>NZ_LNRF01000009.1 GCF_001557875.1 Vibrio splendidus | reverse complement strand
GTCCTAAAGGGTTGTCGTAGACTACGACGTTGATAGGCAGGGTGTGTAAGTGCTGCGAGGCATTGAGCTAACCTGTACTAATTGCCCGTGAGGCTTAACCATACAACACCCAAGGGGTTTTGTGGACTCAAAGACAGACCTTGAATGAGTTTGAAGAGATAGACTTTTAGATAAGCTTTCCGAATTTTAAAATTTGCTTGGCGACCATAGCATTGTGGACCCACCTGATTCCATGCCGAACTCAGAAGTGAAACACAATAGCGCCGATGGTAGTGTGGGGCTTCCCCATGTGAGAGTAGGACATCGCCAGGCTTTGATTTCGTTATTTACGTAGTAAATAACAACCTCAACAGTGTACTAATCTGTTGATGACAATTTGTTGGAGGGATGGCTGAGTGGTCGAAAGCACCGGTCTTGAAAACCGGCAACCGTTAATAGCGGTTCTAGGGTTCAAATCCCTATCCCTCCACCACCATTGAAAAGCCCGCTGAGAAATCAGCGGGCTTTTTTCATATTTGTCGTTTAGAAAAACAAAAAAGAGCACTAACGTGCTCTTTATCTGTGACTCCACACCTGCTAGTTATCACTTATAGATAACTAGTCTTGTAGGTACTTTCCTTCGGCGACCTGCCAAAATGCTCTAATTAATGGGTTATCTAATTGTGCTCGCTTACAACATACACCCAATTCAAACGGTTTGATGGGTTCTATCTTTAAACGGTCTACTTTATCTCTTACTGGACTGTTGTTAATGACCACATCTGGCGCTATACCAACCCCACAACCTAGGGCAACCATGCTCACGATTGCCTCATGCCCTGAAACCTGAGCGTAAATATTGGGTTTTATCTTCATCTTTTTGAACCATGCGTTTGCACGCTCTCGGGCCGTTCCTGCTTCTGGGATGATAAAAGGTACTTCATTCCAGTTTGGTTTATCAGATTGTAGTTGTTGGCTAAAGCTACTCACACCTGACGGGATGATAACGGAAAGTGGTATATCGCTGATGGTCTCGAATTCTAGCCTTGAAGGAAGGATATCTGGCTTTGCTGAGATCGCGATATCCGCCTCATCATTTAAGATCTTGTCGATTGATTGAGCTGGATCGCCAGTAGAGAGCTTGAATTC
Source organism: Vibrio splendidus (assembly GCF_001557875.1). Lineage (GTDB taxonomy): Bacteria > Pseudomonadota > Gammaproteobacteria > Enterobacterales > Vibrionaceae > Vibrio > Vibrio splendidus_F. Next base: position 204,290 of record NZ_LNRF01000009.1, on the reverse strand, counting down.
AATATACGGATGAATAGCCCTAAATTCGGTTATGAGTTCAGGTAGGTGACTGTAGCTAGCTGTCACAGAACAAAATATACGAATTTCACCTTTAAGCTCTTGTTCTCCGCCCTTCAGATGAAGGTTATATTGTTGCCATTCGCCAACGATGCTCAATGCTACTGGTAATAGGTGTTTTCCTGCTGGGGTGAGATCAACACTGCGGTTGTCTCTGATAAGCAGCTCTTGTCCTGTTTCCTCTTCAAGCTTTTGTATCTGACGGCTCAGCGCTGAGGGACTGACGTGCATAGCAGCAGCGGTTTTACTGAAACTCTTGCTGTCACATAAATGTATAAATAATTGTAGAGATTTTATGTTCATGTTCTGCGATCGTTTCCATGTTGCATTTATTGCAATAACTAATTGTGAATATATCACTTTCAGCAACGGAGTGTCTGTTTTAGTATGAAGTCATTCGATAGAGAGATATCGACCTTACGGACTTATTTTTAAAGGAGTGCCCTAGAATGGCTAACTATTTCAATACATTAAACCTTCGTGAACAACTAGACCAATTAGGTCGTTGCCGCTTTATGGATCGTGAAGAATTTGCGACAGAAGCTGAATATCTTGAAGGTAAGAAAATCGTAATTGTTGGTTGTGGTGCTCAAGGCCTAAACCAAGGTCTAAACATGCGTGATTCTGGTCTAGACGTATCTTACGCTCTACGCCAAGCGGCAATTGATGAAAAGCGTCAATCATTCAAAAATGCTGATGAGAACGGCTTTGTTGTGGGTAGCTACGAAACACTAATCCCTCAAGCAGATCTAGTAATCAACCTTACTCCTGATAAGCAACACACAAACGTTGTTGAAACAGTAATGCCTCTAATGAAGCAAGGCGCAGCTCTTGGTTACTCTCACGGCTTTAACGTTGTTGAAGAAGGCATGCAATTACGTTCTGACCTTACTGTTGTAATGGTTGCACCTAAGTGTCCAGGTTCTGAAGTACGCGAAGAGTATAAGCGTGGTTTCGGTGTTCCAACTCTTATCGCAGTTCACCCTGAAAATGACCCTAAAGGTGAAGGTTGGGATATCGCTAAAGCTTGGGCTGCAGGTACTGGTGGTCACCGTGCAGGTTGCCTAGAGTCTTCTTTCGTAGCAGAAGTTAAATCTGACCTTATGGGTGAGCAAACTATCCTTTGTGGCATGCTACAAGCAGGTTCTATCGTATCTTACGAGAAGATGATTGCTGATGGCATCGAACCGGGCTACGCAGGCAAGCTTCTACAATACGGTTGGGAAACGATCACTGAAGCTCTTAAGTTTGGTGGCGTGACTCACATGATGGACCGTCTATCTAACCCTGCTAAAGTTAAAGCGTTTGAGCTTTCTGAAGAACTTAAAGACCTAATGCGCCCGCTTTACAACAAACACATGGATGACATCATCTCTGGTCACTTCTCTAGCACAATGATGGCTGACTGGGCGAACGATGACGTGAACCTACTAGGCTGGCGTGAAGAGACAGGCGAAACGGCATTCGAAAACTACCCAGCTTCTGACGTAGAAATCTCTGAGCAAGAGTACTTCGACAACGGTATCCTAATGGTTGCTATGGTTCGTGCCGGTGTTGAGCTAGCATTCGAAGCTATGACGGCATCAGGCATCATCGATGAGTCTGCTTACTACGAATCTCTACATGAGCTTCCACTAATTGCAAATACAGTTGCTCGTAAGCGTCTTTACGAAATGAACGTTGTAATCTCTGATACTGCTGAGTACGGTAACTACCTATTCGCTAACGTAGCAACCCCGCTACTACGTGAGAAGTTCATGCCTTCAGTAGCAACTGACGTAATCGGTCGTGGTCTAGGTGAAACATCTAACCAAGTTGATAACGCTAAACTAATCGAAGTTAACGAAGCTATCCGTAACCATCCTGTAGAGTACATCGGTGAAGAGCTACGTAGCTACATGAGCGACATGAAGCGTATCGCTGTAGGCGGTTAATTCGTCGCTTAGAGACTGCGAATTTGTAGAAAAAGCAAAGCAGTATCAATAGCTCCTTACAGGTTTGAGTTATAAATAAGCAACACAGCATCTAATAGAAAGGCTTGGTCGCCGTTGACCAAGCCTTTTTTCTTTTAGGAATAAAGTTTTATAAATCAATTAAATGAATATTGCTTGATAGGCCTTCGTTGACTTTCAGTTCTTGATTGATCTTTAGAAATACAAAAGGGTTGGTGTTTTTACACCAACCCTTTCGTATTCTTGCTTTCTGCTTTCTGCTTTCTGCTTTCTGCTTTCTGCTTTCTGCTTACTTGTCGGCAATCTTTGCTTCTAAGTCCGCTAGCTTTTGTTCCATTTCAGTTAGCTTTTGGCGAGTGCGAAGCAGTACTTGTGTTTGAACATCAAACTCTTCACGGCTCACAACGTCTAGCTTGTTTAGCTGGCCTTGGATAACCTGGCGAACTTTTTGATCTACGTCTGAACCAAGCTCTTTTACTGGTTGAGGCATAGAATCGTGGATCTGCTTAGCAATCTGCTCTAATTTTTTTGGATCAAACATATCAATTAAAACTCCTGAATATTTACTACTATTCTATTTAATCACACTTGAGATGTCGCCTATGGCGTATAAAAAAAGGCCACCGAAGTAGCCTTTTTATTGTTAATACGACTTAGCGATTACTTATTATCAGCTAATTCTCTGTGTGCCGCTTTTGCTTCATCGACGCGAGCTAACTTTTCTAGGTCTTTGTCTTCAACAAATACAGGCAGAGGTTTGTGTTTTTCAGCCAAGTAGCTGTAAATCACTGGCAGTACAAATAGCGTGAAGATAGTACCAATTGCTAAACCAGCAACGATTACGATACCAATGCTGAAACGCTGAGCTGCACCCGCACCACTTGCGTACATCAGTGGGATTAGACCCGCGATCATCGCCGCCGTTGTCATCAGGATTGGACGAAGACGAACCTTCGCCGCTTCCATTACCGCTTCGATACGAGTCTTGTGATGATGTAGCTGCTCTTCTTTTGCAACTTCACAGATCAAGATACCGTGTTTGGTAATCAGACCAACCAAGGTGATCAAACCTACCTGCGAGTAGATGTTCATCGTTGCCGCACCCCAAGCTAGAGCTATTAGAGCACCACAGATCGCCAGTGGTACAGATACCATGATAACCAATGGATCCTTAAGAGATTCGAATTGAATCGCAAGTACCAAGAAGATGATAGCTAGTGCTAGACCAAAGGTCGCGTAAAGTGCGCTACCTTCAGTTACGTATTGGCGCGCTTCACCCATGTAATCGTGGTTGTAGCCACTTGGTAGTTTATTTGCTGCCGTATCTTCAAACCAAGCAATTGCATCACCCATTGCCGCACCTGGTGCAGGTACCGCACCAATCGTCGCTGAGTTCAATTGGTTGAAGTGAGGAAGAGAACGAGGTTCTGCCACAACATCAATCGTAATCAAACTGCCTAGTGGAACGGCGTTACCATCAGCTGCTCGAACGTAGTAGTTGTTCATTGACTCTGGGTTCAAACGGAATTTACGTTCAACCTGAGGAATTACCTCGTAAGAACGTCCATTTAAGTCAATACGGTTGACGTAGCCGTCTGACATCATGGTACCTAGCGTGATACCGATATCTTGCATGGTCACACCGTATGCGCCCGCTTTATCCTTGTCGATGTTGATCTTCATGGTTGCTGAGTCGTAGTTCAGGTCGAGATCTGAATATACAAACAGTGGATTTGAAGATACATCAGCCAGAATGTCAGTGGTGATTTGGAACAAGCTTTCAAAACTGTTTGGCGTTGTAATGACAAACTGAATTGGAAGGCCTGAACCTGCACCTGGTAGTTCTGGCATTTGGAACGCTGTTACTGCCATTCCAGGAACATCTTTCACTAAACCACCAACGCGGTTTGCTACTTCTGATTGGCTTGCTTCACGCTCACTCCATGGAACCATAGATGCAATACCAAACGCTTGGTTTGCATTAGGAACACCAGTAAACACCTGCGCGTACGCTACTTCTGGCTGGTCAGACAGAATTGTGTTTACGTCGTTCATGGTATTTTGCATGAAGTCTAAGTTCGCATTCGAAGGTGCTGTACCCATTAGCATGATTACACCCTTATCTTCTGAAGGTGCTAACTCACTAGGGATGAACTTGAATAACATTGGCAAACTTGCAAATACGATGATAGCAAAGCCAATGAATACTGGACGATGCTGCATTACCGCGCCAAGCATACGCTCGTAACGGTTAGTCATACCATCCAGTACGCCATGAACTTTCTGTTCAAACTTGCTTGGCTCAGCGTGAGCTTTCAGCATTTTTGAACACATCATTGGCGATAGCGTAAGTGCCACAATACCTGACACGAAAACCGAACCAGCTAGGGTTAACGCAAACTCTTTAAATAGCGAGCCTGTGATACCACCCATCATTGCGATTGGAGCATATACCGCACCTAGCGTTAGTGTCATTGCGATAACAGGTACCGCAATTTCACGGGTACCGATAATCGCCGCACGGAAAGGGGACTCCCCGAGCTTGATGTGCCGGTCGACGTTCTCAAGTACTACGATCGCATCATCTACCACCAGACCGATGGCGAGTACCATTGCCAGTAGCGTCATCAGGTTCCAAGAGAAGCCCATTGCCTGCATTACCATTGCCACACCAATCAAAGACAGTGGGATAGTAACGATAGGGATCAGTACTGCTCGGAATGAACCTAGGAACAAGGTAATTACGATCAATACGATTAATGCAGCCTCAAGAATGGTCTTGATAACCTCTTGAATTGACTCGTTAATCGCAATGGTTGAATCGTACATTACGTTCATCGAGATGTTGCTTGGTAGGTTCTTCTCTAGTTGAGGAAGAAGCTCAAGTACATCTGCAGCGATGTTGATTGGGTTCGCACTTGGTGCCGCATTAATTGCTGCAACAACCGCTTCCTGACCGTTCGCACTTGCACGGTAAACGTCGTGGCTTTTCTCTAGAGAAACCTTAGCGATGTCAGACAGACGAATAATCTCACCTTCACCACTTCTAACGACTAAGTTCTCTAATTCTTCAGTGTTCGATACTTGCGTGTCGGCACTGCCGTTATAAAGAACAAATTCGCCGGTTGCTTGACCTGTAGCCGATTGGTAGTTGTTGGCATTCAATACCGTCATCACATCGCTAGCAGTTAGATTAACTGCAGCCATTTTTGACGGATCTAGCCATACGCGTAGTGCGTATTTCATACCACCATATAGGTCAACTTTCGATACACCGTTTACCGTAAATAGCTGCGGGTTAATTACACGCTCTAGATAATCGGTAATTTGGCTCGACACCAACTCATCACTAGTAAAACCAATGTAGAGTACCGCTGTTGTTGAACCGGTCGACATAGTCACGGTTGGATCTTCGGCTTCTTTAGGAAGCTGAGAACGTACCGAGTTTGTCTTGGCCAGTATGTCAGACAGCGCTGCATTCGGGTCGGTGTTCAACTTCATGTTCACCGTAATCGTCGAGCTACCGAGTACAGAAGAGGAAGTCATATAGTCGATGTTATCCGCTTGCGCCACAGCCTGTTCGAGGGGCTGGGTGATAAAGCCTTGGATAAGATCGGCACTTGCACCGTAGTAACTCGTGGTTACGGTTACAACGGTATTCGTCATTTCAGGGTATTCACGCACCTGCATTTTGAAGATTGCTTGTAAGCCAAGCAGCGCAATCAAAAAGCTGATGGATACCGCTAGAACTGGACGTTTAATAAAAACATCAGTAAAGCGCATTGTGCCTCCAGTTACAGCTTAGGTGTTTCAGATGGTGGAGTGATTGCATCACTTTCAACAACCTTAACTTTGGCGCCGTTACTTAGACGTACTTGGCCAGAAGTTACAACCGTATCGCCAGCTTTAACGCCTTCAAGGATGTGCGCGATATCTGCTGTGCGTTCACCAACTTTCACGACGTGTTGAGCAACACGCTGAACGCCGTCTTCTTCAGTCAGGATGTAAACATTGTCACCGTATAGAGTGAAAGTAATCGCTGTTTGAGGCAGAGTTACTTGATTCTCTAGTTTAGGCAGAATGATGTTAGCGCGAGCGAACATGCCGCTACGAAGTTTGCCATCATTGTTTGGAATATCGGCTTGAACTTGGATAAGACCACTTTGGATGCTAACAGCGGGTTCAATTGCACTGATAGAGCCTTCAAACGGTGTTTCTGGGTAAGCATCAACAAAGATGTCGACAGCTTGGCCTACATTGATACGAGAGATGTCAGTTTGAGAAACCGTGAAGCGTAGGCGCATTACACTGGTATCTTCTAAACGAACGATATCTGTACCCGATTGCAGGTATTGACCTAGGTATACGTTACGAATACCAACAGTACCGTCGAACGGTGCACGAATTTCACGGCGCTCGATTGATGCTTTTAAGCTTTCAATGTCAGCTGATAGAGAGTAGTAGTTTGCTTCTGCTTCATCATATGCTTCTTTTGAAATAGAGCCTTTCTTAAACAGGCCTTGGTAGCGTTTGTATTTTGCTTTTGCCGCAGGTAGGCGAGCTTCAGAACTCTTTAGGTTGGCTTTTTCTACGCCAGAATCAAGACGAACAAGAAGTTGGTCATTTTTAACGTCAGTTCCTGAACCAAAAGAGATTTGGTCAATAACACCGCTGGTTTCATTAGCTAGTGTCACACCTTGGTTAGGTTCGATGAAGCCGATAGCTTCAATCACTGGAACCCAGTCGATCGGCTGAACTTCAGTAACTGTTACTGGAAACTCTGGTTCAGGGCGGTTGGCCATATACTCAGCAATTTTTTGTTGTTTGAACATGTTGAACCCAATAACGCTGCCGAAAAGTAGTACAGCGATGAGTAACATGAAGAAAGTCCACTTTTTCATTATGGTCAAAACTCCGATCTAGTGTTTAATTATTGCGTCCCAACTGGCTTCAATTGCAGCTTCTAGTGCTGCCTCGTCGAGTTGGTAAAATCCTAAAGAATGCTTTCGCGCTAGAGATACACTAGCTGCTAAGCTCAAGCCACTTAGTACTTCATTATCAAGTGGTTTAAACAATCCTTGCTCTTTACCCTCATTAAACAGCAGCTCAACTTGGGCAAACATTTTACGTTCTAGTTCCCTGAAGTTTAGGCTATTTGTGATGGGTAGCGAGTCATACTGAACCCGGTTTTTTATCGCGGCTAAGTTCGTTCCCGCTAAGTTCCATATGTTCAACCACATAGTACGATAGCGTTGCTTAATTGGATCCGAATCATTAACCCCTTCTTGAACAGCATCAGCTACTCTTTGAGTCACGAGCACTCGAACATCATCTATCAAGTGATCCTTATCATCGAAGTAGCGGTAGATAGTGCCTGCAGCCACCCCCGCTTCTTTGGCTAATTTTTGCATTGAAAGGCCCTGGAAACCGACCTCAGCAATGAGCTTTTCAGCTGCAGAAAGTATTTGCTGGCGCTTATCCCGAGGTGCATGAGTTGTCATATTTCAATCACCAATGAATGAACGTTCATTCATTATAGCCTAAGAACCACACACATGTGCAACAAAGTTTTACACAAGCAGCGTAAAAATCTTGTATAAGAGAACGTAGCATTCGAGGTGTTGCAGCATTATTATAAGCGCGCAATTTAATTCGCTCCTCTAGACCAAATTGAGAACCCAATGAAACTGAACCCAAGACAAGATGAAGCCGTGAAATATGTTTCGGGCCCCTGCTTAGTATTAGCGGGCGCTGGATCCGGTAAAACACGTGTTATCACGAATAAGATCGCTTACTTGGTTCAAGAGTGTGGCTATAAGGCGCGTAATATTGCAGCGGTAACCTTTACCAATAAAGCGGCACGTGAGATGAAAGAGCGTGTTGGACAAACTCTTGGTAAAGGTGAAGCGAAAGGACTTATTGTTTCGACGTTTCACACCATGGGCCTAACTATTATTCGTCGCGAGTACAAAGCGCTGGGCTTAAAAGCTGGATTCTCTCTGTTTGATGACCAAGACCAGTTAGCTCTGTTAAAAGAGCTAACAGAGAGACAGATCGATGGAGATAAAGATTTATTGCGTGCATTGATGAGTGCGATTTCGAATTGGAAGAATGACATGCTGACGCCAGATCAGGCGAAAGCTCGAGCTCAAGGCGAACAAGAACAGCTTTTTGCATTCGGTTTTGAGATGTACCAGAAGCAGATGAAGGCATACAACGCGCTCGATTTTGATGATTTGATTGCGATGCCGGTATTACTACTGAAAACTAATCTAGAAGTACGTGAGCGCTGGCAGTCGCGTATTCGCTATTTACTGGTCGATGAGTACCAAGATACTAACACCAGCCAATATGAGTTGGTTCGTTTACTGGTGGGAGAGCGTGGTCGTTTGACGGTCGTAGGTGACGATGACCAATCTATCTATTCATGGCGTGGTGCAAAACCACAAAACTTGGTGCTGCTTGGTGAGGACTACCCGAACCTACGCTTGATCAAACTAGAGCAAAACTACCGCTCGACCAGTCGAATTTTACGTGCGGCAAACATCTTGATCGCCAATAACCCACACGTTTATGAAAAATCACTGTTCTCAGAGATCCCAGACGGTGAAAAGCTCAAGGTACTGAATGCTAAGAATGAAGAGCATGAAGCAGAGCGTATTACCGGTGAGATCATCGCACACAAGTTTTTGAATCGTACAGAATACAAAGATTACGCAGTGCTTTACCGCGGTAACCACCAATCTCGCTTGATTGAAAAAGCCTTGATGCAGAACCGTGTGCCTTACAAGATCTCCGGCGGTACTTCTTTCTTTGCTAGAGCCGAGATAAAAGACATTATGGCTTACCTACGTGTATTGGTGAACCCAGATGATGACAACGCCTTCCTGCGCATTGTAAATACGCCGCGTCGTGAGATTGGCCCTGTAACGCTTGAAAAGTTAGGCAGTTACGCCAACATGCGTGGTAAAAGCTTGTTTGAAGCCAGCTTTGAGATGGGCTTAGAGCAAACGCTGACGGGACGTGGTTTAGAAAACCTGCGCCGATTCGGTGATTGGATTGTTCGTATCTCGGATAATGCTGAACGTGGTAATACGGTTGAAGCCGTTCGCTCTTTGGTTCGTGATATCAATTACGAAGATTGGTTGTACGAAACTTCAGCGAGCCCGAAAGCCGCTGAAATGCGAATGAAGAACGTCTCTGATCTTTATAGTTGGATTGTGGCCGATCTTGAGGGTGACAACTATGACAAAGAAGAGAAAACCCTACGCGAGGTGGTTCAACGTTTAACGCTGCGCGACATGATGGAACGAGGTGAAGATGATGACGACGCAGACCAAGTTCAATTAATGACATTGCACGCATCGAAAGGCCTAGAGTTCCCGTATGTATTTCTGATGGGTGCAGAAGAGGGCATCTTGCCGCACCAAACCAGTGTCGATGAAGGCAACGTAGAAGAAGAACGTCGTCTTATGTACGTAGGGATTACTCGAGCTCAGAAAGAGCTGACCTTTACTAAGTGTCGTGAACGTCGTCAATATGGTGAATTGATTAAGCCAACACAAAGCCGCTTCTTAGATGAATTACCACATGATGATGTGGAGTGGGAAAGCGTGAAGAAGCCACAGTCCGCTGAAGAGCGAATGGAAAAAGGGCAGGCGCACATTGCTAACATTCGTGCGATGTTCAATAAAAAGTAGTTCTCTACTTAAATTGCACTACATAGAAGACAATAAAAAAGGTGACCATAAGGTCACCTTTTTTTAATTTGGCATTCTTAATTACAGATCGGTAAATTACAGACCTGCAATCATGTGCTCAATAGCATCTTTGATTTCATCGTCTGAACAGTCCATACATGAACCTTTCGCTGGCATCGCATTGAAACCGTTGATTGCGTGGTCCGCTAGGATGTCGCGACCTTGAGCAATACGAGGACCCCAGTCACCAGCATCACCTGTTTTAGGTGCGCCACTTACGCCAGATGCGTGACAAGCGATACAAAAGGTACCGTAAACTGCTGCGCCATCACGAGGGCCTGTTGGTTCTTCGGCTACTGGCTCGCTGCCGACTAGGTAAACTTGGCCAACTGGTTTGATGCGCTCAGCAATTGCATCTTGCTCCGCTTCGCTAAGGCCTGCAGCCATTGCGCCAGTTGAAAAGGTTAAAACTGCGATGACAACGCTTAAAATTCGACGAGACATATCCATTAAACTCACTTTACATTCCCAAGGTAAGTACATGCTTACCAATTTATAGTGTTGGAAGGGTGTTTTGGCTTTAACCAGCAAAGAGCAACTGTTAAACCAATGTAAATAATGGGTGATTATATCCCGATAAGTTGTTGCAATAAACAACAACTTATAAGCTGTGGCAGGTTGTAGTACTCAAATAAGGGGTTTATCACATATTAACTGTCGAAAAAGAGACCAAACAGAAAAAAAAGTTAAAAAAGTACTAGACGGCATTGGGTGATATACGTATTATTCCACTCCGCCGACAGGGCATGCGCCTGTAGCTCAGCTGGATAGAGCGTTGGCCTCCGGAGCCAAAGGCCGAAGGTTCGAATCCTTTCAGGCGCGCCATCCGGTCACTTACTTCGGTAAGCGAGAAATTGGCAGAAAAGAAATTATGGTGGCTATAGCTCAGTTGGTAGAGCCCTGGATTGTGATTCCGGTGGTCGCGAGTTCGAATCTCGTTAGCCACCCCATTCTTTCTTTACAAAATATCGGTAGCTTCGGCTTCCAGTGTTGATTCATTATTTCCAAGAGTCGATACAAAACTAGTCGGTGAATAGCGCAGCTTGGTAGCGCATCTGGTTTGGGACCAGAGGGTCGGGGGTTCGAATCCCTCTTCACCGACCACTATTTCAATAATCGCTTTTAAGCGGTTATATAAAAAGTTAGTGGTGGCTATAGCTCAGTTGGTAGAGCCCTGGATTGTGATTCCGGTGGTCGCGAGTTCGAATCTCGTTAGCCACCCCATTAATTTTGGTAGCTTCTTTGAAGTTCCCAGTTTGAGAAATCAAACGAAACGTCTCGGTGAATAGCGCAGCTTGGTAGCGCATCTGGTTTGGGACCAGAGGGTCGGGGGTTCGAATCCCTCTTCACCGACCACCTTAAGAAGCTCCGTCAGAAATGACGGGGCTTTTTTACGTCTGGAATTTAGATAATTTGGTGCAAGGGGGCGTGGGCTGGAGCGCCAGTCCGATCAAATCCTCTTCATCGACCACCTTTAAGAAAGCTCATCAGAAATGATGAGGTTTTTTTTCATCTGAAGATCACTAGATTGGAACCCAAGTAGGGTTCGTCTGATATTCAAAGAATGTCTCTTCACCGATCATTTAAAAACCTCCCCCTTTATATAAGTCAGATTCCTATCGTTCTGCGTGATTATGGTGTTGATACGGAGTTGCTTTCTTTATCAAATGTGTAGATCTATGTCTAATTTTATATGAATTAACCACCTAACAATTCGACATATTAATGGGTTTGGTCTAAAGACTTTTATGAAAAGTGAAACCTGACCCTAAACCTGCTCACTAAGGCCTGAATTTGACAGCTTTCTACGCATTTGCTCGTTCAAAAACGCCTCTGATTTGTTAAGCCTTTCATTTCTCTGGTTTGTATTTATCAAAATAATATAAATGGTTAAATGTATGGTTAAATGTATGGTTAATTTACGTATATATGGTTGTTTTATTTGCTTAAATTAACAAAATCAGCGTTTGTTTCTATAGTGTTAATTATTTTTTGGAATAATTATTTGTTTTTATTGAATGGTAGTGAGATCTGCTTTGAAGCACAGGTTTAACTCTACAAGTAAGCAGTGGTAAGGAGTTTGTGAGTATTTCTTGCCGATAATATAATGTTGATTTTTCTTACTATATGCTCTCTGGGTGAATAGTTATGTGGCACTTTTGCTTGCTAAGCGTTTAATGTCGACTTTTTATCCTATTTTTGTTGCTTTTCTGTGAATTATTTGCCAAATTGTCAACCGTATAAAATATCAGAACAATATTCTGGTAAGAATGGATTCAATTTTGCAGACAGGGCAGAAAGCTGCCAAAGCAGTAGAGGTCTGGTAATGTCACTTTTAGAAGTAAAAAATCTTCGTATCGAATACCCATCTCGTCATGGAGTTCACGCCGCAGTTAAATCGCTTTCGTTCAACATTGAACGTGGTGAGATCGTTGGTGTTGTAGGCGAGTCTGGTGCAGGTAAATCAACAGTAGGTAATGCTGTTATCGATTTGCTGAGCCCTCCCGGCCGCATTGCTAGCGGCGAGGTATTCCTGGATGGCGAAAAAGTCTCTGGCTTATCTCCTGAACAGATGCGTTCTGTTCGCGGCTCAAAGATTGGTTTTATCTTCCAAGATCCAATGACGTCTCTTAACCCTCTATTCACAGTAGAACAGCAGTTAAAAGAGACGATTCATGCCAACATGAAGGTTTCGGATCAAGAAGCCTACCAGCGTTCATTAGACTTGATGAACCAAGTGGGTATCCCACAACCAGAAAACCGTTTAAAGCAGTACCCACACCAATTCTCTGGCGGTATGCGTCAGCGTGTGGTTATCGCGATCGCATTGGCAGGTGAACCTGACCTAATCATCGCAGATGAACCAACAACGGCACTTGATGTGTCTATCCAAGACCAGATCTTGGGTTTGATTCGCGACCTGTGTATCAAGAAGAACGTAGGTTGTATGTTGGTCACGCACGACATGGGTGTGGTATCTAATGTTACTGATCGCGTTGCCGTGATGTATCGTGGTGATTTGGTTGAGTTTGGCCCGACGGCGAAAGTCCTTGGTACTCCTGAACACCCATACACACACAGTCTTATCTCAGCGGTTCCACGTTCAGACCGTAAACTCGATCGTTTCCCTCTTGTGAGCTACATCGAAGAAGCGCACGAGATGGAACCTCTAGATGTAAAAAACCACTGGTTAGGTCAAAGCCAAGATCACCGTGATTACACTGGCCCATTGTTGAATGTTGAAAACGTGCACTTACGCTTTACCACCAAAGATTCTTTCTTTGAGAGTCGTCGTGAGTACGTTCAAGCATCAAACAACGTGAGCTTTGAAGTGCATGAAGGTGAGACATTTGGTTTAGTAGGTGAATCAGGCTCAGGTAAATCAACGATTGCTCGTGTGATTGCTGGCTTGTACGCACCCAACTCAGGCAAGGTAACGTTTGAAGGCGTTGACCTGACTGGGCTTAAATCTGAAAAAGAGCGTCGCCCAATGCGCCGCCAAATGCAGATGGTTTTCCAAAACCCTTACACATCAATGAACCCTCGAATGAAGATATTCGACATCATTGCTGAGCCTATTCGATTCCATAAACTGACGCGCAACGAGAATGAAACTCGTCAGATCGTGAACGACCTGCTAGAGCACGTTGGTCTAGGCGTAATGGCCGGGGTTAAGTACCCACACGAATTCTCAGGTGGCCAACGTCAGCGTATTTCTATCGCTCGCGCTTTGGCAACTCGCCCGCGTCTTTTGATTTGTGATGAACCTACCTCGGCACTGGATGTGTCGGTACAGGCTCAGATCCTTAACCTACTAAAAGACTTACAAGACGAGCTAAACCTAACCATGCTGTTCATCAGTCACGATTTACCGGTTATTCGCCAAATGTGTGACCGTGTTGGTGTGATGCAAATGGGAGAACTATTGGAAGTAGCGCCAACTGAGCAGTTGTTCCAATCGCCTCAGCATGAATACAGCAAACATCTGATTTCTTTAATGCCTGAATTTACAGGTTTAAGAGAAGAAAAAGCAGTGGCACAAGCCGCGGTATAAAAATCGGCAGGCTGGAGTTTAGCTTGCTAAAAACAATAAACAGACGCAAATACAACAACTAGGGATCTGGATTCCCGCATGAAGGAGTTATGCAATGAAAACCATGAAAAGCAAATTAGCAGTAGCTTTAATGGCAGCTGGCCTAAGCTTTAGTGCAGCAGCAGCAGATATTACCGTTGGCTACGCAGCTGACCCTGTATCACTTGACCCGCACGAGCAGCTGTCTGGTGGCACACTGCAAATGTCTCACATGGTGTTTGACCCTCTAGTACGTTTCACAAAAGAGATGGATTTTGAAGGCCGCCTAGCATCTAGCTGGGAGCGTGTTGATGAAACGACTTTCCGCTTTAACCTACGTAAAGGTGTGAAATTCCACTCTGGTAACGAACTGACTGCTGATGATGTTGTGTGGACTTTTGAACGTCTACAAGCTTCTCCAGACTTTAAGTCTATCTTCACGCCATACGAAAAAATGGTAAAAGTGGATGACTACACAGTTGAGCTTGTTTCTAAAGCGGCTTACCCACTAGTACTACAAACAGCAACTTACATCTTCCCAATGGACAGCAAGTTCTACTCTGGCCAAACAGCAGAAGGTAAAGACAAGTCTGAGCTAGTTAAGCACGGTAACTCGTTCGCTTCGACTAACGTTTCAGGTACTGGTCCATTCATCGTAACGCAACGTGAGCAAGGCGTTAAAGTAACGTTCGAGCGTTTCAACGATTACTGGGACACAGAAACTGAAGGCAACGTAGACAAGCTAACACTTGTGCCAATCAAAGAAGATGCAACACGTGTTGCTGCACTTCTTTCTGGTGACGTTGATATGATTCACCCAGTAGCACCAAACGATCACAAGCGTGTTAAAAACGCTAAGAACATCGATCTAGTAACGCTACCTGGTACTCGTATCATTACGTTCCAAATGAACCAAAACAGTAACGAAGCACTGAAAGACGTGCGCGTTCGTCAAGCAATCGTTCATGCTATTAACAATGAGGGTATTGTTAAGAAAATCATGAAAGGTTTCGCGACAGCTGCTGGTCAGCAAAGCCCAACAGGCTACGCGGGTCACAACGAAGACCTAGTTCCTCGTTACGATCTGAAAAAAGCGAAAGAGCTGATGAAAGAAGCGGGCTACGAAGATGGCTTTACGCTAACTATGATGGCACCAAACAACCGTTACGTGAACGATGCGAAAGTAGCGCAAGCGTCTGCGGCAATGCTATCTAAGATTGGTATCAAAGTTGATCTTAAGACTATGCCTAAAGCACAGTACTGGCCTGAATTTGACCTATGTTCAGCAGACATGATGATGATCGGCTGGCACTCAGATACAGAAGATTCAGCTAACTTCAACGAGTTCCTAACTATGACTCGTAACGAAGAAACTGGCCGTGGTCAATACAACTGTTCTGGTTACTCAAACCCAGAGATGGATGCGATTGTAGAAGCTTCTAACACTGAAACTGACCCAGTTAAGCGTGCTGAAATGCTGAAAGGCGTTGAAGCAACACTGTACAACGACGCAGCATTCGTACCTCTACACTGGCAGAGTGAAGCGTGGGGCGCGAAGTCTAACGTAGGTGCAGCAGACGTAGTAAACCCAATGGTTATGCCTTACTTCGGCGACCTAGTTGTAAAATAATCTAGCTTGCTAGAATCGAGAGCCTGAAGCTTTTCAGGCTCTCAAATTATTAAGAAATAGATTTAAGTTTCGGTATTTGGTCTTCCTTCAGTCTGGCTAAATACCTTTTTTAAGACTGAATTTTGTTATCTAGTCGCGGATTTCGATTAGATAGTCATGGATAGATAAGGGGCAAGGAATGGTTACGTTTCTGGTCAAGCGCCTGTTTCAGGCACTGATAGTGATGTTTGTGATCAGTTTGGTGGCGTTTGCCATTCAGGATAACCTGGGCGACCCGTTGCGTGAGTTAGTCGGTCAATCTGTTTCAGAATCGGAGCGTCAAGCGCTGCGTGATGAACTCGGCTTAAATGATCCCTTCATTACAAAATACACTCGCTTTGTGGGCGCAGCTCTACAAGGTGATCTTGGTACTTCATATTTCTTTAAACGCCCTGCTGTGGACGTAATCTTAGACAAATTGGTCGCGACGCTTGAACTTGTGTTTGGCGCTTCTCTGATCATCGTTTGTCTGTCGATTCCACTCGGCGTTTATTCTGCAATACACCCAAAAAGTTTCTTCACTAAATTGGTGATGGCGGGCAGTAGTATCGGTATCTCGGTACCTGTTTTCTTAACCGCTATCATGTTGATGTATGTGTTCTCTATTGAGCTCGGTTGGCTGCCGTCATTCGGACGTGGTGATACCGCAAACTGGTTCGGTTGGGAATCTGGCTTCCTAACGCTAGATGGCCTTGCGCACTTAGTGCTGCCGAGTATTGCTCTGGCATCTATCATGCTGCCGCTATTCATTCGTCTAGTACGCTCTGAAATGCTCGAGGTTCTTAGCTCTGAATACATCAAGTTTGGTAAAGCAAAAGGCCTAGCGCTGAACAAGATTTACTACCAACACGCTCTGAAGAATACAATGCTACCTGTACTAACGGTTGGTGGTGTTCAAATTGGTACAATGGTGGCTTACACCATTTTGACTGAAACTGTATTCCAGTGGCCGGGTACCGGCTTTCTATTCCTTGAAGCGATTAACCGAGTGGATACTCCACTGATTACCGCATACGTTATCTTCGTTGGTCTGATCTTCGTAGTAACGAACACCATTGTTGACCTGCTGTACGGCATCATTAACCCAACAGTGAATATTACAGGGAAAGGAGCATAATCATGGAACACACAACTACAGCTCCATCTCGTTGGGAGCGATTCAAGCAGTCAGACATTCTGTACTACTTCTTACGCGATAAAGTGGCAATGGTGAGCTTCGCTATCTTTGCAGCTTTCCTTGTGATGGCATTAGCGGCACCGATTCTAGCGCCAACAGACCCGTATGACGTGACGTCTATCGATATCATGGATTCTGAGTTGCCACCATCTTGGATGGAAGACGGCGAAGAACGCTTCCTACTGGGTACTGATGAGCAAGGTCGTGACATCTTATCTACGATGCTTTACGGCTCGCGTCTGTCACTGACGATCGGTTTCCTAGCGGTAGGCCTTCAGCTGACTCTCGGTATCATCATTGGTCTGTCTGCGGGTTACTTTGGTGGTCGTATTGATAGCTTCCTGATGCGTTTTGCCGATGTTCAGCTTTCGTTCTCAACCATGATGGTTGCGATCATTGTTTCGGCCATCTTTAAGGCGAGTTTCGGTAGTGACTTCTACGCGCAATATGCCGTTGTTATGCTGGTGGTGATCATCGGTATTGCTGAATGGCCACAGTATGCTCGTACGATTCGTGCATCGGTATTGGCAGAGAAGAAGAAAGAGTACGTAGAAGCGGCTCGTGTGATGGGCTTCCGAGCACCTCGCATCATGTTCCGTCATATTCTGCCTAACTGTTTATCACCGATTTTGGTTATCTCTACGGTACAGGTGGCAAATGCCATCATGTCAGAGGCGGCACTTTCTTTCCTAGGTTTGGGTCTTCCGGTAGACCAACCGTCACTCGGCGCCCTGATCAGTACTGGTTTTAACTACATTTTCTCAGGAGCATGGTGGATCACAGCATTCCCAGGTGTGCTTTTGGTAACATTGGTTCTAGTTATTAACCTATTAGGCGATTGGTTACGCGACGTGTTTAACCCGAAAATTTATAAAGGGTGATAGCTCGGTTTGATTTTTAGTAAAAAAAGTCACTAAACTAAGAGCCGTAAGCAATTACGGCTCTTTTTTTGCTTAATGGATCTGGAACTTAGTATCATTGATAGTGTCAATAATACTTAAAATGGAATTCATGTTTTATCGACATAGATTCGGTAATAATTAGCCCGTAAGGGTTTAAGTGGTGGTTATGAAATTGACAATGAATGCTGTATGTCGTGCTGTGACGAGAAATTATCGTATGGGGCTTATCGCTGCATCTCTTTTGGTATCGAGCCAAGTGAATGCAGAGTCGGTTCTATGTGATGCAACTCAGGCAAGCACCAACCAATTACCACAGCTAGAGCAATCATGTCCGATCGGTAAGGGTGTTTGGGGGAGCAAGGCGCCTAAACGTCATTCAGATAACGAGCTGTTTTGGGTTCAATGTGGCTTGCTGAATAAGCCTTTGTCACTGAACCGAGCAAAGCCCCTATATGAGAAGATCTCGACCAATGTATGGATGAAGCCGGAAGGCGGAGACTATCGTTGTTTAATTGGACCTTACTCTACCTTCTCGGATGCAAGAAAAGACCTAGCTCAGGTACGTAAAGTGTCTGGATACGGCGAAGCCTTCATTCGTATGGTTGATAAGTCTCAGACCTCATCACAGCCTATTGTTGCAAAACCGGCAGAGTCAAAAATGGTTAAGCCTAAGGCTCCTGTAAAACCAACAGCAAAACCTGTGGCTGCTAAGCAAGCGGCCGCGGTAACGAGTGCTGCTGCTATTCAGACGCTACCAAGCGGTAACGCGCGCTCAGGTGATGATCTAGAAATCGAGATCCGCGTGACAGCAGACGTTGCGGGTAACCAATATGCGATTCCTTACCTTTTAGACCATCAACAACAGTTCTACATGGAGCAAGGTAAGCCTTGGAGCCGCCTAGATTACGATAGCGCTGAACTGGTGTGTAATCAGGTCAACATGAAGCTGATGAGTGAAAAGCAGTGGCAGAGCATTTTGAGCTCAAAGGTTATGGAAAAACAGAACTGGCCAATGCACCTCCCTTATTGGGGCACAGATAAGAAAGGCCTGTTTACCAACGGTAACGTTAACCAATTGAAAGGATCTTCATTGCTCAATGTGATGTGCGTGAAGTAACGACGACCGTTGTTATACCAAATAAGCCTCAGCCATTGCTGGGGCTTTGTTGTTTATACATTCTTCTTTTTCAACATCGGTTCGACTTTCAGATACTCGTTCTTCAAGACGAATTTGATTAAAAATAGCTAAAAATTGTTCAAATAGCGCGGTTGATGCGTAGAAAACCATAACTCAAGTAATAAGGTGATTGAGATTATGAGTTTAAAAAAACGATTAGAAGACGTGGCTCCACGATTTGAAGCCGGAGGGAAGTACGAAAAGCTCTATCCATTGTACGAAGCTTTCGCGACCATCTTTTATACGCCCGGCAACGTAAACCAAGGTTTGACCCATGTTCGAGATAGCATCGATCTCAAACGAATCATGATTCTGGTGTGGTTGGCGACTTTTCCGGCAATGTTCTGGGGTATGTATAACGTCGGGCACCAAAGTGTTCTTGCGTTAACCTACAGCTATCAACCTAGCGAACTTACTTCAGTTATCGAGAGTAGCTGGCGCCTGTCATGGGCTTTTGGTGATACACAGTCAATGATGGCAAGTGGTTGGGCAAGTCAGATGCTGCTTGGTGCACTCTATTTCCTACCCGTTTATGCCACGGTGTTTGTAGTAGGTGGTTTCTGGGAGGTACTGTTTGCTGTCGTTCGCAAGCACGAAGTTAATGAAGGCTTCTTTGTTAGCTCGGTGCTGTTTGCACTAATCCTCCCGCCAACCATCCCGCTTTGGCAAGCTGCATTAGGTATCACCTTTGGTATCGTTGTCGCCAAAGAGCTGTTTGGTGGTACAGGACGAAACTTCCTCAACCCTGCACTCGCAGGCCGCGCGTTTCTCTATTTCGCGTATCCAGCCAACATGTCGGGTGGGCTTGTGTGGGTTGCCGCTGACGGCTATTCAGGCGCGACACCGCTGAGTCAATGGTATGAAGGCGGCAGCACGTCACTCATCAATAACATGACTGGCGAGACGATCACTTGGATGGATGCCTTTATCGGTAATATTCCAGGTTCGATGGGAGAGGTGTCGTCACTACTGATCATGCTGACGGGGTTGATTCTGATAGCGATGAAGATAGCGTCTTGGCGCATTGTCGCCGGTGTGATTATTGGTCTCGTTGTGACATCTAGCTTGATGAATTGGATAGGGTCAGAGACTAACTCGATGTTTTCGATGCCCTTCTACTGGCACTTTGTGTTGGGTGGCGTGGCGTTTGGTACTTTCTTCATGGCAACCGACCCGGTTTCCGCCGCGTTTACCAATCAGAGTAAATGGACCTATGGGATTTTGATCGGCGTTATGACCGTCGGTATCAGAGTGCTCAATCCAGCCTACCCAGAGGGCATTATGCTGGCTATCTTGTTCGCCAACCTGTTCGCTCCACTGTTCGACTTTATTGTGAAAGAGCAGAACATCAAACGAAGACTGAAACGGACATCGCGCTGATCTAAGTGATTAAAAAGGAAAGTGACTTGGATAATAAAGGCTTGCATTGATGCAAGCCTTTCAATTTTTATCGCAATTGCTTTGAAGTTGATTTAACTCCACTTCAAATCAATCTCGAACGGTTGGGTGTTACCGCAATGCTCACCACACATCTCATCGTAAGCACTGTTGTGAACCAACATTGCCGATGCCACGCCTTGGTCGCTAAAGTGGTCGCGTGCTTGGTTAACACTCAAAAACTTCATTGGGTGCTGGTGGTCGTCTTTGATTAACTGCTTTTGCTCGCCAATGACTTGGTAAGCCAAATAGATCCCGCCTTCAAATGATTCAATCAGAAGATTCATCACAAACTCCATTGCTGTTCTAGATAAGTAGATATTTGTGTTACGTCGAATCGATAGCTAAGGTTCAGAGCGAACGTAAAAAAAGCAGGCACAAGGCCTGCTTCTAAAGAGAGCTCAACTAAGACGTTGATTATCTCATGGTAACAAACTCTTCGCTGCCCGTTGGGTGAATTGCCACAACAGAGTCGAAGTCTGCTTTGGTTGCGCCCATCTTCATTGCAACGCCGAAGCCTTGAATCATTTCATCAACAGTGAAGCCGATGCCATGTAGGCCGACTACTGTCTCTTCTTCGCCAGCACATACTAGCTTCATCTTACAAGGTTGACGGTGCTTGGTTACTGCTGTGTACATAGCAGTGAAGCCAGACGTGTATACCTTGATGTTGTCTTTGCCGTATTGCTCTTCAGCTTCTTGAGTCGTTAGACCAATTGTGCCGATAGGTGGGTGGCTGAATACAACAGTAGGCACTAGCTTGTAGTCCATTTTCGCGTTGGTTTGACCGTTGAATAGACGCTCAGAAAGCTGACGACCTGCTTTAACAGCAACAGGAGTTAGCTCGATACCGCCTTCCATGATGTCGCCAACACAGTAGATGCCAGGAACGTTGGTTGCTTGGAACTCGTCTACTTTGATGTAGCCACGATCGTTCGTTGCAACGCCAGTTGATGCTAGGTTAATAGCGTCAGTTGCTGGGTGGCGACCGATAGCCCAGATTAGGTGGTCAACGTTTTGAGTGTTGCCGTTCTCTAGGTGTAGAGTTAATGTGCCGTCTGCTTCTTTCACGACTTCTTTTGGAACAGAGTGTGTATGCAGTGTTGGGCCTTCCGCTTCCATTACTTCAACCAGTGTCTCGATGATCATTGGGTCGAAGCTGCGAAGTGGTGACTCTTTACGGCAGAATAGATGTGTTTCTGTGCCAAGTGCGCTTAGTACGCCTGCGATTTCAACTGCGATGTAGCCTGCGCCGATAACAGCAACACGTTTAGGTTGCTCCATTAGGTCGAAGAAACCGTTTGAATCGATGCCGTATTCAGCGCCTGGGATGTTTGGAATGGTTGGACGACCACCTACTGCGATCAGGATGTGATCCGCTGTGTAGTGTTCACCGTTAACTTCAACAGTTTTCTCGTCAACGAACTTAGCAAAGCCTCTGATTACATTTACTTTGTTGTTACCAAGAACGCGATCGTAAGATTGGTGGATACGGCCAATGTACGCTTGGCGGTTTTCTACCAATTTGCCCCAGTTGAAGCCTTTTACGTCAACGTCGAAGCCGTAGTCTTCAGAGTATAGGTTGATAGCTTCAGCAACTTGAGCGCCGTGCCACATTACCTTTTTAGGAACACAACCAACGTTTACACAAGTACCACCAAGGTCTTGAGCTTCGATAAGTGCAACCTTTGCACCGTGCATTGCTGCGCGGTTTGCTGATGCGATGCCGCCGCTGCCGCCGCCGATACAGATGTAATCAAAATGAGTCGCCATTACTTTCTCCATTTATTGAAGGCTGTGGGCACAGTGAGCGCACTGAACACCTACGTCCTATAGATTCTTAAATTGTATAATTATTATATTGAGGGCAGATCGGTTGAACTCAATCTCCCTGTTTAAAATTTATTCGTGTACGTCACAATCTGCTGAATATTCGTCAGAGTATGACGTTAAGTTCGAGATTACTCGGGTACGATCCACTCTACTTTGAAGTGACCGGTTGCCGGCGCAATTGCTTCCTTCAAGAATGGAAGAATCTCTTTCATTTGGCTTTCTAGCTTCCAAGGCGGGTTAATCACGATCATGCCTGATGCTGTCATGCCACGCTCGTTGGTGTCTGGTGATACGCCAAGTTCGATTTGTAGAATCTTGTTGATGCCTAAGCCTTCGAGACCTTCGATCATATCTTCGATATCACAGCGATTTACCACCGGGTACCAAATTGCGTAGATACCAGTTGCCCAGCGCTTGTGGCTTTGAGCGATTGCTGTCACGACATCACGATACTCTTTTGCCAGCTCGTAAGGCGGGTCGATCAGTACTAAACCACGACGTTCTTTTGGTGGCAGGCTGCCCTTCAAGCGCTTAAAACCATCTTCTTTATAGATAGATACCTGACGATCACGGTGGAACTCTTGCTCAAGCAGAGGGTGATCGGCTGGGTGAAGCTCAGTCAGTACCATGCGGTCTTGGTCACGCAGGTGTGCACGTGCAACACGTGGGGAACCCGGGTAGTAACGCAGTTTCTCGCCATTGTTGAGAATGGAAATAGACTCAAGGTAGCTTTGAATGTCTTCAGGAAGATTTTTCTGTTCCCAAACGCGCGCAATACCTTGTTTGTATTCACCGGTTTTTTCAGACCATTCATGCGTTAAGTCGTAACGACCTACACCAGAGTGAGTGTCATGATAAACAAAAGGCTTATCCTTCTGTTTCAAAGAATTAAGAATAAGGCTCTGTACGATATGCTTTACTACGTCGGCATGGTTACCTGCGTGGAAGCTGTGGCGATAACTTAACAAATTAAACTCTCGTAACACTCTCGAATTAGAGTGTGGTTAGTGTAGGTGGGGTTAATCAGACTATTATAACCCTCAATGGACCATAAATTCTCGAACAATTCAGGAACAGTCGCTAGCAATATGCAGTTAGTTATTGGTTCTACTATTGAAATTTGCCTTGTTGGGCACTATTTAATAACTATTCGCAGGTGATTTTTTAGGGCGAACTTTAGCCTGATGACTGTAAGACGACCTCATTACAAAAAAGACGAAAGTCTCTAAAGCCAAAGGAATGTTTATATGTCTAATCCGCTATTAACCTTCACGGACTTACCTCCGTTTTCACAGATCAAGCCAGAGCACGTAAAGCCTGCAGTTGAGCAAGTGATTGAAGCGTGTCGCAACAAGATAGAACAAGTACTTGAAGGTAATACTTCACCAAGCTGGGACAACCTGGTTGCTCCGATTGAAGAAGTGGATGATCGTTTAGGCCGTATTTGGTCACCAGTAAGCCACATGAACTCTGTTGTGAACAGTGACGAACTGCGTGAAGCGTATGAGAGCTGCTTACCTGTGCTATCTGAGTACGGCACGTGGGTTGGTCAACACAAAGGCTTGTTTGAAGCGTACAAAGCGATCAAGGCGAGTGAAGAATTCTCGGCATTAAATCGAGCTCAACAAAAAACCATTACTGACGCACTGCGTGACTTTGAACTGTCGGGCATTGGCTTGCCTGCAGACGAACAGCATCGTTACGGCGAGATCAGCAAGCGTCAGTCTGAGCTAGGCTCTCAATTCTCAAACAATGTGCTTGATGCAACCATGGGTTGGAGCAAACAGATCACAGATGTCGCGGAACTGGCAGGTATGCCTGAATCAGCACTGGCGGCAGCACAAGCGGCGGCTGAGTCTAAAGAGCAACAAGGCTATCTACTGACTTTAGATATCCCATCTTACCTACCAGTGATGACGTACTGTGATAACCAAGAACTGCGTAAAGAGCTTTATGAAGCATACGTAACGCGCGCTTCAGATCGCGGTCCAAATGCCGGTAAATGGGACAATACTGAGATCATCACTGAGCAACTTAAACTGCGCCACGAGATCGCGCGCATGCTTGGCTTCAGTACTTACAGCGAAAAATCACTGTCGACCAAAATGGCAGAAACGCCAGACCAAGTGCTTGGTTTCCTAAACGACCTAGCAGTAAAAGCCAAACCGCAAGGTGAACGCGAAGTTGAAGAGCTACGCCAGTTTGCAGAGAAAGAGTTTGGTGTCTCTGAGCTAAACCTGTGGGACATCGCTTACTACAGTGAGAAACAAAAACAGAACCTGTTCGAGATCTCTGATGAAGAGCTTCGTCCTTACTTCCCAGAATCTAATGTGGTTTCAGGTCTGTTTGAGGTACTGAACCGCGTGTTTGGTATGTCGGTAACAGAGCGTGTAGGTGTAGACACTTGGCATGAGTCAGTTCGCTTCTTTGATATCTTTGATGCGACTGGAACACTGCGTGGTAGCTTCTACCTAGATCTATACGCACGTGAACACAAACGTGGTGGCGCTTGGATGGATGACTGTCGTGGTCGTCGCATTACTGAATCTGGTGAGCTGCAAACGCCGGTTGCTTACCTAACGTGTAACTTCAATAAGCCAGTTGGTGATAAGCCTGCGCTATTTACTCACGATGAAGTGGTGACCTTATTCCACGAATTCGGTCACGGCATTCACCACATGCTGACGCAAGTAGAAGCGGGCGCAGTTGCGGGTATTAATGGCGTGCCTTGGGATGCGGTTGAACTGCCAAGTCAGTTCCTAGAGAACTGGTGTTGGGAAGAAGAAGCGCTGTCGTTCATCTCTGGTCACTTCGAAACGGGTGAAGCGCTACCAAAAGAGATGCTAGAGAAGATGCTAGCGGCGAAGAACTTCCAATCTGCGATGTTTATCCTGCGTCAGCTAGAGCTTGGCTTGTTCGATTTCACGTTACACACAGAGTACGACCCTGAAGTGGGTGCTCGCGTACTAGAAACACTAGCGGATGTTAAGTCTAAGGTATCGGTATTGCCAAGCCTAGATTGGAACCGTTTCTCACACAGCTTTGGTCACATCTTTGCTGGTGGCTACAGTGCGGGCTACTACAGCTACCTGTGGGCAGAAGTGCTATCGGCAGATGCGTTCTCAGCATTTGAAGAGGAAGGTATCTTCAACACTGAAACCGGTAATCGTTTCTTGAATAACATCCTTGAAATGGGTGGCAGTGAAGAGCCAATGGAGCTGTTCAAACGCTTCCGTGGGCGTGAGCCACAAATCGACGCAATGCTGCGCCACGCGGGAATTAACGCATAATCACGGTAACTATCTAGTTTATTGCGAGATAATTGAGAAAAGAGCCTCTAGTTAGAGGCTCTTTTTTTGTCTGTGCTTGATGCCAAGCAAGGAGAATCAATGTTATGGATTCACATTGCGGTTGATAGGGTTCTGCAATGAAATCAGTGTCTCTGTCGACTGAACTTCATCGATCGCTTGCAGTTTATCGATCAATACAAACTGCAGCTCTTCTATCGACTTACACATCAGCTTTACAAAGATATTGTAAGCTCCAGTGGTGTAGTACGCTTCAACCACTTCGTCTAAGGCATTCAGCTTAGCGATCGCCGAGTGGTAATCTTTGGCAGCATTAAGGTTGATGCCAATAAAGCAACACACGTCGTAACCCAGCTTTTTGGTGTTTACCACAACTTCCGTTCGCTCAATAATGTCTGCCGATCTCATCTTTTCGATGCGAACGTGAATCGTCGCAGGGCTGACATCGAACTGCTTTGCCATTTCAGCATAAGGAGTACGTGCATCTTCCATCAAGGTTTTGAGAATGGCACGGTCTAGGTCATCGAGACGAGCGGTAGTTGTGGACATGCTTAACCCTTAGATTTAATGAAAATATATTGGCTAGAGTACATATCATAGCCAAGGGTGATAATATTAGCAGCAACAATGGTGTTAGGGTGAATTCAGTGCGACTTTCGTTATTTTTTATTGTGATGTGTTGGAGTGTGTTTGCTTCAGCTCAGACAAAGGATGTATTGGTGATCCACTCCTACCATCAAGGTTTTTTCTGGACGGATGATTTCCATAAAGGATTATCCGAAGAACTCGATCGCGACGGCTTGTCTTATCGGGTTGTTTACCTTGATAGTAAGCGTACTCAAAACCCTGAATACTTAGAGCGCGTGTATCAGCTTTATCACACCAAGTTACAGCATGAAGAATTTGCTGCAGTTGTGGTGAGTGATAATAACGCGCTAAATCTAATGAAGCGTCTCGCGCCCGATCTCAAAGATACGCCAGTCATCTTTGGTGGTATCAACAATTTCTCCCCTCAAATGATTGAAGGCCTAAATGCTACTGGCATTACCGAAGACATCGATCTGGTTGGCAACATCGAGCTGATCAAGCGTCTTCAAGCGACCGTAAAGAAGATCTACATTGTTACTGATCATTCAGTCACGGGTGAGGCAATTCGTTCTCAAATTGATCTGTTCATCAAAACCCATCCGGATTTTTCTGACCTCGTTGAGCACTATGTGCCGGATTCCTACCAAGAGTTAATGGCCTTTTCGCAACGTGCCGACCTAGGCAAGAGCTTGCTGTTTTGGGCGTACTACCGCGATGCACAAGGTAGAGTGAGTAGCGATGAAGATTGGCGACAACTGAATATCAAGACTCAAATGCCACTGTACATGGTGCACGATCTAGGGCTAGGTTTTGGGGCGATTGGTGGTGTGATTCAAAGTGGTGAAACACAAGGCCGAGACACGGGGCGTGTGCTGTTGAGTGTGCTGAAAAACCCCAAGGCACCATTGCCATTGGTGGTTGCTGGCGCGCCTGAAATCAAACTCGATTACCAACAAATCTCACGTTGGGATCTGGGCGCAGAGAACGAAGCCTCGGTGACCTTCCTCAATAAGCCTAAGTCATTTTTAGTACGCTACCGCGATGAAATTCGCACCGTAGGTTTGCTGTTTTTGGTTATGTCGTGTGTCATTGCGACCTTGGTGTATTACCTTAATCGCCTTAAAAAAAGTGAACGTGCCAGCCGACAAAGCCAGCTGCTACTGGAATCGATATTCGACCAAAGCCTGCAGTTTATGGGCATTATTGATAAGGGCGGTGTGTTGTTGTCGAGTAACAGCAAGCTACATGAGCTGCTTTATAATCAAGGCTATAAACTGGGAACGCCTCTACAACAACATCAACACTGGGAAGATTCTGCACGAGAAGTGCTAACCGAATATTTCATCACTAAAAGTGAGCGCCAGGCCTTACGATTCGAAGCTGAAGTGTGGTGTCGTGATCGTGGGGCGATGGTGTTGGATATTTCACTGAAGCCAATGCCGGGCAATGAAAAGGAAGATATCCAGTTCCTGTTTGAAGCACGCGACGTGACCTCGCGCAAGCTTGCTGAAAACAAACTGTTCCAGCGTGAAGCGAATCTCAAGCTGTATTACGACAAACAGCCGGTGATGATGATTACGCTTGATGGCAATAATCGCATTCAGCAAGTGAACCAGTTTGCGGAGCAGTTACTAGGTTACCCGCTAGAACAGCTATTAGGGCACCGCCCTAGAGAGTTCTATGTTGATGAGAATGCAATGATCCCACGTCATATCTTGTTGCAACCGCAGCATAAGATCCGTGGCGTGTGGCGTCGTGATATCGAATATCGTCATGCCGACGGCAGCAAGATCTGGATTCGTGAAAATATCCGCCCGCTGGTCGAGTCTGATCAGCTGTTGATTGTGGGTGAAGATATCACCGAAACGCACGAACTTTCTGAAAAGTTAGAGTATCAGGCTCGCTATGACCTGCTGACTGACACTTTCAACCGTAACCATTTTGAGCAAGAGTTGCAAAAAGCGCTTAAAGAGGTTGAGAGTCACATGCGAACCCATGCGATGTTGTTCTTAGATTTGGATCAGTTGAAGGTCTTAAATGACACTGCAGGACATGAAGCGGGTGATGCGGCGATCTTGTTTAGCGCCAAGCTACTAGAAGATGTGCTGCCTTACAATGCTGTGTTGGCACGAATGGGTGGTGATGAGTTTGCGGTATTAATCAAAGACTGTACTGAGCGCGATGCGGTGAATGTGTGTCGCAGTATTATCTCGATGATGAGCGAGAATCCATTCCTGTGGGATGATATTCGTCTCAACCTGACTTGTTCTATTGGCATTCGATTGATTGACCATACTGCCGCTTCACCGCAGATGGTACATGCTCAGGCGGATGCGGCTTGTCATGCCGCTAAAGAAGAAGGCCGTAACCGTTACAACCTTTACCATCAAGATGATGAAGATCTGCGTCGTCGTCATTTAGAGATGGAATGTGTAAACCTAGTGCATGAGGCTTTGGCTAACGATCGCTTAGAGTTGTTTGCTCAGCGTATTCTTGGCCTAAATAAAAACAGCGATAAAATGCACTTCGAGATTTTGGTTCGCATCAAGAATATCCAAGGGGAATACATCTCTCCGGGGATCTTCATGCCAGCTTCAGAGCGCTATAACATCGCGCATTTGATAGACCGCCAAGTGGTGAATAAAACTTTGAGTTGGTTGGAGCAGCGTCCAGAAATTATTGATGATCTGGGAATGTGTTCAATCAACCTTTCTGGTCACTCAATGGGTAATCGTGAGTTTGTTGAGTTCTTGATAGACAGTCTAAGCAACTCGTCGATACCGTGTCATAAGATTTGTTTGGAGATCACCGAAACAGCGGCTATGAGTAACATGAAGCAGGCGATCAAATTCTTCACTCGAATCAAAGAGCTCGGCTGCATGATTGCACTGGATGACTTTGGCTCAGGGCTATCGTCGTTTGGCTACTTGAAGAAATTACCGGTCGATATCGTGAAGATTGATGGCTTGTTTGTGCGTGATATTGATGTCAATGAGATGGACCATGTGATGGTTCGCTCGATCAATGATCTCGCCAAGCAGATGGGTAAGCACACCGTGGCAGAGTTCGTTGAAAATACCCAGATCATCGACAAACTGATTGAGCTTGGTGTGAACTACGCGCAGGGCTACATTATAGGCCGACCTAAACCGCTTGCAGAGCTTGTTGAAGAGTTAAGACAAGAAAGTGAGATAGAGCCATTGGTTTAGGTAAGCCGACTTTAGCTATGAATACTTTGCACCGCTAATATGTATTGTTGAGGCAATCAGGTAAACTGGTTGCCTCTTTTGTTTTAAATACTACTGTCTGTTGGAGACGACCTTGCAACTACAACTGATTTGTGAAGATGCTACCCAAATCGATCATTTGAATGACTTAGCGACCCGCTGGAACTTATCTCATGATGAAAGCAGCGATTTTGCTTTGGTACTGACTAG
Source organism: Vibrio splendidus (assembly GCF_001557875.1). Classification (GTDB taxonomy): domain Bacteria; phylum Pseudomonadota; class Gammaproteobacteria; order Enterobacterales; family Vibrionaceae; genus Vibrio; species Vibrio splendidus_F. Next base: position 174,921 of record NZ_LNRF01000009.1, on the reverse strand, counting down.
TGAGCGACTTGAACTACGTAAAGTCGATGAGCCTAAGCTTGGCGCTATCTTTGTTGATTTAGTGGGAGGTGCAGTCGGCCACAGACGTAAGTTTGGTGGTGGTAAAGGTCAGGCAATTGCTAAGGCAGCAGGTCTAAACAAAGGTGCAACGCCAACTATTCTCGATGGTACCGCTGGTCTAGGACGTGATGCGTTTGTGTTGGCTTCGTTGGGCTGCAAGGTGCAAATGGTCGAGCGTCACCCGGTTGTGGCAGCACTGCTTGATGATGGCTTACAACGCGCGCAGCAAGACCCAGACATCGGTGGTTGGGTAAGTGAACGTATGAAGTTGATTCACGCTTCGAGCCACGATGCGTTGGATAAGCTCAGTAACGATCCTGACTTCGAACAGCCTGATGTGGTGTATCTCGATCCTATGTACCCACACCCAGAGAACAAAAAGAAATCAGCTCTGGTTAAAAAAGAGATGCGAGTCTTCCAATCTTTGGTCGGTGCAGACTTAGATGCTGATGCTCTATTAGCGCCTGCAATGAAGTTGGCATCAAAGCGAGTTGTGGTCAAAAGGCCCGATTACGCAGCATGGTTAGATGAGCAAAAACCGAGCATGGCGATCGAAACCAAAAAGAACCGTTTTGATGTCTATGTGAAAGCATCAATGACTTAGTGAAAGCATCAATAACTTAGCAACACGCTAAGAAAATTTCCCGTCATAAATACGATAAATTACCATTTAACACTTGCGATAGTTGAGCTACGGATGTATATCTAACTAAGAATCATTATTATTCTTAGCTGGAGTTGTAGCATGGCTAAACGCTTTTGTAAGTTAAACCGTCGAGATATCACTGAACACTTGGGCGAGATTCACAGCTTGGTGACTGAACCTAAGTTCGTGTGTCGTTCTTGTGCGCGTTCTTCGGCGGATCAAGCGAATCTATGCAAACCAACCGCAATTCCACCTCTTGGTTGTCAAAACAAACCCGTTGAAGAGAAGGTCGCATGCGGCCTGCTAGCGGAAACACTACCTGCACCAGAACTATCGCTTGCGGAAATCAACGAGACAATTGAGCCAAGTGTACAAATGTTCGATCCAGCCGCAGCTGATATTGCCCCTGAGCTTGCAAAAAAAGAAGCAGCACAGAAAAAAGCCAAGTTGAAAAAACTGATGGCGAAGGCGAGTGGTGATGATAAAGCTAAACTCAAACAAGCGAAGAAAGCGGCTAAGAAACAAGAGAAGTACAACAAAAAGCTCGCGAAGATGATTAAGAAGCAGCAAAAGCTGTTTAAGAAAAGCCAGAAACTGGAAAGTGACCTTGAACGCATCAACCTACAACTGGATGATGTTGCCTTCACTGAAACCAAGACTCAGGTAGTGAGCCATAATCACATTCACTGAAATTGATTCGAATGGTTTATTGCTAGAGCGATAATTAAAAAAGAGCGACCTTAGGTCGCTCTTTTGCTTTTTGGGGTTATTTGAACTAATCCATACTGGTCATTCAAATTAGCTTAGCGTTGCTTGCGGATCTTGCTACGCGCTTCTTCACCCACGTCTCATTGACGAACAGAGAGAATAAGATAACTGCGCCACCAATAGACAAGCGAACCAAATCGACATCTCTGTTCCAAATCAGGATATTGACCACCAGACCCGCAGGAACCAAGGCATTGTTCATCACTGCCAGCGCACCGGCATTCACCATGCACGCGCCTTTATTCCACATAAAGTAGCCCAGTCCCGAGGCAATTAAGCCTAGGTAGATCAGGATCCCCCATTGTAGTGTGGTGGTAGGCAGTTTCTCTGGGTTGCCCAGTAGCATAAAAGCAATCGAAGCAACACATAGTGCCCCTAAGTAGAAGTAACCAAATACGGTTCGCTGAGGCAACTCGGTCGACTCCTTCTCCATCACCACCTTGTAGCCCACCTGACCGATAGCAAAGCACAGGTTTGCGCCCTGAACGACTAGGAAGCCAACTAAAAAGTTTTCGTTGATACCTGCGAATTTAATGAAAACCGCGCCCAATACCGCAATTGCTGCCGTCACTAGGTACCACGGAGAGAATTGCCCTTTGAGAAAGTCATAAATCAGCGTGACGTAAATTGGTGTGAAAACGGTAAACAAAAGGACTTCAGGAACGGATAGCAGCAAGAAAGACTGATAGTAGAAGCAGTACATCAGGCCAAGCTGGATACCACCAATTGTCATCAATTTAGCGATCAGCTTACGCGATACACCGCGAAACTTTAGGAAAGGAAGAAATACGACGCCAGCAAGGGCAACACGCATCAGAACAGAGAACCAAGAATCAACCTGACCCGCAAGGTAAACACCGATCAGGCTAAAGGAGAAGGCCCATAGGAGGGTAACACCAGCTAAATAGCTCATAGTAAAACTTCGTTAATAAGATATGAGCTGTATGTTACCTAACCTTAAATCATTAGTCTTCTGAATCTCTGAGAGGCACGACCAGCATATCAACCGGAGAGGCGTTGATCAGTTGTCGTGTTGAAGAAAGCAGCTTGCTCCAAAAATCTTGATGGTGGCCACAGACCACTAAATCAACGTTGTATTCAGCGATGGTATCGCACAGTTCATGACTCAAATCGCCACTGCCCACTAAGGTATGGGTGATCGGGTATTGAGCGTGCTCAGCAAAATTCTGTAGCTGAATTCGTGATGCTTCCATCGCATTGTGTTGGGTTTCGGCCATGTTGATATCTATCAGGCCGGTATAGAGCTCCGCGTAGTTAATATCGATATGGATAAAAGAGACTTTGGCTTCCAATGGCTTTGCCAATGCTACCGCTTTATCCACAATTAATTTGCTGTCTTCTGATAAATCGACTGCGACCAAAATATGTTTGTAACTCATATCGCTACCTCCTTTATTCATTGTCTGTTTAAAGATTAGCACTATGCGGTGGCTTTTTTTGCTGAAGTGATCTCATATCCACTGTCTTGCGTAATATCTGCTCGAAATATCGGTTAACTAATGGTCAGCGAGATAATCATTAAATAGTGATATAGTAGAGAAAATTGAGGATGTAATTAGGAGTCTTAAATGCTGTCAAAAACTATGGTTGAGCAACTGAATGATCAAATTAACCTAGAATTTTTCTCATCCAATCTATACTTACAAATGAGTGCTTGGTGTGAAGACAAAGGATTTGAAGGCGCAGCAGAGTTTCTGCGTGCACATGCAGTAGAAGAAATGGAACATATGCAGCGTCTTTTCACTTACGTAAGCGAAACAGGTGCTATGCCAATTCTGGGTGCTATCGAAGCGCCAAAACATGAATTTGAAAGCCTTGGCGCAGTGTTCCGTGAAACCTATGAACATGAGCAGATGATTACTGAAAAAATCAACAAACTGGCTCACGTTGCTTTCAGCACACAAGACTACTCAACCTTTAACTTCCTGCAATGGTACGTTGCAGAGCAACATGAAGAAGAGAAGTTGTTTAAAGGTGTATTGGATAAGCTAGAGCTTGTTGGTGAAGACGGTAAAGCACTGTTCTTTATTGATAAAGACTTAGCGCAATTGGCAAAAGATGGTTCATCTTCAATTATGGAAGCTCCTGCCGTTTAGGTAGTATGAGAAAGACACTGATTATCTTTTTCTTTTGAGTTTTCTTCGGAAGATGTAGGGAGGAAAGGATGATCAGCGGCGACACTATTCTATTTGCACTAATGGTTGTGACTTGTGTGAACTGGGCGCGTTATTTTACTGCGTTAAGAACACTCATTTATATTATGCGAGAAGCACATCCTCTGCTTTATCAACAAGTAGACGGAGGTGGTTTCTTCACAACTCATGGCAATATGACCAAACAGGTTCGTTTGTTTAGTTACATCAAAAGCAAAGAGTATCACCATCATCACGATGAAGTGTTTACTGCGAAGTGCGATCGTGTAAGACAGTTATTCATACTCTCTTCCGCTCTGCTAGGTGTAACCTTGCTGGCTTCTTTCATCGTCTAAGTCATTTAGTACGTGTGAAGTAGAACTTAGTTTTTGGTGTAAAGCTTTGGTTGTTGGTTCGCTAAGCCAAGTAGTGGTTTTGCTGCTGTCTGCAAATTGTACAATTGAACATCAATTGCAAAGTTTAAAATTGCCGCTAAAATAGCGAGCAATTAGTAAGGATGTGCTGTTTATGCACATCCTTTTTTATTGATGGCATTTCGAGAACAGGGCGTACTCGGGCTGCAAAAGTGAAGAAAAGCAGAACCACATGAGTGAAAAATTTGATGTAATCGTAATTGGTGCGGGCGCCGCAGGCTTAATGTGTGCTGCGGAAGCTGGTAAACGTGGCCGACGAGTGCTGGTGGTTGATCATGCGAAAAAGCCAGGCAGAAAAATTTTAATCTCAGGTGGCGGCCGTTGTAACTTCACTAACTACGATGTTTCAGCAAACAACTTCCTGTGTAACAACCCTCACTTCGTGAAATCAGCCTTATCTCAATACACCAACTGGGATTTCATCTCGATGGTGAGCAAGTACGGTATTGAGTTCGAAGAGCGCGATCACGGCCAGTTGTTCTGTGTGAATGACCACACCGCAAAAGATATCGTAAGTATGCTGCTTGACGAGTGTAAGCAAGCGAAAGTCGAACAACGCTACCGTTGTGATGTTCACTCCATCGAAAAAACAGACGCTGGCTTCAAGATGCACCTCAATACCGACCAAGTTGAGTGTGACTCACTGGTGGTAGCGACAGGTGGTTTGTCGATGCCTAAGCTGGGCGCAACGCCATTTGGCTATAAGATTGCAGAGCAATTTGGTTTGTCTGTAATGCCGACTACGGCGGGGCTAGTACCATTCACGCTGCATAAAGAAGACAAAGAAGCTTTCGCAGAGCTTTCTGGTATCGCAATTCCTGCTGAGATCACGGCGCAAGACGGAACCTTGTTCAAAGAAGCGTTGCTGTTTACTCACCGTGGCCTATCTGGTCCTTCAGTTTTGCAAATTTCTTCGTTCTGGAAAGCGGGTCAATCGGTTTCGATTAATCTAGTACCTGAAGTGGATGTGGCTGAACTGTTAGCTAACTCTCGCGAGAAGCACCCAAATCAGAGCCTGAAAAACACTTTGGCGAAAGCACTGCCGAAGCGTTTTGTGGAAGTGTTGATTGACCGTAAAGAGCTGGAAGACAAACCGCTTAAGCAGTTCAATGAAAAGCAGCTTAGTGGCATTGTTGAGCACCTAGAGAACTGGAAAATTGCGCCAAACGGCACTGAAGGTTATCGAACGGCCGAAGTGACTCTAGGCGGTGTGGACACCAATCACCTATCTTCAAAAACCATGGAATGTAAGAGTGTCTCTGGCCTCTACTTCATCGGTGAAGTAATGGACGTAACAGGTTGGCTTGGGGGTTATAACTTCCAATGGTGTTGGAGCTCGGGTTTTGCTGCGGGCCAGTGGGTTTAAGTTTACCCATAGATTTTAAATTATATAAAAATGGCGAGTCATACGACTCGCCATTTTTGTATCTAGTTTAGCGTTAAAAGTAACTAAATTGATGGTTTTCGCGATCAATCGAGTCTTTTGGCTCTTATTCACGCCGGTTTGTTTTTTGAAAACTTGATCTGTTGAATCACCAAGCCAGCAATGATCAGTACCAAACCAAACAGTGTCGCTGGGTGAATCTCTTCACCAATGATGGTTGAAAGTAGCATCAGTGAGATAAATGGCGAGGCAAAAATCAGGTTGCTGATACGTGCTGTATTGTTGGTAAGCTTGAGTGCTGATAACCACAATACAAAGGTAATGCCCATCTCGAACAGACCAACGTAAGTCACCGCCATCCAACCCTTCGCCGTAATTTGGCTAAAGCTTTCGCCTTCGTAAAGGGTTAAACCGATCGCGAATGGTAATGCCACTAAGAAACCAAGCAGTACGCCAACCACAGGATCAGCCTTGTTTTTGGTGTTGAGAATCCAATATCCCGCCCAAAGTAGAGTAGAAAGCAGCGCCAGTGCCACACCGAGTGGGCTGTCGAACTGCATGCCTAACACATCGCCTTTGGTCGCAATAACTACTACACCCGCATAGCTGAAGGTACAGGCAATCCAATCTTGCTTACGAATCTTTTGCCCCAGAAAAACCGCTGCCATTAAGGTTAGCGTGATAGCCCAGCTGTAGTTGATAGCTTGCGCTTGAGAGGCGGGCAGCAGGTCGTAGGCTTTGAATAGAATCAGGTAGTAGGCTAGAGGGTTCACCAAACCGAGCAGTAGGTAATACCACGGGTTTGAAAGGAACGTAGTACTCAGCTGAGAAAGCTTGCCTTGAAAGGCGCAGACTGCGATCAGCGCAATTGATGACACAATACTAGCGATGGTCAGCATTTGAATAGGTGAAAACTCAGCAAGGGTCAGCTTAAAAGCAGTAGCGACCGTTGACCACAGCAGTACTGCGGAAAGGCCAAAGCCCAAGGCACGACGTTCGTTCATGGCAACTCATTCTAATTTGATGGAACAGAATACGGAGCGCCTAGTCTATCTGTCGAATTTTAATACGGCAAACTGGACATTTATCCAGTATCAAAATACCATTTAATGAGTTATTTCCAATTAGGCTAAATCATTATCATGCAATGGATTATCGAACATCAGGCAACGCTTATTGCTGCAATTTCTGGCGCGCTCGTCAGCGGTGGCGTCGTGGGTTGGTGGATTAAACAGAAGCTCTCTTTTCAGCAGCGATTGCTCGAGCAGCAGCTAGAGTCCGATCGTTTGTTGCATGAATCTCAGCAATCTCAGCTCAAATCATCACTCGCAGAGGCGCAACAAGAACTCAATGAGTTAGATGATGACCGAGACAAAGCGGCATTCGAGCTCAAGCAGGCGCACGGTAAGGTGATGGCTGCGATGGAAAAGCTGCGCTACTTTGAGGCGGTAAAGCAAGAGCGCCAGCAGTATGCCGATGAGATCAATGTACTCAAGGATCACAAGTCTGAATTGGAAGCTGAACTTCGTGAGCAAGAGGCAAGGCACGATCAAGAAAACCTCGCCAATAGCGAAAAGCTGCAGTTGCTAGAACAAGCTGAATCTCGACTTAAGCAGCAGTTTGAGTTGTTAGCGAACCAATTATTTGAGAGTAAAACTGCCAAGGTCGATCAGCAGAATAAGCAGAGCTTAGAAGGTTTGTTGTCGCCGCTGAAAGAGCAACTTGAAGGCTTCAAGAAACAAGTGAACGACAGCTTTAGCCAAGAAGCCAAAGAGCGTCACACCTTAGTGCACGAGCTTAAGAACCTACAACGTCTGAATGAGAGTATGACGCGTGAAGCGGTTAACCTGACTCAAGCGCTAAAGGGCGATAACAAACAGCAGGGTAACTGGGGCGAAGTGGTACTGGCTCGCGTGCTTGCTGAATCAGGGCTACGCGAAGGCCACGAATACCAAACGCAAGTGAACCTGCAAAACGATGCAGGCAAGCGTTACCAGCCGGATGTGATCGTTCATCTGCCACAAGATAAGCAAGTGGTGGTCGATTCGAAAATGGCGTTGGTGGCGTTTGAGCGCTATTTCAATGCCGAAACCGACCAACAACGCGATGCCGCACTGCGTGATCACTTGGTGTCACTGCGAGCGCACATTAAAGGCTTGAGCCAGAAGGATTATCATCAGCTCAAAGGCATCCAAAGCTTGGATTACGTGTTGATGTTTATCCCGGTTGAGCCAGCATTCCAAGTGGCGATTCAGGCGGATCCTAGCTTGGTGAAAGATGCGATGGAGCAAAACATTATCTTGGTTAGCCCAACCACTCTGCTGGTGGCACTGCGGACCATTGATAACTTATGGCGCAACGACAGACAAAACCAGAACGCACAAGTTATCGCGGAACGTGCGAGTAAGCTATACGACAAACTGCGCTTGTTTGTCGATGACATGGAAGGCCTTGGCAGCTCGCTTGATAGAGCTAACCAAAGCTACCAAGGGGCGATGAATAAGCTAGTCACAGGGCGGGGCAATGTGATTCGTCAGGCTGAAAGCTTCAAGCAATTGGGGGTTGAAGTGAAGAAACCGATCTCGATTGGTTTGGCTGAAATGGCGCAAAATGAGGCTTTTTCAGAAAATGCCTCCTTAGTAGAAAGACAACCTGCTGAGGATAAAGTAAACTAATCGGCCGCAGCGCCTCTAAATACAAAGAGCGCTGTCGATGAGAACTTACCATGGTAGATAACAGCATTATGGACACAAGCGTGCAGACAAATTCAGCAGTAGAGTCAGAAACCACACACTTTGGTTTCGAAACAGTCGCAAAAGACGAAAAAGTCGCGAAAGTAGCAGAGGTATTTCACTCTGTAGCCGCTAAATACGACATCATGAATGACTTAATGTCGGGTGGTGTTCACCGCTTGTGGAAGCGATTCACGATTGATTGCAGTGGCGTTCGTCCTGGTCAACGTATCCTAGACCTTGGTGGTGGTACCGGTGACCTGACTGCGAAGTTCTCGCGTATCGTTGGTGAAAAAGGCCACGTGGTTCTTGCTGATATCAACAACTCAATGCTGAATGTTGGCCGTGATAAGCTGCGTGATAGCGGTATTGTGGGCAACGTCCATTACGTTCAAGCAAACGCTGAAGAGCTGCCTTTCCCAGACAACTACTTCGATTGCATTACCATCAGCTTCTGTCTGCGTAATGTAACCGATAAAGACCAAGCGCTGCGTTCAATGTACCGTGTGCTTAAGCCGGGTGGCCGTCTGTTGGTTCTTGAGTTTTCTAAGCCAGTACTTGAGCCGCTATCAAAAGTTTACGATGCCTACTCTTTCCACCTGTTGCCAAAAATGGGTGAGCTGATTGCTAACGATGCAGACAGCTATCGTTACCTTGCAGAATCTATCCGCATGCACCCTAACCAAGAAACCTTGGAAGGTATGATGCAGGAAGCGGGTTTCGAGAATACTAAATACTTCAACCTAACGGGCGGCATTGTTGCGCTGCACCGCGGTTACAAGTTCTAGTCGAGCTTGGTAGCAGGCTCGTAGGGCGTGCTAAAAATAAGAATAAAGATAGAACGGATAGGTTAACGCTTATCCGTTTTCAAAGGTAAGGACAGTCATGCCATTTGATCCATTGGTAACCGCGGTTATTGAAACCTCTTTAAATACTTTCGTGAACGATGATCCAGCTTTGGTTCGTCGTTTGTCTCGTTTAAAGGGGCAGATCATTCAAGTCAATTTGAAAGAGTTGAATAAAACACTCACTTTCGTTTTCAGCCAACAGATCGATGTGTTGTCGGAGTACGAAGGGCAGCCTGACTGCTACCTATCTTTGAACCTATCGGTGTTACCTGAACTGCGTGAACAATCGAACATCACCAAGCTGATCAAGCAAGATAAGCTGATCTTAGAGGGTGACATTCAACTGGCACAGAAATTTGCTCAGCTGATGACAGACTGCAAGCCTGATTTGGAAGAGTGGTTATCGCGTGTGACGGGGGATGTGGTTGCGCATACCTTGGTGCAAGGCGTTAAAAACGTCGGTGGCTTTGTCGCAAAACAGGCGACTAAGCATCAAAACCATGTTGCTCAAGTTCTGACTGAAGAGTGGAAGATCGCACCCGCACCGTTAGAAGTCGCGCATTTTTGCGACCAAGTTGATGACGTAAAAAGCTCTGCTGCTCGTCTTGAAGCTAAGTTGAACGCTCTGTTGGAGAAAGCATGACCCCAGCAGAACTGAAACGTCTTTATCATATTATCAAGGTACAGTTGGAGTACGGCCTTGATGAGTTGATGCCGGAACACCAACTGACTAAAGCTCCTTTGTTGGCGCGAAAGTCACTGTTTTGGCTCAAGAACAAGCATCAAGATAAAGAGTTGGGTCATCGCTTGCGCCTTGCGCTGCAAGAACTTGGCCCAGTGTGGATCAAGTTTGGACAGATGATGTCGACACGTCGTGATCTGTTCCCTCCTCATATCGCCGATCAGTTGGCGTTGTTGCAAGATCAAGTTGCGCCGTTTGATGGTCAACTGGCGAAGCAAGATATGGAAAAGGCGTTGGGTGGCAGTTTAGACAACTGGTTTACCGACTTTGATATCGAGCCACTGGCTTCTGCTTCTATTGCTCAGGTGCATACCGCAAAGCTTAAAGAGAGCGGTCGCGAGATTGTTCTGAAGGTAATTCGACCTGATATTCGCCCGGTGATTGACGCAGATCTAAAACTGATGCACCGAATGGCGCGTATAGTCGCTAAGTCGCTTCCTGAAGCACGTCGTTTGAAACCAGTTGAAGTGGTTCACGAGTACGAGAAAACGTTACTTGATGAACTCGACCTGCGCCGTGAGGCTGCTAATGCCATTCAACTACGACGTAATTTTGAAGGCAGTGAAGAGCTGTATGTTCCAGAGGTTATCCCTGATCTAAGCAGCGAAACCCTGATGGTGTCAGAGCGAATCTATGGTATTCAAGTCTCCGATATTGAGACGCTAGAAGCCAACGGCACCAACATGAAATTGCTCGCGGAACGCGGTGTGACGGTATTCTTCACCCAAGTATTCCGAGACAGCTTTTTCCATGCAGACATGCACCCTGGCAACGTATTTGTTAACCCAGAGAATCCAGATAACCCTCAGTGGATTGGTTTGGATTGCGGCATTGTCGGTACGCTCAACAGTGAAGATAAGCGCTATTTAGCCGAGAACCTGTTGGCTTTCTTCAATCGAGATTACCGTAAGGTCGCAGAGCTGCACGTGGATTCGGGTTGGGTGCCACACGACACCAACGTCAATGATTTTGAGTTCGCGATTCGCATGGTGTGTGAGCCAATTTTTGCAAAACCACTTGGCGAGATCTCATTTGGCCATGTGTTGCTAAACTTATTTAATACAGCAAGACGTTTCAACATGGAGGTTCAACCTCAGTTGGTGCTTCTGCAGAAGACCTTGTTGTATGTAGAAGGATTGGGTCGCCAGTTGTATCCGCAACTTGATTTGTGGGCAACCGCCAAGCCTTTCCTTGAAACCTGGATGATGAATCAGGTGGGGCCGCAGGCTGTGATCAACGCAGTAAAAGAGCGTGCGCCATTCTGGGCAGAAAAACTGCCAGAGCTGCCAGAGCTACTTTATGACAGCTTACGCCAAGGTAAAGCGATGAACCACAGAATGGATCAGCTTTATCAAGGTTACCGAGATAGTAAGCGTCAGCAAGCAACTGGAAAGTTTTTGTTTGGCGTTGGAGCCACTTTAGTCGTATGCTCCGCAATATTAGTTTCAAGCCCTTATGAGCAGCTATCTATGGGCTGTGGCATCGCAGGTGTCACATTTTGGTTGCTTAGTTGGCGAGCTTACCGTCGTTAGGCAGTAGACTCTCTTAATATTTTTTATGTGTAGACAGACCCGAGGACAATGACAATGGGTGGTATCAGTATTTGGCAACTTCTAATCATTGCTGTAATTGTAATTTTGCTATTCGGAACAAAGAAACTGCGCGGTATGGGTGGTGACTTAGGTTCAGCGGTTAAAGGCTTCAAAAAAGCGATGAGCGATGAAGACAAGCCTGCGGATAAGAAAGATGCAGACTTCGAACCAAAGAATATTGAACAGCAGAAGACAGAAGCTCACGCTGAAACAACTGCTGAAACAAAGAAAGACAAAGAGCAGGCGTAAATCGTGTTTGATATCGGTTTTTGGGAACTGGTATTAATATCTGTCGTTGGGTTAGTGGTTTTAGGGCCTGAGCGTTTGCCCGTGGCGATTCGCAGTATTTCCAAGTTTGTTGGACAAGCGAAAAGCATGGCAAATAGTGTGAAAGATGAACTTTCTCATGAGCTTAAGGTGCAAGAGCTACAAGAAAACCTACGCAAGGCGGAAAAAATGGGTATGGAAGATTTATCTCCAGACCTTAAAGCGTCAGTCGATGAACTCAAGCAGGCCGCTGCTGAGGTTCAACGTCCGTATGCTAAGCCTGAGTCTGATAAGCCAAGTGAGACTAAACCTAGTGTCACGGAAACTGTGGAATCTGAAACCATTCAGGTCAACAGCGAAGCTTCAGCACCGTCAGATAAGAAAGCCGAATAGTCTCGCAAGGAGGAGTCGCCGGATACTTGAGTCGCTAGATGTTTAAATAGATAGCTATTCAAGTAAATAACTATTCATGTGGATACCAATTCAACTGGATAGATACACGCGCGGCTCCTTTTCGATCTTCCTGTTTAAGAGGTTTGACATGTCTTCGACTGAGCAGACACAGCCTTTAATTAGCCACCTTCTAGAACTACGTAATCGCCTACTACGTGCGATTGTCGCGGTGCTAGTGATATTTGTCGGGCTAATTTATTTTGCTAATGATATTTATGAATTCGTATCAGCACCTTTGGTAGATCGTCTACCGGAAGGGGCGACGATGATCGCAACCGATGTTGCATCGCCATTTTTCACACCACTGAAATTAACCTTGATCGCGTCTATATTCCTCGCGGTTCCGTTTATTTTGTATCAGGTGTGGGCTTTTGTTGCTCCGGGTTTATACAAGCATGAAAAACGCTTGATCATGCCGCTATTGGCTTCAAGTTCATTGCTGTTTTACTGTGGTGTGGCGTTCGCTTACTTCATTGTATTCCCGTTGGTATTTGGCTTTTTTACGGCTATATCATTAGGGGGAGTAGAGTTCGCAACCGACATCTCAAGCTATCTTGATTTTGTACTCGCGCTGTTCTTTGCTTTTGGTATTGCCTTTGAAGTGCCAGTTGCGATTATCTTGCTGTGTTGGACGGGTGCAACAACGCCTCAATCTCTGTCTGAAAAGCGTCCTTACATTGTTGTGGGTGCTTTCATCATAGGTATGATGCTGACACCACCCGATATGATCTCGCAAACACTGTTGGCGATTCCAATGTGTATTCTGTTTGAGATTGGTCTGTTCTTCGCACGTTTTTATACGCGTAAGCCAGATGCGGATGAAGAGGAAGAAGCTGAATCTTGATTCGGAATGCTTCAGTAAAAATCACATAATAAAAAAGCGGCCTAGGGCCGCTTTTTTATTATGTCTGTTTATCGAATCTTTAACTGATAGCCACAGTTCTGACATATATAGAGCTCTTTGATGCCCAAAACTTTATGCCATAGGGTTCGATGTTGACGTTGTAAGTGTTGTGAATGGTCACACATAATCAACTACCTCCATATGCAGGTGGTTGATAATATACACATCACTGTGTATTAACAAATGAATTTTATTGAAAACAATAGAAATCGCTTGTTGGCTTTATTTATAAATTAAACAATGACTTAGAATTAGCTGTTGTGATCGCTTCGACTTCTTCTAGAGTGATGCCTCGTAGTTCAGCAATGCGTTTTGCGACTAGCTCTGTGTAGGCTGGTTCGTTGCGTTTACCGCGGTTTGGTGCTGGTGCTAAGTACGGGCAGTCTGTTTCTAGGATTATGTAATTCATGTCAAGGTGTGGGATCACCTTATCCATCCCTGAGTTCTTAAACGTCGATACGCCGCCTAAACCTAAGTGAAAGCCCAGCTCGTTAATCGCTTTAGCTTCCTCTAAGCTGCTACCAAAGCAGTGGAATACGCCACGTAAGCTGCCATCTTGTTCTTTACGAAGTAGGGTAAGTGTCTCTTCAATTGAATCACGGGTGTGGATCACCACCGGTAGATCGAGCTCTTTTGCCCACTGCAGCTGAGTCACGAAAGCCATCTCTTGTTCAGCCTTGAAGGTTTTATCCCAGTACAAGTCGATACCAATCTCACCTACCGCGATAAAGTCATGCTTATCAAACCAAGCTCGAATGGTTTTGAGGGTTTGCTCGATATTCGCATCCACATAACAAGGGTGTAAGCCCATCATTGAACGGCACACATCAGGAAACTGAGCTTCCGTCGCTAACATTGGCTCGATAGACTCTAAATCGATGTTTGGTAGTAGAATTTTATCAATACCTTGAGCCAGTGCGCGTTGCACCACTTGTTCACGGTCTTCATCGAATTCGCTAGCGTAAATATGGGCATGGGTGTCGATCATTGTTTTGTCCTGAAAGCGGTCATTACTGAGTTGTCATGAGTATACGGCAGTGTGAGGTGAAGGTCATTTTTTGCCATTTCTACCTGTTTTTGAGTGGGTTTTATATTTTACTGCTAGCGTCCTGAGCCATCAGTGATATGCTTTTGCCTGTATTTAGCACTTTTCATATCTAAGTATTTCGGTGCTTAGACTAGGCAAGGAGAATCTAGTGTCTGTTTCAATTCAAGGTCAATTCCCAGGTCGCCGTATGCGCCGTATGCGTAAGCACGACTTTAGCCGTCGCCTAATGGCAGAAAATCAATTGTCTGTGGATGATCTAATCTACCCAATGTTTATCCTGATGGGTAAAGACCGCCGCGAGCCTGTCGAGTCAATGCCAGGTGTTGAACGCTTGTCGATCGATTACATGCTCGAGGAAGCAGATTACCTGTCAAAACTGGGTGTTCCTGCGATTGCTCTATTTCCAGTCGTGAACCAAGATGCTAAAAGTTTATGCGCAGCTGAAGCTCATAACTCAGAAGGTTTGGTGCAGCGCGCTGTACGTTTACTAAAAGAGCATGTGCCAAACATTGGCGTTATTACTGACGTAGCACTAGACCCGTTCACCACTCACGGCCAAGACGGCATCATCGATGAAGATGGTTACGTGATGAATGATGAGACGACTGAAGTCTTGATCAAGCAAGCATTATCACACGCTGAAGCAGGTGCTGACGTGGTTGCACCGTCAGATATGATGGATGGTCGCATTGGTAAGATCCGTGAAGCGTTAGAAGAAGCGGGCCATATTCATACTCAGATTATGGCGTACTCTGCGAAATACGCATCGTGCTACTACGGTCCATTCCGCGACGCAGTCGGCAGTGCTTCGAACCTGAAAGGTGGTAACAAGAAGAACTACCAAATGGATCCTGCGAACAGCGATGAAGCGATTCACGAAGTCGCGATGGATCTTAATGAAGGTGCCGACATGGTGATGGTCAAGCCTGGCATGCCTTACCTAGACATCGTGCGCCGTGTGAAGCATGAACTCCAAGCACCGACATTTGCCTACCAAGTGTCTGGTGAGTATGCGATGCACAAAGCAGCGATCCAAAACGGTTGGCTGAAAGAGCGTGAAACCGTCATGGAATCACTGTTGTGCTTTAAGCGCGCTGGTGCCGATGGCATTCTTACTTACTTCGCTAAAGATGTGGCTGAGTGGCTTGCAGAAGACAATGCACAAGCCGCAGAGCACTTAAAAGAAAAGTAACCGTGTAGAGCTCACTTAAGTGATCAGTAAAAGGGTTGGCCATTGTGCCAGCCCTTTCGTTTATGAGGATGGATAAGATGTCAGTTGTCGTACGTGAAGGTTCTTTAGAAGAAGTGGTGTCTGTGGTCGAGCAGATCTCTGAGTTCGCTAAAAAAGAGAGCGTCGCTTCTCTATCAGAGCGGCTAGCAGGGAAAAAGAATCTTATCTTAGTGGCTGAAGCAGCTGGCGTGCTGCTCGGTTTTAAGATCGGCTATGAATTGGATCAAGATACTTTTTACAGCTGGTTTGGTGGCGTGTCACCGCTCGCGAGGAACAAAGGCGTTGCACAGGCGCAATTAGACGCTCAAGAACAGTGGGCGAAAGAGCAGGGCTACAGACAGTTAAAGGTTAAGTCTCGTAACCAGTTCCCTGCAATGTTGCGCCTGTTATTGAGAAACGGTTACCTAATCGAAAAATTTGAAGAAAAAGAAGACATTAATGACCATAGAATCCATTTTTTGAAGCAAATTTGAGCACTGGCGTTAACGGTTTATAAATTAAATGAGATTTATTCTCACTTAAGTGTTGACTATTAAATGAGAATCATTATTATTAACTTCGTCTTAGGGAATGAGGAAATGTTCATAAGGATGTTAAGTACTCAAGTATCTACTTGGTTACCCAACAGAATTCTCGTGAACTTGTACTAAGTTCTTTTTGACACGACATTGCTCACATTGCTTCCAGTGTAATTTATAGCTTTTAGGTACAGCTGTGGTATTCAATTGAATGGCTTTACCGGTTTTTGCTAGGCGACATCTTCGGATGTCGCTTTTTTTATACCTACCATTTCAACAAGATGCATATTTAGTGGCACGTATTTTTATGAATAAAACGCCATCAGCATTCTTTTCCACAACGCAAGATCGAGAAAAGATCGTTGATCATATGTTCGATCTGTAAAATTATTCTTTGTTTTCAGGTGCTTATTGGTGTTTTTTGAGTTGTCCACCTTAGTTCTCAACAGGGTGGATAAATAATATAAACAGAGTTATCCACAGAACGCTTGCGTCTAAGAACAAAAAATAACAACAAATCGCTTATAACGAACACAACCGAGTGAACGGATACAGATCGACAACGTGGAATCCAACCAACAGACGTGGCATTCTTAACAGATAATTTCTGTACTTACTGGATACACAAACATTATGGCTCGTATTCCTGATAATCCATTGATTCTGATCGATGGCTCTTCTTACCTATATCGCGCGTTCCATGCTTACCCTGGCACAATGAGCAATGGTGATATCCCAACTAACGCTGTTTACGGTGTAGTTAACATGCTGCGCAGCATGATGCGTCAATTTGCTTCTGATCGTATTGCGGTAATTTTTGATGCGAAAGGAAAGACGTTCCGTGATGATATGTACCCAGAGTACAAGGCAAATCGTCCACCTATGCCGGATGATCTTCGTTGCCAGATTGAGCCATTGCACAATGTGATTCGTGCAATGGGTTTGCCACTTATCTCTATTCCCGGCGTTGAAGCGGATGATGTGATCGGTACGCTTGCTTCTCAAGCTTCTGCGATGGGTATGCCTGTGCTTATTAGTACTGGCGATAAAGATATGGCGCAGCTTGTCGATGACAACGTTACTCTGATCAACACCATGACCAACGTGGTAATGGATCGTGAAGGAGTGATTGAGAAGTTTGGCATTCCGCCAGAGTTGATCATCGACTACCTTGCGCTGATGGGCGATAAAGTCGATAACATTCCTGGTGTTCCGGGTGTCGGTGACAAGACAGCGACTGCTCTGCTGCAAGGCATTGGTAGCATCGAAAAGTTGTACCAAAATCTTGATGATATTGCGGCGCTTGGTTTCCGTGGTTCAAAAACCATGGCTAAGAAGCTGATTGATAATAAAGACAACGCTGAGATGTCTTACGAGCTTGCAACGATCAAACTGGACGTCGAGTTAGAAGAGACACCTGAGTCGCTTGTAAAAGCACAACCAAACACGGATGAGCTGATTAAGCTATACGGTCAACTGGTCTTCAAGTCTTGGTTGAACGAGCTACTTGAAGGTGGCAGTGGTGTGGTTGAGGCGGATGAAAAGTCGGGCGCAGTGCGTAGCAATACGGCATTAACCACTTCTACCGTAGAAATGAACACCTCTGCAGTGACGATTGATCGCAGCAACTACGAAACCATCTTAGATGAAGCCTCTTTTAATGCGTGGCTAGAGAAACTGAAAGCGGCTGAAGTGTTTGCCTTTGATACTGAAACAGACAGCCTAGATTACATGGTGGCGAACCTCGTTGGCCTGTCATTCGCGACTGAAGAAGGCGTTGCCGCTTACGTGCCAGTTGCTCATGATTACCTAGATGCACCGCAGCAGCTGGATCGCGATTGGGTACTTGAACAGCTTAAGCCGATTCTTGAAGATGATGCACAAGCAAAAGTAGGTCAGAACCTTAAGTATGATATGAGTGTGCTAGCGCGCTACGGTATCGAGATGAAAGGCATCAAACACGACACCATGCTGGCGTCTTACGTTTTCAATAGCGTAGGCGGCAAGCATGATATGGACAGCCTAGCGCTGCGTTTCCTACAGCACAGCTGTATCTCATTTGAGCAAATCGCAGGTAAAGGCAAGAAACAGCTGACTTTCAACCAAATTGAGCTGGGTGAAGCGTCTCCCTACGCTGCAGAAGATGCAGACGTGACACTACGTCTTCATAACCGTTTGATGGAAAACATTGAGCAAGATGAAAAGCTAAAAGCCATCTATGAAGAAATTGAAGTACCACTGATCCCTGTGATGTCTCGCATTGAACGCACAGGCGTATTCATCGATGACATGCTGCTAGGCGCTCAATCGCAAGAGATTGCGGTTCGTCTCGATGAGCTAGAACAGAAAGCCTACGAGATTGCAGAGCAAGAGTTCAACATGAACTCGCCAAAACAGCTGCAAGCGATCCTGTTTGAGAAAATGGGTTTGCCAGTTATCAAGAAAACGCCATCAGGTGCGCCTTCAACCAATGAAGAAGTGCTGCAAGAGCTGGCTCTTGATTACCCGCTACCTAAGCTGATCATTGAGTATCGTGGTCTTGCGAAACTGAAGTCGACTTACACAGATAAACTACCGAAGATGATCAACGCTGAAACGGGTCGTGTTCACACGTCTTATCACCAAGCGGTGACAGCAACGGGTCGTTTGTCTTCGACGGATCCAAACCTACAGAACATCCCAATTCGTAATGAAGAAGGTCGTCGTATCCGCCAAGCATTCGTTGCACAACATGGTTGGAAGATTTTAGCGGTCGATTACTCTCAAATTGAATTGCGTATCATGGCGCACCTATCGGGTGATAAAGCGCTTCTGGAAGCGTTCCAACAAGGCAAAGATATCCACGCAGCAACTGCGGCTGAGATTATCGGCGTTAATATTGAGGATGTAACGACGGAACAACGTCGTCGTGCCAAGGCTGTTAACTTCGGTCTTATCTACGGCATGAGTGCCTTTGGCTTGGCTAAGCAACTGGGTATTCCTCGTGGCGAAGCACAGCACTACATGGATACTTACTTCGAGCGTTACCCTGGCGTGATGCAGTATATGGAAGACACGCGCAGTGCGGCTTCAGAACAAGGTTTCGTAGAAACCATTTATGGTCGTCGTCTGCACCTTCCTGAAATTCAATCTCGTAATGGTATGCGTCGTAAGGCGGCTGAACGTGCGGCGATTAACGCGCCAATGCAAGGTACAGCGGCAGACATCATTAAGAAAGCGATGTTATTGGTTGATGAGTGGATTCAAGCGGAAGGCGATGGTCGTGTGAAATTGCTTATGCAAGTACACGATGAATTGGTATTTGAAGTAGAAGAGTCAGCTTTAGCCGAAATTGAAAGTAAAGTACAACAATTGATGGAATCCGCTGCAGAGCTAGAAGTGCCGCTTGTCGCTGAAGCTGGCCATGGTGACAACTGGGATCAAGCCCACTAATCAGTTTTTGACCTTAATAAGCAAATTAGTATGAGCCAGTGCACAAACACTGGCTTTTTTTTATCTCAAATAAAGTTGAGTCGTAAGAAGAATTTGGATGTTTTAATAAAACATTCATGAAAAAAAACTACAAAAATTGTTTTCATTTCTGAGCAATTGTTGTACATTAAATCTCGTAGGGTACAGAGGTAAGATGTTCTATCTTTCAGACCTTTTGTTTCACGTTATTGGATTAGGCTGATTCAGCCGCCCCAGTCAGTATTTGACTGGGGCGTTTTTTCTTATGCGAAAGAAAAATATTTCCAAGCTACCATTCCCCCGTAAAATCTCTCATTTTTAGTGCCTTTTATTACACTTTCTCAAGCACCGTGATAACCCCTTATTTGCCTTAGATCTGGAATTCGATCAGCTTTTGGTAATTTAAATCCGTCTCTAAGTTGATTGTTTTATCACTTGAAATAACTTTTATTTTACAAGTAATCGATAAAGGATTGATGGCTCACGCCTTATTTATCAGTGTATTGAGTCGGTGAATGCTCAATGTAATCCATGATTTTCTGTTGTTTCTCGGTGCTGTATTTCAGGGCTTCAGCAGCAATTTGGATGGATTGCGCCATCGAAGGGATATTGTTGGTCGCTTTAACTCACGAATTTACAGAAAAAAAATACCCCACCTATATAAGGAGGGGCATTGATAAGGCTAAGTTACTTGTTGTAAGTTTTCTAACCTATAGCGACAAGTAGAGGAACTACTCTGAGTCGTTGTGCTCTTCGTCCGCTAACTCATCAATGATTTGATCAGCAAGTGCTGGGGCAAACCACTCATCCATTTTGGCACGTAGTTGGTCAACGCCGATGCCCTTCATTGAAGAGAAGACATCAACCGCCACATCACCACCGAAAGATTTTGCATCGTTACGAATTTTCAGTAGCTGTGCTTTACGCGCGCCACTTTTCAGTTTGTCTGCTTTTGTTAACAAAACTTGTACTGGGATACGGCTATCGATAGCCCAGTAGATCATTTGTTGGTCAAGGTCTTTCATTGGGTGACGGATATCCATCAGTACCACTAAACCTTTCAGGCTTTCACGTCGTTGTAGGTATTCACCTAGCGATTTCTGCCATTTTTTCTTCATCTCAAGTGGTACTTGAGCAAAGCCATATCCAGGTAAATCGACGATATGACAACCGTCCGTTACCTTAAATAGGTTAATTAGCTGAGTTCGACCGGGTGTTTTACTGGTTTTCGCCAAGCTTTTTTGGTTTGTAACGCGATTTAGCGCGCTAGATTTACCAGCATTGGAGCGTCCTGCAAACGCAATTTCGATCCCTTCGTCTTCTGGTAAATGACGAATATCAGGTGCACTGGTAATGAAATGCGTGTTTTGATAATGAATTTTTACGCTCACTGTTAACTCCATCTCGACTTTGTGTAGTCGATTGATTACTTTTTTGTGAATTTGTGTAAAATAACCGTGCTCGGCATAAGGTCGCCTATTGTACCATGAGTGGCAACATAGAGTGGTACTGGAAGCTTGATAATTATAATGGAATGTCATGAAGAAATTAGCGCTAATTTTGAGTCTTTTAGCCAGCTGCTCAGTATGGGCTCAAGGTAGTATTGAAGCTGGTAAAGCCAAATCACAAACATGTGTTGCCTGCCACGGTGCTGACGGCAACAGTCTGATCACTCAGTACCCTAAGCTGGCTGGTCAACACGAGAAGTACCTAGATAAGCAGTTAAAAGAGCTTAAGCTAGGTATGACGAGTGGTGGTAAGCAAGGTCGTTATGAACCTGTAATGGGTGCAATGGCGATGCCTTTATCTGAAGAAGATATGGCTGACCTAGCGGCATACTACGCATCGCTACCTATCTCTAGTAACTCTACTCCTGAAAATGTAGTAGATGAAGGTAAGGTTCTTTACACAGCGGGTAACGCAGAACGCGGCGTAACGGCATGTATTGCTTGTCACGGCCCTCGTGGTAATGGTACCGAACTTTCTGGTTTCCCTAAGATTTCAGGCCAACACGCAGATTACATCAAGGCTCAACTTGAGAAATTCCGCGATGGTAGCCGTAATAACGACATGAATGCGATGATGCGTGATGTAGCTAAAAAGTTAACAGACGCAGAAATTGATACCTTATCGAAGTACGTTGGTGGTTTACACTAATTTGTCGGTTTCTTGCTCTTAGCCAGAGTCAAGGAATGTACGCTCGAGCGAGATTGAAGAGACGCCCCGGTCAGTAATGATCGGGGCGTTTTCTTTTGTATTGGTTTTATTAATGAATTATACGCTTGTGTCTGATTTATCAATGTGTGATCGATTTGTGTACAAAAGTGTGAAGTCGCACTCTTGTAGTCTTTTTGTAACCGGGTAAAGTAACGGCCATCAGCTAGGAGCTGACTTAGATATGGATGATCATCTAGTCTAACGGTATAGACAGAAATGGATCAGGCTAGGACAGCCCAGCAACAAGGTGTTAGAAAAGGATAGCCAAAACTCATCAGGACGATGAACAACAAACAAATTTGGCATGGAAAGCACCAATAACAAATGGAGATTTGTGTACCAAGTTGAGTATGCAAATTTTGGCCGATATAGGCAGATTTAGAGAGCGATAGGTTTTCCTATCGCTTTTTTTATTGATTTGATGAAAAAACACCCAATACCACTCCACTATAAACTCAGTTTCTGGTATGTTTCGCATCCCTGTTTAAGGATGTGCTATGTATACTTGTCCCTTATGCCATCACCAAGGCGTGAATCACTATTTTGAAGACAAACGCAGAGCCTATCTGCAGTGTCAGCAATGTGAACTGGTATTTGTTAAACCTGAACAAAGGTTAGAAGCAAAAGAAGAAAAAGCACACTATGATCTCCATGAGAACGATCCTAGTGATGCAGGCTATCGCCGCTTTTTATCTCGCATTGCGGATCCACTAACAGACAAAATTTCATCTAACTCACAAGGGTTAGATTTTGGTTGTGGCCCAGGCCCTACGCTATCTATTATGTTAGAAGAAGCCGGACACACCATGGAGTTGTACGATATCTATTACCACCCAGATACCTCTGTGTTGGAAAAAACGTATGACTTTATGACTGCCACGGAGGTGATAGAGCATCTTTATCACCCAGACAAAGTGTGGCAGCAATGGTTGAATTTAGTTAAACCCAAGGGCTGGATTGGTCTTATGACTAAACTAGTAATAGACGTAGATGCGTTTGCTGGTTGGCACTACAAGAATGACCCGACACATGTCGTCTTCTTTAGTCGTCAAACATTCCAGTTTTTGGCAGAGCGGGATAAGCTCGAACTAGAATTTTTTGGAAATGATGTAATTTTACTGAGGAAAGTGCAGTAATGGGTCGTAGTAAGAAATCAAGAAAACCGGGAGCACTTGGCGCTCCGGAACCTATGGTTACTCGTAACCGTAGTGAATCTGATGTTGAAGGTCGTGAACGTAAGCGTGTTAAAAAACGTAAAGGCCTTAAGTCTGGCAGCCGTCACTCAGATGGTAGCGAAGCAAAACAGCGTAAAGCTGCACAAGCTCGTGACCCTCGTTTAGGCAGCAAGAAAAAAATCCCGCTGATCGTTGAACCAGTGAAGAAGCCGACTAAACAAGAGCGCAAGCTATCTAACGAACAAGAGTTAGAAATGCTTGAGAATGATGCTCAACTGAACACATTGCTAGATCGTATCGAAAATGGTGAAAACCTAGGTGCTGGTCTACAGAAGTTTGTTGATGAGAAACTTGATCGTATCGAACACCTAATGGGCCGCTTAGGTCTACTAGAGCCAGAAGACGATGAAGAAGAGACCTTCGAAGAAGCACCGGTTGCATCTAAGAAGAAAGCGAGCTCTGACGAAGACTTGCTATCTCAATTCGAAGATTTCGATTTAGACAGCTTTAAAGGTTAATAGCCAATGAACGTAACCTTATTAGCAATTGCTGGTGGAATTATCATTCTCGGCTTGGGCTCTTACGCAGGTTACCTTCTACTTCAAGTGAAGAAGCAGACGGAGTTGCAAAAGCAGCATCAAGCACTAGCCATTGAAAAACGTAACGCGACGATTTACGAAAACGTAAATACTTTGTGCTTAGCGGGTATTCAAGGGCAATGTGACTTACCTGAGATCAGTATCCGAGTGTGTATCATTATGGATAATGTGCAGGGTGATGAGCGCGTCGATTTTGATTCTGAGTATCCTGCTCTTTCTGAGCTGTACCACATCGTAAAAGATATGGCTCGCGGAGATGAAAGGCAGGAACTGACCAAGAAAGAACGCATGCAGCAGAATCTCACACGCCATAAGGCAGAGACTCGCTTGAATGATGCGGTCATCGAGGATTTGAAAAGATTGCAGGAGAAGGTTAAACCACTCAACAATCAAATCAACATTCAGATGATCTAGTCACTAAGACTATTTAATATAGAGGCTTGTTTAACATTTAGTTCTCAAAACGCGCAGTTCTCAAGACGCGCAGTTTTTAAGACGCGCTGCTTTTGAGACATACAGCTTTTAAGACTCATTGTCTTTAGTGCGATTTGTCTTTAACAGATAGTGTTAAATGAGCCTTCTTACCTTTTGCGTCTCGTTAATCCCGACGCTTTGTTAGTGATCAAGCTAGCAGTTCTGAGTTTTTGTCTGAAAAATTGATTTTGTCTTAGAACGACCTTACTGGTCGTGTGGCAAAATAACCCGTCTATATTTTAATGTATGTAAAATGATTTGAGAGACCTTAGGTTCTCGCGGATCTAAATTGGAAATACCGCTATGTCGAGCAAGCCAGTAACAACGAATCAGCAAATCGTTTGGGATCAAGAGATCTTAAACAAGTACAACTATTCGGGACCTCGTTACACCTCATACCCAACTGCGTTGGAGTTTCATGAAGCGTTTACCGTCGCTGATTACGACATGGCGTGTACTCAATATCCTGAGCGTCCACTCTCTCTTTACGTGCATATCCCATTCTGTCACAAGCTTTGTTACTACTGTGGTTGTAATAAAGTCATTACTCGTCACTCGCATAAAGCGGATGAGTACCTTGATGTGATTGAACATGAAATCCGCCAACGCGCCTCTTTATTGAATGGTCGTGAAGTGACTCAATTGCACTTCGGTGGTGGTACGCCAACGTTTTTGACCAAAACACAAATCACTCGCTTGATGATGATTCTGCGTGAGGAATTTAACTTCACCGCTGACGCTGAAATCAGTATCGAAGTTGACCCGCGTGAGATTGAGCTAGACGTACTCGACCACCTACGTAGCGAAGGCTTCAACCGCCTGAGTATTGGTGTTCAAGACTTCAATAAAGAAGTACAGAAGCTGGTTAACCGTGAGCAAGATGAAGAGTTCATCATTGCGATGGTTCAACGAGCGAAAGAGCTAGGCTTCCGCTCGACTAACCTTGATTTGATTTACGGCCTACCAAAGCAGACTCAAGCTTTGTTTGCTGAAACATTGAAACAAGTGCTAGAGATGAAACCAGGTCGTTTATCGGTATTTAACTACGCACACATGCCTCAGCTGTTTGCGGCGCAGCGTAAGATTAAAGACGAAGACTTACCTGAAGCGAAAGAGAAAATGGCTATCTTACAAGATACCATCGAGACGCTAACGGGGGCGGGTTACCAGTTCATCGGTATGGACCACTTTGCTCTACCTGAAGATGAGCTAGCGGTTGCCCAGCGTGAAGGCATTCTGCATCGTAACTTCCAAGGCTACACCACCCAAGGTGAAGCTGACCTAATTGGCTTCGGTGTTTCTGCTATCTCTATGGTGGGTGATGCTTACGCACAAAACCAAAAAGAGCTGAAGAAGTACTACGCTCAGGTGAATGACCTGCGCCATGCACTTTGGAAAGGAGTGGCACTAGACAGTGACGACCTTCTACGTCGTGAGGTGATCAAGCAGCTTATCTGTAACTTTAAGCTTGATAAGACCATGATCGAATCTGAGTTCTCGGTTAACTTTAGTCGCTACTTCAAAGAAGATTTAGAGCTTCTACAAACCTTTATCAACGACGATTTGGTTGAAGTCGATGATAAAGAAATCCGCGTTACTCTGCGTGGCCGTTTGCTGATCCGTAACATCTGTATGTGTTTTGATAAATACCTACGTGCCAAGGCTCGCCAGCAGCAATTCTCTCGCGTTATCTAATCGCTCGATAGAGAATAGAACAATAAAAAATGCCAGCGTTATGCTGGCATTTTTGTATCTGACTCATTCGATTTCTGCGTGACTTAGTTGAGGCTCTGTTTGGTATTTTGTTTGACCGTGGCACTTTGCTTGGAGTTGCTGAGGTCGGTAGGCCATTGGTCAAACGGAACTGGACGGCTGTATAAGAATCCTTGAGCAAGTGGGCACTGCAGCTGCTTGAGGAGTTCAGCCTGTTGCTGTGTTTCAACGCCTTCTGCCACCAAGCTTACTTTGAAACCCTTAGTGATGTTAACGATGGCCGCGACAATGGAGCTGTCTAGGTTCTCTTTTTCGAGCTTGCTGACGAAGCTGCGATCGATCTTTAAGCAGTCAAATGGCAGTTTTTGCAGATAGGCTAGGGATGAGTAGCCAGTGCCAAAGTCATCAATCGCAATTGAGATACCGAGTGCTTTTAGCGTCAGCATATTGTCGATGATGGTCGGGTCATTATCGACGATGCGTGACTCCGTGATCTCTAGTGTCAGGTTGCCTGCTGGAAGCTTGGTGTCACGTAGCGTGCCTTTAACTTGTTCGACAAAGCCACTTTCGCTTAGTTGATCGACCGATAGATTGACGTGAATCGAGAAGTCTTTGCTCCACTTTCCTGACTCAATCGCGATCGCTGTATCTCGACAGGACTTATGCAGAATCTGTTTTCCGATATCGTAAATGAGCCCGCTCTCTTCCGCGAGAGGAATGAACTCGAGCGGAGAGATCACCCCTTCATCGGTTATCCAACGAGCTAAAGCTTCTGCACCTATGGTTGAGCCAGATTCCAGATCAATAATAGGCTGATAAAACGGTTCGAATTGTTGAAGCTCAATCGCTCGGTTCATCCGAGCTAGCATCTTGGTGCGATATCTCGATGCTTGGCCCATCTCCGGGCTGTAAATACTGACACTGGTTTTGTCTTGTTTCGCGTTGCTCAGTGCAATGCTGCTGCTGCGTAGCAGGAGTGTAATGTCGTGGAGATTCGAGACATTGACTATCCCCATCGATACCTTGATCACCACGCTTTCCGATTCCATAGAAAATGGGGAAGCGAAGGTTTGAAGTAAGCGATTAGTCAGTAGCTGAACATCATCGCTTCGCGTAACGTTTGGTGCGTAGATGGCAAACTCATCACCACCAGTACGAGCCAGTAGGTATTCGGATGGCAGTGTGCCCCTTAAACGAGCTGCCGCAATGATAAGCAGTTGGTCACCATTGTAATGACCTAGGCTGTCATTGATGTCTCGGAAGCGATCAATACCAATCAAATACAGCGTGCCTTTTTCGTTGTCGGGGTGTTTCTTGGCAGCATCAATAAAGCCTTCACGGCTGTATAGTTTGGTAAGTGAGTCATAGGTAAGCTGAGACTGTAATGCGTGAAACGAGGCCTTTAAGTTGCTGGCCATTTCATTGAATGACTCCACCAACATACTGGTTTCATAGATATGCCCAGTCTTTGGCATGCTCGTGTCCCAATCGCCCTTAGCAAGACGCTTTGCCGCATCTGCTGTCGAGGTAATGGGTTGGGTTACGCGATTAAAGGCAATTAACCCTGCAATGACCCCAATGCAACTCAGTGCTAGCCCGAGTAACCAACTGTTTCTTTGGTTTTCTGGCAACTCACCGAGCAGATTGCTTTCAGGGATCGATACCCCAATAAACCACGTGAGGCCATGTTCATCTTCGTAAGGGGTGATTTGGTTGAAATATCGTTCGTTGTCTAGGCTGAAGCTAAAGCGCTGCTCGCCCAAATTATCGATTAGGTGGAATTGGTCTACGTAGCTAGCACTCTCACGTATGACTGGGTTAGCACTCTCTGTTGCTAGTTTGCGTTGCCCTTTGTTGGTTTGTCCTGTGCCCCATGAAACGACACTGCCTCCACCTGAGTGCGCGACCAAGCGTTGCTGCTTATCGATGATGTAAACAGAGGCATCCGTTCTATCTTTGAGCTTTCTGAGAAACGCATTGAAGGTATTGATTTTGATGTCGCTGACGACGACGGCTTTGAATTCATTATCATCATAGATAGGCGCGAGAGCAGATAAGGTGATTTCTTGACGTTCGTCAGCATTGGCATAAATTGGTGACCATAACGGTTTTTTCTGTGTCGCAACGGGTGTGTACCAAGGACGAATTCTAGGATCGTAACCTGAAATCACCGATCGAATGTCTTCACTAATCTTACTGCCACGGTAAATGACCAACTGATCATTAGTGCGTTCGTCTTGCACCATCAAGGTGTAGCCCTTGTTGGCTTCTTTGCGGAAACCGACGTAGTTACCGTCTTCAGAGCCAAAGCCGATCACATCGAGTTGAGGCACAGCTGTGTAATGGTCTGAAAACGTATAAAAAATATAGTCTTGAACCTTGCTGAGATTACCGGGCTGATAAAGATGGTGGTAGCCGATGTTATGGCTGAGCGAGAGGTTCGCGTGAAATGGCTTTTCTAAAAAATTGGACAGGCTTTGGTGAACGTGATCAGTAAGTGATGTTAGCTGGCGTGCACTAACATCACTCACCATCTCTTTGTAGCTTTGCTTTTGAGTAAAAACCATTACGCCCATAGTGAATAGAAAAATCATCACGAATGGCAGAACCACTGCGGTTCTCAAGGTAATTTGTGTTTTCAAAGACATCTTTAGCTACAACTTTGGTGAATAGTGTACTGTAATTGTACCGACACTATTCAAACCAAGCGACACTTTTTTGGTTAAAAAGTAGCTGCATCGAGAGTCATATTAGGTCAGTACAGCTCTTTAAGCTTGCGAGTTAGGGTGTTTCTTCCCCAACCTAAAACCTTGGCTGCATCTTGTTTGTGACCATTAGTATGGTTGAGTGCAGCCTCAAGTAGTATACGTTCAAACTCTGGTAGCGCATAAGTCAGCAGTTCTTTTTCTCCTGAATCAAGCGCACACTTCGCCCAATTAGCGAGCAGTTGTTGCCAGTTATCTCCACCCCCTGAGGTTGTCACCACTTTTTCTTCTAGCAGCTCTGGTGGTAGGTCTGAAGGAAGAATTTCGCTGCCGCTCGCCATCACGGTGAGCCAACGACAAATGTTCTCTAGCTGACGCACATTACCCGGCCAATTGAGCTGGTTGAGCTTCAAAATGGTCTCAGGATGCAGTGTCTTCATTTCAACACCGAGCTCTTCGGCGGCGGATGCGAGGAAGTGATGTGTGAGCTTTTCAATGTCTTGTTTACGTTCGCGAAGTGCCGGGATATGAATTCGGATAACGTTGAGTCGGTGGAAAAGGTCTTCACGGAAGTCGCCTTCATGCACCAATCGTTCAAGGTCTTGGTGGGTTGCGGCAACGATGCGCACGTCAACCTTCACCGCAGAGTGTCCACCCACACGATAAAACTGACCATCAGAAAGTACACGTAGCAAGCGAGTCTGAATATCGAGTGGCATGTCGCCGATCTCATCAAGAAAAAGCGTGCCGCCGTTGGCTTGTTCGAAACGTCCTTGGCGAACGCTGTTGGCTCCGGTAAAGGCGCCTTTCTCGTGGCCAAACAACTCAGATTCGATCAGATCCTTGGGAATTGCCGCCATGTTCAAGGCAATGAAGGGTTTCTTGGCTCTTGGGCTGTGACGGTGCAGAGCGTGAGCGACCAATTCTTTACCGGTACCCGATTCACCATTGATCAGTACGGATATGGATGAGCGAGACAAACGGCCAATAGCACGGAAAACCTCTTGCATTGCCGGCGCTTCACCGATGATTTCAGGAGCGTTGGTATCTTCGGCTACTTCACTGGCTTGCTCACGTTTCTGTTCTTGGCTGTGCGCGATCGCTCGCTCCACTAGAGTCAGTGTCTCATCAATATCGAACGGCTTTGGTAGATATTCAAAGGCGCCTTTTTGATAAGCATTCACCGCAGCATCAAGGTCTGAGTGCGCGGTCATGATAATCACGGGTAGGTCAGGGGAGCGTTGATGAACCTGATGCAGCAGTTCAATCCCGTCAATGCCGGGCATGCGAATATCAGACACCAATACGTCTGGTGTTTCGCGCTCCAGAGCAAGTAATACGCTCTCAGCATCAGCGAATGTTTCACACTTTATATCCGCAGATGAAAGTGTTTTTTCTACTACCCAGCGGATAGAGCTGTCGTCATCGACGACCCAAACGTATCCCTTACTCATAATTCAATTCCTTTGCAGCCAAATCTATTGTGATAATCATTGTTGTTTTTATGATGTCTCTAATTCTTTGTGCTACCGAGTTAAGCCTTTCATCTCACTGTCCAATAGCGAGGCTCTGTTGACCTAAATTGGTAGATAAATCGTGAATGTGGTATTGCCCGGCCAGCTTTCAACATCAATTTTCCCATTGTGTTGATCGATTAGGTTTTGAGAAATCGATAACCCCAGCCCTGTGCCACCTTCTCGCCCGCTGACCATTGGGTAAAATAGGGTGTCTTTTAAATCATCAGGGATGCCCGGGCCGTTATCGCTGATCTCAATACGAGCGGCGAGTTTGTGTCTCTGACCATGAATGTTGGCTTGATGCACCGTTCTGGTGCGAATGGTGATTTTTCCTGATTCTTGGTTTTTTAGAATCTGTGCTGCATTGCTCACGATGTTGAGCATCGCTTGTTCAACCTGTGCAGAATCCATCAAAATTGGCGGTAGGCTAGGGTCATAGTCTCTTTCGATAGTCAGTGCTGAGCCCGACTCAAGTTCTACGAGCTGTCTTACTTTCTCAAGTATCTGGTGGAGGTTTTCTTCTGACTTGGTTCCCGGCTTCTGCGGGCCAAGCAGGCGGTCGACTAAAGCTCTTAGGCGGTCGGCTTGTTCAATAATGATCTGGGTATATTCATTAAGAGACTGATCAGGAAGCATCTTGCCAAGTAACTGTGCTGCACCTCTTAAGCCGCCCAATGGGTTCTTGATCTCATGTGCTAACCCGCGTACCAGCAGTTTAGCTGCCTGTTGCTGTGCGTGTTGGTTGAGCTCTTGGCTAAGACGTCTTTGCTGGTCGATCTTGCGCATCTCAACCAATAACAGCGTCTCTCGCTGCCAAGAGATTGGGCTAACCGTTACCTCAAGCATTAGAGGGCGGTTATCAACCACAAAGGTCACGTCACTGTCGGTAATACTCTGGCCACTTTGTAGCGGTTGCGTCAGCAGTGCCAAATCAAGTGACGCGTGTTGGATAAGTTGACTCAGTGGATGATCAACGATGCGTCGCGCGCTCTGTGAAAAGAGTTGTTCAGCCGCCGGATTGGCGTATCGGACATACAGCTGCTCATCGAGCATCAATGTCGAAGTCACCATATTGTCGAGAATGGCGCTGGAAAGATGATGTGTATCTATGCTGTCGCTTTTGGCTGATCGATTCACTATTTCGTCCTTGAACTGGTGTTTTTTTCACTGCACCAAATTGGTGCGTAGCTAAGTTCAAGTATGGCGCATATCAACCAGAAGCTAAAGATAATTCATTAGAGTCGCTGAAAGCTGCTTCGATTTGGTGAAAAGTAGAGGTAATTCAGTCTCTTTTCACACATTGGCCTACTTGAGCGTCGCTCGATGTAAATACACGGTGACTGGACTAGTAGATGCAATAAGCTTGCCGCTTCTATGTGCTTGAATTGCAATGGTGTGAGTACCTCGATCGATCCCTTTTAATTCCCAAATAGGTTGGGTCTGTGGGGCGCCATAACGACGGCCATCAAGCATCAATTGTAACTGCTCACCAATACCAAGTTTTCGGTTGAGATCTATCTGAATTGGGATTAAGCCGCGGTTGCTACGAATGGTTTGATCATGAACTGGAGTCAGCATGGTGAGGGCTAATTGAGTGGGAACCTCACGCTTTGTGGTTTCTGTTTCTGCCTGAGTTTTAGCTGGCGTTGCCGTTTTAGTTGCAGGTGAAGCTGCGGCGTCAACCGGAGTCGAGGCCTCAAATTTAGGGGCGGGTGCTGAAGCTTGCACATCTGGCAGGCGAAGAGCCTCGGCATCTTGAGCGCTAGGGTTATCACTAAAGTGGAGCACGCCATCCTCATCTACCCAGGTATACACCGTTTGAGCAGAGCACGAGAGCGCGACTGTTAACCCGATCAGGAACAGTATGTTTTTCATATCTTTAGCCTCTTTTCACCGCTAGGTGATTTCACGTTTGGCGTTGGTTTTGTTATTGATTTTATTGTATTTAGATCGACAGCCTCTGGGGACTTTTGTCTATTATCTAAGGCATGTTACGAAGAAGGTGAGGTTGGGAGAATATAAAAAAGGCCCGCCTGCGAGGCGAGCCTAATATTTAGTTAGCGATTCTTACAAGATTGCAGTAAGAAATAGCTTATCTCTACTGGAGATTAAACTGAGTAGTACAGTTCAAACTCAAGTGGGTGTGTAGCCATGTTCACGCGTTGTACGTCGTCAGATTTCAGAGTGATGTAAGAATCGATGAAATCGTCAGAGAATACGCCGCCAGCTGTTAGGAACTCACGGTCTTCGCTAAGCGCAGCTAGAGCTTCTTGTAGAGATTCTGCAACTGTTGGGATTTCAGCTGCTTCTTCTGCAGGAAGGTCGTATAGATCTTTATCCATAGCTTCGCCTGGGTGAATCTTGTTCTTGATGCCGTCAAGGCCAGCCATAAGCATTGCTGAGTAGCATAGGTATGGGTTAGCTGCTGGGTCACCAAAACGTAGCTCGATACGACGAGCTTTAGGGCTTGGTACTACTGGGATACGGATAGAAGCAGAACGGTTACGTGCTGAGTAAGCAAGCATTACAGGTGCTTCGAAACCAGGTACAAGACGCTTGTACGAGTTAGTTGATGGGTTAGCAAACGCGTTGATTGCACGAGCGTGTTTGATTACACCACCGATGTAGTAAAGCGCCATTTCAGATAGGCCGCCGTACTTATCACCAGCAAACAGGTTAACGCCATCTTTTGCTAGAGATTGGTGAACGTGCATACCAGAACCGTTGTCACCAACTAGTGGCTTAGGCATGAATGTCGCTGTTTTACCAAATGCGTGAGCAACGTTGTGTACAACGTACTTGTAGATTTGAGTTTCATCAGCTTTCGCTGTTAGCGTGTTGAAGCGAGTTGCGATTTCGTTTTGACCCGCAGTTGCTACTTCGTGGTGGTGAGCTTCAACTACTAGGCCCATCTCTTCCATTACTAGACACATTGCTGAACGGATGTCTTGAGATGAATCTACAGGAGCTACTGGGAAGTAACCGCCTTTAACGCCAGGACGGTGACCTTTGTTACCGCCTTCGATGTCAGAACCTGTGTTCCAAGCTGCTTCTACGTCATCAATCTTGAAGAAAGAACCAGACATGTCGTTTGAGAACTTAACGTCGTCAAATAGGAAGAATTCTGGCTCTGGACCAACTAGAACTGTGTCTGCGATACCTGTAGAACGTAGGTACTCTTCAGAACGTTTAGCGATAGAGCGTGGGTCACGGTCGTAGCCTTGCATTGTTGCAGGCTCAAGGATGTCACAACGGATGTTTAGCGTTGCGTCTTCTGTGAATGGGTCCAGTACAGCAGATGCTGCGTCTGGCATCATTACCATGTCAGATTCGTTAATGCCTTTCCAACCAGCTACTGAAGAGCCGTCAAACATTTTGCCCTCTTCGAAGAAGTCTGCATCAACTTGGTGAGAAGGAATAGAGATATGCTGCTCTTTACCTTTTGTATCAGTAAAACGTAAGTCGATAAATTTAACTTCGTTCTCTTGGATCAGGGATAGTACATTTTCTACTGACATCTTGGATAACCTCCAGTGTTATTAATTCGGTATTAGCTCGATTCGGTTGAAACTAGCATTGATTAATGTCTATAAGTGCATTAATCGATGCTGATTTATCTATTGCCAAAAACGTGCCAAAAAAATTATTCCATTAATTTCAATGATTTACTTGTTTTTCGATTTTGCTTAATCTGGTTTTTGCACCAAAATGATCTCTGATTGCACATTGTTGGTGCAATCGGTTGTCTGTGCACCAATATGAGACATAAGCGAGCACCATTCAGCAATGAATTGCCTAAGTTGTCAATCCACTTTTGTTATTTAGCGGGAGATTTGACTCGCCACTCGCAGGTGATGCTTTTTTAGAGTCCTACGAATTTGGCTGCTCAACACTGTACTGAATCAAAGTTAAGCGGATATGAATCGCTAATAAAGAAAAAAGCCCCGGTTCAGATCACATATTTCTGGGTTTTTGTCTAGAATCTGGTATATTATTGACCGTTTTTTAAATCAAGCTAGCGGTTATTATCCAAACTTTTGAGATAAGTGACGGCTACTTTTATGAGTGAATCGAGAATCCATGTCTACTCCACAGATTGATAAGTTAAGAAATATCGCGATCATCGCGCACGTTGACCACGGTAAAACGACTTTGGTTGATAAACTGCTACAACAGTCAGGCACTCTTGAGTCTCGTGGTGAAGCTGAAGAGCGTGTCATGGATTCGAATGACATCGAAAAAGAGCGTGGCATTACCATTCTTGCTAAGAACACAGCAATCAACTGGAATGATTACCGCATCAACATCGTAGATACTCCGGGACACGCGGACTTCGGTGGTGAAGTTGAGCGTATCATGTCTATGGTTGACTCTGTTCTGCTTATCGTTGACGCAGTTGATGGCCCAATGCCTCAAACTCGTTTCGTAACGCAAAAAGCATTCGCACACGGTCTTAAGCCAATCGTTGTAATCAACAAGATTGACCGCCCAGGCGCTCGTCCTGATTGGGTTATGGATCAAGTATTCGACCTTTTCGACAACCTAGGTGCTACTGATGAGCAACTAGACTTCACAGTTGTTTACGCTTCAGCTCTAAACGGTTGGGCAACAATGACTGAAGGCGAAACTGGCGAGAACATGGAACCATTGTTCCAAGCTGTTGTTGATACAGTAGACGCGCCTGCAGTTGACCTTGACGGTCCACTACAAATGCAAATTTCGCAACTTGATTACAGCTCTTACGTAGGTGTTATCGGTGTTGCTCGTGTTACTCGTGGTTCTGTTAAGCCAAACCAACAAGTAACTATCGTAAATGCAGAAGGCAAAAAACGTAACGGTAAAGTAGGTACAGTTCTTGGTTACCTAGGTCTTGACCGTCACGAAGTTGAGCAAGCTAACGCTGGCGACATCATTGCAATCACTGGTCTTGGTGAGCTGAAAATTTCAGACACTATCTGTGACGTAAACAATGTTGAAGCAATGACTCCGCTTTCTGTTGATGAACCAACAGTAACAATGACGTTCCAAGTAAACACTTCTCCGTTCGCGGGTAAAGAAGGTAAGTTCGTTACTTCACGTAACATCCTTGAGCGTCTAGAGAAAGAACTAGTACACAACGTTGCACTACGTGTTGAAGAAACTGATAACCCAGATCGTTTCCGTGTTTCAGGTCGTGGTGAACTTCACCTATCTATCCTGATCGAAAACATGCGTCGTGAAGGTTTCGAGCTAGCTGTATCTCGTCCAGAAGTTATCATCAAGAAAGACGAAGATGGCAACCTAACTGAACCGTTTGAAACTGTGACTATCGACGTGCTTGAAGAGCACCAAGGTGGCATCATGGAAAACATCGGTCTACGTAAAGGTGAGCTAACTGATATGTCTCCAGATGGCAAAGGCCGTGTTCGCATGGACTTCATGATGCCTTCTCGTGGTCTTATCGGTTTCCAAACTGAGTTCCTAACGCTAACGTCTGGTTCAGGTCTTCTTTACCACTCATTTGATCACTACGGTCCTCACAAAGGCGGCGTAATCGGTCAACGTAACAACGGTGTTCTAATCTCGAACGCAACTGGTAAAGCTCTGACTTACGCACTATTCAACCTACAAGAACGTGGTCGTCTATTTGCTGAGCACGCAGACGAAGTATACGAAGGTCAAATCATCGGTATTCATAACCGTTCAAACGACCTAACAGTAAACTGTCTGAAAGGTAAGCAGCTAACGAACGTTCGTGCATCTGGTACTGATGAAGCACAGGTTCTTTCGCCACCTATCCGTCACACTCTAGAGCAAGCTCTTGAGTTCATCGACGAAGACGAACTAGTAGAAGTAACGCCTGTAAGCATTCGTATCCGTAAGAAGCTTCTTACTGAAAACGAACGTAAGCGTGCAGCACGTCCAGCTAAGGCTTAATTGCCAACTGACTAGCTTCTAGCTAAGTAGATAAGAAAGCCCCGAGTAGCCTAGCTGCTCGGGGCTTTTGTTTTATGTGGTGTAAGCTTAGATACGGGTAAGCGAGATGCGAGATACGAAGAGCATGTACCATATCTATTCATCGAATCGTCATTCCAGAATTGAGGAACGAAATATCTGGAATCTCTCTTCGATATGCATTGGCGGTAGGCAAGAGATGCTCACTAAGTTAGAGAGCAGTTTTTATTGCTAAGTAACTTTCAACGAACTGCACTCGCTCATCTACCGACATAAACGGTACTTCAACCACATCATAACCCAGCTCTTGATAGACGTTGACCAGCGCGTGGTGAATCTCTAACGCTTCTTCAAATGGGTAAGGGCGTACTTCATCTTGAACATAGATCGAATCCTCAGGGCGGCAGAACAACACTTGAGGGTGATATCCTTGGCTTGCTTCTTGGTAGGTCGCATCTATCTCTAGTTTAGCCTGCGCCAAATAGCCACAAATGTCCGGAATAGCACGATCGAGAAAGGCAATTGGATGTTGATTGGCTTGGTCTTTTTGCTCGCCCATCACACCTAAACAAAGCTCAGCAAAGCCGGGAAGGTCTACCCAAGGCAAGATACCGTCTTCAATCTGACTTTGCTGTTCTATTAACTGGCGAGAGGACTCTGAGAAGGTGGGGTAACCCGCACCACCCAAGGCATTAATCAATGTGGTTTTTCCGGCGCCAGGGCCGCCAGTAATAATGATTGGGTTCATACGGGCTTATCTAATGCGTTTCTAATTATGTTATTTCTGGTTCAGCTGAGCTAGGAACTTATCTGATTCTGCTATTGCAGCATTCATCTGTTTGATCGCGTAAGCGATGTCTTTTTCTAAGCTCATAAATTCGCCCTGCAGTGAACCCACAGCACTCGCATTGAGGTTGTGCTTCAAGTAAAGCGTGTTATCGCGAAGGGTATTGAGCACGGGATCCATTTTCTTCTCGGCGCGCTTCATTGCTGACAGCATCGTTTGGTAAGACGATTTGGTTTCACGTAGCTTTCGCTCACTCGAGCGGCGTAGTGAATCACTGGTGTAGAGATCTAATTCACTCTGCCACTCTTCAAACAGCGCATCTGACACATCTTCGATCGCAGCAATACGATCACTGACATTTTGCGCGGCTTTCTCGCTGTCTTGATATTTATCGTTGATTTGGTTGTACATGTCTTCAAGGTCGCCGCCACTGAAATTAGTCAGGCTACCCAAGGCTTCAAGTGCGCTGGTAAACTCTTCCTGAGCATCCTGCTGCGACTCTTTAGCGTCTTCCACTCTATCGACCATAATGTCACGCTTGTGGTAGCCCACCTGTTCCATTGCAGAGTAATAAGCGGATTGGCATCCAGTAAGAGTAAAAATAGAGAGGACTATAACTATTAAATAAGGCATCCTTGTTTCCTATAGTTAAGTAACGGAATATTAATTAGAACTATGAACGAGTTACCAGGGAGTTACAAGTTGAAGATAAAAAAGGTCGGCACACTCAGCATTCAGTTTTCCCGCTATCTTTTGGCGCGCATGACACATGATAGAGTCAACGTGAATGCGGGGTACTTGGCGTACATTACCTTGCTCTCAATTGTGCCGATGTTGACGGTTTTGCTCTCTATCTTGTCGTCATTCTCAGTCTTTGCTGATGTTGGCGTGGTGATTCAAAATTTCGTCATTACCAACTTTGTTCCAGCATCAGGAGATGCGGTGCACGGTGCTTTGTTAGAGTTCGTTGCCAATACCGGCAAGATGACGGCGGTAGGTAGTGTGTTCTTATTCATTGCAGCGCTGATGCTGATCTCCAATATTGATAAAAACTTAAACTACATCTGGCGAGTAACGGAAAAGCGACGTGCAGTGCTGTCTTTTTCTATGTACTGGATGGTGCTCACGCTTGGACCTATCTTGGTCGGTGCGAGCATTGCTGCAACGTCTTACGTGACATCATTGAGCTTACTGCAAAATGAGGTTGTGTCTGGTGCCTTTAATACCGTGATTCGCAAACTTCCTTTGATTCTCTCTTTCTTTGCATTCTTCGGTTTGTACCTGCTGGTTCCCAACAAAAAGATACACTTTTCTCATGCAGCAGCGGGCTCTCTGGTTGCGGCTCTGTTGTTCGAACTCAGTAAGAAAGGCTTTGCAGCCTACATTACGCAATTCCCTTCTTACCAGTTGATTTATGGCGCATTAGCGGCAATTCCTATTCTTTTTGTCTGGGTGTATTTGTGCTGGTTGATCGTACTGGTGGGTGCTGAGGTGACGGCCGCATTGGGTGAGCAGGAACAGTGGAGTGACTCGAAAGAAATGGTACACTCGTCGGATAAAGACAAAATCACAGAGCAAGGAAACAACAGTGATAGCACTGATCCAGAGAGTAAGTGAAGCTGCCGTCCGTGTTGATGGCGAAGTCGTTGGTGAGATTGAGCAAGGCTTATTGGTTCTGTTAGGCGTAGAAAAAGGTGATGACGAAGCCAAAGCCAAACGTTTGATGGAACGAGTAACTACTTATCGTGTCTTTGGAGATGAAGACGATAAAATGAACCTCAACGTGAAGCAGGTAGAAGGTAAGGTATTAGTGGTGTCTCAATTCACTCTGCCAGCCGATACCAAGAAAGGAACACGAGCAGGATTTTCTCGTGGTGCTCCCCCTGAAGATGCTGAGCGTCTTTACAACTATTTCTCTGACCAATGTGAATCAGTGTTGCCAACGGAACGTGGCCGATTTGCAGCCGACATGAAAGTGTCTTTGGTTAATGATGGCCCTGTGACATTCTGGCTGCAGGTTTAGGCTTAAAGGAATAAGCATGTTTAAACTCATAACACCGACCACCGAAAATCAACTAAATAAGTATTACCATTTTCGTTGGCAGATGCTCCGTGAACCTTGGCGAATGCCGGTAGGTTCTGAGCGCGATGAATATGACCCAATGAGTCACCATCGCATGATTGTTGATGGTCGAGGTCGTCCGATGGCGATTGGTCGTCTGTATATCACCCCAGATCTAGAAGGTCAGATCCGCTACATGGCGGTTAAGAACTCTCGCCGTAGTAAAGGTATGGGTTCGTTGATTCTAGTCGCGCTTGAGTCATTGGCTCGCCAAGAGGGTGCTAAGCGTTTGGTGTGTAATGCACGTGAAGATGCGATCTCATTCTATGAGAAGAATGAGTTTGAACGTCGCGGTGAAATTAATGATCAACGTGGCCCTGTGCGCCACCAACAGATGGTGAAACAGCTTGATCCAATGGCAGATGTTCTGCGTAAGCCTGAGTGGTGTAATGAGCTTCAGCAACGTTGGGAACATCAGATCCCGATCAGTGACAAGATGGGTATCAAGATTAACCAATACACGGGTTACCAATTTGAGTGCAGTGCTCAGCTGAATCCCAACTTGAAC
This sequence comes from Vibrio splendidus, assembly GCF_001557875.1. GTDB lineage: Bacteria > Pseudomonadota > Gammaproteobacteria > Enterobacterales > Vibrionaceae > Vibrio > Vibrio splendidus_F. The sequence continues at coordinate 135,940 of NZ_LNRF01000009.1, read as the reverse complement.
CCTCATAACACCATGTTTGCGGGCTCAGCGTTCACTCTAGCGACCTTAACCGGTTGGGGGATGACTTGGTTATTGATGAAAGAGCGTGGACTGACTGGTGATATCGTATTGGCAGACAGCAATATTCGTTATCGTCATCCAGTCGAGCAAAACCCAGTAGCCTCTACCTCTTTGGATGGGATCAGTGGGGATTTAGACCGCCTCGCGTCGGGCAGAAAGGCACGTATCATCATTCATGTGACTATTAACAGTGGTGATGTGGAAGCGGTAGAGTTTACCGGAACCTACATGTTGATCCCCGACTATAAAAAGATACTCTCGACAGATTCAAATGAGAGCGAATAGCTAACACCGGTAATACTGTAAAGATTGACTGAAAGCGCTACTCCTGAGGAGTGGCGCTTTTTTGTTGGCAGTTGTTAATCTCAGAATACTCAGCTTGGGTGAGCTTGCCTGAGATTTGATGGCATGTGTCCGATAGGGTAATCGAGAGGGTGTGTTGATCGGCTTTAAGCAAGTCGAGCTTTCCAGAAACCTCACCATTGAGCGTTTGAATCCTTTGTTCGCCTTGCTCTGCTGCCGATGCACCAATAATGTGCATCGGTTCGAGAGTGAAGCGTCCACGGTCAAAATTCGCATTGAGCTCTGGGATTTCAAACACATTATCAGTCGATGTTTCAGAAAGCTTGTCGTTAAAGGTCATCACACCTTGGCGAACGCTGCCTGTGAATTGCCCTGTGGTTGAGTAACCAAGCATCAGTGAGTCGCCATATAAACCTGCGGCTTGAAGTTCAAACTCGCCATAACCAGTTGCATCGAGTGGTAATTCAAGTTGCTGTAGCATGGGCGCTATCGGTAACCCATCGGCAGAGATATCTAAGCTCCATGGCTTGCTGATTTGGTTAAAATCGAGTGTTGCATTGGCTTCAATATAACCATTCCTGAGTGGCGCAAACAGACGTGTCAGCGTCCATTTCCCTTGTTCGCTATTCATCTCAACCACCGGCTGTGCGCTAACAATGTTTTGGTAACTGGCATCGTTTGCGCTGGCCATCAGTTTGCCTTGCCATAATCCTAGTTTCCGTTCTTGAAGCAACTGAACTTGATGTCCTTCAATGTGCAGCCCAGAGACTTGCCAGTAAGGCTTTTGTGCAAGTTGAATGAGTTGGGTGCGTTCTACATTCAGGCGGTCTATAGAGGCTTGCTGAAGCTTTGTAAGCCAAGGTAATAGGCGAGCGGCGGCTAGAGGGTTATCTTGGTTTTCAGTGACCCATTTTATGCCTTGCAGGTCGAGCTGCTCTAATTCAATGCTGCTAGGGGTGACTTCGCCAGTGAGTTGTACAGTGCCCTGCAGGAATTGAGTATAGAAATCTTCGATTAGAATCTGGTTTGGCTCTAGGCTTAGCTTGATATTTGGCTCGATGAACATGTCATCATCAATGCTCACCCCTTCTGCTTGCAGAGAGAAAATGGCTTTCTTCTGCTTCCACAGTTCAAAGGGCAGTTGGATATTTTCTAGTGAGGCATCAAAGGCTGTTAGGTGACCATCTTGCCATTCGATGTCGCTACGCAGGATGTCTAAGCTGTTGATGTGGTTGATATGAATGCCTGCCACATCCCATTCTTTGCTTCGTAGGCTCTGAGTTTGCTGCTGATTGAGCCGTAAGCCATCGACGGTGACATTCACTAGCGACCAGTCATGCTTATATTGCTCTGCTTGCCCTGAAATCTTGGCGCCACGCCAGTCAAAGGAAGCACCATAAAGGGTGCTATCACTCGGCTTTAGGTCTAGGTCAATCAACAGATTATCGAATGCTTCACCTTGCCAATACAGTTGTGAGGCAGAGAGTTGGGTTTTTCCATAAGGTAGAAGCGAGTTGTCGTCGTGCCACCTTGGGTCAGAGATCTGCAGGTCGATGCCTCGCGCATTAAACTCTGGCGTCGAAAAGTCGAGATTGTTGATGGCCAGCTGGTGGAGCTTGATGTTTGGCTGGGTAAATAAAGATGTCAGTGTTCTTAGATCGTCTGCTTCTAATTGCAGGCCACTGATCAAAACAGATTCAAAGACCAGTTTGCCCTCTGTAATTGAGTTGGGACTGAACCAAAGATCGATTTTGTCGATATACAGAGGTGTCTGTTTTTCAGGTTGGCTTTGGGTAATGCCCATTAAGGTGATGTGATAAGGCGCCTGATACTCAACATCTTCAATGAGTACAGGTTGTTCGATCGTATGTTTGATAAAAAAGTTAGCAACATCCGCACGGTATTGGGTCTGCAGGCTTAATAGCAACGCTGCGATAGTTGCAACGGCGATAGCCAACACAATGCCGAACACCATCAATACCTTTTTCATTCCCTGAAAGCCTTAAATTTCAATAGTCTCAAAACAGAGTGGAACAAAAAGGGGCAAGCAGCAACAAAAAAGCCCCTCAAAAGAGGGGCTTGCTACAAAAATATCACTTTAAATTGGGCGTTCGCTTTTGGCTAAGCCCGAGCAGATGATTGGGTTAGTCCAGTTGAGGGCCAGCCGCAACCAGTGATTTACCTTCAGCGTTGTCAGTGTACTTATCAAAGTTGTTGATGAAGCGCTCTGCTAGATCTTTCGCTTTGCTTTCCCATTGTAGAGGGTCAGTGTACGTATCGCGTGGGTCAAGGATCGCTGGGTCAACATCGTGCAGCGCTAGAGGTACTTCTAGGTTAAACATAGGGATAACCTTAGTCTCAGCGTTGTCGATTGAGCCATCTAGGATAGCGTCGATGATGCCGCGCGTATCTTGGATAGAGATACGCTTGCCAGTACCGTTCCAACCAGTGTTGACTAGGTAAGCTTCAGCGCCAGCCGCTTCCATACGCTTCACAAGCACTTCAGCGTACTGAGTCGGGTGAAGTGTTAGGAATGCTGCACCAAATGCCGCAGAGAAGGTTGGCGTTGGCTCAGTAATACCACGCTCAGTGCCCGCTAGTTTCGCAGTGAAGCCAGATAGGAAGTGGTACTTAGTTTGCTCTGGAGTCAGTTTAGAAACGGGTGGTAGTACACCGAATGCATCAGCAGTCAGGAAGATAACCTTTTGAGCGTGACCGGCTTTTGATACTGGCTTAACGATGTTGTCGATGTGGTGAATCGGGTAAGAAACACGAGTGTTCTCAGTTTTTGAACCGTCATCAAAATCGATAGAACCATCACCACGAACCGTTACGTTTTCTAGTAGTGCATCGCGACGGATTGCATTGTAGATTTCAGGTTCTGCTTCTTTAGATAGACGAATAGTCTTCGCGTAACAACCACCTTCGAAGTTGAAGATACCATCGTCATCCCAACCGTGCTCATCATCACCGATTAGCTCACGCTTAGGATCGGTTGAAAGCGTTGTTTTGCCTGTACCAGATAGGCCGAAGAAGATGGCAACATCGCCTTGCTCGCCGACGTTTGCACTACAGTGCATTGAAGCAATACCTTGCAGAGGAAGCAGGTAGTTCATCATTGCGAACATGCCTTTCTTCATCTCACCGCCGTACCAAGTACCACCGATGATTTGAACGCGCTCTGTTAGGTTGAAAGCAACGAAGTTTTCAGAGTTTAGACCCTGCTTTTCCCAGTTAGGGTTGGTTGTTTTAGCACCGTTCATTACCACGAAATCAGGTTCGAACGTTGCTAGCTCTTCGTCAGTTGGACGAATGAACATGTTCTTAACGAAGTGCGCTTGCCACGCTACTTCAGTGATAATACGTACACTTAAGCGCGTATCAGGGTTAGCACCACAATAACCGTCGATGACAAACAGGCGCTTGCCAGATAGCTGAGTTGTCACAAGCTCTTTAAGCTCATTCCATACTTCAGTTGTAATCGGTTTGTTGTCATTTTTGCCTTGATCTGACCACCACATGGTATCGCGGGTCGTGTCATCTTTAACAATGTACTTATCTTTTGGTGAGCGGCCAGTAAAGATACCAGTGTCTACCGCAACAGAGCCTAGTTCCGTTACTACGCCTTTTTCGTAGCCTTCCAAACCTGGCAGTGTTTCTTCAACGAATAACTGCTCGTAGCTAGGATTACGAAGAACTTCAGTAACGCCAGTCAGTCCGTGCTTAGTTAGATCAATTTGTGCAGCCTTTGTATGTTCCATAACGGTCATAGGTGCTCCTTGTAGGATATTTTGTAGGGATTTTGTATTAATTTTTTATTGTTATCTGCTCACCATGCTAGCAACGAGACTCGGGGGAAACAGGGATACAGCTCAAAAAATATCCATATTAACCATAGGGTTTTAAGCGTCTCGTCACATATTGGCCCAACTAGTCTATCCTGTACGCAAACCTTTGCGCTAGGGGCGAGAACATTATTAATTGATTAAAATTAAGCGGTGATTTTATTACGAGATGTTACGGACTTTGCGCTATTTTGATCACAAAAAAGGCCAGCTTTGCGCTGACCTTTTTGGGGTAAATTACGTGTTTTTGGTACGCCGTAAATTAATGAACCGTATTACTGCCTTTATCTGCTGCTTCTGCGTACAGAGCATCAACATCGTTCTTGTCGAACGAGTAGTTTGTGCCACAGTAATCGCAGTGAAGACCAACGCTTCCTTCGGTGCTTAGGATGTCGTAGATCTCTTCTTGAGCAACGGTAATGATAGCAGCGCCACTTCTTTCGCGAGAGCACCCACAGAAGAACTGAACTGGTTGTGGTGTGAACAGTTGTACTTTTTCTTGGTTGTACAGGCGGTAAAGCAATTCGTTCGCTTCTAGAGAGAATAGCTCTTCGTTTTTAACGGTGTCAGTTAACTGCTCTAGGTGCTCGAAGTCATCTGGCGTACCAGTGCCGTCTGGCATCACTTGTAGCAACATACCTGCAGCGTGTGCTTTGCCTTCATGTTCGCCAGTGCGCAGCCATAGACGAGTCTTAAGTTGTTCCGAGTTAGCGAAGTAGCCTTCAAGTACTTGGGCAAGCGTGTCACCTTCAAGGCCAACGATGCCTTGGTAACGCTCACCTTTCTTAGGATCGATAGTGATCACTAGGTGGCCTTTGCCCATTAGGTCGTGTAGACCTGCGTCGTCTGCGATATCGCCTTCAAAGCGAGCAACACCACGGATCTTTTGATCGTGATCGCCATTGATAACTGCTAGAGATACTGGGCCGTCACCTTGCAATTGCATAGTGATAGATCCTTCAAACTTTAGGGTCGCAGTTAGTAGCGTTGTTGATACCAGTAGCTCACCCAGTAGCTTTTGTACTGGTGCTGGGTATTCCTTGCTAGAAATAATTTGTTGGTACGCTTCATCCATTTGTACCAATTCACCACGTACTGATAGGTCTTCAAATAGGTAGCGATTTAAAACATTACTTGTAGACATTGGGTCTGCCATTTGGCTATTCCTTCTAGCTTATTGATGCTTGAACTTGATGATGTCACGACGTTGCTTCTTATCAGGGCGACGCTCTGGAGCTGGGTTATGAGCATTTAGTTTACGTTGTGTCGCAAACTCTTCTCTTTTTGCCAAGCTCTCGGTGGTTTCTTCATAGAGGGTTTGAGCGATCGGAGCTCCGCCACGATGGGCTGAGATTCTCTCGATAGTCACCGTCTTTTCTTCATTACCTTGGCGCAGTGTAATCACTGCCCCAAGTTCGACAATTTTACTTGGCTTGCTGCGCTGACCATTATAGTGGACTTTGCCACCATCGACCATGTTACGAGCAATAGACCGAGTTTTGTAAAAGCGTGCTGCCCACAACCATTTATCGAGTCTGACAGCTTCATTAGAAGTTTTCATATAGGGCTGTGCCTTATTAAGTGAGAAATGAATGCGGTTTAACTGTAGTGAACAGTGCGCAACATGTTTTTGATGATGCTTATCACATTAGATAGAGGTTTTATGTGGAGGCGGTTGGCATTTTTTTCAAGTCATAATACAAAATAGCCATGTAATGCCGATTTATAGATTTGCTATGATATAGTTCAGGATCTTATGCTTAAATAAGCTCGGTATCGAACGAATGAATAAAAAAGCTGAAAGTTTAATAATTTACAGCGTTTGCCGTCATGAAAAGGGGCAAGGAAAGTGAACTTTTTAGAGCTCAAAAGTCGCGTAGGAAATTCTCCTGTGTTGAGCCGCTTGTTAGAGAACGGATTTGTACTCCAGCAGAAATTAAGTCTAGCGACGTGCTGTGTATTGATTGCAGCTTCCGCATGGATTTTAGGACAGCTTGCATGGTTTATTGAACCTGCTGAGCACACCGTCGTGCCTTGGAAAGCAACAGCTTCATCCTCTTCTACTCCCCAATCGATCCTTGATATCTCTTCTTTGCAGCAGAGCAACATGTTTGGTGCTTATAACCCAACCACGCCAGCTGTAGTTGAACAGCAAGTTATTCAAGATGCACCAAAGACGCGACTGAACTTGGTTTTGGTTGGTGCGGTAGCGAGCTCAAATCCAAAATTGAGCTTAGCGGTGATTGCCAATCGCGGTACACAAGCGACTTACGGAATTAATGAAGAGATTGAAGGCACCCGAGCTAAGCTCAAAGCCGTATTAGTGGATCGCGTGATCATTGATAACTCAGGGCGAGATGAAACTTTGATGCTCGAAGGTATCGAGTACAAGCGTTTGGCAGTATCAGCGCCTGCAGCACCTCGCACCTCTTCTTCGGTTCGCGGTAATAACCCAGCTTCAGCAGAAGAGAAGCTCGATGAAATTAAAGCGAAGATAATGAAAGATCCGCAACAAATCTTCCAATATGTTCGACTGTCTCAGGTGAAGCGCGACGACAGTGTGATCGGTTATCGTGTGAGCCCTGGCAAAGATTCAGAACTTTTTAATTCAGTAGGGCTCCAAAACGGAGATATTGCTACTCAGTTAAATGGACAAGACCTGACAGACCCAGCCGCTATGGGCAACATATTCCGTTCTATCTCAGAGCTGACAGAGTTAAATCTCGTCGTCGAGAGAGATGGTCAACAACATGAAGTGTTTATTGAATTTTAAAACTTTGCGTCTAACGAAGGACGAAAGTGTAGGAGAAGTACGTGAAGCATTGGTTTAAGAAAAGTGCATGGTTATTGGCAGGAAGCTTGATCTGCACACCCGCAGCCATCGCGAGTGATTTTAGTGCCAGCTTTAAAGGCACTGATATCCAAGAGTTTATTAATATTGTTGGTCGTAACCTAGAGAAGACCATCATCGTTGATCCATCGGTGCGCGGAAAAATCGATGTACGCAGCTACGACGTATTGAATGAAGAGCAATATTACAGCTTCTTCTTAAACGTATTAGAGGTGTATGGCTACGCGGTCGTTGAAATGGACTCGGGTGTTCTTAAGATCATCAAAGCCAAAGACTCTAAAACCTCTGCCATTCCTGTTGTTGGTGACCGTGATTCGATCGCTGGTGATAGTGTCGTGACACGCGTAGTGACGGTTCGTAATGTCTCGGTTCGTGAACTTTCTCCTTTGCTTCGCCAATTGAACGACAATGCAGGTGCGGGTAATGTTGTGCACTACGACCCAGCCAACATCATCCTTATTACAGGCCGAGCGGCGGTAGTAAACCGTTTAGCTGAAATCATCAAGCGCGTTGACCAAGCGGGTGATAAAGAAATCGAAGTCGTTGAGCTAAAGAATGCTTCTGCGGCAGAAATGGTACGTATCGTTGATGCATTAAGCAAAACCACAGATGCTAAAAACACACCTGCCTTCCTACAACCTAAATTAGTTGCTGATGAGCGTACCAATGCGATTCTGATTTCAGGTGACCCTAAGGTTCGTAGCCGACTAAGAAAGCTTATTGAGCAGCTTGATGTCGAAATGGCAACTAAGGGTAACAACCAAGTTATTTACCTCAAATACGCAAAAGCAGAAGATCTTGTTGATGTGCTGAAAGGCGTGTCGGACAACCTACAATCAGAGAAGCAGTCATCAACCAAAGGCAGCTCATCGCAACGTAACCAAGTAATGATTTCCGCCCACAGTGATACCAACTCTTTGGTTATTACTGCACAGCCAGACATCATGAATGCGCTGCAAGACGTGATCGCACAACTGGATATTCGTCGTGCTCAAGTATTGATCGAAGCCTTGATTGTCGAAATGGCAGAAGGTGACGGCGTTAATCTTGGTGTGCAGTGGGGTAACTTAGAAACGGGTGCAATGATCCAGTACAGCAACACTGGTGCGTCGATTGGTGGTGTGATGGTTGGCCTAGAAGAAGCAAAAGATTCTACGACAACCACCGCTGTTTATGACTCTGACGGAAAATTCCTACGAAACGAAACCACGACTGAAGAAGGTGATTATTCAACATTAGCCTCTGCACTTTCAGGTGTTAATGGCGCGGCTATGAGTGTGGTGATGGGTGACTGGACTGCACTTATTAGTGCGGTAGCGACCGATTCAAACTCAAACATCCTATCTTCTCCAAGTATTACCGTGATGGACAACGGCGAAGCGTCATTCATTGTGGGTGAAGAGGTGCCTGTTTTAACAGGTTCAACAGCAGGTTCAAGCAACGATAATCCATTCCAAACGGTTGAACGTAAAGAAGTCGGTATCAAGCTGAAAGTAGTGCCACAAATCAATGAAGGTGATTCGGTTCAGCTGAATATTGAACAAGAAGTATCGAACGTATTAGGCGCAAATGGTGCGGTTGATGTGCGTTTTGCTAAGCGACAGCTAAATACGTCTGTGATTGTTCAAGATGGTCAAATGCTAGTGCTGGGTGGCCTGATTGATGAGCGAGCGCTAGAGAGTGAATCTAAGGTGCCATTCTTAGGTGATATTCCTGTTCTTGGGCACCTGTTCAAATCAACCAGTACTCAGGTTGAGAAAAAGAATCTAATGGTATTCATTAAGCCAACCATCATCCGTGATGGCATGACAGCAGACGGCATCACTCAGCGTAAATACAATTTCATCCGTGCTGAGCAGTTGTACAAGGCGGAGCAAGGTTTGAAACTGATGGCCGACGATAATATTCCAGTACTGCCTAAATTTGGTGCAGATATGAACCACCCGGCTGAAATCCAAGCCTTCATCGATCAAATGGAAACAGAGTAATGGCTGAATTGGTAGGGGCGGCACGTACTTATCAGCGCTTGCCGTTTAGCTTTGCGAACCGCTACAAGATGGTGTTGGAATATCAGCACCCAGAGCGTCCGCCGGTACTTTATTATGTGGAGCCTCTAAAATCGGCGGCGATCATTGAAGTAAGCCGTGTGGTGAAAAATGGCTTCACGCCACAAGCGATCAGCGCAGACGAATTTGATAAAAAATTGACCGATGCGTATCAGCGTGACTCGTCGGAAGCTCGTCAGCTAATGGAAGACATTGGTGCTGACAACGACGACTTCTTCTCGCTAGCTGAAGAGCTGCCACAAGATGAAGACTTACTTGAATCGGAAGACGATGCACCAATCATCAAGCTAATTAACGCGATGTTGGGTGAGGCGATCAAAGAGGGTGCTTCGGATATTCATATCGAAACGTTTGAGAAATCACTGTCTATCCGTTTCCGTATTGATGGTGTGTTGCGTGATGTGTTAGCGCCGAGCCGTAAACTGGCTCCGCTGTTGGTGTCACGTGTCAAGGTTATGGCTAAGCTAGATATTGCGGAAAAACGCGTGCCACAAGATGGTCGTATTTCTCTGCGTATCGGTGGTCGAGCGGTCGATGTTCGTGTTTCAACCATGCCGTCTTCGCACGGTGAGCGTGTGGTAATGCGTCTGTTGGACAAGAACGCGACTCGTCTAGACCTGCACAGTTTAGGCATGACGGCAGAGAACCACGAAAACTTCCGAAAACTTATTCAGCGCCCACACGGTATCATCTTGGTTACTGGTCCTACGGGTTCTGGTAAATCAACGACCTTGTACGCTGGCCTGCAAGAGCTCAACAGTAATGAGCGAAATATTCTAACCGTTGAAGACCCAATCGAATTCGATATCGATGGCATTGGCCAAACACAAGTGAACCCTAAGGTTGATATGACCTTTGCGCGTGGTTTACGTGCCATTCTTCGTCAAGACCCGGATGTGGTAATGATTGGTGAGATACGTGACTTAGAGACCGCTGAGATCGCTGTTCAAGCCTCTTTGACCGGTCACTTAGTAATGTCGACCCTTCACACCAATACGGCAATCGGTGCGATTACACGTCTACGTGATATGGGCATCGAACCCTTCTTGATTTCTTCTTCACTGCTGGGTGTTTTGGCTCAGCGCTTGGTTCGCACCCTGTGTAACGACTGTAAAGAACCTTACGAAGCGGATAAAGAGCAGAAGAAGCTGTTTGGGTTGAAGAAGAAAGACAGCTTGACGCTTTACCATGCCAAAGGGTGTGAAAACTGCAGTCACAAAGGCTATCGAGGCCGTACCGGTATTCATGAACTCCTGATGATTGACGACTCGGTGCAAGAGCTTATTCACAGTGAAGCTGGCGAACAGGCGATTGAGAAAGCAATTCGTGGCACAACCCCAAGTATTCGAGATGATGGCTTGAGCAAAGTTCTGAAAGGGGTAACGTCCTTAGAAGAAGTGATGCGTGTGACCAAGGAAGTCTAGTATGGCGGCATTTGAATACAAAGCACTGGATGCCAAAGGTAAGAGCAAAAAAGGCTCTATTGAAGCGGATAACGCTCGTCAGGCTCGCCAACGCTTGAAAGAACAAGGCTTGATGCCGGTTGAGATGACTGAAGCCAAGGCTAAAACTGCGAAAGGTGCTCAGCCCTCGACCAGCTTTAAGCGTGGTATCAGTACACCTGATCTTGCTTTAATTACTCGACAAATATCCACGCTCGTTCAGTCTGGTATGCCGCTAGAAGAGTGTCTGAAGGCCGTGGCGGAGCAATCTGAAAAGCCACGCATTCGAACCATGCTACTGGCGGTTCGTTCGAAGGTAACGGAAGGTTATTCGCTAGCGGATAGCTTGGCTGATTACCCACACATCTTCGATGAACTGTTTAGAGCCATGGTTGCGGCTGGTGAGAAATCGGGTCACTTAGATGCGGTATTGGAGCGGTTGGCCGATTATGCAGAAAACCGCCAGAAGATGCGCTCTAAGCTGCTACAAGCGATGATCTACCCTGTGGTGCTGGTGGTGTTTGCGGTGACGATTGTTTCGTTCCTGTTGGCAACCGTGGTACCTAAGATTGTCGAGCCTATTATCCAAATGGGCCAAGAGCTTCCTCAATCGACACAATTTTTATTGGCATCGAGTGAATTTATCCAGAATTGGGGTATCCAATTACTGTTGTTGATCATTAGTGTGATTGTGTTGATTAAGACCGCGCTGAAAAAACCGGGCGTTCGCATGAGTTGGGATCGCAAGCTATTAAGCATTCCACTGATCGGCAAAATAGCAAAAGGGATTAATACCTCTCGTTTTGCACGAACACTCTCTATCTGTACTTCGAGTGCGATTCCTATTCTTGAAGGGATGAAAGTGGCGGTTGATGTAATGTCGAATCACCATGTGAAGCAACAAGTATTACAGGCATCAGATAGTGTTAGAGAAGGGGCAAGCCTGCGTAAAGCGCTCGATCAAACCAAACTCTTCCCTCCAATGATGCTGCATATGATCGCCAGTGGTGAGCAGAGTGGTCAGTTAGAACAAATGCTGACAAGAGCGGCGGACAACCAAGACCAAAGCTTTGAATCGACCGTGAATATCGCGCTAGGTATTTTCACACCAGCACTTATCGCTTTGATGGCAGGCTTAGTGCTGTTCATTGTGATGGCGACCTTAATGCCGATGCTTGAAATGAATAATTTAATGAGCGGCTAAATGACTGCTCACAAGACGTTAGTTTTTGGATTATCGAGAAGAAGGACATTATTACCTTCAACTCGCTGTCTGTAATTTGGAGAAAATAATGAAAAACAGAATGAAGAAACAATCAGGCTTTACCCTATTAGAAGTGATGGTTGTTGTGGTTATCCTTGGCGTATTGGCGAGCTTTGTTGTACCTAACCTATTGGGTAACAAAGAGAAGGCTGACCAACAAAAAGCCATCACTGATATCGTGGCGCTAGAGAATGCGCTCGATATGTACAAACTGGATAACAGCGTTTACCCAACAACGGATCAAGGTCTTGATGCATTGGTTTCTAAACCAAGTAGCCCTGAGCCTCGTAACTACCGTGACGGTGGCTACATCAAGCGTCTACCTAACGACCCATGGGGCAATGAGTACCAATACCTAAGCCCTGGTGATAACGGCACTATCGATATCTTTACACTTGGCGCTGATGGCCAAGAAGGTGGTGAAGGTGTTGCTGCGGATATCGGCAACTGGAACATGCAAGACTTTCAGTAAGCCTAGGCTTATTGTCACTTGATGCCGTTATTTGATGTTAGGACGTAAACAGATGGAGTCTAAAGGTGAAAACTAAGCAAACACAGCCAGGTTTCACCTTAATTGAGATTCTTTTGGTGTTGGTATTACTGTCAGTAACGGCGGTCGCGGTGATCGCGACCATTCCTACCAATAGTAAAGATGTTGCTAAAAAATACGCTCAAAGCTTTTATCAGCGAGTTCAGCTACTCAATGAAGAAGCTATTTTAAGTGGCTTGGATTTTGGCGTTCGGGTTGATGAAAAGAAATCGACCTATGTACTGATGGCGCTTAAGTCTGAAGGCTGGCAAGAAGTCGACTTTGAAAAAATTCCCTCTTCAACTGAGCTACCGGAAGAGCTCGCATTGTCACTGACTCTAGGTGGTGGTGCATGGGAAGATGATGATCGGTTGTTCAATCCCGGAAGCTTGTTTGATGAAGATATGTTTGCGGATCTTGAAGAGGAAAAGAAGCCGAAACCACCACAGATCTACATCTTGTCGAGTGCTGAAATGACACCGTTTGTACTATCGTTTTATCCTAATACGGGTGACACCATACAAGATGGTTGGCGTATTCGAGTATTGGATAATGGTGTCATTCGATTACTAGAGCCGGGAGAAGAATATGAAGAGGAATAACCGTTCTCCTTCTCGTTCTCGTGGTATGACCCTTGGTTCTCGAGGAATGACTCTGCTTGAAGTATTGGTTGCGCTCGCTATTTTCGCAACGGCAGCGATCAGTGTGATTCGTGCTGTTACGCAGCACATCAATACTCTCAGTTATCTAGAAGAAAAAACCTTCGCTGCTATGGTCGTTGATAATCAAATGGCCTTGGTGATGCTGCATCCTGAGAAGCTTAAAAAAGCACAGGGTACACAAGAGTTGGCGGGAAGAGAGTGGTTCTGGAAGGTGACTCCCATCGATACCAGCGATGATTTATTAAAGGCGTTTGATGTGAGTGCGGCAACCAGTAAACAAGCTTCTCCAGTGGTCACGGTGCGCAGCTATGTGGTTAATTAAAAGCATGTGGTCAAGTAAGATCATGTCCGACAATAAGCGTGTGCCTCATAAACAAGGTCTATCTTCGAAAGGGAGAGGCTTTACCTTAATTGAGGTTTTAGTCTCGATCGCGATCTTTGCCACGTTAAGTATGGCGGCTTATCAGGTAGTGAATCAGGTTCAGCGCAGCAACGAGCTTTCAATCGAGCGCAGTGCTCGTTTAAACCAACTGCAACGTAGCTTGGTCATTTTAGATAATGATTTTCGCCAGATGGCGGTACGACAATTTCGTACCAACGGTGAAGAAGCATCATCTAAGCTGATCTTAATTAAAGAGTATTTACTGGATTCCGACAGCGTTGGCATCATGTTTACTCGCCTTGGCTGGCATAACCCACAGCAGCAGTTTCCTCGCGGAGAAGTCACCAAAGTGGGTTACCGCATTAAAGAAGAAACACTTGAGCGTGTGTGGTGGCGTTACCCCGATACCCCTGCAGGACAAGAAGGTGTGATTACGCCTTTGCTTGATGATGTTGAAAGCTTGGAATTCGAGTTTTATGACGGAAGCCGCTGGGGGAAAGAGTGGCAAACCGACAAATCGCTACCGAAAGCGGTAAGATTAAAGCTAACCTTGAAAGATTATGGTGAGATAGAGCGTGTTTATCTCACTCCCGGTGGCACGCTAGATCAGGCCGATGATTCTTCAAACAGTGACTCTTCAGGCAGTAATGAGGGGAATAATGACTCATCGAACTAACAAGCTTGCACTGACAAGGTCTGCTATGGGTCGCAAGCAGCGTGGTGTCGCACTGATCATTATTCTGATGCTACTGGCGATCATGGCAACTATCGCTGGCAGTATGTCGGAACGTCTGTTTACGCAATTCAAGCGCGTTGGTAATCAACTGAATTACCAACAGGCTTACTGGTACAGCATTGGTGTAGAAGCGCTGGTGCAAGACGGCATTAGGCAAAGCTACAAAGACAGTGATACCGTGAACCTAAGTCAACCATGGGCGCTAGAAGAGCAGGTATACCCATTAGATTACGGTCAAGTTAAGGGACGAATCGTTGATGCTCAGGCTTGCTTTAACCTTAATTCGTTAGCTGGGGTGACGACCACTTCAAGTAACCAGACACCTTATTTGATCACGGTTTGGCAAACCTTATTAGAAAATCAAGACGTTGAGCCTTATCAGGCTGAGGTTATCGCAAACTCAACGTGGGAATTTGTTGACGCAGATACCCGAACCACCTCTTCAGCGGGGGTTGAAGACAGCACCTATGAAGCGATGAAGCCATCTTATTTGGCGGCGAATGGCTTAATGGCGGATGAATCTGAGCTAAGAGCGGTTTATCAGGTCACGGGTGAAGTCATGAATAAGGTTCGCCCGTTTGTTTGCGCTCTGCCGAGCGACGATTTTCGCTTGAACGTGAATACACTCACGGAAAAGCAGGCGCCTTTATTGGAGGCGATGTTTGCTCCTGGCTTAAGTGAGTCAGATGCTAAACAGCTAATAGACAAACGCCCATTTGATGGCTGGGATACGGTGGATGCTTTTATGGCTGAACCTGCCATTGTTGGCGTGAGTGCCGAAGTTAGCAAAAAAGCGAAAGCGTATTTAACTGTAGATAGCGCCTATTTTGAGCTAGATGCAGAGGTATTAGTTGAGCAGTCACGTGTACGTATACGGACGCTTTTCTATAGTAGTAATCGAGAAACAGTGACGGTAGTACGCCGTCGTTTTGGAGGAATCAGTGAGCGAGTTTCTGACCGTTCGACTGAGTAGCGAACCACAAAGCCCTGTGCAGTGGTTAGTTTGGTCGACAAGCCAACAAGAAGTGATAGCAAGTGGCGAGTTGTCTAGCTGGGAGCAGCTTGATGAGTTAACGCCTTACGCTGAAAAGCGCAGCTGTATCGCTTTATTGCCGGGAAATGAATGCTTAATTAAGCGTGTTGAGATCCCGAAAGGTGCTGCTCGCCAGTTCGACTCTATGCTGCCGTTTTTATTAGAAGACGAAGTCGCACAAGATATCGAAGACTTACACCTGACGATTTTAGATAAAGACTCAACGCACGCTACCGTGTGTGGTGTCGACCGCGAATGGTTAAAGCAAGCTTTAGATCTGTTTCGTGAAGCCAATATTATCTTCCGTAAGGTGTTGCCAGATACATTGGCCGTGCCTTTTGAAGAACCTGGCATCAGTGCATTGCAGATCGACCAGCATTGGCTACTGCGGCAAGGCAACTATCAAGCAGTATCGATCAGCGAAGCATGGTTACCGATGTTTTTGCAGAGTGATTGGGTGGTTGCTGATGACGAAGAGCAAGCGACGACTATCTTCAGCTATACAGCAATGCCGAGTGAAGACGTTCAACAGCAAAGCGGTGCGAATTGGCAGGCAAAGCCTGCGGAATTGGTGATGTCTTTACTGAGCCAGCAAGCGATCACAAGCGGCGTAAACTTACTGACTGGCACCTTTAAAACCAAATCTTCATTCAGTAAATATTGGCGCGTATGGCAGAAAGTAGCGATTGCTGCTTGTTTGCTGGTGGCTGTGATTGTGACTCAACAAGTGTTGAAGGTTCAACAATACGAAGCTCAAGCACAAGCTTACCGCATGGAGAGTGAACGTATCTTTAGAGCAGTGCTGCCAGGTAAACAACGTATCCCAACAGTCAGCTATCTTAAGCGTCAGATGAACGATGAAGCCAAGAAATATGGCGGTTCAGGCGATGGTGACTCCTTACTAGGCTGGCTAGCGTTACTGCCAGAAACGCTAGGGCAGGTGAAGTCAATCGAAGTCGAAAGTATTCGCTACGATGGCAACCGCTCTGAGGTTCGACTTCAGGCTAAAAGCTCTGATTTCCAACACTTTGAGACTGCGAGAGTGAAGCTCGAAGAGAAGTTTACTGTCGAACAAGGTCCATTGAACCGTAATGGCGATGCTGTATTTGGCAGCTTTACTCTTAAACCCCATCAATAACCTGCGTAAGGAGATCAGTGATGAGAAATATGATTGAGCCACTCCAAGCGTGGTGGACTTCAATAAGTCAAAGAGAGCAACGTTTAGTGATTGGTTGCTCAATTCTATTGGTGGTTGGTGTCGTTTATTGGGGGCTAATCCAGCCACTCAGTCAGCGAGCTGAACTTGCACAGAGCCGTATTCAAAGTGAGAAGCAACTACTGGCTTGGGTAACCAATAAAGCCAATGAAGTGGTTGAGCTGCGAGGCAGCGGTGGTATCAGTGCTAGTCAGCCTCTGAACCAATCGGTGCCAGCTTCTATGCGTCGCTTTAATATCGAGCTAATACGTGTGCAACCACGTGGCGAAATGCTGCAAGTGTGGGTAAAACCTGTGCCTTTTAATAAGTTCGTTGACTGGCTAACATACCTGAAAGAAAAACAGGGTGTGGAGGTTGAGTTTATGGATATTGATCGCTCTGATAACCCTGGGGTTATTGAGGTCAACCGACTACAGTTTAAACGAGGTTAATGTGAAACGCGGTTTATCTTTTAAGTATGGCCTGCTCTTCAGTGGCATCTTTATCGTCTTTTTTTCAGTCAGTCTGTTGCTGCACTTGCCGGCTTCTTTTGCTCTCAAGCAAGCACAGGTTGTGCGTGGTTTGAGTATCGAAGGCGTTGAGGGCACCGTTTGGCAAGGCAGCGCCAACAATGTTGTGTGGCAGCGCATCAATTACGGTTCAGTGCAGTGGGACTTCCAGTTTTCTAAGCTATTTCAAGCCAAAGCAGAACTGGCGGTTCGTTTTGGTCGTAACAGCGACATGAACTTATCAGGTAAAGGGCGTGTCGGGTACAGCATGAGCGGCGCGTATGCAGAGAACTTAGTGACTTCAATGCCTGCTATGAACGTGATGAAATACGCCCCAGCCATTCCAGTCCCAATTTCAATTGGTGGACAAGTTGAACTGACGATCAAACATGCAGTTCATGCTCAGCCTTGGTGTCAATCTGGTGAAGGCACACTGGCTTGGTCTGGTGCTGCAGTCGACTCTCCTGTTGGATCGTTAGACCTTGGTCCTGTGATTGCGGACATAACCTGTGAAGACAGCACAGTTGCAGCGAAAGGCACTCAGAAGAGCGAACATGTGGACAGTGAGTTCTCAGCGAGCGTAACACCTAACCAACGCTACACGTCGGCGGCTTGGTTTAAGCCGGGGGCAGAGTTCCCGCCAGCGATGCAGAGTCAGCTTAAGTGGCTGGGTAACCCTGATAGCCAAGGTAAGTACCAGTTTACTTATCAAGGTCGTTTTTAGCTAAACAGCTAAGGGCTAAGGGCTAAGGGCTACTAAATTACGAGATATAAAAAACGGGCACCTCATTGAGGTGCCCGTTTTGTTTGAATCGTCGAGAGTGACAGCGAGCAAGCTCGCCTAGTCTTTACCTTGTAAGATCTCTGCCCACGGTAAGTCAGCATCACCAAGCACAATGAAGTTCGGGTTCTCAAGCGTCTCTCTTTCATTGTACGAAAGCGGTTCTAGTTGAGTACTTAAGATGCGACCGCCAGCTTCTTCAACAATGCACTGCGTTGCGGCGGTATCCCACTCTCCGGTTGGTCCAAGGCGCAGATAACAATCTACAGCCCCTTCTGCTACTAAACATGCCTTAAGCGCTGCTGAGCCTAGAGGAACCAAATCATAATTCCATGCTGAGCTCATACGGCTAGTGATTCGATTGATGTCTTGGCGACGGCTGATCGCCATTGCGATTGACTGGTTTGGCAGCTCGTGACGATGCGTTTTAATTTTAACGCTGTCATTAAGGTCTGGGATCTTCCAAGCCCCTTTGCCACTGTAAGCGTAATAGCTCACGCCTGAAACGGGTGCATATACCACGCCCATTACTGGCTTGTTATGTTCAATTAGGGCGATAATTGTCGCGAAATCACCACTTCGTGCAATGAACTCCTGCGTACCATCCAGTGGGTCAACTAACCAGTAGCGATCCCATTGAGAACGTTGCTCTAGGCTGATGTCTGCGGCTTCTTCAGACAGCACTGGAATGTCAGGTGTGAGCTCACTGAGCTTTTTCGAGATCAGCTTGTGTGCCGCAAGGTCGGCACTGGTGACAGGTGTGTCATCACTCTTAGTGAATTCTTCGTAATCTTTTTTCTCGTAGATCTCTAAGATGAGTTGGCCAGCAGAGCGAGCAATCTCAATGACAGAGGGTAGGAGGTGAGACAAATCTTTTGTTATTGGCATAAATATTCTCTTACTCTTCGAGTGATCCTGAATGTTCTAATTATTGGTTAAGACACGAAGGGTTAATAGTAGGGCGGTAATACTGCGAGCCTCACAGAAATCGAGATGTGTTAACAGTTCTTCGGCTTGAGCCAGTGGCCAGCGCACAACGTCTAGTGGCTCAGGCTCATCACCTTCTAGCTTCTCTGGGTAGAGGTCTTCTGCGATAAATAGCGTCATTTTGCTAGAGAAGTAAGAGGGCGCAAGGATCACTTCTTTCAACGGAGTAAGCTTGTTGGCACCGAAGCCAATTTCTTCCTTGAGTTCGCGAACGGCGGCTTCGTTTGGCTGCTCTCCTGGATCGATAAGCCCTTTCGGAAAGCCAAGTTCATAGCGTTCTGTGCCTGCTGCGTATTCACGCACTAACAGAATATCGCCTTGTTCAGTAATCGGAACCATCATTACTGCGTTGCGGCCGCTAGGTTTCATACGTTCGTAAGTACGCTGTTCACCGTTTGAAAACCGTAAATCGAGAGACTCGATCGAGAATAGTTTTGATTGAGCGACAGTTTGCTGAGCCAAAATTTCTGGCTTGGTCCTTTTTGTCATTGCGCTCGCTCCTCAGCTCATTGGAATTCTTTCTTATAAAGTCATTCTAATATAGGGGAAATGACGTTGAGTTCCTAGATCCGAGTTTTCATATCCTAGAATTATTAGAGCAGGAACCGATTGCGATCACTTGAATACCTTACTCTAAATGGTAACGCATCCGCCATTATTGGTATTGAAAGGGAAATATATTATTCGGAAGGACTTCTGCTGTTTTAAACACAAAAAAGGTTGATGCTTGCACATCAACCTTTTTATTGAATCTTTCACTTTTTACTGACTAAGACTGCATGAGTGCTTAGTCGTAAAAGAGCTTAGTAGTAAGAGTGCTCACCACGATCGTGCTCAGTTGCATCACGAACAGCAGTCAGTTCACCTTCGAATTGTTGAAGAAGTTCTTTCTCGATGCCTTCTTTTAGCGTTACATCAACCATAGAACAACCGTTACAGCCGCCACCGAATGCAACGATAGCAGCACCGTCTTCAGTGATTTCTACTAAGCTAACGTGACCGCCGTGACCAGCAAGCTGTGGATTCACTTGAGTTTGGATTGCGTATTCAACACGCTCTAGAAGTGGTGCATCGTCTGATACTTTACGCATCTTAGCGTTTGGTGCTTTAAGTGTTAGTTGAGAGCCCATTTTGTCAGTAACGAAGTCAATTTCAGCTTCATCTAGGAACGGTAGGCTTAGCTCATCTACGTATGCAGAGAACGCTTCGAATTTTAGCTCTGTGTCAGATGCTTCAATAGCATCTGTAGGGCAGTAAGAAACACCACACTCTGCGTTTTGCGTACCTGGGTTTACCACGAATACACGAATGTTTGTACCTTCAGGCTGCTGTGACAGCAGATTGGCAAAATGAGTTTGAGCTGTTTCTGTAATAGTAATATTTGACACGACGAATACCTGAGTAAATTTGTAGGCTATTAGCGCCATTCTACTCCTGTCAGTTTTGTAATTCAGCCCTTTTTTTGTTGGATTGCTGTACAAGTAGTGATTCACAGCTTTTATCCAGAGGGCTCAGGAGTGCGGCAGATGCAGTAAATATCAATCCTTTTAACGCCCACTTCAAGTAGTAATTGGCATAATTGATACACAGTACTGCCGGTGGTTACAACATCATCAATTATCGCGACGTGAGAGGGGGTAGTTCCTCGAAAGTCTTGTTTTCGCAGCGTAAAAGCGCTCTTTAGATTGTGTAATCGTGCGGATTTAGTCAGCCCTTGTTGGGAAGCGGTAGAGCGAATTCGACGAAATAGCACATTACTTTCAACGCCAAGCTCTTGAGCCGTGTAATTGGCTAGTAGCTGACTTTGATTAAAACCTCGATGGGCGTATCGGCGCCAATGCAGCGGTACGTTGGTGATCAGCGGAGCTGGATGTTTGATACGAGATGCCAATAGCTTTGACAGGTCATGGGCAAACCAAAACTTATCAGCGTACTTCATTTGTTGAATATAACCTGCCGTAGGGAAGGTGTAGTCGCCGACACAGTAGAGGCGGTGCCAGGGTGGTGGTTTTGATAAGCACTCACCACATTGATCGACAGTGGTCAGTGTTTTTAAACCACATCTTTGACAGCGTGGTACAGGCTCAAAGAGCTTGAGACAAGAATTGCACCATCGAGGATGTGCGTCTTCGGGAAGCTTATCGAGCTTACACAGGTGGCATTGAGGTGTGACCAGACGTGGTGTGTGTTTTTGTAGCCAATCGGATAACATAGCTCGCGATGCTTTTGGGTTATGGTGTTCCTTTTGCTAACCATACTGAAAAGCACGGATTATCGCTGATGGAAAAAGTAGGGAATATTGAGAATGAGTGACGGGTTATATTGGCATGTTTCTGGGCAAGGGCCTGATTTAGTACTGGTTCACGGCTGGGGAATGAACGGTGCGGTGTGGCAACAAACCGTTAATGCATTAGAAGCTGATTTCCGAGTGCATGTTGTCGATTTACCAGGATATGGACACAGCGCACACTGCCACGCTCAAGATCTTGAAGAGATTGCTCAGCAACTGTTGGCCGAAGCGCCTAAACAAGCTATTTGGGTGGGTTGGTCACTGGGTGGTTTGGTCGCAACGCACATGGCTCTCTATCACTCAGACTACGTGAGTAAGCTGGTGACTGTCGCCAGTTCTCCTAAATTCTCGGCCTCAAAAGAGCCAGTGTTATGGCGAGGCATTCAGCCAAACGTATTAAGCGCATTCACCGAACAACTGGTTGAAGACTTCCAAACCACCATCGAACGCTTTATGGCATTGCAAGCTATGGGTAGCCCTTCAGCAAGACAAGATGTAAAACAGCTCAAGCAAGCGGTGCTGTCTCGCCCATTACCGAACCCTGATTCATTATTGGCGGGACTAAAGATGCTGTCGGATGTCGACCTGCGTGAACAACTGCCTGAGATTTCAGTACCAATGCTGCGTCTGTATGGTCGATTAGATGGATTGGTGCCAATCAAGGTTGCAAAAGACTTGGGCGCAGCCTTGCCTCATACCGAGCAATATATCTTTACTCAGTCTTCACATGCACCGTTTATGACCGAAGCCGATGCCTTTTGCAGTGAACTGGTTAGCTTCGCGCAAAAATAATCGCTAAATTTATCGCCGACTTGGTCGATATATAACCTAACCAACGTGTTGCTTGATACTCAGACCTAACTCTCTCCTGAGCTGATTGCAGTAAGTTGGGCTATGCCTGTTGTGCTGACTCACAGTACAACAGCGTTATAGCAATAACGATGGGCGATTCTTGAGGAGTTCGCGATGATTGTGTCACCTGCAACTGCAGTGAGTGTGCCACTTATCGCCCCGTCCGTTAATGTGCAAACAGAGCAAGTTGCGCGTGATAATAGAGTTCGAGAGCCTGTTGCTCCCGCAGTAGCGTTGGCGAAAACCAATGCAGAGCGAAAGGTAAAGTCGGACGATAAGCGAAGGCAGCAGTCGGCTTGGGATCCTTCAGACCATCCTGGTTATGAAATGGAGAACGAGTCAGAGGCCAATTCGATTAGCCAAGAAGAGCCACAAGATCCTTTTGATAGGCTGTTCAGCTTGTTGGCACTGAGAACTTACAGTGCAGACCAAGGAAAGGGCTATACCATGCGTTTTCGCCTGCCAAAGCATGTTTTAGATGCGGCGATTCAGGAGGGACAGATGGAGAAACGACGTAAGGTCATAAAATATCATTATGGTCATGCTGTTGCGCCTCATGCTCCGTCAGAGATGCTGGTTGTTTTATAAATCGAAAACTTATGACCCAACCAAGCTTCGATGTCTTTTTTGAACACATAATAAAAACCTGCATACCCTAAGGGATGCAGGTTTTTTGTTTTAGGCGAATCAGTTTAACGGATTATTTTTTCGCTTTAGCAAAGGCTGCGGCAAAAGCACCACCCATCGCCGCGTTTTGTTGCGGCTCCTCACGACGGCGTTGTCCGCCTTGTGAATTTTGGTTCGGGCGGTTTTGCGTGCGAGGTGCACTTGAACGTTGCGCGCGGTTGTCTTGGCCTGGTTCATCTTTCATACGCATGCTTAGCGCAATACGCTTACGCTGAACATCGACTTCCATCACCTTCACTTTCACGATGTCGCCAGCTTTAACCACTTCACGTGGGTCAGAGACAAAGCGATCGGTGAGCGCTGAAATGTGCACTAAGCCATCTTGGTGAACACCAATATCAACGAAGGCACCAAAGTTAGCCACGTTCGATACCACGCCTTCTAGAATCATGCCCGGTTCTAAGTCTGAAACGCTGTTTACGCCATCAGCGAAGGTTGCGGTCTTGAACTCAGGGCGAGGGTCGCGCCCCGGCTTATCGAGCTCTTTGATGATGTCGCTGACCGTTGGCACACCGAAGTTCTCATTGGTGTAATCAATGGCGTGTAAGCCACGTAAGAAGTCTGTGTTACCCACCAGAGATTTGATGTCTTTGTGGTTTTTCTCAGCGATGCTTTTCACCACAGGGTAAGCTTCTGGGTGAACCGATGATGCATCCAGCGGGTTTTTGCCATCCATAATACGTAGGAAGCCGGCACACTGTTCAAAGGCTTTTGGCCCCAAGCGAGCGACTTTCTTCAGCGTAGTACGTGCTTCGAAGCGACCATTTTCATCACGGAAATCTACGATATTCTGAGCGATGGTGCTAGACAGGCCCGCAACACGTGTTAGTAGTGCAGCAGAAGCGGTATTCACATCAACACCAACCGCGTTTACACAGTCTTCGACAATCGCATCTAGGCGCTTAGCGAGCATAGTTTGGCTCACATCGTGTTGGTATTGGCCCACACCGATCGATTTAGGGTCAATCTTCACCAGTTCTGCCAGTGGATCTTGCAGACGGCGAGCAATAGACACAGCACCACGAATCGATACATCCATGTTCGGGAACTCTTTTGCTGCTAACTCAGACGCTGAATAAACCGATGCGCCTGCTTCGCTAACAATGATTTTTTGCGCTTTTAGGTTGCCGCGTTTAATTACGTCAGCGACAAAACTGTCGGTTTCGCGTGAAGCGGTACCATTACCAATCGCAATCAAATCAACATTGTATTGGCGAACCATTTGCTCAACCACGTGTGCAGACTTGTCGTATTGCTTTTGTGGTGGGTGAGGGTAAATGGTTTCTGTCGCCAGAACTTTACCAGTTGAATCCACCACCGCGATTTTCGAACCAGTACGTAAACCCGGATCTAAGCCTAAGGTTGCACGAGGGCCAGCTGGCGCAGCCATGAGTAGGTCTTTAAGGTTGGTCGCGAATACTTCAATTGCTTCGATTTCAGCACGCTCTTTCATCGCACCCATCAATTCGGTTTCCATGTGCATAGAAACCTTGATGCGCCATGCCCAGCTAATCACTTGTTTACGCCATGTATCTGCAGGTGCGCTGCTTAGGGTAATGCCGTAGTGATCAGAGATAATGTTTTCGCAGTATGAACCACGAACACCTTCTTCTTGCTCAGGGTCTGCGTTCATTGCCAGTGTTAGGAAGCCTTCATTGCGGCCACGCAGCATTGCAAGGGCACGGTGAGACGGTACTTTGCTAAGCGCTTCGTTGTGCTCGAAGTAGTCTTTGAACTTCTCACCTTCGTTCTCTTTGCCAGCCACAACACGAGCACCAAGCTCTGCATTGCGGTTCAGGTGTTGGCGAATCTTTTCAAGCAGGTTTGCGTCTTCCGCAATGCGCTCCATGATGATCGCGCGTGCGCCATCCAGTGCAGCTTTTGTATCGGCAATGCCTTTATCGCTGCTGATGAAGTTAGCTGCTTCCGTTTCCGGATCGTGCTGTGGTTCATTCCATAGTGTATCGGCAAGTGGCTCTAAGCCCGCTTCAATCGCGATCTGACCTTTGGTACGGCGCTTTGGTTTGTATGGCAGGTATAAATCTTCTAGGCGAGTCTTGCTGTCGGCTTGAGTGATATCACGCTCTAGCTCTGGCGTGAGTTTTCCTTGATCTTGAATCGACTTAAGAATCGTTTGGCGACGATCGTCGAGCTCGCGAAGGTATGAAAGACGGCTATCCAGGTTACGTAGTTGGGTATCGTCTAAGCCACCCGTAACTTCTTTACGGTAGCGGGCAATAAAGGGAACGGTGTTACCGTCGTCAATTAGGTTTACTGCGGCAGTGACTTGCTCAGAACGGACATTCAGTTCTTCAGCGATCAGTCGACAGATAGCTTGGCTCATCCGATGAATCTCTTATTTAATATCATGACAAATACATGGGGGTGAGCGTACGCTTTTTCTAGCTTTGGCTGTGTAATTATCCTGTCAGAAGTCCAATTTCCGTTTGTGATACCCACTTTGTGCGAGATCTCTCACACGTAGTGTGCGACTAAGTCACCTTAAATCGATGAAATCGTCTTAAAATAAGCCTAAGTTACTGATTTTATTTGACTGTGTGTTTGTGGGCGAATTTCCCACCTGAAATGTTTTTTGGGACTATCTAGGAAACTCGCGCAATTGCCGTAATATTTAACTTGTCGACAGGGAGTTGGCAGGAACAGGAAAAAGCCTAATGGACTAGGTATCTTCAGGATGAAGATTTGATTACTTAGGATGAGTGGTCAGCAAGGAAGTAACAATCTCTGGATGAGATTCGCCAGTCAGGATGACAGGCTAGAATGGACACCGCTAGGATGGCGATGAACAAAAAGGAAATTGGTTAAAGGATTTAGCCACTATCAAGGAAAGATGCAGGGAGCACCTTATCTCGAAGAGATAAACAGTAGCCGGATTGCTGCGATAGAGACTTAACCCCGTCAGGCGAAAGCCTAGCGGGGTTTTCTTTTATCTGGAGTTTGGGTTTGCTTGAACACTCAGCTCATCGCTAAGTGTTAATTAAGTGTGGTTATTCGTTATCTGCGTAGCTAATCGAGTTAATGAACCACTCTTTGTCGCCTTCCGGTGTTTTTACCGTAAACTCATCGTCCACTTCTTTCTTGAGCAGAGCTCTAGCCATTGGCGAGTCGATAGAGATATAGCCTTTAGCATCGCCGTAGATCTCTTCTGGGCCGACAATTCGAAACTTCTTAATTTCCCCATCATCATTCTCAATTTCGACCCAAGCACCGAAAAATACCTTACCTTCTTGTTGTGGAGAGTAATCCACGATCGTGACATCAGGTAGGAATTTGCGTAAGAAACGTACTCGGCGATCAATCTGACGAAGCAAACGCTTATTGAAGGTGTAATCTGCGTTTTCTGAACGATCTCCAAGGCTTGCAGCCCAAGTGACGATTTTGGTGATCTCTGGACGCTTCTCGTGCCATAAGTGGTCATGTTCTGCTTTGAGTTTGTTATAACCTTCTCGGGTGATAAGTTTGGTTTTCATAAATCTGACTTAATGAAATGATGATCTAAGATAGAATATATAGAAAGGCAACATACGTTAACAATTATTTAGGCGACTTTTTCTCCAATAATGTTACATTTTTAATGTCTTATACCAATATACAATTTACCAAGAATGCTTAACCTTAGGTTTAAGCTTTAATAGGTGGAACCATTACATGCAAGAAAACTACAAAATTTTAGTGGTCGATGACGATGCTCGTTTACGTGCACTGTTAGAACGCTATCTGTCAGAGCAAGGCTTTCAAGTGCGTAGCGTGGCAAACAGTGAGCAAATGGACCGCCTGTTAACCCGTGAAAATTTTCACTTGATGGTATTGGATTTGATGTTGCCGGGCGAAGATGGTCTATCGATCTGTCGTCGCCTAAGAAATGCAAACAACTCGCTACCAATCCTGATGCTTACTGCAAAGGGTGATGAAGTGGACCGTATTGTTGGTTTGGAAGTGGGTGCTGATGACTACTTACCAAAACCATTCAACCCACGTGAATTGCTTGCTCGTATCAAAGCAGTATTACGTCGCCAAGTGATTGAAGCACCAGGCGCACCAAGCACAGAAGAGTCTGTGGTTGAGTTTGGTGAATTCCGCCTAAACCTAGGTACACGTGAAATGTTCCGTGGCGAAGAGCCAATGCCGCTTACTTCGGGCGAATTTGCAGTGCTTAAGTCACTGGTAACTAACGCTCGTGAGCCAATGTCTCGCGATAAGCTGATGAACATGGCTCGTGGCCGTGAGTATTCAGCGATGGAACGTTCTATCGATGTTCAGATTTCACGCCTGCGTCGTCTAGTGGAAGAAGATCCAAGCAAACCTCGCTACATCCAAACGGTGTGGGGCTTGGGTTATGTATTCGTTCCAGATGGCAAAGCTGTGTAATCCAGCTTTATAAGCTCTATAACTGCTTTACCGATTCTGTGAATCTTACGGGTCATCTCATTAATATGCGATGGCCCGTTTTCTATTCAGAGCGAAGGTTTATGGTTATAGTCATATAACACTTTATCACCTCTAACTTTAGGTCTTCTATGCGCATACGTAGCTCCTTTACTCAGTCGATAGTGCTCTTTTTAACCCTGCTGGTGGCCAGCCAAATTTTTTCTTATTACGCGGTGTTTAACTATGCATTGATGCCGAGTTTGCAGCAGTTTAATAAGATTCTGGCTCACGAGTTAAACCTAGTATTGGACCAAGGCAGTGATATCGAGATTGATGCGCCACTGCGTCAGCGTGTACTTGAACAACTCGGGGTAACCGTTCACGCTAAAAATAGCGAAGCAGCGGGGGAGTATTACCATGCGGTTGCGATTGACCTGATGAGTGAGGAGATGACCAAAGAGTTGGGCTCTGAAACCGAAGTACGGTTGATCCTAGGTAAAGAGAGCTATGTGTTGTGGATGGATATTGCGCAGCTGCCTAACTCTTTGATTCGTATCCCTCTGTCTGAACTGCAAGAAGAAGACTTTGCGCCTCTATTTCGTAATAGCCTGATCATGGCGATGTTGATTGTAATGGGGGGGTGGCTGTTTATCCGCTTGCAAAACCGGCCATTGATAGCACTAGAGAAAGCCGCGCAAGGTGTCGGGCGAGGTGATATTCCACCGCCATTGCCGGTTCAAGGTGCTCAAGAAATTCGCTCAGTAACACGAGCTTTCAATCAAATGTCGAAAGGCATACAAGAGTTGGAAGAAGACCGCGCTTTGTTGATGGCGGGTATCAGTCATGATTTGCGTACTCCGTTAACGCGTATTCGCTTAGCAACCGAGATGATGTCGCCAGAAGACAGCTACTTAGCGGAAGGCATCATCAGTGATACCGAAGAGTGTAACGAGATCATCAGTCAGTTCATGGATTACCTAAAGCCTGTTGACCGAGACTCATTCCAAGCGGTGTTTGTCGATGATATTGCGCGAGAAGTCTCTAGTTCTGAAGGTGGCTATGAGGTCCAGATTGAAACCGATATTCCAGAGTCAATGAAGCCAGCACTAGGTAATCCAATTGCGATGAAGCGTGCAGTGAGTAACTTGGTGGTGAATGCGCTGCGCTATGGTAATGGCTGGGTCAAGGTATCGACCGGCATGACGGCGGATAACAAGTTAGCTTGGGTAACGGTAGAAGATAATGGTCCGGGTATTCCACAAGACCAGATCGGTAAGCTATTTGAACCCTTCACGCGCGGAGATACGGCTCGTGGCAGTGAAGGAACAGGTTTAGGTTTGGCGATTGTGAAACGTATTGTTAGCCAACATCAAGGTGCGGTAGTGGTGAATAACCGTAGTGAAGGTGGCTTGAAGGCGCAGATCAGTTTCCCTGTTAAGCCTTAGATATCATCGGTCTGCATTATGGCGACGGGTTCGGTGAGCTGTTAAGAGATCCCCGACTCGGTCATTCTTCCCTCTCGGGGATGACGAATTGCTAACCATGGACCTTTATGATGGAAGTTTACTTTGATCGTCATTCCCTATCGTGAGGAACGAATGAGTAGGGAATCTCGCTCTTGGTTGATTAAAGTTACGCACACTAAAAAGGCTTCCTTGTGGAAGCCTTTCTACGTTTTAAGCGGAAATAGAATGGCTAATTACGCCTTAGAATACACATCTCGTTCACCCAACCAGCGATTGATGATCGCCTTAGCATTGTCTGGGTATCTATCGTGAATATGACGAGCAATACGCTGCACTTCAGGGATTAAACGTTGGTCTCGCACTAAGTCGGCAATCTTGAAGTCAGCTAAGCCTGTCTGCTTAGTGCCAAGCAGTTCACCTGGACCGCGGATCTCTAAGTCTCGTTGAGCAATCACAAAGCCATCGTTACTTTCACGCAGTACGCCTAAGCGCTTCTGAGCGGTTTTTGATAGCGGAGAGTGATACAGCAGTACACAGTGGCTTGCGACCGAACCACGGCCGACACGGCCTCGTAGTTGGTGCAGTTGTGCTAGGCCAAGACGCTCTGGGTTCTCGATGATCATTAAGCTCGAATTCGGTACATCCACACCTACTTCAATCACGGTTGTCGCAACCAATAAATGCAGTTTGTTCTCTTTGAATTCCTGCATTACTGCTTGCTTCTCGGCAGGTTTCATTCGGCCGTGCACCAAACCAATTTTTACATCTGGCAGCTTTCGTTGCAGCTCTTCTGCTGTGTCAGCCGCAGCTTGAGCTTCTAATACTTCTGACTCATCAATTAGCGTACACACCCAATAGGCTTGCTTGCCCTCATTAAGACACGCATTGCGCACCCGCTCAACAATGTCATCACGTTTGGTATCAGGAATCGCCACGGTTTGAATCGGTGTTCGCCCCGGAGGCAGCTCATCAATAATTGAGGTTTCGAGATCGGCATAGGCCGTCATTGCGAGAGTTCGTGGGATTGGGGTTGCGGTCATCACCAACTGGTGAGGGTAATAGCCTTGTTTCGCGCCTTTCTCACGCAGCTCTAATCGCTGATGGACACCAAATCGGTGTTGCTCATCAATGATCACTAAGCCAAGGTTTTTGAACTCGACATGCTCTTGGAATAGGGCATGAGTACCGACCACCATCTGCGCTTCACCATTGGCAATGCGTGCCAGTTCAGTCTCACGAGCTTTGCCTTTGAGTTTGCCTGCCAACCAACCGACTTGAATGCCCATAGCTTCAAACCAATTGGCGAAGTTGATCGCGTGCTGCTCTGCCAATAGCTCAGTTGGTGCCATCAAAGCGACCTGTTGACCATGCTCTAATGCTCGAACCGCCGCCAGTGCAGCAACCAAGGTTTTACCTGAACCTACATCCCCTTGTACTAAACGCATCATTGGGTGTGGTTTTTCTAAGTCAGCTTCAATCTCTTTAGTTACTCGTGCTTGAGCATTGGTTGGAGAAAATGGTAGCTGAGCCAATAACTTATCTTTCAAGGTGTTCGCTGGGGGAAATGGCATCGCTTTGTCTTGTTGCCCTTTGCTACGAACCGACAACATCGACAGGTTTTGAGCCAGTAACTCTTCCATAATTAGGCGCAGCTGTGCAGGGTGTTTACCTTCATCAAACAGCTCTAGGTCGATACCTGGAGGTGGTCTATGAATGGTATGCAGTGCTTGTGCTAGAGTAATTTGGTGGTCGTATAGGCCAGACGGTAGCAGCTCATTGACGGCAGCTTTGTCGATTAGCTCTAGAGCTTGGTCAGTGAGGTTGCGCAGTGTGACTTGTCTTAGCCCTTCAGTGGTTGGGTACACAGGGGTCAGGTTAGCTTCAACATCTGGCTGCTGCCTAGGGGCAAAGAACTTGTAGTCAGGGTGGACGATCTCTAGCCCCATATTACCGCGCTTGATTTCACCGTAGGCGTGTACTTGTTTGCCTTCGGCAAAGTTATTCTTCATTCCGGCAGTGAAGTTGAAAAAGCGTAGGGTAATGGTGCCATTCCCATCACTGATCTTTACTGCGAGCATCTTACGTTTACCGAAAATGGTATCAACATGCATCACCTTACCTTGCACCGCAGCCCAAAGGCCAGCGTGCAGTTTTACGATCGGATAGATGCGTGTTCTATCTTCATAGCGTAAAGGGAGGTGAAATAGCAGGTCTTGTACGTTATTAAGCCCAACCTTCTCCAGTTTCTCTGCGACTTTAGCGCCGACTCCAGATAAAGAGTTGAGAGGGATAGCAGATAAAAGCTGTGACATAACAAGGCTCATAAACGTAAGAGAGATGATCTATTCAAGCATTTTACTGGATTTTTGTACAGGCATGAATAGCATGAAGCTAGGGGAACTCTAGAATCGCAGCCACAAAAAATCCCCTTAAGCGATAAAGCATTAAGGGGATTTCAATTCTTAGCAAAGTTGCCAATAAGTTCGAACGTTAGTTCTTGCGACGTCTTACTTTCAGCGCGTGTGGCATCACACGTAGCTTTTTCATAATGCTCGCAAGATGAACACGATCTTTAGTGGTCAGCAAGATCGTCACTGTGTACAGGCGACCGTCACGTTCTTCGGTTGAAATACCGTGAATGTTAGAGCCTGTTTTCGAGATAACATTAGTTAGCTCAGCCAGTGCACCTTGGTGGTTCTGCAGATCAACCTGAAGTTCAGCTGTGAACTCTTGGTCGTAATCGTCAGACCATTCAACCGCCATGTATTTGTCTGGTTCTTTCTGGTAACCACGAACATTTGGACACGTTTCACGGTGAACCACAAGGCCACGACCTGGAGATACATGGGCAATGATGTGATCATCTGGAATCGGGTGACAACAGTTGGCGAATGTCAGCAGCAGACCTTCAGCACCACGGATAGGAAGTTTTTTCCTTGGTGTATCGCTGTTGTTTTCCACTTCAGTTAGTTCGTCAGCATCACCCAGTAGGCGACGAGCAATCACGATACTCATCAGCTCACCAAGACCAATCGATGCTAGTAAGTCTTCAATGTTATCGAGACGCAGATCAGACAAAACATGTTCAACGTTCTCTTGGCCGATATCGCCAATCGAGTGTTCGCCAAGTGCGTGGTTCAGTAGACGACGACCTAGGGTAATCGACTCTTCACGGCGCATTGTTTTCAGAACCTGACGGATCTTAGTGCGCGCACGTGATGTCACCACGTAGTTGAGCCATGCTGCATTCGGACGCGCGCCCGGAGCACTGATGATCTCAATCGTTTGGCCATTCTTCAGCGACTTGCTGAGTGGGTAAGGGTTCATGTCTACACGAGCGCCTACACACATGTTGCCGACATCGGTATGCACCGCGTAAGCAAAATCGACTGCTGTTGCACCTGCAGGAAGTTCGACAATGCGACCTTTCGGCGTGAACACGAAGATTTCATCTGGGAACAGATCAGACTTAACGTTTTCAATGAATTCGAACGAGTTACCCGCGCTTTGTTGAAGCTCAAGTAAGCTCTGCATCCAACGTTGTGCTTTAACCTGTGCGGTTGTGCCATTACTGCTGCGTGAGCCATTGCCTTTGTAAGACCAGTGCGCCGCGACACCTTTATCCGCCATTTGATCCATATCTTCAGTACGGATCTGAACCTCAACTGGCACCCCGTGAGGGCCGATC
Source organism: Vibrio splendidus (assembly GCF_001557875.1). Taxonomy (GTDB): domain Bacteria; phylum Pseudomonadota; class Gammaproteobacteria; order Enterobacterales; family Vibrionaceae; genus Vibrio; species Vibrio splendidus_F. Next base: position 103,923 of record NZ_LNRF01000009.1, on the reverse strand, counting down.
ATTGATGTATGCAGAGATTGGTAGCCGTTGGCTTTTGGTACCGCGATGTAATCTTTCATGCGGCCAGGGCGAGGCTTGTACAGGCTGTGAGCCTGACCAAGTGCGCGATAACAAGTATCTGGGGTATCAACCACCACGCGGAAAGCGTAGATGTCCATAATGGTGTGGAAGCGCTGCTCTTTAGTTTTCATCTTGTTATAGATGGAGAACAAGTTTTTCTCACGACCAAGCACGCGAGCAGGCAAGCCTACTTCTTCAAGGCGGCCTTCAATTTCGCTATGGATACGTTGGATCATCTCCTTACGGTTACCACGCGCAGCTTTCACTACGTTTTTAAGTACGCGATAACGGTTAGGATAAAGGGCTTCGAAGCCCAACTCTTCTAGTTCGGTCTTGATGTTATGAATACCAAGACGGTGAGCTAGCGGAGAATAAATCTCGAGGGTTTCACGAGCAATACGACGCTTTTTGTCAGGACGAAGAGCCCCAAGTGTACGCATGTTGTGAGTACGGTCAGCTAATTTGATCAAGATAACGCGGATGTCTTGCACCATGGCGAGAACCATCTTGCGGAAGTTCTCTGCTTGCGCTTCTTTGCGATCACGAAATTTAAGCTTATCCAGCTTAGATACACCATCAACCAGTTCAGCAACAGTATTGCCAAATTGAGCTTCTAGCTCCTCTTTTGTAACTTCAGTATCTTCAATTACATCGTGGAGTAGGGCTGCTTGCAGGGTTTCGATATCCAGACGCATTTCTGCCAGGATTCTTGAAACAGCAACAGGGTGGATTATGTATGGTTCACCCGTTGAACGGGTTTGCCCTTCATGGGCGTTTCTCGCTACCACATAAGATTGACGCAGAGCCTCAATTTGAGGCTCTGTTAGGTATTCTTGGGCAACGTCTTTGAGGCTATCGAATAGATACAAATTAAAGGCCCGGAAGGTTAATTAGTTCGAATGACGTTCTTATCGAGTGTGAGCGATGCTGCTTACTGCTGCAAGTTCAGCCGCTTCTTGCTCTTGTTGCTCTTGACGTTCACGAGCATCTAGTACGTCTTTAGTGATAAGACCTTCTTCGATTTCGCGAAGAGCGATAACCGTTGGCTTATCGTTTTCTTCAGGCACTAGTGAATCTTTACCGCCAGTTTGCATTTGACGTGCGCGGCGAGCCGCAATAAGAACTAGGTCGAAACGGTTGCCAACTTTTTCAACAGCGTCTTGAACAGTTACGCGTGCCATGAGGACTCCAAATAGTAATTAACTAATAAATTTTTGATGACGAGAAAGTATACAAGTTTAACTAGAGACTTTCTAGATCACCGTATACTTATCTCAATGGAAAATCTAGGGGATCTAGATTATTCCGCCAATAAAGCAGTAAGCATGCCGCTGTATTTCGCTGCTTGCTTATCTTCTTTTAAGCGCTCCGCACGAATGATAGCTCTGAAGTCCATTAGGGCTGCATCAAAGTCGTCATTCACGATCACATAATCGTATTCTGCATAGTGAGAAATCTCTGATTTTGCTTCGCTCATGCGTTTCGCAATAACTTCGTCGCTGTCTTGACCGCGAACATTCAAACGACGCTCTAATTCACCATTTGATGGTGGAAGAATGAATACACTCTTCGCTTGAGGCATTTGTTCACGGATCTGACGAGCACCTTGCCAGTCGATATCTAGGAATACATCGATACCGCGGTTTAGGTTTTCTTCAATCCAAACGCGTGAAGTACCGTAGTAGTTGCCGAACACTTCAGCGTACTCTAGGAACTCACCTTTAGTAATAAGGTCTTCAAAATGATGTTTCTCTACGAAGTGGTAGTGAACACCATTTTCTTCACCAGGGCGCATACCGCGAGTGGTGTGTGAAACAGATACCTTCATTGCGTAGGTTGGATTGGTTTCTAGCATTGCTGAGATCAAGCTCGACTTACCTGCGCCACTAGGTGCAGATACGATGTAAAGAGTACCTTTGCCCATCTGTATGTTTCCACTGTTGGTTGGATTGAGTGAAGGCAATAAACCTACACTATAAAAGATAGCACTGACTCTAATTGTTGTTCCGTTGGTTACGTCTATTAAGAGATAACGAGTAAAACTAATAGAAACAACTGGTGAAAATTAGGCCAGAAAAATGGAGGCGAAGAGTAGCATATTTAGATGATTGAGAACAACTGGCTTGATCGTTATTTATTAGCAAATGATCTTCTCAAGGATCTTTGTATAAATGTAATGACTGGTCATCGGTACTTTTTTATGTGATCTGGACAAAATTTGTTGAAGTTTTAATCTCAATCCTTACAATCCGCGCAAACGATTAAATGCTGTATATGTCTAGTGATATGGACTAGATGTTTCTACTACCGAGCCTACCTTGGTGACTACAGTTTTTAGTGTAGAGACTTCTCTATTCTCACAGCATTTGAATCACCAAATTCTTAATTTATTGCATAGGTTTTGTTGTGAGTACCGATTCCACCCTAAAAGCCCAGAACTCTTCTGGCTCACTTGATTCGTTGTTTAAAATCACTGAAAGAAAAACCACGATTGGCACTGAGCTGTACGCGGGTTTCATTACTTTCTTGGCGATGAGTTATATTCTGGCGGTCAACCCAGCGATTTTGGGGGGTATTCCTGGCATGGATAAAGGTGCCGTGTTTACTGCAACAGCACTTGCTGCGGCTATTTCGACCCTAATCATGGGTATTTGGGGCAATTATCCAGTGATGCTTGCGCCGGGCATGAGCATGAACGGCTTCTTCAAAGGCTTGCTGTTAAGTGGTTCAGTCGCAGTACTTTGGAATGAGGCGCTGTTCGGCATCTTCCTGTCAGGTATTTTGTATCTCGCGTTCTCGTTAACCAATATTCGTAAATCGATGATTGAGTCGATTCCTGAAGATTTGAAGTTGGCGATTACCGTTTCTCTCGGACTGTTCATTGCTTTCTTAGGTCTTAAGAATGCGGGCATCATCGTTTCTAACCCATTCGTACTGGTTGGCTTAGGCGACATTTCCGATCCAAAAGTGATCATCGCTTACGTGAGTATCTTCATCGCACTGGGTTGTATGGTTCGAGATATCAAGCTAGCGACGTTTATCTCGTTCGTTTCGGCTATCGTGTTGACGATTCTTGCTGACGTCTTCATGGGCACTTCAAATGCACCAATCCCAGAACAGTTTATTGCTATGCCACCAAGCATGGCAGGCAGCTTCGGCGCTATCTTTGATTTTTCTGCTTTCACGCCAGAGAAAATGTTCGACCTACTGTTCATCGTGCTTATCTTCTTGATTGTCGATTTCTTTGATGGTTTGAGTACGATTGTTGGTGTTGGACGCGATGCGGGCATCATCGATAAAGACGGTAAGGTGCCAAACGCGAAATCGGCTCTAGTGGCAGATGCGGGCGGTACTGTGATTGGCTCTATTCTTGGTACCACATCGATTACCGCGTTCTCTGAGTCTGGCATTGCTTCTTCTCAAGGTGCGAAAACGGGCTTGGCAGCAGTCATGGTGGCTGGTCTGTTCTTAATCTCGCTGTTCCTATACCCAATCTTCTCTATCTTCTCGGCTGCTATGGTTGCACCGGCGATGGTAGTAGTGGGCATCTACATGGTAGGCCGCCTTGGTCAGATTAACTGGGAAAAGAAAGAGTCACGCATTGCAGCTTTCTTCACCATCATGTTCACAGTGCTAAGCTTCTCTCCAGCGAACGGTATGGCGATGGGTTTCATCAGCTACGCATTCACAATGGTTGTGGCAGGTAAGCGCAAAGAAGTACACCCGCTTATCTACGGACTGTGTGTGGTGTTCTTAACTTACCTGATTCTGCTTTAAGGCTAATTAGCCACTAAAGGTCGCTAAGTAAAAGGCAAACTGATGGCTCCGCATTGAGTGTGGGGCCATTTTTGTATCTGTCGTCTCTCTAGAGTACGCGACTTATATTGATGCATGCTATTGTAGAGACTGGATTAATTATTTTTTGAAGAGTGACTATGCCTTCTCATTTACCTAAATCTTTTAGTAAGCCGTTTTTAAAAGTGTTCCACATTATGGAAGCGGTATTGCTGGTGGCGATCACGCTCGCGACCTTGTTTGCGATGGTCGAAGAGTTCATGCATGTCTTCGCTGAACGCCGTGTACAACTGACCGACATTCTATTGATGTTTATCTATTTAGAAGTGTTGGCCATGGTTCAACAGTTTGTGATGAACGGTAAGATCCCAGTGCGATACCCAATCTATATCGCGATGATGGCGATTGCTCGTTACATCACTTTGGGCATGAAAGAACTCGATGCGGTATTGATTGTTTGGTTATCTTTAGCGGCATTTATCTTGGCCGCGGCGACACTCTTGATTCGTGTTGGGCATCATTATTGGCCGTATGTAGACCTTCGAACCAAGCAGCCCGACGAGTAACACTTTGAAGGTTAAGGTTTTATAAATGAAGCCCAGCGATATCGTTGGGTTTTTAATTGGGTCGATTGAACAAAAAATCATCAATTCATCCAAATAACGCTTTACAAGCAGGCTAAGATCACCAAGAATGGCGTCGCTCTGTTTTCAGGGTTATTAAATGAAACATCCAGTTGTAAAGTAAAACCCTTAGTATTGCTTCATTGTTATTCTCAGTGTTTCCCTTAGCTTCATAGATACATTAAATAATTCAAGCTTTCAGCGCATCGCACTTTTGGCGATTAATTTTTTATTTTTATATAAGGGACACATCATGTCTAACAAAACAAACGGCGTAGTAAAATGGTTTAACGAAGAGAAAGGCTTCGGTTTCCTAACTCAAGACAACGGCGGCGCTGACGTATTCGTACACTTCCGTGCAATCGCTTCTGAAGGTTTCAAGACTCTTAAAGAAGGCCAACAAGTGTCTTTCGAAGTAGAGCAAGGCCAAAAAGGTCTTCAAGCTGCAAACGTTGTAGCTCTATAAGATTTTAAGTCGGCGCAGGTTGCAACAGCAACTTGCGTCACTTTCTCTCTCAAATCTGTTTCCCCCTCAGTTTTACCGCAACACTCTTCTCCACTAGCAATACCTCCTCAAAATATTAAAAAATCCTTTTGTACACCTGCTCCGTGCTATCTGCTATCTATATCTATCTTTTGTGCTAAGTACATCTCCTACGTAACTACCAGCTTACTGACTAGCCCTGACTGTCATTACTGTATCCATAAAAAAAGCCCCTAAAACTAGGAGCTCATTTTGATCTAATCAGCACTGATTGGGCTGATTATTGTGTGCTACTTACAGACTGTTATTCAATGTTTTGGATCTGCTCACGCATCTGTTCGATAAGAACCTTAAGCTCTACGCCTGATGCTGTGATGTCCGTGCTGATAGACTTAGACGCTAGCGTGTTTGACTCACGGTTGAACTCTTGCATCATGAAGTCAAGCTTACGGCCACAAGCGCCGCCTTTCTTCAGTACTACATTCGCTTCTTTCACGTGAGAGTCTAGACGGTCTAGCTCTTCTGCTACGTCTGACTTCTGTGCGAGTAGGATAAGCTCTTGCTCAACGCGAGAACCTTCAAGTTCAATTTTTGCATCTTCAAACTTGGTAAGAAGACGCTCACGTTGCCATTCTAGGATCTCAGGCATGCGTGCACGAACTTTCACGACTTCTTCAGTGATCGCATCTAAGCGCTGTACAATTAGCGCCTTCATGTTTTCGCCTTCGCGAGCACGAGCATCAATGAACTCGGCGATTGCATCGTTGAATGCTTCAAGTAGATCTTTGTTGATGGCATCCATGTCTTGCTCTGGAGTTTCCATCACGCCTGGCCAGTTCATAATTTGGAATGGGTTCAAACGGCTGTCTTCGCCAGTCATCGTCATTACTTGGTTAGCAGCATTGATTACTTGCTGAGCCAAACCTTCATTAATGCTTAGTTCGCCCTTTGCTGCAGGGTTTGCTTCGAAGCGTAGGTTACATTCAACCTTACCGCGCGCTAGACGCTTACGGAAACGCTCGCGCAAGATTGGCTCTAAACCACGGAACTGTTCAGGCATACGGAAGTAAGTTTCTAGGTAGCGTTGGTTTACACTACGGATTTCCCATACTGCTGTACCCCAATCGCCTTTTACTTCTTTGCGTGCGTACGCGGTCATACTATAAATCATCGAATTTTCCTGTCTTTTATCATTCTGAAAATAACGCGCACGCATAGTATCACGATATGGTGTGCTCCCGAAGCTTGTCGCTTTTCACTATAAATAGCCTTTCATGATAAATAGCTTTGAACGGTAAATAGATTTGAAAGATAAACTGCTATATAATCTTGCCCCAATCAAAACTGTCTCACCCCTTTCTTAGGTGATGCACTCTTTCGATAGTAAATCACTTCAGACTGTTAATAAGGTAGATACCAATGCGTCCAAATGACCGCGCTGTAGATCAAATTCGTCCAATTAAAATTACTCGTAACTACACAGCTTATGCTGAAGGTTCTGTATTAGTTGAGTTCGGCAACACTAAAGTTCTATGTAATGCGACGGTAGAAGAAAACGTACCGCGTTGGTTAAAAGGCCAAGGAAAGGGTTGGGTAACGGCTGAATACGGTATGCTTCCACGTGCAACGCACACTCGTAACCGTCGTGAAGCGGCGAGCGGTAAGCAAGGTGGTCGTACGATGGAGATCCAACGTCTGATCGCTCGTAGCCTACGTGCTGTAGTTGACCTGAAAGTAATGGGTGAAATCATGATCACTGTTGATTGTGATGTTATCCAAGCAGACGGCGGTACTCGTACTGCTTCTATCTCAGGTGCAAGCGTTGCAATGGCGGATGCTATCAACAGCCTACTAGCAAGCGGTAAACTGAAAAAGAACCCAATGAAAGGCCACGTAGCGGCAGTTTCAGTGGGCATCGTTGGTGCACAAGCACTGTGTGACCTTGAGTACGTTGAAGATTCAGCAGCCGATACCGACATGAACGTTGTAATGACGGAAGACGGTAAGATGATTGAGATTCAAGGCACCGCAGAAGGCGAACCGTTCAGCCATGAAGAGCTGATGCAGCTTTTAGCCCTGGCGAATAAGGGTATTGCCGATATTGTTGAAGCGCAGAAGTCGGCGTTAGCAGAATAATTATTAGATAGCTCCTTTCATAAGGGGCTATTTTTTTGTCTGTAAAACTCGAAAGAGTAGTGCAGAGCGTAAGTTAAGTTTTATTGAATAAACGTAGAGGAAAAACATGAAAGCATATCAACGTGAATTTATTGAATTTGCACTAGAGAAAGAAGTACTTAAGTTTGGTGAGTTTACTTTAAAGTCTGGCCGTAAGAGCCCTTACTTCTTCAATGCTGGATTGTTTAATACAGGTCGTGACCTAGCGCGTTTAGGTCGCTTCTACGCAGCAGCATTGGCTGATTCTGGCATTGAGTTCGATGTGCTATTTGGTCCTGCATACAAGGGTATCCCAATTGCAACGACGACAGCAGTTGCACTGGCAGATCACCACGATGTAGATACGCCTTATTGCTTCAACCGTAAAGAAGCGAAAAACCACGGTGAAGGTGGCAACCTTGTCGGTAGCGCGCTTGAAGGTCGCATCATGCTAGTAGATGACGTGATCACTGCTGGAACAGCGATTCGTGAATCGATGGAAATCATCCAAGCAAACGGTGCCGATTTAGCGGGCGTGCTTGTTGCTATCGACCGTCAAGAGAAGGGCAAAGGCGAGTTGTCTGCGATTCAAGAAGTTGAGCGTGACTTCGGTTGTGCAATTATCTCAATCGTTAGTCTGACTGACCTTGTGACTTTCCTTGAAGAGAAAGGCACAGACGCAGCACACTTAGAGTCAGTAAAAGCGTACCGCGCTCAATACGGCATCTAATACAATTTGTTATAGCTATAGAATGCACAAGGGGCTGATGATTCATCAGCCCCTTTTCTTTTGGTTCAGAAATTATTTGTAGCGAATGCCGCGCTCAACTTCTGGATCTTCCATTGTTTTGAAGCGCTTGTGCAGCCACATCCACTGTTCTGGTGCTCTTAAGATAATCTTCTCAAGATAGCTGTTCATGTAGGCAGCGGCGGCTTTCTCATCTTTCTGTGGATAGTCATCTTCAATTGACTCATCGGCCATGATTTCATACTTGCCGTCGGCATTTCTAAAACCTGACCCCGGAACAAGTGCACATCGACTGGTGTAAGCCAGAATACTGGTGCCTGTGGTGGTGCATGCATCTTCTACCGCGAAGAAAGGCACAAACACAGACTTGTTACGACCGTAATCATGATCCGGTAGGTAGAAAAGGATCTCACCCTGACGCAGGATTCGGATCATGCGCTTCACGTCTTTACGGTGAATCAGGCGATTGCCGTTCTGAGTACGACCACGATATTGAATGAATTCATAAGCCGGATTGTTGTGCGGGCGATAAACGCCTAAACCTGAAATACCGAGAACAGCCATTGCTCGAGCGGTGATCTCTAGATTTAAGGCATGCACACAACACAGAAGAACACCTTTACCGTTGGCTTTATGTGTACGCAGGGTTTGGGTGTCTTTATCTACTAGGATTCGCTTGAAACGCCACGTTGGCCAAAACCAGGTAATGCCAGTTTCGATCAGTGCCATACCGGTATTCTTAAAGTTCTCGCTGACCATTGCCGCGACTTCATCTGCGGGCTTGTCTGGGAAGGCGAGCTCCAAGTTACGTGTTGCTACCGCTACGCGCTTTTTACCATAGCGAGCCCCAAGGGAACCCAATGAACGACCTAGCATTAATAATATACGGTAAGGGAGGACATTAACGATAAGCGCCAATAGTCCAAAGCCGAACCACACTCCCCAGTATTTAGGGTGGAGTAATGCCAGAGTAAAAGGTGGCTTAGTAATAACGTGTTGTGCAGTGCTGCTTGTCGGAGAAGTTTTCGTCGTCATAACCATCACTTAAGATTTGATTGCTACTTAATTTGATTGCTACTTAATCTGAGCGCTTAGCAGAGCCCAATAAGCATCAAAGTTTTCTGTCGGTTGATATTTGAAGTCTGAGCGAACAAATCGATTCAAGCTGCCTTCAACTTGACCGAGCAGCTGAGCGGCTAAGATTTTCTCATCAACCGGGAATGATTTCCCTTCACGAAGCTTTCTTTCACGCAGGATCTGGCGAAGTTGCGTCTCAATGCGTTCGAAAAGTTGATTAATGCGATCACGCAGGCGTTCATTTTCAAACATTAGAGCATGACCAGACAAAATTCGAGTCAGGCCTGGGTTACGTTCTGAGAAAACTAAGATGAGTTGTAGCACCAGACGTATGCGCTCTAGCGTGTCTTTCTCTTCATCCAGAATGCGGTTGATTCGAGACATCAACGCTTCTTCAATGAACTCGATCAGGCCTTCAAACATGCGGGCTTTGCTTGGGAAGTGGCGGTATAACGCAGCTTCAGAAACACCCACTTGCTTGGCCAACTTTACCGTTGTGATACGAGAAGCACCTTCGGTCGATTCCAACATTTGTGCGAGAGCTTGTAGGATTTCTTCACGACGGTTTGATTTTCGAGCACCAGCCATCTATTTACTTCCTTTCCTAAAGATGAGGATTGAGTGAAGAAGGATTATAAACACCATTCAATTCTGTTTCCTAGTTTTGTGAACCCTAGGTCAACAGAATCGAGAGGTGTCAGCAGATTGTCAGAGCAAATTTGTGCGTTTATGCATCAATAAGCTGTTGGATCTGAGCGAGGATCTGGAAACCAAGTGTGTCTTTGCTTTCCAGTGGCAGAGACTTATCGCCGCCTTTCCAATAAAGATGCAGCTCATTGCTACTGCTATTGAAGCCTTGACCTTCAACTGAGACATTGTTGGCGCAGATCATGTCGAGGTTCTTTCTTTCTAACTTACCGCGCGCGTACTTCTCAACGTCTTGAGTTTCAGCTGCGAAGCCGACAGTAAATGGGCGACCTTCAGTCATTGCAGCGACAGAAGCGACGATGTCTGGGTTCTTAACCATTTGAATCGTCATGTCATCTTTTCCATCGACCTTTTTAAGCTTTTGGTCTGCGATGGTCTCTGGGCGATAATCGGCAACCGCGGCGCAGCTGATGAAAATATCGTGTTGAGCGGCATTGGCACTCACAGCGTCAAACATCTGCTGAGCGCTGTCGACATCGATACGATTAACCTTATTTGGTGTCGCGAGTGATACAGGGCCGCTGATTAGAGTTACTGATGCGCCTTGTTTCGCTGCCGCTTCAGCCAGAGCATAGCCCATCTTGCCCGAGCTGTGGTTGGTAATGTAACGCACAGGGTCAATGGCTTCACGAGTTGGACCCGCCGTGATTAACACAGAGCGGCCAGCAAGCGGCTTAGGTTGGAAGAAGTCTTCACAGCGGTGCACGAGCTGCATAGGCTCTAGCATGCGACCCATTCCCACATCACCACACGCTTGTTCGCCTGCAGCTGGGCCCCAGATTTCACAACCACGACGTTTTAGAGTCGCGATGTTCTCTTGAGTGGCAGGGTGGCTATACATCTGTTGGTTCATTGCCGGAGATACCGCAACTGGCGCATCGGTTGCTAAAACCAAGGTGGTCAGTAGGTCGTTACCCATGCCCGCTGTCATGCGAGCAATCAGATCAGCAGTTGCAGGTGCTAAGAGTACGAGGTCAGCCCACTTTGCGAGCTCAATGTGCCCCATGGAAGCCTCAGCAGCAGGATCAAGCAAACTATCAGACACTGGCCTTCCAGAGACGGCTTGCATGGTGAGAGGAGTGATGAACTCCTTAGCTGCATTTGTCATCACGACTTGTACTTGTGCTCCACGTTCAATTAAGCGTCGAGTCAGTTCGGCACATTTATACGCAGCGATACCACCACTAATGCCAAGTAGGATTTTTTTCCCAGCTAGGCCTTGTAGGTCAGCGTTATCCAGTTGATTAACCAATGTTTGCATGATTCTGTTCCTTAATTTCTCTGCGACTTACGATATCAGAACAAAGGATGAGTGCCTAGAAGCAGAGTTGGAACAGATTTGACGCTCATCAAGTTGGTGTTATCAAACTTATCAATTACACGGTTTTGCTAGTGACTCGTTTCCTTTTATCTCTATCGAAGGATATCTGATGACGATCTCATTAAGGTGGTGGGTCGTGTTCAAGACTAGTGATTAGCTTTTATATGCCAATAGATAAAATACCTGCCGAATCGATGCCGAGAGAAAAGCTATTAAACAGAGGGCCTGACTCTTTGAGTGATGCGGAACTGCTCGCGATATTCCTGCGAACAGGGACACAAGGAATGAACGTGTTGGAGCTCGCTGACAAGTTGATCAAAGACTTTGGCTCGCTCCGTCATCTTTTTTCAGCAACACAGGAAGAGTTTTGTGCTCATAAAGGGATGGGGCAGGCCAAGTATGTTCAATTGCAGGCCGTGTTAGAGATGACACAGCGCTATCTAGCAGAGACTTTATCTCGCGGAGATGCACTCACTAGCCCAAGTCATACTAAGCTTTATCTTTCGAGCATGTTGCGCGATCGCCAGCGAGAAGCCTTCTATATATTGTTCCTAGATAACCAAAATAGAGTAATAAAGGACGAGGTCATGTTTGAAGGAACCATCGATGCCGCATCGGTTTACCCGCGGGAAGTGGTTAAACGGGCACTGCATCACAATGCGGCGGCATTAATCTTGGCTCATAACCACCCTTCAGGTGTTGCTGAGCCCAGCCAAGCGGATAGGCGGATTACACGTCGATTAACCGATGCATTAGCGCTGGTGGACATCCGAGTTCTCGACCATTTTGTCGTTGGAGATGGCGAAGTTGTCTCTTTTGCAGAGCGTGGATGGATTTGAATCACATTTTAGGTTGTTAGTTGCGTTAAATCTGCTATTATTCCGCCCACATTTTTAGACCTAAAATCAGCTCTGATTACTCAAGCAAGCTGCGCTGCACAAAAAAAGATCACGAAATCCGTAAAAAGGATCTGTTCGGGTCTTGAGCAATGCGTGTCAAGTTAGTATAATGCGCGACCTTTGATAGCCTTGTATGGATTTTCCATAACGGTTTTTACCTTCTATTTTAATTGATAGAGAGGTTCGGCCACCAAGGTTGATATCGAGCTGAAACGATTGGAGAAGACATTCATGTCCCGAGTATGCCAAGTAACTGGTAAGCGTCCAGTAACGGGTAACAACCGTTCACACGCACGCAATGCTACTAAGCGCCGTTTTCTGCCGAACCTACAAACTCATCGTTTCTGGGTAGAGAGCGAAAAACGTTTTGTTAAACTACGTCTAACTGCTAAAGGCATGCGTATCATTGATAAGAAAGGCATCGATGCTGTTCTTGTTGATATCCGTGCACGTGGCGAAAACGTTTAAGAGGAATTAAGCAATGGCTAAAGGCATTCGTGAGAAAATTCGTCTAGTATCTTCTGCAGGTACTGGTCACTTCTACACAACTGATAAGAACAAGCGTAACATGCCAGGCAAATTTGAGATCAAAAAGTTTGATCCAGTAGTTCGCCAACACGTTATGTACAAAGAAGCTAAAATCAAGTAATTGATGCTTTTTTTGCTCTTCTTCAGTAGAAGAAAGAATTGAAAAACCCAGTTTAATCGCTGGGTTTTTTTATACCTAAAATTTGAGTAACTCAATTGCTCTTGTTTGATGTAGCGCTTGATATAGCGTCTGATAGATAGAAAACTGCGCAACATAGAAAGTATTGCCACTTTCACGATATACTGAATGTTCAATAGGTTAGATGAGCAGAATCAGATGAGATATCGCGGGCGTAGGTGGAACAACATACTCATGTTCAGTGTGATCGCTTTTATTGGCGTGTTAAACCTTCCAACATTGATCAAAGCGTACCTTATCGAGCCTGAACAGCAGGTTGATAGCCCTTATCCTTATCTCCTGAACCCAACAGCAGAGCTTAAAGCGTTGCACTTTGCTAAGTGGTCTGTCATTCAACAAAACAACCAATGGGTTTACCAGTTCAAAGGTACAGGCTTTCCTCAAGCCACCAATGCACAAGAGCTGTCACAACGTTGGAGAGAGCTTGTGGGCACGGAAGTCGACTCACAGACTTACACAGACCTTACGCCTCGGTTAAATACACCGCACACCATCGAAGTATGGTATCAAGACCAAGAAGAGCCCCAGCGTATTACCTATTATCAATTGCCTGAGTTCTGGTTGTTAAAAAACTGGAATGATCAGTGGTTGGCGGTGTCTATTGAAGAGAGCTACCTGTTTCCAAGTTTTAACGCTAACTACTCCTCTAAATCGGACGACTAACTATGCCTGAATTACCCGAAGTCGAAGTAAGCCGTATGGGGATATCGCCTCATTTAGTCGGTGAGACCATTAAAACGCTTACCTTTCGCACTCCGAAGCTGCGTTGGGATATCCCACAAGAGCTAAAAGCATTAGAAGGGCAGGTAATTCGCTCTATCTCGCGTCGTGCTAAATACCTATTGATTGAAACGGATACTGGCACTGCCATTGTTCACCTTGGTATGTCTGGCTCACTGCGCGTATTAGATGCTGATTTCCCTGCAGCAAAGCATGATCACGTGGATCTCAAGCTCACTAATGGCAAAGTATTGCGCTACAACGACCCTCGCCGCTTTGGTGCTTGGCTATGGTCAGCGCCTGATGAAACTCATCCCGTATTACTGGGATCTGGCCCTGAGCCGCTAACTGACGATTTCAACGCCGACTACATAGCTGAGAAGGCAGAAAAACGTAAAGTCGCCGTTAAGCAATTCATCATGGATAACAAAGTGGTGGTGGGAGTGGGAAATATCTACGCCAATGAAGCGCTATTTGCTTCACGTATTAGCCCTTTGCGCCCTGCATGCAAAGTGACAAAAGAAGAGTGGGTCTTGTTAACTCAAGAGATCAAACAAGTGCTTGCTACCGCCATCAAACAAGGTGGCACCACGCTAAAAGATTTCGCACAAGCAGATGGCAAGCCGGGGTATTTCGCTCAAGAGCTACAAGTTTATGGCAAAGCCCGCGAAAAGTGCCCTATTTGTGAAGCTCTGATTCAAGAGTTAAAAATAGGGCAGAGGAATACGTTTTTCTGTGAAGAGTGCCAAGTATAAAAAAACTGAACTTATGTTCACTTTTTTACGCTAGTAGATAAGCAGGCTAGTAGCTACAATTACACTAATGATATGAATTGAGAATAGTAGAATGAAATATTTAGTAACTGGCGTTGCCGGGTTTATTGGCTCTGCAGTTTCAGAGCGACTATGTGCGGCTGGACATAAGGTTGTCGGCATTGATAACTTGAATGACTACTATGAAGTCTCTTTGAAACATGATCGTCTAAAGCGCATTGAGCATGAAAACCTAACCTTTATCGAGTTGGATCTTGCTGATAGAGAAGGCATGGCAACGTTGTTTGCTGAGCAAAAGTTTGACCGCGTCATTCATTTAGCGGCGCAAGCTGGCGTTCGTTACTCAATTGATAACCCGATGGCGTATGCCGATAGCAATCTGGTTGGTCATCTAGCTATTCTTGAAGGCTGTCGCCACAACAAGGTTGAACACCTAGTTTACGCCTCATCAAGCTCTGTGTATGGCTTGAACCAGAAAATGCCATTCCACACAGCAGACAGTGTTGATCACCCAATCTCATTGTACGCAGCGACGAAGAAGTCTAATGAGCTAATGGCACACACTTATTCTCATTTATACGATGTACCGACGACAGGCCTTCGTTTCTTTACCGTCTACGGCCCTTGGAGCCGCCCTGATATGGCGATGTTCAAGTTTGCGAACTTAATTGTAGCGGGCAAAGAGATCGACATTTACAACAATGGCGACATGATGCGCGACTTCACTTATATCGATGATATTGTTGAAGGCATTATTCGTGTTCAAGACCGAGTTCCAGCTAAACAGCCAGATTGGACTGTAGAGCAAGGCTCACCAGCAACCAGCTCAGCACCATACCGTGTATTCAACATCGGTCATGGTAGCCCAGTTAAATTGATGGATTACATCGAAGCATTGGAAACTGCGTTAGGTATCGAAGCGAAGAAGAACTTCATGCCAATGCAACCCGGTGACGTGTACGCGACTTACGCTGATACTGAGGATTTGTTTGAAGCAGTTGGCTACAAACCACAAGTTAAAATTCAAGAAGGCGCGAAAGCATTCGCGGATTGGTATAAAGCTTACTACTCACTGTAAAACCCAAATTTCAGTCATAAAAAATAGCGCTCAATGAGCGCTATTTTTGTTTTTGAACACAGGATTATTTCACTGTTTTCAGTTTGATTTCAGCCGCAACTTTTTGTGGTACAAACTGACTAATGTCCCCACCATGAATAGCCACTTCTCGAACTATTGTCGAAGAAAGAAATGCATACTCTTCTGATGGGGTTAGAAACACACTTTCAAGGCCGGGCAGTAGCTTCCTGTGCATGCTGGTGAGACCAAACTCGTTCGCGGCACGGACGATCATATCGAGGTGACTATTGGTTACCGGAGCGAAAGTTTCAGGGTAGATAACGTGTTGTTATATTATAGCTGTCCTGACTTTTCGAAGTACTTCTTTGCTACCAGTAAAGAAATTAAACGTTCACGCTTTTGGTCTCGGAACTGATCGACCCACGTATGTGCATTTTCGATAATGCTTTCAGCTTCTTCTGGATGTGCGATGTAGTACTCCATCTTCTCAATTAAGTCAGAGTAATCATCCGTAACTTCCACGTAGTGAACGCCGGCTTTGAGGCGGCCTTCCATAAACCATGTCTCATACTTGGGTTTGGACATAATGACCAGTGAGTTTGAAGACATTGCCCATTTTAGGTTGGTTGCAACATCATTACCTTCGATGGCTAGTAAAAATTTGTACTGTAATTGTTCCTCTATGGACATTACCCCCTTTTCCCAAGGTTCTCCTTTAACGGGTTGAGTTTGACCAATGTTACATGAGGGGTGAGCATAGTATTGCTCAAGAACTTTTTTTCGGTGAGGCTGGTAACCAACACCTCTCCAGGCTGCCATGTCTTTCTTACTTCGAAATGACTGAGAATCAGAAATAAATTGGAAATGACGAATTTCATTCAATTTGAGCAAAACAGAGTGTTGATTATCTTTATTGATTGGCCGACTTTTTAGAAAACTTGGTTGTTCAGGGATTCGGCGAACATCACCATTCAAAAATTGGAAAAAATAGTGTGACGGAAAAGATTTTACTACCTTGTGAAGGTCGAAATAGTAGGTCGTTCCACCCGTTTTCTTAAAGTCTTTAACATGAGCTGAGCCTTTTTCTGGGAGATTAAATGGTGAGTTAACCTTGTTGTAGTAATCGACTCTATCTTGGATATAAGAGTCTATGGGCATTGCCTGAATAAGGTTATTGGCCAATGTTTTACGGATTGTATTTGGCAGTAAGACCAGAAGGCTATTGGATAAGTAGTATTTGAACTTTATAAAACTCATTGTGCTACCTTTGTTTTGATAGCTGCGTGAACGTATTTAGGTACAAATTGCTCCACGTCCCCACCATGAATCGCCACTTCACGAACGATGGTTGAAGAGAGAAAAGCATACTCCTCTGCTGGTGTCAAAAACACGCTCTCTACACCAGGTAGTAGTTTTCGATACATACTTGTTAGACCGAACTCATACTCAAAGTCTACCGTTGTTCTAAGGCCGCGCACCAATATATTAGCTTGCTGTTCTCGTGCAAAATCGACTAACAACCCACTAAAACCAGCCGTTGATACATTGCTTAAATGTGCGGTTGATTCTTCAACGAGTTTTACGCGTTCTTCCAGGCTAAAAAGTGTTTTTTTAGAAGGGCTTGCAGCGACACCAATAATGATTTGGTCAAACATGTCTGCAGCGCGCGTGATGATATCTAGGTGGCCGTTAGTGATTGGATCGAACGTGCCAGGATATATAACTTTTTTCATCGTAAAGCTTTCTCATAAACGTCTGCGTATTGATTCGCAGTATAGTTGATATCAAATAACTTCAATTTCTCTTGCCCCTGTGCGATGAAATCTTGTTTAAGTCTTTCGTCTTGGGCTACCTTCATTACTGCATCCGCCAACTCTTGAGCATTACCGGGTTCAACAAGCAAGCCATTGGAGTTGTGGTCGATAATATCAGGGATACCACCGGCATTAGTACCTATAACAGGTAAACCAGAGCCCATACCTTCCAAGATGACAGAGCCAAGCCCCTCTGTGTAGGAAGGGTGTACTTGCAAGTCAGCCGCGGCAAACCAGTCGCCCATGTTGCTTTGTTTGCCCTCGAAGCTGATGTTATTAAGGTCTTTTGCTTGTGACTCAAGAGCTTGTCTCTCTGAGCCATCGCCTAGTAAACAAAAATGGATGAACGGTGCAGAATCTTCTAGAACCCGTGCCGCATCGACGGTGACATTGAAGCCTTTATGCTTCAGCATGTTCGCTCCATGTATCACTATAAACTTGTCTGCGAAGCGGTCTCTAATCGTTTGTACGGCTTGTGGGTTAACAGGGTATGTAACTGGTGAACTTGGGATTTTGTACGTTACTGAAGTTGGGTAAGCATCTTTCACTCTCTGAACTATCTCAGTACTTAGACCTATCACCGCGGATGCTTTTGAATAGGCTAAGTTTGCCAACCATTTCTTCTTTAGTGCGTTATCGATTCTACGGGTAATAATATATGGTTTTCCGTAGAGCATATGTTGGATTAGAGCCCAATAGATAGCTCGCCCTTCATGTACATGGATTAGAGCACAATCATTGGTAATCGACTTTGAGTGTGCTTTGGTAAAGTGGTTCGCTAATACCACTTTAACGCCTAACGCTTTTACCGCATCGGCGAAAGGGCTCTTAGGGTTTGCAACAACTGTCAGTTGATAGCCGAGCTTTACTTGCTGCTTAATGAGCTGTAGCGTCTGATTCTCGCCACCATGGTATCCAGAAGCTAAGTTAACGTGGCAAATGTTCATGTTATTGCTCTTTATTATGTTTTTTGACGTAATCACGCAGCCACAGGTCGGCATAGCGAGTAAAAGTTGTATTTGCGCTCAGTACCGCAAGTAAAAAGCCATGTCGGCCATCTAAGAAACCACGCTTAATAATGTACATTTTGAAAAAACGGAAAAAACCGTGCGTAAATGCACTAAAAAGTGAGGCCGACTTTTTACCTTCACGTTGGTCTGCCCAAGATTGCATGTACAGTTGGGTTTTACGCGTGTACTCGCCCAACCTTTCGTAAGTAAAATGCTTCAAACGGCCATCCAATGAAATCACTTTAAAGCCATCGGGCACAACAATACTTTCATGAACTAGTGAGTCGTTATATTTAGTCTCTGATGTTTTGTATAGGCGAACTACCCAGTCAGGTGACCACCCTGAGTAACGAATCTCTTTGGCAAAGGCTGTCGTCAGTCGGTTTACACGATAAATGTTTTTATCATTGTGTTGGCTGATTGCGTTGAGTATGCCTTGGCGTAATTCATCGGTAACACGTTCATCGGCATCAAGCCAAAGTACAAAATCTGATTCCACATAGCTTTGAGCAAGTTGACGTTGCTTGCCAAATCCAGGCCATTCTAAATTGATATAAAATTTATCGGTATACTGCCTAGCGATCTCTTCAGTGCTATCAGTACTACCTGAATCTAGAAGAACAATCTCATCGGCCCAATCTTTTACAGTGTCCAGACAAGCTTTAAGGTGCTTCTCTTCATTTTTTACGATCAAGGCAACGGCTAAGGTGGGTTTAGACAAGGTAGTTTCCTTCTTAAACAATCTTCTACAGGTAAATTTTACTGATATTGTGGATACAAATCTTCTATGACTTGATCAAACATAGCGACGACTCGTTCGCTTGTGATACGGCTCATTGCTGTTTCATCCTTTGCTCGAGTTCGCCAACTTAATTCTTGGCTAGTCTTTCCTGTTTCTGCAAAAATTAGTTCTTCATATACAGATACGGCATATTTCAAGTAATTATAAGGTCCTACACGAAGAGGATTGTGGTGGGCATATAAGCCAATAATTGGCGTGTTCATCGCGCTTGCCATGTGGGCTGGGCCAGTATCTGGCGCGATAACCATCTCTACCTTATCAATCAAAGCGAGCATTTGTAGGATTGAGCTTTCTCCAACCAAGTTCAAACAGGGTGCATTAAGTAAAGCTTGAATCTCATTTGCTAGGTCTACTTCGACCTTTGCAGGGCTGCCACCTAGTATGACATTCCAACCCTTACCTCGCACATGTTTAATGACATCAACATAGCCCTTAGCGTTCCAGTTCTTGTAGGCTTTGCTTGCACCAGGAACCAATAATAAGTTGGGTTTCCCAGATTCTAGTTGTGTCTTCGCCCAGATGCTGTCCTCATCAGAATAAGATAAAGACCAAGAGAGCTCAGATTGAGAGGTACCAATCTGATGAGCAAATGCCATTAAACCATCGGCGACATGAAGGGACGTTGGGGATGGTACTTTGACGTTGGTGAACAATGTTTGAAAATCTTGACTGCGATCAGAAGAGAATCCAAGCTTGTATTTTGCTTTGATGCCTAAAGTAGCTAAGCTAGCGCGAATTGCATATTGCATATGAAGTAGTGCATCAAACTCACGCCCTTTCAGCTGATTCCATAATGACTTATAGCCATCGAGCCCCGCTTTTTTATTAAAAATAATCACTTCAATACCATTTACTGCTTGGAGAAGTTGAGCTTCAAGTTTGCCAGTAATCCAGGTTATTTGAGTGTCAGGCCACTGTTTTTGGATAGCTTGTACTGTAGCTATGGTGTTGCAGACATCTCCAATAGCTGACAACCTAAGAACACATAGTGACTTTGGGGCAGATTCGAACAGGGACATAAGGTGAGCTCTATCAAAGTGATTAATAAGAATTATGCAGTTGGGCTAGGGGAATGTAAAATAAAACTAAGCAATTAGTTAGGTACGCCCAATGCAAACACTTCGATTTGATAGTCAAGTCATCTGGTTCGATGAATCTTTAATCTCAGCACAACAAGTCAAGTGTGCTTTTGAGGCTGAGTACTGGTTACAGCAGAATAAAATAATTGGTAGCGCGATAGGGCGAGGAACCACTTGGTTCGTTGAGCTTGATACTATGCATGGAGCATTGCGGCACTATCATCGAGGTGGCTTGTTTGGGAAGTTTGTAAAAGACCATTATTGGTTTTCTGGCTGGGAACAAACTCGTAGCGCTCAAGAGCTTAATCTACTTCAGACATTAATAGACGCTGGGGTTAATGTTCCTCGACCAATTGCGGCAAGGTCAGTAAAAACAGGTTTAACTTATCAAGCTGATCTATTGAGCGAGAGAATTCCAAATGCTAGAGACTTGGTTAGTATTCTACAAGAAAATCCATTGCCAAAAATGATGTACCAAAAGATCGGGCAAGAAATAGCCAAAATGCACAAAGTTCATGTGAACCATACCGACTTGAATATTCACAATATCTTAATTGATGATCAAGAGAACATTTGGATTATCGACTTTGATAAGTGCTTCTTATCTCCAGAAACTAAGTTTTCTAACAAAAACTTAGAGCGGCTCTTACGTTCCTTTAAGAAAGAGAAAGGTAAACGTGCAATTATGTGGAGCTCTACGGATTTTGACTTTTTGTTAGAAGGATACTTTGAGAATAGTAATAAATAGATGTAGCTTTTACTAGGCTATTTTATTTGCCACCTATACATGCTACTAAGGCGTATATAGGTGACTAAATATAAACTTCTTAAGTCTGCAAGTAGTTACCTCTCTTTACTTGCAACTTTTATCCAGTTTTTCACTACCGTCTCTTTACTAAATCTTTCTACATGCCTATCTTCAATTAAAACCCTATCAGTTATGAGTCGATCTATGCAATTTGCAATGTTTTTATGAATGACTTCTTCTTTTATACCTTTTATTGGCACTAGAAACTCTTCTAAGTCATCAATTAAGATCTCATTCGGACCACAGGGGCAATCTGTAGAGATAACCGGAGTCCCGCATATTAGAGATTCAATCACTACAGTTGGTAGACCTTCTGAGTCCGAGGCGAGAATTAACATTTCTGCATTTTTAATAAACGGATATGGGTTTTGCTGGAAACCTAGAAAGTGAACTCGGTGACTAAGTCCTAAAGACTCTGCTAACTCTGTTAGTTCCACTTTGCTTGGGCCTATCCCTACGAGAACTAACTCAATATTTTTATCAGAAGCTAGAGATAAAGCATGTAAAGTTCGATCTATGCGTTTTCTATTGTCAAGTGATGAAAGAGATAGAATATATTTTTTATTATAGATGTCATATTCGCTATTAGGCTTTATATCTGCATTTTTTCTGATGTTATAAAAATCAAAAGGGTTATAGATAGCGAAACTGCGGTCTTGTACACCAAGGTCAAGCGCTTTTATCTCATCAATCGTTGCTTGTGATACACCAAGACATAAACGTTCATTAAAATAACGATTAAAAGGAAAAAGTTTCACAATTCCCCTCTCTAAGAAAACTTCATTTGGAGAATTTCTTAGCATTAAAGCAAACTTTTCTTTCGGGTAATAAAAGAAATGCTCAAAGAAAGTATACATATTATGGCTTGAGATAAAGTCAATTTTTTTATTTTTAATAAAGCTTCTTACAATGAAATAATTAACCGGGAATATGAACAACTTGACTAAATATCTTTTTATGTTTTGAATCTTTCTTATGAGTTTCTTTAAATTGCTTCTTTTCTTTTTTGTTTTATTATTTCTATTTTTATAACCCTCAATTGCTGTTTCTTGATGTTGATTTGATAATAGAGAGAGTTTCCCCTTTTTTAATAAATAAAGGTTAATTCTAGGATCTACATTAAAGGCAATTCGCTTCGAATCTATGATAATGGAAACATCATGACCACTGTCACAAAGGTACTGCGACAGGTCTAGAATATTTCTACTGCCTCCGGTCGCGGAGAGATCAGGGGTATGGTGTAAAAAATGCATTTAATATCACCTCAATTCGTATTATTTATTTTTGGGAAACAGCTCTAAAGAACGCATTATTACTCAACTTTTACTCTGGTATAGAGGCTGTTATTGCTTTGGCCAGAGAAGTGAATGGTCATGGTTGCTCTTGAGTCACAATTAGAATAAGAAACATTTTAGCAGCGCCGCTTCTTGCTGTAAGCATTTTTAATGCTTTACTTAGTTGAGTGAGTAGACTCAAGAACAGAAAAAAATGTGGTTAAACATACGCTGTTATCAATAATATCAATATTACACTTTTTAAGTTGCTCAGTTAGCACCCTTAAAAAATCTGGGTCACGATGATACACGTTTCTTGCGATAATTGGCATTTCTGGGTATAGTTTTCGGCAAGTAAACATAGCTGTAGAGTAGGCGCCAACCAGTGCTGACAAGGTTATATTTTTATCTATCAGCTCAATTTCTAATGGATATTCACCATAGTGATAATCAATATTGGAATGGCTTTCAAGCTTTTCTCTAACTGCTAGCTTTTCAGTTCTATGTGGAAAGTATAGTATTTTGGAGGAGATTGCTTCTGCTAAACCTAGAATTGATTGTACATACTCATCAACACTCGGTTGATTCTTATCACCAATTGCACCTTGCCCGATAATACCAATTGGAGCATTAGGGTTGTAGAGCTTGGGGTTACCATAATGACACTTTAACGATGATAGGTTGTTGGCGTGCAGTTTAAACTTATTTTCAGTTAGCTCAAACATTGAAAAAATCTCGAGATTTTGAGATTGAACTAAAGTACCAATAGGCTTGCAACCGTTAAAACGAACCTTTAGGTCGACTAAAAACCTAGGACGCGAGTATGGCTTTCCTGGAAGAATGAATTTACCATATTCAATAAGGGTCATTGTTCCATCATCAAAGTAGATTTCTTGTTCAACAGGTAGGTTCTTCAAAAGTAGTTTGGTGCGCCAACCATTATACTCGGCATAGAAGAATTGTTTGATTGACTGATCTGCTAGAATCGTTTTTATTTGCTTGATGGCATGAGGCACTTGTTTACTTCGGTTATCTCTACTAATCGTGACGATATGCTCCCATTCACTGCTATTAACTAGTTTCTCTTGCTGGATTAAACCATGTTCACTTTTTTGCTCAACTAAAAGTAAGATATTGTTTTCACAATTGAAATATTCCTTTGCTTCAAGAGCGCAGATGTATTGAAGAGGGGAGGTTGCAAGAAAGAGGTTCATTATATTTGTTCCAAATTATTTATGGTTTTGCTAACTGAGCCTGAATTTTTTTGAAAAATATATCGTGCTGAATTAATGGTCGCATTTAGCTCACTAGGAGGCATCTGAAAAAATTGAATTACAGATTTCGCGATATTGGTGCTATTTTCATTAATAATTATTCCCTTAACTCGGAGTAAATCTTCAACGGTACTTTTAAAGTTGAAGTAACTTGGTCCCGAGATAATAGGGACATTTAAGGCGATAGGCTCTAAAACATTATGCCCGCCAACTTTATCACCAATTAAACTACCACCCATAAAGCAAATGTCGGCTGCCCCCATCAATACCAACATCTCACCCATGGTATCGCCGAGGTAAATCTGGGTCAGCTCTGCTACTTCCGTTTGGCTCGTACGACGAGCGGTTTCAAAACATTGCCCCTGGCAAAGCTCAAACACATCATCGAATCGTTCTGGGTGGCGTGGCACAAGGATTAGAAGTGCATTTGGGTTAGATTCTAAAATTCTCTTGTGAGCCTCTAGTATCTGCTCGTCTTCGCCTTTGTGAGTACTGGCAGCAATCCAAATTGGCCGATTTAATCCAAGGTCATCCCGTAGTGCTTTTCCTTTTTCTTTTACGTCTTCTGATATCTGAATATCAAACTTTATCGAGCCAGTAACAAAAAGCTTATTCTTCGCGATGCCTAAATGTTCGAAACGCTTAGCATCAGATTCTGTCTGACACAGCACTTTATCTAGGCAAGGCGTTAAAAGGTTAAACAGAGGCTGTACTTTTGCGTAGTTCTTGTATGATTTTTCAGAAAGGCGAGCATTAACTACGATGATTGTTATTCCTGCATTGTGGACAACATTAAGCGTGTTTGGCCAAAGCTCAGTTTCTATGATTAACATTTGCTTTGGTTGTGTTGCTTTAAGAAAACCATTCACTGCGAAAGTAAAGTCGATAGGCATATAGCGATGTTCAACTAAGCCACCTAATTTGGCAATTTGCTCTGCGCCAGTGCTAGTCGTGGTGGTAACTACAATGGGTTGCTTTGGATTTTCCTTTTTCAGTTCTTTAATCAGAGGTATTGCGGCAATGCTTTCGCCTACCGAAACCGCGTGAATCCAAATTGGGCGCTCAGTTGCTTCTAGTCTTGGCGTGATACCCAAATGCTCTTTCCATCGATTTCCAAACTTAGGTTTGTTTGGTTTGCTTTTGTATAGACCAAACAATAGGAAGGGGGATGTAAGGGCAAGCAGCAATGTGTAAAGAATGCGAATTAGCATAAGCTTACCGTGATCGCTTCAAGCTTATGAATACTATCAAGAACTTGTTTTGGTGATAATTCGGTCAAGCATTTAAGGTGATTGAACTGACATTCACGCTTGAAGCAAGGGCGGCAGTTAATATCTGTGTGAACAATCTCCACTTTCTCCGCAAGTGGTGGTGTGTATTTTGGCGATGTTGAACCGTAGACAGCAACAACATTACAGCCAACAGCTGCTGCCACGTGCATAAGGCCAGAATCATTAGCTACGACAGTTTGACAGGCGGCCAAGAGGTCTACTGCTTCAATCAGATTTGTTTGTCCCGCTAAAACATGAATTTGATACTGATTTTCTTGAGGCACTAGTTGTTTGATGTTGTTACAGGTTTCTAGATCTTTTGGAGAACCAAACAACCATACTTGATGTCCAGATCTAGCCATTTGAATTGCTACTTCAGCATAGTGCGTCTCAGGCCATTTTTTCGCAGGGCCAAACTCTGCGCCTGGGCATAAACCAACAACTGGGAGATCCTGGCTTAGATTGAATTTAGCAACAGTTTCAGTCTGCTCTTTCTTATCAATAAACAGGCTAGGGCGAGGTAGGGTTTCTAATCCACCCAATGAGGACGAGTCAATCATTTCAGCTTGCGAATAGGCTAATGCAACATAGCGCTCAACCATGAATTGAAAAGACTTCATGTTTGGACGCATGTCATTGAGCAGGCCGTAACGCATCTCGCCTTTCCACCCCGTACGAAGAGGGATATTTGCAAACCAAGGAATAAGAGCGGATTTGGCTGACTTAGGCAGAATATACGCGTGGTCGTACTGTTTTTCTCTTAATGATTTGCCGATTTCTCGACGACCAAGGAAGTTGAATTCACCATGGCCGATAGGCATTTCAATTGCTTGGTGGATCTCTGGCATACGCTCAAGAATTGGTTTACACCATCCGGGAGCAATCACGTCAATAGTAGATTCAGGGTGCTGTTGTTTGAGTATTGTATAAAGAGGCTGTGACATCACCATATCACCTACCCAAGAAGGCCCTATTACGAGTATTTTCATGATGATCTAACCTCTTGTTCATTTCTTTTTGAGTAGGCAGCCCCAATGAGTATTGCGGAGCCTATCGAGTAATAAAGAATACCCGAGTGGTGTGCGAGATAGTGCTGAGTTAAACTAAAACCAATTACTGATGTTATGTGAACAATTCCGGCTACTGCAAAAAAATATTGACTATCTCTAGAGCATGACGCTTGAGTTTTTTTCCATAGCAAATAGAGCGGAACTCCAAAGAAGGCTAATATGGTAAATAGCCCTATCAGCCCCTTTGTTTGAAGCTCTTCAAAAAACTGATTGTGTGCGCGTTTATAGTTTAAAACACTTTTGTCAACTAACCCTTTTTCTACTTGTTCTTTTTTAGCTTGTTTTACGCCTTCGAAGCCTTGACCGAATATAGGCTTGTCTAAAGCCGAATAGGTTGCTGATTTCCACATTTCTAAACGAAAGCCAGAAGATGTTTGAGAATTGTTATTTTTATATCCATGAATATCTGAAACCATGGAATTAATCCTAGGCCCTATAGTTGGATAAGATAATACCGCTATCGAAATTGCCGATAGGATAACGATCGCTTTAGAGCGGAAAGAGAAATAACCTCTATATATATAAAATAAAGACATAATAATTAAAGGGAGTAATACCCAAGCGCCTCTAGCTCCCGAAAGTAGAGTTGCTAATAGCCCAAGGATTATACTTATAGCAGATGCCGTGGTTAATATTTGGTCTTTAGTGTGTTTGCTATAAATTAGGGATACCACTGACAAGAGAGTAAGTGACGATGCTATTCCTCCTGCTTGAATCACCATGTACCCATGACCAAAAAAAGCTCGACCACCAAAGGCCGTACAATGATATATAGCAACTATACCTGCAATACTTGCACCTAGGCAGATTGAGAAGAATAAAGCTTTAATCGATGGAGGAACCGTAGCGACAAATAGCATTATCATAGATGCAACAATGACGCGACTAGGCATATCCAATTGCCCTAAATCGCCTCCGTAAACGATTAGTGATAAAGCTGTAACAAAAAAGTATCCGGTCAGTGCATAAATCGCTATCTTTATTTCTGGGGTACGCTGCTGGCGAATCGTCCATGGTAAAGAAAATAAAGCAGCTAATACTAGAGGTATAGCTGCTAATTTGTAGCTTGAGCCAGTTAATAGTAAACACGAAAAAAACGCCCCAGAAACAAATGAACTGGCGATATCGCGATTATTTTGGGATATTGTCATCTATAATATTGTCTATTTATTATGGTTAGTGTAATTGCATGAATCGACCTTCCAGTCTTTGTCATAACGAGGTTTAAACAAGTTATAGAAGTTTGTTCCGTCTTGTTGTGTATAGAGAAGCTGTAGAATCCACATATATTGTTCAGGTTTAGGTTTAACAAAGGTTTCAATCGCAATGTTCATAGAGCGAGCGTCGGCTTGGTCTTCACTTTGTAGCTCGAGTTCAGGTAGGACTTCCAGTGAGTACTTACCTGTTTCTGGATTTATTGACGCGAAGAGTGGGACTATTTTTGCTCGTGATAACTTTGCGAGTTTACTTAGCCCTGGTAGGGTGGCTTTCGTTGTACCAAAAAAGCTGACGAACTCACTGAGCTCTGCACCATGGTCTTGATCTGGTAAGTAATACCCCAAGTATCCATCTTTAATTGATTTGATAAATGGTTTTATTCCTCCCGAACGTTCGTATACACGGCCTCCATATTGAACTCTTTGACGATGCATGAGCCAATCAGATACTGGGTTCTTTTGTTTTTTTGCCATTGCTGAGACTGGAAGGCCCATCGACGCAAGCATTACTGCGGGAATATCAATAGCCCATGAGTGTGGGACTAATAAGATGACATTTTCACCGTTGTCAGTATGTTTAGTCAGGTTATCTTCCCCAATGAATTCACACTGTTCTTGTAACCAGGATTTTGATTTTAAGGTAAGTAAGCTAAAGCGAAGTACGAACACGCTAGCAGTGTATAGTGTTTTATAAATTAATTGCTCACGCTCTTGAAAACTGAGGTTCGGAAAGCATAGCTCAAAATTCACCCTGGCTCTGTGAGCAGGGCCTTTTTTCGATTTAGATAGCTTGAGTGCAATAATGCGCGCTAACCATTGATGAAAGCGTAATGGAAGTAGGGCTACTGGGAGTGCAAATATTACTGCTAACCACGTTCCCCATAACTTAGGTGCGAAAAAAGCCCGCCTAAAACTAGGGTTGTAAGCTTTTGGATCAAAGTCATTGCGTTGATTTTTCATTCGAAATCACTAACCTTAAAATTTTCTTAGCTTCTCTATGTGTCACCTAACAGGTTTCTGCTTGAATTCGAGGGAATATAGAGTATTTACTTATGGCACGAATTAGACGTTCTTTGCGTGTCGACACTTAAAGTAAGGATGCTAGGGGAGAGTTTCGCTCCCCTAGATTTACGAAGTGCTATTTATTTATAATTTGCATGTATTGAGCAACGCCTTGCGCGACTGTTTTAAATCTTACATCACAGCCTGCTGCGCGAAGTTTTGTAAGGTCAGCTTGAGTAAATTCTTGATAAGCACCTTTTAGGTGTTCAGGGAAAGGAATAGTTTCGATTTCGCCTTTACCATGGTGTTTGATCACCGCTTTAGCAACTTCGTCAAACGATTCTGCGTTACCTGTACCTAGGTTGAAAATGCCCGAAACACCGTTTTCTAAGAACCATAGGTTTACTGCAGCAACATCACCGACGTACACAAAATCGCGCTGGAATGTTTCGCTACCCGCGAAAAGTTTAGGGTTCTCACCAGCATTCATTTGGTTATTTAGATGGAAAGCAACAGAGGCCATACTACCTTTGTGTTGCTCTCGTGGGCCGTAAACATTGAAGTAACGGAAACCGGTGATTTGAGGTAATGTTTCGTTATGAGCTGCAGCATCCGCTGTTAAGCGACGAACGTAGTTATCAAATTGTTGTTTAGAGTAACCGTAGACATTTAATGCGCCTTCGTGTTCTTTCTCTTCAATGAACGTATCTGTCTCACCGTAAGTAGCGGCAGAAGAGGCATATAGAAATGGAATTTCACGCTCGACACAGTAATGCAGCAACTCTTTCGAGTACTCATAGTTGTTAAGCATCATGTATTTACCATCCCACTCAGTGGTAGCAGAGCACGCACCTTCATGGAAAATAGCTTCAATATGGCCGAAGTCGTCACCAGCCATAACTTGAGTTAGGAAATCATCACGATCCATGTAGTCAGTAATGTCTAGGTCTACAAGATTTTTGAACTTTTTACCGTTCTTGAGGTTGTCGACAACTAGAATATCGTTGTGGCCTGCGTCATTGAGTGCTTGAACAATATTGCTGCCGATCATGCCAGCACCACCAGTTACGATAATCATATTTTACCTACTCTTTTGAATATAAAACTACCGCGAGTATAGCAAGGAATTGCAAAGGCGAGCTAGTGGAATAATTCCCTAAGCAGCGTATGATATGACAAGATTAGTATTAGCTTAGTGTTTATTAAACACTCTAAATTATAGGTAATATCATGAAGATTACAGTTGCAGGTACCGGTTATGTGGGCCTATCCAATGCGATGTTGATTGCACAGCATCATGACGTTATTGCAGTTGATGTCATTGAAGAAAAAGTATCAATGTTAAACAACAAGCAATCACCAATCGTGGATGCAGAAATTGAAGAGTTTTTGGCTAATCGTTCGCTAAACTTCCGAGCTACAACCGATAAGCTAGCATACAAAGATGCAGACTTTGTTATTATTGCAACACCAACTGATTATGACCCTAAAACAAACTATTTTAATACGTCCTCTGTTGAATCTGTTATTAAAGATGTTATGAGTATAAACTCAGACGCTGTGATGGTCATAAAATCAACGGTTCCTGTAGGGTACACTGAACAGATACGTGAAGAATTAGGTTGTGAAAACATTATGTTCTCACCAGAGTTTTTACGAGAAGGTAAAGCTTTATACGACAACTTACACCCATCACGAATCATTGTTGGTGAGTGTTCTGAGCGAGCTAAAGTGTTTGCTAATCTGTTAGTTGAAGGAGCTGAAAAAGAGAATATTGATGTCTTATTTACCAACTCCACGGAAGCGGAAGCGGTAAAACTATTCTCAAATACCTACCTAGCGATGCGTGTTTCTTACTTCAATGAACTCGACTCTTACGCGGAAGCGCATGGTTTGGACTCTCGTCAGATCATCGAAGGTGTGGGCTTAGACCCCCGTATTGGCAATCACTACAACAACCCTTCATTTGGTTATGGTGGTTACTGCTTACCGAAAGATACCAAACAGCTATTAGCTAACTATCAAGATGTGCCTAACAACATTGTAGGTGCCATCGTTGATGCCAACCGCACCCGAAAAGATTTTATTGCGGATTCCATTATCAAGCGATCTCCTAAGATAGTTGGCATCTATCGATTGATAATGAAAGCCGGCTCGGACAACTTCCGTGCTTCTTCGATTCAAGGAATCATGAAGCGTTTGAAAGCTAAAGGTATTGAAGTGGTCGTATTCGAACCTGTGTTAGAGGAAGAGCATTTCTTTAACTCGAAGGTTTATTCTGACCTAGAAGAGTTCAAAGCCGTATCGGATGTGATTGTATCTAACAGAATGGTAGAAGAGATCGCAGACGTTGCAGATAAGGTTTACACACGAGACCTGTTTGGCAGTGATTGATCTGGTTCTATTTTAGCTAATGCTAATTAGACCAGATGTTAACAGCTCGATCTATCCGTTTAGTGGCGATATACTGAACCTCTAAACGGATAGGGATACTAATAACTAATGAAAACACGTGACAAGATTGTTTACGCTGCTCTAGAGCTTTTTAATGAGCACGGTGAGCGTAGTATTACGACTAATCATATTGCTGAACATATTGAGATTAGCCCTGGCAACCTCTACTACCACTTCCGCAACAAACAAGAAATTGTCCGTGACATCTTTACTCTCTATTCAACAGAGTTACTTGAAAGATTCACACCGATTCAAGGGCAGCAAGAAAGCCTCACGCTACTAAAGAGCTACTTAGATTCTATCTTCACTCTGATGTGGAAGTACCGATTCTTCTATGCAAATTTACCTGAAATATTGTCACGTGATGAAAAACTCCACCTTGATTACATGACTGTACAAGAAAAGCTACAAACGAATCTTGTCGATATTATGAGAGCCTTTGTTGAATTGAACTTGCTTAAAGCAACGGATACGGAAATGAAGTCGATGGTGACCTCTCTTCACTTGATCGCATCGGGCTGGTTAGCGTATCAGTCTGCGATGTCTCCAAAAGCCCAAATTACAGAGCAAGTCGTACATCAAGGAATGCTGCAGATGATAGCGACCGTTAAACCGATTGCTACAGCCCAAGGTTTTGAACAGCTGACATTATTGGAAGATGGTGTAAGGGCGTTGAATTCTAAATAGAAAGAGACGAGTAAGCGAGATACGGGTTACGAAGATCGGGAAAGAGCAGGTTCGAGTAGCGGTATATGGTGAGCTGCGTCATTCCCTACAGCGAGGTACGAGCGCGATAGGGAATCTTTGTGTTGTGGTAAATCAAACATCACAAATAATATATGATACTGAGATTCCAGATATTTCGTCCCTCAATTCTGGAATGACGAGGTTTGTACGTGACTAGTTCAAGGCCTATCAACTATTTGGGGTTGCTCAAGACTATTAGTACCTTTTCCTCTAACCAACTCTTACCCCTTCTGTATCCGGAACATTCGCATCCGCTTTTAAGCTCTTCGCATCTCGGCTACCCGCATCCCGTACCTGCTTTTACCTAACTAACCAACTCTTCGGGTTTTGAGCTTGGCTGTTTCTGCGAATTTCAAAGTACAGTGATGGGCGAGTTTGGCCGCCAGTGTCACCGGCAAGTGCGATGGCTTCACCCGCTTTAACCTTGTCACCTTCTTTCTTTAAAAGCGCTTGGTTAAAGCCGTAGAGCGTCATATCACCTTTGCCGTGATCAAGCAGTACCACTAAACCATAGCCACGCAGATACTCTGCAAATACCACCGTACCTGAGTAAACCGATTTTACCTGCTGACCGTACTTGGCGTTGATCACCATGCCTTTCCAGTTAATTTGACCCGTTTGGCGTGAACCATAGTTATGTAGAACTTTATCTTTGATCGGCCAAGGTAGCTTACCTTTACGTTTGGCTAGACCATCCATCGGGACTGCATTACGTCTTTCTCGAGCCGCTTTTTCTGCTTTCGCAATTTCAGCTTTAAGGCGGGTTTCATTTCGCTGAAGCTCTGCCAAGTAATTTTTGTCACCTGAGATGTTTTTCTTGATGCTGCCAACTGTTTTCTTACGTTGTGTTTGGGTTTTGGCTAGCGTATCGCGCTTGGTGGTTTGTTGTTTTAACAGTGTTGCTATCTGTTCTTGCTCAAGTTGACGTTGCTTGTGGCTTTCTTCTAATTCAAGTTGCGTCTCTTCAATCGTGTTGATTGTTGCAGAGCGAGCTTTAGCAAGGTGCTGGTAATAATGACTGATACGGTCTTCTTCAACGCCGGTATTGAGAATGTGAGAAGAAGCCTTAGCTCGACTAGTCATGTAGTAAGTCTGAATGAGCTGCTCTAACTTGTCGGTATGGATTTTTTTCTGAGCAGTAAGCGCTTTAATCTTGGTGTCTAAGTTGGCAATATTTGCATTGGCCGTATTGAGCTGCTTTTTACTGTCTAGAATCGCTCTTTCAAGCGAAGCGATGGATAGCTCTTGTTTCTTGAGGTTTGCTTGCAGGCTATCGAGCTTTTTCTGCTGTGAGGATAGGTTTTTTTGTTGGCGAGATATTTCACTCGACACGCCTTTCAGTTCCCCCTGAGAGGCGGCAAATGAGGATGCAGATAAAAGAGCAACACAAAGGCTGGCAGATATCAGAAGAGTCCGGCTAATGGCTCGAATTTGTTTCATCATTATCGTCATTTTGCTCTTATTCATTATCAACAGCTGCTTTTAAATCTTTTCGCATCTCGGTTACTCGCATCCCGTGACTGCTCTTAGTTTTTTTCGAATTTCGCTGAATCGAATCCACATCTGCTTTTAAGCTTTTCGTATCTCGCTGATTCGAATCCCGAATCTGCTCTTAAATCCCATCACCATGGATGAAGTTCTGTGAGCGACCATTGAACCCTTGGTCCATATCTAAAGATGGCTTGTCTGTTTTCGGTTTTCCGACAATTTTTGCAGGAACGCCAGCGACTGTTGTATGAGGCGGTACGGCTTGTAGAACTACAGAACAAGAACCAATCTTCGCGCCTTCACCCACCTCAATGTTACCTAGTATTTTAGCGCCGGCGCCAATCATCACGCCTTCACGGATTTTAGGGTGACGATCGCCACCTTCTTTACCCGTACCACCCAAGGTCACGTCTTGAAGAATCGATACATCATTTTCAACTACCGCTGTTTCACCAATCACAATGCCTGTAGCATGGTCGAGCATGATAGCTTTACCGATACGAGCTGCAGGGTGAATATCAACTTGGCAAGCAACCGAGATTTGGTTCTGTAGGTAAGTGGCAAGCGCAATACGACCTTGCTTCCACAACCAGTTAGCCACTCGGTAACCTTGCAGAGCATGGTAGCCTTTCAGATAAAGCAGAGGCATCGAGTACATCTCGACCGCAGGGTCTCGATTTACCGTCGCGCAAATATCACAAGCGGCAGCATCAATAATCGATTGGTCCTGCTTAAATGCTTGTTCAACCACTTCACGTACTGCCATGGCTGGCATTGAAGCTGTTTTTAGCTTGTTTGCTAGGATGTAGCTAAGGGCTGCGCCTAAACTTTCATGGTTGATGATCGTGGCATGATAAAAACTCGCAAGCATAGGCTCTTGCTCCGACTGCTGTCGAGCTTCCTTCACAATGCATTGCCAAACTTTTTGTTGTTCACAGTGTTTCATTTTACCATCCATTCTTTTAAACCAGATACGTGTAGCGAGATAAGAGATGCGAAGAGCTATAAGAGCAGATGCGAGTAACTGAGATTCGAGATACGAAGAACGAGATGTAAAGAGCAGATTAGAGTCGCGAGATACGAGTAACGAAAAGCATTGTCGTCGAACGTTTGAAGGCGCTCTTCATCTTTTCGCATCTCGATTACCCGTATCTCGTATCTGCTTTTATTCTCTTCGCATCTCGTTTACCCGAATCTCGTATCCGCTCTTACTATCTTTCTGACTTCTTGTCTCGAGCAAGCAGATCTTGCGCCGCTAAGTGTGCATCTTTCCCTTGATACAACACTTGATAAATTTGTTCAACAATTGGCATCTCAACGCCCATACGTTCTGATAGTAACCAAACTTCTTTGGTGTTGCGATAACCTTCGACAACTTGGCCAATTTCTTCTTGTGCAGTGTCGACGTCTTTACCTGAGCCTAACGCCAAGCCAAAACGGCGATTTCGTGATTGGTTATCGGTACAGGTTAGTACTAGATCGCCTAATCCAGCCATACCCATGAAGGTTTCCGGTTGTGCGCCGAGAGCTGCACCTAAGCGGCTCATCTCAGCTAAGCCGCGAGTGATAAGTGCGGTACGTGCATTAGCACCAAAGCCAATACCATCCGACATGCCTGCGCCGATTGCTATAACATTCTTCACTGCGCCGCCAAGCTGCATACCGATGAAATCTGAGTTTGCATACACGCGGAATGTTTTACCGCAGTGGATTTTTTCTTGGAGCTCTTCTAGGAAACCTTCATCAGGTGAAGCTACAGAGATAGCCGTTGGCATGCCCATAGCTAACTCTTTGGCGAAGGTCGGCCCTGATAGAACCGCTAACGAGTAACCATCACCAAGCACATCGTGCGCGACATCTTTAAGTAGGCGTCCTGTCTCTGGCTCTAAACCTTTCGTTGCCCAGCAGATACGTGAGTTTTCTGATAGATGAGGTTTCAGACTGTTTAAAACGATGCCAAACACGTGGCTAGGGACAACGACAAGAAGGTCACGACTTGCTGTTACCGCTTTCTCAAGATCTGACTCGATGATTAGGCTTTCTGGGAAGTCGATGTTTGGCAGAAATTCATTGTTAGCACGTTCTGATTCAAGGCGACTCATATGAACAGGATCATGTCCCCAAAGAACAACATTGGCACCGTTACGCGCTAGAGATATCGCTAAAGAGGTTCCGTAAGAACCTGCACCAATGACAGTCATGGCGATCTCTTTGCCGTAAGCGCTGTCTTTACCGTAAGCGTCTGCCGTATTAGTCGGGCGAGTTGTTTCTGTCATGCTTCCACCTAAAAATAATGAGGGAAATCGAAGAGTTCTGAAAAAGCTTTCCACTAAAATAAGCAGAGCTTTCAATCTTAGTACAGTGTAAAGAAAAAATGCACATCGCAGAAGTTGCGATGTGCATTTAAAAGCTAACTAGCGCTTGAATCGTTAGAGTTAAGTTCTACTTTGAGACTTAAGCCTGTTCGCCTTCAGCTTGCTGTGCTTGGTTCTGTAGGTAGTTCATGAACAAAGCATCAAAGTTTACTGGTGCTAGGTTCAGTTGTGGGAACGTACCTTTAACTACTAGGCTAGAAATTGTTTCACGAGCGTACGGGAATAGGATGTTCGGGCAGAATGCACCTAGGCAATGAGCCAGTTGACCAGCTTCCATTTCGCTTGCAGAGAAGATACCGCCTTGCTGAACTTCACAAAGGAATGCTGTGTCTTCTGCGTTCTTAACTGTAACCGTTAGACGTAGAATTACTTCGTACACGCCTTCGCCAAGTTCACGGCTTTGAGTGTCTAGGTCCAGCTTTACATCTGGGTTCCACTCTTTTTGAAACATGTCTGGAGAGTTTGGCGCTTCGAAAGATACATCTTTTAAGAAGATGCGTTGGATTGCGAAGTTTTGTTGTGCGTCTTGTTGTGCTGCTTCAGCCATTTTCTTGTCCTTAAAAATTTAAATTAGGTTTTGTTCGTCATATCTGCCGGACAAAACCTTAAAGTCATACTCGTGTAATCAGGTCAGCTTACTGCTTGTCGTTAACGGTTTAATACCTTTAACTACTTTTTGCCTTTAACTAAAGGAAGGTTAGCTTCGCTCCAAGCCACTAAGCCGTTTTTCAATACGCTTACGTTTTCGAAACCTGCTTTAACCAGCAAGTTCGCGCTTTCTTGAGCGGTTTGACCTGTCTTGCATACTACGATGATTGGGTCTGCTTTGCGGCTTTCAAGGCTACCAAAGTTATTTGCTTTGATGTCTGACGGCAAAATGTGAACTGCGTCCGTAATATGGCCCTTTTTGAACTCATCCTTAGTACGAATATCAACCACGACACCGTTTTCACGGTTAATCATCTGTGTGGTTTGCGCTGCCGTGATCTCTTTGTAGGCTGCATTTGATGTTTTGATTACGTTCGCAATGATGGCAACAACCAAGCCGATCCATACGATGGCTAAAATCATATTCTCTTGAACAAATGGAACTAACTCTTGCATATCTTGAACTCTTATTCGTTATTGGGCGAAAAACTATAGGGTAGGAGTATAGCGAGGTTTTAGTCTTGGTGTATAGACTAAGCTTAACGCCCTTCATTTTACGTGACTCACGAGCACTGTGATAGTTTGCCTCTTGCATCTTGAAATGTGATAATTACTGAGTTTTTCAACATAGCTCGTGGTCTGCGTAGTGTGGTTTCGCAAATAACCAAGGGCGGTAGCTTACTTTAGTTTTTAATAGGCTAACACTTTTTGTATCTTATCTAAGACTGAAAATAGCAAAGGCTTGACTTTTATTTGTTGTGATGAGTTTACAATGTGAAGCTGAGTAAGAGAGTTTGATAGTTCCGTGTGTCGTGATTTACAAGACTTATGAGTTGTGCTTGCATCTAAATGCTCCTCAAGTGAAGAGCATTTAGACGCAAGCACAATTGAGTTGGGAAACGGATATGTCGCTGGCTATGAACTATGAGGTGGACTCAGCTTAAGTGATTTGTTTCTAAATTGATTTGTCGTTAATTACTCCTATGTTTATGGGGTTGAGGTGGAAGTTTGCGGGTAGCATTGATAACAGCTAGAGGTGGTTCTAAAGGATTACCAAGGAAAAACATTCTTAAATTAAATGGAATGCCACTCATTGGATGGACAATTAAAGCAGCACAAGAGTGTGAATCTATTGACCTTGTCTATGTATCTACAGAGGACGCTGAAATAGCAGAAGTGAGTAGGAGTTTTGGGGCGGAGATTATCCCTAGACCCGAGCTGTTAGCGACAGATTCCGCAACTAGTGAATCTGTTATCGAGCATGCAATCTCATGGTTAGAAAGCATGAATGTTGATACGCAACAAATAGTTCTCTTACAGCCTACTTCACCACTAAGAACAAGTGCCCATCTTAACGAGGCGTTGGAGATTTTGTCTAATTCGAATGCAGATTGTATTATTAGTGTGTTTGAACCGACACATACTCCAATTAAAGCTTATATTCAAAGTGAGAATGGATTCATTACTGGTCTTTACAGTAAGAAAGCCCCTTATATGCGTAGGCAAGACTTACCTAAAGCATATCAGCCTAATGGTGCAATTTATGCTTTTCACAAAGAAGCGTTTCAAGAGTTTAATCAAATACCGAGAGATAAGGTATTGCCGTATGTTATGTCTGAGTTAGAATCTGAAGATATTGATACAATTGATGATTTTTTGAAAGTAGAACAAATTTTAAAGGAAAAAATTAATGCATAATCCTGTATTCGAAATCGCTGGACGTAAAGTTGGGCTTGAACATTCTCCATTGGTAATCGCGGAAATTGGTATTAACCATGAAGGCTCACTGAAAGTTGCATTTGAAATGGTTGATGCGGCAATTTCTGGCGGAGCTGAAGTAATAAAGCACCAAACTCATGTAGTAGAAGATGAAATGAGTGAAGAGGCAAAGTCGGTAATACCAGGGAATGCTGACGTCTCAATTTATGAAATAATGGAACGATGCTCACTTAATGAAGCCGATGAGACGAAACTGAAAGAATATGTAGAGTCTAAAGGTGCAATATTCATTAGTACTCCATTTTCACGGGCAGCTGCCGAACGTTTGGAAAGAATGGGTGTACCAGCATATAAAATTGGTTCTGGGGAATGTAACAACTACCCTCTTCTAGACCTTATTGCTAGCTACGGCAAACCTGTTATTTTGAGTACAGGGATGAATGATATTCCTTCTATTCAGAAAGCTGTAGATATTTTTAGGAAGCATGAAACACCATTCTGCTTACTGCATACAACTAACCTGTATCCAACACCAGATCACTTGATTCGTATTGGGGCTATGGAGCAACTACAAGAAGCATTTCCGGATGCTGTTGTAGGTTTATCTGATCATAGTATTGATAACCTTGCTTGTTTAGGTGCGGTAGCTTGCGGAGCTTCAGTTCTAGAACGACACTTTACAGATAGTAAATCTAGACCTGGTCCGGATATTTGTTGCTCTATGGATGCAGAAGAGTGTCGAGAGCTTATTGAACAGTCAGCTCGAATGGCAAAAATGCGTGGTGGTAAGAAGGAAGCAGCTAAAGAAGAACAAGTTACAATTGACTTTGCTTACGCTAGTGTTGTTTCGATTGAAGAAATTAAAGCTGGGGAAGAGTTGACTCGAGATAACCTTTGGGTGAAGCGCCCGGGTACCGGTGACTTTTTAGCAGATGATTATGAATCGCTATTGGGTAAGAAGGCTTCGGTCGATATTGCAAAGGATATTCAGATCAAAAAATCGGACATCGTTTAAATGAAAAAAATAGTCTTTTTAACTGGGACTCGAGCTGACTTTGGAAAACTGAAATCGCTTATAGATAAAGTAGAACAGTCAAAAGAGTTTCATCCTCACATTTTTGTAACTGGTATGCATATGCTGAAAAAGTATGGCTTTACAGTGCAGGAGGTTGAAAAGTGTGGTTTTTCGAATGTATACAAGTATATCAATCAACATTCTGAAGACACAATGGATGTTGTTTTAGCTAAGACTATTTCTGGGCTTTCAGATTATGTTAAGGAAGTCGAGCCCGACATGATCGTTGTACATGGCGATCGCGTAGAGGCAATGGCTGGTGCGATAGTTGGAAGCTTAAACAATATCCTTGTATCTCATATTGAGGGGGGCGAAGTCTCAGGAACAATTGATGAGTTGATTCGACATAGTGTCAGTAAAATGTCACACCTTCACTATGTTTCAAATGAAACTGCTAAAAGTCGTTTGGTTCAGTTAGGTGAATCAGAAAAATCAATTCACGTGATAGGTTCTCCTGATTTAGACATTATGTCTTCCGGAAATTTACCTGACTTTGCTGATGTTCTCAGACATTACGATATTCCATTTA
Organism: Vibrio splendidus; assembly: GCF_001557875.1. Taxonomy (GTDB): domain Bacteria; phylum Pseudomonadota; class Gammaproteobacteria; order Enterobacterales; family Vibrionaceae; genus Vibrio; species Vibrio splendidus_F. The sequence continues at coordinate 65,100 of NZ_LNRF01000009.1, read as the reverse complement.
ATGACTATGGTGTTTTGATGTATCATCCAGTTACGACTGAGGTGGAACAATTAAAAGAGAATATAACACAAGTCGTTGATGCCATTATTGAATCTGGGAAAAACTTTGTTGTAATATTCCCTAATAATGATCATGGTACAGATATCATTATTAATGAATACGATCGATTCAAGAGCTTAGATAGAATTAAAGTATTTCCTAGTGTTCGCTTTGAGTCATTTTTAACTTTATTGAAGCACGCCAAAATAGTGATTGGTAACTCGAGTGCAGGCGTCAGAGAAGCTCCATTTTATGGTATTCCTTCACTAGATATTGGTACGCGACAGAAAGATCGAGCAACTGCAGAATCAATTATTAATGTTGATAACACTTCAAAAGAAATACTTGATGCTTTGAATCGAGAATACTCAAATCAGTATGCTGCATATCGTGAGTTTGGTTCTGGAGATAGTGATAAGCTATTTACTGAATCTATTTCTAACCCTAAGCTTTGGGAAACGGCTAAACAAAAGGTGTTTGTAGATTTCAATGATTAGCAAAACACTGAAAGCAGATGTAGTTGTTCTTGGCTCTGGGCCTGCAGGATACACTGCTGCGTTTCGTTGTGCGGATTTAGGGTTAAAAACAACGCTCATTGAATCAGGTGACTCATTGGGCGGTGTTTGTTTAAATGTGGGATGTATTCCTTCTAAGACGTTACTTCATATCGCGAAATCTATAAAACTAGCAGAAGCTGCGTCTGGAATTGGTGTAAGTTTTAAAAAAAAATCTATAGACCTTTCAAAAATTCGTAACAAAAGATACAACGTGGTTAAAAAACTTTCTGATGGCCTTAAATCATTGGCCTCTTTACGAAATATAACAATCGTCAAAGGTCACGGAAAGTTTAATTGCCCAAACTCTATTCTAGTTGATAGTGGCAGTGAAATAATCAAGATAAATTTTGACTATGCTATTGTAGCTACGGGATCAAAACCGAGTGAAATTATTTCAGCGCCATATAACGATTCTAGGATATGGACTTCAACGGATGCTTTAGAGTTAAAAAGTATACCTGATAAATTTCTTATTATCGGGGCTGGAGTAATAGGGCTTGAATTAGGAACAATTTATCAATCATTGGGTTCAAAAGTTGACATAATCGAATCTAGCGATCAAATTATACCTACAATTGATAATGATATTGCCAAAATATACACTCGTTCTGTCAAAAAAGAACTCAATATAAAGTTTAATACACAAGCTACTTCATTCTTTCCGAGAAAAGATGGAATTCACGTTGTGATGAATTCCGAAGGTAATGAAGCCACTAAATGCTATGATGCAGTTTTAATTGCTATTGGCCGAACTCCGAATAGTGAGAATATAGGCACTGAACTTGCTGGTATTTCAACTGATAAGTATGGATATATTATTAGTGATTCTCAAAAGAGAACAAGTAAATCAAATATATATGCTATCGGTGATGTAATCGGTGGTCCTATGCTTGCTCATAAAGGTATTTTTGAAGGCCGTTATGTCGCAGAAGTGATTGCAGACCAACGCAAAAATATACCGAATTCCCATATTCCAGCAATCGCGTATACCATACCAGAGATCGCTTGGGTTGGTTATTCAGAAAAAAATATTCCTGAGCATGTTAATTATGAAGTGGTTAAACTTCCTTTTAGCGCATTAGGGAAGGCTTATACAGTAAATGATACTCGTGGGCTAAGCAAAATGATTGTCGACACAGATAACCATCAAGTTTTGGGCTTCGGATTTGTTGGTCAAGGATGTGATGAAATTTTAGGGCAAGCTACGCTGATAGTTAATAATTCTTTAAAAGTTATGGATATTATTAAATTTATTCAGCCACATCCAAATTTATCAGAAGTTTTTCAATTGCTCTCTGAACTCTATCTTGGGCGAGCGACAAGTGTTCCTAATTTTAAGGTAATGTGATGGAACCAATAATGTTTCATTATTTCCACGATGATGGTAATAAGTATAAAAAAGTAGATGGCTCATTAAGCTTTGAAGATCTTGAAGCCATAATTCTTAATGATGAATATAAAGTCCTAGATTTTGATGTTTGGTTGAATAAGTTTTTTTCAGATTCTTTAGCCGAAAACGAAACTTGTTTAACATTTGATGATGGAATTAAAGAACAATATGATGTAGCTGTTAAAGTTCTCGATAAGCATAATGTTCAGGGACTTTTTGGATTTTGCTCTATGTATTTTAATGGTGATCAAGATAGTTTTGAAATATATCGATATTACAGGAACTATTTTTTCGAAAAAATAGACGATTACTATGACGCATACTTCTCATTTTTGTTGAATAATGAACACTATAAAAACTTATATTTGTTAACGATTGATAATGTTAACTTTGATGAATATTTATCTCATGCGACGTTTTATTCTACCCAAGACCGAAAATTTCGATATTTTAGAGATATAGTTTTTAGAGACGAACATGTAAAAATCATGGATAAGATGATAGAGCAATCAGGGATTAATGTTAATGAAATGGCTGAACGGTTATGGATTTCTCAAGAAGAATTGTCTGAAATAAGCAAAAATCATGTAATTGCTATACATTCCCATGAACATCCAACAACAATTGATTCTTGGAGCTATGAAGAACAGCTATTAAGTTATTCCATTAACAAAAAAATATTAGAAGAAAACATAGGAAGAACTATTGATTGTAGTGTTTACCCATGTGGGAAGTACAATGAAAATACACAATTGGTTCTTGAGTCGCTAGGTATTCGTGCTGGATTTATTGCCAGTCAAACACAGCCTATTGACTCCAATTTCCCTTTTTTGATTCCCAGAATTGACAGTACAGATTTTTGTAAATTAATAGGCATTAAATAATGAGAAAAGAAATCTTAAAAGAAGCATTGCTCATAAGAAGAACAGAAGAGAAGCTGTTAGAGCTCTTTGGTCAAGGGCAATTAAATGGCACAGTTCATACTTGTATTGGTGAGGAGCTATCTGCTATTGCGTTTGCTGGCCAATTGTCTAAAGATGACTTTATTTTCTCAAATCACCGTTGCCACGGACATTATTTAGCGTATACCAAAGATACTAAAGGGCTGCTCGCAGAGTTGATGGGGCGAAAAGAAGGCACTTGTTCGGGGGTTGGCAGCAGTCAACATCTTTGTGAAGGCAATTTTTTTTCAAATGGTATACAAGGTGGAATTGTTCCAGTAGCCGCTGGTATGGCATTAGCTAATAAACTAAAGAAAAATAATAGAATTGGTACCGTGTTTATCGGTGATGGGACCTTAGGACAAGGTGTCATTTATGAAGCAATGAATATGGCTGGCAAGTGGGGACTACCACTAGTTATCGTGTGCGAGGATAATGGTTATGCGCAGACTACAGTAAAAGAAGATAGTTTTGCTGGCGATTTGAAATCTCGTGCAGAAGGCTTTGGACTTGAATATCGAAGTGGTAACACATGGGAATTTGAAAAGTTAATTTCTGACGCAAAGGTTGCATATGATGAGGTTCGAAAAACTAATCAGCCAATCTTTTTCCATGTAAAAACTTATCGCTTAGCACCTCACTCTAAAGGAGATGACACTAGAGAAGTATCTGAAGTTGAGAAATACGCGAAGTTAGATCCTATCAATATTTGTCAAGAAAATGACCCGAAGCTATTTCAAGAAGAACTAGATGCGGTTGATCGACAGATCGATGAAATCTTGAATGAGATCTCCAAAAATGAATTGTCATTGGAGGAATACTCTGAAATTTCGGAACCAGGTTTTATTGAGCCTGCCAAGTGGACTGATATTGAACCTAGTTCAAAGCGAATGGTTGACCGTTTGAATTTGACCATTAAAGAAATAATGGCCAATGAGCGTTCTGTATTTATTGGAGAAGACGTACTGTCACCGTACGGAGGCGCATTTAAAGTAGCTAAAGATTTATCTGTTGACTTCCCTGAAAGAGTATTAAGTACACCTATTAGCGAAGCTGGGTTAGTTGGAGTATCAAACGGGTTAGCACTATCAGGGATGAAGCCATATGCTGAGATTATGTTTGGCGATTTCGTTCTACTCGCTTTGGATCAAATAGTGAATCATGCGTCTAAATTCTATCATATGTATAACAAACAGATTACGTGCCCGTTAGTTATACGCACTCCAATGGGGGGGGGGAGAGGTTATGGTCCAACTCATTCTCAGACGTTAGATAAGTTTCTAATAGGAATTGATAATGTTAAAACCGTTGCACTAAACAAATTTTTGGATCCCAAGTATATTTATGACTCTGTTGATAAAGAAATTCACCCAGTAATCGTAATTGAAAATAAAGTTGATTATGGTTCTACATTATTGACAAAACCAAAACTAGGATTCAGTTACCAACAATCAGATAGTCAATATCCAGTAGTAAAAATTTCACCTAAAGGCATGTCCCCAGATATTACAATCGTGTCTTATGGCGGTGCAGCTTCGATTGCTGAAAGCGTTATCCATGAACTATTTACTGAATATGATATTGCGGCTGAGGTTATTATACCTTCACAGCTATCTCCATTAGACATATCGGAAATTATAGAATCAGCTAAGCTAACAAACGCAGTATATATTTTGGAAGAAGGTTCTTTAATTGGAGGCTTTGGCAGTGAAGTATCTTCGGCAATTCATGAATCTTGTGAAAATGTTAGAACAAAACGCATAGGCTCGTTGCCAATCCCAATCCCGTCGGTGAAGAATTTAGAAGCTAGTGCATTACTGAATTCTAATCAAGTTATCCAGACAATAATTAAAGGTGAAAAGTAATGTCGTTATTAGCGGAAATTTTAACACCGACAGAAGTGATTAATGATACTTTTGTTGTTGTCCAAGATATCGAATGCTCAACTGGAGAGTATATTGAGGAAGGTGCAGATTTCATTAGCCTCGAGACATCTAAATCAATCGTCTCTGTTTCAGCACCAGTTTGTGGCTATATTGAGTTACTATGTAAGGAAGATGATGAAGTTGAAGTCGGTTCAATCATTGCTAGAATATGGAGCGATGAGAGTTTCTCAAGTAATGATAATAAGAATGAAATTGAATCACTTGAATCGAATGTAATTGAGGCTGTCGAGGATGTTATTATCTCTAAAGCAGCAAACCAATTGATAAATGAGCACGGTATCTCTATCAGTGAAGTAAAGCACAAAGGATTAATAAATGAGAATCTTGTGTTGCAGCATTTACTATCTCTTAGTAAGGAACCAATGAATTTAGATATAATTGATCGAAACTTAAAAGCTAGTCATGAAAATATTTTATTTGTTGGTACTGGTCTTCATGCAAATACATTACATACCATTCTTAATAATCAATTAAACGAAAGAAGAAATTTGGTTGGTATAATAACGCATGATAAAAAATTAGTTGGTGCAGCTGTCAATGGTATAGAAGTTATAGCTACCGAAGATCAGTTGAGTCTAATGAGCCTACAATCTTTGCATACGAAAGGAGTGAAGATTGCGATAGGTTATAGCTTTAAAGACAAACGAGTATGCAAATCTAGACAGAAACTGATAAACCTCATTAATGAGTCAGGTATTGAAGCCGTTAACATAGTTCATCGTTCAGCTATGATTGAGCCAACTGCAAATATCGGAGAAGGGACTCAGGTAGCGCAAGGTGCAATTATTGGAAACAATGTGAAATTAGGTAAAGGCGTGATTATTAACTCTGGTGCTATTGTGAGTCATGATTGTACAATCGGAGATAACACTCATATTGCTCCAGGAGCAGTTCTTGGTGGTAATGTGAAGATTGGAGATAATTGCTTAGTTGGTATGAACTCTACACTTTTTGCTGACTTTTCGTTAGATAGTGATAGCTTTGTTGCTAATATGTCGAATTTGACAAGTAAAAATGGTTAATTTCATAAATTTATTTTAAAGGAAGCCGAGTTATATCGGCTTTATTATTGATGAATATTAAAAAGTTTACTTATCTGGTTTTTTTGAAATCTAGATTAAACATAAAGTCTGAAATGAGTCAGAATCGACTTAATTATTTATGGTTGGTTATTGAACCGTTGTTATTCATGATGGTTTATTATGTTGTATTTGGAATATTTTTAAAAAAGGGTACAGATAACTTTGCTGCTTATCTATTGACTGGATTAGTACCATGGTTATGGTTTCAAAGAGCCGTTTCTCGTTCTTCGCTATCGATAGTTAAAGGTAAAGGGCTATCTTCTCAAATAGCTATTTCGAAAAGCTTCTTTGTTTTTGTAACGTGTACCCAGGAAGCTTTCCAGCAATGTGTTTCGTTCTTACTACTATTTTCAATGCTAATCTTCTCTGGATATTTCCCTGACTTTCATTGGTCTTGGGTGATATTGCTGTTAGGCGTTCAAATGCTATTTGTTAGTGCTTGTTCGCTGATATCTGCATATATAACCACCTTTTTTAGAGATTTTAATATGCTAATCCCTAGTGGGATGCGTGTACTTATGTACATAAGTGGAGTTGTTTATCCAATATCTAAGATCCCTGAAGAATATCATTGGTTCTTTGATTACAATCCTATTGCTATTTTAGTAAATATGTATAGAGATGTTTTGATTTTTAAATCTTCTCCTTCATTTATGTCAATGTTAATTTTATCTTTAACATCTACTGCCCTGATATTATTTACCTTTTTACTGTTTAAAAATAATGATGAGAAGCTTACTCGAGAAATTATGAGGTAATTATGACTTGTTTGATTGAGTTGAATAAAGTTTCAGTGCGTTATAAGTTAAAAAGAAAAATGAAGGGTTCGGATTACTATCAACCACTAAAAGATATTAGTTTTGATGTTATTAAGGGTGAAACGCTAGGCATAATTGGTAGAAATGGCACAGGTAAATCAACACTACTAAAGTTACTATCAAAGATATATTCTCCAGATAGTGGGAGTATTAAGTATCAGAAAAATTTGTCAGTAAGTTTACTTACCTTGCAAGCTGGATTTGATTTAGAATTATCTGGTTACGATAATATATTATTCACATCACTACTACTTGGCTTTGAACAAAAAGAAGTAGTAAATAACATTGATAAAATAATAGAATTCTCTGAGCTTGAAGATTTTATATATCAGCCAGTTAAAACATATTCAAGTGGTATGAGATCTAAACTAGGCTTTTCAATAGCAGTTCAAATGAAGCCCGACGTATTGTTAATTGATGAGGCATTAAGTGTTGGCGATGCTAAGTTTAGGAAAAAAGCCGAATCGGTTATGGTAGAGAAAATTAATAGCGATCAAACCGTAGTATTTGTCAGTCACTCAGCAAATCAAATTAAGAGATTATGCGATAGAGTTATTTGGATTGATGATGGAGTAGTTCGTCAGATCGGTGATGCAGATAAAGTAATTTATGAATATGAAAAATAAAGTAATAATTGTAGGGTGTAGAGATTTAAAAGTTATAACAAGTTATTTGTTATATAGGTATCTTAATGATGACTATGACGTGACATGTTGTATCACTCTAAATGCAGGGGAAACTAAAGATTCAGAACAGATAGAATACTTTAGAAATCAATGTGAGGTGTTATTTAGTTGCGTTAATTTTGAGTATGTTGACTTTTTAAGCATGACTAATAAAGGGAATTTGGATATAGAAATTGGTCATTATGATGAAGTGTGGGCTCAAAATGGCTCAATTACAAAACTATTTAAAAATGTTAATCATAATATAAAAACTAGAATAATTTTTGATGGATTAGCTAATTTAAATAGCCAGAGGTACGCAGATACAATAAACGATTTTGATCATTGTTATTTTTTGCCACTTCATCCACCTCTCGTCAACTATAGACACTCTAAAAATATAACTTGGTTTGATGATAGCTTTGTAAAAACTACAATATCTGAGATTAGGTCAAAGTTAAAAGTCGAACCGAAACAGATTGAAGATAATTCAGTTATTTTTCTTTTCACTTCAATTCCATTTTTCGATCAGGGAGAATATCTAAATATTCAATCTAAAGTTATTGAAGAGATAATACGTAAAGGGATAAACGTATACTTTAAAGATCGAGGTGAAAATTTTTATAAATGTATTTTTAATCGTCTCCCAATTGACTGCCGGGATAAATTTTTATTGTTTCACGATGGGTGGACTCAATTTGAGATTTGTGAGACAGATAGAGACTTTCTTGGGGTTATATCTCTATCTTCTACAGCAATGTTTACGTATGAGCGCTATTTTAATATTCCAGGCTATACATTCCCTTTAAAGTTGGAATCGGTATATAGAAAAAGAAATCCTTGGCGTAATTTTATTTGCAGAAGCTTCTATTTTGTTTCTATGTATAAATCTGACTATAGAGATTTGATAAAGGTAGATAGAAATGAAGAAGAATATATAATTAACTATGCTAGTTTTTTTTGTGATAAGGCTAGGTCCAAGCAACCGAGAAAAAGAACAATTATTCAAAGGCTTAGTGCAACAAGGAATCGATTTAATATGGCTAAACTGAAGAGGAAGCTGTTTGACTTTCTTTATGCTATTGAATTAAATTTCAAACCAATAGATGTTTTGTTTGTAGACTCTATAAATATGAGAAACTTAGATATATACTTCTTAGGTTATTTTCATGACGAAAGTAAACTTAGATATAAATATCACGTACTATCTAATGATTTTTTAAATAAAGTAAAGTTCTTAATCTTATCAAAGCTGTCGAAGGTTGTTGTTACTAGTATTAATAATAGGAATTTCATCGATAGTAATAAAAATATAAACCATATTCAGTTATGGCATGCCCCTGGGGCATTTAAGAAAATTGTTGTTAAAGGATCTGGGTATTTTGTTTCATCATCAAAGAGTATAGAACACATCATACATCGTAATTTTTCAGTGAGGAAGGATGTCGTTAGCTTAGGTTGTGTCTCTACGGATGAATATTTTGATGTATCGAAGGTCGAAGAATGTAAGCATGATTTTTTTAGGCGTAACCAGAGTCTTATAGGGAAAAAAATATATTTATATTGTCCTACTTATCGTAAAGGATTAGGTGGCCCTGAGTTATTTACTGGATTAGACTGGAGTAGTTTGTCCAGTTCTCTGCAAAACGATGAAGTTATTATTTACAAACATCACCCTAGTATAATTAACCGCTTAGACAGAGGGGAATGTTGCACCGACGTGACCAGTTTTGATAATATTATTGATATGAGCAGGGAATCTCTATTTTCATTAAATTGTGTGGCAGATGTCGTCGCAACAGATTATTCTTCTATTATTTTTTATGCTATCTTAATGGATTTACCTGTTTTATCTATCGCAAGTGATGTTGATACTTACCAAAATCAATTTTTATTCGATTTTCGTTCAGATTTTCCTGGAGATATAGTTGAATCTAGCTGTATAACTGCAGTTTTAGATTCTTTCCGTAACAAAAGAAAACGGGATAATTATTATTCGTTTAAGGATTATCATTTATCAGCTTGTGACGGCAATAGTAAGTTAAGAGTTAAGCAATTTATAGAAAGCATTGTAGAAGAAAGGAACTAGTGTTGTGGATATTGGTGTAATTATACTTTCAGCAGGAAAGGGTTCGCGATTTGGTGGCCGGAAACAAGAGCTGAAGCTTGATGGAAAAATGCTGTGGCAAGTGGTTCTAGATAAAGCTCTAGAGTTAGTTGGTAGAGACGCCATAATTGTCGTTGGTGAGGATTTACCAGGTGGAGAGACCCGTACTGAATCTGTAAGAATTGGTTTGTCAAAGTTACCTGAATCGATAAAACGAGTCGTGATTTTGGAGGCTGCTCGCCCTTTGATTAAAGTTGAACAGATAAATGCTTTGATGGAGAATGCCTATTCATCAGTATCTTTCTATAACGAACTGGTTGATACAGTGATCTCTAAAAATGGGGATTACCTAAACCGTGAGATGTACTGTAACCTTCAGACACCTCAGTCATTCGACTACAAGCTGTTGAAAGAAGCTTATGATAGTGGAAACTTTGTCGATATGACTGATGAAACCCGAGTAATGTTTGAGTTTCATGGTATCAGGCCTCAATTGCTACTGGGTGGTGCAAATCTTTTAAAAGTCACTTATAAAAATGATTATCATACAATTTTGAAGATGTTAGAAGAGGAATAGACAATGAAGGTTTTAATAACTGGCGGAAGCGGTGATATCGCAAAATCAATTTCTGAGTACTTAAAAAAAAGTGGGAACAAGTACGAGATTTATTCTCCATCACGTACTGAGCTTGATGTCACAGATTTCTCTTTCACAGAGAAATTTATCTCAGAATTATGCCCTGACATTGTTATTAATAATGCAGGCTATATTAAGGTTAATAGTGCTCGAGAAGGCTTATTTGAATTAGATAAGAACACATTGGATATAAACCTTACGGCAGTGTTCAATATCAATATGGCGGCAGTAAAGGCTAACAATGATGTTAAAATTATTAATATTGGTTCTTCTGCAGGAACGAAGGCTAGAGGCGAGTGGACGTCTTACTGCGCCTCTAAGGCTGGCTTGATAATGGCAACCAGTTGTTGGGCTGATGAAGGTATTGATGTACTTACATTATCGCCAGGCCGAACTATATCAAAAATGAGAAAAGCACTTTTCCCAGATGAAGATCAATCTGGGCTGATGGACCCTGACGATTTCGCGCTAGTTGTTGGTAAAGCAATAGACGGAAAGTATGAAGTCGGTACTAATATTGATGTAAACCTAAATAATGTAAAGGACTTAATAAGTGAATAGAAAATCAATAACAATCAATACAGAAAAGCAGTTTACTGATTTAAATGATATTGCAAAGGAATTTGTTAAAGACAAGTCAGGACACGGCATGCTTAACATTTATGTTAGGCATACAACATGTTCAATTAAAATCTTAGAAAATGAGCTACTTTTGTTAGCTGATATTAACGATTACCTTGATCGCCAGTTTAATAACGGGCATAAATATATGCACGATAAAATTGAGATCAGAGATGTTCCAATTCATGAAAGAATCAATGGACACTCTCATATGAAGCAACTTGGTTTCCCTACTTCTGAGACTATCCCTGTTGAGGATGGCGAACTTTTACTGGGCAAGTGGCAAACGGTATTCTTGATCGAATTTGATCCAATTCGAGACAGAGAAGTAGTTTTGTCATACTCTGAATTATAAGAAGGAAAGAGAGTGATTTATCACTCTCTTTTTATTTAAATGAAAAACATAATACTGACAGAGTCACCATTACAGTTATCCTTAGCTATTGATCTTGATCTCGATAATAAATATATTTTGACTAGGTTAAACGGAGAGACAGGTAATGATAGTAAGATTAAAAAACTGTCTCACAGCTCTCAGGTCAAAACTTTTATTTCTCCGAGATCTAACAAGTTTTTATTAACTCTATATTCACTTTATTTTTTTATTAGATATTTTTTCTTTAGAGGAAATATTTATGTAGGTGACTATAAAAGCTTTTGGATGAAAGTTGTAGCATGTGTTCCTTTTAAGAATGGCATAATTTACTGTGATGATGGTATGTCTACAGTAGAGCTATATAATGATTCGGTCAAAAACCACAAAGAATGTACTATTCGAACTATTCTTCCTTTGAAGTCTACGGAATTTATAACTATCCAATCACTGCCAATAGATGTTTATGATAATAGAAATTTGGAAAAAGCGACTTACTTATTAGGTTCTGCTTTTTCTTTTAATAGGATATTGGACAGAACTGATTATATAAATTTGCTGTTATTAATTATAGAGAATAGTGAGTATCCAGTATTTTTCTTTCCTCATCGATATGAAGAGTTGGAAGTTATTCAACAGCTTGAAAATATGAACGTGTGTCAAGTATGCAATATAGATAGTTCGATCGAATCTTATATTTATTCCGGTAATGTACCGTCCTCGATAGTTTCATTTAATTCAACAGCCTTATATATACTATCTTCTGCACTTCCTTATACATCAGTCAGATCGATTGATGCAACTGAATTGATGACAAGTGATGATAGAGAACGCTTTAAACAGACATACGATTTTTTCAGGGATTCTTGTGATAGTATCGAAGTTTTAACTGTAAGAGATATGAACAGTGCCAGAAGTTAGTGTAATTTTACCTTGTTATAACTCAATTGATTACATCGATGAATCAATTGATTCAGTTATAAATCAAACCTACCAATCATTTGAGCTTATAATAGTCGATGATGCTTCAACTGATGGCACTTATGATTACATTAAATCAAAGTATGGGAATGATCATAAGGTTTCGATATACAAGAATGTTCAAAATAAAGGTGTAGCACATAGTCGGAATGTCGCGATTAAACACTCTAAAGGTAGATTCTTATCTTTTATTGACAGTGATGACATCTGGGATTTATCGAAGTTGTCTGAACAAGTTGCTTTTATGAAAGCTAATAATGCTAAAATATCTCATACGTCCTATACGTTCATTAACGAAATTGGTGGACATAGAAGAGGCTACTCTGAAGCTAAAGATATTTTAGATCTCGCGACTTACTTAAAGTTGACTAACATAGGGATGTCTACAGTAATTGTAGATAGTTTTGAGATTAGTGACTTTAAGTTTCCAGAAAATGTTAAACGCGAAGATTTTATGCTATGGGTGATGTTACTCAGAGGTGGTAATGTATTTCATGGTCTAAATTCGTGCTTAACTAAATATCGCATTAGAGATAGTCAGGCTAGTTCCAATAAACTAGAAATGGCTTCGTCTCTATTTCTCAGTTATATGAGTTTCAACGAATTCAGCATACCCAAAAGATTATCTATTTTTATTTCTTACTTAATCAATGGTATATTAAAACGAATAAGTAGAAAGGCATAATTATTGTATTTTATAACCAGTAGGTGCTTCAAGTAAAATACGCTTAATACAGTCCACGTTAAAATCATGGCAGCATTCATCCAGTTCGAACAAGAGTATCTGCATCTCTGGCCAGGTGAGCTTACTTTCCATCGCTGTCATTATTTTTTCGTGGCTAGTGCCTTCAACATTGTCCCCGATTAAAAGCTCTTCATATAGTTTTTCCCCTGGTCTTAGACCTGTAAACTTGATTTCAATATCGCCTTCATCCGAGTTTGAGCTAAGGCTTTCCTTCATGCCCATTAGGTGCACCATGCGTTTTGCAAGGTCTAGAATTTTAACGGGTTCGCCCATATCCAGCACGAACACTTGGCCATTATTGCCCATAGCTCCAGCCTGAATAACAAGCTGTGCGGCTTCTGGTATTAACATGAAATAGCGGATGATATCAGGGTGTGTCACAGTAACAGGGCCACCAGCTTTGATTTGCTTCTTGAATAGCGGAACTACCGAACCGGAAGAGCCTAATACATTGCCAAATCTAACCATGGTAAAAATGGTATCTGTACCTTTGTCTGCAAGTGCTTGAAGAACGAGTTCAGCCATCCGCTTACTCGCCCCCATTACATTCGTCGGTCTTACAGCTTTGTCTGTTGAAATCAGGGTGAAATTTTTCACGCCACATTCTATCGCAGCTTGTGCACAGGTTAATGTGCCAAATACATTGTTGCGAATTCCTTCTACTACATTGTCCTCGACCAGCGGAACATGCTTGTATGCGGCGGCATGATATAAGGTTTCAATTTCATAAGTATTGATCAACTTTTCAAGGCGGTTCTGCCTTTGGACGGAGCCTAGAGCTGCAATGATCTGAGTCTGGCTCTTTAAGTTTTTCCTAGTAGAAAGTAGTTCTTGCTCAATTTTGTATAGGTTGTACTCATTGAGTTCGAATAGAACCAATGTTTTCGGTTGCTGCGCCAAGATTTGGCGACATAGCTCTGAACCAATTGAGCCACCGGCACCTGTTACCATTACACATTTGTTATGAATATTTTTAGCCAGTAATTCATCGTCAGGTGTTATAGGCGCTCTTCCCAATAGATCTGCCACATCGAGATCCTTGATCTCTGTAGCTGTAGCTTTGCCTGCTGCGATGTCCTCTACCGATGGTACGGACTGAATAGCAATAGGCCAGTCAGATAATTTTTCTACGAGTCTTAATCGCTTACCTTTATTAATATTATTAATAGCTAGCAACAACTTTACTGGTTGATAAAGAGATTGAAGGTGCTCGAATTCACTTGGGTGATGCACTTTTAATCCAAATAAAATATTACCTCTTTTCGTTGGATCATCATCCAGTAGAACTACAGGGTTATATTCATCACCATGTATCAAAGCGTATACAAGTTCACGGCCAGTCGCTCCTGCACCGTAGATAAATACGTTTGGTTTTTTACGCTTTATCATCTGATCATAGACAGAACGGATCATAATTCTTGGTCCGCCCAATGTAAGTATTGCTAACCCAGCGTAGATAAACGGAACACTTCTAGGGATAAAGGTATGAAAAAAGAATCCGCTCATCACTAAGGTTAGAGATGAGATAAATACGGCAAGGAATATGTTTCCGACAGCAGGAAACATCATGTAGCGTAGTACAGCTCGGTACATCCCAAGCTTGGTGAAAGTGAATATCGTAACTGAAATTGTCAGGAGTAAAGTTACCCACTCGTCTAAACCTAGTTCAAAAGAGTATGTGCCTAACCTTAAAGCAATAGCTAAATAGATTGATATTACTATTGCGAATATGTCGTAACCAATACTGATTAAGCGTTTATTTTTCCGCTTGGTGTTGAGAATAGCTCGTATTGGCTTAATCATTATATTCCTTGGTAATTTTCTAAATCAGGCTAGTAAGCTGTAGTGAGTAATATTATATCTAAGATATTTTAATGTTCTTGAGTGCGGTAAGCTAGTTGTAATTGATTGATATGTGGTGCTCAGTAGTTTTACTGTAGATATTGTTTGTTATTTGTACAGGGTGAGGTTGTTATTTCGTGAAGGTATTAGTAACGGGTAGTACGGGCTTTGTTGGTTCCCGAGTTGTTGGACTGTCAGAAGAACGCGAATGGGAAGTAGTTCCTGTAGTGCGGAAAGCGATTCAAACACAGCCAAATAGCTTGGTTATCCCTTCTATTGACTCAGCTACCGATTGGTCAGGTGCTTTTGACGGTGTGGATTGCGTTGTTCATTGTGCCGCTCGAGTGCATCAAATGAATGAAAGTGAGCAAGATGCCTTAACTGCCTACCGAGAGACAAACACGCTTGGTACTTTGAACCTCGCAAAGCAAGCCGCTGAAGCTGGTGTTAAAAGGTTTGTATTCGTCAGTTCTATTAAAGTTAATGGTGAATTTACTGAGCCGGGCTCACCATTTTATCCTGACCTAAATCATATCCCACATGATCCTTACGGCCTGAGTAAGTATGAAGCCGAAGTTGAGTTGGCTAAGTTGTCAAAAGAGACTGGTATAGAAGTGGTTATCATTAGGCCGCCTCTAGTTTATGGGCCGGGAGTTAAAGCCAATTTCTTATCTATGATGCGTATGATTGATAAAGGTATTCCATTACCGTTTGGTGCTATAAAGAACCAAAGAAGTTTGGTTTATTTAGAGAATCTCTGCAGTTTGATACTGACGTGTTGTCAACACCCCTCAGCTCCGGGATATACCTTCTTGGCTTCTGATGATCATGATGTATCTACTACTCAATTAATGCAAACTATCGCTTTATCAATGAATAAGACACCGAAGCTTTTACCTATCCCAATGTCCTGGATACAATTGGTAGCCTCAGTATTAAAGAAACAACACATTGCACAGAGAATATGCGGTAGCCTTCAGGTTGAGACTCGTTTGACGAAAGAGATCTTAGGATGGGTACCTCCCGTAACTTTTGAAGAAGGGATTAAAAAGACGGTGGATGCCTACTTGAAGTCGCATTGATATGCTTTAAGAGGGGTCTTACGTTCATATTCTTAAGTGAGTAAGATACACTTTATTAATTAACGGCACTTATGCCATTCATCATATTTGTTTAATCAGAGCTTTAAGGCATACATTTTGATTCGTTTGTTAGATTTCTTTTTTGCTTTCTTTGGTCTGTTGTTTCTTTGGCCAATATTTCTCGTCATTTGCATCATCGGCTATTTTGATACCGGTTCTCCTGTTTTTTTTCAAACTCGAGTGGGACGTAACAAAAAGCCATTCACCTTAGTCAAATTCCGAACCATGCCAGTGGATACAAAGTCTGTTGCTACTCACTTAGTTGGGGCGAGCTCTGTAACGAAATTAGGTGGTTTTTTGCGTAAAACGAAACTGGATGAACTCCCTCAGCTATACAACGTGCTTAAAGGTGAAATGAGTTTAGTTGGCCCAAGACCATGTCTGTTCAACCAGCAAGAACTAATCGACGAAAGAGAGTCAAGAGGAGTTCTTTCTGTTAGACCAGGTGTAACGGGTTTAGCTCAAATCAATGACATCGACATGTCGACACCGAAAAAACTAGCAGAGTGGGATCAACGCATGGTTAACACGCTGAATACTAAATTGTATTTCCAGTACATTATTCAAACCGTGTTAGGCAAAGGCTCTGGTGATAGAGTTTAGTTTGATATGGTTTATGCTCTCTTATAATCATAGGTACAGGCCTGTGCGTTATACCAACATAGTTTTGCAGCGCTACACATATCCTCTAAGGCCATTTTTATGTGACGCTATTTCCTAAATAATGCTTTATAAGGTATTGCTTATGATTTATACATTTACTTGATTGTAGTTATTACCTATCATGATCAATCAGTTGTTTAAGCTGAGCGACTGATTGAGGGTGTAAAAATCACCCTCTGCATATAAACGTTTATATTAATGGAAATCATTATGAAAAAGATGGCTCTAGCAGCTGCGTTAGCAGTTAGCTTCTCTGGTGCTGCATTTGCAGCTGAAACTACAGCGGCAGCAGGCACTGGTACTGGCGCAAGCTCAGGTGCAGCAGCAGGCGCTGGCGCATCTGCTGCAGCAGCTGGCACAGCAACAACAGTTGCAGTAGCGACAGCAGCAGTAGCAGTAGCAGCAGCTGTAGCGGTTGCTTCTAACGAAAGCGGTGCAACAACTACAACAACTACTCGATAATTTTTGAGTAGACGTTTAAAACCATTTTATGTGAAAGCATAAAGTGGTTTTTTTATATCAGATTTTCATATTGGACATCAGCAACCCGATTGCTAGGAAGCAGAACTCGTCATGCTTAAACCTCTAATCATATCTCTTGGCCTTTTACTTGCTGGTTGTTCTCAGCAGTTTCAAGACGTAAATTCCACTTTTGATGAAGCCTTTTTTGGAAGCTCTGATGTTGAGCTATCCAAGGAATACATTCAAACCTTACCTTATTCCAGCATTTATGCGGAAGTGAATGACCAAGGTAAAATCTTCATGGTCTTAGCTTACGTCGGTGAAAACCCTCAAACGGGCGCAGAGCAGTTAAAGTGGATGTCTTCTGACAAAGCGATGATCGTCACTGAAAATGGACGTATCATACAAACTTTATTGCTTCCTTACGAAAACCTTTTAGGTTTGGCATTCCAACCGTTAAATACATTCTCTTCTGCAAACAGCTCGTCACCAGATGCTTCTTCTACGTTTGATGTGTCAGCTAACCCCGGTGCCCAAAAGTGGCAAGCCGTGTACGACTGGCAACCCAACTATCGATTTGGCTACAAAGCGAATATCACCCGAACGTATGCGAGAAACGAAACGGTAGAAACACCGTTAGCCTCTATCGAGACTAAGAAATTCCAAGAAAAAATTCAATTCCCAATGTTAGAGCAAGAGATCACCAACGAATATTGGGTCGATAGCAAAGGCAAAGTGGTTAAAACCATACAGTATTTAGGCCCTGATATGACAAGGCTTGAGTTAACCGTCCTTAAGCATTATCAAAGCAATTAACGAGTCAGGGTAATGAATTAAAATGATGAATTATATTAATCACGCAACAAAAATGACGGGACGTCGGTTGCCAGTAGTGAGAGCTCTGTTAATGATGAGAAACTTGTTAGCTTTGAGCGCGCTGTTCTCTCTGTGCACTGTTAGCTATGCTTCTGCGGCATCTAACGTTGTTACGCCTTCGATTAAAACAACAATCGAACTTCCTCTTCAAGGTGTAACGCTTGAGTACAAAGCTAACGTTCGATTGCTTCAGGTGTTAGACGACGCGAACGCTAGCTCTAACGTGAGTGATAACAACAGTATTGGTTACTTCCCCCTTTCAGCTCAACTGTTTGATAAAACCAATACTCAAGCTATCGAAACAAAAAAGCACAACGTATTTAACCAACTGGAAGCTCTAGCGGTAGAAGAACCAGAAGCAAACTTAGTGCACCAACAATTAGCTTCTTTCCAATACCTCAATCGAGTTTTTATTGAGTTAGACCGCAATGCGGTTATCTCGCAATCAGACAAGAACCCACTGCTTGTTTCAAGTTCTCATGCTAACAAGCCGTCAGCCAGTCAAACTCAAGTCTTTTCTCTGTACTTACCACAACGACCAACGTCCATTCAGTTGATGGGTGTAATGAAAGAGTCGGTAACAATGAATCTGATTGAGCATGGAACCTTGAATGATTATCTCGATGCATTACCGAACGGCTTTATTGGTGAATCCGCTGATAAAAGCTTGGCGTATGTTGTTCAGCCAGATGGCGTGGTACAAACCATTCAATACGCTTACTGGAACGAACAGCCGGTTTACCTAGCACCAGGTGCCATCGTATTTATGGCGTTTTACTCTTTGCCATCAGAATTCTCAACGTTGAACCAAGATATCGTCGATTTGCTACGTCATAAGGTTGGCCTGTAATGCTGAAACAGAAATCATTCCCTCTATCGGCAGTGTGCACAGCGGTTACCTGCGCCTTGTTAATGACCAACAGTGTGCCGGTTTTTGCCGAAACAGCTAGCGCAGAAACAGCCATTGATTCCTCTTCGATTCGAGCAGAAAAATCATCATTTGACGACACAGAATACAGAACGTCGCAAATGAACTTTGGTGGTGTTGGCTTAATGCAAATGCCAACAGGCCGAATGGCACCAGAAGGGGAATTCAACTTTAGCGCCTCGTTTAATAACGAATACTACTTTTATAACGTGAGCCTACAGGTGATGCCTTGGCTTGAAACCACAATTCGTTACACACAAGTACAAGATCTGCTTTATAGCGGAGGCGCAGACCAAGACTGCTCACAAAACTCATTCAGTGGCTGTACCAAATACACAGATAAAGGCATCGACTTTAAACTGCGCTTAATCGAAGAAGGGTACTATTTACCTGAAGTGTCGATCGGTATGCGTGATTTTGGTGGTACTGGGCTATTTGATGGCGAGTTTGTTGCTGCCACTAAACGTTTTGGCCCAGTTGATTTTACCTTGGGCATGGCTTGGGGATACATGGGCACCAGTGGCAACTTCACCAACCCATTGTGCAAAGCCAGTGACAAATATTGCGATCGCCCGTCAGATACTAAAGGCAATGGCGGTAGTGTCGATTTTGAGCGTTGGTTTAAAGGCGATGCGGCGATCTATGGTGGCTTTGAATATCAAACGCCTTATAAGCCTCTGACCTTAAAGCTTGAATACGATGGCAACGATTACTCTCAAGACTTCCCTGTTGTGCGTGGTGGTGTCGACATGACACAACACACGCCATGGAACGTGGGTGCTGTGTATCGTTTCACCGATTGGGGCTCAGCTAAAGTCAGCTATGAGCGAGGCGATACTTTAACCCTTGGTTTCGACCTCTCTACCAACTTCAATGAAATGTATTCGGTGTGGCGAGATACCGAAACAGCAGAATTGCGCCCAAGTGGTGTCGATACGGTTGACGATATTGATATGGTGGCCCTTGCAGAAGAACTTGAAACCGTCGCGGGCTATGAACAAGCGCAAATCTTGGTCGACGATAACAGCATTGTAGTAAAGGGTACTCAAGTTAAATACCGAGACAGAGATATCGCCCTTGAACGCGGTGCGATCGTGATTGCCAACGCGGTACCGAATTACATCGACACCTACAAAATCATTGAAAACGACAAATCGTTGGAACTCACCGAGACAACGGTAGATGCCCAAGCGTTCAAAGCGGCAGCTAACAACAGTTATCTCAATGCTCAAACCAGTGATGCAACCGATACTCACGAATTAGAGCGCAAGAAATCCGTAATTTATCATGATGGACGTGAACGATTCGATGTGTCGATTTCACCAAACCTAGCGCAATCGTTCGGTTCGGCTGAAAACTTCTACTTATATAGCCTGGGTTTATACACCAATGCTTCGTTCTGGGCGTTAAACAATGTTGAATTGTCGGGCTCTTTGTACGTTAACTTAATCGATAACTACGACAAGTTTAACTATACCGTCCCATCAGACGGCACTGACCAAACACCAAGGGTAAGAACCTTGTTCCGGTCTTATGTTGATGATCCGGTTCGTTTAGACCGTTTACAACTGACGTGGTTTGAAGACTATGGCAGCGGTATCTACACCCAAGCTTACGGCGGTTACCTAGAGAGCATGTTCGCGGGTGTGGGTGGCGAAATCCTGTATCGTCCATTCAACCAAAACTGGGCGATTGGCGCAGACATGACAGCAATAAGCCAGCGCGATCCAGAAAGCTGGTTTGGTACGTTTGATGAAGAGATCCAAGTTAACCCAGACGACAGCAGCCGAACGTACAAAGTGATCGATAAAGGCACGACTGGCTTTATTACCGGTTACTACACCCCACAATGGGACTTCTTGAGCGATACCTTGCTGAAAGTGGGCGTTGGTAAATTCCTTGCCGGTGATATCGGTACTCGTGTCGACTTCTCTAAGCAGTTCAAGAGCGGCGTGATTGCTGGTGCGTTTGTCAGCTTAACCGACATGACAACCGAAGAGTACGGTGAAGGCAGTTATACCAAAGGCTTCTACGTGTCGATTCCGTTTGATTTAGTCACCGTGAAACCAAGCTCAAGCCGCGCTGGCTTTACCTGGCTACCGATCACGCGTGACGGCGGCCAAGTGCTGAATAAGCAATACAACTTGCTCGATCAAACCGATGCGCGCTCACCTTGGTTCCAAAGACCAAGTAGCGTGAAAAGATAGATACGGGTGACGAGTAAGCGGGATACGAAGAGCGAGAAAAGATAGATTCGGGTAACGAGTAGACGGGATGCGAAGAGCGGGGAAGAGCAGTATCGAGTTACGAATAGCTTAAGAGCTGGTGATATTAATTGCACCTCGCTTTTGGTTCTCCCCCTTGAACGCCGTTCGTTTGTGAGCAGTGATGTTCATCAAAGGGGGAGTTAGAGGGGGATGTTAATCTATGTGTTACCAACCCCTCCCAGCCTCCCCTTATGTTGGTGTTTTCTGCCAAGCAACAGTTGTGATAAAGGGGAGGAGCTAAAAGCATCCCGTCAAGGCTTTAACTGCTCTTAGCTCTTCGTTCACTCGCATCCCGCTACTCTCATCTGCTCTTTAGCTTTTCGCATCTCGCTCACTCGCATCCCGCATCTGCTCTTGCGCTCTTAAGCTCTTCGCATCTCGTTCACTCGAATCCCGTATCTGCTCTTTAACCATTCAACTAGGTTGATAATAAACACAAATTGTGGATAATGCATACGCAATAAAATAACCGTGTGAAAGTCCGATTTTTGGCTCGGTTTACGACATAAAACTTCTATCTCAATGCCAGATAGATAGAGGCATATTAACTACGCAGTGTGATGTCGCGGAATATCAAAGGGCGGTAGCGTCTCTTTGATATTAAATGGGAACAAGATCACGTTATCCCTCCCCGCCTTAACTCTATTAAATGCTGCATAGCTGATAAAATTACGCGCTTAACTTCCTTTGGTGTCCTTTTGGGGATCACAATACATTCCACCTCTATTACTTGGTTAACATGAAGATCAATAAAAATCGTCTCCTTTTCGCGCTTATTCCTGCATTGCTTGTAGGGTGTACGACTCCAGGTACTCACCTGTCTACCGGTGGTAAGAATGTGATTCAGCCCTCTGAGGAACAGCAACAAGAGTCTGACATTTCGGAAGTGGTGAATGTTTACCCACTGACTGCACAGTTGGTATCGACTTACCAAACCAATACATTGTCGGTTTCACAAGCCAACCCTGAACTGGATGTCGACATCGCAAAGTATGAATACCAAGTTGGCGTCGGTGATATCCTAAACATCACGATCTGGGATCACCCTGAACTGACCATCCCTGCGGGTTCTTACCGTAGCAGCGCAGAAGCCGGTAACTGGGTCCATGCAGATGGCACTATCTTCTACCCTTACATTGGTACAGTAGAAGTGGCAGGCAAAACCGTTCGTGAAATTCGTAAGGATATTGCGACTCGTTTAGCTAAGTACATCGAGAGCCCTCAGGTTGATGTTAACGTAGCGGCTTTCCGTTCTAAGAAAACCTACATTACTGGTGAGGTTTCAAAACCTGGCCAACAGCCGATTACTAACATTCCATTAACACTGCTGGATGCGGTGAACCGCTCTGGTGGTTTGTCTGAAGATGCCGATTGGCGTAATGTTTCATTAACCCGTAACGGCGTGGAAGAGAACCTGTCTCTTTATGGTTTGATGCAACGCGGTGACCTAACGCAAAACCGCTTACTGCAAGCGGGCGATATTGTTCACGTACCTCGTAACGACAATCAGAAAGTGTTTGTGATGGGGGAAGTGAAAGAGCCTAAGTTATTAAAGATTGATCGCGTAGGAATGAGCCTGACAGAAGCATTAAGTAATGTGGGTGGTATTAACGAACTCACTGCCGATGCAACGGGGGTGTTTGTAATTCGTACTTCTGATGATAAATCAGAACGTATGGCGGACATCTACCAACTGGATATCGAAGATGCATCAGCCTTAGTGATTGGCACCGAATTTGATTTAAAGCCTTACGATATTGTTTACGTAACGGCCGCACCAATCAGCCGTTGGAACCGTGTGATAGGTCAGCTGCTTCCAACCATCAACGGATTTAATAATTTAACCGAAGGTGCGCTACGTGTTCGTAATTGGCCTTAGGCTAAGATAGAACGGTAATCAGGTTGCACTTCACGTGTGGCCTGATTTTTTTATGTTTAGAAGTGCATTCGGTTTATCAGTATATTTAGTTTATAAGTACGTCAGCTTATAAGCCCATTACAATTAGAAGTCAGTTATGTTTAATAAAATTTTAGTGGTCTGCGTGGGTAACATTTGTCGTTCCCCGACGGGAGAGCGCGTTCTTCAAAAATTACTACCGAACAAAGAGGTAGCCTCTGCTGGTATTGCTGCTGAAAAAAGCCGTTTAATTGGTAAGCCTGCAGATGAAACGGCGATTGTGATTGCCGCTGAAAATGGTGTCGATGTTGAAAATCATCAGTCTCAACAAGTCACGCCACAGCTTTGTGCTCAGTATGACTTGATTTTGGTGATGGAGAAGGGCCATTTAGAAGCGCTTACTCAAATATCGCCGGAGGCTCGCGGAAAAACGATGCTGTTTGGTCAGTGGATAGGCCAAAAAGACATTCCTGATCCTTACCGTCAAAGCCGTGAAGCCTTTGAACACGCTTATAAGCTGATTGACGAAGCTGCGCAAGCTTGGGCAAAAAAACTGTAAGTTTAAATACCGTAGGTTTTGAATAGACAGCTTTTTAAATGTCATGCTCTATACGTAGACGTGGCTAAGCCACCAATAGAATCATATAAAAGAGAAGTGCGCGGAGCGTATCTCTCTTCAAAAAACTAGTTTAGGAAGTAGCAAACAAATGACAACACAACCCTCTCAGCAATCGCATACAGATAACTCTGATGAGATAGATTTAGGAAAACTGCTTGGCATCTTATTAGATGCTAAATGGCTAATCATGCTGACCACATTTGCTTTTGCTGTGTTTGGTATTGCGTTTGCGCTACTTTCAACGCCGATATACAAAGCTGATGCCCTGATCCAAATTGAAGAGAAGAGCTCTGGCGGCATTTCATCGATGGTCGGTGATATGGGCGAGTTGTTCTCTCAAGAATCTTCTGCGACGACAGAAGTGGAGATCATCAAATCTCGTATGATCTTAGGTGAAACGGTTGATAAGTTTAACCTAACGACGGTGACATCACCGAACTACGCACCCATCGTAGGTAAGGGTTTTGCTCGCTTAACCGGTGACATCAACCACATCGCAGTGAGCCGCTTTACTTTGCCAAGCTATGCGAGCGGTTACGCACACACCATTCAAATTCTCGATGCTGAGCAGGGTACCTACCAATTAGTTCGTGACGATGAGCGAGTTATCTTGCAAGGCAAAGTGGGTGAGCTAGCCACCGCCGACGACTACAGCTTGTTTGTGGCCGGTTTTGAATCACACAACGATTTTGAATTCTCGATTGGTCAACGTAGCCGATTAGAAGCAATCGAATGGTTGAAGGCTTCTTTGTCTCTGTCTGAGCAAGGCAAGCAAACCGGCATTCTGAAGCTAAGCTTTGAAGGTGAAAACAAGCAGCTGATTTCTGATATCCTCAATCACATTAGCCAGACTTACTTCTTACAAAACGTGAAGCGTAATTCTGCAGAAGCAGAGAAGAGCCTACAGTTCCTAGAAAGCCACCTTCCAGGCATTAAATCTGAGCTGACGGGTTATGAAGATACGCTAAACAACTACCGTCAAAAGAACGAATCAATCGACTTGGGTTTAGAAGCACAATCAACCCTGAAGGTAATGGTAGAACTTGAAGCGCAATTGAATGAGCTGACATTTAAAGAGAGTGAAATTAGCCAACGCTTTACTAAAGATCACCCGGCATACAAAGCCCTACTTGATAAACGTAAAACACTATTGGGTGAGAAAGAGCGCTTAAACAAGCAAGTACAAAAACTGCCAAAAACACAACGTGAAGTACTGCGTATGACGCGTGATGTGGAAGTAAACCAACAGATCTACATCCAGTTATTAAACAAGGTTCAAGAGCTAAGTATCATTAAAGCCGGTACGGTTGGTAATGTTCGTATTCTGGATGACGCACAAGCTTATGCTCGCGCTGTAAAACCTAAAAAGCCGTTAATTGTTGTGTTAGCAACGCTTTTGGGTGGCATGCTAAGTGTCGCGTTTGTGTTAGTAAAAGCAGCGTTCCACCGTGGTGTTGAAAGCCCAGACCAAATTGAACAAATTGGCCTTCCGGTATACGCAGCGGTACCAAAATCTGATTTACAGATTGAGCTAACCAACCGCTTTAAATCGAAGAAACAGCAAACCAAGGGCACTCAAGCGCTGCTTGCTGAATCGAACCCTGCCGATCTTTCGGTTGAAGCACTGCGTGGCCTTCGTACCAGTTTGCACTTTGCGATGCTCGAAGCGAAAAATAACATTTTGATGATTTCAGGCCCTGCGCCAGGCATTGGTAAGTCATTCATCTCGACCAACTTTGCTGCAGTAGCCGCAAAAACAGGCCAAAAGGTACTATTGATTGATGCGGATATGCGTAAAGGCTACCTACAACAAAGCTTCGGTGTGAAATGGGACAACGGCCTTTCTGATGTATTAAGCAGTAAGCAAGAGTTTGCTCAATCAATCAAAAAAACGCCAGTAGAGAACCTAGAAATTATTACTCGCGGCCAAGTGCCACCCAACCCATCTGAGTTGCTGATGCACCCACGCTTTGCCGAGCTCATGGAGTGGGCTTCAAAAGAGTATGATTTGGTGATTGTCGATACCCCACCAGTACTGGCAGTAACCGACCCAAGCATTGTGGGTGCTTTCGCTGGTACCACATTAATGGTTGCTCGTTACGGTCAAAACACCATTAAAGAGATCGATGTTGCTCGCAACCGCTTCGAACAATCAGGCATCGAAGTGAAAGGCGTTATCTTCAACGCCATCGAGAAGAAAGCATCAAGCTCATACGGCTACGGTTACTACAACTACACATATTCGAGCGATAAGAAATAACTAAGAGCAGTAACGAGATGCGAGTAATCGGGTAAACGAAGATCTAAAGACAGTAACGGGATGCGAGTGGCGAGATACGAAAAGCGCCACTCGAATCATCTCTTCATCTCTTCGTATCTCGTTTACCCGTCACTCGCATCTGATTTTTAAGCTCTTCGCATCCCGCTTACCCGTCACTCGCACCCGCTCTTAATCTCCTCGCTACTCGTTTACTCGCCACCCTCATCTGCTCTTAAAGCCATAACCGGACACGCCTTATTCACGCCCCAATCTTTATGCCCCTTAACATTATCATCTGGAATTAAGAACTGCTCTTGCAGTGCAGCCATCAAACCAAACAGCGCCTTGCGCTGCGCAAGTGTGAAGTTATCTTCTGGTTGCAGCTCGGCATTACAGCCTCCGACCAAACAAACCCCAATATTGCCCTTGTTGTGTCCTTTCACATGTGCGCCGGTTTGTGACAGCAGCCTGCCAAGTTCGACATCCCCGTTGCGACGAATAACAAAGTGATATCCCACATCACGCCAGCCTCTCTTTTTATGCCATCGACGAATCTCGGCCACGTCTACATCTTGCTGTGGCGGCGTGGCGCTGCAATGCACTGTAATAAAGGAATAGGGCGGACAAAAAGATAAGCGGAGTAAAACTGAAACCAAGCTAAGAGAATAGGAAGCAGGAGATAAGCAAGGCTCTAACGAAGGGATGAGCTCTTCCGTGCTAGCCTGCTCAGGCAAAACAGAAGCCTCTAGTGGCTGGTGTGGAACTCGATCAGTTGCTGGTGGAGTGTTTGACAAAATAAATCCTCGTGTTGTTGTAACCAAGTGATTAAAGACGTTGATAACGATTCTTTTAAATTAGGGTGCAATGCGATGTGTTGTCGCAAACTGGTGGCTACGGTTTTGGCATAACCAGAGTGGTGGTTTACATAGCGTAAATACATCACGCAATAACCCAGTGGTTGCCTGCGCCGTGCTCGGCTGATCATCCAACAAATATCCTCATAGCTGGGGGCGTCACCGCATTCATCCTCATTTAAATAACAACCTTCCATTTGGCTTTCTTTATAACCGCCGCCTTCATAGCTCAGTACTTGGCCAAACCCATCACTATCACTAAAAAATAACGGCTGGCGTGACTGAATGAGGGAGTTAGCACGGCACTCTATGCTCGCCATACCGGGTTGATACGCTGAAATAAAAAGAGAAACTATCGCCTTCATTAAGCACCTTATTGCTGCATGGGGAGGGCAATGTACTTCAACATTCTTAATTGGGGTTGGCGGGAATAACACGAAAACAGAGGAACGCAAAAAAGTGAGAGGTGCTTCGAAAAGTCATTGACCAATAAGGTTGATGTTGCATATCTATCCGAGGCGATTAACCAAACATCTTTTCTTACAACTTATCTCATAGGCCTTTTGCCCCTAAAGCGCCAAAAAGTGTTGTTAATGCCCTTTATATCAATGGATTTCAGTACGAATGGTCATTTAACAAGGAGCGTTAACCATGTGTGTTTCTCTTATTCTTTCTTTTATCCCCTTAAAAACCGGCTCGCCAATAAGCAAGTTAGTGCTATTGAAATTAGCCGATAACGCAGACGCGCGCGGCGTGTGTTTTCCTTCCCTCAATTACTTGGCGCAATATTGCGAAGTGTCGGTAAGAACCGTGAAACTACACGTTAACGAATTGGAAAAACAAGGCTTTGTGAAGCGGATAAAGCGGTTTGATGATTCAGGACGCCAGCGCAGCAACATCTATCAGCTGCGCCTACCCAGCGACAGCCACATTCAGCAGGCCGATCTAGACCAAGCAGCCAAAGCTCTAGACATAAATGATCAAACCGACCTAAACAACGCCACTGTAGAACAAACAAGCTTACCGCTAGCCTCGCCAGAAAATGTACAGAAGACAGAACACACGCAGAAAACAGAACATCCAGACACCCACCAGGGTGACTCCAGATCCAACACGGAGAGTGATCACCTGGCACACATAATCTTTCATAAAGAATATAAAACAGAGTTGAGTTTGAAAAACGGTATCTTGGATGACACCGATGTTCTTGATCCTCCAAGCGGTTCTGAAGAACATGAGAGCTCCCCCTTCACTTCCAAACCCAAAAGCAACAATGAAGCCGTGATTCACCTGCTCACCAAAGAAGGCAGTGCGCCGATTTATCATGAGTTCACCACAATATTAGAACGCACCTACCCCAAGTTAGATGTGCTGCAAGAACTGCATGCCATGCAAGCGTGGTTGTACATCAACCCCGACAAGCGCAAACCCTTAGAGCACATTGGCCACTTTGTGAATGGCTGGCTAAGAAGAAGCGCCCAAGCCAAAGCGAAGCGAGACTCATCGCCATTTTCCCATCAAACAAGAGCGGCTAAACAAGCTAAAGCGGTTAAGCAAACCAAAGCGGTGAAACCCTCAAAGAAAGCTCAATCGATAAAAGCCGTAGGATCAAGAAAAGCAGGTGCGCCCACAACAGCTTTAAACCAAGCGCAGCCAGTCAAAAGTAATCAAGCCCCAACAACCCACACCTGTCTCTCAGGCACTAGCGGACTATAAAGCCAAAAGCACCACTAACCCGTTCGAAGCGCGTATCAAGGCCCTAGTTCAATCCAAATCGCCCGGCACGGATTCTAAGCAGTGACCATTCGATTATTCACAGACTAAGCGCTAGTTCACACAGCTCAAAGCTATTGAAAACCAAGAGCTTAGGAAACCAAAAGCTAAGGTAAACCAAAGGTTAAGGCAGACCAAACGTGAATGTAGACAAAAAACGTCAAGATACAAAAGTAGAATTAGGGAGAGGGCAAATGGACGATATCAGCCCAAAGAAACTGACAACGGAAGAAAAAGTCACCATTTTAGAAAAAGAGATAGCGCGAGTTGAAGGGCGCATTGGCGAGTTCTTGAAACTGCTGGTTAACCACTACCCACAAGGGCTAACACGCACAGAGATTAAAGCGTTATTGGTTGTGAATAACAACCCAAGCTTCGTCTCGCTGTGCCGCAACGGCAATATTTTCATTGATATAGAAAAACGCTACTGCGACGCAGCACAAGAAAACCGATACCACATAGGCACTCAGTACCTACAAGACGTACAATGCTCCCGCTGGGTCAATGCTTTCTGAGGCACTTGTCAGAATTAGGTAAATTGCAAACTGGTCAATATGCACTTGATTTGCTAGACTACGCAGCAAATTAAAACCGTATGAAAAACGCATAAACCTGAAGCACAGTGAAAAATTGTGATTCATTGCCTGTAGGAGCCAAACCTAAGGGCGGCAGCGTACCCAAATGCGAGTGGATGGCAAGTCATAAGTGCTACAAGCCATTGAAAGACTGTTTTTCCGTATGTGAATGTTACTAAAAACAATAAAAGCTATATTGTACATGTATTATTCAACATGAAATATATCAAAGTGAATTAAAAGTGTCTCAGTACTATTTAAAGTACTGAAATTTAAATGTTAAATTATAAGGAATGAATAATTATGATTGCTGTTATTTTAGCCGCTGGTGTGGGCTCTCGTTTACGTCCAATGACGAACGATAAGCCTAAATGCTTAGTTACAACTGCAGGAAAAACAATCCTACAATACCAGTTGGACACTTACAAAGAAGCAGGGATTAAAGAGTTAATTATTGTTGTTGGCTATGAAGGGCAAGCAATTAAAGACTATTGTAAACATATTAAAGATTTTAACATTACAATTGTAGAAAACACTATCTATGAAGATACAAATAATATGTACTCATTTTATTTGGCTAAAGAGTATGTCAAAGGAAAAGCCTTTATTTTAAACAATGCAGATCTGAGCGTTGATTCTTCTTTAGTATCGAAAATGTTAAATGATAATCGAACAGATCTGGTTGCAGTAGATGCTGGGCTATTCAATGATGAATCAATGAAAGTATCATTGAATTCAAATAATAAAATTGTAGATATATCAAAACAAGTGACAGAAAGTAACTCTTTTGGCTGTTCTATCGATTTTTATAAATTCTCTGAAGAATCTAGTAATTTGTTTTTCAATGAATTGGAGAGTATTATCGAAGTAGATAAGAACCTTAAAGATTGGACTGAAGTTGCTATGCAGCGACTGTTTCAATCACAAATTCTGAAATTTGAGGCTTTTGATATAGAAGGTTTACCATGGGTTGAAATTGATAATTATGATGATTTAGCTTTATCTGATGAGATATTTTCTCAAAAAAAAAAAGATTAACTGATTATAAATATTATTGTTTTGATCTAGATGGTACCGTTTATGTTGGTAATGATAAGATAAACGGTGCTGTTGATGCGATAAAAAAACTAGAAAAAAACGGGAAAAAGATATTTTATGTTTCCAATAACTCCTCTAAAAATAAATTAGACTATGTGAAAAGGTTAGGTAATCTAGGACTTAGTGCAGTAGAAGAGCAAATAATTTTATCTACCGATGCAACTGTAAATTATTTAAAAGAGATGCAAGTAAAAAAAGTGTATGTTTTGGGAACTAAGAGCTTAAAGAAAACCATCTTAGATGCCAATATAGATATTTGCTCGTATAATCCAGAGTTTGTAGTGCTAGGCTATGATACAGAATTAGAATACTCAAAATTAGTTGATGCATGTAGGTTAATTAATCAAGGTGTAGACTTTATCGCAACTCATTGCGATCCGGTTTGTCCTACTGAAAACGGCCCTGTCCCTGATATTGGTTTATTAACATCGATGATTGAAAAAACGACAAATAGAAAGGTTTTTAAAGTTTTTGGAAAACCAAACCCCGAGGTTATAGAGTTTTTGATGAAAGAACAAAATATAGCTTCAGATGAAATAATTATGATAGGGGATAGATTGTACACTGATATAGCAATGGCAAATAATGCATCCATAGATTCTATACTTGTACTTTCTGGCGATACAACAAGAGATGAGGTTGAAAAATCTCCGAGCGCTGCAACTTTTGTTTTGAAAGACA
Source organism: Vibrio splendidus (assembly GCF_001557875.1). Lineage (GTDB taxonomy): Bacteria > Pseudomonadota > Gammaproteobacteria > Enterobacterales > Vibrionaceae > Vibrio > Vibrio splendidus_F. The sequence goes on along the minus strand of NZ_LNRF01000009.1, from coordinate 34,261 downwards.
TATCAAGAATTTCACAATACGATTAAATTAGGTAGAGCAATATCCTCTTTGGTGGCGTATTAAAAAGAGAATCTAGATTTTCCTCCATGTTTTTCTTTGTCTAATAGTTTTAATTTTTTGATAGATAACTGTTAATTTTTAAGTTTTCCATATTAAAAATTTCTAATAAGGTTTTTTTGTAAATCTTGGTAAGGGATCGTATGTTTTTGTAAATATTATTTGGATTAGCTAAATACTTTTTAAAAGTGGGTTCTTTAAAAAGAGCCCACATGAATATCAGTTAAGTGATTGGTTTAAGTATGCCTATAAATTAATGGTGAGAGGTTGTAGTCCAGTTGAACTATATTAATCTAATGACGATTCCTCCCACATTAATCAGTATGATTGTTTTGGTTAGAATATAATCCGTGGCCAAATTAGTTGACCACTTCGATAGAGTGTTCTCATGTTAGTGAGTTTTTATGAAAGAAAAAGTTGATAGCAAAACATTAAGATCTGCTCAATTTAAAATGTTGGATATTTTAATTTCAGTAGATGAAATATGTAAAAGAAATGATATATCGTATTGGCTTGACGGAGGTACTTTATTAGGTGCAGTTAGGCATAAAGGATTTATCCCATGGGATGACGATATTGATATATGTATGACCAGGCAAGACTTTAACAAGTTTATAAAACTAACTAGTGATCAGTTTCCAAGTGACTTGTTTTTACAAACTCCTAAGACAGATAATTTTTATTTCAAAAGAACACTGCCTTGTAAAGTTAGATTGAATAATACTAAAGTGATAGAAGCTGATGATTTGCAAATGCCTTCAGATTTTGATAAATCACACAGAGGATTATTTGTGGATATATTTCCAGTGGACTATTATTCAAAAAATAAAATATTTAGGCATGTTTTTGAAAGACTATTAGTTAGAATTTATTACCTAAAAACGATATCCGTATATATTGACCACAACTCTCAGGTTAGACGAGTATTATCAAAACTGGCTAATATTTTTCCGTGGTACGTGCTTGATTATCTCATTGAAAAACAATCAAAATTAATGAATCGTAAATCTAGTCGAAGCAATAGGATTTTAGGCTTTGGTATTGAAGTGCCTGCAGAGCTGGGTTTTATGAGTGATAAATTGCTATATCCGCTTAAAAATATAGAGTTTGAGGGGCGTAAATTTCCAGCTCCAAGCTCTTTAGATGAGTGGTTAACTATAAGATATGGTAGTGACTATATGGAGTTACCAGATGAAGAAAAGCGTGTATGGCATGCAATAGATATAAAGTTGTAAATAATGTCTAGTAAAAACGATTTTATAGACTTGAGTTTGAAAATTATGTCTTTGGGTGTTGTACGCGTTTTTGGCTTTTTTGCCCCTATTGTATATATTGCAATTTTGACTAAACAATATGGAGTTTCTGGGTATGGTGTTTTTGCGACGTTACTAGCTATTATAGGGATAGCTACTCAGTTAGTAGATTATGGTTATAACGTCTATTTACCAAAGGTTGTAGCTGAAAAAAAACACGATGAATATATATTTCAAAACGTTACCATTTCACGGTTGATTAATACTTTTTTTGTAAGTTTAATATTGTTGATATATGGCTCAATCTCAAATGTTTCGTTTGTTAGCATTGGTATCATTACACTTTACTTAATTATTCAAAGTTTTAATGTATCTTGGCTACTACAAGGCCGAGAAAAAATAAAAGCATTGAGTGTTGCATATATTATTGAGCGTACTTTCTTTATAATTTTTGTTTTGTTACTTAGTTGGTTAAGAGTTGATGAAGAGTATCTCATTTTGGCATCTGTCATATCATGTTTGTTAATGGTAATGGTCCAGTATTTTCTTTTGTCAAATGACGAAGTCCTAATTTTTAGATTTGATAAGCTTAACATTAAAAATTTGACATTGTTATATAAGTCAGCATGGGGTTATTTCTACTCTAGAGCTGCTTTCTCTGCCTATTCAAATATGAGTGTTATTATATTGGGTGTTTTTTTTGGAAACCATGTTGTTGGAATATACTCAATAGCAGAGAAAATATATGCTGCAATAAAGAGTATGATGGGGATTGTGACAACTAGTCTTTATCCATACATGTGTCGAACGAAAAATATCAGTTTATATTGCCGATTAGTTGTTTTTATATTATTATCAGCAACCTTTTGTATATCATTGGTTTATTTCTATTCAGAAGACGTTATTCGGTTTTTATCAAATGACATCAAGTTTGATGATGTAAAAGTTATACTTGATATATTTTTGCTCTCTTCTTTGGTTAGTTTGCTTTCTATGCTATTGGGTTACCCACTTTTGGGGGCATTTAATTTTCAAAAAATTGTAAATAGAAGTTCATTATATACTTTTTTTTGTTATTGCTCATTTACAATGTTAACGTATTTTTTATTCGAAATAGATGCTGCAAATATGGCCATTATAGTTTTGCTAAGTGAGTCTTTTTGTTTGATGTATCGAACTTTTTATATATTAATTAACTATAATGAGATTTCTTCGAGTAACTGAAATGATGATATTGTCCTTTTGCGCAACAGTCCGAGATTAAGAAATAAAAAAATTGAAGAGAGATTTGATATGAATGCTTTAGAAGACCCATTGGTTTCAGTAATTATACCCGTGTATAATGCACAAGGTTATGTCCAGGAAGCTGTTGAATCAATATTGGAACAAACCTACACTAGATTGGAAGTAATCGTCGTTAATGACGGTTCAACCGATAATAGTGGTGCTATCTTAGATAAAATGGCGAGATATGATTCCAGATTGACTGTATATCATCGAAAAAATAGTGGCATCGTTAAATCATTAAATTATGCGCTGTCCTTATCTAAAGGGAAATATATTGCTAGAATGGATGCTGACGATATATCATTACCGAATAGAATTGAAATGCAAGTAGACAAGTTAATTAATGGTGATTTAATATTGTGCGGAACTCAAACCTTTTTTATAGGTTCTCGTTCTGGGATTAGTGAGTTACCAATACAACCTAAGCATTGTATGATTCAAAGCTTTTTTTCAACGCCTGTTTATCATCCTACGGTTATGTTTTTGTCTTCAGGTATTGAGTATAAAGAAGAGTACCAAGACGCTGAAGATTACATGTATTGGGTTGATATGCAAAAAATAGGTAATATAGGCAATATTGTAGAACCCTTACTCAAGTATAGAGTTCATGATGATCAAGTTTCAAGAAAATATAATTTAAGTCAAATTGGTAGTCAATTAAAGATTAGTCATAAAGCCATATCCGATTATCTGGGCATTGAGGTCGGTAAAGGGAGTTATCTAGAAAAAATTGAACTACTTTTGCAAGATTCTAATATCTGCAGAGACGACGAAGCTAAAAAGATAATTGAGCGTGGCCTATATTACGTTATGGCATTCTTTGGTTTGAAAGGTATCTCTTTGTATGTCAATTATGCTCGGAAAAATGGTTTTTTAAGTTTTTACAGAACTAGTAAATTTCTTGCACGAAGTTTTAAGTGGAGAAAATTCTCCGGGAATATTTAAGTTGGGATTATGTCAATAGTTATATTAACTCCTCACCTTCATTCTGGAGGTGTAGCTAAAGAATCTAGAAAGTGTCTTAATTATCTTAGAGATAGCAATACCGTTAATGTGAAAATTTGGTGCACGGATACAATTGATGGTGATATTGATGGCGATTATTATTTCAATTTTTTTTCTAGTCGCGTACACAACGTTGGATGGCTCAGAAAGCTATACTTAAACTTGTTATCATTACCTCATTTCTTTTCAAAGCTGAAGGAAAATAGAACAGAATATATAATTGCAATGCATTTTTTTCCTATACTATTGAGCCACATATATAGGTTGCTGTCACTCAGAAGAGTTAAAGTCATTTCTGTATATCACACTGATGTCGCTGGGTATTACCACGATGCAGGGCTATTAAAGAAAATTTTCATAAAAACCCTTATTAGCCTTTCCGGCTCAGGGCTATCTTCGGTTTTTATCTCTAAAGATGCTTTGGCCAGGGCGAAAAAAAAATTCAAGTTAACCAATTCAGTTTGTATTCCTAATTCAGTTTATTTCTCTAGTGTTATCCGAAAAACCATACTACCTCCAAATAAAGGTAGCACAGTTCATCTGTTAGCTGTAGGCAGTCTGGTTTCTTCAAAAAGAATTGACAGCTTACTACGGGTATTGAAGAAATTAGGTGAGCATGATGAATTTAATTTTGAGCTTAAAATTGCAGGTATCGGTGATGAAGAGAAAAGGCTTAAAGAATTTGCAATTCAACTAAATATTCAAAAGAGAGTTACTTTTTTAGGATATACTAACGATCTGAAGAAGTATTATACTGATGCGGATTTGTTAATCTCAACCTCAGAAAGGGAAGGAATGCCACTAAATCTTTTAGAAGCTATATCTCATGGTACTCCAGTTGTCGCTATGGATTGTAACACAGGACCAAGGGAAATATTGGAGGGTAATTGTGGGGCTGTAGGTTATCTTTGTGATTCACAAATAAAGGAATATAATTTTGAATTAGATTTGGATAGTTCAGAAATTGTGATGGCGAAATTAATTATTAATCATTTCACATTAGGTTATTCATTTGATACTAGTTCTACAGTTAACGAATTTTCAGAAGAAAAATCCCGCCTTCTTTGGAAGGAAGCAGTAGAAAAGTAACTATATGTAATGTTATACCATGAATATTTTTCTTTAATTACAATTAAAAACTAGTAGAGTTATATGAGCGAGTATTTATTAACATCACTTTTTTTGTCTTTATACCTATTGTTAATACTTCAACTTAGAGATAAAGCCACTTGGTATGATGTTTTATTAGTTACCTTGTGTCTTTCTTATGTTATTGGCTTTCGGAGTTATGACTCAGGTAATGACACAGTAGCGTATTATAGTATGTTCGAAACAATGGCTAATGTTGGGTATGTTGATTTTTTTGAAACATATCCAAGATTGAGTTTTGAAAAGCTTTATTGGTTTGAAATTTATATCTATACTTTATTTACAGATGATATTTCTATTATCATGTTTTTACAGACGGTTACATCTGTTTTTTTAACATTAACAGCGATAAATTTAATAGCTGCTAATGGTGTTCTGGCAGTGCTTCTCACAATATCAATGTTTACTTTTTATTCATTTTTTGGAAATGTTATAAGACATGGAGGTGCTATCGCTTTTTTTCTTTGGTCTATATATTTTTCTGAAAAGAATAATGTGAATAAAGCAGTGATTTCTTCTTTTGCATCAATGTTGTTTCATGCTGCTGGTGTGTTTAGTTTTATACCCGTTATTTTTTCTATTCTAAAGGTTCGGTTGAGCTTTGTTTTTGTTTTGGCATTTTCTTTTGTTATATTTTTAGTGCCGTTTGTTAATGTATTATCTTCATTTAGTATTTTTTCTGCACTTAATTATTATTTTGAAGGTTCATCACTCTCTCTTAATTTAAGCTTTTCAAGCATATTCTCTATTTTATTAGTGGCTTTGGTCTTGCTGTTTTACCCAAAATTGAGAAGTGGCCTATATTTTAAAGTGTATTTATTCCTATCAATTATAAACTTGTTTGATGTTATTGGTGGGGATGCTTCATATAGAATTGAAATGACAAGATATATATTAGAGCCTATAATTATATCTGGTGCGTTAAATTTACCCAAAAAATATTTGTTTACCATCCCGCTTTTCACCTTCTCATATTTTATATATCTTGTTTACTTCTCAAACTTTATGCTTATGATGTCTTGATAAACCTGTTGACATTACACTAGCAGGTTATATTGATTAATTGGATAATCTAGATCTTCGATTTGATTGATATATTTTCGAAAGGATAGATGTTGGAAGCAAACGTATTAATGCTCTTGTGATAAAGTAAATAAACGTCGCCGGGTTTTTAGTTAATTTTAACTGATACATTAGAAACATTATCTTTATTTCACTTCTGGCATACTTTAATCCACGCCTTCTTTCTAGCATACCATTACCAACTCTAGCGCTTACTAATATAGTATTTTCATTTGCTAATGAGTAGCCTTTAGCTTGAAGCCTTAGCCATAAATAGTAATCCTCCATGAAATGAAGATGTTGATAACTACCAGCGTCAATTATTGCTTTTTTTTGGAATATCACAGCCATATGATTTATAGGGTTTCGTTTCAGGGAGTAAGCTTTAATCTTGTTAGAACTAGGTACGGTTCTTATTCTTGAAGGTGATTTAGGGTCTGTCTCAAATTCGTTAATGTTGCAACTGAGCGCAGCAACATCTATATTTGAATCCATATAAGTTACCTGTTTAGCGAATCTGTCTAGGTGATTTATGTCATCGGTATCAACCCTAACTACCAAATCATAGCTACATTCTTTTAACCCAGAATTTAAAGCTTCTCCTAAACCAACATTTTTAGGTAATATGACCTCTTTGATAGGAAGCTTTTTTTTCCATTTATCTAACGTCTCGTATAGTGCATCAGTTAAAGGGCCATCATGTACCACAACTACTTCGTTAGCTTCAAGTGTTTGCCAAGCCAAGCTTTCGAAGCATTGCTCTAGATAGGCAGGTTCCTCTTTAAAGTATAGAGAGCATAATACGGAGAATTTTGAACTCACTTCTATCTCCCCATTCCAAAAATAACGGTCTTAACGGTTAAGAATAGAATCTTCAATTCCATACGCCAGTTCTGGTGCTTAATGTAGTAAATATCAAATTTATGCTTCCAAACTGCGTCTTCAACAGAGGCGCCGTATGGGTACTTAACTTGAGCTAACCCAGTGACTCCGGGTTTTACAGCATGGCGAAAACGATAGTATGGAATCTCCTTTTCTAGATCCTCAATAAACACCTCACGTTCAGGACGTGGGCCTACCATCGACATCTCACCTTTATATACGTTGATTAACTGTGGCAGTTCATCAATACGTGTCTTACGAATAAAGTTACCGACTTTAGTTACTCGAGCATCATTCTTCGTCGCCCACTGAGCACCATTCTTTTCTGCATCGTTACGCATTGAGCGGAATTTGATTACTTCAAACTCTTGATTGTATTGACCAGTTCGTCGTTGTTTAAAAAAGACAGGGCCTGGTGATTCAAGTTTGATTAATGCAGCAGTCAAAAGCCCGATAGGAATAGCAATTAAACCGATCATGAAAACGAATAGTAGATCGATAAAGCGCTTTTCGTTGACATGTCTTTTGTTTGAAAGAATTGAAAAGGCTTTTTGGTGCAGAAAGTATCCGCTGTGGAGCAGTTCCGTTTCAGTATAACCAAGCGTTCTATCAAAGTAGCTCACTAGTGGCTCAACCCAAGCACCAAGTTCCGTCGCTCCAATTAAAAATGTGCGGTGCTCTTCATCAAGCTTCAAACTTTGAAAGTGGCACAAGGTTTCACCTTTAAAATCCCTGATGGTGTAGTTATTGATATCGTATTTAATGTCATGTCGAGCTAAAACAGAATGAAGAATATCTAAACATGATTCAGGTGCGTATATGTGAAGTGTAGATTTACTTTCCGATGATAGAGTTTGTAGAGCTTGGTGGTCTAACTCTGTTTCAATGGCTATTTCGGAAAGTTCTGATGTGTGAGTCTGTTTTAGAGCAACTGAGTTTTTCATTATAAGTTTGCTTTATAATTGTTTAAGGGATATTTAGCCGAAGTTGTATACATATCAATAGCGACTTTTCAATTGCGTGCATCTTACGTTAAAAGTGCTTTAATGTACATGCTGTTGATTATGATTTACTCAGCAATTTCAATCAGTGTCATATGAAGTAATTATTAATCCTTAAACAAAAAATGACGCTTTTTTTCACATTCGATCATCCTACCTGCGCCCTTTCTTGATCTTCCACTACAGTTTTGACTGTAAACTGTAGTAAAATTACGCTAATTTGTTTTTATACCGATTTATTTTGAATTGAACGAGGTCAGTCCTATGTCAGCTAAGAAGCCAATGGCTCTAGTGATCCTTGACGGTTACGGTTACCGTGAAGACAACCAAGACAACGCTATCGCGAACGCTAAAACACCAGTATTAGACGGTCTTATTGCTAACCAACCTAACACGCTAATCTCGGCTTCTGGCTTAGATGTAGGCCTACCTGATGGCCAAATGGGTAACTCTGAAGTGGGTCACACCAACATCGGTGCGGGTCGTGTGGTATATCAAGATCTTACTCGTATTACTAAGTCAATTTCAGACGGCGAGTTTGGCCAAACTGAAACGCTAGTGAACGCTATCGACAAAGCAGTAAAAGCAGAGAAAGCGGTTCACATCATGGGTCTTATGTCGCCAGGTGGCGTTCACTCTCATGAAGATCACATCTACGCAGCTGTTGAAATGGCAGCAGAGCGTGGCGCAGAGAAAATCTACCTACACGCATTCCTAGACGGCCGTGATACGCCGCCACGTAGCGCAGAAAACACACTAGCACGCTTCCAAGCGTTGTTCGCTAAGCTAGGCAAAGGCCGTGTGGCTTCGCTTATTGGTCGTTACTACGCAATGGACCGTGATAACAACTGGGATCGCGTTCAAGAATCTTACGACCTGCTGACTCAAGCAAAAGCTGAGTTCACATTCGACACAGCAGTAGCTGGCCTAGAAGCGGCTTACGCTCGTGACGAAAACGATGAGTTCGTTAAAGCGACTGAAATTAAAGCGGAAGGCGAAGAGTCTGCCGCTATCGTTGATGGCGATGCGGTTATCTTCATGAACTACCGTGCTGACCGTGCGCGTGAAATCACACGTGCATTCGTTCCTGATTTCGACGGCTTTGCTCGTAACGTATTCCCAGCGATCGATTTCGTGATGCTGACTCAATACGCAGCAGACATCCCGCTTCTATGTGCATTCCCACCGGCTTCTCTAGAGAACACTTACGGTGAATGGCTATCGAAAGAAGGCAAAACGCAGCTACGTATCTCTGAAACAGAGAAATACGCGCACGTAACGTTCTTCTTCAACGGCGGTAAAGAAGACGAGTTTGAAGGCGAAGAGCGTCAGCTTGTTGCTTCTCCAAAAGTAGCAACGTATGACCTGCAGCCAGAAATGAGCGCACCAGAGCTAACTGAAAAGCTTGTTGCAGCAATCAAAGGCGGCAAATACGACGCTATCGTTTGTAACTTCCCTAACTGTGACATGGTTGGCCACACTGGCGTTTACGATGCAGCGGTTAAAGCGGTAGAGTCGCTAGACGAATGTCTTGGCAAAGTGGTTGAAGCAATCAAAGAAGCCGATGGCCAACTGCTTATCACAGCGGACCATGGTAACGCGGAAATGATGGTAAACCCAGAAACGGGCGGCATCCACACAGCGCACACTAACCTACCAGTGCCACTTATCTACGTGGGCAGCAAAGACGTTGAGTTCAAAGAAGGCGGTAAACTGTCTGACCTAGCACCAACGATGCTTTCTCTATCTGGTATCGCAATCCCGGCTGAGATGTCAGGTGACGTAATCGTTAAGTAGTTTTTAACTTTCATCGAATACTAGAACGGCTGCACGCGAGTGTGGCCGTTTTTTTGTATCTGGAATTTGAGTATAGATGCGAGATGCGCGTAAACGAGATTCGAAGAGCTTAAGGGCTTACTCGCATCCCGCATCTGCTCTTGCTCTAACACGAAGCGCAAAGCAATACCCTGAAATACCACCCATGATGTTCCCCAAGGCTAAGCCGATAAACAGCCCTTCGACGCCATCGATTTGGCTACCTACCCAAGCAAACGGCAAGGTAAATACAAACAGACGCATGAAGCTCCATTGAAAGGCTTTGAGCGGTTGATGCATCGCATTCATCGCACTGATTAGCATCATGACAATACCTTGAAATCCGTAGCTAAATGGGACAACTAACAAGTAATGCCACAAAATACCTCGTACGGATTCTTCTTGAGAGAACAGGGCGGCTAAAGGAATGCTTAGCGGCACCATCATTAAGAAAATCAAACCTTGGAACATCACAGCAAAACGCATACTGAGAAACAGTGCCTTAAAGCTGCGTTGAGGGTTGTTTGCGCCAAAGTTCTGCGCCATAAAAGGCGTAAGTGCCGAGGTCAGAGACATCAACACGATGATCAAAATCGACTCAATACGCTGGGCTGCTCCGTAAGCCGCCACGGCTTCGGTTCCTTGTTTAGCCAACATCATCATGATAATGGCGCCAGCAAGTGGATTGAGGGCATTGGAAAGGGCGGCGGGTGTGCCAATGGTTAAGATCTGTTTCCAGTCATCAATGATGTTTTTTAGCTTAGGCGGAGCAAGCAGTTTTTCTCGCACCATCAATACATACAGTGAGCCACCCAACGCACCAAACCAACTGAATCCGCTAGCAATGGCTGCACCTTGAATCCCTAGCTCAGGAAAAGGCCCGTAACCGAAGATCAGCAGCGGGTCGAGTATGCCGTTAATCAGGCCTGCCAGCATCATGATCTTGGCGGGTGTTTTGGTATCGCCACTGGCTCGTATTGCGCTATTGCCTGCCATTGGAATAACAAGTAGTGGAATGGCTAAATACCAGACTGTCATGTATTCGGATATCAGTGGCAGTAACTCAGGTTCAGCGCCTAACAAAGTAAACATAGGCTCTAGCGTTACGAGCCCCATTGTTGATGCAAAACCAACAAGAAGCACCGCAAGTAATAAACCGTGACAAGTAAAGCGAGCCGCATTTTGTGCGCAACCTTGACCAAGCAAGCGTCCAATACAGGTCGAAAGGCCGATGCCAATCCCCATGGTGATGCAGTTGATAGCAAAGGTGATAGGGAAGGTGAAGCTCACCGCTGCAAGGGCTTGAGTACCCAGTAATGAGATAAAGAAGGTATCGACGAGATTAAACATCAAGATCGCCACCATACCGAATATGGTCGGTATGGTCATGGTACGTAATGTACTCTCAATAGGGGCGGTTAATAGCCCGTGCTTATCTTGCATGTAAAACGCCGATAGAAACCAAAAGCGTAGGATAAACAGATGTGGGCGGGAAGGGAAGAAACGAGTTTTAAAAGCAGATGCGAGATGCGAGTAATCGGGATACGAAGAGCGGGAAGAGCAGGTACGAAGAGCTTGAAGAGCTGATACAAAGAGTTAGGTAGGGGGAACGGGATTCGAGATATGAAAGGCAAAAACAAAAGAAGGCGATTCTCTTGTCTTCCTCTCTTCGCTACTCGTTCACTCGCATCCCGCAACTGCTCTTAAGTTCTTCGCTACTCGTTCACTCGCATCCCGCAACTGCTCTTAAGTTCTTCGCTACTCGTTCACTCGCATCCCGCAACTGCTCTTAAGTTCTTCGCTACTCGTTCACTCGCATCCCGCAACTGCTCTTAAGCTCTTCGCTACTCGTTCACTTGCATCCCGCAACTGCTCTTAAGTTCTTCGTTACTCGTTCACTCGCATCCCGTATCTGCCCCTTAGATCACAATTTTTTCTTTTCCCCCTTGGGTTCTTCCACATCGCCCCAACATACTCTTTAACCCCATGCCAATCGTGGCAACTATCAAATTAAATGGAAATTATCAGGAGATCTGACCGATGAATATCCGTCCTCTACACGACCGAGTTATCGTTGAGCGCCAAGAAGTTGAATCTAAATCTGCTGGTGGCATCGTTCTAACTGGTTCTGCCGCTGAAAAATCAACTCGCGGTACAATTCTAGCTGTTGGCAAAGGCCGCATTCTAGAAAACGGTTCAGTACAACCATTGGACGTTAAAGTTGGCGACACTGTTATCTTCGCTGAAGGCTACGGCACTAAGTCTGAAAAAATCGACGGCAAAGAAGTTCTGATCATGTCTGAAAACGACATCATGGCGATCGTTGAGTAATCCGACCCATAAACCTGAACTGACTGAATAAAGAATTTAAAGGAAATAAAGATGGCTGCTAAAGACGTTAAATTTGGTAACGACGCACGTATTAAAATGCTAGAAGGTGTAAACGTTCTGGCTGACGCGGTAAAAGTAACGCTAGGTCCTAAAGGCCGTAACGTTGTTCTAGACAAATCATTTGGCGCACCAACGATCACTAAAGATGGTGTTTCTGTTGCACGTGAAATCGAACTTGAAGACAAGTTCCAAAACATGGGCGCACAAATGGTTAAAGAAGTGGCTTCGCAAGCGAATGACGCGGCGGGCGACGGTACAACGACAGCAACCGTTCTTGCTCAAGCAATCATCACTGAAGGCCTAAAAGCCGTTGCTGCTGGCATGAACCCAATGGATCTTAAGCGTGGCATCGACAAAGCGGTTATCGCAGCAGTTGAAGAGCTAAAAGGCCTTTCTGTTCCATGTGCAGATACCAAAGCTATCGCGCAAGTAGGTACTATCTCTGCGAACTCTGACGCGACAGTAGGTAACATCATTGCTGAAGCGATGGAAAAAGTAGGTCGTGATGGCGTTATCACAGTTGAAGAAGGTCAGGCTCTGCAAGACGAGCTAGACGTAGTTGAAGGTATGCAGTTCGACCGCGGTTACCTATCTCCTTACTTCATCAACAACCAAGAAGCAGGTTCTGTTGATCTAGAAAGCCCATTCATCCTTCTTATCGACAAGAAAGTTTCAAACATCCGTGAACTTCTTCCGACTCTAGAAGCGGTTGCTAAGGCATCTCGTCCACTTCTTATCATCGCTGAAGATGTAGAAGGCGAAGCGCTAGCGACTCTAGTTGTGAACAACATGCGCGGCATCGTGAAAGTGGCGGCGGTTAAAGCCCCTGGTTTCGGTGACCGTCGTAAAGCAATGCTTCAAGATATCGCTATCCTAACGGGCGGTACGGTTATCTCTGAAGAGATCGGTCTAGACCTTGAGAAAGTAACGCTAGAAGACCTAGGTCAAGCTAAGCGTATTACTATCACTAAAGAAAACTCAACCATCATCGATGGTGCGGGTGAAGAGACAATGATCCAAGGTCGTGTTTCTCAAATCCGTCAACAAATCGAAGATGCGACGTCTGACTACGACAAAGAGAAACTTCAAGAGCGCGTAGCGAAACTAGCTGGCGGTGTTGCAGTAATTAAGGTTGGCGCTGCGACTGAAGTTGAGATGAAAGAGAAGAAAGACCGCGTTGAAGATGCACTTCACGCAACTCGCGCTGCTGTTGAAGAAGGTGTGGTTGCTGGTGGTGGTGTTGCACTTATCCGCGCGGCATCTAAAGTTGCTGGCCTTGAAGGCGACAACGAAGAGCAAAACGTAGGTATCCGTGTTGCACTACGTGCAATGGAAGCACCGATTCGTCAAATCACTAAGAACGCAGGTGATGAAGAATCAGTGGTTGCTAACAACGTTCGTGCTGGCGAAGGTAACTACGGTTATAACGCGGCTACTGGCGAATACGGCGACATGATTGCGATGGGTATCCTGGATCCAACTAAGGTGACTCGCAGCGCACTACAGTTCGCAGCATCAGTTGCTGGTCTTATGATCACGACAGAAGCGATGATCACAGACAAACCTCAAGATGCGTCTGCTGCTATGCCTGATATGGGTGGCATGGGCGGTATGGGTGGCATGGGCGGTATGATGTAATCATCCCCCCTTTCTCGTAACAGAGAAAGCTATACATAAGCTTTAAAAGCGGAGACCTTGGTCTCCGTTTTTGTTTTTTAAAGAGCAGATACGAGATTCGAGTAATCGGGATGCGAAGAGCTTGAAGGCAGATACGGGATTCGGGTAAACGGGATGCGAAGAGCTTGAAAGGCAGATTTGGGTTATCGGGTTACGAAAAGAATTTAGAGTAGGTATGAGATTAGAAAAGATGAAAGGATAGAAGTCCTGAACTTTGGTTCTTTTTCGGTTCTTTTCAATGGGGTACTTTTGAGATGATTAGGTTTTCGGTCTTTAGGTAGAAATTGTGCTTTATAGAAAACTTGATGTTTGGCAGCGCAGTCGTCTGTTGTCGATCTTTGTTTACCGGGAGGTAGGCTATTGTCGTGATTATGGCTTCAAAGATCAGATTACTCGCAGTGCTTTATCTGTACCTAGCAATATCGCTGAAGGCTGTGAGAGAAAGTCTCTTAAAGAGCGTAAACACTTCTTTGCAATCGCAAAGGGCTCCATCGGTGAGTTTGCAACTCAAGCAGACATAGGCTCTGAAGTTGGATTCATTTCCAATGAGGCAGGGGAGCAATGGCAATCTGAAGCACTTCAAATCTCACGAATGCTTGGAGCCTTAATCAAATCACTAGAACAGTAGACTTCTTTGCTCTTTGCTCTTCGCATCTCGTCACTCGAATCCCGCATCTGCTCTTAACCATTGCTCTTTATGATTTAGCGGCTTATATTCAACAGTACAGTTATGACATTGATTTAACATGGATAGCTGTTGAATAAAGGATAATAAATACTTGATTGAAAATGGATTAATCAAGTCAACAATAAGTCAGTGGAGACTCCCCCAATGAAAAAACTACTTTCAGTACTTGCTGTGTCGGCAGCAGTAATGGCACCTGCGGCATTTGCTTCATCGCCAGTTATGTTTTCAACGATTAACGGCTTCAACGCACCTGATTCAGATGCGGTTGGCGGTGTACGTTTAGCTCTGCTTCACGGACAAGTAAACGACCTTAAAGGTGTCGATCTCGCGGTTGTTGGTATGTCTGAGACGCAAACAACAACAGGTGTAAACCTGGGTATCTTCGGTGCATCAAAAGTGAACCAAGAAATGACCGGTGCTTCACTTGGCTTCTTTAACTGGAATACAGGTAAAACAACGGGTGTTAACCTTGGTGCAGTGAATATTACCAATGATGTAAAAGGTGCGAACGTGAGTTTCGTTAACTACTCAGAAGGTAACACTATGGTTGATGTTGGTGCAGCGAACCTTTCAGAAGTGTCTACGGTTCAGGTTGGTATCTTCAACAAAACCAACAAAATCGAAGGTGTACAAGTTGGCCTGATCAACTGTGCTGATAACGGTTTCTTCCCGTGCTTCCCGATCGTGAATTTTGCTAAGTAAGGCTTAGTTCAATATTGTGATTCGTAACGCCTAAGTGCTTCTTACTTAGGCGTTATTTCTACTCTGTATTTTCTTATCCAGATTCAAACTCTCTCCTGCTGAATAAGATAAGCATGTTGTTTTATATTTGTTGTTGCAGTCAACTTATTTATAAGTACAATGTTCGCTAAATTCCCAACGATGATTTATATGCTTTGATTAACCCCCATACTATCGATTTTAAGAAGGCTTTCTTAGGCCTGACCGCCAGTTTTTTAGTAGTTTTGAGCTTGTTGCTCGTTGATTCAGCGGAAGAATCAGATAAACAGTATGGAATCGAAAACCAAGGCGTGACACGCTCTTTAACGGAGCTCACACAGGTCATAAATGCGCTTGAGTACAACATCACTGCGCTCTACCCACTGCATGGTGACACTTACGTATTCTCGCATGACAAACAGATCGAAGGTGAGACGTGCTACTTCACCAGTGAGGAGCAACATGCCCCTCGTTTTGATTTTATGTTCTCTGGCCCTCGCGAGATGTGCAACCCGAAATCGGACCTTTATGCCGAAGCGGGTAAGCGCTTGTTCATCGCGCCGACCATGGCTTATTTTGCCAATACCATTGATACCATCTCTGCGATTTACTTCATTTCAAAAGAGAAGTTCATCATATCTTCGCCTTCTGACTTTGCCAGTTACATCAAGGGTGACACCTTTGATTCGGTTGTGAATAGCAGGCCTTATTGGGTGAACACGATTCGTTTTGGCTTAGCTCAAGGCCAAGACCAAGTAGTGTATACCGGCCAATATGATGACTACCTGACAGGTCAGAAAGTGGTGACCTTAACCAAAGGAATCTACGTTAATGGCGAATTCAAAGGAGTATTGGGTGTCGATGGCTATGTCTCTAACCTAGTTTCGAATCCTACCCATGGTTATAAAGTCACTAGTACGCGAGGCGCAAACAAATACGGGTTTATGGATTTTACCTATTCCAAGCCTCTGTATGTTGATGACATTAACACCCAGCTATATCTGAGTATTGAAGAAGATAAGAGCGAGCACTTTCTGCATGTATTGGAGATGGAGAAGATTCAGCTTTCGATACTGTTGGTTTTGTATCTGCTCTCGGTTTTATGGTTATGGCGCTTCTATACAAGACAAGAACACCAGCGTTTAAATGACCTCGCAATGCGCGACCCATTAACTGGCTTGCTGAATCGACGTGGTTTTGAAGCTCGATTACTGGCTCAGGATGAAGAGCCGATTATTGGTGTTGGTGTGTTTGATATCGATGATTTCAAAGTCGTTAA
This sequence comes from Vibrio splendidus, assembly GCF_001557875.1. Lineage (GTDB taxonomy): Bacteria > Pseudomonadota > Gammaproteobacteria > Enterobacterales > Vibrionaceae > Vibrio > Vibrio splendidus_F. Next base: position 17,995 of record NZ_LNRF01000009.1, on the reverse strand, counting down.
TGATCAATATGGCCATAAAGTGGGGGACGAGGTGATTTGTCATGTTGCTCAGTTGATGCTGAACAGCGTTAGACAGCAAGATATCGTGGCTCGATTTGGTGGTGAAGAGTTTGTTGTTGCGATTACGGGTGAATCATCAGAGTTGCTTTCGTCGATCTTTGAGCGAATTCAAAACGACATTAGCCTACAGAGTTATCGATGCCCTACGGGTGACAAGATTAGTGTCTCAGTATCTGGTGGCGCGACGCTCTACTCCCTGTATAAGTTCGACAGTGTTGGGCACTTATGGAAAAACCAGAGTATTCGTTCGTCTGATGAGCAGCTCTATAAGGCCAAGGCTGCTGGTAAGAATCAGGTGTGTATTCAGGTGTATTAAGCGCTTTCGTACAAGCTCAAAGCCTAGTCGTTTGACTAGGCTTCTTTTTTGTCTCTAAGGAATTGTGTCTAAGCAATTGTCTCTAAGATATTGCACCTAAGATTAGGATTACTTTTTCACGCGACCTTTTCTCATCCACTTCTGATGAACGCCACGACGCAGGCTTTGGAAGCTGTTTTCCACTTTATCGACACCAAGCAGAATCACTAGCGCCATTAGCGTGATAATGACCGATTGGGAAAGGTGACCAAGTGCGATCATCATACCTAATGCAGCGAGTACCCAGATAATCGCGGCTGAAGTGACACCATGAATCTTTCCATCCAGTGTCATCATTACCCCAGCGCCAAGGAAACCCACCCCAGTAATGATTTGGCCAAGTACACGAGCTTGATCGAGCGTGTTAGGGGAAAGGCTAATCGCCATCGTCAGGAAGAAATAGGTACCGCTGATGATCAGAATCGATGTCCTGATCCCTACCGGTTTACCGCGCGTTTGTCGCTCGATGCCGATTAACGAACCACACAGCATACATACTGCAAGACCTGCCCAGCTAAAGGGGGCAAGGTTGAGAGTTTGTTCTATAAATTGTGTCATATCACCCCTCCTAAAAATTTAGAATAGAGCCGAGTATGCTAATAATAGACCGGACGATCGAACAAAAACTTTTTGCCTTAACGATTGATAAAGATGACGTAAAGTCTAGCAGCCGTCTGTTGTTAAGGTGAAGACCGGTGTCGTGGTCTCAGTCGCTTCTTGATATTCAAGATAGCAGTTATCAGCCTGCTTTTTTCGGCTCGAAGGTGCATAAAGAATAATGCCATCATTCGCGTCTGTGTTGGTAAAGAACCAGTCAGCTCTACCTGTATCCCAAACCGCATCTAAGAAAGTGGATTCGATAAGGTGTGCCCAAGCTTGATCATTCATCGCCGCAGGATAACCGTAAGCCACCAATATATCGTCGCCTTCAACGTTAATCGATGCGCTGACAGCCTTATCTAAGCCTAGTGCTGATGTCTTACCATAAAGCATAGCACTTGCGCCCTCCATTCCGCCTTTCAGGCCATTAAGCGTCGAGATGCGAGCATCGGTTTGAAGGTTAAGGAACTTAGAAGCTGCAGTGACTGACACAATACCTAGAATCACGATCACTACGACTAGCTCGATGATAGTGAAGCCTTTCGAACTGAACTTAAGCGCTTGTCGGGACGTGATTGCTGGTGGAGCAACTGAGGCATTGCGTTTCATTGATACAACTTCTCTATTCAATGTGTAGGTCGAGTGGTGTTTTGCTGCTGCGTCCGCCAATCTCACGGGTTAACTTCGGTACTAGGTAGCCTGAAACCTCAGAGATTAATCCTTTAAAGTGATGTTTCGCTTCTTCATCTGAAATATAGAAATGAGCGGCGCCCTGAACCTTATCAAGTACATGCATATAGTAAGGCAAAATCCCGGCGTCGAATAGCTTTTCGCTTAAATCTTTCAATGAGTTAGCGCAGTTGTTCACACCTTTAAGCATCACGCCTTGGTTGAGAAGAGTCACACCACTTTGTTTTAATTTATAGAAAGCTTGTTTGAGCTCTAAGTTGATTTCATTGGCATGGTTAATATGGCTCACCATCACCACATTGAGATGAGTTTGAGCTAACAATTGGCACAGTTCATCCGTTACTCGAGCGGGAATCACAACCGGTAATCGGCTATGAATTCGAACTGTTTTCACATGTGGAATTTGTTCGATAGCATGAATTAGCCACTCTAGTTCGCTGTCTTTTGCCATCAGTGGGTCGCCACCCGACAAGATGACTTCGTTGATCTCTGGGTGAGCAGCAACATAGTCTAGGCTGGTTTGCCAAACAGACTTCGAGCCCTTGTTATCTTGATAAGGGAAGTGACGACGGAAGCAATAGCGGCAGTTAATCGCACAGCCACCTTTCACAATCATCAGTGCTCGATTTTTATATTTGTGCAGTAAGCCCGGGATAGCGTTCTCTTGCTCTTCTAAGGGATCAGCGGAATAGCCTTGGTGCACTTCAAACTCTTCGCTTAGCGGTAAAACTTGTCGTAACAAAGGGTCGTGCGGGTTGCCTTTTTCCATTCGGTCGACAAAGCTAAGAGGAACCCGAAGCGAAAATAACTCACGAGCAGCGAAGCCTGCTTGCCACGGTGTTGGGTCTATTTCCAATGCCTCAAGCAGTTTTGTCGGGTCAGAGATCGCATTCGATAGTTGTTTGAGCCAGTTTTGCTCAACAGATTCGACTTTTCGGGTTATGATATGCGGCATTGAAATTAACTCAAAGATGTGGAAGAGAAAATCATGGCGTCAGTAAGCACCAATGAATTCAAAGGCGGTTTAAAATTCATGTTAGATAACGAGCCTTGCTCAATTATCGACAATGAATACGTTAAGCCAGGTAAAGGCCAAGCGTTTAACCGTGTAAAACTTCGTAAACTGCTGTCAGGCAAAGTGTTAGAGAAAACATTCAAATCAGGCGAAAGCTTTGAGCTTGCAGATGTTGTTGACGTTGAACTAGGCTACCTATACAACGATGGCGAATTCTACCACTTCATGAACAACGAAACATTTGAGCAAATCGCAGCAGACGTAAAAGCAGTTGCTGACTCTGCAAAATGGTTAGTTGAAAATGACGTTTGTACTCTAACGTTGTGGAATGATAACCCTATCACAGTAACTCCACCAAACTTTGTTGAGATCGCAGTAACAGAAACCGATCCTGGCCTTAAAGGCGACACACAAGGTACTGGCGGTAAGCCTGCAACTCTAGCAACAGGCGCGGTAGTTCGCGTACCTCTATTCATCGCAATCGGTGAAGTTGTTAAAGTTGATACTCGTACTGGCGAATACGTTGGTCGTGTGAAGTAATTTGATTGTGCCCATCTTGTTTTGGATGGCTCAGTACAATGAAAAAGGTCGCTCATGAGCGACCTTTTTTGTATCTGCTTATCAGATATAGCTTAGTAAGCTATTTGTTAGCAAAAAAGTATTTATTTAAGTAGTCATTCAAAGGCATAAATGCAGGGTTTGCCCAAGAGATAAATACAGAAGCAGGATCGCTGTCTAAATCACCAGAAGCAACTTCTCCAGCGACTTTGAACTTAGTCCCTGCTGAACCGATCAACTCGCCGCCACCTTCACTCAGCGTTGGCGAAACTCTGTACTCATACATCAGGCCCAGTAATGAGCCAGGATTTAAATTTGCATTGGTATCTTCATGTATAGGGTCAACAGTGCCATTAGAAATGTCATTACCGTCGTCATCGGTAGTTCTTCCATCATCGGTACATGGATTAGGTGTTCCAAGAGCACGGTGGGTACTTAGTTGACCATTACCGTAATTACACTCGTTAAAACGGAGTGATTCCATACCTGCCGTTGATGCGAGGCCATCTTGAAGGAGTAGCACGACTTTGAAAGCGTCGTAAGAGTCACTTAGTTCAGAACCCAATACATTGTTTTGGTTATCATCGACGTAGTAATCAAAAAGCTGCATCAGTTTTTGGTATGTCGTTGCTTTTTTAGTTTCATCTTTTCCTTCAATTGCGGTGTATACCAATTCCACACCATCAACGATTTGTTTCGCTTGGCTTAGCGTGATAATAAATTGGTCTGCTGCAGTAGAGCCGTCAGGTTCATTAGCCATGATCCCAATAATTAGAGTCTTTTTGTTCAACTGCTTTTGAACATCTTCACTCGCCCAGATAGTAAAGTTTTTTGCTTGGGTCACTACACGTTGGTGCTGCTCATCAGTAATCGATGAGTCTGCTTTTAGTACATAGATACCTTTTTCAAATGCACAATTAGGGACATCTGCAGCTGTTGAGCAATTTTCAATAGATGAATAAACCGTGACTAAAGAGCTTGGTGTAGCAGGTGTCGGCGAAGTGGAAGTAGAAGATTTACTTCCAGATGAGCTATTACAACCGGCAAGTGTTAGTGCCAGTAATGTTAAAAAAATAGATTTCATAATATTCACTAAGTGGATTGTGCTTGTGGTTAATGATTTGTTTTTGTTATCGGTGGCAACAGTATCATTTAGTGAAATGAAGGGATGTAAGTCGGCGTAAGCCTTTGTAAGGGCAGATGCGCGTAAACGAGATGCGAGATACGAAGAGCGGGAAGGGGAGATGCGAGTAAACGGGATTCGAGATACGAAGAGCGGGAAAGGCAGATGCGCGTAAACGGGATTCGAGATACGAAGAGCGGGAAAGGCAGATGAGAGTAAGCGGGATGCGGGATACGAAAAGCAGGAAGATCAGAGCCGAGTCAGAGAGATAAGATATTCAACAAACAACAAAAAAGCAGAGCTGGATAACCTAGCTCTGCTTTCGCTTTTCTGCTCTTAAGCTTTTCGCATCTCGATTACTCGAATCCCGAATCTGCTTTTAGATCATAAAGATGAAAATAACAGACAGTGCGCTGATTAGGCCTGCAACGAAGTAGCAACCCACTTTACCTGCAACGCCGACGTGGAACTTAAGGTCGTGCATGCCGTGGTGAAGACGGTGCATTGCGTGCCACATTGGCAGTGCTAGCGTACCGATGATGAATAGCGCACCGATAATACTGGTGGCAAACTCAGAGACTCGTTCGTAGCTCATTGCATCCGCATCGATAATGCCCATTGGCACTAAGATACCCAGCACTAGGATCGTAATTGGTGTGATCATTGCGAACCAAGTACCGCCAGCGCCGAATAGGCCCCACCAGATTGGTTCATCAGAGCGTTTCGGATTGTGGTTAACATTGTAATTTGTGTTCATAACGAAGCTCCTTACACCACCATCAGAACGATTAAAGAAATAAATGCCACCGCTGCCCACTGGGTCAGTACGATGATTCTTTTATCTACCAATTTGCCTTTAAGGCGGATTGGCATTACTTGAGGCATCATGCTGAAGAAGGTCTGAGCGTGCAGCAAGCTGCCTAGCAGTGCCACGATGTTGATACCAACAACGATAGGGTTAGCCATAAAGCTCAACCAACCAGCCCAAGCTTCAGGACCTTTCACTAGTGCACCCAAACCAAAGGTTAGGAACAGAGTGAATAGAATCAAAGGCAGTACAGTCGCTTCACGTAGCATGTAGAAGCGGTAGAACGGATGGTTGCTCCACCACGTTCTCTTCATCTCACGAACATAAGGCTTACGATTGCTCATATTATGCCTCCTCTGCTGTTTTTACTTGCGATCCGTCTGGCTTGAACATCGAAATAACGAAGTCCATTGAAGACTCAACTTTGCCTTGGTTTACTGCCGCTGCTGGGTCTACTTTCTTCGGACATACGTCAGAACAGTAACCTACAAACGTACAGCCCCAAGCGCCGTTGTCGCCATTGATAAGCTTCATACGTTCAGCTTTACCATTGTCACGGCTATCTAGGTTGTAGCGGTGAGCAAGAGCAAGTGCCGCAGGGCCAATGAACTCAGGGTTTAGACCAAACTGAGGACACGCTGCGTAACACAAACCACAGTTGATGCAGCCAGCGAACTGTTTGTACTTCGCCATTTGCTCTGGAGTTTGGATGTTAGTGCCGTCTTCTGGCTTACGGTCGTTGCCGATGATGTAAGGTTTGATTGCTTCAAGGCGTTCGATGAACGGCGTCATGTCGACAATCAAATCTTTCTCGATTGGGAAGTTAGCCAAAGGCTCAATCTTGAAGCCATTCGGGTAATCACGTAAGAAGCTCTTACATGCCAGTTTTGGCACGCCATCAACCATGATGCCGCAAGAACCACAAATCGCCATACGACAAGACCAACGGTAAGACAGGTCTTTATCTAGGTTGTCTTTGATGTAACCGATCGCATCAAGTACTGACATGGTTTCATCAAATGGAACTTCAAAGGTTTGAAAGTGAGGTTCTGCATCGTGCTCAGGGTCATAACGCAGGATTTCAATTTTTTGGATTCGATTCGCTGACATTATGCTTGCTCCTCTTCGCTCTTCTTCGCATTCTCTTCTGCTGCTTTTTCAGCGGCAGCGGCTTTCTCTGCTGCTTCACCGTATAGACGAGCTTTAGGTTGAGATTTAGTAATCTTAACGCCGCTGTAGTCGATGGTTGGTGCTGCATCTTCGTTGTAGAAAGATAGAGAATGTTTCAGGAAGTTCACGTCATCACGTTCTGTGCAGTTGTCGTCTAGACGTTGGTGTGCACCGCGAGATTCTTTACGAAGGATCGCTGAGTGAACCATCGCTTCTGCAACTTCAAGGCCGTAACCCACTTCGATAGCGTAAAGTAGGTCAGTGTTGAACACTTTGCCTTTGTCTTTAATGCTGATCTTCTTGTAGCGAGCTTTCAGTTCAGTGATTTTGTTGATGGTTTCTTGCATCAAGTCTTCTTGACGGTAGATACCACAACCCGCTTCCATGGTGTGACCCATTTCAGTACGGATGTCAGCCCAGTTCTCATCGCCTTCTTGAGCCAAGATGCCTGCGATGCGATCTTCAACCGCTTTGATTTGCTTAGCGATAGCGTCTTCGTTCCAGCCTTTGAATTCAGCTGCACGTTTCACGGCTTGCTCACCGGCTACGCGGCCAAATACGACGAACTCAGCCAGAGAGTTAGAGCCTAGGCGGTTTGCACCGTGTAGGCCAACTGAAGCACATTCACCAACGGCGAATAGGCCTTTAATGCGAGTTTCACACGTACCGTTAGTTTCAATACCACCCATGGTGTAGTGAACGGTAGGGCGAATTGGGATTGGCTCTTTTGCTGGGTCTACGTTTACGTACGCTTTTGCAAGCTCACAGATGAACGGAAGACGCTCTTGCAGGTACTCTTCACCCAGGTGGCGAAGGTCAAGGTGTACGACATCACCAAGTGGGTGCTTGATGGTGTTGCCTTTCTGCTGCTCGTGCCAGAATGCTTGAGAAACTTTGTCACGAGGACCCAGTTCCATGTATTTGTTTTTCGGCTCGCCCACTGGAGTTTCAGGGCCCATGCCGTAATCTTGAAGGTAACGGTAGCCGTTCTTGTTGACGATGATACCGCCTTCACCACGACAACCTTCGGTCATCAAGATGCCAGTGCCCGGTAGGCCTGTTGGGTGGTATTGAACGAACTCCATGTCACGCAGTGGCACACCGTGGCGATAAGCCATTGCCATACCGTCGCCAGTTACGATGCCGCCGTTGGTATTACAGTGGTAAACACGACCTGCGCCACCCGTTGCTAGAACAACAGATTTCGCTTTAATCGTAACAAGCTCACCTTCAGACATATGAATCGCGATTAGGCCTTGTACTTCGCCATCTTCAACGATCAAATCCACCACAAAGTACTCATCAAATCGTTTGATTGTGTCGTACTTCATCGAAGTCTGGAACAGAGTATGAAGCATGTGGAAGCCGGTTTTATCCGCTGCGAACCACGTTCTTTCTACCTTCATACCGCCGAATCGGCGTACGTTTACTTCACCGTTTTCTTTACGACTCCATGGGCAGCCCCATTGTTCCATTTGGATCATTTCGCGAGTCGAGTTTTCAACAAAGTATTCAACAACATCCTGTTCACATAGCCAGTCGCCACCGCCAACAGTATCGTTGAAGTGGTTATCTAGGCTATCTTCGTCTTTAATTACTGCTGCTGAACCGCCTTCTGCCGCTACCGTGTGCGAACGCATTGGGTAAACTTTAGAAATCAGTGCTACTTCCAATTCAGGATTAGCTTCAGCCGCAGCGATAGCTGTACGAAGACCAGCGCCGCCTGCGCCGATGACTGCGATATCTGTGGTAATTGTCTTCACAGTTATTCTCCAGTGTGATGCGGAGTATTCCGCTTGTTATTATAAAAAGTTAGAGAGCAGTAAACGGCATCAACCGATCATCACCCCTAAGCCTTAAGTGGTAGGTTCAGTGTAAGAGAGGAGGGCGTTTCAAAAATTGATGTATTTAGGTTTTTGCTCCAGTAATGCATATGGAGGCATAGAATTTATAGGTTATGTGACTGCAATCACGGCAATCAATTGTTGATAACGATTAACCCACAGGACTGGTGTTAACGGCTTGTTGAGTATGATTTTCGTTATCAATGTTGATGCGGAGGCTGTATTGATAATTGTATTGTAGAACGTAATTTTCTGGCTTCATTAAAACAACATTTTGCTTTCATCAATAGACAGATAGATGCTTACAAAAGAGACGAAAGGTGGTAATTTTCGTCGCCTAGAATTCAGTGATATGGAACTTGATAATGCACTCCACATGGCAACCAGCCGCAACCATTAAGCAGTTAAAGCAACGTGCTGATATCCTTAATCAAATTCGCCAGTTCTTTACAGAGCGAAACGTGTTGGAAGTGGATACACCAGCCATGAGTCATGCCACGGTGACGGATGTGCATTTGCATACGTTCAAAACTGAATTCGTAGGACCGGGTTATGCGCACGGCCAGCCACTGTTCTTTATGACGAGTCCTGAGTTTCATATGAAACGGCTGTTAGCGGCAGGCAGTGGCTGTATCTACCAAATTTGTAAGTCTTTTCGTAATGAAGAAAACGGTCGTTACCACAACCCTGAGTTCACTATGTTGGAATGGTATCGCGTTGGCTTTGATCATCATGACCTGATGGATGAAATGGATCTGCTGTTACAGCAGGTACTTAAATCAGGTATCGCGGAGCGAATGACTTACCAACAAGCCTTTGTTGATGTGCTTGGTGTGTGTCCACTGGAAGATTCGATGGATACGCTAAAGCAAGCTGCTGCGAAACTAGGGCTCAGCGACATAGCTGACCCGGAACAAGACCGCGATACCTTATTGCAACTGCTGTTTAGTATTGGTGTTGAAGCGAAAATAGGCCAAGACGTTCCTGCCTTTGTGTATGACTTCCCGGCTTCACAAGCGGCGTTAGCTAAGATTAATCCAAACGATTCACGAGTTGCCGATCGCTTTGAGGTGTATTTCAAAGGTATCGAGCTAGCTAACGGCTTTCATGAGTTAGATAAACCACAAGAACAACTGCAGCGTTTTGAAGATGATAATGCCAAGCGTATTGAGATGGGATTATCACCTCAACCGATTGATCATCACTTGATTGAGGCATTAAAGGCGGGCTTGCCAGACTGTGCGGGTGTTGCTTTAGGTATCGACCGTCTGATCATGCTGGCGTTAGGTTATGACCATATTGATGACGTTACGGCTTTTCCTTTCCCGCGTTCTTAGTATTTTGCTTTTGTTTTACTGAGAGTTAATCCGCTGCACTAGCTGACCAGAATACCGGTACCCACTACGGCAACAATGGCACCGATCCAAGCGTAGGCATTTGGTCTCTGCTTGGTGTAAAGCCAGAGTATTGGTAACAACATGATTGGCGTGGTTGAAGATAACAGCGCGACCATGCCGACATTGCCTTCCTGTAACGCATACAAGATCAGCGTCATTCCTACAGCCATCGCTAGAAAACCATTAACTGCAGTAATTGCGAATATCTGCTTATTCATTGGATTAAGTGCGCGTGAAAGTTTGGCGCCTGTTAAGCGAAACAGTGAGTGAGCCACAAAGGCGGTGATCATTCGAATGGCAGAGGCTGCAATTGGGTCAATGCTGGTTTGCATCACGGGTTTAGCAATAATTCCACCTAATGCTTGGCAAATCGCCGCTGTGATTCCTAGCGCAACGCCAATCCACACAGTGCCCTTAATGGTTTCAAGTTGGTTGTTCGCTTGTCCTCGACGACCAAAGAATATTGCGGTTAACACGCCACTAAACACCAATGCCGAGCCAATCAGCTCTACCGAAGTCATGCTTTCGCTAAACAGGAAGTAACCGAGAATGGCCGAGAACACGGCGTGACAAGAGAACAGCAGTCCAGCTTGGCGCGGCCCCATACGGTTCAAACACGCAAATAGGGCGGTATCACCAATGAAGATACCAATTAGGCCTGACAGCATCATAGGTGTCACCAGATCGGCTTCCACACTTGACCAACCACCGGTAAACCAAGCCATGCTTGATAAGATGATCGCGGTACAACCCATTCGCCAGCGACTATAGGCGAAAGAACCTAAGTGTTGAGCAGGCTTCACTGACATTAGGCTCGCAATCGCCCAAAGAAAAGCGGCAGCAAGAGCTAACCATTCGAATCCCATCTGAATAACATCCTTGTGTCTGGGATAAATTAGCTCATCAATATGCATCAAACCGAACTGAGAACAAAGTGATTCTTAATAAAAGCACCGCCTTGCTCCTCAGTTACTGTTTTGTTCCGGTTATCCGTTTCGCTTGTCTGACTAGCGAGGCTTTATACCTTAAAGCGCTCCACGTCTTGGCGCATCGACTCAGCAGCGCTGCTCATTTCATTAGAGCTACTACGACTGCTTTCAGCTTGCTGTGCCAAATCGTCTGAGGCGTCTTTGATTCCTTGCGTATTACGGCTGATATCTTCGCTGACCGCGCGTTGCTCTTCTGCAGCACTGGCTATTTGCAGCGCCATATCGTTGATTTCAGTGATGGCCTGAGTGATCTTAGTTAGGCTGCCATGAGCTTGCTCAGCGAAGCCAACACTGTTCTCTGCTAACTGAGTGCTGGTGGTCATGCTTTCAACGGCATGTTCGGTATTCTTCTGCAGCGTATCAATCATCACGCGGATTTCTTCGGTCGAGCCATGCGTTCTCTGACTTAACACGCGCACTTCATCGGCCACAACCGCAAACCCACGACCTTGTTCACCCGCTCGAGCGGCTTCAATCGCCGCATTCAATGCCAACAGGTTGGTCTGTTCGGCAATGCCTTGAATGGTGGAGAGGATCTGGTTGATGCTTTGAGCATTGCTCTCTAATTCACGAATCACATTGGCGGCATCTTCAACTTGAGTCGCAAGGCCAGTAATCGCATCGCGGTTTTGTTGGATTACCTCTTGGCCTTCGTTACAAGCGGTAGCGGATGCTTGAGAAGCGGATGCCGTTAATTCGGCGTGGCTAGCCACTTCGGCTGCGGTGGCGGACATCTCATGAATCGCGGTCGCAATTTGGTTGATATCGTTTTGTTGATTCTCAACGCTAATCGAAGATTGGGTAGCCAGTTGATTGGCTTTCTCTGCATGATTGTTGAGATCGTGGCTGTGTTCTATCACGCCCTTCAACATGCTTTGCATCTGGCTTAAGAACTGGTTCACAAGCTCGGCAAGTTTACCAATCTCATCCATACGTGTGATATCAATGCGCTGAGTGAGATCGCCTCTGCCTTGAGCGAGCTGCGTTAAGGCTTCAGACAAGGTTTGTAATGGAGAAAGTAGGCGGTTGATCACCATTGTGCTCGCAATCGAAATGACGATGTACAAAATCAAAGAAGTAAGAGCGATGAACTGAATCGCGTCAGATACGGCAGAAAACGCCATTTCTTTATCGATAACAATACCCAGTGACCAATCAGTATTCGGGACATTGGCAATGTAGACCAGTTTATCCCCTTGGCCTGGCCAAGTTAGCGTGGTGATCGTTTGGTCTTGGATCAATTGCGACACTTTGTTTGCAGTGAGTCCTGGGTTCAAACTGGTCAGTGGTTTCTGACTTAGCTCTTCATCCGTGTAGGCAACGATGTTGTTGTTACCATCCACTAAAAACGCAAAGCCATCGTTATCCAGTTTTACATTAAGAACCGTATCAATAATGCTGGTGACGGTTAAGTCTGCTGCGAGGACACCTTGTCTTTCACCGTTGAATGCTTTCGCAAAGCTGATGACAATGCTGCCGTCAAAGTCTTGATAAGGTTCAGTAATGACGAGGTCTGATGTTGCGTTAGCATCTTTATACCAAGGGCGGGTGCGTGGGTCATAGCCTGCTGGCCAATCTTCACCTTTATCGCCATACGCGATAGTGCCATCGCTGAATCCCGCATAAACAGACAAGAATTGCCCAGCTTGTTTGGTGATCAATAACTCGCGGTCAGAATTACTATTGCTTGAAATAGTCGGCTCGTTAGCAAGCATCATATCGCTGCGAGTAGAGAGCCAATCGGCAATATAATTGGTAGTGCCGACACTGACATTTTTCATTTCTTGGTTGATCGCGACTTCAGTCTCTTGAGTCAGTTGATTAACCGATATCCAAGCTTGAGCGCCACTCACGACGGCAATAATGACCGCAATAGCGATCTGAATTTTAAATTTAATAGTATGTCTCAAGGTCCATTCCTCTCTATTAGACAAAAACCTAACTACAGTGACGTACTTGATGGTGAATTAATGTGTCTCTGATGCGTGTATATTGCCGCTGTCTCGGTAGTATTAAACGTGTTTAAAATCAAAAATCTAAAATGAATCATCGTTATTTTTAATAAACCGTGAAGTAGAATCACAATTATCTATCGATCAAAATCGAATAAACCCACCAGATAGCGAAATCACGATTGCTATCTGGTGGGTTGTAGTGAAAAGCTAACGTGCTAGGTGATAATAAGTTAACGCGCTAGGTGATGATAAACAGCGCGAGGTAGACCATTGACAAGCCGACAACTCCTAAGATGATGCCCATCTTCGCCATGTCTTTGCTTTCGATAAGTCCGGTCGAGTAAGCCAGTGAGTTTGGTGGTGTCGATACGGGTAAAATCATACCAAGTGATGCTGAGAAGGCGACCACAACCAGCAAGCCTTGCAGGCCACCAATCGCAACTAGGCTTTCCATAGATGCACCAATCGCAGCGGCTATTGGCATCAGCAAGTTAGCTGTTGCGGTGTTTGACATAAAGTTCGCCATTAGCCAACACACGATAGATAACGTCAGTACCACAGCAGCAGGCGAGAGTGATTCATAGTCAATCGCGTGTGCGAGTGCAGCGGCTAAGCCTGTTTTATCAAGGCCGATACCAATCGCGATACCACCCGCAACCAGCCACAATACATCCCAGTTAATCAGCTTGAGCTCTTCTTTACCCATGATGCCAGTGAGAGTAAAGACAGCCAGTGGAATGATAGACACTACATAAGTGTTCATGCCATGCAGTTTGGTGGTCATCCACAATAAGATGGTCGCAGCGAAGGTGATGTAAACCACAATCGCTCGCCAGCTCTTTCTGAATTGTCCATCGAGCTTGAGTACCATGTTTTTCTGCTTGGAAGGAAAGATTTTCTGAAGAAGGAACCAAGCAATGGTGAGTTGGATGATCACAAAGGGTAAGCCCATCATCATCCAGCTGAGGAAGTCGATGGTGTTTTCACCCGTTAGGTATTGTAATGCGATGGCATTGGGCGGTGTACCGATTGGTGTCGCGATACCACCGGTGTTGGCAGCAATGGGAATGCACAACACGAGCGCTTTGATCCCCATGTCGCCTCTTGGTGCAGAGGCTACGATAGGGCCGAGTAGCGCCAGCATCATTACCGTCGTTGCGGTATTTGACATGAACATTGAGAACACGGCGGTGATCAGCATTAAACCCAGCATGATGAAGCGCGGCTCTGTGCCAAATGGCTTGAGCAGCACTCGAGCTAAGTTGTTATCGAGTTCGTATTTAGATGCCGAGATCGCAAGTGCGAAACCACCCATGAATAGGATGATGATCGGTGACGAAAATGCACCGAATATGTCGGTATATTTGATTAACTCACCGAGATCGTGTCCTGCTGGTGGATTTCTAAACAGGTGTAAGCCTTTATCAGAAATCATTACCAGCTCAAGTGCAATGATCAAAATGGAAGTGGCGAATACCGGAACAGGTTCAAGTACCCACAGTAGAGCTGCCAACAAGAATATCGCCAACAAGCGGTGTTGAATCAGCGTGAGATCATCGATTGGTATTGAATCTATCGGCATGAATAACACACCTAAGGGAATCGCAAAACAAATCAACAGCTTGACCAGAACGCCAACATTGAGTTTAGGCATGTACAAAGACCCTATGAATAAAATATCTTCAAATAGAGTAAGTTATCTGGATTTTTGGTACTTGGAGACGGGTTGTAAAATCGAAAAGTTGTTTAAGGTTTCGACAGTTGTTTTGTTTTTGGTCAATCTTTTTTCTGAGCAATTAGAGGCAAGAGTGAGAAGCAACAGCTGGCTGGGCAGGGGTTGAAGATTGAGGATTGAAAGCTTGGGTTGTTAGAGCTTGACTAGCAAACGAATTGGTAGAGTTAAGAAAAAGGCGCGTTCTTCTCTGATATAGAAAAAGTAACGCGCCTTTAAAACTAAATGAGTTAACTCAAATCGTTAAGCTTGGTCAGTGTTCTCTTTTGAATCAACAGCTTCAGTCTCAACTTCTTTACCAGCAATGTGCGCGAAAGGGGTACCAAGAACAGTTTTCTCACCATTTTGCATCGTGTCGTCAAACTTGATTGCATCTTTAGCGAACAGGTTGATAACGGTTGAACCAAGCTTAAAGCGGCCCATCTCTTCGCCTTTCTTCAAGATGATGGCGTTATTGCCTTGTGCTGGGTAATCCCATTTGTAAACCGAGTTACCGCGCGGTGGCGTGATGGTGCCAGCCCATACTTGCTCGATGCTGCCTACGATCGTTGCGCCAACCAACACCTGTGCCATTGGGCCAAATTCCGTATCGAAGATACAAACGACACGTTCATTACGTGCGAATAGGTTGGGAACGTTCTCTGCCGTTAACGGGTTAACTGAGAAAAGATCACCGGGAACGTAGATCATCTGGCGTAGTGTGCCGTCGCATGGCATATGCACGCGGTGGTAATCACTTGGAGATAGGTAAAGTGTTGCGAATTCGCCGTCTTTAAACTCATCTGCTAGCGCTGGATCACCACCCAATAGCTCGCGAGCTGAGTAGTCATGGCCTTTAGCTTGAATCAGTTGACCGTCAGTAATTGGGCCAAATTGGCTTACACGTGCATCGGCAGGGTGAACAATAACAGACTCACCTTCAGCGATAGGGCGCATGCCATCTTTCAATTCACGCACGAAGAATTCATTGAATGTTTTAAAGTGTTTTGGATCGCTATGCAGAGCTTCATCCATGTTCACTTTGTATTGCTTGATGAACCAGTTGATGATCGCTGTCGTTAAGCCGCCCGCTTTAGCAGACGCAAGTTTGCCGACTAGGCGAGTCAGTCCATGTTGTGGAATCCAGTACTGCAATCCAACTTTAATCTTATCCATTGTATTAATTTTCCAATGCTAATTGTGTTTCAATTAAATCTGTTGATGACGGTTTAGGGCGCGAGATGTTACTTAAATTCGCGCCAATTGTCAGTAAATGCACACATTTGTTCACAAAAACGCGATTAGAGATCGGCTTTTTTGTTGCGTGAATACTGACGGTTATCTTTGTTACTCGCCATGCTTTCAATGATGCGGTGGTAGTTGTCGAAACGTAATCGACTGATCTTGCCGTTTTCTACTGCTTCACGCAGGATGCAACCAGGGTCATCGTTGTGTTTACAGTCGCGGAATTTACAACCGCCTAGGTAAGGCTTGAACTCGATGAAGGCTTCAGTGATTTCATCGGCTTCTAAGTGCCATAGGCCGAATTCACGAACTCCTGGTGAATCAATCAGATCACCCCCAGAAGGGAAGTGGTATAAACGAGCTGCCGTGGTGGTATGCTGGCCAAGGCCAGAGTTCTCAGAGACTTCGCCTTCTTCAATGTCTAGCGTTGGCATCAATGCATTCACTAGGCTTGATTTACCCACACCTGATTGACCAACAAAGATGTTGATACGGTCTTTAAGTTCAGCTTCCAGCTCTTTGATGCCGTAGCCAGACTCTTTACTCACGAACATCACTTTGTAGCCGATCTTCTCGTACTCTTTCAGTGTTTCACGGTATTCAGCAATCTGCTCATCAGTCAGCAGATCGACCTTGTTCAGCACAACAAGCGGCGCGATGTTCACTGTTTCTGAAGCAATTAGGTAGCGGTCGATAATATTAAGTGATAGCTCTGGTAGCACAGCCGATACGATAACCATTTGGTCAACGTTCGCAGCAACCGGCTTTAGGCCATCGTAGTAATCAGGGCGAGTCAGCATTGAAGTTCTCGGTTCAACCGCTTCCACAACGCCAGAAATGCCGGCCATGGATTCTAAGCCTGCTCGCCAAGTCACTCGGTCACCAGAAACTAAAGTCTCAATACTACGGCGTAAGTTACAACGATGAACTTCGTTCGTTTCAAGATCTTCGATATCAGCATGTTGGCCAAAGCGCGTAATCACGAGTCCGCTTTTGGTTCCACCAAGCATGTTTTCATCCCACTGGATAGAATCTTCTTTCTTGAGTCGCTTGTTCTGGTTGCTACGTACACGACGTACTTGACCTTTGGTTAACTTCTTTTTTTTAGCCACAATTTTTCACTTAACACATCTAACTTGATGATTGGGAACTCAAACAGGATGTTGCTGGTACCACGTGATTTCGATGGTCCTAAAGCTAGTTTGAGTATAGTTATTTGGGTATAGTACCTCTTTTACACATAAACAAATAGGCAGCGCCTTATGTCCTTTAGCGATCAGAACCTTATTTGGGTTGATCTAGAGATGACAGGACTTGATCCTGAAACTCATAAAATCATTGAAATTGCGACTATCGTTACTGATAGTGAGCTTAACATCCTGGCTGAAGGACCTGTTTTGGCTATTCACCAACCTCAGAGTGAATTGGACAAGATGGATGAGTGGTGCACAACGACTCACACCGGCAGCGGCCTAGTGAAGCGAATTCAAGAAAGCACGGTTTCAGAGCAAGATGCCATTCAACAAACGATTGAATTTCTTGAAAAATGGGTGCCAAAAGGTAAGTCACCTATTTGTGGTAATAGCATTGGCCAAGACCGTCGTTTCTTATACAAGCATATGCCAGAGTTGGAAGAGTACTTTCACTACCGCTATGTTGACGTAAGCACTTTGAAGGAGCTGACTCGCCGTTGGAAACCTGAGGTGCTAGATGGTTTTTCTAAGTCGGGAAGTCACCTTGCGTTAGACGATATTCGAGAGTCCATCGCTGAGCTGCAGTACTACCGAAAAACGATTATTAACATCTAGTCGGATGAAATGATCACGTTTATCTAACTTTTCAGGGACATAAGAGTCGTTTTTTTTGCAAATCTGTGTGCTTTTACAGCAGTTGAGTAAAAAGTTTCGTAATTTTGCATTAAGGACTTGCATCACAAAAAAATGCTCTTATAATTCGCAGCCCTGAACGGCGAAAGACGTTTTCAGTTTGCGATACTAGCTCAGTTGGTAGAGCGCAACCTTGCCAAGGTTGAGGTCATCGGTTCGAACCCGATGTATCGCTCCAATTTGTAGGTTACGGCGAAAGCGGTAATCGAAAGGTGAAAGACCTTTTATAATGCGATACTAGCTCAGTTGGTAGAGCGCAACCTTGCCAAGGTTGAGGTCATCGGTTCGAACCCGATGTATCGCTCCAAATTAGCCTTTTAAAGGCAAGATTCATTGACTTAAACAATGCATTCGGACGCGGGATGGAGCAGTTTGGTAGCTCGTCGGGCTCATAACCCGAAGGTCGTCGGTTCAAATCCGGCTCCCGCAACCACATTACAGTTAGGCGCTATCTGTTGCCCAAGGCAGTAAGAGCAGCGATTAACTAATGCGATACTAGCTCAGTTGGTAGAGCGCAACCTTGCCAAGGTTGAGGTCATCGGTTCGAACCCGATGTATCGCTCCAAATTAGCCTTTTAAAGGCAAGATT
>NZ_LNRF01000055.1 GCF_001557875.1 Vibrio splendidus | reverse complement strand
ATCTGCGACTCTCGTCTGCTCCATCCGCAAGGGACTTCACTGATAAGAGCGTACCTTCTCCCGAAGTTACGGTACCATTTTGCCTAGTTCCTTCCCCCGAGTTCTCTCAAGCGCCTTGGTATTCTCTACCCGACCACCTGTGTCGGTTTGGGGTACGATTCCTTACAATCTGAAGCTTAGAGGCTTTTCCTGGAAGCATGGCATCAATGACTTCACTACCGT
>NZ_LNRF01000054.1 GCF_001557875.1 Vibrio splendidus | reverse complement strand
CCCGCCTACGTACTTGAACCTGGACAACCGTCGCCAGGCCCACCTAGCCTTCTCCGTCCCCCCATCGCAATTGTAAGAAGTACAGGAATATTAACCTGTTTCCCATCGACTACGCCTTTCGGCCTCGCCTTAGGAGTCGACTTACCCTGCCCCGATTAACGTTGGACAGGAACCCTTGGTCTTCCGGCGAGGGAGTTTTTCACTCCCTTTATCGTTACTCATGT
>NZ_LNRF01000053.1 GCF_001557875.1 Vibrio splendidus | reverse complement strand
CCCGACCACCTGTGTCGGTTTGGGGTACGATTCCTTACAATCTGAAGCTTAGAGGCTTTTCCTGGAAGCATGGCATCAATGACTTCACTACCGTAGTAGCTCGACATCGTATCTCAGCGTTAATAGCGGTCCGGATTTACCTAAACCACCCGCCTACGTACTTGAACCTGGACAACCGTCGCCAGGCCCACCTAGCCTTCTCCGTCCCCCCATCGCAATTGTAAGAAGTAC
>NZ_LNRF01000052.1 GCF_001557875.1 Vibrio splendidus | reverse complement strand
GTACTTCTTACAATTGCGATGGGGGGACGGAGAAGGCTAGGTGGGCCTGGCGACGGTTGTCCAGGTTCAAGTACGTAGGCGGGTGGTTTAGGTAAATCCGGACCGCTACTAACGCTGAGATACGATGTCGAGCTACTACGGTAGTGAAGTCATTGATGCCATGCTTCCAGGAAAAGCCTCTAAGCTTCAGATTGTAAGGAATCGTACCCCAAACCGACACAGGTGGTCGGGTAGAG
>NZ_LNRF01000051.1 GCF_001557875.1 Vibrio splendidus | reverse complement strand
TCAATCTGAGCCATGATCAAACTCTTCAATTTAAGATTTTGTGACTCAACGAATACTGACTTCAAAACTACTGTGTAATTTTAAAGCTATTACCATTCCAACAGAATGATAATGAATTGACTGTGCCAAATAACCGAAGTTATTCGTATTGGTCACTCAGTTCATTGAAATCAATTTTGATTCCGAAGAATCTGTTTTATCTAACGATAAAACGTTTTGATATTCATCAACGAGTG
>NZ_LNRF01000008.1 GCF_001557875.1 Vibrio splendidus | reverse complement strand
GATACCACAAACGTTCACTCTCAGAAACAGCGATGTATCGAGTTAAACAGTTGCTAGGAGGGCAACTGAGCTTAAGAAATTACAATGCACAGGTGGGTGAAACTTACGCGATGATAAAAGCGTTGAACAAGCTTACTGGGTCAGGTAAGCCTGAAACTTGTCATATTGACTAAAAAGAATGCGAAACGGGGTGCCTCTATCTTTAAATTTAATTACACAACAAAGCCGGTGTGAATTAATAAGTCATAACGGAGATATTTATTCGATTAAGATAACATTGACAATAGAATATGGGCTGCAGCTAATGAGGAGCTAATAGTACAGGGGGATAATGCAAACCTACCCTCTAAAGCTTTGGATCTTTTTTGACTTACTTAACCAGGCTTAAATGTGGTAATAAATTTCTATGGTTGGCATTTTATCTTTCTTTGGAATTTATTTGCTCAATGCAAATTACAAACAATTGGACATAATACGTCTCATCCGGTCAGCGAAGAGAGTTTATATTCTTTGGCGCAGAGAAGGATAATAAACCATTTAATTTTAAGGAAAGTAAAATGTTTAATTTCAAAAAAAATGTACTAGCATCAGTTCTTCTTATGGGTATGGCAGCAAGCGCAGGTGCTAACGCAGCTTCAAATGCTACTGTTCTATGGAGCGGCATTGTTCCAACAACTAGCGCATCAGATGCTCTTGTTATCACTGGCCTAGCAGGTGATACAACAGCGCTTAACGGTGCTATCACTGCAAGCTCAGACGGTGTGTTTGAATCAGATACTATCGTACTTGAGTCTCACATAAATGATGGTGATGCCGATGCCGAGATTCCTGTTGTAGGTGCACTAGCTTCAGCTAACTGGACTCTAGTTGATGCATCAGTAACTTTTGACGGTCTCGCAAACCCGTCTCAAGCTGTTGAAGTTGAAGTAAATGGTGCACCAGTGGTCGTTGGTGATGTTGTTCCTGGTGTAGAGACTATTTCAACTAAAATTAAGCAGACTGCTGTATTACCTGAAGCTGAAGTAGGTGGAACTACTGTACAAGCGTCGCTAACGGTTATGGCTGACCTTGTTTAATTTGTAGGAAATTTCCGATTTAAAGGCTCGTAATAATTACGAGCCTTATCTTACTGCACGGTAGTTAATATGAAAAAAGTCTTAATACTATTGGCTTGCATAAGTATGAATGCTGATGCCGCTTTTAAAGTGCTTAACATTACCACGAGCCTAGACGTAGGAAATCTTTATACAAACTCAATTACTTCTGTTGAGTTTGTTCCTGCAGTTTTGGAGTTAGCATCAAAGCAAGATAAAACAAAGTTTGATGACGTTAATACCACATTAAGAATTGAAACAGATATTCCATTTGAGTCTTCGGATATTCCTTATGTTTCAACGTTGACGAAAAATACGTCAACTTGTACTGACTACTCTGGAGTGAGCAATGTTCAGGATGATTTCGTTCAATTAACGATTGATGGGCAAAGCATATCGGAGGGAGAATCCGTCTCTTTTTTAAATTTCAATTTAAATGATGGCGATAATAAGTACAGTGAGCATGACATTGTATTAAATTTTAAGTCATTTAAAGATATCACCACAACAGGCCAACCGGAGAGATGTAATGGTGAGATAGAGTTCAATATTGAGGTAGATGTATAATGTTCAGGTTCAAACTCACAACAATGGCAATTTTAATGCTAATGCCTTTGTATTCTTATTCAAGTTATAGCCAAAATATTCCAGAAGGTTTTGAAGAACTGTTTGAATTGAAAGAATCAACGGTCCGTATGCGTAACTTAGATGGTTCCCTTACTTCACCGATCCCATTTTTAACGTCGTTTAACACGTTAAAATTAGACTCGGATAATAAAAAAGCGATCGCACAGGTATCTGACTATTTAAATGATAATGCAGTGTCGGCTGAGTACCAGCAGAAAATCATAGAACAATTAATGGTTGGCATACAAGATCAGTCTGAGTGTTTAGGTAAGCTCGATAAATGTAAGTTGTACCCAGAAACATTTGAAATTGTTCATAACTATAACGATCAAGAAGTCTATGTTTTTGTATCCGCACAGGCATTGTCATTTTCGAACATCGATGAGGAACTGGTATACCACTCGCCTCTGAGCCAGCACAATGGGTTAATCAATTCATTTGATCTGTACGTGAGTGAATATCAAGATCAAGACTCAATCGTTTCTTTAAATAATGAAACGACACTTGGACTGCCTTACGGATACCTCAAGACGGATTTTAATGCAAATAACAGTGATAACGGTTCTGAATTGTATGAAGCGGCGTATCACTTAGATGTCGATTCTTACTCAATGAAAGCGGGCCATTTTGAATTTGAGCCAGAGGTTAACTCTACCGATTTCTTGAATAACACTGCTCGTGTTGCTCAAAACTCGATTACGGTAGGTACCTCTAAAAAGTTACTAGTAGGTGGGCATAATAACGATAAAGTTTTAAGCTTTTATGCACCAACAAGTGGTGGAGTACAAGTATCCCGCGATGGTCGATTAATTTTTCAAGATAACGTACCAGAAGGGCAAAACTCAATTCCTTACAGCAAGTTACCATCAGGTCGCTATGAAGTCGTGCTGGAAGTGACGAGTGGTGGACAAGTTATCAATACCCAGACTTATCAAGTATATAACACCAAAAGTGACTCTCTGACTCAAGGGGAAGTGGATTTCGTTGCTAGTGCCGGTATGTTTTCAGGAAGCCATTACGACTACATGGAACATGGCATTCAAAACATTGAAGATGATGTTTTTGGCAAGGCATTAGCTAACTACCAACTCTCCCGTTCACTACAAATAGGCTTGGGCGGATTGGTAACGGATAGTGGCACCATGTACTCCGTTGGTGGTGCATATAATCTGATTGATTGGGATTTGAGTACCGAAGCCGTTTACAGCCAATTCGAAGATGCATCTCACTTGAACGCTAATATTGGTATCCCTTATTTAAGTCTCTCTTACGAATCTTTAGATAATCAGCTTGGAGATCCAGTTGCTTCTTATATGTACGGATATGCCGATTATTCACGTCTATCGTTGAATTCTTCGTACAGCTTCCGTGGTGGGCAATCTGTGTATGCGGTTTACTCGCTTAATAACGACAAGCTGCTAGACAATTTAGGTAACTCGGATGAACAGGAACAGCAGTTTATTTCCGTTGGTTACAGCACGCCCACAGTTTTAGATTCTCGAGTTAATATTAACGTCGATTACTCTGAGGCAACGGACGACACATCAATTAATTTGTTATGGAGTGTTCCGTTGTCAGACACCGTAGAAACCATCGTGGGACTGACGAGTGATAGTGATGACATTAATCAATTTAAAACAACCGTAAGACGAAATGAGTTAATTGACTCAGACTCATTTAATACGTCGCTTGAGGTGAGCAACACCTACAATCGACAACAAGATGATATGTATCAAGATGCATTATTGGCGACAAGCGGCACGACTAAATACGCTCGAATGAACGCCTCCGCCCATACGTCAACTAATGGCACGAATGGTATCAATGCAGGTTTGTCTAGTACACAAATAGTGACAACTGACGGTGTTTATATTACCGATAAAGCAGCAACATCTTATACGCTTGTCGATATTCATCAGTCGCAGAACACAGAGCAGGCGCTTGATGAGAAGGGTTACTTCTCTCTTAAAAAAGAAGGGAAAAACAACAGTAAGTTCATCGTATATAGCGATGAAACCATTGTGCCTTTGGAATCTTATAGTCAATATCGCGCGAATTTTGATTCAGAGAGCGTTGACCTTTATAACTCTGGTGATAGCAATGTAACCGTGTTTACACACCCAGGAACGGTTGCTTCTATAGAGCCAAGAGTCAGTCGAATAGTTTCGTTCGTCAGTGCTTTTAATGACATCTCAGAACAACCGATTACAGAAGTAGAGTGTCATGGAGAAGGTTGTATTGAAGTTAATGAAATGGCCGATGGTGTTTATCGAGTAACTGTACTGGAAGGCATGGACTTTGAATTGTCAGCGAAAGAAAGCCAGTGCTTATTGCCTTATGAGTTTACTTCAACAAATCAGATGAACTTTGGGCAAAACTATTGTTTGCCAATAGCTCAAGACAAACAGATAGACTTGATTGATGCAGATGAACGGCTACAAGCGATGTATTTAGGTGCATACGAAAGCTCGACTCAACTGAATAAAGCGCTTAAAAAGCTCGAGTCACACGGTTATCGAGTTATTCAGAAAGAAGTCGGTTCGTTTAAGGCAATCTATATAGCTCATGAATCTATAAACATGGCGGAAACAATAGCGCTTCATAAAAGAGATATCGATCAGTTAAAATTGCTGGCAAAGCGATTTTATCGCACCAACGCCATTACATACCCTGTCGCACAAGCTAATTAAGGAGAGCGAAATGAAATCCAATAAAATTCTATTAAATTTAGTATCACTCACCGCCATATTGTTATCTATAAGTGTACAAGCTTTTACGGTAGATAAAATGGTTATTGTCTCTGATGATAAAGGGAACGGTATCGTTACGTTAACCAACGACGAGTCTCAACCAATATTTGTCCAAGCGAAGGTTGATGAGATAAATATTGTTGACGGAGAGCAGGTAGAAAAAAAACAGTACACAAGAGACAACTTAAACGATTGGAAGGTGTCATTAACTCACCAGAAATTGGTTTTGAAACCCGGAGAAGAGAAAGACGTTGGCATACGTAGTTTATGCCACAACGCTGCATGCGATAATTCGCAAGATTTGATGTTTATGTTGTCTTTTTCTCCAAGTAAATACAGGCCTGATGAAGTAGTGAGTGGTGTGGAAATTAATTACGGATTCGCACCCGTTTATATTATTCCTACAACACAGCCGAATTATGCTTACGAATTGACCAATAACGGTGGCAGCCTGAGAGTCGAAAATAAAAGTAATACTATGCTCAACTTTTTTGTTGATGCATGTAGCGCTGTAAATACAGCCCAATGCAAACAAAAATTTACTGTTGTCTCGGGAAGAAATAAGACGTTTCCTCTAACTGAAACTATGCAAAATAACGAGTTGACCATCACCGTGACATCTCACGACAAAAGCTATTCAAAGAAAGAAACGGTGACGAGAGGAAAAATCTAATGTCTGGACGTATCCTATATATTGCAGCATTTATTGCATTAATGACGACAAATATGGCTCAAGCAGCGTTTGAAATTCGCGCGGAAGTGAAGGCTGGTGGTGTTCGCTGGGACAATGTGACACGTTACAACGGTAAAATGCTGCCAAGTAAGTGGGAAACTCCTTCTATGCTGCAGGCTTCAGAAGCGTGGGCGGCAGCGACGTTTTCGGGCACCCCCCCAACTTCGATGACATTAACTGGCGGGAACGGGAATACCTCGCCTGCTATACCGGTCCATATATCAGGAGTTCAATATAATACCACTGGAATTGAATTTGCGCAGTCAGCGAATACGGTGGGTGGAGGGTGCACAGTTGATGAAGTGTCATTACCAATTGTTACTGTTGAAGGTGCGAACTGTGTTTCTTCTGTTCGATTGATTAATAAACAAAAATCGAGCCCATTTATTTTCCTGAGACCTATTTTCGATATTAACGAAAGTGAAATAGTGTCGGCATTAAGTGGACTACCAGAGGGGCTATATTCTGCCTCAGTACCGATAAGTATTCGTTACTACTACGAAAATGACGGCATTATGACTTATCGTAACATCAATGAAGTGATGGTGTTTTCATTTGATTATCAGCCTGTTCAACTCGACAGCGTTTTTGTAAGTGGAGATGGTGTCATGACGCCGGACTACGACACAATTGGTAAAAGAATAACATCGACGACGTCATTTGATATCACAGCGAACGGTTATTTTAATGACGGAATTGTTTTAACCATGCCCCAACAGTCATACGAATTGGTTAATTCAAATAGCCCTGGTGTGGTTATTCCTTATAGCATAAATTGCGTTCAGTGTGACCCTCGTAACTTAATCAATGAAGGGGAATTAAGGAATCAAACCACGGCTATTTCAGAAGGTGCTGGAGTGAAAACAAGCATCAACTTCACGTTGGACTTTGATTACGATATCGAGGGCAGCTCAGCTGTTTCCGGTGATTATTTTGATGAAGTTACGATCATGTTGGAGCCTGGTATTTAATATGAAAAAAATAAACCTAATGACATCGATTGTCGCTGTGGTCTTATCCATTAGTACGTCAGCAGAGGATCTGCCTATTCAGATGAGTGGCGGCATGACGCTTTCTGCATTTGATGACAACATGGGACAGACTGAAGCGGTTGGTTACAAGGCTTCGGTTGGATATAACATTAATGAAAACGTACTATTTGAACTTGGCTATGCTGATTTTTCTGCCTTTTCTGACCCTGGAATAGATAGCCTCCGAGCGGTGATGATTGAAACAGATTTACTGTTACCTGTTAGTGATTTTGCTTCATTATATGCAGGAGTCGGAGGGGCGCTTTCTAGTGATGATACCAATTTAACGGCATCACTTGGTCTTAAGTATCATTTGGGTCAAAATTGGTATGCCGACTTTGGTTACCAAGGCGTCTTTGATTTGGTTCGTCAACAAGATGATCTATACGCGTTTAATGCATTATTGGTTTATCGTTTTTCAAGCAATGAAGCGGCAGAGGGCCTTTCAGATATTAATCCAAGGCCCAATGTCGAACAGCCTGTTGAAGATCCGACCCAAGTAACAACGGCGGAAACCCAATTGGCTGCTATTATCCCAATTAAGAAAGCCCCATCGTGTCAGCAGCGTTTAATTGAATACCGAGTAGCTTCTAGCGACCATTTACTAAAAATAGCAAAAACATTTGATATTTCATTGGATGAATTGGTCGAAGCAAATCAATACCTTTATAACCGTAATTTAAATCTTATTTACCCTGGTGAGAAAATAGTTTATCCCAAAATTGTCTGTTTAGAGTAAATTGTCTGTTTATATTAAATTTCCTTCCTTGAAACAGAAACACTGCCATTTTGGTCAGTGTTTTTTTTTCGTAGATATAAAACATTGACTGTCTCTAAATATCACCTGTTAAAAATCGATTTTAGGAATGCTATTTAGTTTACTTTAAGGTTGTCTAGAATTTACCTTTCAATTCATCAAGTTAGAAAGTAGAATTATGAAATTAAATTACTTATTTATCTGTACAGCATTAATATCATCAGCAACCGCATACGCTCAGCCAAATCAAAGCGATGTATTTGTCGGGCTACAATCCGGCTATAACTTTGCAGATGAAGTTAAAGATGTTGATGAGATGAAAGACAGTTGGCTTCTCGGTATCTATGGTGGCTATCAATGGAACAAGAACTGGAGCGTTGACCTCGGTTACCAACATTGGGACACCTTTGATGCTAACAACAATGCCTCAGACATTGAGACAAGTATCATCCAGTCTGGTGTTCGTTATGACTGGGTGTTTTTAGAACAATGGTCTGCGTTTGGTAAAATCGGTGCTGCATATTGGAATCTAGACAATAAAAGCAATCAGTCGGGCAGAAAGCAGAGTGACTCAGGCGTTTCGCCAATGGGTGAATTAGGTTTAGCATACAATATTTCAAGACATTGGCAGGTGAATTCTAGCTACCAATACGTTCACGAAGTAGGTGATAACTCACCTTCGATTGGGTTGTTTAATAACCACAGCGCACTGTTAGGGCTAAAATATCGATTTGGATTGGGTAAGGAAACATCGAATGAAGTTATTGAGAGTCAGCGCCCTAGTCAACTAATCGAACCTACCGTTGTTGAAAGCAAACTAAAAGAAGAGTCAGAAGAGGTCGAAAATACAAATAAAGTACCTTTAGTGCTACCTACTAGCGTTGGCATCGATTCGTTTGCGGTGTCGAGTTATGAGTTATCAAAAGTACAGGCCTCTAAGGTAGATAAAATCATTCAATTGATGAAACAGAGGCAAGAGTTGCAAGTGATTATCGTTGGCCATTCTGACAATGAAGGTTCGGAAACTTTGAATAAGCAGCTAGCAGGAAAGCGTGCAAGTAGTGTTGCTCAATATCTTGAAAACGCACAGATTAGTCGTGATCGAATGAATGTCTTTTCTGATGGCGAGACCAACCCAATCGCAGATAATAATACTAATGCTGGACGTGCCAAAAACCGTCGCGTTAATATCAGATTTGCTTATAACTAGATGATTATGTTGACATAAATACAAAGGGCACAATTGTGCCCTTTTTACTGTTTTCTGCATCTTAAATTTTATAATCTTTTCATTTTTGACACCTTGCATCCCGCATCCCGCATCCCGCATCTTAGAAATTGAGAAATGCCCAATACCTTCAAACCTGAACGCGCGATACTCCTCACCAATCGAGCTACTCACCTTTTATCGGTTGGGCTCGTAAATATGCCAATTAATACCTCAGTTATATACATGAAGGTCAAATATAAGAGAGCGGAGTAATGATCGGATCAAATATTTTAAACATGTATGTACTAATTCTTTTCGCGCTTGGTGTTATATACGCACTCAGTAAAATAGACGAGTAACATCAATAAATATATCATTTTTAGTAGAGAGAAACATGAGAATTAAATCTAATCTATTCACAGTATTCGTAATTAGTGCGGCAATGACTTCTACCGCAGCCAATGCTTTTAATGTCGATAAAATGATAGTCGTCGCGGATCAAAAGGGCAATGGTGTCGTGACACTTATTAATGACGAGCCTCACCCGATTTTTGTTAATGGAAAAGTAGAAGAAATTCAAGTGGTTGATGGTGACAAGATCGTTCGCCATCGTTATACAAGAAATAACCTGAATGATTGGAAAATATCTCTTACGCATCCAAGGTTAGTTTTAAAACCTGGTGAAGAGAAAGACGTGGGTATTCGTAGTTTATGTCACAACATGTCTTGCGATAACAGCAAAGATTTGATGTTTATGCTGCCTTTTACTCCTAGTCGTCATAAAGAAGAGGGAGAGAATATTCACGGCGTCGAGATAAACTATGGTTTTTCACCGGTTTATATTATCCCAACGACAATGCCAAATTTTGATTATAATATTTACAATCAAGGTGAGGATTTACGCATCGATAATAAGAGTAATACGTTAATTTATGTCGATGTTAATTCATGTAACGTCGATAATAATGTGCAATGTAAGCAAAAGTTCACTGTTATGTCAGGCAGAGATAAAACGTTTTCTCTATTGAGCGGTGTTCAAAGAGAGCAGCTTAATGTGACTGTCACGTCTTATGATAAGAGTTACTCTAATGGAATAAAGTTAATTCACTAAGAGTAGCTAATTATATTATAAATTATTAAATATCTATTTTAACTGGTTGATTTTAATTTGGGGTGGTTGCTCTTTGATAAATTTAAAAAATAACAGATATGGCATTTTGATTTATAAAAAATAACATATGCCTGATGTGTTTTTGTTAGCCAAGGGTAATATGAAATTTAAAAATGTATGAAGAAATTAGTGAGAAAAACTATGAACGACTTAAATAAAAACTTGAGGTGCGGTATAGGTCCGAGCTTAGCTTTTGCAGTAACACTTGGTCTTGTTGGGTGTGGCGGCGATGGCGGCGAAAGTAGTACCGGGCAGTCTTCTGAAACTCAATTAGCAACAGTTTCAGCTCAAAATGCCACTTACTCAACTGGTTATTCAGAATTATTTGAAGTTGACCTATCATCAAAGGTTTTTTCATCTACTGGCGGTGGTTTTGCGCTGAGTGAAGTAGAGGTCTTGTCTAACGATAATAGCTGCCAAGTAGAAAGTATGACAGAAACTGGGTTTGTAATTCAGGCCTCTGATACCAAGGTGTGTGATTATCGGTATCATGTGACCCCTAGAACATTGTCGCCAATGGGGCGTGTGGCTGAAGCGCCAATGGCAATGAGTGATAATAGTAGTGGAGAAGATTCGAACTCTGCGATCGCACGCATTGCGGTAAGTAGCGATCCTAGCTCAACCGAATTGGTTCCAGTGAGCGCGACAACACTGATTAACGAAGATGTGAGCATTTCACTGAAAAGTGAACTGGATAAAGTCGGCTTTACATTAGGTGACGAGTTTGTATTAACGGAGCTTACACTGCCGTACGCTCGTTCTAGTTCAGTTAAAATAAATGATACAGATGATCAGGTCTTGGAATATACACCGCCGCAAGGTTTTACCGGCATTGACCGTGTGCTCTATACCTTCGAAGATTCAGGGAACGGCTTAGTATTAATGGGTGTTTTGGATATCGCAGTAGGCTATGAGGCGAACCAAGGCTTTACGATTAATGATCCTATTGAATATCCCGATGCTGTTAACGTCTCTACGGAAATAGAAATCGACATCAGTGAATTTGTAACATCTGATGATGGTGATGATTATCAATTAGTTTACGTTAATACATTCAACGCCGAAGCAGCCTCTAAAGATCCGCTGAACACCGGGAACAAAAAGATCGTCTTTCAAGCATCAAAGCCGGGCTATCACTACATAAGTTTTGCCGTCAGTGATCATAATGGCGTTTATGATATGGGTTTGATTCGTGTAGAGGTTGTAGACCCAAACCAGTCAGGTAAATGGGGAGACATTCCTTATTTGGCGGATGTGTTTACTGCGCCCCTTACTGCGGTTGACGCAGCAAATCAAGGCCTAGCTTACGATGCCAAACTCAGTGATACAGGGTACTCGCCGGCAATCGACATGGCAGGGGGGCGTTACCCAACAGCGGTAGAGTATTGTCAGCAAAGCGGTGCTTCGCTGCCAACGGTAGAGGAACTTTCGCAGATGGGAACAAACATCAATGTGCAAACTCTGCACAATTGGCCTGCGGAATACACGTACCTTGCTTATGACGATGTGGCTGAAGAGGCTAAGTGGGTAGACTTGTCTGACAGTGGCAGCGTTCAGACGGGAGCCCTTAGTCCGACAGGCTATTACTATGCGACATGTCTCAAGCAAGGTTTGATTCAGGTGCAACCAGACTCAAGTACAGAGGTAGTGGCGAATGGTACCGATGTTGGTACGGTCTCTGTGGAGCTGAAACTGGGCGATGAAGTTAGGCCAGATACGCAAATCAGTGCATCGGTCACTGGTGCTGACGCAACACTTTATCCTGAGACGCAAACAACCGATAGCCAAGGTATTGCTGAGTTTACATTAACCAGCACGAAAGCTGAGACGGTGACCGTAACTTTTGATGTCGGCGGTGTGACTCAAACTCATGAAGTAACATTTATCGGTGATGAAAAGACCGCAGGTGTGACATCGGAAGCGACGATCAACAACGCTAATTACACCTCAGTTGAAGGTAACCAGGTAACGGCAACCCTGAAAGATGCCTATGACAACCCGCTAGAAGGTTATTCGGTTACGTCAGAGGTAAGTAGCGGCGAGCACCCTGATACGTCGGAGACAGTCACCCCCCTTTTGCAGGTAGAGACGACAGAAACCGATGCTCAGGGCGAGCAAAAATCCCGCGTAAAATGGGATCCCAAATACCAGACACCAAAAACCACAATGACGTTTGATGTCACCTCTTCTTACACCACCACAGATGGCATACTTTCTGATTCAACCAGCCAAGTGACGTTTAATGCCCATGTTTGTGGGGGGCAAGTCGGCGATGATGATAAAGCAAACGCCGCGGGTGACTGCATCAAAGTGGCGGAAAACGGCGGAAAGCTGTATACCGGAAACCCAAGTGTCCCCTTTTTACAGGCTATAGACTACGCTGGGTATAGTCTTTCTTACACGGAGTCTGGTAGCGAAGGCCCTAGCGGCGGTGTGTTTGCTCGTTTCTATCACTCTGAGGCCGACCAACTTTGTACTCAATATAACAACATTAACCTCCTAGGTAAGAGTAATTGGCGTTTAGCAACGAAAGATGAGTTGGTGAGTCTTTATAGCACTTATTCAAATATGTTTGCTGCGAAGGGTTGGGCGTCCTTCCACTACTACTGGTCGTCGACGCCTGATGGTTCCCGCTACTACAACGTGCGCCTCACCAATGGCCACGTCGGCAGCAGCTACCCATCCTTTCAGACCTACGCCTCGTGCGTATCAGGTTTTTAGGGTTTAACGTTCAACGTTTAGAGTTTGCGGCCCGCAGGGCCGTTTTTTCTTTTTAAAAAATTAAAGGTTTATTTTTAAACTCAGTAAGGATAGAGATGGATATTGAAACAAAACTCAAGCTGAGTCAGCAACAAGGTAAAATTATCGGTATTCATGAAGGCATATTTGTTCGCTTTTATGACCAAGCGCTCTACGCATGGCAGCAGTGGGTGGAAACTCGCCCCTCTTTGCCTGCTTTAAAAGTCTCGGCTAAAGTGGTGAAAAAAATCGGTTCACAATGTGTTCTATCGGGTGGGTTACCCGCAAGTAGCCTTGCGAAAATAGGCGTGTATCCTGACAAAAAAGGCGTCATCAGTATTGATTTTTGTGCCGATATGTCTAATTGGGAAGAGTGGTATCTATCGCACAAAAACGACTTACCCGCACATGGACGGTCTGACTTAAATCCCAGACTAAAAACAGATAACAGTTTCTCTAAAGTTTGGATGCCACAATGGTTAGTACGCCAGTTAGACGAATGCACACCGGACACCTCTAACCCCGAGGGTAAGTTGCTGTTTGATGTTATTCGTTGGACTGAGAGATAACCTCAGTAATATTTTTGATAAGGTGACACTCTATAAAAACAGGGAACATAGCAGCTTTGCTGCGCCTAGAGAACACCTTTGTTAAGGCATTGGTGAGCGGGCCCTGGTATGTTATCGGCACTTATGGCCTTAAAAGGTAATAAAGGGGAGCAAGTCGAAAGGCAACACTCCGTATAAACAATAAGTGCAAACGTGAAGGGTTGGGCGACCAACAACAACTACTGGTCGTCGACGCCTAATGGTTCCAACTACTACAACGTGAACCTCAACAATGGCAACGTCAACAGCAACAACCCATCCAATCAGAACTACGCCTCGTGCGTATCAGGCTGACATATACTCAGCGGTGTCGCCTTATCAAAAATGGCAAGAACGGAGTTTAACACTGGTATAGTTTGCATTCGCAGGAATAAAGAGTGTTTTTAATTCACCGAAGTGATGATGGTAAAGCGACTTACGTAATCTGCAGTGGTTAGCATGGCTTAATAACCCGTAATAACTATTAATCGTGCTTAGCATTGCGCGATATAAAGGAAGCCCTAATGGGGGCGTGTTGCCTGCTCGGTACCATCGTTGCCATTGACCTCGCTCGGGTGGATGCACGTTTGAAAACGTTTTATTTGGCTCAAGTAAAGAACGAAAGTAACACAATCGTTGCTTGAGCGATTGTACTGTAGATTGGCGTATAAATTTGTGGTGTCCATAAATGCGATAACCCAAGTAGTCAAAACCATGTGTAACTTTATCAAGGCGAACCTTAGTTGGGTGCAGTTTAAGCTTTAAGTGTTCTTTAAGGTAATACTTAATTTCTTGCTGCCAGAATCGTAAGGTCTTAGGAGAGTCGGCAAGTAAAAATAGGTCATCCATATAACGCACGTAACCTTTTACTTTTAACTCGTGCTTAATAAAATGATCTAGGTCGTTGAGGTAATAATTGCCCATTAATTGGCTTGTAACGCTCCCTATCGGCAGGCCTGTTCCTTTTGGGCTGTGAATAAGCCGTTTATGTTTCGGGATGGCGTGCAAAAGAGACTGATCCCCGGTTCGGGTAAGAGCTTCACGTGCGGTATCATGAGTAATAATTTTCTTGGTTACTTCAATAAGGCAACGTTGTTTAAGTGAGTGAATGGTGGCATTGGCAATAAGCCGTTCTATTTTATTGAGTAAAAGGGATTTATCTATCTGGTTAAAATAGCTGTATATATCTAACGACATAGCCCATTGGTGCTTTGGTTGCCGCATTAATTTTTGGCTTTTTTCTATAGCCGCGTAGGTTCCTTTACCTTTGCGGTTTGCGTAAGTGTCGTCAATAAAACGCTTTTCCATTAGTGGAGTTAAATGACTACACACCCACATTTGAACAATACGGTCTTTGAATGAAGGAGCGTAAATCTCTCTGAGTTTCGGTTCGGTAACGGCGAAGTGTTGGTAGGGTTCAGGGCTATAGGTGCCGCTAAGTATGGCATGACAGAGCTCGTGGCAGTGTGTTGGTAACTGCAATGTCTGTGTGGCCTTTTGTTGGCTACGACCTGCAAGTTGCGCACTACGGAGTAACTCAGAGACAAGTTTGTGACGAATTGAGGAGGGATAATGATGGGGCAACCTTTTAAACATAATCGAATATACTATGACTTACAGAAATTGTATAAGTTATATTGGAACCAACATAAGCATTTTCCCAGAGCATTTCGGTTTACAACTGGTGAGCAATTGCTTAAGGAAATAACGTCCGCGATTCGTAACGTAGTGCTAGCGAATTTACAAAGCAAGTCAACAACGGTTGGAAAAGAGCGGGCTGCAAAGTTGCTGATGGAGGTTAATGCTTCGCTAGAAACTATCTCGGCACTGCTGTTATTAGCTTGGGAAATGAAGTTTTTGTCTCACGGCGGACTGGCTGTGTTGACTGAATGTATCGGGAATATTCAAAGACAAGTTGTGGGTTGGCGACGTTGGTTTTTAGGGGGATAGCGCGCAAACTCACGGCAAAACACATATATCGTCAATTTATATGTAGACTATAGCCCACTCTATGAATAGTACTGATTTCAATCCATCCACCTAGCCTAAGAAGCTTCTTTCTTAAAGACATGATCACCATATTCAATGCATTATTACAAACGTACGAATTGGGCCAACCGGCTTTGAGCAGGTGGTGTTTTGTTAAATGTTGCCCTTGATGAGCGAGCAACTCTTCGAGAACTAAAAACTCGCTGAGTGTGAGTTGAATGGTTTTTATTGTGGGACAACCCTCAATAGAGAGCCTGAGCGAACCGTAATGCAAAGTGATTTTCATAAACAAACAACCAACAAGTTTAATCATCGTACCTGTATTATTTCTCTGCTGTACTTACAGACAAGGTCGGATTGAATATTAAACGGGATGTTATGCCTACCTAATGGCTTATTATTTTGAATTACAGGTCAAATGAGACCATCTTGTTCTCTTTTTTGGTCGTCGTGGTTGTTTCACTTTGTTTGAGCTCTAGCTTGCAGCGTTCACTTAGTGAGTTGAACGCGACTTGGTTGCTAATAGGGTTTGAGGCGCAGTCAGAAGTCGGAACTTTCCCTGTCCAGCGCACAGAGACATTTGCGGCAGCCGATTGAAAAGAGACAATAGTTGATAATACTGCTGTTGAAGCAAAGAGTAACGAACGCATATTTAAGCACCTTGTTTAGATGTTTTGTTGATATGCCTAGTTTGGTGCCAGTGGGGCAGATTGTAAAATAAATAGTTATAAATTGAGTTGTATTGGAGATTGAATTGTGAATTTAAACCGAAGAGATAATAGGAAACCAAAATAAAGGAAGGCAATGCGAATTAAAACGGAGCGAACTATTAAGTGAATGGGTACGCTAAGTTAACAAGATTCAGCTTGAGGGAAATCACTTAAGGACAGGCGGTTTAGCTAATAAACCCTAGCTTAATAGCCATGGTATAAAACTAACCGCGTTTGGAATTTACATAACGATAGCTTTGTATTAACAATAACTTTGAACTTGGGTGCGCAAGGCTTTTTTTAGGTTCGTTGGCAGTTGCGAACGGTGTATACCTTGGATCGCACCCTCTAACGACCAAATTAACTCGATGGTTGGCTTATGGCAGGTATGTTGTTGGATAGCCTTTACAGCACCAATCGTACCTAGACTTCTGAGTTTCTCAATGGAGTTTATGCCCGCTTTCTCAAGAAGTTGTTCTGTTGAAAATCGCATGTTGGGTAAGTCTTTGAGCCTTTTGGGAACAGAAAGGTAACTGCTACGTGATCTTTTTATTTGGTCTAGCGCGACTTCTGCTTCGCATAGAGTCAAAGAATACTTGCTCCAAGGGTTTGCTGGCAGCTTGTAGTAATCCGCATTTTGGCTTACCCCCAGTGTACCTGCATTCACCTTGGGGTAGCCTTTGTAAATAAAGTAGCTTTCTTGTGCCGATGTTCCTCTGAGGTACAGTTCCCCACTTTTATGTAGAACGAGCAAAACGTTATCTACATAGAAGGCAGTAAGGCCAAATATTTGTTTTATAGACACCCGCCCTAGTTGTTCCAAGCGTCTAAAAGTCTGTCTGAAAAGGTGTGCCATTATTTTCACTCGATAATTGTAAATAGTGTGATCTATTTTCCAAATATCCCCCCCTGGTGAATATGGCATAAGCCAACTTAAAAAATAGACAATGCCATTGGGCATATTGGTTATTTTTATTCTCCATCTGCCATATCAGTTTTGTGACAGGCGTTCAAAATTTAGGGTGTCATGAAGGTGAGAGAATTAGGTATGTATAGCATCGACACAAATGTATTTCTTATGGCGACGGGTTGTAACTTTCAATCGGATATTGGAGTTAGATTTCGTCAGATTGCCATTAGGAGTTTACACAAGGTTAGTGATGATATTTTTCAAGGACGTGAGTCCAATCGAGAACTCGCCCATAAAGTTAAAGGCATTGCGTTATCTTGCGGGGCTATGGAGATTGCAAGAATCTGCCTGAAGTTGGAGCATTACGACGTAGTAATTAATGAAAGTGCCGGAAAGAAAATTTTGATGGATATGTCTAACGCAATGATTCACCTTTGTGAAGCTTAAGTTGGAGAATAGAAACATGTCTTTTAAAAATAAAATCATTTTCGTCAATGCAATAATATTGGTTCTATTTGTTGCATTGCTTACGTACTTCGCTAGCGAAATTGTTCAGAGTTCTTCACAAAACCAATTTGAAGAGATAAAGGATAGCATTACTGGGAATAACAAAAAGCTTCTGTTTGCCTTTGTGAAAGCTCAAAGTGTAGGCCTTGATAAAGAGGTTGAGCTGATCACTGAGGAAGTGGTGCATGTAGCGGTCGATTTTGCTCATGATGTTGGCAATGAGTCGCAAAACGAGGCATTGCGTAATAAACAACTGGCTTATATTAACACTAAGCTTAAGCCCTTTATAAAAGAGATACGGTTTATTGAAACTAACCGCAGTCAAGAAGTCTCTATCATCGAAAATGATATTGTAAGCCGCTCAGTTTTCGTTGATCTTAGTCAAATGTATCAATATAAAGGTTTATATATTGATAAAGAGGTAGAAGGTGGAATTGTCAGCAATTTTTCTATTTATATCAAACCAAAAGGTTGGAATGAGTCTTTGTTAAGGTTTGACATTGATTTAGACTACTTCTCTCGTTCATTAATGTTTGAGAATATGCTCGATGTTTTCCAATATCGATATTTTTTAGTTGATGACAGTGGCAAGCTCGTTGCTACGAATTTAAAACAAAGCACTGAGCTGTTGATGTCAACGATCGTTTTTGACCAGGAGGTTAGGAAAAGTGCCGTGAATTATATTATGTCCCATGATACGGGGAGTTTTACTGTTACTAGCTTAAGCGGTGTTTATAATGTTACCTTCGTGAAAAATAGTGTGACAAAATGGAAGTTGATTTTAGTCACGCCAGAACATGTGATTCGTTCTAGTTATGTGATCACCAAAGAGCTAGTTTTGTCTGGAGACAACTCGTTATTAAAAAGTTTGTTGCTCGCCTATATCATTTTGCTTGGGCTATTCTTAGTTATTAATTCAATTGCGGTTAATAAGTTGCTCATTCCGGTTTCTAAATTGATCGCACAAGCTCAATATCTAAAGCAGCGTGATTTTAATAAAGCCACACATGTGGTTCATAGTAATGGAGATGAAATTGAGCAGCTTTCTAAGGCTTATTCTGAGGCTGGGGGCCAGATTCAAAATTTAATTGAAGGGCTTGAATATGAAGTCGAAGAGCGAACGAAACAGTATGAGGTAGCTGCCCTCGAAGCCAGTGAGGCGAATAAACAGAAATCGGTGCTGCTTTCAAATGTGTCCCATGAGGTTCGCACTCCACTGAACGCGATTATTGGTTATACGCATATGTTGGCTCACAGCAAGCATTTTGACGCACATAGCCATCAGTTGAACGGTATTTCGAGTGCGAGCAATACCATTTTAGGTATTGTGAATGATCTATTGGATTTTGAAAGAGTAAAAGCAGCAAGCTATTCATTAAACCCTAAATGCCTGTCGGTAA
The DNA here is from genome assembly GCF_001557875.1 of Vibrio splendidus. Taxonomy (GTDB): domain Bacteria; phylum Pseudomonadota; class Gammaproteobacteria; order Enterobacterales; family Vibrionaceae; genus Vibrio; species Vibrio splendidus_F. The sequence continues at coordinate 206,845 of NZ_LNRF01000008.1, read as the reverse complement.
TGAGTTTACTTCGCGAAATTGAAAATACGTTTTTGCCCCTTAGCGAGTCTAAGCAATTATCGCTTGATATTTTCAGCAATGTCGATGCTTCGACAACATTGCTGATTGATGAGCTTCGTATAAAACAAGCGATTAGTAATTTAGTTTCGAATGCATTGAAGTTTACAAACAAGGGGGGCGTGACAATAGAAGTTTCGACCGACGATAAAGTGTTCAATATCTCAGTAACTGATACGGGGTGCGGTATTCCCACAGATAAATTGGATACGGTGTTTAATGGTTTTGAACAGGTCAATAGAGATGACCAACAGTTTGGTTTTGGTTTGGGGTTGGCTATCACTAAAACGATTGTCGAGTTAATGAACGGCACGTTGCGGGTTGAAAGTAAGCTTGGCGTAAGCAGTACTTTTGTTATTGCACTTCCAGCGCTAGAAGTTATGAATGTTTTTGAATGTTCTAACGGAGTTGTAGAGCAAATAGATAATATTGGGCAGGGACTAGACTGCACAAATAAAAAAGCTCTGATCGTTGATGATGTTGAGTTTAACCGAGAAATTCTAGAGTTTCATTTAAACGCGCTGGGTTTTGAATGCATGACCGCGAATGATGGTTTGGAGGGTTTAGCGCTCGCTACTGAACATGACTTTGATGTTGTACTTGCGGATATTTCTATGCCGGTTATGGATGGTATTGAGCTTGCTTCTGAGTTGGAAAAGCTTAAGCCATCGTTACCTATAATTGCCGTTACGGCACGAGCCACCATTCAAGAAGAGTCTCGAATGAACCAATATTTTTCGTGTTATCTAACCAAACCGCTCGATCCGAGCGATTTAAAGCTAAAGCTTCAGTGCGCGCTATCAGGTAGTACTTGCTAACTTAGTTAAATACTCTTACCTATATTCTGAGGGTTAGCCATCTTCAGAACTTCACTCGTTACTTTCATCTGTTTTTCTGAGAGTTAAGGGCATTACCATCAAAGGCAATTCTCAAACTGTTATGAAAATAACCATCTCCCAATAAGTGCTGAGTGTGACTTGGCATTTTAAAATTATTCAATCACTACTTGCCCTTAGCTTTTGTTCATATTTAATTAAAAATAAGCTAAATCACAATAACGAATAAGAAAGTAAAACTATGTTTGGAAATATTATCCGCACGTTTCGTGTTAACAATGGTTTGTCACAAACTAATTTTGTTGATGCGATTCAAAAAAGTAACTCTAACTTTAATAATCTAGATGTTGTGACTCTAAGCCGCTGGGAAAGGGGAGTAACAACTCCCCACTTAAAGCGTCAAAACGAATTACTGGATCTCGTGGGAGTCAACATATTTGATGTTTGGGAAGCAAACGACTCACAAACAGTTCTCACAGGGTTAACGAATAAATTTAATAACAACGGGTATATTGACATGGATATGTACGTTCAAACGCAAGTTACGACGATCAACTCAAATAATTCATTTTTTCTTGGAAAAATAGAAAAATTAATTGATGTCATCTTTGAATATGAAGATAACGTTCTACTTAGTAACTTAAAAAAATTAGGTCTGAGTCGAAAGGCAATTATTGAAAAAATAATAAATCAATATTCTGGAGAGTTAACGCTCGTCACGGTTAATGGGCAATTGATCGGACACTTATTAAGTGCTAACTATAAACTTGCAGCAGATTTTTTTGAGCAAGTCTTAGTATCTAAAGAAGATAAAGCACATTTAGTTGTTACTTTTAACTGTACTCATTATTCGTCATTTACAGATACAATGGGCAGAGAGGCGTACAAGTATCTACAAAGTTTAAACCCCGATAAAGAGCTTTATATACTACTGAAAAACAAGAGGATTTTTGACCTGTTCTTTTCATTGGGCTGTGAGTATCGAAGTGTAAGAAGTGACGATAGATCAATGAAGGTCATGAACTTGAATTCAAAGACGATAAAATCGCAACGCTCTTGGATGAATATTATTGCAAACTATAAAGGTGAAGAGGATGAATAACACAGTATTGATTGTTGACGATGTTGAACTATCTAGAGAAGTTATTAAAAATGCGGTCTCTTTATCTAATAAAAAAACATCCATACAGTTTGCAGAACATGCGTTCGATGCAATGAGAAAAATGCAAAACGCATCATTTGATTTGGTGATTATGGACATCATGATGCCCAATGGCGATGGATTTGAACTCTTGAGTATGATGTCTCAACAAAATATTGAGTCTAAAATAATCATTACTTCAGGTTTGGATAAATCCATTGTTAGCTCGGTGAGTATGCTTGGGAAACTCTATGAGTTAAATGTTGTCGCTTCATTAGAAAAGCCTATTTGGGCTAACCAAATAAGTGAGTTGGTTGATAAAACACTTGCGGTTGAAACCATAATTCAAGGTGAGCCTAGCTTTGGTCATCGTGTGACAATCATCGATGACGATTTTCCCATAAACCTAGTTTATCAGCCGCAAGTTGTTTCGGATATAGATGTAATTTCGGGGTTTGAAGTGTTGTCACGATGGTCTGATAAAAAAGGGGCCTTACTTCCACCGAGCTATTTTTTGCCAGTAATTGAAGAGCTAGGAAAGCAAAAGGTTTTTACCAATATCGTGATAAATAAATTCATTCAGGATTATCACCTTCATTTCAGTGAACTGGATCAATCGTTGAGGTTCTCAATTAACATCGATCCTAATTTGTTGATTGACGAATCTGTTGTCGATAACCTACTTGATATCTATCAGCAGGGTATTGAGCATACTATCGTTGTAGAGCTGACTGAAAAGGGTCTTTCAGGCAATATTGAAAATGAATTGTTGGCCAATATTTTACGACTTAGGTTGAAGGGTTTTGAGATCTCTATAGATGACTTTGGGATGGAAGCATCGAATATTGAACGTATTATCAAATTTCCTATTAGTGAGATAAAGATAGATAAAACTATTACATGGGGACTTTGTCACAACATTGATTATATACAGAAGCTCGACGAAGTTAAGAAGCTCGTTTCGGTTAAAAACGCGCGTATTATCTATGAGGGTGTTGAAAACAAAGACACCTGTGCGTTTCTGGAAGCTCAAGGCGGCTTTAACCAGCAAGGTTTTCTTCATGGGGTTCCATCACTACCAGAAATTGTGGTTGAGATGCTCGCAGAGCAAAAAGAGTTAGCTCATGTCGCGTACGATTTTCTAAAATAAACTTGATACCCCTCGACTAGGAAACACGAGAGTGTCTCGTCTTAAAATACGTTGACAATTTTTAGTAAGCCAGTAATGCATGTTACTGGCTTGTTCTTGCATTTTGTTTACTGTAAAGGCTTTGTTACATAATTATATAGAACTAAATCAATAATCTGCGATACAAATATTTATATTCGCTACCTCAAGTAGCCTGATGGTTAAGCCTTATTACAAAAAATAATCACTCATTAAGCGTAGTTCTCTGACCTTTGGATTGGGGGTGATGAAGATACCATAGCGTGAACCAACAAATTCAGCACGGTAGTCCAGCGAATTTCAGTGATTTAACTATTATTACACTACTTAACAGTGGCTTACTATTACAGGCTATTAGGCGTATTCAGTCGAATGGTTGATAAAATGCCATGTTAAGCAGTTGGCTATGGTGCTAGTGTGTAACTAGTATCATAGTTTGATTTTATTGTTCAGTCATAAAGGCAATAGTGAAAATTCTGAGATTAATTTATATAAAACGTAATCTAGATTGGTATTTTATGTCAAACTTGACAAACAATACCAATAACTTTTCAAACTTTATTAACTTAGGTGTTGATAATAGAGTGGGAAGTTATTCTGTTAAAATAAAACCATTATCGATAATTGGTCACCACCTTTATAGTTTTTAACAGAAATCGCTGCAGAAATTCTGTGAGGCTAAAATGAACTAAATAAGTAGTATCTAGGCATTCTTTAGAGGACTAATAATCCCTATGAATCAAAGTCGTATACATTGTCTAATAAAGGGGAAATTAAATGCGTATATTAATAGTTGGTGCTGGGATTGCGGGGTGTGCATTATATCGACGCTTAAGATCACAAAATTTGAGTGTTGACATCATAGAAAAGTCATCAACATTAGAAAGTGAAGGTATCGCAATTTGCTTGCCTGCTAATGCAATGCTTGAGCTTAAATATTTAGATTTGAGTGATCAAGTTACACAGTACGCATTTCAAGTTGATCAAGTTGAATATGCTCTCTCATCAGGAAAAACATTGGCAGTTGCTTCATTACACAAAGCGCCGCTCAATATAGCCCCCTTTGTAGCGTTAAAAAAAGACGACTTAATGTCCGTTTTACGAGAAGGAATGCTCGATGAAATACAGTTAAATACTTGGCCCATAAAAATTAACCAGAATAGTACAAAAGCTGTTGTAACCCTTAATTCTGGTGAAACTCAAGAATATGATTTGGTAGTGGCCGCTGATGGTATTCGTTCTGGAGTAAGAGAAATGGTTCAACCTGATGTACCACTTCGATCCCACCAAATCACGAACTGGCGATTTATTGCTCAAAAACCAAAGCCAGGCTTTCAGCCCATCTATTATATAGGGCATGACTCTGCGTTCATGATATACCCAATAAGTGAGAGTGAAGTGTATTGTTATGGTCAAATAAACGATGAAAATGGTGAGTTTTCAAGTAAGCCAAGCATTGAGGCTATAACAAGTATTTTCGAGAACTATGACACTCCTGTTGCGCAATGTGTAAAAGGGTTAAATGAAGAGCAAAAAATTGTACGGGGACAACTAAAGAGTGTGCAAAATACCGATTCTGTATTTGATCGAGTTGTACTGGTTGGAGATGCACTTCATGGTTGTCCGCCAAGTTTACAACAGGGTGTTGGCATGTCTTTAGAAGACATTAATTGTTTAGCAGACAATTTGGAACATTCACCTTTAGAGGTTGCGTTAGATAATTATAAAAAAATCAGGTCTGAGAGAGTTGCATGGGTTGTTAACGAATCAAATAAAATCATTAAATTAGCGACACTAGGACGTTCGCCGATAGGCCGATTAATTCGCAACAATATGATTCGTTTAAAAGGGCCTGCAAATGTAGTGAGTTGGTGCAAATTATTGAAGGAACTTTGAATGAGTCAGGACTATTTTTGCTAGTCTCCCCCCCACACACACTTTCAATACCTGTAATTATTGATGGTTTAACAAATATTCGGGCTAATATATTAACCAAAAAACATTTAATTTGGCTGTTGGAGTATAGGCTGACATTATAATTGAGAAGAGTTTTATAATAACGGAGTAAGTGCTCGCCCATCCTTATGTGAGTCGATGATTAATGGACAAAAACGTCCGATGTACTTCATCTGGCGTTTTGTATATTAAGGTTGAGAGAGGGCTATATTCATCATGCTTTTTTACTGATTCGGCGGCTGAAGTCATTAAGTTAAACTGCCACGACTTTATGGGTAAACGAGCGCTGTCTCTCTGACTCATTATGTGTTAATCCACCATTGTATTGGCGTGAACGATGCTGATTGTAATAGCCAACTAGATTCTATTATTGCCTGATGCTCCTTCTAAAACTTTTATAGCTATTCGTTGGTACTTATTCACTGTTTAAGCTCCTAACGACTCGCTCCCTAGGGCTGTTAATCCCAGCAGATACCTCGACGGCTGAATCGATATCCAATATCTCTACAGATTCTGGCAATATTTCTTACTCGTATAGTTGTAATCTTGGTCCGAGTGGAACATCACCGAAGATACCCCCTCCTCGGCTGGAATTAGTCATGGTTAACGCCTCTCTATTCAGTGCGCCACCCTGTTAATGTCTAGGCCATATCGCTACACCAAACTTGATTTGGGACAGTTACAGCGAACTGACGGTTTAGTATGTTAGGTATAAGAGCATGTTCTAGCTGTCTATATATGTGTTTTGGTCGCTGACAACTAGGTCCAGCTCATTCAGGAAGTTACTCGCTCGATAATGACTATGTGGAATGGTCGTTGCTGTCACTAGTCATTAATGCTTCTCGCCCTGGCGGAACAATGGAAAGCTCATGAACTCGATGAATTTCGGAACCTACCATTACACACTCTGACCACAGTGGCTTACAATTATTCACCCAATAATGATAATTACTGCGGTGTACCCAACATTTCACAAAGCCGTTTCAATATATAACTCTGTTTGAGTTTCTTTTTAAGGTCACGGATTTATCTGTGATCCCAGATGATTGGAGAAGCGTTTGGTAACTTTCGTGCTCTTTCGGCTCTGAGTTGCCTCACCCAGCTTTCCAACGTTGTTCTTCGAATACCCATCGCTTCGGTGGTTTCTCTGTAGGTACGCTTCTGGTCAGCATTAACTGGAACCTTACCACTTTGTGCTTTACGCCTCTTTTTCATGCATACCACTTCTACATCAATCTAAAAGGTCGGATAACTCCGGTTACTGAGTGATTGGTTGTAGTGCTTCCAATTGGTTGTTTTGTAACGAGGTTTGGATATGTGCCTAAGAGGGGTTGTATGTAGCTGATCAAATCGTGGGTTCTGGATTTAGTCCCACTGAATTACGCAACAAAGCCTATGTGATAAGCCGGAGCATAAAGTAACAAAAGCAATGCGGTAGTAGTCCATGTAATTTCAGTGATTTTGCTATTACCACTGTACTTAGCAGTGGATTATTATTGGCAATTATAGGCTCTTGCTATAAAAGTTTTAATAAACTGCCATGTTAAGCGATTGATTTCAATGCGACTGTCTGCACATCACCGCATTGCGCAGTTAGAGTTTGTTGAATAGCAATAAGATTAACAGTGAAAATGTTGAGGTGAACTGATTTAAAAATGTAATCTAGGTTGGTATTTTATGACAAACTTGACAAGCAATGCCTATAATTTTCCAGACTTCATTAACTCAGGTGTTGATAATAGAACGGGAAGTTATTCTGCTCAAATAAAACTATTATCGATAATTGGTAACCGCCTTAATGGTCCTTATTTTGATTTAACTGTTGGTTATAATATAAATAATTTTACTGATATTGGCTTTGGGCGAGGTTGGTCATTACCACTTAGTTCTTTTGATAATGTAAATTCAGTATTGAGTTTGAGAAATGGTCAACAATTCAAAATTGAATGGAATTCAACAGAGAATGAGTATGTAACACCATACCGTAAGTTAAAAGATGTCAGCATTCATTATGTCTCTACACCTGGGACTGAACAAGGTGAAATAAAGGTCATTAATGCCTCTGGAGAGATCGAATTTATCGACTGGAAGGAAGGCACTCTGAATCGACTATACAGTGCAAAAGGCCACCAGCTTCGCTTTTCATACACAAATTATAATTTCCAAAGAACCTTGTATAAGGTTGAAGATAGTTTTGGATTAAGCATAAATATTGATACATGGTCAGATGAATGGCTGACAGAAATTTCCTTATATAACAAAGGCTCTTTGATTAAGTCATCGACAATTAGAAAAATAAGCGGTGGTGACTTTAAACGTTTAGCGTATGCGACATTACCCAACAGAGAAGATCTGTATTTTCAATTTGAATATTCATGGTTCAATGAAATAGGGATGGATTTATTGCTAAAAACAACTTATCCAGCAGGATATTCAGAAGAGGTTACATATTATGAACGCGGTTTTTTAATGCCTGATGGCGCGCCAACTAAGTATGTGCCACAAGTTACGAAGATGATTGTATCTCAAGGAAGTGCATTACCTATTCGAACACATACTTATACTTATTCAGATAAAAATTATCTTGGATTTGCTAGTGATAGAGCTTATATAGCAGGGGAAGATACGCTTTTTAAAGCAGCCCAAGATTATAAATACTCTGCAATAGAAACTATCGATAATGAGATTGAAATCCAAAAAATATATACCAAATACCACTTAGTTGAACAAGAACGTTATCTTTCAAAAGGGGTGTTATACCAAGAAGTAAATTATGAGTATTATGCAAATAATGCTGTTGGTATTGAATATCAGATTCCTCAATATACTTTTTTAAAAAAGAAAGACGTTTCATTTTTTAATGCATCTTCAACGAGTAAAAGTTTGGAATTTTATCAGTTTGATCAATGGGGCAATAATATAGAACACACTGATGAGCGTGGAATAACGACAATTAGTGAATATGAGCTAAGTTCACAGAATAAATTTAAAAACATTCCCTTATCACAAAGTATTTTAGATAGAGGAAGAAATGTAGTACATAAAAAGGAATTTACCTATAAGACATTACCTTCGTTATTAGATGACCATGTTTTTTACGTTCTGAAGACAGAAGAGATTAACGGGCAGAAAACTAATTATCAGTTTTATGAAAATCGTCAAGATATTGAAGTTTACGGGAAGAAACGAGAGGAATCTTCTGTGGTTTCTGGTACGACTCCGATGTGTTATTCCTACACGTATGACTTTAAGCAGGATCATCTTGTTTACCAAGTACTCACTGAAAATGGGTCATTACATTATTCTAATACTGAACATTATGATTTTGTGGATAGCCAACTTATTTATAAAAAAGAATCAGAAGGTGTAGAAGTTGAAGTTAATTACGATGAGTTGAATCAAATAAACAAAGAGCGCTTATTTAAATCGAATAGCCTTTATTCTGAAAAAACGTATCAGAGCTACATTGATAGTGACAATTATGTTTTAAATATTGAAGATTCTGAGGGGGAAACTACCGTTCAAACTTACAGTGCTAATGGTCATGTCCTTTCAATGGCCACAAGAATTGATAGTACAACCATATTAGCTTACACCAATCAGTATGATGGGTTTGGCCAGAAGATTTCGACAACGCAATACGATAACCTTGGTACGAGATCATTAGAGTTAACAACGCGTTATGAATATGATTTGTATGGTCACATTAATCGCACTATCTATCCCTCTGGAGCGGTAGAAATAAACCAATTTGATTATGCATCTCGCACCCATACGAAAGGCATTGAAGGAAAAGGGCGCGTTATTTCTCATCAAGACGCGTGGGGTAATACGATTTTAGAGCAATATTTTGATCGAGCAGACCAACTTCTCTATCAAATTCCTTATCAATATGATCTAACAAACCGTTTAATTCGAACAGAAACAAGTCGTGGTGCGGTAATCGAATTTAAATATGATGCATTTGATCGTGTGATAGAAAAAGAAACTCGCTTTGTGGGTAAGAACGCTTCAGAGTCATTTGTCGATAGAATGAGCTATGACAAAAGAACCAAAGAAGAAAGTCTAACGCTTCATACTCGAGAGGGGCTATTGGGTGATAATGAAAATACCCATACGACCATTATTAGTAATCAATACGATGACTTTGGCCGTTTGATTGAAAGGCAAATGAATGGGTTGCGTTATCAGTACAAAGATTATGATGATTCAAACCGCTATCAAAGCGTCGTTCTGCCAAATGGCCATTCGGCGACATACACGTATCATCCAGTGCTTGGGTTAGTTACAAAGCAAGAAATTAGTAATGATTCATCCTCAACGCGAAGCTTTAATTATAACAAACGTGGGTTAGTTGTAAGTGATATGGCATCAATGACAAGCAGTCAATATGAGTATGATGCATTTGGAAATCCAAGTAAAAAAACGGTGACAAGCTTAGGTGCGACAACAGAAAACGCCACGTTTTCATATTCAGCAAAAGGGTTGTTGTTGTCTATGCGCGATTTTACCGGAAACACGAAAGCACTTACTTATGATGACTTTGGCCGTGTCCAACAACTTGTCTTTGGAAGTCGCGATGCAACAGCAGTCATTGATCTTAGTTATGATCAATTTGATCGACTTATCTCGCAGCATTATGAGGATGGGAATGATCAAATAGAGATGTATTTGGGCTACGGGATTAATGATATGGAAAGTAGCCGTCGTTGGGTTCGTAATGGTCAAGAGACGTTAAAAATGGAACTTTCCTATGACCAGTCTATGCGGATTATCGAGCGAAAAACCACAATTAATGGAGCTGTTCAAACAGAAACGTTTGATTATGACCAACTTGGCCGAATTACTGAGTTTGTAAGCGAAGGAGTGAGCCCGCCGAAAGATGTCGTGGGAAGAGAAGTCGTAAAGCAGCAGTTTTATTATGACCATTTTGACAATATTACGGATTTAACCACACAGTATCAAAATGGAGTTGTGAATACTGAAAGTCGAATATTCGATACTGATATGCCGACTCGATTACTCAATATTTACAATACTCATAGGGATTTTTCCAACCAATCTTTTGAATACGATGCACTTGGTAATCGAGTGAATTTATCGCAGAGAGACTATCAACTCAGCTATAACAATTATGGCCAGTTGTCTGAGATACGAGATGCTCAAGAAAAAGTAATACGCACGTACCACTACGATGCGATTGGAATGCAAAGTGTTTCCGTTGATGCATTAGGGAATATTGCCCAACTTTATTATCACCATGATGAGCTAGTTGCAATCATGAGGGCCAATGAATCAATGGCTTTCTCAGGGGCGCACAGTGGTAACGCACTGACCATTAGTACAGATTTGAAAGGTATTAAAGCAAGTTATAGGTACCTTGACGGAACGAACAGTAACTTAGGTTCTACTAGGGAGCAGGTAATTGATACTAGCTCATCATATCTACCTTTTGGATGAGGATAATTCAATGTTGAAAAATTTATCTCGACGTGATTTTTTAAAACAAACAGCTTGTGTTAGCGGGGCGACATTGTGGTCATACAAAGCGTTTCCTGTGAATGCAATGGTATTTGACAAAGCGCTCCCTTTATCTATTGATTTAGGACAATTTGGCTATCATGGACACCGTTTAGATACCCATATAGGACTTTATCATACAGGCAATGGCTATCGCGTATATGATCCACTCTCACAGAGTTTTTTGCAATTTGATATCTTAGAATCGCCTCATGGGAAAGGGGGGATTAATGGATATAGTTATTGTGTTAATGATCCAATTAATCAATTTGATCCTACGGGAGAATTTAATTTTAGAGGTTTTTTCTTTGGTTTGTTTGGCTTTATGCTCAGTGTCGCCGTTGCAGTTTCGGCCGTTGTTACAGGAGGAGCAACACTTGCTATTGCATCAGGTGTACTTGGAGGTGTATTAGGGGCTGTTGGCAGCGCTTTAGATATGACGGTGGCGGCTATTGATGATAGTTCAAGCCCTGCAACAAAGGCATTAAGCATTGCTTCTTCGGCCCTCTTTTTAGGCGGAGCAATAGTTGGAGGAGTAAGTGGTATTGCCTCAACTATTAGGTCTGGGAGTGGGGTGTCTTTTGCGAACCAAGCATGGGGATCTAAAAAATTTATTAAAATTACAGGCTTTTCTAATAAAAATATATTGGGACAAATATCTCAAGCTCCTAAAATAAAATTTGTAGGTTTATCAGCTGATATGGTCGGAGTTATTGGTTCTTCACTTGTGATGACTGCAACGGTACAAGACGATAAAAAGCTTAAATTGTGGGGTTCAATTATTAAATTTGGTGGTGGGTTATCTAAAGGGATAATTAACTCGATCGATAGTTGGGAACCTAAAATGGTGACCTCATTTACTGGAAAATCGTTTGGTAAAACAAAGTATAGTTGGATTAAATCAGAACAAAAACTTGATATGAGGTTAGATTGGTCTGCTCGAGCCCTCTCTGTTATCAGAGATCCTTGGTCAATCACAGATCAAATTATTGCTCAAACAAAAGGCAACAGTATCTCAAGTGATTCAGAGGTTATTCAATCTTCTTCTGTTTTTGTGTCGAATTCTGCAGCCCATTCACCTCAAGTAATTAATGCATTACAACAAGGTATTAATCAAAGACAAGGTTTTTATTCCCGTTTTGTTGGTGAAACTATTGGTGATGGGCTTCTTATTGGTTCAGATTAAACGTGATAAAGGGCATGTTTAGATAGTGGGGAGGTTTACGATGACTACTAAATAATTAGTTTTATAAAGTGAAATAATTAAAATAAGTCGTAATTAATAAATAAGGGTTACCTATGAAAAATATAAGATTAATATCTGCTTTTTTGTTGTCAACATTCGTGTTACCGAATGCTTTTGCTATTTCTTTACCACCAAACGGTGATTGGCACTGGGAAACGGGAACTCATTCTGGTCCGCCAGTGCCTCCAGATATTGCTATAAATAGTTTGTCTATTATCACTCAAGAAGGAAAAGTTTATGCTAATAATCGAGCTCAGGTTCGAGCGATTATTTTCTATGATATAGCGGAAGGAAATGAAGTTGAATCTTTACGTTTGCTTGAGTCGAGAACTCGTCTCCCTTTGAGTAGTTTTGGTATTACTGTTGAAAGAGAGAAGAATGGCTATAAACCTGGTTTGTATTCCCAATCAAGAGAAAGTAAAGATAATATTGATTTGTTGAGTTTGGTTAAAAACAGTAAAGAGAGGTTTATTGAACGATATATTCGAGTTAGTAATGATGAAGCCGGCTTGGATATAGATATTTGTGTTGAAATAACTTTGACGTCAGGTGAGACTGACGATACTTGTTCTGAACAGACTAACGATTATTCAATTAATGTAAAGACTTACAGGCCGTTAGTATGGAAAGCCGATGATTTTAAGGATTCTAATATAAAATGGAGCACGGAAGATACTAAAGTTGGTAACTTTATAGTTTTAGATGATGATGGTAATTTCTCATTTGAAGGTAAATCTACAGCAACTTTAGAATTAAAAGATGAGTTACCAAAGATAGTTAACTATAATAAAGGAAAGGAAAAAGATCGAATTGGGAGTTTTACTTATATTTCTAACAGTTATATTATTGCGGGGGAGCCCAAAGTACATTATTTTTCCCATATTTTAGTTGATAAAGGTTATAAGTTTAAATATATTGATGCTGAAGGGGATGGAATTAATATTTATCGCCAAGTCGCGACCCTTAATGCAAATTATCCTACTTATGGACTCGGTGGCGAATTAATCACTAATTCTGTTACATTTTTTGATGAGTATGGTAATGAAAGTACTATAAAATTCTTTGATTGTGATGATGATAGTAGTTCTTTCATCGGTAAGATTTGTATTTCGGATATGTAGGTTAGTTGGATATTTTTACTATAGATTTGTTGCCAGACTAGTTATGAGTTTATTATTTATTACGCCTGATGTAATAAAGGATAAATATTTTAACTAAGTGTTATATGATAAAGCTGTTTTTGTAATTAGTATTTAATAATGATTAATACCGTTCACTTAAGAGTGAACGGTTTTTTTTTAAGGTAATGAATTTGAAGGTTACTGAGTTAGTAAGTGAGTTGACCATTGGTTTATTACCTCTGGAAATAACCTCAACTTTAGTTGTGGATTAGTGAAGGCGATCTATCCTGTGCTTACGCGATGATAAAAGCGTTAAACAAGCTTACTGGGTTAGGTATGCCTGAAACGTGTCGTATTGACTAAGAAATATACAAAATGGTGTGGCTCTATCTCTAAATTTAATTACGCAACAAAGCTACGTAGACATCAGAGTGTGGCTCCTTGTTAAAAATATGATCTGATAACTCTCTGTTGTAAAACAAACTCACGCTGATATTAATCGAACGCACAATGTACTTTATGTAATGTTTCTTGTAAGCAATACAACCCATCACTCATTAACCGTGGCTCTATGACCTTTTGGATTGATCAAGAAGCGATAAGTGGTCGGGTGCGAAGCAAACAAAACAAGCTCGGTAGGCCACGTCGATTCAGCTATCACGACAGCGCTCTGGTTTACTCTTGGGTAATCGTGTCGCTCCCGTCCTATATGTGCAGTAATGTTATACCCTAAGAAGTTACACTTTATGGAGGTTGGTACGAATATCAAAGAGTCTGATTGGAAAGTTTTTTGCGAAATAAAGAGTGAAGCAGCGAAAGTGTTTTGTGCTCGTCAACTAGATGAAGCTATCAAAACGATTACTGATGAATCAGAGCCTGTAGGGGAAAGGTTCAACTTTATGTGTCAGCACTCTAAAGAATCTCAAAAGCAAATGAAGTCTATCTTTGATGGCCACTCTCGAAGCCGTGCATTTATCCAGCTCATGTAAATATGTGCGGAAGGCTTGGTTGCACCAGAACAATTCGAACGCCTTTCAGAGGAACTCAAAAAAGACATTACGAGTATTCTAGAAAGAAGAGCCTAAGGAAGTTTGGCTAATCAGGCCGCTTCTTTTTCATAACTGCAACCATCTCAATATTCCTCCTTTTTATTCGCGAATTCGGATATCCGCTACAATTTTGCCTCGGCAACCTCACTTATACGAGTTTTATTATACGAGTTGTATTGAAAATCTTAGAGTTACTCGTTTTTTTCTCCTTCAAAACGCCGTTTATTTTTAATAATTAGCACTAGAATTTGGATTGAGATTTCTTCCAAAAAAGTGTCAACGTTACTTTGTCAATAAAATCTCTCCCTAGCTCTTTAAATCCGTGCACTCTAGGTGAACTGAAAGTGTCACCTAGAGTGCGCGAGGGTGGGGTTTGCGGGAGTTTATGCTTGTGATGCGACCAGAGCCCCACCATCACAAATTCTTGGCCCCAAATGCTTTAATATTTATGGTTTTGTATGTGTGTTCGAGTTGTTATTCGGATTCCGAATCCATGATTTTTGGCCAGAGAAGCCGAGTGTTATGTTTTGAAAGTGAGTGTGCGGATCAGTGAGTGCCTATAGGCCTTTAAAGTTCTTAATACTGGATGAGTAGGTTTACTTGCTAATGGCTAGTTCTGGCGTGTTATGTCATTAAATGAGAGTTGAAGGGTTGGATTGGAAGATGGTGTTAAGAATGAACGAAAGGCCAGAAGTGTTTTCTTGATCGCCTTTCAGTGTTGTTTGATTAGCCTAGAGTGTATTACGCGGTGGTAACGTCTTGTCCAATACACAGGAATGTAATTAGGCGGCTCTCAGCGATTTTTAGTTATGCCAAAGGAGTCGTCCCATTATTGATGACGATATTCGTTTTGAAGTGCGTACAAGGCCATACAAGTAACATTCTAGATGCTAGTCGGTTTTGTCTTTTTGTTTGAGTAGTGTGTTGAACCTAGCGAAAAAGCGGTCTAGTCTTACTGTTAGAAAAACTACTGTATAAGTCCACCTTTCGTCCACCCTTAATCCACCCAAGCAAGAACGGGATAAAGTGGGGAAGAGGAAACTTGATTATTTTCAGTGTATTGCGCGAGATTTACGACGTTTTTGATGGCTCAAAAACGGTGAAACCCCGATGTTGGTAGCATCGGGGTTTCGAATTTCTAGATTTCTCGACTGGTAAGATCGATTATCTTTTCTATGCAGAAGGCTGGATTAATCCAATCTTATTCCTTGGTAGGGAATTAGATACGGATGAAGTCCATGTGCTCAACTTTTGGCTTGAACGCGTGACGTTGAACGTCTTGTGGCTTAACCTTAACTTCTGCGCCGTCAATCAGTAGAGTGATTGCTTCGTAGAATTCAGGCTTATCCATTTGGTTGATCACTTCAGCGTGAACAAGTTCGATAGCTACAGCTTCAGCTTCGCCACCGTAGATTACAGCTGGGAATTTACCAGCGTGACGTAGGCGGCGGCTCGCACCTTTACCTAGTTCAGTACGTACTACTGCTTCAAATTTCATAGTTTTACTCTCAAATTAGTAAAAATTAACTTCACACCTCAATGCGACCTTGAGTGTGTGGTAATGCTTAAACATAAAAGTTCATGCTTAAGCGAGCGCGGATACTAACATCACATTCCAATATGAGCAAGTCAGAAGCCCACCTCAAAGTGAATTTCCTTCAATAATGGGTTCGTTTGGAGATAAAACGTTCGCTAACGCTTGTTTAGTGCATTTTAACCCCTTTTACATCGCCATTCTTATCTATTTATATCACCGCTAAATCATCAAGTTAATGAACGGAAAATGAATGTTTGCCTAAGACTTGGTTAAGGCTTAGTTCGTTAATCTTAGTGTTAATTAAACAGCAGAATGAATAGGTGAAAATATGGAACCGGTAAGCATTGTCGTAATTACGCTAAACGAAGAGAAACGCATTAGCCGCTTAATGGAAGAGTTGAGCGTGCAAACCCACCAAGAGTTTGAAGTGATTGTTGTCGACTCAAACAGTGAAGACAACACCAGAGAAGTGGCACAAGCTTATGAAAACGCTTTGCCAAAATTGACTGTTCATCATATGGAAAACCGTGGTGTGAGCCTTGGCCGAAACACAGGAGCAGCATTGGCGCAGTACAACAGAATTCTTTTTTTAGATGCCGATGTGAGCTTGCCTCGAAACTTCCTTGCAAAAGCGCTTTATGAACTAGAAGAGAACAAGCTTGAGGTTGCAGGTGTGTACATGAGTTCGAAAGGTTTGCCGCTTGTGCACAAGTTTGGTTACGGGCTATTTAACGCAGGCCTGTTTACTACCCAGTTCTTTTTCCCTACGGCGATTGGCGCGTGTATTTTCTCGACGAAACGAGCACATGAAGAAATCGGCGGTTTCGATGAAGAGATCGTACTGTGTGAAGATTGTGACTACGTCAAACGTGCAAGTAAGACATGGCGCTTTAGGTTCCTAAATATGACTTTTGGGTTTGACCCACGTCGATTAGATCAAGATGGCGTTGTGAAGACAGGCTCTACTTATCTTAAAGCCAATGTAAGACGCTTCTTTAAAGGCGAAATGCGTAACAACGAGATGAACTACAAGTTTGGTCACTACAAAGAACAGTAAGCATTGAGGTTGTTATGTTTGATGGACTAGGGCTGTTTCTGGGAGCATTAGGTGATGCTCTCATTGGCCCAAACCTATTTGTACCGGGAGAGCCCTTTTTTATCGCAGCGGGCTTTCAACTGTATTCAGGTGCATGGATGGCGTTGGTTTTGGTAATGCTAGGTGGTTTGCTTGGCGACCAACTCAGTTATTTCATTGGTTATAGATACGGTGCTAAGGCGCAACGAAGGCTTATTAAGTTTCGCCCTAAAACCAAGAGACTAATTGCGCGCTGCCGCTATTTGGTTGCTCGTAAAGGTACATACATCATTCTTTTTGCTCGCTTATTAGGGCCTATCGCTTGGGTAGTGCCATTTATAGCGGGTTCGCATCGTGTACCGTGGCGCAATTTCAGTGTGTTGGCGTTTATCGGCTTGGCCCTTGGTGGAGGGCAGTTCATTGCTTGGGGTATGTTATTGGCGCACGGCGTTGAAAACTTTCCGTGGCTTAATAGCCTTAAGATATTTATCTCTGAGCATAATAGTTTGATCGTCGGTGTGTTCGCGGTATTGGTTTTCACTATTATTGGTTATCGAATGAAGTGGCGACGCTTGGTTCTTAAGTCGAGTGCGCTGTTGTTAGCGTGGATATTGTTTGCGAACTACGCCCACTTTTTCTGGAAAGCGGATGATTTTCAGAATCAACAAGAGACGGCTCAAATAAACAAAGTAGACTGGAATTCGGTATCCTATAAAGCATTCCCAGGGAAATCGTCATTCTATTCAGCACAAGCGATCAACGTGATTTATGTTGGATCAACCCCAAGAGATTTAATGCAGCAATTAGGTTGGGTAGAGAATCTAACCTTTTCTAGAAATGAGATTGAATGGGCTGGTTATCTCGCATTGCTCAGAGACAAAACGCCGCCAGTGTCCGATTTGTATTGGCGAGACAAGCCGCAAGATATGGCTTTTCAATTGCCGGGTAATTTGATGAAGCGTAGTCATATCCGCTGGTGGCGTGCTGGTGTTGATATTCAAACTAATCAGCCTCAGTGGTTAGGAGCAATCAGCTATGATGATGGCCTTAAAGTCACCCCTTACTCAGGTATTGTGACCATACTTCATAACATTGACCCTAATGTTGATGAAGAGCGAGATAGGCTCGCTAATCAGATCCGGACGTTATTGCCGGATATTGAGTTAGATAAGTATCCATTGGCAACTGTGGAAGTGATCGATGAAGATCATGATTATTATACTGATGGTAGAATTTTAATGATTGGAGCAACGACCCTGAGTGATGATTCCCAAGTTTTGGATGTTGCTGTGAACGATATATAGAGTTGTATATAAGGTCGATAGAACTAAGCCCTAGCATTACGCTAGGGCTTATTGTGTTTAACTTTTACTTAGCTTGTTCAGCCTTTACTTATTTTAAGCACCAGAGAGGCTTTTAATCCGCCCATTGAGCTCTTGCTGAGCGTTAAGCTGCCTCGGTAACTGTGCGCCATTTCATTCACGATGTTAAGCCCCAAGCCTGTTCCTGGTGTGGTTTCATCGAGTCGAACGCCACGTTTGGTCACTTGCTCAAGTTTCTCTTCAGGAATGCCTTGACCATCATCTTCAATCACCAATTCTATGTTGCCATCGTCGAGTTCATTTGCATGGACTCGAATAATGCTGCTCGCCCACTTGTAACTGTTTTCGAGTAGGTTACCGACCATTTCATCAAGATCGGTTTTTTCTACCGCCACTTCAATCTCAGAGTCTAGCTCGTTAATCATGGTGACTTCATTGGCGGCATACACTTTATCAAACGCCATTGAGATCGCTTCGACACGCTCGCAAGGTGAAGACTTCACAGAAAGAATGTTCATTGCACCCGCCATACGCGCTCGGCCAAGGTGATAATCTATTTGGCTTTGAATCTGATGAATGGGCTGTTGCAGCAGTGCTTTGTCATCCTCTGGAAGTCGCTCTATCTCATTTTTTAGAACTGAAAGCGGTGTTTTCAACGCATGAGATAGATTTCCTGCATGGTTTCTCGCTCGCTCTAATAACTCTTGATAGTGGAAGAGTAGGGCATTGAGGTCAGAAACTAGCGGAGAAACCTCTTTAGGGTAGTTATCGCTTAATCCTTGCTGCTCGCCGTTTCTTAACATTACCAGTTCACGTTGCATCTTGCTGAGTGGCAATAACGACCAACTGACTTGAATTCCGATCAACATAAGCACGCCAACAAACAAGAGCATTAGAATCAGCCAAACTTGGCCAGTAAGCTCGGCCAGTGTCGACTCTAATGGGTCCTCATCAATACCAATGGTGATTGTGACAGGGTCGGTGAGCTCTGGCAGATAGATATCCTGCTCGATGTAAATCAGTTTTTCTTTCTCTGGCCCTTTGACTGACTTGTGAATTGGGGAACGCTTAATGGTGAGGTCTTTGTCCCATAACGAGCGAGATCGAATGATCTGATCTTGGGTAGCAGCGCGCCAATAAATACCACTGTAGGGCTGGTTGAACCTAGGATCAGACAGACGCTCTGCCATGATCAGGTTACCACTGTCATTGGTTTCGATATTGGCGGTTAACTCATCCATGGTTAAGCCAAGCTGCTGTTTCATGTCATCGACGAGGTAGTCGTTAACCAGTTTTGGAATCCCTACTCCTGCCGCTAATATCATCGCACCTAGCCAAAAAGCCGCAGCAAGGAGCAGGCGGCTTTTTAGACTGATGTTTTTAAGTGTTCGTTTCTTTAGATTCATGCATTTCCAGCCTGCCTTTGCTCATCGTGACTTATCGTATTGCGATGATCAGAACAGGCTGTCCACTTAATGGGTGAGTGTGCTTGATTGACGATTGCTCTAAGCCAAGTTAACTATTTTTTAGTTTAACTAGCTATTTTTTGTTTAATTAAATATAGGGCTATTCAGCATTCAGTTGGTAGCCAAGGCCACGAACGGTTTTGATGATCTTTGGTGCTATTTTCTTACGGATTCGACCAATAAACACCTCAACCGTGTTCGAGTCGCGGTCGAAGTCTTGTTTGTAGATGTGCTCAACCAGTTCTGTGCGCGAGATAACCTTGTTTTGGTTATGCATGAAGTATGCAACGACTTTATATTCCAGCGCGGTAAGGCTAACCGCTTGGCCTTGCCACAACACTTTAGAACTGCGTGTGTCTAAGCTTAGGTCGCCGATTTGAAGAATAGGTGCTGCGCTGCCTGAAGCACGGCGCAGTTGAGCACGAATACGGGCGATAAGTTCAACCATTTCGAATGGCTTAGTTAGGTAATCATCTGCACCTGCATTCAAACCCTCAACACGCTGAGTTAGGGTGTCACGAGCACTTAAGATAATCACTGGTGTGTTAATGTTTTCGTCTCGAATGCCTTTTAATACGGTAAGGCCATCAAGCTTAGGCAGGCCTAAATCGAGGACAATCGCGTCCCATTCTTCTGACGTTGCACGGTAGAGTGCGTCGATACCATCTTGAGAAAGCTCTGGAACCCAGTCAGCACCCTCTAAAGTTTCAATAATTTGTTGACCCAAACGAGGCTCGTCTTCAACGACTAAAATTTTCATAATTGTTCTTCTTAATTCTGGTAATGATTATTCGTTGTGCTTAATGGCGTTTTTAAAGTTGCGACCTTCAATCTTTAGCATTTCTAACGTTTCGGCGTTGTATTCAACTTTGATTATGTTGTTTTGGAAGTTAATTTTTAGCTCATACACCCAAATATCATCATCTTCTTCTAGTTCGACTTTAATGATTCGACCATGAAGATCGTTTTCAACCGCTGCATACATTTCTGAGAAAGGGCGAATGTAGCCTTCTCGTACGGCTTCATAGACTTCGTCTTGATCTTCTTCAAATTCAATACGTGTTCCTGCTTTATGGACATCTTGTACTAAGTCATGACCATTATGGTGTGAGTCAGCCCATGCACCAGCGGAAACAAATAAGCCTAAGCTTATAGAAAACAAAGAAATCATAGCTTTACTAAACATAGCGAATCCTAGAGAAGGTTGATAGCGTTCAGTATAAAAAAGTAATTCTGAACAGAAAGTGAACCTGATTAATAATGAGAATTTGAACCTAAAAACTTCAAACTTATTGGCTAAAGACTTTATAACTGCTGACTAACCATTGAGTGTTAAGAACATAATATCTAGCGTTGTTGAAGCTCGTCTTCGAATATCTTGTCTCTCATTTTCCAAAAGCGTCCGACTTTTCGTGCAATCACGAATTGAGGTGGCCGGAATCTGTGTTGGTGAGCAACCACTTTCGTTGGTGACGCTTCTTCAAAAGGGCGGTGTCTGTCGGCAAGGTGAGGGCGAACAAACTGGTCTTTGAAGTTCTGCTTCTGCTTTTTAGTGGTTAATGACCAAAACTCATGCACTTGCGCTTGGTTTTCACCGCGATAGGTGACTTTAAGTTGTGATTTACCTTTATCGTCTTTAAGCACGTTGAGGTCCATTTCTAAACACTCGAATACCAAAGCATCTTTTAGGTTCAGTGCCTCTTTAAGTTTTTTGTCTGGGTCGACTAAGGTTGCGTCGCACTCATGACAAATACGCGCGGCAATGTCGTTATCGGCCCCACATTCACCACAATATTTCGCTCGGAAGCGATAATTACAGTGTTCGCGTTCGCCCGTGTCTTCATCGGTAAAGTAGCCTTGGCATTTACGACCAAAGTGCTCAAGCAAGAAGCCATTACTGTCTAACTTGCCCCAAAAGTTATTATTGAAGCCGCACGCCGGGCAAGGGATGGTGATAATCTCACTGTCTGAATCGGGTTTAGGGTCGCCCACTTCAGGTTGGTATAGATCGTAACTGTTGCCCGCGTAGTCGAGCACCAAACACTCTTTCTTTCCGGGAGACAAACGTAAGCCGCGGCCAACAATTTGTTGATACAAACTGATGGATTCTGTCGGACGCAAAATCGCGATTAAATCGACATGTGGCGCATCAAAACCTGTGGTTAATACCGATACGTTAACCAAGAACTTGATTTTACGTTCTTTGAAGTCGCTGATTATTTGGTCGCGTTCTAGTGTCGGCGTATCGCCAATCACAATTGAAGCTTCACCTTCTGGCAATAAGCCGAGGATCTCTTGCGCGTGTCGAACGGTCGCAGCGAATACCATGATGCCTAGTTTGTCTTGGGCTAGGTGAATAATCTGATCGACAATCTGTGGTGTCGCTCGTTTTGATTGTTCGATCACCATATCAAGTTCGGCTTCTTTGTATCGACCCGTGCTCGCGGGTTTTAATTGTGAGAAGTCATAACTCAATACTGGCGCATCTATCATGCGAGCTGGTGTTAAGAAGCCTTCGTCGAGCAGGTAGCGAATCGGTAACTCGAAAATACAATCTCTGAAGAATCTTGGTTCTTCCGAGCGCACTTGCCCACGAGTGTGGTATTGATAAATCCAACCCATCCCAAGACGATACGGGGTAGCCGTTAATCCAAGCACTTTGATGCCAGAATTATTCTCACGCAAGTGAGTGATTACTTTTTGATAGCTACTGGTCTTTTCATCGGGAACACGGTGACACTCATCTATCACCAATAGTGAAAATTGGTTAGAGAATGAATCAAGATTTCGCACCACAGATTGCACCGAAGCAAACACGACTTGTTGGTCGGTCTCTTTACGTCCTAAACCCGCAGAGAAGATCGAACCCTTCAACCCGTAGCCTTCATACTTTTCATGGTTCTGCTCAACCAACTCTTTTACGTGAGCAAGTACCAGTACACGGCCTTTCGCAAGCCTTGCCAGTTCTGCAATCACAAGGCTTTTTCCTGCCCCCGTCGGAAGCACGAGAACGGCCGGAGTTTGGTGTTTTCTGAAGTAATGAATCACTGATTTTACAGAATCAGCTTGGTACGGGCGGAGTGTATACATATCGCGTCTTGTAAGGTGGAAAACAAATAGTGTGAAATAGCTCAACTAATTGAGCAAAGGTGACTATAATACCCGACTTAGATTAGTTGAGGTATTCATGCGTTTAGATAAATTTCTGTGCGATGCATTAGGCGTCACTCGAAGAGAAGCAACACACTTATTAAAATCCAAGGCAGTGACAGTTAATGATGTCATTCAAAAAAGCGGTTCACTCAAGGTAACTGAAGAGTGCGTTGTGGAATGGCAAGGCAATGAACTGAATGTTCACGGCCCACGTTACATCATGCTTTATAAGCCAGAAGGCTTTGTTTGTTCGCATGAAGATGGCGCAAATCGTATCGCGTTTGAATTACTTGATGAAATCAAAATGGACAAGCTGCACTTTGCTGGCCGTCTAGATATTGATACAACGGGTCTTGTGTTGATTACTGATGATGGTAAGTGGTCTCACCGTATCACATCACCAAAGCATAAGTGCGAAAAGACGTACCGTGTGTGGTTGGTTGAACCGGTTGAAGACGATTACGTTGAAAAATTCAAAGAAGGCATTCAGCTTAAGAGCGAAGATGGCCTAACACTTCCAGCACACCTAGAAGTTCGTGCAGAACGCGAAGTATTGCTAACGATTCATGAAGGCAAATACCACCAAGTTAAACGTATGTTTGCTGCACTTGGTAACAAGGTAGAAGCGCTGCACCGTGAACGTATTGGCGAAATTGAAATGGACGAATCTTTAGAGCTAGGTGAATACCGCTACCTAACGCAAGAAGAAGTCGACTCTATCTGGAAGTAATCCTTTCTATAGTGGATGTAGCCGACCAAGGATAGCGTCGGCTGATTATTTTGACTGGTACTAGGACTGTTTCAGCCATTATTGCTGTGCGCATATTCGTGTATAACTGTGCGTATTCGTGTATCACTGTGTGCATGCTCGTGCACAAATATAACCTAGTACTTAGCCGGAGAGTTATGCAAACATCGCCCCCACAGAGCCCAAGCTCCCAACCAGAAACCCCTCAATTAGGCTTAGTGCTGTTTTTGATTCTAGGTGCGATTGGTGCACTTACTCCGCTAGCCATTGATATGTATCTGCCAGCGATGCCAACGATCGCCAAAGATCTTGGTGTTACGGCGGGTGAAGTACAAATCACGCTAACAGCGTATACCGCAGGTTTCGCGTTGGGGCAGTTGCTGCATGGCCCGTTGGCAGATAGCTACGGTCGTAAGCCAGTACTGCTTATTGGTGTGTTCTTGTTTGCTATCGCGTCTATGGTGAGTGCGACAACACACGGCATTGAAGCGCTGACTTACATCCGTACCGCTCAAGGTTTTGCTGGTGCTGCTGCGGCCGTTATCATCCAAGCGGTGGTAAGAGACATGTTCGATCGTGAAGATTTCGCAAGAACCATGTCTTTCGTTACTTTGGTCATGACAGTTGCGCCATTGGTTGCTCCGATGATTGGCGGTTACTTAGCGTTGTGGTTCGGCTGGCGCTCAATTTTCTGGGTACTGGCTATTTTTGCGGTGATCGTGATCTTAGCGGTATCGATGAAGATCCCAGAAACGCTCCCCGCAGAAAAGCGACAACCACTGCGCTTTAAAACAACGATTCGTAACTATGCTCGACTGTGTAAGAACCCAACGGCGATGGGCCTGATTTTCTCTGGTGCATTCTCTTTTTCAGGCATGTTTGCGTTCTTAACGGCTGGCTCATTCGTTTACATTGATATCTATGGTGTTCGCCCTGATCTGTTTGGCTACCTGTTCGGCCTGAACATTGTTGCGATGATCTTGATGACGAGCATCAATGGTCGAATCGTTAAGAAAGTGGGCTCTCACGCTATGCTTAGAGTGGGCTTAACCATTCAACTGTTTGCGGGCCTAGGCCTACTCGTCGGTTGGATGCTGGATATCGGTTTGTGGGGTATTGTGCCGTTTGTGATGCTGTTTATCGGCACACTGTCTACTATTGGTAGTAACTCAATGGCACTGCTTTTAAGCGGATACCCGAATATGGCCGGCACAGCGTCTTCGCTTGCGGGCACATTAAGATTTGGTACAGGTTCTGTGGTGGGGGCAATTGTTGCAATGCTACCAAGTGACACTGCAGGGCCAATGGCTATGGTGATGGCAGTATGTGCAATACTGTCAGCATTACTATATTGGACATTAGGAAAGAAGGCATAATGTCAAAATACTATATTGAAATTCAGAAGTTAGTGAACGATGCGTTAGGCGAACTGTACGCTCTACATAAGTCAGGTAAAGCGATCGATGCGCCTATCGCGAACAATCTTTACCTTGTTCGCTGGGTAACAAAAGCGATTAAGTCTCAAGCTTATGATCGTGTGATTGTGCCGGACTTGGTTCGCTGGCAGAAACAGGGTCGCTCAAAAGGCAACAACTCTGATTTAACTTTTACCTTTAAACGTATTTCTGCGTTTTACGGACGTTTTTTCCCTGAAGGCGAAGAGCCTAAAGCGCTAAAAGACAGTGATGTTGAAGCGTTCATGGACAAAATGTACGAGATGGGGTGGAGCGTATCGAGTGAAGACGAGCTAACGACTGGCGGCAAGATCCAATTCTTCACCGATGGTGAGCACTCTTTTGCTTTGTGTGGCAAACAGTGTGACGACTCTTTCGACGGTGAGTTGATGGTTAAGCCAATGAACTGGTTTGTTCGTGGTAACCACGCTGAGTTTATCCAAGCTGCGATGGAAGCAGGTTTTATGCTTCACAAAGTGACGGACTATAAGTCTGCAGTGAAGTATCACGGTGAATACATCGTTTACCCTGCTAACCAAGGTAACCAATTGGCTGAGATCCCAATTAGCGTTATTGGCTAGTCGCGGATTCGGGATACGAGATGAAAGATACGAAGAGCGGAATTATCCGCTCTTTTTTGCCTCTCATCGCGCGTGTCGCTAATTTTCTGTTAAGTCTTTTCGCATCTCGATACTCGAATCCCGTATCCGCTTTTAGTCTTTTCACATCTCGTTACTCGAATCCCGTATCTGCTTTTAGTCTTTTCGCATCTCGTTACTCGAATCCCGTATCTGCTTTTAATCTTTTCGCATCTCGACACTCGAATCTCGAACCTGCTTCTAATCCTGCTCTTTAGCCTGCTTCTCAATCGCCTTCACCATGCCTTTAAAAATAAACAGGTGAGCTGGCATCATCGCAAACCAATACAGTAATCCTAGAAAGCCCTTTGGATGCCACCAAGCCGAGATGTTCAGCTCGCGAAAATCACCGTGGTCAGAGACGGTAATCTCGAGTCGCCCTAAACCGGGGCCTTTCATACCGAAAAGCAGAGATAAAAACTGATTCTCTTCACAGCGAATGACCTTCCATGAATCGATTTTGTCACCGACTTTTAGGTTGGGCCCTTCTGGCATTTGACGAACAGGTACGCCGCCACCGAAAAGAACATCCAACCATTCGCGTGTGCGCCATAAAGTGTTAGCGAAGAAGTAACCTTGCTTCGGGCTTCCGATTTGCTGAGCAACATGCCAAAGCGATTCTAGTGATGCACTTGAGGTGATACTTGCGCCTGTTTTCTTCGGGTAATAGCCATACCCAGCTTGCCAGCGTTTGAAGGCGGTTTTGTCAAAACCCCACACATTACTCTTTACGAAGTTGCCTTCAGAATGAATAGCTTGCTCAACCATATTCTCGAACGAGATAAGCTTCTGTGGGTACTTCTCTCTAATGGTGGTCGAACTGGCGACAAAATCGTGTTTTAAGCCTGCGAGAAGCGCTCTGCCAATGTTGGACGGTACAGAAGTCACCACGCCTAACCAATATGAAGCAATCTTTGGTGTCAGTAGCGATGTCGCCCATAGCCTGAGTGGACGATCGGCAGTTTTGGCAATATGAGCAAACTGGTTTCGGTAAGAGACAATATCCGGCCCACCAACTTCGAAGATTTGGCTTTCTATAGGCGTGTCTTGTGCTAGCTTCAGCAGATAGTGGTTCAGGTTCTGCAATGCGATAGGGTTTGCTTTAGAATCGACCCACTTTGGCGCAATCATAATCGGCAAGTTGTACACAAAGTCTCGCATGATCTCGAATGCCGCAGAGCCTGGGCCTATGATCACGCCTGCTTGAAGTTCGGTTATCGGTACCTGCCCTTTACGAAGTAGTTCACCGGTTTTCTTTCTCGCTTGAAGGTGCTCTGAGTCACCAGTTTGAGGCTGCAGCGAGCTTAGATAGATAACGTGCTGGTTTTTAGGGCCAAGTGCAGAGACAAAGTTGCGAGCTAGGTTTAACTCGTAATCAATAAAGTCGTGGCCTTCTGCCATTCCATGGACAAGGAAGAAGATAAGATCAAAATCGGGGACTAAGGCTTGTGTCGCGGCTTGATCAGCCAGGTCAAGATACTTTAGTGATAAGTTTTCGTGAGGCTCGGTCCGTGCCTTTAAATAGTCGATATGCCTTGCTGCTGCCGTGACTTGATAGCCTTGCTCAAGCAGAAGAGGGAGGAGTTGCGAACCAACATATCCAGAAGCGCCTAAAACCAGTACTTTCTTCATTGTTACTCCATGTAATGTGCTATTCAAAGTCCGGACACGTTACTCAAGGTAACTGCGTTAACTTGCTTATACACCAATTTACCAGTGATGGATGTAAAAAAGCCAATAGAATTAACCTATTGGCTTTGAACTTCCAGAGTAGCCCGTTCTTTTATCTAAGAACGAGCGACATAAGGTATTGCTTATGAGGTTGGGCTAAGGTTTTGACCTTTATATTCACCAGTGAGTGTCTTGAGGAATGCCTTAATCGCATCAACTTCTTGGTCGCTCATTTCAACACCTACTTGATACTTACCCATGTCGAAAATCGCCTTGTCTAAAGTTTCTGCCTGTCCGTCATGGAAGTAAGGCGCAGTCAGCTCGATGTTTCTCAGTGTAGGGACTTTAAACTTGTGTCGGTCCGATTCGATGCCCGTTACGTTGAAACGCCCCATATCTTCTGGTGTGATGTCAGAACCACGGTCAGAGAAGTAATCCGCTTTTAGGCCCATTGCCTCAAAGGTTTCACCGCCCATGGCTTCACCCGCATGGCATGTACCGCAGCTATACTTTTTGAAAAGCATCAGGCCATATTTTTCATGGCTATCTATAGCATCGACGTTACCCGTTAAGTATTGGTCAAAACGGCTGTTGGGTGTCGTCAATGTCTTTTCAAATTCAGCGATAGCGTGAGTGATGGTGTGGCCGCTGATTTCACCTTCGTAGGTCTTGTCGAACATAGCCACTAATTCTTGGTCGTGGCTAAGCTTGTCAACTATCTGATCCCAACCTTCAGAACCCATTTCAATTGGGTTGAATGGAGGACCGCCAGCTTGGTCTTGGAGGTCGTTTGCTCGACCGTCCCAAAATTGGAGCTTGTTGTACACTGAGTTGAAGACGGTTGGTGCATTGATTCCGCCCACTTGACCATGAATGCCAATCGAGCCAACGAGATTGTCTACTCCACCCGTATCGAGGCCATGACATGATGCACAAGACACGGTGTCATCTCCAGACAGGCGCGTATCGTGATATAAGGCCTTACCTAACTTAGCCCTGTCTTCGTCAACGTCAAAGCTAGAATAGATAGGCTGCAAAGCGAGCTTTTTTCCCTCGTCATGCACCGGTGAGTTGGCGTGAAGAGTGGCACGAGTGTGACGAATCCATCTAAGAAGCGTGTGTTTCTCTTCTTTCGAAATTCCTGCTGACCAGTGCATCGATTGGTAGATTTTTGGTGGCATGGAATCGTCATAAAGAACTTTTTCGATACGAGCTAATGCCACTTCAGATATCGGTTCTTTACCTTGTACCCCATTGAACAACTGAGTAATTTCAAAGTGTCTCATACCAGATTGAAGGTCTTTATCCATCAGGTTTTTAGCGATTGGCCAGTTCGCATAAAAAGGCATCTCGCTGTCGCCTGTATGGCAATAACTGCATCCCTTATCTGTAAGTACTTTCATCGCTTGATAATCAAGAGATGACTCATCGAGTGATGAGAATTGCGCCAAGTTTTGCTCGGCCAGTTTTTGGTCATTTTTGTCGACCCAATACACCGAGCCTAAATAAGCCAATATCCCTAAACCAACTAAACTAAATATTATTTTTTTATTATTCATTTTTTAACTCCCTAGTGAATTGGCTAGGAAGTTATTGAATTTAAGAAACTTTATGAAATGACAAAAAGGAATCAATATTAATCGAATAACTAGATGGAGAATAATTTAACGAAATAAAGCCATTTAATTCATGTGGTTATATTGGTTTGTTAAAAATGGCAACAAATACAACAGGATGCCGATCGCTACTAACTTTGATTTCAATCAATTTACCTGTCTATGCGGCAAATGTGTTTTTTGATATGTGCACCCGTATTAATAATGCTGACTTGATGATTTTCGCTTTGTTCGAGAGAGCGGCTGAGTGAATGTACTTTGCTAGTTCGGCTAGCAAGGGAGCAAGGACCAAGGTGACGTCACTATTGTCTGGCTAATCGAGTTTTGACATTTGAACAAGTAAATGATGCATAAATTAGGATGCTATGCGGGAATTCATGTTCACCGTGTTATTTATGTATGGTTAAAAACCGAACGTTGATATAATGGTGGGATATTTTCCTTTATTCATCAATACGTTCCGTTTAGGTATCTCTATGTTGCTCTCTTCAATTATTCATCATACTCGAGGTGATTTTGTTCGCAGGCTTATTGCGATTGCTTTGCCTATTGCTTTGCAGAGCATTATGTTTTCAAGCCGAGGCTTAGTGGATGTGTTGATGTTGGGCCAACTTGGCGAAGCAGACATTGCGGCTGTGGGTGTTGCGAGCCGAGCGATGTTCGTGACGACCATTATGCTGGTGGGTGTCACCACCGGCGGCGCTCTTCTTACTGCTCAATATTGGGGAGCGGGTAACAGGCAAGGTGTGAGAGAAAGCACCGCACTGACGTGGCTGGTTTCGACCCTATTTGCGTTACTGACCATTGCATTTTTCGTTTCATTTCCTACACAAATTATGGGCGTGACTACCGACTCTCAAGAGGTCATCAACCTAGGCGTTGAATACATCGTAATTACCTCATTTAGCATGTTAGCGGTATCGTGCGTAAGCAGTATGGCTGTGGGTTTGAGAGCGATGCACAAACCAGGGCTAAGCACCTTCTTCAGCGGTATCGGTATCCTGTCTAATGTATTCTTAAACTGGGTGCTGATTTTCGGTAACTTGGGTTTTCCAGCGCTTGGAATCAAAGGCGCAGCAATTGCAACGGTGCTGAGTGGTGCAATTGAAGTCGCGACTTTGTTTGGTTATCTCTATTTCTCTAAGCATTTATTAGCTTTTAAGTTCTGCGATATTAAAGCGGCAGCTTCGATCGAAAAGGTGGTTCGCTTTTTGAAGTTGTCTCTGCCGACCACGTTTAACTTCTTAGCATGGGCGGGTGGGTTGTTTGCTTACCACGCGATCATGGGACAATCGGGCGTTCAAGGTTTAGCTGCACTTTCAGTAATGACGCCAGTTGAATCTATCTCATTGAGTTTATTGATTGGCCTTTCGAACGCGGCAGCGGTTCTGGTGGGTAATCAACTTGGCGCGAAAAACAATGAAGCGGTTTACTATCAAGCGCTAGGCTTAACGATTTTGTGTTTCTTAACCAGTATCGTAGTGGCCGTTTTTCTCTACTTCGTTCAAACGCCAATACTCAATGCCTTTAGCGCATTGACTGAAGAAACCAGAGCCCTCTCAGAAAAGTTTATTCTGATTCTGAGTGTAGGTATTATTATTCGCTCTGTGCCGTTGACTGTGATTGTTGGTGTGTTGAGAGCGGGCGGTGATGTGAAGTTCTGCCTCTATCAAGACTTGATTGCTCAGTGGGTGATTGGCATTCCACTGGCGGCCATTGCTGCTATTTATCTTAAGTTTCCACCTGAGTGGGTATATCTGCTTTTCCTAACTGAAGAAGTGATTAAGTGGGGCGGGTCGCTCTATCGCATGAAAACAAGAAAATGGATTAAAAACTTGATAGGAAGTTGAAGTAGGGCGCACCAATCACGTCACTTTATCATTGGTGTGTGATCTATCTTTCAAAATACTTCCTCCTAACAGGGAATTAGTGTAGATTCTCCTTCCAAATTCTAACTAATGCGAGCTGTTTAATGTTAAAGCTGTCAGACCTATGTAAAGGCTATGTCGATGGGGGGGAGTTTCACCCTGTTTTGCAAGGTGCTGAATTAACATTAAACCAAGGTGACCAGCTAGCATTAATGGGAGAAAGCGGATCAGGTAAAAGTACTTTACTGAACCTTATCGCGGGTTTAGACCTAGCGGATTCAGGTGAAATCGCTTTCCCTCACTTCAATATGCACGACTCAACCGAGCGTGATCGCACTGCTTATCGTAGAAACAACATTGGCCATATTTTTCAGCAGTTCAACTTGCTGCCAACGCTAAATATTGCCGATAACATCCGTTTTTGCCGTCAGTTAAAAGGCTTACCTGAAGACAAAGGCCTCTGGAGGCAGATTCTTTCTGCTTTAGACCTTATGCCTTTGCTTGGCCGCTACCCTGAAGAAGCGTCTGGTGGCCAACAACAACGTGCGGCAATTGCGCGTGCGCTGTATATGGAACCAAAAATATTGCTGGCCGATGAGCCGACCGGTAGTTTAGATGAGCGTAATGCAGAAGCTGTAATGCGTTTGCTGACCTCTTTGGCTCGCCAATTAGAATGTACCTTGTTGCTGGTGACACACAGTGAAAAAGTAGCACTGCACATGGATGGCAGGATCCGTCTACAAGGAGGGCAACTGCATGTTATGGCCCGTAGTTAAGGCACTACTCGGTCACTATCGACGTTACCCACTGCAGATTATTTTGGTATGGCTTGGTTTAACCCTCGGCGTATCACTTTTGGTTGGTGTTACTGCTATCAATCAACACGCCAAGCAAAGCTATGCACATGGCGAAAAACTCTTTTCGAATCCTCTTCCTTACCGTATTCGACCAAAACACAACGCTAATAAGATTCCACAAGGTTTTTATATCCAGCTTCGCCGTGAAGGCTTTCAACAGTGCTCTCCTTTTGACCACCATCGTATCACTGATGAAAACGGCGCGAACTTCATGCTTATCGGCATAGACCCTGTTTCTATGCTTCAGTTGCAGCCGGGTATTGCGTTAAAAGATCTCACCACTTTAAACCTCATGAAACCGCCATATCCAATCCTTGTAAGTGATGATCTCGCTGAACACATGGAGTGGAACAACGGTGATTACATTCCTCTGATGGATGGCTCTGAGCTTGGTCCTGTGGTTGTCGATCAAAACAACCTGATTAATGGCACCAGATTAATAGCAGATATTTCCTTGCTCCGCATGCTTAAACGCAGTGCAGGACTTTCAGTGATTGCTTGCTCAGACATGTCTACTGAGAAATTTGAGCGTCTAAAAAATATGTTGCCGAATGGGTTGACGATCACCCGCAGTTCTAAAGCGGAACTCGAGTCGCTAACCAGTGCTTTTCACTTAAATCTTAAAGCGATGGGTATGCTGTCGTTTGTGGTTGGCTTGTTTATTTTCTATCAAGCGATGTCGCTGTCGTTTATTCAGCGCCAACCGTTAGTCGGAATCTTAAGACAAACAGGTGTATCGGGCTGGCAACTGGCGAAAGCGCTTTGTTTAGAATTGTTGCTATTGGTAGTACTGAGCTGGATCTGCGGTAATGTATTCGGTGTCATGTTGGCTAATCAATTGTTACCGGCAGTATCTTCAAGCTTAGGTGACCTATATGATGCCAATGTTGGTTTAACGATTGACTGGAATTGGCGATGGAGCGGTTACAGCTTGTTAATGGCACTACTTGGTGCATTCTTAGCGTGTGCTTGGCCGCTGGTTCGTTTGCTTAGATCACAACCTATTCGTTTGACCTCTCGATTATCTTTGATGCGTTTTGCGGGTACAGAATTCACATGGCAAGCATTGATTGGGTGTGGCTTCTTGGTTGCAGCTGTCGCTGTGTATCAAGCCCCTCAGACTCAAGAGTCTGGTTTTGCGATTATCGCGTTGATGCTCGTCAGTGTGGCTCTGTTTACGCCATTCTTGATGTGGAAGCTATTTAATAGCCTCTCTTATTCATTGCGCTGGGTTCGTGCTCGCTGGTTCTTTGCTGATGCTGCGTCAAGTATGAGCTACCGTGGCGTAGCAACAATGGCGTTTATGCTGGCGCTGACAGCAAACATTGGTGTAGAAACCATGGTCGGTAGCTTTAGGGATACCACTGATAAATGGCTAACACAGCGTTTGGCTGCAGATCTTTACATCTACCCAACCAACAATGCCGCTGCTCGCATGAGTAACTGGCTGTCAGACCAACCAGAAGTGGACTCAGTTTGGTGGCGTTGGGAGAAAGACGTAGCTTCTCCAGTGGGTAGTATTCAAGTGGTCAGTACTGGTCCTTCTGAAGGTGAACTAGAAGCGTTGACCATCAAATTAGGTATTCCGAATTATTGGTATCACTTACATCACTCGAAAGGTGTGTTGATCAGTGAGTCGATGTCTCTTAAGTTGGGGATTCGCCCAGGCGACTACATTGACCTTTATGACAACCTTGGTTCCGGTTGGCAGGTTGTCGGTGTTTATTACGATTATGGGAACCCTTACCATCAGGTCATGATGTCACATCGAAACTGGCTGTATGGATTTGCAGGGCGCGGCAATGTGGGCCTTGGCGTTATACTCAAAGATGATGTTAATTCAGTAGGACTTCGCAGCCGACTGGAAAGTGTATTCAGGCTTGGTTCTGAGCGAGTTTTTGATAACAACAATATTCACAGTCAAGCAATGCGTGTGTTTGATAGAACGTTCGCGATCGCTGATACGTTGGGTAACATTACCTTGGTTATCGCAGTCTTTGGTATCTTCTTTGCAACCGTTGCTGGTGAAGTGTCTCGACAAAGGCATATCTCGCTGCAGCGCTGTTTAGGTGTATCGGCGAAAGAGCTGATTCTGACAGGTAGCTTACAGTTGTTTGTATTTGGGCTTATTTCCTCCTTGATTGCGATTCCGCTCGGTTTAGCGTTAGCAAGCTTGATTGTTGATATCGTTATTAAGCAGTCTTTTGGCTGGTCTCTCGAGTTACAAGTGATTCCTTGGGACTATTTACAGACATTTGCATGGGCCATGGCTGCATTGATGTTGGCTGGTGCTTTGCCAGTGATGAGAATGATTCGGAACACCCCGATGAAATCATTGAGGGATGCGCTTTAATATGCTTCAACGAAATGGCTCAACGAAACTCAGACACCGACTTATTTCCTCTCTATTACTGATTGGTTTCTTTGGCACTATTTTAGGTATCTGGGCGTATTATTCTTATTTTGTTGACGTTGGTGAAAAGGGGGTTAACGAGGTTAACTCAGTACTTGTTAGCGAACATTTCAATGTGTTTGAGCCTGTGCTACCTGACCGCAGCGTTTCATTGCCTCGTGACTTTCAGTTCCACCCAGAATTCCAACACGAGTGGTGGCATTACTTTGCATCTCTAAAAGGGGATGACGGTAAAAAGTACTCAGTGCAGTGGAGCTTCTTCCGTATAGCTACTGATGAACGTGAGACCCCAGGATGGCAAAGTCCTCAGGTCTATATTTCAAATGTTGTGATCTCTTCTGATTCCAAAGTTTGGAAAGAGCAACGTTTAGCGCGTGGTGGCATAGGCCAGGCGGGAATGACCAGTCGTCCGTTTAGGATTTGGATTGATAACTGGAACTGGCGCGCACTCGGTAGCACACCATTCCCGGGTCGACTTCAAGTGCAAACTGATACGTTTGGCCTTGAACTCGACACTATAGCGAAAGGTCCATACGTGCTCAACGGTGATAACGGCTATCAGAAAAAGCACGATTTATTACCTGTTGCGTCTTATAACTTCAGCGCTCCGTTCTTGTCTCTAAGTGGCGTGTTGAATTTGGACGGTGTTGCCAAGGAAGTTGAAGGCACTGCTTGGGTACATAAAGAGTGGGGGAGTGGCTTACTCGGAGTGGGTCAGCAAGGCTGGGATTGGTTCGTGTTTAATCTTGATGATGGCACAGCACTGAGCATTAACCGCTACCGCCATAATCAACAGTTGCCTTATGTTTTCGGAACATTGGCCACTCGCTCTGGTAAAGTGTATCAGCTCACGGACTCCGATATTTCTATCAAGCCTTTACAGAATACGACGCTACTGAATGGTAGAAGGATGCCACTGCAATGGATTATTAATGTGCCACAACACAATATCAACCTCACGACGCGTATCAAGCGTAGGGATATGTGGCTGCCTTTTGTCATACCCTATTGGGAAGGGCCAATTATGGCGAGCGGAAGCCATGAAGCAACAGGCTTTATGCAGTTAACAGGCTACTAAAAAACACCTAAGGCTATCATTTGATAGCCTTTTTTTATGTTGGCGATTCCTACCAGACTCGAATTATTTGTGCATACAGCCTTGGTGATCTCATCTATACTTATTTTATGGCGCATAATAATATTATGGAATATACGACGTATTGTTTAGTATTTGTAGGAAAAACCGAAGTTAAACATCCGAAGAAGTGATTATCTATCGATAAAGCTTAGATATAAACTCTGGGTTATTCTTTGTTATTCGTTTATTTAAATAATAAATATAAGGGCGAAATCATGACCGACGTCATCCGTGACTTCTTTAAATTAGAATCTGCTGGCGGCATCATCCTAGTTATCGCTGCGGCGATCGCAATGTTTGTAGCAAACTCACCACTGAACGAAATGTACCAAGGTGTACTTCATAGTTACGTTCTTGGTATGTCTGTGTCTCACTGGATTAACGATGGCTTAATGGCTGTCTTCTTCCTTCTAATCGGCTTAGAAGTTAAGCGTGAACTTTTAGAAGGCGCATTAAAGTCTAAAGAGACGGCAATCTTCCCAGCTATCGCTGCTGTGGGCGGTATGCTAGCTCCTGCACTTATTTATGTGCTATTTAACTCAAGTAACCCTGAAGCGCTTCAAGGTTGGGCTATCCCTGCTGCAACGGATATCGCATTTGCGTTGGGTATCATGGCTCTTCTTGGTAACCGCGTACCAGTAAGTTTGAAAGTGTTCCTACTGGCTCTAGCAATTATCGATGACTTAGGTGTTGTTGTTATCATTGCATTGTTCTACTCAGGCGACCTATCAACGCTTGCACTAACGGTTGGTTTCATCGCGACTGGTGTGTTGTTCATGTTAAATAACAAGCATGTAACTAAGCTGAGCGTGTACTTAATTGTTGGTGCGATCCTATGGTTCGCTGTATTGAAGTCTGGTGTTCACGCAACATTGGCTGGTGTAGTAATTGGTTTTGCTATCCCACTAAAAGGTAATAAAGGAGAACATTCTCCGCTGAAACACTTAGAGCATGCTCTGCACCCATACGTCGCTTTTGCAATCTTGCCAATCTTCGCATTTGCAAACGCAGGTATATCACTAGAAGGCATCTCAATTTCAAACCTTACAGGAATGCTACCGCTTGGTATTGCTATGGGTCTATTGGTTGGTAAGCCACTGGGTATCTTCCTATTCAGCTGGGGTGCTGTGAAAACCGGCGTAGCTAAGCTTCCTGAAGGTGTGAATTTCATGAACATCTTCGCGGTATCTGTGTTGTGTGGTATTGGCTTTACTATGTCTATCTTTATCTCGTCACTGGCATTTGGTCCAACGAACGCAGATTTTGATACGCTTGCTCGATTAGGTATCCTGATGGGCTCAACAACTGCAGCTATCTTAGGTTACTTCCTGCTAAGTATTTCTCTACCGAAAACTAAGCATCAAGAAGTAAAACTATAATCGGTAATTGGTTCGATTAACCATCGAGCCAATTCCTGAGCAACAAGTCAATTTCTGAGTAGCAAGAAGAGTCACAGAGTCATCCACACGATTCATGTGACGACAAAGAACAAAAAGCCGTGATAGGTAACCCTATCACGGCTTTATTGATCATGTTGCTAAGCTACTATTTGTAAGATGGCTTGTTTTGCAAATACGGTGACAATGTCACGCTACTTTTCTAGTGTTGTAAAAATAGTCCACTCTTCAACGATCTGCTCACTTAACCCAACTACGGTCGCCGTTACCTTTCGGTTCAGTGCGTGTGAAGTAGGGTCATCACCATCGCTTTCTAAGCGTTCTTCGCCATAGCCAACAATTCTCACACGCTCTGGTTCTATACCATTCGACAATAACTCGTCTTGCACATTATTCGCTCGTTTCTTTGATAAATCTAAGTTGTACTCATTGGAACCCACTTTACTCGCGTAACCTTGGATTTCGATAGAAGCACTTTTGTAGGTTTCAAGGAACTCTGCCATCGTGCTGATTTGATCAGAAAATATTGGATTCACTTCAAATGAGTCATGAGCAAAGAGTATTTTTAGCTGTCTGACTTCTTCTGCACGAATCGTTTCACCACAGCCATCATTATCGACTTGTGATGCTTCAGGCGTTCCTGGGCAGGTATCGCGTGCGTTGACCACACCATCTTTGTCATCATCTTGCAGGTCTGCAATCTGTTCCGCTTCAGGTGTCTCGATGTAGGCCTCTTCCTGTTGACTAGAGCAGGCGAATAGAGTCATCGTTAATACGGGAAGTAATAAGTAAGTTATTTTCATCATTAATACTCCACGGCCGTTGTCCACTCTTCTGGTATGTCGACCAGTAGAGCGTTCAATAAAGAACCGGTTGCGTTCATCACACGGTACTTAGCGTACTGCTCGGAGTAATGCGCATCTAGATAGTCTTTACGGGCTTCAAATAGTTCGTTCTCTGTGTTGAGCAAGTCAAGCAGAGTACGTTTGCCTATTCGGTATTGTTTTTCATAAGCGATAACGGTCTCCGAAGCTGAATCAACATGGTCAGATAGAAAGTTTTTTTGTTGCAGTGTTAAATCTAAGGCACTCCATGAAAGGCGAAGACCTTCTTCGACTTGGCGATAAGCACGATCTCTCAGATCTTTTGCTTTATTCAATTGGTAAGCAGCTGCTTCAGAATTAGCACTGTCTGTTCCACCGTTGTACAAGTTATATCGCATTCTTAGCATCGCGAGTGTCTCTTGACTAGAGCCTTCATCGCCTCCCGCATCGTCACGCCACGACTGTGATGCTTCGATGGAGAATGTGGGGTAGTTTACGCCTTTTGATTGTTTGTATTGAAAATGTGCTGCGTCGACATCAGCCGTTGCGATTTTTATCACTGGGTGTTTGTCTAAGGCATCAACAATGGCGTCCGTTAACGACAAAGGAATCCTCGAAATATCGGCTCGTGGGTAAATTAAGCCTAGGGGTTCTTGGCCAACCACTCGTCTAAACTGGGTGTGTGTATCGATTAAATTATTCTGTGCGGCCAACAAGTTACCATGAGCTTTTGCAATCCTAGCTTCTACCTGAGATACATCCGCGGTTGAACCTATGCCTGAATTAGCTCGTTTCTTTATATCCTTGTAGATTTTCTTGTGTATCGAAAGATTACTTTCTGACAGTGCCAGTACTTCTGTGGCTTTCACAGCATCTAAATAGATTTGGGTCACCTCTAGCGCTTTGTCTTCGGCATCCGCTATCAATTGCAAGCGAACTGATTCGGCTTCTGCAGCGGTACGATCAATGTCGTACAGTGTTGCGGAACCATCCCACAGCAATTGGGTGAGGGAAATCGTCGCTTCCTTTCTTGTTAGATCGGTATCGGGACCGTTGTTTGGTGCTGGGTTTATGCCTTCGTAACCAATACCGGCATCAAGATCGATACTGGGCTTGTATGCACCTCCAGAGGCATCATTACGCTTTTTCACGCTCACATATTCGTTAAAGATGCTTTTTATCTCTGGATTGGTTGCCAAAGTAATAGCCACCGACTGTTCCAGAGTTTGAGCGGCGAGTGGTGTTGCTGCAACTAAGCAACACATGATGGATAATTTGAACAATTTCAAAGTAGCTCTCCTTCTACTTTCAATGTCTCATCCGTTTCCCAACCTACGTTTACCGCTGAATTGAGAGAAGGGTATTAAACGAAGCTTAGGACATTTGCAAAAAAATGCGAAGTTTGTTGGTTTTTTTTTGAATGTAAGTCGCTATTGCTATTGACTAATTTGAAAAGTGCTTTGGTTGCACTACTTTAGTGAGTTGATTATCAATAGTGCCACTACTAAATTTATTGTAGGAAATAGCCACAGCGCAGAGTGGGATTGGATCCGCGTTTGGTGTGTTCTGGGTAGAAGTGGGAATATGGATATGGGAAATATCAACCTAAATATACTAGGTCTTGCTAGCGGGAGTGTAGTGCTCGACGCTCAAGGCCAAGTTAGACGTTTGTCTCCGGGCGAACAACCAGCTGCTAGCGACGTAATTATCAGTTTTGATACTAGTGAAGAGAGTGTGCCAAGTGTTTCTGCACGTTTTGTAGATAACCAGGGCCAACAAAATGTGCTAGATACTGACGATGCGATCGCTCAAGTTCAGCGTGCAATTGAAGAAGGATTTGATCCAACAGAACTAGGAGATGAGTTTGATACTGCTGCTGGTGAGGAAGGCTCGAGTTTGACCAACAGCGGTAGGATTGAACGTACTGGGGCTGAAACTCAAGCTGCCACGAATTTTGAAACTGAAGGGTTTGAGTCTCAAGGATTGTCAGAAACTCAAAGTATTGCTCTTTTGGATATCATCGCTTTTGCGCTTATTTCAGGTGAAACTAATGTTATTGAGTTTGAGCAGGATGAACCAATTGAGACAGGTGGCGCCTTAACCAGCGATGATCCGGACGTTACCTTTATTGGCAAAGAGGTCGCTGGAGATAATGATCTCGGTACCTTTGTTGTAAACGAAGATGGTACTTGGACCTTCGTGGCCAACAGCCCTTATGATGAGCTTGCCGATGGCGAGCAAATTCAAGACACGACGACAGTACAAACCTCCGATGGAGTCGAACAAGTCATCACAGTAACGATAATTGGTACTGATGATGCGGCTGTAGCCACTGACGACTCGGGCAGTGTGACCGAGGACATTGATGTAGACGACATCACCAACCAATTAGTGACGTCTGGTCAGATCGTGATTACAGATGTAGACAGCGACACTCCCACCTTTTCAGCTGATGGTGAGTTTAACCTCGTAGGTTCAACAAACGACTCACAGCTAGGCGTTTTGAGCATCGACCCTGATGGTGCGTGGACTTACGTAGTTAACAACGATGACGTACAGTACTTAGATGACGATGAGTTCGTAACTGAGGTTTATACCGTTACAGCCAGCGACGGTACCACAAGCGAAGTTATCATCACTATTAACGGAGCTGATGATCCATCTGATATAACCGTTGGCGAAGGTGATTCAGACACAGGTGAAGTGACTGAGGATGTGGATGTTGACCTAGAGAGCAACAACTTAATAACCTCCGGAACGCTAACCATCACCGATGTAGACGACAGTGATGTCGCTGCTTTTGAACCCAATGGTACGTTTAACCCAGAAGGCTCGACCAATGATACTGCGTTGGGTATGTTGACCATTACCGACGACGGTGAATGGACGTACGTCGTGGACAACGATGATGTGCAATATCTTGATGACGATGAGTTCGTTACCGAGGTTTACACGGTTACTGCGATTGACGGAACCACAAGTGAAGTGACCATCACCATCAATGGTGCTGATGACCCGTCTGAAATCACTGTTGGTGAAGGTGATTCTGACACGGGTGAGGTGACGGAAGATGTCGATGTTGATCCTGATACCAACGAACTTTCAGTTTCAGGTACTTTAACGATTACTGATGTCGATACGAGTGACATGCCCGCCTTTAAACCTAATGGTGTGTTTACCCCGATTGGGTCTACTTATGCACTTGCTCTGGGCATGTTAACGATTACTCCTGAGGGGGCATGGAGTTATGTCGTTGATAACGATGCGGTTCAATACTTGAATGATGATGACGTGGTTATTGAGCGATATGTGGTAACCGCTATTGATGGTGTAGAGCATGTTATCGAGATAACAATCAATGGTGTCAATGACGCACCTGAAGCGACCAGCTTTACGGTCGTTAATGATGAGGACGCGGTCATACCAATCCTTTTCGATTCTGAAGACGGTGGTATGCCTGATTACATCTCAGATATAGAAGATGACCATGATGACATTCCACTTAATATTCGAATCGAAAGTCTGCCAACCAACGGCAGCCTTTTGTATACCGATGAAAATGGCGTCACGAGAGAAATCGTGCAGTCTGATGTTGATAACGGTGTGTTGTTTGTTCCGAACAATATCAGTTTTGTTGCTGGGCCTGGAGAAATGTTTGAAATGGGCTTCAGTGGTGATCCTGAGGATATGCCAGAGCTTGTTGATGGTTTCTATAATTGGGGTGTAGAAGTTTCACCAACAGAGAGACTTATTACGCTAGATAACGGTAATACGATTACAGTAACGATCGAAGATAACAATGATAAACCGTTGAAACAGTATCAAGGTGAACAACCTCATGTTGGCTTTGGTATTGGTGATACTGATGGTAGAGGTATGAACAAACAGGAGACCTTGGTCCTCGACTTTACTAATAATCCATTAGAGGTTGTTGACTTTGGTTTAGATGGTTTGGGTGGTTCATTTAACACTGATAGTAATGTTTATGTTGAAGTGCTCTATACCTTTGCTGATGGCACGACTCAGACGGAGCAATATCAAAAAGATCCAGGAGATACAGGGAATAACCAAATTCTGTATGATTTTAGTTATTCTTCACCAGACAATCCGATTGTTGGGATGGAGCTGTCATCGACAGGGGGCAGTTGGGAGTTACGCTATGTTCAAGGTAACGAGGCAGTAACCGAAGACCCGCAGTTTGATTATGTCGCGGTCGACTCTAATGGTGCAGAAAGCACGGTAGAGACGGTCACCATAGATATCGAAGAACCGCAGCAATATAACGTTGTTAGTGCAGCGAGTAATGAACCCTTGTATGCCGAGTCAGGCAACGATCTGCTAATTGGAGATAGTGGAGACAACATCTTCACGTGGCTAGACTCTGCGCTCGACAACGGTACTGATATTATTAAAGATTTCGAGCTTTATACTGGTGGTTCTGGGGATCTGATCAACCTCAATGATTTGGTCGAAGACCCTCAAGATGAGACTCAAATGGCAGAGCTACTTGATGCGATTGAGGTCTCTGTCGACGGAGAAGATATCGCGTTGTCTATTCCAATCAATGGAGGGGATGATGTCCAAACTATAGTTGTTGAGGGGATTGCGACTGAACTGGGTGGTTCGGTTGATCTAGGTAATGACCTTGCTGTGCTGGGAGAGCTGATAAAAAATGATGCTGCTTAATTAGATAAAGTGAAAGGTTCTAATGCTTAACGTAAGAAAAGCCCTCGATTTCGGGGGCTTTTTTGTGTCGAGTAACAGCCAAAGAAAAGGTATCAGATCAACACACAAAAAAAAGCCCAAACCAACGTGGTTTGGGCGGATACAAGTATA
This sequence comes from Vibrio splendidus, assembly GCF_001557875.1. Taxonomy (GTDB): domain Bacteria; phylum Pseudomonadota; class Gammaproteobacteria; order Enterobacterales; family Vibrionaceae; genus Vibrio; species Vibrio splendidus_F. The sequence continues at coordinate 164,738 of NZ_LNRF01000008.1, read as the reverse complement.
GGAGTTAATAAGGAAAATGCAGTAATTAAGAAAGCAGTGAGAAGAACAAGTTTGACGGCCTGTTAAACTTCTAAATACGCTGTTTTCTACCTAATTTATGACCCCCCATTTCCATTTCAGTTCCAAGAAAATTCATTATTTTTTTATTTTTTTGTAAACACACAGCGATTCAATCGGTTAGTGCTGAGTTTTATTAACTGGTACGACCAATTTGTGAAAATGTGATGTTGCTTGCTTGTTAAATAAATGTACTAAGCGTATATTTCAAACAGTTGTTTAATACGAGTGATTGAAATGGCACCAAGAAGTACAACCAAAGACAAAATCTTAGATGTGGCTGAAGGCTTATTTGCTGAGCACGGTTTTAATGACACCTCTTTACGCACGATTACGAGTAAAGCGAATGTCAACTTAGCTTCAGTGAACTATCACTTTGGCGATAAGAAGACTCTGGTTCGTGCGGTACTCAATCGTTACTTAGAGGCATTTATGCCAGCACTGCAAGATGCATTAGTGAACTTAAACTTGAACGAAACGTATTCTATGAGTGACGTGTTTGAGTCTTTGAGACAGCCACTAAGAGCACTTAATGATGTTAGGCCAAATGGTACCAGTCGTTTCATGTTGCTTATCGGCAGAGGCTATACGGATGTGCAAGGGCACCTGCGTTGGTTCATTACTACGCGTTATAGCGAAGTTCTTTCTCTGTTTACGACGTCAGTAATGAAGGCGAATCCGAACCTCACTCAAGAACAGTTATTTTGGCGATTACACTTCACCCTAGGGACTTGTGTATTCACCATGGCATCAAGTCAGGCTCTAGTAGAAATTGCAGAGAATGACTATGGCAGAAAGATAGATGCTAAAGCAGTGGTTGATATTCTTATTCCATATTTAGCCGCTGGTATGTCAGCAGAAGAATAAAACAATAAAAAGCGAAACATTCACAACCAATATAGTGAACAAAAGGATCTGAACTATGAGCTCTCTAAGACAAAAATGGGTAAGTGACCCAGCTTTTAAACTCTTTAAAAAAGTACTACCACCACTATCTAGCACCGAGAAAGAAGCGATGGAAGCGGGTAGCGTGTGGTGGGACGGAGAGCTGTTTTCTGGCAAACCAGATTTCACTAAGCTGCACCAATACCCAAAACCTCAGCTGACAGCAGAAGAGCAATCGTTCATGGATAATGAGCTTGAAACTTTGCTGGCTATGCTTGATGACCACCAAATTGTAAAAGAAGATCGAGACCTTCCTGAAGAGGTATGGAACTTCTTACGCAAAGAGCGTTTCTTTTCTCTTATTATCGCGAAAGAGTACGGCGGTCGTGAATTCTCAGCACACGCAAACTCAACCATCGTAACTAAGATTGCGACGCGTAGTATCAGTACTGCGGTTTCGGTAATGGTTCCAAACTCTCTTGGCCCGGGTGAGCTACTGTCTCACTACGGTACTCAAGATCAAAAAGACTACTGGCTACCTCGTCTTGCTGACGGTACCGATATTCCGTGTTTCGCACTAACGGGCCCAGAAGCGGGTTCTGATGCGGGTGGTATCCCTGATGTCGGAACTGTGTGTATGGGAATGCACGAAGGCAAAGAGACACTAGGTATTAAGCTTAACTGGAACAAGCGCTACATTACGTTAGCACCAGTAGCGACTGTACTTGGTTTGGCTTTCAAACTGCACGATCCTGAGAAGCTACTTGGCGACAAGGAAGACATTGGTATCACTTGTGCATTAATCCCAGCTGATCATGAAGGTGTTGTGATTGGTGAGCGTCATGACCCACTTGGTCTTGCATTCATGAATGGTCCAACACGTGGTCACGATGTGTTTATTCCTATGGAATGGCTAATCGGTGGTGCAGATTACGCAGGTAAAGGCTGGCGTATGCTGGTGGAATGTCTGTCTGCGGGGCGTGGTATCTCATTACCAGCACTTGGCACGGCGATGGGCCACCTAACAGCGAAAACGACCGGCGCGTACGCTTATGTTCGTAAGCAGTTTGGTATGTCGATTGGTAAATTTGAAGGTGTTGCTGAGAGCCTAGGCCGTATTGGTGGCTTAACATACCTACTTGAAGCAACTCGTACACTGACAACCACTTCACTTGATATGAAAGAGAAGCCGGGTATCGTAACGGCTATCGCGAAATATCACATGACAGAGATGGCCCGTACTATTCTGAATGACTCAATGGATATCCACTCAGGTCGTGCTATTCAAGATGGCCCAATGAACTACTTGGCTGCGCCTTACCTAGGTATTCCAGTTGCTATCACAGTAGAAGGTGCCAACATCCTAACTCGTAACCTGATGATCTTCGGTCAAGGAGCGACACGTTGTCACCCATACGTATTGAGCGAAATGGAAGCGGCAGCGAACCCAGATGAGAAGCAAGGTGCAAAAGACTTTGATAGCTTGCTGTTCAAGCATATCTCTCATGCAACTAAGAACACGTTCGGCGCGTTTGGTGCAGCACTGACTGGCTCTAAGTTCATTAAAGCCGACATGAGTGGTCCAACAAAACCTTACTACCAAGATCTTACTCGTTTGAGTCGTGCGCTTGCAGTAAGTGCGGATTTCGCAATGCTGACGCTAGGTGGTGAACTGAAACGTAAAGAGCTTATCTCTGCACGTTTAGGTGATGGCCTAAGTTACCTTTACATGGCGTCTGCAGCGCTTAAGAAGTATGAAGACGAAGGTCGTCAACAAGCTGACTTAGACTACGTACATTACGCGGTTCAACACTGTTTCCACAACGCGGCTAAATCGCTACAGGAAGCGTACAGAAACTTCCCGAACAAGATGGTTGGTAAAGTACTTAAAGGTCTAGTTTTCCCTGTCGGCAACCACTTTGAAAAACCAAGTGATAACCTAACAGTGCAACTAGCAGAAAGCTTGATGACTCCGGGCGCCCACCGTGAACGTCTGACTCACCTTTGTTACATTGGCAAGGAAGAAGAGGACAGTGTTGGCTTGATGGAGAACGCGTTCAATGCGATGTACAGCATCAAGCCTCTTGAGCGTAAGATCTTCAAAGCAGTGAAAGAGGGCAAAGTTGCTCGTAAAGGTTTGTTAGAAGATAAACTTGCTCAAGCACTTGCTGCTGATGTACTAACGCAAGAAGAAGTTGACCAGATTGTGGCTGCCGATAAACTGCGTTACGCTGCGATTCAAGTCGACCACTTCAGTCATGACTTTAGTGAAACTTTGACGCGAAAAGAGTTAAAACCTAAGCTAAATAGCGTTGCTTAGATAAAAAATGATACAAAGGCACCTAATTAGGTGCCTTTTTTGTTTTTGTCGTAGAAGTCGCAATAGATGCGTTAACAAATGGTGACTTAGTCAGCAAATATCAGCTGAGTGCTCCAACCACTTGCATTTTCACCACATTTTTACAGAAATTAGATGCCATTTGCGTACGAAACTTTTATCCTTAACCTGATTTTTTAAGGAAGTTGAATATGATCATCAAACCTCGAATTCGCGGATTCATCTGTACTACAACACATCCAGTCGGTTGTGAAGCTAATGTAAAAGAACAAATTGCTTACACAAAAGCTCAAGGCCCAATCGCAAACGCACCTAAACGTGTACTAGTTGTTGGCTCTTCAAGTGGCTACGGCTTGTCTTCACGTATTGCGGCTGCATTTGGTGGCGGCGCTTCAACTATCGGTGTTTTCTTTGAGAAAGCCGGTACTGAGAAAAAGCCGGGCACAGCTGGTTTTTACAACTCAGCAGCGTTCGACAAGCTAGCTAAAGAAGAAGGCCTGTATTCAAAAAGCCTGAACGGCGATGCTTTCTCTAACGAAGCGAAACAGAAAACGATTGACCTGATCAAAGAAGATCTAGGCCAAATCGATATGGTTGTGTACTCACTGGCGTCTCCAGTGCGTAAAATGCCTGAGACTGGCGAAGTGATTCGTTCAGCTCTAAAACCTATCGGTGAAACGTACACATCAACTGCGGTTGATACAAACAAAGACATGATCATCGAAGCAAGCGTTGAGCCTGCTACTGAAGAAGAGATCAAAGATACTGTTACTGTAATGGGCGGTGAAGATTGGGAACTTTGGATCAATGCTCTATCTGAAGCGGGTGTTCTAGCTGATGGTTGTAAGACTGTTGCTTACAGCTACATCGGTACTGAACTAACGTGGCCAATCTACTGGGATGGCGCGCTAGGTAAAGCTAAGATGGATCTAGACCGTGCAGCGTCAGCGCTTAACGAGAAACTAGGCCAAACTGGCGGTACTGCAAACGTTGCTGTTCTTAAGTCTGTTGTGACTCAAGCAAGCTCTGCAATCCCTGTAATGCCTCTTTACATCGCTATGGTGTTCAAGAAGATGCGTGAAGAAGGTATTCACGAAGGTTGTATGGAACAGATCTTCCGTATGTTCAGCCAACGTCTATACAAAGAAGACGGTAGCGCTCCAGAAGTTGATGACGTAAACCGTCTACGTCTAGATGACCTAGAACTTCGCGAAGACATTCAAGATCACTGTCGTAACCTATGGCCTCAAATCACAACTGAGAACCTAAAAGAACTGACTGACTACGTAGAGTACAAAGAAGAGTTCTTGAAGCTATTCGGTTTCGGTGTTGAAGGTGTTGATTACGAAGCTGAGGTTAACCCAGCTGTTGAATTTGATGTAGCTGACATCTAATTCAAATTATCGAATCTAAACGAATAGGCGCTCATTGAGCGCCTATTTTTTTGTCTGTTATTTAGCTCGGAGATTTAAGAGCGGATGTGGGATTTGAGTGACGGGATGCGAAGAGATTTAAGAGCAGATGCGGGATTCGAGTGGCGAGATGCGAAAAGATTAAGAGCAGATAAGGGATACGAGTAGCGAGATGCGAAAAGATTTAGGAGCGGATATGGGATTCGAAGAGCTCTAAGAACAAGTGAGAGAAAAGAAGTCATAAAAAATGCACTAATCCAAATATGAACTAGTGCATTTAAAATATCTAATCTATGACGCTGAATAAGCTAGCTAATGATGATGATGAAAGTACCAGCTAAGGTCATCAATATATTGGCTATCGCGTAAGTACCCGCATAACCTAGCGCTGGAATCGTTGAGCGAGCGTGGTCGTTTACGATGTCCATTGCTGGAGCACAGGTTCGCGCACCAATGATCGCACCAAACAGCAGCGCGCGGTTCATTTTCAGCACGTAAGCGCCGACTAAGTAAGCGAAGAATACCGGCAGCACACTCACCACCAGAGCAATACCAATGACCTGAGGGCCGACTTGGGTTAAATGCTCAAATATCTTACCACCGGCGCTTAAGCCGATACCGACCATAAAGAACATCAAACCGAGGTCTTTGACCATATTCAACGCACCCTGAGGCACATAACCGAAAGTAGGGTGGTTAGCTCGTAGGAAACCAAGCATGATGCCTGAAAGAAGAAGGCCTACTGCGTTACCTAGCCCGAACGAAACCTGACCGAATGTCATGGTGATCAAACCAAACAAAATACCCAGAATGAAGAAGCTACAGAAGGCCATCAAATCGGCCATTTGACTGTGGATTGAGATGAAACCAATTTTCTCTGCTAGGCCGTGGACACGACTCTTTTCGCCACTCACTTGTAATACATCACCTTTAGAAAGCACGATGTTTAAGTCCATCGGCATTTCAATCTGAGCACGTACTACGCGGTTAAGGAAACAGCCGTATTCAGACAGGTTTAAGTCAGATAAGCGTTTACCTGCGATGCTGTCACTTTTGACGACAATCTCTTCTTCCACGATACGTAGATCGAGTAGGTTACGGTCGAAAACCTCTTTACCGTTACGAAAGCTTGGGTCTAGACGAGCGTGGCTGTCTGGGAAACCAACCAATGCGATTTCATCGCCTTCTTGCAGGATTGCATCACCATCTGGGTGGGCAAGAATACCATTACGTCGAATACGCTCGATGTAACAGCCTGTTTGGCGATAGATGCCCAGTTCACGCAGGTTCTTACCATCAGTCCAAGAGATAAGCTCTGGGCCCACTCGATAAGCACGAATAATGGGTAGGTAAACCTTACGTTGACCAGAAGCACCCAAACCGCGTTCCTGAGCAATCTGTTCAGCCGAGTCGTGTAGGTTTACTTTTTGAAGCTTGGGAATCAGGCGGGCAAACATAATCATACTGATTAAGCCAACCAAGTAAGCCATCGCGTAACCAACAGAAAGGTTCTCGATAATCAGGCTCAGATCCATATTTCTTGGTACTTCAGCGAGCCCTGAATTCAATGCGTCTTGCGCACCCACTAAGATAGGGGTTGCAGTAAGAGCACCAGCCATCATACCAGCGGATAAACCAAACCCTAGGCCAAGGTAATGACTACTGAAATAGGTTAGGGCAATAGCTGTAGAAAGTACCACAAGGCTCAGAATGAGGTAGTGCTTACCGTCTCTAAAGAAAATACCGAAGAAGTTTGGCCCAGCTTCAATGCCAACACAGTAGATAAACAACATGAAACCAATGGTTAGCGCATCGGCGTTAAATGAAAAGCCAAGATGTCCCATGACAAGGGAAGTAATCAGAACACCGATTGAATTGCCGAGTTGGAGGCTACCGAAACGAATTTTACCAATGGCTAATCCAATCGATAAAACAACAAAGATGAGGAGAATGGGGTTTTGTTCTAACAGAAAAACAACGTCGATATTCACAGTGGTCGCTCAATAATTGGCGTGAAACACAGGGTAAGTTTGAGAGGTGAATTGTATCTAAATATAAATAAATTATAAGCGATATTTTGCTAATTTACTTGATTTTGACCTTATTCTTATTTCGTATGAAAACTGGCCATAAAAAAGCCCGCTACAGTGAGCGGGCTTTCTATAAATCGTACAGTAGACTCTTAAATTTGTCATCTGTCAGAGGCTTGAGCCTCATTCTCATTTGAGAAATCTTAGCTTAGTCGAAAAGACCTAGGTTTTCTTTTGCGTATGCTTCAAATTCTGTGCAGCCGCCGATGTGGTCTTGATCGATGAAGATTTGTGGCACTGTGTCTACAGGCTTACCGACAGTCTTCTCTAGGTCAGCTTTGCTGATGCCTTCAGCGTGAATGTCAACGTAACGGTAGTTGAAGTCATCGCGTTTAGCTTTAAGAGTTTCAGCATGCTCTTTTGCACGAACACAGAATGGGCAAGCAGGGCGACCAAAAATAACTACAAACATTTAATTTCTCCTAAATACGGGATGAGGCTCGTTAACTCAATGATGTTAACTATTCTTTAATGAATGCCACTCAAAATTTCTTGAAACCAACTATGCCTCAATGCCATGGGGAAATAAAGATGGAATTGCCTCTTAATACAATAGGTCTTGTCTATCAGAGCAAATAATGGTCACAAAAAGGATCCATGTTGATTTCTGATGGGTATCTAGATTGATTACCCTTAATTTAAGAGTGTGAATTACCCCTAAGAATACGACTTTAATTCATCTTTAATGCGACAAGTTGCACCTCGTCAAAAAAAGCTCATACAGAACGAGGCATCTTAATACTGATGCACGATATAAAGGCTAAATTCCAACAACCAAGAGTTCGCAGTTTTGTTCGGTCATAGGCGCAGGAGGCACCATGTTTCAATTTATGACATCTACAAAGATCATCTTTGGTGATGGAGCACTTTCCGCTTCATTGTCTCTCTTTAATCAATATGGCTACAGTGTGCTATTGGTTACTGGTAATACATTGGAGCGCACCTCAATTGTTACTGACTATCTAGATGCACAGAGCATGCGTTATCAGCACATTGCCGTTTCCGGTGAACCTAATATCAAAATGGTCGAAGAGGCTGCCACGTCTGCACGTCGATTCAAGCCAGACATGGTGGTCGCAATGGGCGGCGGCAGTGCCATCGATATGGGAAAAGCGCTAGCTGCGGTTTTACCTAATCAAGGCAACTTATATGACTATGTCGAAGTTGTCGGGCGTAATGTACCTCTTAAAGCCAAACCTCTGCCGTTTATCGCTATCCCAACCACAGCGAGTACCGGCGCCGAGGTAACTAAAAATGCGGTGCTGAAATCAGGCCAAGACCAAGTGAAAATCAGCCTTAGAAGTCCAGACATGCTGGCTGACGTTGCGATTGTCGACCCAACCCTAACTCATGGAACTAATCTGTATTTATCTGGGCGAGGTGCGATGGATGCCTTTACTCATCTAATGGAAGCCTACGTGTGTGGCGAACCGAACCCACTGACCGATATGATCTGCGAAGAAGGATTACGTAAGCTGAGTAGTTCGGTAATTCAGGCGTGTATTTATGATGAACCTCAAGCGCGTTCTGATCTCGCTTTTGCTTCAATGCTTGGTGGAATGGCAATCACTAATGCAAAGCTTGGTGCCGCACACGGATTAGCTTCTGCGTTAGGCGGTAAGATTTCTGCGCCTCACAGTGTGATTACCGCGCGCTTAGCGCCATTTGTGATGTTAGAGAACATAGCGGTAGCGAAAGAGCAGCAAAGAAGCGATATCTTAGTGCGTTATCAACGAATCGCTCAGATAGTCACGGGGAACGTCGAGGCGAAAGAAGAAGAGGCAATTTCTTGGTTATCTGAAGTGTTAGATACACTTAAATTACCCAACTTGTTGGAATTTGGTGTTTGTGAAGCCCAGTTTGATGAGGTATCTGCAGATGCATTGAAGTCAGTTGCGATAAAAGGAAACCCTCTACCGTTGAATCAAGAGAGGCTAGTTCATATTTTAGAGCAGGTTTGCCAAGAGTGCAGTTGCGGCAGTAATTACCGTGAGATAGCGCTACTGGATCAGGATGAACTTATCAACCAGCCTCAAACTGCGGAATCGAGTTTTACCATTATCAACTCTTATGCCTCTGAGAACAGTGTGGTTGAGAAGGGAAATAGTTGGACTATCTAGCTGTATTCATCGTATCAAAAGACAAATAAAAACGGAGCACTAGGCTCCGTTTTCTAATTTAACTTGTTCTCTGGTCATCTGTTTTCAGTTCATGACTAAGCAGATTAGAACTGAGAGTATTTCTCGTAACGTGAATCACGAAGTGACTCTTTGACACGCTTTAGATTCTCTCTGAAGCCAGAACCACGACGTAGAGTAAAGCCGGTTGCTAATACATCGATAACCGTCATCTGGACAACACGACTTGCCATTGGCATGTAAACGTCAGTGTCTTCTGGCACATCCAATGAGATAGACAGAGAGCTTGCCTTATCTAGTGGAGAGTCTTTCGCTGTGATGGCAATAACTGTCGCGCCGTTTTCACGTGCTAGGTTTGCAATCTCAACTTGGCTTTTAGTGCGACCGGTATGAGAGATAAGAACAATCACGTCGTTGTCACTGCAGTTAATGCAGCTCATTCGTTGCATCACGATGTCTTCGAAACAAGTGATTGGAATATTAAAACGGATAAACTTGTTTTGAGCATCTTTCGCTACAGCAGAAGAGGCACCCAGTCCGAAGAACGAAATACGTTTTGCTTGAGTCAGTAAGTCAACTGCACGGTTAACTTGCATTGCATCTAGGCTGTTTTTCGCAACGTCTAGACAAGCCATAGTTGACTCAAAAATCTTATGCGTATAAGCATCCGGGCCATCATCTTCTTCAACATTACGGTTCACATAAGGTGTACCGTTCGCCAAGCTTTGAGCTAGGTGAAGTTTGAAGTCAGGGAAGCCTTTTGTGTCTAAACGACGACAGAAGCGGTTAACTGTAGGCTCACTTACGTCAGCCATTTTAGCTAAGGTAGCAATGCTAGAATGAATTGCAGTTTGAGGAGAAGCCATAATTACTTCGGCTACCTTACGCTCAGACTTGCTAAAATTTTCCAGGTTTTTTTGTATTTTTTCTAATGTATTCATAGTGTTCACAAGGGTATAGAGAACAACTTGCTAGTTAATATCTTTTACCAGGGGGTATGGCTGAGACAAATATCAGTAAACACAAAACCAAACTTATGTTCGGTATCGTAAATACTGCTGCATCAAATAGATATCAAGCTAACTAGCACCATAGAGTCAGTATAAACCCAACATACTATTCACTAATACAAAAACACGGCATCAATGCTTAAGAATATGACAAACCTCAACAAAATTTTAGAAAACTACAGAATTGGAAGAGGCTTTGAACAAAAAGAATGCAAATTGAGTATGAACTGACAGCTTAGTTACATCAAAAAGAAATAAATTTTCAATTTGATGCAACTAAAATTGAATGACTATGCGTTGATTTGCGTAACCAGTTTGGTGATTTTGCCCATCAAGTTAGGTGCTAGTTTAGAGATTTCACGCTGTTCTTCAAGCACTGAAGAGAGAATATCATTGCCCGTTAGTGGGTTTGCTAACACCACGCGGAAAACGATGATTGGCTGATGAGTCCACGCTTCAGGATTTAGGCGAGTACGAGATACGAACGACTTACCCGTTTCACGCTGTTTTTTCTGAATAAACTTAGTGAGTTCATTCAGAAGTTCATTCAGCTCTACGCGTTGTTCAGGATCAGCCTTAAGCAATGCTGACCTTACGGCTTCAGGAACATAGCGGTAGGTCAGTAGGCAAAGCTCAGGTTCAGAAACCAGTTCGAAGTCGCTTTGCTCTTTAATCAGGTCGGCAAAGTAGCGCGCTTTGTTGATACTCTGGTCGATTAGCAGTTCGTATCCAGGGCGGCTGATGATGTGCATTGCGGCGTAAACCAGCATTGCCATACCAGAACGAGAACCTTCTAATGTATGGCTCCCCAGATCTTTTGAGCCTTTGCGAAGAATGTATTGAGCATGATGCTCAATCGCTGTCATCGCATCTGGTTTCTTAAACAAAACCATACCAGCACCCATCGGGATATAAAGCTGCTTGTGAGCATCGATGGTGACAGAATCCGCCAGTTCAATACCATCCAGTAAGTGACGATGATTGTTCGACATCAGAGTCGCACCGCCCCAAGCTGCATCAACGTGAAAGTGACAATCTGATTCGGCACACACCTCTGCAATGTCTCTTAGTGGGTCGATATTACCAGTTTCGGTGGTACCAGCCACACCAATGACGGCGAAAGGTTTGATCTTGTTCTGTTTGAGCTGCTCAATCTTGAGTCGGAGATCATCCGTACAAATACGGTTGTCGTTATCCGTTTTAACAGACACTAGACCTTCTTGACCAATACCAAGGACATCCGCGGCTTTTTTCAGAGAGTAGTGACCACGTTCAGAGACTAAGATGGCTAGGCCTTCGTAGTCGTAGTGCTTCATGGCTTTAAACAAGCCTTCTTTTTCCACACCTTTGAACGAACCTTGCGCTTTTAGTGCGTTGTTACGTGCAACCCAAAGCGCAGTAATGTTCGCGATGGTACCACCAGAACAAAACGCACCTAAAGAGTGGTTTGCGCTATGCATCCAACGAGAATAAAACTGGTCACTATCTTGATAAATTAGGCGATGTAACATGCCCAGAACTTGACGTTCTAGGGGAGTGAAAGCTTTTGAAGTCTCTATTTTTACTAGATTCTGATTCAACGCAATCATGATTTTAGAAAGCGGCATCAGGAAGTACGGCAAAGCAGAGGTCATGTGGCCAATGAAACTTGGCGAAGACGTGTGAACCGAATGAGACACAAGAGAATCGAGGAGATGCTCAGTATGTTCAGAAACAAACTCAGGCTGCTCTGGGATATGAGCATTTGAAAAATCTTTCTCAATTTCACGCAGCGGCTTTTCTTCAGCCACAATGTGTTCACGTAAGAATTGATTCAGGTTTCGTGAAAGTTTGTCTTCAATTTGAGTGAGTGTTGAATCTGGGCCTTCAGGTACCGTGAAGATACGTAGAAGACTGTCGAAGCTAACATCTGCTGTTTTTTGTTCCGTAACCATAGCAAGCGAGTTATTTTTCTAATATTGACGCGAGCGGGACAATCTAAACGAAAACGGGAACAATGTCCCGTCTTAATTATGAAATCCAACTTCTCAAAAAAGCCTATTAAATTAGGGGTTATTTACACTTAATCGCTTCTAGTTTACTAATCGACTGGTTGTAGCGCTGCAGCGCAGAGTCGATTTGCTTAGGGTGACTAAGCAGCTCTGCAAAGGCCGAACGTAGCTCGTAGTTTTGAGCGTGAGGCGTTGATTGGCGGTCGTCGAACGTTGTTTTCGCGATTTTACCAAGCTCATCATCACGTGTGGATAGCGTTTTAATGTCGTGTTGCTCTAGTTGCAACCAACCTTCTACAGGTTGCTCTGTTGCCACTTTACTTGAATCGTTCACAAGGTAGTAGTTAACCGCAGCACGATTAAGCTCGAAGTGGTGCTTACGACCTTCTAGGAACCACTCACTGACTTCTGTTAGTTCTGGATATTGCTCAGAGGTTAATGCAGCAAGGTCGGCATACCAATTCAAAGAAGCGTCGATGTACGCATCATATTTTTTTGCTTGGCACTGGTTTGTCTCAGACATTGAATCTGCTGCAAAAGAGAAAGTAGAAGTTGAAGCTAGCAGTAATGCGACGCAAAGGCGTTTCATAGTGGTTCCTTTTGTAAGTTTATTCTTTTTATAACTTTGTCGTTACAGGTTACCGTGATCGTTATTTGTTGAGCAATGACACTTAGTGTCTTTTTATTTCGGTAACTGTATCGGTGTCTTGGGCATTGGTATTCGAGTTGCATTCTAATCTAAAACAAACGCTATTCCTGCGATCTAGTTAGCAAGAGATACAAAGAACAACATCAATATCGGAACAAGCAAGCTTAGGATAAAGCCACTGACGATAGCGATAGGCACACATCGGACGCCGCCTGTTGTTTGAATGACCGGTAGGGTGAAGTCCATCGCCGTAGCACCAGCATAACCAATGGAAGTGCATGGATAGCTGCGAATCAGTACTGGAATCAGTACCAAGGCAACCAACTCTCTCAATAGCTCAAGCATGAAAGATGCGCCGCCATAGACAGGGCCAAAGGCGTCACCCATCAAGATACCTGCCAGAGAGTACCAGCCAAATCCAGAAGACATAGCTAGGGCTTTGAAAAGAGGAATATCAAGAATATAAGCCGCGATCACACCGCCTAGCATTGAGGTAGTGATAATCGTGATTGCGATGAACATGCCATGTTTGTTGAGCAGGATCTGACGAAGTGTCAGCCCGCTATTACGCAGTTGAATGCCGATAAAGAAGAGAAGAACAAACAGAATCCATTCGCTTGCGGTATCAACCCAATCAAGGCTAATAGGCAGTACTAAACCAGCGATAAGGCCTGAACCCACCACAAGGATCAGCTTGGCAGACTCCATGGCCATAGAAGATAGGGGAAGTTTCTTGTTACTGCTGTCAGTCTTGAGTGGCAGTAACTTATCAATAGCGGGCAGAGCCATCAGGTTACAGACGCTTAAGCAGACAAAGAAAGTGGCGGTATAAAGAAGGATTGTCTGCAGGTTAGTGCCTAGATTATCAAGAGCGGCTAAGCTTAGCCCCATTAACGCGAGAATCACGTAGATCAACCGCGATGTTGAGCGGTTGATGAATTCTAGCGTTTGAGTGTTTGAAATAGAAAAAAGATACCCCACGACGAGTGGCGCAAATATAAAGATCATCCCTGTAAACATGCTTTCCCCGTTGCATTTATTTCATATTGCATTTACTTGTAATTTAACAGTGACTTAGAAGCCGCTAGTATTGATCACGTCGCTTAGCTTTGCATTAAAATCACGTTTGCTCAAGTTGCTTAATTTATAAAGCACCTCTGCACCAGTCACGTTGAGTTCAACTTCGTGATCATCGATGTTCTCGTCCTTGTTTCTGAACATCAGCAGGTGGTTAGCGATTCGAGCGATATCCAAGTAAGACACTTCACGCTGTTCATGGTTATTGATGGTATTGCTACACACATCAATAAAGTCGCTGTCGAAACCCCAACGGTTAAGTACCAATTTACTGGTCGCAGAGCACTGGCCTTGGAATATTTGTAGGGCGATATTGTGGTCTAGGTAATTGCCGTTCTCAAGGTAAAGGTGGTATTCGCTAACCAAGCAGAACAAGCCAATGTCAGCGAGTAATCCAACAAGCAGTGACTTCTCATGTTCAAGGTAGCGGTATTCAATAGGGGAGAGCTCTTTGAAGCCGTTGGTAACTAATACCATGGTTGCGCCTAGCTCTTTTGACACAGAAGCACTCTGAACCAATAACTCATTACACTCTTTACTTAGATTGACTGAATGTTTGAGTTGTTCAATAGCCTGAGCCGTAACGATGTCACGCACTCTTAATATACCAAGGCGTGATACGGCCGTCATAATATCGACACAAGTAATGTTGCGTCTGTTGAAAACAACGGAGTTAGCCACGCGAATGACGATAGCTGTGAGGCCTGGATCTTCGAGTAAGCACTCGGCAACTTCGGCAATTCCGGTTGAGTCTAGGGTACAAAGCTTTTGAATTTTCAGTACGACGTTAGGGATAGGAGGAAGTGTTATTTTTCCCGCTGAGATAGAATGGCCAACAAGTTGGGCAAACTCTGATTCTAGACCCTTTAGGAGAAGAGCCTTATTTTGTGGTAGCCAGAAAAACGATAAATGATTCATATAAAAAGTAAAAACATGTATGTCCTTCCATTTTACAAGCCAGGATGCAGGGAGGCAATACTCATCCGACGACATAACCTTTAATAATTTGAACCGGTGTATCACTGAGTGTCAAAATTCAAGCATGGTTTGATAGTTTAGTGTGATGTGAATCATGAAAAACCAGAATGCTCAATTGATTGATGTGAACTAAGTCCAGACTTATTTTTCTTTTCGAAGTATGATTTATTTCAAGGTGAAAAACGAAATCATAATATTCACCTAAATATTAAATAGATAAAAATTTTTCGCATAAAAAGCTGCTTGTCTGGTGATCAACCTAATCGGGGTAATTTGATTAAGGATCAACGGATATGACCGAGACAGCATTTATTAATTACGTGAATCAATTTGGTGAGCATCAAAAACGTTCTATGTTTGGAGGTATTGGCCTCTTTCAAAATGACGCTATGTTCGCTTTATTGAGTGAAGGTTGTTTATTCATTAGAGGTGGAAAGTCATTAGATAAGAAACTGACCGATCTTGATTGTGAAAAGTATCGTCATGTAAAAAAACAGACAACAGCAACCGTAAACTACTACGATATTACTGATCTGTTTACATGTGAACATCCTGAATTGGATTGTATTATTCGTACTTCAATCGATAATTCAATTCAGCAGCGTAGCTTCAAGAAGTCATCAGCTAGCCGCAGATTAAGAGATCTACCAAACATGCAACTTACATTAGAGCGCATGGTTAAAAAGGCGGGAGTGGATGATGTTTCAATGTTTATGCAGTTGGGCGCGCCTGAAGTGTTTAATAAGGTTCGCGAAGCGTACGGAAACGATGTTGACCTAAAACTACTTTGGAAATTTGCGGGTGCAATTGATGGTATTCACTGGAAACTATTACAAGAGCCACGCAAGCAGCAATTACTAAAGAGCTGCCACTAAAGAAGTTTGCCTTATATGCTTAAGATTACTGTTAATAAATAAAAACCGAGGAATGTCCTCGGTTTTTTTGTTTCTGTCTTAGCAAATTTGAGAGGCTAAGTGCTCATTAAGAGCTAGCTTGGCTTTAAGTATTAGTACTTGAAGCGAGCTGTGAACATAAGTTGGTCACCGTAGAAGTCGTTAATACGAGCTTCAGCACCAAGAGAGAAAAGCTCTGTAGAGTGGAAACGCGCGTAAACAGAACCTGTCCAATCATCGTTGTCATCGATAGAAACGTAACCACCTTTACCACCAACTTCTAGTTGTGGACCAAGCCATTGGCGAACACCAATGTTGATTTCCATACCGATATCAGTAGAGCTTGAGTTCTCAGGCTGAACGATACGAGCTAGCATTTCACCTGTTAGGTCTGCCCAGTTGTTTAACGGAGCGTGGAAACCAAGACCTACAGCAGAGTCGTAATCACCTTCAAATTCAGAATCGATACGAGCTATAGCGTGAGCGTTCGGGTGAATTGACTTACTGAACGCGCCACCAAATGTTACTGGGCTAGCACCGATACGTGCTTCAAAGTAATCATAGTTAAAGTTGCTCATTACTTGTGGTTGTTCATCAACAGCTAGCGCTTGACCAGAAGCCAATAGCATAGCGGTAGTAAGTAGAATTTTGCGCATAACGACCGTAAACCTATAGTTAGTGTTAATTCCTTTGGTTTGAGACAAATCGGCAAACCATAAACATTGAGACAGTTTAATCTAACTCACGGAAAAGTAATCCTTTAAAATGTAAATCCTTACTCATTTAGTTAAAAAATAAGCAAATTAAGGATCAGTCTGCAACGGAGATCTCATGTTTTAGGGCGAATAAGGAAAATAGACGAGCGAATTATCCAAAATTTATATGTATTCGGACGGTTCTTATATTGGATGCTGCTTTTCTCAGTATCCATTAACTAATTAGTGCTATTCACCAAAACTGGTGCGTTTATCCGCCATTGAAGTCAGTATGCGCTCGGTATCTAAGATCGAAGTCCAGTTAAGCAATTGCTTGTCGTTGGCAATGACATAGTCGGTCAATTGTTGAGTAATCGTGTCTCTCAGTTGGTCGCCTTGCCAAGGTTTTGAAATATAGAAATCAAGTGCAGCGTTGTTAATGGCCGTGACGGTATCTTCCAGCCCAGCTTGTCCGGTGAGCAGCAGTTTACGTGTTGGCTTAGTTGCGCCGTGTTGGTTGAGTTCGATCAGGAAATCGATGCCGGTCTTTTCTGGCATGATGTGGTCGCATAAGATTAACGCGAGCTTAATACCATCTTGTCCCATTTCTTTAATTACTTGTTTAGCTTCGTCAACCGATTCTGCACCTTCCACGATAAAGTTCTCTTCAAATACAGCTAAGTCTTGAAGGACACTGTTGAGGACCTCAGGTTCATCATCGACACATAAAATTAAGTACTTATTCATGAGGTGCTCCTTCTTGTTTGAATGGAAGCCACACTTGCATGTGAGTATGGCTACCTACCTCAGACTCAACCAAAATAAACCCTTGATGAGCCGAAACGATTTGTTGTGAAATGGATAACCCAATCCCTAAACCAAAGTTGCCTTCTTTTTTGGTTGTGAAATTTGGGTTGAAAATGGTGTTGATGTCTTCTTTGGCAATCCCGTGACCAGTATCGGAGATTTTCACCACAAGAAACGTGTCGTCGCCTTTTGTCTGTTGAGAGGTAGTAATGGACACTTTTCCTCGTTCGGAAAGGGCGTCAAGTGCATTGGAGATGAGGTTCGTCCACACTTGTTGCAGCGAGAGCGACTGGCACAATAAAGGCGGTAAGTTAGTGTCGTAATGCTTTTCGAGTTGGTGATGTTTAAGCCTGTTTTCAAAGATCACTAAGGTGTCTTCAAGCCCTTCGTGGATATCTGTGTAGTGACGAACTTCTTCATCTTCCCGGGCATAGCTTTTTAGGCTTTTGACCATGTCGGCAATACGCTTGCTGCACACTTGAATTGAGCGGATAGAGTTTCCAACATAGTGGTAATGCTCTAAGTCATTAAGCAGTTCTTTGCCTGCGACAGGGGACTCTTTCAAGGTGCCTAGTACCGAAGAATCTTGACTTAGGTTTAGTCTCACTGCCTTTTTGGCTAAAGCTCGGTCATCAATAGTCGACGTAAGATGTTTTACGAGCTGTCTTTCTTGAGCCGTCGACAGTGGCTTAGCTAACTTTGAATGTGCAAGTACGTCAGTCCCTTTATTGGACTCAGGAACGGATAGGTTTGCCAATATCTGGTCGAGATGTTCTGACAAAGTTTCGATGCTTCTTAATATGGCTGCAATCGGGTTATTCAGCTCATGTGCAACTCCCGCGACAAGCTGCCCGAGCATCGCCATTTTCTCTTTCTCAATCAGTTGTTGATGCGCAGACTCTAATGATTCTAATGTTTGCTGCAGTTTGATCTTATTGGTGATGCTGCGTTGCAAACGTCGATTGAAATGACGGAGCAGTAGATTGGTAAATAATGGCAGCAGCGTATTGTTGGAATGCATAACCTGAGCAAAGCTATCTTTATCCAGTTTGATAACGCGTGTTTGCGTTAGGGTTATCGCGGTAGAAAAGGAGGGCTCACCGGTAACGAATGACATCCCGCCGACAATGTTCCCCTTGGAGTGACGTACCACTTCTCGCTGTTGCCCCAACTCATCTTTCTTGTAGAGCGCAGCTTCCCCCTCAATGATTAGCCATAAAAAGCGATTGTCTTCACCTTCAACAGTGAGTAGATGTTCAGGGGAGTAGTCACGGATAGCCTTGTTTTTGTCATCTTTTGAAAATACATCTTGTAAGGCGCTAACGACACGTTCTGCAAGTGCATTATCAGAAAGCTGGTGGTAGTCGTGAATAAAACCCGATTGAAAAGAGTGAATCTTTTGCTCGATGTGGGCTCTGAGTAAGCGCTGTTGATCCAATGCGCCGCTGTAAGACAACAGGTTTTCGGAGTCGTATTGGATAACGAAAGACGTTAGCTCTTTTTGCGCTGATTTGAACAGAACCTGATCTTGAACTGGTTTGGTTAGACAGTGGTTGAGTCGGCCTTCATTCACTGCGGTCAGAATGGATTGAATGTCTGACGAGGCGCTGACTAGTATCGTTCTTGCGGTATTACTATGGGGCAGCTGTTCCAGTTCAATAAGAAATTGCACGCCATTAAATTCAGAATGATGATGGGTGATCACCAAGGCAACGGTTTGATGGTGATCATGGATATCTTCTAATGCTTGGTGCGCGTCTTCTATGTTCTCGGCAGTATAAATATCGAATACAGAAGCTAATGGAGCCAGCTCCGAACGTATTCTTTCAATGCTAACCGGATTATTGTCCAAGCAGATAACAGCGTATTGATTCACAGTTCAACCTTAGTAGTAGCGACGCTTCTAGCCTAGCAAGAACTGCTCAGTAAGGATGAGAGCTAGCCTTTAATTTACTGAGGCAATTGAAGTATCGAGCAATAGACTGATTTAACTCAATGTTTCTTGTTTGCTACTGATGGGTTAGACTAAAAAAAACAGACTAGTGTAGAAAGAGAACTCATGGAACAGTTAAGAAAAATTGGTGCAATTGGCGGAGCAATCTCATTAGCACTTTGCTGGCCGCTAGCGGTTGGACAAATTGGACAAAATGCGATTACCGATGGCGTTGCAAAGCTTAACAATTCAAGCATTCAAGCTGAGATCGTAGAATACGATAGAGGTTACTTGTCTTCCAACGTAACCACTCGTCTAACTGTGACGGATGAAAACCTGAAAGAGCAACTTGCGATCGATGGCCTGCCGAGTGAGTTTGTCATCAATAGTGCGGTTAGCCACGGTTTGGTGAGCCTAAATGCACTGTCGACGTTTGAGAATACTGATATTCTGCCTCTAACTCTGACAACTAGCACTGAGCTAAACGGCAACACTGACTTTAACTTCGAGTTAAGCCAGTTCAATCATCAAGGCTCTGATGAGAATGGTACTTCGGTATCGATCACTAAATCGAATCTTTCTGGCCATGCTACTGTATTAGGGCAGGTTGATTACGAGCTTTCTATTCCTTCAGTTCAAATTGATTTCGAAACCGGTGAAGAGGTAACGCTGTCTAACTTGAAAGGTGTTGGTTCAGGGCAACAAGCGAAAGGCTACTGGTTAGGAACCCAGAATTTTACTATCGATAGCTTCTTGGTTTCAGATTCTGCAATGCAGCCATTCATGACCATTGAAAATTCTAAGTACGATTTTGAATCGCACCTAGATGAAGCCACTAAGCGCCTGCGCAGCAATCTTAAACTGGATATCGCAAATGTCGAGACCAGTGAAGGTCAGTTGAACAACTTAAATGTTGATTTTGAAATATCGAAATTGGATAGCGAGTCTTTTGAGAAAATCTTTGAGATTTACCAATCTAATCCAGTGCTGACGCAAGAAGACATCGCAGAGATTATTCCATTTATCGATATCCTGTTTGCTAAAGGCTTTGACCTTTCAATGAACAACATGTCGCTAGAACTAGGCAAGGGTCAATTCGAATCTAAGTGGTTGGTGAGCGTACCGGAAGGAACAGAAAATATCAGCAGCAACCCTTCGATGATCATGCCTGCATTAGCGGGCAACGTTCACTCTAGCTTCTCAAATGAGCTTGTTGAAGAATACCCATTCATCCGTGAAGGTATCGATGAATTGCTTGTGATGGAAATGATCAAGCAAACAGAAAGTGGTTATGAAATCAGCGCTGACTTAGAAAATGGAAACCTAGTGTTCGAAAATGGACAAGAAATTCCATTAATCGCCCTAATTATGCCGGTTTTTGTTCAATAAACAGAGCAGGATTGAATACTGATAGGGTGATTTAGCAGGTTAAGCTTAAACATTTTATACGGTACAAAACAAAAGAGGTCTTAAGACCTCTTTTGTTGTTTTTATGTTGGGTAAAACATGGTATTACTTGCATAGTTATTATTTAGCAGGAGCAATCATCCCCATGGAACTTACATTAGATAACGTATTCAACTTCAGTGCTGGCCCAGCTGCACTGCCTAAACCGGTAATGAAACAAGCGCAAGCGGACTTTATTGATTGGAATGGTTTAGGGACTTCCGTGATGGAAATCAGCCATCGCAGCAAGGAATTTATTCAAGTTGCTGACGAGTCTGAACAGGACCTACGTGATCTTCTGAACATCCCAGACAACTACAAAGTTCTTTTCTGTCAGGGGGGCGCTCGTGCTCAATTCGCTGCTGTTCCTCTAAACCTTTTAGGCGATGCGACGAAAGCGACTTACATCGATGCGGGTTACTGGGCAGAAAGCGCAGTAACTGAAGCGAGCAAATATTGTGAAATCGATGTATTCAACGCGAAGACGTCAATTGATGGCAAAGCAGCGGTTGTTCCAGCTAAAGATTGGAAAATCGATCCAGAAGCGGCGTACGTTCATTTCTGTCCAAACGAAACCATCGATGGTATTGAAATCAGCGAGCTTCCTCAAACGGATAAGCCAATCGTTGCGGATATGTCATCTAACATTCTGTCTCGTAAGATCGACGTGTCTCAGTACGGTGTTATCTACGCCGGTGCGCAAAAGAATATTGGCCCAGCTGGTATCTGCATTGCAATCGTGCGTGATGATCTACTCGAACTCGCAAACGACGTGTTGCCGAGTATTCTGAACTACAAAGTACTTGCTGAAAAAGACTCAATGTTCAACACACCACCAACGTATGCTTGGTACCTATCAGGCCTTGTGTTCAAGTGGCTGAAAGCTCAAGGTGGCGTTGAAGCGATGGAATTGGTGAATAAAGAGAAAGCAGCGCTGCTTTACGATGCAATCGATAGCTCAGCTTTCTACAAAAACGATGTTCACACTGCAAACCGTTCTAGAATGAACGTGCCGTTCCAACTGGCGAAACCTGAGTTAGATGGCAAGTTCCTAGAATTGGCTGATGCTGCAGGTCTGAAGTCACTAAAAGGCCATAGAGCAGTAGGTGGAATGAGAGCTTCACTTTACAACGCAATGTCTCTGGAAGGTGTTCAAGCGCTAGTTAGCTTCATGAAAGATTTCGAAGAGAAATACGCTTAATAAGCGAGTTCGATGTTTACCAATGAAAAGAGGAGCTTAGGCTCCTCTTTTGGTTTCCTATAGAAGGTGAAAATATAGAGGCCTAATTACCGTCTTCGACCATTAAAACGAAACTGTTGTGGCGTTACATCAAAAGACGCCTTGAAGGCTTTAATGTAAGACGAGTCGTTTTGATAACCGACTTGATCAGCAATGTTCTGGATTGAGAACTCTTCATCGAGCAAAGACAATGAGTAAATCAGTCGGATTTGTTGTCGCCATAACTGAAATGACGTATTGAACTCTTTTGAGAATAAGCGCGATAAGGTTCGCTCTGATGCGCCGACTTTCTCTCCCCATTCCTTCAACGAAAAGTTCAACGTTGGTGCATCTGTCAGCGCTTCAAATATAAGCTTCAAACGTCGGTCTTCGGGTAGCAACAATTGATAGGTCTGAACGTTGTCTTTCATGATCTGATCGTGCAATACCGAGAGCAATCGCGATACCTCTTCACCACTCACTAACCCTTCGCACTGTCTGCGAATTTCCTGTAATAACTCATTTAAAAACGGCGTCAGGGTAATGGTTCGCACTTGAGGCTCATACTTGATCCCAAAGTCAGGATTAAGGTAAATACCGACAAACGTCGTATGGCTCAATGCGATAGATTCATGTTGAATCCCTGCAGGCACAAACAAAGCAGAAGTATGGGGCACAAGATGTTGGTAGTACTCGGTTTTCGTTTGCAATAGGCCTTTGAGTGGGAAGATCACTTGATGCCACGTATGTTGGTGCATTGCATCGACGTAGCCCTTGGGCATATCGATGGTCTTCACTAACGCTGGTGAATTAGGATTAGCGACCATCATCTCATTTGAGGTGATGATTCCGGAGTGAGAATCTATTTGGCGGTTTGGCATGGTTAACTGTCTTTATATCCCTATTCTGACGTGGCGGGACTAGGCTATCATGCTCGGCAGAGTGAATGAAGTAATGAGGGTGCACGTATGCGATATCAAGTTGAAATATAGAAAGAAAACCAACTACTATTCAAAGTTGATATTGAAGGCATTAACCAAAACAAGTGCGAAACATCGCTCGAAACCGTGCTAACTAAGTTTCCGAAAGCTGAAGGTTATCAGCGTCATGTATTGGTTTCCGACAGCGAAACACGTTACTTAAAAAGCACAGAACACACCATGGAAGTACTGGCGGCGATTCCGGTATTTGCATCACTGGGCGAGCAATAAGTTGGCTTTAGCTTGTATGACACAGCAAATAAGTTTCAGGTAAGAAGGAAGAGATATGAAGAAGTTAGGCGTAGTAAATAGTGTATTGGCTGGCAAAACCGTTACTTTTGCGCACGGTGCAAACAGTGCCATTGATAAGCAGGTTTTGTCGGAGCGCCAACACGCCACAGAGCTTGGTTTTACCAATGATGAACAAGGTGATCCTCGCTTTCATGGTGGCATTCAAAAAGCTCTTCATATCTACCCGAGCGAGCACTACCCAGTTTGGCAGCAAGAACTGGGCGACAAAGACATCTTCCAATCTGCAGGCGCATTTGGCGAGAACTTAAGCTCAAGCGGTATTACAGAACAATCCATTTGCTTGAAAGATAAGGTTCGTATTGGATCAACTTTATTGGAAGTCTCCCAGGGGCGCATGCCTTGTTGGAAGCTCAATGTACGATTCGACCAAAATGACATGGCGAGAAGGCTGCAAGACACGCTTCGAACGGGTTGGTACTTCCGTGTATTAGAGGAAGGTGACATTGGTGAAGGTGACGAAATTATCCTTTGTGAAAGACCTTACCCAGAGTGGTCGCTCGCTCGCATCATGAGTGCCGTTTTTACGGGAAGCCTGGATAGAGATGAACTGAGCCAGATGGCTGAACTGCCACTCGTAGAATCTTGGGGCAAGTTGGTTGAACGACGCCTAGAAACGGGTGAAGTTGAAGATTGGGAAATGCGATTAGTTGGGCCAACAGCGGCATAAACTTAGATGATAAAAAATAGCAAAGCCCACTAATGGAAGTTAGTGGGCTTTGTGTTTAAGTCGAGCTTACGTAACTCAATTAGAGCCAGAAATTCTTCAAAGGCATCTCAGAGTCAAAGTGATGAGCAATTTGAGCTTGGAGTAGCTCAGCGGTCGCTATCGCGTCAGTTAATGCATGATGTGGTGTGTAGTCGGGCAGGTGGTATCGACGACGGCTTTGACCAAGCCTCACTGAGGCTGGTTTTTTGCCTTTTAGCTTATTCCACAAGCCGCCAGCCAGTTTATTCTGGATCTGAGATTCAATCTCGAGCGTATCGAGAACTGGAAACTCAATGCCTTCTCCGAGTCGCACCTTCAATGCATTATCCAAGAAGTCACGTTCGATACGACGATAGTGAACCACAGGGATATGTCCCGCCATTGATTCTAAGATCTCGCCCAGCACTTCGCTAAGGTCTGGCGCATCGATGATGTCATTGTGAGTGATACCATGAATCACGACAGATTCTTCTTCAAGTTTCTGTTTTGGTCTTAGAGTCCAGTGTTTGGCTTGTCGCAAGTAGATGCGATTGAGCGTAAATGGCACTAAACCAATGGTAATGATGCCGTCTTTGTTTGGGTTTAACCCCGTCGTTTCAAAGTCGACAGCCAAGAACATCACTTCTGAAAGAGGCGTATCAGGAGCAGGAAGAGGCTGACTATAATAGTGCTTTAAGCGCTCGTCTTTCGCTCGTTCTAGCTTCTGAGCAAACTTAAATGGCCAATCGACCGCAGGTGATCTGAATAGTTTGTTCATAGACCCTACTTAAACTTGTTGCTGGCTTGATAACGGAACTTAAGGAAGTTTTGCGCATTACTTAATATTTGGAATGCATCCTTTAGGTTACGTCGTTCGAAGTCAGACAGGTTCTCTGGCTCGATGTTGTTATCAGGCTCGATGTTGTTGTCGACATCGTGTGCTTGGTGGCGAATACGAACCAGAGAGATAAACTCCATCGCATCTTTCAAATCTTGAGCTCGGCCTTTTGGCAGAATACCGGCGTCAATGATGTCATCTAAACGCTCGAATGAGTTCTTAGAACGAGAGCCTACCGCCAATGAGTGAACACGAATCAAATCGGCAAGTGGCGCTGTACCACGACGCTTAAGGTTGATTGAGTTGTTGTGACGGCCATCTTTCTCCATAACGAAATCTTTGAAGAAACCGAGCGGCGGTGTGCGGTTGAGTGCGTTACGTGCAAGACACGCCAAGAAGCGGTTGTTCTTACGGGCGCGTCGAACAATAAAACTGTTCAATTGCTCAGCCCATTTCAGACGACCATAAACGCCATCTAAGTCGAAGAAGATTGAAGCATTCAACAGGGCTTTCGGGTTTGGATCATCAATCCAATCGGCAAAGCACTCTTCCCATTGTCTACGAGTCATACGCCACGTTGGGTTAGTCGCCATGATGTCGCCAGTACAGTACACATAGCCACATTGGTCTAAGCCATCACAAATGAAGGTCGATAGCTCTTCAAAGTACTTACCGTGCTTTTTCTCGTCGTAGGTATCGTCAAGAATAATTGCGTTATCTTGGTCAGTAACGAGCAGCTGCTCATCACGCCCCATCGAGCCGAGTGCAAGGAAACAATAAGGAATAGGAGCCTTACCTAGTTTCTCTTCACCCAGTTCGATAATACGTTGCTTAAAGCTACGACCAATTACCGACATTGCAGTACCCACCATGTGGGCGTTGGCATCTTCGTTAACCAAGCGCACAAAGCTGTCTTTTACTTGCTCAGAAAGCACCTTCAGATCTTCAATACTTTGTTGCTGGAAGATACTGCTCACAAGCAACAGTGAGTTTTGAGACTCGTAACGGACAATATCAGTCGCTTCGATAATACCGATAGGCTTCTTATCTTTAAGCACCGGTAAGTGATGCACGTTGTAGCGAAGCATGGTCATCATGGCTTCGTATACGTAAGCATTATGGTCGAGTGAGATAACCTCTGGTGTCATCACACTGGATACTTCGTCCGATGGGTCTAGACCTTCGGCGAGTACACGCGTACATAAATCTCGGTCGGTGATGATGCCGATCACTGGTGTTGAGTCATCTTCATCATCTTCAACGATATCTGGGTCGATGATAAGCAAAGAGGACACATTATCTTGTGCCATCATGGTTGCAGCTTGCTGAATAGTGCGCGTTTTTTCGATCATTGGTGCTTCGCTGGTCAGCAGCGTTTTTACTTTGGATGTCGTTAGGTCGTTCGCGTCGTTGCTGTCTGAGTTGGCTTGGCGTAGTCGCGCGTTATCTTCTACTTCTACGAAATCGGCAAAGGAGTCGTAGTTGTCGTAGAGCTCTTGGAAGATAGGCTCAGGAATGCAGTAGAGCAGGGTGTCTTCGGTCGCTTTAACTGGGAAACGCACCTTGTTGTTGGTTAGTAGGCCCATTTGACCGAACAAGTGGCCTTCATCAAGGCGGTTATAGAGTTCGCCTTTACGACGGTAGACTTCGACTTCGCCACTTCGAACGATGTATAAGTCATGTATTTGATCACCAAAGTGAATGATCGGGGTATCTTGGCGGTAATAAGAAATTTCCACGCTACTGGTCACTTTCGCCAACATCTCCTCAGGGAGTTCTGTGAAAGGGGGGTATTGTGCCAGAAAGTTTTGAATCTCTAATAACTCAGCATCCATAATGATCATCCATTGGTTTGTATGATTTCATGGTACAACATTTGATAATATTTTGCCGTCACAAATCAATCTGTGAGCTAAAACCTTTTTAAAGTCTTATGGATAGACTAACCTTTCAATTAATGGAGTGACAGTTTAAGGATGATAGGAATGTCGAAGTGGAAGCTTAGTTTTGTATCTGCGGTTTTTATGTTTTCTCCAAGTTTGTGGGCGGACACTAACGCAGTGGATATTCTTGATTATGACCATGTTTATGCCACGGCGCATTCGGGTAGTTTAAATGAAGATGCGGGTGGTAATAACAATGCATCGTCATTCGGGTTGGGGGTGAGTTATACCATGACCGATGAGTGGTTGCTGCTTGGTGATTATACGGCACGCTTTATTCACCCTGATGAAAGCACGACTCGGATTGATACGCTGATGCCAAGTGTTGGTTACCGTTACAGCATTAAGAAAGATTTAGACATAGTAGCTTACTACCTGCTTGGTATCATTAAAGGTAAGGTTGAAGATAATGACACCAACCGAACTGAATCTTCTGACACTGAGTTTATCCAAGGGGTGAAAGCCGAGCTTAACTATGGCTTTGCGAAACGTTGGATTGCCAATGGCAGTGTACAAGTGAATCGAAGCGATTTGTTCGACGAAGAGATTTACCACCTAGGCTTACGTTATCTGGTGACCAACAAATTTGCGATTGGTGGTTCCTACCAACATCGGGATGGCGAGGGCAGCACGGGTGTAAGTGAAAGAACGAATGAGTTAGGTGTTGAGTTCTTCCTAGAGTACTAACTTACAAAACATTTAAACTGAAAGTAGAGATACAAAAAAGCCAGCTTAATCGCTGGCTTTTGCATATCGACTGTCTGCAAGAGCAGACTTGGTATTGTTACGATTAAAGAACCGCAGCGATACCTTTACATAGAGGACCCATGTTTGACTTAGTCATGCCCGCTACGCTGATGCGGCCAGAGCCAACAATGTAGATTGCGAATTCGTCTTTTAGGCGGTTTACTTGCTCTTTGCTCAAACCAGAGAAAGAGAACATACCGTTTTGACGTTCGATGAATGTGAAGT
The DNA here is from genome assembly GCF_001557875.1 of Vibrio splendidus. Classification (GTDB taxonomy): domain Bacteria; phylum Pseudomonadota; class Gammaproteobacteria; order Enterobacterales; family Vibrionaceae; genus Vibrio; species Vibrio splendidus_F. The sequence goes on along the minus strand of NZ_LNRF01000008.1, from coordinate 137,390 downwards.
CTGCATCAACACCTTCAGATTTCAGTGTTGTTACGAATAGCTCACGCATCTCTTGGATACGGTCGCGCATTTCTGCTACTTCTGCTTCCCATTCAGCACGTAGATCAGCATCACCAAGGATGTGAGTGACTACAGCACTGCCGTGCGCTGGTGGGTTAGAGTAGATAGAGCGGATAATGCTCTTAACTTGAGAGAACGCTGTCGTTGCTACGTCTGCAGATTCTGCAACCAGAGTGAATGCACCTACACGCTCGTTGTACAAGCCGAAGTTCTTAGAGAACGAGCTAGCAACAAGGATCTCTTTGTTGTACTTAGCAAAAACACGTAGGCCAGCCGCATCTTCTTCAACGCCTTTTGCAAAACCTTGGTAAGCAAAATCGAATAGAGGAAGTAGTTTCTTCTCAGCAACCAGTTTAGCCAGTACTTCCCACTCATCAGCCGTTGGGTCGATACCTGTTGGGTTGTGACAGCAGCCGTGAAGAAGAACGATATCGCCTTCAGAAGCTTTCTCTAGGTCAGCTACCATGCCTGCGAAGTCTTTGTCTTTAGTTTCAGCGTTGTAGTAGCTGTATTGAGCCGTCTCGATACCCGCAGCAGCGAAAACGCCGTTGTGGTTAGCCCAAGTTGGGTTACTGATCCAGATTTTTACGTCGCCCAGTTGGCGCTTGATGAATTCACCCGCTACGCGAAGTGCACCTGTACCACCTGGAGCTTGTGCTGTTTTAGCGCGTTGAGACGTTACGATCTCTGCGTCTGAACCGAAAAGAAGTTTTTGAACCGCTAGACCGTATTCAGCTGTGCCTTCAATCGTTAGGTAAGATTTGGTTTTTTCGTTTTCAAGAAGTGCAGCTTCTGCTTTCTTTACTGTTTTAAGTACAGGCGTTTGACCATCTTCATTTTTGTAGATGCCAACACCAAGGTTGATTTTCTCTGCACGAGAGTCTTTTTTAAACTCTTCAGTAAGGCCGAGGATAGGATCGGCGGGAGCAGCTAACACTTTTTCAAACATAATCTTCATCCATGTCAATTGAGAGGGGATAGTATCTATGGGTAGTTATACCTGTATGGAATTTTTAAGACAATACGAAGTGAACAGAAAGGCTAAAAAAAATCCATTTCAATCAGATTTATTGACTAAAGAGGGTATTTGATAACAAAACACCCTACGGATTAACCTATAGGGTGCAAGAAGTTAGTTGTTTTTGAATGGATTATGCTGGTTGAGCAATAAAACTTTCGCGCTCAAGTTCACTGGGTACATTTTTGCCATCTTTGTAGGTCGCGGCAATTGAAACAAATGCTTGTTCGACGGCCAGAAAAGCTTGGACAATTTGCGGATCAAAGTGCGTCCCATTGCCATCTAAGATGATCTGTTTAGCTTGTTCATGAGTAAAGGCTGGCTTGTAAACGCGTTTCGATATGAGCGCATCATAAACATCGGCCAATGCCATTAAACGACCCGATAGAGGAATATCTTCACCAGACAACTGATTTGGATAACCGCTGCCATTCCATTTTTCGTGGTGAGTGAGAGATATCTCCTTTGCGACTCTTAAGAAAGAGCTACTTCCCAACTGCTTTTCTGCAATAGATAACGCTTCAGCACCAATCGCGGGGTGACCTTTCATTATCTCAAACTCTTTGTCCGTCAATTTGCCCGGTTTCAATAACACGCTATCAGGCACACCGACTTTGCCTACGTCGTGCAAAGGCGCAGATTTGTAAAGCAACTCGATGTAGTTTGGCGTTAACAAGCTTGAGTGGGTTTCTGATTTGCTGAGCTCTTGTGCGAGTACCTTTACGTACTCTTGAGTTCTTAGGATATGGGCACCCGTTTCATTGTCTCGAGATTCTGCCAGCGCAGATAGGCTCACAATGGCAACGTCACGTGTTGTTTTGACTTCGTTTTGTGCGTTTTCGAGGCTATCAAGCATGGTATTGGTCATTGATGCCATTGAACCAAGCTCGTTGTAGCCGAATATAGGTAAGCGAACGCCTTGCTCGCCATTGGTTACCTTGTTCAATGCGCACTCTTGGCTAAGGAGAATACGTTTAATCAGTTTGCTCCACAGTGTCATGATGGTGATTGCGTATCCACCCAGTACCACAGCTAAATAAGTAAACTCTTTGATCACGCTGATCTTGCCGGTGCCATCCAATAAGCGTTCAGGGTTATGTTCTAGCCAAAAGATGTCCTTGACGGCAATCATCGTCAACATAGTCGTCAGTGTTACCAGAAGTACGATGACTAAACCAATCATTTGCTTAACCAGCGAACTCCTTTCACCAACTAGTTGGAAGCCAAATTTCCCAGTCGTCTCCATTTTATCCATTTGGCTGAGTTTGGCGTTCAATTGAAGAATGGTTCCGGTAAAGAAGCCGAATAGACTCATGCCAAACAGCACTTTCAAATTACTATCTATGGTGAATTCATAGCTTAAGTTGTAGTAGAGCGCGAAAGGCACACTTGCAGTAAAAAATAGCAGGGCATCGAGTTGCGCGAATCGGCCTTGCTTGACCAAGGTATGTTGCGCCAATAGGTAACGACGCGCGAGCCATAATAAGACAAACACAATACTGACTTGTGTGAAAATCTCCAACGTCGTTAAGCTCTCGAGCATAGGACATACCCGACTGCCATAGGTGCCAAACAGCACGCCAGCAATGACGTATAACTTAGTCGTTAGCGATTGATTGTAATTTGAAGTATCCATCGATAAGCCTTTGTTCTCATTCTTATTAGATTTACGCATTCATTGATTCACGACTTTAGAGTTACGAATGATTTGCATAACTGACGTGAATAAGACCGAAAATTCTATCGATAGCTTTCGTGGATTGATACAAGAAACTGGTTTGTGTTAGAGATTTGTTAGCTAGATGAGGGTTATTGCAGCATTTTTATGAAGATACTTGAATAGCCTCGGTCGAGGTTCGAGGCTACTCAGTCGATCTATTTGACTCAAGTCGCGAGTGATTGAGTTCGCGAGCGACTTTAAATCAAATTACTTTTTCAGATTGATTTCAGCTTCAATAGAGCCTGTTTCAATCTCAGGGTGAGACGCTAGTTTGTCTGCAGCCCATTGGTTGATGTGTTTCAGAATAGCAGACACAGCGTGTTTTTCCGTTGGTGCTTGGTCTTGTTCAACATCGATCTTTTGCTTTGGATGTGAGCCTGTCGCATCTTCAGCAATATGGAGCCAATCTGGGTGCCAGTAATATGGCTGGCCGCTCGGTGTTGTCCAACTGTGAACACCGTTTGACTCTCCTTTATAACTTAATTGGTCTGCTTCTATTTTTTTCATTGTTATCTCGCATGTTTTTGGGTTACATCAAATTATTGAGGTAGAAAGCCAACTTAGCTCCTACCTTGGGTACAAACTTAGCAAAGCTTACAAAGTTATCTGTGAACTAATTCACACTATTGTGGAAATTAGGTGCGATCATATGGATAGCAGCAATAGTTGTTGGCGTAAGTGATAAAATCACCGGCTTACAGAATTTCTCTAGGTAGTACAATTAGATGGCGCGTTATGAAGAGCTTGCAAAGGATATTCGGATTCAGATAGCCAACAATACGTGGCGATCCGGAGAGAAGATCCCTTCGGTACGCATGAGTTGTCGCAATTACAACGTCAGCAATAGTACTGTCTTACAAGCCTACCAGTTGCTAGAAAGCGAAGGGTGGATCATCGCTAAACCTCAGTCGGGCTACTTTGTCGCGCCGAGACTGGACGGCGTTGATTACGTAGAGCCATTCGTTCGTGAAAAGAAAGCCATTAATGACCGCTTATTCGATTTCTTGAAGTCGAGTTCAGCCGAGGGGGTGATTCCTTTCGGCTCTGCATTCCCAGATCCTGATCTTTTCCCATTACCTACCTTGACTCGAAATCTAGCCAGTGCTGGCAGGAAGATGACGGGTGCCAGTGTGATTAACAATTTGCCACCTGGAAGTGAGTCTTTAAGAAGGCAAATCGCACAGCGTTATCTGCAGCAAGGCATTACGGTTAATCATCAAGACATCGTGATTACGTCAGGTGCAATGGAAGCGCTCAACTTGAGCCTGCAAACGGTCACTAAGTCGGGTGATAACGTCGTGATAGAATCTCCCGCATTCTATGGTGCTCTACAGGCTGTCGAAAGGCTAGGGCTTAATCCTATCGAAGTGGATGTTTGCCCAATTAATGGATTGAATATAGAGCAGTTTGAAAACGCACTACAAAACCAAGATATCAAAGCGTGTTGGCTGATGACGACTTTTCAAAACCCGACGGGAACCTGTTTGTCGGAACAGGCAAAGCGCCGTGTGGTAGAGATTGCTGAACAACATGAAACCTACATTATTGAAGATGACGTGTATGGTGACCTTTATTACGAAGGGCATAAGCCGAAGCCATTAAAGGCCTTCGATAAGACCGATTCCGTCTTGCTTTGTGGGTCGTATTCAAAAAGCCTATGTCCGGGTTATCGAGTAGGGTGGGTTGTGAACACGCGTTTTAATGATGCGATTCAAAAGTTACAGCTTCTTTCTACGTTATCGAGCAGTGCTCCCGTTCAACTTGGCGTCGCCCATTTCTTAACGCATGAAAGCTACGACAATCACCTTCGTAAACTGCGTAAAAACCTTTTAGTCAGGAAAAAGCGATTTATCGACGTTATTAAGCAGTACTTCCCGCATTCGATCGAGATTGAAGAGCCGTCTGGTGGTTACTTCATATGGATTCGTGTCTCTAAAGAATTCGACAGCCAACAATTTCATCAACTGGCTATCGAGCAAGGTATTAGTGTCGCATCTGGCGATCTTTTCAGTGAACAGGGTAGAGTGGATAACGCGATACGATTGAACTTCTCTTATGAACTCACAGCAGAGAAAGAGCAGGCACTCATTTTGCTTGGCAAACTGGCACATCAACTTACGCACTCGTAAAATCTTAAGTCCCTCATAAAAAAGACAATCATTCCAACTGTACGGGTTGTTTCTGGCGTAACTGTACGCCTAATTGACCAGAGAGTTGTGATTCAATAACGGTAGACCAAATATTGGAGATACTGTTATGTTGAAAATGACTATGGGAAATGAAGTTAAGCTGATTGTCGTCGCGATTGTGTGTGCGCTTCTGCTTATTCTTGGCCACGTACTGCTGGCAAAAGCATTCGCTGATATGGCGTGGGCTGAATATACCACTGCGGCGATCCCGTTCGTCATGATGGCAATCTGCGGTTTCGCTATCAAATATGCTAAAGACCAAGATGTCGATTAACCTTTGAAGCATTAGTTTCAGCTGGTGGTACGCAGAAGTATCTGTTGTCTCGTTTTATTCCAAATATAAAAAAACCTCCGCAAGTGCGGAGGTTTTTATTTGTTCTTAACTTTTAATATCGAATCGGTTTCGAATTAGAAGTTTGCAGAGCGCGGTGTACGTGGGAATGGAATCACGTCACGAACGTTGCCCATACCTGTTACGTAAGACACTAGACGCTCGAAACCAAGACCGAAACCAGCGTGTGGCACTGTGCCGTATTTACGTAGGTCGCGGTACCAGCTCATGTGCTCAGGGTCGATACCCATCGCAATCATGCGCTCGTCTAGAATGTCTAGACGCTCTTCACGTTGTGCACCACCGATGATTTCACCGATGCCTGGTGCAAGTACGTCCATTGCTGCAACTGTTTTGCCGTCGTCGTTTAGGCGCATGTAGAAAGCTTTGATGTCTTTCGGGTAGTTCTTAACGATAACAGGTGCTTTGAAGTGCTCTTCAGCTAGGTAACGCTCATGCTCAGAAGACATGTCGATGCCCCACTCAACGTCAAACTCAAATTTCTTACCAGAGTCTAGTAGGATTTGGATTGCGTCAGTGTAGTCAACTTGTGCGAAGTCAGCGTCAACGAATTGCTCTAGACGAGTAATTGCTTGTTTGTCGATGCGAGAAGCGAAGAACTCAAGGTCGTCGCGGCGCTCTTCAAGAACAGCAGCAAACACGTACTTAAGCATGTCTTCAGCCAGTTTCGCTACATCGTTAAGGTCTGCAAACGCAACTTCAGGCTCAACCATCCAGAATTCCGCTAGGTGGCGGCTTGTGTTTGAGTTTTCAGCACGGAACGTAGGACCGAACGTGTAAACCTTGCTTAGTGCACAAGCGTAAGCTTCAGCATTAAGTTGGCCAGATACTGTTAGGAACGTCTCTTTACCGAAGAAATCTTCGTTGAAGTCTACATCGCCTTTTTCAGTGCGTGGTAGGTTTTCCATGTCTAGCGTAGAAACACGGAACATTTCACCAGCGCCTTCTGCATCAGATGCAGTAATAAGCGGAGCAGAAGTCCAGAAGAAGCCTTGCTCGTGGTAGAAACGGTGAATCGCTTGAGATAGACAGTTACGTACACGTGCTACTGCGCCGATCACGTTTGTACGTGGACGTAGGTGAGCAACTTCACGAAGGTATTCGATAGAGTGACGTGTCTTAGCCATTGGGTAAGTGTCAGCATCTTCAACCCAACCAACAACTTTAACGTCAGTTGCTGCTAGTTCGAAGTCTTGACCTTTCGCAGGAGACTCAACAATCTTACCTGTTACTTCAACAGAGCAGCCAGTCGTTAGCTTTAATACTTCGTTTTCGTAATTATTAAGATTATTAGGAACCACGGCCTGAATCGGGTCGAAACAAGAGCCGTCATAAATGGCAAGGAAAGAGATTCCAGCTTTGGAATCACGACGTGAACGGATCCAGCCGCGAACAGTTACTTCACTGTCTACCGCTAGCTTGCCGCCAAGTACGTCTGTTACAGGCGCGTAAGTCATGTTGATTTCATTCTCCATTGAGGGACAAATTCAACTCAAAGTCTCTGGCATTGCTGCATATAAACATACATTTGCACAATAATTAGCCGAAACATTAAGTTGTATAAACTTTTTAAATCGATTGAACATATTACCTGTCATACCGACAGCTTCAACCTTTATTCTTGCTTGGTGAAAGAAATATTGTGTCTACTGACCATAAATACGTTTGAGGGTGTGTTTTTTGTTCGATCTTAGCCTGCACCTTATCTTTAAGCCCAATGTCAGCCGTTGAACGAACAAGGCGTAGTCGAAACCTTTGTTTTCAATAATGGGAGTGTGATTGTGTTGAGACTCACTCTATATTGGCGCAGATTCAGTCATTTTGGACTTGATCACCTTCTTAATTTCCCACTAAAGCAACAAGAGGAGTTTAATATCTACGTGTTAATTACGCCGCCTTAACCCCTGCATTCTCTCTACACCCGCACTTTTCGAGCGCTCGCTCATTCAAGAAAAACAGTCGATCAAATTATGTCTCAACAAGGCAGGACTGGCTGTACAAGTAAAAGAGAATTACATGCTTAATTATTTAAAAAAACACTGGTTATCAAACGTTAAAGGAGATTCATTATCTGGGATTGTGGTTGCACTCGCATTGATCCCTGAAGCCATCGCATTTTCAATTATTGCAGGCGTTGACCCTAAAGTAGGGCTCTATGCTTCGTTCTGTATCTGTGTCGTAACCGCTTTGGTTGGCAGTCGTCCGGGGATGATTTCCGGTGCAACAGGTGCTATGGCGCTATTAATGGTCACCTTAGTGAGAGAGCACGGACTAGAGTACCTACTCGCAGCTTCATTCCTAGCTGGCGTCATTCAAATCGCAGCAGGGTATCTCAAGCTTGGAAACCTGATGAATTTCGTTTCCAAATCTGTGATTACTGGATTTGTTAACGCGCTCGCCATCCTAATCTTCATGGCCCAACTCCCTGAATTGATCAATGTCCCTTCAAGTGTTTACGTATTAGTCGCTTTGGGTTTGGCGATCATTTATCTGCTTCCTTATTTTCCCAAGTTTGGTCGTGCAATACCTTCTCCATTGGTCGCGATTGTTACCCTGACAATCATTAGTTTGTTGTTCGGCTTAGATGTCAGAACGATTGGCGATATGGGCAAGCTTCCCGATTCACTGCCTGTGTTCTTGATTCCTAATATTCCATTCACGTTTGATACGCTTGCGACCATCCTTCCATATTCTATCGCTCTGTCTCTGGTTGGCTTATTGGAATCATTGATGACGGCGACAATCGTCGATGACCTGACAGATACTGAAAGTAATAAAAACAATGAGTGTAAAGGGCAGGGCGTTGCGAACATCGTTGCCTCATTATTTGGTGGAATGGCGGGATGTGCGATGATCGGTCAGTCGATCATAAACATCAAATCAGGAGGCTTAACCCGATTATCTAGCATGATCGCCGGGGTTGTTTTGTTATTAATGGTAGTGTTTGTTTCGGATTGGTTGAAGTTGATACCGATGGCGGCATTAGTGTCTGTGATGATCATGGTTTCTATCGGCACATTCTCGTGGCGCTCTATTGTTGAACTTAAAGACCACACAATTCCAACTAACGTAACCATGTTAGCGACCGTGGCGGTTGTGGTGTTTACTCATAACTTAGCGATTGGGGTTGCGGTTGGCGTGGTTTTGTCGGCTCTGTTTTATGCACATGCCAGCAAATCGATGGTGTTTATATTCGATGAAGTCGTGACTAACGAACTGCACACCATTCACCGAGTAAAAGGGCATGTCTTTTTTGCGTCTTCAGAAGCGTTTGTTGACCTATTCGATTACGACAACGCGACCTCTTTAGTGACCATCGATATATCGGATGCGTCATTCTTAGATAATACCTCGGTCGAGGCGCTTGATAAGGTTGTGTTCAAGTTCCGTAAAAAGGGCGCTTATGTGGAGGTTTCTGGAATGGATAGCGTGAGTGCGAATCTGATAGTCAAACACGCGATGTATCACAAGCATAAAGACTTAACCGCGGTTTCCATTACGCACTAATCATTGTTAGGAAGATAAAGCGCTCATTGTTGAGCGCTTTTTTGTTGTAGACGATCTATGACTTCTTCTTGGTACTCGACAAAGTAAATTGATTAATCAGTGACTCAAGGTGATCGGATAGTTCTTCCAAGTCATTACTGATCCCACGAGTTTCACCAGCCGAACGCGACGTATTATCGGCATGAGCGGTAATGGTCTCGACTTTTTGCTGCACATCTTGGGTAGCGTGTGTGGTGGATTGCGTTTGCTGCTGAATGTTTTGTGCATGTGCCAAAACTTGCTTCATTTCTTCCACAACACCATTCATTTCAATAGACAGAGCGTCGATATCCGTTGAGCTTTGATGTGCTTGTTCGCAAACGCGATCAGCAGAAGCTAGCGATTCTTCACTGCCTTGTTGGAATTGATGAATGATTGACTCAATACTACCTGTTGCTTCTGCCGTTCGTGAGGCAAGATGGCGAACTTCATCAGCAACTACCGCAAACCCACGGCCTTGTTCTCCCGCACGAGCCGCTTCAATAGCTGCATTTAATGCAAGAAGGTTGGTTTGGTCGGCAATACCACGAATCACGCTCAATATTGAAGAGACTTCTCCAGTCTGCTCGTTGAGTGTCAGTATTTTGTGTTTCACCTCTTCTATGCTGCTGACGAGGTTTTTTATCTCACCGCTTGCATCATGTGCTTGGTTCGCACTCTTACACGCCACATCGGCGGTGTGATTAATGAGCTCCGACGCGGTTAAAGTGGCTTGCTCTACATTGACTTGTTGCGCTTGTATCCCTTCAACATTGTGTTGTACTTCTGCTGTTTCATTTTGCTGATCGCTGGCGGCTTGCTCGGTAATTTGTGCAACGCTGGTCAGCTGGTTGGCAGACGCATTCAATTTGTGAGAGGTGTCTTGTACCTTCTCTAAGCTGTCAGAAACGGTACCCATGAATGAGTTGATGGAGTTCGCGAGCGTACCGATCTCATCTTTACTTTGCTTAGGCAGCCGAGTGGATAGGTTTTTATCGTTGCTTACTTGGGTCATAAAGCGAGAAGTTTGTTGCAGCGGACGAACGATAATCTTACGAATGAGCCCCATTGTAAGAACGAATCCTGCAAACGAGATCACCGCCATAATGCCAATAGCGGTTATGGTTTGAGTGTTGATTAAGGAATTAACATGACTAAGGTTATATTCGAGGCGAATCGCACCTAATACTTCGCCTTCAGGTGCCATATGGCATGCCACGCAATTGGTGCCACGGTAGTTTTCACTGGATTTCATTGGTAGGGCAATGACTAAGCCTTTACCCCAATCGGCAGAAAAGGGTTCGATAACCGTTTCACCTGCTAGCGCTCGTTTGTCGATATCATCAACAGGTATTTGATTGTCATTACCGGGACCGTATAACTTGCTTACAGCATCGGCGCGTAAAACACGAACGTCTTCAATGCCTTCTTGTGCTAACGCTTTTTGACGCAAGGTTTCTTTTTGCGCCATTGTGCCAGTCAGCATCATCATATTGAGGCTATCGAAATAGTTACTTGCCTTATCGTGAAGCTGTTCACTCAATACAGAGTTAACAAGTTGTTTTTGCTGCGAATATTGAAAGTAGGTCGATATTGCCAGCAAAAAAGTGAACACAATAGCGAGAGCCACTAGAATTTTGAAGGTTATAGTTGAGCGCATAAGGTATTAATTTTTTATTTTTTAATGACGCGCATACTGTACGTGTAAGAGTCACTACCACCTATGGGGTATGGCGAATTGTGTGACCATACTCCGGTTGTGGTTATGTTTCTGTGATGTAGCAAGTTTGTGTTATGTCTTATGTCAAAATATAACGTTGAGTTGTGAATTTGATTCTAATTAGAGGAGAGAGTCTCGGATACAATGGGCTAGATGTATTTGTCAGCTTATCTTCTATTAATAAAGACTATTGTTTTAGACGGCTTAGTGGTTAATTTGTATCCAAATGGCTGTTTTGTTCAATTTAATAGCAAAAAATGTGGTTATAGCGTTGTGTTTCGAGGCTCATTCGATAAGATGAAAAGACCTCTATGATAGAGGTAGGGCAGCAACGGATACGCTGCTTCAAATAATATGGAATGTGACTTATTGATATTGGACACATACATGAAATTCAAGATTACATCACCGATCATCGAACCCACAGAAGGGTCACCACATCAGAAGACGGCTTCTTTATCTGATCACACCTCTCTATACTCTCGCTTGTACTACTCGTTTTCTACTGCCTTTTCGCGATTTAACTCCGCTTATCGCTCCTATCGATATTCGTTTTAAAGCTTAACTTCTTTCGATTTTTCTTTGCATCTTGGTTGATGACAGAGAACTACACCTATTAAAAACAAAATAAATAAGTTAAAGACAATGAATATTAAAATGATGGGTAGCTCCCTAATTATCGCTGGTACCGCTCTCGGTGCTGGTATGCTTGCAATCCCAATGGTATTAGCTCAATTCGGATTGCTTTACGGCACACTGCTGATGGTACTGATCTGCTTCGGTACGACTTACGCAGCATTACTACTGCTAGAAGCGACCATCAAAGCGGGTGGCGGTTTAGGACTAAACTCAATTGCCCGAAAAACCTTGGGTAAGCAAGGTCAGTTGCTTACTAACGGCTTGCTATACGCGTTATTGATTTGCCTGCTAATGGCTTACATTCTGGGCGCAGGTGATTTGCTGAGTAAGCTACTGTCTAACTTTGGTATTGAAGTCACCGCTACGGCAAGCCAAATCGGATTCACCTTGGTTGCTGGCGCTATAGTCGCAAGTGGCACTGGTGTGATTGATAAACTTAACCGCGCATTGTTCTTCGTGATGCTTGCTAGCTTGTTTGCAACCATGGCGTTCTTAGCGCCGAGCATGACTCAAGAAAACTTGATGCAGGTGACCAGCCATGACCACGTTGATCTAATCAAAACCAGTGCCATCCTGTTTACAAGCTTTGGCTTTATGGTTGTGATTCCAACCTTGGTTTCCTACAACCACGAAGCGACAGACAAACAGCTGCGTAACATGGTGATCGTCGGTTCTCTGATCCCATTAGTGTGTTACTTGTGTTGGTTATTTGCTGTGGTAGGTAACTTGAGTGAAGAGCAATTCAGAAGCTTCAAGAACGTATCAGATTTGATGGCGGCGTTTGAGGCTCAATCTCCTTGGGTAGGTAACGTTCTGTCTACCTTCACTGGTTTGGCGTTGTTGACCTCTTTCTTTGGTGTTGCGATGGCGTTGTTCAACCAGAACAAAGACATGTTCAACCAAAACACAGCGGTAACGTACTGCATTAGCTTCATCTTACCGTTGGCGGGTTCACTGCTTGCTGCAGACAAGTTCCTACAAGTGCTGAACTATGCTGGCATCATCTTAGTATTCTTAGCTGTGTTTGTTCCTTTGGTTATGGTTCACAAGCAGCGTTTTATGAAAGTCGCTGATGACCGATACCGAGCAGAAGGCGGCAGCGCAATGATGTTGTTCTCATTGCTGTTTGGTTGCTTTCTACTTATCTCGCAAGTGATTTAACAGAATAATTTGGTCGGTTGAATAAATCAGTCACCAAGCTTCAGATACAAAAAAAGGAACGCCTCGGCGTTCCTTTTTTATTATCGGTTTATTAATTCAGAGTGATTAACAAACAACCTTAACAGCCAAACCACCTTGAGATGTCTCACGGTATTTAGCGTTCATGTCTTTACCTGTTTCTAGCATTGTTTCGATAACTTTGTCTAGAGAAACAGTAGGAGCAGAAGAACGACGAAGTGCCATACGAGTCGAGTTGATTGCTTTAACTGCAGCAATACCGTTACGCTCGATACATGGTACTTGTACTTGGCCAGCAACTGGGTCACACGTTAGACCTAGGTTGTGCTCCATGCCGATTTCTGCAGCCATACATACTTGCTCAGGGCTACCACCCATAAGCTCAGCAAGACCAGCAGCAGCCATAGAACATGCCACACCAACTTCACCCTGACAGCCAACTTCAGCACCAGAGATTGAAGCGTTACGCTTGTAAAGACCACCGATCGCGCCAGAAGCTGCGAAGTAACGGATGTAATCTTTCTCTGTCACTGTTTGGATGAACTTGTCGTAGTAAGCCAATACAGCAGGGATGATGCCACATGCGCCGTTTGTTGGTGCCGTTACTACACGACCGCCAGCTGCATTTTCTTCGTTTACTGCGAAAGCAAACATGTTTACCCAGTCAACAACCGACATTGGATCATTGGTTGTTTTTTCTGAAGTCATTAGCTGTTGGCGAAGTGCTGCTGCACGGCGAGGAACACGTAGTGGACCAGGCAGGATACCTTCAGTATTCATACCGCGATCCATACACTCACGCATCGTTTTCCAGATGTTAGCGAAGTAAGTACGAGACTCTTCGTCTGAGTGGAAAGCCGCTTGGTTTTTCATAACCAGTGTACTGATAGAAAGGCCGCTTTCTTTACACTGATTAACCAGCTCTTCAGCTGTTGTGAATTCGTAAGGTGCTTTAATTGGGTTTTCTTCTTCTTTGCCGAAGTTCTCTTCGTCAACGATGAAACCGCCACCAATTGAGTAGTACGTTTTTGAGTATGCAACTTCGTCACCAATCCAAGCATGAATGCTCATGCCGTTCTCGTGTAGAGAAAGGTTGCTAGTGTGGAAGTTCATACCGCCATCGCGTGGGAACGATACTGTATGACAGTGCATGCCAACAGGAAGGCGCTCAGTTTCTTCTACGCGAGCAATGAAGCCAGCAATAGAATCGATATCAACACGCTCAGGAGTATTGCCAGCAAGACCCATGATGATTGCGATATCTGTGTGGTGACCTTTCCCTGTCAGTGATAGTGATCCATATACGTCCACGGTGATTTTAGTGATGTCGCGCAATTTTCCCATTGAACGTAGGTCATCAATAAATTCTTTACCCGCTTTCATTGGTCCAACTGTGTGTGAGCTCGATGGACCAACACCGATTTTATAGATATCAAATACACTAATCATAGCGATTACCTCAAAAAGAGAGCCTCCCAAGGGGAGTAGGGAGGCTCATTTATTATCATTATATTTTGTGTCTAATCTCGCGATATAAGATGAAGCGCATCTTATAAAAAGGGCTTGAGATTAAAGAGCGCCGTAGATTACAGAACTAATAGCCGCTAGACCACATAAAGCTGTAAAGATTTGTACAGGCGCTGAAGTTTTGTACTTAGCCATTGCTGGTACTTTGTTCATTGCGAATACAGGCATTAGGAACAGGATAGCTGCAATCATTGGAGCACCCATTGTTTCAATCATACCTAGGATGCTTGGGTTAACTACCGCAACAATCCAAGTTGTAATAACGATGAACGCTAGAGATGCTTTTTCAATCTTAGAGATTGAAGAACCAGAGCGAGACTTGATTAGACCAACAAGACCTTCATGAGCACCTAGGAAGTGACCAAAGTAGCTTGAAGTAATTGCCGCGAACGCTACTAGAGGACCCATGTAAGAGATAAGTGGAGACTCGTGAACGTTAGCTAGGTAAGAAAGAACAGAGATGTTCTGTGCTTGTGCTGTTGCTAGTTGCTCTGGAGATAGAGAAAGTACTACAGAGAATACGAAGAACATTACAAAGCCCATCAGCATCATTGCCGCGCCGCCAGTGATTTGGTCAGTTTTCTTAACTGCGTCTTCACCGTATACACGACGTTGCTCTTTAGAGAACTGTGAAATGATTGGGCTGTGGTTGAAAGAGAACACGATGATTGGAATAGCAAGCCAGATAATAGAAGGCATTGTTGACCATTCTGGGCTTACATCCATCATTGAAGTGTTCCAGTCAGGAACTAGGTAGAAAGACAGTGCTAGTAGGATGAATACTAGTGGGTAAACCATCGCTGAAGTTGCTTTAAGCATCAGCTCTTTACCGAATACAACACCTGCTGTCATAGCAAGGATAAGTGCACCAGAAAGAAGAGGACGTGGAATAGATTCCATACCCATTTGGTTTACTAGGAAAGAGTCAACCGTGTTTGTGATACCAACACCGTAGATAAGAACGATCGGGTAGATAGCGAAGAAGTAAGCAAAAGTAATAATGTTTGCGCCAGTCTTACCGAAGTGCTCTTCAACTGTGTCTGTAATATCAGCTTCAGGGTTTTTAGCAGACAGTACGAAACGAGCTAGAGATTTGTGTGCGAACCAAGTCATTGGTGCCGCGATTAAAGCTAGGATAACTAATGGCCAAAAACCACCCGCACCAGCTTTGATTGGAAGGAATAGTACGCCAGCACCAACTGCTGTACCGAATAGTGATAAACACCAGGTAAAATCTTTGTAGTTAAACTTGCTTGAATCTTTAACGGCATTTGCCGAAGAAGTTGTTGTGTTCATGTTAAATTACTCATTTTTTGGGAACAGGAAATAAGTCGGGGCTAATTTTGCAGAATTTTCTTCTACAAAAAATAGATCTAAATCATGTAATGAAACGGCGTGTCACATGATATGCGAAAAACGGATTTTTGATCACGAAAATAGCGTGCCACAGGTGATTTATGCTTATGCTTGGCATTAGTTTTATTAATGCGAAAGGAGGTGTTGTATAGATTTATATCAGGGAAACGTTTGCGTAAAATTGCATTAATAAATCTGTTCCATGGAAAGACTGGGTTTTGTTAACAGAGATTAAACAAAACGTAGTTGCTATGTAATTTGTTGCACTACATGTTGCTGCAGTGATTGGATAATTTGCGCCGTAACGCCCCAAATTAGGTGCTCTTGGAAGGGCATCGCAAAAACACGATGCTTGATTTGTTTGAAGTTAACAGTGTGGCTGTGTAACTTGGCTTGGTCTAAAACATAGGTGGCGGGTACCTCAAAAATTGAGGCAACTTCGTTCTCATCAATGATGGCTTTATAGTCAGGATCGACCATGGCAACAATCGGTGTCACAGAAAATTTACTAATAGTACTCAATGCAGGTAATTGCCCAACAATTTTAACTTGATCCGATCGAATTCCCACCTCTTCATGGAGCTCTCTGAGTGCAGTAAATTGCATAGAAGGGTCAGAAAGTTCGTGTTTACCTCCAGGAAAGCTGACTTGGCCGGGGTGATGCTTTAAATGAGCGGCTCTTTTAGTAAAAATGACATGTAAACCATCTTCTCTTTCAACTAAACCTACCACCACCGCCGCTTTACGTAATTGATCGCCACTGATATGCGAAACACGCTCTACTGACTCTGGGTGATAGCCAACGGTAGGGTTAAGTTGGAATTGTTGAAGGAAGTTTTCTTTATTCATATCAAGCCAATATATTGATTGTTATGATTTTAAGTATAGACATAACAGTGGTTTGATTACCAATACTGAGTTTTTCTTCATTTACTTTCCCTCTTTAATTATGAATTGGGCGTCATGAGGGGGTGTTTACCGATGAATCTCCTCGAAATGATGATTTTTGCTATATTCAATATGTGCATACAGGCGAGTAAGCGTTATCCATGTCATAAAAATGGGTGACGAAACGTAGATTTTTCGTTTAAGAATTTGATAACAATAACTTAGTGAACCATTCTAAAAAGAAATAGAAGAAAAGGTATGAGATGAAAGGAATCATATTCACCGAATTTTTAGAGCTTGTTGAAGACAAGTTTGGTTTAGAGCTTTTGGAAGAAGTTCTAGAAATGTCAGAAGATGAAGGGATCTACACGTCCGTTGGTAGTTATGATCACAAAGATCTGGTTAAGCTCATCATTAACTTGAGCAAAAAAACGGATATCGATGCTGCAAGCTTGCAACGCGTTTTCGGGCAGTCTGTATTTAAGAACTTACTCGCCTCTTTACCTAATAAAGCGAGCCTTGCTCATAGCAATACCACCTTTCAATTTATTCAGCACGTAGAGCGCTACATTCACGTTGAAGTGAAGAAGCTCTATCCGGATGCTGAGCCACCTGAATTCAGTTTTATCACTACGACCGAAGCACAACTTGTTTTTGACTACAAAAGCGCAAGGTGTATGTCTCACGTTTGTTTAGGGCTTATCGAAGGGTGTGCTGAATACCATGGTGAATCTATCGTGGTAGAAATGACGCCACAAAATGATGACCAAAGCGTGGTTAGGTTTAATCTCAAAGTAGAAAAGTGATATGGATCTGGCATCAGCCCTAGAGAAAAAGCTTAAACGTCAAATTGCTGCACGGAAAGTGGCCGAAGCGTTGTTGGAACAAAAAAGTCTCGAACTGTTTGAGGCAAACCAACAACTTGAGCTTGCGCTGCGTCAGTTAGAAAAGCGCTCCAACGCAAATTTACGTCGGATTGAATTCCAAGAACAGGTTGATAACCTGTTGATTGATTTCGGTCGTACATTTCTTATGAATGATCTAGACGATGTCATGTTATCACAGCTGACGACGAATGTGACCAACAGTTATTTGATTGAAGGCAGTCGCTTGATTTTGCCTCCAAAATTACTTCCTCAGCTAAAAACATACGACTATGGCGATGAAACTGTCGAGGTACTAGATCAAGATATTCAAGAGCCTCATTGGCAAGGCTGCCTACTTACCGTGCCGTTAGAGGTAGAAAAGGTGATAGTCGGTGCGTTAATAGTGAAGGTCAGATTGTTAGATCAAGACTATGAATTTATACAGAGTCAACTGGTGTTGGTTACTGATCTTATCTGTAGTGCACTAACTCATCAGCTTGCTATTAATCGAAATGTTGAATCGCGTAAACGAGCAGAGGAGTCCGAAAGGGCAACCCGTGATTTTGTCGCGATGATTAATCACGAATTAAGAACCCCTCTTAATGGCTTACTCGGTAGTGCTGAACTGATCAGTGATACAGAATTAAGTGGGTCTCAGCGTGAGATAGTGAATAACCTGAGCCAATCTGGAGAGTTTCTCAGAACCATCATCAATGACCTACTGGATTACAGTAAAATCAATGCGGGAATGTTGGAGTTAATACCGAAGAAGTTCGCGCTCCATGATCTGAGAAATACTATTGATAGTATTTTTACCAATCGAGCGCTTGAAAAGCAGCTTAAGTTTGATGTCAACGTAGACAAAGGTGTACCGAGCCACTTCTATGGTGACTTAGAGCGTATTACTCAACTGTTCGTAAACCTGATTGGAAACGCTATCAAGTTCACGGCTCAAGGTCATGTAAATGTTGAGATCAAATGGCTGAAAGACCAATTTATCTTTTCCGTTGAGGACACTGGAGTCGGGATCGCTCAATCCGCTTATAAGACACTGTTTGAACCTTTTACTCAGGCCGATAATTCAAGTAGCCGAAATTATGAAGGCACAGGGCTAGGTCTGGCTATTTGTCGTAAGCTAGTTGGATTGATGCATGGTGATATTAGCGTGACCAGCATCGTGGGAAGTGGGACAACTTTTACTATTGCGCTGCCTTTGCAGGTAATCGATGTTTCTGATGAAAACAGTCGAGTGTCGCAAGATACTGAATCAGATGTCGGCTTGTCTTTATTAAAAGTGCTGGTGGTTGATGATATTAAGATGAACCAGATCATCATCCAACAGATGTTGCGTAAGCACAAGATAGAGCCTGCTATTGCCAGCAATGGAGTCGAAGGGCTAGAGCTTGCTTCAGGCAATGAATATGACATAGTGTTTATGGATTGCAGAATGCCAGTCATGGACGGTTTTGAAGCGACAGAGAAGCTTAGAGAGAAGGGTTACGTTAAATCTATTGTGGCACTCACCGCCGGAACGACGCTAGAAGAGCGCGAACGTTGTATTCAGTGTGGGATGGACGACATTCTTAGTAAGCCTTATACAGCCAACGACCTTAAAGAAATGCTCAAGAAGTGGGGTGCTTCTGCTGTGAAGATCGTTTAAGCCGTGCTAATAACGAGTGACTAATTGTGAACTCCCTGATTTAGAAACTAAAAAAACCGAAGTGATTTTGCGATCCTTCGGTTTCTTGTTATATCGAGCGTTTGCTAGTCGCAAAGCAGCGGAATGGCGATTAATGACGCTATGCTTAGCAATCTTCAAGTATCGGTAGAATTCGACTCAGCTTATCCAGTGTTTCTTGGTATTCAGAAGCACAATCACTATCAAATACCACACCACCGCCAGCCCAAGCATAAAGCGTATTGTTCTCTGCCACCAAAGTGCGAATGGTAATGCTTGTGTCCATTCTGCCATTTCGGCTGATGTAACCAATACTGCCGCAATACGCTGAACGTCGATGTGGCTCTAATTCCTCAATGATCTGCATAGCGCGACCCTTTGGTGCGCCGGTAATTGACCCGCCAGGAAAACAAGCTCTCAGAAGATCAGTCGCTGAATATTGGTCATCAAGGTCAGCTCGTATCGTACTTACTAAGTGGTGCACGGCAGGGAAGCTTTCAATATCGAACAATTTAGGGACATGAACCGTTCCTGGCTTTGCCACTCTACCGATATCGTTACGAAGTAAATCTACAATCATCAGGTTTTCAGCCTGATCTTTATCTGCGCTTGCTAGGTCCTGCGCGTTAGCATCATCAATCACGTGGTCGTCAGAACGAGGGCGTGTGCCTTTGATTGGCTTGGTTTCAATCACATTGTCTTTGAGTTCTAAGAAACGCTCTGGCGAAACGCTGATGATTGCGCAGTCGGCCAAACGGATAAAGCCAGAAAAGGGCGCTGAGTTGTACTGCTCAAGCTTTTCGTAAGCCAGCCATTCACTGCCTTGGTATTGGGCATTGAAGCGCTGAGCCAAATTAATCTGATAGCAGTCACCGGATAACAGGTACTCTTGAACACTATCGAACTTGGTGGCGTAGCGCTCTTCACTCATATTGGATTGCCACGGCGTGGTTAATCCAAAGGGCGCATGTGTTACGTTTGATTGAGCCATTTGCTGCATCAGCCAATCATGATGTTCATCGATATTTCTGCCGACAATACACGCTGTTTTCAATTTGTGGTCAACGATCACTGCCCATTCATACAAGCCAACCGCCATATCAGGTGCTTCAATATCACGCTTTGCGAGTGAAGGAAGTGTCTCTACTCTACGCCCTAAATCATAACTAAAGTAGCCTAAAGCGCCGCCAACAAATGGCAACTCAGCGTGCTCTTTAGTCGCAGGTAATAACTGTTGCTGATAGTGGTCGAGTAGTTCGAAAGGATCAGAGTCTGAAACCTCGCACGTTTCATTAACATTAACGGTCGTTTCTACACCGATTGTCTCGAAGGTGGCGATGGGTTGAGCAACTAAAATATCGTATCGACTATCAACGTGGCTTTCTGAAGCGGAGCGTAATAGCATAGCCCACGGCAGGTTTTCAATATGGGAAAACAGCTGTTTAGCTAAAGTTGATTGATATTCAAGCGGCTTGATTTGGGTAGAGCGAAATTCGTTGTTATTCATTTGTTTAATTTGTGACAAAGAGTTCGATCACTGCATGGCGTGTGAGAGGAAGCAAGAGTATCATAAATTGAAAATAAAATGGGTTCTTGATTAGAACGGAGTAATCCAAGTGGTTTAGTTTAAAGCTATGCAAGCGATTGCTAAAGCAACTAAATACAGCTCAACACAATAAAAAGCTAAACCACCTAATTCGATTTGGCATAGATAGCCAAGCTGTGAACCCACATGGAACCAGAACAATAAAGAGGCATGCAATGACGGTTATTCGTAAGCAAGATGTGATCAGCAGTGTCGCTGACGCACTTCAGTACATTTCTTATTATCACCCTTTAGACTTTGTCCAAGCCCTAGAAAAAGCGTACGAGAAAGAAGAGAGCCAAGCAGCTAAAGATGCTATTGCTCAGATTCTTATCAACTCGCGTATGTCTGCGGAAGGCCATCGTCCAATTTGTCAGGATACGGGTATTGTTACTTGTTTCGTGAACATCGGTATGGATGTTAGGTGGGAAACGGATCAAACAGTACAACAGATGGTTGATGAAGGCGTTCGTCAAGCTTACAACAACCCAGATAACCCATTGCGTGCATCTGTCCTAATGGACCCTGCAGGTAAGCGTATTAATACCAAAGACAACACACCTGCGGTTGTCCACATTAATATGGTCCCAGGCAACAAAGTTGAAATTCAAATCGCGGCTAAAGGCGGCGGTTCTGAGAACAAAACCAAGATGGTTATGCTGAACCCTTCTGATGATATTGCAGAATGGGTAGAGAAGACGTTACCAACAATGGGTGCAGGCTGGTGTCCACCGGGTATGCTAGGTATAGGCATCGGCGGTACGGCTGAGAAAGCAGCTGTGCTAGCGAAAGAATCTTTGATGGAACACATCGATATCCAAGAGCTTATCGAGAAAGGTCCTGAGAACGCAGAAGAAGAGCTTCGTCTAGACATCTTCAACCGTGTAAACAAGCTGGGTATTGGTGCTCAAGGTCTAGGCGGTCTAACGACTGTGGTTGATGTGAAAATCAAAACAGCACCGACACACGCAGCATCTAAGCCAGTTTGTTTAATCCCGAACTGTGCAGCGACACGTCACGTTCACTTCACACTAGATGGCAGCGGCCCAGCAGAGCTAACGCCACCTAAGCTCGAAGAGTGGCCAGACATCACTTGGGAAGCGGGCGCAAACACACGCCGTGTTAACCTTGATGAAGTAACTAAAGAAGACGTACAAGAGTGGAAGACCGGCGAAACGGTTCTGCTATCAGGTAAGATCTTAACGGGTCGTGATGCGGCACATAAGCGTATTCAAGGCATGCTAGAAAGCGGCGAAGGCTTACCTGCTGGCGTTGATTTCAAAGGCAAGTTCATTTACTACGTGGGCCCTGTTGATGCAGTAGGTGACGAAGCGGTAGGTCCTGCGGGTCCAACAACTTCAACGCGTATGGATAAGTTCACTGACATGATGCTGAACGAAACCGGCATTATGGGCATGATCGGTAAAGCGGAACGTGGCCCTGCAACGGTTGAATCAATCAAAGAACACAAGGCGGTTTACCTAATGGCGGTTGGCGGTGCAGCTTATTTAGTCGCGAAAGCAATTAAAAAGGCACGCGTTGTTGCGTTTGAAGATCTCGGTATGGAAGCCATTTACGAGTTTGAAGTTGAAGACATGCCTGTAACGGTAGCGGTTGACTCTAACGGCGTGAACGCACACCAGATCGGCCCTGACACGTGGAAAGTGAAGATTGCTGAAGCTGAGAAAGCGTAATTAACCGACGCCAAAAAATCGTAATTGTCGCTAACTTCAGCGTTTGAATTGCAATTTTTGACAGAAAGTTAAAGACAAAAGTGCAGCATTATCTGCACTTTTGTCATATTATCAATGATATAGTGATAAACACATAGTTTGATATAAGAACATAGGAGAGAGGAATGCCTCGTTTTATTCAGATCCTACAGATTATCTTGGCAGTGGTGATTGGTGCTTTTGTTGGCTACGACCTGATCTTGAAAGGGATCAGTATCTTTGATAATAAATACGTGACGATTACATGTGCGCTTTGGCTAATTGCAGAGATTGCGCTGTTTGTTATCTACAAGTTGATTGAAGACGATTAAACGTCGGATATCGTGCAAAAATTCTAAAGCCCCTGATTATGAATGTAGTCAGGGGCTTTTATTCATCTAGCATTAAGAATGTGTATTGCATACTCATCAACATCAACATCAACATCAAGATAAGCAAAAGCATACAAACTATCCCAACTGGGAAAGAACATAGGCTTGCCTCTCTATTATCAGTAACCAGCTAGCCTAACTATCACGGAGTCGTTCAAATGAAACACCTAACTCAAGAAATGAGTGACTTTATAAGCAGAGGAACGGATTCTCATATTCGAGTAGCAGTCACGGGGCTTTCTCGTGCGGGTAAGACAGCATTCATAACTTCGCTGGTTAATCAGCTTCTTCACACGTCTACCCATAAAAACCTGCCACTGCTTGCATCGGCGAGAGATGGAAGAATTATTGGCGCAAAGCGTATCCCGCAACACAACATGATGATCCCACGCTTCTCTTATGATGAAGCGATGGAGTCGTTGAATGCACAGCCACCAGAATGGCCGGTGCCAACGCGTGATGTCAGTGAGATTCGTTTAGCAATCAAATATAAGCCTGCGAAGGGCGCAAAGAAGCTACTGAGTAAAAACAGCACCCTTTATCTCGATATTGTCGATTATCCAGGAGAGTGGCTGCTTGATTTGCCGTTACTGGATATGGACTTCGATACCTGGAGCCAATCTCAGTTTGCCGCGTTGAAAGGCGATAGAGAAACCTACTCCCAACAGTGGAACGCAATGCGTGGTGATATCGATTTGCTAGCAGAAGCGGACGAAAAGAAACTGGTCGCGATTGCCAATAGCTATACCCAGTACCTTCATACTTGTAAAAGTAACGGACTGCATTGGGTACAGCCGGGTCGATTCGTATTACCCGGTGAGCTTGAAGCCGCGCCTGTGCTGCAATTTTTTCCGTGTATCGCACCTGAGGGTAAGTTCTCAAAAACAAGTAACTATGCGGTACTGAAAGCGCGTTATGAAGAGTATCAACAGAAGGTCGTGAAAGCGTTCTACAAGAATCATTTCTCAACCTTCGACAGACAAATTGTGCTGGTGGATTGTTTGCAGCCACTCAATGCGGGCTATGACTCCTTCATGGACATGCGCGGTGCGTTAGAACAGTTACTTAAGAGCTTCAAGTACGGACGAAGCAATATCTTAAGACGCTTATTCGCGCCGAAGATCGACAAGATCTTATTTGCGGCCACTAAAGCTGACCACGTGACACCGGATCAACATCCGAACTTGGTGTCATTGTTACAACAGATGGTGCATCCGGCTTGGCAACAGGCGGCGTTTGAACACATTGACATGAGTTGTATGAGTATCGCGTCTATTCAAGCCACCAGCGCGGGTTATATCTCGTCGGGCTCAGACAATGTTCCGGCGTTGCAAGGTGTGACTTTGGATAATGTCCCTCAAACCATGTATCCGGGAGAGGTGCCGCGTAAGTTGCCCAACAAACAGTATTGGGAAACCAACCAATTTGATTTCACGAGCTTTAGACCGATGGAGCAACATTCCGATGAGCCTTGCCAACATCTAAGAGTCGACAAGGTTTTAGAGTATCTCATTGGCGACAAGTTGAAGTAATTGAGGCAATCAAAATGAGTGAATTAAAAACAAAGCAGGTCTTTAATGAACCATTGAAGACCTCTTTTGATGAGCAAGACAAGAGCGAAGTTGGCCCGGATTTAGGCGCTCAACAACTGTTCACAGAGCAAGAGAAATTTGTCCCTGTTGCACCGCAAGTGGAAGCCGATCTTGATGGTGAAGCTGAACAGCAATTGGAACAAGTGATTCGACCGAGCAAAAAGAAGAAGTGGTTTGGGACGGGTCTATTGGTCGCTTTTTCTGGCCTAGTTGGATGGCAGGCAATTGATTCGGTCATTACCGCGATTCAAACGGCTGACTGGCTTGCGTTAGGCTGGGCAGGCTTCATTGCTGCCATTGCTTCATTGGGTTTAGGTGCAATAGGCAAAGAGCTGTGGAAACTGCGCTCACTTAAAGATCACTTTAGTGTGCAAGAGCAGAGTGAAGAGCTACTCCAAAGTCAAAGTGTCGGCAAGGGCAAAGCGTTCTGTGAAAACATCGCCAAACAGGGCGGCATTATCGCTGAGTCACCTTCGTACGATAAGTGGCGAAACAGCATTAACCCAGCGCACAGTGATGCAGAAGTGTTGGATATGTACGATGCACTGGTTGTAGCCCAACAAGATAAAATGGCGACTCAAATTGTCACTAAGTTCTCGACCGAATCGGCGGCTTTAGTTGCGGTGAGCCCATTGGCTGCTGCTGATATGTTGCTGGTGGCGTGGCGTAATTTCACCATGATAGACAAGCTTGCTGATGTGTATGGCATTGAGCTTGGCTACTGGTCTCGAATTAAGCTGTTTAAGTTGGTGTTAATCAACATGGCAGCGGCGGGGGCGAGTGAACTCGCGATAGACGCAAGTATGGATCTCGTCTCGATGGACTTAGCTGGTAAAGTCTCAGCTCGAGCAGGGCAGGGCTTAGGTGTTGGTATCCTGACTGCTCGATTAGGGTTAAAAGCCATGACATTGCTTCGTCCCATGCCTTGGCATAACGAGCGAAAAGTAAAACTGGCAGACCTCCGCAAAGCCGTTCTTTCAGAAATAAAGCGTATTACTCTCAAATAAAGCATTGAAAGCTCAATAGTTTGAGAAGAAGAGTAAACATATGTTTACTCTTCTTCTTGACTGAACTCAGAGCTTAATCCACACTACTGTCAACTTATCCTGACACCTATAATAGGACTATTTGTGCGTCTTGAAGTATTGTGTGAAGACAGACTCGGCTTAACGCGTGAGTTGCTCGATATCTTGGCCTCAAAAAGCATTGATTTAAGAGGAATCGAAATTGATGTTAAAGGCATTATCTACCTAAACTGCCCTGATATTGATTTTGATGCTTTTAGTGAACTTATGGCTGAAATTCGCCGAATTTCAGGTGTGAAGGATGTACGTAAAATCCAATTTATGCCAAGCGAAAGGCATAACACAGAGCTGATTGCTCTGCTGGCAAACCTACCTGATCCCGTGATTGCGATTGACCTTAAAGGCTCAGTCGATATGGCTAACCACGCTGCATTGAACCTCTTCAATAAGCAAGAAGACGAAGTCATCGGTGAACCGTTAGCGACGTTTGTCCCTAGCTTTAACTTTGCTCGTTGGATCGAAGGTGATGTAACACGCCATCGTGAAGTAGTGGTGCTGGATGGTTTAGATTTCTCTATTGAGATCCTGCCAATTTACCTTGGTGGTGATGTGAACGAAGCGGTACTGGCTAGCGCAGTAATGACGATTCGTTCTTGCAACCAAGAGGTGAACACGCCAGATGCAATCCCTGAACAGAATAACTTAGGTTTTGAACACTTTGTTGGTGTCTCTAATCGTCATAAAGCCCTGATTAGCCAAGCTAAGAAACTGGCTATGCTGGATCAGCCTCTACTGATTGAGGGTGATACGGGTACAGGTAAAGAGATGCTAGCAAAAGCGTGTCATAACCGTTCAAATCGTTCTTCTTTCCCATTCTTGATTCTAAGCTGTGCATCGATGCCTGATGATGTAGCGGAAACGGAATTATTTGGTCATGCACCGGGTTCATTCAACCATGAACAAGGTCATAAAGGCATTTTCGAGCAAGCGAATGGTGGTACCGTATTTTTAGATGAAATTGGTGAGATGAGCCCGCATCTACAAATCAAACTGCTGCGTTTCTTACAGGATGGTTCATTCCGTCGTGTGGGTGAAGAAGAAGAGATGCACGCTGATGTTCGTATTATTGCGTCAACGCGTCATCGTCTTTCTGAATTAGCCGACTCGGGCTCGTTTCGTGAAGACCTGTTCTACCGCTTGAATGTACTGACGTTATCTATTCCTGCGTTGCGTGAACGCTCAAATGACGTAGCACCTCTGTTGGAACTGTTTGTTGCTAAATACGCGCAGCAGTTAGGCATGTTAAAACCAAAACTGACTCAAGAGTTAATCGATCAGCTTGGTAATTACCAATGGCCGGGCAACATTCGTCAATTGGACAACATGGTTCTTCGTGCGCTAACAGAGTTGGACTCAGACACACTAACGGTTGAGCAATTCCACTTGCCACAGCTTGAAACAATGACAGCTGGAATGGCGAACCTGAGCTTAGACGGCTCGCTCGATGAAATCATGAAAGACTACGAATCTCAGATTCTAGAAAAGCTTTACCAGTCTTTCCCATCAAGTCGTAAGCTTGCAAAGCGTTTGAATGTATCTCACACCTCAATTGCGAATAAGCTTCGTGACTACGGTATCAGAAAGAACTGATCGAATAAGAACAAGATTATGGAAGATTTGAGTACACCAGAGCGCATTTATAAGCATGATGGTAATCTGATTCTACGCACGGCTGAAATCGATGACGCAGGCATGATCAGCGAGTACTTTCAGGTTAACAGAGAATACCTGAAACCTTGGGAACCGATTCGCGAAGACGCGTTCTTTGATAGAGCGAGTTGGGCGCAGCGACTGATCAAGTTAAACGAGCTTCATAAAATGGGGCTAGGCTATTACTGTTTACTGATTAACGCTGACTCTAATGAAATGTTAGGCACCATATCGTTCAGTAATTTGTCGCGTTTCCCGTTCTACGCTTGTAATGTCGGTTACTCATTGGCGCAAAGTGCACAGGGCCACGGTTACATGCGCAGAGGCTTGAGCATGGCTAAAGACTATATGTTTGATGTGCAGAACATGCACCGCTTAATGGCGGGCTACATGCCTCACAACGAACGCAGTGCTGGTGTATTAGAACATCTTGGTTTTGTCCGAGAAGGTTTTGCTAAAGACTACCTACAGATTAACAGTAAATGGGAAGACCATATACTGACGGCATTAGTTAACCCAAACTGGGAAGATAGACGCGCTGTATAGAGATCAATAGTCATTAGGCGTAAGTACCAATTAAGCGTAAATACAGATTTAGAGGCAGTGACGACATAGATAAAATGAAACCGTCACTGCATCAAAAAGAACAGATAGGCATGGTAAATCCATCAGCCTGAGAAGATATTTGAGGAATTTTGATGTCATACACAACTTTGGACGAATACCAAAGAAAATGGATTTTCACACACCAGTCAATGCCGCTGCCGGCAGAGGACTTGGAAAAGATTAAGCCAATGACACAGGCGAGAGCATCACAGTTCTGGAAAGAGAACGTGAGCCCTCAAAGCCCAGATGCAGAACGACTGAGCTCGCAAGACTGGCCAAGTAAAACATCGAACTGGAATGAAGAGATCAGCTGGATGGCGCATTGGGAAGCGGATGAGCCAGAAATGCCAGAAGAGATTCTTAACTTTATTGATTGGCAAGATGACGTAACTGTTTATTTTTGTTATGAAAAATACAATGTTCTTGAAACCAAATGGGCGATTTTCAAGAAGCATTGGAAAAACTTTTTGTTCTACGATGACGGCCCAATTCTACTCGGTCGTCGTCGTTCAGAAGCACTTTGGTTTGCTACAAATGGCACTGTGAAAATTGGTAACCGCGCGTAAGCTGTAGAACGAGTTAAAAGCTATAGAAAAGCGAGCCTAGAGCTCGCTTTTTTATTTGAATTTAGCACAACGTTTACTCATCTTGTTTTCATACATTTTTATATCGGCTAACTTTATTAATTCATGGATAGGGGGTGGATTCGATGAGTAAATTAGTGTTCCTTGACTAAAGTCAGCTCGAGAATTGATCCCCAAATTTTTGAAGTGCTTATCAAAATCTGATTTAACTCGAGTTACTATTTGCTCTAAAGAGGTTTCTGAGACATCTCTACACAATAGAACGAACTCATCACCACCAATTCGGCCACAAATGTCTTCCTTGCGAGTGTTTTGTTTAAGTGAATTGGAAAAGCATTTTATATATTGGTCACCAATATTATGCCCGAAGTTATCATTGATATATTTCAGGCCATCAATGTCAAAATAAATGAACCCAATTGCTAGGCCATATTCAGAAGCATTATCAATAATCTTTGGAGATTCATTCAGCACACCGCGCCGATTAAAAACTTGAGTTAGTTCATCGTGAATTGATGTGAATTTTAAATTTCTAACTCTTTCGGCGGTATGGACTTCGCGCTCCAATAAAGCTCGAATGCTTTCCATTAAGTTTATCTGGACAGTTTGATAAGATGTTTCTTTAGTATCTAGAGCACAAAGCGTAGCAAACATACTTCCATCGGAGTGAAAGATAGGTAACCCAAGGTAAGAGACATAGCCCATCTGTGTTAGTTCAGGATTGTTGCTCCACTCATCTAGGCCTGTAGCGTTGTGAACGTAGAGCATAGCTCTTGTGTCCATCACTTTCTTGCAATAGAGGTTGATGTCCTTAGGGATTATCTTCCCTGGGTTTGCTTTGACCCCTGGAGATGTGGACATAGCAATGTTTTGAAATCCTACTTCAGCAGTAAGAATAAGCCCAACAGCTGGAGCATTAAGCACTTCTGCAATATTGTTGAGCATGCTTTTCCATAAAGATAGATCCATATCTTTAACTAGATCATTTATGGCATATTTGGAGCTAGACTTATATATGTTAGTAAATGGCATTAATGATCACCTGATGGAATGTCATACTGTTGACTATAATGTCAAAAAATTGTCTTTACAATCTGAAATAATACATTTTTATTCATTTGTAGCCTTGATGGGAAAATACAGTACCTCCTAGGTGGTGCGTTTATAAAAAATTATAGAAACCACCCTAACCATATTTATTTTTTAATAAAAATAAGTGAGTTTTGTCTGTTCAAATAATGCATTTATAAAGCCTTTTTCGATATGTAAATCACAAATTCACTATAGTTTAACCGGAAAGTATTGAATCAATAGGGGGGAGTTCTATATTGGAAGTGTAGCCTTAGTGGAGGTGAAGTATTATGATTTGGGATACTCTCGAACGTGTAAATAAACTTCGCAAGGAAGCAATGGAAGATCCAGAGTTTTTGGATTCCGCAAAAATGCATGAGGAATGGCTTTTAAGCGAAACTCATAATCAATCAAATAAAGGAGCTAAAGAGAAGAAACCGAAAAAACTGTCTGACATTTATGAGAATACGGATTTTCCTATCAACCCAACTGGAACTAAACATTAACAATGATTAACTGCAATACGGCTAAGGCTCTTAACCCCAAAGCTGATTATCAACGACACATACCAGCCTTAACCCACCAATAAAAAAGCCACTTTCAACGAATCGAAAGTGGCTTTTTCTTTACTACTCAGCACTCAAAATAACGAGTTTTAAACTAGCTATTAATCAGGCTTAATCCGCTTGGTAACGCGTCACCAAACACACGCTTAGACTCGCTCTCAGAAAGCTCTGTTACTTCACTCACTAGCGTTAACCAAGACTCTGGCACCTTGCTTTGCTTAAGCTTCTCAATCACTTGATTGCGATAGTCGTCAGAGATATCAAACTGACGGTCACCGGTTTTACGACAAATCATCACCGCGGCAAAGGCGATCATCTGCTCTTTATGCCAGTTCTGCTCAAGCAGTTTCGGTAACCATTGTTCAGCTTGTTCTCTAGGAATCACGCTGTGTTGGCTACCATACAAAGGTGTTCTTGAAGCCAATCGACCCAGTGCCCACCAGTGCGCTTGTTCAAATTGGTTATGATTAATCGCTTTGCTTAAGAACCAACTTGCCAGCAGTACTTTGTCTTCAACCTCAAGTTGCTCAAGTGACGCCGCTAAACGAACCATGGCTTCATAACCATTGTCTTGCGCATCTTTGGCTGTTTTAGGGTTCTTCATTGCACCTGGGTGAAGGTATTTAGCGATGTCTGCCAAGATACTCTCTTGCTGCTCTTGGTTGAGCCCGCCAGCGACACGACGCCAGAATACCCACCAGTCTGTCCAACCTTGGTGGTTCTTGAACTGAATGTTCTGTTGGTAAAGGCCCCAAATTTGTTCGATGCGCCATGAATCGGTAGGGTCACCAAAGCCTGGGCGCAGTGAGTAACCCGCCAAACGTAGCCAGTTCTTCTCGTGTGCTTCTGAGCGGCGACGACGTTTACGACCTAATGAGAACGTATCAAACAGATGACGAAGGGTCGTGAAGTCCCATTCATCGCGTTTACCTAGTCGCTTCTCAAGATCTTTCGATAGCGTTTTGATCTCTTTCGATTCAGCACTCTTCTTGTTGCCGCTGTACAAGCGAGAAATCAATTCCTTACACTCTTCCAATCTTGGGTGAAGCGCTGAGGTATCAGATTCATCGCCTTGCTTGTTTCTTACTTCAAACTCAAGCAACCAACGTTTAGAGTCATCTTCTGTACTCACACACTCCATTTTCAGTGTGCCGACTTCGGTTAACTGACAAGCAAGCAGTACTTCAACACGCTCTTTTTGGTTGGCTTGAAGTTCTGCAGTACCTGAGCCTTCCAAGGTAGAGATATACGGTGGAAGAGGGGAGAACAAGTCGGCATCCACATTGACCATCACGCCGTTTTGAATGGCAGTGTCGTGAGCAATTTGATCATGTGTTGAAGTCAGTAGATTAAATCGTACTGGCTCACCTAAAGTCAGCGAGAAGCGACGGCTGTTTAAGCGTATCTCTTGTCCTTCCTCAGTCCCCTTGGCAAGCAGACAAAGTGCTTTGCCCATCTTGTTCTTCTCTTGTAGATGCAAGAAGTAAGAACGAGCGGCACCACCACCGATTTTCAGTTGTGCACCACGGCGGGCTTTACCAAAAGCAACCGCACCAAGGGCAACAGACCAATCAGGATGAGGGTTATCAAGCACTGTGATTGGAGAACCGTTCCAGTTGCCCAGTAGCTGAGTGATTCGCTCAGTGACCAATTCACTGTTAAACACACCACCATTGAGTAGCACACCAACTGGAATTGCGGGTTTAGTGTCATCGAACTCAATCGAGTCTGAGTTTTCCAATGCGGCTTTAGACACTTGTTGGTGTGTTGCTAGGAATTCTGCAACGTGCTTACTCACCGCAGGGTCAGCCACGTAAGGCAGGCCAAATTCAACAACAGCACTGCGGCGTTTGTCTGGCACTTCTGTAAACTCAGAAAGCGGGAAGAAACCTTCCAATGCGATTTGATGAACTTCTTGTTTGGTTAAACCAATACTCTTAGTTCCGCCAAGCAGTTTAGAACCGCTACCGAGCATGGTGATCTTCACATCATCTGGTGCATTGGCAGAAAGTAGGCTCTCTTTTGCAGCGCGAGTCTGCTGAATCAGTTTGGTTAGGCTAGAGGCATTCAGCTTTTTGTTTTGATTGAAGCGTTGCTCAGCAAGGTGAGCAAGTGCTAAGTCGAGGTTATCACCACCGAGCATCAAGTGTTCGCCAACGCCGATACGGTCGAGCGCGAGTTCGTTCTTACCGTCGCTATTCGCATCGAACTTGGCTTCAATTAAGCTCAAGTCGGTGGTACCGCCACCAACATCACACACTAGAATCAGCGGGATTTTTTGAAGTTCATCCGCTGCGGTTTGTTGGTGACGGGCATACCAGTCATAACAAACGGCTTGCGGCTCTTCGAGTAACAGAATCTTACCTAAGCCTGCCAGTTCTGCGGCTTCGAGTGTTAGTTTACGCGCTGTCTCATCGAATGAAGCGGGAACGGTAACCACAACATCTTGGTCTTCAAGCTTGTTGCTTGGGTTACGGTAGTTCCATGCTTGGCGAATGTGGTTGAGGTAGCTTGCACTCGCCACAACTGGCGAGACTTTGTCGACATCAGCTGCGCCAGCCCAAGGCAGAATGTCGGAGTTACGGTCAACCGCTTGGTGTGATAACCAACTCTTAGCACTCGATACTTGGCGGCCTTCAACCTTAGCGCCCAATTCACGGGCCCATTCACCGACGATAACGTTCTTAATATCGCCTTCAACGGGGCTTGGTTCCCACGGCATTGTTAGGTCAGAAGGGGAGATTTGACCTTGTGCCGGGTGGTAACGAAACGATGGGAGTAGGGGCTTGCGAACCACTTCACCGGGGCCGATGAGTTGGTCAATATCGAAAAGAGAAACGGGAGCATGTTGTAGGTCGTCGTTGATTTCACAGTAAGCGACAACCGTATTCGTTGTGCCTAAGTCAATGCCGACTAAAAAACGAGGAGTTGCCATACAAAACCTTATTCTTCCAGAGTGATGACCAGTTTTTGATAGCTTTGGTCTTATTGTTGTTATTCGTAAACGTCATTCCTGAGAAACAGGCAGGACTAGATTGAGAACTACATTGATAAAGTAACGGCACCCGCTAAGGTGCCGTTGATTCGTTATGCTTGTTCGTTTGAGTCGTTATTTGAGTCTTCACGAACATCGAACTCAACGTGCCACTTCTGACCGTTGTCAGTGGCAATCGCTTCCAGGTATAAGGTACCTAGCTCAGTAACGCGAGAAGCCAGAGTAACTGGAACCACTTCACCTTCGCGACGGCCTTCAGATACAGGCAGTGTCACTTGGATTTCAGGAAGCTCATCAAGCTCTTCAGGCGCCCAGTGATCAAGGTGCGTGCCCGCTTGATCTTCACGACGAGTGGTTGAACCGAAGAACTGGAAGTGTACTGGCTGACCAATCACTAGACCGAACTCTTGGCTAGGTACTTGTACGCTTGAGCCTTCTTCCATACCAAATGGTGCAACACACAGTGCTTCCATCGGAGGAGCCATACCTGGGATTGCTGGCATCGCGCTTTCAATTCCTACGTAGTAAGAAGAAGCGATACCGCCACGGATACGAACGCCTTGGCCACGACGAACTGCGCCGTAGTAAGAAGCACCGCTTGCAACTGCTAGGTCTAAATCTAAACCTGAAAGCTGTTTAGCGAACTCTTCGTCAACATTGATCAGCCATTCGTTGATCGTATCTGAAAGGCGATCAGCAAGTAGGTTTGATTTTAGAACACCACCATTGAACAGGATTGCTGTTGGCTTGATGAAGTCTGCCGCTGGCGCTTCTGACCCTTGCGCTTCTGTACCGGGCATACCGGGCATGTTTGCAAACGGGTTGAAATCTTGCTGAGCCGTTTCGCCATTTCCAGAAAGCGCGTTTGCTTGCTTAGAAAGGAATGCGGCAATGTGACGAGTAATACCGGCATCTTGAGCGTAAGGCAGACCCATTTGAGTCAGTGCGCCACGCGTCTTTTGTACTGGGTGCTCAGTCACGGCTACTTTCGGGAAGAAGCCATCAACCAATGTTTGTTGTACTTCTTGCTGAGTCAGTTCTGTTTTCAGTGTTGCGCCAAGTAGTTTAGAACCACGGCTTGGTACAACGATAGGCACAGATTGCAGTTCAGCATCGTTTAGCAGTGCTTCTTTCGCATCACGACATGCGTGAGTCATTGCTTGAACCTGCCAAGGAGCCAGCTCTTTGCCTTCTTGAGCCAGTTTCATTTTCAGGCGGTAAGCCAGTGCTAAGTCCATGTTGTCGCCGCCAAGTAGGATGTGTTCACCTACTGCGATACGGTTCAGGCTTAGGTTACCGTCATCTTGTGTTACTTCAACTAATGAAAGGTCGGTAGTACCACCACCGATATCGACAACAAGAACGATGTCACCAACGTTTACTTCATCACGCCATGTGTCGTTGCTGTTATCAATCCAGCTGTAAAGAGCAGCTTGTGGCTCTTCAAGAAGCGTTAGGTGAGTGAAACCAACATTACGTGCAGCTTCTGCTGTTAGGTCACGAGCCGCAGGATCAAACGAAGCAGGAACCGTGATCGTTACATCTTGGTCTGCCAGCTTGTGTTCTGGGTTTGCGTGGTTCCAAGCGTCTTTAAGATGCTCAAGATACAATTCAGTTGTCTTAAGCGGAGATACTTTTTCCACTTCTTCAGGGCTGCCTGCAGGAAGGAAAGCATCGCGACGGTTAACACCACCGTGGCATAACCAAGATTTTGCACTTGCTACTAAACGGATAGGGGTTTTCGAACCAAGGTTACGAGCAATCGCACCCACTAGCGCTTTCGGCTCTGAAGACCAAGGAAGAACGCGAGAGCCCGCATTCATTTCATGTTCGTGCGGTTGGTATAGGAACGAGCCAAGTTGGCTGCGAGTTTCTACTGTACCAGGAGCCGTAAGCTGAGGAATTGGCATTACCTCAACGCGTGCATCTTCATTCGTTGTGTCGATGTAAGATAAAACGCAGTGTGTAGTACCTAAATCGATACCAACGCTGAACTTAGGTGCCTGATGCTCTAGACCTTGAGAAGCTAGCTCTTGCGATGATGTCTGAGTTTGGTGTTCCATTATAGCTCTACCTCTGCCGGTGCAATTACAGATGCATCGTAGTTTTCAGCAAGCTTAGGCAGGTTCATGTCAGTTGCTTTCCAACCTTTGTGAACCAGTGTGCCGTTGAATGGTGCATTGCCCGTTACGTTACCTGTTAGGCGAATTTCTTGAGGGTTGAAACCTTCAGCGATAGTGATACGTGTTTCTTCATCTTCGCTGCGGATGTGAGATAGCGTTACGTAATCGGCTAATACTTTTTGACCGCCCGTGTGAATAACACGAGCGGCTGCGCCAACTTCTTCATCAGAGAATGACGTTAGGTCTTCTTTTAGGAAGTCAATTAAACGTGCTTCTTGCTGCATGATAGACAGTAGCTGCATTGCAGAATCTGTTGGTGCTGTAGCCAGTTTAGATTCAACTTCTACTACTTTTTCGATCACACGCTCAACTTCAACAACTTTTTCTACTTCGACAATTTTCTCAACTGGCTTTTCAACTTCAACGATCTTTTCTACTGGTTTTTCTACGACTTTCTCAACCACTTTGGTTTTACGAGAAACGGCAATTAACAGTAGTAAAACGCTTGATGCAGTTAGGCCTGCGTGAAGCATATCAAACGTCTGTGGGATTAGGTTCAAATCAACGATCATAGTGATTTCTCTTTAAAATTGATTTAACGGTATATTCGTCGGTTTAAAGGAATATACAGGTTGGAAAGAAACTCAATGGCACGAAGCCGAAACGGTCACTTTCAAGCTATAAATATGGGTGGATACTAGCATATTCAAGGCTTAAGAGTTGTATTTAATGTTTTCAATCAAGTGGATTTTTGGTGTGTTAGCGTGAAATTTAGTCGAGATTTGCCTGAATATTGGCCGCTGATGTAAGAGGTAGGTAAACAATGCCTGTTTTATGTCAGTTTTTAGACCAAACATAAATGGAGCATCATTCCCTTCCGTTATATACTTTTAGCTCATTAGAGCCTATTTGGAAGCCACATGCCTCACACTACCGACCCACTAACTGGGTTGAAGAGACGAACTCTCCCATTGATCGTATTTTCGGTCAGTTTTTTGATTACAGTGTTGTGTTTTATATTAGTCGCGCTAAACCAAAACCGCGCATTGAATATGAATTTGAATAGCTTTGCTACTCACCAGACACTGAGCTTGGAAGCGTTTATTCGAAATGATGTGGCTTACATTGGCTCCGGTGCTAATTTTTTCTATTCTAATGAACCGGAAAATTGGGATAAGTTTGACCGTTTTGCTCAGCAAACCATTAACGACTCAAAGAGCCTGATTGGTTTGCAGTGGATGCAAAAAGTGCCCGTAGATGAGATTGCGGAGCACACGGCAAAAATGAAAGAAAAATACCCATTCTATAAGTTGTTTACCATTCCTAAACACAAACCCAAAGCCTACGGCTACATCTTAGATGGCGAGCCTGCTTTTATTGCTTCTGATCTCTACCCTAATACAGAAGCAAACAAAAAAGTGCTTGGGTTTTACTCTTCTCGAGAGCGGTTCAAGCTCATTTTAGAAAATATTAAGCAGACGCGTGAAGCGAATATCTCAGACAAAGTTCGCTTAATACAAGATGGCTTAGACCAAGACACACCAAAAAGTGGCATGTTGGTTTATCACCCTGTATTTGAAGGGGAGAGTGATAATTTACTCGGTGTTGTGATTGGTGTGGTTCGCACAACTTATTACTTTGAGAATCTATTGGCTTCTGCTGTGGGTGATATGGATGTCTACATTCGTGTTACTGACACGGGGTTTGAAGCCGAAGATTCCCCAATTCTATTTGAAACCGCCGGGTATGAAGGTGTGACAGGGCATCACATCACTAAGACCATTGAATTGACCAATCGGGATTGGAAAATTGATTACAAAATAGATTCTTGCATCTCTTTTTACGGTTATCTCGTGTTAACAGGAATCGCGTTGGTTGGTACAACCATTTCATTACTACTTGCTTATATCGTGAATATGCAAATCCGCGAAAAAGAACGTCTATATCAAATGTTGGATGAAAGAACCGAAGAACTTCGCTTCTTAGCTAACCATGACAGCCTGACTGAAGTCTATAATCGACGTGCATTTAACAAGGAGTTAGAAAAGGTCACTGAATCTGGTCAATCGTTTAGTTTGATTGGGTTTGATGTAGATAAATTCAAAGGCATCAACGACCAATTTGGTCACCCCGCGGGTGATGCTTTGTTGATTCATGTGATTCAACTTATCTCCGTTAGCTTGAAGGAGGGCGATCATGTGTTCCGTCTCGGTGGTGATGAATTCAGTATCATTTCCAGCATATCAGACCATGAATCGTTAGCTCGATACCTGGAATGCATTCTTCGTACAGTGAGCCACTCTCATTGTGAGTACAAAGGCCAACAGTTAAATTGTACGTTGAGTATTGGTGCGACTATTCATTCGACAGAAAACATTGAAGAGATACTTCAGAAAACCGACAGTATGCTCTATCAAAGTAAGTTAAATGGTCGAGATCGCGTCACAATTGCAGGCTAAATGAGCACTTAGTTCGACTAGGGTCGAGTTCTTTATTAGGCTCATGTACAATTTCACGAAATTTTTGACGAGAGAATTAGGCGACGTATGAATCACAATCGAGTGGTGTGTTTCGATTTGGAAATGTGCTGTTGGAGCGAAGACGGTGTAGGAACAACAGGGGAGATCATTGAAGTTGGTCTTGCTGAGATTGATCTAGCATCTGGCACTATCGTGAAGCGAGCACAATACTACGTTAAGCCAGAGAAAGACGAAGTCTCTCTATTCTGTGCCGAGTTAACGGGCATTACACCTCGTAAAATCGAAAAGCAGGGCCGCCCATTAGAGTCTGTCATCAAGTCGATGATTAAAAACTTCGGTGGTCCAAAAAAAATCTATGCAGCGTGGGGACGTGACGACCTCATTTTACACAAAGAGTGTATTGAGAAAGGCATCGAACCTCCGTTCAGTGAGTTCTTGAATATCGCAACGCTTTATCGAGTTCAGAATCGATTGAAAGACAAACGCATTGGTCACCGCGCCGCTCAAGAAGCGAAAAACATTGAGTGGGAAGGCCGTCAGCACTCTGGTTATGTTGATGCTTACAACTTGGCTAAGCTAACGCTGACGATGCTGTAGTCATTGCGTTAAACAGGCGCTTGGTTAAAAACTTAAAACCAGCCTGATTCTTATGAGTTATTCAAACTAAGAGCCACCTACTTATTAGGTGGTTTTTTTGTACCTGCTATTTGAGGGTAATTACTATCCAAAGAAAACTCATATCAGCGAGTGGTTTATCAATAGTAAATGGCTACATCGCTTATTTAACGAGTGAATAATATTGGTTTGAAATTTAGCTTTTTAATTAATATTAAATCGCAGGTTGCAGCCTTGATTGGGTAGGGCTTGATGATAGCGTTAGCTCACCCAAAACAAGGAGAATAGGATGAAGAACATTATTAAGTATGGAATGGCATTGGGAGCCCTAAGCGTGAGCGCATTGGTTTCGGCACAACCTGTTATATTGATAAATACTTTTTCAGTCGAGCCTGCTCATGAAGCCGCTACGCTAGCGTATTGGGAAAGTGCTAGAGATGTACTAGAGCAGCAACCAGGATACCTTTCGACTACACTGCACCGTTCTTTAAGCTCAGACGCGACATACCGTTTCATCAATGTTGCTGAGTGGGAAAGTAAAAAGCAATTCCATGATGCAATACAAGTGATGAGAAAAGAGCTACCACCTTTAAAAATCGAAGGGGTTTCTGCTGACCCTAACTTGTATGAAATTGTTCGCGACTAATTAGGAAACTACACAATGAAAACGACTCTAGGAACCTTTTTAGCAATTTTTAGCTTTCTATTTTCAGCTGCTCTATTTTCAACTCATGCCTATGCTGCCGCATACGGTGTGTCCGTGGCTTGGAAAACCGATGATGCTCAAGCGGTATTTTAGGTGATGCCTCAGCAGAAAAAAGCATTTGCTAACTTGATTGATGCTGGCTTGGTACAAAGGTGAGTGAGTTTACATTACCAACTCACCTTATTCTTATTTCATCTTGTTACTTGCTGAGCTTATATCTGGCTAAATTATTGGCTAAACTTATCACCATTCTTTTCTATGTATGGTTCGGCATTAGCTCAACCAAACAAATACCTTTTTGATGACCTTTTTATATATGAGCCCCTCACCTAAATGAATGCTAATAGCCCTGAAAAAATCACCTTAGATGATTCGGGTGTAGAGCTTATTAATAATACACTCACCGATTCGAACTTTAATAAGCGGGTCTCCTTGTCTCCCTCAGAAAGTCTGATCCTTGAACAGCTAGTGAAGAATAGTCCGAAGGCCGTTGGTCGAGACTTCTTGCTTGAGCATTGTTGGCCTGGCAGGGTCGTCACGGGAAGCTCGCTCAACGTCGCGGTTAAGAACATTCGCACAGCCTTAAATTCAATCGGGTGTGATTGCAAAATTCTAACGGTTCAAAAGGAAGGATACAGTTTTAGTAAACCTCAACAGCTTGATAGTTATCTATCAAACTCGACTTCTGCTAGTCAAGTTGAAGCACCTCAAATTGAAGTTCCTCTAGCTAAAGATCTTAGCGAAACCTCGGCTTCAAGGGGGGCTAATACCGAGCGCGACTGCAATGCAGGCGAGCCACTATTAGCCCAGCAACAGGAATCACAGAAACGACGTCAGGTGCAGCGCTTTATTGTTCGTCACAAATCTAGCATCGCCGGAACCATAGTCAGTGTGTTTATTCTTATGTTGTTTTATCAGTTTGCGTTTTTTATGGATAAGACTGCCTATCGCGGCATGGATGTTTATCACGACAGTTTGAATTTTGATCAAGCGCTCTTAACCGAGTTGAATACCGTGTCAGAGCTTGGTGTTGATTCGCTCTACCTACATCGCATTGGAGTTGGGTGTCAGAACATTCAAGC
This sequence comes from Vibrio splendidus, assembly GCF_001557875.1. Taxonomy (GTDB): domain Bacteria; phylum Pseudomonadota; class Gammaproteobacteria; order Enterobacterales; family Vibrionaceae; genus Vibrio; species Vibrio splendidus_F. The sequence continues at coordinate 97,829 of NZ_LNRF01000008.1, read as the reverse complement.
TGTTGCGTTGATCAATGGGCGTTGGAAAGAGATGAGCCATCACTTTAAATCGCTCTCTTGTGATGACGACAATGAAGATGAGCGAGGATAGCCGATATGAATCGTAAGTTTTGGATGCCTATCTTGTTGACGCTTTTTGTTATTCTAAATGTCGGCTTAATTTCTGGGCTCGTAACCAAAAGTACATATAAATTTACCGCGAAATATCCAATGGTAGGCTGGGAAAAGCTCTCACTTCGATTGGAAAATGGCCGTGTTAAAATGCAGTACATTGGTTACGACATCGATGGAAATGTCGTCCAAACCAAGCAAATGTTTGGTGTGTTCTTACGTTGGGGGAATCACTACTACTTTTATCAATTGGATCAAGATCAGGCCCAAGATAAACAGACGTTCAATATTAAGCATTTATATATTCAACAAACACAAGGTAAGCGCAGTGTGTTGGTATCAAATCAGCGTGGCCTTTATGTGACGAAAAAGGGCACGCCGTTAGAGCTTAAAGGCATCATGCATGGCGACCGCTTACGCTGATAGATACCATTTACTTTGATAGTTACTGTTTACTCTAATAGTTACTGCTTATCTCAATAGAGAGCATTAACACGAGTAGAAAGCCTTTGGTTAGCTTTTACCGAGGACGTTCAACTTAGTCTTGATAAAGTCACTGTGGTCGACGTAGAGCAGTTCTGCTGTTTTACGGATCACAGAGTCTTCGATAGGGTCAATTTCCCCGTCGGCGTGCGCCACTTCCCACATAGCTTTGATTAAATCGATTCGCACTGGCTGTGACAGCTCACGCAGTTGAGAGGTGAAATCATACAAAGAAACAGATTGTTCAACTTGCGGCTCAGCTTGTTGTAACAAGGCTTTCGACTCTTCTTCAGTAATGCCCAACAGACGTTGCAGTAAGCTCAACTTCGCTTCTTGTTCTGACTCGTTGATTTCGTGGTCTGCGCCTGCGACTTCGCATAACAAACTGGCGATAGCTAAGTTTGGTGAGGCGATAGGCGTTTTGCCTAAATCAGAGCCTTCGACCAACTGTTTAAATAACGATGTAAGTGAATTAAACATAAGAGCGTTCCAGTAATGGTGAATATTATAACTATTGGGCCTACAAAGTGTGATCGCAAGCCCTTTTACTTAAAACTGACATTACGGATAAGCCAGCAATAAGGAACACATCCTAGTCCGGTTCCGGAAAACGCGTGACCTTGCCATCGCCGCTCAGGGTGGTAATTGATTGCGGTTTCCCATCGTTGTCTAGCCTCAATTCACCAATCGCACTGCGATTTGAAAGGCGATAGAAGGTCTGATTGTCAGGGCTTCGCTTTTCGATCTTCAAGCGTTTACGCTTAGTGAAATAGTTCAAGACTGAGCGAGGGCTGTACAATAAACGGTCCCATACATCGCAGAATTTAAGCAGAGGAGCAGGGAATTGATTTTTAATGCCACTACAGGTGATTTGATAGATGTTCGGGCTGTTTCGGCGATATCTCAGCTTGATATCGTAAGCAAATGAGTAGTGAACATCGCCAGAAAGCACCACGAAATTGGTCGGTGTTTTAGTATGGGTAAAGATGCTGATCAGCGTATTAGCACTGCCCGGATGTGCCATCCAGTTTTCAGCGTCTATCACTAATGGCTTGCCGATTGTGGTCGCCATCTTTTGCAGTGTTTCAATAAACTTCACGCCAAACATCGGTGCAGCAGAAACGATCACCACTTTATCTTGATGCAGTAACTGATGTTGGAACTCAATCAAGGCTTCCCAGTCCATTAAACCTGAAGGTTTATTCATGCGTGACTCTGAACGCCAACGGCGGGTTCGTGTATCTAACACTATGACTTTGGGTGAAGTATCTATCGTGTAATGCCACTCTTCAAAGCGATTCAACATCTCAATGAAGGCTTGATGCTTGTCTGGTTCTATTCTGCTAATAGAGTGAGTAGTCGCTGCATCATTGGCTTCATTATGCCTTTCTGTAATGGCACGCACTTGAACAGTAAAAAGTTGTTTTGCTTGCTCGATGAACGCTTCGTTAAAGCTTTCCGGTTTGTTACCCCAACCCTGACACATCCAGTAGGCGGCAAGGCCATTACCAATCACTTGAGTAGCGAACTGGTTTTGATCGACAGCATGTTCCCAGCCCACGGTAAGGTTCCAATCGTCAGTAACATCGTGATCGTCGAAGATCATGTAAGTCGGAATGTGCGCGAACAGACGTTGTACTTGCGGCAATCCAGCAATGAAATCATCGATGATGACGCTTTCATCACGCCACTGTTGCTGCTCAGTCGGTGTTAATTGGCGTCCTCCTTGAGTGAAGTTATTCTCAATTAAACGCTCTCGATTGACGCATTGCCACAGTGTCGGGGACCAAACCAATAGGTACATGGCGATAAACTCAGACAGCGTGACCAAGTGGTTTTCACAATCGGTAGAGCTAAAAATCGGCACGCCACGATTCGGGAAGAACTTATTGAGCACGGATTCTGACGTCGAGTGGTGCGGCAAGTACTGATGGCGCTGATATAAGTGATATTCACTGTTATACAGAGCATCACTGCTGTTGATTTGTTTAATTTGCGAGTCAGTCGGCAAGCTCTCACCAACAAGACCAAGCCGTTGAATCACTTGCTGGATAGCATCAAGCGTTGGGCCTGCCACATGGTCGGCGTAGATCTGGTCACCGCTCATCATCAGCATATCGGGTCTTTCTACGATGCTTTGATCGGCAATCTTGTTATCGGCTGCGACTAAACTGTCTTTGCTTGGATGATGTGGATTACGACAAGAGCCATGCAAAATGTAATCAGCCGAGGTCGATATCTTAAACTCAACGCGAGATTTGCCGTTGTAAACAAGGTGAGGGGCGAGCTCTTTTAGTGAACCTGATTCTGTGTGAAGATCATATTCAAGGGGCGTATTGGTTGGAAACTCACCTTGTAAGCGAATTAGCGTTACCCACGCATGTGTACCGATTTGAATCGAATCATGCTCTTCAAGCGATGAGGTATAAAACGGTTGGTCTTGCTCTACGTTGGAATGGCCGATTTCTCCAACGAGATCTGTTTCGTTAACATACAGCTCAGCTCTGCCTGTAAGAGGTGAGCTGGTGGCTAACCACAGAACCACTTCGGTTGCTGTGGTTTTTCTTAAAATGGGTCCGGCGAGTAACAGGGGAAGAGATGATGTCGTAGAGGGTTTCAATACGGTACCTAAAATCGTTAGTGGCTAGTCGTCGTGGTGTTCTATTAATTCGAGCTTATTCGTTTGAGGCTCACTCGTTTCAGACTCTGTTGTTTCAAGTATTTCGATAACTTCCGAGCTAGAAAGTTCATGGCCCATTAGAAATATTGCCAATAGGGCATCGGCTTTTGTCTTGGTGTCGGATGTGTCGTCTAACACCTGCTCCAGTTTTTCACGAATCATCGCGATTTCGTGTTCAACAAAACCGCGGCCTTCTTCATCCCCTTGATTGTCTTCAGGGGCATTATCAAATTCAAGGAATAGCATATCGCCGTCTAGGTTGGTATTCACCAAGCGTTCGGGTAGCCACGCCTCACCCATAACAATATCTGGATCGGAATATTTGGGTAAGTGATCTATAATGTTTTGTAATTCGGAGACTTTCACAATACTTTCATTTAACCGAGAATATTCTACATTGTAACGGTCAATGCCGATCAAACCTAAAAATAGTTAGCCGTCATGGCTAATATATGTCTATTCAGTAACACAATATTTATTACAAAGAGTAATTATATAAGAATGAAGCTCAAATATTTACCGACTCTCACTTCATCTGGCGTGGTTTTACTAAGTAGCGCTTTCTTAAGCACTAACCTGTGGGCTGCTGAAGAGCAAGAGTGGGGGATTGCGGCGATGTTTCGTACCGCCAGTATTCCTTACGACACGTCAGGTGGGGACCAAACGGTTAGCTCTTTTGTTCCAATGCTATTTTTCAAGAACGACTATGTGTTCATTGATGGTACTGAGATGGGAGCCTATCTCTATCAAACCGATGACGAGAAATGGTCTTTCAATGCTATCTCTCGCATGCGCTTTATTGATATCCCAGCATCTGAGCAGAACGCGATTGAAGGCGACACTGCGGATTTTGGTGCTCAACTGACTTACCAACTTGATGGCCCTTGGTCTGTCGAGACGGAATTAATGAGTGACAGTGAATTTAACCTTCACGGTAACTTACGAGCGAAAGCTAAGTATGAAACCGGAGACTGGGAGTTTTACCCAAGCGCGACACTTCGTTATAAAAGCGCTGATTTCAACAGTGAGTATTACTCAGCTGGTAATGAAACCATTGGTGCCGGTGTTGATCTGAATGTCGGTGTAGAAGCCCGTTACCATGTGATTTCGAACTTGTACTTATTGGGTTCAACCAGTGTGACTCGACTAGACGATAACGCCTACGATTCGTCAGTGGTTGAAGATCGTTATCAAGGTGAACTGTACCTTGGCTTTGGTTTCTTCAACGACAAAGAGAAAGCACCCAAACCTAAGTTAAGTAACGCACCTTATCTGCGTGTTGCACACGGTTGGGCAACGCCATCGAACATTGGCGACATCATGAAGTTCAACGCGGAGAAAGACGAATACAACAACCAACTCACATCGTTCTTTTATGGTCACCCTTTAACGGATGAGATCTTTGGTTTCCCGTTGGATATTTATCTAACGCCGGGTATTGCGCATCACTGGAGTTCAGACGTTCAATCCAGTAGCACGGAATACATCATTGCTATTAAGGCTTACTACACATTCAATTGGCCAACACAATGGCGATTTGGTGTAGCAGAAGGTATGTCCTACATAGATTCGATTACTTATATCGAAGGCTCTGAGATGGATCGTAAAGGTTACACAGCCAGCCACCTGTTGAACTACTTAGACTTCTCATTTGACGTTAACGTAGGTGATTTGATTGGTAAGAATGACTTGAACAACTTATGGTTCGGTTATTCATTACATCACCGTTCTGCGATCTTTGAAAACGCGTCTCAGTTCGGACGAATCAAAGGCGGCAGTAACTACAACACGGTTTACTTTCAATATGAGTTTTAAGCGCAGCTTTTAACGGTCGTATTTATAGATAGGGTATTTAACGGCAGCTTTTAGCCGTAATTTGCTAAGTACAACTTACATTTGACCTCGCTTTCATAGCTCCTGCGAGTGTTAGCGTGATTAATCAGCCTGATAGCAAAAGGTTTTCCCTTTGCTGTCAGGCTTTTTTGTTTGAGACTTGTGATATAATCGCGCGAGTTTAATAAGTACAAGAATAGGACACGCTTTGACTTCGTCTCCGGAAAAAGCAGATAACAACAAGAATGCAGCACAGCCAAGTTCTTCACAGAGCAAAGCCAAGCCACACAAAGCTGCATCGAAAAAATCTGCTGAACAATCAAATGCCAAAAAAGCTGAACAATCAGCGACAAACAACAAATCATCTCAGAATAGCCCAGCCTCTCTTCGTAAAGCGCTCAACGAATGTATGATGCGCGATCGCTTCCGTTTGAGTAAGCGAATTGCTGGTGCGAGTAAAATTAAGAACGAACAAGCTAAGCACGCTGTCTTTGATGAGATTGCGTTAGACATTGCTAAGTCGATGATGACAGCAACTCAGCGAGCTGCACAGAAACCAACGATTGAATATCCAGAAATTCTTCCTGTTAGCCAAAAGCGCGAAGACATCGCGAAAGCCATCGCTGAAAACCAAGTGGTTATCGTGGCGGGTGAAACGGGTTCGGGTAAAACCACTCAGCTACCAAAAATCTGTTCTGAGCTTGGCCGCGGCCGCTTTGGCCTAATTGGTCATACTCAGCCTCGTCGTCTTGCTGCACGTTCGGTTGCGAACCGTATTGCTGAAGAGATGGAAACACAGCTGGGTGACTTCGTTGGTTATAAGGTTCGATTCAACGATCAAATCTCTGACAACACCCAAATTAAATTGATGACCGACGGTATTCTACTGGCGGAAATTCAACACGATCGTTTCTTAAGCCAGTACGACACCATCATCATCGATGAAGCGCACGAACGTAGCTTGAACATCGATTTCATCATGGGTTACCTGAAAGAGCTGCTGCCAAAGCGTCCTGATCTGAAAGTGATCATCACATCGGCAACCATTGACCCAGAGCGTTTCTCTAAGCACTTCAATAATGCACCAATCATTGAAGTCTCTGGCCGTACTTACCCAGTAGATACGCGTTACCGCCCACTAGGTGGTGATGACAGTGATTCAGACCGCGACCAAATCGAAGGCATCTTTGAAGCCGTTGATGAGCTGTGTGATGAAGGCCTTGGCGATATCTTGATCTTCATGAACGGTGAGCGAGAGATTCGTGATACTGCAGATGCATTGAGCAAACGTAACCTTCGTGATACTGAAATTGTTCCGCTTTACGCACGTCTATCGGCAGGTGAGCAGAACCGTATCTTCCAGTCTCATACTGGTCGACGTATCGTGCTGGCAACCAACGTGGCAGAAACCTCGTTAACGGTTCCGGGCATCAAGTATGTTATCGACCCGGGTACGGCGCGCATTAGCCGCTATAGCTACCGTACTAAGGTACAACGCCTACCGATTGAGCCTGTCTCTCAAGCGAGTGCTAACCAGCGTAAAGGTCGTTGTGGTCGTGTTGCGGAAGGTATCTGTATTCGTCTGTACTCAGAGGAAGATTTCGAATCGCGCCCAGAGTTTACGGACCCAGAGATTCTTCGCACTAACTTGGCTTCTGTAATTCTTCAGATGACAGCGCTAGGCTTAGGCGACATTCAAGCGTTCCCATTTGTTGAAGCGCCCGATAAGCGCAACATTCAAGATGGTGTAAGGCTGCTTGAAGAGCTTGGTGCGATCGCGACCGTTGAACCGTCTGCAAACAAAAACAAGAACCACGGCGATGACAAGAAGAAGCTAACCGCGATTGGTCGTAAGCTGGCGAAACTGCCTATCGATCCGCGTTTAGCACGTATGGTAATTGAAGCGCCACGTAACCGATGCCTACACGAAGTGATGGTGATTGCGTCTGCGTTGTCGATTCAAGATCCGCGTGAGCGTCCATCAGATAAGCAACAATCGTCTGATGACAAGCACAAGCGTTTCTTCGATAAAGAGTCTGACTTCATCACGTTTGTGAACCTGTGGGACTACATTAAGCAGCAGCAAAAAGCGCTATCGAGCAACCAGTTCCGCAAACAGTGTAAGCAAGATTACCTGAACTACTTACGTATCCGTGAATGGCAAGATGTGTACTTCCAAATTCATCAAGCAATGCGTGAACTGGATACTAAGTTGAATACAGAACCGGGTAGCTACGATGGTATTCACATCTCATTGCTATCAGGTCTGCTTTCGCACATCGGTATGAAAGACCAAGAGAAGAATGAATATCAAGGTGCACGTAATGCTCGCTTCCATATCTTCCCAGCGTCTGGCCTATTTAAGAAACAGCCTAAGTGGATCATGTCTGCCGAGTTGGTGGAAACCTCGAAACTTTGGGGTCGGGTGATTGCGAAGATTCAACCTGAATGGATTGAGCCACTGGCGAAACACCTGATCAAACGCAGCTACAGCGAACCACACTGGTCGAAGAAGCAAGCAGCGGTAATGGCACACGAAAAAGTGATGCTTTACGGAATCCCAATTGTTCCTAAACGTTTGGTGAACTACGGTGCGATTGATGCAACCGTCAGCCGCGAGTTGTTCGTGCGTAGTGCATTAGTAGAAGGTGAGTGGGAAACCAAACACGCCTTCTTCAAGCAGAATCGCAAGCTTCTACAAGAAGTGGAAGAGCTTGAGCATAAATCGCGTCGTCGTGACATCTTGATCGATGATGATGAACTGTTCGATTTCTATGACCAGCGTGTTGGCGAAGAGGCTGTTTCAGGCCGTCACTTCGATACATGGTGGAAGAAGACCAGTCAAAAAACCCCCGATCTGCTGAACTTTGAAAAGTCGATGCTATTCAGAGGTGATGCAAGCCACGTTACCGATTTGGATTACCCGAACTTCTGGCACCAAAACGGTATCAAGCTCAAGCTAAGCTACCAATTTGAGCCGGGCGATGATAACGATGGTGTAACGGTCCATATTCCGCTACCTATCTTGAACCAGATTGACCAGAACGGTTTTGATTGGCAGATCCCGGGTCTACGTCAAGAGCTAGTGATTAGCTTGATTAAGTCGTTACCTAAAACGCTACGCCGTAACTTTGTGCCTGCGCCAAACTACGCCGATGCATTCTTGGCACGTGTTACGCCACTTGAAGCTCCGCTGTTGGATTCTCTTGAGAAAGAGCTACGTCGTATGACTGGCGTGGAAGTGGTACGTGATGACTGGAAGTTAGACCAGATTCCAGAGCACTTAAAGGTAACATTCCGCGCTGTAGATCATCGCAAGCGTAAGCTGAAAGAACAGAAAGATCTGCATGAGCTAAAAGAGAGCCTGAAAGACAAGGTTCAAGAAACGCTTTCTAAGGTTGCTGACGACGATATTGAGCAGCAAAACCTGCATACGTGGAGCTTTGGTGAGCTACCAAAAGTCTACCAACAGAAGCGTGGCGGCTACGATGTTAAAGCTTTCCCTGCGCTGGTGGATACCAAAGACAGCGTAGAGATCAAATTGTTCGAGACCGAGCAAGAGCAGATCTCTGCAATGAAATCGGGTCAGCGTCGTTTAATCTTGTTGAACGTACCATCGCCGATCAAATACTTGCACTCGAACTTGCCGAACAAATCGAAACTTGGTTTGTACTTCAACCCATACGGACAAGTACTTGATTTAATCGATGACTGTATCGCTTGTGGTATTGATAAGCTGATTGAAGAGAAAGGCGGTTTAGTTTGGGAACCAGAGCAGTTTGAAGCACTGAAAGAGCACGTACGTGCAGAGTTGGGTGATACGGTAGTTGAGATTGCTCAACAAGTTGAAACCATCTTAACCACGGCATTCAGTATCAGTAAGAAGCTAAAAGGCCGTGTTGATCTTTCTATGGCATTCGCACTTTCGGATATAAAAGCTCAGGTAGAAGGCTTGATTTTTAAGGGTTTTTCCACAGAATGTGGGTGGAAACGCCTGCCGGATATTCTACGCTATATGAGAGCGATTGAACGCCGCATGGAAAAACTGCCAATTGACCCGAACAAAGATCGTCTTCATATGATCAAAGTTGAGTCAGTAATGAATGATTACAAAGAACTGCTGAATAAAATTCCAAAAGGGATCGCGGTTCCAGAAAATGTAAAAGAGGTGCGTTGGATGATAGAAGAGCTTCGTGTAAGCTTCTTCGCACAGCAGCTCGGTACGCCTTACCCAGTATCAGATAAGCGTGTTAAAAACGCGATTGATGCTTGCTAAAGGAATAAAGCTAGACGCAATAGCAAGGTTTAGGTATAAATCTTGCTTATTGCATTACTAATTGAATAGTTATTACATACAGGGCGACTTGGTGGCAATTTATTACCACTCAAGGCCTGCCACTAGGACGAAAAAGGTCGAATATGAAAAAAACGTTATTGGCACTAGCACTGCTAGGTGCATCTTCAACAGCAATGGCTGATTCTTGGTTGTACGGCGGCGTAATGGGTGGTCAAAACTCATTAGGTAATGAAGAAGAAACAGCGATGGGTATCCACGTGGGTACAGGCATCCTGCCACTAATCGGTATTGAAGCGGGTTACTGGGATCTAGGTTCTTTCGACAGCGTTAAGTACGGCAACCGTGACCTTACAAACCTAGATGCAAGCACTGCTTACCTAGCGATCAAACCAAGCATCGACTTCGGTCCTCTTCACGTATACGCGAAGGCTGGTGTGCACACTTACGATCTTAAATCTGACGGCTTCAATCAATCAGGTGAGGATGTAATGTACGGTGTAGGCGCAGAATACTTCATCTTTGGTCCACTATCTGTAGGCGCTAGCTACCAAAACTTCAAAATGAAAGATGACGACTCAGGCGTATTCACGCTAAACGCGACTATCCACCTACTGTAAGCAATCAGTAAGGCGATCGTAAATAGCGGTCGGTTAGTCGTGAAAGAGTTCGTAGAATTCATAAAAAATGCCAGCTTGATAGCTGGCATTTTTGTATCTATTGATTGTGTTGTCTCTGCTGTCTTTTTTACAATAGACAGCGGACGGGCGATTACTTTTTGCTGTTTAGAATCTGTTGAATTCGCGGATTAAGTGCTTTGCCATGTTGGCTTTCGTACTCTTCGCGTTTCAAGTCGTTCAGGTTCTTGACTGAGTTAGCAGCAAGCAGGAATTGCGGCAATTCCGTTTCTAGCATGCCTTTCTCATCTAAACGCTTCGCTTCCAAGTAGTACTTCTTAAACAGAGCATCAAGCTTGTTTTCAGCCGTACGCTTCAAGTCGTACAGTTTGTTTTGGATTAACCACTTCTCAATCTTGTTGACGGCAGTGCGCGACAACACACGAATACGGCTATCCAACAGCTCTTCTTCAGTCAAAGAATCTTTCAGAATCCAAAGCTCACCCATTTGCGGTGGCCAACTGTTGCCTAGTTGAATACGCTCATGACAGTGCATTAGCACACGGTTTAGGCCGTCTGAATCAACAGAGTTGGCAAATTCGATGAACTTACCACTTGGCTCACTACCGTACTGATATTCCCACTGTGTTTCGTATACGCTCAAAAAAGAACCGAACACATGGATACACCAATCTGTTAGCTCTAATTCTGCGGCATCTTGATCAACAACAGGCACTTGTTGAGACGCACCAGAACCTGCAGCTTGTGCCGTCGCTACTTTCACATCGGTACTTTGCGCTTCAATAACTTCAGGTACTACTGGATCTTTAGGCAGAACTGTAGCGTCAGGTACAACAGGTTGAGCTGGCTCAGAAGGTTGGCTTTTTGCCTTTTTGAATGAGCTGCTGCCTGAAGCGTTCAGATGGGCTAAGCTTTTGTCGATACCCATTTCCTTGAGCTTGTCCTGCATTTCCTGAATATTGAGAGGTCTTCTGCTGTTGTTGTCTTTCATTTTGCTTCTCGTTAACTAGCCAGTACTGTAGCTTGGATTCAATCCGAGATATTGGCATTAGTTCATTGGCTTTGGCTTTATACCAGAGGACAAATTTCTTCCATACTAAACTATGGTCACCGGCAAGGCCGGAGAATTTAAACGCACGTTCCGCCCATGTTGGAATGATCTCTTCATCCAAATCATGCGTTGAAACGGTGTTGCTGTTCATTGAGCCTCGGCCTTGTGGGCGAGGGGCATGCTGCATGTGTTGCATTGGCGCCGGAGCAGGCTGAAACTTAGGTGCAGGTGCAGGTGCAGGTGCAGGTGCAGGTGCAGGTGCAGGTGCAGGTGCAGGTGCAGGTGCAGGTGCAGGTGCAGTAGAGTAGACCGGAATACTATTGGTCGGTTGAACCTCAACGTGAGCTGCAGCTTGCTCTTGCTCAATGAGCATTTTGAAAACGTGAATCTCTTTTTGATCTCGATAATCTACTTTTACCTTATCGAGAAAACCTTGGTCGACTAAACACTTAAGACAGTCGGCTAAACCAAACGTAGAGAGAGCACAAAGTTGACCTGCTGTTTGTAGGCATACATTGGTGTAGCCGAATTCGTCAGCACCATCTGCAAGCATCAATAAAACAAGCTTTTCTGCTGGGCTAGAAGTATTCACTTGCCAAGCTAAATAAGAATATTTGGCGCTCAATATCGTGTTCTCAAAAAAGGTAAGTCGTTGTCACTATTGTAAGTCACCCCTTACCGAATTTATAGCAACTTAACAGAAAACGGCATTAGTAAGCCAAATATTGACCATAAGGAGACGTCTGCCCTAAAAAGTAAGCCTACAGTCATTCATTCTTGTGGTTGACGCTAGGAATAATTGGGCATGAATGCGCATAGCAGCTTAAAGTGACGACATTCTTTGTTCGGTTAAAAATGACCAATTCACTTTCGCATTCTGTAGGTCAAAATACGGGTCTTCTCTTAAGGTCGACTATTGATGATTGTCTTATCGACTCCCTATCCACCCATCTATATATTCATTAACTGTATTTAATTTATAAAACACCTTGATATGATCAATATTTGCGCTATTATGACGATAGGTCAGAAATGACGAAGCGTCACAAAATGGTTAACTACATGAATTTACTATTCGTGTTAATATATTGGATAGGAGTGTTTTAAATACTGGCGAAGCTTAGATGATAGCTAAGCTAAAATACGGACTGAGAAATTATGTTTGGCTTTGGTTGTAAAGGCGATAAACAAGGTATCTTTGGTTGCAAAGGCGTGTTGTCTAAAAAGCAACAGTCTATCGCAGACCGAGAAGTAGAATTGATGTTGTTAGCAAAAGATCTGGTTCGAGAACAAGGGTTCGGAAACCTCACGATGGATAAGCTAACGGCAGCGAGTTCTTATTCAAAAGGTACAATATACAATCACTTTTGCAGCAAAGAAGACGTAGTTTTAGCCTTGTGTATTCACTCTTTAAAGGCCGAAGCATTAATGTTTGCTCGTTCTGGAGAGTTTGAAGGCAACACACGTGAAAAGGTCGTTGCATTACACGTTGCTTACCGAATCTATGTTCGCATGGAGCCGGTACTATCAACCTGTGCGATCATGGCAAAAAGCCCGTGGGTACTAGAGAAAGCGTCTAGTGCACGCGTAGCAGAGATGAACGAACTGGAAGAATTGGTGATTGAACAAGCCGATTTAATGGTTAACCAAGCAGTCGATGCTGGTGACCTAAAGTTCCCTTCTGGTATGGGTTCAGACGCCATCGTGTTTGCAAACTGGTCAATCGCATTTGGTTCAAATGCCTTGTCACAGAATGCTTCAAACAGTCATTGTATTAAGCGGTTACAAGACCCGTATTCAGTATTATACAACGCGAACATGCTACTAGACGGCCTCAACTGGCAGCCTCTTTCTACTGATTGGGACTACCGCAAAACTTGGCGTCGTGTAGAACAAGAACTGTTCAGCGAAGAGATTGCCTACTTAGAATCTGTAGGTCGATAGCTTCCATTAAACCCACTCATGTGGGTTTATTAATAACCATTAGTGACGATTCGTCATAAACTTAAGTTTAGCCTAGTGTGGTTTTGGTTTTCTTGAGTGTATGACTAAGCATTGTGTCTTTTGTCAGCTTCGGCTGGCTTTTTAAGACACAACTATGACGAATCGTCACAAATGGAGACTGTGATGGAACATGACAGCCAGAAGCCAGCTTTCGATCACCCAAATCGAGATAACCGTAACGTCGATAGCGCAAACGGGGATCTAAATAACAGTTGGCACTCAATACCGACCAAGCGTTCGTTTATCGTTCTGCTGGTGGTTTTTTCAATCATCATTCTCTCTGCATTAGGGGCAAAGAACCTCTACTTTAGAGGGGACTACAATATCTTCTTCGAAGGCACCAACAAACAGTTGATGGCGTTCGATGAAATCCAAACGACCTTTGCAAAAACCGACAACCTTGCGATTGTTGTCGCCCCTGAAGATGGCAATGTCTTCACCCCAGAAACTCTCACCTTAATTCAAAACCTCACGGTCGATGCGTGGCAGATCCCGTACTCAAGCCGTGTCGATTCCCTTGCCAATTATCAGCATACCGAAGCCATTGAAGATGACCTCTTAGTGGAAGACCTGCTGTATGAAGAATACGAGCACACGCCCGAGCGAATCGCCAAAGTCAAACAGATCGCCCTAAACGAACCACTGCTTAAGAATGCCTTGGTGTCAGCCTCTGGCGACGTGACCATTGTGAACGTCACCGTGCAATTGCCAGAAGTGGATAAAACCGCGGAAGTGCAAGAGGTGATTACGGCCATCAACGCCATGATTGGCAAGTACCAAGCTCAGTACCCGAATGTCGAATTCCATAAAGCGGGCATCATAGCCATGAACAACGCATTTATGACCTCGGCTCAAGAAGACAGCTCAACGTTGGTGCCATTAATGCTGCTAGTAGTGTTGGTGTTCCTGACCTTCATGCTGCGCTCCTTCTTTAGCGTGCTTGCGACCTTAGTTGTGATCATCTCTTCAATTGTCGCGACCATGGGCTTGTCTGGCTGGGCAGGGATGTTCCTCAGCACAGCAACCGTAAATGTTCCTACCTTGGTTTTAACTTTGGCGGTGGCCGATTGTGTTCACGTGATTGTGACCATGAGACAAGCGATGCAACGCGGGATGGAGAAAGCACAAGCCATTCAATACAGCATCAAGCTCAATGCGATGCCGATTCTAATCACCTCAGTGACCACTGCGATCGGCTTCTTGATGATGAACATGTCGGACTCTCCAGTGCTGCGTGATTTCGGTAACTTGTCGGCACTAGGCGTACTTATCGCATGTTTCCTATCTGTAACTATGTTGCCTGTATTGTTAAAACTGCTGCCAGTTAAACGTCTATCTGCCAATCCTAAGGCGGCAGACAAAGTCACCTTTATGGATAAGCTCGGTGATTTTGTCGTTGCTAACCGCAAAGCACTGCTGCCTGTTTCAACTCTTGTGATTGTCGGAGCTGCTGCGTTAATTCCACTCAACAAAGTGAACGATGAGTCGGTGAAGTATTTCGATACCTCAAGTGAATTCAGACAAGCGGCCGACTTCATGGAAGAGACCGTAAGCGGCATGACGACTCTCAGTATCGCGGTGAAAACCAACGAGTCTCAAGCGATTGCTGATCCTGTGTTCTTACAAGCGATTGGTGACTTTACTGAGTGGCTACGCGTCCAACCTGAAACCGACCATGTCGCAACACTTTCTGATGTTTACATGCGCTTGAACAAGAACATGCATGGCGACGATGAAAGCTACTACAAACTACCGCTTAACCGTGAACTTGCAGCGCAATATCTGCTGCTTTACGAGATGTCTTTGCCGTATGGTTTGGACTTGAACAACCAGATCAACGTCGATAAGTCCTCGATCAAAATGGTGCTGACCGTCGACAACCTTGGCAGCGTTGAGCTAGTGGAACTCGAAGAGCGCATTTACTCATGGTTTGCCGCTAATGCGCCGCAATATGAAGTGGTCGCGTCGAGCCCATCACTGATGTTTGCTCACATTGGCGAAACCAACATGGCGAGCATGCTATCAACTCTGCCTATCACCTTAGTGCTTATCTCTGGCTTGATGATCTTTGCATTGCGCTCGGTTCGCTTAGGCATGATTAGCCTAGTACCAAATATTGCCCCGGCGATTATTGGCTTTGGTTTATGGGCGCTCATCTCCGGTGAAATCAACCTCGGTTTGTCTGTCGTGGTCACGCTCACGTTGGGTATCGTGGTTGATGATGCGGTGCACTTCTTGAGTAAATACCAGCGCGCCAGAATGGAAGAAAAATCAGCAGAAGAAGCGGTTCGATACGCTTTTCACACCGTCGGACGCGCATTGTGGATCACCACGGTCGTGCTTGTTGCGGGCTTCTCGGTGCTGGCGATGTCGAGCTTCAGACTTAACTCCGACATGGGCTTGCTCAGCGCGATTGTGATTTTCATTGCGCTGGTGGTCGACTTCATCTTGCTACCGAGCTTGCTGATGATCTTCGACAAGCAGACGCACTACTCAGATAAACCTCAGCACGAATCGCAACCGTCTAAAACAGAGCCATCTAAATCAGCGCAAGCTAACCCAGCTGGCGAACTGACTACATCGACCAAATAAGGAATCGTCAGCCCGCTACGGTGGGCTGACTCAAGGAGATATTTATGAAAAGCGTTAAACAAACTCTCGTTACTACATTATTCACGCTGAGCTCATTCGCTGCTTTCCCAGCATTAGCAGACCCAGCGAAAGGCCTAGAAATAGCCGAGCAACGCAAAGCCGTCGATATGGGGTGGGGTGATTCTGTCGCAACCATGGAAATGCTACTTCGCAATAAACAGGGCGAAAGCAGCACGCGCTTGATGCGATTGAAATCATTAGAAGTCGATGACGATGGCGACAAAGGCTTAACCATTTTTGATGAGCCACGTGACGTAAAAGGCACGGCTTTCTTAAACCATTCACACATCTCTAAATCGGATGACCAATGGCTGTATTTACCTGCTCTGAAACGTGTCAAACGCATCTCTTCACGTAACAAATCAGGCCCGTTTATGGGCAGTGAATTTGCTTATGAAGATTTAAGCTCGTTTGAACTAGAAAAGTACACCTTCAACTACATTGAAGACGCGAACCTGGAAGGCGTCGATACCTTTGTCTTGGAGCAAGTACCGACCGATAAAAACTCTGGCTACACCATGCAGAAAGTATGGCTAGACCAACAATATTACCGCCCCGTTCAAGTGGAGTTTTACGACCGTAAAGGCGCATTACTGAAAACCCTCTCGTTCCAAGACTACAAACAATACCTAAACCAATACTGGCGCGCGCACACAATGTCGATGCAAAACCATCAAACAGGCAAAAGCACCGTTTTAACCACGACAGATTTAGCGTTCCAAACCGGTCTTAAGGACAAAGATTTCCAGAAAAACACACTGAAACGTGCAAAGTAAGGCAAGAATATGAAAAGGATTGTGTTAACAGGAACGCAGTTATCTTTAACCTTGGCAGCGACAGTTGGGCTTATGCAGGTGTCGTTGCCATGTGTGGCGGCAGGCTTTAGCTCTGAGTTCGTAGAACAAGTCACCCCAGAACTCGCAGGGCAGGTTAACCTTGAACACAGGCAGTTCTTTAGCGACGGCTTACAAGGACAAGATAAAGGGCAAAGCTCACTGGTATTGCAGCCAGAGTTTTATTGGGAACAACAAGAGGGCAACGGCAGCTTTACCTTCACGCCGTTTTATCGGTTAGACAGTGAAGACGATGAGCGAACTCATGGCGACGTTCGAGAAGCTCTGTACCTCACGTATTGGGATGATTACGAACTGCGAGCTGGTGTCGGCAAGGTGTTTTGGGGCGTGACCGAATCGGCGCACTTGGTGGATGTGGTAAACCAAACCGATGCCATTGAATCGGTCGATGGTGAATCGAAACTGGGTCAGCCAATGGTGCACTTCACCTCGATAAAAGACTGGGGAACCATAGACGCCATGCTACTGCCGTATTTTCGTGAGCGTACCTTCGCTGGGGAAGACGGCAGATTAAGGCCAACAGTGCCAGTATCCGATGATGCACTTTACGAATCTTCGAGAGAAGAAAAGCACGTCGATGTGGCATTGCGTTATAGCCAAATGTACGGTGATTGGGATGTCGGCTTAAGTTACTTAGGCGGCACAAACCGCGACCCTTATTACCGTGTGCAAGGCAACCAACTCAAGCCATACTACGCGCAAATGCAGCACTTCGGACTGGATGTGCAGGGCATTATCGGTGACTGGTTATGGAAGCTGGAAAGCATTTATCGCGATAGTTACGACAACCACACAGGCGTCGCAACAGGCTTTGAATACACTTGGGTTGGAGCGCTTGAATCGTACTGGGACATCGGCTTCATTGCGGAATACTTGTATGACAGCCGAGGCAACAACGCCCAAACCATCGGCCAAAACGATGTGTTTCTTGGTGCACGTTTCGCCTTGAATGATGAAGACGGCACCGAAGTACTTACAGGCATCACTCAAGACTTAGATAACAGCGATGTCTACAGCGCGAAGCTAGAAGCATCAAGCCGCATCAACAACAATCTCAAGTGGCGATTAAACGCTTGGTTGTTTGAGAACGAAACCCCAGAAGACTTATTGTTCTTCGCTCGTAAGGATGATTTTGTTGAGGTAGCGTTGGAATATTATTTCTAGTGTTAGTTTGGTGGGGCGTTCTTGTTAAAGGGAACGTCTCAGATTTAAGACGCGCTATATTTATAATGTTCAACGTCATCTTTTTATAAAATAGAGCAAATAATCGAATAGTCCCACAGGTAAGATGGTTATATTTTTTGAGTATCTATAACCTCCGAATATGCATGTGAATTGTGCTGGTGGTATCGGCCCTAAGGGATCTATGAGTTTATTTAATTGGGATCAAAACTTTGAAACAGGCATTGGTGTTGTCGATGAACAACATCAATACCTTGTTGGTTTTATCAACCACTACGGAAATCTTTTGTCAGAGAATACAATCTCTATAGACGACATTAACATCGCTTTACTTGATCTCACACGCTATGCCGAATTTCACTTTAAAGAAGAAGAATCTTTGATGAGAGATTGCGGTGTGTATGAGTTACACATAGAAGAACACATCAAAGTGCATCGTGTATTTATGCAAGATATCTACAGTATGCAAGCGTTCATCTTGGAAGAAGATCAGGTGTCAGCACGGCAGTTATTGGACTTCCTCATCCATTGGCTTGCTTACCACATCCTCGGCATCGACCAAAACATGGCGCGACAAATGACCGCCATAGAAGAGGGCGCAACACCTCTACAAGCCTTTGAAGCTGAAGAAAAACAACAAGACTCTGCGACTGTCCCGCTGTTGGCTGCGCTTAACGGCCTGTTTGAACAAGTCTCTGAACGAAACAAGCAGTTGTTACGCTTCAATCAGTTACTCGAAGACAAAGTCGAGGAACGGACGGCAGAATTGAAACGAGCGAGTAAGAAGCTTGAAGAACTGTCGTTAACAGACTCACTCACTCATTTGCCTAACCGCCGCAGTGCCTTTAAACAGTTAGCGCTACATTGGCAAGACTCCAAAGAACTGGGTATGCCTTTAGTGTGCATTATGATTGATGCCGACAACTTCAAGCGCATTAATGACACCAGTGGTCATGATGCAGGTGACTTGGTTCTACAAACCCTCTCGCGTGAACTGAAAAATACGTTCCGTAATGATGATATTGTTTGCCGGTTAGGTGGCGATGAGTTCTTGGTTATTTGCCCTAACACCGACCTCAAAGGTGGCATGCACATCGCGGAAACGGCTCGCCAGAAAGTGTCTGAATTAGAGGTTGAAACCAGCCATCAAGTTTGGATTGGCAGTATTAGTGTCGGTGTGGCTGAAATAACCCAAGAATTCGGCTCAATGAACGAGTTAATTAAAGCCGCCGATGAGTCCGTCTATTTAGCGAAAAACGCAGGTAAAAACAGCGTTTGTTCGATTCAGATTTAAAACTGGTTTATTTGAAGTTCAGATCTAAGTTCGCTTTAGTTTTAGATCTCGGTTCACTTGAGATTTAGAACTCAGCTCTCTGCAAATCTAGAGCCCCGCTCACTTCCAAACAAAGGAGTGGCACTCGTATTTGTGCCACTTCCTCTTACTCCTCATTAATATCCTGTTAAATTTGCCGTGTTTTTAGTCAATAACTTGCTCTTTTAACGATTCAATTTGGCATTGGTTGCGTGTTTGATTACTATGTGTAGCTATCTAAAAAAACTAATCATCCGATACGGACACTACCAACTGGTAGATGAGGAAATGATGCAACATCTAGAAGAGATCATTGCTAATGCAACGACTGCTATTGATACAGCAGATTCGTTAGTCGCACTTGATGAAGTGCGAGTTCAGTATTTAGGTAAGAAGGGTGAACTAACTCTTCAACTACAAAGCCTAGGTAAACTTCCACCTGAAGAGCGTCGCACTGCTGGTCAAGAGATCAACAAAGCGAAAGGTGCTGTTCAACAAGCGATCGCAGCTCGCAAAGACGCACTACAACGTGCAGAGCTTGAAGCGAAACTAGCTGAAGAAACTATCGATGTGAGCCTACCAGGTCGTCGCATTGAGAACGGTGGTCTTCACCCAGTTACTCGCACAGTTGAGCGTATCGAACAGTTCTTTGGTGAGCTTGGTTTTAACACTGAGTCTGGCCCTGAGATCGAAGATGCATTCCACAACTTTGATGCACTAAACATCGCAGACGATCACCCAGCTCGTACTGATCACGATACTTTCTTCTTCAACCCTGATCTAATGCTACGTACGCACACTTCTGGTGTTCAAATCCGTACGATGGAAAACGGCAAACCGCCATTCCGCTTCATTGCTCCGGGTCGTGTTTACCGTAACGACTACGATCAAACTCACACGCCAATGTTCCACCAAGTGGAAGGTATGTTAGTTGATGAGAACGTAAACTTCGCACAACTTAAAGGCATTCTTAACGATTTCCTTTGTAACTTCTTTGAAGAAGAAGTTGAAGTGCGTTTCCGTCCTTCATTCTTCCCGTTCACAGAGCCTTCAGCTGAAGTTGACGTGAAACGTAAAGATGGCAAATGGCTAGAAGTTCTAGGCTGTGGCATGGTTCACCCTAACGTACTTCGCTCTGTTGGCATCGACCCTGAGAAATACTCTGGTTTTGCATTCGGTATGGGTGTAGAGCGTCTAACGATGCTTCGTTACGGCGTAAATGACCTTCGTGCGTTCTTCGAGAACGACCTTCGTTTCCTTAAACAATTCAAGTAATCCGGGGCAGTCAAAACTATGAAATTCAGTGAATCTTGGCTACGCGAGTGGGTTAAACCTGCAATTAACAGCGAAGAGCTAGCTCACCAAATCACTATGGCTGGTTTGGAAGTTGACGATGTAGAACCTGTTGCTGGTGAATTCACCGGCGTTAAAGTAGGTAAAGTGGTTGAGTGCGGTCAGCACCCAGACGCAGACAAACTACAAGTTACAAAAATTGATATCGGTGAAGAAGAACTTTTAGACATCGTTTGTGGTGCATCTAACTGTCGTCTTGGCCTAACTGTAGCAGTAGCAACAGTTGGCGCAGTACTTCCTGGTGACTTCAAAATCAAGAAAGCAAAACTACGTGGCGTTCCATCGCACGGCATGCTTTGTTCTTTCTCTGAGCTAGGTATCGACGTAGAGTCAGACGGCATCCTTGAGCTGCCTGAAGGCACAACGCTAGGTATGGACGTACGTGAGCTTCTTGAGCTTAACGACGTAACTATCGACGTAGACCTAACAGCAAACCGCGCAGACTGCTTCAGCATCCGTGGCCTTGCTCGTGAAGTTGGCGTACTAAACCGCGCAGACGTTACAGAGCCAACAGTTGAAGCTGTTGCAACAAGCATTGAAGACACAGTATCTGTTGAAATCAAAGCAACTGATGCTTGTCCACGTTACCTTGGCCGTGTGGTTAAGAACGTAAACGTGAAAGCGGAATCTCCAATCTGGATGCAAGAAAAACTGCGCCGTTGTGGTATCCGTTCAATCGACCCAGTTGTAGACATCACAAACTACGTGATGCTAGAGCAAGGCCAACCAATGCACGCATTTGATCTAGCTAAGATCGAAGGCGGTATCGTGGTTCGTCTAGCAGAGCAGGGCGAAAAGCTAACACTTCTAGATGGCAACGAAGCTGAACTAAACAGCAACACACTTGTTATCGCTGACCACAACAAAGCACTAGCAATCGCTGGTATCTTTGGCGGTCAAGATTCAGGTGTGACTACTGAAACAACTGACGTTCTTCTTGAAGCAGCATTCTTCGCACCGGATCACATCCGTGGTCGCGCACGTGCTTACGGCCTTCACACTGATTCTTCTCTACGTTTCGAACGTGGTGTTGATTCAACACTTCAAGCAGCAGCAATGGAGCGTGCAACACAGCTTCTAGTTGAAATCTGTGGTGGTGAAGTTGCGCCAGTAAACGGCAGCGAATCTGAAGCTGATCTTCCTAAAGCAAACGTAGTTGCTCTACGTCGCGCTAAGCTAGACAGCCTACTAGGTCACGAGATCCCATCTACAGACGTAGTGGAAATTCTTACTCGCCTAGGTTGTGAAGTAGAGACTACAGACGCTGGTTGGACGGCAACGTCTCCATCTTGGCGTTTTGATATCGCAATCGAGCAAGACCTAATTGAAGAAGTAGGTCGTATCTACGGTTACGATAACATTCCAAACCAAGCGCCTAAAGCGGCACTTAAAATGAATGACCACAAAGAAGCTGACCAACCGCTTAAGCGCGTTCGTGACCTTCTTGTAGACCGTGGCTACCACGAAGCAATCACATACAGCTTCGTGGAACCAGAACAGCAAAAACTTGTTGTACCTGGTGTTGAGCCGCTAATCCTGCCATTCCCAATCTCTGCGGACATGTCAGCAATGCGTCTTGGCCTAATCCAAGGTCTACTAAACACAGTTGTTCACAACCAGAAGCGTCAACAGTCTCGCGTTCGTCTATTCGAATCAGGCCTACGTTTCATCCCTGAAGCAACTGCTGAAAACGGCATGCGCCAAGAAATGATGCTTGCGGGCGTTATCTCTGGTACTCGTGGCGAAGAGCACTGGGACATTGCAACTAACACTGTAGATTTCTTCGATCTTAAAGGTGACCTAGAAGCCGTTCTTGAGCTTTCAGCAAACGAAATCGCATACAGCTTCAAAGCAGCGAAGCACCCAGCACTTCACCCAGGTCAAACTGCGGCTATCGTAGTAGACGGCAAAGAAGTGGGTATCATTGGTACTGTTCACCCAGAACTAGAGCGTAAGTTTGGTCTAAACGGCCGTACTATCGTATTCGAAATCGAATGGGCAGCTATCAACACTCGCGTGCTTCCAGAAGCAGTAGCCGTATCTAAGTTCCCTGCAAACCGTCGTGATATCGCAGTAGTTGTTGACGAAGCAGTTGCTTCTGGCGACATCGTTGAAGCGTGTATCGCAGCGGGTGGCGAATTCCTAACAG
Organism: Vibrio splendidus; assembly: GCF_001557875.1. Taxonomy (GTDB): domain Bacteria; phylum Pseudomonadota; class Gammaproteobacteria; order Enterobacterales; family Vibrionaceae; genus Vibrio; species Vibrio splendidus_F. The sequence continues at coordinate 75,233 of NZ_LNRF01000008.1, read as the reverse complement.
GCGCTAAACTGTTCGACGTATACGTTGGTCAAGGCGTTGAAGAAGGTAAGAAGAGCCTAGCAATCGCACTTAGCCTACAGTCTGTAGAGCGCACACTTGAAGATGCAGACATCGCTGGTTCAGTAGATGCTATCGTAGCTTCAATCTCAGAGAAATTCGGCGCAGCACTTCGCGACTAATCTCTTCTGATAGATAGAAAACCAAAGGCCTCGCATTGCGAGGCCTTTTTTGTATGTGGATAGGTTAGAGTAGGTGGCAACTCATCGCTAGAAAGTTAGATGTCCGTGATTTAATTAGTATTTAACGAATAACTAGAGTACCCGAAGGTTATTCAGAGTTTTAGATATCCGGATTATGGTTCTCAATGTTCTACTTGTGTACTTATTACGGTACGAAAATCACCTTAATAACCCACGAGTCTCCATCCAAGTAATCGCCGTATCAACACCATTTTCATGTGAAAGTTCCTTGGCGAGTTTATTCGTATTGATCTTGAAATCTTGGTTGGACACTAACTCAATCAAAGCCTTACTTAAATTGTCGCTCGTAAGCTTCTTCTGCTTAATCGGTGAAGGGCCTAACCCTTTTTGTTCAACTTGAGCCCCCCAAAATGGTTGGTCACCAAAAAAAGGACAAATCAATGTTGGTTTACCCGCCGAAAGACCCGCTGCGGTTGTACCTGCTCCCCCGTGATGTATAACAGCTGCCACTTTTGGGAATAACCAATCATGTGGGACAGACTCAATCACTAATACATCGTTTGGCAATGCGTCCACTTTTAGACCTCCCCATCCTGATGCTAGGATTGCCCGAACACCAGCTTTGGTCACTGCATCAACGATCATTTTCCCTGTTCTTGCGGGATCTTTTCCAGTCATACTGCCAAAACCAATATAAACAGGTTTTGATTCATGAGATAAAAATTCCACCAGTTCTTTTGAGGGGTGGTAATCATTTAGGTCGGTTTTTGATTGCCAATACCCTGTGATAGTTGCGTCACAAGTCCAATCGTTTGGACGAGGTACTAGCTGTTCGCTAAACCCATGTAAGACGGGGACTGGTTTGCCGCTACTGTGTGACAATATTCCCGTATTTCTTTTCAAAGCGGGTAAACCTAAAAGCTCGGCACGTTGTTGATTGAGTTCTTTTGAATACTGGGAGTAGCCTAAGTTAATCAGTCGATAACTAAGCTTATTTGCTAATGAACCTAAGTTTGGAATCCCTGCTGGGGGGAAAGCACTGGTTTTAGTTATCATTGGTTGCAGAACTCCCATCACAGCAGGGACTGTAAACTTCTCTGCAATGGATACGGCAGCTAAACATTTTGGGTGGTAAATGATTAAGTCGGGCTTTGATTCTAGCCCGGCGTGAATACTATCAATGATCATTTGGCGGTTAAGCGGTTTCGCCTTTTTAACCAATTTGACTACCGTTCTTATCCCACTAAACAAGCTGCCCATGTTTTCAAATATACCGTTATCCATTAACTTGAATAAGTCATCATTAATGTATCTGTAGGTTAAACCACTTTCTTCAACGAACCCTTGAAATCGAGATGCTGTACATAAATCTACTTGGTGCCCCTTTTGTATTAACGCTTTACCTAAAGCGATATACGGTTCTACATCGCCACGAGAACCGATAGTCAACAATAGTACCTTCATCTAAAGCCCCTAATTTTCTATCAAATGGGAGCATGAAATTCATCAAGTACTCCAAGTTGGTTTATGAAATATGTACGTTGGATATTTCATAAAATACGTCAAAACAATCATCTGGTCAAATTTATGAAATAAAAGTAAGATAGACTTCATAACTTGGAGGGACTATGACAACTAATGGATTTCAGCGCCGAGCAGAACAAAAGAAAGACCAGATTATTAGCACAGCTAAAACTTTGTTCTTTAGCAAAGGTCCTGCCAGCACGAGTATTGCTGAACTCGCTAAAGAAGCTAAAGTTTCACAAGTGAGTATTTATAACTATTTTGGTTCAAAAGAGGCACTGGTTGAATTGGTGGTGACTCAATATTTAAACCAATCCTTTGAATCGGTAGAGGCAATTCTTGAATTAGAGTCTTCCTTTCAAGACAAGCTCAAACAATTTTTTGCTCTAGGTGATGGAGAGGGAAACGAAATCAATAAGAACGCTTTAAAGCATTTTGATTGGCAAGGTGGCGCTCTTATGAAAATTTATGAGCGGTTTGTTCAAGAAAGACAAATCCCATTTTTACTTGCTCTTGTTAAGCAAGGGCAGCACGAAGGTGAGGTTGCCGTTCATTTGCAGCCTGAAGCGATTGTAGATTTTATGAACGCCAATATGACTATCTATAAAGACCCAGACTTCTTGAAAAAGGGGCATCAATACATGGAAAGTGTAGGGCATCTATTTTTTTACGGCATTTTAGGGAAAAAGTAGCTTAAACCAATCGCACTTAGCCTACAGTCTGTAGAGCGCACCAGACATCGCTGGTTCAGTAGATGCTATCGTAGCTTCAATCTCAGAGAAATTCGGCGCAGCACTTCGCGACTAATCTCTTCTGATAGATAGAAAAAATAAAAGGCCTCGCATTGCGAGGCCTTTTTGTTTTGGGGTGGTTATACTAAAGCTACTATTTAGATGTCGATAAATTTACTGATTTCAAATTTTATCAAATCATCTTGCATATTAATATAACGAATAAAGGCGTTATTGTACTCAACTAACCCATGAGAGTTTATTGTCAAATTAACCATTTGATTGTCTTTATCTAGCTTGTTTATCAAGGAGCCACTAAGCCCCAGCTTAACGAATTCCGAATTAGACTTATTTGTTGTTCCATATATATGAAGCTCATATTCTTCTTCTGAAATGATTTCTAAATCATGCATGACATTAACAAAGTTATTTAATGTATATGAAATAAAGTCACTCTCAATCTTTATCTTTACTAGTGATATATTTGCAATTTCTTTATTTGACTTAGTAGAAAGATCTAAATACACAGTTTTACCTAATCTACCATCGATGTTAATTTTACCAAATTCACCATATGACTCTCCAATATAGAACTCTCTACCTTGTGGTAAGTGCTTTATTGATTGAAAATATCGTATCGTGTCTGCGATATGTTCTTTTAAGCTAAGGCGGTGAAGGTTTCCAGTGAACAACTTATAGTAATTTCTTGCCTTTTCATGCTGTAGTCGCAAAAAATCTTTTTTAACTATATTTCCTTCTAAACCCTGAATGAAAAATAGATAAACCTTATCAATAATATGTGATTCATTCCAGTCAGAGAGGTTTTCTATATTTTCAACCCTACTTGTAAGGCTATTTATCATAGATTCAGAGTTATAATAAACTGAAAGAATATCTGATTCTAAAAGAGTCTTTTTAATTCTATTTTTATCATCTAAATCACTAGTTATGAGGAAGTCTTCTTTTCCTTTTACTTGTTGGTATTCCTCAATTTTCTTCTCTAACGTTGCTATTTTATCAAGCTTGTTGTTTTCTTTCGCTTGCTCAAGTTCTAGCTTCATTTTATCAATGTCAAAGTTAACTAATAGTGGGTTATCTAAACTATCTTTAAATACGCCGCTTTTTAATTTCCTAATTTGATTCTCCATATTCCCACCTTTACGGTTGAATTCTTCAGAGTTTACAAAATGGACACTAGGCAAGAGTTTATCTAAAGATTTTCTTTCATCATCAAATACTTCATTTAATCTATTAACTCTGCCAATTAGGTTGGTAAGAGATTTAGCATCGAGAGAATTAGTATTCATGATATACATGTTATCAACAGGTAGGTTTACTCCTTCAAGTATAACAGAGTTAGCTACCACATATCTTACTTCTCTATTTTCTGAGAATTTAAATTCTAGATACTCTTTTATTAAATCAGGTAGTTTTCCATGGAGATAAACTAATCCTTTCTTAATGTAATCTACACAATAAAAGTCTTTGTGAACATTCATTGATATTACATGTGAGAGTTCCACTAAACTAGGTGAATTGATATATTCAAGTGTTGAATCAAGCAATATAGATAATTCTTCAACTTTTCTTGGTGCTCTAAGGTATAAGAAGTTCTTGTTTTTACTATTATTAACTATGTAGTCAAGAAAGTGTTCACTATGTCCTGAGTCAAAGAAAGTATCTAAGAAACGATTGTATTTTCTTATTTCTCCAGAAGATTTATATTCGAAGATGTCAGCTTCTTTAATATTGCTTATAATCTTCCTCTCAAATATTTCTTGTTCTCTTTCGACCTTTAAATTATTAGAATCAGAAATTAGTGGTGATAAGTAATAATTTGTTGATTTAGAGTTTCGCTTTCTATTTCTTCTGATTAACCTAGTCAGTAGTAAGCTTCTCGAATCATAGTTAAATAAATTATGAGCTTCGTCAATTATCAATAGGTCAAATGAAATATTGTCGTCTTTTAATAATCTTAGAGCTCTTTCTTGAGTGAATATAGCTATGAAATCATTCGAACCATCATACATTTCATCATGAAATATTATATTTCTTTTTGAGAAGTTTTTCTTAATTAACTTGTAAGTTTGAATCAAAAGTGACTTTGTTGGTACGATAATTGCTATTCTTTTTTGTTTCTTCTCCTTAATTATTTCTGTAATGAGAGAGCTTTTACCGAAAGATGTAGGAGCAATATAGCAGTTCTCATTGTCATTACTTTTTACAAGTTCTAGTCTTGATTTCCTCTGGTCATAAGTTTCAACAATATTATTGTATTCAAATTTGGTGAGTTGAAAGGAAAGACTAAATTGTGAAGATAGGTTACTGGTGTAAAGACCATTTTTTGAAATGTAGTTTGAAATTGGATACAATCCAAAGTTAGAACTAACATCAAGTAGAGGTTCATACTCATTATTGTTAATTGCACTTTTAAGTACAATGTAATAGGCAATTTCAAAGTACAAGTTTTTTCTTTTATCTTTACGGTATTCTTCAAGGAAAATAACAGAACAACCTAGAAGGTATTCCATTTCACAAGTCTCTAAAGGAATGTTTAGCGACATTTTTTGCATTGAAGAAATGAATCTTTCATCTTTTTTTAGCCAACTAAAGGAAATAGCCAATTTATTCACCTAAATATTCTTTAAATAATTCTAAGCTTGTCTTTGATATACACACTGCATCTAACGAGCTACATTCGTAATTTTTTAAGAAATCATTTTCATTTAATATCTTTGAGTTTTCTTCATTATCCCAAATTGAATTTAAGAATATTGTAGAACAAGGTATTATTCTATAATCCTTTACGTGAGTATAATCACCGTCATCATACATTTCGCTCAATTTCTTGATTTTTTTTCTTAAGCTTTTTTCTGAGCAGACATCTATATGGCAGGCGTGGTTATAAGCATTCCTCCATGGATTGTTTCTACCTTTTTCACTTTTCCCAGATACGTAATCCTTTAGATCTGAATATGCTGTATTTAATTTGGATTTGTGACTTATTCCCTTTGTTGTAATATTCCCAGACTTGCTTTCTACCAAAAATGTCTCAGTATCTCTCGAAAACAGACCATCAAACCCTTTTTTTATGGAGTTTTCTTCTAAATTGAAGAATAGAAACTCTTGTTTAAAATTAAGTTGATTCAAATAAAGGTGCACAAAAAATTCAGCGACAGCCCCCATTTGTGTTGCTTCATTCTTTGTTTCTAGGAATTTAACTAACCTTTTCTTAACTAAGCTAATCTCACTATCTGAATCACCTTCGCAAATTGAAACAAAATATTTGTTCAACAAGTTTTTCATTTCTTTTGTTATTGACTCAATCTCTATAACGTGGAGTGACCTGCCTGTATCGAGTTGTATTAATTCTGAATTCAACATTAAGCTTAGAAACCTTTATTGTGATAAATATCAGTAAGTTACTGTTTATTGTGTTGAAATGTACCTTACGTTCAAAAAAAGCACAATTATTTTGAGGTTTATATTGGATCTACCTATGGTTCTTTAAGTGGAGACTGAATAGGGGTAAACGTCCTGTTGATAAAATCAGATGAATAACTCGTGTTTAATTCTCATTGACCCGTCTACAACTTCACACTTTATAGTGGCTATATTGATTGAGAGGAGCGCTTTCTGTGTTCCCTCCAAAGTAAGTAGAGAGACACTATGAAACGTTTAATTCTAAATATCACACTCTTGGTATTCATGGCACTTGGTAGCTTTAATGCCATGGCTTATGATTCAAAGGTTAAGTACGGTATTGCTATATCTCACGATGGTGAGCAAATTGCGTATGGCAAAAGTGGGACTGCGGAGACGGCACTGATCTTCATTCACGGTTGGAGCTTAGACAGCAGGCTTTGGAAAAACCAAGTGAGTGAGTTTTCAACGCAGTACCAAGTGATCACTATGGACTTAGCAGGGCACGGTAACTCATCGTTCAACCGCGAAGAGTACACCATGGTTGCATTCGCTGAAGACATCAAAGCCGTCATCGAGAAAGAACAACTCGATTCAGTCATCTTAGTTGGGCATTCGATGGCAGGTGGCGTAATTGCAGAAGCCGCTAAACTGATGCCGAAAAGAGTGAAGGGCATTATTGGTATCGATACATCTCAAAACGTCGCACTAGCGGTTTCACAAAGCGACCTAGATGCAATGACCAAGCCGTTTGAAGCAAACTTCCAAGCGGGCATTACTGCGTTCGTGAAAGACTCGCTACCAAAAGATGTAGACGCAGATTTACTTTACTGGGTAACGCAAGACATGGCATCAGCACCGCCAGCTATCGCGATAAACCAGTTCCGCCATTATCTAGGCCAATACGTGACAGGCGAAGCACACCGCGTGTATGAGAACGTGAATGTGCCAGTAATATTGGTTAACGCTCGCCTATGGCCAACGGATTCAGAAGCGAACAAGAAACACATCAAGGATTACAGCATTTACTACGTTGAAGACTCAGGCCACTTCCCAATGCTTGAGCAACCAAAGCAGTTCAACGCAACGTTGATTAAAGCGGTCAAGTCAGTGAAGTAGGGTGCTGTAGTTGTTAAATGATGGCTGCAACTGTTGATATAAAAACCAAGGCCTCGCGTGTGCGGGGCCTTTTTGTGAGTTGGAGGTTTTGCTAGCTACATTCATTTCAATTTGCGAGTAATGATCGCTTCGTTCACTCGTTTATCGTCCTTAAACGACGGCCTCATAGTTATATAAATGCTCTACCAACCACCCCTAGATACGTAATTAGCACCACTTTTATTAGCAAGGGCTGACCGAATCTAGGGGGGCTTTCTAGTGATAATCACTTTAACTATGTGTTTAGGACGTCCTGCTATGGCTAAGAAAATAATATTCATTCATGGTCGCGCTCAAAAGCCCGACAAAGCTCCCCTTCAAGCACTCTGGTACGAGGCTATAGAACATGGCTTGCAGCGAGATTGTGGAGACTCAAGTTCATTACAAGCTTTTAAAGATGTCGATAAACGGTTTGTCTATTACGGTGAACTATCAAACACATTGTTAGAGAAACCAACGGAAGACCCTGCAAGTCGACAGCAAGCGCTGTCTGAACTCAAGAAGTACAAGACAAGCCAGTTCAATAAAACAACGTATAACAAGGTATCTAAAATTGGTTTTCTGAAAGAGGCGCTAGCAGATACTTTTTCATCGCTATTTGGAAAGCTAGGTGTGGCTGAGACACTGATAACGAAGGTCGCGCCGGATATGGCGCACTATTGGTATGAAGATACCTATTTTGGCAGCGATGTCAGGCATAGGCTAATGGTTGAACTGCAGGAAGCGCTTGATCATCGAGATGATGTGATGATTGTAGCGCACAGTCTCGGGTCGATGATCAGTTATGACGTGCTGTGGAAGTTGTCTCATTACGGAGAGTATAGGCATGACTATGGTGCGGATAATAAGGTCAACTTATTGCTTACGCTTGGGTCACCGTTAGGCGATGAAAACGTAAAAGATAGGCTAAAAGGGAGCCGCTTGAAAGATGAGAAAAAGTATCCTTTAAACATTCAGCAGTGGATAAACATATCGGCAGAAGATGATTTTATCTCTCATGACAGCAAAATTAGAAATGACTTCAAAGACATGCTCAAACTGGATCTGATACCCGGCGGAATGAAAGACATCCACCCAATCTATAACCTCAATATTCGCAACGGAAAAAGTAATCCGCACGCTTCCATCGGTTATCTCATCAACCCTAAATTCATCACAGTATTGGATGAATGGCTCTCGAGTTAATTTGGTTTGCCATCGTAAATTGCTAGCTACTTTTTCGTTGGAACGCAGATAAAACAAGGCCTCGTGATTGCGAGGCCTTTTTGTTTGTGCTGACGAGACAGCTAACTTGCACAATATTAATTACTCTGTGTAGATCGCGATTCCATTAACCGTCTGTTCTGAAACAGGGATTAAGTACTGGTAGTCTGTGCCAACGCCTCCCAATACTACAGAGCTGTTGCTTCCTGTCGCTTGAAGTAAGACACCATTAGCTCCTAGTTTAGCCGCCTGCTTTTTTAACTCTTCGATTGCATAGTCGATGGAGCCTTGTTTCGTCATCCCTGCATCACTAGATGCGTCAACTAAAGCTATTTTTTCATAGCTCTCAGGCGCTTCAAGATATAGCGTAACCTCTTGAGGTGTAATTGGGTCTCTGGCTTCACCGACTAATATTGCTGAACCAGATGCACAGCCAACTAAAAATAGCGTGATAGAAAGAGCCAAGGTTTTAAAGATATTCATTGGTATTAGGTCTGTTTCTGGAATTAGGCGCGGAGTATAGCGAAATAAGATCACCCTTTAATTATGGGCATTGTAACAAATTGCGTTATTGCTTTTGAATCAATTGCATATGAGGCTTGACCGATAATCCCCTCCCAACCTCCCCTTGATTCACATCTCCAATCTCTTGTTGGTAATGGGAAAGGGGAGGAACTGAATACCGTTCGCTACATGTGTTGCTATATGTTCAGCGACAAAGAATGTTCTCCCCCTCGAACGTTAATCTAAAGAGATCGTTGAACTGCATTTGAGGGTAGTGTTGTATGCTTCATACAAACCAAGCACCTAACATACGAAATATTTATATCTTCATCGTTAAATATACAACAGGTGTCACACTTATCTGTAAATGGCTAATCTAACCTGTAATGACCTCTTTACTGATAAAAATAATTTTAACAGCACCTTTCATCATGTGGGGAGGCTTTAAACTCAACGTCAGATAAAGAGATTTCTTATGTATAAGTATCTAACACTAATCGTTTTATTACTCGCTGGATGTGTGTCTACAAACGAAGTTGCAGACAAATCTTGGTGCCAACCTTACAACGACCAACTTACTGAAGTTTTTAGCAACGAACTTACGTTAGGCGCGAGAGCCCTAGATACCGTTATCGGGTGTGCTCCAAGGCCTTTACCTAAATTTGTACAAGGAGACGTGCTAACTAACTCAACACTTATGTCCGATTTTCAAGTGAAACAAGTCACTGATATTAAAGAAGTGTACGCCGAAACTAAGCCTAATGCGGACGATATCATCAACTTTGTTATTTCACCGCAAGCAAAACAATTAGCATTGAGCAGGGCATTGCGCCTCAATGAGCTTTCATACTCAATTATTGCGCAATCGCAGAAAGACAAATCTGAACTAATAAAAAACAATACCTTTGAATTACTTAATGAATTTACGAAAGGTAATATTGATAAGCTCAACAAGGCCGTAAAAGAAACCAGTTACGATAGGTATCAGAAACAGGTGCATCGTATTCAGCGTGATTACTATGACATCTTGTATCAAATTACTCTCGGTGGGGCTGATAAGGATGGACGACAGTCAATAGCATACGACCCGAAAGATATCGCAAAGCTGCTCACTAAGGCTGTTAAGGTCTATGCTGATCAACAGGCTATTAGGTCAAACTTTTTATTAATGCGCGATCAGTATTTCGCAACTATCAACAGTAATTCACTTCCATCTTTTGATCAGCAGTGGGAGAACCAGATAACAGACATTAAAGAGCAATGTAAGCTAGCTGCAAAAGGGCTTGGTTTAGATGAAACCAAGTGTGATGTTATGTCGAAGTAAATATATCTCTAATGAACTAAGGCCTCGCGATTACGAGGCCTTTTTGTGTGTTGTACAGCGAGCAAAACAACTTGGAGAGTGTACGTAAGGTTCGACTAACAATCCTCTCCTAACCTCCCCCTTGGTTTACATCTCCAATCTCTTGTTGGTAGCGGGAAAGGGGAGGAACTGAATACCGATCGTTGCCAGTGCAGTTGTGTTTTTAATAACCAATAACAGTCTTCAATGAATGTCTCAAATAAGTAAAACCTCTCTGAATACTTACCAATCTCAAGAAATAACATTCTAAAAACGATCGTGTAACAATTTGTTAGCGAGTTGTATTGTCTCTGTGTTCTTTTTCTTAGTTGCATATCGTTACAAAGCTCAGAACATACCATTATTTTTGAGGATCTGAATATGAACGGAAAACTAATAACGGCTTCATTCATGCGCGATCATATTCAAGATTTTCTTTTAGAATCGGCGGCTTAAATGACTCTTTGGCTTAGGCTTTTAACATCGCGAAGCTCATTTGCGATGTTGGTTATTATCGCGATCGCGTCAGTGATAGCGAATACTGGGTGGCGAGTTGTGATGAATAACTTCGCTGTCGATACTGTTGGTATGACCGGTGCTGATGTGGGTGCATTGCAGAGTGTCAGGGAAATCCCAGGCTTGCTTTCATTTACTGTTTTGTTTCTGTTGTTCATCGCTTCAGAACAAAGAGTCGCTGTACTGTCGGTTGCAACATTAGGGCTAGGCGTTGCCGTGACTGGGTATTTGCCTTCGATTTATGGCTTCTATTTCAGCACGACGATCATGTCTATTGGCTTCCATTATTTAGAGGCGGTGAACAAATCACTTTCAACCCAATTGTTAGAGACCGAGAACTTTAGTGAATCAATGGGAAAGATTCGCTCTGCAGCCTCTTTTTTCTCGATGGTGACGTTTCTAGGTATTATGGTCGCGAGCTATCTGTTTGATGTTTCAGATAAGGCTATTTTCTTTACTTGTGGAATAATATGTTTCTGGCTGGCGGTTTACTTGGCCACGTTTCAAGATACTCACACAGAGGTGAAGCAACACACCAAACTCATTGTCCGACGAGAGTACACGACCTATTACATTCTTACCTTTTTGAGTGGGGCAAGAAGACAAATCTTTGTGGCATTTTCTGGCTTACTGATGGTGACCAAGTTTCAATATACGATCGCGATGATGGCCGCTCTGTTTATGGTCTCCAGTTTAGCTGCGACGCTTGCTCTACCTTATGTTGGGAGATTTATCGATCGAGTAGGAGAGAGGCTCGCTTTGATCATTGAGTATGCCGCGTTAGTGTTGCTATTCCTATCTTACGCATTTGTGGATGATCATTATGCGGCAGCGGCGCTGTATGTTGTCGACAGTATTATTTTTAGTTTTGCGATAGCTTTAAACACATACTTTAAAAAGACAATTCGGGAAGATGAAGTGGCTTCAACGGCGAGTTTGTCATTCACTATCAACCATATTGCAGCGGTGTTCTTGCCATTTTTGTTGGGAATTATCTGGATGTCTGGTTATCAATGGGTGTTTGTTACAGGAGCAGTGATTGCTTTGATTAGCCTGTTTGTGTCGTTGACTATGGGCACGCAGCTTCATCAGCGGATTAATGGATTCAATAGGCTACAAAAACAATAGCGACACTCATTTATCTGACTGGTCATTTCCTATTGTTAGAGTAACCAAAGCAGTTCACCTAACGTTGATGAAAGCGGTGAAGTTGGGTGCGGTAGTTATTAAAAGATAGTTATAGCCGTTAGAAGATAAAACCAAGGCCTAGCGATTACGGGGCCTTAGTTTTTTAAGTCAAATCGATGGAGCCTGTCAAACTGATAGAGTCCATTATTTTTTGTCTTGGGAGTCTTTATATTTTTTTGCAATCCACTCATGCAAATGAAGTCCCGTTTGACGCTTTAGGAATACAGTGATGCCAGCTAAAATTAACAGTCCGATTATTGTGCCCATAATTATCTCCACGCTTTGTTGTTTTTGATTAATCCATTGATTTCATCATTTTATCTATATCAAGCCCACCAAGATCCTCGAGGTTATTCTTAATCTCTTCATCGATTGATAGTTGGCGTTCCACTTTCTTTATTTCCTTCTCAAGAAACTTTTCAACTTCTTGAGATACGTTGAACATCAACCCCTGTTCACGCGCTGCTTTTCTCGCTCGTTTAAGACGAACATCTAAGTCTGATGAGATTTTGATGTTCAGTGATACTTTGGATTGTTTTTTCTGTAATGACATATTGATTCTCAATTTTAGCTAAAAAATACTATAAACTTTTCTACCTTTTTAGCAAGAATATTTTGACATTGACGGACTCGGAAGTGAACAAGAAACACATCAGGGTTTGCAGTGTTTTCTACATTGAAGGGGCAAGCCATTTTCCAGTGCTAGCACAACTCAGCAATTCAACATTACTCTGGTGAAAGCTTTGAAGCTGGTGAAATAGGGTAGTTGCACGTGACAATCCCCTCCTAACCTCCCCTTGGTTTTCATCTCCAATCTCTTGTTGGCAACGGGAAAGGGGAGGAACTGAATACCGTTCGCTACATGTGCAGCTATATGTCCAGCGACAAAGAATGTTCTTCCCCTCGAACGTTAATCTAAAGAGATCGGTGAACATCATTTGAGGGGGAGCTAGAGGGGGAGTTTTTGATGCTAGAACCGTTCAATACAACGTGATGAAAGCGGTGAAATTCGAGTAGGGTGCTGTCGTTGTTAAAGGATAACGGTAACGGTTCGATAGAAAAACGAAAGCCTCGCGATTGCGGGGCCTTCTTGTGTTCCTAGTGAAACTCAATTTCTCCCACGCTCTACACTTGATAGTGTTAGAATCCCCGCATCAGAATTATCGAGAATCTAGGTATTTATAAACAATGTTTATCCATCATGTGAACGGCATCGACTGGCTGGTGATTACAGCTTTTGAAGAATTGAAACCGATGTTTATCGAAGATGCTGGCCCTATCCCGTCTTACTTTTCTATTAGCAGTGAATTAAGCCTGATTGATCAAGCCAAGCGCAGCTGTGGGTTTTTGCCTACACTCCGTGGCGTCATCACAGATACTGGCACGTACCAAAGCAAAGATCTTGAAGAAGATTTGAACCCGCAGCTTGCGTGTATCGTTGAGGGCAGAGGGCGTGTTTTCATCTATCACGGCGACTACGTGGCTTTTGTTGATGATGAGCAAACTTTTATTACCCGAATGGACTAAAGCCAGTGAAGTAGGGCTATTAACCCTTGATAGAAAAACTAAGGCCTCGCATGTACGAGGCCTTTGTATTTCTATTGAAGTTAACGATTAATCTAGCTTAACGAAAGCTTGGGATAATCGCTGGAATCCCTGGTAGAAGGCCAACCAACGCCATGACACTTGTTAGCACAACAAACATAATGCCTGGCAGCACCCAACGGCTCATCTTGCTCAGTTCGCTACTACGTTCTTTACAACCAACTAAGCCTAAGTTGTCCAACAGCATGGTGAGAGCCCAACCAAATGCAGGGTTAACGAGTGCTGAAGAAAATACAACAATCGCTGCCGACTGGGTGGTTTTCCCTTCACGCGTCATTTCCATTCCAGCTTCTAGCAGTGGCACAAATACCCCAACAATCAGGGCGACACACAGTACAGGTTGCCAGATAGCTAGATCCATCGGGTAACCCCAAACCGCGGCGATGATACAGAACAGAGCCGTGAGCAAAGCGCCCGCAGGAATAGGGCGTTTAGCAATAGCCGCCGGTACGATGTAAGTACCCCATGAAGACGTAAAGTTAGTACCACCGAGCAGAGAACCAAACGTCTGACGAATTGACGCTGTGGTCATGGTGTCGTCAATGTTCATGTGTACTTTTTCGGTACGTTCTGGGTAGCTGATCTTTTGGAATACTTGATGCCCTAAGAAATCTGGCGACCACATCGCTACCGCTAGAATCGCAAACGGCAATACCACCATGAAGTGTTCAATCGTTGGTAGACCTAGCATCCAACCTGTGTCTTCTCCCCACCAATACATAGGGTTCATGTTAGGTAAGCCAGGCTCTGTGTGGAAAGCGAATGGGGCGCCCATGGCAAATGCAATCGTACCACCCAGCAAGCAGCTAAGAGGCACAGCTAACCAACGCTTACGGAAGTGCTCCAATAGCGCGTACAGAATAATGGTGCAAAAGATCACAACAAAAGCGATGTGGCTCATACCGATTCCTTCAGCCCAAGCGAATAGCTTTTTCACTTGAGAAGCCGTTCCCACAAAGCCAAGGTAGAGCAGTAAGCCGCCACACACGCCTTTACTGGTTAGGTTAGCCAACATGCTGCCACCTTTACTGATGGCTAAGAGTAAACCAAAAGCGCCAATCAACAAGCCAAACGCCATAGGGTGGCCACCTGCAGCAACGACAATAGGAATTAAAGGGATAAGCGGGCCGTGAGTACCAGCGAGGTTAGCGGTCGGCAATAAAAAGCCAGAGAAAAGAATGATGAAAACAGAGGCGATGAGGAGTTCATAACGAACGTTTTCTAGAATGAAGTCTTCATTCAACCCGAGCGCTCCAGCAAAGGTTGCTGCGATAGCGCCCACCATAACCACTTTACCAATGGTCGCGGCCATCGCTGGGATGGTGTCTTCTATTTCAAATCGGTAATCTTTAAACGGTAAGTTTGGACGCCAGCGCTTAGGCGACATGATTTGTAATTCGTGTTCTAAATACTGTTCTCGGGAGTCAAACTCTGAGCTTGGTTTGTGTTGTTGTTCATAGGAGAGTTCGTCCTCGTTGGCTTGAGGCTTATCTCTTCGTATATGTACGGACTCTAAAGTGCTGCTCATTTTGATTCCTTTCTTTCACACTCTGAGGTGTGTTGTTCCAACAAACGTAATTTACTCACGCAGAAGCGCAAACAACATGTCAACTTATAGTTAAAGATTCATTAACATTTAGTTGTTATTACCTTATACCAAACCAAAAAAAACAAATAGACTCAGTTAGTTAGACATTAGTCGTAGAGTAGGTCGACTAGTATTAGACTCTGTAGATAGTGGGTGTCTGGTTATTTGTAGTCCCTTAATTTCTCCCACGTTATGCACTGATAGTGATAGAATCTCCGCATTAGAATTATCGAGAAACTAGGTATTTATAAACAATGTTTATCCATCACGTAAATGGCATCGACTGGCTGGTAATTACAGCCTTTGAAGAACTGAAAACTATGTTTATCGAAGATGCAGGCCCAATCCCAGCTTACTTTTCTACCGCTAGCGAGTTGAGCCTGATTGATCAAGCCAAGCGTAGCTATGGATTTCTGCCTACACTCCGCGGTGTGATCACTGATACCGGCACGTACCAAAGTAAAGATCTTGAAGAAGATTTGAACCCACAGCTTGCGTGTATCGTTGAAGGGCGTGGTCGGGTTTTTGTCTATCACGGCGACTACGTGGCTTTTGTCGATGACGAGCAAACCTTCATTACCCGTATGGACTGAGAGTGATTCAGTGAGTTGAGATCGGCGAGTTGGTAAATCGGCGAGTTAGCCCACCTAGAATTTAAACTAAAGGATTAATACGATGGCAAAAACGATCTCATTGGTACTTGGCAGTGGTGGCGCAAGAGGCTTGGTGCACGTTGGAATCATCCGTTGGTTAATGGAGCATGGCTATCAGATAAAATCCATCTCTGGCTGTTCAATTGGTGCACTTATCGGTGGTGTCTACGCTGCGGGCAAGTTGGATGAATTTGAAGAGTGGGTCACCAGTATCGACCAATCGGATATGGCTATGATGTTGGACTTTTCATGGCAATCGAGCGGGATGTTCAAAGGGGACAAGATCATCGACACACTACGTGAGTTGATCGGCGAGATTTCAATTGAAGATCTGCCCATCCCTTATACCGCCGTCGCTGCCAACGTCGCCGATGAAAAAGAGGTTTGGCTGCAATCAGGCTCTCTTTTTGATGCTATTCGCGCCTCTATCTCTTTGCCACTGTTCTTCACACCTCATGTTATCAATGGAGAAGAGCTCATTGATGGCGGTGTACTCAATCCCGTACCGATAGCGCCTACCTTTGGAGACAATACAGACGTTACTCTGGCTGTGAACTTAGGTGGTGAACCTGAAATGGTACAACAGGAAGTGAACCCTGCTTCTTTACCTGCGAAAGAGGGCAACTTGCACGACAAGGTCGTCCACTTTATCGATAATCTAGGTAGCAGTGTAAAAAGCAAAATGAGCTTTAACTTTGCAGCCTACGACATTGCCAACCAAGCGTTTGATGCGATGCAATCGACCATTGCTCGCCAAAAATTGGCCGCTTACCCCGCCGATATTACGCTTGAGATCCCACGCAATGCCTGTGGCACCTTAGAGTTTGATCGCTCACAAGAGATGATAGATAAAGGCTACCATTTGGCACAGACTAAACTGGGTAACCGACTTTAATGGTTAGGTCGCTGATTTTTATTGTGTAGGTCACTGACTTGACGAAGAGGGTATTTATGCAAGCTGAACTCAAACAACTTGAACTTAACGATCTGGTGGCAACAAAAGATGTCATCGTGCTCACCAGCGTGGAAGAGCAGGCTATATCTTGGCTAACAAGTTACTATAAAAAAAACGTTGCTATTCAGATTATCGAGAACGCACACCAATTAGATACCGAAGCGATTTTAACGCAATGTCGAAACAGCCTGAGTGAAAGTAAAAAGGTGATACTTACCGCGCAGTTTCGCAGCCAACTGCCTATCATCAATCTCGCTTCACTTTGTAATGAGCAGCGCAAATCATTGATCAATATTGAGTTGTCGGGCTGGGATGAAGAAAATCGCCTTCCTCTTTCTTATAGCGGTTTCTAGTTAACTGCATTCGCTATATAGCAGCCGTTTTAGGTAGCAGACAATGTAAGAGCATCACTTCAAATGCCTGCCGCCATCAAGGTGCAAAGTTCTTCCTGTCATGTAGTGACTGGCCAACACAAACTTGATGCCATCTATTATTTCCTCAAAGCCCGCTTCTGTCGGAATCAGAGCTTTCTGCAGAGCTTTGATTTTGTATGCTTCATCGTCATGTTCATTGAACTTAATCATGGCTGGAGAGAGGGTGTTTACTTTCACCTTGGGAGCCAGCATCGCTGAAAAAGACAATGTCAGGTTGTTGAGTGCAGCTTTACTGGCCGCGTAAGCAATGTGTTTTTTACTGCCTTTTTCCGCAACGTAATCACTGATGTGGATAATGTCTGACGTTTTATCGCCAGACATCAGTTGGTCTTTGAGTGTTAAATTGAACAGATAAGGCACGGTGGCGTGAATCGTCATCATCTGATGCATGATTTGTGATGAATTTTCACAGGGATTGTTTTTGTTCTCAGGTTTCCAGTCTGAAGCGTTATGTATGATGGCTCGAAGTGTCTTATATTCTTGACCAACGTAGTGAAGAAAGCCCTCTAGGCTACTTTGTTGATAAAAATCTACCTGCTGCAAGTCGGCTCCACTATCGCGCAACAGTTGCAGTTGAGGGAAGTCGCTGCGGTAGGTGCCAACTACTTTGTATCCATCCGCTAAAAGTTGCTGCGCCAGTGCGAAGCCGAGTCGCTTTCCCACGCCGGTTATTAGTATCGTTTCACTCATCGTAAAAACTCAGCTCTAGTTTGAGGGTTAGTTTTGAAAATACCACCGAGCGCGGTTGTTGAGGTTTCAGAGTTTGCATCCATGACGCCTCTGGATTTAACGCAATAGTGCGTGGCTTTAATCGTCACGGCCACGTTTTCTGTTTCCACTAGAGTCTGTATCGCGACTAGGATTTGCTGAGTAAGGCGTTCTTGTACCTGAGGACGCTGAGCAAAGAATCGGACGATACGGTTGATTTTAGACAGCCCAAGAATCTTGTTTTCAGGGATGTAGGCTACTTCCGCTAAACCATCAATAGTAATGAAGTGATGTTCGCACGTAGATGTTAAGTCGATATCCGATACCATAACCATTTCATCAACCGACATTTTATTTTCTATAACAGTGATTTTCGGGAAGTTATCGTAATCGAGCCCTGAAAATATCTCATGGACGTACATCTTCGCAATGCGATGAGGTGTTTCAGCAAGGCTGTCATCGGTTAAATCCAGTCCAAGCGTACTGACAACTTCCGTCAAAAGTCCTTTAATGCGGTTGTACTTCTGGTTGGGATTCATTTCGCTCGGTGTCATTGGAGTTTCAAGTCCTCTTGCGAGCAAAGCTTCTCTTACTTTTTCGGCTTCTGTATTTAGCATGACGCACTCCTTATGAATTATTGTCGTTGTCTGCTTCATAGCTAAGCGTTAGCGAAACAGAGTCGGCAAAACGTAGCGCATGAGGCTTGTCGATTCTCACTTGAGCGTATTTCACCCATGGATGATCGATACAAATGCCGAGTACGTCGCTGGTTAACTTCTCCAAAAGCAGAAACCTTCCGGATTCGACATGTTGAATGATCTTCTTGCAGATGTTTTTGTAGTTAAGCGCGTTGTCCACATCATCAGAGAGGCAAAGGTTATTAGCGGGGTAGTGGATTTCTGCATTGATGACGATGTCTTGCTGCTTGGACTTTTCTTCTTCGTTGAAGCCAATGAAGGTTCTTAGTCTCAGGTTTGTAATGGTGATAATGGCGTTGTGATTCATAACAGTGTCCAATCCTTAGAAAGTGAAGTCAGTTACGTGCTTGTTTTAAGAAAAGATCAGTAAAGCTCAGGTGATTAAGAGTTCAGTCGCTCCTTTAGCCGTTGTTCCTGTTGCAGCCGTTCTTTTTTCAGTCATGTAGAGGCTAGGTGAAACTGATATTGAAAGGGATGGGTTTGGTTTTCTGACTTAACTGATCGAAGCTTTCCCAGAGCTGCTGATATGAGATGTCTAGAGTGGGGTGCCGTTGTTGTGCGGCAATATCGACTAACGGCCTGAGCACAAAAGCGTACTCGGTGATTTCACCTCTAGGCAGCTCTACGCCATCAATAACGCCCACTTGATTACCATAAAGAAGGATGTCGATATCCATAGTGCGTGAAGCATAGGCTTTGGTCTGACGCTTGCGATCGTTCTCTGATTCGATTTGATGTAGAACCTGAACCAACTTTGCGACAGATAGGTCACATTCAAACCCAACGACTAGGTTAAGGAAGTTGTCCCCCACAAAACCGACTGGCTCGCAATCGTAGAAATTAGAAATGTGCAGCGGTGCAAAGCGGTCGTTCAATGCTTTGAGAGATTCTGTGACGTGGTGTTCGCGGTTAA
The DNA here is from genome assembly GCF_001557875.1 of Vibrio splendidus. Classification (GTDB taxonomy): domain Bacteria; phylum Pseudomonadota; class Gammaproteobacteria; order Enterobacterales; family Vibrionaceae; genus Vibrio; species Vibrio splendidus_F. Next base: position 55,890 of record NZ_LNRF01000008.1, on the reverse strand, counting down.
TGTTGCTTCCGATGCTGATGTAAACGTTGGCCATAGTTTTCCTTCCTTTTAAGGAGCCTATACGTCTAACTCGCAATGAAGATCAGCTATGTTTCCTTCTTAGAGGCACGAAGATAAAAAAAAATACGGTTCTGCCGCAAATTTTGCCTGTTTTGAGTCAGAACAAAGGGAACTTGTGAGCTAGAAAGTGCCACGAGTAAAAACTCAGCCTACGAAGGTTCTGGGCATAAATGAACTACAGCTTCCCCCTAAATTTGCATTTACTAGAAAGCTAAAGGTAAATGAAAAAGCCCAAACAAAGGATTGGGCTCAATTCAATAATCATGAAACCATTGTCATGGTGGTTATATTCCGATTAATTTCCCCAGATTTGGCTTACAAACTCTGGATGGTCAATAAACGGATTACGATTCCCTTGAAAATCATGTACCGCCTTATTTCGGTCGATTTCTTTTTGGCTTACTGGATCTTCAGAATGCCAACGCTTTAGCATAGTAAGTAGCCAAGGTTCAAAAACGGTTGTATTGGTTCCATCCAGAACGGCATCAGAGCTTGTAGAGTTCCCTTCCCAATTAGCGATTTCATTTTCATAGCGTGTTGCCATGTAGAAATATGCTCTTGCGAAATCACCTTTAAACTCATCAATTGGCTCAAAAACCGTACCTGCATAACCAAGAGAGTTTGCTGCACTGCCTAATTTAGAACCATTGCTTGATGTGTATGTTGCACTACTTACCTCACCAAATGGCCAATTACTGCGTTTCGAGTTAACGTAGCCGTCAGTGGCAAATAAATGGTGCCCGTCAGAGTTCATTGGCTCGACTTTTCCACCAAACCAGCTTTTCGGGAATGAGTGCTCACGGTTGTAGCAATCACCTTCTTTGCTGTATTGACCACATTGATCGACCACCTTAGTAAATTGGATTGAATCTGAGCCTGAAGGTTTCTCCGAATACATATCGAGAATCGACCCATCAGTGTCATAGTATGCGTCTAGGTCAGCCTCAGACACCAACGTCCAAATAGCGGTGTAACCCTGACTACTATGATTATCAATAATTTGATATAAGGCCGTTTTTAACGAAAAGCCCACTTTGCCTTCAGCGTCTTTGTAATACTCACCTAAAACTGGTGGTTCAGTTGGTGGTGTAGTTGAACCACCAACCGTAAATTCTGTACTCTGACTTGCTTGGAAATCACCACCAGACGCCACAACGGTTCCGTTTACCGACAAACTGTATGAACCATTCCCCACACTGCAACACATTCCATCTCCATAAGAGTCTGAGACTTCTAGGATGTAGCTACCATCCGCTAAACACATTTCCACTTCATTGATGGTGTTATTTTTATAGTCTGAACCAGAATAAAGAGTTTGAGAAACTGAGTTTTTGAGAGACCAACTGGTTTCAGAACCATAGTTATCCGTCACTAGCGTGAGTGCGGCACTTGTGTCATTGCAGCTTTGTGTTGGTGGAGTCTCCGTAGGCTGAAAGTTATCTAAATACACCACTTCCGAACCATCAAAACCTGCATCATCATAAAATCGTACGCCCACAACGATATCTTTGGTGCTCGTAGCACTGTACGAGTGAGTCAATGCTTGCCACTGATTCGTTAAACCATTATTCGAGTAACCTAAATAGCCATCAACAAAAAGGCGAGCTTTCACGTTGCCTTCCGTGTGGTAAACATCGACAGAGAAATCATAAGTTTTCCCTTGTTCAACACGTATCGTTTGAAGAAAATCGGTATTACTTTGAGTACTTGTATTCACTGTTACTTGTGCAGAGAAACTGCCGTTATTAACAGGAACGCTAGAGGGTGAAACTGCAATGCCGGAGTCAATCACACTCCATCCAGATGGTACATTTCCTTCCCAACTTTCGAAACTTCCATTTTGCATTTGCGCATGCGCACTCGCTGAACAAAGTAATGCAACGCCACTTAGTGTTATTATTCTATTTATCATATAACCTTCTGTTTAATCGGATAAAAACCAACTAAGCTTAGAAAGTAATCAAAAGATGAATGGAGATAAACATCACATTTATAAATGTAAGTAACATTACTTTTATTAATATATGTGATGTAAGGCAATGTGATATCGGCCTGTCTAATGCTTTCACACGCTAGATTATTGAAAAAAGGTTCATCTTGGCTTTCAGGGGAAAGTTGCGATGAACCCAAAATAAGCACTTATCCACAAGCCCTGCCTACAGTAAATGTAACCTCTACTAAAGCCTGAAGAAATACCCAAGTTATCGCTCTCGAGTTTGTTAGGTGTTTTAAAGGGCCGAACATCAATTAGACTTTTCAATAAATTTCCACATATACGTAAGAAACTATGGGGAAATCACTTTTGGGCTAGAGGGTATTTTGTCGATACGGTCGGTGTGAATGGAGAAGTCATTCGACGATATGTACGACACCAAGATAAATAGGACATAGTGTATGAACAACAACTGCAGTTATTTAAGAGCTGATAGCGTGGATGCCCACTTCTAGGGGGTTATAAAGCAAAACCGCCTTCTATGAAGGCGGATATTTTATATGATGATTATTGGACGCCTTACAAACAGCTAAACCTAAAACTATCGTTTAAATCAAGGGGCAAGATTAGGGTACTAAATTGGTTGTCCCGAGATTCTTGGCATATTGCTTCTCTCTCACTAGAGCTGTTGACATACTTATCTAAGTATTCAGCTGTTAAAACGGGCTTGCCGTGATTAATAAAAGGCAGCAGTGCATCACATTCGCTGTACTCAAAACATTGTTCGTTAACAGCAAAGTCAAAGTACTCGACCAGTTCACTTATTTGGTCAAGGTCATTCTTTAATCCAACCGCAAGGCCTCTTTTATGCGCCTCGTTTGCAATAAATCGATTGTATGCGAGCTGATCTTGAGACGTCAGATTGAACCCAGATTTATTGGTGTACCCATCCATGTTATCAGGCTCAACACCATCACAACCTTTGTTCTTGGCAATATCCAGACGTTTTTTCATGATTGAATGAACGTTATCCGAACGAATATCAAGCCAGCGCTCATCAGCCCAGCCATCAAGCGTATTTCCAAGCGTGTTTGGCAAGAAGAGGTCTTTATCATCTCGGTAATTCTCATAAGATCCGGCTGAAAAGTAACACACCACTTTTATTCCTGATTGTTGTAAATTTTGTATTGTCGTATTTCTCGTATCAAAAAGGTCTACATCATAGAGAGCAACAGAATAAGAGGTGTTTAAATTGCCTTCTAACTGCCATTGCCATGTGACTGAAACAGGGGGGCGATACCAAGAACCGGCTGAAATAGGGGCTACATTCGGTTCAAGAATAACTCGAGAGTTTGAATTATTAGACGGTTCTCCATCATCACTCGAATTACAGCCAGAAAGAATGACAGCACAAAGAGTAACTAATAAGTATTTCACGCTTCTCTCCATTTGATTGATTTGGTGAATGTATTTTATAAATTAATTCTCATCAATAATTGTTTTTCTATTGGGTGATTTGTTGCCAAGAAAAAGTATTAATAACCCTCTACGAGAAAGAGGTTGGTGGGTTAGAGAGTTAGCGACTTTGAAATGTAGATAAAAGGTAGTGCTATTTATATTGCATAAATAATACAGAGCAAACGACGGCTAGCTTGCTCTATTTACCTTTTTTATTAGGTTGAGGTAACGAGAAAGTGCGTCCACTAAGTCTGACTTAATCAGCGGTTTAGTTAACACTTCATTTGCGCCTGCTTCAATGAAAGCTAGAGTTGATGTTTGCATGATATCGGCAGTCCAGCCAAAGATAACAAGATCATTATGACCAGCTTGTCGTATTTTTCGAACTGTTTCTAAACCATTCATTTTCGGCATATGGTTATCAATAATGACTAGGTTGAAGCGACCTGTTTCCAAGTGTGTTAAAGCCTCACAGCCACTATTGCAAGTAACGCACTCAACGTTTAATTTATCTAAAAATCCTTTGGCGATGATAAGGTTCATTTTGTTGTCATCGGTTACTAGAACTTTAAACGGAGTGAGGTCGACTTCTTGCGTTGTTGTTATTTTCTCATCCTCAGACGCAACCGTTGGTAGGTCGATAACAAAACTAAAGCGGCTTCCTGTACCCAGTTCACTTGTTACATGGAGCTGTCCGTTCATCAAAGTCACAAGCTTGTGACAAATTGCTAATCCAAGCCCAGTCCCGCCATAGTTCCTTGTCGTAGATAGATCGGCTTGCTCAAACTCATTAAAGATGGAGCTCAGCCTACTATTTGGGACCCCGATGCCGCTATCCTCTACAGCGAACTCCATCGCAGAACCGCCTAGAGGTTTGATAGTGACGTTGATTGAGCCACTTTCGGTGAACTTAAGTGCATTTCCGACTAAATTAAGAATGACTTGTCGGATTCGGACGGAATCGCCATTGTATGAGAAGGCGGCATCGCTATCATCAAGCAAAGAAAACTCAATGCCTTTTTCTGAACACAAGGTTTGATACGTGTTTAATACGGGGTTAGTTATGTTGGACATTTTGAATGGATGCGGATCAATCTCTAAACTGTCATTTTCGATTTTAGCTAAGTCTAAAATGTCATTAAGAATAGCGATTAAGTGCTCGCCTGAGTCAAGCGCTAACCGGAGCACTTCTCTCTGCTCTTTCTTCTCCAAGTCGTCGACAAGCATTTGTAGAATACCAAGTAAGCCGTTCATCGGAGTTCTAATTTCGTGGCTCATTGTCGCCAAAAATAGTGATTTTGCATTATTCGCTTGGTGCGCTTTATTTACTTGATCTTCTAATTTCAACTCAAGCTTCTTAAAATCTGTAATATCGCGTTCAATCGCGATAAAACGTTCAACTTCACCTTTCGCGTTGCGCAAAGGTACGATATCAATGTCGATCCAATAGGCCGTTTTGTCGATGGAATAATTCAATATTTCAGCTTTAACTTGATCACCTTTGTGAATAGCTGAACCTATCCTGCGTGCGGTATCAAGACAAGTCTCTTCCCCTTGCAAAAATGAGCCTGGTTTTAGCCCTTTTACGGAATCTAAGCGATAGCCTGTCATTGTCTCAAAAGCACTGTTTACCCACTCTATGCGCCCTTTCTTATCCGTTATAACAACACCATCTCTAGCCGTTTTGACTACTGTTGCTAGGAGGTGACTTTCACGTTCTTGTTCTGCTAATCGTTTGTTCGACTCTTCAAGTAGCTTCTTCGACCCTTCTAATTCTCTGTGGGGGTTAACGAATAATTTTTGTCCCATCAAAAAAACAAAAATAGAGCTAATTACTAATACAATTAAAAGGCCATTCAAAAGATCCTTTTGTAAGCGTAACAACTGATTATTAACAAAAGAACTGCTTACCCCTTGAGTTAATACCAAACCGCCTCTGGTCAAAGCCGTTTGGGTTAAGAGCCACTCTTCTTCATTGTATTTATTTTTCGCTATGGTGTGTGAATGGTGGCTATGTGCATGTGTCTCGTCCGTTTCAGTGAGAGAAGCAACAGGGGGAACTATTTGACTAAGCTCGTACCAACGCTTTCGATTCGTTACAAATGAACCAAAGAACTCATCATAATCGACTGCCGTTTCACCATATAAAACCCCCTTAAAATCTCCAGCTTGATACAACGGCATAAATAGCTTGATACAAATATGGTTAGCATCATCATGCAAAAGGTACAAAATGCGCTCATCTACTTCTTGATTAGCCATTGCCATAAAGATGGTTTGTTCTTGCTTTGACGCGGGGTGGCGAAATGTATCTTCAAACAACAACTGACCTGTACGATCTCGTACTGCAAATTGCATCGATTGGTTCTGGCCTTTGAACCGTTCCAGGTGAAATGAGAGTCGCTCTATATTTGAGCTTGATACAGCATCTATTACTCCTTGATACTGGGAAGCCAAAATAATACGGTCTTCTGCAACCTCTAGGTACTTCTCCATGAAAATTTTGGCAGACTCAAGCTCAAAACGGCTGTTACCGCTTTGCAGTTGCTTAACGGTCGACTGGCTGTGATTAGAGAGGACATAAAGTGAAATGCCACCATACGTCAAAGACGTAAGCAAGAGAAAGAGTACAAGCACACTTTGGGGCTAATTGAAGATAGCTTGGTCATGCTTTAATGACTTCCATGTTATTCTCGGAGTTATATGAAAAATATAGGATAGATAGCTTCTTTAAGAGCAGATTAATTAAATTCGTAGAATAAATACTTAGACAGAATGGGGATGGTATTTTTTAATTTCCGACTAACGGACTCTCTGAGGTATGCTCAAACTTTAAATCACAGGTCAAATTCACTGCACGACAGCAGCCACGAGCTAGGCGGTTAATTTTTGTGTATAAAGTACTTATCTTGTTGAAAAAAACACCCCAAATACCTATGTTTGAGATAGGATAATTATCTGCAAGGTTTTTTTACATGAATATAGCTCCTATCAACGTTCTATTTGTTTGCGTCAAAAAAGGCGTAAGAGCTGCTATTGCTAAAGCGATTGCCGAGCAGCAATCTAATGGGGTGATACACGCTAGCTGCTGTGGTTTTGAGCCAGGAGTAACCCCTAAAGTTATCTTAGACGAATTGTCTAACTTACTTGATGTAACGATAAAGACCGAAAGCAAAACTGTTTTTGAATACAAAAGGACAAATGAAAACTTCGATTACGTGATTACACTATGTGACCAAATAAGTAATGAGCAGTGTGACTTGTTTGTTGAATGCGTAAACGTGGTTTGTTCACACATACCAAATAGGCTTCACTGGGCAATCCCCAATCTCGGAGCCGCCATAGAATTATCTGGTCATGACAGAACCGTGTTTGTCAAAGAGGTTGTAGACCAAATAACTCTTGAAGTAGCGCAGCTATTAGAAAGTACTCAAGCACAAGGTCAAAAGCCATTTTTGCTTACTTAACAGCGACTTTACTTACCTGACTGGCAGTTTCGTTTTTGCCTTTACCTGCCCAAACGCGAAGCTCGATTCAATAGAAGCGATATTGGGCAGGCGGGTTAATTGCTTGCGGATGAACTGCTCGTAGCTTTTGAGCGATTCGCTCACCACATGCAATAGGTAGTCGTGATTGCCTGTCATCAGAAAGCACTCTAATACTTCATCAATGGCTTCAATGTCGAGCTCAAAGTCTCGCATGTTCTCTTCTGTCGGCTTTTCAAGCTTTACCAACACAAACACATTAACCGGCAGGCCACACGCTTCTTGATCGACACTGGCGTGATAGCCACGAATAATCCCTTGTTTCTCTAATGCTCGAACTCGACGCAAACAAGGAGAGGGCGACAGTGCCACGCGATCGGCCAGCTCTTGATTCGTCAGCCGAGCGTTACTTTGCAGTTCAGCCAGTATTCTTTTGTCGATTTCGTCCATTGGCATATTCCATCAATATCGAATTATATTCGGCAATATTATTGCTCAAAGTGTATGTCTTCCTACGCAAATTGCAATTTTTAACATCTGAACAAAACTAGAATTAAAGGAGGAATAACAAGCATGGAATGACTTAGGAACTATGAATACTTCAACTCAACTTAGCCCGCTGCGTAAAACGACCAAACACGAACAAGCAGAAGCGCTTGCCATTGAGCAAGCTAAGCATTTTGGTATCGACTCAAACAGTGATTACGGCATCACGCTGATTGAACTGGCGACGACACTGTATAAAGCCAATACCAAGACTCACGACCTTTGGGCATTGACGGTTGATGGACTTTCAGAGCTCGACAAGAGTGACCGAATCGCTTGGTTTAACGCCAAACGTTTTTTGTCATTCCAGATAGCTAAGATCCTCGACAACCTACAAAACCCAATGCGCGCCACTTACCAATCCATTGCCACCAACAATGGCAATTTTGCCTCCAAAGGTGCGTATCCTATCTTCGATAATGTCGCTGCTATATTCTCCGCTAGCCCTGTGATTACGCGTACCGCGACCTATTTGTTTGCGTGTACAGAATGGATTGAAGACGCATTCAACGGTAAAGAGCCACTGCACGATATCTATTCTCGACTTCTCAACCCGACATCGATTTCACTGGCGAACCACATGGTTGATCTAGAGGCAGGCTCAAGAGCCAATGAATACCTCGCATGGAACTTTAATTCCGGTATGGCGGCTATTGATGGGCTTTTAAGCCATTTACTTGGACATGAAGATATTGTGTTGGCCTCACGCAATATTTATGGCGGTTCTTATCAGCTGTTGGAAGATTGGTTTGGCAAACCGTCTAATCTAAATGTCGCGGTAGAGTGGGTGGATGGCTACTCCGGTGATGAGTTTGCTGCTCGCCTTGATGAGGTTGCGGACAAATACGCAGATCGTCTCTCTGCGGGTAAGAAGATCTACGTTTACCTAGAGTCACCGTGTAACCCACATGGCTACGTGTTAGATGTCGCCAACATCAGTAAAGCGGCTCACTCTCGTGGCTGGGATGTGATTGTTGACTCAACAGTAGGCACGCCATTGCTTCACCCAGTACTTAAACGTGATGATGTGATGGAAAGGCCAGACTATGTCGTTCATTCCTACACCAAAGAATTGGCGGGTTCTGGCACCACCACCGCTGGGGTTGTGATTGGGCGTAACGAGACCATGTTTGTTCCAAAAGGGGAGGAGGTGACTTTCACCAAGCCCAATGGCGATGAGGCGACTATTCCTTGGAACGAAACCCTGTTCTGGAATGTGTATTACATTAAAGGTGCCTTCTTAGATGCAGACAAAGCGTTTGAAGTGCTTAATGGTATGAAAACTTATGAGATGCGTGTGGTGCAGAAAACCATTAATACACTGACTCTGGCGAAGATTTTTGATACGCACCCAGACATCAATGTATCGTGTCCTGCTTTGCCAGACAGTGATAACTATGAACACTGCCAGAACAACATGTACTTGGGTTTACCAGCGGCGCTGTTTACCATAGATATGGAAGGTAACGGCGATCGTGCGCCAATCAATCGAGATGGGTTCAAACAGTTCTTCGACATGCTTGAGCCGGCTATCGGCATGCAAGTAAGCTTAGGGCAAACCAATACGGTGGCGCTGTGTCCGGCACTGACCACGCATTCAGAACTCAGCGATGAAGCGCTCAATGAAGCAGGCATCAAACCGACTACAATGCGTATCTCTATCGGCTTGGAAGATCCTAGAATGTTCATTGCTCATATTGTCGAGGCCGCTAAATTGTCGATTGACCGCAACCACGTCGATTTCTCATCCAGCTTCCCGAGTGGTGACAGTATCGATGAAATCTATATGCAAACCTATATGGATGTACACCAGAGGTTTGTGAAGAGTTTGCCGAAGTTTGGGCAGCTGAGTCAGTAAATAAAAAAACACCCTGCTGACTTAATAATCGGCAGGGTGCTTATCTCTAACCAATTTCTTAGTCCTTGGTTTGATGACCTGTCTTCTTCGCAAGCTCTTGCATAGCCTCGGCAAACGTAGTTGTTCCGCCTTTCGCTTTAACTTGAACCACCTTATACCCTTGGCTTTCAAGCGCTTGGCGCTCTGCTAAAACCGCTTTATCATCTGGTTGACTGCCTTGTACTGGCTGATGAATGTAACACCCTTCTAATTGTCCATCTTCGACTAGCTGGTGGTGTTTCAGTGTATTGATATCAAAATTCATAGTAAGTCTTTTCGTGTAAAATGGAGAGCCTCTGTGGCAAGTCCGTAAGTATTTATCATTTTATCGTTTGTACCATACGGCATTTTAACCACAACAAGCTAGTAAAAATGAATAAATTCAAAGGCATCGCCTAGAAGCATATGGTGCCTATTGTGTGCTCATTTAATACCCGATTAAGTATCTTGTTTTTTTGCTACCTCGAAATACCATCTTCATTACTTTCGCACAGAAAACGGATGTGACTACAATTCCACTGCAGATCCCTAGGTAGAGAGTAATGTTAAAGTCGCTTTTTAAGGTGCCACCAAAATATTTAGCGTCTGCGATTTCGAGGAACAGTAGCAACCACGGGTGGATGAAAAAAATCGCAAAGCTTGTATCTGAAATGGTGTCTAAATATTTAGATTTAAAACTCAATTTTTCAAGAGCTCCATACAGTAAAAAAATGAGGGCAACCTTTTGAATAAAAACAACGTCTATCCCATCGTATTCAAAAAATGGCTTGTGTGAATTACCATTGATACCAGTGTAATTTTGATAAATAGACAGCATGACAACGATAAATAGCAACAGAAGTAGTGTCTTACTATTTAAGCACTCAGTGACCTTATCTTTATTCATACACACGCTAATCCCTATCAAATATATTGGCGTAAAATACACCAGAGACTGGAGTGGGTTAGTCCCTTCAACCGCTCGATGAACGAACAGAGACAGTATCGAAAGGAAACAAATAACCATAAGCTGTGACTTAGGCGCTAATTTGATAAAACGCATGTGCATAGGAGCAGATAAGAAGCACAAAAGAACAAAGGGGATATACCAATAGGCAGTGAGGAAGTGCCCTGTAAACAAATACTTTATTGCGGTGATGATGTCTGGATCTGACTGTTCGAACAATACACCATTTCGGTATGCACTTTCCGGATCAACCATGTTCTCAATAGGATTAAAGTACCCCCAATTAAGATAATAGAAAGCGAGGGTGGCGATGCTTCCAAGAATCAAGTAAGGCACACCAACATTTTTAAATTTCCCAAGAACGAATTTACTGTAGCCATAGCGGCTGTAGAAGACGTGGTAAAACATATAACCTGATATAAAAACGAAGAGCGATGTACCTCCAGTTATTATGTTTTTTAGAATATTTCCAATCTCATCAGTGCTCGATAGTCCGTAAGTATACGAATGTCCCATGACGATTAGAACTATTGTAATTCCTCTAAAATTACTTATCGATTGTAGAAACATATAAACTTCCCGTTTGATTTTAGCGTCGATCTCCCTTTGATTTAACTATAGACCCGATTAAACGTTACTTTTTCTGATTTTATTCATAAATATCAATTTAACCTTTCTCAACCACTGACCAAAACGGTCAAGTCAGTTGGGTAGGTGAATTAGGCGAACTGGATGAGAATCGAATCATTAGATACACCCCGAAGTTATTGCTTTAAGGAATGTTCTCCCCTCAGTCGCTAACCCAAAGATAATGTTTAACTGCATTTGAGAGGGGGAGATTATTGATGTCAGAGCTTAAATGACTAAAACAGGTTTTTTGATATGAATTCTATAGTATCCAACAGCACTACTTACAATAAATAGAACGTCTATCAATACAGCGACTGGTGAACCGACCAACACATCATGTATACACCAAACCGCTGTGCCAATAACCATCATCCAACGCATTAATTTGTCATTGCTACTGAACGAAGCTTTCGTATGTAATAGAGACGCTGTACAGCTTAGAGCACTTGTTAAGCCATTGAATGTTAAGAGTGTGCCTAAGAGTGTTACAGAATAAAATAGCCATTTTATTCTATGGCTTACGATGAAGATGCCAGTAAAATAACGGCATGCTCCGATGAACAACAAGCATGCAGCAGTCCACTCCTTAAGTAGTGCAAAATGAGCAGCAATAAGCAGGGCTGATATAGACAGTGCAGATAAAAGTAGCGTTCGATTTTTGAACTGGAACGATGCGATATCGAACAGTGCAGCTAGACCTACCAATATCTGGGAGGCAATAAAAAGGGACATAAACCCTCCAATAATAACCAGTTAGTATAGAAAACTTCGAGACGGCCCAACTCCATTTGGAGATGAGCGACATTGTGTCGGTTATTTATTGCAGGGGAGGTAGATCGCTACGGCTTTACTCTGGCTTTGCAAAGGATGACAGGCAAAAGAAATATGAATGTTACATATATTCAATTTTTGCTCCTTAGGCCTATAGCGTCTGATGTTTGCGGTGATTCTATAGGAAAGCATGAAAGAATAAAGGGATATCACTCTTTGTTACCATTTAACCACTTTAAATTGTTGAGCTTTACACCTAAAGATCATCATATTCTCGCTAATATGTTGTCTAATAAACGCCTTAAATCTAACGTAGTCGCCCGGCTTTGTGTTACAAAAAATATCACCAGTCAGAAAAATTGTCTTGCATGCCGTGTTTTTGTTGACGTATTCCCGTGCTCTGCGCAGGTTCTCATAGCTGGATTTATCTGAAAGGTGACAATCACTGATTTGGTACACGGTATTCATTGTTATTGTCCGACCATTCCATACATAGAATTAAAGGTGATAGAAAAATGCCTGCTAAGTCAGCAGGCATTTATTAGTGTTATTTCGCTTTTGATGCGGCATGGTGTTCAATCATGAAGGCAATGGCTTCATCGCTTAAGCAAGATTTACTGACATATTGGCGCTGTTTACCAATATGAAGGATAAAGCCGAGATCGGTCTGCTCAAGCTGGTCGATGTCACTCCAAGCGATAGTGTTGGTCGCTTTATGGTTTTTATAACTCACACCGTTCGTGTCACCTTGAAAGACTATTTTGCTGCCAGCGCCAGAGCTGATTCTTTGTCGCCATAACCACCATGTTCTTTTGCAGTACACACTGAACGCTTCAATTACACTCAAAACAATAAAGAACCAGCCAACGTAACCGTTAGGTAATAGTTCAAACTCTAGCAGAACCACACCAAAAATTAGAAACAGTATGCCTTTCAAATAGGCTTTTGGAAATTGAGTCGGAAGGCTAGTTTGATCATAACACTCCGCGAAAAACGTCTTGTCGAGTTTGTATTCTGTAGTGAAACCGGGTTCTTTAGACATGTGAGGCTACTTTAATGCTACTTGTTAATGGGCTTTCTTTGAATTGGTATTTTATGCTGCGATCTCGCAACTCGAGCATTGTATCGCTTCTCGGTACTTTTCTTTAGCGGTTTTATTTCTCTTTTGTAAATCAATAATACCGTCAGGGTTTGTTCTTGGTATTGTGCACTACATAGTGAAAACAGGGGACATGCCGCTGTCTTGACCGTTCATCAATAACAAGCCAATCAACACAAGCAAAATGCCGCCAAAGAGTTGCAAGTAGTGACCTGCGGCTTTTAATGAGGTGTTGCTGTTCTTGTTGCCTGCTGCCAAGTAGCGTTTCACTAAGTGTTTGCCTGTTAGCGTCATCATTGCAATTAAAGAGGTTGTTAGTGCTGTGCCTACGGCCATCGCAAAGGCGCTCAATACGCCCATCCAATATAGGCCAACCATGTTCGCGAAAAGCAGAACCATGATGGCTCCGGTGCACGGTCTTACGCCAATCGTCACGATGATTCCCGCATATTCGCGGAGCGTTGAGGCTTTGTTGATTGCGTCTGCATCGGCTACATGCTGGTGGCCGCACCCACAGTCGGCGTGAGACTGATCTGTATGAGTGTGAGCAGCAGCGGTTTGCATTGCGCTAGTCGCGCCTATTATAGGGGAAGGGGCTGATATTGATGAACGCAGTGCCATTGGCGAACGCGCTGAAATTGGTGCAGTTGTGTTTGTTGCGAGTGTGGTGATGGCTTTCACTTTCAGCTTAGGCTTACGCATAGCGGTATAGATGTTTTTCAAAGCCTTCCAACATATAAGCGCGCCGACGACCGCGACTAAGGCAAAGCTTAATGAAACAAACATATTCGCTTTGTCATTCACGACTCGCATTGAAGCACTAAAGCCCCACAGCAACACGCTTACTAGTAAGATCGCGACCAGTGCTTGTAAAAAAGCGGAGACGACCGTAAGCACTAAACTCGCCTTGGCTTTGGTTGGGTGAGTTGCTAAGTAAGTAGATACGATAACTTTGCCGTGCCCAGGCCCCAGAGAATGAAGCATGCCATAGATAAAGCTGAACCCGATAAGGTAACTGCCTGCACCCCAAGGGTTGGACTTAGCTTCATAGAGTAGGTCTGCAAGCTCTGAATTGACTTCTCTTTGCCATTGGATGCTAGAGATAACTAACGATGGCCACATAGACCACAGTTGATATGCCCCAACAACAATAAGCACGAACGCACCAGTTCCAATGAGGTAGTGATTGAGTTTGGACTGATTTTTCTTCATTTAACAAGAACCTATATCTGAAATCTTTCTGCTAATTAGTTGCCATGCTTAATCAGTTAGACGCTGACTTTAATGGCTGAAACGAATTACTGAGACTAAGAAGCGGGAACCGCAGCGCAATGAAGCTCAACCGATTGTGTAAACAGTTGGCCTAGCGTGTTATCTGGATCTGCATCGACAGGTAGAGACATCGCATAACTCATCTGCTCGGGAGTCGGGTTAGGCTCGATTAATTCTAACTGGCATTGTCTCGCTAGTTCGGATGACAGGGTCACGTCGCTGTTGGATAGCCACGACATGTCGACAAAGTAACTAGGGTCAAAAATCAATACGCGAAGCGAGTCTCGTGTCACTGGCTTAGGTTTAGAAAGTGGTAGGTCAAATGTTAGAACCATCTTGGCTTTATCACGCTCAAACTTTGCGTTCTCAACCATCTGATATTTGATGGGCTCTTCACCATCATAAAAATACGTGAAGTAGTGCTCGTACATCATGTTTTCGATTACAGACGCAGCGAGCTTTTTGAATGTTTCAGCTTCTGTATCGGCGGAGACGTCTTCGCCATCCAACATGTACATGGATGTCATTGCATCAAAAGACCACTCCATAGAGAGACCGGTGATCATGCCATTATCTCCCTCAATATGAGTTTTCATCTCTATCCAAGAGTGAGGATGGGCATATAGATTTGGCGCAAAAAACAAGAGTGCTAGGCCAACAGTCAAGCCCTTGAAAGAGCGAAAGCATGTCGCGAAACGGCTTAGATAGCGTGAGGAGAGGCGATTGATGACATCGATTAGAATAAATAGCTGTTTCATGAGAAATGATGGTTATTTAGTGTTATGTTATATTATAACAATTTGCTGCGTTATTCACTTCAAATTATAAGCTTGCTTACATTAAAGCGGATTGTCATTCTTGATTTTCAATTCAACCCATTTTTCCTGTAAACATCTTTGATTGGTGCTTAATTTGACATTATTCAGACTAGTGTGTGACGTTGAATAGTCGATTAAGATCTCGGTTGTAAGAGGCCTTTTTGTAGTGGGCTTGAGCTTGGCCTGTGATAACAGGCGTTAACTGCGCTAAAAACTACCCCCCAGTATAAATAAGGTGCTACATTACGCTCTATCCCTTTTCATTCAGTCACGTGAGTAAAAAATGCTATGTCGCACACAGCCAAAGATCAGAAAAAGCTAAAGGCTCGAGTCAGCAAAATACAAGGTCAGGTGAATGGCCTAAAGAAGATGTTGGATAATGAAGAGCAGCAATGTCAGGATGTATTGCAGCAGATAGCGGCCATTCGTGGTGCGGTCAACGGCTTGATGAGAGAAGTGATTAAAGGCCATCTCCTAGAACATGTTGTGCTAGAAGATGACAAGGATCAGCGTGAAGAAGATATGGAAGTAGTACTTAAAGTTTTAGACTCTTACATCAAATAAAGGTCTGATTTATTGAGCTTTCATTTGTGATTTTCTTTTCACTAGCTCTTTCTTTAAAGCATTAACGGCGTAAGGCTTCATCGTTTTCCAAGCCTTACACTCTTCTCGAGTTCGACCACACCCCAAGCACCAACCTTTACTGTTTGAAAAGTCACACATGTCGATACACGGGCTTTTTTTCTTTTTCATTTTAGAATCTGTCCTATTAAAGCCTGTCTTAGTTATAGCTTGTCTGAGTTATAGTCTCTCTAGCACCTTATCGACACTCGCTTCAAGCGCTCGTAGTCGGTTGAATTCTTCGAACAAACGCTGTTCAAGGTTTTTGAAATTCAAAGGCAGTGTTCGCTGACAAATACCGTAACTGTTATCTTGGGTTTTGTATCCTTTCCAACTTTCAATACGGCTTTGTTCCAACTCTTTGAACTGACGTATAAATTCAGGTTGGGCAGGGCAGTCTTCTTCCGCATGCATGCAGATAGGAAAGGCCTTTTGTTTAACCTGAGGCCCTTCAATAAAGGTTTCAAAGTGGACGCCACCTTGATTCTGGTTGAACCAATTCTCTTTGTATAGCTGAAGGTACTCGCCACGGTTATAAATTTCCCAACCATCTTCAAACCAGTTCGCTTTGCGCAGCATTTTCTCTAGGTTGCGGAATACACCCTTAACGTCTTTCATTCAGAAACTCTTCTCTTATCTGGTAATAGGGTTGGTGAAGCTCATGATATTGCGTTCAAAAAACTATACCCCTCCCCAGTATAAAATACTACCCCCTAGTATATGTGGTTATTTGAAGTTCAGCGCTAAGAGAGGGGGAGTTGAGTTGCTTTGTATAAAGAAAGGCCCCGCAAGTGCGAGGCAATTTTATTTGGGCAAAGAGGCTTAAGCCGTTTAGCTAGACGCGTAAACACAGCTAAACAAAATTGCGCTTTAGTGGTCGGGTTTGCCTGTTATTGTTTTATCGGCTACGAAGGCCGACGACCTTTGTAAGTAACGAATAGGTTACCGATCAGCATCACCACACCACCAATGATTAGCGCGAACGTCAATGGCTCGTCGTAAAGTAAAATCCCAACTACTGCGATAACAGGAAGCCTGAAAAAATCGAGTATCATCACCAGAGTTACTTCAGCGTTCTTCATGGCTTTGGTCAAACAATAATGAGCGGAGAGCGCCGAAAGGGCGACGAGTGACAACCAAGCCGATTCTAGAGTTGAAGGTGTTTTGAATACTTGCCAAGACAGAATCAAGCCAATCGGCAGTTGGATTAAACACATGTAAAACAGGATGGTCAGCGGAGCCTCAGTGTTGGCCAATGATTTGGTGGACGTATGCGCGACCGCGTAACAAAACGCTGCACACAACACGACAACAGCTCCGGCATTTATGACATCTTGAGTCGGTTGAACAATGATGACAACGCCGAGTAACCCTAATGCGATAGCCATCATTTTCTTAAGTGTCAGGCTTTCACCCAGGAAGAGGCTCGCCAATAGAGCTGTCCAAAGTGGGACGGTGAATTCAAGCGCGAACACTTCCGATAGGGGAAGTAATCCAATTCCAACAAACCAGCCAAACTGCCCTCCAAAGTGAAAGACATTACGTAGGCTATGCAAACGCAGTCGCTTTGTCGAGAACAGTTCCTTTTGCTTAGACGCGAAGATCAGAGATGACACGACGCACAAACCAATGATGCTTCGCACAAGTAATACTTGATATGTACTGATGTTACCGCTGAGCTCTCGTGCTCCGATGGCCATCAAACTGAATGACATCAGAGTGCCTATCATCCAAAGAATCGTTGATGAGATAGTGATTTCCTTATCGTGCGTGTCAGGTTTCCATATTGAGCGATTGTGCAGATTTTAACCGCCGCATTCAATTGAAACCTTTCATTTAATCAGATCTCTTCTACTTGTCATTAGGATCTCTGCAAACGGTAAATCTAATCTTGCACACGATAGTTATTGGCATATGCCAGTAACTGGGCGTATTATGAACACCTGATCATCAATAACAGGAAGTTACTATGTTATACGCAGTACCTTGCCGCGACCTTCATGTCGGCAACCATTTTGCTCGTTCTCCCCAGATCGCCATTGTCGATGAACAACGACAAATCAAGCATCTCATCCCTTTGGTTGAATCTGACAATCCGTGCAACAAGAAGAAGCAATGGATGTCTGTCGTTAAATCTTACGATGTAAAGGCTGTGGTGGTTCGTCACATCGGGAAGAAAATGTTGGCGCATTTGTTTAATAACGATATTCGAGTCTTGGCGTCGACAGGTAAGGCAGAAATCGGGACTTTGGATTTCGACAATCTACGGGAAGTAATCGATCTCGATTATGGTCGAGAGCCGAGAAATAGCGGGTGCAGCAGTAAAACGTGCGGAGATAAAGGGCACAAAAAACAAGCTTCGATCCTAATGGCACACCCTAATCAGTTAGGCGCTATTCAAGGGTTTCGAAAATGACCTTTTTGTTGACGCTATTGGGGTTTGTCGGAGTCGTTACATTGATGGCGATAGGCGTGATTTTTTCGCGCAAGCCAATCAAAGGCAGTTGTGGAGGATTGGCGCAGTTAGATATTGAGCGTGAATGCAATTGCAAGGATGTGTGTGAAGGGCAAAGCAGAAAGCTATATCAGATTACTGAGCCATCAAGCTAAGTATCAAAGCTAAGTATCGAGCTAAGCATCTAGAGTTCTCGCTCGCTGAGTTAAATAACTTCTGGCTAACACGTGAATTAACCGCTTTGAATCACCAACGCGTGACCATTGACGATGCACTTGGCGACTTTAGCTCGTGCACGCTTGATGATGTTACCGAATGTTTGGCGAGACACCTGCATTTGTTCAGCGGCTTCAAGCTGGCTCAGGCCTTCTTGATCAGCCAAGCGCAAGGCTTCGAGCTCTTCCAATAGCAATTCTTCTTTATGAAGCTCGTCCATAGGAACACCATTGGGCTTAAAACAAGAGTAAGCCGCACGAGTACACAACTGGCGATGTTTTTTTGGTCGAGCCATATCAATCTCTAGGAATCTAAGGGTAAAAAGGTCAGTATGAATATCTTCATTCCACACAATCATCGGCGTTGCCAAGTGTGCAGCCAAGGTTTTTTCTCAGACAGCCCAATAACATTTGAAGCTAATAGCGAGCGCGAAGTTTTAGCTAAGCATGAAACTTTGGATAAGTATGAAGCTTTAGTTAAATATGAAACCAGAGCCAAGATTGTACCAACAGATAAAGCCGAGGGCTACGATGGTATTATGCAGGGCGGCATTGTTACCACACTGCATGACAGCGCGATGTTGTATTGTCTATTTCAGAACAGTATCAATGCGATGACGGTGAGTTTGACGTCTCGCTTTCATCACCCAATCGCGATTGGTCAAGAGTTGGAAATTCGCGCGCAATGGGTCAAAAGCAGGCGTAATATTCACTTCTTAGAGAGTAAAATCACTCAGAACGGAGCGTTGTGTTCGTCGGCACAAAGCCAGTTTATGTCATCACCCTAGTTATCGATCGACAGCTTGGATGGTGCTAGTTTGTTGATTCCGTTCTTTTGCACAATAAATAGAGGTTTTCTATAGTTAATGTAGTAACGAAAAAACTAGTAGGGCAGTATTGAATTAACTATCCATCTTTTAGCTCCTGAGCGCGCTTGAATCCGTTCATTAGAGCGAGTTTCCCCGCACTTGATTCAATTCATCACTGCCTTTTCTCGGAGGGCTGCTGATGCCAAAATTCTTCAAATCGACATTCCAGTATTGTGTTCTATCAATCGTCTTACTTTTTCCATTCTTCAGTAGTTATGCTTCTTCCGCGCCGCTTAAAGTCGGTGTTTATCCATGTCCTCCATTTGTGATTAGTTCGATGGAAAATGAATGGAACGGCCTGAGTATTGAACTTTGGGAGAGAATTGCACAAGAAATGAACGTTGAGTTTACAGTAGAGAACCGCCCCTTGGGTGACTTACTCAATGCGATTGAAATCAAGCAAATTGACATCGGCGTCTCTTGCATTTCAATAACGCCAGAACGTGAGCTGTTTGCTGATTTTTCCCATTCCTTCTACGAAACTCACCTCGCTATCGCCGTTAAGAAGCAAGGTTATCTTCATACCTTGCGCGCTATATTTTTGAACCCTGCATTGTGGATTATCATTGGTGTCATCGTCTTTATATCAGGCGTGATTGGGGCGTTTTTCTACCTATTGGAGCATGGAGAGAACGAAAAGCTCTACTCGATGAAAAGCCGAACCGGTCGGTGGCTAGAAAGCTTCATACTGGGTTTACTTTTCATCACTCGTGGTCCATTCAATTACTTTGAGTTTAAGAGCCTAACTGGACGAATTGCCACGGTGTTTATTGGCGTGTTTAGTATGCTTTTTATCGCAAGTATTACTGCCGTGTTAGCTAGTAAACTTACTCTAAGCCAAGGCTCTTCCCATATCAAAGGAGTGAATGATCTTGCGGGAGTGGAGGTGGGTGCCAAAGTAGCAACGACTTCTTCTTTGATGCTCACAAGCTTTGGTATTCGACACAAGAGTTACATTGATATGCCAAGGCTATTAGCAGCTTTAGAGGATGGTGAGGTTGAAGCGATTGTCGCTGATGATGTGGTGCTCAAATACATGATTGGTAATGGTAGGATAGGCGGGCAATTTGAGGATTTAGAGGTTCTGCCTTATCAGTTAGAAAAGCAAAATTATGGCTTTATCATCACTGAAAACAACCAATACGAAGAAGAGATAAACCGAGCACTATTGAAAATTCGTGAGTCACGGAAGTGGCGCAAAATACTGGTCGAATACTTTGCGGATAAGTAGTTTAAGTAAATTAGCTACACCAGGGCTTCCAAGCTCTTTCTGCTAGAGTTGCTCAGAACCAGCGGCTTTATTTTTCTTGAAGTACTTGAATGCTGTCCAAACCAGATAAGCCGCAACACCGACAATAAGTGCCGAACGAATCAAGATAGGAGCATCATGCTCAAGTTGGCCTACATGCGGCACAATACTGGCAAACAATCGACTTGTGAAAAGCAACCCCATTACTAACATTACAATTTTATTCATGTGACTTGTCATTCAATTAGGTGCGTTACACAGAACAAGCTTTGGGCATTTGACACTATCAATACGACCAAGAACGCTTCTGCTCGGAAACAAAAGCATGCGCTTCTCAAGAATAGCCGTCAATGCGATATCCGCTTAAAACCAGTAAGCTAAAGTTTCGTTTTTGGAAGAGGTTTGTTCTGCCGGATACACCTATTAAGCGAAGCGGGTATGAGTGGAAATGGGTTTAAAATATTTATGTCAGTGCCTCTTGCATTACCAGCGTATTGAAAGCAGGGCTTGATTGACGAACAAGTTATTATCTTTGAAGTTTACAACTTATTTGAAATTATCAACTTCAAAGATAACATTGCTCATGAGTTCAGATTATTCGGGATTTATCTCGTCGAATATATTTTTTCCACAATAGATAAATCCACACAAAAAATAAGGTTATGATCAAGATTGGTATACATTATACCAACTTCACCAGTGCTGAAATCAACAGACTTTGCGACATCTTCTTGAAAGTTATCAATGACTAATTGTAGTAAGCAATCCTTGTCTAATACATTCATAAGTTTCCTTTAATATATTTTTATACTAGTTGCATAGTAAAGGATAGATTGTGTTCATAATCAAGGTGATTTTGATAATATTTTAATTTAGTGATTATTATAAATTTTAATAGTTTCATTTCATAATGAGAGCCTAAATAAATACTAAAGTATAATTGATAATTAATCCTATTTTGGGGGTGATTTCATTAACCTCACAAGAATTGAGTTCAGAGCAACAGGTAAATAAGCTCAAGTTTGTCGAAATATCAAGGTGAAAATTAAAAAATTTATTTCATTGCTATATTAGAGTTTAATTATACATTGGTGCTGCTTTCTTAGTGATAAAGTTTGTGAGCAAGGTAGTGTGTAGGTAAATGCGCTTCACTCTTGCCGGGGGAGATGTTTAACGCCCCCACTTTACTTTTCATAAGCTAGTCTTATCTAACGTCATTATGAAATTGATGGCATTGATGTGAGTGGTGTTCGTCTTACTTGGGTAAAAATTTCGTTGACTCAATAGCGAATAGCCGTTGAGTCAATGAGGTGAGCAGTAAGTGCCTTTACTTTCAGCACAGTGTGATATGGATGGCCGCACAACAAGTTGATTGTTATCTAGTTTAAACAGGGAAGCATTTTATGGTAGAGCAAGAGTATGATTACCCAGAGTCGTACAATTTAATTTCAGTGACAGACCCTTCAAGCAAGATCAAGTACGCAAGCCCACACTTTAACGAAGTAGCAGGCTACAAAGAAGGAGAGCTAATAGGTGAATATCACAATGTAGTTCGTCACGGTGATATGCCTAAAGCCGCATTTAAAGACCTATGGGGTCATATTCAGTTAGGAAATAACTGGATGGGTATGGTTAAAAACCAACGAAAAGGTGGCGGCTATTACTGGGTTGACGCTTTTGCTTCTCCGTTAAAAGAAAACAACGAGATTGTTGAATATCAGTCGGTTCGGTTTAAACCAAAAAGAGAATATGTTGAACGAGCAGAAAAAGCGTATGGAATTTTAAATAAAGGAAAAACACCATTCAAACTCATGTTACCAAAAACAAGGCTTTGGCAGCGTCAAACTTTCATATCCTTATTATTAATAGGGATTGTTTATGCACTCCATATTAACCAATTCCTAACTGTACTACAAAGTTTCTCATTGCTCTTTTTCGGAGGGACTGCATCAATTTATATTTTCACGCGTCGTTTGGAGAGTATTTGTAAAATAGCGAAAAATGAATTCAATAATCCCCTAATGGAGCATATTTATTTTGGTAAGGTAGATGATCTCTCCGAAATTGCTTTAGGAATGAAGGTACGGAAACAATATGCAAAAGCGTTATTAGGAAGAATCCGAATTTCGGTGAGTGATTCATGTGAATTAACCCTAATGCAGGCGAATAAAACAGCTGAGTCGAACGCAACGGTGTCTGAAAACCTTGAAAGTCAGAAAACAGAAATTGATATGGCAGCGACAGCTATTAATGAAATGCAGGCGGCTTCAAGCGAAATCTCTCAAAATGCACAAGGTACTCTAGATTCCACCTTTAGCACCCAACAAGAGCTATTATCTTGTCAGAACGAACTAAACCAAGTAGAAGAAAACTTTGTCGAGCTGACTAATGAATTAGACAATATATCGACAATATCGCTGTCTGTAGAGAGAGAGACGCAGCAAATAAGCTCCGTTATTGAGATGATTAACGCGATTGCAGACCAAACCAACCTGTTAGCTCTCAATGCCGCGATAGAAGCTGCACGAGCGGGCGACTCTGGAAGAGGGTTCTCGGTAGTGGCGGATGAAGTACGAGTGCTAGCTCAAAAAACACAAGAAGCAACAACAGAGATTCAAGCGGTTATTGAAAAGCTATGCACAGGCAGTGGTCAGTCAGTTACGGCCGTTAATAATGGCACTGAAAAAGCTAAACGTACTCAAACAACGATTCAATCGACTCTAGAAAGCCTTACGTTATTGAGTGAAAAGGTACAGGGAGTGGTTGATAGGAATAACCAAATCGCCGTCGCAATTGAAGAACAAGTTAATGTTTCTGAAGAGATTAATCAGAATATTCTTTCTATCCATAGTAAAGCTGAAGCTTCTCACGACCTAATGGAAGACAGCAAAAAGCAGTATGAGCAAAGTGTACTGAGCTTGAATGAGTTAAGAAAAGGAGTCGCTCGATTTTAAACTCAATAGAGTGACTCGCTATTTTGACGAGAGGCTAAACTGTGAATTGAGATTTGAACTAGTTTTAGCTTTGGGCGCAAATATAAAACCTCGCAATTGCGAGGTTTTATGTTTTTGGTCGGTTGAGCTTACTTGGACGGGGTATCTTAACAGCCAGATCAGATGCCGGGTTAAGTCACTGCGCTAAATTAACTGGCCGACGCTAGTTCAATTGTTGGTACTACATATGAAGGGGGGCGTAACGGCTCATTTCGTTCTTTAGATCTTGTTCATACTGATCTAGCCACGCATAGCGCTCGCGATACAACTTACGCTTTTGACGTTTTAGAGCTTCAAGATCTTTCCTGTTCGGGTTTGTCGGGAGACGATAAAAATAGTCATCATGCACCTTTCCATCGTGCTCTTCCCACAGACTGTTGTATTTAAGGCTGATGTCTTTGTTTTTCTTACCGTAGCGTAATGAGTTCGACACATGACCAGATTCTTTTACCGCATAGATATTGTCGATACCCAAGTTAATAGCGAGCAGTCGTAGCGTTTCTACCATGAAAGATTTAGGTCTTAAACCGTAAAAAGCTTTGGTGAATGTGCGGCTAAATCCATTGTCATTGGCGCCACCCTGTATACCGCCGATGTAGATGTTGTTGTTGAAAACAGTAAACGAAATGGTATACATTTTTTCGAGTTGAGAATTGGTCAATGAAATTGTCAGTTCACCTTCTTTTCTCGCGTTTCTTTCGAAGCTGAGATTAACCAGATAAACGTTGTCATCTACCTCAAGTTTTAGAAGATTGAGTCTTTCGTTATAGATTTGGTGTCTAGCTTCTGTTGCGAAGGTGTTTTCAAACCAGTCGTAGTGTTTGGATAAGATATCGATCTTTTCTTTATT
The DNA here is from genome assembly GCF_001557875.1 of Vibrio splendidus. Classification (GTDB taxonomy): domain Bacteria; phylum Pseudomonadota; class Gammaproteobacteria; order Enterobacterales; family Vibrionaceae; genus Vibrio; species Vibrio splendidus_F. The sequence continues at coordinate 31,723 of NZ_LNRF01000008.1, read as the reverse complement.
GCTAAAGCCAGTACATAAGTAGGGAGTGACAAATTTGGAAAGGAAGTTGGGTTGCTTGATAAATAACAACTTTCTCTCTTCAGAGTTGAAATTATCACTCATTTTGCGAGTAGCTGAATAATAAAACAGGGCACGAATAGTAAACTTAACTATCGCTTTGTACTTACCCTTATTTTTATGGGTATTTGCTTCAATCCCCATGCGAACGACATTCATAATCACCTCAAAGAAGAAGGATTGCTCGAACACAGTCGTGTCATGAACCCTTCCAATAATCTCACCAATAACAAGAAAATGATGATAGTGAAAAAGGTGATTTGGGTAAGTATAGCTATGTAACTCAATCAGTTACTTAGCGTTCAGATTTTGGGCAGATGTGTTTGTCGCTTTAGTGGGGAGGGGTATAGGTATCAATGTTATTTATTGGAGGCGCTTGCTCCTAAATCAAAAATGCCACTACAAATGTGCAGTGGCATTAGAACGATAACAAACTATCACTTTGCTTAAACCTAAACTTTAGTTCTTACAGAAACTATAGCTCTAACAGTTTGGCCAGTTCACGCTCTTCGAGAAGCTCTTCGATGCGTTGACGAGTCTTAGGCGTTTCGGCTTGCGCTTTAGTCGACTTACCTGCTTTTTTACTTCGGCTCGTTTTCGCTTTTTCCTTAGTCGTCATCGTAACCTTCCTTGTGTTTTCTGTGTTACAGGTTGCACGTCTCTTTTAGTGCCTTGCCCGCTTTAAATGCTGGCGTCTTTGATGCAGCAATCTGAATCTCTTCTCCGGTTCGCGGGTTACGACCAGTGCGAGCAGCTCGAGAGTTAACTTTAAAGCTACCAAATCCAAGGATCGATACGTCATCACCGTTAGCAAGCGAAGTAGAGATACCTTCAACTAGCGCATTTAGTGCTGTGCCTGCTTGGTCTTTTGAGATGTCTGCAGATGTCGCGATGTGTTCAACTAATTGAGATTTGTTCATAATCTATATTCCTTATTGAGTACGGCTGGCGTCTACCTTTAGCACCTAGCTTATGCGATCTTATCAACAGCAACTGAAATAATGTCAGTGATTGGGTAGAGCTTTGTAAAGTAACCAACAGAATTGACTATAAAAGCATCTGTCGGTTCAATCAATGCAATTCATTGATTATTATTGATTTATAGACATGTTGCCCAAAACTTCTTGAGAAAAGAGCGTTAGGATTGCCCGATCGATTCATAATCCAAATCGAGGCTGTCACCTATCACGTTGACAAACGAAACAGTAAAAACAAAGAAGCCCAGCTTAATTGCTGGGCTTCTTGTGGTCAGAGTGATTTATTAATTCAGAACTATTTGGTAATAAAAATTTGTTCTGTCTCTAGTGATGTCATCGTGCGAACTTGACGCCAAATGTAGTAGAAAATACCTAACATCATCAGCATGCTTGGGATGGCGATTGCTGGGTAGCTGTAAAGTGTCAGCTTACCAAGTTCTTCATTAAAGGCAGCGGTGCCAGCAGGGCTGGTTACAATCCAAGTCGCTAGGAAGTAGTTCATAGCTGAAGAAAATGCGAAAGTACTCGCGAATAGGTAGTTTGATGTCATTAAGCAACGGTCGAACTGCGCCTGCTTACCGAACTGTCGTAAACGCTCTTCGATAAGAGAGATATTTAACAGAGCTGGTGTGAAGATAACTTTCTGAATAAACGGATAGCGGGTGAAGGTTGAGCCAAGAACCGCTAAACCAATTAAACCAGGGATTAATGCTTCTTTTAGTGCTAACCAACGAGTGTCTAGTTCGAAGAAACCAATACCGCCCGTTAATAGCACGCTGACAAAGCCGAGCGCAGCGATGAAGTTGAACTTCTTATTGCGGATTAACTCCATACCACCATAAGCAATAGGGAAGGCAAGGGCAACAAGCAAAGCTAAGCCGGTTCCTAGGTGCTCATCTCCACTGAATTTCATTAAGATGAATGAAGGAAGAAGGACGTTAAAGACGACTTCAAAAAGAGGACTCGATTTTTTATTTTCTGTGCTACTCATAATTTCTAAATACATTATGTTATGGATTTATTCTCAGGGATTGTTGTTTACCTCGCCCAAGATGTAAAGCCTTAAGGTATCATGCAGTGTAACGACATGTGACATCAACGACATCTCTGAGCCTATCTGACGTTCGATTCAGGACTTTACTTGTCCTATTTATCAGCCTCTTAGCAGCTTGATATCATGGTTTCGCTGCGTTTTGGTTAATTGCGCTATATTCGAGATACTATTTTTTTAAGCAGATGGCTGATCTCTTTTCGTTCATCCGGCTCTAGTATGTTTAAGTATTCTTGATTGACATGAACTGGGAGAGGTAAAAGATCGTCTTGGATCGTCCGCCCGTTCTCTGTTAAATAAATATTGAAAGAGCGACGGCTACTTGGGGCGGGTCGTCGTTCAATCAAGCCAAGACGTTCGAGCTTATTCAAGGTTCGAGTTGTGGTCGAGTTTTCTACCTTGGATTTCTGAGCTATTGCTCGTTGAGTTATTCCTTCTTGTTCCCATAAACACATCAAGGTGGGCCAAAGCGCGACAGTCAATCCATGCTTTTTAAGCTCAAAGTCAAATCTCTTTGCTGTGCTGTTTGCGATTACATGGATCAACCAACAAGCGGTGTGCTCTCTATCAAGTACTTCAGTCATTAATTCATTCCGGTGTACCAAATTACACCTATTTTTATTTATGCTAATACAACCAGAGTAACGGTAAGCAGTGCAGCTAAAGCAAGTACGGACAACGCGCGCCATTGCGAAACAAATGCTACGCGGTCATCAAATTGCATTCGTGTTTGAAAACCAGTGACCATTGCCCAAGTTAATGGCTTTGAACGTAATTTGTAGACCAGAACGGCAAAGAGGTGTACGGCAACCAGCGCCGGGAGCACTTTTACCATGGCTAGGTGGATGTTTTCTAGCAAGGTAAACACTGAATCATTCAACCAGATACTTGCATAGGGTAAGCGATCAAGAAGGCCTGCTAAAGCTAAGCCAGAAATACATTGAATGAATAAAGTTGATAGCAGTGTCACAACCATCCAACCCCCAGCAGGATTGTGGCCAGGTTTAGCATTTTCTTTTCCTAGTAAATAGCGAACCACTGATTTTGGGGATCGTAAAAATTGTCTGAATCTGCTCGTTTCGCTACCAACCCATCCCCAAATTAATCTCCAGATGATTAAGGTAATCAGTGCTAGCCCTAGTTGAACGTGGGGGCCATTGCCTGAAATGCCAGACGCCATTAACCCGATGAAAAGCGCTGCTTGAGCCCAGTGGTATAGGCGAGTTGATAGATCCCAAATTTTCATAACGTCATTCTCTCTGTTGTATTTATTTACTTAGCATCAATTTGATTTGCATTAATTTACACAGCAATAATTGCGTGCGCAACTATTGTTGTGTAAATTACATTCATCGAAGCAAGACACTACATCGAAACAAACCATCGAAACTAGACAACAAAAGCTAAACGTAGCGGAGAGAGATATGAACAAGATAATGACGGGCCTACTGTGTACTACAACAGTTCTGCTCAGTACCTATGCTATCGCTGAACAAGGCGACGATTTACCCGTTTACTCAAACAAAATTGAACAGCGTCAACACGCATTTACGCAAATCGAAACTTTAATAGAGAAAGCCGGCGACACTTTAGATGGCAATGATACGAATTGGCAGACACTAGAGGAAACGAGCTTAGAGCTAACGGCTCACAGCCAATCATTGCTGACGTTATTTCCGGAAGGCAGTCACGAGGGGAGTAAAGCAAAAGAGAGTGTTTGGAGCCAACCTGAAAAATTCAATCGTCTGTTAACACAAATGGACCAGGGCTTTCAGGAGCTTTTCCAAGGCAGTCAACAAGGTGATGTATCGCTTGCGGAATCAGGATTAGAAGCAGCACAAGATACTTGCAAGAGCTGCCATCGCTCATACCGATCACGTTGGTAACACGGGTTAAACCGCTCAATTAACTTAATCGAATGAATCTAACCAAACACATTTATTCGTCCAAGCCTTATTAGCCAAAAGAAGGAACAAAATATGAAAATTATTACATTGGCAACACTTGCCGCTTCAATCTTTTTTTCCACTTTCATTAGCGCAGCAGACTATGCCGTTGAACTTGAGTGGAATACAAACAATCTGGAGCAAGTTCTCGATAATATGCCAGAGCAAAAAGCTGAATTTAGTAAACTGATTGACCGAGGTGAAATAAAAGATATGTATGTATCACGTAGTGAGGTTGATGGTCGTTCAGTACAGTTACTGCGTTTTGTTATAGAGGCGAATGACCCTCAACAAGTACAAGATAAATTGGCTCATTTACCTCTGTATAAGAAGGATTTGGTTAATATCGCCAAAATTACTCCACTCGGTTCTAAGTGGTTAGACAATACACCAGATTATAATAACTATGGCGTCACAATCACTTGGAAACAGGGAATTGAAGCTCTTGAAATCGACCGTGTATTGAGTATTGATTTGCAAAGAGTGATCAGCCTTAACCAAGCAGGGCTGGTAACATCTTCATATATTGATTCGCAAAAACTTGAGAATCATGTTGTCCGACCTGTGTATTCGGTTTCTTTTATTGCTAAGGATGCACAACACGCGAAAGAGCTTAGCCACCAATTTGAGGCCGTTACGTTGGGTTATGCTGATGTGAATGTTCAATATTTGGGTTACAAGCTTTCTTTGACGAATAGTAAAAAATAGTTGCCTATTAGCGATTGGCTTTTCTTGTAGGTAACACCCCAAAAAACAGGCTGATAAATACAAAGCGTACTGTATAAATAATCGATGGTTCAATAGTCCACTCATTAAAAATATCTGCTTTTAGAGGCCAGTAATTTAAAGAATTTCAGTAATCTAAGTATTCGAGTATAAATATTGACTTGATAGGAAGTGAAGATTCTATTTAGTTAGATTTGAGATAAATAAAAAGGACTGAACGTCATACGTTTAGTCCTTTTTATTTTGAGGTTTACAGCATGCCGAGAAAATAGAGCGCAATCAATAAGTGCTGCAGCCAAAAGGTTACCTGATCTCATTTGGCGTAGAGGGGGATGATATTTACTCGATGAATATGCTCCTATACGTGCCCTCGTTCACATATATCAATAATTCAATTCGTTAGCCGGTTTCTTAATTTATTTTAAGGCGTAAAATATATCGCGCTTGCAAGCCGTTTTGGCAACAAACTTGTCGCCACGGACTTTTATTTCCAAATTATAGGTTTCCTATGTTCAAGAAACTCTCGCTTAAAAATAAGCTGGCGATTTCAGCCAGTATGGCCATTATCCTGGGGGGGATTTTGGTCGAGGCACTGTCTTTTCGTGCTTCATTGCAACGACTAGATATTGAAGTTGAACAGCGTTTAGAGGGCGCATCGGCTTCTTACAATCAATATGTATCGGATTGGATCTTATCCAAAGAACGTGCACTGACTTCTTTGTCGCAAGAGTCTAAACAAGAAAGCTTGGTGACTCACCTAAAACAGGTTCGTGATTCTGCCTCTTTTGATAATGTCTTCTTGGCATTTCCTGATGGTTCGCAAAAGAACGCGAACGGAGTGGTATTGCCGCCGGGCAATGATGACCCACATCTATGGGGTTGGTACACCAATGCGGTAGCAAACCCAAGTAAAGTGTTTATGGACAACCCAACGGTTGCAGCTGCAACTGGGGCGAATGTTGTGTCGCTGGGTACTGCCATGCAATTACATGGTCAACAGGTCGTGTTAGGTGCGGATGTTGAAATTACCGACATTCTTAATAGCCTAGAGCAAGTAATTCTTCCTGGTGAAGGTTACATGTTCATCGCGACTAATAAAGGCACGGTTTATACGCACCCTGACACTAAGTTACTGAACAAAAACATCAGCTCACTTGGGTTGGATTTTGCGGATGTACAAAAGGCTTTAACTAGCGGCAAAGATACGTCTATAGAGTTGAATGGCAGCGACTATGTTTTGTATGCGCGTGCTATTGATGGAACTAACCTGATTACTATCAGTGTTGTTAACCATGACTCTTTGGTAGCACCGCTATTCGATGCTGTGATTGGCCAAGTTTTGGTGACACTACTTGTGGTGATCGTATGTACCATATTGTTTAACCTGTTGTGTACGATTCTATTCCGTCCGCTGAACCACGTGTCTCAAGCATTGGCGCAAATTGCTAACGGTAGTGGTGATTTAACTCAACGTATTCATGTTGAAAATCAAGACGAAGTAGGCGAGCTGGCTCATAACTTTAATACCTTTGTGGGCAGCTTACAGCAGTTGATTGGTCATATTCGTGGGCAATCAGAACAGCTAAATAGCCAGTCAGAGCAAAGTGCTCAACGTGCGAACCGTTCTGTGGACGAGCTTAATCACCAACAGCAAGAAATCACTATGGTGGCAACGGCGGTAACGGAAATGGCCTGTGCAACTCAAGAGATTGCCTCGCATGCTGAACAAACAGCAAAAGCGGCGCAAGACTCAGCGACTAGCACTAACAGTGGTCATGCTCTGGTAGTCGACACTAAAGGTTCTATCAATAACCTAGCCAATGAAGTGAACGAAGCGGGTAACGTGATCAGCGAGCTAAACAAGCATGCTCAAGAGATCTCGACAGTACTCGCAACGATTCAAGGTATTGCAGAACAAACTAACTTGCTTGCTTTGAATGCTGCCATTGAAGCGGCTCGTGCTGGTGAACAAGGTCGTGGCTTTGCTGTGGTTGCTGATGAAGTACGTGTGCTTTCACAGCGCACTCACTCTTCAACGGAAGAGATCAAATCAACGATTGATATCCTGCAGCGCACAACGGCGCAAGCGGTTGAGCTGATGGAGAGCAGTTCTAAACTGGCAATACATTCTGTAGAAGATGCCGACCGAGCTTCGCATGCGCTTGAAGAGATCAACTCGGCGGTGGCTTTGATCAGTGATATGGCGACTCAAATCGCGACGGCTGCTGAAGAGCAAACACACGTGACGGGTGAAATTACCCAAAATATTACGACCATTAAAGATGTCACTGACCACTTGGTTGTGGGTGCACAGGACAGCTTAACTGAGTCAAACGAACTTAAAAGCCAAGCCGCTGGTTTAAGTGACAAAGTGGCCACTTTTAAGCTTGCTTAACTGTTTTACTCGCTGATGCCTGATCAGTGAGTGAGCGCTAAGCAATAAGTCAAAGCGACGTAGATTACGTCGCTTTTTTTGTATTTGTTAGCAATAGAACTCTTTATCAATCTGTTTCTGAAAACTCTTTCAGCGCACTTATTGCTGCATCTGCTTTGTCTTTTTGAACGAAGATATGGTCGTGATAGTAGCCTGCAACAACGTTGGCGCTAATGCCGTATGAACCAAGCTTGGTCGCAAACGCTGCCGTTAATCCAACCGCTTCAAGGCTAGAGTGTACAGACAAAGTGATTAGGCTAAACACACTATCGAAGTTGAGCTGAGCTTTAGTCGCAACGTATTCTTCCAAAACGAGTGTTAGACCTTCCTTTTCTTGAAAAGTCGAGATTGGGTTTAGTTGAACATAGTCTGCTAACGGCCCGTCAACGGTACAGAAAACATAGCTACCTTCGATAAGCTCTGGTGATATTGATTTCAACAAGACATCTAAATCAGTAATAGCGGTCATTATTTATCCTTTTCTTCGTGCTCACGCTATGCGTAGTGCCGTTTGCGTTGGTCTATTTGCATTGTTCTTACTACGATAAGACCCAACACTGTATAAGTACAATTAATAGTACTTATTCCACATCAGCATTGTTAATGTTGATCGTGCTGTCGCAGTGCTTAGCAATGAGATGGCGTGGGACGAAGCGCACTATTTCGGTTGCGTCTCAGAAAACCCTGAGGATTGTATGCTAGATTTATTAGTGATACACAACTGGAGATATCGATGATCTGGCTTTCAGTGAAAGTACTACAGATTGGACTTGTCTATGGATACAGGAAGTATCAAAAAACGAAAAGAGCTCCAGCGTAGGGGCTCTTTTTTTGTTTCGGAGAGGCGATTTTCTATTTCAAGTGGGAAAGAAAATCTGTATTTGTCCGGTTTATTGTTATTAGCCAGATTAGCCTAGTAGCCAGATCAGCCCCCCAACTTAAAGCCACCAAATAAGAGAAAGTATGTTGAAAATAGAGCCCATTACCCCTCACATCGGTGCACGCATTCACGGATTGGATCTTGCGACCTGCAGTGCAGGTGAACTCGAGGAGGTGTATCAAGCGCTTATTGACTATCAAGTGATCTTTCTCGACGGGCAGGCTTTGTCTCCGGAACAACACTTGATGATTGCAGAACGCTTTGGAACGTTAGAACCTGCACATCCTTTCTTCCCTCGTGTGGAGAGTGCGCCTCAGGTGAGCGTGATTGAAACAACCCGAGGCAATGCGCCAATGGAAAGTTATTGGCATACGGATCTAACGTGGCGAAAATTACCATCGAAAGCTTCTATGTTGCATGCTCAGCATGTGCCCAATGTGGGAGGGGACACGATTTGGTGTTCGATGACTGCTGTGTTTGATTCGTTAGATGAAGGTATGAAAGCAAAGTTGCGGGGCTTATCGGCGACTCATTCGCTGGTGGCGTTTGAAGGCATAGAGTCGGAGCAAATTGAGCTTGATTGGCATAAGTCGTTAATCAAAACGGCTCAAGAAAATCCGCCAGTGGTTCACTCTGTTGTTCAAATTCATCCTGAAACAGGTAAAGAAACGCTTTATATCAATGAACAGTTTACGCGTTATATCAATAAGCTCGACCGCCAAGAGAGCGACGTGTTACTCAGCCAACTATTTGAAATTGCTCGACGTCCAGAGTTTCAGGTGCGCTTCAAGTGGGAGAAGGGAGCGATGGCGATATGGGATAACAGGGTCACTCAACATTATGCAGTGATCGATTATGGCGATACACCGCGGAAAATGCATCGAGTAACAGTGACATAACGGTATGCTGAACACCGTTATCAAAGGAACACCGTGCATCCCCATCCCTTGAACCAAACTCTCGTGCTTAAATTAAGTGTCAGCAAGGTGCATCATTCGTCTGAGCCTAATAATAAAAACAAATGCGTTGGTTATTTGATTGAAACCTCACTGCTCGGAGGTGATGTGTAATATAATCGGCGCCAATATATAAGTATAAAAACTAAACCATAGAATTAATAAACGTTAGGGCTTAGAGAACAAAGTATTTCGTATGAACGCGATTCGTAAAGTTTATCAATACGCAGAACCGAATCTCACCCTTGTGGGTTGGATGGGCTTTGTCGGCTTTCCAATTTACTACATTGTGTGGGAGTTTTTGTTTCCGCAACCCTACGAAAACTTAGCGCTTCGCCTGTTTTGCTCGGTGTTGTTCTTTGGGATTATATTTCGCAATCGTGTCCCATTTGAATGGCGAAAATATCTTCCGGCTTATTATCAAGTCGCTGTAACTATCTGTTTGCCAGGTTTCTTCTTCTACATGCTGCTAATGAATAATTGGTCCAACGTTTGGGTTATGTCATTCATGTCGGCTATTTTCCTCCATATTTTATTAGTGCACGTGACGAGAGTGATGTTTGCACAAACCTTTGCCGGTATTGGGATTGCTACGTTGTGTGCTTGGATTGCACAAGGCTTCTACCTCGAACTCACAATGGATTGGACGCATGTGCCAATCTTTTTGTTTATCTACTTATTCGGCAACTTGTTCTACTTCCGCAATCAGGTGGAACATGAAAACAAGGTGTCATTGGCGAAGTCTTTTGGTGCAGGTATCGCCCATGAGATGCGAAACCCTCTAAGCGGTTTACTTACCTCTATTGATGTCATGCAGTCCATATTGCCGAACCCTAAAAGTGGCGATCAAAAAGGGCAATATGCGTTAAGCAATGAGGAAGTGATTCAGCTACGTGAAGTGGGCGATGAAGCGATGGAGATCATTCATTCCGGCAACGAAACGATTGATCTGTTACTGACTTCAATTGATGAAAACCGCGTCTCTCGCTCTACGTTTAAGAAGCATTCAGCGCAAGCGGTGGTTGAGGATGCGATAGACAGCTTCAATTACAAACGTACTGCTGATAAGTCAGCAATCTCCTTGGATGTGCAGAGTAACTTTGAGTTCTTGGGCAGCGACACCTTGCTGAAATACGTCATGTATAACCTGTTCAAGAATGCGTTCCATCATCGTAGCCCTGAAGATTTCCATATTCATGTCACCATGTTCAGTGATGAAGTGACGAACCAAGTTATGGTGACGGATAACGGGTCTGGTATTTCGAGCGATATCATTCGTCGTATTTTCCAAGATTTTTACACCACAGGCCAGTCGGGTAATTACGGGCTGGGTTTACCATTTTGTAAGAAGGTCATGCGTTCGTTTGGTGGTGAGATTACATGCCAGTCTGAAGTGGAACAATGGACACAGTTTACGATGACGTTCCCATCTTTGGCTTCAAATACAGTGAAAGAGATCAAGAGTGAGCTCACTAAGCTGAAGACCGTATTAATGGTGAGCGACCAGAAGATTCTGACCAGTAAAATGACCGAGATATCGCGTTTTATGGGCTTTGAACTTGCCGTCTTAGATGTCGCATCTGCGCTTAAGAACAAGGAGTATCAGTTCGAATTCGATCTGATCTTTGTTGATATGGAGAGCTTGGATTTAAGAGCCAATTGCCTCGATAGGATTGAATCGTTACTTTCGTTTACTGAGGCGCGAATCATTTACTTGTATGAGCGTCATCCTATCAAGCATGTACGTAACATCTCTTTCGAGCCTATTTGGGTGGAAACACAAGTCTGGCTACTGAATACTAAAGCGACCATTGACCGTTTACTGTTTGACTCCAACTACGTGATGACATCGGTTGCTGTAAAACCGCTAGAGGCCACCACTAAACGTACGATTATGGTGGTCGATGACAATGAATCTCTACGCCGATTTACGGCAATGTTATTGGAAAAACAGGGCTTTGATGTTGTGCAGAAAGAAGACGGACAACAAGCCTTAGATGCGCTTGATACCGACGACATCGACTTGATCCTAATGGATATTGAAATGCCAATCATGGACGGTGTTGAAGCTTCTCGCCGAATTCGAAGTGCCGACAAAGAATACTCTTCGGTGCCGATTATTGCTCACACGGGTGACAGTTCTCCCGTTACCTTGGAAAAGATGGAATCGTCAGGCATGTCGGACTTTATTGTTAAACCGGCGGACAAAAACCGACTATTCGATAAAATTGCTCACTGGATTTAATGGATGTAATAGTCTGAAGTTCACGGGAATTGGGTAGACATAGATTCAAGAAAGAGCTCAGCGAATTGCTGGGCTCTTTTTGTATTGCGACATGATAGCGTCCATTCAGTCCTGCCGTTGGTGTTAGTTATAAATATGGTTCGAACAAGGTTACACGAACTCTAACTCGGGGTGATGATACGCTTCGTGACAAACGGTGAGCACATGGTCAATGTCTCTTGGCGTCATGTCGGCATTCACTGAAAAACGGATGATGTTTTTGTTCTTGCCAGTAGCCGGGCGGCAGAATACCGCACCGAACACATCACGCTGTTCTAGGAAGTCACGCACACGTTCAGTGTTCCTTTCATTGCCGCACTCTAGCGCTATAATTTGAGACTCACTGCGGATGTTAAAGCCAATTCGCTTTAGCCCCGTAGTCAGCGACTTAGCCCGATTGAATAAGGCTTCTCGTTTGCCTTCCGCACCTTTGATCACCTCCAACGTTTTCTCCAAACGAACCACCTCTTGTGGTAATACCGTTGAGCTAAAAATCGCAGGGTACGCCACAAACGGCAAGGTTCTAGACAATTGTTTAGGACCAAGGATTGCCCCGGCGCGATAAGCAAAGGTTTTTGCCAAGCTAACAGTGATAAAGTCGACTTGGTTGGTGAGCCCCAATGCTTGCACTAAGCCTGCACCATTTTCCCCATGTGTACCCAGTGAATGCGATTCATCAACGACAACGGCACAATCAAACTCCTGCGCCATTTCGTAGATGTCGCGTAGTGGGGCGATGGTCCCAATGGTGCTGTAAACCGAATCGACCACAATAACGCCTGAGCCGTGGCGCTCTAGCTGTTTGCGCAGGTGATTCATATTGTTATGCATAAATGGGTGGGCGAGGGCGCCTGCAGCGCGAATGCCTTCCCAAAGCGACATGTGTGCAAAGAAGTCAATGTACACCGGTGTGCTCGGTGGGCAGATGGTTTGCAATAGCCCAATATTAGCAGCCCAGCCAGACTGAGAAAGCAAACAGCTCTCCATTCCGACATAGTTCGCGAGCTCAGTTTCGAACGCAGGTTTAGACTGCTCATCTTGTAAGAAAATGGCAGACATCACTACGTTGTCATCGTGTTCACTGATCGCCGCTTGGTGAGCTTGTTGGATCTGTTTGTTGTGTGACAGCGCTAGGTAATCATTGCTCTGCATCACAACGGCACTGCGCTGAGGGCGTTTACCCAATACCAAATGCTTTTGGCTTTGGTTCTGGGTAATCAGGTCTTGAATATAGAAGTTCAAGCGCTCTTCGATAAAGGAAGGTAGTGGTTTGTTTTTTGTTTTATCACTCATAATAGTTCTCTTCAAATACAGGAAAACGCCAGCGCTGACGGCTGTATATTGACGATAAAAAGTGATGTGTCATTAGCCAAGTTGCATAAATTTGTGGGTGCTTGCAAACTCAGCATTTAAGGGTTTTGAGGCGAGTGGGTTTCCTTACGGTTCGGGGCTTTAACCGAATCAAGATAGGAATAATAGCCTTCTTTTTTATGACAAAAGGCTATTAAAATTCGACGATTGAAAGGCTTTTAAAAAAGCTGATTTGAAAGGTTAGGGGGTGTTAACTGTGAATGTGGATAAGCTCAATTAAGGCATCCAATTGCTGCTTGGCTTCACCCTCTAACGAATACCCAATATTGATGCGTAAGCAATTACTGTAAAGGTCGAGAGTGCTGAACAGGTGTCCAAGCCTAATATCAATGTTCTTCTCGGTAATGCCCTGAGCAAAGGCTGACTGGTTCAAGCTTGGGATTTGCAGCCAAAGCACCATGCCACCTTGTGGGTTACTTATCTTCACATCTTGAGGAAGGTGCTGAGACAAATAACTTAGGTATTGCTGGCGCAAAGACAAGATCTGAGAGCATCTTCTCCTCACGTGCTTTGCGTATTGGCCAGATTCAATAAAGTCAGCAACCGCAAGTTGAGTAGGCAGGGCAATGCCGTAGCTCGCAGCAGAGAACTGAGCCTTATACTCGTTGATAAACCTGCCCGGCAAACACCATCCCAAACGGTAACTCGGTGACAAACTTTTCGATACTGATCCACACCATAAGACATAGCCGCCTTTGTCGTAGTATTTCGCGGGGAGTGGCGTGTGTGAGGAATAAGAAAGCTCCAGATACACATCATCTTCAATGATCGGCACTCGATAGTGATTCGCTAATTCAGCCAGTTTCTGCTTTTGAGTGGCTGACATGTTGATCCCTTGAGGGTTCATATGAGAGGTACAAAAGATCGCGGCATCCACTCGTTTATTCTTCAAATGCGCTTCCAGTTGTTGCAAGTCGACACCATCATCTAGAGACGGGATCTCGATGATTTTTCGCGACATTTGTCCGAGCAATTCCAGAATACCGTTGAAACATGGCGAGCTAATAGCGATGGTGTCGCCTTCTTTAGTGCAAGATTCAAGTGCGGCCTTAATCGCAGACATACAGCCAGCCGTAATCACCATCTCTTCAGGTGAAAAGTGCACATCGAGCTTGGCAAAATGAGTGGATAATGCCTGTCGTAAAATCGGCTCACCTTGTGTATCAGGATAATGGTTGAGTCTGTTGCCCATGCGTTTGATAGCGCGGCGGAAACTACGTTCCAGTTCTACAATCGATTGTTCATCATTGGTGGTGCTAGACACCCCTAAAGGCCCGTTGATTGAGTTGTGAGTCGATGAGGTTTGCCTAACGCTCGACACCTTACTCTCAAACTGTGCCCACTCTGGGGTTGAGTGAGCAGGTTTATGAGGAGAAACAAAATACCCTGCTTGCGGTCGAGAATGAATCCAGCCTTGTGATTCCAGTTCTTGGTAACAGCTTACCACGGTCGACATGCTGATGGCTTGTTGCTTGGCCAATTGACGTAGCGAAGGCATGCGTCCGCCTTCCGGTCTTTTGCCTGTTTCTATCTCATCGATAAACTGATTGGCTAGCTTTCTGTAGATACTCATTGTCACGACCGTTATTAACTGTACTGGTTTTTATTGTGAAAATTGTATCTGTACTGGTTTTTTTGTTCAAGGGATACTCATTCAAAACAAGGGAGGGGTGACTATGAAAAGAAATGATTTATTGTTAGCGGTATTCGTCATGGCAATTTGGGGATTCAATTTCTCGATGATCAAAATGGGTGTGACCAACGTTCATCCATTATTAGCCACTGCAGCGCGTTTTTCGCTCGCGGTGGTTCCAGTAATATTTTTTGTGGCGAGACCTAATGTCGCTTGGCGTTACTTAGTTAGTTATGGCTTTGTGTTTGGTGTGGGTATCTGGGGGATGGCTTCATGGTCGATCACCGCTGGGTTATCTTCTGGGCTTTCATCGGTATTACTGTCAACCAACGTATTAATCGGCATGGCGGTTGGCGTGTGGGTGTTCAAGGAGAGTGCTTCTGTTCGTAAGTTAATGGGTGCGATGCTAGCTATGTGTGCGTTGGCGGTATTGGTATCTGCAGCAACGGGCAATGTCACCGTTAATGGCGTGATCTTGATTATGATTGCGGCGTGCAGTTGGACCTTAATGGGCGTGATTGTTAAGGCATCTAAAACCACTCAAGCTTTTGCGTTCAATGTTTGGGGGATGCTGTTTGCTCCGGTACCATTAGTGTTATTTGCAGTGATGTTACACGGTGACCAAATTATTTGGCAGGGTATCAAACAATGGGATTGGAGCACGACGATTGCGGTACTGTTTCAGGCTTACCCAACCACGCTATTTGGATACTGGGTATGGAATAAGCTGCTAATCCAATATCCGTTAAGCACGACGGCACCGTTAACCTTGCTAGTACCTATCTTCGCATTGATCAGTGGTTACTTTATGTATGACGAGGTACTGTCTGTGGCTCAGGTTGTTGCATCAATACTGTTTCTTGTCGGGATTGGCCTGATTGTGAAACCTGCGAAAACAGCGAATACCAAAGCGACACAAATACTTGCGGAACAAAAGTGATTGAAGAAAACTGATGTTGCATAAGCACCTTTCAATGACAAATAAGACCTCGCACTTGTGAGGTCTTATTCTATGTATTGAATTTGCTTAAAGTTATCTTATGTAAGGCGGTCAAGTTATCTGGAGAAATTTGTCAGTAATTGTTATGTTATATCATATCAAAAATAGGGCAAGTAGATTTCTCGACATTTGGACATCGATATCATGGATAAAATTAAACAAGTCTTGCTGGTTGCGGGAACACACGGCAATGAACTCTCAGGTATTTACCTAAACAAGCTGATCAAAGAGGGCATGTATGGGGCTGATCGTTCAACGTTCGCTGCGACTTCTGTTATCGCAAATCCGAAAGCGGTAGAACAGAATGTACGATACCTAGATATAGACCTAAACCGTCAGTTTGTTGTTGGTGATGAAGAAAGCGGATCTGACTTAGCTGAACAGGCGGTCGCGCGTCAGTTTGCCGAAAGGGATGCAAATCGAGAGCAACAATTGATCGTTGATTTACACAACACGACCAGCAATATGGGGGCGACATTAATCTTGCTGTCAAATGATGCTTTCTACCAAAAAATGGGCGCGTATGTGAAGCAACGTATGCCGGAAGCCAATATTCTTTTTGAAGACAGAAAACCGTGGGATGAGCAGCCATACCTGTGCACGGCAGGTGATCGCGGCGTCATGATTGAAGTAGGGGCTCAAGCGCATGGGTCACTCAAGTTCGACACTCTCAAACTGATGAAGCAAATGCTGACCTTGGTTCTTGATTACGTTGAGAACCATAACCTTAACAAAGTTAAAGCGTTACAAGATTACAGTGCTTTTTTCTATGTTGAAGAGGTGAATGTGCCACTTGGTCCAGATGGTATGCGAGTCGCTACGGTACACCCAGCGATTTGTGGCAGAGATTTCGAAGCCGTGAAGCAAGGTGAGCCGTTGTTAGCGACTTTTTTTGGTTATGATATCTATTGGGAGCGCGAACAAGATATCTATCCACATTTCATTAATGAGAGCGCTTACGCTAAAGTGAACATTGCGATGGCCTTGGCAGAGAAGCGTCTAGTTTCTGTAGGCTAAGAATTTTTCTAGGAGCTGATAAGACTGCTAATCCATAACCAGCAAATAAGCCCACTAGCTTTGGTATACAAGGTTAGTGGGCTTATTTCTTTCTATGACTTAAGCGATCATGCACTCAAGTAACTGGCTCTCTAGCACGTCATCTATTTCTAGACCGATCACTTCTATTCTGGTTTCGATACACTCATCGAGTTCTGATTCCGTCAAGCCATCCTCTGTTAAGTTGTACCCGAAAATACCACTTTGAGTAATGAATACCGCTTTCATCCGCTCAGCTTTCAATCCAACTAAAAAGTGTCTCAAACGTTGGTGGTCAAACAGTTTCTCTGCAGAGAATCGCCAACCAACGCTTTCAAAACCTTCACCTTGGTTAGTCGCTTTGATCATGCCGCTTTCTGGCATTGGTAATTCTGAAGCGAGCGGCTTGTCTTGCTGGTGATGATGATGGTTGTGGTGCGCTTGTTGACCAAAGAAGTTTGTATCTCCTTCGAACTCTTCAAAAGGGATTTTTCCATGGTGAGCGAAGACTAGCTTGGTATTCGGGTGACAAATCTCAGTCACGTATTCAGCCAGTTTCTCTGCGTCGCCATCTTGGTATAGGTCGACTTTGTTACCAACTACGGTATCGGCAATGGTAATTTGCTGATTGAAGGTATCGTGATCTGCATAGCGAGAATCAGAGAGCTTCCGTGCATCGACTAAGGTAACGTTTTTCTGCAGTGATAGTACTTTACGGTAATGTTCAGAGGACAAAACTTGTAGTACTTCTTTAGGATGGCCAAGCCCTGTTGGTTCGATTAACAAACGATCTGGTTTGGCTTCGGTAAGCAGTTGATTAAGCGCGATTTGCATCGGTAAACCTGCCGCACAACACATGCAACCACCGGGTACTTCACGAATGAACACTTGTTGTGCGGTCTGGTTGCCTTGAATCAAGCTACCATCAACGCCGATTTCTCCAAACTCATTAACTAGCACAGCCCAGCGCTCATTTTCTGGTTTGTTCTTCATCAGGTTGAGAATCGCAGAGGTTTTTCCCACCCCAAGGAACCCAGTAATAATGTTAGTTGGAATGCCTAACATAGGTGACTTATCAGAGCTCATTAGCAATTCTCCTATAGCCTTGAACTAAGGTGTGGTTGGCTGATACCACAGACTCTGAAAATGCGGAGTATTCAGGCGGTACTTTGGAGATGCTATTTAAGTCAAACCCTGAGCCTATATTGGTCATTGGTGGGACATGGAAGTTTTCCGGTAAATCGAGGCCATCTACCACACAGTTGTGGCGAATGACGCAACCTTTGCCAATCACAGCATTGAATACCACCGAGTTGAAGCCAATAAAGACATCGTCACAAACTTCACATGGCCCATGAATGATAGAGCGGTGAGCGATAGAAGAGCGTTCTCCAATGGTCACCGCTGCTCCTGCTTTTGAGTGTATGACGACACCATCTTGAATATTGGTATCGCGCTTAATCACGATTGCTTCCATGTCACCTTGTTCGTTAACCTCGTCGGCACGAATGACGGCGTAGGGGCCGATAAACACGTTATCTTCAATGATGACTTTCCCGCAGATGATAGCGGTCGGGTCAATGAAGGTGGTTTCCGACACGTTCGGCATATGGCCGCTAGGGTTTCTTCTTAACATATTGAGCTCTTTTATTTTTTTAGTGCCGCTGGGCCTACCGTTATAAGTGGCCAGCGATTTATTCCGTTGTTTAGATGGTGGTCTGTTTTTCTTAGTCGAGGCTCTAACGTTCAAAAGAGAGCCTCATTGCCGGTGTTGGCTGAGTGCTTTGTTTGACGCTGTCTTGAGTCTTTTGATCTGCGAATGCCTCAGGATGGCTATACACTCTGGATCCATTTACCCATGTGTGCTTTACCTGAGCGGAGAACTCATGCCCTGAAAATGGTGACCATATACATTGGTATAAGCTGTTTTCATCGCTGACTAAGGTTGGTGCTTGCGAGTCAACCAAGACTAAATCGGCGTAGTAACCTTCGCGAATAAAGCCTCGTTCACGTATTGCATAGCGCAGTGCTGGGTTGTGAGCCGTTTTCTCTACAACCTGAGTCATCGTCATTCTTCCTGATTTCACATGGTCAAACAGCGTCAACAAAGCATGCTGGACTAAAGGTAAACCTGCGGGTGCTTGTTCATAGGGAACCTGTTTTTCTTCCCATGTATGAGGCGCGTGATCCGTCGCAATAATGTCGATTTTTCCCGAATTCAGAGCCGCTATTAGCGCGTCACGATCACTCGGATATTTGATGGCAGGGTTACACTTAATTTGATTGCCCAACGCTGCGTAGTCTTGGTTGCTAAACCAAAGGTGGTGGACACAAGCTTCAGCCGTAATGTGCTTGTTTTGAATGGGGCCTGTTTCAAACAGTGCGAGTTCTTTCTCAGTCGTGATGTGCAGTACATGAAGTTGACTGCTGTACTTTTTGGCTAGCTCTACTGCGTATGACGAAGAGGCGTAGCAAGCATTGGCGTCTCGCAGCGTGGGGTGGTCTTCAATCGTGAATTCGGCTTTCTCTTCTCTCAGTTTTTCTTGGTTTTGGACAATGACGGGGCCGCTTTCACAATGGGTAACGATAAGTACGGGAGAGTCGCGGAATATAGCATCTAGCGCTTGAGGATCTTCCACCAATAGGTTGCCAGTGGAAGCGCCCATAAACACCTTCACCCCACAATGATTCTTAGGGTCGAGTTGTTTGATTTGTTCAAGGTTGTCTTCGGTCGCACCAAGGTAAAATGAATAATTTGCCAGTGAGCTTTGTGCTGCAATATCAAACTTTCGTTCTAATGCTTCAATGGTGGTGGTCGCCGGGTTTACGTTCGGCATTTCCATATAACTCGTAATGCCGCCAGCAACTGCAGCTCGTGATTCGGTGGCTATTGAGCCTTTGTGAGTGAGGCCGGGTTCGCGAAAATGGACTTGATCGTCAATCATCCCTGGAAGGAGATAGCACCCTTGAGCGTCAATAATCTCATCGTCTGGTTTTGGTTCAATGTTATTGGCGATTCTTTCTATTCGCTGGTTAATGATCAATAGATCCGATTCGGCAATGATGCCTTCATTGACCAAGCGGGCATTCTTGATGAGTGTTGCAGACATAGCGGTTCATTCTTCCTTTTTGATTAGTGCTAATGCTGGGGGAGTGTTTAATAAAATATCGTTACGGTTACGTCTATGCTTTTTAGAGCTTAGAGCTTAGAGCTTAGAGCTTATGTATCGACGCATTCATCACATACGCAGCTAATCTCTAACTGTGGGCTTGTTACAGTAAAGCCTTCTTGCTTTGCATGAGATTGAAGATCGCGAATGATGGAAGGGGCGATGGTTTGCTCGCTGATTTTGTCGCACTTAGAGCAAATCAAAAATTGCGGGATGCCGTGCTCATGATCGCAAAGGATATGGTCGCAAAGTATGTACTTATTAGAGACTTGCAGTTTGTGTGCTAAGTGCTGCTCTTCAAGAAATTCCAACACTCGATAAACTGACATCGCTTGAACGTGCTGGTCAAAGTGTTCCTTACAGTATTCAACGAGTTCATACGCAGACAGAGCTTTGTCGGCATGAACCAGCGCACGCAGTATCAACAGTCTTTTAGCGGTAAACTGTTTTCCGTTTGTTTTACAGCCTTGTTTTACGTGCTCGATGATCGCTTCGATGTCTCTCATTCAATCCACAAAATTAGTGATAATGTGGATATGTTATAACATAACAACTAGCTATAAGAAACGAACTTTTAATTAAAGAACCTCTTAGGTGGGCTCTCTCTTTCCAAGCTTACTTTGTAGATGAATAATAGCCGTTTATTGCCCATCATTTGCATGTTGTACCAAAGAAGCTTTCTTATAATGATTGGATTACTGATTAAACTCCCAAAAGAACATGGGTTGTTATAAGCGAATTCGAATTAAATTCTGAAATGATACAAATCTCATATTTAATAACGTTTATTTAGTGACCTCTGTTGAGTCCAATATCAAATCAAGTGGCTGATTTTATTGGGTATCGGAGAAAAGTCTCAAAAATTAATATTCGGATCGCTTAAGTTTTAAATTCTGAACTAATCTATTTTTGTGGAGTATAGTTCTATTCTGTGGCTGTTGAGTAGATGGTTTTTAGCTATATATGTGAAATTTGAAGCGACTTATCTTTCTGATTTGAAAGAATAATTAAATAGTTAAGATAAAAAAGTTGGCGAAAATCAGAAGCTTGGCATACACTTTCCTTGTAAATGACCTTATCTCATTGATTGAATAGGGTAAATGCTTTGGCGCTACTGACGATAGTAGCAATGTTTAACATAGCTTTGAGGAAAGTTTTATGGCACTCACGAAGGCCGATTTGGCTGAGAACCTGTTTGAGACACTCGGATACAGCAAGCGGGATGCCAAGGAAACGGTTGAAGTGTTTTTCGAAGAAGTTCGTAAAGCACTCGAAAATGGCGAACAGGTAAAACTGTCTGGTTTTGGTAATTTTGATCTTCGCGAGAAAAACGAGCGACCTGGTCGTAACCCGAAAACTGGTGAAGACATTCCAATTTCTGCTCGACGTGTTGTTACTTTCAGACCGGGACAAAAACTAAAGGCCCGAGTTGAAAATATTAAAATCGAGAAGTAGCCAAGCAATAGACCACGCCTAGCGTGGTCTTTTTGTTTTTGGTCTGGCAATTATTGTTGTGCCTCTCTTTAAGTCTTTTATCATCTCGCAACCTCGCAACCTCGCAACCTCGCAACCTCGCAACCTCGCAACCTCGCAACCTCGTAATCTCGCGCATTCTATATCGTACGTATTTCCATACATCGACACCCGTCTTTAGTTATTACCCATACATTTAAAATGGACAGCTAACCAGTATTTATTCAGGTTTTTTCATGTGTTTTATGAATCTGTTCAGTTAAATTGAACAGTGGTTAAATCTAATTGAATTTAAATCATCCGAGTGATTTGCTGTAATGTGCTCAATAAGCAGCTAGTTAATCTATTTTGTTGATCTAAATCTAAGGAGAAGCTTTGCGTAAGTCCGCTTTAGCTTTGATGTTACTCTTTTTATCGACTGTCGCTCCGGCAGCTGAGTACCAGCAACTCGCCAATATGTGCATTGCTTGTCATGGCAGTAACAACGACACCTCGTTTCCCTCTATCCCCAACCTTAAGTGGCAAAACCAAGTCTACCTTACTGAGCAACTGACTGACTTTAAAAGTGGTAAGCGTGAGGACAAAACGATGTCCAAAGTCGCGCAATTATTGTCAGAAGAAGACATCAAGAAGTTAGCTAATTACTTTTACCAACTGAATAAAACAGGGGCACCGCAATGAGTTTAGATAGAAGACAGTTCCTTAAAGCCGCGCTTTCAGCAACCGCAGTATCTGCATTGCCAGTGTCGTGGGTATTTGCCGCGAATCGTCCTGAAGGTTTAGCTGCATTGGATATCAATGCATTAACGTGGGCAAAAGCAGAAGATCTACCGGATTACTACACCGTTTTAAATACCAACCCTTTGAATGCGTATCCGCCAGAAAGTATGCTTGCGCCTGCTGTGACACCTGCAGATGTTCCCTTTGTTCGTTGGAATGGCTTGATGCCTGATTTTACGGAGATGGACCCTGACACTTGGACCTTCGAAGTGAAAGGGGAATCGGTAAAACAAAGCAAAACCTACACGATAGCCGAGCTCAAATCTAAGTTTAAACATCACACACAAAGCCTTGTGTTGGAGTGTGGTGGTAACAGTCGTAACAACTTTTATCCAAGCACCAAAGGTAATCAATGGAACAATGCTGGTGTCTATTGTTCGCAGTGGACAGGGGTGTTGTTGAGCGATGTGCTCAAAGACTGTGGCATTAAAGATGATGCGGTTTACGTTGGTAACCATGGCTTTGATAAACACTTGAGTGGTAAAGGTGAGGCGATTTCACGTGGTGTTCCTATTGCAGCTGCAATGAACGATAACGCCTTGATTGCATGGGAAATGAATGGCGAGCCGATCCCTTATCTCCATGGTTATCCGCTACGAACGGTATTTGGCGGTCGACCGGCTTCTGTTTCTCAGAAATGCACAACAGGCATCAGTATTCGAAATAAGATTCATGATGGCCACAAGATGGCGGCTCCTGCTTATCAAGTGCCTAAGAACCCAATCGCTCCGGGTGAGAAAGTGGATAACAAAGATTTCCGAATCATTGAAGAGATGATTGTGAAGTCGCTGATTACTTCTCCAAAAAGCGGAACTGAGTTTCCCCTTGGTAAAAAGATTAAAGTCAGTGGTCATGCTTGGGCTGGGCTAAGAACCGTTGAGAGGCTGCAAGTGAGTTACGATTACGGTACCACTTGGCAGGATGCAAAGCTGAATAAGCCAGTAAACAAAGGCGCGTGGCAACAATGGGAAGCCGATCTAGACCTTCCTATGACAGGTTATTATGAGATTTGGGCGAAGGCGACCGATAGCGAAGGTGATTGCCAGCCAGTCGTGCAACCGCAATGGAATCCTAAAGGTTACCTGTTTAATGGTTGCCACCGTATCGCAGTAAGAGTGTCGTGATGCTGTCTATTTCCAATAAGCCTATTGATGGCAGTTCTAAACTTACCAATTTGGTTGATGGTCACTCATTTCATGCAAACTCAACTCCTGCCAGTAAGCGCAGTTACCGTAAAGGTATAATAAGAGCGGCATTGGTGTGTAGCTTATTAACGTCGATGCTCGTTCATGCTGAAGACATTCCTGAGAATCCAAAAGAGTACTACGGTGTAGATAAAGCATCGGGTCTGATTATGGCACCCGGTTGGGAGACCGTGAAAGGGCAATGTAACGCTTGCCATACCAGCTTAATCGTTGCTCAGAACAGCGGTAACAGAGAACAATGGCGTGAAACTATTCAGTGGATGGTCGATACTCAAGGGCTGTGGGATCTGTCTGATACTTGGGACCCAGTACTGGATTACCTCAGTACCTATTATCAAGACAAAGGCATCGATATGAACAAGTATCGTCGTAAGCCTATTGATAGCGCCTTGATGCCACCTATGCCGGGAGAGAGCCAGTGATCATTAAACGATTAAAGCGGGCCTCTCTTGCAAATGGAATTGTTGCGAATGGAGCTGTTGTTAATAGAGCTATCGCGATAGCCGCTGTATCAGTAGTTTTGTCGCTGTCGGCGTGTACTGATGAACAGTCGAGCCCTGAAGATAAAGTTGCCTCGCGAGTCGAATCATTAGGAATAAAGTCGGAACCAGCGCCGAAGCTTGAAGTGGAAGCTAAAACTGAGGTTGAAGCTAGTGTCGATAGCAAGGTAATCACCGAGGGTTACATACCTAACCTAGTCGCAGGTGAAAAGTTGGTTCAGAATCTATGTAGCCAGTGTCATGGCGACAAAATCATTCCCTTCGTACAATCTTATCCAAACATCAAAGGTCAGAAAGCTGGGTATATTCTTAAACAGCTGCGTGATTTTAAAAGTGATGAACGCCAAGATTTGTACATGCAGTCGGTGGTCAAACACCTTTCGGATAAAGACTTGCAAGACGTAGCTGCATTCTATGGCACGTTGAAGCCATTGGACTTATATAACCGCACTAAAGAGTATTATCACCAGTAGGTGGGGCTTTCTCGGGATACTGGCTAAGTTGGTTTCTAAGAGGTTGGATAAGCAAAATAATTGATAAAAGAAAGGGCTGCGATTATGCAGCCCTTTGTCGTTCTTGTTTATGATAATTGCTTAGTCAGTGATTAAGCCGCTTTAATGTGCGTTGTAATGTACGGTTGCCATGCTTGTTGGTAAAGCTCTAAAGATTGGCGTCTTAGGCTATTGATTTGTGCCGCTTCGATATCGTTGATTGGGCGATGTTCAGCAATTGCGTGACGCTCAATACCTTGGATAATTTCGTACAGCTCGTGTTCAGGGCCACTTTTCACATCAGCAATCGCTTTTAAGTGAAGTTGAACCTCTGCAATGATGTTGGTTTTAGGTAAACGAACCAACAAGTTAAGGTCACGGTAGCCAGAGTCAGCTGGTGATTTAAACTTGTTTTTCAGCTTAACAACGTCTGCTTCACGGCTTAGCGCTTCGTAAACTTCAACCAAGCTCTCGACATCGTTCGCGATGATAGTTGCGCGGGCTAAGTCGGTAATTTTTGTTACGTCACCATCAAGCTCAAGGGCGATTTTTTCTTCTGCACGAGCTTGAGATTTAACGCCGGCAAATAGTGCTTCAGAATTGGTGAGTAGGGCAGTACTTTTACAGATAGTTTCTAGTTCAGCTTGGCCTTGATGCGCTTTGCTGTACAGAATATCGAAGTCGGTATAAGGCTGAGTCGGGCGTGAGTCGAATGCTTTTATGCCATACAAGCCGCTTAGGCTATGGCGGAATACATTTGATGAAACTTGGTTTTGCGATGACGCGGTGCGTGATTGATCAGTTGAACTTGTTGAAACAGGTGCTGCTGCGAATGCAGGCGCTCGGCTCAATACTAGAAGCATTAGGGCCGTCGTACGGAGAAATACACTCATTCAAACTCCAAAATACAAGGTTACAAAAAACGGGTAGTCAAAAGGGGTAACCAGTAACGCATAAGAGTAAAAACAGCTTAACTAAACTCACTACATATTAAATGGGGCTAGCTAAGACAGAAACCAACTCTAACGTTTAATATTGCTTTAAAATGTGAAGATATAGACAAATAATCCAAGCGTTAGTTCCGCAATTATCAGAACTTTGAACTAAGCCAGTTTCTGATTCTGCCGAAACCAATTTGGTACTTTAAACCAAGCTAAGGTTGCTCTTACCTCTCTATACTGTACCCTTGCATTATGACTGTTTAACATGAACGAAAGATGAATAATCCTGAATTTTGGCACAATAAATGGGCAGCCAACCAAATTGGTTTCCACCTCGAAGATGTAAACCCACTTCTGATTAAATTTTGGGAAAAGACTGAGACTAGCTACGAGCAGAGTGTGTTTGTTCCACTTTGTGGCAAAAGTGAAGATCTGATTTGGCTAGCTTCAAAGCATGAAGATGTTCAAGGTGTCGAGTTAAGCCAGATTGCGGTTCGCGCATTTTTTGCAGAGCACCTGTACACGCCGACTGTGACTCAAATTAGCGGTCAGCATGAGCTGTATCAATTCGATGAGCTGAACATCTATACAGGCGATTACTTCACAGCTCCAATCCAGCCTGTTGATACCATTTATGATCGCGCGTCTTTAGTCGCACTGCCTGAAGAGATGCGAGTGCAGTACGTAGAGCGTTTAAAACAACTGCTGAAACCGGGTGGAAAGATCCTTCTGGTAACTCTGGATTATGACCAAAGCGAGATGCCAGGACCTCCGTTTAGCGTACCTAAACTAGAGATCGATCAGTTGTTCGCAGGATACAAAATCACGTTGTTGAATCAAGATATAGCGGACGATGAACATCCGAAGATTGCTAAGAAAGGCTTGTCTCGATTCAGTGAAGAAGTGTATTTGATTGAGTCAGACGCTTAAGTCAGTGAGCTTTCAAGCGAAAAGACTGCTTCAATAAAATGAGAACACCAACAAAAAGACGGGCTCAATGGCCCGTCTTTTTTATTGTTCAGGTTTGAAGTCGCGATTGTTCAGAGTTGAATAGCTAGCTAGTAAATCACTTTTACTTTAGATGCACTTTCAATGGCATCTTCAATTGCTGTCTCTGTACTGTTGCGACGAGTAAGCGCCACACCTAGGCGACGGCGACCATCGATATCAGGCTTACCAAACAAGCGAACTTGAGTTTGTGGTGCGTCTAGCGCCTCTGTAAGACCTTCAAAACGAATGTTGGTTGAAGTGCCTTGGCCCAGAATAACCGCTGAAGCACATGGGCCGTATTGCGTGATTGATTTGATTGGCATACCAGTAAACGCGCGTACGTGCAGTGCGAATTCCGATGAGTCTTGAGACATTAATGTCACTAAGCCAGTATCGTGTGGGCGAGGGGATACTTCGTTGAAGATAACGTGATCGCCTTTAACAAACAGCTCGACGCCAAAGATACCGTGACCACCTAGTGCGTTAACCACTTGTTCAGCCGTGTATTGCGCGGCTTTAAGTGCGTTGTCTGACATCACTTGTGGCTGCCATGATTCGCGGTAATCACCGTCTTCTTGGCGGTGACCGATAGGTGCACAGAAGTGAACGCCATCAACAGCGCGAACGGTTAGAAGGGTGATCTCGTAATCGAAATCAATAAAGCCTTCAACGATAACGCGACCTGCGCCAGTACGACCGCCTTCTTGTGCGTAGTCCCAAGACTTCTGAATATCTTCTTCTGTTTTGATAACGCTTTGACCTTTACCTGAAGAGCTCATTACTGGCTTAACAACGCAAGGCATACCCACGAACTCAACAGCGGCTGAGAAATCTTCAAAGGTATCTGCAAAGCGGTAAGGAGAAGTGCTCAGTTTCAGCTCTTCTGCGGCTAGGCGACGGATACCTTCTCGGTTCATCGTTAGCTTGGTTGCATTCGCAGTTGGAACGACATTTAAGCCTTGCGCTTCTAGCTCTACCAACTTGCTGGTGGCAATAGCTTCAATTTCAGGAACCACATAATCTGGCTTTTCTAGTTCAATGATCGCTTGAAGTGCATCGCCGTCTAACATGTCTAATACATGGCTACGATGCGCAACTTGCATCGCTGGTGCGTCTGCATAACGGTCACAAGCAATAACTTCCAAACCTAAACGTTGGCACTCGATAGCAACTTCTTTGCCGAGTTCACCTGAACCTAATAGAAGTACACGAGTAGCATTTTCACGAGTAGCAGTACCAAACATAGAAATTCCTTCCGATCTTTTGAACGATTGATTGAAAACGGGGAGATCATACTTATTTTAATGATAAAAGCAAACGTTTGCGCAAGCTGTTGCGTTAATTGCAGGGATAAAAAAAGCAGCCCTGTTAAATAGGGCTGCTTATTTAAATTTTTGTTAATTAGATGTACTTAGATTGCTAAGTAAGTCACTGGAATGTCTGGATTAATCGCTTCTAATGTAGATTGCGTATCCGCTAGGTGACTGATGCTACCTTCTGCGATTTCAACCAAAGCAGCACTTTCAATTTGTTCAAAATCGAAGCCAGCCAGTTTAAGTTGAATCAACGCCACTTGCAGAGGGGGTAGGCTCGGGTTAAACGCGGCATTTTCTGCATAAGCACCCGTGAAGATCTCACCTGACGTCAGTTGTAGTGAAACACCACTTAGGTTTTTGGTGTAAGGAGCATGGCTGCGGTTTAGTGCTGCTAGCGCTTCTACAACAATAGGCGTTGTTTCTTCGGTCGTATACTTATGATCAAGCTTCGTCATTAGGCCAGTTTTGACACCTAAATCAGCAGGGCCGAATGAGTCTGGCAGGTACTCTTGCAGAGACATTTCATCACGTTGTGGAAGCTGAACTTTAAGTTCTTTTGCTGTTGTCAGTTCGTTCATGAATTGACGACAGTGACCACAAGGACTGAAGTTGATCGTGATATCTGAGATACCTTGTTCGCCTTTCATCCAAGCATGGCTGATTGCAGATTGCTCTGCGTGTACTGTTTGGCCAAGTTGAGCACCAGCGATTTCAAGGTTTGCACCAAAATACAGAGTGCCAGACAAACCGCGCACGATTGCACCAACATAAAAGTCAGATAACGGAGCATAAGAATACGCTGCGGCAAAAGGAAGTAGTGCAATACGTAGCTCGTCATCCGCTAAACCACTTGCTTGTAGTAAGCTAGCAAATTGTTCTGGAGACAATGTCGCGTCAAAGTTGTCTGCTAATACGATGTCACTCAAAAGTGCTTTGATTGCTGTTGGAGCACTTTCCAGCGCCAGGGTAATACGACTGTTCATGTTGAATCCTTAATTGACCTTAGGCTTTAAGTTTATGCATTGCTCAGGAATTTTCTGTGATAAAGATCACTATTGAATTGTTGTTGTTACATTGGTTTGCATAATTAGAGTGAGGTCACACTTGAAATCGATTACAAGAGCCATTTATACAGCTGATATCGCACTTAGTGCTCGTAAAAGACCGTGATTTGACTGCTATTACTGAGTAAATGCGATAAAAAAGCCCAAGCCAACACTGAGATAATCAGAGTTCTGCTTGGGCTACTTGTCATACTTTAGAACCGTTAGCCAAATCTATTAGGTAACCAATGAACGAGCAACGTTTAAACTGTAATAAAAATGGTTAAGAGTAGAACCAAACTACAAGCGAAAATATGCTCGGTGCGATGATTGAGGTAATGACGCCGCAAAGTACAAGAGCCAAAGAACTGAATGCTGCATCTTCCTGATTCTTTTCAGCACAGGTTGCAGTGCCTAAAGCGTGAGACACGGTACCCATGGTTAAACCACGGGCGATAGGGCTCTTAATACCAATGAGATTGTAGATTGGATAAGCAAAAATTGCCCCAAACAGACCAACAATCAATACCAGTATTGCCGCAATCGCTGCTTCACCACCTAAATGGCTTGATACTTCCATCGCAATTGGCGTGGTGACTGATTTGCCTAACAAACTCGCGATCAAAGTTAAGTCCGCTTTAAAAGCCACTGCGATTAATGCCGTTGTTGTCATCGACATTACACTGCCTAACGTGCAAGCAAAGGTGATGATGCGCCAGTTGGCTCTGATTTGAGGTAGCTGTTCATAAAGCGGGTAAGCAAGTGCAACAACCGCAGGCTGAAGCATGTAGGTAATCCAGGTGTTGTCAGCATAGTAAGTCTCAAACGGTACTTTGAAGAACGTGAGAATCGGAATGATGATACCAATGCTGATAAGCAGGGGGTTACACAGCGGCGAGTTTACTTTTTGGCTTACCCAGCGAGCAAACAGGAATACCACGATGGTGAGTAGAATCCACATGATCAGTTACCTCTCGAAAGCAAGCGGTCTAAGAACCATGATAAGGACACCAACACCAGTAATGTGCCACCAACGGCGCTCGCCATAATTGGCAATGCGTTCGCGATGAGCATGTCGAAGTGATCCATCAACCCAACACTGATCGGAACAAACAGTAAGATCATTAGGCGGATAATCAAGCTTGCACCGGGCTGTACCCAGTGCGAAGGAACAATACCAATCACCATGGCGGCAAACAGAATCAACATGCCAAAAATACTGCCTGGGATTGAGGTATCCAAAAAGTGTTGTAACGCGTTACCTGCTGTAAGTGCACCTATGATTAAGGTGAAGGAGATTAAGCAGTAAACCAGTTGGATCAATCTTTCTTTCAAAGTGTTACGTCTCTTGATAATGGAATTAGCTAGCTAACTTTTCTACGTACTGATAAACCGCCTTCAAGATAGCCATTTTCTTCTCGTCGCTTTCATGTTCGTGTGCGAGGTTTTCAAGGTTCAGCATGTACTCTTCTAAACGGCCCTCATAAAACTCACGACAATGGTTCGCCCATTTCAGTTGCTCGGCTTCGTCGAGCGTCCATGGGAAGTTACGCGCACGGTAACGGAACAGTAACGGTTTAATACGTTCGTCACTGAAGGTGATATCCAAAGCTGCCAAGTTGTTCGGGTCAGTTTCGCGAATGATGTTCATCGCTGTTTTATCAGCAGGTGAAAAGAAACCGTCGTAAAGGTGTGTATCAACATCATCACTCTTTTCGTACTCGCGCTCTTGTGAGTACAGCCCGATCAGTTTTTCGCGGATCTCTGGGTGTTCACGAAGCAGTGCTAGGTTCTTCAAGCATTGTTGGCGATCGATACCGATGGTTTCGGCATTTTCAGCCGTCAGTGTTTTGGCTGGCGCAAGAATAGGGCACTTGTTCAGTTGAACTAATTTGATTGGTACGGGTAGCTCGTCTTCACCAAGTTCACTACGTTTGGTGTAGAGCCTGTCTCTGAGTTCATCAGCATCCAGTTCTAATAACGGGCTTGGATCTTTAGCTAAATCAACCACGATAACGGCATTCTGATTGGTTGGGTGCCACGCCATAGGCACAATCCAACTAGTGTAGTTGCAGTCTCGACCAAACATGCCTGAAACGTGCATCAATGGTGTCATGTTTACGATATCGACTAGGTCATTCAGCTTACGCTTATGACGCATGTTGTAAAGGTAATCGAACATCTTAGGTTGTGCTGCTTTCAGCTTCTTCGCTAACTCGATGGTCGCAATAACATCGGCCATTGCATCGTGCGCGTTCTCGTGTTCAATGCCGTTTGCCACAGATAGGTGTTCCAGTTTGAAGCTTGGATAACCTTCTTCGTTCTCTGGCCAAACAATGCCTTCAGGACGCAGTGCGTGAACAGCGCGCATTACATCCAGTAGATCCCAACGTGAGTTGCCGTTCTGCCAGCTCCACGCATATGGGTCAATGAAGTTTCGGTAACAGGTGTAACGCGTTACTTCGTCATCGAATCGAATACTGTTGTAGCCAAGGCTTGTGGTGTTTGGTTTGGCTAACTCAGCATGGATCTTAGCAATAAACTCCGGCTCAGGAAGACCTTGTGAAGCCGCTTTCTGTGGTGTGATGCGTGTGATTAGTGCTGCTTCAGGCGCAGGGAGGTAATCAGCAGGAGGTTGGCAATAGATAACCAGAGGCTCTCCAATAACGTTAAAGTCTTGGTCGGTACGAACTCCCGCAAATTGACTCGGACGGTCTTTTGCTGGGCTAACGCCCCAAGTTTCGTAATCGAAAAAGAAGTAGGTCGGCTGATTATCTGAACTCATTGAATTTCCTGAACAGCAAGCGCGGAACGTTTACTGTGGCTGAAGGTTAGTTTTGTTCAGTATCTGATAGTATGCGGTACGCGCGCAACCCAGATCACAAATAAATTGCCGGAAAACGGTGCTTTACTATTCAATCGAGTCGGTGGGGAAGGTTTTGAATCCAATTGTGGCTTTTCTATAGTCACGATTCTGCCTGTTTACCTTTTTTCTATCTATCTTTTCACCTTAACTGTTGTAAGGCGATGAGTCGGGTTTTTGGTTTGTCGCGAATGAGTTTGTTTTCTACTCTAAAGCTGTGTGATTAGAAACACGCTCGTTGTTTTTTGACAGGTGGTTAATCTGCTGTACCTGTGGCTAATCCGCTGTGCTTGTGTCTAATGCAATGCAGGTGTTTAAACCGTAGCGCAGATGTTTCAACCGCTTCATTTACCGGTCTAGGCTCTGTCCAAAGAGGCTTTGTTGCGTAATTAAATTTAGAGATAGAGCCACCCCGTTTCGCGTATTCCTTAGTCAATACGACAAGTTTCAGGCATACCTAACCCAGTAAGCTTGTTCAACGCTTTTATCATCGCGTAAGTTTCACCCACCTGTGCATTGTAATTTCTTAAGCTCAGTTGCCCTCCTAGCAACTGTTTAACTCGATACATCGCTGTTTCTGAGAGTGAACGTTTGTGGTATC
>NZ_LNRF01000050.1 GCF_001557875.1 Vibrio splendidus | reverse complement strand
TAACTGTAATGTGGTTGCGGGAGCCGGATTTGAACCGACGACCTTCGGGTTATGAGCCCGACGAGCTACCAAACTGCTCCATCCCGCGTCCGGATGCATTGTTTAAGTCAATGAATCTTGCCTTTAAAAGGCTAATTTGGAGCGATACATCGGGTTCGAACCGATGACCTCAACCTTGGCAAGGTTGCGCTCTACCAACTGAGCTAGTATCGCATTAGTTATTCGCTGCTCTTACCGCCT
>NZ_LNRF01000049.1 GCF_001557875.1 Vibrio splendidus | reverse complement strand
AACCCCTTGGGTGTTGTATGGTTAAGCCTCACGGGCAATTAGTACAGGTTAGCTCAATGCCTCGCAGCACTTACACACCCTGCCTATCAACGTCGTAGTCTACGACAACCCTTTAGGACACTTATAGCGCCAGGGAAAACTCATCTCAAGGCTCGCTTCCCGCTTAGATGCTTTCAGCGGTTATCGATTCCGAACTTAGCTACCGGGCAATGCCATTGGCATGACAACCCGAACACCAGAGGTTCGT
>NZ_LNRF01000048.1 GCF_001557875.1 Vibrio splendidus | reverse complement strand
TTCATCGCCTCTGACTGCCAAGGCATCCACCGTGTACGCTTAGTCACTTAACCATACAACCCGAAAGGGTCTTAGTGTATGGCAACTAACCAAGGTTTTTGGTTGTCATCAAGAAGGGTTAATTCTTAATGACTGTTTGCCGGACTCAATGTGATTCAAACAAGTTTGAATCGAATACAAGACACTTGAATGTGTTTGTTGTGTTTACCATAAAGGTAAACATTGAGAACTTTTAAATTTGATTGAATTACTCG
>NZ_LNRF01000047.1 GCF_001557875.1 Vibrio splendidus | reverse complement strand
CGGAGTGGACGAACCTCTGGTGTTCGGGTTGTCATGCCAATGGCATTGCCCGGTAGCTAAGTTCGGAATCGATAACCGCTGAAAGCATCTAAGCGGGAAGCGAGCCTTGAGATGAGTTTTCCCTGGCACTATAAGTGTCCTAAAGGGTTGTCGTAGACTACGACGTTGATAGGCAGGGTGTGTAAGTGCTGCGAGGCATTGAGCTAACCTGTACTAATTGCCCGTGAGGCTTAACCATACAACACCCAAGGGGTT
>NZ_LNRF01000046.1 GCF_001557875.1 Vibrio splendidus | reverse complement strand
CCTGGAGGGGTTCCCGAGTGGCCAAAGGGAGCAGACTGTAAATCTGCCGGCACTGCCTTCGATGGTTCGAATCCGTCTCCCTCCACCATATTCTTCTTACCTCTTTTAAGAGTTAAGAGAACAACCTGATTGATGGGCTTATGGGAAAACATCAATTTAGGCTTACTTTGTGAAGAGTAAGACACACCCTGGAGGGGTTCCCGAGTGGCCAAAGGGAGCAGACTGTAAATCTGCCGGCACTGCCTTCGATGGTTCG
>NZ_LNRF01000045.1 GCF_001557875.1 Vibrio splendidus | reverse complement strand
CGCTCACCACTTTGTGGTTCATGACTGGGGTGAAGTCGTAACAAGGTAGCCCTAGGGGAACCTGGGGCTGGATCACCTCCTTATACGAAGATATTCACGATAAGTGTCCACACAGATTGATGGTTTAGATTTAGTTAAAGCCAGAGCTTTAATTAATAACGTAAGTTATTGATTAAAGCTTTTTGCTTTATGCTCTTTAACAATTTGGAAAGCTGACTGATTGATTACTTACGAGTAATTCAATCAAATTTAAAAGTTCTCAATGTTTACCT
>NZ_LNRF01000044.1 GCF_001557875.1 Vibrio splendidus | reverse complement strand
TTTGTGAAAAGTAAGACACACCCTGGAGGGGTTCCCGAGTGGCCAAAGGGAGCAGACTGTAAATCTGCCGGCACTGCCTTCGATGGTTCGAATCCGTCTCCCTCCACCATATTCTTCTTACCTCTTTCGAGAGTTAAGAGAACAACCTAGTTGATGGGCTTATGGGAAAACATCAATTTAGGCTTACTTTGTGAAGAGTAAGACACACCCTGGAGGGGTTCCCGAGTGGCCAAAGGGAGCAGACTGTAAATCTGCCGGCACTGCCTTCGATGGTTCG
>NZ_LNRF01000043.1 GCF_001557875.1 Vibrio splendidus | reverse complement strand
TAAACATTGAGAACTTTTAAATTTGATTGAATTACTCGTAAGTAATCAATCAGTCAGCTTTCCAAATTGTTAAAGAGCTTGATTCAATAAAATGAACCATTTTTAAAAACACTTAAATAAATGTGCTTAAAGATGGTATCCCGTAGGGGAGTCGAACCCCTGTTACCGCCGTGAAAGGGCGGTGTCCTAGGCCTCTAGACGAACGGGACATAGGTTACTCTTAACTGTTTAAACATATCAATCTGTGTGGACACTTATCGTGAATATCTTCGTATAAGGAGGTGATCCAGCCCCAGGTTCCCCTAGGGCTACCTTGTTACGACTTCACCCCAGTCATGAACCACAAAGTGGTGAGCGTCCTCC
>NZ_LNRF01000042.1 GCF_001557875.1 Vibrio splendidus | reverse complement strand
AAAGAGGTAAGAAGAATATGGTGGAGGGAGACGGATTCGAACCATCGAAGGCAGTGCCGGCAGATTTACAGTCTGCTCCCTTTGGCCACTCGGGAACCCCTCCAGGGTGTGTCTTACTTTTCACAAAGTAAGCCTAAATTGATGTTTTCCCATAAGCCCATCAATCAGGTTGTTCTCTTAACTCTCGAAAGAGGTAAGAAGAATATGGTGGAGGGAGACGGATTCGAACCATCGAAGGCAGTGCCGGCAGATTTACAGTCTGCTCCCTTTGGCCACTCGGGAACCCCTCCAGGGTGTGTCTTACTTTTCACAAAGTAAGCCTAAATTGATGTTTTCCCATAAGCCCATCAATCAGGTTGTTCTCTTA
>NZ_LNRF01000007.1 GCF_001557875.1 Vibrio splendidus | reverse complement strand
GTCCTAAAGGGTTGTCGTAGACTACGACGTTGATAGGCAGGGTGTGTAAGTGCTGCGCGGCATTGAGCTAACCTGTACTAATTGCCCGTGAGGCTTAACCATACAACACCCAAGGGGTTTTGTGGACTCAAAGACAGACCTTGAATGAGTTTGAAAGAGACTTTTAAATACAGTTTTCCAGATTATTTTGCCTTCAGTTTTTAAAAAACTGAAAGTAAAAGCAAAATTTGCTTGGCGACCATAGCATTGTGGACCCACCTGATTCCATGCCGAACTCAGAAGTGAAACACAATAGCGCCGATGGTAGTGTGGGGCTTCCCCATGTGAGAGTAGGACATCGCCAGGCTTTAAATTTGAACACTTGTCAGCGACGACAAGTATTCCACTGCGGAGTGGTAGTTCAGTTGGTTAGAATACCGGCCTGTCACGCCGGGGGTCGCGGGTTCGAGTCCCGTCCACTCCGCCACTTATTAGAAAAGCCCTGCTAGCAATAGCAGGGCTTTTTTACATTTGAAGAAAAGTGGTTACCCCAGAAGAATGAGCTCCGTTAGGGTTTTGTCCCTAGTGGGCAAATCTGCATTAAGTCCCCTTGCTATTTCGGCACATATTATAAAGCCTAGTTTGACGACTAGGCTTTCGTCGCTTTTGGTGTATGAGCTTCGGATTTTTGTTACAGACCTCATCGCTACCTAACGAGGCGTCTCTCTAGAAATCGGCAGGAGCTGCTAGGCTATCTCGTAGATACAAAAACGCCTAGCGTTTGCTAGGCGTTGATAAAATCGACTACAGTATTTGTTTAAGCACTCTGTCGGCTTTTACACGAGTGATCTTACGAATCAACTTCTGAACTTCCATCGGGTAGCTCTCTATCTTATCCAACTGCTTATAAGTACAGATAAGCTGCGTGTGTTGAAGGATATTATCCACTTCAGCCTGGAACTTGTCTGTTAGGTGGTGGTGGTTATCTTGGATAAAGACACCGTTCTCTAGGTCCAGCTTCCATGCGCGAGGGTTTAGGTTATTACCTGTTAGTAGCATGTAGCGCTTATCGACCCAAATGCCTTTTAGGTGGAAGCTATTGGAATCGTGTTGCCAAAGTCGAATTGATAGATTACGGCTAGCAATATGAGCTTCATTGGCCTTAGCGAAACGACGTAAGTTCAATTCGTAAAGGTATGGCAAACCACCAATCGTTTTAAACTCTTCTTCTGGTGAGATAAAGAAATCATTTGCTGTCTTATCGCCAACAACAATGCTGACCTTTACGCCACGCTTAAGTGCTTTCTTCACTTCTTTAGCTAGACTAGGTGGGAAGTTGAAGTAAGGTGTGCAGATAAAAATTTCATCTTTAGCTTGAGCTACGAGTTGATTGATTCCCTGATTTAGACGGTTACGTCTCTTACCGATACCAACCAATGGTGTAACAGCAACTTGATCTGCTGAAACCTCTTGACCATCGAATTGATACTGAGATCTTGCCAATGATGCACGAAATTGACGAATCGCTGGTTTCAGTTCTTTGGTTACCGGCTTATTCTTATCAGCCAAGTCATAAACAGCGCTGTCCGCAACCATCTGTTCGTGTACGTAGGTAAACATCGAGTCCGCAAGCGCTGCGTTGTTTAAAACGTGGTAACGATCAAAGCGATAGCGGTCATGGTAATTCAGGTAGATATTGTTAAGGCTTGCACCGCTGTATATCACGCTGTCATCGACGATAAAGCCTTTTAAGTGCAATACGCCAAAGACTTCTTTGCCGCGAACTGGAATGCCATAGACAGGTACAGAGTGCTGATATTTTTCTGCAAACTCTTTATACATGGCAGCATTGCCTTCAGAAGACTCTGCACCAATCAATCCACGCTGCGCTCGGTGCCAATCGACACAAACGCTTACGTCTAATTCTGGATTCTTTTGCTTTGCTTCATATAAGGCAGTTAGGATCTCACGGCCAGCCTCATCATCTTCAAGATACAAAGCGACTAAACTAATACGAGTCGTTGCGCGAGATATCTCATCAAGTAGGCGAATTCGAAACTCTTGCGCTGATAGTAGTACTTCAAACTTGTCAGGATTCTGCGCTATGGTTGGCAACTGTATGAATGGATTCCTACTGGCAATCATATTGACTGTTTTACCTTAAAAATATGCAAAATTGCGAACCTTTAATTTTACCAAAGGGATAGCACCAAATACTAGATAATCGAGGCATTCTCTAACAATTTTGCTGATAATGCATAGGAATGAGATCTTTTCCGCTATTCGAATAGCGCTCGTATAAAACTCTTAATCCATTTGGCAGATCTTTAGGGTCTACTCGTACGAATTCATGTCGCGCGTAAAAATTGGTGAGATGAGCGTAAGCAAAGCAGTAATCGTCTTCCGTAAGCGTATGTTGCGCACAATAATCCATAAGCTGCGAGCCTAATTGCTTGCCGCGATGTTGTTTTGATATCGCCATACCGGTAAGTAAGCGATTATTTTCTATTGTACGAAAACGCACGACTCCGCACAGTTCGTTATCCAGTAATAAAGAATAGATCAGTTCACTTTTATTCGCTTTTCCCGTTGGGTAATGTTCTTTATAGAAACGTTTAACTAGGGGAACCTTTACTGGGTCTAATTGAGTAATGATGACATTGTTCATTCAGTCACTGCGCCATTGGTTTATCTGCTGTAGAATGACCGCAGTGTAAGTTAATTGAATATCGCCATGCAATTCCATCTCAATGCTAGTTTAAAAAATGTTCATACTTTTTCCATCGTTCAGACGTGTGATGCGTTGGTTGAAGTAACCACTACCGAAGAACTGATTTCGCTTTACAAAGACCCTAAATGGTCAGCTTTACCTAAGTTGATACTGGGTAAGGGCAGTAATATGCTTTTTACTGAGCACTTCGCAGGCCTGGTCATTGTGAATAAATTAGCCGGGATTGAGTTGACCGAGACTGACAGTCACCACCTATTGCATGTAAGTGGTGGGGAGGATTGGCCAAGCTTAGTTGAGTGGAGTGTGGATAAAGGGCTTGGTGGGCTAGAAAATCTAGCAATGATACCCGGATGTTCAGGCTCTGCTCCGATTCAGAATATTGGTGCGTATGGTGTTGAGCTGCAAGACGTATGCGGGTATGTCGATATCCTGTGCCTGGATACTTATACAGTTAAGCGATTAAGCAAAGAAGAGTGTCTCTTTGGTTACCGAGATTCTATTTTCAAACATGCTCTCTACGGTAAAGCGATTGTTGTTGCGATTGGTTTAACGTTGCCTAAAGAGTGGCAGCCATGTAATCACTATGGTCCGTTGAAAAGCCTAGCAGCCGATAGTCTCTCTCCTCGTACTATCTTTGATGAAGTGTGTGCTATCCGTTCAAGTAAGCTGCCAGACCCTAGAGTACAAGGGAATGCGGGCAGCTTCTTTAAAAATCCTGTGATCACCAAAGATCATTTTGATCGCCTGTTAGCTCTATACCCAAACATTGTCGGTTATGAGAGTAATGACATGATCAAAGTCGCTGCTGGTTGGCTGATTGATCAGTGCCAGTTCAAGGGCGTGATAGAAGGTGGTGCTCAGGTTCACCCCAATCAAGCATTGGTTATCATCAATTATGATGAGGCTTCTGCTGTGGATATCCTTAAGCTTGCAGAGCGAGTGCGTCAGTCCGTCTTGAAAAAATTCGATATTCGATTGGAACATGAAGTACGTTTTATGGGACGAGACCGTGAGACAAACCTAGATAAGGCTTTGGAGTCACTGACATGAGAGAACACAGTACCAAGCTAGCGCTATTGAGATGTCTTGCTGACGGTGAGTTTCATTCAGGTGAAGACCTAGGTGAAATGATAGGTGTATCACGAGCGGCTGTCAGTAAGCACATTAAAGGTATTCAAGAGTGGGGTTTAGATATCTACCGAGTACAAGGCAAGGGCTACAAGCTAGCAAGCTGTTTAGATATGCTTGACCAAGAAAAATTGTCTGCAGTTAGTAGTGATGCTTCTCTTGAGCTCATTCCAATCATAGGTTCTACAAACCAGCATCTATTAGAGCGAACTAACACCCTCGAATCGGGTTCTGTTTGTATTGCTGAATATCAAGCTGCAGGACGTGGACGCCGTGGACGAGAGTGGGTATCGCCATTCGGTGCAAACCTCTATCTTTCAATGTATTGGAGACTCGACGCAGGGATGGCTGCCGCAATGGGCTTAAGCCTTGTGGTTGGTGTCGCTGTTGTTGAAGCTTTGGAAGAAATGGGCGTAGAAGGTGTAAAGCTTAAATGGCCGAACGACCTTTACCACAATGATAAGAAGCTTGCAGGTATCTTGGTCGAGCTGTCAGGACAGTCTGGTGGCGCTGCGCATATTGTGATTGGTTTAGGGTTAAACCTATCCATGGATCCGACAACATCAGGTATCGGCCAGCCATGGACTTCTCTTAAAGAAGTGTGTGATGGGAAGGTGCCTGACCGTAATCAGTTAGCGCAGGCTCTGATTAATGCCTGGGATAAATCTCTTGTCGATTATGAGCAGAAAGGGATGTCCAATTTTGTAGAGCGTTGGAACCGCTTGGATAATTTCTTAGGCCGCAATGTTAGGTTGATCATTGGACCTAGAGAAATTGAAGGTGTTGTTCAAGGCATCGATGAACAAGGTGCTGTATTACTCAAAACTGAGAATGGTGTCGAGAGCTATATTGGCGGAGAGATATCGCTAAGAAAAGGCGATTAAGGCGTTACTACTTTCTTAGTAACACTTCTTCAACCATATGATCGGCGCCTTTACGTAGAATCAAGTGAGCCCTTTCTCGTGTAGGAAGAATATTTTGTTCTAGGTTCAAGCCATTAATTGAACTCCAGATACCTTCAGCTTTATCCAATGCGGCTTGGTTCGATAATTTCGTGTAATGACTAAAGTAAGAGCCAGGCTTAGTAAACGCGCCATCGCGGAACTTCATAAAACGATTAACGTACCACTCTTTAATTTGCTGGCTATCCGCATCGACATAGAGTGAAAAATCAAGGAAGTCTGAAATAAACACACGATGTGGTTCGTGTGGATAATTCATTCCAGTTTGTAAAACATTAAGCCCTTCAATAATAAGTACATCTGGTAGGTCGACGCACTTAACATCATCAGTAATGTTGTAAGTTAGGTGTGAGTATACAGGTGCAGTGACATTTCGTTTGCACGCCTTCACATCCGAGACAAAGTTCACTAGACGCTTGATGTCGTAAGACTCAGGGAAGCCTTTCTTACTCATCAACCCTTTCTCTTCTAACACTTCATTCGGATACAAAAAGCCATCGGTTGTTACTAACTCAACTTTTGGATGGTTCTCCCAACGAGAGAGTAGGGCTTTAAGCAGACGCGCAGTGGTACTTTTGCCAACGGCTACGCTACCCGCAATACCGATGATAAAAGGTGGCGCTTTCTCTTTCTTATCTAGAAATTGGTGGAGTACCGAGTTTCTATTCTGTCTGGCTGCCACATAGAGGTTCAATAGACGAGATAGTGGTAGATAGATCTCTACTGCCTCTTCCATTGTGAGCTTTTCATTGATGCCTTGAAGCTCCTTTAAGTCGCTCTCAGAAAGTGTCATCGGAACTAAATTCCTTAGCTCAGACCAACGTTCGCGGTCAAATGACATAAATGGGCTCATACAAAACTCTATAGTGGATAACAAAACAAGTGCATGGAAAATACATCAAGCGATAGATAAATAAAATATCTTCCTGTACTAGATGTGGGTTAAAGACGTAAACCTTGAGCTAAATAGCCGTATGTAGGAGTTTGGTGAGAGAATTTTGCACTTTTTTTCAATTTCCTATTGCAAGGTGGAAAATCATTCAATAAAATGCGCCCCACTTGTGCCGACTTAGCTCAGTAGGTAGAGCAACTGACTTGTAATCAGTAGGTCACCAGTTCGATTCCGGTAGTCGGCACCACTTTCTCCCTTCCTTTAAGGCAAGCGAGAGAAAGCTCAAAATTTGGAGAGGTTCCCGAGTGGCCAAAGGGAGCAGACTGTAAATCTGTTGGCACTGCCTTCGATGGTTCGAATCCGTCCCTCTCCACCATATTCTAAAGGTTAAATAGCTCAAACAGAGTTACGTGTTGCGTGCATCGTATAATGGCTATTACCTCAGCCTTCCAAGCTGATGATGCGGGTTCGATTCCCGCTGCACGCTCCAACTCATTTTGTGTGCTGATATAGCTCAGTCGGTAGAGCGCACCCTTGGTAAGGGTGAGGTCCCCAGTTCGACTCTGGGTATTAGCACCAGTCTAAAGCTTCTTCTCCTTTAATTAAGAAAACCATTTTTTTTGGTTGCGTGGTCTTATTTTAAGCCACCTAATCCGTACCTAGAGGGACACCCCATGTCTAAAGAAAAATTTGAACGTACGAAACCGCACGTAAACGTTGGTACTATCGGCCACGTTGACCACGGTAAAACAACTCTAACTGCTGCTATCTGTACTACTCTTGCAAAAGTATACGGCGGTGTTGCTAAAGATTTCGCATCTATCGATAACGCTCCAGAAGAGCGTGAGCGCGGTATCACAATCGCAACTTCTCACGTTGAGTACGACACTCCAGCACGTCACTACGCACACGTAGACTGTCCAGGACACGCGGATTATGTTAAAAACATGATCACTGGTGCTGCACAAATGGACGGCGGTATCCTAGTTGTTGCTGCGACTGACGGCCCTATGCCTCAAACTCGTGAGCACATCCTACTTGGTCGTCAAGTTGGTATCCCTTACATCATCGTATTCATGAACAAATGTGACATGGTTGATGACGAAGAGCTACTTGAGCTAGTTGAGATGGAAGTTCGTGAACTTCTTTCTGAATACGACTTCCCAGGTGATGACCTACCAGTTATCCAAGGTTCTGCACTTGGCGCACTAAACGGCGAGAAGCAGTGGGAAGACAAGATCGTTGAGCTTGCAGAAGCACTAGATTCTTACATTCCTGAGCCAGAGCGTGCAGTTGACCAACCGTTCCTACTACCAATTGAAGATGTATTCTCAATCCAAGGTCGTGGTACTGTTGTAACTGGTCGTATCGAGCGCGGTATCCTACGTGTAGGTGACGAAGTAGAAATCGTTGGCATCAAAGAGACTACTCTTACTACTTGTACTGGTGTTGAAATGTTCCGTAAACTGCTTGACGAAGGTCGTGCAGGTGAGAACGTTGGTGCACTTCTACGTGGTACTAAGCGTGATGACGTTGAACGTGGTCAAGTACTTTCTGCGAAAGGTTCTATCAACCCACACACTAAGTTTGAGTCTGAAGTATACGTACTTTCTAAAGACGAAGGCGGCCGTCACACACCTTTCTTCAAAGGTTACCGTCCACAGTTCTACTTCCGTACAACTGACGTAACAGGCGATATCACTCTACCTGAAGGC
This sequence comes from Vibrio splendidus, assembly GCF_001557875.1. Taxonomy (GTDB): domain Bacteria; phylum Pseudomonadota; class Gammaproteobacteria; order Enterobacterales; family Vibrionaceae; genus Vibrio; species Vibrio splendidus_F. The sequence continues at coordinate 235,374 of NZ_LNRF01000007.1, read as the reverse complement.
GTAGAAATGGTAATGCCAGGTGACAACGTTCAAATGACTGTTGAGCTAATCGCTCCAATCGCAATGGACGAAGGTCTACGTTTCGCAATCCGCGAAGGTGGCCGTACAGTTGGTGCTGGTGTTGTAGCTAAAATCTTTGCATAAGATTTGACGAACCACTAGTAAAAAGGGCATCATTTGATGCCCTTTTTCTGCGCTAAAAAAAGAGTTGGATGTTTTGACATCGATTTTTGCTCTTAGCAAAGAATTAAACGGTCTTTTTGACTAAAATGACTGTTAGATGTGTTGTTTTGCAACGCAAAGGAATGTGCCCTGCAACAGCGGGGTTATTGTCGTCTATATTTAAGACTTATCACAGGTTGGTTTTATGAAAGCAAACGCTGAAACTCCTGATAGCTCAGGTGCAGCAGATACAATGAAGTGGATTGTCGCTTTTGTTCTGTTGGCTGCTGCTGTTGTGGGTAATTACCTGTATGGTGAATTGTCTGTTGTAATTCGCGCTGCAGGTGTAGTTGTGCTGATTGCTGCCGCACTAGGCGTTGCAGCAACAACAACTAAAGGTAAAGCTGCGATCGATTTTGCAAAAGAATCTCGTATGGAGATTCGTAAAGTTGTTTGGCCTACTCGCCAAGAAACTATGCAAACTACATTGATCGTTTTAGCTGTATGTATTGTTATGTCTCTAGTGCTTTGGGGAATTGACGGCATCATGGTCCGTCTAGTTTCTCTAGCAACTGGAGTGTAGAGGGTTCTGATTCATGAGTGAAGCTCCAAAAAAACGTTGGTATGTAGTTCAAGCCTTTTCTGGCTTTGAAGGTCGTGTTGCACAGTCGCTACGCGAGCATATTAAAATGCACAACATGGAAGAACTATTTGGCGATGTGCTAGTACCTACTGAAGAAGTAGTGGAAATGCGTGCTGGGCAACGTCGTAAAAGTGAACGTAAATTCTTCCCTGGCTACGTATTAGTTCAAATGATCATGAATGATGAATCATGGCACTTAGTACGCAGCATTCCGCGTGTTATGGGCTTCATTGGTGGTACCTCTGATCGTCCTGCACCAATCACTGATAAAGAAGCTGATGCTATCTTGAACCGTCTAGAGAAAGCGAGCGAGTCTCCACGTCCTAAGACAATGTTCGAAGCGGGTGAAGTGGTTCGTGTGAACGATGGTCCATTTGCTGACTTTAACGGTACTGTTGAAGAAGTAGATTACGAGAAAAGCCGCATTAAGGTATCTGTATCGATCTTTGGTCGTGCAACACCGGTTGAGCTTGAATTTGGTCAGGTTGAAAAACTGGACTAAAACTCTGACCTTTGAGCAAGCTGTGGATAAATACTTCATAAGTTGTTCAAAATAAAAGAGTATAAAAAATCACCTTTTTAGGGTTGTTAAAGGCGCGAATTATGATTATAATTTCGCGCCTTTTTGCTTCTGTTGAAGTGAAAGAGAGTTAATTGAATTTATGGGGAGCTCGCCTTGCGGCTAGCGTATGTACCCAAAATATTAGGAAATATCATGGCTAAGAAAGTTGAAGCTTATATCAAACTGCAAGTTGCAGCTGGTATGGCAAACCCAAGTCCACCGGTTGGTCCTGCTCTAGGTCAACACGGCGTGAACATCATGGAATTCTGTAAAGCGTTCAACGCAAAAACAGAATCTGTTGAGAAAGGTCTACCTACTCCAGTAGTTATTACTGTTTACAACGACCGTTCTTTCACGTTCGTAACTAAGACTCCACCTGCTGCTGTTCTTCTTAAGAAAGCTGCTGGCGTTAAGTCTGGTTCAGGTCGTCCAAACACTGAGAAAGTTGGTACTGTAACTGACGCTCAAGTTCAGGAAATCGCAGAAACTAAAGCTGCTGATATGACTGGTGCTGACATCGAAGCAATGAAGCGTTCTATTGCTGGTACTGCTCGTTCAATGGGCCTAGTGGTAGAGGGATAAGATCATGGCTAAACTTACTAAGCGTATGCGCGTAATCCGCGACAAAGTTGACGCGACTAAAGAATACGAAATCAACGAAGCTGTTGCTCTTCTTAAAGAACTAGCTACTGCTAAATTCGTTGAGTCTGTAGATGTTGCTGTTAACCTAGGCATCGATGCTCGTAAATCTGACCAAAACGTTCGTGGCGCAACTGTGCTACCTCACGGTACTGGCCGTGACATCCGCGTTGCTGTGTTCACTCAAGGTGCAAACGCAGAAGCAGCTAAAGCAGCTGGCGCAGATATCGTTGGTATGGAAGATCTTGCTGAGCAAGTGAAAAAAGGCGAAATGAACTTCGACGTTGTTGTTGCTTCTCCAGATGCAATGCGTGTTGTTGGTCAACTAGGTACAATCCTAGGTCCACGCGGCCTTATGCCAAACCCTAAAGTTGGTACTGTAACTCCTAACGTTGCTGAAGCGGTTAAGAACGCTAAAGCTGGTCAGGTTCGTTACCGTAACGACAAGAACGGCATCATCCACACTACTATCGGTAAAGCATCTTTCGAAGCTAACCAGCTTCAAGAGAACCTAGAAGCTCTTCTAGTTGCTCTTAAGAAAGCTAAGCCTTCTTCAGCTAAGGGTACTTACCTGAAGAAAGTAAGCATCTCTACTACGATGGGTGCTGGTGTTGCTGTTGATCAAGCTAGTCTTGACACTCAAGCAAACTAATTTGCTTAGGTGCAGATTTAGTGTATACTTCTGCGCCTAATATTTGTGGTTGGGTGGTTTTAAAGCAATTTGAAATCATCTATCCCAAGACCGTAGGCGCTGTCGATTTTCATTAGATTATTGATAGCTTAATAAAACCTACGTAGGCGATGTTGTGGTTTGAAGTGAATTTATTCATTTTTAAATAACATCGTAAACGCTCATTACATTTTGTATTGAGTGCTGTAATCACAACCAGAGGTTAATCCAAATGGCTTTAAATCTTCAAGACAAAAAAGCAATTGTTGCTGAAGTCAACGAAGCTGCCAGTGGTGCACTTTCTGCAGTTGTAGCTGATTCTCGTGGCGTTGAAGTTGGCGCAATGACTTCTCTACGTAAACAAGCTCGCGAAGCGGGTGTTTACATGAAAGTTGTTCGTAACACACTAGCACGCCGTGCGGTTCAGGGTACAGACTACGAGTGTCTAGTAGACACTTTCACTGGTCCAACTCTGATCGCATTCTCTAATGAGCACCCAGGTGCTGCAGCGCGTCTTTTCAAAGACTTCGCTAAAGAGAATAAAGATTTCGAGATCAAAGCTGCTGCATTTGAAGGCGCAGTTACTGATGCTGAAGTACTAGCGACACTACCAACTTACGACGAAGCTATCGCACGCCTAATGATGTGCATGAAAGAAGCTTCTGCTGGCAAGCTGGTTCGTACTATCGCTGCTGTTCGCGACCAAAAAGAAGAAGCTGCGGCATAAGCCTTGCTTTTCACTGGTTGCTATTTAAACTTATTGTTGACTTAAAAGAGAATTGTTATGTCTATTACTAACGAGCAAATCCTAGACGCAGTTGCAGAAATGTCTGTAATGCAAGTTGTTGAGCTTATCGAAGCTATGGAAGAGAAATTCGGCGTTACTGCAGCTGCTGCTGTTGTAGCTGGCGGCGCAGCTGGCGGCGACGCTGCTGCTGAGCAAACTGAATTCGACGTTATCCTAACTGCTGCTGGCGCTAACAAAGTACAAGTTATCAAAGCTGTACGTGGCGCAACTGGCCTAGGTCTTAAAGAAGCTAAAGGTCTTGTAGACTCAGCTCCTGCAGCGCTTAAAGAAGGCGTTGACAAAGCTGAAGCTGAAGCTCTTAAAGCACAGCTAGAAGAAGCTGGCGCTTCTGTTGAAATCAAGTAATTATTACTTAATTTCTTAGCCGCAAGGCTAATGGCTGGTGGTTTATTAACCACCGGCCTTTTTGCGCTGTAGGGCTATGACGAATTTTCCGCTGTTTAACCGTCATAATCCGAGCAAAAAAACAGTCATTTTTTCGAAATGATTGTTCACTACAGTAAACAGCTGTTTGTCACCGCCCCCTCTTGAAGAGTGTTTTGGGTGGTTTGGGTCACTTATCAGCGAGCTGAGGAACCCCATGGTTTACTCTTATACCGAGAAAAAGCGCATCCGTAAGGATTTTGGTACTCGTCCACAAGTTTTGGACATTCCATACCTGTTATCGATCCAGCTTGATTCTTTCGACAAATTCATCGAACAGGATCCAGAAGGTCAATACGGTCTTGAAGCTGCTTTCCGTTCTGTATTCCCAATTCAGAGCTACAACGGCAATTCTGAGCTGCAATACGTTAGCTACCGTCTTGGTGAGCCAGTTTTTGACGTTAAAGAATGTCAAATCCGCGGTGTTACTTACTCAAAGCCACTACGCGTAAAACTACGTCTAGTTATCTTTGATCGAGATGCACCAGCAGGTACTGTAAAAGACATTAAAGAACAAGAAGTCTACATGGGCGAAATTCCGCTTATGACAGACAATGGTACTTTCGTAATTAATGGTACCGAGAGGGTTATCGTATCCCAGCTGCACCGAAGCCCAGGCGTGTTCTTCGACAGTGATAAGGGTAAGACCCACTCATCAGGTAAAGTTCTTTATAACGCACGTGTAATTCCTTACCGTGGCTCATGGTTAGACTTTGAGTTCGATCCTAAGGATAACTTATTCGTACGTATCGACCGTCGTCGTAAGCTACCAGCATCGATTATTCTTCGTGCACTTGGTAAATCGACTGAAGAGATCCTAGATCTGTTCTTCGACAAAGTGAACTTCGAAGTGAAAGACCAAACTCTTCTTATGGAGTTGGTTCCTGATCGTCTACGTGGTGAAACTGCGTCATTCGACATCGAAGCAAACGGCAAAACTTACGTTGAGACTGGTCGTCGTGTTACTGCTCGTCATATCCGTCAACTTGAAAAAGATGGCGTTGAGCACATCGAAGTACCAGTAGAGTACATCGTTGGTAAAGTTGCATCTAAAGATTACATCAATGAAGCAACTGGCGAGATCATCGTTGGCGCGAACCAAGAGATTAGCCTAGAAGCACTTGCTAACCTGTCTCAAGCAGGTCACAAGGCTCTACAAACTCTGTTCACGAATGACCTAGATCACGGTCCATTCATGTCAGACACTCTACGTGCAGATAGCACAGTAGATCGCATCTCTGCGTTGGTAGAAATCTACCGCATGATGCGTCCTGGCGAGCCACCAACGAAAGAAGCTGCAGAGTCTCTATTCGAAAGCCTATTCTTCTCTGAAGAACGTTACGACCTATCAACTGTAGGCCGTATGAAGTTCAACAGCTCTATCGAGCGTGAAGAAGAAGAAGAGCGCGGTACTCTGGATGAATCAGACATCATCGAAGTGATGAAGAAACTGATTGGTATCCGTAACGGTATTGGTGAAGTGGACGATATCGACCACCTTGGCAACCGTCGTATCCGTTCTGTAGGTGAAATGGCAGAAAACCAATTCCGTGTTGGTCTAGTTCGTGTAGAACGTGCCGTTAAAGAGCGCCTAAGCCTTGGTGACCTTGATGCAATCATGCCTCAAGATCTTATCAATGCTAAGCCGATCTCTGCTGCAGTTAAAGAATTCTTTGGCTCTTCACAGCTTTCACAGTTCATGGACCAAAACAACCCATTGTCAGAAGTTACGCACAAACGTCGTATCTCTGCTTTAGGTCCTGGTGGTCTTACTCGTGAGCGCGCAGGCTTCGAAGTACGTGACGTTCACGTAACTCACTACGGTCGTCTATGTCCGATCGAAACGCCTGAAGGTCCAAACATCGGTCTAATTAACTCGCTATCTGCGTTTGCACGTTGCAACGATTACGGTTTCCTAGAAACTCCGTACCGTCGTGTAGTAGATGGTGTAGTAACAGAAGAAGTTGATTACCTGTCTGCAATCCAGGAAGGTCAATTCGTAATCGCGCAAGCAAACACCATTCTTACTGAAGAAGGTACGTTTGCAGATGAGCTAATCACAGCTCGTCAAAAAGGTGAATCTGGTCTTCACCCACGCGATCACGTTGACTACATGGACGTTGCGACAAACCAAGTAGTATCTATCGCTGCTTCGCTTATCCCGTTCCTAGAACACGATGATGCGAACCGTGCATTGATGGGTGCCAACATGCAACGTCAAGCTGTACCAACACTTAAGGCTGATAAGCCTCTTGTAGGTACAGGTATCGAACGTAACATCGCAGTTGACTCTGGTGTTACAGCGGTTGCTAAACGTGGTGGTCAAGTTCAGTCTGTAGACGCTTCTCGTATCGTAGTTAAGGTTAATGAAGATGAATTGGTACCTGGCGAAGCTGGTATCGATATCTACAACCTAACTAAGTACACGCGTTCGAACCAAAACACATGTATTAACCAACGTCCAACTGTACTTCCTGGTGAACCAGTTGCACGCGGCGATGTTCTTGCTGATGGTCCTTCAACAGACCTTGGTGAACTAGCTCTTGGCCAAAACATGCGTATCGCATTCATGCCTTGGAACGGTTACAACTTCGAAGACTCGATCTTAGTATCTGAGCGCGTAGTTCAAGAAGACCGTTTCACGACAATCCACATCCAAGAACTATCTTGTGTGGCTCGTGATACTAAGCTGGGTTCTGAAGAGATCACAGCTGATATTCCAAACGTAGGTGAGTCTGCTCTGTCTAAACTAGACGAGTCAGGTATCGTTTACATTGGTGCTGAAGTTAAGGGTGGCGACATCCTAGTTGGTAAAGTAACCCCTAAAGGTGAAACTCAACTGACTCCTGAAGAGAAGCTACTACGTGCTATCTTCGGTGAGAAAGCATCTGATGTTAAAGATACTTCTCTACGTGTACCAAACTCTGTTTCGGGTACTATCATCGATGTACAAGTCTTCACTCGCGATGGCGTAGAGAAAGACAAGCGCGCACTTGAAATCGAACAGATGCAGCTTAAAGAAGCTAAGAAAGACCTAACTGAAGAGTTCCAAATTCTTGAGGGTGGCCTTCTTAACCGTGTTAAAGCTGTACTTCTGTCTGGTGGTTACTCTGAAGCTAAGCTTGATACTATCGGTCGTAAGCAATGGCTAGAGCAAGTTCTAGAAGACGATGCGCTACAAACACAGCTTGAGCAACTTGCTGAGCAGTGGGATGAGCTAAAAGCAGACTTCGATAAGAAGTTTGAAACTAAGCGTCGTAAAATCACTCAAGGTGATGATCTAGCGCCTGGCGTTCTTAAGATTGTTAAAGTTTACCTAGCGGTTAAACGTCGTATCCAGCCTGGTGATAAGATGGCCGGTCGTCACGGTAACAAAGGTGTAATCTCTAAGATTAACCCTGTTGAAGACATGCCATACGATGAGAAAGGTCAGCCTGTAGACATCGTACTTAACCCGCTGGGTGTACCATCGCGTATGAACATCGGTCAGATCCTAGAAGTTCACTTAGGTTTGGCTGCGAAAGGTATCGGTGACAAGATCAACCAAATGGTTAAGGAACAACAAGAACTGCATAAGTTCCGTGAGTTCCTACAGAAGGTTTACGATCTTGGTGATACTCGTCAGAAAGTTGATATTGCTGAACTGTCTGATGATCAAGTTCGTACACTGATCAAGAACCTACGTGGCGGTCTACCGATTGCTACTCCTGTGTTCGACGGTGCTTCTGAGTCTCTAATCAAAGAACTACTTAAACTGGGTGATCTGCCAGAATCTGGTCAGCTTAAACTGTTTGATGGTCGTACTGGTGATTCGTTTGAGCGTCCTGTAACTGTTGGTTACATGTACATGCTGAAACTGAACCACTTGGTTGATGACAAGATGCATGCTCGTTCAACTGGTTCTTACAGCCTAGTAACTCAGCAACCACTTGGTGGTAAAGCTCAGTTCGGTGGTCAGCGTTTCGGTGAGATGGAAGTATGGGCACTAGAAGCATACGGTGCTGCATATACTCTACAAGAAATGCTAACAGTTAAGTCAGATGACGTTAACGGCCGTACTAAGATGTATAAGAACATCGTAGACGGTAACCATAGCATGGAACCTGGTATGCCTGAGTCGTTCAACGTACTGTTGAAAGAGATTCGCTCGCTAGGTATCAACATCGAGCTAGAAGACGAAGAGTAATCCCTCCTCTTTTTAAAAGAAGATAGGATTATTTGGTAAAAGGGAGCTTGCTACAGCAGTGAGCTCCTTTAACTCCTTACAGGAGCTGAATGTGAAAGACTTATTAAACTTTCTAAAAGCACAGCATAAGACCGAAGAATTTGATGCAATCAAAATCGGTCTATCTTCACCAGACATGATCCGTTCATGGTCTTTTGGTGAAGTTAAAAAGCCGGAAACAATTAACTATCGTACGTTCAAACCTGAACGTGATGGTCTGTTCTGTGCACGTATTTTTGGTCCAGTTAAAGACTACGAATGTCTTTGTGGCAAATACAAGCGCCTGAAGCACCGTGGTGTTATCTGTGAGAAGTGTGGCGTTGAAGTTACACAAACTAAAGTTCGTCGTGACCGCATGGGCCACATCGAGCTAGCTTCACCAGTTGCTCACATCTGGTTCCTAAAATCACTGCCGTCTCGTATCGGTCTACTAATGGATATCCCTCTACGTGATATCGAACGTGTTCTTTACTTCGAGATGTACGTAGTAACTGAACCAGGTATGACTGATCTAGAAAAATCTCAGATGCTTACTGAAGAAGAGTATCTGGATCGTCTAGAAGAGTGGGGTGACGAATTCACTGCTAAGATGGGTGCTGAAGCGATCAAAGATCTGCTTGCAACAATGGACCTTCATCAAGAAGTGGAAGAAATGCGCGAAGAGTTAGAAACAACTAACTCAGAAACTAAGCGTAAAAAAGTTACTAAGCGCCTGAAGCTAGTTGAAGCGTTCATTGCATCGGGTAACGATCCGCAATGGATGATTCTGACTGTACTTCCGGTTCTGCCGCCAGATCTACGTCCTCTAGTACCACTAGATGGCGGTCGTTTTGCGACTTCAGATCTGAACGACCTTTACCGTCGTGTGATCAACCGTAACAACCGTTTGAAGCGTCTTCTAGAGCTAGCTGCTCCGGACATCATCGTACGTAACGAAAAGCGTATGCTGCAAGAGTCTGTTGATGCACTTCTAGATAACGGTCGTCGTGGTCGTGCTATCACTGGTTCTAACAAGCGTCCTCTGAAATCTCTTGCTGATATGATCAAGGGTAAACAAGGTCGTTTCCGTCAGAACCTTCTAGGTAAACGTGTAGACTACTCTGGCCGTTCTGTAATCACAGTAGGTCCATACCTTCGTCTACATCAGTGTGGTCTTCCTAAGAAGATGGCACTTGAGCTATTTAAGCCGTTCATCTACAGCAAGCTAGAAACTCGTGGCATGGCTACGACAATCAAAGCTGCTAAGAAGATGGTAGAGCGCGAAGAAGCTATCGTTTGGGATATCCTAGACGAAGTAATCCGCGAACACCCAGTACTGCTTAACCGTGCACCTACACTTCACCGTCTAGGTATCCAAGCGTTTGAACCAGTACTAATCGAAGGTAAAGCGATTCAGCTTCACCCACTAGTGTGTGCGGCATACAACGCCGACTTCGATGGTGACCAAATGGCGGTACACGTGCCTCTAACTCTAGAAGCACAGCTTGAAGCACGTACACTGATGATGTCGACGAATAACATTCTGTCGCCAGCGTCAGGTGATCCGATCATCGTACCTTCTCAGGACGTTGTATTGGGTCTTTACTACATGACACGTGACAAGATCAACGTGAAAGGCGAAGGTATGTACCTTGCTGGCCCTGCTGAGGCTGAAAAGGCATACCGTACTAAGACTGCTGAGCTACACGCTCGCGTTAAAGTACGTATCACCGAGACTGTAGTAGACGAAGATGGTAACAGCACTACTGAAACGAAGATGGTTGATACAACTGTCGGCCGTGCAATGCTATGGCAAATCGTTCCAGCTGGCCTACCGTACAGCATCGTTAACCAAAAGTTAGGTAAGAAGCAGATCTCTACTCTTCTTAACGAGTGTTACCGTAAGCTTGGTCTAAAAGATACAGTAGTATTTGCTGACCAAATCATGTACGCAGGTTTTGCATACGCTGCACTTTCTGGTGTTTCTGTAGGTATCGACGATATGGTTGTACCTCAAGCGAAATACGATGAAATTGAATCTGCTGAAGAAGAAGTTCGCGAAATCCAAGAGCAATTCCAATCTGGTCTTGTTACTGCGGGTGAGCGTTACAACAAAGTTATCGATATCTGGGCATCTACGAATGACCGCGTTGCGAAAGCAATGATGGATAACCTATCTTCTGAAACAGTTATCAACCGTGACGGCGAAGAAGAACAGCAAGAATCGTTCAACAGCATCTACATGATGGCCGACTCGGGCGCACGTGGTTCTGCAGCTCAGATTCGTCAGCTAGCAGGTATGCGTGGTCTGATGGCGCGTCCAGATGGTTCAATCATCGAAACGCCGATCACAGCGAACTTTAAAGAAGGTCTAAACGTCCTTCAGTACTTTATCTCAACGCACGGTGCTCGTAAGGGTCTTGCGGATACAGCACTGAAAACAGCAAACTCGGGTTACCTAACTCGTCGTCTAGTAGACGTTGCTCAAGACGTTGTAGTACACGAACATGACTGTGGCACGCATGAAGGTATCGACATGATGCCTCACATCGAAGGTGGTGACGTTAAAGTTGCACTTTCTGAGCTTGCTCTTGGTCGTGTAGTAGCTGAAGACGTTCTTAAGCCTGGTACTGAAGATGTACTGATTCCACGTAATACTCTGATTGATGAGAAGTGGTGTCAAATCATGGAAGACAACTCAGTAGATAGCATGAAAGTGCGCTCTGTTGTTACCTGTGATGCAGACTTCGGTTGTTGTGCACAGTGTTACGGTCGTGACCTAGCACGTGGTCACCTAGTGAACCAAGGTGAAGCAGTTGGTGTTATCGCTGCACAATCTATCGGTGAACCGGGTACACAGCTAACGATGCGTACGTTCCACATCGGTGGTGCGGCATCTACTGCAGCAGCAGAGAACAGCATCCAAGCTAAGACAACTGGTACTGTGAAACTTCACAATGCTAAGTTCGTAGTTAACAAAGATAAGAAACTGGTTATCACTTCTCGTGCATCTGAGATGACGATTATTGACGAATTCGGCCGTACTAAAGAGAAGCACAAACTTCCTTACGGTTCGATGCTAACCAAAGGCGACAACGCAGCAGTTACTGCTGGTGAAGTTGTAGCTAACTGGGAAGCGCATACCATGCCAATCATCACTGAAGTGGCAGGTCGTATCCAATTCGTAGATATGATCGATGGTATTACAGTTTCTCGTCAAACAGACGATCTAACTGGTCTTTCTTCAAGTGAAGTTACAGACGCAGCAGCTCGCCCAGCAGCAGGTAAAGATATGCGTCCAGCTATCAAACTTGTTGATGAGCAAGGTAACGACGTAATGATCCCTGGTACTGATATGCCAGCTCACTACTTCCTACCTGGCAAAGCGATTGTAAACATCGAAGATGGCGCTGAAGTTGGCATCGGTGACACACTATCTCGTATCCCTCAAAAATCGAGCGGAAACAAAGATATCACCGGTGGTCTACCACGCGTAGCTGACCTATTCGAAGCTCGTAAGCCGAAAGAGCCTGCGATCCTTGCTGAGCACACAGGTACTGTGTCTTTCGGTAAAGAAACGAAAGGTAAGCGTCGTCTAGTAATCACTCGTGAAGGCGGTGACGCTTACGAAGAGATGATTCCTAAGCATCGTCAATTGAACGTGTTCGAAGGTGAGAAGATTGAACGTGGTGATGTAATCGCCGACGGTCCTGAAACTCCACACGATATCCTGCGTCTACGTGGTATCCACGCAGTAACTCAGTACATCGCGAACGAAGTTCAAGAAGTTTACCGCTTACAAGGCGTAAAGATTAACGATAAGCACATCGAGACTATCGTTCGTCAAATGCTACGTAAGTGTACAATCACTCATTCTGGTGACTCTCCGTTCCTACCTGGCGAACAAGTTGAGTACCACAATGTTAAGATTGCTAACCGTAAGCTAGAAGCTGAAGGTAAAGAACTAGTACGTTTCGAACGAGACCTACTAGGTATTACTAAAGCATCTCTTGCAACTGAGTCATTCATCTCAGCTGCATCGTTCCAAGAAACGACTCGCGTACTAACAGAAGCTGCGGTTTCTGGTAAGCGTGATGACCTTCGCGGTCTGAAAGAGAACGTAATTGTTGGTCGTCTGATCCCAGCTGGTACTGGTTTCGCATACCACCAAGAGCGTCAAAAGCAACGTGAAGAAGAGCAAGAAGGTCCTTCAGCTGAACAAGCTACTGACAATCTAGCAGCACTTCTAAACGCTGGTTTCTCTTCAGAAGAGTAAGCTCTACGAGTAGTCTCTAAGAGATAAGAAAAAGGCACCTTCGGGTGCCTTTTTTGTATCTGGCGTATTGGTGTTTAACGAGGGCCTATCGTTCAGAATCTGATGGGTCTGCTTGATTACTTGGCTGGTGGACTTAGTCGCGAGTACTTTCTCGAAGGCATTTTTGGGTGTATACAGGAAGAGCGTGAGGATGAAACTGGTGACAAGTGTTACGTCTGGTTGTCGCAAAACATCTGAGTAGGGACGAACCAATAGGCTCTGGTAGAAGAGTTGGATGTTTTAGGTAACGCTACAGACAAAACAAAAAGCTTGCACTGAGGCAAGCTTAGAAGATGTTAACCCATTAAGCTCCTGGTGGAACCGCTAGGCTGTCGGCAATTTGTTGTATCAGCTGGTCTTCAACCGCAAACCTTGCCTCAAGAATCTCACCAACGAGTGATAGCTCACTATCAAAGCTTTCTAATGTATCGGTCGCTTCAATGGCAGCGTATTTATCGGTGAAGTTGAGCAGTGGATCTGTGGTAAGAACGATATGACCATAAGATTGGTTGATTTCGTCTGTTGCTTTGAAGCCAGTCGACTGCCATTTGTCCATCACCATGTCATAGATTTTGAAATGACCTTCGGAGATGTAATCAACAAGATGTTGGCTGAATTTTTGGAGCTCTTCTGGAGAAGGCAGTTCGGTGATTGCAGTTGCTTTCGACGATGAAGGCTGTAGAGCGGCAAGCTTACAATACTCAACGATTAGAGACTGTCGAGTTTCGAGCCAATGATCGATGACCTCATTAGAGCCACCCCATTGTTCTTGTATTTGTTTGAATTTATTTAGCATGACCATGTCCTCATGATCTGATCACAACCTTGTGATCAAGTAATTGCCTAAGCAGGGTCCGTTTTATTGGTAGCTACTAAAAGTAATAGCTTGAAATATTCTCGGCTACAACTCTAGTATGAAATTAGATTGCCAGTAAAATGAACGAACTGCAAGCAATGAGGCATAGGGATGTTAAAAAAAAGTGATAACAAAATGACAGAGCAAGCTTATTGGTGCGTCGTTTCTGGTAGTGATATTTGGGTTAATAATGATCAGTTTCCATTTGGCTCTGCTGAAGAGCTTGGGCTGAGTGTTGAGCATGCAATCTGTATTGGTCAGCATCAAGGTCGTAAGGTGTATTGGCTCAACGATTGTGATGTCGAGAATGAGCTGAGCATGGTCAGCTTAAGAGAGTTACTGCACTGGCCTGAAGCGAGTTTCTTGACTGCAAGCAAAGCCATCCAATATGGGCATATGACTCAAAGTATGCGTTTTTGCCCTCAGTGTGGTGGTCGAAATCATCTCAACCATAACCAGGTGGCGATGCAGTGTGGAGATTGCCGCACACTTCATTACCCTCGTATCTTCCCGTGCATCATTGTCGCCGTACGAAACGACCACAAGATATTGCTTGCACAGCACCCAAGACATAAAACAGGTATGTATACCGTGATAGCGGGCTTCCTAGAGGTTGGAGAAACCCTAGAGAAGTGTGTGGCAAGAGAAGTCAAAGAAGAAACGGGTATCGATGTCGATAATATTCGTTACTTTGGCAGCCAGCCGTGGGCGTTTCCATCGAGTATGATGATGGGCTTCCTCGCAGATTATGCTGGTGGTACGCTTAAGCCTGACTACAGTGAGCTATCGGATGCCCAATGGTTTGACGTAACCAGCCTGCCTGATGTTGCTCCTGTTGGAACCATTGCGAGACAGTTGATTGAGAAAACTGTTGATGACGTGATAAAAGATGGTGTGACGGAGCAGATGCTAGAGCACTAATTTACCTGTAATAGTATTTGGCCTATGGGTGGTCAAAAGCTAAAAAAAACCCTCCACAAGTGGAGGGGGTAAGTAAGATGTCGTTATGAGATGCTGAGTAGTGACTACTCAGATGTTATAATTGTAATTTTCGCTAGCGAACAAATTTTTAACATGCTCCCGCAATTGGGTGCAAATTAAGCATTGATTTAAAAGTTAATAACTTGATCTAGGTTGCAAAGCACACAGCTTTTACCCTTCAATCAGTGTTAGAATACTTGCCATCAAAACTAGACAAGATTGAATTGGAATTTAACGGAATGACCGAATTAAAAAACGATCGCTATTTACGCGCACTTTTAAAACAGCCTGTTGATTACACACCGGTATGGATGATGCGCCAAGCTGGCCGCTATCTTCCTGAGTACAAAGCAACGCGCGCTGAAGCGGGCGACTTCATGTCTTTGTGTAAAAACGCGGAACTGGCATCAGAAGTAACACTTCAACCTTTACGTCGTTTCCCGCTTGATGCGGCAATCTTGTTCTCAGACATCCTAACTATCCCTGATGCAATGGGCTTAGGTTTGTACTTTGAAACAGGTGAAGGTCCTAAGTTTGAGCGTCCTATCACGTGTAAAGCTGACGTAGAGAAGATTGGTCTACCTGATCCAGAAGGTGAGCTTCAATACGTTATGAATGCCGTTCGTCAGATCCGTAAAGATCTGAAAGGCGAAGTGCCACTGATTGGTTTCTCTGGTAGTCCATGGACTCTAGCGACATACATGGTTGAAGGTGGAAGCTCTAAAGCATTCACTAAGATCAAGAAGATGATGTACGCAGAACCACAAACGCTGCACCTGCTTCTAGACAAGCTGGCTGACAGTGTTATCGAATACTTGAACGCGCAAATTAAAGCGGGTGCTCAATCGGTAATGGTATTTGATACATGGGGTGGTGTACTGACTCCTCGTGACTACAACCTATTCTCACTGCAATACATGCACAAAATCGTTGATGGCCTAATCCGTGAAAACGAAGGTCGTCGAGTACCGGTTACTCTGTTCACTAAGAACGGCGGCATGTGGCTTGAGTCTATCGCAGCAACAGGTTGTGATGCGGTTGGTCTAGACTGGACAATCAACATCGCAGATGCAAAAGCTCGCATCGGCGACAAAGTTGCTCTGCAAGGTAACATGGATCCTTCAATGCTTTACGCTCAGCCTGAACGTATTCGTGAAGAAGTGGGCAGCATCCTTGAAGGCTTCGGCGACGGTGGTACAGGTCATGTATTTAACCTAGGCCACGGTATCCACTTAGATGTACCGCCAGAGAACGCTGGTGTATTCGTTGACGCTGTTCACGAATTATCTAAGCCTTACCATAAGTAATTCTGAGTAAGATTATTGAAAGCGCTGTTGGGAAACCAACGGCGCTTTTTTATTGCCTGAAATTGGCATTTGATGGCGGTTTAATCTTGTTGTGTGCAGTTAATTAGGCATTTGGATCATGGTAGGCCAAATGCTTAGAGATGTGTTTCCTGATATAAGGAATGACTTCACTTTCGAACCAAGGGTTCTTCTTGAGCCAGATATTATTGCGTGGTGAAGGGTGGGGTAATGGCAAAAACTCAGGCGCCCAAGCCTGCCAGTTTTTGACTGTCTCGGTCAGTGTTTTGGTCGTTCTATCCTTCAAATAATGGTTTTGTGCGTACTGGCCAATCAGCAATGTCATTTGAATATTGGGTAGAGATTGCAGCACTTTGTTATGCCAAAGCTCCGCACACTCTTTGCGAGGTGGCAGATCGCCACTCTTTCCTTTGCCTGGGTAGCAGAACCCCATAGGTACAATCGCGACCTTTTGTTCGTCATAAAAAATATCGCTGTTTATCCCTAACCATTCTCTTAATCGTTCGCCACTGGCGTCATTCCAAGGGATCGACGACTCATGCACCTTGATACCCGGCGCTTGACCTATGATCAGCAAACGCGCATTTGGGTGTGCTTGAATTACTGGGTTGGCACCGTGTGATAGGTGAGGTTCACAAGCTCGGCATTGTCGAATCTCTTTAAGTAACGAAGAGGGCATCAGTAACCTTTATCAAAATCGATGACATGATTAAGTGTAAAGCCATCTCGCCATTGTTGGTAATTCTCTGCGAAGATCTCGACCACTTGTCTTGGCTCACTGAGTGCAGCGATGTGCGGAGTGATGGTGACTTGCGGTAGTTTCCAGAAAGGGTGTTCTTGCGAGAGGGGTTCACTTTCAAACACATCTAAAAATGCGTGTTCTACCCATCTGTTTTTTATGGCGAGCAACAAGGCTTTATTGTCGATGCTCTCTCCTCGACCGACATTAAACAGCAACACATTAGAGCAGTAGCCTAACGTGGTTTGGTTCAACAGCTGATAGGTTTCAGCGGTTGATGGCAAGGTGTTGACCACAATATCGGCCTGCTTGAGGGCAGCCTCTATTTCATTGATGTGGAACGTCTCTTTAAAGGTTTCTTGTTTGGATGGGATGCCGGTACGGTTGACACCTATGGTATGAATACCAAAAGCGGCCGCGGTTTTTGCTAAATGACTTCCGATTGAACCTGTTCCTAAAATCACCATAGTTTTGTCAGTTAGGCTAGTATAAAACTGTGGCTGCCAGTTTCGTTGTTGTTGGTGCTGGTGGTAATGAGGAAAGTGTCTACAGTGACTGATTGTGTAGCCCAACACGTATTCTGCGATAGCCGGGCCAAAGATGCCTTTGACGTTGGTTAGTGTATAGTCCTGACGCAGGTCTGGCTGAGTGAGTTTATTGATTCCAGCATAGGTACTCTGTACCCAGTCTAGCTCTTTAAACTCGCCAAGGCGCTCTGCGATTAGAGGCGGTGACGCCAAGACAATCTGTGCTGATTCGGGGTTTTGAGTGATTTCTAGGTCGGGTAAATCCTGGTTTAGAATCAGTTGCGTATAGGTATCGTCATGCTCAGTAAGAATATAGAGCTTATTCGTAAAATTGTTCATCGGCTTACCTTTTCCCCCCAGGGTTTATCAAGTACACTTTCGCTGTCTTTTTCTGCAATTATTGAGTGACTATGCTTCAGAATCCACTGCAGGTTCGTCTTGAAAAGTTAGAACCTTGGCAACAAATTACCTTTATGGCGTGTCTATGTGAGCGTATGTACCCTAACTATGCCATGTTTTGTGAGAATACAGAATTTGCGGAAGCTCGAATCTATCGTGATGTTTTGGATAGTATTTGGGAAATCCTGACGGTTAAAACAGCAAAGGTGAACTTTGAGCGTCAACTTGAGAAGGTTGAAGAACTATTCCCTAGCGGTGATGATTTTGATTTTTATGGTGTTTACCCAGCAATGGACGCATGCCAAGGCCTAGCAACGCTAATTCATGGCCTGCTTGACCGTGAACATATGTTGGAAGCGGTAATTAAAGTGAGTCAACAATCGGTGAAGACGGTTGCTGAGCTTGAGTTTGCTCAAGGCGCTGAAGAAGTGACCAACGAAAACCAGAAAGAAAACGAAGCGGTATGTGAAGAGTGGGACGTTCAGTGGGCCATTTTCCGACCTCTACGTGAAACGACTGAGCGTGACTTAGAGCTTATCAAAGACCTACGCCACGAACTGCGTGAAGACCCAGTCAGTAACATTGGTGTTGCGCTATAATTCGCAATTGCACCAAGGTATGAATAAAAACAAAGGCTCCCTAGGGAGCCTTTGTTGTATCTGACGGTATCAAATTTAGATTAAGTGTCTTTTTTGTCTTCGTTCTGCGCTTTGTCTTTTGATGCCTTATCTTTTGAGGCGTCGTCGTCATCCGTTGATTTTGCGTCTGAGGCATCGTTGTCTGTTGGAGTTTCTTCCTCTAGCTCGTCCTCTTCATCGCGGTTTTCGATAACACCGTGTGTCTCTTTCCACTTCTCCCAGCGTTGAAACGCCAGTTCTTGCATGTCGGTGGTTTTATCCGCTTCGTCGACGATCTCTTCACCTACAAGGTGCTCAAAGATATCTTCTAAGGTGATGATGCCCTGAATAGTGCCGTATTCGTCCACAACTAAAGACAGTTGCAGGCGGTTTGCCATCATCTGGTCAAAGGCCTTAGCCAAGCCCATGTTGTTCAGCAACACGTGGATAGGGCGCATTACTTCACCCAGAGCTTTTTCACCACAACCGGCTTGCTGCAATCTAAACAGCTCTAGGCGGTGAACAAAACCTATGATGTTGTCACTCTGCTCACTGTAAACCAACGGACGTGAGAATGGCGTGTCTTTATGTTGCTCTAGGAACGTATTCACACTCATTTCCGCATCAACACGGAATACCACTGGGCGCGGCGTCATTACCTGAGTCACGGGTACATCTTGAATACCCAGTAGGTTGCTCAGGATTTTTGATTCGCCTTCTGCAAACTCGCCACTCTCTTTTGCCAAGATCGCCATTGCAGATAACTCATCACGCATTTTTGGTGCTTGGTGGCCACGAGCAAGACGTTTGGTGATCTGTTCTGAGAACCATACAAACGGTGTTAGGAAGAACACCATCCAACGAAGCACGCTTGCCGAAGCAGGAGCAAGTTGACGCCAGTAGGTTGCACCAATGGTCTTTGGAACAATCTCAGACAATACCAAGATACCCAGCGTTAGCACGGCAGAGAAGACACCTAACCATTGGCTACCAAAAACGACAGCCGCTTGTGCACCTGCTGTCGCAGCACCGATAGTATGCGCGATGGTGTTGAGCGTTAAAATTGACGCAAGCGGGCGGTCAATATCTGTTTTCAGTTTGTCTAAAGACTCTGCTGCAGGGTGCCCATTTTGTTTTAGTTGAGCAATGTAGCTCGGACTAATACTCAAAAGTACAGCTTCCAAAACAGAACAAATGAAAGAAACTCCAATAGCAATGGAGACGTAAATAGTTAGCAGCAGCATGTTTGCCCTTAAATTAAATTGTACGCTTTAGCAGCGATTCAGCGTGGATTATAGTGAAAAAGTAGTGGCTAGGTCATCATTAATTTTGCTCTCAGCCCCTTTTAAACAAGGGCTTGCTTAATAAAATCAGTAACAAATTGTGAGTTATTACTCATATTATGGCTAAAACTACGGCATTAGAGCTAAAGATCGACGACAAACCTTTGCCAGATGGGGCATTTATGTTTTAGAGTGAATTGAATTCAAAAATACAAAGAAGGGAAACCTAAAATGAACAAGACTCAATTAATCGACTTTATTGCTGAAAAAGCGGACCTTTCTAAAGCACAAGCTAAAGCTGCTCTAGAAGCGACTCTTGGCGGTGTTACAGATGCTCTTAAAGATGGCGATCAAGTTCAGCTAATTGGTTTTGGTACTTTTAAAGTAAACCACCGTGCAGCTCGCACTGGTCGTAACCCAAAAACTGGTGATGAGATCCAAATCGCTGCTGCAAATGTTCCAGCATTTGTTGCAGGTAAAGCGCTGAAAGATTCAGTGAAATAATCTAAACTGTACCGAGGTAGTCGTATTCCACCTCGGTACAGGTTTTTATGAAAAAAGCATTTCTTCTCGTTTCACTATTATCTACATTTCTTATTGGCTGTTCTTCAACAAGCCCTCGCAAAAACCTAGAGCAATTTGAAACTCACACCGGCGGCCAAGTCATGGGCGACGCGACAAGTTTCTACTGGGTTACAAACAAGCTCACACAACCTCATACTTCAGCTGACTACGTCACTGTCGGCGATTACGGCTGGTACCAAACTGACTATGCTTGGTCAGAAGGCGTGCTTCGTGAATTTATTCGTGAAGGCGAGCAGCGTAACTCTTCTAATGAGCTGGTTCCTTATCGTGTCCATGTTCGTTTTAATAAGTCAGGCGAAGCTGTGTATCAACAGTATCGTATTGATAGCAAAATCTTACCTATTCAAGCCAAGCAGCTCGAAAACTACCAGAAAGAAGCTAAGTCGGTTCTAGAGACTACGTTGAAGCAGAATGACGAAGGGCTCAGACTGGTTCAGGGTTACTGGGATGGCAGCTCTTTTAAAACGTGCGCTGGTGGTGAATTTGATCGCATTGAATTTAACCAGACCTTACCAAGCTTCGTGATCGACCGATTGGCATCAGTGGAAAGCTATGCGGCGTTTCTTGGTAGTGATTCACTGGGTAAGATGAGCGTTGAAGAGTTACTGATGCTGGCTGAAGACAGCCATGATTGTGTCGTTAGGCCATCATTGTTGAAAGAATAGCGAGTAATCAAAGGGTTGAGAGCATTTGGCTTACTGTAGGCCAAGTGCTAATTTGTCTGTACAGGTACAGATTCTTAGTAGAGATTGAGTAATAAAAAAGGCGCCTATCGAGGCGCCTTTTGCTGTTATTCGGTTACTGTCATTTGCTTACTCTTATGGAAAGTAAGCGAGTAACAAGATTGATTACTGCTCTTGCTCGCGCGCAATCGCACGGTAACCAATGTCATTGCGGTGGAACATACCATTCCAGCTAACTTGCTTCGTCAACGCGTAAGCGCGCTCTTGAGCTTCAGAAACAGTGTTACCCAGTGCCGTTGCACAAAGTACGCGACCACCGTTTGTCACCACATCGCCAGCTTCGTTATTTGTCGTACCCGCGTGGAAAACCTTTTGGCCTTCAACTTCGCTTGTTGGTAGTGAAATAACGTCACCTTTTGCGTAGTCAGCAGGGTAACCGCCAGCCGCAAGAACAACACCGATAGAAGCGCGTGGATCCCACTTTGATTCTGCTTCGTCTAGTTTCTCGTCGATAGCCATTAGGCAAAGCTCAACAAGGTCTGACTCCATACGCATCATGATAGGTTGCGTTTCTGGATCGCCGAAGCGGCAGTTGTATTCGATAACTTTAGGTGTGCCGTCAGCATCGATCATTAGGCCAGCGTAAAGGAAGCCCGTGTAAGGTGCCCCTTCTGCGTCCATACCACGTACCGTTGGGTAGATAACTTCCTCAAGGATACGGTTGTGGATTTCAGGCGTTACAACTGGAGCTGGAGAATAAGCACCCATACCGCCAGTATTAGGACCTGTGTCTTTGTCACCAACACGTTTGTGATCTTGGCTGGTGGCCATAGGAAGCACGCTAGAGCCGTCAACCATTACGATGAAGCTTGCTTCTTCGCCTTCAAGGAACTCTTCGATAACCACGCGGCTGCCAGCTTCGCCAAATACGTTGCCTGCTAGCATGTCTTTGATTGCGTCTTCAGCCTCTTCAAGAGTCATCGCAACGATAACGCCTTTACCTGCCGCAAGACCGTCTGCTTTTACTACGATTGGAGCGCCTTGCTCACGGACGTAAGCGATAGCTGGCTCAATCTCAGTGAAGTTTGCGTAGTAACCCGTTGGGATGTCATGACGAGCTAGGAAGTCTTTAGTGAATGCTTTTGAACCTTCAAGCTGTGCTGCTGCTTGAGTTGGACCAAAGATAGGAAGACCTACTTCGCGGAATGCGTCAACTACACCAATAACTAATGGCGCTTCAGGGCCAACGATAGTCAGTTCGATTTTTTTCTCTTGAGCAAACGCTACTAAACCAGCAATGTCTTCAACGCCGATGTTTACGTTCTCAAGTTTTGGCTCAAGTGCAGTACCTGCGTTACCTGGAGCGATGAATACCGTTTCAACATTTGGGTTTTGTGCTGCTTTCCAACCCAAAGCATGTTCTCTACCGCCAGCACCGATGATTAATACGTTCATGTTTCAATCCTTAAGTCTTTAATTCTTAAAAGCCCCTCAAAGTTGAGAGGCTTGATAATTACTAATCGTTTAGATAAACAGGAAATTAGTGGCGGAAGTGACGCATGCCCGTAAAGATCATCGCCATGCCGTGTTCGTCTGCTGCTGCGATAACTTCGTCATCACGCATAGAGCCGCCCGGTTGGATAACACACTTGATGCCCGCTTCTGCTGCCGCGTCGATACCGTCACGGAATGGGAAGAATGCATCTGATGCCATCACACAACCTTCAACCTGTAGACCTTCGTCTGCCGCCTTGATGCCTGCGATTTTCGCAGAGTAAACGCGGCTCATTTGGCCGGCGCCAACACCAATTGTCATGTCACCTTTCGAGTAAACGATAGCGTTAGATTTAACGTACTTCGCTACTTTCCAGCAGAATAGAGCATCTTTTAGTTCTTCAGCTGTAGGTTGGCGTTTAGAAACCACTTTAAGGTCATCTTCAGACACCATGCCTTGGTCGCGGTCTTGAACTAGCAAACCACCGTTAACGCGTTTCACGTCAAAGCCGGTTGTCTTCGTTGTCCACTCGCCACACTCAAGTAGACGAAGGTTTTTCTTAGCCGCTACGATTTCTACTGCTTCAGCAGAAACAGAAGGTGCAATGATAACTTCAACGAATTGACGCTCAGTGATAGCCGTTGCTGTTGCAGCGTCTAGCTCACGGTTGAAAGCAATGATGCCGCCAAATGCAGACGTTGGGTCTGTTTTGAATGCACGGTCGTAAGCTTCTAGGATGTCTTCACCTAGTGCAACACCACATGGGTTAGCGTGCTTAACGATCACACATGCTGGCTGGTCGAACTCTTTCACACACTCAAGTGCTGCGTCAGTGTCAGCGATGTTGTTGTAAGAAAGGGCTTTACCTTGAATTTGGCGAGCAGTAGATACTGACGCTTCTTCAGGGTTTGCTTCAACGTAGAATGCGGCTGCTTGGTGGCTGTTCTCACCGTAGCGCATGTCTTGTTTTTTCTCGAACTGTTGGTTGAATGTGCGAGGGAATTTAGACTCTTCGTCACCTTCTTTGTTCTCACCGTATGATGGAACCATAGTGCCGAAGTAGTTTGCAATCATGCCGTCGTAAGAAGCGGTGTGTTCGAATGCTGCGATAGCGAGGTCGAAGCGAGTCTCTAGCGTTAGAGATTGCTCGTTCGCGTCCATTTCAGCCACAACACGCTCGTAGTCGTGTGCGTTAACAACGATAGTCACGTCTTTGTGGTTTTTCGCTGCAGAGCGAACCATTGTAGGACCGCCGATGTCGATGTTCTCAACAGCGTCAGCAAGGGTACAACCTTCTTTAGCAACGGTTTCTGCGAATGGGTATAGGTTTACAACAACCATATCGATAGGGTTGATACCGTGAGTTTCCATCACGTCATCATCTTGACCACGACGGCCTAGAACACCACCATGAACTTTTGGGTGCAGAGTCTTAACACGGCCATCCATCATTTCTGGGAAACCAGTGTAGTCAGATACTTCTGTAACAGAGATGCCTTTTTCAGCAAGCAGGCGAGCAGTGCCACCGGTAGATAGGATATCTACACCACGGTTAGCAAGAGCTTGTGCAAATTCAACGATACCAGTTTTGTCTGATACGCTGATTAGAGCGCGGCGAATTGGACGAGCGTTATTCATGCTTCCATCTTCCTCAAATTCATGGGGTTAAAATAAAGATATTTGCCAAAAAAGAACTTGTCTCTATCTTCTTAGCGTGGATTATCTTAGATACCAGTAAGAGATAAAATATTGGCCAGTTTTGGTAAAGACCTTTTGGGTCAGTCTTATGATTAAGCTATAAGATAACCAACTCCAAATTTGATGGCGCAGATTCTAACTAATTTATTACAAAAAAGCTCGCGCAATCGTTTGGCATCTCAAAATTAATTATGAAAAGTGCCGTTTCAGCCTGAAAAGTAACGATAAGGTTAATTGTGGAATGGACGAAACAGTAGGAAAAAACATGTTTCAGATCGGTGAATTAGCGAAACGATGCGGTGTGACAGCCGATACCTTGCGATTTTATGAGAAGAATAACCTGATCGCGCCAGCCAGTCGCAGTGAGTCGGGTTATCGCTTATATGATGAAAATAACCAGAAACAGGTGACGTTTATTCTTAAATCTAAAGCGTTGGGACTGAGTTTGGACGAGATTAAAGAATTGCTTGAGATTCGCCTCGAGGCTACACAGCACAGTTGCGCTGAAGTGAAGTCGATTACCTCAGCAAAGCTAGAGATGATTGATGAGAAGATTACCGAATTAACTAAGATTCGCACCGCACTTAAAAAGATTAATGATGCGTGTTGTGGCCATGTAGACGACGATGCAAGCCATTGTTCGATTCTGGCAGCCTTGGATTCTGCAAACGTCGACAAAGGGCGCTGTTGTCGCTCTGGGGAGTAGTCAGCCACGAGCAGGGTTATACAAGCCAAAAAAAAGCCAAACTCAAAAATGAGCTTGGCTTTCAATTCAATAAATTACGAAAGAATGATTAGTTCATGCCGTATTTTTTAAGTTTCTTGCGAAGAGTACCGCGGTTAATACCCATCATGGTTGCTGCGCGAGTTTGGTTACCGCGAGTGTACTGCATGATAGTGTCTAGTAGTGGCTGTTCAACTTCAGCTAATACTAATTCGTATAACTCGCTGACTTCTTGACCGTTTAATTGAGCAAGGTAATTTTTCAATGATGCTTTAACTGAGTCACGTAGTGGCTTCTGCGTGATTTGGTCTTGTGATGTAACTGTAGTTACTGTCAATGCTTCTGAAGTCAGATTTTGTTCGAACATATTCGGTCTAGCTCTTCTCGTAATTATGGTGCAACGTTATCAAAAAAACCTTCTAGCGCTTCAAGCTGCAGATCACCTGCTTCGAATGCGTTGAAGGTACGGCGAAACTCACTCGCTTGTTCATGTTCTTTTAGATACCAACCCACATGCTTACGAGCGATGCGAGGGCCTAAAAACTCTCCATAAAATTCATGTAGAGCGTGCACATGACCAAGCATGATGTCTTTCACTTCCGAAATCGGGAGTGGGTCCATCGTGGTGCCGTTTTCCAAATAGTGTAGGATTTCGTTAAAAATCCAAGGACGTCCTTGGGCAGGTCGACCTATCATTAAAGCATCAGCGCCGGTGTACTCCAGCACAAACTTCGCTTTTTCCGGACTATCGATATCACCGTTAGCGATAACCGGAATAGATACTGCTTGTTTCGCTGCTTTAATGTGTTTGTATTCTGCCTCACCTTTGTACATACAAGCGCGAGTTCTTCCATGGAGCGCAAGAGCTTGTATGCCGCAGTCTTCGGCTATTTTCGCGATTTGGACACAGTTTCTATTGTCTGTATCCCAGCCTGTGCGCGTTTTCAACGTTACTGGAACGTCGACAGCGTTTACCACCGCTTTCAGAATGTCTTCAATGAGTTCTGGATGCTGCAGTAAGGCTGAGCCCGCAAGCTTCTTGTTCACTTTTTTGGCTGGACAACCCATGTTGATATCGATGATTTGCGCACCGTTATCGACATTAAATTGAGCAGCCTCGGCCATAAGCTGTGGATCTGCACCAGCGATTTGTACTGAACGAATGCCCGATTCGCCTTCATGTACCATACGCTGCTGAGACTTTGACGTTTTCCAAACTTTCGGATTGGAGGACATCATTTCACTGACTGCCATCCCCGCACCGTAGCGAAGACACAACTCACGGAATGGTCTATCCGTTACGCCAGCCATAGGAGCGACGATTAGATTGTTCTTAAGTTGATAATTTCCGATTTTCAAAAATGTCATCACAGTTCTGTACCAGCAAGGGCGCGCATTTTACGCATTTTTTCGCTGCGTGAAAAGACTAATATTTGAGCATTTACAATTTGTTTTTGTAATTTGTTTAAATTTCAGTCAATTAGCGACCAAAGTCTTGTCTAGCCTTGCTTGCGACCTGAGATTCGACACCATTCTTGTTGCTCAATGATCGGATCAATGTGAAGCTCATCACGATAATAAGTCGCAACATCTTCTGCTTGTGTATCTAAAACACCCGACATCGCAAGTACACCATTTGGCTTAACTAGGCCTTTGATGATGCCAGAAAGGTCGCGTAATGGACCCGCAAGAATGTTGGCAACAACAACGTCTGCTAGCAAACCTTCCGGTTGATCTTGTGGTAAGAACACCTCTAGTTGCTCAGCAACGCCATTGCGTTGTGCGTTGTCTTTTGATGCAAGCAGAGCTTGAGGATCAATATCGATCCCGATAACTTTTGCCGCGCCTAGTTTGATCGCAGCGATCGCTAGGATGCCTGAGCCACAACCGAAGTCGATCACGGTTTTGCCTGCAAGGTCTAAGCCTTCAAGCCACTCAAGACACAATGCCGTTGTCGGGTGAGTACCTGTACCAAATGCAAGGCCTGGGTCTAGCATTACGTTGACAGCGTCAGGTTCAGGGATATCGCGCCAGCTAGGGCAGATCCATAAACGCTCACCAAACTTCATTGGGTGGAAGTTGTCCATCCATTCACGTTCCCAATCCTTGTCTTCAATTTGCTCTACTTTATGAGCAAAGTCTGCAGGGAACATGTTGCTTGCTTTAATCTGCGCTAGAACGACACCAGTATCAGTCTCAGCGTCGTAAAGCGCGAGAATGTCAGTATCACCCCAAAGGCGAGTTTCGCCCGGCAGAGGCTCAAATACAGGGGTATCTTGTGCATCCAGGAAAGTTACAGAAAGAGCACCAGTCTCTTCCATTAACATGTCGCCGATTTGTTCGGCATTTTCATTGGTAGCATTAAGCTTGATTTGAATCCAAGGCATGGCTGCATCTTCTATATGAGAAAAATTGGATGGCGAGTCTAGCAGAAAATATGAGCAAATTCACCAAAACCCCACGGAATATAATGGGGATTAAAGATTGATTTTTTCGGCGGCTCAAAAACAAAAATGCTCACCGAAGTGAGCATTTTGACTGTTCTTAAACGAACGGGTTATGACAAACCAAGTTTCTTCTCAAGGTAGTGGATGTTTGCACCACCGTGTTGGAAGTTTTCGTCGTTCATAATAGACAGTTGAAGCTCAGTATTAACGTTAATACCTTCAACAATCATTTCACCCAATGCGTTCTTCATACGAGCGATAGCAACATCACGGTTCTCACCGTAAGTGATCAGCTTACCAATCATTGAATCGTAGTGTGGTGGCACTGTGTAACCCGTGTAGATGTGAGATTCCCAACGTACGCCCATGCCGCCTGGTGCGTGGAAACGTTCAATCTTACCTGGAGAAGGTAGGAAACGAACTGGATCTTCAGCATTGATACGACATTCAATTGAGTGGCCGCGCAGCTTAATATCATCCTGAGTGAATGATAGAGGCTGACCAGCTGCAATACGTAGCTGTTCTTTCACTAGGTCGATACCCGTTACCATTTCAGTAATCGTGTGTTCAACCTGGATACGAGTGTTCATTTCGATGAAGTAGAACTCACCGTTCTCGTATAGGAATTCAAATGTACCTGCACCGCGGTAACCGATCTCAATACATGCACGAGTACAGCGTTCGCCGATGTACTTACGCATCTCTTCAGTGATACCTGGAGCTGGCGCTTCTTCCACAACTTTCTGGTGACGACGCTGCATAGAACAGTCACGCTCACCTAGGTGGATAGCATTGCCTTGACCATCTGCAAGCACTTGTACTTCAATGTGACGTGGGTTTTCTAGGAATTTCTCCATGTAAACCATGTCGTTGTTGAAACATGCTTTTGCTTCAGCGCGAGTCATCGCGATAGCTTCTGTTAGTTCTGCTTCAGAACGAACAACACGCATACCACGGCCGCCGCCGCCGCCAGATGCCTTGATGATAACTGGGAAGCCAATGCGCTTAGCGTGCGCTTTGTTTTTCGCTTCGTCGTCGTCAAGAGGACCGTCAGAACCTGGTACACAAGGTACGCCAGCTTTCTTCATTGATGTGATAGCTGACACTTTGTCACCCATCATGCGAATGGTTTCAGCTTTAGGGCCAACAAAGATAAAGCCACTGCGCTCTACCTGTTCTGCAAAGTCTGCATTTTCAGATAGGAAGCCATAGCCAGGGTGGACAGCTACTGCACCTGTAACTTCAGCTGCGCTGATGATACGAGGGATGTTTAGGTAGCTATCGATACCACGAGCTGGACCGATACAAATGGTTTCGTCTGCAAGCAGTACGTGCTTAAGATCACGGTCAGCAGTTGAGTGAACCGCTACCGTTTTAATGCCAAGCTCTTTACATGCACGCAGAATACGTAGTGCAATTTCACCACGGTTCGCGATTACTAATTTATCTAACATAATGAGTGCTCTCTATTATTCGATAATTACTAGAGCTTGGTCGAATTCTACTGGTTGACCGTCTTCAACTAGGATAGCTGTTACAACACCAGATTTATCAGCTTCGATTTGGTTCATCATTTTCATTGCTTCAACGATACATAGAGTTTCGCCAGCAGTTACAGATTGACCAACTTTAACGAATGGTTTTGCGTCTGGGCTTGGAGCGCCGTAGAAAGTACCAACCATTGGAGAAAGAACTTGGTGACCAGCTGGAACTGCAGGAGCCGCTGCTTCTGCTACAGGTGCCGCCGCAGGAGCTGCTGCCGCTGCTACAGGAGCTGGAGCTGCTGCATATTGAACAGGTGCTACAGGTGCAGTGCTGTTACGACTGATTCGTACTGACTCTTCACCTTCAGAGATTTCTAGCTCAGAAATACCAGACTCTTCAACCAATTCGATTAGCTTTTTGATTTTGCGAATATCCATTGTTTCTTTCTCTTTATCTGTTAATTGAACTTACTCTTTGACTGAGTAGGTTAGTAATAGTTCGTTGTTTATGTTTACTTTGAGTTGAGCTTGCTGAGCGCAGCGGTCAAAGCAAATTGATAACCTTGGGCACCTAAGCCACAAATCACACCTTCTGCTTTATCAGATAGGTAAGAGTGGTGACGGAATGGTTCACGTGCGTGAACATTCGATAGGTGAACCTCAATAAAGGGGATTGCAACTCCAAGTAGTGCATCACGCAGTGCCACACTGGTATGTGTAAAGGCTGCTGGGTTGATAATAATAAAATCAACACTTTGATATGCACTATGGATAGCTTCAATCAGTTCATACTCACGATTTGACTGTAAGTGAGATAGCTCAACATCGTGTGCTTTCGCTTGCTCGGTCAGTGAGCTAATAATCTGGTCAAGTGTTTGAGAACCGTAGTGTGCAGGCTCTCTAAGGCCTAACAGGTTAAGGTTTGGGCCATTTAAAACTAGAATGCGAAACTTTGTAGACATCGTGGGGCTATCTTCCTTTATCGTGTTTACGAACGTGAATGTTGCCATTTTATTGAAAATTTGCGGTTAATTTCCAGTGAGAAAAACCCAAATTTAAAAATTAGAACCAGATTATAGCTAATTCAGCGCAAATCGCAGCAATTTACTGGTCTAATCTCCTATTGATACAGTGTGGAATTGTTACCAACTTAACAAAAAAGCGTCATAACCTTAATTCTGTCGAGGATATTTGAGATCAAGATCAGCCATAAAAAAACCGCCACATAGGTGACGGTTTAGGTAAGGTCTGTTTTAAACAGTAATTTAGAGTGTGGCTGATTGCTTATGCCAATTCGGCTTTCTCGGCAATTAGCTTATCAACCACACTTGGGTCGGCCAGTGTCGAGGTATCACCTAGGTTACCTGTATCTCCGGTAGCAATCTTACGCAGGATACGACGCATGATTTTACCGGAACGAGTTTTTGGTAATGAGTCAGTCCAGTGCAGTACGTCTGGCGTTGCAATTGGGCCAATCTCTTTACGTACCCAGTCTTTCACTTCTTTATGAAGCTCTGCGGTTGGGAACTCACCATCATTCAGCGTGATGTACGCGTAAATTGCTTGGCCTTTAATATCATGAGGGATACCCACAATCGCGGCCTCTGCAATCTTATCGAACGCTACTAGAGCCGATTCAATTTCAGCAGTACCCATACGGTGACCAGAGACGTTAAGTACGTCATCAACACGGCCTGTAATCCAGTAGTAACCGTCTTCATCACGACGAGCGCCATCACTGGTGAAGTACATGCCTTTAAAGGTCGAGAAGTAAGTCTGTTCGAAGCGGTCATGATCGCCATGAACGGTACGCATTTGGCCTGGCCAAGAATCTAGAATCACTAGGTTGCCGTCTGTTGCACCCTCAATGATATTACCCATGTTATCAACTAACGCCGGTTGCACACCGAAGAATGGACGAGTTGCAGAGCCGGGTTTGAGGTCTGTTGCGCCTGGTAGCGGTGCAATCAAGATACCACCCGTTTCTGTTTGCCACCATGTATCAACAATTGGAGACTGCTCATTACCGATTGTCTTGTAGTACCACTCCCACGCCTCTGGGTTGATAGGTTCACCCACTGAGCCCATGATTCTTAGGCTGTCACGAGAGGTGCCTTCAACGGCTTCATTGCCTTTCGCCATCAATGCACGAATAGCAGTTGGCGCAGTATAAAGAATATTAACTTGGTGCTTATCGACCACTTCACTCATGCGGCTGGTGTTCGGGTAATTTGGCACGCCTTCAAACAAAATAGTTTTTGCACCATTAGCTAGTGGCCCATAAACAAGGTATGTGTGACCCGTAATCCAACCCACATCCGCTGTACACCAGAAAGTCTCGCCTTCTTGATAGTCGAATACGTATTTGAATGTCATCGCTGCATAAACAAGGTAGCCACCAGTGGTGTGCATAACCCCCTTAGGTTTACCTGTTGAGCCTGACGTATAAAGGATGAATAGTGGATCTTCTGCATTCATCTCTTCTGGTGGGCAATCTGCAGATACATTAGCAATAGCATCGTGCCACCACACATCACGGTGTTCATGCCAAGCAACATCGCCACCAGTACGTTTGAATACCACAACCTTCTCGATGTTCTTAACTTCAGGGTTAGTCAGAGCTTCATCGACGTTTTTCTTCAGTGGAACCGCACGGCCGCCACGCACGCCTTCATCGGCAGTGATAACGACTTTAGAATTTGAATCGATAATACGACCAGACAGTGCTTCTGGTGAGAAACCACCAAATACTACCGTGTGCACCGCACCGATACGGGTACATGCCAGCATTGCTACTGCTGCTTCTGGCACCATCGGCATGTATAAACAAACCACATCACCTTTGCGTACGCCTTGCTCTTTCAGAGCGTTTGAAAACAGGCACACTTCTTTATGTAGTTCATTAAAAGTTAGAGTTTTATCATCAGCTGGGTCATCGCCTTCCCAGATGATAGCGACTTCATCACCGCGCTCAGCAAGGTGGCGGTCGATACAGTTAGCCGAAACGTTAAGCGTGCCATCTTCAAACCAGCGAATATCAATATGGCCAGGGTCGAAAGAGGTATTTTTCACTTGTGTGAAAGGCTTGATCCAATCAACGATTTTTCCGTGTTCACCCCAAAAGCCTTCAGGGTCAGAAACAGATTGCTGGTACATGGCTAGGTAAGTGTCATTATCCGCGTGTGTGGTTGATTTAATATTTTCTTTTACCGGATAAACGTGGGCTTCACTCATTGCATCTCTCCTTGTGCCTACATTCCTAATGAACTGGCAACTTCCTTTGTGTTCAGTTTCTAGGTCTATTACAGAACCGTCTTTGTATTATCACTCTCGGCTAGGACGGCGACTTCCACAATTAGACTTTAGGATGAGACGCTGCTTTTCACTTACAAAATAGCGAGTTAAGTTCATTTTTGAGATGTTGCTCTCTATGTGAAGCGCCAGTGGTTGAATTAAGAATAAGAGGAGTTGAAACGGGGCAGGTCACCATGTTTCAGGCGCACAAAGATCAGCGCAGCGGAGATAGCGTCTTGTAATGCATCATGTTTATTGACCGGAATAGGTAAATCGAGCTGGCGACAGATGGCGTCCATACTGAGATCAAAATAGGCATTGGGCAGCTGTCTTTCGAGCTTATCTTGATAGAGTTGGCTCACTTCGACTAATCGGTTAGGCAGTGGAAATCCAAGCTGTTTTAAACAGGCGCGGTCGAGAATTTTTTTGTCATAACGGATGTGATAGCCGACTAAAGGACGATTTCCAATGAAGTTCAGTAGCTCAACTAAAGCCTGTTTTTCTTCGATACCGTGCTTTAGATCTTGATGACGAATGCGGTGGATTTTTATTGAATTGCAATCGAGCGATTGAGGGGCGCGCAATCGGACTTCAAAAGGTTGGCTGGTAATGATTCGGTTACCGATGATCTTGGTCGCGGCAATAGTGACTAATTCTGCCTGATTGGGGTCTAGGCTGGTGGTTTCACAATCGAGCGATACATATTCATGATCAATAGGCGCAGTAAACAGAGGCTGATAGAGAGAGCCTTTGAGCTTGTGATGCCAGTAATAGCGAACCAACCTATTCATCGTTCAATTGCCTAATCCCGTATCTGATAGTGGTAGCCGAGCCATTGCTTGAATTTCTTCACCACGTGCAAGCTATGACGAAGTAAGTCCCGGTCTGCTCGCTCCATCAGTTTGACATTAAGCTTGTTGCTGCTGTGCTGTTGAGAAAGCCTTTGGGCTAAGCGCCACTTAAAGAATTGCTTGAGTGCCTCACTGAGGTTATCGGCGGTACTTTGCTCAAGCACTTTCTTTTTGACCAACTGTTCAATGCGTTCGAAGGTGTTGTTGACCGTGACACCATGCTCAAGACAAAGTGCTCTCACACCATGCACGATAGGGAAAATGCCACCTTGTTTGATATCGAGCCCTGACTTGGATTGCTTCACATTGCCAAATAGAGTGAGGGGAACTGAGAAGTTCAGCGCAGGGCGGCAGAATTCCGTCAGAATCAATTCCTGTCCGAGCATTAAATCACTGAGGTGCTGTTTTACTGGTTTTAATAACTCTCTGTTACCGGCCACTGCGTGTGCATCCGCCATGATCGCGATATCCATCACGGTGTCTGGCGTGGCTTTTTTTACCCAATGGGTGAGGGTTTGTTTCCACTCTTGTTCTGAATGCACCCACTTCGGATTGTTGACCATCACGTTGCCCGGGCACAGTGGGTAACCCAATTGTTGAAGGGTATGGGTGAGGTCGTTCATGGCACTTTGGCATTGATGCCACTCCAAGCCATCTTGAATAATCAGAGCGTTGTCTTGATCGGTTTTGAGAATTTGCTCCCCGCGCCCTTCAGAACCCAACACGATGAGGCAGCAATGATTATGCAGTGCAGGTGGGATCACCAACTCAAAAGCCTTCTCTATGATCTGTTCGTTGACCGCAGAAATCAGCTCCATGATAAAGCGTGTGCGAATCCCATTACTGAGCAAGCTCTCGACCAGTTGACGTTGTTTGTTGGATGCCATTGCCAATTCTTCAACGCTGGTGGCGCGCGCAATACGCAAAGTGAGAACGTGGGAGTGTGTGGAGAATGCACTGAGGATTTGTGTCATATCCACCATGCCGACCGCATTTTTACCATCACAAACCATCAACCTTTTTACCCGATTTCTGGTCATGGTAATCATGGCATTAAATAAGAAATCGCCTTGGTTTACGTGCATTACTGGAAACGTTGCGATCTCGCCGACGGGCGCATCCAGTGGAAAACTATCGAGCATCACAGCATGCAATAAATTGGTTCGAGTGACGATTCCATACGGCAAGGAACATGATGATCCAAAAGCTCTTGGATCATCATGTTCCAAATGAACTAGAGCCGAGTCTAACCCTTGTTCTTTAAGGGTTTGAGTGACTTGGTTGATAGGTTGGCTTGGTTCAAGTATCAGTGGTGGGTGGTAGATAGAGTCATCCACTTTGGTCAAGATAAACTCAGCAAGATTCTGTTGCTGCTGAGCGGCTTCTATCAAAGCTTTTCTTGTCGAGAGGTTGCTATCAAAGTAGGCAGCGAATTGGCCATTGGCGTGGTAAAGCTCAAGGAAAATATCGGTGGGCAGCAGATAGCTTAATGTGTCTTCGAGTGCGATATATTGGTGTTTGGTGTGAGGTTCAAACTGGCTGCGGACATCAAAAATATCGTCATTGGCATAGTGTGCGTAAATCTCGCCATCACTGCTCGCGCGCTCTTCAACAGCCCCTTTGATCAAAATGTGCAGGTGTCGGCTCGGCCTATCAGCTTCCAGTATCACTTCTTGAGAACGGTAATACACTACGTCTAATGAAGAGCGCAGCTTCAACTGCTCGGTGTCGGACAGGCTATCGAAGGGTGGGTGCTGCATATTAAATTTGTCAGGCATAAGCATCACAAGAAGAAATGGGAGTCTTTAATCAGTCTGACAAAATACCAGCGAAGCTCCAGACGACTTTAGTCTAAATGCGATATCCAAACTAATTGAATATAGGAATACTATCCCCGTAATTATTCCCTTTTTCATCGTATGTGAGATAGGCATAATTGGTGCTGCCTTTTTCTGCACACTTTATAGGTTATTTATGTTTAGCCCTTCACCCTATGGCTGGATCTCTCAGTATTTTCTTGGTTTCTTTTTTGCGTATGGCGTGTACTTGCCATTTTGGGCGTTGTGGTTTGAAGACCAAGGCGTGTCTGCTGGTGATATTGGCGTATTGATTGGTATCGGCTTTGCGACTCGTTGTGTGGCTAACCTAGTGATTACACCGCGTATCCATAAAGTTGAACACTTGATGCCAGCTCTGCGCTGTTTGAGTTTCGCTGCACTGCTGTTTGTCGGTTTCCACTTCTTCACCGGTGGCAGCTTTATATTGATGTTGTTGGCCACGGTTCTGTTTAATCTCTGTTGTGGGCCGATCATTCCTCTTTCTGATGCCATGGCTAATCACTATAGTCGCTTGCAAATGCTCGACTACGGCCGAACTCGCCTTTGGGGCTCAATTGCCTTTATCGCGGGTTCAACGGTTGTCGGTTATTTGGTGGCACAATTTGGCACCGACATGATTTTGTATACTGCACTTGCAGGTGTGTTGCTGTCATTGATTCTAGCGATGAGAAATCCCAACGTGATGCCAGTAACGCAATCTGAGCAACAAGCGGCGCGACCAAAATTAGGCGAACTGCTGCATGAATCGTCAGTGGTAAAATTTTTGGCCTTGATGGCGTTGCTGCAAGGTAGTCATGCGGCTTACTACAGTTTTAGTGCGATTTATTGGAAAGAAGCGGGTCACTCAGAAGCGATCATCGGTTATTTGTGGAGCCTAGGTGTGGTCGCTGAGGTGGCAGTATTTGCTCTGAGTAAGCGATTATTCTCTGGCTGGTCACTGCGGACTTTGTTTGTCGTCGCAGCTATTGGAGTGATGGCGCGTTGGGGTATTACCGCATCAACCACAGCGATTTTCGCACTGGTTATGGTGCAGCTGCTGCACGGCGTGACCTTTGCGATGGCACACATTGCAGCGATTCAATACATCCAATCTGAAGAACAGAACAAGATGGTTGCATTACAAGCCCTGTATAACGCGATTCCATTGGGTGCATTTATTGCACTAATGACCACCTTAAGTGGTTGGGGTTATGAGCTTTGGGGCGCAAATATCTTCTGGGGTATGGCTGCAATGGGGGCTCTTGCTCTGTTCATTAAGTTGGATGAAAGAAGTTCAGTGGTTGAGATTAATCAATCAGATTCGGAACAGTCAGAGTCTCACAGCAAATGCTGATAATTAGAGTCTAAAGCACAGAATTTAAGCGATGCGATTGAGTTAATCCCCCATCCTTAGTTAAATGAAACCTCTCCCTTATGGAGAGGTTTTTTTATGGATGAAAAAAGGGTTTTCAATGCAAGGATGGATAGTAATTCCAGTCTCTTTAGCCTATTTGGGCGTGTTATTTCTGATTGCTTGGTATGGAGACCGGCAGGTTCGTTGGCTATCGCGTTGGCGCCCGTGGATCTATAGCCTTTCGATTGCCGTGTATTGTACCTCTTGGACCTTCTATGGAACGGTCGGGCAGGCGAGTAATAACCCTTGGTCTTTTTTACCCATTTATCTCGCCCCGATTCTGGTCTTTACACTAGGGTGGCGGATCTTGGCGCGGTTGATCTTGATTGCGAAGCGCGAACACATCACCTCCATTGCCGACTTTATCGCGGCTCGTTACGGAAAATCTCAGGGCTTAGCGGTAGCAG
This sequence comes from Vibrio splendidus, assembly GCF_001557875.1. Classification (GTDB taxonomy): domain Bacteria; phylum Pseudomonadota; class Gammaproteobacteria; order Enterobacterales; family Vibrionaceae; genus Vibrio; species Vibrio splendidus_F. The sequence continues at coordinate 199,322 of NZ_LNRF01000007.1, read as the reverse complement.
TGACCGTTATTGCAGTGGTCGGTATCCTTCCTTATATCGCTCTGCAATTGCGTGGTATCACCATGGGGCTCGATATTGTTGCGCCAAACCTAGCAGCTGATTTCGGTTATCAGGACTATCACGTATCTTGGTTCGTGGTCGGTGCTTTGGCCATTTTTACCATGCTGTTTGGTACCAGGCACATTGATAACACAGAGCATCACCGTGGCATGATGATGGCGGTGGCGTTTGAATCCATCGTTAAGCTCGCTGCATTCCTGATTGTTGGTCTGTTCATCATGTATCTGGCGATGAGCAGTGACAAAATCGACCTGCTTGATGTGGCAGCTTCCACCTACGAATCGCCCAATATTCCGACATTAATTATTCATACCGTTTTAACCATGTTGGCGATTGTTTGTCTGCCGCGTCAATTCCACACCATGGTGGTAGAGAACGAGCGTCCTCAAGATTTGCATACCGCTCGCTGGTTGTTTCCGCTTTACCTGATTTTAATGGGACTGTTCGTGCTGCCAATAGCTTGGGCAGGACAAGGACTACTCACCGACATGCCTGCGGATACCTACGTGATCAGTGTGCCAATGGCTGAAGGTGCTAATCACATTGCCTTACTGGCTTTCCTTGGTGGTACTTCGGCGGCGAGCGGCATGGTGATTGTTTCGACTATCGCATTGGCGATCATGGTGTCGAATGATTTAGTGATGCCATTGCTGCTGCGTCGTATGCGCCTAACCCAAAGAACACATCGACACTTTTCTGGCCTGTTATTGGTGATTCGCCGTGGGCTAATTTTACTGCTGTTACTTGGTGCTTGGTTGTTTTATCAGGCACTCGATACCATTCATTCACTGTCAGCGATTGGTTTTCTTTCCTTTGCTGCAATCGCTCAATTCGCGCCAGCACTTATCGGTGGGTTGTACTGGCGCCCGGGTAACCGCAAGGGTGTGTATGTTGGCTTAATGGTGGGCTCGTTGATTTGGCTTATCACCCTAATGAGCCAAACTAGCATGTTGGCAGGCGACAGCCAAAGTAACCTTTTACTGTGGATTATCACGCCACCAGAGTTGCTCAGCAGTTGGGATATCAGTAGCTCAAACTGGGGAATTGTGTTGAGTATTGTGCTCAATACCTTGTGCTATGCCGTAGTTTCGATGACAACTCGCCCAAGCCTAAGTGAGCGCTTACAATCAGCGGCATTTGTTGGTACGCCACTACCTGAAAACGAAAATATCAGCCTCTATCAGAACCGTGTGACAGTCGCTGAATTAGAGATGTTGGCGTCGCGTTTTGTCGGTCGTAAGCGTGCAAAAAGTGCCTTACACAGCTATTGGCAACAACACGGTCAACCGCTGCTTCCTAATCAACAAGCGCCTGCGAGTTTGATTCGTCATGCAGAGCGCGTACTCGCCGGTGTATTTGGTGCATCGTCTGCTAAGTTAGTACTTACTTCCGCTTTGCAGGGAAGGAACATGCAGCTTGAAGAAGTGGCGACCATTGTTGATGAGGCCTCTGAGCTGTACGATTTCAGCCGTGGTTTGTTGCAAGGTGCAATTGAACATATTGGCCAAGGCATCGCAGTGATCGATAAACAAATGAGGCTGGTGGCGTGGAATCAACGTTACTTAGAACTGTTTGAGTTCCCTGCTGGCTTGATTCAGGTTGGGCGCCCCATTTCTGATGTGATCCGCCATAATGCCGAGCAAGGTTTATGTGGCCCAGGTGACCCAGAAGATCACGTTCGCCGCCGTGTTTATCACCTTGAACAAGGCACTCGACACACCTCTTCTCGTATTCGTCCTGATGGTCGAGTGATTGAGGTGCAAGGTAACCCGATGCCAAGTGGTGGTTTCGTCATGAGTTTTACCGACATCACGGTATTCCGACAAGCAGAGCAAGCGCTAAAAGATGCTAATGAAAGCTTGGAGTCGAGAGTACATGAGCGAACTCAAGAGCTCGAAAAACTGAACCATCGCTTGGTAAAAGCAACTCAGATTTCGGATCAAGAATCACAATCCAAGAGTCGCTTTCTAGCCGCGGTAAGCCACGATTTGATGCAGCCGCTCAATGCCGCACGTCTATTTGCTTCGTCACTGTCTGAGGTGGCAAAAGAGCAAGAGGTGAAACAACTTTCATCTCATATCGAGAGTGCGCTAGGGGCTGCAGAAGATCTGATCGGCGACTTGTTGGATATCTCTCGCTTGGAGTCAGGGAAATTAGAAACCAACATTCACGCGATTGCCGTGCACGATGTGCTAACCAACTTGAACGCGGAATTTAGCGCCTTAGCGAGACAACAAAAAATTGAGTTTCAGATGATTCCGTCGTCATTGTTCATTCATTCAGACCCTAAGTTATTAAGGCGTGTGATTCAGAACTTTTTGACCAATGCTTTCCGTTATAACCCGGAAGGAAAAGTGGTACTGGGTGCAAGGCGAGTGAACGGCCAGGTACGAATCGATGTGTGGGATAACGGAACCGGTATCGATGAAGACAAGCAACAAGAGATCTTCGAAGAATTTACTCGTGGCAGCCAAGTGCGTTCTGATCAAGGGTTGGGGTTAGGGTTAGCTATCTCGAAAGGTATTGCTCATGTACTTGGTCATCAAATTTCGATGCGCTCATGGCCGGGTCAAGGTAGCGTCTTTTCCATCACCTTAGCTCGAGCGGAAAAAGTGGTTCCAGTTGTGCAAGCTTCAGCGCCAATGGCGACCAGCGACATCGAACATCTAAAAATATTATGTGTCGATAATGAGCGTGAGATTTTGGTCGGGATGGAGAACCTGATCGGTCGTTGGGGTTGTGAGGTTAAGACGGCGGTTGATCTGGTTGAAAGCTTGAAGTGTCTAGACGATGGTTGGCAGCCGGATGTTATCTTCTCGGATTATCGTCTCGACAATGGTCGAACGGGTCTGGAAGTGTTGCAACAGTGTCGTTTGCGCCTTGGAGACTCTTTTGAAGGGGTAATCATCAGTGCCGATAGAACCGATGACATGTTGGCTGCGATAAAGGCCAACAGCTTTAGCTTTATTGCTAAGCCTGTGAAGCCACTCAAGTTAAGAGCGGTTTTGAATCGAGTGAGCTAGTTTGGATTAACACGTTCGGATTAGCGAAAAGGCCTCGGGTGAGGCCTTTTTTGTCTCTGCTATTTCAGCGAGTTTCAGCAAATGCCTGTCAGTTTTCTAATTAACCGGCAATCCCACCCTGCGTCAATGTGGTTGGATCAAGCAGCTTGCTGAGCTCTGCCCGGCTGAGGTCCGTTTCTCGTTCGGCAACATCAAGGATAGGTAATCCCTCTTTGTAGGCTTTCTTGGCGATATCCGCCGCTTTTAGGTAACCAATTACAGGGTTGAGCGCTGTCACCAGAATCGGGTTCTTTGACAGCGCTAAGTCGAGGTTATCTTGGCGTACCGTGAAGGTCGCGATGGCTTTGTCCGCTAAAGCGACTGAGCTATTAGCCAATAGCTCAATACTCTCTAACACATTATGAGCAATCACTGGCAGCATCACATTCAATTGGAAGTTGCCTGATTGGCCTGCCACAGTAATCGTTGTGTCGTTACCAATCACTTGTGCTGCTGCCATCGCTGCGGCTTCTGGAATCACAGGGTTCACTTTGCCCGGCATGATAGAAGAGCCCGGCTGTAGCGCCTGCAATTCGATCTCACCTAAACCTGCTAGCGGGCCTGAGTTCATCCAGCGAAGATCGTTTGAGATCTTCATGATCGCAACTGCTGCAGTTTTGAGCTGCCCTGAAAAGGCAACGATCGCATCTTGGCTGCTGAGGTTGAAAAAGAAGTTCTCACTCGAGTTAAAACTGATCTTTGTCGATTGAGATAGGTTACTTGCAAACTTATCGGCAAAGCGTGGGTCGGCATTGATCCCGGTTCCTACCGCTGTTCCACCTTGAGCGAGCGCCTTGATAGCGGGCAGGGTGCTTTCAATGGCTTGCTTGGCGTGTTCAATCTGGAACTTCCAGCCACCAAGCTCTTGAGCAAAGGTAATTGGCATCGCATCCATTAGATGAGTACGGCCTGTTTTTACTACTTTAGCGAGATCTTGCTGTTTAACGGTCAGGGCTTCAGTCAGGTGGGTTAGTGCTGGTAGCAGTTTGTTTTCCGCAGTGAGTGCGACACTGACTTGAATCGCGGTTGGCACCACATCGTTACTGCTTTGGCCCATGTTGACGTGATCGTTCGGGTTCACGTCGCCTTGCAAACTTCTTGAAGCGAGTGTCGCAATCACTTCGTTGGCATTCATGTTGGAGCTAGTACCAGAGCCGGTCTGATAAACATCGATCGGGAATTGATCGAGGTGTTTGCCATCAATGATCTCTTGGCTCGCATTGGCGATCGCATTGGCAATATCGCCTTCCAATAAGCCTAGTTGAGCATTGGTGTCAGCAGCAGCTTGTTTGATTAGCGCCAGTGCTTGGATAAAGCTGGTGGGCATTTTGTGGGAGCTAAATGCGAAGTTATCTGCGGCACGTTGGGTTTGTGCTTGGTAGAGCGCATCAGCAGGGACTTTTACTTCGCCCATGCTGTCTTTTTCAATTCGATATTGTAGGGTCATGTTCTATCCTTGTTAGCCAAGTGGGGCTTGGACTTGTTGTAGTGTTTGGCTGAGATTCAAAAAACGCGCTTGGCCTTGAGGCTGCTGGCAGTAGTGGCGTTTCAAATAAAATAGTGGTGAGTGAATTGAGTCTAGGCAGATATGACGAAAGGCGAAACTGCGCTCAGGAGACTCAATCGCTTCAATCAAATGAAAGAAAACTTGGCGCAGGTACAGCTCGCACAACAAGATGTTTTCTTGGGCGGCGTGCTTTTCATAGTAAGAGGAAAGCGTGAGTGCGCACTCGATGTAGTCTCGAATCACAAATGGCTCATGGCCTTGAACTTGTTCTAATGAAGCAAAGCGATCTTGTGCTTTGTAAAACTTTGAATAGAGACCCTGCTGTTCTTTCATCATCATCTGCATCTCTTTACTTGATGGTAATGATAATTATTATCAAATGAGATTATTAAAAACAACCCTTTGTTTGTCTTTTTATAAAATGAAACGGGAAAAGAAAAAGCCGATACATAACGTATCGGCTTTCTGAGATTCAGTACCTAATCCCTACAATGTAAGTACTGATTCATTTTTTGCTAAACATCTCTGCTTAGTGGTCGTGAGCTTCACCAGCACCTTTCGGGTAACGAATGTTCTCAACCATATCTTGTACATCTTGTGGCACTTCAGCAGTTACTTTGTTTACAGCAATTGATACTACGAAGTTTAGACACATACCTAGCGTACCGATGCCTTCTGGGCTGATACCAAACCACCAGTTTTCAGGTGTGCTTGCTGCTGGGTTAATGAACTTGAAGTAGATGATGTAGCTTGCTGTGAAGGCAATACCTGACAACATACCTGCAATTGCACCTTCCTTGTTCATCTTCTTGTAGAAGATACCTAGGATAATCGCTGGGAAGAAGGATGCTGCAGCTAAGCCGAAGGCAAACGCTACTACCTGTGCTACGAAGCCTGGTGGGTTAATACCCAAGTAACCTGCACCGACAATCGCGACCATAGCTGCCAAACGAGCGGCTAACAGCTCCTGCTTGTCGGTCATGTTTGGTCTGAAGCCTTTCTTCAACAAGTCATGTGAAATCGACGTTGAGATTACCAGTAGTAGACCTGCGGCAGTTGATAGTGCGGCTGCTAGGCCACCGGCTGCAAGTAGTGCTACAACCCAGTTTGGTAGTTTCGCTAGCTCTGGAGAAGCCAGTACGATGATGTCACGGTTGATCTTCATCTCGTTGCGCTCATCGCCCGAGTAGAACATTTTGCCATCGCCGTTCTTGTCTTCCCAACCTACTAGACCAGTGCTTTCCCAGTTTTTGTACCAGCTTGGTGCGTCTGCTGCTGCGACACCTTGCATGTCAGGGCCGTTGATTGTTTCGATCATGTTTACACGAGCGAATGCTGCAACGCCTGGTGCTGTTGTGTATAGCAATGAGATGAACAATAGTGCCCAACCCGCTGAGATACGAGCATCACGTACTTTTGGTACAGTGAAGAAACGAATGATTACGTGTGGAAGACCCGCAGTACCTACCATTAGAGCCGCACAGATGAAGAATACATCCACCATGCTCTTGTTACCTTCGGTATAGGCGGTAAATCCGAGTTCTTCGGTCAGTCCATCCAGTTTATCAAGAAGGTAAACATCCGTGCCTGATAGCGTAGAGCCCATACCAACTTGTGGAAGTGGGTTACCTGTCATCATGATTGAGGTAAAGATTGCTGGAACAAGGAAGGCGAAAATGAGGACACAGAATTGAGCTACCTGCGTATAAGTGATGCCTTTCATGCCACCAAGTACTGCGTAGAAGAACACAATACCCATACCAATGATGATACCTAGGTTAATGTCGACCTCTAGGAAACGAGAGAATACAACACCCACACCACGCATCTGACCTGCAACGTACGTAAACGATACGAAGATTGCACAGAATACCGCTACCATACGTGCTGTTTTCGAGTAGTAACGCTCACCGATGAAATCAGGAACCGTAAACTGACCAAACTTACGTAGGTAAGGTGCTAAACATAGCGCAAGTAGTACATAACCACCTGTCCAACCCATTAGGTAAACCGCACCGTCGTAACCAACGAATGAGATGATACCTGCCATTGAGATGAATGATGCTGCCGACATCCAGTCAGCGGCGGTCGCCATGCCGTTTGCTACTGGGTGTACACCACCGCCAGCAACGTAGAACTCACTAGTAGACCCTGCACGAGCCCAGATTGCGATGCCGATATATACCGCGAAAGTAATACCGACGAGAATAAACGTCCAAGTTTGAATATCCATGTTCTAGCCTCTAGTCTTCCTGTACGTTGTATTTTTTATCGAGCGCATTCATGCGAACAACGTAAATAAATATCAGCGCCACGAAGGTGTATATCGAACCTTGCTGAGCGAACCAAAACCCTAGCTTGAACCCGCCAAACTGAACGGTATTGAGGGCATCCACAAATAAGATGCCAGCGCCGTAAGACACTGCAAACCAGACCGCGAGCAGTGTTCCCATAATTCCCAAGTTTTCCTTCCAGTAGGCTTGAGCATGTTCCGTAGATTCGAACGCCATTGCCTTCTCCTTTATTTCGTTTCCGTAGAAACTGTTTCTGTAGAAAATTACCGTGTTAACGTAATGTTACGATTTAGAATGTAGCAAGGATAAGTAAAGGGATCTGTGCAACTTTAGTCGGGACGCTACTAGCGCTAATTCACTGAAATATGGGAGTTAGAAGGTATAACCATAGAAAAATGTGATGTTACAATGTTGTTAAATTAGCCTAAGGTCTAACAAAAACGCATGAATTAGGGGGCGAGTCATAAAATTTAACAACTAAATGACCGAGAAACGGTATTTAGTCCTGCATATGACACGAAGCGAAACATAAGTTTGTTATAGTATCTGCGGCACTTTTACCGACCGCACCTTGCTTGGCGGCAGAAGTTCAACATGCTTAAAACTCGGGTTTTATTCTTTGGGGGGACGAATTGGACGCAATAACCATCAACCACTTATTTTTAACTGGTGCCGTACTCATCGCCATCAGTGTGCTTTTTTCGCAAGTGTCCTCTCGATTGGGCGTTCCTATTCTTTTGATCTTCCTTTTCGTTGGCATGTTAGCCGGTGAAGATGGGCCCGGTGGCATCAATTTCGACGACTACTCCCTCACTTACTTGGTGAGTAATCTTGCACTTGCCGTGATCCTGCTTGATGGCGGTATGCGAACCAAGGTTGCAAGCTTTAAGGTCGCTTTCTGGCCGTCGCTCTCACTAGCCACAATAGGCGTGGCCTGTACTTCGACCTTAACCGGACTTATGGCTGCTTGGCTGTTCGACCTGTCACTGATGCAGGGCATTTTGGTGGGCGCGATTGTTGGCTCCACCGATGCGGCAGCGGTATTCTCTTTGTTGAAAGGGCAAAGCCTCAATGAGCGTGTGGGCTCAACCTTAGAGATCGAATCGGGTACCAACGACCCAATGGCAGTCTTCCTGACAGTGACCTTAATTGCGCTACTTGGCACCCCAGATGCCGAGATGGGAATGAACTTCCTACTGAAAAGTTTCGCGATGCAGTTTGGTGTCGGCACGCTTATCGGCCTTGGTGGTGGTTGGGTGCTGTGGAGCTTAATCAATCGAGTGCAGCTGGCTGATGGCCTGTATTCGATTCTAGTGCTTAGTGGCGGTGTAGCTCTGTTTGCCTTCTCTAACATGCTTGGCGGCAGCGGTATCTTATCGATTTACTTAGTGGGCTTGTTCATTGGTAATCGTCCGACACGCTCTCGACACTCGATTCTTAATGTCCTTGATGGCATGACGTGGCTAAGCCAGATCGTGATGTTCTTGGTGTTGGGTTTATTGGTGACGCCATCGACGCTGATGGATATTGCTCTGCCTGCGCTAGCACTGGCCTTCGGTATGATTTTGTTTGCTCGTCCGCTGTCGGTTTGGTTAGGTTTACTGCCATTTCGAAGCTTTACCACCAAGGAACGCTGGTTTGTTTCTTGGGTGGGTTTGCGTGGTGCAGTACCGATCATTTTGGCTGTATTCCCGATGATGGCAGGCCTGCCTAATGCTCAGTTGTATTTCAATATCGCCTTCTTCGTGGTTATGGTTTCGTTGATTGTTCAAGGCGGTAGCTTGATGAAAGTCGCAAGACTCGCTCAAGTGACTTTACCCCCGACGCCAACACCGATTTCTCGTACCGGTATGGAGATTTATCCGACCAGTGAGTGGGAGATGTTTGTTTACAAATTGAAAGACGAGAAGTGGTGTGTCGGCGAGCCGCTTAAGCGTTTATCTATGCCAGAAGGGACGCGGATTACGGCACTGTTTCGACAAGATGCCATGCTTCACCCATCAGGCAGCACTGTGTTAGAGGCGAACGATATCCTATGTGTGCTTGGTCAAGACAAAGATTTGGACAGCTTAAGTGCGTTGTTCAGTGAGGCACCTCTAGCAGAAGAAGCGGCTCGATTCTTTGGTGATTTCTTCTTGGATGTTGAGCTATCGGTTGCTGCAGTGAGTGATTGTTATGGTATTGAACTTGGCTTGCAAGAAGAGCGAGAAATGACTCTAAAACAATTAGTTGCTCAAGAGCTTGGCGCACACCCTGTATTGGGCGATAGCTTCGAGTGGCATGACATCACTTGGGTGGTTGCAGAGATAGATGATCATAAAGTCGTCAGGTTGGGCTTATGTTTACCTAAGACGACTTTAGAAGAGGATATCAGTGAAGCTTAATTGTGGACTTCTTGTAGCAAGATAACCGCTTGAGTACGATTTTTCACATCCAGTTTACGGAAGATGGCCGTCATATGTGCCTTGATGGTCGCTTCCGAAACATTCAATTCATAGGCGATTTGCTTATTAAGCAAGCCGTCAGAAAGCATCCCTAATACCTTGTACTGCTGAGGTGTCAGTGTGGAAATTTTTTCCGCAAGGTCGCTACAAGCTGCATTATTAGTGATAAGCCCCTCAGGGAAGAACGGGTCGCCATTTAGCACTTGATTCAGTGCACTCACCAACTCACGCATATCACTCGACTTAGGAATAAAGCCAAACGCACCGTGGCTCTTCACCTGTGTGACCACACTGGCATCCTCACTGGCAGAGACCACCACTATCGGTAAATCTGGGTATTCAGCGCGTAGTTGAATTAAGCCTGACATGCCATTGGCACCCGGCATTTTCAGATCGAGCAGTAATAGATCCGGCTCGTCTTCTTTCTTTAGTAGAGTCAGTAAGGCATCGAGAGAATCGGCCTCAAGCAGGTTCGCACCACTGATCGCCATATGAACTGACTGAAACAGGGCGTTGCGGAAGAGAGGGTGGTCATCAGCAATGATGATGGTATAGGTCGAGTCCATGACGTTCATACTTTTAACAATTTAGTTAATATTTATTATCATCCTGATTGAGTATGTGGACAATATCTATGCATTAAAAGTCTGAACCATATCGACTTTTATCCCCGGAATAAGAAATCATTACTCTGAATAGCAAAAAAGCCGCACTGCCATCTCGTTACGGAGGGGCGGTGCGGCTTTCGATTCGGCTATATTTTAGTGAATATTGTCGTTATAGCTGGTGGTTTTGCATGTGTTTTAAGAATACATCGGCAGGCATAAAACCGGTTACACGAGCATTTGGAACATGGTTACCCTCGCCATCCCAGAACTCAATCGTCGGTAAGCCAAGTACCTGTAATTGTTTAAGCAGTTCAATGTCTTGAGGCATGTTTCTCGTTACATCCGCTTGTAGCAGTACGAAGTCAGAAAGCTTGTTTTCCACATCAGCTTGATGGAAGGTGTACTTCTCGAACTCTTTACACGCCACACACCAATCGGCGTAGAAATCGAGCATCACAGGCTTACCGAGTTTCTTGGCTTCGATGAGCTGGATTTCGAGCTCTTCAACCGTATTGATGCGTGCAAATTGGATGTGCTGTTCTACCGTTATGCTCTTTTCTGCAAACCAGTAATTTAGCGCAGGTTGAGCTGATGCGAACAGGCCAAGCATCGCGATGATACCCACAGCACTCTGCTTCCAGCCACCAAATGGCAGTGCATTTTTGCTGTGGTAAAGCCAACCAAAGGCGATGAAGCCAAGGCCAGACCAAAGCACGGTTGCCCACAGCTCAGGAATAATACGCTCTAGCAGGAAGATAGGCGCGGCAAGCAAGATAAAGCCAAATACGATCTTCACCTTGTCCATCCAGCTGCCCGCTTTTGGCAGTAACTTGTTGCCAAATACCGCAACTAAAATCAGCGGAATACCCATACCCATAGCCAACGCATACAGAGCAATCGCACCGGTAAATAGGTCGCCACTCTGAGCCACATACAGCAGCGCACCAGATAGTGGTGCGGTGGTACAAGGTGAACACACCAAGCCAGAGATAGCGCCCATCGCGAACACGCCCAAGCTATTGCCACCTTGCTGCTTGTTGCTTTGATTGTTAAGCCAAGTTTGGATGCTGCTTGGCAGTTGCAGGTTATAAACGCCAAACATCGACATCGCTAACGCCACGAACAGAACACTCAGCGCGATCAACACGTAAGGGTGCTGCATAGCAGCTTGGAACTGCATGCCTGCAGAAGCAACCACTAAACCTAATAAGGTGTAGGTTAACGCCATGCCTTGCACATAGATGAAGGACAACATCAAAGCGCGACCTTGGCTGAGCTTGCCACCACCTAACACGATACCCGTTAGAATCGGATACATAGGTAGCACACACGGCGTAAAGGCTAAACCAACACCGAGTGCTAAGAATAATAGAGGGGTCCACCAACTATCACCAAGCTTATCGGCTAATCCTGCTTCTTTTGAAACAGGGGCACTTGGCTGTTGAGTGGTGTTACTTACAACGTCTGCTTCCGGATATGTTGTTTGCGTAGAGACACCGGTCTCGTTGCTAGCAGAAGGTGAAGCTTGTGAGTCACTACCTTGCGAATTAGCAGAACCTGTTGCTGTAAACGGTTCAATGTCGATCACTCGAATCTCTGGCGGGTAGCAGAACCCTGCGTCTGCACAGCCTTGATACTTAACGATCAGCCGTGAGCCATCTTGGTAACTCTGTAGAGGAACTTGCACGAATAACGGCTGAGTATAAATGCTCACCTCACCGAAGAATTCATCTTGGTGTGGCTTACCATCTTCTAATTCAACATTACCGATAGCGAGATTTTGCCCGGTGAACGAGAGGCTATGTTGATAGAGGTAGTAGCCCTCTTTTACTTGCCAATCAAGAAGGACTTTACCGTCTTGCTGGTAGTAATTGAAAGGGAAAGCTTGGTCTACAGGGACAAAACCATTGTTATTGCCTCCGAAGCTTGGCTCGGCGTTGTCATTCCCAAAAAGCGCCCACGCAGGCTGGGTGAACAGGGAAACACAAACAAAAAGTAATGTGGCAAGTCGTCGCATACTGTTTAGTCATCAAAATGGAGTTGAAGGTATCTTAACTCAATCAGACCGTAATAGTTTGTGATTAGTTTCATCGACCAGCAAATATCCGCTAGGGCGGGTGAGCCACTTTCTTAGGCTGTCGAGAGAGGGGTAGCAGCGCTACTGCAGTGAATAGCACTTGCCAATAAGACATTTAAGCAACACCTAAGCGTGCTCTTACTACTTGTTCGCAAGCATCAATGTTCATTGTGTCTTTCGGAATAATGAGCACAGTGTCATTGCCGCCAACGGTACCGATAATCTCGGTATGTGGGTCGATATCAACTAACCTTGCCACTAGTTGCGCGCAACCAGGGTTTGTTTTTACGATCACCATTGCTTGGTTATGAGTAATGAATTCGATTTGTGATGAGATGGAGGCATCGACACGTACCGGTGCACTTTCTACGGTGATGCAATAAACCTTTTTACCGCAAGCGTTTTGAATTTTGACAACGCCAAGCTGTGACAAAATCCGAGATACGGTCGATTGGCTAATGCCTGTATAGCCAATGTCGACGAGTTTCTCTCGCAGTTGATTCTGGGTTGAGAAGCTTTGTTGTTGTAGTAAACGTTTGCACGCTGCAGTCAGTGTTTTATCTTCAGCTGAATACAAGCAACCGTGCTCAGTGATTGGGTTCATGAACAACTCCTTAAGGTCAACATGTGAATATCGCTTGTCCATAGCGCTGAGCGTACTCCCAAAGCCGTAGAGTACGATTGTCAATTAGGCTTACCGATGAACCTCGAAATGAAGAGGTAAGGTATGCGTGATATATGATCGTCTATTCACTTAGTCTACCACTAAAGGATAGTTATCTTTTTGAAGGGGATCACCAAATAAAATTCTAGTTAATCGCTTTTATTTTGGAGTTTTATTCTTTTGTGGAATGGATATTTATTCCGAGTTTGGCATAAATATCCATTAATATTAGGGTGCTTTGGAGGCCGAGATAATGGCGCTAAGGCTTAGCGAATTTCACTCATGATCTCGCGAGAGAATACTTTTTCACAGTAGTGACATTTTAGCTGCACGTTTTCCTGTTTAAGCTGCACTTTAAAGCTACTTTCAACAGGCTCACCATGCGAAATACAGTTGCTATTTGGGCAAGCGAACACACTATTGATTTGGTCTGGCAGTACCAGTGTTAGCTTGTTGACCACCTTGTACTCTTCAATTTGATTCACCGTCGCTTGCGGAGCATACAGAGCTAATTGGTTGGCTTGTTCTTTGGTTAGAAAGATGTTCTCAATCTTGATCAGATCTTTATGACCCAGTGCTGATGATGGCAAATTTAACCCCATGGTGATGCGTTGCTCGGTCTTGTGCAATTTAAACAGCTTGAGGATTTTGATCCCAAGGTGAGCAGGGATGTGGTCAATGACGCTGCCGTTACGAATGGCTTCTACTTGTAGCTGAGTTTGTTTAACCATGACTGTTTCTCCTGCTTATAAAGTGTCGTTTAGAACTAGGGCTAATAGGGCTTCGCGAGCATACACACCATTTTCAGCTTGCTCGAAGTAGTAAGCGTGTGGCGTTTTATCTACATCGGTTGTGATTTCGTCGACACGTGGTAGTGGGTGAAGCACTTTCATGTTTTGGCGTGCATCTTTCAGCGTATCAGCCGTTAGAATGTAAGCCGATTTCATGTGCGCGTATTCTGATGCATCAAAGCGCTCTTTCTGTACGCGAGTCATGTACAGCACATCCAGCTCAGGCACCACTTCTTCAATGCTGCTGTGGGTGCTGTATTGGATACCCATCTCTTCCAGTTCTTCACAGATGTAATCAGGCATCGCTAACACTTCTGGCGCGATAAAGAAGAAACGTACGTTATTGAATTTTGATAGTGCTTGCGTCAATGAGTGCACGGTGCGGCCATATTTTAGGTCACCAACGAATGCCACATTGAGGTTGTCGAGCGTGCCTTGCGTTTCGTAAATCGAGAATAGATCCAACAAGGTCTGCGTTGGGTGCTGATTGGCACCATCGCCACCATTCACAATTGGCACACCGTTAGAGAACTCAGAGGCTAAACGTGCTGCGCCTTCTTGTGGATGACGCATCACAAAGGCATCAACGTAAGAAGAGATAACTTGCACCGAATCGGCAAGTGTTTCGCCTTTTTTCGCCAATGACGTGTTACCGCCATTATCAAAACCGATGACCGTGCCACCTAGGCGTTGAACTGCGGTTTCAAATGAAAGGCGAGTTCGAGTTGAAGGCTCAAAGAAGCAGCTCGCAACCACCTTATTTTTCAGCAGCTCTGGGTTTGGCTCTGCTTTGAGTCTTGCTGCAGTATCGACGATAAGCTCCAGTTCATCACGAGAGAGCTCTGGAATGGAGATGATGTGCTTGTTAAATAACGAATGCGCCATAACGGGTCTTCCTTTTTCTATGCATACAGCCAAATTGCGGACAAAAAAAAGCCCCCTAAAAATAGGAGGCTTCAAAACGATCAATAGAGCAAAATAAAAATGACACTAACGCCACTCTTTGGCGTGTAGTTTGACAATTATGTGCGACAGAATTGCGGTTCATTTTTTGCTCTCTTTAGACAAATTGCGGAGGATTATACTCAGATAAAAAGGCCATGCAATACTTTCTGTAAAGTATTCATTTAATGGATTTTTATGCGAAATTACGTCCGTTTATAGCTTTCATTTAAGCCTTTGTCGGAACTGCGAATCTCAGGGTTTTTCAGGTAATAATCTTTTTTAGTACATGAAAAAAAATGCGGGTTTTATCCAAGGTCAAAATCCCAAGAACGCCACCCGCATTTCCCTGTTATTGCACTTAACTTGTCAATGTCTTGCGAACAAGTGAGTGCTTAACTTTTTAATTTATTAACTTATTAGCTGCCTAGTGTCGCAACCATGACTGCTTTGATGGTGTGCATGCGGTTTTCTGCTTCATCGAATACGATTGAGTATTCAGACTCGACTACTTCATCTGTCACTTCTACGCCATCTTTAAGTTGCGGATATTCAGCAGCAAGTTGCTTACCGACTGTTGTATCTTCGCCGTGGAAAGCCGGTAGGCAGTGCATGAATTTCACATGTGGGTTGCCTGTTGCTTTGATCATTTCCATGTTCACTTGGTAAGGCATCATTAGGTTGATACGCTCAGCCCATGCTTCTTTCGCTTCGCCCATGGATACCCAAACATCGGTGTATAGGAAATCACAACCTTGCACGCCTTCTTGAACATCTTCTGTTAGCGTGATTTTGCCGCCAGTGCGTTCTGCGATTTCACGACATTGAGCTAGTAGCTCTTCTTGTGGCCAGAATTGCTTTGGAGCTACAAGGCGGATATCCATACCCATTTTCGCTGCGCCAACCATCAGAGAGTTGCCCATGTTGTTACGAGCATCGCCTAGGTAAGCAAAGCTGATTTCATGCAGTTGTTTACCACGGCCGTATTCCGTCATGGTTAGGAAGTCAGCCAAGATTTGAGTTGGGTGGAATTCGTCAGTCAAACCATTCCATACTGGAACTCCAGCGTAAGCGCCTAGCTCTTCAACGATTTCTTGACCGAAGCCGCGGTATTCAATGCCATCGTACATACGGCCAAGAACGCGAGCGGTATCTTTCATTGATTCTTTGTGGCCAATTTGAGAGCCAGATGGGCCTAAGTAAGACACGCGAGCACCTTGGTCGAATGCCGCAACTTCAAATGCACAGCGAGTACGAGTTGAGGTTTTCTCAAAGATAAGTGCAATGTTTTTGCCAGTCAGTGTTGGCTGTTCGTAACCGTTGTACTTCGCTTTTTTTAGCTCCATAGAAAGATCTAACAAGTGTTGAATTTCGCGTGGAGTGAAATCTAGTAGTTTTAGGAAGTTACGATTGCGTAGGTTAAAAGCCATGATGTATTCCTTCTTAGATTTAGGCGCTTTCCTGTTACAGGGAAAGAAAATTCAAGAAAGCGCGATTCAATTTTTGTGTATTAATTTCAGTTCAAACGGTGATTCAGTTTTCTCGCAAGGCTTGAAAAGCTCGCGAGTGGATTAATCTTTGGTGATATTGGTGCCCGCCAGGCCTTGCAGGATTTGCAAACCATCTTCGAGCGCACCGATACCGACGACCTTGCCGCCTTGTTGGATGAATTCGCACGACGCTTCAATTTTTGGCCCCATTGAGCCTGCATCAAATTCGAATTGCGCCAGTTCACTTGGTGTAGTGCTACGCAGTGCGTGTTGAGTCGTTTTTCCCCAGTCAAGGTAAACAGCGTCAGCATCGGTCAAAATAAGCAGCGCATCCGCATCCAGTTGTTTCGCTAAGAAAGCCGCTGACATGTCTTTGTCGATAACCGCTTCAACACCGACTAATTTGCCGTTTTCTTTTTTGACTGGGATGCCACCGCCGCCAGTACAAATCACTAGGTGGCCTGCATCGATAAGTTGGGTGATTGCTTCGTGCTCAACAATGCCAGTAGGGCGTGGGCTTGGCACCACGCGACGGAAGTGTTGGCCGTCTGGTTTAACGATCCAGTGGAATTTCTCTGCCAATTCACGCGCTTCAGCTTCTTCGTAGATCGGGCCAATCGGCTTGGTTGGATCTGCGAACGCAGGATCGTTTGGATCAACTGTCATTTGCGTCAACATGCATGAGATGTTGCGGTTAGGCAGATAGTTTTTGAACTCCTGCATCAACATGTAGCCGATCATGCCTTGAGTCTCACTGCCCAACACATCCAACGGATACGGATTTACTTTTTTGTATTCCAAACCTTGCAGAGCAAGTAAACCAACTTGTGGACCATTACCGTGAACTAAAACCACGTTGTACACTTTCGCGATTTCAGAGATGGTTTTAACAGCTGTTTCAATATTACGGCGCTGAACATCGGCTTCTAACGGCTCACCGCGACGAAGTAGGGCGTTTCCACCGAGTGCGACAACAACAGTTTGCTTAGTCATAATTGTGTTCTCTCATTTGGCCAAGCTGAGATTATTTAAGGTTGTTCAACTTGGCCGTTTCGTCTTAGTGATTAGATACCATCACGCTCAATTGGGCAGCTCATGCAGCGTGCGCCACCGCGACCGCGGCCAAGTTCATCTCCAGGGATAGGAAGAACCGTGATGCCTGCTTTGTCGTATTTTTCGTTGGTGTATGTATTGCCTTCGTAGCCAATAACAACGCCTGGTTTAACGGTAAGAACGTTGTTCGCATCGTTCCACTGTTCGCGTTCTGCATGGAAGTTGTCACCACCGGTCGTGATTAGGTTTAGCTTGTCTACGCCAAGTGCTTTTTCGATAGCCGTTACGAAGTAGCCCTCTTCTTTTACTTTCACTGCGCCAGACTCATCGCCAGTTAGGTTCCAGCACTGCACGTCTTTACTTACAACTTCAGGGTAAACAGAGAAGGTATCTTCGTTCATGTGAGTCATAACGGTGTCTAAGTGCATGCAAGAGCGGTGTTTTGGTAGTTGCATTGCGATAACTTGTTTCGCTTGACCGTGTTTGAATAGGCTAGACGCTAAGTGCTCAACACCTTGTGCTGTTGTACGCTCAGACATACCGATAAGAACTGTGCCACGACCGATAACAAGAACGTCACCACCTTCAATCGTTGAGTTGTCGTAGCTGATATTTTCTTCATCACCAAAGTATTTAATGAAGTCTTGGCCAGCGAATGTTGGGTGCCAGCGGTAAATAGCGCGAACGTGGTTGGTTTCACGTTGGCGAGCAGGTTTCGCCATCGGGTTGATAGATACGCCACCGTATACCCAGCAAGATGTGTCACGAGTAAATAGGTGGTTTGGTAGCGGTTCGATAATGAAGTCGGTCGGTGCGTGCATGCCTTGCATCATTGAAGATGATTTCATTGGCATCTCAGCGTAAGACAGACCACCCGTTAGGATTTTTGCTAGATCAAGGTTCGGTAAGTCGCCTAAGTAGCAACGCACATCGTTAGCAAAAGTTTTACCCAAGCGGTAATCAGAAACTTGATGATTCAAAAGCCAATCTTTTGCTTCTGGCACTGCTAGTGTGTCTGCTAGTAGGTCAGTAAGAAGAAGAACTTCAACACCTTGATCACGTAGTGTTTTAGTAAATGCATCATGCTCTTTACCTGCACGCTCAACAGCCAGTACGTCATCAAATAGCAAATCGTGACAGTTAGAGGGTGTTAGGTGAGTCAGTGCACGTCTTGGGCGGTGAACTAGAACGCGGCGTAATTGACCTATTTCAGAACCTACATAGAACTTACTCATGATCGTCTCTCTCTTATATATTTGAATTACTTTTATCGCTAAGAGTAATTATTTATTTTCAGTTGAGAAGAATGAATTATTTTATTCATGTCTCTTGTCTGGAATTAATATTACGCCTGCTAGTCAGGTATTCTTAGAGATCTATCACAAATCAATTTTTATCCTGCAGCCCTTTGAAATTAAGGGTTTTAACAAACTTTATGCACTTTTAGTCATGACGATTACATTCTAAATAGTTAGCTGATAGGGAACTTTATGCACGCTTTTTTGATGAAGCTTCCTAGAATCTAATTTGCTAGGGATTATATGCAGAATAATTTTATTGATAAGAGTGTACTTAGTTTGGAAGTATGCAATGTTTCTATTTAGATATTTAATTTTGAATGTGGAATTAATTATTTATTAACAAAGTAAATGCGAATAAAGCTGTTGTGATCACATTTTAAAATCGGCTGTTTAAGAGTGTTTTTTGATAAAAAATGGCATTAACCCTCATCTATTTATTAGACTGTAAATTACTTTAAATATAATTAACTCTAATAAGTGACTAACTATTTTTTTAAACATCATGGCTGAAAATAGAGTGTTATTTCATCAAGCTAATTTGATGTTTAAAAATAGGATAGATTCTTCTATTGCGAGTGTTTTGGGTTTAGTTGAACTTTGCTACTAAGGAAACATGCCTTAAATATCGACTGTACAGCTTTGAGGGGTGTTTGAATGATGGGGACTACATCAAGAAGTACTAATAAAAAAAGCCGCTATAGAAGCGGCTTGGGATGATAATGGGATAGGGTGTTTTGAATTAGATCAGCGCACCAATACTCAGTACAACAATGCAGAACACCATTAAGATACCGACTAATGGCATTACCCATTTAACCCAGCGTACATAAGGGACACGAGCAATGGCCAAGCCACCCATTACCACCGCAGAGGTTGGGGTGATTAGGTTCACCAAGCCAGATGCCGATTGGTAAGCCGTGATAACAAGGTCACGACCTACACCTGCAAAGTCAGCCAGCGGTGCCATGATTGGCATAGTGAGCACTGCCAAGCCTGACGTCGACGGTACTAAGAATGACAGTAGAATCTCTAAGAAGAACATAACGTTAATAAAGATAACTGAAGAAAGGCCAGTCACCATTTGTTCTGCAGAAAAGAGAATCGTATCGGTGATCATACCGCGGTCCATCACAACTACGATACCACGTGCAATACCTATGATAAGCGCTACACCAAGTAGGTCGCGGGCACCGTCAATGAAGCTGGTGGTAAACTCTTCTTCGCTCATACGAGCGACAATACCGACGATGATGGTCGCTGCTAGGAACATCGCTGAGATCTCAGCCATCCACCATCCAGCAACAGATACACCGTAAATCATTACAGCGAAGGAGCCAGCAAAAATGGTCAGAATCAGTTTGCGAGTTGCCGTGAACTCAAGTTTTTCGCCGCTTGCATTACCTAAGAAGTGCGCTTTGTTCTCTTCGTACTTGTCGTAGACAATCGATGTTGTTGGGTCGGCTTGAACCATTCTTGCGTAACGCATCACGTAGGCAACACAAATCCCCCAACCAATAATCAACATCGCAATACGCAACACGATACCGTCTGTAAATGGAATACCAGAGGCGTTAGCAGCGATCACGGTTGCGAATGGGTTAATCGTTGAGCCCAGTACCCCAATCCCTGCACCAAGTAGTACGGTCGCAGCTGCAACAAGAGGGTCAAAGCGAGCAGCCATCATTACAGGCACCAGCAATGTATAGAAGGGCAGTGACTCTTCCGCCATGCCATAGACAGTACCGCCAGCGGCAAACAGTGCCATCAGTATTGGTATCATCAACTCTTCTCGCCCCTCTAAGCGGGCGGTAACGCGTTCGATACCTGCATCAATGGCGCCTGTTTTGGTTACTAGCCCTAAGAAGCCACCGATGATTAAGATGAATAGTGAAACGTCGATAGCTGCCGCTTCATAGCTATTGTGGTCGTAGAAGCCATCAATAGGCGCTAGCAGTACATCAATCACGCCTTGAGGGTTACCTTCTACCGCTTGATAGGTGCCGGTTACGGGTACTTCTCGACCTAGCTCTTCATTCATTGCGCGGTCGTATTGGCCTGCTGGAACAATCCAGGTAAGCAGAGCGACGAACGCAATGAGAATAAATAGAATGGTATAGGCAGAAGGGAATTTAAAGTTGGCAAAGAAGCCGCCCTTTTTTTTCTCGCTTGGTATCGTTTGAGTTGTCATGGCTATCTCCTTACATCATCTTCAATAGAAGTGATGTGAATTAGCGACTAATGATTTATAGATTGTAAATACCTTGACACTTATAAAATATTCAACGATATAAAGTTGGATGTTTTAATTTAATGTTTTTATATTTACCAATCCAAATGAAGTTAGATTTATTTTAGCTGCGGTTATTTTATTCCTTACGTTGGAATTTAAGTTTGGTGCTGTTCACAAAAATAATGGCTAATGAATGGGTTAGAAAATGGTAAAAAAATGGCAAGGTTTTTTGGTTAGTTAGCTTGGATTAATATTCGTTGTGGATTAAGGGTAAGTGGGGGAGGATTGATTTGGTAGGTGTTGTTTATGAACGGTTAGAATAATCTTGGAATTTTATTCAAACTTTATTTTTAAGCCGTTTTTGAATTTTATAATGGTTATTTGATGCGTATCAAATAATACATTTAGCAGAAAACAAAAAAGGAAGCCGAAGCCTCCTTTTAAATGTTCAATACGCCAGCGTATGTTAGATAAACAAACCGCCGAATGCGAAGCCTAGTGCTACCGCAGTACTGATTGTTACCACACCTGGAATGAAGAATGGGTGGTTGAATACGTAGTTACCGATACGTGTTGAGCCTGTGTCATCCATTTCAACTGCCGCTAGTAGCGTAGGGTAAGTTGGCAGTACAAACAGCGCACTTACCGCAGCAAAAGAAGCAACGGCTGTTAGTGGTGCTACGCCAATCGCTAGTGCTGCAGGCATCAGTGCAACCGTTGTTGCGCCTTGAGAGTAAAGCAGCATAGAAGCGAAGAACAGAACAAGAGCCAGCATCCATGGGTAATCAGCCAGTAGAGCGCCTGCTACGTCTTTGATTTCAGCAACGTGTGCGTTTACAAACGTTGAACCTAACCAAGCCACACCAAGTACACATACACACGCTGTCATGCCAGAGCGGAACGTTGGCGCTGAAGAGATCTTCGCTGCATCAATCTTAGTGAACATCACGATAGCCGCTGCTGCTGCCAGCATCACAGACATGATCGCTTCGTTACGACCTAGCGCTGGGTTTTCAATTAGGCCAACAGAGCTAGAGATAGCCGCTGCGTAACAAACCACGAAACCAATCGCAGCTAGGAAGATGTACGTTGCTTTCTTCGCTGTTGGCAATATTTCGCGTTTCTCTTCTGTCGCCAGTTTGATTAGACCTTTCTCTAGACGTTCTTGGTAAACAGGATCGTCTTTCAGTTCGCTACCCATGTAGTTCGCAACAACAGCACCAACCATACAAGCGATGAAGGTTGTTGGGATACAAACCATCAATAGCGTTAGGTAATCAACACCAAATGGTGCCAGCATTGCTGCGAAAGCGACAACTGCAGCCGAGATTGGCGAAGCTGTGATAGCAATTTGAGAAGCGACAACCGCGATAGACAGTGGACGCGAAGGACGAACACCTTGGCCTTTCGCTACTTCTGCAATAACAGGAAGCGTAGAGAATGCTGTGTGACCAGTACCCGCCATTAGTGTCATTACAAAGGTCACAATCGGCGCGTAAAAGGTGATGCGTTCAGGGTGTTTACGCAAAAAGTTTTCTGCAATTTGCACCAACCAGTCCATACCGCCAGCAACTTGCATTGCAGCAATAGCGGTAATAACCGACATGATGATCAAGATTACGTCGATCGGGATGAAAGATTGGCTTGTTGGAACGCCAAGAATAAGTGAAAGGGCAATAACACCAGCACCACCGGCAAAACCAATACCGATACCGCCAATTCTGGCCCCCAAAAAGATAAAGAGCAGGACGATAAATAGTTCTACTGCAATCATAAGTAACACCTCATTTAGATTTTATTATGTGAACATTCGCCGATGGAATGTTCACATAATAGTTCTATGATTTAGATTCAATTTAGCAAAAACGCAACCAATGGAAATCCACATAATAAGCAGGGTTAACCGTATTGGAGCCTAAAAAAGGGCTCCGCTTGGAGCCCTTTTTCGCTAACGTTATTCGTAGCGTTTTGCTTTATACTGAGGATGCATTAAATTTTCAACAGAGAAAATGTCATCAAGCTCTTCTTCGGTTAATAAACCGCGCTCTAGAACCACATCACGCACACTCTTACCTGTTTCAGCACAGATCTTACCGACAATGTCACCCTCGTGGTGGCCAATGTATGGGTTTAGGTAAGTTACGATGCCGATAGAGTTAAATACGTGTGATTCACATACTTCTTTGTTTACAGTAATGCCGTCTACACACTTGTCGCGTAGATTCACACATGCGTTTGTTAGGATATCTAGAGACTCAAACATGCTTTGTGCGATTACAGGTTCCATAACGTTCAGTTGCAGTTGACCACCTTCTGCAGCGAAAGAAACCGTGTTGTCGTTACCTAGAACTTTAAAGCAAACTTGGTTTACTACTTCAGGTACAACTGGGTTTACTTTAGCAGGCATGATTGAAGAGCCAGCTTGTAGTTCAGGTAGGTTCAGTTCGTTCAGGCCAGTACGAGGACCAGAAGAAAGTAGACGTAAATCGTTACAGATCTTAGACAGTTTAACCGCTAGACGCTTAAGTGCGCCGTGCGTCATTACGTATGCGCCACAGTCAGACGTTGCTTCGATTAAATCTTCAGCCGCAACACACTCTAGGCCTGTTACTTCTGCTAGGTGTTTCACTGCTAGGCCTTGGTAACCCGGTGCTGCGTTCAGACCGGTACCGATAGCTGTTGCGCCTAGGTTTACTTCAAGCAGTAGTTTTGAAGTGTATTCTAGGTTTTTGATTTCTTCATTGATGGTTACTGCCCAAGCATGGAACTCTTGGCCAACCGTCATTGGAACTGCGTCTTGAAGTTGAGTACGACCCATCTTCAAAATTGTATTGAATTCTTGGCTCTTAAGCTCGAATGCGCCTTTTAGGTATTCGATAGCGTCGATCAGTTTACGAACACTGTTGTAAACAGAGATACGGAAGCCAGTTGGGTAAGCACAGTTTGTAGATTGGCTGCGGTTTACATGGTCATTTGGGTTGATGAACTCGTATTGGCCTTTTTCTTTGCCCATAAGTTCAAGTGCCACGTTCGCAATAACTTCGTTCGCGTTCATGTTTACAGAAGTACCAGCACCACCTTGGAAAACGTCCGATGGGAACTGATCCATGCACTTGCCCGTGTCTAGGATTAGGTCACAAGCTTGGATGATGTATTTAGCCACTTCGCTTGGGATTACACCTAACTCTTTGTTTGCTAAAGCCGCCGCTTTCTTGGTCATTACCATACCGCGAACGAATTCAGGTACATCTGAGATCGTTACATTTGAGATGTTGAAGTTTTCAACTGCGCGTAGAGTGTGGATGCCGTAGTAAGCATCAGCCGGAACATGACGTTGACCTAATAGATCTTCTTCGAGACGAGTAGCTTGAGGAGCTTCAACTTGAGCTTCTGATTGAGTAGCCATAACAGGATCCTTAGAGAATTATTCTGATTATATAGTTAGTTATTAGCCTATTCTGTGTGCAAATACTCCGTTCGCTAGAATATTGGGCTGATAAATCCGTCCTGACTTATGTGGCACATGATACTGTACTTAGCGCATAAAAATATTAAGTTGATCACCTTTTTCGGTTTTGTTTCGTCAATATTCAGCAAACTTATTCCGGGTCAATAAACACGCTTATTTACAGGATAAATTTGAGATTGGTAGGGCTTTCAGCGTAAACTGGAAGTAACAAAGGAGGGCGTGTGTTTCCTATCTTATTATTACTATTTATCTTCGTACCCATCATTGAGATTGGGCTATTTATTCAAGTTGGTGGCTTCTTAGGATTGTGGCCAACTATTGCGTTGGTTTTGATTACTGCATTTGTTGGTGCATCTCTTGTTCGTAGCCAAGGTATTCAGACACTTATGTCTGTTCAAGGTCGATTGCAACAAGGCGAAATGCCGGCACAACAGATTCTTGAAGGCGTGATGCTTGCGGTTGCAGGCGTATTACTACTGACTCCGGGTTTCATGACAGACGCGCTGGGTATGTTGGTGTTGCTACCAGCACCAAGAGCGATGATTGCCAAGAAAATGATGGAAAAAATGGTGGTTAAAAATATGTCTGGTGGTTTCCATGCGGGTGGACAAACCGGCTTTGGTCAGAGCCATTTTGGACAAGACCCATTCAATCGCGACCCATTTGACCAGTCAAAAGATGGCAACACCTTTGAAGGTGAGTTTGAGAAGAAAGACGACGATAACGATCGTAACCGATTAAACTAATCCACTTTTCCTCTTCTTTATATAGAGGGGAAAACAGAAAAGGCTGTTACTTTTATCCTTCGTAAGAAAGTGATAACGGTAACAGCCTTTTTTATTGAGTATTACTTACTCGTGATATCAAGTAATAGATAACAGGGCGGATGAGCGGTTGTTTACTGCGATTGGTATTATACCGCGCCTTCAAAACCCATTTGTCGCCATGCTTCAAAAGCAATGATTGCCACTGCGTTAGACAGATTTAGGCTGCGCGCGTCTGGCATCATTGGAATACGAATACGTTGTTCCATTGGCATGCTTTCGATGAACTCAGCAGGTAGGCCGCGAGTCTCAGGGCCAAACATCAATACATCACCTTGTTGGAATTTCGCATCAACGTGGTGACCTGTCGTTTTAGTGGTGCAAGCAAAGATGCGGAAGCCACCCTCGCGTTCATTCTCTAGATACTCAAGGAAGGCTTCTAAGTTCTTGTGACGCTTCACACGCGCTAGGTCGTGATAATCCAAACCAGCACGACGAACTTTCTTCTCTTCAAAATCAAAACCAAGTGGTTCGATAAGGTGCAGGTTTGCGCCGCAGTTAGCACATAGGCGGATGATGTTACCCGTATTGGGTGCAATTTCTGGTTCGTATAGAGCGATATCAAACATGTTGGTTCACAAGAATAATCAAAGATAGACAGAGTATACGGTGGCAAGCTGAGTGAGTACAGTTCACCACCATCAGCTTAGGCTTGGTTGGCGAGTGCTTGTGTGTAGTTTTCAGACACGGTATTCCAGTTGACCACGTTCCACCAGGCGTTGATGTAGTCTGGGCGACGGTTTTGGTAGCTGATGTAGTAAGCGTGTTCCCAAACGTCGAGCGCAAGAATCGGTTCGCCATCACTCGCCACTGTATCCATCCACGGATTATCTTGGTTCGAGGTCGAGATGATATTCAGTTGTCCGTCTTCTACCACTAACCAAGCAAAGCCCGAACCGAAGGTGTTTATTGCCGCTTGAGCGAACTTATCTTGGAAGGCTTCGAAATCTCCAAATGTACTCTTGATAGCCTCGCCAAGCTGGCCCGTGGGTTCGCCACCGCCGTCTTGTGACATGCAGTTCCAATATAAGATGTGGTTATAGTAGCCGCCACCATTGTTACGAACAGCAGGGCTGTGCTGAGAAATATTAGCGAAGATCTCGGTCAGAGATTGCTGCTCAAGTTCACTGCCCGATACCGCAGCAACAAACTTATCGTAGTAGGTTCTATGGTGTTTGCTGTAGTGCACTTCCATCGTTTTAGCATCGATGTACGGTTCTAAAGCATCGTAAGCATAGGGTAGTTCAGGGAAAATGTGAGACATGGTAAATCCTCCGTAATTAGAGGATTTACCATAATGATAGTGGTAATCATTATCAACTGCGATCTTTGTGGGGGTATTACACTGGTAAGATAGGCAGGGTTATTTCGAGTTGTAATCCACCGAGCTGGCTGCGGCTTGCAGTGATGGTTCCGCTGTGCTGGCGAATCGCACTTTCAGTAATGGTTAACCCAAGCCCTGTGCCTCCGGTATTACGATCACGAGCAGTGGAAACACGATAGAAAGGCCTGAAGATAGAATCCAGTTCATCCTCTGGTACACCATCACCATTATCATTGACGCAAATTGTTAGCTGATCCTGAACCACATGGAATTGCACATCCACTTGGTCTTTGCCGTAGTAGATAGCGTTACGCGTAATATTGTCTAGCGCGCTCATCAGCAGCTTAGGGTTACCCGAAATAGAACGCTCAGGGATCTCTGAGAACGTCAGTTGTTTGCCCATCTGTTCGGCTTCAAACTGTGCGTCTTTCAAGATCTCTTCCCATAGGCTCGAGATAGGCTGAACCTCACGAGTAATGTGTCTGTCGACTTGCATACGAGATAACGTCAGTAGCTCACTGATCATCTGTTCAAGACGTTGTGCTTCGGTATCAATACGTTCAAGTTCTTGGCTCTCACCTTGCTTACGAATTGCAAGTGCATTGGCCATGCGTAGGCGAGTCAGTGGTGAGCGGAGCTCGTGTGATATATCAGAGAGCAGTCGCTGTTGCCCCGAAATCATCTGGTTTACCGCTTCGACCATTTGGTTAAAGCTTTCACCCGCTTGTCTGAATTCAGAGGTACCTTTTTCAAGTGTTGGGTCGACCTCAAACTGGCCTTTCGCTACACGTTGCGCAGCGCGTTCTAGCCTGCGAGCTGGTTGACTCAGTGCCCAAGCTAGCCAAAGTAATAGCGGAGTACTCGCTAACATGACAGCAAGCAATAGCTGTAAAGGTCTATCAAACAGGCGTAACAAGAATGGCGGTGGTTGATTCCATTTCACTCCGGCATACATTAACAACTCTTCACCTGCCAGTTTGATCGGTACTGGACCGGCCACCATGTAATGTCCGTAGAGCTTTTGTTTCGGCACTTCAGGGTTCTCAATTGAGGTCACAAAGTTGCGAATTGCCTTCAACTTGTAGTCTGAATGTCTCTTAGAGGTAAGGACGGCTCCTTCAAGGTCGGTTAAGTAGATGCGAGCCCGTGAGTCCTTGCGGCTACGTGGTGCCTCAAGTTGGAATACAATTTTGCCCAGATTCGGTTCTTTGGCGTAGCGTTTCTCTGTGAATTTAGCGATACGCTCTAATTTATTGAGATGATCCGCGGGCACATCGCGTGCTACACGCGGGTCTAAATGGGGAAGCGACAGTACCGACAAAAGCACCAGTAACATGGTGAACCAAAAAATAGCAAAGATACGTCCATATAAGCTGGTGATTTTAGGTATACGCATTAATCTTCCTCTACTAATAAGTAACCACGACCACGCAAGGTCTTAATGCGAGGTTTACCGTCACTGCGTTCAGGAATCTTTTTACGTAGGTTGGAGATGTGCATATCTATCGCACGGTCAAATGCTGCTAGTCTTTTACCGAGCACATCTAAACTCAACGTTTCTTTGGTGATCACTTGCCCTGGGTTCTGGATTAGGTGACTTAGTAAGGCGAACTCGGTAGTAGTTAGGTCGATAATCTGGCCATTACAGTAAGCTTCTTGTTTGCCAGGGAATACCTCAATGTCTTGATATTGAACCTTATCGCTGACGGCTTTAGGCACGCTGGTGGTTTGCGTTCGACGCAAGATAGCTCGAATACGCGCTAACAGTTCGCGGTCACTGAAAGGCTTAGGTAGGTAATCGTCAGCGCCAAGTTCAAGACCAATAACGCGGTCGATCTCTTCGCCTTTGGCTGTCAGCATCAGCACTGGCGTTTCCCAATTTTCTCTCAGTTTCTTTAGCGTTTCCATGCCATTAAGACGCGGCATCATCACATCCAAAAGAATCAGGTCAATCTCATCATTGATAGCTTCAAGCCCTGCATAGCCATCATTGGCTTCGGAAACAGTGAAGCCCTCAAAGCTCAGAATGTCTTTGAGTAAGCTAGTTAACTCGGTGTCGTCATCAATAAGAAGAATGTTCGCCATTGGGAAGCCTTAATCATTTAGTTAGGTTAATAATACTGCTAATTATTGGTCAGCTTTCACTCTTTACGATTCTTTACGCTTTCTAAACGTCACTTTACGAGGAAAAGACTAATCTATATTCAAGCGCTGAGAAACAGACGCAACACATGACTTATTATACCGAATTGAGGCAAAGATTATGAAAATGACTAAGAAAATTGTACTAGCAGCTGCAGCACTCCCACTTATTTTAGGTACAGCAAGTGCATACGCATACGGCGGTGGCGATAAAGGCGACCACAAAGGCATGCACGGTAAGTGCGGTGGCTTCGATAAGAAAGTGATGCGTCAACTAGACCTGACTGATGCTCAAAAAGCAGAACTAAAAGAGATGCGTGAAGCGAACCGTGCTGAGATGAAAGCAAAACACTCAGGTAATAAAGCTGACAAGATGGCGAAAATGAAAGCGCATCACGAGAAAGTTCAAGCATTGGTGCTTGCAGACAACTTTGATGAAGCAGCAGCAAACGATTTAGCAAGCCAAATGGCTGAGAAGCAAGCTGAACGTCGTGTAACAATGCTTAAGAAGCAGCATCAAATGATGAGTGTACTCACGGCTGAACAAAAGACTCAACTGAAAGAAATCCAGCAAGAGCGCATGGTGAAATGTGCGGACAAAATGGAAAAGCACATGAACAAAGATAAGTAATTCATGGCTTGAAAAGCCGAGTTGAATGAAGGTGTTTGCAAATAAGCGGCTGTGTGCCGCTTTTTTTGATCCTTAAAAATGAATATTTTACATCATGGCTGTCATATTCAATCGGTTGTTTGCGAGTTATACTTTGTGCTATTAGTCACTTTATAGCCAGTTTATGAAACAAGAATATGCACGTTTAGTTACGCTCGCCGCTTGGGCTGCCACCATCATTGCTACCATATTATTGGTTGTGAAGGTTGCAGCGTGGTGGGTGACAGGTTCAGTCAGTTTATTAGCTTCTGTTGTTGATTCGCTGTTGGATATCGCCGCTTCTGTCGTCAACCTCGTCGTCGTTCGCTACTCTCTGCAACCTGCTGATAAAGAACATACCTTTGGCCATGGTAAGGCAGAATCTCTTGCCGCATTAGCACAAGCTATGTTTATTTCCGGTTCCGCTTGTTTCCTTATTCTCAATGGTATCGAGCGTTTCTTCCGACCACATGAGCTGAACTCTCCAGAAATTGGTATCTATGTCAGCTTGTTCGCGATTGTAATGACCTTTGGTTTGGTTCGATTCCAAAAATACGTTGTGAGTAAAACGGGTAGCCAGGCGATAGCTGCCGATTCTCTTCATTATCAGTCTGACCTTTATATGAATGCGGCGATCATGCTGGCATTGGCACTTAGCTGGTTTGGCATCGGTCAAGCAGACTCAGTATTCGCTATTGGTATCGGTATCTACATTCTTTACAGCGCTTATCAAATGGCGATGGAAGCGATTCAATCTCTGCTTGATAGGAAGTTGCCTGATGAAGAGCTCAAGCGAATTAAAGAGACATCGTTGAGTGTTGAAGGGGTATTGGGTGTGCATCAACTAAGAACGCGCCGTTCAGGGCCTGTTCGGTTCATTCAATTACATTTAGAACTCGAAGATAATATCCCACTTATTGAAGCGCACCGCATTTCTGACGAAGTAGAAGACAAGCTTATCTCTGTTTTCCCTGATGCTGATGTATTAATTCATCAAGATCCATACTCGGTCGTATTTGGACCAGAGAAGCAGCAGAAATCCCACTCATGGTAAGCGAGCTAAAAAATGGGTAGCAAATGGTAAGTGAGTGGCTTTTGAACTAAAGTGAGTAAAAATTGCTAGTTCTTTGGTGAGACAAAATACAGCTGATAACAATTAATGTTGATTCTGATGTGAATCAACAAAGTTATTGAGTAAAACTGTAATACTCTTACAGAAGTAGAAATGTTACATAAATTTACGCGATTTAAGTGCTATTCCCTTTGAGGAAATGTAACATAAAGCACAAATATAGATTTAAAATCTTGTTGATATACAGTCAGCAAGCAAAAGAATTGAATAATAGATTCCCAAAAATCGAGGGTGAGCATGATTAAGAAGATCGGTGTTTTGACCAGTGGTGGTGACGCTCCAGGCATGAACGCAGCAGTTCGCGGCGTAGTTCGTACTGCACTATCAGTTGGCATTGAAGTTTACGGCATTTACGATGGCTACCAAGGCCTTGTTGAAGATCGTATCGAAAAGCTTGACCGTTCAAGCGTATCTGACGTAATCAACCGTGGTGGTACTTTCTTAGGTTCTGCACGTTTCCCTGAGTTCAAAGACGTTGCTGTTCGTGAGAAAGGCATCGAGAACCTTAAGAAGCACGGTATCGAAGCACTAGTTGTTATCGGTGGTGACGGCTCTTACATGGGTGCTAAGAAACTGACTGAAATGGGTTACCCATGTATCGGTCTTCCAGGCACTATCGATAATGATATCGCGGGTACTGACTACACAATCGGTTATCTAACAGCGCTTAACACTGTTATCGATTCAATTGACCGTCTACGTGACACGTCTTCTTCTCACCAACGTATTTCTATTGTTGAAATCATGGGCCGTCACTGTGGTGACCTTACGCTTATGTCAGCAATCGCGGGTGGTTGTGAGTACATCATTACTCCAGAGACTGGTCTAGATAAAGAACAGCTTATCAGCAACATCCAAGATGGCATTGCGAAAGGTAAGAAGCACGCAATCATCGCTCTAACTGAGCTAATGATGGATGCTAACGAACTGGCTAAAGAGATCGAATCTTCAACTGGTCGTGAAACTCGTGCAACGGTTCTTGGTCACATCCAACGTGGTGGTCGTCCTACTGCATTTGACCGTGTACTGGCTTCTCGCATGGGTAACTACGCTGTTCACCTTCTTCAAGAAGGTCACGGTGGTCGTTGTGTTGGTATCGAGAAAGAAGAACTTGTTCACCACGACATCATCGACTGTATCGAGAACATGCAGAACCCAGACCGTTCTGAGCTGTTCCGCGTTGCAGAAGAGTTGTTCTAAGCCACGCTTAGCGTTCGCTTAAAGAATTTAAAAACCGCTGATTCTTCAGCGGTTTTTTTGTGCCTGCCGTTTGAGGTTTCTGGAATGACAGGCAATAAAAAAGGCCAACCTAAGTTGACCTTTCATCTAATCTAAACGGTGAAGTTTAAATTAAGCTTTTGCTTCAGCTGCTGCTTTAGCGATAGCTGCGAAGCTTTTCGCGTCTAGAGCTGCGCCGCCAACTAGAGCACCGTCGATGTCTGGTTGTGCGAAGTAAGCTGCTGCGTTTTCTGGCTTAACAGACCCGCCGTATTGGATAACAACTTTCTTAGCAACTTCTTCAGATTTCTCTGCGATGTGTGCACGGATTTGAGCGTGGATGCGTTGTGCATCTTCAGCTGTAGCTGCTTTACCAGTACCGATAGCCCAGATTGGTTCGTAAGCGATGATAGCGCCTTCAAGAGCTTCAACACCTTGAGTGTTGATAACAGCGTCAAGTTGACGAGCACATACTGCAACCGTTTCGCCTGCTTCGTTTTGTGCTTCAGATTCACCGATACAAAGAACTGGAGTTAGGCCGTTCTCTTTTAGGAATGCGAATTTCTTAGCTACGAACTCATCTGATTCGTTGTGGTATTCACGACGCTCAGAGTGACCGATGATGATGTGAGATGCGCCGAACTCTTTAAGCATTGCTGGAGACATGTCGCCAGTGAATGCACCGCTGTTGTTTAGGTCAGAGTTTTGAGCACCTAGGATGATCGCGCTGCCCGCTTCAGTAAGCGTACGCTCAGCAAGATCAACGAAAAGTGCTGGTGGAGCAACTGCTACGTCTACGCCTGTTACGCCTTCAAGTTCAGCGTTAAGACCGTTTAGTAGATCAACAACCATTTCTTTGCTGCCGTTTAGTTTCCAGTTACCCATAACTACAGGATGACGCATAGGAATATCTCCAAAGTATTTAAATAAATCGAATGTAAAAAAGTAAACTTTATTACGAAATAATATAACAGATTAATATCAACAGATCATGACTGTGGTCATGACTTTCTTGGATCTTACTCAATGGTCAGAGTAGATTTTGAGCATATATCAGTGATCCGGCAGACAGAATAATAGCTAACTTCTCGGATTTTTCATCGTTAGTTGTTATTAAGGGACAAACGATTGCGTTAACAACAGGAAGTAACAATGCCGAATCTAGTTCTAGAGTACTCCAATTCAGTGGATGAGCGAGTAAATATCCAAGGCTTGCTGGAAGATCTCCACCAAGTCGCTCTCACATGTGGCTTGTTTGATGTGCCGTCAGTGAAGTCTCGTTCACTGCGTTGCCATAATTGGTTGGTCGGTGATGAGGAAGATAGTGTAGACTTTATTCATATCAGCTTTGAGTTACTTTCGGGACGAACGGAAGAGCAAAAGCGAGAATTGTCACGATCGTTAATGCAGATCCTGCAAGAACAAGCGAGTCATGTAAGAAGCTTAACGGTGAATATTCGTGATATGGATAAAAGTTGCTTTCAAAAAGTAATAAACTAACCATTGCTGCTGACTTTTAGCGGCGTATAAATTTGAGTATTTAAGATGTCGATGAAAGAATTACTGCTCTCTTTCAAGGGGAGAATTGGTCGTAAGACTTACTGGATTTGGAATATTTTCTACTACATAGCGATTACCGGTTTTGCTTCTGGTATCTCTGTATTGTTCCCTGCTTACTCTTATATCCTGCTACCAATCTTCCTATTGCTGCTAGTGATCCCAGATCTAGCGGTTACCGCTAAGCGCTGGCACGATCGCAATAAGTCGAATTACTGGTTATTGTTAAATGTGCCTCTGGTTCTGGGTCGCTTAGCTTCACCAATGGCTGCGACTACCACAGAGTCGGTATCGCCAGTTCATATGGCGGCAACCGTTGCGGCATTAGTGTGTGGTTTATGGATTCTTATTGAGTGTGGCTTGTTGAAAGGTACAGAAGGCCGCAACGACTACGGCGAAGACCCGTGTAAGTATTAACAAGGAATAGATAAGAAGGGAGCATCGCGCTCCCTTTTTTCTTTTTTATACTATTCTACTTTCAGTACATTTTGGGCTCTGTATCCGGCCTGAAGGGCACAACATTCTCAGGTAGAGATTCTTCGAATCTGCAACGGCCTTCGAGTGCCTCTTGGAATTTACATACCTGACAACGAAGTTCTTGCATGAGCACAACATTGGCATGGTGTGGGTTTTTACAACGGCTAACCACTAAGTCGATGTGACTTTGCTGAGCGCGTAGCCTGCCTTGCATGGCTTCAGAAGCCGAACAAATCATCTGCTCGCACATCTCGTGTTTGAATTGGTTGAATGCTTTAGGATCGCTTTTTGCGAGTTGGACCAGTTCATCAAAGGGTGGCAGTTTTTGAGCGGGTTGCGGATATGCCATGATTCCTTCCTTAGCATTAAGCATGTTTCATATGCTATAAGCTTAAGAAAGAAATCTGTACAAATTTTAATCTATCTGTGTTTTCTCAATATTGAGACAGCATCAATTGCCTGAAGTTAGGAGAAAAGTGAGGGCGTTAAGGTATAAGTGCAGCGTCGTTCGCCAGTAATGATGTGCTCTGTACGGCTCACGTGGCACTCATCTTTTAGTAACTCAGTAAACACGTTGAGCTCAGATTGGCACAGGCTAGGGCAGCGAGTTGCAGCCTTACAGATAGGGCAGTGGTTCTCAATCAAGATGTAGTGATCATCATGCTCTTGAAGCTCAGCCATGTAGCCTTCGTCTTCACGAAGCTGGGTAAGTTTTTTAAGCTTGCTGATGAGTGAATTACAGTCAGACAATGCAGTTTGATACTGCTTGAGTGTGTGTTGTTCACGCTCGGCAGCAACCTTAGCCAGCCCTTCTTTACCAAATAGATTCTCCACAGCATCAATCACTTGAATGGTGAGTTCACCATGTCGGTCTGAAAATTGGCTGTGACCTCGTTGCGTCAGAGACCAGTGGCGAGTCGGGCGCCCCACTTTTACTTTGACGTCATGAAACGCAAGAATACCGTCATCTTCCAGGCTTTGCAGGTGTTGCCTTGCACCCATTGTCGTCATGCCAAATTCTTCTGACAGCTGCTTCGCGGTTACCGCGCCTTGACGCTTAATGGTCTGTAAGATTTTGTCGCTTGTTTTCATACTATCCCTACCTCATCAACCTTACTATTATGAGGCAAGGTGTTTATAAAGCAAACTATTTACTATATAGATAGCGTTTTACTCTATTGGCAGCCATGGTCAGATTCTGGTGCGCTAATAAAACAAAAGGCTGATACTAGGTATCAGCCTTGGAATTTTCTGTTTCACCGAATTTAGGCTTACAGGATATGACCTACTACTTCTGGATCTTTACGCTCTAGGTAGTGGATAGATTTGATGCGGCGAATCGTACGGCAGCGGCCACGGATAAGCAGGGTTTCTGTTGTCGCGATATTGCCTTGACGAGAAATACCTTCTAGCAAGTCACCCTTAGTGATGCCCGTTGCTGAGAACACAACGTTGTCGCTGCGAGCCATGTCTTCCATCTTCAACACGATACCCGCCGTTACGCCCATTTCAGCACAACGCTCAAGCTCAAGTTCACCGTGCTTGCGGTTTTCTTCTGTGTCGCCTTTAACTTCATGACGAGGTAGAAGACGTCCGTGCATGTCGCCGTCGAGTGCGCGAATTACCGCAGCAGAAACCACACCTTCAGGTGCGCCGCCGATGCAGTACATGACGTCTACTTCGCTGTCTGGCATACAGGTTAGGATAGACGCTGCAACATCACCGTCTGGTACTGCGAATACACGGACGCCCATGGCTTGCATATCGGCAATTACTTGATCGTGACGAGGCTTCGCAAGTGTGGTTACGACTAAAGTATCGAGTGTTTTACCTAGTGCTTTAGCGATGTTTTCTAGGTTTTCTGTGAGTGGCAGTTCTAGGTCAATCACGCCTTTAGCGCCAGGGCCAACAACTAGCTTTTCCATATACATATCAGGCGCTTTAAGGAAGCTGCCTTTTTCGCCTGCCGCCAATACAGCCAATGCATTTGATTGGCCCATTGCTGTCATGCGTGTCCCTTCAATTGGGTCAACTGCGATGTCGACAGCGTCGCCGCCCACACCTACGTTTTCGCCGATGTACAGCATAGGTGCATCATCGATTTCACCTTCGCCGATAACAATCTCACCGCTAATTTCGGTTTTGTTTAATAGGCTACGCATTACTTCTACAGCAGCGCCATCTGCAGCGTTTTTATCGCCACGGCCAAGCCACTTGTAACCAGCTAGTGCTGCACCTTCTGTGACACGAGAGAATGACATTGCTAAATCGCGTTTCATGCGGACTCCAAAATTTTCAAAGGGGGAATAGAAATTTCGCGGCGAATTTTACCATATCCAAAAGGAAACGTTTGCCTTTTTGTTTTTTGGAGATTGCTCTCGATCAATTCGCAGTGGAAAACAGTTATTATTCATCAAAATAATCGGTTTGCCGTTGTGGCGGTAATCGTTCACGTCAATATTCGGTAAAAAGCGCTGTTTTTTTCATCGAATGGCGCAAAATATCGAATATATTGAGTGTTTATCCTTGCTCTGCTGAGTAGAATGGGGAAATAAGTGGAGTGAACCTTCACCATCAAACGGATAACTTAAAGGTAGGCCAGAATGTCTTTTGAAGTACTAGAGCAGCTAGAAGCAAAAATTCAAACAGCAGTAGATACAATTGCACTTCTTCAAATGGAAGTGGAAGAGCTTAAAGAAGAGAAACAAGCACTAGCAACAGAAGCTGGTGAGCTTAAAGCAAGCCGTCACGAGCTAGAGCAAAAAACTCAGCAAATGCAGGAAGAGCATTCAGCATGGCAAGATCGCATCCGTAACCTTCTTGGTAAAATGGATGAAGTAGAGTAATCGACTCTTCAGATTTAAAAAAACGCCCGCTACTCAGTAGCGGGCGTTTTTGTTTGTACTTAATCTTTGTTTTATTATTCAAAGCCGAGTGAATTACTCGACCTCTTCTTCTTCGACATCCAGATCGAGTTCTACATCTAGAGGTTCTGCAGAAAGAATGATGCCGGTGTTGTCGGCGTAGAGATAATCTTCTGGTAAGAAGGTCACGCTGCCAAAGTTCACAGGAACGTCTATTTCACCGACTCCTTCTTGGCTCGCTCCAACAGGGATAGAAGCCAAGGCTTGGATGCCTAGGTTCATGTCTTCAAGCTCATCGACTTCACGAACGCAGCCGTAAACCACAATTCCTTCCCACTCATTGTCTTCGGCAAGTAAGGCAATTTCAGCATCGATCAGCGCTTTGCGCAGTGATCCGCCACCATCGATTAACAGTACACGCCCTAGACCATCTTGTTCTAATACCGAGCGAATCAAAGCGTTGTCTTCAAAACACTTTAATGTCGTGATCTGTCCTGCGAAGGATGCACGTCCACCGAAGTTGCTGAACATTGGCTCCACGACATCAACTTGATCCAAATATATGTCGCACAGTGCTGAAGTGTTGTATTCCATTCGTATACCTTTTGAACAATGAGCTTACTTTGAGTATATCGGTGCTTGATCCCTTTGCAATGATTAGTCTCAATTAACTCAATAGAGTTTGAGCTACGACAACCCCTGCAAACAATAGGTTAGTGACCAATGAACATTTCACAATCACAGGCATCATTGGTGCGATCTGTGCTGGTTTTTCGGTTTCCCAAACAGCCTTACCATGCTTATAAACGATAATAATGCTCAGTAAAAACGGCAGACTGATCCAGGCTGGTTTTTCTTGAATAAGTAGGTAGATAGCGAAAGACGCGAGGGCGAGGCCAAGCAGTGCAAAATGATAGTGCTTTGCTTTGCGCTGTCCTAGGCGAACCGCCATGGTGCGCTTACCGCATTCGCTGTCGTTTTCGATATCACGCATGTTGTTGATATTGAGTACCGCCACCGCCATCAGTCCGCAGCCTAAAGCAGGCAAAAACAGGCTTGGTTCAACATGGCCAGTGTGCAAGAAGTAAGTCCCTGAAACACCTAACAAACCGAAGAAGATAAACACCGATAAGTCACCAAGGCCAATATAGCCATAAGGTTTATTACCGACGGTGTAAGCGATGGCTGCAACAATGGCTAATACGCCTAACGCAATGAAAGATAAGATACTTTCGAGAGAGCTCAGCGCATGAAAAATAAGAATCAGCCCGGCAATCACGGTAAACACGATGTTGAGGATGATCGCTTGCTTCATGGTTTTCGCTGTTACCGCGCCAGATTGCATGGCACGTGTAGGCCCCAGACGGTTTTCGTTGTCTGTGCCTTTTACTGCGTCGCCATAGTCATTGGCGAGGTTTGATAGAATCTGTAATAGGGTGGCGGTTAAAAAAGCCAGTAATGCTATTGATAAAGAAAACTGACCACCGGCGAACGCTAAACTACTTCCTGTAAGAATAGAGACAAGTGCGAGAGGCAGAGTTTTTGGTCGTGCGGCATCAAGCCAAATCAGTAGAGATTGTTTCATCGTAGGTCTAATTCTTTGTAAGTCTTCGTTTCATACTGTGATTTGAGTATACGCCCATTTTTCGGGTAATAAAAAGCCCACTCGAAAGTGGGCCTTGAATTCGCTTATTAGCTGCTATTTCTTTGAGATAGAGCAATAAGTTGGAGTTTGGTGTGCTACAGGATGAAGCGGCTTAGGTCTTCGTCTTCAACGAATTCGCCAAGTTTCGATGTTACGTAAGCTTCATCAATCACTAGCTTGCTGCCAGCTTTGTCTGTTGCTTCGAATGAAATCTCATCCATTAGACGCTCCATTACCGTGTGTAGACGACGCGCACCGATGTTTTCAGTGGTTTCGTTTACGCGCCATGCTGCGTCCGCAATCTGGTTGATGCCATCTTCAGTGAACTCAATGCTGACATCTTCTGTTTTCATCAGGGCAATGTATTGCTCTGTTAGAGAGGCTTTTGGTTCTGTCAGGATGCGTTTGAAGTCATGTGCTGAAAGCGCTTCAAGTTCTACGCGGATTGGTAGACGACCTTGTAGTTCAGGGATCAGGTCAGATGGCTTAGCCACTTGGAATGCGCCTGATGTGATGAACAGGATGTGGTCCGTTTTCACCATGCCGTGCTTGGTTGATACTGTGCTGCCCTCGATAAGAGGCAGTAGGTCACGTTGCACACCTTCGCGAGATACGTCTGGGCCTGAGCTGTCGCCACGCTTACAGATTTTGTCGATCTCATCGATGAATACGATACCGTTGTTTTCAGCGTTGAAGATAGCGTTCTCTTTTAGCTCTTCTTGGTTCACAAGCTTCGAAGCTTCTTCTTCTGTCAGTGCTTTGAATGCGTCTTTGATTTTCATCTTACGCTTTTTCTTGGTGTCGCCAGCTAGGTTTTGGAACATACCTTGTAGCTGGTTTGTCATCTCTTCCATGCCTGGAGGTGACATGATTTCAACGCCCATTTGCGGTGCGGCTACATCGACTTCGATCTCTTTGTCGTCCAGTTTACCTTCACGCAGTTTCTTACGGAAAATCTGGCGAGTGTTTGAAGAGGTGGTGTCTTCAGTTGATTGTTCGTTCTGACCCCACGCATCACGTGCTGGTGGCAGTAGGGCATCAAGAATGCGTTCTTCAGCTTGTTCTTCAGCACGGTACTGTACTTTTTCCATCGCTTGTTGGTGCGTCATCTTGATGGCAACGTCCGTTAGATCACGGATGATGGTCTCAACTTCTTTACCAACATAGCCAACTTCGGTGAACTTAGTCGCTTCTACCTTGATGAAAGGCGCGTTTGCTAGTTTCGCTAGACGGCGAGCAATTTCAGTTTTACCGACACCCGTCGGGCCAATCATTAGGATGTTCTTTGGTGATACTTCAACACGCAGGCTTTCTTCAAGCTGCATACGACGCCAGCGGTTACGCAGAGCGATAGCCACTGAACGCTTAGCGTTGTCTTGGCCGATAATGTGGCGATTGAGTTCGTGAACAATTTCGCGAGGAGTCATCTCAGACATGGTTTTTCCTTAATTCTTTAATCACTGTTGAATACAACGTTATTGATGGAAGCGGTCGTTACTCTGGCTTTGGCAGCTCAACGGTGCTTTCTAGTTCTTCAATAGTGTGGTGATGGTTGGTGAAGACACAGATGTCGCCTGCAATGTTCAGCGACTTTTCTGCGATTTCACGCGCATCTAAATCAGTATTTTCTAATAGTGCAGTAGCGGCAGCTTGAGCGAAGTTACCGCCCGAACCGATCGCAATCAGGTCGTTCTCAGGTTGAACTACGTCACCGTTACCTGTGATGATTAGTGAAGCGGTCTCATCCGCGACTGCTAACAGTGCTTCTAACTTACGTAGAGCACGGTCGCTACGCCAATCCTTCGCTAGCTCAACGGCAGCTTTGGTCAGGTGGCCTTGGTGCATTTGCAGCTTGCTTTCAAATTTTTCGAATAGCGTGAAAGCATCAGCGGTACCGCCAGCAAAACCTGCCAGTACTTTGTTGTTGTATAGGCGACGTACTTTACGGGCATTGCCCTTCATTACAGTATTGCCTAGAGATACTTGTCCATCACCCGCGATGACGACTTTATTATTACGACGTACAGATACAATGGTAGTCACGAGTAGGGCCTCTTAATATTTCTTATCTTTGGGTATAAAAAGTATATGAGGATGGTGCTCGGATAATTCAAGGAAGGGTGAGTGATGTCGTGCAAACTTATCGGCGGAAGTTGTAACGAAATTTGGTTAAAGGGGAGGGGGATAAAAGAAAACCTCCACAGTGGGAGGTTTTCGGTGTTTGTTTTTCGGCTTTTACTAAGGCTGAGATTACCGTTGAATCTAAATTACTCGGTGTCTTTCCAAATAGCACAAGGTTCGATTTTCGCTCGTTGCAGCTTATGGCGATCGCGTTCTGCGTCACGCTTCAACTTGTAGGGTCCTAGAACCACACGGTACCAGCTACTACCATCTTTCTTGCGGATCTCACTCGAGATACCTTGGAAGGCAATATCCAACTTACGTGCTTCTGCCTGCGACGAGGTTTTGTAAGCGCCACACTGCATGATGTAAGGGATCTTAGAGATCTGTTGTTCTTTGGCTTTTACTTCAATTTCGCGGCTTGGCAGCGTTTCAACGTAGTCCCACTTCTCTTCAGGAGGCGGTGGAATCACTTTCGCTGGTTTTGGCTTAGGTTTTGGTGTGGTTACCACAGGAGCAGGTGCTGGCGGCTCAGGATCATTACTCAATAGGTAAAGTCCGTAACCAAAACCACCGGCAAGGAGGATCGCCAAAAGACCACTGCGCCAAGGTTTACGGCGAGGGGCTTGTTTCTTGGTCGGTTTTTTCGTACCACGACCGCGCTTTACATAATCTCTATTAGCCACAAGACAATTCAATAGTTGCTGATTCTGCCCTCATGGTAATCCAGATTGCGCGAGGATAATAGTGCTGAAATGGAAGCGGCACATCAAAATGTGCCGCAGATTTGTAAGGGTATTTTTGAGGGTTACATTCGAGGTGGTGCTGTACTGCCTCGAACCACTAATTTAGCTTCAAGTAGACGCGAACCTGCTTGCACATCGTTGCCTTTCAGTAGATCAAGCATCATCAACATCGCTTGGCGTCCAATCTCATAACGAGGTTGAGAGATGGTGGTGAGCGGTGGATCGCAGTATTGAGCAAATTGGATATCATCGAAGCCGACAATCGATAGGTCTTGAGGAACGCGTAAGCCCAGCTTCTTCGCTTCTTGAATAGCGCCAATGGCCATCGCATCGTTGTGACAGAAGATAGCGGTTGGTTGCTCAGGTAGTGCTAGCAATTGACGAACTGCTTGAGCACCCGCTTCAAAGGTAAAATCACCGACCGTACTGTAGGCTGGATTCATTGAGACTCCAGCACGGCGTAGCGCTTGTTGGTAGCCTTGTTGACGGAACTTACAAAGTGTTGCTGATACTGGGCCTGAGATTTGAGCAATACGTTTATGACCTAACTGAGCTAGGTAGTTAACCGCTTCAAATGCCGAGGTCAGGTTGTCGATATGTACGGTAGGAAGTTCAAGTTCAGGGGCAAACTCACACGCCATCACCATCGGCGGTAAGTTTTTTTGTTCAGGTTTGCTGACATCAAACGGATGGTCAGTGCCAAGCAACAGCATGCCGTCAGCTTGTTTGGTGAAAACTAAGTTAACAAACGAAGATTCACGCTTCTTTTGTTGGCCACTGTCACCCAGTAGAACAAGGTAGTCATTTTCTACTGCGGCATCTTCAATACCACGAATGATCTCGGCGAAATAAGGGTCACAGATATCAGGAACAATAGTGATGATGGTTTTTGATTCGTTGCGACGTAAGTTTCTAGCTAATGTATTGGGTGAGTATCCAGCTTCAAGCACTGCTGTTTCCACTCGTTTACGAGTTGAAACTGAGACTTTCTCAGGGTTCATCAATGCACGTGATACTGTGGCTGTTGAGACGCCTGCTAGCTGGGCAACATCCTTCATTGTCGCCATAAATTAAACCCTCTTTTAAGTTCCTTTGCTGCCTAAGTATCTAAGGCATGAATAATAAATGTAATCGAATAGATATTATGAAAGTGTTGCTAACACTTTTTTTATTGCAATATTTTATTCGTTTAGTCCGTGTAAAGTTACGGCTAGATTAACAAAAATCACATGACTAGTGTGAAGTTGCTCACGAGAAATATGAAATATTTGTGAACAAACTTATCATTAGTTTTAACCCAAGTGGGTTTAGCTCAAATCTTGCGGCTCAATATCGAGTGACCAACGGACTTTTTTCGCAGCAGGTAACATATTGATTGCCGGCTTAGCACTCATTAATAACTTCTGCATTAACGAACGAGTTTGAGTTTGTAGAATCAATTGCCAGCGCGACTTACCTGCTCGTTTTGCTAATGGGGCTGGGGTTGGCCCTAACACCATGCAATATTGATCAAACAGCGGATGCGATTCCAATGTGTGACGAACTTGACGTAAGAACTCTTCCACCAAGCGCGTGTCGTTCGCTTCTGCTCTAAACAGCGTCATAAAGGTATAAGGCGGTAACATTGCCTGCTTACGTTCTGCCAGTGCCGTCTGAGCAAAGTGGTTGTAGTCTTTGTGCAGCAGGGCTTGCAGCAACCCATGTTCTGGGTGGTGAGTCTGTAAGATCACCTCACCGGGCTTGCTAGCACGGCCAGCGCGTCCCGCTACTTGGATGAATAACTGGGCAAGACGTTCAGACGCTCGGAAGTCACTGCTGTATAAAGAGCCATCGACATCTAATAACGCCACAAGTGTCACATCAGGGAAATGGTGACCCTTAGCGAGCATCTGTGTACCGATAAGAATTTGGTATTCACCCTTACGAATCGACTCGAGTGCGCTTTCTAAGCTGCCTTTACGGCGGGTGCTGTCGCGGTCAATACGAATGGTTTTGTATTTAGGGAATAGTTGGCCAAGCTGAGCTTCTAACTGCTCGGTGCCGACACCCACAGTCACTAAGTTCGCAGACCCACAACCTTGGCAATTGTGCACGATATGCTGCTGAGAACCACAGTGGTGGCAGCGCATCTCATTACTGTATTGGTGATAGGTATAGTAAGCATCACAACGTTTACACTCGGCAGTCCAACCACAATCGTGACACATCAATGCGGGAGAAAACCCGCGGCGATTGAGGAACAGCATCACTTGGTTGCCTGCTTTGAGGTGTCTTTGCATCTCTGCAATTAACGACGCAGACAAGCCACTTTCTAGATATTCACCTTTAACATCCAATACCTTATTGGTGGTCGGCAGT
Organism: Vibrio splendidus; assembly: GCF_001557875.1. GTDB lineage: Bacteria > Pseudomonadota > Gammaproteobacteria > Enterobacterales > Vibrionaceae > Vibrio > Vibrio splendidus_F. The sequence continues at coordinate 156,273 of NZ_LNRF01000007.1, read as the reverse complement.
GCGACACCCGCACGTGAAGTAAGGGTGAGATAACTGTATTTGCCGATCTGAGCGTTGTGCAGTGTTTCAAAGGCCGGAGTCGCCGAGCCTAACACTACTGGAATCTGCGCTTTATGAGCACGCATGATCGCCACATCACGAGCGTGGTAGCGCAGGCTGTCTTGCTGTTTATAAGAAGCATCGTGTTCTTCGTCGACAATGATAATGCCTAGGTCAGCAAACGGCGTGAACAGAGCTGAACGGGTACCAATCACGATGCCCGCTATTTTATCGCGTGCCGATAACCAAGCATTCAGTCGCTCAGAATCGTTTAAACCTGAGTGGATAACCTCAACAGGCACATTAAAGCGTCGCTTAAAGCGGTTAATCGTTTGAGGGGTGAGACCAATCTCAGGCACGAGTACTAACGCTTGTTTACCTTGATCGAGAATCGGCTTAATCATATTCAGGTAAACCTCGGTCTTACCTGAGCCAGTGACGCCTTCTAACAGGAAACAACCAAAGTCGGTTTGGCTATTAACGGTCGCAATCGCGATGGCCTGTTCAGCATTGAGCTTAGGTTTGTCTTGGTCGTTTTCAAGATCAACTGGCCACGGCTGACGCTTCGGCTTTTTCTCTACCGATTCAATCCAGCCTTTCTCTTCTAGTGTCTTGAGTACGGCGCTGCCAACTTCTTCATCAATGAACTCTTGATGGGGAACGGGGCCGTGCTCAAGCATGTGCATCACTTTGGCTTGTTTGACTGCGCGACCAAAACCTTGCATCAGTTGGTCTTTGCCTGATGGCGTTAACTGCCACTCAACCAGCGTTGCGAAGTCGGCGGCTTTGCCTTTTCTTAGAGCGCTCGGAAGGGCGTTAGCAAAGGTTTCGCCAAGAGGGTACTGATAAAATTGACTGCACCACATTAACAGTGAATAGACAGATTCCGGCCAAACAGGCTGATTGTCTAATAGGGCTTTAATGGGTTTGAGCTTGTCTAGCTCGAATTCAGATTCGTTAACTAGAGCCGTTACAATACCGGTTAAGGTTTGTCGTCCAAAAGGCACAGAGACTCGTCCACCAATAATCGGAAATAGGTGGCTAGGAATCTTGTAATCGAACTGCTTGTCGAGTGGAACAGGCAGTGCCACGCGGGCAATCATTGGACGCATAAAGGGACGGCTTTATCTGAGTTGACGAGAGCGAACAGTCTAAAGGATAAGGCGGTTAAATTCGAGAAGCAGTTTGGATGAAGGCAGCGAGTTAACGTATACAGACAACGACAGCTCGAAATCTCAGGCCGATAAAGGAAATAAAGAGAGAATTGGTGAAAAATGTATCAAATCAGTTGATCCTGCCTTATAGATTCATTACTATACTGCGCCTTAAAGGTATGGCTTCATCACTCTTTTGTGTCGATGCGGTGTCTTTATTTCTTTTTTAAACTACGTGTGGTGTGCGGCTTAGAATCGTATAGCGACACGGCCTACTTGAGGTTATCCCATGAAAGCTGGAATCCACCCAGAATACAAAGCAGTTACTGCAACTTGTTCTTGCGGCAACACATTTGAGTTCAACTCAACTCTTGCAAAAGAATCTATCCACCTAGACGTATGTGACAAATGTCACCCGTTCTACACTGGTAAGCAACGTATCGTAGATACTGGCGGCCGTGTTGATCGCTTCAACAAGCGTTTCGGTGCTCTTTCTAGCAAGAAGTAATTCTCGCTATTTAGACATGAAAAAGGACACTTCGGTGTCCTTTTTTGTTGCCTGTAATTTGAGAAAGCACTGACTTTCATTCAAGCTTCAATCCCGCCTAACGATAAGGTGCCTGCCTTTTTATTGCAGGGCAATTCCTTGCGTATCTCTCTTCACCAAAATTCAGCTCGAAAGTTCAACAAGCGACAGTAATTTCAACTGCTCACTGGTCTTATTAGTAGTGAAATCTCGTTTTTTAATGAGACAGAGGCTTCAACCACCTAGGAACTTTGAAGTACATCCATTAACATGAACAAGATCCCCCAAATAATAATATCCTAGGAACCTACACCTATGTCTGAAGACAGCAGCCAAGCTCAATCCTCTCAAGAATTATCGCCTCAAGAACAATTCCGTCAGCAAGCTCTTGATTATCATGAGTTCCCGATTCCAGGCAAAATTGCCGTAGAACTGACGAAGCCTGCAAACTCTGCAGAAGACCTAGCACTTGCATACAGCCCAGGCGTGGCTGAGCCTGTTCGCGAGATCGCACAGAACGTTGATAACGTTTATAAGTACACAGGTAAAGGCAACATGGTTGCTGTTATCTCTAACGGTACAGCGATTCTTGGCCTAGGTAACCTTGGCCCTATTGCTTCTAAACCTGTTATGGAAGGTAAAGCGCTCCTGTTTAAGCGTTTTGCTGGTTTAGATTCTATCGATATTGAAGTAAAACACCGCACAATCGATGAGTTCGTTGATACGGTTGCGAATATCGCAGATACATTCGGCGGTATTAACCTGGAAGACATCAAAGCACCAGACTGTTTTGAGATTGAACGTCGCTTGATTGAACGTTGTGATGTTCCGGTATTCCACGATGACCAACACGGTACAGCGATTGTAACGGCAGCGGGTATGCTGAACGCGATCGAGCTTCAAGGAAAGAAACTTGAAGAGTGTAAGATCGTTTGTTTAGGTGCTGGCGCAGCAGCGGTTGCTTGTATGGAACTACTGATTAAGTGTGGCGCTCAGCGTGAAAAAATCTACATGCTTGACCGTAAAGGTGTGATCCACACTCGTCGTGATGATCTGAACGAATACAAAGAGCTGTTCGCAAACAACACTGATAAGCGCACTCTTGAAGATGTTATCGAAGGCGCTGACCTGTTCTTGGGTGTATCGGGTCCTAACCTACTGCCTGCTGAAGCACTAACGCTGATGGCTGATAAGCCTGTTGTGTTTGCATGTTCAAACCCAGATCCAGAGATCAAGCCTGAGCTTGCACACGAAGTTCGCTCTGACCTAATCATGGGTACAGGCCGCAGTGATTACCCTAACCAAGTAAACAACGTACTTTGTTTCCCATTCATTTTCCGTGGTGCATTAGATGTGCGTGCAAGCGAAATCAATGACGAAATGAAGCTAGCGGCGGTTAAAGCGATTCGTGAACTGGCGAAAGAAGCAGTTCCGGCTGAAGTACTGGCAGCGGCGGGTGAGACCGCACTGGAATTTGGTAAAGGCTACATCATTCCTAAGCCAATGGACCCACGTCTACTTCCTCGCGTAGCACGAGCAGTTGCGGAAGCGGCTGTTGAATCTGGCGTAGCTCGTATCGAGATGCCTGCTAACTACATGGCGTAGTAGCTGCTGCTCTATTGAGAGAAAAGAATAATAAAAAACCGACTCATCTGGAGTCGGTTTTTTTATGTCTATCATTCGCAGCGTAGTCATAAAAACGCAATGCATAATGTGATAGATAGGGTCAGCTATAGCGAATCAATAATGAAGGCAGTGACTGAGTTGTTTTTATTCTTCGTCAAACGCTTCGAACTCGATACCCATTTCTGTCATCAGTTTTTTAACTTCAGCAGGGATATCGTCAGGACGATCTTTACGAAGGTCTTCATCCGTTGGTAGTGGTTGGCCTGTGTACGCATGTAGAAAGGCTTCGCACAGTAGCTCACTGTTTGTTGCATGGCGTAGGTTATTAATCTGGCGGCGAGTACGCTCGTCAGTTAGAACCTTTAACACTTTTAGAGGGATAGAAACTGTAATTTTCTTTACTTGTTCGCTTTTCTTTCCATGCTCAGCATATGGGCTTATGTATTCACCATTCCAGTCGGCCATTGCGTACCTTCATCACTTTAGTTGTTAGAATAAATTAATAGTGGTGATTTTAGCGGGATTTACTGCCATAAGCAAAGACATATAGACGTCTAGAAGTGTTGACGTCTCACGTTTATGAAAGTAAAGTGAATAACATATATCTAACACAGCCGCAAAATGCCGACAAGCAGCTGTGATTCTCAGACGCAAAACTTGTAAGGAAGCACCTATGAGCAGCCGGAAGCCAGCAACCATCGCAGTACGTACTGGTATCGAGTCAGACACGCAACACCATGCCGTTGTCCCACCTATTTATCTTTCGACTAACTATGGGTTTCCCGCTTTTGGTGAAGTGCCAAAGTACGATTACACCCGTTCCGGTAACCCAAACCGTGGTTTATTAGAAACGGCATTGTTTGAGCTTGAATCTGGCAAAGGTGCAGTGGTGACTAACTGTGGCACTTCGGCACTTAACTTGTGGGTATCCGCTTTCTTAGGCGGTGATGATCTTATTATCGCACCACACGACTGCTACGGTGGTACTTACCGCCTATTTAATACCCGCTCGTTAAAAGGTGACTTCAAAGTTTTGTTCGTTGATCAATCGGATCAAGCAGCGTTGGATGCGGCGATCGCGCTCAAGCCAAAGTTGATCTTAATAGAAACGCCATCGAACCCGTTGGTTCGTGTGGTTGATATTGCAGAGACTTGCCGTAAAGCGAAAGAGGTTGGTGCTCTGGTTGCTGTCGACAACACGTTTTTGACACCTGTATTCCAAAAGCCTTTAGAGCTGGGTGCGGATTTTGTTATCCACTCAACCACTAAGTACATCAATGGACACTCAGATGTGATTGGTGGCGTTGTGGTGACGAAAACTGAAGAACACGCTGAAGAGTTAGCATGGTGGGGCAACTGTATTGGTGCGACCGGCACACCATTTGATAGCTACATGACTTTACGTGGTATTCGTACGCTAGGTGCGCGTATGCGAGTTCACGAAGAAAGCTCACGTGAAATTCTGGCGTCTCTGCAGCAGCAAGATCTCGTTGGCACTATTTATCACCCAAGTCTTCCTGAACATCCAGGTCATGATATTGCGAAGAAACAGCAGTCTGGCTTTGGTTCAATGCTGAGCTTTGAGTTTGCGGGCTCATTCGAGGCACTTAAATACTTTGTTGATAAATTAGAGCTGTTTTCTTTGGCAGAATCATTGGGAGGTGTTGAAAGCCTAATTTGTCACCCAGCGTCGATGACTCACCGCGCGATGGGCGAAGAAGCATTAGCAGAAGCCGGTGTTTCTCAGCAACTACTGCGTCTATCTGTTGGCCTTGAAGATGCTGAAGACTTGATTGACGACCTCAAGCAAGCGTTTGAAAAGACACAAGGCTTTATCGCTGAAGGGGAGGGTTAATAATGGCAACCTTTCGCCAGCTACATAAATTTGGTGGCAGCAGTTTAGCGAATCCTGAGTGTTACCAGCGCGTGGTCAACATTCTTAGAGAATACTCAACAGCAACTGATTTGGTGGTGGTATCGGCAGCGGGTAAAACAACTAACCGCTTGATTGAGTTTGTTGAAGCGCTCGACAAAGATGGTCGTATTGCTCATGAATGCCTACAGGCACTTCGTCAGTTCCAGCTTGAACTGATTGAAACACTGCTTGAGGGTGAATCTGCTGCACAACTTACGGACACCATTCAACAAGAATTTACCGCTTTGGGTGAGCTAACAGCTCCTTTAAGCGAAGCGCAAAAAGCAAAAGTGCTTGGACACGGTGAGGTTTGGTCTTCACGTTTACTTGCGGCTTTGTTATGCCAGCATGACTTACAAGCAGTTGCTCAGGATGCACGTGCCTTTTTACGTGCAGAAGCGGGTGCTCAACCTGAAGTTGACCGCGCACGTTCTTATCCTCTGATCAAAGAAGCCTTAGCGCAGCATGCACATTGCCGCGTGGTGATTACGGGCTTTATGGCTCAGAACTTCGAGGGTGAAACGGTATTACTTGGTCGTAACGGTTCGGATTACTCAGCAACCGTGATTGGTGCTTTGGCTGAAGTTGAACGCGTGACGATTTGGAGTGATGTGGCGGGCGTTTACAGCGCTGACCCTCGTTTGGTTTCAGATGCGTGTCTACTGCCTCTACTTCGCCTTGATGAAGCCAGTGAATTGGCTCGTCTTGCCGCTCCAGTGCTTCATAGCCGAACGCTACAGCCTGTGGCTCAAAGTGCTATGGATCTCAGCTTACGCTGCAGCTACCAGCCAGAGGCGGGCTCTACACAGATTGAGCGCGTACTGGCATCGGGTCGTGGAGCAAAAATTATTACCTCTCTGGATGAAGTTCTTATCGTGCAGCTGACCTTTGGTCACGGCCATGATTTCGACCGTCTAGAGAGTGAAGTGCTTGAAGGGCTTAAGCGTGCTCAACTTGAGCCGCTGGCTTATGAGCTTGAACCGGATCAACACTGCTTGCGTCTTGCCTATACGGAAGAGATCGCTGGTGGTGCATTGGAATATTTACAAGACCACGCGATTGAAGCTGAGATTAAGCTTAAAGAAGGTTTTTCTCTGATTGCTGCTGTGGGGGCGGGTGTGACTAAGAACCCGAACCATTGCTACGGTTTCTACCAACAGCTTAAGAGCTCACCGGTTGAGTTCATCTCAGAAGCGAACTCAGGCTTAAGCTTGGTGGCTGTGATTCGTAAGAGTGAAACATCAAGTCTAGTGAAAGGCATTCACTCTCAACTGTTCCAAGCGCAGAAGCGTGTTGCGATTGCTTTGTGTGGTAAGGGCAACATTGGTTCAAGTTGGTTAAGCCTGTTTGCAGAGCAAAAAGCGGAACTTGAAAAGCGCCGTGGAATGAACTTTGAATTGGTAGCCGTGGTTGATAGCCAAACCTATTGGTTCAACGATCAAGGCATTGATGCGACCTCAGTGAGTAAGTGTTTTGACGATGAAGCGATTGCTAACAATGGTAATGACTGGTTAGAGCGTTTGGGTTCTATTCAGGGTTACGATGAAGCTGTGGTACTCGATGTCACTGCAAGCCCTGTGCTTGCAGCAAAGTACCTACAAATTGCACAACAAGGTATCCACCTGATCTCGGCTAACAAGGTGGCTGGTTCTGCATCGAGCGAGTATTACCATCAAGTACAAGATGCTTTCGCTAAGATCAGCCGTCATTGGTTGTACAACGCGACCGTTGGTGCAGGCCTGCCGATTAACCACACAGTCAGAGACTTGCGTGAAAGTGGCGATGACATTATTGCGCTGTCAGGTATCTTCTCAGGCACGCTGTCTTGGTTGTTCCAACAGTTTGATGGCACCGTGCCATTCAGCGAGTTGGTTGACTTAGCGTGGCAACAAGGCCTGACTGAACCTGACCCTCGTGCTGACCTAGATGGTTCAGACGTGATGCGTAAGCTGGTGATTCTGGCTCGTGAATCGGGTTTAGATATCGAGCCTGAAAACGTCAAAGTGGAATCATTGGTCCCTGAAGAGTTGCAAGATCTGTCGGTAGATGACTTCTTTGATAAGGCTTCGGTGCTAAGCGAAGAGTTGGCCGAGCGTTTAGAGAAAGCGCACTCTCAACAGAAAGTTCTGCGTTACGTCGCGCGTTTAGAGAAGAACGGCAAAGCAACCGTAGGTGTTGAAGCGTTATCGAAAGAGCACGCTCTGGCGAACTTGCTGCCTTGCGACAATATCTTTGCGATCGAGAGTAAATGGTACAAAGATAATCCATTGGTTATTCGTGGCCCGGGTGCTGGACGTGAAGTGACGGCTGGTGCAATTCAGTCTGATTTGAACCGAATGTCGAGCCTGTTCTAATACTCAGATCATTTGCTATGACACTTAAATAGCATACTATTCACTAAGATAAATAAGGCTGAAAGCACGATGTGTTTCTCAGCCTTTTTTCTTCCTTATTTCTGCTTTGCGACCCATCTAACGACTTGAGTTTTACTCACGATCTACTTGAAAAAAATTCATAATGGATCTGTTGACATTAAATCGTATTCAATACATTCTACAGACATATAGACGTCTAAACGTCGTTTAAGGATTTGAGTTTTTAGTGGTTGCTTTTGCCACAGGGAGAGTAAGATGGGATACACACACGCTAGTCATATCGACGCTTTAAATCAGAATATCGCTGAGCTTTCTGACAACATCAATGTGTCATTTGAGTTTTTTCCACCAAGCAATGAGAAGATGGAAGAGACCCTGTGGAATTCTGTTCACCGTCTTAAAACACTTCAACCAAAGTTTGTATCGGTAACTTACGGTGCAAACTCGGGCGAACGTGACCGTACTCACTCAATCATTAAAGAAATTAAGAACCAAACCGGCCTAGTGGCTGCACCGCACCTAACGTGTATTGATGCGAGTCGCGAAGAGCTGATTCAAATTGCCGACGATTACTGGGCGAATGGTATCGAGAGTATTGTTGCGTTGCGTGGTGATATTCCAGCAGGCGGCGGCGCGCCAGATATGTACGCATCTGACCTAGTTGAGCTACTTAAATCTCGCCACGATTTTGATATCTCAGTAGCGGCATTCCCTGAGGTTCACCCTGAAGCAAAAAGCGCTCAATCGGATCTTATTAACCTTAAGCGTAAAGTCGATGCGGGTGCTAACCGTGCTATCACTCAGTTCTTCTTCGATGTTGAAAGCTACCTACGTTTCCGAGACCGCTGTGTGGCGGCTGGTGTAGATGTTGAAATTGTTCCGGGCATCCTACCGGTTTCTAACTTCAAGCAAGCATCTCGCTTTGCTGCGATGAACAACGTAAAAGTACCAGGCTGGATGGCGAAGCAGTTCGAAGGTTTGGATGATGATCCAACGACTCGTCAGCTTGTTGGTGCTAGCCAAGCGATTGATATGGTTCGTACACTGAGCCGCGAAGGTGTGAAAGACTTCCACTTCTACACGCTAAACCGTGCAGAAATGACTTACGCACTTTGCCACACATTAGGTGTTCGTCCGCAAGTCGCTGCGCTTTAAGCAAAGTCTAGAAGTAAAGCCTAAGCGTTTGTAAAAAGCCTCTGACTGTAAAATTTCAAATCCTATAGATACAAAAAAGGCTTGGACTCATAGAGTTCAAGCCTTTTGCTTTTCTAGCTTCTAGCTTCTAGCTTCTAGCTTCTAGCTTCTAGCTTCTAGCTTCTAGCTTCTAGCTTCTAGCTTAAGCTAGAGCGCCAAGTTCAAGCAGTACTTCTTCAGCCCATACAATCCATGCTTCACGGATAAGTAGGTTACGACGAAGAGTAAGACGCTCAAGGCGAGCTTGCTTGTCTAGTGTTGATGGCGTTGCGTAGTAAGCCGCTTCGATTTCACGGTAGTGAGAAACCAGTTTGCGAGACTCTTCTACTAGCTCAGCAAGTTGTACACGGTAAGCGTCAGAAGGTTGTACAGCACAAGCCATTAGCTTAGCTGAGAACTCGTCACGAACGGTTGGGTGTGCAGTTGGTTGTTCAAACCATTCACCTAGCGCGCTACGGCCAGCATCAGTGATAGAGTAAACTTTACGATCTGGTTTGCCTTCTTGAGGCTCAAGCACGCAAGTTACCTGGTCGTTCTGAGCCATTTTATTTAGCTCGCGGTAAACTTGTTGGTGGCTAGCTTTCCAGAAGTAACCAATGCTTGCGGAGAATTCTTTTGTGATATCGTAACCAGTAGCATCGCGTGTACTTAAAACGGTTAGAATTACGTGTGGTAATGACATGTCTGAAATCCAAATGGTAAACAGTAAACAAATACTTAAACAACAAGTGTGCTTCTAATGGCACGTTATATTGGTTATGTCTAAGTAGCACCAACTCATCGGTTGGTTATGTCACCTTACAAAGCCGTTTATCACCTAGGTTGACCAGTTTATTGGTCAAATTGCTGCAGATTATTTTTTTGGAGTGTTTCCGCAGCGGAGCAGTAGTATATCTAAATAATAAGCATAAAGTAGAATACATGGACAAAATAACCCAAAAAACTGACAAAATACTCACTAGTGGTTATTTTGCAAAATAAAAAGGTCGCGCGTGGCGACCTTTTGTTCTTTTTATAGTAGGAATCACTAATTAACCAGTGTTTCGCATACCTGCTGCAATGCCTGCAATCGTCACCATTAGCGCTTCTTCTAGCTCTGCTGGTGGTGTTTCACACTTACGAGTACGGTACAGCAGTTCTGCTTGAAGCATGTTTAGTGGCTCAACGTAGATGTTACGTAAGCGAATTGACTCAAGCCCCCAAGGGTCGCTCTGCATCAAGTTCTCGTTATTTTCTACATTCAGTACCGCTTTGATGTCTTTTTGTAGCTGTTCACGCAGTAACTCACCCAGAGGCAATAGCTCTTCGTCAACAAGACGTTGATCGTAGTACTTCGCAATTTCCATGTTGCACTTCGAGTACACCATTTCCAACATACCCAGACGAGTTGAGAAGAATGGCCATTCACGACACATCTCTTCCAGTAGCGCTTGATGGCCTTGGTCTACAGAGTATTGAATGGCTTCACCAGCACCTAGCCATGCAGGAAGTACCAAACGGTTTTGGCTCCAAGAGAAGATCCATGGAATTGCACGTAGGCTTTCTACGCCGCCATTCGGGTTACGTTTTGCAGGGCGAGAACCAAGAGGCAGTTTACCTAGCTCCAGTTCAGGCGTCGCTTGACGGAAGTAAGGTACGAATTTCTCTTCACCACGAACCACGTTACGGTAAGCCTCACAAGAGACTTGAGACAGCACTTCCATTAGGTCGCGCCACTCTTGTTTTGGCTCTGGTGGCGGCAGAAGGTTCGCTTCTAGAATCGCACTTGCGTAAAGGTTAAAGCTGTTTACAGCAACGTCTGGTAAACCAAGCTTAAAGCGGATCATTTCGCCTTGCTCAGTTACACGTAAACCGCCTTTCAAGCTCTTAGGTGGCTGAGAAAGAAGAGCAGCGTGCGCTGGCGCACCACCACGACCAACCGTACCGCCACGACCGTGGAATAAAGTCAGCTCAATGCCTTCTTCGTCGCAAACCTTAACCAGCTTGTCCATCGCATCGTATTGAGCCCAACCTGCAGACATTACGCCGGCATCTTTTGCCGAGTCAGAGTATCCGATCATTACCATTTGATGGTTTTGGATAAAGCCACGGTACAAGTCGATGCTCATTAGCTGCTTCATTACCGCTTCTGAGTTGTTCAAGTCGTCTAGCGTTTCGAACAGCGGACATACGTCCATGCGGTACGGGCAACCACATTCTTGCAGCAGCAAGTGAACAGCCAGTACATCCGATGCAGTGCGAGCCATAGAAATCACGTAAGCACCGAAGGCTTCACGAGGTTGAGCAGCAATGACCTTACAGGTGTCCAAAACCTCTTTAACCTGTTCAGATGGCTCCCAATCACGAGGAAGTAGTGGGCGTTTTGAGCTTAATTCATTGGTTAAGAAAGCAATCTTGTCTTGCTCGCTCCACTGGTCGTAGTCGCCAATGCCTAGGTAGCGAGTCAGTTCAGACAGCACATCTGAATGACGTGTACTTTCTTGACGAACATCGAGACGCACTAGGTGTACACCGAATGCTTTTAGGCGGCGCAAGGTATCAAGTAGAGAACCGTCTGCGATTACGCCCATGCCACATTCGTGCAGCGATTGGTAACACGCGTAAAGCGGTGTCCAAAGTTGGTCGATGTTCTGTAGTGTTTCTTTCTTCGGTACTTCAGCATCATGCAGTTTTGCATCAAGCACTTCTAACGTGTTGTTCAGCAGAGTACGTAGGCTCTTTAGGATTGCACGGTAAGCTTCGTGCTCGTCACCCGCTAGCTCACGAACGGCATCATTACACTTAGTCATCGACAGTTCAGTAATCAGCTCGTTTACGTCACCTAGGTAAAGGTCAGCGGCTTTCCAGCGAGATAGGCGCAGTACTTCTTTGGTGATGGTGTGCGTTACGAATGGGTTACCATCGCGGTCGCCGCCCATCCAAGATGAGAAGTGTACCGGGCGCGCATCAATTGGTAGGCCTTTACCAAGGTAGCCTTTTAGTCGGCCATCCATTTCACGTAGGAAATCTGGTACAGCTTCCCAAAGTGAGTTTTCAACAACTGCAAAGCCCCATTTCGCTTCATCAAGTGGGGTAGGGCGTTGCTGACGAATCACATCTGAGTGCCAACCTTGAGCGATAAGTTGCTCTAGGCGACGTTCTGTTTTCACGCGCTCTTTGTGTGATAGGTCGCTTAATTCTAATTTAGACAGACACTCGTTGATCTTAACGAGCTTGTTGATCATGGTGCGACGAGTGATTTCTGTTGGGTGTGCAGTCAGAACGAGTTCAATGTTCAGGTCGCGAACGGCTTGAGCCGCATCTAGCTTGCTGATGTCATTCTGGTTTAATTTGGAAAATAGAGATTGCAGCACGTCTGGTTCGCAAACATGCTCCTCACAGTGGCGAGAGATGGTGTGGTACTGCTCTGCCATGTTGGTGAGGTTGAGAAATTGGTTAAATGCACGAGCAACAGGAGTGAGTTGTTCGTTCGGCAGGTTTTTGATTTCTTCAACTAGGCTGTCACGGTCAGCTTTGTTGCCTGCGCGGGCGGATTTGGAAAGTTTACGGATAGTCTCCACTTTCTCTAAGATAACGTCACCATGTGCATCTTGGATTGTGTTACCTAGCAAGCGTCCCAGCATGCTTACGTTACTCTTGAGAGCGGCGTATTTCTCGTTCATTGTCATCCTGCCTCGTAAAAAAATTACATCCATTGTTCCTTGTTAAGTACACAATCTAGCGAAAAGTGCTGTATCTAGTCAAATAAAGCATTCTAAGTTTGCAATTATTAGTTTTCGAAATGCGGGAGAAGTAAATTTTCCAATAGTTCGGAATTAAAGTGAAATTTAATTACAAGATCAGGCTGTGTCAGGGATGGCAGAATAAAAGCCACCTTTTGGGTGGCTTTTATACGAAAATATTGGAAGAAAAGTAATAACTAGAAACAATATTTACGGATCGATTTACTCAGAACATCAATCGTTGGATCGATAAAATCGAAGCTTAGGAACTCATCTGGTTGGTGAGCTTGGTCGATTGAGCCAGGACCCAGCACTAAGGTTGGGCAAAGTTCTTGAAGGAAAGGCGCTTCAGTACAGTAGTTCACGGTTTGCGATTCAATCTCACAAACGGATTCCATGCCACCGATAAATGGATGGTCGTGTTGGCACTCGTAACCTGGGATAGGTTCGTGCAGTGGCGTAATCTCGATTCTGCCCGGCCATTTTGCTTCCACTTCTTTGAGTGCGCTGCGCAGCATGTTATCCAAGCCATCTAGGCTGATGCCTGGCAAAGGACGCACATCATAGTGCAGCTCACAGCAACCACAGATACGGTTGGCACTGTCGCCACCGTGAATATGGCCAAGGTTTAGCGTTGGGCTTGGAATTGCGAAACCCGGGTGGTGATACTCTTTGACTAGCTTGTCACGCAGCTGCATCAAAGCGAACAACACTTCATGCATGATCTCGATGGCGTTGACACCTAATGCCGGATCTGAAGAGTGACCTGATTTACCCGTTACTCGCACAGCATTAGCAACATGGCCTTTATGACCACGAATCGGCACAAGGCTGGTTGGCTCACCAATAATGCAGTAATCCGGTTTAAACGGTGCATTTTCAGTGAAATGACGCGCACCCAGCATGGTGGTCTCTTCGTCACAGGTTGCCAATACATATAGCGGCTTGGTCTGTTTGCTCCAATCCATCTTCTTTGCCGCTTCATAAACGAAAGCGAAAAAGCCTTTCATATCGGCCGTACCTAATCCATAGAAGCGATTGTTGTGTTCTGTTAGTGCATGAGGGTCGAAATTCCAGCGTCCTTCATCGAATGGCACGGTGTCGCTGTGCCCTGCGAGTAGCAAGCCACCTTCGCCAGCCCCCATCTTTGCGACCATATTATGCTTGCCGGGCTCGACCTCCACGACCTCAACGCTAAAGCCTAAGTCTTTAAACCATTGAGCCATTTTTTCGATCACTTTTTCGTTGCCATGATCCCAGCTTGGATCGGTAGAACTAATAGAGTCGGTGGAAATTAGGCCTTTGTAGACCTCAAGAAAACTCGGTAATTGCATAATATCTTCACTTCTACTATTGACAGGAAAACTATAAGTCGGTAAAACACATATTAAATCATATTTAATGCATAAGAAATCAAATAAAGCCAAAAATTAAGTATGAATAGTCAAATTTTGAAATGTAACTTACCTCAGGAATGGATGTGTTGAGATGTTGAAAACCACGATCATTGGCGCAAGCGGCTACACAGGAGCAGAACTGGCTCTAATGATAAACAGACACCCTGAGCTCACGCTATCAGGTTTATATGTCTCAGCCAATAGTGTAGACGCAGGTAAACCTATTGCGGCACTGCACGGTAAGTTAGCTGGTTTGATTGATATGCCAGTACAACCTTTAACAAATCCGGAAGAAGTAGCTAAACAGTCTGATGTGATTTTCTTAGCAACAGCACACGAGGTCAGTCACGACCTAGCGCCAATCTTTCTAGAGAACGATTGCCAAGTCTTCGATCTATCGGGTGCATTCAGAGTTAAAGGCGAGAACTTCTACCAAGAGTTCTACGGTTTTGAACACCAACACGAACAATGGCTAGATAAAGCCGCTTACGGTTTAGCGGAATGGAATGAGCAAGCGATTAAAGAAGCTCAACTTGTTGCAGTCGCGGGTTGTTATCCAACCGCATCACAATTGGCGATTAAGCCTTTGGTTGAAGCGAAGTTACTGGATGAGAACCAATGGCCTGTGATTAACGCGACCAGCGGTGTTACTGGAGCGGGTCGTAAGGCGACTATGATTAACAGCTTTTGCGAAGTGAGTCTGCAAGCTTATGGCGTGTTCAATCACCGTCATCAACCTGAAATGGCTGCACACTTAGGATGTGATGTGATTTTTACTCCGCATCTCGGCAACTTTAAGCGCGGTATTTTAGCGACCATCACCATGAAATTGGCTGAAGGCGTGACAGAACAACAGATACAAGATGCCTTTGAGCAAGCTTACCAAGGTAAACCTGCGGTGAGACTACTCGAAGAGACACTGCCAAGAATTCAAGATGTAGAGCAGACGCCTTTCTGCGACTTAGGTTGGAAGGTTCAAGGTCAGCACATCATCGTTGTTTCAGCGATTGATAACTTATTAAAGGGTGCATCTAGCCAAGCGATGCAGTGTTTGAATTTACGTTATGGTTTTGCGCCATTAACTGCGTTAGTGTAAGGAAATCTAGATATGAGCCTTAATAATCAACCATTAATCATAAAGTTAGGTGGCGCTGCGCTATCTTGTGGTGAAACACTTAGCAAGTTATTTGGTGCTATCTCTGCTTACCAACAACAGGCACAACGACCAATCGTGATTGTTCACGGCGGCGGTTACCTTGTTGATGATTTGATGAATAAGTTGAACCTCGAAACCGTTAAGAAAGAAGGGCTACGTGTTACTCCTTATGACCAGATCCCTGTGATCGCTGGTGCACTAGCAGGCACGGCCAACAAACTACTTCAAGGTCAGGCGATTAAAGACGGTATCAATGCCGTTGGTTTGAGCCTTGCAGACGGTGGTTTATGCAAAGTGAGTGAACTGAACCCTGAACTGGGCGCGGTAGGAAAAGCGGAGCCGGGCGACTCGACCGTTCTGCAAGCGATTCTTAATGCGGGCGCACTGCCAATCATCAGCTCAATTGGTCTAACTGAACAAGGCCAACTGATGAACGTCAATGCCGACCAAGCTGCGGTTGCCGTTGCAGGCGCGCTTGATGCTGAACTGGTACTGCTTTCTGATGTAAGTGGTGTGTTGGATGGCAAAGGCCACCTCATTCCAAGCCTTAATCAACAACAAGCTGATGACCTTATTACAGGCAAAGTGATTACCGACGGCATGATCGTTAAGGTTCAAGCCGCACTAGAAGCCGCTAACGACCTTGGTCGACCAATCGAAGTTGCCACTTGGCGATACCCAGAAAAGCTAACACAACTGTTTTCAGGTAAAAGCATAGGAACACAGTTTTTACCTCAGTAGGTCTCACAACGAGTCACTACTTAAAGAATTTAGACAAATTAAATAAACATATAATTATGAAGTCATTTCCAACGCTGACCGCCATGTGCAGTATGGAAACTAGGAGAAAGAAAATGAGCAAAGTTAACGTAAAGAAAGTTGTAGTAGCCTACTCTGGCGGTCTAGACACATCAGTAATCATTCCATGGTTGAAAGAGAACTATGACTGTGAAGTGGTTGCGTTTGTCGCGGATGTTGGTCAAGGCGACGAAGAGTTGATTGGTATCGAAGAGAAAGCAAAGGCTTCTGGTGCATCTGAGTGTTACATCGCAGATCTTAAAGAAGAGATGGTTGCTGACTACATCTACCCGACGCTAAAAACGGGCGCTTACTACGAAGGCAAATACCTACTAGGTACTTCTATGGCTCGTCCAATCATTGCGAAAGCGCAGGTTGAAGTTGCTCGTAAAGTAGGAGCAGACGCACTGTGTCACGGGTGTACTGGTAAAGGTAATGACCAAGTTCGTTTTGAAGGTGCATTCGCAGCACTAGCACCAGACCTACACGTAATTGCACCATGGCGTGAGTGGGATCTCGTGAGCCGTGAAGAGTGTCTAGATTACCTAGCAGAACGTAACATCCCTTGTACTGCTTCTTTGACTAAGATTTACTCGCGTGATGCAAACGCATGGCACATCTCAACAGAAGGTGGCGTTCTAGAAGATACATGGAACGCACCGAACGAAGATTGCTGGGCTTGGACTGTAGACCCAGAGCAGGCACCAAACGAATCTGAAACAGTGACGCTTAAAGTTGAAAAAGGTGAAGTGGTAGCGGTTGATGGTGAAGCGATGACGCCATACAACGCACTGGTTTACCTAAATGAGAAGGGCGCTAAGCACGGTGTTGGTCGTATAGATATCGTAGAAAACCGTCTTGTAGGCATGAAGTCTCGTGGTTGTTACGAAACTCCGGGTGGCACAATCATGATGGAAGCATTGCGTGCAGTAGAGCAGCTGGTTCTTGATAAAGCGGCATTCGAATTCCGTGAAGAGTTAGGTGTTAAAGCATCTCACCTTGTATACGATGGTCGTTGGTTCACTCCGCTATGTAAGTCAATCCTTGCAGCGACAGAAGAACTAGCACAAGACGTGAATGGTGAAGTGGTTATCAAACTTTACAAAGGTCATGCGACGGTAACTCAGAAGCGTTCTGACAACAGCCTATACTCTGAAGAGTTTGCTACTTTTGGTGAAGACGAAGTTTACGACCAAAGCCACGCTGAAGGCTTCATCCGCCTTTACTCGCTATCAAGCCGTATCCGTGCTCTGAATAGCCAAAAGTAATCCTAACAATGAGTTAGTGAGCTAGCCTTTGATGAAAAATTAAAGGTCAGTAAACAGACATTATTATGCAAAGCCCATTCACTATTGATTAGTGAGTGGGCTTTTTACTTTCTATTCGCTTAATAAATCAGCTTCGGTTTTTACTATCGATTGGCATATAATTCGCGCTCGACGCTGAAAATAATCAATGTATTCAACTCCTGGTGAATAAATATGTGAAAATAATGAATTAATACTTTATTTTCATTTTGAATTGCCGTAAGTTTAAACCATCAGAAAAATACTGAATCTTAATCAGAATTATCATTTGCAAAAACAGTGAGCACTGTGCAATTAGGAGATACACAATGGCATTATGGGGCGGTAGATTTACCCAAGCAGCAGACACCCGGTTCAAAGATTTTAACGATTCTCTTCGTTTTGATTACCGATTGGCTGAGCAAGACATTGTGGGCTCAATTGCCTGGTCTAAAGCTCTACTGTCGGTCAACGTATTAACAGAAGAAGAGCAACAGAAGCTTGAGTTAGCGCTGAATGAGCTAAAACTTGAGGTGATGGAAGATCCTGAACAGATTCTACGTTCTGATGCAGAAGATATTCACAGCTGGGTTGAGCAACAACTTATCGGTAAAGTCGGTGATTTGGGCAAAAAACTTCACACTGGCCGTTCTCGTAATGACCAAGTAGCGACTGACCTTAAGCTTTGGTGTCGTCAGCAAGGTAATCAACTGCTGCTAGCGCTTGATCGCCTACAGAGCCAAATGGTGAATGTTGCTTCTCAGCATCAAGAAACTGTGCTTCCTGGCTACACTCATTTACAACGTGCTCAGCCGGTAACTTTTGCTCACTGGTGCTTGGCTTACGTTGAAATGCTTGAGCGTGATTATTCTCGTTTGAATGATGCGATTAAGCGTTTAGATACATGTCCGCTGGGTTCTGGTGCCCTTGCAGGAACAGCTTACCCGATGGACCGTGAAGAGTTAGCTCACAACTTAGGTTTCCGTCGTGCAACGCGCAACTCTCTAGATTCAGTCTCTGACCGTGATCATGTGATGGAGCTGATGTCGATCGCTTCTATCTCTATGCTTCACCTTTCGCGTCTTGCAGAAGATATGATTTTCTACAACTCTGGTGAATCAAACTTCATCGAGTTAGCAGATACCGTGACTTCAGGTTCATCTCTGATGCCACAAAAGAAAAACCCGGATGCGCTAGAACTTATTCGTGGCAAAACGGGCCGTGTGTACGGTTCATTAGCAGCAATGATGATGACAGTGAAAGCTCTGCCTTTGGCATACAACAAAGACATGCAAGAAGATAAAGAAGGTCTGTTCGACGCTTTAGACACTTGGAATGATTGTATGGAAATGGCTGCACTTTGTTTTGACGGCATTAAAGTGAACGGCGAACGTACACTGGAAGCAGCGAAGCAAGGTTATGCAAACTCTACGGAACTGGCTGATTACCTAGTAGCGAAAGGCATTCCTTTCCGTGAAGCTCACCATATTGTTGGTGTAACAGTAGTGGCGGCGATTGCTAAAGGCTGTGCACTGGAAGAATTAACCATCGCAGAGATGAAAGAGTTCTCTGAGGTGATTGAAGAGGATGTATATGACATCCTGACCATTGAATCGTGTCTTGAAAAACGTAGCGCGCTAGGTGGTGTATCTCCACAGCAAGTGGCTTACGCGGTTGACCAAGCTGAGAAACGTTTATCACAGCGTGACACTTCCATCGTTAAGGTTCGTCCTGCTCGTCTGACTGATATTGAAGCGTTAGAAGGCATGGTCGCTTACTGGGCGAACATGGGTGAAAACCTACCTCGTTCTCGTAATGAACTGGTGCGTGATATTGGCTCGTTTGCAGTCGCAGAACATCATGGTGAGGTGACAGGTTGTGCATCACTCTATGTGTATGACTCTGGCCTAGCAGAAATACGTTCATTGGGCGTTGAAGCGGGTTGGCAAGGTCAAGGGCAGGGGACAGCAATTGTGCAGCACTTGGTTGAGAAAGCACGCCAAATGGCCATCAAGAAGGTGTTTGTACTGACTCGTACGCCTGAATTCTTTATGAAGCATGACTTCTTACCAACATCGAAATCTCTGCTACCTGAGAAGGTACTGAAAGATTGCGACCAGTGCCCTCGTCAACATGCGTGTGATGAAGTGGCTTTGGAAGTGAACTTGGTCGAGCAGATTATCGCTAAGGTGAATGTTGCATAAGGCATTGATTTTATAGCCCTAAAAAAAAGATCGAAAATCTGATCTTTTTTGGGAACAAATTAAGAAAAGCCCGGTCTATTAAAGTACCACTGCTTTTTCTTAGAATTTTCTAAGAAAGCCCTAGAATCGATTGGTTCTGGGGCTTTTTTCTATCTGCTGTTTGGGAAATGATGATGGCTCGATAATTATGATGAATTATCGGATTATTTAGCCCTGTCTTTAATCACTACTCTTTATCTAATAAAGACTTTCAGCTAACGTTTTTTGTCCTTTAACGGTAGCACCACAAACTTCATGACCCAATGCAACGATAGCAAGCCACTGAACGCGAAAGCGGCCATCATCAAAGCGATGGCATTGATGGTTTTTGGGTCTTCTCTGAAAAATAGCCACCATACTCCCCAACTCAAAATCGACAACACCATCAGCTGATTCATGCAACGCTGGCAGCGACCGAGTTTGTTGCGGATTTTTTCACTTTTATTGCAATGAATGCATGTCATCTTGGGTTTGATTCGCGTTATGCTTGTTGCCCTAATAATAACACGTCACAAGATATTGGATCACGGTGACACAGAGAGAGAAAGTCGATGATTGAGCGCCAAGAAACCAAACAACGCATGAGCCGTATTGTGAAACACAACGGCACTATCTACCTATGTGGCCAAGTGTGTGCTGATGCAACCAAAGACATCACAGAGCAAACACAGACGATGCTGGATAAAGTAGAAGCCCTACTTGAGCAAGCAGGCAGCGACAAAGAGCACATGCTGTCAGCAACGATTTACTTGAAAGATATGAAAGACTTCCAAGAAATGAACGCAGTTTGGGATGCATGGGTTCCAGAAGGCCACGCTCCAGCTCGCGCATGTGTGACTGGCGACATGGCTCGCGAAGCGCTACTTGTTGAGATCTCTGTGATTGCTGCTGAGAAGTAATAGCTAAGTCTTTAGCTACCGGCAATTGCTTCAAGAGATTCCAGATACCTCGTCCCTCGGTTCTGGAATGACGAGTTTAGTTTTGGTTTAGCTGATGCGTCACTTTGATTTGCTTCAGTTTAGACGCGTTTTGAAAAGCACCGTTATTCTGGTTAGCTTCGCCTAGACGTGTATGAAAATTGCTGTCATTCCCGAGAGCGACGAAGGAGCGTAGTCGGGAATCTGTTATTTGTTCGTTGCCGAAAAACAAAAAGGAAAGCCAATGGCTTTCCTTTTTAGTATCTAATTTATGTGTTCTGTCTCAATCAACCGAGATTAACAACCAGGTCCACAATCTAGACAGTGTTTCACCATCTCTGGGCCTAAGTGCAGTTTCGCGTTGAGGTCACGCAGCGCTGTTCGTACACCCTCTTCGATTACTGGGTGGTAGAACGGCATGTCTAGCATTTCAGAAACCGTCATCTTGTTCTGGTGTGCCCATGCTAACAAGTGAGCTAAGTGTTCTGCGTTTGGTCCCATCATCTCAGCACCAAGGAAGCGGCCTGTACCTTGCTCGCCGTAAACGTGCAGAATACCTTTGTTGCGCAGCATTACTCGAGAACGACCTTGGTTTTCGAAAGACACTTCACCCGTTGCGAAACAACCACAAGTGCCTAAGCGGGAGGTGATCTCTTTGTAGGTTTCACCAACCATCGCGATTTGCGGGTCAGAGAATACCGCTGAGATTTTAGAGCGGCGTAGGCCTGCACGAATCTCAGGGAAGCGACCAGCGTTGTCACCTGCAATGCGGGCTTGGTCTGCGGCTTCATGTAGCAGAGGCAGTTGGTTGCTTGCATCACCTGCAATGAATACTGATGGCAATGATGTTTGTAGCGTGTAGTGGTCAGCGATTGGAACACCACGCTCATCAAGTTCTAGAGAGGTATTCTCTAGGCCAAGTTTGTCGGTGTTGGGACGACGCCCCGTTGCTGCCAGTGCGTACTCAACGACGTTAGTTTCTAGTTCACCTTGCTTATTGATGAACTGGATTTCGACGCGAGCCTCACCTGACTCAGTGGTAATACGCTTCATGCTTTCGATTTTCACGTCGGCATCTAGGTAGAACTCTTCATTGAAGGCTTTATCTGCGTAAGCCATGATCTCAGGGTCGGTTACTGGGCCAACTTGACCACCCAAACCGAACAGTTTGGTTTTCACACCTAATCGGTGTAGTGACTGACCAAGCTCAAGGCCAATAACACCTGGGCCAAATACAGCAACCGATTCTGGTAAGTCATCCCAGCTAAACACGTCATCGTTAATGATTAGGCGGTCGCCAAGTTCATTCCAAACTGCAGGGTATGCAGGGCGCGAACCTGTCGCGATAACAATACGTTTAGCCGTTACAACCGTGTGGTCATCAATTTGTAGCGTGTTGTCGTCTAAGAATTTTGCGTAGCCAGAGATCTTGTCTTGCTCTGGGATTTCATCAACACCCTCTAAAACAAAACCAACAAAACGGTCACGCTCAAACTTCACTCGGTCCATCACTTCACGGCCGTTAATCACGATATCGCCTTGTGGGTGAACGCCAAAAGCCGGAGCTTTCTCGATTTGGTGTACGCTTTCTGCAGCTGCAATAAGCAGTTTAGATGGCATACAACCAACACGAGCACAGGTTGTGCCGTAAGGGCCGCCTTCAATCATCACGACACTGTCAGTGTGTGCTTTTGCAGCGCGGTAAGAACCTAGACCTGCCGTACCGCCCCCGATAACTGCTACATCTACATTGACTTGTTTCATAATAATTTTCTCGCAATGGCTGAATTTAGTTTGAACGACCCCCTCCAACTCTGGTGATTGTTTGAGAGTCAGGATAACGGGGCAGTTTTGTGATTCTGTTTTATTAGGTTTAGCTTGTGGTTCTGCTTTTTGTTACTAGCTGCTTCTTGTTACTAACTATAGGTTAGTTCAAAGTGGGCGAGCCACAGGCTATATTCTCTTTCCAAAACTCAGATAAGAGTGGTTTGGAATAGCTAACCCACAAGAGGGTGGGTTAGCTGGTATTACTGCTATTTATTTACTAAGCGTTTACTTGCGACTAAGTGATTAACCTAGGAAAGCTTCTAGTTCTTCGCTACCACCGATGTGTTTGCCACCGATGAATACTTGAGGAACGGTAGTGCGACCAGAGATTGCACGTAGGCTTACTGTTGTTGCATCTTTACCTAGAACCACTTCTTCGTAGTTCAGACCTTTGTCGATTAGGTTCTGTTTTGCTTTCATACAGAAAGGGCAGCCTGGCTTAGTGAATACTGTGATTGACTCTTGCTCTTTGTGCTCAGGAGCAAGGTAGTTAAGCATAGTATCTGCATCAGAAACCTTGAACGGGTCGCCTGGTACGTCTTCTTCGATGAACATTTTTTCTACCACGCCGTTTTTAACCAGCATGCTGTAGCGCCATGAACGTTTGCCGAAACCGATGTCGTTTTTCTCAACTAGCATACCCATGCCGTCTGTGAAATCACCGTTACCATCTGGGATGAATGTGATGTTTTCCGCTTCTTGGTCTGCTTTCCAAGCGTTCATTACGAATGTGTCGTTTACTGAAACACACAGAATGTCATCAACACCGTTTTCTTTGAATACAGAGTGTAGCTCGTTGTAACGAGGAAGGTGGCTTGAAGAACATGTTGGTGTAAACGCACCTGGTAGGCTGAATACGATAACTGTCTTGTCTTTGAATAGCTCTTCCGTCGTTACGTTAACCCATGCATCACCTTGGCGAGTTGGGAATGTTACTTGAGGGATTGATTGACCTTCTTTAGATGCAAACATATTGATTTCCTTAAATAGTATTTTTAATTTTGTTCTATCAGAGCTTAACGTTTTTCTTCGCTCTGTTTCGTTTCGTTGAGCCCATTATTAGATAAATCCTTTGATAGCTCTAATCGTTTGATGTTATGGTTTTGATAGGTAAATTCTATCAAGAGCATTTTTCTTTTAAATGTTTCTATTAGAACCCTTGTTCTTATTAAAACCTGAGGTAAGAGACTGATCATGAACATTCGTGACTTTGAATACTTGGTGGCGCTCGCAGAGCATAAACACTTCCGAAAAGCGGCAGAAGCGTGCTTTGTCAGTCAGCCGACACTAAGCGGTCAAATACGCAAACTAGAAGATGAAATTGGACTTCAGTTAACCGAGCGTAGTCCAAGGAAGGTAATATTTACAGAATCAGGGTTACAACTTGTTGAACAAGCCAAGCGTATTCTCAATGAAGTGAAAACTTTTAAAGATATGGCGAGTGGACACGGTGAAGCGATGACGGGGCCAATGCACATTGGTTTTATCCCTACCGTTGGCCCGTACATTTTGCCAAAGATTATTCCTCATCTAAAAGAGAGTTTCCCAGATCTTGAGCTTTACCTGCACGAAGCGCAGACCCATCAGCTAGTGAGCCAACTAGAAGATGGCAAGCTTGATTGCTTGGTGCTGGCTGCAGTTGATGAAACGGCGGTGTTTAAAGAGATTGATGTGTATGACGAGCCATTAAGTGTTGCCGTTCCATGTGACCACGAGTGGGCTCAGCAAGACACTGTCGATATGCTGCAGCTAAATGGACAAACCGTACTGGCGCTAGGTGACGGCCACTGTTTAAGAGACCAAGCCTTGGGCTTCTGTTTTGCTGCGGGTGCCAAAGATGACGAACGTTTTAAGGCAACCAGCTTAGAAACGCTGCGTAACATGGTCGCGGCGGGGGCGGGCATTACCTTGCTACCTCAGTTATCGGTGCCAAAGGAAAAGCAGAAAGATGGTGTGTGTTACGTACCTGCGGTGAATCCTACACCTTCACGTAGAATTGTCGTGGCTTACCGTCCGGGCTCTCCATTGAAGGGACGTTTCGACCAACTGGCTGAGACGATTCGCACTCAACTGGAGAAGACGGCTTAGCGCTTGAGTTTAGATCCTAGTCTGGTCAGATATAGATATAAAAAAAGGGTTGATATGAATGCATATCAACCCTTTTTATTGGTTCATGTTACTAGGTTCTACAAATCCTAGTTAGAACAGCTCTTCTATTGCTTCACCTGATGAGGTTGAGTAGATGTCATCATTGAAACGTTCAGTGATGTACTCGGTTGGCTCAGTGCCTTTCTCGAAGTACTCGAACATTGATGAGCTATCGAACTTGTTGGTCAGTAAGCCAGTTTCACGGTCGATACGAACACGAACGATGTTCTCAGGAATCTCTTTACGCTCAGCAGGAACACCCGCTAACGCCGTACCCATGAAATCAACCCATGCAGGTTCTGCTGTTTTCGCGCCAGCTTCTGCACCAGTAATCTGATTCTTACCAAGGTTCGAGTTCGCTTTGGTTCTGCCTAGGTTACGGTTGTGGTTATCAAAACCAACCCATACCGTTGCAACCATGCCAGGGCCGTAACCGCTGTACCAAGTATCTTTCGAATCGTTGGTGGTACCCGTTTTGCCGCCAATGTCCCGACGCTTCAACGGCTGTGCACGCCAACCTGTACCGTTCCAACCAGTACCTGCGCTCCAATCACCGCCACCCCAGATGTTGCTGTACATCATTTCACGAACAAGGAATGCGTTCTGTTCAGAGATAACTTGAGGTGCGTATTGTACTTTGGCATCCACATCTTGCTCTGCAAACTCGTCCGCCATTGGATCTGCAGTAATGGTCTGCTTGCAATTTTCTTTACACACGACTTTTGGCGTTGCTTCAAACTCAGTCTCGCCAAATGGTGTCTCAACGCGGCTGATATAGAAAGGTTCAACGTAGTAACCACCGTTAGCGAATACTGAGTAACCTTGCGCTACTTTCATTGGCGTTAAGCTGCCAGCACCCAGAGCAATGGTTTCTGAACGAGGCACTTCATCAATATCAAAGCCGAAACGAGTTAGGTAGTTACGAGTATCATCCAAGCCAACTTCACGCAGTACACGTACCGCCATTACGTTTTTCGATTGAGCTAAGCCAATACGTAAACGAGTCGGGCCAACGTAGGTTGGTGGTGAGTTCTTTGGTCGCCATGCCGTACCTTGGCTCTTATCCCATTGGTTAATCGGTGCATCGTTAATCAGTGAAGCCAGTGTTAAGCCTTTCTCAATCGCTGCTGAATAGATAAATGGTTTGATGCCAGAACCGACCTGACGAATAGATTGCGTCGCACGGTTGAACTTGTTGTGGACAAAGTTAAAGCCACCCACCATCGACAATACTGCGCCGTTGTTCGGGTTCATTGCCACAAACGCAGTGTTTGCATTTGGCACTTGGCTTAGACGCCAAACAACAGGTGTTTCCGATTCTGCTGTCGCTGACTCTTCTGTCGGCTCTTCAGAGGCTTCGTCACCTGTTACGGCTTCATGGCGAACCCAGATTTGCTCACCAACCGCCAGAATCTCTTTCGCTTGAGAAGGCGCTGGTCCTTGGCGGTTATCCGTTAGGAATTTACGCGCCCAGTTCATGCCTTGCCATTCGATAGTGCCTTCACCTTGGTTCTTAACCCAAATTTGAGCACTTTTCGAATCAACCGCGGTAACAACAGCAGGGACTAGGTCACCATAGGTTGGTTGAGACTTAAGGTGTTTAACGATTTGTTCTTGATCCCACGCTGATTGCGCAGTCTGCCACAATACTTTTTCAGCACCACGGTAGCCGTGACGCTCATCGTAGCCAAGTAGGTTCTTAATTGCGGCTTGATTCGCTGCTTTTTGCAGTTTCGAATCAACGGTCGTGTAGACCTTCATGCCTGATGTATAAGCTTCTTCACCATAGCGTTCCACCATCCAAGCACGTGCAACTTCAGCAACATATGGCGCGCTCAGTTCGATCTCTGCACCGTGGTATTTCGAGATAAGCTCTTCGCTACGAGCGTCATCGAACTCTGCTTGAGTGATGTATTTCTCGTCTAACATACGACGCAATACAACGTTACGACGGTTAGTCGCGCGCTCAACAGAGTAAATAGGGTTCATTGTCGAAGGTGCTTTTGGCATACCCGCAAGGGTCGCAATTTCACTCAGCGTGAGATCAGGAAGATCTTTACCGAAGTAAACACGTGCTGCCGCGCCAAAACCATACGAACGGTGACCAAGGAAGATCTTGTTAACGTAAAGTTCCATGATCTCTTCTTTACTAAGAAGCTGCTCAATGTGGATCGCAATGAAGATCTCTTTGATCTTACGCATAATCTTTTTCTCATTAGATAAGAAGAAGTTACGCGCAAGCTGCTGAGTAATAGTACTCGCCCCTTGTTTGGCTGAACCCGACATGGCAACCACGAGTGCTGCACGTGTGATACCGATTGGGTCAATACCTGGGTGTTCATAGAAACGGCTATCTTCGGTGGCAATCAGAGCCTCAACTAAGTGGCGAGGAATCTCGTCATAAGTGACTGGATTACGACGCTTTTCACCAAATTGAGAGATCAACTTACCGTCTTGACTGAAGACTTGCATCGGCGTTTGGAGTTCTACGTCGCGCAAAGTGGCAACATCAGGCAACTCTGGTTTTACGTAAAAATAAAACCCGAAAATTGTACTGACTCCAAGAATCATGCAAATCAATGTAAATATGAATAATCGCTTTATGAACTTCACCGGATAATCCCTGATTAGTTAAGGCTGATAAGCAGCAAACCCTTGTACTCTAGGCTAAAAACTTAGCTTTCGTTTATTAACGCTTATTTAACTAATAATCACAACCCCTAGATAATCAACGAAATGCTTGGCACTTCAGGAGCTAGGTCACATGGGTTCATCATTAATTACAGGTATAGATATAAATCATCACAGCATCAAAGCCGTAGTACTAAAACCCGTGGGGGAGTTGTATGCCCTAGTGGGATACAAAGAGCTGCCGATTTCGGACGACATTTTTACAGCTAACCATACTTTGGAGTATCAGAAAACTGTTAAGAAACTTAAAGAACTTAGGAAAGGACTGCCTTTTGGCTGTCGCAACGTCGCCATTTCGGTACCTGATAACACAGTGATCAGCAAAGTACTGCAAATAGAGAGTGAGTTAGAAGACAGAGAAAAAGAGTTTTCTATCTATCAAACTTTCGCCCATCAATCTCCCTTTCCTATTGAGGAGCTGAGTTTAGATTTTGTAAAGCTGGAAGACAAACGATTTGGTAAAGGTTCGACAAGCAGTTATCAGGTATACGCCACTCGTAAGGAAGTGGTGGATAGCCGAGCGGATGCATTAACTAAGGCTGGTTTCAATCCTGTGGTGGTGGATACACAGGCGCATGGGCTGCTGAATATCTGGCAATTGGCCTCGCGTCTGTATCCCGATAAGAAAAACTGGTTGCTGGTGGATGTTGGAGTCGACCAAACTTCGCTAGGGATTATCCCGCAGAATTCGGCGCCTTTCTATAAAGACATCGCCTTTGGCACTCAAGATCTTCGCAGCTCAGATGACCCTAATGATATCGAGAGCGTGTTCGGTACTATGGAAGAGACACATCAATTCATCGTTAACCTGATTGAGAAGCTCAAGCGTCAATTGCAGCTCTACTCCTCGGGAAATGCGCATCAACCTATCTCAGGGATCTGGCTGATGGGCGAGGGCGCCAGCATTCCGATGGTAACCGAAGAGCTAGAACGTCATTTTCAGCTGAGCTGTGAGTCATTGAATCCTTTGTCTCTGTTTGAGAATAAGGTCGGCAAGAGACGCCGACTGCCGATGGACTGGCAACACTTTGGTATCGCGGCAGGTATGGCGATGAGTGGACTCAAGTGGCAGGGAGAGAAGCATGTTGCATCAAATTAACCTGCTGCCGTGGCGTGATGAGATTCGTGCTCAGCACAAGAAGCGTTTTATCCATCTGGTCATTCTTGGCGTCATCATTGCGCTTATAGGGCAATGGGCGGTTGGTCACTATTTTCACGACCAACAAGCCAAGCAGCAAGCTCGCCTCAATTACCTCAATCAGTACATTGCTGATCTCGACCGACAAATTCAATCGTTAAAAGTCGCAGAGCAAGAACACAAAGCCATTCTGACTCGACTTGATGTAGTGGAGTCGCTGCAGCTTGGCCGCAATAAGACCACCGACTTTATGAACTTGATGCCGGAGCTGATTCCAGAGGGTGTGTATGTCGACAAAATAAAGATGAATGGTCAGGAGATTGAAATGTCGGGCATCAGCGACAGTACTGCTCGTCTCGCTACCATGTTGGACAATCTAGAGCGTTCTGATTCCCTGAAAGGGGTCGAGATGCACTCTATCGTTCATAATCGCAAGCGCTTCAATAAAGAGTTTCAGACCTTCAAGGTCTCTTTTGTGTTCAGCCCTGTGTCTTTAGAAAACACAACCGCGAGCAGAAAAGATCAGGGGGTGCATCATGGCTAGTTTTCAAAATAGGATTAGTTGGCAAAACAGGATGAGCTTACAAGATCTCGATGTTGATGAGATCACTGAATGGCCATTGCTGCCTCAGCTTCTCGTGATTCTGGTGTTGATAGTGTTAATCCAAGGTGTAGGCACTTGGCTTTATGTGTTGCCACTCGACGATGAACTGCAACAGATGAAGCAACAAGAACAAACCTTAAAGACGACCTTGCGAATTAAGGCCAATAAGGTTGCAGCCTTGCCTAAATTGCAGAGTCAGCTGGATGAACTAACCAGTCGCTACGATTACCTGTTAGAGCAGCTGCCTGTTCAAAAAGAGCTAGCCAGTATGTTGGCGTCTGTGAATGAACTCGGCTTGGATAATTCGCTGACCTTTACTCGAATCGATTGGGGACAAAAACAGAACAAGGAGTTTCTCTATCGTTTACCGCTCAATATCGAGCTGACGGGTGACTACCATGAGATTGGTGACTTTTCGGCTGCCATCGCTAAGCTGCCGCGCATCATTAGCTTTGATGATGTGAACTGGCAGCGAGTTAGCCAAGAAAGTAGCACTCTGCACTTTAGGGTTCGAGCTTATACCTACCAGTTTAAATCGGAGGTCAATGATGAAACCCAATAGCGCGCTTTACTCAATCGTGTTGCTGCTTGCACTGTCAGGCTGCAAAGCAAATCAGGATTCACTCCCAGACTTCGTGGCACAGGTTGAAACTAAGGCGAGAAAAGATGTCGAGCAACTTGTCCCAGCAACTGAATTCACGGCGGCGACTTATCAGCGCCGAGCCTTTCGTCCTCCGTTTGAACTGCCTAAAGAAGCCATCGTGCAAAATCAGCCTTTAGTTAAGAAAGACTGTTGGCAACCTAGCGCGCGTTCTCGTAATGGAAAATTAGAAAAGTACCCGTTGAGTAAGCTTCGTTTAAGAGGCGTCATGGGAAGCGGAACAAGTGTGTTTGGGTTAGTGCAAACACCCAAAGGGAACGTGGTAAACGTCAAAAAAGGCCAGTTTATCGGCTTAAACAACGGCCGAGTTACTAAAGTGACGAGCCAGTACGTTCAGATTAATGAAACTCTTCCAGATGGCTTAGGTTGTTGGCATAAGCGCAACGTTAGACTGGCTCTGAAGTAAACCAATGTCACATGATGTGGATATGAGATGTAAATATGATTAAAGGAATAAGTGGATTAGTGAGCAAGGCTCTACAAGGTTTTGCTGTGTCTGTGATGTTAGTCTTTAGTGTGCTCGGTCACGCCGAGAGCTTACCTAATCAATTGGAGAATATTGATTTTAGGGTAAACAAAGATAAAGACGCCGTCATTATTATTGAGCTGGCAACCAGCACCGCTGTGGTGGATGTTCAACGTGCTCAGGAAGGGTTAAGTATCGAATTACTCAATACTCAAGTTAATGACGATAAGCTTTATCTTTTGGATGTGAAGGATTTCGCGACCCTAGTGGAAGGTATTGAAGTCTATAAAGAGACGCCCAGCACACGACTGTTGGCGACGATCGCTGGTGACTATCAGTATGAATATAACCTAAAAGGTCGCTTCATAGAGGTGGTGATCAGCAAGCCTGTTATCAATGAAGCGACCAAAGAGAAAAGCGTTTTAGAAAAAGAGGGCAAACTGATATCGATTAACTTCCAAGATATCCCGGTACGAAATGTCCTGCAGCTGATTGCTGACTACAACGATTTCAATCTCGTGGTGTCTGACTCAGTAGCGGGTAACCTCACTTTACGTTTAGATGGCGTACCTTGGCAGCAAGTTCTCGACATTATCTTGCAAGTTAAAGGACTAGATAAGCGCGTTGATGGCAATGTTATTTTGGTGGCGCCAAAAGCAGAACTCGATCTTCGAGAGCAACAAGCGTTAGAGAAATCTCGCTTGGAAGAGGAGTTAGGGGAGCTTAAGTCGGAAATCATCAAGATTAATTTTGCTAAAGCCACCGACATTGCCGACATGATTGGCGGTGAAGGTGCGGTGAGCATGTTGTCCGATCGTGGCTCGATTACCATTGATGAACGCACCAATTCCCTATTGATTCGTGAACTGGAAGAAAACATTGCCGTGATACGAGGCATCATTGATTCTTTGGACATCCCCGTGAAGCAAGTCCAGATAGAGGCGCGCATCGTAACCGTTACCGAGGGTAACCTTGATGAGTTAGGGGTGCGTTGGGGTGTTTCTTCCACCAACGGTAGCTTCAAAGTTGGCGGCTCGATAGAGGGCAACCACCCATCGCAAATTACGCCGTATGACGATAATGGTGGGAATAGTGCGATTGACGATTTCCTCAACGTTAATCTAGGGGCGACATCTCCTAATGCATCAAGCATTGCGTTTCAGGTGGCCAAACTGGGTTCAGATACCTTGCTTGATCTTGAATTGTCGGCACTACAACAAGAGTCAAAAGCTGAGATTATTTCCAGCCCTCGTTTAATCACCACCAATAAAAAGCCCGCTTATATTGAGCAAGGTACTGAAATTCCTTATTTAGAGTCGTCTTCAAGTGGTGCTACTTCGGTCGCATTTAAGAAAGCGGTGTTGAGTCTTAAGGTGACACCACAAATCACGCCCGACAATCGTTTGGTATTGGATTTAAGCGTGACTCAAGATAGGCCAGGGCAAGTAGTGAAAACGGGAACGGGTGAGGCTGTTGCCATTGATACTCAACGTATAGGGACGCAAGTGCTTGTTAATAATGGTGAAACAGTCGTACTTGGCGGGATATTTCAGCACAGTGTGAGCAGTACAGTGGACAAAGTTCCTCTGTTAGGAGACCTGCCAGTTTTGGGTGCATTATTCCGTCGTAGCTATGAAAATGTGGGTAAAAGTGAACTACTTATTTTTGTTACACCCAAAGTTGTGATTCAGTAATGAACAATTAGATTAAAAATAAAGTTGCATTAGTGGCACCTAACCTTGATAATTTCGGGTCTTATCACGAATTATCTGTGAGGAATCGGTGCCACGGGCCTTTTAATTTCAGTACTTGTACTGACCTACCTTGTGGCGATGTCATTGAATTAACGTTGTAAATTACTGCTAAAAACATGGCTGAGAAACGCAATATTTTTCTTGTTGGCCCAATGGGCGCCGGCAAAAGTACAATTGGTAGACACCTAGCTTCCCAACTTCATATGGAGTTTCTAGACTCTGACACTGTGATCGAAGAGCGCACTGGCGCAGACATCGCATGGGTTTTTGATGTTGAGGGCGAAGAAGGTTTCCGTAAGCGCGAAGAATCTGTAATCAATGATCTGACAGAAGAACAAGGTATTGTTCTTGCGACAGGTGGTGGTTCAGTGTTGAGCAAAGAAAACCGTAACCGTCTATCTGCACGAGGCATTGTTGTATACCTAGAGACAACAATTGAAAAGCAACTTGCTCGCACTAACCGCGACAAGAAACGCCCTCTACTTCAAACAGACAACCCGCGTGATGTGCTAGAAGATCTAGCTGTATCTCGCAACGCACTATACGAAGAAGTGGCGGACTACACAGTTCGTACTGACGACCAAAGTGCAAAAGTGGTAGCCAACCAGATCGTAAAAATGCTAGAAGAACGTTAAGTTCATTTTTTCGGAGAGCAAACCCATGGAACGGATTACGGTCAATCTAGCTGAGCGTAGCTACCCTATCTCTATTGGCGCCGGGTTATTTGAAGACCCGGCGTACCTTTCTTTTTTATCAGGTAAGCAGAAAGTTGTTGTTATCAGTAATGTGACAGTAGCCCCTCTTTATGCTGATAAAATTTTATCGCTATTGGATCAAGTCGGATGTCAGACATCTCTTCTCGAGCTGCCAGACGGTGAACAGTACAAAACCCTTGAAACGTTCAATTCAGTGATGAGCTACATGCTTGAAGGAAATTACAGCCGCGATGTGGTGGTGATTGCTTTAGGTGGTGGTGTAATCGGTGACTTGGTCGGTTTTGCTGCCTCTTGTTACCAGCGCGGTATTGATTTCATTCAAATCCCGACGACCCTTCTTTCTCAAGTGGACTCTTCTGTTGGTGGTAAAACCGCAGTAAACCATCCTCTTGGCAAGAATATGATCGGCGCTTTTTACCAACCGAAATCTGTGATCATCGATACCAACTGTTTATCAACGCTTCCAGAGCGTGAGTTTGCAGCCGGCATTGCTGAGGTGATCAAATACGGCATCATTTACGATGAAGCCTTCTTTGATTGGTTGGAGCAGAATCTAGAGAAACTTTATCAACTTGATGAAGAAGCACTGATTACCGCGATTGCTCGTTGTTGTGCAATTAAGGCTGAAGTGGTGGCTCTAGATGAAAAAGAGTCAGGAATCAGAGCGTTATTGAACCTAGGTCATACATTTGGTCATGCGATTGAAGCAGAACTAGGCTATGGTAATTGGCTACATGGTGAAGCTGTGTCGTCAGGCACTGTAATGGCAGCTAAAACAGCTCAATTACAGGGACTGATCTCTCAGCAGCAACTTGAGCGAATTATTTCTATACTCAAGAATGCGAAACTACCAATCCATACGCCAGAAAGCATGTCTTTTGAAGACTTTATGAAGCACATGATGCGCGATAAAAAAGTGCTGTCTGGTCAGTTGCGTTTGGTATTACCAACAAGTATTGGTGCTGCTGAAGTGGTTGCTGATGTGCCTCAAGACATCATTAAACAAGCGATCGATTTCTGCCGTACTCTTTAAATTTGGTTGTGAGGTTGCCTAGCTAAACTCTAGGCAACTGAAGCGTTTTACTGATCGATCTTATCAGTAGGGATCCCCAATGAGTTTGGCTCATGAATTAAGAGTATTAGAGTTAGAATCTCAAGTTGAGCTGCTAGAGCGCTTACAGCTTTTGACTAACTTTGGTTCAAACCTTGTGACGGTGGCTGGCAAAGCTGGCTCTGGCCGATCTTGGTTAGCTCAGCGTTATCTTGAAGCATGGTCGACAGAAAAAAATCAGTGTTTACTGCTTTGTCATCCAAGCCAAGACGATCAACAATGCCGCGCGCT
This sequence comes from Vibrio splendidus, assembly GCF_001557875.1. Lineage (GTDB taxonomy): Bacteria > Pseudomonadota > Gammaproteobacteria > Enterobacterales > Vibrionaceae > Vibrio > Vibrio splendidus_F. The sequence goes on along the minus strand of NZ_LNRF01000007.1, from coordinate 122,578 downwards.
TATTCTTAGCCAAATTGTTTCTGATCCCCTGTTTAATCAACATGATTCTTTATCAGATAGCCTGACTAGGTTACTGGATGGAGAGCCGTGTAATGTGGTTATCGTCGTTGATGATGCCCAACGACTTTCTGAGCTATTGGTATCCGAATTATGGATGTTGGTACTGGAAGCTCAATCAAACCCTCAATGGACGATCAATATCGTTCTCTTCTCGGAACCTGGCCACTTAGATACGTTATTAACGCGTTTGAGTTACGGTCAACAACACAAGCCTATCGATCTCGAGATCGATGACCTTTCGCAACCAGAAGCTGAACATTTCTTTGAATCACTGGTGATTCGATATGTTGATGATGAGTCTGAAACTCGCGTGCGACGTGCGTTTAGTAAAGCGCAACCTCTGCCCGGTGAGTTAATGGCTTTAGGAGAATTGAAAGTGGAAAAAAGGATTATTATTCGCTCAATTATTGGCTCACCGATCAATATCGCGATTGTGGTGGCCTTGTTGTTGGTTTTAATTGGTGGCGGCTATTGGTGGATGTTCAGTCAGCCAACACCAGACGATAAAGCGCAGTCGCTTATCGCACCGATTGAACAGACAGCTATCCCAACTTTTGAAGTGGAAAGTGGTACCGAGCAAGCTGGTATCGACGGAATGGTAGATTCTGAAACCGAAGCTGACATGAGTTACCAAGGCGCTGACGACGATAGCTCATCTTTGCCGCCAACTGTCGTTGAAGATACCGCGAGTGTTGGGGAAGTGGAACAAGATCAGCAACGCGTTGTGATCACCTCTGACGTGGTTGATGCTCTGCTTGATGATAAGCCTGAAAGTGCCGATACCAGCGCGATTGATGCGGCTGTTGAGGAAAATACAGAGGCAGCGGCTAGCGCGCAACCTGATGCAGCACAAGCCGAACCACAACCAACAGTTGATGAAGAATCAGATCTAACTGATTCAACACCGCCGACTAAAAAGATTACCTTCTCATTTGCTCGTGAAGAGTTACAAGCTATCTCGCCGCGCGCGTATACCTTGCAGTTGAGTGCGATGACCTCATTGGAGGATGTGCAATCCTTCATTGAAGAATATGACCTTGAGAACAAGGTTCGTATTTACCCAACACTTCGTAACGACACCAAGTGGTTTATCATCACTTATCAAGATTACCCAACGATTCAAGTGGCGCGAGACGCGGTAAGTGCGTTATCAAAACCCCTTCAACAGTTGGAACCTTGGGCAAAATCGATGAATCAAGTGCATCGAGAGATAGAACGTGCGAAATAACCCTGAGCTTAGCCTCAAAATATGTTACATTCCGCAGCCTTATTTTTGAGTTGATAGATAGAGCAGTAAATGAAAAAGCAGCGTGCCTTTCTAAAATGGGCTGGTGGTAAATATGGCCTAGTTGAAGACATCCAACGTCACCTGCCACCTGCTCGTAAATTGGTAGAACCGTTTGTCGGTGCCGGCTCAGTATTTCTGAATACTGACTTTGAACAGTACCTGCTTGCAGATATCAACCCCGATCTTATCAACCTGTACAACCTACTTAAAACCGATCCTGAAACTTATATCACGGAAGCGAAGCGCTGGTTCTGTCCTGAGAACAACCGCAAAGAAGCCTTCTTAGATATTCGCGCTGAGTTCAATGGTACAGATAACGTCATGTATCGTTCGTTGGCTTTCTTGTATATGAATCGATTTGGCTTTAATGGCCTATGTCGTTACAACAAGAAGGGCGGCTTTAACGTCCCATTTGGTTCTTACAAAAAACCTTACTTCCCAGAAGCCGAGCTGGAGTTTTTTGCCGAGAAAGCGAAAAAGGCCACCTTCGTCTGTGAGGGATACCATGAAACCTTTAGCCGCGCGCGCAAAGGCTGTGTGGTTTACTGCGATCCTCCATACGCACCGTTGTCGAACACGGCTAACTTTACCTCATACGCAGGTAATGGCTTTAGCTTAGATGACCAAGCTGCATTGGCGGATGTTGCTGAAAAAGCAGCAATGGAGCGTGGTATTCCTGTTTTGATTTCAAACCACGATACGACACTAACGCGTCGCTTATATCATGGTGCTGAGTTAAACGTGGTCAAGGTGAAACGCACCATCAGCCGTAATGGCGCTGGGCGTAATAAAGTTGATGAGCTGCTGGCGCTTTTCCATAAAGAGAAAAACCAGCAACACACATCAGCGGAATAGTTCTGGTCAGAACAGCCGCCAAACTCATTAAATTGAGTGACCAACGGATACTTTCTTAAACTAATCTTTCGAACTGCTAGGATCTGCTTAGGTGCTTAGGTAGAATTGCACACCAAATAGTCTTGGGCTTGAGTCTTGTATTTGTGTATGAGATATCACTAAGACGGTGACATTCGTAATTTACTCACTCTTAAGAGGTTTGGTATGAAAGATTTTCTAATCGCTCCATCGATTTTGTCTGCAGATTTTGCTCGTCTTGGTGAAGACGTAGAAAAAGTACTCGCAGCTGGTGCTGATGTTGTGCACTTCGATGTGATGGACAACCACTACGTACCTAACCTGACTTTTGGCGCGCCTATTTGTAAAGCGCTGCGCGACTACGGTATTACTGCTCCTATCGATGTTCACCTTATGGTTAAGCCTGTGGACAGTATTGTTCCTGAGTTTGCAAAAGCGGGCGCATCAATGATTACCTTCCACGTTGAAGCTTCAGAGCACATCGATCGCACTCTACAGCTCATCAAAGAGCACGGTTGTAAAGCGGGTGTGGTTCTTAACCCTGCAACACCGCTTTCTTGCCTAGATTACATCATGGACAAAGTAGACATGATTCTACTAATGTCTGTGAACCCTGGCTTCGGCGGTCAATCTTTCATTCCTCACACGCTAGATAAACTACGTGCTGTTCGTAAGCTAATTGACGAATCAGGTCGTGACATTCGCCTTGAGATTGATGGCGGCGTGAAGGTGGATAACATCCGTGAAATCGCAGAAGCGGGTGCAGACATGTTCGTTGCTGGTTCAGCTATCTTCAATCAACCTGATTACAAAGAAGTGATTGATGAGATGCGTGCAGAGCTTGCAAAAGTTAACGCATAAAAGTAGAACTAGGGTCATTGACCTAAAATCAAAAATTTAGATAAAGGGGCTCATTGGCCCCTTTTTTACGTCTTATAGCTCAACACATGAGACGAATATAATTAATAGGAAAGTAAGATGTCATTAAGCTCAATAAAACTGATCGCCTTTGATTTGGATGGAACCTTGTTAGACAGCGTGCCTGATTTAGCTGTCGCCGCTGACCAAGCTTGTCAGGAGCTGGGTTTCCCTTCAGTGAGTGAAGAACAAGTTCGCGACTATGTTGGCAATGGTGCTGACGTGCTTATCGGGCGTTCACTCAGCCGTAACCTAACTGTTGATCCAAGCCTAGATCCTGAGCTGCTGAAGAAAGCACGCATCTTGTTTGATGATTTCTACGAGCAGGGCGGCCACAAGCTGAGCCACCTTTACCCATCAGTAAAAGAGACGCTGGCAGAGCTGCATAATGCGGGTTTCACTATGGCGCTTGTGACCAACAAACCATCGAAGTTTGTACCCGACGTTCTGGCGCAACACGGTATCGATAAGTACTTTGTTGATGTTTTAGGCGGCGACTCTTTCCCAGAGAAAAAACCGAATCCAGTAGCGCTGAACTGGTTGCTAGAAAAGCACAACGTTAAAGCGGAAGAGATGTTGATGGTTGGTGATTCAAGCAACGACATCAAAGCGGCTAAGAATGCGGGTTGCCACTCGTTTGGTCTGACTTATGGCTACAATCACGGTGAGCCAATTTCAGCATCAAACCCTGACTATGTGGCGGATAACGTTGCTCAATTACTAGATGTCGTTCTAGTTTCAGCATAAAGCGGACAAAAGTTAGCTAACCCACTAGCAAAATACTTATCAATGAGTACACTGGATGAGCCGCGCAGAAAGAGCTGTGCGGCTTTTCTATATTTAAGTTAAGAAGCTAAGCGTTCAATAAACTTAGCGAATAAGCAAAGGAATTAAAACCATGAGCAAGCCCATCGTATTGAGTGGTGTTCAACCATCTGGTGAACTAAGTATCGGTAACTACTTGGGTGCTCTACGTCAATGGCAACAGATGCAAGATGATTACGATTGCCAATACTGTGTTGTAGACCTTCACGCAATTACGGTTCGCCAAGACCCGAAAGCACTGCATGAAGCGACTCTAGACGCACTCGCAATCTGTCTTGCTGTCGGTGTTGATCCAAAGAAGAGCACGCTATTTGTTCAGTCACACGTACCAGAGCATGCTCAACTTGGTTGGCTTCTTAACTGCTACACGCAAATGGGTGAACTGAGCCGTATGACTCAGTTTAAAGATAAGTCTGCACGTCACTCAAACGACGTAAACGTAGGCCTATACGACTACCCAGTGTTGATGGCTGCAGACATCCTGCTTTACGGTGCTCACCAAGTGCCAGTAGGTAGTGACCAGAAACAACACCTAGAGCTAGCGCGTGATATCGCAACTCGTTTCAACAACATCTACGGTCCTGAAACGCCAATCTTCCAAGTGCCAGAACCTTACATTCCAACAGTGAATGCACGTGTAATGAGCCTGCAAGATGCGACTAAGAAGATGTCTAAGTCGGATGATAACCGTAAGAACGTGATTACTCTGTTAGAAGAGCCTAAGTCGATCATCAAGAAGATCAACAAAGCGCAAACTGATGCAGAAACACCGCCACGTATTGCTCACGATTGGGAAAACAAAGCGGGTATCTCTAACCTAATGGGTCTTTACTCAGCAGCGACAGGTAAAACGTTTGAAGAGATCGAAGCGCAATACCAAGGTGTTGAGATGTACGGTCCATTCAAGAAAGATGTAGGCGCAGCATTAGTTGAGATGCTTGAGCCGATTCAAGCTGAATACCACCGTATCCGTGCTGACCGTGCTTACATGGATGCAGTAATGAAAGCGGGTGCTGAAAAAGCGTCTGAGCGTGCTGCAGTAACACTGAAAAAAGCATACGAAGCAGTAGGTTTTGTTACTCGCCCATAGGGTGAACTAACACGACTCGCTTGAAAATTTGAGCCCAAAGTAGCTTTTGTTTACTTTGGGCTTTTTAATGCCCATTCCATTTACCTTCCTCGAAACCCCCTTGTTTGAATTGATAATTTACGCAGTATCTGACTAGCATATCCATCATATTAATGCTGTGCAGGTGATCTTATTCAGCACTTCTGAACTTTATAAATTCATACTCATTTCTATATATGTTGGAAATATATAACGTGCCAAACAATTGATGATTCCAAAGTGATAAGTTCCTCATTTTCTTGCCAACTGACTTATTCCTTTCATAAATAAACCTGATAGTTACCACAAAATACATGACTGCCCATAGATGGCAGTGACTATAAATCAATGAACTCAGGTGAAACGGATGGCTCTTTTACACAAACCTTCATTGCTAGCAGTGGCAATTGGTAGCTTGTTGACCACAAGCGCACACGCTGATTTGTTTATTTCACAATATGTGGAAGGCGGCAGCTACAACAAAGCGGTTGAGATCGCCAATAACGGCGGTAGCAGCATTAACTTAGATGGTTACTCACTGGCGAAGTCTGCCAATGGCAACGGATCATGGGGCGCCACTTTACCTTTAGATGGCCACGTTTTGGCGCCCGGTGAGGTGCTTGTTGTTGCTCATACCAGTGCTAGTGATGAGATTAAGGCGGTCGCTGACATTCTAAATGCTTCATTGGCTAATCATAATGGTGACGACCCGCTAGCTATCTTGAATGCAGATGGTTCGGTGCATGATGTTGTTGGTTTGATGGGCGATGTGGACTGGGGCAAAGATGTTACTTTGGTTCGTGCGACACAAACACCTTCTGCGACGTTTGATGCTTCACAATGGGTATCGCTACCAAAAGACAGTATTGAAGGGCTAGGTTCACTAGACAGTGTTGAGCTGCCAGAAGCCTTTACTTGTACAGAAGATGGCTCAGATCCGGTATTTACCACCATTCAAGAGATCCAAGGCGAGGGTGCAACATCACCGTTCATCGATGGCTACCCGTACATCACCGACGATGAATACTTCGTAAAAGGTGTAGTTAGCGCAGTGACTACTGGCCTAACCAAAGGCTTCTATCTGCAAGCGATTGAGGATGACTTCAATTCAAGTACCTCTGAAGGTCTATTTATTCACACTAACCAGTCAAGCTCAGATTTAGTTGCGGGTGATGTGGTGTGTGTGAAAGGTAAGGTTCAAGAATACTACAGCCACACTCAGCTTAAAGTTGAAAATAACCAATCGCTAAAGCAGGGCGAACAACAAGCCCCTGAAGCGACGGCGATTGAAGCGCTAGACAGTGATGAGAACTTCGCTGCAACGCTTGAACGCTACGAAGGCATGTTGGTGAAAACAACCGAAGCGCTTGATATGCGTGTGACGCGTACCTTTGGTTATGACTACGCAGGTCGTCGTAACAACATGGTATTGGCCCATGAGCGTATCAACATGCAACCGAACCAGCTTTTCGCCGCAGGTTCTGATGAAGCGAAACAGCAAACAGAAGATAACGCTGATCGTCGTCTTTTCGTAGAAACGGATCAAAAAGCGGGTGATGGCCAAGTTCCTTTTTATCCAGATTTTGGTCGTACCGACATTGACCAAGATGGTTCGACCGAAGACTACATCCGTATCGATGACACCATTGTTGGCCTAGAAGGTGTGTTGACTTACAGCTACGGTGAGTACCGTTTAATTGCGACTAACCAGATCTCGGCTGAAAACTTCGTTCGTAACGACCCACGTACTGACAAGCCAGATATGGATGAAGGTGACCTACGTATCGCGACCTTCAATGTACTGAACTACTTCAACTCTCCATTTGGCGGTGACGCGAACCAGCACGGCAACAACCGTGGCGCGAACACCATTACTGAGTTTGAAATGCAGCAAGATAAGATTGTGAACGCGATTCTTCGTCTAGACGCTGACATCATTGGTTTGATGGAAATTGAGAACAACGGCTTTGGTGAAGGTTCTGCCATTCAACAGCTTGTTAACCAGCTGAATGATCGCATTGAGCGTAAGAAAGACCGTTATACGTTTGTCGCTGTTGATTCAAATGAAGATGGCGTAACCGACGAGATGGACTCGATTGGTACTGACGTAATCACAACCGGTGTTATTTACCGTAAGAAGGTAGTTAAGCTAAAAGACAGCCGCGTTATCGCGATGCCAAGCCAACAAGCACCAGAGGTGTTAGACGATTCAGGTAAGGTGATTGAGGACGGTAAGAACTACCAGCGTGACTCATTAGCGCCAACCTTCAAGGTCAAAGGTACCAAAGAGAAACTGACCGTAGCGATTAACCACTTTAAATCTAAAGGCTCTAAGTGTTGGGAAGATGCAGCACCGGTTGAACAGGGTGGTCAAGGTGGTGTTGATGCCGACAAGCAAGGCTCATGTGAGAACTTCCGCGTAGCTGCGGCGGTGGCACTGGGTGAAGCGCTCGATGGTATCAAAGGTCACAAAGTGATCCTGGGTGATATGAACTCGTACGGCATGGAAGATCCAATGCTGGTGCTAACCGATTACTCTGAAGAGAAATACGGTAAGCAAATCAAAGCGGCTCGTAACACTTACATTGATGGTGTTGAACAGTTTGGTGATAACGGCGCGGTGATTACTAAGAACTACGGTTACATTAATGCTGTGGCTCAAAAGCACCCAGACAGCTGGAGCTACTCATACAATGACGAAGTGGGCGCACTGGATCACCTGTTGATCAGCGACAGCCTGAAAGACATGGTTGTGGATGCAACTGACTGGCACATTAACGGTGGCGAATCGACGTTGTTTGACTACAACGAAGAGTACAAAGGCGATCTGCCTAAGTACCAAGATCACTTCCGTTCATCGGATCATGATCCTGCGGTTCTTGAGCTAAGAGTCGGCGGTTCATTCGGCTTGGGTGCATTGATGTCATTGTTTGGCCTAGCAATGTGGCGTCGTCGCAAGTAGCTAAATCGTCTGTAGATTGGCAAGCCATACAAGCAAGCCAATTCAGATAACTTAAGGCTATCTGTAAACAATTAAGGTCAACTTAGGTTGGCCTTAATTATTAGCGAAATGCAGTTTCCACTTGCCTTTCGCTATGGGTATTGCACAATACCGCCCCTATATCTCCCAATCCTTTAGTATTTAGCAAACGATTTCGACCCATGTTACTTATCATCGATAACTACGACTCCTTTACCTATAACTTGTATCAGTATTTCTGTGAGTTAGGGGTAACTGTAAAAGTTGTTCGCAACGATGAGATTGATATTGCGGGCATCGAAGCGCTAAATCCTAGTCATCTTGTTATCTCGCCGGGTCCTTGTACACCGGATGATGCGGGCATTTCTCTACAAGTCATCGAACACTTCGTTGGTAAACTGCCGCTCTTAGGAGTGTGTCTTGGTCATCAAGCCATTGCCCAAGTGTTTGGTGGTGAAGTGGTGAGAGCCAGACAAGTGATGCACGGTAAAACCTCTCCGATACGCCACAATGGCAAGAGTGTTTTTCAGGGATTGAACAACCCATTGACCGTGACACGTTACCACTCACTCGTGGTGAAAAATGGCACGCTACCAGATTGCTTTGAACTGACGTCTTGGACGGAGTTTGAAGATGGCAGCATGGATGAGATCATGGGTTATCAACACAAAACCTTGCCGATTGATGCGGTGCAATTTCACCCTGAATCGATTAAAACAGAGCAAGGACACCAACTTCTCGCTAACTTCCTAGCACGCTAAGTGTTTAAATTTGACCCTTTCTCCGCCTAAATAAGCCAGTTAAACCTGTCAGCCCATTCGTTAAGCGTTTAAATTCGGGCTTTACACGCCTCTCTCCCTCTGACGCCGATCACTTTTTATAACATTTCTCTCTCGCTTCGCTAAGTTTTTAGCCTATGCAAAATTATTCGCGTTATTTCCTCTCGAACCCTATATACCGCTGTGCCAGTAAGGCTTTGCTATTACTAGTCATACGTTTAGGTAAAAAAAGCTTCATAAAACAGATTAATTGATGCATAAATAGTCATAGGTAGTGACGTTTAGCTGGTTGTGAGGGATGGCTAAAGAATAATCTACTATTGAAAAGGTTAATTAAATGTAAATATAATGCTGCAGCGGGATTATGGCGAGACAAAATATCTTTGTCTCACTTATGAACCATTACGCTTATTTGCGAAGCTTGCGGTATCGAGAAGGAATGTACGATGACAGTGGAAAATAAAGTAGAACGTAGTCTGTTTAATGAGGTGATGGTGCCTTGTTATAACCCAATGGAAATGATCCCAGTAAAAGGGGAAGGCGCACGCGTTTGGGACCAACAAGGCCGAGAGTATATCGACTTTGCTGGTGGTATCGCTGTGAGCTGTTTGGGTCACTGTCACCCGGCAATGGTTAACGCAGTTACTGAGCAAGCAAACAAGATTTGGCACCTAAGTAACGTGATGACCAACGAACCTGCGCTGCGTCTAGCGAAAAAGCTAACCGACGTATGTTTTGCAGAAAAAGTATTCTTTGCCAACTCTGGCGCAGAAGCGAATGAAGCAGCATTGAAGCTAGCTCGTCGTTGGGCGGCGGATGTTCACGGTCCTGAGAAATCTGAAATCATTGCATTCAAACAAGGTTTCCACGGTCGTACTTTCTTTACCGTAACGGTTGGTGGTCAAGAAGCTTACTCTGATGGTTTCGGTCCTAAACCGGGCGATGTGACTCACCTGCCTTACAACGATATTGCAGCGCTAGAAGCGCACATCTCTGATCGTACTTGTGCAATCATGATGGAACCTCTGCAAGGCGAGGGCGGTATCATCTCTCCAACGTCTGAATTCGTGAACACAGTTCGTGAACTGTGTGATAAACACAATGCACTGCTTATCTTTGATGAGGTGCAAACGGGTAATGGTCGTACCGGTAACTTTTATGCTTACCAGGGCCTAGGTGTGACACCAGATATTCTAAGCACGGCTAAATCTCTGGGTGGTGGTTTCCCTATTGGTGCAATGCTAACGACCACTGAACTCGCGACACATCTAAAAGTTGGTACGCACGGTTCTACTTACGGTGGTAACCCACTGGCGTGTGCTGTTGCTGAGGCGGTTGTTGATGTGGGTAGCCAACCTGAAACATTAGCTGGCGTGAAAGAGCGTGAAGCTCTGTTCCGCGATGGTCTAGCTAAGATTAACGACAAGTACCAAATCTTCAGTGAAGTTCGTGGTAAAGGCCTACTACTAGGTGCTGCACTTAACGAAGAGTGGCAAGGCCGTGCACGTGACGTATTGGTAGCAGCAGGCGAACAAGGCTTGATGGTACTGGTTGCGGGTGCAAACGTGGTTCGTTTCACGCCATCACTGGTTATTACTACACAAGAAATTGAAGAAGGCTTATCAAAACTAGACAAAGCAATCGCTACGCTAGTTTAGCCTGAGCGGCGTCATAGGAATGATCGCCAATAGAGCGATCCCATGACGTTCTGCTAAAGGCCCAAGCTTCTGGTTTTGGGCCTATTTTGCATCTGGAGGGAATATTGATGCTAGTTGTTCGCCCAATAAAATTATCTGATTACGATGCGCTGCATACCTGCGCGGTTGAATCTGGTCACGGATTCACATCTCTTCCGGTTAACGAAGAACTGTTAACTAACCGTATTACTCACTCTGAATACAGCTTTGCCAAGCAAAACGTGACTGAGCCCGGTGACGAAGGCTACCTGATGGTTGGCTTCGACACAGAAACCGGTGACGTTGCGGGTACGACTGGCATTGAAGCCTCAATTGGCTGGGATGTCCCGTTTTATTCGTACCACATCAGCAAAGTGGTTCACTCATCGCAAAAGCTTGGCGTGAATAACGTCGTGAAGCTACTGACTTTCGGTAATAACTACACAGGATGCAGTGAGATCTGCACATTGTTCTTGCGCCCAGCTTTCCGTGGTGGATTGAATGGTCGTTTGATGTCGAAGTGTCGCTTCCTGATCATGTCTGAGCACCCAGAGCGTTTTTCGAAAACGATTTTTGCTGAGATGCGTGGTGTATCGGATGCAGAAGGTAATTCTCCTTTCTGGCAATGGCTGCAAGAGCATTTCTTCTCGATTGATTTCACGCTTGCGGATTACCTAACCGGTATAGGTAAGAAAGGTTTCATTGCTGACCTAATGCCAAAGCTACCTATCTACGTGAACCTATTGAGCAAAGAAGCTCAGGCGGTGATTGGAGAGGTTCATGACAATACGCGCCCTGCACTTAAGTTGTTGGAACGTGAAGGTTTCACTAACCGTGGCTATGTCGATATCTTTGATGCAGGCCCAACGGTTGAGTGTGATCTAAGAAACATCGAATCGGTGCGTCACTCAATTAGAGCACAGGTTCAAATTGCAGAGCACTCTAGCTCTAAAGACTTCCTAATTGGTAATACCTCGTTTGAGAACTTCCGCGCAGTAGCCGCGAAAGGTGCGTATGACCAAGCAAGCGATACAGTGATTTTATCATCTGAAGTAGCGAGCGCTCTTGAAGTAAAAGAAGGCGAATTTGTTCGCATGTTGGCTCAGTAAGAGCGGCGATTATCTGTCGAAGATTTTAAGGATAGAAGTATGACTCAGTGGATAGCAGGACAGTGGGTGGCAGGTCAAGGTGACGCCATGACATCAGTAAGCCCATACAACAATGAAGTAGTGTGGCAGGGTGATAGCGCAACACCAGCGCAGGTTGAATCTGCAGTAGCAGCAGCTCGTGAAGCCTTCTTGGTTTGGAAAAAATTGAGCTTTGCAGAGCGTGAAGCGATCGTGTTGAACTTTGCTGAGAAGGTAAAAGAGAACAGCGAAGAGATTGCACAGATTATTGCAAAAGAGACGGGTAAGCCTATTTGGGAAACTCGCACTGAAGCGGGCGCGATGGCAGGCAAGATCGCCATCTCTATCCGTGCTTACCACGAGCGTACAGGTGAAGCTTCACGTGAAGCGGCTGGCAACCAAATTGTACTTCGTCACCGTCCATTGGGCGTGATGGCGGTATTTGGCCCTTACAACTTCCCAGGTCACTTACCTAACGGTCATATTGTTCCAGCTCTGCTATCGGGCAACACCGTAGTATTCAAGCCTTCAGAGCAGACACCTTGGACGGGGGAATTCGCAATGAAGCTATGGCAAGAAGCGGGTCTTCCTGCTGGCGTGATCAACCTAGTGCAAGGCGCTAAAGAGACAGGTATCGCACTGGCTGATGCTAAAGGTCTTGATGGCGTGCTATTTACGGGTAGTGCGAATACTGGTCATATCCTGCATCGTCAATTCGCGGGCCAACCGGGCAAGATGCTGGCACTAGAAATGGGCGGCAACAACCCTATGGTGATCAGCGACCAATACGGTGATGCAGACGCAACGGTATACACTATCATCCAATCGGCGTTCATCAGTGCGGGTCAGCGTTGTACATGTGCTCGTCGCTTGTATGTGCCTGTTGGCGAGAAGGGCGATCTGCTTCTAGATAAACTGGTCGCAGCTACGCAAAAGATTCGTGTCGATCAGCCATTCGCTGAACCTGCACCTTTCATGGGCCCTCAGATCTCTGAAGCTGCAGCTAAATTTATTCTAGACGCGCAAGCTAATCTGCAATCGTTAGGTGGTGTCAGCCTAGTAGAAGCAAAAGCGGGTCAAGCGGCGTTTGTTTCTCCGGGCATTATCGATGCAACCAATATTGCTGAACTGCCAGATGAAGAGTACTTCGGTCCATTGCTGCAAGTGGTTCGTTACCAATCGCTAGAGCAAGCGGTTGAATTAGCTAACGACACACGCTTTGGTTTGTCTGCAGGCCTTGTATCAACAGACGATTCTGAATGGGAATATTTCGTTGACCATATCCGTGCGGGTATTGTTAACCGTAACCGTCAGCTAACAGGCGCAAGTGGTGATGCACCGTTTGGTGGTCCGGGTGCTTCAGGCAACCTACGTCCAAGTGCTTACTACGCAGCTGACTACTGTGCTTACCCTATGGCTTCAATGGAAGGTGGCGAAACTCAACTACCAGCATCGTTTAGCCCAGGTATTGAGCTTTAATTTAGGCTAATGAGTCTTAGGCTCATTGGTTAAGCTTGAAATAGGGAAGTGGTGTTATCGCTTCCCTTTTCCATCACGTCCGACACCTAGATTGGGCGGTAGATAATAATAGAACAAGTATGTCACAGGCTGATGGCTGCTGACTCTGTGTCTCAGCCTCTCCCTTTCTAATCCAAATTACTAGCTTGCTAGAACCTCTGACAAGGAGTCACCATGACGCCCGATCTACTCTTTAAATCACTATGGGACGATTACATTCACAGGCTGTGTCCATCGGCTGAGAAAGTGCATCACTTGCTGAAAGAAGATGAAGCGCTGATCAACGACCATATTGCACTGCGTACTTTTAATGTTGCCCCTCTCGGTATTGAAACACTAGCTAAGCCTTTCCTGGAACTGGGTTACAAGGCGTGTGGCGACTACCTGTTTGAGAGCAAGAAGCTAGTGGCTAAACACTACGAGCACCCAGACCCGAAGCAGCCAAAAGTGTTCATTAGTGAATTGAAGGTCGAAGAGTGTTCTAGTGAATTACAACAGATCGTTGCTAAGTTAGTTGAGCAGGTTGATGCAAGCAAGTTTCAAGGTCATGAGTTCTTGTTTGGTGGTCGCCAATGGGATTTGAGCTTCGCTGATTTCCAAGTACTAGCTAAAGAGAGCGAATACGCATCTTGGCTAGCGGCTCATGGATATGGTGCAAACCACTTTACGGTAAGTGTGAACCAGCTGAATAACTTTGATGAAGTGCAGGCGGTGAATGACTACCTGAGCGAGTCTGGCTTCACTATCAATGCATCTGGCGGTGAAGTTAAAGGCTCTCCAGAGGTATTATTAGAGCAATCATCAACTATGGCAGACAAAGTCCCAGTGGCATTTATTGAAGGCAATGAGATGATTCCTGGTGGCTTCTATGAGTTTGCTAAGCGTTATGCAATGGCGAATGGTGAGCTTTATACGGGTTTTGTGGCCGCATCGGCGGATAAGATCTTCGAAAGTACCAACGGTTAACAAGGTACGAGTACGGGCTGTATCCTAGAGATGTGAGTACGCTTCGCTTCGAGGAAGTTTACAAATAGGATTCTGTGATTTCTTCTCGTATCTGCTCTATAGATCTTTAGAAAACAAAAAAGCCACCAAATTCGCATTTGGTGGCTTTCAAATTTTTGGCTCAGTGAATCGAGATTAACGAGTACCGTATACCACGATAGTTTTACCGTGTGCAGAAATTAGGTTCTGCTCTTCTAGCATCTTCAAGATACGACCAACTGTCTCACGAGAACAACCAACGATCTGGCCAATCTCTTGACGAGTGATCTTGATTTGCATGCCGTCAGGGTGAGTCATTGCATCTGGCTGTTTCGCTAGGTTTAGTAGCGTTTGAGCGATACGACCTGTTACGTCAAGGAACGCTAAGTCACCAACCTTTTGGCTAGTTACTTGTAGACGGTTTGCCATTTGCGCTGAAAGGCGCATTAGGATATCTGGGTTCACTTGGATAAGTTGACGGAATTTCTTGAAAGAAATCTCAGCTACTTCACAAGGAGATTTAGCACGAACCCAAGCAGTACGCTCTTGGTCTTCTTCGAACAAGCCAAGTTCACCGATGAAGTCGCCTTGGTTTAGGTAAGAAAGAATCATTTCCTTACCTTCTTCGTCTTTGATAAGAACTGCCACAGAACCTTTAACGATGTAGTACAAGGTTTCTGCCTTTTCACCAGCATGAATCAAAGTACTTTTTGAAGGGTACTTATGAATATGACAGTGTGAAAGGAACCACTCTAATGTTGGATCGGTTTGAGGTTTACCTAGAACCATAATATCTCACTTCCTCTGCAGGGTATGCTTGCTGCTTTCCGTATTTTAGCTAAGCCTGGATTGACTTGTAGGATAAGAGCACTCGTTGAGCGCTGCAAGCTATCTTGTGTTTCGTTTAAGAATAGTATCCTTTTTCAGGTACTATTTCTTGATTTTAATCGTGACCAAGCTACGATTTTTTACGCAAAATTGTGCACATGATCACGGTATGAAAAGTAATCAACCAGAATGTCGTTTTGTTAACCTATTTTTCCGGTTTCGATAAGTTGTTGCAGGATTGGCCTCACAATGAGCTCCATAGCAAAACTCATCTTGCCACCTGGCACCACTAGCGTGTTGTGGCGAGACATAAACGAGCCATCAATCATAGCCAGAAGGTAGGGGAAATCGACGTTTTTGATGCCACGCAAACGTATAACTACGAAGCTTTCGTCTAAACTTGGAATCCCTTTGGCGTTAAGTGGGTTCGATGTATCTACGGTTGGAACACGCTGAAAGTTTATGTGAGTGCGCGAAAATTGCGGGGTAATGTAGTTGAGGTAATCATCCATTGAACGAACAATGGAGTCCATTACCGCTTCGCGTGAGTGGCCACGATCGCGAGTGTCACGAACGAACTTTTGGATCCACTCTAGGTTTACGATAGGTACCATGCCGATCAGCAAATCGACGTGTTGAGAAACGTTAATGTCGCCATCAACCACACCGCCGTGCAAGCCTTCGTAAAACATCACATCGGAATTTTCCGGGATCTCTTGCCATGGCGTGAAGGTGCCCGGCATTTGATTGTAAGGCACGGCTTCATCGAAGGTGTGCAGGTAGCTTCGTACCTTACCTGTACCTTCGTTACCGTATTTACGGAAGAACTCCTCTAACGCACCAAAGTCGTTGGCTTGTGGACCAAAGTAGCTGATGTGCTTACCTTGCTCGCGCGCTTTCCGGATCTCGACATCCATCTCAGGTCGAGTGAAGCGATGGAAACTATCCCCTTCAACCCAAGCAGCCCTCACGTCCATCATATTGAACATTTTACGGAAGGCTTCTGAGGTGGTGGTGGTGCCGGCTCCAGATGAACCCGTCACCGCAATAATTGGATGTTTAGCGGACATGACAACCCTTGTCTTTTGAGTAACTTACTTGTTAGCAATCGTTTACCACTATAACACGGCTCCTTTATGAGCGCAGCTTAGAAGCGTTTTGTGACTTGAATATCAACGGTTTCATGTAGCTCAGAAAACACGATGCTGACTTCCTTTGAGGCTAATTGATGTTTCACTTGGTCAATCTTGTTTTGCAGTGAAACCTCGACGTCACCGTAGTCTGTGCCTTCACGCAGCACGAATTCTTTGATGAGGTTTTCCAGTGTCTCTGGTGCAATGTCTTGCCATGGGATGATCATAAATACTTCTCTCTTTTATGTTCATGGATATGTTTATTGATGTCGAAATGCGTGTGCTTAGTAATGTTTTGCTTCTATTTACTAAGGCTCGGTCATTATGCCGAATCTTGGATACTTTCATAGTAGGCAGGCAAGGCTTCTTCTAACCAAAACCTTGGTTTGAGTGTGCTGCCAGTAATAAACCCCACATGGCCGCCTTTTTGAAACAGTCGATAATCGATGTTATCGGGCAGAACGAATTTTGGGATCACATCATCGGTCATGAATGGGTCATCTTTGGCATGAATGATCTGAGTCGGCAGTTTAATCTTATTGAGCTTAGGCAGCGCAGAACATTGCGCATAATAGTCTTGGGCATTTTTGAAGCCGTGTAGAGGTGCAGTGATGCGTTCATCAAACTCATACAGTTTGGTGATGTTCTTGATGGCTTCAGCGGTGATGCCAAGTTTTTCCTGTAGCAGGTTAACCTTTTTTAGCGCATTCGATTTTAGAGAGTTGAGCAGGTACTTCTTATAGAGCTTGGAGAAACCGCGTTCAATGCGACTAGAGCAACACGCTAAGTCAAAAGGAGCAGATACGATGGTCGCCGCCGACAGCAACGGGTCGTCTGCGTATTCAGCCAAATAGTTCGCCAGCATGTTCCCACCTAAAGATATGCCAACCGCAACCTTCGGGTTATTCGGAAACTGAGCGTGCAGGTGTCTTAGGAAAAAGCGCGCATCTTCGACCTCACCTGAATGGTAAGCGCGAGCCAGGCGATTAGGTTTTCCGCTGCAACCTCTGAAGTGCATCATTACCGATAACCAACCATCTTTAGCAAATGCATTCATCAGTCCGTTGGCGTAAGGGCTCTCAAAGCTACCTTCTAAACCATGGAATAGAACGAATATCGGCTTGTTCCTTCGAACATCAATGCTTGGGTTGTCATCGTCTGGTGATTCGCTCCAAGCAAGATCAAGAAAGTCACCATCGGGAGTTTCTAAGGTTTGCCAGTGAGGATGAAACAGCGCCTGTTTTCTAATAAACCGTGGCACTAAGGTTTGTAAGTGCGGATTAGAGAGACCAGCGGCTGCGGTAAATATTGTCATAAAAACGATCCATGCTTCTTTTATGGGCTTTGATAACGTGTTGAGCTTGTAACGAAATGCCCACGTTTTTATTTGAGCTTGGTTGATTCTCGGCATAAGCGCAAGGCTTTCACTTATACGAGACAGAAAAACAGGCTATGGGTAACCAGTTGAATAATATCAATGTTAGGTGCGTTAAACACTTCATTGTGCGTATTAGTCAGTGCATGCAAATGAAGAGAGACAGGGCGCAGTTAAGCTTGGATCTTGATTGAAGAAAAAGGAAAGAGAATGAGCTAGGGCTGAGGTGCTGGTTCAGAAAAAGCGTCGTAGAGGTTTTCTGCTCCTAATAAACGACAGTACTGAAACGCGAGCGGTGATTGCTGGTTAGCGTAAAGCTGTAGGGAGTTTATACAGTCGACGAGATCGGACTGTTGTTGCTTTTCAAGCTGTAACTCAAACTGTAAGGCTTCACGGTATAGTGAGTCGACAACGTGTGCTTTGAGGTGTTTACGTAGCTCTCGATAACTATGAAGCAGGGTTTCAGAGCGGCCCAAGCATTGTTGTACTTTGTGCCACTCTTCTTCAGCAAAAGACAATTGCTGCTCATCGAGCCATTTGAGAAGCAGCAGTAAATTGACGTTGCCGTGGAACTGGTTTTGCAAAGCTAGGCACGCATCCTTTACACCGCGCACACTGTAGTACTGAAGGCTAAATTGCCATAGTCGTTCCAGTGTTAGTGATATTGGGGCGTGCTCTGGGTTCATAAGCTATCCATATCCTGTTCCATCTGCTCAAGCGCTTCTTGAGTGGACATCCAATCCATTTCAACTTCTTCTAGCTGTGACTTACTGCTCGCTTGGAGAGCGAGTACTTTATTCAGTTTAGCCTTATTTTCAGCTTCATACAGTGAAGTGTCGGATAATTCTTGTTCGGCTTCTTCAAGAGCCTGCGTTAATTTATCCATCTGCTTTTCAAATTGAGTCAGCTTTTTACGAAGTGGTGCCGTCAGTTTACGGAACTCGGCTTCTTTACGTTTCTGTTCTTTTTTCGCTGCTGCACTGTTGGCGCCGTCTTTGGCTGGTGCCAATGCTTGCGCTTCTTTACGTTCAATTTTCTGTTGCTCGGTTAGCCACTTGTAGTAATCGCTTAAGTCACCATCAAACGGTGCTACTTGGCGGTCGTGTACAAGGTATAAATCATCGGTAGTCGCACGTAGTAGGTAACGGTCGTGCGATACGATAACCATTGCACCTTCAAACGTCTGCAATGCAAAAGTCAGCGCCTGACGCATGTCGAGATCCAAGTGGTTGGTTGGTTCATCGAGTAGCAACAGGTTTGGTTTTTGCCATACCAGTAGCGCTAGAACTAAACGCGCTTTTTCACCACCAGAGAAGGGGGCCACTTTATCGAGCGCTTTTTCACCTTGGAAACCGAAGCTACCTAGGTAATCACGCAGTTGTTGCTCGGTGTGTTTAGGGGCAATCTGCATCATGTGTTGCAGCGGCGTCTCTTCTGGATGCAGGGTTTCTAATTGGTGCTGTGCGAAGTAACCAATCTTAACGCCTTGCGAATAGCTCAGCTCACCACCTTGCTGTTTCAGTTCGCCAGAAAGAAGCTTAATCAGCGTGGATTTACCAGCACCATTTCGACCAAGCAGACCAATACGGCTGCCCGGTACTAGGTTCAAGCGAATCTTCTCTAGAATCAGATTGTCATCGTAACCTGCAGAGACCTCGTCCATCATCATGATTGGGTTTGGTAGTGCGTCTGGTTCTCTAAACTCAAAGCTGAATGGGTTATCAAACTGAGCAGGCAGTACTTGTTCCATTTTCTCTAACGCTTTAATACGGCTTTGCGCTTGGCGAGCCTTTGAAGCTTTGTAACGGAAACGGTCAATGTAGCTCTGCATGTGAGACATCTGTTTCTGCTGCTTTTGGTACATCGCTTGTTGCAGAATCAGTTTTTGCGCTCGTTGGGTTTCGAACGATGAGTAGTTACCTGTGTACTCATTGAGCTGTTGATTTTCAACGTGCACGATACGGTTGACGATAGGGTCTAAGAAGTCTCTATCGTGCGAGATAAGTACTAGCGTGCCAGGGTAGCTTTGTAACCAACGCTCTAGCCACATTACTGCGTCTAAATCCAAGTGGTTGGTAGGTTCATCGAGTAGCAGTAGGTCACTGCGACACAGTAGGGCTTGCGCTAGGTTTAAACGCATACGCCAACCACCTGAGAATTGAGTCAGGTTCCACGCCATTTGTTCTTGGCTAAAGCCTAGGCCGTCTAACAGCTCGGCAGCGCGAGCCTTGATGCTGTAACCACCAATGGTCTCAATCTTGCCGTGGATCTCTGCTACCAAGGTGCCGTTGTCGGCTTGTTCAGCTTTCTCTAGTTGATCTTCAAGGCCGCGGTATTCACGGTCGCCATCAATCACGTATTCAATTGCTGTTCTTTCTAATGCTGGCGTTTCTTGAGCAACCCAAGCCATTTCCCAATGAGCTGGTTTACTGAATGAGCCTGCATCAATAGACAGTTCGTCCTTAATTAAGGCGAATAGCGTAGATTTACCACAGCCGTTTTTACCAACCAAACCGATCTTGTCGCCAGGGTGAAAAGTCGCAGATGCTTGGTCGAGGAGTGGCTTACCGCCGCGTAGCAATTGAATATCAGAGAAAGTAATCATAATTGAAATAGCATAGAAATTAGAGGTGAACAGACGCCTGCATAGTAGGCTGAAACCAGATAAAAGTCGATCACAATGCAATTTGCGTTATGATGCCAATAACATATTAATAACTTTTGCTTAAATTCTTGTGGCCTTGCCACCGTTTAGCCTTCAAAGGAATGTTTCAAAGGAATGAGTAATACTCCCTCGACAGACAAATCCGTGCCAAAGGTGCTGGTCATCTATGCGCACCCTGAGCCGCAAACCTCTATCGCTAACCAGATCATGGTTAAAAAGATAGAGTCACTTGGGAATGTCAAAATCCACGATCTCTACGCCATCTATCCGGACTTTTTTATTGATGTGCCTTCCGAGCATGAATTGCTGCTTGAATATGATGTGATTGTGTTCCAACACCCTTTGTTTATGTATTCATGTCCTTCGTTGTTGAAAGAGTGGTTTGATCGCGTGTTAGGTAAGGGTTTTGCCTTTGGTGAGCAAAGCGCACTTAAGGGCAAACACTGGCGTAGCGTTATCACAACCGGTGGTAAAGAAGAGGCGTTTGGTGCCGCAGGCTATAATAAATATCCATTACAAGAGATTTTGCAACCATTCGAGCTAACCGCTGCTTTGTGTCAGATGAATTGGATATCCCCTTTGGTTTTACACTGGGCACGAAATGTCACCGATATGACGCGTTACCAACACGCCGAAGCGTATCGAAATTGGTTGCGAGACCCGCTACAAGATATAGGAGCAGATGATGGCTCTGACTAATGATTTTCTACAAAGTAGCGTTATATTTTTAGCGGCTGCTGTGGTTGCGGTTCCTATCGCGCAGCGAGCTGGCTTGGGTTCAGTACTCGGTTACTTATTAGCTGGTGTAGCGATTGGGCCTTGGGGACTTGGCTTAATCAGTGACGTAGAGGCGATTCTGCACTTCTCCGAATTCGGGGTAGTACTGCTGCTCTTCCTGATTGGCCTAGAGCTTAACCCGAAAAAATTGTGGCAGATGCGAGCCCCCATTCTTGGGTTAGGTGGCGCGCAAGTGCTGATCACCACTCTGATTATTACCGCCATCGCCTGTCTATTTGGATTAACGTGGCAAACCAGCCTAGTGATAGGTATGGGCTTGGCGCTGTCTTCGACTGCGATTGCCTTGCGTGTTATTGAAGAGCGAGAGCTTGGCGGCAAAGAAGCCGGGCAGTCTGGCTTTGCGGTGTTACTTTTCCAAGATATTGCAGTAATCCCTATGCTCGCAATGTTGCCTTTGCTTGCGGGTAATACCGGTGGCAGTTGGGCGGACATGCTTTGGATGCTGGGTGGTGTGATTGGTCTGCTGGTTGGTGGCCACTTCTTATTGAGACCACTGTTCCGATACGTAGTGATGAGTGGTGTGCGTGAGTTATTCACCGTCGCAGCACTGCTATTGGTAATCGGTATTGCCGTGATCATGCAACAGATTGGCTTGTCGATGGCATTAGGTACCTTCCTAGCGGGCGTACTTCTGGCTGAAAGTGAATACCGACACGAGCTTGAAATCGCGATTGACCCATTCAAAGGGTTGTTGCTTGGTCTGTTCTTTATCTCGGTTGGTATGGCGGTGAACTTAGGCTTACTAGCTGAAAGCCCATTCGCGATACTGATTGCTGTATTAGCTCTCGTGGTTTTGAAAGGCTTAGTGCTGTATGCGCTAGCTCGTATTTTCGGTACTCAAGCCAAAGCCCGCAGTCGCATGGCGATGATTCTCAGCCAAGGTGGTGAGTTCGCTTTCGTTATTTTTACCGCGGCGAGTGCTCAAGGCATCTTAAGCGGCGAACAAGTGTCGTTCTTACTGGTGGTTGTGAGTTTGTCGATGGTGACCACGCCATTGATGCTCAAGCTGCAAGACCGATTCTTTGCTCGTCAACTTAACCAAATCAGCGAAAACGCAATGTCTTCGGATGTGGTCGATCGCAGTCCTCGAGTGATCATTGCAGGCTTTGGTCGTTTCGGTCAGATTATTGGTCGTTTGATGTATGCCAATAAGATTCGTATTACCGTTCTTGAGAGTGATGCCAGCCAAATCCATATCCTTAGAAAGTTTGGCTACAAAGTATTTTACGGAGATTCGACTCACCTAGAGCTGTTACGCGCAGCCGGTGCTGATAAAGCAGAGGCGATTGTGCTGTGTACTGACTCCCCCGATGAAATCATGAAAACCGTCGATTTATGTAAGCAGCACTTCCCAGGCTTAAAGATCTTAGCGCGTGCTCGAAGCCGTGTTGAAGCCTACCAATTACTTAACCATGGTGTGAGTAATTATTCGCGTGAAACCTTTCTTGGGGCACTGGATTTAGGTCGTCAAACATTGACTGAACTTGGTATGCATCCATATAAAGCGAAGCGAGCAGAAGCACACTTTAGAAAGTTGGATAATGGTATGCTCAAAGAGTTGCTGCCTCAGCATAACGAAGATGCCGAGTTAGCCCAAAGAGCGAAAGAGGCTCGTAAAGAGCTTGAAGAGATCTTTGGACACGAGATGGAAAACGATCACCAGTCTCGAAACTATTGGCAGTAGCCTGAATTTATAACTAATAGTTTGAGTTTAGAGATATAGCTTGAGCTTAGAAATAATAGTCTAGAGAACCAATCTAATAATAAACGTGGTCTCTGCTTTTTCTTAAATAGATCTAGAGTAGAAGAACTGCGAATCCAGAGTAGTAAAGGATATCAACGTGAAACAGAAAAAACGCTTTATCGCAGGGGCAAGCTGCCCAAGTTGTAGTACTCAAGACACACTCCGTTGGTGGATTGAAAATAATATAGAGCTGGTGGAATGTGTCGATTGTGACTTCACAGAACAGCGTAAACCGAAAACTGTAGAGAAATCTGAACACGCGAATCAAGAAATGATCGGTATTTTTAAGCCAGAATGATTGAGTTTCGTTAATTGATCCCCATAATATCCGGGTACAGAATTTTTCCTAAGCTCAACTGTTCGAGCTTAGTCCAAACCTCCTTGGAGCTCTCATGAAAATTGAAAAGAACGTAGTAGTTAGTGTTGCATATCAAGTGAAACTTGAAGATGGCGTAGTAGTTGACCAATCAACTGCAGAAGCTCCACTAGATTACCTTCACGGTCACAACAACCTAATTACAGGTCTTGAAAAAGAGCTTGAAGGCAAAGTAGCTGGCGACAAGTTCTCTGCAACTGTTACTCCAGAAGACGCTTACGGCGAGCACAACGACGCACTAGTTCAACGTGTTCCTGCTGACGTATTCCAAGGTGTTGAGCAAATCGAAGTTGGCATGCGTTTCCTAGCGGATACTGACCAAGGTCCAATCCCAGTAGAAGTTACTGAAGTAGATGGCGACGAAGTTGTTGTTGATGGTAACCACATGCTAGCTGGCCAAACTCTAACGTTTGACGTTGAAGTTGTAGCGGTTCGTGAAGCGACTGAAGAAGAAGTTCAACACGGTCACGTACACCAAGAAGGCGGCTGTGGCGGTCATGACCACGATCACGACCACGAAGGCGGTTGCTGTGGTGGCGAAGGCCATGACCACGGTGAAGAGAAGAAAGACGGCTGCTGCGGCGGCGGTAGCTGTGGTTCTCACTAATACCGAATTAACGGTGTAGTTTAAGAATCTTGAAAGCCTCCCTTGTGGAGGCTTTTTGCGTTTAGGAGTCTAGCTTTTTGAGCTTACTTTTAATCTACTAAACTAAGTGTCCGCAAATCTAAGCATTCGCAAAAAGTTTGGTTTTCGCTATCAGACATAGAACCATGGATGTGGTATTGATAGCACAACATTATAAGATGACGTCAGTGGAGAGTTTGTATGTCACAGCCTTTTTCAATTGCCATTCATGGTGGTGCAGGAACCATCTTGCGAGAGCAAATGAGCGATGAATTAAAAGCGGGTATTACCGAGGCTTTGGAAAAATCGGTTTTGGCTGGTTATCAAATATTGCAAGCGGGTGGTGATGCTCTGGATGCGGTGGTTGCGTCAGTCAAGGTGATGGAAGACAGCCCCCACTTTAATGCAGGTAAGGGCTCTGTTTTAACTCATGATGAATTTGTTGAGATGGACGCTTCTGTGATGCATGGCCGCGAAATGGATGCGGGTGCCATTGCGGGCGTTCGCCATATCAAAAACCCGATTGAGCTTGCGCGTGATGTGATGCTGAAAAGCGACCATGTGTTGCTGATTGGTGAAGGTGCCGAGAAGTTTGCGTTTGAGCATGACTACACCTTTACTGAGCAAGATTACTTCTTTACTGAGCGCCGCTATGACCAACTTCAGTCGATGAAAGAGAAAGGCATCTTTGCTCTGTCTGAAGCGAAATACGATGAGCAGCAAGCTGAGAAATACCCTGACGACAAAAAGTACGGCACGGTTGGTGCGGTGGCATTAGACCAAGCGGGTAACTTAGCGGCAGCAACTAGTACCGGTGGCGTGACCAATAAGAAATACGGTCGTGTGGGTGACTCTCCGATTATTGGTGCAGGAACCATCGCTGAAAATGGCAACGTTGCGGTTTCAACAACGGGTATGGGCGAGTTCTTCCTACGTAAAATGGTCGCCAGTGATGTCGCAGCACGAATGCGTTATCTAAAAGAAGATGTGCACACCGCCTGTGAAACGATCATTCAAGGTGAATTGAAAACCATGGGTGGTGAAGGTGGTTTGATCGCTATTGATGACCAAGGCGATATTCATTTTGGTATGAACAGCTCAGGAATGTATCGTGCAAGCGTTGATACTCAAGGTCGTGTTGAAGTGAAGATTTATGCGGATGAGTAATCTCATACAGGCGTAAATTAAATTACCAAGTACATAAACAAAGGGCGGCAGATATTTTCTGCCGCCCTTTGTTTTTCAATTATGACAAATGAACAGGAGCCCATTTGAATTGAACTTAATAGTGTGGCGGTGGCGTTTCTTCTGATGGGTCCGCTAGGTTAGAGCCATCCATATTTTTCACTTTGCCAACCACGAATTTCATCTGGTCTTGCATTCTCGTGATCAACATTTGTTGTTGGCTAAGCGCTTCATTGAGCTCTTCAATGGTCTGTTCTTGGAAAGCTAGCTGACACTCTAGGTCATTCACGCGGCTTTCTAGTTGTTCAACTCGCTTTTCTGTCATCGTTCTTAATCCACATTCCAAGCTTGGGCAATGCCCGCAGAGGTGCCCGATATCACACGGTTCTTATCATCAAAGGCTGCATCATACACTACCGCACGAGGAGGGCGAGCATCTTTTAGTGGCTCAGTATCGTGGCGAGAAATTCGTTTGCCATTCTGAGTATTCCACACACTCACTTGGCTAGATGGTGTGCCCGTCACCAACATGCTGCCGTCATCAGAAAAACGCGCACTCGAGAAAATCAACTGTCGAGACCAGCTTTGTAGTTGTGCTTGAGGTTCGCCCGTTTCAAGATCCCAAATCATCGCTTGATTGCCGCCATCAGAGGTAAAAGCCAGCTCGCCATCGCGTTGTAGCGCGACACGTACTACTCTTTGTTCATGCTCAAAGGTGCGCAATACCAAGCCCGACTCGGTATCCCAAAGGTAGGCTTTGTAGTCGTTACCACCCGATAAGGCGTAGCGTCCATTGGATGAAAGGGACACGGAATTCACTTTTTCTCGGTGAGCAAGGAACTCCAGACGGCGTCCGGTGACTAAGTCCACATAGATGGCTTTACCATTAGAAAGGCCAAGCAATACTTTTTCACCATTGCTAGATATATCGACATCGCGAATCAAGCCATCGGAGATAGACCATAGACCTTGTGCTTGAGTCCAAGATAAGTCCCAAACGGCGAAGTTCATTTGGCTAGCGGTAATGGCAAAACGGCCATTGTCCGAAATACGGATGCGCGATACTTGGTTTTCTAACTGATCTTGTGGGCCAAGTTGAGCCAGCTCTTTGTTTTGGGCGAGATCCCAAAGGAGTAGCTGCTTTTTCTGAGAGTAGAGCAGGGCGAAGCGTCCATCTCTGCTGAGTGCAAAGCTGGTGGCACCGTTGGGTTCAATTTCCCAACGTTGCTCATCATCTTGGAAGAAAAAACATCCATTTAACAAGGTGATGACAATTGTACATAGCAATGAGTGGAAAAATATTCGCATCACATCTAATAATCCGGTTTGTGTCGAAAGACATATGACTAGTATATTGTTATAACTAACGTATTCACACCAATCTAATCATTAGATTTGTGCACAATAACCAATGGCTTGGCCATTAATTGGAGAATTCAATGAAATCAGTTTTAAAAGTATCACTGCTTGCCGCAACGGTTATGCTAGCAGTTGGTTGTCAGAAAGAAGAACCAAAGGCAGAAGCTCCACAGGTTGAAGAAGTTAAAGTTGAAGCAGTAAACTTTAAAACAGAAGATGACAAAGCGGCATACGCAATCGGTGTATCTTTCGCTAACTACTTAAGCACAAGCATTGATAAGCCAAGCGAACTAGGTATTAACCTAGACAAAGATATGGTTCTTCAAGGTATCGAAGACGTATTCGCAGAGAAAACAGCACTTAACGAAGAAGAAACTCGCGCAGCGCTTGAAGCTCTAGACAAGCGTGTTGCTGAAACGATGCAAGCACAAGCGGCAGAGAAATCAGCTGCAACTAAGAAAGCCGGTGATGACTTCCGCGCTGAGTTCGCTAAAACTGAAGGCGTTAAGCAAACTGAATCTGGTCTACTTTACCAAGTAATGACTGCTGGTGAAGGTGCTTCTCCAAAAGACACTGATACCGTTCAAGTACACTACAAAGGTACGCTAACAGACGGTACTCAGTTCGACAGCTCTTACGATCGTGGTGAACCTGCAACATTCCCACTAAACCGCGTAATCCCAGGCTGGACTGAAGGCGTACAACTGATGCAAGTTGGTTCTAAGTACAAGTTCGTTATCCCGCCAGAGCTAGCATACGGTGAGCAAGACACACCGACTATCCCAGCTAACTCAACGCTAGTATTCGAAGTAGAACTACTAAACATCGATAACGCTGAAGCAGCTTCTGCACAGTAATATCGGTTAAAAGTATCGTACTAAAATACGTTGATTGAATAAAAAGCCTAACTTTGAGTTAGGCTTTTTTTATGATTTGAAGATGAGTATTTGATTTTTAAACTTGTTCTAAATCACTAGTTGCAATGTTAGCTAGGTGTGCAATTAAAATTTTCTGATAAACTTACATAAATTTGTTGATTTTTCACACGAAGGTAAGGAATAAGTGACTACTACAGAAACAGTCAATGCAGATGTGTTACTTGAAATGGAATCAGTCCACGTTATGCCATTCAGTGAACACGATAAAATCATTCTAAGATCTTATGAGGCCGTTGTTGACGGTATTGCGAGCCTTATTGGTCCGTTTTGTGAAATCGTTTTGCACTCTTTAGAAGACCTCAATACTTCTGCGATTAAAATTGCCAACGGCGAAAATACAGGTCGTCAGGTAGGTTCGCCGATCACTGATCTTGCATTGAAGATGCTAAAAGATATTGAAGGTTCTAAACGTAACTTCTCACGTTCATACTTCACTCGCGCTAAAGGCGGAGTGTTGATGAAGTCGATCACAGTTGCTATCCGCAACGGTGAAGACCGAGTGATTGGCTTGCTGTGTATTAACGTCAACTTAGACGCGCCATTCTCACAAGTACTGCAATCGTTCATGCCTACGCAAGACGCAGATGAAGCCGCATCATCGGTTAACTTCGCTAGTGACGTTGAAGAACTTGTCGACCAAACGGTTGAACGCACCATTGAAGAAATTAACGCTGACAAATCGGTATCGAACAATACTAAGAACCGTCAGATCGTGATGGAGCTTTACGACAAAGGTATTTTCGATATTAAAGACGCGATTAACCGTGTTGCTGAGCGTTTAAATATTTCTAAGCACACTGTGTACCTATACATCCGCCAACGTAAAACAGAGGATGAAGAGGGTTGTTAAGCTATACACTCCTAGTCAATGGACCTGTCTACGGTTCACAGTCAGCAAGAAGTGCTTACCAGTTTGCTGTGGCTCTGATTAAACAGGGCCACAAACTTCACAGTGTATTCTTCTATCAAGATGGCGTCAGTAACGGCTCAGACCTTACCGTACCGGCTAACGATGAATTTGATTTAGCTTCTGCTTGGCAAAAGCTGGCTGATGAGCACGATGTGAGCCTTGAAACCTGTGTAGCAGCCGCGCTAAGACGTGGTGTGATTAGCTCGGACGAAGCAGAGCAACACCAACTAAGCGCATCTAACTTAGCGTCAGGGTTTACTCAGGCCGGGTTAGGGAGCTTATCGGAAGCGCTACTCACGCAAGATAGGGTGGTACAGTTTTGAGCAAGTTAGCCTTTATATTTAATAGTTTTCCTCATACTACCGCTGCGGGTAGAGAAGGGTTAGACGCATTACTTGCTGCATCCGCTTACAGTGACGATATCGCCGTGTTCTTTGTTGGCGATGGCGTGACACAGCTTCTCAAGGCGCAGCAGCCCGACGAAACACTATCGCGTGACTATATCTCTGCATTCAAACTTATGGACCTGTACGACATCGAACAGGTGTATGTGTGTCAGCGTAGTCTGAGTCAGTTTGGTCTTTCAGCAGACAACTTGCTAATCGATGTGACCACCGTTGAAGCCGACGAGTTAACGCAGAAGTTAGCTCAGTGCCAACAGATCCTGACTTTCTAGGGGACGCTATGCTTCATATCGTAAA
The DNA here is from genome assembly GCF_001557875.1 of Vibrio splendidus. Lineage (GTDB taxonomy): Bacteria > Pseudomonadota > Gammaproteobacteria > Enterobacterales > Vibrionaceae > Vibrio > Vibrio splendidus_F. The sequence continues at coordinate 93,805 of NZ_LNRF01000007.1, read as the reverse complement.
ATCAGTCGACAAACTTAAACTTGCATTGACCTATTCTCAGCCACAGGACCAGTTCCTTTTGGTGGAAGATACAGTGTATGTTTGCCTTCCTAATCATGAGTTATTCACTCAAATCTGCGCAGTAGAGCAGGTGTCGGTGTTAAAACCAGATCTCGATAGCCGAGGTTTACAACTACTTGTCTCAAGTACCATTGATCAAGTTGACTTCGATGGCTTCGTTAAACTGACGGTTTTGAACGACAAATCAGTGACTTGGTAAGCGTCTTTTATCAGTTTGGTTAAAAAGAGACCATCCTGAGCTCTAGACGGCTAAAAAAGATCTGTATATTTCTTGACACACCTCCCACTGCTGAATAGAATTTTGCGTCCCTAATTACGACTTGTGATTAGGGATAGATTTTTCACAAAGCTTACTTTCAAGTAAATTTCAGGAGCTAGTTAATGGCAACTATTAACCAGTTGGTTCGCAAGCCTCGTGTAAAGCAAGTTGTTAAAAGCAACGTGCCTGCACTAGAAGCGTGCCCACAAAAACGTGGTGTATGTACTCGTGTTTACACTACTACACCTAAAAAACCTAACTCGGCACTACGTAAAGTATGTCGTGTACGTCTAACCAACGGTTTCGAAGTAACTTCGTACATCGGTGGTGAAGGTCACAACCTTCAAGAGCACAGTGTTGTACTAATCCGTGGCGGTCGTGTAAAAGACCTTCCGGGTGTTCGTTACCACACTGTTCGCGGCGCGCTAGACTGTGCTGGCGTTAACGACCGTAAACAAGGTCGTTCTAAGTACGGTGTGAAACGTCCTAAGTCTTAATGCATTTTCTTTTTTTAAAGAAAGCGTTAAGTAAGGCCAAACACTATTTTATTTATTATTCTGAAAAGTTTTGGAAAAAACCTGAAGAAGACAACGGAGAATATCCATGCCACGTCGTCGCGTAATAGGTCAGCGTAAGATCCTTCCAGATCCTAAGTTCAAATCTGAATTGCTGGCAAAATTCGTTAACATCCTTATGGTTGACGGAAAGAAATCTACTGCAGAAAAAATCGTTTACACTGCACTAGATTCAATGGCTGAGAAGTCTGGTAAAGACCACTTAGCTGTATTTGAAGAAGCTCTTGAAAATGTTCGCCCAGCGGTAGAAGTTAAATCTCGCCGTGTAGGTGGTTCAACTTACCAAGTACCTGTAGAAGTTCGTCCGGTTCGCCGTAACGCTCTTGCTATGCGTTGGGTAGTTGAAGCTGCGCGTAAGCGTGGTGAAAAATCTATGGCTCAACGCCTAGCTGCTGAAATGCTAGACGCGTCTGAGAACAAAGGTACTGCGGTTAAGAAACGTGAAGACGTTCACCGCATGGCTGACGCAAACAAAGCGTTCGCACATTACCGTTGGTAATACCTTTTTAGTGCTGCAAGGTTCCTTGCAGCACTTCTTTAGTTCCTATGCTTATGCTAGGAACTATTGCTATTTCTAGGGCAAGCAATTTTTAGCGAAGCATCGCTTTTAACGCATAATCTAGGCATAGCAATAGTCCCTAAGTCTCTAATAAGAGGATTCAACCGTGGCTCGTAAAACTCCTATAGAGCAATACCGTAATATCGGTATCGTTGCTCACGTAGATGCAGGTAAAACAACCACAAGTGAACGTATTCTGTTCTATACCGGTCTTTCTCACAAAATCGGCGAAGTTCACGATGGTGCAGCAACCATGGACTGGATGGAGCAAGAGCAAGAGCGCGGTATTACGATCACTTCAGCAGCAACCACTACGTTTTGGCGTGGTATGGAAGCTCAGTTCTCGGACCACCGTATCAACATCATCGACACTCCTGGACACGTTGACTTCACAATCGAAGTAGAACGTTCTCTGCGTGTACTTGATGGTGCAGTTGTTGTGTTCTGTGGCTCATCTGGTGTTGAACCTCAGTCAGAGACAGTATGGCGTCAAGCTGATAAGTACCAAGTTCCACGTATGGTTTTCGTTAATAAAATGGACCGTACTGGCGCAGACTTCTTGCGCGTAGTTGAACAGATCAAGGACCGTCTAGGCGCAACTCCTGTTCCAATTCAACTGAACATTGGTGCTGAAGAAAATTTCCAAGGCGTTGTTGATCTTATCAAGATGAAGGCAATTAACTGGAACGAAGCTGACCAAGGCATGACTTTCACGTACGAAGATATTCCTGCAGACATGCAAGAAATGGCTGAAGAATATCGTACAGAACTTGTTGAAGCTGCTGCAGAAGCAAATGAAGAGCTGATGGATAAGTACCTTGAAGAAGGTGAACTAACAGAAGCTGAAATCAAACAAGGTCTTCGTACTCGTACCCTTAATAATGAAATCGTACTTGCTACTTGTGGTAGTGCATTCAAAAACAAAGGTGTACAAGCTGTTCTAGATGCAGTTGTTGATTTCCTTCCTTCTCCAGTCGATGTCCCTGCAATTAAAGGTATCGATGAAGACGAGAATGAAGCAGAGCGTCACGCAGACGACAAAGAACCGTTCTCAGCGCTAGCATTTAAGATTGCAACAGACCCATTCGTTGGTACTTTAACTTTCATCCGTGTTTACTCTGGTGTTGTTGAAAGCGGTAAAACAGCTTACAACTCTGTGAAGAAACAACGTGAACGCTTAGGTCGCATTGTTCAAATGCACTCAAACAAGCGTGAAGAAGTAAAAGAAGTACGAGCAGGTGACATCGCAGCCATTATTGGTCTGAAAGATGTGACTACTGGTGAAACCCTTTGTGATCAGAACCATAAGATTGTTCTTGAGCGCATGGAGTTCCCAGACCCAGTTATTCAGATCGTTGTAGAGCCAAGTTCTCAAGCTGATCAAGATAAAATGACTATCGCTCTAGGTAAACTAGCAGCAGAAGACCCATCGTTCCGCGTTGATATGGATGCGGAAACTGGCCAGACTCTGATTTCTGGCATGGGTGAACTACACTTAGATATCATCGTTGACCGTATGAAGCGTGAATTTAGCGTCAACTGCAACGTTGGTAACCCGCAAGTGGCTTACCGTGAGACTATTCGTGGTACTGCGAAAGCGGAAGGTAAATTTATCCGTGAACATGGTGGTAAAGGTCAGTACGGTCACGTATGGCTGAAACTGGAACCATCAGAAGCTGGCGAAGGCTTTGTCTTTGTGGATGAAATTGCCAATGGTATCGTACCGAAAGAGTTTATTGCTTCAGTCGCTAAAGGCGTTGAAGAGCAGATGAACAATGGTGTGCTTGCTGGCTATCCAGTTTTGGATATCAAAGCTACACTATATGATGGTTCTTACCATGAAACAGATTCAAGTGAGATGGCGTTTACAATCGCTGCCTCTATGGCTTTCAGAACGGGTGCACTTGAAGCGCAACCAGTTTTGCTTGAGCCTATGATGAAAGTTGAAGTAACTACTCCAGAAGACTGGATGGGTGACGTTGTTGGCGATATTAACCGTCGTCGCGGCATCATCGAAGGTATGGACGAGGGGACAGCTGGCCTGAAGATAATTCGTGCACAAGTTCCGTTGTCTGTCATGTTCGGTTACGCAACTGATTTACGTTCTGCGACACAAGGTCGTGCTTCTTACTCTATGGAGTTTAGTGAGTACGCTGAAGTGCCTAACAATGTTGCAAAAGCAATCATTGCAGAGCGTGGTTAAACAAAAGGAAGGCATTTTTTTTCATTTTTTGAAAGAACAATGCGTCCAAATATTGCGCTAACGAGAGTTGGCGCATAAAATAGCAATTTCTGGCGCGTCTCGCTCAATAATGAACGTGGCGAATCATAACTAGGAAGGAACACGATTGTGTCTAAAGAAAAATTTGAACGTACGAAACCGCACGTAAACGTTGGTACTATCGGCCACGTTGACCACGGTAAAACAACTCTAACTGCTGCTATCTGTACTACTCTTGCAAAAGTATACGGCGGTGTTGCTAAAGATTTCGCATCTATCGATAACGCTCCAGAAGAGCGTGAGCGCGGTATCACAATCGCAACTTCTCACGTTGAGTACGACACTCCAGCACGTCACTACGCACACGTAGACTGTCCAGGACACGCGGATTATGTTAAAAACATGATCACTGGTGCTGCACAAATGGACGGCGGTATCCTAGTTGTTGCTGCGACTGACGGCCCTATGCCTCAAACTCGTGAGCACATCCTACTTGGTCGTCAAGTTGGTATCCCTTACATCATCGTATTCATGAACAAATGTGACATGGTTGATGACGAAGAGCTACTTGAGCTAGTTGAGATGGAAGTTCGTGAACTTCTTTCTGAATACGACTTCCCAGGTGATGACCTACCAGTTATCCAAGGTTCTGCACTTGGCGCACTAAACGGCGAGAAGCAGTGGGAAGACAAGATCGTTGAGCTTGCAGAAGCACTAGATTCTTACATTCCTGAGCCAGAGCGTGCAGTTGACCAACCGTTCCTACTACCAATTGAAGATGTATTCTCAATCCAAGGTCGTGGTACTGTTGTAACTGGTCGTATCGAGCGCGGTATCCTACGTGTAGGTGACGAAGTAGAAATCGTTGGTATCAAAGAGACTACTCTTACTACTTGTACTGGTGTTGAAATGTTCCGTAAACTGCTTGACGAAGGTCGTGCAGGTGAGAACGTTGGTGCACTTCTACGTGGTACTAAGCGTGATGACGTTGAACGTGGTCAAGTACTTTCTGCGAAAGGTTCTATCAACCCACACACTAAGTTTGAGTCTGAAGTATACGTACTTTCTAAAGACGAAGGCGGCCGTCACACTCCTTTCTTCAAAGGTTACCGTCCACAGTTCTACTTCCGTACAACTGACGTAACAGGCGACATCACTCTACCAGAAGGCGTAGAAATGGTAATGCCAGGTGACAACGTTCAAATGACTGTTGAGCTAATCGCTCCAATCGCAATGGACGAAGGTCTACGTTTCGCAATCCGCGAAGGTGGCCGTACAGTTGGTGCTGGTGTTGTAGCTAAAATCTTCGCTTAATAGCATTTAGATTTTTGCACACTCTTCATTAGAAGAGCGCGCATCTGAAAAGGGGAGCTTCGGCTTCCCTTTTGTTTTCTCGAAAGAAATATTACCTTCCATCTATCTTCTTCCCTCTCGATACAAAATCAACTTCCAATAAATTCCGATTATTTTTCCAACACTACTTGCATACTAAAGTGTGATCTGTATAATGCATCGCACTGGCTAACGCTGGTTGTGAACCAATGAGCACTGAGGAGTAGGTCTTACCTAGTAATGTATACTCAGCTTATGTTCGCGGTTAATAAAAATAGTAAACTTTTTGTTTGCTTCAAAAGTTAACTGACAATGCGTCCTAATTTTGGATGCTACGGTTTCACATAAATCAATCGGCATTCTCTCGTTTTATCGGGTTTGAGTGGCGATATTGTTTGTGTAATTTTTAATAATTGGAGCTCTGTCTCATGCAGAACCAACGTATTCGTATCCGCCTTAAAGCGTTTGATTACAAGCTAATCGATGCTTCAACTGCGGAAATCGTTGAAACAGCAAAACGTACTGGCGCACAGGTTCGTGGTCCTATTCCACTTCCTACTCGTAAAGAGCGTTTCACTGTTCTTACCTCTCCACACGTCAACAAAGATGCACGTGATCAGTACGAAATCCGTACTCACAAGCGTTTGATCGACATCGTTGAGCCAACAGATAAAACTGTTGATGCTCTAATGCGTCTTGATCTTGCAGCTGGCGTTGATGTTCAAATCAGCCTAGGTTAAGGGAGATAAGAATAATGATTGGTCTAGTCGGACGTAAAGTGGGTATGACCCGCGTATTTACTGAAGAAGGCGTTTCTATCCCAGTAACTGTTGTTGAGGTTGAAGCGAACCGTATTTCTCAAGTTAAAACTCTTGAGACAGACGGCTACGCAGCAATCCAAGTAACTACTGGTGCTAAGAAAGCTAACCGTGTAACTAAACCTGAAGCTGGTCACTTCGCGAAAGCGGGTGTAGAAGCAGGTCGCGGTCTTTGGGAATTCCGTTTAGAAAACGGCGAAGAGTTTGAAGTTGGCGCTGAGCTAAACGTAGAACTTTTCAACGAAATTAAAAAAGTAGACGTTACTGGTACATCTAAAGGTAAAGGCTTCCAAGGCGCTATCAAGCGTTGGAACTTCTCTACTCAAGATATGACTCACGGTAACTCTTTGTCTCACCGCGCACCGGGTTCAATTGGCCAATGTCAAACTCCAGGCCGCGTGTTTAAAGGCAAGAAAATGGCAGGTCACATGGGTGCTGAGCGTGTAACGACTCAAAACCTAGAGATCGTACGTGTTGACGCTGAGCGCAATCTACTCCTTATTAAAGGTGCAGTACCGGGCTCAACAGGCGGAAACGTGATCGTAAAACCTGCTGTTAAAGCATAACGTCTAGGAGTAAGTAATGGAATTGATGGTTAAAGGTGCTGATGCACTAACTGTTTCCGAGACTACTTTCGGACGTGACTTCAACGAAGCTCTTGTACACCAAGTAGTTGTTGCATATGCAGCAGGTGCTCGTCAAGGTACTCGTGCTCAAAAGACTCGTTCTGAAGTATCTGGCGGTGGCGCTAAGCCATGGCGTCAAAAAGGTACTGGCCGCGCACGTGCTGGTACAATTCGTAGCCCAATCTGGCGTACAGGTGGTGTTACTTTTGCTGCGAAACCACAAGATCACAGCCAAAAAGTAAACAAAAAAATGTACCGCGGTGCTATGAAGAGCATTCTTTCTGAGCTAGTTCGTCAAGAGCGTTTAATCGTTGTTGATAACTTCTCTGTAGAAGCACCAAAAACAAAAGAACTTGTAGCTAAGCTTAAAGAGCTTGAGCTAAGCGACGTTCTGATTGTGACTGGCGAAGTAGATGAAAATCTATTCTTAGCTGCTCGTAACCTATACAAAGTAGATGCACGTGATGTTGCTGGTGTTGATCCAGTATCACTAATCGCTTTCGACAAGGTTCTAATGACTGCTGACGCAGTTAAGCAAGTTGAGGAGATGCTAGCATGATCACTGAAGAGCGTATCTTAAAAGTTCTACGTGCTCCGCACATCTCTGAAAAAGCAACTATGGCAGCTGAGAAAGCGAACACTATCGTTTTCAAAGTAGCTAAAGATGCAACTAAGAAAGAGATCAAAGCAGCTGTAGAAAAGCTATTTGAAGTTGAAGTTAAGTCTGTAAATACTCTTGTATTAAAGGGTAAGACCAAACGTCAAGGTATGCGTGAAGGCCGTCGTTCAGACGTGAAAAAAGCCTACGTTACTTTGAAAGAAGGTCAAGATCTTGACTTCGTTGGCGGCGCGGAATAACAGGAGTAGTAAAAATGGCTATTGTTAAATGTAAGCCGACTTCCCCTGGTCGTCGTCACGTCGTTAAAGTTGTTAACGCTGACCTACACAAGGGTAAGCCATACGCACCACTTCTAGAGAAAAACTCTAAGAACGGTGGTCGTAACAACAACGGTCGTATTACAGTACGTCACATCGGTGGTGGTCATAAGCACCATTACCGTGTAATTGACTTCAAACGTACTAAAGATGGCATCCCAGCGAAAGTTGAGCGTCTAGAATACGATCCAAACCGTAGTGCTAACATCGCTCTAGTTCTGTACGCAGACGGTGAGCGTCGTTACATCATTGCACCTAAAGGTGTTAACGCAGGCGACCAGATTCAATCTGGCGTAGATGCTGCAATCAAAGCAGGTAACACTCTGCCGATGCGCAACATCCCAGTAGGTTCTACTGTACACTGTGTTGAACTTAAGCCTGGTAAAGGTGCTCAACTAGCTCGTTCGGCTGGTGCTTATGCTCAAATCATCGCTCGCGATGGTGCATACGTAACTATCCGTCTACGTTCTGGTGAGATGCGCAAAGTACTTTCTGAAGGTCGTGCAACGATCGGTGAAGTTGGTAACTCTGAGCATATGCTACGTGAACTTGGTAAAGCTGGTGCTTCACGCTGGCGCGGCGTACGTCCAACCGTACGTGGTGTAGTAATGAACCCGGTGGATCACCCACATGGTGGTGGTGAAGGCCGCACATCTGGTGGTCGTCACCCAGTTTCTCCTTGGGGCGTTCCTACTAAGGGCTTCAAGACTCGTAAGAACAAGCGCACTGACAAGTACATCGTACGTCGTCGCACTAAATAATTTATAAAGAGGAATCGCCATGCCACGTTCTCTCAAGAAAGGTCCTTTTATTGACCTACACTTGCTGAAGAAGGTAGAGAAAGCGGTGGAAAGCGGAGACAAAAAGCCTATTAAGACTTGGTCCCGTCGCTCAATGATCATCCCAACAATGATTGGTTTGACCATCGCTGTCCATAATGGTCGTCAGCACGTTCCAGTTTTCGTTACCGAAGAAATGATCGGTCACAAACTGGGCGAATTTGCACCAACTCGTACTTATCGCGGTCATGCTGCAGATAAGAAAGCTAAGAAGAAATAAGGAGTAGATGATGGAAGCTTTAGCTAAACATAACTTTGCTCGTATTTCTCCACAGAAAGCTCGCTTAGTTGCAGACCAAATTCGCGGTAAGTCGGTAGACCAAGCTCTAGAAATTCTAACTTTCAGCAACAAAAAAGCTGCTGTATTAGTTAAGAAGGTTCTTGAGTCAGCTATCGCTAACGCGGAACATAACGAAGGTGCAGATATCGACGATCTAAATGTCGCTAAAATCTTCGTAGATGAGGGCCCTATCATGAAGCGTATTATGCCTCGTGCTAAAGGTCGTGCGGATCGTATCTTGAAGCGTTCAAGCCACATCACTATTGTTGTAGCAGATCGCTAAAGACTAGGAGAGTAAGCAATGGGTCAGAAAGTACATCCTAATGGTATTCGTCTTGGCATCGTTAAGCCTTGGAATGCTACATGGTTTGCTAATACCAACGAATTCGCTGACAACCTAGACGGCGACTTCAAGGTACGTCAGTTCCTTACAAAGGAACTACAAAAAGCATCATTATCTCGTATCGTTATCGAGCGTCCAGCTAAGAGCATCCGTGTGACTATTCACACTGCTCGTCCTGGCGTTGTTATCGGTAAGAAAGGTGAAGACGTAGAGAAGCTACGCGCAGCTGTAGCTAAAATCGCAGGTGTACCAGCGCAAATTAACATCGCTGAAGTACGTAAGCCTGAGCTAGATGGTCAGCTTGTAGCTGATAGCATCGCGTCTCAACTAGAGCGTCGTGTTATGTTCCGTCGTGCAATGAAGCGTGCGGTACAAAATGCTATGCGTCTAGGCGCTAAAGGCATCAAAGTACAAGTAGGCGGCCGTCTTGGCGGTGCTGAAATCGCACGTTCTGAGTGGTACCGTGAAGGCCGTGTGCCTCTACACACTCTACGTGCAGACATTGATTACGCAACTTCTTCGGCTCACACTCAATACGGTGTGATCGGCATTAAAGTTTGGATCTTCAAAGGTGAGATTCTAGGCGGTATGCCAGCTGCTAACGCAGTAGAGCCAAAAGGCGATAAGCCTAAGAAGCAGCGTAAAGGCCGTAAGTAAGGAGTCGAACGATGCTACAACCAAAACGTACTAAGTTCCGCAAGGTTATGACTGGTCGTAACCGTGGTCTAGCTAAAGGTACTGAAGTAAGCTTCGGCGAATTCGGTCTTAAAGCTGTTGGCCGTGGTCGTCTGACTGCACGTCAAATCGAAGCGGCACGTCGTGCTATGACACGTCACATTAAGCGTCAAGGTCAAATCTGGATCCGTGTATTCCCAGACAAGCCGATTACTGAAAAGCCTCTTGAAGTTCGTCAAGGTAAAGGTAAAGGTTCAGTTGCGTACTGGGTTGCTCAAATCCAACCAGGCAAAGTTATGTACGAGATGAATGGCGTACCTGAAGAGTTGGCACGTGAAGCGTTCCGCCTAGCGGCACGTAAACTGCCTGTTAAAACTACTTTTGTAACTAAGCAGGTGATGTGATGAAAGCACAAGATCTACGCGAAAAGAACGTTGAAGAGCTTAACGCTGAGCTATTGAATTTGCTACGTGAACAGTTCAACTTGCGCATGCAAGCTGCAACTGGTCAACTACAGCAAACTCATACTCTAAAAGCTGTACGCCGTGACATCGCACGTGTGAAAACTGTTTTGACTGAAAAGGCAGGCGCATAATGAGCGAAACTAACCGCATCCAGCAAGGCCGTGTAGTAAGCGACAAGATGGACAAGTCTATCGTTGTTGCTATTGAACGCACTGTAAAACACCCAATTTACGGTAAGTTCATCAAACGCACGACTAAAGTACACGCACACGACGAAGACAACACTTGTGGCCTAGGCGACAAAGTTGAAATCGCTGAGTGTCGTCCTCTGTCTAAGACTAAGTCTTGGACATTGGTTAAAGTTCTAGAAAAAGCGAAGATTTAATCTTTGTAATTCTATAACTTATAAGCGGCTCCAAATAATTTTTTGGAGCCGCTTGTTTTTTGTCTACCCAATTTAAAAAAAGGGTGGTACAATTCGCGTCCCTTTTAAAGAGGCAGCCCGACCCGAGAGGGTCTAGTTTTAATATTTAGCGGAGCACTAACAATGATCCAGATGCAAAGTACACTTGACGCAGCAGATAACTCTGGCGCGCGCAAGGTAATGTGTATTAAGGTTCTGGGTGGCTCTCACCGCCGTTATGCACATATCGGTGACGTCATCAAGGTTACAGTGAAGGAAGCGATTCCTCGCGGTAAAGTAAAGAAAGGTGATGTTCTGAAGGCGGTAGTAGTGCGCACCCGTAAAGGCGTTCGTCGCCCAGACGGTTCTGTCATTCGCTTCGACAGTAATGCTTGTGTATTGTTAAATGACACTACTGAGCAACCAGTCGGCACACGTATCTTTGGTCCTGTGACTCGTGAACTTCGTAACGCGAAATTCATGAAGATTGTATCACTAGCACCTGAAGTTCTGTAAGGAGCGGCAATATGGCAGCTAAAATCCGTCGTAATGACGAAGTAATCATTCTTGCTGGTAAAGATAAAGGCAAGAAAGGTAAAGTAACTAAGGTTCTGACAACTGGTAAAGTTATCGTTGAAGGCATCAACCTTGTTAAGAAACACCAAAAGCCGGTTCCGGCTCTAGGTCAACAAGGTGGCATCGTTGAACAAGAAGCAGCTATTGATGCTTCTAACGTTGCTGTTTTTAACGCGGCTACTGGTAAAGCAGACCGTATCGGTTTCCGTATCGAAGATGGCAAGAAAGTTCGTTTCTTCAAATCTAACGGCGAAACTGTTTCTAACTAATTAGAAGTAATTTGGAGTTCTACTATGGCGAAACTGCATGATTACTACAAGTCGTCTGTAGTCGCTGAGCTTACCAAAGAGTTCAGCTACACAAGCGTCATGCAAGTCCCTAGGATTGAGAAAATCACCCTAAACATGGGCGTTGGTGAAGCAATCAACGATAAGAAACTGCTAGAAAACGCAGCAGCTGATATGGCAACGATCTCTGGTCAAAAGCCACTTATCACTAAAGCGCGTAAATCTGTAGCTGGTTTCAAAATTCGTGAAGGCTACCCAATTGGTTGTAAAGTAACCTTGCGTGGTGAGCGCATGTGGGAATTTTTAGAGCGTTTAATCTCTATCGCACTTCCACGTGTACGTGATTTCCGTGGTGTTAGCGCTAAGTCTTTTGACGGTCGCGGTAACTACAGCATGGGCGTTCGCGAGCAAATCATCTTTCCGGAAATCGACTACGATAAAGTCGATCGTGTCCGCGGTCTTGATATCACTATCACGACTTCTGCGGGTTCCGATGAGGAAGGCCGAGCTCTGCTGGCTGCCTTTAACTTCCCATTCCGTAAGTAAGGGTAGGGTTACTGTTATGGCTAAACAATCAATGAAAGCACGTGAAGCTAAACGTGCAAAACTAGTAGCTAAGTTCGCTGAAAAGCGTTCTGCGCTAAAAGTTATCATTAGCGATGTAAACGCATCTGAAGAAGATCGTTGGAATGCGGTTCTTAAACTGCAATCTCTTCCACGTGATTCAAGTGCATCACGTCAGCGCAACCGTTGCAACCAAACTGGTCGTCCACACGGTTACCTACGTAAATTCGGTCTAAGCCGCATTAAGGTTCGTGAAGCTTGCATGAAAGGCGAGATTCCGGGTCTTCGTAAGGCTAGCTGGTAATTGCCACTTAATCATTTGGAGTAAATCTTATGAGCATGCAAGATCCGATTTCGGATATGCTGACCCGAGTTCGTAACGGTCAGGCAGCAAACAAAGTTGCTGTAAAAATGCCTTCTTCAAAGCTTAAAGTTGCAATTGCTGCATTACTTAAAGCTGAAGGTTACATCGTAGACTTCGCTGTTAACAGCGAAGCAAAACCTGAGCTAGAAGTTACTCTTAAGTACTTCCAAGCTAAACCTGTAATCGAGCAAATCAAGCGTGTATCACGTCCTGGTCTAAGAGTTTATAAAAATAAAGACTCTTTACCTACAGTGATGGGTGGTCTTGGTATTGCAGTTGTTTCTACTTCCAAGGGTCTGATGTCTGACCGTGCTGCTCGTAAAGCAGGTCTTGGCGGTGAAATCATCTGTTACGTAGCTTAAGGAGTAGATTATGTCTCGTGTTGCTAAAGCACCTGTCGCTATTCCAGCTGGCGTAGAGGTGAAACTAAACGGCCAAGAAGTTACTGTAAAAGGTAGCAAAGGTGAGCTTACTCGCGTTCTTAACAGCGCCGTAGTTATTGCACAGGAAGAAACCAACCTAACTTTCGGTCCGAAAGAAGGTGTTACTAACGCATGGGCACAAGCTGGTACAGCTCGCGCTCTAGTTAATAACATGGTTGTGGGTGTTACTGAGGGCTTCACTAAGAAGCTAACTCTTAAGGGTGTTGGTTACCGTGCTGCTATGAAAGGCAACTCTGTAGCTCTAACTCTTGGCTTTTCTCACCCAGTAGAGCACGCTCTACCTGAAGGTATTAAAGCTGAGTGCCCTAGCCAAACTGAGATCATCATTACTGGTTGCGATAAGCAAGTAGTAGGTCAAGTTGCGGCTGACATTCGTTCTTACCGTGCTCCTGAGCCTTACAAAGGCAAAGGTGTTCGTTACGCAGATGAAAATGTGCGTACTAAAGAAGCTAAGAAGAAGTAAGGTATCACTATGGATAAGAAAGCATCTCGCATCCGTCGTGCTACACGTGCACGTCGTAAGATTGCAGAACTTGGTGCAACTCGCCTGGTAGTACACCGTACTCCTCGCCATGTTTACGCACAAGTTATCGCGGCAAACGGCTCTGAGGTTATCGCAGCTGCTTCTACTGTAGAAAAAGCGATCCGTGAGCAAGTTAAGAACACTGGTAACGTTGATGCAGCTAAAGCAGTTGGTAAAGCTGTTGCTGAGCGCGCTCTTGAAAAAGGCGTAGCTTCAGTTGCATTTGATCGTTCTGGTTTCCAATACCACGGTCGAGTAGCGGCGCTAGCAGAATCTGCTCGCGAAGCTGGTCTGAAATTCTAAGGTAGGGTTGGAAGATGGCTAAAGAACAACAACAAGCTAATGATTTGCAAGAAAAGCTGATCGCAGTTAACCGTGTATCTAAGACGGTTAAAGGTGGTCGAATCATGAGCTTTACTGCACTAACAGTAGTTGGTGACGGTAACGGTCGCGTAGGTTTCGGTTACGGCAAAGCTCGTGAAGTACCTGCTGCGATTCAAAAAGCAATGGAAAAAGCGCGCCGTAACATGGTTACAGTATCGCTTAACGAAGGCACTCTTCACCACCCGGTGAAAGGTCGTCATTCGGGCTCTAAAGTTTACATGCAGCCAGCTGCAGAAGGTACAGGTGTTATTGCCGGTGGTGCAATGCGTGCTGTACTTGAAGTTGCGGGCGTACATAACGTACTTTCTAAAGCATACGGTTCAACGAACCCGATCAACATCGTTCGTGCAACGATTGGTGCTCTAGTAGACGTTAAGTCACCAGAAATGGTTGCTGCTAAACGTGGTCTAACTGTTGAATCTATTTCGGAGTAAGCACACGATGGCAACTATTAAAGTAACTCAAACTAAAAGCTCAATTGGTCGCCTACCTAAGCACAAAGCGTGTCTTAAAGGTCTAGGTCTTCGTCGCATCAACCATACAGTAGAACTTGAAGATACTCCGTGCGTACGCGGTATGATCAACAAGGTTTACTACATGGTTAAGATTGAGGAGTAATCAGAATGCGTTTGAATACTCTATCACCGGCTGCTGGCTCTAAACCTTCTAAGAAGCGTGTAGGTCGTGGTATCGGTTCTGGCCTTGGTAAAACAGGTGGCCGCGGTCACAAAGGTCAAAAGTCACGTTCTGGCGGCTCTGTTCGTCCAGGTTTTGAAGGCGGTCAAATGCCTCTAAAACAACGTCTACCTAAATTCGGTTTCACTTCTCGTAAGAGCCTAGTGTCTGCTGAAGTTCGTCTAGCTGAGCTAGCGAAAGTAACAGGTGACGTAGTTGATCTTAACAGCCTTAAAGCTGCTAACGTTATCACTAAGAACATCGAATTTGTTAAGATCGTTCTTTCTGGTGACCTAAGCAAAGCTGTGACTGTTAAAGGTCTACGCGTGACTAAAGGCGCTAAAGCTGCAATCGAAGCTGCAGGCGGTAAAATCGAGGAATAATCTCGAGGAACGAGGTACAGATGGCTAAGAAACCAGGACAAGATTTTCGTAGTGCTCAGAGCGGCTTAAGTGAACTAAAGTCGCGCTTATTATTCGTAATTGGTGCACTTTTAGTATTCCGAGCCGGCTCTTTTGTGCCGATCCCTGGTATTGACGCAGCTGTACTTGCCGATTTGTTCGATCAGCAAAAAGGTACCATCGTTGAAATGTTTAACATGTTCTCCGGTGGTGCTCTTGAGCGTGCATCTATATTAGCATTGGGTATCATGCCGTACATTTCGGCATCGATCGTAGTCCAATTGCTAACTGTAGTTCATCCAGCGTTAGCGGAACTCAAGAAAGAGGGTGAAGCAGGCCGTCGTAAGATAAGCCAATATACACGCTACGGCACGCTTGTACTTGCAACATTCCAAGCTATTGGTATCGCAACAGGCTTACCAAACATGGTCGACAATCTGGTTGTTATCAACCAAACCATGTTTACGCTTATTGCTACCGTGAGTTTAGTAACTGGTACCATGTTCTTAATGTGGTTAGGTGAACAAATCACTGAGCGAGGAATCGGTAATGGTATTTCCATTCTGATTTTTGCAGGTATTGTTGCTGGATTGCCTTCTGCAATCGGTCAAACAATCGAGCAAGCGCGTCAAGGTGAATTGCATGTGCTTCTTCTGCTGTTGATTGCTGTATTGTCTTTTGCTGTTATTTACTTCGTAGTTTTCATGGAACGTGGTCAACGCCGTATCGTCGTTAACTATGCGAAACGTCAACAAGGTCGTAAAGTTTTTGCAGCACAAAGCTCTCACTTGCCTCTTAAGATTAATATGGCAGGTGTTATTCCAGCGATTTTCGCATCAAGTATTATTTTGTTCCCAGGAACATTAGCGCAGTGGTTTGGTCAAAATGGTGAAAGCAGCGCGTTCGGTTGGTTAACTGACGTGTCATTAGCTCTTAGCCCAGGTCAACCTTTGTATGTAATGCTTTATGCAGCAGCTATAATCTTCTTCTGTTTCTTCTATACAGCGTTGGTGTTTAACCCACGTGAAACAGCTGATAACTTGAAGAAGTCTGGTGCATTCGTACCCGGTATCCGCCCAGGTGAGCAGACAGCGAAATATATCGATAAAGTGATGACTAGACTAACCCTTGCGGGCGCTCTATACATTACTTTTATATGTCTGATTCCTGAATTCATGATGGTCGCGTGGAACGTTCGTTTCTACTTCGGCGGCACATCACTACTAATCGTAGTGGTAGTTATCATGGATTTCATGGCACAGGTACAGACTCATCTGATGTCACAACAGTATGATTCTGTGTTAAAGAAAGCGAATCTGAAAGGTTACGGCCGTTAATTCGGTGGTAATTATTTCGATTCCATTTACGGAGTTTAGCAATGAAAGTTCGTGCTTCCGTTAAAAAAATCTGCCGTAACTGTAAAGTTATCAAGCGTAACGGTGTCGTTCGCGTGATTTGCAGTGAGCCAAAGCATAAGCAACGCCAAGGCTAATTAGCAGAAATTTTTACTTGAAATACAAGGTAGAGTCGAGTATATTCCTCGGCCTACCTTTTGCGTGCAAAAGAAGTAGTATGCCGCAGCGTATCCATAACGGGCTTTGCTGCGGATAATTCTTTTATGAACCCCTTAGGAGTGAATAATGGCCCGTATAGCCGGCATTAACATTCCTGATCATAAGCATTCTGTAATTGCACTTACTGCAATCTACGGTATCGGTAAAACTCGCTCTCAAGCTATTCTAGCTGAAGTGGGTATTGCTGAAGATGCTAAGATCAGTGAACTAACTGAAGAGCAGATCGATCAACTGCGTGATGGTGTAGCTAAGTACACTGTAGAAGGTGATCTACGTCGTGAAGTATCGATGAACATCAAGCGTCTTATGGACCTTGGCTGTTACCGCGGTCTTCGTCATCGTCGCAGTCTACCACTACGTGGACAGCGTACTAAAACCAACGCTCGCACCCGTAAGGGTCCGCGCAAGCCGATCAAGAAATAGTCGGATAAGGTAGAGTACAATGGCAAAACAACCAACTCGCGCGCGTAAGCGCGTACGCAAGCAAGTAGCTGATGGCGTAGCGCACATTCATGCTTCTTTCAACAACACAATCGTAACTATCACTGACCGTCAAGGCAACGCTCTTGCATGGGCTACAGCAGGTGGTTCAGGTTTCCGTGGTTCTCGTAAATCTACTCCGTTCGCAGCACAAGTTGCAGCTGAGCGTTGTGGTGAAATGGCTAAAGAATATGGCCTAAAGAACTTGGAAGTTATGGTTAAGGGTCCAGGTCCAGGTCGCGAATCTACTGTTCGTGCACTGAACGCTGCTGGTTTCCGTATCACTAACATTGTTGATGCGACACCAATCCCTCATAACGGTTGTCGTCCACCTAAGAAACGTCGCGTTTAAGTTTCGTTTCTAGGAATATTGGAGAAAGATCATGGCAAGATATTTGGGTCCTAAGCTGAAGCTTAGCCGTCGCGAAGGTACTGACTTATTCCTTAAGTCTGGTGTCCGTGCGATCGATACCAAGTGTAAAATTGATAACGCACCAGGTGTACACGGCGCTCGTCGCGGTCGTCTATCTGAGTATGGCGTTCAGCTTCGTGAGAAGCAAAAAGTTCGTCGTATCTACGGCGTTCTAGAAAAACAATTCCGCAACTACTACAAAGAAGCTGCACGTCTTAAAGGCAACACAGGTGCAAACCTGCTTCAGCTTCTTGAAGGTCGTCTTGATAACGTAGTTTACCGTATGGGCTTTGGCGCTACTCGTGCTGAATCTCGTCAACTAGTTAGCCACAAGTCTATCCTAGTTAACGGTAAAGTTGTAAACGTTCCTTCTTTCAAAGTAGCGGCAAACGACGTTGTTTCTATCCGCGAGAAAGCTAAACAGCAATCTCGTATTAAAGCGGCTCTAGAAGTTGCTGAACAACGTGAAAAGCCAACTTGGATTGAAGTAGATGCTGGCAAAATGGAAGGTACATTCAAGCGTATGCCTGAGCGTTCTGACCTATCAGCTGACATCAATGAACACTTGATCGTCGAACTTTACTCTAAGTAAGGTTAAAAAAAGAGAGGACACAATGCAGGGTTCTGTAACAGAATTTCTTAAGCCGCGTCTTGTTGACATTGAACAGATCAATACGACACACGCGAAAGTAACTCTTGAGCCATTAGAGCGCGGTTTCGGCCACACTCTAGGTAATGCTCTTCGCCGCATTCTTCTATCTTCTATGCCGGGTTGTGCCGTAACAGAAGTTGAAATCGAAGGTGTGCTACACGAATACAGCACTAAAGAAGGCGTTCAGGAAGATATCCTGGAAATCCTTCTAAACCTTAAAGGTTTGGCTGTACGCGTTGCTGAAGGCAAAGATGAAGTGTTTATTACACTGAACAAATCAGGCTCAGGCCCTGTTGTTGCAGGTGACATCACCCACGATGGTGATGTAGAGATCGCTAACCCTGAGCACGTAATTTGTCACCTAACGGATGACAATGCTGAGATCGCTATGCGTATCAAAGTAGAACGTGGTCGTGGTTACGTTCCAGCTTCAGCTCGTATCCATACTGAAGAAGATGAGCGTCCTATCGGTCGTCTACTTGTTGACGCTACTTACAGCCCGGTTGATAAAATCGCTTACGCTGTAGAAGCGGCACGTGTAGAGCAACGTACTGATCTAGACAAGCTTGTTATCGATATGGAAACGAACGGTACTCTAGAACCTGAGGAAGCAATCCGTCGTGCAGCTACTATTTTAGCTGAACAACTGGATGCGTTCGTAGATCTTCGTGATGTACGTGTACCTGAGGAGAAGGAAGAGAAGCCAGAATTCGATCCTATCCTACTACGTCCTGTAGACGATCTTGAACTAACAGTTCGCTCTGCTAACTGTTTGAAAGCAGAAGCGATTCACTACATCGGTGATCTTGTACAGCGCACTGAGGTTGAGCTACTTAAAACGCCAAACCTTGGTAAGAAATCTCTTACAGAGATTAAAGATGTGCTTGCTTCACGTGGTCTTTCTCTAGGCATGCGTCTAGAAAACTGGCCACCAGCGTCAATCGCTGAAGATTAATCGAAAAGTTAGAAGGATTAGGTCATGCGCCATCGTAAAAGTGGTCGTCAACTCAACCGCAACAGCAGTCATCGCAAAGCGATGTTCAGCAACATGGCTAGCTCTCTTGTTCGTCACGAAGTTATTAAAACTACCGTGCCTAAAGCAAAAGAACTACGTCGCGTAATTGAGCCATTGATTACCCTAGCTAAGACAGACAGTGTTGCTAACCGTCGTCTTGCATTTGCTCGCACTCGTGATAACGAAGTTGTAGCAAAACTATTTAATGAACTAGGCCCGCGTTTCGCGGCTCGCCAAGGTGGTTACACTCGCATTCTTAAATGTGGTTTCCGTACTGGTGATAAAGCTCCAATGGCTTACATTGAGCTTGTAGACCGCCCAGCTGCTGAAGAAGCTGCTGAGTAATCTATACTAGATTCTTAATACAAAAGCCGAGCATTAGCTCGGCTTTTTTGTATCTGTAGAATGAGGATATCTATACTAAGTAATTGCACCACGAGGTTCGGCATTTTTGCTTGTCTTATCTGCTCCATTTTTCAAAAATATCTCGTATCTCGTATCTCGTATCTCGTATCTCGTATCTCGTATCTCGTATCTCGTATCTCGTATCTCGTATCTCGTATCTCGTATCTCGTATCTCGTATCTCGTATCTCGTATCTCGTATCTCGTATCTCGTATCTCGTATCTCGTATCTCGTATCTCGTATCTCGTATCTCGTATCTCGTATCTCGTATCTCGTATCACGAGCATCTTTTCTTTCACGCATAAAAAAGAGCACCGAAGTGCCCTTATCAGATTTCCATACTTGCTATTAATAACTAGCGATTATTGCCATACAGCAGCAAGTGAATCCATTAGACCACTTGTTGCGCCTTGGGACTGCAGTGCTTGAAGAACGATTGGCGCAAATGTTGAAACCATCGATGAGTCCATTCCTAGACTTGTGAAGGCACTTTCAACCGCACTTTGCGAGTTAATTAGTGATGATAGTCCAGTTGACTCAAGAGTCGACATGCCAGGAATAAGTGTCGCGAGTTCTTTGTTGTCGGCTGTGCCAAGTGAGTTTTGTGCAAGGGCCAACATTGAACCGATACCGCCAATTGCTTGATCGCTGGTAACAGAAGCTTGGTCAGCGACAGTATCTGCAAGAGGTGTTGTTTCATTCTGTTGAGACCACATATTCACTGCTGCCATTAGTGCAGT
This sequence comes from Vibrio splendidus, assembly GCF_001557875.1. Classification (GTDB taxonomy): domain Bacteria; phylum Pseudomonadota; class Gammaproteobacteria; order Enterobacterales; family Vibrionaceae; genus Vibrio; species Vibrio splendidus_F. The sequence goes on along the minus strand of NZ_LNRF01000007.1, from coordinate 73,921 downwards.
TTGTGATAGTTGGGAATAATTGGTATCTGATGATGAACTGGTTTGTTCTGAGTCGCTAGTGCTAGCGCAAGAGACAACAGCAAGGCTGCTTAAAACTGTGATGAGTACTTTCTTCATTATTCGTCCTTAAGTAATAAAGTAATTTACTCTTTCACTATAAACGAAAAACGGCGATGTAGTCACATCGCCGTTGGATTATTTCAATTTTATTTGCCTATAGTATTTTGTTTTACTATAGGTTTTTATAAAAATTAAAGAATTGCTAGAAGTTCTACTTCAAATACTAGAGCAGCAAATGGTGGGATTGCAGCACCTGCGCCACGCTCACCGTATGCTAGATCTTGAGGGATGTATAGCTTCCACTTAGAACCAACAGGCATCATTTGTAGAGCTTGTACCCAACCTTGAATTACGCCAGTTACTGGGAACTCAGCAGGTTGACCGCGAGATACAGAGCTGTCGAAAACAGTACCGTCAGTTAGTTCGCCGTGGTAGTGAACACGTACTTGCTTGTCTGCAGTTGGGATTTCGCCAGTACCTTCAGTTAGTACTTCGTACTGAAGACCAGACTCAAGAACCGTTACTTCTGAACGAAGAGCGTTGTCAGCTAGGAAAGCTTCGCCGTCAGCAGCAGCAGCTTTAGCTAGTTCTTGACGTGCAGCTTCACCACGAGTGTGTAGCTCTTGTAGTGCGTTGTTGATTTCGTCAACTTCGATAGCTGGCATGTCGCCAACTAGAGCTGTTGCGATACCAGCAGCGATTGCGTCAACGTTTAGGCCTTCAAGACCAGAACCAGCAAGTTGTTGGCCCATTTGTAGACCGATACCGTAGCTAGCTTTTTGCTCTACAGTTTCAAATTTTACTTCAGACATGAAAAGTCACTCTTTTTGTCAGTACGAAAAGGGTAAGAATACCAGTATTAGCAGCGTGAAGAAACGGCTAGCCTCTGATCACTTGCGCTTTACCGTGCCCAAATCACAGCCATGTCAATTTTCTCGCTTTGAGCCTTGTTGTGACGGAAAGATCTATACTGTTGGTACTTTGGTTTTTATACTGTAGTTATTCAATGTATAGGACGCAGTGGTATGAATCGTCGTCAAAAGAAAAAACAGAAAGTTGACCACTTAGCAGAATTCAAGGATCGACTGAATCAGGTCAAAGAGAAATTGAGTTCGATCGATATGAAGAAAATGAAAATCTCGACAGCGCAAACTTGGGGCTCATTGCCGAAGTTACACCAAAGACTGTTGATGGTGATTTCTCCGATCGTACTGATATTACTTTTTGTGCCGCTACCAGAACCTAAAGTAGACGTTGCGCCAACAACATCGCGCGTTGAGCTAGAGATAAACACCGTTGGCTTAAGCGAACAGCAAAATGCCAAGAACAGTTCATCAGAACCGAGCAACAACAACTGGCAGGAGTACCTCGTAAAGCAAGGGGATACGTTAGCACAGGTTTTTCGAAACAACGATTTACCGTTGTCGGACTTGAATGCGCTAGTGCGTATTGAAGGCTCAGACAAACCACTAAGTCAGATTCGTAAAGGCCAGTTAGTTCGATTCAAACTGGCCGAGACCGGGCAGCTTGATATCCTGCAGTTAGAGAAAGGCAACACATCGGTGATGTTCTTCCGCTTGTCTGATGGCGGCTTTGGCCGTAGTAAATAGGTGCCTTGCTTGAGTTATGAACTCAACAGCATGATAGAAAAGAGCTAAGCATTAGCTCTTTTTTTTGGTCGCTTGAAAGGGGCCAGCGGTAAGATGATCAGCATGATACCGATAAAGGTTAATGTATCTGGAATCTCATCGAACCAAATGGCGCCTATTAGCGCGACAAACACCAAGCCTGAATATTCAGCCAAGGCAATTTGGCTAGAGTGTGCTTTTTGGTAGGCAGTAACCGCAAGGCCGTTATAGCTTAAGATGAGTGTTGCGCTGAGTGCTATGTATCCTAAGTGCTCGATAGATACCGGTTGCCAATACAACAAGCACAGTAGTAACGATACAGGTATGGAGAAGAGGGTTGTCCACCACAGCGTCGTCACTACAGATTGCTCACTAGGAAGCTTCCTTACCAGTACGTTAAATAGGGCAAGAGTTAGTGCTGTCCCCAATGCAAACAGTGCTGCCCAGTGGAACTGAGAAGGCCGCAATACGATTAGCGCGCCAATAAAGCCGACAGTGGTGGCGATGACCTTGCCTAGCGCAGGTTGCTCTTTGAGTAGAAACATAGAAAGCGGCAACATCAATAGGGGCGCTACGTAAAACACAGCGTTGGCGGTTGCTAAAGATAAATGAGTGATTGCCACAACCATACACCCACTACCGATTAGAATTAATTGACCTCGAATGAAGGTTACTTTGGCTTGCTGTAAGCGTCGTTGTTCTTTTTTCTGCTGTAACCACAGTGGGGTGATGATCAACAGAGATATCAACTGTCGGAAAAAAATATATTGAAGAGGCGGTACCTCGCCATTCAATAGCTTTACTGCTACATCGGAAAGCGAGGCAAACAAATTACCTGCAACCAACAATAGAATACCGGCAGTGATATTCGTCATTATTTTTCTAATCTCATATCTACATGAGGAATGTCATCTTCCAGATACATCTCAGAGATCGTCTTGAATCCATGACTTTCATAGAAACTTTCTAGGTGCTCTTGTGCACCAATATCTATGGTCGTGCCAGGCCAAAGAGACTCACAGTGTGTTAATGCTTCTTTCAATAATTGGTGGCCTAAGCCATCACCTCTTGCTGATTGCTTAGTTGCCACTCGGCCGATGCTAGTGTTGTCATAACTCGTGCCCGGCGGTAATAAGCGAGCACACGCCACTAACTCCTCATCGGCGTAACCAAGAAGGTGGTGAACACCAGCGAATGTGTCTTTACCGTCAAGCTCTGGATAAGGGCAGGTTTGCTCAACCACAAATACATCGACTCTTAATTTAAGTAGTTGATAAAGCTGATGTGTTGAAAGTTCAGAGAAAGGAATTGAGTGCCAAGTGATCATGTTTACATCCAGAGGTTATCGATGCTCTGAATGTACTATGCGTGATGATTGTTGGCATTAACTATTGTTAATTCGACCTTTAATTCTGCTCAAACTTATCGCGGTTATTCCTAAGTAGGCGGCAATTTGATTGTCGTTGAGGCGTTGTTCAAGGTCTGGGTAGTGTTCGCAGAAAAGCTGGTAACGTTGCTCTGGTGTGTAGAGCAGCATGAAGCGTTCTTTGTTTTCCTTATGCATCAGTTGTGTTTCTAACAGCTTTAAATACAAAGGGTTATTCGATGCACGCCACTCGATTACTGCATTCATTGGCAGTTCTAACATTGTGATGGGGGTGAGTGTTTCTAATAGGTAAGGGGAAGCTTGGTTTTTTATCAGACTCTCAAAGCCGATGATCCAATCTTGTTCCCAGTAGAACTCTTTGCTGTATTGCTTACCATCATCAGTGAGGTAGCAAGCATGACACAAGCCTTCAAGTACGAAGTAGATTGAGCCTGCCATTTCACCTTGGTTAATAAGGATGTGTCTGGTTGGAAGTTCAAGTGGCTTGGCGACAGCGACTAGAGATTCAATCTGACTTTCAGAAAAGTCGAAGCTTTGCAGTTGTTCGATAAAAGAGGTGTGCATGAAAATAACCTAACCCAAATAAGTGCCGAAATCATCGCACTTATTTGAGTGTAGGTACAGTTCGGGCTAAATCAGCGTCGAGCGTGTTGCTCTAGGTAGTCTTGAGCGAGTTCTCTACCCATGTATTTACCTAAGGTCTTCAAAGGTACCTTCTTAAGGTTCACGACAATCAAACCATCTAACGCATCATTAAATGATGGGTCAACGTTAAAGCAAACCAACTTCCCGTTCATCCCTAGGTATTGGCGCAATAACACAGGTAGGCCTTTTCCTTGTTCCATCCGCGCTAATACTTTTGAAAGTAGGGGCACACTCGCCAGTGACGACAATAGATGATTCTGCCAGAACACATGACTACTGGTATTGAGTGGTGAAGAAGGGGAAACCAGATTCGCTTTTTCTTCATCGTAGTGGTGAATTGATAAAGTGGTCGCGATCAACAGGCGTGCATTGTGGCTGTAATCATTACTGATACTGACCGGGCCAAATAGGTGGGTGTATTGAGGGTGACGAGACACAAAGGTCGCGATACCTTTCCATAGCAGTAACAGTGAGTTAAGGCTCTTTTGGTAAGGCTTGCTCACTACAGAGCGACCAAGCTCAATGCTGTTGTCTAACGTATCGATAAACTCTTGGTTATAGTTAAACAGACTGCGGGAATAGAGTTGGTCCAACCCGTGCTCTGCGATTAACTTGTCGACCATACCGAGTCGATAAGCGCCGACTAATTCTGCCTTCGCTTTGTTCCACACAAACAGTTGATGGTAGTAAAGGTCATACTCATCCAAGTCACAAGCAAGCCCACTGCCTTCTCCAACTTCACGGAAACTCTCTTCTCTGACTCGACCAATCTCACGCATTAAGTTTGGAATAGATTGGCTTGGCGTGCAGTAGACCTCGAAATCCCCTTGCTCGAGCAGCTTCATCTCTTCAGGGAGTGAGTCTACCTCAATTGCCAATACTTCGGGTGATATTGGCGCTATCACTTGAGTATCGAAAGAAGGCGCGTGGATTGGTGTATTCGTACTATCTTGTTGACTCATTAGGTAGGTATTAAGTCGTAGGTAGTTGACGATATCCATCTCTTTTTCAAACGATTTTATCTCTGAATACGGAATCGATGAGCCAATCGAGATAGAGATAGTTGTCGCTTGTTTATTAAGAAGTTCACGCCCGAGTAGAGCGGTTCTCAACAGTGGATGTACACGCCCCGCTTGGTAGAAAAACTCACTGTTTTTTCCATTGATAAAGATAGGAACCGTAGTGGCTTGATGACGTTTAACGAACTTCGCGACTGATTTACTCCATTCGATATCAGTTAGTGTTTTAGCCCCTTTGCGGTAACTTGATACTTCCCCTGCAGGGAACACGATCAATAGCCCGCCGTCGGCTAAGTGACTATTGGCATCACGAATAGCTTTGGCATTGGTGCGTTTCGATTCTTTACTATTAAAGACATCAACACCTATGAAAAGGTCATCCAGTTCAGGTAGTCGCTTGAGTAACTCATTCGCTAATACCTTCACATCCTTTCTTACCGATCCTACGAGATCCGCAAGGATCACACCTTCAATGGCGCCAAGTGGGTGGTTCGCCACAATCACGACTGGTCCTTCTTCCGGGATGTATTCCGTGCTTCCCGATGCCACCGAGTAGTCGATATTGAGCGCCGATAGGGTGTAGTTCATGAATTCAAAGCTAGATAACTCGTTTTTTCGATCTTGGTAGAGTCGGTCTAGCTTAGATAGCCCAGTTGCCCACTCGACAACAGACTCACCTAAACCAAAAGGCGTGTAACGTGGTAAACGAAAAGGACTATCAATCATAATGAAGCTACCTTATTGACTAAAGTTGTTTAGGAAACCGTCTTGATTCTTGAAATCTTTCACACTTAAAAAAGCACCGCATAACCACACTAGGCATGCCATACCAAACAATAATCCGCCGTCGTAACCGACAATTTCACCCGCTGCATTGAACTCAGGCATTTGAATACCGAGTGGCGTAAACAGGTGGAAGAATATTGCGCCACTCATAATCCCCACACTCATAATGGCGCCAAGGCCATGCCAACGAGTGAACAGTAGAATGGCCGCTATTAATTCAGCGAATCCAATCAAGTAGCCGCCAAACGAACCGAACCAGCTTAAGCCTGACCATGTCGCGAGCGTGCCAAAGATATGTTCTGTCTCGTATGAGCCAGTGAACTTAAAGAACAGTGACTGAATAAACACAAACGCGATAAATGCTGCCGGGAGATGTTTAGTAGGAGTGAATGTCATGGTTATTCCCTTACTTAATCAGCTGCGGCCAAGCTTTATCGGCTTGTTGAATATGCTGTGCACGGTCTTTCTCCCAAGTGGCTTGAATCTCTTGGTCGTAGTTAAGATAAAGTTTGTCATCAACTATGGTCCAATACTGTGGATCGCCGGGTGCGAAGTCGTTTTTGGCAGAAACGGCCCATGCGCAATAACCACCATATTGAGGGGCATATTTTTCAGGATTATTAACAAATAAAGTCAGATTCTTTTCAGAAGAGAAATACCAGTCCGCGCCTTTGTACTCTGTGCTGAACTTCTTGCTCCCTTCAACAGGCTTTCCAGAAGTGAAGTATGCGACGGTATCGTAGCCATCGAGTGCCTTACTGCTAAAGAAGCCGGTATAGATTTCATCGGCAGCAAATACGTATGGGCTAACAAGTAGCATGACCATGGTGATTAGTTTTCTCATGATGGACTCCATCTATAGATTGATTGCGGGTGACAAATCGAAGGTAAAGCGTTGTTGATTTATCTGGCATGGGTTTATTGGTTCGCAAGGTGAGCCGGGTGCATAAAACATAGAGGCTTGACCGTGCAGATTACGTAAATGGGTAAAGCTGACTGTGTGTGCGTCTTCACGATGCATACAGGTTGCTAAATGGGGCTGTTCACTGTGATGGTGAGAATGAAACTTGAGTAAGCTCTGTTGATTCTTACCTGTTGCCATAAGCTGATCGTATTTGGCTTGTCGGTAGGTTTGCACTCGCTCTAAATCAACACCGGAAGAGAATAGTGGAGAGTCGGTTTCCACTATTTTCTGTTGAATGCCATCCCACATGTAGGCAATCACCAAACCATTGTGTTGAGTTAGATTCGGTGCAAAAGCCAGCAAGGTAAACGGGGCAAAAGAGTGCAGGTCGAGCTTATGAAACGCTTCAGAGAGCTGACTGATATTACGACTTGAGGATAGGTTCTTAAGTAACAACCCACGGCTGACCAAAGGACCAACTGGAACCATGCCTTGATAGTTATTGAGTAAGCATAGCGAAAGCCCGAACCCATTAATGCTTATCCAGCTACCACCGCCAGTTGGGTCGAGAGGCATGATGATATCGACACCGTTAACTTGATACTGTTTAGGTGGCATGGCTAATGCTCGGGTCTTTTGCTCATCACGATTAAAAAAGACCTGATAACCATTCTCTTCAAGCAACCAAGATACTGAACACATGATTATTGCTCCCTCAGATAGCTACTGGTGGTTGGGGCATAACCAAAGGTGTTGCAGGTTTTAATGTCTAGGTAGGTGGTGATCACCTTGATCATCGCGTAATGATGATTGGCATGCAGCGCCGCAAAAGTCACTTCTCTTTCTAGCGTAGAAGGTAGGCTTGCAAACACTTGAGCACCCATCGAGACCTCGGTTTGGATCATGATAGGTGCTTCGAGATCGTTGCGCTCTAACCGTTCTAACCAATTGATCACATAGTGGATCTCTTTTACTGCAATTGAGCGGTCGTATTCGACGGGGTGACCACGACGACGAGTGTTGTAATCGATGGTCGCATCCTCTTTCAAAATCAAAGCATGAAAAAGATCGAGTGTGTGACGAGTATGTTCACCGATAGAGCTGGTGACGTGTGGCTTAGCGCTTGTTAGATAGTCACTGTCAGAAATCTCTAACAGAAACTCGAGGCCTTGATTCAGTATCTCTACCGCTCCCTTGATACTCGGAGATAAAGCAGTGAGTGCGCTTGGTTGGGCTATCGGATTCATTCATGATCCTCGTACAAAGTTAGTCGGTGGTCGGATATTGTCGAACAAGGCGTCGCTCTTCTTGCCATGCGGTGAACAGGCTCTTAAACGATGGAGGTTGGTGGCCTCGTTGTTTTTGCTGAGCACCAATATCAAAAAGAATGCGGTATTGAAGGAGTAGCGTAGAAAATATCTCTCGCAATGGGGTGTTACGATCCCAGATATGTCCAGCCTCGCTGCTTGCACCATTGACTTCAAGAATCGTGAAATCCTCGCCGTTCATTAGGCTGTGCATGTCCTTAAACTTGACGTCGAGTCGACCAAAGTGAAAGCCATCGAAGTCGTCGAATATCTCGTCTAAGCGTTTTGTTAGAGCTTGAGTGATGTATTGATTACCGTCTCGGAAGATACAGCCACGGCTATGGCTGCCTGCAAACGCGAGTTGGAACTCTTCGCCCTCTGCGAGCACTTGATCCAATTTATCTTGATGTCTTGGTAAATAGAGGTGGCTGAGTTGTCCTGCTCGTGGGCTATTCTCAATCAACTGTTTGAGTGTCGAGGTACCATTTCCAATCACCATTGGCGAATATTTAAGAGTGATCGAGATGATCTCGCCTTGTTTACTATTCGGGTAACGAACATAGAAAATGCCCGCTTCAGCCTGATATGGCGCTTTTTCTTGCAGTAGAAAGCGAGCATTAGTTGGGAAAAATTCAATATATTGCTCAAGTTGATCTTGGTTGTTGATCAGCTTTACTCCAACACCTCGACAGCCAAGATCCGGCTTCGCCACGATCGGGAAATCAAGATCTGATTGTATTAACGCGCTGCGTGCGTCTTCGGCTTGTTTTTTACTGCTAAGATCCGTTTTGGTTAGGGTAATAAACGGTGAGATCCAACGCTGACTTGAAGATCCGGCAAGGCTTAGTATCTCGTGTTTCGATTCGCCGACCATGCCACTGAGTTTAATGCTCGGGTTGGCGATGAGTGGTAGCGCCCAATCAAAGTGCCGTAACCCTTGCATCAGGCTTTGAATGACCACTGGCGTGTAGAAGAACCACGTCGGAAGAAACTCGTAAGGAGAGACACTGCGCACGGTATCTTTTTCAAGCAGGGGCATGCCTGCATTAATTTGATGTGCTGGAATGATGTGAATATCTTGCGGTGAACTCATGATAATCCTCTAGAGTAGGTTTTATTCATTAATTGATTACCGACAAACAGCAAAGCGATGGCACACGGGATGACGATCCATTGATATTCAGAGGCTTGCAGCCACGCTGATGTCCCTAAACAGTAGATGGCAGAGAAGACAACGCCAGTCCAGATCGCTGTCGCACTAATAACGGCAAACAAGAAAGTAGGCAGTGGTATGGCGAAAAAACCACTTAAGGTAAAACCAACGGTACGAAGCCCCGGTATAAAGCGGATAACAAAAAGACTGCTGAATGCGTTTTGACGTAATTTGGTACGAAGCGAACGAAAGTACTTATTGGTGAGGGCTCTATATCGAACACCTCGGAAGTAACGTCCTGACTTTCCTAAGTAGTAGAGACCTAAGTCACCCGTGGCAATGCCGATGAAAATGGCAAGCAGCGCATATTGAGGAAGAATGAGCTCTTGAGTGGCTAAACCGGCAGCGGTAACAATCGCAAGATCTTCAAGCAGGTAAGAAAGCGCGACAATGCCAAGCATCAGCCATAGCAACGACTCCTCCCCTGAATTTAACCATGCTTGAATACTCTCGACGGTGTCCATCAAATGTCCTTATCTATCCTATAAATGAATAGCTTAATGACCATTCATTGAGTGTAGTAAATTAAATAGACAGGAGGAGCTGAGAAAAACTTACAACGAATTGCAGCTTTTTTGTGTTGATTGAATGCAATGAGTGTTTTGAGGTGTGTGGTTTAGGTATAGAACTTGAGGGTGTTAAAGGGTTAGAAACTTAAGGTTTTGGACTGAATATTGAGAAGAAAAGAAAAAGGCTGAGTCGTTAAACTCAGCCTTTCAGAACGTTAACTATAGATTACTAGAGTAATCTATTTAGTTAGGTCAATTTGGTAAACGCCGAAACCAACATCGTCAGTCGCAACACGTTTCATCGGGTATTGACCCTTCTCTTTGATGAACTGTGCTGCTTTCTCGCTTGGCGACGTTTCAAAGCGGATATCTAGCTTTTTATCCGTTTTGATTGGTGCGAATGACCAGTTGTTGTCAGCTGTTGGGCTCACTTGGCCTTGCTCTTTGCTTACGCGAGAGATGTAGTTCGCAAGTACTGTACGGTTCTCATCTGGTGCATCAAATGCGATGAAGTCTTCACCTGTACCAGGGAACTTAGCACTGTATGCACGGTAGTTGTTGGTCGCGATCAGGAAGTCTTGCTTCATGTCGATTGGCTTACCTTGGTAAGTTAGGCCAACAATACGCTGTGAGTCCGGGTTAACCACTTTACAGTTTGCATCGTATTTCGCAGGTTGAGTTACGTCGATTTGGTAATCAACACCGTCGATAACATCGAAGTTGTAAGTACGGAAGTTATCCCACTCGATCAGCTGTTGTGGTGCTGTTGAGTTAACGTCGATCTGGTTGAATTGACCAGCAGAACACTCAAGCCACTCTTTTACTTCGTGACCGGTTACCTTCATCGCAACTAGCGTGTTCGGGTAAAGGTACAAGTCAGCTGCGTTACGGAATGTCAGTTGACCAGATTCAACTTCAGTGAAGTTTGCTGGGTCATTCTTACGGCCGCCCGCTTTGAACGGTGCAGCTGCTGAAAGTACTGGCGTGCCATCTAGGTCTGGGTCACCTTGGATGAATTGCTCAACGTAATCTTTCTGTGCAAGGTTAACAATCTGTACTGTTGGATCGTCTTGTACTAGAGACAGGAAGCTGTACATCACATCGTCTGCTTTACCAATTGGCTGGTTAACAAACTCACGAGTACCTGCGTGGTCTTTTTCTAGTGCTGTTACGATGCCTTCATCTGCAGCAGCAAGCGACTTCTTCTCGATCTTGTCGTAGATAGGGCGTGCTTCTGATTGGCCTTTAACCACTTCCCACTTACCGTCTTTTTGTGCCAGTGTTAGGTCCATAACACCTACGTGGCTACCCCAACGACCTGGCATTACTGCCGCAACACCGTTCATGGTGCCGTTTTCGTTATCAACACCTTGGATGTTGTCGAAGCCTTTACCAGGGAATACTGCGTGAGAGTGACCGAATGCGATAGCATCAATGCCTTCTACTTCAGAAAGGTAAAGCGTAGAGTTTTCTTCACCTGCTTTGTATGGGTCTTGAGATACGCCAGAGTGAGGGATCGCAACGATAACGTCTGCACCTTCAGCCTTCATTTGAGGCACTAACTCGTTAGCAGTTTCAATGATGTCGCGAGCAGTAACTTTACCTTCAAGGTTCTTCTTATCCCACGTCATGATTTGTGGTGGAACGAAACCGATGTAACCCACTTTGATCTCATGCTCTACGCCAGCTGTATCTTCAAACGTGTGTGTCTTGATGATGTAAGGCGTGAAGTAGTGCTCTTTCGTTTCTGCGTCGTAAACGTTAGCACTGATGTATGGGAAATCAGCGTCGTTGATAGACTCTTCTAGGAACTCAAGACCGTAGTTGAATTCGTGATTACCGATGTTTGCTGCATCGTAGCTTAGTTGGTTCATTGCTTTGTATGCAGGGTGAACTTCACCTGCAACGATGCCTTTGTCTGCCATGTAATCACCCATTGGGCTACCTTGCAGCAAGTCACCGTTATCAACTAATACGCTGTTGGTTACTTCGTTTTGAGCTTCTTTTACTAAAGTTGCAGTACGTGCTAAGCCGATTTTTTTCGATGGCTTGTCTTTGTAGTAATCGTAATCCATTAGGTTGGTATGGATGTCCGTTGTCTCTACGACACGTAGTTTAATCACTTCATCGGTATCTGGTGTTGTTGTACAGCCTGCTAGAGTCAAACCAAGACCCGCAAGTACAGCCAATGACAAAGGTTTCATTGCAACTTTCATTTTGTAGCTCCAAAGTGGATAGTAGAAAATTCGTTGCGTAATGTAACAAAATGGAATGAAACAATGATTACAACGAATGTTAATTCGTGACTTAGATCGATTACTTTATGGTGTTCTGCAAGACGCCTCCCAAAGCTGTTCAATCGATGCGCAATTGGTATCAATTATATTAGTCCATTCATTTCACTTGTTTATCGATAAATTCAATCCCTTATCAGCTTTTCGAATAAAAAATGAAATTTTAGAATTTCCAGTAATATGAGAGGCTCGTCATAATGCCTATATCAAGGACGTATCAGGCAGATGAATAGCAAGGATAGCTCAACACGAAGCTTCTGTTTTCTTCTAGTGCCAATACTCCCATTCACTCAAGTGGATGAGTTAAATCCCATGCTTGGCAAGACCAAGTAATGAATTGCTCGTAACGCGAGCCTTAAAGGAAGCACTGAAATGGACCAAGAACGTTTAACCCACTTAAAACAGCTCGAAGCGGAAAGTATTCATATTATCCGTGAAGTGGCGGCTGAGTTTGATAACCCAGTGATGATGTACTCCATCGGTAAAGATTCTTCTGTGATGCTTCATTTAGCTCGCAAAGCGTTTTACCCAGGCAAGATTCCATTCCCATTATTACACGTTGATACGGACTGGAAATTCCGCGAGATGATTGAGTTTCGTGACCGCACAGCAGAAAAGTACGGTTTTGACCTTTTAGTACATAAGAACCCTGAAGGTATCGAGATGGGTTGTAGCCCATTCGTACATGGTTCTTCGAAACACACAGACATCATGAAAACTCAGGGCCTTAAGCAGGCGTTAAACAAGTATGGGTTCGATGCCGCTTTCGGTGGTGCGCGTCGTGATGAAGAGAAATCTCGAGCGAAAGAGCGTGTTTACTCATTCCGCGATAAGAACCACACATGGGACCCAAAAAACCAACGTCCAGAGTTGTGGCACACCTACAACGGTCAGGTGAATAAGGGCGAAAGCATTCGTGTATTCCCACTATCTAACTGGACTGAGCTCGATATCTGGCAATACATCTATCTAGAGAGTATCGATATTGTTCCCCTTTACCTTTCTGATAAACGCCCGGTTGTTGAGCGTGATGGCATGCTGATCATGGTTGATGACGACCGTATGGAGCTGCAAGAAGGTGAAGTGATTGAAGAGAAAAGCGTTCGTTTTCGTACTTTAGGCTGTTACCCACTAACCGGAGCGGTTGAATCTGAGGCGAATACGCTAACAGGCATTATTGAAGAGATGCTGGTGGCGACGTCTAGTGAGCGTCAAGGTCGAGCGATTGACCATGATCAGTCGGGCTCAATGGAGCTGAAAAAGCGCCAAGGTTATTTCTAAGAATCTAAGGAAAGAAAAATGAATAGTGCAGTAGAAGCCGAATTGGCTGAACTAGGGATTGAAGGTTATCTAAGTCAGCATCAGCATAAATCTATGCTTAGATTTTTAACTTGTGGCTCGGTAGATGACGGTAAAAGTACGCTAATCGGGCGCTTGCTCCATGATACAAAACAGATTTATGAAGATCAGCTAGCAGCGGTTCACTCGGATAGCCAACGAGTAGGTACCACAGGTGAGAAGCCTGATTTAGCACTGCTTGTTGATGGCTTGCAGGCTGAGCGTGAGCAAGGCATCACCATCGATGTTGCTTACCGCTACTTCTCGACGCAAAAACGTAAATTCATTATTGCTGATACCCCAGGGCATGAGCAGTACACGCGCAACATGGCAACAGGTGCTTCAACGTGTGATCTAGCGGTGATCTTGATTGATGCTCGTAAAGGCGTTCTGGATCAAACGCGTCGTCACTCGTTTATTTCTAACCTGCTTGGTTTGAAGCATTTTATTGTCGCTGTAAATAAGATGGATCTCGTGGATTACGCACAAGATCGTTTTGAAGAAATTCGCGATGAATACCTAGAGTTTGCAGAAAACTTAGAAGGCGAAACCAATATTCAGATCTTGCCAGTATCGGCGCTTGAAGGCATCAACGTTGCTGCACCAAGTAAAGAGCTTGCATGGTTCGAAGGCCCATCTCTGCTAGAAGTGTTAGAGAACGTCGACATCGATCAAAAACGTTCGGCAGGTGAATTCCGATTCCCAGTTCAGTACGTAAACCGTCCTAACTTAGACTTCCGCGGTTTTGCCGGCACAGTGGCTTCTGGCCGTGTGAGTGTCGGTGATGAAATCAAAGCACTGCCGTCAGGCAAAACTTCTAAGGTTGCACGCATCGTGACCTTTGATGGTGATTTGGAATCTGCACAAGCAGGCTTGGCGGTAACACTGACCCTTGAAGATGAGATCGATATCAGTCGTGGTGATTTGATTGTGCTAGAAAACGCGCAGATTGAATCAACTAACCATGTATTGGCCGACATCGTATGGATGACAGAGCAACCATTGCAACCGGGCAAAGCTTACGACATCAAGATCGCTGGCAAGAAAACCGTCGGTCAGGTTGAAACGGTTCGTCACCAATATGACATCAATAACCTGTCGACTCACGCTGTCGATGAGTTGCCATTGAATGGCATTGGCTTGTGTGAATGGTCACTGAACGAGACTGTCGCGCTGGATAAATACCGTGAGAGTGCTGATACCGGTGGTTTCATCGTGATCGACCGACTAACCAACGTGACGGTAGGTGCGGGTTTAATTCGAGACCGTTTGGACTCTGTTGAACAGCAAGTCGGTAACTTCTCTGCATTTGAACTTGAGTTCAACGCATTGGTTCGCAAGCATTTCCCTCATTGGGATGCCAAAGACCTAAGCCAACTACTGAAGTCATAAACGACTAAGTAACAGCTTATTGAATCAGGCGGAAACCGATCGTTTCCGCCATAAAGGACGGGTATATGTGGCAACAAGGATTTGTATTAGCGATTTTGCTTGGCATCATTACTTGCCTGCTCGTTACCCGCATTAAGCCAAGCTTCATCTTTGCTGGCGCAGCATTTATTGCTTTTATGGCAGGTATGATCGATCTTTCGAGCCTAGCTAATAATTTCACTAATTCCTCATTACTGACTTTAATTCTTCTGATCCTCGCCTCAAGTGCGTTGGAGAAAACTCGCTTAATCAGCTGGGTTAGCCGCAATATCTCTGAAGGTAGGCTAGGTACCGTGGTTGCGAAGTTGGGTATTTCCACAGCGTTACTTTCTTCTTTTACTAATAACACGGCAGTGGTTGTTTCTTTGATCGGAGCGATCAAACGTAATCAACAACATGCGCCATCTAAACTACTTATCCCTTTGTCATACGCTGCTATCTTAGGTGGAACACTGACATTGATCGGCACCTCTACCAACTTGATCATCAATAGCTTTGTTGAAGATGCTGGGCTGCCGAGCTTAAACTTTTTCACACCGACCTTGATCGGTTTAGCGGTTTTAGTCGGTGGTGTGTTGATCCTTATTCCTCTGAGCTACTTCTTACCCAGCTACGATGACGGATCGCAGGACGATCTGCCTTACTTTCTTGAGGCGCGAGTTGAACCGGGTTCACCGTTAGTTGGTCGTAGCGTCAGTGAGAACAACCTCCGAGCATTGCGAAAGCTGTTCTTAGCGGAAGTGATTCGCGACGGTAAAACCACCGCATCGATTGACCCTGATTTTATTCTTCAAGCTCGTGACCGATTGCTGTTTTGTGGCGATGTCGAGAGCGTGGCAACACTGCAAGAAATCCAAGGGCTGACTCTGTTTGGTCAGCACCACCTAAACGGCCAGAGCTTTGTTGAAGTGGTGGTGAGTTCATCGGCAAGCTTCTGTAACAAAACCCTGAAAACTAGCCAGTTTAGAGACCGTTTCGATGCGGTTGTGGTTGCTATTCGTCGTGGACATGAGCGCCTTGAAGGTGGGCTAGGGAATATCACATTGACCGCTGGTGATACTTTGATTTTGGTTCCCGGCAAACGCTTTGAAGAACAACGCCAACAACACAGTAAAGAGTTTGTGTTGATGAATGACTTAGATTCGAGTGCCAAGCTTGATGCTGATAAGTCGACGTTTGTGTTGCTCGGTTTTGCTAGTGTGATTGGTTTAGCCCTTGCTGACGTAGTGCCGATTATCAAAGGGCTGGCAGGTTTCTTACTATTGCTGGTGGCATTTGGTGTGGTACAACTTGGTGAGCTCCGTCGCCGTTTTCCGGTTGATATTGTGGTGATCGTGGGCTCTGCTCTGTCTATTGCTCAACTGATGATTTCATCTGGGCTGTCTGAGCGTATGGGGCTGATGTTTATGGAAGCCTTTAATGGTTGGGGTGTGTTTGGTGCGCTAGTCGCGACCTACTTTATGACTTTGGTTCTGACTGAGCTAGTGACCAATAATGCGGCGGCAGCACTCTCATTTCCGATTGGCTACAGTATGGCGGTAGGCTATGGCGTCGATCCTATGCCGTTCATTATGGCGGTATTGTTTGGTGCGAGTGCCAGTTTTATCTCTCCGTACGGCTACCAAACCAATTTACTTGTTTATAGCGTAGGTAATTACCATCTCACGGATTATCTACGTATCGGCATCCCAATCTCGATTGTCTATTCGGGTTTGGTATTGACCCTAATTCCTTATTTTTTCCCATTTTAATGCTGTTTATTTAAAGGACTAATTATGACCGCAGTACTCAAACCCAAAGATGAGAATGTTGTGTGGCATCAACACTCGATTGATAAAACATTTCGCGCGGATCTGAAATCACAAAAGCCAGCCGTGCTCTGGTTCACGGGGTTGTCTGGTTCTGGTAAATCGACAGTCGCTGGAGCATTAGAAAATCGCTTGGCACAGCTTGGTTACCATACTTACTTATTGGATGGCGACAATGTGCGTCATGGCTTATGTAGCGACCTTGGCTTCTCTGAACAAGATCGTCGAGAGAATATTCGTCGTATTGGCGAGCTTGCTAAATTGATGGCAGATGCAGGCTTAATTGTGCTGTCTGCTTTTATTTCTCCACATCAAGCGGAACGACAACTTGTGCGAGATTTATTACCTGAAGGTGAGTTTCTTGAGGTGTTTGTGAATACACCACTTGAGGTTTGCGAACAGCGTGATCCGAAAGGACTGTATAAGAAAGCTCGTGCTGGAGAGATCCCGAACTTTACAGGTATTAGTTCAGTGTACGAAGCGCCTCAGAATCCTGAGGTTGATCTACCCGCAGGTGAAAAGACACTCGATGAGTTGGTCGAACTTTGTATTGATGCGTTGGAGAAGCGAAATATTTTAGCCAATTGAGATCGTTGGTATGACTAAGGCTGCCCACTTGCTTATCGATTTATTCATGACTGATAAGTAGTGCAGCCTTGGTTTACCGAGACAAGAAACCTATCCTCTAGATTCTCTTTATTCTTCTCAATACACTTCACTTTTTACCCGTCTATTTTTTACACCGTCGATTGTCTAGACGGTGTAATTCACGCTGCTTTTCACTTCTGTCTGAACCGTAAATTTCTGACTCAATAGCGCAATCAGCTGGTCGTAATACTGCGTGTTTGGCTTGTTGCCAAGTAAGGTACAAAGCTCATTACCCGTTGGGCTGAATCGATAGTAAACCAGTTTTACCCCTTTTGATAACGGTGCCAGTGACATGCTCTTGCCTTGATAGGTTAGGTGCAGGGCTGGATCGAAATCAATCTCTCCGGATTCTAATTCTGTGCCGAGAATAATCCCGAGCTCTATCAAGTGGAGCAAGCTAGAGTAGGGCAGGTTGTGCCCACCAAGGTTGATGGTGCTAGTGGTGTCCCTTTTACCAAAGCTGAATAGCCCAGCATGAGATTTAAAGCCGAGTAAGAGCTTTCTGCTGTTATCGCTACCAAAGCTACAACCCAGTGACGCCGCTCTTTGTAGGGTTAGCGCTTCTTTTGGTGTCATATCTTTTAAGATTTGCAGTGCCTTCATCGACGTCGAGCCTGGGTTGGTGACTTCTCGTTTCAGTACTTGAGCCCATAGCCTCTGCATCGATGTATTGTGGATCTCTTGTGCCATATCGAAGAAACGGTATAACCAGTCCTGATCAGGATCTCCAGCCGCTTCATCCTTACATGAAGAGTGTGCCAACTTTAGAATCTGCTCTAGGTTCTTTTGGCGAAGCTCTCTACGTTTTTTCTCTCGTAATAGTGCCCGTTCGATAAGGGTACTCTCACCTTTATCGTTTGGCTTTGCACTATGACTAATTAAGGAATCGAGGCCGAAGCTTTGTGCGATGTGCAGCATTCTGCTGGCACTGTCGGCAATATGAGGTTTTTTCTCATGCTTGTGCTGTGTATCGCTAGCATGCTCAATGATCACTGGCTGTTTAGTTTCTGACATAAGAGTACCCTAAGGAAACGACTTAACTGTCTAAAATGTAACTCTTTATCTTATTGGTGGCTAGATTTTGCGTGCAGAGTTGAAGGTTTCAACAAAATTTTACTTTTGCTAATGATAATAAAATGTTAAATTTGTTGTAATTCTCAAGGAGGAGTTATGAATCAAGTCAATGATAACAAGCTGAAGAAACAGCTTAGTATAGGGTTATTACTCGCGACTTATGTCGCTGTTCTAGCTTACTTATCTAATTACATCGCGTAATTCAGAAGAAAATCATCGTTATTAAACTGTTATTGAATGATCGCACTCGTTCTGTGACGGCAACTCATCCTTGAGCCACCCTTCTTATGACTACATGTCGTCATACTCTTCAATCGCAGTACCTTCAATAAGATAACCTGTTTGCGCTAAGTCATGACTTATTGACTCAGTTTTCAGCGTACCGACTAAATAGATCACATCCCATAACTGCTGTATTGGTGCACCTTTCGGGAACTTCACGTAGATGATTTGGTTCGGTGGCGGCGGTGGCACGTGGATACATGCGCCAAAGTAGGGTACCAGCAGAAACTCAGTGATCATATTCTCATCACCTTCCAATGGAATCACAAAGCCAGGAATCTTTACTGTGCTGCCATTCAGTTCTGGGCGAACAGCACCAAGTGTCGATTGTTGAGGTTTGTCCATACTATTGTGGTCAACCATCGGCATACCAAATGAATCTAGTTGAGCTCGCTCTGATTCTGGAATCAAATCAATCCAATCAAGTGTTAACACCGATTCGTCGTTCTGAGTGGTTTCAGCGTGAGCTGTGCTAATAAATGGGAACAGAAGTAGCCCAAATATCAGTAGGAATTTGCGTTGCATCGTAGGTTCCTATTTTAGATTCGAATAGTCATGCCATCAGATAATGACTGACGGTAAGCCCTGAAAGCGGGAATAAAGCCGATAATGATTCCGGCAACTTGCACCAACATAAGCAGTTTCCACTCATGAGGTGTGATTGCGGATATCGATATGTTTATACCATAACTTTGTTGCACAATAGGAGCAACCACTGCGATCAGAGCAAACAACACCGCAACACCTAATGTAATGCCAAGGAAGGTTAGCGCACTGGCTTCACTGATCAGTAAACCAAACACATGACGAGGTCTTGCGCCCATCGCGCGCAGAATCGCCATCTCTCGACGCCTTTCTTGCAAGCTAGTGAGTAGGCTACTGAGCATGCCCAATAAACCGGCGACAACAACAAACCCTGAAACAATCAGTAGTGCTTGTTCTGCTACTGCCATCATTCCCCACAATTCGTGAAGCGCAATGCCCGGCATAATGGCGCTCAAAGGTTCTTGGCGGTAGTTATTTATTTCTCGTTGCAGTGCGAAGGTTTGAATCTTCGAATTCAGCCCAAGCATCATGGCTGTGATTTGCTGAGGTTGGAAATCAAAAGTCTTTAAGGTTTCCGCATCCGGTGTATGTCCTAAGTTAGCACCGGATTCCCAGCCAACGTGAATTGCTTCGATTGCCTCTAGCGATACGTGGACGGTTTTGTCTACTGGTGTTCCGGTTGGTGCCAGTATTCCCACGATCTTGAAGGGCAGATTATCGTGACGGCTAAACGCAACATCACTGATACCGTGCGCAAGAATGATTTGATCACCAATCGTATAGTCCAACTTCTTCGCGACATCGGCACCAATCACCACATCAAATAGCTCATTAAACTCTTTACCTTGCTGGAAAGTAAGTGGTTGCTTACTTCCATAGCGGTAGTTTTCAAAGTAGCTATGGTTAGTACCCATCACACGGAAGCCTTTATGAGAATCACCCAATGAAATAGGGATCGCCCACTTTACGGCTTTGTGTTGGCTAAATTCTTGGTAGCTTTTCCAGTCGATGTTGTTGGTCGCATTACCGATTCTGAATACTGAGTAAAGCAGCAGGTTTACCTGACCAGAACGGCCACCAACGATAAGGTCAGTACCCGATATCGTATTGGCGAAGCTGCTTTTTGCTTCGGTTCTAACGCGTTCTACGCCGAGTAAGAGAATGACGGATACCGCCACCGTGAGAATGGTGAGAATAGCCGTGGCTTTACGGTTGAGTACGCTTTTTAAGGCTAAGTGAGTAATTACTTTCATACGACAGCCTTAGCTTGGTTAACGGTTTTTAAATCTATGGTTCGAGTGAACAACTTTTCTAGTGTTGGATCGTGACTCACAAAGATCAGAGTCGAGCCCGCTTGATTAGCTTGCTCTAGCAACAATTCGATAAAGGCTTCTCGGTTGTCATGATCCAAAGCCGATGTCGGTTCGTCGGCAATAATGATTTTAGGTTGGCCGATCAAAGCACGAGCGGCAGCAACACGTTGTTGTTGACCTATGCTCAACTCGGTAACGGGTTTGTCCATTAAAGCTTGAGGTAGCTTTAATCGGAGTAATAACTCTCGAGCCGTCTCTTGTAAGCTTTTCTGGCTTTCAGCGACTTGCTGTTTACGAATCTGTGAAAACTGGCAAGGAAGCGTCACGTTATCGATAACTGACAGATAAGGAAGCAGGTTAAATTGCTGGAAAATATAACCAATATGATCGGCTCTGAATTTATCTCTTTGACGAGGTGTAAGCTGAGTGAGACCTTGATCAAGAATAGAGACTTCTCCTTGCTCAGCTTGGTTGATCCCGGTCAGTAGCCCTAACAAAGTTGATTTTCCACAACCACTTGGCCCTTTTATGAAAAGGTGCTCTTGGGCTTGGATGTACAGAGAGGGGATCTCTAGCGTTGGTGGTAATTCAGGCTTCCAACGAAAGCTGATATTTTCGAGTTTGACTACAAGTGATGAACTGTCAGAAGACATGCAAGCTCCAATAATTAAAGCGGTGTATCTACTGGACAGCAATTTGAAGCATAAATTCCCCAGAACACACCGATTTGAACAGCCAAGTAAGCGATGACTTACCTGGCTGTTTATTTTACGTTTAATCCGATCTAGGAGTGATTAGAATCGGAAACTAATACGCTCTGCGTTAAGCACTTCTTGTACTTGAGCTGTGTCTGTTAGTAAGTTCACAGTCATTTTTTCTGTATTACCGAACTTAGAGAACCATTGAGTGCTAACTGTGTCTAGCTTAGCAACGTCTGAACATTGGTAATGGTACTCAACGGTGAATTCGCCGTGGCCACCTTCAGAGTGGTCATGACCTTCGTGGTCATCATGATCGTGCTCAGCATGGTCATGGTCTTTGTGGTCGTCATGATCGTGTTCAGCGTGGTCATGGTCTTTGTGGTCACCATGATCGTGTTCAGCGTGTTCAGCGTGTTCATGGTCTTTGTGATCGTCATGATCGTGCTCAGCATGGTCATGGCCTTTGTGGTCGTCATGACCGTGTTCAGCGTGGTCATGGCCTTTGTGGTCGTCATGATCGTGTTCCGCATGGTCATGGCCTTCATGGTCGTCATGATCGCCTTCTAAGGTGTTTGCCACTGACTTGAACTTCAGAGTACAACTCGCATTGTTAAAACTAAACAGTTCTTCTGGCTTGTTTAATTGTGCGATAGCCTGCTCAAACACTTTTTTCTGCTCTGCAGTTTCTGGAGCATGTTCAAAGCCAACCACATCTGCGCCAGGAGCTGTTACTTCAACAAGCAGTTCTTGCCCATCTTGCGCGATGTTTACTTCAACTTGACCATGTACGTGTGCACCATGAGAGCGGAATTCTTCGTTAGCTAGAACATTTGTAGAGACAGTCATGCCGATAACAACGGCTAAAATAGTAGGTTTCATGTTTTTTTTCCTGAATAAAGGTTAATTAAAAAGTAGTGGTAATTAAGCGATATTTACAGGAGGTGAGCGAGCTAAATACGCGAAATATAGCCGCTGTAGTGAAGTTACTGACTCAGTGATAGCGACAGTAAATTCTGAATGGAACTCTGGAACTTGTGGCAGCGAGTGCGCAGTAATGAACTGATTAAGCGAAAACAGCTCACATTGATGCGAAGTGTGGTGTTCTGGGTGAATATCCACAATATGTGTTGCGGCTAACAGGCTTAGCATAAGCATCAGCCCTAGCAAAAAGCAGGTTTTGCGTTTCGCATTGTTAGGTGTGTTTTGCCACATCAGGATCATTAACCACAGAATTAAAAAAGGATACTGTTACAATATAACAATATCCTTTGGTTAGGTCTCGAAAAAGACGCGAATATCTTATTAAAGACTCGCTTTAATCAACTCAATGACTTGAGTGACTTCTGATTCGTTTAATGCGCCTTCTTTTACAAACAAAATTTTACCTTGCTTGTCTTGAACGATAATCGCTGAGCTTTCTTCTTTTAGAGCCCATGATGACGCAACGGTGCCGTCTTCATCTAGGACCATAGAAGACCATGGAAATTCTTCTTTGCTGCTTTCGGCAGACGACTTAACAAAAGACCCAGTACCCCAAATCGCATCATCTTGGTTGATGATGGTGGTGGTTTGGTAGCTGTCTTCTGAGAACTTCGATGCGGTAATGGCTGCCATCAGTGGTGCGTTGAGCTCTTTAGAACTGCTGCGGCCAGCGATAGCTTGAACGACGCGAACTTTACCGAGAAGATCATTGGTTGCCCAAGCTTGATATCCAGTATTTCCGTCGTTTAGAACAATCTCACCATAGTTACTAACATCGACGGCAGGCAGGGTAGCGCCTACTGATAGGTTGTGAGCATTGGCGAAGAGTGGAGAGGCTGCGGCTAAAAAAGCCAGTAGAGTTTTGTTTTTCATTATATTTTTGTTCCGCTTATTGGTTTGCACAGGAAGTATAATATGAAATTTGAAAAATGCCTCTTTAACTTTTTTATCGTACGACGTAGAAAGAAGTTGCAGGCTTGTTACCAAAAGGTATAATGCATCAATATCGAGATGAACAATAGATTATCTTGCTGTTTGCTAAAGGAATTAGCGATTAAATGTGCTTTGAACAGCGACGCTGTTCAGGTATGTGACTGTAGTACTCAAATGGAATTGAGGTTGTATTATGTTAAGAAAATTTTCTACTTACCGTCCACATCAGGTGGCGCGTTTCGTTAAAGTCCTGTTCAAAGGCCAATTTGCTATTGAAGGTGTTGGAGAGTTTCGCTTCGACCAAGGCAAGGTGCTTCTTCCTGAAGTTTCAGACAAACAAAAGCTCACTATTTTTAAAGAAGTTAACGGCACGATTGCAGCGTTGCCGGTGTAACTGCGCTTTATCAATTTGTTTGCACCGAATAGATTAACAATGAAAAGGGCTTCCAATGGAAGCCCTTTTTTAATGCGTGTCGTTCTCGCTAGTATGTCGAACGGCACTTTATTGTGGAGGGAAGCAGACACCTGTTCCACCCAACCCGCAATACCCATTCGGATTTTTAGCTAGGTATTGCTGGTGGTAGGTTTCAGCGAAAAAATATTTTCCAGCAGGCAGAACTTCCGTTGTGATCTCGTTGCCTAAAGATTCAGTCATTGCTCGTTGATATTCACGTTTAGAGTGCTCAGCGATAGATTGTTGTTCTTCACTGAAGGTGTAAATCGCGGAACGATATTGAGTTCCTAAATCGTTGCCTTGGCGCATCCCTTGAGTTGGGTCATGACGCTCCCAAAAAGTTTCAAGTATTCGAGTTAGAGAGGTTTGTTCACTATCAAAAATGACACGAACGACTTCGGTATGGCCGGTTTGCCCAGTACATACTTGTTCATAAGTGGGGTTGACTGTGTATCCGCCAGCGTAACCAACGGATGTTGAAATAACGCCATCCAATTGCCAAAACAAACGCTCAGCTCCCCAGAAGCATCCCATACCAAACAGGACTTCTTGTTGAGAGCCCGTAGGTGTATCTAGCAGATCGGTTTGATTAACGAAATGGCGCTCAGTGATTCGAATTGGGTCAGTATTTCCCGGTAGTGCGGTTGCTGCAGAAACCAGTTGTTGTTTGTTTAGCATCTTATATTCCTTTTCGCATACGTTTACCGCGCTGGCTTTTATTTAACGTGGGTTCATATCAACTGTTGGTCAATATTGAATAAGTCTTTAAATTAGACCGTGTTATTCCAGGATTTATTACAGACTCAATGCCTATTTAGCGGTATTATTTCTTTTCACTTATTAACGTATTGATAACTTCTTCACCAATTAAACATGATAAGAAAAACTTTACCAGTTCTGATTGGCACTCTACTGTCATCGACGCTCGCTTTTGCTGACGTTTCCCTTGAGATTAAAGGGCTGGATGGAGCGCTTGAAGATAATGTTGATGCTTATCTGAGTGCGATCCCTGAAGAAGAGTATTCGGTTTCACTAAGGTTCCAATCTCGCTTGGAATCTATGATTAAAGAAGCCCTGAATGCGTTAGGCTACTACCAACCTATTATCACATTTACTCACTCCGAAGATGATACCGAGCTGACCGTTACGGTTGAGTCGGGAGAGCCTGTTATTATTTATGCTTCCGATATCGTTCTGACTGGTGAAGCCAAAGATGACCCAGACTTTTTAGCGTTGATCGCTAAGAGTAAGCTGTCTAAAGGTTCAATCTTGAACCATGGTAATTATGACTCTTTGAAATCGTCGATACGTAATCTTGGATTAGCGAAAGGCTATTTTGATGGGGCATATGACCTCAGTAAGCTAGAAGTCGCCCCTGAATTAAACCGCGCTTATGTTCGTCTTCATTATAACAGTGGTATTCGCTATCACTTTGGTACCACTCTGGTTACTGGTAGCCAAATAGAAGAGGATAAAGTGCAGTCACTCAAACCATTTGAAGATGGCGAACCTTATTCCATAACCAAAGTTGGTGAGTACAACCAAAACCTATCTAATACCGATTGGTTCTCTTCGGTATTTGTTGAGCCTGATTTAAGCCAGTTGGGTGAGGGCAGAGAGATTCCTATGAAGGTCAGCCTTGCTCCTCAAGCGCGTAACCAAATTGAAACGGGTATCGGTGTCTCAACAGACCTTGGCGTGAAAGGTACTCTCAAATGGAAGAAACCTTGGGTTAATGATAAAGGCCATAGCTTCAATAGTAGTTTGTCGATCTCCAAGCCTGAACAGACGATCACGGCGGCTTATAAAATTCCATTGGATGACGTGCTTAATGACTACTATCAAGTTAAGTACGGAATGAAGAACTTGGATAACCGAGATACCAAAAGTTTGGAATCAAACTTAGCCTTAGAAAGATATTGGCGTCTGGATAATGGCTGGCAGCGCACAGTATTCATTCGATACTTGGTCGAAAACTATGAGCAAGGTTTACAAGACGATTTAGCACAATTTGTATTGCCGGGGATTTCGTTCTCACGAACTCGAACACGAGGCGGTTCGATGCCGATGTGGGGCGATAAACAAACCATTATGTTTGAGGCGGCTGATGATACCTTGTTATCTGAAACCAAGGTGGTACGTTTTCAAGGGCGAACGGCATGGATACGAAGTATTGGCAACAACCACCGTGGTTTAACTCGCCTTCAATTCGGCGGTAACTTTGCCGACGAGTTTGAAAAGCTGTCTCCCTCTCTAAGATTCTTTGCTGGTGGTGATAATAGCATTCGTGGTTATGGCTATGAGTCTATCTCTCCTCGAGATGAAAGTGGTGCACTAACCGGCGCAAAATACATGGCAACCAGCTCGTTTGAATACCAATACCGATTAGTTGGAAACTGGTGGGGTGCCGCATTCTACGATATTGGTGATGCATTCAATGATAAGCCAGAGTGGAAGCACGGCACCGGTGTCGGAGTGCGTTGGGCCTCTCCCGTAGGTCCTGTGAGTTTAGACTTTGCTTGGGGCCTAGATGCGAAGAAAGGCGATGAGTTCCAACTGCACTTTAGTTTAGGGCCTGAATTATGATTAACGTTGTGGGTAAGTGCATAAAATGGACGTCGATTTCATTGACGTCTATTTTGCTATTGTTGATAGCCCTGCTCGGTTTTGTTTTGTTCACCAATCCGGGGTTGAACACCGTGCTGTGGGGCGCTGAAAAAGCAGTGCCACAACTTAAAGTGGAAAGTACTAAAGGCGCTCTCTTTCCAAGCTTTACGCTTAATAATGTCCAGTTCAAAGATGATAGCCTTCATATCGATACCAAGGTTCAAAAGCTGAACTTGGCAATTAATCCACGCTGTCTGCTCGATCCTAAGCTGTGTGTCGATCGTTTAGCTATTCAAGGGTTGGACTTCGCATTTACTGAATTACCGCCAGCTTCTACAGAAGAAGCAGAGCCTACACCGCCCGTAACATCGGTAAAAACACCACTACCAATCGTGATCAATCGAATCGCTTTATCTGATATCAAGCTGAATATCCTAGGTCATGAAATTGAATGGAGCCTGTTCTCTACGGCTTTGAGCATGCAGGGCGAAAAGCTGACGGTATCGCCAACCTTATTCAATGATCTGAAAGTTAAACTCGCGGAATCGACAGAAGAACCGCAAGTAGAAGCTGTCGAGCCAGAGACTGCTACTAAAACTGCTATCGAATTGCCGGAAGTCTGGATTCCTTTACAGATTATGCTGGAGCGTTTTGACCTCAACCGTTTTACCTTAGAACAAGAAACGCCAATTGTGGTGAACCACCTTGGACTCGAAGCTCGAGCGGGTAAAAACACGGTTGATGTTTCCACTCTCGAACTCGATATGCCGCAGGCGAATGCGAACCTTTCTACCAAGATTGAGCTTAAAGATGGTTACCCGCTAGAGCTTTCTTTGGATGCGTTAGTGAAAGAAACTGACCTTGCTGGTCAGAAACTATCGCTGAAAGCACAAGGCAGCGTGGCTAAGCTAAACCTAGATTCCCAGTTTTCTGAGTTGATTGAGGCAAAGTTGTCTGGGGATATTCAACCCTTAGAGCCGGCTCTGCCATTTGACCTTCTTTTAGAGGGAGGGCAAGCGCAATGGCCTCTTACAGGCAAAAGCGATTACCAAGCGGAGATTAAGAAGTTCAAAGCGGATGGTTCATTAGATGGTTTTAATGTGCAGTTAATTGGCGAAGCTGATGGTAAGGATATTCCTGCGTTAGCCATTGACCTACAGGGTAAAGGTACCACTGAGCAGATTGAGCTCGAGCGCCTAAAGCTGAACACGCTAGGCGGTGAGCTCAACGGTGTCGTTAAAGCGAATTGGAAGAGTCTTGTTAACTGGCAAGCTGAGGTTGCGTTAAAAGATATTCAGCCGGGTCTGCAATGGCCAGAAGCCGAGGGTAACATTAGTGGAAGTATTGCTACCTCTGGTGAACTGACTAAAGCCGGTGGCTGGGCGATTGAACTGCCCAAACTTGATATTGAGGGGATCCTGCGTGAATACCCTCTGGATATCGAAGGGCAGTTGTCGGCGTCTGATCGCAGTGCGAGTGGTGAGCCTAAACTTAAAACCAGTGGTTTGAGCTTGGCCCACGGTGTTAACTCGATTAAGGCACAGGGGCAACTTGATAATCAATGGGATATGGGCGTTGCGATTAATTTCCCACAGTTAGATAAAAGTGTTCCGGAGCTGACGGGGAAAGTGATTGGTAATATCCAGCTAAGCGGCCCAACGAAAAAGCCAGAAGTCGATCTCGCGCTTAATGTTGATAAGGTCGATTGGAATAACGAAGCAACACTAGAATCCTTGTCTCTTAATGGCTCTGTGGTTCCTCTGCCATTACCTGAAGCTCAAGCCGATCTTGTATTAAAAGCCAAGAACTTAACCTATCAAGATCAGAGCGTGGAAAGCATCGACTTAACGGTGAGTGGTGGCGAGAAGCAACATACCGTGACACTCGATGTGATATCCAACATCGTGTCGACAAGTCTAGCTATCTCTGGTGAGTTGATTCAAAAGCCTTCTCTTATCTGGGATGGATCATTAGATCGAGTCAAAATCACCACTCAGCAAGGTCCTTGGATATTAGAGCAGCCTGTTGCGATTAAGGCGGATGTCGATAAGCAGTTTGCTGATGTTCAAGCGCACTGTTGGAAACAGTCTAGTTCTAGTGTGTGTCTGGATGAAGACGTTCGTGTCGGGAAATCGGGAGAGGCGAAATTGGCCATCAACCAATTCGATTTCGAGCAAATTAAAGCTTTTGTTCCTAAAGAAACGCAACTACAGGGTTTGGTGAATGCGACAGCTCATGCCAAGTGGTCTGAACAAGGTGAACCGGAGGTTACGGTAAGCGTTGATATGCCGAAAGGTCAGGTTGTTCAACAAGTTGGTGAGCCAATCATTTTGGGTTGGGAAAGTGTTGCATTGAATGCCCAGCTGAAAGACAACAAGCTAGACGCTAACTTTATGTTGGATGTTGCCGATAATGGTGACTTGTCTGGCACGGTTTCATTACCGGATATTCTCGCTGAAGATAAAATGGTTGATGCAGCAATCAAGCTGAGCACGTTCCACCTCGATTTCTTACAGCCGATTCTCGGTGAATACAGCCTATTAAAGGCTAACCTTGAGAGTGACTTAAAAGTAAAAGGCTCTTTGATGCACCCTCAAGTCTTTGGTCAATTCTCTGTTGATGGTATTCAAGTCAAAGGTGATGTTACGCCTGTTGATGTAAAAGATGGCCGTATCGACCTCGACTTTGATGGCTATAGTGCAAAACTGGATGCGAATATTGAAACGCCTGATGGTCACCTTGATATCGAGGGAAGCGGGGATTGGCAAGACCTTAAAGCATGGCACTCTAACGTCAGAGTTTTTGCTGATGAGTTGATGGTTGATATTCCGCCGATGGTCAAGGTTAAGGTAGTGCCTGATATGACCATTGATGTTACACCAGAGCTTGCGAAGATTACGGGCGATATTTCATTACCATGGGGACGAATTGTTGTAGAAGATTTACCTCCATCAGCTGTTGGTGTGTCCTCCGATCAAGTTATCTTGAACAAAGATCTTGAGCCTGAAAGTGAAGATACGATTCCGTTCAATGTGATGACTAACATTAATATTTCCATTGGTGATGACTTTAAGCTGTCCGCTTTCGGCCTTGAAGGTGAGTTGGTCGGTAAGCTTAATGTTGCTCAAAAAGACCAAGGCCCTTTCATCACGGGTGAAGTGAACATCGTGGATGGTACTTACCAATCATTCGGGCAAGACCTGTTGATCGAAGAGGGCAAGATCCTAATGAACGGCCCACCGGATCAGCCATACGTAGCGATTAATGCGATACGTAACCCTGATAATACTCAAGACGATGTAACTGCCGGTATTCGTGTGACAGGCCCTGCAACAGAGCCGACTATCGAAATTTATTCTGACCCTGCGATGCCGCAAGCTAACGCGCTTTCTTATATTCTACGTGGTCAAGATATCGATGGTGAATCGAATGGTTCGATGACGACTACCCTAATTGGCTTGAGCTTGGCGAAGAGCGGTAAGGTTGTCGGTGAAATCGGTGAGGCATTTGGTGTGCAGGACTTACAACTGGATACTGCAGGGTCTGGCGATGACTCTCAAGTGACGGTAAGTGGTTACATCCTTCCAGGCTTACAGGTTAAGTATGGTGTTGGTATCTTCAACTCGCTTGGTGAGTTTACCGTTCGTTATCGATTGATGCAGGATCTCTACGTTGAAGCCGTCTCTGGTTTAGACAGTGCGGTAGACCTCCTCTATCAATTTGAGTTCGAGTAAAGCCTCATGGAGGGCGTATGCAGCATCTTGTTTTTGTCTATGGAACCTTGAGGCAAGGTCAGTCCAATCACCACTATTTGAAGGGCTGCGATTTATTAGGGCAGTTTGATACACCTAATGAATACGCACTTTTTGATTTAGGTGCCTATCCGGCGATGATTTTGGGAAAGAAAAGTGTCGCTGGCGAGGTCTATTTAGTTAACGACGAAGTTTTGGCGTCGCTTGATCGGCTAGAAGGTGTTCCGGTTGAGTATCGTCGTGAGCAAATAGAGACTATATTTGGATTAGCATGGGTATATTTGTATCAGCTTGATCTAACCGCTAAAAAAGAAATACTTTCGGGTGACTGGTGTAAGCGGAACAACCCGCTGTAGTGAATGAACTAATGAAAGCTTTCTGACGTAATAGCTAAAAGTCTCAATCTACAGGCTAATCTTTTCCATCAGGAGGAAATTATGAAATATCTATTATTGGTGCTATCAGTAATGTTATTTGGTTGTGCACAAACTCCGCCACCAACGTCAATGAACACGACCGATTGGCAGAGCTTTGGTGAAGAAATGGCACTGAAAGGTAAAACTAAGCAAACAGAAGCAAGTTTGGCTGAAGCAGCGTCTTCACCATCAATTGATGCAGACTTGTATGCCGCTTATGGCCAAGGGTATGAAATTGGTAAAACTCAGTATTGTTCCCAAAATCCACGTGCGCTAGGACGTCGCGGCGAGACTTACCTTGGAATTTGCGATGATATTGATAAATGGTTCCGCTTCAACTATGAACGAGGTGCTGAATCGAAATTTGATATTCGATAATCCAGTGAAAAGTTAACGCAGTGACCAATAAAAAGCCAGCATTTAGATGCTGGCTTTTTTAATGACGTTAATTTAATAAATAAACGAATGGCTTAGTCTGGGTTAAGCTCAAGAAACTCTTCTACTTTTTTTACCATGCTCTTCGAACCGACAAAGAAAGGTACACGTTGATGTAGCTCTGTTGGTTTGATATCCATGATGCGTTGGGCACCATCGGAGGCGATACCACCAGCTTGCTCCATGATGAAGGCTATTGGGTTGCACTCATACAATAGACGCAGCTTACCTTGAGGATGGCTTTCTGTACTTGGGTACAGGTAGATGCCGCCTTTAAGTAGGTTACGGTGAAAATCAGATACAAGAGAACCAATATAGCGAGAAGTGTAAGGACGATTATCACTTGGCTCGCTTTCCTGACAGTATTTGATGTACTTCTTAACACCTGTAGGGAAACGAATGTAGTTACCTTCGTTGATTGAGTAAATCTTACCTTCGTCAGGGATCATCATATTTTCATGAGACAGGCAGAAGGTACCCAGTGATGGATCGTAGGTGAAGCCATTTACGCCAGCACCAGTTGTGTATACCAGCATGGTTGAAGAGCCGTAAATCACGTAACCAGCAGCTACTTGCTTATGCCCTGGTTGTAGGAAGTCTTCTTGTGTTGGTGGAGTACCAATCGGTGATACTCGGCGGTAGATTGAGAAAATTGTACCAACCGATACATTCACATCGATGTTTGAAGAACCATCAAGTGGATCCATCAGTACAACGTATTTTGCGTTTTTGTTGAGCTCTTTATTGAAGGCAACGGCTTCGTCTTCTTCTTCACTCGCGACACCACAAACTTGATCTCGAGCTTCAAGTGCGGCTTTAAATTTGTCGTTAGCATACAGGTCTAGCTTTTGTTGCTCTTCACCTTGAACGTTGTCTGTACCAACAGCGCCAGTAATATCGACAAGACCTGCCTTGTTAATTTCGCGGTTAACAATTTTTGCAGCAAGACGAATTGATGACAAAAGGGATGATAGATCACCGCTTGCATGGGGGAAGTCATTTTGTTTTGCAACAATGAACTCACCAAGGGTGCGCATCTCAGACATGTTATTTCCTTAAACTTCTCTGAATATTAGGGGGATTTGAGCACTATAGAATTGGCCTCTTGTACGGGCTTTATTCATCTAGACGCTTACCTAAATTCTAAAGGCTAGATCTTTTTAATGGTAATGAACTAAGCGACGCAGATCTCACTTACTATGTCGACTAAATTTGTTTTGCATTGCCGCTCGCTTTTAACCGCTATTTAATGATAATGAGTGCAAGCCGTTTTAATTAGGGCATCGTTTATTTAGCCAAGCGTTTGGAAGCAATTTATGCATATTCATATCTTAGGAATTTGTGGCACCTTTATGGGTGGTGCTGCGGTATTGGCTCGTCAACTAGGTCACAAGGTTACCGGTAGTGACGCGAATGTTTACCCACCAATGAGCACCTTGTTGGAATCTCAAGGGATTGAAATTATTGAAGGGTTCGACCCTAGCCAACTCGAGCCAAGGCCGGATCTCGTGGTTATCGGTAACGCGATGAGCCGTGGTAACCCGTGTGTTGAGTATGTATTGGATAACAATCTTAGATACACCTCTGGCCCTCAGTGGTTGCAAGAATTCTTACTGCATGACCGTTGGGTGTTGGCGGTATCGGGAACGCATGGTAAGACCACGACATCAAGCATGCTGGCTTGGATCTTGGAAGACTGTGGCTATGCTCCGGGCTTTTTAGTTGGCGGTGTGTTGGGGAACTTTGGTATCTCTGCTCGCCTTGGTGAAAGCATGTTCTTCGTGGTCGAAGCTGACGAATACGACAGTGCTTTTTTCGATAAACGCTCTAAGTTCGTCCATTACCACCCAAGAACCTTGGTCATGAATAACCTAGAGTTCGATCATGCGGACATCTTCGATGATCTTGAAGCTATTAAGCGTCAGTTTCATCATTTGGTTCGCACTGTGCCAAGTAATGGTCGCATTTTCTCACCTAAGCAAGACACTGCTATTCAAGATGTTCTATCTCGTGGCTGTTGGAGTGAGACTGAATCAAGCGGCGAACAAGGTGATTGGGATGCGAAGAAGCTGATTAAAGATGGTTCTAAATTTGAGGTCTACTTCCAAGGCGAATGTGTTGGAACGGTAGATTGGGATTTAGTGGGCGATCACAACGTAAATAATGCTTTGATGGCGATAGCTGCTGCACGACACGTAGGTGTGACTCCAGACCTCGCTTGTGAATCACTAGCTACTTTCATTAACACTAAGCGCCGCTTGGAGTTTAAAGGCGAGGTGGCAGGTGTTTCTGTTTATGACGATTTTGCTCATCACCCAACGGCGATTGAACTTACGCTAGGCGGGTTACGTAATAAGGTCGACACTAAGAAGATCATTGCCGTTTTAGAGCCTCGTTCTGCCACTATGAAACGTGGTGTGCACAAAGAAACCCTGGCTGATTCGTTGAAGCAGGCGGATTCTACCTACTTATTCCAACCGGATAACATTGATTGGTCGGTTCAAGATGTTGCAGACGCTTGTCACCAACCTGCACACGTGAGTGATGACATGGATGCATTCGTTGCTAAAATTGTCTCAGAGGCACAAGCGGGCGACCAAATCTTGGTAATGAGTAATGGTGGCTTTGGTGGTATTCACCAAAAACTGTTGGATGGATTGGCACTCAAAGGCTAACGGCATCCACGACCTTATAATTTGAAGTAATTGAGAACATGACAAAACACGATAAAGCGATAACTCTTGCTTTCACTGGCGCATCCGGTGCGCCTTATGGCCTGCGTTTACTTGAATGCCTTTTGGCGGCCGATTATCAGGTCTATTTGCTGATTTCATCGGCAGCGCGAGTGGTATTGGCGACCGAGCATGAGCTTAAGTTACCTGCTGGACCGGATGCGGCGAAACAAGCTTTAGTTAAACACCTTGGTTGCGACCCTGAAAAGCTGGTGGTGTGTGGCAAAGACGACTGGTTCTCGCCGGTTGCCTCTGGTTCAGCAGCGCCGAAGCAGATGGTCGTTTGTCCATGTTCAGCGGGAAGCTTGGCTTCGATTGCACATGGCTTGTCGGATAACCTGATTGAGCGAGCAGCAGACGTGGTCATGAAAGAGCGAGGTCAACTGTTGTTGGTGGTTCGCGAGACGCCATTTTCGACGCTGCATCTAGAGAACATGCACAAGCTTTCGACCATGGGCGTGACGATCATGCCTGCGGCTCCGGGTTTTTATCATCAACCTAAGTCAATTGAAGATCTGGTCGACTTTATGGTGGCGCGTATTCTTGATCATCTTGGTATCGAACAAGGTTTAGTGCCACGTTGGGGCTACGATCAACGTAATTGATCCAAACTTGATAGCTTATTGTTAAAAATCAAATTACAATTCTGAACACTCATCGGGGAGCGAACCATTCAAATAATGAATGCGAGCTGAGATCAAGCAGATGCTTGGGACCCGTAAACCTGAACCAGATAATGCTGGCGTAGGAATTGAGTTAGGAACAACCTCTACCGTTCTCCTCCCTCAAACCTGTGCCGCTCAGACCATGGAGAGCGTCCAGTGAAATTCACATTAACTACCCTTGCTGTTACTACAGCGATCTCTTTTTCTGCCGTAGCTGCAGACAATACTCTAACTGTATATACCTATGATTCTTTTGCTGCGGATTGGGGCCCTCGTCCTGCCGTTGAAAAAGCATTTGAAGAAAAGTGTGGCTGTGATGTGAATTTTGTCGCGCTAGAAGATGGCGTTTCTATCCTGAACCGTTTACGTCTTGAAGGGGGCAACAGCAAAGCCGATATCTTGCTAGGTCTCGACAACAACCTTATGGCTGAAGCGAAAGCGACGGGCTTATTGGCTGAGCATAATGTTGATACTTCATCAGTAACGCTTCCTAATGGTTGGAACGATAGCACTTTTGTTCCCTATGACTTTGGCTACTTTGCTTTTGTTTACAACAAAGAGAAATTGGCAAACCCGCCGAAGAGCTTGAAAGAGCTGGTTGAGCTGCGAGATGATCTCAAGGTTATCTACCAAGACCCACGTACATCAACACCAGGCCAAGGCATGATGCTTTGGATGAAGTCGGTATACGGTGATGAAGCGACAGCAGCATGGAAGAAGCTTGCTCAGAAAACTGTGACTGTAACCAAAGGTTGGTCTGAAGCTTATTCTATGTTCCTAGAAGGTGAGTCGGATTTAGTGTTGTCTTACACAACCTCTCCGGCTTACCACATTATTGCTGAGAGCGATTCTAAGTACGCAGCAGCAAGCTTCGAAGAAGGGCATTACACTCAAGTTGAAGTGGCCGCTAAAGTTAAAGGCAGTAAGAACGAGAAACTTGCTGATGATTTTATGGCGTTTATCCTAAGTGATGAATTCCAATCGGCGATGCCAACAGGCAACTGGATGTACCCAGTGACCGATATTGAGCTTCCAAAAGGGTTCGAGCAACTTAAGGTTCCTCAGAAAGCGCTAAGCTTCACGCCTGAAGAAATTGCCGCTAAGCGTAAGCCATGGATTCGTGAATGGCAGAGTGCACTTACTTTCTAACTTACTTTAAAAAATAGGCTTTCTGTATTTAAAAGTTCGTTCGATATACTTTGAGTGAACTGTTTACGGTAAAAAATCAATTTATGATAAAGAAAACACCTAAGGTTGGGATTTGGGTTGCGATACTCATTACCGCCTTCGTGGTTTCAGCAGTTGGGGCATTGCTTAGCAATGCCCCTTCTCTTGATATCAGCCAAGTATGGTCCGATCCCTACTATTGGCATGTAACGAAATTCAGCTTTTATCAAGCGACACTCTCAACAACGCTGAGTGTTGGCTTTGCTATACCTATTGCTCATGCGCTATGTCGCAGACAATTTTTTGGACGAGCTTTGTTGTTAAGGCTGTTCGCGTCGACCTTAGTCCTGCCCGTGTTAGTCGGTGTATTTGGCTTACTTGCTATCTATGGTAATAGTGGTTGGTTAGCTAAGTTTTTGGCGAACTTCGACATTGAATTGCCATTCTCTATCTATGGATTGAATGGCATTTTGCTGGCGCACGTTTTCTTTAACTTGCCCTATGCCAGTCGCTTACTTTTACAAGCCTTAGATACCGTGCCTGCCGAGCAACACAAGCTTTGTGCTCACTTGGGTATGAGTCATTGGAACAAATTCAGATGGGTTGAATGGCCACGTTTAAGACAGCAATTGCCTCATGTGTGTGGCTTAGTCTTTATGCTGTGCTTTACCAGCTTTGCTACCGTGATGGCACTAGGCGGTGGACCTAAATCAACCACTATCGAGCTCGCTATTTATCAGGCCATTAAATTCGACTTTGACCTGCAGGCAGGTGCCTTACTCGCGATATGGCAAATGCTGCTGTGTGGTGTGCTAGCGGTCAGCATTCAACGCCTATCGAAACCTATTTCTGTGACGGCCAGTCAGTTGGCGGAAGATAAATATTTGGTTAAGGACAGCTGGTGGTCAAAAGCTTGGGACAGCTTCTGGATCATCATAGTCTCAATGCTGGTATTGCCGCCATTAGCTATGGTTATCGTCAGTGGTATTAACTCGCAAGCACTGACAGTACTTAGCAGTGAGCCGTTTTGGGCGGCATTAATGACCTCGGTTAAAGTCGCGTCATTAGCAAGTGTAATCGCGGTTGGTATTGGTATCGCCATACTGCTGACTAGCCGAGCATGGCGCTTACAGAATAAGAATTTTAGAGCCGACAAAATTGAATTGATTGGCACTATTATCTTAGTGACTCCGGGGCTAGTGATCAGTACGGGTATCTTCTTATTACTGCGTTCATTCACCGATGTTTTCAGTTTAGCTTTCTTTATCGTGATTGCAGTCAACAGCTTAATGGCGCTGCCTTACGTAATTAAAACCTTGGCTCAGCCTATGCTGCACCTTTCTCAGCAGTATCAGTATGTGTGTGCCAGCTTAGGAATGACAGGATTCACTCGCTTTAGGCTGGTGGAGTGGCGAGCACTGCGTAAACCTATGGCGCAAGCCTTCTCAATCAGCTTTATGTTGGCGATGGGCGACTTAAGTGCGATTGCCTTATTTGGTAGCCAAGACTTTAGAACTCTGCCTTTGTACCTATTCCAGTTATTAGGCAGCTATCAAATGGAAGCGGCTGCTGTGGTGTCAGTGAGCTTGCTGTTACTGAGTGTCGGCAGTTTTAGCTTGATTGAATTTTTATTTACTCGAAGCTCAAAGCTAAAGAGTTGAGGAACCGATGATGTTAGTGATGAAAGATGTGGACTACCACTATCACAGAGAGTTATTTAGCTTTGATTTTCAAGCTGAGCAGGGCGATATTGTTGCGCTTATGGGGCCGAGTGGCGCTGGTAAATCTACACTGTTGGCGCTAGTTGCTGGGTTCATCGAGCCTACATCGGGTGAGATCTCAGTGGCAGGGCAATCGCTTATTGGTAAAGAGGCACACCAACGCCCGTTGGCGATGTTGTTTCAAGAGCACAACCTGTTTGCTCACCTTACGGTGCGAGAAAATATTGGCTTAGGTCTGCATCCTGGTTTGAAGCTTACCGCAACCCAAAAGCAAGCGGTGGAGCAAGCTGCTGCTCAAGTAGGCGTCGCTGAGTATTTGGATAGGTTACCTGAGCACTTATCAGGCGGTCAGCGTCAGCGTGTGGCGTTGGCGCGTTGTTTTGTTCAGCCTCATGATATTTGGCTGTTGGATGAACCTTTCTCTGCGCTGGATCCTTTGCTGCGGGAAGAGATGCTTAGCTTAGTGAAGCGATTAGCGGCAGAGCGAAATATTACGGTTTTGATGGTGACTCACCATTTAGGTGACGCACGCAGTATCGCGAATAAGTTTGTTTTTGTGGCGCTAGGTAAGGTGTTGGTTGAAGACTCGATAGAGGCACTGACGGCGGATCATCCACAGCCAGAGTTAAGCTCATTTGTTAAAGCGGGTGAGTGACGACTCATCACTCCTGTTTAAGATCTCTGATATTGAGCGCGTCAAAAACAAAAAGACCTAGCATGCGCTAGGTCTTTTATTCACTCTATGAGTAAAGCGAGATAACGATTACTCTTCTAGCTTTAGCTCTTTTAAGATTTGGAAGATCTCACGAGAAGACTTTGCAGGCTTGTTCGCTGATTTCTCTTTGTTAGCTTGGCGAGCTAGCTGACGAAGACGTTGACGGTCTGCTTCAGGGTACATTTCCATGACTTCTGAAATAGCCGCATCACCTTCAGCAACAACACGATCACGCAGTTGCTCAAGCTTATGTAGCTCAGCTGTTGCTTGTGAGTGTTTGTTACGTACTTTATCCAAAGCCGCTTGAATTGGCTCAGGATCGACATTGCGCATTACTTTACCAATGTATTGAAGTTGACGACGCTTCGCTTCATTTTTAAAGCGTTGTGCATCTTTAATCGCTTGTGCCAAATCTTCAGACAGCGGAAATTTGTCTAATACAGAAGGCTTTAGACCAACAAGCTCTTCTCCCAGCTTTTGCAGGGCATCCATGTCCGTTTTCATTTCTGTCTTACTTACCCAGATGATTTCTTCTTCTGGTTCCCATGGGGCTTTTTGGTTTTTGCGAGCCATCTTTTCTGCCTATGTCACTATCTCAAACGAATATATTGCCTATTTTAGCAAGAATCTTGGGGAGAAAGCGAAATTCTTGTTATCCTACGTAATATTGACCTAAAAAATTAGAATAGATATGGATGTAAAACAGCAAGTCGCCCAGCAAAGAGTTGAGCTAGAAGCCGCAGTAGCTAAAGCGTTGGATATGGCATCAGTGAGTGCAGACGCAGCTGAAGTCGCTATTACTAAGTCAACGGGTTTAAGTGTTTCAACACGTATGTGTGAAGTGGAAAACGTTGAATTTAATAGTGATGGTGCGCTAGGTATTACTGTTTATCGCGGCCAGAAAAAAGGCAGCGCATCTACATCTGATCTGAGTGAAAAGGCCATTGCTCAAACAGTAGCGGCTGCGCTTGATATCGCTCAGTACACTTCTGAAGACCCATTTGCAGGTCCTGCAGCAAAAGAATACATGGTAAAAGAAATTCCAGACTTGGATCTTTTCCACCCTGATGAACCAAACCCTGATTATGCTGCTGAGATTGCGATTGCTGCTGAGAAGCAAGCGTTAGCTTATAGCGATAAGATCAAACAGAGTGATGGCGCAAGCTATGACAGCCATTATGGTGTTAAGGTTTATGGTAACAGCCATGGCTTACTAGCAAGCTACGCTTCGAGTCGCCATAGCACGAGCTGCTGTGTGATTGGACAAGGCGCTAACGGTGAGATGGAGCGAGACTACAGCTACACCGTCGCACGTCACCGTGATGAGCTATGGACGCCTGAGCGCGTAGGTCAAGAAGCAGCAGAAAAGACCATTAGCCGTTTGGATGCGAAAAAGCTACCAACTGGTCAATACCCAATTATGTTCGCTAACGATGTTGCTACTGGCCTGATCGGTCACCTTGTGATGGCAATCAGTGGTGGTAACCTTTACCGTAAATCCTCTTTCTTATTGGATCATCTAGGACAGAAAATTCTACCTGATTGGTTTAATATCTCAGAGCGTCCCCATATCCTACGTGGCTTGGCTTCGAGCCCATTTGATAGCGAAGGTGTTTACACTCAAGATCGCGAAATCATCACTGATGGCGTGTTAGCAACTTACCTGCTAACGAGCTATGCCGCACGTAAAATGGATATGACACCAACAGGTCATGCTGGTGGTATTCATAACTGGTTCGTTAAATCGACCGGTCAAAACTTTGAGCAGATGCTAAAAGAGCTAGGTACAGGCTTCTTAGTGACGGAAGTGATGGGCCAAGGCGTTAATACCGTAACGGGTGATTACTCTCGTGGTGCTGCTGGTTTCTGGGTTGAGAACGGAGAGATCCAATACCCAGTATCGGAAGTGACGATTGCGGGTAACCTAAAAGACATGTTTACTCAGATTGTAGCGGTTGGTAACGACGTAGAAACACGTTCGCAAATTCAAACGGGTTCTATCCTGCTTGAGTCGATGAAAGTCGCGGGTGAGTAATTTGCTTCAGTTTAAACATGAGACTTAAACCTGATGCATTAAAAAGGGAGCCGATGGCTCCCTTTTTGTATTTACCGAGTCGGTAATCAAGCTAGATAAGTATGGTGGCTAAGCCTAAGAACACCGATAGGCCAATAACATCGGTTACTGTGGTCAGTGCCATACCGCCAGCAAGGGCTGGATCGATATTCATTTTCTTCAGCATCACTGGGATAGTTACACCTGCAATACCTGCGACAATCAAGTTAGTCATCATCGCCGCTGAGATGATACCTCCCAGTATCCAGTTACCTTTCCAAGCCACCACGATACCACCAATGATAACGGCCCATAGAACGCCGTTTAGGAAGCCGATGGCTGCCTCTTTGAGTAGCAGTTCGCGTTTGTTACTGTCACCGATATGACCGAGTGCCAAACCACGAATCACCAGAGCAACGGTTTGGTTACCCGCAACACCACCCATCGAAGGTACAATGGTCATCAGTACAGCAATCGCTGCCATTTGGTCGAGCGTTGCTTCAAACATATTCGATACCGATGCTGCAGCAAGTGCCGCGAGTACGTTAGCACCAAGCCACACACTACGACGACGAGCGGATTTTACGACTGGTGCGAAGGTATCTTCGTCATCGTCCATACCCGCCATACTCATCATTGAGTGCTCGGCATCTTCACGGATAACATCAACCACGTCATCGATGGTGATACGACCAACAAGGTGTTGATTGCTATCGACTACTGGCGCTGAAACCCAATTACGACGTTCGAACAGGCTCGCAATATCGGAAGCGCTGGTTTCAACCGCGATCGCTTCGTCGGCATCCTCCATCACTTCGGAAACTGCCACATCAGGCTGAGTCGTTACCAGTGTGGTAAGCGATAGGTTACCGATAAGACGTTCTTCTTCATCAATAACATACAGAGCGTCAGTTGCATCGGGCAGTTCGCCACGCATACGCATGTAACGCAAAACAACGTCAACATCGACATCACCACGAATCGTGATTACGTCGGTATTCATGATCGCACCCGCTGAATCCTCAGGGTACGACAGGGCAGTTTCAACTAATGCACGATCGACGGAGTCCATTTGAGAAAGGACTTCGCGAGAAACATCGTCGGGTAGGCTTCGAAGTACGTACGCGACGTCATCGGTTTCCATACCTTCTGTTGCTTCTGCTAAGGTCTCCGGTGCCATTTTCGACACAAGAGCATCTTTGACGTCTTCGTTTAGTTCATCAAGAATTTCACCGTAGTCTTCAGGATCGGTGAGTTGCCAGAGTACGTCACGACTTTTGCGAGGGGAGGCTTCTAAAAGGTGTGCAATATCCTCAGGTTCCATGTCCTGAAGTTGTCGGCGTACGTGAACAAATCGGCCGTTTTCTAGGGCTTCGCTGACTTCTTGGAGGGTTTGGTGAGCTTGGTCGAATTCTAATTGCTCTGCCATATTTTCCTCCTATCTCATTATTCTAACAATGGTTGGAATAGTAACTTAATTCTGGGGCTTATTTAAATCATAAACTTAGATAGAACTAAGATTTAATATTGGTTGGTTCGTTGTTTGAGTCTTAGGCGTTGTGAGTGAAGCGGTTTCGCTACTCACCCTCATCAAACTTGTCTTCAATGAGATGACAGACGGCATCCAGTGCTTGCTGTGAGTCGGTGCCTGCAGCTTGAATAGTAATATGTTGCCCTTGCGCTGATTCCAGCATAAGTAGCCCCATTACGCTGTCTGCTGTCGCTGTTTTGTCTTCTTCGCTATGGATAGTGATGGTTGCATCAAAGCTTTGTGCAAGCTCAACCAACTTTACAGCTGCTCTAGCGTGAAGACCCAAGCGATTTTGGATCAGTACAGTTCGAGTTAATTCCATGGTTAGCCCTGTTGGTGCTTCTCTAGGGAGGCGTGTCTTATTTGGACTTGATGGCCAAGTTGCTCGAAGTACTCACCAATTTTCTGAGTTAGATAAACCGAGCGGTGTTTACCGCCAGTACAGCCAATCGCGACCGTTAGGTAACTGCGATTGTTCTTCTCTAACATTGGTAACCACTGTTCAACAA
Source organism: Vibrio splendidus (assembly GCF_001557875.1). Lineage (GTDB taxonomy): Bacteria > Pseudomonadota > Gammaproteobacteria > Enterobacterales > Vibrionaceae > Vibrio > Vibrio splendidus_F. The sequence continues at coordinate 32,357 of NZ_LNRF01000007.1, read as the reverse complement.
AGCCTTGGATCTGTTGCTTGAGTTCAATAACTTCTGCGTGTTTTTCAAGAAAAGAGTGAATTGGTGCATCTAGCCCAGTTAGTGGTCGTAGTGCGGGTTCCCAGTGGGGGTTCGGCAAAAAGCGAACATCAAACACGTAGTCGGCATCACTTGGTAGGCCATACTTAAAACCGAAAGATTGAAAGACGATGATCAGCTCTTGCTTCTCTTTGCCTTCAACTTTAAAACGAACCTTTTCACTCAATTCGTAGAGGTTGCAGTCGCTACTGTCAATCACAATGCATGCTTGCTCTGCGAGAGGTGTCAGGAGTGTCTTCTCTAAATCAATCGCTTGCTCAAGAGAGAGCTTTTCTTGGCCGATCGATAAAGGGTGAATTCTACGTGTTTCGCTGTAGCGCTTGAGTAACGTCTGCTTGCTCGCATCTAGGAACAAGACGTTCACATCAATATTAGTGGCAGACTCTAGCTGTTCTAGCATCTCTGTAACTAATTGAGGCTCTTTCGGTAGGTTACGAATATCAATGCTAACCGCGACGTTTTGATTGATCTCACGTACCGATTCGACAAAGTCGTTGAGCAGGTTTACTGGCAGGTTATCGACGCAGTAATACCCCAAGTCTTCAAGGACTCGTAGCGCAACACTTTTACCGGCCCCAGATTGGCCACTAACAACGATTAACCGCATGTTATTGCTCGCAAGTTGGCACTTGAATCATGATGTCGTAAAGCTCTTGATCGCTTTGAGCATTACGTAACTGTTTCAGAGTCTGCTTATCGTTTAGTCGCTCTGCCATACAAGAAAGGGTTTTTAGATGCTCCTTACATTGTTCACTTGGAACAAGCAGGGCAAATAGTAGGTCGACAGGACGATTATCAATAGCATCAAATTCGATGGGATCTTGGCATTGCAGTAATACAGCAATCGCTTTATCACTGACATTCATACGAGCGTGGGGAATAGCAATGCCATTACCAATGCCTGTACTGCCCATTTTTTCACGGCTCAACATGCACTCAAACAGTTCTGTTGAATCTTGACCACAGCTTTCTGCTGCGATCTGACTGATGAGCTCAAGGGCTCTTTTTTTGCTTGTGCATTGGACTGCACTTTTGGTGCAGTCCAATGAAAGTACTTCGCTTAATTGCATGTTAGTGACTACTTAGCTTTTCTTTGTGCTTGTTGAGTTGGCGGACGAGTTTATCAACCAATGAATCAATCGCGGCATACATGCTTTCATCTGTTGCTGTCGCATGGATTTCCCCCTGATTTATATGCAGGGTAGCTTCTGCGATTTGATTGATTTTCTCAACTTTTAAAACAACCTGAACGCTATTTATATGATCAAAGAAGCGCTCAAGTTTGTCGAATTTAGTGTGAACATAGTCTTGCATTGAATCGGTAAGATCAACGTGATGGCCTTGAATATTGATTTGCATAGACTTTCCTTTTCAGTTGGTTGCCTGGCTATAGTTACTAAGTAAATAGCGACTAAATTAGCTTATAGCAGGCGTTTACGCTGACTCGATGGGGCAATGCCCAGAGACTCACGGTATTTCGCTATGGTACGTCTAGCTACCTGAATTCCTTGGTCAGCCAGTAAAGCAGCAATCTTACTATCACTTAGAGGCTTCGCGGTATTTTCCGCTGCTACAAGCTTCTTAATGAGTGCGCGAATTGCTGTAGATGAACATTCACCGCCATTGTCAGTGCTGACATGGCTTGAGAAAAAGTATTTGAGTTCGAAGATACCACGTGGCGTGTGCATGAATTTTTGAGTCGTTACACGAGAGATCGTGGATTCGTGCATATCAACGGCTAACGCAACATCATTCAGAACCATTGGCTTCATCGCTTCTTCGCCATGTTCGAAGAAATCACGTTGATGTTCAACAATGCATCGCGCAACTTTGAGTAGCGTCTCATTTCGGCTCTCTAGGCTTTTAATTAGCCACTTTGCTTCTTGCAAATTTGAGCGGATGTATTGATTGTCGGCGCTGTTGCCTTTACTACCCAGATCTGCGTACTGTTGATTCACTTTCAGCTTAGGCACGCTATCAGGGTTAATAGTCACTAACCATTTGCCAAGATCTTTGAAGACAGATACATCCGGAACTACATACTCAGTTTCATCGGGAGTAATCTTACTGCCAGGGCGAGGGTCCAGCTGTTGAATAAGCTGCAAAACTTCACGTAGTTCTGCTTCTTTCAATTTGGTTTCTTTGATAACCAGTTTGTAATCGCGGTTGCCGAGTTGGTCGATATGGCTAGTAAGTACTAACTTAGCTTCGTTGAGCCAAGGCGTATCTTGGGGGAAAGTTGCCAGTTGCAGTAACAAGCAATCTTGCAGATTGACTGAGCCGACACCTAGTGGGTCAAACTGCTGAATTCGTTTACGTACGGCTTCAATTTCATCAAGCTCGATCTCTTCATTGTCGAAGTTTTCAAGGATGTCTTCACAAGTTACAGTGAGGTAGCCATAGTCATCGATGGCATCTATTAATGCAAAAGCGATGCTTCGGTCGGTGTCAGTGAATGGTGTTAAGTCGAGTTGCCAAAGTAGGTAATCGTGTAGGCTTTGAGTGGTTTCGCCTTGATAAACCGGCATGTCGTCATCAATCGCAATACCCGTATTACCGGTGTTTGCGCTGTAGACATCTTCCCAAGTTGTGTCGATTTCTAGTTCGTTGCCAATCTCTGATTTTTCGATTAAGTCTGAGCTATCAGGTAAGTCTTGCTCTGTGGCTTCAACTGTTTCTTTTTCGTCACTGCTAGGTTTTTCTTCCGATGTTGGCGTATCTTCATTGCCTTCTTCGACATCGAGTAGTGGGTTAGATTCAAGTGCTTCTTGAATCTCTTGTTGCAAATCTAAAGTAGACAATTGCAACAAACGAATCGCTTGCTGCAATTGAGGAGTCATTGCTAACTGTTGGCCTAGCTTAAGTTGTAATGAGGGTTTCATTCAGTGTGACTTACCTAGTTATTATTCTTAGAACTCTCGATACTCTCTATATAATCATAGACGGAATTGTTCGCCTAGATAAACTTGTTTAACTTGTTCGTTATTGAGAACATCTTCAGGAGTACCTTCAGCGATCAGGTGCCCTTGGCTTACGATGTAAGCTTTTTCACACACGTCTAATGTTTCACGAACGTTGTGATCGGTAATCAAAACGCCCAAGCCACGATCGCGCAGGTGAACAATAATTTTTTTGATATCGATAACTGAGATCGGGTCAACACCTGCGAACGGTTCATCTAATAGAATGAACTGCGGATTCGCTGCTAGTGCTCGAGCAATCTCAACACGACGACGCTCACCACCCGATAGAGCCATACCATTACTGGTGCGGATATGTTGGATGTGGAACTCTTCTAGCAGGTCTTCTAGTTTATCTTGGCGCTGTTCATTAGTCATTTCATCACGGGTTTGTAAAACCGCCATGATGTTGTTTTCTACTGACAACTTACGGAAAATTGAAGCTTCTTGAGGCAGGTAACCGATACCAAGACGAGAACGGCTGTGCATTGGCAATATACTGATATCTAGATCGTCAATACTGATGGTGCCTTCATCACGCGCAACTAAACCGACAATCATGTAGAAAGACGTGGTTTTACCTGCACCGTTTGGTCCAAGCAGACCGACGATCTGACCGGATTCTACTTGCAGGCTCACATCGGTAACAACTTTACGCTTGCTGTAGGTTTTTGCTAGGTTTTTTGCTTTAAGAACAGCCATAGTTTACTTATTCACTTCCGCTGGTTGCAATACCGTTGATACACGCTCGCTACTATCACTATCGGCAACCAGTTTTTGAGAAGCAATCTGGTAAGTAATCTTAGAGCCACGGATGATGCTGCCATCTTGAGATAGCATCGCATTCTTGGTCATGATCAGTCTGTCAGCAACAAGCTGGTAATGTAAGTCGTCAGCTTCACCGTAGAGTGTCTTACCGTCGTCAGTAAGCTGAGAGAAGGTTGCTGGCTTACCGAAGCCTTGAATCTCTTCAATCTCACCATTTACGGCGTTACGAGTAACAATAACCTTATCGGCATTGATATTGATGCTGCCTTGTTTAAGGTTTACATCACCAAGGAAAGTCACTTGGTTACTTTTCATATCCAATTGCTGGCTGTCTGAGTCAATGTAGACAGGTTGCTCGCTATCCGAAGACAGAGCATAGACATTAGGTGCCGCAAGGGTCAAAGCGAATAAACTAAGGTGTAAGAGTTTCATATCTACCTTGAACAGAATTAAAGAGGGTCGCATTGTTGGTACCGAAGTTACCTTTCATTGCTTGCCCCTCAGTTTCAAAAAATGTACCGATCATATGGACCGGAGTCTCTGAATAAAAATCTCGGCTAGGCAGCTCAACAACCATTTTATCAGTGGTCATTGTATCGAAGCTGGCTTCTGGCAACAGATTCTTTGCCACGACGTTGTCATAAAAAGTGACAACTTGATTCTCATCCATAATCGCGCGATCAGCGGTGACTTGCCATTCAATCGTGTGTCCTTCACGGAACACCGAAAGAACTGGGTTTTGAAAGTGCGTATCGCCAACCACTGAGTAGTGTTCTAAATACGTCGATTCAACCTGATAGCTACGAATACCGCTTTCGTCGTAGCTAATATTGTTTAGACTTTTGCCACTAAACGCGGGTAGCTCCAAATTTGGAGCTACTTGTATCGTTGATGTTTGCTCTTTGTCGTACAGGTAATAGGTCGACCAAGAGGCAATAAATATTAGTATTAAATAGATAATACGAGTAAAACTCATATGCTTAAACCTTTATGCACGTCGAGTTCATTTCTTGCTTGTAAAATAAGGTCGCAGACTTCACGTACCGCGCCATGACCACCTTTAATAGTTGTCACGTAGTTTGCACGCTTTGCAAGTAGTGGGTGACCATCTGCTACACAGACCTTCAAGCCAACTTTTTCCATCACAGGCCAGTCGATCAGATCATCGCCGATATAACCCGTATTTTCAGGATTCACTGAAAGCTTATCGCAAATATCTTGGTATGCCTTAACTTTATCGTCTTGACCTTGATAAATCAGCTTAATGCCGAGAGCCGTCATTCGATTTTCAACAATTTGAGACTTACGGCCAGTGATGATCGCGATTTCAATGCCAGCATTCATCAGTGACTTAATGCCGTAACCGTCACGAGTGTGGAAGGTCTTCAGCTCTTCACCGTTGTTGCCCATGTAGATACGACCATCAGAGAATACGCCATCGACATCGCAAATTAGGAGTTTGATGTCTTTTGCGATTGCAAATACACCTGAGTCAACAGTGCCGTATAGAGTTTCGACTGTCTGTGTCATTACATTACTCCAGCTTTCAATAAATCATGCATGTTTAGGGCGCCAACTAGCTTGCCATCTTGGCATAGCATCAAGCCATTGATGCTCTTCGCTTGCATTAAGTTTAAACCCTCAACTGCAAGCATGTTTGGATCGGCAACGGTAGGGTTTAGCGTCATCACATCGCCAATTTGAGTATTATGGATATCAACGCGTTTATCTAAGATACGGCGTAAATCACCATCGGTAAAAATACCGGCCATTTGACCATCTTGACCAACGATAGCCGTCATGCCTAAGCCTTTTTGAGAGATCTCTAACAGAGCGTCTCTTATTAATGCATCCGGAGCAACAATAGGAAGTGCATCGCCTGTGTGCATGATGTCGTCTAATTTCAACAGCAGTTGACGACCTAAAGCGCCGCCTGGATGAGACAGAGCAAAATCTTGAGCGGTAAAGCCTCGAGCCTGTAAAAGTGCAACGGCTAGTGCATCACCCATCACCAAAGTAGCAGTAGTGCTAGTTGTTGGCGCTAAGCCCAGTGGACACGCTTCTTCTGGTACTGAAATTTGTAAATGGATATCAGATAAGGTAGCCATATTTGATGCTGGCTTACCTGTCATGCTGATGATCTTGATGTTCAAGCGTTTTAATACTGGGAATAGGCTGAGGATCTCTCCTGATTCACCTGAGTTGGATATTGCAATTACAATATCGCCCGGTTCGATCATGCCTAGATCACCATGTGCAGCTTCACCTGGGTGCACAAAGAAAGCAGATGTACCGGTACTTGCTAGCGTGGCTGCTATTTTGTTGCCAATATGACCTGATTTGCCCATGCCCATTACAACGACTTTACCTTTGTTATTTAGGATAAGGTCGCAAGCTTGGCAAAAATCATCATTAAAATATTGGTCTAATTGAGTGAGACCTGCAACTTCGGTTTCCAAAACTTGTTTTGCGACACTGCGGTAATCAAATGGCTGAGACATCAAATACTCCAAGTACGGGAAGTTAAATCAACAATTAAGCCGACATGTTCATTAGTAGGTAACTTTGGTAGACAACGAATGTTACGATTAACACGCCGCCTTCAATACGGTTCACGCTACGAGATTTCCCTAGTGCCATGACCACAAGCAGTAGCGATACGCCCAGCATTACCCAGAAGTCGCGACCCATCGCAAACTCGCTCAAAATCGAAGGGTTTAGGATGCCCGGGATACCCATAACAGCAAGGATGTTGAATACGTTTGAACCAATGATATTGCCCACGGCCATATCATCTTCACCTTTCATAACACCGGCTAGCGATGCTGCAAGCTCAGGCAGACTAGTACCTACGGCAATGATGGTTAGGCCAATCACAAGGTCGCTCATGCCAAAGTATTTCGCGATGATTACCGCATTATCAACCAGCATATCAGCAGCTAAAGGCAGAATGATCAGACCAATCACCACCCACATTGCGGCTTTAGGGTTGCTTACGCCCTCTGGGATTTCTGATTCTTGCTCGTCAAGGAAGGCATCACCGTTCTTTTTCTCACTGCGGCTGATTTGTAGCATGGCAAACAAGAAAGCGCCGAAAAGAACAAATAACAACACGCCTTCGTAGAAACCCAAATGGTTATCCCAAAGTAGTGCGCCAGCTAATAAAGTGACACCTATCATCAAAGGTAGTTCACGACGAATTACGCCTGAGCTGATTGATAGCGGTTTGATAAGCGCTGTAATACCTAAAATCAGTGCGATATTGGCAATGTTTGAGCCTAAAACGTTACCTACGGCTGTATCTGTTTTGCCATCAAGAGCTGCTGTGGCAGAAACCATCATTTCAGGAGCTGAAGACCCCATTGCTAAGATCGTCATACCGATAACTAGTGGTGAGATACCGAAGTTTCGAGCAAGAGCAGCTGCACCGTAAACCAGTTTATCTGCACTCCACACCAAAAAACCTAGACCGATAATAAGAAACGCAATCGCTTCAAGCATGATGATTCCTAAAAATTAATAAAAAACGGAGAATTAACCGCTAATTTTGACTTGTTGCTAGATAAAAGGGAAGTCACTCTACAAATTAATTACCAGTTAGTAGCAAAGAAATGTAGCTGAACAAAGAATTTCTCAATGCTTTCAAATCCCTGCCTTTGTTTCCTGTTTTTTATAATTAATTGAACAGTGCTTTTAATTCTAAAGTAGACTCATTATTATTGCAGCCATAATTGGCGTTTTTTAAAGCAAGGAAACAACAAAAACATGTTGAACACTGAGCTTGTGAAAGTTAAGAGCCTCAGCTTCTCACGCGGTGAGCGGGTTATCTTTGATGACATCAGTTTAGAGGTGCCTCAAGGCAAAATAACCGCAATCATGGGACCGTCGGGGATAGGAAAAACAACCTTGCTGCGTTTGATTGGTGGACAACTACCGCCAGATGAAGGCGAAATTTGGTTTGATGGCGACAATATCCCTGCATTATCACGTCGAAAGCTATATCAAGCTCGTAAGAAAATGAGCATGCTCTTTCAATCGGGTGCGCTTTTTACGGATCTCAATGTGTTTGATAATGTGGCATTTCCGTTGCGAGAGCACACTGAACTTAATGAAAAATTCATTCGTACCATCGTATTGCTTAAGCTTGAAGCGGTAGGCTTACGAGGCGCGGCACAATTAATGCCGAGTGAACTGTCCGGTGGTATGGCGAGACGAGCGGCGTTGGCTCGTGCGATCGCACTGGATCCAGAGCTTATCATGTACGATGAACCGTTTGTTGGCCAAGATCCAATAACTATGGGTGTATTGGTCGAGTTGATTCGTAATCTTAATCAAGCTTTGGGTTTAACCTCTATTATCGTTTCTCACGATGTGCCTGAGGTAATGAGTATTGCTGATTGGGTTTACTTGATGGCTGACGGAAAGGTTATTGCATCTGGTTCACCTGATGATCTGTACAGCAACAGTGATCCTCGAGTGCAACAATTTTTGCAAGGCGAAGCAGATGGCCCTGTGCCATTTAGATTCCCAGCAAAGAGCTTAGAAAAGGATTTGTTTTAATATGATTGTTAAAACTATTGCGAGTGTTGGTAAGCGCACACTTGCGGTCTGTGAGTCATTTGGTCGAGCAAGCCTAATGTTATTTGGGGCTTTATTTGGCATTCCGAGACTAAAAAACTTCCCTTTATTAGTTAAACAGCTTTATAGCGTTGGCGTTCAGTCATTGGCTATCATCTTAGTTTCGGGTCTGTTTATTGGCATGGTGCTTAGCCTGCAAGGTTATGTCGTGTTAATCGACTACGGAGCTGAGGGGAACCTTGGCCAAATGGTCGCGCTTTCATTGTTACGCGAGTTGGGCCCAGTGGTGACAGCACTACTATTTGCAGGCCGCGCAGGTTCAGCGTTAACGGCTGAAATCGGCTTAATGAAAGCAACGGAACAGATCTCTAGCCTAGAAATGATGGCTGTTGATCCTATTAAACGCATTATTGCGCCACGTCTTTGGGCTGGTCTTATCTCAATGCCACTGCTCGCTATGATCTTCATGGCGGTCGGGATTTGGGGGGCTCAGTTAGTTGGTGTTGATTGGAAAGGGATTGACCACGGTAGCTTCTGGTCTGCGATGCAGTCTTCAGTTGAGCTTGGCCGAGATATTGGTAACAGCATGATCAAATGCATGGTCTTCGCTATCACAGTCACTTGGATCGCACTTTTCAATGGTTATGATGCAGTACCGACTTCAGAAGGTATTAGTCAGGCAACCACACGCACTGTAGTGCACTCTTCTCTGGCGGTACTCGGGCTAGATTTTGTTCTTACCGCATTGATGTTTGGGAATTAATCATGCAACAAACTCGAAAATTAGAATTATGGGTCGGCACCTTTGTTATTGCCGGAATTTGCGCAATCTTAATCATGATCTTTCAAGTTGCTGACGTAAAAGGCATAGGTTCGAACCATACTTATAACTTAAAAGCGACCTTTGACAACATAGGTAGTCTAAAAGTTCGCTCTCCAGTAAAGGTCGGTGGTGTGGTAGTTGGCCGAGTTAAAAGTATTGAGCTTGATACTGAGAGCTATCTTCCTGTCGTTGAATTGTCTATTGATGCGAAGTACTCACAATTTCCAGATACCTCTAGTGCTCAAATCTTAACGTCTGGATTAATCGGTGAGCAGTACATCAGTTTGGTTCCGGGCTTTATTTTTGATGACGAAGAAATGTTGGTTGATGGTGATTCTATTGAAGACACCAAATCGGCATTAGTATTAGAAGATTTGATTGGCCAAGTGCTGTATAGCGTTGGTGGTTCTAATGACAGCGAAGCAAAGGAATAAGATGATGTTGAAAACTATTCGTCACTTGAAAGCTATTGGTTACTTGAAATCAATGTTTATGGCGGCAATGGCTTTACTTATTTCGGCTCAAGCTTTTGCTGCAGAATCGATTGATCGTACTCAGCCATACCAGATGATGACTCAAGTTGCGGAAGTTGCGTTTGAGCGTTTGAAGAGTGAACAAGACAATATCCACCAAGACCCTGAGTTATTGAAGGTCATCGTGGAAGAAGAGTTGATGCCTTATGTGAATGCTCAATATGCGGCACTTAAGTTATTAGGCCCAAACTTGAAAGGTGCGGATAGGAAAGACGTAGGTGTATTTATCGATTCATTTCGTAAATACCTAGTTTCTTCTTACGCTCAAGTGTTGACTCAATACACCGATCAGACGATTGAATTTGGCCCAGAACCAAAAATCAAAGCGGATAGCCGTATTACCAGTATCAAGGTCGATATCATTGATACGCCGCGACCAAACATTAATCTTGAATTTAAGCTACGTAAAGACAAGAAGTCGGGTGAGTGGAAAGCATTTGATATGGTTGCCGAAGGTATTAGCCTGTTGTCGAGCAAGCAATCGGAGTGGAATACTAAGATTCGTCAAGAAGGCATCTTACAAGTTGCTGGCGAGCTAGAGAAATTGGCAGCACAACCGATTCGTTTTGAGAGTAACAAATAATGAGCCATTCTCAATGGCAAGCACTAAGCTCTAAAGAATATCAACTGCTTGGTGATATAGACCGAGACAGTGTTCCTGCAATCTGGCGTATATTGGAAAAGTGGCAAACGACAGAATCGAGCGTTGAAATTGACCTTAGCCATATAAATCGAGTCGATTCAGCAGGAATGGTGATGCTAATTCACTTATTAGAGCATGCAAAAAATCAAAACTGTCATATAATGCTCAGTTTCGTGCCAGAACAATTACGAACGTTGTTCCAATTGAGCAATATCCAGCCAATGATGGCAGAACACATAAAAAATTAGGCAGGAGCTATTTGTGGACAGCACAAAAGTACAAGAATTATTAGCAGAGGCTCTAAACCTTCAGGAAATTATCGTGAAGGGTGAAGGCAGTCATTACGAAGTTGTTGCGGTTGATTCATGTTTTGACGGCATGAATCGAGTTAAGAAGCAGCAACTAATCTACGGCCCACTAATGGAATACATTCAACGCAATGACATCCATGCTCTTTCTATTAAGGCTTTCACGCCGGAAGAGTGGGAACGTGATAAGAAACTGATGTCACTTTAAGGTTTATGATGGAAAAGTTTCGAGTTATTGGATCGGATAAGCCGCTAAGCGGCGATGTGACGATCTCAGGCGCAAAAAATGCAGCGCTACCAATTTTATTTGCTTCAATTCTTGCTGAAGAGCCAGTGGAAGTAAGTAACGTTCCTCACCTACGTGACATCGATACTACGATGGAACTGCTTAAGCGTTTAGGCGCAAAAGTATCACGTAACGGTAGTGTTCATGTTGATGGTAGCGAAATTAATGAATTTTGTGCGCCTTACGATTTAGTAAAAACAATGCGAGCTTCTATCTGGGCTTTAGGCCCTTTAGTGGCTCGTTTTGGTGAAGGTCAAGTGTCACTTCCAGGCGGTTGTGCAATTGGCGCTCGTCCTGTTGATTTACATATTCATGGCCTAGAGCAACTAGGTGCGACCATTAAGTTGGAAGATGGTTATGTGAAAGCAAGTGTTGATGGCCGTTTGAAAGGCGCGCACATCGTGATGGACAAAGTAAGTGTGGGTGCCACCATTACTATCATGTGTGCAGCAACGCTAGCGGAAGGTACAACAGTACTCGATAACTCAGCGCGCGAGCCTGAGATTGTTGATACGGCTGACTTCCTAAACAAACTAGGTGCTAAGATCTCTGGCGCAGGTACAGATACGATTACTATCGAAGGCGTTGAACGTCTTGGTGGTGGCCAACACTCTGTGGTTGCTGACCGTATTGAAACAGGTACTTTCCTGGTTGCTGCTGCTGTTTCTGGCGGTAAAGTGGTTTGTCGCAACACCAACGCTCATCTTCTTGAAGCTGCCTTAGCGAAGCTTGAAGAAGCGGGTGCGAAGGTTGAAACGGGCGAAGACTGGATCAGCCTTGATATGACGGGTCGTGAACTGAAAGCGGTGAAAATCGTAACGGCACCTCACCCTGGTTTCCCAACCGACATGCAAGCACAGTTTACTCTGCTTAACATGATGGCGAAGGGCAGTGGTGTTATCACTGAGACTATCTTTGAAAACCGCTTTATGCACATTCCTGAGTTACAGAGAATGGGTGCAAAAGCGGAAATCGAAGGTAACACGGCTATCTGTGGTGAAACGGAAAAACTGAGCGGCGCTCAAGTAATGGCAACGGACCTTCGCGCATCTGCGAGCCTTGTTATTGCTGGCTGTATTGCTCAAGGCGAAACTATCGTTGACCGTATTTATCACATCGATCGTGGCTACGATAAGATTGAAGATAAACTGTCAGCCTTAGGCGCAAACATTACACGATTTAGTGAGTCGAACTAACCTAGGTTAGTGGATTAATGAATCAGTAAGATGAAAACATAAAAGTCGGAACCTTGGTTTCGGCTTTTTTATAGTTGTATTTACCGCAAGTAAATCTATTGCTCATTTTTGCGTGAATAGATGAATCAACTTGGCGGTCGGTGAGGAACAAAATGATAGCAATATTACGTATTTTCGCAGTGGCGATATTTGCGATTCTTATGTTTGTGTTTGGTTGTGGTTACTGTCTATTAAGTCCACGTAACCCGAAACACGTATTTACCTTTGGCCGTTATTTCGGTCGCATGTCGAAAATCTTCGGTATGAAACTAGAGCTTCGCATTCCAGAAGATGCCTACTCTCGCGGCCAGCACGTTTATGTGGCGAACCACCAAAATAGTTGGGATCTATTCACGATTTCATCAGCGGTAACGCCAAAAGTGGTGACGGTTGGTAAGAAAAGCCTAGTGTGGATGCCTCTATTTGGTCAGCTTTACTGGTTGACGGGCAACATCCTAATTGACCGAGCTAACCGTAGTAAGGCTGTGGGTACGATTGATCAGGTCGTGACTAGTCTAAAAGAGAGTGATGTTTCGGTTTGGATGTTCCCTGAGGGCACTCGTTCTCGTGGCCGTGGTCTGCTGCCATTCAAAACAGGTGCATTCCATGCTGCGATTGGTGCTGGCTTACCTATCATCCCTATCGTGTGCAGCTCAACAGGTGGCGTGAAGCTAAACCGTTGGAACAATGGTCACGTGATTGTTGAAATGTTGCCACCAATCAGCACTGAAGGCTACGACAAGTCTAATGTTCGTGAACTGGCTAACCTAGCTCGTGAGCAGATGGCCGCTAAGCTTGAAGAGTTAGACAAAGAAGTGGTTGAGCTTAATAAAAAGTAATTATCTAAGCCAAACAACAGACAATAAAAAAGGTTGCCAATTGGGCAACCTTTTTTGTATCTAATAAACATTCAGCATTACGCTAAGTCGTTTATTAGAGGGTGTTTAATCTAGAGATTAAAACCTATTTGCGAACCGCAATAGCTTCGATCTCGATACCTACATCTTTTGGTAGACGGGCTACTTCAACACATGAACGTGCAGGGTAGTTTGCAACGCCGTGCTCATCGAAGAACTTACCGTAAACTTCGTTTACTGTGCCGAAGTCGTTTAGGTCTTTAACGAATACTGTTAGCTTTACGATGTCTTTTACAGTTAGGCCTGAAGCTTCTACAACCGCTTTAACGTTGTCTAGAGATTGGCGAGCTTGCTCTGCGATATCAGCAGATACTTCACCAGTTGCTGGGTTTACTGGGATTTGACCAGAAGTCAGTACCATGTTGCCAAGGTCAACGCCTTGTACGTATGGGCCGATTGCAGCTGGAGCAGATTCTGTGTGAAGTACTTTAGTCATTGGTTTATTCCATCAGTTATTAGATAAAAATCAATTTTCAGTGTGCCTTCAAACTTTGGATAGGTAAAGAGCAAAATACCCCGCATAGGCGAGGTATTTGATAGTTTTTACATTCGGTCAGCGTTGCCGTATGGCGTTATCTTTCTGTCACGATCTCGCGAGAGAATACTTTTTCGCAATACTTACACTTTAATTGAATATCTTCTTTCTTTTCAAAGATCTTAAAGCTGCTTTCAACCGGTTCATTGTGAGTAATACAGTTGGTGTTTGGACACTCGAAAACATCGTTGATTTGCTCAGGAAGCTCTAGGGGGAGCTTCTTAACCACTTCGTAATCTTCGATTTGGTTCACTGTAGCATGAGGTGCGTAAAGAGCCAGCTTGCTCGCCTGTTCTTCGGTGATAAACACATTCTCAATCTTGAGTAGGTCTTTTCCGCCTAGTGCAGAGGACGGCAGATTTAGGCCAATCGTCACACGCTGATGAGAGTTGTGCATGTCGAACAGTTTTAGCACCTTGATCCCGATGTTGGCTGGGATATGGTCGATAACAGTACCGTTTCTGATTGCTTCAACTTTTAATTGAGTCTCTTTAGACATGATATCTCTCCTCTACAGCGTTTCGTTAAGAACAAGGGCTAGCAATGCTTCACGAGCGTAAACACCATTCTCTGCTTGCTGGAAGTAGTAAGCGTAAGGTGTTTTATCGACATCGACAGTAATTTCATCAACACGCGGAAGAGGGTGTAGAACCTTCAGGTTATCACGTGCATTCTCCAGCATTGAAGCGGTCAGGATGTATGCGGATTTGATGTGCGCGTATTCTGACTCATCGAAGCGCTCTTTTTGAACTCGAGTCATGTACAAGACATCAAGCTCAGGAATGACATCTTCCATGTCCGTCAATAGTTGGTACTTGATTCCCGCTTCATCAAGCTCTTCGCAAATGTAGTCTGGCATCGCTAGAGCTTCTGGCGCCACAAAGTAGAAACAGATGTTGTCGAATTTCGCTAGCGCTTGCGTCAACGAGTGAACGGTGCGGCCGTACTTAAGGTCACCAACGAATGCAACGTTTAGGTTGTCGAGGCGGCCTTGTGTCTCAGCGATAGAGAATAGGTCTAATAACGTTTGTGTTGGGTGTTGGTTTGCGCCGTCACCTGCGTTAATAACAGGTACACCGTTTGAGAACTCAGAAGCCAGACGTGCTGCGCCTTCTTGAGGGTGACGCATCACGTAAGCATCAACGTATGAAGAGATAACTTGTACCGAGTCCGCTAACGTTTCGCCTTTCTTTGCCAAAGAAGTGTTACCACCACTGTCGAAACCAATCACATCACCACCGATGCGTTGAATCGCAGTTTCAAAAGAGAGACGAGTTCGCGTTGAAGGTTCGAAGAAGCAACTGGCAACAACTTTGTTCTTGATGAGTTCTGGGTTTGGTTCAGCCTTTAGCTGACCTGCCGTTTGAACAATTAATTCTAGCTCTTCACGAGAAAGCTCTGGAATTGAGATGATGTGCTTTTGATAGAGCGAATTCGCCATGATCTTCTTCCCCACAATAATGTATTGGCCATAAAAAAGCCCCCCATAATGGGAGGCTTTAAAAAAGTGCTGAAAAGCAGAATAGACGGCCTGGTAAGCATCTTAGCTTACGAGCAATATTTGGTGTTTTCACAATATTATTATGTGTTATCACAATATTGGTTGGCGTCATTTTCACTACTCTCAGACAAATTGCCGAGAATTATACGCTTTCAATTTGTGAGCGCAAGCGATTACATCAAGCTTTTGTTTACTTTCAATATTCGCTATTGGCCCAGTGTCGCAACCATTACCGCTTTGATAGTGTGCATACGATTCTCTGCTTCATCAAACACAATTGAGTAATCCGATTCAAAGACTTCGTCAGTGACTTCTAAACCGTTCATTCCATACTTGTCTGCGACTTGCTGGCCGATTACGGTTTCATTGTTGTGGAAAGCAGGTAAGCAGTGCATGAATTTCACTTGAGGGTTACCAGTGAGCTTAATAACATCCATATTCACTTGGTAAGGCGTCATAACAGCAACACGTTCGTCCCAAGCTTCTGGCGCCTCGCCCATCGAAACCCAAACATCGGTGTAAAGGAAATCACAGCCTTTCACGCCTTCAGCAACGTCTTCTGTCAGCTTGATTTTGGCACCTGTACTTTGCGCGATAGCTTGGCACTCTTCAACGAGCTGCTCTTCCGGCCAAAAAGCTTTTGGAGCGACAAGGCGAATATCCATGCCCATCTTCGCCGCACCGACT
The DNA here is from genome assembly GCF_001557875.1 of Vibrio splendidus. Lineage (GTDB taxonomy): Bacteria > Pseudomonadota > Gammaproteobacteria > Enterobacterales > Vibrionaceae > Vibrio > Vibrio splendidus_F. The sequence goes on along the minus strand of NZ_LNRF01000007.1, from coordinate 16,505 downwards.
AACAGAGAGTTACCCATGTTATTGCGTGCATCGCCTAGATAAGCAAAGCTTATTTGGTGCAGATGTTTTCCGCGACCATGCTCAAGCATAGTGAGGAAATCAGCCAAAATCTGAGTAGGGTGGAACTCATCGGTTAAGCCATTCCAAACAGGCACGCCCGCATAAGCGCCTAGGTCTTCAACAATACTCTGGCCAAAACCACGATATTCGATGCCATCGTACATGCGTCCCAGTACACGAGCCGTATCTTTCATTGATTCTTTTTGACCAATCTGAGAACCAGAAGGGCCAAGGTAAGAGACTTGAGCACCTTGATCAAAGGCGGCTACTTCAAAAGCACATCGAGTTCGAGTTGATGCTTTTTCAAAGATCAAAGCGATGTTTTTACCGTTAAGCTTTTTCTGCTCTGTTCCTGCATACTTAGCTTTTTTTAGATCGGCAGACAGATCGAGTAAAAACTGAATCTCTTTAGGAGTAAAGTCGAGAAGTTTTAGAAAGTTACGATTGCGAAGATTAAAGGCCATCTCTCGCTCCTTGCGAATATAGAATCAATGAATAACCCAGTTAAACATAAAAATGCTATATTTGTGAATATTTATTTTATTTATTTAATAAAAAAGGCCAGTAAATGAATACTGGCCTAGATAAGTTATTGAGTCCGTTTAACTGAGCTCTTTGACTTAGATACCATCTCTTTCTATAGGGCAGCTCATACAGCGTGCGCCGCCACGACCACGGCCTAGCTCGTTGCCAGGAATCGTTAGAACTTCGATACCCGCCTTGTCGTATTTCTCATTGGTGTAAACATTACGCTCATAACCGATCACTGTACCTGGTTTCACCGTCAGTACGTTGTTAGCGTCATTCCACTGTTCACGCTCAGCTTCGTAGTTGTCACCGCCGGTAGTGATGATCTTCAGTTGATCAAGGCCTAATGCGCCTTCAATCGCTGAGAGGTAGTTTTCAGCTTTTTCGACACGCATTTCGCCATTCTCTTTTGGCGTTAAGCGCCAAGTGTCTAGGTCTTTACGCACGATCTCCGGATAGACAGAGAAAGTATCGATATCCATGTGCGTCATCACCGTATCAAGGTGCATACAAGAGCGGTGTTTTGGTAAATCGATAGCAATCACTTCGGTTGCTTGACCCGAACGGAACAAGCTAGCCGCTAGGTTTTCGACACCTTGTGGCTTCGTACGCTCAGAGATACCAACTAGTACCGCACCTTTACCAATAACCAATACGTCACCGCCTTCAATATTAGCGTTGTCATAGTGCAGATCTTCATCACCAAAGTACTTAATGAAGTCTTGACCAGCAAACACTGGATGCCAGCGATAGATAGCACGTAAGTGGTTTGTTTCGCGTTGACGAGCCGGTTTCATCATTGGGTTTAGCGACACACCGCCATAAACCCAGCATGAGGTATCTCGCGTAAATAGGTGGTTCGGCAGTGGCTCGATAACGAAATCGAGTGGTCGATGCATTTTAGGCAGCATCGATGATGATTTGATAGGAAGCTCAGAGTAGGCCAAGCCTCCGAGTAAGATCGTTGCTAAATGCTCATTATCCATTTGAGCAAGGTAGTTTCTTAAGTCACGGGCAAAAGTCGGCCCATAACGGAAATCTGAGATTTGAGTATTCAGCAACCACTCACGAGCCTGAGATACGGCAAGCGTCTCTACGAGCAGGTCGTGCAGCAGTAGCACTTCTACGTCTTGGCTGCGCAGCGTTTCTGCAAAGGCATCATGTTCTTCACCAGCGGCTTCAACGGCAAGTACATCATCAAATAGAAGATCATGGCAGTTTGAAGGGGTGAGGTGGGTGAGTGCTCTTTCAGGTCTATTTAGGAGAACTCGTCTCAATTGACCGACTTCGGAGCCAACGTACAGCTTACTCATTTTGCATCCTTACTATTAATCCAGCGTCTATTTATGACAAGCTTGTCCGTAATATGCAAGTTTTGCAGATTGAGTTAATGCAAGGTATTTGGCTGATTATTGGTCATAAAACCTGTGGTTTTCAACTTTATACAGATTAAATTCCAATTAACTGGCTATCGAACGGAACAACGTTTTTGAGGATCTATGCTCAATTCATGGCTTGTTAGAATTGAATTTTGCTTATTAATCGTGATTTTTTATTCACTATTATGCACTTTTTGATAACAAGCTGAGGATTTATGCACCCCAAAAGCGGTTTAGCGTATGCACTTAACGTGACTAATCACGCAAGTTTTATTCAATAAGCCCTAAAGTGTCCATAAAAACGAAATGCTAAAATACACGTCAGTTAATAAAATGTTGAAAATTTGTTTCTGTGATTTTGATTTCACTTTTGAATTGATATTGGCTCAGCGATCTCGTGATAAACTTACCTTTCTAGGCTTGATCTGGGTGGCTTTTCTGGACGATCCGTGCCATATTTCGTGGCAATCAAATTTGATCTTTTCATAGTCAACACTCTGGAGCAGACACATGTCTCACGAAGATGAATATCTATCAGTAGCGGAATTAATTGAATTTCAAAAGGAAGAGACTCGCGACATCATTACAGCATTAATTGAAGATGGTAGCGATCCTGAAGCTCTATACGATATCGAGCATCACCTATTTGCTGAAGATTTCGATGTGCTTGAAAAAGCGGTTGTTGAAGCATTCAAAATGGGCTTTGAAGTGCTTGAAGCTGAAGAGACAGAAGACGAAGATGGCAATAAGCTGCTTTGTTGTGATGCAACGATGCAATGTACTCTGAATGCAGAAGCGATCGATGAGCAAGTTGAGAAGCTTGTGAACCTTGCAGAGAAGTTTGACATTATCTACGACGGTTGGGGCACTTACTACGAAGGTGAAGATGCTATCTACCCAGACGAAGATGATGAAGTCGAAGAGTAATTCTTTCCCAATTTTGAAAAATGCCAGCCTCGAGCTGGCATTTTTTTACCCTCAGAAAAATAAATGTCTTTATATGCATTCATTCATTATAATGCGGTCAAAATTGATCTAGCTCAAGGAATGATATGCGGTTGCTTCTCGATGGTCTTTGGCAAATTTCGCCACTGACGGATCTCTCTATCCCACAAGATGACATCACCTTTCCGGCTCCGTTAAGCTCAAAGCTCCCTGATAGCTTGAGTGAATACGAAATTGCAGAGCAAGAGTGGCATCTGATGCACGACATCGAAGTGGATGACGCTATGTTGGCGTGCCCACTTGTTGAGTTAGTGATGGCTGGGGTTGATTACTTTGCTGAAGTTCGACTTAATGGTGTGGCTGTGTTTGATTGTGATGGTAGCCAAGCTGAATACCGTAAAGATATCCGTCCTTATATGCAGTCTGGCCGAAACCGTTTCGAGATCCTTTTCCTTGAAGAAGAGGAGAGCTTATTACTTGAGGAGGATATGGATGATTCTATCTCTTCACAGGTTGTCGCTAAATCTGATTCGCGCATCGGGATTTGGCAAGCGCCATATCTGCAGTTCGTTCGAAACGTCAAGCTAGAGCAAGTAGTCACAGAGCAGATCTGGCACCATGGTGGTGGCTGTGAGTTTAAAGTGGATGTTATCTATCAAACGCTAAAGGCGGGGTTAGTATCGGCATCCATCAAGTTTAATGGTATGACACTCGTAATGCCGATCGATGTGCGCGCAGAACATACTGGCGTCGTGTTTCAGATTGAGGCACCTATCATTTTTGATATTGAGAATCCTAACCCTAAGCATCTATACCAATTAGAAGTGGTACTTGATGGGCAAGAGGAGAGTTCTTTTGTTGCCTTGAACCCAACTTCTTGCGTCAGTAACTTTCTACGCTAACTCCGTATATTTTTGCGCTAGCTTCTTTCGCTATAGCGGTGCATTCTGCTTATAACGACTTGGCCATGACAACCTCACAAGCGTCGTGGCCTGTCTCTCCCCAAGCTGAGTCAAGATGCTCAAACCCAAGCTTCTCATAGAGTTTGACCGCAGCACCTAAGCACTCCGTCGTTTCTAGATACATGTGTTGATAACCAAGTTGTTTGGCTTGCTTTAAGCTCAAAGCAACAATTCGCTTGGCTAGGCCGTGCCCTCGAGTTTGCGGTAAGAAGTACATCTTTTGTAGCTCACACACATTGGGTTTACCTGCTAGAGGGGCAAAGCCACCACCTCCGACGATCTTGCCGTTGTGTTCGATAACCCAGTACATTGCATTCGCTTGGCTATAGACAGAATACATATCATCGAGTGTTGGATCGGCCACGCCATAGCCTTTATCTTCGGTCAGTCCATGCTCAGCCGAAACTTGGCGAATGACTTCTGCTAATTGTTGGTTATCTGATTCTGTGAGTGGGCGTAATACAAACTCATCGGCTTGGCATACTTTCGTTAACCCTTTTAAGTAGCTCTCAAGCCCTTGCTTAAGTAGTTGTTGTTCGTTGTCATTGAGTGTCGAGAGTACTTTTTCAAAGAAGATGTTTTGCTGCTGGTCGAGTTGAGATAATGCATCAATACCTTGAGCGGTCAGAGCGACTAACTGGCTACGTTTGTCTGCTGGGTTCTCTAGGCTCTCAACTAAGCCAAGCTTGATCAGACCCGTGACAGTACGGCTAGCATTGGATTTATCTACGTTGAGTTGCTGTGCCAATTGGTTGATGGTGATTGGCTGCAACTGGATTTCACCAATAGTATGAGCTTGAACTGGAGTGAGGTTCACATCACCACACTGCTTATCAAGCATGCCAAGTAAACGAACCGTTTGACGAGAATAGTCTCTTAACTGTTGAGAATTCATAACGACTTACCTTTGGATTAAGAAATAAAGTTGCGTACCGCAATTAACTTAATTGCGGTACGCAACTTTGTCAATGGTAAGTTGAACTTGTTTTTCGAAGCCGGTTACTTCAATCGCTCAGTGAGCTTTAGATTAAGCGTGTTGATGTAAACAAAACTGAGTTTGTACTGTTTGGCTTTCAGCTTTTCGTAACCAGACTTTCTCGTGGAAGTAGTAAGCAACTGTATTCAAAGTTGGCTCTAGCAAAGCCATTACACCACCAATGAAGGCATCGCCAGTCAACAAGTAGACAACGGTAAAGGCAACACTAAAGTGGATGGTAGCAAAGCTTGCTGTTTTTAATTTGGTCATCCACTGACGAGCTTTAAGAGCAGGAACTTGAGCCCACGCCTTTTCATGAAAATAGAAGGCAACAGTATTCACTGAGGGCTCAATCATAGCGATTAAGCTACCAATTAAGATGTCGCCTGTTAGTACATAAGCGACACTAAATGCGATAGTAAAATGTAATGCAGCAAAGGTTAGTGTCTTTTTCATGATAATTACTCAATCGTTGTATTGTTTCGATAGACCTATTATTGAGAATTATTATCATTAAGTATAATGGGAAGTAGAGATTAATTTGATAGATGAAACCTATCAATAAGTGAGGCTAGATTGAGAAGCATTGGAATCAGAAGTATAAAAAAAGGCTGGTCACGAAGACCAACCTTTCTATTTAGAGCGAGAAGTTCGAAGCCTTCTCGTTCACTCGGTTTTAAAGCGCAGCGATGGTCGCTTTTTGCTCTTCAAGCTTCACAAGAGTCTCTTGGTAGCCTTCAAGCTTTTCACGCTCTTTCGCGATAACCGCTTCTGGTGCTTTAGCAACGAAACCTTCGTTACCTAGCTTACCTTCGATACGCTTAATCTCGCCGTGAGTTTTAGCTACTTCTTTATCTAGACGAGCAAGCTCAGCATCTTTGTCGATAAGACCCGCCATTGGGATCATTAGCTCAGATTTGCCAACCAGTTTGGTTGCACAAGCTGGAGTCTCTTCGCCATCAACTAGAACTTTAATATCGTCCAGCTTAGCTAGCGAAGTAAGAACGATCTTGTTTGCTTCGATACGAGCTGCATCTTTCTCATCCGCTACTTTGATCATTACTTCTAAGCCTTGGCTTGGTGCAATGTCGTATTCCGCACGTAGGTTACGGATAGCAGTGATGAAAGTCTTAACCCATTCGATGTCGTCAACGATCTCAGCATTGAAGTTAGCTTCATTAAACTGAGGAAGCGCTTGAGTCATGATTGTCTCACCTTCAACGCCATCTACTAGTGGCTTAACGCTCTGCCAGATAGATTCCGTGATGTAAGGAAGAACAGGGTGAGCAAGACGCAGAGTTTTCTCAAGAACCGTGATAAGCGTGTAACGAGTCGCTTGTTGCTGAGCTTCAGTACCCTTCCAAAGAACAGGCTTAGTTAGCTCTAAGTACCAGTCACAGAATTGGTTCCAGATGAATTCGTAAAGTGTGTTTGCTGCCATGTCTAGACGGTAGTTGTCTAGGTGAGCATTAAACTCTTTCGCTGCAATTTCAAACTGAGATTCAATCCACTTGTCTGCTAGAGAGAATTCCATGTTTGCACGGTCTTCTACAGACAGTGACATGCCACAATCGTGCTCTTCTGTGTTCATTAGTACGTAACGGCTTGCGTTCCATAGCTTGTTACAGAAGTTACGGTAACCTTCAAGACGCTTCATGTCCCAGTTGATGTCACGGCCAGTTGAAGCCATAGCAGCAAGAGTGAAACGTAGCGCATCAGTACCGTATGGTTCGATACCGTTTTCGAAAGTTTTACGTGTTGCTTTTTCGATTTTAGCAGCCAGTTTAGGTTGCATCATGTTGCCACAACGCTTCTCTACTAGCTCTTCAAGGCCGATGCCGTCAATCATGTCGATTGGGTCAAGTACGTTACCTTTCGACTTAGACATCTTATCGCCGTTTTCATCACGGATAAGACCCGTCATGTAAACCGTTTTGAAAGGTACTTGAGCTTTGCCATCTTCGTCTTTCACAAAGTGCATGGTCATCATGATCATACGAGCAACCCAGAAGAAGATAATATCAAAACCAGATACTAGTACTTCTGATGGGTGGAATGTTTTCATTGCTTCAGTGTTTTCAGGCCAGCCTTGCGTGCCGAACGTCCAAAGTGCAGAAGAGAACCAAGTATCCAGTACGTCGTCGTCTTGCTTAAGCACAACAACAGGTGCTAGGTTGTTCTTTTCACGAACTTCTTCTTCAGTGCGACCTACGTAAACTTTACCATCGTTGTCGTACCATGCTGGGATACGGTGGCCCCACCAAAGTTGACGAGAGATACACCAATCTTGCACGTCGCGCATCCACGCGAAGTACATGTTTTCGTACTGCTTAGGTACGAATTGGATCTCACCATCTTCAACCGCTTTAACTGCTGGTTCTGCAAGAGGTGCTGTACGCACGTACCATTGGTCAGTCAACATCGGTTCGATAACCACACCACCACGGTCACCGTAAGGGACTGTTAGGTCGTGGTCTTTGATCTCTTCAAGTAGACCAAGTTCATCGAATTCAGCAACGATAGCTTTACGTGCAGCAAAACGCTCCATGCCTTGGTACTTAGCAGGGATATCTGTTGAGTAAACATCGCTTTCTTCGCCGTTCGTTGTGAATACTTCAGCAGCATCACGGATATCAGCGTTGAACGTTAGGATGTTGATCATTGGTAGGTTGTTGCGCTTACCCACTTCGTAATCGTTAAAGTCGTGAGCCGGTGTGATCTTCACACACCCCGTGCCTTTTTCCATGTCTGCGTGCTCATCGCCTACGATAGGGATAAGACGGTTAACAACAGGAAGTAGGATCTCTTTACCGATAAGATCTTTGTAACGAGGATCTTCTGGGTTAACCGCTACGCCAGTATCACCAAGCATGGTTTCTGGACGAGTAGTCGCAACAACGATGTAGTCTTTACCATCAGCCGTTTTAACACCGTTCGCGAGCGGGTAGCGGAAGTGCCACATGAAACCTTTTTTGTCTTTGTTTTCAACTTCAAGATCTGAAATTGCAGTGTGCAGTTTAGGATCCCAGTTTACTAGACGCTTACCACGGTAGATTAGGTCTTCTTCATATAGACGAACAAACACTTCTTGAGTCGCAGCCGATAGGCCATCATCCATAGTGAATCGCTCACGATCCCAGTCTACAGATGCACCAAGGCGACGAAGCTGTTGAGTGATAGTACCACCTGACTCGCCTTTCCATTCCCAAATCTTGTCGATGAAAGCTTCACGGCCGTAGTCGTGTTTTGTTTTGCCTTCTTCAGCAGCAATCTTACGCTCTACAACCATCTGAGTTGCGATACCAGCGTGGTCAGTACCCACTTGCCAAAGGGTATTTTTGCCTTTCATACGTTGAGCACGGATAAGCGTATCCATGATCGTATCTTGGAACGCGTGACCCATGTGTAGGCTGCCAGTGACGTTCGGTGGCGGGATCATGATGCTGTAAGCTTCTTTTGATGTGTCACCGTGTGGCTTAAAGTAGCCTTTCTCTTCCCAAGTCTGATACAGAGCTTGTTCGATTGATGTTGGGTTGTATGTCTTTTCCATAGTGCTCTTAAACGGATACTGTGAATGGTTAATCGTGGTCAAACTTCATAAGTGAAGCTTCTTGAATCTAAATCCAAAGATAGCTTTAACTATGAGGTTTGACTATGGATGTTGAATCTCGATAGTTTGTAGCTGATATCCAGCCTGACGGTAAATTTTATACCTTTCTCGAGCGAGTTGCTTAGCTTTTTCTTCGCAAGGGACGAAGTCTATCACCTGAGCAAAGGCGTTCGCAAAGGTTGTATGATTATCGGCCAGATTAATTACTAGCTGACGATTCCAATTATGTTTTACGCTTTGATAGCCAATTTCGATGTTGGTTGAATACTTTGGGCCTTCGCCAACCAAGTTGTGCGCAATAAACTCACTGGATTCGACTTGCCAGAAAACTTCAGCAATACGCTCGGCATGTTCTTTGTCATTACAGTTGAGATAAAGTTTAGCGCCTTGTTTCGCAAAGTGCTGAGCAAGAAACAGCACATAGTGAGCAAAACCATCTTCGCTGGCTTGCGGGCTGTCTGAAGGCACAATGTAAAATGTAGCAGTCTGCATACTTAATACTCGAACTGAAAATCGTGGATATCAATGTTACTTGGTTAACAGGGACTAACAAATAGCGCTTATTAAAAAAGGGCCCTTAGGCCCTTTTTATTATTTTGAAGATTGCTCTTCAGTCTCTTGGCCGCTGCGGTTCAATAAGAATTGGACTAGCATTGAGACAGGACGACCTGTCGAGCCTTTCGCTGCGCCTGACTTCCAAGCTGTACCAGCACTGTCGATGTGTGCCCAGTGGTACTTCTTAGTAAACTTAGATAGGAAGCAACCAGCAGTAATTGTGCCGCCAGGACGACCACCGATGTTCGCCATATCAGCGAATGGGCTGTTTAGTTGCTCATGGTACTCGTCTGCCATAGGTAGACGCCATGCTCGGTCACTTGCTTGCTCAGAAGCATTAACAAGTTCGTGAGAAAGCGGGTTGTGGTTCGATAGAACGCCACTTATGTGGTGACCTAGAGCGATAACACATGCGCCAGTTAGCGTAGCAACATCGACAACACAATCGGGTTCAAAACGCTCAACGTAAGTTAGAGCATCACATAGAACCAAGCGACCTTCAGCATCAGTGTTTAGTACTTCAACCGTTTGGCCTGACATTGTCGTTAGGATATCACCTGGACGGTAAGCATTGCTGCCAGGCATGTTTTCACAACCTGCTAGGATACCAACCACGTTAATTGGTAGGTTCAATTTAGCCAATGCTTTCATTGTACCGAATACAGACGCAGCACCACACATGTCGTACTTCATCTCATCCATACCTTCACCAGGCTTAAGTGAGATACCGCCTGAATCAAAAGTCAGACCTTTACCTACCAGTACAATCGGTTTCGCATCTGGATCCGGAGCGCCTTTGTATTCCATGATAGACATCATTGATTCATTTTTAGAACCTCGGCCAACCGCTAGGTATGATGTCATACCCAGTTTTTCCATCTCTTCTTCGCCAATGATCTTAGTCTTCACTGTCTCGTAATCGTCAGCTAAACGACGAGCTTGAGAAGCAAGGTACGCAGGGTTTGCGATGTTCGGTGGCATGTTGCCTAGATCTTTAGACGCTTTTACACCTGAAGCAATAGCAAGGCCGTGAGAAATTGCTTTCTCACCAAGGCTCAGTTCGCGACGTGTTGGTACGTTGAATACCAATTTACGTAGTGGGCGACGAGTCTCTGGTTTATTGCTCTTGAATTGGTCGAATGTGTAAAGACCATCTTTAGTCGCTTCTACCGCTTGGCGAACTTTCCAATAAGTATCGCGACCTTTAACGTGCAGTTCTGTAAGGAAACATACCGCTTCCATAGAACCTGTTTCGTTTAGTGTGCTGATGGTTTTTTGGATAATTTCTTTGTATTGACGCTCGCCTAGCTCACGTTCTTTACCACAGCCTACCAGTAGAACACGTTCCGAAAGTACACCAGGTACTTGATGCAGTAGTAGCATCTGGCCAGGTTTACCCTCTAGATCACCGCGACGAAGCAGTGAACTAATGTAGCCATCACTAATCTTATCTAATTGCTCGGCTACTGGAGAAAGGCGGCGCGGTTCGAATACACCGACAACGATACATGCGCTGCGTTGCTTCTCTGGGCTGCCACTTTTTACACTGAACTCCATGCGTACTCCTACATCCTGAAGACAAATCGAACTAAATGTTAGATAATGGGTTCTTACTTGTTGGATCCTATAATGGAACTAACCTTAAAGAAGAACGCTAACACTTAGCTAAAAATTTAAAAAAATAAAAGGTTCAACGGGAAATTATAGTGATTCAATCAAAAAAACAAGTTTTGTATAGGTAATTTGAGCGTGATTATTGTTAGATATTTGATCCGCGAGACAATCAAGAGCCAATTTGCGATCTTTTTTGTTCTCTTTCTCGTGTTTCTCAGCCAAAAATTCATCAGTGTTTTAGCGGACGCCTCTGATGGTGATATCCCTGCAAGTCTAATATTGTCGATTGTTGGCTTAAATATGCCAGCGATGGGCTTGTTGATGCTTCCACTCAGTATCTATATTGGTATTTTGCTCACTTTTGGGCGCCTTTACGCTGAAAGTGAAATAGTGGTCATGAACGCCACCGGTATTGGTAATAAATTTCTGATCCAATCTGCACTTTACCTTGCTTTGATTACGGCGACAGTTGCTGCCTTTAACTCATTTTGGTTATCTCCTTGGTCACAAGACAAAGTTGAACAAATGTATGAAGAAGTGGCAGCGGAGAACAGCGTTGATTTATTACCGAAAGGCAAATTCGAAGGTACACCGGATGGTTCTTCTGTGGTGTTTATTGATGATATCGACGGTAATAAATTAGAAAATGTGTTCGTTGCTCAAATGCGCCCGCGCGATTCAGTACTGCCAAGTGTGATGTTCTCGAAGTCGGGAGATGTAAAAGAGCTCAGCGATGGTCGCCAAGTTATCGTGATGTACGATGGCACTCGTCATGAAGGTGTGCCTACACGCCTTGATTATATGGTGACACACTTTGAAGAATACGAAGGCCTGATCGGTCAACGTGAAGTTGAGAAGAAAGGTCGAGACTGGGAAGCCATCCCGACACTTGACCTTATCGGTAACCCGAATAATAGCGCGAAAGCTGAATTGCAATGGCGTATTTCTTTGGTACTTTGTATTCCATTGTTGACCATGCTTGTCGTGCCACTGTCTGCGGTAAACCCACGACAAGGTCGTTTTGCGAAAATCGGCCCAGCAATACTGATTTATCTCACCTATTTCTTAGCAATCAGTGCAACTAAATCTTCAATTGAAGAGGGGAGCATTCCTGCGGTAATCGGCATGTGGCCAATTAATGCGTTATTGTTATTTGTCGCGATTGGTGCAAACTTTATGGATAGCGTGCCAGTAAGGCGTTTGAAAGAAAAATTCAAGAATAAGAGGTTGGCTTAAGCCGTGTTTAAGATTCTCGATTTATATATAGGCAGAACCATCATCGCAACGACGTCACTGGTATTGGTGACGTTTGTTGGTCTCTCTGGGATCATCAAGTATGTAGAACAGCTGAGAAAAGTTGGCCGTGGTACATACGATCTATTACAAGCGCTGTACTTTGTTTTACTGAGTATCCCTCGTGATATCGAAATGTTCTTTCCAATGGCTGCATTGCTTGGCGCATTGATCGGGCTTGGTATGCTTGCTGCGAGTTCTGAACTGGTAGTTATGCAGGCAGCTGGTTTCTCTAAGTTAGATATCGGCCTATCGGTACTTAAAACCGCTATTCCACTGATGATCGTGGTGACACTACTTGGTCAGTGGGGCGCACCGCAAGCGCAGAAAATGGCTCGTGATCTAAGAACTATTTCCATTGCTGGCGGTAATATTATCTCGACGCAAAGTGGTGTTTGGGCTCGTGATGCGAATGACTTCATCTTCATTGTTAAAATCGATGATCAGAAGTTATATGGCATGAATATGTGGCGCTTTGATGAGAACAAGGCTCTAAAGACTGCTATTTACTCTGAGGAAGTGGATTACGTTGGAGATAACGTGTGGACTATGAAGAATGTAGAGATCACGTCTTTTGAAAACGAACTTCAAATTACCAAAGAAAGTTTACCAACTTATTCTTGGGAGACTTCTCTCGCTCCAGATAAGCTCGCGATAGTAACGGTTAAACCAGAAGAGTTGTCGTTAAGTGGGTTGTATGATTATGTTTCTTACCTCAAAGCTTCAGAGCAAGATGCATCACGTTATGAACTGGCATTATGGAGAAAGATAACTCAGCCAATTTCGATCGCAGTTATGATGTTGATGGCACTGTCATTTATCTTTGGTCCTTTGCGTAGTGTGACCATGGGGGCGAGGATTCTGTCTGGTGTTATTGCGGGCTTTACCTTCTATATATCCAGTGAGTTTTTTGGCCCTGTGAGTTTGGTTTATCAGATACCGCCCGCCTTCGGCGCAATAGCCCCGAGCGTGGTGTTCCTTGGAATTGCCATCATGCTCTTGAGGCGGAAACTGTAAATAGAAAAAGGAAGGCATAACGCCTTCCTTTTTTGATCTTGTTTGGAGCTAACTTAAATTGCGCTATCGTACTTGTGGTAACACAACGACTTCGGTCTTTGCCCAGATATCGTGAAAGCCACGCTTTTCAGGATCGAATGGAACACATAGGTTCGCTAATCCAAAACCTGATGTACCTAAACGAATCAGCGCCTGGGTCACAGTGATGGCTGAGCCGTCTTTGTTCTGAACGCGTAGCTTCCAAGCTCTCATGCCGAGAGTTTGACCCGCTCTTGTCCAGAAGAACACGAAGAAATATACCCAAACGACCACTAAGTAAAAGGTGTATGCAGAGCTCCAAATCGGATGGTTGGTTAAGAAGTCACTGACATCTGCATACCCGCTGTGGTTAAAAATACCCAGAGCCATGAGCGCGTGCAGTAGAGCGACAATGACGCCAGCCGCCAACATTTCAATAGCGATTACGATTAGAGCGTCATAGAACAAGGCACCAAATCGGCGCATGACTCCTGCTGGTGGCAGAGTGTTTGTTGATGTCATGTGTTATTACTTCTTTAAAAATTGAGGCGTCAGAATATAGTTTAAGGCTTAGCCTGAAAAGAGACATGACGCACAGCTTATGACTTAGTGGCGAAATTATCGGCAAACACACATGAATTCAAGTTTTTATACTTGCCACATCAGTTCGCATACGTATAATGCCAAACATCGAAAGGGCAATGCCCCAAGATAATGCCGGTATGGTGAAATTGGTATACACGACGGATTCAAAATCCGTTGCCTTCGGGCGTGGCGGTTCAAGTCCGCCTACCGGTACCAAACATAGAAAGGTCGCTTTTATAGCGACCTTTCGTCGTTTTGGACGTATGTAAATTTGAAATCCAGCGTGTCGGCTTGGATGCAAGCCCAGTCAAGTCGCCTACCGGTACCATATTTAAATGATAAAGCCTCGACGAAAGTCGGGGCTTTGTTGTATCTGGGGTATAGGAAGCGTTGCCTTCTCGGTGGCGACAAGAAGGCTTCTTTAATCAGACAGATCTTGATGTTTCATTCCTTAATCCCATAATTTCCCTTCGCTATTCGATCTGATAATGAATTAATCATCTTAAATCATGATGTTACCTGTCATTCTCTATTCTATTGTCTATGTTTAAAGGACTAACAGAGGAGAGAAATATGCTGACAGTAACCCCTTACTTATTTTTTGATGGCCGTTGTAGTGAAGCGTTGGATTTTTATCATAAATGTTTTGGTGGTGTGGTTTTATCGAAACAACTTTTCAGTGATGCACCACAGGTAATAGAGGGAGCTCAACCTGATTGGGTTATGCATGCTGAGTTCGAAGCGTTTGGTATGAAGCTGATGATGTCTGATGGCGTTAAAGCCAAGGAACTTGAAGGTAACAATCTCGCTCTGTCTCTTGTGACTGAAGATACCGCGACTCAAGAACAAATCTTTGAAAAGCTTAAGAAGGGAGGGCGGATAATGACTCCACTCGCCGATACGTTTTGGGGGGCTCGATTTGGCAAAGTAGAAGATAAGTTTGGTATACGCTGGATGGTGCACTGTGATTCTTTAAGTTGAACCTGTGAAATTGGATAGTGAAATTGCTGCTTGGTTTTATTAGAATTATAAATAGAGATTAATCATCAATATTATATATAAAAATGGGCAGCATAAAGATTACCGTAGATCGAATTCAGCCCGGTCTGCATATACGACTCCCCGTAAAATGGAATGAACACCCATTTTTATTCAACAGCTTTAAAATCAAAGATGACGCTCAAGTAAAAGTAATTCGACATCTTGGGATTAAGCACGTCTATATAAACCTGAGCCAAAGTGATACCTCGCCTCTACCTGTTAATCAAGTCAGTGAACAAGAAGTTGATATTGATTCACAGGTAAGCCTTGAAACGGAAAGAATGTGGAAAGATAAGCATGAGCGTATCGAAACCCTTAGCTCTTACCGCCGCAGGGTGAGTCATTGCGAGAGAGAGTTTGAACGTTCGCTTGCTCGAATGCGCTCTGTGATGACTAAGATCCGTAACAGACCTTTAGATGCGGTGGGGGAGGTTAAGGCTCTTGTTGATGATATCGTCGAAACCTTAGTGAGCGATGATAACGTTACCTTGCATCTTATGAATACTAAAGCGGATTTCGAAGACATTTACTTTCATACTTTAAATGTTTCGGTTGTCGCACTGATGATAGGTAAGGCCAAAGGCTATAATACACAACAATTGAAAGAGCTCTCCTTCGCAGCATTGTTTCACGATGTAGGTAAAATCAAAATACCAGTCGCGATACTAAGAAAGCAAAGCGCCCTGACAATACCTGAAGAGAACTACCTGAAGCTTCATACGAAATATGGTGTGGATATTGTTGCAGGAATTGATGACTTTCCTGAAAGTGCTAAAAAGGTGATCGCTCAGCATCATGAGATGAATGATGGTTCTGGTTACCCCGAGGGCTTAAAAGAACATGAGATTGATGAGTTTGCCAAGATAGTCTCTGTGGCTAATGCATTCGATAACCTTTGCCATGGTAAAACGCAATCTCAACAAATGATCCCGTATTTGGCGCTGTCTCACTTATATAAGAGCTGTAAACATCTATATAGCCAAGATAACTTGGGTCTGTTGGTTAAGTTCATGGGAGTGTATCCACCAGGAACCGTAGTACAGCTTTCAAATGATTCGATTGGGATTGTGATATCCGTTAACGCTAAGCATATGCTTTATCCAAATGTACTCATCTATGATCCTAGCGTGCCAAGAACTCAAGCCCCGATCATTGACCTCTTTATTAAAGAGATCAAAATCGTTAATGCCGTTCATCCAAGTAAGTTACCTGAACAAGTTCGAGAGTATCTAAACCCTAGGGCTCGTTTATCTTACTTTTTTGATAGTGGAGAGTAGTTATCCACAGGTTGTTGTGGGTAATTTGTTCGAAACTTGGGGTGAAAATGGTATAAATAAGCCCTTGGTTGAAATGTCGTCGCTTAACCTCTTTTTTTAATAAAAAACGCATTTATTGCTTGCCAATATAAGTGGCATCTCTATAATGCCGCCTCACTGACACGGCAGACGCCACAAGGCTTCAGCGAAGAATGTTAGTAAGGCAACTAGCTTTAAGCGATGATTCGCTTCTACTTTTAGAAAGTAGGAATGAATTCCAAATAAGTGTTTGACACTGAGAATTAAATCGCTAGAATGGCCGCCTCTTCCGAAGTGATGTAAGTCACAACGAAGAGAAGCTCTTTAACAATTTAAACCTATCAATCTGTGTGGGCACTCGTTGATGAATATCAAAACGTTATTGGTTCTTTTTCGAAAGAACGTAATAACAGTTACTTCGGTAACAAAATTGATTTCAATGAACTGAGTGACCAATACGTTTAACTACTTGTAGTTATTCGGCACAGTCAATTCATTACCATTCTGTTGGAATGGTAATAGCTTTAGAATTACATGTTCATGTTTACATGAATATTAGTTTTGAAGTCAGTATTCGTTGAGTCACAAAATCTTAAATTGAAGAGTTTGATCATGGCTCAGATTGAA
>NZ_LNRF01000041.1 GCF_001557875.1 Vibrio splendidus | reverse complement strand
CTTAAACAATGCATCCGGACGCGGGATGGAGCAGTTTGGTAGCTCGTCGGGCTCATAACCCGAAGGTCGTCGGTTCAAATCCGGCTCCCGCAACCACATTACAGTTAAGCGCTATCTGTTGCCCAAGGCGTTAAGAGCAGCGAATAACTAATGCGATACTAGCTCAGTTGGTAGAGCGCAACCTTGCCAAGGTTGAGGTCATCGGTTCGAACCCGATGTATCGCTCCAAATTCTTTCTCACGCTTTATGCTGAAGATGAAAATGGTTTAGTCTCATTGTCTTAAACAATGCATCCGGACGCGGGATGGAGCAGTTTGGTAGCTCGTCGGGCTCATAACCCGAAGGTCGTCGGTTCAAATCCGGCTCCCGCAACCACATTACAGTTA
>NZ_LNRF01000040.1 GCF_001557875.1 Vibrio splendidus | reverse complement strand
CGTATTGGTCACTCAGTTCATTGAAATCAATTTTGATTCCGAAGAATCTGTTTTATCTAACGATAAAACGTTTTGATATTCATCAACGAGTGCCCACACAGATTGATAGGTTTAAATTGTTAAAGAGCTTTGCTTTCAGTGCCTTAGCACTTAAGCAGGACGCGTATAATACGCTTTCTACTTTGAAAGTCAACATAAAATACTAAGAAAACTTAGAACTCTATGGTGACTTGTCTATTTAATAGACAAAGTCGAAATTAAAGCCTGGCGATGTCCTACTCTCACATGGGGAAGCCCCACACTACCATCGGCGCTATTGTGTTTCACTTCTGAGTTCGGCATGGAATCAGGTGGGTCCACAATGCTATGGTCGCCAAGCAAATTTT
>NZ_LNRF01000006.1 GCF_001557875.1 Vibrio splendidus | reverse complement strand
GTCCTAAAGGGTTGTCGTAGACTACGACGTTGATAGGCAGGGTGTGTAAGTGCTGCGAGGCATTGAGCTAACCTGTACTAATTGCCCGTGAGGCTTAACCATACAACACCCAAGGGGTTTTGTGGACTCAAAGACAGACCTTGAATGAGTTTGAAAGAGACTTTTAAATACAGTTTTCCAGATTATTTTGCCTTCAGTTTTTAAAAAAGCTGAAAGTAAAAGCAAAATTTGCTTGGCGACCATAGCATTGTGGACCCACCTGATTCCATGCCGAACTCAGAAGTGAAACACAATAGCGCCGATGGTAGTGTGGGGCTTCCCCATGTGAGAGTAGGACATCGCCAGGCTTTAAATTTGAACACTTGTCAGCGACGACAAGTATTCCACTGCGGAGTGGTAGTTCAGTTGGTTAGAATACCGGCCTGTCACGCCGGGGGTCGCGGGTTCGAGTCCCGTCCACTCCGCCACTTATTCGATAACCTCGCCTAGTGCGAGGTTTTTTCGAATCTGAAGTAGTAAAAAGTTTTAGGGGTGTAGCTCCAATTGGCAGAGCAGCGGATTCCAAATCCGCGTGTTGGGAGTTCGAATCTCTCCACCCCTGCCATATTAAGGCTCTAGCAGAAATGCTAGAGCCTTTTTGCTTTCTGAATCTAATATACGCCATTAGCAAAGCAGCGGATTCTCCGACTTATCAAAACAGCACGTGTTTTTTTTTTGGGGGGGGGAGGCCTCTACTCCTGCCATACACAAAGCCTCAGTAAAAAGGCTGGGACTTGGGTGAACTAGACGTCTCCCAGGCTCGTCAGCTCGGTCGAATCTCCGAAGTGCCGGCTCATTCGAACCCTGCCATATTTAAGGTTCTAGACTGCGCGTCCCGGCAGAAATGCTAGAGGCCTTTATTAGAAGTAACGCTGGAAGCACCAAGTACTCCTTTAGCTCAACAATCATTTTGCTTCTGTAGCTCTGCTAGTTAATAACTAACGCTACTCTAGCGAGACATTGAGTCCCGTTATTTGTGTTTCCAGGTGAAAGGTGAGGCCGTCGATTGATACTTATATAATCTTGGAAGTGGTTTATCGGTAGACTAGCGATGGCGCAGAAGAACGAGTTCTCTGTATGACTTAACCTCCAGAAAGAGTTCTGGCCAAATTTAGTCCTCCCCCACATTAAAGTTTTTGATTACTCAAATACTAGCGGTATCAAATATCGATACAAGCTCTATGTTCCACGTATACCCTTCAGCGATAGCTTCAGTGAGGGAATTGGTGAGTTTGACTTTCATTACGTATAAAAAAGGCCACCTAAAGTAGGCGGCCTTGGTTGATCTATCTAGGTGTTAATCTAGCTCTTTCTCTGCTTGTTTTGCTTTCTCTATCATAGGAGTGATTGTTGAGCCTTGAACTAGAATAGAGAACACAACAACTGCATATGTCATGACAAGGATTATCTCTTTTACATCTATTGCTTTGTCTTCAATTACCCAGATACCAGAAGGGATTGAAAGTGCCATCGCTAATGCTAAACCACCACGCAAGCCACCCCAAGTTAGAATCTTAATCGACCATGGGTTGTAAGTTCTAAAGCGTTTAAATCCGATGTAAGACAAGAAAACACTCAAGTAGCGTGCACTCAATACTAGAGGGACTGCGAACGCCATTAAGATCCAGTCTTCTTGGTGGAATTTGAATAGCAGCATCGACATACCAATTAACAGGAATAATACGCCGTTTAAGAATTCATCTATCAATTCCCAGAAATGATCTAGGTGATCTTCACTCTCTTTTGAGAATCCGATAAAGCGAGTCCAGTTACCAATCATGATACCTGATACCACCATTGCTAATGGTCCTGATACATGTAGAACTTCAGCAAACGCATAACCAGCAGTTGGGATACCGATGGTTAATAGCAACTCCATCGAGTGGTCATCGGTGTTGCTGATTAGGTAATGGAATACAAGACCTAAAACAAAACCGTAGACGATGCCGCCAATCGCCTCTTGGACGAATAACATGGTAACACTGCCAACAGTCGGCGCTTCTGTGCCGAATGCGATAGTAAATAGGGTTACGAAGATAACTAAGCCAAAACCATCGTTGAATAGAGATTCTCCCTCGATTTGAGTAGAGATTCTTCTTGGAGCATCTAGCTTCTTTACTATTGCTAACACGGCAATTGGATCGGTTGGGGAGATTAGAGAGCCAAACAGTAGACAGTAAATTAGATCAAATTGAATACCAATGAACTGACAGAACCCGTAAAGTACAAAACCGATAAAGAAGGTTGAAAACAGTGTTGCACCTAATGCGAGTACTGTTATTTCCCACTTCTGGTCTTTTAGGTTTGGTAATTTAATCCCCAAACCACCGGCAAAGAGCAAGAACCCCAAGATTCCCTTAAGTAAGAAATCTTCAAAGTTGATACTGGCAACGGTTTCTGAGGCGATGTCAGCCAATTGGAACCAATTGTTTTGTCCCGCAATGATAATCAATAGAGATAACATCATTGAGCCAGCTGTGATGGCGATGGTTGTCTGCATTTTACCAATTTTGGTATTCACGAAAGCAATAAGCATGGCTGCAGCGGACAAGAAGCATAAGGTGTAATAGACCGACATTGGGATTCCAATATGTAACAAAGTATGAATATGAATTTTCGTTGTCTCATGCTCAAATAGCAAACATTTTTTTGTCATGAGTCGGTAATCAATTTCATTTTTTAGACGTCTAGACTCCTTTTTAATGTGTGATAGGATGGAGGGATAATTAAAGGAATGAGGTTGTACCGTGGGAAGTAATGTAAGGCAAAAGATTGACGCTCTGTTGAAGCAACGAATTTTACTGATTGATGGTGGCATGGGTACCATGATTCAGGATTATAAATTGGAAGAGCAAGACTATCGTGGTGAACGCTTTGCTGATTGGCACAGTGACTTAAAAGGCAACAATGACCTTTTAGTTCTTACGCAGCCTAAGCTTATCAAAGATATCCATTCAAAATACTTGGAAGCTGGGGCTGACATCCTCGAAACCAATACCTTTAACGCTACAACCATCGCTATGGCCGACTATGATATGGAAAGCCTTAGTGAAGAAATTAACTTTGCTGCTGCCAAGCTTGCTCGTGACGCGGCTGATGAGTGGACAGCAAAGACTCCAGACAAGCCTCGCTTTGTTGCGGGTGTGTTAGGCCCAACCAACCGAACTTGTTCTATCTCGCCTGATGTAAATGATCCAGGGTACCGTAATGTTAGCTTTGACGAATTGGTTGAAGCCTATTCTGAATCGACCCGTGCGCTGATTAAGGGTGGCTCAGATCTTATTCTTATCGAGACTATCTTCGATACGTTGAACGCGAAAGCGTGTGCTTTTGCCGTTGAATCTGTTTTTGAAGAAGTGGGTACTACTCTTCCAGTGATGATCTCCGGTACCATCACTGATGCATCAGGTCGTACGCTTTCAGGGCAGACAACAGAAGCATTCTATAATGCCCTTCGTCATGTTAAACCTATCTCATTTGGACTGAATTGTGCTCTAGGCCCTGACGAACTGCGTGAGTATGTTGGCGAGATGTCTCGCATCTCAGAATGCAATGTTTCGGCTCACCCTAACGCGGGGTTACCTAACGCATTTGGTGAGTATGACCTTTCTCCTGAAGATATGGCCGAACACGTTAAAGAATGGGCTGAAAGTGGTTTCTTGAACCTAATTGGTGGTTGTTGTGGCACTACTCCAGAGCATATCCGCCAAATGGCTGAGGCTGTTGAAGGTGTAACGCCGCGTCAATTGCCAGACTTACCGGTTTCTTGTCGCCTTTCGGGGCTAGAGCCTCTGACGATTGCTAAAGAATCTTTATTCGTGAATGTGGGTGAGCGTACCAATGTTACGGGCTCAGCTCGCTTTAAGCGCCTTATTAAGGAAGAGCTTTACGATGAAGCCTTGAGTGTTGCTCGAGAGCAAGTTGAGAACGGTGCTCAAATTATCGATATCAACATGGATGAAGGGATGCTAGATGCTGAGGCGTGTATGGTTAAATTCCTTAATCTATGTGCGTCTGAACCAGAGATATCGAAAGTGCCAGTCATGGTCGACTCTTCTAAGTGGGAAGTTATCGAAGCTGGTCTGAAATGTATTCAAGGCAAAGGCATTGTTAACTCAATATCTCTAAAAGAAGGTAAAGAGAAGTTTGTCGAGCAAGCCAAGTTAGTTCGTCGCTATGGTGCAGCCGTCATCGTGATGGCGTTTGATGAAGTTGGACAAGCCGATACTCGAGAACGCAAAGTCGAGATCTGTACCAATGCCTACAACATTCTTATTGATGAAGTTGGTTTCCCGCCAGAAGATATCATTTTTGACCCGAACATCTTCGCAGTGGCTACTGGTATCGATGAACACAATAACTATGCGGTTGATTTCATTGAGGCAGTTGGGGACATCAAACGCGATCTGCCACATGCGATGATCTCTGGTGGCGTGTCGAACGTGTCGTTCTCATTCCGCGGCAACAATTACGTTCGTGAGGCAATCCACGCAGTATTCCTATACCACTGTTTTAAGAACGGTATGGATATGGGCATTGTAAACGCTGGTCAATTAGAAATTTACGATAATGTTCCAGAAGACCTGCGTGACGCCGTAGAAGATGTAGTACTAAACCGCCGTGATGATTCGACGGAGCGCTTGCTGGATATGGCTACTGAATATCTAGAGCGTGCAGTCGGCAAGGTTGAAGATAAATCTGCGTTAGAGTGGCGAACTTGGCCTGTAGAGAAGCGTTTAGAGCACTCTTTGGTAAAAGGTATCACCGACTTTATTGTTGAAGATACCGAAGAAGCTCGTGTTAATGCCTCTCGTCCTATTGAAGTGATTGAAGGTCCTCTGATGGACGGCATGAACGTTGTTGGTGACCTATTTGGTGAAGGTAAGATGTTCTTACCACAGGTTGTAAAGTCTGCGCGTGTGATGAAACAAGCGGTTGCCCACTTAGAACCATTCATCAATGCATCCAAAGAAGTGGGCGCAACTAACGGTAAGATTTTGTTAGCGACTGTTAAAGGCGATGTTCACGATATCGGTAAAAATATCGTTGGTGTGGTTTTACAGTGTAATAACTACGAGATTATCGATTTAGGCGTAATGGTTTCTTGTGAGAAGATTCTCAAGGTAGCTAAAGAAGAGAATGTCGACATTATTGGCCTGTCTGGACTGATTACACCGTCTCTTGATGAAATGGTACATGTTGCTAAAGAGATGGAAAGACAGGGTTTCAAGCTGCCTCTTCTGATTGGCGGTGCAACCACATCTAAAGCTCACACAGCAGTTAAGATTGAACAAAATTATTCAGAGCCTGTTGTATACGTAAACAATGCCTCGCGAGCTGTGGGTGTTTGTACTTCACTACTTTCTGATGAATTGAAGCCCGCTTTCGTTGAGAAGCTGGATATCGACTATGATCGCGTTCGAGATCAGCACAATCGTAAGAAGCCGCGCACTAAGCCTGTCACACTAGAGAAAGCTCGTGCCAATAAAGTCGCTATCGATTGGGATGCGTATACGCCGCCGGCACCCGCTAAACCGGGAGTTCACATTTTCAAAGATTTTGATGTGGCGACTTTGCGTCAGTACATCGATTGGACTCCATTCTTTATGACATGGTCATTGGTTGGTAAATACCCAGCCATTCTCGATCATGAAGAAGTGGGTGAAGAAGCAAAACGTTTATTCAAAGATGCCAATGATTTACTGGATCGCGTAGAGAAAGATAAGTTGCTTGAAGCGCGTGGCATGTGTGCCATGTTCCCAGCAAACAGTGTTGGTGATGATATTGAGGTGTATACCGATGAATCTCGCACCGAAGTCCTAAAGGTTCTACACAACCTTCGTCAACAGACAGAGAAACCAAAAGGCTTTAACTATTGCCTGTCAGATTACATTGCGCCAAAAGAAAGTGGTAAAGCGGACTGGATTGGTGGTTTTGCGGTAACGGGAGGTATTGGTGAGCGTGAGCTGGCTGATGAATACAAAGCCAATGGTGATGACTACAACGCAATCATGATTCAGGCGGTTGCTGACCGATTGGCTGAAGCGTTCGCGGAGTATCTGCATAAAGAAGTGAGAAAGGATATTTGGGGTTACTCGCCAGATGAGGATTTGTCTAACGACGATTTGATTCGAGAAAAATACCAAGGTATTCGCCCTGCCCCGGGTTACCCTGCTTGCCCAGAGCATACAGAGAAAGGCACTTTGTGGGAGTTGATGGATGTTGAAAAGGCAATCGACATGTCGTTAACCACGAGCTATGCAATGTGGCCAGGTGCTTCGGTGTCTGGTATGTATTTCTCACACCCTGATGCTAGATACTTCGCAATTGCCCAGATTCAACAGGATCAAGTGGATAGCTATGCTGACCGTAAAGGTTGGGACATGTTAGAAGCCGAGAAGTGGTTAGGGCCAAACATTAACTAACTTTTAGACTATAGCGAGCTTTGATTCGTAAAGTAAAAAAGAGAAAGGGTTGCTTAATAGCAACCCTTTTTGTATTTGTGATGTGGTTAATTCAAACCAACCTATTAACCGCTTCCTTATTCAAATAGCTCTTGATGCAGTTTTTGAATTGCGAGTTTAGATACAGATTCATCCAACAAGAAGCACAGGTTGTGTGGGCTTGCTCCGTAACAAATCATACGTAGGTTGAAATCTTCTAGAGTACCGAATACCTGCTTCGCATAGCCTTTGCTTTCACTCATGTTATTACCAATAAGAGCAACAAGACATAGATCGTGCTCAATATCGACAGAACACAGCTCTTCAAGTTCAAGGCGAGCGGCTTCTGGTAACTCTGGAGCACCACCTGATGTGTCAGTTTGATCGAGAGTGAGTGACACACTGATCTCTGAGGTAGTGATAAGATCGACCGAGATTTTATGCTTAGCAAGGATCTCGAACACTTTTGCCAAAAAACCATACGCATGAAACATATTAGCGCTACGTAACGTAACCATAGTTTGGTTGCAGCGTAGGGCAAGCGCTCTAAACAGAGGAGAGCTCTCAACTTCTTGACGAATCCAAGTGCCACCTAACTCTGGTGCTTTAGAAGATCCAACAAATACCGGGATTTGGTGGCGTAGTGCGGGTACTAGAGTCGATGGGTGTAAGATCTTCGCACCAAAGTTTGCCATTTCCGATGCTTCACTGAAGCTGATCTCTGGGATAGGAGATGCTTTCGGTGCGATGCGTGGATCGGTAGTGTAGATCCCCGGAACATCCGTCCAAATTTCTAAGCCAATTGCTTGTACTGATTCGGCAATCAGTGCAGCCGAATAATCACTGCCCCCGCGACCTAAAGTCGTGGTGTTGCCTTCACTATCAGCGCCGATAAAGCCTTGGGTAACGACAACTTGTTGTTGGCAAAGTGGGATAAGTTTTTCTTGTGCTAGAGCGGCGATATTTTCTAGCTGAGGCTCTGCTTTACCAAAATCATCGTTAGTACGCATCACTTCTCTAATATCGAAACGGACTGCGGGTGTACCACGTTCGCGAAGGATTTGAGCAAGGATATGTGTCGACATCAACTCACCGCATGCAACAAGGTGATCGGTCAGTTTGGTACTTGTTTGAAATGATGCAGCTTCTGCTGCGCTCGCAATGTCATCAAGGATGCAGTGAACTTCTTTCTCGATGCTGATTGGGTCTGCGAGTTGGTCAAGAATCGCATTATGAATGTCCGTTAATTGCGTCATTAGTTCCTGACGACGAGCTTTGTCTTGAACACCATTCGCCAGTTCAACCAGCAAATTGGTCACACCAGAACATGCACTACTCACGACTAATTTGGTATTTGAGTTGTTTTCAATAATGGCAGCACAGCGGCTCATGGCTTCAAAGTTGGCAACACTTGTTCCGCCAAACTTAGCGACATTAAAAGAACCAGCTACATTAGATGCACTCACGATATATCTCCCACGACTTCCTAAAATAAAATTACGGTTGGGTAATCCAACGTCCGATGTTTTTCGAAGAGAGTTTTAGAGCAAAAAGAGAGGAATTATTAGAATAGTAACCTCAGAAGCTCTTCACCATATAGAAATGGCGACAGTTGACGGGATTCAGCCCGCTCAACCGATAATAAAGGTCCTGCATCCTTTTATTATCTCGGCACTGCTCCCCCTAAATGTTTTGTATTGGAAATGCGGTTCCACAAAACACCTGCCTGGGCAGTGCTCCTCTTCTGCTAGATAGCCATTTCATTGAACGTGTTTGCAGTAACAATGTCAATCTGTAACTTGAGATAATTGAAAAATAATTTTAACAATTATGTGACAGTGGTTTGACCTCAATACTTATGGCTAATTGCTGAGATAATCAATTTGCTTTAGGGTGGATTGTTCACAACATTAACGTAAGGGATGTACATGTCTAATTTAACACTCACTACTGCTATCGATAGCTTTTATCCACCACACCGAACGTTAATGGGACCAGGTCCTTCTGATATCTCACCTCAAGTGCTGCAGGCTTTGAGCCGTCCTACCATAGGTCACCTAGATCCGCTGTTTATTGCGATGATGGATGAGCTTAAACAACTTCTTAAATACGCTTTTCAGACGGAAAACGAATTTACGATTGCCGTTTCTGCTCCGGGCAGTGCGGGTATGGAGACCTGTTTTGTTAACTTGATTGAGCCTGGTGAAAAGGTGATCGTTTGTCGTAACGGTGTCTTCGGTGAGCGTATGCGAGAAAACGTGGTGCGTTGTGGTGGCGAAGCCATTCTTGTTGATGACGAGTGGGGCAAGCCCGTTTCAGTTGAAAAGGTAGAACAAGCATTGGCAGAAAATCCCGATGCTGTTGCTGTTGCATTTGTGCATGCAGAGACGTCTACTGGAGCGCTATCTGATGCTCAAGCTATCTCAGCTATCGCTCGTCAATTTGATGCGTTAACGATTGTTGATGCAGTGACATCATTAGGTGGTGTGCCATTGCTGGTTGATGAGTGGCAGCTTGATGCGGTTTATTCTGGCAGCCAAAAGTGTCTGTCTTGTGTGCCAGGGCTATCTCCGGTGACTTTCTCTCAGCGTGCTGTTGATAAAATGAAAGCCCGCCAAGCGCCAGTGCAAAGCTGGTTCTTGGATCAAAGTTTAGTACTAGGTTACTGGAGTGGAGAAGGTAAGCGTAGTTACCACCATACTGCACCTGTAAATAGCCTCTATGCTCTGCATGAGTCGCTGGTTTTGTTGAAAAATGAAGGCCTAGATAATGCGTGGTCTCGTCATCATGCAATGCACCAAGAGCTTAAAGAAGGTGTAGAAGCTCTAGGATTAAAGTTTGTGGTTGATGAAGAGAGTCGCCTTCCGCAGCTTAACGCGCTGTATTTCCCTGAAGGCATTGATGAGGCTAAGATCAGAACGCAGCT
Organism: Vibrio splendidus; assembly: GCF_001557875.1. Taxonomy (GTDB): domain Bacteria; phylum Pseudomonadota; class Gammaproteobacteria; order Enterobacterales; family Vibrionaceae; genus Vibrio; species Vibrio splendidus_F. The sequence goes on along the minus strand of NZ_LNRF01000006.1, from coordinate 278,618 downwards.
TTTAGAAGAATATAACCTTGAAATTGGTGCTGGGTTAGGTTCTTTGGCTGGTAAGGCATGGCGTATCGGCTTGATGGGCTACGGTGCTCGCAAAGAGAATGTCGCGCTGTGTCTTAAAGCGCTGCAAGACGTACTTAAATAATAGAATTAGACTCGTTTCAAAGAAAAGCGCACGATCCTCGTGCGCTTTTTTGTGTTTGTTTTAAAAATAAGATGCAATAGTTACATCTCTCTAGTCCTTAGCTATTCTGCCGATGAGACATTGTTTTCTGCTTGAGATATTTTCTTGTATTGAACCTGTGAAAAGTCTCTGTCTGGAAATAAAAACTTTGCTTCACTACGGATTTGTTCCGCTTTGCTTTCTTCCCCTAAACCTTGGTAAGCAAGGATCAGGTTACTGTAGAACGCTGGTCTTGGTTTACTCTTTATGATCTCTAGTGACCAATCAACGTAGGGCTGAATAAGGCTAGGGTCGCCTTTATAAAGACCAATGTTTAGGTAGGTGCTGTATATATCCCAATCGTAGCGATCTTTCCAAACCACAGGGTTGGTGACTTGTTTGAGAATATCTGGGTTTTTAGGTTTAGATAGCTCAAATTTGGTCAGTACATAGTTGGTGTGTAGCGCACTCAACATGTAAACACTCACCAGAATTGGTAACACTAAGCAGGTCACTCTAAATAGTGTTTTGCTAATTATGCTGAACGGCTGTTGATAGTGTCGGGAAGAGCGTTGATCGACCCAGTAAATCAATATAATGAATGTTATCCAGTGAATCGCCGAGTGGTAAAAAGGATACTCGAGTTGAGAGTGCAAAAGGATTGGGATGAATAACGCGAGCAGGGCTAGACGCGTTCCCTTTGCTGAACTTGCTATGCGTGACATCACCAACGCCGCGGCAATCAAGAGGCCGATGATTGGCACAATACCACCTTCTACTCCCCAAAACAGGAACTCATTGTGCGGGTGATCCATTGAAGGGAGACCTGGGTGATAGTTCGAGTTGAGTTGATGTTGGCGAGCCGTATATAGCGTGTATTCAGACTCAAATTTGCCGTAGCCGTAACCAGTAAATGGCTTCTCTACCAACATGTCTAACGTTTGCGGGAAGGTGTAAGCTCGTGGACTTTCTAGATTGGTTCTTTTGCTTGCCAGGCTATCTGTAGCGCTCAAGTTAATAACCGTAAACGCAACAGCGATACCAGCCACTACTGATATACACCATCCGTAGAAGCGTTTTCTTGTCGAGAACTTGTAAAGATAAGGCAGGATACATATCAATCCTATTCCAGCCGCAAGCCAACCAGTACGAGAAGCGATGATAATCAACAAGGGGACGGTTAAGGTTGGAGTTAAATACAGTAGGAATGATTCGCTGATCTTATGGTTATATTTAGCAGGCTGCCTTGCTAAAAGATAAGCGGACAGCACAAAACCAGTAGCAAGAAAGCTTGCCATTACATTCGGTTGTTGGAATATCCCATATGGTCGGTTTGCAGCAGTGTTGTAGCCAAATAGGTTGCCAGGTTCTAATAAGAAATATTGCACATAGCCAAATAGTGCTTGTATAACAACAGCAAGCACAATGAACCACAACATACGTTGCTTGTGTTTATTGCTGAACTTAAATTGCTGCAGCACCACAAATAGGGCAAAGCCCGCCCATAATCCAAGCAAGCGTCCTGACGCTCCTTGAGGTGCAGCATTGCTGTATAAAATGGGTAGCGTGAGTATGATACAGCTAATCAACAAGCCAACCGTTAACTTGGAATACTTGAGTACTCGATTGGTCGCGAGTTGGTAAAAGCCAATTGCTAGCGTGAAGCTTAGCGCCAGCCAAGTGGTAGGGTTAAAGGATAGAGCAAGGCCCGAGCCTCCAGGATTAGGCATGAAAAAATGCATGGCTAACAAGAATACAACAGCTAAAGAAGCCAGAAATGCTTTATTGAGTGGTAGCTGAGTGACCTGATTTTCTAGCTGGGTACCGCTAGTGTGTATTGTTGCCATAAATCCCTAACCTTATAAAAACAGAGCTTGTTCCTTTTGAAACAAGCTCTGTTACTTTAACATTTTTCTGTCTGCTCGCAGGGCGCTATTTTACACCTACTTCAAATTTAACATAGGCTTAAGAAAGCGAGCTGTGTGTGAACCTTCGACTAATGCCACATCTTCAGGTGTACCTTCTGCAACAATCTCACCACCACCTTGCCCACCTTCTGGGCCAAGATCTAGGATCCAGTCTGCTGTTTTAACGACATCTAAGTTGTGTTCAATCACGACAACCGTATTACCGTGATCGCGCAGTCTATGTAATACAGTTAACAGTTGCTGGATATCGTGGAAATGAAGACCTGTTGTTGGCTCATCTAGAATGTATAATGTTTTCCCTGTGTCTCGTTTCGATAGTTCACGCGCCAATTTAACACGCTGGGCTTCACCACCAGACAAGGTTGTCGCTGCTTGCCCCAAGCGAATGTAAGATAGACCTACGTCCATGAGTGTTTGCAGTTTACGTGCAATCACTGGTACTGGATTGAAGAACTCACGCGCATCTTCTACGGTCATCTCAAGAACTTCGTCAATGGTTTTGCCTTTGTAGCGAACTTCTAGAGTTTCACGGTTATAGCGTTTACCTTTACACACATCACAAGGCACATATACATCGGGTAAGAAGTGCATCTCTACCTTGATTACGCCGTCTCCCTGACAAGCCTCACAACGACCACCACGAACGTTAAAGCTGAATCGACCTGGCTTGTAACCACGAGAACGTGATTCCTGAGTGCCTGCGAATAACTCTCGGATAGGGGTGAAAATACCGGTGTAGGTCGCAGGATTTGATCTAGGGGTGCGACCGATAGGGCTTTGGTCAATATCGATCACTTTGTCGAAATGCTCTAACCCTTTAATCTTTTTGTGCTGTGCTGGAACTGCGGTTGTTGCACCGTTTAATTGAGTGTGGGCGACTTTAAAGAAGGTGTCATTGATCAGCGTTGATTTACCCGAACCTGATACACCCGTAATACAACTGAACAATCCAACAGGAATTGTCGCGGTCACATTCTTTAGGTTGTTTCCTGTTGCGCCAACGATCTCTACGACCTTTTTCTTGTCGATAGGCGTTCTCTTTTCAGGTACTGCAATTTCTTTAGCACCGCTCAGGTATTGGCCTGTCAAAGAGTTCGGGTTTTCGATGATGTCTTGCATGGTACCTTCTGCCACTACGTGACCACCGTGCACCCCTGCGCCTGGACCGATATCGATAACATGGTCAGCACAACGAATTGCATCTTCGTCATGTTCCACGACAAGCACGGTATTACCTAAGTCTCTGAGGTGTATCAAAGTTTGCAGTAGACGTTCATTATCGCGCTGGTGGAGGCCAATCGATGGTTCATCCAGTACATACATAACGCCAACTAAACCGGCACCGATTTGGCTCGCCAAACGAATACGTTGCGCCTCACCACCAGACAGCGTCTCAGCACTGCGTGATAGGTTAAGGTAGTTCAAACCAACGTTGACTAAGAAATGCAGACGGTCATTGATCTCTTTCATCACTTTATCTGCGATCTGCCCACGCTGACCGTCTAACTTCAATTCTTGGAAAAATTGTAGTGCGTCAGCAATGCTCAGTTCAACGATTTCCGGCAGTGTTGTATCACCAATGAAAACATTTCGAGCTTCTAATCTTAAGCGAGTGCCATCACAACTTGAACAAGACTTGGTTGAGATGTACTTGGCGAGATCTTCACGCACCGCGCTAGATTCAGTATCACGATAACGGCGCTCTAAGGTATTTAAAATGCCCTCGAATGGATGACGTTTAACTCGAATATCACCTCGGTCATTGATGTACTTGAATTCCACTTCAGTACGACCTGATCCTTTTAGAATGATCTCTTGAGTCTTTTTCGGTAGAGAATTAAATGGCGCATACAGATCAAAACCATAATGTTCTGATAGCGATGTGAGCATTTGGAAATAGTAGTAGTTCTTTTGATCCCAACCTTTGATCGCACCTTCTGCAATGCTTAGGTTTTCATCTAAAATCACTCGGCTTGGATCAAAATACTGTTGAACCCCAAGGCCATCACAAGTACCACATGCCCCTGCTGGATTATTGAAAGAGAATAGGCGAGGCTCAAGCTCTTGCATGCTGTAGCCACACTTTGGACAAGCGAAGTTAGCAGAAAATACGATCTCTTCTTGATCTGTTTGGTCCATCCAGCCAACAACCGCAATACCGCCAGATAGCTCCAGTGTTGTTTCAAAAGATTCAGCCAAGCGTTGTTGTAGATCTGGGCGTACCTTAAATCGGTCAACCACGACTTCAATGGTGTGCTTCTTATGAAGTTCAAGTGCTGGTGGATCGGATAGATCACAGGTTTCACCATCAATTCGCGCACGGATAAAGCCTTGCGCAGCTAAGTTTTCCAGTGTTTTAACATGCTCGCCTTTGCGCTCTTTGACGATCGGTGCCATTAACATCATCTTTGAGCCTTCAGGCAGTTCTAATACCTTATCGACCATTTGGCTGATAGTTTGCGCCGCGAGGGGGATATTGTGATCTGGACAGCGAGGTTCGCCAACTCGCGCGTACAGTAATCTAAGGTAGTCATAGACTTCAGTAATAGTACCGACGGTTGAGCGAGGGTTATGTGACGTCGATTTTTGTTCTATTGAGATCGCAGGAGACAGGCCTTCAATGTGGTCGACATCAGGCTTTTCCATAAGAGATAGGAATTGACGAGCGTAGGCGGATAAAGACTCAACATAACGGCGCTGTCCTTCTGCGTAGAGTGTATCAAACGCAAGTGACGACTTTCCTGAACCGGATAGCCCGGTGATGACAGTCAGTTTGTCACGAGGAATGGTTAGGTTGACGTCTTTGAGGTTATGCGTACGAGCGCCTCTGATTTCTATTTTATCCATCTCAATAGACCATGTAATTTTAAGTGGCTAAAGTATTACATAGAGTGAGATTTGTGCAAAGTTTTACTGGATAAAAAAACAGTAAAACAAAAAAGGGCGACTCACAGAGTCACCCTTTTACCATTCGAAACGCTAGTTATTAACCAGGCGTTATGCTTCTTTCTTGGTCGAGTGCTTACCTAACTCGATTTGCTTTTGGTCTTTTTTGTATAGGTTTTCAAAGCAGTAGTTTGTTGCTTCGATATAACCTTCAACACTACCACAGTCAAAACGTTGGCCTTTAAATTTGTAAGCTAATACACAGCCCGCTTTTGCTTGTTTTAGCAATGCATCGGTAATCTGGATCTCGCCGCCTTTACCTGGTTCAGTCTGTTCGATAAGTTCAAAGATATCCGGAGTCAGAATATAACGACCAATGATCGCTAGGTTGCTTGGTGCAGTGCCTTGTTCTGGCTTTTCTACCATGTCATCAACACGGAAAAGATCATCTTTAATCATTTCGCCAGAGATAACACCGTACTTGTGAGTTTCTTCTTCAGGAACTTCTTGTACAGCAACAATAGAGCAGCGGAACTGTTTGTATAGCGCAACCATCTGAGCTAGCACGCCTTGTTGCTCGTTTACACAAAGGTCATCGGCAAGTACTACTGCAAAAGGTTCATCACCCACCAGTTCGCGACCCGTTAAGATAGCGTGACCTAAACCTTTCATCTCACGTTGGCGAATGTAGGTGAAGTTTGCCGCTTCAATCGTTTCACGGATATTAATTAGAAGGTCTTCTTTATTGGTGCCGCTAATTTGGTGCTCAAGCTCGTAGTTCTTATCAAAGTGGTCCATCAATGAATGCTTACCACGACCAGTGACGATACACATTCCATCCATACCAGCTTCGATAGCTTCCTCTACACCGTATTCAATCAGAGGTTTGTTTACTACAGGCATCATTTCTTTCGGCATTGACTTAGTAGCTGGTAAAAAACGTGTACCGTAGCCAGCAGCCGGGAAAAGGCACTTTTTGATCATGATAAGACCCTTTATCTATAATAATTATTGATTCAACTGAGTTGTTGATATTTCTGAGGGCAACTCTAGCATAAGTTATGTCGAAAATTCAGCAACAATAGCCATGGTTTACTAGAGCTTCCCTCAAAATTATCGTCAGGCTAAGAGGCGGATCGATTATGCAAGTAGGTTCTGGTTTGCCCAAGCAATGGCTTGAACTCTATTTTTGACTGCCAATTTACGGAATATCTGATAAAGGTGAGATTTAACCGTAAACTCACTAATAAACAAGTCATCGGCGATTTGTGTGTTTGATGACCCTGATTGAAGGCAGCGAATCACTTGGATCTCACGAATGGTTAAATCAACATTGGTTGGTGTCGTGTTGGTATTGACCATATTACGATAATAAAACAACAGTTGATTGGTTACCTTCCTTGGCAGCCAGTTATCGCCATCAATGACTTCTTGAAGACCACGAGCAATCTTGTCCTTTTGTTCAGTGTTGTAAAAGAGTCCTTTTAGTACCCCATAGGTAAGAAGCTCTGAGGTTGGAAGTTGCTGGGGGACATTGAATAAAATGATTTCGTGATTTTTCCACATAACAGTCAGGTTAGGGCAAATAATCAGCAGTTGTGGTACTTCTCTGTAATCGACGAGCAAGATCCGGTTACTCTGTTTTCTATCAACAAGCATTAAATCGTTCGGTGTCATCTTATAAAGGATAATAGATAAGTGCTTTTCTATCTCTTTTACGTGTAGGTAGGTGTCGCTTGGATCGATGCACATAAAGTGTAAAGTGCGAGCATATCGAGACTTTCTCATTGAAACTCCGTGTTCTAATAACATGAGATTTCACGTTGTCATGCACGCTTTCGCTTCTCTAGCACCTTGTTTATGACTTGCGTTGAATATCAATCTGCGAAGTAAATGAGTGGTTTGTAAGTGGAGAAAAAAGCAACATCGCTCTGAATATCATGATTTGTTACGTTTTTATTCTTTGTAGTGGAGTGAGAATAGGAAGCGATTTATCACAGCAGAAAAGCGTGCTATTCTTGTGCGCTAAAAATTTTCTGAGACTATGAATTTAGACGGAGCAAATCATGGCTAGCCGTGGAGTTAACAAAGTTATATTAGTGGGTAACCTAGGTAATGACCCTGAAATTCGTTACATGCCAAATGGCGGCGCAGTAGCGAACATTACCATTGCAACGTCAGAGTCATGGCGTGATAAAGCAACTGGCGAGCAGCGTGAAAAAACAGAATGGCACCGTGTTGCTCTGTTTGGCAAGCTAGCTGAAGTTGCTGGAGAATACCTACGTAAAGGTTCTCAAGTTTACATTGAAGGTCAACTTCAAACTCGTAAATGGCAAGATCAAAGCGGTCAAGATCGCTACACAACTGAAGTGGTTGTTCAAGGCTTCAACGGTGTAATGCAAATGCTTGGCGGCCGTGCTCAAGGCGGTGCTCCTGCTCAAGGTGGTATGGGCAACAACCAACAGCAAGGTGGTTGGGGTCAGCCACAGCAGCCACAACAACAGCAGCAGTACAGTGCTCCAGCTCAACAGCAGCCGAAAGCACCTCAACAAGCTCCTCAGCAGGCTCAACCTCAATATAATGAGCCGCCAATGGATTTTGATGATGACATCCCATTTTAAGCCCTGTTTTTAATATATTATAAAGACAGTATTAAATTGGAAAAAGCCGCGTTTATCGCGGCTTTTTGTTACCTACAATTCTTAACGCTTTATTTACAACGTCAATTTATAGTATAAGTAGCAATACGGTATAATGTGAGTTGAAAAGGATTTCGTTATTCATGAGATATACCCCGACACTAAAATTGAGCACCCGATTGGTCGCATTTGTCACCGTGATAGTTATCAGTGCAATGTTCATCCTTTTTATTGGTGGCACACTCTCCTTTAAGCGCATTGGGCAGGAGTATTTAGATCACTATTTGGTTGGTATTGTCGAGGTTGTAGATAAAGAGATGGAAGATCCAGACGCCGCGTATTCAATGCAGCGCTGGATGCCTAAGATGTTGCAAGCGAGCAATATTGTTGAGATGAAACTCTCGAACAAGACTGGCATCGTCTATCGTTTCAAAGATACCTCCCCACAGATAGATCCCAATCGTCTTTATGAAAAAAGCTTTATTTTAGAGCGTAATGAAGGTTACCTAATCGAATTTAAAGCGCTTCCTCCTTATATTGGCTACAACTACTCAATGGAAGCGATGTGGTCAATTACTTTGGCTGTCGCATTGGTCTTGTTCTGTCTAGCTCACGGTGTTCGTTGGTTGAAAGAGCAACTCATGGGTTCTGAGATCTTAGAAGAGCGAGGAAGAATGATCCTTGCTGGGCAGGTTGAACCTCACGCAAAGGGGGATGAGCGTGAATGGCCTTATACTGCAAGTGAAGCCTTAGATGTATTGATCGAAGAGCTGCAAGACGCTCGTCAAGAGCGAAGTCGCTTTGATACCTTTATTCGTACCCATACCTTCCTAGATAAACTCACGGGTACGGCAAACCGAGTTTTATTTGATAATAAACTGGAATCGGTACTGCATGAGAGTGGTGCCCGAGGTGGTGTGTTACTGATACGTATCGACGAATGGGAACAAGTTCGTGATGCTAACGACAAGCAAACCACTGACGGCTTTATTATTGAAGTGGGTGAAGTCTTATCGAATATCGTTCAGCGTTATCCCGATGTCATTTTTTCTCGCTATTACGACGCGGACTTTGCTGTATTTATCCCTCACCAGGGTGCAAAAGATATTGCGACTTTGGCAGCTCAGTGTCTAAGGCAGTTAGATAAATTAAACCCGCCAGAGCCTTTGGAACCTGATAACTGGTGTCATATCGGTGTGACTATGTATACCGAAGGTGAGCGCCACAGTCAGATCATGGATGAAACGGAAACAGCATTAAAGAGTGCCCAGTTGGAGCGTATAAATAACTGGAGCCGTTACCCGAAACAGAATAAGAATGAGTTGGATAGAGGCAGTGTTCGTTGGAGAACATTACTTGATAAAGCTCTGCTTCCTGAAAATTTAGTAATCTTTGCTCAGCGGTGTTATCTTATGCCGGAATCTGGTCAAGCTAATGAATTACATAGAGAAATATTTACTAGAATTCAGGACCCTGACAAGGGTTTATTGAAATCGTCTCGATTTATGCCTGCAGTAGAGCAAGTGGGTTATCAAGCTCAAATGGATCAATCTGTTTTGAAGGTTTTGTTGCGTTCGCTTAAAGAATCAACTCAATCTATCAACTATTCAGTGAATCTGAATGTTACCCCATTTGCTAATAAACAGCATTTTAAGTGGTTTAGGAGTGAGTTGTTACAACTCTCTGCTCAGCACCGCTCTCAGCTTGCTTTTGAGTTTCCGGAAGGACACTTGATTGCTCATCTTGATTATATGAGACCGGTGGCAAAGATGCTGCGAGGTTTAGGGTGTAAAGTGGTGGTTGGTCAAGCGGGGCGAACCATTGTTAGCACTCACTATATAAAGGACTTGAAGGTTAATTACATTAAGCTTCATCGAAGCCTAATAAAGAAAATTGACCAAAGGCATGAGAATCAACTGTTTGTTCGAAGCTTAATTGGGGCATGCGGTGATTCTTCAACTCAAGTTATTGCTGTTGGAGTCGAGACAAAACAAGAAAAGAACACCTTGATAGAGTTAGGCATTAACGGCTATCAAGGGAGATATTTCGACGAAGAACAACAAATTATCCCTTTGCCTAATCACGTTGAAAAGGCTGCAAAAGCGGAATCTGTTGTAAAAGTTGGACGAAGAAATCGATGGCGTAAGAGTAGTAGTTAAGAATGAATTTTAAAGCGATTTTAGACAAGATAAAGCCAACGAATAATAAAGGTAGCTCGCAAGTTGTCCTGCTGGGCAATGATGCCATTTATATTTCATCGACAGAACAAGAACCTCAAGTAACCAGCATTCCCGTGGTTAATGGGGACTGGGAGAGTGCGCTAAAAAAATCGCTTAGCAGTGAGGCGTTTACCAGTAATCGTCTCCAGTTGGTTGTCTGTGCTAACTACTACCAAACCTATCAACTTGATAAACCGGACATTCCAGAGAGTGAATGGTCGGTTGCGTTGCCATTTTTACTCAAAGATCTCGTTTCTGAAAGGGTTACTGAGATCACGGCGAGTGCGGTCGCGCTTCCGACGTCGAACAAGCTGCAAGTGTATGTCTTGCCTAAAAAGCTGTTAGATAAGCTTCTAAATATTGCCAACTCGGTTCAGATCGAATTAGTTGGAGTCGCTCCTGAAGATGAAATCTGGGGTTACAGTGCTGGCGAGTTGTCTAACTTCATACTTTTACAGCGCAGCTCAAATTCACACTTTAAGCTTGGTGCGTTTGTTGAAAATACCGTTTGTTTTCAAAGAACGATTCGAAGTGTTGTTCCACCTTTAACTGGCGTAGCATCAAGTGCCCTACAGTTAGATGGTCTCGCTTTAGAACTACAACGTTCGATAGATTACCTTTCTTCTCAAATTAAAGGCACTCAACTTCATCAGTTAAAAGTCTGTTGTGATGAGGAAGATGAGGCTGAATTACAAAGTGCTTTAAATAGTACGTTGAGCTCGACAGTTTCATTGTTGGTTGAAGGTGAGCGTGATAATTCAGAGAGTTTGTTGGTCAAACTCGCAGCTGAAAAAGAGACTTTTAATGTCAACCTTTACCCTGAACACCTTAAGCCTAAAAAAGAATATTTTACGCTGACAAATGTTGTTGCGAGCTGGGGGATAGTTTGTGTTTTATTGCTTGGTGGGTACTTCGCGATGCAGTATCAAGCTTCTAATCTAGATAAAGAACTAACAGCCTTGCAACAAGACTCGAATCAACTTAACAAGCAAGTTAACCAGTTGAATAGTAAGTTAACTCAACATAAACCGTCCGCAGAGAAAGTGGCGGCTGTTGCGCGTCTCAAACGTGAGACTGAGGCTAAAAAAGAGGCTTTGAAGGCGGTCGGACAATACGACGAATCCCAACAAGTCGGGTATTCTGGCGTCATGAATTCCTTAGCTAAATTAGGCCGAAATGACATCTCTCTTTCGCACATCTACATGACCCACGACACTTTAGATCTTAGTGGTTTGGCTCGTAACGCAAATGTCGTTCCGAACTGGATTGGTCAGTTTAAGAGTGAGCTTAATTTAGTCGGACGTGCTTTTGAAAAACTTAAAATTGGCCGTAATGACCAGGACGTGGTGACGTTTGAATTAAGTACTCGCAGGGAGAGTAAATAATGCAACAGTGGAACCAGCTTAGCGATAAGTTTCTTGCATTAAGCCAAAGAGAAAAATGGCTACTTTCTGTGTGTGGTTTTGTTGGCCTGTCCATGTTGTTATTCACCTTATTGGTTGAGCCCGCGTATCTCGACTTACAAGCGAAAAATGCCAAGACGATGAGCCTGACTCAATCGAATCAAAGGCAGCAGGGTGAATTACTTGTTCTGCAAGCTAAGTTAAACAAAGACCCAGATAAAGAAATTAACCTCGAATACAAGAAACTCATGCGAGAGAGCCAAGACCTTTCTCTGCAACTTTCAGAGATTGTCGATGGATTGATTACGCCTTCTCAAATGTCGCAATTATTGGAGAGTGTTCTTAATGCCGGTAATGGGCTAAAGCTTGAGTCGCTGGAGTCGTTAAAACCGGAAGCGATTTCGAATAATAAAGAGACCAGTGAATATTCTGGCTACTTTCTTCACCCTGTGAGAATGGAATTGACGGGCAGTTACTTTGATATTTCAACTTATCTTCAAGCGCTTGAATCTTTGCCTGTTAGCTACTACTGGCGCACATTTGAATACTCAGTAGAAGAATATCCTAAAGCTCGACTGGTTTTCGAGGTTTACACGTTAGGTACTAGACAGGAGTTTATCGGTGGTTAGAACTCTTTTGTTATTTCTGCTGTTTAGCAGTTCCGCGGTGTGGGCTGAGCAAGATCCCACTGCGCCATTAGGCTGGCTTTCACCTCAACAGAAGACAGCTAAGAAAGCGCCAACTCGTTATCGTCTACCTTCTCTAGAAAGTATTGTGTGCAAGGGAGATGCACCTTGTTATGCCATTCTGAATGGTCAGGTTCTCGGTCAAGGGGAAACGATCCGAGGGTACCGAGTTAAGAACATAGATCCAGAATACGTCACTCTGCAGAGAAGCTCTAAGCAGTGGAAATTAGAGATGTTCTCTTTAGATGTTAAGAATAATTAAGGTTAGAGTGAAGACATGCGTAAACTTGTAGTAGCAATCCTAGTGTCATCTTTGGTCGGCTGTTCGATGGGGCATAGAGATCCTGTTGAGATTAAAGAATCTTTAAACGAATCAATTAATGAAGCCAATAGCAAAGCGCTTCATGATCTACCTTCGTCGGTACAAGATGACCTTATGCCTCAGCTTAGTTCTGACTCTATGTCTCCGGGAATGGAAACGGTTAAGCGTTTTCGTATTCAGGCTAAGGGTGTTGAAGCGAGAACGTTTTTTGCAAGCCTAGTAAAAGGTACTGAATACAGTGCCGCTATTCATCCAAGTGTCGCTGGGAAACTCACTTTAAATCTAACCGATGTGACGTTAGATGAAGTGCTGGCTGTTGCTCAAGATATGTATGGTTACGATATAGAAAAGCGTGGCAAGGTTATTCAGGTTTACCCAGCAGGTCTGCGCACTGTAACGATCCCTGTCGACTACTTACAAGTTAAACGTTCTGGTCGCTCATTAACGACGATCACGACAGGGACAATCACGACTTCTGATTCAAACTCGTCGAGCTCTTCCAGTTCCAATTCAAATTCGTCGAATTCATCCAACTCTTCTAACTCATCGAATTCTACATCGAACGGTGGTACAGAGATTGAAACGACCTCTGAAAGTGACTTTTGGCCACAACTTGAAGCCGCCGTTGCTCACTTAATTGGTTCTGGTGATGGACAGAGCGTCGTTGTTACCCCGCAAGCCAGTGTGATTACTGTGCGTGCTTATCCTGATGAAATCCGTGAAGTTCGAGAGTTCTTAGGCGTATCTCAGAAGCGCTTACAACGCCAAGTGATCTTGGAAGCAAAGATCATGGAAGTGACTTTGAGTGATGGCTACCAGCAGGGTATTAACTGGACCAAGATGTTCTCGTCAAATGGTACTAACTACACAATTGGCATGGGCTCTATTGTTAAAGATGCAGCCGGTACGATAATCCCAGGTACATTGCCAGGAATGGACCCAATTGGTGCAGCTTTAGGTGGTCAATCTAACCTAGTTGTTTCTGGTGGTAGCTTTGAAGCAGTATTAAGTTTCATGGATACACAGGGTGATTTGAACGTGCTGTCTAGCCCTAGAGTGACAGCTGCGAATAACCAGAAAGCGGTTATTAAAGTGGGTACTGATGAATACTATGTAACTGATTTATCAAGTGCTGTTGGTAGTGGCGATAACGCGAATGTCGCTCCTGAGGTTGAATTAACCCCGTTTTTCTCTGGTATCTCTTTGGACGTGACACCTCAGATCGATGATAAAGGCAGTGTGTTCTTACATGTCCACCCGGCAGTTATTGAGGTGGATGAAGAGGTCAAAGAGCTTAACTTGGGTTCAACAACGGGGGTCGTGACGCTTCCTCTGGCAAAAAGCTCCATTCGTGAGTCTGACTCAGTGATTCGAGCTCAAGATGGTGATGTTGTAGTTATTGGTGGCTTGATGAAATCAAATACCAGCGATGTAACCTCTAAAGTTCCATTCCTTGGTGATATTCCAGCCCTTGGCCACTTATTCCGTAATACCAGTCAGTTGACACAAAAAACTGAGCTTGTGATCTTGCTTAAACCGACAATCGTCGGTGTGAACACATGGCAAACAGAGTTAGAGCGTTCTCGAGATCTGCTTCAACAGTGGTTCCCAGATGATGAAGAGTAGTTACTTGCTTTTTCAATGTAGATTGGCAGCATCTAACTAAGCTAGGTTACTTATGTATCAAGCTCATTTTGGTTTTGAACAACTGCCATTTACCTTAACGCCGAATACCGATTTTTTTTATGGTTTAGCGCCTCACTTTGAAGCGATTCAGACGGTAATATCGGCGTTAGAAATGGGCGAGGGCGTGATTAAGGTCACCGGAGAGGTCGGTACTGGAAAAACCATGGTTTGCCGGATGCTAGTCAATCATCTAAATGATTGTACCGCTCTAATTTACCTGCCAAACCCTGTGCTCTCAGGTGCAGACCTACGCCAAGCCGTTGCTAAAGAGCTCGGTTTGACTATCGACAGTGAAGCAACCTTGGTTGACAACATTCAGCATAAGCTCATTGAATTGCACAATTCGGGTTTAAGAGTGGTGGCAATTCTTGATGAAGCTCAGGCCCTATCGGATGAAGCTCTCGAAACACTAAGGCTGTTTGGCAACCTTGAAACAGAAGATAAAAAGCTGCTGCAGATTGTTTTATTGGGGCAGCCTGAGCTGGATGCTCGACTAGAGGCTTACCATCTCAGACAGTTTCGCCAAAGAATCACGTTTAGTTCAATTTTGAGGCCGCTGACTCTCGATGAAACGGTGGCGTATATTGATAACCGGATCGCTAAATCTGGTGGTAATCCTGAGTTGTTCAGTTTGAATCAAAAAAAGGCGATTTGTCGATCGTCGTTAGGTATCCCTAGATTGATCAATCAACTTTGTCATAAGGCTCTATTGCTGTCGTTCAGTGAAGATAAGAAAAGTATCGACAACCAGCATCTGTTTTCCGCTATGCATGAAACATACGATGTGTGTAAGCCTAAATTTAAAACGCCAATACTGTGGGGTTGGAATTAATTATGAGCGTCATTAACAACGCCTTGTCTGAATTAGCAAAGAAAAAATCAGCGACTTCGATTGAAGCGGCAGTTGTACCTAAAGTAAAAACACGTTCCCCATTGGTTTGGGTCGCAGCAGGCTTTACTCTGAGTTTAGCAATGGGCGGTTGGGCGATATCGCAAGGTCCAGTGATTGAACAGTCAATCTCAACTCGAGATTTACAGGTTCAGGTCTCTGTCGTTGATGATTCAAATGGTATTCAGAAAGCAGTTCAACCTATCTCATCACCAACTAAGAAACTGGTGAAGCTAGACTCTGCGAGCTTTTCAACAGAAAACTCCGCAATAGTAAAAAGCGTTCAAGCTAAGCCAGTTGTATCTGATCCGGTTGCTGCGTCTATCCCACAGCCTAAAAAACAGCAAGCATCAACGAAAGCTCTAAGCGCGCCTCAAACGACTAAGACTGAAATTCCTCAGCCGATTTACGTTGCTAATGTGGCAAAAACAGATTCAGCCTCTACCTCTAATGGGTCAGTAACTTCTGGTGGTTCAGAATATAACGGAATGTTGATCGAACAGGTTGAGTTAACACCTGAGCAATTATCTGTGAATGCACAAGGGCGAGCTCAAAAAGCGCTTGATGCGAATGATCTTACTGGTGCTCTGAAAAGCTACACTGAAGCTCTACGTTATACGCCACGAAATGAAGATGTTCGTCAAAAACTCGCGATTCTCTATTTTGGTAAGGGTGATACACGTAAAGCGTACGAGCTGTTTCAGTCAGGGATTAAGCTTAACATTAACAGTGAAAAGCTACGCTTGGGCCTATCTAAGCTTTTGGTTAAAGCGAACCAAGCAGAAGCGGCTTTAAGTCCATTAATACATTTACCACCGAACCCTACACAAGATTATCTAGCAATGCGTGCGGCATTGAGTCAAAAGTCTCAGCAAGAAGAAGTGGCCTTGGAAAGTTACCAAAAGTTGGTTGAGATTGATTCAGATAATGCTCGCTGGTGGTTAGGCTTAGCTATCCAGCAAGAACGTCAGCTCGATTTCGTCGCAGCTAAAGCGTCATACCAAGGTGCGTTAACCAGAGTAGGTATCTCATCTCAATCACAAAGCTTTGTGCGTGACCGGTTAAAAATACTCAATGCTTTAGAGGAGAGCGGCGATGCAAATTAGATTAAGAAAAAGGCTTGGTGATTTGCTTGTCGAAGAGGGCATCATCACTGAGGCTCAAGTTGAGCAAGCACTAGCTGCTCAGAAAAGTACCGGTCGTAAGCTGGGGGATGCACTGATTGAACTTGGCTTCTTGTCAGAGCAACAGATGTTGAGCTTCTTGTCGCAACAGTTAGCGATTCCTCTTATTGATTTAAGCCGAGCTGTTGTCGACGTCGAAGCGGTACAGCTTTTACCGGAAGTACATGCTCGTCGTCTTCGTGCATTGGTGATTGGACGCCAAGGTGACACTTTGCGTGTTGCAATGAGCGACCCTGCCGATCTGTTTGCCCAAGAATCTTTGCTTGGTCAGTTAGGAGATTACGCACTTGAATTCGTTGTTGCTCCAGAGAGGCAATTGGTTGATGGCTTCGATCGCTATTATCGAAGAACTAAAGAGATCGCCTCATTTGCTGAGCAGCTTCACGCTGAACACCAAGTTAATGATGCCTTTGATTTCGATATCGCTGAAGAAGACAGTGACGAAGTTACAGTAGTAAAGCTAATTAACTCGCTATTTGAAGATGCAATCCAAGTCGGCGCTTCTGATATCCATATCGAGCCAGACTCAAACGTACTGCGTCTTCGCCAACGTATCGATGGTGTGCTGCATGAAACATTGCTGAACGAAGTGAACATTGCTTCTGCACTTGTACTACGCTTAAAGCTAATGGCAAACCTCGATATCTCAGAGAAACGTCTTCCTCAAGATGGTCGCTTTAATATCCGTGCTAAAGGTCAGTCGGTTGATATTCGTATGTCGACCATGCCAGTACAGCACGGCGAGTCTGTGGTTATGCGTCTTCTTAATCAATCAGCGGGTTTACGTAAGTTAGAAGCGTCGGGTATACCTAGCGATCTGTTGGTTCGTCTTCGTCAGCAACTGCGCCGCCCACACGGTATGATCTTGGTTACTGGACCGACAGGTTCGGGTAAAACCACAACCTTGTATGGTGCATTAAGCGAACTCAACGAACCGGGTAAAAAGATCATTACCGCGGAAGATCCGGTGGAATACCGTCTTCCTCGTGTAAACCAAGTTCAGGTAAACCCTAAGATCAATCTCGATTTCTCTACAGTCCTAAGAACCTTCTTGCGTCAGGACCCCGATATCATTCTTATTGGTGAGATGCGTGACCACGAAACGGTTGAGATTGGCCTAAGAGCTGCATTAACCGGCCACTTAGTATTAAGCACCCTCCATACCAATGATGCGGTAGACAGTGCACTGCGCATGATGGATATGGGAGCACCAGGTTACTTGGTCGCAAGTGCTGTTCGAGCGGTCGTTGCACAGCGCTTGGTTCGCAAAGTGTGTACCGATTGTAAGGTTGAGGATGAGTTAGATGAACCTCGTAAGCAATGGCTGAGCGTTCGTTTCCCTAACCAAGTGGGTGTGCCGTTTATGAAAGGCCGTGGCTGTCAGAACTGTAATTTAACCGGTTACCGTGGGCGTATTGGTGTATTTGAAATGTTGGAGCTAGAACAAAACATGATGGATGCGCTAAGAGCTAATGATGCGGTTGGTTTTGCTCAAACAGCCCGACAGTCTGAAAATTACAAACCGTTATTGGCTTCTGCGATGGAACTGGCTCTGCAAGGTGTCGTGAGTCTCGATGAGATCATGCATCTTGGCGAAGGCGATGCTTCTGGTGCCACCGACCCAATTTATTTGTAGGGGTAGAGTGATATGCCAACGTATCGTTATGTAGGTCGCAGCTCTGATGGTAGCCAAGTGAGTGGTCAATTGGATGCGAATAACGAAGATCTTGCTGCTGAAAGTTTGATGAGCAAGGGGATCATTCCAACCTCTATCAAACTAGGTAAAAGTGGCGGCTCAGTCTTAGATATGGATGTATCGAGCCTGTTCTCTCCGAGTGTACCTTTAGAGGTGTTGGTTCTGTTTTGCCGACAGTTATACAGCCTAACCAAAGCGGGTGTACCACTTTTGAGGTCGATGAAAGGCCTTACCCAAAACTGTGAAAATAAGCAGTTGAAGGCTGCTCTCGAAGAAGTGGTTGCTGAGCTTACTAATGGTCGAGGGTTAGCGGCATCAATGCAGATGCACCCTAAGGTGTTTAGCCCGCTGTTTGTATCTATGATTGGCGTTGGTGAAAACACAGGTCGTTTAGATCAGGCTTTACTGCAATTAGCTGGATACTACGAACAGGAAGTTGAGACTCGTAAGCGAATCAAGACCGCTATGCGTTATCCAACGTTCGTGATCAGCTTTATTTTGATCGCAATGTTCATTCTTAACATAAAGGTGATTCCACAGTTCTCTAGCATGTTTGCGCGCTTTGGCGTCGACTTGCCGCTACCGACTCGTATCTTAATTGGCATGTCGGAGTTCTTTGTGAATTATTGGGGCTTAATGCTTGGCGTGATCTTTGGTCTTATCTTTGCTTTTAAAGCCTGGGTTAAAACAGATAAAGGCTTGGAAAAGTGGGACAGATTACGCTTAAAAATGCCAGTTATTGGCGGGGTAGTGAATAGAGCACTATTGTCACGCTTCTCACGTACGTTTGCTTTGATGCTAAAAGCCGGTGTACCACTAAACCAGTCGCTAGCATTATCGGCGGAAGCCTTAGATAACCGCTTTCTAGAGTTGAGAGTTCAAGCTATGAAGTCGGCCATTGAAGCCGGTAGTACGGTTTCATCGACCGCGATTAACAGCGAAATTTTCACACCGTTGGTGATACAAATGATTTCAGTAGGTGAAGAAACTGGTCGTATTGATGAACTCTTGCTTGAGGTGGCTGATTTTTATGATCGTGAAGTCGATTACGATCTGAAAACCTTAACTGCCAGAATCGAACCGATCTTGTTAACCATCGTTGCAGGTATGGTGCTGATTTTGGCGCTAGGCATTTTCTTGCCGATGTGGGGAATGCTGGATGCAATCAAAGGCTAGGGAATGCTAAATAACCTACAACGCTCACGTTTTGTTATTTGGACTGTGGTTATTCTTTTTCTTATTGTCGGTGTGCTTTCAGCATTTAAAACAGTAGAAGAAGAAGCGACTAACACGGCATTGATCGTGGCGAGCAAGCGGATTTTAGAGCAAGCAAATTTATTCAAACAGCAGTATTTGTTATCAAGCTCCGAGCAAAACAATGCTTCGGAGCACCCCAAAAGTTATAGTCGAACGGGCTGGATAAAGCCGATTCAAGGTACGGAGCGAGACTGTAATTATTGGCTTGAGGAATTATATCCCCAAGAGAGTATTTTAGGGCTAAGATCGCCAAGTATTGAAGACAAAAGTGATAACATACATTTTCATTGTCGTTATCATTATAGTGATAAGTATCAAATAGATATATTACTCAAAAATGAAAGGTTTAGTGTGAAAGCCAATATTTTGGCTTTGTGAAAATATTGACACTGTTTTTATGGTTTTATACGTGTGCAAATGTATAATGCGCGTTAGCAATTAGATGAGTAGGTAGAAAATGCTTAAAAATCAAAAGGGTTTCTCCCTAGTCGAGTTGGTTATTGTGATTGTAGTCGTTGGTTTATTGGCGGTTGCTGCTTTACCTCGTTTCTTGGATGTGACCGATGAAGCCAAGAAATCAAGCATTGAAGGTGTCGCTGGTGGTTTTGCAACCGCAGTTTTGTCGGCAAGAGCACAATGGGAAGCGGAAGCAAGGCCTTCAGAGAAGATTGGTGTTGAAACATACAATACTGTAAATTATGATGGTGTTGATTTTTGGTTAACAAGATCAAAGAACAGTAACAACGTGGAAACTGACTTCCGTGATGGCTACCCTTGGACTCTGAATAGCGATTCTGGTACAGCGCCACAAGATATTTCAGACCAAACATGTTCTGAGTTGATGGAAAACTTATTGCAGAACCCACCTAAAGTAGGTGCGGTTTCAGATGTTGCTAGCGACTCAAATTACAAATATTCAGCGCAAGCGAATTCAGGTGACGCAACGTGTACTTACATTCAATTAGAAGGTAATACCGAACACCAATTTGTTTACGAAATTAAAACTGGTCGTGTGACCGTAACTTTGCAGTAAGTCTGCGTAAAATTAAACATAGAGAGAGCTTAACTATGAAAAGACAAGGCGGTTTCACCCTAATCGAACTAGTGGTTGTAATTGTTATTCTAGGTATTCTTGCTGTAACTGCGGCACCACGTTTCCTAAACCTGCAAGATGATGCTAAAAATGCAACACTTGAAGGTCTAGCTGGTGCTATCCAAGGTGCTGCAGGTATTGTTTACGGTAAGTCAGCTATTGATGGTGAGGAATCTTTATCATCAGCGTCTGTTACTATTGACGGCAATGAAGTTGCTACAGTTTTTGGTTACCCTGCTGCAACATCTGGTGCAATTGAAGCTATTGTTCAAGGTGTTGGCACTGGAGAAGATTTTGAGTTTTTAGGTTCAGGTACAGATACAGCAGTATTTGGTATTACCGGTTATACAACGAGCTGTGTTGTATATGCTCCAGCAACAGCAACAACAGAAGCTACTGCAAACGCAGTCGTTAGTGCTGGTGTTTGTACTAACGTACAATAGATAAATTTTTGTTGAATAAAAGGCCAGCTCCTGCTGGCCTTTTTTCTATCTACTACACATAAATATCAAAACTATTCATATACATAAGATCGTCAGTTTCGTTATCTTGTATAATCAGTATTCGTTAGGCAGTTAGAGGCTCATTATGGATAACAGCCCCACACCCAACGGCTTTACTCTGGTAGAGCTGATCATCGTTATCATTATCCTCGGTATTATTTCAACGTTTGCCGCGAGTCGCTTCGTTGGTACCTCTAGCTATTCTACTTTTACTGCGCAAGAACAAGCCATCTCCGTAATTCGCCAAATCCAAGTCAATCGAATGCAATCAAACGTTTCTGCTGCTAATGATAGCTTTCGTCTTGCTATTAATAGTGATTGTTTAGGCTCAGTGGCCGCGTGTAACTTAAATCTTTCGAATAGCGCTCAAAAAACACAGGCCGATGCACGTAGTGATTATGTGCGTGAATCAGATATTTCATTTTCTCCAGCGCATACGGTTATCGACTTTGATTTATTGGGAAATCCTTCAGTAAGCGCTGGAGTGAACATTACGATTAACTCCACCACTTCAAGTAATAGCGCTCAAGTTTGTATTAACTCTCAAGGTTATGTACGTGAGGGAGTGTGTCTATGATTCGTTCACGTGGCTTTACTCTAATTGAAAGCATTGTGGTGATTATCGTATTGGGAATTGCGATGGTCACTATTACTAGCTTTTTAGCACCACAAGTTGCAAGTTCTGCTGACCCACATTATCAAAACCGTTCAGTGGCGCTAGGCCAGAGTTTGATGAACCAAATATTGGCACGTGGTTTTGATGAACATAGTGATTTTGATGGTGGTCTGGTGCGCTGTGGGGACGCAGATGCGACTGCTTGTTCTGCTCCTAATGAACTCGGAGTGGATGGGACAGAGGCAACGCCCGCAGCTTTCAATGATGTCGATGACTATATCGGTTGTTGGTACACTGATACTACGGAGCCAGCGTGTGTCTCATCAACTAAGTATCCGCTCGCTAATATCCTTGATGAAAATATTGAAGACAGTTATGCCAATTTTCGTGTTGAGGTTTCCGTGCTTTATGATCAAAACATGGACGGTATTAACGATAACGTTATCGGCACGATGAAACGCGTTGAATTAGAGATTTTTGGTGGTAACAACCGCTATAGCGTGATCGCTTACAAGGGGAACTACTAATGAAGCAACGTGGTTTTACTCTTATAGAAATGATTGTCACGATCGTGGTCGTTGGTGTTATTGGGTTAGCAATTGCGGGGTTTGTTGAATATGGCATGAAAGGGTATGTTGAGACTATTGACCGACAAAAGGTACAAGTGAAAGGGCAATTTGTTGTCGAGAAAATGTCGCGAGAGATAAGCCACGCGGTTCCTAACAGTTTTGATTCGAGCATTGTGCCTGCTTCGGCTTTTGCTCAAAAATGTCTTACCTTTTACGCTATTAAATACTCAGGCTTTTATCACCTTGATGAAGCGACAGATGAACTGAATTTTATTATCGGCCAGGACTCCCCAATACTTGATGCAGATGACTTTCTAATTATTAACCCAACGAATTACTCTGACTTAGGAGCGGGTTCAACTAAACGGATTTCAGTCTCAGGTTTGATCTCTACGAATAATGTGTTTACCGCGACCTCTGTTAATCTTAGCAGTCAGTCTATTGCTCAACGCCATTATATTTACGATGAGAGTGCTTCGGTGAGCTACTGTTTGGTGAATGATACCGTTCAGAATCAAGGCCTAATTCAACGCAATGGAGTCACCGTTGCGGATAGTATTAATTATGCTGAAAGTAATTTTCGTTATGAAGAACCAAGCTTACAAAGAGGTGGTGTGATTCACATCGACCTTGTGCTTGAGCAAAACAGTGAAGTAAGTGTTTACCAACAAGATGTGCAGGTACTCAATGCGCCATAGAAAATCATCTCAACAAGGCAGTGTTTTGGTCGTCGCAGTATTTGTTATTGTGGTGATGGGCTTCCTTGCGACTTCTTTAGTACAAGTTCAGTGGTCAAATCACGATACATTGACGCGCAAGCAGCTTGGAACACAGGCTTGGCTATTAGCACATTCAGCGAATGAGTGGGCACTCACTCAAGTTTATCCATTAACAGTGTCGCCTGCGGTTTCAACGAGTGTGAGTACTGTGTGTAGCAACTTAAATGCCAATCAAGTGAGTAGTGGTATGTCGACTATCTGTAGTGTAGACCAGTTAACTTGTCGTCAGATCGGTGTTTTAGATGGCGTTGGTTTTTTCAAAATAGAATCAACAGCTATCTGTGGCTCGGGTATCAACCAAGTACAGCGTATCCAAGAAGTTTGGGTGAGGGAGTAGTTATGTGGAAGTATTTCTTTTTTATATCTCAATTCTTTGTCGCGAACTTCGCATTTAGTAGCTCATGGGATTCTTGCACTATCAACCTATCGGGTAAGGATGGGTTTGAGATTACTTATGAGGTTGATCATAATTCGAACACTGAATTGTCAGAGTCTAGTAACCTTTTATGGAGTAATAAGTCTTCAGGCCAGTCGCCTATTATCAGAGATCCTAATGCCAGAGATGATGATGATATTCGACTTGTATACTCTAAAACGAATAAGACTCTAACTGCATGGAGAAATGGTTCTCATACATCAACCGCTTCAAGCTCCCTTTACGAAAACAATAATGGGAATGTAACTTTTTGGCTTCATCATGGTGATGATCTGAGTTGCGATGTAACGGAGCCACCAATCAACCAAAATCCTCAGTTTGAATTTGGCACCCTAACTGATACAGAGTGTACTACTTCTCAAAATGGCCAACGTACTTGTACGATTATTTTTGATAACACTTATGATTCGGCTAAGCCAAAGCCATTAGTTTTCGTTATGCCTACTATCGACGCAGGTCTATCTAAGCTCTCTCTTAATCAAACTGAATTACCTTCAACAGCTTCCGTTACTGCGACTACAAGACTAACTGCTACCATTGTTCAAGAGGTTGCCCCCCATCGAAATGCGGCAAATTACGTTAACTTTGTAAATGATGCCCCAATGCATAATATTGATTACTTTGTTATTGAACCTGGAGTTATCACCCTAGGTAACAAGGCGAAGATAGTCGCAGGCTCGATTGAAACTAAGGTCGCCGCTTCATATATTCAAAGTGAACGAGGTAACAAAGTTACGATTAACTATCAAGATTATGGTTTACCTTCCAACTTCTCCAATACTCCCGGGGTTCTTGTTCAACCTCAAACCAAAAGAAACAGCTCTAAGTGGTTTACGGGTATGGCTAGAGAAGTTAAAAAAGATAGATTTTTCTTGTCATTAGAGAAGTCAGAGGTGACGAACAACAATCACCTTAGCCAGAAAGAGACCGTGGGTTTCGTTGCTGGTGAGGGTAACGGGTTTATTCAAGGTGCACGTTTTTGGTTAGGTGATGGGCAGACACTCAAAACAACTGAACTTAATGAGAAGGTCATATCTCCTATTGAGCAGGGATGTTTAGAATATACCGATATCGGATTTGCGGGGTTTGATGCTCCGCCGATTTTAGTCGCTAACAAGAACTCTCGTGACGGTAATAATGGGGGGTGGTTACGTCGCTGTGACGTCACTAAAAACAAAGTTTATTTTGTCGTTGAAGAGGATATGGATAAAGATAAAGAGCGTGGCCACGTAAAAGAAGACGTTGGTTTCTTTATGTTTGACAGACCTAATGACATAGGAATTTGTGAAGGCTTTAATAATAAGAGCCCAGTGCAAACATGGAAAGGATCCAATGGTAGTTTGGAAATCAATGGTTCTCCCCAAATAGTAGGGTCACTGAGAGATGGCGGGAATCGTTACGTAGGCTTTTTAAACTCAAATACCAATGATAGAACGGGTGTCGCTTGTGAAGGCCAGCAATGTTTCGGCTTAGATGATTTACTTATTGATAAAGAAGCATTAGAAGATGTTCCAGATAACTTAGGCAACTCATTAGATATCCCTTACACCCATAATGTCATTTCCTTACCTATCACTGTTGGTGGTGTGAAGATCTACGAATATGACAGCATCTCAATTGGTACTGGTGCTGTGGTCGAAATAGAGTCTGGTAAATATAAAATTGGCACACTGAATATCAATGGCACGGGGAAATTACGCGTCAAGAGTGGCGATACGGTGACCGTTTTCACTAAAAACTTATCAGTAAATAATGATGGTTCTGCGGGAATCCCAATCATTCGTTGGAATGGTGATAAGCCAGTTCTTGCGGGTGACACTCATTTTAGGGTGAACGTATTATCAAGTGGCACTCCATTTGTGAGCCTAAATGGAAATGGAACGTTTGTAGGTTTGCTTTACAGTGAGCAAAACGTGGATATGAGCGGAAATGCCAGGGTGTATGGTGCAGTCTCTGCTAAATCTGTGAATATGTCATCAAGCGCTTTAATTCATGCTGAGACCAGTTGTATCGTACCTGTTGATGACTATGAAATAGATATTTCTCCTGCGACCGATTTAGCTTTGATGTGTGGTGATGACTCTCCTCAATTTACGGTTAATACTTCGAATAATGGCGTGGCAGAAAGTCTAGAAGTGACTATAAGTATCACGCCAACTCCTGAGGAGTTTGATGTTTCCGTAAGTAAAGGTACTGGAGCATACCCTAACTATGTTTCAAATGAGGATGGTGAATTAACTTTAAAAGTTGTCGCTAAAGATACTGCCAATATTGATTTTGATACAGATTATAAGCTAACGGCGACATTAGTAGATGATTCTGGCAAAGAGGTAGAAAGTCAGTTCAAGTTCGTACCATTTAAATTCTCTTTAGTGGATGGCAGTACTCCAAAAAATCGTCTTGACGTTATTGCGGGGCAAGCTACACCGACAGTAACTAAAGTTTTAGCGTGTGATTCTGGTGATTCAATCGTAGTTGCTGAAAATTATGTAGGTGAAGCTGGGGATGAAGTTACCATTGCTCACGAACTTGATAGTTCTTGGAGTGGCTCCGATGGCTCGCTGACTTACTTACCTGAGTTCAAAAAAGGCAGTGCCTCAACTGACTTAACTATCTCTGAGTCAGGGCTTTTCAACGTTACTTTAAAAGATAGTAGCTTTGATTGTACTGGTTTCGCTGGCTGCCCAGAAGATGGGAGTTATGATGTTGAAGGGAGTTTCTCTGTCTACTCTCGCCCGTGGAAATTTGCAATTTGTACTAATAAGAGTTCGGACGGAAACAGTAACGATAAAGACTCAGACAGTTTCAGTAGTGCGGGAGAGTCATTCGATGTTTATGCTCGCCCAATAAAGCATACAAATTCATCTGCAGTTTGTACTGACGATAACTTGCTGACGAACAATTACTTTAAGTCGACAGCAAGCGTAAAAGTTACAACGACTTTAGATACCCCTCTAATTACGGTTTATCCTGACGCTAAGTTAGGTGATTTAACCCCTGTAGCTCAGCTAACTAAACAAATTTCGTCGAATGACCAGGCGAATAAAGGTTATAAGTTCGATAGTTTGAAGTACTCAGAAGCGGGTAGCTTTAACTTCATTGCGACAGAAACGGGGAGTTTCTACGGTTCAATTTTAGGTGGTTTATCTGGCAGTAAATCGATAGGTCGTTTTTATCCTAAATTCTTTGTTCAAGGTACTCCGGAATGGAATGTCGCCAATCAAAATGATATAGCATACTTAAGTCAAACTTATGATTCTACAATTCACCAAGTATATCCAATGGCATCTGGTGAAAGTGATACGGATGATGCGCTCAATAACTACCGATTCTTCAGTTCAGACCTGCAAGCTAGTTTTGGTATTCTGGATGACACCAGTATAGATAATGATTTCTTGCTAGATACGGACGCTGGTACATGGTCTGCTGATCGTAAACATTGGTTACTGAATGACAATGCAGCTGAGCTGCAACGAGTTACGGATTCAGATTATGTTAGCCGCAGAGATGGTCCTTTCAATACCAGTGATGCTAGCGCAATAGCCACTAATTTTGGTTTAACAGTGACAGGAGTAGATCCTGTGTCATTTACGGATTCAGACTCTGTTACCGGTTCGACAGTATTCCCAGTTCAACCTCCTGCTCGTTATGGTCGAATGGCGCTCGATGATATTGGTGGCAATTCCGGTTCTACTTTAACGATTCCACTTCGTGCTGAGTTTTGGGATGGCAGTGAGTTTGTTGTGAATGAGGATGATGATCGCAGTACTTTCAATGGTTCAAATGTTTGTAAGCAAGTCATTTGGACCAGTAATGATGTGAAAACCACATTAGTTTCACTTAGTGGTAGTGGAGATGTAAATGATGGTGAAGAAGAAGTAACTGCGGATCAAAATACGCCGACTGGTACGGATACACCACGAGAACAGGTTCGTTTGTGGCTAAGAATGGATGACTCGGAGCCAAGCAAAAAGACTGGCGAAAATGACATATCATGTTCTGGTAGCGATCAAGAGCAGCCATGGCTGCGTTACAACTGGCGACACTTGGGGGACGAAGATCCCTCCACGGTCGTCACATTTGGCATCTATCGCGGTAACGATCGTGTGATCTACCGAGGGGAAAGTGGCTTAACAGGTCAGTAATAATATAATTTTTGCCCCTTAAGTTAGGAATCTGTAAGAAATTGCGGGTTTCAGTCCATGTTTATACTTCAATGCCTTGCCGTGACAGCAAGGCATTGGTACATTTAGTGCAATTTTTGTCTTCTAATTCTTGCAGGATGAGCGAAGAATATGTTTAAAAAACTTCGTGGCATGTTTTCAAACGACCTATCGATTGATTTAGGTACAGCCAATACCCTTATTTATGTAAAAGGCCAAGGCATTGTTCTTGATGAGCCTTCAGTTGTAGCTATTCGCCAAGATCGTGCGGGTTCTGCAAAGAGTGTCGCTGCTGTTGGTCACGCTGCTAAGCAAATGCTTGGTCGTACGCCTGGTAACATCTCAGCGATCCGTCCAATGAAAGACGGTGTAATTGCCGACTTTTACGTAACGGAAAAAATGCTTCAGCACTTCATTAAACAAGTACATGACAACAGTGTGCTTAAACCAAGCCCTCGCGTTTTGGTTTGTGTTCCTTGTGGTTCTACGCAAGTAGAGCGTCGTGCTATCCGTGAATCAGCACTAGGTGCTGGTGCTCGTGAAGTTTACCTAATCGATGAGCCAATGGCTGCTGCGATCGGTGCTGGTCTACGTGTCTCTGAACCAACAGGTTCAATGGTTGTTGATATCGGTGGTGGTACTACTGAAGTTGCGGTTATCTCACTAAACGGTGTGGTTTACTCGTCTTCTGTTCGTATCGGCGGTGACCGTTTTGATGAAGCGATCATCAACTACGTTCGTCGTAACTACGGCAGCTTGATCGGTGAAGCGACAGCAGAGAAGATCAAACACGAAATCGGTTCAGCTTACCCTGGCGATGAAGTGGAAGAGATCGAAGTGCGTGGTCGTAACCTTGCTGAAGGTGTGCCTCGTAGCTTTAGCCTAAACTCAAACGAAATCCTTGAAGCACTTCAAGAGCCTCTATCTGGCATCGTATCTGCAGTAATGGTTGCGCTAGAACAGTGTCCGCCAGAGCTAGCTTCTGATATTTCAGAAAACGGTATGGTACTAACAGGTGGTGGTGCACTGCTTAAAGACCTTGATCGTCTGTTAACAGAAGAAACAGGTATCCCTGTTGTTGTTGCAGAAGAGCCATTAACGTGTGTTGCTCTAGGTGGCGGTAAAGCTCTAGAGATGATCGATATGCACGGCGGCGATCTGTTCAGCGAAGAATAATATCTAGTGTTAGGCTCTTTTATTATCTAGTTTTATGTAAAGAGCCTAGGACCTTGTCTATAGGATCAAATGTAGCTCTAGGACCAAATATAGAATGAAGCCAATTTTTGGTAGAGGTCCCTCTCTACAATTGCGCCTGTTTTTTGCTGTAATTTTATCAGCCAGCCTTATGCTGGCTGATAGTCGTTTAGATGCTTTCTCAAATGTTCGCTATCTATTAAACAGCATGGTTGCGCCTATTCAATATGCAGCCAACTTACCTCGCACTATGTTCGATGGTGTTTACGACCGTTTTAGCACTCGCAAAGGGTTAATTGAATCCAACCATAATATTAAACGAGAAGTCTTGCGTTTGAAGAGCGAGTTGATTCTGCTTGAACAATATCAAGAAGAAAACAAGCGTCTTCGTAAGCTGTTAGGATCTCCGTTTATCCGTGATGAGAAGAAAGTCGTCACAGAAGTTATGGCGGTAGACACTTCACCATATCGTCATCAAGTCGTGATCGATAAAGGTCAGATTGATGGGGTGTACGAAGGTCAACCGGTGATCAACGAGAAAGGCATTGTTGGCCAAGTCACTTTCGTCGCAGCTCACAACAGTCGTGTTTTACTACTCACCGATGCAAACAATGCGATTCCTGTGCAGGTTATTCGTAATGACATCCGTGTGATTGCTTCGGGCAATGGCATGATTGACGAGATCCAGCTAGAGCACATTCCAACCAGTACTGATATACAAGAAGAAGATCTGTTGGTGACATCGGGTCTTGGTGGAGTCTATCCAGAAGGTTACCCAGTCGCCTATGTTACTGCCGTTGATTACGACCCGAAACGAGAGTTCGCCGTTATCAAAGCAGAGCCTGTGGTTGAGTTCGACAAGCTCAGATACTTGCTGCTTGTATGGCCTGATGAAAATAAACAGATGCAAGCGGATCAATCCAGCATAGAACAAGCATTGTTAGAGGGTGAAGATGGCCAATAGCGTTTTAAGAAGCAAGGTCGTAATTGGCTGCTCATTTTTAGTAGCACTTATTCTGCAAACGATCCCTTGGCCTGGTAGCTTAGATCTATTTAGGCCATCTTGGTTGCTGTTGGTTACGTGTTACTGGGTTTTGGCTCTACCGCATCGTGTTAACGTAGGTAGTGCTTTGATTCTAGGCTTATTGTGGGACCTTTTGATCGGCTCTACTCTAGGTATTCGAGGTATGATGATGGCAATAGTGATGTACATTATTGCGATGAACTTCCTCGTTATTCGTAACATGGCGCTATGGCAGCAAGCGATGATCATTGCTGCGTTAACGGTGTTGTTTGAGGTATTGATCTTCTTTGGTGAATATTTGATCCAAGATGTCGTTTTCAACCCATTATCGCTATGGAGCGCATTGATAAACTGTATACTTTGGCCTTGGATGTTTTTATTAATGAGACGCGTGCGTCGTCATTGGCATGTGAGGTAGCGTGACGATGGAAAAGAAACATTTAGTTTTGGCATCCGGTTCACCACGCCGCAAAGAATTACTATCGCAACTCGGTTATGAGTTCTCTGTCCTTGTAACCGATGTTGAAGAGTGTAAACACGCTCAAGAAACCGCCGAAGAATATGTTAAGCGACTATCTTTAGATAAAGCCTTAGCGGCATTGTCTTTATTAAAAGATAACCCTTCTGAAAGGCAGCATGTCGTTCCTAGTTCTGATACTGTAGATAATGGCTCTGATATAGTCGTTCTTGGTTCTGACACAGTCGTCGTTAGCCAAGGGCAAGTGCTTGAGAAGCCCTCCGATTTTGCTGACTCTAAGCGTATGCTTACTCAGTTAGCGAATGAACGTCACCAAGTGATGACGGCGGTTTCTGTGGTTTCAGAAGAAAAACAAAGAACAGAAATCATTATTACCGACGTATGGTTTAAACCCCTCAGTGAAAAAGAAATAGAACAATACTGGCAAACAGGGGAGCCATGCGATAAAGCCGGTAGCTATGGGATCCAAGGTTTGGGCGGACGCTTTGTCACCCGAATCGAAGGTAGTTATTACGCCGTTGTCGGCTTACCTTTATTTGAAACGGACCAGCTACTGCAAGAATTCTTATAATTACTAATCTGAGGTGCACCATGAGTGCTGAATTGTTGCTGAACGTGACCCCGAGTGAAACTCGTGTGGCCATGATTGAAGGGGGGGCTCTTCAAGAGATCCATGTCGAACGAGATGCTCGACGCGGTATCGTAGGAAATATCTATAAAGGACGTGTAAGCCGTGTTCTTCCGGGAATGCAGGCGGCTTTTGTGGATATAGGCCTTGAGAAAGCAGCTTTTTTACACGCCTCTGATATTGTTCCACACACTGAATGTGTCGCTGAAAATGAAAAGAAGCAGTTTCAGGTTCGTGATATTTCAGAGCTTGTTCGTCAAGGGCAAGACATTGTGGTGCAAGTGGTCAAAGACCCTCTTGGTACTAAAGGTGCCCGCTTAACCACTGATATCACTCTACCGTCTCGTTATCTGGTATTTATGCCGGGAGCAAGTCATGTTGGTGTATCTCAACGTATCGATAGCGAGTCTGAACGCAACCGTCTTAAAAAAGTTGTGTCTCGTTACTGTGACGAACACGGTGGCTTCATCATCCGTACCGCAGCAGAAGGTGCAGACTCAAATGAGTTGGCACAAGATGCCGCCTTCTTAAAGCGACTGTGGCTAAAAGTATTAGAGCGTCGTGGAAAACACAAAGCTCGTACTCGTTTGTATGGTGAGCTTTGCTTAAGCCAACGTATCTTACGCGACTTCGTCGGTACTGAACTGAGCAAGATTCAGGTCGATTCTCGCCTAGAATATGAAAACCTTAAAGAGTTTACCTCTGAATACGTGCCAGAACTGACAGACAAGCTTGAGCTGTATGAAGGTGATAAGCCTATCTTTGATATGTACGATACCGAGAACGAAATTCAGCGTTCATTGGATCGTAAAGTTGAATTAAAGTCTGGTGGATATCTGATTATCGACCAAACTGAAGCGATGACCACGGTTGATATCAACACTGGCGCGTTTGTTGGTCGCCGTAATTTAGAAGAGACGATTTTCAACACCAACGTAGAAGCAACTCAGGCGATTGCTCGCCAGCTGCGTTTGCGTAACCTCGGTGGCATCATCATTATCGACTTTATTGATATGTTGTCAGAGGAACATCGTAAGCGAGTACTAACTTCTTTAGAGGCTGCGCTCGACAAAGACCGTGTGAAAACCAATATTAATGGCTTCACGCAGCTTGGTTTGGTTGAGATGACTCGTAAACGTACTCGTGAAAGTATTGAGCATATCCTGTGTTCTAGCTGTCCTGCTTGTGAAGGTCGCGGCAGTGTGAAGACAGTTGAAACCGTTTGTTATGAAATTCTTCGAGAGATCACGCGAGTGAATCGCGCGTACGACGCCGATAAATTTGTGGTCTATGCGGCAGCTGCCGTGGCTGAGGCGTTAGAGGGCGATGAATCTCATGCGCTTGCCGAGCTTGAAGTGTTTATTGGTAAGCAAGTTAAAATTCAGGCTGAGCCTCTGTACATACAAGAGCAGTTTGATGTTGTTATGATGTAATGGAAATTTTGTGAGCTCAAGCGTTACTCTGATTCTACGTGCATGTTTATGGTTAGTGGTTACTCTCTTGGTAACACTAGCCATTGCCGTAACTACACTGCGTGTAGCCTTACCCAATTTAAATAAGTATCAATCTGAAATTGAGCTTTGGGTAAACCAACATTCCGGTTTTGAGTTTTCTATTCAAGACGTGGGCGGTTTTTGGCGTAACACTCACCCTTCTATTGCTCTACAAGGCGTTAAAGCTAGCCTCCCCAATGCAGAAGATGTGACCTTCTCTGTTGAGCGTGTTGAAGTCGAGTTTGACTTGATTCAATCGCTCGTGCAGATGCGCCCGGTTGTGGCAGATCTAGTCATGAATCAAATGTATCTTGATATCCGCTCTATTGATCTGTTTGCCGGACAAAATGGCAAAGACGAACCTAAAGATCCTGGATCTTCCAAGCGAGTGATACAAGAGCTCGATAATTTACTGCTGAAAACTTTGGTGGATGTGACCGCTAAAGATTCCTCTCTTTTATATCGAACTATTTCTGACGAAGAACGTCAGCTTGATATCGAAACTCTGAAATGGCAAAACTCTGGTAAGCATCACCTTGCGGAAGGCGTGGTGAGTATCAAAGATGCCAATCTAAACTCTTTGTCAGTGAGCGCTAACTTTGTTGATGGCGGCTCGTTAACGGATATGACGGGTGAGTTTTATGTCAGTGCGGACAGCATTTCGGTTAAGCCTTGGTTAACTCGTTATATGCAGGCGGAATCCGGCATTGAGACGGGCACTGTGAGCTTGAATAGCTGGCTAACACTGCGTAATAGCAAACCTGTGAGCGCTTATGTTGAAGTTCTACCTTCAGAATTGACGTGGAACGAAGATGGCAAGCATGACCTGATGCTTGAGTCTGGTATCTTTAAGTTGTCTCCGGTTGATGATGGTTGGCAGGTAAATGGCCACTCACTAAATCTTAGAACAGACGACACACCTTGGCCTGAACTCGACGTTGCGTTTAAGTGGAACCAAGGTCCCTGGGAGCTCAATGTCTCTGAATTAAACATTGAGACAATTACGCCGTTGATTAAGCTGCTGCCTGACTCTGAACAATCAACCAAAATGATCAACGTATTGGCGCCGGGTGGTTCTGTTTCTGATATTCGCGTATCTATGGGGGCAGACATTGAGAGCCTGCGTTACTCTGCCAGTTTTTCTGAGCTGGCGATTGAGCAGTGGGAGTTAGTCCCTGGCTTTAGTCAAGTATCAGGTAGTGTGTTTGGTTCGGCTTCGGAAGCGAAAGCCAGCCTTCACGTTATTGACGATGTGTTTCCTTATGGCGATGTTTTCCAAGCGCCTCTGAATATCAAACAAGGTCAGGTTGATATTGTTTGGCAGCAAGATGAAAACGGCTGGAAACTGTGGTCGGACAAAATCACAGCTGCCACACCCGATTTACAAGTACTAGGCGCATTCCGTTTAGACTTCCCAAAAGATGCGAGCCCGTTCTTATCTTTCTATGGCGAAGCGGACGCTTACAATGTCGGTGAAACATGGCGTTACTTACCTACGCTGGCTCTTGGGCAAGATCTAACAGACTACCTTTCAACTGCGATTCAAGCCGGTAAAGCGGATACCGTAAAACTGTTGTGGCATGGTGATTTGTCTCAATACCCATACACTAACCACGATGGTATTTTTCAGGTTTGGGTTGGCTTAGAAGACGCGAAATTCAGCTTTGATACAGCGTGGCCATTGATTACTGACCTTCAACTTGATCTGTTGTTTGAAAATGATGCGATGCATCTGGATTCTCGTTCAGCTCAATTGATGGATGTGACGGCCGACCGAATCACTGGACGTATTCCTTACTTAGGGGAAGGCGGCCACATTGAGATTGAAGCTAAAGCAACGGCGTCAGGCAATGCAGTGCGCGATTACATGACGTCTTCGCCACTGGTGGGTTCAGTAGGCGCAGCGTTAACCGCACTTCAAGTGAGTGGTGATGTCTCTTCCGAGTTCCAGCTCAATATCCCGTTTGATTCTGAAAAAGAAGCAAGAGCATGGGGTTATGCAGACCTTAGTGGCAACCATGTTGAGATTGAAGCGCCGCCAATGGTGCTTGAGAACACCACGGGACGTATCGAGTTTGATAATGATGTAGTGACGGCAAATGGCCTTGCCGCTGATTTACTTAAGCAAGGTATATCACTCGACTTTAAAGGTCAGAATGATGGCCCTGGCTATGCTGTTGATATCGATGTGTTGGGTGATTGGGATGTTAAGCCTCTAGAACCTTACATTGGTGAGCAGTGGTTAAGTCGCTTGTCAGGCCATGCGCAATGGCAGAGCCAGATTGATATCCAACTTAATGATATCGGATTTACTTACCAACTTGATTTACAGTCTGATCTTAAATATTTGGCGAGCGATTACCCGTATCCACTGGCGAAAAAATCACTAGAAAGTGGCTCTGCAAGGCTACAAGCATCGGGCAATCAAGAAGCGATTACCGCGCGTCTGCAATTGCCGAACACTAAGTACCAAGCTGAGATTGATATTACAGGTGACGTTCCTGAGTTAACGGCGACTAATTTAGTTCTGGGCCGTGGTGGCTACAAAATTAGTCCTGTTGTTGGTCATCATGCGTTGATTCGTACTGACAAATTCAATGCTGATGATTGGTTATCGGTTGTAATGGAACCAGTGCAGCCATCTAATGCTGTGCTTAGCCAAATGAACACGCCAACCATTCCAGCACCAAGCCGTATTACCTTTGAGAGTAAAGAGCTGATCTTGGGGGGGATATCTTGGAATGATGTCGATTTTAGCGCCCGCAAGAACAAGCAAGCGTGGCAAATGGAAGTCTCTAGCCAAGAGCTCGAAGGGGATATTAATTATCTGCCACCTTACGATTTGACCGTTTCACTGGATCGTCTACATCTGTTCGTTCCTGAATGGAGCGACAAGAAAAATCAAGAACAACTGTTGCAACGTAAAGCACAAGCAGCGCCATTGATCTCTGAGCTAGATAGGAAGATCCACGATGTGATGCCGAACCTGAAGCTGACCCTGAACGATTTTTGGCTGCAAGGCTATAAGGTTGGCAAGGTCGATGTTGAAATGACTAGGAACGCAGATCGCATTGAGTGGAACAAGATTCAGGTTCGAAGCGGCGGTAACAAAGCGGATGTTAGCGGCTGGTGGGAATTGCAAGGTGACAAGAGTCATTCATCTCTAGCCGTTGACGTTGAGGGTGAAAACAACAGTGAGTTAATGGAGCGCTTCGGCATTACTTCTGGGATTCAAAAAGCGCCATTCGCGCTGGAAGGTCAACTGAACTGGGATGGTTCGCCTTGGGGGATCAAAATGGACACCCTTGATGGCAACGTTAAAACCAAGTTTGGTAAAGGTATTATCTCGGATGTGAGCGGTGCGGCTCGCTTACTTGGTCTGTTTAGCCTAGATTCGATCATCCGTAAGATGCAGCTAGATTTCTCAGATGTGTTTGATAAAGGCATGGCATTCAACAGCATCACAGGAACGGGTGAGATTCAAAATGGCATCTTCCTGACTAACGACCTCAATATGGATGCGGTGGCTGGTGAAATGAAGATCAAAGGTATCGCTAACCTCAACACACGACAGGTTGATGCTGAGGTGAACTTTACCCCAGATATTACCTCAGGTATTCCAGTCTTAACGGCCTTTGCGGTAACTCCTCAAACGGCGCTGTACGTATTGGCGGTGACCACGGTTATTTCACCTGTCGTTGAAGTCTTTACCCAAGTGAACTACTCGGTTAAAGGGCCGCTGGATTCACCAACGGTGAGTGAGCTTTCTCGTAGCTCTGGTGAATTCCAGCTTCCAGAGAAACTCCGAAAATTGGCTGAATAGTTGTTAGACACTCGTGGGTTAATATACGACTAAAATTAAAATTCTGAATCATAATAAATGGAGAAGCGGTACACATGGATTGTGTTGGATTGATTCAAATGACTTCAGGCCCTGATCCTGAAAGCAATCTCGATTATCTCGCTCAAGAGATAGTAAAGTGCAAAGAGCTAGGCGCTAAGTGGGTCGTGTGCCCTGAAAACGCATTAGTTTTTGGCAGTAAAGCTGACTATCACCACTATGCTGAGCCTTTAAATGATGGCCCTTTGCAAAAGAAAATTTCTGAGTTAGCAAAGCTTCACCGAATTTGGATCGTTATTGGTAGTATGCCGATAAGCACAGCTAAAGGTGTGACTACCACAACCTTGGTGATTGATGATTTTGGTGGTTTAGCCGCTCATTACGATAAGCTGCATATGTTTGATGTGGATGTCGCCGATGCGCATAAGTGTTATCGAGAGTCGGATATTTTCACACCAGGTGACCGAGTTGTGACAACGGAAACGCCTTTTGGTCGCTTAGGTTTGAGTATTTGTTATGATGTGCGCTTTCCTCACTTGTATTCAGAGTTACGTAAGCAAGGTGCACAAATCATGGTTGTACCGGCAGCGTTCACCGCTGTAACCGGTCAAGCGCACTGGGAAGCACTGTTAAGATGCCGCGCTATTGAAACGCAATCGTGGATTGTCGCGGTGGGGCAAGGTGGTAAGCACCCTTGCCAAAGAGAGACATGGGGACACTCTATGGTGGTTGATCCCTGGGGGCGAGTAGTCGCACAGTTAGACCAAGACCCTAAAAGTATGGTGGTTGAGATAGACATATCCAGTTGCGAGTCAATTAGGCAAAATATGCCAATCACGCAACACACTCGATTCACCAATCAATTTTAATTACAAACAAGAGCCATCTATGAGCATTAATCAAATTGAAGAAGCGCTACTGAACCCGACAGGGCTTACGGAGCAAAATATCGCAGATACATTGGCGAGCATTGCTACCCGCCAAATTGATTATGCTGATATCTACTTTCAGTCAAGCTGGCACGAATCTTTGGTGCTAGAAGACAGCATTATTAAAGACGGCTCTTTCAATATCGATTGCGGTGTTGGCGTTCGTGCAGTATCTGGTGAAAAGACCGGTTTTGCTTACTCTGACCAAATCCAACTGGATGGTCTTAAGCAGAGCGCAATTGCGGCTCGTGGTATTGCTAAACAAGGTCAAAACGGCAAGGTTCAAGCGTTCAAACGCAACTCTAACCAAGCTTATTATGATGCAGTTAACCCGCTAGCGAGCTGGGAAAAACAACAGAAAACAGAATTACTAAAATCATTAGATGCTTACATCCGCACTAAAGAGCCGATGGTGACTGAAGTATCGGTGAGTTTAAGTGGTGTGCATGAGCAGATGTTAGTTGCAGCGACAGATGGGACTTACGCTGGCGATATTCGTCCGCTGGTTCGCCTGTCTATTAGCGTACTTGCACAGAAGGGTGATCGTCGTGAGCGTGGTAGTGCTGGTGGTGGTGGCCGTTTTGGTTATGACTTCTTCTTAAGTGATGACAAAGGCACTCAAGTAGCTTATCAATTTGCTGATGAAGCGATTCGCCAAGCATTAGTTAACCTTGAAGCTGTGGCTGCGCCTGCTGGTGCAATGCCTGTGGTTCTTGGTTCTGGTTGGCCGGGCGTTCTGCTGCATGAAGCGGTAGGCCATGGTTTAGAAGGCGATTTCAACCGTAAAGAGTCATCAGTCTTCTCTGGCAAAGTTGGCGAACAAGTGACCTCAAGCCTATGTACGATCGTCGATGACGGCACATTAACGGATCTACGCGGTTCATTGAACGTCGATGATGAAGGTGTTAACGGTCAGTACAACACGTTAATCGAAAACGGCATCTTGAAAGGTTACATGCAAGACAAGCTGAATGCGCGTCTAATGGGTGTAGCACCGACAGGTAACGGTCGTCGTGAGTCTTACGCGCATCTTCCTATGCCGCGCATGACGAACACTTACATGCTACCGGGTGAGCACACGCCAGAAGAGATCATCGCGACGGTTGAGAAAGGTATCTACGCACCGAACTTCGGTGGCGGCCAGGTTGATATTACTTCAGGTAAGTTTGTATTTTCAGCTTCTGAAGCGTACATGATTGAAAACGGTAAGATCACTCACCCAGTGAAGGGCGCAACGCTAATCGGTTCTGGTATCGAGGCAATGCAGCAGGTGTCTATGGTCGGTAACGACCTGAGCATCGACCGCGGTGTTGGTGTGTGTGGTAAGGCTGGTCAAAGTGTACCAGTGGGTGTTGGTCAACCAACATTGAAACTAGACTCGCTAACCGTTGGTGGTACTGAGTAATTCAGACTAACCTCTGCCGACTTACTTCAAAATATTAAATTGAAAAGCGCCTCCAATGTGAGGCGCTTTTTATTTTTAGATTACTGATTCAGTGAGCGTATAGAGTCACTACATGTTCTCTTCCGCAAACTCAGCCAGTCGGCTACGCACCACACCATTGAGGTGGATGTTGGCACTGCCTTCGAAGTTTTTAAAACGCTCGACCATGTAGGTTAAGCCTGAAGTCACAGGGGTTAGGTAGGAAGAATCTATCTGCGCGAGGTTTCCTGAGCAGACGATCTTAGTACCCTCACCACAACGGGTGATGATGGTTTTGATCTGTGAAGCGGTCAGGTTCTGACACTCATCCAAAAGCACAAAGGCATTCTGAATCGAGCGGCCACGCATGAAGTTGATTGATTTGAACTGGATATTGGCTTTGTCACAGATGTACTTCATCGAGCCTTCTGTGCAGTGGTCGTTCTTGTGCAGCGCTTCCAGTGTATCGGTCACTGCGGCTAACCAAGGCAACATTTTCTCTTCCTCTGTACCCGGAAGGAAACCTATCGATTCACCAATATCAGGGGTGTTTCGGGTTACGATGATCTTATCGAACTGTTTGCGCTCAATGGTTTGTTCAAGTGCAGCGGCCATGGCTAGCAGTGTCTTACCACTACCTGCGGCGCCGGTGAGAATTACAAGATCAATATCAGGGTCGAGCAGCGCATCTATCGCCATACCTTGATAGACGTTTTTGGGTGTGATGTCCCATGCCCTGCGATTCATTAGCCTTTCACGACTGAGGTCTCTCAGTGTGATGCTTTCTGGCTCAATCTCTTCGACTCGAGCGGCAAAATCACTCTCTTCGTCAATCACATATTGGTTGAGGAAGGTAGGTTCGAAAGGTTCTCTTGCTAAGGTGTGCAGCGTTTTACCACCTAAACTTCTGCTCTCGACATTGTCGATACCATCCCAAAATGAACCTTCCAGCTGCTGAAAGCCTTTGGTGAGGTATTGGATATCATCAATCAGTTGGTCGGTTTGATAGTCTTCAACGAAACGGACACCAGCGCCTTTTGCTCGCAAACGCATATTGATGTCTTTGGTGATAAGAACCACTTCGCGTGGTGCGCGTTTATTTTGAAGATAGAGGACAGCGTTGAGGATTCGGTTATCGCCCGCCTTGTCATCGGCAAAGGCTTTGATGCTTTCTTGAAGTTCGTAATCTGCGAGTATTGAAATACTGCCAGATGCATTTATGTCTTTAGAAAAGGGGATGCCTTCCGATATTTGGTCTGGTGTGGCTTCCCTGAACAGGTCTTCGAGCGTTCGAATCGCAATTCTCGCGTCTCGAGCAACGTCTCTTTTACTGTCTTTGATTCTGTCGAGTTCTTCTAGCACTGTCATGGGGATAACGACATCGTGCTCTTGGAAAGAAAATATAGCGAAGGGTTCGTGAAGTAGGATATTGGTGTCTAAAACAAATAGCTTCCGGTTGGTCTCGCCCATAGCATCTCCTTGCCGACGTGCGGCTTGCCTTGCATTCATTGAACGTAGATAAAGCTCATATAAAGATTAGTATCTGACTCTGGTGATAGTCAACTACTCACCTAAACTTCATCTAGAGGAACAACGCCATATCGTTACGAGTGAATATCGCGTGTTCGTTTGAGAGCAGCAATCTGCTACCTATAGATTAACCATGAATTTTTGACAGTTTGATTGCACTGGCGAAAACAGAAAAAAAGCATGAAATCATCTCCTTTAGGCGTGACCTAAATCACAGCATCGAGTAAGATTAGCGACCTTTTTCTGCACCATTTTCTCGAGATATTTATTATTGAGAGCGCACTTAAAAAGTGGCTGCAAACTAGACATTTTTGGCTATATTTTTAATTCAGGAGCGATAACGTTCTTGTTTGAAACTGCAGTTAAGAAGACCAAATTCCAACTATAAGATTGAGGTAGTCGATTCATGACATTTGCTTTGGGGCAACGCTGGATAAGCGATACGGAGAGCGATTTAGGTTTAGGTACCGTTGTAGCAATGGATGCTCGCACAGTGACACTAATGTTTGCAGCGTCAGAAGAAAACCGTGTTTATGCACGTACTGATGCTCCCGTAACCCGAGTAACGTTTAATGTAGGCGATGTCATCGAATGCCAAGAAGGTTGGTCTCTGTCTGTCGAAGAAGTTATCGAAGACAAAGGACTGCTAACCTACTTAGGTACTCGCGAAGATACCCAAGAAACAGAAGTCACTCTGCGTGAAATCTTCTTAAGTAACCAGATCCGCTTTAACAAGCCACAAGATAAACTGTACGCAGGTCAAATCGACCGTATGGATAACTTCGTGTTGCGTTACCGCGCGTTGAGTAACCAGTACCAACAACACAAGAGCCCTATGCGTGGCTTGTGTGGTATGCGTGCTGGCTTGATCCCTCACCAGTTATACATCGCTCATGAAGTGGGTCGTCGTCACGCTCCGCGCGTTTTACTGGCTGATGAAGTTGGCCTAGGTAAAACCATCGAAGCGGGCATGATCATCCACCAACAGGTGTTGTCTGGCCGTGCTGAACGAATTCTGATTGTGGTTCCTGAAACTCTACAGCACCAATGGTTAGTAGAGATGATGCGCCGTTTCAATCTGCACTTCTCTATCTTCGATGAAGAGCGTTGTATTGAAGCGTTTGCTGAATCGGACAACCCATTTGATACCCAGCAGTACGTTCTGTGTTCTTTGGATTTCCTACGTAAGAGCCGTAAGCGCTACGAGCAAGCACTTGAAGGCGAGTGGGACTTGCTGGTTGTCGATGAAGCGCATCACCTTGAGTGGAGCCAAGACAAACCAAGCCGCGAATACCAGGTGGTTGAAGGCTTAGCGGAAAATACGTCTGGTGTGCTACTACTAACAGCAACGCCTGAGCAATTGGGTCGTGAGAGCCACTTTGCACGTCTGCGTCTGCTTGATCCTGATCGCTTCTACGATTACGAAGCATTTGTTGAAGAAGAAGACCAATACGCACCCGTTGCTGATGCAGTAACGGCTCTGTTCTCTGGTGTGAAGCTTGAAAACAGCGCGAAGAACCAGATTACGGAACTGCTTTCTGAGCAAGATGTAGAGCCGCTGTTCCGTGTTATCGAAGGTGATAGTAGCGAAGAAGAGCAAGCGTTAGCTCGCCAAGAATTAATTGATAACCTTATGGACCGCCATGGTACTGGCCGTGTTCTATTTAGAAACACGCGAGCTGCAATCAAAGGCTTCCCTAAGCGTAATGTAAACCTACTGCCGATGGAGATTCCAACGCAGTACACAACCTCAATGCGTGTATCTGGCATGATCGGTGGCAAGATGGCTCCCGAAGCTCGTGCTATGAAGATGCTGTACCCAGAAGAGATCTTCCAAGAGTTTGAAGGTGAAGACTCAAGCTGGTGGCAGTTCGATTCGCGTGTTAACTGGTTGATTGAAAAGATCCAAGACAAGCGCAGCGAAAAAATCTTAGTGATCGCATCACGTGCAAGTACGGCGCTTCAATTAGAGCAAGCACTGCGTGAGCGTGAAGGTGTGCGTGCAACCGTATTCCATGAAGGCATGTCGATCCTTGAACGTGATAAAGCGGCGGCTTACTTTGCTCAAGAAGAGGGCGGTGCTCAGGTTCTGATCTGTAGTGAAATCGGCTCTGAAGGTCGTAACTTCCAGTTCGCGAACCAGCTAGTAATGTTCGATCTTCCGTTCAACCCAGACTTGCTTGAACAACGTATTGGTCGTTTGGACCGTATCGGTCAGCTGCGTGACATCGACATTCATGTTCCTTACCTAAAAGGCACATCACAGGCGATTCTTGCGCGTTGGTTTGATGAAGGCCTGAACGCATTTGCAGAAACCTGCCCAACGGGTCGCACGGTTTACGATAAGTACTCAGATGTTCTTATTGAGATGCTGGCTTCTGGTAACACAGAGCAACTTGATGAAGT
The DNA here is from genome assembly GCF_001557875.1 of Vibrio splendidus. GTDB lineage: Bacteria > Pseudomonadota > Gammaproteobacteria > Enterobacterales > Vibrionaceae > Vibrio > Vibrio splendidus_F. Next base: position 236,558 of record NZ_LNRF01000006.1, on the reverse strand, counting down.
GATTGAAGAGTCTGCCAAGCTAAACCAAAGCCTGAAATCAGATCTAGAAAAAGGCCGTGATCGCCTATTAGAGATGCACTCAAACGGCGGCGACAAAGCGCATGAGATTGCAGAAAAGATCGCGTCGACTGACGGCGATACTAACCTAGTGACGTTTGCATTGAGCCTGTTCGACACGATTGGCTTAAACCAAGACGACAAGGGTGAGAATGCTCTGGTTGTGACGCCATCTGAGCACATGATGGTACCAAGCTACCCAGGCTTACCATACGAAGGCGCAACCATCACGTTTGATCGTGATACTGCGCTTTCTCGTGAAGACATGAACTTCATCAGCTGGGAACACCCAATGATTCAGGGCGGTATCGATCTGCTACTGAGTGAAGGTGTTGGTGCATCAGCGGTATCGCTACTGAAAAACAAAGCGCTGCCAGTGGGTACTATCCTACTTGAGCTGGTTTACCTTGTGGATGCGCAAGCGCCGAAACGCAGCGGTATCAGCCAGTTCTTACCTAAGACGCCAATTCGTTTGATGATGGATGGCCGTGGTAATGACTTATCAGCTCAGGTTGAGTTCGACAGCTTTAACCGCCAATTAAGCCCTGTAAACCGTCACCTAGCGAGCAAGTTGGTTAACTCGGTACAAGGTGAGATTCATAAGTTAATTGAAGCGGGTGAGACGCACGTACTTCCTAAAGTGGAAGAAGTGCGTGAACAAGCTCAACGAGACATGCAGACTAACCTAAACGGTGAGTTAGAGCGTCTACAAGCGCTTAAAGCCGTGAACCCTAACATTCGTGATGAAGAGCTAGAGGTAATCGAAGCTCAAATCAATGAATTGACTGGTTACATCAGTAAAGCTCAGGTTCAGCTAGATTCATTACGCTTGATTGTGGTTTCTCACAACTAGTTTTGAATGAGCGAAATGCTTCAACGAAATAAGGCCTTCATCATGAAGGCCTTATTTTTATCTAGCGTTTGAAAGCTGTTTTTGTTGTTGAAAGATGTATTGGCTGAAGAATTACATCAACCACTTCCACCAAACAAATACTGCTAAGAAACCAAACAGGTAAACAAGACCCGCGACAGACAGCCATTTTAGCTTGCTGCCAATGGCTAGCGCTTCTGGAAGCTTAGCCTTGTTCACTAAGATGAAGTTAAGCAGCGCGAAGAATGGCGTGGTCGCAAAGGCAAGTACCATTGCAAAATCAAGCATTGGCATCAGTGCAGCGCTAAAGAACATTACAATCGCGAGTGCCGCGAGAGAGACAATGATGATCCAGCCTTGCAGCATTCTAGGGCTTGAATCTTTTTTGAATAATAGGCGCTGTGATTCAGCAAGCACGCGAGAGTAGCCATCGATAACCGTAATCGTGCTACCAAAGATACAGAAGAAAGCGATAAGAGCGATTAGCGGACGAGACCATTCACCAATTGTCGAAGCGTAGATGCCGACCAATTGATGAGTGAAGCCAACACCGGAGCGAGACAGTTCCACGCCTGAACCGTGAAGCACTAGCGCGCCTAATGCAACAAATACTAAAGCAAGCAATGCAGTACCAATGTAGCCAACGTTAAAGTCGAACAGTGCTGATTGTGCGGTCACTTCCTGCTTCTCTTTTTGGCTTTTTAGCCACATAGAGGTGATGCTTGAAATCTCGATCGGCGCAGGCATCCAACCCATGGTCACCACAATAAAGCCAATAGCAGCTAATGACCAAGGTGATGGTGGAACAAAAGCAGCATCCGGTTCGACAGGTGAGCCAATAGCAATTGCGACAGCGGCTAGAGTGGTGATCGTGAGGATCGCCATGATCGCTTTAGATAGTGTATCGAGCGCGCGATAATGGCCAGCAAAAAGAATGATCAAACAGGTCGCTAAAACGATCATGCACAATGTGCTGGTGGCTAATTCGAAAGGAACAAAGTAGCTAAGTAGGCTTGCACTAAATAACAGTAGTGCTGCAGTATTTACCACGGCGGAAATGGCACTCAGTATCGAAAAGATAACAAGGTAAGGTCGGCCAAGGTTAGAGTATCCTTCCACCAAACTTTGCCCTGTGCCAAGAGTATATTGGATACCAGCTCTGAAGAATGGGTACTTAAATATGTTTACCAGGATAATAAGTGCGGCAAGCTGCCAACCATAAATCGCACCAGCCTTGGTTGAGGCGACTAAGTGAGATCCACCTACAGCTGCTGCGGCCATCATAATACCTGGGCCAAGGGACTTGATTAAGCTTGATAGGGGAGCTGAGGCTGGTGTTTTTGTGTTGGTGGTTTTAACCGTACTTTCCATCATTTTTCCTTTGATGCTGACTTCTTATTTTCCGTTACTCTATCAATACCATGTTTCGTAAAGTCGTCAACTTTTATGTACAAAAATATTGGAAATTGTATTTAATAATAAACAAATCAACCGTAAATTATTTATCCACTAGTAATTAAGAGGCTTCAATGGCGTTAGAACAGTACACACCACCACGTGAACCGTGGATTGATATTGTCTATCAAGATGACGATATTCTTGTGGTGAACAAGCCTGCTGGCCTACTTTCAGTGCCAGGAAGATTGCCAGAACATTACGATAGTATGTGGAGTCGGTTAGTTGTCGAATTTCCGGAGATTCAAGTCGTGCATCGATTGGACATGTCGACATCGGGCTTGATGCTACTCGCTAAACATAAACCAGCAGAGCGACATCTGAAGAAGCAATTTCAATATCGACTGACTCACAAACTCTATTACGCACGAGTGTGGGGTTCAGTTGAAAAGAAAGAGGGATTGATTGACCTTCCTCTTATTTGCGATTGGACGAATCGCCCGAAGCAGAAAGTGTGTATCGAGGACGGTAAATCATCTCAGACTCGCTATGTGGTGGAGCAACAAGAAGCTCAAACGACATTGTTGAAGTTACTGCCGATTACTGGCCGCTCTCATCAGTTACGTGTGCACTGTATGGAAATAGGGAACCCAATTGTGGGCGACGAGTTTTATGCAACGCCAGATGCGTTTAACTATAGCGATAGGTTAGCTCTGCACGCGTGTGAACTCAGTTTTTATCACCCCGCCAATGATCAGTTATTCAAAGCCTTTGTTCCGTGTGAGTTTTATCCTCAAGCATCGCCACAAATCGAGCAGCACTTTGAAATTGCGCCAGAGCTTCCAGACTACAGTAAGCTAAAAGCTTAGAATGGATGGATTCATAGATTTAACCAAGGAAGAAGAATGCCAACGTTGAAAGTCGTGTTTCTTGATAGAGCGACCATCCCATCTCAAATTCATTTAAAGCCTCTGAGCTTTGAGCATGAATGGGTGGAGTATGATTTCACGGCTCCTGAGCAAGTATCGGAGCGAGTTGAAGAAGCTGATGTGGTGATCACTAACAAGGTAGTGCTCAATGAGTCGAATCTCGCTGGTGCGAAAAAACTCAAGTTGATCGCGGTTTCAGCGACCGGTGTCAATAATGTCGATGTGGAATACTGTAAATCTAAAAACATTGCAGTGACAAACGTACAAGGTTATGCGACTCAGTCGGTACCTGAACATGTGATTGCTATGTTGTTTACGCTAAAACGAAATCTTGTTGGCTACCATCAAGACATTGAAGCCGGCGAGTGGCAAAAGGATAAGCAGTTCTGTTTCTTTACTCATCCTATTCAAGATGTGGCTGGTAGTACATTGGGTTTAATCGGTAGTGGCAGTTTAGGGCAAGCGACTGCGATATTGGCTAAAGTGATAGGCATGAACGTCATTTTTGCTGAGCGAAAAGGGGTGGAGTCTTGTCGAGAGGGGTATCTGCCTTTTGATACAGTGTTGCAGCAAGCGGATGCGATCAGCTTACATTGTCCGCTGACCGAAGCGACTCGAAACCTGATTTCAGAGCGAGAGCTAGCAATGATGAAACCAAGTGCGGTGTTGATCAATGCGGGGCGTGGTGGATTGGTCGATGAGCAAGCCCTAGTTGAGGCTTTGAAGAGTAATGAGATCGCAGGTGCAGGCATGGATGTGTTCACACAAGAGCCGGCAGACAACTCGAACCCACTATTGGCTAACAGTCACCTAGCTAACTTATTGCTGACACCCCATGTTGCGTGGGGCAGTGATAGTTCAATTCAAAAGCTGTCTGATATCTTAATCGATAATATTGATGGGTTTGTCGCGGGTAATCCGCAAAACTTAGTGAGTTGATTGAAGAATTGAATGGTACGAGCACAAAACAAAAAAGGTTGGCTTTTAGGCCAACCTTTTTAGATCGTTATGTCGATTAAGTGATTTAGCCTTGCGGCTTAACTACCAATACATTGATTGGTGAGTTCTGTACCACTTTGCTTGCAACAGAACCAAGCACAACCTTGTCGATTTTCGAACGCTTATGGCTAGGCATCACGATAAGGTCAGCGCCCAGTTTTTCTGCGTAATCTAGAATCGTTGTGTAAGTCTTGCCTTCGGCAACGTGAACTTTATACACCACTTCATCGTCAATGTGCTTGTCAGCAAACTCTTTCAGCTGATTTTTAACATCAAGCTTCATTTGGTTCGCTGCATCTTTCGGGAAGTAAGACGCCACCATCGACATGTGAATGCCCGGTAGTACGTTCAGAATGTGGACTTCAGCATTGCTGTGTTTCGCGTGCCATACCGCTAGCTCGACTGCTTTATCAGAAAAGCCTTTGTCGTTAAGATCAACGGGAACAAGGATTTGTCTATACATGTATTCGTCTCTTTTTGAGCAGCGCTTAGTACATACCAAACGCTGTAATTATCTTTTCCATGTAGTAAAAAAGCCAAATAGAGTAGAGCGCTACTTGGCTCTATCCATTACGCGCTAATCTCATCCTTACGAGCACGCCTTCTTTGGTTCATCGCTAAACCAATCAAAATCAGTAGGGCAGGTAAGAATACCCACTCTTTCATTGGTCGTTCTGCGTCTTGGATAACTGATTTAATTTCCCAATCAAAGTCAATGCCAGCGGCTTCTGCAGGGCTACCAAACTCAACCATATCAACAATCATCTTGTCGTCAGCTTGTGTCAGCATTAGGCCCATGGAAGCAATGCGGTCTTCACTTGTTGTCGCAGAATCTTCAAATGGAAGGCGGACTGTTTTCTCAGAATAGTTACCTTCTAAGTTTTCGCCACCTACTCTCAATTCAAGTGATTGTCCCACAGATAAATTTTCTGTGATTTGAGCGATCTCAACTCCTGGCGAAAGAACTTTCTCTGGATAAATCATGTCCCACCAGAAACCTGGGCGGAAGAAAGAGAAAGTCAGAACGATAAGCAGTATGGTTTCCCACCACTTGTTCTTAGTGAACCACCAACCTTGAGTTGCTGCTGCAAAGATAAGTACTGCAGTAACCGAAGAGAAAATCGTTAACGCTAAGTGCCACCAAGAATCAATGCCCATCAACAGTAGTTGGGTATTGAATATGAACATGAACGGTAAGATCGCGGTCCGGATATCGTAGGTAAAGCCTTGAATACCCGTACGAATCGGATCTGATTTAGCAATCGCGGCGGCCGCAAATGCTGCCAAACCTACCGGAGGGGTATCATCGGCAAGAATACCGAAATAGAACACGAATAAGTGAACGGCAATCAGTGGAATGATCAGACCGTGCGCAGCACCTAGGGTCACGATTACCGGAGCCATCAGCGTTGATACAACGATGTAGTTTGCTGTGGTTGGTAAGCCCATACCTAAGATCAAGCTGATTACCGCAGTGAATAGCAGCATAAGAATGATGCTACCGCCTGAGATAAACTCAACGAAATCCGTCATTACAAGGCCGATACCTGTCAGAGTCACCACGCCTACAACCGTACCTGCAGCAGCTGTCGCTACACCGATACCGATCATGTTACGTGCGCCTGAAACCAAGCTCTCTGCTAGGTCAACGAAACCAGCTTTAGTTTGCTCTGCAAGATCGTCAGATTTGTTCATCAGAGTCATCAAAGGACGCTGAGTGATCAAAATGAAGATCATGAATACGGTTGCCCAGAATGCAGATAGGCCTGGCGAGAAACGTTCAACCGTTAAACACCAAACTAGCACTACGATAGGCAGTAGGAAGTGAAGGCCAGACTTAATCGTTGGACCTGGGTCTGGAACTTCTTTTAGATCCGCATCGATTTCCATACCACCTTCAGCTGCGTATTTTGCTGATACGCGAACCAGAGCAACATAAGCGATCAATAGCGCCACAGTTACGATTGGTGTTGCCGCATCGCCAAATACATCTTTCGTCCAACCGACACCGTAATAAACCGCGGCACTGATAACACATAGACCTAAAATGGTACCAGTGAAAGAGAGTAGGCTTTGTACGATAGTTGGCGTGTGACGACGAGGTAGGCCTGTCATGCCTGCTTTACATGCTTCTAGGTGAACAATGTAAATCAGAGCGATGTAAGAGATCAGAGCGGGCAGTAGCGCGGCTTTGATAACTTCTACATACGAAATGCCCACATACTCAACCATCAAGAAGGCTGCTGCACCCATGATAGGTGGCGTTAGCTGACCGTTGGTTGAAGCTGCTACTTCTACTGCACCAGCTTTTGTGCCAGGGAAACCAACACGCTTCATTAGCGGGATAGTAAAGGTACCTGTGGTTACCACGTTTGCAATCGATGAGCCTGATACCAGACCAGATAAACCAGACGCAACAACGGCTGCTTTCGCTGGGCCGCCCTTCATGTGACCAAGCAGAGAGAATGCAACTTTAATAAAGTAAGCACCAGCACCAGCACGTTCTAGCATTGCACCAAACAGTACAAACAAGAATACGAATGACGTTGATACGCCAAGTGCCACACCGAATACACCTTCAGTTGTTAGCCACAGGTGCGACATTGCCTTGTTCAGGCTCGCACCTTTGTGGGCAATAACGTCTGGCATGTGAGGGCCGCCAAAGGTGTAAAGTAGGAATACTGCTGCCACAACCATAAGAGGTGGACCCAAAGCGCGTCGTGTTGCTTCAAGCAGTAAAACCATACCGAATACGGCCGCAACAATATCGAATGTTGTTGGTGCGCCTGAGCGCTCAGCGAGTTCAGTATAGAAAATATAGATATAAGAAGCTGAAAAACTACCTACTAGCGCTAATATCCAGTCGACAGCTGGGATGCGATCCCTAGGCGAATTCTTCATGGCTGGATAAGCGGTAAAGGCTAGGAAAATAGCAAACGTAAGGTGAATTGCTCGAGCTTCAGTGTCGTTTAAAATTGCGAAGTTAAAAATGAACGGCAGCGGAGATGCATACCAAAGTTGGAACAGTGACCAACATAGAGGCACAAACCATAAAATACGGCCTTGGATACCACGAGGGCTACGCGCACCAGTATCTGATTGTGCCACCATTTCTTGCACATCTGGAGACGGTGATGTTGTCTGCGTCATGTACTTTATCCTTATTATTGATGGTCTGCCTTTTCTTACGAACAACCAAACGCTATTTATTTCCTATCTAGTGTAGTGAATGGATAGGGAAATGCGTTCTTTGTTCGTCTTTGTCTTAGGCTTGATACGAAGGTAAGTCCTCCAAATTGGAGAAACTTAAAGGGTTGCTCTTTTCACTTAAGTTATTTTTATAAAACGTGAAAAGCCAATAAGGAGGGCTAGCCTCCTTATTGGTGTAGTAGGCTTAAAGTAGAATTACTTTAGAAGGCCCACTTCTTTGTAGTATTTTGCTGCGCCTGGGTGAAGAGGGATAGAGATACCCGCTTTAACCATGTCTTCTTTTTTCAGGTTAGCAAATGCTGGATGTAGGCGTTTGAAAGTGTCAAAGTTTTCAAATACTGCCTTAGCAACGTTGTATGCAACTTCTTCAGAAACGTCTGAAGTTGTTACCATTGTTGCTGCAACACCGAAGCTGTTTACGTCAGCGTCAGTACCACGGTACATGCCAGCAGGAACTGTGCTGTAAGCGTAGTACGGGTTTTCAGCTACGATCTTGTCGATCTGTGGACCTGTTGCTGAAACCAGTTTTGCATCACAAGACGTTGTTGCTTCTTTGATTGATCCGTTCGGGTGACCAACCATGTAGATGAATGCATCAATCTTGTTATCACAAAGTGCTTGTGAACGCTCAGAACCTTTAAGTTCAGAAGCAAGCTTGAAGCTGTCATTCGTCCAACCCATAGCGTCCATTACAACACCCATCGTTGCACGGTCACCAGAGCCTGGATTACCAATGTTTACGCGCTTACCAGCTAGGTCAGAAACATTGTTGATGCCAGCATCGGTACGAGCGATGATGTTGAACGGTTCTGTATGTAGAGAGAACATAGCGCGAAGTTTCTTGTATTCGCCTTGATCTTTGAACTTACTTGTACCGTTGTAGCCGTGGTATTGCCAGTCCGATTGAACAACACCGAAATCTAGTTCACCAGCACGGATGGTGTTAACGTTGTAGATTGAACCACCAGTAGACTCTACAGAACAACGAATGTTGTGGTCTTTGCGGCCCTTGTTCACTAGTTTACAAATTGCACCACCAGTCGGATAGTAAACACCCGTCACTGAACCAGTACCAATTGTGATGAACTCTTGAGCGTTAACAGCGCCAGCGCCCATTACAGCAGCTGCAATAGCACCAACTTTAATAAGTTTGGTAAATGCCATGAATTTCCCTTCCTTTATTCATTATTAACCCTGAAACAAGTGTAGTCGTTTCTGGAGTTTCCTATTTGGAAACGGCACCTTTTTCAATCCATGTGATGAAAAAGTGGCTGAATAATATCAAAAATTGGCAGAAAATTACTCGAATGTTAAAAGATATAGCTAAAAAATCTAACAAATGATGTCTAGATCTCGTGTTTAATTTGCTACTGAGTTTTTTAAAATCAATGATTTAGTGTAATTTCGGGAGGGGAGTATGGATATTCTAGGATGTGATTTGGATCACGAAGCGAATAGATGCTCGTGATCCATTAGTAAGGCTGATAGTTATGAAACAGTGATCAATTATCCTGCGTATTCAAACAGTTCGCACACAGAATCAAACAGTTGCTTAGTGGTAACCGATAAGGTTGGAGTAATAAAGATAGTGTCATCACCCGCGACCACACCCAGTATGCCTTCCGACTTGCCTAGTGAGTCTAATAAGCGAGCAATAAGCTGAGCTGCACCTGGGCCAGTGTGTATCACAACTAATGCATTGTTGTGGTCAATATCTAGTACTAATTCTCGTAAAGAGCTAGAAACTGTCGGAACACCAAGTTCAGCAGGAAGACAGTAAACCATCTCCATTTTTGCGTTACGAGTTCGAACGGCACCAAACTTGGTTAACATACGCGAGACTTTAGACTGGTTGATGCTTTCAAAACCTTCGTGTTTTAGGGCATCTACAATTTCGCCTTGTGAGCCAAAACGTTCTTCTTTTAGTAAGGCTTTAAATGCACGAACTAAGTTGTCTTGCTTTTCTGTATTGCGCATATGTCATTCTTATTCATTAACAAAGATGTTTGCATATTCTCGCATACATATTCAATTTTAGCCAAAATATCCCAGTAATTTGTTAGTCATATCACTGTAAATATTTAATAGAATAATGTGTTATTTGCGACGACTTATTTTGTTATTTCAGTTGATTATCGCCATAATGCGAACTCGCTGTGTAGCACGGTTTTATTGACTTGCGCGAAGTCGCAAAGCTAGCGTTAATTGATTGTAATCACTTTGTGATTAATATAGTTTTTTAACTTAGATTTAGCTCAAGAATTACCCTACAAAGAATTTATAAGAGAAAGCTCTCAAGGAGAATAACAATGAAAGTAGCTGTTATTGGTGCCGCTGGTGGCATCGGTCAAGCCCTAGCCCTACTACTTAAGAACCGCCTACCTGCTGGTTCAGATCTTGCACTTTACGATATCGCACCGGTAACACCGGGTGTTGCTGCTGATCTTAGCCATATCCCAACGCCTGTTTCGATCAAAGGTTACGCAGGTGAAGATCCAACACCAGCACTAGAAGGTGCGGATGTTGTACTTATTTCTGCAGGTGTTGCTCGTAAGCCTGGTATGGATCGTGCGGATCTTTTCAATGTGAACGCTGGCATTGTTAAGTCTCTTGCAGAGAAAATCGCAGTTACTTGTCCTACTGCTTGTGTTGGTATCATCACTAACCCAGTAAACACGACAGTGCCAATCGCGGCTGAAGTACTGAAGAAAGCGGGCGTTTACGACAAGCGTCGTCTATTTGGTATTACGACTCTTGATGTGATTCGTTCTGAAACGTTCGTTGCTGAACTAAAAGACAAAGATCCAGGCGACATCCGTGTTCCTGTTATCGGCGGTCACTCAGGCGTAACTATCCTTCCTCTGCTTTCTCAAGTTGAAGGCGTAGAGTTCACTGATGAAGAAATCGCAGCGCTAACGACTCGCATCCAAAATGCAGGTACGGAAGTAGTAGAAGCTAAAGCTGGCGGCGGTAGTGCGACACTGTCTATGGGTCAAGCGGCTTGTCGTTTCGGTCTTGCACTAGTTAAAGCACTTCAAGGCGAAGAGAACGTGATTGAATGCGCATACGTTGAAGGTGAAGGCGAGCACGCACCATTCTTCGCGCAACCAGTTAAACTTGGCAAAGAGGGCGCTGAAGCGATCCTTAGCTACGGTGAGCTGAGCGACTTCGAACGTAACGCTTTAGATAGCATGCTTGAAACACTAAATGGCGACATTGAGATTGGTGTTGAATTCGCTAAATAAGCGAGACGCTATTTAACTCAGCCTAAAAGTGAATTATTAAGAGCCGGTCATAATGATCGGCTTTTTTGATCCTAGAGTTTAAGCTGCTCGTATTTTCCTCTACAACCAAGTTGAGGGTGAATTTTATGGCTACTGTTCAGAAGGGTATGAATGTCGAATATTTGGGGCACTTAGGAAAAGTATTGGTTATTGATGAGCAAGAGCAGTATGCCTTAGTAGAGACTTACAATGGGCATGAGCAATACGCAGTGCCAATGGAAGAGCTTGAAGAAATTGAAGCACAATTGCCACTATCATTAGAAGCGAGCCGATATTGAACTTGGATCTCTTATAAATATTTGTTCAAAACTAAAAAAGAGCCCTGAGGCTCTTTTTTATTATTTATATAGAAGCTAGTTGTCTATCAACGAGCTTACTTACTGCGTTTAACAGCCAAGTGTGCGAGCGTTGTTAGCGCTTGCTTATATTCAGAGTCAGGAAGTACAGAAAGCTCAGCAATCGCTTTATCGGCTTCTTCATAGGCTTTATTTGTTGTGTACTCTAAAGAGCCTGTCTCTTTCATCACAGCCATAATATCGTCGAGGCGTTCCATCCCATTCGCTTTTTCAATCGCTTCACGAATCATGCTTGCTTGTTCAGCTGAACCATTGTGCATTGCGTAAAGTAGAGGCAGCGTTGGTTTGCCTTCGGCAAGATCGTCACCAACGTTCTTACCCATCTCTTTACCGTCAGCTGTGTAATCCATCACATCATCAATCAGTTGGAATGCGGTGCCTAAGTACTTACCGTAGTTCTGCATTGCAGTTTCGATTTCTGGTGATGATTCGCTAAGAATGGCACCGATTTGCGTTGCAGCTTCAAACAGGCGAGCGGTCTTAGAGTAGATCACCTGCATATAGCTTTCTTCTGTGGTGTCTGGGTTGTTGCAGTTCATTAATTGTTGAACTTCACCCTCGGCAATTACGTTTACCGCTTCGCTCATCAACTCAAGGATCTTTAAGGATCCTAGCGTTGTCATCATTTGGAATGAGCGAGTATAAATAAAATCGCCCACCAAAACGCTAGCGGCATTACCAAAAGCGGCATTGGCTGTCGCTTTACCGCGTCTCATGTCTGATTCGTCGACAACATCATCATGGAGCAGGGTAGCGGTGTGAATAAACTCGATAAAGGCTGCTGAGGTGATATGAGCTTCACCTTGATAACCAAGTGCACGAGCAGATAAAAGAGCAAGCAAAGGGCGTAGGCGTTTGCCGCCGCCGCTAACGATATAAAAACCAAGCTGGTTGATTAAACTTACGTCAGAATTAAGTTGGGCTTGAATTGTTTCATTCACTTTTGCCATATCATTGGCAGTAAGCGTTTGGATAGCTTTAAAATCCATTGTTCATCCGGCTGAAGTTAGACCCTGTAAGGCTTATACGTTGTATTTAATTGTTGAATAATACACTAAAAAACGTTGATTAATACATCGCTAAAGGGCATGATTGCCGCACTTTTCTTTGGCGAACAGGTTTTCGCCAATTTTTTAAAAATATGGCTTGTCATAGCGCCATGATTCCCGTAGAATCTGCGCCCTATTGATTAGTTTAGCGCACACCCGAGTTGTACAATTAACAACCATAGGCTGTGCGGAAAAAGCGGAGTAAAATATGTACGCTGTTTTCCAATCTGGTGGCAAACAACACCGAGTAAGCGAAGGTCAAACACTTCGTTTAGAGAAATTAGACGTTGAAACTGGTGCAACTGTAGAATTTGATAAAGTTCTTCTTGTTGCTAACGGCGAAGAAATCGCTGTTGGTGCACCTCTTGTTGAAGGTGGCAAGGTTACTGCAGAAGTAGTACAACACGGTCGTGGCGATAAAGTAAAAATCGTTAAGTTCCGTCGTCGTAAGCACTCGCGTAAGCAAGCTGGTCACCGTCAGTGGTTCACTGAAGTGAAAATCACTGGCATTAACGCTTAAGTATTAGGAGAGTTTAACAATGGCACATAAAAAAGCTGGCGGTTCTACTAATAACGGCCGCGATTCAGAAAGCAAACGTCTTGGTGTTAAGCGTTTTGGTGGTGAATCTGTTCTTGCAGGTAACATCATCGTTCGTCAACGTGGTACTAAGTTCCACGCTGGCACAAACGTTGGCATCGGTAAAGACCACACTCTTTTCGCTCTTACTGAAGGTAAAGTGAAATTTGCTGTTAAAGGTCCTAAAAACCGTAAGTTTGTAAGCATCGAAGCTGAGTAATTTAATCTTTAACTAGATTATTTTATTAGCTTTCAAGCTGAATTCAAAAGCCCTGCCGATTCGGCAGGGTTTTTTATTTATAGCAAGAATAAAAAAGCAGACGCTCTGGCTTTAATTTTTAATAAGCAGTTTGGTTTTTAAGAAACCATTTGTTTTTTAAGAAAAAGAAAGCAAAGAACCTCTCCTTATTTGTTCCTTAGTTGCAGGTCGGCCTAGATCTTAGGTGATCGATCTAAACACGGATCTGCTAGAATTTATATCACTCCTTGATGAGTGGTAACGCAACGTAAGTGCGGAGTTAAAAAATGAAATTCGTTGATGAAGCGGTAGTAAAAATAGAAGCCGGTGATGGCGGTAATGGTACAGTTAGCTTTTGGCGCGAAAAATTCGTCGCTAAAGGTGGCCCTGACGGCGGTGACGGCGGTGACGGTGGTGATGTTTACATCCAAGCGGATGAGAACTTGAACACACTGATCGATTATCGTTTCCAACGTTTTTACAACGCAGAGCGTGGTGAGAACGGTCGCGGTGGTAACTGTACTGGTAAACGTGGTAAAGACATTACACTGAAAGTACCTGTAGGTACTCGTGCGGTTGATATCCACACCAATGAAATCGTTGCTGAAGTTGCTGAACACGGCAAGAAAGTAATGGTTGGTAAAGGTGGTTGGCACGGTCTTGGTAACACGCGTTTTAAATCGTCTGTTAACCGTGCTCCTCGTCAAAAGACAATGGGTACTAAAGGTGAAGTTCGCGAACTGCGTTTAGAGCTTCTTCTATTAGCTGACGTTGGTATGCTTGGCCTACCAAACGCAGGTAAATCTACTTTTATTCGTTCAGTATCTGCTGCGAAACCAAAAGTAGCTGATTACCCGTTCACTACCTTGATCCCAAGCTTGGGTGTGGTAAGTGTCGTTCCTGAAAAGAGCTTCGTTGTTGCCGATATCCCTGGTCTAATCGAAGGCGCAGCTGATGGCGCAGGCCTTGGTATTCGTTTCCTTAAGCACCTTGAGCGTTGTCGTGTTCTTCTGCATATGATCGATATTATGCCGATTGATCAGTCTGATCCTATTCAGAATGCACTAACGATCATCGATGAGCTTGAGCAATACAGTGAAAAAGTTTCACAGAAACCTCGTTGGTTAGTGTTCAACAAAGTTGACCTAATGCCAGAAGACGAAGCAGACGAAAAGATTCAAGAAATCATCGATGCTTTGGGTTGGGAAGGCGAGTACTTCAAGATCTCTGCTGTGAACAAAATCGGCACCAAAGATCTTTGCTTCAAACTAGGTGAGTTTATGGAAAACCTACCTCGTGAAGTTGTAGAAGTTGAAGAAGAAGAAAAAGTAGACTTTATGTGGGATGACTACCATAAAGATGCGATGAGCGGTAAGAATGTCGTCACTGAAGATGACGATGACTGGGACGATTGGGATGACGAAGAAGATGACGGTCATGTTATCTATGTTCGTGACTAATCCTCTTAGTTTCTCATAACGCATCGGTCGCTTCTTACAAGTACACTGATAGTTTTATTAAACCGCAATGAAAATTGCGGTTTTTTTGTATCTAAATCATTATGTATAGTCGGATTTTAATGCAGAATTTATTTCTAGAAATTTAACGCCTATGGGAAGGAAATCATGGCACCAAAGCAAAGAGCGATCTCAAGACTTGTCGCTCAATCAGGACAAATGTTACTGGCACACGGAGCTGAAAGTACACTGGTCGGCGATATTATGCGCCGTATCGGCATTGCTTGTGGGGTGAATGAGGTTGAAGTCGCACTGTCAGCCAATGCGCTCGTTGTCACTACCGTGATGAACGATCACTGTATTACCACCACACGAAGCTGTGCTGATCGTGGCATTAACATGCAAGTGATCACTGACATTCAGCGAATTTGCATCATGATGGAGAAGGGAATTCTCGATTATGAATTAGCATATAAAAAGATTCAAAACATCAGCCCTGAACGCTACAACCGTTGGTTAGTGGTTGTGATGATTGGATTATCATGCGCCTCTTTTAGCCGTCTTGCGGGCGGAGATTGGCAGGTGTTCATGATGACTTTTATTGCTTCAGCCTGCGGCATGATCGTCAGACAAGAAATTGGCCATCGTCATTTCAATCCTTTATTAAACTTTGCGATCACTGCATTTGTTACCACTACCATCTCTGCTCAAGCTGTACTTTACAATATTGGCGGTCAACCCACGATCGTGATGGCTTCATCAGTATTGATGCTAGTACCAGGCTTTCCTCTGATTAACTCCGTCGCTGATATGCTCAAAGGCCATATCAATATGGGGTTGGCACGCTTCACCATGGCCAGCTTATTAACTCTGGCGACGAGCTTGGGTATTGTAGCAGCGATGAGTTTATCTGATGTTTGGGGATGGGCGAGCTAATGAGTATTTTCGAACTGTTTTTAGGTTTGCTCAATGATATGTTTTTCGCCGCGATTCCTGCGGTTGGATTCGCATTGGTGTTTAACGTTCCACAGCGCGCGTTAATTTATTGTGCATTAGGAGGCTCTATTGGTCACGGTAGCCGTTACCTGATGATGCACTTTGGTATTCCAATCGAATGGGCGACATTTTTCGCCGCGACTGTAGTTGGTATGATAGGGGTTCATTGGTCGCATAAACTGTTAGCGCATCCTAAGGTATTTACGGTTGCTGCCTTGATTCCTATGGTCCCAGGCGTGTTTGCCTTCAAGGCAATGATTGCTATGGTGGAGATTAACAGAGCTGGCTACACTCCCGAGTTACTGGCAATGTTGATGGAGAACTTTTTGAAATCAATGTTCATTATCGCTGGACTAGCGGTTGGCTTAGCTGTACCTGGGCTGTTATTCTACCGACGCAGACCTATTGTCTAGCATCAAATCTCTCTCAGTTAAGGACAGGACTTTCGATTTATGATCATCAGTATGATTGCAGCAATGGCCAATAACCGTGTAATAGGTAAAGACAACCAGATGCCTTGGCACTTGCCTGCGGATTTTGCATGGTTCAAGCGCTCAACGATGGGTAAGCCTGTAGTCATGGGGCGTAAAACCTATGATTCTATCGGACGTCCTTTACCTGGTCGATTAAACGTTGTGATTAGCCGTGATGAGAACTTGGAAATTGAAGGGGTGACAACGGTTACCTCGATTGAAAAAGCTCTGGATCTAGTCAGTGATGTTGAAGAGGTCATGATCATTGGTGGTGGTTCAATCTATGAAAGTTGCCTACCTAAAGCAGACAAGTTGTATCTGACCTACATCGATTTTGATGTGGATGGAGATACACAATTTCCTGACTGGGGGGAAGGTTGGAAGCTGAGCTTTAACGAGAGCTATCAAGCTGACGAGAAAAACAAACACAATATGGCGTTTGTGATTCTCGAGCGTTAACTGTGGTTATTAATAGTTAGGCTCTGAAAAATGCTTGCGTTACTGTACCTAGCAGCGCAAGCGTTCGTATCTCGTATCTCGTATCTCGTATCCGTGTTTCTATAGCGCTTTTTGAGTAAAAAACTGTTTGTCTTCCCAGCGAAGTGCGGTTAAGTCTCCCCCCCAAACGCAGCCAGTATCAAGTCCAATCACGTCTTTTCCGTTATAGCCTTCAAGTGCAGCCCAGTGTCCAAAAACAACGGTTTTATCGAGCTTTATGCGTTGTGGAAGGTCAAACCACGGCACTAATGGTTCATCGGTAATTTCATTGGGTGGTAGCTTACATGCCATGTCAAGTCGACCGTCTTCAAAACAGAAGCGCATTCTTGTCAGGCTATTGATTGCATAGCGATAGCGCTCAATATCATGTAAATCCTGATGCCATAAATCAGGCGTGTTGCTGTACATGTTTTCGATAAGCCATTGCCATCTGTCCGACTTCAGCAAGGATACTATCTCTCGATTTTCGATACGTGCTGTTTCTATGCTCCATTGCGGCGAGATACCCGCATGGCACATCACGAACTCTGGGTGTTCTTGAAGCAAAGGTTGTTGCCTTAACCATTCGAGTAGTAGTTCACGATCTTCAGCATCAAGAATCGCTTGAGTCTTATCTTTTGGTTTCGCTGGAAATAGCCCTAAGGACACTGCCAGAAGGTGTAAGTCGTGGTTGCCTAATACAACCTTAGCTGCGTCACCAAGGCTACGAATAAAGCGTAGAGTTTCCAATGATTTTGGGCCTCGAGCGACTAGGTCTCCAGCTACCCATAAGGTATCTTGGTGTTTATCAAAGTTAATAGCTTCAAGCAGTAATTGAAGTTCGTCGAAGCACCCTTGGATGTCTCCGACAATATAATTCGACACAATAATTTCCTGTAGATACGGATGTATGGCTAATTAAGAATATTAGGGATTGCGAGTCTGAATGGGTCAACTTCGGTAATAAAATCAATGCCCTTGTTATCGGTCATCACATAGTGACCTTGCATAACGCCAACAGGGGTTTCGATGACAGTGCCACTTGTGTAGGTGTATTCGTCGTTGGCTTCAATCACGGGTTGTTGCCCAACTACACCATCACCCTCAATGGTGAGTTGCTTGCCGTTAGAGTCGGTAATAAGCCAGCGGCGAGACATAAGCTGCACCGTTGTTTTACTGAGGTTTTTGATCGTTATAATGTAGGCGAAGACGTAACGATTCTTGGTAGGCTCAGATTGCTCCTCTATGTATTTAGAGTGAACCTGGCATTTGATACAAGGCGTAGATATATCCATATTCGCACCTTTTGTTGTTGATATACTTAATGTAATTAAAGTATTACATAAAAAAGGCTCCTAACCGAAGTGTAGGAGCCTTTTTTATTTATTTGTCAGCGTTGTGGCTGTCGTACAACCAGTTTGCCATGTCGACAAACTGTTCAAGCGTTAAGTTCTCAGGACGCATGCTTGGGTTGATACCGAGCTCTTCCAGTACTTCTTTATCGATCAAACTCTTATAGCAGTTACGAACCGTTTTACGACGCTGGTTAAAGCCTTCGCGACATACGCGATCTAGCCATTTCAGATCTTTTGCCGGGTAAGGCAGCACTTCGTATGGCTGTAGGCGAACGACTGCAGAGTCTACTTTCGGTGGCGGAACGAAGGCCGTTGGTGGCACTTCTAGCACTGGCGTCACTTTACAGTAGTACTGAGCCATCACAGTAAGACGGCCGTAAGCTTTGCTGCCTGGGCCTGCGGCTAGACGGTTAACCACTTCTTTTTGAAGCATAAAGTGCATGTCTTGCACGTCTTTATGGAATTCAAAAAGGTGAAACATCAATGGTGTAGAGATGTTGTATGGCAAGTTACCGAAAATACGTAGCTTGTTGTTTGGTTTAACCAGTTCTTGGAAGTCGAACTTCATCGCATCGCCTTCACGGATCGTTAGCTTATCAGCCAGATCCGGATGGTTACGCAGACGTTCTGCAAGGTCTCTATCCAATTCGATAACAGTAAATTTATCGACAAGCTTACCCACAGGCTCAGTAATTGCGCCTAGACCAGGACCGATCTCTACCAAGTTTTGACCAGGTAATGGGTTAATGCTCGATACGATGCCATCAATAATGTATGGATCGTTAAGGAAGTTTTGACCAAAACGTTTACGCGCTTTGTGCCCTAAGTGGACATCATTTCTCATTGCTTTTTCTCTACTAATTCAATGGCGTGCGTGAGCGCTGTTCTAAAGCTCCCTGTATCGGCTTGGCCTTTCCCTGCCAAGTCTAAGGCGGTACCGTGGTCGACTGATGTGCGAATAAACGGTAAGCCAAGCGTGATGTTCACTGAGCGACCAAACCCTTTGTATTTCAATACCGGGAGTACTTGGTCGTGATACATACCTAAAACAGCATCTGCATCTTGCAAATATTTTTCATTAAAGATGGTATCTGCTGGCAATGGGCCAACTAAATTGATGCCATCTTTTTGGCGAATTTTTTCTAGCGTCGGGGTGATGGTTTCAATCTCTTCACGCCCTAAGCAACCATCTTCACCAGCATGTGGATTCAAGCCACACACGTAGATAGTTGGTTTCTCAATAGCAAATTTTTCAACCAAGTCTTTATTCAGAATAGCAATAATTTGCTCTAATCTGTCTTCGGTCACTGCTTGAGATACATAAGCTAGTGGGATGTGCGTTGTTACTAGCGCAACACGCAGCCCTTCAGTTGCCAACATCATCACTACCAGTGGTGTATTGGACTTCTCTGCAAAGAACTCGGTATGGCCACTAAAAGCAACGCCAGCTCGGTTAATTACACCCTTGTGAACAGGGCCGGTGACAATAGCATCAAATTCATCATTCATACAGCCAATTGCTGCGGTTTCTAAAGTATTTAATACGTAATGGCCATTAGCCTCGTTGAGTTGGCCCGCAATTGCCATTTCAGCAAGTGGAATGTGTTTCACTACTAGTGTGCCAGCACGTTGAGGTTGCTTAGCTGCGTTTGCGTCGTAATCTAGCAGATCCACTTCGATACCAAGCACTTTAGCTCGTTCAGCTAGCAGTGTCTTATCGGCACAGACTACAAGTTGATGAGGCCAGCTTTCTTGAGATAGAGCCAGAGTCAGATCTGGACCTATCCCCGCGGGCTCTCCTGCAGTTATGACAATACGTTTAGTTGTCATCTTGGTCGTCCTCAACCATTTCCACAAAGGCACTTGCTCTCACTTCTTGCAGCCAAGCACCAGCTTCTTCGTTGAATTTACGGTTAAATAGAATTTGGTAAGCTTTATTTTTCAAAGCTGAATCAGTACGGTCTACTTCGCGACGGTCTAGTACTTCAACAATGTGCCAACCATGCACGGTTTTGAATGGCGCACTGATCTTACCTTCGGGTAGTGTTTCTACTTGGTGTTTGAACTCTGGTACATACAAGTCTGGCGTTTGGTAACCTAGCTCACCGTCTTGTACTGCAGAACCTGGGTCTTGGCTGTATTGCTGAGCAAGGTCGCCAAAGCTCGCTTCACCTGCGTTTACGCGGCGCGTGATCTCTTCAAGTTGTTCCTTAGCGCCATCGTCACTTAAGATTACGGTTGGTTTAATCAGGATATGACGAGCATTAACTTCCGTTACCGCTACAGTTTCTAAGCCTTTCACATCTTCAATTTTTAGAATATGGAAACCAACGCCGCTTCGGAAAGGACCTATGATGCTGCCTTTATTTTGCATTTTGATTTGATCAGCAAAGATGGTTGGCATCTCTTCTTTGCGCATCCAACCCCAATCACCACCTTGTAGTGCTTTAGGGCCTTTAGAGTAAGTATATGCCATGGTGCTGAAATCTTTACCTGAGTTCAGCTCTTCGACAAGTTCTTTAGCTTGGGCTTCTAGCTCTTCTTTAGTTTGGTCATCATTGAAGCGCAGTTGAATGTGTCCAATCTTGTATTGAACGGTTGCGTTAGTCTCTTGCGCCAAGATATCCGCTAGGTTATCGACCTCTGCAGGAAGGATGTTAATACGACGACGAACTAGAGCATTGCGAGCCTCACTTGCCGCAATTTCTTTTCTTACTTGCTCTCGAAATGCATTGTAGCTAAGGCCTTCTTCAGCAACCGATGCGGTAAGTTGCTCTACCGTTTGGTTGTTGTCTTTGGCGATACCTTCAATTGCTTGATCAAGTCGAGCATCATCAATACGAACACCGATACGCTCCGCTTCTTGAGTCTGAATAGTATCGATGATCAGTTTTTCAAGCACTTGCTCATTGAGCACGTCTTGTGATGGCAGTGTTTGACCGCTTTTTTTTGCGTTTGCACGCAGCGTCTTCATCGAAGCATCGATGTCGCTTTGTAAGATAACGCCTTCGTTAACGATAACTTTTACGCTGTCTAGCTCGACCGGCGCTGCATAGCTTGTTGATAAAGTACAAGCTGCTGCAATGGCAATTAATGTGCGTTTCCACAATGTCATGTGTAATCCTTTAAATTTACTGATGTCTTATCAGTAAAGAAAATTAGTTGTTTAAGAAGAATGGGCGACCGTAACTCAAAGAATTATCTGAGCTGCTTTCACCAATAGCGCCGGAGTCAGAGCCGATATTGGTACCAAAGCCAATAATACCGAAGTTCACACTAAAGTTGTTTTCATATTCAGGTGTGATATTTGGATCACTAATGTTGTTCGTCAAACGGTTGCTATAGGTAAAGCCGATGTACCAACAATCCGATTTGTAGTTAAGTCGAGCCAACCACTCTAGATCTTCTTGTGTGCTTAAGTCATAGAAATATTGGGCACTTGTGCTCCACTTAGGTGAAATTTTGTAGGCACCGAGTAAACCTGCTTGAGATATACCATCTCTTGTTATTGATGATACGTCAAAATCTACAGTTTCATTTATGTATTCTTCTGTAACGTAGCGATAGTTGGTTTGTATGTAACCACCAGCAAAGCGGTATTCAAGTGTACTATTGGCTAATTGCATCGAAGATGAGTCAATGTCGTATTGCACGCCACCATGGTAGAACAGATAGTCATCGTAGTTGAAGTCCATTTCGATAGCCCAAGAAGAATAATTAGTTTTATCATTAGATCCTTCACTGCTCAGGGTTTGCTTTGTATCTTTATCAAAATAGAATATTTGACCAAATGATATATTTAGTCTTTCTTTGTATTCGTCATCAAAGAAACGAGATGAAGCCCCATAACTGACTTGATTTGCAGCTGCGATACGGTCTACACCACTGTATTTACGGCTTCTAAATAGACCATAGTAATCAGTCTGAAGTAATGTAGTGTCGTAAAATCCGATATTACTTTGGTCTTCTTCTGGAACGTACAGGTACTGAACCTGTGGTTCTAGAGTTTGTGTGTAGTTACCAACAATCGTGGTATCTCGTTCTAGAATGATCCCAGCATGACTTCTAAATTCAGGGATAGCTCTGCTTACTGATTCTTCTAAATCTTTGTATTCGTCACTTGTTGTATCAACACCATCAAGATCTTGCTGATAGTATGTACCCAGCAGTCGTGCTTCTGTTGTCCAAGTACCCCAAGTATTTCCGACTGGAATGGTAATGCCTGGCTCTACGTGGACACGAGTCGCAGATGGTTTACCTTTTGCGTCTGTATCAAATATTGAGACATGGCTGATCATGTCGAAGTCTAAGTACTCCATCACCTCAGGAGCATAGTAATTGTACTCTAGCTGTGGCATTAGACGATAAGGAAGATTATTGCTTGTAGTCAGAACTTGGAAATCTCGCACAAGTACCGATGCATCCCAGTTTTGGGAGCGGTAAGTTGCTTGACCTTCTTGAAGTAGTTGGCCATCTTCGCGATTACCAATACTACTTCCACTAACGTCTGTGAAGTAGTCGATATCACTTACTTTTGAATAATCGATTTCGAATAACCAAGACTGCTGGAATATACCTGAGTGCTCTAACTGTGCTCCCCAACGGTCGCCCTTATCTTGGTATTTTTTGTCATCTGGTAAGTATTCCGATTTGATACTGCCCTTACCAAAGTCACTTAAATATCTGAACTTACTGTTAAGTTGTGTACCACGCTCTTGCATGTACTTGAAGGTGGTTTCCAAGTCGTAGTTTGGTGCTAAGTTCCAATAAACAGGGATTTCAGCTTCAAAGCCATCACTTGAACCGTATGACACGGTTGGGTACAGGAAACCTGTTTTACGTGTATCGCCAATAGGGACGGTTAGATAAGGCAGATAGAAAACAGGAACGCTCTGGATTTCAAAGCGTGGGTTATAAAAGGTCGCTTGCTCTTCGTCTTGGTCGACATCGATACTCGATGCTCTTAGACGCCAAGCGTTGTCACCAATCGGGCAAGAGGTAATCGAGCCATCTTCAATCTCATAAACCGCTTTACCTGTTTTTGCTATATAAACAGCATCTCCGCGACCTGGTTCGCAAAGAAATTCGTAATCGGTATTTTCTAACGTCATCTCATCGGTAGTCAGATTGTTGGTTGCTCTATCTGATACTGACTTGATTTGACCGTCACTAAAGTTTACGTTGCCTTCAGCTACAACGATATTTTCTTGTTGGTGTAGGGTTACGTTATCAGCAAGGATGGTCTTGTTCCCTTGCGTAACTCTTACGTCACCTGAATATATAGCCTTGTCACCATTGATAGCTTCTAAGCGATCTGACTCAACGTGTGCGGGTAGCTGTGTCTCGTTTTCTGCAGCGGGTTCGATCAAGCATTGATCTATAGAGGGCATTTCCTGCACACTACTATTGGTGATTGTTTCAGCTTGAGTTGTCGACACGTATAACGCCGTACTTATAGACGCGGCTAACAAGGTGCGGGAAAAAGATTGCATGAAGTTGAACTATCCTGTGTCACTAGATGGAGGGTTGATCTAGTATCAATCCAATTAATAAAGCATTTTCCTTATGATAAAGGAAATATTAGCATTCAGCATCATCAGACAGCATTACTCAGATAAAATTCATAGATAGAGAACACATAATGCAAATATTTGGCAAAATTTTGGGCGCGTTTTTTGGCTTTTTATTTGGAGGGCCGCTCGGTTTGGTTTTTGGCCTATTTTTAGGTCACCAGTTCGATAAAGCTCGCCGATTGAACCAATCAGGCTTCAATAGCTCTGGTTTTGGTCGAGGCCCAAGCCAAGCTGAAAGACAGAACGAGTTTTTTAAATCCGCTTTTGCGGTTATGGGACATGTTGCTAAAGCGAAGGGGCAAGTAACACCTGAAGAGATTCAGCTTGCTTCTACCATGATGGAGCGCATGAACCTGCATGGCGAACAACGCAAAGCGGCGCAAGATGCATTCCGAGATGGAAAAGAGAGTGACTTCCCGCTGAGTGATGTCCTTGAGCGAGTGAAAATCTCATCGGGTGGTCGTTTTGATCTCCTACAGTTCTTCCTTGAGCTGCAAGTATCTGCTGCATTTGCTGATGGGAGCTTGCATCCAAGTGAGCGTCAGGTCTTGCATAAGATAGCTCAAGGCCTAGGTTTTTCTGCAGAGCAACTAGAACGCCGCTTGCAGATGCAAGAAGCTGCATTCCGTTTCCAACAGCAAGGTGGAAGCTTTGGTGGTCATCAAAGCCATGGGCAATCATCAGGTTGGCAACAGGCTTCACAGCAGAATCAGCTTGGCGATGCGTTTAAGGTACTAGGTGTGAGTGAAAGTGCCGACGGTAAAGAGGTCAAGAAAGCTTATCGTAAGCTGATGAATGAGCACCATCCAGATAAACTGATGGCGAAGGGCTTACCGCCTGAGATGATGAATGTTGCGAAAGAGAAGTCGCAAGAAATTCAAAATGCTTATGACCTGATAAAGAAGGTCAAAGGTTTTAAGTAATCGAACACTAAGCCGAGCCATGACATTAAATGACTCGTTTTTTTTATTAAAGGGAATTATATGACGGTAACGTATCAGGATGTTCTTGAATTTTGGTTCGATGAGTTGACGCCTAAAGATTGGTTTACTGGCGGCGCCGAGATTGACTCTTTGATAGAGTCTCGATTTTCTGAACTGCACAAAGCAGCAGCTCAAGGTGAGTTATTTGAATGGCGTCAAAACGCACAAGGGCGCTTGGCTGAGATTATCGTGCTTGATCAGTTTTCTCGAAATATTGGTCGAAACAGTCCGACAGCATTTTCTGCTGATCCGATGGCGTTAGCTCTAGCCCAAGAAGCGGTAGCGGGTGGTTTTGACCACCAACTTAACGAGCAACAAAAAAGTTTCCTGTATATGCCTTATATGCACAGCGAGTCTTTGTTAGTCCATGAACAAGCCGTGGAGCTCTTTTCTCAAACTGGCTTAGAACATAATTTGGATTTTGAGTTTAAGCACAAGATTATCATTGAGCGATTTGGTCGCTATCCGCACCGTAATGAGGTGTTAGGGCGAGCATCAACGCCAGAAGAGATTGAGTTCTTGCAGCAGCCAGGTTCAAGTTTCTAGTTTTAGAGCTCAGTGAAATAGATGAAAAGAGGCTAGTGGCTAATATACTATTAGCCTCTTTTTTTGCTTTAGTAATGAACTTTAGCGTTAGAGTTAGTTTGCTTGGTTGAGCGACCAGTCGTAGTCATAATTGATGTTCTCAGTATTCGTTACTGCTTCTTTTCGATATTGGTCTAAGTGCTGAATGAGTTGTTTCTCCGTACCAAAATCCACAGCAAACCAATCGTAAATCGATGATAGCTGAAGCTTATTATTTGTAACCAGCACGCCTTTGTCATTGTTTACAAACTCATTAGCAGCTTGTTCTAGCAAGGTTTCAGTATTGTCAGAGGTAAAAGCGTCAGGCTGCAAGTTAGGGCAGCCTAGGCTGGCACAGTTCACTGCATAATGGGTGCGTGGGTCTTGCCAAATCGGTCTTAGGATTCGATGTTCAATGTCGTTGAGTGTCAGTGACTTCCCGTTAACGACTACCACATCATCTCCCCAAGGCCCGAAACTAAACAGTCCGCCAAGTTTCGTGATGGATTTGATCGGGTAGGCATCAAGAATCAAATCGACAGTCACGGCGTTGTATAGGTTAACCCAATAGGCATACTGCTCCGCTTTTGAATAGTCGAGCGGATTCACCTGTTCGAGTTGCTTGATGTACTGCTTGAGTTTTGTCTTATCAGTAGTGTTTACTGCTTGATAGCGAACTAGGGTGTTTTGCCCTTGTTTAATTAAGTAGTTATCGAGAAATTGCTGCCAATCTTGATGAGATACCTGTTCTAGGTTGGTTTCGTCGCTTTGGTTCCAGTATGGCCAAAGATCGGATTTAGGCGCAGACCAAGCTAAGGTTGAGAAAAGTAGGCTTACAATAAAAAGTAGTTGTTTCATGGCATTCTCCTGATGACTGACTACTAAGACCTTATGGCTTACCATTTTCTTTCATGGCTCTTCAGTTAATAAAGAACTTAGTCAAATAAAGAGGAAGTTTAATAAAGATATTCAGCTAAATAAAAAAGGTTGGCACTAGGCCAACCTTTTATGTCTACAGAAACTGTGTGATTCTATTTCAAGACTTCTTTATTTCAGGAAGCTAGGAATCTTAGCTTCAAACTCTGAGATCTTATCAGCATGTTGAAGTGTAAGGCCGATATTATCTAAACCATTCAGTAAGCAGTGACGACGAAACTCATCAATTTCAAACGAGTACTGTTTGCCGTTCGCGCTAACTTTCATTGCTTCTAGATCAACAGTGATTTCTGCACCTTCATTCGCTTCAACGAATTGGAATAGCTCGTCCACTTCTTGCTCAGTCAATCGAACTGGCACCATTTGGTTGTTGATCGAGTTACCGTAGAAAATGTCGGCAAAGCTTGGTGCGATCATTACTTGGATACCGTAATCGGCAAGCGCCCAAGGTGCGTGTTCACGAGATGAACCACAACCGAAGTTTTCACGAGCTAGAAGAATTGAAGCGCCTTGGTAGCGTGCTTCGTTCATTACAAACTCAGGGTTTGGTTGTTGGCCTGCATCGTCTAGAAAGCGCCAATCGTGGAACAAGTGCTTACCAAAACCGATGCGGTTCACTTTCTGTAGAAACTGCTTTGGAATGATCGCATCAGTATCGATGTTGGCCGTATCTAGAGGAACGACTAATCCGGTGTGTTGTTGAAAACCTGACATGTTAAATCCTCTAATTATAGTTCACGAATATCGACGAAGTGACCAGCGATAGCGGCTGCGGCTGCCATAGCTGGGCTAACTAGGTGCGTACGACCATCACGGCCTTGGCGACCTTCAAAGTTACGGTTTGATGTAGAAGCACAGCGCTCTTGTGGACCTAGACGGTCGTTGTTCATCGCAAGACACATCGAACAACCAGGTAGGCGCCACTCAAAACCAGCTTCTTTGAAGATAACATCTAAGCCTTCAGCTTCTGCTTGTGCTTTTACTTGCTCAGAACCCGGAACAATAAGCGCTTGAACATGCTTCGCCACTTGGCGACCTTTTGCTACCGCTGCTGCTGCACGCATGTCTTCGATACGCGAATTAGTACAAGAACCAACGAAGACCTTATCAACGTTGTAATCTGATAGAGACTTACCTGCTTCAAGGCCCATGTAAGCTAACGCTTTTTCAGCCGATGCTTTTTCAACAGGGTCAGCAAAGCTTTCTGGTGCTGGGATTGGTGTGTCTACCGAGATAACCTGACCTGGGTTGGTGCCCCAAGTAACTTGTGGTTTGATGTCTGCTGCTTCTAGTGTAACAACCGCATCGAACTCTGCATCAGCATCGGTTTTTAACGTATTCCAATACTTAATTGCTGCTTCCAAGTCTTCGCCTTGTGGAGAGAACTTGCGACCTTTGATGTACTCGTATGTCGTTGCATCCGGAGCAATTAGGCCCGCTTTAGCACCAAGCTCGATAGCCATGTTACATACCGTCATACGACCTTCCATCGTAAGGTCAGTAATCGCCTCACCACAGAATTCAACCACGTAGCCTGTACCACCAGCAGCAGTTGTTTTACCGATGATCGCTAGTACGATGTCTTTTGCAGTGATACCCGGAGCAACCTTGCCTTTTACTTCGATTTTCATGGTTTTAGCACGAGCTTGTTTTAGCGTTTGAGTTGCTAGAACGTGTTCAACTTCTGAAGTACCGATACCAAACGCAAGAGAACCAAATGCACCGTGTGTCGCAGTGTGTGAGTCACCACATACGATGGTCATGCCCGGTAGTGTAATACCCAGTTCAGGGCCCATGACGTGCACAATACCTTGGTATTTGTGGTTTAGGTCGTAAAGCGTTACACCAAACTCTTCACAGTTTTTTGATAGCGTTTCCATTTGGATACGTGCCATCTCGCCAGAAGCATTAATGTCTTTGGTTTGGGTTGATACGTTGTGATCCATGGTCGCGAAAGTCTTGCCTACTTGGCGAACTTTACGGCCTTTTTCACGCAAGCCATCAAACGCTTGAGGTGACGTTACTTCGTGAACTAGGTGACGGTCGATGTAAAGAATCGGGTTTTCGCCTTCCGCTGCTACTGCAACGTGCGCGTCGTAAACTTTTTCGTATAAGGTTTTTGCTTGCTGGTTTGTCGACATAGCTGTTCTTCCTTGGGAGCATCAGTCCCAGTGTTTGTTTCGAGCCAAGTCATGCGGTTTAAGCTGACTTGGCTTGATATTATTCTTATGTACTTGCTTTAGAGCGTTAAGCCTATGAAGCTAAGATGTACTCTGCGATCTTGTCACCCATTTCAGAGGTAGTAAGCGCTTGGTTCTTACCTGCAAGGTCTGCTGTTAGCTCGCCTGCAGAAAGTGCTTTAGATACTGCTGCTTCGATGTCTTGTGCTGCTGCTTCTTCACCTAGGCTGTAACGAAGCATTAGCGCAGCAGAAAGAATCTGTGCAACTGGGTTTGCGATGTTCTTGCCTGCGATATCTGGTGCACTGCCGCCCGCTGGTTCGTATAGGCCGAAGTTGCTTTCGTTTAAGCTTGCAGAAGGAAGCATTCCCATGGAGCCTGTGATCATTGCGCACTCATCAGAGATGATGTCACCGAAGATGTTAGAACACAGCATTACGTCAAACTGAGATGGATCTTTGATTAGCTGCATGGTCGCGTTGTCGATGTACATGTGATTTAGCGTGACATCTGGGTAATCTTTTGCGATCTCTTCAACCACTTCACGCCATAAGATAGAGCTCTGCAGAACGTTTGCTTTATCGATTGAGTAAACGTTTTTGTTACGTAGACGTGCAGATTCAAAAGCAATCTTGGCAATGCGTTCGATTTCGTAACGGTGGTAAATCTCAGTATCAAAGGCTTTTTCAGTTGCGCCTTCGCCTTCACGACCTTTAGGTTGGCCGAAGTAGATGCCGCCTGTTAGCTCACGAACAACAACGATGTCGAAACCATTACCTGAAATATCAGCACGCAAAGGAGAGAAAGACTCTAGACCTTTATGGATTTGTGCAGGACGTAGGTTACAGAACAATTGGAAGTGTTTACGCAGGGGAAGTAGGGCACCACGCTCAGGTTGATCGTTTGGTGGAAGGTGCTCCCATTTAGGGCCGCCAACCGAACCAAATAATACAGCGTCAGATTCTTCACAGCCTGTTACTGTCGCTTCTGGAAGTGGACAACCGTGGTTATCAATTGCGATACCACCAACATCATACTCTTCGCGAGAAAAGCTAATTGCGTGTTTCTTTTCGATCGCGTCTAACACTTTATGTGCTTGCTGCATTACTTCTGGGCCAATGCCATCACCAGGTAGTACGGCAATCTTGTATGATTTATCAGTCATGTTAATCCTTTAATTCTTGTTACTGAGCTGTTTAGCTCGTTTAAAATTTTGTCCCTAAAGCCAATAACATCGGCTCTAGGGCTCTGTTATTGGGTGTTTAAACTGTCGCGATTCTTTGCTGTTTCATTTCAGCAATTGTGTCTGCGCGTTGAATGCTATTAATAACGTGCAGTAGCGCCTGACCAGAGGCCTCAACGATATCCGTTGAAACGCCCGTACCGTGGTATTTACGGCCTTTATAGTTAGCAATGATGTCCGCTTGACCTAGGCCATCTTCGCCTTCACCTTTCGCCGTAAGGTCGAATTTATCCAAGGCAATCTCGTAACCCGTTAAGCGGTAGATACATTGGTATAAAGCATCAACAGGGCCGTTACCGACAGCCGCTTCGCATTTCTCTTCATCGCCACATTGAAGCTTGATGCTGGTGGTAGACATAACACTACCAGATTGTACGCTTAGGTAGTTAAGTTTATAGAAGTCATCTTCGTCGCGTAGGTTCGCAAAGTGCATTAATGCTTCAAGGTCGTAATCGAACACTTGGCCTTTACGGTCAGCTAGCTTCAAGAAGTCTTCGTACAATGAATCTAGGCTGTACTCGTTGTCTTTGTAACCCATCGCGTCCATGTGGCTCTTAACGGCTGCACGACCGCTGCGGCTTGTTAGGTTCAATGCTTTGTTCTTCAAGCCAATAGACTCAGGCGTCATGATCTCGTAAGTGTTCTTGTTCTTAAGCATGCCATCTTGGTGGATACCTGAAGAGTGGCTGAATGCGTTAGCACCAACGATTGCTTTGTTGTCTTGAATTGGCATGTGGCAAAGCTGGCTAACCAACTTACTGGTACGGTGAATCTCTTTGTGGTCCAAACCAGTATGAACACCTAATAGCTCTTGACGAGTTTTGATGATCATTGCGATTTCTTCTAAAGAACAGTTGCCCGCACGCTCACCAATACCATTGATTGTGCCTTCAATTTGTCGAGCACCCGCTTGCACTGCAGCAATTGAGTTAGCAACCGACATGCCTAAGTCATCGTGACAGTGAACAGAGATGATCGCTTGATCGATGTTTGGTACGCGATCGAATAGCGTTTGGATAATGCCACCAAACTCATTCGGTACTGTGTAGCCTACGGTGTCAGGAATGTTGATGGTTTTTGCGCCCGCGTTGATAGCGGCTTCAACCATACGGCATAGGTTGTCGATAGGTGTACGGCCAGCATCTTCACAAGAAAACTCAACATCATCGGTATAGTTACGCGCATGCTTTACCGCTTTCACTGCCATCTCGACAACATCGTCGTAGCTGCGGCGTAATTTGTCTTGAACGTGAACCGTCGATGTCGAAATGAAGGTATGAATACGGAACTGTTCAGCCACTTTTAGCGCTTCGGCAGCGGCATCAATATCTTTCGCTACTGCGCGAGAAAGCGCGCAGATGCGGCTATCTTTAATATTTTTTGCGATGGTTTGTACTGATTCGAAATCGCCTGGAGATGACACAGGGAAACCCGCTTCAATAACATCTACACCCAGTCGTTCAAGTGCATAAGCGATCTGTAATTTCTCTTTTACCGTAAGGCTTGCTGCCAACGCTTGCTCGCCATCACGTAAGGTCGTGTCAAAAATTATCACTTGATCGTTCATGGGTGCTTCCTTATATCGATAATGAATCGATTGCTATCCAAATTATTATTAAGAATGATGTTCTTTTAAAAGTGCCAGTTACAAAAAAACCCGCTCAGCGCGGGTTTTAATATTTGTGTAGTTCTTGACCCACAACTTACCCGCGCGATTGGTTCACGATAAGGAGAAGTTTCAGCAGTCGAGAAGAAGAAAAAATCATTACACAAATATCCGTAAATAAACTGTTAACACCATATTTACCGCAATTTATTCTGAGCGTCAAACAAGAAAATCCAATATCAGTGTGCATTGACGGTGTTTTTGTTTGGTTTGTGCTGTTTTGTGTTGTTTTATTGGCTAAATCATCTGATTGGTGGTTTTGTATTGGGGGGTTAGTTTATCGTTTGGCTTATGTGTAGGTTAAAACTTTGTAGTAAATCTTTTTGATGGAACGATTCACCAAAAAAATCACAAGCGTGACTAAATTAATTAATCACTTGATTAAATAGTGAGTAATTAATCTTCTACTGTTACGCCTGTTTATCTCTATAATTAATCAGATGATTAATTATAGAGATGGATTTTTACCATGACGGCACGAAAAGCGGGGCGACCTCAAAAGAACTTAGATGTTCGACAGTTATTGATTGAGCATGCTCGTGATCTGTTTGTCGTTCAGCCATACGATAAGGTCTCGACACGTTTAATTGCTGAGCGTGCGGGTGTGAACATTGCGATGATCCGTTATTACTTTGGTAGTAAGGCCGGGCTGTTTGAAGCGATGCTGCGTGAAACGCTACGACCGATGCAATTACAGATGCAAAGGTTGGTTGAAGAAAGCAGTCATGAGAACTTTCTTGATTTAATGCGGACTTACTACAAAGAGATGGTCAAGGTGCCGAAGTTTCCTCGCTTGATAGCTCAAGTGATGAATATGCCTCCCTCTGAAGTGCAAAGAGAGTTGCTCGAAAAGGTTTTCCTCGATGTTGCCAAGCCAGCTCAAGATGTCATTTTTGAAAAACTGGTGGCACAAGGCGTCTTAAGAAAAGATATGGATCCTAAACTCTGTCGCGTGTCGTATATAAGCTTGATGGTATTTCCATTCATTGCGCCGCCTCCTCTATTAGCAATCCATGGTATTGAGATTAATGAAGAATTTCTTAACCGCTTAATCGAACACAACATTAAATTGATGACAGAAGGCTTTATAAATACGCCTAGCCCTTCTTCTGTGCAGGACCAAAGATAATGAAAATAAATAAAAAACTACTCTTCTTTCCAGCACTTGCGGTTGGTGTGATTGGCCTTGTCGCCGCGATTAACTTGAAGCCGGATCTTCCAACCAAACCTGCGAGTGATAGAGCCCGCTTAGTTGATACAGTAAGCCTAGAGCAACAACTGATAGCGCCGTTAGCAGTTGGTTTTGGCAAAGTGGTGCCGAAAGTCGAATGGAAAGCGATTGCTGAGGTGACAGGACAAATAGTGTATCGACATCCAGATCTTGAAAAAGGGCAGGTGATCCCCGCAGGAACGGTTGTGCTCAAGGTTGATCCATTGGATTACGAATTGAAACTGATACAAGCAGAGGCGGATCTAAAATCAAGCCAAACCTCATTAGCGAAATTGAATCAAGAAGAAGACAACCTTAATCAGACTCTTAAGATCGAAAAGAATCGCTTAGTGATCAGTAACAAAGAGCTACAACGTAAACAGGATCTGCGTAAGAAAGGGCTAACTTCTCAGTCTGATGTCGACCTGCAACAACAAAGCGCATTGTCTCAACAGAAGCTAGTGTTGGAGATCGCGAACCAAATTGCTTTAATGCCAGATGAAAAACGCGTCGCGGAAGCGGTGATTAAGGTCAACGTATCTAAAGTGAAAGAGGCGCAGCGCTCTCTTGATAAGACCACCATCACTTTGCCAAGAGCGATGCGAATTGCTCAGGTTGATATCGAACAAAATCAAGTGGTTAATCTTCAGCAGGAGATGTTTATTGCTCACGGGATTAGTGTCATGGAAGTGGAGGCGCAACTTTCTATTCACGATATGCAAACTTTAGCCTCGAGCTTTAACCAGTTCCCTCGCGATGCTGCGGGAATCCCTAATCCTTATGAAGCGCCAATTAAAGCAAGCATTCAACTTAACAGCGGCAACCTGAACCTTAGTTGGCCTGCGAAGGTGGCAAGAATCAGCGAAACAGTTGATGAAAACCAAGCAACGGCGGGGATTATTCTCGAGATCGCGCAAGACTACTCGCAGTTGAAACCTGACAGCGCAACGCCTTTGGTTAACGGTATGTTTGTAAAAGCTGAGATTGAAGGTGTCGCCAATCTAAGTTGGGTGGTTCCAGAGCGAGCACTGCATGGTGATAAGGTTTATCTGATGGGTGACAATCAGCGTTTGCAAGTGGTCAATGTTGAAGTGCTTTATCGCAGAGACAATCAAGTGGTTGTGAGTGGCGAGCTACAAACTGGAGATAAACTGGTTCTCAATGATGTTCTGCCAGCAATTGAAGGCATGTTACTGAAAGAGTCGAACTCTGAAGAGGCTGAGCTTGAATCAGATACTCAGGAGAGTGCGTCATGATCAAGTTCTTTTCTAGGCACCCAACAGCAGCAAACTTGCTGATGCTTGGGCTGTTGATCTTGGGTATAAGCTCACTATCAACCATCAAACGTGAAACCTTTCCCGCTTATGACCCGCCTTACATTATGGCTGCGATTGTTTATCCCGGCGCTTCTCCACAAGAAGTGGAAGAGAGCTTATGTGTGCGAATGGAAGATGCAGTCGACGGCTTGGCCAACATTGAAGAGACTCAGTGTGAAGCGATCGAAGGCAGCGCCCGTTTAATTCTCAAGTTAAATGAGAAAGCAGATATTGGCCGAATGCTGGTGGACGTGCAAACCCAGATCAACTCGATCAATGACTTCCCAACCGAGATTGAATCA
The DNA here is from genome assembly GCF_001557875.1 of Vibrio splendidus. GTDB lineage: Bacteria > Pseudomonadota > Gammaproteobacteria > Enterobacterales > Vibrionaceae > Vibrio > Vibrio splendidus_F. The sequence goes on along the minus strand of NZ_LNRF01000006.1, from coordinate 202,862 downwards.
CCTGTTGTTCAAGAGCTAGATTGGAATGAACCAGTTGTTGATATCGCCATCACAGCCGAAACGTCGTGGCCGGAACTTAAGGCCTACGCGGAAGATCTTAAGCGCACTATGAAGCTCGATTACGGTGTATCTTTGGTCGAGGTCAGCGGCTTCTCAGATCATCAATATCGAGTAGAACTGGATACCCAAGCCATTCGTCAGCTGGGTTTGAGTGTCGGTGATATTGCCGATCAGATTGGTCGACAGAATGTAAAACTGCCGAGCGGTAACGTTGAAACACCAGACAAAAACTTCCTGATTCGTTTTGACGAGAGACGAATCACACCGGTTGAACTTGAAAGTATCGTGGTTGGATCTGCGCCTAATGGCTCGGTGATCCGTTTGAGAGACATAGCCAAAATAACCGACCGCTTTGAGCTTGATGAACAGAAGGTGTTATTTGATGGCAAGCCTTCGGCGTTGCTTAAGATCAGTAAGAACAAAGAAGACGATGCGCTGCGAATCAAAGAGAACGTAACACGATTCGTTGAAGATCAAAGCGCGATTGCTCCTGATGGCGTGACACTACAAATGACTAACGATCTCTCTTCTGTACTTTGGGATCGTCTAACCATGATGGTGAGCAATGGTTGGCAAGGTATTGTGCTAGTGTTCGCAACCATGTGGCTGTTCTTCAGCTTACGTTATTCATTTTGGGTGGCTGCTGGGTTACCGGTGGCCTTCCTTGGTGGTTTGTTCTTAATGGCCAATCTTGGTTTGTCGATCAACATTATGTCGTTAGTCGGCTTATTAATGGCAATCGGTATTATGATGGATGACGCCATCGTGATTGCCGAATCGATAGCGTCCCATTTAGATCGGGGGCAGAGCGTAGATGATGCGGTGTACAATGGCGTTAAGAAGGTGCTTCCCGGAGTACTGTCTTCTTTCCTAACCACTGTGTGTATTTTCGGTAGCTTACTGTTTCTTGATGGTGAGATGGGCGCGGTGCTTAAGGCCGTTCCTCAAGTCTTGATTTTGGTGCTGTCGTTGAGCTTGATTGAAGCCTTCCTGATTCTACCTAATCACCTATCTCATTCATTACACAAAGAAAAGAATGACAAGCCAGCGCTGCGTTTTAAGGTTGTGTTACTTGAGAAGTTTGAGAACTTCCGTAATACCACTTTGATGAACATGGTTGAGAAAGTCGTGACCTTCCGTTATGCCTTTATGGGGGGAGTGATTACGCTGTTGTTACTTTCTGTAGCCTTGATTGCTGGTGGCATTGTTAAGTTTCAACCTTTCCCTGAGCTGGATGGTGATATTGCCGAGGCACGTATCATTCTTCCGCCGGGAGCATCATTGTCTCAAACCGAAAAAGTGGTCGACAAAATTGTCGCGTCTGCTGAGCGTTTGAACAAGCAATGGAGCGAAGAGGTTGAAGAAGGCAATACACTGGTCGAGCATATCACCAGCCAATTCAATGCCAACGCCGATGCCAATGAATCTGGCCCACACTTAGCCACAGTGCGCCTAGATTTACGCGGAGCAGAGAGCCGTAATACGGTTATCGATGATTTCATTGATGCGTGGCGTGAAGATATAGGAGACTTAGCGGATCCTATTTCATTGGTGTTCAAGCAACCGACTATGGGGCCGGGCGGTCGTGCTATTGAAATCCGCGCCAAACATGATGACCTGAGCGCGTTGAAATCTGCTTCTTTGGATATTCAAGAATACCTTAATCAGTTTGATGGGGTGCATGGCGTGCTTGATGACATGCGCATGGGTAAAGAAGAGATCTTGGTGAAGCTGCGCCCTGGAGCCGAAACCTACAATGTGAATGGGCAAATGATCGCGTCTCAGTTACGAGCTGCTTTCTTTGGGCAAACCGCGGATGAGATTCAAATTGGCGTCGAGAATATTTCGATTGAAGTGCGTCTTGATAAAGAGCAAGCGGGAGATTTACAGCAGCTGGCTAACTTCCCGATCATTACCGCAGATGGCAGTCAGATCCCGCTAGCAACATTGGCGACATTAGATTTCCAACGTAATTACGTGCGAATCCAGCGCATTGATGGGCTGAGAACCATCAGCATCTTTGGTGATATTGACAATAAGAAAGCGAGCTCATCTGCGATTTTGGCTCAGTTCCAAAAAGATGAAGCAGCCAAGCTTGTTCAGAAGTACCCAGGTTTACGCTTTGATTTCGAAGGGGAGGCCAAAGATGCGGCTAAGACGGGCGCTTCGATGGGCAAAGGCTTCTTGCTCGGTCTGTTTGGTGTGTTTGCGATTCTGAGTTATCAATTCAGAAGCTACTTAGAACCGGTGGTCGTGATGTTGGCGATTCCACTCGCCTTTATTGGGGTGGTCGTTGGTCACTGGATACTTGGCCACTCTTTGAGTATGCCAAGTATGATGGGCTTTGTGTCGCTTGCCGGTATTGTGGTTAATGATTCCATCTTGTTGGTGCAGTACATTCGTCACCATGTCGATGAGGGAGATAGCGTGCATGACTCGGTAGTGAAAGCCAGTCGAGAGCGTTTCCGAGCGGTATTCTTGACCTCAATGACGACAGCGGCAGGTTTGCTACCGCTATTGACGGAAACCAGCTTACAGGCACAGGTTATCCAGCCATTGGTTATTTCGATCGTATTCGGCATATTTGCCTCGACCTTACTGGTGCTGTTTATGATCCCAGCAGCCTACGCGATATTGGCGGATTTCGGTTTGGTGAAAAAGCACGAGCCACTCTCGTTATAGAGTCTTCGTTTATTCGTCTTTAAAGAAATAACAAACAATAAAGCGACCTTGAGTCGCTTTATTTGTATCTGTGTGATCACTCTCAAGCTTGGGATGCACAATTTAGTTGAGTCATTTGCTTCAAAATTCATTTTAGTTCATTCAAAACGTCACTTAATTGTCATTTCAGGGGCATAACTTGAGCCTTAACTGAATAAGGATTGTTAAGGAGATCGTATGCGTACTATCGAACCTATTGTCCGCTGGGATGTGGCATTTTCTGTTTTCTGTTTAAAGAACCGTTGCAGCGGGCAACATGCAACATTGAGCAAAGCGGTGTCTCACACTGGAGATGGACACCTTTATGTTTTGATTGCTTTGGTTGCACTGCTGGCTGATAGCAACACCGGCCGAGATTTTCTTTTGGTGGGCTTAACCGCTTTTGCTATCGAACTGCCTATCTACTGGCTGGCCAAAAATACCCTCAAGCGCCGTAGACCAGCTGAATTCTCTTCACTGCTTCACTCTCATATTGTGCCATCCGATAAGTACAGCCTGCCTTCTGGGCATTCCGCTGCGGCTTTTGTTATGGCGACTCTAATCGGAGATTTCTATCCGAGCTTATATCTCTTTAGCCTGATTTGGGCGGCAGCGATTGCTGGCTCTCGAATCCTGCTTGGTGTGCACTTTTTAACGGACGTACTGATTGGTGCAGCCTTGGGCATCGCTTGTACTAGCCTTGCTATCAGTTTCATCCTGTAATCATTTTGTTGGCAACCACGGCCGAGCTAAAGTGGCAAATTCAAAGGAACATGCATGAAAATTTTATATGGTGTACAAGGTACGGGGAATGGTCACATCGCTAGAGCGAGAGCAATGGCTGTTGCTTTTCGTCAGCAAAATATCGATGTCGATTTTCTATTCTCAGGTCGAGAAGCTAGCAAATACTTCTCGATGGAAGCGTTTGGCAACTATCAGACTCGCAGCGGCTTAACTTTTTACAGCGAGCAGGGGCAGGTTAAATACGGCAAAACATTCATCAAGAATAACATCTGGCGATTTCTCCGTGAGATTAACCAGATCGATCTTACGCCTTATGATTTAGTGATTAATGACTTTGAGCCTGTGACTGCATGGGCGGCTAAGCGGCAAGGTGTGCCATGCATTGGGATAAGTCACCAGAATGCGTTTCGTTATGATGTACCCAAAGAAGGGGGCAACTGGATTGAACATTCAGTGATTCAACATTTCGCTCCAACCGAGCACTCTATTGGTTTGCATTGGTATCACTTTGAACAGCCGATTTTGCCACCTATTGTTCATACGCTGGTTGGTAATGAACAAACCAAAACAGCACAAGATTTTACGTTGGTCTATTTGCCGTTTGAGGAGCTTGATTCGATCTCAGAGCTGCTGATGAAGTTCATTTCCCATAATTTTGTTTGCTACCACCCGAATGTCATTGAGCATAGCCGAGTCGAAAATATTGAGTTTAAACCACTCAGTCATGCAGGCTTTCAATTCGACCTAAACCAGTGCTCAGGTGTGGTAGCCAATGGCGGCTTTGAATTGCCATCTGAAGCCTTAACCTTGGGGAAAAAATTGCTTCTCAAACCACTCGAAGGACAGTTCGAACAACAGAGCAATGTGGCGACGCTAGAGGCTCTTGGATTAGCTCAAACCATGACCTTTTTAGATGCAGCTATCTTGCGTACTTGGCTCAGTGAAAAACAGGCTGAAGTGGTCACTTACCCTGACGTGGCAAGTGCACTCGTTGAATGGCTATTAGCGGGGAATTGGTCTAATCAAGACGACTTAAGAAAGCAACTTTGGGACAAGGTAGATTTTCCAAGTTATGCATCGCTCACCTAACTCATAAGTGTTATTTCTGAATGGACCAGTCAACCAATTCATAGGTTCAATAAGTTGTAACAATTGTAACCAAACGATAGAACAGCTAAATAAGTCGAAATGAAACTCATAAGTGAAGCATTTTATGTTTTTTTATAACTCTATAAGCTTCTGATTTTTAGATGTTATTTAATCATTAAGATAAAATAAAATTATTCTTTATCAATCTTGTTGGTAGCTCGAGATGTATTGGTTAATAGTAATGGTAATCCGAAAAGTATCGGTCTGATAAATATAAGAATTAGTGGTTATCTATTCCCATACCATTACCAATTTAACGCTGTCGAACCGACAAGAGGCAACTTGAATGTTAGAGAAAAAAGACGCAATGAGTGCAATTGCAAGCTACAGAATGGAAAGCACACTTCGTGGAGTTGACTTAAATCTTTTGACTGTATTTGATGCAGTTATGCAAGAGCAAAACATTACACGTGCAGCTCACAATCTGGGTATGTCTCAGCCTGCTGTAAGTAACGCTGTTGCTCGTCTAAAAGTGATGTTTAACGACGAACTATTCATGCGTCAAGGTCGTGGTATTCAACCGACTCAACGTGCTCGCCAGCTGTTTGGTCCAATCCGCCAAGCGCTACAGTTAGTACGCAACGAACTACCAAGTTCTGTGTTCTCTCCAGAGTCGTCTTCTCGCCTGTTCAAACTTGCGATTTGCAGCCCTTGTGACATGCGTTTTGCTCCTAAGATTATGTCGACAATCAATGACCAAGCACCTAGCGTAAAACTGCACATGGATGCTGAATTCGATCGTCAACTTTCAGAGCGCATGCGTTACCAAGAAATCGACTTCGTTATTGATTACGCTCGTTTTGATGAGCAAGGCTTCTCAAGCACTGAAATCTTCCAAGACGAATTAGTTGTGGTTGCTTCTGCTTCTCACCCTCGCATCAACGGTGAAGTTTCTGCGGCAGAGCTGCTTAACGAAAAGCACGCAAAACTGTCTCGCATCCATGGTCAACGTAGCTTCTCTGAGCAAGCTTACCGTGACCTAGATTGCACGCCTTTCTACGAAGGTACGAGCTTGAGCAACGTTCTTTACGTTGTTGGTCAATCTGAACTAGTAACGATTGCTCCTCGTTGGATGGTAGAACATGCAGCAAACAAAGAGCAGCTTCAGATTCTAGATTTCCCATTCGATAATGCGGCGATTTCTGGCTTCTTAAGCTGGCACGAATCAAGTGAAAAGGACAAAGGACACATTTGGTTACGAGATCAGTTAATGATGATCTGTGGTGAAGTCGTGGCACTTAACTAGACATTAATCCCTATGTTTTATAAGCCCTAAGCTAGGAGTCTGGCTTGGGGCTTTTTTGTACCTGCTATTTTTGTTGATAGAAAACTTAGCGTGAGACGTACTATTACTTATAACTTTGAGCTTCATCAGTTGCCTTTTCCATGATCAGAGGTACACTTGTGCGCTCAAAAAAGCTTACAGGTGTAAGCCAAAGGTAAAGAGATGGCCAATTTAGATTTTCATATCGTAAAAAGACTTCGTGACCAAATTGCCCAAGGCGGCAACCGTACAGCTTTGAAGCACAAAGTAGACAATGTATGGCAAGGCATTAGCTGGGAACAGTTTGGACAACAAATCGATACGCTTTCATTAGCACTGTTGGCTCAAGGACTGAGAGTTCAGGATAAGATCGGTATCTATTCGAACAATATGCCTCAATGGACCGTGGCAGATTTTGCATCGTTACAAGCACGCCTTGTGACTGTGCCGATTTATCCAACGAACACAGCAGCACAGTCTTCTTACATCATCCAAAATGCAGATGTGAAGATCTTATTCGTTGGTGAGCAAGTTCAATTCGATGCGGCGGTTAGCCTGTTTGAAGAGTGCGAGCAGCTAGAAGTTGTTGTGGCTATGTCTGATGACATCGACCTGCAAGGACACAGCTTTGCCGTCTCTTGGAATGACTTCATGGCGCGTGGCGTTGAAGCACAACAAGCTGAACTTGACGTGCGTCTTGCTGATGCAAGCATGGACGACTTACTGACTCTTATCTATACCTCTGGTACCACAGGTCAGCCAAAAGGCGTAATGCTTGATTACACCAATATTGGCTATCAGTTAGAAGGCCACGATGAGCGCCTTAGCTTAAGCAAAGATGATGTCTCATTGTGTTTCCTACCGTTATCACACGTATTTGAGCGTGCTTGGACGTTCTACGTTCTCTATAAAGGCGCAACCAACTGCTACCTGCAAGACACGATGCAAGTGCGTGATGCGTTAAGCGATGTGAAACCAACAGTAATGTGTGCGGTTCCACGTTTCTATGAGAAGATCTTCTCAGCGATTCACGAGAAAGTATCTAAAGCGCCGTTTATCCGTAAAGTGCTATTTACTTGGGCGGTGAACATGGGAGCAAAGCTTTCAGTTTGTCACCAAGAAGGTCGTACTCCATCGTTAATGCTGAAGAAGAGCCATGCGCTAGCCGATAAGCTTGTGCTATCTAAACTGCGCGCTCTACTCGGCGGCAACATCAACTTTATGCCATGTGGTGGTGCAAAGCTTGATGAGACGATTGGTCGTTTCTTCCATGCTATCGGTATCAACGTAAAACTTGGTTACGGCATGACAGAAACCACAGCAACAGTATCTTGTTGGGATGACCGCTGTTTTAACCCTGATTCGATTGGTATGTCGATGCCGGGCGCAGAAGTAAAAATTGGTGCGAAGGACGAGATTCTTGTTCGTGGTCCAATGGTGATGCGTGGCTATTACAAGATGCCAGAAGAGACAGCTAAGACATTCGATGAACACGGTTTCTTGAAAACTGGTGATGCGGGTCATTTTGATGAAAATGGTAACCTGTTCATTACCGACCGTATCAAAGAGTTAATGAAAACCTCTGGCGGTAAGTACATTGCACCGCAAGTGGTTGAAGGCGCGATTGGTAAAGATCACTTTATCGAACAGATTGCCGTTATCGCTGATACGCGCAAATTCGTTTCTGCGCTGATTGTTCCTTGTTATGACTCACTAGAAGAGTATGCCAAAGAGCTTAATATCAAGTATCACGATCGCGTTGAGCTTGTTAAGCATCACCAAATCGTCGAGATGCTAGAAAAGCGTGTGAATGACCTACAGCAAGAACTGGCTAAGTTTGAGCAAGTGAAGAAATTCAAACTGCTACCAAAAGCATTTTCTATGGATGATGGTGAGCTGACACCAACTCAAAAATTGCGTCGTAAAGTTATCAATGATAAGTATCAAGACGAAATCGAAGAAATGTACAATGAAAAGCCAAAAGATAAGTAGTTTTCTGCTTAGATAAATTTTCAGTTGTTTAAAAATCCCCCTACGGATGTGATTGCATTTTTAGGGGGATTTTTTGTATCTAATGACATGCACAATGTGCGAAAACGCACGCCAGAAAGCTCGCTGTTAATCGATAAATCGCGATCTATTGAAATATTAAGTGCTTTTTTTTGTCTGGTAACTAGTGTTTAAACCTATTGCTGGGGTCTGGATTGGGTTTTATTTAATGCTTTGAGCTAATAGTTGGTTTTTTGGCACAGTTGCCGAATAACAGGTGTTAGACCAGATGATAATAAAGCGTTAAAGTTGTTTCGTATTACTGTTTGTTGTTATCACGACAGACAGCCATAGCCGAAAAAGTGGAAGTATTTCGAATTAGGCTACGAATAAGCCCTAGACTATGAAAAACCAGCCCAACATGTTCACCAAATATGATTGGAAACTGGTGAGGAGAGCAATATGACAACAAAACCTGAAACAGCAATGTTATCCGGCGCTGAGATGGTGGTGCAGTCTCTGATTGAAGAGGGTGTAGAACAAATCTTTGGTTACCCAGGTGGTTCTGTACTTGATATCTACGATGCGCTGCATGCTAAAACTGCTGAAATTAAACACGTATTAGTACGACACGAACAAGCCGCTACCCACATGGCAGATGGCTATACTCGTTCTACCGGTAAACCGGGTGTAGTACTTGTGTGTTCTGGTCCCGGTGCGACCAATACCGTTACTGGTATTGCAACAGCCTACATGGACTCAATCCCAATGATTGTTATTTCTGGTAACGTACCAAATAACCTTATTGGTAACGACGCCTTCCAAGAGTGTGACATCGTTGGTGTATCACGCCCGATCGTTAAACACAGCTTCTTAGTTAAGAAAGCGGAAGACATCCCTGAAGTCGTTAAAAAAGCATTCTATATTTCAACGACAGGACGTCCTGGTCCTGTGGTTATTGATCTGCCAAAAGACATCTTAAACCCACAAATCAAGCTTCCTTATGAATACCCAGAAACGATCAAAATGCGTTCGTATAACCCAACGGTTACGGGTCATAAAGGTCAGATTAAAAAGGCGTTAAAAGCCCTTCTTGAAGCGAAGAAACCAGTACTTTACGTCGGTGGTGGTGCGGTTATTTCTGAAGCAGATAAACAGCTAATCAAATTAGCTGAAGCACTGAATTTACCCGTAGTAAGTACCCTAATGGGGCTTGGCGCTTTCCCTGGCACTCATAAGAACTCTTTGGGTATGCTAGGTATGCATGGTTTGTATGAAGCTAATATGGCGATGCATAATGCTGATCTTATCTTTGGTGTCGGTGTACGCTTTGATGACCGTACGACCAATAACCTGGATAAGTATTGCCCGAACGCAAAGATCATGCATATTGATATCGACCCATCTTCGATCTCTAAGAACGTGAAAGTGGACTTACCGATTGTAGGTTCTGCTGAAAAAGTACTAGAGAGCATGGTTAACCTGCTGGTTGAGCAAGGTGGAACTAATGATGCAGAAGCAATGGAAAGCTGGTGGAGTGAAATCAAGGTGTGGCAAGATCGTGATTGCCTAGCTTATGAAAAATCTTCAGAGTGCATCAAACCACAACAAGTTATTGAAACACTTCATAAAGTAACTAATGGTGATGCTTACGTTGCTTCGGATGTAGGTCAGCACCAAATGTTTGCAGCATTGTACTACCCATTCAACAAGCCACGCCGTTGGATTAACTCTGGTGGCTTAGGCACGATGGGCTTTGGTCTGCCTGCTGGTATGGGGGTTAAGTTTGCTAAGCCAGACGAAGAAGTGGTTGTGGTAACTGGTGATGGCAGTATTCAAATGAACATCCAAGAGCTGTCGACTGCGCTGCAATACAATATCCCAGTTAAGATCATTAACCTTAACAACCGTTTCTTAGGCATGGTAAAACAGTGGCAAGACATTGTTTATCAAGGCCGTCACTCTAACTCATATATGGACTCTGTTCCTGATTTTGCTGCTATCGCCGAGGCTTACGGCCACGTTGGTATGCGCATTTCATCTCCGGATGAACTGGAATCAGGTTTGGAAAAAGCACTCGCGATGAAAGACCGTTTGGTATTTGTCGATATCAGTGTGGATGACACCGAGCACGTATACCCAATGCAGATCAAAGGCGAGGGTATGGATAACATGTGGCTAAGCAAAACGGAGAGAACATAATATGAGACACATCATTTCACTATTAATGGAAAACCAACCTGGTGCACTTTCTCGTGTGGTTGGCTTGTTTTCTCAGCGTGGCTACAACATCGAGTCTTTGAACGTATCTCCAACCGATGATCCGACGCTGTCTCGTCTGAACGTAACCACTAACTCAAGCGAAATGCAGCTTGAGCAGATCCAGAAACAGCTACATAAACTAATCGATGTACTTAAGGTACAAGAAGTGTCTGAGCTTGAGCATATCGAGCGTGAGCTGTTGATGGTAAAAGTACGCGCGAGCGGCTTTGCTCGTGCAGAAGTGAAGCGTACGGCTGATATTTTCCGTGGGCAAATCGTTGATGTAACGGCTTCTCAATATACGGTTCAAATGGCCGGCACTAGCGAGAAGCTTGATGCTTTCATTCAGGCATTGTCTGAAGTGACGGAAGTACTTGAAGTAGCTCGAAGTGGTGTTGTTGGCATCGCACGAGGCGAACGAGCGTTGAAAGCCTAGGCGATAAGTCTTTAAAAAATAACTTAAAAGCCGCTTTTTTAAGCGGCTTTTATTTTGTTAATTTTTTAGAGTGCTATAATCCTGCGCTGCACTTCCATTCATCTGAGTTAGCAATGCGAAATAAAAAATCAATAATTACATTGCTGATTATCTCTATCATATTGTCTTCTGCAGTATGCCTGTACTATTTACAGCGCTACAAAGAAGTAAAACAGCAGAGCTTTGACTACTCGGCTAAGCAAGCCGTCCATCAGTTAGTGTATGCCAAGCGAGATTATGATCTTCTTAAGACTCAGTTAGTCTCGGTAATGGAGCTACTCAGTCATAGCCAGAGCTTGGTTAACTTTGCTTCTTCTCCTTCAGACCAAACCAAAGGTCTACTTGAAGAGGTCTGGCAATCTGTTCTTGTGAATCAGAAGTGGTATACACAAATCCATCTGTTAGATATCACAGGTAAAGAACTGGTGCGGGTTAATTATTCCTCTGATACCGGTAGGGTGACGCTCCCTCAACATCTGCAAGATAGGTCGGATTCTAGCTACTTCCAATACGCTCAAAAACTAGAAGCTGAACAGATTGGTGGTTGGGGTATTGAGCTTGAAACGGAGCATGGTGAAGTCACCTTTCCTTATTCGCCAGTAATCCGTGTATTTACTCCCGTAGAAACCCCTGACAAAAGAGTGGGCTACCTTGTTATTAACCTCGATGTATGGGGCCTATCATCGCGTCTTAGCTTTTCACCTGATAACGATCTTAGAGCAGAAGTTCTCAATGAAGCGGGTTACTTCATCGCGAGTAACAACAGCGGTAAGCTGTTCGGTGACTCTATTCCTGAAAGAAAAGGGTACAACCTGAAAAATATCGCGCCTAAGACGTGGGATGCTATTTCCAATGATCAGGCTGGATATGTTTTTGAAGATGGTAATTTGTTTGCCTTTAACACGGTTATGCTCGCAAACAGTCAAAAGGTCCATTTGCTGATTCAACTTAATCAGAAGCAATTGATGGATCGGGCTGAGCGTGATCTGAATGATCTGGCCTATGAAGAGATCATTGTTTTGATTACGGTGCTGATTTTCGCCTTCCCGTTTGCTTATTTGGTGACGCACTATCGACGCCGAAGTCTTGAGAGTAAATTGGCGCGCGCGGCATTGAATGGTATGTCGGCAGTGATGATCTCTGATAAGCAGCACCGTACAATGATGATCAACAACGAATTTGAGAACATGACTGGGTACAGCAAAAAACAAGTTATTGGCCAGAATGCATTGCAGTTGTTGCTTGAGAATACCGACCAAGTGCTCTCAAGTTCGACCATCTGGAGCCATTTAGAACAAGAAGAAGTATGGGAAGGGGAAGTTCAGTGTAAGAACAAGTTACGAATTCCTTTTACTGCAATCATGCGAGTGCATGCGGTCAAAAACAGTTCGGGTAAAGTCAGCTACTACATCACCTCGTTGGTTGATATTTCCGTAAGGAAGGAGCTTGAGGTGCGTTTGAGGATCTTAAGTGAACGTGACTCTTTGAGTAATCTTTGGAACCGACGAAAGTTTGAAGAGCAGTTGGCTTACTACTCTCGCTTGGTTGAACGTTATCCTAATGAAGCGACTACTTGCTTAGCCTTAGTCGACATCGATAACTTTAAGCGAATCAATGACGAACTTGGCCACGACGAAGGCGACCGAGTGATTGCTGGTGTTGCTAAACTTCTGCAAGACAGCCTTCGTGGGACTGACTTTGTTGCACGTGTCGGAGGAGAAGAGTTTGCACTCTTGATGCCACACACCTCACTGCCAGAAGCAAAACGCGTATTGGATCGTTTACGAATCGAGATTGAGCTAGCCGCCGGAACTAAGGTAACCGTGAGTGTTGGCTTTACGGATTTAACCAGTAACAGCACTCGCTCATACAAGTGTGCGGATGTTGCGCTTTACGAATCTAAATCGTCTGGCCGTAACACGGTCTCTATGTGTCCTAGCTATGATGATGTCGCTTAGGTTCGCCTCTATTTAGCCCTCTCTTCTATTTGCTTCACCTTTCAAGCTGCTCCTCGATTCATTTTCCCTTTCCCCTTTTTATTAGGAATCTCACTTTTGAGCGACCTATGTCACAAAATCTATACAGTTAGACTAAAGTCTAATGTTGGTGAAAATTTGAGCTAAAATGAACAATAAGTAAACTACTTTGCTTCAGATTACATCGTGTTAAACGATGTAATAAATAGAGTGTTTACCAGATGTAAAAGGATGACACCGTTAACTTAATTCAGCTGGTTAGCTAGCCTTATCAACAATTTGAAAGGCAGCAGTAGAATTAGGTTAGCTGGAGCAAGAGTTTGGGGATCATACAGTCTGGTTAAAAGAGGCGTGGTATGTTTGTCGATTTTTTAGTGAGGTTAACCATAGGCACATTAGCCATTCTTGGCTTTCAGCTGAGTGCATTGTATTTTTTACCTATGGTTGTGCTGCTCAATACTCATCACAAAGAGTTTTTTGGGTGGTAGTTCAGTCGTGGTACTGGAAAAAAACGGAGCCGTTGGGCTCCGTTTTTATTTGGTGAGAATCTATCTTGGCATTATGCAGCTTCGATAACTTCTTCAATTCGTTTCATTGAACCTAGTAAGTGTTGATCAAGCAGTTCTGTCGCTTGTTCTACATTCTTAGAGAGTACTAGTTTCATGATCATTTCGTGCTCATCAATATTGAACAGATCATCAGATGCATTTTCTGCAGACATTGCTAGGAAGCGGTAACGTTTCACTTGGTTGATCAAGTCATCAAAGAATTTAAACATGTTCTCTGAATCGGCACCTTCAAGCAGTGCGACATGGAATTGCTGATGGCGCTCTTCCCATTCAACACAATCAAACTCTTCAGATACGTACTGCACTCGTGACAGTTTATGGTAAGACGTTAGTACATCCAGTTCCCAACTCTCATCACCTGCTGAAATCGCTTTTTTAAGCAGAACAGATGATACAACACGAAGACTTTCGTATAGGTCATTCAGTTCTTTCTTTGATACAGGAGATACCCAGCAGCCCTTTTGTGGCTCTAGCTTTACGTATTTACTCCAAGATAACTGTACCAAGGCTTCGCGAATAGGAGATGCGCCAACGTTGTAGCGTGCTTTTAGATCAGCAACAACGAGCTTTTGGCCTGGGGTTAACTCACCATTAAGAATATCTTGGCGAATCATCTTTGATACTTTGTCAGTGAGCGTAGGACTAGACATTACAAACCTCATCTATATATGATTTCTAGTCTGCTAATCCGTCTCTTTGAAAGAGCTAATTGGAAGTTAACAGTACGTAGTTCTATTGCGATTGATAATACAGCGTACTGAAAAGTTAGGCAAGATTTTGTTTCATAAAAAAAGAGGGCCGAAGCCCTCTTTTATATTTTATACGAATCGGTTCATTCTTATAGAACGTGAACAGATGCCGTGTTTGTAGTACCAGAAGCTACTAGAGCACCAGAAACCATAACTACGATGTCGCCTTTGTTACCTAGGCCAGATTGTAGAGCGATTTCTTTACCGTTGATGTAGAACGCGTCTGTGTTCTCGATAGAGTCAACAAGAACTGGCTTAACACCTTTAGTAAGAACTAGCTGTGCAGCTGTCTTTTCGTTAGTTGTTAGAGCAAGGATGTTTGCAGTTGGGAAGTACTTACGTACTGAACGTGCAGACTTACCGCCTTCAGTTGCAACAACGATTAGAGGAGCAGCTAGCTTCTCTGCTGTGTCTACAGCGCCTTTACATACTGCTTCAGTGATGCGTAGACGTGGGCTGTCTAGACGAGAACCTAGCTCAGCTTTAAGAGCTGAATCAGTACGGTTCGCGATTTGAGCCATGATAGTAACAGCTTCAACTGGGTACTTACCTTTAGCAGTTTCGCCAGAAAGCATTACTGCATCAGTACCATCCATGATTGCGTTCGCAACGTCACCCGCTTCTGCACGAGTTGGACGTGGGTTGCTGATCATAGAGTCAAGCATTTGAGTTGCAGTGATAACCATCTTACGTGCGCGGTTACACTTCTCGATCATCATCTTCTGAGCGAAGATTACTTCTTCAGCTGGGATTTCAACACCTAGGTCACCACGAGCAACCATGATGCCGTCAGAAGCTTCAAGGATTGAATCGAAGTTATCTACACCTTCTTGGTTTTCAATCTTAGAAATGATGTGGATGTTCTCGCCGCCGTTAGCATTTAGAAGTTCACGGATTTCTTTAACGTCTTCTTCTTTACGGATGAAAGAAGCGGCAACGAAATCTACGCCTTGCTCACAACCAAACTTAAGGTCAGCTTTGTCTTTCTCAGAAAGAGCAGGAAGTTGAACAGAAACGCCAGGAAGGTTAACACCTTTGTTTTCGCCTAGAGCACCGTTGTTAAGAACTTTACACTTAACTTCAGTTTCTGTTGTTGCGATAACTTCCATTTCGATTAGGCCGTCATCAACAAGGATAGTGTTACCCGCTGTTAGGTCTTTAGCGAAACCTAGGTAAGTTACTGCTACTACGTCTTTGTTACCAACAACTGTTGCGTCAGTTGTGAAAGTGAACTCTTGACCAGCTACTAGATCTACGTCGTTACCATCTTCAAGTTTGATAGTACGGATTTCTGGACCTTTAGTATCTAGAAGGATAGCAAGTTGCTCACCTTTGTTTTCCATTACTTTACGGAAGTTCGCGATACGAGTGCCGTGCTCTGCGAAATCACCGTGAGAGAAGTTAAGACGCATAACGTTCATGCCAGCATCTACTAGTTCAGTTAGCTTCTCTACAGATTCAGTTTTAGGGCCAATCGTACATACGATTTTGGTCTTTTTCATGGAAGGTACTCTCCGGTAAGTATTGTTACAATTTGAAATTTATTTAAGTTCTGAAGATTGGTCCGCTACATCAACATTTTGTGCCTGTTGTGTAAAAGCGCGGGACTTCCAATATGTCCTTCAGAGTTGTAAGTCTTTCATCAATTTTAGTCATTTTATGACCAAAAGATTTTGATTCAATATCGGTTTTCTGTGACTTACCCCACTATATAGGCGGTAAGTTGCAAAAAAATAACAGTCAGTTTTGTAATTTTTTTTCTTTTCGGGTGCGGATTCTACCACCTAATGAGTTCAATATCACTGCTTAACAATTGTCTTAGGACAAGGTTTTATCGCTATTTATTAATTTTTTGGATCAAAATAAATGGACTAAATAGTTTCGTTGTAACTATAATATCTTTCATATCGAAACTTAATGGCCTTTTTTAAATGTCGAAACGAAACACTCAGCTCAGAAGACATGCAATTTCTAACCTAGTGAATGAAAAAGGGGAGGTTAGTGTTGATGAATTATCCGCTAAGTTCGAAACCTCAGAGGTCACTATTAGAAAGGACTTGGCGTCTTTAGAGAAAAACGGTCAGCTTTTACGCCGTTATGGTGGTGCGATTTCGTTACCGAAAGAGGTTGTCAACGAAGAACTGGGTCAACAAGTTTCGACTCGAAAGATTTCATTGGCAAAAGCTGCTGCAGATTTAATTCGCGACCATAACCGCATCGTGATCGATAGTGGCAGTACTACCGGTGCCCTAATTCAGCAGCTAAATGCTAAGCGTGGTTTGGTTGTTATGACCAACTCATTGCACGTCGCTAATGCGCTTAATGAGCTTGAAAGCGAGCCGACGTTATTAATGACTGGCGGCACTTGGGATACCCATTCGGACTCTTTCCAAGGCAAAGTCGCAGAGTCGGTGCTTCGCGCTTACGATTTTGACCAACTATTTATCGGGGCCGATGGTATCGACCTTGATAGAGGCACAACCACGTTTAACGAACTGGTTGGCCTGAGCAAAGTAATGGCTGAAGTGTCACGAGAAGTGATCGTGATGGTTGAGTCGGAAAAAGTGGGACGAAAGATCCCAAACTTAGAGCTGGCATGGGAACACATTGACATCTTAATTACAGATACAGACTTAGGCGAAGAATCCATAGCAAGTATCGAATCACATGATGTTCGCGTGATCCTGACAGATCCAGCGTAAAAACAAATTTAAGTATTATGCATTTACCTTCCTATAATTGATCTTAATAAAGATATGGCCTTTGCTTGCTGCCAATAGGAATAAACGAAATTGATGGAGTGAAACTATGTGTGGAATTGTTGGTGCAGTAGCACAGCGTGATGTAGCCGAAATTTTAGTAGAAGGCCTTCGCCGCCTAGAATACCGAGGCTACGATTCAGCGGGTGTCGCTGTAGTTGATACCGAAGCTAACTTAACTCGTGTCCGCCGCCTTGGTAAAGTACAAGAGCTAGCTGACGCGGTAGACGAGCAACATGTGATTGGTGGTACAGGTATCGCTCACACTCGTTGGGCAACACACGGTGAGCCATCTGAAGCGAACGCCCACCCACACATGTCTGGCGATATTGCCGTTGTGCACAATGGCATTATCGAAAACCACGAAGCACTGCGCGCTATGCTGCAAGAGCGTGGCTACGTGTTTACTTCACAGACAGATACAGAAGTTATCGCTCACTTAGTTGAGTGGGAACTTCGCACTTCAGCTTCTTTGGTTGAAGCGCTACAGAAAACCGCAAAACAATTAGACGGCGCGTATGGCACGGTTGTTGTTGATCGTAAAGATCCTAGCCGTATCGTTGTTGCTCGTTCTGGTAGCCCAATCGTTATCGGTTTTGGTGTGGGCGAGAACTTCCTTGCTTCTGACCAACTGGCGCTACTGAGCGTAACTCGTCGCTTCATGTACCTAGAAGAAGGTGATGTTGCTGAGGTAACTCGTCGTGATGTTACTGTATTTGATGTCGCGGGCGAGCGTGTTGAGCGTGAAATCGTTGAATCAAACGCTGAACACGACGCTGGTGACAAAGGTCAATACCGTCACTTCATGCAGAAAGAGATCTTCGAGCAGCCAACCGCGCTGATCAACACAATGGAAGGTCGTATCTCTGACACTTCGGTTATCACTAATGCAATCGGCGTTAAAGCGGAAGAGATCCTAAGCAAGGTTGAACACGTGCAGATCATCGCATGTGGTACATCTTACAACTCAGGCATGGCTGCACGTTACTGGTTTGAATCTCTAGCGGGCGTAAGCTGTGATGTAGAGATCGCCTCTGAGTTCCGTTACCGTGATTTCGTTGTTCGCCCGAATAGCCTATTGGTGACTCTGTCTCAGTCTGGTGAAACGGCGGATACGCTTGCTGCACTTCGTCTTGCAAAAGAGAAAGGCTACATGTCAGCAATGACCATCTGTAACGTAGCAGGTTCTTCGCTCGTTCGTGAATCTGATTTTGCCTTCATGACTCGCGCAGGAACGGAGATCGGTGTTGCTTCTACTAAAGCTTTCACAACTCAACTAGCAGCGATGCTGATGATGGTAACGTCAATTGGTCGTCTACAAGGTCGTATCAATGAAGAGAAAGAAGCGGAAATCGTTCAAGCACTTCACCAACTGCCTGCTGATATCGAGAAAGCATTAGCGTTTGATAAAGAAATTGAAGCACTGGCACCTGATTTTGCTGATAAGCACCACACACTGTTCTTGGGTCGTGGTGAGTTCTACCCAATCGCGATGGAAGCGTCTCTTAAACTGAAAGAGATCTCTTACATCCACGCAGAAGCATACGCGGCTGGTGAGCTTAAGCACGGTCCTTTGGCTCTTATCGATGCAGATATGCCAGTTGTCGTTATTGCACCAAGTAACGACTTGCTAGAGAAGCTGAAATCAAACGTTGAAGAAGTCCGTGCTCGTGGCGGCCTGCTGTATGTATTTGCAGATGAAGCTGCTGGTTTCGAAAGCGATGAGAACATGAAGATTATCAAGATGCCTCACGTAAGTGAAGTAACTGCATCTATCTACTACACAGTACCAATGCAGCTGCTGTCTTACCATGTTGCGTTGATCAAAGGTACCGACGTTGACCAACCTCGTAACCTAGCGAAAGCGGTAACGGTTGAGTAATCGACAGCTTACTAAGAAATAGATAATAAGAAGCCCATCCAGTGATGGGCTTTTTTGTACCTGTTACTATTTTGATGCTACATGGCACTTTAATATCTTGGTGCTGCTTACCTTGTTTAAGCGTTAAGAGCTTGCTCTAGGTCAGCGAGAATATCTTCGATGTGCTCAATACCTACTGAGAGGCGAATCATCTCTGGTGATACACCGGCTTGTTTCTGTTCGGCTTCGCTTAATTGACGGTGTGTTGTAGAAGCAGGGTGACAAGCCAGAGACTTGGCATCACCAATGTTCACTAAACGCTTGAAGATTTGTAGCGCGTCGTAGAAGCGGACACCAGCTTCATAACCGTCCTTTAAGCCAAAAGATAGAATGGCCGATGGCTTACCCTGCATGTATTTTTCAGCAAGCGGGTAGAATTCTGAGCTAGGCAGACCAGCGTAGCTTACCCAGCTGACTTTTTCGTGTTGGCTGAGGTATTCCGCTACTTTCAATGCATTCTCTGTGTGTCGCTCCATACGTAACGATAACGTCTCCAATCCTTGCATTATCATGAAAGCATTCATTGGCGACAGTGCTGCACCTGTATTACGCAGGGGAACGGTTCTAGCACGACCAATAAACGCAGCCTCACCAAATGCCTCGGTATAAACCACGCCATGATAAGAAGGCTCTGGCTGATTAAACACAGGGAAGCGGTCTTTGTGTTGTGCCCATGGGAATTTGCCTGAGTCGACAATCACGCCACCTAACGTTGTACCGTGACCACCCACGTATTTGGTTAGTGAGTGAACCACGATGTCAGCACCAAAATCGATAGGTTTACACAGCACAGGCGTCGCCACCGTATTATCAACAATCACAGGCACACCTTGTGCGTGAGCAAGTTCTGCAACACGCTCTAAGTCGATAATATTACCTGCTGGGTTACCAATACTTTCACAGTAAACCGCCTTAGTTTTTTCATCGATCAGCGCCGCTAAGCTTTCTGGTTTGTCGTCTTTAGCAAAGCGAACTTCGATCCCTTGGTTTGGCAGCATGTGAGCAAATAGGGTGTAAGTTCCACCGTAAAGTTGAGGTGTCGAGACGATGTTGTCCCCGATTTGTGCCAAGGTTTGAATCGCGTAGTTAATCGCAGCACTACCCGCACTTACGACTAGGCCTGCAATACCACCCTCTAGGGCTGCCATGCGCTTTTCTAACACATCATTGGTCGGGTTCATTATGCGAGTGTAGATATTGCCCGGTACCGCAAGGTTAAACAGGTCGGCGCCGTGTTGTGCATCATCGAATTCATAAGCAACGGTTTGGTAGATAGGAGTGGCAACGGATTTAGTCGTTGGATCGGTTTCGTAGCCGAAGTGAATCGAGAGTGTTTCGTCTTTCATGTTTCTTCCCTGAACTATTGAACGATTTATGTACGTTCATATTGCCGTCTTTTTTATAAAAGAAAAGTAAACTTAGTCACAGAGAGGCAATTGGAATTGTGTACGGGACGATTCCAACCGTTAGGAAGTGCGGGCGTGATTTATGCTGTTCTAGAAAAGCAAAAAGCCAGAGCAGCATGAACTGTTCTGGCTTTTCTAATTTGGTGGCCCCTCCCAGATTTGAACTGGGGACCGAACGATTATGAGTCGTGCGCTCTAACCACTGAGCTAAGGGGCCGTAGGGCATAGATTATAGGGGAAGCATTCAGTGGTGTCTAGACACTATAAGGGGCAATTCCGCTTACATCTTAGCCACTTAAATCACACAGATAAAAAAAAGGTGAGCCAACGCTCACCTTTTCTTATTTATGCTTAAAAGCTAACCACACTAAAGCGTGTGATTACTCGTCTAGGAAGCTACGCAGAGTTTCTGAGCGGCTTGGGTGACGAAGTTTACGCAGTGCTTTTGCTTCGATCTGACGGATACGTTCACGAGTTACGTCGAACTGTTTGCCCACTTCTTCAAGAGTGTGGTCAGTGTTCATGTCGATACCGAAACGCATACGCAGTACTTTAGCTTCACGAGGTGTTAGGCCAGCAAGAACGTCTTTAGTTGCACCGCGTAGGCTTGTTGCCGTTGCAGAGTCTAAAGGTAGTTCTAGCGTTGTATCCTCGATGAAATCACCTAGGTGCGAATCTTCGTCGTCACCGATTGGTGTCTCCATTGAGATTGGCTCTTTAGCGATTTTCAGTACTTTACGGATCTTGTCTTCAGGCATTTGCATGCGTTCAGCCAGTTCTTCCGGAAGTGGTTCACGACCCATCTCTTGTAGCATTTGACGAGAGATACGGTTTAGTTTGTTGATCGTTTCGATCATGTGAACCGGAATACGGATAGTACGAGCTTGGTCGGCAATCGAACGAGTGATTGCTTGACGGATCCACCAAGTAGCGTAAGTAGAGAACTTGTAACCACGACGGTATTCAAACTTATCTACCGCTTTCATCAGACCGATGTTACCTTCTTGGATTAGATCCAGGAATTGTAGACCACGGTTTGTGTACTTCTTAGCAATCGAGATTACTAGACGTAAGTTTGCTTCAACCATCTCTTTCTTCGCACGACGAGCTTTCGCTTCACCGATAGACATACGACGGCTGATATCTTTGATGCTTTGAACAGTAAGAGACGTTTCACGTTCGATCATATCCAGTTTTTGGATAGAGCGACGGATGTCGTGCTCGTTACGTTTGATCTTTTCTGCGTATGGTTTGTCTGAAGCAAGAACTTCATCCAACCATGCTTCGCTAGATTCGTTGCCAGTAAATAGAGCAATGAAAGATTTCTTCGGCATTTTGCCGTACTCAACCGTTTGACGCATGATTAGGCGTTCTTGAGTACGTACGCGATCCATAGAGTTACGCAGTTCGTTTACTAGGTAATCAAACTGTTTTGGTGTTAGACGGAACTCTTTGAATACGTCTTGCATCATTGTCGTTGCAAGCGTTGCTTTCGGGCTTTCATGGCCGTACTCGTTGATCGCTAGCTGACGGTTTTGGTAGCTAGTACGAAGCGCTGTGAACTTCTCAAGAGCAAGCTCAGGATCGATACCTGTATCTTCTTCTTCCTCTTCCTCGTCGTCTTCTGCGTCTTCTTTGTCTTCGTCTTCCAGATCAGTCTCAGCAAGTTCTGAACCGATGTGAGTCGCCGTTGGCGCAGCTGTGCCATCGTCGTCAGGGTCAACAAAGCCATTGATTAGGTCTGTTAAGCGAATCTCTTCTGCTTGTACACGGTCAAACTGCTCCAAGATGTATGGAATAGTGCCTGGGTACTCAGCAACCGATAGTTGAACTGTATTGATACCATCTTCAATACGTTTCGCAATGTCGATTTCGCCTTCACGAGTCAGTAGTTCAACCGTACCCATTTCACGCATGTACATACGAACTGGGTCAGTAGTACGGCCAATCTCGCTTTCTACGCTTGAAAGCGCAGCAGCTGCAGCTTCGGCTGCATCTTCATCTATATTGGCATCGTCATCATTAAGTGCTAGATCATCAGCATCAGGTGCAGTTTCAACTACCTTGATACCCATGTCGTTGATCATTTGAATGATGTCTTCTACCTGTTCAGAATCCACGATTTCTGCAGGTAGGTGGTCGTTTACTTCGGCGTAGGTCAGATAGCCTTGTTCCTTGCCTTTAATAACAAGTAATTTTAGCTGTGACTGCGGATTTTGATCCATAGATGATATCCAACTTCAGGTCTGGTGAAGGACGTTGCATTCTCAAATGCAAACCAATTATGTTAACAAATTTATTAAATGCTGACTAATCAAACAGGGTTACGCTTTTAGATCTAGCATTAAAGCTAGTAGCTCCCTTTTTTCTTCGGCTGATAAACCGACGCTTCTTGCTTTGGCCTGCAGGTTTTCAATTTGTTTTTCAACGCACTGGGCAAGTATGTTGTCCAATGAGTCTAAAAATATGTCTTCTTGATTGTCTTCGTCGAGGGGGATTTCCCAGCTCGCGAGACGAGACAGAAGAGCCTCATGTTTATTGTGTCGCCAATGCTCTAATAATTGGCCTGTGTTGATATGGGGATGCGCGTGGCATTTATCAAGTACTTCGACGAATAAACTTAGTCCGGGCAATTGTAAGCCTTTGACACTTGATAAATCCGGTACCATATCAGCATAGCTCGGATTTTGGATAAGCAAAGCGATAACTTCACGCATTGGAGTGCGCTTCAGCTCTTTATGCGGTTGAGGTGTCGGGTTCTGTGTATGAACACGAGCTCGTCTCAATTGGTTATCAAATCCAGTTCGCTCATCGAGCAGTTTTTCGAGCAATTCTTGGAAGTAACTGTCAGGAATTTTATTAATCAAGGCGCTGGCGTGTGCACGCAGTGCTGATTTCCCTTCGGTTGTTCCCAAGTTTAACTTGTGTATTTCAATCAGGTTATCGAACAAATAGGTCGAAAGTGGCGTCGCATTGTGAACTAGCTGTTCGAAAGCGGCTTTGCCATGCTCTCTAATATAGCTGTCTGGGTCTTCACCGTCGGGCAAGAACAGAAACTTAAGCGTGTTACCTGTTTTCAGATACTCAAGTGCGTTTTCTAATGCGCGCCATGCGGCTTCTTTACCTGCTCGGTCACCATCGTAGCAACAAACCACAGTGCTGGTTTGGCGGAACAACATTTGAACGTGGTCGCCTGTTGTCGAGGTGCCCAGTGATGCCACTGAGTAATCAACACCATATTGCGCGAGTGCCACGACATCCATGTAACCTTCAACCACAAGAATTTGCGGCGGTTCACGGTAGGCTTGCAGCACTTCATAAAGGCCGTAAAGCTCTTTACCTTTATGGAAAATAGGCGTTTCTGGTGAGTTGAGATATTTTGGAGTACCGTCTTCTAATACACGACCACCAAAACCAATCACACGACCACGACGATCGCGAATCGGGAACATTACGCGTCCACGGAATCGGTCGTATCGGTTACCTTTATCGTTCTCAATTAACATGCCGCCAGTCACGAGCATGTCTTGGGCTTCTTTCTGTTGGCCAAAGTTCTTACGAACTAAGTCCCACTCATCGGCCACATAACCAATACCAAACTTCTGGACAATTTCGCCAGAAAGACCACGATTCTTTAGGTAATCAATCGCAGGTTTGTTGGCTGATATTTTCAGTTGAGAGCGGTAAAAATTACTGATGCCGCCCATCAAATCGTAGAGGTTACGTTTTTGTTCGCTGTTGGCTCTTGGTGCTGTTGATATCTCGCCGCTACGCTGTTCTCTAGGAACATCGAGGCCCAAGAAAGAGGCTAACTCTTCAATAGCTTCAACAAAATCGAGACGTTCGAACTCCATAATGAAGTCGATAGCATTACCGTGTACGCCACAACCAAAGCAGTGATAAAACTGTTTTTCTTGGCTTACGCTAAAAGAAGGGGTCTTTTCGTTGTGGAATGGGCAACAAGCACCATAGTTTTTGCCTTTTTTCTTAAGTTTCACGCGTGCGTCCACAATGTCGACAATGTCGAGACGCGCTAGGAGATCATCGATGAAACTACGCGGGATGTGTCCTGCCATAAAACCTTAGAAAAATGCACTAACTTAGAGTGTGGATAATAATAGTTTGAATAGGTTACAGATACAAACAAGCCGTGCGTTCCGAAGGATTGCACGGCTTGTTGCAATTTGATTTGGGATTAAGCGAGTTTAGAACGAACTAAACCACTAACTTTACCCATATCTGCACGCCCTTGAATTTGTGGTTTCAAGATAGCCATTACTTTACCCATGTCTTGCATGCCCGCTGGTTGAGCTTCGGCGATTGCGCTATCAAGTAGTGCAATAACTTCTTCATCAGTTAGCGGTTGAGGCATAAAGCCTTCAAGTACCGTAATTTCTGCTTTTTCCACGTCAGCAAGATCTTGACGATTTGCCGATTCATATTGAGCAACAGAATCGCGACGTTGCTTAACCATTTTAACTAATACAGCAAGAATGTCGTCGTCGTTCAGAGTGATCCGTTCGTCAACTTCACGTTGCTTAATTGCTGAAAGAGCTAAGCGGATAGTGCCAAGGCGCGGTTTGTCCTTGGCTTTCATCGCTAATTTTTGCTCTTCTTTGAGTTGTTCAATAAGAGCCATAACTCAGTCCTTATGGATTAAGTTATTAGTACAGGCGAACGCGACGTGCGTTTTCGCGAGCTAGCTTCTTAGCGTGACGCTTTTGAGCTGCTGCTTTAGCGCGTTTGCGAACTGTAGTTGGCTTTTCGTAGTGCTCGCGACGGCGAACTTCAGAAAGGATACCTGCTTTTTCACAAGAGCGCTTGAAACGACGTAGTGCAACGTCGAACGGTTCGTTTTCACGTACTTTAACTATTGGCATATGCCTTTCACCTCAGGGGTTATTCATTATCGCTGGCTACTCAGTACCAAATCAGAGAAGTTACCCATCGAGCTAACTCTCTATTCGTGTTTGGCCATTAACCAGCTTGATCAAAAATGGTGCGGAATTTTAATCCGATCACAGTGGCTTTGTAAAGCACTTTGTCGATTATAGTCTGTACAATATTTGTTTGAAGAGCTTAGGCAGGGTAATATTGCGCTAATTTCCCATTTTAGACGAAAGCGTGCCGAGAAAATTATGCGCATTATTGGTATTGAAACCTCTTGTGATGAAACAGGAATCGCGATTTATGATGATGAGCAAGGGCTGCTTTCTCATCAATTATATAGCCAAGTAAAGTTGCACGCCGATTACGGTGGTGTGGTGCCTGAGCTAGCGTCGCGTGACCACGTGAAAAAAACAATTCCTCTTATTAAAGCGGCATTAGCTGAAGCGAACCTAACGTCGAAAGACATTGATGGTGTGGCTTACACTGCTGGCCCTGGTTTAGTGGGTGCACTGCTGGTTGGTGCAACGATTGGTCGCAGTATTGCTTATGCGTGGGGCGTGCCTGCTGTGCCTGTTCACCATATGGAAGGTCACCTTCTTGCGCCAATGCTAGAAGATAACCCACCACCATTCCCATTTGTGGCTCTGCTGGTTTCTGGCGGGCATACCATGATGGTCGAAGTGAAAGGTATTGGTGAATACCGAATCCTCGGCGAATCGATTGATGATGCGGCGGGTGAAGCGTTTGATAAAACCGCGAAACTGATGGGCTTAGATTACCCTGGTGGTCCACTGCTATCTCGTCTGGCAGAAAAAGGCACTCCGGGCCGCTTTAAGTTCCCGCGTCCAATGACCGATCGTCCGGGTTTAGATATGAGTTTTTCTGGTCTGAAGACGTTCGCAGCGAATACCATTCGTGACAACGACAATGATGACCAAACTCGTGCTGATATCGCTTATGCGTTCCAAGAAGCCGTTTGTGCAACCTTGGTAATCAAGTGTAAGCGTGCCTTGGTAGAAACAGGCATGAAACGTATAGTGATTGCTGGCGGTGTAAGTGCCAACAAACAACTGCGTGTTGAGCTTGAAGCTCTTGCTAAGAAAATCGGTGGTGAGGTGTACTACCCACGCACTGAGTTCTGTACAGATAATGGTGCAATGATCGCTTATGCGGGCATGCAGCGCCTGAAGAATGGCGAAACGGCTGATTTGTCTGTTCATGCCACACCGCGTTGGCCAATTGACCAACTGGAGCCAATTGCGTAATAAACCATAGTGTTTCGATAAACGGTCGCCTTGTGCGGCCGTTTTTATATCCTAGCTTACCGACTGTATGTCGATAAATAATTGCTGATAGAGATTAGGGAAGAAGATGAACAAGTTCACAGTAGACAATCAATCGATGGCGTACCTAGATGAAGGTCAAGGCCCTGTTGTTGTACTCGGCCACAGCTACCTTTGGGATAGTGCAATGTGGAAGCCGCAGATCGAAGCATTAAAGACTCAGTATCGCTGTATTGTTCCAGAGCTTTGGTCGCATGGTGAGTCTCAAGCGGCACCCACTTCGATGCGCAACTTGAAAGATTACGCTCAGCACATTTTAGCTCTGCTTGATCATTTAGAGATCGAAGAATTCTCAGTGGTTGGCTTATCGGTTGGCGGTATGTGGGGGACTGAGTTAGTGGAACTTGCACCTGCTCGTATCAAGTCTTTGGTTCTAATGGATACTTTTGTAGGTCTAGAGCCAGAAGTTGCTCACGCTAAATACTTCAGCATGTTAGATACCATCACTCAAACCAAGATGGTTCCTCAGCCAATTGTTGAAGCGGTTGTTCCACTGTTCTTCGCTAATGATGCGCAAACCAACACACCAGCTTTAGTGGAAGGTTTTACTCAGCAGTTATCCGCTCTTGAGGGCGACAACGCTGAAGAAGTGGCACGAATTGGTCGAATGGTGTTTGGACGTCGCGATATGATTGAATCAGTAGAGAGCTTTGCTCTGCCTGTTTTGATTGCTGTAGGCCAAGAAGATAAACCGCGTCCGGTACTTGAATCATACTTAATGCACGATTGCATCACGGGCAGTGAATTAGTGGTGATTCCTGGAGCTGGTCATATTAGCTCGTTAGAGCAACCAGAGTTCGTGAACACAATGCTGAAGACATTTTTAGATAAACATCTGCTGTAAGTTATTAAATATTATTGTTCGGCTTAAACATGACAGTTTAAGCCGATTTTTTTTGTCCGAGTTTTGGTTCGCTACCATCGAGTAGGCGACGGATATTCTGATGGTGACGTAGCACGATCAAACAACACAACATGGCTACAGGCAGTGTGTATTGAGGTTTGACTAACCAAGCGTAGAAAGGTGCTAGCAACACAGTAACCAGTGCCGCTAAAGAAGAGTAACGAAACAAAAAAGCCACAATCAACCAAGTCGCCATGATCATACCGGTTAGATCGAATCCTATTGGGGCGATGGCGCCTAATGCGGTTGCGACGCCTTTACCACCTTTAAAGTGGAAGAATATTGGGTACATATGGCCAAGACAAGCAGCAATCGCCACTACACCTAAAATGATCGAGTCGATATTGAGGTAGTAGCCAAGCCAGACAGGGATGGTGCCTTTCAGCATGTCACACAAGAGGACAGCAGCAGCTGCGCCTTTGCCGCCAACGCGCAGTACATTGGTGGCTCCAGGGTTATTGGAGCCTACCGTTCTTGGATCAGGAAGTCTTAAGACTCGGCATATCAAGACCGCACTAGAGATTGAACCTAGCAAATAGGCTGCAATGATCATGATTAGTGCCAATGGGGTCATGTCTTTCCTTAAACGGTTATAAGCCTAGCGATGGGAAAATAATGCTCAATCCAAGAGTAATTGATATCATATCTCGAATTACGCAAATAATACGTTTTTTTCCCCAATATGGGTATCCGACCTCTAAAAGGACAAGTCATGGCATTGGATAAAGTTTTCATTGAACAGCTAGAAGTAATTACAACGATCGGTGTTTACGATTGGGAACAAGAGATTAAACAAAAACTTGTGCTTGATATTGAAATGGCTCATGACAACCGCCCAGCAGGTAAGAGTGATGATGTGGTTGATGCTTTGGATTACTCGACAGTGAGTACTGCCGTGCTTGACCATATTGCGAATGGCCGATTCCTATTGGTGGAGCGTGTGGCAGAAGAAGTAGCTGAATTGATCATGACTCAATTCTCTGTACCTTGGATTAAAATCCGTTTAGCTAAACCGGGCGCAGTGCCACAAGCAAAAGCCGTTGGCGTGATCATCGAACGAGGTCAAGCATGACAATAGCCTATGTTGGCGTTGGCACGAACATAGACCGCGATAAGCATGCAAGGGTGGCATGGACAGAGCTTCAATCGTTAGGGACTAACCTTAAATGCTCTAAAATCTATCACTGTGAGCCCGTGGGTTTTAATAGCCATCCGTTTTATAACTTTGTGATAGAGCTCGACACGTCACTCTCATTGACTGAATTTTCACAGCAGCTGCGTACAATTGAGTTTAAATGGGGTCGCTCTCAAGATGCGCACAAACTTCAAGATCGAAAACTCGATCTTGATATTGTGCTGTTTGGAGAGGTGGTTTCTGATAGCGATCCAGAATTACCACGCAGTGATATCTACAAATATCCTTTTGTAACACAGCCGCTTTATGATCTTTGTCCTGCGCGAGTGATCCCGCAAGACGGAAGAACCGTCAGTGAAATATGGCAGAAGATGCAGCAATTAGACTCGCTCTCTGTCGTAGATATAAAACTATAATTTTAAGGTAAGTAATGAGTTATTTTGAAGCGTTTATGTTGGCGTTGGTGCAAGGTTTTACTGAGTTTTTACCTATTTCCAGTTCAGCACACTTAATCCTTCCTTCTGCTGTTTTAGGTTGGGAAGATCAAGGCTTGGCTTTTGATGTTGCTGTCCATGTCGGTACTTTGGCAGCCGTGGTTATCTATTTCCGTAAAGAAGTCGTCTCTCTGTTGAGCGCATTCTTTGGTTCAGTGTTTAAAGGTGATCGCAGCAAGGAAGCGAAGTTAGCGTGGATGATCATTCTCGCGACGATTCCTGCGTGTATCTTTGGTCTGTTGATGAAAGATATTGTTGAGCTTTACCTGCGTAGCGCGTGGGTGATCGCAACGACAACGATTATCTTTGGTCTGTTGTTATGGTGGGTGGATAAGAACTCAAGCCTGCGCGATGACGAATACCAAGCGGGTTGGAAAAAGGCGTTATTTATTGGTCTTGCTCAAGCAATGGCGATCATTCCGGGTACGTCTCGTTCTGGCGCAACCATTACCGCGGCGCTGTATCTTGGTTTCACACGTGAAGCAGCAGCTCGATTCTCTTTCTTGATGTCTATCCCAATCATCACTCTAGCGGGTGGTTATTTGGGTCTGAAGTTAGTGACCAGTGGTGACCCAATCCATGTGGGCACTTTACTAACGGGAATCGTGGTTTCTTTCATTAGTGCTTATATCTGTATCCACTTCTTCTTGAAGCTTATCTCTCGTATGGGTATGACACCGTTTGTTATCTACCGCCTGATTCTAGGTTTTGGTCTATTTGCTTTCTTAATGATGCAGTAGCGCTCGACCTACGAAGACAAATGTTTCGTCCTACAGATTGAAACGGAAAAACCCGCTTAGTTGCGGGTTTTTTATTGCGTGCTTACTAACGGAGTGAAGACTAACTATCAGTGATTTCTGATAACGCGCTTTCAATAGCCACCGCTCTGCGCTTCTCTTGCTCTTCTCGAATATCTTTACCTTTAAAGCCATCAGCAATGATCGCTTTTACTTCAACTTGAAGCGCCGCTTGATAGGCCGCTTCAAAACGAGCCTTTTGAGGGTAAGGCTGATCTTCTAACCCTCTACGGCCTGCGTGGTCAGCTTGGCAGCAAAGCAAGATGTCGTTGAGTCGATCTGGTTTACGCCAAACATCGAACTTGTTGAGAACTTTGAGAAAGGTGGTTGGCTTTAGCTCACCTGCACGATGGATATTAGAATGCTGCTCACACACTAACAGCGCAAGATCTCTGAATTCATTGGGTACTCTCACTCGTTCACATAGCTTCTTAATGATTTTCAAACCTGTGTGGCAATGCATTTTGTGGCTTGGCCATTCACTTTCAGGTGTAACGCCTTTACCTAAGTCATGCACTTGAGCAGCAAAGCGTACCGGTAGCGATGGGCTTAATAGTGCAGCTTGCTGAGCAACCATCAGAGTGTGAATCCCCGTGTCGATTTCAGGGTGCCATTTTTCAGGTTGAGGAACGCCAAATAGAGCGTCAACCTCAGGTAATACGATTGCCAATGCACCACACTCTTTTAATACAGAAAGGAACACTTCAGGGTGTGGTGTACTGAGTGATTTGTGCCACTCTTGCCAAACTCGTTCGGCGGTAAGATGTGCCAGCTCACCGGATTGGACGATCTCACTCATCATATCCATGGTTTCTGGGGCAACCGTGAAGTTGAGATGGTGAAGCTTGGCTGCGAAGCGAGCCACACGCAGCACACGCAGTGGATCTTCAACAAAAGCGTCTGAAACGTGCCTTAAGATACGATCGGAGAGATCTTTCTGGCCATGGTGAGGATCATAAAGTTGGCCTTCATCATCTTGAGCAATAGCGTTGATAGTCAGATCGCGGCGCATGAGATCTTCTTCTAGACTAACATCTGGCGCGAAGTAACATTCGAAGCCTGTGTAACCAGATCCGGACTTTCTCTCAGTACGAGCCAGTGCGTGCTCTTCCTTGGTTTTTGGATGCAAGAATACCGGGAAGTCTTTACCCACTGCAGTGAAGCCGAGGCTTTCCATCTCTTGAGGGGTACTGCCGACTACCACCCAATCTTTATCATAGCTATCAATATTGAGTAGCTTATCGCGCACCGCCCCACCGACTAGATAGCGCTGTAGCCCATTCTCTTCTGGTAGGCTATCGTATATTTGCAACTTATCACCTCGAAATGTTTTATCACTGCTGGACTTTACGGCAAGCAATGGTACTTTCCATTAATCGTAATTATAGGGCAGCACATGTATAAGGAATATTTTGGCTTCGTTGAGATGCCATTTTCGATTGTACCAAATTCTCGCTATTTGTTTTTGAGTCAGCGCCACCAAGAGGCAATGCAGAACCTACAAGCCGGTTTAGGCGAGGGTGGGGGCTTTGCGATGCTTACTGGTGAGGTGGGTACAGGGAAAACAACGGTCGCTAAGGCGATGTTGTCTTCACTCGATAATCAGACCCAAGCCGGCCTTATACTTAACCCTACATTTTCCAATACAGATTTACTTGAAGCTATCTGCGATGAGTTTGAGGTCGAGTACCCAGAACAAGCATCCTTGAAGCAGCTGAGTCAGGCGATTCACTACTTCTTATTGGATAGCCATGCAGAGGGTATTCAAACCTTATTGGTGATAGATGAAGCTCAACACCTTGCTGCCGATGTGTTGGAGCAATTACGCCTTCTTACCAATTTGGAAACCGACAGTCGTAAGCTATTAAAAGTATTGTTGGTTGGTCAACCTGAATTACAACAGCATTTGCAGACCACGCAACTGCGTCAATTGGCGCAGCGTATTACAGGGCGTTACCATTTATTGCCTCTTAATATTGAAGAGACCGGTAAGTACATCGCGTTTCGTCTGGAGACGGCAGGTGGCGAGCAGATGTTGTTCTCGAATCGCTCCGTCAAGCTGATTGCTCAATATACTCATGGCATTCCAAGGCTGATTAACTTGGTGTGTGATAAGGCGCTGCAGTTAGCTTTTCATGAGGGAGAGCAAACACCGAGCAATGAAACGGTTAACCGAGCGTGTCAGCAGGTTATGTCCTTTCAGGCCGAGGTTTATCATGTCGATAAACCTCGCGCAACGAGCGTGCTACCAAAGCTCGTTCAGTACGCTGGTGCAGCTACCTTGAGTGTCGCACTTGCGATGGCAACCTTTAACTTTGCCCCAACGTACATAGATTCATGGTTAACAACCAAACCTTCAAGTGAAGTCCAAGCTGTAGGTTCAGCAAAGATGCAACGGTCGTTAGTTGCGGATACGCCTGAGGTGGTTGAGTTTGAGACAGACAAGTTCGCACTGCCAGCACATATTCAACAACACTTGATGCAAGGGACTAACCGCTCGCTGGCTATCAAGGATTTATACACCCTTTGGGGGTACCAGTCTTCATTGCGAGACGGTTTATGTCTAAGCGAGCCGCAAAGTGTTTTCGTATGTGAACAGCAACAATCTAGCTTGGATGACTTGCTTGAGTTAGGCGTTCCTGTGGTGTTGAACTTAGACATAGAACAAGAATCTGTGTTTGCTGTGCTTTATGGCGTATCACAAGATTCTGTCGAACTACTGGTTAACGAAAAACTCTTAGTCATGCCTAAGCAATCTCTAGAGCAGATCTGGCAGGGTGATTATGTCGCGATTTGGAAACAGCCGCTGCGAGAGACGCTGAAAGAGGGTTACCAAGGTGAAGCTGTGGCTTTGCTCGATTTGTTGCTTTCTGAGGTGTTGGGAGAGGTTGTGTCTGGTAGTGATGTATTTGATTACGAATTAAAAATGAAGGTTGAAGCGTTTCAAACTTGGCAAGGTATGTCGGTTGACGGCATCGCAGGTCAACGAACATTAGCAAGGTTGCAAAGATTAGCTCAGCTTGATTCTCCGAAGTTGATGTCATTAAGTGGAGGGGCAAGCTAATGTCACGTATTATGCACGAGCTGAATCAGTCTTCGGTTACACAATCATCTATCAATAAACCTAGCTTTAAAGGCTACCAAAATCACCATGTGTCGAACTCGGCAAAGGGCATCAGCAACAAACGTGGTTCGTCGTTAGCCATGGGGTTACTTCTTTTGCTTGTGCCTTCTTTGTTGGTAGGCGGTACCTTGGTTTATCAATCATACAATCAACAGCAAAACTCGATTAGCCAAGTTGCCAATGTAGATCTACCAGAGTTAAAGCTTCAGTCAGACCTTGACCCTCAAATATCTGAGGCTGATATAGCAAGCATGGAAGCCCCGTCAGCAGGTGCGGAAGACGAAGTACTGTTCGCCGTTCGTCCGGCACCGGCAAGCCAACCTTTGAAAACACTTCCGCGCCAAGAAATGTATGCAAAGATTGACTCTGAAAGTACGAATGTCGCTGGTGGAGCTATTGTGCCTGTTGCTAGCTCGGAGAGCAGTGCGCGAACATCAGAAGAGTCAGAGCTATCACTAGCTCAGCCTGAGGTTCAGCCAGGTGCAAGCAATGAGGATAGGGCTCTGCAATCGGACAGTGATTTATTGCAAGGGCTAGACCTCAGTGAGTTACCACCTGATTTAGCATTGAAGCTTGAATCTATCATGGGTGATCAACAAAGCGCACCTGAACCTATGGATTCAAGACCTGCAGGACAAGTAGGGTCGCAGGTCATTGAGTTGGAAACGCATACCAATAGCTTATCTGGGGTGTTACCTAAGTTAGACTTACAAACTCACATGTATTCGAGTAGCGAAACCAAGCGTTGGGTCAAAGTGAATGGCCAAGAGGTGGCGCAAGGGGATTGGATTGGACGAGACATTCAGTTACTCGAGATTAAGCCACAGTCGGTGATCATAGAGTTCAACCAGCAGAAGATAGAAATCCCAGCTCTGTACGAGTGGAAAGGCTAGCGAGTTCCAAGTGCACTAGATGACAGGCAAATAAAAAGGAGCACCTCGGTGCTCCTTTTTGATATTCGATACTGAATTTACTGTACCTGATACAAGCGTTAAGTTTACGCCCAACCGTTTGGTGACTTTCTGCGACGAGGCATAATGTGTGGCAGAACAAGGCCTAGAAGTAGACCAATACCTGCAACACCACCACCGTACATGAAGTACTTTAATAGTAGGTCGTCTTTTTGAGTGTCTAGCTTAGCGCGCAGTTCACGGTTCTCTGTTTGAGAGCTGGTTAGCTGTTGGCTAATTTCACTGTAGTTCTGTTCTAGTTCAGCAATCTGCTTGTTACGAGAATCTAGAGAGCTCGCTAGGCCAGCTTTTTCGCTGTCAGCACTCTGACGAGCGTTCGCTAGCTTGCCTTTAACTTCAGTCAGCTCTTTCTCTAGCTTGGGCATACGTAGTGCCATGCTTTCTTTTGTGCTTACAAACTTACTTTCAACCCAACCTTTACGGCCGCGGTTGTCTTGAATCTGGGTGTAACCCGTGCTCTTGTTAGTTTGTAGGTATGTAATCTTTTCACCAGCATCAACACTGCCGATGATACGGAAGGTGTTGTTTGGGCCAGAATGCATATAAGTAAATAGTTTGTCAGCAATATAACGGTCTTGTGCAAAGGCAGCCGGAGCCGCAAGCATTGCGAACAAAACTAAGCTAATCAGTTTTTTCACAGTAAATCCCTTAACGATTCAAATTGGGTAGGCGTATGAGTCAGCCTCAATCAGCAAATAATATTTAGTTTCTTTATGCGGTGCAACAAAGAAGGGAGGCAAAGCCTCCCTTTCTGTGCGTTTGAGTCAATAATGACATGGCATTTACATATCGTTACTGAAGCTCACACTATTCTGACGCTAGTATCCACTAACACAGTCGCGATTACATAGTAAACGCAGCTTGAATTCCGTAGAAGAACACAACAGCAAGTAGAGCACCTGCTGGCAGTGTCACAATCCAAGAAGCCACGATATTACGAACAACGCCTAAGTTTAGAGCTGCGATACCACGAGCAAAACCAACACCTAATACTGCACCAACGAGTGTTTGTGTAGTAGAGATTGGAAGGCCAGTACCTGAAGCTAGTACAACCGTACATGCCGTTGCAAGTTGTGCAGCAAAGCCACGGCTTGGTGTTAATTCTGTAATACCAGTACCAACGGTTGCCATTACTTTATGACCCATTGTTGCAAGACCAACAACGATACCGAAACCACCTAGAGGAAGAATCCACCATGCGATAGTACTCTTACCTGTGATTTCACCCATGTGCTCAACGGTTGATACAACAGCAGACAGTGGACCAATCGCGTTCGCAACGTCGTTTGAACCGTGTGCAAATGCCATTGCACAAGCTGTGATAACCATTAGTACAGAGAAGATGCCTTCAACACCGGCAAAGCCGTGGTCTTCTTCACGATTAGCAAATTTCTTCTGGATATATAGGTAACCGCCGACCATAACAAGCGCAGAAACGGCAGCAGCCCAAACCCATGCTTCAGTGTTGCTTAGGTGAAGACCAACGTGCTTAAGACCTTTCTTGATGGTTACAAGTGCAATCACCATCGTTGTGATGAACATGTATACCGGTACAAAGCGTTTCGCGTTGAATAGCGGGTTCTCTGTATCAAAAATCAGTCGTTGAGCACTTACAAATATCACGTAAGCGAAGAAGCCGGAAATAACGGGTGTGATAATCCAACTGCCCACAATACCTTGAACACTGTTCCAGTCTACCGCTTCAGTACCTACAGAAATACAAGCAAAACCGATGATTGCACCGATGATTGAGTGAGTCGTAGAAACAGGCCAGCCCATGTAAGAAGCGAGAAGTAGCCATGTACCAGCAGCAAGAAGTGCTGACATCATGCCGTACACGAGTACATCAGGTTGATGAGCGAATAGAGACGTTTCGATAACACCTTTACGGATAGTGTCTGTTACTTCGCCGCCCGCAAGGTAAGCACCTGCGAATTCAAAGATCATTGCGATAATGATCGCTTGTTTAACGGTTAGAGCTTTAGAGCCTACGGAGGTGCCCATTGCGTTCGCAACGTCATTTGCACCAATACCAATAGCCATCAAGAAACCGAAAGCTGCTGCAACAATAATCAGGACAGTGCCGTAGTTAGCAAGGATATCCATCGTAATACCTAGTTGTTTGATAACAAGCGGAACAAATTTAGACGCAAAAAACCGCTCAGCGAGAGAAATACTCAGCGCATAAGTGGTTTGTTCAAAAAATGCTCTTCGTTATATGGTTAACGTATGATTTAAGATCGAGAAAGCATTACTTCAAGACGAGCGCCAACACGCTGTGCTTGATCTGCAATACCACCAACCCATTCAAGAATTTTGTATAAGAACATGATATCAACTGGATTCAGATCGCCTTCAATCGCCATTAGTTGTTGGCGTAGTTCGATCTGCATCGCATCCGTGTCATCTTCAATTACATCTAATTGATGAATCATTTCGGCAACGAGTGTTACTTCACGGCCTTTAAAGCCAGTCTCAAGTAATTCGTCTAATTCATTGATTACGTTTTGTGCTTGGTTCGCTGCATCTAGACAACGTTTAACGTAAGCGATGAAGTTTTCTTGCATAGGAGCAGGAATGACAAGTTGACGACCATATACACGGCCAGCAATGTCTTTCGCTAGGTTTGCGAGTTTGTCTTGTTGCGTTAATAGCTCCAACATATCGGTGCGATCAACTGGCATAAACAAACCACGAGGAAGTTTAAGGCGAATTTCACGTTTTAGTACGTCAGCTTCTTTCTCAAGGTGAGAAATTTGAGCTCGAATTTCTGATGCTTTTTCCCAGTCACCTTTTGAAGAAACTTCAAAGAAATTAACTAGGTGAGAACAACATTCGTTCACGCATACTACGTGACGCTGCAAAGGTTTAATTGGGGACTTTGCAAATAACCCCATAATTGTATTTACTGGCATGGTCATCCAACCTAATAAATAATAACCTTAAAACAACATACACCATATTCATGGTGAAATGTTAAGCGATGGCTACAAAGTCGCGCATGTTAACCTAATCAATCTCTCATTAAAACTGTTTTAGATCATCATAAGGGCGATATTTCTGACTTGCCGACTTTTCAAATTGGCAATATCCTGTCCCTATCTTCACAGAAAGGTATAACTATGGAAACCGAGATAGAACTGAAGTTTTTTGTTTCTCCTGAATTTTCAGAGACTTTACGCAATAAAATTGCTGAAACTAAAGTACTTCAGCACAGTTGTCGTGAGCTAGGTAACATCTACTTTGACACCGCTGACAACTGGCTACGTAAGCACGATACAGGCTTACGCATTCGACGCTTTGATGACGTATTTGTACAAACCGTAAAGACGGCTGGTCGTGTGGTTGCTGGCCTACATCAAAGGCCTGAATACAATGCAGAACACGACAGCAACGAACCTAAGTTAGCCCTGCACCCAGAGGACATCTGGCCAGCAGGTAAAGACATCGAAACGTTGCAAGCTGAGCTGACTCCTCTATTCTCTACCAACTTCACGCGCGAGCAGTGGTTGATTGGTATGCCTGATGGCAGTCAAGTCGAGGTCGCATTCGACCAGGGCTTCGTTGAATCAGGCGACCTGCAAGAACCGATTTGCGAAGTCGAATTGGAACTTAAATCCGGTCAAACGGATGCGCTATTTACATTGTCTCGC
Source organism: Vibrio splendidus (assembly GCF_001557875.1). Taxonomy (GTDB): domain Bacteria; phylum Pseudomonadota; class Gammaproteobacteria; order Enterobacterales; family Vibrionaceae; genus Vibrio; species Vibrio splendidus_F. Next base: position 165,528 of record NZ_LNRF01000006.1, on the reverse strand, counting down.
CAATTCTGCGAACAAGGTGGCATGCGTTTGGGTAACCTAAGCAAAGCTGCTAAGGGTTACCGCCTTGCTCAAGGTTATCAAGGAGATGAAGTCACTCCTTTGACCTTAGTTGATACTGACAAAAGTGATACCGTTGAATCGTGTTTCATTCAATCTTTAGAGCACGCTCTCGCTCATTGGCACTATCATGAGCAGATATTCACCGAGCGCCAATCTATTGAAGCACTGCATGAAATCAGTCACTCGCTCAGTTTTATTCGTCAAACCTTCACTATCTATGGTGGTATTGTCCCAAGACGTGCAAGTGCTATTTTACGCCAAGAGCTCAAGTGGCTTGAGCAAGAGCTCGATTGGCTGAAAAGCTATGATCACTTCGAAGACTTGCTCGAAGATAAAGGCCATGTGCTACGTAAGTTGGATGCGCGCAAGTTCTTGGTCGCAGAGCTTAAAGAGATGCAAGAGCAACTTCCCGATCGCGAAGAGCTGCTTACCTTGTTGAGCTCTGCTCGTTACACTGGTTTATTGTTAGATCTGAGCCGCTGGATCTTATCTCGTGGCTGGCAACCTTTCTTAGATGAGAAAGCGCGTGAACAAATGGGTCGTGGTATCGAATGGTTTTCCGTGCAGCAACTCGATCGAACATGGGCAGACTTGATGGAAGCTTTCCCACCAGAGCGAGTGATGACCAGCCAAGCGTATATTGAACAGCAATACCGTTTGATGCGTAATCTGTATTCTGGTGTTGGCTTCGCGAGTTTGTATGATGACGCTGAACGAAACAGCTTCCGCTTGCCATGGGCTGATATGGTGCAAGGTATTGATGACTTGCTGGCACTCAAAACATTAGAGCCTTTGACTGAGAAGTTGGAAGGTGACGAGAAGGTTCAGCTAGAGCGTTGGTTGGCTCGTCAAGAAGTGTCCATTCTGCATGCGATGGAACAGACACGCCAAATCAGTGTTGAGGTTGAGCCATATTGGCAAGACTAAATTCAACACCTGCATCAATATAAGCATGAATTTGAAAATAGGGCTTCGGCCCTATTTTTTTGTTTGTTGTTCGAGCTTTTCTAGTCGTTCGAGGATTTTCTGTTGTTGCTCAATGATCTTCTCAAGATGCTTCTCTTTGCTTTCAGCGCGTTGACTCTCAAGGTGAGTTGGAGAGGTAATCAAAGAAGTAATCAAGCCTGAAATCATACCAAACACACCCACACCGCAAATGATCACCAGAGAAGCGACTAATTTTCCTGAACTCGTGACTGGATAATGATCGCCGTACCCTACGGTACTGATGGTAACGAAAGCCCACCACAAAGCATCTTGTCCAGTGGTGATGTTGGCATTGGGATCTTTGTGCTCTAACAGCAGTATTGTTCCGGCTCCTATGGTCAGGAGAATGACCAGCAGCAATATAATCGAGGCGAGGGTGGTTTCTTTGCGGTTGCGAAATAGCTCTCTGAGAACGCGTTTACCCGAACGAAGAACAAGAATGACACGCAGGATCTGAAAAATGCGAGCGAAACGAAGAGGCTCGATCATTGGGATGCTTGCTAAGAAATCGATCCAGTGTACTTTTAGATATTCTTTTTTGTTTTGTGATCTGAATAGATCAATTGTGAGCTGAAAAAGAAAAACACTACAGATTACAAAATCGAGGCCGATAAGGACTTGTTTCGATTCTTTATCGATCGGTACGAACAATAAGCCTGAGATCACAAATAACGCTAAGAAAGAGAGAATCAGTGACAATAAGCTCATCGGCTTGGTGGCGTCTTTGGTATTATTCAACATTCATACGAGGCTCAAAATAAATCGCGAACTTTGACTGACATAGCCACCTCGCGGATATAGAAGCCATCAATATATAAGAATTAATGGAGAACTGACAATGACTAAACTGTCATTCAAGCCGTGGGAAAGGATAATCTCTGACGTTCGTCTCGTTCCGAAAATGATCATGCTGATGATATTCAGCACTATCTTGATCATTTCGAAGCAGCTTTGGGACGCAAGTACGTTTTACGATTCATTGCTTGCTGTAACCAACAATGCGCAAGTCGCACAACAGCATTACGAGACTTACCTAGTTCAGGTGGCTTGGCAAACAGCCTTGATGATCATTGTGTTTGTGGTTCTTCTGTTAGCTGCGGCTCGCGTTATGCTGCGTCAGACTCAATACCTTAATGACGCCATTAAAACTATGGCTGACAAGAACCTATCAGTGCCGATTCAAATGGATTGTAAAGATGAATACGGCGATGTGGCACGTGAACTTGAAAAAACTCGCGTTCAACTGAACGACATGATCAAAACTCAGGTGGCCTCTTCTGATGAACTGTTTGCTCTGACGGAAGTGATGACCATCAGCATGTCTGAAACCAAAGAGTCAGCTCAAGAAGAGTTCAATGAGATCGATCAGCTTGCGACAGCAATGAGTGAGATGACCTCTACGGTGCAAACTGTAGCCGAGCATGCGCAAAGCGCTTCTTCATTGACGGAACAGGCATCAGGTCAGGCTCTTACTGGTCAGAAGTTTGTTCAAGGGTCAGTGTCTAAGATGAGTGAGCTATCTTCAGATATCGCAGCATCTGCAGCAGCGGTAAACCAAGTAGAAGAGCGCGTTGACTCAATTGGTAGTGTGGTTGGTACTATCCAAGGCATTTCAGAACAGACAAACCTTTTAGCATTGAACGCTGCGATCGAAGCGGCGCGTGCAGGTGAAGCGGGTCGAGGCTTTGCGGTTGTTGCCGATGAGGTTCGTAACCTTGCGCAGCGTACTCAGCAAGCGACGGTAGAGATTCAAGACATGATCAGTCATTTACAAAGCAGTGCTAATTCTGCAGTAGAGCTGATGGAGAAGAGTGTTGTTGAAGCGGCGGAAGGCGTTGATCTGGTGACCAATGCAGGAACAGAGCTAGATGGCATTGTAAGCCAAGTCAATCAAATCAATGATATGAACTTCCAAATCGCGACCGCTGCAGGTCAACAAAGCAGTGTTGCTGAAGAGATGAGTGTTAACCTGACCAACGTTCGTGAGCTTGTTGAAGCTTCAGTTGTGGTGGTTGGTGAGCTGTTAGAGACCTCTCAGCTTATGGAAAGCAACGCGCAAGAACTCGACGGTAAGATTAAGCAATTTAAGGTTTAGTCCTTAGCACCTAATCTTCATCCGTAAAGGCTTATTCCCAGAGACTTTTTCTAGGTTGTAAGCTCAACCAGATAAGTTAATCGATAAAACGCCCACATTGCTAATGTGGGCGTTTTTTATTGGCGTAACTTTGGTATAACTATCTTATACCAATCGTAGTAAATAACTGGTCACCCTAGCTTGTTAAAAATCTCGATAACAGCGTTAGAATTTTTGAATGTAGAATAACTACTTATCGAAACTATTTATTGAAAAGGGCAGCCTTGTTCTCAAGCTTTTTTCCTACGCTATCTCTGAACACTTACTTACTGTGATTGGTATTAGTTATGAAAACTCGTTATTGAAGAACTGAATCGATAAACCGATTGTTCGGCGCGCAGCTTATACAAGGAAGAAACATGCCATTGCCTTCTCAACTCATCACTCACTCCCAGTCTGCTTTTGAGCAATTATTAGAGCATCAAAGTGAAGCCATCAATACTTGGTCTGAGCCACTAATTGAAGATCTTAAACGTGTACTCGGCTTAAGCTGTTTTATTGGTGATTGCCTGCAGCGTGATACGGTTTTATGCGGTGACTTACCTGATATGTTGGCATGTGCAGAGTGCGCTGAAGGGTACCGAGAGCGACTAGCTGAGTTACTTTCTGGTTGTGCTGATGAAATGAGTGGTCAGCGCGTGCTGCGTCAATTCCGCAATCGAGAAATGACTTACATTGCTTGGCGTGATTTTATGGGTTCGTGGGAGCTAGAGCAGAGCCTAAACCATCTATCGATGTTGGCTGAGGCGATGATCTTCGAAACCTATCAATGGCAGTACGATATTTGTTGTAAAGAGTGGGGTACACCTTGTAATGAACAAGGTGAAGCACAGCCAATGTTGATCATTGGTATGGGCAAGCTAGGGGGCGGTGAGCTCAATTTCTCTTCTGATATTGACCTGATTTTTACCTATCCTGAGAATGGCGAAACCCAAGGTGCAAGACGAAGTATCGCCAACGCACAATTTTTCACACGCTTGGGGCAACGTATTATCAAGGCACTTGACCAGCAAACCTTTGATGGATTCTGTTATCGAGTCGACATGCGTTTACGTCCATTTGGTGAGAGCGGTCCACTTGTGATGAGCTATGCGGCACTTGAAGATTATTACCAAGAACAAGGTCGTGATTGGGAACGCTACGCGATGGTCAAAGCGCGAGTGATGGGCAGCGAAATGTATCCTGAGTATCAAGAGCTTCGCCAAATGTTACGCCCGTTTGTTTTCCGTCGTTATATTGATTTCAGTGCGATTCAATCTCTGCGCCGAATGAAATCGATGATCAGCAGTGAAGTTCGCCGTCGGGGCCTCTCAAATAACATCAAACTTGGGTCTGGTGGTATTCGTGAAGTGGAGTTTATTGCGCAAGTTTTCCAATTGATTCGTGGTGGGCGCGAACCTAGCCTTCGTGGTAGAGGTCTATTGGAAACGTTAAGTGCGATTGAGTCTCTTCATCTGCTAGAGGCCCAAGAGGTAAGGCATTTACGCGAGGCTTACCTGTTTCTGCGTCGTCTTGAGAACCTATTACAAGCGATGGCTGATAAGCAAACTCAAACCTTACCTGATGGTGAATTCGAACAGTTGCAACTCGCTGTCGCAATGCAATTCATTGATTGGGACAGTTTGATTGCTGCAACTCGAACTCATATGGCAAATGTACATACCGTGTTCGAAGACTTAATTGGCGTTGATGAAGATGACGCTAATCCGATCGCGAGTCACTTTAGTGAACTGTGGGATATGGCCCATAAACCAGACGTGATTGAACAAGTACTGGAGCATGATATTGCGATTGCTAGCCCGCCTGAAGCTGCGAGAACGATCATTCAGTTTAAAGCCGATTTGGCTAAAAAAACCCTTGGCCCACGTGGACGAGAAGTTCTGAATCGCTTGATGCCTAAAGTGTTTCAAGCGCTATACACCGCTAAGGATGCCGAGTTTGGTTTATCTCGAGTGCTGCATCTACTGCAAAAAATCGTTACGCGTACCACTTACCTTGAACTACTAGATGAGCACCCTGCTGCGTTGACTCAGTTAGTTCGCTTATGTACAGCAAGCCCGATGATTTCGGAGCAGCTGGGTCGTTACCCAATTCTGTTAGATGAACTTATCGATCCTCAGCAACTCTACAATCCAGTACCTTTAGAGTCTTACAAGACCGAATTGCGTGATTACCTAGCCCGTATCCCTGAAGATGATATGGAGCAACAGATGGAAGGTCTGCGTCAGTTTAAGCAGACTTGTATTTTGAGGATCGCAGCTGCGGATATTGCGGGCGCTCTACCTGTCATGAAGGTTAGTGATCATTTGACCTACTTAGCGGAAGCCATTGTTGAAGCCGGAGTTAACCAGGCTTGGTTACAGGTGTCAGCAAAGTTTGGTGAGCCGACCCATGTTAAAGATCGTGAAGGTCGTGGTTTTGCTGTTGTCGGTTATGGCAAAGTGGGCGGCTGGGAGCTTGGCTATAATTCCGATCTCGATATTGTGTTCATGCATGACTGCCCGGTACATATCTATACTGATGGTAAGAAAGAGATCGATGGACGCCAATTCTACTTAAGATTAGCGCAGCGTATTATTCATATTTTCTCGACCAGAACCGCTTCCGGCATTCTGTACGAAGTCGACACTCGTCTACGCCCTTCTGGTGCATCTGGCTTGTTGGTGAGTCCAACCGATGCCTTTGACGAGTATCAGCACAATGACGCGTGGACTTGGGAACACCAAGCTTTGACACGCGCTCGCATGATTTATGGCGATGACTTATTGGCTTCCGCATTCAATAAAACACGTCATGAGGTGTTATGCCTACAACGTGATGAAGCAACGTTGAAGAAGGCGGTAGTGGATATGCGAGAAAAAATGCGTGATCACCTCGGCGGTAAAAAAGCCGATCGATTCATGCTCAAACAAGATGCGGGTGGTATTACCGATATTGAATTCTTGGCGCAATATTTAGTCCTTCGATACAGCAATGAGAAGCCAAAGCTTACTCGTTGGTGTGACAATGTACGAATCTTCGAAAGCTTGTTGTCACAAGGGATTATGGACGAGCAACAAGGGATGGCATTAACCCATGCTTATACAACGTTAAGAGATGAAATCCACCACCGTAATCTACTCAATCTTGATGCGGATGTGGCGATTGAAAAGTTTGAAATGGAAAGAGAACATGTTGTTCAAGCATGGAAGCAGTGGATGGAAGCGTAGCTTGTCTTTCGCTTAGCTATCACAGTGCCTATCGAAGTAGGCTTTACTCATTTTTCTATAGTTTAGCCTCTGTAATCAGTGTGCTAGACTCTAGCCAGATTCGATTTTTGGAGATCCATAATGAAACCAATTCTACCTGACTACAGCCAATCAGGCGTTCTTGTTGTCGGTGACGTCATGCTTGACCGTTACTGGTATGGCCCAACTGGCCGCATTTCACCAGAAGCACCTGTACCCGTTGTAAAAGTAGAAAATAACGAAGAGCGTCCTGGTGGTGCTGCCAACGTAGCGATGAATATTGCTTCTCTTGGTGGTCATGCTCATATCGTTGGTTTGACCGGTAAAGATGAGCCTGCTGAGGTGTTAAAAAATACCTTAGGCGCACTAAAGGTTAAATGTGATTTCGTTGAGTTAGAAGATTACCCAACCATTACTAAACTGCGTGTGATGAGCCGTGGTCAGCAGCTAATTCGCCTTGATTTTGAAGACAAATTTGAGAATACAGATCCTGCGCTTGTTTTGTCTCGTATGGAGCAAGCGCTCCCTAACGTTCGCTCGGTAATTCTATCTGATTATGCAAAAGGTGCTCTTGAACACGTGCAGAGCTTTATCCAAAAAGCGCGCGCGGCAAAAGTTCCTGTGTTTATCGACCCAAAAGGCGCGGACTTTGAACGCTACCGTGGTGCGACTTTACTGACGCCAAACATGGCTGAGTTCGAGTTGGTTGCTGGCAAAGTAAAATCTGAAGAAGAAATGATCGAAAAAGGACTCGCACTGATTGAAGAGTTTGATTTCGAAGCTTTGTTGGTGACTCGTAGTGAGCATGGTATGACACTACTTCGCAAAGGTTTAGAACCATTCCATTTGCCGACTCAAGCGAAAGAAGTTTATGACGTGACGGGTGCTGGAGATACGGTTATCTCAGTTCTGGCGGCTTCTGTTGCTGCGGGGAAACCACTTGATGAAGCGTGTGCATTAGCGAATGCGGCTGCTGGCGTGGTAGTTGGTAAGCTTGGTACATCCACACTGTCTACGATTGAGTTAGCGGAAGCGATTCACGGTAGTCAAGACACAGATTATGGTGTGATCTCGGAAGCGGCACTGGTTGAAGCAGTGAAACGTGCTCGAGCGAAAGGTGAGAAGGTCGTTATGACCAATGGCTGCTTTGATATTCTGCATGCCGGCCATGTTTCTTACATGAACCACGCAGCTGAGCTAGGTGACCGCTTGATCGTTGCCGTTAATACTGACGAGTCTGTTAAGCGCTTGAAAGGCCCTGGTCGCCCTGTGAACCCAACCGATCGCCGTATGGCGGTATTGGCTGGCTTAGGTGCAGTTGATTGGGTTGTGCCGTTTTCTGAAGACACACCTCAACGTTTGATCTCTGAGGTTTTACCAAGCATTCTTGTGAAAGGTGGTGACTACAAACCTGAAGATATTGCTGGTGGTGCGGAAGTAATTGCAGCTGGCGGTGAAGTGAAAGTACTTAACTTTGAAGATGGCTGCTCTACGACTGAAATTATTAAAGCGATTAAAGGTGGTCGAGGCTAGTTTCTAGTCTTTTGGTGCTAAGCTTTTAGTTAGGCCGTAAATCTCGCTTTGAATAGATAATAAAAATGCCGCTCAATGAGCGGCATTTTTGTAGCTAGCGTAATTTAGAATTACTTACTTGCGACTTTTAGACCTGCGTTTACATCAACAATATCTTGTTCGCTTAGAGTACCAACCGCTTGACGAAGCTGAAGTACACTTAGGATGTAGTTGTAACGAGCATCTGAAAGGTTCTTGTTCGCGTCGTATAGACGACGAGTCGAATCTAATACGTCAACGATAGTACGAGTACCTACATCAAAGCCGGCTTCAGTTGCTTCTAAAGCAGACTGAGCAGAAACTACAGACTGTTCGTAAGCGCGTAGAGCACCGATCGAAGCGCTGATGTTGTTGTTGAACGCACGTACGTCTTTTACAACGCTGCGGTAGGTTGCTTCTAAGTCTTCACTTGCCGCAACGTAGTTGTATTCAGCCTGTCGAGTCAAAGAAGTAGTGTTGCCACCCGTGTATAGAGGCACGACTAAGTTTACCCCTACGTTGAAGTCGTTGTAATCACCTTGAGAACCGTTATTACTATTGCTTTCATCACCGTAGTTATAGCCACCATCAAGGGTTAAGCTAGGTAGGTGACCAGAGCTTGCTAGCGAGATGTTATCTTTCGCCACATCTTGAGAGATCCGCGCTGCTAGAAGACTAAGGTTGTTTTTCTCTGCTTGCTGCACAAGTGCAACCGCAGAGTCTGAAGATTTGCTTGCAGAGAAACGGTCAGTATCTAGGATGCTTAGGTTAGAGTGTTCTTGACCTGTGATCTCACGTAGACCTTCGTAGTTATTAGTCAGAGTGTTCTCTGCTAAGACTTCGTCTGCCAAAACGCCATCGTACTGAGCTTGTGCGTCATGTACATCGGTGATTGCTGAAAGACCTACTTCAAAACGTTGTTTTGTTTGTTCTAGTTGGCGAGCAACTGCTGCTTTCTCGGCACGGACGAATTCAAGGTTATCTTGAGCTCGAAGTACTTCGAAGTACGCTGTTGCTACACGCAGGATCAAAGCTTGCTGCTCTGCCGCGTATGCTGAATCAGCCTGACGAGCACTTTTTTCTGCTGTATCGAGCGTGATCCATGAAGAGCGTTGATAAAGCTCCTGAGAAAAATTAATACCAGCTGTAAGCTTGTCACTTTCACGAGCATCAATATCACTACGGTTAATGTTATAACCTGCAGTGAGGTTAATTTGTGGTAGCAAATCACTACGGCTTGACGTTACTGCTTCAAAAGCGGCATCGCGCTGCGCTGCTGAACGAAGAAGCTGTGGATCGTTCTGTTTTGCTTGGTCATAAACTTCAGCTAGCGTATCAGCAAAAGCTGATGAACTCAGGCTGCCAATTGCTGCACTGATAAATAGTGGAAGCAGTTTTTTCATTTTCCTATTCCTGCCTTTAATAGAATTTTTCTTTAAAAGAGTTTAACCCAGTTTGGTGGTAATTTACTCGAAACTTTGCACTTTTTTACATTTAACTGTCCACTTGTACAATATTTATTTTTTAAAACTTAACTTTAATTATAAGTTTTGTATAAAAAGTTGAACCTTATCCTTGGTAGTTAACTCGGACAATGAGTAAACTATAAAGATCACTTAGTGAGGTACCAAATGCAACAGTCTGACAATCAACGACATGAGTTTACTCCGCAAGATGTGGAAATAGTCTCAAAAGAGACGCTGTTTCGTGGTTTTTTTAAAATGGTTAAGTACACATTTAAACATAGATTGTTTGAGGGGGGCTGGAGCCAACCAATAGAACGCGAAATGTTTGAGCGTGGTCATGCAGCCGCTTTGCTACCTTATGATCCTTTTCGAGATGAAGTTGTGATCGTCGAACAGATCCGTGTCGGTGCTCTAGAGCATGAAAACCCATGGCAATATGAGATTGTTGCCGGGATCATTGATACTGACGAGTCACCACAAGATGTTGCTCGTCGTGAAGCGATGGAAGAAGCTGGAGTCGAAGTTGGATCTGTATTACCTATTACTTCGTATTACCCTTCATCTGGCGGTTGCTCGGAAAAGCTCGACGTCTTTGTTGGCTGTGTTGATGCAACGACAGCTAAAGGGGTGCATGGATTGGATTACGAAGGTGAAGACATTAGGGTACAAGTGATGACTCGCGAGGCCGCTTATCAGTTGGTAACAGATGGTGTGTTTGAAAATGGCGCCACAATCATTGCGCTACAGTGGCTACAATTGAACTACCAAGAATTACAATCAGAGTGGATAGATTAACGTCATGCCAAATATAGCGGTCAAAAAACCGTATCATGTTGATCTTGCTGAATTGATGCGAGTTTACGAGACTAACTATGCCAAACTTAACGCTTTATTACCGGTTGGGCATGAGGTTGGTGACGTTCGCTGTTACCAAGCCGTTAATATGGTGTATCAATTGACAGTGAATGAGGTCACAAAATACACCACATTAATAGATATATGTCAGAGTGACGCGATGCCAGTGTTTCCTTTGCCAAAAATGTCTGTCAGGCTATATCACGACGCTCGAGTTGCAGAAGTGTGCGCTAGCGGGGATTTTTCGCGAGTCAAAGCGAAATATGACTACCCCAACACTAAGCTTCTGCAAAAAGACGAGAAATTTCAATTGAATAAATTTCTTGGGGAATGGTTAACGTTTTGTTTAAAAACGGGTATCAGCCGAACTCCAATTGCCTTTTAATTGAGCTTATTGAACAACACTTTTAAAGTCTAAACAGTAACGTATCTGGATTTGTTATTTTGGAATTATCACACACTTCAAAATTTGATGAGAGCACTATTAAGCTTGTGCAGCTAACGGACACGCATTTATTTGCGCCGAGCAATGGCAGCTTATTAAGCATCAACACTCAAGATAGCTTTCGTGCTGTAGTCGATGGCATTGTTAGCCAGGGCTTTGACTATCAAGCGATATTAGCCACCGGTGATATCTCTCAAGATCACAGTGCAGAGTCGTACCAGAAATTTGAGTCAGGGATTCAGCCTTTGGAAAAGCCATGTTATTGGCTGCCTGGAAACCATGACTTTAAGCCTAATATGGGCAGTGTTTTACCATCAACCCAAATACAGTGCGTTGAGCATGTCTTGCTAGGTGATAGCTGGCAGATGGTGATGTTGGATTCGCAAGTGGTGGGTGTGCCTCATGGTCGCCTCAGCGATCAACAGCTTGATCTGTTAGAACAAAAGCTGACGGAATTCCCTGAACGTAATACATTGGTTCTATTGCACCACCACCCGTTATTGGTTGGCAGTGCATGGTTGGATCAACATAACCTTAAAGACGCAGACCAATTTTGGGATGTGGTTCAACAGCACACCAATGTTAAAGCAGTGCTGTGTGGCCACGTTCATCAAGACATGAACCGAGATCATCATGGTGTACAAGTCATGGCAACACCGTCGACTTGTGTGCAATTCAAACCTAACTCAGATGACTTCGCGGTAGACACTTTGTCTCCGGGCTGGAGAGAGATTGAATTACATCAAGACGGTACTGTTAGCACGCAAGTTCGTCGTTTGCCTCATGGGCAGTTCTTGCCTGATTTTAAGGCTGCTGGTTACTAATGAAGGTGGTTATTGATGCCAGGCTCTAATCAACAAGCTAATAAGCCATCGCTGCTTCTCTATATTCATGGGTTTAACAGCTCATCACGTTCTCATAAAGCGAATGTGATGGCAGATTACTGTGCTAAGCATCGCGCTGATATTAAAGTTGTAACCCCTCAACTGCCGAGTTTCCCTCAGCAAGCGGCACTCCATTTGCAGCAGCTGGTGGAGCAATACAAAGAACAATATCAAATAGCGTTGGTGGGTAGCTCATTGGGTGGCTATCTTTCAACATGGCTGAATAGTCACTATGGTTTTAAAGCGGTGGTTGTAAACCCAGCAGTAAAGCCATTTGAGCTTCTTGCTGACTATTTAGGTGAACAAGTAAACCCATACACTGATGAGCGATATGTACTGGAAACAAAGCATATCGATGAACTGAAGGCGTTAGAGGTTCCGGTTATCACTAAGCCGAGTGATTTCTGGTTACTTCAGCAAACGGAAGATGAAGTTCTGGATTACCGACAAGCGGTAGAGAAGTACCAAGGTGCAACACAGACAGTAGAAGAGGGGGGGGATCATAGTTTTGTTGATTTTGAACGCTACCCACAACAAATCATCACCTTTCTAAATATCTAATCTGTTTCACCAACTAAGTGATTTTCTCTTGTTTGCCTGTTATTTCATCTATCAATGGTGAAATATCATAGTTTGATGTCTTAGTTTTTGAACTAGCTTGACATCATTACTCAGCTTCCAGACTATATTCCCCAATACTTCGCTCGTTCGCTCTACTATGACGGTTCATAGTAATGATTCTGCTTTAGTGAAACTGGAGCCAGCGAACTGACGCAAACTTTTTGAGTAAACTCCGTATTATGACTGAACAATATAATGCAAAAGACCTCGAGGTACTTGAAGGTCTCGACCCTGTGCGACACCGCCCGGGAATGTATACCGAGACAGAAAGACCTAACCACCTTGCCCAAGAAGTCATTGATAACTCGGTCGATGAAGCACTAGCGGGACACGCTAAGAAGATCAAAGTTGTGCTTCATGCAGACCAATCGTTAGAAGTTACCGATGACGGCCGTGGTATGCCTGTCGATATTCACCCTGAAAAAGGGATCTCAGGTGTTGAGCTGATTTTAACTAAGCTCCACTCTGGCGGTAAATTCTCGAACAACAACTACAAGTTCTCTGGTGGTCTGCACGGTGTAGGTATTTCGGTCGTAAACGCACTGTCAAAACGTGTTGAAGTGACCGTACGCCGAGAAGGTCAGGTTCATGAGATCGCACTTGAAGGCGGTCATGCTGTAACAGAACTGACTGTAACGGGCACTTGTGGCCATCGTAACAGTGGGACATCTGTACATTTTTGGCCTGATCCTAAGTATTTCGATAGCCCTAAATTTTCGACACTGCGTCTGATTAACAACCTACGTGCAAAAGCAGTACTTTGCCCAGGTTTAGAAATTACCTTTATCGACAAAGTCGGTGGCGAAGAGCATAAATGGTTCTATGAAGATGGCCTAAAAGACTACCTTGCCGAAGGCGTGAAAGGTTACACCTTACTGCCTGAAGAGCCTTATGTTGGCGAATTTGTAGCTGAAACAGAAATGGCGAACTGGGCGATCATCTGGCAGCCAGAAGGCGGTGATATGATTACCGAGAGTTACGTGAACTTAGTACCAACTAAGCAAGGTGGTACACACGTAAACGGTCTTCGCCAAGGTCTGCTTGATGCAATGCGCGAGTTCTGTGAATTCCGCAACTTGCTACCACGTGGCGTTAAGCTAACGGGCGACGATATTTTCGACCGTTGTTCTTACGTGTTATCGGTGAAGATGCAAGATCCGCAGTTTGCTGGTCAAACAAAAGAGCGCTTGTCTTCGCGTCAAACCGCTGCGTTTGTTTCTGGTGTGGTAAAAGATGCGTTTAGCTTGTGGTTGAACGAAAAGCCACAGCTGGCAGAGCAGCTAGCAGAAGCTTGTATTGCAAATGCTCACCGCCGTATGCGCGCAAGCAAAAAGGTTGTGCGTAAGAAAATAGCTTCAGGCCCAGCACTGCCGGGTAAGCTAACGGACTGTTCAGTTCAAGACTTAAGCCGTACCGAAATCTTCTTCGTGGAAGGGGACTCGGCGGGCGGTTCTGCTAAACAAGCACGTGACCGTGAGTTCCAAGCGGTGATGCCACTTCGCGGTAAGATCCTAAATACATGGGAAGTGTCAGCAGACCAAGTATTGGCTTCGCAAGAAGTACACGACATCTCAGTGGCTCTGGGTATCGACCCGGACAACGATGATTTATCAGGCCTGCGTTACGGTAAGATCTGTATCCTTGCCGATGCGGACTCGGATGGTCTTCATATCGCGACACTGCTATGTGCTTTGTTTACTCGCCATTTCCATGCATTAGTTGAAGCGGGCCATATCTATGTGGCAATGCCTCCTCTGTATCGTATCGATTGCGGCAAAGAAGTGTTCTACGCACTCGATGACGCAGAGAAAGACGGTGTGCTTGAGCGACTATCGCAGAAGAAAGCCAAGATCAACGTGCAACGATTCAAAGGTCTGGGTGAAATGAACCCACTTCAGTTGCGTGAAACCACCATGGATCCAAACACTCGTCGCCTTGTGCAGTTAACGATTGATGACAGCGAAGCGACCAACGAGATGATGGACATGCTGCTTGGTAAAAAACGTGCAGATGATCGCCGTACATGGCTACAGACTAACGGTGATATGGCCGAGGTATAATGGATGTCTAACGAAATTACATATGATGGCGTTGAACAGTTGCCAATGCGCAAGTTCACCGAAGATGCCTACTTAAATTACTCAATGTACGTGATCATGGATCGTGCATTGCCGTATATCGGTGATGGCTTGAAGCCAGTACAGCGTCGTATTATCTACGCGATGTCTGAATTGGGCTTATCAGCTGCATCGAAATACAAAAAATCAGCACGTACCGTTGGTGACGTATTAGGTAAGTATCACCCACACGGTGACTCTGCTTGTTACGAAGCGATGGTATTGATGGCGCAGCCTTTCTCTTACCGCTACCCATTGGTAGATGGTCAAGGCAACTGGGGTGCTCCGGATGACCCGAAATCGTTCGCTGCAATGCGTTATACCGAAGCGAAATTGTCTAAGTTTGCTGAGGTACTTCTAGGTGAATTAGGTCAAGGTACCGTTGATTGGCAACCAAACTTTGATGGCACCATGAAAGAGCCTCAAATGTTGCCTGCTCGTCTGCCTCATATCCTACTTAACGGTATCACTGGTATCGCGGTAGGTATGGCGACCGATATTCCACCACACAACGTACGTGAAGTCGCTAATGCGGCCATTCACCTAATTGATACGCCTAAGTCTGAGCTTTCAGATGTGATGGGTTTCATTCAAGGTCCAGATTACCCGACAGAAGCTGAGATTATCTCTCCGAAATCGGACATCGAAAAAATCTACCGTACTGGACGTGGCAGCATCAAGATGCGCGCGGTTTGGCACAAGGAAGGCTCTGATATTGTTATCACGGCTTTACCTCATCAAGTGTCAGGTGCGAAGTTACTTGAGCAAATCGCTAACCAGATGCGCGCTAAGAAGCTGCCAATGGTTGACGACTTGCGTGATGAATCTGATCATGAGAACCCAACGCGTATCGTTGTCGTTCCTCGTTCAAATCGTATCGACTGTGATCAATTGATGAGTCACCTGTTCGCGTCGACGGATCTAGAGAAAAACTTCCGCGTTAACTTGAACATGATTGGTTTAGATAACCGTCCTCAAGTTAAAGGCTTAGTTCAGATCCTGAAAGAGTGGATTGAGTTCCGTCGCACAACAGTTCGTCGTCGTTTGCAGTACCGTTTAGATAAAGTATTGGCACGTTTGCACATCTTAGAAGGCTTGCTTGCTGCTTATCTTAATATCGATGAAGTGATTGAGATCATTCGTACAGAAGACGAGCCATGTCCTGTATTGATGAGCCGTTTCAACATTTCTGAAATTCAAGCCAATGCGATTCTTGATATTAAACTTCGTAACTTAGCTAAGTTAGAAGAGTTTAAAATCCGAGCGGAACAAGAAGAGCTTGAAGCTGAACGTGAAAAGCTTGAAAAGCTACTCGGTTCAGAGCGTCGCTTGAATACGCTGATCAAGAAAGAAATCCAAGCAGATGCGGATAAATACGGCGATGATCGTCGTTCACCTCTGATTGAGCGTGCAGAAGCGAAAGCGCTAACAGAACGCGACTTAGTACCAAGCGAACCAATCACGGTTGTATTGTCTGAGAAAGGTTGGATTCGTCATGCTAAAGGGCATGAAGTTGATGCTGAAGGCTTGAACTACAAGTCTGGTGATAAGTTCTTAGCGAGCGCTAAAGGTAAGAGTAACCAACAAGCAGTGTTCCTCGGCAGTGATGGCCGAAGCTACTCCCTTGAATCTCATTCATTACCATCGGCACGTAGCCAAGGTGAGCCAATTACGGGCCGCTTGAACGTCAGCCCTGGTACTTCTATTCGCCAAGTGGTGATGGGAGAGAATGAGCAATTATGGTTAGTCGGTTCTGATGCTGGTTATGGCTTTGTTTGTAAGGGTAGCGATCTGCTGTCTAAGAACAAGAGCGGTAAAGCGTTGGTTAACTTGCCACAAGCCTCTGAAGTGATGATGCCAAGCCCTATTGCTGATTTGGACAGTAACCAAATTCTGGCGATTACTAACCAAGGCCGTATGTTGTTGTTCCCTATTAAAGACCTACCTCAGTTGAGTAAGGGTAAAGGCAACAAGATCATCAATATCCCTTCTGCGAAAGCAAAAGAGCGTGAAGAGTTTGTATCGCATCTCATGGCTATACCAGAGAATGCGACACTGACTATCTATGCCGGTAAACGTAAGCTTGGCTTGAAACCAGCAGATCTTGAAAACTTCCGTGGTGAACGTGGTCGCCGTGGTGGCCTACTACCAAGAGGTTTACAGCGAGTGACTCGCATCGATATCGAAGAGCCAAGTGAATCGTAGAGATCCCTGATACTATCTTTAGATAAAAGAAAACCCAGCCTGTGAGCTGGGTTTTTTGTATTTGTTTATAAGCCGCATAAATCCAGCAGCTTGAATTACTGTTTACAGAGTTTACTCTACAGGCGAGTATCTTCAGCAATCGTTACTTTGAGGGTTTTGTTTTCACCTTGGCGTAAGATGCCTACATCAATCACGGTACCTGGACGTAAATCAGTAACAGTATCCATCACACTCTGACGACCATTTACCTGGTTATTGTTGATGCTGACAATAATGTCTTGGGCTTCAAAACCGGCATCCGCTGCTGGGCCATTTGGATCGATACCTAACACAACAATCCCACCGATATTCTTAGTACCTAACATGCGTGAGGTGACAGAGTTGATGTCTTGTCCATCGATACCGATATAACCGCGAATCACGCGACCATCGGCGATGATCTTCTCCATGATTTTATTCGCAAGTGGATAGGGGATAGCAAATGAGATCCCATAGGTTTCCATGTCGGTAGCTTGTTGGAAAGAAGCGGTATTGATACCGACTAGCTCACCTTGTGAGTTAACCAGCGCGCCACCTGAATTACCTTCATTGATTGCCGCGTCGGTCTGAATAAAGGCTTGATGGCCATCGGCACTGATCGAAGAGCGGCCGGTTGCAGAGATGATACCAAAGGTTGTTGTTTGACCTAGGTTATATGGGTTACCGATAGCCAGTACTACATCACCGACATTGGCTTTGTAATTAGAGTTGAGTGGGATCACCGGTAGGTTGTCACCGCTGACTCTAAGTATCGCGATATCGGTGCGCTTGTCTGAGCCAACCAATTGTGCAGCGGCCACTCGGCCATCTTGAAGTGCCACAACTATTTGGTCTGCTTGAGCCACAACATGGAAGTTGGTAATGATGTAACCTTTCTCGCTAACAATCACCCCAGAGCCCAAACCTTGAGTGAGCAGTTTGTTACGATCGCTTTCAGCGTATTTACGGCTATAAATGTTAACCACTGCAGGTGCCGCTCGGCGAACTGCTTGGTTAAATGAAATCTGAAGAGAGCCAATATTATCGACTTTAGGGCTAGTGACGTCAGCAACAATTGCTGGCCTTAAGCTCGGAAATGCGAGAAGAATAAGCGCCGCTGAAACGAGTCCAAGGGAAATAGAACGAAATAGAAAGGACAGCATGTTTCCCTCTTCAACAAGTAAGGTGTGAAGCCTCCATGAATGGATGACTGACTTGATTACCAGTGAAGCATAGCATTTTGATTGATCTAAAGAAAAGGGAGACTGAGTAAGTTTAAAGCAAACTTACTGGGCCTCCCTGTAATTGCGTTGACGTAAGACTATCGAATTACAAGATAGATAGTCCTGTCGCCTCGCTGGATATTAAGCGCCAGTACACCAGGTTGTTTTTCAAGAATCTCTCTAAACTCAGCAAGGTTCTTAACCGTTTGACGGTTTACCCCGATGATGATGTCATCTTTCAGAAGTTGATAGGCTTCGGCTGGCGAGCCTTGAGCAACACTCGATACCTTGACGCCTGTTGCTGAGTCACTCTCTGTTGTGTTGGTTAACTCAGCACCGGCTAGTCCTTCATGGAGCTTCTCTGCCTGTGTCTTATTATTGGTTGATTCACCAAGCGTCACATCAAAGGTTTTGCTCTTACCGTCACGAACCACACCCAGCTCAATCTGCTTACCAGCGCCGAGTGTTGCGACCTTAGCTCTTAACTCGCTGAAGGTATCAATGCGTTTGCCATTAATAGAGACAATAATATCGCCCGCTTTCAGCCCAGCTTTATCTGCTGCGCTGTCTGGGACGATTTGGCTAACAAAGGCGCCCTTACTTGATTCATAACCGAGAGCTTCTGCCAATTCGGAGGTCACTTCTCCGCCTTGAACGCCAAGCATGCCGCGTTTTACTTCACCGAAGTCGAGAATTTGTTCTGTCAGGTTTGTCATCATATTAGAAGGGATTGCAAAGCCGATACCGACATTACCTCCGTTAGGGCCAAGAATGGCGGTGTTGATACCAATTAGCTCACCGTTGAGGTTCACTAGCGCGCCACCAGAGTTACCGCTGTTGATTGCTGCATCGGTTTGAATGAAGTTTTCAAAGTTTTCTAGATTCAGGCCGCTACGACCAAGTGCAGAAACAATACCGGATGTTACGGTTTGTCCTAGTCCGAATGGGTTGCCGATCGCGACACTAAAATCACCAACTCTTAGTTTGTCTGAGTCTGCGACTTTTATCTGGGTAAGGTTCTTGGCTTCTTCTAATTTTAGCAGTGCGATATCAGACATCTGGTCGCCACCGATAAGTTCAGCATCGTACTCTCGACCATCATGCAGTTTTACTTTGATATCGTCCGCACCATTAATGACATGGTAATTGGTCACTATATGACCTTTCTTGGCGTCGATGATGACACCAGATCCTAGCCCGCGGAATGGGCGCTCTCGTGTTTGTTCTGGACCAAAAAAGAATTGAAATTGTTCAGGGATTTGCTGACGTTGTACCTGTTTGCCTTCTACGGCAATACTAACCACAGCGGGGGTCACTTGTTCAAGCATAGGAGCAAGGCTGGGTAATTGTTCATTACCCACACTTAATGGCAGTGCGGCAGTTGCTTGAATGGGGGTGATGATTGAACTTAAGCTTAAAGTTAATACTGATAAAGCAAGCAAAGGTTTTTTCATCATAAACTCCTCTCTAGTTAAGGTCTTAACCCTCTTATACGTATAATAAGTATGAGAAGTTTCCAATGACCTGAGTGAAAGTTATGACTCAAAAACCTTTGTAAAGTTCACAGAAGTGTTAAATGTTTACGATGCTTTTGCTGTTACAACATCGGGAGCATCCATGATTTCTTTTTTCTGCTCTGTAAATAAACCGGTTGCGCCATTCGCGTAATCTTTCGGTTGTTCTTCAAGAGTTGCCTCTTTTACTGAAGACTTCTCTTGTGGCTTGTCCGAATGGGCAGCGGCTGTTTTCACAAATGGGTTGTCTTGCTCTGGCAGGTTAGGAATCAGCTCTGAGCTTGTTTTTTCCATGTGTTGGTACAGTTTTGTGTAGTCTTTACCTAAGGTGTCCAACATTTCTGCTGATTTCGCAAAGTGATCAGCCAGCTCTTGTCGCTGCTGCTCAAGGGCAAACTTTGCGCTATCTAATTCTTTCTGTACGTTCTTTTGTTTTTTGTATTCAGGTGTCATGAGACGAGAAATAGCGACCCCTAAAATAACTCCGACTAGTAAACCGGCAACGGCATACATCCAAGGCATAACAGCTCCTTATTATTGTTTTTTAACATGTTTGTTACTGCTTAGTTACACGTGCTACGGCTCCATGGTACTATGAGAATGCCGCAGTATAAAGAGAAATGCGTGTGCGCTAGTTAGCAGTTTGATGCTGCATTATTCACCACCTCACGTTATTCCTCGTACTGTTTGGGCTCATTTTTAGTTGCTGTCTGATATTGCTTTCATTGTGGAAATGTCGTCATGAATCCCATTAAAAAATACGAACAAGATATAAAAGAACATGGATTTCAAAGAGATCCAGCACAAGAGCAAGCCGTTAAATCTTTAGATGAACTCTTTCATCAATTCCAAGATTACATGAATACGCCCATTCCTCAACTGACTCGCTTCCAGAAATTACTGGGCAAAAAGCCAGAACTGCCACAGCCACCAAAAGGTCTTTACTTCTGGGGGGGCGTAGGGCGCGGTAAAACATATCTAATGGATACGTTCTACGATGCCTTACCGACCACTAAAAAAATGCGCGTTCACTTTCACCGCTTTATGTATCGAGTTCATGATGAACTAAAGGCGCTAGGTAATGTTAGCGATCCATTGCCTTTAGTAGCAGACAAGTTGAAGGAAGAAGCGGACATTATCTGTTTCGACGAATTCTTTGTTTCAGACATCACCGATGCGATGATCTTAGGAACCTTGTTCCAAGAGTTATTCGCTCGAAACGTTATTTTGGTCGCGACCTCTAATATTCCCCCTGCGGATCTATATCGTAACGGGTTACAGAGAGCGCGTTTCTTACCGGCCATTAAGCTCATTCAAGACAACTGTCATATTCTTAATGTCGATAGCGGAATCGATTACCGTTTGCGTACTTTAGAGCAAGCTGAGATTTACCATTACCCGCTAGATAGCCAAGCGAATATCAATCTCGAAAAGTATTACGCTCAGCTCGTTGGTGAAGATAAAGAGAAGCTTAAGCAGATTGAGGTTAATCACCGTCAATTAGATGTAGTCGAAGCGAGTGATGGTGTGTTGCATGGTACTTTTGCTCAGCTTTGTCAGTCGGCTCGTAGCCAGAACGACTATATTGAGTTGTCTCGGGTTTATCACACGGTTCTGCTGGCTGATGTGTTGCAAATGGGCGCGACTTCAGATGACGCTGCGAGGCGCTTCATTGCATTAGTTGATGAGTTCTACGAGCGCAATGTGAAACTGATTATTTCAGCGGAAGTGGAGCTAGAAAAGCTCTACACTCACGGTCAGCTAGAGTTTGAATTTAAACGTTGTCAGTCGCGTTTAATTGAAATGCAGAGCCATGAATATTTGGCAAAAGAACACTTAAGTTAGCTTTGATTATCTCGAATAAGAAATAGAATTAAAAAAATCGTGATTTTGTTCAAAAAGAGGTGATTTTTTCTTCGCTCTTCTCTATAATCCTGCGACCTACCGTTACTGCGGGCCTCTAGCGATGAGTAAAATCACGTTATGCCAAGAGTTTTCCAACACTCGAAGGGGTGATGAATGGTAACTCTTAGACAGTGGGAATACGCGAGTATTCCTTAAGTGTAAATTTTTTAAATAGGTAATTATTAGCATGAAAACTTTCGTTGCTAAACCAGAAACTGTAAAACGCGACTGGTATGTTGTAGACGCTGAAGGCAAAACTCTTGGCCGTCTAGCAAGTGAAATCGCTTCTCGCCTACGCGGCAAGCACAAAGCAGAATACACTCCTCACGTAGACACTGGTGATTACATCATCGTTGTTAACGCTGAGAAAGTTGCTGTAACTGGTAACAAAGCTAAGGGTAAGGTTTACTACCGTCACTCTGAGTTCCCAGGTGGTCTTAAAACTATCACTTTTGAAAAGCTAATTGCTAAGAAACCAGAAATGGTTCTAGAACTAGCAGTTAAAGGTATGCTTCCACGTGGTCCTCTAGGCCGCGCGATGTACCGTAAGCTTAAAGTGTACGCTGGTACTGAGCACAACCATGTTGCTCAACAGCCACAAGTACTAGACATCTAAGGGGATTATGAAAATGGCAGAGAATCAATACTACGGCACTGGTCGTCGCAAAAGCTCAGCAGCTCGTGTTTTCATCAAACCAGGCTCTGGTGAGATCGTAATCAACAAGCGTAGCCTTGATGTTTACTTCGGTCGTCCAACTTCTCGTATGGTTGTTAAGCAACCTCTTGAGCTAGTTGAACTAACTGAGAAACTTGACCTTTACATCACTGTTTCTGGTGGTGGTATTTCTGGTCAAGCTGGCGCAATCCGCCACGGTATCACTCGCGCTCTTATGGAGTACGATGAAACTCTACGTCCTGCTCTACGTGCAGCTGGTTACGTTACTCGTGACGCTCGTTGCGTTGAACGTAAGAAAGTTGGTCTACGTAAAGCACGTCGTAAACCTCAATTCTCTAAGCGTTAATTTTTCTTTACGAAAAAGTACACGCTCCCAGTTTTACGACTGGAATTGTGGTTCAAAGCTCGGCTATATGCCGGGCTTTTTGTTTTTATACCCCCTCTAAACGCTTCCTCTCCCTCGTTTTATTCCCAAATTCTTATATTTTGAAAGCTTTTGTAACCCAATGTGCGCTTTGCCTCATGATTGTTACAAAAAGGTAGCTTTATCTTGTCAAAAAGTAGGGTTTTATTTATCATTTGCCGTCAATAAATAGAACTAAATACATATTTTGTTAGCCATGCTCTTTAATCGGAATTATTTCAATCCATAAGGAGCAAATGGGAGAATGTTTGGATGAGCAACGCGCCTTTAAATAACGGTCGCAGGCGTTTCTTAACCGCAACAACAGCCGTTGTTGGTGGTTTAGGAGCAGCTGCTGTAGCCGTGCCTTTTATTAAATCATGGAATCCGAGTGCCAAGGCGAAAGCTGCGGGCGCGCCGGTGGAAGTGGAAGTCAGTAAGTTAGAACCGGGACAAATGGTTCGTGTCGAGTGGCAAGGTAAACCTGTATGGGTTGTACGCCGTGCTGAGTCGGTACTAGAAAACCTAAAAGCGATCGGTGGTCAACTTCGTGACCCTCAATCTGAAGCTGAACAACAACCAGAATACGCGCAGAACGAGTTCCGTTCAATTAAGCCGGAATTCTTCGTTGCTGTTGGTTTCTGTACGCACTTAGGTTGTTCTCCAACTTACCTGCCAGATTCTTTTGCAGAACAAGTTCAGGGCGTTAAGTCTGGTTTCTTCTGTCCTTGTCATGGTTCGAAGTTTGATATGGCAGGTCGAGTATTCCAAGGCGTACCCGCACCGTTGAACCTTGTTGTGCCAAAGCATATGTATTTAAGTGACACCAAGATCCTTATCGGTATTGACGAGGGAGATGCATAATGCAAGGACTACTAGACTGGGTAGAGAAACGTATACCCGCGATGAATGCTTATAAAAAGCACTTGTCTGAATACCCAATGCCTAAGAACTTTAACTTTTGGTACCTTTTCGGTTCTTTAGCTATGTTGGTACTGGTTAACCAAATCCTTACGGGTATTTGGTTAACAATGAACTACGTACCGTCTGGTGATGGTGCATTTGCTTCTGTTGAATACATCATGCGTGATGTGGAATACGGCTGGCTACTGCGTTACATGCACTCAACAGGTGCTTCGGCATTCTTCGTTGTTATCTATCTGCATATGTTCCGTGGTCTAATTTACGGTTCTTACCAAAAACCTCGTGAGCTACTTTGGATCTTCGGTATGTTGATCTTCTTAGTACTTATGGCTGAGGCTTTCATGGGTTACTTACTACCATGGGGGCAAATGTCTTACTGGGGTGCGCAGGTAATCATTTCTCTGTTTGGTGCGATTCCTGTTATTGGTGATGACCTAACGCTTTGGATCCGTGGTGACTACATCATCTCTGGTGCAACGCTGAACCGTTTCTTTGCACTGCACGTTATCGCGCTACCAATCGTACTATTGCTGCTTATCGTACTTCACGTACTAGCACTGCACGAAGTGGGTTCGAACAACCCTGACGGTATCGAAACGAAACTTCCTAAAGGTACAATGGGCGACGACTACAAAACTCAGTTCCCATTCCACAAGGATTACACTAAGAAATACGACATCATTGACTCTATTCCTTTCCACCCATACGGGACAGTGAAAGATATGGTAGGCGTTGCTGGTTTCCTATTCTTGTTCTGTTACGTGCTGTTCTTTAACCCAGAAATGGGTGGATACTTCCTTGAGCCGCCTAACTTTGAAGCTGCGAACCCGCTGAAAACACCAGAGCACATTGCTCCAGTTTGGTACTTCACGCCGTTCTACGCTGTACTTCGTGCTGTTCCTGATAAGCTGCTAGGTGTAGTCGCAATGGGTGCGTCTATTGTTGTGCTATTCCTACTGCCATGGTTCGACCGCTGTAAAGTGCGCTCTTACCGTTACCGTAGCAAACTGCATTTGATTAACATCATCCAATTCACAATAAGCTTTATTGCGCTTGGTGTACTTGGTGCGCTTCCAGCAACGCCAACATACACGTTACTGGCTCAAATCTTTAGCTTAGGTTATTTCATGTTCTTCGTTCTACTGTGGTTCTACAGTAAAAATGAAGCGACGAAACCATTACCAGAAAGGGTGACATTCAAATGAAAAAGTGGATTGTAATTTTATTTGCTATGTTGCCGTCATTG
This sequence comes from Vibrio splendidus, assembly GCF_001557875.1. GTDB lineage: Bacteria > Pseudomonadota > Gammaproteobacteria > Enterobacterales > Vibrionaceae > Vibrio > Vibrio splendidus_F. The sequence goes on along the minus strand of NZ_LNRF01000006.1, from coordinate 141,067 downwards.
GCGATGGCAGCGGGTGCAAACGTACCATTAGACAAAGCGAACAATGACTTAACAGACAAAGCTTCATTGCAAAATGGCGCTAAGATGTTCATGAACTACTGTTTCGCTTGTCACTCAACGCAGTACCAGCGCTATGAACGTGTTGCGAATGATTTAGAGATCCCTGTTGATCTAATGAAGGAAAACCTGATTTTCGACCCAGAGGCGAAAATTGGTAGCTTGATGGTTAATGCTATGCCTTCTGAGCAAGCGGCAAGTTGGTTTGGTGCTCCGCCACCGGACCTAACTTTGGTGGCTCGTGTTCGTGGCGCAGATTGGCTATACACGTACCTTCGTACATTCTATGAAGATCCGTCTCGTCCGTTTGGCGTGAACAACATTGTTTTCCCAAGTGTAGGTATGCCGCACGTTCTTGAAGAGCTGCAAGGTATCCCAACACCAATCTACGATACGCATATGGTAGATGGCGAGGAAGTGACGGTTGTTGTTGGTACTGAAACTGACGGCTCTGGCGAATTAAGTGCCGGTGAATACGACGAAGCGGTTCGTGACCTTGTTAACTTTTTGGTTTACTCGGGCGACCCAGTTCAACTTGAGCGTCATGCTATGGGTTGGTGGGTAATGGCCTTCTTAGTCATCTTCACTATCATCGTGATTTTGCTGAAGAAAGAGTATTGGCGTGATGTGCACTAATTGTGCTATAATACCGTGCTAATTCCCAAATTATGTTAATGTTCAATGGAGGCTTTAGGCCTCCATTGTTTTTATTTAAAGTGTACTGGAGGGCTCCATGGCTGTAGCTGCCAATAAACGTTCTGTAATGACTCTTTTCTCAAGTGCTTCTGATATGTATAGCCATCAGGTGCGCATTGTTCTTGCTGAAAAAGGCGTAAGTGTTGAAGTTGAGTTGGTTGATGAAAAAAATCTACCAGCAGAACTTGTTGAACTGAACCCGTACAAATCAGTACCTACTCTTGTTGATCGTGAGCTTGCTCTATATGACTCAAAGATCATCATGGAATACCTAGATGAGCGTTTCCCTCATCCACCATTGATGCCTGTATACCCGGTTGCTCGTGGTAACAGCCGTCTAATGATGTACCGCATTGAGCGTAACTGGTATTCAGTTGCAGAGAAGATCGTTAAAGGCAACGCTGAAGAATCTGAAGCAGCCCGCGTTAAATTGCGTAACGACCTACTGACTCTTGCTCCTATCTTCGCTGAGTATGAATACTTCATGAGCGAAGAGTTTAGCCTAATTGATTGTTACCTAGCTCCGCTACTATGGCGTTTACCTGAGCTTGGTATTGAACTAATTGGTCCTGGTTCTAAAGAGCTTAAGATTTACATGAACCGTGTATTTGAACGTGATTCATTCCTAGCTTCTCTAACTGAAGCTGAGCGTGAGATGCGACTCGTTCGCTAAGCGTTTATGGATATTTCTAATATGACTCCACGCCGACCATACATGCTTCGTGCATTTTATGAATGGCTGGTTGATAACGAACTAACTCCACACCTTGTTGTTGAAGCAACATTGCCTGGTGTGCGAGTTCCAGAAGAGTTTGTTCAAGATGGTCAGATCATTCTGAACATCGCGCCTCGTGCGGTTGGACAACTTGAACTGGGTAACGAAGCTGTGACGTTTAGTGCTCGCTTTAGTGGTCGCCCACACTCTGTGATCGTTCCGCTTTATGCTGTACAAGCGATTTACGCTCGTGAGAATGGTGCTGGTACTATGTTTGAACCTGAAGAGGCTTACATGGAATCGTTTGAAGAAGGGATTGAAGAAACTCCTTTTGAAGAACCAGAAAAAGGCCCATCTTTGAGCGTAGCAACGGCAGACGTAGATGCTGAAGAGCCTGACTCAGATCCTGAGCCACCTCGTCCAGTGAAAGGTCGCCCAAGCCTTCGCGTTATCAAATAACGTTAGTTAAAACGACTCAAATAAAAAAGCAGCGATTCGTCGCTGCTTTTTCTTGTCTGCTAAATGGCATTTAATTGACTGGCTTAAGGCTAGTTAACAGCCGTCTCTTCTTCGCCATATTCAAACGCTCGAATGACCTGTTTTACGCCAGAGATGTTACGCGCAACTTCTGTCGCGATATCAGCATGCTCTCGAGTGACGAGTCCAAGTAGGAAAACTTCTGAATCCTCAGTAATCACTTTTACTTTGATGCCGTTAAGCTCAGCATTCGCAAGCAAAGCTGACTTCACCTTGGTCGTAATCCAGCTGTCTTTGCTAATAGCGCTAACTGACAAAGGCTCTTTGACTCGAATCTGGTTATGTATACTTTCGACGCCTGTTACTTCCTTGGCTTGGCTTTCAAAAGCACGACGTTCAGCGTCTGTCGTTGCTTGGCCCATTAACACTACAGAGCCGCGGTAAGAGCTTGCGGTGACACGCACGCTACCACGGTATGGTTGTTTATTGGTGATAGCTGCAACTTCAAATTCGATATTGTTATCGTTCCAAATCTCTTTGGTCGTTCGCGTATCTGTGACTAGGTTTGCTGTGGTTGCTGCACCAGCAATGAAAATGCCAGCACAACCAGATAGGGATAGTGTAAGTAGCGAAACACTAATCAGCTTAAACAGCGTCAAAGAGGTTAATGATTTCATTGTGATGCTCCGTATATCACTCTTCGTGAGCAGGGAAGAGTACTTGATCGATTAGGTCACATAGGCAGTGTAGTGTCACCATGTGTACTTCATGAATGCGCGCTGTACGGTGTGAAGGGATACGAATCTCTACATCGTGTTCACCAAGCAAACCTGCCATCTCACCCCCATCTTTGCCGGTAAAGGCGATGATTGTCATGTCGCGAGTTACCGCCGCTTCCATTGCCTTGATGATGTTTTTGCTATTACCGCTAGTAGAGATAGCCAATAGAATATCGCCTGTTTGACCAAACGCACGTACCTGCTTAGAGAAGATCTCTTCATAGTGGTAATCGTTAGCTACTGCCGTTAGCGTAGTGTTGTCCGCCATCAGTGCCATCGCTGGCAGGCTAGGGCGCTCTGTTTCAAATCGGTTGAGTAGGCACGATACAAATTGCTGAGCATTCGACGCCGAACCACCATTACCACAACAAAGAATTTTGTTTCCGTTAAGCAAGGTCGCAACCATTGCTTGAGCGGCATGCGTGATTGCGTCAGGCAGAGCTTCTGCAGCCGCAATTTGGATTTGAATACTTTCTGTAAAACTTTCTTTAATGCTGTCTAGCATGTTTATCCTTGGGTAATCGCGTTTTGAATCCAGTCGATATTGTCATTCGGCCCTTCAATGGCAACAATATCAAACCTGAAATCTGTAGAGTGCACCGACAAGCCTTGCTGCATAAGCCAAACATTAGCTGTTTTGAGCAGTTTCTGTGACTTCTTGGCAGTCACCATTTCAGCGGCATGTCCGTAGCGGGTTTGCTTGCGGTATTTTACCTCAGCAAACACAACCGTATTGTTATGGCGCATTATAAGATCAATCTCGCCACATTTTGCTATGAAGTTTTCTTCTATTAACGATAAACCGTGGTTAATCAGATAAGATTTTGCCACGGTCTCGTATTTATCACCCACTTGTTTGTGGGTGATGGTTGGTTTGGATAGGAACTTTCGGCTAAAAAGCCCCATGCTCTGCCCAGCTGATTTCACGTTGAACCACACAGTTGTTATCGATGGTTAGCACACCCGTTTCACCTGGAATGCTGTAACCCTGTACGGCTTTCATCTGTGGCAGTGCATCCATTAGGTAGTATGCATCCATTCCTAGTGCTTGCAGACGCTTTTGGCCGTTTGAGTGTGCAGGCCATAGATCGTTGAGCTCTTTATTAAGCTCGTTTTTGTTCTCAACCAATAGTGGGATATCGCTGTAGAACACACCAGTTAGGTCTTCATACTGCTTATCACCGCTGTTACTGCGTGAGTTTGAGAACAGAGCGGGTTGGTTCGCATCAGGGTTAATTGCAACTTCAATGAAGGGTTTGATTAGCGTTAGCTCTGAGTTCTTAGCCACAATGTAGACAGAATCGATATCACGACGGCTGCGTGGCTCTGTTTCTAGGTCTAGGTTCAGTAACCCGTCCATTTGAGCGATACGCTGTTGGCTCTCTTGCAAGCCGAATACCTGATTCACATTGCGTTGCAGTTGGCGTTTGTCAGAGAACAAGCTGATAGCAACATCGTTGCTGCTGTATTTTTTCCACTCTTCTTTAAACGCTTGCTCAACACGCTCACCTAAACGTCCTCTTGGCGCAAGGATAAGCGGGTACTTGTAGCCTTGAGCAAATAGGTGTTTCGCTGCCTGAGCGACTTCTTGCTCTGGCGATAGAGCGAGATAACAAATGTTGGTATCTGGTTCTAGTTGCGTAGGGATGTTCAGAGCTAAAGCTGGAATCGAGTTCTCGTGGTTTTTCTGCGCTTGCTGAAGCTTAGTGATGTTGCTCTTAATCAGCGGGCCAACGATGAAATCAACGTTGTTCTCTTCGAGTGTCACTTTAATCTCAGCCGCACTTTGCACGTTGGTATCCATTACCGTCAGTGTTGCATCTTCTTCACGCTCTTTGTCATTCATCATCGCAAAGATGAAACCGTCACGCACAAGTTGTGCCTGCTTGCCGTACTTACCGGTTAGAGGCAGCAATAGTGCAGTGCTAGTTGGTTTGCTGATCTCTAGCGCCAAGATGTCAGTGATCGCCTGAGGTGTATATGTCGCTGCTGGGTGCTGAGGATTCTCTGCTAGCCAATCAGACAGGGTTTCCTGTAGGTTTGGAAGATTTGAATTCAGCGTCTTCATGTAAATCGCCAGTTGTAACCAACCTGCAAGAGCGTCTTCTGTAGGCGACGTCTTAAGCTCTAGAATCTCATATTGAGAGTAGCTATTTAGGTTTTGCCAAATACGGTCAGCAGCTTGTTGTTGGAGCTCGTCGTCAGCGTCTAGATACTCTGAATAAAGAACTAACTCACGGCTTGCTTCAAAATACTCGCTTTGCATTTCAGAAATGTTCGCGCGTAGCTCGTGATAATCTTTCCACTGCTCGTTCGGAATTTTCCACCAAGGCTGAAAGTTCAGTTGGCTATAAGCTTGCTCCGGCTGCGAGTTATTCACCAACAGTTGAGCACGAGCTAATTGCCATTCAGCTTGTTGTGTTTCGCTCAGCTTTTGTTTGGCTAAGCGTTTGATCAGCAGAGTTGCTTGATCGGTTTTTCCAGCTTGCACAGAAGCTTTAAGCGCCATGATTAACCAGTCGTTTTGTAGACTTCCTTTGCTACTATCCGCCTGCATCATATAACTTTCAGTTGATTGCACTGGATCTAGTGTAATATCTACGCTCTTTGGTGCTTGAGGACCTGAAGAACAAGCCGCCAATGTAATTGCTAATGCAATTGGAGTTAGTAAGCGTGGTACACTGAGTCTCTTATGGTTCATCGTTGCCATGAGTTCTTTAAATTCCGTATAAATTTGTATCTATATTAATCGTTGAAGTGATGGTAAACAAATGACAGATAACAAAACCTTGCTCACAGAGAGCCCAACTCTCTACATTGTGCCAACCCCAATCGGAAATTTGGGAGATATCACTCAAAGAGCAATTGAAATTTTATCAAGTGTCGATGTTATTGCAGCCGAAGACACACGCCACACGGGTAAGCTGCTTGCTCACTTCAATATATCAACCAGAACGTTCGCTTTACATGATCATAATGAACAAACTAAAGCGCAAGTTCTAGTCGAAAGGTTATTAGAAGGTCAGTCTATCGCATTAGTCTCTGATGCGGGTACTCCTTTAATTAGTGACCCAGGTTACCATCTTGTCTCACAATGTCGTCAAGCGGGTGTGAGAGTTGTGCCACTTCCTGGTGCTTGTGCTGTGATTACGGCGTTGAGTGCGTCTGGTTTACCGTCAGATCGTTTCAGCTTTGAAGGCTTCTTACCGCCAAAGAGCAAAGGTCGTAAAGACAAGTTCTTAGAGATCGCAAAGGCAGAGCGCACCTGCATCTTCTATGAATCACCACACCGTATTTCAGACTCTCTACAAGATATGCTCGAGATTCTTGGCCCTGACCGTGAGGTTGTATTGGCGCGTGAGCTAACCAAAACCTTCGAAACCATCCAAGGGCTGCCACTGGGTGAACTTATTGAGTGGATTGAAGAAGACGCGAACCGTAAAAGCGGTGAGATGGTGTTACTGATTCACGGCCACCGTGAAGAAGCGAGCACAGAATTGCCCGACGAAGCGACTCGCACACTAGGCATTCTAACCAAAGAGCTGCCTCTTAAAAAAGCGGCGGCGATGACCGCAGAAATTTACAATCTGAAAAAGAACGCTTTATACAAATGGGGCCTAGAGCATCTAGACAACTAGAAACCTCTTGATAGAGTAGCTAACCTGTATTGAAAAGCTTGTGAGGAATGATGGTATTGCCGTCATTCCTCTTTTTTTGTCTGAATTGTGTAAAAATCACGCAGTTGCTTAGAGGTTTGCAGCATATTTGTGATCTCGCTAGACACTGCACCCTAATCTCTATACAATCCGCCCTCGGAGTTGAACGGGTAATCGCTGCTTTGCTGATGTCCTTCGGGAGACTGACGTTGAGGTCCTTAGGGAAACTGACGTTGAAGTCCTTCGGGAGACTGGTAGAGGGGAGGAACGTCCGGGCTCCATAGAGCAGGGTGCCAGATAACGTCTGGGGGGCGCGAGCCCACGACAAGTGCAGCAGAGAGAAGACCGCCGATGGCCTCATTTCTTCGGAAGGGGCACAGGTAAGGCTGAAAGGGTGCGGTAAGAGCGCACCGTGCGACTGGCAACAGTTCGTAGCAAGGTAAACTCCACCCGGAGCAAGATCAAATAGGCCCTCACATTGCGTTGCTCGCGTATGGGGGCGGGTAGATTGCTTGAGCCTGTGAGCGATTGCAGGCCTAGACGAATGGTTACCGCCGCGCAAGCGGAACAGAACCCGGCGTATGTGTCAACTCCACCTATATAAAGAACCCATCATTACTTAACGGTAGTGATGGGTTTTTTGCTTTATATTGACGTAAATTATTTAGATTTCCTTAGAATCCTTCATCCTGATATGAGCTTGGGTCAAAAATTCCCAAAGCCTATACACAATATGGTGGAGATACAGCGTGAAATCAGTACACTAAAACGTTAATAGAACAAATTATTGCCGAACTAATGGCTCAATCCACTCACTGAGAAGACTATGACAGAAGCATTCAAACATATTTCAGTATTGCTTAACGAATCTATTGACGGACTTGCGATCAAACCTGACGGTACCTACATCGATGGTACTTTTGGCCGTGGTGGTCACAGCCGTACAATCCTGTCTAAACTGGGCGAGAATGGACGACTCTTTAGTATCGACCGCGATCCACAAGCGATTGCAGAAGCACAAAAGATTGATGACCCTCGTTTTACGATTATTCACGGCCCATTCTCAGGCATGGCCGAATATGCAGAGCGTTACGACTTAGTCGGTCAAGTGGATGGCGTATTACTGGATTTAGGTGTTTCTTCACCACAGTTGGATGACGCAGAGCGTGGCTTTAGTTTCATGAAAGACGGCCCGCTTGATATGCGTATGGACCCAACAACCGGCATTCCTGTATCTCAGTGGTTAGTTGAAGCTGACCTTGATGACATCACATGGGTTATCCGTGAATTTGGTGAAGACAAACACGCTCGCCGTATCGCGAAAGGCATCATTGCTTATCAAGAGAATGAAGAGAACGAACCGCTAACGCGCACTGGCCAGTTGGCTAAGCTTATCTCTGATGTAGCACCAAAAAGCTTCAAAGAGAAAAAGCACCCAGCGACACGTGCTTTCCAAGCATTCCGTATCTACATCAACAGCGAGCTTGAAGAGATCGACACGGCACTGAAAGGTGCTGCAAGTATTCTTGCTCCAGAAGGTCGTTTATCTGTTATCAGCTTCCATTCACTTGAAGACCGCATGGTGAAGCGCTTTATCCGTAAAGAGAGCCAAGGTCCGCAAGTACCACATGGCTTGCCACTAACAGAAGAGCAGATCAAAGCGCTAGGCAGTGCTGATCTTAAGCCTGTTGGTAAAGCGATTAAACCATCAAAAGGCGAAGTGGATGAGAATACTCGTTCACGTAGCTCAGTATTACGAATCGCAGAAAAGCTATAGTCAATGAAGACCTCCAAACCTAACTTAGCCAAGATAATATTTTTTGATTTGATCTCAGTGGGCAAGATCCCATTGATGCTTCTTATCTGTATCTTTGCAAGTGCGATGGGGGTCGTTCTTACGACACATATGTCACGTCAGGCGATCACTCAAAAAGACATGGCATTGGTGGAGCGAGAACAGCTTGATGATGAGTGGCGAAATTTAATGCTTGAAGAGACGGCTCTGGCTGAACACAGTCGCGTTCAAGCATCGGCAAAAAGAGAGCTAGACATGAAACGTCCAGACTCTGACAAAGAAGTTGTGATCACACTGAAATGACCGGTAAAAAGGAAAAAGCACCCGCAAAAACCGTTAAGAAATCAACGAAAGAGCGTGTGAAGAGCGAAAAGGATTCGGATCCAATTCTTATTAAGTGGCGTTTTAACGTCGTTATTGCTTTCGTGTTTCTTGCCTTTGCTGCACTGGTTGGCCGTGTGGCTTACATTCAAATTATTGAACCAGATAACTTAATTCGTCAGGGCGACCTTCGCTCGGTACGTGTTAAGGCCATTCCTTCTGCTCGCGGTATTATTTCAGACCGCAATGGCGAGCCGCTTGCTGTGAGTGTTCCAGTTGAGGCGGTATGGGCCGATCCAAAAACGATTTTTGACAAAAACGGCATGGCCAACATTGATCGTTGGTATGCGCTAGCTGATGTACTTGGGCTAGAACGACAATCGATGATCGACAAGATCTCCAGCAACAAATCCCGTCGATTTATTTACCTGCAAAGACAAGTTAGCCCTGCGATGGCTAAATATATTCGCGATCTGAAGCTAGTGGGTATTGGTCTGAAAGCTGAATCTCGACGTTACTACCCGGCAGGCGAAGTCAGCGCGCACCTTATCGGCGTTACCGGGATTGATGGGCACGGTCTAGAAGGCGTTGAACGCAGCTACGACAAATGGCTTACGGGCGAGGCGGGTAAGCGAACGATTCGTAAAGACCGCTACGGACGCGTTGTTGAAAACATTGCTTTAGAAGAGCGTGAAGAAGGTAAGCCACTCGAGCTCACAATCGATCAACGATTACAAGCGATAGCTTATCGAGCGATCAAGCAAGCCGTAGCCGATCATAAGGCGACTTCTGGCTCTGCAGTGTTACTCGATGTGAAGACGGGCGCAGTGTTAGCCATGGTCAATGCACCGTCTTACAATCCTAATAATCGTGCTGACTTACAAAGCTTTAAGATGCGAAACCGCGTGCTCACTGATGCCATGGAGCCAGGTTCGACAGTAAAACCTTTCGTGGTGCTAGCGGCACTGGAGAATGGAACGGCAGACGCGGAAACCATCATTGATACAGGTAATGGCATCATGCAGATTGGTGGCAGTCGCGTACGTGATACGTCGAAAGTCGGCAAAGCTGATTTAGCGTTGATCCTCAAAAAATCGAGTAATATCGGTGTAGCGAAGTTAGCGCTTGATATGCCACTTGAAGCCTTGCTTGGGATGTACAGCTCTGTTGGCTTAGGTGAGATGTCAGGGTTGAACCTGGTGGGGGAAACGGCTGGTATTTTCCCGAATCGTCGTCGCTGGTCTAAGTTTGAAATCGCGACCTTGGCATTTGGTTATGGATTAGCAGTTACGCCACTTCAATTGGCTCATGCTTACGCAACGTTAGCCAACAAAGGTATGTATGAACCAATTCACATCATCAAAAGTAACGACCAAGATTTCTCTAAGCAGATCATCAAGCGTGAGAACGCTGAACTGGTTCTGCAAATGCTAGAAGGGGTAACTCAAAAGGGTGGTACGGCAACGAGAGCTGCTGTGCCGGGTTACCGAGTAGCAGCAAAAACAGGTACATCTCGTAAAGCAGAAGCTGGTGGGTACAGCGATGAATATATCGCTATTACATCTGGCTTTGCCCCTGTCAGTGACCCTAGAGTGGCGCTGGTTGTTGTGGTTAATGAGCCTCAAGGTGACCTTTACTATGGAGGTTCAGTCGCCGCCCCTGTTTTTTCTGAAATCATGAAGGGGGCACTGCAAATACTCAATGTCCCTGCTGATGAAAACAAGTTTCAAGAATAGATCTAATCAGGATTCAATATGAGTAATAGCCTCACGCTGTCATCTTTACTTTTTCCTTGGGGTGACTTTAGCTCACCTGAGCTGGATGCGATTGCTGTTGAGCAGTTGGAACTGGATAGCCGTGCGATCAAGGAAGGTGGTATTTTTGTTGCCGTAGTCGGACATGCTGTCGATGGCCGTCGTTTCATTGACAAAGCGGTCACACAGGGAGCTCATGCTGTTATTGCACAGGCCGATGCTGAAAAGCCCCATGGTCTGATTGAGTGGTTGGGTACTGTTCCGGTCATTTACATTAAAGACCTTAACTTGGTGTTATCTGAGTTGGCCGGCCGTGTTTACTCGTCTCAAGCGACTAAGTTGATTGGTGTTACCGGTACCAATGGCAAAACCACCATCACCCAATTGATCGCTCAGTGGTTTGATTTAGTCGGCCAACGTTCGGCGGTAATGGGCACCACGGGTAATGGCTTTTTAGATAATCTAAAAACCGCGGCGAATACCACAGGCAGTGCCATCGAAATACAACGCACACTGAGTGAGTTAGCTGAAGGAAACGCGGCTTACACAGCAATGGAAATATCTTCTCATGGTTTGGTGCAAGGTCGCGTTAAAGCCTTGGACTTCGAAGTAGGTGTATTCACTAATTTGAGCCGTGATCATCTTGATTACCATGGCACGATGGAAGAGTACGCTTTGGCTAAGAAGAGCCTGTTTACTGAGCACAAATGCAACCACGCTGTCATAAACGTTGATGACGAAGTAGGCAAAGCTTGGATGACAGATTTATCGAGTGCGATTGCTGTTTCATTACTTCCATTAACGGGCTACCAACAGTCGGTATGGGCATCTGATGTTGTCTATGCAGAAACTGGGATTAAGCTCTCTTTTGATGGTAGTTGGGGACAAGGCGATCTTTCGGTTCCATTGATTGGTCAGTTCAACGCATCAAACGTACTGGTTGCCTTTACGACCTTGCTGTCATTAGGTATCGATAAGCAAACCTTGGTCGACACTGCGCCTCAGCTGCAACCTGTGATTGGTCGTATGGAACTGTTCCAAGTGCCGAGCAAAGCAAAAGTGGTTGTCGATTACGCGCATACGCCAGACGCTTTAGAAAAAGCATTAGCAGCATTGCGTGTTCATTGTTCTGGAAAACTGTGGGCTATCTTTGGCTGCGGCGGTGACCGTGACACTGGTAAGCGCCCAATGATGGCTGCGACCGCAGAGCAGTTTGCCGATAAAATCATTATTTCAGATGACAATCCTCGTAGTGAAGATCCTGCCTTGATTGTCAAAGACATGCTAGCAGGCTTAAGCAAACCTGAATCTGCATTCGTCGAGCACGATCGCTATCAAGCGGTTAAGTTCGCGCTTGAACAGGCAGACAGCAATGACATTATTCTTTTGGCTGGTAAAGGCCATGAGGATTACCAAGTATTGAAAGACAAAACGGTACATTACTCAGACCGAGAGTCAGCGCTTCAACTTTTAGGTATTTCATAATGATTGATGTATCACTCGAACAGATTTGTTCAGCGGTCAGCGGTGAGTTGGTTGAGTCTAGTAACTCAAACAATGCCGTAATTAATGCCGTTTCTACCGACACTCGCACCGTTGAAGAAGGCGCATTGTTTGTCGCTATTGCTGGAGAACGCTTTGATGCGCATGACTTTTGTCATCAAGCGGTTGAGGCAAATGCAAGTGCGTTGTTAGTCGAACGAAAACTTGACCTAAATATTACTCAAGTTGTTGTTGAAGACACTAAACTTGCTTTAGGTCAGCTAAGTGCTTGGATCCACAAACAATGTGACGTGCCAACCATGGCTATAACAGGAAGCTGTGGCAAAACGACCGTCAAAGAGATGGTGGCGAGCATTCTGCAACAACGTGGCAAGGTGCTGTATACGGCGGGTAACTTCAATAATGATATTGGAGTACCACTAACCTTACTGCGCAGTGAACCAAATGACGACTATGCCGTGATAGAACTGGGCGCGAACCACATTGGTGAAATCGCCTATACTACGCAACTTGTGAAACCACAGGTGGCCTTAGTTAATAACGTCGCAGCCGCACATCTAGAGGGCTTTGGCTCAATTGATGGTGTTAAACAAGCGAAAGGTGAAATCTTTCAAGGGCTTGCTGCCGGTGATACTGCTATTGTTAATCTAGAGAGCAACGGTGGTGACTTTTGGAATGAAGTACTTGCCGATAAAACGGTACTGACATTTTCAGAAAGCGACAGCAATGCCGATTACTTTGCTAAGAACATTGGTATTAATGAGCAGGGTGAAGCTTGCTTTGAGATGCAAACTCCGCAAGGCGCTATGCCGGTTGAGCTTGGTATCATCGGTCAACATAACGTAGCGAATGCGTTGGCGGCGGCAGCGTTGAGTATCCAGTTTGGTGCCACGCTTGAAGAAGTAAAAAATGGTTTAGCAAATCTTATCTCTGTCAAAGGACGAGTTGAGGTTCAACAATTAAGTCAGAATATCAAGCTGATAGATGACAGTTACAACGCCAGCGTACCTGCGATGAAGGCGGCAGCCAAACTGCTGTCGAGCTTCAAAGGTCAACGTTGGTTGATTTTAGGCAATATGGCTGAATTAGGCGACGAAAGCCTTGCACTTCACCGTCAAGTCGGTGAATATGCTGCCCCATTCGCTTTTGAGCATGTACTCACTTACGGTGATGATACCAAGGTGATCAGTGAGGTCTGTAATGGTACCCACTTTGCAACGCATCAAGCGATGATCGCGCACATAGAGCAGCACTTAAGCTTGCCAGAAAACGCGTCACATACCTTGTTGGTAAAAGGCGCTAATAGTGCAGGAATGAGTAAAATAGCCGCTGCTTTAAAGGAGAACTTTTCATGATAATTTGGCTTGCAGAGCTACTACAGCCACACTTTTCTTTTTTCCGTTTGTTCGAATACCTATCGTTTCGTGCAATCGCGAGTATTTTGACGGCTTTATGTCTGTCGCTGTGGATGGGACCTCGTTTAATCGAGCGTCTGCAAATGCTACAAATTGGCCAAGTTGTTCGTAACGACGGCCCTGAATCTCACTTTAGCAAACGTGGCACACCAACCATGGGCGGCGTGATGATCCTAGCTGCCATTATTATTACGGTATTAATGTGGGCTGATCTTTCTAACCCTTACGTTTGGGCTGTATTGGTTGTCCTTGGCGGTTACGGTGCGGTTGGCTTTGTTGATGACTACCGTAAAGTGGTTCGTAAAAACACAGATGGCTTGATCGCTCGTTGGAAATACTTCTGGCAATCGGCTATTGCACTGGTTGTGGCTTTTGCTCTGTATGCTCACGGGCACGATACTGCGGCAACCCAATTGGTTGTTCCTTTCTTTAAAGATGTGATGCCACAATTAGGTTTATTGTACATCGTACTGACTTATTTTGTTATTGTGGGTACCAGTAACGCGGTGAACCTAACAGACGGCCTAGATGGTTTGGCGATTATGCCAACGGTTATGGTGGCGGCTGGTTTTGCAGTGATTGCATGGGCGACAGGTAACGTTAATTTCGCGGCATATCTACACATTCCATACATCCCATACACTTCTGAGCTTGTGGTTGTATGTACTGCTATCGTCGGTGCAGGCCTAGGTTTCCTATGGTTCAACACCTACCCAGCACAAGTATTCATGGGCGATGTTGGCTCACTAGCACTGGGCGGTGCGCTGGGTGTGATTGCTGTGTTAGTTCGCCAAGAGTTGGTACTGGTTATCATGGGTGGTGTGTTTGTAATGGAGACTCTGTCAGTGATTCTGCAGGTGGGCTCTTACAAATTACGTGGTCAGCGTATTTTCCGTATGGCACCGATTCACCACCATTATGAACTGAAAGGTTGGCCAGAGCCGCGTGTTATCGTGCGTTTTTGGATCATCTCAATGGTATTAGTACTGGTTGGCCTAGCGACACTGAAAGTTCGTTAATCCTGTGTGAGCCTCTGAGTAGGGGCTCTTTAAAACTATTAAGAGCATCTTGTTTAAATGGAACGTTGGCAAAATATTCAAAATGTAGTGGTTGTGGGGCTCGGTATTACCGGGCTCTCTGTCGTTAAACATCTCGTAAAATTTCAGCCTCATACTCATGTAAAGGTAATTGATACGCGAGAGCTACCACCAGGAAAGGAATCTTTGCCTGAATCGGTAGAGCTGCATTCTGGAAGTTGGAATAGCCAATGGTTAGCGGAAGCTGATTTGGTGGTTGCTAACCCAGGTATCGCACTCGCGACCCCTGAAATTCAAGATGTTATTCAAACGGGTACTCCGGTTGTTGGTGATATTGAACTGTTTGGCTGGGCGGTAGACAAACCCGTTGTAGCTATCACGGGTTCTAACGGCAAGAGCACCGTGACTGACCTTACTGGTGTGCTTGCTAAGGCTACGGGTTTGAATGTCGGTGTCGGTGGCAACATCGGTATTCCTGCCCTAGACCTTCTAGAACTTGATGCGGATTTGTATGTCCTTGAGCTTTCAAGTTTTCAGCTAGAAACTACATCGAATTTAAAACTTGCCGCTGCGGCATTCTTAAACCTGTCTGAAGATCATATGGATCGCTATCAAGGCATGGCCGATTACCGCGATGCAAAGCTAAGAATCTTTAACAATGCTCAATATGCGATTGTAAACCGCGACGACAAAGAGACGTATCCAGACCACAACATGTCATTAGTAACATTCGGACTCGACGGCCAGGAGTTTGGTGTCGCGACAGTTGATGGCATCGAATGGTTAATGGATAACGGTAAACCTGTACTTGCAACCCAAGATTTAACATTGGTTGGACGTCACAATGTGGCAAATGCGTTAGTCTCGCTAGCACTGCTTAAACAAGTTGGCATCGGTTACAGCAAAAGCCTTGAAGCCTTGAAGGCCTACAATGGTTTGACGCATCGCTGCCAAGTAGTGGCTGACAAACGCGAAATCAAATGGGTTAACGACTCGAAAGCGACCAACGTAGCCAGTACATTGGCGGCTCTGTCGGGTTTAGAGTGCCAAGGTACTTTGTATCTTCTGGTTGGTGGGGTTGGTAAAGGTGCCGACTTTAGCGAGCTTAAGCCTGTGTTGTCGCAACTAGAGCGCGTTCAACTGTGTTGTTTTGGTGAAGATGCAGCGCAATTTATGCCGTTACACTCATCGTCTAAGAGGTTTGAAACTATGGGTGACATTATCGAGAGTATCTCGAAGCAGTTAGTTGCCGGTGATATGGTGATGTTGTCCCCAGCGTGTGCTAGCTTCGATCAATTTAATAACTTCATGGCAAGAGGTGATGCGTTCACTGAACTTGCTCATGAGTATGCCTAACGTGTTGAAGGACTAACATTCAGTGCAAAGAGTGAAAGAGATCAATCAATCCATTTGGCAATGGCTTAACCGTGCCACACCAGAGGCGCTTTACGATCGTCAATTGGTATGGATTGCTCTTGGACTGATGCTGACGGGCTTAGTGATGGTAACATCGGCTTCGTTTCCTATCAGTGCTCGTTTAACCGATCAGCCATTTCACTTTATGTTCCGTCATGCCATCTTCCTTGTGTTGGCGTTAGGTGTCTCCAGCGTCATATTGCAAATCCCGATGCAGCGCTGGTTTCAATACAGTATGTATCTACTGGGCTTGTCCTTCTTCTTGCTGATTGTGGTACTAGCCGTCGGTAAGTCGGTTAACGGCGCATCGCGTTGGATCCCCTTAGGGCTATTTAACTTACAACCCGCTGAAGTCGCCAAGTTATCGCTGTTTATCTTTATGGCTGGCTACTTGGTTCGTAAACAAGATGAAGTGAGAAAAACCTTCTTCGGTGGTTTTGGTAAACCGATCATGGTATTCGGAGCTTTTGCCGTGCTGCTGCTAGGCCAACCCGATTTAGGTACCGTGGTCGTAATGCTAGTTACTTTGTTTGGCATGCTATTCATTGCCGGTGCCAAGCTTTCACAGTTTATCGCCTTGATGGTGGCAGGTATTGCCGCGGTCGTTGGTTTGATTGTTATAGAACCTTATCGTGTTCGACGTGTTACCTCATTCTGGGAACCTTGGAACGACCCGTTCGGCAGTGGTTACCAGCTAACTCAGTCATTGATGGCATTTGGCCGTGGTGATTGGATGGGGCAAGGGCTTGGTAACTCAATTCAGAAACTCGAATACTTACCCGAAGCGCACACCGATTTTGTATTTGCTGTGTTGGCTGAAGAGTTGGGTTTTGTTGGCGTGACCTTGGTGTTGATACTGATCTTTAGCTTGGTTTTTAAAGCCATTTTTATTGGTAAAAAGGCCTTTGAAAATGACCAAGTATTCAGTGGTTATCTAGCATTTGGTATCGGTATTTGGTTTGCATTTCAGACGCTTGTTAACGTGGGTGCAGCTTCAGGCATCGTCCCAACCAAAGGTCTAACCTTGCCGCTGATCAGTTATGGTGGTTCAAGTCTTATCGTGATGTCGGTGGCGGTGTCTATGCTGCTGCGTATTGATCACGAATGCCGAATGCAACAAAAAGAACAAGCCGATAATCAAAACGAATTAGTAGAATAAGAATCTAACGTTATGAAACAAAACAAAAAACTTTTAGTGATGGCTGGTGGTACTGGCGGTCACGTTTTCCCAGGGTTAGCGGTAGCGAAAAAGCTTCAGCAACAAGGCTGGGAAATTCGCTGGTTAGGAACGGCAGACAGAATGGAAGCGGATTTGGTACCAAAGCATGGTATTGAGATCGACTTCATCAAGGTGAAAGGCCTGCGTGGTCAAGGCATTAGCAAGTTAATTAAAGCGCCGTTCCAGATTATTAATGCCATACTTCAAGCAAGACAACACATTAAAGCATGGCAACCTGATGTGGTGCTTGGTATGGGTGGTTACGTGAGTGGCCCGGGTGGTATCGCGGCATGGTTGTCTGGCATTCCAGTGGTTCTGCATGAACAAAATGCAGTGGCAGGTTTAACCAACCAATGGCTGTCTAAGATTGCTAAAAAGGTTTTCCAAGCTTTCCCTGGTGCTTTCCCTACCGCAGAAGTGGTGGGTAACCCAGTACGCGAAGATGTGGTTGCCTTAGCTGAACCCGAGCAGCGCATGGCTGAGCGAGATGGTGACATCCGCATCTTGGTTATGGGCGGCAGTCAGGGCGCCAAAATCCTGAACGATACCATGCCAGTAACGATGGCGCAGCTTGGTGAAGGCTTCACTGTGATGCACCAAGCGGGTAAGAACAATCAACAGCAAGTCATTGAGCAATACAAATCACATTCTGTAGATAATGTTCAAGTGACTGAATTTATTGATGATGTGGCGCAAGCTTATGAGTGGGCAGATCTATTAGTGTGTCGCTCAGGTGCATTAACCGTATCAGAAGTGTCTGCGGCAGGTGTCGGATCTATCTTCGTTCCGTTTATGCACAAAGACAGACAACAAGCGTTGAATGCCGACCATTTAGTTGAATGTGGCGCAGCGTTAATGATTGAACAGCCTCAACTAACGGCTGATAAGCTAGCGAACACTATCGTGCAGCTTGATAGAAATGAATTAAAAATGATGGCTACAAAAGCTCGTCAAGCCGCGAAGCTTGATGCTGATGTGACCGTCGCTGAAGCGATTAAAGCTTTAGCAAAATAATGAGATTGAATTGATGACGATTGAACATACCCAAGACTTAGCGCAAATCCGTGCAATGGTGCCAGAGATGCGCCGTGTTAAATCTATCCACTTCATTGGTATTGGTGGTGCCGGAATGAGCGGGATTGCTGAAGTCTTGCTAAATGAAGGCTACCAGATCACGGGTTCTGATATTGCTCAAAACCCAGTGACTGATCGTTTAATTAGCAAGGGTGCGACCGTTTATATCGGTCACCAAGCGAGTAACGTTGCCGACGCAAGTGTGGTGGTGGTTTCAACCGCTATCAACGAAGAAAACCCAGAAATTATTGCAGCTCGTGAAGCGCGCACACCGATCGTTCGTCGTGCAGAAATGCTGGCTGAGCTAATGCGTTTTCGTCACGGCATTGCTGTGGCAGGTACGCACGGTAAGACAACCACGACTGCGCTAGTGACACAGATTTACTCGGAAGCAGGTCTAGATCCAACCTTCGTAAACGGTGGTTTGGTGAAAAGTGCCGGCACTAACGCACGTTTAGGTTCAAGCCGTATTCTTATCGCTGAAGCCGATGAGAGTGATGCGTCATTCTTACATCTGCAACCAATGGTTAGTATCGTAACTAACATTGAAGCGGATCATATGGATACCTACGGCGGCGATTTTGAAACGCTAAAGCAGACGTTTATTGATTTCTTACACAATCTACCATTCTACGGTCAGGCTGTGATGTGTGTTGATGATCCAGTAGTGCGTGAGCTTATTCCTCAAGTAAGTCGCCAGGTGATTACTTACGGTTTCTCAGAAGATGCGGATATTCGTATTGAGAACTACGTACAAGAAGGTCAACAAGGTAAGTTCACGGTAGTACGTGAAGGTAAAGCTAACCTTGATATCACGTTAAACATTCCAGGTCGTCACAATGCATTGAATGCATCCGCGGCGATTGCTGTTGCAACAGAAGATGACATCAGCGATGAAGCGATTCTCAAAGCGATGGCGGGAACCGAAGGCACGGGTCGCCGTTTCGATCACTTAGGTGAGTACGAAACAGGTAAAGGCGTTGCTATGTTGGTTGATGATTACGGTCATCACCCAACCGAAGTTGATGTGACGATTCAAGCTGCACGAAGTGGCTGGACTGATAAACGTCTTGTAATGATCTTCCAACCACACCGTTATAGCCGTACTCGCGATCTGTATGATGATTTTGCGAACGTTCTTGAACAGGTTGATGTCCTAATTCTGTTAGATGTTTATTCTGCTGGTGAGAAACCTATTGCAGGGGCAGACGGACGTTCATTAAGTCGAACTATTCGCGGGCGTGGTAAGATAGATCCAATCTTTGTTGCCGATATCAACGCGCTGCCGTCGGCTTTAGCCAACGTAATTCAAGGTGGTGACCTTGTTTTAACGCAGGGTGCAGGCGATGTTGGTCGAGTGGCGAAGCAGTTGGAATCGTTACAGTTAGACATTAATAAAATGCAGAACGCGTAACAGAATACTGTCTACAGACTGTGGTCAATCGCTCACTTCTTGCGATTGACCTAAAATTGACCAAAAATCTTATTATCAACGTTTGATAGTTTGATTTTGCTCAGTATAATTCATAGGTTAAAGTAAGTGCTTTTACCTCTATTACGAAGATAGGGAATAGAATTGCGAACCAACGACAGGGAATGCGGGCTTTGGTAGAAAGTACTTTTAGCGAAAACCGCCACCTATTCAGTTTACCGTCGCTCAAGAAACACGCCTTAGGCGGGTCTTTTTTTGTCATGGTATTGCTATTCATTGGGTTTCTTTTCTATACCACACTGACTTGGATGTGGGACGATCAGCGATTGCCTCTCTCCAAAATAGTACTTCAAGGCGACTTAACTTACGTAACCGCTGGTGATGTTCAACATGCGTTTAGCGAGCTAGAGCATATTGGAACATTCATGTCGCAAGACATTGGTGTGTTGCAAGACAGTTTAGAAGCGTTACCTTGGGTTTCAGTGGTCTCCATTCGTAAGCAGTGGCCAGACACAATAAAAGTATTTTTGACTGAGTACCATGCAGCAGCAATCTGGAATGGCAACATGCTGCTGAATGACGATGGTCAGGTGTTTAATGGTGATATCGGCCTGTTGAAGGGTGATAGAGTTAAGCTTTACGGCCCAGACGGCACCAGCCAAGAAGTGATAGAAAAGTGGCGACAGATAACCCCTTTGATTAACAGTCTAGGGTTAACCGTTACCTCACTCGTTCTCAATGAGCGTCGCGCTTGGCAAATAATCCTAGATAACGGTATCCGTTTAGAACTAGGTAAAGATTCTTTAGATGAGCGTGTTGAACGCTTCATTTCGCTTTACAACGAACTTGGTAGTAAAGCGAATCAAGTGAGCTACATCGACCTCAGGTATGATACGGGAGCCGCTGTAGGCTGGTTTCCAGAGCAAGAGTTAGAAGAGAGCACAGATGACTAAGACCGCAGATGACAACATAATCGTTGGTCTTGATATAGGCACTGCGACCATATCAGCTCTGGTTGGTGAAATATTGCCTGATGGTCAAATCAATATCATTGGTTCTGGGCAAAGCCCATCCAGAGGTATGGATAAAGGTGGTGTAAACGACCTAGAGTCGGTAGTGAAGTCGGTTCAGCGAGCTATTGATCAAGCAGAGTTGATGGCGGAATGCCAAATCAGCAATGTATTTATCTCGCTATCGGGTAAACATATCGCAAGCCGAATTGAAAAAGGCATGGGCACTATCTCTGATGAAGAGGTGTCTCAAGACGATATGGATCGAGCGATCCATACCGCGAAATCAATTAAAATAGGTGATGAGCAGAGAATTCTGCACGTGATCCCACAAGAATTTACCATTGATTATCAAGAAGGGATTAAGAACCCACTTGGCTTATCTGGTGTTCGAATGGAAGTCAGTGTTCACCTAATTTCTTGCCATAGCGACATGGCGAGAAACATTATTAAAGCTGTTGAACGATGTGGTCTCACAGTAGAACAAATCGTGTTTTCAGGACTTGCCTCAAGCAATGCGGTAATTACTGAAGACGAGAGAGAGCTTGGAGTGTGTGTAGTAGATATCGGTGCGGGTACAATGGATATTTCCATTTGGACTGGCGGCGCACTTCGACACACAGAAGTCTTTTCCTACGCAGGAAATGCAGTAACCAGTGATATTGCCTTCGCTTTCGGCACGCCAGTGAGCGATGCTGAAGAGATAAAAGTAAACCATGGTTGCGCTCTGAGTGAACTCGTAAGCAAGGATGACTCTGTTAACGTCCCAAGTGTTGGTGGTCGCCCATCGAGAAGTTTGCAACGACAAACTTTGTCGGAAGTGATTGAACCACGTTACACTGAACTTATGGGCCTCGTTAACCAAACTATTGATACGGTTCAATTACAGCTACGAGATGAGGGTATTAAGCACCACCTTGCAGCTGGCGTCGTTCTCACTGGTGGAGCGGCACAAATTGACGGATTGGTAGAGTGTGCGGAACGTGTTTTCCGCAATCAAGTTCGAGTTGGTAAGCCGTTAGAAGTTAGTGGCTTAACTGACTATGTTAAAGAGCCGTATCATTCTACGGCGGTTGGTTTACTTCATTACGCAAGAGATTGTCAGATAAGTGATGAAGGTGATTACAGCGAACCTAAGCGTTCAGCACCTTCTATGTCAGGTTTATTTGGTAAATTGCGTAATTGGATACAAAAAGAGTTTTAACCTGAGTTGCAGGAAAAAACGGAGATAACACATGTTTGAACCGATGATGGAAATGTCTGACGATGCGGTAATTAAAGTCGTTGGAGTTGGTGGCGGTGGCGGTAACGCTGTTGAGCACATGGTGCGTGAGTCAATCGAAGGCGTAGAGTTCATCAGTGTTAACACTGACGCACAAGCACTTCGTAAAACAAGCGTGAGCAGCGTGATCCAAATTGGTGGTGATATCACTAAAGGTTTGGGCGCTGGTGCAAACCCACAAGTAGGCCGTGATGCAGCTCTCGAAGATCGAGAAAGAATTAAAGAAGTTCTAACTGGCGCCGATATGGTATTTATCGCAGCTGGTATGGGCGGTGGTACAGGTACAGGTGCTGCTCCAGTTATTGCTGAAGTTGCGAAAGAGTTGGGTGTGCTAACGGTTGCTGTGGTAACTAAGCCATTTAGCTTTGAAGGCAAAAAGCGTTTAGCGTTTGCTGAGCAAGGTATTGAAGAGCTTTCTAAACATGTGGATTCTTTAATTACGATTCCAAATGAGAAGCTACTTAAAGTACTTGGCCGTGGCGTAACTCTGCTAGAAGCTTTCGCAAGTGCAAATGATGTGCTTAAAAATGCTGTACAAGGTATCGCTGAGCTAATTACTCGCCCTGGTATGATTAACGTCGATTTCGCGGATGTTCGCACCGTGATGTCTGAGATGGGTCATGCAATGATGGGTAGCGGTATCGCAAAAGGTGAAGACCGTGCTGAAGAAGCTGCTGAAACGGCAATTTCTAGCCCACTACTAGAAGACATCGACCTAGCTGGCGCGCGTGGCGTTCTTGTGAACATCACTGCAGGCCTAGATATGCGTCTAGATGAATTCGAAACAGTAGGTAATACAGTTAAGGCATTCGCATCTGATAACGCAACAGTTGTGATTGGTACTTCTCTAGACCCTGATATGACGGATGAAATCCGTGTAACTGTTGTTGCAACAGGTATCGGTACAGAGAAAAAACCAGATATTACATTAGTTGCTGGTGGTAAAGCTAAGGTTGCACCAACTCCTCAACCACAGGTAGCAGCTCAAACTGCACCAAAAGTGGAAGAGAAAGTGGCACAGCCATTGCAGGAAAAAACTGAGGTTAAACCTCAAGTTAAGCCGCAGCCAACAACGTCTCCTGTTTCTTCAGGTACAGGCGCTAGCCAAAGTGCAGCACCTAAAGCTGAGAAAGAGAGTGGATACTTAGATATTCCAGCATTCTTACGACGTCAGGCTGATTAACAAATACCCAAAATTTGACTATCGTCGAATTAATGGTAAAATTCGCGGTCGGTAAATACTGACCGTGATTTGTAGCACTGATAACGAGGCAAGCAGATGATCAGACAACGTACTCTGAAAGAAATTGTGAAAACAACTGGTGTGGGTCTCCACTCTGGTCGTAAAGTCACACTTACTCTTCGCCCGGCAGCTGCAAATACAGGCATTGTTTATCGTCGTACAGATGTAAATCCACCTGTAGATTTTCCAGCTGATCCAGCGTCAGTTCGTGACACTATGCTATGTACAGCTCTTGTTAATGACGAAGGCGTACGTATCTCTACAGTGGAACACCTTAACGCAGCTCTAGCGGGTATGGGCATCGACAACATTATTGTTGAAGTAGATGCTCCTGAGATCCCAATTATGGATGGTAGCGCAAGCCCATTCGTATACTTGCTACAGCAAGCGGGTGTAGAAACACTGAATGCAGCGAAGCGTTTTATTCGTATTAAAAAGCCTATCCGTTTTGAAGATGGCGATAAGTGGGCAGAATTTGTTCCATTTAACGGCTTCCGTATGGACTTTGAGATCGACTTTAACCATCCAGCAATTGAATCTGATGAGCAACGTTTGTTGTTTGATTTCTCTTCACAAGGTTTTGTGAAAGAAATTTCTCGCGCTCGTACTTTCGGCTTCATGCGTGACATTGAGTATCTACAATCTCAAAACCTAGTACTTGGCGGTAGCTTCGATAATGCTATCGTTCTAGACGAATACCGAATTCTGAATGAAGAAGGTCTACGTTTTGACAATGAGTTCGTAACTCACAAAGTACTCGATGCGATTGGTGACTTGTATATGTGTGGACACGCTATTATTGGTGAGTTCCGTGCATACAAATCAGGTCACGGCCTAAACAACCAACTACTACGTGCAGTACTTGCTGACGCAGAAGCTTGGGAATGGGCAACATTCGAAGAAGAAGTGGGCTCTCCTGTTGCATTTGCTGAGCCAGGAATGGTTCTAGCGTAATTGTTGTTTACAACAATATAAGATTTCGAAAACCAGGTCATTGACCTGGTTTTTTTGTATCTATTTTCCAGATACAGTGTCGTCAACATCCGAAAGTTGACTACCAATGGGCTACAGTCTGGCTAATCCGTCAGCAATTAGAAAGAAAAGTTCCAAGCACATCAAACAAATGGGGTTATTAATGGTCGTTGGTGTGAAAATTACTTACACTAAAGGGCATTAATTTTAACTCAAGCCTTGAAAACTCTACTCTCAAGTACAATATCAAAGATACTAGATTTATCTCAGTATCCTTGGTTAGTAACTGAAGACTAGTTCATAGCTAGTAGAGACTGACGGCATTTAAAATAGATCGCGGACGATCTGAGAACGAAGAGATTCCAAGCACATGATTACTAAGCTGCTGACAAAGGTAATTGGCAGTCGCAATGACAGAACACTGCGCCGCCTTAGAAAAATTGTAAAAGAAATTAATAACTACGAACCAACGTTTGAAGCACTTTCAGATGAAGAGCTAAAAGCAAAAACGGTTGAGTTTCGTGAGCGCTTAGATAAAGGTGAATCGCTAGACCAACTTCTACCGGAAGCATTTGCTACGGTACGTGAAGCGTCTAAGCGTGTTTACGGCATGCGTCACTTTGACGTGCAAATGATTGGTGGCATGGTTCTAAATGCTGGCCAAATTGCAGAAATGCGTACTGGTGAAGGTAAGACTCTTACAGCAACCTTGCCAGCTTATCTTAACGCCCTACCTAGCAAAGGTGTTCACGTAGTAACGGTGAACGACTACCTAGCGAAGCGTGATGCGGAAACAAACCGCCCATTATTTGAATTCCTTGGTATGACTGTTGGCGTGAACGTGCCAAACATGGCTCCACCAGAGAAGAAAGAAGCGTACCAAGCGGATATCCTATACGGAACA
Organism: Vibrio splendidus; assembly: GCF_001557875.1. Lineage (GTDB taxonomy): Bacteria > Pseudomonadota > Gammaproteobacteria > Enterobacterales > Vibrionaceae > Vibrio > Vibrio splendidus_F. The sequence continues at coordinate 116,310 of NZ_LNRF01000006.1, read as the reverse complement.
AACAATGAGTTTGGTTTCGACTACCTACGTGACAACATGGCTTTCCGTGCTGAAGATCGTGTTCAACGTGAACGCTTCTTCGCTGTTGTCGATGAAGTTGACTCAATTTTAATTGATGAAGCTCGTACTCCACTTATTATCTCTGGCCCTGCTGAAGATAGCTCAGACCTTTACACGCGTATTAACACGTTAATTCCGAACCTTGAGCGCCAAGATAAAGAAGATTCTGAAGAGTACCGTGGTGAAGGCCACTACACCATGGACGAGAAATCGAAGCAGGTTCACCTGACTGAAAATGGTCAAGAATTTGTAGAAGAGCTAATGGTGAAAAACGGCCTGATGGAAGAGGGCGATACGCTTTACTCTCCAACAAACATCAGCCTATTGCACCATGTTAATGCAGCGCTTCGTGCACACGTATTGTTTGAGAAAGACGTTGACTACATCGTTACTGAAGAAGGCGAAGTGGTTATCGTTGATGAACATACTGGTCGTACTATGCCAGGTCGTCGTTGGTCTGAAGGTTTACACCAAGCTGTTGAAGCTAAAGAAGGTGTGAAGATTCAGAATGAAAACCAGACTCTAGCATCGATTACATTCCAGAACTTCTTCCGTCTATACGAAAAGCTGTCAGGTATGACAGGTACTGCCGATACTGAAGCTTTCGAATTCCAGTCTATCTACGGCCTAGAAACTGTGGTTATCCCAACCAACAAGCCTATGGTTCGTAACGATATGCCAGATGTGGTTTATCGTACTGAAGAAGACAAGTTCAATGCGATCATTGAAGATATCAAAGACCGTGTAGCAGCTGGTCAGCCATCACTGGTTGGTACGGTTTCTATCGAGAAGTCTGAACTACTGTCTAATGCACTGAAAAAAGCAAAAATTAAGCACAGCGTTCTAAATGCTAAATTCCACGAAATGGAAGCAGAGATCGTTGCACAAGCTGGTATGCCGAGTGCGGTAACTATCGCAACTAACATGGCTGGTCGTGGTACCGATATCGTGTTAGGCGGTAGCTGGCAGGCACAAGTTGAGAAGCTAGAGAATCCAACCAAAGAGCAGATCGATAAGATCAAAGCTGATTGGAGAATCATCCACGATAAAGTACTTGAGTCAGGTGGTCTGCACATCATTGGTACTGAGCGTCATGAATCTCGCCGTATCGATAACCAGCTACGTGGTCGTTCTGGTCGTCAAGGTGATGCGGGTTCTTCTCGTTTCTACCTATCAATGGAAGATTCTCTGCTACGTATCTTTACATCGGATCGTATGGCTGGTCTTATCCAAAGTGGTATGGACGAAGGCGAAGCGATCGAATCTAAAATGCTTTCTCGCTCAATTGAAAAAGCACAACGTAAAGTTGAAGGTCGTAACTTCGATATTCGTAAGCAGCTTCTTGAGTACGATGATGTAGCCAATGACCAACGTAAAGTGGTTTATGAGCTTCGTGACGAACTGATGAGTTCTGACGACATCAGCGAAATGATCGAACACAACCGTGAAGACGTGTTTACTTCGGTTATCGATGAGTACATTGCTCCTCAATCTCTTGAAGATATGTGGGATATCGCGGGTCTGCAAGATCGTCTGAAGAATGACTTCGATCTAGACTTTGATATTCAAGGTTGGCTAGACGAAGACGACAAGCTTTACGAAGAAGCATTGCGTGAACGAATCCTAGGTATGGCGGTTGATTCGTACAAACAGAAAGAAGAAGTGGTTGGTGCTCAAGTACTGCGTAACTTCGAGAAGTCTGTGATGCTACAAACGCTAGACGGTCTTTGGAAAGAGCACTTGGCTGCGATGGATCACCTTCGTCAAGGTATCCACCTACGTGGTTATGCTCAGAAGAACCCGAAACAAGAGTACAAGCGTGAGTCGTTTGAACTGTTTGAAGGCCTACTAGATGTACTAAAAACAGACGTTGTTACCATTCTTTCTAAAGTTCGCGTTCAGCAACAAGAAGAAGTTGAAAAGATGGAAGCGCAACGTCAAGCCCAAGCTGAAGAAGCGGCGCGTCGTGCAAAAGCACAACATGCAACGGCTGAAAACCAGCTAGGCGACAATGAAGCTGAAGCTGCATCTCCACAAACGGTAGTACGTGATGAGCGTAAAGTGGGTCGTAACGAACCATGCCCATGTGGAAGTGGTAAGAAGTACAAACAGTGTCACGGTAAAATAGACTAATGCTTTGCTGTAGTGGCTGATAACTTCGTCGGCGATGCTCATTTACATTTGTAAACTCCGCGTCGCCTCCTCGTTCTCAACCAATACAGCTTTGCCTTAATATAATTTTGATAAAAAGAGTCGCTTAGGCGGCTCTTTTTGTATGTGAAAATAATAAGGCTTCGATAGCGTCATCCTCGAGAGTGAGGGACGAGCGAGTCGGGGATCTTTCGAACTAACAAAAGAGTAGATTCCCTATCTAATTCGTTCCTCATTGTAGGGAATGACGATGGGGACATGAAAGGAACACCAACATATGAAAAGAATCCACATTGTAGCGGGCATTATCTTCAATCAAGATAAGTCACAGGTATTTATCACAAAGCGCCCGGACGACAAACACAAGGGCGGTTTCTGGGAATTTCCTGGTGGTAAGGTAGAAGCGGGTGAAACCATTGAACAAGCAATGACTCGTGAACTTGATGAAGAGATTGGCATTAAAGTGACTGAACAGTCTCTGTTTGAGCACCTTGAATTTGACTATACGGATAAGTCGCTTAAGTTTGATTTCATCCTGGTGACCGACTTTCAACAGCAGCCTTATGGCAAAGAAGGTCAACAAGGTGAATGGGTAAGACTAGAATCATTGAATCAATACGCCTTCCCAGAGGCAAATGTGCCAATTTTAGAGCGAGTAATAAAAGAGTTTTCGTAATTGCTAGCCTGAGTTTGAGATTGTTGTTAGTTTAAAGAGATTAATCGATTGAACGTTGCTGCAAGAGATAAGTGGCAACGGTAACCAAAACAATGGAGATATTCGCAGTGGTAAGAATTGCAATTGCAGGAGCAGCGGGCCGTATGGGTCGCAACTTGGTGAAAGCCGCTCATCATAATTCAGAAGCAAGTGTTGGTGCTGGTTCAGAGCGTCCAGAGTCATCTTTGGTCGGCGTTGATGTTGGCGAGTTATGCGGTGAAGGTCGTTTTGATGTTGCTCTAGTGGATGACTTGTCTAAAGCCATCGAAGAGTTTGATGTGATTGTCGATTTTACTGCACCTGTTAGCACATTAGCGAATATTGAACTTTGTAAACGTCACGGTAAAAAGCTGATCATCGGTACGACGGGTTTCTCTGAAGAAGAGAAGCAGGTGATTGATGCAGCTTCAAAAGAGATGCCTATCGTAATGGCACCTAACTACAGTGTCGGTGTGAACCTGGTATTTAAGCTGCTAGAGAAGGCCGCTAAAGTGATGGGCGATTATTGTGATGTCGAGATCGTTGAGGCTCACCATCGTCATAAAGTCGATGCACCTTCTGGTACTGCGATTGGCATGGGCGAAGCGATTGCTGGTGCGATGGGCAATGAGCTAAACAATGTAGCCGTGTGGTCACGCGAAGGTATTACTGGCGAGCGTACTAAAGATGAGATTGGTTTCGCGACGATTCGTGCCGGTGACATCATCGGAGAGCACACCGCTATGTTTGCTGATATCGGTGAGCGAGTAGAAATTACTCATAAAGCCACAGATCGAATGACCTTTGCTAATGGCGCAATCAAGGCTGCGGTTTGGTTAAATGATAAACCAGCAGGCTTTTATACCATGACGGATGTGCTTGGTTTGAATGACCTGTAAATAGATATTTATGCGCTGGCAATTGCCGGCGCTTTCTTTATTTGGTGCCTTTTCCTTAGTAATCTCTCTTCTACGATCCTCCTTTTACTTTCTTATCATCGTCATTTCTCCTCTATTTCTATGTTGTTTATGTGGGCTTTAGTGTGTTTTTTGTTTTAGATCTTTAAATTGTCATGTTTTCTCTTTGTATTTATCGATTGCGTTTTGTTGCTGATATTTTTGTCACTCTACGGGTGGCTAAAATGAGGGGTGAAAATTAGAAAATCGTAATATTCGAGCTAAATGCGCATGAAAGTTGAACTTTTGGAGCTTTGAGGGGGTAAATTGAATTAGTCCTTACAAATGTTTAATTTCTTTTGCGTTAAATGTTGACACGTATCATGCAGATCACTAAAATACCGCCAATTTGTCTAATTTCCATAAACACGCAGTTTTTGGTGTTGCAGGAAGGTAGATTTGCAAATTAAATCAATTTTAATGCATTTTTATTTCTGGAGGTTGTCTTGAAGAAGTCAGCACTACTCGTCCTAGAAGATGGGACAGTATTTCACGGTGAAGCCATTGGCGCTGTAGGTTCTGCAGTTGGTGAAGTCGTTTTTAATACCTCGATGACGGGGTACCAAGAAATCCTCACTGATCCTTCCTATTCTCAACAAATCGTTACCCTTACTTACCCTCACATTGGCAATACCGGAACCAATTCCGAAGACGAAGAATCTTCTTCAATCCACGCTCAAGGCCTTGTGATTCGCGATCTCCCTCTAATCGCTTCTAACTTCCGTAATGAACAATCCCTTTCTGATTACCTTAAGTCGCAAAACGTTGTTGGTATCGCTGATATCGATACTCGTAAGCTGACGCGTATTCTTCGTGAAAAAGGCGCACAGAACGGTTGTATCGTAGCTGGCTCTTCAGTAAACGACGGAAATTTAGACGAGGCTTTGGCTCTAGCTAAAGCAAAAGAATTCCCTGGCCTGAAAGGTATGGACCTTGCGAAAGAAGTTACAACAAAAGAAGCGTATCAATGGAAACAAGGTTCGTGGACGCTTACGGGTGGACTTCCTGAAGCGAAAGCAGACTCAGAATTGCCATACCACGTTGTTGCTTATGACTTCGGTGCAAAACGAAACATCCTACGAATGCTTGTTGACCGCGGCTGCCGCCTAACGGTTGTTCCTGCTGAGACTTCTGCAGAAGAAGTGCTAGCTCTGAACCCAGACGGTGTTTTCCTTTCAAATGGCCCTGGTGACCCAGAGCCATGTACTTACGCAATTGAAGCGACAAAAGTGTTCCTAGAAAAAGGCTTACCAATCTTCGGTATCTGTCTAGGTCACCAGATTCTTGCTCTTGCGTCAGGCGCTAAGACAGTGAAGATGAAGTTTGGTCACCATGGTGCAAACCACCCGGTTAAAGATTTAGATCGTGATGTTGTGATGATTACTTCGCAAAACCACGGCTTTGCTGCTGACGAAGAAACCCTTCCAGAGACACTACGTGCAACGCACAAATCACTATTTGATGGTTCTCTACAAGGTATTCACCGTACAGACAAACCAGCATTCAGCTTCCAAGGTCACCCTGAAGCAAGCCCAGGTCCAGAAGACGCAGCGCCGTTATTCGACCACTTTATTGAACTAATCAAACAGCACACAGCGTAATTCGGAGTAGTAGACAATGCCAAAACGTACTGACATTAAAAGTATTCTTATTCTAGGTGCTGGCCCGATCGTTATCGGCCAAGCATGTGAGTTCGATTACTCTGGTGCTCAAGCTTGTAAAGCGCTTCGCGAAGAAGGTTACCGAGTTATTCTTGTAAACTCGAACCCAGCGACAATCATGACTGACCCAGATATGGCCGATGCAACTTACATCGAACCTATCCAATGGGAAGTTGTGCGTAACATCATCGCTAAAGAGAAGCCTGATGCAGTTCTACCTACTATGGGTGGTCAAACTGCATTGAACTGTGCTCTAGACCTAGAAAAGCACGGCGTTCTTGAAGAGTTCGGTGTTGAAATGATTGGTGCAACGGCTGACGCTATCGATAAAGCAGAAGACCGTTCACGCTTCGATAAAGCAATGAAAGCTATTGGCCTTGAGTGTCCAACTGCTGATACAGCGAAAACGATGGAAGAAGCTTACAAAGTTTTAGACATGGTTGGCTTCCCTTGTATCATTCGTCCATCGTTCACGATGGGTGGTACTGGTGGCGGTATCGCTTACAACAAAGAAGAGTTTGAAGAAATCTGTCGTCGTGGTTTGGACTTATCTCCAACAAACGAACTTCTTATCGATGAATCACTTATCGGTTGGAAAGAGTACGAGATGGAAGTGGTCCGTGACAAAAACGACAACTGCATCATCGTATGTGCGATTGAAAACTTCGACCCTATGGGTATTCACACCGGTGACTCAATCACCGTGGCTCCAGCTCAAACGCTGACAGACAAAGAATACCAATTAATGCGTAACGCATCTCTAGCAGTACTGCGTGAGATTGGTGTTGAAACAGGTGGTTCAAACGTACAGTTTGGTATCAACCCGAAAGATGGCCGTATGGTTATCATCGAGATGAACCCACGTGTATCTCGCTCTTCTGCACTAGCATCTAAAGCAACAGGTTTCCCAATCGCTAAGATTGCAGCGAAACTGGCTGTTGGCTTCACGCTAGACGAGCTAATGAATGACATCACTGGCGGCGCAACGCCAGCATCATTCGAACCAACAATCGACTATGTAGTAACTAAGATTCCTCGTTTTAACTTCGAGAAATTTGCAGGTGCTAACGACCGTCTAACGACGCAAATGAAGTCTGTTGGTGAAGTTATGGCTATTGGCCGTAACCAACAAGAATCTCTACAAAAAGCACTTCGCGGCCTAGAAGTTGGCGCGACTGGTTTTGACGAAATGGTAGACCTAGATGCACCTGATGCTCTAACGACTATCCGTCACGAACTTAAAGAAGCTGGCGCAGAGCGTATTTGGTACATCGCTGACGCATTCCGTGCTGGTATGTCGGTAGATGGTGTATTCAATCTAACGCAAATCGACCGTTGGTTCCTAGTTCAAATCGAAGACATCGTTAAGCTAGAGCAAGAACTGAAAGCGAAAGGCTTTGCTGGTCTGAACAAAGACGAGCTAAACAAGCTTAAGCGTAAAGGTTTTGCAGATGCGCGCCTATCTAAGATTCTAGGTGTAGCAGAGAGCGAAATCCGTCGTCTGCGTGACCAATACGATATCCACCCAGTGTACAAGCGTGTAGATACGTGTGCGGCTGAGTTCTCTTCTGATACAGCTTACATGTACTCATCTTACGATGACGAGTGTGAAGCGAACCCAACAGACAAAGACAAGATCATGATTCTAGGCGGCGGTCCAAACCGTATCGGCCAAGGTATTGAATTTGACTACTGTTGTGTACACGCATCACTAGCACTACGTGAAGATGGCTACGAAACTATCATGGTTAACTGTAACCCTGAGACTGTTTCTACAGACTACGATACGTCTGACCGTCTGTACTTCGAACCAGTAACTCTAGAAGACGTACTAGCAATCGCTCGTGTTGAGAAGCCAAAAGGCGTTATCGTTCAGTACGGTGGTCAAACGCCACTTAAACTGGCACGTGCTCTTGAAGCGGCTGGCGTACCAATCATCGGTACTAGCCCTGACGCAATCGACCGTGCAGAAGACCGTGAGCGTTTCCAAGTTGCTGTAGACCGTCTAGGCCTACTTCAGCCAGAAAATGCAACAGTAACAACAATGGAGCAAGCGGTAGAGAAATCTCGCGAAATCGGCTTCCCACTGGTTGTACGTCCTTCTTACGTACTTGGTGGTCGTGCGATGGAAATCGTATACGACGAGCAAGATTTACGTCGCTACTTCAACGAAGCAGTTAGCGTATCAAACGAATCTCCAGTACTACTTGATAGCTTCCTAGACGACGCTGTTGAAGTAGACGTAGATGCGATTTGTGACGGTGAGCGCGTTGTAATCGGCGGTATCATGGAGCACATCGAGCAAGCGGGTGTTCACTCAGGTGACTCAGCATGTTCTCTTCCTGCATACACGCTAAGCCAAGAAATCCAAGACGTAATGCGCGAGCAAGTTGAAAAGCTAGCGTTTGAGTTGGGTGTTCGTGGTCTGATGAACACGCAGTTTGCTGTTAAGAACAATGAAGTGTACCTAATCGAGGTTAACCCTCGTGCAGCACGTACGGTTCCATTCGTATCTAAAGCAACTGGCGCGCCAATCGCTAAGATTGCCGCTCGTGTAATGGCGGGTCAATCTCTAGAGTCTCAAGGCTTTACGAAAGAAATCATCCCACCTTACTACTCAGTGAAAGAAGTTGTACTTCCATTCAACAAATTCCCTGGTGTTGACCCACTGTTAGGCCCAGAAATGCGCTCTACTGGTGAAGTTATGGGTGTTGGTGCGACGTTCGCAGAAGCATACTCTAAAGCTGAATTGGGTTGTGGCAACATCTACCCAGAAGGCGGTCGTGCACTTCTTTCTGTTCGCGAAGGCGACAAAGAGCGTGTTGTTGACCTAGCATCTAAGCTATCTAAGCTTGGTTACCAGCTAGACGCAACTCACGGTACTGCGGTTATCCTTGGCGAAGCGGGCATCAACCCACGTCTAGTAAACAAGGTGCACGAAGGTCGTCCTCACATTCTTGACCGTATCAAGAACAACGAGTACACGTACATCGTGAACACTGCAGCTGGCCGTCAAGCGATTGAAGATTCTAAAGTTCTTCGTCGTGGTGCACTTGCTGAGAAAGTTAACTACACGACTACGCTAAATGCTGCATTCGCGACTTGTATGGCGCACACTGCAGACGCGAAAACGTCAGTAACTTCAGTTCAAGAGCTACACGCTCAGGTTAAAGCTTCTCAAGCTTAATCACCTAAAGTGTATCGCTGTTAAGCGGATACAAATGCTCAAAGCCCACTCTTCTGAGTGGGCTTTTTTATGTCTGTTATCTGATGTTGGTTAAATGATGAATATTTGGAATAGGTTAGAATCTTGTGTTTCGTTATTGCTCGTCTGTCGTGAGTGGTAACTTGTCGCTACACAGGACTTAAAGGCGTTGGGTATATGGAAATCACTCTAGAAATATTGACTATCTTGTTTGTTGTTGCAACGGCAGCAGGCTTTATTGATGCAATGGCTGGCGGCGGTGGGTTACTGACTCTACCTGCATTGCTAGCGGCTGGAGTTCCACCCACGCAGGCATTGGCAACCAATAAACTCCAAAGCTCATTTGGCAGCTTCTCTGCGAGTTGGTATTTTGTGCGCAACGGTATCGTCAGCATCAAAGAGATGCGCCTTGCTATCTTTTGTACCTTTATCGGCTCTGCTATTGGCGCCGAGTTAGTCCAGCACATTGATGCGAGCCTACTGACTAGTGTGATACCGTTGCTGCTTATCGCTATATCTCTCTATTTCCTGTTAGCACCCCAAACTAGAGCGTCTGAAGGAAAACAGAAGATCTCTGAGGCGATGTTTGCTCTGTGTATTGGCGGCGGCGTGGGTTTCTATGATGGCTTTTTTGGCCCAGGAACAGGCTCTATCTTCACCGTCTGCTTTGTTGCGATTGGTCACTTCTCGTTAGTCGACGCGACGGCGCGTACTAAGGTACTTAACTTCACCTCGAATATCGCTGCCTTAATTTTCTTTATTTTGGCTGGTTTGCCAATTTGGAAGTTGGGATTAGTGATGGCGGTCGGCGGTTTTATGGGCGCTCAGCTTGGCGCTAAAGTGGTGGTGACAAAAGGGCAGAAATGGATTCGCCCCCTTGTGATCGTGATGTCGATGCTAATGGCGTCTAAACTGCTTTGGGAACAGCATCAACAATGGATTCTATCAGTGTTTTAACTCGTGGAGACTGGTAACTATTTGGTCTGACACAGATATGAATCGGCCGAATCAAGCCTGCTAATTCGGTGAAGCTATACAGATATTGAGGCTCAATATTGAGTGTTTTTACGATAGATAGCGGGATTAACGCTGGCCCAGTCCCGCCCAATGCAAGTTGCGCCGCTGCGGTGTAGGCATCCATCTCCATTAAGGGTTTGATACCAAACTTCTCTAATACAGAAAGTTGATAAGAATTGGCAGGGTTGGTCATATCGTTGGTAATCACCAATGGAGGAAGCTCCGTTAGCGGCGACTTACTCACTATGTAAAACGGTTCATCAAATAGGTGGAAGGTCATCAACCCATGATGCGGTGGCAGTAAGCCAGCACACAACCCCAAAGTCGCCTTGCCAGATTGTACTCGCTCTATGATTCTCGGTGTGTGGTTGGTGGTAATGGTGATGTACTTATCTTGCTGGATAAATTGGCCCATCATCTCACCTAAATAACCGGCTATCAGAGATTTAGAGCTGTCTAGGGTAATGAGAGTGGTATCTTCCAACTCTTGCTGTTCATAAATAAGCCCGCGAAGTTCATTGAATGTAGGGCCAATACTCTCTATTAATGCTATCGCATCTGGCGTGAGTTTTATCTGTCGGCCACTCGGTTCAATGAGTTTTTTACCTAGCTTCTTTTCTAAATTCGCAATCCGTTTGCTGACTGCTGATTGGCTGATATAAAGCAAACTGCCTGTGCGGCTCATGGTCTTTGCTTTACTCAATACCAGTAGAGTTTCGATTCCTTCGAGTAGCATTGGGTTATATTCATGAAAGTTGGGAATGATTTTTTTAACTTACCTGAAACGCAATCCATTCTCTAGACTTGAAACTAAAGCTTTGAACCAAGTTAGGTATTTTTAGTTATGCTCGCACGTGTAACGCGAGAGCATAATAATTGTGTTGAGGGAGCTCAAATTAAGAAAGGCTCCTTTGCGGAGCCTTTCTTAATATTTGGTAATGGTTTATTTGATGGCGAAGGTCGGCAATGATAAATGCCAACGAATGGCGCCAAGCCTGATCAATAGTGTTGAGAACACGCCGGCTAGAAATGCAGTTTCTGAGTCGTGCCCCATGCTGATCGCCATGGTGTGGAAAGTGCCACCAATGATACAAGCGGTCGCGTAGACTTCACTTCTTAGAATCATTGGCACTTCACGAGCAAGCACGTCGCGGATAATACCACCACCACAGCCGGTGATGACCCCCATGATGATGGCCACTAGTGCTGAATCTTGATAGATAAGCGCTTTTTCTACCCCAATGCCAACAAACACCGCTAGGCCAATCGCATCACATACCGGCAATATCCACCAAGCGAGACGTTTCGGGCGTCTTACAATAATCATGGTCAGCAAACAGGTGATGATGATGACCCAAAGGTAGGTGGTATCGGTGATCCAAAATACGGGAGTCGCGCCCAGAGCCATGTCTCGAATTGTACCGCCTCCAATTGCGGTAACACTGCCTAGAACGGCGACGCCAAAGGGATCCATCTTAAGACGGCCAGCGACAAATACGCCTGAGACGGCAAAGATGGCAGTGCCAAATAAATCGATAATATAAAGCAGCATGGAGTCCATGATACTGGTGCTCTTATAGTTAAAATTGTAGGGACAGGTCGGTGGCGAATTGTACGAAAAAACGCAGCAAATAGTTAGTGATTTTGCCTAGCTCTATCGAAGAAATCGCACACTTGTTGGATCGCATTCAAAGTTCTCGTTGTCGGGCGATTAATCCAGTCAGAATTGAGTGACCAAATCTGATTTTGAGCAACTGCTGGGATCTCATCTTCCCATGTTTGCCACATGGTTCCATTCTCAATCGCGTGCTGAGAAGTGAAGATCACTTGCGGTTTTCTTAATACAACTTGTTCAATACCAACTTGCGGATAGGGGGAAGCACTGTCTTCAAAAATATTGTGGCCACCACAAAACTCAAACACCTCACTTGGCCAGTGCCCTTGAGCAACAGTGATGATCGGCTTCTCACTGAGTTGGTAGAAGTAGTTTACTGGCTCAGCATCTTTGTATTTTAGTCTTAACGCGTTGAGCTGCTCTCTGTATTGTTGAGCGTTATTTTCGCCAATACTTGGATCGCTAGCGTATTGGCTCAGTTGTTCAATATTGGTTGCGATACTGTCTAGGCTTTTGGTTTTGGAGTAGTAAATATTAAAACCAAATTGCTCTAGTTTTGCTAGTTCTCTGGGCGGATTTCCGGCTGGCCACGCAAGAATCAAATCAGGCTGAAGTGCGATGATCTTCTCAACCTTGATGCCTTGATAGTTTGCCACTTTTTCAAGCTGGTCTGCTTGTGGTGGGTAATCACTTCGTTCACTTACGGCTACAAGGTTGTCGCCTAAACCAGCGCTGTACGCGAGCTCAGTAGCGTGAGGAGCAAGGCTGACCACGCGTTGAGCTGGCTGTACTTTTTCTTGAGTCAGAGGTGCTTCTTCTGCAAATGATAAAGGCAGCCATAAGCTGGAAGACAAAATAGTAAGGCTTGTAACAAGTGCTGAATGTTTCACTCTAAATCCCTTGGTGAACAAATAGTAAGGCTAGGCTTTGTAAAAACATCCAGATAGCGATGCGACCAAATAGTAGTTTCTGAACCTGAGACAGATGCAGGGCTGATGGGGCGATTCTTCCGCCTAATTTTGCACGAATGGCTTTGGTGTTGTCGTAAATCGCAGGGCCACCCAATGATAGTTCAAGCTTGTTGCCAACGGCTGTGATTAACCATGCAGGGCCGGGCAGTGGCCAAGAGCGACTTTGGACTAGCATCATCTTAAATGTGTGTGTTGCTTTATCACCACATGCGATCATCAAAGCAAACAAACGCATCGGTATAAATTCTAGGATAGCGACGATCTTGATAGCCGTTGAGCCAAATGGAGAAAATAGCTTGCGACTTGGTGACCAAGCTCGAGCTAACTCGACCACAAGGCGATACATTAACGCGGCGACTCCACCACCAATGGCGTACCAGAACAATACACAAACCACGTTACGAGCGTAACCCATGATGATGGTTTCTGTGGCGGCTTTGCCTAGGCCAAGTGATGAAAGTGATTCAGTCTGACGATTGACAATCGGAGCCAGTAACTGACGTGCGGCCGCTTTATCTTCTCGGCCAAGTGCTTTGATCAGTTGGTTAGCCAGCTTTTCATTATTGCGCCAATCAATCGCGAGTAATAACAGTGCTAATTCAAACAGTTGAGATTGCCAAACCAATGGTTGCAGAGCCAATAGAATAACCAGAGTCGGCAGTACCATTAGCCCCCAGGCTAATGTGCCTGAGATTAAGCTTTGGGAGTAGTTGTGGTTGTTATTAACCTTGCTTGCTAAAAGCTCAGCAAACTTATGCCATAAGGTCGTGGGGTGTGCGGCATGGGGTATAGGTAAAATTAAATGAAAAAGCAGTGCTCCCCACATCACAAGGAGCACGCCATTTGCAAATACCTGATCAAACAGTGTTTGCATGTCTAGTCGCTTACTTTAGTAGGGCAACCATTTTGATAACCATTTCAGAAGAGCTTTGCGCTGCGAGTGGCAGGAACTCTTCAAAACTCATTGGTGATTCTTTGTCTGCAACATCAGAGATTGCACGAACAACCACAAATGGTACTTGGAACTGGTGACAAGCTTGAGCAATCGCAGAAGCTTCCATTTCTACAGCAACCACAGACGGGAAGTGCTTACGGATGAACTCTTGGTGTTCTGCTGTGCAAACAAATGCGTCGCCAGTACAGATAAGACCGCGAACTGCATGCTTATCTTCCATTTGTGCTAGTGCTTGCTCAGCAACGGCCATCAGCTTGTCGTCTGCTTTGAACGCTGCAGGTTGACCTGCCATTTGGCCGATTTCGTAACCGAAGGCCGTAACGTCTGCATCGTGGTGACGAACTTCTGTAGAGATAACAACATCGCCAAGGTTCAGTGTTGAATCAAAACCGCCAGCAGAGCCTGTGTTTAGTACCACGTCTGGTTGGTATTCGCTTAGTAGGATAGAAGTACCAACAGCCGCTGCTACTTTACCAATGCCAGATTGAAGCAAAACAACGTCAACACCATTTAGCTGACCAGAGAAAAAGGTACAACCGCCTTTATTAACTTCAGTAATGTCTGAAATTGCTGCTTTTAGGATCGCAACTTCTTGCTCCATTGCGCCAATGATGCCGATTTTCATGTGTAGTCTCTTAATAAATAATATTTAAACAGTAGAGTGAAATTGTAGCATGGATAAGAAGTGTCGAGCGACTGCCCAGAGGCACTTCTCATCCGAATAGCAGCGATTTATCTGCGTATTCTTTTATCTATTTGATTAGGCCTTCGCTTTTCAAGCTAGTACGAAGTTGTTCAGCACGTTTTCGGTTTACGCCAAAATCAGAATGGCCAGTACGAGACTCTGAACGCACGATCAGTTTGTCACCAGTGATTTTTAGTTCTAGGTCATCGACAAAGCGCATGATGCGGGAAGTACATTCCACACGCAGGTAATCTTCTGTTTTACTCGCGGTTTTCGAACCTGGTAAGGTTAGCGCAACCTGCTCAATCGCATCCAAGCTTGCTGAATCTGATAACTCAAATGCAGCCAAAGTATGTTGTTCACGGTCATCTTGTGTTGATACGCAATTGGGTTTGTTACCACAAGGTGATGAGGTTCTGTCTTTCATGTCCGTGATTCCTTGGCTGCAAGCGGTTAAAGTGAAAAGAGATAGCGAGAGGAGAGCGGCTTTTTTCATAGTGTTTCCTATGGCGTTGTTTTATACCAATCGTAGTTCTGGGTATTGGTTACTTTGCGATTGTTTCACGTATTTTCGTTATGCTTGTAATAAACGTATCTAATTCAAAAAAGGATCCATCATTGGATCCTTTTTTATAGTAACGAACTGAGTAATAAAGGAAACCTTAACCAATTACACTTCTAGATAATCCAAGATCCCTTCCGCTGCTTTGCGGCCTTCATCAATAGCGGTCACCACTAAGTCAGATCCTCGAACCGCATCACCACCTGCAAAGATCTTGCTGTTGGTGGTTTGGTATTGAAACTCTTGTTTGCCGGGAGCTTTGATTCGACCCCATTGATCCAATTCCACACCGAAAGGTTCTAGCCATTCCATCGCGTGAGGTTGGAAACCAAATGCCATGATAACGGCGTCTGCTTCAAGAATATGCTCACTGCCTTCTACAGGTTCCGGACGACGACGACCTGCTTCATCGGGTTCACCTAGCGCCGTTTTCACCACTTTGACGCCCGTAACGTGACCGGATGAATCGGTTTCCAGTGCTAATGGTTGAAGGTTGAACATAAACTTCACGCCTTCCTCTTTCGCATTCTTCACTTCACGACGAGAGCCTGGCATGTTCGCTTCATCTCGGCGATAAGCACAAATGACGTTAGCTGCATGCTGACGAATCGAAGTTCGGACACAGTCCATCGCGGTATCACCACCACCAAGCACAACCACTTTTTTACCCTTCATGTCGATGAATGGCGTTGGATTATCGAGTTCCATGACCTTGTAGGTATTGGAAACAAGGAATGGTAGGGCATCATAAACGCCCGGAGCTTCTTCGTTGTCTAACCCAGCACGCATGTTTTTATAGGTACCGACACCTAAGAAAACGGCATCATAGTCATCGACCAGTTGTTGTAGTTGAACGTCTTTACCGACTTCGGTATTCATCTTAAATTCAACGCCCATCCCGCTAAAAATACGGCGACGGTTTTCCATGATACCTTTCTCTAGTTTGAACGATGGGATACCAAACGTGAGCAGGCCACCGATCTCCGGATAGCGGTCAAATACTACGGCCTTCACACCGTTTCGAACTAAGATGTCAGCAGCAGCAAGACCGGCGGGGCCTGCGCCGATGATTGCGACCTTTTTGTCGGTCCACTCGACATGCGACATGTCTGGTTTCCAGCCCATCTCAAACGCTTTGTCATTGATGTATTTTTCAATGTTGCCGATGGTGACTGCGCCGAAATCGTCGTTGAGGGTACAAGACCCCTCACACAAACGGTCTTGAGGGCAGACTCGGCCGCAAACCTCAGGCAAGCTGTTGGTTTGGTGAGACAGTTCAGCTGCTTCGATAATGCGCCCTTCATTGGCAAGCTTGAGCCATTGAGGGATGTAGTTATGGACTGGACACTTCCATTCACAGTAAGGGTTACCACAGTCTAAACAGCGGTCAGCTTGCGCCTTGGCTTGTTGCTTAGTAAAAGGTTCGTAGATCTCTACAAACTCAATCTTACGTATCTTGATTGGCTTCTTCGCTGGGTCTACGCGATTCACATCAATAAATTGGTATACATTCTGGCTCATTAGTGGCTCCTTCCAATTATTGCGCTTGAACACGAAGTTCAGCAGAGCTTCGGCTTTGGTGACCGAGCAAGGTGTTGAGATCCGCCGTCTTTGGCTTCACTAGGTAGAACTTCGGAATCCATTCATCAAAGTTCGCCAGAATCGCTTCAGCGTGTACTGAGCCCGTCTCTTCTAAGTGCTCTGCAATCAAACCACGTAAGTGTTCTTGGTGGATGAATAAGTCAGATAGAGAAAGTGCCTCGACCGACTCGTTGTTCACTCGGCCTTGGAAGTCTTCGTTTTTATCCATCACATAAGCGAAGCCACCCGTCATACCTGCGCCGAAGTTCACTCCAGTTGCGCCAAGGATGGCCACAATACCGCCTGTCATATACTCACAAGCGTTATCACCTGCGCCTTCAATCACAGCGACGGTACCTGAGTTACGCACGCCAAATCGTTCGCCTGCAGTACCTGCAGCAAATAACTTGCCTCCGGTTGCGCCATACAAGCAAGTATTGCCGATAATGGTAGCTTCGTTACAAACAAATGCAGTGCCTTGGTGAGGTTTGATAACCACCTTACCGCCCGCCATGCCTTTGCCGACATAGTCATTGGCATCACCCGTTAGGTAAAGCTCGACGCCACCGGCGTTCCAAACTGCGAAAGATTGGCCAGCGGTACCGTCGAGATACAATTTGATTGGTGAGCCTGCCATACCTTGGTTACCGTAACGTTTCGCTATTTCGCCTGAGATACGGGCGCCTATTGAACGATCGGTATTGATCACGTTGTAGTAGAGGCTGGTGGATTGTCGCTTCTCAATCGCATCGAGTGCATCATCAAGGATATGCTGGTTGAGCTGAGCCTTATCAAATGGTGCGTTTGGCTCGGTCCAAAACAACGGGTGACCTTCTGGAGATACCGGAGCTTCGAGTATTGAAGATAGATCGAGTTTGCTCTGTTTCGCTGTGAGACCTTGAACGGCTTCTAGTAAATCAGTACGACCAATCAGATCAGTAAGTTTTTCTACGCCAAGTTCTGCAAGGTATTGGCGAACTTCATCGGCTAAGCCAGTAAAGTAGTTCACCACCATGTCTGGTAGGCCTTTGAAGTATTCGCGGCGTAGGGTTTCATCTTGAGTCGCAACACCCGTTGCACAGTTGTTGAGGTGACAAATTCGTAAGAACTTACAACCCATTGCTACCATCGGCGCGGTACCAAAACCAAAGCTTTCAGCACCGAGAATCGCGCCCTTGATAACATCAAGGCCAGTTTTCAAACCACCGTCGACTTGCAGGCGGATCTTATGACGAAGCCCATTAGCAACCAGTGCTTGTTGGGTTTCTGCTAGCCCTAACTCCCAAGGACAGCCAGCGTATTTCACCGAAGTCAGTGGGCTTGCCGCGGTACCGCCGTCATAGCCTGAAATGGTGATCAGGTCGGCATAGGCTTTTGCCACGCCAGTTGCGATCGTGCCTACACCCGGCTCAGAAACTAGCTTCACTGAAACCAAGGCTTTGGGGTTCACTTGTTTAAGATCGAAAATAAGCTGCGCTAGATCCTCGATAGAATAAATATCGTGATGTGGAGGAGGAGAGATCAGTGTCACCCCTTGCACGGAGTATCTCAGCTTAGCAATCTCTGCCGTGACTTTATGACCTGGCAGTTGACCGCCTTCGCCTGGCTTCGCCCCTTGTGCGACCTTGATTTGCAGAACATCTGCATTGGTTAAGTAATGTGGTGTTACGCCAAATCGACCAGAAGCTATCTGTTTAATACGCGAGTTACGGTCGGTGCCAAAACGTCGTGGATCTTCACCACCTTCACCAGAGTTGGAGTAGCCTCCTAGTCGGTTCATCGCCATGGCAAGTGCTTCGTGGGCTTCTGGGCTCAGAGCACCAATCGACATTGCAGCAGAGTCAAAGCGTTTAAAGAGATCGCTGCTTGGCTCTACTTGCTCAAGCGTTAGTGGCTTATCGGCTTTTTTGAGACTCATTAAGTCACGCAGCATAGCGGCAGGGCGAGCATTTACTTGTTTCGCAAAAGATAGGTAATCTGAAGTTTCGCCGGTTTTAACTGCCGTTTGCAGCGTCCCTACCACATCTGGGTTATAAGCGTGGTATTCGCCACCATGGACGTATTTCAGTAAACCACCGTGCTCGATTGGCTTACGCTTAGTCCAGGCTTTGCGAGATAAATTATAGATATCTTGCTGGAAATCGCTAAAGCTTGCGCCTTGGATTCGTGTAGTAACTCCGCGGAAACAGAGCTCAACAACATCGGAATGTAGGCCAACGGCTTCGAAAAGCTGCGAACAGCGATATGAAGCAATCGTAGAAATACCCATCTTCGACATGATCTTATACAGACCTTTGTTAATGCCGTTTTGGTAGTTTTGCATCGCGGTACGATAGTCTTTATCTAAAGATCCATCATCCAACATTTTTCCTAACGCTTCATAAGCGAGGTATGGATAAACTGCGGTTGCACCGAAGCCAAGCAGCACTGCAAATTGGTGAGGGTCACGTGCAGTTGCGGTTTCAACCACGATATTGGCATCACAACGTAGGTTGTTGTCTGCAAGTTTGGTTTGCACAGCTCCGACAGCCATCGCAGCTGGAACCGGCAGTTTACCTTTCTCTAAGTTTTTATCTGAAAGCACAATTAAAACGGCACCGTCACGCACTTCTTGTACCGCACTATCACACAAGTCATTGATGGCTTGTTCGAGATCTTTTTCTGCTGGGTCATAGTGCATGCTAAGAATAGCGTGGCCATAGTGTTTTTGATTTAACTGTAGAAGTTGCTGCATGTCAGAGTAGAGCAGAACTGGTGAGTTAAATGTCACACGGTAGGCGTGACCGTCCGTTTCGCAGAACACGTTCATCTCTTGGCCGATACTGGTCGCTAAAGACATCACGTGCTTTTCACGCAAAGGATCGATCGGTGGATTGGTGACCTGTGCAAACTTCTGACGGAAGTAATCAGTGACTAGTCGCTCTTTCGAAGAGAGTACTGCCATTGGCGTGTCGTCGCCCATTGAGCCGACCGCTTCCTGTCCCATGTCACCAAGCACGCGTAATACTTGATCGGACTCTTCGTTGCTCATCGCAAACTGTTTTTGGTAGGTCTTGAGCGTGTCATCGTCGAAGCTACGCTTACCCACTTGGTTATCATCAAGCTCAGAAAATGGTGTTAGCTTGTGAACGTTCTTTTCCATCCACTCTTTGTAGGGATGACGCCCTTTAAGGTCATTATCGATTTCATTAGATTGCCATAGCTTGCCTCGGCGTGTATCGATAACGAGTAATTCTCCCGGACCAACGCGGCCTTTTTCTGCAACTTCATCCGGTGCGTAATTCCAGATACCAACTTCAGATGCCAGAGTGATTAGGTTGTCTTTGGTAATCACATAACGCGCTGGACGCAGTCCATTTCTATCGAGGTTACATGCGGCGTAACGACCATCTGAAAGTACGATACCAGCAGGGCCATCCCACGGTTCCATGTGCTTGGAGTTGAAGTCGTAGAATGCACGTAGATCGGGATCCATGTCTGGGTGGTTTTGCCAAGCGGGCGGCACCAACATACGCATCGCTCGGAACACATCCATACCACCGGCAAGGAACAAGTCGAGCATGTTATCTAGGCTCGATGAATCTGAGCCAGTCTCATTTACAAAGGGTGCAGCCGTTTGTAAATCGGGCAGCAGCGGTGAAGAGAATTTGTAAGCACGAGCTTTAGCCCACTGGCGGTTACCTTCAATGGTATTGATCTCACCATTGTGCGCCAAATAGCGAAATGGCTGAGCCAATGGCCAACGTGGTTGTGTATTGGTTGAGAAACGCTGGTGGAACAGACATATCGCCGATTCCATACGTAAGTCCGCAAGATCGAGGTAAAATCGCGGAAGATCGGCCGGCATACACAGACCTTTGTAAACCATGACTTGTGTCGAAAGGCTACAAATATAGAAATCTTTGTCTTCGGTGATCTGCTTTTCAATTCTACGGCGAGCGATATAAAGGCGTCGTTCAATATCGCGTTCACGCCAACCCGCAGGGGCTGAGATAAAGACTTGCTGAATATTGGGTACCGAATCTTTGGCAATCGGGCCTAATACGTCGGTGTTGGTCGGCACTACGCGCCAACCTGCAACAGTTAAGGTCTCTTGAGCGAGCTCTTTATTGACGATGTCTTGCGCGGTTTGCGCTTTGATTGGATCTTGGCTGAAGAAAATCATGCCGACAGCGTATTGCTTGCCGAGCTTGAAGTTATTCTCTTCTGCAATAATTCTAAGATAAGAGTCTGGCTTTTGTAGTAATAAGCCACAGCCATCCCCGGTTTTACCATCCGCAGCGATACCACCACGGTGTGTCATGCGATCGAGGGCTGAAATAGCAGTTCGTACCAACTTATGACTCGGTTGGCCTTCCATTTGCGCTATTAAACCAAATCCACAGTTGTCTTTTTCAAGACTAGGATCATATAGAGCCATTGCAATTCTCCCTTTTGCTTCTCTGTCATCCAGACAGTAAATGACTAACTATTCATATACTTGTTATTTTTTATAAGCTTGTTCTTACATAAACTGATTGTTTGTTTTAGCTAGTTAAAACGTTATCGGTTGTGTTAACAAAACCTATTGGTTTTATTTTCACCAGCTTTACAACGTATAGCTAATTGTGTTTAAGGTCAAGTTCATGGTTAATTATCATGCGTAAACGCGATTAACCACGTAATAATCTAAAATAGTAGAGTGATATCAAAGGGATATAATAGATAGATGTTAATAAGATTTAACATGTACAGCGAGGGGAATATCGTAAGAGCCAGAAAGCAGAGAGAAAAAAGGCTAGCATCGAGTGCTAGCCAAATATAAAAGTTAGGAAGGGTGTTGCTTTTCCTCTAGGCTAACGTCATTGACGTTAGCCCGAGAAATATTATGCGGAAAGCATGAGTGAATCTGCTTTCGCTTCTAAGTTTGAGTTACCCATTAAGAAGTCATCAATGGCAATTGCACATTCACGACCTTCATTAATACAACGTACAACTAGAGATTGACCAGTACGCATATCACCAGCAGCGAAAACGCCTTTCTGGTTCGTTGCAAAACCTTCAGAAGCGACGTTACCGCGCTCGTCCAGTTTTATGTCTAGTTGAGCAAGCACACCGGTTGGCTCTGGGTGTAAGAAGCCCATTGCTAGGAATGCCATGTCACAAGGAATAACACGCTCAGAGTTCGCGACTTCATCAAAACCTGGACGCTCACCTGGTTTCGCATCTTGCCAAACGATGTCAGCAATACGTAGACCCGTCACTTGACCTTGATCGTTACCGATGAACTCTTTAGTCAAGATGTTCCAGTGACGTTCACAGCCTTCTTCATGAGAAGTCGTGGTCTTCATGATCATTGGGTATTGGGGCCAAGGCATGTTTGCTGGGCGTTTCTCTGGTGGGATCGGCATGATCTCAACCTGAGTAATGCTTGCTGCTTTGTGACGGTTTGATGTGCCTACACAGTCAGAGCCTGTATCACCACCACCGATAACCACAATGTGCTTATCTTTAGCGTGAATCTCTTCAGTCTTAAGGTCTAAGTCGTTAGCACGGCGGTTGTTTTGACCAAGGAACTCCATGGCAAAGTGAACGCCTTTCAATTCGCGTCCCGGGATTGGTAAGTCACGTGGAACCGTAGAACCACCAGTTAGCAATACCACATCAAACTCTTGGCGCAGTTGTTGAGCATTAACATCAACACCAATGTGTTGGTTAACTTTAAACTCAACGCCTGCTTCAGCCATTAGGTTGATCTTGCGATCAATCACGTCCATGCCCAGTTTGAAATCAGGGATACCGAAGCGCAGTAGACCACCGACTTTCTCATCACGTTCAAATACTGTCACTGAGTGACCTGCACTGTTTAGCTGCTCGGCTGCGGCTAGACCTGCAGGGCCAGAGCCAACAATCGCTACGGTTTTACCCGTGCGAGAGCGAGGTGTTTTTGGTTTTGCGTACCCTTCACGGTACGCAGTTTCTACAATTGTTTTCTCGATATTACAGATAGTGATTGGGTCTTGGTTAATACCTAGTACACAAGCACTCTCACAAGGAGAAGGACACACACGACCCGTAAATTCAGGGAAGTTGTTGGTAGAGCTTAGGATGTTCCAAGCCTCTTCCCAGCTGTCACGGTAAACCGCGTCATTGAATTCTGGGATGATGTTACCAATCGGACAACCGCTGTGACAGAAAGGTACGCCACAGTCCATACAACGAGAGGCTTGAGTATTGATTTTGTCACCAAACTCTTCGTTAAGTACGAACTCTTTGTTGTCTTCAATTCGAACTGACGGGTCGAGCTTCTTTGGAAGCTCACGACCGTGTTCTAAAAATCCAGTAGGCTTACCCATTATACTGCCTCCACTTCTTCCGTTTGTGCCTGTTGTGCTTCAGCTTTACGCTTTTCAAGAACCGCTTTGTAGTCGCGTGGCATGACTTTAATCAGTGATGCAACACTTGCTTCAAAGTTGTCTAGGAAAGACTGAGCAACTTCACTTCCTGTGAATTCAACATGCTTGGTTAGCATATCTAGTAGAAGATCTTTATCTTCTTGTTCAATTGGATCTAGGTCTACAAGTTCAGAGTTAAGCTTGGTTTCGAAGTCACCCGCTTTATCCCAAACATAGGCAACACCGCCACTCATACCAGCAGCAAAGTTACGACCTGTTGAGCCGAGGATAATTGCAACACCACCAGTCATGTATTCACAACCGTGGTCACCAACGCCTTCAACAACAACCTTCGCGCCAGAGTTACGAACACAGAAACGTTCGCCAGCCATACCGCGAATGAAAGATTCACCTGAAGTCGCGCCGTAGAAACATACGTTACCTACCACGATGTTGTCTTCAGCAACGATAGTCGATTTCGCATCTGGGTACAGTACCAACGTACCGCCAGACAGACCTTTACCCCAGTAATCGTTCGCGTCGCCTTCTACTTCGAACTTAACGCCTTTCGCAAGGAACGCACCGAAAGATTGGCCAGCACTACCGTGGAACTTAACGTTCATTGGCTGTGGTAAACCTTGGTCTTTGTAAACCTTCGAGATTTCGTTCGACAGCATGGTGCCTGCTGAACGGTCCGTGTTGATGATAGGGAACTGAGCGGTAACCGCTTCGCCTTTCTCAAGAGCTGGAATCGCCGCTTGAATCAACTTGCGGTCTAGAACGTCTTCTAGGTTGTGGTTTTGTTGTGTCTGGTTGTAGATACCATCTTCTTCACGCGCCTGCTCGATGTGCAGTACCGGTGTTAGATCTAGGTTCTTGTACTTCCAGTGACCGATGTCATCACGAACTTTAAGTTTGTGCGATTGACCAACCATCTCATCGATAGAGCGGAAGCCAAGTTCAGCCATTACTTCACGCAGACCTTCAGCCATGTATTGGAAGAAAGTGACTACGTCTTCTACGCGGCCGTCGAAACGCTCACGCAGAGTTTTGTTCTGTGTTGCGATACCAACAGGACATGTATTCTTGTGACACTTACGCATCATGATACAGCCTTCAACAACTAGAGCTGCTGTTGCTACGCCCCATTCTTCAGCGCCAAGTAACGTTGCTACTGCAAGGTCACGTGGTGTTTTCATCTGACCATCAGACTGAACAACGATACGGTTACGTAGGCCATTTTTCAGTAGTGTTTGGTGAGTTTCCGCTAGACCCAGTTCCCAAGGCAGACCTGTGTGACGGATAGAAGACATCGGAGATGCACCCGTACCACCATCAAAACCTGCGATAAGTACCACGTCAGCTTTCGCTTTCGCTACACCAGATGCAATCGTACCTACGCCTGCTTCCGATACTAGCTTCACGTTGACACGGCCGTTACGGTTCGCGTTTTTCAGATCGTAGATCAGCTGAGCTAAATCTTCGATTGAGTAGATATCGTGGTGTGGCGGTGGAGAAATAAGACCTACGCCCGGAGTCGAGTGACGAGTTGCGCCGATCCAGTCATCAACCTTATCACCTGGTAGTTGACCACCTTCGCCAGGTTTCGCACCTTGAGCCATCTTGATTTGTAGCTCATCAGCGTTAGATAGGTAGTAAGACGTTACACCAAAGCGACCAGAAGCCACCTGTTTGATTGCTGAACGTTCCCAGTCGCCATTTTCTTTACGTTCGAAACGTGCTGGATCTTCACCACCTTCACCTGAGTTTGATTTCGCGCCAATGCGGTTCATCGCAACAGCCAGTGTTGAGTGAGCCTCATGCGAGATTGAACCAAAGCTCATTGCGCCGGTTGCGAAACGCTTAAGGATATTCTCGATTGGTTCTACTTCTGCTAGAGGAATAGAGCCTGCAGGGTTCTTGATGAAATCCAGTTGGCTACGTAGTGTTGCTGCGTTGTCGCCTTGGTCATCGACTGCTTTTGCGTACTTCTTGAACTGGCCGTAATCTTTGTTACGCGTTGATTCTTGAAGTAGAGAAATCGTTTCAGGGTTGAATAGGTGCTTCTCGCCACGTTGTTTCCACTGGTAAACACCACCAACATCAAGGATCTGAGCTGGGATTTCACGAGCTGGGTAACCAACACGGTGACGAACCAGTACTTCTCGCGCGATATCGTCGATCGTTAGACCTTGGATACGAGAAACAGTACCTGTGAAGTATTTTTCAACCACTGATTTGCTAACACCAAGTGCTTCAAAGATTTGTGCACCGTGGTAAGACTGCAGCGTAGAGATCCCCATCTTAGAGAAGATCTTAAGTAGACCGCCGTTAACACCTTTACGATAGTTATCGAATAACTCACGTGGGTGTACGTTTGGATCTAGCTTCTTCGTACGTTGCAGTTCAACAATCGTTTCAATAACTAGGTACGGGTTAACTGCGTTCGCACCGTAACCGATAAGCGTTGCAAAGTGGTGTGTCTCACGAGCGTCACCCGTTTCAACAACGATGTCACACTTAGCGCGTAGACCTTTACGGATTAGGTGGTGGTGAACCGCACCAACAGCCAGCATTGCTGGAATAGCGGCATGGTTAGAGTTAACCGCACGGTCTGTCAGTAGGATGATAGAGTAGCCATCAATCACTGCGTCTTCTGCGTATTGGCAGATACGCTTAAGTGCGCGCTCTAACTTACCTTGGTCGCCATTTGCTTGGAATACGATGTCCAGCGTCTTCGCTTGAAGGTGCTCGTTATCGATTGCACGCAGTTTTTCTAACTCTGAGTTAGACAGTACTGGAGACTCAAGTTCTACTTTTTGACAGTGCTCAGGTGTTTCAGCAAGTAAGTTCTGGTCTTTACCTAGGTAAGTATTCAGAGACATAACCATGCGCTCACGAATCGGGTCGATTGGCGGGTTGGTTACTTGTGCAAACAACTGTTTGAAGTAGTTTGAAAGGTGCTGCGATTGGTGAGACAGAATCGCTAGCGGCCAGTCAGCACCCATTGCAGAAAGTGGCTCGTAGCCTGTTTTCGCAAGAGGTAGAATAATTTCGTTTACTTCTTCAGAGCTCACGCCAAACGATTGTTGTTTGTGGAGAAGTTTCTCTGGAGAAGGTTGGCTAAATTCGTTGCTCGCATCTGGTAGCTTTTTCAGGCTCAGAAGGTTCTCTTCAACCCACTTTTCGTAAGGTTGTGCTTTAGCAATGCTGTCTTTCACTTCTTCATCAGAAATGATACGACCTTGCTCAAGGTCAGCAACAAAAATACGACCTGGTTGTAGACGACCACGGTACTCAACGTTTTCAGGTGCGATCTCAACAACACCAGACTCAGACGCCATTACTAGGAAGTCGTCTTTAGTTACTGTGTAGCGAGAAGGACGCAGACCGTTACGGTCAAGTGTTGCACCTACTTGAACACCATCGGTGAAACATACAGATGCTGGGCCATCCCATGGTTCCATAACGTTCGCGTGGTATTGGTAGAACGCGCGACGAGTCGGATCCATGTTTTTGTTTTCTTGCCATGCTTCCGGGATCATCATCATCAACGCATGTGGCAGAGTACGACCTGAAAGAACAAGTAGCTCAAGCGCCATATCGAAGTTTGATGAATCCGAACTACCTTCCTGACAGATAGGCAGTAGCATGTCGATTTCAGCTTGTGTAAACAGATCCGATTCTAGGATTGCTTCACGTGCTTTCATCCAGTTCAGGTTGCCGCGAACCGTATTGATTTCGCCATTATGCGCGATGTAACGGAAAGGCTGAGCTAGACGCCAACGTGGGAATGTATTGGTAGAGAAGCGAGAGTGTACAAGTGCTAGAGCTGTCACCATGGTTGGGTTTTGCAGGTCTAGGAAGTACTGAGGAACTTGTTCAGTTGTTAGCTGACCTTTGTACACCAATGTCTTGTAAGACATAGAGTTGATGTAGAAGTCATCACCGATATTTGAAACGCTTTCTAGGCATACACGAACCGTGTAGTTACGTAGAACATACAGTTTACGCTCAAGTTCTTCTGGTGTGATACCAGGGCCGCCAGAAATAAATACGTGTTCAAATTGAGGTTCAGTGCTTAGTGGGTCAGCACCAATCATTGAATTGTCAGTTGGAAGTTCACGGTAACCGATAACTTCTAACTCAAGGCGTTGTGCATTGCGTTCTAGAATGTCACGACACTGTGCACGTTTGTGTTCATCTTTAGGGAAAAGTACAACACCAACACCATATTTTTCAAAAGATGGCAGCTTAATTCCAAGCTTTACGGCTTCTTCTAGTAAGAATTCGTGCGGCTTCTGTAGCAGGATACCTGCACCATCACCAGAACACGGATCGCAGCCTTGGCCGCCACGGTGTTCCATACGTGCAAGCATATCGAGTGCTTGAGTTACTACATCATGAGATTTGCGATTCTTTAGATGCGCAACAAAACCGATACCACAAGCGTCATGCTCCAATTCAGGAGTATACAGACCCTGTGAGTTCTGCTCTTGATCTACCATAGATACATCCTTCCAGTTAAATCTAGGCGCAACTTCTTTGTATAAAGTCAGCCTTGTCCTTTTATATTTATGGGTCTAAACCTGCCTATGCTGGCGGTTTGAATCCTTTCCGTATCTCGCAGGAAAAGTATTGCGAGAAAAACAATCCTTAGTGATATCCGTTTATTTTTAACCACAAACTAGTGGTTTATATAGGTGGGATATGGATATCACCGACTTATTAGCAAGTTTTAGTTGTAAGTAAATACTCAAAAACCGCCAATATGTGTAAGTATCCTACAATTTTGTCTAGGCGAATTGCAATGAAAGTTGACCCATGTAGACCATTTTTTTCGTTTTATTTTGAATTTAATGCCTAACAAATGTGCAACATTAGGCAAATAGAGCCGATTTTTTGCATGTTTATTGATATTTGTTAGGTTGCTCGCAAAAAGCCTTGAGTAAACTAATTGGTCGAATTTTGCAGGGATGTAATTTTTTTTCAAAAAAAAGACTGATATTCATTCTTATTTACTGAGTGCTTTGAAAATATGCAATTACATGAGTTAGTTAATACTATCGGCCAAGATCTTCAACGCCGTTATGGCGAGAAGGTTCACAAGCTGACGCTTCATGGTGGTTTCAGCTGCCCAAACCGAGACGGAACCATTGGTCGCGGGGGCTGCACTTTTTGCAACGTGGCCTCCTTTGCCGATGAACAAACTCAAATTCAAAGCATTGCTGACCAGCTAAAGGATCGCGCAGGTGAAATTGCTCGTGCCAAGAAGTATCTGGCTTACTTTCAGGCTTACACCAGCACTTATGCAGAGGTGCAAGTGCTCAAGAATATGTATGAAGAGGCGCTAAAAGCACCCGGTGCAGAGATCGTCGGCCTTTGTGTTGGCACGCGACCAGACTGTGTGCCTGATGCGGTGTTGGATCTATTAGCGGGCTACGTTAAACAAGGCTATGAGATTTGGCTCGAGCTCGGCCTACAAACGGCCAATGATAAAACCCTCAAGCGAATTAATCGCGGACATGATTTTGCGGTGTATGAAACGATCACCCAGCGCGCACGAGCTTTAGGCATCAAGGTATGTACTCACCTTATTGTCGGCCTGCCCAAAGAGACCAAAGCGGATAATCTTGAAACCTTAGACA
The DNA here is from genome assembly GCF_001557875.1 of Vibrio splendidus. GTDB lineage: Bacteria > Pseudomonadota > Gammaproteobacteria > Enterobacterales > Vibrionaceae > Vibrio > Vibrio splendidus_F. The sequence goes on along the minus strand of NZ_LNRF01000006.1, from coordinate 88,175 downwards.
AGGTATTAGCGGTGGGAACCGATGGTATTAAGCTGCACGGCCTTCATATAGTAGAGGGCAGTACCATGGCTAAGGCGTGGAAGGCAGGAAAGCTAGAAGCCCCAAGCCTTGAAGAGTATATTGATATCGCGAGTGAGATCATTCAACGCACGCCTGCGGAGGTGGTTTATCACCGTGTTTCTTCAGCGGCGAGACGCCCAACGTTACTCTCTCCTTTGTGGTGCGAGAACCGCTGGTTAGCGATGACTGAAATAGGTCGTTCGCTCGATAAGACAGGTGCTCAAGGCATCAGAACTGGCTCTGCATTTGAGTACACACTGCCTGTTTTAAACGCTGCCAATTAATAGAAATGGGTGACTGTAGGTAACAGCAGATAAAACCAACAAATAGTGGTAACATTTCCCTCACAGATTTTATGGTATAGATTGAGAGTAAATGGAACTAGTAATGACTTGGTTGTGGGACAGGGCGTATGGTTACGGTATTTATATCGTTGTTATATTGCTGATTGGCCTCATCTGCTGGCATCTCTATTCTCGTTATCAGTCGCACATCGAAACGCTTCTACTCGCTACCCCTTCGCCACTCTACTTTGTTGATGTTCGAAGGGGCGAAATACTCTATGCCAATCGCCAAGCCATGCAGCTGCTTGGTATTCGCCAAATTGGCGTTCACTTTCGATTCCCTACCGTTGAAAGCGAGAATAGCTTTCGTCACTACTTAACCAATCACATACGTTCTCGATCTTTTGAGCAAGTTTCCCTGTGGGCACTTTCTGAATTTGAGTCTTTTAAGATCAATTTAGTCGGTCGCAAGATCCTTTTTAGAAATAAGAAGGCGTGGATGATTCATGCCTCACCTTATAAAAATACCAACGAAGAACTGTCTCAAGAGGTTCGAGAGCTTAATGTTGCGCGCACCGCTTTGGATTCTTTATCTGAGCTGATCTACGTGAAAGATCAGAAAGGAGAGTTGGTTGCTAGTAATCGTTCGTTTAAAAAGTTTTGGCACGGTCGACCTGAAGAAGGCACTTTAAGTGTTTCTGGTGGAGCATTAAAAGGTCGAGTCAGTGAACGTTCGTGGACGACGGATCAAGACGGTAAAGGTTGCTTGCTCGAAACCTATCAAAGTGTACTGCTTTCACAAGATGGAGAGACCATCGGTACGCTTTCGATCAGCCACGATGTGACCGATTGGCACGACATGCAGCAAAAACTGCGTGGTGAAATGGAAAAACGAAAAGATACCGAAGTGGCACTTGCACAGCGAGACACAATTTTACAAAATATCTTGGAAGCTAGCCCTGATTCGATTGGCATCTTCAATGAAAACATGGTTTATCAAGCGTGTAATAAGCCGTTTGTGGCGGCGCTTGGTATTTCTGAGGTCAGTGACCTTGTTGGTAAACGCCTGCAAGATGTCGTTCCGAATAGTATGTACATGCGTATTTCAGACACCGATCATCAAGTGCTTCATCAGGGTAAGTCGTTACGCTATATCGATAAGGTCATCTCTAGTGATGGCGAATACACTTGGTATGATGTGGTAAAATCGCCGTTTAGAGATCTGGCATCCAGCACCAATGGCGTATTGATTATGGCCCGTGATATTACCGAGCGTTACCTTGCTGAGCAGAAGTTGGAAGAGGCTAACCTCGAGCTTGAACGTCTTAGTTTTATGGACAGCTTGACTCAAGTATCCAACCGCCGTCGTTTTGATGAGCAGCTCTCGACATTGTGGCACTACCATGTGCGTGAGAAGTTGCCATTGACCATCATGCTGTGTGACATCGATTTCTTTAAAGGCTACAACGACTATTACGGACACCAACAAGGTGATGACGCTCTGGTCCAAGTTTCTCAGGCATTTAAGCAGGTGCTGAATCGTTCATCGGACTGTGTAGCTCGTTATGGTGGTGAAGAATTCGGCTTTATTTTGCCGAATACAACGACCGAAGGTGCTCAGCTGGTGGCGCAGCGTATTCATGACGAAGTCCTTAAATTGGAACTTGCGCATGAGAAGTCGACGGTCTCTGAATTCATCACGGTGAGTATTGGTATTGTCTCTTACATTCCTAAGCCTGATGACGAGATGGAGTCGGCCGTTGCTTTGGCTGACAGTGCGCTGTATCAAGCAAAATCTGACGGTCGAAACCGTTCTATGGTGCATCCATCTTCAATTCGCTAACTCTATAAAATCGGTGATTTGCCCACCTTTGTCTGTTTTGGTTGTTCGGTATTTATATTAATTGGATTAACCTGCGATATTGCCGCTGATCTCTTGCTGCGTGTGATGTAGCTAGCTTACCTCCTATCTTCAAACAGGGTAGAATGTTGCTAGTCTTATCGCATGGAGCGCTAAATGAAACCCATGAAAAATCTTGCCCAGTATTACGTGGATCTACTCGTAAAGCTGGGGATTGTCCGCTTTTCTATCTTACTCGCCTTAGCGCTTGTTGCCCTCGCTGTTGTTGTGCAAGTTGGCATTACCCTCGCACTTAAAGGTAATGTTGATGATATCGACATTGTCCGTTCAGTTTTCTTCGGCTTAGTGATCACGCCTTGGGCGGTTTATTTCTTATCGGTGGTCGTTGACCAGTTGGAAGAATCTCGTCAGCGTCTAGCTAAACTGGTCTCTAAACTTGGCGACATGCGAGAGCGAGACCAAGAACTCAACAATAAACTGCAGCTCAATATTGAGAAGCTTAATCAAGAAATTGAAGAGCGTGAAAAAGCGGAGGAAGCACGTGCAGAAGCGATGCACGACCTTGAGAACGAGGTGTTCCAACGTGAGCGAACTCAGCTTGAACTTGCAGAGCGAACGGCACTATTACGCTCGTTTATCGATGCTTCTCCTGACCTTATTTACTACCGTAATGAAGATGGTGTGTTTTCTGGTTGTAACCGAGCGGTGGAAGAGCTCACCGGAAAAACAGAAAAAGAACTGGTTGGCTTAACGCCTTGGGATGTCTACAGCAAAGAGGTTGCCCAGCAAGTTGTTGAAACCGACAAGAGAGTATTTGCCGACAACCAAGCGCTGACCTATGACCAGTGGCTTGAATACCCTGACGGACGTAAGAGTTACTTCGAACTGCGTAAAGTTCCTTTCTACAGTAAAGATGGCCGTCACTTGGGTTTAGTCGGTTTTGGCCGTGATATTACTGAACGCAAAGAACATCAAGAGTCGCTTGAGAAAGCCAGTCGTGATAAGACAACCTTTATTTCAACCATTAGCCACGAGTTAAGAACACCACTTAACGGTATTATTGGCTTGAGCCGCATGTTGCTCGATAGTCAACTGACGACCGAACAGCGTAAGCAGATGCAAACCATCAAGGTGAGCGCAGTTACATTGGGTAATATTTTTAACGATATTATCGATATGGACAAATTCGACCGCCGTAAGCTTGAACTATTCCCAACCCCTATCAACTTTGAAGACTTCGTTGTTGAGATCGAGAGCATTTCTGCGTTAATGGCAGAGCAGAAAGGGTTGAGGTTCGATCTAGAAAGATTGTCTGATCTTCCTGTTGCTGTTGAAGTGGATGGTACTCGTCTTAGACAGGTACTGTGGAACCTTGTAAGTAACGCGATGAAGTTCACCAAAGATGGTGGTGTGGTGATGACAGTCAGCGCCGACATTGATGGCGACTTTGCCAATATCACGATGGAAGTAGAAGACACCGGGATTGGTATCCCTGAAAGTGAAATCGAGAAGATCTTCGCGATGTACTATCAGGTGAAATCGGGAACGGACAATCTACACGCCGTCGGTACCGGTATTGGTCTTGCTGTATCTCAACAACTGATCAATATGATGGATGGCCACATTGAAGTGACCAGTGAAGAGGGTTTTGGTAGTACCTTTACAGTTTCGATTCGTGTGCCTGTTAATCACGATACTCAAGCATTGATTAAGACACCAAGAAAGCAATCAAATCTAAAGATCTTTATGGTCGAAGACATTGAGCTCAATATTACGGTGGCTCGTTCTCTACTTGAAAGCTTAGGCCATGAAGTGACAGTAGTGATGACGGGTAAAGAGGCGCAAATAGCTTTCAACCCTGAAGACTATGATTTGGTATTACTGGACATCCAACTGCCAGATATGACAGGTTTCGACATTGCCCAATACTACCGTGAGAAATACAGCCAGCTGCCGCCTTTGGTTGCATTAACGGCGAACGTATTGAATAACAAGCAAGAGTACTTCCAGAAAGGCATGGACGAAGCGATCAGTAAACCATTGTCGGTTCGTGCAATCCAAGATGTCATCAGCGAACTGATCGAAGATACGCCAGAGGTAATTGAGACAGTAGCGGGTACGGAGAAGGTTGAGAGCATTGATAAAGTCGACGTGAGTAAGCCTGTTCTTTCACCGGTTGATACCACTTTGCTTGATATTGATATGCTAGAGTCTTATGTTGATATTGTTGGGCCGAAACCGGTTTTGGATAGTATCGTGATGTTTGAAGATATGATGCCGGAGTATATGGAAATATTGAACTCCAACATGGTCGCGAAAGATCAAGCCAGTATCGTTTCTGAGGCGCATAAGATTAAAGGTGCAGCAGGCTCCATTGGCCTAAAGCGCATACAGCAAGTTGCTCAGAAAGCCCAATCTCCAGATATGCCTGCGTGGTGGGAGAACATTTCAGATTGGGTTGATGAAATAAATAACGAATACCAAAACGATATTGAAGTTTTAAAAAGTTGGTTAAATCAAAGGTAGAAGAATAATGAAGAAATTAGCATTCGCCGCATGCGTTGTGGCATTAGCCGGCTGCTCTGCACCACAAGTAGAATGGCAGCAAGATAACCAAGTTGAAGTCTCTACATCTACAGTCACAATGAAGAGTAATCTTTGGCACAACAAGATGCCAACTATTGGAGAAGCTCAAGATAAGACACTACACGGTTCTATCTACCTAGAGTCAGACTCACAGCTACCAGCAACACTTGCAGTGGAGAGCGTGACAGTTAAGCAAGGTGCAGATACCTTGCTAGTAACGGCTGATGACCTTGACCTAAGAACACATAGTGAAACTCAGTGGGAAGTGGCGTTTGTATGGCAGTTAGAGATCGATAGCGAAAAGCCTGTTGATGTTGCGGTTGAGCTGAGAGACGGTGAAACTGTGAAGTGGCTGGTGGAGAAAGACGTTAAGGTTGATACGGTTTACTAAAGCCTTATCAATTAAGAAGAATAAAAAAGGGAGAATGCGTTGGCATTCTCCCTTTTTAGTAACTATTGATTGCGCTTCTACTGTTAAAAACACCGAGTGTTAAACGACCAGAAACGCCAATCGAATTAGTCTTCTAGGTCACCACAGAAGCGGTAGCCTTCACCGTGAATCGTTGCAATGATTTCTGGCGTACCAGAAACAGATTCAAAGTGCTTACGAATACGACGGATTGTTACGTCTACAGTACGATCGTGTGGCTTAAGCTCACGGCCAGTCATCTTCTTAAGAAGGTCTGCACGTGTTTGGATCTTACCTGGGTTCTCACAGAAGTGAAGTAGAGCACGGAACTCTGAACGAGGTAGCTTGTAGCCTTCGCCATCTGGGCTAACCAGAGAACGACTGTTGATATCTAGTACCCAACCGTTGAACTCGTACTTCTCAACGCTGCGCTTTTCTTCTTGAACAGAGCTTGTGCTCATTGAACGGTTCAGAAGGTTGCGTGCACGGATAGTCAGTTCACGAGGGTTGAAAGGCTTAGTGATATAGTCATCAGCGCCGATCTCTAGGCCAAGGATCTTATCAACTTCATTATCACGACCAGTTAAGAACATAAGCGCTACGTTTGCTTGCTCACGTAGTTCACGCGCAAGTAGTAGACCATTCTTACCTGGAAGGTTGATGTCCATAATTACAAGGTTAACTTGGTTGTCAGATAGCACTTGGTGCATCTCTTCACCGTCGCTAGCCTCAAAAACAGCATATCCCTCTGCTTCAAAAATACTCTTTAGAGTGTTACGAGTTACTTGCTCATCTTCAACGATAAGAATCTGCGGGGTTTGCATTTGGCGGTACCTAAATTTGTGACGAAACTGTGCTAATAGAATAAATTCTAGGCAAAAACATAACATACAGGTAATGTATTTTTGATGATAACTTAAAGTTTTCAAAAAAACACTTACTTCCAGCTATCTGCCTTCCTTGAAGTATTGCCCAATAACGTAGATCCAGTACGCCTTTCAATCATTCTTTTAGTGATTGCAGAGGATTCTATAATGTTAACAGCATGCTAACAACGCGAGAATGTTAATTCCATTCAGTTTGTTGATTTACATCAATTGCCGTATCGCAACAAACTTTAATAGTATGGCTACAACTTAACCAATGTTATGGTGACTATTTAGTACCAAAACAAGAATGATTATTCGAGATGCTTCGCACATCTCGGTTGCTAAAGACCGGATTATTAACCAAGGAAGCTGAAAGCTTTCCTAAGAGTCTAGTAGATAAATATGCTCAATCAACTTTTATTGAGTAATAAATTGAGCATAGAATAATGAAAACAAAGGATTAATTTTAATAACATATAAAAGCATAGAGGCTCACCTGACTTAACAGGTAGCGCCTTACTCACGGAGGATATATGCACGATATAACACCTGACTTGTGTGATGAGTTTGAAAGCAAAGTCACCCTACTGAATATGCCATTGCAGAACTTCGGTCAACGTGGTGCGTTCTTTGGAAAAATTGTAACAGTTCGTTGTTATCACGATAATTCCAAGGTTCGCGAGGTTTTAGAGACAGACGGCTGTGGCAAAGTGCTTGTTGTTGACGGGAATGGTTCATGCCAGAAGGCGCTGCTTGGTGATCAACTCGCGATTCTCGCAATAGAAAATGGCTGGGAAGGCGTGATTGTAAACGGTGCTGTGCGTGATGTTGGCATGATGTCGCAAATGGATCTTGGTGTTCAGGCATTGGGTGCATCGCCATTCAAGACAGAGAAACGCGGCGTAGGCCAAGTGAATGTCACGCTCTCTATACACAATCAACTGATTCAGCCTGGGGATTACATTTATGCAGATTGGAATGGTGTGTTAATTTCATCTGAGCTATTGCTTGAATCATAAGTGGTGCGTAACTAATAAAAGAGGCTTGAATACGTAACATATTCATCGATATCAAGTTAATTGGATTAGAAGCGAAACCCTAACCCCACTTCAACACCTTGCTGCCACTCTTCATAATCAAGAGTGGCATGCAAATCTAAATTGTCGGTCAGCTGTACTCGGCTAGAAACTTCTGCGGCCACCGATTTCTCATTGTCTTCGGTTTCATCTTTATAGGTGTGCAGAGAACTGTTGAAAGAGACTCTTTCTGAGAATTGATAACTGACACCGCTCAAGAATCCGCTTTCCTGTTTCAGTGCAGCACTATTGATACGTGTACCGACATAAAGATCCACATCCGAAAACAAGCTATATGAATAGCCACTGTCTATTTTCCAAGTATCGAAGCTTTCATTCGATGCGTTTTGGGTGGAGATAAAAAATTTATGAGAAGAGCGATCGATTTGACCGGGAAGCTGAGGCAAACTATTTAGAAGAGGTAAACTGTTCGCTGAACAAACAACAGGCATAGCCAAGGCTAAAAGAATAAGTAATCTCTTCACTTCCCACTCCTGATGTCATTATTATTGTTTTTCGAACGTTATCGTTCAATTAAAGCACAGAATTTGTACGCTCGCCGCACAATCGATATAGCATTTTGTTATTAGCATATGCAATTGACTACCTATATTTGCTCGGTGAGTGAATTCAGTATCTTAATTGAAGGTTAATACAGGGTGTTTTATCCCTAAAATGATGGTTTGCTCTGAAAAATGGTGCGAATGTAAAAAAAACGCAACTTTTCATTGACGTCTAGTGGTAAAAATTGATACACGTAGAGTAAAGCACAAGCAGAGAATTTGATATGCAGCACGTAAGCCACCTAGTAATGACCACAACCATTATTATTACCGACATTAACATTGTTGGGGCAGGCTGCTAAGTAACGGATTTTAAAAAAAAGGCCTGTATCCAACAAGATACAGGCCTTTTTTTGTACCATTTTTATGACTTATGGAGAAAGGGATGCGCGTTTTAAAGTTTGGAGGTTCATCATTAGCTGATGCAGATCGTTTTTTACGAGCGGCGGATATCATCGCTAATAATGCCCAGCAAGAAGAGCTAGCCGTTGTACTATCGGCTCCAGGGAAAACAACCAATAAGTTGGTCGCTGTTATTGAAGCTGCACTGAAAAATGGTGAAGCAGACGCACAGATTACAGAGATCGAATCCTCATTCGCTGCACTGTTTGCAGATATTCAAGTTGTTGTTCCTTCTATTGATGGTTCAGCGTTCCAGGAGCAGGTTGATACTTCTCTTGCTCAGCTAAAACAGTTCGTTAACGGTATTAATCTACTGGGTATGTGCCCGAATCATGTTAATGCACGCATCATCAGTAAAGGTGAGCGAATCTCAATCCAGCTAATGAAAGCGGTACTTGAAGCGAAAGGCCAACCAGCAAGCCTGATTGATCCAGTTCAATACCTATACGCTAAAGGTGATCACCTTGAAGCTATGGTAGATGTGGATGTTTCAACTCAGAACTTCCGTCAATCGCCACTTCCTAAAGGTCACGTAAACATCATGCCGGGCTTCACTGCCGGTAATGATAAAGGTGAGTTAGTAACACTTGGCCGTAACGGCTCTGACTACTCAGCTGCAGTTCTAGCAGCATGTCTACGTGCTGATTGCTGTGAGATCTGGACAGATGTAGACGGCGTTTACAACTGTGACCCGCGTTTGGTCGATGATGCTCGTCTGCTTAAATCACTTAGCTACCAAGAAGCAATGGAGCTTTCTTACTTTGGTGCTTCGGTTCTACACCCGAAAACGATTGCTCCTATCGCACAATTTCACATTCCTTGTCTGATCAAAAACAGCTTTAACCCACAAGGTGCTGGTACTTTGATTGGTCAAGACACTGGCGAAGATAATCTAGCGATCAAAGGCATCACGACACTAAGTGACCTAACTATGGTTAACGTATCTGGCCCAGGTATGAAAGGTATGGTAGGCATGGCAAGTCGTGTATTCGGCGCGATGTCTTCTGCTGGCGTTTCTATTGTCCTTATTACTCAATCTTCTTCTGAGTACAGCATCAGCTTCTGTATTGAATCGGCTGACAAAGTGAAAGCGAAGCAAGTGTTGTCAGACGCGTTTGAGCTTGAACTTAAAGATGGCCTGTTAGAGCCTGTTGAGTTCATGGATGACGTTGCGATTGTAACGCTGGTAGGTGACGGTATGCGCACTTCACGTGGTGTAGCATCTCAATTCTTCTCTTCTTTAGCTGAAGTGAACGTCAACATTGTTGCAATCGCTCAAGGCTCTTCAGAGCGCGCTATCTCTGCGGTTATTCCTGAAGACAAAATCTCTGAAGCGATCAAAGCGTGTCACGAGAACCTATTCAACTCTAAGCACTTCCTTGATGTATTCGTTGTTGGTGTTGGCGGTGTTGGTGGCGAGCTTGTTGACCAAATCCAACGTCAACAAGGTAAACTGGCTGAAAAAGGCATCGTGATTCGTGTATGTGGTTTAGCAAACAGTAAAGGTTTGTTGCTAGACAGTGATGGCCTACCGCTAGAGCAGTGGCGTGACCGTATGTCGAGTGCGACTGAAGAGTTCAGCCTCGCGCGTTTAGCGGCTCTGGTTCAACGTAACCACATCATCAACCCGGTATTGGTTGACTGTACGTCTAGCGAAGGCATTGCTGCGCAGTACGCTGATTTCCTAGCGGCTGGTTTCCACGTGGTGACACCAAACAAGAAAGCAAACACAGCAAGCATGGCTTACTACCATCAGCTTCGTGAAGTTGCACGTAACTCACGTCGTAAGCTGATGTACGAGACAACGGTTGGCGCAGGTCTACCAGTAATCGAAAACCTACAGAACCTAATCTCTGCAGGTGATGAACTTGAGAAGTTCAACGGCATTCTTTCAGGTTCACTGTCTTACATCTTCGGCAAACTTGATGAAGGCATGACACTGAGCCAAGCAACCAACATTGCTAAAGATAACGGCTTCACTGAACCGGATCCTCGTGATGATTTATCAGGAATGGATGTGGCGCGTAAGTTACTTATCCTTGCTCGTGAAGCTGGCATGGCACTTGAACTTGAAGATGTTGAAGTTGACCAAGCTCTACCACCGGGTTTTGATGACTCAGGCACGGTTGAAGAGTTCATGGCTCGCTTGCCAGAAGCGGATGCTTACTTCCAAGAGCAATCGGCGATCGCAGCAGAAGAAGGTAAAGTACTTCGTTATGTTGGTGAAATCGCTGAAGGTAAGTGTAAGGTTCGTATCGCTGCTGTTGATGGCGATGATCCAATGTTCAAGATTAAAGATGGCGAGAACGCATTAGCATTCTACAGCCGTTACTACCAACCAATCCCTCTAGTGCTGCGTGGCTACGGTGCGGGTACAGAAGTAACAGCAGCAGGCGTATTCTCTGATGTGATGCGTACTCTTGGTTGGAAATTAGGAGTTTAGGAATGAGTTCAAGTGATATGGATGTTGTCGTTTATGCTCCTGCATCAATCGGTAATGTCAGTGTAGGATTTGATGTACTGGGGGCAGCTGTGTCTCCAGTGGATGGCACACTGCTGGGCGACCGAGTAATGGTTAAAGCAGGTGATGAACCGTTCTCACTTAAAACAGCAGGCAGCTTTGTTTCTAAGCTGCCAACTGAAACCAAAGAAAACATTGTCTACGATTGTTGGGTTGTGTTCTCTCGAGAGCTTGATAAAAAAGGCGTTGCGCTTAAGTCTTTGGAAATGACACTAGAAAAGAATATGCCTATCGGTTCTGGTTTAGGTTCAAGTGCATGTTCAATTGTCGCGGCACTGGATGCGCTCAACCATTTTCACGGTCAGCCATTGAATGAAACTGAACTGCTTGCTCTGATGGGCGAAATGGAAGGTAAGATTTCAGGCGGTATCCACTATGATAACGTTGCACCCTGTTATCTTGGTGGTGTGCAGTTAATGCTTGAAGAGTTAGGCATCATTAGCCAAGAAGTTCCGTGTTTTGATGACTGGTACTGGGTAATGGCGTACCCGGGCATTAAGGTTTCAACGGCTGAAGCTCGCGAGATTCTTCCTTCTCAATATCGTCGTCAGGATGTGATTGCTCATGGCCGTCATCTAGCGGGTTTTATTCACGCGTGCCACTCTGGTCAGCCAGAGCTAGCAGCGAAGATGATCAAAGACGTGATTGCAGAACCATATCGTGAGAAACTGCTTCCAGGGTTTGCTGATGCGCGTAAATACGCAACCTCAGCTGGAGCACTGGCTACTGGGATCTCCGGTAGTGGTCCAACTCTATTTAGCATTTGCAAAGAACAAGATGTCGCCGAGCGTGTTGCACGCTGGTTAGAACAAAATTACGTACAAAATGAAGAAGGATTCGTTCACGTTTGTCGCCTAGACAAGCAAGGTTCGATCGTTACAGGAAGTGAGTTATGAAGCTGTACAACATCAAAGAAAATGACGAGCAAGTCTCTTTTGGCCAAGCCGTTCGTCAAGGTTTAGGTCGTAATCAAGGTCTATTTTTCCCGTCTGAACTACCAAAGTTTGATGATATCGATGCGCTGCTAGCAGAGGACTTCGTCCCTCGTAGCGCTAAGATCCTGTCAGCATTGATTGGTGATGAATTACCAAAGGAACAGATTGATCAAATGGTGGATGCAGCGTTTCAATTCCCTGCTCCAATCAACCAAGTAAAAGACGGTGTTTATGCGCTTGAGCTTTTCCACGGTCCAACACTGGCGTTTAAAGATTTCGGTGGCCGTTTTATGGCTCAATCTTTAGCTGCTGTTTCTGATGGTGGTCAAATCACTATCTTAACGGCAACATCAGGTGATACTGGTGCGGCGGTTGCGCATGCTTTCTACGGAATGGAAGACATCAATGTTGTGATTCTTTACCCGAAAGGCAAGATCAGCCCACTACAAGAGAAGCTGTTCTGTACGCTTGGCAAGAATATCCACACTGTGGCGATTGATGGCGATTTTGATGCGTGTCAGGCTCTGGTTAAAGACTCATTTGATGACGCTGAACTGCGTAAAGAGATCGGTCTTAACTCGGCAAACTCTATCAATATCAGCCGTTTAATGGCTCAGATCTGTTACTACTTTGAGGCGGCTTCTCAGCTGACTAAAGAGCAGCGTGAAAACCTAGTTATTTCTGTACCAAGTGGTAACTTTGGTAACCTAACGGCTGGTCTATTGGCTAAAGCGCTAGGCTTACCTGTTAAGCGTTTCATCGCAGCAACTAACGAAAATGACACGGTTCCTCGTTACCTAGAAACAGGCCAATGGGATCCAAAACCGACCGTTGCGACAACATCAAATGCGATGGACGTAAGCCAACCAAACAACTGGCCTCGTATCGAAGAGCTTTGCCAACTAAAAGGTTGGGGCTTAGATACACTGGGCAAAGGTAAAGTGTCTGATGAGCAAAGCGCTGAGTCAGTTCGCGACCTAAAAGCACAAGGTTACCTATGTGAACCACATGGTGCGATTGCTTACCGTCTATTGGAAGAGCAGCTGCAAGAGAACGAAACTGGCTTGTTCCTGTGTACTGCACACCCAGCGAAATTCAAAGAAGTGGTTGATGACATCCTAGGTTCTGATATCGAACTGCCTGGCCCGCTAGCAAAACACGCGGCGATGGAGTTGTTGTCTGAAGATTTAGATAACGATTTTGAAGCGCTAAAAGCAGTGCTTCGTCGAGTTCAACCGTAACGTACATCTGTATTGTTGAACAAATAAAAACGGCGCTCAATGAGCGCCGTTTTTGTATTCTAATTCAAGCTCTAAAATTTATAGAGACTCAGTGAACGTACGTGCGATAACGTCACGTTGCTGTTCAGTAGTTAGAGAGTTGAAACGTACAGCGTAACCCGATACACGGATAGTTAGCTGTGGGTAGTTCTCTGGGTGAGCAACTGCGTCTTCTAGCGTTTCACGCTTAAGAACGTTAACGTTTAGGTGTTGACCACCTTCGATGCGTGGTGCTGCTTCGATTGCAACTTCACGGCTTTCGTACTCGCCTAGGTCTGCAGCTGAGATAACTTGGTCAGCTTCGAAACCTGCAGTAGCAACAACACAACGAGCTTCATTCTTCTCGCTATCTAGTAGCCAGATTGAGTTTAGTAGGTCATCGTTTGCTGCTTTAGTAATTTGAATACCTTGGATCATAACTATCTCCTAGTCCACTGAATGTGGTTTGATTATGGTGTTAACTTTCGATTTTTATTGAGCTGGGTAATATATACCTAATAATAGTAAGGTTAACATTGATTTAAGTCAAAAAACAACCAAAAGCCATGTTTTTACAAAGGTGATTATATTGAGGTAAATCAATAAAACCTTTGAAAACAAAGTAATTACAAAATATTTTAAAGTATAAAAAATATTTAACAGTCGTATTTGTTGTAAGTTTACTACATTTGTTGTGTTTTTATTGAACAGAAACCGATACGACCCTTTATTTATTAAGCATTCTGAAAGTGTAAAGTGATTTAATGACAAACAATAATTCATCCTCAAAACCGGAAACAAATATTAAGTTTATCGGTGCTCATGTGTCGGCTGCGGGCGGTGTTGATCAGGCACCAATGCGTGCGCGTGAGATCGGTGCCAATGCGTTCGCACTGTTTACCAAAAACCAGAGACAGTGGGCAGCAAAACCGCTAGAGGCGAAAACCATTAGTGCCTTTAAAGCCAATTGCAAAATGTTGGGCTTCGGTGCTGAGCACATTCTTCCTCATGACTCCTACCTGATTAACCTAGGAGCACCAGAAGAAGAGAAACTAGAGAAATCACGCGCGGCTTTTATTGACGAAATGGAGCGTTGTAACCAGCTTGGTTTAACGCTACTTAATTTTCATCCTGGGAGTCATTTAAAGAAAATCTCAGAAAGCGAATGTTTGGCTAAGATCGCCGAATCAATCAACCTAGCTCATCAAGCAGTACCTGACGTAATCGCAGTGATTGAGAATACGTCTGGGCAGGGCACTAACCTGGGTTGGAAGTTTGAACATCTAGCCGAGATTATCGAACAGGTAGAAGATAAGTCACGTGTTGGTGTGTGCTTAGACACCTGTCATACCTTTACTGCTGGCTATGACTTACGTACAAAAGAGGCGTGTGAACATACTTTTGCTGAGTTCGACCGCATTGTGGGTATGCACTATCTAAGAGCAATGCACATCAATGATTCAAAAGCGGAGTTCGCGAGTCGAGTCGATCGACACCATTCTTTAGGAAAAGGCGAAATTGGCTGGGACTGTTTTGAGTATATTGCTTCGGATTCTCGCTTTAATGGTATTCCTCTTATCTTGGAAACGATTGATTCGACGATCTGGAAAGAGGAAATTCAACAACTTAGAATGTTTCATCGCTCAGCAATGGAAGTGAGTGAAGAAGCGTAATATATAGAGGAAAAAATAATTTCCTTCTATTCCTAAAATTGGCATCTTTCTTTCATAGTGTTTAGTTGAATATGTAGTTCACTGTAACAATAGAGGAGGGTGCCATTATGTATTCTATAACTTATACCCTAAGTGCTTCTTCAACAGTCCATGCAGCAGCGCGTCTGCCAGCACCGAACCGTCACATCCATAGTCATGGTCACCATCGTACTCCCCAGAAGAGTGGCTAACCGAAATAAACTTAAATTGAACCCATTAATATGATTCATCAACAAGTGAACCCTACACATCATGTTTATTAATAGCTGTATGAGGTATAACTAGAGCCTTATTTAGGACAGTTAGCCGATACCGCTATTTTTTTGTCTGGCGAAAGACCCTAGAAACCTTGATGATTGGGAAGTAAAACGATGAGCGCACCAAAGACTTGGGAATCCATTATTAATGATGAACGTGATAAAGAGTACTTTCAGAGTATCCTCGCGTTTGTTGAACAGCAACGTAATAGTGGCAAAACCGTCTACCCGCCACAAGATCTGGTGTTCAGTGCCTTTGATATGACGCCTTTCGAATCCGTGCGCGTGGTTATCTTAGGGCAAGACCCTTATCACGGTGCTAACCAAGCTCATGGTTTAGCATTCTCAGTCCTTCCTGGCGTGAAAATCCCACCTTCTCTACGCAATATGTACAAAGAGCTTGCACAAGATATAGAGGGCTTTGAGATTCCTAGTCATGGTTATCTCGATTCTTGGGCATCGCAAGGGGTGTTGATGTTGAACACGGTTTTAACCGTAGAAGAGGCCAAAGCACACTCACATGCGAAGTGTGGCTGGGAAACCTTTACCGATGCCATCATTGCTGAGTTGAATCAGCGCTCTGAACCTATCATCTTCTTACTATGGGGTGCACACGCCCAGAAGAAAGGGCAAGCGATCGATGTAGATAAACACCATGTGTTGATTGCGCCTCATCCATCGCCATTATCCGCTCGTCGTGGCTTTTTTGGTTGTCAGCACTTCTCAATAACTAACAAGTTACTTTCTTCTATTGATCAACAACCTATCGACTGGCGGTTACCAATAGAGCTGTAGGTTGGTGGTTTTCTGAGCAGGGTCAAATCATAAATGAGCATCTTCGTATACACTTATAAACTGTAGGTGTAATGGAGTGCAATACTATGATGATTGAAAGGATAAGACGAGAGCATGGCTATATGGCTCGTTTGCTAGCAATACTCAACAATAAGTTAGAGCTTCTGAAGCAAGAGCGAGAAATAAACTATAGCTTGATCGCTGAGGTGGTTGATTACCTTATGAATCATTCAGACAAGGTGCATCACCCAAAAGAAGACGTCATTTATCGTTACTACCTTAAGCAATATGGCGGTGACCAAGTGATTGAAGACTTGGAGCTAGAGCATCAATTACTTTCTGAAAAAACAGCGGACTTTTTAGGAGTGGTTGATATGATCCTTCAAGATGCGGTGGTTCCTCAGCAAGTATTTATTGAGCAGCTTGAAGCGTTTGTTAAGGCTCAGCGAAAGCATATGGAATATGAAGAGAAGCACGTGCTACCCATGATTGTAGAGGCGTTCACGGTGAAAGATTGGCAAGAAGTGGAGTCTCAATGGCTTCAACCGGAAGATGATCCTGTCTTTGGAGAGACGATAGCCGATCAATATCGCCAACTCGCAGCTCGTGTTCGACAAAATGAGCAAGAGTGCGTTTAGTGAGTCGGTATTTGCCTCTATAGTCGAAGGGCTTTTCTCTGATAATTGGGGGTTGAAATCGACTCACAGGGAGAAATGCCGCCTCATCAACAAAAAAGGCACCGATATAGGTGCCTTTTGCTATCTGATTTCTTATCGTGCTGATTAAAGCTTTATATCGTCAAGGCTAAAATCAAGACCGAGGTTCATCTCTCTCAGCTCTTTTTCAAGCTGCCTACGATCGTTGATGGCTTCTATTTCACGCCACTTACGCTTGAGTGGTTTTGAGCGTGATTTTTGAGTTACACGAGGCATTTCTAGTTCTGATACTTCATCGAATTGAAAGCTATCCATAAGCCATATCTCCTTCCGTGGGACTAGTTCTTACGAACCATTAAATATCATATTTAGGTTCACAATAACTTTGATTTGTTTCTCATTTGTTTCAAATTCATGAAGCTTTTGTTCTGTTTTCTTATGCATGCTCACACATCGTGGGAATTTTTATGTGCAAAAAATAAGCAAACAAACCTAAGTAAACGATTAAATTGGGGGTTATTGAATGTTAATTCATTGTGCGAATGGAATAGCGTTTTGACTATAGTGCATTGAAGTGCACATGGCGCCGTGCGGTATAGGGATATCATTGGCCTAGAAAAAAACGAAGATCTTCACTATACCTTGTAAAACCTAGGCTGACGTCATTTTTATAGGATGATGTTCTTGTTGGGGCGGTGCCATGGCTGTTGTTGATATTATGTCCCGATAATGTGACTTTTATTAAGCTGCATTGTTGAAAGTTGTGTTAACAAAAGGTGTGTTATTAGTGAAATGTCATTTTAATATAAGTGCATTTGCATATTGATTTTTAGGCCGTCTCGCTGCATTATCCGCCCGTCAAAAAATACACTGATACGTAAAATGGATGCATGAAGCGACATTTACAGTCTCAATCGCCGCAAGAATATAACAAGAGTGCCGACACAACATTGACAGAGGCATAGGCGATTAAGAGGAAGGCTAGGAAGCATGATCGGTGCTTAAACTCAATTACGAGGTTCACGTGACAGACTTAATCAATTTGATGAACGATCTCCTTTGGGGATCTATCTTAGTTTACTTACTGGTTGGTGTGGGTATCTACTTCACTGTACGACTAGGCTTCATTCAATTCCGCCATTTCGGCCACATGTTCTCTGTTCTTAGAAACAGCCGTAAAGCAGACAGTGCTGGTATCTCTTCTTTCCAAGCTCTTTGTACTAGTCTCGCTGCTCGTGTAGGTACAGGTAACATGGCAGGTGTTGCAGTAGCACTAACCGCTGGTGGCCCGGGTGCTATCTTCTGGATGTGGCTAATCGCAATGCTAGGTATGGCAACATCGTTTGCAGAAAGCACACTGGCACAGCTATACAAAACGCGTGATAACGACGGTAACTACCGCGGCGGCCCTGCATACTACATGGAGAAAGGCCTAGGCATGCGTTGGATGGGGGTTCTATTCTCTATCTTCCTAATCATTGCATTCGGTCTTGTATTCAACGCGGTTCAAGCGAACGCGATTGCAAGCGCAATGAACACAGCATTCGACCTTGAGCGTAGCTACGTTGGTGTTGGTATCGTAATCATCTCTGCATTCGTTATCTTCGGTGGTATCCGTAAGATTGCACGTACAGCAGAAATCATCGTTCCAATCATGGCACTGGCTTACCTAGCGATCGCTATGTACGTGATGTTCGCGAATATCGAGAAAGTGCCTGAAGTACTGGCTCTTATCTTCAAGAGTGCATTCGGTCTGCAAGAAGCAGCTGCGGGTGGCCTAGGTTACGCAATCGCACAAGCGATGATTAACGGCATCAAACGTGGTTTGTTCTCGAACGAAGCGGGTATGGGTTCTGCGCCAAACGCAGCAGCTTCTGCTACGCCTTACCCACCGCACCCAGCATCACAAGGTTACGTGCAAATGTTAGGCGTGTTCATGGATACCATTGTTATCTGTTCAGCAACAGTCGCAATCATCCTGATGTCTGGTGAGTATGTACCACACGGTGAAGTAACGGGTATCGAACTAACGCAACGTGCGCTAACAGCACAAGTTGGCGAATGGGGCGGCATCTTTGTAGCGGTAGCGATTTTCTTCTTCGCTTTTACTTCAATCATTGCAAACTACTCGTACGCTGAAACGAACCTTATCTTCCTTGAGCACAACAACAAGAAAGGCCTAGTGCTGTTCCGTATTGTTGTTCTGGGTATGGTTATGTTCGGTTCTCTAGCGACGCTGCCAACGGTATGGGCACTGGCTGACGTATCAATGGGCCTAATGGCGATTGTTAACTTGGTGGCGATTATCCTGCTATCAGGTATCGTGATTAAGCTAGCGAAAGACTACAACCGCCAACTAGACGCGGGTAAAGTACCAACATTCGATTCGAATGACTTCCCAGAGCTTAAGTCTCAGCTGGAAGACGGTATTTGGGACAACAACAAGAAGTAATCTTGTTGGAGCGATAAACGGCTCATCCTAAAGTGATTAGAAAGGCTAAGGTTTCGACCTTAGCCTTTTTCTTTGCCTGTCATTTGTCTCATTCTGTCTATCGAAGCTCATTCTCCCTATCGAAACAATAGGAAGAGCCATAAAGACAAGTTGATGTTTTTTCTATACTCTAGCAGCATCCAGTTAGATAACCGATTAGGGTAAAGTTATGTTAGTTGTCGTTTCTCCAGCCAAAACACTTGATTACGAATCACCATTAGCGACGGAACGCTTTAGTCAGCCTGAGTTTGTTGAACACTCTGCTGAGTTGATTGAAGAGTGCCGTAAGCTGACGCCAGTCGATATTTCTGCACTGATGAAGGTGAGCGATAAAATCGCAGGGTTGAACGTAGCGCGCTTTGAGCAGTGGAGCGAGACCTTTACCCAAGACAACGCACGCCAAGCGATCCTAGCCTTTAAGGGCGATGTATATACAGGCCTAGACGCTGAAACGCTATCGGATGAAGATTTTGACTACGCACAAAACCACCTGCGCATGCTTTCTGGGTTATATGGCTTGCTTAAGCCGTTAGATTTGATGCAGCCATACCGCCTAGAGATGGGTACACGCTTGGCCAATGCTCGTGGTACTAACTTGTACCAGTTCTGGGGCAACATCATCACAGACAAGCTGAATGAAGCGTTGAATGCTCAAGGCGACAATGTGTTGATCAACCTAGCATCGAACGAATACTTTAAAGCCGTGAAGCCGAAGAACTTGGATGGCCAAGTGATTACTCCTGTATTCAAAGACTGTAAGAACGGTCAGTACAAGGTGATCAGTTTCTACGCGAAGAAAGCGCGTGGCATGATGGCTCGCTACATTATCGAGAACAAGATCGACTCGGTTGAGGCACTCACTCAGTTTGATACAGCAGGTTACTACTTCGTTGAAGAAGAGTCGAACGCGAAAGAGCTTGTCTTCAAACGTGAAGAGCAAAACTAGACGTTATTGATTAATGGTCGTCACGCTCTATGGCGAGATGCCAGCCAGATAGAGAAAAGCCCCATGCAGCGAACTGCATGGGGCTTTTTATTGAATCGTTGAAGCTGTTAGATTATTTCTTCTTTGCTGCTTTCTTTTTCTTCGCGATTTTTTTCTTTTTCGCGATTTTTTGTTTCTCTACCGCTTTCTTATCTTCTTTCTTCGGCTTCTTCTTCTTAGTTACGGCCGCTTTCTTATGCGTAGGGCGCATGCCTTCGATGAAGCGTTCTTTGATTGGTTCGTCTGTGTAACGAGCCACACGTTCAATCATCAGTTGATCGTGCGCTTCAATGATAGAAACCGCGTTACCTTTTTTACCAGCACGAGCAGTACGGCCAATACGGTGTAGGTATACATCAGCAGTACGTGGCATGTCGTAGTTGATTACGTGGCTTACGTCTGGAAGGTCGATACCACGAGCAGCAACGTCAGTCGCTAGCAGTACGTTTACAGAACCGTCACGGAAACGAGCAATCGCGTTGTTACGACGATCTTGAGGCATTTCACCTTGGATCCATGCACATGGGATTTGCGCGCTTTCAAGTTGAGCTCGTAGATCACCTAGACGATCACGTGTCTTCAAGAATACGATGCTGCGCTCAGCTTGTTCTGTGATGATGTGCTTTAGGATGCTCAGCTTGTGCTCTGCTGTGTCTGCACGGTGGTACCACTGAGTGATCTTCTTACGCTCACGAAGTGATGATTTCGCATCGATCTCCGCTGGGTTTTTCAGTAGGTCTTCAGTGAAGCCTTCAATGCCTTTACCTTCTAGCGTTGCAGAGAACAGTAAAGTTTGTTTACGCCAGCGACATTCTGCAGACAGACGGTCAACAACAGGACCAAAGCCCATATCTAGCATACGGTCGGCTTCATCTAGAACCAGCCATTCAATCGCACGACAATCAAAACGCTCGCCTTCAATGTATTCCATCAAACGACCAGGTGTTGCGACTACGATATCTTGAGTCGTGCTTAAGATATCTGCATGCTCTTGATACATCACACCGCCCGTGATCGTGAAGATGTTTAGGCTGGTGTATTTAGCAAGCTCACGTGCTTGTTCGGTTATCTGCATTGCTAGCTCACGCGTTGGCGTCAGGATAAGCATACGTGCAGGGCCAGATTTCTTACGTGGGAAATCCAGTAGGTATTGCAGTGCTGGCAATACAAATGATGCTGTTTTACCAGTACCTGTTGGCGCAGAAGCCAAAACGTCTCTTCCATCTAACGCTTGTGGGATTGCTTCAGCTTGTATCTGTGTTGGACGTTCGTAGCCCATTTCGTCAATTGCTTTAAGCAGCTCTTGGTTTAGATCGAGTTCTGCAAAGGTTCTGATCACTGTTGTTTCTCCACAAGCAATAAATGTTTCTGCCTCAAAAAGCAGACGATAAAAAAGAGTAGTCGGACATTATAGAAGCATTAGTGATTAGGATCACATGGTATTTGCTACATCTTGAGATAAAAATCTTTCGTGAGCGCAATAAATGCTTCGCTATAACCACCTTGGTGGTGAATTGTAAGCGATTCGCGCTGCAAATCTTGCTCGCAAACAGGATCTTTAGATAACTCAAATAGAATTCGGCTAGCCGGTTTCTTGTCTGTTGTTTTCACATCAAGGCGTTTTGCTAGATACCAACCACATTGCTCGGCAAGCTTGATAAAACCTTCCCCCTCAGGCGTCGGTAGGATGAAATTAGCAGTCGCGGTGTCGGTTGTTATCTCGAAACAACGCTGGGCAAGCGCTAAATGATCCAAGCTGTCGGTGTGCCTGGCGGTGGCTCTTTGGCTTTGCTGCGCCTGTTCTCCAGAGTTGAAGTAGGGCGGGTTACAGATGATCGCATCAAACTTTTGTGGAAAGTCGGCCGTTAACACGCTGCCGTGATCAAGGGAGATACGATCTTGCCAAGGCGATTGCTCAATATTGACAGTGGCAGCATCAATGGCGTGTTGATCAATATCTATCGCAGAGATTGAAGCATCCTCAAAACGTTGCGCAGCCATCAAGGCCAGCAGACCTGTTCCTGTTCCAATATCGAGTGCACATGATCTTTGTGGCAGGCTTACCCACGCGCCAAGTAACACGCCATCGGTACTGACTGGCATACCGCTTTGCCCGCCGTAAATTGAGAATTGCTTAAAATTGAAGCTTTTAGTTTGCACTGTTTTGTCTTTCATTAATGTTCTGAGTATCAAGATATTTTAAGTGATTAGCTCTAATGTTAACCGCTTGTATGAATCAATGTTCTGCTTGGGAAACTATTGTTGTGAATTATGGTTAGTTTATAATTGTGGCTATTTTTCCATAGCCAGTGTAATCCACTGCTTTTTGTTCTCATATGCAAATTTATATGGTGTTTTTGTGTGGTGACTTGCAGCTAGCCAAGTGTTTCGTCATTATGCGCGACTATTTTATAGATTGATTGGCAGCTTTTAGCTGTAACATTCATGTAAGCACAACATAAACTCATAAATATAATTAAGGATTATCTGTGAAACAGAGTCTAAAACTAACAGATATAATGGCATTGGGCTTTATGCTTTTTGCGTTTTTCTTGGGTGCGGGTAACATCATCTTCCCACCTCTAGCTGGCCAATTAGCCGGTGATCACTTCCTTCCAGCGATGTCTGGTTTTCTGCTGACTGCCGTTGGTCTGCCGTTAATCACTATCGTCGCGGTCGCTGTGGCTGGTGGCTCTTGGGGTCACTTAACTAAAGATCTTCCTAAGCAAGCTGCAACCATTATGGCTGTGCTGATCTTTATCATTATCGGTCCTGCATTTGCAGCACCACGTACTGGCCTTGTTGCCTATGAAATGGCGGTGAAACCCTTCTTCATCGATGCCTCTCAAGCTCACCTAACTCTCTTTTCGATTGCATTTTTTGTAGTAGCGATGTTCTTCTCATGGTCGCAAGGTAAGCTTATTGACGTCATTGGCAAGGTACTGACACCTGTATTATTCGTTGGTTTGGTTGTACTGGCGATTGCTGTATTCGTTAACCCTCAAGGTGATGTTCTTGCGGCTCACGGTGAGTACATTACTCAGCCACTGACTAAAGGTTTCCTTGAAGGCTACAACACCATGGATACTTTTGCTTCTTTGATGTTTGGTATGCTGATTGTTGATGCGATTCGTAGCAAGGGCATTACTGACCGTGCTGCGACGACTAAGTACCTAATTAGCGCGGGTTGTATTGCCGCAGCGGGTCTAGCGTTTGTTTACATCTCTCTATTCTTCCTAGGCGCAACAAGTGCAACAGTAGCAGCCGGTGCAGACAATGGCGGTGCTATCTTAAGCCTATACGTTCAATCGTTGTTTGGTCCTTCTGGTCAGCTAGTGCTTTCTGTGATCGTACTATTAGCGTGTCTAACAACTGCGATTGGTCTTGTGTCAGCATGTTCGGATTACTTCAGCTCGCTAACGCCTCTGTCTTACAAGACTTGGGTAATCATCAACGGTGTGGCTTGTGCAACCGTTGCAAACGTTGGTCTTTCTCAACTGATTTCTCTGTCTGTTCCAGTACTATTTGCATTGTACCCAGTCGCTATCGCGTTGGTTGCTCTGACATTCTTGCGTAGCCGTTTCCCTAATCCCAAAGTGGCTTACCGCGTAGTAGTATTAGTGTCACTGCTGTTTGCTCTTATTGATGGCGCTAAAGTAGCGGGTGTAGACGTGTCTGCACTTAAGATGCTGCCACTGTTTGAGATCGGTATGGGTTGGTTGCTTCCAACGACTGCTGCAATCATCTGTATGTTCTTCGTTGGTAAATCAACAGAGCAAGAGATGGCTGAGGAGACTGTTTAATCTTCCGTTGAGATTAGATTGTTCTTCGAGATGAAATAGAAAAGGCCTCATTACTTCGCAGTAATGAGGCCTTTTTGTATTCTGTGGTCTTTTTATATTCAGCTACTTAGTTAGGTGTACTTCTGTTTGGTTATAGCTTTTCGCTGTACTCAACCAGTACTTGCTCAACCCAGCTTGCGATACGGTCATCGCTAAGCTCGTATTGTGAATCTTCATCAAGCGCCAAACCAACGAATTGAGATTGGTCTTCCGTTAACGCTTTAGACGCTTCGAACTCGTAGCTGTCGTCGTTTGGCCAGAAGCCAACAAACTCTGCTCCAGCGGTTTTCAGTTCATCATGCAACAGACCCATCGCATCAAGGAACCATTCGCCGTAGCCTTCTTGGTCACCTAAACCAAACAGAGCCACAACCTTGCCTTTCATTGGCGTGGTTGCGATGTCTTCCCACAGTTCATTCCAATCTTCTTGGATTTCACCGAAGTCCCAAGTCGAGATGCCCAGCAATAAAAGGTCGTAGTCCGCCATCAATGAAAGAGGGGTTTCTTTCACGTTATGGATATCAACTAGGTCTTCACCAATAATGCTGCGAATTTTCTCTGCTGCCATTTCTGTGTAGCAGGTGGTTGAGCCGTAAAATAATCCAATTTTCATAGCAAACGTTCGATTTTAATTTCAGATGGCGAATTCTAACCATAAATCGACTTCGATTGCAGCGATTATCCGCTCAAGTCGTAATTTTTATGGCATTCATATTTGCTCTGGCATACTCTCAAAACAGTTTCCAATATTGTGAGTAACACTATGCAGTCGCCTCAAGGGCAGAGCGAAGACCACGGTCTCGTTGAGCAGTTTTTAGATGCTATGTGGATGGAGCGAGGATTATCGGAGAATACGCTTGTCTCGTACCGTACCGATTTATCCAAGTTATTAGCGTGGATGGAAAAGAACAATTACCGCCTCGACTTCATTAGCCTTTCAGGTTTACAG
This sequence comes from Vibrio splendidus, assembly GCF_001557875.1. Classification (GTDB taxonomy): domain Bacteria; phylum Pseudomonadota; class Gammaproteobacteria; order Enterobacterales; family Vibrionaceae; genus Vibrio; species Vibrio splendidus_F. The sequence continues at coordinate 63,663 of NZ_LNRF01000006.1, read as the reverse complement.
GATTATCAAGGCTGGTTAGCCGACGCTGATTTTAAACAGACTTCTCGTGCCCGTATGTTGTCGGCGATTCGTCGCTTGTTCCAATATTTACACCGCGAGAAAATCAGAGGCGATGATCCAAGTGCCTTGTTGATCAGCCCGAAGCTGCCGCAACGCTTGCCGAAAGATTTGAGCGAAGAGCAGGTTGATGCTTTGCTTGATGCGCCAGATCCGAACGATCCGATTGAGCTTCGCGATAAGGCGATGCTTGAGTTACTCTATGCAACCGGTTTGCGTGTGACAGAACTGGTTAGCTTGACGATGGAAAACATCAGCCTAAGACAAGGTGTGGTGCGTGTTATTGGTAAGGGTGGCAAAGAGCGCTTAGTACCCATGGGCGAAAATGCGGTGGATTGGATAGAGACTTTTATTGAACAAGGTCGTCCACATCTACTTGGCGAAAACAGTTCTGATGTGGTTTTTCCGAGTAAACGCGCCAAGCAAATGACCCGTCAGACGTTCTGGTATCGTATCAAGCACTACTCGGTCGTCGCTGGAATCGACACAGAATTGTTGTCACCCCACGTATTGAGACACGCTTTTGCGACGCATTTACTGAACTATGGCGCAGATCTCAGGGTCGTACAGATGTTACTTGGGCATAGTGACTTATCGACAACCCAAATTTATACTCACGTGGCGACTGAAAGGCTGAAGCAAATTCACGCGCAGCATCACCCACGTGCTTAAATCCATTTATTTTTAAGGTGAACTTAATGAGCGTATTACGCCGTCTTCCTCTACTAGCGCTTCCTCTTATGATTACTGCATGTAATGCATCAGAAGCGAAAGTAGAAACAACATCAACAGCCGTAGAAGCTGGTCCAGCTCAAGCTATTGATACAGCTGCGTTAACTAAGCGTTTTGAAAAAATCGGTATTAAGGTTGATAAGATTGTCCCTTCGGATATCGATGGTCTGTTAGAAGTTCAAACCAACAGCGGCATTATCTTTTCTTCTCCAGAGGGCGATCACTTTCTAGCCGGCACTCTTTACTCTCTGGATGATAACGGCAAATTCAGTGACGTTTTGGCTGAGCGTCAAGCTCCGCTGAATGCTGAAAAAGTCGCAGCGATGTCGGATACGGTTATCGAATACAAAGCCGATAACGAAAAGTATGTTGTGACGGTATTTACTGACATTACGTGTGGCTACTGTGTTCGTCTGCACAGCCAAATGCAAGGCTACAACGATCTGGGTATCACCGTTCGTTACATGGCTTACCCACGCCAAGGCGCGACAGGGCAAGTTGCCGATCAAATGGCAGCAATCTGGGCTTCAGATGATCCAAAAACAGCGATGCATGACGCTAAAGTAAACCGTCAAATGCCAGCGTCTGGTAAAGACCTAGCAGAGCAAAAGCAGATCATTGCTAAACAATACCAACTGGGTCGTGAGCTTGGCATCAATGGCACACCGGCTATCGTGCTAGCAAGTGGTGAGTTGGTGAGTGGTTACTTACCGCCAGCACAACTTCTTCAACGTTTAGAGCAATAATCTCATTTTCTGTATTGCTAATTTGTCCCCCATGTTTTTGATTTAAGGAGTGGCCTGATTGATATCGGGCCCATTTTTATATGATAGAGATCCAACGCCGTCCTGAGGTCGACATTTCAGTCTTACCTGCTCACTTACCTGACTTGTTAAAGCGCATTTATGTGAGTCGTGGAATCGACAGTGCTGACCAACTAGAGACAGCAGCGAAAGGCTTGCACTCTTATCAAAAACTGGGTGGCATTGATGCTGCGGTTGAACTGTTGTTCAAGGCCATTCAGCAGCAAAAACGCATCATCATTGTTGGTGACTTTGATGCCGATGGCGCAACCAGTTCAGCGTTGTCCGTACTTGCTCTACGTATGTTGGGCAGTTCTAACGTCGATTATCTGGTACCAAACCGTTTTGAAGATGGTTATGGCTTGAGCCCGGAGGTTGTCGAACAGGCAATCGAGCTTGGCGCCGAAGTGATCATGACGGTTGATAACGGTGTCTCTTCTATTGAAGGTGTTCGCTTCGCTAAAGAGAAAGGACTAGAGGTTCTGGTTACCGACCATCACTTGCCGGGCAATGAACTGCCAATGGTCGATGCGATGGTTAACCCAAACCTTGAGAGCTGTGCTTTTCCTTCGAAAGCCCTAGCGGGTGTTGGTGTCGCTTTTTATCTGATGATGGCATTGTGTGTTCACATGCGTAAGTTGGGTTGGTTTGCAGAGCGCGGCATGACAGAACCTAAGTTGATGGAATTGATTGACCTTGTGGCATTGGGCACCGTAGCCGATGTCGTGCCACTCGATGAAAACAACCGCATCTTGGTACACCAAGGGTTGCAACGCATTCGTGCTGGTAAAGCTCGTCCGGGTATTCAAGCCTTGATCGAAATCGCTAAGCGAGACGCTAAGCGTTTGGTGGCGTCTGATTTTGGCTTTGCTCTTGGTCCTCGTATCAATGCAGCTGGTCGATTGGATGACATGTCTTTTGGTGTTGAGCTACTAATGAGTAACAACATCCATGCTGCGCGCCGAATGGCAAGTGAGTTAGATGGCTTGAACCAAACACGTAAAGAGATCGAAGAGGGTATGAAGCAAGAAGCGATGGCTTTTTGTGAGCGCCTTGAGTTTGGTAAAGACGACTTGCCTTCTGGTTTAGCCCTGTTCCAACGTGATTGGCACCAAGGTGTGATTGGTATCTTGGCTTCGCGTATCAAAGACAAATACCACCGCCCAGTGATTGCGTTTGCAGATGGCGGCGAAGGCAGTATTAAAGGCTCTTGTCGTTCGATTCCGGGTTTGCACATGCGTGATGCTTTAGACCGAATCGACACTCAAAACCCAGGTTTGATTCTTAAGTTTGGTGGCCACGCAATGGCGGCTGGCTTAACCATCATGGAAAAGGACTTTGAACGCTTCAGCAAGCTGTTCAATGATGTCGTGAAGAATGAACTTGGAGAAACAGCACTTAAGGGCATTATCTTGTCTGATGGTGAGCTGTTGCCAGAAGAGTTCTCGATGCACACTGCTGAAACGCTGCGTTCAGGAGGCCCGTGGGGACAAGCTTTCCCTGAGCCCATCTTCGACGGTGAGTTTAAAGTGCTGCACCAAAAGCTAGTGGGTGAAAAACACCTTAAGCTGATGCTCGAGCCGCTCTACAAAGGCCACCCTACCAATGTGATGATTGACGGTATTGCTTTTAATGTCGACTTACGTCGCTGGCCAGATGCTTCGGTGAAAACTGTTCATCTTGCATTTAAGCTTGATATCAACGAGTTTCGCGGCAACCAATCGTTGCAGCTGATGATTGATCATATCGAAGCCAAATAGTTATTTTGGGCTCAATAATGCTAATCATATAGCGCTAAATTCAACAAGCTCTGTTCAAAAACAGGGCTTGTTTTCCTTCCTTCCCTTACAAATTTTAGGTGTTTTTTCTGCCTGTCAATTTTATATCCCATTAAGTTGTTGAATCTTGGTTCAGCACTCTAAAAAATTCTGTATCTCCGTCACACTTTTGAGTACAATTCTCCGGTTAAATTCTACTCATAAATGATGAGCTAAAATGTTTGAAATCAATCCTATAAAAAACCGTCTGCAGGATGTGTCTGAGCGCACAAATATCCTGAGGGGGTATCTTTGACTATGACGCTAAGCAAGAGCGTCTAGAAGAAGTAAACGCAGAATTAGAACAGCCGGATGTATGGAACGAACCTGAGCGTGCTCAAGCGCTAGGTAAAGAACGTTCTGCATTGGAAGCGGTAGTAGAAACGATCGACCAACTTGACCAAGGTGTTGAGGATGTTGATGGCCTATTAGAGCTTGCGGTTGAAGAAGAAGATCAAGAAACGTTCGATGAAATTGAACCAGAATTAGCCGAGCTTGAAGCTAAGCTAGAGAAGCTGGAATTCCGTCGTATGTTCTCTGGTGATCACGATGCATCAGATTGCTACATTGATTTACAGTCAGGTTCGGGCGGTACAGAAGCTCAAGACTGGACTTCAATGATGCTGCGCATGTACTTACGTTGGGCAGATTCGAAAGGCTTCAAGACTGAAGTTATCGAAGTGTCGGATGGTGATGTTGCTGGCCTTAAAGGCGCAACGGTACGTATTTCTGGTGAGTACGCTTACGGTTGGTTACGCACAGAGACTGGTGTTCACCGTCTAGTTCGTAAGTCACCATTTGATTCAAGTGGTCGTCGTCATACTTCATTTGCATCTGCGTTTATCTATCCTGAGATTGATGACAACATTACGATCGACATTAATCCTTCTGACCTACGTATTGACGTATACCGTGCCTCTGGCGCTGGTGGTCAGCACGTAAACACCACGGAATCGGCGGTACGTATTACTCACGTTCCGACTAACACCGTGGTTCAGTGTCAGAATGACCGTTCGCAGCATAAGAACAAAGATCAAGCGATGAAGCAGCTACGTGCTAAGCTTTTTGAACTTGAGATTCAAAAACAAAATGCTGAAAAACAAGCGAGCGAAGAAACGAAATCAGACATCGGTTGGGGCAGTCAGATCCGCTCTTACGTACTGGATGATTCTCGTATCAAAGATTTACGCACTGGCATCGAAAACCGTAATACTCAAGCGGTTCTTGACGGTGACTTAGACAAGTTTATTGAAGCTAGCCTGAAATCAGGTCTGTAAGCTTTATCAACTATTAAGCTTTACCAATAATATTGGTAAAAATGCCTATATTTGCAAAAATATAGCTGTCCAAATTTTAAAAGCAGGGTACATCTCTAATGACTGATGCTGTTCAAAACGAAAACGCACAAGAAGCTTCTTCACCTGAAGAGAACAAACTAATCGCTGAGCGCCGCAGCAAGCTGGATCACATCCGCCAAAACTGCAAAGCTAACGGTCACCCAAATGACTTCCGTCGTGAGCACCTAGCTGGCGATCTTCAAGCGGAATTCGGTGAGAAGACTAAGGAAGAGCTAGAAGAGCTTAACCACATCGTTGCGATCGCTGGTCGTGTTATGGCGAAGCGTGGCCCATTCCTTGCGATTCAAGAAACTTCTGGTCGTATCCAAGCATACGCAGCGAAAGACGTACAAAAAGTACTGAAAGAGAAGTACCAAGGCCTAGATATCGGTGACATCATCGGTGTTAAAGGTGCGCTTCACAAATCAGGTAAAGGTGACCTTTACGTGAACATGGAAGAGTTTGAATTGCTGACTAAAGCACTTCGCCCTCTACCAGAGAAGTTCCACGGTCTAACTGACCAAGAGATGCGTTACCGTCAGCGTTACGTTGACCTAATCGTGAACGAAGATTCTCGCAATGCGTTCATCGTGCGTTCTAAGCTTGTATCTTCAATCCGTAACTTCATGAGCTCAAAAGGCTACCTAGAAGTTGAAACGCCAATGATGCACGTGATCCCGGGTGGTGCAACAGCACGTCCATTCATCACTCACCACAATGCACTAGACATCGACATGTACCTACGTGTTGCACCTGAGCTTTACCTTAAGCGTCTAGTGGTTGGTGGTTTTGACCGTGTATTCGAGATCAACCGTAACTTCCGTAACGAAGGTTTGTCTCCACGTCACAACCCAGAATTCACAATGATGGAATTCTACCAAGCGTACTCTGACTACAAAGACCTTATGGATCTGACTGAAGAGATGCTTAGCACTGCGGCTATGGACGTTCTTGGTTCTACTTCTATGCCTTACGGCGACGAAACGGTTGAGTTCGGTGGCACTTACGCTCGCATGAGCATGTTCGATGCAATCAAACACTACAACCCTGAGCATGCTGAGATTCAAGCGCTAACAGAAGCAGACCTACAAGATCGTGAGAAGATGGTTGCTATCGCAAAATCTGTACACGTAGACGTAGAAACGTTCTGGACATGTGGTCAGCTTCTAGAAGAGATCTTTGGTGAAACGGCTGAGCCTCAGCTAATTCAACCAACGTTCATCACTGGCTACCCTGCGGACATCTCTCCTCTAGCACGTCGTAGCGATGACAACCCATTCTTCACAGACCGTTTTGAGTTCTTCATCGGTGGCCGCGAAGTAGCGAATGGTTTCTCTGAGCTTAACGATGCACAAGACCAAGACGAGCGTTTCAAAGCGCAAGTTAACGCGAAAGACGCGGGTGATGACGAAGCGATGTACTACGATGCAGACTACATTACTGCACTAGAGCACGGCCTACCGCCAACAGCGGGTCAAGGTATCGGTATCGACCGTCTAGCAATGCTATTTACAAACACGCACACAATCCGTGACGTGATCTTGTTCCCGGCAATGCGTCCACAAGCTTAATTCTCGCTTAAGGGTCGTAGCAGCCCATAAAATTAAAAAGCCACCTTCGGGTGGCTTTTTCTGTTTTTGGGCTTCAAAACCTAGTCTGTACCGCACTCTTGATTCGAAAAAACGTTATTTCTGACGTAGTCTTACTATTGAGACATAAAATCTAAGATAGTCTCACTACTATACGTCTCTGCGCTGAATACGATCTCGCGGCATTATGTCGAACGATGAAGCAGTGACTCGTATTAGCCTGATTTAAATAAAAATAGAATAAGGAAGAAGGATGGGAACTCAATTTAAGATGGATTCCTTACCAGGTTCTCTTATCGTCGTTGGTGGTGCGTACGAACCCTGGTTATCAGTGTTAGAACAAGTGGGTTGGCAGTGTACCCAGTGTGCGGATTTACGAAAAGCCGATGCCTTGATTGCAGATATTGGCCCATGCATTGGTATTGTCGATCTTAGTCATGATGAATTCAGTCTCAACGGTATTGCTAACCTTGTGAGCAATAACAAGCAGGTGAGATGGCTCGCCTTTATCCGTGAATCTCAATTAAGCTCTGATACGATCTGCCAGTTTATCGTTAACTTCTGTATCGACTTTTTCACGGCGCCAATCCCAGATGCTCAGTTGCTAAGTACCATTGGTCACCAACTGGGTATGCTTAAGCTTGAGCAGAAGGTATGGCCAAACTACGGCATCAATAACAACATGGGTCTACTAGGTGATTCTGTAGCTGTGAAGCGCCTGAGAGACCAAGTGAAGCGTATTGGCCCGACAGATGTAAGTATCTTAATTTATGGTGAGAGCGGGGCTGGTAAAGAGACGATTGCACGTTCTATTCATCAAAACTCGTCACGAGCTCAGAAACCATTTTTAACGGTTAACTGCCGTGCCTTATCTGAAATGAGAATAGAGGCCGAGGTGTTTGGTATTTCAGCACAGCCAGCTGCAACACCTTGTATGTTGGAAGAAGCTGACGGCGGAACCATCTTACTCAATGATGTTTTAGCAATGCCGCGCAATCAACAATTGAACCTGTTGCGCTTTTTGCAAGAAGGTAAGATTGAAACCGAGAATGGGCCTAAATCTGTCGATGTACGTATTCTGGCTGCGAATTCCTCTGATATAGAGAAGGCGTTGATCGAAGGTGACTTCAATGAGGAGCTATATCACTACATCAATGTCTTGCGTATTCATGTTCCGAGCTTAAAAGAACGTGTGAGCGATATTTCAGTACTGGCGAATCACTTCCTACGAGAGTACTCGAAAGAGTTTAATGCTCAAGCGAAGAGTTTCTCAGACGATGCCATTCGTTCGATGAATCGCTACCATTGGCCGGGAAACGTTCGTGAGTTGATGAACCAGATTAAGCGCGTTGTGTTGATGTCTGATGCAGTGATCATCGAAGATCACCAACTCGATTTACCAAAACAGAATGATGAACGTCGTAGCTTGAAAAGCATTCGTGAGCGTTCAGAGCGCGATGCGTTGTTAATTGTTTTGGAATCTTACGGCGGTCAGGTTTCGTTGGCAGCTAAAGAACTTGGTGTATCACGAGCTACTATGTACCGATTGCTGAATAAACACAGCCTAATCTCTGAGGGTGTGGTTTAGACTCTTTTCTACCTGAGTTTATTCAGTCTCTGAAAATTAAACGCCACGTATCTACGTGGCTTTTTTGTTTCTGAAGGTAGCTCGTTGTTTTCTAGCTAAGCCCTAAGAGAGATATGCTGTGATTTTATATAATCATAGTGAATATGTTATATATAAATGAATATGCAACTGATATTTCAGGCGAATGCATTGTTTTAAAAATGTTAACCAATTAGCGGTTGAATAATATACTCACTTGGTTAGACTTTAACCGTGAAAGCAACAATTTAACAAAGACTTGTCTGCTTTTACTACCCCATTTCTTTTGGATTTTTTAGTTAGCTTGGAGGCGCAAATGAAACATTTCGATTTTATACAGCATATTTGCGCGTCGTTTGATCCGTGTACTGACATGGTGACTGATATGTCACAAACATCAGCCATGGCCGATCGAAACACCCAAGATAAACCTAACTAATAGATCCGTACCCTTATTTGGCTGCGGAAAAATAGCAGCTAAGTGAGAAGCCCTCATACTATCGAACACGCTATTTTTCCTCAGTTGATTCAACAACTGGAGAGTTATTATGCGTCACTCAGTATATTTAAAATTAGCAACAGTCCTTATCCGTGCCGATCTTCGTCGTGAAGAGCGTGAATGGCAACGAAAAGTTCGTCGTAGTTCATATGATCTACCATGGAACAATACTCACTTATTAAGAGATATTGGTCTTGAAGCTGACGGTCGACCAATTGGTTTTTCTGAACCAGAAGTCGTCACTATTGAACGTCGAGTACGTCACCTTCGTCGTGTCTTAAGTGCGCGAATACCGACGTAATCTGCGGGGTTGATAGCACCTTTCAACCCCTAAGATAATTTACAGTGATAGTTATGGCGTCGAAAGTGCAAACTTTTGAACTAGAACTGGCCAAAAAAGAGAAGCTCTTGCTTCTCTTTTTTGCTTTTTTAAGCTGTTATCTGTGCTTTTTTAAGTCGTTATCTAGTAAAGGAAAAGAGTTCTACTAAGCTTTATAGAGCAAGGGAGGCTGGCTATGCAAAAGCATCAATTAGACATGTGGTTACATGGAGAGCACAAAGACTCTTATCAAACACCCAAAGTGTACGTGATTGGCTGTTCTGATATCTCAGAATACCTACTGGCGGTGGAGTACAAACACAAGCTAGAACCGGTAAAGCAAGACGGCGAGCCGCTTCACTTTGGATCCTTGGATCAAGTGAAAGAGGAGTTACTCCGGCTCGGTTTTGAAAAGGCGTATCTTCGCTTACACAACGCGTATGATGAGTTTGGTAATGAGCCAAGCCAAAGCTATTGTGATATTGAACTGGCGCTCAAACCTCATTAAGAGAGCGTTTGTAGCTAGAGATTGATTCAACTTACAGACTGTTTTGTAACGCACTGATAGTTTTGGCTATCGAGGCTCGATTAAAAGCTCTATGCGTAATGTGTTGTCAGCAATTTGTGGGTGAATTGAGTTCGTAGATAGAAACCACGAGGTTTAGTTTTGATTGGTTTTCCACTTGCACCGTAAGCTTCTGTTAACACTCGACTGTTGGCGGCTTTTGGACGTAAATGCAGTGCTTCACCGTGTCTTGCTGTTATCTGCTCAACATTGCCTAAAACAATCAACTCCATCAGTTCTTCCCAATCTCTTTTCAAGAGTTCGTCTTCAGCTTGGCTAGGCGTCCATAATAAAGGGGAGCCTACATGCCTCTCAGCTAGCGGGATCTCTCTTTCCCCCTCGACAGGGATCCACAACACTTTAGACAACTTGTTTCGAACGTGGCTGGTTTCCCAAGTTATGCCTTGCACGCCCATCAAAGGCGCAACACACACAAAGGTGGTTTCGAGTGGCTTGCCAGAGTAGCCAATCGGAATGCTTTTTAGCTCGATCCCTAGCTTGGCAAAATCTTGTTCTGGCTTGCTGCCTGCAGGTGCACCCAAGTGCCATTCCAATAGCTGTCCAACCCAGCCTTTATCACGCTTAAGGTCGTTTGGCATCACCATCTCGGCTTCGTCGGCGAGCTCTTTAAAGGTCATTCCGGCGATGGCATACGCGCGCTCTAACAGCTCTTGTTGTGTTTGTGGTTCTGGTTTCATAATAAAAGGCATGATCAAAAAAACGATTTTATCAGAAGTTATCACCAAATGACGACTGGTTAAGAAATGATCTCCTTGCGATAAAAGGGATCAAACTCAGGGTTATCCACAGGACATAAAGGTAATTAATTGAAATATTAATTTAGTGGATAAATAAACAGGGGTTTATGGTGGATAAAATGCTTGCCAAATAGGGTTCAAAATGAATCTTTCACTTACTAGTGTGGATAAACATCGTAGTGGTTGATCTTTGACCATGTTGAATTTCTGAAAGATCTTTTACATTTCTAATGTTTTTTAAAACTAAAATATTATTTTAATTAATTGATTTTTAATGAGATAAAGTGATTTTGATTGGTTTGTCTTTTTTAGTGTTGATGAATCTATGGATTAAAAAAAACGATTGCGGGTAATTCTTCACATAGTTATTCACAGAAAAGGTGAATAAATGTGGTCTATGTCTCACTATTGTGTGGGTAACTAGAATTTGAGCAAAACTTATCCATATTCCTAGTTATTATTCATAAATATAGCGCTTATCACGTCACTAAGTTTGCTCCGATTGGGGATATGTGGAAAAATCAGAGTAATTAAAAATTTAGATAGAGGTTGGCCAGTGATAGATGGCGATGGTTACCGATTAAATGTTGGTATTGTAATCTGTAACAACCATGGTCAGGTCTTCTGGGCTAAACGATACGGGCAACATTCATGGCAATTCCCTCAAGGGGGAATAGATGAAGGTGAGACTCCGGAACAAGCAATGTACCGCGAGTTGTATGAAGAGGTTGGCCTTACCAAAAAGGATGTAAAGATCGTCGCGACAAGTCGTCATTGGTTACGCTACAAGCTACCCAAACGACTGGTTCGGTGGGATTCTAAACCTGTCTGTATTGGACAAAAACAGAAGTGGTTCCTTTTGCGCTTAGATTGCGATGAATCGCATATCAATATGCAGCGTGGAAGTACACCTGAGTTTGATGGTTGGCGTTGGGTGAGTTACTGGTACCCAGTTCGACAAGTTGTTTCTTTCAAGCGAGATGTTTACCGTCGAGCGATGAAAGAGTTCGCATCTTTAGCAATGCCGTTTAAAGAGCGAAAAATAAAAGGAAAGCGCAAATTGCGTAGAGGTTAAGCATGCTCAGTCAACTAAGGGAAATAGTTGAACACGTATCAAGAGTTGAAGATGTATCGACGGCTCTTGATATTTTGGTTAAAGAGACATGCAGTGCGATGCAGACGGAATGTTGCACCGTGTATTTGGCAAATAATGATATGCAGCGCCTTGAGTTGATGGCAACTCAAGGCCTGATCTTCAAAGGCAATAGCATTCACATTGGTTTTGACGAAGGTCTGGTTGGCCTTGTTAAAAGAAGTGCTGAACCTATCAACCTTGCACAAGCGTCTGCTCACCCTGCTTATAAGTTTTTTCCAGAGCTTGGAGAAAACGTCTATCACTCTTTTCTCGGTACTCCGATTATCCACCGCAAGCAAGTGCTCGGTGTATTGGTCATTCAACAGAAGACCCCGCGTTTATTTAGTGAGATGGAAGAATCCTTCCTTGTCACGCTCTCTGCACAACTTGCCGTTATTGTGGCGCACGCCCAAACTCAAGGCCATTGGCTGTTAGAGCAACAGAAGCTACCTGCGACTAAAGGTATTGCAGCTTCATCGGGCGTGGCGATTGGTGATTTGTGGTGGGACAATACTCAGCCTGAACTCACCGATGTTTATCCTGCTTCGACGCTCAATGTAGACAGAGAGCACGAGTTGTTGGCGGTAGCGGTTGAAAACGCCCTCAATGACTTTAAGCGCATGCGAAAGCGCTTAGATAGCGAAATCAATAAAGATGCGTTGGCGATCTTTGACCTGTTTACTCACTTACTCAACGATCCTATGTTGCGTAAGGATCTGAAGAGCCAAATCCAGAAAGGCGATAAAGCCGATTGGGCACTAAGACAGGTTGTTGAAAGCTATTCGAATCGCTTTGCTCGTATGTCAGATGTTTACCTTCGTGAGAGGGCACAAGACATCCGAGAGCTCGGACAAAGGCTGCTCTATTTCCTCCATAACTCTGAACATGAACTCCGCACCTTAGATAAGCCGATTATTCTAGTAGTTCGTGAGTTAACCGCTTCGGTATTAGCGTCTATTCCCAAAGAAAAGCTCTTGGCGGTTATTTCTTTGGAAGGGGCGGCGAACTCGCACGCAGCGATTTTATCTCGAGCGCTTGGCATACCTTCAGTCATGGGGGTAAATCTTAACTTAGCTCAAGCTAATGGCAAGCGAGCGATAGTTGACGGGTATAGCGGTGAGATCTTTATTGAGCCGACGCAAAACCTGCTTAAAGAGTATCGAGGGCTGATTCTAGAAGAGAGTGAGCTCTCGTCTATGGTCAATCGTGAACTGTACCTTCCGGCAAAAACGCAAGACGACAAGCAAGTCGAAATTCTGCTTAATGCGGGTTTGAGTGCAGACACTAACATCGCTATCAACCAAGGTGTTGATGGAGTAGGGCTGTATCGAACTGAAATTTCTTTCTTATTGCAGCAAAGATTCCCGTCAGAGGACGAACAATTCAAGCAGTATCGCTCTGTGCTGGCAAGCTACCCTGAAAAGCAAGTGGTGATGCGTACACTCGATATCGGTGGTGATAAGGCCTTACCTTATTTTCCTATCGAAGAGGACAATCCATTCCTTGGTTGGCGTGGTATTCGTTTTACGCTCGATCATCCTGACATTTTTATTATTCAGTTACGTGCCATGCTACGTGCGAGTTGTGAAAGCCATAACTTGAGTATTTTGCTGCCGATGATCTCTGGCGCGCAGGAACTGGATGATGCACTACAACTTATTGAGCAAGCGTATGACGAAGTGCTTGAGCTTGATAACCGAGTGCGTATGCCTCGCGTTGGTATCATGATTGAAGTGCCATCCATGCTTTACATACTGCCGCTGATTGCGGATAAGGTCGACTTCGTTTCAGTTGGTACCAACGACTTAACCCAATATTTATTAGCGGTTGATCGGAACAATTCACGAGTATCCGATGTCTATGAATCAATGCACCCTGCGGTGATCATGGCATTAAAACAAATTCATGATACTTGTAAGCAATATCAATTGCCTGTGTGTATTTGTGGCGAGTTGGCAGGTGACCCGATGGGCGCGCTGCTATTGATTGGATTGGGGTATGAGACGTTAAGTATGAATACCTCGAATGTTGCAAGAACCAAATATTTGATTCGTCAATCGAACTTGGCTGAATTACAGGATTTGGCAAATAAGGCACTTTCAAAACCGTATGGTAGTGACATCTATAGTATGATGCTGAACTATTTCGAAGAGCGTGAATTTACAGGCTTCATTCGAGCAGGTAAAAAATAGGATTTAACGTGTCATATGAACTGATAGGCTTGTTAGCAGGCCTTGGTGCTATTGTTGGTGTTTTAGCTGGCTTGCTAGGCATTGGTGGTGGTCTGTTGGTGGTTCCTGCCTTACTGTATTTGCTTCCTAAAGCGGGTATCCCTCAAGAGTTTGCGATGCAAATGGCATTGGCTACCTCGTTATCAACCATCATCGTTACGTCGGGATCGTCTGCGATTAACCATTTAAAATTGGGTAACGTAGAGATATTTGTCGTTAAGTGGTTGATGCCAGGTGTGGTGATAGGTGGCTTCCTCGGTTCTTTCGTGGCCGATGTCATTCCAGCTCAGTACTTACCAAAAGTCTTTGGTGTGATTGTCTTAGTATTGGCGTTGCAAATGCTGTTGTCGATTCGCTCTAAGAGCCAAAAGTCGATGCCGGGTTCAGCTAAAACCGTGTTGTGTGGTGGCGGGATTGGTTTGGTATCAAGCTTAGCGGGTATTGGCGGTGGGTCTTTATCGGTACCTTTCCTTAACCATCACGGTGTGGAAATGCGTAAAGCCGTCGGCTCATCTTCGGTATGCGGTTGTGTTATCGCGATTTCGGGAATGCTAGGGTTCATTTGGCATGGATCTTCTGTCGATGATCTTCCTGCGTATAGCTTAGGTTACGTTTATCTGCCGGCTTTAATCGCGATATCTTGTACCTCAGTTTTGACCACTCGAGTGGGTGCGAAACTGGCCACTCAATTGCCAACCCCTGTGCTGAAGAAATTCTTTGCGGTATTTTTAATGTTTATAGCAGCCACAATGCTGCTGTAGTGTCTTTTCTGTTAGCCATTGAGCTAACCGTTAATCAATTTAGATAGAGAGCCAAGTATGTCTCAGGGTTTTATCGAATTCCCAAATATCGATCCTGTTCTTATTGAACTAGGACCAATCTCAGTTCGTTGGTACGGCCTAATGTACCTTGTTGGGTTTATGTTTGCTCTTTGGTTAGCAAATCGCCGAGCTGATCAACCGGGTAGCGGTTGGACTCGAGAGCAAGTATCAGACTTACTGTTTGCTGGCTTTCTAGGTGTGGTGCTGGGTGGTCGTATTGGCTACGTACTTTTCTACAACTTTGACCTTTTCCTCGCCGATCCACTGTACCTATTTAAGGTATGGACTGGCGGTATGTCTTTCCACGGTGGCTTGCTTGGTGTTATTACTGCCATGTTTTGGTATGCCAAAAAGAACGGTCGAACCTTCTTTGGTGTGGCAGACATGATTGCACCATTGGTGCCATTTGGTTTAGGTATGGGACGTTTAGGCAACTTCATGAACAGCGAGCTTTGGGGCCGTGTGACTGATGTGCCATGGGCGATTGTGTTCCCTAACGGTGGTCCACTTCCTCGTCACCCATCTCAACTTTACGAGATGGCGCTTGAAGGTATTGTGCTGTTCTTCATCTTGAACTGGTTTATCAAAAAGCCGCGTCCTCTTGGTTCTGTATCAGGGTTATTCCTAGCTGGATATGGTACATTCCGCTTCTTAGTAGAATACGTACGTGAACCAGATGCTCATTTAGGCTTGTTCGGCGGGTTTATCTCTATGGGACAAATCCTATCACTGCCAATGGTTATCATCGGTGCGCTGATGATGGTATGGGCATACAAGCGCGGTCACTACAAAGACGAATTACCACAACAAACGAAGTAAGGAATTGGTGTGAAACAGTATTTAGATCTCTGTCAGCGTATCGTTGATGACGGTACTTGGATTGAAAATGAACGCACGGGCAAGCGCTGCCTAACCGTGATCAATGCTGACCTTGAATATGATGTTGGTAATAACCAATTCCCACTGGTAACAACGCGTAAGAGCTTTTGGAAAGCCGCAGTTGCTGAGCTGCTTGGCTATATCCGTGGTTACGACAATGCTGAAGATTTTCGTAAGCTAGGGACTAAGACTTGGGATGCGAACTCGAACCTGAACGAAGCATGGCTGAATAACCCTTACCGCAAGGGTGAAGATGACATGGGCCGTGTTTATGGCGTTCAAGGCCGAGCATGGGCAAAGCCTGACGGCGGTCATATCGACCAGCTGAAAAAGATTGTTGATGATCTAACGAACGGTATCGATGACCGTGGTGAGATCTTAAACTTCTACAACCCAGGCGAGTTCCACATGGGGTGCTTACGTCCGTGTATGTACAGCCACCACTTTTCTCTACTTGGTGACACTCTGTTCCTAAACAGTACTCAACGCTCTTGTGATGTGCCACTAGGCCTGAACTTCAACATGGTTCAAGTGTATGTGTTCCTAGCGATCATGGCGCAAATCACGGGTAAGAAAGCTGGTGTGGCTTACCACAAGCTTGTTAACGCTCACATTTACGAAGACCAATTAGCACCAATGCGCGACATTCAGCTAAAGCGTGAGCCTCTAGCCGGCCCAACATTCCATATCAATCCTGAGATTAAGTCTCTAGAAGATTTGGAAACGTGGGTAACGATGGATGACTTTTGGGTTGAAGGGTACGAATGCCACGAAGCGATTAAGTACCCATTCTCGGTTTAATCGTATCCGTTTGTTGATTGAAAGGCTGCCACTGTGCAGCCTTTTTTATTTGTGATACTTGGCTTGCTTACCATTTATAAAACCAATAATCTTGTGTGGTCTTTTCTAACTACAGAACTACTATGACTCGCTCGCATTGCTTTATATTGCAACACGATTTTCCTATTGCTTTCTACCCTGATAAAAATCAGTTGGTGGTGGATAGTGAAGCGATTCATTTAGAGCCATTACAGGCAAAGTTGCTCAGCTATTTCATCGAAAATCGCGGGCAAGTGGTTAGCACTCAGCAGATAGCTGCTGATGTGTGGCAAAGAACTCAAGTGTCTGACAATTTGGTCAGACAGGTCATCAGCTTGCTGCGCAGTCAGCTTCAGGATAAATCGCGTCCGTATCGCATTATTCAAACCATTCCCAAGCAAGGTTACCTGTTCGATGTAGAGGTGACTCAGCCGAGCGTCGAACCAACTCCCGTTGAGGACGTCTCTTTACCTGAATCTGAGCCTAAACCTTTTGTGGCTAAGTCAAAAAAGAAAATCATCGCCTTGATTACAACCGCAGTATTCTCTGTTGGCTTAATAGCAACTTGGGCATGGCAAGCCGATGTCCCAACCAACGATACAGCTGTTACTTCCGCTCATCAAAGTAATGTGATTCCTGTCTATATCCATGACATAACACTCGATTCTGCGAACGATTATGAGATGTCAGAAAGCGTCTATAACTATCTTTTCTACGGGTTGAACTCAGCTAAAAACCTATCAGGTTACCACTTCTCTCAGCTATCTAAACAGGGTAAGCAATCACTTGCCAACAATGGTGTCGAACTCAAAAGTTGGCTCAAGAAAAAGGATGGGGATTATGTACTGAGAGTGTTGGTACAAAATAACAGTCAGCCCAACCAAAGTCAGAAAGTGGAAAAGCGCTTTAGCCAAGATGATTTCTTTGATGCCATTGGGGATGTGATTCTCGAGATTAAAGCCATTATTGCCCCAATGAGCTCAGAATACGGAGTGGCAAGTCATCGAGTGACTTCTATTGATAACTACGATGATTGGAGTGTTATCTCTGAGGGGATATCGTTGTTCTATCAGGGTAAAGGTGGTCAGCCATTTGAGGAAATAGCACTTCAGTTGGATACGATTCAACAGCAAGGGCGGGATAATTATCTGGTCAATGCCTTACTGTCGTATTCGGAATCTTTGGCTTATTTGCAAACTCATGAGCAAGAAGATCGCGAACATGCACTGCAACTGGCAAAGCAAGCCTTTGAGATGAACCCGCGTTGTGATATCGCTAACCTTACCTTGGGTCTTGCATTGTTAATCAACCAGCATGCCAATCAAGCTTTTCCTTACCTTTCTTATGCTGCCGAAAGTACACCGAGCCCGATCAGTTTTTATCTACTCAGTGTGGCTGACAAGCTGTCGGACAACCCAAAAGGTTCGCAATACAACTATCAGCGTTATACCGAAGTGAAAAAAGAACATAACGGACAACTGTTTGATCTTATTGAATATTTATAAAAAACAAACCTTTCCTAAACCACGAAATAAGTTCTCAAGCGAAGGTGTTTCGTGAGAGCTAATGGCAACGGTATTTTCGCAAGACTTTCTTGTGCCAACAGGCTTCTCAACATGTTTGATTATTGTTTGGACTCAGGCTCGATTGCCTTGCATCAAGCGTAAAAACATCGACTTCCAGATACTGGTATCTAAATTATTAACTATTTAGGGTACACATATGTTGAAGAAATTCGCTTTTCAGATCATTCCAATTCAGATCTTCCTGTTCGTTTTTTGGTTCAAAAATGGCTTTATCGATAAAGTGATGGGCGTGCTACTTGGCTTCATTACGCCCGACACTGCTTATTCGGGAGACACTTGGGCTGGCTGGAAAGGTTACATTGTCGGCACTTGGGATAAGAGCCAAATCGGTCATGCTCTACTGAGCCCAACGTTCGACTATATGTTCCCGATTCTGATTGCTTTGCAATGTGTGCCATTTTTATTGGTTCTTCGTTCAGTACTTGCTGGTGAGTTCATGGTTGGCAAAGAGCGTCCGTGGTTGCTCTATGCTGCCTTTGCTTCTCTGTTTGTGACTGCTTGTATGGCTTTTACTCAAACCATCACTGGCGCAAGCGATGGGCAGTATCTATGGCAATTTATCGGCTTTGGCATGGTTGCCATTATGTACTTACGTTATGAGCAAGGTAAGTAGGGGCGCTAGATACGAGTACACGAGATGCGAGATACGAAGAGCAAAGCCTCCGTCATTCCCTAGACCGACGAAGGAGGGAGTAGGGAATCTCTGGGTGTAGTGTGCTAGGCAGATTCCCTATCACGCTCGTGCCTCGCAGTAGGGAATGACGGATTTTTAGATGCGAGCAAACGGGATTCGAGATGCGAAGAGCGTGTTTAGATTTGAGTCAGTTAGATACGAAATATTAAAACGCAGATAATTAGAGAGAGTCGCTTTTCGTTACTCGTTTACACGAATCTCGTATCTGGTTTTGGTCTTCGTTACTCGTTTACTCGAATCCCGCATCTTTTTTTGTTTCCCGTATCTGTTCCTAAAAAGAAAAAGCCCGCAACCTAGGAGGTTGCGGGCTTTGCTATAAGCGATGTTTATTTTGCTATTAAGCAGTCAGTGCTAACACGGTACCAGGCAGTACAAGGAATACCGCAACAAGGTAGCCAGCGACTACAGATTTGTTCTTCACAGCCATGTCTGAAATCATGTCAGCCGCTTTAACTGGTAGCTCACGTAGGAACGGGATACCGAAGATGAATACCGTTGCCATGATGTTGAACACCAAGTGTACTAGAGCAATCTGTAGTGCAAATACCGCGAACTCACCAGATACTGCTGTAGCTGCAAGTAGAGCTGTAATACATGTACCGATGTTTGCTCCCAGAGTGAATGGGTAAACGTCACGTACTTTAAGAACACCTGAACCTACTAGCGGAACCATCAAGCTTGTTGTCGTAGAAGAAGACTGAACAAGGATAGTAACGATAGAGCCAGAAGCGATACCGTGGATAGGGCCACGACCGATTGCGTTCTTTAGAATCTCACGAGCACGACCAACCATTAGGCTCTTCATTAGCTTACCCATTACTGTGATGGCTACGAAGATAGTCGCAATACCTAGAACGATAAGCATGATGCCGCCAACAGTGTCGCCAAATGTTGATAGAGGCTCTTTAATCGCACTGACTACTGGCTTAGTGATTGGCTTGATGAAGTTTAGACCACCCATGCTCATATCACCTGTTGCTAGCATTGGTGATACTAACCAGTGAGAAATCTTCTCTAGAATACCAAACGCCATCTCTAGTGGTAGGAAGATAGCCACAGCTAATAGGTTAAAGAAGTCGTGAATTGTCGCACTTGCGAATGCACGCTTGAACTCTTCTTTACAACGAACGTGACCAAGGCTAACCAGCGTATTGGTTACCGTAGTACCAATGTTCGCACCCATGATCATTGGGATTGCTAGCTCAACAGGTAAACCACCTGCCACAAGGCCAACGATAATTGAAGTAACTGTACTAGATGACTGAATCAGTGCTGTTGCTACTAAACCAATCATTAAGCCTGCAACTGGGTGTGAAGCAAATTCAAAAAGAACCTTTGCTTGCTCGCCTGTTGCCCATTTGAAGCCTGTACCAACCATTGAAACTGAAAGTAATAGTAGGTAAAGCATGAATGCCAAGTTAGCCCAGCGTAGCCAACGAGTAGTGCTCGAGATAGGCGCTGCTGCAGTAGTAGCTTGGTTCATAATGTATTCTCCATTGGACCGTTTAAGTCTGTGTTTGGTCTGTTTGTTTAATCTGAGCGTGATGTTAGAGAACAAATATTTCAGTAATATTACATTTTGGTTTAGGTTGGTTTTTTTTGTGATGATTTGCTGTTTAAATATTTTGACAGTAAATACTGCCATTTTAACCAGTTGTTTTTGTTGGGTTTTGTGTGATTTATGACTTGGTGGTGTAGATCTTAAAAGTTGGAGAAAAATTGAAAATAATTGCTGAAATATTACATTATGAAATCAGACACTTCGTAAAAATAGGTAGTAATGCTTAGTTAGGTTTGGTTTTTCCGAGTTTATTGAGTGGCGGTGTCATATTTGATATAAAAGGGTATCTACTCTTTTATTACGGCACACCTATGTCGCACCTCAACTACAACCATCTGTATTACTTCTGGATGGTTTGCAAGCAAGGTTCTGTTACTAAAGCTGCAGAAGCCCTATTCCTAACACCACAAACGGTAACGGGGCAGATAAAAGCCTTAGAAGAGCGCATGGATGGCAAGTTGACCAAGCGTAATGGCCGCAGTGTTGAGCCAACAGAACTTGGACAGCTAGTGTTTAAATATGCTGACCGAATGTTTGGCCTGAGTTACGAGATGCTGGATATCGTGAATTACAGCCAGCACTCCAATATTCTGTTTGATGTTGGCGTTGCAGATGCGCTCTCTAAAAGACTCGTCAGTAAGATACTGATGTCGACCATCCCTCCAGATAACAGCATTCATTTACGCTGTTTTGAATCGACCCATGAAATGCTACTTGAGCAACTCTCTCAGCATAAGCTCGATATGATCTTGTCTGACTGTCCGGTGGACTCTAGTCAAAGCCCGGGCCTATTTAGTAAAAAGTTGGGCGAGAGTGGAATGAGTTTTTTCAGTTCAGGCAAGGTTGAAGGCGTTAACTTCCCCGCAGTATTAGAACAAAGAAAGCTTTTGATCCCAGGAAGCCGAACCTCGATGGGACGTAAAGTACTGCAATGGTTTGATAGACAAGGACTTAAACCTGATATTTTGGGTGAGTTTGATGATGCCGCATTAATGAAGGCTTTTGCGCGTTACCATGATGACGCAATATTCTTAGCACCGACGCTTTATATGTCTGAAGTAGAAGAAGACACATCACTGCAGCTATTAGGTGGTATTGAAGAGTTAAAAGAGGAGTACTACGTCATATTTGCTGAGAGGATGATCCAACATCCAGCAGTAAAAAACGTATGCGACGCAGATTTTAGCAAATTGTTCGAGTGAGGCGGTTTGTTAATGAATTGATATCGATTATCATAACTCCACCATATGCCGGAAATACTGATAGCCCGTAGTTGGCGTAAAGGTTGTAGGGAGCCAAACTATGAACTTAAAAGAGATGGAGAAGAACTCAGCGCAAGCTGTGATTCTACTCAAAGCCATGGCCAACGAGCGTCGCTTACAGATCTTGTGCCTATTACATGGTACTGAGCTGTCGGTTGGGGAGTTGTGTGGCAAGCTGGAACTGAGTCAGTCTGCTTTATCTCAACATCTTGCTTGGTTGAGAAGAGATGGTTTGGTCGAAACTCGCAAAGAAGCTCAAACCGTGTATTACACATTGAGCAGTGAAGAAGTCAAAGCGATGATTAACCTACTGCATGGTATTTACTGTAAGTAGCTAATTGCTGGTGGGAGGGGGATTTCTTATCAGCGATGGAATGACACAAGGAAGTGTCAGTATTTCATGTCGAACGTTAAAATTTACCTGTCTACGTACCGATTTGCTTCTCTCTTTATTTTCCTGATTGTTTTTTATCTATCTGCTTAATTGTCTATCGGTAAGTAAAATGGCTGTTAGCACGTAAAATAAAAGCGTTACTCAAAATTTAGATATAAAAAAACCGGCCTAGGCCGGTTTTTTTCGTTTTGCGTTGTAATCAAATTTCTATTAAAGAGCTTTGATTGCAGCAGCGAAACGAGACTTATGACGTGCAGCTTTATTCTTATGAATAAGGCCTTTAGTCGCCATACGGTCAAGAAGTGGTGTAACTTCTACAAGAGCAGCAGTTGCAGCTTCTTTATCACCAGCTGCAATAGCTGCGATAGTCTTTTTCATGTAAGTGCGCATCATAGAACGACGGCTAGCATTGTGCTGGCGACGTTTCTCAGCTTGGATAGCGCGCTTCTTAGCAGATTTACTGTTTGCCAAGGGTCTAACTCCCAAAAACTTAGTTCGGTGACAATTTAAGGGCGAGGACTATCCCTCATTAGCGCTTAATTGTCAAATGATTTGTGCAAAAACCAATCGTAGCCAAACAAACTTTGGTATGGAAAGGTCATCGCGGTTAAGATGGCGGGGATTCTAACAGCATTTTTAGACCAATGCTAATAAATATGCTTCTTAGGATAGGATAGTATTTATCCTCGCTTGAAAGTAATCAACCAGTGTCAGAGGTTTCTGTGAGTAAACGACTATTAAAGTCAGGCCTGATTGTCAGTGCAATGACTTTTGTTTCCCGTGTGTTGGGGCTAGTACGTGATGTAGTAGTAGCAAATTTGATGGGGGCTGGAGCGAGTGCTGACGTATTCTTCTTCGCTAATAAAATTCCTAATTTCTTACGTCGACTTTTTGCAGAAGGTGCGTTTTCTCAAGCGTTTGTTCCTGTATTAACGGAATATCACGCAGCAGGTGATAAAGATAAGACTCGAGATTTAATTGCCAAAGTATCGGGTACGCTCGGAGTTTTAGTGTCTATCGTCACCGTTATCGGGGTATTGGGCTCTGGCGTGATCACCGCGATGTTTGGTGCGGGTTGGTTTATCGACTGGCTAAATGATGGCCCATCAGCGCCAAAATTTGAGCTAGCGAGCCTTATGCTCAAGATTACCTTTCCTTATTTGTGGTTCATCACCTTCGTAGCTTTATCTGGGGCCATTCTTAATACATTAGGTAAGTTTGCGGTCTCTTCTTTTACTCCAGTGTTCTTGAACGTGATGATCATCGGCGCTGCATGGTTTATCTCTCCTAATTTAGAACAACCAGAAATTGGTTTAGCCATTGGTGTGTTTCTTGGTGGCTTAGTCCAATTTCTTTTCCAAATGCCTTTCTTGATCAAAGCGGGTGTGTTGGTTAAGCCGAAGTGGGGCTGGAGAGATCCGGGTGTAGTTAAGATCCGCACATTAATGATCCCAGCTTTGTTCGGTGTATCGGTCAGTCAAATCAACTTATTGTTTGATACCTTTATCGCCAGCTTCCTCGCAACAGGCTCTATCAGTTGGTTGTACTACTCAGACCGACTGCTTGAATTTCCTCTCGGTTTATTCGGTATCGCGATTGCGACCGTGATTCTTCCTGCTTTATCTCGTAAACACGTAGATGCTCAAGGGGAAGGATTCGCGCATACCATGGACTGGGGCGTGCGCATGGTTTTGCTGCTTGGTATTCCTGCGATGTTAGGTCTTATCGTTTTAGCTAAACCAATGCTGATGGTGTTATTCATGCGCGGTGAGTTTTCTCCACATGATGTACAGCAGGCGTCGATGTCATTGGTAGCTTACGCGTCAGGCTTGCTTAACTTCATGTTGATTAAAGTGTTAGCCCCAGGTTATTACTCGCGCCAAGATACCAAAACACCGGTTAAGTACGGCATTATCGCAATGGTGACCAATATGGTGTTTAACGCGATCTTTGCTTATTTCTATGGTTATGTGGGTTTGGCGATTGCGACGGCACTGTCAGCCTTTGTGAATATGGCCTTGTTATATCGTGGTTTACACCTCGCAGGTGTCTACAAATTAACGAAGACGACTTTGTTGTTCTGCGCGAAGTTAATTGTCTCTGGTGGCGTGATGGTTGCGGCTATTTTGTGGCAGCTAGATAATATGCAACAGTGGCTTGAATGGAGCTTTAGTCAGAGAGCGCTGATGCTAACAGGCTTGATTGGACTTGGTGGCTTTGTTTATATTGTTTCGGTACTGGTTTTAGGTATCCGAGTAAAACATTTAAAAGCAGCGACAGATTAATACTGATTAGTATATAATCCGTCGGTTTCACACAATAAATGATGCAAATAACAGGTTTTAGCTGATCATAATGGAACTGATCCGAGGTATACACAATATTAAAGCGCAGCATCATGGCTGTGTATTAACCATAGGTAACTTCGATGGTGTTCATTTAGGACATCAAGAGGTTCTGAGTCAGGTTTCTAAACAAGCTGCAGCACTAGGGCTACCTTCTGTTGTTATGACGTTTGAACCGCAGCCTATGGAGCTGTTTGCCCGAGATAGAGCGCCAGCACGTTTAACTCGTTTACGAGACAAATACGTGCAACTGAGTAAGCTAGATATCAGTCGCTTATTGTGTGTTAATTTTAATCAGTATTTTGCAAGTTTATCTGCAGAAGCATTCATTAAGGATCTTTTGGTTGATAAGCTTGGTGTGAAGTTCTTGGTGGTTGGTGACGATTTTTGCTTTGGTAAAGGTCGCACTGGTAATTTCGCTATGCTCAAAGAGGCGGGCGAGAAGTACGGTTTTGAGGTGGTAAGCACCCAAAGCTATTGCTTAAACCAATTACGAGTAAGTAGTACTGAGATACGAAATGCATTAGCGGTCGATGACTTGGCTGCAAGTGCTACCATGTTAGGACGTGATTACAGTATTAGTGGTCGAGTGTCCCATGGTCGAAAACTAGGGAGAACTATCGGTTTCCCTACCGCTAATATTCCATTAAAGCGTTGTGTTTCTCCTGTATCGGGAGTGTATGTTGTTGAAGCATTGGATATCGACGGTGTTCCTGTCGGTGGCGTTGCTAATATTGGACAACGACCAACAGTTAATGGGGTAAGGCAGCAATTAGAAGTGCACTTTTTTGACTTTAAAGCCAATTTATATGGTAAACAGTTAGAAGTACGACTTTTGCACAAACTGCGCGACGAGATAAAATTTGAATCGTTCGACGCACTAAAGAATCAAATAGAATTGGATGCTGAAGCCGCAAGGGTGTGGCTGCTTCAGCTAAAGAATTAATCGGATGATTCCACCGATTAACATAATGTCTAACTTCGCCCAATATAACGGAATTAAGAATCGATGAGTGATTATAAAGATACCCTGAACTTACCAGAAACAGGGTTCCCAATGCGCGGCAATCTGGCAAATCGTGAGCCAGAAATGCTGAAGCGTTGGTACAAAGAAGATCTTTACGGCGAAATCCGTAAGGCAAAGAAAGGTAAAAAATCTTTCGTACTGCATGATGGCCCTCCATACGCGAACGGCGACATTCACATTGGCCACGCGCTGAATAAGATTCTTAAAGACATTATTATCAAATCTAAGACCCTTTCTGGTTTTGATGCACCGTACATCCCTGGTTGGGACTGTCACGGTCTTCCAATCGAGCTAATGGTTGAGAAGAAGAAAGGTAAGCCTGGTCAGAAGATTTCGGCTGCTGAATTCCGCGAAGAGTGTCGTAAGTACGCTGCGGGTCAAGTTGAAGGTCAGAAAGAGAGCTTCAAACGTCTTGGCATCATGGGCGAGTGGGACAAACCTTACCGCACTATGGATTTCGGTACAGAAGCGAACATCATTCGTTCTCTAGGCAAAATCGCAGATAAAGGTCACCTTCTTAAAGGTTTCAAACCAGTTCACTGGTGTACTGACTGTGGTTCTGCTCTGGCTGAAGCTGAAGTTGAATACAAAGATAAAGTTTCTCCATCTATCGATGTGAAATTTACTGCAGCTGACGAAGCGGCGCTTCTAGAGAAATTTACTCTAGCTGAAGGTCATGCGGGTCAAGGCGAAATTTCTATCGTTATCTGGACGACAACACCATGGACTCTGCCAGCGAACCGCGCAGTATGTCTACGTGATGATCTTGAATACGTGCTTATCCAAGTTGAAGCGAATGGCGATCAGCCTGCTCAACGTATCGTTGTTGCTTCTGAACTAGCAAAAGACGTAATGGACCGTGCAGGTATCGAGCATTTCCATAACCTTGGCTTTGCTACTGGTGCTGATCTTGAGCTTTCTCAGTTCAACCACCCGTTCTACGGTTTTACTGTTCCTGCTGTTCTTGGCGACCACGTAACAACGGATTCAGGTACTGGTGTGGTTCACACTGCGCCTGGCCACGGTCAAGAGGATTTCGTGGTTGGTAAGAAGTACAATCTAGAAATCGCTAACCCAGTTGGTTCAAACGGCGTTTACCTGCCAGATACTGAGCTATTTGCTGGTCAGCACGTATTCAAAGCGAACGACTCTGTTTTAGAAGTTCTAAAAGAGAAAGGTGCACTTCTGCATCACCACGCTTACGAGCACAGCTACCCACATTGTTGGAGACACAAAACTCCGATCATCTTCCGCGCAACACCACAATGGTTCATCTCTATGGATCAAGCTGGCCTACGTGCTAAAGCACTAGAGTCAATCAAGAGTGTTGAGTGGTTGCCTGAATGGGGTCAAAGCCGTATCGAAGGTATGGTTGAAGGTCGCCCTGAGTGGTGTATCTCTCGTCAACGTACTTGGGGTGTGCCAATTGCTCTGTTCGTTCATAAAGAAACAGCAGAACTTCACCCAGAAAGCCCTGCACTTATTGAAAAAGTAGCGAAGCTAGTTGAAGAGAAAGGCATTCAAGCTTGGTGGGATGTAGACGCTGCTGAACTTATGGGCGCAGAAGACGCTGATAAGTACGAAAAAGTAATGGATACGCTAGACGTATGGTTCGACTCAGGTGTTACGCACTTCTCTGTTGTTGATTCTCGTGAAGAGTACAACTTCCCGAACGAAGAGCGTACTCACAGTGCTGATCTTTACCTTGAAGGTTCAGACCAACACCGTGGCTGGTTCCAGTCTTCTCTAATTTCATCTATCGCGATGAAAGACGAAGCACCGTACAAGCAAGTACTAACTCACGGTTTCGTGGTTGATGGTAACGGCCGTAAGATGTCTAAATCTATCGGTAACGTTGTTGCTCCTAAAGACGTAACCAACAAGCTAGGTGCAGATATCCTGCGTCTATGGGTTGCTTCTACAGACTACACAGGTGAAGTTGCGGTTTCTGATGAAATCCTGAAGCGTTCAGCGGATGCTTACCGTCGTATTCGTAACACAGCTCGTTTCTTCCTAGCGAACTTGAACGGTTTCAACCCTGAAACTGACCTAGTACCTGCTGAAGAGATGGTTGCACTTGATCGCTGGGCTGTTGGCCGTGCTCAAGCTGCACAAGAAGAGATTGTTAAAGCATACGGCGAGTACAACACTCACGGTGTGACTCAACGTCTAATGCAGTTCTGTTCTATCGAAATGGGTTCTTTCTACCTAGACGTAATCAAAGACCGTCAGTACACAGCGAAGCAGGGCAGCCATGCTCAACGTAGCTGTCAGACTGCGCTTTACTACATCGTAGAAGCTCTAGTTCGTTGGATGGCACCTATCATGTCGTTCACTGCAGATGAAATCTGGAATGAAATGCCGGGTGAGCGCGACACGTTCGTATTCACAGGTGAGTGGTTCGAAGGTCTGTTTGGTCTTGCTGAAGGCGAAGAGCTAAGTAACGAATTCTGGACTGAAATCCAGTCTGTTCGTGGCGCAGTGAACAAGCTTCTTGAAGATGCTCGTAAAGAGAAAACGATCGGTGGTGCACTGCAAGCTGAAGTTACTCTATACGCTGACGATGCACTAGCGGCGAAAATCAACAAGCTAGAAGATGAGCTACGTTTCGTACTTATCACTTCTGCAGCTGTTGTTAAGCCACTGAGCGAGAAGTCTGATGCAGCTCAAGCGACAGACGTTGCTGGTCTATTCGTTGAAGTTGCGGCTACTGAAGCTGAGAAGTGTGACCGTTGCTGGCACCACACTCCAGATGTAGGCACTATCGAAGGTCACGAGAAAGTTTGTGGTCGTTGTGTGTCGAACATCGACGGTGAAGGCGAAGTGCGTAAGTTCGCATAACGACTCAGAGAAAGACTGAACTTTTTGTAAAAATCATAGCCCCAGTATCAACTGGGGTTATTTTTAGTTATAGGAAATGTGTTTAACCAAGTTGGTAATCAAGGTCACGTAAGGTGACTAACAATGAATACCAATTTCGTAAATACTAGGAATAGAAATGAGTGAAGTTTCGTTAAAACAATCTGGTGTACGTTGGTTATGGCTGGCTCTATTGGTCTTCTTAGCTGATATCGGCATTAAACTCTTTGTCATGGACAATATGGGTTACGGCTGGGCAAACCGTATTGAGGTGCTGCCATTCTTTAACTTTTTGTACGTGCATAACTACGGTGCAGCGTTTAGCTTCTTGAGTGATCAAAGTGGTTGGCAGCGTTGGTTATTTACGGGTATCGCATTTGCGGTAACAGGTATGCTGACGTACTGGATGAGCAAACTACCAGCAGCAGAGAAGTGGAATAACATTGCTTATGCGATCATCATTGGTGGTGCAGTAGGTAATGTGTTTGACCGAGTCGTACATGGCTTTGTTGTCGATTACTTAGACTTCTACTGGGGCACTTACCACTGGCCTGCATTTAACTTAGCGGATATGGGAATCTGTATCGGTGCTGCGATGATCATCTTAGATGGTTTCCGTAAGAAAGAAGAAAGCAAATAGCTTGCCTCAAAGTCAGTCTATGACTCACAGAATAGAATAGCCCTAAGCGCTGTCGGTTGATTCCGACGGCGCTTTTTTTTATGCTTCAGTCAACAAGGAAGCAAAGCACAATGCATCCTCAAATAATAAAGAAATCTAAGGAAAGTAACGTGGCAGCAATTAAAAATGATTCAGCAGTAACTCTACATTTTACGATTAAAATGAAGGATGGTTCAGTTGCCGATAGTACGGAAAATATGGGCAAGCCAGCGAAGTTCGTCATGGGCGATAGCAGCCTAAGTGAGAACTTTGAAGCGTGCTTACTTGGACTTGAAGCCGGCACTGAAAAGTCTATCGAACTGAAAGCGGAAGACGCGTTTGGTATGCCAAACCCAGATCATATTCACTATATGGATCGTGCTAAGTTTGTTGGCGACTCTGAAGTTGAAGTGGGCACTATCATGGCATTCTCAGGTCCTGACGGTATGGAAATTCCAGGTATTATTACTGAAATCGCAGGTGATTCAGTGACGGTTGATTTTAACCACCCACTTGCTGGCCAAGACGTTACGTTTGACGTCAACATCTTAGCGGTAGAATAACTATTTTAACGTTAGAATTGTTGTCTTCACGCTAGAACAAGATAGCCTTACAGCTGTGATGTCACCCAGAGCTTCACTGTCTAGACGCTTCACTGTAGAATGCGAACCTCGCTGACGGCGAACTCTATAGAAACAACCTTAGTACCGCGATAAATGATGAGCAATGAAATGAAAATAATGTTAGCTAACCCTCGTGGCTTTTGTGCCGGTGTCGATCGTGCGATCAGCATCGTAGAGCGTGCACTCGAAATGTATCAGCCACCGATCTATGTTCGCCATGAAGTGGTACACAACCGCTTTGTTGTTGAGGGGCTCAAGCAGCGTGGTGCTATTTTTGTCGAAGAACTGAGTGAAGTGCCAGACGACAACATCGTGATCTTCTCGGCTCACGGTGTTTCTCAAGCGGTTCGTAAAGAAGCGAAAGAGCGTGAGTTAACGGTATTTGATGCGACATGTCCTTTGGTGACTAAAGTTCATATGGAGGTTGCTCGTGCGAGCCGCAAACATATGGAAGTAGTACTGATTGGTCACGCGGGTCACCCTGAAGTTGAAGGTACTATGGGTCAATACGCGAGCCAAACGGGTGGTATGTACTTGGTTGAGAGGCCAGAGGACGTGCAAAACCTAGTAGTGAACGATCCGAGTAACCTGCACTACGTTAGCCAAACTACGCTATCAGTTGATGAAACAGCAGATGTAATTGAAGAGCTACGTCGTGTATTCCCTGAGATTCAAGGCCCTCGTAAAGACGACATCTGTTACGCGACTCAAAACCGTCAAGACGCCGTGCGTGAGATGGCGAATGACGTTGATGTAGTGATTGTTGTTGGTTCTAAGAACTCATCTAACTCAACTCGTCTAAAAGAGCTGGCTGAGAAGCTAGGTACGCCAGGCTACCTAACTGATTGTCCTGAAGACATTCAAACCGAGTGGGTTGAAGGCAAAAAGAAAATCGGTGTAACAGCCGGTGCTTCTGCTCCTGAAGAGTTAGTAAATCAAATTCTAGATCGTATCCGCGAACTAGGTGCGACTGACGTTGAAGAGATTCAAGGTCGCGAAGAGAACATGTTCTTCGAAGTACCTAAAGAGCTGCAGATTAAGCAAGTCGACTGATCTCTATTGACTGGTGACACCATCGATTCGTGATATTAGCGATTCGTAACACTATCGATTTGTAAACACTATTGATTTGTAAACAGCAGGAAGCCAACGTTGATACGTTGGCTTTTTTGATCGTGCTTTGGAACTAGGCGTCGAACTTCTAACGCGTTACTGGAGACCGAGTTGCTCTTTTAAAGTCTTTAAGTAGCGACGGCTAACAGGCACTTCAAAGCCAGTTAGGGTAATGATCTCCGCTAATCCATTCTCTAACAGTTTGATCTCTTGGATCGATTTTATGTTGATCAAATACTGTCGATGACAGCGGATCAAATCAGTTTTTTCTTCCAAGATCTTTAGCGTTAACTGTGAGGTCGCGGTTTGCGATGAGCTACGAACATGCACACCACTGATATCGGAATAAGCGCACTCGACCGTTTGGCTTGCCATGATCACAATGCGGTTATGACCGATACACGGGATCTGCTCTAAGTGACAGGGAGCAATCGCTGAGATGTTTTGTTCTGGTGCTTTCTGATTTTGTTTGATGACCTTATTCAGGCGACAAACGCTCTTGTTTAATCGACAAGGCTCGACTGGCTTAAGTAGGTAATCAAAAGCATTATCTTCAAAGGCTTGAATAGCATATTGGTCGTAGGCGGTGACGAATACCACGTAGGGCATGGTTTCCGGGTCAAGCATACTCAACAATTCAATACCGGTGACCTGAGGCATTTGAATGTCCAAATACACCACATCAGGCTTGAGAAGGTTGATCTGCTTAAGTCCTTCAATTGCGTTACTCGCTTGACCAATGACTTCGACTTCTCCGGTTTCTGTCAGAAGTTCAATCAGTTCTTCGCGAGCAAAAAGCTCATCATCGATAACTAATGCTTTTAACATCCTACAATCTTCATTTTTGTGCCATCCCTGCTTGATTCACGCTTATCTTTTTAATGTCTGCTAAATGTTACTACTGGGGAGCTAACATCTATGAAAACACAATTATTTTAGTATAGGTATGATAAAGCTCATTCGAGTAAATTGCTGTGGTTGAGATTCTATTTTTAGTGCTGAATCTTGTCCAAAGAAATTAGTGAGTCGTTTATCAACAATTTCCATCCCTAATCCTACATGATCCTGAGATGGCTTTTGGTAATTACCCGCGTTGTCTTCAACGGTTAACTTGAATCCACCCTCGAAAGCCTCGCTATAGATCTTCACTGTGCCACCTTCTAGCATGTTCGAAATGCCATGCTTGATGGCGTTCTCAACCAATGGTTGCAGGGTAAAGCTTGGTAGTTGTGACTCGTATAACTGTGGGTCGATATCCCATTCCACTTCTAACCGGTCGGTAAAACGCGCCTTTTCAATGGTGAGATACGCATTGACGTGTGCCAGCTCGTCTTTAAGTTTCACAGTGTTGATGTTCTGCTTAAGGTTGCTTCTAAAGAAGTGAGATAGGTGCTGAATAAGCTCTCGCGCTTTATCAGGGTCACGACGTGTTACTGCGCTGATAGTATTAAGCGCATTGAACAAGAAGTGTGGGTTCACTTGAGCGTGCAGTAGTTTGATTTCAGCTTGGGTAAGCAGGGTTTGTTGTTGCTGATAGTTGCTGAACAGGATCTGACTCGACAATAGTTGAGCAATACCTTCAGCCATCGACATGTTGATGGTTGAAAATAGCTTCAGCTTAGGCTCATACAGTTTGATGGTGCCGACCACTTCGTTACCCGCGCGCAGTGGAATAATCAGAGCCGAGCCCAACTTACAATCCTGCGACAGGGAGCATTGGTATGGGTTCTCTTTGCCATCAAGGTAGATGATGTCGTTCTGTTCCATCGAAGTGAGCGTGCTTTGTGATGAAATAGGGGTATTTGGAATATGGTGTTCATCGCCAATGCCAACGAACGCGAGGATTTTTTCTCGGTCGGTGATCGCTACCGCCCCAACATTGGTCTCTTCGTAAACGATACGTACGATTTTTTGTGCGTTATCTGAATTAAACCCGCCATGTAGAATACCCACCGAACGTTCGGCAATAGTGAGTGCTCGACGTGAGAAGGTCGCTGAGTACTTTTCGAAGATGGTTTTCCTGTCTTGGATGATACTCATGAACAGCGCAGCACCGACCGAGTTAGCAATGATCATTGGCGCGGCAATATCAGAAACCAAAGCATAGGACTGCTCGAATGGTTTGGCGACTGCAAGCAGAATTAGCATCTGAATAATCTCTGCAAACAAAGTAACAGAGAAAACCACCAATGGATTAAACAGCTGGCTGGCTTTGTTCTTTCTGACTAGGTAAACGTGTAATAGGCCACCAATCAAGCCTTCTGCTGTGGTTGAAATCGCACAAGCTAAATCAGTAAAGCCACCTAATGAGTAGCGATGAATCCCGCCAGTAAAGCCGACCGCAAAGCCAACGACAGGGCCGCCAAACAGCCCTCCCATTACCGCCCCCATTGCACGAGTGTTGGCTATCGCGTCATTAATCTGCAGTCCGAAATAGGTGCCCATAATGCAGAACAGGGAAAACAGAACATAACAGCTGACTTTATGACTTAAGCGTGAAGAGATGCTCAACAAAGGGAGAATCAACGGAGTTTTACTTAGCATGTAAGCGATCACTAAGTAGACACAGGTTTGTTGCAGCAGAGAGAGAATGAGTTCCATATTTTCACCTATTGAGACGCTTGTTAAGTGTAAAGCTCATTGCGTGGTAACGGTAGCTTTGCTTGTGTTTTCGTTGGTTATATCGAGTGACGATTGCTTCTCAATGCTGAGATACAGTAAAGCCCATCACAGAGGACGGGCTTTAGTCTTAATTTCCACGAATCACTGGGTGATTACGGGAGCAAGCGAAGTGTGTTTGGCTGTTCTTTTGTCTCTCTATGAAGACGTGTCTCTTTTATTAAAAGTCTGAAAGAACTAGGCAGTTTTGGTTACGCCTTTTGCTTCCTTCTCTTCTTCATCAGCAAGGTCGATATCACCTTTGCCTTTTGAAATCTTGATAACGTAAGCCGCAATACCAAGTGCAGTCACCACACCAATGATGGTCGAGATTTGCATTGGTAGACCGAAGCCTAGTTGGCCGTTGTTCAGGATGAATGTGATACACACAGACGTCATGAACACAGCTGGAACTGTAGTTACCCAGTGCAGTTTGTTGTGACGAAGTAGGTAAGCTGAAGCTGTCCACAGCATCATTACTGCTGTTGATTGGTTAGCAAAACCGAAGTAGCGCCAGATGATGCCGAAGTCTACTTGAGTCAGGATGCCACCGATAACGAACAGTGGCAGAGCCATCAGTAGGCGGTTACGCAGTGTTTTCTGTTCCATGTTGAAGTATTCAGCAAGGATAAGACGGCTTGAACGGAATGCTGTGTCACCAGAAGTGATTGGTAGAATAACCACACCAAGGAAAGCAAGGATACCGCCGAATACACCTAGTAGACCAAATGAAGCGCTGTATACCACGTTACCTGGGCCACCGTTTGCAATCGCATCAGATAGAGATTCAACTGAACCGAAGAATGATAGAGCAAGTGCACACCAGATTAGAGCGATGATGCCTTCACCAATCATTGCACCGTAGAATACGAAGCGACCGTTCTTCTCGTTTTCCATACAACGCGCCATCAAAGGAGACTGAGTTGCGTGGAAGCCAGAAATAGCACCACATGCGATAGTGATGAATAGAGCAGGCCAAAGTGGTAGGTCATTCGGGTTCATGTTGGTGAACATGTCTTTCATCTCGAAGCCACCCATGATTTGGTGCTCGTCAGATAGACCAATCGCAGTGATTAGGCCTACAGACATAAAGATAAGTAGTGCACCGAACAGTGGGTAGAAGCGACCGATGATTTTATCGACAGGGACAATCGTTGCGATGATGTAGTAAGCAAAGATGATAACAACCATCGTAGTTGCAGACATCGCGAAATCAGTTTGGTCGTTCACTAGGTTAGTGATCATGCCTGCTGGAGCAGAAACGAATACCACACCAACAAGAAGCAGTAGAACAATGGCAAAGATGTTCATAAAGTGTTTTGCGCCATTGCCTAGGTAACGTCCAGTGATGGTTGGAACCGAAGCTCCGCCATTACGGATAGATAACATACCTGAGAAGTAGTCGTGTACTGCACCTGCGAAGATACAACCTAGTACAATCCAAAGCATTGCTGCTGGACCGTACAGGGCACCCATGATAGGGCCGAAGATTGGACCAACACCTGCAATGTTAAGCAGCTGAACTAGGTAAACCTTTGGCGTCGACATTGGAACGTAGTCCACGCCGTCTTGCTTGGTATGAGCAGGTGTTTGACGCTTTTCATTGATACCGAAGATCTTCTCGATAAAGGCACCGTAAATAAAGTAGCCACCAATGAGTGCTGCAACACAGGTAAGAAACCACATCATAATTTGTTATCCCTGAATGTATTAATTAAGTCAGGGTGTATATTAGAGGAGTGTATGAGAAGAAACTTCCGCTATGAGAGTGAGTGGTCGAATAGTCAATTAAGTGGTGTTATAACTGATTGAGTGGTTTGTTACGTTTGTAGAGCGGTTGGTTATTCATGTTGAGATGTGTCTTGCTTCTGGTAAGTGGTGATTTATCAGCTTTAAGCGGCAACCAATAGATATCAGTGGCAGATAATAGACATAAGTGGACATCAACCAGTGTTCAGCGGAGAATCACCACAAAGGCAATGCTTCGTCAGGAAGTGGCTAGGTAAATATAAAGGACTGAAATGAAAAAAATAATCGCACTATTCGCCGTGGCATTTAGCCTTGCAGGGTGCAGCGCCAATGTTCAAGATTTAGCAGCTGAAGGCAATTGGCAAGAGATTGGCTATCGTGATGGTATCAAAGGCCACACTCAGCGTTCGTATTCAGAGATGACTGATCTTGGTGCAGTCGATCAAGCGAGTTACACAGAAGGTTACCACCTAGGTGTGACTGAATATTGTAATCCGAACCATGCTTATCAGATTGGTTTATATGGTCAGGTGTATGAAGGCGTGTGTTCTGGTACGGAAGACGCTCAACGTTTCCGTATGGAATGGCAACGTGGCTGGGATGAGTTCTCAAACGACTATTAAGCCCAAGCTAGCGATAAAAAATTAAAACTAAAAAGACCAGTACCGCATGTGCACTGGTCTTTTTGTATGTAGCGATAGGAACGGTCAACAGTATAATACCAATCGTAGTAAATAACTGGCCATCCTAGCTGGTTAAAACACTCGATAACATCGTTAGAAATTTTGATTGTAGAATAACTACTTATCGAAAATTTCTGCCTTGTTCTCAAGCATTTTTCCTGCGCTATTTATGATCACTTACTTACTGTGATTGGTATCAGCAGATTACTGATTATTCTCGACTGCTTTTCTTAAGAAGCCATTTTGCTTATCAAGCTGAGCCTTGGCCAATTCTAAATCTAGCCCTGTTAGAATCATCAAAATAGACAACTTCACATCGTAATCAGTCGTTTTAAGTGTCGAGACTGCCAGTGCTTTGTCGCACTCAGTTGCTTGGATAACGATACGAGCAGCGCGGGCAACCAACTTTTCATTGGTCGCTTTTACGTCGACCATCAGATTTTGGTAGCTTTTACCAATGCGAATCATGCTGGCAGTCGTCAGCATATTAAGCACCAGCTTTTGTGCTGTACCTGATTTGAGTCGTGTTGAACCCGTCAATGCTTCTGGGCCAACCACTGGGCTAATTGCGATTTGAGCGATTTCAGCAATTGGAGAATCAGGGTTACAAGACAATGCAACGGTCACCGCGCCAAGCTGATTGGCATAGTTGAGTGCACCAATCACGTAAGGTGTGCGACCACTGGCAGCTATACCCACTACGACATCATTTTCTGAAAATTGAATCGCTTTCAGATCTTCAATACCGAGAGTCAGCGAGTCTTCTGCGCCTTCTTTGGCTTTTAAAATCGCCTCTGGTCCACCTGCAATTAGGCCGATAACCATTTTGTCTGAAACACCGAAAGTCGGTGGGCATTCTGATGCGTCTAACACACCTAATCGACCACTGGTGCCTGCGCCCATATAAATCAGTCGGCCACCGTTTTGAAAGGCATGAGCAATTTTATCTACCGCTTTCGCAATCTGCGGCAGTTCCGCTTCAATCGCCAGTGGGACTTGTTTGTCTTGTTGGTTAATCTTTTCAACCACTTCGAGAGAGGTGAGCAGATCAATATCCATAGTATCAGGGTTTCTCCCCTCCGAAACGAGGTGCGAGAGCGCTGATATGAGAGCGTCGTTACTCATAATGATCCTTAAATGGTGATTCTAAAATGATGGTTCTAAAATGGTTTAGTCAGCACGATAGAGAACGCCTAGAGAGGCCGCTCTGCTTGCGCCAGTCACTTCTGGTAAATTGCTTGGCAGTTGATGAACATGACGCTGAGCAAGCCACGCAAAAGCCATCGCTTCCATGTAATCGGCATCAACGCCTTTACTGGTCGTTGAGTCAACATCCCAAATTGGAAGCAGTTCGGACAATCTCTTCATCAACAATGGGTTTCTTGTACCACCGCCACACACATACAGTGCAGGCTGGTCACCCAAGCGATAAGTCTCCACTTCATTGGCTATCGTCAGTGCGGTGTATTCACAAAGCGTGCACTGAACATCTTCTGCCGTAAGATCTTTAAATTCTGTAAGCTGTTGCTCTAGCCAGGGTAGGTTGAACAGCTCTCTACCGGTACTTTTCGGTGGCATTTGAGATAGATAAGATTCATTTAACAACTGTTCGAGTAAAGCTTGATTGAGTTGGCCCTTAAGAGCGAATTGCGCATCGCGGTCAAATTTCTCGCCCGTGTGTTTATCAACCCAAGCGTCCATCAACATATTGCCTGGGCCTGTATCATAACCAAGTGTTGGCTGATTCGGGCGCAGTACTGAAATATTCGAGATACCACCAATATTCAACACCACAACCGAGCTGTCTTGCGGGTGGAAAATTGTATGGTGGAAGGCGGGGACTAACGGTGCACCTTGTCCGCCTAATGCCATGTCTTTACGTCTGAAATCAGCGACGGTTTGAATCTGTGTTTTAGCGGAAATGATGTTGGCATCACCCAGCTGCATGGTAAATGGAGATTCGCCTGTGGGCTGATGAAACACCGTTTGGCCATGATTACCAATCGCAGTCACAGAAGATGCAGGTGTGTCTGATTTGTCGAGAAGTTGCAGAACCGCATCAGCAAACAGGTGGCCAAGCTGGTGGTCTAGCTCACCAATAGCAATCAAATCCGTTTTCTGACCAATACAAACCTCCAGCAGACGCGCTTTGAGGTCATCAGGCATTGGGAACTCATCATGAGCAAGCAATGTGATTTGCGTATCTTCAATCGACACTAAGGCAGTATCAACACCGTCCATACTCGTCCCTGACATCACACCGATATATAACTCTGATTTCATTGTTCATTTCCTAAATTAAGCTGTTGGAACTTTTGGCTTGCGATGACTTCAGCGCCATCCAGAGCATTGCCTTGAATGTTTAAGGTACGAACTTGGAGTTCTTGGGAAAGCCTAGGGTGGTAGAACTGTCCTAAACTGCCTAAGAACATAATCGGTAATGAGTTATAGTCTGAGCATGTTCGTGCGAGCTTCTCTATTTCTTCAATACCTTGTTTTAATATGGTACTTGCCGTTGAACAGCGCTGCTCCATATCAACGAGCTCTCGTGCAAATTGGGCGTAATCGGTCGCGTTAGCTTCGCCAATCCACCGTAGAATTTGGCTGCGTTGGTTGCCTGTTTTTCGCATTACAAGCTGACTAGTTAAAGAAGTGCGCTTGTTATCTAATTCAACGAGAGTTTGTTGAACTGCTCGAAACCCAAGCCAAGCGCCACCACCTTGGTCACCAATCGGAAAACCCCAGCCACCAATTTGATGAGTATTTTGGTGTGCATCCAATTGAATCGCAACGGAACCAGTGCCAATCGCAATACAGTTAACACCTTGTCCTAAGTTAGCACCAAATACAGAAGTTTCTGCATCGGTCGTCACATACAGGTGCGGGCAGTGGATTAACGCTGA
Source organism: Vibrio splendidus (assembly GCF_001557875.1). Lineage (GTDB taxonomy): Bacteria > Pseudomonadota > Gammaproteobacteria > Enterobacterales > Vibrionaceae > Vibrio > Vibrio splendidus_F. The sequence goes on along the minus strand of NZ_LNRF01000006.1, from coordinate 25,581 downwards.
TTGCAGTTTGGCTTTTAAATCTAAGTTTCCTACGCCAGCAACGCCAACCACAATATAGCACTGTTGTGATTTTATCTGATTAGCACTCAACATTTCATCAATATAATGAGTAAGTTGAGTGATCGCAGTTTCACCATATAAGGTCAATGATGTCGCTGGTAAAATACACTCTTCGATGACAGTTAGGATTGGTAATATTCGCTTGAGTCTAATGGCGGTTTTAGTTCCACCGCCATCGACTGCCAAAGTATGGGTAATCATTGGCTAAACCGTTTGTAGTTTATTAACTTCTTGAGTTTGCTTCATACCTGAAAGGCATACGATTAACGATACAAATGTGCCAACACAAAGTTGATAAGGGAAAGCTAAACGAATCCCTACCCAATCAGCGTTAATCACGCCCATTACGCTATCCCAAACATAAGCTTGCATCAGCAGTGTGGTTAAGAAGCCAGCCATTAGAGCTAGAGCGACCGAAGTTTCGTTACCGCGCTCGGTGAATATTGCAGTGAAGTAGACACCCAATAATCCTGTGTAGGCAAAGACCATAACACTCAAAGCAAACGACAACAGTGGCATGTCAGTGTACTGCTGCCAGTAGTAACACAGGATCCCCATACTACCTAAGGCCACAGCTGCCGCCGCCATACCAAATCGACCAGCTTTCACGTAATGGAAATCATCTTGTACTCCTTTACGAGCTTCTAGCCAAGGCTTGTAGATATCCTGAATAGCCACTGATGACATTGAGTTCAAGCCGGAATTTAGTGTTGAAAGTGCCGCAGCAACAACCCCAACAGTAACCAAGCCTCTAAGACCTGCTGGCATTTCATTCAGCACGTAGTACATGAAAATCGTGACGTTCTCGCCATTAAAATTTTGAACAACCTCTTTGCCTTCAACGCCCATCAGTTCAGGTCTTTGGTAGAAGACATACAAGAGTAGGCCAATTGACATAAATACAAGCACAACTGGAATAGAGAAGATGATTGAGTTAATCATCGCTTTTGAACCTTGCTTGGCATCTTTACATGTTAGAACTCGCTGAGTCATGTCTTGATCAAGGCCAAACGCACCAATGTTTAACAGCACGAATCCCGTGATACATGCCCAAAAGCTGAAGGTACCAGCAGGGCTAAAGTCGAGGTTAAAATCTAATAAAGTCAGTTTCGAAGCTTGGCCTTCACCAGGGTTAGCCAGTACCTGCGCAATTTGGTTGAAATCAGCTGGAATTTGTCCCAATAAATAGATGATCACAGCAATGGCTGCACCGACATAAACCACAAGCTGAATTAGGTCGCTCCAGATAACGGAACGAATGCCACCCATGTAGGTATAAGCAAGGCCAACGGCAACCAGAATGACCACTGAAGTAACTACGCTGCTTGGATCAATGTTGGTAAATAGAATCATGGAGACAGCGATAGCGGCCATGTATAGGCGCGCACCAGAAGCAAATATGCGACCGACCAAGTACATCACACCTGCGCGCTGTTTTGTTTTCTCGCCAAAACGAACTTTTAGCAGTTCGTAAACGGTAGAGACTTTGTTTTTGTAGAAGCGAGGTATTAGTACTAATGCGACAAAGACAGCCCCAATAATTCCACCAATGTTGGTCGCTAGATAAGTGAGATCGCCACGGTAGCTAGATTCTGGCCCACCTAAGAACGTCGCTGCCGATTGCGAGGTCGCCAGTACTGAGATGGCAACGACCCACATTGGCATCGAGTTACCGCCTAAGAAATAGTCTTTGGTGCTCGTGATTTTGGTTCGACTGAAGTGCCAGCCTGTAAAAGCGATAACAGCGAAGTAAACCGCAAATACTGCCCAGTCCAGCGAAGTAAATAGTGAATTCATAGCAGCTCCGTAGCATGAATAGGATAGAGGGTGTTTATTATTATTTTTTCAGAATGTCAGTTTGAATAATGAGTTTCAAAATCTATTCCTTGGTGGAATAGTGACCAATGGTTTTCTTTGACAGTGATCCCAGAAGGCTGTGTTAGCTATTCCAAACAGCAGAATGTGAAGGAATAATTATTCCAATGAAAATACAAAACTCGTTATGATAGCGAGGCGTAGGCAGAGGGAAGGGCGTTTAATGAAAGGTATTGCGAAAGTTAAAGCGTTATTACCAAAACTCTCGCCATCGGATTCGCTGGTGGCTCGTTATGTATTAGATCATCCACAACAAGTTAAGCTGCTCTCCTCTCCTGAATTGGCTAAAGCGGTGGGTGTGAGTCAATCGACGATCGTCAAGTTTAGTCAGAAGCTCGGCTATAAAGGGTTCTCTGAAATGAAGATGAAACTCTACCAGAGTGATATGACCTACCAACCAGTATCCCAACGTGGAATACACGGCACCATTACCAGAAAAGATCCGCCTGATACGGTGATGGACAAACTTCTTGCAAGTAAAACACAATCGCTTGAGCGTACCGTGTTATTAAATGAAGGTGAACAGCTAAGCAAAGCTGCTGATTTACTGCATCTTGCTAATAAAATACAGATTTCTGGGGTGGGTGCATCGTCTCTGGTTGCGAAAGATTTCGCTTATAAGCTGATGAAAATAGGTCATGCTGTTAACGCAGAGCAGGATGCTCATATTCAGATTGCTAATGCCGCTTCTCTTTCTGAAAATGATGTGTTGGTTGCAATTTCCTATTCAGGAAATACCAGAGAAGTGGTGAAGGTTGCACAGCTAGCTAGATCGAAAAAGGCCAAGGTGATTGTGGTAAGCCAGTTATCCCCTTCTGCTTTAGATAAATACGCTGATATCAAACTTATCTCGGCGGCAGACGAAAATCATATTCGAAGCTCATCTATCACTGCGCGTGATAGCCAGCTTTTTATTACGGACTTGTTGTTCATTGCGTTAACTCAGCAAGAAGAGCAGGCCGACCAATTAATTGAACAAAGTAAATCTGCAGTAGCGGAATTTAAGCAATAGAGGAAATTTTATGGGACCGTTGTGGGTTGATGTTGCAGGCTACGAACTGACCGCTGAAGACAGAGAAATTTTAGAGCACCCAACTGTTGGTGGTCTCATCTTATTTGCTCGAAACTATCACGATAGCAAACAGTTATCGGCGTTAAATAAAGAGATTCGTAAGGTAGCAAAGCGCCCTATTCTAATCGGTGTTGACCAAGAAGGTGGCCGGGTTCAGCGTTTTCGTGACGGCTTTTCAATTATCCCAGCAGCTCAGGAATTTGCGACTAAGAATAATGGCGAACAGTTAGCAGAACAGGCGGGTTGGTTGATGGCTGCAGAGCTGATTGCCCATGATATCGACCTGAGCTTTGCGCCAGTATTAGATAAAGGCCACGACTGTAAAGCGATTGGTAGCCGATCTTTTGGTGAAGATATTGATACCATCGTTCGTCATAGCAGCGCGTTCATCAAAGGCATGAAGTCGGTTGGCATGGCGACAACAGGCAAGCACTTCCCTGGACACGGTGGCGTAATTGCTGACTCACACTTAGAGACGCCATATGACCCTAGAGACGATATCTTTGAAACAGACATGGCAATCTTCAAGGCGCAAATTGAAGCCGGAATATTGGATGCCATGATGCCTGCACATGTGGTGTTCTCTCATTATGATGATCAACCAGCAAGTGGCTCTCAGTATTGGCTACAGAAAGTATTGAGACAAAAACTTGGCTTTAAAGGTCTAATATTCTCGGACGACTTAACCATGGAAGGTGCTGCTATTATGGGCGGACCAGCCGACAGAGCAAAAGCGGCCTTGAATGCGGGTTGTGACATGGTATTGATGTGTAATAAACGAGATGCACAAATTGAAGCTCTTGATCACTTAGCGATTCAAGAGGTGCCTTTAGCCAACTCATTGCTTAAAAAACACAGCTTTGATTTGTCGACGCTTCACTCGGATGCTAGGTGGAAAGCGACCTCAGAGACGATTAAACGAATGCTAGGTAGTGAGTGATAAATAAACACATAATAATTTTAGATAAGGCGATATGATAAATATCGCCTTTTTTGTATGTGTGATCCGTGGTTTAAACCTATTTATCTCTCAGAGTGAGTTAAAGTTAATGTGTAAATTTAAATTTACACCAAATGTTTTTTATTGTTTACACTTGCAATCGTTTTTTTAGCTGTTATTGTGTTTTTAAAGATTGTTAGCCCAAATGGAAATACTGGGTGTAAAAATAAATATACAGGTTGAGTTATGCAGAAAAGTGAATTAAGCAATGTCAATATCATCGACGAACAGGTACTGATTACTCCTGAGGAGTTAAAAGCAAAACTGCCTTTGAGTGATAATGCTCGTCGTTTCATTCAAGAGTCTCGTCAAACTATCGCAAACATCATTCATAAGAAAGATCATCGCATGCTTGTTGTATGTGGCCCATGTTCTATCCATGACATTGAAGTGGCGAAAGAGTACGCGAAACGCCTAAAAGCCTTATCTGAGCAACTTAGCGATCAACTGTATATTGTTATGCGTGTTTACTTTGAGAAGCCTCGTACCACTGTGGGTTGGAAAGGTTTGATCAATGACCCGCATCTAGACGGCACTTTCGATATTGAGCATGGTCTGCATGTTGGCCGTGAGCTACTTGTTGAACTCGCTGAGATGGAAATCCCACTAGCGACTGAAGCATTAGATCCAATCAGCCCTCAATACCTAGCAGATACGTTCAGCTGGGCGGCAATCGGAGCTCGTACGACCGAATCGCAAACTCACCGTGAGATGGCAAGTGGTCTTTCAATGCCAATCGGTTTCAAAAACGGTACCGATGGCAACCTAGGCACAGCGATCAATGCAATGCAGGCGGCTTCGTCTAGCCACCGTTTCATGGGTATCAGCCGCGAAGGTCAAGTTGCACTACTAACAACGCAAGGTAACCCAAATGGTCACGTGATTTTACGTGGCGGTAAGCAGACGAACTACGATTCAGTATCGGTACACGAATGTGAGCAAGAGTTGGGTAAATCTGGCTTAGAGGCTGCGCTAATGGTCGACTGTAGCCACGCTAACTCTCGTAAAGATTTCCGTCGCCAACCTTTAGTTGCAGAAGATGTGATTCACCAAATTCGTGAAGGCAACAAGTCGATTATCGGCCTTATGATTGAAAGCCATATTAACGAAGGAAACCAATCTTCGGATATACCTCTCAATGAGATGAAATACGGCGTTTCTATTACCGACGCGTGTATCAATTGGGATTCAACTGAGGCACTATTGAAACATGCACATACGGAATTAGTCCCGTTCTTAGAGAACCGCTTGAAAGGTTAGTCAGAGTTTTAAATTTAAGTGCCTCATCTAATGGGGCATTTTAAGATCTGTTACTAACGAAATCTGGGTTAGTACGGGCTTATAGATTAGTAAGGAATAAAATGGCCGTTGAACTGAACGAATTACGCGACCAAATCGATGCTGTCGATAAACAAATGTTGGATTTACTGGCTCAACGCCTTGCTCTAGTAGAGAAAGTAGGCGAAGTAAAAAGTGAACATGGTTTACCTATTTATGTACCAGAGCGTGAAGCTGCGATGCTGGCATCTCGCCGTCAAGAAGCCGAGAAAATAGGGGTTCCACCACAGTTAATCGAAGATATTTTGCGTCGTACTATGCGTGAGTCTTATGCCAGCGAAAAAGATTCTGGCTTTAAGTGTCTTAACCCAGAGTTACGTTCAGTGGTTATCGTTGGTGGTAATGGTCAACTTGGTGGCTTGTTTGGTCGTATGTTCAAACTGTCTGGCTACGAAGTGAAAATCCTCGGCAGCCAAGATTGGGATAAGGCCGACGAAATCTTAGATAATGCAGGGCTTGTTGTTGTTACGGTTCCAATTCACCTGACTGAAGGTGTGATTGCAAAACTAGGTAACCTACCAAGCGATTGTATTCTTTGTGATTTAACATCGATTAAGTCAAAACCGCTACAAGCAATGATGGACATGCACCAAGGCCCGGTAGTTGGTTTACACCCAATGTTTGGCCCTGATGTACCAAGCTTAGCGAAACAAGTGATTGTTTACAGTGATGGCCGTGGTTCTGAAAGCTACCAATGGCTACTGAATCAATTTGGTATCTGGGGTGCGAGCCTATGTCAGATGGATGCAGCTGAACACGATCACGGCATGACCTTGATTCAAGCACTTCGTCACTTCACCTCTTTTGCTTACGGCTTGCACCTGAGTAAAGAGAACCCGAATATCGATCAGCTTCTGAAGTTAAGTTCACCAATCTACCGACTTGAGATTGCGATGGTTGGTCGTCTGTTTGCTCAAGACCCGAACTTGTATGGTGATATCATTCTGTCTTCGGATGAGAATATTGAGATGATTCGACGCTTCCATAGTTGTTTCGGAGAAGCGTTAGAAATCCTAGATGGCAAAGATAAGGCTAAGTTTGTTGAGAGCTTCAACCAAGTGAGTGATTGGTTTGGTGACTACTCACAACAATTCTTGCAAGAGAGCCAAAGTCTTCTAAAACAAGCACATGACTCGATTCATCGTGGTTAATACTGATTTGAAATCATAAAAAAGAGCGACCATCTGGTCGCTCTTTTTGTTTGTGCTGAACGCTATGAAAGTATTTGGCCTACAGTAGACTAAAAAGCAATTAGATCATCATAGGCCAAATCAACAGCTCTTAGCTATTAACAACTAGTTAGTTGTGATAGGTTTCTTACTATCTTCACTCGATACGGTGTCGATGGTCGAGCTAATGTAAGGCACGTTCGTCAGGTTGATCTGTAAGCGAACCACATTATCAATCAGTTGAACCAGCGGGCCCCACTTAACCTTTTTCTCTTTTTCGAATACGTAGTTGAAGTTTTCCGGTGTCCAATCCATCAAGTATTGAGGGTTCAATGAACGACCAAGGAAGCGTACTTCATAATGTAAGTGTGGGCCGGTTGAGTTACCTGAGTTACCACAGCTCGCAATGACATCGCCTTTACTAACAAACTGACCGCTACGTACCTTGAACTTCTGTAGGTGCGCATAAGAACTCATGAAACCGAACGAGTGACGCATAGTAATAAAGTTACCGAAGCCTTTTTTACTTGGGCGTACTGTTTCAATGACTCCATCTGCTGGCGCTACAATATCTTCACCACGCTTACACGTCAGATCGATACCAGTATGTACGTGGCGTTTACCTGAAATAGGGTTAGTGCGACTACCATAAGAAGAAGAGATACGTTGATAAGCCATCGGGCTGTCGTTTGGAATCAACCGGAACATCGTGGCTCTTACTGCTGAATCGACTGCAGCCGCATCAATGCGATCTTCTAGAGAAATATCATCGGTAAGCAGCTCTTCATCAGCAAGACCCAGCACTGATTCCACATCAAATACACGCTTACCAAGCAGCTGAATCGTGCCTTCTTTCTCGGTGAGTATTTGCGATAGAGAATGGTTGGTTTCTACCTGCTCAGCATAAAGAAATTCTGTTTGTTCTTTTTCAACAATCAGTGTTTCAATCAACTGTTGGGCATCACCCGCTTGCAGTGCGAGTTCTTGTTTACTCTCGAAGTGCATGTACGCAGCTCCGCCAATCAGCAGCGGTACTGAAAAAATCGCAGTGGTGCACATGAGTACGGCTTTACGGCCGAAGTAAAACGTCTGCTCCCCCTGACTAGAGGGAATAGTAATGGATACTTTTTTAGACATGGTTTTGTATTAACTAAATGCTTCTAATAGAAAAGGGTAATGGAGATGTCACTCTTTACCTAAATCGGTAAGGTGTTCAATCTCTCTATAAAGCAGTTCATCGTCACCAACGTTAAGCTCAACAAGTCGCTTAAGGTGGCTGATACTATCAATATCTAAATGCTCTATGCGTAAACGCATTGAGGTATTGATGGTAGAGACTATCGTTGCTGCTAACTGAATATTGATATTACTGTTTTCGAGTTTAAAGCTCACTTGAACAGGGACATCACGGCTAAGTTGTTTTGATTCATTGCATTGAATGAGTAAACCATGGAGTGATAAGTCTTGCACTGAGCCTGTTACTTTTACTTGTCCTTGTGAGATCTCAGTCGGGACTTGATAAATAACTCGTGAAAATTGACGTCTTTCAACCATAAGTAATCTCTCTATATCGATGCATAACACGTAAGCCAGATATATCAAAGGCCGCTATTATCGCGGCCTTTGTTCAAAATACAAGCTTATTTACTTAGCGATACGCTTGTACTTAATACGGTGTGGTTCTGCCGCTTGTGCGCCTAGAGTCTGCTTAAGCCACTCAGTGTACTCAGTATAGTTACCTTCGTAGAAGTTAACTTGACCTTCATCACGGTAGTCTAAGATATGGGTCGCAATACGGTCAAGGAACCAACGGTCATGCGAGATAACCATTGCACAGCCAGGGAATTCAAGCAGTGCTTCTTCAAGAGCACGTAGCGTTTCAACGTCAAGGTCGTTGGTAGGCTCATCGAGTAGCAGTACGTTACCGCCCGCTTTTAGCAGTTTTGCTAAGTGGACACGGTTACGTTCACCACCAGAAAGCTCACCGATGATCTTCTGTTGGTCGTTGCCTTTAAAGTTGAAACGAGAACAGTAAGCACGCGCAGGGATTTCGAAGTTGTTGATCTTAATGATATCAGCGCCTTCAGAGATCTCTTGGAATACTGTCTTAGTGTCGTCCATGCTGTCACGGAACTGATCAACAGAAGCAAGCTTAACGGTTTCGCCTAGTTCAACTGTACCTGAATCTGGCTGTTCTGCGCCGCTTAGCATCTTGAATAGTGTTGATTTACCTGCACCGTTGGCACCAACGATACCGACGATTGCACCCTTAGGCATGCTGAACGATAGGTCGTCGATAAGAACGCGATCACCAAACGATTTAGTTAGGTTGTTCACTTCAAGAACTTTGTCACCTAGACGCTCACCTGGCGGGATGAACAGTTCGTTGGTTTCGTTACGCTTCTGGTATTGGCCAGTTGTCAGTTCTTCAAAACGAGCCATACGAGCTTTAGACTTAGCTTGACGGCCTTTAGGGTTTTGACGAACCCATTCAAGTTCTTTTTCGATTGTCTTTTGACGTGCGCTTTCGCCCGCTTTTTCTTGCTTAAGACGCTCGTCTTTTTGCTCTAGCCAAGACGTGTAGTTACCTTCCCATGGGATACCTTCACCACGGTCAAGCTCTAGAATCCAGCCAGCTGCGTTGTCTAGGAAGTAACGGTCGTGGGTAATCGCCACAACTGTACCACTGTAATCAACTAGGAAGTGCTCAAGCCATGCTACTGATTCTGCATCCAAGTGGTTGGTTGGTTCATCAAGAAGCAGCATGTCTGGCTTTTCAAGAAGTAGACGACAGATAGCAACACGACGACGCTCACCACCTGATAGGAATTCAATTTTCGCATCCCACTCAGGAAGACGAAGTGCATCAGCAGCACGCTCTAGAGCTGTCTCTAAGTTGTGACCGTCTTTTGCTTGAATCAGTGCTTCTAGTTCGCCTTGCTCTTTAGCAAGTGCATCGAAATCTGCATCTGGTTCTGCGTACGCTGCGTAAACCGCATCAATACGCTTAAGTGCGTCAGCAACGTCAGAAACCGCTTCTTCTACGATTTCACGAACCGTTTTTGATTCGTCTAGTACAGGTTCTTGCGGTAGGTAACCTACTTTAAGGCCTTGTTGTGCACGTGCTTCACCATCAATATCAGTATCAATACCAGCCATGATACGTAGTAGGGTAGATTTACCTGAACCATTTAGACCCAAAACACCGATTTTAGCGCCAGGAAAAAAGCTAAGAGAAATGTCTTTAAGAATTTGACGCTTAGGTGGAACAGTTTTGCTCACCCGAGACATGGTATATACGTATTCAGCCATTGCCGATCGATCCTAATTATTGTTCAAAATTGTCTGCTATTTTATACCAATATCCTCAAAGATGTTACTCCTAGGACAGAAAAGCCACTCTTGAACCAATCCTTACCTATTATTGTCACATTGGTCATTAAAACTATATTTAATGGGCTTCTGAGGCGAAGTGTTAAATATTAATAATATTTACACTCAAATCCTTTACATTTGATGTGATGTCGGGCGTAAATAGACTTCACGTATTCATACACGCACTAAGGAAAGAGCGAATGTTTTTCCGCATTGGTAATACGAAAATTGCTGTGGCTGCATCGGCAATTTTGTCTTCGGTTTCACTGGCTCCGTTAGCTATGGCTAGCAATGCCTCCGAGCTTGAAATGCAGCGTGACGTTTATGATAGAGCGCAAGAGGTTTTAGATAACCGAGACCTAAAAGCTTACTCCGCGTTACGTAACAAAATTCAAACATATCCTTTAACACCTTACACCGATTATCGTGCCTTCTTATTAGGTTTAGGTGAGCGTACTCCTGCTGAGGTGGATGCTTTCATTGAAGAGAACAAGGCTCTGCCATTCTCGAATCGTATGCGTGCGCCTTATTTAGATTTAATGGCCGCTCAAAAGAAATGGAAGACGATCCTTGAGTTTCAAACCAAAGAGCCTGTAGGTGAGAAATACCAATGTATCTATTACCGAGCGCATTACGAACAAGGCAATCAAGAGCTTGCCTTTAAAGGAGCTAAACAACTTTGGTTGAGTGGCAGTGGTGTTGATGACGCTTGTGACCCTTTATTTAAAAGCTGGGATCAAGCTGGGTTAAGAACTGATGAGCTGATTCTGGATAGAATGCTGCTAGCGTTCGAGGGCCGTAACGGTAAGTTAATGAGCTATCTGATTAAGCAATTGGAGCATGATGAGTCAATTGCTCAAGCGAAGCAGATGAAGGCGTTGTACAACAAGCCTGAAAATGTACTCGCGTTTGCTAAAAAACACCCAGCGAATGAATTCTACCAAGCTCAAACCGAGTTTGCTTTCGAGAAGCTAGCAAGGAAATCATCAAGCAGTGCTCAAGAGGTGTTTGATGATGTCATCAAGGCTCAGAAGTTTTCGAAAGAGAAATCCCAAGAGCTAGCCGATTACTTAACGTTTCGTCTAATCAACACCGACTCTGAAGAGTTGATGGTGTGGCGAGACAAAATGCTAGCGAGTTCATCAAAGCAAGTTCTGCTCGAACGACGTGCTCGCTTAGCGATTCAACATGCCGATTGGACGGGTTTGAAAGAGTGGATAGCGCGCTTGGATGATAAACATCAGGCTTCGCTTCGTTGGCAATATTGGCAGGGCAGAGCTGAAATCGCGACGGGCGATACTGACAAAGGCAATAAGCGACTGTCAGATATCTTGGGTCAGCGTAATTTCTACAGTGTGGCTGCGGCTAAGCAGCTAGGTAAGCCAGTTCAATATCCAACATCGACACTTAAATACAATGCTGAAACAGTGAAGCCATTCGACACCTCTTTAGTGCGTATTGGCGAGCTGATTGACCGAGACAAAATTGCGGCAGCGAAAAGTGAATGGCGCTGGTTATTAACTAATGCAGATAAAGACCAAAAAGAGATGCTTGCGGCTTATGCTGCGACGCAGCGTTGGAATCACTTTATGGTAACGGCGAGCATCTCGGCGAAGATGTGGGACAACATCGCGTTACGCTTCCCTGTCGCTCATAAGTGGTGGTTTAACTTCTACGCTGAAAAGCACGATCTCGATCCAATCACTTTGATGTCTTTAGCAAGACAAGAGAGTGCGATGGATTCAGAGGCTCGTTCTCCAGTAGGCGCGCGTGGCATCATGCAAATTATGCCAAAGACGGCGCAATACACGGCGAACAAACATAAGATTAAGTATCAGGGCAGCGATGATCTTTATGATGTCGGCAAGAACATTGAGATTGGCAGTCACTACTTAGATGGTTTACTCGCTCAATATGATGACAATCGTATCTTTGCTTTTGCGGCCTACAATGCAGGTCCAAGCCGCGTGAAACAGTGGCGTTCACGTAGTGATGAAAAGCTCGATGCCTTCGCTTTTATTGAGATGATTCCATTCAAAGAGACACGTGGCTATGTTCAGAATATCTTGATGTTTGAGACCTACTATCGAGATATCTTGGGTGAGAAAGGGACGTTTTTAGCGCCCCATGAGGCAAAAACGAAATACTAAGCCTTCGGCATTTGGCCCGAAACTGAGTAAGAATAAAGGCAGTGAGTGCGAACCATTTCCACTTACTGCCTTTTTACATTGGATCGCATCAAGTGTTTCGGTATAAAGTGTTAAACGCTTTCAATCGTTAAGCGACTCTTTAAAGTCAGAATTTAAAAGTAAGTGTAGAGATATGGCATCACAACCTGAATATGATAATTGGCAACAACTGATGGACTTGGTAAAGACGGCTGTCGAAAAAGATCAGCACGAGCTGTTGTTGACCATGATGATGACACCAGACGAGCGAGATGCTCTGGTTGCTCGAATTAATATCTTCTGTGAGCTGATGAAAGGCGATATGTCTCAACGTCAGGTGAGTCAAATGCTGGGCGTAGGCGTCGCGACGATAACCAGAGGCTCAAATGAGCTAAAGGCCAAATCTGAACAAGAGAAAGCCGTGATCGCCGACCTATTGCTAAAGTAATAACGGAATTAAGCTATCACGCGATAGTGCGAATACGAATTCGATAAAAACGCTAACTGAATGTTAGCGTTTTTTGTTTCTGAAGATTGTTCTTTGACCTTTCTAAGTTTACGAAGTGCTAAATAGGAAAGTGCTCAGGATTCACAAATGGGATCAGAGCTAAAATTAAAGCCTGATGATAGACAGAACTGCGCGACAGTTGGTTATGTGTCAGTAGGCCAATGGCGCCACCTTTCTGTTTGATATTGTCGGTACCAAACACTTCATCCATCACATCCCCTAACTCGTTTGCATGCTCTAACTTCTCAAGCACGGCTGGTGGCAGTATCAGGCTTGCTGAACGAGACTCTCCACGTTGACCATTCGCTTCGATCACCATCCAAGCAAAAGTGACGTTTATTTCTATTCCCGCTTCTAGACCAACATAGAAGTCTGCATCAGGCTGAGCTTGAGTTGCGTTGTGAACACGATTCACGGCACCTTGATAGGTTTCATCATTGCTCATCGGTTGATCGGCGACACCACTAGGGACGCTGATGCCTTTGAAATCAAATTCAGTATCAGGAAAAGCAGATAAGAACGCACTTTTAACGGCGTTAATTTTAGCTGGGTTCAGCGATGCGATGATTACAGATTTCATGTGTCGGATTCTTTTTGTTGTCGATTAGATTGAGTTGATGCTGTCGGTACCATTCACTCAATTCTTCTAGTGGCATGGGTTTACCAAAGTAATAGCCTTGCAGCATATCGCACTGTGCATCCTGTAACCACTGGTGCATGCCTTGAGTTTCAATCCCTTCGGCGGTGACCTTTTTCCCTTGAGCATGACACAACCCGATAACCGGTTTTACGATGTTCTGGTTATTGGTCTCAATCAAGGTATCCAAAAACGCTTTATCCAATTTAATTTTCTGAGTTGGATACTGCACCAGTTGAGTGATAGAGGTATAACCGGAACCAAAATCATCAATCGCAAGTCGATAGCCCATGCATGCCAGTTCGTTCAGCAATGGAAAACCTTGTGAATTTGAGTAAAAGGTTTCAGTGATTTCAAAATCGATTAGGCTTGGTGGAATTCGATTTAACTCCGCGTGTTCTTTAATGAAACCCGCAAGGTGAGTGGTTTCAATGCCAGCAGAAGATAGGTTGATCGACAATTGAATTGAGTGATCAAATTGAGTCTGAAGTCGATGGAATGAAGCAAACGCATTCTGTATTACCCAGCGGTCAACATGTTCAAACAGCCCGGTTTGTTCGGCTATTGGAATGAACTCATCCGGTGGAACCAAACCAAGTTGCTTTGAATTCCAACGTAATAACACCTCAACGCCAATAACATCAGTCCCGGTAGAATCCATGTAGGGCATGTAAACGAGCCTGAATTCATCATCAAAATTCTTACCTCTAAGCGCACGTTCAATGTCTGCTTGGCGCTGAATGGCTTTGTCTAAATCCCGTGAATAGTCAGCAAATTGGTTTTTACCGGCACGCTTGGCTTGGTACATCGCAGTATCTGCGTTGGACAGTAGCTTCTCGATTGAGTTGCCATCATTAGGGTAGGTCGCAATACCAATACTGACCGTGATCGGAAAGCTGCCTGATTCGGTGACAAAGCCTTTTTGCAGTGGAGTGAGCAAATCGTTCGAGAATCGATGCGCGACATTTCCTCGGTGACTAGGAGCGTTAATGTAGACAACGAACTCGTCACCAGAAAGTCGGGCTGGCATGCAGTGAGCGTCGAACTCCGCTTTATAGTGGCGACAAATATCTGAAATACGCTGAGCAAAAGAGACCAGAATCGAGTCGCCGATTTGATGTCCGTATTTGTCGTTCACAAACTTGAAGTTATCTAAGTCAAAATAGAGAACCCAGGTTTCGGTATTGGAACTCGGTTTTGGCAATGATTGCTGAACGAAGGTTTGAAACTGATGCCTATTGGCTATTTGGGTTAACTGATCATTTTCGGCCAAGAGTTTGGTTTGCTGGTAGGTGTTGTCTAGCTCTTGGTACATGTCATAAAAACGCTGTGATAGGCGGCCAAGTTCATCACGAGAGCCTAAGCGTTCAATGTTCTTACGTTGTTTCTTTTCGACTTGCTGTAGTTGTCGATCGAGCCGTGTTATTGGAGTAATCACAGTGCGAGACAGAAGCATGAGTAGCAGAGCGACAGTTACAAACGCAGACAGTGCAAACGACAAACTCAGCTTGTTCCAAATCGAATCGAGCTTGTTTTCTAACAGGAATTGCGCCGGATCGACCGTGGCGTAAAGTTCTGGTGCAAGCTTGACTGAGTGGGTGACATCGTTTTCCAAAGAAACCGCTATGGATGTGAAGAACAAACTGGTTTGGTAGTCGAACTCTATTTGTTTTCTCAACGCATTAAACTTGTCCAGAGAGACAGAGACAACAACAAAGAACACATCGTCGGGTTGATTGCTTGCGGTTGGGAAAATCGCTTTTCTATCTACCTTGTCGTAGTGAACCAACATCCCTTCGCCTTGGGAGTTTTGAATATAGTTGGTACTCGATGTTGCTAGGGTGTCTTGATAGTGCTGGTCAACATATTCCAATATCTTACTGTCAATCTGAGTGCGTGAGTCGTTGCTATTATCCGCGTAATAACGCAGTTTTCGATCACCATTAAGAAGAGCTAAAGCTGTATAGCTTTCATCGTCATCTTGCAGGAAATGTATGGCTTCTCGAAGGTTACTTACCAGTTCAAGATCGCGAGATAGATTTTGATCAGTGAGGAAATAACGCTTCACCATATCACTCTGGGTCAAGGTGTAAGAGTAGCTATTGAGGAACGAACGAGATTGGCGAAAGTAACCGGCTAGTTTCTCCATATTCAGCTGAAGTGCGTTGTCTTCGCGTTTGATGAAGCTACTTTTCTGTGTCGAATAAATAATATAGCTAGAAGCCGCGGTACTGATCAGTATCACAGGGGCTATCAGTAGTAAGATTTTAGTACTTAGCTTCATAGTTAATGACAACACTATTTATAATTTAAGCGCGTAAGTTTATGTTACTTAATGCTTACTCGCTATTAATTACACGTAGTTCGATGATTTCCTGTGAAGGGGGTAAGGTTTTGTCTTTATTGATAAAAAAGCCACTAATGAGTTTTTTGTTAGAAAGGCGTAAGCAGTGGAGCGAGTATGCGTGCCGAATGTGCGAAACAAGAGAATTGTTTCTCAGGCATGCTAGGGTATGTGTTCTTAGCTCGAATAGTATTCGACTAGAGGGTGATTTAAGCATTTGGCCTACTGTAGGCCAAATACTTATGTGAGCTAAAAGCCGATACTCGCTCTCAGCTATGACAACTTCACTTGAGTCGCTTTGATGTTCTCACTTGGGTAGCAACCCAACACTTTCAGGTGGCGAGTAATGGCTGTTAGTTCCGTTATCGCTTGCTGCATATTATCTGAATCCAGATGCGCCTCTAAATCGACATAGAACATCTCTTCCCAAGGGTTACCCATGATAGGACGAGATTCTAGCTTGGTCATGTTGATGCCTAAGCGTTGCAGGATCAGTAGTGTCTCTACCAAAGAGCCCGCCTCTTGAGAAGTCGACATGATGAGCGTCGTTTTCGCAGGTATTTGAGTTGACACTTCAACAGGCTTACGAGCTACCACGATGAAACGTGTGTGGTTCTCTGTTTGGTTTGCAATGTTGCCCTGAATTGGCTGAAGCCCATAAAGCTTACCGCTCGATGCATTACCAATAGCAGCTACGTCATTACCACCCAGTTCTTTAACCTTTTTCATTGCATCAGCGGTGCTTGCGCAAGACTCAAGGCTGACGCCCTTAAGGCGGCTCAAGAACTCACTGCATTGCTGATGAGGTTGTGGATGGGAATAGAGCGTTTTGATGTCTTCTAATCGGATATCACTTTTCGCTACTAGGCAGTGTTCGATTGGTTGAGAAAGCTCACCAACGATGTAAAGCGTTGTGTGTTGAAGTAGGTCATACACTTCGTTAATCGAACCTGAGCTGGTGTTCTCAATAGGTAGTACACCGTAGTCGGCATGGCCAGATTCTACCGTAGAGGCTACTTCTTTGAAGTGATTACAGTTTAACTCAATTAACTCCATATTCTTACGGCTGAAGTATTCGCGACTCGCAAGGTGAGAGTATGATCCCTTAGAACCTAAGAATGCAACGCGAGCCAATGGTTTGCGGCTTTGCGGGTTCGCTAGGTTTTGTAAATATGACTGCTGTAGTAAAACGGAATCTTCGATGATGGTGTGAAACAGCTTGGTAATGTACTGCGCATCAAGTTCGTATTTATCTTTGCCATTGTTGATCAGCTTAACTAATAGTTGTTGCTCTCGTACTGCATCACGAACTGGTTTTGATGTCTCTACTTTGCTTTTAGCGACTTCGATACTTAGCTTGCGACGCTCCGAAAGTAACTTCAGGAGTTCGTCGTCTAAATCATTAAGACGAAGGCGGATATCATCCAGTGAAATTGAGCGGTCAGTCATAAATGTGTCCTTATAAAAAAGCCTCCCTAGTGTGGGAGGCTTCTTGTTCGTTTTTGACTTGTTTTTCTAAAACGACTTAGCCTCCGATTTACGGAAGAAAAAAGAAGTCAAAAATAAACAAAGATTGAGTGTGCATAAAAAGTGTTTGTTTTATGAATGTTTAAACACAATAAGCAAGCGAGCTACGAGCGTCAAGCAAAAAAATAGCGCCCTGAGGCGCTATTTTTTAATCTGTTCTCTTTCCTTATTCTACTTCAGCTTCTAGCTCTTCGATTTCAGGCTTTTCAGCGCGGCGCGCTTCAGGTTTATGGCGTAGCTTGTTGAGTTGACGCTCTAGTTTTTGTTCTACTTCGTTGATAGCTACGTAGAGGTCGTCATGGATTGATGAAGCAACAAGTTGGCCTTTTGGTACGGTTAGAACCGCTTCAAATTTTTTCTTCTTGTTTGGTTCTTCGCTAAAGCTCGCTTGGCAGCCAATGATGTCTACTTGCCATTTATCCAGCTTTTTAAATTTGCTTTCTATGTGATCACGGATTGCAGAGGTAATGTCGATGTTTTTACCAGTGATGTTCATTTTCATAGAAGTTTTCCTCTGTTGTATCCCTCATGGGTTAACTTCAGATTACGACTTTTAGGAATAAAGAATGTGATCTGGATCTTGTTTTGATTGGGTGGGATAAGCATTAAAATCAAATGTGATCTCACGCAAGTCTTAGTATCTTTTTGGCGAAAAATGCTTGTTATCTCTATGAAAAACGATAACTTGGAGGCAAGGCTTCGCTAAAAATTAAACCAGTTTTTAGGGGCGTCCTACAGCCTATGGAAAGTGCTTGATTGAAATTTACTCAATAGTGTTTTGTGATAAAGGTCTCGTGATATAGATCTCGCGATCTAGATCGCTACGTAAGCTTCTTCAGAATTAGATAAGCAAAAGCCGCATAAGTTTTCTTATGCGGCTTTTGTGTTTTTAATTTGCCTTAGTGCCTTAGCTCCCCAGGCTCTTAGGGTTGAAGACAAACTAATCGTTGGTTTTTAGTAGTCTGGCTGTCCCATTTTCTCGGATAGCATTGATAGCTTGTAACTGCTTATAGATTACAAAGTAACGGTTGATGTTGGCGACGTAGGTCACCGGTTCTTTGCTCACGTATTTACGAGTGATGATTTCTACGTTTTTAAACCAGATGTTTGGGTTGTAACCTTTCTGCTTGGCAATGCGCCTCATCTTTCTAATCTTAGCAGGACCAGCGTTGTAAGAAGCCAAAGTGAAATAGATTTGGTTATCTGGCGTAATGGCAGGGTCGTCAAAATACCTGTCCTTAATGAAACGCATGTATTTCACGCCCGCATGGATGTTGTTATCCACCTTATGTATGTTTTTGATGTTGACGTTTTTGTCTTTGGCGGTACTTGGCAATACCTGCATCACACCAATAGCTCCACGGTGAGAAACCCGGCTTTGATCCAGTCCTGACTCTTGGAAACCTTGTGCAGACATCATCAAAGGGTCGAATTCGTATTGACTCGAATATTTTTCAAAAACATCTGACAGCTTAGCCACTCGGTCTACTTTATTTGGGTTGAGCGCTCTACCTAACCAGCGAGTGTTGTCGATGTATTTCTGGTAGATGACGTTTCCAAGCAGGGTGCCTGTTCGTGCGGTCTTGACGTATTTGTTTATCTCTTTCTTCAGTTGAGGGCTGTCTTTTCTCAAAGCCCAAGCAATACGACCATTTTCTCGCAAAGGTAAGTCGTTATGGACTTGAATGTTATCCATTACGTCAGTCCATAACTTTGCTTTATGGCTATCTAGGATTGTGCCTTGTATATAGCCTTGGTTGACCAACTCTATCAGCTCGTAGTCTTGTAATGACTCCTCAATAAAGTGGACATGCAGCGGTGGTAAGTCTAATTCATTCAGTTCTTTATTGACTCTTTGTACACTCTCGAAGTAACTCGAACTTGCACGGATCCAAACCTCTTTACCGCTCAGTTGCTTGATTTCGGTGATAGGGGCTGAATTCTTTCCTGTGATAATCAGTTCTTTTCCATCTTTAATCATTGGGTCGGAAAAATCGATGATTCGCAATCGCTTGTCGGTGATCGTCAGGTTCGCGACAGCGACGTCGCCATAACCAGATTCTAAAGACGGAAGTAGATCATCTCGTTGCACGGGGATGATTTGAACATTGAGATAGGGATGTTTTTTACGAAGGCTTTTCTCAAAGTGGTAGAGCATTTCTGCCACGATGCCTTTTGGCTTACCATCCTCGATGTAATAGAAACCAAGATCGGCAGAAACTAGAACTCTAACCGTTCCTTTGGTTTTGAGCACATCCAAGTCGCCCATGTAAGGCTTATTGCTTAATGGGGACAGTTCTAATGCGTAGGATAATTGGCTAAATAGCGATATCCAGATAAATAATAACAACCTACTCACATCCACACTCCATGTTGATGTTTTGTTAAAAGTTATCTTTTGAAGATACCGTGTATTATGCGATTCATCAAGTTTGCGATATGTGGATAAAAAAAAACGCGCTAGTAAATTAGCGCGCTTTTGGGATTGAGATGTAAGAAGTCGATTAAGGTAGTGGGTTTAACTCAATCAACTTTTCTGTTCTTAACACAGCGTCATCTAGGCCTAGTTGTTTATAAGCTTCTAGCTGAATTTCTAGAGATTTACGAGCAGCGATGGTATCTGGGTAAGTCTTTTGCAACTCTTGCGTTCTGTTTATAGCTGCAATCCACGCTTCGCGACGTAGGTAGAAATCCGCAGTTGCTAAATCATAGTCGGCTAGGCGATTCTTAAGTGCGAACATGCGTTTTTGTGCATCTTCAGCATAAGGGCTGCTAGGGAAACGTTCGAGTAGTCGCTTGAAGTCAGCAAACGCAAGTTTCACCGGTTCAGGGTCTCGGTCACTACGGTCGATATTGAAAATATCGTGCATGAAGTTTCGGTCTTGCGCCATGTGCGTTAAGCCGCGCATGTAAAGAACCCAGTCTTGTTTCTCGTGAGTAGGGTTCAAACGTAGGAAACGTGAAATGGTAGCAAGGCCAAGTGCCAAGTCATCATTTTTGTAGTAAGCGTAAATCAGATCGAGCTGTACTTGCTCAGAATAGGCGCCGAATGGGTAACGTGAGTCTAGGGCTTCTAGCTTTTCTATTGCTGAAAGCCAGCTACCGCTCTGCAGTGATTCTTGCGCGTCAGAGTAGAGAACCGATGGTGGTACATCTGGCACTATCTCTTCACTACTTGAACAACCAACCAAGAGTGATACGGCTAATAGACCCGATAAAGTAAGGTGTTTCATGTCAGGCGTCGATTCCTTGAATTAAATATTTCGTAAGCTTCCGTTACTTTCTAACCAGTAACAGATACAATGATGCAATTATTCTATTTTATCCATACTAATGGGTATTAGTCTCACGGTTTTTAAAAAAGTTCGATATGGCTCAGCAGATCACATTAACAGACACAGTAAAAAGCAGCCAGTTAGGTCAACGTTTAGACCAAGCTGTCGCTGAACTATTTACCGATTTTTCTCGCTCTCGTATTAAAGAGTGGCTTCTTGACGGCAAGATCCAAGTGGATGGCGAAGTTATAACTAAGCCGCGCGTTAAGGTTTTGGGCGGTGAGGAGATCATCTTGCAAGCTGAACTTGCAGATGAAGAGCGCTGGGAAGCACAAGATATTCCTCTAGACATTGTCTACGAAGATGATGACTTATTGGTTATCAATAAGCCTCGCGATCTGGTTGTACACCCAGGAGCAGGCACGCCGGATGGAACCATACTAAACGCATTGCTTTTCCATTACCCACAGATTGCAGAAGTGCCTCGTGCAGGTATTGTGCACCGTCTTGATAAAGACACAACAGGCCTTATGGTTGTGGCTAAAACGGTTCCAGCTCAAACTCGTCTTGTGCGTGCTCTTGCTAAGCGTCGTATTACTCGTGAATATGAAGCAATTGCAATTGGCAAAATGACCGCTGGTGGTGTGGTAGAAAAAGGCATTAGCCGTCATGCAACTAAGCGTACCTTAATGGACGTAAATGAATTAGGAAAGCCAGCGGTAACTCACTACCGTGTTGCTGAGCACTTCCGCGAGCATACTCGTATTCGTCTGCGCCTAGAAACGGGTCGTACTCACCAAATCCGTGTTCACATGTCATACCTTCAGCATCCGCTGTTAGGTGATGTTGCATACGGTGGCCGTGCTCGTATTCCAAAAGGTGCATCTGAAGAACTAACGACCATGATTCGTTCTTTTGATCGCCAAGCACTACACGCCGTTATGCTTAAATTTGTTCACCCAATTACAGGTGAAGAAGTTGAGTTCCACGCTCCTGTGCCAAATGACATGGTTGTGATGGCTGAAGCGTTACGTGTTGATGCTCGCGAAAATAAAGAAGAAGACATTTAATATGTCGTTGATCATCCCTAACTGGAACGCCCCCAACAACGTGAAGGCATTTGCGTCGACACGTGTAGGTGGTTTTTCTACAGGTGCGTATCAAGGATTAAACCTAGGTACGCATGTTGGGGATGATGCTTCGCTTGTTGAAAACAATAGAACCTGGCTTAAGCAGCAAGCTAACATGCCTGCGGCTCCGGTATGGCTAAATCAAACTCACTCAACAGATGTCATTACGGTTTTAGAACCTATGGCGAGTGTTCTTGATGCTGACGGTGCATTTACCACTGCTAAAGGTGTTGTCTGTTCTGCGATGACAGCTGATTGCTTACCTGTAATTCTTACTGATACCAACGGCACTCAAGTTGCTGCTGTTCATGCTGGTTGGCGTGGCCTTGCTGGTGGAATTCTTGAAAATGCAGTCGCAAAGTTTTCAAACCTAGATTCAGAGAATAAGATCATTGCTTGGCTTGGTCCTGCAATAGGCAAACAAGCCTTTGAAGTAGGTGATGATGTGTTGGAAGCTTTTGTTCGTTTTGACCTTCAAGCTAAGCTCGCATTTGCAGCCAAAGCTGAACCGGGAAAATGGCTAGCGAATATGTCTCAACTTGCTACACAACGACTTGAAAAAGTGGGTGTGTCGGAAGTGACGGATTCGAATCTCTGTACCTTTGCAGATCCCGATTCGTTCTATTCTTATCGTCGTGATGGTATTACTGGACGCCAAGCTACCTTTATTTGGTTAGAGTAATCTTTAGCTAGTGCAACTAGTCACCCAGCTCATTTATATTTTTATATAAGCTCTATTCTTCATTCTTATCCCTTGAAAATCCGCGTTACCGTATCCATCTTCTAATCATAAGATAAACATATCTAAGAGTAGGAAGGTTGGCATGCGTCTCGATCGATTCACTAGTAAATTCCAAATTGCGATATCTGATGCTCAGTCGCTCGCATTAGGTCGTGATCACCAATATATAGAACCTGTGCACCTAATGGTGTCTTTGCTTAATCAAGATGGTAGTGCAATTCGTCCATTGCTCACCATGCTGAATATTGATGTGGTTCAATTGCGCTCTAAATTGAGCGAAATATTAGACCGAGTCCCTAAAGTAAGTGGCATCGGTGGTGACGTTCAATTATCGAATGCAATGGGAACGCTGTTCAACCTATGTGATAAGGTCGCGCAAAAGCGTCAAGACAGTTACATATCTTCAGAAGTATTCCTACTTGCTGCTATTGAAGACAAAGGTCCTTTAGGAAACTTACTTAAAGAGCTAGGTCTTACCGAGCAAAAATTATCTCAAGCTATTGAACAAGTTCGCGGCGGCCAGAAGGTCGATGACCCAAATGCGGAAGACAGACGTCAAGCACTAGAGAAGTTCACCATTGATCTGACCGAAAGAGCAGAGCAAGGCAAGCTGGATCCTGTTATTGGCCGAGACGACGAAATCCGTCGCACTATCCAAGTTCTTCAACGCCGTACTAAGAACAACCCTGTCATTATTGGTGAACCAGGTGTCGGTAAAACAGCAATTGTCGAAGGTTTAGCGCAGCGTATTATCAATAATGAAGTACCTGAAGGTTTGAGAGGCCGACGTGTACTTTCGTTAGATATGGGCTCTTTGATTGCAGGAGCTAAATATCGTGGTGAATTTGAAGAACGTTTAAAATCAGTTCTTAACGAATTATCGAAAGAAGAGGGCAATATCATTCTCTTCATCGATGAAATTCACACCATGGTCGGTGCGGGCAAAGGCGAAGGCTCTATGGATGCCGGGAATATGCTGAAACCAGCATTGGCTCGTGGTGAACTTCATTGTGTAGGCGCTACAACGCTCGATGAATATCGCCAGTATATAGAGAAAGATCCTGCGCTAGAGCGTCGATTCCAAAAAGTGATCGTCGATGAGCCAACCGTGGAAGACACGGTTGCGATTCTCCGTGGTTTGAAAGAGCGCTATGAACTTCATCATCACGTAGAAATTACCGACCCAGCGATTGTTGCGGCAGCAACGTTATCTCACCGATATGTTTCTGATCGTCAACTTCCAGATAAGGCGATTGATTTGATTGATGAGGCGGCTTCGAGTATTCGTATGCAGATCGACTCGAAACCTGAGTCTCTAGATAAGCTCGAACGCAAGATCATTCAATTGAAGATCGAGCAGCAAGCTCTTACTAATGAAAATGACGAAGCCAGTGAAAAGCGTCTTCGAACATTACAAGAAGAGCTTTCTGACAAAGAACGCGATTTCGCAGAGCTTGAAGAAGTGTGGAATGCAGAGAAGGCCGCGCTTTCTGGCACGCAACATATTAAATCAGAGCTAGAGCAAGCTCGAATGGATATGGATTTTGCGAGACGTGCTGGTGATCTTAATCGAATGTCTGAATTGCAATACGGTCGAATCCCAGAGTTAGAGAAGCAGTTAGATCTTGCGACTCAAGCTGAAATGCAAGAAATGACGCTGTTACGTAATAAGGTCACCGATGCAGAAATTGCAGACGTGCTATCGAAGCAAACTGGCATCCCTGTTTCTAAAATGTTAGAGGCTGAGAAAGAGAAGCTCCTTAAAATGGAAGGTGTTCTACATAAGCGAGTTATTGGCCAAGCGGAAGCAGTAGAAGTGGTATCGAATGCGATTCGTCGTAGTCGTGCAGGTTTATCTGATCCAAACAAGCCGATTGGCTCTTTCTTATTCCTTGGCCCAACTGGCGTTGGTAAAACCGAACTGTGTAAAACACTCGCGAACTTCATGTTTGATAGTGATGATGCGATGGTGCGAATCGATATGTCTGAGTTTATGGAGAAACACTCTGTTGCTCGTTTGGTTGGTGCTCCTCCAGGTTACGTTGGATATGAAGAAGGTGGCTACTTAACAGAAGCGGTACGTCGCAAGCCTTACTCAGTCATTTTGCTAGATGAAGTAGAGAAAGCGCATCCGGATGTTTTCAATATCTTATTGCAGGTGCTTGATGATGGACGCTTAACTGATGGACAAGGTCGTACAGTCGATTTTAGAAATACAGTTGTGATCATGACATCTAACCTTGGCTCATCGAGAATTCAAGAGAACTTCAATAGTCTCGATTACCAAGGAATAAAGAATGAAGTGATGGAAGTGGTAGGTAAGCATTTCCGTCCTGAGTTTCTGAACCGAGTTGATGAAAGCGTTGTATTCCACCCATTGGGGCAAGAGCACATCCAGTCGATAGCTTCTATTCAGCTTGAGCACCTTAAGAAGAGAATGGAAGACAATGGTTATGAGCTTGAAGTTTCGGATAAAGCACTCAAGTTGATTTCTCAAGTTGGTTTTGATCCAGTATATGGTGCGCGACCTTTGAAAAGAGCGATTCAACAAAGTGTCGAGAACCCGTTAGCGAAAGCGATATTGGCAGGAAAAATTAATCCAGATAAGAAAGTACAGCTATTAGTAAACAACGACCGCATTATTGCTCACCAATAGTTGAAGTAAGAATTGTAGGTACGATTGGCCGAAATTAGGGCTTAATCGTACCTATTTTAAACGCTTTGTGTGAATAGTGTTCGAACGGTCGCCGGTGGCGGCTTTTTTTCGTTTTTGGCCTTGTACAAAGGATTATTCTCTCTATAATGCGCCTCCGTTGCCAAGGATAACCAAGCGGTTTGAACTGAGTAACAAGACGGTGATAAGCATTTAAGATGCTTTGAAAAATTAGCTGGAAAAAGTGTTTGACACTGGAATCCAATCCGCTAGAATGGCCGTCCACTTCGAGAGGCTCCTTACTGAAAGGAACGCTCAACAAGTAAAGCTCTTTAACAATTTAAACCTATCAATCTGTGTGGGCACTCGTTGATGAATATCAAAACGTTATTACTTAGGTAGTAACAGTTACTTCGGTAACAAAATGATTTCAATGAACTGAGTGACCAATACAAATAACCTCGGTTATTCGGCACAGTCAATTCATTATCATTCTGTTGGAATGGTAATAGCTTTAGAATTACATGTTCATTTTACATGAATATTAGTTTTGAAGTCAGTATTCGTTGAGTCACAAAATCTTAAATTGAAGAGTTTGATCATGGCTCAGATTGAACGCTGGCGGCAGGCCTAACACATGCAAGTCGAGCGGAAACGACACTAACAATCCTTCGGGTGCGTTAATGGGCGTCGAGCGGCGGACGGGTG
>NZ_LNRF01000005.1 GCF_001557875.1 Vibrio splendidus | reverse complement strand
GATACCACAAACGTTCACTCTCAGAAGCAGCGATGTATCGAGTTAAACAGTTGCTAGGAGGGAAACTGAACTTAAGAAATTACAATGCTCAGGTGGGTGAAACTTACGCGATGATAAAAGCGTTGAATAAGCTTACTGGGTTAGGTATGCCTGAAACTTGTCGTATTGACTAAGGAATACGCGAAACGGGGTGGCTCTATCTCTAAATTTAATTACGCAACAAAGCCATCGCCAAAAAGTCACTCAACCCAACGAGTACCGAAAGCAGCTCGATAGTAAAGCTCGAGGAGTCTTTAATGATAAAAATGAACGTGATGGTGCAACGCGTATTCAAAAAGAACTCGAAGAAAATGGTAACCAACATGGTGTATAAACCACTGCTGCGAGGATGAAGCGCCAGAGCTTAGTCGCGAAGCCGACACGTAAATTTAAATGTACGACAGACAGCAAGCATAGGCTTCCTGTTGCACCGAATCAAAAATGGGTTCTATCTAGCGACAAACGAAGGTTGGAGTATTTAGCTGTTGTCATCGACTTGTACTCACGGCAAGTTGTGGGTTGGTCAATCAACACTAGAATGACCGCGACTCTAGTCTGTGATGCACTATCAGTGTCATTGTTCCGTAGAGGCATGCCCGAAGGGGGATTATCCATAGTGATAGAGGTAGCCAATATTGTTCAAAAGACTACAGAGATTAATCTCAGCCCATAATCTAAAACAAAGTATGAATCGGAAGGAAAGTTGCTGGGATATGCCTGTATTGAAAGCTTTTCCTCCTCAATGAAAGTACAAGCCGTTCAATATGAGTCGGTAATGCGCGAGAAGAGATACGCCTGGCACTTTTTGAATATATCGAGGTTGATTATAATCAAACAAGAAGGCACGGTGCTCTTGGGTATCTAAGCCCAGTTAACTTTGAAAAACAATATGTCGCTTAATGCGGAGTCCAGTCTAACTGAAGCAGATCAGTTGACTACCAGCGCTTCAAAAACACATTAAGGTAGCAGGCCAAAAAGCCAACATTGAGAAAAACATCTCGTGGCACTCATTCGCTACAGGCGCCAATAACGCGTTGTTAGCCCACTATCTAGAATATTCGTAAAATAACGATAAATGAAATTCGGATTCCGAATTCTGAAATGACTTCATAATCACGAAACAGGGCACTATCACCTGCTCTTAGGGCTGAGGCCTCTAGTCACTCCAGAACTCAATAACAATTTGTGTTTGTGTTTTCTCTACAGCAATGGCTGCGTATCACCTCTTATTGTTACGCCACCATTACCTATTTACAACTTTCATGGCGCTCACAACGCCCTAACACGCACAATAACAGGATGCCTAACAAACACATTATTAAACAGCGGGTTGCAGGTTTCCTACTCTCTACTTCGAGTTTTCGAAAAGAGATATTTCACAATTTTCATCAATAACAGTGTTCGAAAAAGAACATATGTCTCAAAAACATACACACCATCAATACGATCAAGGTTGCATTGCAAACTGCTCTTATAAAAAAGCAGGAATAAAGAATGATTACTAAGGGTAGAGATTCAAAAATCGACAACAGTCTTCAAAAGAAAGCTGGCGCAAAAGTAAAGCAAGATGTCGCGTTTTACTTACGCAGAGAGTTTGGTGATGCAAATGACGTTTTCATTATTGAGTTAAAATCGATTCGTGGGGAGGTTAAGGTCAACAATCAACTCGAATGGAGTCGAACCGTAAGAGGAAAGTGGACAGGAATGCCCTCGCCTATCGAGCAAGCTAAGTTGCAAACCAAACTATTGAAAGCACTTTTAAATGACAACGCTAAGTCGTTACTAGACCGGATTGCATTTTTACAAGGGTACTTTGGTGGTCGCTGTTGGGATCAACTCTGTGCCGCGTCCAATGACGCTCTAATCGATCGAACTTCTATCCCTAAAGATATATCGAAGAAGCTCATTAAAGCCTAATCTATTGGTAGCTGCGTTAAGAATCTCACCAAAAAGCACCGCGTAGCTTCAATACTAAATCCGAATCCTACGTTTAATCGTGATGAACTGTACCGCCTAGTTCACTTTCTAAACGAGCAACATGTGCCTACGTCTTCTCCGGCTCCCAAAGTACATATCGCAGAATTGAGCGAAACTGAGAAGGTAGACTTGGTTCCAGCTCAAGAAACAATTGAAGAAACCAAAGTTCCACAAATAAGGCATGGTTTTAATTGTAAGAAGTGTCAAAGCCCGCAGACCGAGCCGAGGTATGGAAAGTATGGGTATTACGTCTACTGCCCACAATGTAAGGTGAATACTGCAATGCGTATTAGTTGCCATTCTTGCCAATCTAATTCAGCTAAAGTCAGTAAGAAAAAGAACACGTACTCAATTGCATGCTCTTGTGGTGAAGGAACTCAAGTCGTATTTCCATAACCCAATTATTCGGATTCCGAATTCCTCCAAAACTAAACAACTGACAAACATCACTTCTGGCCACCTTTAGGCATAACCTAAACAGGTGGTACTTGGTGCCAAACAATGTCACTTGTGCCTGTATAGGTTTTTGTCGTTTTAGCGTTCGCATGTGCTATTCGCTCGGTAGCACTCTGCCCTTGCTGTTCAATCATTCGAGCAGCCAGCCCTCGAATTTCATGACAGGTCGGCCTTAGCGATTTCTTTTAGCGAAGGAACATGAAGCCTTCAGAAAGGGAGGAGCGCAAGCTTAAATAAAGCATGCTCATTGCATGATATATCTCGACAGGCTGAGGTTGCTCCTGTCAAAGGAATTGTACTCTCAAGCAAGAGTCCTTGCCTAGGCTTAACGTGTTAAAAAACGCTTGTTGAGGAATCGATATATACGCATAACGAATTGAGGCCGCATCTCAGCCTAGGTATGAATACGCTAAACAAAGTGCATGAAAAAAGCCAGCAACTAACGTTACTGGCTTACTAAAAGTCGTCAACGTATTTTAGGACGAAACAAACATGTCGAGTCAACAGGTTTATGTATTACAACTCAATACCCCAACTAATTAAACAACATGATGATATCGTAATTCGATTAAACTCGAAAAACCTCCGGAATCACAGTGCTGCTATACGGTACTGGTACTCCATAAGCATTTGCAAGCGATGATAGTACCTTACCAATAGGGCCAACATCACGCACAATCTTACCTCCTGGTAGCGTTTTCAATCGTGTGTTTTTACCCCCGATTAGCATACACGGAAGATCATTCGAACTATGATTCTGCCCATCATCCATTTCCGAGGTCACATAAATTACACAGTCATCGTATAAGTTCATCGCTTTAAGGTTCTGAATTAGCTTGACGACTTTGCTTACATACCATTGCCTATGAGAGATATAGGTTGCCTTCAAGGAAGCTGACCCATAGTGTGATGCACTGTGAGGTGCAATATCGCTAACCGTTGTTACAACGGCTGAATCATTTGAAGTTCCTAACTGAAGTGAGACAATTCGTGTCTTTGCACATGACAACGCTAGCGCAGCGTTAGCCACCTGTAAGTCTGCCGTTTTATCTCTACCATAGCTGTCGCTACCATATAAAGCAGTTGAACACTCCCCAGTACTCGCTAAAGCATTTTCTAGCTCGTTCTTCACATCAGACACTGATTTCTCGTAAGTGTCGAGTTTATTGTACCCAAGACCATTAAGGTTATCTTTCAGTATAGCGACATCATCTAGATATTTACCCATTAAGTCTAATTTACGTTGTTCTATTGGACTACCACCATTGCCACTGGCTTGTGAACCAAATAGCTCTTCAAATATTGCATCAGGATTATCGTTATGCACTAGAGCATCCCCCGTCTTAGATCGACTCGTAACAAACCCACCGTGGCCCCAATAATTAGTATCAACACCAATACGGACTGCTCTTTTAGGCATACCTGAAGAATATAAAGCTTCAAAATGGGTATCTATCGATCCCTGGCCCGATTTCTCCTGCCACACTCCATTATAGCCACCATGCCCTGAGCCCCCCTCACTTCGACACCCTGTGAAGAAGATGATGTCATCTTTATACTCCTCAAGGCCTACAGTGCATTCGTTCATCACTAGATTTCCTGATTCACCGCTAGGGTGCCAAGTGCCCCTTGGGTATCCATCAGAAAAATTAATGAAAATAAACTTTGTTTCACTCGCACTACCGGCGGCGAAGCTGGTCATCGGTAAAACACTTAAACCTGTACCAACACCGGCTGCAACCGACGCTTTTAGGAATCCCCTACGCGATAAGTTCGTCGCTATTGTCATGTTGTTACTCCTCTCGCTCTAATACTACTTTCGACGTTAATAAGTCACTCATAAGCGATTTAAATTGTTCGAAGGACGCGTACTC
Organism: Vibrio splendidus; assembly: GCF_001557875.1. Classification (GTDB taxonomy): domain Bacteria; phylum Pseudomonadota; class Gammaproteobacteria; order Enterobacterales; family Vibrionaceae; genus Vibrio; species Vibrio splendidus_F. The sequence continues at coordinate 293,025 of NZ_LNRF01000005.1, read as the reverse complement.
TGGATAAAGTGGAGAGAATCTGCTCGACGCTTCACCCAAGGTATAAGACAGATAATTTTTAACAAAAGTCTTACGTGCTTGATCACTATTCGCTATGTAGAGAGCGATATCATTGAGATCTTCGAACGAAGAATCCGTATCATCTATATCTACCAATACGCCGCTCGTTTCTAGCAAAACGTTTTCAAATGTTTCACCATTCAGCGCCATGTAATCTTCATACGCTCGGTAGCGCCCTGTTTTATCTAAAACATCGTAGGCAAAACCAATGTCATTCATTTTTTGGTGACATACCCAACAATCAGTACTAGGTCCCGTTGCTTTAGTCCAAAAGTCTTTAGTCGACACGTCATCTTCAATTCCTTCCGGGGCTTTACCTGAAGGTAGGGATTGCTCCCAGCCTAGCAAAGAATGCTGAACCATTTTTCCGCGAGGAATTAACCTTGTTTGTCCCTCAGTGCTGTAGGCAACAGCGATGGCACCTAAACTCAGTAACCCTTTACCTCGCATTGCAGGAATTGGTACTTCACTTAAATGCGAGCCGACGTTCTCCCCAAAGCCATAGTGGTCCGCTAACTTTTGGTTAACATATGTCTTATCATGAGAAAAAAGATCAGAGAATCGACCTAAGTTTTCGTTAAAAACCGTTTCCTTGATATATCGTTTAAATTCATCAACCATTGCTTGACCAATTTCTTTAGACATACCCTCACGCTCAACAACAACACGCGCTTCGTCAAACTCTAATGTTTGCATTATAAAAATGGCAAACTGCTCATAAGCTTCAGGACTTGCTAGCAATCGATCAATTTGCTCTTCCAACACTGTGCGTTGTAGTAGTGTTCCTTCATTTACCTGACCCCATAATTCAGTATCCGGAATGGAGCCAACTAAGGTATAAGAAATCAATGTCGCTAATTCGTGAGCGCTCAACGTATAGCGGCCCTCCTCGCTAAGTGTTCCAGCCTCTCTACGGTAAATAAAATGCGGTGAAATCAGGAGCTTAGCTAGCTGCTTCTCTATCTCTTGAGCAGGATATAGAAGCAGATCTTCTTGAGTTACAGGGCGTCGAAGCATCCTCTCTAAAGTATCCATGTACCAATTAGTTAAACAGTTCGAATCCCCCTCTACATACTTTTCAATGAGCTTCCACGGTTTACCATTACCATAGTGTTCTGAAGGTGGATTACCTTTGGTCCAGTACATCGCTTGATAGACGTTTGACTCATGAACGACAAATTCATCTAATTTTCCGCCGGCTTCCCCGAGATATGTGACATTCGGATCCCAGTTAGGAACGCTCCCTACTCCTTGCTTACACTGACTCACTGCATAAATGTCGACATTTTCCTCTACATAAACTGCGGCATTGAGGTATGCATTCATCTTATCACTAGTCAGGTAACCCGTTTTTCCTGAGTTACCATACAAGGAGCCGTCTGCATCTTTGTCGTCTAGCGGTAACCTATCCGGATCAACCTCAACATTAAATAGGTCGCTGACCGTATTCACATACTCAACTCTGGACAGCAGTCGTAGATGACGACTACCAAAGACCTCGGTATTGTTTGGTTCAGGTAGTTCGTCGACCCATAGTTCATCCTCTAGGTATCGACCTAAAGTCTCTTGACACGCCCAATCACATGACAAGCCATATGTATCTACCATCTCAGCGAGCTTATCGCTAATTGCGTTGGGGTTAGTCTCGTAAGCACCTAAAATAGCGTTACTAGGACCGTTGCTGAAATCAGGCGCAAAGTGTCCGGTATGACATGAACCACAGCTGCTATCTAGCATCGCGTTGAAGTAGTCTTCATCATTTGCATATTCCGTATAGGTCCATGAAAGGTCTTCTCCCTCATCGGACAAATTAACTTGTTTACGTTGAGGGTTAGGGATAGCAGACTCAGTGAAAGGAAAGTCAACTTGGTAAGTTCCAACTTCCACTTGTGTTGTTGTTTCTTTGCCCCAATCAGAGTCTATATATACAACTTCGGGTTCACCATCGACGTTTCGATCAATGAGCTCTAACAAAACCGAACTAGCAGCATTGCTTGGTTTGTCTGGCGCTACTACCGTTATTAGACCCGTTGACAGGCCAGCATTATCACCACCATAAGACCAGTCCACTTGTGCAATCGAGTCCGTTTCAGATAAAGAAAACTTAGTGATTGTTTGAGTAGGCTCGATACCATTGTGAGCCGAGATAGTTAAAGTGTAATCGCCGTAATCGAGTCCATTTATTACATAGTCGGATTTAGTCAACGACATATATAAGCGTCTTGAGTTACCCGAGCTGTCAGTTAAAGCTGCTTCAACCATTGTCTGAGGGCTTTCGAGCTCACCTTGTGATGGCAATAAAGTGACCTGGCCTGATTCTTCTGGTTCATAATTGAGACGATACACTGTATTTCCGGCATCGTCCGAAACCAGCAGGCTGTTATCTGGCATCACCAAAAATTCAACAGGTTTCCCGGTTATACCACTAGGTTGCTTCCAACCTGTAACAAGGGCTCTATCAAACAAAGGTTTCCCCGTCGCATCTAATGTCAACATACGAACTTCATAACCCGCCCTTTCACCATCACCGGGACCATGTGTTGCGTATACGAACGAGTGCTCTCCACTTTCTAACTGTACTCCGTCTGGTTGCCAAAACGTCAGTCCAAGTGGTGCTGTTCCCGCTTCAAGCTCGAACTCTGGGGCTTGATAGTCCAAAGGGTCAATTTCGCTAAGTGGGACATCAGAATAGATAGCATCTGGTGGTAAATAGTCGTAGCCACCAGTATTGACAACAGTATCGTTATCTTGCTCTGGTGTAATCGAGATTGTGTCAATACCAGAAACGTAAGGGAAACCGAAATGAGGCATCTCACCGCTTGCAAGCTGAGCTGCTGAAATCTTGTTAATTTCACCTGGGAAATAGGTCGTGTGTCCACTCGTATTCTGTGGGTTGTTATCAGTAAACCATAAATCTCCAGTCTTGGGATCCCAGTCGAAACCGACAGTGTTACGGATTCCGTCCGCTATTTGGATCGCATTAAAATCACCCGTATCAATTTTTAAAATAGAACCATATCTCGGCTCTTCATCTATCACACAAATATTACAAGGCGATCCAACTGCAACGTAAAGGTGATCATCATTAGGGTTAAACTTAAGTGTATGCTTTTGGTGCCAGTACAACCCCGTAGTATCTAACGGAAAGTTTTCGTCAGCTGCTGGTAAAGTGAAAACTTGTTCGGGTATCAATGACTTGCCCAACTGTGATGTGACATTTTCGACGCGAAAGATAGAGGTAGATGTTGAAAAGTATAGGTCACCTTTATGGTATGCAACGCCATGCGGCTCAATCAAGTTATCAGCAACAATAATTGGCTCACCCACATCACCATTCTGGTAGTCGTATGGTATTGCATATATCTTATTACCACGAACTCCTTGCTCATTTGAAATTGCAGACGAACCAACAAAAAGATAGCCATCCCCCCACGTCATCTGACGTGCTTGAAAAATCCCGTCAGTGACCTTAGAGATCTCGACTCCATCTATTATTGACAGATTCGACAAGTCAACACTTGGTTTAACTGAGAAGGAAAGCTCAAACGGTTGTGTATCAGTAACAGTGACCACTGTTGGTAATGCGATTGGCTGATAGGCTTGATCGAACTCAACCCATACTTGATAGTCTCCTAGAGTCAGGTCATCTACAAGTGCGTCTTCGCTCACAGAAAAATGGTATTGATTACGCTTACCAGATTGCAGTGACGTCAAAACGAGCTTATAAGTCGCCGACAAAGGTAAGCCACTATCACCGCCGTTGATATCAACAGTAAGTGCTCCTGGTTGCTTCTGTTCTACGGCTAAACCAGTCACTTTAACCGTATCACTTGAAGAAACTTGACCATCGCTTACCGTAAGTTCAAAAGTAAATTCAGCGTCATCATCCAATGTGTCCAAACTAAACGCAGCTTTGGAGGACGTAGGGTTTTCAAGCATAACATCATGGCCTGATACCTGTTCCCATTTATAAGTCAAGTTATCGTTGTCAATATCTGCCGAGGCGGAACCATCAAGAATGACTCTGCTTGGAGATTGAACCACTTGATCAATCCCCGCTTCTGCAACGGGTTCGCTATTGGTTTGTTCAGCTGCCAAACCATTGATCACAACGTTATCAGTAGAGGACTCCTTGCCATCATGGACTGTTAACGTAAACTCATACTTTGTGTCACCGTCTCGTTCGAGTAGCTCAAACGACGCTTGAGAAGTATCTGAGTTTTCAATTGCCACCGTCGGTCCAGATGTCTGAGTCCAAGTAAAGCTCAAACTATCGTTGTCGATATCCGAAGAGCCGGAGCCATCGAGTATGACTTTATTCGGCGATTGTACTTCTTGATCAACCCCAGCGTACGCAACTGGAGCATTATTTACACTACCAGAGCTACACTCGTCTGAATCCAGTAAGGGTAGCCAAGGGTCTCCTCCCCAACCTTGTTGTTTAGAGGAAGTCGGTCCATGCGGGTTTGGTTCATTATAAGATCCAGCCCACCACTTAGACTCAAACAACGTTTCTTTGTGGCACACATTTTCACCAATTGAGTAACTTTTTGGTTCCCATGGTGGTGCTGCAAGTGCCGCGGATGCATACATGCCTGTGACTAAGACACATATCGAGGTAATTCGCTTCATTTAGTTTCTCACTACTTGTGGTACAATTAAACTGTTAAATATAACTAATCGTTCAAATACAATATGTTTTTTTTGATTTTCATATAACGGTCAAAGATATTTAGTAATTACAAATTATACTTGAAAATATTTTCATTAAACCGAATTGAACTATTGACTGATATAATCTAGCTGAAAAACACTATATTTATAAGAGAAGGCGTTCTCACTAATAACAAACTCTCCATAGATAAGTTTTTACGCCACTCATTTTGATAATGCCCAATAACTTCCTTATAATAAATGGAACAGCAATGCCTTCTAGCGGCAAAGTGTACTTTCGGGGGTTGTAAAAAATATCTTTATTTTTTGCAAATAATTTTCACTTGCGTGCGACTATTAACATACTCTACATATTGGTAACCATATATCCCTATTTTTCAACTGCTTTAATTTATAAACGTTTTAGTTGTATCTTTTTTAAATGGCATAATCCTACCCATTAAAGCCACCGCTCGTTACTGTTAGTATTATCAACTAAAGAAACCTGGGACAGGGCATTAAATAAATTTTAAATTTAAAAGCGCCCATCAAGTGACTTATAATATTGTTGTTAATAATATTAGAGTTCGAAATATACTTAATTATTAGTTTGAACAAGCATATTTAGCTCAAAGTCTCCTACATAATTACGTCGCTCATCTTCTTTGAAAATGACAGATAACGAAGGCTTTGTTGCATAGTTCAGTGGAACTAAAACCAGAACCTACGATCTGATCAGTTACATCCACTATCTTTCGTAGCCTCATACCTTAACCTTCTACAAAACAACCAACTGGAAGCAATACAGCCAATCGCTCATAACCGTGATTCAGCTATCCGACAGCGCTCATGTTGAAATGAGTTTTTTCAATGCCACTGAGAGCGCTGCAAGGATTTATCGACTCGATATTTAGACTTGCCCATGTTCCATTAAGTTGTCCGCATTACACTTGGATCAGTCGTAGAGCAAAGCAAGTTGAGATCTCATTTAAGACTAAAACGAGAGGAGCGATACAGCACCTAGCCATTGATACGACTGGTCTTAAGGTTTATGGCGAAAGCGAAAGCGAAGGCGAAGGCGAAGGCGAAGGCGAATGGAAAGTCAAAAAACACGGGACGGGTGGCAAGCGTAGAGGTTGGCGAAAGCTTCATATTGCAGTCGATACAAGCACACATGAACTTATTGCCGCCAAGCTAAGTTTATCTACGGTTACAGATGGTGAAGTCCTCCCGAACTTACTGAAACAAACACGCCGAAGCATCCTTGAGGTGTCTGGTGATGGCGCTTACGACACGAGAGCCTGTCACGCTGCTATTAAGACTAAGCGAGCCGTTGCGCTTATTCCCCCCAAGAGAAGGGGCAGCCTTCTGGGAGCGTGGTCATCCTCGAAATCTCGCAGTGGCCTGCCAGAAGCTATACGGGTCAAATAAATATTGGAAAGAGCGGTATGGTTACCACAAACGCTCACTCTCAGAAACAGCGATGTATCGATTGAAACAGTTGCTTGGTGGCCGTTTAAGTTTAAGAATTTACAATGCCAAGGTGAGTAAAACTTACGCAATGATGAAAGCATTGAATAAGCTTACTGGATTAGGTATGCCTGATACTTGCCGTGTTACCTTAGAAACATACGAAACGGGGCGACTCCGTTTTCAAACTGAATTGCGCAACAAAGTCCTGTGCGCATCAAATGACACTCTAATCGATCGAACTTCTATCCCTAAAGATATATCGAAGAAGCTCATTAAAGCCGAATCTATTGGTAGCTGCGTTAAGAGTCTCATCAAAAAGCACCGCGTAGGTTCAATACTAAATCCGAATCCTACGTTTAATCGTGATGAACTGTACCGCCTAGTTCACTTTCTAAACGAACAACATGTGCCTACGTCTTCTCCGGCTCCCAAAGTACATATCGCAGAATTGAGCAAAACTGAAAAGGTAGACTTGGTCCCAGCTCAAGAAATAATTGAAGAGGCCAACGCTCCACAAATAAGGCATGGTTTTAATTGTAAGAAGTGTCAAAGCCCGCAGACCGAGCCGAGGTATGGAAAGTATGGGTATTACGTCTACTGCCCACAATGTAAGGTGAATACTGCAATGCGTATTAGTTGCCATTCTTGCAATCTAATTCAGCTAAAGTCAGTAAGAAAAAGAACACGTACTCAATTGCATGCTCTTGTGGTGAAGGGACTCAAGTCGTATTTCCTTAATCTAATAATTCGGAATCCGAATTACAACGCAATTTAAAGCGATGCGGATTCAAATTCGGATTCCGAATTCCCCCAAAACTAAACAACTAACACAAATCACTTCTGGCCACTTTTCGGCATAACCTCAACAGGTGGTACTTGGTGCCAAATAATGTCACTTGTGCCTGTGTAGATTTTTGTCGTTTTAGCGTTCGCATGTGCCATTCGCTCGGTAGCACTCTGCCCTTGCTGTTCAATCATTCGAGCAGCTAGTCCTCGAATTTCATGATAGGTCGGCCTTAGCGATTTCTTTAGGTGACTATAAAGCCCTAATGAGTCTCGAACCTTACTGAACTCTTTACTTATATTATGGTGATGTACTTGGTAAAGATGGTCGGTCTCTTTTGAAATACCACGTTGCTGCTGTTTGGGTTTACGGTGAACGATATAAGGGCAAATCAATCTCGATGTTTTAGAAAGGTCGACAATGTCTTTAATCGTCTGAGTGACAGGAATGGCGACAGTGGAAGCATCGGACTTTTTCACCTTTTCTCGATGAACATAAAGCATTCCATACACTGCATGCCCATCCACATACTCCACCTCTTTGTCAGGGTTCCAAAGAATCCCACAAACGCCTTCCCGTGGTTTGTATATCCGATAACGAAGCCTATAGATCTCCCTCACAGCATGAGTCGTCTCAAGAGTTAGGCTCATTGCTACCTTAAGAAACAGTGGCGCTGCATCGTAGACCTTTTGGTAGTTTTCGATATCTAGGTCGTGGCGAGCTTTGGTGTAATCTTCTCTGGTCAATCGACGCTGTTTTTTATTAAGAACAAAATTACTCTCAATAGCGCTTTCATCGGCAAGGTAAGAAAACACCTTTTTGAGATTACTGATCTTATTGTTGAGCTGACGATTACTTAACTCTGAATAGTATTTAGAAAGGAACTCATTGATGTGCTGTAATTTGATCGATTTGGTTGGCAACCGCCCCATAAACTCATCAAGGCGGTAACAGTCCCTCTCCAAATTGCGATAAACGTCTTTGGAAAGCCGTTCTTCTTTCTTCACACGAGACAACACTAATGGAAGCCAGTCTTTTAAAGGCCGATTGAATTTGTCCTTTCGACCTTTAGAGACAGCTTTGCGAAATGGGGTCATCTCTGAAAGGGAAAACGCGCTTCCTAGCTCAGGACGATATTGCAAGTTGTAAACATGCGCAGCTTGTATCGCTTCTTGCTCTACAGTCCCGATAGGAAATAGCTTCTTCACACCATCTACGGTCGTAAACCGAAATCGAGATTGACCCCTATGGCTCATTTTCACCAAGAATGGAGGGTAATGAGCCGTTTCTTTACTTCTAGCTCTACCAACCATTTATGACTCCAAGAATCTTAGAAGTTCACTGACCCTGTCTGCAGGGTTCCCTATCTCGTCGTCAACACAGACTAAATATCGGCCCGTTGGCGTTCTAGTGCCCTCAAGCTTGCCATGTTTAATCCAGTTTATGATGGTGGTATTGCATATCCCTGAATCAGGGTAAAACTCATCAATAAATTGTCTAGGTCTGATTTTACGCGTCGCCATGTCGTTCTCCTTACCTTTCTCACTACATGAAAATTAAGATTTTTCATCTACTGGTAGAAAAACTATGCACGATTTTTTCAGTGACATTCTATTTGCGCAGCAATTAACGAAAAGGATTCCCGAAGCGTAAAACGATTCAACGAATCGATTTTAAGCCCACTTTAGGGTGGACTAATACAGTAGTACCAAGTTGCTAATCTATTGATTTTATTTGACTATTTCATTGGCATTTTTAACCGTTTTTTAGGCCAATTAGAGCTTAACCACCAGCTCTAAACACATGAAATTCATATAAATCAATACTATACAGCTAAGATTACTACCAACATCGGGGTTTCACCGTTTTTGAGACCTCAAAAACGTCGTAAAGCCTCTTAACACCACAGACCTAAATAAACATCCCTACTCGCTCTACTTCTTTCAAAGCAAGACCAACATGAGTTGAACCTAGTGAATACCACGCAACATCATCAGCTTCTTGAGCGGTGATATCTCCTTAATTCATCCATTTACTAGCCGATTCACTTGCTCTCGAATCAGCTCTTTACTCAGCCTTTCATACAATTCAAAAGCTTCTGTTTTCGATATCAAGTTTCCGAGAGCATATTGATACGCTAACTCAATGTCGTCGCTTTGATTGGAATAATAACGATTGGCTGCTTCGGCACACTGGCTCAGGTTGGTGTACCAGCTGCCGTCTTGCTCAGCTACAAAGTAATACGCTGCACGTACTAACTTCTTGCCAATCACCTTAGCGACATCCCCACCAGCCATTGTTTGAAAAGACGGGCTCATTTGCTCAAGAAAAGTAGACAAGTCGCCATTAAGCGCTTGGGCGATTTCAATGCTTGGTTTGTAGAGTGAGAACTCATTAGATAAATCATTCCCCCAAACACAACAGCAGCAATGCTTGATCCAAAAGTGCCAGTGATACTTTTCTGTGGGTTGCAGAACATCGCGCAGGAAGCCAGGATCGATATCAAGCTTGCTCACTTGCGGATATGCTTTGGGAATGGTGTCAGAAAGGAGCTTAAATACTCCCTTCTCTTTTTGGCCAATAGGCGTAGTAAGTACAATAGAAACATCCAAATCAGAGCTACCAATAATGGCCGTTCCTCTCGGAACACTTCCGTATAGGTAGATACCATCAATTTGATTCGGAAGGTCACTTAACAACGAATCAATCACAGCATTCACGGCATCTTGGAATTCGGGAGCGATATTCTTAGGAGAGTATAGGTTTTCGATGAACCCGTCTTTGTCGAGACCACTAGTTTGATTCAGCATGCCACTTGCCATCACTATGCCTTTTCCCATTCAGAACGTAGAACCGCCAATACCACAGTATCCCACCACTTACCTTTGAAAAATCGGTGATTCTCAAAGCGCGCTTCTTCTTTCATTCCCAATGACTGACACAATTTGATGGCTGCCAAGTTCTTACTGATGGTTTCGGCGTAGATGCGCTGCACGCCTAGCTCTAAAAAGCCAAAATCAGCTAGGGCTTCAGCCGCTTCTATAGAAAGCCCTTTTCCCTGAGTTTCCCTTGAGAAAGCGCAGCCCATCGAAGCTTGTTTATCGCCTTCAAGACGTAAACAAACGGTTCCAATAAACTTCCCTGAATCTTTGCTTTCAACTGCAAGCTGATAGGATTGTCGAGGAACTTCCGAAGCCTGCTCAACAAACAACTGGGTTAGCTCTCGATATTTGTTAGGTTCACAATCATTTTCGTCATAGAAACGCTGATACTTTACGTCTTGAGATATAGCAACAAACGCAGACTCATCTTGAAGCATCATGTCTCGAAGAATCACTCTGCTGGTTTCGAGTTTGAACATCAAAATTCCTTTTTCACGTTAAAACAAAACGAGTTATCACTTACTCGTATACTTTCCCATTATGCTTTAACCAACCATGAGCATGATAATTGCGAGGATCTTTGTGCGTCCAGTGCATTACGCCACCTTTCTTGTTCCATTCATATTCACCATAAAATTCAACTCGATCGCCCTTTCCCAGCCCCTGAACACGAGGAGCTAAGTCAATATTATGTGCGACTAACAATGTTTGTCCGCTATCGAGTCGTAAAATGAACTTCTGATGCCGAGAACCTTTATTATCATCTGGCAGTACTCGATACACCGTACCCGATCCACGTACTTGAACATCACTTTGATGGTTTTCGTAAGCTTGCTTAAGTCGCGTATCATTCGCTTGAACATGACTGATGCAGAAGCTAAGCAGCACCAAAAGTAGAGCGCAAAATTGTTTCATTCCCTTCATTTCTTTCGTTTCCCATATCTGAGTGTTGATTTGGGATACTGGTTGGGCACCCCTTTTTTAACGATGCTTGTACTGAGTTGGACAATAACCTCTCGACACATCGGTATTACGCAACTTTGTATGTTTGGTCGCGCGCCCAGAAACACGAGCTCGCCACAGCTTAAAACTACCAAGCTTGAGATGACTACGCATAAAACGGATCACTTGCGATTCATTCAAACCAAATTGTTGTTCTATTGCTTCAAACGGCGTTCTGTCTTCCCACGCCATTTCGATAATTCTTGATTCATTCTCTTTGGATAACATTGAGCATACTCTTCCTTAATAAACTGGGAGAAATACGCTCGTTCTAAATTTAAAGATCACAGGACAAACACTTTGAATTGAACGCGTTATAACGTTCAATAAAACAACAGACTAGCAACGAGGCAATCATGGGGTTAAATAAGCTTGTACGAACTCTCTAAGCACTCTCGCATTATTGTGGTATTTGCTATCCCCGCACTTTATGCCATCGACTCTGATGTCCGGGTTAGAATAAGCAGGTATAACATCTCGCTCATAAGACATCACAGTTCCTCTGTCAGCACAAATTGCGCCGAAGGAATATTGAGGAGCTCTTGGATACGTTCCAGAAAGGTAACTTTCAATACTATCAAAGTCTTTCAATAACGTTTTGTTGTCATGATTCGCACCACTTAAATGGCCAATTTCATGCTCCATTAGGTGATCAGGGCAGTTTATCGCTAAAGAGAAAAAGTTGGATACTGAAGACGAGACGCCGCAATAATCAGACTCAAAACTAGAATTATAGTTAGAAAATACTATCCCTGTAAAAATGGGAACGCCGTCTTTTGTTGTTTCTGGGATCGGTTCTTCCATCGAGAGTTTTAATAACCTCTCTGCAGTGCTCAAATCTTGAAACCAAAGGCTGTCGATTTCCGGCGTGTAAGTCACCTTGGTAACTTTTCTCGTCATAGGGATGCAGGAGTTCTTCAATACCAAATTCGAATAGCTTTCCCATGTCGCTATTTTAGAGGCAACAAATGCTTTGGAATATTCAGCTAGTACAGATTCATCAACATAAAGGTGGACCTCTGTATTCAAAACCTCACTCTGCGCACAACTAGGAAACTCGACGCTTTGAGCATTGGAGAGTCGGCTATTGCTCAACACGATAATCAAAACATAGCCAACTAACTGGATGAGCCTTTTAAAGGAACCCTCTTTGACTAATGTATTCATCTCCATCCTCTCCCTATATTCAAAACCACCAAGAGCATTATAAATGCCGTAACTTAAGATTCATTACGGTCAACATTACACATATAAACGTTGGCCTCTCAAAGTATCCTGCTCTATCGATGTTTTTCTGAAAATAAAAAGCTCGCCAATTGATGACGAGCCTTGTTTATTCTTGAGCCTAACGTATTGCATGCCCTGTTTACTAAGAAATTTGGTTGCGTAATGCCAATTCGACATTTTTCAACACTTTGAACTCTTCTCGTGTGCAACCACGAGCCACGGAAACCCAATGGTCGCCAGTTTCATCGGCACCTTTAAACTCTGCACGAAGCTCGTATTTTCGCCATGTAACAAACGCCAAAATAAACGTCAGTGCAAGCATCGGTAAACCGAACTGAGGAACAAATGCCCAAGTCGCAGCCGAGAGCACTAAAGCCAACGAAACAATATTGATTACGTTTTCTTTAATACCCAGTTGACGAATTTCTAACTGCTTGATTTTACGTAAGCTATACACATCTTTCTTAACTCGAAATTCATTAGAACTCACCAGAAAGTCTGATGCTTTGTATGACCTACGAAGTCGCACTAAATTCGCTAACCTGTTGCGCGTGTAATTCTTTTTCATCACCTTTCTCCATGTTATCAAAGGTTAGTAAAAACTAATATAATCATGAAGTTAATGAACGAACGCTTATTTTATAAATCAAACCAATATTAAAATCAAGCTTATGCAATTAATAACACTTATAACAACACCGCTTAGACATACGAGATTTCAATAAATCGTTCATTAGGAACTCGACTTATCATAAATCGGTGTACTTTAGTTAAGCTGGATATAGACAAACAATGATTCCAACCACAGACCTAACATACTAAACGGCGAGTATGTTTCCCCCTGTTTTGTAAGCACTTATTTCAACGCGATTATTACAAAAAATTTCGTTCTCGATTAATGCTGAACTGTGGTCACATAACACTCTACTTATCATAACTAACGCAATCGCACTCCCACTTACCCATTGCATTTTTGAATATCAAAATCATTCAATTGAACACATCAATATAGCTTATCTATTAGGCAATTGATCTCATACTAAAGAGGCTGTACGCTTAAAAAATGCACACGGTTACCTAATATGGAGATAACGATGAACGAACTACTGACATGCGCAATGGAACAGAAACAACGGACAACGGTAACAAGTTTGTTTGCAAGGAATGGATTTAAGATCGCAGCTACTGACTTTGATGATGTGACTTTCGAACGAGAGAGTGTGTTGGTCAACGTTCGATTTGATGCCTCTTCTAACGTTGAATCTATTTCGATTCTAAACAACTAACGAGATCATAAAAGGTCGCTGAAATGACTAATTGGCCAAAATTTGAGTTATTTTAGCGCCTCTTGCGAGCATTCCTTCTACTTGATACCCACCTCATTCTCTTCCCAAAACCTCCGAGTAACAATTAAGCCAATAACTCGCAATTCCATGAGCTTGGCTTATATTTATTAGTACCTTTTGAATAACATTCGAAGTAATGCCTATGCGCCTAACTCGGTTAATTTATGTCAGTACGCTTTGTGAAAGTTGCGATTCGGAGGCTTTAAACGACATACTCCAAATTTCACACGACCGTAATAAGCAAAGCCATTTAACAGGTCTACTTAGCCATAACGATAAGTATTTTTTACAATGTATCGAAGGTTCAAGGAGCGCAGTTAATCATACCTATAATCATATTCTGAATGATAAGCGGCACAAAAAAGTAATGATCTTGTATTTCAAGGAAATAGATTGTCGGCAATTTGGAGACTGGTCTATGGGTGATATTCCTCAGTCGAACCTAACCGAACTGGTAAACTTACAGTTTTCAACATCCAACCAATTCAACCCATATGAGATGTCCGGTGAAAGTGCTTATCAAATGCTTCTAGAATTGAAGCAGAATTTACCTTCTGAGTAGATTAACGACCCTTTTATCAGAAAACACATATCAAAAAGCCCCAGCGCATGGGGCTTTTTCACATTATTTAAAAGATTGCTCTTTATTCATAGCCATGCTTCTGATCGCTTTCACTACGAAGAAAACCTTGCTCACTACCTGATAGTGTTTGCTGTTCCTGTTCGGCAGTAATATCCGACTCTTTAAACACGATAAACGCTCGGCGGTTTAACGCATCGGCTTTTTCAGAGCGTTCATTGATCGCAGGCTGCAACTTACCAAATGACTTCACTTCCCAGATGAACTGCTTAGGGTCGAGCTTGGTTTTAAGGTATTCAACCACGGTTTCTGCGCGGCGTTCAGCCAACTTCTCGTTGTAAGAGACCGAGCCAGCTTGGTCGGTGTGCCCTGCCACCATTATGCTGCCTTGCAGGCCGCTCAACTTCGTTGTGAAGTCATCTAACTGAGTTAGATCTTCTTGCTTAAGCACCGACTTATCAAAGTCAAAGTGTGGTGTTATCGCCATGTACACTTTACGCTCAGGTTTTGGTGGCTCACAGAAAGGCATCTCTTCATACTTCTGCGCTTCTTCAAACACGATAAATGCACGGCGGTTCTCTGCTCGATCTTTATCGGTTTTGCCCAACAACAAAGGTTGAGTTTCCCCAAGATGTTTCACTTCCCAATCATACTGCTTAGGATCTAAATGGGCTTGCAGATAATCAGCCACTGACTTAGCGCGTCGCTGTGAAAGACGCTCGTTATATTCCAGAGAGCCTTTGTAATCAGTGTGGCCGACAATTGTAATTCGCCCTTTGAGGCCTCTGATCTCTTTAACAAACGTATCTAAATTGATCTTGTCGAGGTCACGCAATTGGTATTTATCAAACGCAAAATGCTCTGCGATAGCGATATGCACCTCACGCTCTGGCGCCAAACACTCGCTGATTAAAAACTTAGACACGTCGATACCCGCAAACTTGTCTCGGTTCTCTTGACTCACATACGTGTCGGTTGCACAGCCGGAAAGCAGCAAAGTACTCATCACTGCGCTTATTAGGAAAATAATTGTTTTCATATTACTCTTAGCTGTCACTTTGAATTCTCAACTCTCTGCTTTTAACCCTCTCGGGCAGGCTTAAATCTTACCGACTAAGTTAATGAACACACCGGATGCGTCGTAGTCATCATCATTGGTTAGATCGCTATCAAACGCAGAGAAGTTATAACCAATCCCCATTTTGAAGTTCTCGCCGATGTGCTTGTTCACCGAAACTAACGCACCGTGTTCTAGCTCGTCGTTGAGTGTGTCTGTTTTCCAATGATATTCACCCGTCACATCCCACTCTTTCATCACGCGGTAAGAAGCGCTCAGTCCGTATAAATCGATGTCGCTTTTAACGATCTCATTCGCGCCAGAAGCACGCTCAAAAGCTTGCTCTTTGTCTTTATGCGCATATTTAGTGCCAACATCCCAATGCTGGTCAATTGAGTAGATCGCTTCAATTTCAATGATCTGGCTAGTTTCGTCTTGATAATCCACATCACGATCCAGTTGATCGAAGTCCGCAATGTAGGTGTAACGGCTAAGTAGGTTTAATCGGTCGTTATAGATCGGACGATACGCAAGTCCACCTGTGGCTTCGGTGAATTGCGCCATGGTTTCGCCAGTGGTTTCACTCTCTGTAATTGAATAGTTGTACTTGCCAAACAGCGTGTACTCTTCTGTTAAGTGGTGCGTGTAACGGTTGGTGGTTACGATTTGTTGCAGCTCACGTTGTGCTATCTCTGGGTCGTCCTCACTCTTATCCACTCGATATTCGAATTTGTGGCTTAAGGTGATGTCGTCTAGGTCAATTGATGCATTGAAGCTGATGGACTCACGCTCTGTGGTTATGTTCTCGTCATCTTCAATTTCACCAAGTTGATAACCGATGCCCATCTCGACATCTTCCGTCACGTCGTAACCAAAACCATACGAATCGATACGACCGTGACCATCGTTTTCATCAACGAATTGGTTCTCTTGGTAGAAATCGACACTGCTGGTGAGATCTGCACGCTGGCCAACAATCACGTTGTTTTGACCTTCGTAGTTATCATCTACATAAGTTACGTAGGTTGAGTGGTCATCGGATACATCGTAAGTCACCGTCGCTTCTGCTACTTGGCCTCGGTCGCCATCGGTGTATTCGCCGCCAAGTGACAAGTCTTCCAACACTTGGAATTCAGCACCAATCGACGCGCTGTCGTTTTCGTCATAGTCATCCGACTGATCCACGGTCTTTTGCCCTTTAACGTAAACGCTATTCTCGCTGTCCCACATGTATTCCAAACGAACACCCGCTAACGTAGCATCGCTGTGCTCGTCGTTTTGGTTAAGCTCTTCAGTTTGTTGCCCTGCCGCTGAAACCTTGATGTGCTGAGTGATTTTGACTTGAGTTTCGATCTCAATCGTTTCGGTATCTGTTTCAAGATTGCCGTCGACATCTCGCTCTTCGTTGGTCGAAAAGCGAGACAGCACAGCCAAACGGTCAGTGGCTTGTAGACGAAGCTCTGCACCGTAAGCTTCTTGTTCTAAATCATCGCTGCTGCTCGCGTAGCTGTACCCTGCGTCTTTGTCTCGATACCAAAGTTTCAGGTCATTGCCAACGGCACCAAAGATGGTTGGGGCAAGGTCATAAAGGCTGGTGACTGCTGTGATTTGGACACTGTCACCCTCGCGGTCTTCCAATGTGTCGCCAATGGGCGTAAAGGTTAAACCACCATCGGTAGAGACGAAATTCGACTCGGTTTGCTTACCTTCACTATGCGCAAACTCAGCCTTAATGTAGGTCCCCTCAGTAGCACGTAGCGTTAAGTCGGTACCGTAAGACTCGTAATCTTGATTATCTTTCTCTTGGGTCGCGTACGTCACGCCAACGCCAATATAATCGTTGAACCAGCCTTTGGCACGACCACCGTAAGACATCGCATCTAATGAGTCTGAACCTTGAGGAACATACTCATAATCGACAACCAGGAAGTTTTCGTAATCGTCGCCGTTTTCAATGACGCTGCCGAAACTGTCAGACAAGATATTGTCGAGTGGCTTGGTCAGAATGATTCGACCTTGGTACGGGTCGAAGTCATAGTCGACACCCGGCTCAAGTGGGATTTCATTTTGCACTAGGCCTGATTCATCTTTTACTTTTACATAAACCTTGTCGCTTCCTGGTACCGCTTCACCATGACGAAGGAAGTACAGAGAACCGCCTGTGCCCAAGAACTCATCGTGTGCATACAACGAATCTGCTTCTGCGGTAAAACCGACCACGTTCAGACGATCTTCACCGTATTGTGTAGTATCGCGAGTACGATAATCAGCTTTGAAACCATAGAGGCTACGGTTGTAATCGTTGTTCTCGGTGCCTGTTAAACCCGTGTTGTAGTTACCCCACAAGTATTGAGACTTATCGTACTCCACATTGAGGTAAACCTTGCCCTTGGTGTTGACCACTTTTTCGATGTTTGAGCTGTCACCATAGTTACCGTAATACAGCTCATCGTCGTCTTCGAGGATATCGAACACATCCGAATCGTCCGAGGCGAACGGGTGTTTGAACATATCCTTTATCTCACTTTCTCGAGTATCGAAGTGAGTCGTTACACGAAGTTTGTCGCCAAACTTACCCTGACTAAAGTACGCTAAACGACCTTGGTTATAGATGTCATCTTGGTACTGGTCATCGACACTTAATGCATCGCTATTACCAGACACATTGTTCTTACCAACATAAAGATCAGCCAAGCCGGTTTGTGCGTAGTACGTATCTGGAATACGAACGTAAAGCTTGTAACGACGTTCATCACCGTTATCAAACACAACCTTGGTTGGGAAAATGTAGGAGTCTGTTGGTAAGTATTGTTCTGCGTATAAGTTGCCGTCTTCGACATCAAATTCGTCTTCACCGATGATGACTTTATCAACGCCTTTCAAGCCAGTGCCGATGAACTTCGCTAAACCCGCATTGGTTGGAATGTTGTGACGCATCAGCTTTGCTTTTCCATAGCTTTTACCTTTGCTCTCTTCATCGTCATTATCGTTTCGGTCGATATCAACTTCAGAGTCAGGTTTCACTAGATCAGTAACACCAACGGTGGTCACATCCATGTTGCCATCTTTGTCCCACGCTTTTAGACGGAACATCAGCTGCTCACCGACATTAAATTGGTAGTCGACATCGGTTTGACCATCCCAATTGATGTCAGAGTCGTTTGCCAATTTATCACCACCAAGTACCGTGATAGGCTCAGATAAACCAAAATCACCCACGCGGTACACTTCCAACTGGTACTTTTTGATGTAGTAACCATAGTTGGTGGTGATGGTGAAACCAACGCTGTCACGCAGTGTGCCCTGATCGACTTCCAACTCATCGCTGACACTGACATCCAGCACCGGGTCAAAGCGAGTGATGTCGCGGCTTGCCCAAATAGCACCTTGTTCTAAGTAAATACGCGAGCTGTCTTGGTCTTGGTTCGGCTTGGTAATTTCAATGCCCGTTGTCTCAGAACCAAGCTTTTCAAGCTTGCCCGTGTCTTTCGCTACCGCCATCACTGGAATGGCAGTCAACACACACGTCGCTAAACGAGACTTACTAAATACTTTCATACAATTTCCAGATACGGTTCCAATGGCTTACTGCTGTTCACTTTGTTGGTCTTTGCGATGCACGCTAAAGTTGAACTTAGTGAGCTTGTTCGGGGTAATTCGCAACACTTTCGGGTTTTCGCTCACCACTTCCATGGAGGTGGATAGCGAATCAGTGTCCAACTTCACTAGGAAGTTCTTACCTTTCTTATTGAGTACCCATTGGTCGGGCACGTGGTAACGACCGTACTGGTCTGTGTAAATAACGATTCCCTCAACCGTCATCAACTTAACGCCCGGAATACCATCTTCGTAAATACCTTTGTTCTCGATAACGATTTCCCACAGGTAATTCTCTCCATCGCGATACAGGTTTCTGGTTACGTTGAGGTTTTCCGCGCTCAGTCCCTTTTTCTTGTCCGATTCATGCTTAAATTGAATCTGACCTTGTGCATCAAACTCGATACGGGAACCCGCATCGGTCGTGACATAAAAATCAAAGCGCTGCTGTGTGCGAGTTTTAAACTGAATAACCACTTTGCTGGTTTCTGGAAGCGTTCGGTTCACCGAATGGCCCCAAAGATCGCCAAGCTCCAAACCTTGCTCAAGTGCCGAGGTCGCTGCGCCAATTAGATCTTTATCTCTAACTGCAATCTCCTTACCATCTCGGAGAACGATTGTAGAGCTAGCAATGTAATCCTGAGTAGGCAAGCTGGCTGTTAGCTCAACATTAAATGCCGTTGCATCTGCTTGGAATCCATCTTTGTTGTGATCTTCGAAGACTTTGCCGATGATTGATGAGGTATCGAACACCTTGTCCGGTTCTACAGTCACTTTGGCGGTGTCTTCATTAGAAACGGCCAAACCATCAACCTTCGCGACTGCAGTGTTGATGTAATCACCAAAGGTTGCGCCTACTGATACGCGTAATAAGTAGCGGATACGCAGCTTTTCACCCGGATCAAAGTTCAGCGAAGTGAACATCAGCTTTCCAGTATCAGACGGCTGTTGAGAAAGAACCCGATCGTCTTGCGTCCCAAACTCACCATCAACACCGCTCAATACGATTTCTGATGTGTCTGCGATGTATTTCAGACCGCCTGGGTAACGGTCTTCCACGGTGACGTCCTTAAAGTAAGATTCGTTGTTATTTTCAACGATGATCTCGTACTCAACCGCATCGCCGACTTGCGCGGTATCTTGCAGCGCAGACTTGGTCAGCTCCAATTCCCCAGAGTTATCTGGGATCTTCTTGATGTGATTGGTCACGCTGTCGCTGGTTTCAGTACCGTCAGATTCAGTAGCCGTAAAAGTATTAGTGATGTCGTCATCCAAGCCTTTACCTAGAGTTCCAACTACTTCAAACGCGTAGGCATTTCGTTTGTTGGATTTCAGGTTAACTGTGGTGTCTAGATCTTTGTTAACTGGGAAAGTATGACGCTGGATAACTGCGCCCGAGTCATCAACTTCCACACCTTCAATTGTCCAATCCGTAAAGACTTTATTACCTGTGCTGTTTTGTAGCTCACTGATCCCATCAGTTAGCCGAACGTTCGCTGCGTTACCTAGACCATTGTTGGTCACGGCCAAGTAATAAGTGACACTGACGTCATCTTCGGTATATTCCGGCTTATCCGAACGCTTTTCGACAACAAGATCAGCACCCACTGGCGGTAGATCCAAAGCAGACACTTGATCGGCTATCACCTGCATTGACGTCTCAGATGCCAACATGTTTTTGGAGCGTGCACGCATCGTTGGGCTACCGGTTAAATCAAGGTAATAACCAAGCACATCGATGTTAGTCAGCATGTCTTCGTTGACCGTCAATGTGAACGTGTAGTCAATCTTTCCGCCAGGCGCGATGTCGACCAACGTGAAGATATCTTTATCGTTATCAAAAGTACCCGGTTGAGTTTCAGCTCCTTCTGATGATGCAGTTAGTGTCCAATCATCAAAGGCATGGCTGTGTGAACCATCGATATGGTCACCCATGGATTCAGAGAACTGAGTATAAAGCGCGACATCTTTGGCTATACCACGGCCAATGTTCTGCACCACTAAGTGATACTCAACTTGCTCACCCGGAACGTAATACGGGGCATCGGTAAACAGCTCGGCTTGAACCACAGCCGCCACAGTGTGAACTGGAGGACTAATAACATCACCGCCGTCTACTTGCGCGGTATTAACAATGTGTCCAGTCGCGGTATCGACTACGGTGCCTTTTGAGCGGAACACAACTGTGCCGTGCGGTGCGATATCTACGTTGTATTCCGTCGGGCTAACTTGCTCGGTGGTAGTGCCTATTGTGGTTGAATCGACCACCAAAGAGGTGGAACCAGCCACAAAAGCAGGCCCCGTCGAACCGTCGTAATACGACACCTCAATAGATTCCATGTCATCAACAACACTTAAGTCATTGATGTAGTTGTTCGAGGTGTTTTCTACGGTGATCAGGAACTCTAGCTCACCACCCGGCTCATACTCGGTTTGGACATTGGTTTTGGTCGCAACAAACTCAGAGTCTTTCGGCGTCATGACTACCGTCGAGTCTTGTGGCGTACCGTTGTAAGTGATGGTTGCCGTATTGCTGATATAACCAATCGCTGTCGTGCGAATTAACGCCTTAACATGGAAAGTCACAGTGCTCTGTGGCGCAACATCCATACTCACATCGATGTCTTCACTCAAGTCGAACGTCTTTGGAGTGACAACAGATCGATCATCCGAGGCATCAAAGCTCACTTCCCATAATAGAAATGCCGACTCTTGTTTATCCGCGGTAGTGTCGACTTGAATGTCACTGATGATGTCTTGAAGTTGAACACCAGATGCAAACGCATCAGAGCTGTTGGTTACGGTGATGTCGTAGTTAATCAGGTTGGTTACTTCATACGATGGCGTATCAACCGTCTTCTTTACCGAAACCGTCGCCAACACTGGTGTGCTGGTAGCACTGTCATCAAATGTTGTACCGTCAAAGGTCGCTGACGCGATGTTAGTAATATCGCCTGTCGCCAACGGATTAGTCGTCACTAGAATCGTGAAAACAATGCTGTCTTGAGGCGCAATATCGAGTGTCTCATTAAGGTCTTCACCACTGGTTGCATCCGGTACTGGGGTTTCACCGGTTGTCGATACCGCAGATATTTGGATTGAAGCAGGGTCAAAAGCTTGCTCAGTGGCGCCGCCTGCAATCGTGGTTTCAACCAACTTCAGCGCATCTTGAATAGCAACATCTTCAGCCCAACCTAAGCCGTTATTCTTAACGGTTACCGTATACTGAAGCGCCTCTCCCGGAAGATACTCTGCTTTATCAACCTCTTTAATGATCTCAACTTGCGCGTCTTCAGGAAGGTAAGTCGCGTCAGCAGAGTGCTCACCATCGTCACCCTCAACTTTAACGACGTTAGTGATCTCGCCTTTGGCCTTATCATTAACAGTGTTGGTCACGACAAATGAATAACTGTCACCCGGGTGAATGCTGTAAGTCGCACCATAACCTTGCGGGGTACTAATCACATCTTTGCGTGCGTTCAGTGTTGGATCGCCACTACCATCAAGCTGTTCGTTACTAATGACCCAGTTGCCTGTCAACGCTTGTTCTTGATCTGGGCTGTTAGCCACCTCTGTCATGATGGTGTCGATACGATCGGTTAGGACTTGATCGACAAGGTAACCTTCACCCGTGTTAGCCACGGTGATCTTGTATGATATTGGTTGACCCGGTTGATACTTAGCATCAGGTTCTGCAATTGGCGTCGTTTCTTTGGTTAACACCAATTGACCCGGTTTCGGAGTGATATAACCTTCTCTCAAGCGAGCAATCTTCGAATTATCTAATCCATGTCGCAGGTAAGCCGTATTGGTAAAGCGCCCAATCGCGTCATCACGAACCTTACCTTCTACGTGAATACGGACAATGGTGTACTTATCACCACCACCAGTGCCAGCATCATCTCGCCCTGCCATCTTTATCGACTCCAAAGGCAAGTCGATGTCTGGGCTGTTTTGACCTACTAGCTTGTCGAGCTCAGAGAAATCATTAGCGTTAGGATCTGATGGCGCGGAGTTATAAAGCACATCATAATCAACCGTCCACTCCGTGAGTGCGGGTTTCATTGAGCCATCGACAGTTTCGACTTCAAAGCTGCTGATGATGTCACGAATCGAAAACAGGCCAGTGTCCACATCGTTATTGGTTATATCGATGTAGTAATTAACCATTCCGCCCGGCACGTACTCAGGCGTATCTGTCCATTTATCTATCAGGATATTCGAGCGACCCGGATCAAGTATGATGTCGTTGGTGTTGCCGTTATTCACTTGTGCCGTGTTGGTGATTGTACCTGTCGCTGATGCCGAGACCGTACCTCTCACATCAAAAACGATACGCTCACCAGGGCGAAGGTCGACAGTTGCATCCAATGGTACGCTGCCGCTGTAACTACCTTGCACGTCATAGGTACCAGCAGGTTCAACCGCAATAGCCGTTGCCCAGTCAGAGAACGCATGATCACCATCTTCGGTTTTAATTGCGTGAATAGCGTCAATAACAGGTACATCACCGGCGATACTGTCTCCGATATTCTCTAACGTAACTTGATACTCAACATCACCTCGTGGTGCATAAGTACAACCGCTACCATCGTTTGAAGGAACAGAACACCCTGCCGATTCACCATCGGTATACACCAAGGTTTTGAAGTAATCGAGCTCGGCATCTTTAGGAGGAATCTCTTGCGACGTCGCTGAGTCACTTCCTGCTGTCACTCGGTTGGCATCAATCGTGCCTAAAGCATCGTCGCGAACAATACCCGTTAAGTTAAACGTCAGCACTTCTCTCGCGGCAATATCGGTTTCAATATCAAGGTTGCCACTTGTGTTGTAGCTTGGTACATAGGTATCAATATTGGCATCAATACCATTACTAATTTCATGAGATATATCACTGGAAACAAAAGCTGGCATTCTCTTATTATTACCAATAACCTCGACTTCAATATCCGTTATTGTGTCTTTGATCTGAACATCGTTCGCCCAACCGTTTTCTTGGTTAGTCACAACAAATTCATACTCAACCTCATCGCCCGGCAGATAGGTATCACCATCGGTAAACAGGTTACCGTTGATCGACACCACACGTTTTTCAACACTGGTATTATTTTCAAGCGGCATTAAAGTCGCAGTGCGAACACTACCGTCATAGCTCGCTTTGTTTTTAATATCACCCAATGCATCTTCACGGATCAAAGCATGAATAGTGAACGTTAAGCTTTCTTGAGCTGCGATAACAATTTCGTTATCTATATCGATGTTATTGCCCGATACAAAGTCAATCGCGTCGGTAATAGAACCCGTCGCAGCTGTTTTATCTAAACTCACTTCCCAGCCAGCTAAAAATGGTTGGCCGACAGGATCACCACCAGAAGTGATGCTGTCTTCTGCAATACGAGTTTGAATCGCCGAAATAGCATCTTCAAGACGAGAACCATATTCAGTACCATCACCCGTATTCTTAATCTCAACGCGGTAGTAAACCTCACTCTCGTCAGAAGCTTGAGAATATTCAGTTTTTTGCGAAGAGAACCCTGCATCATAAAATGCTTTTTTAGAGAACGTGACTTCAGGATCCGCCATCGTTGATGGTGGTGATACCGCGATCAACTCATTACCATTGTCTTCATCGATGTAAGCTTTATTAGTAAAAGAGCCTACCGCTTTCGGACTAATTTTGGCTTTAATGACATAGCGTACAAACGCCGACGACATAGCTCGGCTAAAGTTGTTTGCCGAAATATCGAAGTGCGTATCAATAGGTCTATTGTCTTGAATTGAGCTGTCTACATCCGGGTTGGAAATCCCCGAGCTATCTGCAGAGATTTCAATCGTCCAACTATCAAATGCAGGGCCACGCGTTCCATCAAAGTACTGAGTGTTAATTTGGTCAATGTCATCACGCAAGCTCATGTCATCAACATGGGCGCTTGAGATGTTCTCAATTAGGATTTCATATTCAACGTAGCCCCCTGGCATGTAATTGGTTGCGCCAACCAGTTCGTTACCATTCGTGTCGTAGTACGCCAGAATGTTTTTCTCAAAATCGACTTTACGCGCTTCTTGCTGAATATCATGAGAAATGGTGTCACCATCGACCGTTAAAACGTTAACCACGTCTCCATTGGCTTTGTCATTAATGGTCGCTACAACTTGGTACTCAAGCTTAGCGCCCATCGGGATATCGGCTTCAACATCTAGGTTACTGTTGGTTGATGTGTAAACATTGCCAGCACCTGCGCCCGCATCCACATACTCAGAATCGGTTCCGGTTGCGATCGATGTAATGGTCCAATCTGAATACGCTGGTCCTGTATTACCGTCCACTAAGCTGACCGTAATATCTTCGAGGTTATCGACGATTGGAATATCGTGAGCGTTACCTTTACCATCATTCTCAATCACCAAGTGATAGGTCACGGTTTTAGCTGGCTCGTACACCACTTCATCGGTCGTTTTGTCAAAATCTAGATGGTAGTCATCGGGAATAACGACGGTATCTCGGTAATGAATATCACCGACCGCATCCGGTCTTACTGTACCTGTTACTGTGTAAGTCACGTCTTCGCCAGCATCGATATCAATCGAGGTTACGATGTCAGTGTCGTTCGCAACATCACCGTCTTTGGTACCATCTGTTGTACCCGCATTCGCAGGGACACTCTTAGCAACTGCCACCGTAAACTTGTTTGAACCTACCGAATCATCAAAAAATGGATTGCCTGAACGGCCATCCTGTAGCTCTACTGATATCTCATTAATCAGTTCGTTAACGTCAACGTTGTTTCGATAACCGCGCCCGTCTTGAGAGTTGTACTTGATGGTATAAGTCAACTCATCACCCGGAGAATAACGGTTAATATTGGTTGTACGAACAACGCCACCGTTATTGTGTACCTGATGGTTTTCAGCCACAGCACGTTTCGCATACTCACAATCGTCAGTACAGCCGGCATTATCGTCATGAATCAGCACTGCTTCGTTGCGGATTATGCCGCCGTCTCTGTCAGCGACACCGTTAGATACTGCATTGTCTTTGACATGCGCCTTAATACGCACCGTGACAAAGTCTTTGGCCGGAATTGAAACTGGGAACTCCACATCTTCAGTCGTTTGAGGGCCAAAACCAGAGCCAGTATCAACAGACCAATAGTCAAACGGGTTTTGATTAAGAACATCTTCTACTTCACCATCTTTATCATTAGCAAGCGTGGTGGTGATCTCACTCAATCGATCCATGAAGATAAGGTCAGTTTCGTCGGTATCACCGTTGTTACCAATTACGATGGTGTAAGTAAGGTCTTCACCCGGTGTGTAACGAACCGCATCGGTTGTTTTCGACAGAGACACATTGATGTCGTAAGCACTGTTCGAGTTGTCTATTTGTGCAGAAGAGCTGTGGTCACGGTCTGTAATAGGATCGTAAACATCAACACGGTTCGATACTTGTTCTTCTTCATAGTCAGACTTAACAATGCCGCTCACCTCATAGTGAACCCAGCCTCCGGGAGTAATATCAACGTCGGTATCGATATCAGTGTCGTTAGCAATGTCACCGTAACGAGAACCCGGTTTATCTGTATTGGTCGAACCTACAATTGTCCAGCTATTAAAGAAGTTAAGCGCTGAAATGCTATCTTGTACCGTTGCGTCATTTGCATAGCCAATGCCGCGGTTATAGATATAAATATCGAATGTAGCGCGCTCACCTACAACAAAGTCGGTATTTTGAGCGGTCTTAGCGACTACAAGATTCGGTTCGCTAGGATAGGTACGTACCGTATCCGATAGATTAGTATCGGGTCCCGTCACTGTTGCGGTATTGGTGAATTCTCCCCAAAGAATCTCACTGTCGACACTGCGATCGAGCGTCCCAACAATGGTATAGGTAATCGTCGCACCTGGTGGGATCTGAGCTATTGCATCCAGGTTGTCATTATCTTTGAAAAGGCCAGGGTTAGTGAAGGCTTTCACTAAAGGAGATGTCGCTTCCCTTTCAGCACTGATCGTCCACGAAGAGAACACAGGCTTGCTTTCTCCCGGCTCATGAAGTAACTCAGCTTTTATAGCTTTAATTTCATCTTTAACATTGATATTCGATGCGAAACCATTCCCTTCTGGGTTGGTAATACGGATCGTATAGGTAATGGTCTTTGTTGTATCTGTGTATGCGTTTTGTTCGTTATTACCATCAACACGTTTATCTAAAACAAGGTAATAGTCTCTCGGGTATGAGCCTCTATCGGAATAAAGTACACTATCGACCGTCACTTCATTACGAATCTCATCATCAGCAATTGGGTTTACGATCGCGGCAATGCTATAAACGATCTTGTCGTGTGGAGCTAGCTTGGCCTTCACATCTAAGATCTTTTGATTCTTCTGATTACCTTCTATGTCATCAGTAAAGCCGGGCTCGCTGTTTGTCGAGATAGAGCCATCAGAAGCATAAGATTTCGCGGTTATCACCCAGCTAAAGTACGCTTTGGTTTGCGTTCCATTGATTGAGGTGGTCATGACAGAGACTAAATCATCATAAACCGGTACATCAATCGCGTAGCCGTCACCGTTATTCTCTACCGTGATGTCGTAGTTCAGGGTACCGCCAGCTGAGTAGTAACGAGAATCCACTTCCTTTTGGACTTTTAATTTCGAGTTTGGCATTTGAACGCCAGAGCCCGACTCGCCTAAGTTATCCCCTAAGCACAAGCCCGCATCGGTACCATCATCAACAATTTGACCTACACTTGTATCAGCCACTTTTGCGGTCAACTTATAATGAACAAAGCCCTCTGGCGCGAGGTCGACTTTTAAATCGATGTCGTTTTTAGTCCAAGCCCCATAGTTAAATGAACCGTAATTAGAGCCATCACCACTTCTATCAGCGACTTCTAATTTCCATTCAGAAAACGCAGAAGCAGTGCTACCATCAGCTTGCTGTGTAACGATACAAGCAAATTTATCGACAACTTCAACATCGTTCGCGAAAAATTCAGCGTCCTTGTTTGAAATAACAATGTCATAGACCACTTCATTATCACCGACTATCCCCGGGACATACGTAGTATCTGTTGTGTTCTTATTACGGGTAATTTGGCTTGATGAAGAGTTCAATACTTGTTGTGTATCTAGAGGAGCCGTTAACACATCAGTAGAACCTGATGTGCCTTCTGCATTCACTACTCGTGCAATAACTTGAGGAATGACGCCAATTGATACTGGGCTTACATCAACCTCCACCGAATACAGGACTTGTTCGCCAGGATAAATAGAAACTGTGTCGTTCAACGACTTGTTGGATTCAATCCCAGTATCGTTCAGTTCAGAAATGCTGTTAGAACCAATAGTAATAACCTGATTGGTCCAAGACTCATATGGGTTGCCCATTGTATCGTCAGCATTCTTGTTATTGCTGATATCATTACCTAAGTCGGTTTCAAGGTCAGCGAGAAACTGCTGAACTGAGTAGTGATAAGCGATACCCGTATCTGCTTGGTTGCTTACCGTCACCGTGTAGGAAAACTTGTCATCAACCAAGTAGCTATCTGACTGGTTCAAGGTGTGTGTCAGAGCGATATTTGGCTGAGTTGGCGGCGTAGTCAGCTCGTCTCCCACGACCAATGCGTCGCGAGTTTCTGCCGTTATGTTGTCATTAACAATATCGCCGACTAAATTGTCGGCAACGGTCGTTTGAATTTCGTAGGTAACAGACCCGCCGATATCAATCGACGCATCACTTACTGATAAGTCCCCTGATTCGGCGAAGGTGCCTGGATCGCTTTTGCTTCCTTCAACCTTGGTGGCAGAGTTAACGTTGTCAGTAAAAGCTTGTTGCAAAGCCCCTTCAATATTGAGTGCCTTTATATCTGAAATGACATCTTGAACGTCGAGCGCCTGAATAAACGTATCGCCAGTGTTCGAAACCTTAATCTTATAGGTGAGCTTGTTATTGAGTTGATAGTTCGTCTTATCGACCGAAACAACAACATCATGTTGGTACACACCACGCTGAATAGATTTTGTATTTGATTCAACAGCATCCAACAGTCCAGTGCTCGCACTTGCGACGTTATCAATCGTACCGGCTGCGTCAGCAGAGATGGTAGCAACCATGGTGTAGGTCACTGACCCACCAGCCGCAATACGCACATCTGATGCATCTAAGTTTCCGAAGCGACTGTAATCACCTGGAGATGAAAGGAAGGAGGATTGCGCTTGAGTCGAGACTTGCGAGAACGCGCTGACATTATTTCCTTGCTCATCTGTCGTTAAGATATTTAACAGCTCGTCTTTAACGTCCAACTCAGCAATGGTTTTATCCGACTCATTCGTTAAAACGAGCGTATAAGCTACCTGTTGATCATTGTCGTAAGACGCGCTGTCAACAGACAGATCCATAACAAGACCCGTTGTATCCGCATAGGAGGCAAATGGAAACAGCAGAATGGATAAGAAAAAGACAAGATTGTATCTGAACATTAACGCGCACTTCACAGTAGATTGACAAGTCTCTAGGCGAATTGCCATAGATTTGACGTCACTAATTTGGCTTTTCGCCTTCTAGGGACATGCGCAACATACAGTTCAAATAATCCGAACAATTAACATCCGTAAAAAACAAATTACTAAAGATGTTAAATAGAGAGTCTGATGTCTAAATTAGAATCAAGACATTGAGTTAATTATCAGAAGGTTAATGTTTTAATGAGTGAGTTTTCACAGTTGTTACGTAACTTCAGAAAGGAACTTCAATTTACACAAACAGAGTTTGCAACCTACTTAAATCAGCTGGACGATGACTTTAATGCGGTTGACGTCGTAACAATAAATCGTTGGGAAAACAGTAAGGTAAAGCCTAGTGCATACAAAGCACTCAAGATATTACAATACCTTGGTGGAGATTTATTTGAGACAATAAAGAGCTTTAAGTCCGAACAAAAAGACACACTAATCGAGTCGTTTTTTAACGAATCCTATGGTTCATTTCAAAGTAGAATTTCAGCTCTAGCAGGCCTGAATCAACAACAAGGCGAACGCAATTTTAAGTCACAGCCTTTAATGTCAGAGCCGTGTGACACTAGCGTTATCGACAGAATCAAACTACTGTCTAAATTCACAAAAGTCGATATTTCGCCACTGGACCAAATTGATTTATATCTCTATTACTGTGAGAACAAAGCTCACGGCCACAAGCTCATCAATACAGATGGCGACATTGTGAGTCACAATGTAGGCTTTTTCTTTGAAGACCATCAATTCGAGAATTTAAAGACTCAAGAGCTAGATCTAAGAATGGCTTGCTCTTTAAATTCAAGCAAAAGCATAAATTATTTTAATATAAGCTCACACTCAGAGACAAAAAATCATGTTATTGAGCATATAGTTTCAGATATAAAGTTACTTTCTCAGAACAAAAACATTAAAAAATACTCTGTTTTAGTAAAAGATCCAAACATGTTGAAACTATTAAAAAGAATAGGATTTGAAGTATTCAAATTTTCAGTACCCTCTGCTATACAGTCTAATATCACATTCAAAAATAAACATTATAGCTACTGTATATTAACGATTGATAAAATAGACTATCTGACGAATCGGAACGTAATGTCACTAATCAAAGATGAATATTCTACCATGATGAAATTTCCGCAATTACTGCGCGAAGCGCGCAAAAAATTAAAGTTAACGCAAAAGGATTTTGCGGCATACATTAATCACTTAGATGATGAATTCAGTTCTGTAGATGTCGTAACGATAAATCGATGGGAAAATAGCAAAGTAAAGCCAAATAATTACAAGGTTCTAAAGCTATTGGACTGCCTTGGTCTGGACTTGTATACAACGTTGAAATCCTTTGATTCAGAAGATAACGAAGACAGTGCACTACTTGAAGACTTCCTTCGTGAGAGGTTCTTTTCGTTTCAAAGCCGAATATCTTCTATCACTAAAGGGGAAATAGAAGAAGGCTGCGACTGTCAGATCATGCCACTAATGACAGATCAGGATGACAAAGCAGTAATAGATAGAATAAAGCTGATTTCACAATATACAAAAATGGATCCTTCAGCGCTTGAAACTATCGATCTGTTTCTCTATTGCAGTGAAAAAAAGGCGCATGGCAGAAAAATGGTCAATGTTAATGGCGATATTGTTAGTCATAGCCTAGGTTTTTTCTTCAATGAAGAGGTATTCGAGCAATATCAAAATAAGCATCTGCATATTAAGCAAGCCTGCTCTTTAGATTCTAATCATAACTTAAATTACATTGTGGTTAGCGGTCACTCTGAGAAGCGCGAACAATCTATTGCGAACCTAATTTCCGATATGAAGCTTCTTGCAAGAAATACTAAGATTAAAAAATATTCCATGATCATTAAGAATCCAAGTGCATTGGAACTTATGAAGAACATCGGATTTGAAATATGGAAGTTTTCAGAACCAACAGAAGAAAAGTCGAACATCACCTTCAAAAATAAAAACTACCGCTATTGCGTACTGACTATCGACAAAATTGAATTACTCAGCAATAAACATGTTATTTCTTTTATTAGTAAATATGGCTAAGCACCGGATATTACTAGCTATGCTAAGTTATGCTTGAGCATCTCTTCCAACGCTTGAACACACAATTGGATAGCGATTGGCGTATTTGAAGTAAACGGATTCAACGCATAAACCGTGTTGGTTGGTAATTCAAAACTTGGCATCAAGTCGACAACCTCACTAGATAACTGAGGAATACAGAAATCTGGAATCACACCGATACCAACGCCAGATTTGATCAAGGCAAGGCAGCTGTGGAAAGAGTTTGTGGTGCAGCTTGCTTGTTGTTGGTAAACGAAGTCTGTTTCGGTGTGAGAGGTAAAGTAATGAGAGATCTGCTTCCCCTGCCACGAGTTAGCGATATAAGGGATAGAATCAAGTTCGCGTTTGCGCATGCTTTCAACACCACACAACACGTCTTTAAACTCGCCTAAGCGTTTCTGCTTTAAGTTGCTGTCACGAGAACTGCCCACTCGTACCGCAAGATCAATATCGTGCTCCATGAAATCTAAATGCTGATCGTCGCATATCAGTTCTGGCTTTAGCTTCGGATATTGCTTCATCAGATCCGCAATAACAGGCGCAACCAACAAGTCCATCAACGCATTCGGAGCCGTGATGCGAATCCGCCCCTGAGGCTCTTGCAACTCAGATTTCGCCATATCCCATGCCGATTCGGCGATCACGTTAATATCCTTACAACTTAGATAGAACCGCTCTCCCATACTGGTCAAGGTTTGTCTTCGCGTTGTCCGTTTAAGGAGAGAAGCACCGAGCTCTTGCTCTAGAATTTTGAGATGTTGACTGACAACAGATTTAGACAGCTCTAGCTTTTCAGCCGCGGCCGATACTGAGCCTTGCTCTACGATATGAGCGAAAATCGACATCTGCTTTAGCTTACTCATTTTATTGTTCTCTTTTTACAAACAGTATTTTCTATTATCTCTGTTTTTCAAATCATTTTCCAAGACTAAACTCAATCCAACTTATCGAGATACCGAATCAAATACACAGTGTTCGAAACAAGACTGTTATGGAGAAAGACAATGTTAGACAACC
This sequence comes from Vibrio splendidus, assembly GCF_001557875.1. Classification (GTDB taxonomy): domain Bacteria; phylum Pseudomonadota; class Gammaproteobacteria; order Enterobacterales; family Vibrionaceae; genus Vibrio; species Vibrio splendidus_F. The sequence goes on along the minus strand of NZ_LNRF01000005.1, from coordinate 260,762 downwards.
AAATTTTAGAAGCATGTAAGCAAGGCATTAACGCGTGGCAAAAAGCTTTCAACAGCCAAGATGCAAAAGGTTGTGCAGACCAATACACAGAAGCTTGTGTGATGGAAGCTCGTCCATTCGGCACTTTTGAAGGTCGTGAAGCGATTCAAGCATTTTGGCAAAACATCATCGACCAAGGCTTCAAAGACGTTGATTACACCGATGTTCAATGGGAAGAGCACCCAGAAGGCGGCTACATTCTTACCGCTAGCTGGACAATGAACAAAGCGTTTGGTGTTGTACATCGTGAACATTGGGCACTTGAAGCCGATGGCTGCGCTCGCTTAGTCAGCGACGACTTCGAAGTTCAAGGCGAACGCTAGAGCGGTAATTAAAGGCTAGAAGCTCAAAACTCAAAATAGAAACAGAAAACAAAAAGCCAGCAATCCAAATGGACCGTTGGCTTTATAATGTTCACTCTTGTCGCCCTTTCACTTGATTTGAAGGTGATTGAGTGACTCTACACAATCACTCAACACGCTCATCATTTCAAATCAAACTGTCTAGTAAGACACAGCAAATACAAGTCAAAGTTACAGTGCTGCTTTCTTCGCTTCTGTAATCCAACCATCAAACGTGCTTTGGTTCGCTTTAATCCAACCGTTTACGTGCGCTTCGATATCCGCAGAGCTGTTCTTACCTTTACTCATCATCATGTTCTGAGCACTTACATCATTGATGTTAAGTTTGATGATTTCGAAAAGCTTCGCTGCTGATGGGTTGTTCTTAGCAAACTCTTTGTTCGCAATAATGCGCATTGAGTTCATTTCGAAGCCGTAGTTCTTACCGTTGGATAACGTCGTATCCACGTTCGAACGCTCGCCAGGAAGTGCTGAGAAAGGCACTTCTAACCAAACTACATCTTCGTTAGGCACCAATACGCCACTTACCCAGTAAGGTGTCCACGTGTAGTAAAGGATTGATTCACCCTTTTGGTAACGAGAAATCGTGTCCGCAATGATTGCAGCGTAGTTACCTTGGTTGTGAGTCACCGTATCGTCGAGTTTGAACGCTGAAAGTTGGTGTTCAATCACCATCTCACAACCCCAACCTGGGTTACAGCCTGTTAGGTCTGCTTTGCCATCACCGTCCGCATCAAACAGCTTCGCGATTTTTGGATCCGTTAATTGACCAATGTTAGTGATGTTGTACTTTTCAGCCGTTTTCTTATCAATTAGGTAACCTTGAGCAGCGCCGCTTACATATTGGCCTTCACGATAGAATTTCTCATCACCACCTGCCATTGTGTATTTATCAGCATGAAGCGGGAACCAACCTACCGTTAGGAACGTTGCGTCACCCTTTGCAATCGAGGTGTAGCCTACGTTGTAGTCCACTTCTTGAGTTGATTTCACGTCATAACCCAGTTCTTCTAGAGCACGGTTAACGATCAATGTTTGGAATGTCTCTTCCGCTACAGACGATTGAACAGGCTGAACTGATACGCCCTCACCCGGTAGGCTTGCTGCCCACACGTTAGTCGATACCGCTAATGTCGAAACGATGCTTACTGCGAGTTTACTCTTCCATGAATTATTCATTGGTATTTTTCCTTAATTGAAGTTCTGATTTGTTACCGCGATTAAGTACATTCAGTACAAGGGAAACAGGTCCCATGCGATACCAGCGTAACTTTGTATTACCAGCGTTGACACCCAGTACTTGGGTGATGCGGTCTAATAAGATGGCTAAGATAACGATGCCTAAACCACCAACAGCGGCCAGTCCCATATCCAAACGGCCAATACCTCTCAGTACCATTTGACCTAAACCACCTACCGCGATCATTGATGCGATAACCACCATCGACAACGACAACATCAGTGTTTGGTTCACGCCGGCCATGATGGTTGGCAATGCAAGTGGCAGTTGAATTCGGTAAAGCATCTGTTTTTTGCTAGCACCGAATGAGTGACCCGCTTCGATCAATTCTTCCGGCACTTGCTGAATACCTAAGATGGTCAAACGTACAACAGGAGGAAGTGCGAATATGATGGTCACCACGACACCCGGAACGTTACCGATACCAAACAACATTACGATTGGTACTAAGTAAACGAAGGCTGGTGTGGTTTGCATAGCATCCAAAATTGGGCGCACGAATTTAGCTGCCGTGTTACTTCGGGCGAGCCATATCCCCATGGGTAAGCCAATCAATAGGCAGAAGAATACGGACGTCATGACCAGTGACAATGTGGTCATTGCTTCAGACCAAGCGCCAATCAAGCCAATGAAAGTCAAAGACACGGCCGTTGCAACACCAAGCTTCAGGTTTGAAAACTGCCACGCCACTAGAAACAATATGATCAACATGAAGGGTGCTGGTGTAGACACCAACGCCGTTTCAAATGAACTTAGAATAAAATCGATAGGCACACGGATCGCTTGGAATAATGGGCGACCGTGCTCAACTAACCAATTCAGTCCAGACTCAACCCAAGTGTCCACAGGCAACACAGCCTCTGCAAAAGGGTTCAGTGGATCAAAAGGTGTCGTTTCAACGGTTTCGCTACTTAACCAATCTGCTGATGGTGAGGTATCAGCGGCTTGACCCCAAGGATCACTTGCAGGTTGAGCTGCAGGAGCCGATTGAGACCATGGGTCATTATTTTTTTGTTCAGACGACATGATCTACCCCTTATCCAATGTTTGTAACAGTCGTGACTTAGTTACCACGCCAAAGTAATTACCTTGCTCATCCACAACAGGAACTGAGTAAGGCACACCACCAACTAGGCCAAGCACATCATTGATTGGTAAATCAGGGTTCAGCGTTAATCCATCATCGAGCTGCGCGCTGACGAGTGATTTGTTCTCTTTGTGAGCTTTACGAAGCGAGTCAATAGAGACAATGCCGGAGTAACGACTGCTCTTCTCAACTACGATGCCGTATTCGCGGTCGTTATCCATTAAAATTTGTAGAGCGGACGCTGGGCCGTCGTGTTCTGATTTCTTAAATACTGCGGCCGGCTTCTTACGCGCAATGTCTTTCACAGTAAGTACGCTTGCTACATTCACACCGCGGAAGAAAGCTTCGACATAATCGTTAGCTGGGTTATTAAGAATATCGTCTGGAGTACCTACTTGAACCACTTCACCATTTTGCATAATCGCAATTCGGTCACCGATACGCATCGCTTCATCCAAATCATGCGAGATGAAAACAATGGTTCGTTTATCGTCATTTTGCAGGCGAATAAGCTCATCTTGCATTTCAGTACGAATCAAAGGATCGAGCGCCGAGAATGCTTCATCCATTAACAAGATATCTGGGTCACATGCTAGTGCACGAGCCAAACCCACACGCTGCTTCATACCACCAGACAATTCATCTGGGTAAGACTCTGAATATGCGCCAAGACCTACACGCTCTAGCGCTTCAAGTGCTGACTGCTTTCGTTGTTCAACTTCAACACCCGCAAGCTCTAGACCAAACGCGGCATTCTCGATAACCGTCATATGCGGCATCAAAGCGAAATTTTGGAAAACCATGGAGATGTTGTTGCGGCGAACTTCGCGGAGTTCATCTTCTGAGATGTGGGCAATGTCTTTGCCTCGAAGAAGCACATTACCTTTGGTAGGTTCAATCAAGCGGTTGAGAAGGCGTACTAGGGTTGATTTGCCAGATCCTGACAGTCCCATTATGACGAAAATCTCGCCTTCTTGAATACTAAGAGAAACATCGTTAACGCCGATCGTTAGCCCTGTTTCTTCGAAAACTTTATCTTTGTTCGCGCCTTCATTAATCATTGTAAAAGCACGATCGGTGTCTTCACCAAACACCTTGTACAGTCCCTTAACTTCCAGTATGGGATCCATATAATCTAATCCTTTCTTAGCTATTTTAACTTAAAAATGGTTATTTAAGCTCGAAAAACGATTAGCACTCTAAGTAAATAATGAGTGTAAATCAAGGAGCTTTGTTCGGTAAAGCAAGGGAACAACCCGAAACCACACCAACAACTCCAAGCTCAAAAAACAACCCATAACACAACAAGATCTTGATAATTAAAAGGATAAATTAGACAAACATACGACCAACATTATGTATTACTTACACATAGATTATTGAATATTAATTTTACATTAGAGCAATTAATAGGCTGGATGAGCCAAGAAAAGCCACAATTAGTTCGTGCACAAACAATTCGAATACAAACTATTTATCAAGGTTTCATGACGTTTCAGAGGCGAAAGTTCGCTCGACAACAAAGATAAGATCGACTCTCAACCTCTATAAAAACCAAAGGTCAACCGGCTAAAGCCAGCGAGTCGAAATCAACTTTTTCAACCAAGAATTTTAATACATCACACCAACTGTGATACTTGCTGCAAACTCTCAATTGATGATTATCTAAGCCGGACTTCAACTTGTAGAGTGCTCATTGCTGAGCCATTCTTTATACAAGAAATAAACATTTTTCCGTGACGAAATAGAGAAAAGACAAGGAATTCGAATGATAAAAATGTTGGTGTGTGACTTTGACGGTACGCTTGATGGTGGTTCATCTCACGGTGTTAACCAGTTGTTTGATTACCTCTCAGAGCAACCTGATATCCGCTTTATCATCGCGACGGGAAGAACATTACCTTCGATTCGAATGGGTTTAGAATCGAATAACTACCCGAAACCACACAGTATTATTAGCGATGTGGGCACGAAAATTCATCATGTTCATTCCCAAAAACCAGACCATATTTGGCATAACCAACTGGAAGCTTCTTGGAACAAATCAAAGGTAGAGACAGCTCTCGCACCCCTTGATTTTATGGGTGAGCGCATAGAAAATCATCAAGGCGATTACAAGATCACCTTTGAAGGGAAGCTATCGGAGCCTCAACACGAACTGATTGAATCTAGCTTGGAGATGCACGGTTTAGATGTTCACCTTACTTACTCTCATGATTGGTACTTAGATATCACACCAAAAGGCGTTAACAAGGCGACTGCGATTCACCACCTACTCGAACAACACGATTTGAGCGTTGCGGAAGTGTGTGTCGCAGGTGATTCAGCTAACGACACCTCGATGCTCACCATTGAGGGCGTAAACTCGATATTGGTCGCTAACCATTATCCAGAGGTTGCTCACCTATCCGACAGAGACAATGTGTACACCAGCACAGCAACGCACGCTGAGGGTGTGTTAGAGGGACTCAAATACTGGCAAAAGCGAGCGTCAAGCATCCGATAAACGCCAGTTATCCATTAACAACAGATTCTAATCAAACAGGCTTCCGGCCCTACTTCCAACCTGGGAGCCAATTTTGATTATCTGTAAGCTCTCGCCAATTGATGTTTTCTTCTCGTTTGGTCATTACCGCCTCTATCATACAGCGCACTACCTCCCCTTCATCAAATTCGACTTCTGTGACCATAAAGTGCTTTTCCTTCTTCACAGGGCTAACGGCTGTCCATTTGCTGCGAAGTAGTTTCTTTGGGTTGATCCGGTTCATTGGTTCTTTCCTGTCTTAGTTTATTAACACTTTATCTATAATCCTCAAAGAGTTAAAAAGATCACTTCAAGTTAAAAAGGCCCACGATTCAAACCCTGGTAAGTCATAACTAAAATCAATAAAACAAATCGTAAACTCGATACAATAGTTGTCACCAGAACAGAAACCTACTTCCCATGAACCAGACAGAATTCCAGCAAAAAATAGCGAGTTTCACCTCCATCGAACAAGCGCTTGATTACTTTGAAATTGGGTTTGATAGCAAGTTCATCGAGCAAAACAGAATCGAACTCGTTAAACGATTTAATGGTTATCTGATTCTTGCTAAACCCGATGATTGGTTCTCAGGAAGAAGAGCGCTGAAAAATGCTTATTGTAAGGTTCAACGCAGCAAGTTAGATCGCCACACGCGTTCTGCCTGTCGTGGGTGTACCACTTGCCAACGTCGATAGGTTGGAAGTACAGTTCAAAATAGAGAACTAAAAAGTAGATAGTTGAAATAACATCTCATTACGATTTAGTTAGTGGTTTGCTCGAAAAAAAGTGTGCTAGTCTTACGGCAACTCAACTACGAGATAAAAACTACAATGAAAATTTTCAGCAATTTCGAAAGCGGCAACATTCACGTCGTTTCAGCAGATTCACCACAAAACATTCAACTGACTATCCCAGCAGACTACCAGACTGAAATCTCTCAGTGGTTCCACTTCCGCTTAGAAAGTGAAGCTCAACAAGCTCACCACTTTGAAATCGGTCAACTGGCAACGTCTGCCTACCCTGAAGGCTGGAAAGATTACGATGTGGTTGCATCGTATGACCGTGAAGAGTGGTTCCGTATCCCATCTCAATTCGATGGCGACACACTAAGCTTCGACATCATCCCTGAACACGATTCAATGTACTTCGCGTACTTCGCACCGTACTCATACGATCGTCACCAAGATCTTCTGCACAGTGCTCAAACGCACCCAGCTTGCAAGCTTGAAACTCTAGGTCACACACTAGACAACAACGACATCACTTTGCTAACTATCGGCGAGCCAAGTGAAGAGAAGAAAAATATCTGGGTTATTGGTCGCCAACACCCTGGCGAGACTATGGCTGAATGGTTGATCGAAGGTCTACTTCAACGCCTACTTGATGAAACGGACACGGTAGGTCGTTCACTGCTAGACAGCGTTGTGTTCCACGTTGTTCCTAACATGAACCCAGATGGCAGCATCCGCGGCCACCTGCGTACTAACGCGATCGGTGTAAATCTTAACCGTGAATGGCAATCACCTTCTATGGAACGTAGTCCTGAAGTTTTCCTAGTTCGCGAGCGCATGCTGCAAACTGGTGTTGATATGTGCCTTGATATTCACGGCGACGAAGCGATTCCATATAACTTTGTTGCTGGTAGCGAAGGCACACCTTCATACAATGAGCGTATTGCTAAATTAGAGAACCACTTCAAGCAAGCGCTACTGACGATCACGCCAGAGTTCCAAGATGAGTTTGGTTACGACAAAGACGAACCAGGCAAAGCGAACATGACCGTTGGTACAAACTGGATTGGCGAGCAGTTCAAGTGTTTGGCTTACACGGTTGAGATGCCATTTAAAGATCACATCAGTCACGCTGACGAACTTTACGGCTGGTCTCCAGAGCGAAGTGTCGCGTTTGGTCACGACATGCTAGCCGCAGTTTGGGCTACAGTAGACGAGCTATAAGGCGAACTAAGCTCATTAGCTTTACCTGTATCGCCTTTGGTTTATAAGAATCTGGGCTATAGATATAACAAAGCCCAACACTTGTGAAAGTGCAGGGCTTTTTAATCTCTGCTTAGAATAAGCTATTTTCGCCTTAAGGAACCTAACGTCAGTCGCTTTTAAGCCACTCTCAGGCTTGCAAAAAATACCGGGTATCTTTGCCTAATATGCCTTTGTTCAGACACCATATCTTTGAAGCTTGGGCCTTGCGATAACTGAACGATCACTTCATCGCCCTCTTGTCTCAATACAGCACCACTAATATCGACACTATTGTTGTCATGTAGCCTCAAGGTGCCGGCCATTGAAAAGCCGCGATAAACCGGAATGATGTTACGCATCATTAAGCGCACACCCTTTTCAGACACTTCACTGACATGAAAAAGTTCATCCTTAATTCGCATCACCGGACGTGCCTTTTGAGGGTACTTTAATCGGTAATATTTGCGTTTCTGGGTGAATGAATCTTCACGCATTAGTGACTCCCTGTCTCTGTTATTTCGGTCAAGCAATAGACTTTAGCTTCAATTGGTTTCAAACAAACACATTCACCAAATTGATAGCTAATTATTATATCGACTTTCCGAGCTAATGCTTTAGAGATTTATGCAGAGAAACACAGATTGCTTAGCATTCAGTAAAAAATGAGAACTGAATCGGAAATGAAAACTGAGACGGGCATGAGAACTAAGCCGGAAATGAACTAAACCGATGACTAAAAACCCAACTCTTCGCGTCGCACCCTAAAGCTGAAACAATGCCAACTGAATGCTGAAGCCCACGAATAGAATCCCACACACAATGTTCATCATTTGCGAGGTGCGCTTTTGAACCAACAAGCGCTTAAAGGTATCCGCCATTAAGATCACAACCAAGAACCACATCGATACCACTGACGCCTGAATCCCACCAAGCATGAGACTGTCTGTCACAATCGCATCTTTTGAAACAAATTGAGGGAATATAGAAAGATAAAACAGGACGATTTTAGGATTCAGAAGATTAGTGAGTAGCCCTTTGAAAAATTGGTTATATAACTTACTTCCCGATGCACTTACCACAGAAAGTACGCCCTCTTGAGCGCGCAGTGCCGCACGAAAATGGTTATACCCAAGCCAGACAAGATACAAAACCCCAGCCCATTTTAGCCCTTCAAAGGCCATGGGGGTGTTCGACAGTAACAGACTTATGCCGTTGGCCGAGATAAAGGCATGAAAAAAGAAACCACATGACACGCCCAACACGTTCACAAAGGCGAACAGCTTCCTTTGAGTTAAGGCTGTGCTTAATACCAATAAAGCATTAGGCCCCGGAATAATGGCAATAAAAAACACGATAACAATAAACAGCCAGATACTGTCCCAACTCATTTCGATCTCATTTCATGAACATTTTTAGGGCGGACATTGTACGTCCATTAATTGCCATTACAATATGATAAACGCTTAATTATCACGTATGGCTAACATATATAATTCGCGCGTATAATGAATACGTTTATCGTGTAACGTACAAAACTGATTCTCTAACATTTGCAGCCCTGTTAGACTCCACATCCCTTTTGATACTTGGTTCATTTATGTCATTTGATAGCCTAACCCTTAACGCAAAAACCGTGTCCGCGCTCCCATCTCAATTCAATAAGCCTACAGAGATACAGCAAGCGGTAATTCCTACAATTATTACGGGGAAAGACGTACTTGCATTGGCTCAAACGGGTAGCGGTAAAACATTGGCTTTCGGCTTACCTTTGCTGAACAACATCAATCATGATGTAAATGAACTGCAAGCACTGATCATCGTTCCAACGCGTGAGCTCGCATCTCAAGTGACAGAATCTTTAGAACCGATCGCGATGGCGCTCAATATCAAATTCGTAACGCTAACGGGCGGTGTGAATACTGATGATCAACTGCAACAATTATCCACTAAACCACAATTAGCCGTCGCCACACCAGGCCGTCTACTTGCTTTAATTAAAAGTGGTGAACTGGATGTAACTCAGTGTCAATCATTGGTTCTTGATGAAGCCGATCGATTAATCGACATGGGCTTTTGGCCGGATATTCAAGCGATTACCGCAGCTCTGCCAGCGAAACGACAATCACTGCTATTCTCAGCGACACTTCCTCCAGAATTGGTTAATCAGGCTGAAACGCTTTTATCAAACCCAGAAAAGATCACGACTCATCAAGAAAACAGCGTTGTCGCAACTATCGAAGAAACTCTGTACTTAGTGAACAAAGGCAGTAAAGCTCAAGCGCTCATTGCTCTACTCAATCAATACACATGGCCGCAAGTATTGGTCTTTATTGGCGCAAAAGACAATGCCGATGCATTAACCAAGCGATTGAACAAAGCCAAAATCAGTGTGAGTGCGCTGCACGGAAATAAGAACCAAGAAGAACGAGAGCAAGCATTAGAGAGTTTCAAAAATGGTGAAACTCGTGTGCTTATCGCAACCGACGTGATGGCTCGAGGCATCCATATTGATCAGTTACCTGTCGTGATTAACTTCGAGTTGCCTTCTCACTCAGCAACTTACGTACACCGCGTTGGTCGCACAGCAAGAGCAGGACGTACTGGCAGCGCGATCTCTCTGGTTAGCCACAGCGAAACTGACTACCTCAATGCGATTCGCACCCTGACCAATAAGCCGTTGGTGCTGCAACCATTAGAAGGTTTTCCTGTTACAGATAAACCTGCATCTGAAACGACAGCTCGTAAACGTCCGCCTAAAGACAAAATGGCTAATAGAAGAACAGCCAGAAAGAAGAGCATTAAGCAATTTAAATGCAAGCCAAGTTCTTCGAAATAACCACAGAAAGTCGATTAGCCCAGCTTTTACTGGGCTTTTTATATGCAACAAAACATAAATTCACACCTAAAAACCTCCCTAAAGATGCCAACTTAAATGACACTTTTGTGAATTATGATGCCAACGTATTGATTCTTGGTTGCTCAAAAAAAATACTCTTAAATCACGTTGACGCCCCTATATCTGGCAACTAGATTTTTCTATTAGTGTCTACAACAGGAGGTCATTGAAATGAAACGTGCTAGCTCTACATATCGATTACAACTGATTAAGGAAGTAGCAACCCGCCGAGATCGTCAACGTTCCAATGACCCGATGGCAAACTACATACAAACTCTAATAGATAATAAAGATGATTGTGATACCTCGGTGGAACGCAACCAGAGGTTCAGTGGCAGTCATTTTGATGAACATATAGGTGGTTGGGTAAGCGACCACTGGGGTAATAAGTAGAACAACGAGAGTAATCCAACCAGCATAGCCGCTGTAGTATTTATCTCCGCATTAACCTATCATCTGCAACAATTCCCTATCCTAGAGTAAGCAGAAAGTGTCTGAGTTAAAAAGAGAAAAAGAAGTGATGGTTGCCTTCCAAGTAATACCTCGCGTTAAAGAAGGCAACAACTTCGAAGTGGTTGATAAAGCCATTGAAGTTGTGAAAGCATCCGATGTGCCGTTCCAGGTTGGTGCGATGGAAACCACGATGAAAGGTGAACTCAACCAATTACTCGATATCGTTAAAAAAGCAGAACAAGCTTGCTACGATGCTGGGGCTGTAGAAGTGATCACAAACATTAAGATTCACAGTAAAACCACCGAGGCCGATGATACATTTTGCACGTACCATCGCGGTGTAACGAAAGCGAATCACATGTTTGTTTAATCACATTTTTGTTTCTAAAAACTGAGCTTTAAGAAAGACTCTGAAGAAAACCAGTGGTGTTATTGAAAAGGCATGTCTGAAAGATGAGAAAGGATTTCCATTCGTTCTTCTTCTGACATCGAATGCCAATCACGCGGAGTCTCTTCAGGGTCATCTTTCGCCCCGATCGGTTTTCGATCCAGTGCTTTGACTGGCTCTTTTTTGAGTTTTACGTTCTTTTTATTCATACCGACACCGCTCCTTCAGGTACAAAGGTACCTACCTTAATATTACACCCCAACCATTATGTAAAGTAATAGTTACCTCGGAGTTAAATAAAATCTAAATACTTCCTCTTTAGCCAAAAAGATCTCTTTGGGGACTGGTATTTCCCTCTTCATCGACCTGCTTACCAACCAAGTTTTTTTGCTTCATTATTTTTCTTCTATAGCGCTGACGACACAGCTTTATCACGTGCAATTGTTCTGACGGTGTCATCGACATCCAATTAAAGCGCTCTTCTCTCTTGCGCATACAACCATTGCAATAGCCTTTGTCATCGCTTGAACAAACCCCAACGCAAGGGCTTGGAACTTGGAAAAACTCTAACTGCTCCACCATGCCTCCTTACACATTCAAAATTACGCTTACTCTCTCAAAAATAAGCGATTAATTTGTCGCCTAGCTCATGAAATCCATACTAAACTATGACCTTATACTGACACATATAGTGTTTTGTAAACTATACTTTGAACCCATCAAGTTACACTTATCCGGTAACTTCGTTCTTTCCTTTGGAGCCTTATAATATGAAGTTTAGTTCAAAAAAATTACTAGCAGTAGCCGCTTTACCTATGATGCTAGCAGCATGCACAACAACAGGTGACAACGCGATGCAAGTAACACCAACCGATCTACAGCACCATAATTGGGAACTTGCGCAAATTGATGGCAAGGACATTGTGAAAAGCGAAGACCAAGCAGCTCCTCGTCTAGAGATCGGTGAAAAGATGACTGCAAATGGCATGGCTGGTTGTAACAACTTCTTTGGTCAAGGCGAGTTGAAAGACGGTCAATTCCGTATCAAGCAAATGGGCATGACAATGAAAATGTGTCATGGCTCTGCGATGGAAATCGAACAATCGGTTTCTGCTACTCTAAGTGAGTGGAGCGACGTAACGCTAACAAACGATACGCTAGTACTGAAAAACGATGTACACACGCTTACGTACACAATTCGTGACTGGGTAAACTAATCCGTCATCGAAACCAAATACTGATTAAAGGAGCCTGATGGCTCCTTTTTTATTATCAGCTTGCCCTCACTACTTCTTCAAAATTGACGCTCATCGCCGATTTTTCGTACCAACCTCCAACAAACCTCAAAAATCTCTCATTTAGATGCAATAAATTCAACGGTTCAGCGGTCTGTTGCTAGGATGGCAAAAGCCTAGAGTTTGTCGAGTTTTCGAGATGATTACATATCAAACAAAACTCGACAGCCAACTCCCTGCTTGTTCTCAAGTAATTGATTGAATTTACTGTTGAATTAGAATTTATTTGAGAAACAGATAGAATAACTGTAGGGAGTTTGAAAATACAATGCTCTTGCCCGTTCACTACCAAATGGAAAAGTTTATGAACAAGATAGTAAGTACGTTAGGAATCATGGCAACCGTTGCATACAGCGCAACCATTTATGCTGATGAAGCAACATCCACCGACAGCTGGAACCAAATAGAACAGCAGGCAGAGGGAGAAACTGTCTACTTTCACGCTTGGGGTGGGAGCCAAGAGATCAACCGTTACCTACAATGGGCAGGCAAGAAGTTACAAAGTGACTATGGCGTAACGTTAAAACATGTAAAAGTTACTGATATTGCAGAAACCACTACGCGCTTACTCGCAGAAAAAGCGGCAGGCAAAAACAGCGAAGGCAGTGTCGATATCGTCTGGATCAATGGCGAAAACTTCCGTTCAATGAAAGACAATGCGCTATTGTTTGGGCCATTTACAGAATCACTTCCAAATTGGCAGTATGTCGATAAGTCTCTACCGATTGATGTCGATTTCTCAGAGCCTACGGAAGGCTTAGAAGCACCGTGGGGGGTTGGACAACTGGTGTTCATTCACGACCAAGAAACACTGCACAACCCGCCACAATCGTTTTCAGAGATGTTGAGCTACGCTCAGGCTTTCCCTAACCGTTTAAGCTACCCTCGCCCACCTGAGTTTCATGGTACGAGCTTCATTAAGTCTTTACTGATTGAGCTAACCAACAACAGCCCTGAACTCGCTAAGCCTGTTTCAGAAGAGAACTTCCAAGCGATTACTGCACCATTATGGGCTTACTTAGATAAATTCCATAAAGTGGCGTGGCGCGGTGGCAAACAATTCCCAGCAGGCACATCGGAAAGCATCCAACTTCTGGATGACGGACAGATCGATCTCGCGATTACGTTCAATCCAAACTCTGTTTATTCAGCACAAGCAAGTGGTCGCCTAGCCGAAACCACCAAGGCTTATGCTCTAGAAAGCGGCGCTCTATCTAACATTCACTTCCTTGCGATTCCTTGGAATGCCAATGCAACCGCAGGTGCTCAAGTGACCATTAACTTCTTACTGAGCCCGGAAGCACAGTCTCGTAAGGGTGACCTCAATGTTTGGGGCGACCCTTCAGTTCTGAACAGCAAGTACCTCACTGGCAGCGCTAAAAACACTCAGCAATTTAAATCGGTTGATGAACCACACCCTAGCTGGCAAAACGCGCTCGAGAAAGAGTGGCTTAAGCGATACGGTAACTAGTCTTCATGCTACGCGCTCTATATTTTGTTGTTATAGCTGTGTGCATTATCCCAACGATTCCTGGGGTAGCGGGAGTCGTGGCTTCGTCACTGAGTTTCATCCCGCCCCTAGGTTTAGAGGAGCCAACACTCAACGGTTTTAGCCAAGTCTTTCAATGGGAAGGGGCTTGGCACTCTATTGGCTTAAGCCTAGGTTCAGCGATTGCAAGCAGCTATATAGCCTGCTTCCTGACCTTTTGTATTCTTCAAGCCTCTTGGGGAAACAAGTTTTGGAGAAAGATTGAGTTAACGCTATCGCCAATGCTCGCCATTCCACATGTGGCTTTCGCTATCGGCTTTGCTTTTCTATTTAGCCCAACAGGTCTAGGGGCTAGAGCCGTGCATCATTTGCTCGGGGAATCGGTTACGAGTTCTGAATTAGCGGTATTGGTCAAAGACCCATACGCGTTTGGCTTAATGATTATGCTCGCACTCAAAGAAGTACCCTTCTTATTGCTGATGAGCATTTCAATACTTCAGCAAATTGATGTAGAACGAATCACAAAAGTCAGTGCATCTCTGGGTTACAGTCGTGCTCAGATCTGGTGGAAATGTATTTTCCCACAATGGTTTACTAAGCTTCGATTCCCAATGTTGGCGGTACTCGCCTACAGCGTGTCGGTTGTCGATATTGCTCTGATCATTGGCCCAACCAACCCACCGACTTTTGCCGTTTTGGTATGGCAATGGTTCAACGATCCAGATCTCAACCTACTGCCACGAGCTGCTGCTGGCGCGATCGTTTTATTTGGTTTAGCGTCTTTGATCATCGCCTTGGCGCGTTTAGTTGAGTGGGCGATTCTTAAGTACTTTCGAACTTGGCAGTATTCAGGAAGAACAGGGGCTAACTTACCGGGGAAAACAGTATTCACAGTGCTTGCTAGCCTTTCACTGCTGATCATTCCATTGATGGTGATTTGGAGTGTTGCTCAGCGTTGGCGTTTTCCTGATTTATTGCCGAGCCGCTACAGCATGCGCTTCTGGGAGTTCGAGTGGGACGGTATCATGAGCACCGTTGGGCAGAGCTTATGGATTGGTTTGATTGCCGCTTCAGTCGCTTTATTGCTTGCGCTGGTTGCTCATGAATATCGAATTAAATACAAGTGGCAAGTTCCGGGCTTTATTATCGCAATCCCAATGCTAATACCTCAGCTCTCGGTACTGTTTGGTATGCAAGTCACCACCCTCTACGTTGGCAGTAGTGCCTATGAGTTCTGGGTGATTTGGGCACATGTTTTCTTTGCTTTCCCGTTTGTGTATCTGTCTTTGGACGGTCCGTGGAAAAGCTTCAATGATGGGTTGATTAAAGCCTCGCTGAGCCTAGGTAAATCACCATTTCAAAGCTGGTACTCCATCAAGCTCCCTATCTTGTTACCTGCCATTGCCTTTGCGTGGGCCGTTGGTATCAGCGTGAGTTTGGCTCAGTACCTCCCAACCTTGATGCTCGGCGCGGGCCGTATTAGCACAATCACCACAGAAGCCGTTGCTCTAACCAGTGGTTTCGACCGTAGAGTGACAGCAATTTATACCATTTGGCAGGCCCTATTACCTCTGTTCTTTTTCTCTTTAGCGATAGTAGTCAGCCGACTACAACTCAGGTATCGCCGTCTTACTTTTAAAGGTTTCCTAAGTAATGAGTCTGTATCTCAACGACCTCGCCATTCGTAAAATCGATGGTGATCCGCTGTTCTCAGCGCTAAATGTAACATTAGAATCGGGCCAGATACTGGCGTTGATGGGCCCGAGCGGTTGCGGAAAGTCGACCTTATTGGATGCGATTGCTGGTCACTTAAGTGAAGAGTTTTCGTATTCTGGGGCCGTTGTGTTGAACGATATTCCGCTGGATGACCTCCCTTCACATCAGCGTGAAGTCGGTATTTTGTTTCAAGATGACCTGCTGTTTCCGCACCTCAAAGTATGGGAAAACTTGGCCTTTTCGTTGCCTAATTCTGTTAAAGGTTCCGCTCGCCAAAAACAAGCAATGGCTGCATTAAAAGACATAGAGCTAACTCACTTAGCTGAATCATTCCCTGACCAAATATCCGGTGGTCAACGCGCAAGAATAAGCTTAACTCGTATGTTATTGGCGAAGCCGAAACTCGCTCTGCTCGATGAACCGTTCAGTAAGTTAGACCAAGAATTAAGAGCGCAATTTCGTGATTGGGTGTTCGAACAATTGACCAAAGCGAATATCCCAACGTTAATGGTAACGCACGACGAAACCGATGTACCTCAAGGGGCAGAAGTACTGTCTTGGCCATGGAGAAGCAACCATGCTGGATAAGTACTCGATAAAAGTCATTAAGTGGCCATTAAATCACTCGGCTAAGTTAGTGAACCAATTTGGTATCACGGCCAATCAAACCACGTTATTCGGATTTCTGGTTGGCTGTTTAGCATTTCCAGCGTTAGCATTTCAGCAATACGATTGGGCGTTGGGTTTTATTGTATTTAACAGGGTTTGCGACGGGCTTGATGGGGCCTTGGCTCGAATCCAAGGTATTAGCGATGCGGGTGGTTTCCTCGACATCAGCCTAGATTTCCTATTCTACTCGCTGATCCCTTTTGGATTTGTCATTGCCAACCCAGAACATAACGCTATTGCCGGTGCATTTTTGATCTTCTCTTTTATCGGCACAGGCAGCAGCTTTTTAGCATTTGCGGTAATGGCTGGCAAACGAGGCATCGAGAACCCAGTGTACAAACACAAGTCTCTGTATTACATGTCTGGGCTAACTGAAGGGACGGAAACTATCGCTTGTTTCATTGCCTTTTGTATTTGGCCACAACACTTTGCGGTTATCGCCTATACCTTTGGTACCGCGTGTTGGCTAACCACATTTATGCGTATCTATTTTGGATTCCAGACCCTCAAGAATCAAACCAGCTAGTATTAATTTATAAACAAAAACGCCGCTCAGATGAGCGACGTTTTTATATACTAACGAGTACTTGAACCTGATTAGGCATCTGCAGAAGTGTTAATTTTAAACCTCAACACTTTCAGACTCGAATCAAGGTCGACATCCACAAACTCAGGTGGGTTATCTAAGCGCTCAATGAATTCAACGCTTGGTGCTTCTTCTGCCATCGTCTCAATCAGGAAGTTTGGTGATACAGCAGGAGAGTTCACACACGCAATCACTTCTCCACCTTCTGTTAAAAGCTCAGGCAAGCGACGTAAGATCTTTTTATAATCTTTAGTTAGAGCAAAACTGCCTTTTTGGAACGAAGGTGGATCGATGATAACCAGCTCGTAAGGGCCGCCCTTCTTGATTTTCCCCCACGACTTAAAGATATCGTAGCCAAGGAAATTAACCGAACGCATATCGTGATCATTCAGACGGTGGTTATCGCGGCCTTTGTTTAGCGAGCCACGTGACATGTCCACGTTCATGCATTGACGGGCACCACCAGCGATAGCCGCTACTGAGAAGCCACAAGTGTATGCAAACAGATTAAGAACGTTCTTATCCTTAGCATTATCTTGTACCCACTGACGACCATTACGCATGTCTAGGAACAAACCAAAGTTCTGATTACGGCCAATGTCTAATTGGTACTTAAGACCATGCTCAACCACAACCGGAGAGTCATTCAACTCGCCCCATAGAACCTCTGAAGGCGCACCGTCAGCATAGCGGTGTTGCAGAACAATGCTTGTGCCCTGCTTTGATTGCCAGATATCTTTGTCGGTGAGTTCAACCAATCCAGCTTTGAGAGATGACAAGAATTCATCGTCCACCTCTTTAAACACGTTAACCAGTAGCTGTCCATCAACCCAGTCACATGTCAGTTGTTCTAGACCAGGCCAAAACTTACCGCGACCGTGGAAAATACGGCGTAGTTCGTTTGGTACTTCATTAAGTTGCTGTTCAATATGACTAAAAAACAGAGGTAAAGCTGATGCTTCCATTATTTCACTCACTTAGTGTTTAGCTTTGGCCAACTTAATGACCAAGGTTCAAGCCAACCGTCCAAACCGCTAGATACGGTTTCTTGGTGCCACTTCTCGCCTAAAGAGTCTAGGCTCCTTGGGTCACAGACATATTCGTAGGCTTGTGATTGATAAGTAAATCGAATCGCGAAGGCGTGCAGATAACCTCTGTCAGCCTCACTCGATGGGTTATAAATAGGGTCACCAACAATGGCTGAGCCGATCGATTTCATCGCGACACGGATCTGGTGAGTCCGCCCCGTATAGGGTTTGCATAACAGCAGACGCTCACCGGGTTCAGCCGTTGCTGATAAAAACTGAGTAATCGCCGGGTTTTCTTTAGTTACCAGAAGTTTCCAGCTAGAGCGTCTTGAACGCTCCATATCACCAGCAATCAGCCCCTGCTTTTTCTTGGGCTTCTTAGAGCCAATCGCAAGGTAGTATTTCTCTACTTCACGCTTTGCAAATAGCAGTGAAAGCTCGCTCGCCGCCGACGCATTTTTTGCCAGCAGCAGAATGCCCGAGGTCATTTTATCTAGTCGATGAACGAGATACAGCTTAGGCTCATTAATTGCCTTAGCAACTTCTTGAAGCAACATGGTATCGCCATCGTCTTTGTGGACGCTGACTCCAGGATGCTTATTGATAAGTAAAAAATCAGAGTGGTTCAGAAGAATATCGAACATGTAAAGGCTAGCTCCATTGTAGAACGTGGAGTATACCGTGTCTGAATCCAGATTCCAGCTACGAAAAAGCCCAGCTCGCTCAATAAACATTGAATCATTGGGCTTCTCTTTATTTGTCCGCTTTCGGTAATCGATTTTTAGTTCCGATTGAATGCGAACTAAGCACTAAGCACTAAGCAAGTTTGAACTTACCAACCAGTGCTTCTAACTCAGCAACCTTAGCATTCAAACCTGAAGTGTTTTCAGAGCTACGCGTTGCAAGTTGCAAAGACTGCTCAGAGATATCACTGATCGCCGTAATGTCCGCCGCAATCTCTTTAGTCACAGCCGTCTGTTCTTCTGCCGCAGTCGCGATAGAGTTAACCATGCTTTGTACATTACCCGCACCGCTTACAATCGCTTCTAGCGCAGAAACAGCACCTGAACTTTGCTCTACACCAATTTCAACTAAACGACAGTTGTCTTGAGTGTAAGTCACGGCTTCTTGAGTACCAGACTGGATCGATTGGATGATGCCAGATACTTCTTGCGTTGCTTTGGTCGTTCTCTCCGCTAACGCGCGTACTTCATCGGCAACCACCGCAAAACCGCGTCCGAATTCACCCGCACGTGCCGCTTCTATTGCAGCGTTAAGAGCTAACAGGTTAGTTTGTTCAGCAATGTCTTCGATGACTTTAATGACGCTACCAATCTGCTCACCATGAGAACCCAGCGTGTTCATTTGTAGCGACATGTCACTCATTTGAGTCGACACTTGTTGAATACTTGCTACCATCTCAACAATCACGTTGCGACCATCTTCTGCTGAAGTTTCAGAGCGGCGTGCTTCTTCATAGGTAGAAGTACCCTGTTGTGCGACTTCAGAAATAGTCAAGCTTAGCTCTTCAGCAGCCGTTGCAATCAAGTTAGCTTTGTCTGCTTGAGCTGATGCGCCTGTTACGATGTCTTGGCTGATAGAAGATAGTTCACCTGTCACAGATTGGACTTGGTTGGTCACAGAAGAAATTGAACCCAATAGGTCGACCAAAGATTTCTGCATCTGGTTGATCGACTTAGCAAGATCCGCCAATTCATCGCCTGAATCATCAACAATATCTCCAGCGGTAAGGTCGCCGTTTGCTACGCGTCGCGCAACTTGTTCAACACGAGTTAAGCGGTTAGTGATAGAGCTAGACAATAAAAATGCAATCACACAACCAAACACAATCGCAATGGCAGACAGCACCATGATGGTGCGCTCGATCGTAGTAAACGAATCCGTCAGTGTAAGCAATGACTGCTCTGTATCAGCGCGCTCACTCGCAGACGCTTGATCAAGCAAGTTTTCAATCGGGATTAGGTTGCTCTCATACAAAGATCGAAGTTGCTGGATGTTTGCTAGTAGCTCAGATTCATCACTGATCTTAGGCACAAGCTTCAACTCGAACTCTTGCGTAAAGCGTGCCATTAGCTCTTCAATTCGCTGAATACGGCGGTGGTCTTCCGAACCTCTACTCTCCAAACGCTTCGCCTGCTCGACTGCTTGGGAAAATTCGTTCTTATTGGTTCGATAATCGTTCAGCGCGTTATCAACCTGAATAATCGCACCCAACGCATCTCGGTAGACATCCCCAGCTTCATCTATTAAAACAAGATAGGTAACAGTGCCTGGTACATCGTCCATTCTGATCTCATCAGCACTTTTATGAGCGCCAATAACCTCTATCCATACGATACTGACTAACGTGACAAGCACCGCCAATATAGAGCCAAAACCGGCATACAGTTTCTTTCTCACCGATAATTTCACACAACACCTACCTAAATTAAATACGGACTGAACAGCCCTAACCAATAAATATATCGGCTAGCAAACGGATAACTTTAGTGAATGCATAACTTTTATTTCTCGATGAGAATTAAGTATTTAAAGCAAAAAAACGGGAGCCAATGGCTCCCGTTTGTTAACTTACTTTAACTTGCGATTGTAGCTTCTTAGAGCTTTGGTTTCTTAGAACTATAGCTTCTTAGAGATGACCGCAGAGCCAGCAATGATACCAATACCTAGTAGCATGATTGCACCTTTACCGCTGTCGAAGCCAGAAGAGATACCCATGAACGCTACGATAGCGATAGCTACTGGGATGATGTACTTAACTAGTGTGTACCATAGACCGAATAGAGGGAAAGATACTTCACCGTCGTTAGTGATTTCTTTCTCTAGGTCAGCACGGTTTAGTCTCCAACCAGCGAAGATACATACCAACATACCGCCAACCGCGAGGAAGATCTTATCAGTTAGTAGGTCGAAGATATCGAATGCGCCAGTACCGAACAGTGTAGGACCGAAGCCACCTAGTGATAGAGAAGCGAAGATACATAGAATCGCCATTACTACACTTGCAGACAATACTGCAGTCACACGCTTCATGCCTCTTTCATCGATTAGGTAAGAAACCACAACTTCAAGTAGAGATACTGAAGAAGTTAGTGCCGCAACACTTAGACCAACGAAGAACATTAGAGCGAATAGAAGACCAACTACGCCGCCCATTTCAGCGAATAGCTGAGGAACAACAACGAATACTAGACCAGGACCCGCAGCAGGCTCCATACCGAATGCGAACATTGCAGGGAACATTGCAACACCAGCTAGGATTGCAACGCCTGTATCCATTGCTGTAACCATAGCTGTAGTTTGAACTAGGTTCTCTTTCTTCTTCAGGTAAGAACCGTATGTCAACATACAACCCATACCAAGAGATAGTGAGAAGAATGCTTGACCTAATGCTGCTAGGATTACACCGCTGTCTACTTTAGAGAAGTCAGGGCTGAATAAGAACTCTAGACCAGCCATCGCGCCCGGAAGCATGATGCCTTTAATGGATACCACAATCAGGATGATGAAAAGAAGTGGCATCAAAATCTTACCCGCTTTCTCAATACCTCCAGAAATACCCTTCATAACGATTACAACATTAAGTAGTAGGTATAAGCCCATCCACATAAGTGGTTGAACTGGGTTTGAGATAAAGCCACCAAAGCTGTCACCAATTGCTTCAGGTGCGTCTAGTAGACCACCAGCAATTTTACCGATGTATGCAATAGACCAGCCGCCTACTACAGGGTAGAAACCCATGATTAACAGGCCACTTACTACGCCGATTACACCAGCGAACGTCCAGCGACGGTCAGTTGATTTAAATGCACCTACTGCTGATCTCTGCGTATGACGGCCAATCGCAAACTCAGTCAGCATGACACTGAAACCGATAAAGATTACAAAAAACAGGTAAATTGCAACGAATGCACCGCCGCCACTTTCGCCTGCTGTGTATGGGAATTTCCAAATGTTACCTAAGCCAACAGCAGAACCTGCTGCAGCCATTACGAATCCTAACTTCGAACCCCAGGTATCGCGGGGTGT
The DNA here is from genome assembly GCF_001557875.1 of Vibrio splendidus. Taxonomy (GTDB): domain Bacteria; phylum Pseudomonadota; class Gammaproteobacteria; order Enterobacterales; family Vibrionaceae; genus Vibrio; species Vibrio splendidus_F. The sequence continues at coordinate 238,963 of NZ_LNRF01000005.1, read as the reverse complement.
TGTGGTTGTATTACTAGTAGCCACGTTTACTCCAAACTTTTGTGTTATGTGATGTTGTGTTTTGCTTTGGGTGGCGTCTTTAAAAGAGAAGGTGTACATAAAGGTTTACACACCTAAAAGATTTGATTGACGCTCGTTATATAGCAAGTAAACCAGTTTAAGAATAAAATTGGAAGCCCGAACCGTACAAATTTCGTTACCAATGTAAATTTTTATGGTTAAATGCCGCCTTTTCATACAAAACAATCGTTTTCGTCTTAAGTTAACCGAAACTTAACAACTATAACCTGTTTACAGCTTTTGCTCTATTTTGTAAATAGTTGATTCCTTAAATTCCCATATCCGCAAAATAGCATTACTATCTAAGTGTCTCTTTTTTCGAGTATTCAATGTGGAAAAGCTCTACCATTTTTTAACATTAGCTTCTGTCGCTTTGTACTGGGTACTTGTAGCCGGTGTGACTTTCCGTGTCGTACTAAAACGACGCTCTGTCAGTGTTTCTCTCGCGTGGTTGATGGTTATCTACATTATCCCAATTGTAGGTGTCGCTTGTTACTTCCTTTTCGGAGAGCTAAACCTTGGTAGAAAGCGGGCTGAGCGCGCTCACCGCATGTTTACTCCGTTTGGCGATTGGTTCCGAAAACTAGATGATTGCCAGCTCCACCTGCCAGGAAAGGTCGGCTCCCCTATCCACAAGATCGATGAACTTTGTAACAATAGGATGGGCATTCCTGCGCTCAGCGGAAACACACTTTCACTGCAAGCGTCTCCCAATGAGATCTTACACGCAATTATCGAAGATATAGAAAATGCCCAAACCAGTATCAAGATGGTTTTCTATATTTGGCACCCTGGAGGCTTAACTGATTCGGTTGCTTCCGCCCTCATTCGAGCTGCGAAACGTGGTGTGGATGTTAAAGTCTTGCTTGATTCTGCAGGTAGCCCGCGCTTTTTCAAAAGCCACTGGCGCTCAATGATGAAAGACGCCGGTGTGCAAGTTGTACAAGCACTAGAGGTTAGCCCTTGGCGTATTTTCTTACGCCGTTTAGATCTAAGGCAGCACCGTAAGATCATCGTGATTGATGAAACCATTGCCTATACCGGCTCAATGAACATGGTTGACCCCGCTCACTTCAAACAGAGTTCAGGTGTTGGCCAGTGGATTGACGTAATGGTTCGCGTAACTGGCCCAACCGTAAATGTGCTGTCAGCCATTCATGGTTGGGATTGGGAAGTCGAAACAGGTGAACGAATCCTTCCTGATTTACCAGAGTGTCCGGTTGAAGAGGTAATAACGCATCACCCTGTTCAAGTCGTGCCATCAGGCCCTGGCATGCCGGAATATTTGATCCTGCAAGTTCTGACCATTGCGATTAATCAGGCAAACCATTCAGTTCGTATTACAACACCCTACTTTGTACCGAGTGCCGATTTATTAGAAACACTCAAAATGACTGCGCAACGTGGTGTCAACGTAGAATTGATCATCCCACATAACAACGATTCACTGATGGTTAAGTGGGCTTCGCGCGCGTTTTATACCGAACTACTAGAAGCTGGCGTGAAGATTTACGAGTTTTACGGTGGGCTTCTTCACACCAAATCGGTAGTGATTGATGAAGAGTTTTGCTTAATCGGAACGGTCAATATCGATATGCGCAGCCTTTGGTTAAACTTCGAAGTGACGCTCGCCGTTGATGATGTGCATTTCACTCAGCAACTCTCTGAACTTCAGCAATCTTACATCGAGTCGTCGCACCCGGTAGAGTTGGAACAGTGGGAGCAGAGAAACCTACGCAACCGCTTCTTCGAAAGGTTGTTCTATCTGTTCAATCCACTGCTGTAATCCAATCAATGGGGCCACTCCGACTCATCTGTTACTGCCTATCTGATTTTTAACCTTTCACGATAAACGACGTGAAAGGTTAAAAAGAGAAAGAAAAGCATAAAAACTCCCGCTGCACTCTTGCTTTGAAGGCTATTGGCATGTTTTAAATAGGACATAACCGATTGATAAGGAATTCACAGCATGTCCGAGAACAAAACCACTAAGCTGATCACTGCAGGTCGTGATAAGAAGTGGACCAATGGTGTCGTTAACCCCCCCGTACAGCGCGCTTCAACTGTCGTGTTCAACTCAGTAGAAGAAAAGCGCAAGGCTACGATTAATCGCGCTAACAAAACGCTTTTTTACGGACGTCGTGGAACCAACACTCATTTCGCTTTCCAAGATGCCATGGTTGAAGTTGAAGGCGGCGCTGGCTGTGCACTCTACCCTTGTGGTACAGCTGCCATTTCTAATGCCATCCTCTCTTTCGTAGAAACAGGTGACCATATTCTGATGGTCGATACCTGCTACGAACCGACACGTGATTTCTGTGACACCATCATGAAAAAGATGGGAGTCGAGACGACTTACTACGAGCCAACGATTGGTGAAGGAATCCAAGACCTTATTAAGCCAAACACTAAGGTTCTGTTTACCGAGTCTCCAGGTTCAGTCACAATGGAAGTTCAAGACATTCCAACGCTTGCGCGTGTTGCTCATGAACATGACATCATCGTTATGTTAGACAACACTTGGGCAGCCGGTGTTAACTTCTCGCCGTTTGATTTCGGTGTTGATATCTCGATCCAAGCAGCGACTAAGTACATCGTGGGCCACTCTGATGTGATGTTAGGGACTGCGGTCGCCAATGAAAAATGTTGGGACCAACTAAGAGAACAGAGCTACTTGATGGGACAATGTGTTTCGCCAGATGACGCTTACCTAGGACTACGTGGTATTCGTACTCTTGATGTTCGACTACGTCAGCACGCAGAGAGCAGCTTGAAAGTTGCAAAATGGTTAGAGACTCGTCCTGAGGTTGACCATGTTCGTCACCCTGCGCTTGAATCTTGCCCAGGCCATGAGTTCTTTAAGCGAGATTTCACTGGCGGTAATGGCTTGTTCTCTTTCGTGCTGAAAAACTCAAATACAAAAGCGACCACAGCGCTGCTTGATGGTATGACGCACTTTAGTATGGGTTACTCATGGGGCGGCTTTGAGAGTTTGATTCTAGCCAACGAACCGAACAGCTTTGATAGCCTAAGAACAGTAGCGAACCCTAACTTCGAAGGTACCTTGATTCGTGTTCATATCGGCTTAGAGGACGTTGATGACCTGATTGCAGACCTGGAGGCTGGATTAGAGCGTTACAACGCCCTCGTTTAATTAAAAGAGTTAAGCAGAGTCAGATCAAAAGGCAGGATATTCCTGCCTTTTTTAGCTCAGTGGACTAGTCGCATAGCGGAAAAGCAGCTATTGAACGTTAAAACACACCCAGTTGAATATTTCAGTTCGATGTTCATTGAACATATACAAAGACTGATCCTTCACTGTAATAGCGTAGTCAATCGTCACCCCTTTATACTCACTGTAATCATTATTAATAATAGGATCATGAAAAGGCGTTGCCGTTCTCACATCAAGAATACTCATCGACAGATTGTTTCCATCCAGTTCGTAGTAGCCGGAATAAAGGTTTTCCATCGTACTCTCGTTACCGTCTCGCTCGGTAATCGTCACAAACTCTCTAATACTAAAAGTATGGTCTGACTGAAAAGTAAGGCTTATGCGCTCGTACAGTGCTTGATATGGTTGGAATGCCTGAGATAAAAAATCCGTTTTGATCGTTTTACAGTGCCATCGAGTGCCTGCTAATACGTTTTGCTCTAACAAGAAGCTCGAAGCGGCGATCGCACAAAGAATGAGTAAGCCAATTAGTCGCAAAAGTCACTCCTCTTTTTCATGTACTGAGTAAACGAATCAAAAGATGACTCTACATTGAAAATGGAGGCGCTATAGTTCAAAGCCTCTCCATCCTTCCTTTTAATCAACATGTATAACGCATCATTTTCGGGTTGGTCTACTGATGGGTAGATACGGACAAAAATATCAACATTGCAGTGGCTAGGTATCACATCCGTCAGCTTTTGAGTAATCGCAGGCAACGAATAGGAATCATTGTGCGCAATATGGAAAAAGTAGTGATTGGTATTATCTGTGTAACTGTCACGATATTCCGTCTTATCAACAAAATAAGGCTGTGGCGTATAATAGGTTTGGAAAAGGTTGAACGCCGTAACGACGACACAAATCAATGCAACTAAATAGCCCGCTTTAACTAGTTGCGCATTACTTTTTGAATTTGAAGGCTCTGATTCAGTTGAGTTCGGTTGTTGGTTGGAAGACGTCTTGAAATCAGAATCAGTTACCGTTGCAGTGTTAACATCTGCAGAAATTTCAGTTGCAGCCAACACTTCTTTAGCGATAGGCGAAGAGTTTGATTTAGATGCCTTCGCAGTCACTTGAGAAGGCACAGTTTCAGTTTTGCTAGGCTTTATCGACTCGTCGATTTCAAGTAAATAACCCGTTTTACTGACTGTACGAATCGTCGCACAGCCACAAGTCACCCGTGACAGCGTTTTTCTAATCTTAGATATCACGTTAGTGAGCGCTTGCTCTGAGACAATCACATTGCCCCAGCACCTATCAAATATCAGGCCTCGTTCAATGCACTCGCCTTCATTTTCAAGTAAGAAGAGAAACACCTTACCTTCTATCGGCGCGATAGTTTCTACGCGGCCATCTTCACGCACAAACTGCCTAAGCAAAGGATCATAACGAGCATCACAGATTTGGTAGCTTTGTTGTTTCACTATCGTCTTCTAGGTTTGAATTTGGTCGCATATGATATTGGATAGTTTATAAATGACCAGTGAATTTTCCTATATTAACGCAATTATTTTTTGACGATAAATAACACTTTTATTTGTACGGACAACCCACAACATGGTCATTAACCATGCCTGTCGCTTGCATAAAGGTATATTTACTAAATATAGTCATTAAGTTAAGATTGAGAAATGAACGCATACAGTTACAGACGCTTTTCTTCAGCAACGCAAAGCCATGGGGACTCAATACGTCGCCAAATACAACTAGCTGAAGACTATTGCCACAAGCATAACCTAGAGCTTAGTACAGATTCCTTTGAGGATTTGGGAGTCTCTGCATACCATTCAAACAATAGCCTTGAGGATGCTGGCTTAGGGCAGTTTATAGCTGCTTTAGAGGAAGGTAAGATACCAACTCCTTGCTACTTATTGGTTGAGAGCTTAGACCGCTTAAGCCGAGCTAATATTGATGAAGCACTACAACAACTTTTAGCCATTACTAATCAAGGTGTCATTGTAGTAACCCTGTTTGATAACCAAACCTATAAGAAAGGCATGGGGTTAGCTGAGTTCATAACAGCCATAGTTACGATGGCTAGAGCCAATGAAGAATCAGAAACCAAATCAAAACGTTTAAAGGCTGTATGGCACAAGCGTAGAACAGACCCTAACGCACTGAAAACTAACAATAAGCCTTTCTGGCTAGACCTTTCCGATGATAAGAAGTCATTCATCCTTAATGAAAGTGCTGAGTTAGTTAGGGAAATATACGAGCTAAGCATTGGTGGTATGGGTTCTCACCTTATATCTAAGCACCTCAATGCTAAAGGTATCCCTAGCCCTAAAGGTAAGACATGGGGTGATGCAGTAATTACTAAAGTGCTTAACACCAAAGCAGTTCTTGGTGAGTATCAACCAAATCAACGAGTAAATAGAAAGTCAGTTCCAATTGGTGAGCCAATACAAGACTTTTACCCTTCAGTGATTGAAGAGCAAACCTTCTACCTATCCCAAGCTCAAATAAAGCAAAGGGCTAAGTCACTAAAACGAGGCTCTACTTCTAGTCACCTTAATATACTAAAGGACGTTGGCACCTGTAAGCGGTGTAGTGCTCCACTTAGATTGCAAAAGCAGTCCCACCTTTATTACTTCAGATGCCCTGAATCACTCAAAGGCACATGCGACTCAAAACCTATTAACATCATGTTTCTAAGGGACTGGTTAAAAGAGCAATGGCTTACCCCTGCATTCTATAAAACATGGAGTAAGCCCAAGACAGCGGTGAGAAAATTAAAGCCATTAGAAGCTAAGAGACAGCACCTTTCAGACGCTCTAGATACAATGCTAGAGGCTTTTGCTTCTACATCTAACTCTCAGGTTATAGCTAACATTCAAAAGCGTACAGATGAACTCAAGGAGCTTGATTCATTAATTGAGCTAGAGAAACAGGAGCAAGCTAAAGAGACGAACACCATCAAGATGAACATGAAGGAGTCTATTGGGTTAATTGATACTGCTTTTAAGCCTGAAATAACAACCGAAACCATTACCGCTCGTAACAAGCTTAGACAGCTAATGAATCAGTTCTCAAGGTTTGAGGTCGATATGATAGACAAGCAGGCTATCTTTGAAATTGACTCTACGAGTAGTTTTATATTCCAGTCAATCCAGAATCCATATCACTATATGAAGGCTAAGCCTATGTTTGTGTGGAAGATGCTAAGCATTAGGTAGCTCTATAAAGTCAATAGGATGCTTGATTTGAATACTTGGTATAACGGCGTTCTAGGTTATAGATGTATACATCTTAATTAGTTATTACTAATGAAAAACTAATTCACACACAAGCTAGATGTATACCTATCCATTTAATAATGGATGATAATTGGGATGCTTGCAGTGTAGCCGTTTCTATCGGCTCTTAACGGGTTGACGTGTATTGCTAACTTTGGGTAAGCACTTAGTTAAAGCAGAGTTGATAACCATAAGTATGGTTGTTTTATGGGGCTGTATGGCTTCATAGTATCGGTCAATACTAAGCGCAATATATGACTCGCTATTGTTTTCGACCCTATGTACTACCTAGGAAATAGCACAAGCAATACCCTCTCAGCCCTTATGTACCAACGCCTACAGGCGATTTGGAGTGTAACCAAAACAGCAATTCTAGGTAAAACCTTCTACGCCACAAGTCCAACTCTTTGATTTTCTTGAACTTCAAAGTACATCTGGTTCTGTTCAAGCTCTAGTGGCGTTAGCATATCTGCAAGATGATTAGCTTCATTTCCACCTAACTCTCCTTGAGCCTTCAGCTCTTTCAATCTCTCCATTGCTTTAGCTGATTCCATTTCTATCAGTGTATCGTCTACATCAAATTCATTGCTTGGTTCTATATCAAATCCCATAATTCCATCCTGTTGTTTTCTATAATTGAGTAGCTGTTGATGTATGTCATCAAAGCCCATTAGTGTTTCTAGTTGTTCTAGTCCATTGGCTAATTGACTGAACTTGCTCAGCTTCTGATAGTAGCTAGATACTAATAAATCAGTGCCTTTCGGTTCTTCCCCTAAACGCTCAGCCTCTATTTGAAGTACTTCACCCATTGCTAAGCCATTGGTCTCAAAGTCATTAATATTAGTAGCCTCAGAACCTCCTATATAAGCCTGTAAGCGATCTATATCAAAACTAGCAACATAGTCCTTGAACTCATCTAAAGTCCAATGACCTTCGGTACGCTCAACCCTATAACTCTCCAGTCCATCACCATGCTTATCTCTCAGTGTTAAGTTAACCAAAGCAGGCATAACTACTAGGTTCTCAGCAATCAGCTTGCCTCCTTTTGAAGCAGGGTATCTATGACCAATGTGATAGTTATACTTAGTGCCAATGCTTTGATTCTCTCTGTAGTAACCCCTTGCTTTAATAGCAAACTTCCTGACTTCAAAGACCTTAATCAATTCATCAGTGCAACTAGGCATAGCTTGCTTATCAGACCGCTTAGCCATGTCCCAAAGCCAGCGAAAGTAAGAGCCACCAAAGAAGCCATCTTGCTTGCATTGACTGCATATACGCTGGTGGCGTGTCATACGCTTAGCTTTCTTGCATCTAGAGCACTTCTTTACCTTCTTCATTCATACCCCTTAGCTTGCTTTGGCTTGCATGACCCATTTAACCTTCTTACCTTCAGCGTTATTAGCAATTAAGCGCACTTGCCCTTTAGCATTGGGCTTTAAGACTCTGTGAGTATTCTTGTTTCTATATAAGCCACTGATGTTATGACACTGATAGTTAGGAAAGCCTTCAATATTATCAAAGCCTATTGCTTCTAACACTGAAGTATCCAAGCCATTCTTAGTGGCTAGTTCTATTAATTCTGTTACGTTATTCAAATTGAAATCCTTATTTAAGTTATTGAAATATATAAGTTAGATAGATTAATCAGTGTTCAGATACAGTTATCCTTAAACCATAGGAACTCTTCAGAGCTAACACCTATGGCAGCCCGACCTGAAGTAAACCTTGGGAGTTGGTTAATCTGTATCCCATCAAACCTTCAGTGTCGTTTAAGCAAGTTGTAGTCGTCCTGCCAGAGCTTTATAACTTATCTATCTAATTGTATTTACTACATTTAATAGTATGCATGTCAGACCTAATTTGTGACCACATTCATACCACACTTATATAGACTCCATAACTCAGCGGTTTGTGACTATAACTACAAGCACCTTTCTTTAGGCAACAAAAAAGCCCAGAGGCAATCCCATGGGCTTAACTCAATCTATTGATAACTAGCTATTTTCTATTCTTAATGATAGCTCGCTTAACTGGTTGCGAAATTGAGTAATAGTCATTTGGTGAACGATTAACTAAGCCCTCTTCAACAAGTTCATCAATATAAAACTTTGCTTTCCCTTGGTTCTTATACTTTTTCACTAAAGCATGCACAGGCAGTGCGTTAGGAGAGTCTGCTAATTCAGACAAAAGCACTAGTTGTGTCTCTTCTTGTTCATCATAAGGTGGTTCAAGGGATAACAATTCCATTGCCCTATCATAAAGCCTTTCGTCTTCAGTCTGTATAGATGCAGGCTGTACGCGAATATAGCTTTGATGCGTATTGTCTTCGCTCTCAGATTCCTTTTCTGAACCCTTGGATTTCTCCTCATTTAGAATTGCTTCTTGCTCATCCCTTTCTAGACTAGGTGGTTCTGAGGGCTTCAATCTATCCTTAAGCTCATTAATTTGGCTATCTTTCTCGGCAATTAGTCTTGAATATCTTTCTCTTTCTTCTGCTAATTGCTGGTCACTATCTACTACTCTTTTCCACAGTAACTTTGACTCTTCTACATCGAGTAGCTTTGCCTCTTCTGCTTTTTGTTTAGCTTCTCTTAACTCTTTCTGTTTCACGAGGCTATATTCAAAGACTTTCTTTGCTGGGATTGGGTAAATGAATAGATAGAATGCTGCGGTAAGCAGTGGAAATATTACGGCTAACATTGACTGGTTCGATACTGAGAACTCAAAACTTTTGGTAGCGATAGCGTAGAAGTCATCGCTATAGAAACGGTCTATCTCTGCCATCTTCTCTGCATACTTCAAGTCGCTGAATACTAAGAGCACCATTCTATAGTTCCAGAAAAGCCAAGAGACAATCACACTCCCTAGCAGTGGACTACTATTCTTTTCGTACAAATACGCCCTAATGGACGTTACAGCGTCAGCTATCACTACATTTCCTCACAAACTTGAACTAGCTCTATTCTAATTGCATATAGAATTACAATCCTATGTCTAATCTACAGTTTCTGCATTTAATGCCATGTTTTAAGGTGTGATTAATACCTATCTCATATGTATACCTTTTAAGATAGAGCGGCTTTCCTATCTCAAAACCTTGATTATCCATTTTTGATATAGTATAAATCATAACTCCTTAGACTTTATGAGATAGAACAATGGCAACGATAGGCTATAAGCGAGTATCAACAACAGACCAGAATACAGACCGTCAATTAGTAGGTATGGAGTTTGATAAGGTATTTGAAGAGCATTGCAGTGCTTCTACGATAGACCGCCCTGTATGGTCTGAGTGCCTTAATTACCTTAGAGAAGGGGATAAGCTTTACATCCACTCATTAGACCGTGTGTGCCGTTCTGGGGCTGGTGACGCTGTAGCAATAGTGGAGCAGTTAACCACCAAGCAAGTATCAATAGAATTCATCAAAGAAGGTCTAAGCTTCAACTCTACTATGTCAGCAGCTCAGAAAGGTGTCTTAGGCATTCTTGCTTCAGTAGCACAGATGGAGCGAGAGCTTATTAAAGAGCGTCAACGTGAAGGTATAGAAGCGGCTAAAGCCAAAGGTAAGAAGTTTGGCAGACCTTCAAAGGCAACCCCTGAGCAAGTTAAAGAGCTACGTCAGACGCTATCAATAGCTCAAACAGCAGAGAAGCTAGGAATATCGCCAGCAACAGTTAACAGGTTACAAAAAGCATAATTGTGAGTTAGCTCAAAGCGTTACTTGCTGTGCTTCATTGATTTTTCGTATACCAAGCCTCATCTAACTCATATCAGTTAATTAGGAGTTACTATGAGCATAAATATACCAAAGGTCTTTCTGTCCTACTCGCATGATAGTGCACAGCATAAACAATGGGTTTTAGACCTTGCCACAAGGTTAAAGAACGCGGGTATTGACGCTAGGATAGATGCATGGAGTTTGGGGGCTGGTGACGACTTACCTCACTTCATGGAAACTCAGTTAGCTGAAGTTGACCGTGTGATAATGGTTTGTACTGAGAAATATGTAGAGAAAGCTAACAAGGGCACTGGAGGTGTAGGCTATGAAAAGATGATTGTAACCTCATCATTGATGTCCAGCATAGGTGACAAGAAAATCATTCCTATAATTCGTCAGCAAAGCACCAACGATGTTCCTACCTTCTTAAGATCAAAGCTTTATATTGATTTTTCTAACGACAATGAGTTTGAGTCTGTTATTGATGAGTTAATGCGTGAGATACATGGAAGCCCTTTATATAAAGAACCTGAGATTGGCTCTAACCCCTATCTAACAGCAGAAGCTAAACCTGCTGAAAGTAAGATAGATAAAAAGACTGAGCTATTGAAAGCAACAGTTGAAGCTTATAACAAGGGGAAATCGCATTTTACCTTTCATGACCTTCATAGTCTTATGACTTGCTCTAGAATCTTTGCTGAGGTATATATCCAAGAACTAATAGATGAAGGACTACTTATGAGTGAAAGGCAATACTATCAAAGGTATGGACAGCATTTCGATGGTTTTGTATTGACTTCAAAAGCCAAAATTCAAGCAATAAAGCTAGGTTGGATTACCGAGTAACGTCCTTCCCCTTTTATAGTTCTTAGTCAAGCCCCATAACACATACACCTTGGGGCTTTCATTTCGAGACATGTGGTAAATATGTGTATTGCCATTCTTTGATTAACACATATGCTAAGTTAATGACTCACAGTTTATTGGGACTCTACAATGAAACGTTGCCTATGGGTTGAAGGTGCTAAACCTGACTATCTTGAGTACCACGATAAAGAGTGGGGAGTTCCTGTTTATGACGATAAGGTGTTCTTCGAGTTCTTAGTGCTTGAATCAGCACAAGCAGGCTTGAGTTGGTACACAATCCTCAAACGCAGGGAAGGCTATAGAAATGCCTTTGCAGAATTCGACCCTATCAAGGTATCTCAGTTTGATGAGGGCAAGGTAGAAGAGTTGATGCAAGATGTTGGTATCATTCGTAACAGAGCAAAAATACTAGCCGCTATTAACAATGCTCAGTGCTTCCAAGAGATACAACAAGAGTTCGATAGCTTTAGCAATTACGTCTGGGCGTTTGTTGGTGGGGAGCCATTGGTTAATACCTATGCTGAAGGTGAAATGCCACCTGCTACAACTAAAGAATCAGATGCTTTAGCGAAAGACCTCAAGAAGAGAGGCTTTAAATTCCTAGGCACAACAACGATTTACGCTTTCATGCAGGCCTGTGGGTTAGTTGATGACCATAGCGAGGACTGCTTCAAGAGATGATTTATTGTAAATACACCTAGAAAGTACTCATATATGAACGCGTAACAGATTGTTTCCCCTACAAACTTAAAGCCTCTTTTCTTCAAAAACTTACTCATCGCTTTAGATTGCTCGGTAGAAGCGGGAACTTGAGACATCTCAGTCCATTGATTCACGAGCACTTGATTATCGACAAATTGCCATAAGGCATTTGAAAGAGAGCCGAACTCTTTCTGTAGTTCAAGTGTCGCTCGAGCATTGTTGTATACCGACGCAATTTTGCCCTTGTGCTTAACCACATCGAAGTTATCAATGATGTGTGGCACGTTGTCTTCATTGAGTGCGGCTAACTTATTGATGTCATAGTTATCAAATGCAACACGATAGCCTTCACGCTTTTTAAGGATCGTAATCCAACTCAGCCCCGCCTGAGCTCCTTCTAAAGTAATGAACTCAAACAGAACTTGGTCATCATAAACAGGCACGCCCCACTCTGCATCGTGGTACTCCCTTTCAAGCTCGTGTTTAAGTGCCCATGCACAGGTTCTATCCACTGTATTCGCTTCCATTCCGATAGTCTCTTTTAGTAATCGTACATAAAAATAATGCCCCATTCAGGGGCATTATTTCAAAGGTTAATTAGCGTTAAGCCACTTCAATTTTATGGAATAGACGATACAGCACAGGTACCACGATTAGCGTCAGTACAGTCGCAAAGCCCAAACCAAACATGATGGTTACTGCCATTGGTTTGAAGAAGATATCGGGCAGCAGAGGGATCATACCTAAAATAGTGGTGATCGCCGCCATACATACTGGGCGAACACGACTCAGTGCCGCATCAACAACCGCGACATACGGGTCTTTACCTGATTTCATTTCAATCTCAATCTGGTCGAGCAGTACGATACCATTTTTGAGTAGCATTCCTGATAAGCTCAAAAAGCCCAACAATGCCATGAAACCAAACGGCGTATTCAAGGCCAACAAGCCCGTCGTAACCCCAATCAAAGCCAATGGAACCGTTAACCAAACAATCAGAGGCTCTTTTACCGAGTTAAACAGGAACACGGTAATCAAGAACATAAACAAGTAACCCATAGGCATAGTGGTAAACAGTGACGCCTGTGCATCTGCTGATGACTCATATTCACCGCCCCATTCAAGATAGTAACCAGGTGGCATCTCAATAGCTTCTATTTGTGGTTGCAAGCGTTTCTGCAGGGTTGAAGCGGTTTCTTCACCTAGTAGATCAGGATCGGCCATTACTGTCAGCATACGCTTACGGTTCTTACGGATGATCAGTGGATCTTCCCATTCCATCTCATAACCCAAGGTCACTTGTTGCAGTGGGATGTATTCACTTAATGCAGGACTCCAGATCTTCATGCCTTCGATATTACGAATGTCGACACGCTCATCTTCGGGTAAACGAGCCACGATCGGCATTAGCGTAGTACCGTCACGGTAAACACCAATCGACATACCAGAGAAAGACATCGCAAGGAAATCATCCACGTCTGACTTAGTAATACCATAACGACGAGCTTGGCTTTCATTGAACTGAGGCGTTAATACCTTAGTTCTTTCACGCCAATCGTGACGAACGTTAAACGATCCGTCATCGGCGCGCATGATATCCATAACTTGAGCTGCGATTGAACGTAAAACCGTTGGATCTGAGCCAACAATTCGCGCTTCAATTTTTGCACCACCACCAGGACCTAATTCAATCTGTTTGAGCTTGTAATCTATCTCGGGGAACTGACCGTTCACGTATTCTCGGAAACGCAGCATCAGTGTTTCAAGTACTTCATAACTCTTTACACGAACCGTTATCTCGCCATATGCGCTATAACTCTTCTCTGGCGCATAAGTCAGCATGAAACGCTGTAACCCCTTACCAGCGGTCGTAGTGATATGCTCAACTTCGTCCTGTTCTGATAACCAGCTTTCCAACACTTTAAGTTTGGTGTTCGTCGCTCTTATATCCGTCCCTTCCGGCATCCACACATCAACTTGGAACATCGGTGTTGTCGAAGACGGGAAGAAAGCTTGTTTCACAAAGCCAAAACCATAAACGCTCGCGCCTAAACCAATAATAAGAACAAACATGGTTAACCAAGCACGCTTCATACAGAACTCGAGGAAGTTTTTGTAGATAACAAAAACCATCCCGTTGTATGGGTCCTTACCTTCGTTATCTGGGTCGACCTTCTGACCTTTAAAGAACATGTCGGCAAAGAACGGCGTGAGCGAGATGGCAGTAAACCAACTCAGCATCAAGGAGATCAGTAGCACCGTGAACAAGGTGCCACAGTATTCGCCTGTTGAGTCTTCAGATAAACCAATTGGAGCAAACGCAGTCACCGCGATAACCGTCGCACCAAGCAGTGGCCATTTGGTTTGGGTTACGATATCTGTGGCGGCCTGCATCCGGGTTCGTCCCTTCTGCGTGCCGATCAATATCCCTTCCACCACCACAATGGCATTATCCACCAGCATCCCCAAAGCGATAACCAACGCGCCCAGTGAAATACGTTGTAGGTCGATCTTAAAGTACTGCATGAAAATGAAGGTGCCGAAAACGGTCAACAACAATATCAAGCCAATCAACAGACCTGAGCGTAATCCCATAAAGAACAGTAACACCACGATTACGATCGCAACCGCCTGTCCTAAGCTCACCACAAAACCACTTACCGACTTGTCTACCTCTTTGGGTTGGTTATAAACCTCGGAGATATCGATACCAACGGGTTGTTGATACTTTAGCTCGGCCAATCTTCGATCAAACGCTTCACCAACCGCGACCACGTTGACACCCTGAGCAAAAGAGACACCAAGATTGAGCGCGAGCTTGCCGTTATAGCCAATGATGTTACTTGGAACTTCAACATAACCACGAGTTACATTCGCCACATCTTTTAGGTAGATGAGACCTTGAGCGCCACCTTCTGTCAGAATCAAGTCACCAAGCTGTTCAACATTCTGGAACTCACCCGTTGGATGGATTCGAATGTACTCGTCGCCAATCCTGACCGCACCAGCACTTGATACAATGTTTTGAGTCGATAAAAGATTAAATACCGTGCTTGGAGAAAGGCCCAGAGAACTTATCCGTTTCATCGATATCTCAATGAACACTTGCTCTTGCTGCTGACCAGAAACAGAGACTTTACTGACCCCATCAACCAATTCCAGCTCACGCCTTAAGTAATCAATATAATCCAACAGCTCTTTGTAACTGTAACCATCCCCTGTTACCGCGAGCAAAATACCGTAAACATCACCAAAGTCATCGATGACTTGAGGATCATTGACCCCGGGTGGCAGTGAGACTTTCAGATCATTCACTTTTCGACGAAGTTCATCCCAGATTTGCGGAAGATCATCTGGACCATAGTTATTCTTCATCGTTACCGTTACCTGAGACAGGCCACGGCTAGAGATAGAGTTCACTTCGTCGACATAGGTAAGCTGTTGAATCGCTTTCTCTAAAGGATAGGTAACTTCTTCTTCCACCTGTTGAGGCGTTGCCCCCGGGTATGAAGTCACAACCATTGCATCTTTGATGGTAAAGGCAGGATCTTCTAAACGCCCCAAACCGAAGAATGCAGAAACACCACCAATTAAGAAGATCAGCGATAGCATCCAACTGATTACTTTGTTGCGAATAAAGTACGCTGCTACACCAGTGATCTGTTCATCACCTTGTTGTTCATCATTTTGGGGCTTGTTATTCACTTCACTCATTGTTTGCCTCCTGAGATAGTACTTCCACTGTCATCCCATCTCGCAATCGCGATACGCCTGCAACAACAACATGCTGCCCCATTTCTAATCCTTTCGTAATCTGCAATGTTTTCTGATTTGCTTTTCCTAACACGACTTGCTGTTTCGATACTGTCTTGTCGTCGTTAAGCACCCATACATAAGAGTTCTGACGCGTTAAATCATCCCCATCAGCGTTAAAAACCGCTTCAATCGGAATCAGTACACCAGCTTTTAAGTCCAACCCGATATCTCTACCGTTTGACGTCACTTCAACCGCCATACCATCCAGAATCAAGTCATCTTCAGGCATAGGCAAAGCAAGCGTCACCGTAAATGTGCCCGTACTTGGATCCGGTTCAGTAGTAAATTCCTTAATACCTGCCGTGTATTCATTGCCACTGGGTACTCTAACCACAGCTTCAACGTTCGCGAGCAATTGTTCGTTCGGTTGATTCACATAGATTTGATCAGGGAGTTGAATCACAACCTCAACATCTTCAACACTGTGAATATTAACGACCTGTTGACCTACCTGAATATTTTCATATTGGTCGACACTGACACGTGAAATAATCCCATCAACAGGGGCACGAAGCTTAGTGAACGACAAGCGAAGTTTTGCTAACTCTAATTCGGCATAAGCAATCTGACGTTGAGCGGCAATTTCATCAAACTGCGACTTAGCCAACAAGCCTTTCTTCACTAGTGGGCTTGAACGTCTGTATTGACTGTTGATTACCGTGTAACGCGCCTGAGCGTTGTCGACATCCAATTGATAATCGGTTGGGTCAAGCTCAGCAATGATGTCCCCTTTAGAAACACGTTCACCCTCTTTGACATCAAGCTTATTAATTTCACCAGCCACACGAAAACTGAGGTGAGCTTTCTCAGCAGCGTTTGCTACTGCAGGGAAATAGAGTTTGTCACTAAAATCGATGACTGAAATCTCGATAGCTTTAACCAAGGGCGAATTACTCACCTCTGCAGATTGCTTATCTTCACAAGCCGTAAGTAAGAGCAAACACGACAGGCCAGCGGCCACTTGAAGTATTTTCATGTTATAGCCCCCTTTCCTTTATCCACTCTCGAACTTTAATGCCCGATTCAAGACCATTGACGCCAGAAGTCACTATGCGATCGCCATCGTTCAGTCCAGAGACGATATGGCGTTTTTCATCGATGACGATTGAGACACTCTCAACAATGCCATCGCTGTTAACACGCCACACAGATACATCATCCCCATCGACTACCATTGCTGACGTTGGAATTTTGGTGGCGGCTGCTAACGCTGAAACCAAATTTACTGTGCCAGACATGCCCGGCAAAATACCCACATCGGTTGGCCTTTCCATTACCATAGTAACTTTGTACGAACCTGTTTTCGGGTCTGCTTCGGTATCCACTTCTTGGAAGGTTAAAGCATAAGAGTTTTCAGGAAATGCATCAAAAACCATGGTTGCATCCGTCTCGAACCCTGAAGAAAAGCGTGTAATAAGTTGGTCGGGTAATAAGAAGACGACTTTAAGAATTTGATTGGTTTGAATATTCATCACGCCTTGTTTAGCAGCGATGTATTCATGGTTTTCAGCCGGAATAATGGAAATTGTTCCATCGTAAGGTGCAACTAGAGTGGTATAGCGAAGGTTTGCTTTGGCTTGATTAAGCATCGCTTTAGCAGAATTATGATTGGCTTTCGCTTGGTCGAAATCTTGCTCTGATACCACTCGGTCTTTACGTAGCTTAATCGAACGTTGGTATTGAACATCAGCAAGCTTAAAATTGGCTCTTGCTTGCTTCTCTAACAGCTGATATTCATCAGGGTTGAGCGTTGCAAGCCCTTCACCTTTGCTGACCTTCTGGCCAGATGTAACATCGATAGTCTGAAGCAATCCAGGAACACGGAATGCCAGTACTGCTTTGTCACCGGCTTCAGTGGTGGCTGGAAAGCTACGTTCAAAGGCATTACTACCGACGGAGACAGTGAAGAGTTTGGCGGGTCTAGAATCAGGTTCAGGTACGGGAGGAAGCTCCTTACCACACCCAGACAACCCAGCTAAGGCTGTCAAAAGGACAACGGAGGCTCGATACATTGGTGATCATCCATATCTATAAATATTTTTATAACATAGATTAATCACATGTAACTTACCAGTCATCGTAAGATTTATTTAGACAAAATTATTAAAAAAAATAACGGCTTGGGATAAATTTTCCTAAACCGTTATCTAATCTTTTTAGACTTATCGTTACATGTTCTTAAAAGCACGGTCGACTTTAAAAGTGTCGGAGGTCACATAAGCTTCCATGTTGCGAACACTGGTCTCTAACTTCTGGAAATCACCCTCTAAAGTGCCCAGTAACGACTCTGCCGTTTGCCCTTTTTCCCAAGGTTTTTGCTTGAGTGTATGCTCTTGCTTGGCTTTCATCTCATCAACATAGTGAGGTGGTTGTTTTTCAAGCATAAATGTCAAAGCTAAATACGCTAATAACACCAGAAAGCTACCACCAAGCAGTGCCGCAGAGATAACTAAGATGCGAACCAACCACACTTCAAGGCCAAAGTAGTTCGCTAACCCTGCACACACACCAGACAATTTGCCGTTAATCGTGTCGCGATACAGTTCTCTACTCATAGTTTCGTCTCCAGTTAGGCGACTCCGCATCCAATATTTTCTCTAGCGTTTTCACTCGGTCTTGCATGGATTCGGCTTGCGCAGAAAGCTTATGCAGACGTTGAAGATCGGTTTCTGAAAGACCATTGCTGGATTTCTTCTTGCTGCGGTAATGTAAGAATAACCATAGCGGTGCCACGAAGATTAAAAAGACAATCAGTGGACCTGCAATTAGAAATGTTGACATAGACAACTCCTAAATTATTTATCGCGGTTTTCAACTTGTTGCTTTAGTTTCGCCAGCTCTTTTTCGATTTCATCTTGAGCTTGTAGTTCGGCAAACTCTTGGTCTAAAGATTTTGCGTTACCCGTTTTAGCGTAAACGTCCGCTTCAGCTTCTAATTCATCCACTTTACGCGAGAATTGCTCAAACTTCGCCATTGCTTCGTTGGTTTTGCTTGAATGCAGATGTTTTTGAACATCACGACGATTGCTCGCCGCATTATTACGAATCATTAATGCTTGTTGCTTTGCGCGAGTTTCTGCAATTTTAGTTTCAAGCTTGCCAATCTCACTGGTTAGCTTTTCGATGGTTTCATGAACCAAAGTTTGCTCGGTGTGCAGGCTCTTGATGATGTCTTCCAGTTTTTGCTTTTCGATTAGAGCTGCTCTAGCTAAATCTTCACGTTGCTTAGTTAGTGCGAGTGTCGCTTTGTTTTGCCAATCTAGAATCTGAGTTTCGATGGCTTCAACTTTACGCGCTAGTTCTTTTTTATCTGCGATTGCTTTTGCTGAGTTAGTACGAACCTCAACCAGCGTATCTTCCATTTCTTGAATAATTAGGCGAATCATCTTTTCAGGATCTTCAGCCTTATCTAATAGTGCACTGATGTTTGAATTTACAATGTCTGCAAAGCGAGAAAAAATGCCCATGAGGAACTCCTTAATTACAATGATGGCAAATGTGTTTTAAGTCGTTATTCGACTCTCAATCCACTTGCTCAAAAATTTACGTTAGTTGTTAAACCTACCATACATAATCCAAGTTGCGTGCCAACTTTTAAGGCATTGTTTATCAATCACTTACGATAAAATGGTGATTAACCCGAATCATGCTATGATGAATTTAACCAAGTATTGGTATTTTTCACCACTACAGCCTTAAGATGACCTTCTTCAGTACTTAAATTGCATAAGGAACCGCTATGCAGCAGAACCTCATTGGTGAGTCACCTAGCTTTCTCTCTGTTTTAGATAAAGTTTCTCAGCTGGCTCCAATCGAAAGACCTATTCTGATCATTGGCGAGCGTGGTACGGGTAAAGAGCTGATCGCACAAAGGCTGCATTACCTTTCAAGACGCTGGGATCAACCGTTGATCTCATTGAACTGCTCAACCCTCAGTGAAGGTTTGATTGATTCAGAACTGTTTGGTCATGAATCCGGTTCTTTCACGGGCTCAAAAGGTCGTCATCAAGGTCGTTTTGAGAGGGCCGAAGGTGGGACACTGTTTCTGGATGAACTCGCGACTACTCCCCTTGCCGTTCAAGAGAAATTGTTGCGTGTTATTGAATACGGACAGTATGAGCGTGTCGGTGGACAAAAAGCTTTAAGTGCCAATGTAAGGTTGGTGTGTGCGACCAATGCCGACTTGCCAGACATGGCATTAAAGGGCGAATTCAGGGCCGATTTATTAGATCGACTGGCGTTTGACGTGATTACTATCCCTCCTCTTCGTGAGCGAAAAGAAGACATCACGCTACTAGCAGAATACTACGCTATTAAGATGTGTCGTGAATTAGAGTTAGAGCTGTTTGTCGGCTTTGCTCCGTCTGCTGTTGAGGCGCTGCTGGATTATTCTTGGCCGGGGAATGTTCGAGAACTCAAAAACGTCATTGAGCGTGCTATCTACCAGCACGGTAAAGATCCATATCCTATTGAATCTTTGGTGTTTAACCCATTTAAGCCCGCATGGGAAACAGAGCAATATTCCACGCAGGAAACTGGCAATGAGCCGTCTAACAGCCATACTTCATCAGAGAGTTCGTTTTCTTTGCCGCTTGATTATAAAGCATGGCAAGAACAACAAGACATCAAGCTACTCAATCAAGCCCTAAAACAGAGCAAGTATAACCAGAAACAAGCCGCAGAATTACTTGGGTTAACCTACAACCAATTACGTGGAATGGTGAGGAAGTATGCGATTGTCGGACAAGCTAACGATAAATAGCTGTCCACACTTGATTATTATTTGGAGCCGAATAAATAAAATGTTAAATTGTCCGGATCTTGAGGCTCCTCTAACGCCTCGTTTCGAAAAGTATTTCTTTTTATGAAAGCACTAATAAGACTATCACTGAGCATCTGTACGCTGAGCTTTCTAGCTGGATGTGGTGAGAGTGTAAATCACGAGCAAATCCGTGAAAAAGGCTTCATTTATTGCGGCCAAGGTAATCCTAGTACCTTCAACCCACAACTGGTTGATAGTGGTATTACCGCAGAATCGCTGAGCCCTCAAATCTTCGATACACTGCTCACTCTTGATCCAATGACTTACCGACCAAGACAGAACTTGGCGACAAGTTGGTCTGTTGATAAATCAGGTACAGAGTACACTTTTAAACTGCGCCCAAATGTTGCGTTCCAAACTACAGAATGGTTTACCCCAACTCGTAGCATGAATGCACAAGATGTGGTGTTTAGCTTTGAACGTGTCATTGATAGTTCAAACCCATTTCATTATGTGGGCGGCGGCCTATATCCATGGTTTGCCGGAATCGACTTCAAAAACCTGATTGTCGATATCACTGCAGTTGATGACTTAACGGTGAAATTCCAATTAAGTCGCCCAGACAATTCATTTCTCAATAATATCGCCACCAGCTATGCGGTCATTCATTCTAAAGAATATGCCAATAAGCTCATTGCTGCGGATGAGAAAAATCAAATCGATTCCAATCCAGTCGGTACTGGTCCTTTTTACTTAGACGAATACCAGATCAATGACCTAGTTCGCTTGAAAAAGAACAAGCATTACTGGAGAGGTGAAGTACAAATGGACCAAGTTGTGTTTGATACTTCACAACGTGGGACAGGCACACTTGCCAAGCTTCTCCGCAGTGAATGTGACGTGTTGAACTCACCTATTTCTAGTCAGATTCCTATTATTCAAGCTCATGAAGAGTTGAAAATTTCCGCCACGCCTGCGGTTAATGTCTCTTTCATCGCGCTGAATACTGAGCACCCAGCCCTGCGTGACTCTCGAGTACGTAAAGCATTGAATTTAGCCATCAACCGTCAGAACATTCTTGACTCTGTATATTACGGTACCGGTACTAAGGCCTACACATTGCTTCCTCCTACTTCTTGGGCTCACCAAAAAGACAGTGTTCAAGTTCGCTACGACCGAAACTATGCGATTGCGCTTCTTAAAGAAGCCGGTGTCGAGCCCGGATTAGAGCTTTCGATGTGGGTACCACTAGAGCCACGCGCATACAATCCAAGCCCAAGAAAAACGGCAGAGCTAATCCAAGCAAACTTGGCCGATATAGGTATTGAATTGAAACTCTATACCGACGACCGATTTGACCGCACACAGTTGTCTTCGATTTCCTCAACAGATTTGTTGCTTACAGGCTGGATAGGCAATACAGGTGATCCTGATAACTTCTTACGTCCGCTTCTCTCATGCAGCTCGGAGCGTGCAGGGTTAAATGTCTCGATGTGGTGTAATTCAGACTTTGATTTCCTCCTCGACTTAGCATTAGAGATCAATCAACAAAGGCACCGTGTGAACTTGTATCGACAAGCCCAAAATATTCTCAATGAAGAAGTTCCTGTGATCCCTCTGGCTCATGGCGTGCAATTCCGCGTGCACGATCGTTCGCTAACCGGTTTTAAGCAGAGCCCTTTCAATGCTCAACCTTTTGATCAAGTCAGAAGAGAGGTGCAGTGATGTTTTGGTATACATTAAGACGTGTAAACTTATTCATTATTACGTTAGGGATTCTGACATTAGTGGGTTTTGCTCTGCTTCGATTAGACCAAACCTCACCTTGGGCAATTCAAGATTTTTGGCCCGGTTGGCTTAGTTATATCACTGAATTGTCGACACTAAACTTTGGTCTAAGCAAACACGGCGTACCTATCATCGATGAGTTGGCCGTGGTTTTCCCTGCAACGCTAGAGCTGTGCTTCTTTGCCTTTGTGCTTGCGCTGTTTATCGGCATACCTTTCGGCACGATTGCAGGTATGAGGCAAGGCAAGTTCGTCGATACCACCATTTCCTTCACCTCAATGGCCGGTTACTCTGCACCTATATTTTGGGTCGCATTGCTGATGATCATGGTCTTCTCACTGCATTTTGAGATGTTCCCAGTTGGCGGCCGTTACGATCTACTTTATGAGATTGAACACGTGACTGGCTTCGCGATGATTGACGCCTTTTTTGCCGAAGGTCGCTACCGCGCACACGCACTACAAAGTGTTATCGAGCACATGGCGTTGCCTTGTCTTGTTTTAGCACTCGCCCCAACGACTCAAGTAATCCGATTGATGAGAGCGTCAGTGGCTGAAGTAATGACGCAAAACTACATCCGCGCCGCTCGAATCAAAGGCCTTTCAACAAGAGAGATCATTACGCAGCACGTGCTAAGAAACGCAATACCTCCGATTATTCCAAAGGTCGGCGTTCAACTATCGAGTATGTTAACGCTTGCTATTATTACCGAGTCTATCTTTAACTGGCCGGGTATTGGTCGCTGGTTATTGGATGCATTATCGAATCAAGATTACGTTTCAATTCAAGCAGGCGTAATTGTAGTGGCAACCTTGGTTTTGACTGCCAACATTCTGTCCGATCTACTGGGCGCGATGATCAATCCACTGGTAAGGAAGGAATGGTATGCTAACAAATAACGTCTACCAAGAAGAACAGATTCCAACCCAGTTCGAACGTTTCTGGCGCAGCTTCCGTAGCAATAATCTGGCTATGTTTGGCTTGTGGTGTTTGGTGCTTATCATTCTGGTTACCGTCACTTCACCGTGGTTAGCACCGCATGATGCACAAGAGCAAACGGGACACCTTCTAACCCCTCCCTCGTGGGATCCTGCGGGTACGGTTGAATACTTTTTAGGTACTGATGACTTAGGTCGAGACATTCTTTCTCGCCTGATTATCGGCTCTCAGCTTACTTTCGGCGCTGCGGTTGTGATTACTTTTATCGCGGCGGTCATTGGTTGCTTAATTGGCGTACTTGCTGGTATGACGCGTGGATTGCTATCAAGCACACTAAACCACCTGCTTGATACGGTAATGTCGATTCCATCTCTTCTGTTGGCGATTATTTTCGTGGCGTTCTTAGGCTTTGGTGAGTTTAATATCTTACTGGCCTTATGTTTGGCATTGATTCCGCGCTTTATACGCTCAGTGTACATTGCCGTGCATGCTGAAGTAGAAAAAGACTACATTTTGGCTTCTCGCCTTGATGGCGCGAACGATTTCTATCTACTATGGAACTCAATCCTCCCTAATATTCTTACCGTGGTGGCACTTGAAATTACACTAGCACTATCAGTCGCAATTCTTGATATCACAGCCTTAGGTTTCTTAGGGCTTGGCGCTCAAGCACCAAGTACTGAATGGGGATCAATCTTGGGTGATTCAGTCGAGCTGATTTACCTTGCGCCATGGACAGTAACCCTACCCGGCTTAGCAATTATGTTTACAGTTATCGTGATTAACCTCGTCGGTGAAGGTGTTCGCCAAGCGCTAAATGCAGGAATCGAATAATGCCGTTACTTGATATTCGACATCTAACTATCGAAATTGAGACTCCTCAAGGGATGGTTAAAGCCGTAGATCGAATGAGTATTACCCTCAATGAAGGCGAAATTCGTGGCTTAGTGGGAGAATCAGGCTCAGGTAAGAGCTTGGTTGCCAAAGCGATCGTCGGAGTTTGTAAAGAGAATTGGAAGGTTTCTGCAGACAGAATGCGCTTAGGTAATATCGACCTGCTGCAACTGACTCCTAAAGAGCGCAGACGTGTAATTGCTCGTGATATCGCGATGATCTTCCAAGAACCTTCTACGTGTCTTGATCCATCGGAAAAAGTGGGCAATCAGCTCATTGAAGCGATTCCTTCCCATGCATTTGAAGGTCGTTGGTGGCAGCGATTTAAGTGGCGTAAGAAACAAGCAATCGCGTTACTGCACAAAGTGGGCATCAAAGACCACTCTCGCTTAATGGATAGTTACTCTTATGAGTTGACCGATGGTGAGTGTCAAAAAGTCATGATTGCTATGGCTATTGCTGCCAAACCAAAAGTCTTGATTGCCGATGAACCAACCAACGATTTAGACCCGATTACTCAGTCTCAGATCTTGCGTCTGTTGAGCCGAATGAATCAGATCAATAACACGACCATCATTCTGATCGGCCATGACTTAACGACCATTACTCAATGGGCGACTCGCATTACCGTTATGTACTGTGGTCAGTCTGTAGAATCAGCTGATACGCAGAAGCTATTGGATGCACCCAAACACCCATATACCGTTGCTCTGCTAAAAGCGATGCCAGACTTTAACGACTGGATTCCCCACAAAGAGAAACTGCAATCTTTGCCAGGATCAATTCCGCCGCTGCAGCATCTTCCTATTGGTTGTCGATTAGGGCCTCGTTGCCCATATGCGCAAAGGCAGTGTGTCGAGATCCCACATACTAAACGTATCAAAAACCATAAGTTTAACTGTCACTTCCCTCTGAATATGGAGAAGAAAAAGAAATCATGAGTGCATTATTAGAAGTCAGTGATTTGTCTAAAGACTTTACGACTCGCTCTGGTCTTTTCCGTAAAAAGATTCATCAGGCGGTGAAACCTGTGAGCTTTAGTCTGGAAGCCGGTCAGACGATTGGTTTTATCGGTCAGAATGGTTCCGGGAAATCAACATTAGCAAGAATGCTCGCAGGCATGGTTGAACCAACCGCGGGCGAGATCCGCGTAAACGGCGAAAAGCTAGAACACAAAGACTACTCGACTCGTTGTAAGCTGATTCGCATGATCTTCCAAGATCCGAATACGTCGCTAAACCCGCGTATACAGATCGGTCGTATTCTTGAAGGTCCATTAAAGCGAAACACCAATATGCCACCAGAGGCTCGTATGCGTCGTGTGAAAGACACACTGTTACGCGTGGGTCTTCTACCAGAACATGCTTACTTCTACCCTCAGATGCTTGCAGCAGGCCAAAAACAAAGGGTTTGTTTGGCTCGTGCCTTAATACTTCAGCCATCCATCATTGTCGCTGATGAAGCGTTGAATGGTTTGGATATGGCAATGCGCTCGCAAATCATCAACCTGTTCTTAGAGTTACAAGAAGAGATGGGCGTATCGTTCGTTTATGTATCCCAACACCTCGGTATTGTTAAGCACATTACCGACAAGATCATTGTCATGCACGAAGGTAATGTAGTTGAGAGTGGGGAAACGGATCAAGTGTTGACCAACCCAACTCACCAAATCACCCAAAGATTGGTTGAGAGCCATTTCTCCAAAGCGCCGAACCACTAATCTGTAATCACGCTTCATTCAGCAGAGGGGAAAAGTATGTTACGAACAGCTTCAATGCTTCCCCTCTTGTTGGTACTGTTTTCCTTTAACGCGACAAGCACACCACTCACTTGGCTAGATAGAACCTTCGTCGAAACGGCCTTTTATAACGTTGCGCTTCAACACGAATATTCCCAAGGCAACAAACCGCTCGCCAAATGGAAACAACCGATCAAGATTTGGATCGATCACCGCGTCGGTGATGAGGAACTGCACCAAGAGCTCACAGAGCTTCATATCCAACACCTATCTGAAGTCACTCAACACCCGATAACAATCGTCAGTAAAGAGTCCGAAGCGAACATTAAATGGATATACACGAGGCAGAGCCAGTGGATATCTGAGGCGAAATCGGTGCTCAAGCTCAAATCAACTCAGCATTTAAATAGCGCCAACTGTACGGCAAGTTATCAAACCAATTCTAAAGGTGAGATTGTTTACGCTGGGATTGTAATTCCCGTTGATCAGGCAAGATCGCAAGGTAAGTTAGTCGCATGTATCGTAGAAGAGATCACACAAGCTCTAGGCCTGCCGAATGATTCAGATAAAGCCTACCCTTCTATTTTCAATGACCATACACCAGAAGACTTGATATCTCCCTTAGATGTGGTGCTACTGCAACTACTGTATGAACCAGAATTGAAAGCTGGAATGACACAGTCTGAAGTAAAACCTATCGTTCGAAAGATACTCAAGAGGTACAGCAAAACAGGTGTGCTTCAACAAGCTTCTAAAGCAGCGCAGCAAGCACCCTTGTATCAGTTGATTGGGTATTGAGAAAATACGTTGGAAACAGCTTAGATGGGATAATAGGATGATAGCGCTGCCTAAGAAAGGCAACGCTGACTTACGATGTTACAGTATTACGAAAGAACTAGCGCTTAGCAGCCTGCTTTTTCAATTCGAAGTCGAACTCATCCGGAAACAAGATAACGCCTTCTTCTTGCTCGTTCGGGAATACTACAACAGCAAGCTCGTCGTCTTCTAGACCATTCGTCCAGCGACTGTGCCATTTGTTTAGCGAAATAGACTCAGCTTTACACTCAGACCAATCACCCGTTGCCCATGACTCTGCGAACTCTTGGTTTGGCCATACTGGAACACAGTCTTCATCTTCTGTGTTCAGCATTACACAACCGTGTTCATCGGTTAAGATCCATACTTCACGGTTTGCTACGATTTCTTTCACACAGTATTTCAGGCGTTGCTCGCCCGTATACTTGTTGATTTCAGCGATTTTTTTATCGTCTAGCTGTGTAGTCATCTTAATTTCCTACTTTAGTCAGTAACTTTGCTCTCAAAGCTATTCTATGCCGAGTGCTTTTAACTTCAAACATTATCGATGAAGAAGAAAATCTACTTCAAAGAAAAACGCCTGCTAAGGTAGCAGGCGTTTATTATTAAGTGACTTGATTAAACAAGCTCACCTTGCAGCCAAGGCCAGCCTTGCTTCTTACGGCTTAGTGTATTTTCCATCATCAATACGCCGTCTTTCTCGTGCTTCACCAATTTCTCAGCCCACTCACCTTTGGAAAGAAGGCGAGTTTGCGCAGTAGTGATGTCAGTTAGCATTACCGCAGCAAATGCTAGACCATCTTTCTCACAACGCTCTTCAAGATCAGCTTCTAGCGCTTCGATCATGCCGTCTACTTGCTCAAGAGTCGCAAGTTCAACTTGACCAACAACAACATCACGACCGTTGAATGGGTAGCCTTTAAGGTCTTTTTCTACTAGCTGTGCAGCAGATAGGCCTTCAATGTTTGTTTTAGCGATTAGAAGTGCTTTGATGAAAGCATCAACGTCTGTTACGCCAGCGATTTCAGCAAGCTCAGCAACAGCGTCTTTGTCTTTTTGAGTACATGTTGGAGAAGCAAAACCAACTGTGTCTGAAAGAATTGCAGACATCATTAGTTTAGCGATTTGTTGAGAGATAGCGTGGCCTTCAATCTTGAACATGTTGAAAAGTACAGTGTTTGTACAACCAACAGGCCAGATCCAAGCTTCCATTGGGTTTACTGTCATCACGTCGCCTAGACGGTGGTGATCGACAATACCTACGATCTCTGCTTCAGCAACATCATCTGGTGCTTGTGCTAGATCTGAGTAGTCTACTAGCCAGATTTTCTCACCAGCAACAGAAGTACGAAGTTCTGGCATTTCAGCACCAGCAACTTCAAGAATGTGTTGAGTTTCGCGGTTGATCTCGCCTTGGCGAATTGGTGTCGCTTCCTCGCCACGAGCTTTAAGAAGCTCAGTTGCAACTAACGCACTACAAATACTGTCACTATCAGGGTTTTTGTGACCAACAACTAAAATCATGTTTCTTCCTATTACACTAACAATTATGACTCTACCTTTAGAGCCTCTCTTTAT
The DNA here is from genome assembly GCF_001557875.1 of Vibrio splendidus. GTDB lineage: Bacteria > Pseudomonadota > Gammaproteobacteria > Enterobacterales > Vibrionaceae > Vibrio > Vibrio splendidus_F. The sequence continues at coordinate 210,831 of NZ_LNRF01000005.1, read as the reverse complement.
TACCCATACTTTACCTCATTTTTTTAGATTGGTCATGTTTCGTAGGTTTAGCCAATAGTAACAATAGATAAAAAACAACAAATGCAATTGATAATTATTATCATTCATATATATTTATCTTAAGCCACTAATTTTGAGTAACACCTATGGATCGACTAATCTCTTTTTTACCAAGCAGTAGCGCTGCGAAAACAACTCAGTTTTCACTGTCATTTAAACGGCTACTATTACCTATCTCGCTTGCAGCCTTGGTTGCGGCTCCTGCTACGCGAGAACTGACGGTCACTACTTTATCTGACGCCTTCTGGGCAGTGTCATGCTATGTGGCTTTAACCTTGGCGATTTACCACTGGTTAAGCCTGTACATCAACAAAGATAACGTCTTCAATAAGCTCGTCCATCAATCTCGTTCCAACCAAGTGGTATTCGCGGCTCTCATGGGGGCGTTGCCCGGCTGTGGCGGTGCGATAGTGGTGACCACACAATTTATCTCGGGAAAACTCGGATTTGGTGCGGTAGTTGCTGTACTTGTCTCCACCATGGGTGACGCTGCGTTCTTACTAATAGCGAGCGAGCCGAAGACAGGTTTAGCCATGATGGCGATGGGCGTGATAGTGGGTACTGCGTCAGGCCGAATTATTAACTTATTTCACGCAGACGACTTCTTACGCCCGAAACAAGCAGAAAAAAATGAAGCCACCAACAGCTGTGCTTCTCAATCTCAAGACAAAGAATCGGTCTCTAAAAAAGCGATAAACCTGCAAGGTTACCTTTGGTCTGTACTGATTATTCCTGGTGCTGCTGTTGCCCTGCTCGGCTCTTTTCAAGTGGATGTAAACGAGTTACTCGCGTTGCCTGAAATGTCGATGGAATGGGCGGGGACAATTTTGTTAATAAGCTCGATGTTTCTTTGGGGGCTTACTCGCGAGATTGAAGACTACAAATCAGCGGTAAGTGAGGACGAGAAATGTCTGGGCTCTCACCCACTTCAAAAAACCGCACAAGATACGAACTTTGTTACGGCTTGGGTGGTGGTTGCCTTTCTGTTTTTCGAATTTGGTTCTGTGATAGCAAATGTTGATTTTGCGACGCTATTCTCAAGCTGGGGCATTATGCTCCCCCTGGCAGGGGTCCTGATGGGCTTGCTACCGGGCTGTGGACCACAATTATTGGTGACTAGCCTTTACCTTTCAGGTGCGCTTCCACTTTCTGCTCAGGTAGGTAACGCCATTTCAAATGATGGTGATGCGCTATTCCCTGCCATTGCGATGGCACCTAAAGCTGCGCTAGTCGCGACCTTGTACTCTAGCGTACCTGCTTTAATCTGTGCGTACGGATATTGGTTTATGTTCGAAATTTAACTCAAGCTGATTCAATTCCATAGGTCTCTATTAGGTCGATACTTTGTATCGGCCTTTTTGATTTTGGTTGGTTATTTCCTCCTTCCCTCAATAACGCTTCTTACAAGAGTGCTATAAGCTGGTAGTTGATTCTCTGACATTAGTACCTCTTAAATGCCTCTCTAGAGGTGCTACATACATTCTTTATCATACCCCCCCCCTATATAGCCAAAATACAAAAAGCCCCTGTAAGAGTGCTTACAAGGGCTTTAATTCAAGCTCTAATCTTGGTTCTTAGGTACAAGACTTAAGAAACTTCGATTGGTCCACCGAATGAAGTTACTGGAGGCAGTTTGCCTTGGAACTTCTCGAAGTCTACCAAACATGTGTTTGCTGACGTTGCTTGAGCAAGTTCAGACGTACCGATGTCTTGAGTCAGTGTGTTTGGATCGCCGTATGTATCTAGCGCTCCCACTTTCTCGTTGATCGGACCGTACCAAGCACCTTCTTCGATACGTACAACACCAGGAGCGTAGCTGTCCATTAGAACAGCACCTGCTAGTAGTTGACCACGGTCGTTGAACACACGTACTACGTCACCGTCTTTGATGCCTTTCTTCTTAGCATCTGTTGGGTTGATGTAGATTGGCTCACGGCCTTGTACCGCGTAAGTCGCACGCCACTCTTCAGATTCACACATCTGAGAGTGCAGACGCTTGTCTGGGTGGCAAGATTGTAGCCAGTACGGGTGTTTCTCAGAGCCTGGACCACCATGTGAACGTTCAGATTTCTCGAACCACATTGGGTGTTCTTGACAGTGCTCGTAACCCATGTTGCCAACAGTACGGCTTGTGATTTCGATGAAACCAGAAGGTGTACCTAGTGCGTTGATCTCTGGATCTTCACGGAATGAAGCGTGACGAGTCCATGGCTTACCTTTACCGAAGTCTAGGAAACCTTTCTCCCAGAACTCAGCAAACTCAGGCATTTCGAAGCTGCCTTCATTTGAAGCGCGACATTCTTCGTACAGTGATTTAACCCACTGCATTTCGTCCATACCACGCGTGTAATCGTCGTAACGACCCCAACGCTTAGTCAGGCTAGACATGATCTCGAAGTCAGTCTTAGACTGGAACAGAGGATCCACTAGCTTGTGCATCGCGATCAAACCACGACCAGAGTATGCGCCGTAACCATCAATATCGTTACGTTCCCACTGAGTACATGCAGGAAGCACGATGTCAGAGTGACGACAAGTTGCAGTCCAAGCAAAATCAACAGCCACTACAGTTTGTAGGCTCTTGAATGCTTTACGCATCTTGTTGCGATCTTGGTGGTGGTGCCACGGGTTGTTACCACTGAATACCATCATCTTGATATCAGGTAGTGTTACCGTTGAGCCATTCGCTTTGATCTTCTTACCAGGCTCTAGCAAGCTATCAACCCAACGGGCAACTGGGATTACGCGGCTGTAGCCGTTGTAATCTGTGTTGGTGTACTTAGGTGATTGACCTTGGTCGATGTTCAGCGGGAAAGAACCCGGAGCAGCGAAGCCAGTTGAAGATACACCGATACCAGAGTAGTGGTGACCGTAAGAGATACCACCGCCCGGTAGACCAATTTGACCAACCATTGCTGCGATAACTGCACACATCCAGTAAGGCTGTTCACCGTGCTCTTGACGTTGGATACTCCAACCAACAAGAATCTGCGTACGACCGTTAACCAGCATCTTAGCGAAGTCACGGATAGAGTCCGCGCTTGCGCCACAGATAGCAGAAGCCCACTCAGGTGTCTTCTCAACTTTATCTTTCGTTTCACCTTGAACGTACTTGATGAAGTCTTCAAAACCTAGACAGTAAGTTTCGATGAACTTCTTGTCGTATAGGCCTTCGTTGTAAAGCACGTGAGCAACACCAAGCATGAACGCCACATCAGTTTGTGGGTTGATGTACATTTGCTCGTTTTCTAGGTAACGACCTGTTTTGTTTTTAACAGGGTCAACAGAAACAACGTTGATCTCTTTCTTAGCAACTTTTTCTTTCAGCTGTTCTAGGTATGCGAACGACTCGTGAGTCTCACATGTCCAACCTACTTGCAGGTTTTTAACTGGATCGTTACCCCAAAGAACAATGTTGTCACTGTTTTCTAGGATAAGTTCCCAAGATGTACCTTGTGCGTAAACTTCAGTAGAACCTAGCACGTAAGGCATGATCGTTTGACCAGCACCTGTTGAGTAGTCACCGATTTTCTTCACAGAGTAACCGTGAAGTGCCATTGCACGTTGCATGTGGTTAGTACAGCTGTGGAACTGACCCGTTTGTCTCCAACCAGTTTGACCTGTGTGAAGCGCCCATGGACCGTAATCTTTCTGTACGCGCTCTAGTTCGCGGTAAACAAGGTCTAGTGCCTCATCCCAAGTCACACGAATAAAACGGTTGTTACCACGCGTGTCTGCGCTGTATTTATGCTTCTTCAACCAATCTAGGCGAACCATTGGGTAACGCACACGTGATGGGCTGTAGATAATACCTTTAATACCTTTCAACATCTCAGTAGGGTGTTGATCGATTTCTAAAGGTTTAATTTCTTGTACTTTACCCGCATAAACACGAGCTCGGAATGCACCCCAGTGAGAACCAGAGACTTTCCACGCACCGTCTGTTTCTGCTGCAGACGCTGATGCCGACGCCAATAAGCTTGGACCGATAACCGATGCCGCACTTGTAGTAGCGACACCTTTCAGAAAACTTCTTCTTGTAATTGCCATTGTGTTACTCCAATTGACGTCTTATTAGTGATGGCCTTCAGAAAAATCTGATGAGTGCTTCTGTAGATACTTAAGAACAAGTGCTTCTGTATCTGTATCGAAGTTAACGAATGCAATCATACCATCTAGCATGCCTACCCAACCGTTAGCGCTGAAGTGAGCTTCATCTGGCTGTGAGTGACACGTTGAACAGTTAGATTGGTACGCTTGACCCGCTGCGTTCCAGATTGGATCGAAGTTATCAACCATAGACTCTTTCTTCATCCAAAGTGCTAGGTTAACTTCTTCCCATGGAAGGCCAGTAAGCTCATCTTCTTTCTTCTCACCAACAGTGATAACGTCACTTTGAGAGACTTCTTTCGTTAAGATTGCAGTCGAGATGTTCATACCGAAGTCTTCTTGGATTACACGTCCGAAGCCTTTCGCTTTACGCCAACCGTCGATTTGAATCTTGATCATGTCGCCTTTTTCGTCGATAACCGCAACTTTACTTGCAGGGCTTAATAGACCGGCTTCAACTGTTGCTGTTTCATCTGTGTACATTGGTAGGTGACGAATAGAGATCACGTCAGAACCATTTGCGTAAGATGTGCTGCTTGCTACATTTTCTAGCTCGCCAACAATGCCGCTTGCTGATGCCATATCCATTGGAAGGTTGTGAGCAATACCTTTATGACAGTCAACACAACTTTGATCACGTTCTGCTGCATTCTTCATCTGGATACGCGCTGTTGGACGCATGTTCTCGAAGTCCATTGAATCGTAGTTGTGACAGTTTTTACACTCTAGAGATTTGTTCGAAGAGAAACGATCCCATTCGTGTTTAGCCAGTTCGATACGACGAGCTTCGAATTTCTCAGGTGTATCTAGGTCACCAAATACTTGAGCGAATACTTCTTTAGATGCTTGCATCTTACGAGCGATTTTTGCTGTCCATTCATGTGGAACGTGACAGTCAGGACAAGTAGCACGTACACCAGAAGTGTTTTTCCAGTGAACCGTTTCTTGTAGTTCTACGTATACGTTGTCACGCATGGTGTGACAGCTTACACAGAATTCTTCTGTATTTGTGTGCTCTAGAGCTGTGTTAAAACCGCCCCAGAAAATAACACCGGCGATAAAGCCACCCATAGTTAGTACACCAAGACTGATGTGTACCGCTGGGCGAGTCATTGTGCGCCATAATTTAACTAAAAATGATTTCATGTTTAGCTCTCTTAAATATTGATTTTAAAAAATGTTGTTACTAGAGGGCATTACATGCCGCCGTGAGCACCAGGAGGTCCGAATACAAACACTTGCAGTGCCCAAACTAGGAAGCCGTAGCCGCCTACAAAAGCCACACTTAATATTGGAAAGAGAACCACCGCAATGAAGAGGAAAGACTTCCACTCCAACGAGCGTTTTTCGCCAGTTTCAATTTTATTAACATCACTCATACATTTTGCCTATTTTGTATTTAGTAATTTCGAGTAACCCATTCTATGGGGCTAAAGTTCTTAAGTATCTAACAACAAATTTTAGACCATACACAAAGTAGGGTTCAATCAAATCTCCCGTTATAACCCTTGCTAATCAATACTTTTTTGAGGTCATCCAAACTTGTTTTTAGTTAAACAAAGTTATTAAAAAGTATTAACAAATGTGAAGAATTAAGTATATTTCACAATTGTTAAATTCCAACACTTACACAACCATACTGTAACTAATTTTAACGTTTTACCTACTAAGTAGTAGCCAAAAAAGCCTCAAACAACCAATATTTTGTGGTTTGTTTGTTAAATTATTGAATGTTTTTTGAAGCAACAGTTGAGAAGCTGAAATGCATCATTTGGCACTTTCAGATATGATGGGGACCTACTGAAAAGGAAGCATTATGCAAGACGTTATTGATATATCTTGGTGGCAGTTATTGTTCTTCAGCTCACTTCTCTTGCTACCCATTACCATCAACCACAAATTAAAACTCGGCCTTGGCAAAGAGGCTTCTGTTAGCATAATTCGTATGGTTATTCAGCTATTCCTGGTTGGACTTTACCTAGAGTACTTGTTCACGTTGAATAGTTTGTGGGTCAATTTGCTGTGGTTATTTGCGATGATTATCGTCGGAGCAAGCTCGATTGTTGAAAAATCTAGGCTGCCAAGAAACCTACTTTTGGCTCCTGTCGCCGTTAGCCTCGCGGTAACTTGTGTACCTATTGTCTTGTTCATCTGCTTTTTCATCATTAAACCGACACCGGTTTTTAACGCGCAATACCTTATCCCGATCGCAGGGATGTTATTAGGTAATAGCTTAAGCAGTAATATAGTGGCATTGCAGAACCTGTTTGGTGCTTTTGAAACGCAGAAATCAGAATATGAAGCGGCAATCGCGTTAGGAGCCTCACCAAGCTATGCAGCTGCGCCTTTTGTACGTAATGCAATACAGAAAGCGATGTCTCCGATTATGGCTTCTATGGCTACGACAGGCTTAGTGACACTACCAGGAATGATGACAGGACAGATCTTAGGAGGAGCTTCACCGATGATCGCGATTAAGTATCAATTGATGATCATGTTGGCTATTTTCGTGATGATGAGTTGCTCTTTGGCACTTGCTCTGCACCTTTCATTGAAGAATTGCTTGACGAAAGAAGGACGAGTTCTCGCTAAAATACAGCCTTCGAAATAACCCCCCCACTCCCTTAAGGTCTGGTTACTCACTGAATTTGAGACAGGTTATCCACAGAAATTGTGGATAACCAAATCAATATAGATCCTTTTTTGTCCATTTCTATCCAAAGAACGATCATTACCGTTGATCCTTCGGTGTTTTCAAAGACATATACACATACGCTAAGTAATACTATTGAGCGTTCACATGATAATTTAAGAAATGATTAAGTAGGTTTTCCACAAATAAAAAACGGCCTGCAATGCAGACCGTCTTGTAAATGTCATAAGTCAGTTCAGTGTTTCCAATGAACTTTAGCTCATCTCGTCAGCTGAGTTAGTTAGGTACGCCAACTTTGTTGATAGAGCCACCTTGATTAGTCACGCAGATAGATCAACCAGTACCACATGCCAACAAAGATACCGCCGCCAATGATGTTTCCGATGGTAACGGGCAGCAAATTGTTCATTAAAAAGTCCATCATGTTCAGATCAACATAGTCCGCAGGGTTAGCGCCTGTCATTGTCCAGAATTCAGCTGGAGCAAATGTTTTGATGCCGATAGCTAAAGGGACTTGAAACATATTCGCAATACAGTGCTCGAAACCAGCCGATACGAACATCGCAACAGGTAAAATCATTACAGCGATTTTGTCGGTTAGTGTACGTCCACTAAACGTCATCCATACCGCGATACAAACCAATACATTACACATGATACCGAGCGCGATAGCTTGGATAAAATCATGGTGCATCTTGTGTTGGGAAATCGCCATTGCATTTAAACCAACCTGGCCATGGTCAAACATGTACTGTTTGGTCAGAAGCATACATGCCACCAGCAACAATGCGCCAATCAAGTTACCTACATAAACCGTAGCCCAGTTCTTGACGAGCGTGCGCCAAGTAATTTTGCCACTTGCGCGAGCAACCAGAGTCAGCACCGAACTGGTAAATAACTCACCACCGGTAACAACAACGAGAATTAAGCCCAAGCTAAATGCAAGGCCACCTAATAGGCGAGTAATACCCCAAGGCAAATCACCAGCACCGGTCGTTACGATGGTGTAGAACACAAACGCAATACCGATATGTATGCCAGCGGAAATCGCCAGGAGAAAAGATTTGATTGGATCTTTGGTTGCTTTACCTACGCCAATATCTGCAGCGCGCTCAGCCATTTGTGGCGGTAATAATGAGTCAAATTGGTTTAGATTCATGATGATTTACATTTTGAAACATGTCGTCGGGAGCGCGATAATCCTCTCTTTCATTTCTGAATTCAAGAGCTATTTTAGGCTCAAAATGCCTCTCACAGCCTTGTTGAAAGCAAATAGTCCGAGTTATTCCAAATTCATACGACTTTAGTAGTAAAAAGAAAACTCTGCTGAATGATTAGTTATCAGCATAGAAAATAACACACCTATAAATATCAACAAGTTACGTTAAAACCAAAAGAATAACGTACACTATAACGACTCACTGGGTGCTTTTATTTGTAGATTTTGACATAGATCAACAGAACGCAAAAAAGCGCCCTTAGGCGCTTTTAACTCAATCACAAATAAAGAAATTAGTGATGCTAAACCGAAGGTTCAATCACTTCTTCTGATGATTGTTCTAGGGTTGCATCCTCAAAATTAGATTCAATAGTCGGGGACATCACATCAGAGTCACTTTCGTTGGCAACTTTGTTACCTAAGCTTTTCAAACTATCGACTAACTCTTCTAAGCTTTTTATGTGAGCATCACTCTTCGTAATCTGCTCACCTAGCAACTCACTGTGCTTGATCGCTTCAGACAATTGCTGCGCTTGCTTCTGGTTTTCAGACTCCAGTAGGGCCAATTGCTCAGTTAAAGTTTCAATTTCTGACTTTAATAGCCCTGTCATGTCGGAGCTTTTTAACGCTTTAACACTCGCTACAATCTTCTGAGATTGCTGACGAAGCACAACGTCACGGTAATCTTCATCATTGACGACTTGTGAAATACTCAGTAGCTGGTTCTCTGCATTCAAAACCGACTGTTCGAACTTGTCGCCTTTTACACTCGCGAGCACTTTGACTTCATGAGCGACACTGCGCACGTGGTTCAATTCAAACTCTGCAGCGTGAACCGCGTCTTCAATGATCGACTTTTCACGAGGGCTGGCTTTCACTTGGCTTTCGGCCAACGCAATTTGAGATGTCGCCTTCGCAAAGGTCAGCGGAGCAACATCATCAAAATCTTCATCTTCCAAGAACTCTAATTCGTTCTTCAAAGGTTCGATGTATTTCTTATGAGCCACTTTAACTTCGAGTAAGCGAGCATTGTTAAGAAATTCCACCTGCGCTTCTTGAGCGTCTTCAAGCTCATCGACCAGCACGTACTCGAACAACTCGCTGTATTCTGAATACAAACGTTTATAGCTCGAGGTAAACATGGTATCTGCGCCAAGAAACTTCAGGTAATCCATTTGGACAATCGAATCAGCGAGTACTCGGTCAGCCTTCTTCTTTAACACTAAGATCGAGTCATAATTTGATTTGATCAACGCTATTTTTTCATCAAAGGCTTCAGCGTAAGTCAGGCTCGAAAAAATGGAGTAGCTCTTGGTTATCCGAGTTTCGTTTTTCAGTAAGTCCGCATAAATGCTTTCAGCATCATCCCATGCGTCTAATAGTTCATTGTAATTCTCTGGTGCATAGAGAGACAATTGAGCATGGTCTTCAAGCTTAACTTCCCATTCGGAGTAAACGCTTTGGACAGACTGAAATGAACGGACCTCTATTGTAGATTCATTATTGTTGTTTGTGGTTTGGTTCGCGTCTGTCTGCTCTGAGGGTGTGCTTTGACAACCTGAGATAGCAAATAGCATACTGATCGTTAATGCTACTTTGTTCGCTCTCACTTATGCATATCCTTTTTATACAATATTCGCTCAATGCAAATTATTTCTAGTCACAATATATTACAACCACTTAGCAATAAACATCATTGATGATTTAAGTGGGTGCAAATCACCCAATATAACCAAAATAAACCCATCGCTCGATGATTAATCAATCAATTTGGTATCACTTATCAATTCTCTTTATTTGCTATTGCCTGAGCCGAGAATGCGCACTAAGGTGAAGGTAGAGAACGTTATGAATATATAGGTTAATTATGAAGTACAACGCTGAACATATTGCTGATTTAAACCTCCTTCTTCAATTTGATGTAAGTAGTGCTGCTACTGGAATTAAAGTTCATCAAGAGGCTGCTCAAGAAACTCAAGACGCTGTTAAGCGCCTATTCGAAAAAAACCTTTGTACTCAGCCAGACGGCGGTTACCTAACAGATGAAGGTATTGAGATGGCAGAGCGTGCAGACAAGCTGCTTCGCGTACTTAAATAAAGCTCTATTGTACTAGCAAAAACTCCACTCGCTTCGGCCGTGGAGTTTTTTCATTTTTGGGCAAAGCTTTGTTAGGCTTATTGTAAATTCGTCATTTGCAGTTGTGAGGAACACATGGCTTCTATATTTATTGTCGGTGCAGGATGGGTAGGTGCACCTTTATCTGAACATTTAGAAAAACATGGTAACCGAGTGGTGGTCACGAAAACGACCCAAGCGGGAGCAAACACCATTGGTAGCGAACGAATCCCATGTGAAATGTTTAGTTTTGATTCATCCGAGCCACAGCAGACTATCGGGCGACTCTATTCACTGTTACTAGAAAACAACACTGAGATTGTGATTGGTAGCTTCCCCCCTGGCTTTAGAAAAGGAGCAGGACAAGAGTATGCCGACTATTGGCAACAACTCGCCAATGCATGTCAAAAGGCCAACATTAAGAAACTCATTATGGTCAGTTCAACCACGGTATACCCAACCAAACCGGGTGTGTTGAACGAACTGGATGCATCGCTAGCCCTTTCGACATCAGATAACGAGCACGCGTCTTTATTTTCCGATAACGCACGAATCATGCTGCAAGCTGAACAGTCAGTGATTGATTCCGGTATCGACTACACCATTCTTCGTTTTAGTGGGTTAATAGGCCCAAGCCGTCACCCATCAAGGTTTGCCAGTAAACTAAAAAAAGTCAGCACTCAAGCTCCAGCCAATATGCTGCATCTTGATGACGCGATTGGTGCTGTCGATTTCGCTATCAGTCAACTGCACAACGAAGTAGTTAACGTGACAACACCAAACACAGTAAGTAAGGCTGAGTTTTATGCCGCAGCACTGAAAAGCGCCAACAGCAGTGAGCCTCTACCCGCTGTTGTTGATACCCCAGACAAACTGATCTCTTCGAAGAAGATTCTCGACTTAGGTTATTCATTTAAATTCGAATCCACACTGGACGCACTTCATGACTGAACAATCTATAGCTAACAAAGATCCCAACATAAAACTGCATCGCTCAGTCGACACTCTTTGGAACTTTATGTCTATGGGTCACAAGGTTACGCCTTCAGACTGTATCTTTGTGTTGTGCAGTAATGATACTCGTGTCGCTGAGTACGCAGCAGATCTGTATAACCAAAAGGTCGCGCCTTACATTGTTTTTTCTGGTGGTGTAGGACGCTTTACGGAAGGAAGCTTTGAACGCTCAGAAGCAGAAACATTCGCTTCTATCGCACGAGATTGTGGTGTGCCTGACTCTGACATTATCATAGAGAAACACGCGACAAATACTGGGGAAAATGTACGATTCACTCATAAATTGCTGACAGAGCAAGGGTTATCGCCGAAGAGGCTAACCTTAGTTCAGAAGCCCTTTATGGAGAAACGTACCTACGCCACCTTCAGCAAACAGTGGCCTGAAGAAACGACAGAAGTCACGGTGACTTCAAAATGGCAGGATTGGGTTGATTACTTTAATGAAGAGTTGCCGTTAGACATGGTGTTAGGTGCGTTGATTGCTGATTACGAGCGAATCAAATCCTACCCAGAGAAAGGCTTTCAGATTGAGATGCCCATCCCCGACGACGTTGACCACGCCTATCAAGCATTGAAGAAGCTCGGATTCGAATAAGCAAAAGTTAGACTTTGAACAAAGTAAATGCTCGGCTGGGAATAAAACAAAAGCTCGGCTTGGAAGAAAACAAAACACAGGCTCAATAAACAAAAACGGTGACACTTGGTCACCGTTTTTCGTTTTTGCTAGCTGAACTATAAATCGACTTATTTACCTAACGCTTCTTTGTAGTGCAGACGGCAAACAGAAACGTATTTGTCGTTACCACCAATAGCCACTTGGTCGCCTTCAGCAATCGCCACGCCGTGCTCATCGGTACGAATTACCATGTTCGCTTTACGGCCACAGTGACAAATTGTTTTAAGCTCAACGAGTTTATCTGCCCAAGACAATAAGTAACGGCTACCTTCAAACAGTTCACCCAAGAAATCGGTACGTAAGCCGTAACAAAGTACAGGGATGTGCAGTTTATCAACCACTTCTGTTAATTGGTACACCTGCTCCTTCGATAAAAATTGGCACTCATCGATCAAAACACAATGACGCTTTTCTTCCTCATTAAGTTTTTTGATCGCATCAAACATGTTGGTGTCATTTTTAAACAGCTGAGCTTCAGATTGCAGACCAATTCGTGAGCTCACTTTACCGATACCATAACGGTCGTCCAACGCTGCCGTAAAGATCACTGGCGTCATGCCACGTTCTTGGTAGTTGAATGAAGATTGAAGAAGCGTTGTTGATTTACCCGCATTCATTGCCGAGTAATAAAAATACATCTGAGCCACAGAAATATTCCTGTTAATTAAAAGTTGAAGATAGAAAGGTGAAAATAGAGAATTCGTGCTAGAAAAAAGGGCTGAAAATCAGCCCTTTTTATAAGATTTACTTACGACGCCAAGTCGTACCTTCTGGGCCATCTTCCAGAACAATACCCAACTCGTTTAGCTTGTCACGTGCAAGATCGGCGTTTGCCCAATCCTTTGAAGCACGAGAGTCGTTACGCAGTTTGATCAACGCTTCGATTTCAGCCACTTCATCGTCGTTACCTGCCGCACCACCTTGTAGGAAGGCTTCTGGCTCTTGGTGAAGAATACCGATGATGTCTGCTAGTTCACGCATCAATGCACCAAGTCCACTCGCTTTTTCGATGCTTTCTGGCTTGATACGGTTGATTTCACGAGCCATTTCAAACAGTACTGAATAAGCTTCAGGAGTGTTGAAGTCGTCGTTCATCGCTGTAGAGAATCGAGTTACGTACTCTTCGCCACCAGCAGGAGCAGCAGTAAGGTCTAGGCCACGAAGTGACGTGTATAGACGCTCTAGTGATGCGCGAGCTTGGTTTAGGTTATCTTCGCTGTAGTTTAGCTGGCTACGGTAGTGACCAGACATTAGGAAGTAACGTACCGTTTCAGCATCGTAATGCGCTAGCACGTCACGAATAGTGAAGAAGTTACCCAGTGATTTAGACATCTTCTCTTTGTCTACCATCACCATACCGCTGTGCATCCAAGTATTTACATACTGAGTGCCGTGAGCGCAGCAAGACTGTGCGATTTCATTCTCGTGGTGAGGGAACTGTAGATCTGAACCACCACCGTGGATATCGAAGTGGTTACCAAGAATAGACGAGTTCATTGCTGAACATTCGATGTGCCAACCTGGACGACCCGGGCCCCATGGCGATTCCCATGTAGGTTCACCTGGCTTAGACATCTTCCAAAGAACGAAGTCTAATGGGCTACGTTTTGCAGATTCAACATCAACGCGAGCACCCGCTTGAAGCTGATCAAGGTCTTGCTTAGAAAGCTTGCCGTATTCGTCGAATTTCTTTACTTCGAACATCACGTCGCCGTTGCTTGCAACATAAGCGAAACCACGTTCAATCAGCTTTTCAACAAGCTCGATGATTTCAGTGATGTATTCTGTCGCACGTGGCTCAACATCTGGACGCTTCATGTTCAATGCATCAAAGTCTGCGTGCATTTCACCGATTAAACGCTCAGTCAGAGAGTCACAAGACTCACCGTTTTCGTTAGCACGCTTGATGATTTTGTCATCGATATCTGTGATGTTACGAACGAAGTTCAAATCGTAACCAAGGTAACGAAGGTAGCGAGTTACTACGTCGAATGAAACGAACGTACGACCATGACCAATATGACAGAGATCGTATATGGTTACCCCACAGACATACATACCGACTTTGCCAGCTGTAATTGGTTTGAATTCCTCTTTCTGTCTTGTGAGCGTGTTATATATCTTCAGCATGATCTCTATCTATTTTATGGATTAATCAAAAATAAGCTCGCAGTATAACAAGTCATACCTTAATAGGTAATACCTTTCACCACCAAATCGGCTAAACTCCTTGTTATCTATTGACGATTTCGTATTTTGAAACTCAATCAAACTAGGCTAGAATCGCTTTTCATATTAAAAAGACAGTAAGGTAACAATCATGATCATCCTTCACACAAATTTTGGTGACATCAAAGTTCAACTAAACGAAGAAAAAGCACCAGAAACAAGCGCAAACTTTCTACAGTATTGCCGTGACGGTTTCTACGACAACACACTATTCCACCGTGTTATCGATGGTTTCATGATTCAAGGCGGCGGCATGACTTCTGGCCTTAAAGAAAAAGCGACTCGTGCAACGATCAAGAACGAAGCGAACAACGGTCTTGCGAACAAAGTTGGTACGCTAGCAATGGCTCGTACTATGGAACCGCATTCAGCGAGCTCTCAGTTCTTCATCAACGTTAACGACAACTCTTTCCTAAACTTCCGTAGCGAAAGCCTAGACGGTTGGGGCTACTGTGTATTCGCAGAAGTTGTTGAAGGCATGGACATCGTAAACAAGATTAAAGGTGTTAGCACTGGTTCTATGGGTATGCACCAAGACGTACCTCTAGAAGAAGTGATCATCACTGGTACTACAATCGAAGCTTAATTCATCGCTTTCGGTTAGTATTGATGAGCCGATAAATCAGGATATAGGGAGCGAATCGCTCCCTTTTTTTAGACCTATGAAAACATATTTTATATCAGATCTTCACCTTACTCCGTCACGACAAGACATCACGGACTGCTTCCTAACCTTCATGAAAAATGAAGCGGTAGAAGCCGATGCGCTCTACGTGTTAGGCGACCTTTTCGAATTCTGGATTGGTGACGACGACAAGAGTGAATTCGCGACTTCTATTCGCCAAGCGTTTATCGATTTGGTGAAAACAGGCGTACCTTGTTACTTCACTCAAGGGAACCGTGATTTCCTTGTCGGTAAAAAATTTGCCAAGCAAACGGGCGTACAACTTCTCGACGAAGTATCGACAATCGATATCTACGGGCAAAAAGCAGTGGTGTTGCATGGGGATACGCTATGTACTGAAGACGTAAAGTACCTCGCCTTCCGCGAAAAAGTGCATCAGCCATGGTTACAATGGGTCTTCAATCGAATTCCATTTTTCATCAAGAAGAAAATTGTTTCGAAGGTTCAATCTGATATCAAAGATGACAAGCAGACCAAGTCTCTCGACATCATGGATGTGACACAGCAAGAAGTTGAAGATGTGATGGAACGAAACAATGTCACTCTGATGATCCACGGTCATACTCACCGTCCAGACATCCACACATTCAGTGCCAACAATTGCACTAAAACCCGTATCGTACTTGGCGATTGGTATACGCAAGGTTCCGTGCTGGTGTTCACGCCGCAAAGTTTTGAACTACAGAATCGAGCGTTTAGCAATAGCTTTTAACGTCACTCTTAAACTTTCAGTTTGATTATTATTGTCGGTCAGACTTTCTTAGAAAGTGTATGGTAATTTCTACTGAATTAGCTATTATCTCTCTACCAGAAATAAACCGAACACAGTACCAAGTTGAAATATTCATACGTAGCGCGTCAACCAATACTCGATACAGGCAAGAAAACCATAGGTTACGAGTTGCTATTCAGGGACGGTCCTAAGAACACTTTCCCTGAAGTAGAGCCGGAGCTCGCTACTAGCCGTTTGCTTTCCGATCACTTCTTATCAACTCACTATAATACGTTGGGTGATAAGCTTGGGTTCGTAAACTTCCCTTACGCAAGCCTAATCAACTTAGTCCCTACTCTGTTCCCCAAAGAAAGCCTCGTTGTAGAGGTTCTTGAAGACTGCGAACCAACAGACGAATTACTTGAAGCAATCAAAACAATCTATGACGCGGGTTACACGATCGCGTTAGACGATTTTGTGCCAAGTAAAGCTTGGAAACGCTTCTTACCCTTCGTTTCGATTATCAAGTTTGACATCCGTTTGACTCCAATTGCCAAAGCGGCGATGTTTATGAACTCTCTCAAAGGACTAGATATCACGTTCCTTGCCGAAAAAGTAGAGACATACGAAGAATACCAAGAAGCGAAGAAAGCGGGCTTTACCTACTTTCAAGGTTACTTTTTTAGCAAACCAGAGATGATCCAAACCCGTGCGCTCAACCCTGCATTTCTGACTACCGTTCAGCTGTTAAAAGAGATTGCACACGACCCTATCGATTTTGGTGAAGTAGAGCGTTTAATTACGCTTGATGTGACCATGTCGTATAAGCTGCTTACGTACGTAAACTCCGCAGGAGGATCAGCAACGACAATTCGTTCATTCCGCCAAGCGCTTATTTACCTAGGTGAACAGAAGCTACGTAAGTTCGTTTCACTAGTGGCTATCGCATCCGCGAAAGAAGATAAGCCCGACTCTCTTTATGGTTTAGCGGTAATACGCGCACGTCAGTGTGAACTCTTAGTCGAAAAGATGAATGTTAAGGTTGAACCTGGACAAGCCTTTTTGACCGGTATGTTCTCTCTATTGGACTCACTCTTTGACCAACCATTGAAACAAGTACTCGATTCAGTGCCGATAGACGTAGAGATCAAACAAGCCTTAATTCAACGTAAAGGCGTGTTAGGTGCTGTATTGGCGATGGTAGTTGCGTATGAACAAGCTCGTTGGGACGAAGCGACTCGTATTCGCCAGCTTCTCAAACTGAGTGAAGCTCAACTTGGTCAAGCTTATGACGAAGCGACGACTTGGGCCCAAGAGCTATTGGCTCCAGCCCTGAAATAGCATACTTCGTACTATAGCTTTAATAGAAACTAAGCTTTGGTGAGCGATTGTTTCTTGGTAAACTCCCACGCATTCATTTATGGCCTCTTAATAGAGGCCATTTTTACAGGATCTGACTATGTCTTTATGCCCATGCGGTAGCAACAATACTTACCAACAGTGCTGTGAATCAGCGCACCTTAACCACAGTGTTGTTGAAACACCAGAGCAATTAATGCGCTCTCGTTATTCCGCGCACGTGTTGGGTTTGGTTGACTATGTTGTTGCGACTTACCACCCTAGCTGCAATGCAGAAGCACAAAGAGAAGGCATTGCCGAATCTATCGACAGTGACTGGGCAGGTTTAGAAGTCATCGATACCGCGACAGGCTCGCACCAAGACGAAGGCTTTGTTGAATTTAAAGCTTACTTCAATGAAGACGGCGCGCAGTACTGTATGCAAGAGCGCTCGCGTTTCGTTCGTGAAAACGGCCTATGGTTTTATCTCGACGGTGAGTTTCCAGAGCAAAGCCAACCAGAACCAGAAATCGATCCTCGCTTAAACCAAACGGTTGAAAGCTTCAAGATCGGCCGTAATGACCCGTGCATTTGTGGTAGTGGGAAGAAGTACAAGAAGTGCTGCGGGTAACTCGCACAACTAGGAAGTCAGATTAATAGAAGAGATTCCTGATGTCGCTTAGGCTCCTCGGAATGACGAGGCCTAAAAGTGAAGATATATACTCAGGAGTTGAACGCTAAAAAGCCCGTAAACGACAACGTTTACGGGGCTTTATCTATCTGTTATGTGGTTTGATTAATCCAAAGAGAGCTTACTTATGGCGCTCTTTTAATTTGTTCACCACATCGTTCATCGATAAGCCTTGGTCTTGAAGAAGAACCATTAGGTGGTAAATCAAATCCGCAGATTCACACACTAATTCCGCCTTATCGCCCGACGTCGCCGCAAGCGCGACTTCAACGCCTTCTTCGCCCACTTTTTGCGAAATACGCTTGGTGCCACGGGCATATAGACTGGCAGTATAAGAAGACTCAGGGTCTGCGTCCTTGCGGGCAGCCAGTAGCTGCTCAAGCTGATGAAGCCACACCATCTGAGACTCTTCTTGCTTGTCTCCATCCCAACACGTTGTTGTACCGGTGTGGCAGGTTGGGCCGATGGGATTAACTTTAACCAGTAAGGTGTCACTGTCACAGTCCAAGGCGATGTTTTGCAGTTGCAATACGTTGCCCGACGTTTCACCTTTCGTCCAAAGGCGCTCTTTGGTGCGAGAGAAAAACGTCACATTGCCAGTTTCACCTGTTTTCTCAAGTGCTGCAGGGTTCATGTATCCCATCATTAGCACTTGGCTCGATTGGTAATCTTGAACAATAGCTGGCACTAAGCCATCGACTTTTTCCCAGTTAATACGCTCTGATAATGCGCCTACTTCTGTTTTTGATAAGCTTGCGGTTTCAAAACTCATAGTCGCACCTCTACATCTTGTTGTTTTAAATACTGTTTAAGTTCACCAATATTGATGACTTGCTTGTGGAATACCGAAGCTGCTAACGCTCCATCCACGTTGGTCTTCTTATAGGCTTCAGCAAAGTGTTCCATTGCACCCGCTCCACCAGAGGCAATCAACGGCACATTACACACTTCACGCACCATGTTTAACTGATCGATGTCATAGCCGTTACGAACGCCATCTTGGTTCATCATGTTTAACACAATCTCACCTGCGCCACGTTTCTGTACTTCCTGCACCCAATCTTTGGTTTCCCATTTGGTTGCTTTAGTACGCGCCTCATCGCCAGTGAATTGGTAAACCTGATATTTACCGGTTTCTTTATCGAAGTATGAATCGATACCGACAACGATACACTGCACGCCAAACTTATCAGCAAGGTCAGTGATCAGTTGCGGATTAACCAATGCCGGTGAGTTAATAGACACTTTATCCGCACCAAACTCAAGAATGCGCGCTGCATCTTCTGCTGATTTAATACCACCAGCCACACAGAAAGGAATATCGATCACTTCTGCTACGCGTTTTACCCAGCTCTTATCAACCACGCGGCCGTCACTTGATGCGGTGATGTCATAAAATACGAGCTCATCGGCGCCCTCTTCTGCATAGCGTTGTGCTAGCGGAACGATGTCACCAATAATTTCGTGGTTACGGAACTGAACGCCCTTAACCACTTGCCCATCACGGACATCCAAACAAGGGATTATTCGCTTTGCCAACATGCAAATGCCTCCTCTGCGGTAAACTTGCCATCAAGTAGCGCGCGACCCACAATCACACCAGCAACACCGCTGCCTTTTAGAGCTTCGATATCAGCTAGGCTGCCAATGCCGCCCGATGATTGGAATTGAACCTGTGGGTACTGTTTACAAAGGTCAACGTAAAGCTCGACGTTTGATCCTTCTAGCGTGCCATCACGTGAAATGTCAGTACATAGAACGTGTTTAAGACCCACTGTTAGGTAGTCTTCAATCAGCGATTCAATGGTCACGCCTGAATCTTCTTGCCAACCTGAAATCGCGACTTTACGTGTGCCACTTTCGTCAATGTTGATGTCCAGAGCCAACACGATTTTTTCCGCGCCGTACTTCTCCATCCAACCTTTCACCAACTCAGGTTGCTTAACTGCTGTAGAACCAACCACAACGCGCTGTGCACCCGCTTCTAGCAGATCAACGACATCTTGTTCGTTACGTACACCACCACCAATCTGGATGTTGGCAGGCGTGCTAGCAAGTAGCTTAGCGATCAAGTCTAACTGACGAGCGGTTGTGTCTTTTGCGCCGGTTAAATCAACGAGGTGAAGCCAACCTGCACCAGCTTGGTGGTACAGATTAAACTGCTCTGCTGGGTCTACTTTGTATTCTGTTACTTGCCCGTAATCACCTTGGAATAAGCGAACTACTTGGCCTTCAATTAAATCTAATGCGGGAATAATCATTTACATTCCTTATATGGCAACGTTGTCCGCTGCCTAATCCTTATTACAATTCCAAGAAGTTCTGAATCAGCTTAGAGCCAGCTTTCGAAGAGCGCTCTGGGTGGAACTGAACACCATAATAATTGCCACTTTGAACCGCTGCGGTGAACGGATTACCGTAATCACATTGTGCGATGGTGTAGTCACCTACAGGCATTGCGAAGCTATGAACAAAGTAGAAGTACTCGCCTTCTTCAATGTCTTTAAACAAAGGGTGATTCGGTGTTGCCGTTACGGTGTTCCAACCCATGTGTGGTAATGGCAAGTCGCCCGTTTCAAGTAAACGAACTTCACCATCACACAAACCTAAGCATTCAACTAACTCGTCAGCCTTTTGACCTTTCTCTTGAGACAGTTTGCCTAACAGTTGCATACCTAAACAGATACCTAGCAGAGGCTTCTCTACTTGCTTCACAAGGCTAACAAGGTCACGCTCTTGTAGGTTCTTCATAGCCTCACTTGCTGTACCTACACCGGGTAGGAATAGCTTGTCGGCAGCAAGAACAACTTCTGGTTCTTTTGATATTTCAACTGCGTAGCCCAGACGTTCAATCGCAAACTTCACCGATGACACATTGGCACAACCAGTATCAATAATAACTACTTTCTGCTCTTTCATACCGATCCCTTACAGAACGCCTTTGCTGCTTGGTAACTCGTTACCTTCAACTTTGATTGCTTGACGAAGAGTACGGCCAAACGCTTTGAACAGGCTCTCAATGATGTGGTGATCATTATTGCCATCAGAAGAAAGGTGTAGCGTACAAGCCAATGTATCGGTTAGAGAACGGAAGAAGTGAACCACCATCTCTGTTGAAAGATCACCCACTTGCTCGCGGCTGAATTTAGCATCGAACTTTAGGTATGGGCGACCAGAAAGGTCTAGCGCACACTGAGCTAAACACTCGTCCATTGGTAGGCTAAAACCAAAACGACCGATACCACGCTTGTCACCTAGTGCATCTTTCAATGCTTGGCCTAAAGCTAGAGCGGTATCTTCTACTGTGTGGTGATCATCAATGTGCAGGTCGCCCTTCACAGTCAGGTTCATTTGGAAACCACCGTGTGTCGCGATTTGGTCAAGCATGTGGTCGAAAAAGCCCATACCAGTGTCGATCTTGTTGCCACCGGTTTCATCAAGGTTTACTGCCACCTTGATATCCGTTTCTTTAGTAGTACGTACCACTTCAGCAACACGTGCATTAACCGTCAGATCTTTAACAATTTGTGGCCAGTTAAGTGTGCCTTCGGCTTCCGCATCCGGACCATATTGGATACCGCGGATAGCCATGTTCTCTGCCAGTTGAAGATCCGTCATTCGGTCGCCAATCACAACAGAGTGTTGGAAGTCGACTTTACCGCCTTGTAGATACTCTTTAACCATACCCAGTTTAGGCTTGCGGCAAGAGCAATTGTCTTCGTCAAAGTGAGGGCAAATAAGCACGTCGTCAAACTTAACGCCTTGAGATTCGAAGAACTCCATCATCATATTGTGTGGCGCATCGAAATCTTCTTGTGGGTAGCTATCAGTGCCTAGACCATCTTGGTTAGTCACCATTACTAGACGGTAACCAGCGTCTTGCAGTGCAAGTAGGCTAGGAATCACTAGCGGTTCAAATTTTAGTTTGTCTAAACGGTCTACTTGAAAGTCAACTGGCGGCTCAACAATTAAGGTGCCGTCACGGTCTATAAAAAGTATTTTCTGTTGTTTACTCACTTGAACTTCCTTTTAATTTTAAATCTGGTGGCCTAGCTAAAATCAAACGCTAACCCAAAATATTGGTTTCACTTGCCAGCCCGCGATTAATCAACTCAAACTGGCAAATGTTATTACTGGTAAGCCTTTCGTTACTGATAAAAGTTACGAATGAATCCAAGTGTCTTTTCGCACTCTTCGCGGTTACCAATACTAATACGAACACAGTCTTCAATTGGTGAATTACGCAAGATGATGCCCGTATCCCAAGCCGCTTTAAACAACTCATCGCCGTTCGGGAATTTAACCAGTAGGTAGTTACCCCAACCATCAAATACCGTCACTTGAGGCATGCCTAATAGACCCGCTTGCAAATACGCTCGGTTAGCACTTAAATCCAGAACTTGGAACTTAGCTCGCGCGAGTCCTTGTTCTGAAAGTGCTTGAACGGCTATGTCAGCAACAGGGATTGGCACAGGATAAGGAGCAATCACTTTCAGCAGCACATCGATAAGCTCTTTATTCGCTAGTGTAAAACCACAACGTAAACCCGCTAAAGCAAAAGCCTTCGACAAGGTGCGCAGGATCGCTAGGTTTGGATATTGCTCAAGCAAATCAACGGTTGACGCTTCTGGACAAAAATCGATATAAGCTTCATCCATCACCACAATCGCTTTGTCTTGTGTCATTTCAAGCAGATTGATGATGTCTTTACGATCCACCAAATTACCGGTTGGGTTATTTGGGCTACAAACAAAGACCACTTTTACGTTGTCGAGTTGAGCTTCAATCGCTGGAAGATCCAATTGCCATTCAGAAGTCAGAGGCACAACTTTACGCTCAACACCAATCGTCTCTGCACTGATTGCGTACATACCGTAAGTCGGTGGGCAGTAAAGAATAGCGTCTTCGTTCGGCTCACAGAAAGCACGAATCAGTAATTCAATGCCTTCGTCAGCACCACGCGTTGTCAGTGTTTGTTCTGATTTCACACCAGCGTATTGGGCATAAACGTCAATCAGATCTTTTGGCTGACACTCGCTGTAGCGGTTAAGACGAGACAAGTTCAGGTTGTACTCATTATCAAACGGAGATTCATTGGCGTTCAACCATACATCTCCGCTGCCACCAATGCGTCTTGCAGACAAGTAAGGTGTCAGAGCCTGAACTTGTTTTCTTGCTAACTTTTCCATGCCCTACCCTTATTTTGCTTTATTTAACTTTTCAACTCGGATGGTCACAGCGCGTTTGTGTGCATCCAAGCCTTCGGCTTCCGCCATTGTTACTACTGTTGGCGCTAGGCCTTTCAAACCATCAGCCGTTAGTTCTTGAACCGTCATTCGCTTAGAGAAATCAGCCAAACCTAGACTTGAATAAGTCTTGGTATAGCCGTAAGTCGGAAGAACGTGGTTTGTGCCTGATGCGTAGTCACCTGCAGATTCTGGGGACCAGTCACCAAGGAAAATTGAGCCTGCATTATCTAGTAATGGCAGCAATTCACGTGGATTCTTGGTTTGAACAATCAAGTGCTCAGGACCGTAGAAGTTCGAAATCGCAATCGCTTGAGTGATAGATTCAGCAATGATGATTAGGCTTGAAGCCAATGCTTGCTGAGCGATGTTCGCACGAGACAGTTCTTTCAGTTGCTTCTGAACCGCTTCTGTTACTTGGTCTGCAACCACTGGAGATGGTGTTACCAGTACAACCTGAGAATCAGGACCGTGCTCCGCTTGGCTCAACAAATCCGCAGCAATGAAGTCTGCATCTGCAGTTTCATCGGCAATCACTAACACCTCAGACGGGCCAGCAGGCATGTCAATCGCTGCGCCGCGGAAGTCGTTGCTTACTTGACGTTTCGCTTCCGTTACATAGGCATTACCCGGGCCGAAGATCTTGTCGACCTTAGCCACACTCTCGGTACCGTAAGCCATTGCAGCCACCGCTTGACCACCACCAACGTTGTAAACCTCATCGATCTTACAAAGCTTAGCGACATACAAGATTTCATCAGCGATTGGCGGAGGTGAACAAAGCACAACCTTACGACAACCTGCGATTTGAGCTGGAACACCTAACATAAGAACCGTTGACGGAAGTGGCGCACTGCCACCTGGAATATAAAGGCCAACAGTATTAATAGCGCGCGTCACTTGCTCACACACAACACCAGGCTGTGTCTCAACCTTAATTGGCTGTGGCTTTTGAGCTTCGTGAAACTTAGCAATGTTGTTATAAGCTTGCTCTAACGCTTGCTTCATCTCCGGTGTTAGACGAGCACACGCCTCTTCGATTTCACTTGAACTAACTCGAATAGATTCTGGAGTCACACCATCAAACTTTGCAGTCAGCTCTTTAAGTGCGGCATCGCCTTCATTTCGTACTTTTGCAATCACATCAGAAACAGTCGCTGTGATGTTTGCACCTTCAGTAATAGCTGGACGCTCTAATACCGAATCTTGCTGTGATTCACTTAAAGATTGCCAAACAACGGTTCTCATCGTCACTACCCCATCATTTTTTCGATTGGTAATACTAGAATCGAGCTTGCACCCAACTCTTTCAGTTGCTCCATTGTTTCCCAGAACAAGTTCTCTGTACTTACTAGGTGAACGGCAACTTTGTCTTTGTCTGTAGATAGTGGAAGAACCGTTGGATCTTCAGCACCAGGCAGTAGTGCTTTGATTTGCTCTAGCTGAGAGGTTGGCGCGTGAAGCATGATGTACTTCGACTCTTTCGCTTGTTGAACACCCTGCATACGAGTCAGTAGTTTTTCAATCAATGCGGTTTTATCTGCGTCAAACTCACCAACACGTTGAATCAGTGTTGCTTTAGATTGGAAGATAGCTTCTGCTTCTTTTAGGCCGTTCGCTTCTAGCGTTGCACCTGTAGAAACTAAATCTGCGATAGCGTCTGCTAGACCTGCGCGAGGAGCAACTTCAACCGAACCTGTTAGCATACAAGTGCTGAATTCAACACCCTGCTCATCCATGTAGGCTTTGAGTAGTTGTGGGTAAGTTGTCGCAATACGTTTGCCCGCAAGATCTTGTGGGCCGTTGTATACTTCATCTTTGTTGATTGCGATAGAAAGGCGGCAACCACCAAAGTCTAAACGACGAAGTGTGCGAAACTCTGATGGCTCTTTTAGAGCAACACGGTCTAGGCGAACTTCTTCTAGTTCATTTTCACCGATGAAACCAAGGTCAACCACACCATCCATGATAAGACCTGGGATGTCATCATCACGAACTAGTAACAAGTCGATTGGCATATTTAGTGAATGAACAACTAGGCGCTCACCCATGATGTTAAATTTAACACCACATTTTTTAAGTAGATCTTGGCACTCTTTGCTTAAGCGACCTTTCTTTTGAATTGCGATTCTTAGGCGTTGTGTCTGCATTGCTGTATCCCTGTGCAAATATTTGAATTTATTGATTATTTAAAAGCGCTAAAACTAAAAAACCCTCGGAAGACTTTGTCATCCCGAGGGTTTAAATCTAAATTCTTTGACTTAACCTCCGGGAGAATTCTTGCTCCCGGGTATACGTAAATCTCCCCGAAAGACTAGATAGGGTGATGATGGTGATGAATGTTCATTACTAATTTACGCATACTTATAAGCTCTTCAGTTGTTTGCTTTCTTGTCTCCACACTAACTAAGCTGAGATCCT
Organism: Vibrio splendidus; assembly: GCF_001557875.1. Classification (GTDB taxonomy): domain Bacteria; phylum Pseudomonadota; class Gammaproteobacteria; order Enterobacterales; family Vibrionaceae; genus Vibrio; species Vibrio splendidus_F. Next base: position 185,661 of record NZ_LNRF01000005.1, on the reverse strand, counting down.
TTTTCAACCATTTATTCGAACTTTTTTCACGAAACTTAAAATTAAATTAACAAGCACAAAAAAGGGAGGCTAACGCCTCCCTGATAGTTTACTGATTAGCTTTCAGTTTTAGCTTTTGCACGTCGCCATTTTACAGCGAGAGAAGTAAGCCAATGCAAAACATACAGCGACAAACGTTAGAGACGCTGCGCCAAATGCGATGCTAATTGAAGATGTCATACCTAGGGTAATGAAACCAATGCACGATACGAACGCCACAGACAGCGCGTAAGGAAGCTGAGTCGATACGTGGTCAATGTGGTTACAACGAGCACCTGTAGAAGATAGAATTGTTGTGTCTGAGATTGGAGAACAGTGGTCACCAAATACAGCACCCGCTAGAACCGCACTTAGCATCGGCAGGATTAGCGCGATGTCAGATGCAGCAGCCATGTCACCCGCGATAGGTAGCATAATACCGAACGTACCCCAAGATGTACCTGTCGAGAACGCCATAACGCCAGCTAGAAGGAACAAGATAACTGGTAGCCAGTGGTAATCAATGCTGCCCGTTACTAAAGACGATAGGTAAGAACCTGTTTTCATGTCGCCGATGACAGAACCGATCGTCCAAGCGAACACAAGAATCAGGATAGCGCCAAACATAGAGCTTGCACCGATCCACATAGTTCTTGCGATGTCTGCCATAGACAACTTCTGCTTAAATACAGTCGCTAGCGCCACAAGTAGACCGATGATGCCACCGTAAACAAGAGACTTGCCTACATCTGTGTTTTCAAACGCACCTAGAAGATTAAATGCCTGACCATCAGCAGCAAGCGCTTGGCCACCGGTGTAAAGCATCGCGGCAACCGTCGCTACGATTAACGATACGATTGGCATAACTAGATCAGAAACTGAACCGTTTTCGCTCTCTTCGATGTCTAGCTCTTCGTTTAGATCGTGAGCTTGCTTTTGATCGTTGTCGCCTTCAAAGCCACGGCCTTGAGATGCTTCGATTTCATGCTCACGCATCTTACCAACATCTAGACCGAACCATGCCACTGCAAACACCATTAGTAGTGCGAATACAGCGTAGAAGTTCATTGGGATAAGACGAACGTAAGCACCCAGTGCAGAATACTCTGTAACACCGTGTGTCACTAAGATGCCACCAATGATAGTGATGATGTAAGCACCCCAGCTAGAAGCAGGCATAATCACACACATAGGAGCAGCCGTTGAATCTAGGATATAAGCCAGCTTAGCGCGAGATACGTAGAAACGGTCTGTTACAGGACGAGAGATAGCACCAACCGCTAGGCTGTTAAAGTAATCATCAACGAAGATGAATACACCTAAGAAAGCAGCAAGTAGTTTTGAACCACGTTTGCTCTTAACGCGAGACTGTGCCCACTCAGCAAATGCGCGAGTACCGCCAGACAGTGTTAATAGTGCAGTTGTCATTCCAAGAATAATTAGGAATGCAATGATGCTCATATTCCAAGTGTTAATGCCGCCATCTTCGATGAAAACACCAGATGCTTTAGTAAACACGTAGCTAGCTGCGTTACCTACTGAGTAATCAGCAAGTAGAATCGCACCCATAACAATACCGACACCCAAAGAAACCAATACACGTCGGGTAACAATAGCAAGAGTCAATGCAACCAAAGGAGGAAGCAGTGATAAAGGCGATGTTGCAAAATCTATTAAATTCATGATCTTCAAAAACCAGTTTTTTATTTGGCTAGAGATCTACTGCAGACAAACTTGATACGGCTGACCAAGTTCATGTTGAACTAAGCGAAAGGGAAGTGAACACTTCACCCAACCCTACAGTAGCGCTCCATAGTTTAAAATTAAGACTATGGCAGTGTTGTACCTATTGAGCACAACCCCAGCAAATTGCTTAGATATACAATTTACTTCGGCAATTACACCTTTCATTCCCGTTCATTGGCATCACCCCAACGGAAGTTACTTTTTATAATTGCACCTCTACGTGCGATAACATTATTAACCGTGTAAACCAGAGTTTAACAACAAATTAACCAAAGACTCGCATCAGGTAGCCGCAATTGTACTCATCAAGAGCAACAATGCAACATATCATTCCGAGAAAAATAGCTTTTTGTTAATGAAGTAATCAATAACAGAATAGTCAACTCTGGTGAACTACTCCACCAGTCACATATCATTTTTTAAGATAATCTTAATAATTATTATAAATTCGATAGGAATACAACGTTGAGTTTTCAACTATTCATCTCACTTTTATATTTTAATATGTAATAGAAGAAATACTATTTGTTTTATTCTTGGGCTCTGTTTATTATTAGGAGGATTATTTAGTTTACCTTGATGGAAAATATCATGTCTGAATTAACAAAAACTCTATTAAATATCCGTAGCCTTCGTGCGTTCTCACGTGAATTAACTCTTGAGCAACTTGAAGAAGCGCTAGACAAGCTAACTATTGTTGTACAAGAGCGTCAAGAGTCAGAAGCTGAAGAACGTGCGGCTAAAGCAGAACAAGAAGCTAAACTTTCTGCTATTGCTGAACAAATTGCAAAAGACGGAATTGATGTTGCCGATCTTATTGCTGCACTTTCTGGTGAAGCAAAATCTAAAACAACAAAAGCTAAACGTGCTCCTCGCCCAGCAAAATACAAATATGTAGATGCGAACGGCGACGAGAAAACTTGGACAGGTCAAGGCCGTACGCCTTCAGCTATCCAAGAACAGCTAGATGCTGGTAAATCTCTAGAAGAGTTTGCTATCTAAACATTTAGTTTACTTAGTGAGTAATCAATTACACACTAAGCAATAGAATTAATATTTAAGTCAACCAAAGTATTATTTACGACTTCAATATATTCAGAAACAAAAAAGGCTCCTTTCGGAGCCTTTTTTATATTTGTACTATCAGTATTAGAAACTAACTGATACTGATAGTACTACTGATTAAAGAAAGTAACTTATCTTTCCCAGTACGCTTCTTCTAGGCTATCTTCTCTTTCAGGAAGGCCGCGAGATAAACGTGGAGAGTGTTGAACTAACACTTCATAGCTCGCACGGTTTGAATATTTACAAACTTGTGAGAAAGAAGAATACGTCAAGAACGAATGTTGGTGCTTACTTGAGTTTGGTACGTTTTCTTTGTGGTACTTATTAGCAGCCATATCATGTAATAAAGCTGATAACGCAGCATCACCTGCACCATTGGTGTTTTTGATCTTTTCTGGACCACCCATGTATGGCGCAATGTGCGAATACACTTTAGTTGGGTTTTCACATAAATCTTTATGCGCAGGACGGCTAAATTCAAAACGGTTGAATTCAGCAATTGAACCTGGAAGTAAAGGCAGTGACGTTTCACGCTTAGCTGCATCTTCCGTATAACCAGCCATAAATAGGCCAACAGGTCCCGCAGTACATAGAACAAGGTCTACCCACTCTAACGCTTTATCTGATGCAGCAAGCGGATCGCTTTCACCCGTTAATGCTTCAGCTTCGTCTTCATTCATTGCAACAACCGTTACGTGTTGCTCAAGGAAATCTTTCCAGAATTCTGGATCATCTTGAATAACGAACTTAGTACCCAGTGTAAGCACGACTGGCACATCGTATTTCTTCGCGTACTCGATCGCTTTCATTGTTGCTTCTGGCATCGGGTCGCCTGGCTTACAACGAACTAAATAAGCCGTTAAAACTAAAGCAGAAGCACTTTTGAAGATTTTTTCAGGAATGCTTTCTGGTTTTAATTGGTTCATCTGTCCTTCGCTAATTGCGAAAGTACGTTCACCGTCTTCTGTAATTAATGCAAAGCAGCGACCAATTGCGCCATCTACCCCTTGTAAATGGTTCAGATCCATTCTGCTTGATGTATTACATAAATAGCGGTAACCGTAGCTACCAATCTTAATATCTTGGCTCATTACACCTAGCAGTGTTGAACGGTCATCCGCTAGCACTGAATAGTTGTGTAATGTGTTACCAATTGTGCCACCAGCGTATTCATTGGTAATCAGGCACTGTTCTTTTAATTCTTGATATAAAGATTCAGCGGCTGCGTCACCAATAACCAATGAATGTCCCTTGCTCAAACCATACTTCTCAATAAGTTCAGAACTCACCTTTGCTTCAATATCCACCAATGTTTGATCAATACCGATAATATGAGTGCGTGACATTCTTTTACTGCTTTGAGCTTGGCTCACTAAAGGATCACGAGCGTGAACCGGAAAGTAGTGCTTTGATTTACGTTGTCCAGGGAATTTCATAGGGCTAGTCTAAGTCAAGGGGAAATAGGTGGCGGATTCTACCGCGCTATATTTAACGCGGCAATCTTTCAAACTATAGCAAACGTTTGCTGAAGGTTTTTTTTATTCGCCTTCCATAAAGCTTAAATCAGGCAGCATGCCCAAATGCTCTGCGTAACGTTTTTGATTAAACTCCGCGCCGTTTTTCATAACGTCAAATACTTCAATTGCCAGCGCACATGCCATAGCCGCAATTGCCTCTTCACGAGGAGTACCAGTCATCATTAAACGCATCAACGTCTCTTTCACTTTCACTGGTTCGCCATCTTCAAGCTGGTTTTCGATAATCTCAATCAACTCTTCTTCTTGCATAAATTCATTTTGTTCAGACATTTTTTTATCTCAGGTCTTGGATTTCGAGCGACTATGCCACATATACTTCTGACATCCTAGCGACTCACCTCGCTCTCATGCGATTCTCTAACAAAGTCAGCGCACTATTTGTGCAAATGAAACTGTGATTCCGGTCTCGGATCTGTCACGGCGTTTCTCTTTCTGTTAGAATCTGCGACCAAGTAATAGTAACGGTGTTTAGACATGTCAGATATCAGCTCTGGAAACAGCGAAAAGAAAGTAATTGTCGGTATGTCCGGCGGTGTAGATTCGTCAGTATCGGCGTATCTTCTTCAGCAACAAGGCTATCAGGTAGAAGGCCTTTTCATGAAAAACTGGGAAGAAGACGATAACGAAGAATACTGCACGGCAGCTGAAGATCTTGCTGATGCTCAAGCGGTATGTGACAAACTAGGTATCCACCTTCACACTATCAACTTTGCTGCAGAATACTGGGACAACGTATTCGAATACTTCCTTGAAGAGTACAAAGCAGGCCGTACGCCTAACCCAGATATCCTTTGTAACAAAGAAATCAAATTCAAAGCATTCTTAGAGTTCGCGGATGAAGTGCTAGACGCAGACTACATTGCGATGGGTCACTACGTTCGTCGTACTTTCCCAACTCAAGAAGAGCTTGATGCTGGCGTAAAACCAGAAATGCTACGCGGTCTAGACAGCAACAAAGACCAAAGCTATTTCCTATACACGCTAAGCTCAGATCAAGTGTCACGCAGCCTATTCCCTGTCGGTGAATTAGAGAAGCCAGAAGTGCGACGTATTGCTGAAGAGCAAGACTTGATCACAGCGAAGAAGAAAGATTCAACAGGCATCTGCTTTATCGGCGAGCGTAAGTTCACTGAGTTCCTTGGCAAATACCTACCAGCACAACCGGGTAACATCGAAACACCTGAAGGCCAAGTTATTGGTCAACACCAAGGTTTGATGTACCACACGCTAGGTCAGCGTAAAGGCCTTCATATTGGTGGCACTAAAGGTGGCGGCGGTAACGAAGAGCCATGGTTTGTTGGTGAAAAAGATCTGAAGCGTAATGTTCTGATCGCAGTGCAAGGTAAAGATCACCCTCTTCTAAAATCAGAAGGTTTGATCGCTTCTCAGCTTCACTGGGTAAATCGCACACCAATTACTGAAGTTATGACATGCACGGTAAAAACACGTTACCGTCAAACCGATATTCCTTGTACAATCATCCCAATTGATGATGAGAACATTAAGGTTATTTTTGATGAACCACAGATTGCTGTGACCCCAGGTCAATCGGCAGTGTTCTACCTAGACGACGTTTGTCTTGGTGGCGGTATCATCGAAAAGCGCATCTAACCGAACGAACAACAAACGATAGAAGACAACTAGGAGTTACTACGTGGCTAATACACTTTATGACCGTACGATTGCTTTCGCCGGAATTTGCCAAGCTGTGGCTTTGGTTCAACAAGTAGCGAAAGACGGCCATTGTGATAAAGACGCCTTCGAAGCTTCACTCAGTGCTATTTTAAATACCAACCCGGCGAACACTGTGGGCGTATTTGGACGTGAAGCGAACCTAAAGCTAGGTCTTGAGTGCTTAGTAAAAGGTATCGATAGTACTCCAGCTGGTAGCGATATTACTCGCTATATCATCAGCTTGATGGCTCTTGAGCGTAAGCTATCTTCTCGTAACGACTCAATGTCTCAGCTTGGCGATCGCATTCAAACTGCAGAACGCCAAACTGAACACTTTGATCTGTTTGACGAGCAAATGATCAGCAACCTAGCGAGCATCTACCTTGATGTTGTAAGCCCTATTGGCCCACGTATTCAGGTATCTGGCACACCGGCGGTACTTCAACAGACATCGAGCCAGCACAAAGTTCGTGCACTCCTTCTGTCAGGAATTCGAAGTGCTGTTCTTTGGCGCCAGGTTGGTGGTAAACGCCGCCACCTTATCTTCGGTCGCAAGAAGATGATCGAGCAGGCTCAAATCCTACTAGCTCGAATGTAATTTATTAGCTCGCGCCTCGTCGCGAGCTTGTTTTTTGTATCAACACAACTCTCACGCAAACGATTGCGCAATGTGCGTGACAATTGAGATTGTTACTGGTATAAACCTCTCAAAATTTAGAAAACTCAATTCAGGAGAACACCATGGAACTGTCAGCATTGACTGCTGTTTCACCAGTAGACGGCCGTTACGGAAGTAAGACTATTGCATTACGCAGCATCTTTAGTGAGTTTGGACTACTAAAGTACCGCTCTATCGTTGAAATTCGTTGGTTACAAAAGCTTGCAGCAACTGATGCAATCAAAGAAGTACCAGCGTTCAGTGCAGAAGCTAACCAGTTTCTTGATGAACTAGCCGCTAACTTCAGCGAAGAAGACGCTCTGCGTATCAAAGAGATTGAGCGCACGACAAACCACGACGTAAAAGCGGTTGAGTACTTCTTGAAAGAGAAAGTTGCGGGCGTTCCTGAGCTTCACGCCGTTAACGAATTCATTCACTTTGCATGTACTTCTGAAGACATCAACAACACATCTCACGCGCTTATGCTTAAAGAAGCTCGTGACACAGTGATTCTTCCAGAAATTCGTAACGTAATCGATGCTATCAAAGCACTTGCGAACGAGTACCGTGATATTCCTCTTCTTTCTCGTACACACGGTCAGCCAGCTTCTCCTTCTACTATGGGTAAAGAGATGGCGAACGTTGCGTACCGTATGGAACGTCAATTCAAGCAAATCGAAAGCGTTGAGATCCTAGCGAAAATCAACGGCGCTGTAGGTAACTACAACGCTCACCTTTCTGCATACCCTGAAGTTGAATGGCACCAATTCAGCGAAGAGTTCATCACTGAATCTCTTGGCGTAACTTGGAACCCGTACACAACTCAAATCGAACCTCACGATTACATCGCTGAGCTATTCGACGCTGTTGCTCGTTTCAATACAATTCTTCTAGACTTCGACCGTGACGTTTGGGGCTACATCGCTCTTGGTCACTTCAAGCAGAAGACTATTGCTGGAGAAATCGGTTCTTCTACGATGCCGCATAAAGTAAACCCAATTGACTTCGAAAACTCTGAAGGCAACCTTGGTCTAGCTAACGCAGTATTTAGCCACCTTGCACAAAAACTTCCAGTTTCTCGCTGGCAACGTGACCTAACTGACTCTACGGTTCTTCGTAACCTAGGTGTTGGTGTTGGCTACGCAATCATTGCATACACTTCAACTCTGAAAGGTATTAGCAAGCTAGAAGTTAACCGTGAAGCGCTACTTGCTGAACTAGATAAGAACTGGGAAGTACTGGCTGAACCAGTACAAACAGTAATGCGTCGCTACGGCATCGAGAAGCCATACGAGAAGCTAAAAGAGCTAACTCGCGGTAAGCGTGTAGATGGCGAAGGCATGCGTGCATTCATCGACGGTCTTGAAATCCCTGCAGACGAGAAAGTTCGCCTGAAAGAGATGACACCAGCAAACTACATCGGTCAAGCAATCGAGCTGACTGACAAGCTGTAAGATTCGAACAAACGAATAAACAAAGGCTTCCCACGTGGAAGCCTTTTTGTTGCGTAGAACAAATATCTCGAACAACAGTGCCCTAAGTAAAGCAACAGCCGTCAATCAAACCTGACATATCCAACTAGCCTCTCCCATTCAAGTACTGCAAGTCGTATTAAACAAACACCCGTTCCTTTTCTTAAGCAGCAAGTACAAAAAAGGCCTCCCGAAGGAAGCCTTTAGAATACATATTGCCGCTTAACGACCGCAGCTTGTATTAGAGACTACATGTTACGTAGAGAAGCAATACGCTTATCTAACGGCGGGTGGCTCATTAGAAGCTCAGTTAGAGACTTCTTACCATTGATACCAAAAGCCATCATAGAACCTTCTAGTTGTGGCTCGTGGCTCACCTTTAGACGCTCTAGCGCTGCAATCATCTTCTCTTTACCTACCAAGTGCGCAGCACCTGCATCAGCATGAAACTCACGATGACGGCTGTACCACATCGTAATAAAGCTCGCTAGGAAACCAAATACCAGTTCCAACACCATAGACACACCGAAGTACACCATCATGTTGCTGCCACCCTCTTCTTCATTGTCATTCGACGCAACAATATTCGCAATGAAACGAGATAGGAAGATAACGAACGTGTTCACAACACCCTGCATTAGAGTCATTGTCACCATATCACCGTTCGCAATATGGCTAACTTCGTGAGCTAATACCGCTTCAGCTTCGTCACGCGTCATGTTGTGTAGCAGGCCCGTTGATACTGCGACCAATGAATCGTCACGCTTAGCACCTGTAGCAAATGCGTTGATATCTGGCGAGTCGTAGATCGCCACTGTTGGCATACCAATACCAACTTGTTGAGATTGACGGCTTACCGTCTCCATCAACCAATGTTCTGTTTCGTTACGTGGGCTTTCAATGACCATACCGCCTACAGAGCGTAGCGCCATTTTCTTCGACATCATTAATGAAATGAATGAGCCGCCAAAACCAAATACCGCAGCCATCACCAATAAGCCTGATAGGCTACCGGGTTGCATACCTGTGACTGCGTATACAATATTAAGAACAACACTTAGTACCAATACAACCGCTAGGTTGGTTGCAAGGAACAACATTACTCGCTTCATTACTTATCTCCGCATGAAAGCTGTTTTTATAAAACTTATTGTTATAGACAAGGCAGACAGCAATAGATTCCAACCTTGAAGACTTATACTTACTTATACATATAGTCTTAGATTAAGAAAACAAGGTTAAGCATTAAATTGCAACATTTGATTACGAAACCTTATCCTAATTAATCCTAGTCTATTAGACCTAAGTCGTATGGTGTCGATATAACAATCCGTTTACAGTGACTTCAGATGATTTATTGGCTAGTCCATGTACAAAAAGGGAAGAATCATGGTTGAAGGTACTAACACTCAAATGGCTATCGATTTACTGTGCTGTCACCTAGGGATTACTGAAGAAGAAGCGAAAAAGCAGATAGGAATCCTAACACCACAAACGGCGCAGACCAAAATCACTGAAACACAGCAAGCTTTAATGGGACTAACAAAAGAACATTAATCCCACGCTTAGTTTTGATAGGCTTAAATTAGTAAAAGGGCTGCAATCGCAGCCCTTTTCTTATTGGTAGAACTCTATATTGACTAACTGACAGTGCCTCAACTTTCCTTATAAGACAATTATCGATAGCCTACACCACTATTGAAAATACCGTTTCGCCAGCACAGCACACTCTTCACAAAGCGCTTTGATAAATGGGTCACGCTCTAGCTCAATAGTATGAAACAAGCTAAAAGGCACTTTGAAATCGTTACAAAGCAAGCTCGTCTCTTTCTTTTGTATCACCCCCTTCCGCACGCTATTTTCTGCCGTTCGATTAGGAAGCAACGCCCACCCTTGCTCTTGAAGCAGTTGAATAATGAGATCGCTACTACTCACAACACGTGTACAGTAAGAGAACGCCTTTATGACGCCCTCTGCTTTTAACGCGTTTTCACTCAAATATTGAACCTCCAACTGCGCATCTTCGAGGCCAAAACTCTCTTTCGTCGCTAATCTAGAATCCGAACCTACATATAACCCATAATCGACATAGCCAAGATGTTGAAAATAGGCAGGGAACGACAATGAAATTGAACCTCTTGTCGGGAAGAAAGCAAAATCTAACTCTGCACTTTTCAATTCCTCCAGCCCAATTTCACGGTTTCTTGCTAGCCAATTAATACTGACAAATGGAAAAGATTTTGCAGCCCATAATTCGAGGCATTTCAAAAAATCAAAAGGAAAGTCAGTGTCATAGCCGATATTAAAATGTGTTCTAGCATCGTTAAATAAAAACTTACTGATTTCTGCCAACTTACTATCTTGTCGAATAACTAAAATAGCGTGTGGGTAGAGTTTTTCTGCCGCTGAGCTCGCGACTGCCTTTCTTCCTATGATAGAAAAAAGCTCGTAACCTAATGAATCTTCGTAAGATTTCACCAACTCTCGAATCGTAGTACGGTCTTTCTTTAAACGACGTCCCGCAGCACTAAATGAATGTTCCTCATAGACAGCGACAAAAGCTCGCAATTGTTCCAATGTATGCATATGACCTCTTGAACTTGAACGTAACACCCCATCATAAGTGGTTTTATAGGGTGCTAAAGTACAATCATAATTGCTAGCAGTATTTCTTACTTGTTAGTGCTATGACTCCCAAAAAAAGAACAATAACTTCAAACCCACTGGTGCGGTTTAATGCCCCACTCTTAAAGCAGCTTTTTGCTCTCGCGCTCCCTATAACGCTACAAAGTATCTTTTTTTCTAGCAAAGGAGTAATTGACCTAATCATGATTGGTCAATTGAGCGAAAATGACATCGCTGCTGCAGGCGTTGCTAGCCGAGCCTTATTTGTTGCTACCATTATTCTCTCTGGCGTAACAACTGCCGGAGCGATCTTAATTGCTCAATATTTTGGAAAAAAAGATCACCAAGGAACAAGAAGAGGTACTGCATTAACCTGGTTACTATCAAGCTTACTCGCCTTAATACCTTTTGGTGTTCTGGCGCTGGCAAATTCACAGATAATGGGACTGTCTTCTAATAACATTGAAGTTCAAGCTTTAGGCTCTCAATATCTGTTTGTTACCAGCTTTAGTTTATTTTGTGTAGCTTTTACAGGCAGTATCGCCGCCTACTTACGCTCGGTTCATCAAGCCTCAACCAGTCTATATTTAAGTAGTATTGGGATTATTCTTAATATATTACTTAATTGGGTATTCATTTTCGGGCACTTCGGTGCACCACAAATGGGGTTGAAAGGTGCCGCTATTGCAACGTTAATAAGTTGTGGGCTTGAAGTCGTTATAACGCTTATCTATCTGAACCTGAGTAAAAGCTTAACCTTATTCAATTCCTCAGATATCAAACAAGCTTTACAGTTTACCCACATAAAGCAACTCACTTGTTTGGCCTTCCCTACCACTGTGAATTTTACATTATGGGCAGGAGGATTATTTGCCTATACCTCAATCATGGGACAAGCAAGCGACGAAGGTCTGATTGTTTTATCGATCATTACACCGATTGAAGCATTTTCGCTTAGCTTTTTGATTGGCATCGCCAACGCCTCTGCCGTCATTATTGGCAACCATATAGGTGCAAAAGATTTTCAGTCCGCCTACCACCACGCTATCGTGTTCACTGCGACCGCATTCTTGGTTACCCTTTGTGTATCTCTATCTTTATACGCACTCAAAGACAGCATTCTAAATCTCTTCACCTCGATGGAAGCCACGACTAGAGAGCTAGCCAATAAGTTCTATTTGATTTTGTGTATCGGAATTGTTTTGCGGTCACTCCCAACAACAATGGTCGTTGGCGTGTTACGAGCAGGAGGTGATGTAAAGTTCTGCTTATACCAAGATCTCTTTACCCAATGGTGCTTTGGTATACCTTTAGCTGCAATAGGAGCTTTATTGATCGGGTTAAGCCCTCAATGGATCTTCGCTCTGTTTTTCTTGGAGACTCTGTTCAAATGGTTTGCATGTATCCATCGGTTTAGAAGTAAAAAATGGCTGAACTATCTAGCCCAATAACACACTTTAAGAAGATAAAATTGAGAGATAAAAATGAATCTAATCACCTTGTATGAAGCCTACGGAGTCACAATCGCAACCCTGCTTTTCATAGCAATTTATATATTTATTCATATTAAGTACATTCGACATCATGAAGCCCACAAACGGTTTCTTGATGCTTTGTGGGCACTAATGAAAAACACCATTCACGGCGAACATATTCGAACAATGGGCTATAAACCGGATAACAAAGAAGATAGAAAGATGTAATGTGGGATAGTGAAGCCTAAATAAAAAACCGAGTGTAAAGATTACACTCGGTTTTTACGAAAACAAAATATTGAAACTATAGATTCAGAAGAGGCTGCACATCGATGTACTTACCAATGTTCTTAGATTTTGCTTTTGGCACGTAAGGAATTTCACCCAGTTTTGGCGCGCCTAGCTTATCTTCCAACATCGCAATAATATCTGCGTAGTGCTCAGTACCTGGATTGATACGGTTTGCAACCCAACCTACTAGGTTTAAGCCATCAGCACGAATCGCTTCTGCCGTTAATAGAGCGTGGCTCAAACAACCAAGTTTAATACCCACGGTAAGTACCACTGGCAGTTGCTCTTTTTTAACCCAGCTAGAAAGATATTCATCGTCTGAAACCGGGACTCGCCAACCACCAGCACCTTCAACTAACACGATGTCAGAGTTTTTCTTATGCTCTTCTAACTTCGCTGATAATACCGCTTCATCAATTACAACACCATCATGCTTAGCAGCGATGTGAGGCGATGATGGTAGCAACAACGCGTATGGATTGACGTCTTCGTAAGCAATATCTTGCGTCGCCGCTTCTTGAAGATGCAGTGCATCGCTATTACGTAGTCCTTCGGGGGATTTTTCACTCCCTGCAGCAACTGGCTTGTAACCAATTGTTGATAAATCTTGTGCGGCCAAAGCTTGAAGAATCGCTTTTGAAACCACAGTTTTTCCCACTTCGGTATCCGTACCTGCAATGAATAATGCATCAATCATAATTGAATAACCCCTAAACAAACTTGATATGTTGCTGGTAAGAAACCTTGATGGTTTTTAAACTCTCGATATTCCCGTTCAACAAGCTGCAACATGCGACGACTTGTTAAACCTTGTGAGCGACCACTTACGTGATTAGCGCCGATACCTTTAAGGTCGCGCATCAGTTCAAACGCAGTGTCGTACCAAACGGTGATGGTGGGCAAGTCTAGTTGATGAGCCGCACAGCTAGATTGCGCTAACGCAATTTTTACCTGATTGATTGTAATAAAATGGTTAACGTGTTGATGTGCGTCAATTTTGGACCACGACTTTTTCAGCTCAAACAGTGACCCATCAAGCAAAGTTGAGAAAATAACACGCCCACCAACCGCTGTAACACGCTTCATCTCTCTCAAAGGTGACGATAAGTCGTCACACCATTGTAACGCAAGGCTAGAAAAAACGATGTCAAAACACCCATCTTCAAACGGTAATTGTTCAGCATCGGCTTGTTGATATAAAGAGACAGATGCACCACAACGCTTCTCTGCTGTTTCTAACATTCCAACAGAAAGATCAGCGCAAACCACTTCAGCGCCTCGTTTCACCATCTCTTCGGAGAAATAGCCAGTGCCACAACCTAAATCGAGCACCTTAAAGCCTGACAGATCACTGGGTAACTTATCCAGCAGTCTGTGGCCGACATCTCGCTGGAATTCAGCGTGTTTGTCATAGGTTGTTGCTGCTTTACCAAAGGCTTCGGCAATCGCACTTTTGTCTTGGCCGACGTAATTATCCACTACTGCTTCTTGTGACATTTACTGAGCCTCTTTAGTTGATTCAAAGCTTGGATGGATACCCGATTTAACGCCTGAGTCGATGTTTCGTGCAATGGCTTGATGCAACGACCTGGTTAACTGCAGAATCTGTTTTTGGCTATGTTTAGCCGTTAACGTGATTCGTAATCGAGCGGTTCCAGCAGGAACGGTTGGTGGCCTTATTGCGGTCACCCAAACTTGGTTTTGCTTTAACTCTTCAGCAATAGATTGTGCAGATTGGGCTTCGCCGATTAAAAACGGCTTGATCGGCGTCTGAGTATCCACAAAACCTTTCAAGCCGCTCATTTGCTCTGCATAGAGAGACCCTAACTCCGCCAGCTTTTCTCGGCGCCACTCTTGATTTTGAATCATCTGACAGGCACGAGACAAAGCCACCGCTTGTGAGGGTGGCATTGCCGTAGAGTAAACGTGATGACGAGCAAACTGAGTTAAGTAGTCACCAGCTTCTGACGAACACAAAACTGCAGCACCAGATAGACCAAATGCTTTGCCAAAAGTGACGACTAGAATATCGGGCGTTATTTGTGCCGCGCTGCAGCTCCCTGCCCCTTTATCACCCAATACACCGATACCATGAGCATCATCAACCACCAGCCAACTGTCGTATTGATTAGTCAGGCTAGAGATATGTTCAAGAGGTGCTTGGTCACCATCCATGCTGAATACGCCTTCAGTGACGACTAATGATTGTGGAGACCGACCTAATAACGATTCTAGGTGCTGCGTATCGTTGTGCTTAAAACGTTTCATTGTTGCAGGACAAAGCACCCCCGCTTCCATCAAAGAGGCGTGGTTAAGTCTGTCTTGCAGCAGAGAGTCGTCTTTTTCGAGCAGAGAAAACAACAAGGCTTGGTTAGCACTGAAACCAGAACTAAAGAGAATGGCACGTTCAAAACCCAACCATTCACAAAGTTGAGCTTCTAAATTTCGATGAGCAGGACTAAAACCCGTGACCAATGGCGATGCCGCACTGCCAGCACCATACTGAGAAAGTCCCGCTTGCCACGCCTCCACCAATTCAGAATCGCTCGCCAAGCCTAGGTAATCATTACTCGAAAAATTAATGAAGCTAGAACCTTCGCTAGTAAGCAAAGGACCGTTACTGTTTTCTAACACCTTAAGTTGACGAGTTAACCCTTGCTCACGGCGATGAGCAAGAGCTCTTTTGATACGAGATTTAAACAGTGGCATCGTAGAACATGTCATCTTTCGTTGGACGAGCAGCGACGCGCTCCACCACTTGATCTAACAGTTCGTTTTCTTGAATTTCATCAGGCTTCTGAGCCACTTGTTGGCTGTTGATCCCTAACTTCTTAAATAACTGCATGTCCGTGTCTTCATCTGGATTTGGCGTAGTCAGTAGCTTACAGCCGTAGAAAATAGAGTTCGCGCCCGCCATAAAACACATCGCCTGCATCTGTTCATTCATGTTTTCACGACCGGCAGATAAGCGAACCGCAGACATTGGCATCATGATACGAGCAATCGCAATCAACTTAATGAAGTCAAAAGATTCAACATCATCGACGTTTTCCATCGGTGTGCCTTTCACTTTCACGAGCATGTTGATTGGCACACTCTCTGGGTGTACAGGAAGGTTCGCTAGCTCTACAAGCAAGCCTGCACGGTCATTAGTACTTTCGCCCATACCGATGATACCACCAGAACAGATCTTCATCCCGGCATCACGTACGTGAGATAGCGTATCTAAACGATCTTGGTAAGTACGAGTGGTAATAATACTGCCGTAGAATTCTGGCGACGTATCAAGGTTATGGTTGTAGTAGTCCAAACCTGCGTCTGCAAGCTCACCTGCTTGATCAGGCGTTAACATACCTAGTGTCATACAAGTTTCTAGGCCCATACCCTTCACACCTTTGATCATGTCAGTTAGGTGAGGCATATCGCGTTCTTTCGGGTTTTTCCATGCCGCGCCCATACAGAAACGAGTTGAGCCCGCATTTTTGGCTTTTTGCGCCGCATCCAAAACACGCTCAACTTCCATTAAGCGTTCTTTGTCGACATCCGTTCGGTAGTGAGCACTTTGAGGACAGTACTTACAATCTTCAGGGCAAGCACCAGTCTTTATCGATAACAGCGTACTCACCTGCACGTGGTTGTGCTCTTGGTACTGTCTATGAACCACTTGAGCTTCAAACATTAAATCCATAAACGGTTTTTCAAGCAGCGCTGTTACTTCAGCAACTGTCCAGTCATGACGAACTTCCACGTGTCGATCCTTTTTATTATTTGATGTTGCATCCCTATCACTAGAGATTGCATTTATGCTTGGCTAGTCTACCGACAAGCTTTAGACTGTCAACACATTGATAATATCAAAAGTTTACATCTGATTATTTTTTAATCGCATTAAGAATGGAAGTTACTATGGATCTCGCCTTTGATCGCCAGCATATCTGGCATCCCTACACATCAACGTTGACACCTCTGACCTGCTACCCGGTCACAAATGCAGACGGTGTTTACCTAGAATTAGAAGGCGGAAAACGAATTATTGATGGCATGTCCTCTTGGTGGTCAACCATTCACGGCTACAACCACCCAGAGCTAAACGCTGCGGCTCACAGCCAAATTGATAAAGTTTCACACGTTATGTTTGGTGGTATCACCCATCAGCCCGCTATCGACTTATGTAGAAAATTGCTTAATCTAGCTCCAAATAATTTAGAACACGTATTTTTGGCCGATTCAGGTTCAGTAGCCGTAGAGGTTAGCCTCAAGATGGCGCTGCAGTACTGGCACGCTAAAGGACAACCTCGTTCAAAATTCCTGACACTAAGAGATGGCTACCACGGTGATACCTTTGCAGCGATGTCAGTGACCGATCCTGACAACTCAATGCACAGCCTCTATAAAGGTTTTCTGCCGGAACACATTTTCGCTGATTCACCAAAAACTGGCTTTTGGGATGAGTGGGACGCCAAAGACATTGATAGCTTTCGCGAAAAGTTGACCGCACACCATGAAGAAATCGCTGCCGTGATCCTAGAGCCAATTGTTCAAGGAGCTGGCGGTATGCGTATCTACCATCCTGAATTTCTGAGACAAGTTCGCTTGCTGTGTGATGAATTCAACGTCTTGCTGATCTTGGATGAGATTGCGACCGGATTTGGCCGTACAGGGAAACTTTTTGCTTGCGAACATGCCGATGTTCAACCGGATATCTTATGTGTAGGTAAGGCGCTAACTGGTGGCTACATGACACTGTCAGCGACGCTTGCGAGTAAAGAAGTTGCTGACACCGTATGTGGCGGTGAAGCGGGTTGCTTTATGCACGGGCCAACCTTTATGGGTAACCCATTGGCTTGTGCAGTCGGTGCGGCAAGTTTATCCATCATAGAGCAAGGTCATTGGCAAAATCAGACTCAACAGATTGAACAACTCTTTTCTGAGTTATTGCCGCCTCTTCGAGAGCATGATCTGGTTAAAGACGTTCGCTGGCTCGGAGCGATTGGCGTTGTTGAAACTAACTCACCTGTCGATATGGAAACTATTCAAGCTCATTTTGTTGAGCAAGGTGTTTGGATCCGTCCATTTGGTAAATTGATTTATATGATGCCTCCTTTCATTAGCAAGACTGAGCACATCGAACAACTTGTTTCCGCCATTGATTGCGCGTTAAAAGATAGCCACTGCTTTAAATAAAAGACAAAACGGTTACCTCTCCTTACTGGTTCATTTGCTATCTGCAATATTGAAGTTAAGGAGAGGCAGGTTCATTATTATCGACAATAAAGAGCTACCATCTTCTAACGAAGTTGGCTGTCTTTACTTGCTCTACGGTTGAAAAGTGAATGACGATGAGCTGTATGTTCTAACATTAACTGACATTCAATACAGAAACGTACGCCTTTAATCGCAAGACGTCTTTGTTCTGGTATTTCATCACCGCATTCATCGCAATAACGCAAGCTTTCTCCGCCTTGAATGTTACCTCTTACTCGAGAGATCTCATCATCAATGGTATTTTGAATTTGCTGGCTGACACTATCGTCACCAGCCCATCCTACGGCCATAAGCCCTCCTCAGTATTTGAACGAGAAAATCTATACCTACCGCGGTAAGAGCATATTATAGCCACATTTAAGGATTGTAATAATTATCAAAATTAATAAAACACTATTACACACAGGTAACAAAAGTTATTTATTTCTCGCCACTGCACTATTCTATAGGCAATAAAAAACCCAGCCTGCTGGCTGGGTTTTATGAGCGTTCTGATGCTTAATCAGTCTAATTAACCGATGTGCGTTACGCCGCCCATGTATGGCTGAAGCACAGCTGGGATAGCAATACGGCCGTCAGCTTCTTGGTTGTTCTCAAGGATAGCAACCATAGTACGACCAACAGCAAGACCAGAACCGTTTAGTGTGTGCACAAGTTCAGGTTTCTTTTCGCCTTTACGACGGAAACGAGCTTGCATACGACGCGCTTGGAAATCCCACATGTTTGAACAAGAAGAAATCTCACGGTAAGTCTCTTGTGCTGGAACCCATACTTCTAAGTCGTAAGTTTTCGCAGAACCGAAGCCCATGTCACCTGTACATAGAATCACTTTACGGTAAGGAAGCTCTAGAAGTTGAAGTACTTTCTCAGCGTGACCTGTTAGCTCTTCAAGCGCTGCCATTGAGTCTTCTGGCTTAGTGATTTGTACTAATTCAACTTTGTCGAATTGGTGCATACGGATAAGACCACGAGTGTCACGACCGTAAGAACCCGCTTCAGAACGGAAACATGGCGTGTGAGCAGTCATCTTAAGTGGCAGCTCAGCTTCATCAGTAATTGTGTCACGAACCATGTTCGTTACCGGCACTTCCGCAGTAGGGATAAGCGATAGAGTCTTAAGAGGCACATCACTTACTTGCTCAGTTAGCGGGCTTGTGTGGAACAAGTCTTCGCCGAACTTCGGAAGTTGACCAGTACCGTAAAGGCTATCGTGGTTCACTAGGTACGGTACGTACATTTCTGTGTAGCCGTGTTCATCTGTGTGAAGGTCCAGCATGAACTGAGCAATAGCACGGTGTAGGCGCGCAAATTTGCCTTTCATCACGATGAAACGAGAACCAGAGATTTTAACTGCGCTAGCAAAATCGAGACCGCCAGACATTTCGCCAAGATCTACGTGATCTTTCACTTCAAAGTCGTAAGTCTTAGGTTGACCCCAACGAGAAACTTCTACGTTGTCATCTTCGTCTTTACCATCTGGCACTTCTGCATCAGGTAGGTTAGGAATAGACATTGTGATCGTTTCTAGCTCAGATTGAAGATCAGCCAATGCTACTTTAGCTTGGTCTAGTTCTGCGCCTAAGTTGCCTACTTCTGCAAGGATACGCTCAGCTTCTTCATGGTCGCCTTTTGCTTTCGCTTGACCAATGGACTTCGATCGAGAGTTACGTAACGCTTGTAGCTCTTCAGTTTTCATCTGAAGGGACTTACGTTTTTCTTCAAGTTCACGAATTGTCTCTACATCAAGGGTGAAGCCTCGACGTGCTAATTTTGCCGCTGTTTCATCCAGCTCAGCTCGAAGTAATTTAGAATCCAGCATTGCTAATCCTATGCTTTAGTTATTTGAATATTCAGTAGTTTGCTACTGAATCACTGCTAAACCCCTAAAACTGGTGCTATTTCGACCAACTTTTAACGATTTAATTGAATTTTTATGACTAGGTAACGATATCCAAAAAAGACTACTTTTCATAGCGTTTTTGTGGGCTTTTTGCGTCCAAATCCGCCAGATAATCTAGCTTCTCACCAATTTTGGTCTCTAAGCCTCGTTTTGTTGGGAAATAGTATTGCTTCTCTCCCATTTCAGGAGGCAGATACTTTTCACCAGCCGCGTAGGCTCCAGGTTCGTCATGAGCATAACGGTATTCTTGCCCGTAGCCCATGTCCTTCATCAAAGTTGTGGGTGCATTTCGTAAATGATGAGGGACTTCATACTCAGGCAGATTGTGCGCGTCTGTTAACGCTTGCTTCCAAGCTGTATAAACGGCGTTACTCTTTGGTGCACACGCGAGATAAACAACCGCCTGTGCAATCGCACGCTCCCCTTCAGCTGGGCCAATACGTGTAAAACAATCCCAAGCCGACATCGCGACTTGCATTGCGCGAGGGTCAGCATTGCCAATATCTTCAGAAGCAATCGCCAGCAAGCGTCTAACGATATACAGAGGATCGCAACCTGCCGCAATCATGCGTGCCGACCAATATAAAGCGGCATCAGGGTTTGAACCACGAATTGACTTATGAACTGCAGATATTAGGTCGTACCAAATATCGCCTTTATTATCAAAACGAGCGACTTTCTCACCGGCCACTTCAGCCAACAACTGCAAGGTTATCGCTTTCTCGCCTTTATCGTTGTCTTCTGCCATGTCATACAGCAGTTCAAGATAGTTAAGCGACATACGCGCATCGCCGTTAACCAGTTCTGCAAGGCGATCTAAAACATTATCAGCAAAATCAGCAGGCACATCACCTAACCCGCGTTGCTTATCTTCAATCGCTTGGCGGATGACGAGGGAAATATCCTCGGTATTGAGAGAAGTCAGTTTGTAGACACGCGCACGTGACAACAAAGCGTTGTTCAATTCAAAAGAAGGATTTTCTGTCGTCGCACCAATAAAGGTCACGGTACCATCTTCGATATGAGGCAGAAAAGCATCCTGCTGACTTTTGTTAAAGCGATGGACTTCGTCCACAAACAGGATGGTTCTACGCCCTGCTTGCTTGTTCTCACGCGCTTTTTCAATCGCAATACGAATGTCTTTTACGCCCGAAGTTACCGCCGATACGCGTTCAACTTCTGCATTCGCATAGTTTGCTGCTACTTCGGCTAACGTCGTTTTACCGGTGCCCGGAGGCCCCCACAAAATCATCGAGTGGATATGGCCCGCTTCCAATGCTCTGCGAAGTGGTTTACCTGGGCCTAATATATGCTGCTGACCGATATACTGTTCGACAGTTTCCGGTCTCATACGAGCAGCAAGGGGACGAAAATCTTCGTCCCCCGCAAAATCTAAGCTGTAATTACTCAATTGCAATCTCTTGATTCGTTGATGGCATTAATGCCTATCGACGTACTACCAAACGATCTGCTTGTTTAGATCAGTTTCTTTGGTCGTCGACCTCGACACCTTCCGGCGCCACAAAAGTAAAACGGTCTGCTGCAGGTTTACCCAAGTCAACATTGCTAAAGGTAAACTCACCTTTTTGACCGTCTTGTTCAATCACATTAAAGCCCTGAACAATGCCTTTCTCGGTGATATTAATCTGGAAGTCACCCTGATTAGAGTCCGCTGCCGTTGGTGTTAGTGTAAATTGGTTACCCGTTTGCGCGACGTTGTAGTTATCCCAATCGCTTTCTTGGTTACGTGTAAGCAGGACAAAAGGTGTTTGCGATGTCGCTTGCTCTTGCCAATAAATACTCACTTGCTCAATGAATGGGCTGTAATACCACAAACTCTGGCCGTCAGAGACCAATAAGTTTTCGTCCGGGAAAGTTGTTTCCCAGCGGAACAAGCTTGGGCGTGCAATCTCAACCGTGCCCTCACCTTCCATAACAACATCACCATCAGGGCTGGTCACGACTTGTTTAAAGTCAGCGCTAAAGCCTGCGTTTAATGCCAAACGGCTACTCAACTCTTCTTTCGGAGAAGCAAACACTGAGAAGCTCATAAATAAAAGTGCGAATACTTTTTTCATCAATAATCCTGTTAAAACATAAGTCGGTCATATTTTCGATTTGACCGACTTAATGGGTATAAGTTCCTAGGGCGTGTTGACCTTTCGTGGTTGGATTTTGTTCGAGATAAATGCGTTTTAATCGCGGCGAGGGGGAAGTAGCCTAGTCATTCTAAGCAAATCTCCCTCAACAAAGAGTAAAACGCTTTTAGCCGAACCCTTCGGGCAGCGTTTGCTGGTCATTTCTACTACGTTATCGGCTTCTCATGTAGGCTAGCTACACGTCAAAGCCTCTGCCTTGTATAAATACCCAGCAACTCGCTGCAAAAATCAGCTCGAAAGATCTACACGCCCTAGTAGAACTAATCTTTTGGTGGCGCTGGTGCTAAGACTTCTCGGTTACCGTTATGGCCCGGAGCACTCACAATACCTTGAGCTTCAAGTTGCTCGACAATACGTGCAGCACGGTTGTAGCCAATCTTGAATCGACGTTGCACGCCTGAAACTGAACCACGACGTGAATGAACAACGTGCTCTACCACTTGATCAAACAGAGGATCAACCTCTTCATCACCTTCCATCTTCTCACCCGGAAGTAAGGTTTCTGGGGTTTGTTCACCGTTGGTGATCTCATCAATATAGTTTGGCTTACCACGCGCTTTCCAGTTATTCACGACTGCGTGTACATCGTCATCAGATGCAAAGGCACCATGAACACGAGTTGTATGACTCGAACCCGGCGGCAAGTAAAGCATATCACCCATGCCCAATAGTGATTCGGCACCACCTTGGTCAAGGATAGTTCGTGAATCCGTTTTGGTTGATACGGTAAAGGCAACACGGGTTGGAATGTTTGCTTTAATAAGACCGGTAATAACATCCACCGAAGGGCGTTGCGTCGCTAGAATCAAGTGAACACCCGCCGCACGTGCTTTTTGTGCCAAACGTGCAATCAGCTCTTCAACCTTCTTACCGACCACCATGATTAGGTCGGCAAATTCATCAACGATAACCACAATATAAGGCAGCTTCTCAAGCAATGGTGCTTCAGGGTCCATGCTGTCGCCCGGCTTCCACAGAGGATCATGAATTGGGTGACCTGCTTCCGCTGCCATCTTAAGCTTATCGTTGTAACCTTTAATGTTACGAACCCCTAACGCTGACATCAGCTTATAACGACGTTCCATCTCGCCAACACACCAACGAAGGGCGTTCGACGCATCTTTCATGTCGGTTACCACTTCAGACAATAGGTGAGGAATACCCTCATAAACCGATAGCTCAAGCATTTTCGGGTCGATCATGATGAATCGAACATCTTCCGGTGATGCTTTGTAAAGCATGCTCAGAATCATTACGTTCACACCTACCGACTTACCAGAACCGGTTGTACCAGCAACCAGAACGTGAGGCATTTTCGATAGGTCAGCAATAACGGCTTCACCAGCGATGTCTTGTCCGAGAACCACTGTCGTTGGCGATTTCGCTTCTTGGAACTGAGGGCTAGCAACCACGTCTGAGAAGAATACCGTTTGACGACTCATGTTCGGCAGTTCTAAGCCAACATAAGGTTTACCCGGAATCACCTCTACGACACGTACAGCCAATGCAGAAAGCGAACGCGCTAAGTCCATAGAAAGGCCAGAAATACGGCTCACTTTCACACCCGGAGCCAGATCGAGTTCGAACCGAGTGATCACTGGGCCAGGGAAAATATCAACCACATCGGCTTTGATCTTGTAGTCCGCTAGCTTAGATTCAACAAGACGAGCAATCGCCTCTAATGCATCACGGTCAATAAAGGTTTCACGCTTTTCAGGGTGAAATAACAATTCAAGCGTTGGTAATGGCTCAGCAGGTTTCGGTAAATTAACATCTTGTTGAACCAAGAACGGGTTCTGCGCCGCTGCCATATTCGCTTGTGCTTCAGAAACAATGCTTTGGAATGCGGCGACATCTTGATCTTGATGCGAAGGTTCTTCTTCCGTTACTTCTTCCCAAGAAAGATCAACAGCTGGTTCTTGGCTTTGCTCTGTTGGTTGTTCAGGTTCTGAATGTTCTTCTTGGTAAGAGAAAGATTCAAACTGCTCGTCGGTTGATGCTGCGTCAGCTAACTCAGCTTCAGTCTGTTCAGATTCAAGATCTGAAGCCTGTTGGTAGCTTTGATCTTCCGCTACATCAAACGGTGAAGGTTGTGCAGAGAAATCGTCTTCCACTGTTGCTTCTGGCTCGCCTATAGGTGCAGCGTATAAAGATTCAGGCTGAACATCTTCAGCACCGAATTCGCCATTTACTTGTGGTGAGCTATCTAACTCTGGTTCAGCACTTTCAAGGTCAGCATGAGTAGGGCTAACTTCTGATTGTTCGTTCTGCATGTATTGTTGGTACGCAACCTGAGACTCATGTGCGTCGACCTGATCTTGTTCCGCTAGGTCATCTTCATACATGGCTGCATTTTCTAGCTGCTCTATCGTTGCATTCAACTGCTTCGAGCGCTCAATACCTTCTTCTAATGGCTCTTCTGGCGCTTGGTAAACAGGAGCGGCAGGGATCGATTGCTCTGACTCAATTACCGCTTGAGGCTGAACCTGAGGTTCTTCATGAACAGGAGCTTCTTGTTTTGAAGGAGCATCGACAGGCATATGAATATTGTAATGACGCTTCGGCGATGCAGCATTGTCTCGCGCACTTGTCGCCACGTCTGAAGAATCATTGGTCGCAGAAAAGCTCATCGCTGGATCTAACGGGTCATGCTCTGTTGATTCTTTGTTGTCTTCTATAGCAGGAACATCACGGTAAGTTGGCTCTTGATGACGCTCTTCGATTAAATCGCGGTCTTCTGATTCTCTTAACTGAGGCTCTAGTAGCTCTTGATCTTGGCCACGAGCCTTATTAACAGCAGATGTGAAAAATTTGATGGCACATTCACCCAACCATTCCACAATGCTTAACCAAGAAATACCGGTTAATAGAGTAAAGCCAGCACCCCATAAGAAAAGAAGGACTAGCGTACTACCAAGAACATTCAATGTCGGAAGTGCAAGGCTTGTTAAGACGTCGCCCACTACGCCACCTGATGAAAAGTACCAGATGTCGTCAAAATTGATATCCGCTAGACCACAACTAGTAAGGATTAGGATAGTCAGGCCGAGTAAGCGAGTGCCCCACAGCATGAAGTCGATCTGCTCGTCTTCATTACG
Source organism: Vibrio splendidus (assembly GCF_001557875.1). Classification (GTDB taxonomy): domain Bacteria; phylum Pseudomonadota; class Gammaproteobacteria; order Enterobacterales; family Vibrionaceae; genus Vibrio; species Vibrio splendidus_F. The sequence goes on along the minus strand of NZ_LNRF01000005.1, from coordinate 160,677 downwards.
TTTGCGGAATAATACCCACGCAGCAACCGTCACTAAGATAGGCAAAGGGTAAGCCAAAGAACCAAATACGAAGAAAAGCGTATCCGCCAACCAAGCACCTAGGTAGCCACCCGCATTTTGAATGTCACCCCCCCACGCCGTTTGCGACCATGATGGGTCTGCAGGACTAAAAGTTAATAACGCAACGGCAAGTAGAATAGAGAAGAGAACACCGAGAATCAGACTGCACTCTTTGAGACGTTGAGAACCACTCAAACGAGGAGACTGAGGCTCTTCACTCGTTTTAATGATTGTTTCTACTTTATTACTGCTCTGCTTGAACATAAACCAACTTAATAATTAAACGGGATAAAAACATCTCGAGCGGCCAAAGCCGCTCGTTTCAATGAAACTACTGTTGATTTAACCATATCAAACAGAAAAACCCAATTCCAGAAAGCAAGAAAGCGGAACAAATGTCCGCTTTCTTTCATTTCACCAATTGTGACTAACGAGTTTTAATCACAAGTTGATTGGTTTGTTTCACTTCTTCCATTACTACGTAAGTTCGAGTGTCGTTTACGCCCGGTAGACGAAGTAACGTATCACCCAGTAGCTTACGGTAAGCACCCATATCAGATACACGTGTTTTTAGAAGATAGTCAAAATCACCCGACACTAAATGACACTCTTGGATGTCATCCAGTTTCTGCACAGCGGTGTTGAATTGTTCGAACACATCTGGCGCACCACGGTTCAACGTAATTTCAACAAACACTAAAAGTGAAGCATCAAGGTACTGTGGGTTCAGCAACGCTGTGTACCCAGTAATGTAACCTTGACGTTCTAAACGACGAACACGTTCAAGACATGGAGTTGGAGAAAGTCCTACTCGTTTTGAGAGTTCAACGTTTGAGATACGACCGTCTTTTTGCAACTCATTAAGAATGTTGCGGTCAATACGATCTAGTTCCTTGGACGGCTTCTTATAATTGTCTGCCATTTTTTATTCCACCTTATTACTTCCTTGCAAAAAAATATACTACAACTTTTTAATATTCAGTATCAAATTTTATCTGAACCTATCTATACTAGATATTAATTCGACAGAATTACCCTACACATAGATAAAACAACCAAAATAAAATGAGGAGTCAGGATGATCATTGGCGTACCTAAGGAAATCAAGAACCACGAATACCGCGTTGGTATGACCCCAGCTAGCGTGAGAGAACTAATCTCACACGGCCACCAAGTTTTTGTAGAAACCAATGCCGGTACTGGTATCGGTTTTTCAGACGATGATTACATCGCTGTAGGCGCATCCATTCTTCCTACTGCTGCTGACGTTTTCGCGAAAGCAGAGATGATTGTAAAGGTTAAAGAACCTCAAGCTGTCGAGCGAGCTATGCTTCGCGAAGGGCAAATATTATTTACCTATTTACACCTTGCACCAGATTTTCCACAAACTGAAGAGCTTATCAAGAGCAAAGCTGTCTGCGTAGCCTATGAGACTGTAACAGATAATATGGGTCGCTTGCCACTATTAGCACCAATGTCTGAAGTAGCTGGTCGTATGTCTATTCAAGCAGGTGCACAAACATTAGAGAAATCTAACGGTGGTTGTGGTCTTCTTCTTGGTGGCGTTCCAGGTGTTGAACCAGCAAAAGTTGTTGTTGTTGGCGGTGGTGTTGTTGGTGCTAACGCAGCACGTATGGCTGTTGGCCTTCGCGCTGATGTTACAATTCTTGACCGTAACGTAGATACTCTTCGTCGTCTTGATGAAGAATTCCAAGGTCGCGCAAAAGTGGTTTATTCTACTGAAGACGCTATCGAGAAGCATGTTCTAGAAGCAGACCTAGTGATTGGTGCAGTACTAATCCCTGGTGCAGCAGCGCCTAAACTGGTTACAAAAGAGCACATCGCTAAGATGAAGCCAGGTTCAGCTGTTGTTGACGTTGCAATCGACCAAGGCGGTTGTTTCGAGACTTCTCACGCAACCACTCATGCAGACCCAACTTACATTGTTGATGACGTAGTTCACTACTGTGTTGCAAACATGCCAGGTGCTGTTGCTCGCACTTCAACTTACGCACTAAACAATGCAACACTTCCTTACATTGTTAAGCTAGCGAACAAAGGCTACCGCGAAGCACTTCTGTCTGATGAAGGCTTCCTAGAAGGTCTAAACGTCATTCACGGTAAAGTAACTTGTAAAGAAGTTGCAGAGAGCTTTGACCTTGAATACGTAGATCCGGCTGAAGCAATCGCAATGTTTAACTAATGATGTAGTGGTTAACTGAACGTAATAATTTTCTCGTTGAAGCATTCAGTTGATTGATACACATTAAACAAAAAGCCAGTACGACCATTATGTCGCACTGGCTTTTTTGCGTTTATGACTTTATTTGTATTTATAGCTTTATTTTGCATTAATGGATTTAGGTCGTAAAAACACGTAACAGTACGGTTTACCACTAGCGCTCGATTTTCACCCCATGAATCAATAGGTTCCTTGGCGTAATAGTGCGTTCACAGAACTCTTCAATCGAAGCTTCGTAACCTTGCTCTTGCAGATAGATAGCGCGATCTAAAGCTAGCCATATCTCTAAAGGTCTTCTAAAGACTTGTTGAACCAAACTCAGCTTTTCCATTTCCCAGAAAAGCGCTTCGCCCTGAATTAAATAAGAGTCAAAATCAATATCTGAACCAAACGATATATCTTTCACTTCAGATGCCCAGCGGCAGAATGATTCAAAACCCTCAGCTAACTCTGATTTTTTGATACTCGGCACCGGGACGTATTCATCAATGCTAAGTTCAGCCTTAAGTAACTGGCTGAAGCCTAGACGGTAACTCATCTCCAGTTGACGATGTCTTTTCACTCGTTCACCGCCGGTGACGGTTTCTTGAAGCGGAATTCTTAAGTCGCTCTTACTTAACGTTAATGCTGAGCTTTTCGCGACAGAAGACATCGCTTGATACACTTCGTCTCGAATAAGATGATAACAACAAGGGGAAATAGTGACCGCTGGTAGCCCATGTGACACAGACTTTTTAACTAACTCAACATGAAGGTCGCCACAAGCATGAAGGGCAACTGCATGTTGACCTGAGTGAAACACGTCATCGGCATCGTCAGAAAACGCATCACCTTGAACAAAGTTCATCTCTAACTTCTGATCATCAGCAATCTTTTGCCCGCTTTCGCACAACGATTGCTGCCATTCAAAACTAGTGACTTTTTGATAAGATTGTTGGGATAGGATTCGACCAAGAAAGCCTTTACCAGAACACCACTCGAGCCATTCTTTGCCATGGTGAAGCTCTAGTACAGCCTCGCCCATCGCGACAATCTGTTGTAGCTTTCGGCCAGGAATACCATCAGCAGTACCACGTGGGAGGTCTAAACCAACCAACACAGTGTTGTCGAACTGGATGTTTTGGTTTGCAGTATCTAACTCAGGGAGGAAGCGAGTCAGTTCCTCGACCAAAAGCTGAGGCTGCTCTTTTAAAGTTTGAATGCTTTCATTATCTAAGCTTTCTAACCAATCAACGAGTGGAGGATTGACCTCTTTCCATGGCTGCTGTTGAGTTTGGCATAGGTGAAAAGGCTCTGAACGCCAGTAAATCTGGTGCTCTAGCAAAAATGAATCGAGTATTTTAAATCGTGAATGCATGCTTCCCCCTATGATGCGTGGATTGTAGGGGTAAGAGGCCTAAATGAAAAGGCTCGATAAAGAGAACTAAAACGAAGTCTATCAGCCCAAAAGAAAAACGACCTGTAAATACAGGCCGAATAAGAATCTAGATTTACACGATGAGATTAACGAACTGGCAGCTCGATATCTTTAAACATCTCTTCGATCTCTTCATTCGATTTCAAAGAAATAGCTTGCTCAACCACAGGGCGAGTTAGGTGCGGCGCAAAACGCTCCATAAAGTCAAACATGTAAGAACGCAGGAAGGTACCTTTTCTAAAGCCAATACTGGTTGTGCTTGCACCAAATAGATGACTCGCATCAATCGCAACCAAATCGGTATCTTGCTCATGATCAATCGCCATACTTGCAATTACACCAACACCAATGCCCATACGAACGTAGGTTTTGATGACGTCTGCATCGGTCGCGGTAAACACAACGCGCGGTGTTAGCCCTACCTTGTTGAACGCCGTATCAAGCTCAGAACGACCAGTGAAACCAAATACGTAGGTCACTAGGGAATAAGCCGCAAGATCTTCGATCGTGATATTGCGCTTCTGTGCCAGAGGATGATCTTTGGTCACGACGATCGAACGGTTCCAGTGGTAACAAGGCAGCATGATCGCATCTTGGTATAGGTGAAGTGCTTCTGTCGCAATCGCAAAGTTTGCAGTACCTTTCGCCACAGCCTCAGACATTTGGCTTGGTGTACCTTGGTGCATGTGAAGCGATACTTTTGGATAGCGCGCCGTGAAACCTTTAATCACATCAGGCAGTGCATAACGAGCTTGAGTATGAGTGGTTGAGATATTCAACGTGCCCATCTCGGGATGAGTGTGCTCGCCGGCTACGGCTTTAATACTTTCAACACGAGCCAAAATCTCTTGAGAGATACGAATGATATCCTCACCCGCTTGGGTAACCTGTGTTAAATGCTTACCACTACGCTCGAAAATCTGAATACCTAGCTCATCTTCAAGTAATCTAACTTGCTTACTAATACCAGGCTGAGATGTATACAAACTCTCTGCTGTCGCTGAAACATTTAGGTTATGGTTTACAACCTCAACAATGTACTTCAGTTGCTGTAACTTCATATCTAACCTCGTAATCCTTTACTCATTTCTGTGCTAACTTATTTGCAAAGAGAGCGTGATAGTCTCGTGTAATATAATTATTAGTTATAACGCTTCGAGCACAAAAATGACAGAAAAATTGAATTTTTATAGCTTAACAAACAAAAACATCACTAACGCTTTGCAACCAAGTCCTCATTCTCATACATTAGTTGGTAAATTTTGATTGCCGATTTCGCTCAACAAGAGATAATCAGAAATTGCAATTTACGAGTGCCGATACACAATGGAATCGTGTATCCTCTCTAGTTAGCTATAGAAAACAATAAGCAGACACAAATATATGAATATTGGTTTAATAATCGCCTTAGTAGCCGTTCTTTTGGTGTTGGTTTTAGGCTACAACATCATGCTTCAATACAAAGTTAAGGTAGAAACAGCGAAGAAACAGGAAGCATCTCGTTATCTAACCATTATTGACGGAACAGAAGAGCTGATTGGCAATGCTCACCACATGCCGTTTAGCCAAGATCTTCTTATATGCTTAAACAATCGAATTCTTGATGCATTAGAAAACATGTATCAGCTCGATCCTAAAAACAAACAGCTTGCCCAACGCATTGAAAGCGTAAAACAACAGATCACGCAACTTAAAGAGAACTACCAAGGTGGTGAAAGCACTACTTTCCGCGTGCCAAGCAGTGACAAACAAGCGATCATGATGCTTAAGCTCGTTAAGCGCCTACGTGACACGGTACGTAACGAGCACAATAAAGGCCGCTTCGAGACTCAAGCTTATGTGGTTGAAAACGCTCGTCTAGAGACGATTCAAATTCGTATCAACATCGAAAATGTTATCAAGCGTGCAAACGACTCGATTTCTCGCGGACAACCAGGAACGGCAATTCAGTTACTGCGTAAAGGTATTGACGCACTAGCCACCAAGAACGATTCATATTCAACTCAAGCAAAAGAAAAGCTTCAGCAGATGCTTAACGACCTTGATCAGAAGCGCCAAGATAAAAACGCGCAAGATTTACAACAGATCGAATCTAAAGAACGTGATGACGACATGGATGCCCTCTTTGGTCAGAAGAAGAAATGGTAACAGTCTAACTCAACACTTAAAGGCCGCCTTATTTACACAAATAGGCGGCCTTTTTTGTGCCTGTCGAATTTCCTTTCTCTGTATAGGGAGATCTCTTGAGCTGTGATAAAATCCCGCATTATCAACAAACTTGCCCTGACCATGTATCAAGAATTATTAGCTCCAATCCACTCTTTTCTTAAAGCTGAAACGCCAGATTCATGGATCGATGAAGCCAAAAAGCCTGAAAATCTGCACATCATTCTACGCGACCACATGCTTTGTGAACTTAAGGCGGCACAGAGTGCTTTGTTCCTTATCCGCAAGTACGCCGTTGATAAAGAAAGTGCAAAGCAACTGAATGAATGGATTTTACCATACGAACAATTTGCTTACCGTCGTATCGGAGACTTAGAGTCTCTGCGTGGTAAAAGCAACGTATCCAAGCAAATCACAGCGAAAGAAGGCTGTAATTACGGTGCTGACCTGATCGATAAGATGGTACTACTGATCAAAGAAGAACTGCATCACTTCTACCAAGTCATGGAGTTGATGGAGAAGAAAGGCGTGACTTACCAACCGATCGAGGCGGGTCGCTATGCTAAAGGCTTGATCAAACAAGTTAAGACTTACGAGCCTGATGCTCTGGTTGATAAGCTGATCATCGGTGCGTTTATTGAGGCTCGTTCTTGTGAACGCTTCGCTAAATTGGCTCCTTTCCTAGAAGAAGACATGGAGAAGTTTTACGTGTCTCTGCTTCGTTCAGAAGCGCGTCATTATCAAGATTACCTTGAGTTAGCAGAGCAGATCGCAGGGAAAGATATCTCTGAACGTATTGCTCACTTTGCTCAAGTAGAAGCTGACCTTATTACTTCAGAAGACAATGACTTTAAATTCCATAGTGGTGCGCCGGTTTAAATTAAGCCAGTCTAGTCCAAACGAGTTCTGTTTCTCGAAAACAAACAAGAAGGCCAGCAATTTGCTGGCCTTCTTTATTCGTATCGCTAGCTATAAGAGAAACTTAAGCTAGGGTACCGTTAACCTCAGCAAGAACCGCTGCAGGGTCTATAGCTTGAGTAATTGGACGACCGATAACTAGGTAGTCAGAACCTGATTCAATCGCTTTAGAAGGCGTCATAATACGCTTCTGGTCACCAACATCTGCACCTACAGGGCGAATACCTGGAGTCACTAGTTTGAACTCCTGACCAAGTGCACCTTTAAGCAAAGAAGCCTCTTGTGCAGAACATACAACGCCGTCTAGACCTGAGTTTTTCGTTAGAGACGCTAAACGCATCACTTGTTGCTGTGGTTCAAGATCTAGGCCGATACCCGCTAAGTCAGATTGTTCCATACTGGTCAGAACTGTCACGCCGATTAACAACGGACGATCTTTGCCATAAGGTTCTAAGATTTCGCGAGAAGCGGTCATCATACGCTCACCGCCACTTGCGTGTACGTTTACCATCCAAACACCTAGTTCTGCGGCAGCACGCACTGCTTTTGAACATGTGTTCGGGATGTCGTGGAATTTAAGATCCAAAAATACTGAGAAACCACGTTTATGTAATTCACGAACAAATTCAGGGCCAAACAGGGTAAACATCTCTTTGCCAACTTTTAGGCGGCAAGATGCAGGGTCAATACGATCGACAAAGGCTAACGCATCCGCTTGGTTGTCATAATCCAAGGCTACAATGATTTTTTGGTCGTTCATTTCATCTCCTAACGCAGTTAACTTTCTTAAAAAATATCTATCCACCTATACAGGCGGTATATAACAGTCATAAAAATGCAGCCCGAAAGCTGCAATTAATAATTTGGTCTTAAATGACCACAAATCTATTCACCATCAAGCCCACGAATAGGCTTGATCGTCCCCCACCCTTTACATGAAGGGCAGTGCCAATACATTGAGTGTGTTGAGAATCCACACTGACGACAACGATAATGAGGCTTAACCTTAAGCTGTTCACCAACCATAGATTGAAGCGTAGTTAAGCTTTCTTTTGCTCGACCTTCTTCGGCTTCTGCTAGGTGATAATCGATTAATCGATAAAAACCTTTCATAGTTGGGTTTTTGACAAGCTGCTTGGTCAGTAACTCTTGAGCAGAACCAATGTCTTCATGATGCGCGACCAACTGAGCAAGCATCAATTCAGCGGATACACCGGCTTTATTCTGAATACACGCTTTAAGGAACTCGACCAATAGCGCTTCTTGCCCAAGTTTGTGGTAACACTCAGCAAGGGTTGGCAACACCTCACTAATAAAATCGATATCTTGTTCGAGTACCGACTCCAGACAATCAATTGTCTTTTGGTAATCTTCATTCGCTAAGTGGAACTTACCTAAAGCAATACTGGCACGGACACATTTAGGATCTTCAGAAAGCGCCTTCTTGAAGTGCTGAAGTGCTTTAGAGCGATTACCATCAGCTTGTTCCTGCATCGCAAGTTCACACCAAAAATGCGCTACTGTCGCACGCATTTTCATTTTCTTCTTACCAAGCTTAACGAGGATATTTCCGTAATGGATAGCCTTATTCCACTCTCGAGTTTGCTGATAAATAGCAACTAACTGCTGCAAAGCGCCCTCTTTGTGGTCGGGTTCTTCTACAAGCTGTTCAAAGATTTTTTCGGCGCGATCAAGAAAACCAGAGACCATATAGTCTTTAGCTAATTGTTGCAGTGCGAGATTTTTCTGATCGAGAGTAAGCCCCGAACGAGAGATAAGATTTTGGTGAATACGAATAGCGCGGTCTACTTCGCCTCTTGAGCGAAACAAGTTGCCCAAAGCCAAGTGAGTATCAATGGTTTCATTGTCTACTTGAAGTAATTCAATGAAGTGATCAACCGCTTTGTCAGATTGGTCTGACAGTAATAGGTTCAAACCCGTCACGTATTGACGGGAGATCTGGTGTGATTGCTTTTGTTTTTCTTGCTGAGCATTACGATTACCCATATACCAACCATAAGCGGCTGCGATGGGCAAAAGTAAGAACAGTAACTCTAACATCAAATATAGCCTTTAAGCTTTAGTATCAGCAGCGACCTGCTTTGATTGCTTATTGAGTTGCTTCTTCAAGCGATGAATTTTTAGCTGAGACCGCATGTGCATATTGCCAAAGACTAACCAAGCAAGGCCAAAGCCTGAAACGAACACAACGCCTAGTAAACTTGATAGGTGGAAGTCACCTTGCGCTAGCAGATAGTTGAAATTCACAGTTGTTTGGTTTTGAGAGCCTAAAGCCAGTGCAATTAGGAAAAGTGCGATAACGGCGACTATTTTTATAATTTTCATAGTTCATCACTCATTGGTTAGTTAGCTGTACGATTATGCAGGAAAATTACTAATCAGACCACCATATTATGGTCATAAAAAAGCGGCATACATTATAGTATGCCGCTTTTCTTAATTCCGATAAGTAGGCTACAGTCCTGAGTTTACTCGTTCACGTAGCTCTTTACCTGGTTTAAAGTGAGGAACGTATTTGCCTTCCAACTCAACCTTGTCACCAGTTTTAGGATTACGTCCAACACGAGGTTCACGGTAATGCAGAGAAAAGCTGCCAAAGCCGCGAATTTCGATTCGATCACCACTTTCTAGTGTTGAAGCCATGTGCTCTAAAATGTCTTTTACAGCGTCTTCAATTTCTTTTGCAGAAAGATGCGTTTGTTCAGCGCATAGTCTTTCAATCAATTCAGACTTAGTCATAGTTACCCTCGTTGGTTTTCTTTTTAGAAATTATAGACCTATCGGAAAAATAAGCAAAAAAAAAGGAGCCTTACGGCTCCTTTCTTAGCGAAAAATTAAATTATTCGCCTTTAGCAGCTTTGAATGCGTCTGCCATTGCGTTACCGAACGCGCCTTCTTCAGACTTGTTCAGTGAAGCCATTGCTTCTTGCTCATCAGCTTCATCTTTAGCTTTGATAGATAGGTTGATTACGCGGTTCTTACGGTCTACACCAGTGAACTTCGCTTCAACGCTGTCGCCAACGCTTAGGATTAGAGATGCATCTTCGATACGGTCGCGAGAAACTTCAGAAGCGCGGATGTAACCTTCAACGCCTTCGATTAGCTCGATAGTAGCGCCTTTCGCGTCAACTGCAGTAACAGTACCGTTTACAAGAACACCTTTCTTGTTGTCAGCAACGTATGCGTTGAACGGGTCGTTTTCCATTTGCTTAACGCCAAGAGAAATACGCTCACGCTCTGCATCTACTGCTAGAACAACAGCAGAGATTTCGTCGCCTTTCTTGTATTCACGTACAGCTTCTTCGCCTGCAGCGTTCCAAGAAATGTCAGATAGGTGTACTAGACCGTCGATACCGCCTTCTAGACCGATGAAGATACCAAAGTCAGTGATAGACTTGATCTTACCAGTAACTTTGTCGCCCTTAGCTTGCATTTCTGCAAATGACTGCCATGGGTTAGCTTTACACTGTTTCAGACCTAGAGAGATACGACGACGCTCTTCGTCGATATCAAGAACCATAACCTCAACTTCGTCGCCAACATTAACAACTTTAGAAGGGTGGATGTTCTTGTTAGTCCAATCCATTTCAGAAACGTGTACTAGACCTTCAACGCCTTCTTCGATTTCAACGAAGCAGCCGTAGTCAGTTAGGTTTGTAACACGACCAGAAAGCTTGTGACCTTCTGGGTAACGCTTAGCGATTGCTACCCATGGATCTTCGCCTAGTTGCTTAAGACCTAGTGAAACACGAGTGCGCTCACGATCGAACTTAAGAACTTTAACTAGGATTTCGTCACCAACGTTAACGATCTCTGATGGGTGCTTAACGCGCTTCCAAGCCATATCTGTGATATGTAGAAGACCGTCAACACCGCCAAGGTCAACGAATGCACCGTAGTCAGTAAGGTTCTTAACGATACCTTTAACTTCAGTACCTTCTTGTAGAGTTTCAAGAAGTTCGTCACGCTCAACACTGTTTTCAGATTCGATAACAGCACGACGAGAAACAACAACGTTGTTACGCTTCTGGTCTAGCTTGATTACTTTGAACTCTAGCTCTTTGTTTTCTAGGTGAGCAGTGTCACGGATAGGACGTACGTCTACTAGAGAACCTGGAAGGAAAGCACGGATACCGTTAAGTTCAACAGTGAAACCGCCTTTAACTTTACCGTTGATGATACCAACAACAGTTTCAGCTTCTTCGCAAGCTTTCTCAAGTACGATCCAAGCTTCGTGACGCTTAGCTTTCTCACGAGAAAGTTGAGTCTCACCGAAACCATCTTCAACAGCGTCTAGAGCTACGTCTACTTCAGCACCAACTTCAACTTCAAGTTCGCCAGCAGCGTTCTTGAATTGTTCAGCAGGGATAGCAGATTCAGACTTAAGACCAGCGTCTACAAGAACGAAACCGTTCTCGATAGCTACTACAGTACCTTTAACGATGCTGCCTTGTTGGAATTCAGTTTCAGATAGAAACTCTTCAAAGAGTTGAGCAAAAGATTCAGTCATTATTTAATCTTCAATAATTAAACGTCCATGGGTATCCTACCGCATGGGGTTGATAAATTCGCCGGTCATCATCCTTGCGACCAACGTTCGTACTAGCTCGGCGAAATTACCCAGCCAGTTTCGATTCAATATAGTGTAGTGCTTTTTCTACTACCTGCTCAATATTCATTGAGGTGGAGTCAAGCACTAGAGCATCCTCTGCAGGGCGAAGTGGCGCCACTGGGCGATTACGATCTCGGTCGTCTCGCTCTTGGATCTCGCTCAAAAGGTCGTCAAATTTAACATCTAACCCCTTCTGTTGCAACTGTTTAAGGCGGCGACTCGCACGCTCTTCAGCACTTGCATCTAAAAATATTTTCGCTTCAGCTTCAGGAAACACAACCGTTCCCATGTCACGGCCATCTGCAACCAAACCAGGCGCGGCGCTGAATGCACGTTGACGACGAAGCAGTGCTTCGCGAACGCGAGGTAAAGCAGCAACTTTTGAAGCCGCCATGCCCGTCTCTTCTTTGCGAAGTTCACCAGACACATCTTCACCTTCTAGGATAACCTTAACTAAGTCGCCTTCAGCAATAAACTGCACGTCTAAGTGTGTAGCAAGTGGTACTAAAGCATCTTCTGATTCAGTATCCACACCGTGGTGAATTGCCGCTAAAGCCAATACGCGATAGATCGCGCCTGAGTCTAGAAGATGAAAGCCTAGCTTATCTGCTAGCAACATACACAGGGTACCTTTACCTGCACCACTTGGTCCATCAACCGTAATCACTGGGCTTTGAGAAGGCATCTTTTACTCCACGTTTTGTCGTAAGTTTTATTCTGTACTAGCGATTCGCCACTACTTTATAGGCGGCATATTATAGAGAAAAATTGGAAGTCGAGCGAGGTAAATCTCAGATAATTCCGTGTTGATGATGCATAAACCAATGCAACCGACTCAATATCCGTTTGCTTAGGTCAATCAGACACGCATCCGCTTTTCGATAGCGCACTTTTCGATAGATAGAAAAAAGCCTCGCAACAAGCAAGGCTCATGATTTTGCATTTTTGTAGAGCAAAGAAGTAGTCGCTCAAAGAAGCTTAGCCAATAATAGCTCGAACCGCTTCAAGGTCTTCAGGCGTATCAACACCCGCAGCTGGTGCTTCAGCCGCAACGTCTACGTGGATTTTTTCACCGTACCAAAGCACTCGTAATTGCTCTAGGCACTCAATACGCTCAAGAGTACTTGGTTCCCAATTGATGTAGGTATTGATGAAACCCGCTCGATAAGCATAGATACCAATATGACGCAGCAAAGGAGATTCCGCTGCAGTACCGTTGTTCGCGTAAGCATCGCGATCCCAAGGGATGGTTGCTCGGCTAAAATACAAGGCGTAACCGTCTTTATCAGTTACAACTTTAACGGCGTTAGGGTTAAACACTTCATCAGCATGAGTGATTTCCACACCTAACGTTGCCATCGGAGCTGTACTGTTCGCAAGATTGTTCGCAACCTGATTAATGATCGCAGGTGGGATAAGTGGCTCATCACCTTGAACATTCACGATAATATGATCATCAGGAATCTTCATAACTTCAATCACTTCAGCTAGACGCTCAGTGCCTGATTCATGATTCGGTGACGTCATACAAACGGTCGCACCAAATGCTTTAGCCGCTTTTTCAACTCGAGCGTCGTCGGTAGCGATAATAACGTTATCAGCACCTGCCTTCATTGACTGTTCGTATACCCATTGGATCATCGGCTTGCCACCAATGTCAGCCAGAGGCTTACCTGGTAAACGGCTCGATTGGTATCTTGCAGGTATAACAACCGTATAAGACATTACTTACCCTCATCCATTGAAACGGTGCGAGCTTCAGGTTCTAAAAGAACAGGAATACCCTCTTTAATTGGGTAAGCAAGGCGATCAATTTTACAAACAAGCTCTTGCTTATCCTTGTCAAAAGTTAGTTTACCTTTACATACAGGGCAAGCAACGATCTCAAGTAGACGGTGATCCATAGTATTCCATAACCTCTTTTATTCTTTTTAAAATTTGCTGTTGCGAACCTTCATCAAACTGCGCAGAAACTGGAAGATACCACCAGTTGTCTTGAGCATATTCTTCGCATTTTACAGCGTCTTTTTCTGTCATAATCATATTCATACCTTTCTTAGCTAAGGCATGAAGTTCATCTTTATCAAAATCTTGATGGTCGGCGAAGCCCTGTGTAAAGACCACATCACCATCAAGATCTTCCAATGTTTTAAAAAAGCGCGGTGGGTGGCCAATACCGGCAAAAGCCACCAGCTTCTGTAATTCTGCCACAGACCTTTTCTGACCCGTCCTCAGGTTAACTGCTTGGCTTGGAAGCAAAGACATCGAGAACTCTCGCCCATGCGCTTTACCGCCATTGTTAACCAAAAAGTCGACCTCTTCTAAACGTGATACTGGCTCTCGTAATGGACCGAGTGGAATCAAGCTCTCATTGCCAAAACGTCTTGCACCATCGATAACCGCAAATTCAATATCGCGTTCAAGTGCGTAATGCTGAAGGCCATCGTCAGTGATAATCACATCAACGCCTTTGCTCAGCAATGCTTTCACTGCGTTAGCACGCACAGGATCGACTGCAACTGGCGCACCAGTTCGCTTACGGATCAAACGAGGTTCATCACCCGAATATTCGGCTGGTGTATTTTCATCTAGTACGAGTGGATAGCTTGGCGCTTTAGCTCCATAACCTCGCGACACCACACCTGGCTTAAAGCCGTTGGCTTGCAACATCTCAACCAACCAAATCACAACCGGTGTTTTACCATTACCACCAGCGGTAATATTACCAACAACAATTACTGGCAATGGTGGACGGTAGGTCTCTTTCTTCCCCGATAGATAAGCATCACGACGTTGACCGCTGATCATTTTGAACAGCAAACTCAATGGCCACAATAGCGGCCAGAGAAGGTATTTCAAAGGGTGATTGTTAAACCAAATCTTTTCGATCACAACAAGACCTAATCTTATCCACTGAATTGAATTCGGTGTAACTGCGCATAAGCACCATCATGTGCGATTAGTTCGGCGTGCGCACCTCTTTCTACAATATGACCATCATCAACCACTAGAATCTCATCGGCTTGCTCTATGGTAGAGAGTCGGTGTGCGATAACTAATACTGTTTTGTCTTTCTGCAGTTCTTCTAGTGCAGATTGAATAGCTCTCTCTGACTCTGTATCCAGTGCAGACGTTGCCTCATCAAGAATCAAAACCGGTGCATCTCTCAGTAGAGCTCGTGCAATCGCAATACGTTGTCTTTGACCACCTGATAGATTGCCACCATTCTCGCCAACAACCGTATCAATACCATTTTCCATGTTTTCGATAAACTCACTCGCATGGGCAAGTTTAGCTGCATGTTCAATTTGCTCTCGGGAATATTCATCGTGTGCGGCGTAAGCGATGTTGTTCGCGACCGTATCATTAAATAGGTGCACATTTTGAGATACAAGAGCAAAGTGCTCCCGCAGATTTCTCAATTCGTAATCGCGAATGTCGTGGCCATCCAGTTCAATTGAACCTGAGTCTACGTCATAAAAACGAGTAAATAGGTTGGCAATGGTGCTCTTGCCCGAGCCCGAACGACCAACAAGTGCGACAGTTTTACCTTTCGGTATATTGAAGCTGACCTTATCGAGTGCTGGTTTCTCTGCACCATCATAAGTAAAGGTCACATCTTTAACAGCCACTTCGCCACTAACAAATTCAGGCTTCAACGTCCCTTTGTTTTGCTCAGTATCTAGATCCATCAAACCAAACAAAGTTGTACTCGCGGCCATACCGCGTTGGAACTGAGACGTTACATTAGTCAATGCTTTTAATGGACGCATTAAGCCGAACATCGCAGAGAAAATTACAGTAAATGTACCAGGAGTGAGCTCTGCTTTAATAGAATCAAAACTAGCCAAGATCAAAACAGTCACAACGGCAACAGACGCAATCATTTGAATTATTGGGTTAGCGGCTGCTTGTGCTGTTACTAACTTCATACTCTGTTGGCGCATTTGATTGCTCACTTGATCAAAACGTTGCTTCTCGATGTCTTGACCACCATAAGTTAGAACAACTTTATGCCCTTTCAACATTTGCTCTGCAGACGAAGCCACATGGCCCATACTGGTCTGCATATTCTTAGAGATCTTTCTGAATCGCTTGGATACTATGGTAATAGCCCAAGCGACAACGGGTGCTACAGCAAATAACACCAAAGACAATTGCCAGCTATTCCAGAACATTAATGTCAACAAGCCAATAATACTTGCACCTTCACGGACGATACTGACTAACGCTTTACTGGTTGCTGCAGACACTTGCTCTGAATCGTAAGTAATTCGGGATAGCAGTGCACCTGTCTGTTCTTTATCGAAGAAAGAAACAGGCATATGCATGAAATGACTGAATATTTTACGACGAATTTCCATCACTACATTGCCAGAAACCCAGCTCAAACAATAGGTTGAGACGAAACCACTGACACCACGAATAAACATCATGGCAAAGATAATAATAGGGAGCGTGCGTAAAAAGTCAGATTCAGCATTACCAAAGCCTTCATCAAGTAACGGCTTTAGTAAGGAAATCATATAGGTATCAGAAACGGCATTTATAATAAGCGCAATTACCGCAACACCTAGGCCGGCCTTATATAGTCGAATATAAGTCCAAAGTCTTTTAAATGTGACCCAGGTAGTTTCATCTGTTTGTGTTGACATAGAATCGCTTAATTTTCTCACAATAATCTATCTATTCTACTCCCTTACGAAGCATCTGCCTATACCACTGCCTGCCTTGTTGTTCTCTAATCGTATGATATTGCCAACCTTCGTCACTAAGAGTGATGGTTATTTGTCCGCTTTCTCCAGTATCAAGCCAGGTACTCCCTACTTCCTGATAACGTCCCACAACAGATCTGCTCGGCATTCCCCACTGATTGCCTTTGGCCAAAGAAGCTATCGCTAACTGAGGTGACACGGCCTCAATAAACGGTTTAATCGACGACGAATCACTACCATGATGCGGAACCAGCATTACATCACTCCTGAGCTGTTCACCTTCACGAGCTAGTAACCACTCACTTACCAGTTCAATATCACCAGTGAGCAACATTGAGAAATCTGTACTTGGCTCTGAAATCTTGACCACACACGAATGCGGGTTATACGCCCTCTTCACTTGCTTTGGAGGCCACAACACTTCAAAAACAATATTTTGCCAGTTCCAATCCTCTCCAATAGTACATGCTTGAATATTTGACTGAGTTTGAGTGGTATATTGTGTTTGTTGATTAATATTCTGACTGCTTCTTATCCACTTGGGATCGTAGCTTTCAAGTAACGCCGGATAGCCGCCAGCATGGTCAGAATCAAAATGACTCACAATCACGCCTTCTAATTCATAAATCCCCCTCTGATTCAAAGTAGGAATCAACAAGGATTCGACAACCGAACCTCCTGGCCATGCATTACCAAGATCGTAAACAATGACCTGATTGTTCTTTTCCAATACCAAAGACAACCCATGTCCGACATCTAATATATCTATGGTTAATTTTCCTTGCTGGGGTTTGCCGAATTCCCACCACAGCACAAACACTGCAATGACCAATATCGATACTGTTCTCTTGAGATATCGACTGACAAAACCCAAAAACAAAATAAGGAATACAGATAGTGCAATCACATGATTATCTACTTGAATCCAAAATGGCTCAGAGAAAGGAAGGCTAAATACGAGAGGTTCAAGCGACAAGTCGACCAACTTCCACAGCTGACTAACCAAACCATTGTCTAGCGCTGTTATATCAACCAAGCCAGACACTGACTCCGATATTAAGCTGAGAAACATTGCCAAAAACAACAGCGGGATCGTCACCATCGATATCCAAGGCAAAAGAAGTAAATTGTAGAAAACAGAGACTAAGCTAACTCCGCTAAAGAACAGCATCGAAAACGGTGTAATCAGGAATGTCAGCATTAGCTGAATCTTGAAGAGCTGTAGTGCTCGGTCGATAAATGTTGAGTTTGAATAGGGTGTCTGACTATTCAACGCAATATAAAGAACGGCGCCCAACGCGCCAAATGACAACCAAAAACTGCTCGACAATGCTGAAAATGGCCAAATCAACAGAACCACGCACAAGCTTAAACCAACATATCGGAGCAAACTGATATTTTGTCCACGCCATAAAAAGTAACTTGCGATGACACACATCACTAAAGCTCTTAATGTAGGTAGGGTGAATCCAGCAAACCAACTGTAGAAATAGGCTAAACCGAGCCCGAATATTGTGGGTAACCAAAGAAATGAAGGTGACAGTAACCTGAGTATCTTTCCGACCTGATAACCGATACCAAAGGCAATCCCAATATGGAGCCCCGAGATAGCCATCAAGTGGATCAAGCCACTACTTTTAAGCAAATCCCAACGCTGAGGATTAATTAGAGCTCGATAGCCAAAACTTAAAGCCATAATGAGATCTTTGTTTTCTAACTGGCTTAACCTTCCAAGGCTGGTTTCAAACCATTGAGATCGCAAACTCGTGCTAGAGTGAATTCGATATTTGGTATCGGCTCTGTAAGTTGCATTGGCAACCACGCCGGAACTAAACAAGTACTTTTCTAGATCAAAGCCCGCCTCATTGAGTTTGCCCCATACCGGCTTTATGGACGCAGATAAGTAGACGTCATCTCCAAGCGTTAACTTAAAAGGAGTAAA
The DNA here is from genome assembly GCF_001557875.1 of Vibrio splendidus. Classification (GTDB taxonomy): domain Bacteria; phylum Pseudomonadota; class Gammaproteobacteria; order Enterobacterales; family Vibrionaceae; genus Vibrio; species Vibrio splendidus_F. Next base: position 142,584 of record NZ_LNRF01000005.1, on the reverse strand, counting down.
TAATCGTAATTTTATCAATTGAGGAAAGATTAATTTTTCGCCGCCAATTGATCTGGCTACTATTACACTTTCAAAACCGTGGCTATTTTCACTAAAAAGGCTAACAACCGAAGCATTTATGGTAGTATTCTGCCCGGATTGAAATAATCGACTTGTCTGTATTTCAATTGTATTCCCAAGGCAAATAACTAGTATCAATGCTGTTACTGGACCTCTTGCACTCCGGAAAACGCTATACTTTGTTGATGCTATAAGTAACAAAAGCATCAATGATGCCCAAACCCAATGTGGCATCACAGGCCAGAAGCTGGCAGACACAACTGTCGCAGCAAATGAAATCAAGAACCAAGTGTTAAACAAGAGAGTAGCTTCCTCCTATGCCAAGAAAGTTTATCAAACGATTTATGCCTGACCATGAGCTAATCAAGCGTCAGAAAGCATTGAGAGTTTTTGGCAATGTTTTGTACAACCCCAACTTATGGTGCCTTAATCGTCGCTCTGCGGCCGGCGCGTTCGCTGTTGGGTTATTCATGGCGTTTGTCCCTCTACCAAGCCAAATGATTATGTCTGCAGGCCTTGCTGTCGCATGTGGCGTTAACCTACCTTTGGCTGTCGCACTTGTTTGGATCAGTAACCCAGTTACCATGCCCGTTCTCTTCTACTTTGCTTATAAAGTTGGGGCGTTTGTTATGCATGTGCCACCACAAGCTTTTCATTTCGAACTGTCTTGGGACTTCATCTTGGCGCAAATGAGCACCATCGGGCCTCCATTCCTGCTAGGGTGTATGATTTGTGGCGTGGCTTCAGCGATGATTGGCTACTTTGGTATCCGCGGCTTATGGCGTTATTCAGTAGTAAGAAGTTGGAAGAAACGACAAGCAAGATACTGAACAACTTTTCCTTGTTATCCAATCTATCCTTGTATGTGCCTTACTTAAAACACACACAAGTTAAAGTCAGATGAACAACAGAACTCTGCAATATTGGTATGTAACCAAAGTCGCAAACAACACGAATTGAATTCAATAAAAAAGGATCCCATCAGGGATCCTTTTTTGTTTGTGCCGCTTGTATATCGCGAATAATTACAGGGCGTATTACTTAGACCATGACTTCGAGTATTACTTTGAACTAAGCACCGAGGCTGGGTTTAACTTCGCCGCTCGTGATGCTGGGTACCATGTCGCCAGCAAGCTCAACACAATCGCTGTACCTGAAACGACAATTACATCCATCATATTCAGTTGTGAGGGCAAGAAGTCGACAAAGTAGATATCACCCGACAAGAACTGGTGATCGACCAACTTCTCAAGACCTTTTATAAGCGTGGTGAGATTAAGTGCCACCAACACGCCGATCGCACTTCCCACTAAACTGCCTAACACGCCTGAGAATACGCCCTGCCAAACAAAGATGCGCTTAACAAGGCCGTCTGATGCGCCCATTGTTCTTAAAATTGCGATCTCTGATGCTCTGTCTTTCACTGCCATCATTAAGGTCGAAACTATGTTGAAACAAGCGACGCCAATAACCAGTACCATCACCAGATACATAATGGTGCGAACCAGTTGGATATCTCGATATAAGAAGCCAAATTTTTGTTGCCAGCTGCGCAAGTACACATACACATCAAGCTGATTACCCACTTCACGTACAATAGAGTTCGCGTTCAGCACATCGGTCACTTTTAAGGAAACTCCAGTCACCGCTTCACCTAAGTTCGCGTAAACTTGAGCATCACCAATAGGGATGAGAGCCAAGCTGTGATCTATCTGTCCGTTAAGCGTCAGTAAGCCAACCACTTTCACTCGAACACGTTTTGGCGCCTGGACCTTCACAGAACCATTCACCGTTGGAATCATCAAAGTCAGATAATCACCGACTTTCGCCCCCAACACATTCGCTACACCAGAACCCAAGATAATTTGCTGTTGCCCGGCCTTAAACTCGCTCCAAGCTTGCTTATCAATAAAGCTCGATAAACTCGAGACTTGTTGCTCAAGTTGTGGGTCAACCCCTCGAACTTCAATCGCTTTCAGCTCTTTGCCCTTTTCTGCAAGCGCAGTAATTTTTACATAAGGCGCCGCAGCAATAACTTTATCGTGCTTTACCGACTCCTCAATAACATGTTCCCAACGAGTCACAGGCTTATTCACACCTTCAAACTCACCGTGAGGAATGACAGAAAGTACTCGTGATTCAAGCTCTCGTTCAAAACCATTCATGGCAGATAAACCGATAATGATCACGGCTACGCCAACCGCAATACCAATCGTCGAAGACAAAGAGATAAACGACACCATTTTGTCTCGTTGTTTCGCTCGGCTAAAGCGACCGCCTATCAATAAAGATAAAGAAGAAAACACTTAGCTCTCCTCTTTTTCTACGTTGACCAGTAAACCGTCTTGCATGTGAAGTTGACGATCCATCTTACCGGCAAGTTCACCATCGTGAGTCACGACCAAAAAGGCAGTATCGTACTCACGGTTCAGTTCACGCATTAAATCGTAAATAGACAGTGCGGTGTTATGGTCTAGGTTCCCGGTTGGTTCATCCGCCAACACTAACGCAGGCTTATTCACCAATGCACGAGCAATCGCCACACGTTGCCTTTCACCACCAGAAAGCTCTGAAGGTCGGTGATCAACACGATGACTCAATCTAACTTTATCCAACAGGCGTTGCGCTTCTTGTTTTGCTTTAGCTGGCTTTTCACCACCAATCAACAACGGCATTGCTACATTTTCTAACGCTGAAAAATCAGAAAGAAGGTGATGGAATTGATAAACAAAGCCAAGATGCTGGTTGCGAAGCTTGGCCTGCTTATTCGAACTCAAAGATGCTAAGTCCTGACCAAGAAAGCTCACCCTGCCCGCAGAAGCGTCGTCTAATGCGCCTAAGATATGCAGCAAGGTACTTTTTCCCGAGCCAGAGGTACCGATGATTGCTACTAGCTCACCCTTTTCGATTTCAAAGCTGACCCCCTTGAGCACCTCAGTATCTAACGAGCCTTCACGGTACGTTTTACGGATATCATTACATTGAAGAAAATTACTCATAACGAAGGGCCTCAGCAGGTTTCACAGACGATGCACGATAAGAAGGGAATACAGTGGCAATCAGGCTAAGTGCAATAGCCAAAACCACAACAACGGCGATTTGAATTGGATTAATCAAAATTGGTAGCTGGCCACCAAATGAGAATAGAGCAACGCCCATCGCCTCTAAAATAGTATTAAGGTTCATCGCTAGGGCAACGCCTAACACACCACCAGAGAGTGCGCCAATCACGCCACTACTCGCGCCTTGAACCATGAAGATTCCCATGACTTGACCATCGGTCATGCCTTGGGTCTTAAGAATCGCGACTTCAGACTGCTTCTCCATCACCACCATGATAAGTGCAGAGATAATATTGAAAGCAGCAACACCGATGATAAGCCCAAGCATTAAGCCCATCATGTTTTTTTCCATACGAACGGCTTGGAATAACTCACCACGTTGGTCTCGCCAATCACTCCACAACCAACCTTCAGGTAATGGTTGAGTCGATAACTCCGCGACTTCAAACGGGTCTTCAAAAAACAGTCTCCAGCCTGAAATGGTGTCTGATTTGTAGCGCATCAAACGCCCAGCATCTTTAATATCGGTCACCATCAATTGAGCATCGATATCAGAGCCCGTATTGAAAATACCAGCAACGGTGAAATTTCGTTGGCTTGGAATACGTCCAAGCGGTGTGTATTGGCTAGCGCTGGTCACCATCAGGCGAACTTTGTCACCCATAGATACCTTTAGGTTTCTCGCCAAGGTATGACCGAGGAACAACTGATATTGCCCCGCTTTAAGTGAAGACAATCGACCTGCAATTAGATGGTCTTGAAGAGGGTCATCTGAATTAGGTTCAATGCCGATTAACAGCCCTGCAGATAACTGAGCAGGACTTTGAATTACCGCCTCACTGCGGACAATCGGTTCAACGTGGCCATTAAGCGAGATTTGCTCTGCAAAATTAGGCGCTTGAGCAGAAAGAGAGGTGGTACCGCCTTGTTCATAAACCACCGCTTGAGGAAGAACACCAAGAATTCGGTCTTTTAACTGCGCTTCGAATCCATTCATTACCGATAAAACAGTAACCAAAGACAACACACCAATGGTGATACCTGCCGTCGACATATAAGAAACAAAACGGCTAAAGCGATCACCTGAACGGCCTTTCAAATAACGTAGGCCAACAAACAACGAAATAGGATGAAACATACTTTGAACCATCTAAAAGGGATGCGGGTTAATGTAACGGGTATTGCTGTTACTGTGTAGGGGGTAATTGAAAATATAGAGTGAATTAACTCAATTAGTTAGGCTTGAAAAACAGAACCTTGTCAAATCGCCAAATTTCAAACAACTATTTGAGACTTTCAATTAACTGACCTTGATTACTGCGGCCACATAGCGATAATCAATAGATCACTTCAAGGAACTAACGCATGACAGAACAAGAGTTTTTCACCGTTCACCACAGCCTTACCGCGAATATTGAACCAATGGACAGCGGCTTCACTTTACCTTCTCAAATTCAATTCGAATCTGAGATCCCAGCCCCGTTTGTAGTGGCAAGTGAATTTAGCCAATTGGATCTGCTAGCTGACAACGCTCGTGCTGAACTGAAAAACAGCGACTTGAAGAATGTCACCAGTTTATTGGATGCACAAAACTCAAAATTAAATCTTTTGTTGAGCTTTATGTTATCGCAACAAGATGATGAGAAATTTCGTACTCACACCTATTCGTTTGGTGCGAGTCAGTTTTCCTGCTTTTCAAAAGCAGACATCGAACTGGGTCGTTTGGTAAAAGCCAAACTTTTCCTAGAACACCCTGCAGCGGCTATTTATTGCTACGCAGAAGTATTTTCTAGCGAAGCTAAAGACTCTGGTTTCGAAATCAAATTTAAATACGCTCATCTTCGCGATGCCGACCAAGATCTGCTCATTAAAGCAGCACTTCATCAACAACAGAAACTCTTGCGTCAACGCTCTCTAGATAGAGATAACAAGTAAATTAATATGACCAAACAATCCATATTTACACTACCTAAACTTAAAGGTGCCGGTGACAAAAAGCACATCGGTAACCTAGTTGGTTCGTCTCTCGCTCTTGCCATTGCCAAACTTGCAGAGCAACACAACAGTCATACAGTATTGGCTGTACCGGACCCACAAGTTGCTCTTAAGCTTCAATCTGAAATTGAACAGTTTACAGCACATGAAGTCGCGTTATTCCCTGACTGGGAAACCCTGCCATACGATAACTTCTCGCCACACCAAGAGATCATATCAGATCGTATCGCACGCCTTTATGCACTGCCAACACTAAAAAATGGCATCACGATCGTTCCGATCAGCACGTTATTGCAACGCCAGTCACCGCGAGACTTTTTACTACAACACACGTTAATGGTGAAAACGGGCGATCTCTACTCGCTTGAGAAACTGCGCCTACAACTTGAAAAATCAGGCTACCGTTACGTTGATCAAGTATTTGGGCCAGGTGAATACGCAAGCCGTGGTTCTATTCTTGACCTGTTCCCTATGGGCAGTAAAGACCCGTATCGAATCGATTTTTTCGATGACGAGATCGACACTATTCGTACTTTCGATCCTGAAAACCAGCGTTCTATCGAAGACATCTCTGAGATTCGCCTGCTGCCTGCTCACGAATTCCCGACCTCGGAAACGGCGATTGAAGATTTCCGTATTCGTTGGCGCCAACAGTTTGATGCGCGCCGCGAACCAGAATCGGTTTATATGCAGGTTTCAAAAGGTACTTGGCCTGCTGGTATCGAGTATTGGCAGCCGCTGTTCTTTGATCACACTGAAACCTTGTTTGATTACGTTGCCGATGAAGCGCAACTGCTGATTCTAGGTGATGTCGAGACTGCAGTAGATTCATTCCTAACCGACGTTGCTCATAGATACGAACAGCGCGGTGTAGACCCATTGCGACCACTGCTCACACCTGAACAACTGTGGCTAAAGAAAGACGAGCTGTTCGCACACTTCAAACAGAAGCCACAAGTTAATCTGAGCTTAGATTCAATTGAAGAGAAAGCCGGACGTACCAACCTTCCGGTTGTGTCTCTTCCTGATCTCAGTGTTCAGCATCAGAATAAAGAGCCACTCGCAAACCTAAGAAAGTTCACTGAAGCCTTCGAAGGCAAAGTGGTCTTTTCAGTTGAGTCAGAAGGTCGTCGTGAGGCTCTGAGTGAATTACTTCGAGGCATTAAAGTTCGTCCAAGCGAAGTTGAAAACCTTGACGCTGCGATTAAAGGTAAAGATAAATTCAGCCTAATCCTAGGTTCAGCTGAACATGGCTTTATCCACGAAGAGCGGAACATCGCCCTTATCTGTGAAAGTGACCTACTGGGTGATCGCGTTGTTCAACGCCGTAAAAAAGACAAGAAAAGCGTTAACAGTGATACTGTCATTCGTCACTTAGCGGAGCTTAAACCGGGTCAACCTGTTGTTCACATTGACCATGGTATTGGCCGCTACATCGGCCTGCAAACACTCGAAGCCGGCGGCATGAAAACCGAATATGTAACGCTTGAATATCAAAACGATGCCAAGCTCTACGTGCCAGTTGCATCTTTAAACTTAATAGGACGTTACTCTGGTGGCGCTGAAGATTCAGCACCACTGCATAAACTCGGTGGCGAAGCGTGGCAAAAAGCTCGAAAACGCGCCGCAGAGAAAGTACGTGATGTTGCAGCGGAGCTACTTGATGTTTACGCTAAGCGTGAGCTGAAACCAGGCTACAAATTTGTGCTCGACCGTGGCCAATACGCGACTTTCAAGTCTGGTTTCCCATTTGAAGAAACCGATGACCAAGCAATGGCCATCAATGCTGTGATGTCAGACATGTGCCAAGCAAAAGCCATGGACCGTTTGGTGTGTGGTGATGTTGGCTTTGGTAAAACCGAAGTCGCGATGCGCGCGGCATTCGTATGTACCGACAACAGTAAACAAGTAGCCGTGCTAGTGCCAACCACCCTGCTTGCTCAGCAACACTTTGAAAACTTCCGAGACCGTTTCGCCAACTTGCCGATTCGTGTTGAGGTACTGTCTCGATTTAAATCAGCTAAAGAGCAAAAACTGATCATGCAAGATGTCGCCGAGGGTAAGGTCGACATCTTGGTGGGTACTCACAAGCTGCTTTCTAGTGATATTAAGTTTAAAGACCTTGGCTTGCTGGTTGTCGATGAAGAACACCGCTTCGGTGTGCGTCAGAAAGAGAAAGTGAAAGCGATGCGTGCGGATGTCGACATCCTAACGCTCACCGCGACACCAATCCCGCGAACGCTGAACATGGCGATGAGTGGTATGCGTGATTTGTCTATCATCGCCACACCACCCGCACGACGCTTGGCAATTAAAACCTTCGTTCGCGAGAGTGATGATGCGATCGTCAGAGAAGCGGTGCTGCGTGAAATTATGCGTGGTGGTCAGGTTTACTTCCTGCACAACCAAGTCGACACGATTGAGAAAACAGCAGAGTCACTACAGAAGCTGATTCCAGAAGCGCGCGTAACGGTAGCTCATGGCCAGATGCGAGAGCGCGAACTGGAACGCATCATGAATGACTTCTACCACCAGCGCTTTAACTTGCTGGTGTGTACAACCATCATCGAAACCGGTATCGATGTACCAACGGCCAATACCATCTTGATGGACAGAGCCGATAACCTTGGTTTAGCACAGTTGCACCAATTACGTGGTCGTGTGGGTCGTTCGCACCACCAAGCTTATGCTTACTTGTTAACGCCACACCCTAAAGCAATGACCAAAGATGCGATCAAGCGACTAGACGCGATAGCTTCACTCGAAGACTTGGGCGCTGGTTTCACACTAGCAACTCACGACTTAGAGATTCGTGGTGCAGGTGAGCTGTTAGGCGATGAGCAAAGTGGTCAAATCCAGTCGGTTGGTTTCACCTTGTACATGGAAATGCTTGAACAAGCGGTTGAAGCATTGAAGGAAGGTCGAGAACCATCACTTGATGACCTACTGCGTGAACAAACTGAGATAGAGATGCGCTTACCTGCACTATTGCCAGATGACTACATCCCAGACATCAACACGCGCTTATCTACCTATAAGCGTATTGCGAGTGTGAGTGACACCGATGAATTGGCCGAGTTGAAAGTAGAGCTGATTGATCGTTTCGGCCTTCTGCCTGATGCCACCAAGAACTTGTTGTCAGTTTCTGAGCTTAAGTTAGCGGCAGCATCTATTAAAGCGAAGAAAATTGAGGCTCACGATAAAGGCGGATTCTTAGAATTCTACCCGGATGCTGACATAAACCCGGCCTACCTTGTTAAACTGTTGCAATCTCAACCGCAAAAGTTTTCAATGGAAGGACCAACAAAGTTCAAGTTTACGATACCATTGGTCGACAGACGGAAACGAATTCAATTTGTTAGTGATTTATTGGGCGAATTCAGACAAAACTTGCTGCCTTCAGCATAAGACCCAATCCACTTGCACATATAAATTATCCGGCCGGTAGTTCGGCTGGAAGACGGAGTAAAAATGAAAAGACTGATCCCACTGCTACTATTGTTCGTCTCACTGCCAAGTTTGGCGCAGAGACAATTTGATATAGAAGTGATCATTTTCAAGCGCGCAGTTGATGCAGAGAAAGTGAATGAGTCTTGGCCAAATATACAGCCAAAGATTTCACTTGAACGCGTTGGTTCATTTCAAGATACCCAATACCGAGCAAAGAAAGGCGTAAAAATGCTTCCTTACTCGGAATACAAGCTAACACCTCAGAAAGACAAGCTACGTAAACACGCAGGCTTTGAAGTCCTGATGCATACGGCTTGGCGTCAAGGTGACCAAGGTAAGAGCTCAGCACCGGTTTTCCACATTCAAGCAGGTAAAGATTTCTCTAAAGACTTCAACGCTGACGGCTCAGAGAAAGGTGCAGTAACTACAGCAAATGCCGATGGCTTCCAAGAAGAGACTATTGATAAGCCACTCTACGAATTAGACGGTAAGCTGCAAATCTACGTACAGCACTACCTATATGCTGAAACGACCCTAGATTTAAAAGCACCAAGCGTTCGTGAAGTCACTCTACAAGAACAACAAATCGAGCTAGATTCGCCAGTAAGCGGTGCAGAAAGCAATGTTCAGGTGGGTAATCTAACCGAAATTTCTCCAACCGTTGAAGTGGAAGAGTTCCTTAAGAGCTACCGAATGGATCAAAAACGTCGTATGCGCAGTACAGAAACTCACTACCTTGACCACCCGCTTCTTGGCATGGTGATTCAAGTTCGTCGCGTCGCTCAGTAAGCTGCCCCAGAGATATAGCTACTGAACCAGTTACTCTGTTGACGCCCAAGCTATACTCATATTAATCATTCAAAACGCCCTCCATTGTGAGGGCGTTTTATTAAGTACAGGCTATATTCGCGCGGTACTTACTATCCTTACCTAGCATTTACACGTTACTTGGTACGTCCTATGAGCCCTGACTTCCAAATCAATACTCAAAACCTCAGTCTGAAGATTATTGAAGCTTCCGACGCTCAAGAGTTTTCACAACTCATCAAGTCCTCCCCTAGCTTGCTGCCATGGGTCGACTGGTGCCACGATGAGTTTTCTATCGTCGAAGCAGAAAAATTCATTCTGGCAACTCGTTTAAATTGGGTCAAAGCCGACGCGTTTGGCTTTGGTATCTTTGAACGAAAAAGCGATAAACTTGTCGGCATGGTGGCGATCAATGAGCTTTACCACACCTTTAATATGGCGAGTTTAGGTTATTGGGTTGGTGATGAATTTCAAAGAAAAGGGATCGCCAAAGAAGCGATGCTAGCCCTATTCGAATTTTGCTTCGCGCAACTGAAGTTAACGCGTCTAGAGATTGTCTGTGATACCGAGAACCTACCAAGCCAAAAGCTGATAGAGAAGTGTGGAGCCGAAAGAGAAACCATTGCCAAGAATCGATTTCTGTTTAACGGTAAGCCAAAAGATGGCGTGGTTTATTCTGCGCTACCTCCAACCTCTTAACGCTCTAGTTAGTTTGCAACCAGCGATAGCACGTAATCGACCCGATCAAAAAAGAGCTCCGAAGAGCTCTTTTTTATTATCAGCGTAATGCCCTTAGAGAGCTTACTTGATTAGTGAAGCTTTAGGTTTGGACGAAGTACACGGTTAATACGACCAACCAACATCATCAGTGATGTTTTGATTAAGCCGTGAAGCGCCATCTGGTGCATGCGGTACAAAGAGATGTAAACCACACGAGCAATACGACCTTCAACCATCATAGAACCTTTGGTCAGGTTACCCATCAAACTACCTACTGTAGAGAAACGGCTTAGTGAAACCAGCGAGCCTTTGTCTTTGTAGATGTAGTCTTTCAGGTCACGACCGTTCAACTTAGCAATGATGTTGCTGAATGCACAACTTGCCATTTGGTGAGCCGCTTGTGCACGTGGTGGTACAAATGAACCATCTGCTTGGGTACATTGTGCCAAGTCACCGATAGCAAAGATGTTGTCATCCAGTGTCGTTTGCAGCGTGTTTTTCACAACCAGTTGGTTGATACGGTTAGTTTCAAGACCACCAATATCTTTCATGAAGTCCGGCGCTTTAATACCTGCTGCCCATACCATGATTTGAGCTGGGATCTTGTCGCCATCTTTGGTTGTTAGGCCATCAGCGTCGGCTTGCGTTACCATAGTATTGGTACGAACGTTCACACCAAGCTTAGTTAGCTCAGAGTGCGCAGCGCTTGAAATTCGAGGAGGTAGAGCTGGGAGAATACGCTCACCTGCTTCAACAAGGTTAACATTCAGCTTGCTTGAATCTAGATCACCGAAGCCGTAAGTGCGAAGCTCTTTAACTGCGTTGTGTAGCTCTGCAGAAAGCTCAACACCTGTCGCACCTGCACCCACAATCGCGATGTCTACCGTTCCTTGACCGTTCTTAGCATGAAGCTTTAAGAACTGGTTGTTCATTTCGGTACGGAAACGGTGTGCTTGTTCTGGACTATCAAGGAAAATACAGTTGTCACGAACACCTGGAGTGTTGAAGTCGTTCGACGTTGAACCTAGCGCCATAACAAGAATATCGTATTCAAGTTCACGGCTTGGCATCAGCAGTTCACCGTGCTCGTCGGTCAACTCACTCAATGCAATCACTTTACGATCACGGTCGATGTCGTTCAGGCTGCCCATTTGGAAATCGAAGTAATGGTTTTTTGCGTGCGCGCGGTAGCTTAATGCATCAACACCTTCATCCAGTGAGCCAGTTGCTACTTCATGAAGTAATGGTTTCCATAGGTGGCTTGCTTTACGGTCTACTAGAGTGATCTGGGCACGTTTCTTACGACCTAAAGTGCGGCCTAGCTTAGTTGCTAGTTCTAAACCACCAGCACCGCCGCCTACTACGATAATTTTTGTCACAATGACAATCCTCTACAAAATGAATAAATGGGGCTCGGCTCGATTACTCCAACCGATAAATTCTATGTATCTACTCGGCCTTGTTGATAAGGCTGTGACATATTGGATAACCGCGAAAAAGAATAACGACAGCTCACCGAGTAGTTAGAGGGATTACAAACAACAAACATTCGTTTGTCGCTTTGCTCACATGGAAAAAAAGGCGTCTAGCTGAGAGATAGAACGCAAATAATGGGCAAGTTTTTCACTCGCTCTCAATTTTTTTTGATATTTGTCAAAATATTTTGCTTGGGAACATTATATATAGCAAAAAGATGACCGCAACAAAAATCCTTACCCACAATGAGGATTCGCCACAAAATAGTTAACGTTTGCGCAAGCTCGCTAACATAGCGGCTACGATCGCATCATCAATAGTAACCTTTGTTATCCAGATACAAAAAAGCAGCACCCAGATGAGTGCTGCTTTTATAAAATAACCAGAATAATTTAAGCGTTTTTAAATGCTTTCATTGCCTGAAGATGTTGAGAGATCTTTTTGAATTTATGACTCTCTTTATCGTCCCAGATTACATCGTAGTAATCTTCTAGCGCTGCAGCCGTTTTGGAGTTATCGTGAATTTCGTCTTCACGAGAAAGCACCACTAGGCAGCGACCTTTGTTTTTCATACGGTACTGCTCAACACACTTGGTCGCAATATCTTCGTACTCTTCAGGACGGTCAATTCGACCTACCATGTTGTTTTCAGGTTGCAAGTTTGGATTGAAAATCACCTGCTTAATACCACACAAGAAACCAATGCGCTCAGACCAAAAACCACCTAAGCCTACACCACAAATAATTGGATGCGGATCGTCGGATTGCTCTATCACTTTATGCACTTCTTTAAGCAAATGTTGCATATCGTGTTTTGGATGCAAAGTACTGTAGTTGATGAAACGAACGTCATCATCAATGAATTGCAACTGCAGTATTTTTTCGTGATTGCCCGGGCTTGTTGAGTCGAAGCCATGTAGATAGATAATCATTGTACCTCCCCCATTGAATATTGGTACGTTTTGATCAATCTAACACGAAAAACAAGGTTTTAAAGGGAAGACCACCGAAATTATATTTTTCACTTCCTAAACGTGATCCTAGCTACATAAAGTGTGACTTAGAGCCTCTGCTTCCTGCAAATAACTTTCATCGCCCCAAAGCTGATGAGCAAGTAAATACCAAAGCATTGCCATCATTTGGCTTCTTGGTAACCACGCTACTACACCATCTAGCCAAGGCTGAACATCATGGATACCTCGCAGCTGACAGTACTTCTCAACCGCTTCAGTGGCCGGTACTCCAGTAACTGCAATGGTCAAGGTTAAGTCGAGCCTAGGGTCTGCTAGCGCAGCGTATTCCCAGTCGATAATCTTAATACCGTCACTGTTTCTCACTAGGTTATAACCACCTAAATCAAAATGGCACAAAGACAGGTCGACATTGGTAATACTCGGGGCCACGCGCCACTCTTGATAAATCTTAGTGCAGGTTTCGGTCTTATGAATCGCATCAAGCTGCAGCCAATAGTGGTCGACTCGCGCTGTGAAACTGAATGGTTGCAGTGGTAATCGCGCAGTATTAACCAGATGTACAGAGATCAACGTTTTCAACAGGTCATCGAGTTCTAGATCTTCGTAAAGCGTCTCACCAGCGATCCACTCAACCAGTAGCCCCTGCTCATTGACCACGATAGGGCTTGGACCGATGCCAAGACGCTCAATTGCAGACAGCACTTGAAACTCTTCATGACGAGAGATGAAGAACGCTTTGGTGATAGGTGTAGTTGGCCGCCAAACGTAAGCAGTGCCATCGGCAGCTACTAGCTTCCAACATCGATTGGTCAATCCCCCAGTTAGTGTCTGCGCTCTGGTTGGAGGCTCAGAAAAGTAACCATCAAGCGAACTCAAACTGGTATCAAGAAGCTTAGCCTCAGACCAAGAAAAAATTGCCATTGCTTATTCCCTATAAACGTCTTCATTTCCCTACAAAAAAGACACTGACCAGAAGCCAGTGTCTCTTAATAAACAGCACATCATGTACTGCATTGGCGTACGACCAACCTATATGCAGCCAAGATTGAGCACTGTCAAGCTTATGGTCAGCCAAGACTAGACGCTGTCACAGCTGGCTGCGCATAGTTGGCGAGTAAGCGAGATTAAAGACCCAGTAGGCTCTTAGATTGTTGCTTACGGATTTCGGTCTCGTCAGCCCATTCAATCAAGCCAGACTCAAGATCCATTAGACGCATCGTCATTTTGTAGTATACGTCTTCATCGCTACCCGCTTTCTTAACGATGCTTGATAGATTGCCGTACAACATGTACTGAGCGCCAACCATTTTACCGAACTGAATAGCTGAGCTTTGATTCACTAGCTCATCGTTGTTTTGGAAGTTCAATTGGTCACGAACAGACTCAACACGGTCCATATCAACAAAACGGAACTTACCAGAGTTCAGCATTTTAGTACTAATGGTATCAGTGATTGACTCTGTATCGATATGCTCACTCGTTTTGTTCTTGATTCGCTCTACAAACACGATTGGACGCTGTTCACGAGTAATGTAAGCCACTGAACCAGACGCCATCATGCTATCGACCATTTCACCCGCAATCGTTTGAAGGTCAGTTGAACCGAAATCGATTGTCGTGGTTTCTACTGCTTGTGCATCACCGTAGCTTACCTTGTTTGAACAACCGCCTAAAATAACCGCTAAACCTAGTAGCGCAATGACACTCTTTTTCATTTTGTTTCCTCAACTTATCACTGAGCGGGGTTACCCACACTCTTAAATTCTTGTATTTACGAATCATTAGATCCGTTTTATCTAACTTACTGCTCTCGGAACTGAACTCTGAACTGAGTCGCTTTCGGGTTTACCGACACTTCCGACAACGAAATACTTTCAAAGCCACGAACAATCGCTTGCTTCCAAGGGCCTTGTTTGAGGTTGACCTCAAGCCCTGCATCGTCATACCAGTAAAAACGATAAAGGATATGTTGGTCGCCTTTATAGTTACTGTTTAAGCGAACGATTCCGCGCGTATGACCATCAACGAGATCGGTACGGATATCTTCAACCTGTAAGCGGCTGCCCAATACATTGTCACCAAAGAAAACGTTCTGAGTCAGGCTATCGACCCTTACACCAGCAGTGTTATCTGCACAACCAGCCAGAGCCATCACCGCTGCTAAGCTCACTAACCACTTTTTCATTACAGCCTCCCTAGCTGTTTATGCCACATTGTTGCGTTGTTTCCTTGTCGAGAAATCCACACCAAGGTGGTTTGCCCTTCTCGAATATCAAAGTCATACGTTTTAGCGCCCGCTTCCAACGTATATTGACCGCTGTTTGCTACAAACGTACTGCTCTTAATCTCAGCAGGTAAAGATTGCCAGCTGCGAGTATCTGGTTGCTCTGTCAGTGTGTTCCACACATTGAACAGAATATTTCCAACATCATCGCCTTTGGTTGCTTCTTTACGAATGCGATCTTTTGCAACCACACGTAGCGCTTGGCGAATAACAATGCTCGTCATACGCTCGGATAAATCATTCTGCGCCATTGCATTTACGTCAGTGATCAAGTGCTCTTGTAGCGGTTGCCCACTGATTCGCAACGCAGAAAAACGCTCTACGTTTTGGCTTGGGTAATATGGCAGCGCAAGAGAGTATATTGCTCCTTGATCGCGACTGTCATAAACAGGTAAATCTAGTCGCCAACTGTCCATAGCTTGCACAGCGCTCTGCTCTTGGAGAACAATTACTCGCCCTTCACCTTCACCAAGCTTAGATGATTGCTTGTAACGCTTTTCCAATGTCGCTAAATCTTGTCGCATCCCTAAACGAGCGGCTGTTGCCATGGTTCTATCTATAATTTCTTGGTTGTTTGGCATCACAGCCAAAGCACGGCGATAGTCAACATAAGCGCTGTTTAGATCATTCGAAGCTTCATAAAGCAGGCCAGACAAGAACATCAAATACGCATTTTGTACCGACTGCAGTTTTTTACCCGCATCAGGATAATTAGAAAGGATGCTACCCACATTGGCAGACAAACCCTGCTTCTTCGCATCGTTGGCTGCGCGATCTAACTCGGCTTCACGTTGCTTCTTCGCTTGTTCTTGAACTTGATTGGCGCGACGCATTTCGATCACCGCACCTTCTAAATCATTTTTCTTGAGATAATTTAAACCGAGATAGAGATGAAGAAAGCCCAACTCATAATCGGCTGGCACATACTCGGTAATATTGTCATTCACTGCCAGCGCACCAACACTGGTTGCGCTGTCTGAGATTGAGATCACCGCTTTTCGTTGCTGCTCGGTTACTGCTTGATCAGCCACTTCAAACGAAGACTTACTCTCAGGATATTTTTGATCCAGCAGATTAATTCTGCCTCTTTCAAAATTATCAAGGATGTCGCCTGCCGCGTAATCTGGTAGATCTTGCTGAGCCTTTGAATAATTTCCAGACTTAACGGCTTGGTAGATCGCTTTGTTTTGCGCACTATAATGGCTGAACAGGCTTCCTGCAGAAATACTCGCACAACCTACGGTCAACGCCGATAACAGGGCAATTGAAGCGAATCTAAACTGTTGCTTCACTTATCGTCTCCGTGCATGTTTAAAATGCCAACTTTATTAGGGTCTGCTGACCTTTCTTAGTCTCATTATCAAAACGAAACGTGTTGTAAAAAGGATCTCAAGCCAGTTGAGACCCTAGCGATTTAGCCTCGGCCTAGGCGATGCCGACATTCAGACAACAGATAGAACTTAAAGTTGGCATACAAACTACAAATTTTCCAACTAACTACTTGTGTTAACCCGCTAATGAGCTCGCTTAAACGAGCTCATTAGCTTCCATTAACTCGTTAGCTTTTTATTAGCTCATTAATAGGGGACCAAGTGGACGGCCACCAACCAAGTGCATGTGAATATGGTAAACCTCTTGGCCACCGTGAGAGTTACAGTTCACGATAAGACGATAGCCATCTTCTGCGATGCCTTCTTCTTTTGCTAACTTGCGTGCAACGGTAAACATACGCCCCATCATCGCTTCATCTTCTACTTCAACATCGTTAGTTGTTGGAATCAGCTTATTAGGAATAATTAGGATATGGCTTGGCGCGCGAGGGTTAATATCACGAAAGGCCGTTACTAAATCGTCTTGGTATAACAAATCTGCTGGAATTTCTTTATTGATGATCTTACTAAAAATGGTTTCTTCAGCCATGTTTCTCTCCGATAAAACATTTATTTTTTAATGCTTTGAGTATGCGCTATGCCGCATCAAACCACAATAAATCTGCTTTCAAGCATAATAAAAAACACCGTTCAAATCAAAGAAAACGAGTCTTAGTTCTCAAGAATGGCATGTTGGTTATAACTGAGGGTTATTTTTGACGTGTGCGTCATAAAATGCGTAAGCCGAGCTCAATAGAATGCTGATAATTTTGTTAGTTTTACTTTGACCTGACATTAGGTCTGTATTTTTATTTAGGGAGAAAGCCATGAAGGGATCTGTGATCAAGCGTATGTACGCTGGTTTCGCACTGATCATCATCATGTTCGCAGTCACGATAACCATCATGATGAACAGCATGAATCAGATACACAGCAATTTTGAGAGTGTCTCAGAAACCTCATTACCACTTGTCGCGCTTTCAAATCAAACAAGTGTTCAATTGCTTTCTGCTGATAAGTCATTCAAAGATTTCTTAACCACCCAAAACGCTGAACGCATGTCTGCAATGCGTACAGAGTTTGCTGCATCACAAAACTCGTTTTCTGAAGTGCTAGGTAACTTAGAAGCAGCAAGCCAAGACAATATTTCGCTCACCGAACGTATCGCGCAGTTAAGAGCGATGGAAGAGCGCTACTTCGCCGAAGCAGACGAAGCGATGAACAACTACGTTGCGATGTTTGAAGCACAAGAGCAGGTACAAAAAGCATCTCGAGACTTCCAACGACTGCATTCAGAATTAACTGTTGGCATGAAAGAGTACGTTGCCGATCAAAAAAGCATCTCTGTAAAAGTGATGGCAAAGAGCTATTTCATTAAACTGCAAGACGCAGAGGTCATTACCTCTGATGCACTTGCTAGCTCTGATGTTGCCTTCGTTCAAAAAGCCGTTAACCAAAACAAAAAGGCCGTTACTCACCTTAACTACGCTTATCGCGGCCTATCCACACAACTACCAGCGCTTAAAAATGTCTTCGATGAGTCGGTTCAGAAATTCACCAAAGACGTTGGCCAGAAAGGTGGCGTACTAGACAAACACAACAACTACCTACAAGCCAAGCAAGCACTGTACGTGAACATCGCCAACCTAGCCGTAGAAGTTGACCAAGCGATGGCTGTTTTAGATTCATTCAACGTGACCGCTGAAGAGCAACTCAATTCATCGTTAGCTGACGCAAGCAGCATCTACGACAAAGGCCTATTCAACGCGATCGCAATTGGCATCATTGTGACCGTATTCGCTGCAGCGATTGGTTACCACATTGCGCATAGTGTAAGAGAACCATTAACTCGTATTCTCGGGACATTAGAAGGCCTGACTCAAGGCGATATGACTCAACGTATCGATATTCGATACGACAACGAATTCAGCCGTGTGAGCCGTCACATCAATACCTTGGCTGACAATCTGCACAATATTCTCGTAAAGCTAAATGACGCTTCAGATGACCTAACCAAGACCGCAAGCGTAAACCAGAAGACTTCTTCTGAAACGCAAGCTCAGCTGAACAGCCAACGTGAACAAACCGCTACCGTTGCGACCGCAATGACAGAGATGTCTCATTCTGTACAAGAAGTGGCAAACAGCGCGCAAAGTTCACTAACCATGGTTCAACAAGTAGAATCGGCTTCTGAATCTGGTCGTCAGATCATGAACACCAATATCAGCACCATTAATCAGCTTGAGGTTCGCCTTACTGAATCAGTGGGTGCGGTGGGCGAGCTACAACAAATGAGTAGTCAGATTGGTTCAATCCTTGACGTTATTCGTGGCATTGCTGAACAGACCAACCTACTTGCACTCAATGCGGCAATCGAAGCAGCGCGTGCTGGCGAACAAGGTCGTGGTTTTGCAGTTGTTGCCGATGAAGTACGAGTGCTAGCGCAAAAAACTACTCAATCAACCTCTGAAATCGAGACCATGATCAGCAATCTGCAATCAAGTTCGAAAACCGCAAGCAACGTAATTGAAAGTTGTATGAGCGATATGGACATGTCGGTTCAACAAGCTTCAAGTGCAAACAGTGCGATGGAAGAGATCCAAGCCTTGATTCTAGAGATCAGCCACATGAGCACGCACATCTCTCAAGCAGCCGCAGAGCAGAGTGAAACGTCTGGTGATATCGCACGTAATATCGAAGACATCAATCACATCGCAGATAAGAGTTACCAAGCGATGTCTTCAATTGCGGAAGCAAGCCAAAACCTAACAATTCTAGCAAACCAGCAAGGTGATTTAGTACATCAGTTCAAACTATAGATAAATGAAGAATCGATAGATATTTAGTGAGATTCTTGAGACTTCATACCCAATAGTGGTAACTAATTGAGCTAGGGCAACTTTTATCAAGGGTTGCCCTTGTTTTTTATGAGCTTTGTCATTATATGATTATTAAGGCTTGCTGCTTCCCGTTTTTTCTTTCACCTTTATGAGCGAGCCGCTATTAAGGAATTTATATGGCTGTTCATGTTGGCATTATCGATCAAGACCCCATTCGCTTGCTCACCCCTTTACTTGATAACCGAACGGTCAGCACTCACATCGTGTTTATCGGCGACAAAAATCAAGTCAGTATGTACAAACGTTTAGACAGCGTTTTGCAGAAGCGCGACATTACCAGTGAGTTTTTCGAAATTCCGACCATCGTAAATACGTCCGTCATTAAAGAATCTATCCAAACCCTTGCCGAAGACCTTAAAGCACGCGGTCAAGAAGTGAAACTCAACGCGAGTTGTGGCCTTCGTCATCGTCTACTTTCCGTCTACGAAGTATTCCGTACTTATCACTGGCCAATCTTTGTTGTCGAACCAAACAGTGACAAGCTGTGCTGGTTGTACCCAAATGGCAAAGAAGACGCACAAGTTCAAGACCGCATTACTATCGACGACTACCTAACGGTATTTGGTGCTCGTGGTGAATTCAGCGATGTACAGCTATCCCCGCAACTTGATCAGAAGCTTTATGAGTTAGGTGAGCGCTGGGCAAGTAACGCTCTTGAATTAGGTCCAGGCCTTGCGACATTGAACTACCTTGCAACGACCTGTCGTAAAGAACAGAAGCTTGATGTTGAGCTCTCTGAGAAGCAACAAGGCTATCGCGAACTGAACATGCTGCTGAGCGATTTGGTTGAAGCTAAGATTGCGACTTACGATAATGGTATTTTAACCTTTGCCAATGAAGACGCGCGACGCTTCTCAAACGGTGAATGGCTTGAAACATTAGTTCACAGCACAGTTAAGCAGATCCAAGATGATATGCCGACCATTCAAGACCGTTCTTTGAATGTTCAGGTGTACCGTCAACTCGGTGAACGTGAGGTTCGTAACGAGCTTGATGTTGCCTCTGTGGTGAACAATAAGCTGCACATCATCGAATGTAAGACCAAAGGCATGCGTGATGATGGTGATGACACCTTGTACAAATTGGAATCGCTTAGAGACCTGCTGGGTGGCCTACAAGCACGTGCCATGTTAGTGAGCTTCCGCCCGCTTCGCCATAACGACATCACACGAGCAGAAGACCTTGGCCTTGCATTGATTGGCCCTGACGAATTGAAAGATCTTAAAACACACCTAACGGCATGGTTCACGGCTGCGGGTGGTAGTGAAGATCTCGAGTACTAAAAACAAATAAACTCATGAGAGCTAAATGCTCTTAAGCAGATTGTTAAAAAGGCGAATGACGATTAAGTCACTCGCCTTTTTTGTATCTGATGCTTTTTCTTGTCTACTTTCTCTGCCACATAAAAAATGGCCGCATCATTCGATACGGCCATTTTCAAAATTTGCAGTCAGTTTAAGACTTAAATCTTTTTTGCAACTTAAAGCATTTTACGAGCAGCTTCTACAACCACTTTGATTGAACGAGCTTCTGTTACTTTTAGTGTGTCGTGGTCTGGAATCTCTTTTTGAGTACGGTTGATGATTACACCAGCAACACAACCCGCTTTAAGGCCAGAGCTTGCACACATTGTTAACAGCGTTGCAGATTCCATTTCGAAGTTCAGAACACCCATGTCTTGCCATTCTTGCATAGAACCTTGGAAGCGCTTAACTACACGACCAGAGAACGTGTCGTAACGCTCTTGACCTGGGTAGAAAGTGTCACTTGAAGCTGTTACGCCCATGTGAACTGCTGCACCTGATTCTTCAACTGCCGCTTTCATTGCTGTTGCCACTTCGAAGTCAGCAACTGCTGGGAACTCCATTGGAGCAAAGTGTAGGCTAGCGCCGTCTAAACGAACAGAACCAGTAGAAACAATCATGTCACCCACGTTTACGTGAGGTTGGATAGCACCAGTAGTACCAACACGAAGGAAAGTGCGAACACCCAGTTGAGCTAGCTCTTCTACAGCGATAGAAGTCGATGGACCACCGATACCTGTTGAACATACAACAACTGGCTTACCGTCTAGTTCTGCGCGGTAAAGTGTGTATTCACGATGGCTAGCAAGAAATACTGGATTCTCCATCTCTTCTGCAATTTTTTGTACACGAGCAGGATCACCAGGGATGATCGCAAGAGTAGCACCGTTAAGATCTGCTTCAGTAACACCTAAATGGAAAACAGCTTGAGACATAGTTCGCTCCTTTTGGCTTATTGGGCTTTTTACCCTTATTTAAGCTCATAGTAAATTCGTGGGGTACGAACACACTCTAACCAAGCTAACCACAAAATGAAGTGATACTCGTCACATGAATGATCGCAACAAGATTTCAAGTTTCACGAAAAACCGATTGGCATCACAAAAATAAGCAATCCATACTCCTGTGTTGCATACTAATGAGACAAAAAGCGCCTTTACCGTATTACCGCTAAAGGCGCTTTTTATATTAAGAATGCTCTATGTCGGTGAGCTCGATTTAATCCGCTTTAGATTTGAATCGAAGCAGACGCAATGCGTTCAATGTCACCAATGCAGTTGCACCACTATCCGCTAAAACTGCCACCCACAGACCGGTAATACCTAACAAGCTTGTCACCAAGAATACGCCCTTCAAACCAAGCGCAAGGACTACGTTTTGACGGATGTTATTCATGGTCGCTTGCGACAGTTCAATCATCGCTGGCAGCTCAGTTAAACGGTTATGGGTTAGTGCTGAATCCGCCGTTTCCAAAGCGACATCCGTACCACCACCCATTGCGATGCCGACATTCGCCGTTTTCATTGCTGGTGCATCGTTAATGCCATCGCCGACCATCGCCACGTGCGACTGTTGAGATAACTCCTCAACATAAGATACCTTGTCGCTTGGCAATAGGCTTGCCTTGTACTGCATACCAATCTTGCTACTGATCGCTGCGGCACTACGTGGGTTATCGCCAGTCAGCATGATAGATTGAATGCCCAAGTCATTAAGTCGCTCAATCGCAAGCTTAGCGTCACTGCGTAACGTATCTTGCCAAGCAATCAAACCAATCACTGCCGTTGCGTGTTCTGTTGATTCTTCTTGATCTTTAAGCTCAAGAACAACCACAACCGTCTTACCCTCGCCTTCTAATGCTTCAACCTGAGAAACCACATCGACACCAAGTTCGAACGTGACTTTAGACGGTGACAGAACCTGATACTTAATACCATCAACATCACCTTCCACACCGCTACCAATCAGCGCTTTTTTGTTGTGTGATTCTGGGATCTCAATATTCAGCTCTTTTACTTTCGCCACTAGCGACTGCGCCAATGGATGAGTAGAGCCAACTTCGATTGCACCAACCACACGCAGCATCGCATCTTGTTGCCAACCCGATAGAGGCTGAATGTCGGTAACCTGGGGCTTACCTTCGGTCAGTGTGCCCGTCTTATCGAAGGCAATAGTTTGGATTTTGCCAAGCTGCTCCAGTGCTGCACCGCCTTTAATTAGTGCACCACGTTTCGCTGCTGCCGCTAAACCAGAAGTAATCGCTGCTGGCGTCGAGATAACTAACGCACACGGACAAGCAATCAACAGTAACGCTAGGCCACGGTATACCCATGTTTCCCAAGGTTGAGCGAACAACAGTGGTGGCGTGATAATAACGAGCAAAGCCACCACCATCATCAATGGCGTGTACCAACGGCTGAACTTATCAAGGAAACGTTCCAGCGGTGCTTTACGAGACTCTGCTTCTTCAATCAGGTGGAGAATACGGTCGATTGCATTTTCACCTTGTTTTGAAGTGATGGTGATACGAACCACTTTATCGACCACCACAGCGCCAGCCATGATGCTGTTACCTTCGATATGTTCAACAGGAACAGATTCACCGGTTAACGCACTTTCATCAAAGCTTGCCGCGTCTGTAATCAATTGGCCGTCAGCAGGTAAACGAGAGCCCGCAGCCACTTCAATCACATCACCGGGAACCAGTTCACTGACTGCAACTTCTACACGTTCGCCGTTGATGATCTTAGTCGCGTTCTCCGGCACTAATGCCATTAGCGCTTGAACGCCACTTCTTGCTCTAGATGAAGCAAACGCTTCTAAGCGCTCACCAATCAAGAACAATAATAGAACCATCGCCGCTTCCGCGGTTTCACCCAGGTACAAAGCACCCAGCGCGGCAACACTCATTAAGGTTTCAATAGCAAACGGTGTACCTGAGCGTGCCAACTGAACCGCTTTCTTCGCCACCGGATATAAACCAAGCAGACAAGTTACCGTAAACAAGCCTTCACTTAATTGAGGAGAGGTACTTTTCAGAAGCGCAGCAAACAGCATTGCCGCTGCAATCGCGATAATCTGTAAATTAGGTTGGATATGAGCTTGCCAAAAAGTCTCAGGCTGTTGTTTTTCTCTCTTAGAACCGACTTCCGTTAATGGGAAGCCAGTTTTGATAGAGACCTGTTCAATAGTGTCGGCAAGGCTTTCATTATCGAATTTCACAACCAGCTTTTCGGTAGCAAAGAGAACCTTCGCTTGAATAACACCGTCAATATTGCTGATCGCGTTTTCTATTTTTCTTGCACAAGCTGGGCAGTCCATTCCGGCAACCAACCAACTTTTGGAAAATTGGGCGTCGAGAGATAAGGTTGAGGACTGACTGTCTTCTTCTCCACTATCCGACGAACTACAACAATCATCTCCAGACGATGACGGAGCTGCAGAAGAGCTACAACAACCAGATGAAGTACCTGCTGCTGTGATGCTTGAAATTTTAGGGCTAGAGCAACTTGCTCCTGCCGCTTGAGGTTGAACGTCCACTTTTGTTGAGCGGCACGCTGCATGTTTTGCGCACATAATGTATCTCCTTAATACTCAAAAGCCTTGAGGTTGTTGCTAACTCACGAGCAACAGAACCTTAAGTTCATCAAAAGTATAAACCTTGGAGGCTACTCCAAGGTCAAGAAGAAGTTATCGAGAAAACAAAAATATTATGCCTGCGCCAATGGCTTACTGAGATTTAAGCTCCGCACACTCTTCACGATTCGCCGATACATCATCAATAAGCACCGCATCGTGTGAACAGAATGGCTGTGTGTTCAAACTCACGATAGACACATCGTCTTCGACAGGGTCGACTTGAGAACCTTGCATCAGCTCAGCGATATGATGTCGAAGCACCAAGATACCTAAAATCCCGAACAGAACATTACCCAAAGCTTGGCCATAGAGAACACCCAAAGCGCCATACCACTCCGAACCTAGATAGACGAACGGCAGAGTACCTAACGTGGCTTTACCCAAATTCAATGCTGTCGAGTAAAGCGGTTTACCTAGGTTATTAAAAGAGGTGTTGGCAACAAATAGCGCGCCGTTAAAGGTGAAGGTCAACGCCACATAAGTACAGAAAGCCGCCACAATGATTGCTGCATCACCTTGTAGACTAAAACCTTGAATGACATAACCTTGAACGAAGTACAACAGAATACAAACGGCAATGGTATAAAGTGTCGTCACCAGCAATGAGTTATTGAGTGTTTCTTTAACTCTGTCCATGCGTTCTGCACCAAAGTTCTGACCAATGATTGGTCCCACAGCGCCAGACAAGGCAAAGATAACCGCAAAACAAACCGGTGTTAGACGACCGATCACGGCAAAGCCCGCGACAAAATCCTCACCATATTGTGCGATACCTGTCGTCACAATCGCATTACCGATAGGCGTTGCGGTATTGGTGATAATCGCAGGCAGCGCAATCGCCAATATTGGTCGAATATTAAGGCGCCATTGCACAAACGAAGGTGGAGCCACCAGCTGATGGCTACGAATCAGAGGATAAAGCGAGAAGAACAGCACCGAGAAGCGAGCAACAACCGAAGCGATAGCTGCCCCTTCGATGTTCCAACCAAAACCAAAAATAAACAGAGGATCGAGAATCGCGTTAACAATACCGCCCGACAAAGTCGCCCACATCGAGCGTTTCGCATCGCCCGCCGCTCTTAAGCCGGCACCCGCCGCCATCGCTAACGCCAAAAATGGACCACTCGGTAGCAAAATCTGTAGATACGCTTGAGCACGCTCAGCAGCAATCCCTTTTGCGCCTATCGCGGCTAACAGCTCTGGAATATAAGCGAACATGATTGCAGTTACGGTGGAACTGATAACAAACGCAGTCAGCATGATGCTGGTGCTTAAATTTCGAGCGTGTTCTTGATTCTTTGAGCCGATAGCTTTGGAAACTAATGCGCCCATGGCAATCGAAGTACCAATCGAAACAGAGGTAGAGAAAAAAGTCAGCGTACCTGCAAAGCCCACTGCCGCGGCCAATTCCACCTGCCCGAGCATACTGATGAACAGCATGTCGAGTAAATCTACTACAAATAACGCCATCAAACCGACAGAGCCAGCCCCCGACATCACCAATATATGGCGCATCGTTGAACCTTCAACAAACTTTGCCGTTTGATTTGACATGAAACCTCCAAAAGTTGGCATACCGCAAACTAAAGCTTAATAAACTAGTCAACCACAAGCTGGGGATCCACAAAGAAAGGATCTATCTAGAAAAGCTCTATACAGAAAAAAGGCGCTAGTGCGCCTTTTGTCAATTATGGGTATTGATAAAAATAATCGTTCTTAACACCTTACTATACAGGATGTTTGAAACATTCATCTAAGTTCTTGCCGATTGCTCTCAAAACATCGGTTCGGGTGATCATACCGACCAGCTTCCCGTTATCAATTACTGGGTATGCCTTAGGTTTCCCAACTTGCATCATGTCCGCCAGCTCAATAATAGATAATTCAGGTGAGACAGACAGCACTTCTTGATACATGCAATCACCCACAATGTGTGTGTCTTGGCAGAAATAGCTCACCTTCACCAGTTTCTCGAGTAAATCTTGCTCAGAAAGGAAACCAATCACTTGCTCATTATCGTCAATTACGGGTCCACCCATATGGTGGCTACGCATCACTTTGTCTAACGCTAGACTTAACGGCATATCAGGAGTAAATGTCACAACCTGTTGCGTCATATAATCTTTCACTTTAATAGAATGCATTGCGTTCTCCCTAAATACTTTGCGTTATATATTTTTCTATCTTGTTAAGTTAATTGTTGTCTAAAATCTTGATTTTACTAAATGGATTTCAACAATTTTATTGATAGGCAAAACCTAACAAGACAACAAAGCGAGACAAACAAAGGCTTGAGCACGTTTTAGGCCACCAGAAAAAAGGAAAAAAAGAGCTCTTACAAAGCCTTACTTTCCCTTGCTTAACCTTACTTAGCCGAACTAGCCTGAGTAGATAAACCCTGTAATCTTCACCGCACTAATAATTAGAAATCCGGATTTAGGAAGTTTATGCAACACGACAACAACATGTATGCGTATGTTTATGCAGGTAACGACGGTACAGAAAACACACTCATCGCCACTATCGATAATCAAGAAAAACCGCTTATTTCAAGCTGTGTTGATGAGATAAAACGCATGTCGTGCTTAGCCATTGACTTAGCAGCAAAACACGACCTAAAAGTGAAGCTGGTGAAATACCAAAGAGAACAAGAGATTGACTTCGGCTTGTTCGTTAAATAGCAGACTCATCACACATGTCTTGACAGTCAAGCTCAACAAGCATTGTCAGCGACACATGAATACCGTATTTTGTGGCAAGTTCTTGAGTAGGTAATCACATTGACGATGATTACCTGCTTTAACCGATAAGCGCTCGAATTGGACATATCCGTCGCACCGCTTTTCATTGTCCAAACGGTTCACTATGACTTTGCTTCGTTCTCCTCAAACTCTTCTATCTCACTTTATACCTAAGATAAAAAGCTACTTTAGCGAATTGTTAGATTTCCAATCACGCATTTGGGTGGTTCATATCTTTGAAGACTCCTTCACCGATCAGTCCTTTGTGATAAATGAAGATGGCTTTAAAGAGCCGTTAGAGTGGATGAAGAAGCGATCCTATCAAGCAGCAATGCTTGAACGAGTTGAGAAAATGAAAATTTCACAAGTCATTGAGATTCAATTTGAAGGCAAGATGCATCGATTGATGCGAGTAAAGTAACTCTTATTGCTTGACCATTCACGAAAGCCCTTTGCTAGAAATCAAGCACAAAAAAGGCCAGCACACGCTGACCTTCTCTCATTGGTTAAAAACCATCATCTAACTCGCACAATACTCATGCCACAGGCGCACCGCTTTCTGGTATGCCTCAGTTTTATCGTGCGTTTCTGCAAAGAGAATAGCTGTCATGCTGTCAACAACGGTATTCGCCATTAACGCCATCTCTTCAGCCGGTGTACCAAGTACACATTGACTCGGAAGTGGCAGCTCTAGGTTTATCATCTCTTCCCAGTAGAACGATTCGACTTTGTCAGGAGAGCTCATCCAAACCGTTTGGCTAACTTTAGGGTTATATTCCGACTCACCATTCATCCCTTTGAATGAAATCACCGAGTGGGATTTATTGCCAATGACATGCTCAACTTCCGCATGAAGCTGTGGGAAGCCAGGATGGAAACTGCCACGCAGACCTAAACGGCCACCACCTGGATTCAATGCTCGAACCACAGTGTTGATTGGTGTGCGCAAACCGTAACGGTGTTTCCAGCCGATCATGGTCTGAGCTTCTGGTGCAAAGTTGGCAAGCGGTAAATAAGCGATACCATCAGATTCAAGGATCTGCTTCGCGTCTTGTGGATCTTTCGCACTACGCACACCGACACACTCAAGGTGAGTCTCTACGTGCGTGCGGCCACTTGGTTTATCCATATAGCCATGCATCAATACCTTATAACCATCGTCAGCCAATATCTTCGCAGCAAGCAAATTCCACGGCTTACCACTGGCAGTATCATTACGTTTACCGGCGTAACACGGCCAGTCAATATCTGCGCCTAAGTCTGGCACTCGTGATTGAAAGGCTTTTACAAAGCCGGCAATCTCTTCATTGGTTTCATTCTGCACACGAATCAACATCAGTAGCATCGCCATTTGGTCGTCACCGACCTCTCCGCTTAAATACTCATCCATGATGCGGTAGGCTTGTTCGAACGACAAAGGCTTACGCCCTCTTTCTCCTCGTCCAACTGTACGAATACACTCTAAAATACTACTCATTGATTGTTTATTCTCTTCCGTTGATATCAATAAAATTCGAATACGTTTTCGATTCTATGATACCCACAGTCCATTGCAAAGCGATTCAACAGCTGTTCCCTAATTATCAATACACGGATTGAGGTGAAATTAACGTATGCAGCGCACCTTGATAGGTCAAACAAAAATAGAACCCTGGCAAGTTTCATCGGGTTTGATTAGAGATGCTGAAACAAGTCGTGTATTATCGGAACGTTTGCGCTTTACCTATTTTACGGTTAGCGGTTGCACAATTTTATTCGCACCAACACACGTTCATATACCAAGACTAAGAATTGATGCCAAAGTTGATTAACAAAATTTGGGTACACGCTTTCATGCTCTTCGCTATGCTAATGGCCACCATTAGTGTGGACAGCATCGCGAGCAGCAATGCTCTGCAAGCCCCTCAAGCTCAATCAACTTCCACCAATAGCTTCTCTTTCTCTGCTTCTAACATCAGTTCTGTAGAAAGCGCCCCAACACCTTTTCCCAGCGCACAACCCAACGTTGAACACCATTGCTGTGGATCAGTCTGTCTACTGAAAATACCACCACTTATCGTTTCTGAATCTTTCGATACGCAGATTGAATCGCTGGCATTGATAGAAAAAGAGCCTTCACACAAAGCGATCATTGCACCACAAGCGCCATATCGCCCTCCTATTTCTTAATCGTTTGTCCCTAATTGGCAATATCTGCCACCAAGATATAACAGCGCATTTGCTGTATCTAATGACATCCGAATTTAGGAAATGAACACATGAAAAAACTATTTAGCCTCTTTGCCGCTCTTATCTTGAGCGCTTCAGTAAACGCCGCACAATTTGAAGAAGGCACGCACTACAAAATCCTTGATGTAGCGAAGGCCGACAAGCCTGTCGTAACCGAATTTTTCTCTTTCTATTGCCCACACTGTTACAAGTTTGAAGGGGTGATTAAGTATCTAAAAGAAGACTTACCAAAGTCAGCAAGCTTCCAAAAAGTACATGTCGCTTTTATGGGTAACAACATGGCAGTGCCAATGGCAAAAGCTTACGCGACCATGATTGCTCTAGACGCTGAAGAAAGTATGGTTCCAGCGATGTTTGCTCAGATCCATGAGAAGCAACAAACACCAAAAAATGAAGCAGAGCTGCGTGAAGTTTTCATTGATAACGGTATCGATGCGAAGAAGTTTGATGCGGCATACAACAGCTTTGCAGTGAACTCGATGCAAAAACGTTTCGATAAAGAGTTTGATCAAAGCACACTAACAGGTGTGCCTGGAGTTCTGGTTAACAACAAATACATCGTGAAACCGGACCAAATTAAGAGCTACGAAGAGTACAACCAACTAGTGAATTACCTGCTAACTCTTTAGCAATAACTAGGGCCTATTTTAGATATCTCAAAGTCAGCGATTTCATCGCTGGCTTTCTTATATATGATGTTTCCTAGCCACTCACCAATCCCGTATATACGCTTGGGAAGTATTGTTAACTGGCATCCTCCATAATTT
Source organism: Vibrio splendidus (assembly GCF_001557875.1). Lineage (GTDB taxonomy): Bacteria > Pseudomonadota > Gammaproteobacteria > Enterobacterales > Vibrionaceae > Vibrio > Vibrio splendidus_F. Next base: position 112,806 of record NZ_LNRF01000005.1, on the reverse strand, counting down.
TTCATATACTGCACTCAATTAAGCTATCCACTGTGCTGTAGCATTCCAAATAATAGCACTCAAATATTGGGACCTTTATGATCATTCTGACCACTAACTTTGGCGACATTGAAATTGAACTGAACCTTGAAAAAGCGCCAGTAACGTCGAAAAACTTCCTTAAATACTGCCAAGATGGCTTCTACGAAGGCACGACATTTCATCGTGTTATTGAAGGTTTCATGATTCAAGGTGGTGGACACACTATCGACATGACAGAAAAACCAACTCGCGCACCCATCGTCAACGAAGCAAACCGTGGCTTAAAGAACGTGATCGGCTCTGTCGCTATGGCTCGTACCGACGCCCCACATTCTGCAACGGCGCAGTTCTTCATCAACCTTGATGACAACGACTTCCTAGATCATACCTCAACGACGAATGCTGGCTGGGGTTACGCGGTATTCGCTAAGGTTTCAGCGGGTATGGACGTGGTAAAAAAAATCGCTGTAGCGCCAACAACCACTCGCTGGGGACACGAAGATGTACCTTGCGAAGATATTGTGATTACTAAAGTCACCATCAACGAGTAAATCGCAAGTAAAAAGCACGGGGTCACAAGTAACAAGCGCCCCCTACCCACCATCCCGAAGTGGTGAGAACTTTTCTCACCATTTTTTATTGTCGATGTTATCAACTGTACTCATTTCTGTACGGTATATTTATAGGGTTAACCATTCCCTTACTATTAATCAGTATAAATGACGTGTTATGCTCCAGATCCGCAAGCTCCCGTAGCACGGCGGTCAACCTTACATTGGACGTAACTCTCTACATGATTCGACACTCTTTTTGGACAACAGCCCTTTTCTCTTCTGTTGCCAGTTTCTCTAGTTCAGCATTCGAAGTTGATACGCGAGAATCCCAAGAACCAGAACTCGATGACCAATTTCGTGTTATCGCGATCCCCTTTTATGACCCGAGTGTAGATACCGGGCTCTCTGTGGTTCCCATCTATAACTTCTACGCCGATGGCGAAACTAAGAACGCTTCCACGTTATCAGCGACACTGACTTACACACAGAACGACAGCTATTACATCAAAGGTAATGCGGAGCTATTGCTGAAAGGTGATTCGGTGAGATTCAGTGGCGAAATGGGGTTCTCTAGCACTAACATAACCTTGGTCGACCTTGTTGATACCAACCATCAAGAGTACGCGTTCGATGGCGATTTCTACTTCAAAGTGTATGACAATATCTATCTAGGTATGGGGTTAGACTTTTCCACGGCTCGCTATTTGGCAGACACTCCCCGCGACAAATTGTTGTTGAAGTTGACGGGGTTTAGCGAAGAGTATGAAGCTGATACTGGCGCTAAACTTTCATTCTTATGGGATGAGCGAGAGCATTACTATTATCCGTATCATGGCTTTTTATTTGAGCTCACGTATGAGAACCACGGGACTTGGTTAGGCAATGATGAAGATGCTACCTACTCTTCACTGTTTTCAGACTACCGTTTTTTCTACAGTTTAACGCACAATGACAACCACATTATTGCCAGCAGGTGGGTTACTCGCTACCTACTTGATGCTGAAAATGCCCCAAGCAGTGCATACAGCACTTACGGGCGACAAGGTCGTAACGTGCAACGAGGCTTTGTTGCAGGGGATCACATTGCCTCTCATATGACCAACCTAGAAATGGAATATCGCTACTCACTTTCTGGCTCATCGATCAACTTCCTAAACAACGTGTCCGTGGTCGGGTTGACCGGTGTCGGCAAAGTATTTGGTGAGAGACTCAGTCCAAAAGATCCCTATCATAGCTTTGATGATGGTGATCTTTTATCGATGATTGGACTTGGCCTACGTTATCGCTTGATACGTCAAGAGCGTATTAATGTGCGTATGGATTTCACCTACAACAGCGAAGATGAAGTATTGGCGTACTTTAGCTTGGGTGAGAACATCTAGTTTCGGTGTCACTGAATCAGGATCCAATAGACAGATTCCCAATGTATTAGCTATCCAGAACCCTCTTAAAAACTTTCTGCGTAGAAAAGTCCAATCAACACCGATAGTTCTCACCATACTCTCCGGAAAACAAAATCATTGAGAGTCAAAGGATCATTTTAGAAATGGCAGTCAATTAGCTTTTTCATCAAATAGAAAATCATTATTGATGCTAATTGCGTTCATATTAGTTACGATGACAATAGTTGTAATGTCATCGTAAGAATTAGGTACAAGCGGATGTCAGTAGAATTTGATAGACAAAATAGCTTTGGATGGATGATCAATGTAATCGCCAACAAAGCGAGTAAAGATTTCGACCTAGAGCTGAAGAAGCACGGCCTAACCATCGCATTGTGGCCAACATTGATGTGTCTACGGGAAGAGGAAGGTATTACTCAGCGTGATATCGCGGCAAAATCCAAAGTCGAAAATTCAACCACGACACGCACACTAGACAAGTTAGAAAAGCTTGAGTTGGTTGAGCGTAGAGCCGATCCAAACAGCCGTCGCTCTTTCCGAATCTACTTAACCGAAAAAGGCAAAGCTCTCGAAGAACAACTCATCTCTATCCCTGCTCGTTTAAACAAAGAGTTAATGAGCGAGTTGGACGAGCAAGAGCAACAACAAATACTCAAGCTACTTCAGAAAATGGTCGCGGCAATCTAATCTTATCGTGCTAAGTACTTACCGAGTTTAGTGCTTTCCGAATTTATTACTTATGGCGATTTAAGCGTACATTAGAGAACAAGCAACACTCGGTCTCGCGCCGAGTGTTTTATTGTCGTCTCGACCACTTAATATAGCAGAACAGTGAAGCAATAATCACAGCCCCACCTAGCAGCTTTTGCATCTCTACACTTTCGCCTAACACACTCACACTCAGTAACAGCGTCCATACTGGCTCAAGAATCATGATCAATGCCGCTACTTCCATGTTGACAGAGTGTTGGCCGACGGTTTGAAGCAAGTAACGAATAGAAGTCGCAATAACCGCAGACACGATAAACCAGAAAACTAAGGTTTTGGTTATTTCGAACTCCGGCTGAACGGTCATCGAAGCAAAGGCTAAACCACTCACGCCCACCACAAACAACTGCACACAGATTGATGCGATAGGTTTGATATTGGTAATCACGCGCTTGTTCATCACAAAATGAACGGACAACAACATCGATGCTAGCAGAAAGTAAATCTGACTCTGCTCGACATGCCAGCCGTTACCCAAAGTCAGCAACAGCATGCCGATAATCGCGATGGGGAACGACATCCAAAACGCACGATTAGGCTTAACTCGAAACAAAATCCAAGACACAAACGGTGCAATGATCATCGCGAGGCTCATGATGAATGCCCCTTCCGATAAGCTTTCTGTCACCGATACCGCAAACACCCATACCTGCAATGAGGCGGACAGCAACAAACCCACTCCGCAAAGAGAAAGTATCTGCTTAAACGAAAGCTTACGAATATGATGAATACAAAACGGAAGTAAAATCAGGCTTGCCACAACAAACCGCACACCAATGAACACTGGTCCTGGCATTTCTAATACCACCAGCTTAGATGCAATCCATCCAACCCCGGCTAACAGGGTGGCAAATAGGAGATAAAGTTCCCCACGCATCGCTTTCACGTTCATCATTTTATTCGGTCCAATAACGAAAAAAGCAACCTGACTCTGCCAGGTTGCTTTTTATAAACATTCAACAGGATCAAGATACTATCTCAATAATCTGCTTCAAGCAGCTGTTTTTAGCCTGCGTATTCTGGGTAGTCTGTTAACCCCTTTTCAGCACCACCAAACAGTGTATTTGGATCGTGCGCTGCTAGCGGGTAACCATTTTGAATACGAGCTGGTAAATCTGGGTTAGCTACGAACGGACGACCAAAGCCAACCATGTCAGTTACACCTTCAGCAACGGCTTTTTCGCCACGCTCGCTATCGTATTTACCCGCATAAATAAGGACACCATCGTAAGCTTCACGAACTGCCGCTTTAAATACTTTTGGCGTTTCAGGTGCATCGTCCCAATCAACTTCTGCAATGTGCAGGTAAACAATTTTATATAGGTTAAGTAGTGCTGCCGCTGCTGTATAAGTTTCGACTGGCGTAGCGTCAACCGTCCCATTCAACGATGTGAACGGAGCAAGGCGTACACCAACACGTTCAGCACCAATCGCTTCAACCATAGCTTCAACCACTTCGCCTAGGAAGCGTAAACGGTTTTCAATTGAACCACCGTATTCGTCAGTGCGGTTGTTTGCTTCAGAATCGATGAATTGGTTGATTAAGTAACCATTCGCAGCGTGAAGTTCGATGCCATCAAAGCCTGCTTCAATCGCGTTCAAAGCCGCTTTGCGATACTGTTCAACCACTTGTTTGATGTCTTCTTTGGTCATCTCACGAGGTTCAACCACATCCACAAAACCCGGTTCATCAGTGCCGTTATCGATGAATACTTTTACGTTTTCTGCTTTAAGTGCAGAAGACGAGATTGGCTGTTCACCACCGATGTTGTCTGGGTGTGTTACACGGCCTACATGCCAAAGTTGAGCGAAGATAACGCCCTCTTTTTCATGTACAGCATCGGTGACTTTCTTCCAACCAGCAATCTGCTCATCAGAATAGATACCCGGAGTCCAAGCGTAACCTTGGCCCATAGGTGAAATTTGTGTGCCTTCCGCAATAATCAAACCTGCAGAAGCGCGTTGAGCGTAGTAAGCCGCCATCATGTCGTTTGCTGAATTACCAGGTTGCGTTGCACGAGAACGCGTCATCGGTGGCATAACAATACGGTTTTTAAGCTCGAGATTACCAAGTTGAATTGGTTGAAATAGTGCGTTTGTCATTGTTATATCCTCGATTAACCTAGTTGAATCAGTTCGATTTGGTAGCCGTCTGGGTCAGTAATAAAAGCAATATGGGTTGAACCGCCTTTCACTGGACCCGCTTCGCGAGTGACGTTGCCACCTAGCAATTTGATCTTGTCGCATGCTGAGTAAATATCTTCTACACCCAATGCCAGATGACCAAACGCGCTGCCCATCTCGTACTCGTTAGTATCCCAGTTGTACGTTAGCTCGATAGTCGTGCCACCTTGCTCGTAGCCAACAAAAACCAATGTGTAGCGGTAGTCTTTGTTTTCATGGCGTTCAAGTTCCTTCATTCCCAATACCTTGGTGTAGAACTCGATAGACTTGTCTAAATCAGTAACTCGGATCATTGTGTGTAGGAATTTCATATTTCGCCCTTGATACTTTAATCTCAGCCTCGTCGCATAAAGCTAACTCGTCGTATGAAGCTAAGTAGTGTTCGTTGAGGTTAACCTTGAGGCCACCTATTTCTCTGTTGTTAGGTATATTACTGAACACACACAAATCAGTGAAATTATTAAAAATTCTCATTTTAATAATTTTTTGTTATTAAAGTATTGGCTAGTACCAACTAAGCGACACAAAAAAGGGAAGCCAATGCTCCCCTTAGATTTCGACTCTCAATTAAAACCGCAAACGCCTATCTTTAAGCGTTTTAGACATCGCATCAGACGTATTAATCACTTGCTCTCGAAACCATTTATGAGCGGGGTCGCTATTCTGCTTCTTCAACCAAATCAGGTAGTGAGACATTTGCTCATAATCAAACGGAGGCTTAAAGAGTTGTAAGCCGAGCCTCTCTTGGAACTGTAGAGCCATAGAGAGTGGAACCACCGTAATATAATCCGACTGACTACAGAGCAAGATATTGCTAAACAACGATCGTCCGTGAAATGCGATTTTACGTTTAGTTAAATCCAAAGAAGTATAATGACTCAAGCTGCGTACTTTACGGCGAGTTCGGTCTAATACAGCATGCTTTTCACTCATAAACTGTGCTTCACTGATCTCTCCTTGAATACGAGGATGCCCCGAACGACACACAATGGCAAAGTCTCCCTGATACAAGGTTTCACTCGCAATACTTGGATGCTCAGGAACGACAATCTCAATCATGGCATCGAACTCTTGAGTTAAAAGATCTTCATAGATGCGATCATCGCTGTCAGGTTGATCAAACACTTCTAGCGACAAATTTTGATTAGGAAGCGCCGCAAAGCTATCGAGCAGTACCCACTGAAGATGCTCGGGACAAGAGATAACAAACTTACGTTCAGAGCTTTGCTCATCAAAGCTAGCCATCGATTGAAAGACACCGTTAAGTTCATTGATCGGCGCTTTAATTTGTTCATACAAGCTTTGGGCATACGATGTAGGTACAACGCCACGTCCTTTACGAACAAAAAGCTCTTGGCCGATCTCTTTTTTTAAACGCGCTAATGCGGTACTGATGGTCGATTGATTAGTACTGAGTTGATCCGCAGCCTTACTCAAACTGCCCTGCTCCATCACCGCAGAAAACACGGCAAGTAGGTTGAAGTTGGGAATGTCATTGCTCATATATCATTACTCACTAGGCGACCATGAGCACTATGCTATCGTAAAAACGATTAAATAAAATAACAATCCCTCGTTTGACGTCGCAAATTGAGACAGTAGCACCCCTTCATACCGATCACTTTTAAAGAAGGGCCTCATCGATGAGTGATTCTCCAATAACAACGAAAAAATGCACAATTGTCTCGTTTGTCATGACACTGTGTTGAGTGCCATTGAGATATACATTTGAGTAACTAGCGCTACAATATTTCAAATTGAATCCTCGACGAAGGGAGCTTATCTAAAAACCAAACCCATATACTTGCCACATCATCGGTATAATTTCCTAACCTTTAGTGAATATTTTTCCGACGGGCAAAACTTATATCAGTCATCTATAATTCATTATTCATATTCATCACTCTTTCTATTGTAAAAACCGTGTAAAAATATTAATTTCGATGAATTACTTATTGATGCTTTTATTAGTCATTTCATTGATCCAAACCAATTTAACTAGCGATGTTTTAAAGCCGAATTTGAGCGCTAGCAAATAATTCGACCTACCGATTTAAAGCGGGACCAACCTATCGTAATTACGATATTATCAAATCGTAATTCTGGGTAGATACTGCTCAAAACTCTTCCTATTATCCTGCCAACAAATCAATTCTTAGCCCAAACAGAATGCTGACAAATGTTTTACGACACTTTGTCAATTGCCATGGAAGCCCCCTCGACAGACGAGGAATTACACGTAAAGAAGACAATAGCTAAAAGAACGCGTCAAATATTTCGTTCGATAGCTCATAGTCATTCAACCTGCGTTTCAGGCTAACAATAAGAATTGGTTTGTAGGGAAGCATATTCGCTTCTTGATACCGAGAATCGGTTGTCTGGACTGAGTAGTATCACTTTAAATACCATCTATTACTTTTGTTTATTATGCGCACCAATCTACCCACATAATAGACATCTACTTTTTAAGATGTCGTTAAAAGTTAGACTTCTAGGCTGCAAATTCTCTCTTCTTATTGATGTAGGTTGAGATATGAACTTTATTAAAATCGTTTTCCAGAAAATCTGGGCCGTTGTGATGGTCTTGATTAAATTCTGCCTGTTTATGGCGGTGATGTTTGCTGGTGCATGGGCTCTTGCACCGTTAGGCACAATCCATTCCAAAGACATCGACATGTCTCAATTCAACAATCATCCCAATGAAATGATGATGAACTTCTTCCAGATGGAGTCCTTCTCTGGCTACTTGTTCTCAGTGACCATCGCTGTGGTATTAGCCGGTGTTTACGGCATGTGGCAGTTGCATGAACTGGGTGTGCATAAAGCAAAAGAACACAAAAGCGCTCACGTTCAAATCGTGTTTGCACTGTCACTTTGCGGACTCTTCATCAGCAAAACATTCTGGGTTATCGCCTTGGTTATCGCATTGGCGAACTGGAAACATATTGGCCAATCACTGAGTGATGTAATTCGCCGTGGTGTACAGCCTAAACGAGACGCGAACAGTACAGAGGCCGCCGTAGTCCACGTATCACCTGAACAACCGGTAACAGAGCCGTCTCAAACCAAACAATCTCCAGTAGAACAGTCTCCAGAAGCTCAGCCTTCAAAAGAAAAGACTCCAACAAAACCATCCGCTACAGAAAAAGAGGTCGCATAATGAAAGAGATGATGATTCCATACATCCTAATTGTATGGTCACTGTTTGCGACAGGCGCACTTAAGAAGAACTTCAAGAACTACACCTGGGCTGCCATTGGCGGTGTAACGATTCTTGCAGTATTAGCAGTTATCTCTCGCTTGTGGGCACCCGTTGATTTAACCAACTCAACCACAGTCAAAGCACCACACGCGGTGATGTCACCTATCTTTGGTCAGCAGATCGACCAAGTGCTTGTTGAACACAACCAAATGGTTAAAGAAGGCGACGTAATTTACACACTCGTCGACATTGACTCTGCCGCAGACAAAGCAAAGATCGAATCTTCAATTGTTCAGAAAGAAGAAGAGATCAAGCAAATGGATCGCGACTTAGAGCGTGCTGAAACGTCACCTGAAATCTTCAATATGCGTGACGTAGAAAAGTACGACTCCGATCTTCGAGTACTGCACGCTGAACTTGTGTCGTTAAAAGCCGATCTACAAAAAGTAAATTGGGCGCAAGAGAAGAAAACCATTAGGGCTGAATTTGATGGTCAAGTCTCGATAGTGAACATTGCTGAAGGTTCTGTAATGGGTAACATGCACCTCTACAACACCAGCAAAAAGTTTCTTGAGATGCGTATTTCAGACCAAACTTACGGCTATGTTCAAGTAGGAGATTTCGCTGAATTCTTCGTTGATGCATACCCAGGTCACGTGTTCCGAGCAAAAGTACACAGCTTTAATGCCGGTACCGGTGAGTCGAGTATTTCTCCACTTCAGGGGCCACAAAGTGTCGGTCAACACGTAGTAAGAAACGGCAATGGTTTAGGTCGTACTATCGTACTTGAGATCATCGAACCAGAAGGTTACAACATCCCTATTGGTTCAACTGGCGCGGCTTGGATCTCGGCTGAGAAGCCACATCCGTTCTGGGGCTTCATCGATGTAATCGGGGCAGCAACGGTTCGTCTACAATCTTACAAGTCATACTTAGGTGCTTGGTAATACCTAGCCGCCTATTAGTACTAAAGATCTTGGTAAGAACTTAAGCGCTTAGTAAACGATTAGCTCTTGATAAACGAATAAGTATTCAATGATGTGACTGTTATTCACTCGTATAACAGTCACTCATGAACCTACTGCTAATTTCAAAACAAATGCCCCGAATTTCGGGGCATTTTTATATCTGTTGCAAGCTCATCTACTAATTGATTTAGATCAAGATAAATCGGCAATATAATCATTAGATAAGTAAAACATCGAAAAAGCGATAGATTGAAATCCTATTAGCGCGTAGATAACGACCTCTTCCACCTCTATCATTTGGCTCAAGAAATCCAATTCCTGTATCCAAATATAAGGTCACTACCATGACTAATACATTCAAAAAAATGGCGCTTCCTGTCGCTATCGCGAGCGCTCTACTTACTTCTGGCTTTGCATCTGCAACACCGATTGTAGAAGCGACATCGAAAGTAGGCCAAGAACTTCAGACAGCAAATGCTGCGCAATACCAAAACATTGACCTTGATGCTCGCTACAAAAGCGAGGTTCTATTCGAACACAAATCAAACATGTTCTGGGGCACTGGCGAGCGTATCCAAGTTGTTTCTAAAACTGGCCACTCTCTGGCTTACACAGAAGAATCTGACCACGTTCATCCAACTCTAACTAAGCATGGCCGAAAAATGGACCAAGCAATCATCAAAGTAGATGACAACATTTACCTTGGTTACGGTTTTGGTCTCGATACACCAGTAATGATTGAAGGCACTGACGGTATCATCATTGTTGATCCAGGTGAGTCGGTAGAAATGGCTCAATCGGTTAAAGAGCAGTTTCGTCAAATCACAGACAAGCCAGTTAAAGCAATCATCTACTCTCATAACCACATCGACCACATCTCAGGTGTGCGTGCATGGGTAACGGATGAAGAAGTGGCATCAGGTGAAGTGAAAATCATCGCAGAAGAAGGCCTAACCGCGGCAGTGGCTAACTGGTCTTCAAACCTAGGTACTCTATTTGGTCACCGTACTTCTTACACCGGCGCTAAGCACGTAGAAGAAGGCGAGCACGGAACAGTAAACGACGGCCTTGGTCCACGCTTCATGCAAGGTGCTATCTCGTTCATTGAACCAAACCTGCTTGTACCAAGCCAAAGCCACATCGAAATCGAAATTGCTGGCGTGAAAATGCACATCGAGAACGTGCCTTCTGAAACCAAAGATGAGCTAGTGGTTTACTTCCCAGAGCAAAAAATCCTGCACGCAGCTGAAGTACTTCAAGGTGAGAACTTCCCCAACCTTCACACAATCCGTGGAACTAAATTCCGTGATCCATCAATGTGGTTCAAGGGCATAGACGTAATGCGTAAGTTCGACACTGAGATCATGATTAACTCTCACGGTCGACCTGTTGAAGGTAAAGAAGCGGTATCTGACGTATTAACGGCTTATCGTGATGCGATTCAATACACCCATGACCAAACTATCCGTTACATGAACAAAGGTATGACGCCAGACGAGCTAGTTGAAGTAGTGAAACTTCCTAAGCACCTTGCAGAGCACCCTTGGTTAGGTGAGCACTACGGTACTGTTGCACACGCCGTGCGTCAGATTTACGTAGGTTACAACGGTTTCTTCGAAGCGGATCCATGGCAGTTAGAGCCTATGGCTTACGAGCAACGCGCTAAAGCATTCGTAGAGATCATGGGCGGTCGAGACAATATCCTTACGACTGCACAAGCAGCAATTAAGGCAGAAAACTACACATTTGCAGCAGAAATTCTTTCTTACCCAATCACGGTAAACAAGCAAGACATGGAAGCTCGCGAGATGAAAGCACAAGCTTACAAAGCATGGGCTGCAGACCAAGTGAACATCAACTGGCGTAACTGGGCGCTTAACGCGGCTGCTGAACTAGAGAACAAGCGTGACTTCTCTAACATGATCAGCTTTGCTTCTGTGGACGTTCTTACTGCGCTACCAAGCAATCAGATCTTCGACATGATGACTTCAACGCTTATCGCAGAAAACTCGTTAGACGTGAACATGATGCTAACGTACAACTTCTCTGATACGAACGAAGTATTCACTATCGAAATTCGTAACGGTATCGCTCAGTTACACGAAGAAGCAGTGAAAGGTGCAGACGTTCAAATCGACACCACTCGTGCAGTACTGAACCAAATTTTGATTGCGGGTCCAAACGCTCAACAAGTGATTGGTACTAACCTACAGTCTGGTACATTCAAGTTCTCGAATGGCGACATCAAAGGCTTCGGTCAATTCATGAGCTACTTCGATAAGCCAATGACTCCAGAAGAGATCATGCTCATCGTTCGTTAATTGGATATACACTAATCAAAGGCAGCTAAGGATAGCGAGTCGATAACTTAGGGACCCATTGTGGTCCCTTTATCGTTTATTTGTTGGTACAGTTCGCAACCTTCACTCAACGCTCTAGGTCTATTGTTAGAGTAAGGAAACTGCCCTACTTCGTTTAAGGTTCACACATGCTAAAACGTTTTGTTCTATTGCTTTCACTCAGTTCTTCTCTGGTATTAGCTTGCGGCTTACACCAAGAAACCGGATTTAGTTTAGTGACAGAGCCCGGTTCACTAGAGGTATTTGGCAATGTCATCACAGCCAGACAAGACGATGAATTCAACAACCTCAATAAACCCGATCACTTTCGACTCTTTGCCATCAAAGCTGCGCTTACCAAGTCCCACCCAAGCAAAATTGAGTTCAACCTATTCGAAGCGATTAAAGGTCATTACAGCCAAGTGAAATTTGAGAAGGGTGTCGATGTGTCAGGCAGAGATACTTTGCCTACCGAGGAAGATCTATTACTGATTACGGAACTCGATGTGTTCGATGCGCTAGCAACTGGCACCATCTCTTGGGATCACGCGACACTAAACGGCCTAGTGATAATCAACGGCCCACAAGATAAACGAGAGCAACTTGAAGATTGGCTTGGTGATATTTTTGAAGGGTAATAGCTTAAAGCAGAACAGATAAAGCGGAACAGATAAAAGGTCGTCAAACCCTCGGACTTCAGAACATGAGGGTTTGACGACAAACTTAAATCAAAAAAACATAGGCAGTGGAATCAACTCCAGTCCCAGCACGCCACTGATACTCATCACCACCAGCAGAGAGACCTTGAAGACCGTCTTTGACCACTGGATGTAGTTAAGGCAATCGACTTTGCGGAAGGTCACCTTGGTCCACATAAAGCAAACTGCTGCCGATACCGCTAGGTACTCATAACCCGCCTCTCCGAGTAGGAAAAGCGCCAATGAGACTGCGCCAAACGCCACGACATACGCTTTCATGTGTTGATGTGCTTTGTCGACGCCCTCTTTCACCGGTAACACTGGAATGCCTGCATCTCGGTAATCTTGAAGGCGAAACATCGCGATCGCGTACGAATGTGGCATTTGCCATAAGCAGAACATCACAAACAATAAAACCGCTTCAAGGCTGATGTAATTCGTCACCGCCAAGTAGCCCACTAACGGCGGAACCGCTCCCGAAATACTGCCGACTAAAGTGCCGTAAACCGATGTACGCTTGTACCACATGGTGTAGAAAAAGACGTAAAACACATAGCCAAGCAACACCATGACCGCAGAGATCGGATTAGCGAACTGAAACAGCAGTGCTGTGCCTGAGAGCAGTAAAACCAAGGCATAAACGAACGCGACGTCTGTATTGATGTTGCCCTGAACCAATTCTCGATTTTGTGTGCGCTTCATCTTTTGGTCGATGTCTCGATCAAAGATGTTATTCACCACACAACCTGATGCAATCACAAGTCCCACACCCGCTAATGTTGTCAGTAACAACATCGCATTGGCTGGTTCTGTTTTTGCGGCAAGGAAGAACCCCGCCGCAACAGAAATCAGGTTGCCGAAAATGATGCCCGGTTTGGTGATAGACAGATATCTTTTCAGCATACCCTAGCCTACAACTTCATGTTGACGTTCATGTTGTAGATGATCCATACCGAGCCAGCGATAAGAATCAATACAACAATGGCGGTAAACATCAGTGACACCAAGTTCCAACGCCCATCGGTAGATTTCGCTTCCATGTGCAAGAAGTACTTAAAGTGCACAAAGATTTGCACCAGCGCACAGCCGAACAAGATCACGTAAGTTTCTGCGCTTGGTAGCGCATGCGCCCACACGATGTAGAACGGAATAATGGTGAGAATCAGTGACGCAATAAAGCCTTTCACATAATCCGTTGCACCGCTGTCTAGATGCTGTTCCATTACATCACCCCCATTAAGTACACGATGGTAAATACACAAATCCAAACAATATCAAGGAAGTGCCAAAACAGGCTTAAGCACTGGAAGCGCATCGACATGTTGTCGTTCAATCCTTTGGTTGAAAGCTGGTGATACGCCACCGCCATCCAGATCAGACCGAACGTTACGTGCAAACCGTGTGTACCAACCAAGGTAAAAAACGCAGAAAGGAACGCACTCTCTTGAGGACCATAGCCTTCTGCAAGCAGGTGATGGAATTCATACACTTCCATACAGATAAAGGCCAAGCCCAATACGAAAGTCACTTTGATCCATCGCTTCAGTCCGGTCACGTCTTTGCGCTTCATTGCAATCATGCCAAAACCAAAGGTGATACTACTGAACAGCAGCATCATGGTTTCGACAAATACGAACGGCAGTTCAAAGATATCTTTGCCTGTCGGCCCTGCGATAGATCCACTCTCAAGCACGGCATAGGTCGCGAAAAGCGTGGCAAACAGGACACAGTCACTCATCAAGTAAACCCAGAAGCCAAACAACTTGTTACCCGCGGCTTCGTGGTGATGATCATGCGAGTGTGCAAGATCATAAGTGTGTGACGGAGTATTAGCTTGCATACGTCGTCTCCAAATCATCTTTATTGTCGTTGTTATCACTGTCTGCATCACTGTCAGCGCTGTTACCACGACCAGAATGGTCGCCTTTCACTGACTGTTTCTTCGCTTCTTCAAGCTGTGCACGTCGAGCCGCTTCAATCGCTTTGATCTCTTCAACTTCCACGTAGTAATCCACATCGTCGTTGTAGCTGTGTTGAATACACGTCACCACGATACCCACTAGGCTTGCAGCTGCTAACCACCAGATGTACCAGATCATCGCGAAGCCAAATGCCAACGCCCATGCAGACACATAAATGCCTGTCGGTGTGTTCTTCGGCATGTGAATACGTTCGTATTCTTCCTCCTGAGTTGGATCAAACTCACCACTTTGCTTTTGATACCAGAACGAATCGATCTCATCGCCCTTAGGCAATTTCGCAAAGTTGTAGAACGGCGGTGGTGAAGACGTTGCCCATTCGAATGTACGTCCACCCCATGGGTCGCCCGTTAGATCTCGGTTTTGGTCACGGTCACGAACACTCACGTAAATCTGTACGAATTGACACACAACACCCATCGCAATCACGCCCGTACCTGCAGCTGCAACCGCCAGTAGTGGGAAGAATTCAGGGTTAATGTCTTGGCTCAAACGACGCGTCATGCCCATAAAGCCCAGAGCGTAAAGCGGCAAGAACGCCATCAAGAAACCGATGATCCAGCAGTAGAATGCGCGTTTACCCCAAAGCTCGTTCAGAGTGAAACCGGTCGCTTTCGGGAACCAGTAACCAATCGCTGCAAAACAACCGAACACAACGCCACCAATGATTACGTTGTGGAAGTGCGCAATCAGAAATACAGAGTTATGCAGAATGAAATCTGCGCCCGGTACCGCCATCAATACGCCCGTCATACCACCAACGGTAAAGGTAATTAGGAAGCCCACTGTCCACATCATTGGCGTGGTAAAACGGATGCGTCCTTTGTACATGGTGAATAGCCAGTTGAAGATCTTAACCCCGGTTGGGATAGAGATAATCATGGTCGCGATGCCGAAGAAGGCATTCACATTGGCGCCAGAACCCATGGTGAAGAAGTGATGCAGCCAAACCACAAACGCTAGAATAGTGATGGCCACTGTCGCCCATACCAACGAGGTATAACCAAACAGTTTTTTGCGTGAGAAGGTTGCTGTCACTTCAGAGAACACACCGAAGATAGGCAAGATTAGGATGTACACCTCTGGGTGACCCCATGCCCAAATCAGGTTCACATACATCATCACGTTGCCACCAAGATCATTGGTGAAGAAGTGCGTGCCGATGTATCTATCCAAAGTCAGTAACGCGATGGTTACCGTTAGGATTGGGAAAGAGATGATGATCAGAATGTTGGCACACAGCGATGCCCACGTGAATACTGGCATCTTCATCATTGGCATTGACGGAGTACGCATGCGCAAAATGGTCGCGAAGAAGTTCACGCCCGTTAACGTGGTACCCACACCGGATATTTGCAGCGCCCATATCCAATAATCGACACCCACTCCCGGACTTGCCTCAATACCAGACAGCGGCGGATACGCCAACCAACCCGTACGACCAAACTCACCTAAGCCCAGTGACATGTTGGTTAGGATAATCCCCACCACAAACAGCCAGAAGCTCAAGTTATTCAGGTAAGGGAATGCAACATCACGAGCACCAATTTGCAGCGGCACGATGATGTTCATCAAGCCGATAACCAATGGCATCGCTACGAAGAAAATCATGATCACGCCGTGAGCCGTGAAGATCTGGTCGTAGTGATGTGGCGGTAAATAGCCCGTCTCACCAGCTGCAGAAAGCAATTGCTGACTGCGCATCATTACCGCATCGGCAAAACCACGAACTAACATCACCATCGCCACAGCAATGTACATGAAGCCCAATTTTTTGTGGTCTACAGAAGTGAACCATTCATTCCAAAGGTATTGCCACTTACCGGCTTTGGTTACCGCGTACACCACTAAGCTGCCCACTAAAGCGATCATGGTTAACGTGACCAAAATAATGGGTTCGTGGTAGGGAATTGAGTCTAGAGTTAATCTTCCAAACATGACGATTATCCTTGGGTTTCCGGCAGACAGTTCATTGAACCAGGGTGCTGGGTCACGACATCAGTGAATAAAAATGGTGGGATACTGGAGAACAAAGTCACAGGCTCAGCCACACTTGGCGCGGCCAATGAACGGAACTGCTCCCAATCTTCAATACGATCAGGACTAGCTTTCACTTTCTCTACCCAGTTTAAAAACGCCACTTGATCAGGCATGGCCGATGCGGTGAATTTCATCTGAGAGAACCCTTTGCCACTGTAGTTCGAAGCAAAGCCTTTGAAGTCACCTTCGTGGTTTGCAATCAAATTCAACTTAGTCACCATTCCCGGCATCGCGTAGATCTGCGAACCAAGACGCGGGATAAAGAACGCATTCATGATGTTGTCTGAAGTCAGCTTAAACGTCACCGGAACATCTTTCGGGAATGCAACATAGTTAACCGTCGCAATGTTTTGCTCCGGATAGATGAACAGCCATTTCCAGTCCAGAGAGACCACTTCGATCACCATGGGTTTAACGTCACTTTCCAGAGGCTTAGATGGCTCCAGTTCGTGAGTTGTTCGCCAAGTGATGGTGGCTAGAATCGCAATAATGATGATTGGAATTGTCCATACCACTATTTCAATTTTGGTTGAGTGCGCCCAGTCTGGTGCATACTCTTCCGTGGTATTGCTTTCGCGGTATCGGTAAGCAAAGTAGATGGTCATCAGAATCACTGGTATGACGACAATCAACATCAGCAACAGAGCCGTGATAATCAGCTCTTTTTCCTGAACGCCAACGCTACCTTTTGGGTCGAGCAATGCGGAGTTACATCCTTCGAGCATCAGAATGGTTCCCAGCAAACCAATCTTCGACAAACTTGTCCTCGATAACATGCGTTTATATCTTGAAGCTTCCATTAACTTTCTCGATGGTTATCCAGCCTCAGAACGAACGCCCGAGTACTGGTTGTCATGATCATTAGAATATTTATGTGTTGAGCATGTGAAACGCCGTATCTCAAAAAGCAATGCAATAAAGCCCGTTACTGCTGGGTTAAAACCACACAGAAAACATGACTTAATTGTTATACTTTGAAACACATTGTTACATTTGGCGCATTATGAAGAGTTGAATTTGAAAGCTCACCAAACAAACTTGGAAACTAACCTTCCATTTATGGATGCGAAAACTAAGAAGTAGAAGACGATTAAGACACACGACAGTAGCGTGCTACATGGATGGAGGTAGTGCTGACAAGGGATTTAGAAAAAGCAGATAAACACTCGCGCGCCACCAGACCTCAGAGCCAATTCAAGGTACATTAGAAAGAGTGAATAAATAGAAGTGTGACACCCGTCAAGATTGTGAATTCACATACTATCTACAAGGTATTCACTGGTTAGATTATTCAAAATACCCACTCATTCACCAGCAAGATAACCAAGCATTCATCGATGCACTAATGTGACGAATTGAAAGAATATTGTGGCTAACAGAAAGGATAATTTGACTAATTGAGAACGTAATAGCGGTGAAAAGAACAACAAAATGGTAGGAATTAGGATGAATTTGTCGAGAATAACAATGCCATAATCGAGCCAGATACGACTCGATGATGGGCAATTGAAGAGCAGTTAAATTGAAGAGACGTTAAATTAAAGATGCGTTAAATTGAAAAACAGTTATGCCGCTTGACTCACGATGGTTTTTCGTTGATTTCGAGTCATCAAATGATAAACCACAGGCACAAAGTAGAACGAAATAAGCGTGGTTAACACTGTACCGCCAACAATCGCGACCGCAAACGGAGGCCAGAAACCACCACCTGCAATGATCAACGGCATGAAGCCGCCCACGGTTGTAATCGTGGTTGAACTGATATGTCGAGTACACGACATAACGGCCTCAACGACTGCATCAACACTTCCAGAGGAAGCCTCTTTATCTAGCTTCAATTCCGTCAGAATCACAATGGCCGCGTTAATCGCCAAACCCGCAATCCCAAGCATCGCGATGATCACTGTAAAGCCGAACGGATAATCGAAGATCCATACCGACAACAGCCCTAGACCACCAGCCAATCCCGCCACCATGAAGATGATGCTACTCATTCGGAACGAGTTGAATGACATCACCACCACCAACACCATCAATACCACCACGACAGCGACGTTCGAGATGAGGCTGTTGACTGAATTATCTCGTTCAGCAGATTCACCACCAAAACCAATCGTATAGCCCGATGGCATCTGATAGCTTTCTAGGCGTTTTTGGAATTCATTGAGCACGGTTTGCGGCAATACACCCGCTTCAATATAACCCTCAATGGTATTCACACGTTGCCCATTTCTGCGGGTAATCGCACCTCGACTTGTGGTCAGTTCAAGCTCAGCCAAGGTAGACACATTGATACCCGTAGAATAGACATCAGAGCTTATCGGCAAACGAATATTACTCAGGTGCGCTAGGTTCTCACGCGCATCATCCGCCACACGAACACGGATTGGCACCGATTCACTTCCCTCAATCACCGAGCCACTTTCACGACCTGTCAGCGTAGTTTGCAGCATGCCAGCAAACTGGTTCAATGAAATACCATTCAGTTTTGCGGTATCTTCATCGACCTTCAACCACACCTTCGGCGTACCCGGTTGCAGGGTTTCCCTTGTGTGCGTGACATGAGGGACACCTGCCAGAATCAAGCGTACATCTTCACCAATCGCTTTTAGGGTATCGAGGTTTTCACCGTAAACACGCAGCTCCACTGGCGCAGTAAATGGAGGCCCTTGGTTGAGCTTACGTACCAAGATTTGTGCTTCCGGCACCTCTTTATCCAACACCTTTTGCAACTCAGGGATTAGTGCATTGGCTTGGTCAAAGTTCTCTGTTTTGACCATCGCTTGAGAGAAGTAAGGCGCATTATTTTGCCTTGCCTGCAAGTTGTAATAGAAAGATGGGAAGTTAGCGCCCACTAGCCAATCAATGCGTTCCACTTCTGGATAGCGATGAATAATGTCGTCTATTTTTTCAGAGGTATTTTGGGTCGCATAAATGCTGGCTTGAGGCGGCATGTACACCTGAATCTCAAACATGTCTCGGTCTGATGGCGGGAAGAACTGCTCAGTCAGTTGAGACATACTCCAGTAACCAGTAAATGGAACCAACAACACCAAAGCAATTGTGATGATTGGATGCGTGACACCAAAGCGGACAGAAGACGAGAACCAGCGTGTCAACGCCGGAATTCTTAGGCCGGTCATGTACCAGTGATGTTGCCCTTTCTTATCGACATCACTGAGTTGTTTCGGCAGTAGTTTGGTCGCCAAGCCTGCGATTAAGGTGTGCGAGATTATGTAAGAACCGATCAATGAGAAAGAAACGGTAATCGCAATACCACCGACAAATTCACCCGATGCACCCGGCATCAAAATAATCGGGGCAAACGCCAACACGGTAGTTAAGGTAGAGCCTAATAACGGCACCCATAAATGCTTCAATGCATTCATGGTCGCTTCAGCTCGCTGTTGCCCTTTCAAACGATAAGCTTGAATGGTATCAACCATCACCACCGCGTTATCGACCATGATCCCAAGCGCCACAATTAGGCCTGTCACCGACATTTGGTTAATCGGTACGCCAGTAATTTTCATGGTCGACAGGGTCAACAATGAGGTTAACGGCAGAGAAATTGCCACTAAGATTGCGGCACGCACGCCTAAAGTGACAAACAGAACAATCAAAATCAGACCGAAACCGATCATCAAGCTTTTGCCTAAATCGTCTAAGCGAGTCTCGGTATAACCTTGCTGATTAAACAGCACCGTCACCTTAACGTTACTTGGTAACTCTTGCTCAAACTTGCCAATCAGAGCATTAGCTCGTGATGTCCAATTATCAACTCGCAGATCAGGGTGCATTCTTGCCGCGACAATCACCCCCGGCTCACCATCAATAATCGCAATCTGATCTTGTGGGGTTTTCTCACCACGTTTCACAGAAGCAATGTCTTCCATACGGATGATGTGACCATTGCTGTCAGTGGCAATTGGCACTTGCTTGATACGTTCAATGGAGTCCAGCTCAGACTCAATTTCCAAACCAAAACGGGAATAGGCACTGACCAATTCTCCCGCAGAATTCTTGGCGTCGGCCCCTTCTAGCGATTCAGCGATATTGGCACTCGAACGCCCTAGAGCAGCGGCATCAACGGTTCTTAGGCTTATCTGGATTTCTTCTTGTGGCATCCCGTATTCATCAACGAATTCAGTACCCGACAAAGTTCGTAGTCGCTTAGCCAATTCTTTCGCATAGCGTCCGAGGGTTAATCGGTCAGGCTCGCCAGCACCAGACCAAGTCAGAGATGCGATGGTCGTGAAAGCATAGGTATGGTCACTATCGAGATCAGGAGAATGAGAGCCCGCAGGTAAAATTGATTCGATGTCAGATAACTTGTCGCGAGCTTGAGACCAGACGGGTTCTGGCTCGGTGATGGTGTCATTAAGTTCTAGCGTAACAATTGATACGCTCGGCCTAGAAGTCGAACTCACCAGTTTAACTTCACTCAGTTCACGCAGCTTATTCTCGATGACCTCAGTAACCAAGGTTTCAACACGCTCGGCACTGGCGCCGGGGAAACTGGTTGTGATGTTCGCATAACGGTTGATGATTACTGGGTCTTCTGCACGTGGCAAGGTCATGAACGCCGAAATGCCGCTCACCATCAGCAGTGCTGTCATCAAGATAAGCAGTCGCGTGTTGGAAATAGTCTCTATAATTTTCATACTATTACCTATTCAGCCGCGCTGACTGGTTTCACGACTTGACCCGGAACTAAGCGATGTAAGCCACTGGCAATTACTTGTTCACCGTCTTCAATCGCCCCACTCACATACGCTTGTTGATTGTTGGCAAACAACACCTGCACGCTTCTACGTTCGACCTTGTCGTCTTCACCAATCACAAAGATGTTCCACACCCCGCGTAAGCCATCAATCAAACCGGTTAATGGCACCCAGTAACCTTGCTCTTCAATCTGTTCATCAAATTTAAGGTAGGCAAGTTGCCCTTCCAATACCGAAGATTGCTCGGGGAACAGGTAGCGCAAACCCACACTGCGAGACTGTGTGTCGACCATTGCGCCGGGATTCAATAGCTCCACGGCATAATCTGTGCGCCCAACTCGGATGTTAGGCGAAGAAAGTGAGGTGACTTTTTGCATTTGGTGAGCAGGAATACCGATGAAGGCCTCTTTGCCCTCAGAAGCGAGCAGTGTAAGGGTTGGATTACCGACATTCACCACATCTCCGAGCGAGACAAAGCGCGTCGCGATGGTGCCAGAATAAGGCGCAAGCACTGTCGATTTCACCAATTTCAATTCATTGCCTTTTACCGATGCATCGATGCGTAGCAAGTTCGCCTGCAATACGCGCTGCTCACTGGTGAGAGAATCAATCTCCGCTTCGGCACTGAAGCCTTTCGCTTTCAAAGAACGTTGACGCTTTAAGTTAGCAGCAACAAGGCTCAACTGGGCTTTCACTTCTTCAGCCTGCGCTTTCAGTTGGCTAAACTCGGTTTCCAAAAGTTGAGTATCCAATCTGATCAACGGCTGACCGGTTGTGACTGTGTCACCGACATCCACCAGAATCTCATTGACCTTACCCGCCAATTCAAAACCCAAATTAGCCTGCTGCCCCGCCTTTACCACACCGACATATTCACGTTGTACTGCATACGATGGAGAGCGTTCCAAAGCGACAGTTTCCACTGTTAAGACTGTCGACGCTGCACTATTCGACTCCACTGCAGCATTATCTGCATCGGATGCTGTCTCGGCTTGTGTATTTTCACCACACCCGACAAGAAGAGTCGACAACGCCACTGCTACTGCACTTCCCTTCATCAATTTATACATACTTCCTGTTCCTATGCGGTACTCAATTATGTTCTTTTTTTAGACTAACCAAACCAAACTAGACTGTCTAGTTTGATTATGTTAAAAATAAGTTTCATGGTTAATGATTGATAAAACCATCACAAAAAGCATAATGCTTAACGCAAAACGAGACACTTATTACTGAGTATCACTAGGCACTAAGCAAAGAGACAAGCTAGGTAACGACCCAACACCAAGTAACGAGAAGCAAACACGTGACAAAAATCATCAAGAGTGAACAGAAGAGATCGCAGATCTTAACCGCAGCAAGTAAACTTTTCTCTGAACATGGCTTCAAGATCAATATGGATCAGATAGCAAAAGCAGCGAACGTTTCCAAGCAAACGGTCTACTCTCACTTTAAAAACAAAGACGAGCTTTTCGAAACCTGCATGCAAACCAAGTGTGCCGAGCGTGAACTCAGCCCTTCTGCTTTTGATATGAATGCCACTTTGGAAGAAGAATTAGTGAAGTTTGGTGTGAAGTTTCAAGATTTGTTACTTGATGAGCAGTCCAGACAGACCTTTCAAAATGCGGTGAGCCAATCCAACACGCACCCAGAGATCGCCTCTATCTATTTAGAGACCGGCCCTCAAAAAACCACCAAGTTACTCGCCGATTACCTGCAATCGAAAATAGATTCTGGTGACCTTACTCTGTCGACGTCTAGCTCACCGATCATTGCTGCTCGTCAACTACTGCTGATGTTTCATGGCAAATCAGCCTATTGGTCTTTCTTCGGTCATGATAGCGGTGAATCTGATGAGGAAAGGCTCAACTACACGCGCGAATGCGTTGCACTTTTCTTGAATGGAAACCAGCCTCGTTAATAGCTCAAAGCTAAGTATCTCATAGCACTTAGTCCGCATTCAGAGCTGACTCAAGCAGCAGTTCATAGAAACGTTTTGCGGCTGGGCCTGTCTTCGCCCCTTTTGGCAGAGTCAGGTGCAGCGGAACGTGATATCCACTGCCATTTTCGACATTGAGCACCGTCAGCTTATTTCTACCTCGACTTTCCACAATGTGCTTAGGCAATCGGCAATAACCCACGCCCTGCTCTACCGCGCCAAACGCATGGTCGAAATTATCCACCGTAATACGCTGACTCGACTTCAACCAACCCACATCCTTTTTGTTCCCTTGCTTTTTACTGCCTTGACTAACTTGAGCACCTAAATCTCGCACCACAATTTGCGGCAAAGACGACAGTTGATTCAACGACACAGAAGCAGCACTTGCTAACGGATGTGAACTCGCGACAACAGGCTCCATCATAGTAAAACCAAAAGCTTCAGCCGAGTGATTGGTGACAGGGAGGTTGATGATGGCAACATCAGCGAGCTCTTGAGTGACCATTTCAGTCGTCTTAGACAATGACGTTTCCATCACTTGTATTGATGTTGTGCTGTTCTCCGCCATAAATTGCGCCATCGGTTTGTATAGGCGTTCAAGACAACACAAATGATCCACGGCGACCACGATTTCAGATTCGACGCCTTTCGCCAGCTGTTCGCTGATAAGTTCCAACTCTCTCGCCTGTTCCAACATGCTGCTTGCACGGCGCAACAGTGATTTACCATCTTCCGATAGCACCGCCCGACGCCCTTCAACTTGCACCAAAGACACACCCAATTGATCCTCCAATTTTCTCAAAGCATAAATCAGCGTGGTGTGGCTCTTATTCAATTGTACTGCCGCCGCTTGAATACTGCCTGCACGGTCAATCTCGTAAAGGGTTTGCCATTGGTCGAGGGTGGTTTTCAATCTCATCGGTCTAAAATCCTGACAGTTAATAACTATATTATGAACTTTTCTGTCTGTTTTTTACAGGTAATATCTATTTCAACAGACAATCAAGCCTCCTATGTTTTGCGAAATGACCATCAGTCTCAGCGCAATACCAAATAACTGTTTGGAGAAATAACCATGAAATTATTACAAGTCGATTTTGAATTTAGCGGCCCATTTGGTGAAGAGATGTCAAACGCACTCGTCGATCTAGCAAAATCTATCAACAACGAACCGGGCATGATCTGGAAAATCTGGACAGAGAACGAAGCAGAAAAACTGGGGGGTGGCGTCTACTTATTTCAAGATCAGCCGAGTGCTGAAACCTATTTGGCGATGCATGCTGCTCGCTTGAAAGAGATGGGTGTGGAAGAAGTGCGTGGTGTGATTTTTGACGTTAATCAGCCTTTAACTACCATTAATAAAGGCCCAATCAACGCTTAACGCATCGCTCACTCCTGTATTGAGCAAAGAGATAGATTAGCGATATCACCAAGTTGAAAAAGAGAGCGACACAATGAACAACAAAACATTTTTGAGCCTGCACGGCATCATTTACGCAGTATTTGCCTTCGCGCTGTTTTTCCTACCCACCGTTATGTGGCCAATGTACGGCGTAGAGATCAATGATAAGTACGCTTACTTTCTCTCTCAACACACCAGTATCTTTTTGGGTGGTATCGCTGCAATAAGCTGGTTATTAAGAGATATTGAACCTGGCGTGTCCGCCAAAAAGCTCATTCAAGGCTTGGTTGCTACGAATATGCTTGGCGCCATCATCACATTGTATGCTGCATTCACCGGGGTCTTTGTTGGCTTTGGCTGGAGTGACCCGGCGTTCTTCCTATCACTATCGATACTCAGTGTTTTGCAGGTTCGTCGACAACGCTAGTTAGCCTACTAACTAGTGAGTACATAAAACAAAAAGGCACTGGTGAATTACTCATCGGTGCCTTTCTTCAATCACATCCAACTGCGCTCAAGAATCAAGCGTTAGAACTCTTCTCAAGAAATAGGCTTATTGGTCATGTTCCACGAAAATCAACTCATCAGTATTGAAGCCGCGCTCTTTCGACATCGCTTTGAATTTCTCCATCACCTCTGGCGCAACTTCTGGTGTTCTTGAAAGCAGCCATAAGTAATCGGTGTTTGGGCCAGAAACAAACGCGTATTGGTAGCCCTCTTTGTCCAATTCAAACACCACATAAGCTCCGTAGAAAGGGCCAAAGAACGACACCTTCAGATAACCCTGATCGCTGCCTTCGACAAAGTACGCCTTACCTTCCGCTTCGTTCCATTCTCCATCTTCATCCGAATAGCCACGGTTAATCACTTTCACGCCGCCATCATCGCGCAGGCTGTATTCAGCACTCACATTACTTAAGCCGCGCTCAAACGAGTGGTCTAAGCGAGCAACTTCGTACCATTTCCCTAAGTATCTATCCAATTCAAACTGTTGAACGGGCTTAACCGTTTCGGGCATTCCCACGCATCCACCCAATAAGATCATGCTAAGCAGCAATAATATTTTTTTCATCCTAACCTCGACTTGTTTTTATTAGTAGTTCGAGTAAGTCATGTGACAGCCTTAACTTACATCCTTGGTAATACGTTCAATCCATTTTTATAGTTCATATAACAGTAAGATTATTCAGAAGTTTATGGGAATTGTTTCGTTGTTCAATGAATCAGTGGTGCTTCATTGCCGCTCGGTACTGAGTCGGTGTCACCTGTTTATAGGATTTAAACTGGCGGTTAAAGTTAGCTTGGTTGTCGTAACCTACCTTCTCTAGAATCAAGCTGATGGGGAGTGATGTATTGATCAACAAATCACACGCCACGTTCAACCTGATTTTCTTTAACCGCTGGCTAAAACTCTCATTGTAGTGCTTTTGAAATAGCCGCCTAACGCTACTCTCACTAATATAGAGATGCTTCGCTAAATCGTTAACCGAGATATCACGGATAAAGTTATTCACCAAGAAAGCTTCAATCTTATCCAGCTTGTCACTGACCTCATCTTCGTCTCCCGTATTAAAGATAGGGTTAACCAACTGAACCACTTCTTGGTCATCCAGTAATAGCGCAAACAAAGAAAACAAGATAAGCAGTTGTTGGTGTGGTGGCTGCTCCATTACCTTGTTTAACAATCCTGTCGCTTTCTCTGCAGTAGCGGGCGAAAACTGCAACCCTTTCTTTGACTCTTCCAGCAATGTACGCAGAGGTTCGAGTTCGCGGCAGCACGCGATTAATTGCTCAATCCAATCTTTGCGAAACCAAACCACATGCGTTTCACAGATGCGCGAGTCATCAGGATTCTCTTCCGAATAGATAGCATGAGGCAAATCAGGGCCAACTAAAATCATGTGATTGTGAAACACATCGCTTTGGTGATGGCCAATAAAACTATGCCCAGAAAAGTGACGATGTATCGCTATCTCGTACTCTTCATGTCTATGCCAACCATAGCTTTTACTGTTCTCGACAATTTTCTTATAGCGCCAAGACATGCCAACTCGTTGTGGTACTTTTTCCAAGTAGCCTTTCATTGTGATACTCAATGACTTTTTAATATTGAAAGTATACGTATCAAACCACTTAAATGAATACATTGACCGAAAAGTATTGAACATTGCGCTAACAATACTCTTCTCTTCGTCTCCGATAAATATACTGCAAGTGAACTTAATCAGGAGAGCAACTATGGACATGTTATTAATAAAAATCCGCGATATGATTCTTGCCACACGTCAACAGTGGATCGGCGAGATTACCTACAACCACAACATCAAGGGTGATCGCACTTGGAAATTCTATGGCTATAACTCTTATGACGAGTACAAAAAAGATCTGCGCAAAAGCCTAAGACAAGAGTCATAGATAAAGGCTCATTCAAACGGCAGCTTGTTGATTAATCGAGGTTTTTGTCATTCATGAAGAGTTTTACACTGGCCACTCGCTTTCTATACTTATTAAACAGTGGAACATGGAATACATAAGAATGAACAACAAGCTCACTTTGCCACGCACTGCATGGATAGCCTTACTCGCAAGCTTAACGGCCGTAGCGCCAGTTCTTGCACAAGCCAACACCGTTGTTCATGAGCAAACAGCCGTTAAAAGCCCAAGTGCTGACCAGATTTTTACCAATGCAGATATATACGGGCATCGCGAATCGGACTCGATCGTTACCCACAACGGCAAGATCATCTTCATCGGTAACCAATCACAGGCGCAAACTTTTCAAGAGCAAAGCACTGATGTCATTGATCTAGACAATGCTGGCGATCAAGTGATGGAGGTGGTGTAGAATAGCCAAAATCAGGTGTTGATGACGGTATTACTAGGGAAATCGCCTACGACAAGTAATAGCATATAAAGCTAGATAGCGCGTAAAAGAAAACGAGCCAACTTGTTCAGCTGGCTCGTCTGTTATTCACATATGTTTTTTAATTGCGTTACGCGTTAGTCCCTTTAAGCGCTTTCTCATTTGAATCTTGTTGGTCATCAAGAGCAAAGTAGATCTTCGATACAATCACTTCAGCAACCAAAATCGTAAATACCACAGCGAAGAACGCAACCACACCACTCCAAGGGCCTGTAAAGCTCACCTTATCTCCAAACATAAGGTTTATTGCCTCTAGCATTACAAATTTTGAGCCAACAAGAATAATATATGTCGACAATGCTCGATACACCTTAGGTGCCGTACCTGATTTCTGCTTAAAATAGTTTGCAACTTTATGCTCTAAACCAATAGATAGCTTCAACAACAGCTGCAACAATAGAGCCGCAATCAAAGAGATAGTAAAAGACTCAATGTTTACGAAGTCCCAGTACTCATCGAAGAAATTAAGTACTACCAAGTCCACCAGCACGGCTAATGTATAGCCAACGAATAGACGTTGTGGTGTGTTGAACCCGTAAACTTTGTCTAATTTAGTCATTATATATCTCTCTAATCTAATTTGATAAGTAGCCTCGATTTGAAATACATCTTAGCGTTCGAATCGAAGTAAAACTTACCATTTCATGACACCGCCAACATCCATTCCTTAAATTGATAATTGAACAAGCCCCTCACTTCTTCTCTATATAGCAATAGTAAACACACACCTAATTCACCACTGTCACCAAATGGCCATTCTTGTACTGCTACACCCCATAAGATAACTCCATCAGCGACACACACTCATTTCCAAAAGGTGCAGACTATGAAAAAGCTAATCACTAACGCGAACGTATTTAACGGTGTTGATAACAACTTAATCGAGAACGTATCTATCCTAATCGAAGATAATCTTATCACTCAGATTGGAGATATTGACCCAACGGTTGCCGATGAAACAATTGATGCTCAAGGTTGCACAGTAATGCCTGGCTTAATTGATGCACACGTTCATATCACGCTATCTGCATCTTTTAATGTGATTGATACCATGACACGTGAAGAAGTCGCGATTCGCTCAGCAAAGATTTCAGAAGAGATGTTGATGCGTGGCTTTACTACTATTCGTGACGTGGCAGGTAATACACTTGGCCTTAAAAACAGTATCGACAACGGCTATGCCACTGGCCCACGCATTCTTCCTTCAATGGCGGCTATCTCGCAAACGTGTGGTCACTCGGATTACCGTCAAAACCAGGCACAAGAGCGTTTGGCTAACGGCCACGAAGATTCACCAATGATGAAGCTTGGCGCGATGAAAGTAGCTGATGGCCGCTCAGAAGTATTGAAAGCCGTGCGTGAACAGCTGTTTATGGGCGCTTCTCAAATCAAAATAATGGCAGGTGGCGGTGCTTCATCGACCTTCGACCCGCTAGACACTTTGCAATTCACATCAGAGGAAATGAAAGCCGCTGTTGATGCCGCTTCTGACTACGGCACTTATGTCGCTGCGCACATCCACACCTCTGATGCGATGCGCCGAGCGGCAGAAGCGGGCGTTATGTCTTTCGAACACGCGACTATCATGGACGACGACATTGCAGAGATCATAAAAGAGAAAGGCATTTGGGTAATTCCTTCTTACTTTACTTCTTCATTGATTGCAGAGCGCAAGATCCCGCTGCCAAATGAAGAAACATACCGCAAGACAGAACGCGTAGGCAAAGCCATGTTCAAGTCAGCAGAACTGATTAAGAAATACGACATTCAGAACATTGCTTTTGGTACTGACTGTGTGGGTGAAACCAACGTTCATGCGACACAATTGAATGAACTGGGTGCGATTGAGCAAGTATTCGATACCATCACTGCACTTCGCATGGCAACATCAAACTGTGGGCGTTTATTCGAGATGTCGACTTACCAACACCCTTACCAGCAAGGCAAGCTAGGCCAAATCGTTGAAGGCGCGTATGCCGACCTATTGATCATCGACGGTAACCCACTAGAAGGCGTGGCATGTGTTGCTAACACCGATACACAGAAACTGATCATGAAAGACGGCAAAGTGTATAAAAACACGCTTTAATTTCTAAAAGCTTTCGCCCATTCACCACAAAAACAACAAATCTAAAGCAAATAACCGAGATTACTAACTTGGTTGTTTGCTTTTTTTTGATCGCCTAAAGCTGCTCTCGCCTTCAATTGAAAGTCTTAGATATCCAATTCACTCAATAAAATATATAAATCCACTGCCATGCTACGAGTTAATTTCCACTCTATGAATTAATTACACCTACGCATTAACCGCCAAAATAACAACCATAGAAAACCAAAAATGGAATGTCAAACCATAAAAAGTTACTATAAAAAGTCACTATAAAACATCTCTATTTATTTCGTAGAAAACACAGAGTAAAGGGAATTATTTCAGCATGGATGACTCTAACTACATGTTAAATAATAATTTACCTGGAGGTACTGTTCTAATGTAATTTTGGCAACCTCACACCCTTATATTGCACATAAAACAATTTAGAAAAATAAATATCGTTAATCATTTTTTTGTAATCAGGAATTAACAATGAGACTGTTGTTGTACTCGACATGTGGTGTTCTGAGTTTTCTAGGCATATTTGGCCTAGCTGCGTTATACATTGTTTATTAATTTGTTAACTACTTTTACAATTAATATTCAAATAAGAAAAAGCCCTAATCAACAGGGCTTTTTCTCCATCAACAATAATAATTAAGTTATTTTAAGTTTATTCTATTTACTTTTCTCTTCTAGCTTAGCTTTTACTATTAGATATAGTTTTTCGTATGGCAAGTAACCGGGGATCAATGTTCCATCAATTAGCATCGCTGGCGTACCTCGAACACCCAACCTCGTAAACAAGTTATAGTTTTCAGCAACTTCAATCGCTATTTCACTGTCTGAAGAAACGTAATCGGTGGCTTTATTCTTCTTCGCTACTTTCATTATCGAACGAACGTTGTGAATGCCAGGCTTACTGATCAACATCTCTTCAACTGCTTTGTATTTTTCTTTGTCATTGTTCCAGACATTGAGTCCAAAGGTTGCTGAGTTCAGTGGTGAATCTCTCTCCTTTAGAGGGATATAAATATTTATTACCTTGATGTCATTAGGAAACTCATCCGCTATTTTCCGAAGAACAGGATCTAATTTTTTACACCACGGGCAACTAAAATCAGTCATGTTTACGATCGTCAGTTTTGGATGTTCGGAACCATACCAAGGGTGGTGTGGGTTGTTATAAATAAAGTCATGGCTCTCGGCCAACGTTTTATCGAAACTACTTTGCTGATCTATGTAAGCAGTCAGACTGTCATGAACCGAATCGATAATACCTTCATTCGTTTCTAACATTTGCGTTATCTCGGCAATCTTTTCTTGTTTTGTCATTGCGTAAGTGACAGGAGAGAAAGCCAGTGTAACTAATAGCGTGATGATGCTTTTTGTTATGAATTTCATATTTTTCCCATTAATACTTAGCTAACCAAAGTCGGGCAGCGATGCCTATTGGCGTAGTCATTCCTGAAGTAACACTTGTTACTTTTCCATCATTAATAACAATGAGTGTTGGCGTTAAGGAGATCCCCCAGTCGCGTGCTATTTTTCCTTCAGTGTCATTAATGTTGTCGTAGCTATACCCTTTAGCATTCATGTAGCGTCGAACTCTTTCATCCTTACCCGAAGTCAGTGATACACCAACGACGGGGTAGCTTGATGAAAACCAATCAACCACTGGCGTCACAAATTTGCAGGCCACGCACCATGTCGTCCAAAAATAAACGAATACCGGCTCTTTCTTACTCATTTCAATTACATCTATCGGTTTACCGGATAACGACATTCCGACCATTGGCGGAACGTTCTGTATTGGAACGTCTTTTGTACGCCAATAATCAACACCAAAGACCACGACCAATGCGAACAAGGTATACAGCAATGCCGATCTCAACTTCTGCTTTTTGGTCTGAGGTTTTGCCTTAGATTTTGTTCTAATCATTCGTCATCACCTCTTGCCTTCTCAATGGCTTCCATCACCGCATCACTGGTTAAGATGACAGGAAGCTCAATACCTTCCGGAGCATTAGGGCCATAAACCATATTGAACGGAACACCGAACCGGTTATGATCTTGTAGGTATGACGTGACACTATCAATTGGGACTGTCCAATCGCCCTCCATCGGCACTACATCACCTTCAGTCAATGCGCTGTAGACAGGATCTTGTAAAAGAACACCTATCTTGTTTGCTTTACAAGTCACACACCAATCAGCAGTGACATCAACAAAAACTACTTGGCCATTAGCAACATGCTCATCAATGACTTCGGTTGACAACGCTTCCCACTCAGGTTCTGGTGGCAGCATTTTGGATGTTGCTTTCTCGACAAATAACGAGGCAGAGATAACACTCAATAGCATCAAGGCAACAGCACCCGCAGTCTTGATTCCATGCACTTGAACCAATCTGACAAGCAATAGGCAAACACTGACCGCCAGTATTGCGTATAGCCACAATTGAGGGACATGAGGTCGAAGCAAGCTAAAGAGCCAAACGCTAGTGATTAGCATCATTCCGCCGAACAGGTATTTAACACGGTTCATCCATGCCCCTGGTTTAGGCAACGCCAAAGCTATCGATGGGAATGCAGCAACGATAATCCATGGAAGCGCCATACCAACGGCAAGTGCTGTGAAAATACCAAACATTGTCGGGATAGTAGTGGCGAGAGCAAAGGCGACTGCTGTCCCAAGAAAAGGAGCAGAGCATGGCGTTGCCAATAGCGTTGCGAACATACCTTGAGTAAAGTGTCCAACGTAGCTACTGTCGCCCTTGGTTGCCATCCATGTATTTGCATTCGATGAAAGACGGAGCTCGAAAAGCCCTAACATATTGGCGCTGAAAAGAGCGGTGACGATAAACATCCCACCGATAAACCAACCGTTTTGGAACTGAATTCCCCAACCGATAACGTTACCTGAAACTTTTAACACAGCCAAGAAAGTGGCTATTAGCCAGAAGGATGCGAGGATGCCACTTGCAGATGCAAGGAATTGGAACCTAACTTGTTTTCTTGCCATGCCCTGAGCAGAAATAACCCCACTCAGTTTCATTCCAAGCACAGGGAATACACAGGGCATGATATTGAGAATCAACCCACCTAATAGCGCTAAAAGCACCATACTTATCATAGAGTTGTTGCCCACAATGCCGTTGGTAACAATGGTTGGATATTCTGTGATGAAGCCTTTGTCTTTGATGCTTACACGGATGTGCTGGTTGTTAAGATCGGGTGTGCCCATCCAGCTACTTACATCGTAAGTCGCAATGACTTGCTTACCTTCAATTTCAATGTGAGGAATACCAAAGTCAGCATCTTGCATTTCATCTGAATCACCATCCACGATTACATCGGGTGCAGTCCAGCCAATTTGATGTGTAGCAATAACTTGAAGTTGCGACTTGCGAGCATCCCAAATCGTAGATGTACCTTCTACAAGCGGCGAGTCTTTCGGCACTTCGCTCATTGCTTTTGCGTAGACAAGCATCGCGTCGTTATCCACAGTCATCTCACTAGGGTTAAACACCAAGTTGATATTAAAATCCGTGAGAATACATATGGTGGTGCATGAAGACATCGTCAGCACAGCATTAAGCTCAACAGGTTTGTTCATATCATCAATATGAAGATTCATCGGGAAGATGATGTTGTGCTTGTAACCTAGCGTATCTATGCCGAGCAAATTGAAGCGTTGAGGAAACTTCCAAAACCATTGCAGTTGCGAAACGTTCTTAGAATCGACCCATTTGATTTTGGGCGCAATGCCTCCTTCACCAGGACTTCTCCAGTAAGTTTTCCATTCATCAGAAAGGTTCACTTCCAGATAACCCGCCGCGGTTTTATCTTCTTTATTAATTTGTCCTGTCATGACAAAACGCGTTTCTACATACGGATGTAACTTGTCTTGCATCCAACCCGTTGTAACAGGAGTCATCGATTCGCTCGCACTTGCGTTCACAGTGAATGTTGAACACAGCGCAACGAATAGCCAAAGCACAACAAAGTGCAATGACATTTTGCTTTTAGGCATGTCTAATTTTTCCTTAAAAAATGAATAATATGAGTGTTAGTTAAACGCTCTTATTCTCATTCTTTAAAGACACAGACCTTGAGATGGATGCGCCTACCCTTGTGAAGGATTGGCTCAGTGAATGGAGGGAAATACGGGACAGTACTTAGCAGCCACAATACGACTACAACGAGTATGAAGTACGTGAATATAGCTTGATCATTAACTTGGTGGTGATCAAAATTTATCAGGTGTTCTGATAACTCACATTTATGGAGGGATTGGTCGTCTTGAGATTGAGATGCACCATTAATAAAACCGCTACCATCATCAATCTTGCTTACCTGCAGGACATTAGAAATCGCAGAATCGCTATTTTCATAGTTTACTTTGCAACCTTGGATAAAACTCATATTACTGGCGAGACAGAAACAGATAACCCAACCCACTAATAATAGTGCGCTACGAGTTAGCTGATGTGTGTTTCGACTTGAGATCATATCTAAACTGCTGATGTCTTGTGATGGTAAACGTAGCAATACGACTTAACTAAAATAATAAAGTTCAATTTTTTTGCATGGTCGATAATTTTCATGAATCAAAGCGATTGAGTATCGTAAAAAATCGTATACCAACAATCAGTATCGAAAAGACAATCTCTAAAGCACATCGACATCAGCCATAGAGCTGTCGAGCAGCGCGGAATAAATAAACTCGAATCAAAACAGGACATGCTCAAGAACAACGTATGACCTAAATCTCTGTTTTCTTGCTAGTATTAAACTCATGCTGTTTGTTTATGTATAAAATTGTTGATTGAATGACGAAGCTTGTCGATTTAAGGATGAAATTAGAATGAAGCTATTACTTACTGCACGCATACTCAGCACAGTGCTATTACTCAGTTCACTGCTGTCAGGGTGTGGTAACTTTAGAAACCTATCTAATGAGATGGAAGCCATCGACTCCATAACCAATCAATACATGGTTACCTTGAATCAACCTGCCTCCGGTTCTGCCGTGGTGATTGAACAAATCAAAGACATAAACAAAGGCGAGGTTGATGGCTACGATGGCATCATAGACAGTGGCAGTATTCATTTACATGTATCGAATAACATCCACTACCTACTTATCTTTGAAGATAAGAATCAAGATCTTACCCTACAAGCCGATGAAGCTTTCAGTGTAATCAACCTACGTGATCACAAAGACAGATCAACAATAGAAGTCTCACTAACGGTTAATGAGAGCGAAGCCCCAAGAGCGTTTGTTGATCGTTCGTTATCCTCACTATTGAAAATTGAATTAGACCTCGTCGACATAGGCACCGTGGTGGATCTATCGGATCCCCCTTTTGAGAAAGGCAATGCAAAACTCGGAATGTGGCAGCCGCTAACATTCTTACTCGAAGATAATGCCGGGCTCTATTTTCTATCTGAATATGACCCAAATAAAATCCCAATTCTATTTGTGCATGGGATCAATGCCACCGCTTTAGATTTTGCCCCACTAATCAAGAAAATCGACCAATCTAAGTACCAAATATGGGTGTTCAACTACCCTTCTGGTTTATCTCTATCTTTGAATTCGAAGGGCTTGAACAATCTGTTACATACAATTGTGAGTGAATATAAGAACCAGCAACTACATGTTGTTGCCCACAGTATGGGTGGCTTGGTCGTGACTAACAGTATTCGCCAGTGCCGTATTGGGCAGCTATGCGATTTTGTAAGCAGCGTAACCACCATCTCTTCACCGTTTGGTGGTGTCGATTCTGCTAAACAAGGGGTCGAGTACTCTCCCGTAGTAATGCCTGCATGGGTTGATTTAAATCCAGACGGGAAATTTATCGCTGACTTATTCATTGACAGTAGTAAGATTCACATTCCCCACTTTTTAGCCTTTGGTTATAACTCGGGCGATCTATTTAATACCAACAGCAACGATGGTGTGATCAATTTATCAAGCCAGTTATCACGACCGGCCCAATTGAATGCGGACCAAATTCGTGGTTACAACGAAAACCATCTGAGTATTTTAGATAATGATGATCTGTTTGAAGACCTGTCTAACTTTTGGCTAACAGCAGAGCAATAAACCCACAGCCTATACATAACCCGACAAACGAGTTGGCGTGAATAGTATTAACATTGGCGGTATTTGCACTGCGCACCAACACCCCAACCTTTATTCTAATCCCATAAATCAGCACACGGAGTGACACTAAGCCTAGCGTTCTAGGTTTCGAAACAAGGATAGTGACTTTCTAACTTGGGATAGAAACGATGACTATCAATGAATTAAAACGCAGAGATTTTTTCAAAGTTATGGGGAAAAGTGCTGTTTCAGCTGCG
This sequence comes from Vibrio splendidus, assembly GCF_001557875.1. GTDB lineage: Bacteria > Pseudomonadota > Gammaproteobacteria > Enterobacterales > Vibrionaceae > Vibrio > Vibrio splendidus_F. The sequence goes on along the minus strand of NZ_LNRF01000005.1, from coordinate 77,196 downwards.
GCTATCTCCCTGCCTACCTTAGCGAATGCAACACCAACTTCGCCAACAAATTTGCCTTCAGATCACCAAACCGTTGACTCGCCACTGGATGCGACTGAGATGGCAAATCTGATAAGAGACAAAAAAGCCTCACCAAAAGAATTCGTACAAGAAGCCATCTATAAAATTCGCCAGACCAACGATCAGGTTAATGCGGTGGTTGCTGAGTGCTTTGACTTAGCACTAGAGCGTGCAGACTCATTTAACCCGAACTCACCCTTTGCAGGCGTGCCTTTCTTGGTAAAAGATTGTGTTGATGTTGTTGGCCTTGAATGCACCCTGGGTTCAAAGCTAAACCAAGGCAGAAGGCCCAATACTACCTCTTGGTTTATTCGTGCGACTCAAAATGCAGGGCTAAATACCATTGGCATGACAAACATCCCAGAGATGATGACACTAGGCTGCACACAGAACTCTCTTTATGGAGCAACACGTAACCCATGGGATCTAAGCAGAGGTGTTCACTCATCAACTGGCGGTGGCGCAGCGGCGATTGCAGCTGGCTATGTACCATTGGTGCATTCTACTGATGGCGGCGGCTCTTCTCGCATGCCTGCTTCAGCGACTGGTATTTTTGGCTTTAAACCAAGTCGAGAGTCTTTGATTTCAGGGCTAACTGATGGCTCAACAAACGAAGATTTTACTCATCAATCGTTTATGTCAAGAACCGTTCGCGATGCTGCTTTGGCTGTTTCAGTCACTGAACATCATACAAAAAATGACTTTGAGACACCTTTCCCTCGAACCCCAATAGGCATGGTCAATGTCGCGCTTAACCGCCAAATCAAGATTGGCGTCACGCTCAAAGATATCCACGGCAGGCTCCCCGATGAAGATACGATTGCAGCGATTCGCTCTACAGTCTCTTTGCTCGAGAATCTTGGGCATATCGTTATCGAAGTGGATCAGCCTATTCAAGATGGCGATGTGTTCATGCGTAACTACATGGGCGTATTTGGCAACAAGATGGCAAGCTTTGCTGAGCAATTCGACCACTTAGGTATGCCGCTAGAATCGATGCCAGACAAAGTGAGTGACAACGTCGTCTATTTAGCTCGCACGATGCAAGCTCGCTTGAAAGCCGATCCTAACATGTATATCGAGTCCAAAGAGCGATGTCGAAATTTCGCGATCAATCACAACCGAGAGTTCTTTAAAAACATCGACATATGGCTGACTCCCTGTGCAAACCACGTTCCTTTGGACATCGAATATTTCGACCAGAAAGCTCACTCCGGCAAAGAGATATGGGCACGTTCAGAGAAATTAATGTCCTACACGCCAATCGAAAACGTGGCAGGCAATCCGGCAATGTCGGTTCCCTTGTATTGGAACAAGCAGAACCTTCCTGTCGGGAGCCACTTTTCTGCAGCAAGAGGCAACGACCGCCTGCTATTTGAATTGGCCTATCAACTAGAACACGCCAAGCCTTGGGCGAACAGAAAAGCCCCGATTGCGCTTTAACAAGCGATTCACTTTAGAGAGCTTTTCGTTTTAGAAAGCTATTCATGTTCGAAAGCAATTCGATTTAGAAAATCATTCAAGTACGAGTCTATTGATGAAATATATTATTTTCCTATTTTTGGCAAGCCTGACGCTTGCGCCATATTCATTCGCAGCTCTAGCACCAAGTGAAGGCTTCAGTGGCAATATGACCTTCCTAACAGGCTTCACCGCCAACTCAAGCAACCTCGATGTTGGTCAAAGCAATCATCAATCTCAATCCAATTTAATGTCGTCGGGTAATACGGAAGCTGAGGGAATGGTCGCTGTTTTGGGTTCAGTGCAATACACATTTGGCGCTTTGAATCACAAACAGTTTTTCTTAGGTACCTCAAGAGACGACATCATTACAGGTACGCTGGCATTTGAAATTGGATATAGACAGCAAGTGGAAAATGGCATGGTAGTCGACTTTTCTATCTTGCCGACTCTAATATCTGGCGAAGTGTGGGATGACCCTTATGCTGTAGACTCGAAAAGAAAAGAGACCGATGTCACTGGTACTGTCGTTCGAATGCAACTTTCAAGAATAATGGGCTCGAATTTTAATCTCGATGTCGCTTCTGGTGAGTCAGACGTTAAAAAAGAAAACACCGGTCTAAAGGGGCTTGGTTTAACTGAAGAAGAACGCGCACTGATGATTCGAGAGCGAAAGTACTTTTACCTAAAATCGGGTTACCAGTACTTCTTAAAAGATGGTTCTGGCATTCTCACACCCTCGATGAATGTTGTCTCATCAGACTCAGAGGGAGATGCACTATCGTTCTTGAGCCTTGGCGCGGAAATTAACCTAGCGAAAAGGTATGGAAATCATGGTCTTGCTTTGACACTTAATGCAGCAAAGCGTAGCTATGATAAAGAGAACCCAATTTTTCATAAAACTCGTGAAGACAAAGACTTTGGAGCATTCATCGCCTATGAATATGCCAATATCTTTGATACAAAAAACTGGTCCCTAGTATCACTACTCGGTGCTAAAACAACGAATTCGAATATTGAGTATTATCAATCATCGCAATACGTGGCTTCAATTGGTGTCGATTACAAATTCTGAGCTTGAACTGGGATTTTCATTGCTTGTAACCCGTAAACAAATCCTTTAGTTTGGATATATTACTGAGAAGAACACTCTTCAATCGCCAACAATAACAGGGAGTTATGGTGGAAAGTTTTAGCACACAATTGCCCATATTTTGGTTTAAAACTTTAGATTCTGCTATTAAAGCAAGAATTGGAGACAGCAGCGATATCTGGTCGGGAGCAGAGGTCTATAAACAACTTTGCTCCGCCGAATCGATCTCGGCTTATCAGCTTCAAACCGCCATCACCAATATCTACCAACGCTTTGATCATGAACTGATCGACCTGTTTGATGAATCCGCTCGCTATTTCGATGAGCTTGAGATGGGCGCTCCGGTTATGGCCATGCTCACCGCGCCAAACCTCGCCAGCTTTTGCCAACTCCTAAGTCAATACTCCATTCATATACATCCGTTACTGAAAATATTCAGTCGTGAAACAGAGAATGGGGAAATCGAATTATGGGGAGTAACACCCGAGTACATTGACGAAACCACCCTAATGACACACATCAGCTTAGGGCTCTATTTCAGTATTATCCTCAAGCTCGTTCGAAAATACCTAAATACACCAAAACAGAAAGTCGCCATCCACATTCATAAGAACACCATCGGTGATGAGTTTTTAAGCATATATGAGCGCGTATTTAATGTAGAAATGAAGGAAGGCTTCCCCGCCCGATATATACTGTTCCCTAACGATCTTGTTCAGGCGAAACCTCGCCAATTCCAAGCTGACTTTCATGCAGAGTTAGTACGAATAGCCGACCAGCAGATGGAAAAAACATTAAAAACCAACCTAATCTACAAAGTGAATGAAACGTTCAAAGTGCTTGCGGTAAAAGACACCAACCTAGATAGCGTGGCGAATAATCTTCACATTAGCCCTCGAACCCTGAATCGTAAACTTAAACAACAAGGGGTGAGTTTTCGTCGTTTGTTCGATAAATATCGACTTGAGCTAAGTATGACTTTATTGAATAAAAACAACGGCAATATTACCTATGTGGCTCACGAGCTTGGCTTCTCAGACTCAAGCGCATTCAGTCGAGCATTCAAGAATTGGACTGGTCACTCTCCTACCGAACTCAGGTCGTAACAGCAGATCTCGCACCCCATATAACTAAGCATCAAATGGCCCTTGATATAGAAGCTAATCAGCCTAAGCCTTAATCGTCGGCAGCATCATTAAAGCGCATCGAGCTAACCCACTTTCGACTTATTCAAATGGGGAAAGGGACCGGTATTCCTACCCGTCCCTTTTTCTTTTCGTTGGTGTAAGGCGTTACTTAAATTTGAACACCAACACTTTGTTGTATGCCGTCACCACCAGTATTCAATTCCTCCCCTTTCCACGAGTCATAATGAACCGAAGATGCGGATTAAGGGGAGGTTAGGAGGGGGTTTAAGGTTTGGGCTAACACGGATTTGCCCCAAAACGTTTTTAGTAGTTAACAAGCGATTATCGTTTTATTGGTATCAACTGCTCTGAATGGTTGACCTGTCTACAAGTGTCAAGTTTAGAATGCGCCTCTTGTTCAAACCTAAACTTAAAGGCTTCATTTGATGTATCAGTTTCTTGTGAAAAATACCATGCAGCACCCTAGAGTTTTGCAGTTATTTGATGCTTTATCCCCAATATCTAAAGGTGTGACGTTAGCACTGATTTCAACAGCGTTGTTTACCATAGTTGCAGTGTTTGTGCGTAAGTTGAGCGCCGACTACGATACGTTTCAGATCCTATTTTTTAGACAGTTCATTTTTATGTTAATGCTTGTTCCTGCGATAACGAATAATATTCAGGTATTACTCAAACCGAAGAAAGTACCTCTACACATATTGAGAATATTGGGTGCATTTACTGCGTTGTACTTTGGATTTATAACCGTAATTAATATTCCTTTTGCAGACGCAACAGCCCTTGGTTTCTTACAAGTGCTCTTTGTTGCCATCATTGCTCACCTCGCTCTGAGTGAACAGGTGACTGGTACTCGAATCTTTACCATAGTGGTTGGATTTATAGGGGTGATGATGGTTGTTCGTCCTACCTTTGAAGATAGTCAGTCCATATATATCTTATCTGGTGTGGTGGCTTCGATAGGTGCTGCAGTGGCAGTGATATGTGTAAGAAAAGTTGCTCAAAGTGAACCCAAGATAACCTTAATGGCATATCAAGCGCTTGCAATCGGATTCATTGCTTTGATACCTACTTTATTTCTATGGCGTACACCTACGCTGGAAGATTTTATGTTACTGCTACTTGTTGGCATTATTTCTTCAATCGCTCAATACGTTGGGATTTCGGCTTATAAATGGACGCAGGCAAACATCATCGCTAATGTTGAGTACGTGAAGATTATCTACTCTATTCTCATCGGTATGATGATTTTTTCTGAAATTCCAGATGCATGGTCAATTATTGGTGCCTCGGTTATTCTTGCCAGTGCATTAATTCCAATGGTGTGGTCTCAATATGGTCAAAAGAAATAGAGGAATGTTCGGTGCAGAGTATTAAACAGTTTTGTGAGCAGCTAGGTGTCTCTCGCACCACTGTCCTGTATTACGAAAGACAGGGCTTAATTGCTCCAGCAAGTCGCACTTCTAGTGGTTATCGACTGTACGGTGCTAGCGAAATTGAAACGTTTAAGGTGATTCATGCGTATCGTTCTTACGGTATCTCTGTCAGTGAGATAAAAGAACTGATGCAACAATCTCAAGGAAAGGATCGAGATGAGGTTTTACGCCAACAGTTTGCCGCACTCGATATCGAAATCAAAAAACTCCGCCAACAGCAGCACTCGATACTGACTCTCCTACAAGAGCCTGAGCTACTAAATCAAGGGCAGTTAACCAAGAAACGCTGGACTGAGATACTTAGAGAATCAGGCATGAATGATGAAGATATGCTTAACTGGCACAAGCAATTTGAGAAGATGGAGCCATTAGGACACCTCAAGTTCCTACTGTCTCTAAATATTGATGATGACGAAATTGAACAAATAAGAATGGCTTCTCGAAAGTCATAGTTCAGCTTTATTCTCAAAACTTGAAGTTATCTGTCTATCGAAAATATAGCCCCTCTAACATGGAAATGTCCAAATCCAATTCAACACACCCAAAACAAAAGGGATTGGTATCTCTACCAATCCCTTCACTACTTATTTATAAAGTAACAGCTCTTACTCTCTACAAACTTTCAATTGCCTTTTGAACTGCAGGGCCAATCTGACGCTTACGCGAAGTGACACCTTCTAGTGTCAACATGTCGCTTGTCGGTTCAGCGTTGAAAGCCGATTTGATGACTTGATAGTCGCTTTCATCTACCCAAAGTAAGTTTGCTTCTTTGTTCTTAGTGTCTGTGATTGAGAAGAACAGATGGTCCAACCCGTTCTCTGCTTTATAAGACTTCATCGCAGCCAAAATCTCGTCTTTACGGTCAATCAGTTGTTGAGCCGTTAGCGTTTCAGCGACACCGATACCCACCTGCTTGCCACCGTATTTAAAGTTTTTGTAATCCAGCGTCAGAATGGTTTCGGAAGAAAGATGGCTGAGATCCGATTTAGCAATCAACATTTGTTGACCGAAGTCTTCAATGTCTGAAATGCCTGCAACCTTTGCCAGTTTCTCTGCGTATTCACGATCATGATCTGTTGTAGTTGATGATTGGAACACCACGGTGTCAGAAAGAATCGCACCCAAGCCAACACAAGCAAGGTGCTTAGGTAAGGTCACATCGAGCTTTTCAGCGTTGTCAGCCAGAATAGTTGCAGCTGAACCCCAACCTCGAATATCCATCTCGACAATTTGTGGTGTGTTAATCGGTGAGCCACCAATTGCGTGATGATCAACCACAGCAACAATAGATGCTTGGTCGATAGTTGGCGCTAGCTGAGTGACTTGATTGAAATCCACCAGCCCCACTCGGTATGAAGAGTAATCTGTCTCTACGCGTGGCGATTCTGCATTACAGTAGTTCAAGATGAAGGTAGATTCTGGATTGATAGGTTCAGGCACTGTCGCTGTACCACCATAGATATGAGCCGCGAGCATCGCAGACATTACCGTGTCGCTGTCTGGGCTTAGGTGCCCTGTCCATACGAGATCTTCACTGTTTTCATTGGCAGATTGTTGCAAGCTAAAAGCAAAGCTTGCTGAACTGAAAGACATAATTACGGCTGCAACGACAGGTGTTAGCTTCACGGATATTTCCTTATTTGAATGCGATATAGAAGCCTATAAGCTAAACACCAAAAATTTCAGAACCGTGTCACCAATATTTCAGATTTACTTCAGTAAGTAACGAAATGTAATTTCCCTCTCTTTGAGCATCTTCTTTCCCCATCAATTTGGAGTACCTCCCCCTTTTTATTACACCCCCGCCACAACAATTTGGGATTAGTTCAGCTTTTCATTATTTCACAATGAATTTCAATGAATTTCAATGAAGCCTAATGATAAGAAAGCTAAGGCACTGATCTATTGACCACATAACAGTATCACCTCACAGACTAAAAATAAGATAATCTTATTAAAAATGGATTATCGAAAGGAACAAAAAAGGCTACCAAGGCAGCCTTATGAGTAAGTATAAATGTGCTATTTATTCATCGAGAACGAGGTTCTGTTCCTCCCCGTTCTCACTACTGGTAAGGGATCGGAGATAGAAACCAAGGGGAGGTTAGTGTTTGTATCGAAACGTATTACTATCATCAATGATCTCAACTTTGACTGTTGCTACGCCTTTCTTGACGTCACCAATTTGAGAAAATGCCTTGTGGGAAAGGTCAATCACTCGGCCTTTTACATAAGGACCTCGATCGTTAATTTTCACATCAACAGACTTGTTATTGTCTGTATTGGTCACCCTCACGATAGTCCCAAATGGCAAGGTTTTATGAGCGGCTGTATAGGCGTTCTTATTATACGTTTCACCACTTGCCGTGAGTTTTCCATGGAATTTATCACCATACCAAGAAGCTACTCCAACAAGCGCATGTGAATTGGCATAGCCCTTTGTTTTTGAAGTATTGACGCCCGCATGTGACGAGCATCCGGCAAGCAAAGTAATAAGAAAAGCGGCAAAGATAAGGTTTAGTTTTTTCATGCTATTTGAGTAGGTCTTCTTCATGTAATGTTTATCTATTTTCATTGTGGTGCGGTTCAGCAGTATTGAGCTGAGTTTGTGAGTTCTCAGCGTGATTCCGTAATATTTTCATGAAGCACCCTAGCTTCAGTCATATTCATGAAAGACTTTATCTATAAAATGTTAATTTTAACAACGCCTTAAATCTGGTCATTTCTTAATTGCTCCATATGATGGAGCACTTAAAAAGCACACAAAAAAAGGATTGGTATCTTGACCAATCCTTTTTAAGGGGTGTTTCGGTTTGCTAGTTTGTTGCAGGTAGGGCACGCTATCCAAACTTACTAGCCTATGATCAATGCATCTTGTTGTTAACGGTTATTAGAGAACCACTTAGATAAGTTTTATTAGGTTGGGTCAACTCCATCATCAAATCTGCCAAATCAGCAGAATCTACCCACGTAGAGTGGTCAGACTCAGGAAGTGCTTTTCGATTTACTTCAGTATCAACAATGGTCGGCAACACCGCATTCACTTGAACATTAGATGAAGCCCCCTCTGCAGCCAAGCTTTCGACCAAAGCATTCAATGCTATTTTAGATGCCATGTAAGGTCCGAATCCTGCAGGTATGTTACGTGCCGTATCACGCGCGGAAACAAACATCAGTGAACCTTGCCCTTGCGACTCCATTAATTTAAAAATTTCTCTTCCGAAGACAAACGCCGTCATAAAGTTCGCATTCCATAGGTCAGACATTTTACTCACTTCCACATCAGTCCAGTGACTCCAGATATAAATGCCAGAGCAATGAAAATGAGCATCGATATGACCTAAGATTTTTAATGCCTCAGCAGCAAGCGCTTGGCTTTGCTCTTCATCCGTAAGGTCTCCAAGTAACACGGTCAGATGGCCTGAATACTTATCTTCTAGGCTTTTTGCTCTTGCTTCATCACCGATACGCCCAAAAGCGACGACACGGGTTCCGCTCATAATGAGCTTATCAATCAGGTGTTGGGCTGTTACCGAAAAGCAGGCTGCGATAGTGGCTGTTTTAATTTCATTCATGATTATTGCTCGTTGTTAGTGATGATGTGGAGAATCATAAAGACGACAACCAAAAGTTTGAATCTGCCGAGAAGCAATTCAGTTTTGCTTTAAAAGCAATTAAGCTAACATTGAAGAGCAGTTAAAACATCAATGTCACTTATGCTGCGGCGCCAACCATCTTGTTTAGACGGCTGCATTTTGAAAGAACTAAAACCGTCGTTTAATGAGGAGTACACATGAGCCTTTTCAATCGTCTTGCCTATTTCAACTGCGTAGTTGAGCAAGGAAGTATCTCCAAAGCCAGTCGGATTTTTGATATTCAGCCCTCTTCTATCTCACGACAGATCTCGGCGTTGGAAGAAGAACTCAATGTGCGACTGTTAGAGCGCTCGACACGCAACGTAGGGGTCACTGAAGCCGGTCAATTGTTCTATCAATATTCCAAGCGAATTACAGGCGAGTTTGATGAAGCGAAACGAGTCGTCAACGCATTACATCACTCACCGAGAGGGAGCCTCAAAATAAGCACGACCGTTGCGTTTGGAGAAAGCAAAATCTTGCCCCTTGTTCCTATCTTTAGGGCAGCCTTTCCCGAGGTCGATATTGAAATTGAAATCACTGAAAGAGTGGTCGATCTGATCGAAGAAAATGTCGATATCGCGATTCGCAGTGGCCGACTACCTGATTCTAATTTGATCGCTAAGAAGCTCGTCCAAAACAACTTTATTCTTTGCACCAGTCCTGACTATGTAAGAAGAAAAAAAGCCCCTCAACATGTTGAAGATCTAGCAAAACATGACTGCTTGGTTTATGGCTACAAAGGGTGGCACGATTGGTTTGTATTGGATAGAAAACCGCAAAAAATCAACATCTCTTATTACATGGAAGTCGACTCTGTGAACGGGCAAAAGCAATTGATATTAAACGGTGGTGGTATTGCCCTGCTCCCACAATGGGCGATTGAAGAAGAACTTAAAATAGGTAAATTGGTGCAATTGCTTCCTGAGTTTACTTTTAGCCCATGCAACTATGAAACCAGCACCTACGCAATCTATCAAAACCGCCAGCTAGTTCCGAGCAAGGTTCGAGTGTTTCTCGATTTCCTTGCGGATCATTTCAAAAGTGCTGTTTAACTATTAATCATCTCTGTTCACTTAATTAATAACCCCAGCTAACGTTATTAAAAGTCACCCTTAATGGTTAAACGATATATTAATGAGGCTTTGATGTGATGGACTCACCTCCAATTCACACATAACCCAAACACAAAAAAAGGATTGGCATCTCTACCAATCCTCTTTAAGGGGTGTTTCGGTTTTTCTACCTTATGACAGGTAGATGGCGTCTATTACTCGTAATCAGTCGCGTACGTATCTTCGTATGAGTGAGAGTAGAATTCGAATAGGTTGCCAAACGGGTCTTCTAGGTAAACCATTTGTGCTTGTTTTAGTTCGTCTTCTGGGTGGTAACGATGAATATCCATACGAACCTTACCGCCAAACTCTTCAACGCGCTTGATAGCTGAATGAAACTGCTCTTTTGGAAGCTGCAGACAGAAGTGGAAAATGCCCAGGCGAGAGAAATCCACTTCGTGACGCTCTTCACGGTCAACCATTTCGAATAGCTCAACACCGATACCGTCTGAAGTTACTAAATGTGCAATGTTGAAGCCTTTGAAGCCTTCGCCAAATACTGCGATACACATACGGCCAATTGCTGATTCGCGTTCTTCCATCACTTTGGTGTTGTTCATTACAACTCTTAGACCTAGAGCCTTTGTGTAAAACTCTACTGCCTGGTCCATATCGCCAACCATGATGCCTACGTGATTCATTTTCATAACTTTCTCCAATTCGTTTTTTATTCTGTGCTTTTCGAAGTCTAACTTCAGTATCTCGTTTCGATGAAGAGAGTATAGGGAGAGATTACGATTAACTGAAATTATCATAATTTATATTAATGATAATTTTTTGTTATTCTCAGATTAAAATAGGATCTCAGCTCACTTAAAGAAACGCTATCTACATACATGCTCACACTATAAATAGACGCTCACATTAGCAGGAGGTCAGCCCAATATAGAGAACAACCTAAAGAGCATAGCCACTCAAATCGAGTATTGCTGAGGTTTGATAGCTTTTGTCGATAGCTTTCTCCTTTCGAAGATAGGAATCACCTATTGAATCTATAGAAATGTCCGATTTCACTAATTTTCGGTGCCAATGCAATATATCTCCATCGACGCGGGATAGCGTTAAACACTACAAATTAGAAAGAGAGTCAAAACATGATCAACACAGAAATCAAACCATTCAACGCAACAGCATTCAAAAACGGCGAATTCGTAGAAATCACTGAGCAAGACGTTAAAGGCAAGTGGGCTGTATTCTTCTTCTACCCAGCAGACTTCACTTTTGTATGTCCAACTGAGCTAGTTGACCTACAAGACAAATACGCAGAGCTTCAATCTCGTGGCGTAGAAGTTTACTCAGTATCAACTGACACTCACTTCTCTCACAAAGCATGGCACGATACTTCTGACAAAATCGGCACTATCGAATACTTCATGGTAGGCGACCAAACAGGCACTATCACAAACAACTTCAACGTAATGCGTGAAGGTCAAGGCCTAGCAGACCGTGCTACGTTCCTAATCGACCCAGAAGGCGTTATCCAAGCAATGGAAATCACTGCTGAAGGTATCGGCCGTGATGCTGAAGACCTACTACGCAAGGTTAAAGCAGCACAATACGTAGCGGCTAACCCAGGTGAAGTTTGCCCAGCTAAATGGAAAGAAGGCGAAGAGACACTAGCACCATCTCTAGACCTAGTAGGTAAGATTTAATCTAAACCTATCTAAAAAGAACAAATAAAACGGTTCTACAGGCGCGCTTCGGCCTCCCTCCTAAAGGGCAGTTGCGCGCCACCCTTTCAAAGCATCAACACCACATTCAATTTGCCGACTTGCGCCCCCTTTTTATTTTCCTTTTTCAGCAAGAAGGTATTGGTCAATACCAAGACACAGAATTTAAGAGCAGGCACGATTATGTTAGATCAAGCAATGAAGCAGCAGCTAAAAGCATACCTAGAAAACTTAAAAACCAATGTTCAGTTAGTGCTGAGCCTAGATGACAGCGATACCGCACACAAACTCCAAGACCTAGCAAATGACATCGCGTCTTTAACCGACAAAATTGAAGTAACTCGCGATGATAGCGCAAGCACTCGCAGCCCTATCATGCAGGTAGTAAACCAAGAGAAAGGCACTGCGATTGGTTTCGCCGGTTTACCAATGGGTCACGAGTTCACGTCACTGGTACTGGCACTACTTCACAGTGGTGGTCACCCTATCAAGCTTGAAGCGGACGTAATCGAGCAAATTAAAGAATTAGATAAAGAGCTTAATGTAGAGATTTTCATCTCACTATCGTGCCAAAACTGTCCAGAAGTGGTTCAGGCATTCAATATGATGTCAGCGATTAACCCGCTGATTAAGACCACTATGATTGATGGCGCAGCATTCCAAGATGAAGTGAAGTCTCGCGACATCATGGCAGTTCCAAGCGTGTTTATTAACGGTGAGCTATTTGGTCAAGGCCGTATGTCACTGGCTGAGATCCTTAATAAAGTAGACTCAGGCGCAGCAGAAAAGAAAGCAGCAAACCTAAACCAACAAGCACCGTTTGATGTATTGGTTGTCGGCGGCGGCCCTGCAGGTTCTTCAGCGGCAATTTATGCTGCACGTAAAGGCATTCGTACTGGTGTGGTTGCTGACCGATTCGGTGGCCAAGTGATGGATACCATGGCGATTGAGAACTTTATCTCAGTGAAAGCGACCACCGGCCCTAAGTTAGTGGCAAGCCTTGAAGAGCACGTAAAAGAGTACGGTGTTGAAGTGATGACTGAGCAGCGCGCTGCAAACATCATTGCGGCAGAAGACACTGAAGACGGTTACATCCACGTTGAGCTAGAGAGCGGCGCAACACTACGAGCTCGCACGGTTATCACAAGTACCGGTGCTCGCTGGCGTGAAATGAACGTTCCGGGTGAGCAAGAGTACCGCAATAAAGGCGTCGCTTACTGCCCACACTGTGACGGTCCATTGTTCAAAGGTAAGAAAACAGCGGTTATCGGTGGTGGTAACTCAGGTATCGAAGCGGCAATTGATTTAGCGGGTATCGTTGAACACGTAACCGTACTTGAATTTGCAGACACACTGCGTGCCGACCAAGTGCTTATCGACAAAGCAAACGCAACACCAAACATCGAAATCATCAAGATGGCGCAAACGACGCAAGTGATTGGTGATGGCAACCGTGTAACCGGTCTGGAATACAAAGACCGCAACAGCGATGAACTTAAACAGATCGAACTAGCGGGTATCTTTGTTCAAATCGGCCTGATGCCAAACAGCGAATGGTTGAAGGGTTCAAAGGTTGAGCTTTCACCACGCGGTGAAATTGAAATTAACGCTCATGGTGCAACATCAATGAAAGGTGTGTTCGCAGCGGGTGACGTAACAACCGTACCTTACAAACAGATCATCATTGCGATGGGTGAAGGTGCGAAGGCAAGCTTAGGTGCATTTGACCACCTAATTCGTAACTCAGCTCCTGTTAAAGAGGCTGAAACCGCTTAATCTTTACACTTAAAAGCTTTTAGGCTTAAAAGCTTTTAACTCAAGTTCCTTAAATATTTGTTAACTTAATTCTTTACTGTTAACGACTTAGTCGACATTTAGACGCCACTCCTATGGATTTAGGAGTGGTTTTTTTCTTTGTGATTTATACCGGTTGATAAAGCATAAAGGCCACCACCATTGCTAAGCTTCCACCCAAGCAGCGGTTCACAAACATCATCTGTTTTGGTGATTGCAGCAACTTTTTAAGCATGGTGCCGCAATACGCCCACACCAACATGCACGGTACACCGGTAATCACCATACCCGCGATAATGGTCACGACTTGAATTAGGTAGTCTGCGTTCGGAGTAATGAACTGTGAAAACACGGTTAATGACGCTATCCAACCTTTAGGATTTAACACCTGCACCAGCACACCAGACATGAAACCTGAACGATTGTCGGTGGTGCTCTCTTCGATTTGCATGTTCGCAATCGACCACGCCATGAACAACAAATAAGCCGCACCCGCGTATTTCAAAATGTTGTATAGCTCTGGGTAAAGGGTAAATAGGCTCACCAAACCGACACTGGAACCCGCCAGTACGATGATGATGCCAACAGCGTTCCCAGAGATAAAAGGTAAAGTCGCAGCAAATCCATAACGACTTGAAATCCCAAGTAATGCGATATTGCCAGCCCCAGGTGTAATTGCAATTGATGTTGAAAATAGCAAGAACGCCAGCATTAATTGAGAGCTCATTTCCTCTCACTCCTAATAAGTAAAGTATTTATAGGGAGAGAGTTTACAGATTCGACTAGGAATTAAATTGCTATATAGGCTAATATTAATGCAAATTTGAGCAAGACTTTTCCAAAATAGCCATGAAACAGAAAGAATCCACCAAAGAAGTGTTAGATGACACAGATATCGCCATCTTAGAGCATATCCAGCAAGACGGACGCATGAGCAACAGCAAGCTCGCAGAGAAGGTCAATCTCAGCGAAACCCCATGCTGGCGCCGTTGGAAACGCATGGAAGAAACTGGCTATATCGATGGTTATGCCGCGAAGCTGAATCGTAAGAAATTAGGCTTTCATGTGGCTGGTTTTACGCTTGTGACCTTGGGTAACCATGAAGTTGAAAACACAGAACCGTTCGAAGAGTTTGTCGCGGTAACCGATTGGATTCCTATGTGTCACTGCATTGCAGGCGGCGCCGATTACATGGTGCAAGTGTTGGCGAAAGATTTAGAAGAGTACTTTGAGCGTATTAGCTCGATCAGAAGAGTGAAAGGCGTAAGCGCGATTCAATCCAACATATCGGTGAAAGAGTTAAAGAACAGCTACCAATTGCCACTGCAAGATTAATTGATTTAAAAATGAGAAAGCCCAGTCAGCGATAATGCGACCGGGCTTATTATTGCAGTTGTTACACAAGTATAGCTCTCACTGAGACTTAAGACTGAATTCGACTCTATTCACAAGGGGGCGCAAGATGAATAAGCGCCAAACCGCCCAATGACGTTTCACGATATTTCTTATTCATGTCTTTACCCGTTTGATACATCGTCGCGATAACCTTATCAAGCGAGATCAACGATTTGCTATTGCGCTTCAGTGCCATGCGTGATGCATTGATAGCTTTCATCGCGCCCATAGCATTTCGCTCAATACACGGTACTTGAACTAAGCCGCCAATGGGGTCACAGGTCATACCCAACGAGTGCTCCATCGCGATTTCTGCGGCAATGCAGATCTGTTCATTACTGCCACCGCGTAGTGCCGTTAAACCAGCCGCCGCCATAGAAGACGACACCCCGACTTCACCTTGGCACCCGACTTCCGCACCAGAAATTGAAGCATTGGTTTTGTACAAAATACCAATCGCGCCCGATACCGCTAAAAAATCTTTTAACTGCTTGGTATCCAACTCTTTAATGAAGCGATGGTAATACATCAACACAGCTGGAATAACGCCCGCCGCCCCATTGGTTGGTGATGTCACCACTTGGCCGCCTGCGGCATTTTCTTCGCTGACTGCAAACGCAAACAAGTTAATCCAATCCATGATTTCCATTGGGTCGTTTTCAACCGCCGCGTTCGCTTCAAGCTTCTTAAGCAAATTAGGAGCACGGCGTGTCACGTTCAAACCACCATCAAGAATGCCTTCGGTTTCAAAGCCGCGTTCCATGCAACGACTCATCACTCGCCAGATTTGATCCGCTTTCTCTGAAATAATGTCAGAGCCTTCGAACTCCGCTTCATTTTTCAGAAGCATGCCACCCAAGCTCATCCCACTATTATCGGCTTGTTGCAGCATTTCATCGGCATTTTTGAACGGGAAAGGGACTTCTACTGTTTGGGTTTGAGTGCCATTTTGCAGTTCGTCAGCAGTTGCGATAAAACCGCCGCCAATTGAATAATAAGTTTCATCGACAATCACGTTTCCACTCTGGTCGAACGCAGTAATCATCATGCCATTTTCATGCAGAGGTAGATTGTCTTCGTGGAACAACATATCAGTTTCGTAATTGAAGGCAATGTGCTTCATGCCCGCTAGATCCATCTCTCCACTATCTACAGCATGACGCATTGCTTGGTTTGCGCTGGTGATTTTGATGGTGTCTGGCTTGTTGCCGAGCAAACCCAAAATGGTTGCTCTATCGGTATGGTGGCCAATACCAGTCAGTGACAAAGAACCGTATAAATCCACCTGAACACGCGTCACTTCTGCGATTTTATCAGCGATTAATTGTGTGAAATGAAAACCCGCAATCATTGGGCCGTTAGTGTGAGAGCTCGATGGCCCCACACCAATTTTGTAGATATCAAAGATCGATAACATAGATATACCAGTAAAAAATCGGTCAATTAAGAAAGAGCGGCATAAAGCCAATCAGGAATAACAGTACAAGCAGCAATCGTCACAACAGCGAACACCAACAAGCCGTAATGACTCGCGGTAGGCTTCGCAAACAAATGCTTTTGCTTGGCTATAAATTCATTTTGTTGCTCGGTTACTTCTCCCCAGAAGCGGCTTACAATAACGCCTAACACCAAGAAAACCACAGTGCCAATCAAGGCAAACCAAGGCCAAGCTATTCCGCTATATTTGGCGATGAATACGACAGCCACACTGCCAATACTGCCTGCAATTACCCCTTTCTCATTCGCTTGTTTGAAGAACAAACCCAAGATGAAAGAGCCAAGGCGAATACCGACAAAAATTGAAGTTAGGCTAGCAATAGTTTTAAGCACTGATTCATTAGAAACAGCCAGTAATGCAGGAACAACAACCGACGCTGCAGCAACAAGGCTCATTTTTCTAGCTACCGATTCATAGTGCACGTCAGAGGCTTTCTTGCGGAAAAATCGCTTATAGAAATCGAACGTTGCTACCGTCGCCATTGAGTTATAAGTGGAATCCAGTGTCGACATGGCCGCTGCCGAAAGTGCTGAGATCACCAAACCGACAATGATTGGGTTGGTATGGTTAAACACAAAATCGAGAATCACTTCGTTGCTGTTGTCAAAACTGCTGTCCTGATAAAAGACACTTAACAACACCCCCATCACAGCAAAGAATAGATAAACAAAGAACGCGCCGTAACCACAAAGCAACATCGATTTTTGCGCTGTTTTAACACACTTAGTCGCCAGTGTTCTTTGAATAATCAGCTGGTTAGTACCATACACACTCAGGTGCAAGAAGCTCACAGCTACTACGCCTGCCCACAATGTGGTATCAACGCCCAAGTCAAAATCGAGATTGATGATATTCAAATGTTCAGGAGACAACACCTCGCCCGCATCGATTTTTATCAACAATAAAACAAAGATCGCAATGCTGCCGATAATCAACACTGCTGACTGAAGCATGTCAGTCCAGATTACTGTCGAGATACCGCCTGCATAGGTATACAACGCAGTAAATAAGCTGATGTAGATGATCGCCTCGGAGATACTCACCGGCAGCACTTGCACCAAGATCAATGCCACTGCATACAAAATCACCCCTGCCGAAATACACTGAACCACAATAAACACGATAGAGTTGATCGTGCGAGCAACAACGCCAAAGCGGTGCTCTAAGTATTCATAAATCGAGGTCAGGCCAAGTTTGTAAAACACCGGAACAAAGAAAACCACAGCGAAAAAGATCACTATTGGGTAATTCAGATGAACGCTCATTGCTTCCATGCCTGAGCTATAAACCCAGCCCGGCATACCGACGAACGTCATCGCACTGATGTAGGTTGCAAGAATCGACACCCCCGCCGTAAACCAACCAAATTGTTTTCCACCAGTCGAAAAATCGCCACCAACGCTATAGCGCTTGTTTACTAAGTAGCTGATAAATAAAGTAGTTAATACATAAAGAGCAATAACCACAAAGCTTGAGTACGTAACCATTTTTAGATTCCGTTTATTGTCTGTCGCCAATCATTCGCCGCCAATATTACTCAAAATTGGATATTTTCCCTCAAAAACCCACAGTAAGTGTGAGTATTGTCACTAATATAGACGAATAAACGCTCAAAACGTCCCAAAAACTCAAAAACATGATCTAACGGGATCCAGATCACTAAAACACACAAAATGGGTACGCACTCATTTCAAAATTGACTTTGATCACGGATCTAATAACCATAAAAATTCTATTATCTCTCCCGAAATGAAAACGGTGTGATGAAGATTAATAATCACCACACAATAATCAAAACTACAAACACCCTATAAAAAATAAAGGTTTATCGGTCATGACTACTAAAAAACACATGAGCGAAGTTCCTATGATTCAAAGGGTAGCCGCATATCTAGCAATTCTAGTGGGTTACTTTTTCTATTGTTATAACTTTGTAATTATTGACTACGTACGCCCATACATCGTTGATGCGTATGATGGTATTAACTTAGCGGATACTGCCCAGTTCTATACATGGCAGTCGGTTGGTGCACTTATTGGTGCTCTAAGCTGTGCATGGGTGGCATCAAACTTTGGTAAGAAATCGACTCTTATTGTCATCACTGCACTGAACGGCGGCGCAACCATCATCAACATGATGTTTACTGACTACGCTATGTGGGCAGCGATGCGTTTCATTATCGGTATTTCTTTAGGTGGTTACTTCACAGTAGCGGTAAGCCTGATGATTGGCCTATTTACGCCAACGGTTCGCGGCAAGTTAACCGCATTTGCTTCTTCGATGTTCTCTGTTGCTCTGATGGCAATGGGTGCGTACGCAGCATTCATTTCTAGCATTGACGCACCTTGGCAGAGCCTAATGTGGGTAGGTGGTATTCCTCCTCTAGTTGCAGCAGCACTGATGATCTTCATTCTGCCTAGCGACAAGAAAGTGATCGCTTACGGTGAAGAAGAGCAAGCAGAAGCTGAAGGGTCAAATACACCTGCGAAGAAAGGCTCTTGGGGTGAAATGCTAAGCGCGCCTTACCGTAAGCTAACCATCACTTGTCTATTACTGGCTGGCCTTAACTTCTACGGCTACCAATTCTTTTCAGGCTTCGTGACAACGTACCTAAAAGAAGTTCGCCAGTTTGATGGTGCAACTATCGGCATCATCTTCTCTATCTCGGCATTCGGTTCTCTATTCGGTGCTTGGGTATGGGGTGCAATCGCGGATAAGTACGGTCGTAAAGTAAACGCGTTTGGTTTCATTCTTGCTGGTGTAATGGCTTCAGTATTCTTCGTGGCACCAAGCGATGTGATGATCGGCAGCTTAAACATGCTAGCTATCCTAGGTCTTATCTACAACTTCGGCCTGTCTGCTTCTGCGGTATGGGGTGGTTACTTCTCTGAATTGTTCCCAGCTCACCTACGTAGCTTCGGTGCAGCACTGTTCCACGGCGGTCGTATCATCGGCATGTGGGCACCAATGGTGTTGGTATTCATCCAAGAACGCAGCGACCTTGCGACAGCAATGTGGGGCTCGCCGATTGTATGGATTGTGGCTGGTCTACTGTGGCTATCTCTACCAGAAACATTGAAAGGCGGCATCTTCGACAAGAGCAAAAAAGCGGAAGCAGCTAAGGCTTAATTCCCTTTGGTTGAAGATCTCTCAGGCAAGAAACAAACATCAATCCGGCTGAACAGTCAGCCGGTAACAAAATCCAAATCGAGTCCTGTTCCGAATGTTGACTCGACAACACAAAGAGAAATTATTATGTCTAAATATCAAGAAGCTAAACGCATTGTTCGCGAATACTTTGATGCAATGGAAAACGCAACTCACGAGAACGTTGCAGAAGTTCTGAAAGCACACACTTCTGAAGATTACTTGTGGCGTGGTGTTTACCCATTCCGTGAGCAAGAAGGCGCGCAAGCTGCGGCTGACGTATTCTGGGCTCCTATGATGAAATCAATGACTCGCATGCAGCGTCGTCAAGATATCTTCATCGGTGGTAACAACGAAGTTAACCCAGATGAGATTTGGATAATGAGCATGGGTCACTTCATGGGTCTATTCGACGCTGAATACCTAGGCATGCGCCCTACTGGCAAGATCATGAACGTTCGCTACGCAGAGTTTAACTGTGTTGTTGATGGCAAAATCACTAAGACAGGCCTGTTCCTAGACCTTCTAGGCATGATGGATCAAGCGGGTTGCTACCCACTTCCACCATCAACTGGTAAGCACTTCGTATACCCTGGCCCACGTAACCATGATGGTCTGCTATTCGAAGATGCCGCACCAGAAGAAGGCATTGCGACACTTGATCTAGTAAACAAAATGGTTGATGACCTGTCTGCTCTTAACGACAGCGGCGCGATGGGTTGCCCACCAGAAGTACTAGCGAAGAGCTGGTCAAAAGACATGATTTGGTACGGCCCATGTGGTATCGGCGCGTCTTACACGATTCCTCGCTACCAACAGCAGCACCAACTTCCTTTCCGTAACAACCTGAAAGACAAGAAGTTCAACGGCCACGTTTGTCGTTTCGCTGAAGGTAACTTCTCTTGTTTCTTCGGTTGGCCAAACCTATCAAACACACCAACAGGTGGATTCCTAGGTATGACTGGCGGTGAAGTACGTGCAAACATGCAAGTGGTTGACGTTTACTACCGTGACGGTGACAAGCTGTCTGAGAACTGGGTTCTTATCGACCTTCCATACTGGCTACAACAGCAAGGTCTAGACGTGTTCGAACGCACTTCATCCATCATGAACCCAACGCTGTAATCGAAACGCTTTAATCCAAAAGATTGAAACGAAACAGTGGCAACCTAAATAGACATCTGATTTAGGTTGCCACGCTTACTGGGAGACCCTTCTCGCTCCTAGTAAGTGCTCCACCAACCAATTCATTATTGCTCCACTAATAATTGAATCCACTAGTACCTCATGGATGGGGTACACCCTGCCAAACCATTACCAATATAACGGGCTCGAAAGCACGGTGGCTTTCTACGGCCTGAATAAAGAGAATTACAATGAAAAAGTCGATTCTTTCAGCAGTGATCCTAACAGCACTTACCTCAGGTTCTGCTTTTGCTGCACACACTTTTACCAATGACGCGGGCGATAGCCTAACACTAGATGGCCGTTTCGACGTTCGTTACCAAGATAAAGGTGGCGATCACAACGGCGAATGGAACAGCGGTAGTTCGCGTTTCGGCCTTAAGGGTCAAATGGGACTAAACAACGACTGGACTGGCTTTGGCCATGCCGAATGGGGTTATAACTCAGGCGCTAACGGCGATAACATTTACGACCGACTTCTATACGCAGGCGTTGAGCACGAGAAATACGGTAAGATTGCTGCCGGCACAAAACAATGGTCTACCTTCTACGACGTGGCTTGGTTTACCGATATGGGCCGTGTATTTGGTTCACGTGGTTCTGGTTACTACAACCTATCTGACTGGGGTATTGCTTCTGGTACAGGCCGTGCTGAAAACTCAATTACTTACCGCAACAACATCAATGACAACTGGAAATACGGCTTCACTTACCAAACCACTCGCGAAGATGTTGGCCTAGCAGACGGCTTAACAGCAACGCTAAAAAACGGTATGGGCGCATCAACGCTGTACACTATTATGGATGGCCTAACCATTGGTTTAGCTTACCACCAGAATGAGTTTGATGATGTCGATGCGGGCGTCCAAAACATCAAAGATGGCGATACACAACGCATTGGTCTATTAGGCGTTAACTATACCAATGATGGTCTATTCGTTGGTTTCACCTACAGCCAAGGTTCAAACTGGGAAACCACCAGCCAAGCTGAATTCTACGACCACCGTGGTGCTGAATTCTTCACTTACTACCACTTTGAAAACGGTCTGCGTCCAACCTTTAACGTGAACTACTTAACGGATACCGACGACAACGCAAACGGCTACGAACGTCAGCTAATTATCCCTGGTCTTGAATACCACTTTAAGAAGAACAAGTTCTTAGTTTGGACGGAGTACCAGTTTGATAATGGTAAAGACAAGTCTGTTGGTAACCATTACGAAAACAACGATGACCAATTTGCTGCGGGTATTCGTTACTACTTCTAACGGCGTAGCGGTGTGTTGCTCATTTTACGGGTAAATTCGTAATCAAAAGCTCTGCTCTTACGCAGAGCTTTTTAGTCACTATCTCTGTAACCATACTTGTTAACCAACACAGAGAATGGGTTATACCCAATATCAAATTCAAAATAGTCATTATTCCTTATTTTTCATATTATTCCTTGGTATTGCTTTATGAGTACGTACCTAATTATGTTACTCTGTGCGCAGTCAATTTGGTTCAAAAGTATGGTCTATGAACTCTCCAAAATACTCCACGGCATCAAAGCCAACCGTCACCTCTAAAGATGTCGCTAAGCTGGCTGGCGTTTCTCAATCAACTGTATCTCGCGTATTTGTACCGGGCAGTTCAGTGTCTGAAAAAACTAAGCAGAAAGTGTTCGATGCCGCAAAGTCGTTGAATTATCGTCCCAATGCCTTTGCCCGCAGCCTGACGACAAATGAATCCAAATTGATTGGCTTAGTTTTCCCAGATGCCGACTACCCTATCCACATGAAAACTCTGCAGCTTATCTCTACTGAGCTACAAAAACAGGGTTACTCTGCGGTATTGATTCCTTGGCAAGTGGATGGAAACGACAACCACTCGATTCCTAATATCTTCCAATACCGAGTTGATGGCGTGATTGCTGCTTCTGCGACCTTTAATAAGTCGCTTTATGAAGAGTGTGAAGAGTTCGACATCCCCATCGTTCAATATGCACGTGTGGTTGAAGGGACTAAAAGTAGCCATGTAGTGAGTGACAACTACGCCGCAGGCCAAGTTGCAGCGCAGCATTTGCATAGCGTAGGAACAAAGTCAGCGGTTTACCTAACAGGTAACGTACCGACCTACACCAACGGTGAGCGTGAATCGGGCTTTTGCTCAGAGTTCGAAGATCTAACGGGCAAACAAGCTCGTGTTATTGAAGCTGATTATGACTACCTTGATGCTCTAGGTACCATTAGGACTCTGTTTTCAGAACCCACACATCCTCAAGCGATTTTCTGTGCGACAGATAACCTGGCGATGGCGGTAATGGATGTGGCGCGCTTAGAGTTCAACCTGCGTATTCCAGAAGATCTTCAAGTGATTGGTTTTGATGATATCCCACAGACTCAATGGTTGAACTACCAACTCACTACCTTCAAGCAAGATTTCAGACGCCTTGCACGTGAATCCGTAAAAATTGTCGTTAGCCAGATTCAAGAACAAGACACGAGCTTAGTTAAGCTGATGGTGCCAGTGAAATTTATTGAACGAAACACCACGCTCAAATAGAACCAACGTTAAAACGCATTCAAATAAAAATCCCGCTCAGTGTGAGCGGGATTTTTTATGATATTTAACTAATTACCTACACCACTGGTCTTCTCAGCCGGAGACTCAGGCGTCATTGGAGGCCACTCTTGGAAGGTTGCTAGATGTTGTTGGACAGCAGCTTGTGCAGGACCAAATGCCCACATTTTTTGCCCCATCCACTTCAAGTACATGCCCGACTCTTCTGCCGCTCGCTCATATGGGTCGCGACGTAAGTTAAACAGTAATGGCGCGTTTAGCTCTTCTTTAGGGCCACTCCAACCGTGGTTCTGTACAATGAAGTGCGCCTTCCAATCACCAACACGAACCGCTTGCAACTTATCTCGCTCGTAGTAGTAGATCTCTTTTCGGTTCGACTCGCCTTTCTCAGTCAGCATATCCACTTGGTTGTAACCATCAAGGTGCGCTTTAAAGCCATCGTGACCTTTCAGCAGTTTCTCTTTTAGATCCGTTGGACCACCAGCCGCAGCGACCAGAGTGGGTAACCAGTCCATACCATCAAAGATACCATTGCCTACAGTACCCGCAGGGATTTTACCCGGCCAGCTAACCAGTGCAGGAGCTCTTACGCCACCTTCCCAAGTTGTCCCTTTCTCACCGTGATAAGGTGTCATGCCGCCATCAGGCCAAGTCATGATCTCTGGGCCGTTATCGGCAGTGAAAATGATGATGGTATTGTCGGCAATACCGAGCTCTTCCATTTTCGCCATCATCTCGCCGACATGATCATCAAGATCTTTCATGACCACTTCTTGAAGTCCCCAACCATTTTGGCCAAGCATGGCTTCGTATTCAGGTGAAAGGTGCGTCCAAACGTGACCACGTGATGGACAGTACCAAGTGAAGAATGGCTTATCCGCTTCAACCGCCCTTTCGATGAAGTTGATCGCGTGTTTATTTACTTCATCGTCGAGTGTACGCATACGCTCGATCGACAATGCACCATCATCTTCGATCGTTTGACCACCTTTACCGTCTGCTCTTGCGTAAATAACATTACGAGGTGCAAAGGCATCCAAAGAGCCATCTTTGGGCCAATCTGGATCTTCTGTGTATTCCATTGCATTCAAGTGATACAACCAACCCCAATACTCATCAAAACCGTGCATTGTCGGTAGGAATTCATCTCGATCACCAAGGTGGTTTTTACCAAACTGACCCGTCACATAACCCATGGTTTTAAGGATTTCAGGAAGCGTTGGTGTGTCTGCACTTAAACCCACTGGGCCTCCCGGCAATCCGACTGAGTGCATGCCTGTTCGAACAGGGAGTTGACCCGTTAAGAATGCAGAACGACCCGCCGTACAAGAGGGTTGAGCGTAATAATCGGTCAGGAGCATGCCCTTTTCAGCAATACTATCGATGTTTGGTGTTTCACTACTCATCACACCATTGTGATAAGCACTCAGGTTTGATATCCCAATATCATCCGTGAAGATAACAAAAATATTCGGTTGCTCTTGGGCTGACCATGCTGATAGCGAAACGCTGCTCAACACACTCAGAACAACAAGGTGGAAAATCCTTTTCATAGAATGTCCTTATACTGTTTCAGATTGCTCTTTGTGAACCATTTTTACTCCTACCAAACCAAAGCCAAGCTCCAATAATAGATAGACGACAAGTAGCCAGTGGGGCATGCCATCTATCAACAAGCTAATGACTCGGCCAGCAGCCAAACCCAACATGAAGACCACCAAACTGTAGAGTGCTGGCAGTCGGTATTTCTTTAGTAGCGCCCCTGCTATCCAAAACAACGCCAACGCTAGGTACAACCCCATTACGGCACGAAAAATGTGAATGACATTGATAGGGCTAGCATCAATTCCGAAAAGATAATCAAGGGAGACAACGGGGGCATAACCGTACGACAACGCAATCGGTGTTAAACCTAAAACAGCAACGAACAAAAAACGCTTTGTGGCTTCATATCCTTACTCTTTTAATTTGGCTCTTTTCAAAAAACATAGTCTACAATCAGCAATATACAAGTTGCATATGTGAGAAATGGATAGTTAAAACACATTCACATTCGTGCTATTTCACATCGAAGATAAGGATATCAATATGGCTAAATGGCGTTACCTACTCGCATCAGCATTGGCTGCCAGTTCAACCGTAAATGCTCAGGAAGTAAGCGAACAAGCGGATACAAAAAAGTGGCAACATAGCTTCGAAATTTACGCGCTCGCACTCAATATCCGTGGAGACAGCACCATTGGTGGCTTGTCAGCAGATGTCGATGTTGATCCTGCATTCATCATGGATCATCTTGATATGACCGCAATGGTGCGTTTAGAGGGTATCTATGACAATCAGTGGGGCTATTACATTGATTACAGCTTCATGAAGTTAAGCGGAAAAACGAACTCAGTTTTAGGTAGCAACCTAGAGGTATTGAAAGGCAATCTTGATATCCGACAAGGTGTTTTAGATGTGAAGGGGTTTAAGCGCTACCAATACGACTTTGGCTCGATTGATTATCTGTTTGGGCTTCGTTGGTGGGATAACGACATTGATGCCAAGCTTTACGGTTCAGGTGGTAAGCTAAGTACAGACCGATCACTCGATGAAGATTGGGTTGACTACCAAATAGGTGTGAGATGGATAACTCAGATCAATAAGGATTGGAAGTTTCACGCAACTATTGATGCAGGACTTGGCAGTGACACCAACTTTACTTCATCTCTGCTAACTGGCGTGCGATACCAAATAAACAGTTGGTCTGACTTAAATGTTGCCTACAAATCGACCTGGGTTGATTACGAAAACAAGGGCACCTTTGAATACGATACCGCATCGCAAGGGTTCCTGATTGGTTGGGCTGCTCATTTCTAGTCAAACAATAAGAGGCAAGCCTGATATCGTTAGGCTTACCTTACAATGTCAATCTTTCAAGAGTTAATGCCGGTTTTAAATAACGAACAAGCAAAACTACCCATCAACGACCTAGTTATTCACAGTGTTTGGAACCACACACTCTTTCTTCATGATAGTTAAGCCGGCCTCGAGAGTTTCTGTCCATGCTTGTTCGACGCTTTCATCATAGTGAGGATCGTATTTTTTAACCGTATTGAGTAACGAATTGAACCACTCGTTGAGCTCTTGCTCAGAGATATCCATTCCTAAATCTTTATGTCGCTTCCCAAGCTTTTTCACCGAGTTTCGTACGCTCGGCAGACCAGCAGAGTTGTAGATAAGGATGATCGAGGCTTTAAGCATCTTAGTTTGTTGCTCTAACCCTATCTTTTCAAAACGTTCTGAAAACCTTGGATTATGCTCACAAAAATCCGCCAAAAACGTTTCAAGAAATTCTTGGTCAATCCGGCAGCGCTCGAAGCTTTCATAAAACAGTTCGTTCGATGTCATCTAGCTGATCCTTTGCAAAATTTTGAGTCTTCAGGAAGCTAACAAGTTCAGAGCCGCGACTTCACCAACTCCGAACCATCAACATGATCTAAGTATACGCTACTGTGGCATAACGTAAACTATGGCATAAAGTGAGTTGCACAGATCTTGTTTCCATCAGGATCTCGCAAATAAGCCATGTACAAACGACGCTCGTCAGAACCTCTCGCTCCGGGGCCGTTTTCAATGCTGGTACCGCCATTTTCGACGCCAACTCGGTGCCATTCATCTACAACTTCAGGAGAAGACGCAAGAAAACCCACCGTCATGCCGTTGCCGTGAGTCGCAGGCTGACCATCAATCGGCTTCGTTAAGCCCAACACGCCCGTTTGGCTAACGTAAACACAGCGCCCTTTAGGGTCAACGGAACCTTCGCTATAACCAAGCACCTTCATGATGGGGTCATAAAAAGCCTTCGCGCGTTCAATATCTTCGGTACCGAGAAAAACATGGCTGAACATAACTAACCTCTTCTTTTATTGAAAGAACCACCTAAACTAGACCTATAATTCGTGTTTGTCTAGGCACGCTATTCGGTCACAACTGTTGCTTAACCCATTGAGAAAACACCTGAAACTTAGTTCGTTGCTCCATGCCTTTCGGGCACACTAAATCATACCCTTTGCCCGATTCAATGCTCATAAATGGCGCGACCAACAAGCCTTGTTCTATCTGCGGTTTCATGAACTCTAACCGTCCTAATGCCAGCCCCATAGATAGTATCGCAGCATCCATCGCCAAGCGGTTATCGCTGTAATAGTCACACTGAAGCGCGCAGTCGGTATCACTTTGAACTTCATACAACCAACGCTGCCACGCAGTGATATCTCCACTGTGAATGAAGCGAACATCATCTAAGTGTTGAATGCCTTGTTCTAGTTTAAAGCGTTTCGCGTATTCAGGGCTGCACACTGGGGTTCTTACTCCACTGAATAATCGCTCACTGTAATGGTTTGGGTAATGGCCTTCGCTATAGAAAATTGCCACGTCATAAGGTTCAAACTGGAAGTCTGACTGGTTCTGCTTGGTTTGCAGTTTGATGCTTAGATTCGGATACAAACGTCTGAATTCCGGCAAGCGTGGCATTAACCACGAGGAAGCGAAATAAGGCGATGTCGCGATATACAACTCCCCGCTTAGCTCACCCGTTTGAATATCCATGAGTTCGGAAAAGATAGACTCAAATGAGACGTTCAACATAGATAGCACACGCAGACCTTCTGGCGTCAGTTCGAGCTTTCTTGTCTTGCGCACAAACAGGTTGAACTTCAATTGTTGTTCGAGTTTTTTAATGCGATGACTGACCCCTCCCTGAGTTAAGAAGAGCTCATCGGCGGCAAGCGTAAAGCTTAAATGTTTAGCCGCAACACTGAAGGTGTGCAGCAGTGACAGCGTTTGTTGGCGATTTTCGAACAGCCCCATGGATTAACCTCACTAATTCATAAGTCGTCATAACTGGTTTGTCGGTGTATGTAACCATCATATAAATTAAACCAAGTAATCTACAACATTAAATAGTGAACAGCATGCAACAGAATCAAAAACTCAAAGTAACTGTGATTGGTGGTGGATCAAGTTACACCCCAGAGCTCGTTGAAGGACTGCTCAAGCGCCATCACGAATTGCCTATCTCTGATCTGTGGTTGGTCGATATCGAAGAAGGCATGGAAAAAGCAGAGATAATCGCGGCGCTCACCAAGCGAATGATAAACAAAGCAGGCTGTGAGATTAATGTTCACCTCACCACAGATCGAAAAGCTGCCCTGAAAGACGCGGATTTTGTCTGCTCTCAATTTCGCGCCGGAAGAATGGAAGCCAGACTACGCGACGAGAGGATTGCTCTGAAATATCGTATGATCGGCCAAGAGACCAATGGCTTGGGTGGCTTCTCTAATGCTTGCCGAACCATTCCGATTGCACTCGAGATAGCGAAAGAGATGGAAGAACTGTGTCCGAATGCATGGTTACTCAACTTCACCAACCCATCAGGCATGGTAACGGAAGCACTGATTAAGCACTCAACCATTAAAACCGTTGGTCTATGTAACGTTCCCGTCAACATGGAGCTAGGCGCGGCGAAAATGCTTGGTGCAGAACGTAAAGATATAACGATGCAAATCGCCGGATTAAACCACCTAGTTTGGGCTCGTAAGGTGCTTCATAAAGGTGAAGACAAGTTGGCAGAGCTCATCGAGCAACTCCTCGGTGGTAACGATCAAATGATGCCAAAGAACATCCCTCCCTTTGAATGGGACGCTGAATTGATTCGTTCTCTGAACATCGTTCCTTGTGCTTACCTACGTTACTACTACCAATCCAGAGACATCTTAGACAAAGAATTTACTGCGTCTGAAAACAGCACCAATCGCGCAGACTTAGTTTCCAAGGTTGAACATCAGTTGTTAGAGATCTACAAAGATCCCATGCTCGATACCAAGCCTAAATTGTTAGAAGAACGAGGTGGTGCTTACTACTCTGAAGCGGCCTGTGAGCTCATGAACAGTATCCACAATAACAAACGTTCTATCATGCACGTCAACACTCGCAACAATGGTGCGATTCAAGGATTACCCAATGACTGCGCGGTAGAAGTGAGTTCGGTAATCACCAGCAGTGCGATCCTGCCACTGAACGTTGAACCTTTTGATAGCGACACGCTGCGCTTGATTCAACAGATGAAAGAGTTTGAAACTCTGACCGTTAAAGCGGCGATGACGGGTGACATCGCAACAGCAAAACGTGCTCTGATCTTAAACCCTATCGTCGATAGTGGTTCGCACATCGACGAGGCTTTGCAAGAAACTATTCGCGAGAACTTAGACTTCATGCCCGCGTTTGCTCATCGACTCGCTTAATGTAGCCTTTGTTAGCAGCCAATAAGCTCGGTGATAACAGCAAATGAGCTAAGTCACAGCAGAGTTCATTCAAGATATTGAATCCAAATCTTTTAATAAGAGGTCATGATGAAATTGATACTCAACGCCGATGATTTCGGCCTCACTGAAAGCGTGAACCACGGCATCGTCGACTGCTTTAAGGCGGGGTTGGTTAAGTCGACCACCATCATGATGAATCAACCGGGTACACAAAACGCGATTGAGCTCTATCATCAAGGTTTAGTCTCTGAAGTTGGCTTGCACTTTACGGTCACTGCAGGCAAACCATTGACGTCACCAGAGTTAGTTCCGAGCTTAGTCGACGAACACGGCCACTTCTTTAGCAATGTTACTCTGTTCGATAAATCAGATGTGAATGAAGATGAGGTGGTGCTTGAACTCAACGCGCAATATCAAGCCGCCCTCGATGCAGGTTTAGAGATCAACCATATCGACAGTCATCACTTTGGTGGTGTGTTTAAACCTCTAAAAGCAGCATTTACCCGCACAGTGAATCGCATTGGTCTTCCAGTTAGACGAATCGATAACATCTTGAGTGGCCAAGATACACTGCGAGTGCCAACGCCAGATGCTTTCGACATGCGTTTCTTTGACCAAGGCGTATCGCTGAATGGCCTGAAAGATTTATTACTGAGCTACCAAGCTATGATGCCTAACGGTGTACTTGAGTTAATGTGTCACCCTTCATCAGTGGCAAGTGAACAGCTTAAGTCCCTATCAAGTTACAGTGATAAACGAGTCGAAGAGTATCAACTGCTCACTAGCCCTGCGCTAAAACAGTGGTTGGCTGACCATCAGATTGAGTGCATTGGATTCGACGCTCTCAGATAGGGAACCTTAAGTCAGGGCTACTCAACAATCCTTTGTGCGCCCTGTCCTTGGTCATGCAAGATATCATCAGGATTTAACAAGTTGCACTTTTGCATACTCAAGCATCCACAACCGATACAGCCTGTTAAGTTCTCTTGTAACGATTTAATCTGCGCCATCTTGCTGTCCAGTTGCCCCTGCCATTTCTTCGCGACGCGTTCCCAATCTCGCTTAGTCGCGGTATGGTTCATCGGCAATGTTGATAACTCTTCGGTGATCTCTTCGAGCGTGAAGCCTATCGACTGCGCGACTTGTATCAACGCGATTCGACGCAGCATCGCCGACTGATACCGGCGCTGATTACCATTAGTACGAATCGAAGCAATTAACCCCTTGGTTTCGTAAAAACGTAAAGCCGAAGGAGCCACGCCACTGCGCTCTGCCAACTGGCCTATGGTGAGGTATACGATGTTTCTCATGATCTTTCACTTCCTGTTTGCATAGCCGTTTCGTCCTGATAATGAACAGTATAATAGAGTTAACGTTAACTTGAATTTTTGGTTCAACTTTAGGTTTTGCCTAGGTTACAAAATACCCCCAATAAAGACCCCTAACGCATTGATTCTCTAAGCTATGATTTTTTTTGCCTATTACCATACATGTTGTCGAACCCAGGAATGCCTTGCTCCCAAACGGGCTTATCTTCACCGACAATCGTTTTCAATGTATCAATGAAGAGCTTGGTTTTTATGGGTGCATCTCGATGTGGGTACACCGCATAGAAAGTGCCAAAGTCATCTAAGTTTAAGTGAGTCATAATAGGCACCAACTCACCACTGAGCACTTTATCTTCAATCATCTGCGCCGTGACGACCGCGAGAGTACTGCCAGTTAAAGCGCTCTTGGAAATCATCTCAACGTCATTCACTTTGTAGGTAGCATTAAGCTGGAAATGCTGCATTTGCCCCTCCTGATCGACATAAGAAAACTTATCGATCAACAAACCCGGAGCAGCGTAAATAGTCGCAGGTAATGACTCCAGCTTTTCGATGGTGTTGATCTCGCCATGCTGAGCAATGAACTCAGGTGAAGCAACAATCAACAATCGACTTCTGGCTATCTTACGGCTGATGAGACTAGAGTTTTTGGGCTTACCAATACGGAAACCAATATCAAACCCTTCTTTAACCATATCAACGATTCGATCTTCGAGTCGCAATTCAAAGTCCACATTTGGATACTGCTTCTGGAAAACCGCAATCGCCTGCTGAACATATTGTCGACCGAACATGGTAGAGCTGGTGATTCTTAATAACCCTCTAGGCTCTGCATGATAATTTTGCGCCAAGCGTCGAGTATCATTCAACAATGCACGCAGCTGATACGCTTGATTGACCATCTCATTGCCTGCGGCAGTCAGAGATAACGAACGAGTGGTGCGATTGAGTAACCGAACATCAAGCTCTTCCTCAAGGCGGCTGATCTGTTTAGATATAACGGAACGGTCGACATTTCTTTGCTCCGCAACTTTGACAAACGAACCTAGCTCAACCACTTCAAGTAACAATAATAAACGACTCGATATATCCATAACGCCCTTTGTTGCATTTAGAGCACCAATAAAGTGCCAATATGACTATTTTTCTCATCTTATTACAAATCTATAGTAGCTGCACATAACGGAGACAACATTCAGTCCCGACCTAATAGAGGAACACCCCATGACACTACTATCTGTGACTAACCAAAATGGCATTGCAACCGTATCGATCAACAATCCACCAGTGAACGTGCTGACTTTCGACTTGATCAACGAGATCAATGCTTTTGTGATTTCATTGCAAGATGATCGTGATACTAAGGTTGTGGTATTTAAATCATTACATGAGAGCTTCTTTCTGGCTCATCTAGATCTCAATGTGATCAACGGTACGCAAGGTGGACAAGCCGGTTCGATTGAATTCAACCATATGATTGAAAACATCAAATCAATGAAGCAAGTCTCTGTTGCGGTGGTTGATGGCGTAGCTCGTGGGGGCGGCAATGAATTTGTGATGGCGTGTGACCTTGCTTATGGCACTGAAAACTCAGCGTTCGCACAACCAGAAATTCATGTGAACATCCCAACAGGTGGTCAAGGCGCGGTGCAATTTGCGAGACGCATGGGCAAAAACAAAGCGCTACAAGCTTTGCTGCTCGGCAACGACTTTACTGCTCAACAAGCAGAAGACCGTAACATCATTACGCAGTTCGTACCGAAGGCAGAGCTAGAGGGTTTCTTAGCCGCGACACTCGGTGTAATCAGCCAATTAGAAGTACGTGATATCGTGATGTACAAAGAGATCATCGCTGCTTCAATCAAAGATGAGCAAGCGGGTGCCGAGCTAGAACTGCGTTACTTCTTAGAGCGTGCAAAAGAGCAAAAAACCGCAGCAATTATCGGTGCGTTTCTAAAACACGGCGGTCAAACCGAGCGTGAAGCGAAAGATATTCAAGGCATCTTCGTTGACACCGCTGCAGAACTATCACAATAGGCAATAACACAATTAAATGGCCTTCGCTTGATGGCCATTTATGTATCTATTTATCTATTTATCTGCGCACCAATGTAGTAATTATCTCACTCACTGAAGCAGTTAGATCTGACTCATGATCGATTTCAAGTTCTCGGCCATTTCGGCATTGATGATCTCACCCGTTTCTACATTAAAGTTGTCGTAGAAACTTGGCACCGACATCGAACCTTTCACATCTGCATCAAAGTAAGGTGCAGACTGTACCGCAGACGACAACACAGAACTTGCGCCACCAGGGCCTGGTGATGTGGAGAGCATAACCACAGGTTTGCCTTGATACACTTTCATGTCGATTCGTGATGTCCAATCAAACACATTCTTAAAGGCTGCGGTGTATGAACCGTTGTACTCAGCAAAAGAGATGACCACAGCATCAGCTTCACCAATCTTGCTAAAAAAACGCTGCGCATGTTGATGAACGCCGGACTCTTTTTCTCTGTCTTCACTGTAAATAGGCATCTCGAAATCATTAAGATCGAGAACCTCTACTTGCGCGCCCTCAACTAAGCTTGCGGTGTACGCTGCTAATTGTTGGTTAATCGATGCTTTACTGTTGGTCGCGCCAATTGCTAATACTTTCATTGTTGGTTCCTAATTCATTTGTATCACCTTTCCACATTCATGGTTTCAGAGGCGATTGTCTGTGTATTTAGATTGGGGATGATGATAAAACCTCAAGTTAACTTGAGGTAAAGCGATATTTTTAAAAAATAGGAAGTAATTTAAAAATACTTATAAAGCAGTTAATTACGAAAGGTTAAACATAGATTGGCATTGCACTGGCAAAAATAAGCACACCCAAAATACAGTGAGTGTGCTTTATCGAAATACTATTTACTTCAGTTGGTTTAATGGACTGACACCAGAGTAAGCGACTCCAGATAGCTCGGCCATTTCGCGATTCCATGTTGCTAGATCGTGAGGGTTAAACTGATTCAAATGATCATGACCACAAGCTCTCGCCATCACTTGCATCAATTCAGTCGAAGCTTCGAAAAAGTTCTTCAATTGATTCGATGCCTTCTCAACATTTAACCGTTGGCGTAAATCGGCTTTTTGAGTCGCAATACCCGCTGGGCAATTATTGGTGTTACACATTCGGGCGGCAACACAACCTATCGACTGCATGGCACTGTTTGAGATGGCGACTCCATCAGCGCCAAGCGCCATCGCTTTTACGAAGTCCATCGGAACACGAAGCCCACCAGTAATGATTAAGGTGACTCTGTCACTTACGCCTTGCTTGTCTAGATAGGCTCTGGCACGAGCAAGCGCTGGAATGGTCGGCACACTAATATGGTCACGGAACATTTCTGGCGCCGCCCCAGTACCACCGCCTCGACCATCCAAAATGATGTAATCGGCACTGGCATCAAGCGCAAACTGAATATCCTCTTCAATATGATTGGCACTCAACTTGAAGCCAATTGGGATCCCGCCTGTCACTTCTCGAACACGATCGGCGAACTTTTTGAAATCCTCGACGGTTTTTAGATCAACAAAGGTGGGCGGAGAAATCGCGGCGGTACCCGCTTCAATGCCACGTACCTCTGCGATCTTACCTATGTTCTTCGCGCCCGGTAAGTGCCCGCCCGTTCCGGTTTTCGCCCCCTGCCCACCTTTAAAATGGAAGGCTTGGACGTTTTTAAGCTTGGATTCATCGTAACCAAATTGTGCACTGGCTAGTTCGTAAAAGTAACGTGAGTTCGCCGCTTGCTCTTCGGGCAACATTCCGCCCTCACCCGAGCAAATTCCGGTTCCCGCAAGCTCCGCGCCTGTCGCTAAAGAGATTTTCGCTTCTTCAGAGAGTGAGCCAAAACTCATGTCCGACACAAACAAAGAGATGTCCAATTTAAGTGGCTTCTTCGCTTTAGGCCCAATAATCAGTTCAGTACCGACGGGCACATTTTCCAATAACGGCTTGGTCGCCATTTGTGCAACCATCACTTGAATATCATCCCAGTGAGGTAAGAGGTGCCTAGGCACGCCCATAGAGGTCATAGGCCCATGATGTCCCACTTTGGACAAACCATCACGCGCCAGTTGGTAAATAAACTCCACGGTAGGCTCTTCTTTGGTTGCGCTTGCCTCAGGAGATAAATCAGGGGCTGTCGCTTGAATGTGAACTTCAGGGCCTTCTTGCCCCACTTGCTCTGTAGTGAACTGTTTATGAGTGCCATCGCAAAAAGGGAGGTTGTTCGAATACTTACAGCGGCACAGGTAAGCGTCGCCGGTTTCCTCGGCCACGAAACTCTTTGGTTTGAAGCCCGTTCCTGCATGAGAACCATCACAAAACGGTTGGTTTTTCGATTTGCCACAGGTACAGAAGTAATACTCCTCGCCTTCGGTTAGCTCGACCTTAACGGGTTTGTTATCCGCTATTACTGGATTCTTCATAGTTCGCTCACCTTTTCTTTTTTATGATTTGATGACTGAAGCGATGACTTGCTCACAAGAGTAAAGTAAAGGTGAGATACGCGGCGAATTCAATAAATGAGCCAGAGAAAACAAGCTTAATAGACAGCCTAAAAACAGAAGTATTGCTTGTTCAACACAAACAAAAATGGCCACCAAATCGGCAGCCATTGTGTTTTAAATCTGAGTCCAAGCTAAACGGGAAGGGTTAATCAAATAACTCGATGACCAGCTTGTTGTCTTTAATCACTAAATTAGGTTCCGATGACTTGATCAATGACTCTTGAACCTTATTGCTGTCCAATTTGTAAACCGGTGACTGAGACAAAGCAAAGCCAATCATAGAAACGGCAGGCTTAAGTAACTTCTCTATTTCAGGAGAAAGCTGCTTTCCCTTCTCCTCAAAGCGCTCAAGACGCAGAGACTTTAAGTAGACCTCACCACTCTCTTTGTCGTATTCGGGAATCGCGCTGAATTCGATATCCAGATCTAGCCCCATGTTTGGCATGTTAAACACTTGAACCTTTGCATTGGTATTCGCCAGAACAGACACTCGCTCGGCATCAGCTCGACCAATTTGCACCGCTAAGTCATCAACCGCCACTTGCGCATACATAACGTTTTGCACACCGACTTCTTGTTCTAACATCACCGAATCTTGCAGGTAGTTCGTCATTTCTTGTTCAGTAACGCTGTAGCTCACACAACCACCTAGCACCAGCGCAGACGCTGCTAAAATGAACTTTTTTGCTACGTTAATTATCATCAATATCAGCTCTTTATCGTTAGTGATTAGCGCGGAGTTTACTGTGTGATCATCAATAAATAAAACAGTAAAGACACGATATTCGTGAATACCTTTAATTAATAAGCACAAATATCAGTAAGTAAAGCACCTGATTGGCCTTCCTGCTTAAGACAACGCCATTTGTTAGTTCAAATTCGTCAAATTTGTGTAGTCGAATTAATTAAACTCTTCTAAGCTTATGGGATATTTAGGGGGCTTACTGTAGGTTTCATCATGGAGTCGAAACATGAAGAGTGAGCACAATGCCATCAGCGAGAGTATCACCTGAACCTAAAATTCGTTCTGTGGTTCTGCTATGTAACTCAACATGCCTGCACCATAATCAGTGGGCGGAGGAACTGCGCCTCCATAACTGGAAAGCTCAAATTGCAGAAACGACCGAACAAGCCATTCACTGGCTCAATTCCCACAGCCACTGCTGCGCACCAATTGTCGTTTCCTGTCTAACATCATCCTCGGTCGACAAGCAATGTGAGCAAATATCAACGTTGAAGGCACGCTTTCCAAGTTTAAAAGCAATCGCTATCTTCAAACAACCACCAAGCCGCAACTTATCGCTCATTAAGCAAACCTATTGGGATTATTACCACCTACCAATTGATACAGAGTGGCTTTGTCGAAATTTAGGGCATGCGTATGGCATGGTAGACACCAAACAGAACAAACCTAAGCCTGCTTCATGCCATGAATATCAATTGGTGGGGAAATCCAGCACCATCCAACAACTTAAAAAGAAAATAACTAAGATCGCTAACAACGATTTCCCAGTACTGATTCAAGGGGAAACAGGTACAGGAAAAAGCCTCTGTGCACGTTTAATACATGAGGCCTCAGCCCGCTGTCAGAAACCGTTTATCGCTGTAAATTGTGGCGCAATACCACAGTCACTGGTTCACTCCGAGTTGTTTGGCTTTGAAAAGGGCTCGTTCACGGGAGCAAACAAGCGCTACGTCGGACATGTAGAAAGAGCGAATGGTGGCACACTATTTCTCGATGAGATCGGCGACCTGGAACTGTCGCTGCAAACTTACCTGCTCCACTTTCTAGAAAATAACTTGATAGAGCGATTAGGCAGTAACAACCAACTAACTGTAGATTGCCGTGTAATTTTCGCCACCAACGTCAACATAGAACAAGCCGTCGCGGCGGGTAAATTTCGAAAGGATCTCTTTCATCGGATCAATGTACTTCCATTGGATCTAGTGCCACTCAATGATCATAAAGAAGACATTGAAGATTTGATTCGATTTGAACTAAAACACAATTACGCATCCAAAATCAAACTGCCTAGTGACACCCTTGAGCAAATGAAACAGTACCACTGGCCGGGCAATGTCAGGGAATTATTCAACTGCATAAAAAGAGCGATTGTTCTTTCTAACTCAAGCGCCCTTTCTACTCATCATATGAGGATTCAATTGAAAGGTGCATCGCTCGCCACTGAGAGTGACACTGGACTTTCTTCAAAAAATGTTCGTCGAGTGATTCAGCAACACCACTACAATATTTCCCAATCTGCTAAAGCGTTGTCTATTTCTCGGACAACCTTGTACAAGCTGATCAAAAAACATCAGATAGTAATTTAAGTCGCCTAGTTAATTAATTACCTAACTAAAAAAAGCAGCCTAACGAACTAGGCTGCTTTAGAGTTTAGTTGTACTCAGTTAATGAAAGTACTTATGGCTCAGGAACAGTAAATGGACAAACATCACAGGTTGCAATGTTCGATGTTTCCATAAATGCTTCTTGCAAGAACAGCGAGTCAAACGTTGCTGTCACTTGATTCGATAGCATTCCGTCTACTCCAGTTGGTAACACATTTGGCGCATAAGTTTTGCTTACTTGTGTACACACTTGACCAATCGCATCACCAAAGTTCGGTATCCACTCTCCTTCACCCGTTTTACAAGCAAACAACTCAGGTTCGGCACTTAATACGCTACATATATTACCAGCACCACACGTGGTCACATCCTCAAGATCATCACAAGGTAAAGCGAAGTCGAGGTAATAACTGCTGTTGACGACTTCGGTAGGTAAGTCAGAACGGCTCAAAGAGTCATCCTTAGAATCCACCAGCGATTCAATGGCCAATGGGATATCACCAGTATTACATATTTCAACATCATAGGTTTTCTTAAGCACAACTTGACCACTATCAACCTCTAAGAAGCTATTACATACCTT
Organism: Vibrio splendidus; assembly: GCF_001557875.1. Taxonomy (GTDB): domain Bacteria; phylum Pseudomonadota; class Gammaproteobacteria; order Enterobacterales; family Vibrionaceae; genus Vibrio; species Vibrio splendidus_F. Next base: position 38,877 of record NZ_LNRF01000005.1, on the reverse strand, counting down.
AGAAATCTCAACCATCGGACTCAAGTCTATTGGCGGACAATTGTAAGCTACAGGAGCTTGAGCATTCACGATAAGCCCATCAAGGTCTACTGAACCATCGATCACACCAACGGCACCATTATTCACAGACAAGTAATTACCCATGAATGAGAATGACTCACCGACACTCCACACTTCATCACCGTTACCCACGACAGGAAGCGCACCTAATATTGGTGACTGAGATAAAAAGGCCACTTGGTAATCACCATTGGTGCCTAACGAACCAGGACCGGAGTTGGTGACCGTCACGGTGTAATCGATGTTAAACATGCCATCAACCGTAAAGCTGGTTGTGTTACAAGTCGCCGCTATACTGATGCTACATAAACTGAATGAACCGACAACGAAGTCAGCCAAAGATGCATCAATCGAACGTGAAGCTCGTGACTCGACTAAGAAGCTACTGAAACAAGGAATATCCTCAATACCAAACTCATCATTCAACAGAGCTGACAAGTTTAATCGACCTTCCACAAAGCTCTCTGTCGGAATTGACGTTGTTTCACCAGTTTTAGCTAGGTAGTCCCAACCTTGCACGTTCGGTAGCGGTATTGCCCCGATAGAATCATCATTTGAAATCGCACATATCTTATCGACACCAACAGCGCCACTGCCACATCTTGCACCCACGAAATCATTCGATTTAGGGTCACCGTCTGTTTGGAAAATTCTCGTCATATTGTCGGTGACATCGCCATTATTTAAATCCCACTGAAACACTTCTATATAGGGATTACCGCCACTCGCCTGAGGAAATGAAATCAAGACAAGAATGTCTCCATTGACATGCTGCCCAACAAAGTCGCCCTTAGTTTGTCCATCTGGTAATCCTACTTGGTCTTGTAAGAACCAGAAACCAATGTACATATCACCATTGTTGGCATATCGGTCGGCACCAAAATAAATCAGCAAATCACCTTCGCTTTCAAAGGCAGCAGCATACGCATTGGTAAAGTCATCTTTTGGTTGTGGTGACGCAGTACGGAACGCCCAATCCGTAATATCTGAATCGTCTTTTGATCCCCCCTTCCAAAAAATTTGATCGATACCGTTACGGTCTTTTTCGAAAAATTCTGCAATCCCAACCATGCTGTTGGGATCATTTACATCGTCCCAATCAATACCGCTATTATCACTGGTCGCATTACCATCAAGTTCCATAACATCAACCGTAGCCCACACCAACTGAGGGCTACTAAACAACAAAAGCACACTGAGTAAATAATTTATAACCTTCATGTTCTCTCTCCATTTTTCCGTACTTATGCTTTCAGGATGTTCTGCCCGCCCAAATTGGAGAAATCCTTTAGCAATTCGTAGGTTCGATAGAGCATATTCCAAGCCAACATCAACTATCTGATTTGGTTGATGTTTATATATTTAAGGCACACCTCTATTGGACGTTTTGTTATCATTTGTCCATAAACAAGGGATTTGACCACATAATCAAGGACTTGAAAGGGTGAACAAAGTGTCAAAGTAAGACATCTTTAGAGCTTTGATTCGAGGAGAGTGATCTTTAAAAGGTACAATAGCGTAGCCATTTTAACATTCTAAAATAATACGCGATTGAACTTAAGGGTGCCGACTTAACGGTCAACTGAAGGTTCTTTTAAGCAAGCCACAGGCGAACAAACAATGACACAACTGAAGATATTTTATGATGGCACTTGTCCATTATGTGCGAAAGAGATGGCTGCGCTCGCCAAGTACGACACTGAGGGGAAGATCCAGACTATCGATATCTACAGCGAAGCGTTTGCAAACTATCCTCAGATTGATGCGGATGCGGCCAACACAGTGCTGCATGCTCTTGATGAGAACGGAAAGCTACTACTTGGGTTAGATGTGACCTACCAAGCATGGAACCTAGTAGGAAAAGGTTGGCTTTATGCGCCATTACGTTGGGCCATATTTAAGCCATTTGCAGACTGGTGCTACCTGAGGTTCGCCAAGAATCGATATAAAATCTCATTCTGGCTAACCGGAAAATCACGTTGCAACGGAAACAGCTGTACGAAATAGTATTGAGTTAAGACATACCACTGGCGACTTTGTAGTAAACGATGCCAAACAGTGCAGCAAATACTAGTACGGTAAGAACGACTTTCAACCAAATAAACTTCATGCTTTGTCCTTTTCAATCGAGTTACTGATTCAGGCGACAAGTTATCACAACAAGACATAAGGTTGTGTAATGATTGATAGAACTTTGTAGTGAACCCTGATTCCCAGAGAGAGACTTTATGTCGGCAAAAGAGAGAAACCTTCCCACTCATAGACTTTCTAGATTCAGCAAGTTCGCCTCGCTGGCGACAAGAGTCGCAGGTAACGTGCTAACAGAAGGCACCAAGCAAATTGCGCAAGGCAACAGGCCCAAGGCAAAAGATTTACTGTTAACGCCACAGAACATTGCTCGCTTGACCGACCAGCTCGCGCACCTGCGTGGAGCTGCGATGAAATTAGGGCAAATGCTTTCAATGGATGCGGGAGATGTCTTAGAGCCAGAGTTAGCCGACATTCTTTCTCGCCTGCGCTCAGACGCTGACCCACTGCCAACAAAGCAGCTCAATCAAGTCTTAGAAAGCTCACTCGGAAACCATTGGAAAACCGAATTCCTTTCCTTCAACTTTAAACCGATTGCCAGTGCATCCATCGGACAAGTTCACCAAGCGTACAGCGATGCTGGAGACAAGCTCGCCGTCAAAGTCCAATATCCAGGCATTCGAAAAAGTATCGACAGTGATGTAGATAACGTTGGCACACTGCTCAACATTGTTGGCTTGATACCCAAATCGGTCGACTACAAAGGTTTGTTAGAAGAGGCTAAAAAACAGCTCCATGATGAAGCGGACTACGCTCGCGAGGCTGACTATGCGACTCGTTATCACAACGCACTAAAAGAGCACTCACACTTCGTCGTACCTAAGATTCATCCGCAAGTCTCTTCAGAATCCGTGCTCGCCATGGACTTCATTGAGGGCGTATCAATAGAACAGATAGAAAGTTACGACCAAAGCACCCGTGACTTTGTGATGCACAGCCTGCTTGAGCTCCTATTCAAAGAGTTGTTCGACTTTAAGATGGTGCAAACTGACCCTAATTTCGCCAACTACCTTTATGTTGAAAACACCCGACAAATTGGCTTGTTAGATTTCGGAGCAACCCGTGAATACAGTGACCGCTTTAGCAAGGGTTATCGCTTGGCCTTTTCCTCTGTAATTAACAACGATGAGCAAGGGCTCAACCAATCGTTAGAGCAGATTGGATTCTTCAGCAAGACAATTCTCCCTGATCAACGCCAAGCGATTCTAAACCTTGTGAAAATGGCGTGTGAGCCGATGTTGGTAGATGAAGATTACGACTTCAAAGCAAGTGGTTTAGCGCAACGTCTTCGTGAAGCTGGAACCATTTTGAGCATGGAACAAGAGTATTGGCATACCCCACCCGCCGATGCGTTGTTCCTACACCGAAAAATTGGTGGTATGTATCTATTAGCAGCTCGCCTTGGTGCGAAAGTGAATATCTGTCGCTTGGTCGCTCCCTATCTTATGTCAGAGAGCAAAAGCACAACTCAAAACGCTAGTTAAAGAGACAGTAAATAATACGCAAAGTGATCATTTCAACGTGCTCAAGAGTAATAACCATTACGCCAACTAAAATGAGCCAAACCTATGAAATGTTCACTACTTTGCTCAACCATCCTGATTACAAGCCTCACGAGTTCCATCGCCTTTGCAGCGAGCTGCCCCGAGATACTCAATGGCAAACAGCGCTTGTTAAATTCAACCGAAGAAATTGCGCTGTGCGATGAGTTTAAAGGCAAAACTCTGTTGGTGGTAAACACCGCTAGCCAATGTGGCTTCACTCCGCAATTTGAGCAGCTCGAACAACTTCATCAAACCTACAAAGACCAAGGCTTCACCGTTATTGGTTTCCCAAGCAATGATTTTCGCCAAGACAGAGGAAGCGAGGAGCAATCCGCTAAAATCTGCTACCTAGATTATGGCGTCACCTTTCCGATGATGGCGCGCGCTTCACTCTCAGGGCCAGACGCAAACCCAGTCTTTGCCGAAATCCAACAACAAGCCGGTATCAAACCAAAATGGAATTTCTACAAGTTCTTGGTCAGCAAAGAAGGCAAAGTGATAGCAACCTTCCCGAGTTCTACATCGCCAACCAGTAGTACCCTCAAAAATGCAATAGAGCAGCAGTTATGAGGTCAGATTACATGGACACAACTCAAACACGCAACACCATGGCCAAGCTCGGTTATATGGGTTTAATCCCCTTTTTATTCGGCCTACTGTTATCACTCACCGACAGCCAATTCTTTAGCTTGAGCGGCGAAACACTCTTCATCACCTACAGCGTGGTTATCTTGAGCTTTTTGTCGGGCATCTTGTGGGCCAATGGGATAGAGAACTTCGAAAGCCAATCCAGCAACAAGACTCTGATTCTAAGCAATGTTATTGTTTTGGCAGCGTGGCTAGCGGTGCTACTCGGTGAGCAGCAAGAGTTCCTCACCACACTGATTCTGATCTTAGGCTACATTGCGGTTTGGCGAGCGGAGAGGTCAATAAGAGAAGAGAACCAAAGTGAAGGCCCCGACGGCTATTTTGATATGCGAACCCGATTAACCTCTAGCGTGGTTTTGATGCACGGTATCGTGATGTTGACCTAAGGGTGCGATGTCTGCACCTAGATAGACACAATGAAACGGAAGCTAGACGATGAGCTGCATGACCAAACGAGGCTCATCGTCACCAAAATAATTGCTCTCTTCCTTGATGGTCACGAAACCCATCGACAAATACAGATCACAAGCCGAGCTGTTATTTAGATCAACGGTAAGCAACAGCTTGGAATCTTGTGGCAAGGTTTCTATCGCCTGCTGCATCAATGAACGGCCAATCCCCATGCCTCGGTAAGCAGTATCAACAGCCAGAGACAAAACCCAATACTCTTGTTGTTTGTCGGTTGGTGTCATTAACACATAGCCCGCAACCTGCGAATCCTGTTTCGCGACCAACAAGCCCTTTCCCCAACAATCAAAGGCCTGACGAAAGAAAAACAGCGGATAGGCGTGATCGCCAAACAAAGCATGTTCCAATTGGTAAATATTAGCGAGCTCTTGTTTTCCCGCACAAACAACATTCATACATCGACCTTAAAAAGATTAACCATAAACTAAACAAGCAAAATGAGAACTACTGACGGCTCACCAACAAATTCGCACCCGATATGGCAAGAAACACAGAGCATGCTTTATTGAAGCGCTTAGCCATTTGAGGTTTTGAAAACCAATTTCGTAGATATAAACCAAATGCCGAATAGATAGAAATCGCGAGCATTTCTAACACAAGAAATGTGCTTCCCAAAACAAAGAATTGAGTATTTACGTTCGCTGAAACATCAACAAATTGAGGAAGGAATGCAGTAAAAATGAGTATCGCTTTTGGATTGCCCGCTGCGAGTGCAAACTCTTGTTTAACCAGACCAAGCCAATTCTTATTTCGTTCGACATCCGCGACCGGGCTGGCTTGTGAGCGCCATAGGTTGAACGCGATCCACAACAGATAAATCGCACCAAATAGCTTGATCAAGAAAAACAGCGTTTCAGAAGTATAAAGCACAACCGCTAAGCCAGATGCAGCCAAAGCAATCATGCCAGAAAAAGCGAAGATTCTTCCTAGGCCAGCGACAAAGGCGGCCTGAAATCCATAACAACGGGCGTTGTTCATTGATAACAAATTGTTTGGGCCCGGAGTCATGTTGAGCGCAAAACAAGCGGGGATAAACAGCAGTAACTTCCATATTTCCATTGGTATTTCCCAGTCTCAATATGCCAAGGTTGTCGTATCATTAAATGAGATATGACCTTTTATAGCAGCTATTACAACTAGTACCAATCCTACTGCCGTACCCTTTCAACTAATTCTCAAAAAATTTCTCGTACTCTGGTGTCGCTAAGTTTTCTGCAATCCCCATTTCACCCACTATGTAAATGGCACTCGCAAGGGTTTCGATGGTTTGATTAGGCTCTCTATCGGGCACTTCACCAACAACAGGAACCGACTGACGAGCAGATGTTGAATTGCAGACCACGCTTTCACAAACGATATTGTGTTGTTCCTGCTGCGAAACTTCAGGCGGCTTGAAATCCGATGAATTGAAGTCGGGAACAGTAATACCCTCACTTGAAAAATCAGAGGTGCTGTATGAGGCCGCTGAAAACAGAGAAAGGAGCAGCATCCACTTATTCATATATCTTTCCATCGTTAGCATTCACTGAATTTATAAATATTATCTAATTCGAACCATTATGAACAGTGTTTTATTATTACGAATAAATAAGCTCCTGTGAGCCTATCAGAATGCTCAGCACTCGGGATAAGACGAGTTCAATTCACGTGTGAATGCTTACCCAGCATCAACTTATCAAGTAGCGTCTGAGGAATAGGGATAACAGAGTTTCGAACAAAAACGATAAGTGTCACGATCGCTACAAAGCTACCTACAATAAAATCATGAACATCATCCAGCACCCACCCAAGAAGCCTATCACTGGTGATGGCAAGTACGGCGATACTCACCGCAGCCATCCACTTACGATGATCATAAGGCAAGTATTCCATCTTTTGACTCACGATATAGAGCAGTAACAATCTCACGGTATAAGTGCCACAGAGCACCATCACAACGCCCCATACTTCATAGATAGGTGTCACAACAAAATAACCAATAGCTGCTAAGGCTGCACACCCACCCTGTATCCACATTTGCGATTGACTTGAGTCACCACTAAAGCAGCCTAGATTAAGGTAATCCCCTGCACTCTTTATTACACCAATAGCCAAGAGTGCCACGACGATAGTCCCCGCGTACTGATAACTACTTGGTAGAATCAAATCAATAAATCCAGGTACAGTGAGGATCATCAAACAGCCCAAAACAATGGCCAGATTAACGCCTACTAGCGCTCTCTCCGCACACATTTTATGACCACCGGATTGTTGAAGCATGGCAACACGATTTGGAAACCACCACAAAGCATAAGGCTGCAGTAGTAAGCCAAGAAGCAACGCAAACTTGCCACTGACGGCGTAGATTGCAAGTTCTTCAACACCAACAAAGTTCGCCATAACCCATCGGTCTAGCCCTGTAATCATGTATATCGAAGCACCACCGACTAACGTGGGTAACCCAAATTTTAGAATCTTAGCAGAGTACTTGAGGCTGCCAAATGTACCCATCTCTTGCCATTGATAACGTAATAAACACAGCATCAACAAAACACTCGACACCGCGGACGATATCAGAACACCATCAATGCCATAGCCTGCTTCCAGTAGGATAAAGGTCATTGCAGCTTGCACACTCGCCTTCAATACATTGAGCATGCAAAAACGTTTGGCCATCGCATTCATTCGCATCAATGTTAGCGGGATAGAAATCGCACCATCTAGCATGGTAGGTATCAGTAGCAGTAGGATTTGATAAGGCTGGAACTCGACTGGCAGCATCAATAACAACAGCGGCATACTAAGAGCTATTAAGGCACCTCCTAACACGCAGACTAAAACACTCAAAGTGAAACAGTTGGAGACAAGCTTTCTCTTTTCTTCACCCTCAGCCACCCCCACATATCGATACATTGCCTCAACAATACCGAAACTAAATAGGATCGTCCCTATATCAGCCAGCAAGACGATGGCCTCTAACGAACCGTATTCAACCAACGTCATTTTATGGGTGATATAGGGGATCATCACAAGAGAGATCCCTTTCATCATCACAATACCGATGGCGTAATAGGCGGACTGTTTTAGTGAACCCATAGGAGACACCTATTCCCTACCATGCAGGCGTTAGGAAACTCTTACAGTCCCCAAGAAGATGTCGTAACGTTCGTTTTTGTGGAGCCAAAACTAACGAACGGATACTGTATGAGATGGCCAGTCGGTTTTTTTGTAAGCCTCGATAATAGTCAGCGTAGCCTTCCAGAATTCTTGCTTTTGCGATTTTGAAACTCGAAGTTGATAGGTCCCATCGTTGACTGTCATTTTGGTAACGCTGAAGAATAGCTTCTATAGACTGCAAATTTCTCAATTTAAGACTTTCCGTTTGGGTAACGGAACTCGATCTCATCAAGTAGCCTACTTGCACTGAGTTCAATACACCAATCTGATGATTTTCACTCATTCGAAGCCACAACTCCCAATCTTCTGCGTATTTGATATCAGGGTTGAAACCGTCTGTTTGAGAAAACACATCCGCTTTCACCATGACCGTCGATGTTCCAATGACATTGTTTTCAATAATGAACTCTAAAGGCTTCTCGATATTGATGAACAGCTCGTCTTGATCTTGAAACTGCGACCAATAACTAAAGCAATCGACTATCACTTGGTAGTCTTCAGTGAGATGTTCGTAATTGGTAAAGCTCATCGCGAGATCTGGGTATCGTTGGTGAAATTCGAGTTGATGTTCGAGCTTTTCGGGTAACCAGAAGTCATCAGCATCTAAAAAAGCAATGTATTCACCCGTTGCTTTCGCTATTCCAAGGTTTCTCGCTTGAGGTGCGCCAACACCCAAAGTGGATAAGGTAATAATGCGCTCATCGTCTATCGACGCGAGATACGTCGACGTTCCATCGTTACTGTTATCGTCAATGACAATGAGCTCAACATCTTGATGAGTCTGCTTTAGTACACTGCCAATTGCTTTCGGCAGGTAATCCAAGCAGTTGTAGGTAGGAATAACAACACTTACTTTAGCCATAATGACGCCCTCAGATTTATACGTTATATGGCTGACGTTGCATGTTCTATGCCGAGAGTTTCTAGCTACAAAATCACTTCTAGATCAGCCACCTACGCCTCCATTCCCAAAATGACGACAAAACGCATCAGGTCGAAAAACCTACAACTTCAATTTGACTATCAATTTGAGAAAACGGGACACTTCTAGGTGGCTAGCCTTCAGAAAACCATTGAAATGCCCGCCAAAGCTACGATTTGATCTTGGTTCGTATCTTGCTTTATTGGTTATTAGTTTGGCTTGATAGCTTTAATCATATGGATTTGAGGAGCAAAGAATGAAGAAAGTAGCATTTGTGGCGCCAACCTACCCTGTACTCAGTGAGACCTTCATTCAAACAGAAGTCGACTCCTTGAAAGATTGTGGACACGATGTCTGTGTCATGACCTTCAAAATTGAAAACAGCGAAAAACAATTTGACTACGACATTGTCGAAATTGGCAAAGACGTTCAGATGGGTAAAGTGACCAACATTAGCTGGCTAGGATTGGTCAAAGCTATCTCATTTATTTCTAAGCAAACCAGTATGCCTAAAAAATCACTGTTCGCTTATGGATTCAAATTAGCACTGCAACTCGCAGAAAAAGACGTAGAACACGTTCATGCACATTTCTGTCAGCACACCACAGCTCACGCTATCGTAGCAGCAAAGCTTCTCAATATTACTTGCTCGTTTGTCGCTCATGGCCACGATGTTTACGAATTCGCTTATGATATTGAACAGAAAATCTCTTCGAGTGATTTTGTGGTCGCTGTCTGCAAAGACATGCTCGCGGACTTCAATACCATGGCGAAAGGAAACGTTAAGCTCCTACACTGCGGAGTAAATACCAAACAATTCCAACTCAATCCAAAAACTGAAACGAAACAACTTCGCTTTGTTTTCCTTGGCCGGTTAGTTGAACAAAAAGGTCTCCACCACCTTATTGATGCATTAGCACCGATAGCCCAACCTCTTGATATTCATCTTGATATCATCGGTACTGGTGATTTAGAGCAACAATTAAAATTGCAGGTAAAAGAGCAAGGGCTCACTCGAAACGTGACCTTTCTTGGCGCCAAACCTAACGAGTGGGTGAAAGAGAAACTGTCGAACTATGAGAGCCTAATCGCACCATTCTGCTTTTCCGAAACAGGATGTGTGGATACCGGACCACTCGTTTTAAAAGAAGCGATGGCCGTAGGCACACCCGTCATTACGACCAACATCATGGGATGCAAAGAGATCGTCTCACCTGAAACCGGTTTTGTGGTTAGCGAAAAGAACGTTGAGGAATTAAGAGAAGCGATTGAGCGTTTTGCTCAGTTGAGCAGCAATGATAAAGCGTCAATGGGATTAAAGGCACGTCAGAGAGTGAAGGACAGTTTTAATTCGATAAAGCAAGCTCAGCAATTATCTCGCTGGATAGAAGACCCGGCTCGATAGTAGCTAACTAAAATCGCTAATTACTACTAAGGCAACTAATTAACACTTAAGAAGCTAAGCACCACCAGGCTCCACAAGAAAAGCAAAGCGCTACATCAACTTCAAATGTAACGCTCAATTTAGCATCTTCTAGCTAATTATGAGATCTTCGGTTTTCAGTAACTTTTATTAGCTTTTCATTAAGAATCCTAGCTAGCCAGCTCGCAGTGCCAAAATAGATTCAATATCTTCGATATCACGATATTGAGTCAGTTGTTGCTCTTGCGATGAAATAGCCACAATCGACATTCTGTCGGCCAATTCGTTACCTTCAATACCAACGTGTCCATTCACATGGTAGATGGTAATTTTTGAAACCAGTTCTTGGTAGAGCGCATAGGCAGGTTTAATAATATCGAGGTTTTTGATCTCGCCGCCCGACTTCGTCCACCCCTTTTTCTCCCAACCAGTTGCCCACTTAGTAATACAATCTATCGAGTACTTAGAGTCACAATAAATCGCAACAGACAAACCTGAGTTTAACTTCTCTCTCGCGAGCAAAAACGCCTGTTTAAGGCCATGTAACTCGGCGGTATTGTTGGTACCAACAGGCTGATACAAGCCATACCACAATTCTGTTAATTGGTTGTTTTGGTAAACCGCCAACCCCGTCCCTGCTTCACCAGGGTTTGGCTCACAAGCACCATCGGTAAAGATCTTGATATCAAAAGGCATATCAGTGATTTGCTGCTCTGAAAGAGGCGGCACCTTTGCTTTCGTCGACTTACCCGTAGAGCTTGGCTTTGTAGCCGTAAAACCTGACGCAGACGACGTTTTACCACCGAAAGCAGACTCAGCCTCGCCTAGTGTTGGAAACGATTTATATCTCGCACCAGCAAAGCCATCGACTTGCGATTTACACTCGTTCCAAGTGGTAAAAATACCCGGTGTGCGACCGTTCCAGACCACATAATATTTCTTAGCCAAACTAACTCCTTTCCAAAACCTAAACACACATACAGTGAATCAGTACATTAGATGCCACCACGCTATACGTTGCAAGGTCTATCAGTTAAAAAGGTAATCAACCGCAACGAGGTTATAGAACAAAAATACCGCCATGCTGACGCCGATCGTTAACAGCACATTGCCTGTTTTCCAAATCAGCAAGCCAGTCACCACCGCACCTATCAAGTATGGGTTTTCAAGGCTTGGCCAAAATGTTTGTTCAGGAGCAAATACAATGGGTCCCCAAATCGCTGTCAGTACCGCTGGGCTTGAATAGCGTAATAGGCGTCTTGCGGTTTGATTGAGTCGAAGCGGGATTGCAGGTTCTAGAAACAGATACCGACTAAAGAAAACAATCGCAGTCATGAGTAATATCGTTAACCAAATCATCTCTATTTCCCCTCTACGATTGTCTTGTTACCGTTGCTTCGCTCTTGGAACGATTCGCTGAAAAAGCCAGCTAACATACCGGCAATCGCTGCAATCATTAGCCCACCCTCAATATTGTTAACCGACATGGCAACCGAAGTGACCAGAGAAACAACCACACATACCACGACGGGTAGAGTGCGAATTAATGGAAAGACCAAAGCGATAAAGGTTGCTGCAACCGCGAAGTCGAGCCCAATTTCGTTGAGTGACGGAATTTGACTACCGGCGACAATGCCAACAAAGCTTGCAATATTCCAAACGAAGTAAAATACCCCACCTACGCCAACTGCATACCAACGATTAAATTCCTGCTGAGACTGCCCACTGCAAATCGCAAACAGCTCATCGGTAAGCCAAAATCCAAGTAATAGACGCCAACGCACAGGAAGGTGACTGATTTTGTCGCGCATCGATACACTGTATAAAAAGTGCCTTGAGGTAATGAACAGTGTGGTCAGAAGCATAGTACCTAAGCCAATACCCGCTTTGAACATGCCTGCAGCAACAAGTTGTGCCGACCCTGCGAACAAAATAGCCGACATCGCTTGCGCTTGAAGTTGATTCAATCCGGCATCTATCGCATATGAACCGGCTAGAATTCCCCAAGGGATTACCGCAATACTCAAAGGCATTCCCGCTAAAACGCCCTTCCATAACTGTGTTCGTCTATCCATTATTTCACTATCCATATAATTCTTTTCTCTCTCACATTGGCTATTCAATGTAAAAAGAGCTGAGTTAGTTCGATTGTACAAACTTGCTCGATTTCGTACCCCTGTTCGCCGCACTTAGCCACGCCAGTTTAGAGCATTTTGACGTATTGCCCTGGCGTGTAGCCATTGGCCTTTTTGAAGTGTCGATGAAAATGGCTTTGATCATGAAAGCCACATTCTTGAGCGGTATCTGAAATGGTATGTCCTTGTTTCAATAACTTACGCGAAAGCCTTAGCCGAGATTGGATCTGATATGCATGCGGCGGAAGACCAAACTCTTTTTGAAAGGAACGTACTAAATGATACGGGCTCAAAGCCGCTAACTTTGACAGCTCCTCTAAGGACACATCAGCTTGTGGAAAATCATCTAAGAACTCTTTCACTAAGACAAGTTGGCGCTGAGTTTTCCCATCTAGTTGGGGTTTAAGCGGCGATTTTCCGTGTCGGCTAATCAGCTTAACCAACATCCCATACATCAAGGTCTCTCTTAACAAGCGATTGTCGGATTCATCAATCGTGTTAAAGGCCAACCTCAATTGATTGGCGAGCTCAGGGTCTTCAACAACCGCTCTTGGGAAGTATGGCGCACCGTAGCTCGGTAGGTTTAACTCTTGAGTGATCTTGGCAAGTTGCTCTGGGAGTGGATACATCGCTCGATACGCCCAACCGCCTTCAGTGGCAGAGTGGCCGCTATGAACTTCATCGGCATTCACAAGAATAATCGCATCTTGTGGTGCAATATGATGTCCGCCCGTTCGATAGAAACGCTGAGCGCCCTGCTCAATAACCCCAAGCGTGTAGCCCTCATGGCTATGGCGCGAGAAGTTCTGCTTCTCGTATTCAGCATTAAGGATTTCAAGGCCACCGAGCTCTTCCGTTATCTTATATTCGGCCTTTTCTTTAGAGCGCTTCTTGTTCTCCATAACGATTCCCAAGCCTGTTAATTATCGAGCGACTTATCAGTCTACTCTATAGGCTCTTTCAACTTTTGTACAAAATTGCGCTTTTGTTTGTTAATACTGTTTTTATCGTTGCTTTAGGCTCTCGCGATATTGCTTTCTAACTGAGAGGAAAGTCTAGGTATGCCCCGAGTTGGCAATAAATTGACAAATTAGTAAGGAAGTCATGGCAATACTGTCTTCTAATCATCGGCAATAGACCTGATACACCATGAAAAACACGCTAATCCTTCTCTTTCTCTTCAGCCTAACTGGGTGTACTCATAACCAGTCGAAAGCACTAAGTATGAATTCCTCGTCCGTTAATACATACCCACAATCCATGTCAAACCTTCAACTGTGCGATACCTTGTATTACGGGAGACCGAGCAACCAAACACTCGCAGCAATTGGCAGTGAATTTAATCGAAGAGGATTATCCAAGAGTTGGTGTGATACCGAAACCAACAAGCTCTATCTAACAAAGACCATTGATTGGGTTGCTGACCAAATAGAAGACAAGGAAGCTTCTGAGGAAGAGGCATCTGCTACAGTGCTACCTGCGGACTAATGTAGTTCACAGAGATGAATAACTCATTCTCTAGAGTATGCATTAAAGCTGAACATGGACAATATAGTTAACAAAATACCTTTATAGGCTCATTATTGTCATTACTCTTCAATGATAACTTCACTTAGCCGATACCAACCATCCGGCTGTTTCCCCGTATTGGCCAAATTCAAAGGCTCGCTGTCGCGACTTTCACTCACAGCTATTTCGATATAATAGTGACCGACATTCAGCCCTATCGGCAATGAAAAGTTCGCAATAGATGTATACTCCCCAGGGAGCCAAGCTTCGCTACTTGTACTATCTTTTGCAAACGAAACCACCTGATCGTTGCTGTTTACTAACCGATAATACGCATAATAAGGTTGGTATGTTGGTGCCACGCCATCGTTAAAAATATGAGCTTCCAGAGAAAGGTTTTCCCCCGTCGACAGGTAAGCTGAATGACGAATCGTATCGACTCGAAAGCGATACCCAATTTTAAGCAACGCATTATCTAACAAATCGCGGTACTGTTCGGGAATCGGCTTCGATTTCAAATTTAGGCTACTCGCATGCTGATTAATCGCCCAATCTAATGAGGCAGCCACTTGAGCTCTTGTGTAGTGTTGCGTGGCTAGCCAACCATGCATGTCACCACAGACTTCAAAACTAACCGGCTGGCGCTGCCAAGCCGTATCAAATATTGGTGTTTGCGAGTTTACTTGTTGAATTCGGTACGGGTAGTCATCGTTCATATGACTCCAAGTAGGGCCAAAATTATGCCAATCGCCCCAGCAATCGGCACGCCACCCTGCACCTTTTTCAATTGCGTATACGAGAGAATCTCCCCCACTGATAAGCATTAATTTTGCAGTATTTGGAAACGCTGAAAAATGCAGATCAACGAACTTATTTAGCTGCTGATATGAATACCTACTAAGTAGTGGCTCAAGCTCCGGAAAGTTGCTGTTATGCCACTCTCCCCAAGAACCCACCATACCGATGTCAATCTGAGCAAGCCGCGAGTCATTATCGTAACGTTGCCCAAAAGCACTAAGTAATTTTTCTACATAATATAAATAGGTTGGGTCATCGAGATCGGCTACGAAGGTTTTTCCATTTTCAACCCACTGCCCTTCGATACCTTTATCTATGAGCCATTGTGGAATTTTTGTTCCTGAGAATGGTTCATCAAGTGTCATAAAACGCAAAGCTACTCGCTTTGATTGCTTGGTATTCTGTTCAAGCAAGTCATCAATGAGAGAAAAGTTGTACTCACCTTCGCTTGGCTCAAGTTCACTCCAATAATATCGGTAGTATCCCATTCCCGAGACAGGGTATTGCTCAAGAGTTAATACGCTACCCCACCCATCGTGAAACGTTTCAACCCCCATGCCTGGATTAGAGATAGGCGTATTGAGTGCCGTGATTGACGTCACTTTCTCCCCGACTTCGTCAGCATAGGCGTGTGAGGTAACAAGGCACACTAAGGATAATAAGTATAGCCATGAGCACTGCCAGTTAATGACTTTTTTCACTTGTTTATTTCCTATCATTTATCACGCCACTTCAACTCTTACAGTGATTGAA
The DNA here is from genome assembly GCF_001557875.1 of Vibrio splendidus. Lineage (GTDB taxonomy): Bacteria > Pseudomonadota > Gammaproteobacteria > Enterobacterales > Vibrionaceae > Vibrio > Vibrio splendidus_F. The sequence goes on along the minus strand of NZ_LNRF01000005.1, from coordinate 23,373 downwards.
ACCAATCCCATATTCCCAATGAAAAGCTCTCGAACAAGTCAATACCTAGAGCAGACTTTAACAAATACAAGGCCAGCAGAGCGAGCATCGCACCGGCAAGGACGAAAGTGGTGAGTAATACCGTTGTAGCATAAACTATCCATTTAGACTCACCTTGACGATCTGAAGTACGACGATCACGCCCACTCAACAGCACTACATAGTAGCGCTTGCCAAACCAAGGAAAGCTTTTACGGATATCAACGGAGTGTTTTGCGACTAAGCCAACTTGATTAACTGCTTTTTCAATGGCTTGCCTTTGTTCTTCACTCAAGCTTTGTTGCGTTTCTTGCTGTAAAACTCGGTAAAATTGAGTCACTGCCCGGCTCTTATCAAGCTCATCCGTGTCATTATTTTTATTAAGACGATTCGTCACGCTTGCTTCCCAACATTTTATTGTAAACACCCACCGTTTGATCAGCGATTTTATGCCAATCATATCGTTCTAAAAAGTGTTGATAGTCTTGTAGCGGAACCACACACCTTTTCTGTATTGCCAGAGATAATTCATCTATATCTTTAACTGGGAAATAGCCATCTGGTTCAAGTCCAACCGCACTGTTTGGCGCGATATCGCTAACCACCACGGGTAAGGAATATGACATCGCTTCTAGCAGTGCAATAGGCAGCCCTTCATGATAAGAAGGCATTACGAATAACTTAGCTTGAGAAAATACAACTTGTAGTTCCTCTCCTTTAAGAAAACCGGTCAGTATCACGCCAGGAGTGTCATTCGCGGCTTGTTTTAATGAGTGACTGTATTCACTTTCATGATCAGAGTCTCCGATCAGTACAAGCGGCATATCAAGCTTGGATTTTGCGTAGGCTTGGAGAAGATCATGGAAGCCTTTTTCTTCAACAAAACGTCCTACCGCGACAATATATCCTCGCGCAGTTAACTGGTAGCGCTCTAATATAGATGATACGACATCCACAGGCAGAGGCTTAGCCGGGTTAACTCCATTATAAATAAGATGTGCATCATCTCTTTGATAAGATTGCTTAATAAGGTCATTAATCACCTCTGATATGACAATGACTTCATTGGCATATTTAACGGCAAAACGCTCACCAAGCTTCAAAACAATCTTTGCTAACCTCCCCCATTTCTCACGCTGATAATCTGGACCATGATGGGTGAATACCACTTTCTTTCCAATCAAACGTAACAGTGGCACGACTAACCCTGGGCCGATCGCATGAACATGCACCACATCCGAGCCATCCGTTAAGGTAGAAAATGCCGCAATAGTCGAGTGAACAATAGCTTCTAATGATGTTTTTTTAGGTGCCCACAATGCTTTGGTCTCGACCCCTTTATAACTCCTCGTTTTATAAGCGACATAAGGAGAACGAGCGATAACTTCCACCTCAAACCCTTGCTTAACGATAAGAGGGTAAAGGTGCTGACAGTGAGTTTCGACTCCTCCCAATACATCAGGAATGCCACGCGTCCCTAGTACGGTTACTTTCATGATTGCTCACCCAATAAATTTTGATACAAATCGACCAACTGCTGATGATGTGCTCTCAATGAATAGCGCGACTCTAAGCGTTGTCTTGCTTGTTCACCATAGTACTTTGTAAGCTCTGGCCTTATCGCAAACTCATCCATCACATTGGCAAGATCATGGGCATTACCCGCTTCAAATAAACGCCCCTCTTTTCCATCTCGAACTTGCTCAGGGATACCTCCAATATTTGCGCCGATAATAGGCTTCCCGTACGACATAGCTTCAAGCACTGACATAGAACAGTTTTCATAGCATTCGGAAGGGACAATAACTGCACTCGCTTGTTTTATGAGTAAATGCAAAGCCTGACCTGTTTTAAAACCTAGCCACTCGACCTTACTCTGTTTCCCTGATAGGGAGTCTGCAAGTGGTCCTGTACCGGCTATTTTTAATGGTATCGATTGGTTAGACAACTCGTAAGCCGCTACCATTGTCGCCACGCCTTTTTCCTGACTCAACCGCCCTAAATATAAAAAATATCGATGATCTGCCACATCTTGCTGATCAACGTTCTCGTCAATGCCATTCACTATGACCTCAATTCTATTATTAGGGAGCTTACGACGAATGATATTAGCTAAAAACTGACTAGGTGAAACTATCACATCCAGTGATTGATAGTTCTGAGCGAGCGATTGATACAACGCCTCCACAACAAGCAAGCCACTTTTAAACCATGATCCTTGTTGGCAACGATATCTTAAAGCGTTGAAAACACTTCCTTGCAAACACGCTTCACAGGTGTGTCCATCACGATACATGGTATAACTAGGACAGGCTATTTTAGTATCATGAGCGGTGAGCACCGTTTTACATCCGGCGTGCTTAGCAACCTTGATAATTGAGGGAGTTAGCTGGTGATAAATGTTGTGAAAGTGAACGATATCGGGTTGCTCAGTAGTAATCAACTCAGAAAGCTTTTCACACGCTTCTGCGTTATGTACAAACCGCATTGCCGTTTTCAACGCGCTGAGTAAAGTAGCATTGGCGTGATAATCCACATTATCGACGAAACTAGCACTGTAATCAGATACCAAGTTGTCATTGTGAGCCATTGAAAAGTCGATAACCGAAAACCCTCGATCCATCAACATTTCTCTTTCTTGAAAAAAGACCGTTTCAGCGCCCCCCTTTAAGAAAAAAAACTTATTCACCACCAATACTTTCATGACACATCTCGCTCTAACACTTTATGTGGCGGTGGTTGATTTGGGTCTTTAATGGGCAACAACAAACCATTTATCAATCCGGCTGAGAATACGGTCAAATTAATAATGCTCTGCGCACCGTCCTTTATTGAGCGGTTTTTAAACGCTTTCGCAGCAAAGAAAAGCATCAATGGCAACAGGCTAATGGTCAACAACGAAACATTACCCACCAGCAAGGCCAAAATTAACCAAGCAAGATAGCAAGCAAAGATCAGCTCGTTACGCACCACACTCACAGCTTTTCGAAAGTACGCTTTACCAAACGCGCTCTTTAGCAATTCGCCTGACGCAAACAAATAACCACGATTCCATCGGTAGCGCAGTAACGTCAACGTCGGCATATCATAAGAAGTATGATGAAAAAACGGGGTATCCAAGCGACGCAATTTGTAACCAGCATATTGGAGCCTCATACCAAGCTCAGCTTCTTCATAGGCATGCAATGTGCGATGTGTAAGATAACCGATATCATTGACTGCACTCGCCCGGTACAGCCCCCCCCCGGCTAAATGACTACAATCACCAATAGGGTATATTTTGTGATGCCTTTGTTGACGAGATTTAAATTCGTAGCTATTCGCTTCATCCATTTCAACCGTCCCCGCCACCGCGGCGTAAGTCGACTCTTTTTCCAGAAATGCTATCGCCGCATCAATGAATCCGTCTTGTAAACGCATATCACCATCCAATAACAGTAGATAGTCACCAGTGCTGTATAAATAGCCAAGTTGATGGCCTACGCCGCAGCAACGATCATTAGCGTTGATTAACGTCACGACTTTAGCGCCATTCTCTAACGCAATTTTTTGCGTATCATCATCAGATAAGCTATCGGCTACAATGACATCATATTGATAATTCTTGAGCTGACTTTGAACGCTTTTAATCGTCGCAGCAATACCACCTTGTTCATTGAGTGTTTTTATAATCACGGTGATTCTAGGTAAAAAACTCATAACCTTGCCCCCGATTGAATAACAGTCTTGCGTATGATTAGACTTCCGCCAAGTGAAAAATAGAAAAGGAACTGCAACATAGGCACCAACATTAAAATTTGGCTGTAAGGTAAGCTTAATAAACCTGCAAAACTAAATGCAATAAACGCAGGTTGCCAAGAGAGCAATTGAATGTCTTGCATCGATAACTGCTCACGTTTTAGCGCTTCCTTAGGCATCGACACCTTTAACGCCAATAAAATTGGACATAAAAATAGGACTAATCCAACGACGCCAAATTCCCACAACATCATGCTTAGTGACGTAGAATCTAGAAGGACATTAAATATTTGATTTAAGAAACCTGGAGCTACCGAACTACCGTGGTTGGTTGCATTTAACCCATAACCAAACCACACGTTAGACCATCCATAAAGCTGACTATTATCCAACCAGAAAAATAGCGTGGTCATCCGCCCTAATTCTCCCGTTGGTAAGATGTAATTTGAGTCATATATATACTCTAAAGAATCCCAAAACACCTTTAAAGCACTGTGGTCAGGGTCGGTATCAAAAGCGGTTGCGTAAGAGGCAGCAAGGACAACTATTGCCAATAAAACTAACAACCCCATGGTACAAACCATAAGAAACACTTTCTTAATATCCTTTTGCCTAACGCCGTAAACATAACTAGGGCACAGCCAAACAAAAATTAAAAGTATAGGAGCAAGCAAAATGACGAACTTAACTTCACCAAGAATGCACAAAATAAACGCGGCAACAATATGCAGTATCATGTTAAGCCGACTAACTACACCATGCCTAAATTCAGACAATTTAAGGAGCATTACAAGTAAACAGAACAACCCTAATGCTGCCGTGTTCCCCCCGCCCATAGGGTCACCACCGAAAGTCCCTACCACAGAGTCCCACTTTTCAAATTCACCTTTCAAAGCGACACGTTGCGGGACAACAACTAAAATCTGATACAAGATAACTGGGAATTGTAGATAGAAAATCCAATATAGCATCTGCACCACGCGGTAAAGCTGCGACTCTCGGATAAACCCCAATAGTAAGCATAGAAAAATAAGCGACAATGCAAGTTCGTTCTTCCAACCTACAATGGTCACCGTCAGCCCATTTTGTAGAACTGTCGACACTAAGATCAACGTATAGGCACCCACCAACAACAATGTGAGTACTGTTTCTATATTATCTAACTTAACCGCTTCATAATTGGTTTGCATCAATAGCAACAAAACCATCGCAGAGGCAGCAACAAATGGTAGCCAAAGCACTGCGCCTACACCAGTTAGGTACTGTACTAACCCACAAGCAACTAACGTAACAAACGTGTATACCTGCAAAAACAGACCATTATTTATCTTCAAGTCGCCTCCATAGTTCGACGAAGTCGCACAGCCGTTTTATTCACTTTGAAATAAATAAACAGATACCGAATTGAAGACAGTACTGCGAAGGCAATAACCGAATATGCATAATCACTTATAAAAAATGGCAGCGCACCAAAAGCCAATACCACCACCATAAGTTGCTCCAGCTGAATGCGAAGGAAATACTTGGGAGATCCGAAAACCAGCTCAAGAACAGTCAAAGGGCACACCGCTAGCGCCATAAACAAATACGGTAGCATATAGCGAGACGTTGGCACTGAAGCGACCCATTCAGCGCCAAACCCTAATTGCATCACTATAGGGTAGAAAATGAAGACGCCAAGTACCGCCGCCATCCCCAACGCAAAGAGTAACCGGCGCACTTTGGAAAATTCAGCGTAATTGAACTGATTATGCCGAAAGTCGACGGACCAACTGGAAAAAATAGAGTTTCTTACAGCGTTACCAACAATCACAATAGGCGCTAAGCAAAATCGGCTGACTACGGCGTAATAGCCAGCCACGGTAGGGCTGAACCACACGTTAATCAGAATAACGGGTAAATTATTATTCACCATTGCCAAAACCTCAGCGCTCCCAACTTTGACAATATGATGTTTGTGTTTACGGAAGAACAATGACTGAGACGAAAGCGAGAATTGCTTCATGTTTATCACGTTCCTTGGTAGTGAGTAACCAATACATAGCAGCATGTACACTAACAACGATGCCCCCCAAGCCCAATAAAATGCACTCAAATCTTCGCTGACAGAAACAAGTAACAACACCAATATAGAAATCGATGTTCTTTGTAGGGCGAGGGACTTCATTTTTCCATCTCTAAGCAGTAAATTCTCAGAGATCAAAATCCATGCATGCGCCAACGTTAACATCAGAATTTGAAGTATGGGACGGTCAAAAAAACATGCTATACCAATAGAGTAAATGAACGACGCACAAACACTAAACAGCAAGCAAAACGATACGTTTTGCCCTAGTTCATTAGGTTGTTGTTTTGGCAGTAATAACTGTGATGCAAATGTACAAATTTGTGCGCCTATTAAGGCAATACTGTACGTTAACGCGTATGAGCCGACTTCCGACATCCCGTACCAATGCGAAATCAACCATATCGATCCTGCCCCAATCAACTGAGACAATATAGATGATGTTGCAATAGTGGAAATGCTTTTAAGCAAGCTCACTAAGAACCCTCAATATTGAGCAAATCCATACTACCTTGAGCAATAAAACGCAGAGATTCTTCACCTACAATCAGGTCATCACTCACTTGATTGAGAACTCCAAAAGCTGGCTGGTTCAACAACGGCGACAACTTATTCAGTTGATACTGTATTTCATTCGCCGTATGTTGCTCAGATTTGACCACGACAATCAGGCTATCCAAAAGGCGCAATAGGAGCTGTGCATCCTTACTATCATTCAGAGCTGGAAGCTTAATGATGACAGATTCAAAACGCTGACAAAGTGCCAACAATGCAGATTCACATTCTGGACGAGCAAAAAAAGTTAATGGTGATTCAGCCAAAGTACCAGGGGCGATATAAGACAATCCCTGCGATATTGGCATAATGACTTGCTCAATATCGAGTTGTAGTGCTTCTTGTAATGATGAAGATTTGTTTTCATCACCTATTTGTATCGAATTCAATTGGCTAAACACCAAATGACTAAACCCAGCCATTTCCTCCTGCTCGTTTAACTTAGCGGTACTGCAGTGACTGTCCGCAATAATATCTCTTGTAAATTCGCCTTCTCCACGATAATCCAAATCAAGCAGTAAGGTGGGTCTCACTTCACTGACCGCGGCAGCTAATAACAACGCAGTCGTCGTTGCCCCTTCTTGTCGGTATGACGATACGACACCAACGCATTGGCTGCTGGGGCGAGCTAAAGATAGTGCGGTATATGCGCCATTTCCGATCTCGTTTGCGTATTGATTGGAACGAATTTGCTTACCTAACGCCCATGCCGGCATCGGTTCACTAATGAATGTGGGCATATCCGTCAGTGGAATCAACCCAAGCTTTGTCTCTAACTGTGCGAGAGTTGTTATTGTTTGTTTAGTGGCAGCTCGAATAATGACAATCAGAGCGCTAATTATCATTGTCATTATACTTACCATCACGACTAACAATGGTTTATTAGGTTTCGCTGGGCGCTCACTGACCACCGCAGGGTCGTAAATTCGTGCGTCTTGCTCTCTATATGTTGTGTTAAGAGCATGCTCAGTTGTACGCAGATAAAGCTGTTCATATAACGATTGTTTTTGAGTAAGGTCGGCCATCAAAGCGTCATAATGCTCACGCTTATCTGCAAGTGTAAAAAAGTCCTTTTTATGCAAGGCTAATAGCGCTTTATAGTGGTTCTCTTTGATAAGTTCTGCTTGATATTTTTGCTGAAGCCCTAGTTTTAATTCATCAAGCAGCTGTACGGTTTGTTTATGAATAACCTCTATTTCAGCATTGGCTTCAAGAACTTTAATGTGTTTTGGTCCATATCGTCGATTAAGATCAGACAGTTTCCTTTTGGCTTGTATAAGCGCAATTCTAAGATCTTGTAGCTGGGGATGTGAAGAAAAATCAGGCAACGAGGTGAGACTCGCCGTGTCACCTTCCATGTATTTGTTCACTAATTCATAATTGGCTTGCGCGATCAGGCGCCGCTCCTTTGCATCCGCTAATTTATTGGTAACAATCCCGAGTTCTTCTGTTTCAAATCCATCAATACCGCGAAAAGTCAGTAAGCCTTCGCTTTGTAAAAACGCGTCTATTTCTTGTTTTTGCTGGCGAATTTGCTTTTTGAGCACGCCAAGCTGTTGCTGATTCCACAGCTTAGCTTGTTGGGTTTTCGCTATTTTTTGCTCTACCGTATAGTCAATAAAAGCTTGAGCTACCCCATTTGCTATCATTGAGGCTTGTGGTGCGTTCGCGGATTCATAAGACACATAAACTAATTGAGTTAAGCGTACTGAAGTAAATGTTAGATGCCGTTTCAACTCTTTAACAGCATGATCAATGCGTAACTCTCTAGACAATGTCCAATCGCCATTATCAGTTAGCATTGCCCCGTTAAATTGTTCATTTTGTTGCAACTCTAGCTCTTCAACGGCTTTGACCAATACCACTCTAGATTGCATAAGGTTAAATTGAGTTTCATAGTACTGTGAGCGAGCAGAGTCATAATCTTCTATCTGGTCAATCGGAGAGGCATTATCCGGTTGCGCCTTAATCAACACTGTCGCCGTCGAGACGTATTTAGCCGTCATCGACCAAATCACCGGCAGACTTAACCCTGTTACTACCACTGTAATGAGCAATAACTTAAGCCCATGACTTTTCAGCGCGCCCAGAAGCGGTGCAAAGTTGACGTTACTTTCTAAAGGTTTACCACGTTCTACCATTAATTTTATCACCTTAGAAAAAGCTCTTCTCAACAATAACAACATCGCCAGGATAGACTGAGTGTGTCATGTCGACTTTCTTTATCAATTCTTTTTGCCCTGATGGGCGAATGTTAATGTCACTTCTATCGGCTCTATCGGTGAAACCACCTGCCATAGCAATCGCTTGTTCAACCGTAAGTTGTGGTTCATATTCATAACCATTTGGACTTTCAACTTCTCCAAGAAGGTAAAATTTCCGGAATTCTTCCATAGTGACGGTTACCATTGGCGAGCGAATAAAACCAGCTTTCAAACGAGTTTCAATGTCGTGCTCTATCGAATCTGTCGCTTGTCCCGAGAGCTGTACTCGACCTATATAGGGGAAATTAATATCACCACGCTTGCCTATCTTTAGCGACATCGACATTTCTTTTTCCCCATACACCCAGATTCGTATCGTGTCTCCTGGTCCCAAAAGGTACTCTCGGGTCTCACTGTTAGCCGACTGATGGCTATTTTCAAGAGTCTTGGAAGTAGTGCCTTTCACTTCTTTTTCAGGTGCTGTCGTGTTTGCGGATGCGGCAAAACTAATACAGCTCATCAACACACAGTAACCTAATAGCAGTAGCTTTATTTTTTTCATCTCTAGATCTGTACCTTTAGTGTCAATCCAATTGTGTTTTTGTCATAGCCAAGTTGACGACTCACCGGGGATTGGGAGTTATCTCCGATGAAAAACACCACTTCATCCTCGTTCGAACGTTTACGAGCGAACTGATAGTTCAACTCAAGTCTAATTGAAGGCCGAAAATCATATCCTAACGAGACTGACGCAACGTCTAGATCATCCTTTCTATCATTCTGTTCTACCCGATAGTCATCGACTTCTCTTCCATAATCAACCGTAGTACTTAACCGCTCGACCCACCAATGATGTTTCCACGATATACCGACCTTAGTGTTAAGAATATAACCACCTTCTTCCGTTGGGTCTTTGACTCTGCGCCAACCATATAAAGACCACTTCGAATGCTTGAGTGGTTGCCAGTTAATATTAGCGTCCCAATTTAAACCACTGAACGATTGTGCCTCACTGTTATTCGGAAAACGCTTGTACAACCATGCTAAATCAGTCTCTATTATCAGTTTTCCCGTTCGTTGGGACTTCAAACCGACGAGCGCATAATGTTCGCTCGAATCCTTAGCCGAATTTGCTTCATAGCTTCTTAGATTACTAATTAGACTGTATCGAAAGCGAGTCCGCGATGAATACTGGTCGAACAATTCAGCAGTTATAGTATTTTCTTTCCATTCCTGCTCTTTTATATAATGGTAGAAGTCACTGGATGCGCTTTGTATTTCGTCCAACTCATCAAACGTTATATCTTTAACCTGCCAAGCAAAATCTAATTTCCCCCGCCCCTCAGGCGCTCCATAGCTATATCGTATCTCACTATTTAGGAACCGGTTTTGTAACGGTGTATTCACCCCAAAAGATGCAAACTGAGTAGGATTGAAACCTTCCGTTAGCTCTGTACCCCTTTCCTCATGCCCCCAATCTTGCTGGATAAACCAATCAAGACCGTGCTTAAGCCCAAACCTCAACGAAGATTGAAACATTAAAAAATGGTCGGTGTAATCATCATCACTTGCACCGTCATAGCGCGAATAATCACCAGAGTAAACCAGCACATATCGGTCCTCTCCGCGCTCGCCTACTGCACGCAAATACGGTGTTAATTTGGTATAAGTTGAGTCTATCTCATTCACCGATTCAACTTGGTACGTCACATTGGAATCCTGACCATACTCAACGCCAACCTGTGACTGAACATCAATACCCGCGACTGAGATATGCGACTTGGGAGTAAGCTCGGCATGACAAACTTGGCTAACCAAACCAAGAGAAAACACAACATTGATACTTACTAGGCTAGTACGCCTTTTCACTAACAAACCCTTTGAAAACTGTTAGAAACACTATTTTAATGTCCAACCAAAGCGACCAATTCTGTAAATAAACGATGTCATACTGAACCCGCTTACTCATTTTATCGACGGTTTCGGTCTCTCCACGATAACCATTAATTTGCGCCCAACCTGTTATACCGGGCTTTATTTTATGCCTAATCATGTAGTTAGATACGATCTTCCGGTACTGCTCATTATGCGCAACCGCATGAGGTCTTGGCCCTACGATAGACATTGAACCTTGTAACACATTAAAAAATTGAGGAAGCTCATCTAAAGATGTTCGGCGAATAAACGCACCAAACTTTGTCACTCTTGGGTCTGAATGCGTTGCTTGTTTAAAATCGTCCCCATTCTCCATCACATTCATAGAGCGAAATTTCCATACCTTTATCTTTTTTCCACCCAAACCATAACGATCTTGTTTAAACAAGATGGGACCTTTAGAACTGAGTTTGACTCCGATTGCCACAGCACAAAGAACAGGCGTAATAAGTAACAAAATGAGGCTAGCTAAGACAATATCTTCGATACGCTTAGTCACCCCGCCCATGCCATCAAAGGGAGTACCGAAAATACTTAACGTTTGTACATGACCAATTGACTTAAATTGTGACGCAGAAAGGTTATAGCTGTATAAATCAGGAACCATAAAAGTATCAACGGTTGTATCAGATAAAAGAGTTAAACAGTCAATTATTCGCTCTTTCGCAACCATAGGTAACGCTATATAAACTTCATCAATCTCGTTGTTTTGTGCCTTTTCAATCAGCACTTCCACTCTTCCTACATAGCGAGACTTGATCATGTACCCAAATCGCTCTTCCTTTCGATCATCATACAGCTCAATCTCGATATCCTGACTCCTATAAAAAGTCAGCAATTGTTTTTCCACAGCGAGCGCCGCTGGTGACAATCCGACAATCGCGATTCTCTTTACCTTTTTGTACTTTTTAAAGCAGTGTCGGTAGATAGTAAAGGCAACTACTCGAATTAAAATGGTCGATAATATAGCGCTGGCGAACCAAATATAATACAAGCCATTACGAAAGTGACTTATTTGACTTCCCACCAAATCCGCCACGTTATATTTAACGATTTCCATCGCAATCAAGGTGAGGAAGGCTGTCGCCATAATACGAAGGATAGAAGAGGCAAGGCGTCGGCGAATATGAGGTCGGTATAAGTGGCAATACTCACCAAACAACAAAAAGAATGTCGCGACAAAGAAAGCCCCTGCAACATCGATAGCAGTCTCATCAACAAATGCCGTATTTACAATAATTGCTAAAGAAAGGTTTATTAGCAAAAAATCTGTAGCTTTAAATAATGGAGCATAACCGTCTTCTGCAATTTTCAGGGCTTGTTTTATATTCATACGCGAAAATACACCTCGAGACATATAGTTAACTGTATTCAATTGATATTAGCCAATTTTTGTCCATTTTTTATTCTGTGGGTACAGAAAGCTATAAGTTACCCGTTAGGAGAGAGTAGGAACGTGTTTGGTAGTCAATTTTACGATCGGCTTATCAATCAACTCGCTGCTATCATATCCCCCATTTTTGAAGGGCACACTACACACATTAAAAATTTTACAAAATACTTTCAATGGATTGATAGCATTGTTCGATACATCAGGAACGAGTAAACCAATGTGTAAAGTCTTTTTCCGGAGACGATCGAAGTGTGGAGGACAGTGAGAAAGGAGTGAAAGTGAAACGATCATTTTCTTTAGGCTTGAGCGATGGATAATTTGATACCGTTTTTTAGTACCCAGTAAAACATTGCGTTTTAGCTTACTTTTAACGTATATAAATCGATGATTTTAAAAGATTCAGATAGCAAAAAGCCGCTCATAAAGAGCGGCTTTTTTAAGGGGTGGGAACCCAGCCACATCCCGGCACACAAGTCACTCGCTGCGGCTGCTCCCTTCCAGGCCTGACCGAGTTCACGAGCTATTGTTGCGGGAGGACCAGGCCCCCATAGATTCGTTTTCTAAGAGGCTTGCCTCAAAGAGTGATTGGATTATTAAGCATCACAGCAACCATTGCAAGCCCTTCCACCCTATTTTTGAACAATTGCGGTCTAAGTGCTTATCCTTTATTCAAACCACTAGAAAATCGCAGGTAAATTCACCATTTACCTGCATTTGGAAGGTTTGGATTGCTGAAGTACTAGACATCGATGTCTTCGTTATCTTCTGTGCGAATGATGTAGTCTGTCATCCACGCGGTGCCTAATAGACACAACCACACCACAAAGACAGGGCTTGGTACTTCGATACTTGGAGTAATTACCAGAGCCGCAAAACCGACCGTTGGCAGTGTCCAACATAATAGTTTATTCCAGCGGAAGGTTTTCAAGCGCGTCAGCGTTTCCATCGATGCCATGATGCCCGTTATACACAAGGCCACCAAAGCAGCATAAGGTAAATCGGCTATCCATAATGGAAGTATTAAGCCTAATGACCACCAGCTGTGTCGGCTGGCTGGCTTAAGATGATTGGCTGCCCACCAAATTACGATGATAGATAAGGTCTGAAGTGTGGTAACCCACGGGACGCCTTCAAGCTTGCCTGCTGATTGCGTGACCATGATCCCGACCTGCAAAGTAGTCACAATCAAGCCGGAAATAATCACGACTGACAAACTACTGCGTCTTGAGAAGACCACCATCAATAGCGGAAATAGTACCCATGCACTGACAGACAGCGTAATGGGCTGCAAAGGAAGGGTTAGACCATAAGTGGTCATGGAAACAAGCAAAGCTAATCCTGCTATGCCCCCCTGTGGTAAAATCCATAAAGCAGGAATTACCATTGCAAGCACGGGGATGTCTCCCTCACTTAAACTGATTGCTCTCGCGCAAACAACCGCTAATAATGTGGTTATCAAGAACTGAAACGTTGAAAATACCATAGCCCTCTCCTTCTACCGATCCGTGGTACCATACCAATCGTAGTAATTAACTGGTCACCCTAGCTTGTTAAAAAACTCGATAACCTCGTTAGATTTTTTGATTGTAGAATAACTACTTATCAAAACTTCTTATCAAAAAGAGCGGCCTTGCTCTCAAGCTTTTTCCCTACGCTATTTTTGAACACTTACTTACTGTGATTGGTATTTATGAACTAGGAACATTTAGTATGGACCAATTTTTGAGCCAAATCTTTGCTGTGATTCACCAAATTCCATATGGAAAAGTAACAACTTATGGAGACATAGCACGTTTTTCAGGATTTCCGGGCTATGCGCGCCATGTTGGTAAAGCGCTGGGTAACCTACCAGAAGGTAGCAAACTGCCTTGGTATCGAGTGATAAACAGCAAGGGAGAGATCTCTTTAAAGGGGGATTCGTTCGACCGACAAAAGCAGCATTTGGTCAAAGAAGGGGTTGAAGTGAGTGATGCAGGAAAGATCAAACTCAGAATATACAAATGGCAGCCCTAGAGCTGCCACTAATTGCTAATTCAACTGACTAATTTAAGCCAATCAAGATGCCTTAACGTTGGCATCGACTTTGAATTAACGAACACCAACCAAACGTAGGTCTGCTTGCTGTGTATTTTCTACATCAGTAATTACCGACTTAATCGTGTCAGTAGTGAAACGCAGTTTTCCATCAACATGAATTGTCGCGCGCATGTTGTAACGGTGGTTAGCTTTAATCTTGTTGTTGTCGTAGCTCAGTTCGAATGCGAACGGTACTTGCTTACCGTCTGTGGTGAACTCTTGAGTTGCGATAACCGTCGATGGTGCGTCAGCCAGTGAGATATCTTCTAGCGTAACGGTAACTACTGCATTCTCTGGTAATGCAATTCTTTCACGGTAGCTTACTGTTCCTGAAATCACTTGAGTGTTCTCTGCAACCACTTCTTGAGAAGCGTTTGTTTCTGATGTTGCTTGGCAACCAACAAGTAGGCCAAACGATACTAAAGACGTAATAAGAATTAAAGCCTTTTTCATATTCAATTTCTCTCAATATGTTTGCCGGACTCGGCAAATCTCCTCAGCAATTATAAGAGAGCTTTCATATTCTGTCTCGAAACCCTATGATTTATTGACAGATATCTGACTAAGCTAAATGATTAACACCATAATCTGACACCTATTTTACCAAGAGGCATGCTGGCGATGAGTCAACCTTTAAAAGAATTACTCAATTTACTTCAGCTAGAGAAACTAGAAGAAGGTCTGTTCCGCGGGCAAAGTGAGAACTTAGGTCTGCCACAGGTATACGGCGGTCAAGTATTAGGGCAAGCGCTTTCTGCTGCTCGTTACACTGTTCAAGACGACCGCAGTGTGCATTCGTTCCACAGTTACTTTCTATTTCCCGGCGACCCTGAAAAACCCATTATTTACGATGTTGAGAACCTAAGAGATGGACGCAGCTTCAGCACCCGCCGTGTTAAAGCGATTCAGAATGGTCGCCCTATTTTCTATCTCACAGCTTCTTATCATGGCGATGCGCCAGGCTTTGAACACCAAATTGCTATGCCTGATATTCCTGGACCAGAGAACTTTGCATCTGAAACTGAATTAGCGAGCCACATTGCGGAATTCTTACCAGAGAAACTACGCAAAACCTTCTGTGGCGAAAAGCCGATTGAGATGCGCCCGGTGACGGTCGTGAATCCACTCAATCCCAAAAAGACGGAAGCAAAACAATATCTTTGGGTAAGAGCAAATGGCGCGATGCCGGACAATCAATTGATTCACCAATACCTGCTTGCTTACGCATCCGATTGGGGGTTCTTGGTTACGGCACTTCACCCCCACGAAGTCTCTATCATGACACCAAACTTCCAAGTGGCGACGATTGACCACTCCATCTGGTTCCACCGCCCATTCAAGATGGATGAATGGCTGCTTTACGCGATTGAAAGTCCAACGGCAGCTAACACTCGTGGCCTAGTGCGCGGCGAGATCTTTAACCAAAAAGGTGAACTAGTAGCGACGGCAGTACAAGAAGGTGTGATGCGTTTTACTAAGTAACGGATAAACACTTCTTACAAGCCCCAAATACGCACAAACAAAAAGAGGCTAGGTTTAATACCTAGCCTCTTTCTTTAATGACGCTTAAGAAAATCCGTCACGTAAAAATCAATAAAACCTACTCAACTTCTAACGTTGGCTCAAACTCGCCTTGTACGCGAGTTTTTATACCATCCCCCGCATCTCGCAACAAGTTAAATGGTGATAACACTACGCCTTTCACCGCCCCTTCTGCGGCTCCCTGAGCGAGCTCTTTACTCTTATCAGCTAACAAATTAGCTTGTGCCAAAATACCCGGAACTTCCGCTCGTAGCATTTCAGATTCAGTGACGATGACAGGAATAGTCTGCTCACGGTAAGACTTACTTTCCGCAAGCATTGGTGGCATTACGTCGACGCGATATCGTTTTAACTCAGTTAATGTTGGTGGAATAACATCTGTTCTTACCTGCTCAACTTCCGTTCGAACATTTTTGACTTCATCTAATATCGCAGGGATTTTGTTGTCGACCGACGCTACGGTTTGATTCACGTCATCGATCGTCTTTCTCACGTCTTCGACAGTATCTAAAACTCGAGGGGCTAGCTCGTCGACATGAGATGCAAACTCTAGCCACTCTTCAACTTTAAGACCTTTCGTCAATATCGATAAATCCTCGATAACCTGCGGATAAGTATCAACGATTTCACCGACTTTATTGGTAAAGGAGTAGATGGTGTAACCCAAGTAAAAAACGGCAACGGCCAGCACTAATTGGATAGCAGTAGAAACTTTTGCAAACATGAATAATCCTTTTCTTTATCGCAGAGGCAATATCTAAACTGAGAAATAGTTAGCTTAACGCTAGATTTAGCTTAAAGCGGCAATGCTGTCGTATACTTCAATGGCTCCATCGCAAATGTCGAGGTCACATTAGAGATACCATCAATACTATTCACCAAGCGCTTGTAGAAATCATCAAAGCACTTCATGTCTTTAACCTGAACCTTCATCATATAATCATATTCGCCGGCCATGCGATAGAACTCCATCACTTCTGGAAATTCCGACACGGTATTCACAAAACGACCATACCACTCATGAGAATGATCACAGGTTTTCACCAATACGAACGCGGTAAAGGAAAGATCCAATTTTTCCGGGTTCAGCAGTGCGACTCTTTTCTCAATAATGCCGTTCTCTTCAAGGCGCTTAAGCCTTTTCCAACAAGGCGTTGTGGTGAGGTTGACCGCTTCAGAAATATCGTTCAATGACAGCGTGCTGTCTTCTTGCAGTAACCCTAATATTTTTTTGTCTACGGCATCTATCACACTTTCACCAAATCGAATTTAAAGAGAATAATTTTCTACAATTTAAGCAAAACAAAGCAAATATGGCAAAGTTTTTCTCTCGAATTATAGATAAATTAGAACCATACCAATTACAAAGAATTCCTACACTCGATCAGGAGAACGCTTATGTGCACTGACCATCAATGGATTAACAACGCGATTCGTAAAATTGAAGCCGATTACCAACGCTCAGCGGATACGCACCTTATTAAGCTCGATCTACCAAGTATCGAAGGCATTGATGTTTACCTTAAAGATGAAAGCACACATCCTACAGGCTCTTTAAAGCACCGTTTAGCACGTTCTCTGTTTTTATACGCTATCTGTAACGGTTGGGTTGGCCCAGAAACAACGATCATTGAATCTTCATCAGGCAGCACGGCGGTATCTGAAGCGTACTTTGCTCGCCTACTTGGCCTGCCGTTTATTGCTGTAATGCCAAAGTGCACAGCGAAGAAGAAAATTGAGCAGATTGAATTCTACGGCGGCCAAGCGCATCTTGTTGACCGCTCAGATGAAATTTACGATGAGTCTCGTCGTTTAGCAGAAGAGCTGAATGGTCACTACATGGACCAATTTACTTACGCTGAGCGCGCAACTGACTGGCGTGGTAACAACAACATCGCAAACTCGATTTTCAATCAAATGCAGATGGAAGATCACCCAGTTCCAGCTTGGGTAGTAATGAGCCCAGGTACTGGCGGTACTTCAGCGACTATTGGCCGTTTCATTCGCTACCAACAGCATGAAACTAAGCTTTGTGTTGTCGATCCTGAGAACTCTGTATTCCACGAATACTTCCAAACAGGCAATGCGAACGTGAAAGGCAGTACGTTCAGCAAAATTGAAGGCATTGGTCGCCCACGAGCAGAGCCAAGCTTCATTCCTGGTGTGGTTGACGAAATGCGTAAAATCCCAGACGCAGCAAGCATCGCAACGACACATTGGTTATCTGACATTCTTGGCCGCAAGGTTGGCGCATCAACCGGTACTAACATGTACGGTGTGCTCCAGCTAGCCAGTGAAATGAAAGCGCGTGGCGAGAAAGGGTCTATCGTGACTTTACTATGTGATAGTGGTGAACGTTACCTAGACACTTACTTCAATGACGAGTGGGTAAACCTGAATATCGGTGACCTACAACCTTATGCAGCGAAGCTAGAAGCTTTCTCGCAAACAGGTGAACTGGCTTAAGTTCATATAAGCCGATAGTTCGAAGTAGAAAAGAGCCCTTTATGGGCTCTTTTTTTATATCTTTGATAACCAAATTGGCGAGTTCTATTCTGGTTTTTGCTTCGCTTCAAATGCCGCGAGCTGTTCAGGCGTCGCTTTTGGCTGATGGTTTTGTTTCCACTCATCGTAAGTCATGCCATATACGCGTTCACGAGCGTCATCGATATCCAAGTCCAAGCCTTGTTGCTCAGCTTCCGCTTTGTACCATTTGCTGAAACAGTTACGGCAGAAACCAGCCAAGATCATCAGATCGATGTTCTGAACATCTTTATTGTTATCTAGGTGTGCTAACAGGCGACGAAAGGTTGCTGCATCCAGCTTATCTTGTTCTTCTTGAGAAAGATCTTTGTATTTAAATTCAGCCACTTTACTTTCCTTTATTCGATTTATTGTATTAATTCGTTGAGCTCTGTTTGTTATACAAAAAAAGCCTGCAATTCGCTAGGAGCAAACGCAGGCTTTTCAATATTGTTACACTATTCCGTGCTCATTAACCATGCGAGTTCATTAACCATGCACATTCATTAACCGTGACTGGTTCTTCCCACGTTGTCATGGCTAAGCTCTTTATTAAGCTCCGCTTCCACGTGACCCGGAGAGCGTGTTGAGCCAGAAATCAGTCGATACATCGCAGGGATTACGAACAGAGTTACCAGTGTCGCGAAGCCCATACCGAAGAAGATAACCGTACCCACTGCCACTCGGCTTTCATAACCTGCGCCCGTTGAGGTAATCAATGGAATTGCACCAGCTAATGTCGTGAAAGCTGTCATCATGATTGGACGTAAGCGTCGAGCCGAAGCATCAATGATCGCCTTTTCAAACTCAATACCACGGTCACGAAGTTGGTTAGCAAACTCTACGATCAAGATACCGTTTTTGGTTACCATACCGATCAACATGATCATACCAATCTGGCTGTAAACGTTGAGTCCTTGACTCATCAGCACCAGACCTAAGAAGCCACCAAAGATACCCATAGGTACGGTGAACATCACCACCAGCGGGTTAATGAAGCTTTCAAACTGCGCGGCCAGTACCAAGTACGCGACCAACATCGCTAGCGCAAACACCACTAAGATACTCGATTGGTTCTCTTTGAAATCTTTTGACTCGCCAGAGTAGCTCACTGAAATATCACCCGGTAGCTGCTCAATCGCTTGTTCATCAAGAAAGTCGAGTGCATCACCCAGCGTGTAACCTTCAATTAGGTTCGCTTTAATGGTCACCGATTTCTGCTTGTTATAGTGCGACAAACGAATCGATGAAGCCACTTCTTCAATGTGCGTCAGCGTATCGAGTGTAACCAACTCACCAGACTGAGTTCGCATGTAGATTTGGCTTAAGTCGTTCGCGTTGTTAAAGCTGTTTTCGTCACCACGCAGGTAAACATCGTACTCTTCACCACGATCAACGAAGGTGGTTTCACTACGTCCGCCAAGCATGATTTCTAACGTATCTGAAATGTCTGAAACACTCACACCCAGCTCTGCTGCACGCTGCTTATCTACGGTTACCAATAGTTCTGGTGTTTTCTCAGAGTAATCGATGTCCGCACCTTCCATCATTGGAGAATCTTCAGCGGCTTGTTTTAAGATCTCTGCCCACTTCTGAAGCTCAGTGTAATCAGAACCACCCAGTACGAATTGAACAGGCTCACTTGAACCACCTTTGAAGCCCGGCATGAACGGGAATACGCGCACATCTGGAATACCATTCAAAGATTTACGAACTTCGTTCAACGCTTCTTGTGCTGTAACGTCACGCTCATCCCAATCTTCTAGGATCATGATGACGAAGCCCGTTTGGTCGCCCGCATTACCACCAAACGCTGGTGATTGAATACTGAATGACTTCAAGAAGCCTTGACCAAGCAGCGGCATTAGGCGTTCTTCAACGATGTCCATGTTGGCAGACATACGGTTATAACTGGTTGCATCAGCACCACGAACAAACGCAAAGATAACACCACGGTCTTCTTGTGGCGTCAGTTGTGACGGCACTTGCTGCATCAAACCATAGCTACCACCCATACACGCGATAATGATGATTGGAGCTGCCCAACGCCAGTTTAGAGCACGGCGCAATACCGCGCGGTATCCAGACTCAAGTTTACCAAATACACGCTCGACAAACAGGTTGAAACGATTTGGTTTAACGTTCGCTTTTAGGATTTTACTGCCTAGCACTGGCGTTAACGTTAATGCGACCAGAGACGAGAAGATCACCGACATCGCGAGCAATACAGAGAACTCGGTAAACAATAGGCCAACCATACCGTCCATGAACGAGATTGGTAGGAATACCATCACCAATACAAGTGTCGTTGCGATTACCGCGAAGCCAACCTCTCGTGTTCCTTTGTAAGCCGCGAGCAGGGGTGATTCACCACGTTCAATATGGTGGAAAATATTCTCAACTACCACGATCGCATCATCAACCACCAAACCAATCGACAGGATAAGTGCCATCAAAGTGATAAGGTTAATAGAGAAGCCAAAGTAGTACGCCGCAATAAACGACGAGATGAGAGATACAGGTACGGTTACCGCAGGAATAAGTGTCGCACGTGCTTGACCAATAAAGATGTAAAGCACAAGGATAACCAAGCCACCCGTGATAAAGAGCGTACTGTAAACCTCAGAGATCGAACGGTCGATAAAGACTGTTGAGTCATAGTCGACAGCCAAACGAGTACCATCTGGCAAGAACTTTTGAATTGCTTCGACTTCTTTATGGACTAAGTCAGCCACCTCAAGCGGGTTCGCATCTGACTGAGGTACAATACCCATACTTACGTTAACAATGCCATCACTCTTAAAGGTCGAGTTCTCATTTTCTGCGCCAATGTAAACATCCGCTACGTCTTTCAAGTAGATAGGTGTGTTATCAGAAGCACGTTTAACGACTAGGTATTCAAAGTCTTCCGCTTCAGTGTAAGAACGAGCGGTACGAACCGACATCACAATCGCATCGTTACGTACTTCACCACCGGGGCTTTCTATGTTCTCACTGTTTAGTGCAGAAGTGATATCCGAGGTAGTAACGCCACGACCCGCCATCTGCGCAGGTTTCAGCTTGACATACATGACTTTGTACAAGCCACCTGAGATATCCACCGAGCTCACGCCAGAAATCAAACTAAAGCGGTCAATCAACACACGTTCGGTGTAGTCGGTTAACTGCGTTCGGTCCATCTCTGTCGAGCTTAAGTTAATGTAGACCGATGCTTCACCACTACCATTGTTCTTATAAACAATGGGGTCGTCGGCTTCATCGGGCAATGAACGTTGCGCACGAGCTACAGCATCACGAACGTCACTAACACCGGTATTAAGGTCGTAACCAAGCTCAAAAGTAATCGTGATACGCGACATACCGTTACGTGTTGTGGATTCGATCTCATCGATACCACTGATGCCGGATAACTGGTCTTCAAGGATGGAGGTTATTTGGCTTTCAATGATGGTGGCGGACGCACCTTCATAGCGGGTACTGATCGATACTACCGGGCTTTCAATATCTGGCATCTCACGAACCGCGAGCTTGTTGAAAGAGACAATACCAAACACAACCAATAGTAGGCTCAATACGACAGCCGCTACTGGTCTCTTTACAGAAACATCAGATAACAACATTAGTTAGCGCCTTCTTGTACTTTTTTATCACTCGCTGCATCAACTGGGCGATTGACGGCAAGCTCTTGAACCAAGACACCGTCACGCATATTCACAATGCCTTGCACCACGATCTTCTGACCAATTTCGATGCCTTTGTCGATCACAACTTCGTTGTCGATACGAGCACCTAAGAAAACTTCGGTACGAGTCGCTTTGTTATCTTCACCGATAACATAAACGAAACGCTTCGTACCTGAATACTCAAGCGCTTGAACGGGAATGATTGGCGCTTCCACTGGTGGGAAGTCCATATCCGCTGCCACTAACATGCCTGGCTTTAGATAATCATTATTGTTATCAAAGTGGATTCGAACTCGAAGGTTCAAGGTTTCAGCGTTAATACGAGAATCAATACCTACCACTGTGCCAGTAAACTGAGTGTCGCCCCATGCGCTGGTGCGAGCCGTTACTTTCATACCTTTAGACAGTTTAGAAAGGTAGCGCTCCGGGATTTGCAGATCTAATTGCATTACCGATAGGTCATCTAGGGTCACGAGTTCAGTACCTGCTGTCACCATTTTACCGCGACTAAAGTCGATAAAACCAACAGTTCCCGAGAATGGCGCGCTGATGTGAAGATCTTTCAGATTGGCATTTGCAGCAGCTAAGCGAGCATTGGCGATCTCTACATTGGTTTTCTGAGCGTCAATTTCAGTTTGCGTGATCGCGTTACGTTTCACTAGGCGTTGAAATTCCGCTAGCTTACGTTGTTCGTCTTTTAGATAAGCTTGAGCCTCTGCAACCGCCGCTTTCGCTTTGTCATCGTCGAGTTGAACCAACATCTGCCCTTTAGTGACATCTTGATTAGCTTTAATGTTGATGGAATCCACTCTGCCAGCCACTTCAGAAGTGATCATTACCGATTGCTCGGCTTCTAACTTACCGACCAACGAAAGAGATTGGCTAACTTGGTGAATATCAACCTGCTCAGTAACAACAGTGACAGTGCTAGGGCCCATACGCTTAGCAAGTACGGCTGGAGACGCCGTAAGAATAGACAAGCTAAGCAGGGTTAAAACAGATTTATTTTTCATAATTATGGTCTGCAAGTTTAATTTTGAAATCTATAAATGAAATTAACCGTATTCTATCAACTGATGAATGCTGTAACGTCAAGAAGTGTAAATCTAGATTAAATTCCATTTACGTTTCATCATGTTTTAGACGCATTGAACACAATACAGAAAGCCAGTCACCTCAAGGTGTTACCTATCAGTACGTAAACCTTAGTACAGATGTTCACTTCACGAGCAATATGCGTCCTTTTCACCATCTTTGCCCAAAAAGGCAGCATTTAACACAAAACCATAAGAAAAACCCTTTACAGGTTTAGCGTGTTTGCTATGATGCGCTCCGCACTTAAGAGATGCGTTGGGAAAAACATCTCTTTAGCCTATCCATTATGAGTTAGGAAAAAACACCCTGGAGGGGTTCCCGAGTGGCCAAAGGGAGCAGACTGTAAATCTGCCGGCTCCGCCTTCGATGGTTCGAATCCGTCTCCCTCCACCATATTTCTTCTTACCTCTTTTGAGAGCTAAGAGAACAACCTGATTGATGGGCTTATGGGAAAACATCAATTTAGGCTTACTTTGTGAAAAGTAAGACACACCCTGGAGGGGTTCCCGAGTGGCCAAAGGGAGCAGACTGTAAATCTGCCGGCAC
>NZ_LNRF01000039.1 GCF_001557875.1 Vibrio splendidus | reverse complement strand
TAAACATTGAGAACTTTTAAATTTGATTGAATTACTCGTAAGTAATCAATCAGTCAGCTTTCCAAATTGTTAAAGAGCTTGATTCAATAAATTGAACCATTTTTAAAGACTCTCTTAAGAGAATACTTAAAGATGGTGGAGCTATGCGGGATCGAACCGCAGACCTCCTGCGTGCAAGGCAGGCGCTCTCCCAGCTGAGCTATAGCCCCATCTAGGTCGATATTGGTGGGTCTGAGTGGACTTGAACCACCGACCTCCCGCTTATCAGGCGAGCGCTCTAACCAGCTGAGCTACAGACCCAATATCGTCTCTTAACTTTTCTAAACCTAATCAATCTGTGTGGACACTTATCGTGAATATCTTCGTATAAGGAGGTGATCCAGCCCCAGGTTCCCCTAGGGCTACCTTGTTACGACTTCACCCCAGTCATGAACCACAAAGT
>NZ_LNRF01000038.1 GCF_001557875.1 Vibrio splendidus | reverse complement strand
CCTGGAGGGGTTCCCGAGTGGCCAAAGGGAGCAGACTGTAAATCTGCCGGCACTGCCTTCGATGGTTCGAATCCGTCTCCCTCCACCATATTCTTCTTACCTCTTTCGAGAGTTAAGAGAACAACCTGATTGATGGGCTTATGGGAAAACATCAATTTAGGCTTACTTTGTGAAGAGTAAGACACACCCTGGAGGGGTTCCCGAGTGGCCAAAGGGAGCAGACTGTAAATCTGCCGGCACTGCCTTCGATGGTTCGAATCCGTCTCCCTCCACCATATTCTTCTTACCTCTTTTAAGAGTTAAGAGAACAACCTAGTTGATGGGCTTATGGGAAAACATCAATTTAGGCTTACTTTGTGAAGAGTAAGACACACCCTGGAGGGGTTCCCGAGTGGCCAAAGGGAGCAGACTGTAAATCTGCCGGCACTGCCTTCGATGGTTCG
>NZ_LNRF01000004.1 GCF_001557875.1 Vibrio splendidus | reverse complement strand
CGGAGTGGACGAACCTCTGGTGTTCGGGTTGTCATGCCAATGGCATTGCCCGGTAGCTAAGTTCGGAATCGATAACCGCTGAAAGCATCTAAGCGGGAAGCGAGCCTTGAGATGAGTTTTCCCTGGCGCTATAAGCGTCCTAAAGGGTTGTCGTAGACTACGACGTTGATAGGCAGGGTGTGTAAGTGCTGCGAGGCATTGAGCTAACCTGTACTAATTGCCCGTGAGGCTTAACCATACAACACCCAAGGGGTTTTGTGGACTCAAAGAAATACCTTGAATGAGTTTGATGAGAATTAACTTTTAGATTAGCTTTCCGAATTTTAAAATTTGCTTGGCGACCATAGCATTGTGGACCCACCTGATTCCATGCCGAACTCAGAAGTGAAACACAATAGCGCCGATGGTAGTGTGGGGCTTCCCCATGTGAGAGTAGGACATCGCCAGGCTCCAAATTTATTTTCACTTTTTTGAAAAGTGAAGACAAAAATTTTTCAGAATCGTCTTTAAATGATTCTTGAACTGCTGATATAGCTCAGCCCGGTAGAGCGCACCCTTGGTAAGGGTGAGGTCCCCAGTTCGAGTCTGGGTATCAGCACCATATTTAGTTGATTTGGTTATTCAAGTTAACAACAGAATTTGTTTGACGACCATAGCATTGTGGACCCACCTGATTCCATGCCGAACTCAGAAGTGAAAC
Organism: Vibrio splendidus; assembly: GCF_001557875.1. Classification (GTDB taxonomy): domain Bacteria; phylum Pseudomonadota; class Gammaproteobacteria; order Enterobacterales; family Vibrionaceae; genus Vibrio; species Vibrio splendidus_F. Next base: position 402,381 of record NZ_LNRF01000004.1, on the reverse strand, counting down.
ACAATAGCGCCGATGGTAGTGTGGGGCTTCCCCATGTGAGAGTAGGACATCGTCAGGCTCAAATTGCTTTAAGCTGAATAGACACTGCGGAGTGGTAGTTCAGTTGGTTAGAATACCGGCCTGTCACGCCGGGGGTCGCGGGTTCGAGTCCCGTCCACTCCGCCACTTATTAGAAAGCCTAGTCTTATGACTAGGCTTTCGTCGTTTCTGGGTATCGATAATTCGGTCTCCAACCACGAGATCCGGTCGCCTGAGATCCTAGCTACTCCGCCATTTATAATAAACCTCGCTAGAAATCGCGGTTTTTTTTGCATCTAAATCATAGTGTTTCGCACGTCAGTCGAATAACTTACATAAAAGATTTTCCCGTAGCCCACAGTTCTTAGCTTAGGTGTTCCCCAAAACCAACTCATGATTACGACTACATCATTTCTGATTCTAGCTGTGTGGTGACTCGAGCATGATTTCAAACGTATATAGCTTTAAGTTTAGCATTCAGATACTCGAGCCATACGCGCTGTAAGTTAGGTTTATGAGACTGAACTGACCCCCTTATCAATACTTGAGTTATACAAGCCTTACACCCCATCCTACTTACTCTGCGCTGTAGATGTTTCCTTTATTAAGTGAGTGGCTCTCAGTATTAGCTAACAGCCCTTCGCCGAGGAAACCTGACTTCTGTCCTGTCAGTGAATCTGGAGGATAGTTCTGATGTGTAATTAGGGTTCTATCTTGGAGCTTCCAGCTAAGAACGCTAGAGCCCTTAATAAGTCGACTTGATGCTTTTGTTGTGCATTATGCTAAAACCACTCTCAATAGCATCAAGCGCTTTGTTCGAAGCATTCCAAAGGGGAAGGTGTGCCTGATTCACTTTGAAGGTGAGAGTCGCAGGTTGTGCTCCAAAGTTGTGCTTAAGGGATATATAAGCTAAGAAATAAAGCATCCCTCGTATCCGTGCCTACACGTGCAGTGAGGTTCACCCCCCAACTGATTGCGATGTTCTCTGGTTCTAGAGGATGGTATTTTAGGATGTTTACCGGTCTGTCTTCGATTCTGATGTGCTTGTTGACTCGATATGAATTAGTTGTTTGACCACTTAGCTCTGAACATATTGATTTCTTGTTGGTTAGTTCAAGCTATGTTTTGGTTATTGCGACTAAGATGAGCTAGAAGGTCACTACTGTTTGCTTAGTAAGAATAGAAAATCCCCGAAACCATCGGCGGATAGTTTTGTGATTATTTTAAGAGCTGGATAAAGCCTTAAACCTAATGGGTCGAATTATGAAATTGAGTTTTAACTTTGAAGATGCGAGCCAGATCTTTGTGGGATCTTTTGCCTTGGCCGTGCCGATTTCTTTTTCTGAAGAGGCTTGGAAGTTAGGGGAGACTTTACCTACCGCTAATCTATTGCTGCTATTTTTACTGTCTGCGGTGTTCTTAGGCTTCTATACGTATGAGAGTGTCTTTCAAAAAGATGTTGTTGCTCGGTTGCCGGTGTTTATTTTCAGAATAGTGATTGCTTATGTTATGACGGCATTGGTCGTTGCTTTGGTACTGACTTGCCTAGACAAATTACCTCTATTGAGTGATCCCGTCGTATCGATCAAAAGAGTGATTGTTATTTCAATGCCAGCCTCTATGGGCGCTATTGTAGTGGATAGTTTTGATAAAGAGTAACCTGTGTGTCATTTAGATTGAAGTGCCTTACAGAGCTTTTCTAGCGCTTATTTGATTTGTTATTTAGCTTTCTCATTTCTAGGCTTAGCATTGATTTTTTTCAACCGATCTTCTCAATAATAAATGAGTAGTAACGTACTATGAGTGACTCTTACGTGAATGTCTCGTTTGTTGTTGGGCGATTTTGAAGAGAGTTAAGTCGCGAAGATTTGTAGCCTTGGATAGATATAAAAACGGTTGGTTTTTGAATTGAATATGATATTTGAAATGTGAGGGTAGTTGTATTGAGAAGTTATGATCTTTAGATGCAAAAAAGCCGCATCAATGATGCGGCTTCTTTTAATTGGCTCCCCTTGCAAGACTTGAACTTGCGACATACGGATTAACAGTCCGCCGTTCTACCAACTGAACTAAAGGGGAATTGATTGTTTAGTCTCTAATCAAGAGAATGGTGCCGACTACCGGAATCGAACTGGTGACCTACTGATTACAAGTCAGTTGCTCTACCTACTGAGCTAAGTCGGCATCATGAATCAAAAAGCTTATGCTTGATGATTAACTTGGCTCCCCTTGCAAGACTTGAACTTGCGACATACGGATTAACAGTCCGCCGTTCTACCAACTGAACTAAAGGGGAATTATTCTTAAAGCTTTAAAGAAATGGTGCCGACTACCGGAGTCGAACTGGTGACCTACTGATTACAAGTCAGTTGCTCTACCTACTGAGCTAAGTCGGCACATAATATTTCTTTGTGCTTTACTGTTGTTGTCTAGGACACCAACAAATAAATTGTGGTGCCCGGAGGCGGAATCGAACCACCGACACGAGGATTTTCAATCCTCTGCTCTACCGACTGAGCTATCCGGGCGACGAGGTGTATTAAACGTGTTTTCGCGTTCTGGGTCAACATTAAATTGCAAAAAAAGTATCGTTTGATGTTTTTCTATACTTAGTGGGTTGTTTTTGCTCATTTGGGGTGAAAAACCTAGGTCTAGCATGCCCTAATAGATAGTAAAACTACGGTTAACTACACTGAATGGGCGCCGAAATAAAAAAAGCACGTATGAAAACGTGCTTTTTTATTTAAAAAATTTCTAGAGAGTTTAGTGTTTTACTTCAAACCTATTAACCCAAGCTTCTAATTCATTAGAAAGGGAGGCGAGAGTTTGGGTACTGTTATGACTTTCTGTCACGACATTGCTCAGTTGGTTGCCGCTCTCTTCGATCATGTTGATACGCTTCGATATATCATCGCTCACCTGAGTCTGCTCAGCGGCCGCTGTTGCGATTTGATGACTCATTGATGAAATCGACTCTAATGCGACAACAATCTGTTGCAGTGCTTCAGAGGCGTTTTGAGACTCTGTTACGGTGCTTTCACTGGTCGCGGCACAAACTTCCATAGTTTGAATTGCGTTGCGAGATCCGTCTTGAAGGTTATTAATCATTAACTGAATTTCTTTAGTGCTTGATTGTGTTCGACCTGCAAGGTTACGAACCTCATCTGCTACAACCGCAAATCCACGGCCTTGTTCGCCAGCTCGAGCTGCTTCAATGGCTGCGTTAAGTGCCAACAGGTTAGTTTGCTCCGCTATATCACCAATCACATCTAATACTTTCGCAATGTTGTTTACATCGTTATCTAGGTTAGCGACAGCTTCGCTTGCTGTGCCTAGTTGGCCTGCTAGGCCTTGGATGTTGTCTACTGTGTTGTGAATCAGTTGTTGGGTATGCTGGCTCTGTTTATCGGCCTCGTCGGTGTTGCGGGCAGTATCGCTAGCTGAATCAGCAACGTTATTGGCTGAAGAGGCCATCTCGGTCATTGCTGTCGCAATCATCTCTGTTGATTGCTGTTGGGTCTCTGTTAGTTGAGCAATTGACCCAGCACGGTCTTCTACGCGCTGCAGTTCTCCCCTTAATGCCAGCATTGAAGCGTCCAGGTTTGATACCAACTCAGCCAGTGACTTACTCATTTGTTGTACGGCGTGGTAAATACTGCCGTCTGTCGCCTGAGTTTCGAAAGAGGTTTGAATTCGACCTTGTGCTACGGCTTGTACAGCTTCTCTTACATCTTTAGGTTCGCCACCAAGAAGCGCTAGCATGCGTTTAATAGATACAATTAGGCTCGATAGAATAAGACCAGCAATCACGACACAAAGGAACAGCTGCCATTGAGCGGTAGACCAGAAACGAGCGTTAACTTCATTGAACCCGATACCTGTGCCGACAACCCAGCCCCAATGTGGTGTTTTCTCTGCTATAGACAGTTTTTCTTCAATCGTTCCATCTGGCAGTTTTTGTGTCCAGGTGTACTCAATGATCTGCCCAGTACGATTACCAAGTACTCTTTGGATTAGCTGACCAACACTATTCCCGTTGCCATCTTTAAAGTCGTTAAAACTGGTTCCGTGTAGTTGAGGATCTAATGGTGTCGCGACAAACGTCATGTTCTCATCGGCTACGTAAACATATTCATTATCTTTATAGATGTTGTTGCGAAGAAGGCGAGTAGCCAGTTGCTTAGCTTGCTCTTCTTCTAGAGTGCCATCAATCGCCATCTTCTCGACTTCAGTAAGGATGCTGTATGCACTCTTAAATAGCTCGGTCACGCGAGCCTTGTTGTCCATATTGCTAGCGACTCTCAATGTCCATAAACCAGTGGCCGTCAGTGCTAGCAGGGCGATCAAGATGATGCCGGATAATAAGTAAGCTTGCGTTTTTAGTTTCATATTTCCCCGCGCAGCGATTCAATAATTAGTATTAGGTATAATTCATCGAATCTTAATCTAAGTGGTGTAAGGCAGATATTAGAAAGATATCAAAGTATGATAGAGATTAAATTTTCGAAGAAAAAAAAGTAACAAAACTTGGTTCTGTTTGTTTTAATGTGAAGATTAGCGGGTCATGAACTTTGGAAGGAGTTGGTTCTGTTGGAATGTATATGCTTTATAGAACTTAGAATCAACTGCTGTAGTAAGAGTACTAGAAGGAGATAACTCAATTTATCGAGACTGATTAAGAGTTAGTGAGGAGCTGATGTGTATATTGAATAGAGTTTGTTTTTATCCAAACGAAAAAAAGCCAAGTCTTTCGACTTGGCTTTCTTGAATGTGGCTCCCCTTGCAAGACTTGAACTTGCGACATACGGATTAACAGTCCGCCGTTCTACCAACTGAACTAAAGGGGAATTACTTGTCTCAACATCAGGTCTATAAAGACCATTATTTGTTAAGTACCAAATAATGGTGCCTCGAGGCGGAATCGAACCACCGACACGCGGATTTTCAATCCGCTGCTCTACCGACTGAGCTATCGAGGCAAAAGAATGGTGCCGACTACCGGAGTCGAACTGGTGACCTACTGATTACAAGTCAGTTGCTCTACCTACTGAGCTAAGTCGGCACACTAAATTCTTTGCTTAAAGAGTTAAACTCTTCAATTAAAACCTCATATAAAATGAAGTCCTTTAAAAATGGCTCCCCTTGCAAGACTTGAACTTGCGACATACGGATTAACAGTCCGCCGTTCTACCAACTGAACTAAAGGGGAATTACTTGTCTCAACATCAGGTCTATAAAGACCATTATTTGTTAAGTACCAAATAATGGTGCCTCGAGGCGGAATCGAACCACCGACACGCGGATTTTCAATCCGCTGCTCTACCGACTGAGCTATCGAGGCAAAAGAATGGTGCCGACTACCGGAGTCGAACTGGTGACCTACTGATTACAAGTCAGTTGCTCTACCTACTGAGCTAAGTCGGCACACTAAATTCTTTATGCTTTTGTCCGTGCTGCTACTCCCTGTTAAAGAGTGTTGACACCAACAAATCAAATTGTGGTGCCCGGAGGCGGAATCGAACCACCGACACGAGGATTTTCAATCCTCTGCTCTACCGACTGAGCTATCCGGGCAACGGAGCGCTATTAAACGGATTTTCTTCATAACCGTCAACACCTTTTTTGAAAATAATTAAAAAAAACGTTCGTTAGTTGTTTTTTTATTCAAAAGTGAGGCTTACGTTTTACCTTGGTTAAAATCTTTCTTGAATTTTGTTACTTTTTCTAAGTATCGGCGCGACTCTTTGTTTGGGTGCTTTTTAGTAAGTGCCCAGTACGCTTGGCTAGGTTGCAGCGAGTTTAGGTCTCGCATTGCTCGCTTTCTGTCCTTACTGAAGGTATTGAGTACGCCACCTGTGCCGCCGTTGTATGCTGAAATCATGCTGTACTCGAGCGTTGTCGGGTGTTTTACATCTTTCAAATAACGATTTTTGAGTATGTAAAAGTATGCGGTGCCAGCATCAATGTTGTTTTCTGGATTGAATAAATACTCAGGACTTGGCTCTCCAGGCTTGTTCTTTACTAACTTAAACACATCTCGACCAGCGGTTTTAGGCACCACCTGCATAAGACCGTATGCATTCGCCCAGCTCACCGCGTAGGGGTTGAAACTACTCTCTGTTTTGATAATAGCGTAGATCAAGTCTTCAGGAATGTCGTAACGCTGAGATGCTCGTCGAACGATATCGGCGTATTGATAACTACGCTGACTGGCGTGATCGGCCACCATTGGGATCTCAACGTAATAGGCTTTTTTAAAGTCGACTTCTTTGGTTTTTAGGTTATTAGCGATCAGGTAATCAGCGAACTGGTTAGCGCGCCAAGACCATTGGATAGGCTTCTTTTCTTGGTCTACAACTTGGTTGTAGAGGAAAGGCCTGCCTTCCAATTTGATGCTTTTGGAAGAGAATAGGTCGACATGCGCTGGATCATCTGGCGTCAAAAGCGTTGTCATGATTGCGTTTTTGAGGTGTTTTTTAGGTTCAGTCGAGGAGACCGTTTCTACCGTTATGAGGCCTTCGCTAAAGTTCACTTCGGAGCGGCTTAGGTAATTATCTATGTATTTCACATAGTTACTCTTACCTGCCATCTTTACTTCACTACTGCCCCAGCGTTTTTGGATATTACCAGAAAAGCTATTAATCAAAGCATCTAGTGCTCCGGTGTCTTTTTCAAACTGACCAGGTAGCTCTGCCAAATTGCTTACAAATCGGTTGGTCGGCTCGTAATTGACATCATAAATGCTTTCGACAAATTCACGGCTGCAGCCAGTTAATAACATGGCTGTTAGGAAGTAACTTAGCTTTTTCATAGTTCCTCATACAAAAATGACATCGCAGCGTTAACCATGATGTCATTAAAAATTGCTTAAATAAATGTCTTATTCGCTTGGTGGAGTATAGCCATCAATTACGACATCTTTACCTTCGAAAAGGAAGTTAACCATCTCAGTTTCAAGAAGTTTACGATGCTCAGGATCCATCATGTTTAGCTTCTTTTCATTGATAAGCATAGTTTGCTTGCTTTGCCATTGTCCCCAAGCTTCTTTAGACACGTTGTCAAAGATACGCTTACCTAAGTCACCTGGGTAAAGTTGAAAATCTAGGCCTTCAGCATCTTTTTGAAGGCGAGCACAAAATACAGTGCGGCTCATAGTGGTTCCTCTTATCGCGTTCGTTGATTCAAACGTCGTCGTTCAGTTCAAAGGGTAGGCTCTCAATAAGCTGCTTTACTGGAGCTGCTAGGCCAATTTCTTCCGGTTTTGATAAGTTATACCAGAGACCTTTAGTCCCTTCCATTATCAAATCTGGTTGTTTATCTAATTTCACTAATACTGGCGTGATATCTAAGTGGTAGTGGCTGAAAGTGTGCCTAAACGCAATCATGGTCTTGATCGAATCGGTTTCAGTGTCTTTGATCGAACGAAGATCTAGTTGATGTTCGATCTCTGCGTTTTCATTTTGAGGGAAACAAAACAATCCGCCCCAGATACCAGATTGAGGGCGCTGTTCGAGCCACACTTGGTTGTCGTGATACAGAATCACAAACCATGTTTCTTTTACTGGCTTTTCTTTTTTAGGCTTTTTGCCTGGGAAGTCGAGCTGTCTATCGAGCTTCTTGGCCTCACACATGCTTTCAATCGGGCACAAGGTGCACTTAGGCTTGCTACGAGTACAAACCATGGCACCCATGTCCATCATAGCTTGATTGTACTTATCGACATCTTTCTTCGGAGTATGAGCTTCGGCATGTTCCCATAGCTGGTTCTCGACTTTCTTTTGCCCCGGCCAACCTTCAACGGCAAAGCTTCTCGCAAGCGTTCGTTTTACATTGCCATCAAGAATCGCATGAGGAAGCTTATGAACCGATGATAAGACGGCTGCTGCTGTTGAGCGACCAATCCCCGGTAGCGCGTTCATCTCTTCGATAGACAGCGGAAATTCACCACCATACTGCTCAGCAACGATCTTAGCTGCTTTGTGTAGATTACGAGCTCGTGCGTAATAACCAAGCCCTGTCCATAAGTGGAGCACCTCATCTTGTTCGGCGTTCGCTAGGTCGATAACCGTAGGAAACCGTTCCAAGAAGCGTTGGTAGTATGGGATCACCGTGGCGACTTGAGTTTGCTGAAGCATAATTTCAGATAGCCAAACGGTATAGGCGGTTTTGTTGTGTTGCCAAGGTAATTCTTTACGCCCGTAGGCGTCATACCACTTTAATATGGCGGTTGCGAAAGGAGTCACGACATGCTCTATGCTTTGCTATTATTAGAAGCGAAATTGCACCACACTTAACGTTGGATGTAAAACAGACAAATTGTGTGGGAATTTATCCACGGAAAGACTTGCTTCGAAGGCAATTCTTTGGATAATCCCCGCTTTGATTAATCAATGTGCAGGCAAAAATCAATGAGTGAAGTGACCACTAACGAATATACTGAAGACGGCAAACTGGTTCGTAAGATCCGTAGTTTTGTTCGCCGCGAAGGCCGCTTAACAAAAGGCCAAGAAAACGCGATGAATGAATGTTGGCCAACAATGGGTATCGACTACAACCCAGAGCTTCTTAACTGGAAAGAAGTATTTGGCAACGATAACCCGGTTGTACTAGAGATTGGCTTCGGTATGGGTGCATCACTGGTTGAAATGGCAAAGAACGCACCTGAGAAAAACTTCTTAGGTATTGAAGTTCATAGCCCAGGTGTTGGTGCGTGTTTAGGTACCGCTCGCGATGCTGGCGTAACTAACCTGCGTGTAATGTGTCACGATGCAGTAGAAGTATTCGAACACATGATTCCAGATAGCAGCCTGCATACACTGCAACTGTTCTTCCCTGACCCATGGCACAAAGCTCGTCACCATAAACGTCGTATCGTTAAGGCTGAGTTTGCAGAGATGGTTCGCGGCAAGCTTCAACTTGATACTGGTATTTTCCACATGGCAACAGACTGGGAAAACTACGCAGAACATATGATTGAAGTGATGAACTTAGCTCCAGGCTTCGAAAACATCGCTGAAGATGGTGATTACATTCCTCGCCCGGATGAGCGCCCGCTAACTAAGTTTGAAGCTCGTGGCCACCGTTTGGGTCATGGTGTTTGGGACATTAAGTTCAAGCGTACTAAGTAACTTCGAATCAAATTAAGTGAAGGGCAATCCGACTTAGGATTTAACCCCTACACTTTATGGGATTGATTAAAGCCAACATTATTGTAATGTTGGCTTTTTTGTCCTTAGGCTTTTATTTCAGTAAAGGCTTAAGGACAGAAAGTAATACCAGTCACAGTAAGTAAGTGATCAGAAATAGCGTAGGAAAAAGGCTTGAGAACAAGGCAGTATTTTTCGATAAGTAGTTACTCTACAATCAAAAATTCTAACGCAGTTATCGAGCATTTTAACAAGCTAGAGTGAGCAGTTATTTACTACGATTGGTATATGTTACACCCCTACAAAAATAACAATATAGAAGTAAGCGCACATGAAACCAACTCAAGCTATTTTAGCCGAGATCTTAGACGAAGTTCGTCCTTTAATTGGACAGGGAAAGGTCGCTGATTATATCCCAGCACTGGCTCGCGTATCGAACCAGAAACTGGCGATCGCGGTATACACCAATGAAGGTGAGGTGATTAAAGCAGGCGATGCTGAAGAAGCATTTTCTGTGCAATCTATCTCTAAAGCCCTGAGCCTTACGTTAGCTATGGTGTTATACAAGCCTGAAGAGATTTGGCAACGTGTTGGCAAAGAGCCTTCTGGTCAAGCCTTTAACTCGATGATTCAGCTTGAGATGGAGCAGGGGATTCCCCGTAACCCGTTTATCAATGCGGGTGCTATTGTCGTAGCGGATCTATTACAAAGTCGCCTGTCAGCGCCTAGACATCGTTTGCTGGAGTTTGTGCGCCAGTTATCGGGCGACACTCATATCGTCTATGACAAGATAGTAGCGGCTTCAGAAATGATGCACAGCGATCGTAATGCGGCTATCGCTTACTTGATGCGTTCATTTGGTAACTTTGAAAATGATGTTATCCCGGTTCTGAATAACTACTTTCATGCCTGTGCGCTTAAAATGACGTGTGTGGACTTGGCAAAAACCTTTAGCTATTTGGCAAACAAAGGAGTCTCGGTTCAAACCAAGAAAGAGATCATCACGCCAGTTCAAACCAAGCAGTTGAATGCTTTGCTTGCGACGTGCGGTTTGTATGATGGGGCTGGTGAGTTTGCTTACCGTGTTGGTATGCCAGGAAAATCGGGGGTAGGTGGCGGTATTATTGCTATCGTTCCTGGCGAAATGACGATTGCGGTGTGGTCTCCAGAGCTTGATCCGTCGGGTAACTCTTTAGCAGGTACTAAAGCACTAGAACTGCTTTCAGAGCGTATAGGTCGTTCTATTTTTTAAAAGCGCTTTTTAGTTGGGGTTCTACATTTGCAAGAGATCCCCAACTCACTCGTCCCTCGTTCTTGAGGATGACGGTGTTGTTTGTAACTTTCGACGTACTGGCCCCTAACTTCTTGGGGGATAAGACTTGTTTGATACCCGTCATTCCCGATAGCGACGAAGGAGCGTAATCGGGAATCTATTATTTGTCGGCGTGCAAATTAGAAAAGGGTTGACCCTAAAGCCAACCCTTACGCAATACTTCTCGAATCTCGAATCTCGAATCTCGAATCTCGAATCTCGAATCTCGAATCTCGAATCTCGAATCTCGAACTATTCGTTTTCTTCTGCCATAAAGGCTTCCAGCAAATCGTTGAGGAATAGCTTCCCTTTTTCTGTGATCTGCCAGTGCGTGTCGGTTTCATTCAAGTAGCCTAGCTCTTTTGCCCATTCAATAGTTTCTTGAATCGAGTCAAAACCAAGCCCAGTCGTATCGATAAAATCTTGCTTTGGACATGCTTCCACTAGCCTGAAGCGGTTCATGAAGAATTCAAAAGGGCGGTCTTCATTAGGCACTTCAAATTCGTCTGATAGATAAGGCTTCACCATGTTCTGGTACGCTGCTAGGTAGCCTCTAGGATGCTTAACCTTAGTAGTGCGAACAATGCGCCCATCAGCAAAGCTCAGCTTGCCATGAGAGCCACAGCCAATACCTAAGTAGTCACCGAAGCGCCAGTAGTTGAGGTTATGTTGGCATTGATATCCTGGCTTGCTGTAGCCTGAGATTTCGTACTGTACATAACCCGCGTCAGCAAGCTTCTTATGGCCTAAGTCGAAGATATCCCACAAGTCATCATCATCAGGCAGTTTTGGCGTTTTGTAATAGAACATGGTGTTAGGTTCTATTGTTAGCTGATACCAAGATAAATGCGGAGGATCGAGCTCGATCGCTTTGTCTAAATCAGACAGTGCCTGATCAATGCTCTGATCGGGTAAGCCGTGCATTAAGTCTAGATTGAAGCTATTCAATCCAATTTTATGCGCTAAATGAGCGGCATTCACAGCTTCGTCTTGACCATGAATACGCCCAAGTCTTTCAAGCTTATCTTGCTCAAAACTTTGCACACCCACCGAGATTCGACTCACTCCTGCCTTTTGGTAACCTGCAAAACGCTCAGCTTCGATAGTTCCCGGGTTGGCTTCCATGGTGATTTCTATTTCAGGTTTGAACGGAATACGTTGCTCAATACCTTGTAGTAACCGCCCGATTCCTTCAGGAGAGAATAAACTCGGAGTTCCTCCACCTATAAAGATTGAGTGCAATGGACGAGGCATACCATTGAGCTGATATTTTTCGATATCGGTATCGAGATCCTCAAGCAGCGCATCAATGTACTCTTTTTCAGGGATCTCGGCTTTGAGGGCGTGAGAGTTAAAATCACAATACGGACACTTTTGTACACACCATGGGATGTGGACATAGAGGCTAAGTGCGGGTGGTATTAGCGCTGCATCGTGCATTACAGAGCTTGCTCCTTGAGAGTCTTGAATAGTGACGCAAGCGCTTTACCACGGTGTGATAGTTGCTTTTTGCGTGACGGTTCAAGCTCAGCTGATGCGCAGTTATCTTCAGGTACAAAGAATACAGGATCGTAGCCAAAGCCATTTTCACCGTGTTCTTCAGTAAGAATACGACCTTCCCATTTACCGTGACATACTAGAGGTGTTGGATCATTCTCGTGACGCATTAGCACCAACACACAGTGGAAACGCGCAGTACGCTTTTCAGTTTCGACACCTTGCATCGCGTTTAGCAATTTTTCGATGTTCTGCTTATCGGTTGCCCCTTCACCTGAGTAACGTGCAGAGTAGATACCTGGCGCACCATTTAAATAATCAACCTCTAAACCTGAGTCGTCAGCAATGGCAGGCAACCCGGTTTCTTTCGCTGCGTGGCGAGCTTTGATGATGGCATTTTCAATGAAAGTTGTCCCCGTTTCAGCGACTTCTGAAACGTTAAATTCACTTTGTGCGACCACGTCAAAACCAAACTCAGACAGAATATCTGCCATCTCGCGAACTTTACCTTGGTTGCCTGTTGCTAAAACAATCTTGCTCATGGGAATGTGACTCTAATAAGTGAATAAATGAAAAGTAAGGGATAGCTTACTCTTCTATATAGAATTTCTGTGTGAAGCGCAGTGGGCCAGTGCCTTTCAAGCCTGCGTTAACATCGATGTTAAAGGTGATGTTCTCTTCGTGAGTTACAGGGAACTCAGCAAGGTAATAGATCGCATCACCTTCTTTGATTTCTCGAAACTTCAAAGTTCGGGTGTTTCCAACGAGGTTCTTCGCTGTTCCCGTAATTTTAGCCGTTGTAGCAGGCTTGCCTAGGGAAGCCTTGTCTAACACGCTGATGTTGAGGATTGCTGAGTATCCATTTCGTTTAAGTTTGTATTGCTTAGCGACTTGCGCAGTTAAAAACGTAGAATTAAAAGCCGAGTAATGAACCTCGACATCCTTAATGTTCTTAAACTGTCCTGCTGAGCTCGGTAAGGCAACAAGAGCGGTGAGTAGTGCTGTAATCCATAGACGCATAATGACTCCAATAAATAGCAAAAAGCCATCATAGGATGGCTTTGACTTCAGTTGGGATTTGGCTTGGCGAGCATATTCGAACTTGCTTATGCCTACCTAGCTCTCCCTTCTCTATCTTAATTTGCCCTTTGGCGACCTTAAACTGTTTCGCAAGGTATTTCGCTAAATGGGCATTGGCTTTGCCATCAACCGGTGGTGCAGTAATGGCAATTTTCAGTTCTTCACCGTGCAAGCCGACAATTTTGTCTCGGCTTGCTTTGGGTTGGATATAGAGCCTAAGAAGAATATCGTCTTCCTCGGCCCAAACCGCTTTTGGCATCGTCAAAGTACCTAATGTTCGTACTTGAATTATAGCTGATACCAAATAGGACCAATCATGTCGCCCATTAGGAAGTTCGCAAATTGCAGAACAATGAACAGAACTAACACGCTTAGGTCGAAACCACCCATGTCTGGAAGGATACGGCGGATAGGTACTAACATTGGCTCAGTCAGTTGATGAAACACGTACTCGATTGGGCTACGACCTTGGCTTACCCAACTTAGGATTGCACGGATAAGTAGAACCCAGAAAATTAAACCACCAGCCGCTTTGAGCAGAGACAGTGCGCCAAAGATAAGGAAGCTAATATCGAAAACGGCAGCGCCGCCAGAGATAATAAGGTTTAAAGCAACGAACTTAAGTACACACAGCACATAAGCAAAAACAACCGTCGCCAGATCTAGGCTGCCAATTGATGGAATAACTCGGCGTAGTGGGGCAACAACCGGTTGTGTCGCTTTTACGATGAATTGTGAGAATGGGTTGTAGAAATCTGCACGTGATGCTTGTAGCCAGATACGCAAGATCACAACCATGATGTAAAGATCAAAAACGGTCGAGATCAGAAAGCTCATCGAGTTCATATTGTTTCCTTTTTCGGATTTACTTGTCGCTTAGATATAAATTGAGCGACAAAATGCTTAAAACAGTTTTTCCATCTCTTCAGCTCGAGCAACCGCCGCTTGCATGGCTTTGGCTACGATGTCTGATAGTTGATGTTCGTTAAACGTGCGTAGTGCTTCTGCGGTCGTGCCGCCTTTTGATGTCACTTGTTCACGCAGTGTAGATAATTCAGTATTTGGATTCGCTACCACCATCTCTGCCGCGCCTAATGCAGACTGCTGAACTAACTTACGAGCGGTTTCTTGGTCGAAGCCTTGGTTGACTGCTTCTGCTTGCATCGCTTCCATAAACAGGAAGAAGTAAGCTGGAGCACTGCCCGCCGCCGCAATGATGTTGTTGATGCCAGACTCTTGTTCAACCCAGCTTACCTCACCAACAGCTTGCATTAGCTGAGAAGCGAAGTCTTTATCATCTTGGCTGACCGTTGAATCAGCATAAAGACCACTCATCCCTTTACCAAGCAGTGATGGCGTGTTTGGCATCACACGTACAAGGTTCAGTTGGCAGTTTAACATCTCATTGAGTCGATTCGCACTAATACCCGCGGCAATGGAGATAACCAGTTTGTTGCTGAAGTCGATATCTTGTAAGGGGCTACATACATCAGCCATCATTTGTGGCTTCACTGATAACACCACAACGTCTGCTTGCTCTGCTGCTGCAATATTATCGCTGGTGGTATTGATGCCGTATTCTTGTTCTAACGGCAGCCTTCTGGTTTCTGAAGGGGCTGTAGCAGTAACCTTTTGCGCTGGGTAACCACTCGCTACCAAGCCCGCTACAATTGAGCGAACCATGTTTCCCGCCCCAATAAAGGCGATGTTCTTATGTTCCATATATAAAATCCTGAGCGTGTCGCTGCGCGGATAAGGCGAAGCGGTATCAATACTTGTACTTATCGTTGGTTACTTACAACGGCTATTTCGCGTAATCACGAGCGCCGAAAATAGCCGTTCCAATGCGAACCATTGTGCTACCAGCCTCAACTGCTGCATCCATATCACCACTCATCCCCATCGAAAGGGTATCAATGTCTGAATACTTCGCGGCTAGCTTGTCTTTAAGCTCTGCCAGTTGAGAAAATGCATTAAGCTGAGATTGATAGTCAGATACGTTTGCAGGAATCGACATCAATCCTCTTAAAGTGAGGTTGGGGAGCGATGAAATCAACTCCGCGAGTGCAAAAACTGTCTCTTCTGACGTTCCAGACTTGGACTCTTCACCACTGGTGTTTACCTGAATCAAAACTTGCAAAGGTGGAAGTTCGCTTGGGCGTTGATCATTAAGCCTTTGTGCGATCTTATCGCGATCTACGGAATGCACCCATTGGAAGCTTTCCGCGATTGGACGGGTTTTATTGGATTGAATTGGACCAATAAAATGCCACTCTAAATTTAGGTTAGAATGTTGTTCTGAAAAGTGTTTTACTTTATCAACACCTTCTTGAACATAGTTTTCACCAAAGGCAACTTGACCTCCAAGTGCGGCTTCTAGAATTGCATCAATAGGTTTAGTTTTGCTGACGGCTAAAAGTTGCACGGAGTCTGGAGCTCGTCCGCACTTTTGCTCAGCACTACGAATCTGTGAGGTGATTTGTTCGATATTTTGTTGAATACTACTCATAGCTGACTTTACTTAAGGGAAAATAAATGGATATCACTGAGTTACTAGATTTTAGTGTAAAGCATAACGCGTCAGATCTACATCTTTCTGCGGGTGTATCTCCAATGGTACGTATAGATGGTGAAGTAAGGAAGCTTGGAATCCCAGCTTTGAGTCATGCTGATGTGCATCGTTTGGTTTTTGAGATCATGAGCGATTCACAACGCGGTGAGTTTGAAGAAAAATTGGAAGTCGATTTCTCTTTTGAATTACCCAATGTTGGCCGTTTCCGTGTGAATGCTTTTAACCAAGCACGTGGTTGCTCAGCTGTCTTTCGAACTATCCCTGTAGAGATCCCAACTTTAGATGAGTTAGGTGCGCCTGAGATCTTTGAAAAGATTGCTAACTACGAAAAAGGTTTAGTGCTTGTCACTGGCCCTACTGGCTCTGGTAAATCGACGACTCTCGCGGCGATGGTTGATTACGTAAACCGCAACCACAATAAGCACATCCTGACGATCGAAGACCCAATTGAATTCGTTCATACCAACAATAAATGCCTTGTTAACCAGCGTGAAGTTCATCGTGATACTCACAGCTTTAAAGCGGCGCTGCGCAGCGCGTTACGTGAAGACCCAGACGTTATTCTTGTGGGTGAGCTTCGTGACCAAGAGACCATTAGCTTAGCGCTAACCGCAGCAGAAACTGGTCACTTGGTTTTTGGTACTCTGCATACCAGCTCCGCGGCTAAAACTATAGACCGTATTATCGATGTATTCCCGGGTAGCGACAAAGACATGGTGCGTTCAATGCTGTCCGAGTCGTTGCGCTCTGTGATTGCTCAGAAGCTGCTAAAGCGTGTTGGTGGCGGTCGTATCGCGTGTCATGAAATCATGATGGCGACACCTGCGATCAGAAACCTGATTCGTGAAGACAAGGTTGCGCAGATGTATTCGATCATTCAAACGGGTGCAGCACATGGTATGCAAACCATGGAGCAAAATGCGAAGCAGCTAATGGCTCAAGGCTTGGTTGATTCGGAAGAGGTCGAGAGAAAGATCGAAATTGAAACCTCAATGTTTTAATCAAGGTGAACAAAATGGAATTGAATCAAATCCTTGAAGGGATGCTGTCTCAAAAAGCATCGGATCTTTATATCACCGTTGATGCGCCTATCCTGTTTCGTGTTGATGGTGAATTGCGACCTCAAGGAGGTAAGCTGAATGCGGCTCAGGTTGCCCAATTACTTGATGCGATGATGGAACAAGACCGACGTGATGAGTATCAGCAAACGCGTGAGGCAAACTTTGCCATTGTGCGTGAATTTGGTCGCTTTCGTGTCAGTGCATTCTTTCAACGAGAGCTGCCTGGAGCGGTCATTCGACGTATTGAGACTAACATCCCAACCTTTGAGCAACTAAAGCTTCCTGATGTACTACAGGACCTTTCAATTGCTAAGCGCGGACTTGTGCTGGTGGTTGGTGCGACTGGCTCTGGTAAATCGACCTCGATGGCTGCGATGACAGGCTATCGCAATACCAATCGTTCAGGTCATATCTTAACGGTTGAAGACCCGATTGAATTCGTCCATGAGCATAAAAAATGTATCGTGACTCAGCGTGAGGTCGGGCTCGACACCGAGAGCTACGAAGTCGCACTTAAGAACTCGTTACGCCAAGCACCAGATATGATTTTGATTGGAGAAATCCGTAGCCGTGAAACCATGGAATATGCGATGACCTTTGCTGAGACTGGTCACCTGTGTATGGCAACTTTGCACGCGAATAACGCTAACCAAGCGCTAGAGCGTATTCTTCACTTGGTGCCAAAAGAGCAGAAAGAACAGTTCCTATTTGATCTGTCGATGAATCTGCGTGGTGTGGTCGCTCAGCAGTTAATCCGAGATAAGAATGGCAGCGGCCGTCATGGTGTGTTTGAAATTTTACTTAACAGCCCACGAGTGTCTGACTTAATTCGTCGCGGTGAGCTGCACGAGCTAAAAGCAACAATGGCGAAATCGAAAGAGATTGGGATGCAGACCTTTGACCAAGCTTTGTATGATTTAGTTGTAGCAGGCAAGATCAGCGAAGAGGATGCGTTTCACAGTGCTGACTCTGCTAATGACTTACGTTTGATGTTAAAAACCAGACGTGGAGATGATGACTACGGGACTGGTGCTTTGGCTGGGGTGAAGATAGACATGGGTTAGGTTGAATGCCTAGTGTCTGGTACAAATAAAAAACCCGCTTAAGATACGGGTTTTTTATGAAGTGAATAAATTAGTGATGAGCAAAACGGTTGTTGTCGTTCGAGTAGCCACGCTCTTTCTCTAATTTAATTTTAGTTGGATATTGTTCGCCAGTGTAACCCGCTGAATCACCCATTGAACTGCATGCTGAAATGGTTAGAGCGGCGAAGATTGCTAGAAAAATTTTCATGTGAACTCCCACGTTCTGATTTTGAATTGCATCGACATTACGACGTGAAATTCGCTCGGGATCACAAATTAGTTCAATTTTCGCTCACTTAATTTTCGTTAAGAATATTGTGCTTCAAACCAACTTTCTAGAATAACAACAGCGGACTGATTATCCACATTGCCCTTACTTAATGCTTTATAGCCACCCATGTCAAAAAGGTCAGCTCTTGCTTCTGCGGTTGATAATCTCTCATCATGCAATTCAACATCGACACCAAAGCGCCCTTTTAGGCGATTGGCAAACTTCTTTGCTCTAGGTGTGATGGTTGCTAGATCTTTACCATGAAGGTCGGTAGGAAGGCCAACCACAATAAGGTTCGGCTGCCACTCTTTTATTTGCTTTTCAATATCGTCCCAGTTGGGGATGCCATCTTTGGCTTTAAAGGCTTTTAGAGGGCTTGCGGTGCCCGTGATTTCTTGTCCTATCGCACTACCGATACTTTTTGTTCCGTAGTCAAATGCCATAATTGTTCGTGACATGGGGTTTCCAAATTAATCTGTGTTTGAGAGTGTCTGTTTATTTTATTTAGCTGATTTGAGCTAGGCGTGACCAGCGTCTGCTGAAAGCTGAGCCGCATTAATGCCTAACATCTGCACGGCAACTTTCCAGCGGTCAGAAATCGGTGTATCGAAGATGACCTTCGGATCGGCTTCAACAGTTAACCATGAGTTCTCGGTCAGTTCGGTTTCCAGTTGTCCCGGCTCCCATCCCGCATAACCAAGTGCGACTAAATAATTCATCGGCTCATCTTCTGTGCCCAACACCATCAAGATATCTTTTGAGGTTGTCACCGAGATTTGATCTGTCATGTTGATGCTGGATTGATAGCTGCCTTTAGGTTTATGCAAAATAAACCCACGGTCTTCTGCGACCGGTCCACCGTTCAATACTGGCTTATCAAGACTTGCTTGATTGGACTTCGGCTGCTCAGAATCAACCTCAACTTGCTTAAGCATGCTTCCGACAGTCACATCGATAGGGGCGTTGATCATTAAGCCCATCGCACCTTCGTCGTTGTGCTCACAAAGGTAAATTACCGAATTTTGAAAGTAAGGGTCTTTCATTCCGGGCATAGCAACCAGAAAGTGGTTCGTTAAATTCATAGAGCCTCCTGCCAGTGTGTTCCCAGTAAAGGAAAAAGAGCGGCGTTAAGCCGCTCATTGATTCTGTGCCTATTTACTTCGTGTTTGCGAATAGCTAAGGCTTTCTTTAGTTTAGGCTATTTAGCGTTAATGCGACGCTCGATAGCGTCCATTAATTTACCTGTTACCGAAATATCAAAAGCAGCTTCAATTTCACGGATACAAGTAGGACTAGTCACGTTAATTTCTGTTAGCTTGTCACCGATAACATCAAGTCCTACAAAGATTAAGCCTTTCTCTTTTAGTGAAGGAGCGACTGCTCGTGCGATAGCCCAGTCTGTTTCACTTAACGGACGAGCTTCACCTGTACCGCCAGCTGCTAGGTTGCCGCGAGTTTCCCCTTTCGCTGGAATACGAGCTAGGCAGTAAGGCATTGGCTCACCGTCAACCACAAGAATACGCTTATCACCATTGCTGATGTCAGGAACAAAGGTTTGTGCCATTGCGTAGTTTTGACCGTGGTTCGTCAGTGTTTCAATAATCACAGATACGTTTGGATCGCCTTCCTTCACGCGGAAGATAGATGCACCACCCATACCATCAAGTGGTTTTAGGATCACGTCACCATGCTTCTCACGAAACTCTTTAATCTTTTCAGCTTTACGAGTCACGATGGTAGTGGGTGTTAGCTCTGGAAACCAAGCCGTGAACAACTTTTCGTTACAGTCACGTAGGCTTTGTGGCTTGTTTACGATCAGTGCACCGTTTTCTTCAGCACGCTCAAGAATGTAGGTCGCGTAAATGTACTCAGTATCAAACGGAGGATCTTTACGCATCAATACTGCATCTAAATCAGATAGCGCGATTGTCTGCTCTGACTTGAATTCGTACCAACCATTTGGATCTTCTTTTAGTTCTACAACCTTAGTGTCAGCAATGGCTACGCCTTGATCTAAGTGTAGATCATCCATTTCCATGTAATGGATTTCGTAACCACGACGCTGAGCTTCAAGCATCATGGCAAAGCTAGAGTCTTTTTTGATGTTAATGGATGAAATTGGATCCATTACGATGCCAAGTTTGATCATTTCTTTCTCCTAGCCTAGATCGCCAAAACGGACTTGTAAGGCAGTAATTGCGGTTAGAGCAGCTGTCTCGGTACGAAGTACACGTGGGCCGAGTAGTGTTTCTTCAAATTTATATTGTTCTGTCATGCCGATTTCTTCAGCGGACAGTCCACCTTCAGGACCAATCAGTAGGCGCACCTTGTTGATGGGTTCCGGAAGGGTGTTAATCGAGTATTTTGCACGAGGGTGCAGGTTTAGCTTTAGTGCTTCACTTGGTTCGCTGCACCACTCTTCAAGTTGCATGATTGGGCGAATGACAGGAACCGTATTGCGGCCACACTGTTCACATGCCGCGATAGCAATCTTTTGCCACTGTGCGAGTTTTTTCTCGAAGCGTTTTGTATCAAGCTTAACACCACAGCGCTCAGAAATTAGAGGGGTAATGGTGTTCACACCAAGCTCAACCGATTTCTGAATCGTGAACTCCATTTTATCGCCACGTGAAATCACTTGGCCTAAATGTAAGTCTAACGGAGATTCGCTGCTGCGCTCGATGCGTTCAGAAACATTAACGGTGACATTTTTCTTTGATACTTCAGCTATCGTCGCAGGGAATTCAGCGCCACTGCCGTCAAATAGAAGGACTTCTTGGCCTTCTTTCATGCGAAGGACACGACCAACATGACCCGCGGCATCTTCGCCTAAAGCGAGTGAACCTAACTGATGAATGCGTTCTGGGTGATGGATACGAGGGATTCTCATGTTGGTAAACCTATAAATATGTTCATTTGGGTATTTTGTCTCTGCCTAACATGGATGCTTTTAGTTGAAAAAACAAGGGTAGAGCAAGAGTTTCAGGGGCAATTCTGAAACTCTTGTTTGAGATAGCTAGGAATGTTGATTGTACGAGCTATGTTATTTACAAGCAGGGTAAACAAATGGGTTGTGATTACCTTGGATGGCATAGATTCGCTCATCACGAGTACATTCCCACTTGTCGACAGGATATTGCTTGTTCCACGCCATCATCAGGCTGGTTTGTTGCTTCGATAGTTTGAAACCATACTCTTGGCTCATGTAAAGGTAGGTACGCGCGATAGAGCCTTTTGCTCTGTCTGGCGGCATAACCTTACGCTGTTTG
Organism: Vibrio splendidus; assembly: GCF_001557875.1. Lineage (GTDB taxonomy): Bacteria > Pseudomonadota > Gammaproteobacteria > Enterobacterales > Vibrionaceae > Vibrio > Vibrio splendidus_F. The sequence continues at coordinate 381,070 of NZ_LNRF01000004.1, read as the reverse complement.
AAGTTGACCTGCATTTCACACTGGCCATAGCTCACGCCATCCATTCCATTCCACTGGCTGAAGTTGTAGTTCGAACGGTCACCATTTACTTCACCGATGGCTGGCGTTAGGTTGTGGAGATCGGCTTCCATGGACTTGAATATTTTGTCATTGCGAGTGCAGTTCTTGCGCCCGCCATCTTGCCAGCACTGACGCTGGTGGCCGAATTGCCAAGCTGGAACCACGTGTTCCCACTCAATTCGACTCGCTCGCTTTTGTTGTTTTCGGACTTGATAACCACAGCCGTCAAGGTCGGGAATCCCTTTCTTTTTGTCCTTCCATGTAATGTCACAGCCACAATAAAATGAAGTTGGGTGGTCGAGATAAATCTTCACAGCTTCTCTTTTTGCTTTGGAGAATGAGCTCGGTGGTGCGGCGAAAGTGCTTTGGGTTACCAGTAGGCCAAATACTATTGATAAGTAAAAAGACACAGGTAGACCAAATGCTTTGAAGGTGAGTTTTTGCATAGAAAAAGACTGATAAAAGTATGATAAACATCAGTCTAGCACTCAAAGGATGAGTTTCTCCATTACATTTCTATCATCAACTTAATCGAGTGTAGCTTTCTGAAATAAAAAGGATGGGGTTACCAAATCGAATAGGTGCGAGTCTAGGACTTTAGCTGAGCTGTGTGCCTGTGAAGGATAAGGTTTGATTGCATTGCTGGCAGCGATAGGTCGATTGATTTCGAAGTACTTTATTGTGTCGTCTGATTGATAATGGGTAAGTGGTGCACTCACATCTATACTCAAAGGTTTTCCCTTGAACTGAAGCTATTTCAAAGCTGTGGGTCGTTCTGGCTGGCACGTTGAATACTTTTTCCATCACGTATTTCCACTCGTTTCCGTGAGGCCTAACACGTCCAAATACCTGATACGTGATCAGGTGTGCGAGTTCATGCGGCACGACCTCGTTGATGAAGGCGTCTTCATTTTCAGAGAATAGTACGTGATTGAGCTTAATTTCGTTGAGCTGAAGGTAGGCCTTTCCCGCCGCTTTGCCTCTTAACTTGAAGGTAATAATTGGGTGTGGAAATTCACGAGAGAAATGTTTATTTGCGATAGCTAGGCACTCGGCCAATTTTTTATTTGCTCGATGCTGTTGCGGGGTGTAAGACAAACGTTGTTAACTCCAAATAAAAGGCCTCAGCGTTTAAGCTAAGGCCTCATCATAACATTGCTTGTTGATCTAGCGATGCTTTACACGTGATGTTTTTTCTTAATTATCTCGTGATAAGCGTGCCATGTACCATAACCAAGTAGCGGCATGGTGACGATCATTCCAATGCCGTAGGTGGCAAAACCCACCAGAATACCGGCACAAATAATACTTGCCCAAACCACCATTGCAGGAATGTTCGATTTCACGGCATTAAAGCTAGTGAAAATCGCACTCATCACATCAACGCGTCTCTCCATCATTAACGGAATTGAAAATGCTGAGATGCTAAATATGAGGCTTGCGATAACAAAACCAATCACAGAACCCGTAATTAAGAAGGGAGCGAACTCAGCCAATGGTGCACCTTGCACTGAAGGGTAGAGTGCGTGCAATAACGCAGCGATACGCATCCAGAATATCATCGCAACCATCAATACAATCGCAAAGGCCCATTGGTGGGTGGAGTTGCGAGTAATGGCTTTCATCGAGTGCAGTAGGCTGGCGTTGTGGCCTTTTTCTCTTTCCCAGGCTGCGTCATATAAGCCCAGAGCAAGAAATGGCCCTATCAGCATGTACACGATCAGGCTTGGCATTACGACCAAGTGCGTTCCTTGCCATTGGACAAGTTGAACAATCGCAATTGCCGCTCCCATAAAGCACAATCCGTAAAATGCGCTGATTAATGGCATTCTCACTAAGTCATGCAGAGCAAGCGACAACCAATGAAAGGGTGCGGAAATACTGATTTGGTTGCAAGGAATGGTGCGAGCGTAATCCTTATCGCTGACCTTGTGTTTTTTATCGTTCAGTTCGGATGGGTGCGCGGTACGAGGCATAGATCCCCCTAGTTAAATAACGTCCTAGTTATAATCCCATAAGGCTCATCGATGTGGCTTGTGTGAGAGTTATGGTGTTGAGCTAAATTGCTCTCTGTCATCCCAGTTATTGCTCTAGCGTGCATTTAACGAGCGTTATCAGACTGAATTAATTTAAGTTAAATGTGAGCTTGATCGCCTAGGAGTTACCTTAACTATTGTCAGTAGTGCTAGAAAACACAAATTATCAGCGGCTTTTTATACTAAGTGGTTAACGGTAAAGAAGGGCGTTGGAGAAGGGTATTGTGAGTGAAAGTTCGGTAAGTACATAAAAATAAAGCCCTTACTAAGAAGTAAGGGCTTTAAAGAAACAAATCGCAGTGGCTAAATTATTTTAGGCCAGCGAAGTCCGCAAGGATTGCTGCTTTGTCAGTCGCTTCCCAAGGGAACTCTTCACGACCGAAGTGACCGTATGCCGCTGTCTGCTTGTAGATAGGCTGAAGAAGGTTCAGCATCTCTTGAAGACCGTATGGACGTAGGTCGAAGTTTTGACGAACTGCTTCAATGATGATTTCGTGAGCTACTTTTTCAGTACCAAACGTTTCAACCATGATAGATGTTGGATCAGCAACACCGATAGCGTAAGACAGTTGAATCTCACAACGGTCGGCCATGCCAGCAGCAACGATGTTTTTAGCAACGTAACGAGCCGCGTAAGCTGCAGAACGGTCAACTTTTGATGGATCTTTACCAGAGAATGCACCGCCACCGTGACGAGCTGCGCCGCCGTAGGTATCAACGATGATCTTACGACCAGTTAGACCACAGTCACCCATTGGGCCACCGATTACGAAACGGCCTGTTGGGTTGATGAAGAAGTTAGTGTCTTTGTTGATCCACTCAGCAGGAAGTACTGGCTTGATGATCTCTTCCATTACTGCTTCACGTAGGTCAGGTGTTGTTACTGAATCGCAGTGTTGAGTCGAAAGAACAACAGCGTCGATACCAACGATCTTACCCTGGTCGTATTGGAACGTAACTTGAGATTTCGCATCTGGGCGAAGGAAGTCAAGCTTACCGCTCTTACGTACTTCAGCTTGCTTCTTAACAAGAAGGTGAGAGTAAGTAATTGGAGCTGGCATTAGGATAGGTGTTTCGTTAGTCGCGTAACCAAACATGATACCTTGGTCGCCTGCGCCTTGCTCTTTAGGGTCTTCTTTATCAACACCTTGGTTGATGTCTGGAGACTGCTTACCAATTGTGTTTAGAACAGCACAAGAGTCAGCGTCAAAGCCCATATCAGAATGAACGTAACCAATTTCACGTACTGTTTCACGAGTGATTTCTTCGATATCAACCCATGCAGACGTTGTCACTTCACCGCCAACCATAACCATGCCGGTTTTAACGTAAGTCTCACAAGCAACACGTGCTTTTGGATCTTGTTCCAAGATGGCATCAAGAACAGCATCAGAGATTTGGTCTGCAATTTTATCTGGATGGCCTTCTGAAACAGATTCAGAAGTGAATAGGTGCTTAGCCATGAGAGCTCCACTTTTAGTTTTTGGTGTAAATAGTTTATGGCGTCGCAAGCCAGGAAGCGCCGCCATTAAATACAGTATATTTTGTAGGTGTTTCTACATCTAGACGGCTATTCTAAATTCCAGCGGTCGAATTACAAGCTCTTTTTTATGATATGTCATAACTAAACGTTTGCGTCTTGATCAGGGTAAGCCATTGCTAGGTGATGTAAATGTTCGAAAATTGCGAAAAATGACTGTTAAAATGCCAGTAAAACGTTTGCAGTAGCAATAGTCGTTTGAGAGAATACCCGCGCTAATAAAAATGAAAACTTTAGCAATTATCTCTTTTTTAAATCGCTTATGTACTCAGGAGCAGACATGCCTTCTCGTAAAGATCTAGCCAATGCAATCCGCGCACTTAGCATGGACGGTGTTCAACAAGCAAATTCAGGCCACCCAGGCGCACCTATGGGTATGGCTGACATCGCTGAAGTTCTTTGGCGTGGCCACTTGAACCACAACCCAGCAAACCCAGAGTGGGCTGACCGCGACCGTTTTATTCTGTCTAACGGCCACGGCTCAATGTTGATTTACTCTCTGCTTCACCTTGCAGGTTACGAGCTTTCAATTGAAGACCTGAAAAACTTCCGTCAACTGCACTCTAAGACTCCAGGTCACCCAGAGTACGGTTACGCTCCTGGTATCGAGACAACGACTGGTCCTCTAGGTCAAGGCATCACTAACGCTGTTGGTATGGCAATGGCTGAGAAAGCACTGGCTGCGCAGTTCAACAAAGAAGGCCACGACATCGTAGACCACTACACTTATGCATTCATGGGTGATGGCTGTCTGATGGAAGGTATCTCTCACGAAGCATGTTCTCTAGCAGGTACGCTTGGTCTTGGTAAGCTGGTTGCTTTCTGGGATGACAACGGTATCTCTATTGATGGTGAAGTTGAAGGTTGGTTCTCTGACGATACACCTAAGCGTTTTGAAGCTTACGGCTGGCATGTAATCCCAGCAGTAGATGGTCACGACTCTGATGCTATCAACGCTGCTATTGAAGCGGCTAAAGCAGATCCTCGCCCAACACTTATCTGTACTAAAACTATTATCGGTTTTGGTTCGCCAAACAAAGCGGGTACGCACGACTGTCACGGTGCTCCACTAGGTGCTGATGAAATCACCGCAACTAAAGCTGCGTTGGGTTGGGAACACGGTCCTTTCGAAATTCCAGCAGATATCGCAGCTGAGTGGAATGCGAAAGAAGCAGGCGCGGCTAAAGAAGCAGCGTGGAATGCTAAGTTTGACGCATACGCAGCGGCTTACCCTGAGCTAGCAGCTGAATTCAAACGTCGTACTAACGGCGAACTACCAGCTGATTGGGAAGAGAAAGCAAGCGCAATCATTGCTGATCTTCAAGCTAACCCAGCAAACATCGCTTCACGTAAAGCATCTCAAAACGCACTAGAAGCGTTTGGTCAAATGCTTCCAGAATTCATGGGCGGTTCTGCTGACCTTGCGCCTTCGAATCTAACCATGTGGTCTGGTTCTAAGTCTCTTGAAGCAACTGACTTCTCTGGTAACTACATTCACTACGGTGTACGTGAGTTCGGTATGACGGCGATCATGAACGGTATCGCTCTGCATGGTGGTTTCGTACCATACGGCGCAACATTCCTAATGTTCATGGAATACGCGCGTAACGCAATGCGTATGGCTGCTCTGATGAAAGTTCAGAATATCCAAGTTTACACACACGACTCAATCGGCCTAGGCGAAGATGGTCCTACTCACCAACCTGTAGAGCAGATCGCTTCTCTACGTTTGACTCCAAACATGAGCACATGGCGCCCATGTGACCAAGTTGAGTCTGCAGTGGCTTGGAAACTGGCAATCGAGCGTAAAGATGGCCCTACATCTCTTATCTTCTCTCGTCAAAATCTTGCACAACAAGATCGTGACGCTGAGCAAGTAGCAAACATCGCTAAGGGTGGTTACATCCTGAAAGATTGTGCTGGTAAGCCAGAGCTAATCATCATTGCAACAGGTTCAGAAGTTGAGCTTGCAGTTGAAGCAGCTGCGCAACTAACCGCTGAAGGTAAAGCAGTACGCGTAGTATCTATGCCTGCAACTGACGCGTTCGACAAGCAAGATGCTGAATACCGTGAGTCTGTACTTCCATCTGACGTTACTGCTCGTATCGCAGTAGAAGCTGGCATCGCTGACTTCTGGTACAAGTACGTTGGTTTCGGTGGCAAGATCATCGGTATGACAACGTTCGGCGAATCTGCACCAGCAGGTGAGCTATTCAAGATGTTTGGTTTCACTACTGAAAACGTAGTAAACACAGCAAAAGAGCTTCTTGCTTAATCATTAATTGCTAGCCTAGTGCGAATAATGTAATGAATGAAAAAACCGAGCGCTTCGCTCGGTTTTTTGTATCTGGGATTTGTTTCTTCTAGGCTTATCTCTACAAGCAACAGATTAACCTGTCCTAACTAAACGGGGTTATTCAAGTAATGCCTTTTGGGTAGGATTCAGTTATCATCTGTTGCACGAAATTTTGGTTAGATGTACGGAACTATGCTAAAAGTCGCGATAAACGGATTTGGAAGAATAGGGCGTAATGTATTGCGCGCTGTTTATGAAAGTGGCAAAAGCCAACAAATCAAAGTAGTAGCGGTCAATGAGCTTGCTCAGCCTGACGCTATGGCTCACCTATTACAGTACGACACCAGTCACGGCCGCTTCGGCAAGAAGATCTCCAACGACCAAGAGCACATCTATGTTCATCATGGTATTGGTGCTGAAGACAAGGGAGAGTTTGATACCATTCGTATCTTACACTTGGCTGATATTGAGCTGTTGCCTTGGCGTGACCTTGAGGTGGACATTGTCCTCGATTGCACGGGTGTTTATGGTTGCCGAGATGACGGTCTAGCGCACATCGCTGCTGGAGCTAAAAAGGTGCTGTTTTCACACCCAGGTGCTAATGACCTTGATAACACCATTATCTATGGTGTGAATCACGAGACCATCGAAGCCGACCATCGAATCGTTTCCAATGGTTCATGCACCACCAACTGTATTGTCCCTATCATTAAGGTTCTTGATGACGCCTTTGGCATCGAGTCCGGTACTATTACGACCATTCACTCTTCAATGAATGATCAACAAGTTATCGATGCGTACCACAGCGATTTGCGCCGTACTCGAGCAGCAAGTCAATCTATCATTCCTGTCGATACCAAGTTGCATAAAGGTATTGAAAGAATCTTCCCGAAATTTTCCAACAAATTTGAAGCGATATCTGTGCGCGTGCCGACGGTAAACGTCACTGCGATGGATTTAAGTGTCACAATTAATGCAAATGTGAAAGTTAATGACGTAAATCAAACCATTGTTAATGCATCCCAGTGTACATTACACAATATAGTTGACTATACTGAAGCGCCGCTCGTTTCCATCGACTTTAATCACGATCCCCATAGCGCAATCGTTGATGGTTCACAAACTCGAGTGAGCAACGGCCACTTAGTGAAAATGCTAGTGTGGTGTGACAATGAATGGGGCTTTGCGAACCGAATGCTGGATACGGTTCTTGCAATGCAAGCTTCTGAAGGCAAGAGGTAAGACCTAGAAGCAAATGTGCGGATTATTTATTTTTTAGCTTGAAATAAATACTAAGAGTCCACATATTATTAGTAGTGAAAGAATTACCAGTTGAATAATTTATAGGCTTAGCAGGGTTGCTGAGTTTCCAAAACTTTATATTTATTTAAATTTGAGAGGACAAATCATGTCTGTGATCAAGATGACTGACCTGGAACTTGCAGGTAAACGCGTATTTATCCGTGCTGACCTAAACGTACCAGTAAAAGACGGTAAAGTAACTTCAGATGCACGTATCCTTGCATCTCTACCAACTATCAAACTTTGCCTAGAAGCTGGCGCAAAGGTAATGGTTACTTCTCACCTTGGTCGTCCTACTGAAGGCGAATACAACGAAGAGTTCTCTCTAGCTCCTGTAGTTAACTACCTAAACGACGCACTAGACTGCGACGTTAAACTAGCGAAAGATTACGTAAACGGCCTAGAGCTAAACGCTGGTGAACTAGTTGTTCTTGAAAACGTTCGCTTTAACAAAGGCGAGAAGAAGAACGAAGAAGCGCTTTCTAAGCAATACGCTGCACTATGTGACATCTTCGTAATGGATGCATTCGGTACAGCTCACCGTGCTCAAGCTTCTACACACGGCGTTGGTACTTACGCTCCTGTAGCATGTGCTGGCCCTCTTCTAGCTGCTGAGCTTGAAGCTCTTGGTAAAGCAATGGACAACCCAGCTCGCCCACTAGTGGCTATCGTTGGTGGTTCTAAGGTTTCTACTAAACTAACCGTTCTAGAATCTCTTTCTAAAATTGCTGACCAGCTTGTTGTTGGTGGTGGTATCGCGAACACATTCATCGCTGCTGAAGGCCACAACGTAGGTAAGTCTCTGTACGAAGCTGACCTAGTTGAAACGGCTCAAAAGCTAATGAAAGAGTGTGCTATCCCAGTTGCGACTGACGTTGCATGTGCTAAAGCATTCGACGAAAACGCAGAAGCTGAAATCAAGCACGTTTCTGAAGTTCAAGACGACGATATGATCTTCGACCTTGGTCCAGATTCAACTGCGGCACTAGCTGAGATCATCGGCAACGCTAAAACTATCCTTTGGAACGGCCCTGTAGGCGTATTCGAATTCAAGAACTTCGAAGCGGGTACAGCTGGTATCTCTAAAGCAATCGCTGAGTCTGCAGGTTTCTCTGTAGCAGGTGGTGGTGACACGCTAGCAGCTATCGACAAGTTCGGTATCAAAGCGGACGTTTCTTACATCTCTACTGGCGGTGGCGCTTTCCTTGAATTCGTTGAAGGTAAAGTACTTCCTGCAGTAGCAATGCTTGAAGAGCGTGCTAAAGCATAATTGATTTAGAAAGGCGAGATGTGAATCTCGCCTTTTAACGTTTGCTGCATATCACAGTTTTTTGCTAGAATGGCACAAGTTGTGAGCAAACGATTGCAAGTTTTTGAACTTAAGTTTTTTAATCTTAAAACGATAGAATAAATAGGACTATTTCCATGTCTAAGATCTTCGATTTTGTAAAACCTGGTGTAATTTCTGGCGATGACGTACAGAAAGTATTTGAAATCGCAAAAGAGAACAAGTTTGCACTTCCTGCTGTAAACGTTGTTAACACTGATTCAATCAACGGTGTTCTAGAAGCAGCAGCTAAAGTTAAAGCTCCTGTTGTTGTTCAGTTCTCTAACGGCGGTGCTGGTTTCTTCGCTGGTAAAGGCGTTAAACTTGAAGGTCAAGGCGCACAAATCCTTGGCGCTGTTGCTGGTGCAAAATACGTACACGCTGTTGCTGAGTCTTACGGTGTTCCAGTTATCCTGCACACTGACCACGCTGCTAAGAAACTTCTTCCATGGATCGACGGTCTACTAGACGCTGGTGAAGAGTTCTTCGCACAAACTGGTAAGCCTCTTTTCTCTTCTCACATGATCGATCTTTCTGAAGAGTCTCTAGAAGAGAACATCGAAACATGTGCTAAGTACCTAGAGCGCATGGCTAAAATGAACATGACTCTAGAAATCGAACTAGGTTGTACTGGTGGTGAAGAAGATGGCGTTGATAACTCTGATATGGACGCATCTGAGCTTTACACTTCTCCTGAAGATGTAGCTTACGCTTACGAAATCCTAAACGCAGTTAGCCCTCGTTTCACTATCGCGGCTTCTTTCGGTAACGTACACGGTGTTTACCAAGCAGGTAACGTTGTACTAACTCCAACTATCCTACGTGATTCTCAAGCATACTGTGCAGAGAAGTTCGGTATCGCACCTAACGCTCTAAACTTCGTATTCCACGGTGGTTCTGGTTCTTCTGAAGCAGAAATCCAAGAGTCTATCGGTTACGGTGTTATCAAAATGAACATCGATACTGATACACAGTGGGCAACTTGGGATGGTATCCGTACTTACTCTGCTGAAAACTTCGATTACCTACAAGGTCAAATCGGTAACCCTAAAGGCGAAGACCAACCAAACAAGAAGTTCTACGATCCACGCGTATGGCTACGTGCTGGTCAAGCTTCAATGGTTACTCGTCTTGAGAAAGCATTTGCTGACCTTAACGCTATCGACGTACTATAATTCTTTGAATTAAGTACTCTTTAAGTTTTAAAAACCCGCTCATTGAGCGGGTTTTTTTATATCTGATAAAAACTTGTATTAAATATGTGAAAACCCTAGCCTACTGTGAATAAATTTCGTAGTCTTTTAATTATCGGTATTTGTGTTTATTGGTAAGTTTTATTAATTAAAAAGCTTACATAAATATGACTTTGCAATCTGTCAAAGATAGGATATCGTGCCAGAAAATCTGAACTTGGTTCAGTTTATAAAAAGGACTTGGCTTTAATTTACTTTTAACACAATGACTTAATGTAAGTTTGTCAGTTGGTTTTGTTGCGGAGTAAATTAGGCTTAAGGCAGTTTAGCTCATAGCATATTATATAGAGGATGCACATTATGGCTGATAGTTCGACAGCGCTTGAGACCCCAATTGTGGATGGTTTATCTCAAGCCGAGCAGTGGTTAACAAATAATTCTGATCTATTTATCCAATATGGCGTAAATATCATTTCAGCACTGATAATTCTATTTATTGGTAACCTGATTGTTAAAGCAGTAGCGAATAGTGTGGCTAAGGTTCTTCAGAAGAAGAAAATGGATCGAGCAGTTGTGGAATTTATCCACGGCTTAGTTCGTTACCTATTGTTCGTAATTGTTCTTATTGCTGCTCTTGGTCGCCTAGGTGTTCAAACTGCATCTGTCGTTGCTGTAATTGGTGCGGCTGGTTTAGCTGTTGGTCTTGCACTTCAAGGCTCACTATCTAACTTTGCTGCTGGTGTACTTATCGTTGCATTCCGTCCATTTAAGTCTGGTGACTATGTGGAAATTGGGGGGGTAGCGGGTTCAGTGGATTCAATTCAGATCTTCCAAACTGTTCTAACAACACCTGACAACAAAATGGTTGTAGTACCTAACGGCAGCGTTATTGGTAGTCCAATCACAAACTACTCTCGTCATGAGACGCGCCGTATTGATTTAATGATTGGTGTTTCTTACAACGCTGATCTTCAGAAGACAAAAGCGCTACTGACTAAGATTTGTGAATCTGATGAGCGTGTACTGAAAGAGCCTGGTGTTCAAGTTGGTGTTCACACGCTAGCGGACTCTTCTGTAAACTTCGTGGTTCGCCCATGGGTTAGTACTGCAGAGTACTGGAATGTTTACTTCGACCTGATGCAAGCAATCAAAGAAGGCTTGGATAAAGAAGGTATCGAAATTCCATTCCCGCAAATGGATGTACACATGAATAAAGTAGAAGCTTAATTTCTAGTTAATTTTTATAACTATAAGCTTTTGTAAGGAAAGGCGGATAACTTAGGTTATCCGCCTTTTTTGTTGGTTTTCTAAGAAAAACAGATTTACCAATATTGCTCAATCAGTCCATTGGTAAGCACAGCAGCAATGGCGAACATCATGGTTGCTACTGCGATATCGATGCCTTTCTTAACCTTAGGTTTAGATAGCGTCGGGCCTAGCTTTGCAGCGCCTAATGACAAGGAGTAAAACCAGACGAACGAAGCTAATATGGTCCCTATAGCAAACGCAATTCTGTCGTTGCCTTCAAATTGCCCACCAATGGATCCAAGTATCACCACGGTATCCAAATAGAGGTGTGGGTTTAATACTGTTACTGCCAATGCACCCAAAATAACGGTGCGCTTACCGCGAGCCAGTATCTCTCCTTTTGACTCTTCGCTTGAGGGTGCTTTAAAGGCACTACGTAGTGATAATAAGCCATACACGGTTAGAAAAGCGATACCACCGAGTGTCACTGAAGTCAGCAGTACTTCATTTTGCGACAAAATAGCGCCGCCACCAAAGATACCTAAGGAGATAAATAGGGTATCGAGCAGGCTACAAATTGTTGCAGTCGTTAAGTGATGGTTGCGTTTTATCCCTTGATTTAGGACGTACGCATTCTGAGCGCCAATAGGGATAATCATGCTTGCCCCTAGACCAAAACCTTGTAATAAAACCCAAAAACTCATTTTAACCTCCACTTATTTAACGATATTTACGTGCTATATGGCGAAGATACTCCGACCCTTAAAATAAGTATAATTAATGATTTTAATCTATTATTAGAGTTGCTAATGTGGTTCTGGGTTAGCTTAAAAAGGAAGCAAATTGATGCGTGGATTGGATTATAAATGGATAGAAGCACTGGACGCCGTGGTGAAACAACGTAGCTTCGAAAGGGCTGCGGAGCAGTTATATATTTCACAGTCAGCGGTGTCTCAACGCATCAAACAGCTAGAAAAGTGGTTAGCTCAGCCTGCTTTGGTGAGAGAAAGCCCACCGAGGCCAACGCCAGCAGGTAAAAAGTTATTGGGTTTGTATCGCCGTGTCCGTTTACTAGAACATGAATTGGTGCCAGAGTTGATGAATGAAGATAGTGCGCAACCTTTATCTATCTCGATTGCCACCAATGCTGATAGTTTGGCGACATGGTTGCTACCGGCTTTGTCGGATGTGATGAAGTCTCGCCAAGTTGAGTTGAACCTTGCGATTCATGGTGAGTCTAGAACCATTGAAAGGATAAAAAGTGGCGAGGTGGCTGGTGCAATCAGTTTGGAGTCTCAAGCGATTCCTGGCTGCAGTGCTGACTATCTAGGTAGGATGGATTATGTGTGCGTGGCTAGCCCTGACTTTCATCAGCGTTACTTCTCAGAGGGCGTAAACTACGCCACTTTAAGCAAGGCGCCTGCGGTTTCTTATGATCAATACGATGATCTGCATAAGAAGTTTCTGCATGATCATTTTAACGTACCGAGAGACAGTGTGATCAATCATACAGTCGGCAGTTCAGAAGCGTTTGTGCGCTTAGCGTTGTCGGGTGTCGCCTATTGCTTGATTCCTCGATTACAGATCATCGATGAGCTAGAGTCTGGTGCTTTGATTGATATTACACCTGGCTTTCTGCTGTCTTATCGCATCTATTGGCACCATTGGCAGCTTGAGAGTGGGGTATTAAAAGAGGTATCCCAAGCGATATTAAGTTTTGCTCACAATCACTTACCTCAGTAAAGTGTTGGTTTTTTCAGCGTCAAAGTTCTGTTAGAAGTGTGGCATCAGGATTGGTTAAACGACAAATTGCTCTATGATGAAAGTACATTTGTTTAGCATAGGTCTACCTAATGAAGTTTGTACCAAAGATGTTAGCAACGTCTCTTACTCTTACTGCTGCGTTGAGTGCTGTGAGTTTTCCATCATTGGCCGATTCTCCATCCTTTCCGCATATTTCAACGACAGGCTATGGTGAAGTAATCGCGACCCCTGATATGGCGACATTCTCTGTGAGAGTCGTGGAATCGACAATGACTGCTGAACAGGCTAAAAATACCGTTGATAAAGTGGTGACGGGCTTTTTAAATAAGCTGCACCAAGCGGGTGTCGATGAGGCGAGTGTACACAGCTCAAACCTGTATTTATCTCCTCAATATCACTACCCGAAAGATGGCAAACCGGAACTGGTTGGCTACCGCGCCTCACGTAATGTGACCGTTCAGGTCAATGAGCTTGCCAATCTGAACGAGTACATGGATATTGCTATCGGGCAGGGCATTAATCAGATTGACAACATCCAGCTGCAAGTTCGCGACCAAGCTAAGTATCAAGAGCAAGCGCGTTTAGAAGCAATTAAAGATGCGACATCAAAAGCTAAATCATTAGCGAGCGGTTTTGAACGTGAGTTGGGTGATGTATGGCGCGTGGACTACAACGTCCAATCTTCTCAACCTGTACTCATGCGTTCAATGGCAATGGATGCAAGAACAGAATCGAACTCTTATGAAGATTCAACGATCACCATTCGTGATCGCGTGAATGTGATCTACCAGCTCGAAGAGTAATGACAGTGCTATAGAGGGTTTTGGATCATGATGATCTAATTACCCACGATAGGCCAAATACTAAAAAGGCTCTCATGATGAGAGCCTTTTTTATGCATTTTGGTGCGATGATTAGTGAAGAAGACGAGCACGGATTGTGCCTTCGATCTCTTTCAGTTTAAGCAGTGCTTCTTCAGAGCGATCGGCTTCTACATCGATAACTACATAACCCATATCAGCCGCAGTCTGTAAGTACTGACCCGCGATGTTGATCCCCTCTTCAGCGAAGATTGTGTTGATCTGAGTTAGGATACCTGGGCGGTTTTCGTGAATGTGTAATAAACGAGACGTTCCAGTATGCAGTGGTAGTGATACCTCTGGGAAGTTAACACTTGATAGCGTAGAGCCGTTATCAGAGTATTTCGCTAGCTTACCAGCAACTTCAACACCAATGTTCTCTTGTGCTTCTTGAGTTGAACCACCCACGTGAGGCGTTAGAATCACGTTATCGAACTGCATTAATGGAGACTCAAACGGGTCTGCATTGGTTTTGGGTTCGGTTGGAAAAACGTCAATAGCCGCACCTGCAAGGTGACCAGACTCTAGAGCGCCACACAAAGCAGGAATATCGACTACCGTGCCACGAGCTGCGTTGATAAAGATAGAACCAGGCTTCATGCGCTCGAACTCTTCTTTACCCATCATGTCTTTTGTTTCGTTGGTTTCAGGCACATGCAAAGAGATTACGTCACACTTGTTCAGTAATTCCGTCATGGTATGAACTTGCGTTGCATTACCCAGAGACAGCTTGTTTTCAATGTCATAGAAGTAAACACGCATGCCAAGGTTTTCAGCAATAATACCCAGCTGAGTACCGATGTGACCGTAGCCAATAATACCTAAACGTTTACCACGAGCTTCGTAAGAGTTGTCTGCACTCTTTTTCCAGATGCCACGGTGTGCAAGAGCGTTCTTTTCTGGAATGCCACGTAGTAGCAATAGAACCTGACCAAGAACAAGCTCAGCAACGCTTCGAGTGTTTGAGAACGGTGCGTTGAATACAGGGATACCGCGTTTTGCTGCTGCTTGAAGGTTGACTTGGTTAGTACCAATACAGAAACAACCAACGGCAACCAGCTTTTCAGCGGCATCAATAACTTCTTGGGAGATGTTAGTGCGAGAACGAATACCAATGAAGTGAGCATCTTTAACTGCTTCAAGTAGTTCATCTTCCGGTAGCGAGCCTTTGTGGTACTCAATGTTTGTGTAACCAGCGGCTTGCAGTACTTCTACAGAAGAAGGGTGAAGACCTTCTAGAAGTAGAATTTTTATTTTTTCTTTTTCCAGTGAAACTTTGGCCATTGTTCTCGTCCTTAAAATGGAAAGGTTGGGCAAATGCGGCGCACGTGCTACAAAATGGCTGAAAGGGGAACAAATTCACCACTTTGTTAGGAGACAAACGTTTTCCCTGTGCGTCTTCTGAACAATAAAGTAACAAAAAAAAAATGTTTTGGGTAAGAAAATTACGGAATAAGACATAATTTTACAGCGATAAAGCAAAAAAAACGGCACCCTAGGGCACCGTATGTAATGAAGTAACAGAAAAACTCAATCTTCTATTATTTATTCTTCGATTTTTGCACCTTCAGGCGTGCCAGTGATCACCACATCAGCGCCACGGTGAGCGAACAGACCAACCGTCACCACACCAGCAATACCATTGATGATATCTTCTAGTTGTTTCGGGTTTTCGATCGCCATGCCGTACACATCTAGGATCACGTTGCCGTTATCGGTTGTGCAGCCTTCACGGTAAACTGGATCACCACCAAGTTTAACCAGTTCACGTGCCACGTATGAACGTGCCATTGGGATTACTTCAACCGGTAGTGGGAATTTGCCCAACACATCAACTGCTTTAGTACCGTCAACAATACACACAAACTTATCAGAGATAGCTGCTACGATTTTTTCACGAGTCAAAGCAGCACCGCCGCCTTTGATCATATCGCGCGAAGCGTTAATTTCGTCTGCACCATCAACATAGATGTCTAACTTGAATACGTCATTGCACTCAAATACTTTGATTTCCAGTGCTTCTAGTTTTTCAGTAGAGGCTACAGAACTTGAAACCGCACCTTTGATTTTGTCTTTCATTGTGCCAAGTGCGTCGATGAAGTGATTTACTGTTGAGCCAGTACCTACACCTACAATGCTGCCTTCTTCAACATATTGAAGTGCTGCCCAGCCAGCTGCTTTTTTCATTTCATCTTGAGTCATGCCATTCTCCTGAATAAGGTCTTGCGCTTTGAATTAATCGTTCGCGTATTGAAGTTAACGTCTATATCTTGAGGTTAACGTTTGCGGCGCGATTATAGCGCTTTAATGGTCGTTTTCCCATTGCCAAGTTTTACTCGGAGTCACGATTTTAGGTAACGGAATGTCCCAACCTTCAACTGGTAAGCGATCGACATGTTGGCAATCGTGAGCAAGGCCAATAGGTGTTGCGCCATTGCCCGTCTCGAACCACCGAGCCAAGGTGCGATCGTAATATCCACCGCCCATACCTAAGCGATGCCCTTGAGAGTCAAAGCCCACCAGTGGTGTGAAAATGAGGTCAAGTTGCTGACATGGCTTGACGAGCATCTGATTGAGCTGAGGTTCGACAATGCCGTACTTATTTAAGACCGTCGGTGTGGTTGGAGAATAATGTAGAAATAACAGGTGTCCGGCAGAGAAGGGGTGCAATACTGGTAAATAAGTTTGCTTACCTTGCGCCCATAACCATTCGATCAAAGGCTGGGTATCGAGTTCACCATCGATAGATATGTAGAGGGCAATATGTTGAGCTGACTGAATCTCATTGAGCTGAGAACACTGCTTAACTAAGTCTATACCGGATTGAGTTTGTTGGTCGCCAGATAAAGCATTGCGTTTGATGCGGATTTGTTTGCGAAATTCGCTGCGTGTGAGCGTCTTCATAAGAAGGGATACCCCAAAGTGCCGTTGAGAATAGATGGCCCTTGAACCAGCGAGTTCAAGGCGGATCAGCAATGATTACCGTAGGCTTCTCGGTCGGGCCGAGCATGCTCAATAGCACTCAAGTACTAACCCTTAGGGATTGCTTATCGGCTCGGGGACGTGAATCCTCTGACAAACACTCCAGGGTAAATTTTGTGTACGCTATTGCTGTCCGTGCTTAACTTTACTGAGGACATCTGAAAGTGATGTCGTGAGCTGTTCCATTCGCTCGGTCAGTGCGTTTTGTTCATCATTTGCTTCAAACTTCTTGGTTTGTAATTCGTAGCAAATATTCAGAGCTGCGATAGTCAGCAGCTTCACTTCATTGGTTACCTTAGTACGTTCAGCCATCTCTTTCAATCGATTATCAAGATCGGCCGCCGCTGCAATCAATGACTCTTCTTGCCCTGGTGGACAATTCACTCGAGTCAGTTTTCCTAATATTTCAACGTCTACCGCTTGATTACTCATGATGGATGAACTCTTTAACGCGCTATTTTAAGGCTGTTGCCCTTCGCCATTTTTTGAGAAAGAAAAAGTGCAAGTACCGATGAGGAAGCAATCTCCTCTGAGGGAGAAACTATAGGTAAACCGCTATTAAGATTCAAGCTTTTCAGAGTGACTGTTTGTAAATGAGAGCTTGAGCACACAGTAATTCAGCAAATTGAACAATTGATAGTCAGTCATCCTTCAATTGCTGGGGATCGATGCTTACCAGAATTGGGGTGAAGTGGTACGATTATACTATCGATATAAAGAATAACTGAGCGAGCTATCTGATGAGCGAAACTACTTTACCTGACTACCTAACGGTTGCGACTGAACTTCAATCGGCAAGTCTAGCCGTAACCCCTGCTGAGATGCACGGTTTATTAACGGGTATGTTAAGCGGAGGCTTAAGCCTTGCAGATAAAAGCTGGCAACCACTGATCTTCGATTACACCAATGAGGGCATGGGTTGGCCAGATCGCGCATTAACGCTAGCGGAAGCGACACTGAAAGTAACGACCAGTGAAATCACAGGTTCAGGCATGGAACTGTCTATGTTGCTGCCTGACGAAGACGCAAGCGCAAGCCTGTTTGACTTGGCTGATGGTGTGTCTGATTGGATTAACCATTTCATTTCTGGTTTAGGCTTGGTTGGCGCTCAATTGAACAAAGCGTCAGACAGCACCAAAGAAGCATTAGCTGATCTTGAAGAGATGGCTAAGCTAGGCATTGACGAAGAAGATGATATGGAAGAGCAAGCGCAGCTTCTAGAACACGTTATTGAGCACGTAAAAGCGTGTGCACTAACGATTCATGCTGAATTTGGTGCTCGCCCATCTGAAGATGCGGCGCCTACCATTCATTAATTCGTTGGCCGGTTTGAGGTTATGATGGCTCAGTATGATGTTGTAATTGCTGGTGGCGCAATGGCAGGGGCAACCTTAGCCCTTGCTTTGAATCACCTAAGCCAAGGTTCACTGTCGATTGCGGTAGTGGAGCCTTATCAGGTTGATCATCAAGCTCACCCTGGGTTTGATTCTCGTTCGATTGCTTTGTCCTATGGCACGGTGCAGATCCTGGATTCTTTGCGCTTATGGCAATCTATAGCTCCGGTCGCGACCCCGATTAAAGATATCCATGTTTCGGATCGCGGGCATGCCGGAATGACAGACATCTACAGTAAAGAGCTTGCTGTCGATGCGCTTGGCTACGTGGTCGAGTTAGCAGATGTGGGTCGAATCTATCAGCAGAAACTTGAATCAGAAGCGGCAATTACCATGCTTTGTCCTGAGTCTGTTAGTAAAGTTGAACGTGAAGAAGCGTTGACGACGATTGAACTGACAAGTGGGCAAACAGTAACCACTAAGTTATTGGTTGCTGCTGACGGTGCAATCTCAACCTGTTGCCAACAGCTCAATATCTCATTGAGTGAGCACGACTTTGAGCAAGTCGCTGTGATTGCCAATATCGTGGCGAGTGAACCTCACCAAGGTCGCGCATTTGAGCGTTTTACCCATCATGGGCCAGTTGCTCTATTACCAATGAGTGACAACCGTTTATCTCTGGTTTGGTGTTTAACACCAGAGCAAGCACAAAAAGTGATGACGCTAAACGACAATGAATTTCTTGAGCAGCTGCAGAGTGACTTTGGCTGGCGACTTGGCCGATTAGAGAAAGTCGGCAAGCGTGCGAGCTACCCTCTCATTCTTCGTCACCGACAACAAAATATCTCTCATCGATTTGCCATTGTTGGTAATGCCGCTCAAACGCTTCACCCAATTGCGGGGCAAGGCTTTAACCTAGGTATTCGAGATGTGGCTTCCTTGGCAGAAGAGTTGTGTACCCAGTTAGATGATGTGGGTCGTTACCGTGGTCTTGTTAACTTTAGAAAGCGTAGAGAACAAGACAGAGACGCAACGATCACATTGACTTCAAGCCTAGTTCACCTGTTCTCAAACGATTATATGACCGCTCGCATTGGGCGTAATCTTGGGTTAGCCGTAATAGATAACCTTCCACCACTTAAAGGTCCACTTTTGCGTCATACGCTTGGCCTAGTAGAAAGATAAGGTAATAAATAATGATGCAAAGTGTTGATATCGCGATTGTTGGTGGTGGCATGGTTGGCCTAGCGCTTGCTGCTGCCCTGAAAGACAGTGACCTAAGAATTGCTGTCATTGAAGGCAGAGCGCCTAGTGAAGGGCTGAGTGAGCTGCCTGATGTACGTGTATCCGCGTTGAGCCGTTCAAGTGAAGTGATTCTTCGTAACCTAGGCGCATGGCAAGGTATCGAACAAAGACGCGCTGCACCGTATCAAGCGATGGAAGTGTGGGAGCAAGACAGTTTCGCTCGTATTGAGTTTGACTCGACACGCTTGGCTCAGCCTAATCTTGGTCATATCGTTGAAAACCGCGTGATTCAATTAGCGCTGCTTGATCAGGTTAAGAAGCAAGACAATGTCAGCCTGTATATGCCTGCAACGTGTAAAACGATGGCGATCGGTGAAAGTGAAGCCTGGTTAACATTAGACAATGGTCAAGCATTGACAGCTAAGTTAGTTGTTGGAGCAGACGGCGCAAACTCTTGGGTTCGTAAGCAGCAAGATATCCCATTAACACATTGGGATTACGGACACAGTGCGATTGTCGCGAACATCAAAACCACAGAGCCGCACCACAGCGTTGCTCGTCAAATATTCACGCCTCAAGGCCCATTGGCATTCCTACCAATGCAACCAAGCAACATGAGCTCGATTGTTTGGTCTACCGAACCAAACCGTGCCGAGAAGCTGGTATCCATGTCGGATGCTGATTTTAATAAGCAGCTAACGGCAGAGTTCGACTCGAAGCTTGGATTGTGCGAAGTGGTTGGTGACCGTTTTGCCTTCCCATTGCGCATGCGTTATGCACGTGACTTTGCGGTAGAGCGTGTGGCTTTGGTTGGTGATGCTGCTCATACCATTCACCCATTAGCAGGGCAGGGCGTGAACCTTGGCCTATTAGACGCAGCAAGCTTAGCGCAAGAGCTGTTAAAGCTATGGTCTGCGGGTGAAGACATTGGCACCAAGCGTAATCTTCGCGGCTACGAGCGCTGGAGAAAAGCAGAGGCGGCGAAAATGATTGCTTCAATGCAGGGCTTTAAAGATCTGTTTGAAGGCGATAACCCAGCTAAGAAGCTGATTCGTGGCATTGGTATGAAGCTTGCGGGTCAATTGCCGGGTGCGAAAGATGAGATCATGAAGCGCGCACTGGGTTTGTCAGGCAATCTTCCTGACTTAGCTAAGCGTCCAGTGACTCATCGATAGTGACATAGTGTTCTGGTGATTTATCGAATCATCATTGATACGAAAATTGGTACGAAAAAAGGGTTGGCATTATGCCAACCCTTTTTGTTTTTAATTCTGTAGATAATCAGGTCATGCGTACGCGCAGCGCAGTTTCATGATTTCACTATTTATTTCTTTCACTGTTTGAAAGTGACGTTTTTCTGCTCGGTCTGGTAGCACTAGCTTACCGTTATCAAACTCAAATTTCCCTACGCCGTAAATGTAGATTCGTCCTTTGAAAAGTCGACTTACATGTTTAGCAATCATACTCGGTGTATAGCGCTTAAACAGTCTCATTCTTAATTATCCTTATATTTACCTAGCCTGCATATTATAGAAAAACTCCGAGATAATAATTGTGATAAGCATGGAGTTATATGCAGTAGCGTTGACGTTAATTAGATATTTGTGCTGTTCTAAGCACTTTCTTCAGTAAATATCTATTTTTACGTGAGCTCCTCCCCAAAATAATACTGAGTAGTGAACTGCCGTGAACTTTCCTGTTCGGTATTAAGCAGTGATAATGTTACAAGTATAAGAATAGGCGGGATTTTTTTGTTTGTGTAATCAAATTGTAAATTTCGGACAAAAAAAAGCCCGTCTAAAACGGGCGAATAGTCACAGATGCATTACACAAAAGTGGATACTGATGTTACTCAGTGGATTCACTTGCACTGATTTGCTTAATAGCTAGTCAGTAAATTTACAATAACGCAAATTTAACTTTGTGACTACTTATGCTTTTATTTTGAGTAACTATTTATTGGTGGTGTGTTCTTCTTATGACGAAGTTCACACTAAAAATGTACTCAATGAAATATTCAAATGAAGTTTGCGAAGCATGATCTGATCGAAACGATCATCGACTGATGTCCGCGACGGTGGGTGCACATAGCGCCATAAGATCATTGAGATCCAACGCAACGCCAGCCATTCGGTCGCCGGAGCTAATGGTCACGGTCGAGTTGTTTTGAATGGAAGGATCAAAAATGATCGGCATGTTTCTCTTGAGAGCGAGCGGACCAACACAACCCACTTTAAATCCGGTGATTGTTTCAACATCAGCGAGCGACACGCAGGTCATTCGACGGCAATTCAGTACCGAGCGTACTTTCTTGGGGTCGACAGAGCGATCGCCAGCAGTACAGGCTAACGCATACTGGTTGCCCATATCCTTGAGCAGGATGCACTTCACCATTTGAGAGGCGTCGATGCCTCGCTCTTGTGCGGTTTCTTCAATGCTGGTGGTTGGCTTGCTTTGCATCAGCAGGCGATAGTTCACCTGCTGTTGATCCAGCCATTGTGTAATCAGCGTTTCCACGTGGTTACTCGTCGTCAAGGCTGTACGGCAGTGGCAGGATATTCCATGTTTGATCAGGCTGTGCGGTCAGTCGCAGCTGAACATCGTCATCAAGGTTGTTTGGCAGTACCATCAAACCAATCGCTTGGTTATCAGCAAATTGATAGACGTTTAATAGTCGGCCTGCGCCACGCCAGTTCTCACCCACGCTACGCTCTAGTTCAATTGGGTTCTCTAGAGACAATACTTCTGCTGTCGTTCCTGAAACAATACGCATCTCACGCTTGTTCATGCCACGGTACTTGGCACGAGCTACCGTTTCTTGACCTGTGTAGCAGCCTTTTGAAAAGCTGATACCACCAATCGCTTGCAGGTTAAGCGCTTGAGGAATGTGCTCGTTTTGCTCTGCTTTCGATAGGTTAGGCTGAGCATCTAGAATTTCATGATATTGCCAAAGTGCTTCTGATACTTTTTCTGCTGAGCCACTTGATACTAAGGTTGCAGCAACATCTTCCGTAATAAGCAGTGCCCAACGATTGTCAGAGACTTTAACCGCTGTGCCACCAGAGATAGCACGCACGTTACCTTGGCTTTCTGAAATTGAATCAATGTATTGATCCGCAGATGTGCCCATCATACCGATAACAACATCTGTCGTTTGCTCGATATCAACCTTAGAGAACACGGCGTATTTTTTGATTTCGACCAGTTCTACTTCAATCGCAGATTTAGGCTGCATGAGCGCGTAACCGCCATTGTGATGGAACAGGCGGAAGATACTCCATACCTTTCCTTTTGCATCACAATGCGCGCCTAACGTGGATTCATCATTAGGAAGAGTGACGACATCGCACGTTACTTGACCCTGTAGGTACGACTTTTTGTCATCGCCTATCATGGTAATTGCGCTCCAGTCTGACACGTGTGTCATCATCAGTTCTGGAAGCGATTCATTTTGCGTATGAGCGAGTGGCTGAAATGTGTTTTTCCAATCCATTTTATCTTTCCAAAGAATTTTATTTGGCTCTATGTTAATCCGGTTCTGTTTCTTTGTCAGCCTAGGTTTTTTTGTGAGCTTAGATAGGGACTGTGACTCACATAGTAGTTGCAGGGCGTATGACTTGTTACACTCCGAGAAAGAAAAATTATAGGTGAGGATAGCCAATGTACACTGCAGAGCAGAAAGCACGAATTAAATGGGGTTGCCGTCGCGGCATGTTAGAACTTGATGTAGTCATCATGCCATTTTTCGAAGAGTGTTTTGATTCATTGCAAGAGCAGGAACAGCGCGAGTTTGTTTCTCTGTTAGAGTGTGATGACCCAGATTTGTTTACTTGGGTAATGGGACACGGACGCAGTGAAAACCTAGGCCATGCATCAATGGTTGATAAAATTGTCGCACACAACCTCAGCAAGGTTCGTTAAGCTTCAGCTTAACCCTCCGTATTCCGCATTATTTGCAAAAGGCACTATTTTTGGGTGCCTTTTGTTTTTCATCGTCCTGTCTTCTATTCCACTTGCCGCCAGCCTTTATTGCTTAGCTTTAATGATCCGCTTATTCAGATATAACCATGTGATTCTAAATAGTGTCTATGGGCGTTTTGATTACAGAGAGGATGGTGATATTCGACTCAATGACCGAACTTACCGACTCAAGTCCGTTGATAAGATCTGGGCGCAGTTCTTCGTTAAATTGCAGTTTGAATGTGGGCACTCGGCACTGCTTTGGCGGGACAGCTGTTGCGAGCGAGAATATCGTCATTTTCTGGCGAACTTACAACGAGCACGCTAGAGAAGCCAAACTATTCGATGAAAGAAAGTATTAGATAAAAGAAAGCGTTAGACAAAAGAAAAGGGAGCACTCGGCTCCCTTTCGTTTAATCATTTTCCGCTGACGGCTAATTCGCTAAGCACGTTTAACCAATTATTATGATTGGCGTTTCTCTGGCGTCAGAATCGTTGGGCCACTGTCTTCTGCAAGTTCAGGGTAATCCAACGTGTAGTGAAGGCCGCGGCTCTCTTTGCGCTGCATTGCACAACGAACCATTAGCTCTGCCACTTGTAGCAAATTACGCAGTTCTAATAGGTTATTCGAAACCTTGAAGTAGCTGTAGTACTCATGAGTTTCTTGTTGCAGCATCTGAATACGGCGTAATGCACGCTCTAGTCGTTTATCCGTTCGAACAATGCCCATGTAATCCCACATGAACAGGCGCAGTTCGTGCCAGTTGTGTTGAATGATAACTTCTTCATCACTGTTGGTGACTTGGCTTTCATCCCATGCTGGCAGTTCAGCGCACAATTGAGATTGGTCGATGTTCTCAACGATATCTTTTGCTGCTGCCCATGCGTAAACCACACACTCAAGCAGTGAGTTAGAAGCCATACGGTTTGCACCGTGTAAGCCGGTATAGCTCACTTCGCCAATCGCATACAAGTTCGTCAGGTCGGTTTGACCCTGCTTATTCACCATGACACCACCACACGTGTAGTGAGCGGCTGGCACGATAGGGATCGGCTCTTTGGTCATATCGATACCCAAGTCCATCAAGCGAGTGTGGATCATCGGGAAGTGCGCTGTGATGAATTCTTCAGGCTTGTGGCTGATATCAACATACATGCAGTCGGCACCCAAGCGCTTCATTTCGAAGTCAATTGCACGAGCAACCACATCACGTGGCGCCAGTTCACCGCGCTCATCGAAGTCCTTCATAAAGCGAGAACCATCTGGACGACGCAAGTAAGCACCTTCACCACGCAGTGCTTCCGTTAGTAGGAAGTTACGCGCTTCTGGGTGGAATAAACAAGTTGGGTGGAACTGGTTGAACTCAAGGTTTGCCACACGACAACCCGCACGCCAAGCGATAGCAATACCATCACCTGAAGAAACATCTGGGTTAGAGGTGTATTGGTAAACCTTTGAAGCGCCGCCTGTTGCTAATACAACAAACTTAGCGCGCACGGTTTCAACGTGTTCTTGGTTACGGTTCCAAATGTAGGCGCCGATCACCTTGTCTTTTGAACCACCAATCTTATCTTCGGTGATCAAATCCAGCGCATTGTGGCGCTCGAAGATCTCGATATTTGGGTGGTTGTTGACGTTATCTTGTAGTGAGGTTTGCATCGCCATGCCAGTTGCATCGGCAGCGTGCAGAATTCTGCGGTGACTGTGGCCACCCTCACGAGTGAGGTGATATTTTGGTTGGCCTTCTGTGCTGTTTTCATCTTTATCAAATGGAACACCACCATCAATCAGCCATTGCACACACTCTTTCGCATTTTCAGCAATGAATTGAACTGTATCTTCTTCGCATAACCCAGCCCCAGCAATTTGAGTGTCCTCTACATGAGACTCAATACTGTCCGACTCATCGAACACCGCGGCGATACCACCTTGTGCGTAATACGTCGATCCTTCGCTGCGTGGTCCTTTGCTTAATACAATTACTTTTGCATGTTCTGCTACGCGTAAGGCTAATGACAAGCCTGCCGCACCACTTCCTACCACTAATACATCACACTGATGTTCACGGTTTGCGTTCATAAAACTTATTAAATCCCGGGCTATAGTCGAGTTGTCCACTCTCAATTGACTTTGTCTTGTTTTAGGAGTTTGGGTAAGACTGTTATAATCTCTCCAGAGTCATCCTTAAACGCCATGCAAAATCAATATATAGACAGCTATCTAGAAATATTTAATTGCTCAATACCATTGCTTTTGCTCAAGTTTCCCCAAATTGATAGGGATAGCTATTTTTATTACATCACATTGTGAAACAATAATGGCAAATAATTTTAAGAAAGTTGGAACTTTCGGTATTTGGCTTAGTCACAATAGTGCTCTTGTAGACGGTGGTGTCAATACTACATTTCGCATAATTAGTACCCATATCTGTGAAGGTGAGGGTTATAACAATAGGAGTACCCGCTCGAATGAACGAGCAGCTAACCGATCAAGTGTTGATTGAGCGAGTTCAGAGTGGAGATAAGCAGGCATTTAACTTACTAGTGGTTAAGTATCAAAACAAAGTTTGTAATCTTATCTCTCGATACGTGAATAATTCCGGTGATGTACCTGATGTAGCACAAGAAGCTTTTATTAAAGCTTACCGCGCGATACCTAACTTTCGTGGCGAGAGTGCCTTCTATACATGGTTATACCGAATTGCCGTGAACACCGCTAAAAATCATATCGTTGCCCAAAGCCGTAGGCCGCCAGCAACCGATGTAGATGCAGAAGATGCAGAATATTACGAAACAGGCAGCGCGTTAAAAGAAATATCGAACCCTGAGAACTTAACGCTGTCAAAAGAATTGAAACAAGTCGTTTTTGGAGCGATTGAAGCGCTACCAGAAGACTTAAAAACTGCAATGACGTTGCGAGAGCTCGAAGGTTTGAGCTACGAAGAGATTGCAGAAGTAATGGATTGCCCTGTAGGAACCGTACGTTCGCGTATTTTCCGAGCTCGTGAAGCGGTGGAAAAGAAAATTAAACCTCTTTTGCAACGCTAGAACTTGTAATAATTATGGTGAAAATAATGGCTGATAAAGAAAAGCTTTCGGCACTCATGGATGGTGAAACGATCGATAAAGCTCTCATTATAGATCTCGAATCTGATCAAGAAAGCATGGATACCTGGCAGAGTTACCATTTAATTGGTGATGTTATGCGTGGGGATGCGCCAGAAACTCAAGATTGGAACATTGCTAACAATGTGGCAGCAGCGCTTGAAGCTGAGCCTGCACATAGTGCAATGCCGAACCTGCACCAAGTGAATGTTGAACCTACTGTTGCTCCAATTGAAGAGCAGCCTAAACCTCAGCAAGCGAAGCGTCAGCTTCCGGCTTGGTTACAACAGTTTGGACAAGTTGCCGTGGCAGCGTGTGTTTCATTAGTGGTTGTATTAGGTGTTCAACAATATGGTGGCAGCGACCCTGCAGCACCAGAGCAGTTGCCTGTACTCCAGACGATTCCATTTGCCGGTTCTGCGGAACCAGTAAGCTTAACGCGTGACTCTGTTGAAAAGCCGGCATCGGAAGCTAACTTGCAAGAGCAGCGTAAACGCGTTCATGCAATGCTAGAAGATTATGAGCTGCAGCTAAGACTTAACAGTGATGCATCGTCAATGCAAGATGCACATCTAGAATCGGACATTGAATGAAGAAAATCCTGGTCAGTGCACTGACACTGTTCAGCTTGATGTCGCCAACAGCCTTTGCAGAGGAAACCACTGCAAAGGACTTGTTGCATCAAATGAACGAGGCCAGTCAGCATCTAAATTACGAACTCTCCTACATTTTGATAAAGAAGAGCAGTATTGAACCTCTTGTTTATCGTCATGCAGTTAACGACGACCAACAACTTGCACACCTTGTTTATCTGAGCGGCCCGGTTCGTGAAGTCATTCGACGTGGCAATGAAGTTAGTTACATCGAACCGGGTACTGAGCCATTTACTATTCAATCTGGCAGTATGGTTGCACCTGTCATTCCGATGATTCATCGAGATATCGACTCTCTGAACCAGTACTACGATTTTGTAAAAGTTGGGCGCTCTCGTGAAGCGGGCAGCACTACTCAAGTATTGCGTGTAGTGCCAAAAGATGGCCTTCGTTACTCCTACGTAGTTTGGGTCGATGAAAAAACCAGTCTTCCTTTGCGTGCTGATCTTTTGGATCGCGATGGTGAAGTGCTTGAACAGTACCGCACTATTTCTTACGTGGTGAACGATAAGATTGCAGAGGCAATGGGGGGATTGAACCAAGCTCAATTGCCGAAAGTCTTGTCATTACCAGAAGGTCTGGTGAGTGAGACCAATTGGCAAGCCTCTTGGATCCCTGAAGGGTTTAAGTCAAAAGAGCTTAGCCGCTATCAAATGGCTGCGACCGATAAAATGGTTGAAAGCCAGCTTTTCAGTGATGGATTGTTTAGCTTTTCGGTTTATATCGCCGATAGAGACGAACATTCATTGAAAGGGCAACTGGTACGTCAAGGGCGTAGAACCTTGCATAGCTTAGTGATTGGCGACAAAGAAATCTCTGTGGTTGGTGACATTCCGCCAGCAACTGCAAAACGTATTGCTCAGTCAGTTACATTCAATAAACCGGTACAAGCGCAATGATGACCGCGTTGGCGACCGTTAGCTCGGTTGAACAAAAAGGTAAGCAATATTTTGTTCAACTGAGCTGCGAACAACAAACCAGTTGCAGCAGCTGTTCTTCTCAAAAAAGCTGCGGAACGGGTATTGTGACTAAGGCTGTTGGTAATAAATCTTTGTTTTGGCAGCTTAAAACCAAAAGCTTAGTTAAAGCAGGCCAAATCGTAGAAATTGGCTTTCCAGAAAAAAGCCTACTTCAATCGGCAGCCATTGTTTATCTCATCCCACTTTTCATGCTGATGATTGGTGCTGGTTTTGGACAACTCTTGTTGCAACCCTTACTCCAAGGGGGCGAGGGTATTGTTATCTTAAGTGCAGCACTGTTTACTGCTGGTGGAATTGCCTTAGCGAAGCGGTTAGCCAAACCCATGGAAGACAAATCCAAGCAAGAAGTCGTCTTGATTCGAATCCTAGGTGAGTCTCTCGTCTAATTTATGATGCTTCTTGCCCTTAAATTGGGTAGAATCTGCCAACTTGATTGAAATGCCGCCACCAATGCTGACTGTAGATTGGACGCGTCGCGGCTTTCTTATTATCCCTATTCAAAGAGTTTAGTCACACCAAGCCTATGAAGCACATTCGTAATTTTTCGATTATCGCCCACATCGACCACGGTAAGTCGACCCTTTCTGACCGCTTAATCCAAGTTTGTGGAGGATTAAGTGAACGTGAGATGGCAGCTCAAGTCCTCGATTCTATGGATATAGAACGCGAGCGTGGTATTACAATTAAAGCGCAGAGTGTGACTTTAGATTACAAAGCTAAAGATGGTGAAACTTACCAACTTAACTTTATCGACACTCCTGGACACGTAGACTTCTCTTACGAAGTATCTCGTTCTCTAGCGGCTTGTGAAGGCGCACTACTTGTAGTGGATGCTGGCCAAGGTGTTGAAGCACAAACTCTAGCAAACTGTTACACAGCAATTGAAATGGAACTGGAAGTAGTGCCAATCTTGAACAAGATTGACTTACCTGCAGCTGAACCAGAACGTGTTGCTGAAGAAATCGAAGAGATCGTTGGCATCGATGCGATGGAAGCGACTCGCTGTTCTGCGAAAACAGGTTTGGGTGTTGATGATGTTCTAGAAAACATCGTAACGGCAATCCCGCCACCGGAAGGTGATCCTGAAGCGCCTCTACAAGCGTTGATCATTGACTCTTGGTTCGATAACTACCTTGGCGTAGTTTCTTTGGTTCGTATTAAAAACGGTAAGCTGAAGAAGAACGACAAGATTCGAGTAATGTCGACAGACCAAGTTTGGGGTGTTGACCGTCTAGGTATCTTCACGCCTAAGCAAATCGACACGACAGAGCTAAATACTGGCGAAGTAGGTTGGGTTGTTTGTGGTATTAAAGACATCCTAGGTGCACCAGTTGGTGATACGTTGACGCTTGCAAAAGGCGGCAGCACTGAACGTCTGCCTGGTTTCCAAAAAGTGAAGCCTCAGGTATACGCAGGTCTATTCCCTGTATCATCTGATGACTACGAAAACTTCCGTGACGCGTTAGGCAAACTAAGCCTGAACGATGCATCACTGTTCTTTGAACCAGAAAGTTCAGCAGCACTTGGTTTTGGTTTCCGTTGTGGCTTCTTAGGAATGCTTCACATGGAGATCATCCAAGAGCGTCTAGAGCGTGAATACGACCTAGACCTAATCACGACTGCACCAACAGTAGTGTATGAAGTTGTAAAAACAGATAAAACGGTTCTTTACGTTGATAGCCCGGCTAAACTGCCAGCGGTTAATGACCTAGAAGAAATTCGTGAACCAATTGCACGCTGTAATATCCTGGTACCTTCGGATTACCTAGGTAACGTAATCACACTGTGTGTTGAGAAGCGTGGCGTACAAGTAGACATGGTTTATCACGGTAACCAAGTTGCTGTGACGTACGATCTTCCTATGGCAGAAGTAGTTCTCGACTTCTTCGACCGTCTGAAGTCAACGTCTCGCGGTTACGCATCATTGGATTACAACTTCCAACGCTACGAGCCATCAAACATGGTACGTGTAGACGTATTGCTGAATGGCGAAACGGTTGATGCATTAGCGATCATTACACACAAAGATATTGCTCAGTCTCGTGGCCGTCTACTGGTAGAGAAGATGAAAGAGTTCATCCCTCGTCAGATGTTCGATATCGCGATTCAAGCAGCGATTGGTAACCACATTATTGCTCGTTCTACAGTGAAACAACTGCGTAAGAACGTAATCGCAAAATGTTACGGTGGTGATATCAGTCGTAAGAAGAAACTTCTTAAGAAACAAAAAGAAGGTAAGAAGCGTATGAAGCAGATCGGTAACGTTGAACTGCCTCAAGAAGCTTTCCTTGCAATCCTTCACGTTGGAAAAGACTAGTATCAATCGTACTAACTAACTGCTAAATATTACTGGTTAAAATCGCTTATTTCTTTGTTGCAAAGGTTTGTAATTAGGTCCACTAGTCACAGCACTTTGCGCCTCGAACTAAGCGATTTTTCCTGCGTAATTTTTTAAGCATCTAGTCAGTGTGATTGATAACAATTAGAAATATTAAGCAGAGTGAAAGGGTTATACTCTTTCACTTTCGTTATTTTTAAAGAAATGAAATTTAAGGGATATCAATGGCTAATACATTTTCGCTTATCTTAGTGATCGTAACTCTAGTGACCGGCATTGTATGGGCGTTGGAAAAGTTTGTGTGGGCGAAGAAGCGCCAGCAAAAGCTTGCTGACGTTGAAGCACAATCGAATGGCCTAGACGCTGAAACCAGCGCAAAAGTTACGGCTCAGCCTTGGTGGGTTGAGAACAGTGTGTCCATTTTCCCGGTAATTGCATTTGTTTTGATCTTGCGTTCATTCATCTATGAACCGTTTCAAATCCCTTCTGGCTCGATGATGCCAACCCTTTTGGTTGGTGATTTCATCTTGGTAGAGAAGTACGCGTACGGTCTAAAAGACCCAGTATGGCGCACTCAATTGGTAGAAACAGGCAAGCCAGAACGCGGTGATTCAATCGTATTTAAGTACCCACCTCAGCCAAATATCGACTACATTAAGCGTGTTGTTGGTATGCCAGGTGACACTATTCGCTACAGCAGTCGTAAAGAGATCTGCATTCAGGCGAAGGGTACAAGTAGCTGTGAACCAGTGAAACTAAGTAATGTTGAAGAGAGCCAATTTATTCAAGATGGTGTGCCTCTGATTCAGCTGAACGAACAGCTTGGAGACGTAGAGCACCAGATTTTAGTTAACCCATTACGCCGTGATCGTGTGCAAGCATATCAGCCTCGCAATGGTGTTAACGAATGGGTCGTTCCAGAAGGCCAGTACTTTGTGATGGGTGATAACCGTGACAACAGTGCCGATAGCCGTTACTGGGGCTTTGTCCCTGAAGCAAACCTTGTTGGTAAGGCCGTTGCTATTTGGATCAGCTTCGAATTCGAACGCGGTTCAGACAGTGTACTTCCAACATGGATTCCTACTGGTGTGCGTTTTAATCGCATCGGTGGGATTCATTAATCGATCACATAACACATCGAGAGAGCATGAATTCTCCAATTGATAAACTAGAGAGAAAGATTGGCTATCAGTTTAATGATGCCGATCTTATCCACTTGGCGCTGACTCACCGCAGCGCCGCAGGTAAACATAACGAACGTCTTGAGTTTCTGGGCGATTCAATTTTAAGTTTTGTTATCGCTGATGATCTTTACCACCGTTTTCCTAAGGTAAACGAAGGTGATATGAGCCGCATGCGCGCAACATTAGTACGTGGTCATACATTGGCAGAACTAGGTCGTGAATTCGAACTAGGAGATTACTTAAAATTAGGTCCAGGTGAGTTGAAGAGTGGCGGTTTCCGTCGTGATTCTATTCTAGCGGATGCGGTTGAAGCGATCATCGGTGCTGTCTATTTAGATAGTGATACCGAGACGGTTCGCGGCATTATTTTAAGCTGGTACCAATCTCGCCTAGATGCTATTCAGCCTGGAGTATCTCAAAAAGATCCGAAAACTCGCCTACAAGAGTTTTTGCAAGGTCGAAGAAATCCTCTACCTGTCTACACAGTGACTAATATTAAAGGTGAAGCACACAACCAAGAGTTTACGGTTGAGTGTGAAGTGGCAGGTGTGGATAAACCTGTTATCGGTAAAGGCACTAGCCGCCGCAAGGCAGAACAAGCGGCTGCTGAAACAGCATTAGAGCAACTAAGCAATGTCTGATAACAACCAAGATTTCGATATCGATGCATTCTTTTCATCTGATAGCAAAAAAACAGGCCTACCGGAAAACCAACACTGTGGCTTCATCGCTATTGTCGGTCGCCCAAACGTAGGTAAGTCGACGCTTCTGAACCATATTCTGGGTCAGAAGATTTCTATTACATCACGTAAACCACAGACGACACGTCACCGTATTATGGGCGTTGAAACTGAGGGTGATTACCAAGCGATCTTTGTTGATACTCCTGGACTTCATATTGAAGAAAAGCGTGCGATCAACCGCTTGATGAACCGTGCGGCGAACAGCTCACTGAGTGATGTGAACCTAGTATTCTTCCTTGTCGATGGTACCCACTGGACTGACGACGATGAGATGGTTCTGAACAAACTGAAGAAGACTGACTTCCCAGTTGTACTTTGCATCAACAAAGTAGATAACGTGCAAGACCGTACTAACGTGATGCAGCACATGATGGAAGTCTCTAAGAAGATGGACTTCATTGACGTTGTGCCAATCTCAGCGAAGCAAGGTAAAAACATTGATGTACTGCGTAAGCACGTACGTGAACATTTACCTAAAGCGACACACCACTTCCCTGAAGAATACGTGACAGATCGCTCGCAACGTTTTATGGCCTCTGAAATTATCCGTGAAAAGCTGATGCGCTTTACGGGTGACGAGCTACCATACTCAGTAACGGTTGAAATCGAACGTTTCGATTACAACCCAGATAACGATGGCTTCCAC
Source organism: Vibrio splendidus (assembly GCF_001557875.1). Lineage (GTDB taxonomy): Bacteria > Pseudomonadota > Gammaproteobacteria > Enterobacterales > Vibrionaceae > Vibrio > Vibrio splendidus_F. The sequence continues at coordinate 348,274 of NZ_LNRF01000004.1, read as the reverse complement.
ATTAATGCACTGATTCTTGTTGAGCGTACAGGTCAGAAGAAAATGGTGATTGGTAAAGCGGGCGAGAAGATCAAAACGATTGGTCGTGAAGCGCGTATCGATATGGAAGAGCTATTCGGCCGTAAAGTTTACCTAGAGACTTGGGTCAAGGTTAAATCTGGCTGGGCTGATGATGAGCGTGCACTTCGCTCGTTAGGCTACATCGACGATCTATAATATATTGAACGTCACTTTCTGAGATTAAGAAAGTTGAACTGAAGATAAATCCAAGAGAGAGTGCGAACTCTCTCTTTTTGTATCTGTAATAAGGGTAAGTGATTGAGCGAAGGGTTACAGCGATGCTTTGTGTTGCACCGTCGACCATACAGTGAGTCGAGCCTGATCTTGGACGTCTTTAGCGAAGAGTTCGGTCGGGTGACGTTGATGTCTAAAGGCGCTCGCAGCAAGCGTTCCAATTTGAAAGGTGCATTACAACCTTTTACACCGCTACTGCTTAAGTGGTCTGGTAATGGTTCGATGAAAACCTTACGCCAAGCTGAGCCGATTAGCCTGGGGCTTCCTCTCGCCGGTATCAATCTGTATTCAGCCATGTATGTGAACGAGCTAATCGGTCGTGTATTGATGGCGGAAGTGCCGATGCCAGCACTTTTTCACGACTACCTTCATGCTTTAACAGAGCTGGCGCATAATGAAAACCCTGAGCCAGCACTGCGTCGCTTTGAGTTAGCTCTACTATCCGCTATGGGTTACGGCGTCGACTTTTTACACTGCGCGGGTACTGGCGAAGCGATTGATCCGAGCATGACTTATCGCTATCGAGAGCAGAAAGGTTTCATCGCTTCGGTGCGTCGAGACAACCTAACTTTTATGGGCGATGAACTAATCGCAATCAGTGAACGTAGGTTTATCACTAAAGAGCAGTTAAAAGCGGCAAAACGCTTTACACGCATAGCCTTAAAGCCGTATCTTGGCGGCAAACCATTAAAAAGTAGAGAGCTATTTATGCCAACAATAGCCCTCTCTAGAGCACGGAGTATTGGAAAATGAGCTCAATCCTTTTAGGCGTTAATATCGACCATATTGCAACACTACGTAATGCACGTGGTACTAAATACCCAGATCCAGTACACGCAGCTGAAATTGCTGAACGTGCGGGTGCTGACGGCATTACGGTTCACCTGCGTGAAGACCGTCGTCATATCGTTGATCGCGATGTACGTATTCTGGCTGAAACACTTCAAACTCGTATGAATTTGGAGATGGCAGTAACGGACGAGATGGTTCAAATTGCCCTCGATACTAATCCTGAGTTTGTTTGTCTGGTTCCAGAGAAGCGTGAAGAACTGACCACTGAAGGTGGCTTGGACGTGGTTGGTCAACTTGAAAAGATCAAAGCGGCGACGGAAAAACTGTCTGCTGCTGGCATTAAAGTATCTCTATTTATCGATGCTGACCGTGAGCAAATCGACGCAGCAAAAGCGTGTGGCGCACCGTTCATTGAGCTACACACAGGTCATTATGCCGATGCTAAAACAGAAGAAGATCAACAAGACGAGCTAAAAAAGATTGCTGCAGGCGCAAGCTACGCGGACGATCTTGGTATCACAGTCAATGCGGGTCATGGTCTGACTTACCACAACGTAGCACCGATTGCGGCTCTTCCAGAGATCTACGAGTTGAACATCGGTCACTCAATCATGGGACGTGCAGTGTTTGATGGTTTGAACAAAGCCGTTGCAGACATGAAAGCCGTGATGGAAACAGCACGCAATAACGCTTAGTTTTCTAAACAGTAAGCGTTAAGTCGTAAGCGACTAATTAGTAGAATTAATAGATAGAAGTTTGGTAGTAGGGTAAACATGGCTGTTGTTGGATTAGGTACAGATATCGCAGAAATTGAACGTGTTGAAAAGGCATTGTCACGAAGTGGTGACGCTTTTGCTCAACGTATTTTGACCGATTCTGAATTTGAAGTATTCCAGCAACTTAAGCAAAAAGGGCGTTACCTTGCAAAACGTTTTGCTGCAAAAGAAGCGGCATCTAAGGCGTTAGGCACGGGAATTGCGCTTGGTGTGACCTTCCACGACTTTGAGATTTCAAACGATGAGCATGGCAAGCCAGTTCTGAGGCTGCATAAAAAAGCACGTGAAATCGCAGAGGCGAATGGTACAACATCGATTCATCTGACTATCTCGGATGAGCGTCACTATGCTGTGGCAACGGTGTTGCTCGAATCATAATTGATTACCGATAACTACCTATTAAGGTTAATCGAAACCTAGCGTTCGACTCGCTGCTAAATAAAAAAGCAGAGCTTATATGCTCTGCTTTTTTATTGCTTTGAGTTTGAGGTTAAATCAATCTAATCACTGGCTGGTTTCAAGTAGTGAATAGCCGTCGCTTGAACCTTATCCAGCTCATCCTGAAGTTCAAAAAGTTCCGGCTCAATGTCTTCAACAGAAGTACCGGAACGCAGCTCTTTCTCTATCGTCGCACACACCGATTTTAGCCTTGGTACGCCGCTGTACGAGCTGCTGCCATGCATTTTGTGAATGATGTGTATCAGCTCTTCAACTGGGTAGTCACTGTCTTCTATCGCTTTGTCTGCTGCTTCATAAACCTCTGGGATAAAGTCGACGAGCATTTGCAGCATATCACGTGCGAGGTCTTCTTTATTGGCGGCCTGTTTCATCGCCGCTTGCCAATCAATGATGATATTTTTGTGCACGCTGGCTTCAGTTTCTGATACTGAGCCGTTATCGATCTCAGCAGAGACTGCGGGATGGTCTGGATCTATTTTTTCGATGTGCTCAACCTCAGAGGTTGGGCTCCAATGAATCAGAACCTGTTGTAATACATGCTCTTCAATAGGCTTGGTTAGGTAGTCATCCATACCTGCGTCAAGCAGTCGGTCACGCTCCCCCATCATGGCGTGAGCGGTAACGGCAATTACAGGCGTGTTTGCATTGTTTGTCAGCTTTTTGATGTTCTGACAAGCGGTCACACCGTCCATCTGTGGCATTTGAATATCCATGAAGATGATATCAAATTGAGTCTCTGTCGCCTTGTCTATTGCCTGCTGACCACTGGTACAACTGATGACGGTTTCTACGCGTTCTTTTAGTAGCGCAGTGATCAGCTTAAGGTTGGCAGGGTTGTCGTCGACCGCCAATACCGTAAGCGGAAGTTTCTCTTCTGAATGTGTTTCAATAGCCGGTGCAATCAAGGTTGGTGCTTGATTCGATACCAGAGTTTGCAGCAACTTCTTACGAGAAAGAGGCTTAGTAATGCACTGAACATCGACCTCTTTCATTAGCTGTTCACCCAGCGCTAGCTCGGTACTTGGTGTACCAATTATCACGTTTTGAGCAATCTTCTTCGCGCCTATCGCCCAACCACTCACAGTATCAAATTGATATTCTTGGTTGGCGGCTAGGTTCAGCAGTACGTAGTCATACGAGGTGCTCTCGTCTGGCATAACCGAACGATACGTGACCACTAAGCCCTCCTGGGTTAGGATTTGCTGAGTAATTGAGGCCGCTTGCATATTTGGTTCTATAAGCAACAGTTGTTTGTCTTGTAGACACTGAGTCTCTATGAGCTCAGTCATTGGCATATCAGTCGTTGATAGTCTTAAGGTGAACCAGAAGGTTGAACCTTGGTGCAGACGACTGGTTAGGCTGATCTCTCCGCCCATTTGGCTGACCAGTTTTTGGGTGATAACCAGACCTAAGCCTGTACCACCATAGCGACGAGAGATACTTGCATCGGCTTGGCTAAAGGCTTGGAACAGCTGAGCTTGTTGACGCTCAGAAATACCAATGCCGGTATCACGAACCATGAATTGCAGCTCGATACTGTCTTCGCTTTGCGAACGAAGCTCAACGCTGATATCAATGTTGCCGCGTTCGGTAAATTTGATTGAGTTACCAACTAGGTTGGTCAGGATCTGTTGAATACGCAGTGGATCGCCCACCACGCCCGGTGGTACTTTAGGGTCGATCTTAAGTGTCAGCTCTAGGCCTTTCTCATGAGCATTGGTTGCTTGAAGGTTTACTACCTCTTCAAGGCTAGCTTGGAATTCAAATGGGATGTTTTCTAGAGCCAGTTTGCCGGCTTCAAGTTTCGAGAAGTCCAAGATATCGTTGATGATGCTAAGCAGGTTGTTTGCCGAGCGTTCAATGGTTTGCAGGTAATCGGTTTGACTGTTCGATAGGTGAGTCTTGAGCATCTGACGAGTAAAGCCAATCACCCCATTCAGCGGCGTTCTCAGTTCGTGAGACATATTAGCCAAGAATTCAGATTTAACACGAGCTGCTTCTTGAGCGCGTTTCTTTGCAATGTCTAACTCAACGTTTTGGATCTCTAGCTGCTCAAGGGTTTCACGTAAGTCTGAAGTAGCTTGGTCGATACTGTGCTGCATCTCGACGTGATACTCTGACAGCGATACCGCCATCGCGTTGATACCGTTTTTCAGTGAGTCTAGCTCACCATGCATTTTGCCTTCGATACGCACATCTAGGTGACCTCGACGAATTCGGTCGACCATGTTTTTCATGTGTGTGATCGGTTGGGTTACGTCGTGCATCAAACGGAAGGCAAATACCCCAGAAAGCCCAAGACCCAGAATCAACACCAAGAACGCAGAGAACACTTCTTGATATTGCTGCAATCGAAGAGAAGATAGGTCTAATTCAATCGCAATATAACCGATCGCTTGGTTGGCTTGAGACTGACCGTTGGCTGAATTGATGTATTGGCCTTCGGCTATGATCGGCGTCCGTAGAATCAGCGTGTTATCGAGCAGGTTCGATGAGCTTAAATGCGGGATCGGTTTATCTTTCGGATAGGTTAGGCTTTCAAAATCGGGGTGGAAGTTTGAGGTTACAAACAACTCATGACGTTCATCAAACACCGCGATACTGCGCACCAGCTTAGAATTCTTTCGATGCGCATAGCTAATAAGCTGACGAACAGACTCTCGACTTTCGAGCTTCATGCCTGATTCACTCGCAATCGCAAGTGGCTCAATGATACTAGTACCAGTGTTAACCACTTGACCCTCAAGGTCTTGATAGCGGTTAAATGAGAAAAATGCACTCAATAGCAACCCAATAATCAGGGTTGGAGCTAGAGTTAAGGTAATTACACGGGCTCTTAAGCCATATCTGGTCATGTTCTTTAATTACATCGAGGTCTGGATATGGGAAAATAACGCACACAATGGCGGTTAAGTGAACGGTAAGCTTAATCAAAGCCGTGACGTTCGACAATGATTCCAAGACATAATAGTGAGTCCTGGATACCAATTACTTATTAAAAGATACATTAGGCACAAGCAATGGCACGTTTTTTCCAACCAAAAAAGAAAACTCAACTCGAGACCAAGCATCAATCGGTTTTGGTTGAACGAATGGATCACAATGGCGCTGGCATCGCTTATCAAAAGAATAAACCGGTTTTCATTGATGGCGCATTGCCCGGTGAGCAGGTGGTTATTCAACTTACTGAGAGCAAAAGTAAGTTTTCGCGAGCTAAGCTTATCAAATTATTGAAGCCGAGCGAGTTGCGTTTAAAGCCATTTTGTAAGCACTTTAATCAGTGTGGTGGCTGTCACCTTCAGCACCTCGGTTACTCTTCTCAGGTTGAGCATAAATCGCAATCTCTGACCCACCTGATGAGCCAATACCAAACGGCTAATACTGAAGTTGTACAACCTATTATAGGTAATGAAACCGGTTATCGACGTCGCGCACGTATCAGCCTATTTGTTGATAAGAAGACACAGCAGCTTCAGTTCGGTTTCCGTAAGAAGCAGAGTAAGCAGATTGAAAACATCACCGACTGTGCCGTGCTTGATCCTCGCCTCAATGTATTGCTGCCAAAACTGAAAAATTTACTCAACACTTTCAACAACCTTACGTCTTTAGGACACGTTGAATTGGTGTTGGGCGATACTGGCCCTGTTATGGTGCTACGCCACCTCAAACCTTTGGTTGAAAAAGATGAACAAGCGCTGATAGCGTTAGCGAAAGAAGAAGGCGCGACGCTGTATTCGATGCCTGAAACCGATAAGTTGGTTCGTTTGGTTGGTGAAGCGCCAACCTATAGTGAAACGGGTGTTACCTTACATTTCGAGCCAAACCACTTCATTCAGGTGAACCAGAAGGTCAACCTGCAGATGGTGGCTCAAGCGATTGAGTGGCTAGAACCTCAAGCGGATGAGCGAGTGCTAGACCTGTTTTGTGGTCTAGGTAACTTCAGTTTGCCTATAGCACAACAATCGGCGTTTGTGGTTGGTGTGGAAGGCGTTGATGAAATGGTTCAGCAAGCCACATCTAATGCAGCGTTAAACCAGTTAAGCAATACGGAGTTTTACCAAGCTAACCTTGAAGAAGACTTATCTTCACAGCCTTGGGCAAAAGAGAAATTCGATAAAGTATTGCTTGACCCGGCACGTGCGGGAGCGAGTGGGATCGTTGATCAAATTTCAGCGTTAGGAGCGAAGCGTGTGGTTTATGTTTCGTGTAATCCTGCTACTCTAGCTAGAGATTCTGAGAGCTTAGAAAAACAAGGCTATCAGTTAGCCAAATTGGGTATGTTGGACATGTTCCCACACACCAGTCATCTAGAATCGATGGCTCTCTTTATCAAGGCTTAGAAGCCCCTAAATAAGGCTTAAAAATGAATCACAAAGGCGCAGGGAAACTTGCGCTGATATCAATATGGTCGAACTAACTTGGAACCAGTTAGTCATATTGAGTTGGGTATAAAACATAATAACTAGGAAGGCATGATGGTTGCGGTACGAAGCGCACATTTAAACCCAAGCGAACAGTTTGAGCTAGAAAGTTGGATTGCGTCACTGAATCAAGACGTAAAGACCTCGAATAAACTGATCAAAGTTTATCGTCACTGTGAAGAGCTATTAAAAGATCACGAGCAAGCATCGCTGTTGCTTTGGCGTGGCCGTGAGATGATCGAAATCTTGGTTACGCTGTCCATGGACCGTGCCACTTTAATTGCAGCACAACTTTTCCCCGTCGTCTCAAGCGGCGTTTTTGAGCGCGAAGCGTTTGAAGAAAGCTACGGTAAAGAAACCGTAAAGTTGATTGATGGCGTTGAAGAAATGGCGGCCTTAGGCCAGTTAAACGTGACTCTTGAAGGCAGCGCTGCCTCGGGTCAAGTTGATAACGTTCGTCGTATGCTACTGGCGATGGTGGATGATTTCCGCTGCGTAGTTATCAAGCTAGCTGAGCGAATCTGTAACCTTATTGAAGTAAAAAAAGCGCCTGATGCTGTACGTCGCGCGGCAGCAAAAGAGTGTTCTAACATCTATGCTCCACTGGCGAACCGTTTAGGTATCGGTCAACTTAAGTGGGAAATCGAAGATTACGCATTCCGCTATCAGCAGCCAGACACCTACAAGCAGATTGCGAAACAGCTGTCTGAGCGTCGTATCGTTCGTGAACAATACATCACAGATTTCGTTGATGATTTAACAGCAGAAATGCAGCGTTCAAACATCAATGCTGAAGTCAGCGGTCGACCAAAACACATCTACAGTATCTGGCGTAAGATGCAGAAGAAAGGCTTGGACTTTGATGAGCTTTTTGACGTGCGTGCTGTTCGTATCATCGCCGATCAGCTTCAAGACTGCTATGCCGGCCTAGGTGTGGTTCACACCAAATACAAACATCTACCAAGTGAATTTGATGACTACGTGGCGAACCCTAAGCCAAATGGTTACCAATCGATTCACACCGTGGTTCTGGGCCCTGAAGGCAAGACCATTGAGATTCAGATCCGTACCAAGCAAATGCACGAAGACTCTGAGTTGGGTGTGGCTGCGCACTGGAAGTACAAAGAAGGTGCTTCAAGCGGGCGCAGTGGTTACGACGAGAAAATCACTTGGTTGCGTAAACTTATTGATTGGCAAGAAGAGATGTCGGACTCTGGCGAGATGCTGGATGAAGTTCGTAGCCAAGTATTCGATGACCGCGTATACGCATTTACACCGCGTGGTGATGTCGTCGATTTACCTATGGGTGCAACTCCGTTGGACTTCGCTTACCACATCCACTCGATGGTTGGACATCGCTGCATCGGTGCCAAAGTAGCGGGACGTATCGTACCGTTTACCCATAAATTATCGATGGGTGATCAGGTTGAAATCATCACTCAAAAAGAACCGAACCCATCACGTGACTGGTTAAATCCAACTACAGGGTTTGTTCATTCAAGCCGTGCTCGTGCGAAGATCAATGCTTGGTTCCGTGCGCAAAGCCGAGAGAAGAACCTCGAAGCTGGTCGAGACATCCTTGAGGTTGAACTAGCGAAAGTCGGTGCAACCCTAAAAGATGCAGACCAATACGCGCTAAGACGCTTTAACGTTAACACGCCAGATGAACTCTATGCGGGTATCGGCAGTGGCGACTTGCGCATTAACCAAGTGGTTAATCACATCAATGCGCTGGTGAACAAGCCGACAGCGGAAGAAGAAGACAAGAAAGCGTTAGAGAAACTGCTTGAGTCGGAAAACAAGCCAGCACAACAGAGTCGCCCTAAGAAAGACGCGGTAGTGGTTGAGGGCGTTGATAACTTAATGACGCACCTAGCGCGTTGCTGTCAGCCAATCCCAGGTGATGTTATTAAAGGTTACATTACGCAAGGTCGTGGTATCTCGGTTCACCGTGCTGACTGCGAACAGTTGAGTGAGCTAAGCCTACATGCGCCAGAACGTATTATTGATACTGTCTGGGGCAATGGCTTCGTCGGTTCATATATCTTAACGCTGCGTGTTGAAGCGCTAGAGCGTAATGGCTTGTTGAAAGACATCACCTCACTGTTCTCGAACGAGAAGATCAGCGTGACAACAATGAAGAGCCGTATCGACTACAAGCGTCAGCTATCGGTAATGGATTTCGATTTGGAAGTGACCAATATTGAGATTCTGAGTCGAGTGACGAGCCGAGTCGAGCAAATCAAAGATGTCATGAGCGTCAAGAGACTGGGATGATACTTGGTATCATCCTCGTCATTCCCTACAGTGAGGGACGAACGTGATAGGGAATCTCGCCAAGCGGTTTGAGATCCCCAACTCGCTCATTCTTCACTCTTGGGGATGACGAATAAAGATAAAGGTGAGTGGTTTTGGCTGCTCACCTTTTTTAGTTTTAACAGAAGTTTTAAATTTAAAAATCAAAGACAGTAATAGGAAGAAAACGATGAATCATCCGATTGAACAACTTGAACAGATCATGACTAAGCTGCGCGATCCAGAAGGTGGCTGTCCTTGGGATTTAAAACAAAATTTTGAAACAATTGTCCCTCATACTATCGAAGAGACTTATGAGGTGGTGGATGCGATTCACAACAAAGATTGGCCGAACCTACAAGAAGAGCTGGGTGATCTGTTGTTTCAGGTGATTTTCTATAGTCAGCTCGCGAAAGAGCAGGGGCTGTTTGAGTTTTCTGATGTGGTTGATGGCATCAATGAGAAGCTAACGCGCCGCCATCCGCATGTGTTTTCTGATACCGAGTTTGCGAGCGATGAAGAAATTAATGCTAACTGGGAAGCTGAAAAAGCCAAAGAAAAAGCGCAAGCAGGCAAAACCCCAGAAAGTATTCTAGACTCAATACCAAACTCTCTACCTGCGCTTTCACGTGCTACAAAGATTCAAAAACAGGTAGCGAAATATGGCTTCGATTGGGACTCTATTGGCCCAGTGGCTAACAAGGTTTTAGAGGAAGTCGATGAGGTGCTAGAAGAAGCACTTCAAGTAACGCCAAACGAAGATTTAGTTGAAGAAGAACTGGGTGATTTGCTGTTTGCGACGGTCAATTTGGTGCGACATTTGGGTAAAAATCCAGAAACGGCGCTCAATAAAGCCAATCTGAAGTTCTCACGTCGCTTCAAAGGGGTGGAACAAAAAGTTCGCCAACAGGATAAAATTTTGACCGATTTTTCACTACAACAGCTTGATTCCATGTGGGATGAAGTCAAGGTGGCGGAGAAAAGATAACCAAAGCTTTTATCATGAATTGATTTGAAGCAAAAAATAAAAAATAGCAGTGTGATAGATTTCACGTTGTGGCGATAAGGGGCTTCTGGTATATTTTCATCCCGTCCAGAAGTAGTCCATTTCCCTCATTCAACCAATTTCAGGTTAAACATGACGACAAATTACATTTTTGTTACTGGCGGGGTTGTATCCTCTCTAGGTAAAGGTATTGCTGCAGCATCTCTTGCGGCTATTTTAGAAGCTCGTGGTCTTAAAGTGACTATGATGAAGCTTGACCCTTACATCAACGTTGATCCAGGCACTATGAGCCCGACTCAGCACGGTGAAGTGTTCGTTACGGAAGATGGCGCTGAAACTGACCTTGACCTTGGTCACTATGAGCGATTCATTCGCACCAAGATGACTAAGCGTAACAACTTCACTGCAGGTCGTGTTTACTCAGACGTACTCGCTAAAGAGCGTCGCGGTGATTACCTAGGTGCAACTATTCAGGTTATCCCACACATCACTAACTCTATCAAAGAGCGTGTAATTTCTGGCGCAGCTGGCCACGATATCGCGATCGTTGAAGTTGGTGGTACGGTTGGTGATATCGAATCTCTACCATTCATGGAAGCGATTCGTCAGCTAGCAGTAGAACTAGGCCGTGAACGCGCAATGTTCATGCACCTTACTCTAGTGCCATACCTAGCAGCTGCGGGCGAAGTGAAAACTAAGCCAACGCAACACTCTGTAAAAGAGTTGCTGTCTATTGGTATTCAGCCAGACATCCTAGTTTGTCGTTCAGACCGCAACATTCCTTCGAACGAGCGTAAGAAAATTGCTCTGTTCTGTAATGTGCAAGAAAATGCAGTTATTTCTATGCGCGATGTTGACTCTATCTACAAGATCCCTCAGCTTATTAAAGCTCAAGGTACTGATGAACTTGTATGTAAGCGTTTCGGCATCACAGCTCCAGAAGCAGACCTGTCTGAATGGGAACAAGTAATTTACGAAGAAGCTAACCCAACGGGTGAAGTGACGATTGGTATGGTTGGTAAGTACATTGAACTACCAGATGCATACAAATCAGTAAATGAAGCGCTAAAACACGCAGGCTTGAAAAACCGCCTAAGCGTTAATATTAAATACGTAGATTCACAAGACGTTGAGTCTCGTGGCGTAGAAGTTTTAGAAGGCCTAGATGCAATCCTAGTTCCTGGTGGCTTTGGTGACCGTGGTGTTGAAGGTAAGATTCTTGCTGCTCAATACGCTCGTGAAAACAAAGTACCGTACTTAGGTATCTGTCTAGGTATGCAAGTAGCACTTATCGAGTACGCTCGTAACGTTGCGAAAATGGAAGGGGCACACTCTTCTGAATTCTGTACTGAAACTAAGTACCCAGTTGTTGGTCTTATCACTGAATGGACTGATGGCGAAGGTAAAGTTGAAGAGCGTACAGAGTCATCTGACCTAGGCGGCACAATGCGTCTTGGTTCACAGCTTTGTCACCTAGCGAAAGGGACTAAAGCTTACGAATTATACGGTAGCGCGACGATCCATGAACGTCACCGTCACCGTTACGAAGTGAACAACAATCTTCGTCCACAAATCGAAAAAGCGGGCCTAAAAGTATCGGGTCTATCTGCGGACAAGAAACTGGTTGAAGTTATTGAGAACCCGAACCACCCATGGTTCGTTGCTGCTCAATTCCACCCAGAGTTCACTTCAACACCTCGCGATGGTCACCCATTGTTTGCAGGTTTCGTTAAAGCGGCTGGCGAGTTCCAGCGCGGCGAGTTAGAGAAGTAAAAAGGAATACAGGTAGCTGCGTAAGTTGTGCTGCTACCTTTAAATTTGACATTTATATATTCAACGAGAAGGAAACATTCAATGTCTAAGATCGTTAAAGTTCTAGGTCGTGAAATCATCGATTCACGTGGTAACCCAACTGTAGAAGCTGAAGTACACCTAGAAGGCGGTTTCGTAGGTATGGCTGCTGCTCCATCTGGCGCATCTACTGGTTCTCGCGAAGCTCTTGAGCTACGTGACGGCGACAAATCACGTTTCCTAGGTAAAGGTGTTCTTAAAGCTATTGAAGCTGTAAACGGCCCAATCGCTGAAGCTCTAGTTGGTACTGACGCTAAAGCACAAGCTGACGTTGACCAAATCATGCTTGACCTAGACGGTACTGATAACAAGTCTAAGTTTGGCGCGAACGCTATCCTAGCTGTATCTCTAGCTAACGCAAAAGCTGCTGCTGCTGCGAAAGGCATGCCTCTATACGAGCACATCGCTGAGCTAAACGGTACTGCTGGTCAGTTCTCTATGCCTCTACCAATGATGAACATCATCAACGGTGGTGAGCACGCAGATAACAACGTTGACATCCAAGAGTTCATGATCCAACCAGTTGGCGCTAAAACTCTTAAAGAAGGTCTACGTATCGGCGCTGAAGTATTCCACAACCTAGCTAAAGTTCTTAAGTCTAAAGGCTACAGCACTGCAGTTGGCGATGAAGGTGGTTTCGCTCCTAACCTTAAGTCTAACGCTGAAGCTCTAGAAGTTATCGCAGAAGCTGTTGCAGCTGCTGGTTACGAACTAGGTAAAGACGTTACTCTTGCTATGGACTGTGCAGCATCTGAGTTCTTCGACAAAGAAGCTGGCATCTACAACATGAAGGGCGAAGGTAAAACTTTCACTTCTGAAGAGTTCAACCACTACCTAGCTGAGCTAGCGAACAACTTCCCAATCGTTTCTATCGAAGACGGTCTTGACGAATCAGATTGGGCTGGCTTCAAGCACCAAACTGAACTTCTAGGCGACAAGCTTCAAATCGTTGGTGACGATCTGTTCGTTACAAACACTAAGATTCTTGCTGAAGGTATCGAGAAAGGCGTAGCTAACTCTATCCTTATCAAGTTCAACCAAATCGGTTCTCTAACAGAGACTCTAGCTGCTATCAAGATGGCTAAAGACGCTGGCTACACTGCAGTAATCTCTCACCGTTCTGGCGAAACTGAAGATGCAACTATCGCTGATCTAGCGGTAGGTACAGCTGCAGGTCAAATCAAAACTGGTTCTATGAGCCGTTCTGACCGTGTTGCTAAGTACAACCAACTTATCCGTATCGAAGAAGCTCTAGGTTCTAAAGCTCCTTACAACGGTCTTAAAGAAGTTAAAGGTCAATAATTCCTAGCGAATTGTTAACTTAAAGCTTTTGAAACGCTCTACTTCGGTAGGGCGTTTTTTTTTGCCTGTAGAAAATGGAGGAAAGGAACTCTAGTATCTAAAGCTATCTTTTTGATACCGAAAGTTCGTCATTCCCTAGACTGACGAAGGAAAGGAGCGTTGTCTTTGATTTTTTCGTCTGCAGTAGTTTGTATCATTCGTCATTCTCGAGGCCGACGGAGGAGGGAATCTGGAATCTCATCACTGGTTTCGAATAACAATAATTACCCGACTAATTAATTCCATGACACCACATATCTCGCACCAATAAGCTCATTATGGTATATATGTGCCTTATTCTAGTTCCTTCTTTTTCAACCGGCGAAAGGTGTTATGCGAATTTTTGCTTTAGTACTGCTCATAGTGTTTGGCTGGCTACAACACACACTGTGGCTCGGTAAAAATGGTATCTCTGATTACTACGGTGTGAACAATGAAATCCAAGTTCAACAGCAAGTAAATGAAAAACTGCATATTCGAAATGCAGAAATGTTTGCTGAAATCGACGATCTACGTCAAGGCTTAGACGCGATAGAAGAACGCGCACGTCATGAGCTTGGTATGGTCAAAGAAGGTGAAACGTTTTATCGCATCATTGGTGAGGAATCCCATTAATGTCGACTCAACTTCAAAGCGTGATTGCCGTTGTACCTGCGGCGGGCGTCGGTAGCCGCATGAAGGCAGACCGCCCTAAGCAATATCTCAAGATCAATGGTAAAACGATTTTAGAGCACACCGTTGAGAAATTACTGTCTCACCCGCAAATCGCTCAAATTGTCGTTGCGATCAGCGATGGTGACCCATACTACCCAGAGCTTGCCCTTAACCAGAACCCAAAAGTGATCAGAGTGTCTGGCGGAAGCGAGCGAGCGGACTCTGTGCTCTCTGCGCTAAACTATATCGCTGAACAGCAGCTTAGTGATTGGGTAATGGTTCACGATGCGGCAAGGCCTTGTGTTCAGCTAAGTGATATCGACAAGCTAATTTCCGGTGCGATGAGCCATGATGTGGGCGCTATTTTAGCGGCTCCAGTTCGTGACACCATGAAGCGAGGTGCCCAAGGGCAGATCGAGCATACCGTTGAGCGAGCCGATTTATGGCACGCTCTTACGCCGCAAATGTTCAGAGCAAAGCCTCTGTGGAATGCATTAAGTGAGGCGTTGCACCAAGGCGCTTCGATTACTGATGAAGCCTCAGCTTTCGAATGGAAAGGTTTATCGCCCGCTATAGTGGCAGGGCGCTCAGATAATTTTAAGATTACTCAGCCTGAAGATTTAGCGCTTGCTGAGTTCTATTTAAGTCAGAATAAGGAATAATGATGATTCGTATTGGCCATGGCTTTGATGTACATAAGTTTGGTGGTGAAGGCCCGGTAATTATTGGTGGTGTAAGCATCCCTTACGAGCAAGGTCTTATTGCACACTCAGACGGTGATGTTGCCCTTCATGCGTTATGTGACGCTCTATTAGGTGCGATTGCTGCGGGTGATATTGGTCGTCATTTCCCAGATACTGATGACGAATGGAAAGGCGCAGATAGCCGTGAACTGCTGAAATACGTTTATCGTCGAGTAAAAGAGCAAGGTTACGAGATTGGTAATGCTGATATTACTATCATGGCGCAAGCTCCAAAGATGGCGCCTCATATAGACTCTATGTGCCAAGCTATTGCTCAAGACCTAGAAACCAGCATTAGCAATGTGAATGTAAAAGCGACGACCACTGAGCGTTTAGGTTTTACAGGTCGCAAAGAGGGCATCGCATGTGAAGCGGTGGTCCTAATTACTAAAAGTGCGTAAGCACCAACACGAAAAGAACAGCATGTCAGATATTTTATCTTCATTGGCTTATCTAAACGGTAAACCAACTGCGAAAGCAAAACTAAAAGCAAAAGCCGAACACTTTGTCGTTAATGAGGACTTGGGTTTTGAGTTTACTGGTGAAGGCGAGCACCTAATGGTTCGTATTCGTAAAACTGGTGAAAACACGAGCTTCGTGGCAAATGAGCTGGCTAAAGCTTGCGGTGTTAAGTCGAAGGACGTTAGCTGGGCAGGCTTAAAAGACCGCCACGCGGTTACTGAGCAGTGGTTGAGTGTACACCTACCAAAAGGTGAGCCTGACTTTTCAGCTTTTTTAGCACAGTACCCAAGCATTGAGATCTTGGCGACAGCACGTCACAATAAAAAATTACGTCCGGGTGATTTAGTTGGCAACCAATTTGAGCTGACTTTGTCTGAAGTAACAGACTGTGATGATGTTGTAAAACGTTTGGAAAAAGTCGCTCAAGTCGGTGTGCCAAATTACTTCGGTGCTCAGCGTTTTGGTAATGAAGGTAACAACTTATCTGAAGCTCGTCGTTGGGGCCGTGATAACGTTCGTACTCGTAACCAGAATAAGCGCAGCTTGTACCTTTCGGCGGCTCGCTCGTGGATTTACAATTTGATCTTGTCAGACCGTATTGAGAAAGATGCGTTTGCATCGGCATTGGTTGGCGATATTGTCGTGAAAGACGGTACTCAACTAGCGGTAACCGCTGACAATATCGAAGCGGTAAACCAAGATATCGTGAATGGCTCTGCATGGGTTACTGTTGCTTTGGCTGGTGATAATGCCTTACCAACAACAGATGATTCTCAAGCGTTAGAGCAAAAACATCTTGATTCTGAACCTGATCTAATGGCGCTGATTCGCGGCAACCGCATGCGCCATGACCGTCGTGAAGCATCGTTAAAACCAACCGATTTAACTTGGGAAGTGAACGAAGATAATGTCACTCTTAAGTTCTCTCTAGACGCAGGTTGTTTCGCAACTGCTATCGTTCGAGAGTTGGTTGAAGAAGTACACGTAGAGAGAAGCTACGAGCAATAACGATTCTGCTTGGAGCTGGGTCACTTGATATTGGAATTTAAGTGACTTGGCTTAGCATGGGAACAAAGAAAGGATACAAGATGAAGATTTTACTCAGCAATGATGATGGTGTGCACGCTCAAGGCATTCATGAGCTGGCAAATGAGCTACGTGATCTTGCTGAAGTTGTCATTGTTGCCCCTGACCGTAATCGCTCGGGTGCGTCAAATTCATTAACTTTAGAACAGCCTCTGCGTGTCCAAGAGATTGCTGAAAAGACCTATTCGGTACAAGGAACACCGACCGACTGTGTGCATTTTGCGTTAAACGAACTGCTAAAGAATGACATGCCAGATCTGGTATTAACTGGCATTAATCACGGTGCTAACCTTGGTGATGACGTGCTTTATTCCGGCACGGTGGCAGCAGCAATGGAAGGGCACTTTCTAGGTGTTCAATCGGTAGCGTTTTCTCTGGTGGGAAAAAAACATTTTAAGACAGCGGCTGCGATTGCCCGTCGTATTGTCGAACAACATTTAGCAAACCCAATCCCGACCAATCGCTTGTTGAACGTGAACGTTCCTGATTTAGCCTTAGAACAACTGTCCGGTACTCAGGTGACACGCCTAGGTGCTCGTCATCACGCTGAAGATATGATCAAGCAAAAAGACCCGCGTGGTCACGATATCTATTGGCTCGGTCCTCCGGGCAAAGAGCAAGATGCGGGTGAAGGTACTGATTTTTACGCAATTGAGCATGGCTTTGTGTCGGTAACACCGTTACAAGTTGATCTGACGGCGCATGAGTCGCTGGGCGCGATGACAACATGGTTAGGAGAGAAGTAAGTGAGTAATCCGCAAGCTGAGCGTTTAATTACTTTTCTGATTGAAAATGGTATTCAGGATCAAAAGGTTCTTGATGCGATCTACCAACTGCCGAGAGAGAGCTTTTTATCACAGGCGATGTATCACCAAGCCTATGATAATAATGCGCTGCCTATCGGTCAGGGTCAGACAATCTCCCAGCCATACATTGTTGCTAAAATGACAGAGCTGCTTGAATTACAACAAGATAGCCGTGTTTTGGAGATTGGAACCGGCTCTGGTTACCAAACCGCTGTACTGGCTCAACTTGTTGATCATGTTTATTCGGTTGAAAGAATAAAGTCGCTACAATGGGATGCCAAGCGTAGGTTGAAGCAACTCGATTTCTACAATATCTCAACTAAGCATGGTGACGGTTGGCAAGGGTGGTCTTCAAAAGCCCCTTTTGATGCGATTATTGTCACCGCCGCTGCAGAGTCGATTCCTCAAGCGCTTCTGCAACAGCTGAAAGATGGCGGTCGTTTACTGATTCCAGTCGGTGATGATGAACAACAACTATTGAAGATTGTTCGCCACGGCGATGAATTTTTATCAAGTGTTATCGAGATGGTGCGATTTGTGCCTCTTGTTCCTGGTGAGCTAGCTTAATAAAAGACCAATGGTGTAGGTGGATAGA
Organism: Vibrio splendidus; assembly: GCF_001557875.1. Lineage (GTDB taxonomy): Bacteria > Pseudomonadota > Gammaproteobacteria > Enterobacterales > Vibrionaceae > Vibrio > Vibrio splendidus_F. The sequence continues at coordinate 330,693 of NZ_LNRF01000004.1, read as the reverse complement.
GAGTCGATGCGTTCGAAGTTGTTAAAAGGAAGTACTTTACTGCTTAGCTGTGCACTTGTTGGGTGTGCAGCGAATTCGCCTGCGCCCGTTTCAAGCCTAAACAAGAATTACTCATCGATTGATCGTGGTAGTTATCGTGGCAGTTATTATGAAGTGAAAAAAGGCGACACCCTTTATTTCATTGCCTATGTCACCAATAAAGACGTTAAAGACCTTATCGGTTATAACAAGTTGTCAGCTCCTTACACTATCCACCCTGGACAGAAGCTTAAGTTGTGGCGCCCGAGTTACAACGCGCCAGCGTATGGTAAGTCAACAGTTGCGGCTGCAGCTGTTGCTGCGCCTGTCGCGGCATCCACAACCTCATCTGTGGCAAGCAAACCGAAAATCACGCCTCAGAAGAGCAAAAACTCTAAACCTGCTTCAGCTCAAACTACCACCAAAGTGGCGAAAAAAGATCCACCAAAGAAGGTTGAACAATCCAAATCAAAGGAGTATGTTGGTTCTAAAGGTAAACAGAATGTTACACCGTCCACCAAACCAACAAGTGATAAAGTATCCAAATGGTTATGGCCAACTAAAGGGAGAGTAATCAAGAATTTCTCTGTAGGCGAACAAGGAAATAAAGGCATAGACATAGCAGGACAGCGAGGTCAGCCAATAGTATCTACTGCAGGGGGAACGGTTGTTTATTCGGGTAATGCACTACGAGGCTACGGCAATCTAGTGATTGTGAAGCACAATGATAATTACTTAAGTGCATACGCGCACAACGACCGACTATTAGTATCTGAAGGGCAAAGTGTGAAACCAGGGCAGAAGATTGCAACAATGGGAAGCTCTGGAGCCAGCAGTGTTAGGCTGCACTTTGAGATTCGTTACCAAGGTAAATCCGTTAATCCAAAACGATATTTACCTTAAATACAATATGCAAAAATTACGTATTGTATGGAGTGACATAGTCATTTAGCGACATATGAAGTTGTAATGTCATGCTAATTTCGCCAGGGGGAGGCGTTATGAGTATAAGCAATGCAGTAACCAAAGAAGAGTTCGATCTTAACCAAGCAACCACGGAACCGGAAGCTCTTGGAAAAGCAAAACGAACAGTCACTAAGAAAACCGAAGCGAAAGAAGAAGTTGAAGTTACGTCTAAAAGTTTAGATGCCACTCAACTCTACTTAGGCGAAATCGGTTTCTCACCACTACTAACCGCAGAAGAAGAAGTGCTATATGCACGTCGAGCTCTACGCGGTGATGAAGCAGCACGTAAACGCATGATCGAAAGTAACTTGCGTTTGGTGGTAAAAATTTCACGTCGTTATAGCAACCGTGGCCTTGCACTTCTCGATCTAATCGAAGAAGGCAACCTAGGTTTGATTCGCGCCGTAGAGAAGTTTGACCCAGAGCGTGGCTTCCGTTTCTCAACTTACGCGACATGGTGGATTCGTCAAACCATTGAACGTGCGTTAATGAATCAGACTCGCACTATCCGTTTGCCAATCCATGTTGTGAAAGAGCTGAACATCTACCTACGTACTGCAAGAGAGCTATCACAAAAACTTGACCATGAACCAACGGCAGAAGAAATTGCTTCTAAGCTAGATAAGCCGGTTGGTGATGTGAGCAAGATGCTTCGTCTAAACGAACGAGTGAGCTCTGTTGATACGCCAATTGGTGGTGACGGTGAGAAAGCGCTGTTGGATATAATTCCAGACATCAACAATTCAGATCCTGAGGTCTCAACTCAAGATAGCGATATCAAGAACTCACTGATCTTCTGGCTTGATGAGCTGAATCCGAAGCAGAAAGAAGTGCTTGCACGTCGATTTGGACTACTGGGTTATGAACCGTCAACGCTAGAAGAAGTTGGCCGTGAAATCAGCCTGACTCGTGAGCGAGTTCGTCAAATCCAAGTTGAAGGTCTTCGCCGTCTGCGTGAGATTCTTATTAAGCAAGGTCTGAATATGGAAAATCTGTTCAACGTAGAAAACGACTAATTGAACGGATGATGCTTCTCTAAATCGAAGACAAATAAAAACGCTGACTTAAAGTCAGCGTTTTTTTGGTTTGTGGCTTTGGTATTTCATGCCGTCTAATCAAAATCACAAACGGCAATAACAAGCTACTTGGTAAGAAACTAAAGCAGCTTCTTCAAGCGGTAAAGCTCTTCTAATGCTTGGCGAGGGGTTAGATCATCAGGATCAACATTCGCCAATGCTTGCTCTACTTCGCTTGGTTCAGGGATCAGACTCAGTTGGTTTGCAATATCAACGCCGCTTGGCTTCGATGTCGGAGACTCAATACTCAATGCTTCGAGCTGTGTTAGCTTCGCGCGAGCGTTCTTGATCACCGCTTTTGGTACACCAGCCAATCCTGCCACCGCTAGGCCGTAAGATTTACTTGCTGCACCTTCTTGAACAGCGTGCATAAAGGCAATGCTGTCACCATGCTCAACTGCATCTAGGTGTACGTTTGCTAGCGTTGGAAGTTGGTTTGGTAACTCGGTTAGCTCAAAGTAATGCGTTGCAAACAGTGTCATCGCGTTGATTTGATTCGCTAGCCACTCAGCACTTGCCCAAGCTAATGACAAACCATCGTAAGTACTGGTACCACGACCGATTTCATCCATTAGCACAAGGCTGTTTGGTGTTGCGTTATGCAGGATATTGGCAGTTTCTGTCATCTCAACCATGAAGGTTGAACGGCCAGAAGCTAGATCATCCGATGCGCCAATACGCGTAAAGATACGGTCGATAGAGCCGATGGTCGCGCTTTCTGCAGGAACATAACAACCGATATGAGCCATCAATGCGATGAGTGCCGTTTGGCGCATATAGGTCGATTTACCACCCATATTTGGACCTGTGATGATCAGCATCTTACGTTGTTCATTAAGGTCGATAGGGTTAGCAATAAAGGGTTCGTCCATCACTTGTTCAACAACAGGGTGACGACCTGCTTGGATCTGAACACCTGCAGCTTCTGTCATGGTTGGACGACAGTAATCAAGGGTATCTGCACGCTCAGCCAAGTTTTGTAGAACATCAAGCTGAGATACTGAAGAGGCGATGTTTTGTAGGCGCTCTAGATACGGCAGTAGTAAGTCAAACAACTCTTCCCACAGCTGTTTCTCGATAGCGAGTGCTTTCGACTTAGAGTTAAGCACTTTGTCTTCGTGCTCTTTTAGCTCGGGAATGATGTAACGCTCAGCGTTTTTCAGTGTTTGACGGCGAACATAGTGTGGCGGCACAAGGTGGCTTTGCCCGCGGCTTACTTGAATGAAGAAACCGTGTACGTTGTTGTAGCCAACTTTAAGCGTGTCTATACCATGACGCTCACGCTCTTCTTGCTCAAGCTTATCAAGAAACTCTGTTGCGCCCGCAGCAAGGTCTCGCCATTCGTCTAGCTCGGTATTATAGCCTTCTGCGATCACACCACCGTCACGGATAACCACCGGTGGGTTCTCTTTGATCGCTCGCTCGAGCAGTTCAGAAACGTCTTCCACAGGAGAAGCATATTGAGCAAGTTGAGTTAGGTACGGGTGCTTAAGTTGCGTTAGCGTTTCAGCAAGCTCTGGCAAGTATTCCATTGCTTGGCGAAGTCGTGCCATATCGCGAGGGCGAGCAGAACGAAGTGCAAGACGAGCAAGAATACGTTCGATATCACCAATCTGTTTTAAGGTTGGCTGTAGCTCTGTAAAGAGAGCTAAATCTTTCATCTCACCAATCGCATCTAGGCGCTGATCGAGTGCAGATATATTGCGCATTGGTTGATGTAACCAACGCTTAAGCATACGGCTACCCATTGCTGTTGCGGTGTGATCAAGTACTTCGGCAAGGGTGTTATCAGTACCACCACCAAGATTTTGCGTGATCTCTAGATTGCGTCGAGTCGCAGCATCAAGGATCACTGAGTGATCTTGCTTATCCATTGTCAGTGAACGGATATGAGGAAGGGCAGTACGTTGGGTATCTTTCACGTATTGGATCAAACAACCAGCCGCACATAGACCCAGTTTTGCGCTTTCTACGCCAAAGCCAACCAGATCGCGAGTACCAAATTGCTTATTTAATTGCTGCTTAGCTGTGTCTAATTCAAATTCCCATACAGGGCGACGGCGATTGCCATTACGGCTTGCCATTAGATTTACTGGCTCGAAATCTTCAGGGAACAGTAGCTCACGTGGTGAGGTTCTCTGCAGTTCTGCGGCCATTGCTTCTTCAGTTTCTGGCTCGCAGAGTTGGAATCGACCGGAGGTAATATCCAGTGTCGCGTAACCAAACTTACCGTTGTGATGGTAAATCGCTGCAATCAGGTTATCAACGCGCTCAGAAAGCAATGCTTCATCGGTCACGGTACCGGGTGTAACGATACGTACAACAGCACGCTCAACAGGGCCTTTTGAAAGTGCTGGATTACCAATCTGTTCACAAATTGCTACGGATTCACCAAGTTGTACTAACTTTGCAAGGTACCCTTCAACGGCATGGTAAGGAACACCCGCCATAGGAATAGGCTCACCATTTGATGAACCACGTTTAGTCAGTGAAATATCGAGGAGTTGAGAAGCTTTTTTAGCATCATCATAGAAAAGCTCGTAGAAATCGCCCATGCGGTAGAACAGCAGAATTTCTGGGTTTTCTGCTTTCAGTTTTAGGTACTGCTGCATCATGGGAGTATGTTTTTGATCGGCTTTCACAGTTAACTTCTTTCGTTTATTTCTATTGCGGCTTAGGATACGTGAAAGCGTTTCGTGCGAAAAGCGGCTGATGCGAAAAGATGCGAATCCAAATGATATGACAGTAAATAAAGGGAAGTTGATGATGCAGATGACTCAAGACCTTAGTGAACAGCTTGGACATTTACTCGCTAAACACAAACAAGTGTTAGTGACGGCTGAATCTTGCACTGGCGGAGGTGTCGCGAGTGCAGTCACCGATATTGCGGGCAGCTCTGGGTGGTTTGATCGCGCTTTTGTTACGTACAGCAATGAAGCCAAGCAAGAGATGATAGGTGTACAGCTTAAAACCTTAATTGAGTTCGGCGCTGTGAGTGAGCCTGTCGTAATAGAAATGGCGAGCGGGGCATTGCAACATTCAAACGGGACGATCTCTGTATCAATCAGTGGCATTGCTGGCCCAGGTGGCGCGACCGAAGATAAGCCTGTTGGTACGGTATGCTTCGCGTGGAAAGCGCTAAATGGCTGGGATAAAGTAGAAACGCATGTATTTACAGGCGACAGATCACAAGTACGCCAACAAGCCACGCACCATGCCCTGCAAGTTATTTATGATTACCTATCAATGGAAGGTAAGTAACATTTGCACAAATTATTTTCATACAGGTATAGACACTGTATGAATCAACAGTATAATAAAAGCCAATTAGTCACCCCTATGTGGGTTAGAAATAGATTCTAGATCGCTTGTTGAGACAACCGATTATGTGGAGATAGAAATGGACGAGAATAAACAAAAAGCGTTAGCCGCAGCCCTTGGTCAGATTGAAAAGCAATTTGGTAAAGGTTCTATCATGCGTCTTGGTGATAACCGCACAATGGACGTAGAAACTATTTCTACAGGTTCTCTATCTCTAGATATCGCACTAGGAGCTGGTGGCCTACCGATGGGACGTATCGTAGAAGTTTACGGCCCAGAATCATCAGGTAAAACAACGCTAACGCTTGAGCTTATTGCTGCAGCACAGAAAGTGGGCAAAACGTGTGCATTCGTTGATGCGGAGCACGCACTAGACCCTATCTACGCTCAAAAGCTTGGTGTTGATATCGATGCACTTCTTGTTTCTCAACCAGATACTGGTGAGCAAGCTCTTGAAATCTGTGATGCACTGGCTCGTTCAGGTGCAATCGATGTTCTTGTTATTGACTCAGTAGCAGCACTAACACCAAAAGCAGAAATCGAAGGCGAAATGGGCGACAGCCACATGGGTCTTCAGGCTCGTATGCTTTCTCAAGCGATGCGTAAGCTGACGGGTAATCTTAAGCAGTCTAACTGTATGGCTATCTTCATTAACCAAATTCGTATGAAAATTGGTGTGATGTTCGGTAACCCAGAAACAACAACTGGTGGTAACGCGCTTAAGTTCTACGCATCTGTTCGTCTTGATATTCGCCGCACTGGTGCGATTAAAGATGGTGATGAAGTTGTTGGTAACGAAACTCGTATCAAGGTTGTTAAGAACAAGATTGCTGCACCATTCAAACAAGCTGAAACTCAAATCCTTTACGGCAAAGGCTTCAACCGCGAAGGTGAGCTTATCGACTTAGGTGTTAAGAATAAGCTAGTAGAAAAAGCTGGCGCTTGGTACAGCTATAAAGGCGACAAGATTGGCCAAGGTAAAGCTAACGCTGGTAAATACCTACGTGAAAACCCAGAGGTTGCTCTAGAGATCGATACTAAACTTCGTGAGTTGCTACTGACTCCTGCTGTTCTTGAAGAGAAAGACGTAGAGAAAGAAGAAGAAAACGAAGAGCTATAAGCTGACGTTTTATAGAGTGGGTGCTTGAAAGAAGCATCCGCTTTGAAAGAACTTAAAGCCTCGCATATTTTATGCGGGGCTTTTTTATTGGTTCAGTTCCGTCGTGCATGTCTTTGGTCAGCTCTCTTTCGTTGACTGAGTTTCTTAGTTGCTAGGTCACCAATTTAGTTCTGCTTTTCCACGGCTAGATATAGTGGAATATTCTTCATTTTATCGAATTCCCACTAAAATCCTGCCCAAGGGTGTCTTTTCTACAAGAAAACTAGTCGAAGCCTTAACCATGATCTACAATACGGCAAAATTCTAACTCGACTATTTTCAGGAAGAGCTGCATGTACATGAGCACTGATGAGGTTCGCAACGCGTTCCTTAAGTTCTTTGAGAGCAAAGAACACCAAATCGTAGACAGTTCATCGTTAGTTCCACATAACGATCCAACCCTGCTATTCACTAACGCAGGTATGAACCAATTCAAAGATTGCTTCTTAGGCGCCGAAAAACGTGCCTACACTCGAGCAACTACGGCTCAGCGTTGTGTTCGTGCGGGTGGTAAACACAATGACCTTGAAAACGTAGGTTTCACGGCTCGTCACCACACGTTCTTCGAAATGCTAGGCAACTTCAGCTTTGGTGACTACTTCAAAGAAGAAGCGATTGGTTTTGCTTGGGAATTCCTGACTGAAACTCTTCAACTGCCAAAAGACCGTCTGCTGGTAACGGTATACGAGACCGATGATGAAGCATTCGATATCTGGAACAAGAAAGTAGGTGTACCTGCTGACCGTATCGTTCGCATTGGCGACAAAGAAGGCGGTAAACAGTTCGAGTCTGATAACTTCTGGACGATGGGTGACACAGGTCCTTGTGGTCCATGTACTGAAATCTTCTACGATCACGGTGAGCACATCTGGGGCGGCCGTCCTGGTACACCTGAAGAAGATGGTGACCGCTTCATCGAGATCTGGAACAACGTATTCATGCAGTTCAACCGTCACGCTGACGGCACAATGGAACCGCTACCTAAGCCTGCTGTAGATACAGGTATGGGTATTGAGCGTATTTCTGCAATCATGCAGGGCGTTCACTCTAACTACGAAATTGATGTATTCCAAAAGCTAATCAAAGCGACAGCGGAAGTTGTGGGTCATGACGACCTATCTAACCAATCGCTACGCGTTATTGCTGACCACATCCGTTCTTGTTCATTCCTAATCGCTGACGGCGTTATGCCTTCAAACGAAGGTCGTGGCTACGTTCTACGTCGTATTATTCGTCGTGCAGTTCGTCACGGTAACAAGCTTGGCGCACAAGGCGTGTTCTTCCACAAACTTGTGGGTGTATTGGCTGAAGTGATGGGTTCTGCGGCAGATGAACTTAAGAAACAGCAAGAGCTTGTTGAAAAAGTACTTCGCATTGAAGAAGAGAACTTCGGTCGTACTCTAGAGCGCGGCATGGTTATTCTTAATGACGCACTAGACGCACTTGAAGGCAAAGAGCTTGACGGCGAAACAGTTTTCAAACTTTACGACACATACGGTTTCCCAGCTGACCTTACTAACGATGTAGCTCGTGAACGCGACTTTACTATCGATGAAGAAGGCTTTGAGAAGGCGATGGAAGCGCAGCGTAAGCGTGCTCGTGAAGCTGGTCAATTCGGCACTGATTACAACGCAACGATCAAAGTAGACACTAACACCGAGTTCTGTGGTTACACAGCTACTGAAGGTGCTGGTGAAATCTCTGCGCTATTTGTTGACGGCGAAGAAGTATCTTCACTATCGGCTGGCGACAAAGCAATAATCATCCTTGAAGAGACACCATTCTACGCTGAGTCAGGCGGTCAATGTGGTGATGCTGGTACACTAAAAACAGCGTCGGGTCTTTTCAAAGTACAAGATACTCAGAAGCTAGGTAACGCATTTGCGCACCACGGTGAGCTAGTTGAAGGTGTATTTGCTAAGGGCGATAAAGTAGAAGCAACCGTTGACGCTGAGCGTCGTGCTGCTATCTCACTAAACCACTCTGCAACTCACTTACTTCACTCTGCACTGCGCGAAGTGCTAGGTGAGCACGTTGCTCAGAAAGGTTCTTTAGTTAAGCCAGACAACCTACGTTTTGACTTCTCTAACCTTGAAGCGGTAACACCGGCACAGATTAAAGAAGTGGAGCGTTTGGTTAACGCACAAGTTCGTAAGAACCACGTGATTGAAACCAACATCATGGACATCGAGTCAGCGAAAGAAAAAGGTGCAATGGCACTGTTTGGCGAGAAGTATGATGATGAAGTTCGCGTTCTATCTATGGGCGATTTCTCTACTGAACTTTGTGGTGGTATCCACGCAAGCAACACGGGTGATATCGGCCTATTCAAGATCACTTCTGAAGGTGGTATTGCTGCGGGTATTCGTCGTATTGAAGCGGTAACGGGTGAAGCTGCTCTAGATGCAGTAGAAGCTCAGGCTAACGCTTACGAAGAGAAACTTGCTGAATCCGCTAAGAAAGCGAAATCGCTAGAGAAAGAAATCCAACTGCTTAAAGAAAAGATGGCTGCTGCAGAAAGCGCAAACATCATGGGCAAAGTAGAAGAGATCTCTGGTACTAAAGTTTTGGTTGCTGCAATTGAAGGCGCAGACAACAAGAACCTACGTACTATGGTTGATAACGCTAAAAACCAAGTAGGTAGCGGCATCATCCTGATCGCAAACGTAGCAGACGGTAAAGTTGGCTTGATTGCTGGTGTAACCAAAGACCTAATCGGTAAAGTAAAAGCGGGTGACCTCGTTAAGATGGTTGCTGAGCAAGTTGGCGGTAAAGGCGGCGGTCGTCCAGATATGGCTCAAGCGGGCGGTACAGACGTTGAAGCACTGCCAGAAGCGCTTAAATCTGTGCGTACTTGGCTAGAAGAGCGTCTTTAAGCTTAAGTAATTGATACAAAGATGCCCAATCAGTTGATTGGGCATCTTTTATTTTGCCTATTGGAAGCGTGTTTAAACAAGGTTTGATTGAGATTAACCAAGAAGTCTAATGGTGGCGTTAGACTCCTTGGTTAATTTTTTTCTTGCTTCGCCCTGACGCGGAGTATGTGTTTTTTTGTCATATATAGACATTGGTCTTGGGAAGGTGAGGACGGGTGAAAATGCCTCTTATCGTGCAGAAATTTGGTGGAACGTCGGTGGGTTCAATTGAACGAATCCATCATGTAGCAGACAAAATCATTGAAGCGAAAAATGAAGGGAACCAGATCGTGGTTGTCGTTTCTGCTATGTCTGGTGAAACAAATCGGTTAGTTAACTTAGCCACACAAATTGATAGCGTACCAAACGCTAGAGAACTGGATGTGTTGTTAACGGCTGGCGAGCAAGTTTCCATGGCCTTGTTAGCAATGACGTTACACAAGTTAGGTTATGAAGCGACATCAATGACTGGCTATCAAGCCAAGATACACACTGATTCTAATCATAATAATGCAGCGATTGAGCGTATTGATACTGCTCCTATTCAAGCTCTGCTAGATGACAACCAGATTGTCATTGTTGCAGGCTTTCAAGGGGTCAATGCGAAAGGCGATATCACAACATTAGGTCGCGGTGGTTCAGATACTACAGCGGTAGCGCTTGCGGGTGCCTTGCAGGCGAAAGAATGCCAGATCTATACTGATGTAGATGGTGTTTATTCTTGTGACCCTAGAGTCGTGAAGCAATCTCAGAAATTAGATACTTTAGACTTCCCTTCTATGGAGGAGATGGCCCGCCGAGGCGCTAAGGTTTTACATCTTCCGTGTGTTCAGTATGCATGGCAGCACAACGTGCCATTGCGAGTGCTTTCAAGCTTTGAACAAGGCGAGGGTACATTGATCGCGGGTAATCAGTGTTTGAATGATATTGCTGGCATCGCCATCCAAAGAGATATGGTGCGTATCGAGTGTTTGAATGAAGATTTACCGTCTTTCATTTCACATTGCCAACTGTTGGGGATCGAAGTCTGTAGTGTGATCGAGGAAACAGAACGGGCAGCACTCATTATTAAACAAGACATAAGTGCCAAATTAAAACTAGTTTTTGCTGAGAAAATCCGTAATAGTGAACAGGTTAGTTTGTTAACTGTGGTAGGAAGCCGAACACAAGAAATTGTGGTCAGTTCACATGGATTGTTGTCTGAAGGCGAAATTGATGTACAACATCACTTATTGCAGCAGCAGTCTTTAACTTTGGTGATATCACCAACGCAAGTCGATATGGCTGCTAACATATTACACAATGCATACATCGTAGCGCGTGAAACACAGGGTTATCCTAAAAAAGAAGTGCATTTTGGTTAAATAAACTCAATCGATAGTTTACGAAAATATAACTTTTGTTGGATAATGCTCTCGTAGCTAGATAAATTTAGAGATTACTCAAGGAGCAAAGAATGCTAATTTTGACTCGCCGCGTTGGCGAAACACTGATGATTGGTGATGAAGTAACAGTTACTGTACTAGGCGTTAAAGGTAACCAAGTACGTATCGGTGTTAACGCACCTAAAGAAGTATCTGTTCACCGTGAAGAGATCTACATGCGCATTCAAGCTGAAAAAGGTAATGGTAACGTTGCATCTGGCAACTACTAATACTTTTGCGTAGAGAAGAGGCTAGCATTGTTGCTAGCCTTTTTTGATCTTGGAGAATAGAAACGCTCATTGGGACATAGATAGGTTGGATAGCGGATCGGTCTCAAAGTGGTGAAGTGAATGCTTTGTGATGTTGTGAGATACAGACAAGGTTGAACAGAACTGTTGCTCTGTATTTTGTTTGGCAAAATTCAAGATTTATTAGCTTCCCCTATGGCGCAAATACGCATCCCGTAGTATTGTGCCATCAGCGGTAGCACTTGCTGCTGGAGAAATTAGATAATTGTTTTCGGCTGTTTATTATTGCCAATCTTTCACCTTAATTTTTAAGGGAAAAAGCGCGATTTGAATGTTATAAGTTCAATTTGCAAGCGCTTTGATTAAATAGCAAACGGTTGAGTGTTTTTGTCCAATTTTTTTCAATAAAGTGTTTGACATATTTTCGGTAAAACGTAATATGTGCCTCCGCAAGACGGTGAGGTGGCCGAGAGGCCGAAGGCGCTCCCCTGCTAAGGGAGTATGTGGTTTGTAGCTGCATCGAGGGTTCGAATCCCTCCCTCACCGCCATTTCTTGCGAGTCTAAAATTAGCAATTTAGACAATGTAAATGTGCGTCCTTAGCTCAGCTGGATAGAGTACCTGGCTACGAACCAGGCGGTCGGAGGTTCGAATCCTCCAGGACGCGCCATTCTCTCTTCTCTTACTTGTAAGTGATGTGAGAATAATGAATTAGGTGAGGTGGCCGAGTGGCCGAAGGCGCTCCCCTGCTAAGGGAGTATGTGGTTTGTAGCTGCATCGAGGGTTCGAATCCCTCCCTCACCGCCATTCATTACAGGCCGATGGCCTTTTTTTTTCTTCGTAGCAAGAAGAATGTGATATATTTCACAACTTCATTCTTAATGAATGAACACCGTGCGTCCTTAGCTCAGCTGGATAGAGTACCTGGCTACGAACCAGGCGGTCGGAGGTTCGAATCCTCCAGGACGCGCCACTCTTTAGGGTTTCCTTGTGAACTCCTGATATTGGGAATACTGATATCGAAAACCGTGCGCTCTTAGCTCAGCTGGATAGAGTACCTGGCTACGAACCAGGCGGTCGGAGGTTCGAATCCTCCAGAGCGCGCCACTATTTGGGGTTTAGTTCTGATAAGAATGTGAATCCTGATATTGATAAATCGTTCATCGAGAATTAATATCAAAAACCGTGCGTCCTTAGCTCAGCTGGATAGAGTACCTGGCTACGAACCAGGCGGTCGGAGGTTCGAATCCTCCAGGACGCGCCACTATTTAGGGCTTCTTTCTTATAAGAATAGAAATCCTTGTATTGAACTGTGTAATAGTAAGTCGATACTAAAACCGTGCGCTCTTAGCTCAGCTGGATAGAGTACCTGGCTACGAACCAGGCGGTCGGAGGTTCGAATCCTCCAGAGCGCGCCACTATTTAGGGTTTCTTTTATGAACCCCTGATATTGGGAATACCGATATCGAAAACTGCGCGTCCTTAGCTCAGCTGGATAGAGTACCTGGCTACGAACCAGGCGGTCGGAGGTTCGAATCCTCCAGGACGCGCCACTATTTAGGGTTTCCTTGTGAACTCCTGATATTGGAAATACTGATATCGAAAACCGTGCGTCCTTAGCTCAGCTGGATAGAGTACCTGGCTACGAACCAGGCGGTCGGAGGTTCGAATCCTCCAGGACGCGCCACTATTTAGGGCTTCTTTCTTATAAGAATGAAATCCTTATATTGATATGTTGTTAGTAACAATGAATTGATATTAAAACCGTGCGCTCTTAGCTCAGCTGGATAGAGTACCTGGCTACGAACCAGGCGGTCGGAGGTTCGAATCCTCCAGAGCGCGCCACATTATTAGAAAAAGCCTCGTTTATACGAGGCTTTTTTTATGTCTGCTGCCAATTTGTTGCAACAATGTTAAATTTGTTCGTTGTTTAACTTGTTGTATTTAAAGTAGTTCTTGATGGCTTCTTTGTTATTCCACCTTTCTCATATCAATTGCCAGAAAAGCCCCGTTTAAGTCACAGTTTAAATATCTAAAAATGACGTATTTGACAGATTTATGTGATCTGATAGGCGAATAATTAACCTTATGTGTGCGTTATCCGTAACAGAACCTTAAACAAAATTGACAAACTTTTACCAATCGAGATAATCCATGGGTCGGGATCACTATTCGCTGAAATCCTGTACGTATGTCAGGATGACGAAGAAAGGAAGCAACATGACTAATATTGGAAGCCTGCTAGGAGATGCGGCGACTCTAATGATAACGGGGATGTCCGTTGTCTTTATTTTCCTAACTATTCTAGTTTACCTCGTTCGGTTGATGTCAAAACTGGTACCAGAAGAAGTACCAGAGCCGATCGCAGCACCTAAAAAAATTCAAAAATCACAATCAAACCCTTCAGCTGTTAGTCCACAGGTAGTGGCAGCAATTTCGGCCGCGGTTCATCAATACCGTGCGTCTACTGCTAAGTAGCATTTAAAGGATTAAAAAGGAGTTTATGAGCATGTCTAAACCACTAGCTATCACAGATGTGGTACTTCGTGACGCGCACCAGTCACTATTTGCTACTCGTATGCGTATCGAAGATATGCTGCCAATTGCGGCAGAACTGGATAAAGTCGGTTACTGGTCACTTGAGACTTGGGGCGGCGCGACGTTTGATTCGTGTATCCGTTTTCTTGGCGAGGATCCATGGGAGCGTTTGCGTGAGCTGAAAAAAGCGATGCCAAACACACCAATGCAGATGCTACTGCGTGGTCAAAACCTATTGGGCTACCGTCACTACGCGGATGATGTAGTAGAAAAATTTGTTGAACGTGCCCATAAAAACGGCATGGACGTATTCCGTATTTTTGATGCGATGAATGACGTACGTAACTTTGAAAAAGCAGTGAAAGCAACGATCGACGTTGGTGGCCACGCTCAAGGTACCTTGTCTTACACAACCAGTCCGGTTCACAACTCAGATACTTGGGTTGATTTGGCCAAGCGTCTAGAAGACCTAGGTTGTCACTCACTATGTATCAAGGATATGTCAGGTTTATTAAAGCCGTATGAAGCAGAAGAGCTGATTACACGTATCAAAGCATCGTGTGACGTTCCTCTAGCGCTGCATAGCCACGCGACAACCGGTCTATCGACCGCAACAGCGGTTAAAGCCGTTGAAGCGGGGATCGACATTCTAGATACCGCTATCTCTTCAATGAGCTGTACTTACGGTCATACGCCAACCGAAACGGTTGTTGCGATGTTAGAAGGTACAGAGCGCGACACGAATCTCAAACTAGACCAAATCGAACCAATCGCAGCTTACTTCCGTGATGTACGTAAGAAGTACGCGAAATGGGAAGGTCAGCTAAAAGGTGTCGATTCTCGAATCTTGATCGCTCAAGTTCCTGGCGGCATGTTAACTAACATGGAAGGCCAACTTAAAGAGCAAGGCGCAGCCGATCGCATGGATGAAGTTCTAGAAGAGATCCCACGCGTACGTAAAGAGCTTGGTTACATTCCTTTAGTAACACCAACGTCTCAGATTGTCGGTACTCAAGCAGTTATTAACGTTTTAACCGGTGAGCGCTATAAGAGCATCACCAAAGAGACTGCTGGTCTACTGAAAGGTGAATACGGTCAAGCACCTGCTGAAGTGGATGCTGAACTGCAAGCGAAAGTTTTAGACGGTGCTGAGCCGATTACTTGTCGTCCTGCCGATTTACTTAAGTCTGAAATGGATACGTTAACGACGGATCTGTTAGAGAAAGCGAAATCAGAGGGTATCTCTCTAGCTGAAGATACGGTTGATGATGTACTGACTTACGCGCTCTTCCCACAAGTGGGTCTTAAGTTCCTTAAGAACCGTCGTAATCCTGAAGCATTTGAACCTGCACCAACGCTAGAAGTTGCGGCTCCAGTTGCAGCAGCTCCTGTACAAGCTTCTGGTGGTATTGAAAGCTACAGCGTGAAGGTTGATGGCCAGGTTTACGATGTTGAAGTTGGTCCACAAGGTGAACTGACATCCGTGGCGCCATCTGCAAAACCTGCTCAAGCGGCTCAGGCTGCACCAGTAGCAGCGTCTGACGCTGAAGCGGTTCCAGCTCCATTGGCGGGTAACATCTTTAAAGTAAACGTTCAGGCGGGTGCTGAGGTTGCTGAAGGCGACGTTCTGCTAATCCTAGAAGCAATGAAGATGGAAACGGAAGTTCGTGCTGCTCGTGGTGGTATCGTTCAAGAATTGAATGTTAAAGAAGGCGATGCAGTTACTGTAGGCGCTCCACTACTAAGCTTAGCGTAAGGGAGTACCATGGAAGGATTGATGACCTTATGGTCTGAAACAGGAATTGCGAACTTTGAGTTCGGCCAGATCTGTATGATGCTGGTTGGTTGCTTACTGTTGTTTTTAGCAATTCGTAAAGGATTTGAACCGTTACTTCTACTACCTATTGGTTTTGGTGCTGTATTAGCAAACATTCCAAATGCTGGGTTCACTGATCCCGGCGGTTTGCTTTACTACGTTTACTACATCGGTATTGAAACGGGTATTTTCCCACTGCTGATCTTTATGGGGGTTGGTGCGATGACGGACTTCGGTGCGTTGATTGCGAACCCTAAAACATTGTGGCTAGGGGCTGCGGCTCAGTTTGGTATCTTTGCAACGCTATTTGGCGCTATCTTGCTAAACTACGTTCCAGGAATGGAGTTCTCGATGGCCGATGCTTCGTCAATTGCGATCATTGGTGGTGCCGACGGCCCAACTGCGATCTTCTTGGCGAGCAAGTTATCTCCTGATCTTTTAGGTGCTATTGCAGTAGCTGCTTATAGCTACATGGCTTTGGTTCCTATCATTCAACCACCAATCATGAAAGCGTTAACGTCTCCTGAAGAGCGCAAGATTAAGATGGCTCAACTTCGTCATGTTAGCAAAGCAGAGAAGATCCTTTTCCCGCTTGCTGTACTACTGATGACGATTTTGTTCCTACCTTCAGCAACACCTCTAGTCGGTATGTTCTGTTTGGGTAACTTAATGCGTGAAGCGGGCGTGGTTGATCGTCTTTCAAAAACAGCTCAAAACGAACTGATTAACGTTGTGACTATTTTCCTTGGCCTAGGTGTGGGTTCTAAGCTTCAAGCGGATACGTTCTTGAACTTAGAGACTCTGGGTATTCTAGGTTTAGGTGCGGTCGCGTTCAGTATCGGTACGGCAGGTGGTGTATTGATGGCGAAGGTGTTGAATCGCTTCTCGAAAGAGGACATCAACCCACTGATTGGCGCAGCTGGCGTATCGGCGGTTCCAATGGCGGCACGTGTTGTGAACAAGGTTGGTCTTGAGGCAAACCCTCAGAACTTCTTGTTGATGCATGCGATGGGCCCGAACGTAGCCGGTGTACTTGGTAGTGCGGTTGCGGCGGGTATTCTATTAGCGCTAGTCGGTTAATGGATTACTTAGGTCATGTATCGTTACGTTAATTGGTCGTCAATTTACGAATGAGCGGTTAACTTAGCCTTATTAAATGGTTTATAGTCAAAGGGATGCTTTCGCATCCCTTTCTTTTTATTAATTAGGGTGCTTGCTCACTAGGGCTTTTATCAATCAAGGAAATGTGGAAATGGAAAATAAACAGATTGCGATTACTCAATTCGGCGGCGTCGAAAACCTAAGTATTCAAACCAGTGCGATCCCTGAGCCTAAGGCTGGAGAAGTAGTGGTTAAAGTTTCCTTTTCAGGCATTAATCCTATTGATGTCAAGACCCGAGCTGGCCTTGGTTGGGCGGCAGCACAAAACAAAGATAACCTGCCTTGGGTACCTGGCTACGATATTTCAGGGCAAATTGTCACTCAAGGCGAACAGGCTGAACGTTTTACGGTTGGTGATAATGTGGCAGGCTTTATTGGTTTTCCACTGCAAGGTGGCGGCTACAGTCAGTATGTATGTGTTCCAGAAGCGGCACTAAGCATGGTTCCTGACTCTGTCACCCTAGAAGCGGCTGCGGCATTACCACTTGCTAGCCAAACAGCAGCACAAGCACTCAATAAAGCCGAAGTGAAAGAAGGCGATCGCGTGCTTATCTTAGCGGGCGCGGGCGGCGTTGGTCACCTTGCGGTTCAAATTGCAGTGGCAGCAAAAGCCGAGGTATACACAACTTGCAGTGAAGCCAACCTTGATTACCTTGCGACATTAGGTGCCCACGCGATTAACTATAAGTTTGCGCCAGCATCGGAGCGAGTCTCTGATGTTGATGTGTTGATTGATTTGGTCGGTGGCGACACCGCTCTTGACGCATTGAAGTGCCTAAAAGATGGTGCGAGAGTCGTGACTGTGCCAACGCTATCTGCAGAACTTATCTGTGAGAAAGCAACACTATTAGGTTTTACTGCATCAGGTATGTTAGTTGAACCAAACCCTGAACAAATGGACACAATGCTTTACATGGTCAGTGTCGGATTGCTCAAAACAGAAATTCAAGGTATCTACCAGTTAGACGAGGCGCAGTCGGCGCATCTGCAGGTTGAAACCGGACACACCAGAGGCAAGGTGCTACTTAAAATGCAAGAAAGTTGATATGCAGTGCTAGAATTCTTTAACTCCCTTTTTGAAAATATCGCGCTGTGGTTCTCGGACTCGGCGCTGTGGGTACTCTTCATTAGTGGCTTCTTGAGTGCCACGTTACTCCCCGGTGGTTCAGAAGCTAGCCTTGTGGCTGCATTGAGCTTAGATCAGTTTTCAACCTCATCGATCATTCTGGTGGCGACATTAGGCAATACTTTAGGCGGCCTGACCAACTATTGGATTGGTTTGTGGTTGCCTAATCGAACTCAATCTGAAAAGCATGGTCATAAGGCTATGGCTTGGCTGAGCCGTTATGGTTACTGGACACTGTTATTTAGTTGGTTACCGATCATTGGTGACCCTTTGTGTCTGGCCGCGGGTTGGCTAAGAATGAAATTCATCCCTTGCGTTATTTTGATAGCGATTGGCAAAGCCGCTCGCTATAGCTTACTTGCTGCTATCTACTTCGGTTTTTTCTAAGGAGAACCAATGAAAAAGGTTTTACTTGGTACATTTTCTCTTATCGCCATTGCTGGCTGTTCTTACAATGTACCTAGCTCAACGCCCTTCTTTTCTTCGTTACCTGAAGGTGTCACTCTGTTAGAAGAGGTTAAGCCTTCTAAAGATAAAGTGGTGATTCCTTACACCAAGTATCAGCTTGAAAACGGCCTGACAGTTATTCTTTCCCCTGATGATTCCGATCCGTTGGTGCATGTTGATGTAACTTACCACGTAGGCTCTGCTCGTGAAGAGATAGGCAAGTCGGGCTTTGCTCACTTCTTTGAGCACATGATGTTCCAAGGTTCTGAGAACGTTGGTGACCAGCAGCACTTTAAGATTATTACCGAAGCGGGTGGTTCGCTAAATGGCACCACTAACCGTGACCGTACCAACTACTTTGAAACCGTTCCATCTAACCAACTTGAGAAAATGTTGTGGTTAGAATCCGACCGAATGGGTTTCTTGTTGGATGCGGTTTCTCAGAAGAAATTTGAGGTGCAAAGAGGCACGGTTAAAAACGAGCGAGCGCAGAGCTACGAAAACCGTCCTTATGGCTTAATGTGGGAACGCATGGGCGAAGCGCTTTACCCAGAAGGTCACCCTTACTCTTGGCAACCAATCGGCTATGTTGAAGATCTCGACCGTGTTGATGTGAATGACCTCAAAGCCTTTTTCCTGCGTTGGTACGGTCCAAACAATGCCGTGTTAACGATTGGTGGTGATATCGACGTTGATGACACGCTAGAGTGGGTTAACAAGTACTTTGGTCCAATCCCTCAAGGTCCTGAAGTGAAGGCGGCAGAGAAGCAACCAGCTGTTCTAACAGAAGATAAGTACATCACCTTAGAAGACAATATTCGTCAGCCGATGGTACTTGTGGGCTGGCCAACAACCTATCGCGGAGAAGAGACACAGGCTTCCTTGAATGCGCTATCTAACGTATTAGGTTCAGGTACCAACAGTTACTTGTATCAAAACCTAGTAAAAACGCAGAAGGCAGTTAGCGCTGGATCTTTCCATGATTGTGCTGAGCTTGCTTGTACCATGTACGTGTATGCGATGGGTAACTCAGGTGAAAAAGGCGATTTGACGGTTCTCAATAAAGAGCTGATGGATACATTAGAGCAATTCTCGAAAGAGGGCGTTGAACAAGAGCGTCTAGACCAGATCACTGGCATGGCAGAAGCGAATGCCGTTTTTGCATTGCAAAGCGTAAAAGGTAAGGTGTCGCAACTCGCGTCTAACCAAACCTTCTATGGTCAGCCTGATCGAATTGAATCGCAACTCGATCAAATCCGAGCAGTGACTCCTGAAAGTGTAAGCAAGGCATACCAAGATTTCATCGAAGGTAAGCACAAGGTTACCTTGAGTGTGGTTCCTAAGAAAAAGCTCGATTTAGCGGTTCGTGAAGCGACTTTTACCACGCCACCACGTACGTTGCCTGAATACAGCAAGGTGACGGAAGACCAACTGGATTTCAGAAAAGCACCGAACACGTTTGATCGCAGTGTGATGCCAGAAGTGAACTTTGGTGTTGAGGCGACCATGCCTGAGCTGTACCGCATGCACTTTGCAAATGGCACGGACTTGATTGGTACTGTGACGAACGAAACACCGACAGTACAGCTACAAATTCAACTTCCAGCAGGTGAGCGTTATGTTCGTAAAGGGCAAGAGGGGCTGGCGAACCTAACGGCTTCGATGATGGAAGAAGGTTCAACCAAACGAACAGTTGAAGAGTTACAAGCGACCTTAGATAAACTTGGTAGTAGCGTGAGCATTAGTGCAGGCAGCTACACCACAGATATTTCAGTCTCGACGCTAGAGAAAAACTTGCCTCAAACCTTGGCGATTGTGCAAGAGGTTCTATTCGAGCCTAAGTTCGATGAGCAAGATTTCGAGCGCGTTAAGAAGCAGATGTTAGAAGGCGTTGTCTATCAGCACCAGCAGCCAAGCTGGATGGCTTCCCAAGCAACTCGTGAAGTGCTGTTTGGTGATAGTATTTTTGCTCGCGCAAGTGATGGCACTAAGGAATCTCTATCGAAATTGACCTTAGGTGATGTGAAAAAATTCTATGCACAACATTACACACCACAAGGTGCCAATATTGTTGTTGTGGGAGATATCTCGAAGAAAGAGGTTGGGAAACAGCTACAATTCTTTGAACAGTGGCGAGGCGATGCGGCGCCATTAACGCGTCCCCAGATCGTCAAAGAGCTTTCTGGTCAACATTTGTATTTAGTCGACAAACCGGGTGCACCGCAAAGCATTGTTCGCTTGGTTCGTAAAGGCCTGCCATTTGATGCGACTGGTGAGCTGTATTTGAGTCAACTAGCTAACTTCAATTTAGCGGGTAACTTCAATAGCCGTATCAACCAGAATCTACGTGAAGACAAAGCCTACACTTACGGTGCAAGCGGTTACTTCGCAAGTACTCGAGAAACTGGCGCAGTGGTATTTAGCGCGCAGGTAAGGGCGAATGCGACGGTTCCATCGATTCAAGAGTTTATTAATGAGTTGAATGAGTTTAGTCAGAGTGGATTAACTGACGAAGAGGTGAAATTTATGCGCCTCGCCGTCGGTCAACAAGATGCGCTTAAATACGAAACGCCAAGTCAAAAGGCTGGGTTGTTGAGTAATATTGTCGCATTGAGCCTTGATGAGGATTACCTACAACAGCGTAATCAGATAGTTGAAACGGTCTCAAAAGAAACCTTAAACGAGCTATCGAAGAAATGGTTCGACCCGAATGATTATCAAATAATTGTTGTTGGTGACGCGACTTCGCTTCGCCCACAATTAGAAAAGTTAGATATTCCAATAGAAGAGCTTGAAATCATTCGTTAGAGTACACATTAAAGGGGGGAGGGAAGAGACTCTACTTTTCTCCTCCAACCTAATTTATGATAGTTCTAATCAGAACAATATAAGATAAGTGAACTGAATTTTGACTGATTTTGCTGCGCGACTAAAGCAAGTTGCAACCAACCCTAAGACCTTCTCTCAATTTGGTCGTGGTGTTGAAAGGGAAACATTACGCTACACGGAAGATGGGCACCTTGCTACTGGGCCGCACCCTAAGGCTTTAGGATCTGCGTTGATGAACGAATGGGTAACGACCGATTTCTCTGAGTCGCTACTGGAATTTATCACGCCTGTTTCTAACGACGTTCCGACGCTTTTGAATCAGTTGTCTGATATACATCATTTCACGCAAACCAAGTTAGACGGCGAAAAACTATGGCCGCTTTCTATGCCTTGTTACGTTGGTAGTGAAGATTATATTCAGCTAGCGCAATACGGCACCTCTAATAACGGTAAGATGAAGACGCTATATCGTGAAGGCCTAAAGCGTCGTTACGGTAGTCTGATGCAGATTATTTCTGGTGTTCACTTCAACTTCTCTTTCCCAGAAAGCTTTTGGGATAGCCTATTTGGAGAGCAAACAGAAGAAGCGCGTTGTGAAGCGAAGTCAGATGCTTACTTTGGTTTGATTCGTAACTACTATCGCTTTGGTTGGTTAATCCCATACTTCTTCGGTGCTTCACCTGCGTTATGTTCTTCTTTCATCAAAGGAAGAGAAACTAACCTGCCTTTTGAAAAGATTGGCGAGACACTGTACTTACCAAAAGCAACGGCACTGCGCCTAAGCGATCTTGGTTACACCAACAGTGCGCAAAGCGTATTGAAGATTGGCTTCAACAGCCTAGACCAATACCTTGAAGGTTTGAATCAAGCGATTCGTACACCATCAGAAGAATTCGCAGAGATTGGCACTAAGGTTGATGGTGAATACCGTCAATTGAATAGCAACGTACTGCAAATTGAGAATGAGCTTTATGCTCCAATTCGTCCTAAGCGTGTAGCGAAAAATGGTGAGAAACCATCTGAAGCACTAGCACGTGCTGGTGTTGAGTACATCGAGGTTCGTTCATTAGACGTAAACCCATTCAGCTCGATTGGTATTAATGAGCAGCAAGTTCGCTTCTTAGATTTATTCCTAACGTGGAGTGTTCTTTCTGACTCTGCTGAGATGGATAACTGCGAACTTGAATGTTGGCGCGATAACTGGAACAAGGTGATTTTGGAAGGTCGTCAGGTTGGTCTAGAGCTGCAAATTGGTTGTCATGGCGAGCGATTGTCTCTGCAAGACTGGGCGAAGCGTGTCTTCAAAGATCTGCGCTCTATTGCCGAGATGATGGATACAGAGCAAGGTGGTC
Organism: Vibrio splendidus; assembly: GCF_001557875.1. Taxonomy (GTDB): domain Bacteria; phylum Pseudomonadota; class Gammaproteobacteria; order Enterobacterales; family Vibrionaceae; genus Vibrio; species Vibrio splendidus_F. The sequence continues at coordinate 308,298 of NZ_LNRF01000004.1, read as the reverse complement.
GTGCATACCAAGAAACCTGCGATACGCTTGAAGCTTGGATTGATAATCCAGAGCTGACCATTTCTGGCCAGTTGCTAGAAGAGACTAAAAAACTGGGTGGTTTGGGTAAAGTGGGTTGTGCGTTAGGTAAAACGTATGCTCAACAGCACAAAGCACACCAATACAAAGTATATTCAGCTGAGTTGATGGAAGCAGAAGTTCAACGCTCTGTGACTGCTCAGCAACAAAGTGAAGAAGCAAGCACTCAAGATTTTGATAGCTTCTTAGCGGATTATTTTTCGTATTTAAAAGCATAGCGAGACTTTGGTGGAAAGGAAGCAAGCCTTATTAGGTCAGCCTACTCGTATGAGTAGTAAATGGTTACCTGTAGTGACTGTTGGTGTTGTCTCTAGCCTATTGGTTGGATGTGCAACGCCACCGCCAAAGCAACAAGATAATTTGTGTAGCATCTTTCGAGAGCACCCTTCGTGGTATGAAGATGCCTTGGATATGCAAGAAGAGTGGGGCACGCCGATTAACGTCGCGATGGCTTTTGTAAAACAAGAGAGTAGCTATCGCCATGATGCGCGCCCACCTAAAGATTACATTCTTGGCTTTATACCGTGGGGGCGTGTAAGCAGTGCCTACGGTTATGCACAAGCTCAAGACCCAGCTTGGGAAGATTTTCAAAAGGCGACCAATAACGGTGGTTCAAGAACCAACTTTGATGATGCATTGATGTTCATCGGTTGGTACACCAGTGAGACGCGTCGTCAGTTGGGTATATCACTATGGGACCCATATAACCAATATCTGGCTTATCATGAAGGCCGTGGTGGTTATAAGCGCAAGTCATACAACAGCAAGCCATCGTTGATTAAGGTGGCGCGCAAAGTCGAACAGCAAGCAAAAGATTATGGATGGCAGCTGAAGCAGTGCCGCAAAGAACTAGAAGACAATCGAAGCTGGTTTTTCTAAAGCCAGACGTCATGGAGAAGAGCAATGCCTTTATTAGATAGTTTCACTGTTGATCACACACGCATGAACGCACCTGCAGTTCGTGTTGCGAAAACAATGCAAACTCCAAAGGGGGATACCATTACGGTATTTGACCTGCGTTTTACGGCACCAAACAAAGATATCCTATCTGAGAAAGGTATCCACACTCTAGAGCACCTATACGCTGGCTTCATGCGTGCTCAACTGAACGGTTCAGACGTAGAGATCATCGATATTTCACCTATGGGCTGTCGTACAGGTTTCTACATGAGCCTGATTGGTACACCTTCAGAGCAGCAAGTGGCTGCTGCTTGGTTAGCGGCAATGCAAGACGTACTGAAAGTTGAGAGCCAGAATAAGATCCCTGAGCTGAACGAATACCAATGTGGTACCGCAGCAATGCACTCTTTGGATGAAGCGAAAGAGATCGCTAATACGATCATCGCTGCAGGTATTTCTGTAAACAAGAATGATGAACTGGCACTGCCAGAGTCTATGCTGCAAGAGCTTAAAATCGACTAATCATTGTTAGCGGTGAGTTAGATACTAAAAGGCCCGGTTCAATGAATCGGGCCTTTTTCGTCAACGTATTTTAGGACGAGACAGAGATTCAGTGATAACTCAGTTAGCCGTTAACGATCTGTGGGAACACGCGAACCAGTTTGATGCGGTTTTCTTCAAGCTCAACAATTTCCATTGGATGGCTGGCAACCTGAACACTGAGGTGACTCTCTGGAATATCTTCAAGGTGTTCCAGTATCAAACCATTCAGCGTTCTAGGGCCATCGGTAGGCAGTGCCCACTGTAAGCCTTTGTTGATGTCTCGGATATTGGCGCTGCCTTCAATCAAGAAGCTGCCATCGCTTTGCGGAGTAATCTCTTCAGATAAGCTTGGGGCGATTGAGGTGGTAAACTCACCTACGATCTCTTCTAGAATATCTTCAAGAGTAACCAAACCATTGATATCGCCATACTCATCAACAATCAAACCGATACGCTGTTTATTGCGCTGAAACTTAAGCAGTTGAATATTGAGTGGTGTTGCTTCAGGAATGAAGTAGATCTCATCCGCTGCACGCAACAGGGTCTCTTTATTGAATTCGTTCTTTTCAAGCATCAATCGGTAAGCTTCACGTAGCCTAAGCATACCAACTACTTCATCTATTTGGTCACGGTACAGCACTACGCGACCATGAGGCGAGTGAGTCAGTTGACGAACGATAGATTTCCAGTCGTCATTGATGTCGATACCAGTTATCTCATTACGTGGCACCATGATGTCGTTCACGGTGACGTGTTCCAAGTCCAGAATAGACACCAACATATCTTGGTGACGCTGAGGGATTAAGCTACCTGCTTCATTTACCACGGTTCTAAGCTCTTCTGAGCTCAAGTGGTCGGTCGCATCGTGACTGGCTTTAACACCTAAGATACGAATGAAGCCGTTGGTAATGAAGTTGACCAAGATCACCAATGGTGACAACACCTTCATCAGTATCATCAAAAGGATGCTACTCGCGTAAGAGACACGTTCAGGAAATAGAGAAGCGATGGTTTTTGGTGTTACCTCGGCGAATACGAGGATCACGAGAGTCAGGGTTCCGGTAGCGATAGCTACACCGATATCCCCGTAGATGCGCATACCAAGAATAGTAGCGATCGCAGATGCAAGAATGTTGACGAGATTGTTGCCGATGAGAATGAGGCCAATCAACCTGTCTGGGCGGTTCAGAAGTTTTTCTACGCGTTTGGCACCTTTATGACCCGTATTGGCCAAGTGCTTTAAACGGTAGCGGTTCAGGGACATCATGCCCGTTTCGGAACCAGAGAAATAACCAGAAATTACAATGAGACACGCGAGTAGCGCAAATAAGATACCCGTTGATATGTCGTCCAAAACTATTCTTTTCCTATTTGTGTATCTTGATTAATTTATGACCGAACATGGTCGAGATGTCAATTGAATGTATTGCACTCAATATTTTAAAGGCAAGGTATGTGAGACCTTGCCTTTATTTTACAGACTAGTTCAGGATGATTTCCTGAACGAAGCGGCTACCGAAGTAGGCTAATGTGAGCATGCTGGCGCCGGCTAGGGCGAACCAAGTGACTTTCTGTCCACGCCAACCTTTCTGATAATGACCCCATAGAAGAATGGAGTAGATAACCCAAGCGATAAAAGACAACACAGCCTTGTGTGCTTTCCCTTGAGCAAACATATCTTGTACGAAGATGAGACCAGTCAACAAAGTACCCGTTAATAAGCCATTACCAATCAGAATGATCTTGAAAAGCTGTCTTTCCACCATCATTAAAGGAGGTAGGTTAGGGTTTATCACTAAGGCTTTTTTCTTTTTAAGTTTGTGATCTAGCCACGCGAGTTGCAGAGCGTACAGAGCACCGATAGTTAGTGTCGCGTATGAGAATAGAGCCAAAGAGATATGAACGAGCAGTTTAGGGTCATTCTCTAGATGCTTGATGAAGGTGCTTGGAAGAAAAGTAGCAGCCATCAAGTTCAGTGCAGCGAAACTATAAACGACGGGCAAGATAAACCACAAACGAGTTTTGAGCATAGCGCCGCTCATAACCAGAGATATGATTAAGCTGATTAATGAAGCAACGTTCAAGATACTGAGGTTTTGGCCACTAGCATTAAAAATCAAATCGCCAAGCAACCAAGCATGGAAAGCTAGAGCAAGTAATGCGCTGATAAACACCGTTTTTACACGGATTCCTGTTTGGTGCACGAGACCTGGAATGATCGTGGAAATCGCCATTGTATAAAGAAAGGCTGCTGCGATCGCAATAAGACTGTCCATGGTATCCATTTAAATGATTACTAATTGGCGAATTATACCTCGCATCGCTCTTTGGGGCTATGGCGAACCTCATTCAATTCCAAGTGAATAATGTCTCACATCACAAGCACGGATGATTAAGGCTCTACAACGGGTATGACTCTAATCCGCGCTAATGTATACTCACAGTAATAGTCGCAGTTTTGAGCGAAGAGAAAACTATGTTTGATAATTTAACGGATCGTCTATCCAAAACGCTGAAGAACATCAGCGGTAAAGGTCGTCTGACCGAAGACAATATTAAAGAGACGCTGCGTGAAGTACGTATGGCGCTACTTGAAGCCGACGTTGCACTGCCAGTTGTCCGCGATTTTGTTAAGCGCGTAAAAGAAGGCGCTGTAGGTGTTGAGGTTTCTAAATCTCTAACGCCTGGTCAAGAATTCATTAAGATCGTTCAAGCTGAACTTGAAGCGGTGATGGGTGAGTCTAACGAGGCTCTTAACCTAGCAGCGCAGCCGCCAGCCGTTATCTTAATGGCGGGTCTACAAGGTGCGGGTAAAACCACATCGGTAGGTAAGCTATCTAAGCTTTTAACTGAGCGTGACAAGAAGAAAGTCTTGGTTGTGTCTGCCGACGTTTACCGTCCAGCGGCAATCAAACAGCTTGAAACGTTAGCAAGCGATGTTGGCGTAGACTTCTTCCCATCTTCAGCTGATCAAAAGCCTCTTGATATTGCAAACGCTGCAATCGACCACGCGAAGAAGAAATTCTACGACGTGCTACTTGTCGATACTGCGGGTCGTTTGGCTATCGATGAAGAGATGATGGGCGAGATCAAAGAGCTTCATACTGCAATTAAACCAGTAGAGACACTGTTCGTTGTTGATGCAATGACAGGTCAAGATGCTGCAAATACTGCAAAAGCCTTTGGCGATGCGCTACCACTAACCGGTGTTATCTTGACGAAAGTTGATGGTGATGCGCGCGGTGGTGCTGCTCTTTCTGTTCGTCATATCACAGGCAAACCGATTAAATTCTTGGGTGTTGGTGAAAAGACTGACGCACTAGAACCGTTCCACCCAGATCGTGTTGCTTCTCGTATCTTAGGTATGGGCGATGTACTGTCTCTTATTGAAGACCTACAGAAGAACGTTGATACCGAAAAAGCAGAGAAACTGGCTAAGAAGTTCAAAGAGAAGAAAGGCTTTGACCTTGAAGACTTCCGTGAACAGCTAGGTCAGATGCAAAACATGGGCGGCATGATGGGCATGATGGATAAGCTTCCAGGCATGTCTCAGCTACCAGATAACGTTAAAGATAAAGTTGATGACAAGATGTTCAAGCAGATGGAAGCGATCATCAACTCTATGACCATGAAAGAGCGTCAACGCCCTGATCTAATCAAAGGTTCACGCAAAAAGCGTATTGCCGCTGGTTCTGGTACACAGGTACAAGATGTAAACCGTATGCTTAAGCAGTTCACCCAAATGCAGAAGATGATGAAGAAGATGCAGAAAGGTGGCATGAAAGGCATGATGCGCAACATGCAAGGCATGATGGGCGGCGGTGGAGGTATGGGCGGAATGGGTGGTGGCTTTAACCCGTTTGGTCGATAATCTACAAATGTAAGCTTTAGCTACGTTACTTTTCATAGTGTTAGCCGTGTCACAGAAAGTGTACGGCAGCTATGTTGGTGAAAAAATAGCTAAAGCCCTTGCATTGCACCGGAATAAGAGTAAAATTCCGGGGCTTTAATTTGGCACGAGACCCCAAGCTATTTACTTATACTTGGGGTTAATTATTTTATTAAGAAAGCAAAGAGGACGACATGGTAACCATTCGTTTGGCACGTCACGGTGCAAAGAAGCGCCCATTTTATCAAATCGTAGTTGCGGATAGCCGTAACGCTGCAACTGGCCGTTTCATCGAGAAAGTAGGTTTCTTTAACCCTACAGCTCAAGGTCAAGAAGAAGGTCTACGTCTAGACCTAGATCGTGTTAACCACTGGGTTGGTCAAGGCGCATCTCTATCTGATCGTGTAGCTAAGCTAGTTAAAGACGCTCAAAAAGCGGCTTAATTCTTTTTTAAAGAGAAATAGCTTATGTCGATGAAGGGTAAAGAAACTATGAGCGAGCAAAACAATAGAATTGTCATGGGTAAACTTGGGTCTACCTATGGTATTCGTGGCTGGCTTAAAGTGTTCTCCTACACAGACAATGCTGAAAGCATATTTGATTACAGCCCTTGGTATTTAAACCTAAAGGGTAAGTGGGTTGAGTACAAAGTTGAGAGCTGGAAACGTCATGGCCAAGGTTATGTATGTAAGCTAGCGGGATTAGATGTTCGTGAAGACGCGCAACTGATGACTAACTTTGAAATTGCTATTGACCCTGCTTCGTTACCTGAATTGTCAGAAGATGAATTCTACTGGCGCGAATTGTTCGGTATGCAAGTTTTTACCACTAAAGGTTACGACCTTGGTGAGGTCACTGACCTATTAGAAACTGGCTCGAACGATGTTCTAGTAATCAAAGCAAATCTTAAAGATGCTTTTGGCCAAAAGGAACGGTTAGTACCGTACCTTGAAGAGCAAGTGATCAAGAAAGTTGATCGCGAAGCTCGCCGGATCGAAGTTGACTGGGATCCTGGATTCTAACTCCAAATTACAGAGCGAGAGAACACATGTGGGTTGGCATTATTAGCCTTTTTCCTGAAATGTTCCGTTCTGTTACTGATTTTGGAGTAACAGGTCAAGCGGTTAAAAAGGGTCTTTTATCTATTGAGACATGGAATCCTCGTGATTTCACTCATGATAAACATCGCACTGTTGATGACAGACCTTACGGTGGTGGTCCTGGTATGTTAATGATGGTTCAGCCTCTGCGCGATGCTATCAAAACTGCCAAGCAAGCAGCACCGGGAAAGACGAAAGTTATCTATCTTTCACCTCAAGGTCGTAAACTCGATCAGAAAGGTGTTGAAGAGCTGGCAACAAACGAGAATTTACTTCTTATTTGTGGTCGCTACGAAGGGGTAGATGAGCGCATCATTCAATCTGAAGTTGACGAAGAATGGTCGATTGGAGATTTTGTGATGACGGGTGGCGAACTGCCAGCCATGACGCTGATTGATTCAGTATCTCGGTTTGTTCCGGGTGTACTTGGAGATTTCGCTTCAGCAGAAGAAGATTCTTTTGCAAATGGTTTGCTAGATTGTCCCCATTATACGCGCCCTGAGGTGCTAGACGATAAAGATGTGCCATCGGTACTCAAGTCTGGAAACCATAAGGACATTCGTCGCTGGCGATTAAAACAATCGTTGGGCCGAACTTGGCTAAGAAGACCAGAACTCCTGGAAAACCTAGCTCTGACTGACGAACAGGAACAATTACTGGCTGAATTCATTAAAGAGCAACGCTCTTAACGAAAAGCAAGCAGTAACCTATTAAATTTAGTATCAGTTTATTCTAGGAATTTATACAAATGAGCAACATCATCAAGGCTCTTGAAGAAGAGCAACTAAAATCAGACCTTCCTAAATTCGCACCAGGTGACACTGTTGTAGTTCAGGTTAAGGTAAAAGAAGGTGACCGTGAGCGTCTACAGGCTTTCGAAGGCGTTGTAATCGCTATTCGTAACCGTGGTCTACACTCTGCATTCACAGTTCGTAAGATCTCGAACGGTGAAGGCGTAGAGCGTGCGTTCCAAACTCACTCTCCAATGGTTGATAGCATCGAAGTTAAACGCCGTGGTGCAGTACGTCGTGCCAAGTTGTACTACCTACGTGAGCGTTCTGGTAAGTCAGCTCGTATTAAAGAGAAGCTTACTAAGAAGTAATTCTTTTTGCATTCTATCGATAAAAGCGGAGCCATTTGGCTCCGCTTTTTTGTGCCTGTTATTTAGAGCTTAGCAAGTAAGAGCTCCCCAATTCGCTCGTACCTCACTCTTGAGGATGACGAACCAAACCGAAACTCATATTTAACCGTCATTCCCTAGACTGACGAAGGAAGGAGTAGGGAATCTCTACTAGCGCCGTGTTATAGGCAATAAAAAAGGATTGACGTTAAACGCCAACCCTTCAAAATTTACTCGTTACTCGTTACTCGTTACTCGTTACTCGTTACTCGTTACTCGTTACTCGTTACTCGTTACTCGTTACTCGTTACTCGTTACTCGTTACTCGTTACTCGTTACTCGTTACTCGTTACTCGTTACTCGTTACTCGCTACTCGCCTAGTACGGATCTTCCGACCAACCATCGCTATCCGACATATCTGGTGCGCCAGCGATACTGTTCTCTTCGTCTGCCCATTCACCGAAATCAATCATCTGACATTGCTTGCTGCAAAACGGGCGGTGCGGGCTTTGTTCACCCCATTCAACGTCAGCATTACATTGAGGGCATTTAACGATGGTGATTTTCTTCGACATAGTGATTCTTAATTTGAAGGTGTAATAATAGTGAGTTTAGGCTCGAGTGAGGACTCAAGCCAAACTATAAAAGGAAATTAATTAGGTGCAGATAGCCAATTCAAATTCGATGTCTTGAGTACAGGCTTGCCCAGTTTCAAAGCTCATGAACTTAACAGCAAAGCGGTTCTTGTGACCGGAGATCATCGGGTAGGCACCGTATTGCATCGGAATAGAAAGGCGAAGGATATTCGCTTCATCGGCATCGCTCTGGAAGAAGCCAGCACGAGCGATTTGCTCTTTAAAGTGACCCGTTTCTCTGGTGAGCTTCAACCACAGTGTTAGCGCTTCGTACAGAGGCTGTAAGCTATCCATCCAAGCTTTAGCATCTCTCATTCTCTTATCAAGAGGAAGGTGCAGCCAATAATGCAGTGCCGGTAAATCAAAGCAGCATGAGCCACCTGGAAGATTAAAGCGTTGGCGAATCGCACTCAGGAAGCGGTCTTCTTTAAGTGACTGGCCAAAACGCTCTGCCTGCATCAGATCACGATAGATATTGCCAATGTCGTTAAGCAGTGATGTCAGCATCTCTTGATCGACACCTTCAACATCTAACCAGCTTTTGTAGGTTACACGTTGTTTCTCAATATCTTTTGCGAGTTCGCTCTTGAGTTGGATCTGTTCGAAGATTTCAATCAGATCAAAGATGGAACGGAAAAAGAGTTGATACTGTTGAGCATCGGAAAATGTAGAAGACAAGTGTAGCTGCCTCAAGAGTGATTCGACTCTTAAGTAGATGCGTGTTTTCTCATTTAGAGGATGTTCAAATTTATGGGTGATCATCGAGCAAACCTTCATTCAACATTGTTCTATTCTGACCCATCTACAGCACTGATTGCCAGATACTTTTGATGTAAATCTGTGATTTGAGGCAAAAGTTCTTGGTTTTTAGTATGGTTTTTAATCACGTCATCTGCAACTGCTAAGCGTTGTTCTCTTGAAGCCTGTGATTTTAAAATTGATGCAACTTGTTCCCTAGAAACATTATCACGACTCATCGTTCGTTCTATTTGCACTTCTGCTGGTACATCAACGATTAATACGCGATCGGTCATGCCTTGCATTTGGTTTTCAACCAATAGTGGTGCGACTAATAAACCATAAGGGGATGTGATTTTAGACAGGTCACTGTCAATTTTGTCACGGATCATAGGATGAAGAAGATCATTGAGCCACTGCTTCTCTTTAGGATCAGAGAAGATCAACTCACGCAGCCTACTTCGGTTGAGTGTTCCATCGTCAAGCAAGATAGACTCACCAAAGTGTTCTGTAATCTGTTTTAAGCCGTCACTGCCCAGCGCGACCACTTCACGTGCCACGATATCAGCATCAACAATATCAATATTAAAGTGTTCATTGAACAGGTTAGCGACCGTGGTTTTGCCACTGGCGATACCACCGCTTAATCCGATAATGATTGCCATGGTTAAATTCCTAGTACAGAAGTGAAATACCAACCCATGATGTCGTTACCCCACATCAAGCTTACCCAACCCGCAATCGCAAGGTAGGGGCCAAACGGAAAGGCTTTATCTATACCTTGCTGTTTCAAGCGAAGTTGAATCAAACCAAACACAAGGCCAACAAGCGAAGATAAAAGGATGATCATCGGTAGGTGCTGCCAACCAAGCCATGCACCAAGCGCAGCCAGAAGTTTGAAGTCACCGTAACCCATGCCTTCTTTGCCAGTCAGTAGTTTGAACAACCAATAAACACACCACAGAGCCAGGTAGCCAGCCATTGCCCCTACAACTGAGTCTTGAAGTGATACAGGGCTGATATTAAATAGGGCTAACGCGATACCAGACCAAACCAAAGGCAAGGTGATTTGATCCGGCAACAACATAGTATCGAGATCGATAAAGGTCGCGGTAATCAGTGTGAAGGTGAAAAAAATCAAAGCAATAGCGTAGTAACTGAAACCAAAGTGGCTAGCAACCATTGTACAAAGTATTGCGGTAAGCAGTTCGACCAAAGGGTAGCGAGCGCTGATTGGATTGGCACAGCTGTGACACTTACCTTTTAAGAACAACCAGCTTAACACTGGAATATTGTCGACGATTCTTAATTGGGTTTTGCATTTCGGGCAGGTTGAACGAGGAATGCTGAGATTAAACTTTCCCTCTGGTGCTGGAATTTTATATTGAGAGAAATATTCCGAGCACTCTTGTTGCCATTCGCGTTCCATCATAATCGGTAAACGGTGTATGACTACGTTGAGGAAGCTGCCGATAAGAAGGCTAAAAATGAAAGCTAATACGGGGAATAGCCAAGGATAGTAGTGAAATACTTCCATAGTGTCCTTTACCACTTAATCAAGGTGAGCAGAGATTGCTGCTCATGGGTGTTTAGTTGCTTTAACTATCCTAACACACTCATAAGATTAAAGATCGGTAAGTACATCGCAACCACAAGTCCGCCAACCATGGTGCCTAAAAACACGATGATCAGTGGCTCTAAAATTTTGCCCAAATTGTCGACAGTGTTGTCTACTTCAAACTCGTAAATCGAGGCGACTTTGTTGAGCATATCATCAAGATTGCCAGACTCTTCACCAATCATCACCATCTGCAACACCATTTCGGGGAAGGCGTTGGTATTACGCATTGCGATATACATTGGCATGCCAGCAGCCGTTTCTCGGTGAACTTCAATGATGGCTGATTCATAATGCAGGTTGCCTGCGGTTTTTGCTGTGGTTTTGAGGCTCATTAAAATCGGAATACCAGAGCTAAAGCTTGTTGATAAGGTTCGGCTAAATTTGGCAATAGAGGCTTTGGCTAATACGCCACCGAGAACAGGTAAACGTAATCCTAGCCGACTGACAGACAGTCTGATCGAGTGGGAACGCTGACACAGTTGGTAAGTAATCCGGACAACAAACCCGATGCCTACGGCAGTATAAAAGCTGTAAGCCTGCATCCAATGGGAAAGGTAGAGTACTTGTTGAGTGAACCAAGGCAAGTCGGCGCCAAAGCCTGAAAACATCGATTCAAATTCCGGAATCACCATGGTCAGCATTAAATAAGAAACGGTCAGTGCAACGGTGACTACCATGGCAGGGTAAATCAGTGCTTTGACGACTTTGGACTTTAATTGCTCACTCTTTTCTCTATAGGTCGCTAAGCGTTCGAACACTTGTGCGAGATTGCCGGAGAGCTCGCCTGTCGCGACCAAATCAGTATAGAGATCATCAAAGTGACGACTTGCAGTTCGCATCGCTTTTGAGATTGGCGTGCCGGCTTCTACACCTTTGCATATGTGCGATAAAATCGATTTCATTTCTGCTTTGCGGTGATTGTCTGAGACCAACTTGATGGCTTGCACGATAGGCACACCAGTGGCCAGCATGGTAGCGAGCTGCCGAGTTAAAATAGTGATGTCTTTGGCTTTGACTCTATGGGTTAAACGAGTGACGGCTGAAATACTTTTCTTTTTGATTTTCTTAATCTGAATATGCTGCTCTTTGAGCTTTTCTCGTACTTCCAATTCGGTGAGCGCTAAGGTCTGTCCGGACACCTTCTTACCTGAGCTATTAATGCCTTTCCAGTGATAGCTTTTTAATTGTGATTGTTTGGACTTGCTACTCATTGGTGCTCCATTGGGTTATAGGTACAGAACACGTTGCAGTTCTTGATAGCTGGTGGTGCCTTCAAGCAATTTATCTAGCCCTGACTCTTGCAGAGTTCTCATGCCTTCTCGACGCGCGAGATCTTCAATCGCTAGCGCATTGGGTTGACTGATAAGGCTGGTTTTAAGCTTGTCGGTAAAAGGCATAACTTCATAGATACCCACTCGACCTGTGTAACCTTGATTACACTCATTACATCCTTGTGAGTTGGCTTTGTAGATGGTTTGGCTATTTGGGATAGAGTGACGCAGAAATATGTCCGGTGAGTCGTCAACTTCTTTGCAATGGTTGCACAATCGTCTTGCCAGTCGTTGGGCGATAATCAAACTCAGTGATGAAGCTAGGTTAAAGGGTTCTATCCCCATATGAGCGAGTCGAGTGACGGTTTCTGCGGCGGAATTAGTGTGCAGTGTTGAAAGCACTAAGTGACCAGTTTGCGATGCTTTGATCGCGATCTCTGCGGTTTCCAAGTCGCGGATCTCTCCAACCATTACGACATCAGGGTCTTGTCGTAAAAATGATCGCAGCGCCTCAGCAAATCCAAAGCCGATCTTAGGTGTCACTTGTACCTGATTAATACCACAGAGGTTAATCTCCACTGGGTCTTCAGCCGTTGAGACGTTGCGTTCAGTAGTGTTGAGCACTCGAAGGCCAGTATAAAGGGAGACGGTTTTTCCGCTGCCAGTGGGTCCTGTCATTAAGATCATCCCTTGTGGGCGTTTTAGCGCATTGAGATAGAGTGCTTTTTGATCTTCGCTGTAACCGAGCTTATCAATATCGAGATTGGCAGCGCTGCTGTCAAGCAGTCGCAATACGATCTTTTCACCCCATAAGGTTGGTAGTGTAGATACCCGCATATCAATTGCTAGGTCGTCATTCAGGCGCAGTTTTATGCGTCCATCTTGAGGCAATCGTCGTTCGGCAATATCAAGCTTGGCGAGTATTTTAAGACGAGCGGATAAACGGCGACTTAAATGGGAAGCGGGTTGTTGGATCTCAACAAGGATCCCATCACAACGCAGGCGCACACGGTAGTGTTCTTCGTAGGGCTCAAAGTGGATATCTGATGCACCTTTACGTACCGCATCAACCAGTATTTGATTTATGAATCGGCTGACAGGGGAGTCGTCTTGGCTGAGATCTTCAATCGAAGCTATCTCGTCGTCAGAGACCTCAACAAGATTGGCGAGTTCATCTTGAGTGATCTCTTTGCGTTTAGAATCTTGCCCGGAAATAGAACGGCCATACAGCTTGCGTATGGCACCTTCTAATTCGGAGTGGTTGGCGACAACCAATTCAATCTGCAACCCTGTCGCAAATCGAAAGTCATCTTCCGCTTGCAAGTCCGTCGGGTCAGCAGAGGCGAGTGTGAGAGTCGAGCTAGAGACTGAAATTGGGATAGCACGATACTTGGTGATTAGCTCGCGAAGCCCTAATTGGTCGCACAAGACTTCAAAATCAACATTGGCAAGCTGCACTAACGGCAAACCGAAAATGTTTTTTATGTTGTTTGCTAAGGAGTCGGCGCTGAAGAAATCTAGATCGAGCAAAGCTTCAGATGTCGAAACACCTGAAGCTTGCACATGTTCCGCAACGGCTTGTTCCTGAGTCAGTCTAAGTAAGCCAGCCTGACGGAGGATAGTTGGGAGGTTGGTTATCACCTATGAGCAGCCTTTTGGAGCATCAAGACTACTTGGAACAGGAACCAGAGCACACGTCCAACCTGAACCTGAGTCTCTAGTGTATGTAAATATAGAACCAGCTACGGCGCCGTCTACGTGAGTAAATGTTATAGCTGTTGCTGTAGAAGTTGACGTTACCCCTATAGTACCTAAACTATTTGCGCCAGCTGACACCCCTAGGTCGCTAGGTTGAGCTCCTGATAAAGATCCATTTTCTTGCACATAAAGTTCTGCAGGGGTTAAGACCGATTTTATAGTGGCGAACCCTGAAGCTAGTTCACTTTTAGATACATAATCTTTATATGCAGGCACAGCAATCGCAGATAAAACTCCAATAATCGCCACCACAATCATCAATTCAATCAGCGTAAAGCCTTTTTGGTTCGTTCTTTTGTTCTTGTTATTCATTGTCTAATTCCATTCTTTAGTTTGTTTCAGCGCAAGCACTGGTTGATTGAGAGAATAGAAGTCGAGGTGGGGAAGTGGAATGGTGTTCAGGTACGGTCGCGAGTGGTTTGGTATTTATTGGTGTAGTGTTTCATATAGCACGCAAATTTATGCGATCAACTTAAATAACGGTTTGAAATACTGATAATTAAGGCAATAAAAAAGGCACTGTTATCAACAGTGCCCTTAGGAAACTATTTACTATTCAGTTAATTACGCTTTAAATCTCATTGATAGATCCATGGCTTTTAGGTGCTTAGTTAACGCGCCTACCGAGATGTAATCAACGCCTGTTTCTGCGAACTCAGCAATTGTATCTAGAGTCACGTTACCAGAGTTTTCAAGTGCTGCACGTCCAGCGTTGATTTTAACTGCTTCACGCATCATATCTGTGGTGAAGTTGTCTAGCATGATGATGTCTGCGCCAGCGCTGATCGCTTGCTCTAGCTCTTCTAGGCTTTCTGTTTCTACTTCCACAGGTTTACCTGGGTTTAGCTCTTTTGCTGTAGAGATAGCTTTCTCAATGCCACCACAAGCGATGATGTGGTTTTCTTTGATTAGGTAAGCGTCGAAGACACCAATACGGTGGTTGAAACCGCCACCACAAGCTACAGCGTATTTTAGTGCACTACGTAGACCTGGGATTGTTTTACGAGTATCTAACAGACGGCACTCTGTGTGTTTGATTTTGTCCGCGTAGATAGCAGTTGCCGTCGCACAACCAGACAGTGTTTGAATGAAGTTCATTGCGTTGCGCTCACCCGTTAATAACGCGCGTGCTGGGCCTGTTAGTGTGCAAAGCGTTTGGTTTGGTTCAACCTTGTCGCCATCTTCTACGTTCCACTCGATAGTCACTTCACCGCCCAGTTGCTTAAACACTTCATCAGCCCAAGCTTTACCACAGAACACGCCTTGCTCACGGGTAATGATGGTTGCACTGTTGACTGCGTCTGCAGGGATTAGACTTGCCGTAATATCAGCCGCTGGATCTAACGTTCCACCTAGATCTTCTTTGATAGTCTCAGCGACTGCACGAGTGATCTCTAGAGGCAGTTGCTGTTTTAAGTAGTCAAGGCGTTGGTGGCTGTTATGTGTGTTTTTCATCGCAAATCTAATCTTGAAAGGGAGTGGGAATGGAATGATACTCTTGCTTAACTTCAAATTAAAGAGGCTAGCGCGACTGCTCTATGGGCAAGGTCACATCTTATTGTGCTAGCAGAAAAGAAAGTGAGACCAAGATGACGATCAGCTCCAACGGATGGTACGACAACGCTCGGCATGTTCCTTCCCCGTATTTTGATGTTAGACCCAGTGTCGAGGATATCTCTCTGCTGGTGGTCCACAACATTAGTTTGCCTCCGGGTCAATTTGGTGGGCCTTACATCGAACAGTTTTTTACAGGCAAGCTAGACCCGTCAGAACACCCATTTTTTAAGGTGATTCACCAAATGGGAGTATCAGCACACTGTTTGATTCGCCGTAACGGTGAGGTGGTGCAGTTTGTTTCTTTCCTTGATCGAGCGTGGCATGCCGGTCAGTCGAGTTTTGCTGGTAGAGAAAGGTGTAACGACTACTCGATTGGTATTGAACTGGAGGGCAGTGATTTTGTCGCTTATACCGAGCAGCAGTATCAGGCTCTTACGGTATTAACGGAATCATTGTTATCAAGTTTTCCTGATATCACCCCTCAGCGCATTACCGGGCACCAATACATCGCACCTTTGCGCAAGACCGACCCTGGTTTGGTCTTCGATTGGCAGAAATTTAAAGGAAGGCTTAAGGTCTAAATCTCAGTCTTGAAGATGACCTTATTTGCCGTAGGGGGCTGAGTAGTCAACGCCTAGCATAATAACTTGTGAATTTTTGTTGTTGCTATGTAAAGAAAGTGGTGGAGGGAAGAGCAGCAATAAACCAAGAGTGTGACGAGCTTATCAAACGCTCATTTATTAAAGGTTATGAACAGGATTTCCATCCTAAATGTGCGTTTGGTTTGATTTTTAAACAAGTGACACTAATCTTTCTGAAACAATTCATTTTTATCCTGAAATTTTCTAGCACGAAACCTCCCCAAAAGTATTAGCCCTGTAAATGGTAAGACCAATTTGGTTGCTGTTTTAAATTTCATTTGTTAAGCCACGGTTAATTCACCCTGCGTTCTATGATGCAGGTCAATTTTACACTGGACAGTGGCGTTTTAATTATGTTAATTTCTGCCCAACTTAAAATTGGTATTACCAATTGTCAGCGAAGAAAAAGAAGAACAACAAACTATGGCTTATCAAAGGATTCGTCAGCCAAAACTCTCCGATGTTATCGAACAAGAGTTGGAAAGGTTGATAGTGGAAGGAACACTGGCTCCTGGGCAGCAGCTGCCGCCTGAGCGCGAACTGGCGAAACAGTTCGATGTGTCTCGTCCTTCAATCCGAGAAGCGATACAACGTTTAGAAGCAAAACGCTTGCTTACTCGCCGTCAAGGTGGGGGGACGTTTGTTAGCGAAAATATCTGGAAAAGCTTTTCAGATCCTTTGCTTAATTTGTTGTCCTCCCATTCTGAAACCCAACTAGACTTGTTGGAATCGCGTCACGCGATGGAAGGGATTTCGGCTTACTTCGCGGCATTGCGTGGGACTGATGAAGACTTTGCTCGTATTCAAGCATGCCAAGAAAAAATTCGCGGTGCGCAAGATAAAGGTGATATTGAAGCCGAATCTGCAGCGGTGATGGCTTTTCTTATTGCTTTAACAGAGGCAGCGCACAATGTGGTGTTATTGCACATTGTTCGTAGCTTGGCTCCGTTACTCGAACAAAACGTCTTAGAAAATTTAAAGCTGTTGCATCGTCGTAAAGACGTTGTGGAGAAAGTGAGTATACATCGAGCTAACATTGTAGATGCGATCGTTTCAGGACAGCCAGAACAGGCGCGTGAAATGTCACACTCTCATTTAGCTTACATCGAAGAAACATTGCTGGATTTGACCAAAGAAGAATCGCGCCGCGAACGTTCTTTACGTCGAATTCAACAGGGTAAATAGCCGTAATACTTCGGCTTTTTACGTGTTTAGTAGAATCCAACTAACAAAAAGGATAGATCGCCATGTCTGACATGAAGCATGACGTTGATGCTCTGGAAACTCAAGATTGGTTAGAAGCTCTTGAGTCAGTAGTACGTGAAGAAGGTGTAGAACGTGCACAGTTTTTACTAGAACAAGTTCTAGATAAAGCGCGTTTAGATGGTGTTGATATGGCTACAGGCATCAACACAAACTACATCAACACAATTCCAGCAGCACAAGAGCCAGCTTACCCTGGTGACGTAACTCTTGAGCGTCGTATTCGTTCGATTATTCGCTGGAACGCAATCATGATCGTATTGCGTGCTTCTAAGAAAGACCTAGACCTTGGTGGTCACATGGCTTCTTACCAGTCAGCAGCAGCGTTCTACGAAGTATGTTTCAACCACTTCTTCCGTGCTCCAAACGAGACAGATGGTGGCGATCTAGTTTACTACCAAGGTCACATCTCTCCAGGTATCTACTCTCGTGCATTCCTTGAAGGTCGTCTAACTGAAGAGCAGCTAGATAACTTCCGTCAAGAAGTTGATGGTAAAGGTATCCCTTCTTACCCGCACCCTAAACTGATGCCTGAATTCTGGCAGTTCCCGACAGTATCTATGGGTCTTGGTCCGATCTCTGCGATCTACCAAGCGCGCTTCCTTAAGTACCTTGACGGCCGTGGCCTGAAAGATACTTCAGCGCAACGTGTATACGCGTTCCTAGGTGACGGTGAGATGGATGAGCCAGAATCACGTGGTGCTATCTCTTTCGCTGCGCGTGAGAAGCTAGACAACCTATGTTTCCTAATTAACTGTAACCTACAGCGTCTAGATGGCCCTGTAATGGGTAACGGTAGCATCATTCAAGAACTTGAAGGCCTATTCAAAGGTGCAGGTTGGAACGTTGTTAAAGTTATCTGGGGTAGCAACTGGGATTCTCTACTAGCTAAAGACACTACTGGTAAGCTTCTTCAACTAATGAACGAAACTATCGATGGTGACTACCAGACATTCAAATCTAAAGATGGCGCATACGTACGTGAGCACTTCTTTGGTAAGTACCCAGAAACAGCTGCACTAGTTGCAGATATGACTGATGACCAAATCTTCGAACTGAAGCGTGGTGGTCACGATTCTTCTAAACTGTTCGCTGCATTTAACAATGCAAAAGAGACAGGTGGTAAACCAACAGTAATCCTAGCTAAAACAGTTAAAGGTTACGGTATGGGTGAAGCTGCAGAAGGTAAAAACATCGCTCACGGTGTTAAGAAGATGGACATGACTCACGTACAATACCTACGTGATCGTCTAGGCCTACAAGACATTCTTTCTGATGAAAAAGTGTCTGAGCTTCCTTACCTGAAACTGGAAGAAGGTTCTGCTGAGTACGAATACCTACATGCTCGTCGTAAAGCTCTACAAGGTTACACGCCAGCACGTCTGCCTAAATTCACTCAAGAATTCAAAGTTCCTGAGCTAGACGCATTCGCACCTCTACTAGGTGAACAGAAGCGTGATATCTCAACAACTATGGCTTATGTACGTACGCTAAACATCCTTCTTAAAGATAAGAACATTGGTAAGAACATCGTTCCTATCATCTGTGATGAAGCTCGTACGTTCGGTATGGAAGGTCTGTTCCGTCAGGTTGGTATCTACAACCCACACGGTCAAGAATACACACCTGAAGATAAAGGCATCGTTTCTTACTACAAAGAAGCAACGTCTGGTCAAGTTCTTCAAGAAGGTATCAACGAACTAGGTTCTATGGCTTCATGGGTTGCTGCTGCAACTTCATACAGCACAAACGACCTACCGATGATCCCGTTCTACATCTACTACTCAATGTTCGGTTTCCAACGTATTGGTGACATGGCATGGCTAGCAGGCGACCAACAAGCTCGTGGCTTCCTATTAGGTGCTACTGCAGGTCGTACTACACTGAACGGTGAAGGTCTACAGCACGAAGATGGTCACTCGCACATCCAAGCGAACACTATCCCGAACTGTATCTCTTACGACCCAACGTTTGCTTACGAGCTAGCAGTCATCATGCAAGACGGTATCCGTCGCATGTACGGTCCTGAGCAAGAGAACGTTTACTACTACCTAACAGTAATGAACGAGAACTACGCAATGCCAGCAATGCCAGAAGGCGCTGAAGAAGGCATCCGTAAGGGTATCTACAAGCTTGAATCTCACGCAGGTGCTAAGGGCAAAGTTCAACTAATGAGCTCTGGTACTATCATGAATGAAGCGCGTAAAGCCGCTGTAATTCTAAGCGAAGAGTACGGCGTAGCATCTGACGTATTCTCTGTAACATCGTTCAACGAACTAACTCGTGACGGCCAAGCGGTAGAGCGTGACAACATGCTTCACCCAGAAGCTGAAGAGAAAGTACCGTACATCACAACTGTTCTTGGTAAAGAGCCTGCAATCGCAGTGACTGACTACATGAAGAACTACGCTGAGCAAGTGCGTGCATTTATGCCAACTGAGTCTTACAAAGTACTTGGTACTGATGGTTTCGGTCGCTCTGACAGCCGTGAAAACCTACGTCGTCACTTCGAAGTTAACGCTGGCTACATCGTAGTTGCAGCTCTAACTGAACTGGCTAAACGTGGTGACATCGAGAAATCTGTAGTTGTTGAAGCAATTGCTAAATTCGATATCGACACTGAAAAAACTAACCCGCAATACGCATAAGACTGGCATTAAGGTAGGTAAATACAATGACAATCGAAATTAATGTACCAGACATCGGTGCTGACGAGGTTGAAGTAACTGAGATTCTTGTAAACGTTGGCGACAAAGTTGAAGAAGAGCAGTCACTGATCACTGTTGAAGGCGACAAAGCTTCAATGGAAGTTCCTGCGTCTCAAGCGGGTATCGTTAAAGAAATCAAAGTAGCGGAAGGCGATTCTGTTTCTACTGGTTCTCTTATCATGATCTTTGAAGAGGCAGGCTCTCCTGCGGAAGGTGCAGCAGCACCGGCTGCACCAGTTGCACCAGTTGCAGCTGCTCCTGCAGCTGCTCCTGCAGCGGCAGCTGAGCTTAAAGAAGTTCACGTTCCTGACATCGGCGGTGATGAAGTTGAAGTAACTGAAATCATGGTTGCTATCGGTGACGCAGTAGAAGAAGAGCAATCTCTTCTTACTGTTGAAGGTGACAAGGCTTCAATGGAAGTTCCTGCACCATTCGCTGGTACAGTAAAAGAAATCAAGATCGCTTCTGGTGACTCAGTATCTACTGGTTCTCTAGTAATGGTATTTGAAGTAGCGGGTTCTGGCGCTCCAGTTGCAGCAGCTCCTGCTCCAGCGGCGGCACCAGTTGCAGCGGCTCCAGCAGCATCAGCTGAAAAAGAAGTAAACGTTCCTGATATCGGTGGTGACGAAGTAGAAGTTACTGAAATCATGGTAGCGGTTGGCGATACAGTAGAAGAAGAGCAATCTCTAATTACTGTTGAAGGCGACAAAGCTTCAATGGAAGTTCCTGCACCATTCGCTGGTACAGTAAAAGAGATCAAGATTGCAGCTGGCGACAAAGTGTCAACTGGCTCTCTAATCATGACTTTTGTAGTTGAAGGCGCAGCGCCTGCTCCTGTTGCAGCTCCAGCACAAGCAGCAGCTCCAGCGGCGGCACCTGCTCCTAAAGCAGAAGCAACTGCAGCGGCTCCAGCAGCTAGCGACTTCCAAGAGAACGGTGACTACGCGCACGCTTCTCCAGTAGTTCGTCGTCTTGCTCGTGAATTTGGCGTTAACCTTTCTAAGGTTAAAGGTACTGGTCGTAAGAGCCGTATCCTTAAAGAAGACGTTCAGTCTTACGTTAAAGATGCACTTAAGCGTCTAGAGTCTGGTGCTGCGGCATCTGGCAAAGGCGGCGACGGTTCTGCTCTTGGTCTACTACCATGGCCAAAAGTTGACTTCAGCAAGTTCGGCGAAACTGAAGTTCAGAAGCTTTCTAAGATTAAGAAGATCTCTGGCGCGAACCTGCACCGTAACTGGGTAATGATCCCTCACGTTACACAGTGGGACAATGCAGACATCACTGAGCTAGAAGCATTCCGTAAAGAACAGAACGCAATCGAAGCGAAGAAAGACACTGGCATGAAGATCACTCCACTTGTGTTCATCATGAAAGCAGTTGCTAAAGCGCTAGAAGCATTCCCAGCGTTTAACTCTTCTCTTTCTGAAGATGGCGAAAGCATCATTCTTAAGAAGTACGTAAACGTGGGTATCGCTGTTGATACACCAAACGGTCTAGTTGTTCCTGTCTTCAAAGACGTGAACAAGAAAGGCATCTACGAGCTATCTGAAGAGCTAATGGCTGTTTCTAAGAAAGCACGTTCTGGTAAGCTAACAGCGGCAGACATGCAAGGCGGTTGTTTCACAATCTCTAGCCTTGGTGGTATTGGCGGTACAGCATTTACTCCAATCGTAAATGCTCCAGAAGTAGGTATCCTAGGTGTATCTAAGTCTGAAATTAAGCCAGTTTGGAATGGTAAAGAGTTCCAACCACGTCTACAGCTTCCACTGTCTCTATCATACGACCACCGTGTGATCGATGGTGCTGAAGGTGCACGCTTCATTACTTTCCTAAACAGCGCACTATCTGACATTCGTCGTCTAGTACTGTAATTGAGAAAGTAATTATTAAGGTGACTTTCGGGTCACCTTAATTCTTTATATAAAGACTATTTTTAGAGAACAGTTTCCTGCATTTCTCATAATCTGATAGGGAATTGTTGTCTAGCTCACAGGCTAACTTAAAGCTACTTTCACACTGTTAACATCTCTGTAAAATGTTTCCTGTTTGAAAGCCCAATAATTTTAAGAACATCTACTCAGCCTGTTAGGGATAATGACTACAAGAGGTCACAATGAGCAAAGAAATTAAAGCCCAAGTTGTTGTACTTGGTTCAGGTCCTGCTGGTTACTCAGCGGCATTCCGTTGTGCGGATTTAGGTCTAGAAACAGTACTAGTTGAACGTTACAGCACTCTTGGTGGTGTATGTCTAAACGTTGGTTGTATTCCATCAAAAGCACTTCTTCACGTTTCTAAAGTAATTGAAGAAGCTAAAGCGATGGCAGAGCACGGCGTTGTATTCGGCGAGCCACAAACGGACATCAACAAGATCCGTATCTGGAAAGAAAAAGTAGTTGATCAACTAACTGGCGGTCTTGGCGGTATGGCTAAGATGCGTAACGTAACTGTTGTTAACGGTTTCGGTAAGTTCACTGGTCCTAACAGCATTCTTGTTGAAGGTGAAGGCGAAGCAACTACGGTTAACTTCGACAACGCAATCATTGCTGCGGGCTCTCGCCCAATCAAACTTCCTTTCATCCCACATGAAGACCCACGTATTTGGGATTCTACGGATGCACTAGAACTAAACGAAGTACCTGAAAAACTGCTTATCATGGGCGGCGGTATCATCGGTCTTGAGATGGGTACGGTTTACCACTCTCTAGGTTCTAAAGTTGAAGTTGTAGAGATGTTCGATCAAGTTATCCCTGCTGCGGATAAAGACATCGTTAAAGTTTTCACTAAGCGCATTAAGAACAAGTTCAAGCTAATGCTTGAAACTAAAGTAACTGCTGTTGAAGCGAAAGAAGATGGTATCTACGTTTCAATGGAAGGCAAAAAAGCACCAGCTGAAGCTGAGCGCTACGATGCTGTTCTTGTTGCTATCGGTCGTGTTCCAAACGGTGCACTTATCGACGCTGAAAAAGCGGGTATCGAAGTTGATGAGCGTGGCTTCATCAATGTTGATAAGCAAATGCGTACTAACGTTCCTCACATCCATGCGATCGGTGACGTTGTTGGTCAACCAATGCTTGCTCACAAAGGTGTGCATGAAGGTCACGTAGCTGCTGAAGTTATCTCTGGTAAGAAGCACTACTTCGACCCTAAAGTAATCCCATCAATTGCGTACACTGAGCCAGAAGTGGCTTGGGTAGGTAAGACTGAGAAAGAAGCGAAAGCTGAAGGCATCAACTACGAAGTTGCGACTTTCCCTTGGGCTGCTTCTGGTCGTGCAATCGCTTCTGACTGTGCAGACGGTATGACTAAGATGATCTTCGATAAAGAGACTCATCGTGTAATCGGTGGTGCTGTTGTTGGTACTAACGGTGGTGAACTGCTTGGCGAAATCGGCCTAGCAATCGAAATGGGTTGTGATGCAGAAGATATCGCTCTTACTATCCACGCTCACCCAACTCTACACGAGTCTGTTGGTCTAGCTGCGGAAGTATTCGAAGGTTCAATCACTGACCTTCCAAACAAGAAAGCAGTGAAAAAGAAGAAGTAACTCTCCTTTAGCCACTCGCTAATGTTTTTAAAAGCCGCTGATTCGTCAGCGGCTTTTTTATGCGTCATTATTAGTGAGTCATTTTACTAAAAGAGATCCCCAACTCTCTCGTCCCTCGCTCTTGAGGATGACGAAATGAGGTGTTGAAGTTTGTGATTGGGTTATTTTTGAATATGAGAGAGTTGCTGCTCACTATTTACGTCATTCCTTAGATTGACGAAGGAGGGAGTAGGGAATCTTTTTCAACCAATATCCATCTATCGGTAACAAAAAAGGATTGACGAAAACGCCAACCCTTTCAATAGCTTTACTCGAATCTACTTATAAATGCATAGCATGTTCAAGTAGCTATCCGTTAAGCTTGAAAGCTCTTCTGGTGTTTCTACACGTTTCGCTTGGATGAATAGCGAGTAGCAGATGCCGTGGAATAGGTTCGCTAGATGTTTAGGGTCGTGATCGTCGCAAACTTCACCGCGTTCAATCGCTTTGCTAAACATATTTTGCACTAACATTTGGTTAGTGCGGTTGGTTGTTACGAATAGCGGCCATACTTCATCACGAGTCGAAGCGCTCCATTCGAACCATACGTTTAACCAATGGCTATCTTGAGCCACTAACGTCACCATTTCAGTCGCAATATTATGTAGGTTTTGTTTTGCGTGAATATCCAGATCGATATTGTCTGAAAGGAAGTTAGAGAATTGGCGTACAACGTGATTTAGTACTTCATCAACCAGATCTTCACGAGTAGGGAAGTAGTTAAATACGGTTGCGACAGACACCTGAGCGATGTCTGCAATATCAGCGTGTCCACCACGACCGATACCGCGGCGAGAGAATACCTCAAGAGCGATTTCCATCAGTTGAAGTTTTCTTTTTAAAGGTGAAAGCCTAGTTCTAGGTCTCTTAGATATTGAGTCCATTTTGTTTTCCTTGCCAACGAAATTTTTATATTAATGATTTTATTATTATTTAAGCCAAGATGAGTGTAATGGTGCATATGCGAATGGTCAATCCTTTCAGCTTGTTTTATAGACAGTTACATCAAACTTGATACATAAAGCGTGATCAGCATTGATGTGAAAGGAGACGAGTATTGGATAAGGCACCAGCGCACATTTCGTTGAGAATCTGACAGTAAATTCGAACCATAAGGTGGTGTGGGTATTTGAGCAGTGCTAGACTTACGCACAAAATTGAGCGACACAACTGACGAAACTGTCAACATTCGTCGCAATCACCAAATAGAATGAGAGCAGTATGAAGCATACAGTTGAAGTCATGATCTCTGAGCAAGAAGTTCAGGATCGAGTGAACGAACTAGGCAAACAGATCACGGAGCACTACCAAGGTAGTGAAGATCTAGTTTTAGTTGGCTTATTACGTGGATCTTTTGTCTTTATGGCGGATCTTGCTCGTGCTATCGATTTAACTCACCAAGTTGATTTCATGACCGCGTCTAGCTACGGTAACGGCATGGAAAGCTCACGTGATGTTCGTATTTTGAAAGACCTTGATGATGATATCCAAGGTAAAGACGTTCTACTTGTAGAAGATATTATCGATACAGGTAATACGCTGACTAAAGTGAAAGAGATTCTAAGCCTACGTGGTCCTAAGTCTATCGAAATTTGTACACTACTAGATAAGCCTTCTCGCCGTGAAGTGACTGTCGATACAAAGTGGATTGGTTTTGAAATCCCAGACGAGTTCGTGGTTGGTGTTGGTATCGATTACGCTCAGAAATATCGTCACCTACCATACATCGGTAAGGTAGTACCTCAAGAGTAATCATTACGCTTGTCGGTTAGAAGTCATTAAAAAGCCCGCTTGATGCGGGCTTTTTGTATTTATTACGGAAGGGCTAGCTTTGTTGACTAAGAAGAGGCGTCGTTAAGATCTTGTTTAATGCCTCCAAGTGACTGTTCTCTAAAGTATCGTTACTTGAGCAACGTACGCCAAGGTCTTGCAGCTTGCCATCACCAATACCATAAACCACACCGTGAATTTCAACTTCTTGGCCACGCTCCCATGCATTTTGCATAATGGTTGAGTTGCCTAGGTTATAAACCTGTTCTGCGACGTTAATTTCGCACAACTTGTCACCCCATTGCTCACGAGGAAGCCCCTCGATTTGCTTACGGTATTTTAGGTAATTGTCACGGATGTGTAGTAACCAGTTGTTGATAAGGCCAAGTTTAGGGTTATCAATCGCCGCATTAACACCACCACAGCCATAGTGACCACAGACAATAATGTGTTTAACTTTGAGTACATCGACGGCGTACTGCACAACTGAGAGGCAGTTTAAATCGGTATGAACCACTTGGTTCGCCACATTTCGGTGAACAAAAAGTTCGCCAGAATACAAACCAGTGAGACGCTCGGCCGGAACACGGCTATCTGAGCAGCCTATCCATAGAAAACCGGGGCTTTGACCCTCTTCAAGCGTTGTAAAATACTCAGGTCGTTGAGAGCGAATTTCTTCTGACCATTTAGAGTTGTTTTCAAAAAGCTGTTTAATCTCTGGCATTTTGCGTCTTACATCCCTTAATTAAGAATCTCAACTATACACAATGTTACAAATTCAATCTCGTAAAAACTGTGTCAAATAGTACTCATCTGACGTGTACTAGTCGTTAAAATCATTAACTTAGTGTAGAAGCTATGATCCGGTTATAAGACATGAATAATGTGATTGAATTAACACTTTCTGAACACTTGATACATTTGTTAAAGTGATAAGGTTTGTCATTTCATCATCAGGAAGGTGTGTTTTGTTTGGAAGTCGTTTTACGGATATCAATCTCAAAGGGGATATGTTTGGCGGTGTCACTACAGCCATCATCTCGTTGCCTTTAGCATTGGCATTTGGTGTTGCTTCTGGCGCGGGCGCGGAAGCTGGCCTTTGGGGCGCCATCATGGTTGGCCTATTTGCGGCATTGTTTGGTGGCTCGAGCAGCCTGATCTCTGAACCGACCGGCCCGATGACGGTGATCATGACGGCAGTAATGACCAGCATGGTGGCCAAGTATCCTGAAACCGGAATGGCAATGACCTTTACCGTGGTAATGATGGCTGGTGCTTTTCAGATATTACTCGGTACATTAAAGCTCGGAAAATACGTTACTTTGATGCCATATAGCGTGATCTCCGGATTTATGTCGGGCATCGGCGTTATTCTAATTATTCTGCAGTTGTCCCCTCTATTAGGACATGCTGCACCTTCCGGTGGTGTGATGGGCACGCTTTCTGCGCTTCCAGATACACTGGCTAACCTTAAAATCAGCGAGCTGTTTTTAGGGGCATTGACGCTCGGTATTCTTTTCGGTTTTCCAGCTAAATATCGTAAGTATGTGCCTGCTCAACTGGTCGCTTTGGTTGCAGTGACGCTCTTGTCTGTCATTATTTTTGATACCGACTCTATTCGCCGTATTGGTGAAATTCCAGCCGGTTTGCCTTCTCTCGTTATCCCTACGATCAGCGCTGAACAATTCACTACGATGGTTATTGATGCCTTAGTACTGGGTACTCTTGGCTGTATTGATACGCTTCTGACCGCGGTTATCGGAGATTCGCTGACTCGTAAAGAGCATGACTCAGACAAAGAACTTCGTGGCCAAGGCATTGCGAATATGCTTTCTGGCCTATTCGGAGCATTGCCAGGTGCGGGGGCAACCATGGGTACCGTGACCAATATTCAGGTGGGTGCACGCTCTCCGCTTTCAGGTGTTATTCGAGCTTTGGTGCTTGCACTAGTGGTATTGGTTGCGGGTGGTCTAACAGAGCCGATTCCTATGGCTGTGCTGGCTGGTATCGCGATGTATGTTGGTTTCAATATTCTTGATTGGAGTTTTATCCAGCGCGCGCACAAGGTCAGCTATGCCGGCATGGGCGTGATGTATGGTGTGATGCTGCTGACTGTATTCGTTGACTTGATTATTGCGGTTGGGCTGGGTGTGTTTATTTCGAACATTCTGATTATTGAAAGATTGAGCCGAGAGCAAGCCAGACAAGTTAAGGCGATCAGTGATGGTGACGACGAAGACGATATCCCATTGACCGATAGCGAACGTCAGTTACTCGATAGTGCCAATGGTAAAGTGTTGTTCTTCTATCTTTCTGGGCCGATGATATTCAGCGTTTCAAAGGCGATTTCACGCCAGCACTCAAGTATCTCTGACTATGAAGCGATGATTCTAGACCTGACAGATGTACCTATGATTGATGTCACTGTTGGCCTTGCGCTAGAGAATGCGATTAAAGACGCATTGGATGCGCAGTGTGAGGTGTACTTGCTATGTCCGAATGAGAACACTCGTCAGCAACTAGAGAAGTTCCACGTGATTGATCTTGTACCTGAATCCAACACCTATCGCTTCAGATACGAAGCCCTGACGGCCGCAACAAGCTATGTCGACAGAGATGAACATCAATTTGAGGCTGTTTAATTATTCAGTAATAAGATGACAAGACGCTCAACTCATGACTGATCATTAGTGCCGTTAAGTGAATAACTTAGCGGCATTTTTATATTTATTGAACGCTGATTTGGTCTTCACTTAGCCAATATTCTTATTTGTTTTCGAAAGAAACTCTCACACGATATTTGTATTCATCGTTAATCAACGATAAACTTGTTTGCAAAATGGCCGAGTAAACAAGTTTGGGTTAGTTTTCTGCTAGCTCGTTTTAAGCATTACTCTCTCCTCAAGCTCGGTCGTCGACATCTTATCTATAGCAAATGGCAGTCTATCTCTATGTATGCATTAGAAATTGAGCAATTAAGAAAAACTTATGCTGGGGGCTTCGAGGCTCTTAAGGGCGTTAGTTTACAAGTAGAAAAAGGCGACTTTTACGCACTACTTGGTCCAAATGGTGCGGGTAAATCAACCACAATTGGTGTTATCTCTTCACTGGTAAATAAAACGTCAGGCAAGGTTAAAGTGTTCGGTTACGACATTGATACCGATCTGGAGTTGGCGAAGCAGAACCTAGGCCTTGTGCCTCAAGAGTTCAACTTTAACCCGTTCGAAACTGTTGAACAGATCGTGTTGCAACAGGCGGGCTATTACGGCGTGCCAAAAGCATTGGCGAAAGAGCGAGCGAAAAAGTACCTATCTCAACTCGATTTGTGGGAAAAACGTGGTGAACGTGCGCGTAACTTGTCTGGTGGTATGAAGCGTCGTTTGATGATCGCGCGTGCATTGATGCATGAACCTCATTTGTTGATCCTTGATGAACCAACTGCGGGTGTCGATATTGAACTGCGTCGTTCAATGTGGGAATTCCTAAAAGAGATCAATGAGAAGCAGGGCATTACTATTATCTTGACCACGCACTATCTAGAAGAAGCAGAAATGCTGTGTCGTAACATTGGCATCATCAATCGCGGTGAGTTGATTGAGAACACAACCATGAAAGCGCTGCTGGGCAAGTTGAGTGCTGAGACCTTTATTCTGGATCTGGAAGAGGGCGCGACAGAACCTAAGCTTGAAGGTGTGAATAGCCAAGTCATGCTCAATGGCTCGCTAGAAATCGAAATCGATAAGAACCTAGGTTTGAATACCATCTTTGCTCAATTGAGCGAGCATCAGGTTAAAGTCCTTTCTATGCGTAACAAAGCCAACCGTCTAGAAGAGTTATTTGTGAGTATCGTCCGTGAGGGGAGTAAGTAATATGTACAGCCTATATTGGACAGCTTTCTGCAGTTTGTTGACCAAAGAGATCAATCGCTTTACTCGTATCTGGGTGCAAACTCTGGTGCCACCTGCGATTACCATGACGCTTTATTTCATTATCTTCGGTAATCTTATCGGTGCCCGTATTGGTGAAATGAACGGCTTCAGCTACATGGAATACATTGTTCCTGGCCTGATCATGATGTCGGTGATCACCAATTCATATTCCAACGTTGCTTCTTCATTCTTTAGTGCTAAGTTCCAAAAGAATATTGAAGAGTTGCTTGTAGCTCCGGTTCCTAACTACGTGATTATCGCTGGCTTCGTAATGGGTGGTGTGGTGCGTGGCTTGTTAGTGGGTACTATCGTAACCTTTGTATCGCTGTTCTTCGTTGACCTTCAGGTGGATCACTGGGGCGTGATTATTGCGACCGTTTTCCTAACGTCGGTGGTATTTGCCTTAGGTGGCCTTATTAACGCGGTATTCGCACGCACGTTTGATGATATCTCTATTATCCCAACCTTTATCTTAACGCCGCTGACGTACCTTGGTGGTGTGTTCTACTCGATTAGCCTGTTGCCTGAGTTTTGGCAGGGTGTATCGAAGCTGAATCCGATTGTCTACATGGTAAACGCGTTCAGATATGGCTTCTTGGGTGTGTCTGATGTGGGTATTGTGACGTCGTTTGGCGTACTAGGTGTGTTTATCGTGCTGTTGTATGGCATTGCACATTACTTGGTGACAAAGGGGATTGGCTTACGTAGTTAATACATTGCTGATTAAGCTCTGAATGTCAGGCAAAGAAAAAGGTCGATATTGCATCGACCTTTTTTGTATCTTTCGTTTGTGCTTTTGCTTTGCGTTAGGAGCTGGTTTACGTAAAGAGAAGAAAGTGATTACTCAGCAGTTTCTTCTTTCACTTCTTCTTTGGTTTCCGTTACCAAATCGAGAACTTGGTTATCGATAAGACGAGTCTTACCTAGGAAAGCCGACATTAGAATCACTGCTTGAGTTGATTCTGAAGTGATCGCTTGCAGCGTTTTCGCATCGCAGATGAATATCTCATCCGGTTGAAGATCGGCAGCGCGTAGCTGGTCAGTTGCATCTTCAATCACTGATGCGTAATCATCGCGGCCACCACGAATAGCACTGCTGATCCAACGCATAGTGCGCGCTAAAACTGGCGCTCGTTGACGCTCGTCAATGGTTAGATTGCTATTGCGAGAGCTCATTGCCAAGCCATCCATTTCACGAACGGTCGCAACGCCCACAACTTTAATGTCTAACGCTAAGTCAGTGGTCATCTGGCGAATAACAGCAAGCTGCTGGAAGTCTTTTTTGCCGAAGCATGCAAAGTCTGGCTGAACAATGTTAAACAGCTTGGTGACAATCGTCGCTACGCCACGGAAGTGACCTGGACGAGATGCGCCTTCAAGCATGTGAGATATGCCTGGGACCTCAACAAACGTTTGTTTGTCTAATCCCTCTGGGTACATCACCTCTGGCGTGGGTGTAAATACCAGCTCAACGCCTTCGCCAGTTAGTTTGCTTAAATCTGCTTCTAACGTGCGAGGGTAGTTGTTTAGGTCGTCGGCGCGGTCAAACTGCATTGGGTTTACAAAGATACTTACAACAACGATGTCTGCCAGTTCTCGAGCTTTCTTTACAAGAGTCAGGTGACCTTCATGCAGGTTTCCCATTGTCGGTACAAAAGCAACCGTACGTCCATCACGCTTAAACTGTTTAATCTGCTCACGAAGAGCCGCTATTTCAGCAAAAGTTTGCATACTTACTCCTAAGCGATTGTATGAGCTTCATCAGGGAAGCGCGCACTCTCTACTTCTTCTTTGTATAGAGCTACTGCCTTACGCATATCACCTGTTTCTGCTAGGAAATTCTTAGAGAACTTCGGCATGTAGTTCGCAGAAATACCGAACATGTCATGCATAACCAAGATCTGACCATCGGTAACATTACCTGCACCAATACCAATAACTGGCACGTGGCAAGCATCTGTAATTCGTTTTGCTAATGAAGCCGGTACACATTCAAGTAGAACGATTTGAGCACCTGCATTTTGTAGCGCGAGTGCGTCAGCAACCATTTTGTCTGCTTGCTCGTCGTCACGACCTTGAATTTTGTAACCACCAAAAATGTTCACAGATTGAGGCGTCAAGCCTAAGTGTGCACATACTGGCACTGCACGTTCTGTTAGCATCTTCACAGTATCAACCAACCAGCTTCCGCCTTCGATTTTTACCATGTTCGCGCCAGCACGCATCAAGGTAGCTGCGCTCTCACAAGCTTGCTCTGGTGTTGCGTAGCTCATGAAAGGCATGTCAGCCATAAGAAGACAGTTTGGGCTACCAGCACGCACTGAGCGAGTATGATAAGCAATGTCTTCAACGGTTACTGGTAATGTATCGTTATGGCCTTGTAAAACCATACCCAGTGAATCACCGACAAGCAGTACAGGCATCTCTTGGCTTTCGAATAATTGAGCAAAGCTCGCATCATAAGCTGTCGACGTCGCGAATTTACGGCCTTCACGTTTGCATTTGATCAGGTCGTTAATGGTTACTTTTTTCATTGGTTTTCCTTAATGCGCTTGGCTATTGTTGCCAAACATTGAGCCCGTTCTTATCTACTATTTTCAGCAGTTCTGTCAGCTCAGTCCCATCAGGGAGTTGTAAACTTGGTGCGATTTCAGCAAGCGGGTAGAGTACAAACTCTCGTTCTTTCATTCCGTAATGAGGAACGACTAAGCGCTCTGAATCGATCACCTCATTGCCGTATAACACAATGTCGAGATCCAAGGTTCTTGGTCCCCAACGCTCGTCTTTACGGACACGCCCTTGCTCTAACTCGATCTTTTGAGTGCAATCAAGCAGTTCAATTGGCGTTAATTCGGTTTGGATAGCGACTACCGCGTTGATGTAGTCCGGTTGATTTTGCGGCCCCATTGGAGTGCTACTATATAGCTGAGAGGTCGCAATAAACGTTGATCGCGGTAGGCTTTTTAGCGTTTCGATAGCCAAATTTGCTTGGCTAACTGGGTCGGCAAGGTTGCTGCCGACCGCAATGTAAGCCGTTATCATTCTGATTGCTTACTCTTTTTGTTTCGGTAAGTCTTACGGCGACGATGGCCTGACTTTGATGGTGCTGCAACGTCGTTAGCCATCGCTTGACGCATGTTGCGACCGGCTGTTTGATAACGCTCCCACCATTTCGCAAGCTCTTTAGTTTCGCCGCCTTCAATCTCACCACGCATTTCTAGGAAATCGTAGCCTGCACGGAACTTGTTGAGCTCCATTAGACGAACTGCACGTTTACCGTTGCGGCGAGGCAGTCGAAGTTGCAGTTGCCAGACTTCGCGAATGGTTGCGGTGTGACGACGAGGAATAGCAATAGATTTTACTTGTTGATCAAGAATGATGTTACTCGCTTCCATGATCGCATCGTAGTGTGCCATACCCTGTTCAGCGACAAGTTTGTCTGCCAGCTTGTTCATTGGGTACCAAAGCATCGCTGCAAACATGAATGCTGGGTTTACTCGCTTACCATCTTCGATGCGAAGATCGGTTGAATCGAGAACCAAATCAAGCATCTGCTCTGTGTGAGAGTCGTAATCTTCTGTGAAGTATTCCGCTACTGCTGGGAACATCTGTTGAAAGAGGTTGTACTCGCGCATTAGGTGGTAAGTTTCTAAACCGTGACCTGATTGCAGCAATTTCAGAGACTCTTCGTAAAGGCGCGCTGCCGGGATATCTCTTAGAAGGTGCGCTAACTCTTCAATCGGGTCAGCTGTGTCTTCTTCAATATCGAAATCCAGTTTAGCGGCGAAGCGCATTGCACGTAGCATACGTACTGGGTCTTCGCGGTAACGTGTTTCTGGATCACCAATCAGGCGGATCAGTTTATCTTCTAAATCTTCTACACCACCCGCGTAATCGTGGATGCTGTAGTCTGCAATGTTGTAGTACATCGCGTTGATTGTGAAGTCACGACGTTCTGCATCTTCATCAACACTGCCGTACACGTTATCGCGCAGTAGCATGCCTTCTTTCGATTGTGCAGACACGTTTTTCGATGGTTCTTGGTGGTGGCCACGGAAAGTTGCCACTTCAATGATGTCACGACCAAACATGATATGTGCCAAGCGGAAACGGCGACCGATAAGGCGACAGTTTCTGAAGAGGTGTTTGATTTGCTCTGGCGTTGCGTTGGTCGCAATATCAAAATCTTTTGGCTGAGAGCCTAATAAGATATCGCGCACACCACCACCGACTAGAAATGCGTCAAAACCCGCACCATTCAGGCGATATAGCACTTTTAGTGCGTTGTCGCTGATCTGCTTGCGTGAAATATTGTGCTCTTGACGAGTATAAATATTCAGAGCTAATTCGTGGAATCCGCGTTGTTCGCTTGGGGTATTGTCGTTTGTATTCATTAGTTTAGAACAAAGTAGGTATCGCCAACTTTGTTTTTCTCTTAGTCCAAAGTGGTAGTGCAGAGTTTAATTGCGGCTAATAATAGCTTAGCGCGAGCCATTTGAGAACATCGTCTGCTTAACCACAGTGGTTGGTTATGGCATTTTTATGTGTCGTTTTTGCTATTTGCCGTGAGTTTCGAGCTAATTACAGTGCTCTTTTTGTAAACTATCAGGTAACTGACTGACGTTCCATTGCTGGCAGCCCCACAATAAAATCTCATCCATTGAAGCCTCACAAAGGGCTGTCGGGATATCAAAACCTAAGAATCGCATCGCGTTGAGTAACGTTGGTTTTGGATTATCGATATCTATCGCGGTGGCATGGTTCTGTTTTGACAGTTTATTCCCCAAGCCATCGGTTGCCAATGGTAAGTGCAGGTAACTGACTGTTTTTTGCTTGAGCGTCTTGTACAAACTGATTTGTCGACCGGTTGGTTCTATCAGGTCTGCGCCTCTTACGACTTCTGTTACTCCTTGTTCGATGTCATCAAGGACAACGGCCAAGTTATAGGCAAACAATCCATCTCTGCGTTTTATAATAAAATCTTCTTCAGCCAATGCTTTAGGGATTTGAATGGTGCCGTGGCGAACATCATCAAAGGACTCTACAGGAAAATCCATGCGCAAGCGCACCGCCTGTTCACCTGAATCGATTAAGCCTGCATCTCGACAGTGACCATTGTAAAAGCCACCCAAAGCCTTTATCTGCTTGCGGGTGCATTGGCAGTAGTAGGCTTGATTGTCAGTGACCCATTGATCGATTTGAGCTTGATACAAGCCATGACGTTGGCTTTGATAGACGACTTCACCATCCCAAAATAGGTGGTAAGCCTCAAGCGTCTTAAGAATGAGGTCTGCAGCGCCGGCCATTTCTCTTGGTGGATCTAGGTCTTCCATACGAACTAACCATTTTCCTTGGTTAGATTTTGCTTGAAAGTAGCTACCAAGAGCAGCAACAAGTGAGCCAAAATGAAGAGGACCTGACGGTGATGGTGCAAAGCGCCCGATATAATTCATGAGTGAACAACCTAATCTAAATGGTACCGCAGTAGCCGATTCTTAAGACGTTTAACAAGAGCTTTAATACGTAGAACTAAGCTTCAATCTATAGAAAAAAGGTTTGATGTATAGAACTAAGGCTTAAAGCTGTTATTTACTATCAAGCGTGTGAAATACTTCGCTTGGATAACAAACAAAAAAGGGAGCCAAGGCTCCCTTTCTTTACATCTGCAAGAATTAACCTTGCATCTGTTTCTCTTTGATCTCTGCAAGTGTTTTACAGTCAATACAAAGATCAGCAGTTGGACGAGCTTCAAGGCGACGAATGCCAATCTCGATACCGCAAGAATCACAGAAGCCGAAATCGTCTTCTTCGATCTTGTCTAATGTCTTCTCAATTTTTTTGATAAGACGACGCTCACGGTCACGGTTACGTAACTCTAGGCTGAATTCTTCTTCTTGAGAAGCTCGGTCAACTGGGTCTGGGAAATTCGCTGCTTCGTCCTGCATGTGGTGCACAGTACGATCAACTTCTTCCCTGAGCTGGTTGCGCCAAGCTGCTAAAATTTTTGTAAAATGTTCCGTTTGCTCAGGTGACATGTACTCTTCACCTGGCTTCTCTTGGTACGGTTCAACACCTGCGATGGCTAGGATGCCTAGCGCTTTTTTCTTAGATTCTGGCATACAGCATCTCCTATTTACACCTAGTCAACTGCAAAGCAGCTAATTTTAAGGCGGGTATCTATAGCAGAAAGAACGAATGGTGGCAAATACTCTTATTCAAACTTGCAATCAATGTGATTAGTTCAGCATCTTTGCTTAGCTATTGATAAATTCAACAGCTTGTTTTAGTTGTATTTGAGTACTGCTGAGCTCTGCTTTATAGCAAAGCACTTCAACTCCAGCGTCTTGTGCTTGTTTTAGTAATAACGAATATTTGGCGTCTATATGGTGTGCCGCAGACACTTTTTCAATACCTGAATGTAAAACAGTGAATAAAAGTACGGCTCTATTTCCAGATTCGACCATTTCTGTGAGTTCACGCAGATGTTTTTGGCCTCTGGTTGTGACCGCATCAGGGAAAAAGCCTTGCCCTTTAGTAGACGTTTCTTGCTCGTCGAGCAAAGTGACGCTTTTTACTTCGATATAGCAAGGCGGCTTTTCGTTATCTTCAAGCAGAATATCAATGCGACTATTCTCACTGCCATATTTCACTTCGGTTCGTAACGCGTTATAACCTAAGAGTTCAACTATAGTCCCATTTTCAATTGCTTCCACTGCTAGCTGGTTTGCCCGCGCAGTATTTACACAAATACGATGACCTTTGTCTGTTTCTGAGATCTCCCAGCTGTTTGGGTACTTTCTTTTTGCATTATCAGATGTTGAGTACCACACCGTATTGCCAGGAGTCGCACACCCTGTCATCGCTCCAGTGTTAGCACAGTGGATAGTACGCTCGCTGCCGTCTGGAAGTTGGATGTCAGTGAGAAAGCGTTTATAGCGTTTAATAAGAGTCGCTGGCTCTAATGGCGGATTGAAGTGCATATTACTTATTTAGACAGGTAGGTTTTTATGTACAATGTTGCCAAC
Source organism: Vibrio splendidus (assembly GCF_001557875.1). Classification (GTDB taxonomy): domain Bacteria; phylum Pseudomonadota; class Gammaproteobacteria; order Enterobacterales; family Vibrionaceae; genus Vibrio; species Vibrio splendidus_F. Next base: position 272,168 of record NZ_LNRF01000004.1, on the reverse strand, counting down.
ATTACACCACAAGGTTCTCCCATTGCCACAACTGCCCATAGAAGCTGTGATGCCAGATCTGCTCGCTGGCGTAGAAACACACACTCAACTTATTCTAAAGGCCGCTCCCGGTGCGGGTAAGTCAACATTCTTCCCTTTACAGTTAGTTAAGACCAAAGCCGTTCAAGGCAAAATCATCATGCTTGAACCGAGGCGTTTGGCTGCAAGAAATATTGCGACTTACTTAGCGAGCCAATTGGGAGAAAAGGTGGGGGAGAGCATTGGCTTTAGAGTTCGTGGTGAATCTAAAACCAGCAGTGCGACTCGCCTAGAGATTGTTACCGAAGGGATCATGACGAGAATGATTCAAACCGACCCTGAATTGACTGGGGTTGATATGGTGATCTTTGATGAGTTTCACGAGCGCAGTATCCATGCAGATACCGCACTGGCCTTTAGCTTGGAGATTCAAGAAGCACTGCGTGATGATTTGAAAGTGGTTGTGATGTCGGCAACCTTAGATCAACAAGCGTTGCAAACTTTGCTGCCTAATGCCAAATACGTTGAATCACAAGGTCGCACCTTTCCGGTCGACTTCCGTTATCAGCCTCTTAGCGCAAATGAATATCTAGCCCCTAAAATGGCCAACGTGATTCGCTCTCTGATGGAGAAAGAGTCAGGCTCACTTCTGGCCTTTTTGCCGGGCGTTGCTGTGATTAAGCAGGTGGAATCTCAACTGGAACAACTCGCCAGTGATATCGATGTTTGCCCTTTGTATGGGCAACTCAGCTTTTCTCAACAGCAGAAAGCGATCGCGCCATCAGAGAAAGGGCGTCGAAAGGTGGTGTTAGCGACCAATATTGCTGAGACTTCTTTGACGATTGAAGGTATTCGACTGGTGGTCGATTCCGGGCTTGAACGTGTGGCGAAGTTCGATCTGAAAACCGGTATTACCAAGCTTGAGCAAGTGAAAATCTCGCAGTCTTCTGCTGAGCAGCGAGCAGGCCGTGCGGGACGAATTGAAGAGGGCTTGTGCATTCGTTTGTACAGCGAAACGCAGTTAATGCAGCAACCCGCTGTACCTGAGCCTGAGATTCTCCATTCTGATTTGTCTTCGTTGGTGTCTGAATTGACGCAATGGGGCGCTGCGAGTGCCGATGAGCGGCAATGGTTAGACGTTCCCCCCAAAGCTTCTATTGGACAAGCCAAGCAACTCTTACAGACTCTTGAATTATTAGACGGTAATGGTCAATTTACGGCGTTAGGAACACAGGCCCAGCGTTTAGGTTTAGATCCTCGTATTGCCAGCATGTTAGTTAAAGCGCAGCAAGGTGGTCCTGCTTTATTGAACATTGCGATTGTTGCCGCTGCTTTGCTTGAGGAGCCGGAACGCAATGTGACGGATATTCAACACTCTTTGCATCGACTTAAGCAAAGAAAACATTCCAAAAATAACGTGGTGATGCAGCGAGCGAAAAGTCTCGCGAGCAAACTCAATCATCACTTAGATTTGTCACAAGCTGATGAATCATTGCTACCATTAGTGCTTTGTTTTGCTTTCCCGGATCGGATTGCACAAGTGAGAAGCGCGACCAGCAGTGCTTTCCTTTTGGCTAATGGTCACGGCGCTGAGGTTCGTGATGATGATCCATTGGCGAACAATGACTATATCGTAGTGATTGATTTGATGCGCAGCACCGGGCGAGCCAGTCAAATTTTCTTAGCCACAGCGGTTGATATTGCGCAGCTAGAAGCAGAATTTCCAAAACTGTTTGTGCGTTCTGATTACGCAGATTGGGATGAGAAGCGTGGCCGTTTAGTTGCTGAGCAGCGTATGTCTCTGGGCAAGTTGATTATCAGTACCAAAGCTTTACCTGATCCCGATGTGAATCAGGCTAGCCAAGCGCTGCTCAATTATGTCGCTCGATGCGGATTGGATCGCTTAAATTGGACACCTTCAGCTAAGCAGTTGGTTGAACGTATACGCTGTGCAGAACTTTGGATACCTGAGCATGATTGGCCAGCGATGGATGACGCGAGTTTAATTGAATACCTTGATGAGTGGCTATCACCCTATCTGAATGGCATTAAGTCGGCAAAAGGGCTGGCTAGTGTTTCGATTGAACAGGCATTGTCGGCTTATCTTGGCTGGCCTTTGAATCAAGAAATAGACCAATGGTTACCAACGCACTATGTGATGCCGACCGGCAGTAAGAAGGCTATTCGTTATCAATATCAGTCTGAACCAGTGATCTCAGTGCGAATGCAGGAAGTCTTTGGTGAACAAGACTCGCCATTGATCGCGCAAGGGCGTAAAAAAGTAGTGCTTGAGCTACTTTCTCCAGCACAGCGACCACTGCAAATTACTCAAGATTTAGCTGGCTTTTGGGCTGGCGCGTATAAAGAAGTACAAAAAGAGATGAAAGGCCGTTACCCCAAACATCCTTGGCCGGATGACCCTGCTAACCATGTAGCAACCACTAAAACCAAACGACAGTTGAATCGATGATGACCAAAATGTTAACGCCAAAAAAGGCACCACCTAAAAAAGCGCCAGCAAAGAAGTCACCAGCGACCAAAGCCAAGCCAAGAAAACCAAGAGCGGCTGCGAAAAAGACCAAACCTAAGGCTAAGAAAACTGGCAAAAGAGGTTGGTTGAAGATCCTGTGGGGCATTTCTTGGAAAGCAGGCTTAGCGCTTGCGGCATTGCTGTTGTTCGTCGGTATTTATCTCGATTCTGTGGTTAAGCAGCGCTTTGAAGGTCAGCTGTTTGATTTGCCGACCGTGGTTTATGCGCGAGTGCTAGACCTGTCTCCGGGAACTCCGGTGAGTTTGGTTCAGGTTAAGAATGAGCTCGATGTACTTAATTATCGCAAGGTGAATGCGCCTCGTCACCCGGGCGAATACTCTTCTTCTTCCACCAAGATTGAAATGATTCGTCGTCCGTTCGAGTTTGTCGATGGACCAGAAGCGGATCGTCATGTGATGCTGCATTTCAATGGTAACGAGTTGACTCGCATTCAGTCGCTAGAGAAGAAAGGCGACATGGGCTACCTACGTGTTGAACCGAAAATGCTTGGCATGCTTGAGAAAAGTAACGATGAGCAGCGCCTGTTCTTAAAACGTAATCAATTCCCAGAAGTGATGGTTGATGCCTTATTAGCAACCGAAGACCGAAACTTCTATCAACACGATGGGGTGTCGCCACTGGCCATCGCTCGTGCAATGGTGGTTAACGTCAAAGCCGGGCGAACGGTACAAGGTGGTAGTACGCTGACACAACAGTTGGCAAAAAACCTGTTCCTGTCCAGTGAACGTACATTGTGGCGTAAGGTTCGTGAAGCCTACATTGCACTTATCTTGGACCATCGTTACAGCAAAGACCGTATCCTAGAGGCTTACTTAAACGAGGTTTACCTTGGGCAAAATGGTGGGCAAGCGATTCATGGCTTCGGTTTAGCGTCTCGCTTGTACTTTGGTCAGCCAATTCAAGAGCTTCGTATCGATCAGCTAGCACTGCTTGTTGGTATGGTGAAAGGACCTTCGTATTACAATCCGGTTCGTTATCCTGAGCGTGCCAAGACTCGACGCGATTTGGTTCTTCGCTTATTGATGCAGCAAGACATATTAACTCCGCGACAATACGAAGAAGCGGCGAGTCGTGATTTGGATATTCAAGACAACCCACGTATTGCTAGCCGCCAGCCAGCTTACTTCCAACAAGTAAACATTGAGCTTAAGAAGTATGTCGGTGATCGATTTGAGGCGAAAAAAGGGATTCGAGTCTTCACCTCTCTGGATCCGGTTTCCCAAGACAAGTTAGAGAAGTCGATTGCTCGCAAGGTGCCTGATTTATCGAAAACCGCAGGTAACAAACTGGAAGCAGCAGCTATTGCCGTGGATAGAAATACCGGTGAAATCCGAGCGATGGTTGGTGGTAAGCGTACTGGCTACGATGGCTTTAACCGTGCATTGAATGCGAGTCGACCTATTGGTTCTTTGGTTAAGCCTGCAATCTATTTAACCGCATTAGAACAACCTCAGAAGTACACGTTGGCGACGACGTTGAAGGATACGCCACTGAGTTTGAAAGGCAGTAAAGGCAGCGTTTGGAGCCCAAGAAACTTCGATCGCAAGTTTCGCGGAGATGTGCCCTTGTATGTGGCGCTTTCTAAGTCTTACAACGTACCTACCGTTCGTTTGGGGATGCAGTTAGGTATTGATAGCGTTTCGGATACGATTGGAAAACTGGGTGTCGATAAAAACGAGATTCGCCCAGTGCCATCGATGTTTTTGGGATCATTCTCATTGACCCCGTTTCAGGTCGCGCAGATGTATCAAACCATCACCAACTCTGGCCGTATCGCACCTTTGTCTGCGCTTCGTTCGGTTGTTGATAATGATGGTGAGGTTTTATATCAATCTATTCCTCGCGTATCACAAAGCGTTGACCAGCAAGCGGCTTGGCTTACGACCTATGCAATGAAGCGTGGTGTGTCGGAAGGTACTGGTCGTTTCCTACAAGGCCAATTTGCATGGGCTGGTTTAGCCGGTAAAACGGGCACCAGTAATGATAGCCGAGACAGTTGGTTCGTGGGTGTTGACGGACGTGAGGTCACAACCATCTGGCTAGGACGTGATGACAATAAGCCGACTAAACTCACGGGCTCAAGCGGTGCGTTACGTGTCTACGCCGATTACCTGAAGCATAGAACACCAGAACAACTATTGCTGCCTTGGCCGAATGGGATTGCGACGGCTAGTTTTACTCGAACTTCTGAAGGTGCTTTAGAATTTGACTGTGATGGTACGGTGAAACTGCCGGTTTGGGATGAAGATGGAAACATTAAAAAGGGCTGTGAAAGTCAACCAAAACAGTGGCTAAAGAAGCTTTTTCAGTGGTAAAGTCGTAGTAGGAAAGAATGACAAGGATAGTTTAAATAATGATTTCTCGTTGGTTAGTGAGCGGCTTAGGTATAGTCGGTACTGTGTTCAGTTTTCAGCTGTTTGCTGCGACTGCGGCACAGGTTGATTCATCAGAGCATGTTGAACTTGAACAAGCACATAAGAGGCCAACTGTTGCTGTCGTTCTTGCTGGTGGTGGCGCAAAAGGCGCTGCCCACATTGGCGTACTTAAAGCCCTAGAGGAGATGCAAATCCCGGTGGATTACATTACCGGTACCAGTATGGGCTCATACGTTGGTGGTCTTTATGCGACAGGGATGAGCGCAGACGAGATTGAGAGCTTTATTTATACGGTCGATTGGAATCGCGGTTATCGTGATCGTGTTAACCGTAGTGATCGCCGTGTACGTGACAAAGAATATGAAGACCGCTACCAACTGAACACCGACCTCGGTTTAGGTTGGGGCGAAATCAAAGCAAGGAAAGGGGTGGTGCAAGGTCAGAATATGTTGCGTATTCTGCGAGAGACCACAGGTAACCTATCTCCACTCGACTCTTTTGATCATCTTGCTATTCCATACCGTTCCGTCGCAACCGACATCATCGAACTTGAAGAGGTGGTCATCGACCATGGTCACCTTGTTGATGCCATGATGGCGAGTATGTCGGTACCCGGCGCGCTTCCCCCTTACTCTCTAGATGGTCGAATGCTGGTTGATGGCGGTGTCACTAATAACATGCCGGTTGATGTTGCCAGAGCGATGGGAGCGGACATTGTCATTGCGGTGGATATCAGTACCAATTACAAAAGCAAAGAAGACTTCACGAATTTTCTAGCGGCAGCTGACCAACTTTCTAATTATTTGGTCCAACGCAGCACTCAAGAGCAAGCTGAAACACTGACCGATGATGATGTTTTCCTACGCCCTGATGTTGGGCAAATGGAGACGACAGAATTCGATAAAATGCCGGGTGCCTACCAAGCCGGTTATGACGCAGCGATACAGAATGGCTCTGAGCTTTCTAAGCTGTCCCTCTCTAACGCAGACTATCAGAAGTATATCGAGCATAAACAACAAGCTCGAAGGCAGCTAAAACATGGCGACAAGACTGTCGTCGATAGGGTCGTCATCAACAATAATACTCACTACTCGGATAAGTTACTCGAAAACCGTTTAAACCTAGATTCCGGTAAGGTCTTAAAGACCAGTGAAATTGAATCTAAAGTACAAGACCTCTATGCACTGGATAGATTTGAGTTGGTCACTTATGAGTTTGATAATGTTAACGGTGAAGAGCAACTTACGGTGAATGTGGATGAAAAGTCTTGGGGTCCAAACTACCTCAACTTTCGTTTCTTTCTTGAAGATGATTTCTCTACGACCAGTCAGTACTCGATCGGTGTCTCCGCCAACTTTACCGATATCAACTCGCACGGTGCAGAATTAAGAACCAATATCGAGATGGGTACGGATAAACGAATTGAGGCGGAACTCTACTCGCCATTCTTTTCGAGTCAGAAGTTATTTACCTCAGCTTCGATTGTTTACAGTAAGCAGAACAGAAACTTGCCTGTCGACATTGATGAAATTGAAGAACCAACACTGGACGTAACGAACGACTACTTTCCAATGACTTATAGCGAGTATGTCGGAGAATTAGCATTAGGCTATCAACCTACCTTGTGGCAAGAGCTGAAATTCGGCCTTCGCTATACTGATGGGGATGTTGAGGTATCATCGTTACCTTCATTGGGCAGTGGTGGCTATAAGCGTATTGGTGGCTTTATGGGTTATCGACTGGATACTTTGGATAACTTCAGCTTGCCGACTAAGGGCTACTTTGTCGATTTGGAGTACCTTGTCTCCCATGATGATTTTGATAATGACAGCTCTGTTGGTGAATCGGATTTAACGTCTGAGAGTGATACCGTTTATGAGTTTTCAGCCAATTTCATGGCTGCACAAAGTATTGAGAAGCATACTTTAGTCGCAAAGCTCGATTACGGCATTGTAGAAAGTAAAAATTCAGTCTTTCCAATTGATCCGAAAGAGCTAGGAGGGTTCCTCAATCTATCCGGTATTCCAAGGAATAGCTTGATCGGTCAAAACTTAGCATACACCAGTTTGATTTATCGCTATAAGTGGTTTGAAAATGACTTCGGTCTCTTTAAATCACCATTCTATGTGGGTGCATCCATTGAGCATGGTGGTGTTTGGTCGAACAATGATTTAAGACTTGATGAAGCGCCAATGTACACCGCAGGTTCTGTTTTCGCGGGTGTCGATTCACCCATCGGGCCGATCATTTTAGCTTATGGCCGAACCGAAGATAACTTCGATTCGGTGTATCTGATTGTAGGTACCTCCTACAAATAATCATGCGTAGAGTCGCCATTTAAGTGCGTAATTAGGCAAAAATAGTGGGACTTTCGTCTTAACTTGCTATGTTGGTCAAAATGATAAGATTTTAATTTAACGTTAAATTTGCTATTCTACCGCCCACAGTTTGGCCTCTATGACGCCGCTCATCAATACAAATTGAATGACGAAAATGGCAATGGAGAGCCAAGTTTCCAAGGATGTTCACTTCTTTATTTTACTAACAATTATGAAGGGAAGAAGTGAACCGCAATGAGAGGAAAAAAGTCGTGCTTGAAGCCTACCGTAAACACGTCGAAGAACGTGCTGCCGAAGGAGTTGTTCCAAAACCACTAGATGCTGAGCAGGTAGCTGGCCTAGTTGAACTTCTGAAGAATCCACCTCAAGGTGAAGAAGAAATCATTCTTGACCTACTAGAAAATCGCATTCCACCGGGTGTAGATGAAGCTGCTTACGTAAAAGCTGGCTTCCTTACGGCTATCACTAAAGGTGAAGTAGCTTCTCCACTAGTAAGTAAAGCAAAAGCTGCAGAACTGCTTGGTACTATGCAAGGCGGTTACAACATCGAATCTCTAGTATCTCTACTAGACGATGCTGAGCTTGCACCTATCGCTGTTAAAGCTCTGTCTCATACTCTACTGATGTTCGACGCGTTCTACGACGTAGAAGAGAAAGCAAAAGCAGGCAATGCTTCAGCGCAACAAGTACTTCAATCTTGGGCTGATGCCGAATGGTTTACAGCTAAAGATAAAGTAGCGGACAAGATCACCGTTAAAGTATTTAAAGTTACCGGTGAAACTAACACCGATGACCTATCCCCTGCACCTGATGCTTGGTCACGTCCTGATATCCCAGTACACGCGAAAGCAATGCTGAAGATGGAACGTGATGGCATTACTCCTGATGAACAGGGTAGCGTTGGTCCAATCAATCAAATTGAAGAAATGCAAAAAGATGGCATTCCATTGGCTTACGTTGGTGATGTTGTTGGTACAGGTTCTTCACGTAAATCGGCAACAAACTCAGTACTTTGGTTCATGGGGGAAGACATCCCATTCGTACCAAACAAGCGTACTGGCGGTGTTTGTCTTGGTGGTAAAATTGCACCGATCTTCTACAATACAATGGAAGACTCAGGCGCACTACCAATTGAACTGAACGTACAAGACATGAATATGGGCGATATCATTGATATCTACCCGTACGAAGGTGTTGTTCACAAGAACGGTTCTGTGATTTCAAACTTTGAGCTAAGCAAAGTACTTCTCGATGAAGTGCGTGCTGGTGGCCGTATTCCACTGATCATCGGTCGTGGTCTAACGGGTCGCGCTCGTGACGCTCTAGGTCTAGAAGAAACCGATCTGTTTGCTAAACCAATCGACCCATCTGCATCTGATAAAGGCTACACGTTAGCTCAGAAGATGGTTGGTAAAGCATGTGGCGTTGAAGGTGTGCGTGCTGGTCAGTACTGTGAACCTAAAATGACGACAGTCGGTTCTCAAGATACTACGGGTCCTATGACTCGTGATGAGCTTAAAGATCTGGCGTGTCTTGGTTTCTCTGCAGACCTAGTCATGCAGTCTTTCTGTCACACATCGGCATACCCGAAGCCGGTTGACGTAAACACGCACCACACGCTACCTGATTTCATCATGAACCGTGCCGGTGTTTCACTACGCCCAGGTGATGGTGTTATCCACTCATGGCTAAACCGTATGCTTCTTCCTGATACTGTAGGTACAGGTGGTGACTCGCATACTCGTTTCCCTCTAGGTATTTCTTTCCCTGCGGGCTCAGGCTTAGTAGCATTTGCTGCGGCAACGGGTGTAATGCCTCTTGATATGCCTGAATCTATCTTGGTTCGTTTTAAAGGCGAAATGCAGCCGGGTATCACGCTACGTGACCTAGTACATGCCATTCCTCTTTATGGTATCAAGCAAGGCCTACTAACCGTAGAGAAAGCAGGTAAGATCAACGAATTCTCTGGTCGTGTACTAGAAATTGAAGGTGTTGAGCACTTATCTGTTGAGCAAGCATTTGAGCTTTCTGATGCATCTGCTGAGCGTTCTGCTGCAGGTTGTACGGTTAAGCTATCTCAAGAGTCGATCGATGAGTACCTGAACTCGAATATCGTTATGCTTAAGTGGATGATCGCGGAAGGTTACGGTGATGTTCGTACGATTGAGCGTCGTATCACTGCAATGGAAGAGTGGTTAGCGAACCCTGAGTTGCTATCTGCTGATTCAGATGCGGAATACGCGCACGTTATCGAGATTGATCTTGCTGACATCGATCAACCAATCCTTTGTGCACCAAACGATCCAGATGATGCTCGTCTTCTTTCTGACGTTCAAGGTACTGAGATTCAAGAAGTGTTTATCGGTTCTTGTATGACGAACATCGGTCACTTCCGTGCTGCTGGTAAGATGCTAGAAGAGTTTAACGGCTCGCTAAATACTCGCCTATGGGTGGCTCCGCCAACCAAGATGGATAAAGATCAGCTGACAGAAGAAGGCTACTACGGCATCTTCGGTCGTGCTGGGGTTCGTATTGAAACTCCGGGTTGTTCACTGTGTATGGGTAACCAAGCTCGTGTTGCTGATGCTGCGACGGTAATGTCTACCTCTACTCGTAACTTCCCGAACCGTTTGGGTACAGGCGCGAATGTTTACCTAGCGTCAGCTGAACTTTCTGCGGTTGGTGCGATTCTAGGTCGTATTCCAACGAAAGAAGAGTACCTAGAGTACGCTGATAAGATCAATGCAACGGCTGCTGATACATACCGTTACCTGAACTTCCATAAAATGGGTCAGTACACGGAAAAAGCGGACACGGTTATTTTCCAAGAACCAGCCTAGTTCCTCGTCATATTTGTAGCGGCAGCGTTGTTGACTGCGTACGTTCACCCTAATCACATAGAGCTTCTATGCTCATAGGGATGAACGTACTTGTCGCCTAGCTGCCACTCCAACTATTTAGAGGAACCCAAATGATAGAGCGTCTACTTCGGTAGGCGTTTTTTTATGTCTGAATGTTAGAAGACGAGCGACTCGATCTCTTGATGACTTCGCTATATACTCTCGCCTCATTTTTAACCCTATCTGTCATTAGTGCGCGGAGCCTTTATGGAATTTGAATTTACAAGAAACACTTTAATGGGCGAGTACTATGTAAAGTGCAGCATGGGACACGAAATCGTTGGCCGCTGGTTACAAGAAGAGATTGGTAAAGATAAGCAGAAATTGGATCATGTGATGGCGCTTATTGAGCAATCACGACAGGATCTGAGCAACGAAGTAACGTTACTTGGTAAAGAGATCAGCCTAGCTATCAATGAAGATGAAGTTACGATTCAAGAAAACGTACTGGGTCATGATCAAGAGATGGAAGAGGGCAGTGAGTTCGATTTCTACAACTGTGAGAGCCAAGCAAGCTGTGGAATTGATGACTTTGAGCTACTCATCGAACGCTGGATAGACTTTTTAGGTTATTAGGATCTAATCTTTAGCCCCTGTTCTTTAGCTATTTAGAGCTTTTAAGGCTCTGTTGCCCAAAACTAGAGCAATAAGATCATAACGCATTAAGATAGTGAAAAGGCCGCACCATATTGGTGCGGCCTTTTTTGTTTTTATAGTCCAATCATTTATATTTTGTTTAAAATCAGTTACTTAATTTTTTGGCACGCTACTTGGATTGTTATAAGAGAATTAACGGATTAAGTAAGAATTTAAGGAAAGAATATGAAATTAATAAATGCCATTGTTAAGCCGTTCAAATTAGACGATGTACGCGAAGCGCTTTCTGATGTGGGTATTGAAGGTATGACAGTTTCTGAAGTGAAAGGTTTTGGTCGTCAGAAGGGGCACACTGAATTGTACCGTGGTGCGGAATACCAAGTTGATTTCTTGCCAAAGGTGAAGCTAGAGATTGCTACTCAAGCTGAAAACGTTGACCGAGTTGTTGAAGCAATCAGTCAAGCGGCACACACAGGTAAAATCGGTGACGGTAAGATTTTTGTGTATGACCTAAGCCAAGCCGTACGAATCCGTACTGGTGAAATGGATGCTGAAGCACTTTAAAGAATTACAAGGACTGGAGACTTTAATATGGAACTTACAACAACAGTAACGGAACTACGTTACGCACTAGACACTTTTTTCTTCCTCATTTCAGGTGCGTTGGTAATGTGGATGGCAGCAGGCTTCGCGATGCTTGAAGCTGGCCTAGTTCGTTCAAAGAACACCACAGAAATTTTAACTAAGAACATCTGCTTGTACGCGATTGCTTGTACAGCGTTCTTAGTGGTTGGTTACAACATTATGTATGTCGACAACGGCGAAGGCGGTTGGTTGCCATCATTCGGTACTCTGATTGGTACTCAAGGTGAAGGCGCAGACCACTCTCTAGAATCAGACTTCTTCTTCCAGGTAGTATTCGTTGCAACTGCAATGTCTGTGGTATCTGGTGCAGTTGCTGAGCGTATGAAACTTTGGTCGTTCCTTATCTTCTCGGTAGTACTAACAGCATTCATTTACCCAGTTGAAGGTTACTGGACTTGGGGCGGTGGTTTCCTATCAGAAGCGGGTTTCAGTGACTTTGCAGGTTCGGGTATCGTACATATGGCCGGTGCAGCAGCTGCATTAGCAGGTGTTCTACTACTTGGTGCTCGTAAAGGTAAATACGGTAAGAACGGTGAAATCTACCCGATTCCTGGTTCAAACATGCCGCTTGCAACACTAGGTACATTTATTCTTTGGTTTGGTTGGTTCGGTTTCAACGGTGGTTCTCAATTGATGGTTTCAGATTTCGAGAACGCGACAGCAGTTGGTCAAATCTTCCTTAACACTAACGCAGCAGCGGCAGCTGGCGCAATCGCAGCACTACTAGTATGTAAAACGACTTGGGGTAAAGCAGACCTAACAATGATTCTTAACGGCGCGTTAGCTGGCCTAGTAGCAATCACTGCGGACCCTCTATCACCATCACCTCTATTTGCTGTAGCGATTGGTTCGGTATCTGGTGCATTGGTTGTATTCAGCATCATCGCTCTAGATAAAGCTAAAATTGATGATCCAGTAGGTGCAATCTCTGTACACGGTGTGTGTGGTTTCTTCGGTTTAATGGCTGTGCCACTAAGCAATGCTGACGCAACGTTTGGTGCTCAACTGATGGGTGCAGCAGTAATCTTTGCATGGGTATTCGGTGCTAGCCTAGCGGTATGGGCAGTGCTTAAAGCAACAATCGGTATTCGTGTTAGTGAAGATGAAGAGCTAGAAGGTATGGACATGCACGATTGTGGTGTTGGCGCTTACCCAGAGTTTGTATCAGTAAAATAATCGATAGTATTTGTCTAATCTGAACGGGTTAGGCAGGACAAAGAAAACCCCATAGCCATTGGTTGTGGGGTTTTGTTATTAATGGTCGAGTAGTTTTGATTGATGTAGATAAACCGAGCTAGCCGGCAACGCTTCGCAAGCATAAGTGGTCGCTTTGAAATGAATTGTTACAAAAGTGCGAGACTGATGGCGCAGAGCGAACAATTTTTTTGTCGGACATCATTGTAATTGTGTTACTGATGAATATAATAACGCAACTGATATAGATTATCATTTCGATATAAAGGATTTTACCATGAAAAAACTGCTAACACTTTCAGCTCTAGCGTGTAGTGTCATTGCTCCTGCTGCAATGGCTGCGGAAGAAGTGAACGTATACTCTTACCGTCAACCTTTCCTAGTTGAACCAATGTTCAAGGAATTCACAAAAGAGACTGGCATTAAAGTAAACGTTAAGTTTGCTAAAAAAGGTTTAGCAGAAAAGTTAGCTCAAGAAGGCGAATACAGCCCTGCAGACGTAGTGTTAACTGTAGACATCAGTCGTCTATCTGAGCTAACTAAACAAGGTTTAGTTCAGTCTGTTGAAAGCGAAGTTCTTGAAAAGAATATTCCTGCTCAATACCAAGATACAAACAATGAGTGGTTCGCTCTAACAACACGTACACGTAGCGTTTACTCTTCTCGTGACCGTGTTGGTCGTCTAGGTGAGGAGTTTACTTACGAAGATCTAACTAAGCCTGAATTTAAAGGTAAGATCTGTACGCGTAGCGGTAAGCACCCATACAATGTTTCTCTAGTATCTTCGATGATCGCTCACAAAGGTGAAGCTGAAACGAAAGAGTGGCTAGAAGGCGTAAAAGCTAACCTAGCACGCAAGCCTCAAGGTAACGATCGCGCACAAGTTAAAGCGATTAAAGAAGGCCTATGTGATGTTGCTCTTGGTAACAGCTACTACCTAGGCAAGATGGTTAACGATAAAGAGCAAAAAGCTTGGGCTGACGCTGTTTACATTAACTTCCCTAACCAAGAGACAACGGGTACTCACGTGAATATCTCTGGTATGGCAATGGCTAAATATTCTCCAAACGAAGAGAATGCCGTTAAGCTAATGGAATTCCTATCGGGTAACACAGCACAAAGCATGTATGCAGAAGTGAACTATGAATACCCAGTGAAAGCTGATGTTAAACCTTCTGAGCTTGTTGCTTCATGGGGTGAATTCAAAGCAGATACAATTTCTCTAGACCAAATTGCTGACCACCACGCAGCAGCAATTAAACTATTAGACGAAGTTAAGTTCGATCTTTAATTTATTACTGTAGGCTTCGGCCCAAGTAAAATGACAACCTCAAGTCGCCATTTTCGGTCACTTGGGGTTGTTTGTTTTGGAAAATCACTTTTTGATACAAAGCTCGCCGTTGATCCCTTGAGTTATTAGCATCTCACCTTGAAGTCATTACAGTATATGGGTATAAATAACCCCACCATTAAAAGGACATGAGATGTATTTGCAAATGCATTTGTGTTTCATTAAGCCTCTTTGTAGTTAGGCGATGAAAGAAAAGAATTATTTATGGAACACCAGTAGCGGCATTATTGCTGTATTACTGGTTTTACCGATCTTAGCGATTTTTACGACGGCTGTTGGAGAAACAGATGAGCTATTTTCTCATCTGATGTCCACAGTAATGCCCACCTATGCTTACAATACGGTGGTTTTAGTCATGGGAACCTTATTCCTGTCTTTGGTTTTTGGTATTCCGTCTGCTTGGATTATGGCAATGTGCCGCGTTCCGGGAGAGCGGGTTTTGCAATGGGCGCTAGTACTGCCATTAGCAATGCCAGGCTATATTGTTGGGTATATATTCACCGATTGGTTCGACTTTGCTGGGCCTGTTCAAGTTCTACTGCGAGATCTTACTGGGTGGGGACCCGGTGAGTATTGGTTCCCGGATATTAGAACCTTATCTGGTGCTATTATTGTTCTGTCTCTCGTTCTCTATCCTTATGTTTACTTGCTGTGCCGCGCCGCATTTATGGAGCAAAACGTCTCCTTACTGCAATCCGCTCGGTTGCTAAAATGCTCACCTTGGGAAAGCTTTCGTCGTATCTCGTTGCCACTTGTTCGCCCATCAATGGCGGTAGGTCTATCGCTTGTTGCGATGGAAACTATCGGTGATTTTGGTACCGTGAGTTACTTTGCAGTCAACACTTTAACGACAGCGGTTTACGATACCTGGTTAGGTTATTCAAGTTTAACGGCTGCTGCGAAAATATCGGCAATTATGCTAGTTATCGTGATCCTGCTGTTGAGTTCAGAGCGCTACAGTCGTCGTAAACAGAAACTGTTCCAGAATCAATTCAGCAGTCGTGAAGACTTTCGTTACGACCTATCCGGTTGGAAGAAGTGGTTGGCACTGTTTTGGTGCTGGGGGTTAGTGTGCGTTGCATTCTTGTTCCCTCTGGGTCAGTTGATGATCTATGCCTACAAATACTTTGCACAAAGTTGGACGCCTGAATTCAGAGAGTATGCGGTTAACAGTCTTTATGTGTCAGTAGTCGCGGCGATTATTGGCGTTATCATTGCGATGATTGTGAACTTTAATCAACGTGTCAGCCCAAGTAAGAAAAATCAGGCTTACATGCGTATTGCTTCGATGGGCTATGCTGTTCCAGGCACTGTGTTGGCGATTGGTGTGATGGTGCCTGTGCTGTTTATGGATCACTTAGTCAATGATATTGCCAAAGTGATGGAGTGGGGACGCCCGGGGCTGATTTTCTCTGGTTCCATGTTTGCGCTGATCTTTGCAATGGTGGTGCGTTTTTCTGCAGTGGCGATTGGCAGTATTGAAAGTAGCTTGAGTAAAGTATCTCCTTCATTGGATATGGCTTCTAAAACCATGGGTTGCAATACCAACCAGATGTTACGTCGTGTTCATTTACCTTTGATTAAACGCGGCGCGTTGATCGCAGGTTTACTGGTGTTTATCGAATCAATGAAAGAGTTGAATGCGGCATTGCTGCTGCGTCCTTTCAATTTCGAAACATTGGCGACTTACGTTTATAACTATGCCTCAGATGAGCACCTCGAATTGGCGGCGATGCCTGCTGTATTACTGGTGTTAGTAGGTTTAATTCCTCTGATCATCGTAAACCGTTCCTTGGAGCAGAAACACTAATGAGTTGTGCATTATCAATTAAAGACCTGACTTGTAAATATGAGTCGCAAACCATCTTGGAAGCGCTCTCGTTAGAAGTTGAGCATGGTGAAATTGTTTGTCTTCTTGGTGCAAGTGGCTGCGGAAAAACCACCTTACTTAAGGCGATTGCTGGCCTGCTTCCATTGAGTAGCGGCGTAATGAGTTTGAACTGTCAAACCATCGATGATGGTGATAATTGGTTACCACCGGAGCAACGAAATATCGGCATGATTTTCCAAGACTACGCTCTGTTCCCGCACCTGACGGTTAACCAGAACGTTGGCTTTGGACTAAAAGAACTCTCAGAGCAGCAAAAGAAAGAGAAAATTCAAGAGATGTTAGAGTTGGTTCACTTAGATGAGTATGGTGACCGATACCCGCATCAACTTTCTGGTGGTCAACAACAGCGTGTTGCGATTGCCCGATCTTTGGCATACAAGCCTGACTTACTGCTATTAGATGAACCGTTCTCGAACATCGATACTCAGGTTCGTCATGAGCTGATTTCTCAAATTCGTAAGATCTTTAAGAAGCAGGGTGTTACCGCTATTTTCGTGACTCATAGTCGCGAGGAGGCATTTGCTTTCGCAGATAAGATGGCTGTAATGAACCATGGTGTGATTGAACAGTATGGTTCGGCATCTGAGTTGTATTTCCACCCTTCGAGTAAGTTCGTTGCTGATTTCTTGGGTGGTGGCAGTTATCTGAATGCACAGCGTATTTCAGGAAATGAATTTGAAACAAGCTTAGGTCTGATAGAAGCTAAAGCACAAACTCAGATTGAAGTGGGATCGGAATGTTCGTTGTTACTAAGACCACAGCAGATCCAAGCAAGTTATGAGCAAGACAGCGCTATTTCAGTGCTAGAACAGCAGTTTATGGGCGATCACTGTCGTTATGTAATCGAAGCGCATGGTCAGAAGTTATTAGCAACTTCGTCAGAAGCACTTGAAGTGGGTATGCCGGTCAACGTAAAAGTCGATACCAAAGGCGTATTGGCTTTTTAAAGGGATACAACGCGATACTAATCGTTACAAGAATCGCCATAAAAAAGCCCAGTACTTTAATCTAAAGTACTGGGCAAGAGTTCTTCACTTATAGGCTTTAACAAGGCAGTGATTTGTTAAATCCCATACAAAACTGCTGCACTCTATAAGCCTATAGAGAGAGGAAGTCTTTCACTTTTTGAAGAACACGTTCTGCAGTGTCTTTGTCTTCCATTTCTGCGAAGATTCGTAGTAACGGCTCTGTTCCTGAGAAGCGAGCAATTACCCAGCCGCCATTTTTGAAGTACACCTTAGCACCATCTTCATAGCTGACTTTTTCAATTTCATATTCAAATTCAGGCAGTTGCTTCTCTACGTAGATCTTGGTGTAGAGTGCTTCTTTCTCTGAAGGCTTAAACTTGCAGTCGCCTTCAGCGGTGTAGGCATAGCCGTATTTGGAATAAATCTCATCAAGCAGTTCAGACAGCTTTTTGCCCGTCACACTGATCATCTCAACCAGTAAGCTTGAAGCAAATACGCCATCCTTACCTTTGATATGACCACGAATGGTTAAACCACCTGAACTTTCGCCGCCAATCAGAGAGTCATCAGCCTCCATTTGCGAGCTGATATGCTTAAAGCCTACAGGAACCTCAAAGCTCTTCTCACCATGATCTGCCGCCACTTTATCCAGTAGATGTGTGGTTGCGATGTTACGAACGACAGAGCCCTTCCAGCCTTTGTATTCCAGCAAGTAGTAGTAAAGCAGGAGTAGCACTTCGTTAGGGTGAATGAAGTGACCTTTCTCATCGATGATTCCCAAACGGTCGGCATCGCCATCAGTACCAATACCAATGTCATAGCCTTCTGCTGCAACTAAGTGCTTCAAGCGATAGAGCGTTGCTGCATTTGGTGATGGCATCAAGCCACCAAAATCTGGGTTTTTGCCATCGTTGATGACGTCGACATCACAGCGACCGTTAATCAGCACGGTTTGCAGTGCGTTTTTCGCGACACCAAACATTGGATCGATCAGCACGCGCAGGTTGGCTTTCTTGATCGACTCAATATCGATAAAGTTGATGATCGAATCCACAAAGTCGTTCATCGGATTGATGATCTCGATTTCTTTGTCGTTTAACGCTTGTTCGAAATCGACTCGGATAACGTCTTCGTTGGTTAGAGTTGCGATTTGCTGTTCGATCTTCTCGGTGATGATCTCGTCAGCATCACGACCGCCTTCAATGAACACCTTGATACCATTGTAGTCTGCTGGGTTGTGAGAAGCGGTAATACACGCCGAGTAGGTGCATCCCATCTCTTTCGCTTGGAACATCACGATAGGAGTTGGAACGAACTTATCGATGAAGCTCACTTTGATGTTGTTCGCCGCAAGTACTTCTGCAAACCAACATGCGGCTTTATCGGAAAGGAAGCGACGGTCATAGCCGATCACAAACCCATTCTTGGCTGCATCTTCGTTGTTGATGATGTTAGCGAGTGCTTGCGCTACCAAACGGACGTTTTCTCTAGTGAACTCCTCACCAATGAAAGCACGCCAGCCACCTGTACCAAATTTAATCATTAGAAAATCCTTTTAGTCTCATTGTCTCAAGCCCGTAAAGACTTGAGACAAGAGCTATTCGTTAAATTGCGTGACTAGCCTAGAACAACGACAACATCGTTCACGCTGCCTTCTGCTTGTACTGGGATAGCGCCTTCAACTGACTCACCATTGATAGTGATAGAGGCAACGCCTTTGCTTACTGCATTCGGGTTTTGCACAGTGATGTTGTAAGTCGCGCCACGCCATTGACGAGTAACCTCGAACTCTGGCCAGTCAGTCGGGATACAAGGATCAACCGTTAAGCCTTCAAAGCCTGTACGAACACCAAGAATGAAGTTGGTTACCGCGAAGTAAGCCCAACCAGAGGTACCCGTTAACCAAGGGTGGTTTGCACGGCCATGGTCTTGGTGATCTTTACCCATGATGAACTGCACATACGAGTATGGTTCTGCATAGCGCGTTTCAATCATGTCGTTTTGGTTGTACGGGTTCAGTGCGTCGTAGAATTTCATCGCACGGTCACCACGGCCTAGCTTAGCTTCTGCTACCCAAGCCCATGGGTTAGGGTGAGAGAAGATTGCGCCGTTCTCTTTTACGCCTTGGTAAACGCGAGTTACGAAGCCGATGTCATCGTTTGGTGTTGCGAATGATGGAGAGTTTAGGTGTAGGCCGTATTCAGAGAATAGGTTCTCATCAACAGCGTCCATCGCTTTCTCACCGCGTTCTTGAGAAACAGCACCAGATAGAACCGCGAGCGTATTTGACTCAAGGTGTACACGACCTTCAGCTTGTTGAGCGGTACCGATCTTGTCGCCATTTTTGGTTAAGCCACGGATGTACCAGCCACCCTCGTCATCCCAAAGGTGCGTTTCACACGCTTCGCGAACGTTAGCAGCCATTTCAGTGTATTTAGCAACGTCAGCATCGTTATTACGGAACTTAGCAAGATCTAGGAATTCTTGTAGCGCCCAGAAGTGTAGGAAGGAAACCATTGATGATTCACCGCCACCTAGGTTCAAACAGTCATTCCAGTCAGCACGAAGGCCTTTACAGATACCCGTTTGACCAACGTACTCAGCAGAGAAGTTCAGTGCGGCTTTCATATGTTCGTAAACTGTCGCCTCGCCACCGTCTGCGTATGGAATCACTTCGTCAAAGAAGTCGTGCTCGCCAGTTTCCATTACGTATTTGATGATGGTTGGTACGATCCATAGGTGATCATCAGAACAGGTGTCTTCAATGCCGTGGATCTTGTCGTCATCTGACGGTGTTGGAACAACCGTTGGTGATTTTGATGGCTCAACGTCTGCTTTCTCTGGATCGAACCAGTCAGGATCGAACAAGTGAAGACCGTAGCCTGCTTTCACTTGGCCGCGAAGCAGATCGATAATACGCTTCTTGGTCATTTGTGGGTTGGCATGAGGTACTGAGATAGCATCTTGCGCAGTATCACGGTAACCAAGACCAGTACGACCGCCAACTTCGATGAATGATGCAAAGCGTGACCAAACCACACAGGTTTCCGCTTGGTATAGCGTCCACGTGTTGATCATGGTGTCTAAGCCTTCGTTTGGCGACTTAACTTGGAATTTGTTGCAACGCTCGTTCCAGTGATCTTTGATACCTTGGAAAGCCGCATCTACGTTTGCTGTGTCTTGGTACTTCTCACGTAGGCGTTCACCGTTGCCTTTACCGATACCTAGTACATAAGCAAAGCGAACTTCTTCACCTGGCTGAATCGTAAATTGCTTGTGCAGAGAACCACAGTGGTTGTAGCAAGTTTGAGCGCTGTTAGAGCACTTACCGTTTTCAACCGCAATTGGATTTGCTTCATCACGATACATGCCAAGGAAGTTGTCACGTTGACCATCGTAGCTGTCTGGCGAGAAAGTTGAAGCTAGGTAGTAGAAGCCTTCAAAGTCGTTAGTGTTGTAGTACAGATCGTATTCCAGAACACCTTCTTGATAAGACGTGCCCGCAGAGTACAAAGACATCTGATGGTTTTGGTTGTCTGATTGGATGTGGCTGAACGAGAACTCTACAAATGAGAAAGTGCTGATAGTACGTGGCTTATCAGTGTTGTTCTTTAGTACAACGTCCCAAACTTCTGCATCTTCACCTTTAGGTACGAATAGCGTCTTCGTTGCGGTAATACCGCTGTACTCACATTTGAACTTTGAGTATGACAGGCCGTGACGAACTTCGTAGTTCGCTTCATCGAGGCTCTTTGCCACTGGCTGCCAAGAGATAGACCAGTAATCACCTGTCTCATCATCACGTAGGTAAACATAGTGTCCTGGACGGTCAAAGGTGCCGTTTGGACGGAACTTAGTAACACGGTTGTATTCCGGAGAATTGTAGAACGAGTAACCGCCCGCATTGTGTGAAATCACGGTACAAAACTTTTCAGTACCTAGGTAGTTGGTCCAAGGTGCTGGTACATCAGGGCGAGTGATGACGTATTCGCGATTGTCGTTATCGAAATAGCCGTATTTCATTGTCATTTCCTTTTTAACAAACTGCATCTATGCAGCTAATTTTTAAATAGTGATGCTGAGTCATATCTGACTGAGCACCTTAATTTGAGTCAGCAATCACTCGATGTGAGTGTCGTTTTGGTTTGTTTTATTGAGCTTTCCAAGGGTTGCGATAATCAACATTGAGTCTGTCGAGTAATGGCAGGTGCCCCTTTAGGCGAGATAGGTAATCTAGCCAGTTTCGGTTGTTTTTATGTGTCCAACATCCTTCAGCTAAAGCGCTAATTCTTGGGAATACCATGTAATCCATACGCTTTTGGTTGGTGACGATCTCACACCATAGAGCACACTGAATTCCGCGAATCCGCTTACGAATTGGGTCGGTGTCGGATATCTCAGCAAGCGCTTCGTAGGTATAAGCTTGTTCTAATGGAATAACGGCAGCCCAATCGACGCCCGGTTCTTCCGGTGCATAATCTTGGGTCATGTCGAGATAGGTAAATTGTGCAGGTTGCAAAACCACATCAAAGCCTTGGCGAGCGCAATTGACAGCTGCTTCTTCACTGAGCCACGAGTAGATGATGGTCTCTTTACTAACCTTGTCGCCGTGCTGTGCTTCTTCCCAGCCCACCATGCGCTTGCCTAGCTGCTTGAGTTTGTTTTCGGCATAGCGGAACAGGTGACCTTGCAAGTCTTTGCTGTCTTGGTACTGGTGCTCTTTCATCAAAGCTTGAGCAGCAGGGCTGTTGGTCCACACGCCGGGTGGCACTTCGTCTGCACCCATGTGAATTAGTTCGCTAGGGAATAGTTCTGCGACTTCTTCGATAACTGCATCTAGAAATTGGTAAGTGCCTGGCAAACCTGGGTTTAGTACATTGTCGTTGTAGTGCTGAATGCTCTTGTATTGAGTCGTGTCAGCCTGCTCTACCAGCATATCAGGCAGTGATTTGATCGCGGCGCGGCAGTGTCCCGGGATATCGATTTCAGGGATCACTGTGATGCTGCGCTGTTCTGCGTATTCAATGACTTCGCGAATCTGCTGCTGGGTGTAGAAGCCACCATAGTTTTCCGCAATGTGGGTGTATTGCGGTTCTAGTGCATGATCAGGACCACGCCAAGCGCCAATTTCCGTAAGTTGAGGCAGGCTCTTGATCTCAATTCTCCAGCCTTCATCATCGGTTAGGTGCCAATGAAAAACGTTGAATTTGTAGTGCGCCAATTGATTGATTAAACGCTTCACTTGCTCCACTGAGTGGAAGTGGCGAGCGCAGTCCAACATCATGCCGCGGTACTTAAAACGAGGTTGATCGGCGATTTTGCAACATGGAACAGAGAAATGTTCAGCGTCTTGTTGTTGAACCAATTGAATTAAGCTGGCGACGGCATGCGTGAAGCCTGATTGACTGCCTGATTCAACGATAACTTGCTGCTCAGTGATCGCTAGCTTGTATTCGGCTTCGTCCAATGTCGGATTGCTACGAAATAGAATGTCGCCACTTTCGTCTTTTGAAAGTTCAGCTGAAAGCGCGTTTGAAAGAGCCAACTCAAAGGTAGAGAGCAATTCTTGCAGGAACCAAGAGGCAGTCATATCGGCAAGATGAGATTGAACCTCAATTCTGCAGTTGCTATTTAGCGCGAAGCTACCTTGCTGAAGTTCGATCTGATTAGGCTGAGGAATCAATGCAATTTCAGCAGCGTTAACTTCAGGTATTTGATTGCGTTCACGGTATGGCGAAGCCAGCACAATCGGTGATATCGCGACAGGCAGTACCGATGTTTCTCCATCATGATGTGATTGGATAAAGGCATCGTTAAGGCCATCAGAATAGAAGCGGAATGGTGCACTCTGAATACTGAATTCAAGGTAGTAATGGTTGTTGGCCTTTAATACTGACGAACTTGGTTTGAACGAACAAAAGCTTCCAACTTGAGTCAGTTCACCTTGCGATAAACTCTCTGGAAGGATGAATCGATCAAATGCAAAGTGCAGAGACCAATCTGTTACGTCGAGGTCACTTAAGTTATGTACCGTAAGGCCAAATCGGCAGTTATTTTTTTGTTCAGAAAGAACAGCTAAGTCGATGCGATAATTCATATAACTTCCCTGCTAAGCCTGTTGATACAAGTTGTGTTGTGATTTGCCAGCAAACATCAATGCGCCTTCAATGGCGTCGAATTGAGGTTGAACGATCCATTGCTGCACTGGTGGTGATAACCAATTGAGAATACGCTCGGCGATACTTCCCATTAAACACACTTTGTCGGCGCCTTTTTGATGAAGTGCTAAGACAAACATTTCGATATCGGCTGCAGTCTGCTTGAGCATATTGATAGCCAGTTCATCGCCTTCGTTCGCCAGTTGAAAAATAACCGGTGAGAATTGACCGTAGTCTTTTGGAATAGCCCCTTTTGACCATTCGACGATGGCATCGACATCATTGTTAAAGTGGTCCATAACATGCTGAGTGAGCGGTGTTTTATTGCGAATGCCGTCTTCTGCAAGTAGGACTTGTTGAATCAAGCGAAGACCCATAACTGCGCCGCCGCCTTGATCTGAAATTGGGAATTCACGACCGCCAACCACATGCTGTTCACCACCCTTTAGGTAGATACCGCATGAGCCAGTTCCGCCAATCATGATTGCTCCGTCTTGGCCATTGTGAGCCCCAATGCAGGCACCATAAGCGTCGGTATTTAATGTCATGCTTGCGAAAGGGTGTGCTTGTGCCATGAAGTCGAGCCATGCTGATTTTTGCTCAGCACCAGCCAGAGCTAGGCCAACATGCATATTTGAAAAATGGTTTGAGTTAAGTTGCCCTTGTTGTGCCGCTTTTGTAATGGCATCAATAATTGAGCTCATTGCAACATCGACACCTAAAAGGATGTTAGCACTGCCACTTTTCGCTTCACCAATCAGCTTGCCTTGGTCGTCACGAATACGAGCGCGACAAGATGTGCCGCCACCATCAATACCTATGAAGTAAAGCGTCATGAATTATTGCTCCTTACTCTGTGCTAGGAAATTGAATTGCGCAGCGGTTGCCAATAGGAACCATGCACCGTGAGGGATCCATTGTTCGCCCCAGCGCCAGTTTTGAAGCATGTCGTCTTTTTGTGCTGGTGGATTAAACGCGATGTCTTGTTCATCTTCGAAACCAGCCGTGATGCCGTTGCAGATACCGCCCTTCGCATTGAAGAAACCAAGCTGTGGTAGGTAATCAGGGTTGTTGTGACCGTGACCATCGAGCATGCACATGTGGTATGGGTTGAGGCCCAAGATCCAGTCGAGGCTGTTCTGTGAAAGTTGAATCAAACGCTGTTGCAGGTCGCGATCTTTAATGTGCGGTTGAACTAAGTACGCCATGGTTGCGATTGAACCAAGGCGAGCGTTTTCGCCTTGCCACCAGTAGCCGGTTTCGTTCTTCTGAGCGACGAAGAAAGCATCACGTTTATCACCATCGACAGACTTAACGTACTGTCTTGGGTAGCCAAATGGGTTAGTGACTTTGTCGGTAATGTTGATTTCGAACTGGCAAGCTTGTTCAACAACTGTGCGAGCCTGTTCTTTTAATTCATCATCGGTTTCGTTGTCGAGGTATTCGCATAGCGCAATCACAGGAAGACCAGCTTCGGCTGCATGGAAGTATGGTCGAGTGCCATCGGAATTCGCTGACCAGAAGTGCTCAAATGAATCATCTGACTGTTGGCGAGAAATTAAACGAGTCGCCCAAGTTCTTGCTTCTGATAGGTATTTCTGGTCTCTTGTTACGCGATACAGTTCATTGGCTGCGAGTAGGGCACAGTACTCATCGATGATGTTCTCTTCACCATCGTTTAGATACTGGAGGTTGTGCTCCTTTAGGTGCCAATAACCCTTAGCAGCTGTATCAAGGTAAGTATCGCTCGAGTAGCTGCCAGAGATTTCAAGCTCAGAAGCGGCAGCCAATGCTGCGATAGCTACACCTGCACCTTGTCGATGGCCTGCTTGTAAGTCTGTTGATTTATGGCCTTCTTGAGTCGCATAAGCGCAGATGTCGCGTTGGTTGATATCTTTGCTCCACTTATCGAATACTGTCATGTAGAAGTATCCAGCCGCGTCTTGCATACGCACTAAAAAATCAGCACCAAATAGCGCTTCTTCCGTTAGACGAGTCATGGAGAATTTAGGGAAATCCGGATCGTCGCTGGTTAAGCGCACGCTTTTTAGCATGTTCCAAACGACCATTGGAATTTGTTGCGGGTTTAGGTAGTTGCCATAAGACAGGTGGCTAAAATACTTACTGACATCACCTGATGCATCATACCATCCACCGTGGACATCGACGTATCTGTCGGTACCGAGAATTTGTGCTTGTCGATCTTTCTTGTCGAAAGTACCGCCACAGCGTTGTGACTTAAAGTAATGAAGCACATCAGAAAACGTGTGGTTCATTAATAGGTTGCTAGCAATCTCAAATACTTCAGAGCGCAGGTTGTCAAAACGTAGATAGTAGCGACCAGATTCAGTGACAGAACTGAAGTCGATAGTGAAGAACTGCCCTTGATGCCAATTTGCTACGTGGCCTTGTTTTACCACATCAAAACTTCCGACAGTGATATGGTTGTCTGCACAGACGAGTAAAGCCGTTGTGCTAGATAGGCGAGCTTTCTTAGTTTGTAAGATTGCCTGCTTGGGGCCTGTGGATTCATAGCCAATATGGTTGGTCAATAACAGCATCAATATTCTCCGACAGTCCTAGTTTCTATTGGCTAGGTACTTGAATGTTTTGGATATAAATAGGTAGGGTCCGCAGACCCTAACTTGATTTTATTGCTTAGCTTTCGTGTAGGTAACAACGTACAAAGTGGTTATCAGCTAGTTGCGTAACCCCTGGTAGCTGCTCTTTACATTTGTCCATTGCATGAGTACAACGACCTGCAAATGGGCAGCCTGCTGATACTGGCGTCCAAAGAGGGATCTCACCTTTGTTGCCAGCAAGTTGTTCATGGATCGATTTCTTAGGATCTGGAACCGCTGAAACCAGTAGCTGGGTATAAGGGTGCTGAGGGTTAGCAATCACGTCATCGGTATCACCCCATTCCACCATGTGTCCCACGTACATTACCGATAGGTCTTCAGCGATATAACGAGCGGTTGCGATATCGTGCGTGATGTAAAGCAGAGACATTTGCTTCTCAAACTTCATCTCTTCCATTAGGTTCAAAACACCTGCACGGATTGATACATCCAACATTGAGGTTGGTTCGTCCGCTAGAACGACTTCTGCACCTACCGCGATGTTACGAGCTAGGTTGACACGTTGACGCTGACCACCAGAGAGTTGGTGAGGGTATTTTTGCGCCGTCTCTTTTGGTGGGATTAAGCCCACTTGCTCCAAAAGATCGTAAACGCGTTCTTCTAACTCTTTCTTATTACCCGGAGATACTTTCTTGTGGATCAACAGCGGTCGAGCAATGTGGTGGAAGATATTGTGCGTTGGGTTCAGAGAACCAAACGGGTCTTGCCATACCATCTGCACGCCTTCACGGTAGTGCATAAGATCTTTTCTGCTTGAGATCTCTTGGATATCACGACCTTTGTATTCGATCGTGCCGCCTGAAGGTGCGTACATTTTTGCGATCATTTTTGCGGTTGTTGATTTGCCTGAACCAGACTCACCAACCACTGCTAGGCCGCGGCTTTTGTACATCTTGAATGACACGTCGTTAATCGCACGCATCATTGGGGTTTGAATGGTGGTACTGCTTATTGGGAAGTCTTTTACAACATTCTTGCCTTCTACCAATAATTGACCGAAATCTTTGCTCATAATTGTCTCCAGAATCCTTATTCGCTTTGCTTGTTTTTAGGCGGTCGAGCCGCCTTGTTCGTTATTCACGCTGAGTCAGCGTGCAAGCTATAGCTTCCTTTGTACTATTGGGTCACCGTACAGGTGGCAGTTAGACAAATGTCCAGGGTCGATAGAACGCAGCTTGGTTGGCACCTTGGTACACGTTTCATGTACACGGTCACAACGAGCTTGGAAACGACACCCTTCAGGGATCTCTAACAGGTTCAGAGGGTTACCCGGAATACCTGCTAACTTTGTCTTTGGCCCTGTCAGTGGAGGGAAAGAACTTCCCAGCCCTTTGGTGTAAGGGTGGTAAGGGTTTTCTAGAATATCTTGAGAGTTAGCCACTTCGATTAGCTCACCTGAGTACATGATGCCGATGCGGTCAGAGAACTCGACCATCAATGACAAGTCATGGGTGATGAACAGAATCGAGAAGCCAAACTCTTCTTTCAGTGCATAGATCTTTTGTAGGATTTCGCGTTGTACAACCACATCAAGTGCGGTTGTCGGCTCATCCATGATGATCAGCTTTGGATTCAGTGCTAGAGCGATAGCGATAACTAAACGCTGACGCATGCCACCAGAGAATTGGTGAGGGTAGTCACTCAATCGGCTCGGGTGAATATCTACGATTTCAAGTAGACCTTCAGCACGTTGTTTAGCTTGCTCACGAGTCATGTTGGTGTGACGCATAATTACGTCACAGAACTGCTCTTCCATCGGTAGTACTGGGTTGAGTGCGTTCATCGCGCTCTGGAATACCATCGACATCTCACTCCAACGGAACGACTGCATACGGTCATCGCTGTATTCAAGGATGTTCTCACCGTTGAAGATAACCTCGCCACCACTGATGTAAGCGGGCGGCTTATGAAGACGCATAAGGGAGAAAGCGACCGTTGATTTACCACAGCCAGATTCACCAGCTAGGCCGAAGACTTCACCTGGAGCGATGTCGAAACTTACGTTGTTACACGCACGAACATCGCCAGACTCTGTGATGTAATCCACGCATAAGTTGCGGATAGAAATTAGTGGTTCAGACATGATTATTTATCTCCGCTCCAAAGTGCATTTTGTGGTGGTAGTTCTGGTTCACGTTCTTCTTTGTCTTGAGCTGCTAGTTTCTTCCAACGCTTCATGCCTTTGTGAGAACGCAGTTGCGGGTTAGCAATTTCATCGACAGCGAAGTTAAGTAGAGCAAGGCCAGTTACAAGTAGTGTCAGTGCGATACAAGGAGCCAACAGTTCCCACCAAGCGCCAATCAGCATTGATGAAGAGGTTTGAACGTTGTAAAGCATGATGCCCCAGCTGATTGTGTTCGGGTCACCAAGACCTAGGAACGAGATGGTTGCTTCCATCATGATTGCGTACATCACCGAACCGATGAAGCTTGCGCCAACGATAGAGATAAGGTTTGGCAGAATCTCTACGAAGATGATACGGAATGAAGATTCACCCAAAACTTCAGCGGCTTTTACAAACTCTTTTTCACGCAGTGCTAAGGTTTGAGAGCGAACAACACGGGCACCCCAAGCCCAGGACATAAATCCGATAACCAAGGTTATGGTGAGTGGCCCTGCCTCACCGATAAAGGCTGCTACTACGAACAGTAATGGGTATTGAGGGATTACCAGCATGATGTTCATTGCGGCTGTTAGAACGTCATCGACACGGCCACCGAAGTAACCTGCAGAAACACCAATAACCGTTGCCAATAAACACACTGTTAGACCAGCACCGAAGCCAACTGCAAGAGATACACGTGCGCCGTATACCACTTGAGACCAAACGTCACGACCCATACGAGTTGTACCTAGTACGTGGTCTGCCTTTTTAGACATGATCAATGTACGACGGTCGTCTGCTAGGTTTTGAGCAACCCAGCCATCAGGGTTAGTTTGTGCAGACTTCACCACGAAACCAGGGTATTCGTGTGGGTTACCTGTACGTTTGTCTGGTACATGTTTAGTGATCAATGGAGCTGCAATCGCGCCAAGAATAAAGATACTTAGGATGATGACGCCTGTTAGAGCCATCGGGTTACGCCAAATGAGTTTTAGAAAGTCTTTCATGATTATTTACCACCCTTACGAAGACGAGGGTCAAGAACAACGTAAAGCATGTCTGCAACTAGGTTAAAGAACAGCATGAATAGCGTCATGATAAGCAGCTGACCTTGCAGTACTTGGTAGTCACGAGCGTTAATTGCGTTGAAAAGTACGCTGCCAAGACCTGGGTAGTTAAAGATGATTTCGATAATTAACTGACCACCGATTGCCATACCTAGCGACATTGAAAGGGCTGTCACACTAGGTAGCATCGCGTTACGAGCTGCGTAGTTGAATACCACTCGGTTTTCGCTCAGGCCTTTGCCTTTTGCCATGGTGATGTAGTCTTCGGCTAGTAGGTTGATCATGTTGTTACGCATGTTTACTAGGAAGCCACCAATTTGAACAACAGAAGCACAGAACAGTGGTAAGAAGGCGTGGTAAGCGACATCTTTAATGAATGCCCAGCTTGTCCAGTCAGGCATAGTACCTGCGGTGTAGGCATAACCTGTTGGGAACCACTTCAAGCCAATTGCAAAGGTAAATAGTGCAATCATTGCGATAACAACTTGAGGAACGGCTTGTAGAATCAGCATCCCTGGAGTTACAAAGGCATCGTACTTACTGCCGCGTTTCCACGCTGCGAAAATACCTAGGATTGAACCAATCGAGAAAGAAAGAATAACTGCGGTGCCGGCTAAGAAAAGCGACCAACCGAATGCTCCACCCAACAGTGTGTTTACAGAAAGTGGGTAGAATTGAATTGATGTACCAAGTTCCCAGCTAAGAATGTTCTTCATGTACGCTACGTATTGAACCAGTAGACCGCCATCAACGAAGCCTAATAGTTCTTTCATTGCAGCAATACGCTCTGGAGTAACTTGTACAGAAGCGTTCGCAAACATCATGGTAACGGGGTCACCAGGCATTGCTCTTGGAATAATAAAGTTTAACGTCGCAGCAACTAATAGCGCGACAAAATAAAATGACAAACGTCTTAAAAAATAACCCATAACTCACACCTTACTCACCCAGATTGTTTCCCTGTTTCTGGATTCAGGTCGCTCCTAGCGAAATTTGGAACGAAAAATCCCCTGACGACTAGCGCCATACTTTCAATTGAGAGTGTGGGGATTTTTATAAGCGGCGTAAGAGGTTACGCCGCAAGGATTGAACGATTACTTATTTAACTGGTTTTAGGTCCAGTACATGAAGTAGACGCTCTGGAATACCAGCCCAAATGTTTGGACGGCCTTTTGGATTTTCTTCGTTCCACCAACCAGTGAAGCGAGTTGTGTTGTATTGGTACATGTAAGCACCAGACATCACAGGGATTGTCACTTGGTCTGCAGCGATGATTTGCTGAATACCGTGTGCAATGTCTAGCTGCTCGTTCTTATCAGCTGTTTTGTAGAAGCTGTTTAGAAGACCATCTAGCTTGTCGTTTTTGTAGAAGTGCATAGCGAAACGAGGCATACCATCACCAGATTGTAGTGATGAGTTGTAAGCACTGTTCCAGTACGTGTATGGATCCGCACCGTGGAAGTAGTTTGTGTATGCTACGTCGTATGTACCTTCAAGCATTGCTTGATTGTAAACA
Organism: Vibrio splendidus; assembly: GCF_001557875.1. GTDB lineage: Bacteria > Pseudomonadota > Gammaproteobacteria > Enterobacterales > Vibrionaceae > Vibrio > Vibrio splendidus_F. The sequence continues at coordinate 241,852 of NZ_LNRF01000004.1, read as the reverse complement.
GAGAAATCAGGTGTACGAGCTTTCGCTTTAATACCGATTTCGTTCAGCTGTTCTACCGCTAGTTGAACTGTGTTGTTGAAGTCAGTCCAGCCGTTTGGCGATTGAATCATTAGTTCGAAAGACTTACCTGATGGAGTGTCAACAAAACCATCTTTGTTTACATCTTTGAAGCCAGCGTCAGCAAGAAGCTTCTTCGCGCCTTCAGCGTTGTATGTGTTGAAGCCTTTGTACTTGTCGTGAGTTTTTTCATCAGACCAAGCTTCAAACGCGTAGCCAAGACCCGATGCGAAATCGTTCACAGTACCGCCACCGTAGAATGCGATGTCGATGATAGTTTGACGGTCAAGAGCCATAGAGAAAGCACGACGGAAGTCAACGTTGCTCAATGCTTCATGCTTCGCAGCATCAGGGTGCTTGAAGTTAACGATGAATGCCTGTGTACCTGCTGGCGGGTACCAGTAGTGGTGTTTAGGGCTAGCTGCTGCGTATGTACGATCGATATCTGGAACGAAAGAAGATGTCCAGTCCATTTCACTGTTTACAACTTTACCTAGGAATTGGTCGTTGTTCGCAATTTGTGGAACACGTAGACAGTCAACATCTAGGTTATCTGCATCCCAGTAGTTCGGGTTTGCACACTGGATGTATAGTTGCGCTGTAAACGTATCGATTTCTGTAAATGGACCAGAACCTACCGGGTTCTCATTGGTAAACGTTGATGGATCTTTAACGTCTTTCCAGATGTGCTTAGGTACTACAGGTACTTTAGCAATCTCGTAAGGTACGTTTGAGTTTGCTTCTGTTAGAGTGAACTTAACTTGGTTGTCGTTCAGTTTTTCTACAGAAGTTACCCAAGAGTTGATACCAGATTGGTCAAGCTCTGGCTTCTCTTTTACAAGGTTGAAAGAAAAAACAACATCATCAGCAGAGAAAGTTTCTCCGTCAGACCATTTAACACCCTTACGAATGTCGAAAACAACGCTCATCAGATCATCTGACATCTTGAAGTTTTCAGCTAGACGGAACACAGGAGTGTTACCGTGCATTTCGTTAAATACTACTAGCGGCTCATACATGAAGTCAGTTGTAGTATGTAGGTTAGTAGCACCAAGGTACGGGTTAAAGTTACGTACGAATGTAGTGTACTCTTTCGGGTGAACGGTCAGTTCACTGCGTTCTGCAGCTGTTGCTACTGATGCAAAACCTGTTGTAGCAGTTGCAATAATTGCTGTTGCTATTGCTGTTTTTTTTATATTGGCAAGCATAGCTGTTCCTTACTATTTGCTTTCATTTCACTAATGGATTGAATGTTATCTGTCGCTAAATTGTTTAGTAGATACACACTCTGGTTAAAGGCCTACCTCTTCTTCGTTGCTCCAGATTCATCGTTGATTCTGAGAAGTGGTAAGAGTGGCCTGTAGGCCTTTGGCAGGAGTAAGAAAACACCTTATCGATGAATTAATCAAACTCGTTTCCCGTCAAAAACGTTAAAAACACTTAACTCCACGTCATTAACGTCAAAAACGGGTGGTTTGGTGGTTTTTTATGCGCAATTGTTAAGGTGATGTGACTCGCATTTGATTTTGCGATGATGTTATAATGTTAGTGCTTACTTACTAGTTAGTCCTTTTACTATAAGGTTTTAAGGTGTGGTGGTGTAATTGTAGATCTCGGTCACTTGCCGGTTTTACGTTAAATTTCCCTAGAAAATTAAATCTGCCGTTCTGTTGTGACTCGCTTCTCAAACTGCAACAAAGAGTCGGAGAACTGTGAAATTCAGCCAAGAATAAGCTTCTAAATAGCGATTGAGCAGGTGATTGTTTAAGCTTGAGTAACGTGTCATTTTGCTTGTTTAACACCGTGAAAGAAGTGTATTTGAATGGACATTCTTGTGTTTTGATTACACGAATGATATCCACAAAAAAGCCCACGCTAGGTGGGCTAATAAGGAGGTATCGGTTAAGGTTTAACTGGTCAGTAGTTTCTGTAGTTTATCCCTTAGCATCTCAATATGCGTTCTCTCTGGTGTCTGTTCTTTACAGTGTTCCAGTATGAATTCGATTGAGCTCAGTACCGTTCGCCAGCGAGGTGTTTTCGGTAGGGTTTCTACACGCAGGTATTTGTCTAGCGTTCGAGTCTGAAGGGTACTGCGGTCTAAGTAGACACGCCACAAGCCACTCTTCTCTGCGAAAGCAAACTTGGTTTCACCAGTAACCGATTCCCAGTAAAGGATGGCATTGGTCATGGCATCTACCAGTACCTCACGCATCAACTCTTGTTTGTTTTTACCTTCACCAGTTGCCTTGTCAGCAAGGCGAGTAAATTCACCACCAAGCTCCTTAAGCTGCTGTAGCTTATCTTTGTCGCCTTCAAAGGCATAACTTGAAAGAGCCTCAACTGCAGTCTCAAGGTTATTGATTCGGTTTGAGTTAACCCCACCGCCTACATTAAAGATATACATGGTGTCGAGCCCTGAGCCTTCAGGTAGCTTAAGGATGTCACTTGGTATGCGCTGACGTGTGTCATCTATATAGATATCAATGTCACCGCAGTAGTGTGCTTGTTCCACCTTAAGGTATTTAGGTGCGATGATCTCGTCAGCCATTGAGCGTTTAAGTTGTTCTTGTCCGCGTCTGAATAGCTTCGCTGCGGCTTCGTTAGCAAAGCGAATACGTTGGTCATCACGAATACAGATGATAGCCTCAGGTGCCGACTCTAACTGTTCTAGTAACCGTCCTTGAGTTTCCAACAGGTTAGCCTCAACCATCGCTCTATGTTTGAGCTCGAGTTGCAGTTGGTCGTTTTCAAGGCGTCTCTGTTCGGCTTTACTTGCTGATAGATGCGCTGTTATTCGAGCCGCCAGTTCTTGTTTGTTGAACGGTTTAGACAAGTAGTCATTGGCACCCGCTTCGAAACCTCGGACACGGTCTTCTGCTTGGTTGAGTGCTGTTAGCATGATGATTGGCAATTGAGCATGATCGTATTGCTTACGCAGTGCTTCACAAACCTGATAGCCGCTCATACCTGGCATCATTATATCGAGCAGAAGCAGCTCTGGCTTCTCTTTCTCAATCAGTTCAATGGTTTCAGGACCGTCACATGCGGTACGTACTCGATAGCCTTCTAACTTCAAGAAGCTGTCTAATACTCGCAGGTTAACCGGCTCATCATCGGCGATAACCAGTAACGGACCATCTGGGTTTTCACTGATAACACTGTTTTCTTGTTGGCTGTTATCAATTAAATCAGGTGCTTGGAAGTGCGAGTAGTGACCTGATTCGTTGTAACTGTCCAGCTCATCTTGAGTAGCTAGGGGCAGGGTAAAGCTAAACGTAGTGCCAAGCATTGGCTGGCTACTTACGTACAGCGAACCGCCCATTAACTCAATTAACTGACGACTGATCGATAATCCAAGCCCAGCACCTTGGCGGTAGTTACTCGCATCTTGTCCTGCTTGAATTAATGGCTCAAAGATGTGTTCAAGATACTCGGCTGGAATACCTTGGCCAGTATCGACAACTTGTACACGAATGTTGTCGTCGATAACGCTGGCAGAGATAACAATTTTACCTTCTGAGGTGTACTTGATGGCATTGCCGACCAAGTTATACATCACTTGCTCAAGTCGTTGAGGATCCGATGAAACCAGCCCTAAATCACTTGGCACTTGGTTAATAATACGGATTGGCTTATTACCCAACAGGTGATGAGACAACTCTAGGACCAAGCTGGTGGCTGCAGACAAATCAACGGCTGACTTCTTAATGTCCAAGCTGCCATAGCGCATCTTGTGATAATCAAGCAGATCATCAACCAAGGTCGCCAATCTCTGACCACTGTTGATGATGATATCCAACTGATACTTCTGATTAGCAGGAATAGGACCATTCGCTCCAGATATCAACGCTTCAGCAATACCAACCATGCCATGCAGTGGTGTTCTCAATTCGTGAGAGGTGGTTGCTAAGAACTCATCTTTGAGTTTGTTAGCCAGCTGCAAATCTTCGTTTTGCTTTTTAATGGTCTTGAGGTTGTCTTCAAGCTCATCATTTTGGCTTTTGATAAGCAGCATCTTTTCACGAATGGAGCGCTGCATTCGTTCAAAGCTTACCGCCAAACGACCGATTTCATCTTTACGTTCGGTATTGATCATCGTCTCATCAAGATCACCCGCAGAAACTTTCTCGGCTGCCCACGTCAGTTTAAGTAGCGGTGAGGTGATGAAGTTAGACAGATAGTGCGATGCGACAACAACCAGAATGATCGCGGTTAACATCACTATCACGAAGATCTTTTCTAACTGATGAATACGGGCAAATGCCTCTTTCTCCGGAAGCTCGACAACAAGAGCCCAAGTCGCGTACTTGAGTTCAATTGGTGTATAGGCTGCGATGATCGCTTGATTCAGGGTGTTGTCGAAGGTGCCAACCGCTGTTTCGCCAGCCAATGCTTTATCGACAACATCTAAGCTTAAGTTGATAGATTCTTGTGAATGAGCAAGGCTACGCGGCAGGTGATCATCACCCACAAGCAGTGTTTGAATATTCGAACTCTTGTTGAGATCCGCAATCAGCTTAGTAATGCCGTTGATTGGCAATCTAAACATCGCGTAACTGTGTAGGTAGCCCTGTTGAACGATAGGTGCGCCTAGCCATGCGGTCTGCTTGCCGTTCTCGTCTTTAAAGTCAGAAACGATAACCGGCGTGTAATCTTCGTTAGATTTTCGTCGGTCGGTTACGTCTTTCGCTAGTCGTTGAAAGGTAATACCTAGGTTGGAGTCCTTGTATTTTCCTGTCAGCAGATTGGTGCCGTAATCATCATTTTTAAAGACGGAATAAGCGACGTTACCGTTGATATCAACCAAGAGAATATCGTCAAAATCAGAGCGTTTAAGCAGCTCTAGGTAAGCATTATGGTAGCGCTTGTGAAGTAGGCGATAACGCTCGCTGCCAATAAAACTACTGGACTCTGGAAGAATCGACGTTTTGATTTGATCGCCAGATCCCTGAATGTAGCGTTGTTGCGCATTACTGCGTGCCTCGTCAATATCTAACCCCAATCGTTGGAAAGCATTGATCAAACCATAAAATCGCCCGCCACTGGCATTGGCCAATTCTGAGCGAACAAAGCCCATAACTTGGGATTCTTGGGCTTGTAGGTAATCGACAATTTGCTGTTGCTTAGTATCACGAACCGAAACAAGGTGTGAGGTGCTTTGTTCCTGGAGATCCTGACTGTGCGATTGGAGGAAAAATATCGCGATAAGTGTCACTGGGGTAATACTGAGGACAAGAAATGCCAGCATTAGGGTATTTTGAAGGCGCTTAAACTTCTGCTTACGATAGAATCTAAACATAAATTGGGTACTACTTTCCTTTGATGTACTGCTAAAAGGGGCGAAAACAAGTACAGAGAATAGAATTAACGGGTTCCAATTTAACGAAATTAACGAGTTTTTTTACTTTGACAAGTAAGTGGTATTTAAAGCGTGTGCAAAAGCTCATTTTTATAGAGTTTTGACAAAAATATGAACAGACAGCGCAGATAATGACCCTGCGCTGTGCTAGGTAGGCTATTTGTTTGCGTGATAAATCGCGAATTTAGTGGTCTTATTTAGAGTCGCGCATTTTCCAAACGCTTGTTCAATAATTGGAATGTATTTTAAGAAACTGTTCGCAACAATAATCATCTCACCGGAACGTTTCAAATGCTTAGGAGCCTGAGCAAGTAAGGTCTCAGTCGCACTGTAGCTAGTATCCAAACCTGAGTGGAATGGTGGATTACTGATGATGAACTGGTAATCTTCTGCAGTATCAGAATAGACATCTGAAGCGAAGACTTTACCCGTTAAACCGTTCGCTTCTAGCGTTGCTTGGCTGGATGCCACGGCAAATGCACTGATGTCGCACATTTCTAGTTCGATATCAGGGTTACGAGATGCCATTACCGCGCCTAATACGCCTGCACCACAACCAAAGTCCAGTACTTTGCCTTTTAGTTTTGGCAGAGTATCAAGCAGAAGTTGGCTGCCGACATCGAATTGACCGTGACTGAAGACGCCAGGAAGGCTTTTTACCGTCAGAGGTTGTTCATCAATGTTAACCGTGTAGGTCTTAAACCAGTCTTGTAGGTTGAACGCTTGTGGTTGCTCGAAGCATTGACCCCAGTAGAAAGAGCAGCGACGTGCTGAATCGTATTTAACGACTTTGCCATAAGGAGCAAACATCTTCTCGATGCTTTTCACGCCTGAGCGGTTCTCACCAACCACGACGATTTCGGTATCTTTGCCTAGCTTGGCAAATAACATCGCTAACAAAAATTCTGCTTCTGCCTTGGCCTTTGGCCAATACAGCATCACTAAGTCTGCTTTGGTCTCTTCAGTAAACTCAGCACCGTAAAAACGTTGGATGGTGTTACAGCCTTCCAATTGACGGTAGTAGCTGTAATTAGACGTAAATACAGAGACAGATTCACAATGTTTCGCTAACTCAACAGGGAACAAGTCTTCTGCCTCACCTGCAACTAAAACATGTTTGCCTTCAAAGTAGGCGAGTTGGCGTTGAGCAATCTGGCTTGGGGCAATATAAGCTGACATAGGATACTCTGTTGAATCGTTAGCAAAAAATGAGGGCGGATTTTCGCATAATCCGCCCAAAGCTTGAAGTGTTTAATACTCGTTCGGCAACCAAGTTGCTGAGCCGTTGATTAACTCTTGTCTTGCTGGTTTAAAAAGTCTTTAAACTCTTCATCGTAGATGTTGAATAGGACAATGGTAATTGCAAAGATTAGTGGGCCATAGATAAGACCAATTAGGCCAAACAGTTGAATACCACCTAACAGTGAGAAGAAGATCATTAGGGTATTCATGCCTGCACTGCCTTGCATCAACAACGGACGTAGCAGGTTATCAATTGAACCAACAATTGCTACACAGTAAACCGTTAGGAAAATCGCCCAAGTGGTATCGCCTGTTAGGAACAAGTATGTCGCAGCAGGGATCCAGATGAGAGCGGTTCCCACAACTGGGATGAAAGAGGCAAAGCCCATCATGGTTCCCCAGAACAACCCAGGGAAACCAGCAATCCACATACCTAAACCACCCGCAAAGCCTTGCGCGATGGCCGTTAAGAATGAGCCCATTACTGCTGATTTAGATACTTGCTCTATCTCTGTTAGAAGCTTGTCTTCTTGGCTACGAGATAGCGGAAGAATATGACGCACCACACTAATGATTTTGTCGTGATCTCTTAATAAGAAGAACAAAACGAACAGCATCAAGAAGAAATCCATCAAGAAATTAGTCGCATCACCTAAGATTTTCGCACTGATCCCAACCAGCTTAGAACCAAAACTTGTCGCGAATTCGCCAACTTTCTGTGCGATGGCTTTAGGTTCAATGTTATCAAAAGGCAGGTAGTTATTTACGAACGACAGTGCTTTAACAACGATAGGGTGCTCAAACAGAGTCTGAATACCGCCGTGTGTCACCCATTGGTAAGTGTTCTGAGAGAACAGAGAACCTTGCTGCACAATCGCTGCGAACACTGCTAATAAAGGAATCACAATAATGAAAGTCAGGATGACACAAGACAGCAGAGAGACGATGTTTTCTTTATTCGGAATCTTCTTTTCAAGCCACTCGTGGATCGGGAACATCAACAGTGAAATGATGAAAGCCATTACAATTGAATTAACGTACGGCTCGATAAGCAGGTAACAAGCATAAGCAGCCGCAAGTAAGGCAATGATGATCACCCAGTGACTGGAATTGATTTTAATTTTTTCTGACACGGTAATGGTCTCTATATTTGCGTTCTAAGTTTATAATGGCTGCAAAACAGAGAGTTAGCAATGAGGAGTTTTGATAATGGGATGCTGTAATAAAGATAAGAAATGCCAAGATGAAGAACAGCAAACAAAAAAAGAGATCCCTTGGTTCAGAATGTTCCTAGGTACTTTGATGCTGTTGGTTTTTCTTTTTTGGGAACGTTAGGTGTTTTTAGTTCAATTTTGGTCTTAGTTGGCTGATAGGCAAGCTGCCATATTCACAGTTGATGAACGTGGCGTAAAAAAAGGGCCGCACCTAATGCAGCCCTAAATTCAATCAGTTAGCGACTTATAAAGTGCTTTCGATTATTTGCTTTCAGCTGCAATGATCGCAAGAGAGCGGTCTGCGGCTTCTAGTGTTGCATCAAGTTCTTTTGAACCGTGAGCAAGAGAAGTAAAGCTTGCTTCGAATGCTGAAGGTGCAAGGTAAACACCGTGATCTAACATTAGGTGGAAGAAGCGCTTGAAGCGTTCTACATCACACTTAGTTACATCTTCGTAGCACGTCACAGTTTCTTGGTCTGTGAAGAAGAAACCAAACATACCACCAACTTGGTGAACTAGCATTGGGATGCCGTGTTTGTCAGCAAGTTGCTTGAAGCCATTTGCTAATTGCTTAGTTTTTGAAGCTAGACGCTTTTCGTTGCCTTCTTCTCTTAGAAGGTTCAAACAAGCGTAGCCAGCAGCCATTGCAACAGGGTTACCTGAAAGAGTACCCGCTTGGTAAACGGGGCCTGTAGGTGCGATGTATTGCATCACTTCTTTGCGACCACCGAAAGCACCCACTGGCATGCCGCCGCCGATTACTTTACCAAGACACGTTAGATCTGGCTTGATGTTGTAGTAAGCCTGAGCACAGCCTTCAGCAACGCGGAAACCTGTCATTACTTCATCAAAGATTAGCAGTGCACCTTCTTGATCACAGATCTCACGTAGACCTTCGTGGAAGCCTTCTACAGGAGGGATACAGTTCATGTTACCCGCTACTGGCTCAACGATGATGCACGAGATCTCGCCTTTGTTTGCCGCGAACAGTTCACGTACTGAATCTAGGTTGTTGAAGGTTGCAGTAAGCGTATGCTTAGCGAAATCAGCTGGTACGCCTGGTGAGCTTGGTTGACCTAAAGTTAGTGCGCCAGAACCTGCTTTTACAAGTAGGCTGTCTGCGTGGCCGTGGTAGCAGCCTTCAAACTTAAGAATTTTGTCACGACCAGTGAAGCCACGAGCTAGACGAATCGCACTCATTGTTGCTTCTGTACCCGAGCTCACCATACGTAGCTGTTCCATTGATGGAACCATCTCAGAGACAAGTTCAGCCATTTTGATTTCAGTTTCGGTTGGAGCTCCGAAGCTAAGACCGCGTTGAGCTGCTGCAATAACAGCATCACGAATAACAGCGTGGTTGTGACCAAGGATCATTGGACCCCAAGAGCCAACGTAATCGATATACGCTTTACCATCAGCATCAAAAATAAGTGGGCCATCAGCGCGTTCAACGAAGATTGGAGAACCACCTACGCCATTGAATGCACGAACTGGAGAGTTTACGCCACCAGGAATAGTTTGCTGTGCTTTTTCGTACAGCTCTGCTGATTTGGTCATTGATATATCCTCTTTTGACTGTCGGACCAATTGGCACGCATTGTACCTATCCACAATCCAACTAGGAATGCTTTCGCTGATATAATCGCCCGAATCTGGTTGTTTTGTGTGGTTACACGTTTTAATTGCTCGATATTGACTACTTTACTGCACTAAAAGGGGTGATCCGGTGGTGAATACTTGAACGTTTCAGTCAGGTATTGGATAATCAGCAGAATATAAGAAAATACTCAACAACTATGGTCTCGAATTAGATTTGTATCATGTTGTTTTTGACACAGGTAAGAGAGGTTGTCGTGAGCGAAGCAAATATCCCATTATCTTTTTCTGATGCAGCTGCAATTCGTGTAAAAACGTTAATTGCGGAAGAAGAAAATCCAGATCTAAAACTGCGTGTATACATTACGGGCGGTGGTTGTAGTGGTTTCCAATACGGCTTCACATTTGATGAGAAAGTAAATGATGGCGACACTACTATCGTAAATAGTGGCGTAACGTTGGTTGTGGACCCAATGAGCCTTCAATATCTAATTGGTGGCATGGTGGATTACACTGAAGGCTTAGAAGGCGCACGCTTTTTTGTAAATAACCCGAATGCAACAACAACATGTGGTTGTGGTGCATCATTTAGCGTCTAGAACTTGCTGAAAAATAGCTTGAGTTCAAAGCTGCATTAGATACATTTCAAACGCCGAACTTATGTTCGGCGTTTTTGTTTTTACTTAGGGCGTGTTGATCTTTCGAGCTGATTTTTGCAGCGAGTTGCTGGGTATTTATACAAGGCAGAGGCTTTGATGTGTAGCTAGCCTACATAAGAAGCCGATAACGTAGTAGAAATGACCAGCAAACGCTGCCCGAAGGGTTCGGCTAAAAGCGTTTTACTCTTTGTTGAGGGAGATTTGCTTAGAATGACTAGGCTACTTCCCCCTCGCCGCGATTAAAACGCTTTTATCTCGAACAAAATTTAACCACGAAAGGTCAACACGCCCTAGTAACTTATTACTTTTCAAAGCATTCCCCTGATTTTTAGTACACGGCATATTTTTTAAACTGTCGATAGCGTCCAACTTCGTTGATGATTGGTCTGTTAAGGTTACCTTTGTGCATAAGGAAGTTGCACATCACGCTATTAAGCCAACTAGCGCGCCTGAATTACATCGGACAAAAGGATTTGTTATGCCCACTCTATTTTCTAACTCACCACTTTTTCAGAAATTGAAGCAGCCGTGGCTGGTTTCTCTGACTCTAGTTGTGCTGTTGTCTATTTGGCTTGGTTTAGGGGTGGGGCAAGCGGAAGAGCCGCCTGAAAAAAAGGCGACAGACATCCCGTTGGCTAAAGTTTCCTTTAAAACATTCACTTCATCACCGACCTTTAAGACTATTGATCTCTATGGAAGAACAGCGCCCGATAGGCATGCTCGTCTAGGTGCGGAAGTCGCGGGCAAGATTGTCAGATTGAACGTTGTTAAAGGGGATATGGTTAAAGCTGGACAAGCCATTGCCCAGATAGATAAGGGTGATTTAGAAATTCAACTTGAGCGAGCCTCCGCTTTATATCGCTTGAAGCAGAAAGAGTTCAAAGCGGCGCAGTCGTTGAAGAAAAGAGGGTTACAAGGCGAGATAGCTTACACCACAGCAGAGGCTTCATTAACAGAAGCAAAAGCCATGATGCGCAATGCGGAACTGGTTTTAAAGAATACTGTAATTACTTCCCCGTTTTCTGGGGTGGTTCAAGACTTGATGGTTGAGCTTGGTGACTTTGTTGGGGTTGGCGATCCGGTCGCGGGCGTGATTGACCTCGATCCTCTGGTCATCGAAGCCGATGTCAGTGAACGTCATATCCAGCATTTGTTAGTTAATCAGTCTGCCTTGGTTCGCTTGCTGGGAAGAGAAGAAGCGGAAGGCCGTTTACGTTATGTTTCTCGAATATCTTCTGCTTCTACTAATACCTTCCCGATCGAGATAGAAATCGATAATTCCAAAGGCCTATTACCAGCAGGTGTCAGCGCTGAAGTGAAACTCAACCTAGAAACAAGAGACGCAATCAAGATAACACCGGCGATGCTGGCATTGGATGAGGCGGGTAACCTCGGGGTCAAAACCTTGGTCTCTGCTAGTGACTCACTAACGGTGAAGTTTGTAGGCATTCAGCTTGTAAAGGCAGAACAAGATGGAGTGTGGCTCACTGGGCTGGGGCAGCGCGTCGACATCATCACAGTAGGCCAAGGCTTTGTGCGTGATGGTGATTCTGTGATTGCTGTTGAGCAAGGTGCTGAACTCTCAAATGTAACCGCAGAGTAGGAGATTGCCGATGTATTCAATTATTGATGCAGCCTTGTCTCGTGCTCGAACAATGCTCTCCCTTTTGGCGTTAATCCTTGTAGCCGGTGTCGTCACCTATATCACGATTCCCAAAGAATCGAGCCCCGATATTACTATCCCGATTATTTACGTTTCTGTCGGGCACCAAGGTATTTCGCCAACTGATGCAGAACGCTTATTGGTTAGGCCGATAGAGCAAGAGCTGAGGTCGATTGAGGGCGTAAAAGAGATGACAGCAACTGCAGCAGAAGGGCACGCCTCTGTTGTGTTGGAGTTTAATGTTGGCGTCGATCTCACCAAAGCGATGGCTGATGTGCGTGACGCGGTTGCTCTGGCTAAACCAAAACTGCCAGAAGACAGTGATGAGCCAACCGTAAATGAGGTGACGCTGGCTTCGGAGCAACCTGTTCTGTCTGTTGTGCTATTCGGTACCGTTCCTGAGCGCACTATCGTACAAATTGCTAGAGAAGTGGGAGATAAACTCGAAAGCTATCGCCAGATATTAGAGGTCGATATTGCAGGTGATAGAGAGGACATCGTTGAAATCATCGTTGATCCATTATTGATGGAGAGTTACAGCCTAGATCAAGCGGATATCTACAACTTGATCGCTTTGAATAACCGAGTGGTTGCCGCGGGTTTTGTTGATACTGGCTACGGACGTTTTTCTGTCAAAGTCCCTTCTGTGTTTAACTCCTTAAAAGACGTACTTGAGTTGCCAATCAAAGTTGATGGTAAACAGGTAGTAACCTTTGGCGATGTGGCTACGGTTCGCCGAGCGTTTCGAGATCCTGAAAGCTTTGCCCGTTTAGATGGCAAATCCGCGGTTGTCTTGGATATCAAGAAACGTGCGGGTGAAAACATCATTGAAACCGTTGAGCTAGTCAAAGCGGTAATGGCTGGTGCTCAGCAGCAAGCTGAATGGCCAAATAACTTATTGGTTAAGTACACTTGGGATGAATCTAAAGATGTGAAGATCATGCTCAACGATCTTCAAAACAATATCTTATCCGCCATTATTCTGGTGGTGATCGTTATCATCGCGATTCTTGGTGTGCGTACCGCTTTGTTAGTGGGTATCTCCATTCCTGGTTCATTCCTGACGGGGTTATTGGTTCTGTCTGTATTCGGTTTAACCGTTAACATCGTGGTGCTGTTTTCGCTGATTATGGCGGTGGGGATGCTAGTAGACGGTGCGATTGTGGTGACCGAATTTGCAGACAGGCGCATGCAAGAGGGGGAAGGGCGCAAAGCCGCTTACCGAGATGCAGCGAAACGGATGGCGTGGCCAATAACCGCATCGACAGCCACAACCTTGGCCGCATTTGCTCCGTTATTGTTTTGGCCGGATGTGACGGGCGAATTCATGAAGTTCCTGCCATTAACATTGATCGCGACATTAACCGCATCATTGATTATGGCGCTGTTGTTTGTGCCCGTATTAGGCGGCTTGATTGGTAAACCTCAGTACGTTTCGCCGCAGAACCAAGCTCGAATGGTCGCTCTGCATAACGGCGATTTTACTCAGGCGGCAGGTTTAACAAAAGCGTATTACCACACACTTTCTTTAGCAATTAAGCACCCGTTTAAAATTTTGTGTAGCGCGATACTACTCGCAGTTGCGGTTGGCTTTACGTATTCAAAGGCGGGACTCGGTGCAGAGTTCTTCCCTGAGGTTGATCCGCCATTCTTTAATGTCAAAGTTCGCTCACATGGTGATCTGTCTATCCAAGAAAAAGATGACATCATGCGCGATATTGAGCTAATGATGCTCAATCATGATGAGTTCGATACCGTTTACACGCGTACTGGTGGTGACGACCAGATTGGTTTGATCTCGATTACGCCTGTTGATTGGCAATACCGCCGCAGCGTCAAAGCAATCATTGATGAGTTAAAGGTGAAAACCGATCAATACGCTGGTGTCGAGATTGAATACAAGTTTCCCGATGCCGGACCTCCGGTTGAGAATGACTTAGTGATTGAGCTGTCGGCAAGAACGCCAGATCAACTGAATCAGGCGGCAAAGATCGTGAGAGGTTGGGCGGATGGTAATCAAGCGCTAACTAATATCAGTGATACCGCGAGTAAAGATGGCATCGACTGGAAGGTGGATATTCGCCGCGACGATGCTGCGCGCTTTGCTGCTGATGCGACCTTGGTGGGTAATACCGTTCAATTCGTGACTAATGGTCTCAAGATTGGTGATTATCTGCCTGATGACTCTTCAGAAGAGGTCGATATCTTGGTGCGTTACCCGAATGATAAAAGGGATATTGGACGATTTGACCAGTTGAGAGTCAAAACACCTGCAGGCTTGGTACCGATCACAAACTTTGCTGAGATTGTTCCCGACCATAAGCAAGATACGATCAAACGTCTTGATGGTAAGCGTGTAGTAAACATCATGGCGGATATGGAAGAGGGCTATAACCTTGCGCTCGAGCTGCCAAAGATCGAGCAAGCGTTAAATGAGTTAGGTTTACCAAGTAGTGTCGAGTTTCGTATTCGCGGTCAAAATGAGGAGCAAGAAAACTCGTCAGCCTTCTTACAAAGTGCTTTCTTGGTTGCTTTGGCGGTAATGGCTTTGATTTTGATCACTCAGTTCAACAGCTTCTATCAAGCGTTTTTGATTCTTAGTGCGGTGTTGTTTTCGACGGTAGGCGTATTTGTTGGTTTGCTTATCTTCCAGCGCCCGTTTGGCATCGTGATGTCTGGTATTGGAGTTATTGCACTGGCAGGTATAGTGGTGAACAACAACATTGTGCTGATCGATACCTATAACCAGTTGATTAAAAGAGGCTTGGACAAGCGAGATGCGATTCTAAGAACCGGAGTTCAGCGTTTAAGACCTGTAATGCTCACTACGGTCACGACTATCTTAGGTTTAATGCCGATGGTGTTAGAGATGAACATGGACTTGATTAATCAAAAGATAGAATTTGGCGCACCGAGCACGCAGTGGTGGTCGCAACTCGCTACGGCAATTGCAGGAGGTTTGGCATTCGCGACAGTATTGACCTTAGTACTGACGCCTTGTCTATTAATGCTAGGGCGAGACAAGAAGCCTGAAAAATAGTAGATGCAGTGGTTCTATGAACATAAAAAAGAGCGCCTTGGTGGGCGCTCTTTTCGTTAGTTTATATGGTTCTTGACCTAATTATTCGCTAGTAACTTAATTAGTCGCGAGTAACTGACCGTATCGCTCAAGGTTATTCAATCGAATCTCTGAGTTCGCAATAAATGTTGCTTTTGCTTTACCCGTTAACGACTTAGATTGAGGCAATTTCACGGTACGCGCATTCTTATGTACGCCATTAACCAAGAATTCATAGTGTAAGTGCGGGCCAGTTACACGACCTGTGCCACCCAAAGTACCAATGGTTTGGCCTTGTTTTACGCGCTGACCAGTTTTCACCATACGTCGCTTCATGTGCAGGTACTTGGTGATGTAGGTGTTGCTGTGGCGGATAAACACGTAGTTACCATTGAATTGGTTGTAACCCGACTTCTGAACAATACCGTCACCGGCTGCCCAGATAGGCGTGCCAACAGGAGCTGCGTAGTCAGTACCTCGGTGAGCGCGAACCTTACCGGTTACTGGGTGTTTCCTAGTAGGGTTAAAGTTCGATGTTACGCGACGAAAATCAATCGGTGAGCGCAAGAACGCCTTCTTCATTGCTCGACCATTTTCATCGAAGTAGTTGCCGCTCTTATCATCTAATACCGCGGTAAATGAATCGCCTTGGTTTTTGAATACGGCAGCCATGATCTTACCGCGACCAACCACTTCACCTTCAACCACTTTCTCTTGGTATAAGATTTTGAAGCTGTCGTTCTTACGAATATCTAACGCAAAGTCGATATCCCAACCGAAGATGCCCGCCAGTTCCATAATTTGGTTTGCGGTTAAACCTGCGCTTACGCCAGCGTTCCAGAAATTAGAGGTGATGTTGGCTTCGGCATAATTGTATTGGTAGGCCACTTCTTTTTTGTCGAAGCTAGAGGAGAAGGAATCGCCAGACTTAGTGATCTTGAAGCTTTCAAACGCGCTAAGTTGTCGTTTTAACTGAATAAGGTCGTTGTTTTCATCGAAGCCGAACTGCAATACATCGCCAGGTCTTAGGTTAGACAGCTGCTTCTTAATATCATTATTGGTATTGAGTAGCGTGATCAGCAGGCGGTATGAAAGGCCAATACGTTCAAATAAAACAGAGGTGCTTTCGCCAGAGCGAACGGTGTATTTCTCCCAATTGAGCACTGCCGTCGGTGGAGCGTCACTTGAACTAATAAGCGCAGAGGTATTGATCGTCAATGGGTAATGTTTCCCCACAACTAAAGCGCCTGAATCGTCACGCAAACTGTTGACGTCGGGGAGTAAGAAAATCGCGACAAAAATTACGGCACTAAAAAATGCGATAAAAGCCCGGTGCAAAATAGGAAGGCGTGCAAAAATAGACAACATGTTCCGGTTCTTTCAGTAAATATTATGAAAATAGACGACGGAATAGTGTAACTGGTTTCAAAATACATCGCTATTCAAGTAAGATGTCTAATTAATGTATTTTTGCCAAATCTGTGGGAGTGAACAAGAATGGCGAGTATTGAAGCTGCACTAGCCGAGATCAAACGTGGCGTAGAAGAACTGATTCCAGAAGACGAACTGATTGCTAAATTAAAAGAAGGTCGTCCTTTACGCATTAAGCTGGGTGCCGATCCAACAGCTCCAGATATCCACCTAGGCCATACGGTTATCTTTAACAAGCTTCGTGCTTTCCAAGAGCTTGGTCATGAAGTGACATTCCTTATCGGTGATTTCACTGCAATGGTTGGTGACCCATCAGGTAAAAACTCAACGCGTCCACCGCTAAGCCGTGAAGACGTATTGAAGAATGCTGAAACTTACAAAGAGCAAGTATTCAAGATTCTAGATCCTGCGAAAACACAAATTCGTTTTAACTCTGAGTGGCTATCTGAGCTTGGTGCTGAAGGCATGATTCGTCTTGCTTCTAACCAAACTGTTGCTCGTATGCTTGAGCGTGATGACTTTAAAAAGCGTTACGCTGGTGGTCAACCGATCGCAATCCACGAATTCATGTACCCACTTCTACAAGGTCACGACTCTGTTGCACTAGAGAGCGATGTTGAGCTTGGCGGTACTGACCAGAAGTTTAACCTGCTAATGGGGCGTGAACTGCAAAAAGCAGCAGGTCAAAAACCACAAGCGGTATTGATGATGCCACTACTGGTTGGTCTAGACGGCGTTAAGAAGATGTCTAAGTCTGCGCACAACTACATCGGTATCAGCGAAGCTCCAAGCGAGATGTTTGGTAAGATCATGTCTATCTCTGACGATCTAATGTGGAGCTACTACGAGCTACTGTCTTTCCGTCCTCTTGAAGAAGTTGCGGAACTGAAAGCTGGCGTTGATGCAGGTAAGAACCCGCGTGACGTCAAAGTACTTCTTGCTAAAGAGATCATTGCTCGTTTCCACAGTGAAGCCGATGCTGAAGCTGCTGAGCAAGAGTTCGTTAACCGTTTTGCTAAGAACCAAGTTCCTGATGAAATGCCTGAATTTGAATTCGAAGCAGGTCTACCAATCGCTAACGTTCTAAAAGAAGCAGGTCTTGTAAACTCTACTTCTGATGCGATGCGTATGATTAAGCAAGGCGCGGCTAAGCTTGAAGGCGAGAAGATTGAAGACAGCAAATTCGTACCTGAAGCGGGTACTGCGGTTTACCAAGTAGGTAAACGTAAGTTTGCTCGTATTACTATTAAGTAATAAAGCACGTCAATAATTGAATACAAGGCATCTACGGATGCCTTTTTTATTGACACAAAGTTGACGAAGTTTTTGAACGTGCATTGCTACACTGTGCGCGCTGTCATATTGACAGTAATTCTGGAGATTTTTATGAACAATACCGACCATCCTCCTAGTTTGAATGGAGAAGAATAACCTGTCTCGGTATTGATCTATTGTCCTGCCGTTCAGGTAGGGTATCTTTGTTTTTCCCCCTCATTCTTTTCCACACACTAGATTCTAACAAGTAGACACACCAGTAGCTTTCAGCTCTTGGTGCGCATAAATCTATGCTATTTGTTTTGATGGTCGTTACCTTTGCCAATCGGGAGATTCGCCATGACGGTAATGAACAACACTTTTTTATCTATTGAAGCTCTGTACTCAGAGCAAGACATCCAAGCTGTATCTAATGCTTTTCAACAGTACGGACGTGAACAACAAATTAACCTTTTGAACCGTATGCCGCTTGAAGATGCGGTGTTAGTACTGGGGCAATGCTCTCTTAGTACGATTCAGACTTTACTTAGTGAGCTAGAAGAGCAGGGTTTTGAGAAGCGCTCTCGACATCTAGCTCACCAACTAGGGCTGATCTACTCAGAGGTAGAACCTCAGCAGGGCTACCTTTCTACTGGCGTCATGAGCCACGTTAGGCAGCGAATCGGTTGGATTATTGCATTAGCACTATTGGGAATCGTCTCAGGCCTTATCATTGCTCAATATGAAGACATTCTTAGTCAGTTGGTACTTTTGGCAATCTACATGCCGGTGATTGCAGCTGCGGGTGGTAACACCGGAACACAAGCTGCGACTTTGGTCATCAGAGCCTTAGCCACGGGGGAGTTGAAAAAACGCCAATGGGCTAACGTTCTATGGAAGGAGTTTAGAGTCGCCATCTGCTTAGCACTTGCGATTGCAGTGGTGATGATTGGGCGTATTTTGCTATTTAGCGAAAACCAATCGACAGGTGGTTATGACATCAACATGATTGCGTTAGCGATTGCGGTAGCGCTATTTATTCAGGTGACCATATCTACCGTGCTCGGCGGTGGGTTACCGATAGTCGCTAGGCTATTTAAGCTTGATCCTGCGGTGTTAGTGAGTCCTGTACTCGCTTCGATAGTGGATATCTCAGGAATGTGGATCTACTTTACTGTCGTGAACTCATTCCTAGGAATCGCTTAAAAGCTTCTAAAAATAGCTAAAATACATCTTAGAAATGAAAATGGCGCTGAAGATCTTCAGCGCCATTTTTTATCGTGTAATTAACCGTTTACACACGTTAACCACTACTGAGATTCACTTTGTGTTTGACTGAATTCGACCACATCTTTGTAGAAAGCACGTTCAAACTGGGTGATTGGCGCTTCTACTGGCTTGTCTGGATCTTGTTCTTCAGGGAAGTAATCACGGACAAACTGCACAAACAGAGAGTTTGGATTCCCTGTTTTATCTAATCCGTATCCCGCCATGTTGTAACTGCCATATAAAGATCCGCTCTTTGCAACAATGTTGCCTTGGATCGGTGCTTTTCTCATGCTTTGACGGTATTTGAGCGTTCCATCAGTGCCAGATGTAGGCATTGCCTCGATTAAGTTTAGCTGCTGATCATTTTCCCAGATATAACGAAGCACCTGTGCCATCGTCTGCGACCTCATTCGGTTATTTCTAGATAGCCCTGAACCATCGACGAGCTGCGCTTTACTGAGGTCAATATTAGCCTTGGTCAGCAATATCTGCTTTATCGCTTCAGTGCCGTTATTGAAGCTACCTGGTTGAACATAAAATGTCGCACCCAGAGTTTTAGTTAGATTATCTGCGATAAGGTTATCCGACTTCTTGAGCATGATATCGAGCAGTTCAGGAAGTTTCTCTGAGTTGTGACTAGCGACTAACGTGGTCTTGCCAGGTTTAGTTTTTTTACCAATAATCACATCACCTTTTACTTCTATTTTCAGTTCTTTGAGAAGCGATGTAACGACTTGATAGGTGTAAAGTTCTGGATTTTGAATCGCGAACTTGAGAGGGAGTGGCTTTTTACGTTCAACGAGGCAACCAGAGAGCTTGTAAGCATTATCTGGCGTGGTGATTAGCTCTAAGTCGCATTGTGTTGCCTTCTGCCCAGAGCGAGTTACCGTGGCTGCAGAGGTTGTCACATCTATCGGGTAGTGAGCCGGAATATAGACCCGAGTGCTGCCGTTATCTTTTGTATAAATAGAGGCTTGTGCGCAGTTGCTGTCCAAAGTCATTGCACTCGAAGGCGCGCTGTAACAAACGCCTAGAATGTCCCAAGGCCAACCAACGGCTCGCTGATAGCCAGTAAAAGCTGAACTATCGAGATACAAGTTACCTTCGATGGTTTTAGATTGCGACTTAGCGTATTGAGCTAAAAGACTTTTTAGCTGTTCTCGTTGTAGTGTTGGGTCGCCACTAAATGAAATGATTGAGTCACTCCCAGAACGAACAATGCTGGTCGTGTAGTGGAAGTCATCTCCTAGCTCCAACTTAGCCGCCAAAGCTGTCACCAGCTTTAAAGTACTGGCCGGTGGATAGAAGTCATCAGTGTTGGAATTCATTTTATTTGAATCGCCTCTCAGGGATTCTAAGATTACGCTGGTGCTACTGCCATCGGGTAATTTATCTAGAGGGGCGTAAGCGAAAGCGCTAATGGAAAAACTACATACAAGTAATGTGGATAGAAGGCGCATAGAAGATTTCTTGGATGGCTGATATTTTCAGTATACAGATATAAAAAACGCCCGCTAGATAGCGGGCGTTTTGATTCTCAATTAACTAATTAAACAATTAGATAATCAGAATTAGAAGTCGTAACGTAGACCTAGAGCTAGCTCGTCTTCAGCGTCAGCAGAAGTGGCTGAAGAGCTTAGTAGCGCAGTGCTACCGATCTTATCGCCTTCAGAGATTAGGTTGAAGTTGTACGATACGTAGCCACGGAAGTTAGGCTTGAAGTAGTACGTCGCGTCGATTGCGATGTTGTCTGCAGACGTTTCGTCGTTAGTTTCAGCGTTGTTGTACGTAGTTGTGAATACAGTTTGACCTAGAGTGTAAGCCGCTGCTAATTCGTAACCTGTGTAGTCAACAGAATCTTTGAATACTGCTGCTTTTTCGCCGTCAGTGAATACACCTGCGAAGTAAAGATCAGAGATAGCGTAAGAACCTGAAAGCATGTACTCATTAGATTGGTCTTGGTCTGCGTAACCAGCACCTAGCTTAACGCCAGTTTCGCCGATTGCGTAGATAGCAGATAGAGAGTAACCGTCTTTACCGTTGTCTGTGAATTCACCGTTATTATCAACACCATCACGGTCTGCAAAACGGTAGCTTGCTTTAAGACCTAGGTCTTGGAATTGGCCTTTGTAAGAAAGCATGTTGTCTGAACGGTCAGCTACAGCAATTTTGTCTGCCGCAGAGTTACCGTGGTAAGCCATGATATCTGTGAAGTCAGTGATAACGCCAAGAGCACCGTCGTTTTTACCGTAAGTTACTTCACCGAATGTACCGCCTAGACCAGCGTATGTGTAACGGTTTGTAATGCTACCGTCGTTGTTATCAGTAGAGCCGCCGTTTTCAGCAGTTGTGAATTCGCCTTCGTAGAAACCAACACCGTATAGGCCGTCTTGGATTTCAACTTTACCTAGGAAGTTAAGACGAACACGTGTTTTGTCTTCAGCTTTACCATCTTTCATAGATAGACGAGCTTCAGCACGGCCGCCCATTTCAACAGAGTTACCGTCTTGGTTGTATAGTTCTGCCGCATTAGCGCCAGTAGCAAGAGCTGCAGCAGATACAGCAAGCGCGATCATAGTCTTGTTCATGTTATTAATTCCTAATTACTGTCCATAAAGGTATTTATTAAGGATTTGAATCCTTTTAGTGTCTTGCCTGTATTAATCAGGCTTCATAACCATGATTAGGTCAGAACGCTAAAAAATGCCAGTGCAATCCATGAGTTACTTTTTACCCCTAAAGTTCCTTAGCTAGTTAGTAAAATGATATAAATTGAAAAACTGAACACTGTTTTATTGTGTTTGTTTATGTTTAAGTTGTTGTTTTTGTGGTTGTATTCTAAAAGTGTGATCTGCGTTTATTTGGTTTGTTTTTGTTTTTTTTAGGTATTTGACTGCTGACTTATTGATGGGAAGGTTATTATTCATTTTTGTGATGTCTGTAATTTAGAGCTAGATAAAGCTTTTATAAGACAAAGTGGAATAAAGGTGATTTAGCCATCAAGTTTGTTTACACTAAGCCAAATCGTTTTGTTTCTACCACCCAATAAGTATGTTGGGTGGATTTATGTTGGCCAAAGAAAGCTTTGGCATAGAGGTAAAAAATGGAAAAGGTTCCAATGACAGTACGTGGCGCTCAGCAGCTACGTGACGAATTAGATCGCCTACTTAAGCTACGTCCTATTATTTCAGCAGCTATTGGTGAAGCACGTGAACTCGGTGATTTGAAAGAGAATGCAGAGTACCACGCTGCTCGTGAAGAGCAGGGTATCTGTGAAGCTCAAATTCGAGATATAGAATATAAGCTATCGCTAGCTCAGATCATTGACGTAACTCAGATGGATAATACGGGTAAGATTATCTTTGGTACGACAGTAACTTTGATCGATGTCGATACGGATGAAGAATTCCGCTACCAGATCGTTTCTGAAGATGAAGCTGACATCAAAACTGGTCGCATTTCTGTGAAATCACCAATTGCACGTGGTCTTATCGGTAAGATGGAAGGCGATGAGGTTATTATCTCTACACCTGGTGGCGATAAAGATTTCGAAATCGACAAAGTAGAATATATCTAATTGAATTTTCTTTGTTTCTGATAAGTAAAAAGGTCGCTTAATGCGACCTTTTTCGTTTCTCACGCTACACTAAAAGATAAGCGCTGTGGTTTTCTCTTAGTGAAGTTAGCTTATATTAAGCTCGCTTATTTACGTGGAATCTCGATTTTACGTGCTTCTGACTGACGGAACAGTACTAGAACTTTACCGATAGTCTGTACTTTCTCAGCTTTAGTTTCACGTACAATTGCATCGATAATCAGTTGCTTAGTCTCACGGTCTTCTGATGCAACTTTAATCTTGATCAGTTCGTGGTGGTCTAGAGCTAATTCGATTTCCGCTAGAACAGCTTCAGTAAGTCCATTTGCGCCCATTAGCACAACAGGTTTTAAACTGTGAGCTAGGCCCTTTAGATGCTGCTTTTGTTTGGTACTTAGGTTCATTACGCGGCCAATTTTCTTTACTATTAGGGTTGAAAAAACCTATTTTAACGCCATCTAAAGCTGAAGACTATAATTTATTCAGCAATTAGTACTTTCCTCCAATTTAGGTATCCAATGAGCAAACAGAAACACTCGGCCAGTTCAGGCCGTTGGTTGAAGGAGCACTTCGACGACAAGTACGCAAATGAAGCAAGAAAGAAAGGCTATCGTTCACGTGCTTATTTCAAAATGGAAGAGATTCAAACGAAAGATAAATTGCTGTCTCCTGGGATGACCATTGTGGATTTGGGTGCAGCGCCTGGCGGTTGGTCTCAATATGCTGCTAAGATTGTTGGAGACAACGGACAAATCATTGCGTGTGATTTGTTACCAATGGACCCGATTGCTGGTGTTAGCTTTTTACAAGGCGATTTCCGCGAAGAAGCAGTGCTAGATGCCTTGTTGGAGCGTATACAACCAAACATGGTTGATGTCGTGATGTCAGATATGGCACCTAATATAGCAGGCAACAATTCTGTGGATCAGCCAAGAGCTATGTATTTAGTTGAATTAGCTTTGGATATGTGTCGACAAGTTCTAGCTACCAATGGTAGTTTTGTTGTAAAAGTATTCCAAGGCGAAGGGTTTGACCAATACGTTAAGGACGTCCGCGAGATGTTTAAAACAGTAAAAGTCAGAAAACCCGACTCTTCTCGAGCTCGCTCTCGTGAAGTGTTTATCGTAGCCACTGGTTACAAAGGTTAACGATTCTCTTCCAATAGTGAGAGTTAACAACATGGCTACAGGTTACAAACTGTAGTACCCTACCTTTAATTACAATTAGTTATCGAGAGGCTTACACCTTGAGTGACATGGCAAAAAATTTAATTCTGTGGCTTGTTATCGCGGTAGTGTTGATGTCGGTATTCCAGAGCTTTGGCCCTGGAGAAAGTAACGGCAGAGCAGTAGATTACACCACGTTTGTACAGGAAGTTGGCCAAGGCCAGATTCAAGACGCACAGTTCAATAACAGCGAAATCACTTTCACACGTCGTGGTGGTGGTTCTAAGTATGTAACTTACATGCCTGTTTATGATCAAAAGCTACTTGATGACTTAATTAATCAAAACGTAAAAGTTCAGGGTACACCACCTGAAGAACAGAGCCTGCTTGGCACTATCTTCATCTCATGGTTCCCTATGATCTTACTGATTGGTGTGTGGATTTTCTTCATGCGTCAAATGCAAGGCGGCGGCGGCGGTAAAGGCGCGATGTCTTTCGGTAAGAGTAAAGCTCGAATGATGAGCGAAGAACAAATCAAAACGATGTTTGCTGATGTTGCAGGTTGTGACGAAGCAAAAGAAGACGTGAAAGAGCTTGTGGATTACCTTCGTGACCCAAGCCGCTTCCAAAAGCTAGGTGGTAAGATCCCGACAGGTATCCTGTTGGTTGGTCCTCCTGGTACGGGTAAAACATTGCTTGCAAAAGCGATTGCCGGTGAAGCGAAAGTACCGTTCTTTACGATTTCTGGTTCTGACTTCGTTGAAATGTTTGTTGGTGTTGGTGCATCTCGTGTGCGTGACATGTTCGAACAAGCGAAGAAAGCAGCACCTTGTATCATCTTTATCGATGAAATCGATGCTGTAGGTCGTCAACGTGGCGCTGGTGTAGGTGGTGGTCACGATGAACGTGAACAAACACTGAACCAAATGCTAGTTGAGATGGATGGTTTCGAGGGTAACGAAGGTATTATCGTTATTGCTGCGACTAACCGTCCAGACGTACTAGACCCTGCATTACTTCGTCCTGGTCGTTTTGACCGTCAAGTAGTGGTTGGTCTGCCTGATGTACGTGGTCGTGAACAGATTCTTAAAGTACATATGCGTAAAGTGCCACTATCGGGTGATGTTGAACCATCTCTGATTGCTCGTGGTACTCCTGGTTTCTCTGGTGCAGATCTTGCGAACCTTGTGAACGAAGCGGCGCTATTTGCAGCTCGCGGTAACAAGCGCAATGTATCTATGGTTGAGTTCGAACTAGCTAAAGATAAAATCATGATGGGTGCAGAGCGCCGTTCAATGGTGATGTCTGAAGAAGTGAAAGAGTCAACGGCTTACCATGAAGCGGGTCACGCAATTGTTGGTCGTCTGGTTCCTGAGCATGATCCAGTGTACAAGGTGTCAATCATTCCACGTGGTCGTGCGCTTGGTGTCACTATGTACCTACCTGAGCAGGATCGCGTAAGCATGTCTCGCCAACATCTAGAATCAATGATCTCTAGTTTGTACGGTGGTCGTCTTGCTGAAGAACTTATCTACGGTAAAGACAAAGTTTCGACCGGTGCGTCTAACGATATCGAACGTGCAACTGATATTGCTCGTAAGATGGTTACGCAGTGGGGCTTCTCTGAGAAACTGGGTCCTCTTCTATATGCTGAAGAAGAAGGCGAAGTGTTCCTAGGTCGTGGCATGAGCCAAGCGAAACATGTTTCTGACGATACTACTAAGCTGATCGATGAAGAAATTCGTATTCTAATCGACCGCAACTATGCTCGTGCGAAGCAAATTCTTGAAGAGAACATGGATATTATGCACTCGATGAAAGATGCGCTAATGAAGTTTGAAACGATTGATGCAGGTCAGATTGATGACTTGATGGAACGTAAAGACGACATTCGTGAGCCAGCTGGTTGGGGTGATCAGGCGAAAGCAGAACCTGCAAAGGAAGAAGCTAAACCTGAAGCGAAATCAGAAGAGCAAGCTAAAGCCGAACCAAAAGCTGAAGAGTCGCAAGTTGAAGAAGTTAAGTCTGAATCAGATGATGCTCAAAACAAAGATTCTTAATCAATAAGCTTTAAATTAAAACCCTGAGTACGCTCAGGGTTTTTCTGTTTATAGCCCTAGATGTTTTTACCTTTAAGACCCGCCTTCCATGATATTAAAAGCACATAATAAAACGCTCGTTTTAGACCGCCCACATGTGATGGGTATCCTCAATGTCACGCCTGACTCTTTCTCTGATGGCGGGAAATTCAATTCATTAGATAATGCTTTACTGCAAGCTGAGCGAATGATTCAAGCTGGTGTTAGCATTATTGACATTGGTGGTGAATCAACTCGTCCGGGAGCCCCTGACGTATCTTTAGAAGAAGAACTCGCTCGTGTTATCCCTGCCATTAAAGCAATTCGCGCCAAGTTTGATGTGTGGATCTCTATTGATACCAGTAAAGCAGAGGTGATGCGCCAAGCCGTTGAAGCTGGAGCTGATTTGATCAATGATGTGCGCGCATTACAAGAGCCCGGAGCTCTAGAAGCAGCTGCCAACGCTAATGTGCCAGTTTGCCTGATGCACATGAAAGGTCAGCCAAGAACCATGCAAGCCAACCCAAATTACGATGATGTCCTAATGGATATTGAAGCGTTCTTAAAAGAAAGGGTGGGGGCTTGTGAGGCTGTTGGTATGTCAAAAGAGCAGTTGATTCTTGATCCAGGTTTTGGTTTTGGTAAAACCATTGAACATAATTACCACCTATTGGCGCACCTTGAAAAATTTCACAGGCTTGGATTGCCAGTCTTAGCGGGGATGTCGAGAAAATCGATGATCTTTAAGCTATTAGACAAAGCCCCGGCAGATTGCATGGTCGCTAGCGTCACTTGCGCTACTATCGCTGCAATGAAAGGCGCACAAATTATTCGCGTTCACGATGTTGAAGATACATTGGAAGCGATGAAGATAATCGAAGTGATGAATAACAATCACTAATCATAATTAAGGAAAATCAATATGTCTGATAAGAGACGTTACTTCGGCACAGATGGTGTACGTGGCAAAGTTGGCCAGTACCCGATTACACCTGATTTTGTTCTGAAGCTTGGCTGGGCTGCGGGTCGTGTTCTTGCGAAACAGGGCACAAAGAAAGTCATCATTGGTAAAGATACTCGTATCTCTGGCTACATGCTTGAGTCTGCGCTAGAAGCTGGTCTTGCTGCTGCTGGTCTGCAGGCTACGTTTACTGGCCCAATGCCAACACCTGCTGTTGCTTACCTAACTCAAACCTTCCGCGCTGAAGCAGGTATTGTTATCTCTGCATCGCACAACCCTTACTACGATAACGGTATCAAGTTCTTCTCTTCTGAGGGAACAAAACTACCGGACGATATCGAGTTGGCAATTGAAGCAGAATTGGATAAAGAGATCGAATGTGTTGATTCATTTGAGCTTGGTAAAGCGGTACGTTTGAACGATGCGGCTGGCCGTTACATTGAATTCTGTAAGAGCACATTCCCAAATCAGATGACACTTGCTGGCATGAAGATTGTTGTCGATTGTGCTCATGGTGCGACTTACCATATTGCACCTGCTGTATTTAAAGAGCTAGGTGCTGAAGTTATTGCGATTGGTGTTGAGCCAAACGGTACTAACATCAACCACGAAGTGGGTGCTACCGATGTACGTGCTCTGCAAGCAAAAGTGCTTGAAGAAAAAGCGGCATTAGGTCTGGGCTTTGATGGTGACGGCGACCGTATCATCATGGTTGACGAGCTAGGCAACAAAGTTGACGGTGACCAAATCGCTTACATCATCGCTCGTGATGCCCTACGCCGTGGTGAGTTGAAAGGTGGCGTTGTTGGTACACTAATGACCAACCTTGGTATGGAAAATGGCCTTAAGCAGTTAGGTATTCCGTTTGTACGTGCGGCTGTTGGTGACCGTTATGTAATGGAACAGCTTCTTGCTAAAGGCTGGAAGATCGGTGCCGAAAACTCGGGTCACGTTATCCTACTAGATAAAGTGACGACGGGTGATGCTATCGTTGCTGCTCTGCAAGTGTTGGCTTCAGTTGTTGATAGCGAAATGACTCTGAATGAGCTGTCTCAAGGCATGACGTTGTACCCTCAAGTTCTAGAAAACGTTCGTTTCAGCGGAGACTCAAACCCACTAGAAGCCGAAGCAGTAAAAGCAGCGGTTGTTGAAGTAGAAGCTGAGCTTGGCGAGAAAGGTCGTGTGCTATTACGTAAATCTGGTACAGAGCCACTACTACGCGTGATGGTTGAAGGCGAAGATGCTGAGCTTGTTCAAGCATCCGCGCTTAAGATTGCCGATGCAGTAAAAGCAAACTGCTAATTTAACCTTTTACTTAACCGGTGCAATGAATAGTGCCTGTGATTAGAAGTGATTGAGTTATATCACGGTCAAGAGATATAACGGTCAAAAGAGACGTAAATGAGTTTTGTGTCGCTTTTGACCTTTTTTTGACCATTCACTTGGTAAAGGCTTATTTTTTAGCAAATTCTCCTTGTCAGCCATCGTCGCATTCGCTAGTATTGCTCGGCCTTCAGTTAGGAGGTCGCTAGCCTTGTTCTTAAAAATAGTTTTTTGAACGGCGCTGGCTCAACAATTAGGAACATAGGTGGAAAAATGTTTACAGTTCTACTTGTGATTTACCTGTTGGCAGCGCTTGGTGTAATTGGCCTAGTGTTGATTCAACAAGGTAAAGGCGCAGATATGGGAGCCTCTTTCGGTGCTGGCGCTTCAAACACTGTGTTTGGTGCTGGTGGCTCAGGAAATTTCCTTACCCGAATGACTGCAATTTTTGCAACTACATTTTTTATCCTTAGCTTAGTGCTTGGTAATATGTCTACACATAAAACTGAGTCACAATGGATTGACCCGACTCAAGGTCAGGTAATTCAACAAGCTGATGATGCAGTGAGTGAAGTTCCGGCGCAAGGCGACGAAATTCCACAATAATCTGTAAAGATTTGATGCCGAGATGGTGAAATTGGTAGACACGCTAGCATGAGGTGCTAGTGCCTTAGGGTGTGAGGGTTCGAGTCCCTCTCTCGGCACCATGTTTACAAACTTGTAAAACATCTTGTTGGGCGTATAATGCTCACAAGTCGGACGCGGGATGGAGCAGTTTGGTAGCTCGTCGGGCTCATAACCCGAAGGTCGTCGGTTCAAATCCGGCTCCCGCAACCAATTTCAATGCTATTATATAGCTTGTATTGGTAGCAAGTTTGCACAGTGTGAACCTCACTGTGAGTTAAGTGTGATATCGAATGTGATGGCACTTAACATATAAGGGTCCAGCAACAAAAACCCCGGCTTATACGGGGTTTTTTGTTATCTAAGCATTTATAAATGCGTTTAGATAATGTTTGCTTGGAATTTAAATTGGGCTTTGAGCCCTTTTTTTGTTTCTGGAGTGGTTAAATGACTGGTTTAGAAAGACAACTTACTGAAATGCTTGACGCTCCAGTAGCAGCATCAGGTTATGAGTTAGTTGGATTAGAATTTATTCGTGCTGGTGAGCACTCAACGCTACGTATTTACATCGATTCACCGAATGGTATCAATGTAGATGATTGCGCTGAAGTTAGCCACCAAGTAAGTGCCGTAATGGACGTTGAAGATCCAATTTCAGTGGCTTATAACCTTGAAGTGTCTTCACCAGGTTTAGAGAGACCACTGTTCAAAGCAGAGCATTACCAACAATTTATTGGTCACGAGGTAAGCATCGTTTTGAAAATGGCTGTCGGCAACCGTCGTAAATGGAAAGGTGATATCCAATCTATCGAAGGCGAGACAGTGAAAGTATTGGTTGAAGGACAAGAAGAAGAATTCGTCCTGAGCAATATTGCGAAAGCTAACCTGATCCCTAAATTTTAGTTCTCCTAGAGAGAAGAGCTTAAGAGGCTAGATTAATGAACAAAGAAATTTTGGCGGTAGTAGAAGCTGTTTCTAATGAGAAAGCAGTTCCTCGTGAGCGTATTTTTGAAGCGCTTGAAATCGCGCTTGCAACGGCAACAAAAAAGAAAAGTGAACTAGAAATTGAAGTTCGTGTTGAAATCGACCGTAAAACGGGTGATTTCGAAACTTTCCGTCGTTGGGAAGCTGTTGAGGAAGTTGAATTCCCAACAAAAGAAATCTCTATTGAAGCTGCAAAGTACGATGATCCAGAGATCGAACTTGGCGGTTTCATTGAAGATGACATCGAATCAGTAACGTTTGACCGTATTACGACTCAAACGGCTAAGCAAGTTATCGTACAGAAAGTACGTGAAGCTGAACGCGCTCAAATCGTTGAACAGTTTATCGATAACGAAGGCGAGCTAGTAACTGGTGCAGTTAAGAAAGTTAACCGTGACACTATTATCCTAGACCTAGGTAACAACGCTGAAGCGGTAATCCTTCGTGATGACCAACTTCCTCGTGAAAACTTCCGTCCAGGTGACCGTGTTCGTGGTCTTCTTTACGCAGTTAAACCAGAAGCTCGCGGTTTCCAGCTTTTCGTTACTCGTTCGAAGCCAGAAATGCTAGCTGAGCTATTCCGTGTTGAAGTACCTGAGATTGGCGAAGAGCTAATTGAACTTAAAGGTGCTGCACGTGATGCTGGTTCTCGTGCTAAAATCGCTGTGAAAACAAACGACAAACGTATCGACCCTGTTGGTGCGTGTGTTGGTATGCGTGGCGCACGTGTACAAGCTGTTTCTAACGATCTTGGCGGTGAGCGTATTGATATCGTTCTTTGGGACGATAACCCGGCTCAATTCGTAATCAACGCAATGGCTCCTGCTGATGTTGCTTCAATCATCGTTGATGAAGACGCACACTCTATGGATATCGCTGTTGAAGCGGATAACCTAGCACAAGCAATTGGCCGTAGCGGTCAAAACGTACGTCTAGCTTCTCAACTGACTGGTTGGGAACTGAACGTAATGACTGTTGCTGATCTAGAGAAGAAGCACCAAGAAGAAGCTGTAGCTTCTATTGAAAACTTCATGAAGCACCTAGACATTGAAGAAGACTTTGCTCAAATGCTTGTTGAAGAAGGCTTCTCTACACTTGAAGAAGTAGCATACGTTCCTGTAAACGAGCTTCTTGAAGTCGACGGTCTAGACGAAGGTATCGTTGAAGAACTACGTAACCGCGCAAAAGACGCACTGACTACTCTAGCGCTAGCGAAAGAAGAAACTTTCGACGGTGTTGAGCCTGCTGAAGACTTACTTGCACTTGAAGGTCTTGAGCGTGAAATGGCTTACAAGCTAGCAGCAAAAGGCGTTGCGACATTGGAAGACCTAGCTGACCAAGGCGTTGATGAACTAGAAGGCATCGAAGACCTAACTGCAGAGCGTGCAGGCGAGCTAATTATGGCTGCGCGTAACATCTGTTGGTTCGGCGACGAAGAATAATTCAGCAAGGAGAGAAAGCGGTATGACACAATTAACAGTTAAAGCACTGAGTGAAGAGATTGGTACGCCAGTTGACCGCTTAATTGAACAACTTGCTGATGCAGGCATGAAGAAATCAGGGTCGGATCAAGTGACTGATTCAGAGAAGCAAACATTGCTAACGCACCTTAAAAAGGAGCACGGCGATACTTCTGGTGAAACAGAACCGACTCGTTTAACTCTTCAACGCAAGACCCGCAGCACGCTAAGTGTTGCCGCTGGAGGCGGTAAGAGTAAGGATGTTCAAGTAGAGGTACGTAAAAAGCGTACTTACGTGAAGCGCAGCACTATTGAAGATGAAGCGAAACGTGAAGCTGAGGAAGTAGCTAATCGTGAAGCGGAAGAGAAAGCACAACGCGATGCTGAAGAGCAAGCGAAACGTGATGCTGCAGAGAAAGCACAGCGCGAAGCCGAAGAAAAAGTAACACGTGAAGCGGATGCAAAACGTGAAGCTGAAGAGAAGGCTCAACGCGCACAAGCTGAAAAGGCTAAAAAAGACATGAATTCAAAAAATGCAGACGCTAACGCACAAGCGAAAAAAGAAGCGGATGAACTTAAAGCTCGTCAAGAGCAAGAAGCAACTCGTAAAGCAGAAGCTGAAGCAGCTAAGCTTGTTGAAGAAGCTCGTAAGTTAGCAGAAGAGAACCAAGAACGTTGGTCTGAAGAAGAGAAGAAGAAGAAAGAGCAAGAGAAATCTGCGGATTACCATGTGACTACTTCTACTTACGCTCGTGAAGCTGAAGATGCGGCAGATAAGAAAGATGAGAAAGCACCTCGTCGTCGCAAGAAGAAAGCAGCTCCTGCTAACCAACCTGCAAACAACCGTGGTGGTCGTAACCAACGTGGTCGTGGCGGTAAAGGTAAGCTTGCTAAACCAACTTCAATGCAGCAAGGCTTCGATAAGTCAGCGACTGTTGCTAAATCTGACGTTGCTATCGGCGAAACTATCGTTGTTTCTGAACTGGCTAGCAAAATGTCAGTTAAAGCAACTGAAGTTATCAAAGTAATGATGAAGATGGGCGCTATGGCGACTATCAACCAAGTGATCGACCAAGAAACAGCACAACTTGTTGCTGAAGAAATGGGTCACAAGGTAATCCTACGTAAAGAAAACGAACTTGAAGAAGCAGTACTAGCTGACCGTGATAGCGATGCTATCGCTGAAGGTCGTGCTCCTGTTGTTACTATCATGGGTCACGTTGACCACGGTAAAACTTCAACACTTGATTACATTCGTAAAGCACACGTTGCTTCTGGCGAAGCTGGCGGTATCACGCAGCACATTGGTGCTTACCACGTAGATACTGACAACGGCATGATCACTTTCCTTGATACTCCTGGACACGCGGCGTTTACCGCTATGCGTGCTCGTGGTGCTCAAGCGACAGATATCGTTGTACTAGTAGTTGCAGCAGATGATGGCGTAATGCCACAAACAATCGAAGCAATCCAGCACGCGAAAGCGGCAGGCGTTCCTCTGATTGTTGCTGTGAACAAGATCGATAAAGAGGGTGCAAACCCAGACAACGTTAAGAATGAGCTAGCTCAATACGACGTTATCCCTGAAGAATGGGGCGGCGAGAACATCTTCGTTCACATCTCTGCAAAACAGGGTACAAACATCGATGGTCTTCTAGAAGCAATCCTTCTTCAGTCTGAAGTTCTTGAGCTTACAGCGGTTAAAGAAGGCATGGCGTCTGGTGTTGTTGTTGAATCTCGTCTTGATAAAGGTCGCGGTCCAGTTGCAACAGTACTAGTACAGTCTGGTACTCTAAACAAAGGCGATATCGTTCTTTGTGGTCAAGAGTACGGCCGTGTTCGTGCAATGCGCGATGAGAACGGCAGAGACATCGAAACTGCAGGTCCATCTATCCCTGTAGAAATTCTAGGTCTTTCTGGCGTACCTGCGTCAGGTGACGAAGCGACTGTTGTACGTGATGAGCGTAAAGCACGTGAAGTTGCGAACTACCGTCAAGGTAAATTCCGTGATGTTAAACTAGCTCGCCAACAAAAAGCGAAACTAGAGAACATGTTCGCGAACATGACGGCTGGTGAAGTTGCTGAACTTAACGTTGTACTTAAAGCTGACGTTCAAGGTTCTGTAGAAGCAATTGCTGACTCTCTACTGAAGCTGTCAACTGACGAAGTTAAAGTGAACATCGTAGGTTCTGGTGTTGGTGGTATTACTGAAACTGATGCAACTCTTGCAGCAGCTTCTAACGCTATCATCCTTGGTTTCAACGTTCGTGCAGACGCAACTGCGCGTAATACGGTTCAGAACGAAAACCTAGATCTGCGTTACTACTCAATCATTTACCAACTGATTGACGAAGTTAAACAGGCGATGGGCGGTATGCTTGCTCCTGAATTCCGTCAAGAGATCATTGGTCTTGCACAAGTTCGTGACGTATTTAAGTCGCCTAAACTTGGTGCAATCGCTGGTTGTATCGTTACTGAAGGTACGATTAAGCGTAGCAACCCAATCCGTGTACTTCGTGAAAACGTTGTTATCTACGAAGGTGAACTAGAGTCACTTCGTCGCTTTAAAGATGACGTTCAAGAAGTTAAGAACGGTTACGAGTGTGGTGTCGGCGTTAAGAACTACAACGACGTTCGCGTTGGTGACCAGATCGAAGTATTCGAAATCGTTGAGGTTAAACGTACTCTAGACTAATCAGTCTGTACGACTCGACATATTGACTAAGGTTACTAACATTACTAATAAAGGTAATAAGTAATCGGTTGTTGAATACACCATGGGGGGCTGGTAATTACCAAGCCCCCCATCTTTCTAAGTGAGAAAAGAAAATGTCAAAAGAATTTAGCCGCACACAACGTGTGTCTCAGCAGCTTCAAAAAGAACTTGCTCTTATCCTCCAACGTGAAGTTCGTGACTCACGTATTGGTATGGTAACTATCTCAGACGTAGAAGTGTCTCGTGACCTTGCTTACGCAAAAGTGTTCGTGACTTTCCTATGTGTTGGTGAGCAAACACCTGAATCATGTCTTAAAGCTCTTAAAGAGCATGAAGTGCCAGTTCGTATGGCTCTTGGTAAGCGTATTCGCCACCGCCTAACGCCTGAAGTTCGTTTTACTTATGACAACACACTAGTCGAAGGCATGCGTATGTCTAACCTAGTAAGTGAAGTTCTTAATGACGACAAGCGTAAGCAAGAAGAAGCTGGCCGCACTGACGAAACTCAGTCTAAGGGCGAAGAGTAATGGCTCGCCGTCGTAAAGGTCGCCCTATCAACGGGGTAATTCTATTAGATAAGCCGACAGGCATTTCGTCTAATGATGCACTGCAAAAAGTAAAGCGTATTTACTTTGCAGAGAAGGCTGGGCACACAGGTGCTCTGGATCCTCTTGCGACTGGCATGCTGCCAATTTGTCTTGGTGAAGCAACGAAGTTCTCTCAGTTTCTTCTAGATTCTGATAAGCGCTACGTCGTTATCGCTAAGCTTGGTGAGCGTACCAATACTTCCGATTCTGATGGTGAAGTGGTAGAGACTCGTGATGTTAACGTGACGCAAGAACAACTTGAGCGTTGCATTGCGAGCTTCAAGGGTGAAACCGATCAGATACCATCAATGTTTTCGGCATTGAAGTATCAAGGTAAGCCTTTGTACGAATACGCACGTGCAGGTATCGAGGTTCCTCGCGAGTCTCGTAAGATCACTGTGTACTCTATTGAACTGCTTCGCTTTGAAGGTGATGAAGTTGAAATGGAAGTGCATTGTTCGAAAGGTACTTACATCCGTACAATTACCGACGATCTTGGTGAAATGCTAGGTTGT
Organism: Vibrio splendidus; assembly: GCF_001557875.1. Taxonomy (GTDB): domain Bacteria; phylum Pseudomonadota; class Gammaproteobacteria; order Enterobacterales; family Vibrionaceae; genus Vibrio; species Vibrio splendidus_F. Next base: position 207,041 of record NZ_LNRF01000004.1, on the reverse strand, counting down.
GGTGCTCACGTGACAATGCTTCGTCGTACAGGTGTAGCGAAGTATCCATACGAGCGTATGGTGACTTTGGAGCAGTTAAACGAGATCCTAGAGCAAGCACAGGCGCAAGAGATTGCACCGAAAGAGCTGCTTGATCCACTGTTGATGCCAATGGACACTGCCGTTGAAGATTTACCAGAAGTAAACCTGAACGCTGAACTGACTGACCTAGTTCAGCACGGTATGCCAGTTCAAGTTGCTGGTGCGCCAACTGAAGGTACGGTTCGTATGACAAGTGGCGAAGAGAAGCTGTTTGTCGGCGTTGCTCAGATTGCTGAAGATGGCCGAGTTGCACCGAAGCGTTTGGTTGTTTTCAGAGATGAAGAACCACAAGCGTAGCGCTGACATCGAATCAAACCTTAGCGGTTCGTTTGAAAAGCGAGCAAATAAGACAGAAAGCGAACGCCTAATATAGGTGGTTCGCTTTTTTCGTTTTTAATGGGTTCGATTGTTATTGCACCAACTGACAAACTTCCCTATAATCCTCGGCTCGCGTAGCGGCTGAATCAGAGATTGGCTGCTACAAATATAAACTTACTCTTATCAGGAGAGAATTATGTCTCTGAATGCAGAAACTAAAGCAGCAATCGTTGCAGAATACGCACAATCTGAAGGCGACACAGGTTCACCAGAAGTACAAGTAGCACTACTTACTGCTTCTATCAACCACCTACAAGGTCACTTCAAAGCGCACAAACACGATCACCACAGCCGTCGTGGTCTACTACGTATGGTTTCTAGCCGTCGTAAGCTTCTTGATTACTTGAAAGGCAAAAACCTTGCTCGTTACCAAGACCTAATCAAGCGTCTAGGCCTACGTCGCTAATAGCGATGTCTGCAAAGACAGTTTGAAGAAAAGGAGCATTTATGCTCCTTTTTTTGTGCCTGTAAGAAAATGCTAGGCCGGATGCTCAGAATATCATCTGGCTTTTTCTGATAGGAAATATATCTCCTAATAAAAATAGTTTATACTACGCCCGCCTATAGCGTTTTCAGCGTTTGGCAATCAACCTCTCAAGAGATTACAGTCACAGATGTCGGCCAATAGGTCGCGACTATTCAAAGGCGGATTTGGTCTTAATTCGGCGTATGAACTCATACAAAGAGTCACCATCCTAAGTCCCTTTTCACTAGTCGCGATTGGTAATGTCTTGAGTCATTATTCACTTAATCTAAAGTCTGACTTTAGAGCTAAGGATATACAATGTTTGAAAAACCAGTTGTAAAATCGTTCCAGTACGGTAACCACACTGTTACTCTAGAAACGGGCGTAATTGCACGTCAAGCTACCGCTGCTGTAATGGCGACTATGGACGATACATCAGTATTCGTTTCTGTTGTTGCTAAGAAAGAAGCTGTTGCAGGTCAAGACTTCTTCCCTCTAACAGTTAACTACCAAGAGCGTACATACGCTGCGGGTAAAATCCCTGGTGGTTTCTTCAAGCGTGAAGGTCGTCCATCTGAAGGCGAAACATTAACAGCTCGTCTGATTGACCGTCCAATTCGTCCACTTTTCCCAAGTGCGTTTAAAAACGAAGTTCAAGTTATCGCTACGGTTGTTTCTATCAACCCTGACGTAAACCCAGACATGATCACTATGATCGCAACGTCTGCTGCACTTGCTATCTCTGGTGCTCCATTCAATGGCCCTATCGGTGCTGCACGTGTTGGTCACATCGACGGCGAACTTGTTCTTAACCCATCAAATACTGAGCTTGAAAACTCTAAACTAGACCTAGTTGTGTCTGGTACAGAAGGCGCAGTACTAATGGTTGAATCTGAAGCAGATAACCTATCTGAAGAAGAAATGCTTTCAGCTGTTGTTTATGGTCACGACCAACAACAAGTTGTAATCAAAGCAATCAACGAGTTTGCTGCTGAAGTTGCAACTCCAGCTTGGAACTGGGAAGCGCCAGCAGTTAACACTGAGCTTAAAGCTCAAGTTGCTGAACTTGCTGAAACTCGTCTATCTGACGCGTACCAGATCACAGAGAAAATGGCTCGTTACGAGCAAGTTGGCGCAATCAAGAACGACGTTGTTGAAGCGCTAATCGCACAAGACGAAAACCTAGATGAGCGCGAAATCCGCGGCATGCTTGGTTCTCTAGAGAAAAACGTAGTACGTAGCCGCATCATTGCTGGCAACCCACGTATCGACGGTCGTGAAAAAGACATGGTTCGTGCGCTAGACGTACGTACTGGTGTTCTTCCTCGTACACACGGTTCTTCTCTATTTACACGTGGTGAAACTCAAGCGCTTGTTACTGCAACGCTAGGTACACAACGTGACGCTCAAATCATCGACAGCCTAATGGGTGAGAAGAAAGACAACTTCCTTCTACACTACAACTTCCCTCCATACTGTGTAGGTGAAACTGGTTTCGTTGGTTCTCCTAAGCGTCGTGAAATTGGTCACGGTAAGCTAGCTAAACGTGGTATCCAAGCAGTAATGCCTTCTGTTGAAGAATTCCCATACACAGTTCGTGTTGTATCGGAAATCACTGAATCTAACGGTTCTTCTTCAATGGCTTCTGTATGTGGTACATCTCTAGCACTTATGGATGCTGGTGTTCCAATCAAAGCTTCTGTTGCGGGTATCGCAATGGGTCTTGTTAAAGAAGGCGACGATTTCGTTGTTCTTTCTGACATCCTTGGCGACGAAGATCACCTAGGTGACATGGACTTTAAAGTAGCAGGTACTAACGCTGGTATCACTGCACTTCAAATGGACATCAAGATCGAAGGTATCACTAAAGAGATCATGCAAATTGCACTTAACCAAGCGCAAGGTGCACGTAAGCATATCCTTTCTGTAATGGATGAAGCTATCTCTGGTGCTCGTGAAGATATCTCTGAATTCGCTCCACGTATCCACACAATGAAAATCAGCTCTGATAAGATCAAAGATGTTATCGGTAAAGGCGGCGCAGTTATCCGTGCTCTTTGTGAAGAAACGGGTACTACAATCGAAATCGAAGACGATGGCACAATCAAGATTGCTGCTACTGAAGGCGCAGCTGCTAAAGAAGCTATCCGTCGTATCGAAGAGATCACAGCTGAAGTTGAAGTTGGCCGCATTTACCAAGGTAAAGTTGCTCGTCTAGCTGACTTCGGTGCATTCGTTACTATCCTTCCAGGTAAAGATGGTCTAGTACACATCTCTCAAATCGCTGACAAGCGCGTTGAGAAAGTGTCTGACTACCTAACTGAAGGTCAAGAAGTTCCTGTTAAGGTTCTTGAAATTGACCGTCAAGGCCGTGTACGTCTAAGCATGAAAGAAGCAGTTGAAACGCCAGCTGAAGGCGAAGCACCTGCTGCTGAGTAATTCTCAGTGTGTCGATGGTGATATCGCTTTTTAGTGATTTCTAACCCATCGTCAACAAAGCATGTTATAAAGGGGAGCATATCGCTCCCCTTTTTTATTGCGGTCATAACAGGAGTAATTATTTGTGAAATGGTTTCAAACCGCGAGTATGTGTTTACTGCTTGTACTAACAGGTTGTGCGACAACATCAGATAACACCTCACGTTGGGTTTATCCACCGATGGCTGTGCCACTGCAACCAAGCGTTCAGCAAGAAGTTCAAATTGCACGTCTTAGTCAGTTATTACAGCGCCCAGATTTGAACGATGAAGTTCGAGCTAAGATGCTGTTTGAACGTGGTAATTACTACGACAGTGTTGGTCTGCGTGATCTAGCGCGTCTCGACTTCAACCAATCTCTTTCATTGAATCCTGCTCAACCTGATATCTTCAACCTTTTGGGTGTTTACTTTACGCAGGTAGGGGAGTTTGATGCGGCTTATGAATCTTTTGATTCTACGTTAGAGCTTGATCCTGCAAACTCTTACGCAGAAAGAAACCGCTCTATCGCGCTTTATTATGGCGAGCGTTACGACTTAGCTAACGAAGAAATGATGAAGCACTACGCCGATGATCCGAGCGATCCGTTTCGTGCTCTATGGTTGTACATCATTCAGCATGAGCTCACGCCAGAGCAAGCTAAGCTTGATTTACAAAAACGTTACGAGAGCCGTGATGAGCAGTGGGGCTGGGTATTAGTCGCGATTATGCTTGATGACATTACTGAAGAGCAGGCTTTCAAGGCGATTTTGACCGGTACTCGTGATAACACTTTACTTGCGCAGCGCCTAACAGAGACATACTTTTACCTTGCTAAGCGTTACCACATGAATGGTGACTACGCGAATGCGATCTCTTTATACAAGTTGTCAGTGTCTTTCAACGTGTATGAATATGTAGAGCACCGCTACTCTTTCTTAGAGCTAAGTCGTATTTTCACTACGCTTAAAGCCGAGCACTTAGCGCAAGTTAAGTTGGCAGAGGCCGAAGAAGAAGCTAACGCTAAGTAAGCTATACATCTTGATTCCGAAAAGCCGCTGCCTGTCAGCGGTTTTTTTATGCTCTTTTTTATGCTCTTTTTTTATAAACAGGGGGGGGGGGGGGCTCATTTTTGATTGCTTTTTAATTAAACAATACTAAAATAGTTAGCCTTGCTAACTAAATGTTGTTCTTTGATTGGATGAGTATGCTGAACCAGAATTTAGAAAAGATTGAGCGCTTCGCCTCTAAGATATGGCGAACTCAGGTAAATGAAGAGCCTATTTGTCAATTGAGCTTCAATGAGTATGACTATTTGAAGGTTATTCAAGCCTCTCCTGAACCGATCCGATTAACTGATCTTGCGATAGAGATGCAAGTCACCAAGCCTTCAGCGACCACAATGGTTCAGAGGCTTGAGAGAAAGGGCCTTGTTGAACGTAAAGCTTCGCTCGAAGATGCTAGATCTAAGCTAGTAGTACTGACCAATAAAGCAGAAGTGGGTTTGGAAGAAGAAAGTAAGATCTATCAGGTTATGGCACAGGTACTGGAAAGTCGTTTGTCTGAGCAAGAATCTCAACAACTAAACCTATTATTAAATAAGGCTTTGAAGTAAATAATTTAGATATTTAGTTAGCTTTGTTAACTAATTTTTCGAGTCATATCTTGTTGATATGCGACTCACAAATGAAAGTAGAGTAAGAAATGAGTAACTCAATTAGTCGCCAGTTTTGGCGATACACAATCCCTACCGTGGCGGCCATGTTGGTTAATGGCCTGTATCAAGTGGTGGATGGCATCTTCATTGGCCGCTATGTGGGGGCTGATGGGCTTGCAGGTATCAATGTTGCGTGGCCTGTGATTGGTTCGATTCTCGGTATTGGTATGTTGGTGGGTGTGGGCACAGGTGCGCTGGTCTCGATTCGCCAAGGTGAAAAAGATACTCAAGGCGCTAAGCAGATCTTAGCAACGGGTTTAACCTTGCTGTTAGCGATCACGCCTATTGTTTCGGGATTGCTGTTTTTGTTTGCTGATAACTTCTTGCTTTGGCAGGGTGCTGAAGGGCGAGTGTATGAGCTTGGTCTGCAATACTTACACATTCTGATTGGTGCAGGTGTCTTCACGCTAGGTTCGATCGCGATGCCGTTTTTACTGCGCAATGATGACAGTCCTAATCTCGCCACCATACTGATGATCGTTGGTGCGGTAATTAACATCGTACTCGATTACCTGTTTATCGCCCTATATGGTTGGGAGTTGATGGGTGCGGCATTAGCAACAGCGATTGCCCAGTTTGTGGTAACGGGTCTCGGCTTGGCTTACTTCTTCTCACGTCGAGCAAACCTACGTTTACGTTGGAATGAGTTGAGACTGAAGCTCGATGTGATTCCACAAATCTTCGCCATTGGTACATCAAGCTTCTTTATGTACGCTTATGGTTCGATGATGGTGGCGCTGCACAATGCGTTGTTCTCCCAATATGGCGACCAGTTGATGATTGGCGCTTACGCGATTTTGGGCTACATCGTGACGGTTTATTATCTCACAGCTGAAGGTATCGCTAACGGTATGCAACCTTTGGTGAGTTACAACCATGGCGCGCGTAACCAAGCGAACATCCGTAAGCTACTTAAGATTGCGATGATGAGTTCGGTATTGATTGGTATAGCGTTCGTGTTACTTCTGAACGCGTTCCCACGTGAGTTTGTATCAGTATTTAACTCAGACGAACCTCAGCTAGTTGAGTACACCGTGTTGGGTATTCGACTTCACATGTTTGCACTGGCGCTGGATGGCTTCTTGGTAGTAGCAGGAGCTTACTATCAAGCAGTGAACAAGGGCAGCAAAGCGATGTTTGTGACGATAGGTAATATGCTTATCCAACTGCCTTTCTTGTACATTATGCCTAAGTTGTATGGTGTGCCGGGGATCTGGATTGCGTACCCACTGTCTAACATCGCGCTAAGTGTGGTGGTGATGGTAATGCTCTACAAAGATCTAAAGAAGCTCGATGCCTCGCCGATGGAAACAGCGACGGCATAGGTCGTGTTTCTTAAGTCGAATTAAAAAGGTCTAGCGAATGCTAGACCTTTTTTGTATCTGTTGCTGGTTAGTCCAATGCGAAGAACTAGATGTTCTTAACGTCTAAACCAGCAAGCTGATGCCAGTAACCATTACATTGGCGGCTTTCAATCTTCATCGGTTTTTGGCCTTGCTCGTTTGCTCTGAAGTTATTGATTTCAGAGAAGGTATCGATACCGAGAGGGCTTAAACGAACCACATCAACCAGGTCGTGCATGTTTGGCAAATCATTGACTAGGTTGTAGCAGTAGCCTGATTGTGTCTGGATACCATTAAGGTTGAATACTGATTGGCCTTCTTGGCTTTCTACTTGTAGCCCTGTTGGGTACTTGATACAGCAGGTTTCGCAATCGTCTTTAGCTTTGTTTTCTGCGCGAGCTGTAAAGCAGCGAGCCGAGTAAGCAAGCGGTAGATAGCCGTGGCTAAATACTTCTACTTCGAATTTGTTGCGGATGTTCAGCTCTTCGCACTGTGTCATTACGTTGCTTAGCCATTCGCGAGAAAGCTCAACCGGCATACACCAACGCGTCATACCTTGTTTCAAGAACAGGTTCAGTGTGCGTGCGTTATATGTGTTTACTGCAGGGCCAACCACGAAAGGTACTTTGCTTTCGCTAGCTAGTTGAATTGCAGATACATCATTGGCTTCGATCGCAAAGTCACCATTATCGATGTACTTCTTCATGATGTTGACTTCGCTTGGCGCTTCTAGCAATGCCATAGTCGAGAGTACAACTTGTTTACCGGAAGCAGACAGTTCTTTAGCAATGTCCATCCAGTGTTTCGCTTTCATCTCTCGACGCTTTGAACATACAGCTTCACCTAGGTAGATGATGTCAGCAGAGCTTGATTTCGCTTGCTCATAGAAGCTTTCAACGTCTTGTTTTGGCCAAAAATAAAGTAGAGGGCCTAATGCGTATTTCATTGAGTTCTCCATTTGGCTCTATTGCCATTTACGGTGATAAGCGCCAAGCGTGGTTTGTGTACCTTCAGATACATTCGCCAGTGTCGCATTCCAAGCTTGTTCAACTTGGTATTGTTCTGGGTTCGCTAAGTAGCGATCGATAGCAGCTCGCCAAGTACGAGTTACTTGCTCGACATAAGCAGGGCTGCGTTGGCGACCTTCAATCTTCACTGAGGCAACGTTTGCAGCGAAAAGCTCAGGCAACATGGATAGTGTGTTGAGGCTGGTTGGCTCTTCAAGTGCGTGATAGCGCTTACGTTCACCGTCGATCTCTGCTTCAAAGCGGCCTTTACACAGCGTTGGGTAGCCAGCGTTCTCACCTGCCACGTACTTATCGATAAGGATCTCATTCAAGCGAGACTCTAGGCCCGTTTCTGTTTCTTGCCAGCGAACGTATTTCGCAGGAGAACAAGCGCCCACTGTGTTTGGTGATTCGCCCGTCATGTATGAAGAGAGGTAGCAACGGCCTTCTGCCATGATACACAAGCTACCAAAAGCGAATACTTCAAGGTCAACGTCAGAAGTGATATTACGAGAAAGCTGTTTGACCTGATGAATCGACAACACACGCGGCAATACGACACGTTTAACGTTGAAGTTTTTGTGGTAGAAGTCGATAGCCGCCGCATTGGTCGCAGATGCTTGTACCGATAGGTGCAGTTCTAGATCTGGATATTTGTTTGCAGCGTACTCAAGCACAGCGATGTCTGCGATGATCAGCGCATCAACACCCAGTGCAGCGGCGTTGTCTACGGCATTGGTCCAACGGTCGAAGCCATTTGGGTGGGCAAACGTATTTAGAGCAACATGAATTTTCTTGTTGTGGTCATGTACATACTGCACAGCACGATCGAGCTTTTTACCCGCAAAGTTTAGGCCTGCAAAGTGTCGGGCATTGGTATCGTCTTTGAATCCGATATAGACAGCATCCGCACCGCAATCAATGGCGGTTTTCAAAGCAGGTAAGTTACCCGCTGGGCATAAGAGTTCCATTTGCTCACTACCAGTAGAATTAAGTTGAAGCGGGCATTTTATGAAGAATTATGAATGACGGAATTGATGTAAGGCAGGTTTAGATGGATAAATCTGCTTTTACTCCGTTTGAGGTACTGACGAGTGACCGTTTTACATGTTGGCTTAGCTTGAACGTGAGATATTTGAATCGGCTAGTTAGTTCTTATGGCGACGATTTTGGGCAAATAGCTCTTCGACATCTTGTTTTGGTTGAGGGCGGTAGAAGTGAAAGCCTTGAATCGAACTACAATTGAGGTTAGACAGTAGAGTCGCTTGCTCACTGGTTTCTACACCTTCAGCTACCACGGTTAAATCGAGAGACTTACCAAGGTTGATGATGTTTTCAATTACAGTAATTTGCTTTGGTAGCTTATCGATATCAGAGATGAAAGCACGGTCTATCTTAAGCTCATCAATTGGGAAGCGAGCTAGGTAAGACAGTGATGAGTAACCCGTACCGAAATCATCAATAGATAACGCAAAGCCGAGTTTCTTGATTGCGTTAAGCATTTGAAGTGTGTGTTCACTATCGCTCATCACCGCGCTTTCCGTCAGCTCAAATGTAATCGCACTTGGGTCAAGTTCTGTCGAACGCAGCAGCTTTTCCATGTAATCAATCAGCTTAGGGTTACCAAACTGTTCAGGAGAAAGGTTGATTGCTACACGACCAGGGAGAATTCCCTGCATCTTCCAGCGCTTAACCGTAGCAAATACTTCGCGCATAACCACACGACCAAGTTGTTCGATAAGGCCGGCTCGTTCCGCTACAGGGATGAACGCCGCTGGACTAATATAACCCTCTACAGGATGTTTCCAACGAACTAGAGCTTCAGCGCCGTTGATGGTGAAATCTCGTGCGTTTACCTTAGGTTGATACCAAACCTCAAGTCCATTCTGTTGCAGCGCTTTTTGTAGTTCAATCTCCAGCCACAGTCGCATACGCGCTTCTTTGTTCATCTGTTCGTTGAACTTGATTAGACGATTGCGACCACGATCTTTGGCTTCATACATTGCTGTGTCTGCATTTTGCAGCAAGATACGAGCATCAGTACCATCTTGAGGAAAGCTCACACTACCAATCGAGCAGGCTAAGCGCTTACTAAAATGGTGAAGATCGAAAGGTTGATTGATCAGGGAAATGATCTTTTCAGCGAGCATTTCAGGTGTTCGCTGATGTTCGGGTTCTGGCAGGATAATACCAAATTCATCACCGCCTAAATGGCCAATCACGGCTTTACGAGGCAGTAAGCGTTTAAGGCGTGAGGCGACCTCTTTAATCACTTTGTCACCGATGTGATGACCAAGTGAGTCATTGATATTCTTAAAATTATCAATGTCTAAGTAGAGCATTACAACCGGCGTATCGTTGTGAATGAATTGCTCAAGACGCTTAGTAAATCCAACTCGGTTGTAGAGCTTGGTCAGTGCATCGATGTAGGCATCTTCACTGTTTGCCGATGTATATTGTTTTGCGGTTTCTTGTGCGTCTTGAATAAGCACCAACTGAGTGTTACTTCCAAGAACGGTGGTAGAGTCGATGTTGAGCTGAACCTTACGTTCAAAGCCACATCGGGCACCCGTTAAGCAAACCAAACCAGACTCAGAAATAATAGAGCTGAGGTTATTATTGAAGACTGTTTTGGTTTGTTCATCGATAAATAGGCGTCCCAACTCTTCGCCAATTAACTCTATGGTGGAGTTAAAGCCAAGCAAGCGCGCTGCAGCGGGGTTGGATGACAAGATGTAGTCACTTTCAACGAGCAGTAACCCGTCTGGGAGTAGGTGAGATAGTTTGTGAAATTTTGCTTCAGATTCTTCTAAAGAACGGACGAGTACTTGGTTTTCTGATGTGTCGAAGGCGTGAAAGACAATGTAGTCAGTTTTGTTGCCATTGGTCAGCGGAGACAGGCTGAAGTGAAGGCTGGTATCGAGATCGGTTTCGTTGAGGGTGACTTCGGCCTCAATCGTCTCGCCATTGAATGCACGCTCATAGTAAGGTTTAAGGTGCTGGTAGAATTGCTCGCCCAATGTTTGACGGTCATTCATGCCTACAAGCTCTGTTTGACTCAAACCAGCAATATCGCAGTAACGCTCATTCACCATAAAATAGTTATGTTGAGCATCAAGTACTGCAAAAAAGAACGGACTGTTTGCAGTTAGCTGGGTAAACCAATGTTGTAGTTGCTGGGGAGGCATCAAAGTACTACCAATTCTCCAAGAGCTTGAATATTCACTATCGATAAATATTTATTACTTTTTGTGTGGCTATCGATATTTACCTGTGAGTGCAGCGAACCGCTGTAATTCTCATTACCTGAGTTACTATAACTGTGATTTTCAGGATATTAAAGGTCGAGCATCAAACAGAAGTTAATTTGATACATAACAGTAACTGAGATCTCAACATCATCTATGATGTATTCCATATTATTGACAAAGTTACGGATAAGTCACGTGATAAACAAGATTCGCACTCAACTAGTTCAAAATGCCGCATCAATTTTGCGATCTCCAGTCCAGTTATTGCCTAAAACAGTACAAAAAAGAGCCTTGTTGGAGGCGCTTAAGAATGTCTTTAAGGAAGCTTTAGAGGACGGTGACTTTGAATTTTTAGAAGACAAGTGGCTTAAAGTCTCAATAAAAGATATGGGGTTAAGTTGGTGTATTAGCTACAAAAATGAGCAACTAGTTGTAGCTGATAAAGAGGTGGCTGAAGATGTAAGCTTTAGCGGGAATCTTAATGATCTTGTGTTGATTGCAGGGCGTAAAGAAGACCCAGATACGCTTTTCTTCCAACGTAGACTGTCTATTGAAGGCGATACCGAGCTCGGTTTAGAAGTCAAAAACTTGATGGATAGCGTAGATTTGGACTTATTGCCGAGCCCTATGAAAACTTTGTTAAATCAATTAGCTGATTTTGTGCAGAAGGGAGTACAATCCCCAGATACACAAAGTGAGGTAATGAATGCTTATTCGAACTGAAGCACCGGCAGATATACTTGTCATTGATCGTTTATTGAAATCTGTTTTTGAAACAGATGCAGAAGCTAATTTGGTTATGAGCTTGCGTGAGAATAGTCATTTAACGCTATCGCTGGTGGCTTGTTCTGACGAAGGCGAAGTGGTTGGTCACCTGATGTTTAGCCCTATCACGCTTAAAGGTGACGATCATAATTGGCAGGGGCTTGCACCGCTTGCTGTGAAAGAAGAGTTCCGCAATCAAGGCATTGCTAAATCACTGGTTGAAGACGCTTTCTCTACTTTGGTTGATTTTGGTTACCCAGCCTGTGTTGTGCTTGGTGATCCTGCCTATTACGGCCGCTTTGGTTTCAAGGCTGCGAGTGAGTTTGGTTTGAGCTGCACTTGGGATGTGCCTGAGGGAGCCTTTCAAGCTATCGAGTTAGTTGAAGGTGCGCTTGCAGGGCATTCTGGTGAGATTGCTTACAGTCCTGAGTTCAACGACTTATAAGCCCATTTCCCACGCAATATGATGCAAACTGATTTAGTCTAAATAAAGGAGCTTGATGCTCCTTTATTTTTTGTTAGTATCAGCCCAACTCTGATGAGCTCGTTTTTAACTTCGCTCTAATAAGTCGCCCACTATAAACCTAAGGTTACACCGCTAGATATGTCACAAACACACGCACAATACCTGCAAGAGATGGGCATTAGCCAATGGGAGCTTAGTCACCCAGAATGTTTGGCGGGTTATGAATCTAAACTGACTCCGCTAGCGAGCGATTGCAAGTTACTTTTGGTTTCGCCTGAAAAACCTCAGGAAGATCTCGCTGTGATGTTTGAGCGTGTACTCAAGAGTATCAAGCTTGATTTATCTCAGGCACTACACGTTCAGCCTCAACACCTAACTTATATCGAACTCGGTGATCTTGAATGGGTATGGTTTGCTGGGTGTGAGTCTGGCCAAGAGCTGAAGGCAAAAACGCTTCAATCTCCATTGCTGTCTGACATCAATGGTAATAACCAACATCGCCGCGACTTATGGCAACAAATTTGTGCTTATGACTAATCAATTTTTACCGACTTCACAACAACACCTAGACGCCATTTGGCAGATAGAGCAGACCGCGCATTCTCATCCATGGTCTGAAACCATGATTCGCGATCTCGATAGCCGAGGTGCTTGCCACCATGTTCTTGAAGTCGATGGGCAAGTGGTCGGGTACTTCTTCGCCCAGAACATCGTTGGCGAAGTCACATTGCTTAATATCGCGGTAGACCCAAGCCAGCAAGGCAAAGGGTATGGAAAAGCGTTGACTGAGCATTTCCTTGATATGTGTGAACAAGCTGACGCAGAAAGTGCTTGGCTAGAAGTTCGCGAAAGTAATGTGAATGCGTTTAATCTTTACGAAAAGGTCGGCTTCAATGAAGTTGATCGCCGTCGTAACTATTATCCAACCAAGCAAGGCAACGAAGATGCCATCATTATGAGCTATCTTTTTATGTCTTTTAGTTAGCTATAAAATAGGGTGTAAACTGACCCTTTAGAAAGTGACACGCTTTCTGTATAATCCGCACACAGAATTCAAGGGCAAGTATTATCTACTTGCCCTTTTTACGCTTTAGATCAGCAAAGGGCGACTATGTCTTTCCAACAAGAAGTGAGCAAACGTAGAACGTTTGCGATTATCTCTCACCCGGATGCGGGTAAAACCACGATTACTGAAAAAGTTCTTTTATTCGGAAACGCGATTCAGAAAGCGGGTACCGTAAAAGGCCGTGGCTCTAACCAGCACGCTAAATCTGACTGGATGGAGATGGAAAAAGAACGTGGTATCTCGGTAACTACGTCGGTAATGCAATTTCCATACAATGATTGCCTAGTAAACCTACTAGATACTCCAGGACACGAAGATTTCTCGGAAGATACGTACCGTACGCTAACAGCGGTTGACTCTTGTTTGATGGTTATCGATGCTGCGAAAGGTGTCGAGGATCGTACTCGTAAACTCATGGAAGTAACGCGTCTACGTGATACGCCAATCGTAACGTTTATGAACAAACTTGACCGTGATGTTCGTGATCCAATGGAAGTGCTTGATGAAGTAGAAAGCGAGCTAGGTATGGCTTGTGCTCCAATTTCATGGCCAATTGGGTGTGGTAAAGAGTTTAAAGGTGTTTACCACATTCACCGTGATGAAACGATCTTGTATGAATCTGGCCACGGCCACGAAATCCAAGAAGTTCGTATCATCAAAGGTCTAGATAACCCAGAGCTAGATGAAGCGGTAGGTGCTGATCTTGCGGAAAGCGTACGTGAAGAGCTAGAGCTTGTTATCGGTGCTTGCCCAGAATTTGATCACGACTTGTTCCTAGCGGGTGAGCTAACGCCGGTTTACTTCGGTACTGCATTAGGTAACTTTGGTGTTGACCATATGCTTGATGGTCTAACGAAATGGGCTCCAGCACCTCAAACGCGTCAAGCGAACGAGCGTGATGTTGAAGCGACAGAAGAGAAGTTCTCTGGTTTCGTATTTAAGATCCAAGCAAATATGGACCCTAAACACCGTGACCGTATCGCATTCATGCGTATCGTTTCGGGTACTTACAACCAAGGTATGAAGATGAACCATGTTCGTACGGGTAAGAGTGTAAGTATCTCTGATGCGGTAACCTTCATGGCGGGTGACCGTGCACGTGCTGAAAAAGCATACGCAGGTGATATTATCGGTCTACATAACCACGGTACTATCCAGATTGGTGATACCTTTACTCAAGGTGAGAGCCTGAAGTTCGCTGGTATTCCTAACTTCGCACCTGAGCTGTTCCGTCGTATTCGCCTGCGCGATCCACTGAAGCAGAAGCAACTTCTAAAAGGCTTGGTTCAGCTTTCAGAAGAGGGCGCAGTGCAAGTATTCCGTCCTATGCAGAACAACGACTTGATCGTTGGTGCGGTTGGTGTACTTCAGTTCGACGTGGTAGTAGCGCGCTTGAAAGCGGAATACAACGTGGAAGCTATCTACGAAGGTGTTAACGTTGCAACAGCTCGCTGGGTTGAATGTGATGACGCTAAGAAACTAGAAGAATTCAAACGTAAGAACCAATCTAACCTAGCGTTAGATGGCGGTGACAACCTGTCTTACATCGCACCAACTATGGTGAACTTGAACCTAGCTTCTGAACGTTTCCCTGAAGTTCAGTTCCGAGCGACGCGCGAGCACTAATTTCTCCGCGCTCTATTCGAGTTAAACAAAAACGTCTATTGTTCTGCAGTAGGCGTTTTTTTATATGTGTTATCTGAGGATGGAGACCGAGATTTGAGCATGAGTATGTTGGGTTGGATAAAAGCTTGGATTAAAAGGTACGATAAGTGGTGTGAAGAGCTTGGCTTAACGCCTGAAAATAAGCGTAGCTGTGTACCTTATCGTCGTGATCTTCAAGACCAGAAAGCAGAGAATGGAAAAGATGACACAGCAAATAAGTGACTTTCCGCTGTTTGATACTCATTGCCATGCGGATTTTGAGGCGTTTGAGCAACATATTGTAATTGATCAGGGAACTACACTTGATCAAAGCATTGACGGCTACCTTAAAGAAGCCCAACAGGCACAAGTTGAGAAGATACTCATCCCTTCTATTGGCCAAAATAACTGGCATAAGCTTGAGAAAATTGCGCAATCCTCCCCCAACGTTTATTACGCGCTAGGCTTCCATCCTTACTTTTTAGAGCAAGCGGATGAGGTGCAATTTGAAGAGCTTAGCCAATTACTCTCTTCTAAAAGACGTCAATGTGTCGCGATAGGTGAGTGCGGACTCGACTTTTTTATGGACGTTGAACGAGAGAAACAAGAGCGCTTTTTCATCCAACAAATGGAGCTAGCGAAGGTGTTTGAGCTGCCTTTGATCATCCATGAAAGGAAGTCTTACAACCGTATTATTGAGTTAATAAAGCAGCACAAGTTTACTTTGGGTGGGGTGATTCATGGCTTTTCGGGAAGTGAACAGCAAGCTTTAGCGTGGATCAAGCTCGGTTTCTATATTGGCGTCGGTGGGACGATAACTTACCCAAGAGCGCAAAAAACACGCACAACCATCGCGAAATTGCCCCTCGAATACTTGGTATTGGAAACCGATGCTCCGGATATGCCCATGTATGGAAACCAAGGAAATGTTAATCATTCCAAACATTTAGTTACGATCTTAAATGAACTTTTTTTGCTTAGAAAAGAGTCAAAGCAATCGATTGCAGCGCAAGTTTGGCAAAATAGCCATCGCGCATTCGGTATATGTGAATAAAATCGAAGGTTTTTGTTTATCGTTTGCGTAAATTGCATTGGGCTTGTGATTTGGCTCACATTTGCGTGTGAATGGTACATGAATCTTGTACGAAAGTGTGAGGACGGCATTACTTTATTAGTGGTCGCATGAGTATAATTGCCTCCGCTTTATAGCCCCATTTTGTAACACGCCAATAAATAACTAATAAGGAAGTCATAAACTATGAGCCTGTTTATGAGCCTAGTCGGAATGGTTGCACTGATCGCAATCGCAGTACTACTATCTGACAACCGCAAAGCTATTAATCTAAGAACAGTGGGTGGCGCTTTCGCTATCCAATTCGCACTTGGTGCATTCGTACTTTACATCCCTTGGGGTCGTGATCTACTTGCAGGTTTCTCTGCTGGTGTAGCAAACGTGATCGACTACGGTAAAGACGGTACTGGTTTCCTATTCGGCAGCCTAGTTAACTTCTCAGTTGACGGTATCGGTTTCATCTTTGCTTTCCAAGTACTACCAACTCTGATTTTCTTCTCTGCACTTATCTCTGTACTTTACTACATTGGTGTAATGCAAATTGTAATCAAAGTTCTAGGTGGTGGTCTTCAGAAAGCTCTAGGTACTTCTCGCGCCGAGTCTATGTCTGCAGCAGCAAACATCTTCGTTGGTCAAACTGAAGCACCTCTAGTTGTTCGTCCATTTGTTCCTAAAATGACTAACTCTGAACTATTCGCAGTAATGTGTGGTGGTTTGGCTTCTGTAGCTGGTGGTGTACTAGCAGGTTACGCATCTATGGGTGTACCTCTAGAGTACCTAGTTGCAGCGTCATTCATGGCTGCACCTGGTGGTCTACTATTCGCTAAAATCATCAAGCCTGAAACAGATACGCCAGACGACAACATCGCTGACGAAATGGACGGTGGCGATGACAAACCAGCTAACGTTATCGACGCAGCAGCAGGTGGCGCATCAGTTGGTCTACAACTAGCTCTTAACGTTGGTGCAATGCTACTAGCATTCATCGGTCTAATTGCTCTAATCAACGGTATCCTAGGTGGCATCGGTGGTTGGTTCGGTATGGAAAACCTAACTCTAGAACTTCTTCTAGGTTGGATCTTCGCACCGCTAGCATTCATCATTGGTGTTCCATGGGAAGAAGCAACTATCGCTGGTTCTTTCATTGGTCAGAAGACAGTTGTTAACGAATTCGTTGCATACCTAAACTTCGTACCATACGTTGGTGAGAATGCTCAAGTTGTTGCAGCAACTGGTCAAGTGATGTCTGAGAAGACTCAAGCTATCATCGCATTCGCACTATGTGGTTTCGCAAACCTTTCTTCAATTGCGATTCTTCTAGGTGGTCTAGGTGGTATTGCACCAGCTCGTCGTCACGACATCGCTCGTATGGGTGTTAAAGCGGTTATTGCTGGTACTCTATCTAACTTGATGGCAGCAACAATTGCTGGCTTCTTCCTATCTTTCTAATCAAGTAGATTTAGATATATAGACGCCATAATAATATCGCCCCGTAGCAAGAAATTGCTGCGGGGCTTTTTTGTTTTTAGGCCTAGTGATTTTTAGTATGAGCATGAGCTGATACTGGGATTCAATAATGGGTCTAGAATGTTTTTTTGAGATACAAACCGTTTGCGTTCTAAGGAGCACTACAATTTATTAATGGATACCTATAATGTATAAGCTAAAGGGATAGGATGTCTCTGTTGGCAAGAAAGTAACCTCGAATCAACTCGAACGTTATTCTTCTGGGATTAAGCCAAGATTAGCGATACGCTATAGATGTTAGACACAACATGACTGATTTGTTGTGCCATAGACCAAACAGGTACTGTGCGGTGACAAGGATTGCAATTGGTAGCGAAAGTTATCAAGTCTTCAGGGAACCAAGTCCGTTCATTTGTGACTACTGAGCATTACTAAAATATCCATCTATACTGGATGGATGGCGAAGTAGTTAACTATTTGAATATATTGATCGGAGATAGAAATGAGCGATTTAAAAGCAGCAGCTCTACGTGCACTTAAACTTATGGACCTAACTACGCTAAATGATGACGATACTACTGAAAAAGTAGTGGCGCTTTGTCATGATGCGAAGACTGCAGTTGGTAACACCGCTGCAATCTGTATTTACCCTCGCTTTATCCCAGCAGCTAAGAAAGCGTTGCGTGAGCAAGGTACTCCAGAAGTACGCATTGCGACTGTAACTAACTTCCCTCATGGTAATGACGACATCGAAATTGCTGTTGCAGAAACAAAAGCAGCGGTAGCGTACGGCGCAGACGAAGTTGACGTAGTATTCCCATACCGTGCTCTTATTGCTGGCAACGAAGAAGTTGGCTTTGAGCTAGTTAAACAGTGTAAAGCAGCTTGTGGTGACATCACGCTTAAAGTGATCATCGAAACTGGTGAACTTAAAGAAGAAGCACTGATCAAGAAAGCTTCTCAAATCTGTATCGAAGCAGGTGCTGACTTCATCAAAACTTCAACAGGTAAAGTGCCAGTAAACGCGACTCCAGAGTTCGCGCGCATGATGCTTGAAGTTATTCGTGACATGGGTGTTGCTAAAACAGTTGGTTTTAAACCTGCTGGTGGCGTACGTACTGCTGAAGATGCAGCACTATACCTAGCAATGGCTGATGAACTACTAGGCGCTGAGTGGGCAGATAACATGCACTACCGTTTTGGTGCTTCAAGCCTACTAACTAACCTTCTTAATACATTAGAAGTGACAGACCAGACTGCTGATCCAGCAGCATACTAGTTTACTCGTCATATTTGACGCCGCAGCGTTGTTGACTGCGTAAGTTCACCGGTTCGCCGGCCGTCCTAATCACATAGAGCCTCTATGCTCATAGGAATGAACTCACTGGTCGCCTAGCTGCAACGCCAAATATTTAGAGTATTGAAAATAACAAGTCTGTTTGATGGAGTGGCGTTAAGTCACTCCATATTACCTCTTTCCCTACAAACCATACTCACTAGAGTTTGGGAGGCACTAATGTATCTACCTCAAGAAATTATTCGCAGAAAACGTGACGGTGAAGTCTTAACAGCTGAAGAAATTAACTTCTTCATTCAAGGCGTGGCTAAAAATACGGTTTCTGAAGGCCAAATTGCAGCATTCGCAATGGCAATCTTTTTTAATGAAATGACCATGCCAGAGCGTATCGCACTAACGTGTGCAATGCGTGATTCAGGCATGGTGATTGACTGGAGCCACATGAATTTTGATGGCCCAATCGTTGATAAACACTCTACTGGTGGTGTTGGTGACGTTACTTCTCTGATGCTTGGCCCTATGGTGGCAGCATGTGGCGGTTTCGTTCCAATGATCTCTGGTCGTGGTTTAGGCCACACTGGCGGTACGCTAGACAAGCTAGAATCTATCCCAGGTTACAACATTACACCAACCAACGAAGTGTTCGGTGAAGTAACTAAAGATGCTGGCGTAGCGATCATCGGTCAAACAGGCGATCTAGCTCCTGCTGACAAGCGTGTGTACGCGACTCGTGATATCACAGCAACAGTCGATAACATCTCGCTAATCACGGCTTCAATCCTATCTAAGAAACTGGCAGCGGGCCTTGATTCTCTAGTGATGGATGTAAAAGTAGGTTCAGGCGCGTTCATGCCAACTTACGAAGCGTCAGAAGAGCTAGCGAAATCTATCGTTGCAGTAGCAAATGGTGCGGGTACTAAAACAACAGCAATCCTAACGGACATGAACCAAGTACTGGCTTCTTCAGCGGGTAACGCAGTGGAAGTTCGTGAGGCGGTTCAGTTCCTAACGGGTGAATACCGTAACCCACGCTTGTTAGAGATCACTCTAGCATCGTGTGCTGAAATGTTGGTACTGGGTAACCTAGCTAAAGATTCAGATGAAGCGCGTGAAAAACTGATGGCAGTGCTGGATAACGGTAAAGCAGCAGAGTGCTTTGGTAAAATGGTAGCGGGCCTTGGTGGTCCAGCAGATTTCGTAACGAACTACGATAACTACCTAGAAAAAGCAGACATTATTAAGCCAGTGTACGCGCTAGAAAGCGGTGTGGTATCAGCAATGGATACTCGTGCAATTGGTATGGCTGTCGTTGGTATGGGCGGTGGTCGCCGCGTAGCAACGGACAGCATTGATTACGCAGTCGGTTTTGATCACTTTATTCGCCTAGGTGAAGTAGCAAGTGAAGATAAGCCATTAGCAATGATTCATGCTCGCAACGAACAACAGTGGCAAGAAGCTGCAACGGCATTACAAAATGCAATCACTGTGGGCGGAGAATATACAGCAACGCCAGACGTTTACCGTCAGATTCGTTCTGAAGACGTGTAAATAACAGATATCGGTATGCCTAGCGTATACCGATAAACAGAGTTCTGGTGCAAAGAGCAATAAGTTGGTGAAGAAAATGAAAAGAGCATTTATTTTAGTTTTAGATTCATTCGGTATCGGTGAAACAGCGGATGCGGACAAATTCGGTGATGTAGGTTCTGACACTATGGGCCACATCGCAGATCATTGTGACCAAGGTCTTGCAGACAATGCAGATCGTAAAGGTTCACTGACGCTGCCAAACCTGTCTAAGCTAGGTCTAGCGATGGCTCACAAAGAGTCTACAGGTCGTTTTGCTCCTGGTATGGATGCAGACGCGGAAATCATTGGCGCTTATGGTCACGCTGCTGAGCTGTCTTCTGGTAAAGACACGCCATCAGGTCACTGGGAAATCGCAGGTGTTCCGGTACTGTTTGACTGGGGCTACTTCACTGACAAAGAGAACAGCTTCCCAAAAGAACTGACTGACCGCATCCTTGAGCGTGCAGGCCTGTCTGGTTTCTTAGGTAACTGCCACTCATCTGGCACGGAAATCCTAGATAACCTAGGTGAAGAGCACATGAAGACTGGCTTGCCTATCTTCTACACTTCTGCAGACTCTGTTTTCCAGATTGCTTGTCACGAAGAGACATTCGGCCTACAAAAACTATTAGACCTTTGTCAGATTGCTCGTGAAGAGCTCGAAGACTATAACATTGGTCGTGTTATCGCTCGTCCGTTCATTGGCCTAGGTAAAGGTCAATTTGAGCGCACTGGTAACCGTCGTGACCTTTCTGTTGAGCCACCTGCAGCCACCATTCTTCAGAAGTTGGTTGATGAGAAGGGCGGTAACGTTCACTCAATTGGTAAGATCTCTGATATCTACGCGGGTTGTGGTATCACTCAGAAAACCAAAGCAACAGGTATCCCTGCGCTATTTGAAGCAACCAAAGAAGCGATCAATGAAGCGGGCGACAACACTATCGTGTTCACTAACTTCGTTGATTTCGACTCAGCTTACGGCCACCGCCGTGATGTTGCGGGTTACGCAGCGGCACTTGAGTACTTCGATGGTCGCATCAATGAAATTATCGATATGATGAAAGAAGACGATGTACTTATCTTAACGGCTGACCACGGTTGTGATCCGACATGGCCAGGTACTGACCATACTCGTGAGCACATCCCTGTGATTGTTTACGGTCAAAAGGTTCCAGCAGGTTCTTTAGGCCGTCGTGATACTTTCGCTGATATCGGTCAAAGCTTAGCGTCATACTTTGGCACATCGCCAATGGGACACGGTACAAGCTTTCTATAATAGTTAACGAAGAGAGAGGGAAACCTCTCTCTTCTTTTTTTGTTTTGAGATTAAGGATATTTTCAATGGCTACTCCACATATTAATGCTGAAATGGGTGATTTCGCTGACGTAGTTTTAATGCCAGGCGACCCGCTACGTGCTAAATACATCGCTGAAACCTTCCTAGAAGAAGTGGTTCAAGTGTGCGACGTTCGCAACATGTTTGGTTACACCGGTACTTACAAAGGTCGTAAGGTTTCCGTAATGGGGCATGGTATGGGTATCCCGTCTTGTTCTATTTACGCGACTGAGCTGATCAAAGACTTTGGTGTGAAGAAGATCATTCGTGTCGGCAGTTGTGGTGCAGTGAGCGAAGATATCAAAGTACGTGATGTGGTGATCGGCATGGGCGCATGTACTGACTCTAAAGTGAACCGTATTCGCTTTAAAGGTCATGACTTTGCAGCTATTGCGGATTACAAGATGGTGCGCGCGGCAGAAGATGCAGCCAAAGCTCACGGTGTCGGCGTAAAAGTCGGTAACCTGTTCTCGGCTGAGTTGTTCTACACACCAGATCCAGAGATGTTCGAAGTAATGGACAAATACGGCATTGTTGGCGTAGAGATGGAAGCTGCAGGCATCTATGGTGTATGTGCTGAATACGGTGCAAAAGCTCTAACGATTTGTACTGTTTCTGATCACATCAAGACCGGTGAGCAAACCACATCAGATGAACGTCAAACGACTTTCAACGACATGATGGTTATCGCATTAGACTCAGTGTTGCTTGGTGACCAAGAATAATATTGATTTGTCTTAGCTTGATAAGTTAACAGATAACAAAAAGCCCCGTTGCTGCCTGAGCTTCGGGGCTTTTTATTGTATTTAGCACGAACGTCATTGGCTGCTGTTAACTCAACCGAGAACTCCGTCGAATTTCTCACATTGCTACTGGCTTGCTATACCGAGTCCTTTTTCTGCTGAATCGAGATGTCTATGAGCTAGCATTTTTGAGCAGCAAATTCTCGCCAGTTTTAGTCTTCCTCCTACGAATGAGCATGACAAACAGCACACCACTTACAAAACCCATCAGCACCATACCGATCATGTAGCGATCACTTTTGCGATAATGGTGATCAGAAATTGCAGTCATCTTACCCGTTTCGAAGGTCACTCGAATAAAGCCGATGATCGTCTTCTCTGGTGAATAAATAGGTTCAACTAATTGTTGTCTACCGATACTTGCTGTTGAAAGTGGCGTATCTAAGCCAAGAACCTCGCGTACGGAGAGAGCTTTTTCGCTCGAAGCCAGTCGAATACCCTCTGCATCATAGATGGTGGTATCAAACACCAGTCGGTCTTGAGATAGCTGATTAGTCAGATCAAGCAATCGCTCTTGGTCTTGTTGCGTGATCATTTTGCTGGCTGAAAGTGATGCCTGAGAGATAAGCAGCTTGGTAAGAGTTTCCAACTGTTTCGCTTGGATCTTCTCGTTACCTTTACTGATCACGACCGTATTTTTAATTGTTACAACGAACATGGTAGCCAGCAAAATGAGGGCTAGCATTCGTAAAGCGTTACGTATTGAGAACAATGATTCATTCATGTTTCACGAAGCCTGAAATAAACAAATGTTATGATTAAGACATATTGAGACTTGCGTTTTCAAATTGCAATAGGTTAACGTTTAGCATAGTTAATTAGGAATCATACACATGGACGCTCAGAAATATCTGCCGATAAAAAGGCATACCACATTACTAACTCGACTCCCCGAGACTCGTTTCGCTTCTCAACTCGCTAAATCCAAAGCCAATTGGATTGTGTTCGGTGAGTATCTATCTCCACAATCATTCGATGATATCGACTTCTTCACTGGCACTTACAACACCATCCTCGATACGTGGAAGGTTGGGCATTATGAAGTGGCTTTGATGTCAGGCAATCTAACACCAGCACACGAAGAAATCCTCCAAGCGTTAAAGCTTGATTATGCTTGCCTTAGCGAGGTCCCAGACTTATCTAAGCCAGGTTTGATCGTGATGGATATGGATTCCACAGCGATTCAAATTGAATGCATCGATGAGATTGCCAAGCTGGCTGGAGTGGGAGAGTTAGTCTCTGAAATCACAGAACGAGCAATGCAAGGCGAGCTCGATTTTGAACAAAGCCTACGCCAACGAGTAGGAGCACTGAAAGGTGCGGATGAGTCGATATTAGAGCAAGTGCGTCAGTCATTGCCATTCATGCCAGATTTGGTCGGGCTGGTGAATACTCTGAATAAGCTCGGCTGGAAAACAGCGATTGCCTCAGGCGGTTTTACTTACTTCTCTGACTACCTGAAAGATACTCTTGATCTTGACCACGCTCAGTCAAACACACTTGAGATCGTCAATGGTAAGTTGACGGGCGAAGTTTTAGGCGATGTTGTTTCCGCGCAGACTAAAGCGGATATCTTGGTCGAGCTGGCTGAAGAGTATGAATTAGAACTGCATAATACCGTTGCCGTTGGTGATGGTGCCAATGACTTGGTTATGATGGGTTCTGCAGGTTTAGGTATTGCCTATCACGCGAAACCGAAAGTAGAGCAACAAGCTCAAACCGCTGTGCGTTATGCAGGTTTAGGCGGGGTGCTGTGCATCTTGTCGGGTGTATTGGCTAAGCAGCAGAAGATCAGTTGGCAAGCGAAACCTTAGGGGTCTACCTAAGTACTATTGGCTATGTATCTATTGACAATAGTGACTCAGACAAAAAGCAGGTGATGAGCCTGCTTTTTCTATTTTCAAATCCAGTAAATTGATGCTGACCTAACGAGTCAGCTCCAATCGAATCAACACTTCATCAGTAATATCTTCTATTTCGCCATAACCGATAAATGCAGTAACTTCATTCTCTAGCTTCTTAGCTTGATGCATGCTGATGCGTGAAAGCTCTTCTAAATCTGACTGGAATAAACTTGTCAACGGATTAAAGATAGGTGCAGTCGTGACTCGTAATACATACACGTCACCTAAATGCTGCGCTTTCTTAATGAATAAGATGCGTTCCTTTGCTGAGGCGAAGTCTTTGACCAACTTGGTGTGTACCGATTGGATCTTGTCGCCAAACTTTACCGCGGCAATGTATACGTCATGGTGTTTCGGCTCTGCACCTTCAATTCTTTTCAGTGGCTCAGCTAACAGTGAGTTAGAGTGCCCTTTGAAAATCGGTTCGAGTGAGAACTTTTGATTATGGCCAAGCTTAGCAAGTAACGTTAGATGCTTATTTAATGGAAAATTCACACCAATGATCTTACAGCGCAGCGTTGAACCTGGCTTATCAATGAATATTGGGTTGCTGACCATCTTGCTCAACAAAATGTTGTGCAGAGATTCGAGCAGCGAATGTGTTGGCAGTATCTCTTGCTTCTTAATCAGCTTGCTTTGATTCTGATCGATAAGTCCATTAAGGAAAGCGATGGTACGCATCGTCTTGGCGTTCTCGGCAATAACCAGTTGCACGTTGCGGCCATTCGGGCTCACTCGAATCACCTGGTAAGGCACGGTGCTCAGTGGCAGGTTCTTGTCATAAAGCTGCAGTTCATTAAAGTTCACCAATACCGGATCATTAATCTTGAGGACCATAGGGTGTTCAAGGTTAATGCTCAGTCCACGCTTCGAGATATCTAAGGTGTGTCCGTTCGCCGCTGCGCCATCTTGTGATGTAAGCTGCAGCGGTGACTTAAATTGGTACCTCGGCTCTTTACGACGGGTCTGAGAGTCAAAGTAGATGCTTTGAATATTGCCGACGACAGTACGTGGGTGACGGAAGCGGTTTAATTCACTGCTTGGTATACGTGGCTTTTCACTCAGAAGATAGTCAGCTGCACTTTCGTGATCACCGATCTCTTGCAAGATTCCGCAATGCGTCAGTTGAGCTGAGCTTTGAGCCAGCGTATCCGAGTGCTTAGCTAATGCTTGTCGCTCGGTGTCTGAAAGTTCGAAAACCGAGAACTTGAACGCTTTCCAACTTTTACGTTTACCACCGATGTGCCAGAACAGCTGTCTTTGTTCACGAGAGGCTTCAGGTAGCATCATTGAATAGAACAAGGTCTTGTTTTGGTGTTCATGGGTAAAAGAGTAGATAACGTTACTGGTTCCCTTTACTCCTGGCTTAGCCAGCAGGTTCATACGTTGCTCGTTGAACAGGGTGCCCAGCGCTTGTTGATTTCGCTCGTCGTGCCAGTATTGCCATAACGGATGGTTGTTAGCCGTCAATAGGGCAAGCTTTAATTCACTGCCGCTGAAGAACAGCGGAAGGTTACAAGTATGCTTTAGATAGGTGTGTTCGATTCCTCGCGTACGAGTTCGAATGATCCTATCTTGGTTCTCATGGCTGGTTTTTTTACTGGTGCTATTTAAAGACTCATCGAGTAAGCGAGCCACAACATTGTTATCGCTTACCTTGATGGTTCTTAGAAATTTGACCGCGTTGTTCTCATAAGATTCGTCGATACCCAAAACACGAAATTCAACCGCTTGGTTAACATCGTTTTCTTGGGACTTTTCGATAAGCTCTGTGAACTTAACGCTGATGATTTCGCCGAGGTTATATCTAAAGGCGCTCGGCACCTTGAACTTTGCACCCGACGGAGATATATCAACTGTTACACCATGTAGGCTTTGCCCTTTCGATGTGGTGATCTCAACCTGCGAGCTAATCTTGAGTCTGTTCTCTTGACGCTTTAAGTCGTAACCTAGGTTAATCGCTTCCGCTTCATACGGACTGTTGGCGCTAGTAATGTCGCGGTTACCTTGAGAAGATGTTTTAACTACGCTCATTGGCTGAGTTCGCGGAGTCATTACTAACTCCCATGCGCCTTCTGTGTAACCTTTAAACTTTTTAGTGCCACGTTGATACGCGTTTAAGGCGATATCATCGAGCCAGTGCTTACGGCCGTCTAACGTGAACTGACGACATTCATTATCAATGCGCCCACGTAAATCAATGCTCTTTGTACACGGAGCCATGATACGATTCAGTTCCATTTTAACCAGCAGTTTTAGAGACGGAGATTCGCCTTCTGTCATTTGAGAAAGAAGGAATTCGAAATCTTCGGCGTGGTAGGCCGGGATAAGACGCTCTGCTACAGATAGAATTTCAGATTGCTGCATACTTTTCTTGTTAGAATGGACGGTGCATTTATGTTATCGACTAGTTTAAATCGATCTTTAAGTATAAGTGGTATGACTGCAACGTTTATTTTCACCCGTACGGTCAAATAAGTCACAAATTGACAACATCATTGTGTAACTGAGTAAATTATTGAGGTTTTATGGCTAAGGCAAAGCGAGCTTATGTGTGTAATGACTGTGGTGCTGACTTTCCACGTTGGCAGGGGCAGTGCAACGCATGTGGTGCTTGGAACACGATTACAGAAGTTAGGTTAGCCGCTTCACCTCAGGTAGCGCGTAATGAACGATTGAGTGGTTATGCTGGTGGTGCAACCGAGTCATCAGTTCAAACGTTGTCGGAAATCGACTTACAAGAAGTGCCACGCTTTAGCAGTGGCTTCAAAGAACTCGACCGCGTACTCGGTGGCGGTGTTGTACCAGGCGCTGCAATCCTGATTGGTGGTAACCCGGGGGCTGGTAAATCAACCTTGTTGTTGCAAACTATGTGTCAGCTCTCTTCTCAATTGCCGACACTCTATGTCACAGGTGAAGAATCGTTGCAGCAGGTTGCGATGCGCGCTTCTCGACTTGGATTGCCAAAGGAGCACTTAAAAATGCTCTCTGAAACCAACGTTGATAAAATCTGTCAGGTTGCGGAAAAAGAACAGCCAAAGATCATGGTTATCGATTCAATCCAGGTTATGCATGTCGCGGATGTTCAATCTTCACCGGGCAGTGTTGCTCAGGTACGTGAATCGGCAACTGCACTAACGCGCTACGCAAAACAAAATAATGTTGCTGTGTTCTTAGTGGGACACGTAACTAAAGATGGCACCTTAGCCGGGCCAAAAGTGCTTGAGCACATAATTGACTGTTCTGTTCTATTGGATGGCGGAACTGACAGCCGCTTTAGAACACTGCGCAGCCACAAAAACCGTTTTGGTGCGGTCAATGAACTCGGCGTGTTTGCTATGACAGGCCAAGGACTAAAAGAAGTCAGCAACCCATCGGCAATTTTCTTATCTCGTGGTGAAGAAGAAACCTCGGGCAGTTCGGTTATGGTTGTGTGGGAAGGTACTCGTCCACTGCTTGTTGAAATCCAAGCGCTTGTGGACTATTCCCAGCTGGCTAACCCGCGTCGTGTCGCTGTCGGCCTAGAACAAAACAGGCTTTCATTGTTATTAGCGGTGCTGCATAAACACGGCGGCTTACAAATGGCTGATCAAGATGTGTTTGTGAATGTCGTCGGTGGTGTTAAAGTAACCGAAACCAGTGCTGATCTTGCGTTGGTGATGGCTCTACTTTCAAGTTTCAGAGACCGTGCATTACCAAAAGATGTGGTGGTTTTTGGCGAAGTGGGCCTAGCGGGTGAGATTCGACCGGTACCGAGTGGGCAAGAGCGTCTTAATGAGGCATTTAAACACGGCTTTAAGAAAGCGATCGTACCGGCAGCAAACATGCCTAAAGGCGGCATTCCTGGAATGCAGATCCACGGCGTGAAAAAATTATCGGAAGCAATTAATGCTTTTGATGAGTTGTAATTGAGCTCACTTCAGCTACTCTATACAGCAGAAATTCAGTCTAACTTGAGCGCTATGTACGCTTTAGGTTAGCACTAAACTTAACAGTCACTTAGATTGTTTCTATAGATTGCTTTTTTCTATATGTTAGAAAAAGGCAAAGTTTTTTAGTCCCAAATGCATGCAAAGCTATCAGTCTTCACAGATTGTGATATACTCTGCGCGCATTTTATATCCTATTAACAGAGTAAGACAATGGCAGATTTATCGAAATACAGAAACATTGGTATTTTCGCGCACGTTGATGCGGGTAAAACAACTACCACTGAGCGTATCCTTAAGCTAACTGGTCAAATCCACAAGACTGGTGAAGTACATGATGGCGAATCAACGACTGACTTCATGGAACAGGAAGCTGAGCGCGGTATTACTATCCAATCAGCAGCTGTAAGCTGTTTTTGGAACGATCACCGTCTAAACGTTATCGATACTCCTGGACACGTTGACTTCACAGTTGAAGTATACCGTTCTCTTAAAGTTCTTGATGGCGGTATCGGTGTATTCTGTGGTTCTGGTGGTGTTGAACCTCAATCAGAAACTAACTGGCGCTACGCTAACGAATCAGAAGTATCTCGTCTGATCTTCGTTAACAAACTAGACCGTATGGGTGCAGATTTCTACAACGTTGTTGACCAAGTTAAAAACGTTCTAGGTGCTACTCCTCTAGTTATGGTTCTACCAATCGGTCGTGAAGACGAATTCGTTGGTGTTGTAGACCTACTAAGCCGTAAAGCATACGTTTGGGATGACACTGGTCTTCCTGAAAACTACGAAATCACAGATGTTCCTGCGGACATGGTTGATGACGTTGAGCAATACCGTGAAGAGCTAATCGAAACTGCTGTAGAGCAAGACGATGACCTAATGGAAGCTTACATGGAAGGTGAAGAGCCTTCTATCGAAGACATCAAGCGTTGTATCCGTAAAGGTACTCGTGATATCGCATTCTTCCCTACGTTCTGTGGTTCTGCGTTCAAGAACAAAGGTATGCAACTTATCCTTGATGCTGTAGTAGATTACCTACCAGCACCAACTGAAGTTGATCCTCAACCTCTAATGGATGAGAACGGCGAAGAAACTGGCGAACACGCTATCGTTTCTACAGATGAAACTTTCAAAGCGCTTGCATTCAAAATCATGGATGACCGCTTCGGTGCTCTAACTTTCGTTCGTATTTACTCTGGTAAACTGAACAAAGGTGACACGATTCTTAACTCATTCACTGGCAAGACAGAACGTGTTGGCCGTATGGTTGAGATGCAAGCTGATGACCGTAACGAACTAACTAGCGCACAAGCTGGTGACATCATTGCGATCGTTGGTATGAAGAACGTGCAAACTGGTCACACTCTATGTGATCCTAAGCACCAAGTAACGCTTGAGCCAATGGTATTCCCAACTCCAGTAATCTCAATCGCTGTATCTCCTAAAGATAAAGGCGGTTCTGAGAAAATGGGTATCGCGATCGGTAAAATGGTTGCAGAAGATCCATCTTTCCAAGTTGAGACTGACGAAGAGACTGGCGAAACTATCCTGAAAGGTATGGGTGAGCTTCACCTAGACATCAAGGTAGATATCCTTAAGCGTACATACGGCGTTGACCTAACTGTAGGTGCTCCTCAAGTTGCTTACCGTGAAACTATCACTCAAGCAATTGAAGATAGCTACACGCACAAGAAGCAATCTGGTGGTTCTGGTCAATTCGGTAAGATCGATTACCGTATCAAACCAGGCGAAGCAGGTTCTGGCTTCAAGTTCAACTCTGTAGTTGTGGGCGGTAACGTTCCTAAAGAATTCTGGCCTGCAGTTGAGAAAGGCTTCGCATCTATGATGGAAAACGGCGTACTAGCTGGCTTCCCAACTCTAGACGTTGAAGTTGAACTTTTCGATGGTGGTTTCCACGCAGTCGATTCATCTGCTATCGCATTTGAAATCGCAGCGAAAGGTGCATTCCGTCAATCTATGCCTAAAGCTGGCGCGCAACTTCTTGAGCCTATCATGAACGTTGACGTGTTCACTCCAGACGATCACGTTGGTGATGTTATCGGTGACCTTAACCGTCGTCGTGGTATGATCAAAGATCAACAAGCTGGCGTAACTGGTGTTCGTATTAAAGCTGACGTACCTCTTTCTGAGATGTTTGGCTACATCGGTCACCTACGTACTATCACTTCTGGTCGTGGCCAATTCTCTATGGAATTCGCACAATACGCACCATGTCCAACTAACGTTGCTGACGAAGTGATTGCAAAAGTTAAAGCAGAAAAAGAAGCTGGTAAGTAATTAGCCCTTTTCTCAAGTAACTAAAAAAGCCCTGCAAGTGAAAGCTTGCGGGGCTTTTTATTGTTTGTAACATACTGCGAGATGCGAGATGCGAGATGCGAGATGCGAGATGCGAGATGCGAGATGCGAGATGCGAGATGCGAGATGCGAGATGCGAGATGCGAGATGCGAGATGTGATATAGCCCCTAAAAGTAGACACAGGGGTTGTCCCGTATTTAATCAACACGGGACTGATAAAGCAGGGAGAGACTAACGCTTTAAGTCGATGTAAATCTGCTCTACCTTGGTACGAGCCCAATCTGTTTTACGCAAAAATTTTAAGCTCGATTTAATGCTCGGGTCTTTTTTAAAGCAGTTGATGTTTACCATGTAACTCAACTCTTCCCAACCGTAATGTTCAACCAATTCAGTCAGTAGCTTCTGTAGAGTGATACCGTGAAGTGGATTATTGTCTTGTGTCATGAGATGTTCTCGCCATTTATTTGAGCTAAGTATACCAGTTTCGCTTTATGAATTATCCGACCATTTTAGTTCGTAATCGGTGTGGATAATCGACAGCTCTTCTCTGCCTGTATCACCAAACAATTTAACTTGAGCCTGCATCCATTCTTCGAATCGTTTTATCTTTTCTCGATGGAAGTAACCTGGAGGTGCACATAAAAAATAATTGTATTTAGGCTTCAGTGCTATGTTTCCGATTCGCACCAATTTCTTTTCTTTTAAATAGCGGTATACCAAGCTGTGCTTAACGAGCGCGACACCTTGAACGGATAGCGCACCTTCTAACACAAAGTGAGAGCCATCAAATTGCAATGATGTGCGGCCAGCTTTTACTCCTGCGGCTTGTAACCAAAGATTCCAATCCATATCAGGCCAACGGTCTTCAATAAGTTCAGCTTTATGCAGATCGTCGATGTCATAAATACCATGTTTCTCTTGATAAATTGGGTGACAAACTGGGTACACCACCTCGTCCATTAACCAACGAGACTCAATATTTGCGTAGTTACCGTGACCGTAGCGAACACAAATATCGACATTGGAATCCTCAAAGGTGACCAGTTTGTTGGTCGGCTCAATTAGCATGGATAGATCTGGGTGGCGATCACGAAAGTCGCCAATTCTAGGTACTAACCAATGTTGAGCAAAGGAAGGTACGGTAGAGATGGATAGTTGAGTAGGGTTAGGGTCTTGATTGATTCGCCTTACGCCATCTTGAATATGAGCAAAGCCTTTTTTCGCTTGTAGATATAGCACTTCCCCTTCATGGGTTAACACTATTTTTCGGTGTTGGCGAATAAACAGATCTGCTCCTAACCACTCTTCAAGTTGGCGAATTTGTTGGCTGATTGCTGCAGCCGTGACAAATAGCTTTTGTGCGGCGAGTTTAAAACTACCTGTTTCTGCCGCCGTGTAAAAGTAATAGATCCCTAGAAATGGTGGGGTTCGTTCTCTCACATTAGTTTTCCTTAACTGAATGTCAGTATCAATCGTTTGTCGCTGATGCTTTGTTGGTTGATTATTAACCTCAATAAAGTGAAAGATCAATAGAGGAAGGGTGTATGAATGCGATAACAGCAACGTCAAACCGTCATAATTCATTACTATCAATGTTATCAGCTAAGAAATTCTATTCTAAATTGAGGCTGTATCTTCAGAATCATAGAACTAGAAAACATTTGTCTGAACTTCCAGACTATCTACTGAAAGATGTAGGAATTACTTATGAGCAACTTGAGAGAGAATTGAAGAAATCGTTTTGGGAGTGAGCGTTTTTGTTGTGGAAAAGGAGCCGTAATGGCTCCCTCTCTATTTTGGTTACTCTTCCCAAACTACCAATTTATCTTTTGGCCAGTTGTGTCCGACTTCGTGGTACTTTTGTTCAAGTATGTGTCGCTTTATCTTGAGAGTAGGGGTAAGAACACCATTATCGATGCTCCATGGTTCCTTAATCATTAGTACGCCTTTGATCTTCTCATGAGAGGCAAGCTGCTCATTCATTTTCTCGATGACTCGCTTTGTGGTTCTTTCGTAGCGAGCTCGATCAAAATTAGGGAAGTCATGCGGTACGACAAGTAGGATTGGGCCAGGTAAACCTAAACCGATCAAACACATCATTTCTACGCGGCTGTACTCAAACAATTTGTTTTCGATTGGTACAGGGGCCACAAACTTACCTTTAGCGGTTTTAAAGGTATCTTTTTTACGTCCACGAATCGTTAGGTAGCCTTCGCTGTCGATATCACCAATATCACCAGTATGCAGCCAACCATCAGAGTTAAAAGACTCTTGGGTTGCAATGTCATTTTTGTAATAACCAGAGAACATGCCTTTGCTTCGAACCAAAATCTCTTCGTCCTCTGCAATTTTGAGTTCGATCCCCGGGCCTGCGTTACCGACAGTACCAATTTTGTCAGCTCTAAAAGGGTGATTAATCGTGCTGTAGGCGAAAGACTCTGTCATTCCCCATGCCTCGGTAATGTGTAGACCAACACTTTCATACCATGCAAGTAGAGCTGGTGATACAGGCGCAGAGCCACATCCAAGAACACGAGCTTGATCCAAGCCTAGGCCATCGGCAAGCTTCTTCTTAATGATGTTGTTGATAAACGGAATCTTAAGTAAGAAGTTCAGTTTCTTCTGTGGCAATTTGTCTTGGATTCGCTGCTGGAACAGCGTCCATAAACGAGGAACTGAAATGAACAGAGTGGGACGATGCATTTTCACATCATCAATAAACGTGTCTAAAGACTCAGGGAAAGCCGTGACCACGCCACCCATTACTGAAGAACCAAAGATATAAACGCGTTCTGTAATATGAGCAAGCGGTAGGTAAGAAAACAGGCGATCACCGGGTTGGATACCAATATGGTCGATCAGCCTTTGAACTGACCATGTAAAGGCGCCGTATGTAAGCATTGCCCCTTTTGGTAATCCAGAGGTGCCTGATGTATACACTAATGACATTAGCTTGTCGTCGTGATGTTGAGGACGTTTAGTGGATGGTTCATGTGTATCGATCAGCTGTTCAAATGTGTGTTGGCATTTGGCTGCCGTATCGTATGGTAGAGAGATGCTGATCAAGTTCGGATTGTCATCCAATACCTTTTGGGTAGCAGTAGGATCATCTAGTTTACCTGCAATCACTATTTTACTTTCACTATGCTCAATACAGTATTGGATGGTATCTGCACCAGCTGTTGGAAAGATTGGGACGCTAACAAAATCTCCTAACATCATGGCAAGATCGCAGATAAACCACTCTGCACAGTTTTTCGAAACGAGAGCGACTCGATCGCCGGGTTGGGCTCCGAGTCCTTCTAACGCTGACGCCAGTTTCAGTGCTTTGTCGGCTACTTCTTTATAAGTAAATTCGACAAATTGGCGGTTAATAATTTGTTTTAAATAGACCTCATTTGGGCGTTCTTGTGCCCATTTTAGGATCATTTCATTTGGTGTTGGGAGAGCTGTTGCGTTTTCTTGGCTAAACTCGTTAGGCTGAATCATTGTCTAACTCCATGTTTTTCGCTAAGTTATTTTTGTTAAAATCATGTTAAATGTACCATGATTTTTTCTTTTAGGGAGTAAAATTAGCGTTTTCTGTTATCTGTGCAGGTACGCCTGTAACTCGCTGGGGTTACACCTGTCCTTTTCTTAAAAATTCTCGAAAAATACGATACATCCTTGTATCCACATTGATAGGCAATTACAGCTATTTTTGACTCGGTATCCGCCTCAATCAACTTTTTAGCTAGTAGAACTCTTTTGTCACAAACAAAGTCTCTAAAGCTTACCCCAAAGTGTAGATGAAACTTTTTCGAAAAGTAGGTTGTTGAACAATGGCACTTCTCGGCGATCTCCGTTTCTCTGATTTCTTTGTTTATGTTATCCATAACATAGTTAACAACCTCAGAAGTAAACAATTTGGTAGGCAGTTGATTGTTGTTATTTATGTCTCTGTCGAGATCGAAGTGGGATTCGAAGATATGCTGTGTTTTACGCTTGAGTTCTTCGAATGTACTGGTCAGATGATTACTGTTTGTTTCGATAATGAAAAATATATTCTTATGATTTCGAACGATATTAGGTAACTGATCCGAGCAAATAATGACTATTCGCTTGTTCAAGTTTTCACAAATAGATAATGCCATTGTAAGTAGTTGAAGTTTATCCGGTCTATTCAAGATAAAAAATACCAGTCTGACATCTAAGTTACTGATTATAGATATATCTTGCTTATGATTTTCAATGAGGAAGTAGTGGCTTATTTTATTGATAATAACAGTATTAAATTCACTGTCTTTATCTGATAATAAAGGTGTGACTACTTTCATATAAATACCAACTCTATTTCATATTAAATTGTGAGTTAAAAAATAGATAAATTACGAAGCATAATAATTAGATTAGAAGTACCACAAAAAAGTGCAAGTAAATGGCAAGAAAATCCTAACCTAATATATCTCTCACCTCTAGATTTAGTTTACAGGTAAACAAAGCCTGATATGTAAATCAAGGAGAGGTTCTCATGGATAAGTTTTTGAATAATTGTAAAGAATTCATGAAAGATGAAGAAGGGTTGACTGTTATCGAGTATGTAATCGGTGCAGCATTATTAGTATTAGGTATGACAACTGTATTTTCTGGTTTAGGGAATACCCTTGCAACCAAACTGAATACAATCGTTAGTGGTTTATGACCGAAAAGTAGTGAAGCAGCAAAGAGGGCTTACTTCGGTTTCCTACATTATTGCTGCTGCTTTACTTGTTATTGCAATCGGGTTGGTTTTTTCTGGGATGGCAACAGCCTTACTAAGTAAAATCCAGAGCATTTTTTCGAGTGTATGAATTGAATATATGATTAATGAGCCTTCGGTTTTTTGGGCATTGCTAATTGCAGTTTCGGTATACGATGTTGAGAAACATCGTATACCAAACAAAATATTGATATTGTTTTTGTTTGTGTACTTTTTATCAATGTTTAACAGCAATTACACCTTTAATGTTTTTTTAATGTCCTTAGTTGGATTCGTGGTGTTTTTTTGTTTTGGATTACTCTTATATTTTGTAAGAGCTATGTCTGCAGGAGATGTGAAGCTATTAGGTATTGTGGGGATGTATCTCGGGTGGGGGAAATTACTTGATGCATCGTACTTTATCTTACTTTCTGCTGGAGTGATCGGGACTTTCTACTTGCTATATAACTTTTCCAACTCGAACAGTCTTAGTATCAAAGGCTATTTTGAAAATAAGCTAATTGTGCTTGGTGGAGTAGCACCAGTATCAAATGAAAGTACTAGTTTGCACGCTAGGTATTCAAATAAGGTGACAATGCCTTTTGCACCCTCTGTTGTTATGGGATTAGCGATGTATAGCTACTTTACTTAAACCTGTTGTTGGTTAGCTTTGTGGAGAGGAATAATATATGGATATTATAGGGCGTACTGCTCCAACAACTTTGAAGCCTCAAATTTCAGCCCCGGCCGTTCCTACATCTATTGATATGTTGGGTGTTCCTGAAGTCGTTATTGAAAACCTCGTACTCAAGCATTTGTCTGCTTACCCTAAGTCAGATGTGTTAGAGCTCTCTAATTATATGTGTGTTGTCACCCATATTGTGGAAAGTGCTCTGGCCGTTTTAAGGAAAAAGTCGTTAATTGAGGTATTTCAACCGACTTCAGATCTTTCTCTCTCATCAGTGTCCCATAGTCATGTCCGTTACTCCCTTTCTGAGAAAGGACTGGAAGAAGCTGATCTTGCCTTTAAACGTGATGCTTATTTAGGCCCCGCACCTGTTTCACTTACCCAATATAGTGATGTGGTAAAGCAGCAAGACCTGAGAGTAGAGCTAGTGACTCGGCCACATGTCGAAGCAGCACTGAATGATGTATATGGTGTCGACAAAATGATTTCAGTGCTAGGGCCTGCAATCAATTCTGGACGTGCTTTGTTGTTATATGGGCACGCTGGTACTGGTAAAACATTTGTCGCGAGCCGTATTGTGAATGCTTTGCACACCTCTGTATTTATTCCTTATGCAGTCTATGCATTAGGTAACATTATCAAGGTGTTCTCGGCGCAACATCATAAACCGTTGGATAGTAATGGCAGCGATCAAAGCATTTCTCTTAAAGATCAGTACGACAAGCGTTGGCTTAATTGTGAAAGGCCAAATATCCAAGTTGGGGGTGAACTGACTATGGATATGCTTGAAGTTAATCATTCAGAAAATAGTCGAGTTTGGTTAGCACCAGTTCAAATGATGGCAAACAATGGGATCTTTATCATTGATGACCTTGGTCGTCAGCCCATGCCGGTGGATGCGCTTCTTAACCGTTGGATTGTACCGATGGAGTACTCATTCGACTATTTGTCGCTGCCTAATGGTCAGCAAATAACGATGCCATTTGTATTAACCCTTGCCTTTTCTACCAATCTAAACCCCAAGAAAATAAGCGATCCTGCCTTTTTACGTCGTTTAGGTTACAAGATTGAATTCAAGCCACTTAATCAGCGAGATTATGAAGCTTTATGGATGAGCGTCGTTGCTGATAAAGAGGTAGAGCTTCAAGATGGTTTTTTTGAGCGTTTGTCTCAAATGCACACGTTGCTTAAGGTGCCACTTTTCCCATGTTTACCGAAAGATCTCGTTGGTATAAGCAAAGATATTCTTTCGTTTGAGCAGCTACCACCTGTTATCACATTCGATATTCTTTCCATGGCATGGGAAGTTTATTTTACCTCTGATGGACACGAGGAAGAGAATAATGAATAAGAGTCAAGTTTTCCTACTGTTTTTACTGTCCGTAGTATTCGGCTTAGCGGCTGTATTTTTTGCTAAGCAGTGGATGGATGATCAAGTTCAGCCAACCGTTGAAGTTGAAACGGTCGAGCGTCACCCTGTTGTTGTCGCATCACAAGAAATTGAAGCCGGAACTATTATTGAGGATCAGTTTTTAACCACCAGATTGATGGAAGTTGATTGGATTAATGAAAATAACTATTCGGATAAAGCAGAGCTGATTGGCAAGGTTGTTGCGAATACTGTCTATGCGGGAGAGGTGCTTCACAAGTTACGATTTACTGTACCAGGAGAAGGGTCAACGCTTGCAGCTCTTATCCCTGAAAATAAACGTGCGGTAACGATACGTGTTGATGATGTTATTGGTGTAGCGGGTTTCTTATTACCGGGTAACAAGGTTGATATTCTCAATACCGTTTCTTACGGAAAAAATTCTGCAGCGACTCAAACAGTATTAAAAGACATCAAGGTTTTGGCTGTCGACCAAACGGCTAAGACGAAAGAAAACAGTCCGATTATTGTACGAGCGGTAACACTTGAGATGACGCCGAAAGAGGCAGAGAAACTTCTCACGGCTAAAAGCAAGGGCGATATTCAGCTGACTTTGAGAAACCCACATGAAGTTGAGAAAAAAGTGGTTCGTCGATATGTGCCTAGACCAAGTGTCACCATTATCAAAGGTACAGAAACATCTAATGTGCGCGTCAAGGATTGAGGTGAAATATGAGAATATTAATTGCGTGTGTTTTGAGCCTGATTTGTATTTCGACGGCCAGTGTTGCGGCGTTACAAACGGGAAAAACAGTCACGGTTCCACATCATAAATCTACGCATGTCGTGCTGTCGGGAAAAGCGGCGAAGGTTTCTCTTGGTGATCCTGAAGTTTTAGATATTGTAATTTTAAAATCAAATGAAGTGTTTTTAATTGGTAAAAAATTAGGTGCGACAAACCTAATGGCTTGGGACTCTCGAGGTCGGTTAATTGAGTCTATTAACATTGAGGTTACTCATGATCTTAATAGCCTCAAAGCTAAATTATATGAGTTCCTTCCAGATGAAACTATCGAAGTCCACAGCGCGCAGAATCGCCTGTTATTGAGTGGTCAGGTGAGTAATCAACAACAAATGAATGTCGCGATGCGAATTGCAGAAACGTATTCATCTGGGCAAACCGCTGACAAATCAAATGAAAGTGGTAGCGAGCAAGCCGCTGCTACCGGTGTTATCAATTTGATGTCCATTGGCGGGGCTCAACAAGTCATGTTAGAGGTGACGGTTGCTGAGGTTCAAAGAAGCTTGGTAAGAAAGTTTGATGCGAACTTCCATTTCTTCCAAACCAGTGGGTCTGACTTTTCTTGGGGGGCGTCTTCAGTCCCTGCCGGTGTATTAGGTGCCACCCCAATTTTCAATATTCCTACCTCTACCGATTACGGCATTTTAGGTTCTTTCATTGATAGTAATACATTGTTTACTTTCGCATTGGACGTAGCAAAACAAAATGGTGTGGCAAAAGTCTTGGCTGAACCGAACTTAACCGCGCTAAGCGGTTCAAAGGCTGAGTTTTTAGCGGGGGGAGAATTTCCCATTCCGGTGCCTGATGAGGATGGTATTACCATTGAATATAAAGAATATGGTGTAGGTTTAAAGTTCATCCCAACGGTACTCAGTGACAAAAAAATCAACCTAAACTTAGCTGTTGATGTGAGTGAAATTGCCAATAGTAGCTCGTTAACGATTGATCCTGGTACTACCAATGCGACTTACTTTATCCCTCCAATTACCCGAAGAAGTGCGTCGTCGACGCTTGAATTAGCCGACGGTCAAACCATCGGTATTGCGGGGTTGTTGAGTGAGAATGTTAGGGACATCAGTAACAAGATGCCAGGCTTTGGCGATGTGCCGATTTTAGGTCAGCTTTTCAATAGCCAAGAGTATGTATCTGGTGAAACGGAGCTAGTCATTCTTGTCACTCCTCGACTCGCTAAGCCTATCGACCGAAACAAAGTGACATTACCAACCGACGCGTTTGTTGACCCTAATGACTTGGAATATTACTTATTAGGTCGAAGCGCTTACATTGCTGAACCATCTGAATCGGATTCAGAGCAATCACAAGCTTCACAGGATATACCACCGACCGATGGTGGTAGCGAAGGCTCATTTGGGCATGATTTATAAGGAGATAGATATGATTAGAATAATGATGGTCTTTCTCGTGATGATTTTAGTTGGCTGTGCGAATGATGCTCGATTAGGGCATTCGGTAGCACTAGTAAAAACAGAACAAACGTACAATCCTAATGCGACCCAAGAGAACTTACTCGTAGTGCCAGATGGTACGGGGGAGCGGATGCAGACTGGTTACGATAGATATGTAGGCAGAGGTGAAAACGATCTGTCTGGAAGTAGTAGCCAGATCTTAGAAGAGTTTAATTAAATCTGGAGGTACTCATATGTTGTATCGAGTATCACAAAGCCCTAAAAAACAACAAGGCTTAGTTGCAGTGATGATTACTGCTGCCTTGTTGGTTTTTCTAGCTGTCTCAGCGCTAGCTGTAGACATAAACCATATGGTTGTAAATAAAACGCGCTTACAAAATGCAGTGGATTCTGCAGCGTTGGCTGCCGCAACCATATTAGACAATAGTAAAGATAAAGACGCTGTAGACGCAGAAGTGGGTACGGCACTCAATGCCATGGCAGCTTCAACCGGGAATCAAGAAATTGATTTCTCTACCGCTTCTATAAGCATTGATTATTCGAATGACCCACAGGATTTTACTGGCACGGCGACGTTCGGTGCAAGTGATGATGTTTATGTGCGAGTTCGCGTGGATGCATTAGAGATGGATGAATTCTTTATTCAACTGTTTGGTCTTGATAAGGCAGTATCGGCAAGTGCTGTTGCTGGGCCAAGCTCTGGGCAAGAAGTAGTCAATAACGTTGTACCCATTGGTGTTTGTATTGGTGATGGCACTTCGGATAACGATATTGATCCAGAAGATGGCTATCACGATGTGACAGGTGAAGAGATAGTTAATGTTTTTGGATATGAAGTCGGCACCGTTCATGCTCTTAAGGTAGGGGATAACAAACTATCTGAAATGGGTAATGGTAACTATCACCTGTTGGACTTTGGTTCTGGTGGTAAAACCGTCAAAGAAGGTTTAGGTGGTAGCTATGACCAGCCAATCAAAATTGGTGAAGATATCACGACGAAACCTGGTGGCACGGTTGGCCCCACAGGCGATGGTTTGAATACTCGTTTTGGAGATTATGGCGGTGGCTTATCGGCATCTGATTACCCTTCAGATTATGTAACCACAGAACCGACTAATGAAATCACGATTGATGCCAGTACGGGAGAGATCGATTCTGACGGAAGTTATAACTATGCTCAATATGAGTCAGATACCAACGCCTGTATAGCAAACGGTGGTTCTGGGTGTGCATCTAATGGTGTTGCTTGGCGTCGTATTTTACCGATTCCTATGGTTGATTGTTCAGGTAAAAGTGGCGGTGCAACTGACTTTACCGTACACAAAATTGGCTGCTTTTTCTTGTTGCAAAAAGCACCAACTAACAACTCAGGTACACCTGCCGTTTTTGGTGAGTTTATCCATTCTTGCAGTGTTGCTGGTGGATCTGGTAGTACAACGTCGACAACTGAAGGGACTTATAAGATTGTTCTATATAAGGACCCCAATAGTGGGGAATCTTGATCATGAAGCAATCTAATCAATTTCAACAGGGATTTGCTGCCGTAGAGATGGTCATTGCGACTCCCGTCTTACTGTTTTTTCTAGTATTAGTTCTAGAGCTTGGCAATATCCTTGTTCACTACAACGTGATATCGAAGTCAGTGCAAAATGGCGCTCGTTATGCGGTTAGTGAAGTGTATGGAACCATTGGTGGAACCATCGCACCGACGCCTGAAATTCAGAATGTCGTGGTCTATGGTCAGAACAGCGTAGGAACAGCTGTATTATCTTCATTGACGACATCGGATGTGACCGTAACCCCGCCTTCAGGCGACAGTTATGTACGAGTCAGTGTGACGTATGATTATGTTCCACTCTTCTTGTCTATTCCTTTTTCGAACGAGAGTTTTGCTGTTCCATTAAGTGTGACTTCAGTGATGAGGGTGCTGTGATGATAAGAGTTAAAAGACGAACCAAAGGGCTTGCCATTATTGAGTTCACTTTGGTCTCATCACTAATTTTTCTACTGCTCTTTCTCATTTTAGCGTTGGGTGCCTATATATTTTCGCTGCAAATGGTCAGTGAAGCGACTAGGAAGGCTGCTAGGTTAGCGACGGTATGTTACGTCCTTGATAGAGATAATATTGCGGGAATGGTAGTGAATGATATTCCTCTTGTTGGATTTACTAATGCGAACTTAGAAGTGGCTTACTTAGACGCGAGTGGGGTAGAGGTTGCCTCTGATTTTGAAGCGAACTTTGGCACCATTAAATTTGTGCGTGCTAGGGCTACGGGTTATGGAATTCAGTTAATCAGTAACCTAAGCTTTTTAGGAAATAATGGATTTCTTGCAGCCCCTGCGTTTGAAACAACACTGCCGGCAGAAAGCTTAGGGGTGGTAAGGGCTGAAGCTGGCACAGACATCAAGAATCGGTGCCCATAAGCGGTTATTTAAAAGGAGATAAATATATGGGGGAAGCGATTAAAATAACGCCTAATGAAGGTGATAAGGGTATGCCGCGTTTAAAAACAAATCTAAAGGTTTGGCTGATCTATAGCTCAGAAGGTTTTCTTTCACATATGAACCTCGAGTTAAAGAAATGTCGAAATGTGCACGTGACGTCATTTTCTCTCTCGGCAATGAGCGAGGAGTACTTAAAAAGTGCAGATGTCCCAGAGCTTATTTTCGTTGAAGCTCATGGAAACTGGGCTCAAAAAATGGTTGAACTCCAGGGGTATGACTTATCACTAGAAGATAAGGATTTGTCTTTAGTTGTGCTCGGTGATGAAAGTGATAATGGGTCACTAAAAATCGCGCTTCGCTTAGGGGCTTCAGACTTCTTGTCTCACAATGTCACACTTTCTGACTTACTCCCTCTACTTAAGAAAACGGCTTCCGAAAAACTGGAAAACTCGAATTATGGTGAGTTTATTTTGTTTTTGAATACCAAAGGAGGGATGGGGGCCACGACCTTGGCGTTGAATACTGCCATTGAGATGGCTACTCAACACCCTAATGAAGTTCTTTTACTCGATATTGATCTTCAATTTGGCGTGATTCCAGACTATTTGAACATAGTACCGACTTATAGCGTTTCTGATGCGATCAACAGTTCTAATGATTTGGATGAAATGTCTTTGGGCTCTTTAGTCAGTAAACACGAATCTGGTCTACATGTTCTAAGCTTTAAACATGAAAACAACGCTGATGATTTTGAACAGGCACAGAAAATAGGCAGATTACTCCCAATTCTGCGTCGTTTCTACCCTTATGTGATCATTGACCTGTCTAGAGGCTTAGATCACGTATTTGCATCAGCAATATCACCAGCGACTAAAGTACTTTTGGTTTTGCAACAGAGCTTAGTGTCAGTAAAAAACACAAGCCGATTAATTAAATCTCTGAAATTTGAGTACGGCTTACAGAGTGACTCAATAGAGGTCATTCTCAACCGTTATGAAAAGCGACATTCAATTAAGTTAAAAGATGTTGAGCAGGCGGTGGGTAATCATAATATACACCTTATGCCTAACGATTTTAAAGTTGCGCTGGAGAGTGCCAACTTGGGACAGCCGTTAGTTCAGTCGAGAAAAAAAAGCTCAATTACTCGCTCTATCATCGATTTGTCTCATGTTCTATCACCACCAGAACAAGAAGAGAAAGGGTGGCTGAAAAAGTTGTTTTCATAATGGGTGATGAAAAGTAAACACGAGGGATTGTGATGTTCTTTAAACGAAAAAATGTAAATCCAGAGTTTGAAAAAAAAGTAGAACAGATTTCGCATGATTCAGAAGATGCTAATCCTGTTGACCGTTTATCCAATGTTGAGGCGTCTAGTCACTCTAGGAATACTGAAGCGAGCGTTGAAAAGGAGAAGGCGATTGATGAGGCTCGAAAGGTTTTAGAGCAGGAGCTCTCAATCAAACACTTTTTTCATAAGCAGCTGCTAGAGACCCTAGATTTAGGGTTGCTTTCTAGCTTGGAGAAAGAGCGTGCGAAGTTAGATTTGCACGAAGCTATCGTACAGCTAATGGCTGAAGATGGTAGCCATGCTCTGAGTGCAGAAGGTCGTAAACGGGTTATCAAACAGATAGAAGATGAGGTTTTTGGCCTTGGTCCGTTGGAGCCCTTATTAGCTGATCAAACCGTGTCAGATATATTGGTCAACGGCCCTAAAAGCGTTTATGTCGAGCGAAGAGGTAAACTTGAAAAAACGCCCTATACTTTTCTTGATGATCGCCATTTAAGAAATATTATTGACCGTATCGTCAGTCAGGTTGGCCGTCGCATAGATGAAGCGTCACCT
This sequence comes from Vibrio splendidus, assembly GCF_001557875.1. GTDB lineage: Bacteria > Pseudomonadota > Gammaproteobacteria > Enterobacterales > Vibrionaceae > Vibrio > Vibrio splendidus_F. Next base: position 163,413 of record NZ_LNRF01000004.1, on the reverse strand, counting down.
ATGGTAGATGCCCGTTTAGTTGATGGTTCACGTGTTAATGCGATTATCCCACCTCTCGCACTTGATGGTCCTTCCGTTTCTATCCGTCGCTTTGCTGTAGATCGTTTGACTATGGATAACTTGATTGACTATAACTCAGTGTCTCCTCAGATGGCTAAGTTTGTCGAAGCTGCGGTTAAAGGTGAATTAAATATCTTAATCTCCGGAGGGACTGGCTCTGGTAAAACGACAACACTTAACATCTTTTCTGGCTTTATTCCTCGAGATCAGCGAATTATTACCATAGAAGACTCGGCGGAATTACAACTTCAACAACCTCATGTCATTCGTTTAGAAACTCGCCCTGCTAATCTAGAAGGGAAGGGAGAAATTAGCCAGCGAGAACTCGTAAAAAATACCCTGCGTATGCGCCCCGACCGAATCGTGGTTGGTGAGGTTCGTGGTAGCGAGGCCGTTGATATGCTGGCTGCGATGAACACGGGCCATGACGGCTCACTAGCTACCATTCATGCGAATACCCCTCGTGATGCCTTGAGTCGTGTCGAAAACATGTTCTCGATGGCTGGGTGGAACATATCAACCAAAAACTTACGAGCTCAAATAGCTTCGGCTATCCACCTTGTTGTTCAAATGGAACGCCAAGAAGATGGTAAGCGTCGTATGGTGAGCATCCAAGAGATCAACGGCATGGAAGGTGAGGTGATTACGATGTCGGAAATATTTCGTTTTCAGCGTAAAGGTATTGATGAAAATGGCAATATTATCGGTTATTACACGGCAACGGGAGTTGTGCCTCAATACCATGACCAGTTAGTCAAACGGGGACTCGATCTGCCTTTCGAGCTCTTTAGTGAGACCAAAGGTTAAGGAGAGATTATGGACAATGTAAGCGTTTCATTAGGCCTATTGTTTATCGCAGTGCTTTTTATTTCCCAAGCGTTGTTGTTACCTGCTGCTGGTAAGAAAGCGAAGCATAAAGAGTTGTCTCGTCGCTTGAAAGAGACGCAACGTAATATCGATGCAGAGAGTTTGTCATTACTCAAAGAGCACTATAACAAAGAACTTTCCCCGCTGGATCGCAAGCTCATTGTTATCTCTTTCTTCGCGGGTTTGAAAAAAATGTTGGAACTCGCAGGTATGAAAGTGTCCTTAAGCCGGTTCTTATTGATTGTTTCTCTTTGCGCTGTGCTGCTCTCATTAATATCGATAATGACCAACCAAGTATGGTTCATCAGCGTGGGGGCATTCATTTTTGTTTGGGTTATCGCCTATCTGTTTGTACAAAATCGAGTGACTTACCGAATGGCTCGATTTGAAGAACAACTTCCTGAAGCGTTGGATATTATTCGACGAGCCTTACAAGCAGGACAACCGCTCGTTCAATCATTTAATGAGGTTGGCGAAGAGCTTCCTGACCCAATAGGTACCGAATTTAAGAACACCTATAATTTACTTAATTATGGTTATGATTTACGTCTAGCGATTTTACAGATGACAGAACGAGTCCCCACCGTATCAATGCTGGCTTTTTCCAGTGCCGTAATGTTGCAAAAAGAGACTGGGGGTAACTTATCTGAGAACCTGCAAAAGGTATCTGAAGTACTTAGAGCACGTTTTAAACTGGAAAGGAAGGTAAAAACACTCTCTGCTGAAAGTCGCTTATCAGCATGGATCTTAACGTTATCCCCTTTTGGTTTGTTTTTCGCATTACGGGTGGCTAGTCCCGAGTATATCGAGCCACTTTATAAAGATCCGCGCGGTATATCGATGGTCAGTGTCGGTATTGTTCTTTTGGCCATCGGGGCCTTGTGGATTAAAAAGATCATCAGCATAGAGATTTAACTTATGGAACTACTCAATATTGAAGTCTGGAAGCAGATGTTAGAAGAGTTTGGGATCAGCTCTCAAGTAGTTATTTATGCGATGATTTTGCTCACTACTGTCTTGTTAACATTGACTGTTGGGTTTCTGTTCTTAGGTGCTCGATCTCCTTTAGACAAGAAGCTAAGACAAATATCTGAAGAGGGAAGTGTCGGTGGCCGAAAACCCTATGATTTCTCAAATACGCTTGAATCATTGAGCCCTTTTTTAAGTAAAGGTAACAAAAAGGATAATGAAACTTACTCAGAAAAGCTGATGCATGCTGGGTTCCATGAGAAGAGTTCATTATCAGTTTTTTATGCATTGAAGGTTTTGTCTAGTTTGATCGGTATTGTCGCGGCTTTTATGGTTTATTACATAGCGCTGGGCGGAGACTACAATAATTTACTCATCATGACCTGTGTTTTTCTCGGAACATTCACGCCAAATATTATTCTGAGTAAGTTACAAAAAGAGCGTCAGAAAAAAATCAGAAATGGTGTTCCAGATGCTCTCGATCTTCTCGTTGTCTGTACTGAGTCTGGGCTTGGTTTTAATGCCGCCCTTGGACGCGTTGCATCTGAGCTTTATGTTTCTCAGCCGGATCTTGCGGATGAACTAGAGACGGTGTTTGCCAAAATCCAAGCCGGTGTCACTATGCCTGATGCGCTGAGGCAGCTTATTGAACGAACCGGTTTAGTCGAATTAGAAGGCTTGGTTTCTTTGCTTTCCCATGCATCGAGAATGGGGGGAAGCTTAGCGCAAACACTTCGTGATTATACTGAAGACTTTAGAGATAAACGTCAGCAAGCCGCTGAAGAAATCGCGGCGAAAATACCGACTAAAATGTTATTCCCGATGTTGATATTTATTTGGCCTTGCTTTTTTATTGTCGCACTTGGCCCTGGACTTTTGATCGTAATGGACGCATTAACTGCGCCGGGAGCAAGTTTATGATTTTATTAAATAAGTTTCTTCTACTACTGTTGCCAATTTTGCTACTTGGTTGTGCTTCTTCGGATGAACCGACCAATCAATTTGATGCAGAATTGTATTCTGGCAAACCAATCGATTCTTTAACTAGTGATGATCCACCGCTAAATGAAAAAGAAGCAATTATGCGCGGTGACATTGCTCTGCGAGACAACAATATAGACTTGGCCTTATATGAATATATACGCTCTTTGTCCTTCCCTGAAAAAGAGTTTCACGATAAAACCTTGTTCACTATTGGCCAAATACATTCGTCTCGCGGTAATTATGCGTTGGCCGAGAAAGCTTACCTAGCAGCGCTAGACTTTAACCCAGCCCACACCGAAGTATTGGAGCAGTTAGGTGTTTTGTATACAAAGCAACGCCGTACCGATGAAGGTCGAAGCTATTTCTTTAAAGCGATAAATTCAGACCAAGTTCGTTTAAAAAGTAGTGAAACAATCCAAAATTACCAAGCGTTGAGCCAAAGTGAAGTGGCCAGTTTGAAGGTAGACAGCATGTCTCCAACATTAGCTTATATGGGGATTGGTGTACTGGAAGATGTTGACGGAAAGCATCAGATCGCACAAGAGTACTTCAAAAAGTCACTAACGATAGATAAAAGCTCAGTCAAAGCTTTGTTGAATATGGGCTACTCCCACTACATGTATGGTAACTACAAGGAAGCGTATCAGTACACGCGTTCAGCTTTAGAGTTAGAGCCGAATAATGAAAAGGCTCAGAATAATCTGGCGCTTATTTACTTGGCCTCAGGGGATATTAAGAAGGCAACCAACGTATTCATGAGGCACATGGACGCCCCAGAAGCGTTGAATAATGTCGGTTATTTCCTGATCTTACAAGGAAAGCCCGATCAGGCTGTTCCTTATCTACAGCAGGCCATAGATAAAAAATCATCTTACTACAAAGTAGCGAATGAAAACTTAAACCGAGCACTAGCGGAAGTGAGAGAGATGGAGCAGTAGTAACTATATGTTGGCTCAATGAAAAGGATATTCATATTGCCTAAAAATGAGAATTTTAACAAAGATACCATTGTTATTTCTGTAGTTTGGCTAATTTGTGCCACTGTGATTTTTATTTATAAATGGGAGAGTGTTTCAATACTGAACCTGAATGATAACGATGATTACATGCGTTTTGTTCAGTTTCAAGAATGGATGAAAAGTGGCCATTGGTATCTTGAGCCGATGAGTAATTTCAATGCCGAGGATGGCCTGATTATTCATTGGTCTCGATTTCCTGACTTAATGCTCTCTTTCGTTGCCTTCCCATTGTTATTTATGGTTGATGATAGCCTTGCTTATACTATCTCAATTTCAATTGTTCCATTGTTTTATTTATTGCTGTATGCATTGTCATGTTTCTATTTATGTGAACATTACTTTGGAGGGAAGTATCGTTTCATAAGCATGATGTTTGCAATTTCCTCGCCTTCAATTATTCATTTCTTACCCGGTTCTATTGATCATCATAATATTCAACTTATTTTAGCAACGCTCTTCTTATCGGTAACACCGACTTCTATCGACAACCTAAGGCAATCATGGCGAGTGTATGCTCAGGCCATTTTTCTGTCTCTATCTCTATGGACTGGGATGGATAATGTTTTGTTGTTTATGATTTTCTTAATTATTTATACAGTGTATTACTGCTTCATTCGTGACGAGTGGTTTAGTTATATCTCTAAGCTATATGTAACTTGTATGATTTTTGGAACCTGTGCAGTTTTATTAAATAGACCTTATGATGAGTTTTTTGTTTTTAAATATGATGAAATCTCATTTATTATCATTATTCTATTTTTTAGTGGTTGGGTTTTTGTCAATGCTTACAACCGATTGACTAATAATATAAAAAACTCAACTCAAAGATTTTTTTTGTTTGTTTTTCTTGGTTTGTTTTGTTTACTTCCGGTTGTTATTCTTTATCCATCACTGACAAGTGCTTTGCTTATTGATTACCCTCCGGTACTTAAGCTGTACTGGCTAGATCAGGTCACCGAGGCCAAATCTGTAGTTGATTATATAGCCATTAAAGGTTTCTTCTCTGTCGAGAACTATGCCTTACTATTGGTCCCCGCTATTTTATACCCAGTTTTTAGGATTAAAAATCACCACTGTGCAATCTTATACCTCATATTTATTTTTAACTTAGCCCTTGCGATTTTTTGGCAGGTTAGAGTAATACGATTGTGCTTTGTTTTAGCGGCACCTTTTCAAGCGTACTTTATTATTAAAATATCTGAATATGTTAGATATCCACTACTGAAAGCGCTGGTTATTCTCTCAGGTGCCCCATTGACGTTAGCGTTTGTCATTCTCGTTTTGTCTCCAGCAGAGGAAGTGACTACCAAACCTGATGAGAGCGACAAGCTACCAGTCATTTTTAAGGTGTTAAAAGATAACGGTATTAACTCTCATACAATTCTTTCAGGAATAGAAACGGGGGCACCTGTATTAGCTCAAACGAACAACAGTATAATCGCCGCGCCTTATCATCGAAATATTGTAGGTAACCAATTTTTAATCGAAGTGATGTTAGAAGAGGACATGCTTCTAGCAAGAAACAAAATAGTCGATAAAAAGGTTGATTATATATTGATCGGTAATGACCCTCATTTAACTCTCCTAAAGGATTCTGGAAGCGAGGACTCTTTAGTTAGAATACTTCATGGGGATAATATTCCGGCTTGGTTAGACGTTACATATGATGGAATTGAGGATGGTTATCGAGTTTTTAAAGTAAGGAGTGAGCATGAATAAACAGAAAATCGCAGTATTACTCCCATGTTATAACGAAGCCGGAGCCATTGGTGAAACGGTAGCGTCTTTTCAACAAGCCTTACCTGATGCATCCATTTATGTTTATGACAATAATTCAACCGACAACACGGTCAACGAGGCGTTACAAGCAGGGGCGATTGTGCGACATGAGCCGCGCCAAGGTAAAGGGGAGGTTGTGAGGCGGATGTTTTCTGATATCGACGCCGATATCTATGTGATGGCTGATGGTGATGACACCTATGACGCCGCAATATGCCCCGAACTGATCGACCAACTAAATAATGAAAAGCTTGATATGATCATTGGCAGTCGCGAGCGAACTTCAATGGCTTACCCTAAAGGACATATCCTTGGGAATAAGATGTTTTCATCTCTGATTAACTTGGCATTCAATGCGCAATTGAATGATGTGTTTTCTGGCTATCGAATTATGAGCCATAGATTTGTCAAAACCGCACCTATCTTCAGCGATGGTTTCCAGATAGAAACAGAACTTACCGTGCATGCGTTAAACCATAATATGTCAATCAAAGAAGTCTCGACTCAATACCAATCTAGACCTGAAGGGACTACCAGCAAACTGAACACCTTGAGCGATGGTCTCAAGATTCTAAATTTTATCTTGTTCTTATTGAGAGATGTAAAGCCGATGTTTTTCTTTGGCTCTCTCTCGATATTGCTCGGTTTTATTTCGTTGATCTTGGGTATCCCCGTCATTGTTGATTTTGTTGATACTGGGTTGGTTGAAAGGCTACCTACAGCTGTTTTGTCTAGCTCAATAGCTTTGATTGCGGTGATGTCTTTTTTCTGCGGTTTGATACTAGATAACGTATCACGAGGTAGGCGAGAGATGAGAATACTCTCTATTTTAAGATTTAAGGACGATGAATGACTTAGCTGAGATATTTGGCTAAGAGATCAATACTCGAGAGCATGAGCTTTGAGATGGAATTACTAATTATATAGCGGGTGCTAGGTAGATTAAATTATGAAAGACGAAAGTAAGAAGCAAGCGACTCGCTCACTTCTTACTATCAATCTTTTAGACAGCTAAACCTGTCATTGCGCCAAAGACCATGAATAATCCGACAAGTCCTACAATAGGTAACTTCACGGTTTTCAATAACCACACACCTACAATGATCAGAGCGAAATCTAAGCCATTACTCACTGCACTTGTGAAGATCGGTTGATATAGCGCTGCCAATAACAAACCTACAACCGCCGCATTCACACCTGTAAGTGCACCAGCTACTAGAGGCTTGCTCGCGATTGCTTGCCAGTTCTTCAGTACCCCCAGTAGCAACAAGAAGCCCGGCAAGAACACAGCAATAGTTGCGAGTAGGGCGCCGGTGATCGGTGCTGATGGCATCAACACATAACCTAGATAAGTGGCTAACGTAAACATCGGGCCAGGTACTGCTTGCGCCGCTGCATAACCTGTTAGGAAGGCATCTTGAGACAGTTGGTCGCCAATACCATTTTGTAGCAGTGGAAGTACCACGTGGCCGCCACCAAAGACTAGGCTGCCTGCTTGATAGAACAGGCCAAACACTTCAATGCCTTGAGAGTAAGCACGGAATAGAGGAAGGCCAATCAGTAAAGCAACGAAAATCACGAGTGGTGTTAACGATATCTTGTGCGTCGAAGGTACAGTTTTTAATTCCTGTGAGGTTAAGAACTTACTGCCAACCATAGCTGCAAATACTAGAACCAAAACTTGAGGCCAAATCCCAGGGAGCAACAGCAAAATAATTGCGGTAATGACACACAGCGCGGTTGCGATTTTCGATTGGCAAAAGTTTTTGTACATACCGAAAGTGGCATCAGCCACAACCACAACGGCGAGTAACTTAAGCCCGTGGATGACAGAGATGAACAGCGGAGCTTCCAACAACTGGTTACTCACTAACGCCAATATCAGCATCAGAATGACAGATGGAGAAGTGAACCCCACAAATGCTGCAATAGCACCAGTTAAGCCACCTTTTTTGTATCCGACAGCGAAGCCAACTTGACTTGATCCCGGGCCCGGCAGAAATTGACTGAGGGCGACAATTTGTCCGTACTCTTCGTCGGACAACCAATTCAGTTTCTCAACAAATGTCTTACGGAAGTAGCCAATGTGTGCCGCAGGTCCACCGAAGCTAATCCAGCCAAGCCAGAAAAAGGTTTTAAAAATTGAAAGCATGATCGATTCCAGATAAATGTTTAGCGTAATTTAGGTGGAGTTAAACTATGATTCAAATTAATTGTTTTAATTATAACTATGAATAATATGGGTTTCGCTTTATGGCTGATTTTAACTGGAAGGGGATCGACCTTAACTTGTTGATTGCACTGCAAGCGTTGTATAAAACCAACAGCGTTAGCAAGGCGGCTGAACGCTGTTATGTCAGCCAGTCAGCGATGAGTCATAGCTTACAAAGGCTCCGGAAGTTGTTTGATGACCCTTTGTTTGAGCGTGTGGGTAGCAAGATGGAGGCGACCGACCGAGCCATCGAACTATCCAGTACCGTCGAAGCACTACTAAATACCATCCAGTCAGAGGTACTGCTGTCTAAATCGTTTGATGCAGAGACTTATAAAGGGACTTGGAAGATCGGTCTCACTGATTATGCTGAGCAGATGTTCGCTCCAATATTGTTTGACCTTATTAAGCAATCCTCTCCTTACTCCCAAGTAGCGTTGTTCAATGTAAACCGGAGTAACTACCAGCAAGTCTTTGAAGATGCCAAGCTTGATATGACGATAGGCAGCTTTGGTGAGGTACCAAAGCAATATCGAACAAAGCATTTGTACACGGAGCAGCATGTTTGTTTACTTGATCAATCGGTTCTATCTATTGAGGACCCGATGTCACTAGAACAATTTGTTGCTGTCGAGCACGCACTCGTTTCTCCTGCTGGAACTTTAAAAACGGGAGTTGATATTCGTTTGGCTGAATTAGGACTTAGCCGGAAAGTGGCTGTAGCTTCCAGTAACTTTTTAACAGTAAAACGGCTCATTCGTGGTAGAGAATTACTTTGTATTGTTCCCAAGCTTGTCGCGCGTAAGGATATTGATAGCGAAGAAACCTTGTTAGCTGTGAAACCACCGATTGATGTTCCAGATTTTGATATCCAGCTTGTTTATAGGAAAGCTAAGCATTTAGATGATAAAAATAAGCTACTTAGAAAATTGATTACTAATACGGTCTCATCTGTGGTTTCCGAATAGTTTATCGTGCCGGTTAGTTGCCAATTTTATATGAATTAATTTGAGAAAAATCCGGCTTATTATAAGAACCCGACTATACTTAATTTACGATTCAAAGTAGTCGTAAAGAATAGACTTTTGATTTACCTAAGTGAAAAAATTGGTTATATCCTCTTGGTGTAGCTTAAAAAACTACCAGTCTAAACGGACTTAGTTGGTCTTAAAAGCGCTAGCTCCCCCTAGCGCTTTTTTCTTTCATTCTAAGTCAGTTCTAATCCCTCCTGATTGAGTTATGTGAGATCATCTTTACCTTCAATTAACGCATGGTGGCTTATCGAGCCCTCGGTTCGAGCTTGTAAGTAAGGGGCATATTCTGCGTCATTCATGAAATCAACGGCTGCTTGTTTTGATGGCCATTCAATGATGACACGCAGTGCCGGTTGATCTGCGTTACCTTCTACACATTCGTGGCTAGCAGTGCGTGCTAGATATTTTCCACCATGCTGTATGACGAGCCTTGTTGCTGGTTCGATGTAATCAGCGACCCATGTGTCAGTCGTTGGCGTGACTTCTAATACTGAGTAGTAAGACATAACCTTGTTCTCCTTGTCATGCTAGTGGCACTGTGCTTATTCGTTGCGGTTAGTGCATAGCATTTAATCATTAACGATATAGCTAACGAGTAAGGTAATAGTAGTGTGCTTTTGATGAATTTATAACTAATGGAGAGTAAGCCTGATTACATGACAACTAAGTTAGAGTGTGCCCAGAGTATCGTCTGGGCATGGTTATAAAGGGATTGGACTTATGAAGTAATTTGAAGATCCCTTACTACTCTAGAAAGAGAATCGAGTCCATTTCTTTGCTCGCCAGCGATAAGCCATGATGATTCCACGGAACCACTCGTCCATCGCGATTGCCATCCAAGCGCCAAATACCCCATATCCCCAATGCACACCAAGTAAATAGCTCATGGCAACCCCAATGCCCCACATGCTGAGAATGCCCATTTTGATCGGGAATTTAATGTCGCCAGCGGCCTTTAGACAAGAGATAAAGATCAGGTTAAATACTCGGCCAGCCTCAAGAATGATAGAGCCCGCAATCAGTGCGGCAGCCAGTGCAATGATCTCTGGATCTTGCGTGAACAGATCGAGAATGTCGAAACGGAACACATAAACAATGCTGGTAATCGTCGTTGAAGCGATAAAACCAACCACAAAGTAACGTTGCACGCGGTTGGTAATCTCGTCGATCCAGCCCTTACCAATGTAATAACCAGTTTGGATTTGGCTACCTTGACCAATTGCCAGTGCAAACGCAAAAGAGAGGCGAGCGATGTTTTGTGCGTAAGTAAACGCAGCCAGTGAAGACGTACCCATCTGCACGACAAAGAAGGTAATGCTGATCTGAGCCATGTTATAAGAGAGTACTTCTCCTGCGTTCATCGAGCCGATCTTAATGATTTTTTGATAGATGGCTTTAGGCACAGATTTAAACTGCTTCACTGGTAGATCAATGCCTTTGCTTCTGACCACACCAATCAAGATCAACATCCCGATCACTTGGCTAATTACGGTCGCGGTAGCAACCCCTTGCACGCCGTATACAGGCAAACCAAAAGGTTGATATAAGGCACAGTAGTTACCGATTACGTTGATGACACCTGCAATCATGTTGATCACCATCGGTGACTTTGAATAGCCATGGCTTCTTAGAATTGTGGTGAGAACCACACCTATGGTTACATTGAAAGTGAGAGCTCCACTGATGAACAGGTATTCTTGCGCGTACTGTTCGACTTGAGGCTCGAGTTGATAGAGCGGGATAAAATATTCAGCAACAAGAACTGCAATAACACTCAATAGCACACCGGCAATAATGGCCAGAATGATGCTTGCTACGCCCACGTGAGCGCTCTCTTGAATGCGAGAGGCACCGTTGTATTGCGCGATTAAAATCCCCGTACCACTGCTGACCATGGTTGAGACAATGATCAGAAAAAAGGATATCTGAGAGATAACACCAACGGCAGACACGGCTTTGTCTGAGTATCCCGATAACATGAAGACATCACTGGTGTTGAGTGCAGTTCTTAGAAGAACTTCGATAAAAATTGGCCAGGTGAGCGCAACGATTCCCATACGTTTATTTAGGGTGGAATCAGCATTAGGCATTTAGGTTTTCTCAAAAAAAGGGGTAGGCGACACTATAGTTTAGCGAGTATTTAGTAAACGACTATCAAATTAATGTCCGGAAGACTAATAAGGATAAATAAAATTAGAATAAGTCTTCAGAACCCAATATTTTAGTGAGAGTGATGAAATTTTTGAGCGGAGTTTCATAGCAAGAGCACTCTATGTTTTTTGTGAGTAAAAGCTTGCCCAAGTTAGCGGAGTAAAGCGAATAGAGTAAAAGGATCATCGTAGGCCAAATAGTCTAAGTGCTTGTTTGGCTTCAGGTGTAAAAAAGGCACTCAGCGAGATACTGAGTGCCAAAGCCTGAAACTTATGAGGTTATCTTTTCATTGAATTCCAGAAGACAGGTATAGGTTTGATTTACTCTTCGTCAGTAAAGAAATCGTTGTAAAGCATGTACAGGTGAGCTGCACTCCAAGAGAAGTTTGGTGCGCCTTGTTGTTCCCCGTTCAATGGGTTGTAGTTCTCACGGATAGGACCGTCTTGAACTAATCCATCGGCGTGGTCAAAGAACGCGCCTGCCATTTCAATTGCGTCATCACGGTAGCCGTAGCTGTCCATGCCTTTTAGGCCAAAGTAGAATTGGTCTACCCAAACACGCCCACGCCAGTAAATATCTGGGCCGAATGCTGGGCTAGAAAGCGCAGCTGTGCCCAGTGGAACGTAGGTGTTGAACTCTGATGTATCTTTCATCACTGAGACAACCGCATCAGCGTGATCTTGAGTTGCTGCGCCATTGAACAGTGGTGACCAACCTTCAGGGCCTTTACCACGCTCTACAATCGGTTTACCGGCACAGCCATTCGCTAATGGTTTGTCTTCAATGCGAATGTCGTAGAAGAAGTTAGTGCCTTCGTCGAACATACAAGTGTTGATGTAGTTCGATAGGTGCTCTGCTTTTTCGCGGAACTCTTTCGCTTCTGCGTCTTTACCTAGAATGTCAGCCATTTCTGCTAGGTACTTGTTATCGCTGTACATGTAGCTTGCTTGGTCGACAGATTCTTGCAGTAGCGAGTAGCCTAGTAATGTGCCGTCTTCAGCGCGGTTTTGAGCGAACTCAACGTCCCAATCGCTGCGCTTACCGCCGTTTGCGACATACGCGTCTAGCTGATCTTTATCGATGAAACCAAATGCGGCTGCATCGTCACGACCAGATTCCCAAGATGCGGCTGTTTGTGCTGGGCTCTCGATGTAATCGTAGTTACCTTCGGCCACGACTTTATCCAGTGCTGCTTGACCTACGACTGTTTCGTGCTTATCGCCACGAACCACGGTGAAGTACATTTCACCTTCAGGTGTGTTGTGTGCTTTGTCGCGAGCTGCGCCGTATTCAGGTACACCGTTGCCATTGTTGTCGCGGTTGCGCAGCCACCAGTCGTGGTATGCCACTAGTTTTGGATACATCTCTTCTAGCCAAGCTTCATCGCTGGTGGTCTTGTAGACTTCCATTACTGCCCATGCTGCTAGGCTAGGCTTGGTATTACGTTCGTTCCAGTTACCACCGTCGCCGCCACGCTCTGGACTTAGGTTGTAAGCGAGTAGATCTGGCACGTAGCCTTCATCCCATGGGCGAACGGCATCGTCAGCTTGAATTTGGTAAGCGAACATCGCACGGATGTTGTCTTTCGCGACGTCTGGGTTGAAGTGCGCCATTGCGTAAGCTTGCTTCCAGGTGTCCCACGGCCAAGTTTGATTGCCCGAGAACCAACGTGCTGTTACTGATGGTGTAACCGAGTCAAACTCCATTGCACCTGCAGCACCACGCCAGTTACCGTTTAGGGTTTCCATTGCTTTTACCGCAACACGCTCTTGTTCAGGCGTTGCGTTCGGGTTGGTTAATCCCATTTCTAGGTAGCCTTCCCAACGTTCTGCAGATGCAGCTAAAAAGTCGGTAGGGTTTGCCATGATCTTTTTGATTTCTGGCTGCTCGGCTCTTGCTTCTTCAGCAGTAAGAACATGCGAGTAAGTCGTGTAAACAGTGGTTGATTCTTCAATGTTTGCGGTTGAAGTAAACGCTAGGCCGTCAACAGTCGTTTTCGTTGGAATCGACTTATGAACTTGGTATTCAGATTCGCCAGAGGTCAATAGATCCCATGTTGAACGCACCTTACCGAAAGTCACTTTTAAGCCATCGTCGGTTGCGACGATCTGACGGTTGTACTCAGGGTATGTCTCGGCAATGGTTTTGTCGGTTTGCGAAACGCCTTCTTTGGCGTGCGTTTTCTCTAGTAGTTTGCCGTCCCATACTAATTCGACTGGGGAGTCAGTGGTGATTTTAGTTTCTAGTAGAGAAGTACGGTTAGACGCGAAACGCATCGTCATTTCTACCGTAACATCGTCAGATTTTAGCGTCTGAATCAATGCGCCCGGTAGACTGTAAGCTTCCATGGTAAATACGACTTTTTTGCCGTCTTTGAACACGCTTAGGCGGTCGAAGTTATCAGCCATGAAGTTGATGTATTCTTCGGTAAGCAGTGCTGTACCTGGGAAACCGCCCATGCCTTCTGCACTGTCTGGCAGCAGGTGACCGTGCCAAGCACCTAGGTCGAAGAATGGATTAAAGCGTTGGTGGTCATCGAAGTCGTAGTCACGCATGTATTCTGGTGAGCCCGTACGGTCGATAACGTTCTTAAATTCGTTAGCTTGCAGTTGCTCTGTGTCAGAGTTTGATGCACAGCCAGTAACAACAAGTGCTGCACCGATAGCGAGAGCTGCGAATGATTTATTCAGTTTCATGATGAGTTCCTGTTATTACCAGTAGAAGTATTGCATTGCGAATACTTGCGCATCGCCGATTTCAGTATCGCTGCCTACGCCAAAGCGGCTGTCAAAGGCCGTTGCAAATGTACCGTTTCCGTATTCATACCAAACGCCAGCATTGATGTAAGAAGTGATCTCTTTCTCACCATTGTCGCCGTCGAAGTTTGCGTAGTTGTAGGCTGCTGATAGGTATACGCCTTGAGCTGCTTCGTACCATGCACTGGTTTGAATGCCAGATTCGCTGCCAAATGATTCTTGGTTGCCTTTGTCTGTGTCGTGCCAAACACGTGCAGCAACATTTTTGTACTCAGCACCCAATAGTAATAGCTCTCCGCCATCGTTATTACGGACTTCACCACCACCCATTAATGTTAGGTCATCAGTAAGGTCATATTGTAAGTAACCATTGACCATGGCGTTCTTATCTTTCCATTGGTCAGCAAAGCCATCGTATTTACCGAAATGGACAAGAGCGTCATCTTCAGAGAAGTCAGATTCAGGAGCGAAAGAAACGCTGTAGCGAAGCTTACCTTCTAAGTTCTGAATTTTTACCCCTACGTTTACGTCGCGAGTGTTAGATATTGCGTAGCCGTACTCAACGGTTGCATCACCCCACCATTGAACGTCATCCAATGAAGAGTCCATACGACCAACAATAAACTCTGTTCTTGCGTCGGTTCGGTAGCCAGCGTAGAAGCGGTTAAAACCACCTTCAAAGCCGCCCCAACCATGACCAGTTGCCCATGCATTGCCTTCATCGTCAGCTTGTACTGTCCAACCTTCCATATATGCAAGACCAAACCAGTTACCATGTTCGATAGCGAGACCTGCTTCGATGTATGTGCCATCAGCGTAGCGACCCTTATCATCACCTTCTAGTGCCACGTGCCCACCAAGGCCAAGCTCACCATAAAAGTTAAATAGGGTTTCAGTTTCTGTTTTAGGAGGCTGAGTATCACTGTGGTTTGCTGCGGATTCTTCCGCGTGGGCAGTGGTGCTTAAGGCAGCAAGAATACAGCTTGTAATAAGAGTTTTTTTAGTAAAACTACTTTTCATTTTAATCACTTCTATGTCGGGGTTATAAATGAAGATTCGTAAGTAGTTCTGACTTCTAATATGGGGTGCTCTTCAAGGCGTATTGGTCAGGTTACTTACGATCGCAAAACCGATATTAATGATAATTTTGCGGTTTAAAATTAATTCAGTTTAAAAGTGTGATCTATTTTTAGTAAATGTTTACTTTATTTTTATTTTGATTTTGAGTTGAATTTGCAGAGATATGACTAGGGAGATAAGTATTTATTAAGTGAATCTTTTTCTGGGTTGATAGATTGTTGATTTGAATGTCTTTGGTGAACTCGACGTGTTGGATAGAAATGTATCAACAAATAAAAAGGCACTCACTGTGTGGTGAGTGCCTGTAATCGTTCAAATCAATATCAATATCAATATCGACTAGGCGTTAGCCGCTTCCGGTTTTGCTTCTAATTTTTTCTCTTCAGGAGACAAACTTTTCTCGTATTGGCCGTATTTCCACCATGCATAGCCAAGGAAGATTACGATACCACCCACGTTGTAGAAGATGATGGTCATGATGTCTGCGCCTGTTGGGAAGGTTGAGGCGAAGAATCCAACGGTGAAGATGGCGATAAGAATCGACACTGCTGTAATGCCGACCGTACGAGAACCCATGCGAAAATCACGAGGAAGATGGTCCAGTTTCACACGCAGGTGAAGATAAGCAATCATGATGAACAGTGGCGGTAGCATAGAAGCCGCTGCTGTCATGTTGATGATGGTGCTCATCAGATCTTGTACTGTGTCAGATGCCAACGTTGGGATGAACATCAATGGAATCACGATGAAGAACTGAACCCATGCGGCACGCTCTGGAACACCTTGCTTGTTTAGTGCAACGGTCTTCTCGCCGAAGATGCCTTTAGGGATTTCAGAGAAGAAAATTTTAACTGGTGTCGCTGTCCACATGAGTAGAGAGCCCAACATCGCAGTGAATGAAACCACACCAACGAAACGGTTCATCAGGATTTCAGACAGTCCAAAGTGTCTTGCTAGTCCTTCAAATACCTGCACTGAGCCTCCTGTAAATTTAAGCTCTTCACGAGCAACAAATACGTTCGCTAACACAGATCCTACCGAGTAAAGCGCACCGATGAAGATACCTGCGATGATGATTACTTTAACAAAAGATTTGTGACCGCCTTTGATGTCGTTAACGTAAACCGCTACCGATTCTGCACCGCCTGCCGCCATGAAGATCCAAGTGATTACACCAAGGAATGCCCAGTTGAAGCTTGGTGTCATTGCTTCGATGGTGATTGGGTCAGCTGGCTCGATACCACCAACTAAAGCACCGCCAGATAGCAAGATGTAAGACATCGTTAGTAGCAGCATCAGTGATGATGTTAGTGAGGTGATAGGGCCCAGTAATTTCGCGCCGTTGTTAGAGATATGAGTCGCGATAGCAAACAAAATAGTACTCAGAATTGCGGTGGTCATTGGCGTGAATATGTACTCAAAGCCTAAGAACGCATACGACGCGTAAGCGATGATTCTAGGCAGCAGAGAGGTGAAGAAGAACAGGTTAACAAACCAGTAGGTGTAAGCTGAAATAAACGCCCAGCGGCCGCCTAGAGAGCTTTTAACCCAAGAATAAACACCCGCTTCAGAGTCTTTATTCAGTGATACAAATTCAGCGACTATCAGGCAGAAAGGAACAAAATAAAAAATGGTCGCTAGAAAGAACATCGGAGCCGAAGAAAGGCCGATCTCGATGTTGTTATTAATGATGTTATTGAAGCTGTATACCGCCGCGAAGGTCATAGACAGTAGGGCAAATTTGCCTATCGTACTGCGTTTATTTTCGGACATGATGTTCTCCGGTGAATCACGTTGATGATCGTTATAATTTGGTCCTAGATAGGGAAACTCTAGGCCGCACTTTTATTGTTATGTTGGTTTGGCAAACACCCGCTTTGTTTTGTCAGGGTTGGCTCATTGTTGTTTTTATAGGTTTACGATCGGACTTCTTTGTACTTTTCTCTTCTGATGTTTCAGTAAAGTTATTACCAGAACAAAGAGTTAAAGATTATGAAGTTCATTGAAGAGATTGCTTGTTTCATGAACGACGTTTTATAAGGCTTGTAGGGGCTTTGTGTCGTTTTATTTATATAAATCAATTTGTCTCTTCAGCAAGAAGATTAAAGATTAAGCGGCGGGAAGTTAATCGAAATTGATCAAATATGTGACCTTGAGTAAATAAATTTAGTTAATGTTTTACCTTGATTTTTATTCGAGTTTTATTACCGATTAATTAGTGTTTTTCGTGAAGTTAAACCTTGACGGAACGGCGTTTTTATTTTTGAAGTCCTTGTTTTAATTGTCTGATTTAAAACAAAAAAAGCGCCAATGAAGGCGCTTTTCAATTAGATGTATAGATTCTGGATTACGACTGCTTAGCCGTTTCTAGCTTTGCCTCTTTACCAGCTTGCTTCTTTTCAAAGCGAGAGATCCACCACCATGAAATACCAGAGAATACCGCTGTCATGAATACGTTGATGAAGAAGGCTTGAACAAGGTCAACACCAGTCGGGAATGCCGATGCTGTCATGCTCACAACGAAGATACCAATAAGTACCGATACAACAGCCATACCTTGAACTCGAGTACCCATACGGAAATCACGTGGTGTGTCGTCGTGTTTCAAGCGGAACACAAAGTAAGCCACCATGATGAAGATTGGCGGTAACATTGCGGTACCTGCTGTTAGGTTGATAGCTGTGTTCATCATGTCTTGTACTGATTCAGAACCGAAGCCGTTAACCACAAGCATGACGAATACAAATGCGAACTGCCACCAAGCAGCACGTACTGGCACGCCGTGTTCGTTAAGCTCTGTTGTCTTCTCGCCGTAAACACCTTTAGGAATTTCAGAGAAGTGAATTTTTACTGGAGCTGCTGTCCACATCATCATCGAACCGAACATCGCAACGAATAGGATAACACCGACGAAGCGACCCGTTAGAGATTGTGAAATGTCGAAGTAGTTCGCCATACCTGTGAAGATTTCAACCATGCCGCCAGCGTAGGTCAATTCATCACGAGCAACGAATACGTTTACTAGAAGAGAGCCAACTGCGTACATTGCGCCGATTGCGATACCCGCACCAATGATAACCTTGATGAAAGACTTGTGACCGCCCTTAACATCGTTTAGGTAAGCGGCTGCGGTTTCTGCACCACCGGCTGCTTGGAAGATCCAACACATGATACCTAGCGTTGCCCAGTTGATGGTCGGTGTCATTGCTTCAAGCGTGATTGGTTCTACTGGTTCATGGTTGCCGCCGAGTGCCATTAGTGCACCGATAACGTAGATTGCAAATAGAGCGAATACACCGTATGCCACGATCTCGGCAATCTTACCTAGCCAGCTCGCGCCTTTGGTTGAGATGTGAGTCGCTGCTGCAAACAGAGCAATCGAGATAGCCGATGTGACGACTGGCGAGAAGGCGTATTCATAGCCCAACATCGCGTAAGACGCATAAGCAATTACGTTTGGTAGCAGTGATACAAACCAGAAAAGGTTTACGAACCAGTATAGGAACGAACCTAGGTAGGCTGCTTTTGAGCCTAGCGGTTTTTTAAGCCAGTCGTACATGCCTGACTCAGAATTTTTATTTGCGGATACGAATTCAGCAATGATGAACACGAATGGAATAAAGTAAATAAGGGTAGCGAGCAAAAAGATAGGGGCTGAACTCAATCCCAATTCGATGTTGTTGTTTACAATGTTGCGAACGTTAAATACCGCTGCAAATGTCATGGAGAGTAGGGCAAATTTGCCTAACTTACCGCGTACAGATTCAGACATAGTGTCCTCCAAGGGTCACGTAATTATAGTCGTTATATCTTTAAGCTTCCTTGTAGGGAAGAAGCATAAAGGCGTTTGCAGTGTGACTGAGCCTTGAACGGCAAGCCTCGGTCACACTGTGAATAGATCTTGTTGTTGCTACTTTCAGCTGTTTGGCTTCGGTAGCTTGTTCTCGGCTGCTTACTTATTAAGGAAGTAGCCGTCTTCGATGGTCACTTTCAGCACTACTTTGCGAACTCGGTTATCACCGTGAAAGCGGTAAGCTTTGCTGTTATCAAAGATCGCCACTTGGCCTTCAACTAACTCACGAGTCTCGCCGTTACCCATTAGGTGTTCACGGTCGTTTTCATCGCTGTAAGCTTGGGTCTGTTCAAGTTGAGACTTAGCTGCAAACTCGACCGTTTCACGACCTTCCAAGTAGTAATGCACATCAAAGTAACGGCGGTTGCCGGTGAAGTTTTCTGTGTTACGAGCCACGCCGTCTTCAATCATGTAAGCCAGTGAGTCACCAATGGAATACATCACGCCATCTTTGATGTTGCCGATGTTTTCAATCGCTTCTACACAGCGCTGCCATTTACGACCGTCGCGGTAAACGACTTTAAATTGCTCTAGGTTGTCTAAAACGATCATCGCTTATGCCTCGTTCTGTTGTGGTTGAGTTGTTGGCGTATTCGCCGTGAAGAACTCGTCACCAAAGTTATGATTGATAAGTACTTGTGCATTACAGTCACCTGCTTGGAATGGCACTAGCGTTAGACCGTAGCGGAACTCATCCATGTATACGCGGTAAGAGTCCAACACTTCACTGCCCCAAGAGTTTGAGCCTAAGCCCATCACTTGGTGATCTAGATTTAGCGTGATGTAACCACTCTTCTCTAGCTCAATCGTGTGCTGTGCTTGATGCAGATTTTGGTTGGTGTAGAACCACGCGCTGAAGTTGATTTCTTGTTGTGGTTTCACCGCAATACCATTGCCAGCGCGACTTGAAAGCGCAGCCCAACGAACGTGTTGGCGGTTGCCGTTGTTTTGTGGGAACGGGTAGTTCTCGAACATGTCAGCCACGGTTGATTGGTAAACGTCAATCATGTTGGCTTGCTTGCTGTCTTGGTAGTTCTCTTCAGGGCCGCGTCCGTAATATTGGACTTGGTTGAAGTCGCCGTTGATACCCATGTCGAAACCAATCACTGGAATCACGTGTGGGTAATCACCGTAGCGTTCGCCACTTAGCTCAACGTTTAATTGACCTTCGGAACTGATCTGGTAGCGATATTCACAGCGCATGCCGAAATCGAATACTGGTGGAGCAATGATGCTGGTAGTGGTGATCTCTACCTTGCCGTTTACCTGTTCAACACTTAGCGTGCGGAAATGCTCCTGCATGATCTGTAGGTGTGCAGGTTCCCAGTAACCATCGTGCTCTTGCTTATGGTTATCGATCATTGGCTTAAAGAAGTTCAGCTTAGGCTCCGACTTAATCAGCTCTTCGCCATTCACTAGCCATGACGTCAGTTTGCCATTCACTTTCGAGAAGTTCAGAGCAAAGTTGTGGCCTTTGATTAGGTAAGCTAAACGAGACTCTTCCACATTCAGTGCTGTCGCATTGTTGTTAGTGAAGGCTTCTAGCTGTGCTGTGTTCTCTTTCACTTGGAATTGGTAAACAGCGATGTCGTGGTTCGCTTCGCTGTATGAAGTGCGAGAATCCTTACGAACCGTAAAGTTGACAAACACTTCACGCTCATCAAGTTGTGGCAAGTTAAGAGTAAGTTCGCGGCTAGAGTTTTCAGCCAGCTCTTCAACCTTGATGTGTTGTACAGCAATGGTTTCACCTTCAGCGCGGACTTCCGCAGTGATGGTGTAGTCATCGATGTTTGAGAACCAAAGCTTGTTATCCACAGTGAAGGTGCCCGTTTGTGCATCGAAATCGCGAAGCTTCACTGGGGCAATCACTTGCTTGTACTCTTTCAAGCCTGGGCCTGGCGTTTGGTCTGGATAGATCAAGCCATCCATACAGAAGTTGTAGTTGTTCGGGTAGTCACCGTAGTCACCGCCGTACTTGTAGAACTCTGTGCCTGCTTCATCACGCGCTAGAATGCCGTGGTCACACCATTCCCAAACATAGTGACCTTGAATCGCGTCATGCTTGTAGAACACGTTTTGGTATTCAGTTAAACCGCCTGGGCCGTTACCCATTGCGTGTGCGTATTCACAGATAATGCGTGGTTTTTCGTGTGGGAATTCACCGAAGGCATTCATTAACTGAGCGCGTGAGTACATGGTTGAAATGATGTCGACCACTTCAGCATCACGGTCTTCTTCATAGTGAACCAGACGCGTGTCATCAATTGCTTTTGCTGCATCGTACATAGCACGGATATTGCAGCCGTAGCCAGATTCGTTACCTAGTGACCACATGATGATAGAAGGGTGGTTCTTCTGAGCGTGAATATGGCGTTCGATACGCTCAACAAACACCGCTTCCCATGCCGGATCGTTAGTGATGCGGCTTAGGTCGCCAACGTTAGCAAAGCCGTGTGTTTCGACATCAGTTTCGCCCATTACGAATAGGCCGTAGATGTCACATAGCTCGTAGAAGCGTGGGTCGTTCGGGTAGTGCGCCGTGCGTACTGAGTTGATGTTGTGCTGCTTCATCAACACTAAGTCTTTTTCTACGCGATCCATGCCAACTGCACGACCTTTTAGGTGGTCGTTGTCGTGACGGTTTACACCGTGCAGCATCACGTATTTGTTGTTGATGTAGAACAGACCATCGCGAACTTTGATGTCACGGAAACCAACACGTTGTGGAATCACTTCTAGCACTTTGCCATCGGCGTCTTTTAGCGTCAGCAATAGTTGGTAAAGGTATGGGGTTTCAGCGTTCCATTGAACTGGGTTCACGACATCGATAGAGAATTGAGTATTCGCATTGCCATCGACACTTAAGTTATCTACTGAGCCTTGCGAGATAACTTGGCTGCCATCAAGCAATGCGTACTCAAGGGTTGCGTTTGCCGCTGCTGCTAAGTTTTCTAGTTCCACTTTGCACGACAGGGTCGCGCTTTGGTAAGCGTCGTCGAAATCAGTGCGAACGGTAACGTCTTGAACGTGCAGTTGTTCTTTACCTACTAGGTAAACGTCACGGAAGATACCGCCAGTCCACCACATGTCTTGGTCTTCAATGTAGGTGGAATCTGCCCACTGCATTACACGAATAGAAAGTAGGTTGTTGCCTGCTTTTACCTGGCTAGAGATATCGAATTCAGCGGTTAGGCGACTGCCTTTGCTGAAACCAACATACTCACCATTTACGTAAACTTCGAAGTAAGTTTCAACGCCATCAAATTTAATGATGGTTTGTTTCTCGTCCCAGCTTTCGCCAAGGAAGAAAGAGCGTTGGTATGCGCCGGTTGGATTGTCTGATGGTACGAAAGGCACATCAATTGGGAATGGAAAACCTTCATCTGTGTATTGAAGATCGCCGTGGCCTTCCATTTGCCACATGTTTGGAACCGTGATGTTGCCCCAGCCGCTCATTTCCTGAGAATAGAACTCTTCAGGAACCAATAGCGGATTGGTGAAATAGCTGAAATTCCATTGGCCACTCAATAGTTGGAAGTGGCTGCTCAGTTCACGCTGAAACGTTTTTGCATTTTTTTCTGATGCGTACGAGAAGAAGTATGCACGCGGTGCCATACGGTTCTCATGTAAGTTCAGGAAGTTTTCCCAGTTGTTCACGTTGCCTCTCTCTCGGTCTGAATGCAGTTTGCTGACCGACGTTCTTATGCGTAATTGGGTCGTAGTGAATACGAGTATTTTTGGACTGAGGTAATTATTGGTAAAAGTTTTACTAAATGAAATTAGTGAAAACGTTTTACTTTAACTTCATCACGTTTTTTATGGTCTTTTTGCGGTGCTGTGTGATCCACTTAAAAGAATGCTATTAGCTGATTTATACAGCAGGTTAAAGAGGGGCATATGTGTCGATTGATGTATGTGATGGGCACAAAAAAGGCCACTTTCAACAAAGGTGGCCTTAATTTATCTATTTGATATATTTAATTATTTTGTTGTATCACGCAGCTTGAGTTTGCTTGGAACATAGACGCGTAATGGGATAGTGCGACCGTCGCGTACTTTCTCGATCAACAGGTTAACGCCTTGAATTCCCATGAGTTCAGAGTGAATACGAACAGTCGATAAAGATGGGAAGGTAAATTTAGCTGTTGGGATGTCGTTTACACTAATCAGCGCAATATCTTCAGGAATGTTTAATCCGTGCTCATGAACTGCTCGTAAAACGCCAATTGCGATGGAATCTGACGCAATAAACATGGCTTTAGGGTAGTCGCCTGTCGCGAGCATCTGCTTTGCAAGCTTGTAACCTGAAGAGCTAGAAAAGTCACCACGGTAGATGTCTTGCTCACTGACAACGTTCTTGAGGCTGCCATATTCAGCAAAGGCCACTTCACGAATATCAGGGGTGTTGACGTCGTCTTGGCCACCAATAAAGCCGATGCGCTCATAGCCTTGATTGATAAAGAAGTTGGTGATCTCTTTGCTGATCAAAGCCAGGTCGATATCGACAGAGTCATAAGGTTCTGAGTGATCAGTAAAATCGACATAACAGATATTATCGCTCAGTTTTTTAGCTTGCTCGATAACCTCTGGTGTCATTCTTCCCACCAACAAAACACCTGTGATTGGCGCTGAATTGATCTGTATTTTACTTTCATAACAGTTGGTTAGCTTAACTTCCATCTTTTCGCATTGGGTTTCAATCCCGTGGCGAATCGATAGGTAGTAAGGGTCGTTAACCTCAGCTTCTTGCTTGTAGTTATACAGTGCTAGGAAGTGATGGTTTTGTTTTTTACTGCTAACGGTTTTTCGTGAGCTGCTGGTTTTGTATTCCAACTTCTCTGCAATTTCAAAGATACGCCTTTTGGTCTCTTCCTTGACGCTTAGTGTTGGATCTTCATTGAGAACCCTTGAAACTGTAGCCAATGATACATTCGCTTCAGTCGCGATATCTTTTAACGTTGCCATACTCACTTCCTGTTATTGGAACATTGCGTTGCTTTGAAATTGGTATTTAGTAAAAAAGCAATGCACCTCTTTATTCTGCAGACCTATTGTAATCAAACTGGACGTCATTGCATTAACTTTTAGTAAAATAAATGCTCAACTCATCTGTGATGTCTCAAATCTAACTATCTATAATTATCTTATTAAAATTCAATGAATTAGGGTTTAACAGCTATACGTTCTCTCTATTTCATGATCAGTACCAATGATGAAAGTTAGTGTAAACGTTTACACTTCGTGGTTTTGATCACAGAATTATAGTCAAAATGGCTGCTACTATTTCTGACATACGGTGCTACTGAGCTGAATGTCAGTTCGAGTTAGCCCACGAATGACGACAAAGAGAGGTTGATTGTGAAAGTACTGGTTACGGGCGGCATGGGTTACATCGGAAGTCATACATGCATTCAAATGATACAGGCAGGTATGGAGCCGATCATTGTTGATAACCTTTGCAACAGTAAAGAGCTAGTGCTGGAACGAATCGAATCGTTAACTGGCAAGCGACCAACGTTTTATCTTGGCGACATTCGTGATCAATCTTTTCTAGATAGCGTGTTTGCAGAAAATGATATCCAAGCGGTGATTCACTTTGCTGGCCTGAAAGCGGTAGGGGAGTCGGTGGCTAAGCCTTTGGAATACTACGATAACAACGTCAATGGTTCACTGGTGTTAGCTCGAAGCATGAAGAAAGCGGGCGTGAAAAGCATCGTATTTAGTTCTTCGGCTACCGTTTACGGCGACCCGGAAGTAGTGCCGATTACCGAAACTTCACCAACTGGCGCGACAACCAACCCTTATGGTCGCAGCAAATATATGGTGGAAGAGTGCTTAAGCGATCTGTTCAATGCGGAGAACGATTGGAGCGTGACTTTACTGCGTTACTTCAATCCAGTCGGCGCACATCCATCGGGCACTATGGGTGAAGACCCACAAGGTATCCCAAATAATTTAATGCCGTTTATTGCTCAAGTAGCCGTTGGTCGCCGTGAAAAACTGGCTGTTTTTGGAAACGATTACCCAACAGTCGATGGCACAGGCGTTCGTGACTATATTCACGTAATGGATTTAGCGGATGGCCATGTCGCAGCACTAAAAGTGGTTGGCGAGAAAGCGGGCTTACACATTTACAACCTAGGTACGGGCAAAGGCTCAAGTGTACTCGAGATGGTTGAAGCCTTCGCACAAGCATCGGGCAAACCGGTTCCTTATGAACTTTGCCCACGCCGCGCAGGTGATATTGCCGAGTGTTGGGCAAGCACTGAAAAAGCAGAGCGCGAGCTTGGCTGGAAGGCGACGCGTAGCGTGATGGAGATGACGGCGGATACGTGGAATTGGCAGTCGAATAACCCGAACGGCTACTAGCTTGTGTAATTGAAGCAGCCTAGCTGCAACTCCAATTTCTTTGGGGAAGGCAAAGGCAAGAGATGAGAAAAGCGAGATTCCAGATATCTCGTGCCTCGATTCCGGAATGACGAGTGAGTATTTGGTTCCTAACGTTATGAACCCCCGCGTCATTCCCTACAGCGAGGAACGAGCGTGATAGGGAATCTCCTTTTAGAAGAATTATTCATCTTGGTGAATTGACCAAGACACAAAATTTGAGAGCAATCTAAACATGTCAAAAGTTGAATTTAACCCAGTAGACCATCCACACCGTCGTTATAACCCATTAACAGGTCAGTGGATTTTAGTATCACCGCACCGAGCGAAACGCCCTTGGAGTGGCCAAGATGAAAAACCATCGACAGCGCAGCTTCCAGCGTATGAGAAAGAGTGTTTCTTGTGCCCAACCAATACGCGTATCTCGGGCGACGAAAACCCAGATTACGATGGCACTTATGTATTCAGTAATGATTTCGCGGCGTTGATGCCTGATTCGCCAGATGCTCCAGAGTCTGAAAATCCTCTATTTAAGACTCAAGGTGTACGTGGGTTGAGCCGCGTGATCTGTTTCTCTCCGGACCACAGCAAAACGCTGCCAGAGTTACCAGTAAACAAGATTCGCGGTGTTATCGACACATGGAATGAACAGATTGAAGAGCTAGGTAAAGACTACCTATGGGTTCAAGCGTTTGAAAACAAAGGTGAGACCATGGGCTGCTCTCAGCCTCACCCGCACGGTCAAATCTGGGCGAACAGCTTTTTACCCAACGAGATTGAACGCAAAGAAAAGCTTCTAAAAGAGTACTTCGAACAACAAGGTTCTAATCTTTTAGTGGATTACGTTGAAGCTGAAATGAAAGACGGCTCTCGTACTGTGGTTGAAACGGAACATTGGATTGCTGTAGTGCCTTACTGGGCTGCATGGCCATTCGAAACCATGTTGCTTCCAAAAACACATATTCGCCGTATGAGTGAACTAACTGATGAACAACGTGATGACTTAGCACTTGCGATCAAGAAGCTGACCAGTCGTTACGACAACTTGTTCCAATGCTCATTCCCTTACTCAATGGGTTGGCACTATGCGCCGTTCTTTGAAGAAGGTACCGACATCGACCACTGGCAACTGCACGCACTTTTTTACCCGCCACTGTTACGCAGTGCTTCGGTTAGAAAATTCATGGTCGGTTACGAAATGCTGGCTGAGTCTCAGCGTGATTTAACCGCAGAACAAGCAGCGCAACGTCTTCGCGATTTGAGTGACGTTCACTACAAAGAGCAGTAATACGTTGCTTCGTAGATAACAAGCGAGATTCCTGATACCTCGTCTCTCGATTCCTGGAATGACGACAGGTGAGAAGCCCATAAGTGTAAGAGCTTAGAAGCTTAAAAGCTTAGTCGCTGATGTTGTCATTCCCTAGCGTGAGAGACGAACGAGATAGGGAATCTAAAAGAATTAAAGTGGTGCCGTGAAGGGGCCATAACCAAATGAACAAAGAGTTTAACCAGAGAGTTTACTTATGTCTGACCTAATCCAAAACGTGAAAGCATCTTTTGAGCAAGTCCTTGGTTACCAAGCGACTCATATTATTCAAGCACCAGGTCGTGTGAACCTGATCGGCGAGCACACCGATTACAACGATGGTTTTGTTCTACCGTGTGCCATTAACTACCAAACGGTAGTTGCTGCGGCTAAACGTGACGACAACATTGTACGCGTAGTATCAGTGGACTACGGTAATGCAGTGGATGAATTCGACCTAACTCAAGAGATCACATTCCAACAAGACAAGATGTGGGCTAACTACATTCGTGGTGTGGTGAAGTGCTTAAAAGGTCGCGGCTTTGAATTTACAGGTGCGGACATCTCTGTAACGGGTAACGTGCCTCAAGGTGCAGGTTTAAGTTCTTCTGCGGCACTGGAAGTGGTGATTGGTCAAACATTCAAGGTGCTTTATAACCTAGAGATCAGCCAAGCCGAAGTTGCGCTTAATGGTCAGCAAGCCGAAAACGAATTCGTGGGCTGTAACTGCGGCATCATGGATCAAATGATCTCAGCTGAAGGCCAAGCAAACCACGCGATGCTTTTGGATTGCCGTAGCCTAGAAACTCAAGCGGTTTCGATGCCAGAAGATATGGCTGTGGTTATCATTAACTCAAACAAAAAACGCGGTTTAGTCGACAGCGAGTACAACACGCGTCGTGAGCAGTGTGAAGAGGCGGCGCGTATCTTTGGTGTTCCAGCACTTCGTGATGTGACCATTGAGCAGTTCAAAGCGAAAGAGTCTGAATTGGATGAGATGGTTGCTAAGCGTGCTCGTCACGTGATTACTGAAAATGACCGTACTGTTGAAGCGGCTCAAGCTCTACGTACCCACGACATGAAGCGTATGGGGGAGTTGATGGCAGAATCGCATGCATCAATGCGTGATGATTTTGAAATCACAGTGGAAGAGATCGATACGCTGGTGGATATGGTCAAAGAAGTGATCGGTGAGCAAGGTGGCGTGCGTATGACGGGCGGTGGTTTCGGTGGTTGTATTGTGGCATTGGTTCCACCTGCATTGGTTGATGAAATTAAAACAACCGTGGAGCAGAAATATCAAGCAGCGACGGGTCTAAAAGAATCTATTTATGTGTGCCAAGCGAAAGACGGAGCAGGCTTAGTTGAAGTAATCTAACGGCTTCGAGACTTAATGTAGAGCTTACCAACTAAAAAGATCATGGTAGGCCAAATACTAAAGCCTTTACCTCAACGTAGAGGCTTTTTACTGGCAGTAGAAGGAATTTAGAATGACACAAGCGCAGAACCTGCATCAATCCATGACAGAAACAGCAGCCTATGATGGCCAACCTGCTCAGCTTGTCACGTTGTCGAATGTACACGGCATGGAAGTGACATTCATGGATATTGGCGCAACGTGGTTGAGCTGTATCTTGCCAGTAAAAGGAAACAGACGAGAAGTGTTATTGGGTGTCAACTCAATGGATAATTTCGAGAAGCAAGCCAGCTATATGGGCACAACCGTTGGCCGTTATGCTAACCGCATTGCCAATGGTCGTTTCAAAATTGACGGTCAGAACTACAAGCTGGAAACCAACCAAGCGGGCAACACCTTACATGGTGGTCCGAACGGATTTGATAAACGTCGTTGGAATATTGCAGAGCAAACCGAAACGTCAGTGGTGTTTACTTTAGAATCTGCTGATGGCGACCAAGGATTTCCGGGGAATTTGAATGTGTCGGTGCGTTATGACATCACCGAAGACAATCGAGTTTCTATTAATTATTCTGCAACCACCGATAAGCCAACCGTGGTCAACCTAACGAATCACGCGTACTTCAATCTACTTGGCGCAGAAGCCGGACACGATTGTTTGTCACACATTGTCAGCATTAACGCTAATCAATTCTTACCGACCAATTCGGTAGGTATCCCGTTAGGCAACCTTAAATCGGTGAAATCGACCAGCTTCGACTTCAATCAGCCTATGATGATCTCAGAGCGTTTGTTGGGGGATGAACAGCAGAAAGCAGCAAAGGGTTACGACCACTCTTTCTTATTGGCTGACGGCTGCAAGCGTACTCAATGTGCCGCTACTGTAACCTCACCAGATGCGCTCGTCACACTAAAAGTATTTTCAACCAAACCTGCGATGCAGCTGTACACCGGAAACTGGCTTGGTGGTACACCAAACCGAAGTGGTGGTAGCTATGAAGACTACGCTGGTTTGGCGCTAGAAACCCAGTTCTTACCTGACTCTCCTAACCACCCTGAGTGGAAGCAGGACAGTTGTATTCTCAAGCCTGAACAAGAATATAACTACAGTACCTGTTACCAGTTTGAATTTTCGGGGGATTCTTCAAACTAGTACGCTCTAGCTCAAAGCGGTTACGCCAATGTCTTTTGCTTGTGAATAGGACGATGTGAATTATCGCGTTGTTCTTGGGGGATGAGTAAAAGTAGCGCTCAACAAGAGTGCGGTTTATTAAGTGCGATTGTTGAGTATCTGAGTAAGGTAGGAAAGCCCTAACAGAAGCGATTCTGTTAGGGCTTTTTTTTGTTTATTGCTTGATGAGTCGACCAGAACTTAGACTTTCTCTACCGAATTACGACGCACCAGAGTTGGAGAAAACATCATTGGCTCAGTTGAGGTGCTTTCACCTTTGGCCAAGTGCAGCGCGAGTCGTGTCGCTTTCTCTGCCATCATCTGAATCGGGTAGCGAATAGTGGTTAGCTTTGGATGAACATAGCGGGCAATCAAGCCATCATCGAAGCCGATGATCGACATTTTGTCTGGCGCTTGAATACCGTTTTCATCAAGGACAGATAAAGCCCCTGCTGCCATGTAATCGTTGTAGGCCACAATACCTGTGATTGGCAGTGATTTAGTCAAAAGGTTGGTCATGGCGTATTCGCCACCGTCACTGGTGGGAGCCGAGTATTCAATATAGCTTTCAGATAGCGCTATTTTGTAGTCTGAGAGCGCTGCTAAGTAACCTTGAACACGCTCATCGGCATCTTCAATGTTGTGTGATGAGGCGATACAGGCGATGTTCTTATGACCATGGCGGATCAGATATTCCGTCGCAAGATACGCGCCTTTCTTGTTGTCTAAGAAAATACAGCGGTTGGCAATCTCTGCAATATAACGGTTGATCAGCACTAAGCCTTTGACTTCTTTTGCATAGGCAATCAGTTCTTCGTCTGTCAGGCCTTTTGAGTGGATCACCAAAGCATCGCAACGGCTGTTAATCAGTAACTCAATCGCTTGTCTCTCTTCTTCACGATCGTGTGAGCCATTACCGACAAGGATATGTTTTCCGTTCTCACGAGCGACATTATCGACAGCCTTAACCAGCGTGCCAAAAAAGGGATCGGAGATGTCACCGACCAATACACCAACAGTGTTTGTGCTTTGGCTTACCAGCGCGCGAGCATTGGCATTCGGGCGATAGCCGAGTTTAGACATCGCTTTCGTTACAGACTCTACCGAGCTTGCACTCGCCTTAGGAGACTTGTTGATCACTCGAGAGACGGTTGCAACAGAAACACCAGCTTCCTTTGCTACATCTTTAATTGTTGCCATTTTTAACCTCTATACATTGCTGCATCTATTTAACACCGACAATGATAGTAAGGCAACGAAACTCTCATTTTACTTCCAGTAATGAGATCTTTACCGCTTGTAATTATTAGGCTTAATGCTAGTGTAAACATTTACATTTTACTTAATTTTAGTAAATGATTTAATGGGTAAAAACAAATCAATATAGGAAGTGAGAAATGGATACTGTCTCTTATGGTGACTTTGCTAAGTTAGAAATGCGTGTGGGTAAGATCATTGAGGTTGTGCGTCATGAAAACGCAGACAAGCTCTACATCGTGCAAGTGGATGTTGGTGACAAGACACTGCAAACGGTGACCAGCCTAGTCCCTTATTACACAGAAGAAGAGTTAATGGGTAAGCAGGTTGTTGTTTTGTGCAATCTAGCGAAGGCGAAGATGAGAGGCCACACTTCTGAGTGCATGTTGCTATGTGCAGAAACGGAAGATGAATCTGAAAGTGTATTGCTAACACCTGAACGTGCGATGCCTGCAGGTATTCGTGTCGTTTAAGCTCACTTTAGGTTGGTGAGTCAATGTGTTCACCAACCTAAATCAACTAGCTGCGTACAGTCAGTATCAAGCTATCAATCACACTGTGGTGGTGATCGGAAACCCCAGCAAGGTTGCCGTATTTAGGCTGGTGGCGATCATTTTCTAATGGGTGGTGCCAACCTTGTGTGTGTTTAACAAAATGCGCCGCAAAGCTTTCAGACACCTCTAAACATCCTGCCAATACCGTATCGACGTAGGTTTGAACGATAGGGCTGTTTTCGCAAGGTGCTTCAATCTCGTCTTTGATGTAAACCCAGATCGATTGATCCTGTTTGAACTCATCTTGGCTTTCTATCTGAGAGGCCTTTAATTCGATTCGGTGATAACCACGCTCACGGCGATCAAACTCAGCCAGTGAAATATCATCCACCTCAAGCAACACACCATTCACTTGTCCTTCGCCAAGATTGACGATCAAAGGTGATAACACATAGCTGTCATCGATCTTGCTCCAATGGCGAATTAAGCCATGAACAATCGCAGGGATCGCTTGCCCTGTCTGACCGGTAAGCTGGCGTGAAGATGAGTTGATTAAGCTGCCATAACCAAAAATATACATCGCATTCCTTGTCTGAGTTGTTCCATTTAAGTCTAGTCTTACTATATGTGGCGAGATACCAAAAGTCAGTAAGTTTCTATTTATACATCTATATGTCTTTATGACTCTTTTGGTTGTGTTTTTTTGACTTGTTTATTGGTTGGTGAATCTCGTGAGTCGCTGTTTTTACTAGTTTTATCCAATTGGCGCGTTTCATGCAATATGATCTGCATATTGCATCGGATTTGATGCACACCAAATTTGGTTTAGGTAATACCTTGGCCGCTTATCTGAGAATTAGGAGCGAGTTTGTTAAATATCACAGATAAAAGTGTAGAAGACGCGATTCCAGCCTACCTGCGTTTAGGCTTTCGACCTTTCTTCTTTTTAGGCAGTCTCTATGCCGTGATCGCGATTGTAGCTTGGGTCATCATGTTCCAAAACGGTCAGCCTGAGATTTTAAACGTTCCCGCATTGTGGTGGCACGTGCATGAGATGTTGTTTGGTTTTTCGATGGCGATTGTTGTCGGCTTTGTGCTCACTGCAGTGCAAACTTGGACAGGGGTCAATGGCACCAAGCATTATCGATTAGCCGCACTAGTTGGATTGTGGTTGGCACCTCGCATTCTGTTTTGGACACCCTCACCGTTATGGCTGATCTCGACGGTTGAGGCGCTGTTCTTAATCTTCGCCGCTTACGAAATTGGTTTTCGTGTCGTGAAGTCGAAAGGCTGGAAGAACCTGTTTTTTGTGCCGCTGTTTATATTGGCTATCGTGGCGAACTTTGCTAGTTACGCGACCATTAAGGGGATGCCTCCATTCCCATCGTCTGCAGTTTGGCAGGCTATGTTGTGGTGGTTTACCTTGCTGTTATCAGTGATGGGTGGGCGAGTGATCCCATTCTTTACGGCGCGTCGTTTTGAGTTTGAAAAAGCACAGCCCTTGGTTTGGTTGGAATGGTTAGCCAATCTACCTTTGGTTGGTTTATTTGTGTTGAGCTTCTTCCCATTGACCTTTGCTCAAGTAGGTAATGAGTTAATGGTGTTTGCTGGCGTGACTCAATTGGTGCGCTTTATCCGCTGGAAACCTTGGACAACGCTGTCTGAACCCTTGGTGTGGTCGCTGCATGCGGCTTATCTATGTATCCCTCTAAGCTTGCTGTTACGCGGTTTATTAGACAACCCGTTCGCGAGCCATAATATGCTGCACTTGTTTGCTATTGGCGGTTTGAGTGGGTTAATTCTGGCGATGATCACGCGCGTGACGATGGGGCATACTGGTCGTGCTATCTATAAAGGGCCAAGTATGGCTTTGGCGTTCTCGGCTATTTTTATCGCGGCACTCGTTCGTAGTTTAGGTGTGACTTTCTTCCCGGCGTATTTATTTGAGATGGTCAACATCAGTGCCGGTTTGTGGACACTGGCGTTTGGTCTGTTTATCTGGAAGTTCGGCATGATGTTACTAACGCCACGAGTGGATGGTCATCCGGGATAAATCGATTTCAATGCATTGATTAATAAAGGGAAGTGTTGAGTTTCCCTTTTTTAATCGAAATAAACTGTTATGAACTTATTGAGTATTCGCTACCAAGTATTGGCGTACCTGTGTAATGAGGTCTTCCTTGGCGTGAGGGGAGATGAAACTGGCTTCCACCGCATTAATACTGAACTGAGCTAATTCTTGATAAGTGACAGGATGAGCGTTAGCAACCGCTAGGAAGTTATCATTCATGTAGCCACCGAAGTAAGCGGGATCATCGGAATTGATGGTGACACACAGCCCTTTTCTCAGCAACTCGACGATGTTGTGCTCTTGCATAGTATCAAATACCTTGAGCTTGGTGTTCGACAACGGGCAGACCGTTAGTGGTGTGCGTTTAACGATTAACTGTTCCATCAGCTCTTCATCTTCAACACAGCGAATACCATGATCAATTCGGGTAATGCCTAACAAGCTCAGTGCATCGATAATATTTTGTGCGGGGCCTTCTTCTCCTGCGTGTGCGACAGTTAGGAACCCTTGGTTGAGCGCTTCTTGAAAGACATGCTTAAACTTCTCTGGCGGATTCCCCTGTTCTGATGAATCTAACCCAACGGCAATGATCTTATCTTTATAGGGAAGGGCTTGTTTGAGAGTTTCAAAAGCACTGTCTTCATCAAGGTGACGCAGAAAACACATAATCAGTTGGCTGCTGATGCCAAGTTCTCGCTCTGCTTGATTCAAAGCTCGAGTAATCCCGCCGACGATGACTTCAAAGTCAATGCCGCGTTCAGTGTGAGTCTGAGGGTCGAAGAATATCTCAGTATGAACCACATTATCTTGCTGGCACTTCAACAGATAAGCCCACGTCAGGTCATAGAAATCCTGTTCATGAATCAGTACGTTTGCGCCTTGATAATAGATATCGAGAAAGGATTGAAGATTGTGGAACTGGTACGCGTCTCGGACTTGGTCAGGGGTCTCAAAGGGAATCGACACGTTATTACGCTTGGCGAGTTGGAACATCAACTCTGGCTCTAATGTGCCTTCTATATGCAAGTGCAGCTCAACCTTAGGTAAATTTTTGATGAAGCTATCCATAGCAACTCCTTAGCTATTTTAATTATGGGCGGAGTAGGTGAGATAATAGAGTCTATAAACCTGAGCAAGCAGGTATCTCTTTCATTTATCTCTGTTTGAGCATAGTCCATTTCATTGTTGTCGATAAAATAGGGCAGAAGTTGATGGTGAATTGGGAGTTACGAATTAATTGAAATCAGGCGCAAACGATTTGCAGCATTGGAGTGTGATCCGCTGCAAATATTTGCAGCAATATTCATTGATTTGTGCTCTAATACCGCGCTTACCAAGGGATGGTGTTAAAAGATGCTCACTTAGATGGAGTTATCAAAGTTGACCGATCCCTTAATGATCTCCCTTAGGAAAAATAGAACATGTCTAAGAACAAAAAATTTGATATCCGCCTTACAGAAAAACGCAACGGTTGGTGTGCAGAGATTACTCGTCAAGTAACGTCTCGCAGCACTACAGTATCTAAGCGTGAGTCTGGTTTCGAAACTGAAGCTCTAGCACAAGAGTGGGCAGAGAAAGAGCTAGCATCTTTCATCGCAAACCAAGCTGAACGTAACGAGCGTAAATCAGAACAGCGTAAAGAGCGTGACGAACTACGTCACACTAAAGAGCTTAAAGCTGAGCAAGCACGTGAAGCGCGCGCTAAAGCTCGTGCAGAAGAGCAAGAAGACGCTGAATAATTCAGTGCATGACTAATTTATAGATCCCTTAATTTTAAGATAAGGGATTTGTAAAAAAAAAGCCCCGATACAACTTTTCTCTTTCTAGTTAAAAGTATATTGGGGCTTTTTAGTTTGTGGAGTTCTGTTTTATTGTGTTTAAGAGCACTGTTTTGGCTTCTCGCTTTTAACGTCGAGCTCTTAAACTGTTAAGCATTGTCTGATCAGTTATTCAGCGCAGTTAGCCAATCGTCTTCTGCCACTTCTTCAATGTAGCTTTCTACTGATTGTCCTACTTCTTCATCGTCTTGCTTGAAGTAAGCAATATGGAACACAGCATCACCTTCGTTGACCAAAGGTAGAGTTTGCTGACCAATCACGATACCGCCTTTGGTTGTGATCACTTGGCCTTCTTGGTGACCCAATGGAGAGCTGATGTAAGCAAGGGTTTGTCCTGCTTCAACCTGTTCGCCAAGTCTCACCATGTTGCGCAAAATTCCGTCTGATTCAGCGCGGATCCAGCTGGTGGATTTGCTCAATACTGGCTCTGGTAACTTCTTACGGTTAGGACGCAGCATGCCGATTTCTTTCATCACTTGATGCACGCCAAGGTAACCCGCACGAATCGCTAGGTGATCAAAACGCAGCGCTTCACCACCTTCGTAAGTTAATACAGGAATACCCAGTTTTTCCGCTTCGCTACGCAGTGAACCGTCACGCAGTGGAGAATCAATGATCACGGGTGTTGCAAACGCTTTTGCGATGCGCAGTGTTTCAGGGTTCGATAGGTTTGCACGAATCTGTGGCAGATTGGTACGGTGAATCGCGCCCGTGTGTAGATCCAGAATGTAATCACAGTGCTTTGCTACGTTCTCAAAGAAGGTGTAAGCGATGCGTGATGTTAACGATCCTTTCTCACTGCCAGGGAAGCAACGGTTTAGGTCACGACGGTCTGGTAGGTAACGAGATTTATGGATAAAGCCAAACACGTTAACGATAGGCACAACAATTAATGTCCCTTTCAGTTTCTTTGGATCAATCGCATTTGTCAGTTGTCTTGCAATCTCAACACCGTTTAGCTCATCGCCGTGGATAGCCGCATTTACCATCAGTGTTGGGCCTGCTTGGCGACCGTGAATAATTTCAATCGGGATCGAAAGTGGAGAGTGCGTGTAAAGCTGAGCTGCTTGCAGTTCAATCTCCATTCGCTGTCCTGGCTGAACAGTATAACCAAGTAATTCGAATGGTTGATTAGGTTTTAGTCTTGCCATTTAGGTTGTTCTCAACATGGTGATAATTCGTTAACACGGAATGTAGCAATCGTTGATTTTTAGTACGAATCAATCGCTTTACGGTGACGACAAAAGTTTTTTATTAAGTGGGTTCTGAATTGGTTTCAGTTTTTTATTTGGCTTATTGAAGGGTGTTTCAAATTGTGAATTCTCTGACAAAACATTGATTTAACGCTGATATTTATCATTCGATTGGTTGGTATTATCCATCGCCATTTTTTGGCGGCCAAATTAAAATATCGAGATCAAAATGAAAAAAACAATTTCAAAAGTTGTAGCACTAGCGGTGGTATCTGTTGCTTTATCTGGCTGTGTTGGTAGCAACGCAGTTACGGGTTACCTAATGAAGTTCAACATCAAGGCTGTTGATAACCGTTACGCTCGTGGTGGTTTGAACATGCTACTTGCACCTGCATATGGTCTAACGGTTGCTGCCGATTACCTAGTATTCAACTCACTAGAGTTCTGGACAGGTAGCAACCCACTAACAGGTGCTCCGCACATCTTTGATACTAAGACTGATACTTACCTAGACATCAACCACCAACTTGATCCGTCTCTAACGGAAGCACCTGTTGGTCCGATCACAAGTGCAGATGTGATTGAGAAAGGCCAAATGCAGCAGATTGATGAAAATACGATCCAAATGGACATTACTTACCAGTCTGGTGAGCGTGCGACGTTAATCGGTGTTCGCGATGGCGAGATGGTAACGTACTTCATTGATGGCGAAGTCGTGGCACAAACTTCAATTGATGAGCTAGAGAGCTACGCGGCTTCACGCGCTTAATTGCTTCTTTAGTCACAAATAGTCGATTACAAAGATTAGATACAAAAACAGGTACTCATTGAGTACCTGTTTTATTTTGTGTCGATGAATAGTATTTAGCGCGAAATCCTATCTATCGAAAACATAATGGTTCGAATTATGCTTTTTCTGGGATTGCTTCAAGCAGTGCAACCATTTGGTTCCAGAATAGCTCAACGGTGTCGATCTTCACTTTCTCATCAGGAGAGTGCGGGAACTTGATCGTTGGGCCGAAAGAAACCATATCCATGTTCGGGTAAGGTTCTTTGAATAGACCACACTCAAGACCAGCATGGATAACCATGATGTTTGGCTTGTGACCGTAGATACCTTCGTACATGTCGCGGAAGATGTGCATGATTTCTGAATCTGCGTCTGGCTTCCAACCTGGGTAAGCGCCAGAAAACTCGATGCTCGCGCCTGCTAGTTCAGCAACAGAGTGAAGCATGCTTTCAACTTGGCTACGGCCAGAGTCGATTAGCGAGCGGATTAGGCAAAGTACAGTGATTGTGTTCTCTTCGGTTGTGATAACACCTACGTTTAGAGATGTCTCAACAACGCCTTCAATCTCGTCACTCATACGAATCACGCCGTTTGGACATGCGTTAAGTGCTGCGATAAAGCGAGCTTGGTCTGCTGACGCAAGTGCGCCCATTTCTACAGAAGCTTCTTCATTGAAAGTCACGATGCTGTCTTCTACTTTGCCTAGCTCTGTTGAAAGCAGCTCAGTGTAGTAGTTGTATAGTGAAGCCAGTCTTTCTTGGTTTGCCGCAGGAACAGCAACCGTTACGAAACCTTCACGAGGGATCGCGTTACGAAGGCTACCACCTTTGAATTCGACGATGCGAAGGTCTAGCTCTTTTGCGTGACCCGCTAGGAAGCGAGCAAGCAGTTTGTTTGCGTTTGCACGACCTGTGTGGATGTCACAACCAGAGTGACCGCCTTTTAGGCCTTTTAGCGTTAGCTTACGTGTTACGAAGTCAGCTGGAATCGCGTTACGAGCAATTTCAAATGTCATTGCGCCGTCGATACCGCCAGCACAACCCATGTACACTTCGCCTTCTTGCTCTGAATCGGTGTTAAGAAGGATATCGCCTTCCAACCAACCCGCTTCAAGACCGAAAGCACCGGTCATGCCTGCTTCTTCATCTACTGTTAGTAGAACTTCGATAGGGCCGTGCTGGATTTCGTTTGAAGCAAGAACCGCTAGGCAAGAAGCCATGCCCATGCCGTTGTCAGCGCCAAGCGTTGTGCCTCTAGCTGTAACCCACTCACCATCAATGTATGGTTGGATTGGATCTTTAGCGAAGTCATGAACTGTGTCTTCGTTCTTTTGTGGAACCATATCGATGTGAGCTTGTAGCACCACACCTTTTTTGTTTTCCATACCCGCCGTTGCAGGCTTTTTGATGAATACGTTGCCCGTTGGGTCACGACGTACATCTAGGCCTTGCTCTGTTGCCCAAGCAATAATGTATTGAGCAAGCTCTTCTTCATGCTTAGAAGGGTGTGGGATTGAGCAAATCTTATCGAAGAACTGCCAGATAGGGGCAGGGGATAATTTACTGATCTCAGAATGGAATTCAGACACGGATGACTCCTTTTTTATTTGATAACCATATATTTAGGGTTTGTGTAGGTGGATATCTAGAACAAAAATCTAAAATATGGGTCTGTTTTGATGGCAACAGCATACCACTTGAGCGTTTTGACGAGTAGCGGTTCTAAACCTCAAATACCTCAAATTTTGAAAGCGATCTTGTCCCTCTGATCACAATTAAGCGCCTTGATGCTTATAAATGGTATGGGCAAACGTTTGTTTAATTCTATTTTGTAATTTTATTACGAAAATAAGTTTGCAAAATAACCTTAATTGACTAAAAGTGTGACGTATAGCAAAAAATACTTGTAATCTTTTTTCTTTGAGGTATATTAATAACCAACTTCTGAGATGAAGAGTAAATGCTCAAAGGATGAGTCCGTTTTATCGCCTCCAAGGAACCGAGAAATCAAATTCGTTTTTTATTGATTTATTAAGGTGATAGTTATGAAAGGTTTACCATCTGCAATGTTCTGGCTTAACAGCTCTGTTTACACTAGCAACTTTGCATACCCTACAAGCTTTGGTTACTAATACCGTAAGCATGTAACTCGAACAGTTTTGTTCACCCCTATATATTGGAATT
Source organism: Vibrio splendidus (assembly GCF_001557875.1). Classification (GTDB taxonomy): domain Bacteria; phylum Pseudomonadota; class Gammaproteobacteria; order Enterobacterales; family Vibrionaceae; genus Vibrio; species Vibrio splendidus_F. The sequence goes on along the minus strand of NZ_LNRF01000004.1, from coordinate 124,542 downwards.
CTTTTACAGCCCTTTTGGTTGACAGATTCTACCGCCACTCAGTTTTGAGTGGCGTTTTTTTTGCCTGCTACTTTTCCAAACCGCTTTATATTGTCACTTTCCCTGCTGTTCTGCGTGGTTGTTTTTTAAACGCCGAAATATCAATTTGCGCTTTATTACTGATCCTGTTGAAAAATACATAACTATTGTGGGTTTGAATTCAGAATTTACTGGCTAGATTCTCAATGAAAATAAGCGATGGTAGAAAAAATAATCAACTAATTTTACTGACGCTATTGCTCTTAATTGTTTGTTTTTAATTACTATTTATTATTAACACCTTCGTTTTTAATCGCTTTGTTTCATACGGCATTCTGATAAATATCGATTAGAGCCTTAATTCTATCTGGAATTTGTTATTTGATAACTTTATAATCCACAGCCAATCGATTACGCAACCGTTTACTTTTTACCCTTATAGGATTCGATAATGTTCGAAAAGCTATTCAAACTCAGTGAAAATGGCACCAATGTGCGCACTGAAATCATCGCAGGTCTAACAACCTTCCTAACAATGGCTTACATCATTTTTGTAAACCCAATGATTCTAGCTGATGCTGGTATGGACCATGGCGCTGTATTTGTAGCAACCTGTTTAGCGGCTGCTATTGGCTGTTTCATCATGGGCTTTGTTGCTAACTACCCAATTGCTCAAGCTCCAGGCATGGGTTTGAACGCATTCTTTACCTACGCTGTTGTAATGGGTATGGGTTATACGTGGCAAGTTGCTCTGGCAGCGGTTTTCGTATCGGGCGTAATCTTTATCTTCTTAAGTATCTTTAAGATCCGTGAATGGATTATCAACTCGATCCCTATGTCTCTGCGTGTTGGTATTTCTGCAGGTATCGGTCTTTTCCTAGCGTTTATTGCTCTTAGCAATGCAGGCATCGTTGTTTCTAACCCAGCAACTAAAGTTTCACTGGGCGACATTACTGCGATTGCTCCTATTCTAGGTGCACTTGGTTTCTTCTTAACGATTGCTCTTGTTCACCGTGGCGTGAAAGGCGCAGTAATGATTGCGATTCTAGCTATCACAGCTCTTGGTATTGTTATTGGTGACGTTCAATACGGCGGCATCATGTCTACACCACCAAGCCTTGCACCTACATTCATGCAGCTTGATTTCTCTGCGGTATTTGAAATCGGTATGATTTCAGTGGTATTCGCATTCTTGTTCGTCGATTTATTCGATACAGCAGGTACTTTGGTGGGTGTTGCAACGAAAGCAAACCTAATCAAAGAAGACGGAAAACTACCTCGCTTAAACAAAGCACTACTTGCGGACTCAACTGCAACGTCTATTGGTGCTCTGCTAGGTACATCAAATACTACTTCTTATGTTGAGAGTGTTGCGGGTGTCGCTGAAGGCGGCCGTACCGGTTTAACTGCCGTTGTTGTTGGTGTCTTATTCCTACTGGCTCTTTTCTTCTCGCCACTAGCAGGTATGATTCCGGCTTACGCAACATCAGGTGCACTTTTCTATGTAGCAATTCTGATGATGTCTGGCCTAGTTGGCATTGATTGGCGTGATCTTACGGAAGCAGCACCAGTCGTGGTAACATGTCTGCTTATGCCGCTGACGTACTCTATCGCTGAGGGTATCTCACTAGGTTTCATCGCTTACGCTGCAATTAAGCTGCTAAGTGGTAAAGGTCGCGACGTTTCACCTGCTGTGTGGGTAATGTCGGTTATCTTTATTCTTAAATACATTTTCGCTTAATCGTCTAGATTTCTGCTTAATCGCTGAAGAGGCTATGTTTGAGATAGCCTCTAATAACATGACAAAATTATTAGGTTTTATACTATGAGCAACAAATTCGTTATCACTTGGGACAACATGCAGACTTACTGCCGTCAACTAGCTGAAAAGCAAATGCCAGCAGAGCAGTGGAAAGGCATCTGGGCAGTAAGCCGTGGTGGTTTGGTTCCTGGTGCAATCTTGGCTCGTGAGCTAGGTATTCGTCACGTAGATACGATTTGTATTTCTAGCTACGACCACGATCACCAACGTGATATGACAGTAGTTAAAGCACCTGAAGGTGACGGCGAAGGCTTCCTAATCGTTGAAGACCTTGTTGATAGTGGTGACACTGCACGCAAACTTCGCGAGATGTACCCAAAAGCGAAACTGATCGCTGTATGTGCAAAGCCATCTGGTGCTGATTTGCTAGACGAGTACATCGTTGATATCGCTCAAGACACATGGATTGAGCAACCTTGGGATACTAGCCTAAGCTACGTTGAGCCAGTAAATCGCAAGTCAAAATAAGCGTAAACTTAGTTTTTTGAGAAATGACCCTTTATAGGGTCATTTTTTTTTATATTATTAGTGACAACCATTTCTTATTAAGTATCCCAATGTCTGAACCAGAAGAAACGAGCTCGAACCTTTCGGAAACTTTGTTTGTAAAGCACAAGCAGGCGAAAGAGACCTCAATGTTGACACAATACATGCCAAGCTCTGAAGCGTTATTGGATGAGAAGCGTGAACAGCAAAACTCATCATGGTACCGAAACCTAAGACGTCTTCAGTGGGTATGGCAAGGCGTTAATCCAATTGAGCAAGAAGCGGTATTGGCTCGCATCGCGTCATCAGATAACTCCCGTACAACCGATGAGTGGCTAGATACGGTTATGGGTTACCGAAGTGGCAACTGGGCATACGAATGGACCAAGCTGGGTATGCAGCATCAAAATCGTTCTAATGAAAAGAGCGGTGAAGAGATGGCTGAAGAGCTGTTTTCAGCATCGTTGTGCTTCAGTATTGCGGGTTACCCACATCTCAAGAACGACAACTTGGCGGCTCAGGCTCAAGTGTTGGCCAACGCAGCGTATTCTGAAGCGATTAAGCATACTAAGTTGATCGTCAAACAGATTGATATTCCATACCAAAACAAGAAGATCAAAGCGAACTTACATCTAACCAAAACAGACAAACCACAACCGGTTGTGATTGTCAGCGCTGGTCTCGATAGCTTGCAAACCGATATGTGGCGCTTGTTTAGAGATTACTTAGCACCAAAGAACATTGCCATGTTAACGGTAGACATGCCGTCGATAGGGCACAGTGCACATTGGCCGTTAACCGAAGACTCATCTTGTCTTCATCAAGCCGTGCTGAATGAGCTACCTAATATTCCATGGGTCGATCACCACAAAGTTGGCTTGTTTGGCTTCCGTTTCGGTGGCAATGCGATGGTGAGATTATCTTTCCTTGAGCAACATAAGATTAAAGCGTGTATCTCTTTAGGCGCGCCAATTCATGACATCTTTGTGCATGCCGACAAGCTTAAACAGATGCCTAAGATGCATTTAGATGTGTTGGCTTCGCGTCTTGGTAAAGGTGCAGTTGATATCAACAGTCTTTCTGGGCAGTTAATGGCGTGGTCACTCAAGGTACAAGGTTTGCTGTCAAACAGTAAAACCAGTGTTCCTATCTTGGCATTGGCTTTGGAAGGTGACCCTGTTTCACCACCAATGGATAATCAACTGGTTGCTATTTACAGTGATTACGGAAAAGCGAAGAAAATCAAAGCTAAGTCAATTACACAAGGTTATGAGCAATCCCTCGAATTGGCGATAAAGTGGCTTGAGGATGAATTATTTAGATGACATTTCTCCTAAATTAGTTAAGCATGAAAAGTGTACCAACTAAGTACCTGATACTCAGAGATAACTTATAAAACCTAATTGCGTAGTTTCTACGTATTACAGTCTGAGTAACGTCATTCTTAACATTGAAAATGGAGATTCAATATGTCAGAAGTGACACAACAACCTACGCATTATCGCTTGTTGAACGTTTTAAAGGCTATCGGGCCTTACTTAAGAGAGCCGCAATCAGAAGAAGGTCACTATATTTTTGATTGCTTGTCTGTATGTGTGAACGATAAAAAATCACCAGAAGAACGCGAGTTTTGGGGCTGGTGGCTAGAGTTGGATAAGTCGGAAGAGGGATATTCGGCTAAATACAATATTGGTAAGTACAACATCGATGGTAACTGGGATTCTTTACCATTACCTAAAAAGGCGGTCGCTGAAGTCTCTCGAACTCAAGAAGCCTTCCACCAAAAACTGGTTGATGAACTTCAAAGTAAGTTTGAAATCAGTATCCAACTAGACGAAGAGTCTGTCGAATTCGTCTAATTTTAAAGGTTACTCTTCTATATAAAGCAAAAAGGTGCGATTTCGCACCTTTTCTGCTTGTGAATTCCCCTTTTGATTGCTAAAACATCACCTCTTATTTGTTTTATCCATAAAAGACTTCATGACAACAAATCATCAAAGCGGGACAACAACACAGCGTAAAACTGTCGTTGTTAAACTGGGTACCAGTGTCTTAACTGGTGGAACATTGGCATTAGACCGCGCTCATATGGTTGAGCTGGTTCGTCAATGTGCTGAATTAAAAAAACAAGGCCACTCTGTGGTTATGGTTTCGTCTGGCGCAATTGCCGCAGGACGTGAGCACCTTGGTTACCCCGCACTTCCCAACTCGATGGCGAGCAAACAGTTGCTTGCGGCAGTTGGGCAAAGCCAGTTGATTCAAGTTTGGGAGTCTTTGTTTGCTATCTATGGCCTTAAGATTGGCCAGATGCTGCTGACTCGTGCTGATCTCGATGATCGCGAGCGTTTTCTTAATGCACGTGACACGATCAACGCACTCGTTGAACACGATATTATTCCGGTAGTTAACGAAAACGACGCAGTAGCAACCAATGAAATTAAAGTGGGCGACAACGATAACTTGTCGGCACTGGTGGGTATTTTGTGTGGCGCTGATAAGCTTTTGCTACTAACTGACCAAAAAGGTCTGTTTACGGCAGACCCTCGTAAAGACCCAAATGCTGAGCTCATCAAAGAAGTGAAAACCATTGATGACACACTGCGCAAGATCGCAGGCGGCAGTGGCACCACATTAGGTACTGGTGGCATGGCAACAAAACTGCAGGCGGCGGATATCGCTCGTCGTGCGGGGATTGAAGTTATTATTGCTGCGGGCAGTGCTGAAAATGTGGTGTTTGACTCATTGAGTGACAATCCACAAGGCACACGTTTCTTGCCTTTACCTGAAGCGCTTGAAAACCGTAAACGTTGGATCCTAGCTGGCCCTGCATCCGCAGGCGACATCGTGGTTGACGACGGCGCAGTAAACGCAGTCAACACCAAAGGCAGCAGTTTGTTGGCGAAAGGGGTTGTCCGAGTTCAAGGCGAGTTTTCTCGTGGTGAGGTCACCCAAGTCACAGACAGTAAAGGCAAAGTAGTCGCGCGTGGTATCGCTAGCTACTCAAGCCAAGACCTTGCAAAAATAGCAGGCAAGCACAGTAAAGATATTGGTGCCATCCTTGGTTACGACTACGGGTCAGAAGTCATTCACCGTGACGACCTGGTTGTAATTCAAGAGTAGCTCGTGATGATAAGGCGATGAACAGCGGATTTAGTTCTAGTACCTACCTTTAATGTTTAACATTTAGTTTTAGTAGGTAGTGCGAATCGCCTTTTTCCATCCAAAGACAGACAGAATTTAGGGAGAGTTAAACGTGGATTTAACTAACATGGGTATCGCAGCAAAAGACGCTGCTTTCCACCTAGCGACCGCATCAACGGCGCAAAAGAATAAAGCATTGGCAATTATCGCTGATGAGCTAGAAGCAAACGCAGCAACGATTTTAGAAGCGAACGCGAAAGATATCGAACTAGGTCGCGAAGCGGGTCTAACGGACGCACTGCTTGATCGTCTACTTCTGAATGAAGAACGCTTAACGGGCATCGCTAACGACGTTCGTAATGTGATTAGCCTAAACGACCCTGTGGGCAGCGAAATCGACAGCAAAGTACTGGAAAACGGTATGTCACTGTCTCGTCGTCGTGTACCTCTTGGTGTTGTTGGTGTTATCTATGAAGCACGTCCTAACGTAACTATCGATATTGCGGCACTGTGTCTGAAAACAGGTAACGCAAGCATCTTGCGTGGTGGTAAAGAGACCTTCTTCTCGAACATGGAGCTGGTAAAAGTTATCCAATCTGCGTTAGAGAAAGCAGAGTTACCTGCTGCTTCTGTTCAGTATATTGAAAAGCCAGATCGTGAGCTTGTTTCTCAGCTGCTTAAGCTAGATGACTACGTAGATATGATCATTCCTCGTGGTGGCGCTGGCTTGCACAAAATGTGTAAAGAGAATAGCACCATCCCAGTGATCATCGGCGGATTTGGTATCAGCCATATCTTTGTTGATGAAAGTGCTGATCTTGATAAATCTGTCGATGTGGTTGAAAACTCGAAAGTTCAACGTCCATCAGCGTGTAACTCGTTAGATACACTGTTAGTGCATGAAGCGGTTGCTGAAGCTTTCCTAACTAAGCTGCAACAGCGTTTAGCAGGCAAGGTAACCTTGGTTGCTGATACCAGTGCAAAATCGCTGCTAGCGGGTTTTGAAGACCAACGTGATGCGGTTGAAGGCGACTTTGACACTGAATGGCTAAGCTACACGTTAGGCGTGAAAGTCGTTGCGGATGTGGCAGAAGCGATTGACCACATGCGTGTACACAACGCGAGTCACTCAGATGCGATCATGACTAACAGCCTAGAGAGCTCAGAGCGTTTCATTAACTCTGTTGGTTCTGCGGCGGTTTATGTGAATGCATCAACACGCTTTACTGATGGCGCACAGTTTGGTTTAGGCGCTGAAGTCGCAGTCTCTACTCAGAAATTGCATGCTCGCGGCCCAATGGGCTTAGAAGAACTGACAAGTTACAAATGGGTAGGTAAAGCGAACTATTTAGTTCGCGGTTAACGCTGGTCGTTAATTTTACTCCTCAGCTCATTTTTGAAATGGCGATCGAGTAGCAATAATCAATGAATCACCACACAAAAGGGCCTTAATTGGCCCTTTTTCTTTCCTAACGTTTGGCAATTCCGTTACACTAATATTCAATTATTTGGAGGTGATATGCATTGTCCTTTTTGTTCAGAGAACGACACTAAAGTAATCGATTCAAGACTGGTAGCTGATGGCCATCAGGTTCGTCGTCGCCGTCAATGCCTTGCATGTAGTGAACGTTTTACTACGTTCGAATCGGCAGAACTTGTGATGCCTAAAGTCATCAAGTCGAATGGAAACCGCGAACCGTTTAATGAAGATAAAATGGTGGGTGGTGTACAGCGCGCCCTAGAAAAACGCCCAGTGAGTGCTGATGCGATTGAACTTGCGATCAGTACGATTAAGTCACAACTCCGTGCAACTGGTGAGCGTGAAGTACCAAGCGAGATGATTGGTAACCTTGTGATGGGTCAATTGAAAGAATTGGACAAAGTGGCGTACATCCGTTTTGCCTCTGTTTACCGCAGCTTTGAAGACATCCGAGAGTTTGGCGAAGAAATCGCTAAATTAGAGGACTAACCCCTCAATCATGTCTAATTTTACTCCCCTAGATTTTCAAATGATGTCGCGTGCTATCCATTTAGCGAAGCGCGGTATTTACACCACTGCGCCAAACCCAAATGTCGGTTGTGTGATTGTACAAACTGATGGCCAGATCGTTGGTGAAGGTTTTCACGCTAAAGCGGGTGAACCTCATGCCGAAGTGCATGCCATGCGAATGGCGGGCGATAAGGCAAAAGGTGCGACGGCTTATGTCACGCTAGAGCCTTGTTCTCATTACGGTCGAACGCCACCTTGTGCGGAAGGTTTGATTAAGGCTCAAGTAGCCAAAGTGATTTGCGCGATGCAGGACCCAAACCCAAAAGTCGCAGGCCGTGGTATCAAAATGCTACGCGATGCGGGTATTGAGGTTGAAATTGGTTTGCTAGAGCAAGACGCTCTCGACTTGAACCCTGCATTTATCAAGCGTATGCAAACGGGCATGCCATTCGTTCAGCTAAAGATGGCCGCTAGCCTTGATGGCCAAACGGCATTGGAAAATGGTCAAAGCCAGTGGATCACATCGTCAGAAGCGCGTCGTGATGTTCAGAACTACCGAGCAAAATCAGGCGCTGTGTTATCAACTAGCCAGACGGTGATTGAAGATAACGCGTCGCTCAATGTTCGCTGGGCAGAGTTGCCAAACAGTATTAAAGCTCATTACGTTGAAGATGAACTTCGTCAGCCAATTCGCGTGATTCTTGACCGTCAAAATCAACTGCGTCCTGAACTTAAGTTATACCAGTCGCCAACACCCGTGTTAAGAGTGGCTGAAGCGTCTGCGGATATTGAAGTCGGAACCACAGATGCGGGTCAGCTCGATTTGCATGATCTGATGCGTCAATTACCTGCGAATCATATCGACCATATTTGGGTCGAAGCGGGCGCTACATTGGCAAAAAGCTTGATTGAAGCGCAGCTGGTGGATGAGCTAATTCTCTATTTAGCTCCTAAACTTATGGGCAGTGACGGACGAGGTTTGATGGGCGCATTAGGGCTCACTTCAATGTCTGATGTGATTGACCTAGAAATTAAAGATGTTCGACAGGTTGGTGTGGATATTCGCATTGTGGCGAAACCAATTGTGGCTAAACCAATAGCAGCGAAACCACTCTCGAAATAGTCACTCCAACTGCATACGTGTCGTTGACAACAAAAAGAGTTTTAAAATGTTTACAGGAATTGTAGAAGCCGTAGGTACATTGAGTGCAATCACTCCCCGCGGAGAAGACATCACCGTAACGGTTAACGTTGGCAAGCTTGATATGGCTGACGTTCAGTTAGGCGACAGTATTGCAACCAATGGTGTGTGCTTGACTGTGGTTGAATTTAACGACCACAGCTACAGTGCAGACCTTTCGCTTGAGACCCTGAAAAAAACGGGTTTTGTGGATTACCAAGCGGGCGATAAGGTAAATCTTGAGAAAGCAATGCTGCCGACCACGCGTTTCGGTGGTCATATCGTATCGGGTCACGTTGATGGCGTGGGTGAGATTGTTGAACGTAACCAAGTCGGTCGTGCGATTGAGTTCTGGGTAGAAATGCCAGCAGAAATTTCAAAATACGTGGCTCAAAAAGGTTCAGTAACGGTCGATGGTATCAGCCTGACTGTGAACGATTTACGTAAGAACGCATTCAAGCTGACTATCGTTCCTCACACCTCTTCAGAAACCACCATCGACCAATTCAATGTCGGTCGTAAAGTGAATCTAGAAGTCGATGTATTGGCGCGTTACATGGAGCGTTTACTGCAAGGTCAGCAACAAGAATCTGAGCCTGAATCTCGATTAACAATGGAATTCTTACAGCAGAATGGTTTTGCCTAACCGTTGATACAAAGTATTTAAGCGAGACTTTGTAAAGCGAAGCAATATCATCAGGTTTAAATAGTGTCGGTTCGAGGAAGCAGAACCATTTCAAAGGATATAGAACAATGCCAATTAGTACTCCTCAAGAAATTATTGAAGACATTCGCCTAGGAAAAATGGTTATCCTGATGGATGATGAAGATCGCGAAAATGAAGGCGATCTGATCATGGCAGCAGAACATGTTACGCCAGAAGCGATTAACTTCATGGCAATGTACGGCCGCGGTTTGATTTGTCTAACGCTGACTAAAGAGCGTTCAAACCGTATGGGCTTAGCACCTATGGTTCAAGACAACAATGCACAGTACACCACTAACTTTACGGTTTCGATTGAAGCGGCAGAGGGTGTAACAACCGGTATCTCAGCATCCGATCGTGCAGTGACGGTTCAAGCAGCAGTAGCGAAAGACGCAAAAGCGGCTGACTTAGTTCAACCTGGTCATATCTTCCCACTGACAGCTCAAGAAGGCGGCGTATTAACGCGTGCTGGCCACACTGAAGCGGGTTGTGATTTAGCTCGATTAGCGGGCTGTGAACCAGCTTCGGTTATCGTTGAGATCCTAAACGATGACGGTACCATGGCTCGTCGCCCTGATCTTGAAGTGTTCGCAGAAAAGCATGACATTAAGCTAGGCACTATTGCTGACTTGATCGAATACCGTAACAACACAGAAACAACGATTGAGCGTGTTGCACAATGTCATTTACCAACAGAGTTTGGTGATTTCGAGCTTGTGACTTACCGCGATACAATTGATAACCAGATCCACTACGCAATGCAAAAAGGCAGTTTAACCGAAGGTGCTCCTTTGGTGCGTGTTCACCTGCATGATACGTTTACGGATCTGCTTCACTCAGACCGCGGTACTGAGCGCAGCTGGTCGCTAGATAAAGCGATGAAGCGCATTGGCGACGAAGGCGGTGTGCTGGTTATTCTTGGCAACGAAGAGTCGTCTGATTCTTTGATCCACAAAGTGAAGACATTCGAAGCGCAAGATAAAAACGAGCAGCCAACCATGGCTAAGAAGCAGGGTACCTCGCGCCGTGTTGGTGTCGGTTCTCAGATTCTTCAAGACCTAGGTGTGCACGATATGCGTCTGCTTTCTTCGAGCACTAAGCGTTACCACGCATTGGGTGGTTTTGGTCTTAACGTTGTTGAGTACGTTTGCGAATAAATCATGTGTCAACGAGCAGACGTTTCTCCGTTTGTAGCGACATAATTTACCGATGATTTCAGTGGCTCTTTTGGTAATAAGTTTTGCCAAAAGGGCAAAGTAGCCAAGTTCGACTCAAAACGTGTTCAATACACAAACTTGGCTCCTCGCTGTTCCTATATGCTTGGGACCAGCGCTGCATTATCATCTTTACATTGCCGGTGTCTGTTCTTCTAAATTACCATTAGATATTGCTCACAGTTTTGTGCTAGAATCCGGCGATTCTCACTTGATGAAAATAGTTAAAGGAAGGCTTATGAAAGTGATCGAGGGTGGCTTCCCAGCGCCAAATGCAAAAATTGCTATCGTTATTGCTCGTTTCAACAGTTTTATTAACGAAAGTTTACTTTCTGGTGCAATCGATACTTTAAAGCGTCATGGACAAGTAAGCGAAGACAACATCACTGTTGTTCGTTGCCCTGGTGCAGTTGAACTTCCACTTGTAGCGCAGCGCGTTGCAAAAACAGGCAAGTTCGATGCGATTGTATCTCTTGGTACAGTAATTCGTGGCGGTACACCTCACTTTGACTATGTTTGTAGTGAATGTAATAAAGGTTTGGCACAAGTGTCTCTGGAATACTCTCTTCCAGTAGCGTTTGGTGTTCTTACTGTTGATACGATCGATCAAGCTATTGAACGCGCAGGAACCAAGGCTGGTAATAAGGGTGCAGAAGCAGCACTTAGCGCACTTGAGATGATCAACGTTCTTTCTGAAATCGATTCCTAATGGGGGCCAGTGTGAAACCAGCCGCACGTCGTAACGCACGTCAATTTGCTCTACAAGCAATTTATTCTTGGCAAATTACTAAAGAAAATATTGCTACCGTTGAAGAACAGTTCTTATCTGGTGGTAAGTATGATGAAGAAGAGCATCATGCTGCAGAACCTGCACTTGCTATGCCAGAAACAGACGTTGCATACTTCCGCGACCTGCTAACTGGTGTTGCTCTTAGCCACATGGAACTTGATAGCAAGCTTCGTCCATTCGTATCTCGCCCTATGCAAGATCTGGATCTGATGGAACTAGCGCTTCTACGTTTAGCTATGTACGAGATGACTCGTCGCGAAGATGTACCATACAAAGTGGTTATCAACGAAGCTATCGAGCTTGCAAAAGTATTTGCAGCAGAAGACAGCCATAAGTTTGTTAACGGTGTGCTTGATAAAGCAGCACCGCACGTTCGTAAGAAATAAGACGTTCGTATATTGAATCTAAAGGTCAGCTTTCATGCTGGCCTTTTTTGTAACTAAATTTCTGTAATATCAATAATTACGGTGATTTGTATGAATACTAAAGATAGGGCATGTGATGTCTGGCGAATTTAACCTGATTGAAAAATATTTTGTAAATCGACAACCACAACGTAAAGACGTACTTCTGGCTGCTGGTGATGACTGTGCTTTGGTCAAAGCGCCGGGCAATGTTGAGATAGCGATCAGCACGGATACCTTAGTGGCTGGTACCCATTTCTTGGCTGAGGCTAATCCGGCATGGGTGGCACACAAGGCTTTGGCTTCTAATATCAGTGACCTTGCCGCTATGGGGGCGACGCCTGCTTGGGTTTCATTTGCGTTAACCATGCCTGAAGTGGATGAAACCTGGCTTGCTCCTTTCTGTGACTCCTTTTTTAAACTCGCAGACTACTTTGGTATCCAGTTAATTGGTGGCGATACAACTAAAGGACCACTAAGCCTGACATTGACTGTACAGGGCTTTGTTCCTGAAGGACGAGCCCTGCGCAGAGATGGCGCTAAAGTGGGTGACTGGATTTACGTAACGGGTAACTTAGGTGACAGCAAAGCTGGCCTAGAGGTGTTGCTTAACCCTGAGCAGAACAAAGCTAAGCCTTATGCACTTGAGCTTGAAGAGAGACATTATGTGAGCGCCCCTCGAGTGTTAGCTGGTCAGGCGCTGGTGAACCTTGCTTCATCGGCGATTGATATCTCTGACGGCGTGATTGCTGACCTAAAACATATCCTGAAGCGTTCAGAGGTTGGTGCGAGTATTGATGTAAGCACGCTACCTATCTCTCCAGAACTGCGCCAGTTTGCTTCAGATGTTGCCTCAGCGCAGCAGTATGCGCTGACCAGTGGTGAAGAGTATGAACTGTGCTTTACTGTGCCTGAAGAGAATAAAGGTTCATTGGAAAGTGCTTTGTCACACACTGGTACAAAAGTCACCTGCATTGGCCAGATAAGACCTGTAGAATATTTTGAATTACACAATAATGGTGAACCACTGAGTTGGAACTTAACTGGTTACGATCACTTTAAGGTTAATTGATGACAAACCCACTTTCTCGTATTTCTCTTAAAAACCCTTGGCATCTACTAGCAACGGGTTTTGGCAGTGGCTTATCGCCGATTATTCCTGGAACCATGGGCACGCTCGCGTCTATTCCGTTGTACTTGTTATTGGTTCAGTTGCCTTTCCCGGTTTATGTCATTTTAGTGATTGTGAGCTGCATTATTGGTATCAAAATATGCCAAGTAACTTCTGACGATATGGGCGTGCATGATCACGGCTCTATCGTATGGGATGAGTTTGCTGGCTTTTGGATCACCATGGGTCTAGTACCAATGTTGGGCATTGCTACTGATGATTGGAAATGGCTATTAGCTGGCTTTGTTCTGTTTCGTTTTTTCGATATGGTGAAGCCTTGGCCAATTGGTTGGTTAGACAAGCGAGTTCACGGCGGCTTAGGTATCATGATTGATGATATTGTGGCGGGCATCATGGCGGCTATTTCGCTGTATGCGGTGGCGCATTTCGCGGGCTGGCTAGTATAAGCTCTGAACGGTTTAAATATAACGACTAATAAACAAGGAATTACAATGTCTAAGAAGGTTTACTGTATTGCTCAATTTCAGCCAAAAGAAGGCAAATTGAACGAGTTGTTTGAAGTTTTGAAATCACTAGAGCCTAACACTCTGCGTGAAGATGGTTGTATCCAATACACAGTGACTCGTCACATCAAGAGCCCGTTTGCTGAAGGTCAGAGTTTCCCAATTGCTTTCAACGAAATCTGGGCGGATAACGAAGCGTTTGAAGCGCATTGCCAACGTCGTGAGATTCAACAGTTTTTCCAAGAGCAGTGTGTTGAAGAGACTGGCTTAGTTGAGAACTTCAATGTTGCTATCTACTCTGATGAACCTGAGAACTATGACGCACCTGTGCTTAAGCCTTGTTGCTAATCTGCTGTAACAAGTGACTTAAACAGTGACTAGCTAATGAGTTAGCGGATACTAAAAAGGTTGACCCTAGGGCCAACCTTTTTTTGTTTTGTTGCTTATGCAGTTCGCTACTGAAAGCTATTTAGCAAGGTACTCAGAGATAGACTTCTCAATACCTTTCGCGTCTAAGCCTAGCTCTTCATGCAGTTCACCTTGAGTGCCTTGAGCAATGAACTTGTCTGGTAGACCAAGGTTCAGTACTGGCATTAGCAGTTTCTCTTGCATCAAGAACTCAATCACACCTGCACCTGCACCACCGGCAATCGCATTCTCTTCGATAGTCACCAATACATCGTGGTCAGCGGCAAGTTGTTTGATTAGAGCTTCATCTAGCGGCTTAACAAAGCGCATGTCTGCAACGGTCGCATCGATAGCGTCAGCGGTTTGAAGTGCATTTTCTAGGAAAGTACCAAAGCTTAGGATAGCAACCTTAGCGCCATCTTTTGCTTTTGAGCTTTCACGAACGATACGGCCTTTACCAATCTCAAGTGCAGTAAACTCACTTTGAATTTCTGTGCCCATGCCATTGCCACGAGGGTAACGAACTGCACTTGGTCCATTGTGCTGGTGGCCAGTGTAAAGCATTTGGCGACATTCGTTTTCGTCACTTGGTGCCATGATCACCATATTTGGAATGCATCGCATGAAGCTTAAGTCGAACGCACCTTGGTGTGTTTGACCATCGGCACCGACAAGACCAGCACGGTCAATAGCGAACATAACCGGTAGATCCATGATAGCCACATCATGGATCAGTTGATCGTAGCCACGTTGTAGGAAAGTTGAGTAGATAGCCACAATCGGCTTATCACCTGCAATCGCCATACCTGTTGCTAGCGTTACTGCGTGCTGCTCAGCAATAGCAACATCGAAGTATTGCTCTGGGTACTCTTTCGAGAAACGCACCATGCCAGAACCTTCACGCATTGCTGGCGTGATTGCCATTAGCTTAGGATCTTGCGCGGCCATATCACACAGGAAGTCGCCAAAAATCTTAGAGAAAGTTGGTTTAGAGCTGGTGCTCTTAGGCAGACTTGAGTGTGCTGGATCGAATTTCGGTACGCCGTGGTAACCGATTGGATCTTTCTCAGCAGGCTCGTAGCCTTTGCCTTTCTTAGTCATGATATGCAGGAACTGAGGACCTTTTAGGTCTCTCATGTTCTTAAGCGTTTTAATCAGCTCATTGACATCGTGACCATCAATTGGGCCTATGTAGTTAAAGCCTAACTCTTCGAACATGGTGCCAGGGACAACCATGCCTTTTAGATGTTCTTCTGTACGACGAACCAGCTCTTTAATCGGCGGAACGCCTGATAGCACTTTCTTGCCGCCCTCACGAATTGACGTGTAAAGACTGCCAGAAAGAACTTGAGCTAGGTGGTTGTTTAGCGCACCCACGTTTTCAGAGATCGACATCTCGTTATCGTTCAGGATAACCAGCATATCATTGTGAATATCGCCTGCGTGGTTCATGGCTTCAAATGCCATACCTGCAGTAATCGCGCCATCACCAATCACACTCACGACTTTACGGTTCTTACCTTCTTTCTTTGCACTGATAGCCATACCAAGTGCAGCACTGATCGAAGTTGAAGAGTGACCAACAGAAAGTGTGTCGTATTCGCTCTCTTCACGCCATGGGAATGGGTGCAGTCCATCTTTTTGACGGATAGTCGATAAACGGTCGCGACGACCAGTAAGAATTTTATGCGGGTATGCTTGATGCCCAACATCCCAAACCAACTGGTCAAAAGGCGTGTTGTACACGTAGTGCAGAGCCACGGTTAGCTCTACTGTACCCAAGCCTGATGCTAAGTGACCACTTGATTGGCTCACTGAGTTAAGAAGATAGGTACGTAATTCATCACAAAGCTGGGTCAGCGTCTCTTTTGGAAGTAGACGCAAATCCTCTGGCTTATCAGCCAAAGCAAGAGTTGGGTACTTTGATATATCAAGAGTCATAGGTAATGCGCGCTTATTGTCTTAGTTCTTGCGCTCGATGACGTATCGGGCGAACTCTTCGAGTAACTGGGTATTGTATGGGATTGCAGCCAAAGCTTGAAGCGCTTCCTGTAGCAGAGTTCGCGCTTTTTCTTGAGCGCCCTCTAAACCTAGCAAAGAAGGGTAGGTGCTTTTGTTTAATTCTTGGTCAGAACCCTGTGGCTTACCCAAAGTTTCAGTATCGCTAGTGATATCTAAAATATCATCTTGAACCTGGAATGCTAATCCAATGGCATCGGCGTACTTGTCTAATTGAGGCATCACTTCAAACGCTTTCTCGCCAGCAGCAAGCGCACCTAAACGAATCGCACATTTCATTAGAGCGCCCGTTTTATTGCGGTGAACTTCTTCTAACTCTTCTAGAGTGACAGAGCGATTTTCAGCTTCAATATCAAGTGCTTGTCCAATACACATACCTTGTGCACCAGAGGCTTCTGCTAGGCGTTGAATCATTCGAACGCGATTGCTTTCACCGTCAGCACTTAATGTGCCTTCCGCAAGTATAGTAAAAGCGAGAGTTTGTAGTGCATCGCCCGTTAAAATTGCCGTTGCTTCATCGTATTTGATGTGACAAGTCTGATGCCCGCGACGCAGTTCATCGTCATCCATTGCTGGAAGGTCGTCGTGAATCAGAGAGTAGGCATGAATACATTCGATTGCAGATGCTGGAGTGTCGAGTTCTTCAGCGGTGCAGCCGAGCATTTCCCCTGTAATGTAGACAAGAAATGGACGTGCGCGTTTGCCGCCTAAAAGTAACCCATAACGCATCGCGTTGATCAGGTTCTGATTTTGGTGTGGCAGGCGATCAAGCCAAAGGTTCAGTTGCTCGTTATTACGTGCTTGATAAGACAATAAAGTCTCGATCATAGGGGATCTCATACAATTCGTTATTCAGGTTGTGGGTTAAAGTCACTCAGCTCTGCATTTTCATCATTCTGCAGTAGGATGCTAACGCGTTGTTCAGCATCATTTAGTTTACTTTGACCGGCACGAGCGAGGGAGATGCCTCGTTCGAACTTTTTAAGCGCATCATCTAAAGCTAGATCACCATTTTCTAGTTGATCAACCAAGCCATCAAGCTCTTCGATTGCTGCTTCAAAGCTCATATTTTCAGGTTTCTTAGTAGCCATAATAAATCTGCGTTTGGAAAGATGAACGAACGTTACCCTAGGCCGCTGAGATGGTCAAATGTAACCAAGAAATTTTGCTAGAAAGTTTGTTTTTAAGGGGCTTGAACTCACTTTGCTTGAATAACCTTAGCTTTATCGAGTTTATGCGCTACGTATAAAAGCAAAGTAAGCCAATAGTTGGGATTCAAAAACGAAAAGTGTGATACTTAGGCCAAGAATTTACTAAAAGATCTTATAGTCTTGCCGATACAAAGATTATCGTCGACATAGAGCTACAAAAAAGCATGAGGAGTGCATCAGTGGATTTAGCAACCCTAATAGGTTTGATTGGTGGATTTGCCTTTGTAATCATGGCAATGATCCTAGGTGGAAGCCTCGGGATGTTCTATGACACGACATCCATTTTGATCGTAGTTGGTGGCTCAACCTTTGTTGTTCTAATGAAGTTCACCATGGGACAGTTCTTTGGTGCGACTAAAATTGCTGGCAAAGCATTCATGTTTAAAGCCGATGAACCTGAAGATCTTATCGCTAAAGTGGTAGAGATGGCGGATGCAGCGCGTAAAGGTGGCTTCTTAGCACTCGAAGAGATGGAAATCAGCAACAGCTTCATGCAAAAAGGTATCGACCTGTTGGTAGATGGCCATGATGGTGATGTGGTGCGTGCTGCTTTACAAAAAGACATTGCGCTAACGACAGAGCGTCACGAGCAGGGCGCGAAAGTGTTCTCTGCATTTGGTGATGTTGCTCCTGCGATGGGCATGATCGGTACTTTGGTTGGTCTGGTTGCCATGCTTTCGAACATGGATGATCCAAAAGCGATCGGCCCTGCGATGGCGGTAGCACTTTTGACCACCCTATATGGTGCAATTCTATCGAATATGGTGTTTTTCCCAATCGCAGATAAACTAGCGCTACGTCGTGACCAAGAG
Source organism: Vibrio splendidus (assembly GCF_001557875.1). GTDB lineage: Bacteria > Pseudomonadota > Gammaproteobacteria > Enterobacterales > Vibrionaceae > Vibrio > Vibrio splendidus_F. The sequence goes on along the minus strand of NZ_LNRF01000004.1, from coordinate 106,706 downwards.
ACACTAAACCGTCGTTTGGTTATGGATGGCGTATTAGCGATTCAAGATGGTCAAAACCCACGAGTTATTGATGGTTACCTGAAGAGCTACCTAAATGAAGGTAAGCGTATGATTGATGGTGAACCAGCGTAAGAGGAGTTGAAGATGGATGAAGAGAATCCATGTAAATGTCCTCCTCCGGGGTTACCTCAATGGATGGGGACATTTGCTGACTTGATGTCACTGCTGATGTGTTTCTTCGTACTGCTGCTCTCATTTTCTGAGATGGACGTACTGAAGTTCAAACAGATCGCTGGCTCGATGAAATTTGCGTTTGGTGTACAAAACCGCTTGGAAGTGAAAGACATTCCTAAAGGCACCAGCATCATTGCACAAGAGTTTCGCCCTGGTCGCCCAGAGCCGACACCGATTGATGTGATCATGCAGCAGACGATTGATATTACGCAGCAAACGCTTGAGTTTCATGAAGGTGAATCTGAACGTGCTGGTGGTACCATGCGTGACCAAGGCAAGATGACCGGAGGCAAGTCGCCAGAGGTCTCGACTCACGACAATCAAAACTCCGAGTCAGACCAACAGCAACAACAAGCTGAAGCTCAATCGCAAGAGATGGAAACCTTAATGGAAAGCATCAAGAAGGCGTTGGAGCGAGAGATCGACCAAGGCGCGATTGAGGTGGAAAACCTTGGCCAGCAGATTGTGATTCGAATTCGTGAAAAAGGCGCATTCCCATCAGGTTCCGCTTTCTTACAACCTAAATTCCGCCCGTTGGTGAGACAGGTTGCTGAGCTGGTAAAAGACGTTCCGGGTATCGTTCGAATCTCAGGACACACCGATAACCAACGTCTTGATTCAGAGCTTTATCGCTCTAATTGGGACTTGTCATCACAGCGAGCTGTGTCTGTTGCTCAAGAGATGGAAAAGGTTCGCGGATTTTCTCATCAACGCTTGAGAGTACGTGGCATGGCCGATACCGAGCCAGTCGAGCCGAACGATACTGAATGGCAACGTAGCCTCAACCGCCGCGTTGAAATCAGCATCATGCAGGGCGAACCGCTTTACAGTGACGAAGTGCCTGTTATTAATAAATAGCCTATACGAGCACACGCAGTAGTAAGCAGATAGCATCGAAAGCCCAACCTTATAATGAGGTTGGGCTTTTTGTTTGCTGGTCTTCTATCATGCTTTCTGCTGAATTAATGTTGTTTCGAAACCTGCTACTTTTAATAACAAGCGGTTTAATGATGGTGTTACAGCAAGCACTCTTTTCCTTGCTTCACTTTCTCATGTATAATTCGCGCCCTTAGATTTAGATATGATCTATTCTTGCTTCAAGTGCTGCGTAAATTCTCTAATTTACTTGGCGATGAGCGTTTTCAAAATTTTGAACATTAATGTTGTGAAAGTACTATGAAATTTATTGTTAAGCCCCATCCGGAAATTTTTGTAAAAAGTGAATCGGTGCGTAAGCGCTTCACAAGGATTCTAGAGTGCAACATTCGTAACGTTATTCAACGTCGCTGTGAAAGTGTTGCGGTATTCAACCGTCGCGATCATATCGAAGTGACGTCTGAGAGTGACCAGTACTACGCAGAAGTGTTAGAGGCTCTGACTCACACTCCAGGTATTCACCACTCTCTTGAAGTACAACAGTCTGAGTTTAAAGACTTGCACGATATTTACGAGCAAGTACTAGAACGCAGCCGTGCAGACATTGAAGGCAAGACTTTCTCTGTTCGTGCTAAACGTCGTGGTAAGCATGACTTTACGTCTATTGAACTTGAACGCTACGTAGGCGGCGGCCTAAACCAAGCAGTTGAGTCGGCTCGCGTTAAGCTGAAAGATCCAGAAGTAACGGTTAAAGTTGAAGTTGCGAACGACAAACTGAACCAAGTTCTAGCTCGTCACAAAGGCCTCGGTGGCTTCCCTCTTGGTACTCAAGAAGATCTACTAAGCTTGATCTCTGGCGGCTTTGATTCTGGTGTTTCAAGCTACCTGCACATCAAACGTGGCTCTAAGGTTCACTACTGTTTCTTCAACCTTGGTGGCCCAGCGCACGAGATTGGCGTTAAGCAAGTGGCTCACTACCTATGGAATAAATACGGCTCATCTGCAAAGGTGAAGTTCATTTCTGTAGACTTTGAACCCGTGGTTGCTGAAATTCTTGAGAACGTAGAAGACGGCCAAATGGGCGTTGTTCTTAAGCGTATGTTCATGCGTGCTGGTGGTATGGTTGCAGAGCGCTTCGGTATTGAAGCTCTAGTGACGGGTGAAGCACTTGGTCAGGTTTCTAGCCAAACGCTGACTAACCTTCGCCACATTGATAACGTGACAGATACTTTGATTCTTCGTCCGCTTATCAACTGGGACAAAGAAGACATCATTGACCTTTCTCGTATCATCGGTACTGAAGACTTCGCTAAAGTAATGCCTGAGTACTGTGGTGTTATCTCTAAGAAGCCAACAGTGAAAGCGAAGAAAGGCAAACTGGAAGCAGAAGAAGCTAAGTTTAACTTTGAAGTGCTGGATCAAGTGATCGAGAACGCTCGTGTTATGGATATCCGTGACATCGAGAAAGAGAGCCAAGAGCAAGCGCCTGAAGTTGAACAAGTTCAAGCTGTTGCTGAGCACGCTATCGTTCTTGATATCCGTAGCCCAGAAGAAGAAGACGAAAGCCCACTAGAGATCGAGGGTGTTGAAATTAAACACATCCCATTCTTCAAGCTTTCGACTCAGTTTGGCGACCTAGACCAAGCGAAAGAGTACTTGCTGTACTGTGACCGTGGTGTAATGAGCCGTCTACAGGCGCTTTACCTACAAGAGCAAGGCTTCCATAACGTTAAGGTTTACCGCCCATAGTGGTGTATTGATCAACCGTTAATCATTTTGCCAAGCCGCTTACTGAAAAGTAAGCGGCTTTTTTATTTTCTATTGTGAATGATTTACAGTAGTCAGACAGAGGCGTGAGTTTGGGCGTGCTATCGTCATGCTCAGCTTTAAAATTTTTGATTGATAGAAAGAGTAAGCTCTAAACGGGTTTATAAGTACCGAAGAAGTGTGAGTATCTTGAAGTATTCTGTTACTTTTTAGTGCAACTCAATGGTGCTATTTGTATGTGTTCAGTTGATTATTTGAGTGGGTGTCTGATTCTGTGATTAGCGATGAAAAATAATAAAGATTAATTAGCACAGCTATTGATAAACTTGTTGTTACATTTCTTTGCACATAAAAAAACACCGCCCATAAGGCGGTGTAAACAAATTTGACAGACAGGTCAAAATAAATACAGGAAGTACATGCCTCGTTTCAGTATAGAACTGCAACAAAACATTTGGTAGAACTCTACCCAACTCGAAAAGAACGAGTTTGCAAACACAACATCGCAGGAGCTAAGCCAATTGATTCTAGAGAGAATCAAGCCGTTCAGGCTAGCTGCTGCGGGATGAAATATAGAATTTCTCTGGCCGCTAGGCAATGGACAAATTATAATGTTTCAGATAAAAAAAACTAATGCTTATTTAGAGAGTAACTATGTCTCGTCGATTACCCCCATTAAACTCGCTAAGAGTGTTTGAAGCAGCTGCTCGACACTTGAGTTTTACGCGTGCCGCAGAAGAGTTGTTTGTTACTCAAGCGGCGGTCAGCCATCAGATCAAAGCGCTTGAAGAGTTCTTATCTTTGAAGCTGTTTCGCCGAAGAAACCGCTCTTTGCTGCTGACTGAAGAAGGCCAAAGCTACTTCTTGGATATCAAAGATATTTTCACATCACTGGCAGAAGCGACAGACAAAGTGCTGGAGCGAAGTGAGAAGGGCGCATTGACCATCAGTTTACCGCCTAGTTTTGCTATTCAATGGTTGGTGCCAAGGCTCGCTGACTTTAATCAGCAAGAACCTGATATTGATGTAAGAATCAAAGCCGTTGATATGGATGAAGGCTCGCTGACCGATGATGTAGACGTGGCTATTTACTATGGTCGAGGTAACTGGCCGGGGCTTAGAGCCGATAAGCTTTACCAAGAATACTTGATCCCTCTTTGTTCACCTTCCGTGCTGCTAGGAGCTAAACCATTAGAATCTCTCAGTGATCTAGCATGCCATACGCTATTACATGATACCTCTCGAAAGGATTGGAAACAGTTTGCTAAGCAAAATGGCATCGACGGGGTTAACGTTAATCACGGTCCTATCTTCAGTCACTCAACCATGGTGTTGCAGGCAGCAGCTCACGGCCAGGGTATTGCACTGGGTAATAACGTGTTGGCGCAACCTGAAATCGAAGCGGGTCGTTTGATTGCGCCTTTCGACGAAGTGTTGGTGAGTAAGAACGCCTTCTATGTGGTTTGTCATGAGAAGCAAGCCGATATGGGCCGTATCGCTACTTTCCGTGATTGGATGCTGGCGAAAGCGCAAAGCGAACAAGAGGACTTACTCGATGAATAACCTCATCATTGATGGTGAAGACAATCCCATCACCTTTATCTTTGCCCATGGTGCTGGCGCAGGCATGGATCATGAATTTATGCAGTCGGTAGCCAAAGGATTAGCCTTTAAAGGGATACGAGTGGTTCGCTTCAATTTCCCTTATATGATCAAGCGTGCCGAAGATGGTAAGCGTCGTCCACCTGACAGAGCGCCTAAGCTGCTTGAAGCTTATCAAGAGATCATTGAGCAAACTGATGCTGACAAGCTTGTGATTGGTGGTAAGTCGATGGGAGGCCGCATGGCGAGTCATTTATCTCAGTTGGATAAAGTGGCAGCGATGGCTTGTTTAGGTTTCCCTTTTCATCCTCCGGGTAAGCCAGAGAATTATAAAGGTGAACACCTCGCTTCTTTGCAAAAGCCATGTCTGATTCTTCAAGGGGAACGCGATACCTTTGGTAAGCGTGAAGAGTTTGCTGATTTCGACCTATCGGATTCCATTCGAGTTGAGTTTATTCCTGATGGTGATCACAGCTTCAAACCACGCAAGAGTTCTGGTCACACAGAGCAGCAGAACATCGCATTAACGGTTGAAAAGCTCTCAGCATTCATTAAAGAGGTGCTTAATGAAAAGTAAGTACCTACTTACCTTCGCTGGTCTATCTGGCGCTATTGCGGTGATGCTTGGCGCGTTTGCTGCACACGGTTTAAAAGCTATTTTGCCTGAGTACCTGTTAGGTGTATTCGAAACGGGTGTTCAGTATCAGTTTATTCATACGTTAGCGATATTAGCGTGTGGTGCTCTGCTACAGATGAAACTTGGCGCTAAATCACAAAAATATTTTTTCATTGCGGCAATTTGCTTTATCATCGGCATCCTTTGTTTTAGTGGCAGCCTGTATGTGTTGGCACTGACAGGAATAAAATGGTTTGGCCCAATAACTCCGTTTGGTGGTCTACTATTTATCATTGGTTGGGGAGTCTTCTCCTTCGCTGTTTTGAATATAAAAGAGGTAACTCAGTGAAACACGTACTACTTTATTGTCGCTCTGGTTTTGAAAAAGAATGTGCTGGCGAAATTCAAGACAAGGCAACACAACTGGAAGTGTTTGGTTTTCCTCGCTTAAAAAACAATACCGGTTTCGTATTGTTTGAATGTTACCAAGCTGGTGAAGCGGACAAGTTGATCAAAGAGATCGATTTCCAATCATTGATCTTTGCTCGTCAAATGCTAGCTGTAGCGGTTGAAATCAAAGACCTGCCAACTGATGACCGTATCTCTCCAATTCTTGAGGCGCTTTCTGAGAAAGAAGGTTTCCCTCGCTGTGGTGATATCCGTATTGAAACGCCAGATACTAACGAAGCAAAAGAGCTACTGAAGTTCTGTCGTAAGTTTACTGTTCCAATGCGCCAAGCAATGCGTGGCAAAGGTTTGATGACAGCTAAGGATAACGCTAAGAAGCCTGTGCTTCATTTATGCTTCATCGCGCCGGGTCACTGTTTTGTTGGTTATTCTTATCCAACCAACAACTCACAGTTCTTCATGGGCATCCCTCGTTTGAAGTTCCCTTCAGACGCGCCAAGCCGTTCTACATTGAAGCTAGAAGAAGCGTTCCACGTATTTATCCCTCGTGATGAATGGGATGAGCGTCTTGCTCCGGGTATGTGGGGTGTAGATTTAGGTGCTTGTCCAGGCGGTTGGACTTACCAACTAGTGAAACGTTCTATGTTCGTTCACTGTGTTGATAATGGCATGATGGCAGACAGCCTGATGGAAACTGGCCAAATCAAACACCACATGGTGGATGGCTTTAAGTTCGAACCAGACCGTAAGAACGTCACTTGGATCATCTGTGACATGGTTGAAAAACCAGCGCGCGTTGCACACCTTATGGGTGAGTGGATCATCAAAGGTTGGGCGAAAGAAGCACTATTCAACCTTAAACTGCCAATGAAGGGCCGTTACGATGAAGTTTTGCAAGATATTGAGAACCTAAAACTGTTCCTGATTGAGAACAAAGTGAAGTTCAAGATGCAGGCGAAGCACTTATATCATGACCGTGAAGAGATTACCGTTCATATTCAGTCGCTTTCAAACATCTCACCGCACTAATATTAGCGTTGATATATCAGTGATAAAAATGCTCCTTTAAGGGGCATTTTTTGTATCTGAAATTCGTTAAATGTTCGGGTTTAGGCGCGTTAATGAAGTCAACATCGTCGAAATGTCGGCCATTTCAGTATTCAGATGTTAAAAAAGCCGTAAGTGATCGAGACTTACGGCTACCTATCTTCAGGGGTGATACGAAGCGGGATTTATTCAAAGATTCAGCAGCAAAACGAAGTAAGTTTTACAGCGAGGGCATCTTAACAAAATTTATTTTATGAAAAGTAAGTGAACGTAAGTAAAGAATGTAAATGATAAGAATTATCATTCAATTTGTGTAATATTCACGTCCCCTGACTTAAATCTATAAAATATAAAAACACAGTATGAAACTTAAAGCACTTTCAGTAGCCGTTACGGTTGCCTTAACTTCATTTACAGCCCTTGCTGCCGACGAACAAGAAACGGTAGTGGTAATTGGCTCAGCTCTTGATCAACTTGTTCAGACTGAAATCAACTCTGACACACTTGAAAAGAAACAAGCATCAGACATTAAAGATGTACTGAATACTATGCCAAGCGTAACGGTAGATGGAAACGCACGTTACTCTCGCAAAGTGTATGTACGTGGTATGGAAGACAAGTTTGCCGTGGTAACTATCGATGGTGCACGTCAAGAAGGTCAGCTGTTCCACCACTCTGGTGATCAGGCCATTGACCCAGCGATGCTTAAGCGTGCTGAAATTGAATTAGGCGGTAACTCTGCACTGTCTGGCTCTGGTGCGATTAACGGCTCATTTAGCTACGAGACAAAAGATCCAAGCGACCTTCTTAAGCCAGGCGAAAGCATTGGTGCTCGAGTTAAAACTAGCTACCAAACGGCTTACGAGCGTTTCGCAACCAACGTTGCTGTGTATGCAAAAGTAAACGATAAGCTGCAATTCATGGGGATTGCAAATTACTCTGAAGATGGTGACCTACATATACCTGATCAGGAAGCAGTGACGTCTAAGCAAGGCGAACTGAAGTCTGGCATCGCGAAAGTGGTATTCATCCCGAATGACGCTAACGAGTTTAAACTGACTTTCAACCGATACAACGATGGTGGTAAACGTCAGCTTTCTGGTGAGAAGGCCGGTGCTCTGTATGCGGATGATGAACACAACTACCACTCGCTTAACCGTGATACTGTGACTCTGCAACATGAATACGATGCAGGTAGTGACTTAGTACACCTGAAAACCAACATTTACTACAACCGTCAGTACATGGAGCGCGATGCGCTTGTGGATACGGCTTGGGATAAAGACGCGAACGGAAAATGGATTAAAGATGGCACAATTGCTATCCCTGATCGTGAATACAACGTGACAACCATTGGTGGTGACATTCGCAATATCTCTTGGGTTGGTGAGCATGAACTAACTTACGGTCTTGATGGCTATAAAGCAGAGCAGTGGATTGATGCGGGTGACGGTGTTTACCAAAGCGGTTCTAAGCAAGGTGAGACTAAGAAGTACGGCATGGATGGCGGTACCGTGACAGCTTACGGTCTTTACCTGCAAGACATGTACGAGTTTAGCGACTTCCGTTTAACAACAGGTTTGCGTTACGACGTTCATAAACTTGGTGGTGTTTATGATGGCGACTTCGACCAGTTGTCTCCTAAATTTAAAGGTGAATACCAAACCACGGATAATCTAAAACTTCGTGTAGGTTACGGTCGTCTATTTAAAGGCGCGTCATTGCCAGAGACTCTGACAATGAAAGCAGCTGCAGATGTTAAGCAGTCTGATACTAAGGCGATGACGGGTAATAACTATGAGGCTGGTTTTGATTACGAGCTGACACGTCTACTGGCAGCGGACTACGCTATCCTAGGTTTCACGGCTTACACCTACAACCTAGATAATCAAATGCACCCAACTAAGAACAACACAACACTGGCTAACCAGTACGATGTTGAAGTGTGGGGTGTAGAAACGGTACTGAGCTACGCACTAGACTCTCTAAGCGTATACGCTAACCACTCTTACTCGGATGGTGACCAGAAAGATCTAGATAATGGCAAAACAAGCCACATGAGCAAAACAGGCATTCACAACTTCAAAGCGGGCTTTAATTACAGCCTAAACAGTGAGTTTGTGTTTGGTTGGGACTCTCGCTTCGTTCCGGGTAATGACTACACGGATGAAGATGGTGAGCAAGTGAAGCGCGCAGGTTTTGCTACGCATAATATCTGGGCCGCTTACACACCTACGTTTGCGAAAGACCTAGAGATGAACATCGGTATCGATAACATTCTTGATAAGAAATACGCGGAGCATACTGGCTTTGGTATCTCTTGGGGCTCAGACAAGTACACCAGCTACGAAGCCGGTCGTAACTTCAAAGCTTCTATCGCTTATAACTTCTAATCATCCGATTAAGTTCAGTTAGGCGGCAGCCAAAATAACAAAAAGCCTTAGTATCGACTAAGGCTTTTCTGTATCTGGAACTTCGTATAACAAAGGGTTTCTATGTAGAGTTAAGCGCTCGCTTCGTAACGAATATCTTGTAGGTTAAAGCCTAAATCTATGTCTGTTTTGAGAGCAGAGACTTGCTTACACACTCGAGCGGACTCAATGTGTTCATCAAACTTCTTACGATATTTCTTCGGTAAGTCTTCCGCTTGGTATGCAGTTTCAATATCGGGGTACGAAGTTAATATCTCTTTTGCTGCTTTTGGCCCCACGCCAGGGATGCCTGGCACTTGGCTAGAGCTTACACCGGTTAACCCCCAGTAATCTGCAAGCTGCTCTGGTTTTACGCCGAACTCCGCCTCGATAAAGGGCTTATCTAACCAGCGATGTTGGAAATAATCGCGGATCTGCAGGGTAGGCGACAACAGTTGGCAGTAGCCTTTGTCTGTAGAGATGATGGTTACGGTCTCGCCATGGTCTGCAACTTTCTTTGCCAGTGTTGCAACCAAGTCATCCGCTTCATCACCATCGGACAGTAATGAGTCTATTCCTAATTCCCACCAAGCTTGTTGGATCGCATCAAGGCCTTGCATGAGCGGCTCTGGCATGGGTTTACGGTTCTGCTTGTAAGCAGGCAGTACTTCCGCGCGCCAGCCTCGGTCTTGCAGGTGATGATCAAACACCGCGATGATATGAGTCGGCTTAGACTCTGAAGTAATCTTATTTAGAGTACGAGTTGTCGTGGTGATGGTTCTTGCTATATCGGTTGGATCCGGCTGAGCCGAGTGCACGCGTCGGATGAGATTCAAGGCATCGATAATAACAAGATGGATAGACATAAGTTTCCACTAAATAGGCAATAAAAAAGGGGCTGCTAGCCCCTTATAGTAACGTATCAGTTAGTGAGTTGAAACGTTGGTAACGTAAACGCCTTAATCACGAGAGGCGATTTTATAGCAAGGCACGTAGTCGGTCCCGCCCGGTAGCTTCATTCGATGTTGCTCAACAAAGTCGTTAAGCAGTTGGTCCATTTTGGTCATTAGCTCTTTATCACCATCGATAATGAATGGGCCATGTTTTTCTATCTCTAGAATACCTTCAGCTTTGACATTACCCGCAACAATGCCCGAGAACGCTTTGCGCAGATTCGCCGCAAGGCTCTCTGTTTTCTGATCCATGTGTAGGTCGAGTGCCGCCATCGATTCGTGAGTCGGATCGAACGGCAGTTGGAACTCAGGTTCAATATGCAGTGACCAGTTATAGCTGTAGGCATCGCCGGTCTCTTTACGGTGAGAACGGACATCCGGCATAGCTTGCTTCATGATTTTCGCGGCGCGAGCCGGGTCATCAATCACGATCTCATAATGTTTTTGTGCTTCTGGACCTAATGTCTCGCCAATGAATTTATCAATTGAGCGGAAGTAGGCTTCACTCTCCTTTGAGCCCGTTAATACAATCGGCATTGGCTGATCGGCATTGTTCGGGTGCATCATAATACCTAAGATGTACAACAGCTCTTCGGCAGTACCTGGGCCGCCAGGGAAGATGATGATGCCGTGCGCCATACGAACAAACGCCTCAAGACGCTTCTCAATATCTGGCATAATCACTAGCTCATTCACGATAGGGTTTGGTGGCTCAGCCGCAATGATAGATGGTTCAGTAAGACCTAGGTAACGGTGATCGGTGTAGCGTTGTTTCGCGTGACCAATCGCCGCTCCTTTCATAGGGCCTTCCATCGCGCCCGGTCCACAACCGGTACAGATGTTCAGCTCGCGCAGGCCAAGTTCATTACCCACTTCACGAGTGTATTGGTATTCGCTGGCATTGATTGAGTGACCACCCCAACACACGATAAGGTTCGGTTCGATGCCCGGAGTCAGTGCTCCAGCGTTTCTTAAAATACCAAACACTAGGTTGGTGATATGAGTAGCGTTGGTCAGGTTAAGCCTTTGGTTGTCGGCTAGGTGCATGTTGACGTACACAATGTCACGTAGCACTGAGAATAGGTGCTCTTGTATCCCCTTGATGATTTCACCATCGACAAAGGCATGTTCTGGTGGGTTGCTCAGTTCGAGCTTGATACCACGCTCACGGCGAACGACTTCGACATCGAACGATAGATATTTGTCGAGCAACTCTTTGGAGTTGTCGGTATGGCTACCTGAGTTGAGTACCGCTAACGTACAGTTACGATACAGTTGGTACAGATCACTAGACGCGGTTTTCTTAAGACGCTCAACCTCAAGTTGAGAGAGTAAATCCATGCTACCGGCAGGGCTGATATGAGTGATCATAGTGCCTCCTTGTTGAAAAGAGCAGAGGACGTTGAAGTGACCCTCTGGCTCGAGAGTGAGAAGCAAACGTTGAAAGTGTTTGGTTAAAGGTGGGGGAGAGTTAACCAGACGAAACGGATACGACAGCGTTGCTTGCCAAGAATGCTTGTTAAGCGAATGTTAATCATTAGCTTAGCAAACATTGAGGGAAATGGTATGTGATAAGTATTTGAAAAAATGAAATAAATTAAATCTAGGGCTGGCCTAGTGCCAAACAAGTTGGTTATTACCGCGTTGTTTTGCTTTATTTAGTGTTGTATTGAGTCGCTCTAATACTTCTTCAGGTGTATCTGACTCTTTAAACTGAGTACTTGCCGCGCATAAAGTAATCGTGATTTGTTGGTCACGGAACTTAAAGGGTAAGCGGCTTACTTGAGTTTGAATATTTTGAATCACTTGGTGACAATATTCATCGGTTTGCTCTGGCAATAGTAAGACAAATTCTTCACCAGAAAAACGCGCCACAGTATCGGTCGTGCCTGCTTCTTTGGTGATGGTTCTTGCGATGATCTTAAGCGCTTTATCGCCAGCGGTATAACCAAAGCTATCGTTAATGGCTTTGAAGTTGTCGATGTCCAGAAGTACTACGCGCAGTGAGTGTTGTGCGCGGATCCAGCGGCGATACTCAAGCTCTAAGCGATCAGTGAAAGCGGTACGGTTGTAAACCTTCGTTAGAGGGTCAAGTAGCATACGCTGAGCCTGATCTTCTAAACGCTTGCGGTAATCTTGAGTCACTTCATACAGTGAATCGAGCTGAGTTTTTCCGTAACTCATTCTCTCTATTAGTGCTTGCTCTTTTTGCTCTGCGTGGTTCAGTCTTTCCGAAAGAGATGCGATTTCACTGAGTAGCGGGTTAATTGACCGTTTTAAACTATCAATATCCTTGGCTTTCTCTACTGAATTCTGGCTCTTAGTGACAAGTTCATTTAACTCAGAGTTAAGCCCTTGGCGGTGCTCAAAGTAGCTTTGGCTCTGGTCGGCATTTTGGTCTGCCGTTTTGATGCTGGAAGCTAGAGAGGAATTAAGCTGATCGATAAACTGTTCAGACTTCTTGCGCTCTAGATTGGTGCCTTCAATAACCAGTTTGAGGATCTGAAGTGTCAGATCTAGCAGGTTTTGTGTGGAAACACCAAGTAGTAGCTTCGCTCTAATATCAGTAAGCAAATCACCCGATTCACCCTCAAAATCGAGTTCAGTAATCAGGTGTTGTAATTCGTTTGACAGGTCGGAAAGAAGTTCCTGCTCCGGAGAATGCGTAGCATCGGCAAAATGAGTGCGTGAGTTGTTCGCCATAATCTTAATGGCACGCTCATAAATACCGAGTAATTTCATGGCATGGTCAACTTTCTGACTGCCATTGCATTCGGAGAAGCTAAGTAAGTTTCGTAGGTCGCGTTTTAGCTGTGCTGGAAGGCCAGTTATGCGTTGCAGCGTTTCCCCACTGTGCTTAATGCTATCGTCCAGATATCCGTTCTGTTTATCCATAGCCAACGTTTTCTGCTTAAGCATCCTTTCTAATACTGCCAGCTTTGGGATCATCGAGCTAATGTCTTTTTGCTTTTCTAGCTCTTCCCTAAGGGCAATGAGGTTTTCATCTAAATGGCTGTTACTGCCAACACATGCATTACTCAAAGATGTGACGATACGCTTTAGAACTTTTTGTTCTCTAAGAAATTTGAACGAGGTGTCTCTTTGCGCCAAACGGACTTGCTCCAACTGAAATTTCAGCTGGTGGAGTTGCGCCTGAATGTCTTTTTCAAGAATGCCCATAGATGTATTAATTAGCGCCGCGTAGACCGATCTCGATCATTTTGATGAAATTCCGTTAAATCAATAATAACAAAACTAAAAATAAGGTCACGACTTGCCGCTCTTAACCGCTCGCAAATCAGTCATCTTTTAGCATTTTTTTGATGTTGTCCTCATTCTGGTACGATGATTGTATTTTTATTAGCCCTTGATTAATCGCATGTTTACAGGCTTCTCTTATGTTACCCGTTGCAAGGCTCGCTGCGGGTGCATTATCGATAGCTTTTAAATATACCCATTGGCTACTGCGTTCTTTGAGACTGATCTCACGGGCTAGGTTAGTCGACATTAATAACACATCGAGCAGCTCTTGGTCGTTGATCGCGGTGTAAGCGCGTGGCAAGAATGGGTAGTCAGCGATACCAATACGGACCGTTCGGTTAATGTTACGTTCTGGTTCGAAGTTATTCACCCAAGATTGAATTTTCCTGAATATGGCCTCCGGCGATAAATCACGATCAGCGTTTGGTTCGATATAAAGCAGGTTCGCATCCGAGAAGTGGTAGACACGAGCTGGGCCTTCAAGCTTAGATTTGAGGAACTCGCCAAAAGCATCTTCGAGTTCTAAACCTGCTTTGTAACCGTTCTGCGTGTACATGTTACGTAGGAAGGGCAAATCAATCATCACGAAGCGTAAACGGTCGTTGAGCGGCTCGTGAATCAATTCACCAAGTTGCCACTGTTCAAAGGTTTGACTGGTTTGTTCCAATGAATTTGAGAGCTTCGCATTGAGCATTCTTAGGTTAGGAAGCTTAGAACGCGAGTGTGTAAAGAGGTCGGTGCGTAATGCATCCACTTCTTTGACTAAGGTTTGAATGATGTAACCTCGGCGTAGCACGAAGAAGAACAAGACAATGCTGAACAAGAATAGGGCGAACGATATCTTTTGGAATTTGCGATGTTCTAGTTTGTACTTTTCTAGCTCTTGCGCTTGGCCTGCATAGTGCAGGGTTTGTTCGGCAAACTCTTTCTGTTGACGGAATGCGTCTTCGCCAACACGGTTGAGTTTCTGCTGCTCCAAAGAGACAAGACTGTTGTACTGTTTTAGATTTGCCAACGCTTGCTGTGGACGGCCGGCTTGTTCATAACCCAAAGAGAGTAAGTAGTACGAGCGTTGTGAAAGACGCATGTTCTCTATCTGACGTGAGATCTCAAGCGCACGTGTCGCATGCTTTATCACATCTTCACTCTCTTGCAGATGGTAAGCCAATCCTGCCGATAATAGTGCAGCACGCCCCTCCAGTTTTGGAATGTCAGTGTACTCTAATAGTTCGAGGGCACGGGTGAGGTACTGCTCTGCGAGAGGGTAGTTATAAAGGCGTAGGTAAGTCGCAGATAGACTTAGGCGAATATCGATGACTTGGTGGATATCTCGGTCAGTACTCTCGTGATCAAGAACGTTGAAGAAGTGCACAAGGGCAAGGTTGTATTTTCCTTGATAGAAATACACGTCACCCATTTTCTTGAGTACTTGCGCTAAGACAGGAGAGTTTTCAAAGTTATCATAAAAATCAGCAGCTTGAGAAAGGTGTTCTAGTGCTTTATCTAATACTTGGCGCTCAAAGAACAACTGCGCAAGTAGGCGGTTTACTTTGGCCAAGCGTGAACTCAGGTTGCCTTCTACAGATTTCCAGTAGCCATACAATAATTCAGATAGTGCGTGGTTGTATTCTTTATGGGTTAGATAAAATTCACCAACTGCGATGTGATAATCGATGGTAACTTTTTCTGAGTAACGCTGATCGAGGTAGGTTTTCGCTTCTTGATAAAGCTTCTCGGCTTCGTCGACCTTGTTATCGTAAGAGGCGATATCGGCTTTCAACATGATCAATCGATAGGTGATGCCTTCCGTTAAACGTAAAGTTTTATTCACTGATTCTAGGTTTGCTTCAATGCTCGTTAGCGTAGCTTTTGCTTTGGCTGACTTTCTGTCATTGAGCCAAACTAACCGAACTTTTAGGATCTGAAGGTCCAGTTTTAGGTAATCAAGCTTATAGGTTTTGGCGAGATCTGAGGCTTTGTCGATGTGCTGAATCGCAATACGTATATTGCCAAGGTTGTACTCAGCTTTGGCTAAGATCTTATACGCATCGATACTGCTGTTTGGCGTTCTAATCGAAGAGTCTGTCTCTTCGCGAGAAATAGCTGAAGGGCTTTTCTCGCGTTGATCAGAAAGGACACGTAGCGTTAGGTAGCTGTTGGCCATTTGTTTTGCTTGGCTCGGCTCAATCTCAACCAAGTTATTGGCTTCATTGAGTAGCGCCGACGAATAAACTGACGCATTAACCGATGTACTTAAGCTTAAAATAAATAGACTAACAACGTATAACCAACGCATTTCAATGTCCCTTTAAAGATTTGGTAGGTTCAAATAAGTGTGGGTGGTTCACGCCTGATTATTGGCGAGCCATACGCTTATTGTGGCTTGGTCTATCTTGTTCTGTTGAACGGTATGGGTTGATGTCCAGACCACCACGGCGTGTGTAACGTGCGAACACGGTTAGCTTCGATGGCGCACAGTATTTCATGATGTCAGTGAAGATACGCTCAACACATTGTTCGTGGAATTCATTGTGCTCACGGAAAGAAACTAAATAGCGTAGCAGAGCTTCACGGTCAATTTGCTTACCAGAATATGCGATCTCAACGCTGCCCCAATCCGGTTGATTGGTGATCAAACAGTTCGACTTCAATAGGTGGCTATGCAGTGTTTCTTCAACGTCTTGCTCGCCAGCAGCGCCTTCCAGCAATGATGCTTCAAAATCGTAGCTAGTGATTTGGATGTCTTGGTTGTCGATACAGTCACCTTCCATCGTCACGATAGGCTGGTTGGTGTAGTTGGTTACTGAGTTTACATTCACAATCACCGTTTCGCCTGCACATGCCGACAAATCTTGGGTCAGGCGCTCAGTGACTTGATCCCAGTTTTCAAATTGAGTCTGGTTGTAGCTGTTCAAGTACAGCTTGAAAGATTTTGATTCAATTAAATTTGGGCTGGTTGCCGGGATGAAAACTTCACCGACAGCCACTTGTGGTAGGCCGTTTGTGTTTAGCCACGAAAGCTCGTACATCGTCCAAATATCATGACCAACAAAAGGCAGCTCGCCGTTTAGCGCAAGATCATCGCGATTAAGGCTACGAGGTACTGGCTGCAATAAACTTGCATCGTATTGGTTAGAGTACTCAGTTTTTTGGCCAAGGGTTAAACCCGCTAGCTCTTTTGCGTCAGAATATTTGCTCATACTTTCGTTTCAAATTCGATTAGAATGGGGTCGATTTTACTGAATCCCCATTACCCTGTCATTAAGTCATCGCTTAATCGGCGCGGAAAGGGCTCGGATTCTATTTATTATTTTGTGTTTAGGAGATTTTCATGACTCAACGTGCTCAAGACGCACTACTTTCTTTTAGTCAGCGATACGTTGACGCGTGGCAGCAGCAACACCAAAGCTTACCTCGTAATGAGGAGTTGGTGGATATCGTATCGCCATGCGTAGAAGAAAAGAGCGGCGACGCAGTGTTGTGGAAGCACTATCCACGTGAGCAATTCGCGGATTTCACCAACGTTGAAACCGGTATTGAGTTGACTCTGCATGAAGACATCAAGACTTTCTACGGCGCACAGTTCAGTGCGGATATGAACGCGACTTTTGATGGTAACGAACTGACTCTGTTACAGATTTGGAGTGATGAAGATTTCGAATGCCTACAAGAAAACATTTTGGGTCACCTAGTGACTCAGCGTCGCTTGAAGCTAAAACCAACGGTTTTCATTGCCGCGACCGATGCAGAGCTAGACGTTATCTCTATCTGTAACCTGACGGGTAACGTGATTCTAGAGCGCTTAGGCACCAAAAATCGTGATGTACTAGCCGAGACATTGGCAGAATTTTTAGAAAAGCTACAACCAGCGGTATAAATAGATGTACGTACTAGAACTTCAATTTGAGTGTTTTGATAACACAACGGTAAGCGCTGTCGATAAGGCAGTTAATGGCTTGATGGATGCACTTCGTTATAACGGACAAGTG
This sequence comes from Vibrio splendidus, assembly GCF_001557875.1. GTDB lineage: Bacteria > Pseudomonadota > Gammaproteobacteria > Enterobacterales > Vibrionaceae > Vibrio > Vibrio splendidus_F. The sequence continues at coordinate 89,542 of NZ_LNRF01000004.1, read as the reverse complement.
TTAGGCCGTGAGTTTCCAATCGTGATGGGAGACGGAGAGTTCTTCGTTCGCGTTGTGTGCCCGGAGCAAGATAGCTTGCACCCGCGTAATCACTCAGACTTTGTGAAAGTGTGTTTTGATCGCTTGTCTAACGCGAGTCTACTAGCGCCTAAAATGCGTTTGTTGGGGCGAGATCTGAACTCAGAAGAAGTAGCAGAAGATGAAACGCCAAGCTGGCAGGTGTTATACACGACATTCGTGCATACCTGTTCACCGCTGCGCAGTGGCGACAGCTTGTTACCGATCCCTCTGTACCGCAACCCGCCAACCTTCAATGGCGACCATAAAGCTGTATTGAAATGGCAGACAGAATGGCAAGCCTGTGATGAAGTACAAATGGGCGGTGGTTGTCGCGCTGAACACGCAACGCTAACCGAGATCAGTGATACTAATAGTGTGCTGTTTAAACGCGGTTGGGGCCTAAGAGGACGCATTGAATATCTGACTAAGGTTCCAACCTACTACTACCTATATCGTGTCGGTGGGATCAGCCTGAAAGATGAAAAAGAACGTAAATGTCCGCAATGTGGTGGTGAATGGCTGCTAGATGCGCCTATCCACGATATTTTCTATTTCAAGTGTGATGACTGCCGATTGGTGTCAAACATCTCTTGGGATCACCTGAAGTAGTCTTCTAGTGGTTATTTAAGCGTCATGCTTTAGATATCGGAGCGCTAACTTAGTGCTCTGATATTAACTCCCCTTTAATATTAAATACTTAGCATCTTGTATCATCCCCGATACCGTGATTTCGTTACTTATTTTAGCTCGATCTTTCTTACTCTATTATCGTTACCCATTTTCCTTTTAATACGCACAGAACGTGATATTCAGCTCTTTCTGTAGCTCCGACGCATTCATTGAAATAATCCAACGTCCATCAACTTTTAGTTACCTCAATAGTTAGCCTGATCACAATAATCAATCAGTTCTCTTTCAATTTATATTCTTCTCAATATAAATGGGATCGATCCCATGGGAATGTTCCCATTTGTAAATAATAACTTGATTCTAGATCTGAAAGGAATGGACGATGAAACTGTTACCTATTGCTGCTGCACTCTCTACTGCTTTACTTGCTCCTAATTTATACGCTGATGAAACCACGCCATTGGAGTTCAATGGCTACATGCGCGGCGGCGTTGGCCTTAGCAATGAAGGCGGCTCAAACAGCAAGTGGGAGGTGAGTAAAGTTGGGCGACTCGGCAACGAGAATGACCTGTATGGCGAGTTTGGCTTTAAGAAAGAGGTGTATGCTGAGGACGACGTTTCATTTTTAGTTGATTCCATGTTGTCGTATTGGCAAGGCCAAGATGAGAACGCCGCGGATAAAAGCGTGGATGTGGTGCAATTGAATGTTCAGGCTGGAAGATAAGGACATTGGGATTTGGGCGGGTGAGCGCTACTACCAACGTCATGATGTGCACATCGTTGACAACTATTACTGGGATGTAAGTGGTATTGGTGCTGGTGTTGAACACATCAATATGGGACCAGGTAAATTATCGGTGGCTTTGATTCAAGACACGGTTGCGGGTGACATTGCCGATGGTAAAGAAACCACAGCCATGATTGCTGATATACGTTATGCGGGCATTCCATTGTGGAACAATGCTGATCTTGAGGTCGGTATTGATATGAACTTCGCCAATGAAAAGCAAGGCCAAACAGTCGATGCGGATGACAGCGTAATGCTAACGGCGAGCTTAAATCAAAACCTTTCAGGTGGCTTCAACAAAACTATTCTACAGGTTGCTAACTCTGGTTATGCCGAGCAGATGACGACTTTTGGGACAGGTAAAGGCATCGTTCGTGATGCCAACAACAATGACGCCGATGGCTTCCGATTGATTAACTGGGGCGTACTTGCGATCGGTGAGAACATCGAGTTTGGCCACACTGTCCGTTATGCTGCTTCAACCGGTGTTGGCGCCAATAATAGTGATGATGACTCTTTCAGTGCGGTAATTCGTCCGCTTTATAAGTGGGACAAGCGCATGCGTACCATTCTTGAAATTGGTGGCTTTGTTGAAACTATCGATAACAAAGATGGTGCGGGTGGTAAATTCACAATCGCTCAGGCTTGGGTACCACAAGTGGGTTTCTGGTCTCGTCCTGAATTCCGTATCTTTGCCACTTACCTCAATGATGCTGAAAACGACAATGCCTTCGGTGAAGGTAAAAACAGTGAAATGAGCGTGGGCATGCAAGTGGAAGCTTGGTGGTAAGTCGAACTTTCTTCCTAAATCCTAATCCATAAAAAGGGGCTGACGTTATGTCAGCCCCTTCGGGTATCTATACAATGCTGTAGTTTAGTTGATTACCAACCTTTAACTACGCCGCCTTGGAAGATGTCAGAAGCTGCGTTGTACACTTCTTCAGTTTGGTAAGCTTTAACGAAGTTTTGTACGTTTTCAGCGTTTAGGTTGTCTTCACGGGAAACGATTAGGTTTACGTAAGGAGAATCTTTGTCTTCAACGAATACGCCATCTTTTTGTGGAGTCAGGTTGATAGAGCTCGCGTAAGTTGTGTTGATGATAGATAGAGCAACATCATCAAGAGAACGTGGCAGTTGAGCTGCGTCTAGTTCAACAATCGTTAGGTTCTTAGGGTTACCCACAATGTCACGAACGGTAGCTAGAAGACCAGCACCTTCACGAAGCTCAAGCAGACCCTGTTGCTCAAGAAGAAGTAGAGAGCGACCTAGGTTTGTTGGGTCGTTTGGTACGGCAATACGCGCGCCGTCTTGGATTTCGTCTACAGATTTCACTTCTTTAGAGTAACCTGCAATTGGGTAAACAAATGTGTTACCAGCGATAGTTAGCTTGTAGCCACGGTCAGCCACTTGCTGATCTAGGTACGGTGCATGTTGGAATGCGTTGATGTCGATAGAACCATCATCTAGAGCTGCGTTTGGTGTTACGTAATCTGTAAAAGTCACTAGCTCAACATCTAGGCCGTATTTTTCTTTCGCTACTTTAGCTGCCACTTCAGCAACTTGAGCTTCTGCACCTGCCATTACGCCAACTTTTACTTTAGAAGTGTCGACTTCTTTATCACCACAACCTGCTAGAACTAGCGCTGAAGCTGCTGCTGCGATAGTTAGTAAACCTTTAAGGCTAAATTTCATAATAATCTCCTTTTAATAAATCTATTTAATTTGGTTCCGACGACTCTAATCTTTATGCGTGAGTCTTTATCTGTGGTCAACGCGGCGAACTAATGAATCACCGATTGATTGAATAATTTGTACCAGCACAATCAACATCACTACTGTCACAGCCATGATGGTCACATCGTAACGGTGGAATCCGTAACGAATCGCGACATCACCTAGGCCACCACCGCCTACAGTACCGGCCATTGCTGAGTAGCTCACTAGAGTCACTAGCGTAATCGTTACTGAGTTGATGATAGTTGGTAGTGCTTCTGGAAGCAGAACCTTATTGATGATTTGTGTTGGTGTCGCGCCCATTGATTGAGCGGCTTCCACAAGACCTGTTGGTACTTCAAGCAGCGCACTTTCGATGAGTCGAGCTACGAATGGGATAGCGCCAATCGTCAGTGGAACAATCGCTGCTGTCGTACCGATGAAGGTACCAATCAGCATCTTAGTTAGTGGGATAATCGCAACCATCAACACCAAGAAAGGTACTGAACGACCCACGTTCACAACCGCACCAAGAATCTTGTTTACTTTGGGGTTCTCTAGCAGACCACCTTTTTTAGTCGTATGTAGAATCACGCCTAATGGAATACCGACCGCGAAGCCAACGATGCCAGCGACAGCAACCATGTAAAGCGTTTCGCCTGTTGCGCCTAATAGAAGGTTACCGTTAAGGCTGATCCAGTCAGCAATCTCGTTGAAACTAAAGGACATAACCAAGCACCTCTACTTTTACATTGTTGTCGCGTAGGAATTGGATAGCAGCATTATCATCTGCTTCATTACCGAACAGCTCAGCGACCATCATGCCGAACTTCACGCCGCCGGCGTAATCAAGGTCAGAGCTTAAGATGCTGACGTCGATATTGAATTTACGTGCGATTTGCGTCATCAGCGGTGCATCAACCGTTGCACCAGTAAACTCAAGACGCACAAGCGGGTAGCTGCTGTTTACGCGAGTCTCTTGCAAGCGTGCTTGGTAATCTTCAGGAATCGTTAGATCCAACGTTGAGCGAATAAACTGATGTGCTAGCTCTGTCTTCGGATGAGCAAAGATGTCACCGACTGTGCCTTTCTCTACCAACTCACCGCCACCAATGATCGCGACTTCATGACAAATGCTTTTCACCACATCCATCTCGTGCGTAATAAGCAGGATAGTGATGTTCAGCTTGCGGTTGATTTCACGCAGCAGTTCAAGGATAGATTGAGTTGTTGCTGGGTCCAATGCGCTGGTGGCTTCATCACATAGCAGTACTTTCGGGTCAGAGGCCAGTGCGCGAGCAATCGCCACACGCTGCTTTTGACCACCACTAAGGTTTGCCGGGTAGGTGTCACGCTTATCAGCAAGGCCAACCAGTTCAAGTAACTCGCTGACTTTCGCTTCAATAATCGCTTTATCTTTACCAGCAAGTTCTAGAGGCAGTGCTACATTGTTAAATACAGTACGAGAAGACAGTAGGTTGAAGTGCTGGAATATCATGCCGATGTTACGGCGCGCTTCGCTAAGTTCAGATTTGCAGAGTTTTGTTAGGTCGATACCATCAACAATCACTTCACCAGAGGTCGGAGCTTCCAACATATTTACACAGCGGATTAGGGTACTTTTGCCTGCACCTGAAGAGCCAATGACTCCAAAGATTTGACCTTGAGGAATGTGGAGGTTGATATCAATTAAGGCATTGATTTCTTTAGTGCCTTGATAAAAAACCTTGTTGACTTGATTCACTTTAATCATAGAGAAACCCGTGCAGGTAGAACAGAATAATATGTCGATAGCTCGCTCGATTTACAGATGATGCTATGGTGTTCTATGATCTAAGTCAATAGATATTTTTACGTCTAGACGGCTAAACGTCGATTGTATGGCTAAGCTAGAAACAAATCGTTAACGAACGCAAAACTAAATAGATAGTGATGAAGCAAATAAAGCGTGTAATAATTAATGATTAATAGAGAGTTGATAGAGAACAAAATTTTGTCTAAACCTGCTGTTTTTTTAGATCGTGATGGTGTGATTAACGTTGACCACGGCTACGTACATGATGAGCATGACTTTGAATACATTGACGGTGTGTTTGAAGCGGCGAAAGCGTTTAAAGATATGGGCTATTTATTGGTGCTAGTGACTAATCAGTCAGGCATTGCTCGCGGCATGTTTAGTGAAGACCGTTTTCTTTCTTTAACGCAGTGGATGGATTGGAACTTTGTTGATAACGGCGTTGAGCTTGATGGCATCTATTACTGTCCTCATCATGCTGAGCACGGTGTTGGTGACTACAAGCAAGATTGTGAATGTCGTAAGCCAAAGCCAGGCATGTTCATTTCTGCCCGTGACTTTCTGAAGATTGATATGGCTAACTCGGTCATGATCGGCGATAAAGCTGAAGACATGATGGCTGCAGAAGCGGCAGGTGTTGGCACAAAAGTACTGGTAAGAACCGGTAAGCCAATCACTGAAAAGGGTGAAGCACTTGCAAGTGTTGTGCTTGACAGTATTAAAGATGTACCAGCATTCTTAAAAGGTTAAGACACTAAGTCTCTTTCACTTAGATATAAGTGTTGTTCACTATATAAAGATGAGGAACGCAGTATGAAAGCATTGTTGATAGCATCTCTATGTACGGTAGCGTTATTCGGGTGTTCTAAATCCGCAGCGCCTGATGGTGCAGTATCGGACGATCAATTCGTGACTTATCAATGTGAGTCTGACGCTTCATTTAAGGTCGCTTACCTTGGTAATGAAAAAGCGGTATTACGTTTGCCAGAGAATGAATATCGCCTCACTCAAATAGCGGCAGGTTCAGGAACGAAGTATATCTTAGATGATGGAACCTCTGAACTGATCAATAGCGTCACTTTACGCACTAAAGGTGACAACGCACGTCTAGAACTTGGTCGTGTCGTATATAAAAATTGTCGAAAGTAAGTCATAGTTAACTTCTAAGATTTACAAACAGTTAAGTGAGGGAATCTACCCTCACTTTTTATTCTCTTCCCTTTAACGTTAGACTTTTTATGAGCAAAAAACTCACTATTCTTGATATTGCAAAACTGTCCGGTGTTGGTAAGTCAACCGTATCACGCGTTCTGACCAACGATCCAAAAGTGAAACCTGAAACCCGTGAAAGGGTGGAAAGAGTAATTCAAGAATCTGGGTATACACCTTCAAAGTCAGCGCAATCGATGCGCGGTGGCAGCCAAAAAGTCATCGGCGTGATTATCTCTCGTTTGGATTCCCCTTCTGAAAACAAAGCCGTTAGCACCATGCTGGCCGAGTTGTATCGAGCGGATTACGATGTCGTGATCATGGAAAGCCAACTCGACAGAGAAAAAGCCAACGAGCATCTTCAGGTTCTTAAACGTCGTAACGTTGATGGCATTATTGTGTTTGGTTTTACGGATTGTGATATTCCTGCGATCGAAGCGTGGGAGCACAAAGCCGTGGTTATTGCTCTGGATACCGAGAATGTAACGTCGATTAACTACGATAACCAACAGGTGATTAATAGTGCGTTAGCGCATCTATCGGAGCAAGGGATCTCAGATGTCGGCTTTATTGGTGTTGATCCTAGCGACAAATCAACCGGTGAGCTGCGTCTTAAGGCTTATCTCGATTGGTGTGAAAGCACCGGAGTGATTGCGAACTATCGCACTGGCCAACTTCATCACGAAAGTGCTTATCAGCTGGTGGATGAGGTTCTAACTCCCGCGACTCAAGCGATCGTTTGTGCCAGTGATACCCTTGCTCTTGGTGTTATCAAACGTCTGCAAGAGCGACAACGTGAAGATGTGGTAGTCACCGGCGTTGGTGGTAATGATCTTCTCTCTTTCTTATTCCCACGAGTATTTAGCATTGATCCTGGTTACCAATCTGCAGGTAAGTTGGCTGCTAATCTATTGATCTCTCAGCTATTAGGCAATTCAGATATCTCTCATCACACTCAATCTCCGATTCTATAATCCACTCAATTAAGCGAAATTGAACCGCTTAGATTAAAATTAGAGTGTGATCTCTTTCAATTAATGGGACTGTTCCCATTTTAATTTATCATTCATGCGGGCATTATAATAACCGTGATTGGGAATGTTCCCATAAATCTAAATCTGAGTGGTTATAGCTGCATGGTTTAGATGAGTAATTGAATGAAACCAGGGTGGGGTAGTATGAGTAAGATAGCGAAGCAAGACGTTGCGCGTCTTATCGAGTTAGTCGGTGGTAAAGAAAACATTGCAAGTGTCAGCCACTGTCTGACTCGACTGCGTTTTGTATTGAACGATACAGAGCAGGCAAACAAAGCTGAACTCGAAAAATTGAAGCTAGTAAAAGGCTGCTTTACTAACGCAGGTCAATTCCAAGTTGTGATTGGCACTGAAGTTGATGAAGTGTATGCACTTCTGATTGAACAGACAGGTAAAGAGGCATCATCAAAAGATGAGGCGAAGTTGGCTGCTCGTCAAAATATGAACTTCCTTGAGCGTGGTATCTCCCATTTAGCCGAAATTTTCGTACCACTGCTGCCTGCCATTATTACTGGTGGTTTGATTCTTGGTTTCCGTAATGTGATTGGCGACATTCGCATGTTCGACGGCAAAACTCTAGTTGAAATCAGTCAATTTTGGGCAACGGTTCACTCTTTCTTATGGTTGATCGGCGAAGCTATTTTCTTCTTCCTACCGGTTGGCGTGTGTTGGGCAACGGTTAAGAAACTCGGTGGAACCCCTATTTTGGGCATCACGCTCGGTGTGACCTTGGTTTCCCCACAACTTATGAATGCATACATGATAGGTAAATCGGTACCTGAGGTATGGGATTTTGGACTGTTTGTGATTGAGAAAGTCGGTTATCAGGCTCAGGTGATCCCTGCAATGTTGGCGGGTGTAGCTTTGGCGTTCATTGAAACCAATCTTAAGCGCATCGTCCCAGCTTACTTGTACCTAGTGGTTGTGCCATTTGTATCGATTATTTTGTCTGTGATTCTAGCGCACGCTTTCATTGGCCCATTTGGTCGTATGTTAGGCGATGGTGTGGCATTCGCGGCTAAAGCGGCAATGACAGGTGACTTTGCGATTCTTGGTTCAGTGGTATTTGGCTTCCTTTACGCACCTTTGGTTATCACGGGCATTCACCACACAACCAACGCGGTGGATCTGCAATTGATGCAAGATTTAGGTGGCACACCAATCTGGCCTTTGATTGCACTATCAAACATTGCACAAGCATCGGCAGTAGTGGGCATCATTATCTTGAGCAAGCGTGAAGGTGAACGAGACATCTCGGTTCCTGCAGCAATTTCAGCCTACTTAGGTGTAACAGAGCCTGCGATGTACGGCATCAACCTTAAATACAAATTCCCAATGCTGAGCGCGATGATTGGTAGTGCTGTTGCAGCCGCAATCTGCGGTAGCGCAGGTGTTATGGCGAATGGTATCGGTGTCGGCGGCTTGCCGGGCATCTTATCGATTCAACCTCAATATTGGTCGATTTACTTAGTTGCGATGCTGGTGGCGATTGTATTGCCTGTAACCTTGACGTTGTTCTTCTACAAGCGCGCCCAATCAAAAGGTGAGCTCGAAACCGCTAACGCGTAATGCATTTTATAAGCGATGACTTTAATTGAGTCATCGCTTTTTCTCTTAGAAATGACTTCTATTCGACCATGATTTGCATGGTGATTTTAATTTATATTTTTTGGTAAGTGAGTGTTAGAGATGGCGATGACTGAACATGATGAAAGCTGGTGGAAAACCGCGACCATCTATCAAATCTACCCAAAGAGCTTCTGCGACAGTGGCAGTAAAGGTACTGGAGATATCAAAGGGATCATTTCGAAACTGGATTACCTCAAACACTTGAGTGTCGATGCAATTTGGTTAACTCCGGTTTACGCATCACCAATGATTGATAACGGCTACGATATTTCAGATTACTACGCGATTAATCCTCAATTTGGCACCATGGAAGATTTCGACCTATTGCTGTCTGAAGCACATCAGCGTGGTATTCGTATCGTGATGGATATTGTGGTTAACCATACGTCCACTGAACATGCATGGTTTCAATCTGCTCTGGGCGATAAAAACAGCCCGTACCGCGATTACTATATCTGGAAAGATCCAGTAGATGGTCAAGCTCCAACTAACTGGCAGTCTAAGTTCGGTGGCAATGCGTGGGAATTAGATGAGGTGACTGGGCAATACTTCCTACACTTATTCGCCAAAGAACAGGCCGACCTGAACTGGGAGAACCCAGTTGTACGTGAAGAAGTGAAAGACGTTATCAGTTTCTGGGCTGAGAAGGGCGTCGACGGTTTCCGTTTAGACGTGATTAACCTGATTTCAAAGCAGCAAGATTTCCCTAATGATGATATCGGTGATGGTCGCCGTTTTTACACAGACGGCCCACGTGTGCATGAATATCTAAAAGAGATCAGCGAAGCAGTATTTCAGAAGTACGGCAGCGTCACCGTCGGCGAGATGTCCTCAACCACGTTGGAACATTGCCAGCAATATTCAAATGTTGATAACAGCGAGCTATCGATGGTGTTTAACTTCCATCACCTTAAAGTCGATTACACCAATGGTGAGAAGTGGACTAATGCTCCGTTTGACTTCTTACAGCTCAAATCGATCTTCAATCACTGGCAAACAGGATTGAACGGAAAAGGTTGGGGCGCACTATTCTGGTGTAACCACGACCAACCAAGAGTGGTGAGCCGTTTAGGTAACGATCAGCAATATCGAGTTGAATCAGCCAAGATGCTTGCTGCTTCTGTCCACATGATGCAAGGCACACCTTACATTTACCAAGGTGAAGAGATTGGTATGACCAACCCTGGCTATACCGACATCAGCCAATATCGTGACGTTGAGAGTACCAATATGTACGACATCATGGTGAACCGTGATGGTGTAGCTCATCAAGATATGATGGCTATTTTAGCGCAGAAGTCTCGTGATAACTCTCGTACACCAATGCAATGGAACAGTGAGCCTTACGCAGGATTCTCACAAGCTCAGCCATGGCTTGATGTAGCGAATAATTACTCTGAGATTAACGCTGAGCAAGCACTTGAAGACAAAGACTCTGTTTTCTATTTCTATAAGAGCTTGATTGAGTTACGCAAACAAGTACCAGTGATTACGGATGGCAGCTATCAAGATTTATTGCCTGAGCACTCATCCATTTTTGCGTATGTACGTGAGAACGAAGGGCAAACCTTGCTGTGTATTAACAACTATTATGGTGAAGAGGCGGAATGCGTTTTACCAGAACGTTTTGATATGACTAAGGCGAAGAGTCTGTTGTCTAACTATCAACAAGCGAACACTTCAGTCGCATTACATCATCAAGTACTGCGTCCTTACGAGACTCGTATTCTCTTGATTGAAGGGTGACCTTGTTTTATTTCAATAAGCCTAATTCTTATTCCCCTTAAAGGGTTCGGCTTCTACAAAGGCTTTGGAGTGCTCCCCAAAGCCTTTTTTATTGCTTGTGGTTAGTCAGCAGTTACGCTCAGATTTAGTGAATCTAAGTCAGGGCTAGCTAATCGAGGTCAGTAGCGCTGCTGATTCTTCGATCGTAGATTGTTCTACAGACATCAATTCAATCTGCTCAATTAGGCCAATCGTTGGGTTGAACCAGCGCTCAGACGATGTGCCAAACTCTGCTGAGTCCATCCCAACACAGCCAATGTGGTAAGTGTTTTTCTCCGTAAGATTCGCAGCTTCGATCGATTTACCCGAAACAGTGAAGCTTTTACGCACACCAGTTTCATTAATTTCCTGCTGCCAAGTGACTTGGCACGAAGCGTCAGCGGATAACGTTTTAACCCACTGGTGATCCTCAAAGTCACTCAACATATTCGTGACGGCTTCTCCATCAAGCGTGATTTGCATTGAAATGGTTTCTTCACTGATATCAATGATAGGGTTGCTCTCTTTTACGTCTGTTCCTTTCAAACGGAACAGTGGGCTGCTGTACATCATTCTTGTGACGTATTGGCTGCCAATAAAGTAGGCACTGGTGATCTCGTGTAGGCCGCGGTCAGGGCCAGCAAAATAAATGCTGCCGTCTTCTTGTGTACCTTCAACATTCGTCATGATGTCTTCAGAAACATAAAATTCGGTGATGCCGTAATTGATGAGGTCATTGATAACTTGAACGACAGTTTCATTGCCGGTCTCTTCTTCTAACCCTGCAATAATGAGTTCACCGCTTAAAGGAGTGAAGTTCATTGTCATCACGCCTTCAGTTTGACCATCTTTGGTAAATGAGTAGCCCAATGTTGTTTCTGGTTTCGGGGAAAACGTAGCGCTCGCAATCGGGTAATCAACCTGATTGCTTGGCCCTTTGTTACCACCTGTTGAACCAGAAGAAGAGCCACCTCCGCCACCACAACCATAGAGAGCAAAGAGAGAGGTCGCTAGCAGCGTCATTGTTTTCTTCATGTTTAATATTCCTAAAGTTGAAAGCCCTTGGTGGGCCCGATGTTTTTAGGAATGCTATTGTTTGAGGAGTAAATAGGGCAAAAAACGAAGTCACATAAGATCTTAATTTATATTTAAGTTGTTTATTTGAAAGGGCTTTTTATTGTCATTTGAGAACTGCTGCCCGACAGCTGTGCAGTAGTTAAGCATTAAGTTTTCCCACTGCTTTATGATCAGAGGCTCTTTAACGCTTAGCTTTAAGCTCTTCCAAGGTTGTAGGCAGGTCGATTTGGATTCCGGTTTAGATAGTCGAGCGAATAGCTCTTCGGATGGAACCACTCTTAATAACGCAACCAGAGACTCCATGTAGTTGAGGCGGAACTTCTCCATGTTGCCTTGCTTATAAGCAATGTGAGAAACCATCATATAAACCAACGCATTTTCGATCGTAGAGTTTCCTGAGGTATTGGTCAGGAGTTCTTTTGCGGTTTGCAGGTTTCTCTGTTTGAAATGAATGATACCAAGCCACAGCTTGAGTTCGTCCGGAAGTAACTTAAATCGAGTTTGAACAAGATTCGTGAACGCAATGAGCTTCTTCTGATCCGTTTCAAATAGAGCAAGTTGTCGTGCAATCAGAGTAGAGGTCATGGTGTTGAGCTTGATGTTATCAAACACTATGGGTTTTCCACTCAGCAACTCGCTGACTTCGGTATTGTCGACAGACCATTCCGGCGACAACGGTGCAGGCAAAGCAAAGTAGCTGGCTAGCTCTTGGTTAATCTCCATCAAGCTTTCGCTGAGGTTGTCTATATCAACAGAATAAACGCCACGAAAGGCAAGCTTACCTGAGATCGGGTAGATCAGGCTGACCTTGGCCGCGAGTCGTTTGTTAACTTCTTGGTCCTTCAGTTGAATGTTAAGTAGATAGTCACTGGTACGCATGTTTTTCGCGCCAGGGAAGAAAGGGGAGCTATCTATTGGATCTAAGAAGTAACTAGGAGCATCTTGGTTGGCTAAATCGGTGTAGGCGTACTCAATTTGCTGTTGAAGTAGCAGAGCTTTAACAACCTTGCGATAGTGCCTTGCGTTGTCTCCGACAGCATCAATGCGATTGAGTAGCAGCTCAACCTTAGGAATCAATCGTTGGTCGCGTTCGACTTCAGAGGCTCGAGTCGAAGATTGCCAAAGCATATAGCCCATTACCGCGGTGCTGATCAGCAAAACCAAAGACACCACAACAAGCCAAGGGTTAGCAGGATTGGAGCCAAATCCTTTTTTATTGGTTGGAGACTCTATGGTGGCATTATTAGGTGCGTTTTCAGGGGAAGCCGCGGCAAAGCTAACCGAGCTTGGGTTAAGGAAGTAGCCCTTGCGCGGATAAGTCACCAGTATTTTGGTTGCGTCGCTATCTGGCAGGTGTTTTTGAAGTACTGAACGTAAGGTACTGATTCGGTTTGTCAGAACATTTTTGGAAATGAAGTTACTTTGCCATACAGATTCAATGATGTGCTCGGCAGCGAGCGGCTGACCAACGCTGGTAAGAAGCAACTCCAATAGCTCGATAGAACGAGGTTCTAAATCGATGACCTGCTTGTCGCAGCTTAAGACTCGAGTGTTGGGGTTGAATTCCAAGCCTTCAATATAAATAGAGGCTTGTTGGTCTTTGGCGCTAGAGAGGTAATCTTGCATAGAAAAGGCGACGGTTTATAAAACCTAAATTCTAGCTGTTTTTGTTATTAAAAACAGCTAGTAATTCATAGGGTGATTGGTATTAAGACGCGTAATTCACCGAGTAGCGAGTTGGTTTGTGGTTCATTGCCAATACGATGTTCAATACTGCGGTGCCTAATACAGATACGGTAATCACCCAAGGTGATACAAAGAAGAACGATGCAAAAAGAATACACGCATCAATACCCATTTGTGTTTTACCTACCGAGATACCGTAGCGGTCTTGGATAAATAAGCACAGTACGTTGAAGCCACCCAGGCTTGAGCGGTGACGGAATAGGATTAGCATACCTAAGCCCATTAATAAGCCGCCGGCAACAGCACAATAGATCTCGTTATGAACTTCTAGCGAGATAACTAAGTATAAATGATCGGCAAACACAGACACTAAAGCACCAGAAATCGCGCTGCTAATAGCAAAGCTGCGGCCAAATCGTTTCCAGGCCAATAAGTAGAATGGACAATTGGCAACAAAGTACAAAATACCAAAGGTTACAGGCAAGAATTGACTCAAAAGCAGAGCCAAGCCAGTAGTACCACCGGTAAGCAGGTTCGCTGACTGTAAAAAGAAGACGCCTAACGCCACTAAAAACGTGCCAGTGAGAATCGCTACCCAATCTTCTTTACGTGAGTGTTTTTCCATCGTTTTTATAATTACCTAACCAATAAAGGCGTGCATAGTAGAGAAAAACCTTAGCTTTCGGTAGCTTGAGGTGCAAAATTAAGGTAAACCTATGTAATCTGCGTTTTACAGGGTGTAAAGCGTAAAATTGACAGTAAGCGTCATCTTTGGTTGGATAAGCTTAATAACCATGATGAATCTTATATGTGATTATGAAAAAACTGCATGATAAAATTGCAATTAGCTCTTTATGACCTAGATCAAATTATGTAGAATGCGTCACATCAAAACGGTGACGGAAACGTTTGCTTTCGGTCGTTGTGTGGTTTTTTTGAAACTTTCAGTACAATCTGAGTCAGGAGATACAGATGCTTAAGCGTGACATGAACATTGCTGATTACGATGCGGATCTATTCGCAGCTATCCAAGAAGAAACTCTTCGTCAGGAAGAGCACATCGAACTTATCGCTTCAGAAAACTACACAAGCCCACGTGTAATGGAAGCTCAAGGTTCTCAACTTACAAACAAATACGCTGAAGGCTACCCAGGTAAGCGTTACTACGGTGGTTGTGAGTACGTAGATAAAGTTGAAACTCTAGCAATCGAACGTGCATGTGAACTGTTTGGCGCTCAATACGCAAACGTACAACCTCACTCAGGTTCTCAAGCAAACAACGCTGTATACATGGCACTGCTGAACGCTGGCGATACTGTTCTAGGTATGAGCCTTGCGCACGGTGGTCACCTAACTCACGGTTCTCCAGTAAACTTCTCTGGTAAGCTTTACAACATCATTCCTTACGGTATCGATGAAGCAGGTCAAATCGATTACGAAGAGATGGAAGCGCTAGCTATCGAGCACAAGCCTAAGATGATCATCGGTGGTTTCTCAGCTTACTCTCAAGTTTGTGATTGGAAGCGCATGCGTGAAATTGCTGACAAAGTAGGTGCTTACTTCTTCGTAGATATGGCTCACGTTGCTGGTCTAATCGCTGCAGGCGTTTACCCGAACCCAGTTCCACACGCTCACGTTGTAACAACAACAA
This sequence comes from Vibrio splendidus, assembly GCF_001557875.1. GTDB lineage: Bacteria > Pseudomonadota > Gammaproteobacteria > Enterobacterales > Vibrionaceae > Vibrio > Vibrio splendidus_F. Next base: position 74,507 of record NZ_LNRF01000004.1, on the reverse strand, counting down.
CACACAAGACGCTTGCTGGTCCTCGTGGTGGTCTTATCCTTTCTAACGAAGGCGAAGATCTTTACAAGAAGCTAAACTCAGCAGTATTCCCAGGCGGCCAAGGTGGTCCTCTAATGCACGTTATCGCTGGTAAAGCAGTAGCGTTCAAAGAAGCTCTAGAGCCAGAATTCAAAGAATACCAAGCTCGCGTAGTTGCTAACGCAAAAGCAATGGTTGCTGAATTCCTTGCACGCGGTTACAACATCGTTTCAGGTTCTACAGAGAACCACCTGTTCCTAGTTGACCTAATCGATAAAGACATCACAGGTAAAGAAGCAGATGCAGCACTAGGTGCAGCGAACATCACAGTGAACAAGAACTCTGTACCAAACGATCCTCGTAGCCCGTTCGTTACTTCAGGTATCCGTATCGGTTCTCCTTCTATCACTCGTCGCGGTTTCTCAGAAGCAGACGCGAAAGAGCTAGCAGGTTGGATCTGTGACATCCTAGATAACATGGGCGATGAGTCTGTTATCGAAGCAACGAAAGCTAAAGTACTAGAGATCTGTAAGCGTCTACCAGTTTACGCTTAATTTTTTCTGCGTAGAGTGAACGAATTTCTGTGTCGCACATACTCATTTGCTAGCGCAAACTCCGTGTGAGCTCCTTGAACTTCGCTCATCTACTTTGAAAAAAGTTTAAAAGGTCCCTGTTGGGGCCTTTTTTGTATTCGTAAGTAATAAAGTCGTTGTCGAGCATGCTCACTTACATTCGTAAGCTCCGCGTGCTCTCCTAGAATTTCAAACGACTACTTTGAAAAACACTTTTAAAGGGGCTCATTGAGTCCTTTTTGTTTTAGGGAAGGGTGTTGAAAGCTTCGTGTCTTTTCCTGAACTAAAGCTATTTGATTGAAAAATATGATTTGAAAGGCTCCTGTTGGGAGCCTTTTTTGTATCTGTCGGTATGGAGTTGGGGTATCTGAGAATACAGAAAGGCTGATACTAAAAAGGGCTGATGCTTGCACATCAACCCTTTGTTGTTTGCTGGTCTCGATTTTACTTTTTGATGCTCAGTAAAGTGCCTGATTTACACTTAAACGAGTAGTAGCTGCGGCTTTCATTGAATTTGCCTAAGCCTTCGCCATCGCAGTAGTCGATGTTGATATCACGCATTACTTCTAGCGTATCTTCGCTGTTCAAAGCGAATTTAGAACCATCAGAACAGACGATACGAATTCGCTCATCATGGCTTACAGAGTAGATATCGACTTCGGTATTACATAGTTCAAAAGAGGCTTCACGAAAGTTATCTTGCTGAGTATTTGAAGAGCACCCTGCGGTGAGTGCGGCTGTGATAACGGCTAATAGTCCGAGTCTTTTCATTGTTAGTCCTTCGATATCATCCAACTTAGTGATGAGTTTTATATGCTGTTCTGGGTAGCCTATACAACAACACGCTTTGGTTCAAGGATCGCAGGTTGACTCTAGGATATAAAAGTATAGGCGCAAACAGATAATTTATAATAGGTTTATTGATCTTTGGCCTATTATGTACCCTTCTTCCGGCCAATAAATAAAAAGACCAACACTAAGGTTGGCCTTTCAAAATCAAGCTTGTTCTAAATGACTATCTAAACTGTTTGGCTTCTGGAAGGAACTCAAAGCCAGCAGACGCAAGTTTCGCTATCAATGCTGCTTTGTCGATCTCGTAGAAGTTGACCACTCGATCCAAATCACCGCCGAAGTCGTCACGCAGTTTCATGTTGACGATGCTCATCAACATCACAGGATCCATCTTTTCAAAGTTAGCGAGGTTCATATTAGTCCTCGAAATCTGAGATCAGTAGGTTTGCAGCGGCAAAGGCTGCACGCTCACGCGCTTCTTTAGGAAGAGATTCGTCTGCAGCAAGGTCATTCAATGTTTTTACCGCGCAGGTGATCGCTTTCGGGATATAGCCTTGGTCGCCACTGCCAATTTGAGAATACAGTTCACGCACCAAATCACAACAATCGTATACTTTCATTTTTATACCTAACCAAATGATAACTGATCTCAATATACACATAGAGATAAGTAAAAACAAAGTGGATCTGATTAAGTTCAGAGTTAGTTTGTTCTTGCTCAATATCTCATTCTGTTGATGCTCAACGTATCACTTGCTAGCTTGCCAATTAGCCGGATATTGACCGCTTAACCAGATATTTGTTGTTCAAGTTGATAAGTCACTTCATCAGCAAGATTGAGTTGTTTGGCTAACTCTTTGAGGTACGCCTTTTCCATGAAGTTCTGCTCATCCGCTACGATCAAAGAGGCTAAGTAGATTTCGCTGGCTTGTTGCGGTGATGTCGCGAGTTGAGCGATTTCACTTGGATCGAGTGGTTTGTGCAACTCTTCAGACACCAATTTAGTCAGTTGATAATCGGCACCCATGTTTTCGACGGCTTGTTCAATCTTAGCCATCTCTTCTTCATCGACATGGCCATCGGCTTTGGACGCTGCAATCATCGCTCGGAGAATCAGTACGCTATGGTTTGAGTCGTTCTCATCAAATTGAGCTTGCTCGGTATTCGGTGTTTGGCCTTGTTTAGATTGGTAGTCGTTGTAGACCTTGTAAGCGAGAGCGCCAAGTGCTGCTGCGCCACCAATACCTGCGGCTTTTTTACCCATTTTCTTGGTTTTCTTCGAGCCCATTAACGCACCTAACAGTCCGCTGCCAACTGCGCCTGCACCGAAAGCGCCAAGTGTGCTCTTGTTGATACCCTTGCCATTGCTGCTACTGCCTTGAGAGAGGCTGCTTAAACTCGAAGATCCTTGGGAAAGCTTCTGAGTTCCTTGTTTAACGAGATCTGACTTAAGTGCTTGGTTAAGTAAGCTTTTGATATCCATCGATACCTCCAATGTAAGCGGGTCTAAAGAGTTGATGAACCCAATATACGGATTTAAAGATGAACCGGGGATTAACTCACGTTATTTACTCTACTGATAAATAGAAGAGAACTTGAAGGGAAACGACAGGCACAAAAAAGGCCACCTAATGGCAGCCTTTCAATGTTTATCTAGTGAGTAATCGGATTACTAAGCTAGTTGAGCTTTAAGGTGCTCGATAACCGTGTCCATAGCGATAGCTTCTTTATCACCAGTACGACGGTTTTTGTATTCGAAGTTGCCTTCGTCCATGCTGCGATCGCCGATAACGATAGTGTGAGGGATACCCACTAGCTCGATATCTTTGAACATTACACCTGGACGCTCTTTACGGTCATCGAATAGAACTTCGATACCCATAGCTGTTAATTCAGCGTATAGCTTCTCAGCTGCTTCTTTAACGCGCTCAGATTTGTGCATGTTCATTGGTACGATAGCAACTTGGAATGGCGCTAGTGCGTCTGGCCAAGTGATACCGAATTTATCGTGGTTTTGCTCGATAGCAGATGCAACAACACGTGAAACACCGATACCGTAACAACCCATTTCTAGGATTACGCTCTTACCATCAGGACCAAGCACGTTACAGTTCATTGCTTTAGAGTAAGTATTACCTAGTTGGAAGATGTGACCAACTTCGATACCACGCTTAAGCTGAATAGTACCTTGACCACATGGGCTAAGGTCGCCTTCAACAACGTTACGTAGGTCTTCAACTTGAGCAAGCTTAACGTCACGACCCCAGTTGATGCCGAAGTAGTGCTTACCATCTACGTTTGCGCCAGCGCCGAAATCACTCATTACAGCAACAGAGCGGTCAACGATGAATGGTAGCTCTAGGCCTACAGGGCCAAGTGAACCAGGACCTGCACCAACAAGTGCACGGATTTCTTCTTCAGAAGCCATCTCTAGCGGAGAAGCAACCTGTGGAAGGTTCTCTGCTTTCACTTCGTTCAGTTCGTGGTCACCACGGATGATTAGCGCGATGATATCAGCGTCTACTTCATCAGAAGCTTTAACGAATAGAGTCTTAACTGTCTTCTCGATTGCTAGACCGTGTTGCTCTACCAATTCTGCGATTGTTTTTGCGTTTGGCGTATCAACCAGTTCCATCTCTTGAGTTGGCGCTGCCGCTTCAGTCGTTGGAGCTAGTGCTTCTGCTTTCTCGATGTTCGCTGCGTAATCAGATTCAGAAGAGAATGCGATTAGGTCTTCGCCGCTTTCAGCAAGAACGTGGAATTCTTGAGAGCCGCTGCCGCCGATTGCGCCAGAGTCTGCCAATACTGGACGGTACTCAAGGCCCATGCGGTCGAATGCTTTACAGTAAGCATCGTGCATCGCTTGGTAAGACTTTTCTAAGCCTTCTTTATCGATATCAAAGCTGTACGCATCCATCATAGAGAATTCACGTGCACGCATTACGCCAAAACGAGGGCGGCGCTCATCACGGAATTTAGTCTGGATTTGGTACAGGTTTAGAGGTAGCTGTTTGTAAGAGCTGATCTCGTTACGTACTAGGCTCGTTACCACTTCTTCAGCTGTTGGGCTAAGAACAAATGGACGAGAGTGACGGTCTGTGAAACGAAGTAGCTCAGGACCCATCTTTTCAGAACGGCCAGTCTCTTCCCAAAGCTCAAACGGTTGAACTACGGGCATCAAGATTTCAACGGCACCTGCATTATCGATCTCTTGGCGAACGATATTTTCGACTTTACGCAGTACACGTAGACCAGTAGGTAGCCAAGTATATAAACCTGAAGCTAGCTTACGGATCATACCTGCACGTAGCATCAGCTGGTGGCTGATAACTTCTGCGTCGTTTGGAGTCTCTTTCAGAGTAGAAAGAAGGTAGTTACTGGTACGCATTCTATGGTATCCGTTTCATCATTGATAAAAGAAAACTTGCTGTCGTTCGTGACCACAGCAAATCTGATATAGCCGCATATAATATCAGCCTATTTGGGATCTCAAAAGCGTTCAATGTCAGTTACATTGATGAAAAGCGTTTCAACCACGAATTTCACGTTAAGATCGAACAAATTTACCGCATATTCTTTGTTGTCAGGCTTACCTTTCTTATAGGCAGGGCGAGGGTCTTGGCCTAATACTTCTTTGATCACCTGAATGATATGGCGCGCTTGTGGATGGCTTGCGAGCTTACTTTGCGCTTGCTGTGAAAAGTTAACGTCGAGCACCTCTGGTTCGTCGGCGGCGAACCCTCCCAATGCATCCGGAATCGAATCTGAGTAGGGGATATAAGGCTTGATGTCGATGATCGGTGTACCGTCTACTAAGTCGACGCTGCCGAGATCCAACCAAGTTTGTCCTTTTTCTTGAGACACACCTTTTAGTTCAACCGCAGACATGCCAATTCCATTCGGTCTGAATGTGGCACGAGACGCGAATACACCAATACGTTCATTCCCGCCAAGGCGAGGTGGCCTCACAGTTGGTTTCCAGCCTGCTTCAAGGTTCTTGTCGAACAGAAATAGTAACCAAACATGGCTAAATTGCTCGATATCACGAACAGACTCAAGGCAGTTTGCTGCATCAACCAACCTGACTCTTGAGGTGGATGTGGGTACTAGCCTAGGCTGTCTTGGCACAGCGAACTTCTCTTTATAAGGAGACTCAATAAAGCCAACAGGTTCAATGGTGTACATAGTTGGGTGTTCTCTGATTACGATTAAGACGGAAAAATATCATAAAATAGCTTGTTTTTCTTTTGATAATAATTATCATTTGCAATGTTATAACATATCAAATTAGTTATTTAAGGGAAATACAATGAAACCGAATATCCATCCAGATTACCGTCCCGTGGTTTTTCATGACACCAGTGTCGATGAGTACTTCTTAATCGGCTCAACGCTAAAAACAGACCGTACTATCGAATGGGAAGACGGCAATACTTATCCTTACTTCACGATTGAGGTGTCGTCAAAGTCTCATCCTTTCTATACGGGTAAACAACGAGTGCTGCATAAAGAAGGACGTGTTGCGAACTTCACACGTCGTTTTGGTCAATTAGGTAAGGGAGCGAAATAGAATGAAAGTTGTGAAATCACTTAAAAGCGCGAAAAGCCGCCATCCTGATTGCCAGATAGTAAAGCGCAGAGGTCGTCATTATGTTATCTGCAAAACCAATCCGAGATTCAAAGCGGTTCAGAAATAGTCAGTCAAATTGATGTGACGCGAGTGTAAAAACGAGGGGAAAGTCAAACTTCATTCATTTGTCTGTTTTTCTTTTCCCTCGAGAAGAACCTAGCAGAATATTGCGTATTAACTTAGAGTATGGCGTGTTTTATTTTCAAGTGAATCAATGGGTTATATTATCAGTTATATTTGTAGTGAATGTGTATTTGTGAATTATAAATCTAGATTTTGTATTTAATGTAGATTTATTTGCTAATTAATTGTTCAAATAGAGTTAAAAATCGTCGATTGTTACACATTTTGTAACATTTTGAATTTCTAATTGATAATTTTGTCGCGTACCCTTCGCTGGCAATTTGAACATTTTTGTCACAATTGCATAGGAATCACTACAAGGAGGGAACTGATGAGTTCATCAGCTTCAATAAAAAACAACTCGCCAAAGAAACCTATTTTTACCCGTTTTCTCGATGGTGTTGAATATTTGGGGAACCTATTACCCCACCCGATCACTCTTTTCGCAATCTTCTGTGTCGCAATCTTAGTTACTTCAGGTATCGCTGGATATTTTGAAGTATCTGTTATGGACCCTCGCCCAGAAGGTGCTCCTGGTCGTGCTGCTGACGGCATGATCTACGTTGTAAGCTTACTTAACGCTGAAGGCTTACAGCTCATTGTTACTAATCTAGTTAAAAACTTTGTTGGCTTTGCGCCATTAGGTACCGTGCTTGTTGCAATGCTAGGTGTAGCGATTGCTGAACACTCAGGTCTATTATCTGCGGCGATGCGTGGCATGGTAATGGGCGCATCTAAGCGTATGGTTACGGTAACCGTAGTTTTTGCCGGTATTATCTCTAACACGGCTTCAGAGCTTGGTTATGTAGTACTTATCCCTCTTGCAGCAATGCTTTTCCACTCTTTGGGTCGTCACCCATTAGCTGGTCTAGCGGCAGCATTTGCTGGTGTATCTGGTGGTTACTCTGCAAACCTTCTAATCGGTACGGTTGATCCACTGCTTTCTGGTATTACAGAAACAGCAGCACAAATGATCGACCCGACTTACAGCGTCGGTCCTGAATCAAACTGGTACTTCATGTTTGTTTCGACGTTCTTCATTGCGATTACAGGTGCATTTGTAACTGAGAAGATTGTTGAGCCAAAACTGGGTAAATACAACGATGAAGAAGCGTCTGAAGACCTATCAAATGATTCGATGGGCAAACTAACAGACGTTGAGAAGAAAGGCCTTAAGCTTGCGGGTATCGCAGTGCTAGCGGTTTCAGCGCTTCTTGCTTGGACGATTGTTCCAGCTGACGGCGTTCTACGTTCAGCCGCAGGTACGGTTTCAGGTTCTCCATTCCTGAAAAGTATCGTAGCGTTCATCTTCGTATTCTTCGCGGTTCCTGGTTTTGTTTACGGTAAAGTTACCGGCACAATGAAAACTGATCGTGATGTTATCGATGCAATGTCTAAATCTATGTCTTCAATGGGCATGTACATCGTACTTGTGTTCTTTGCTGCTCAGTTTGTTGCTTTCTTCAAGTGGACTAACTTCGGTCAAGTATTCGCAGTTGCAGGTGCTACTTTCCTACAGGATATTGGCCTAACGGGTCCAATGCTGTTCTTCGCATTCATCTTAATGTGTGGTTTCATTAACCTGATGATCGGTTCAGCTTCTGCTCAGTGGGCAGTAACAGCACCAATCTTCGTTCCAATGCTAATGCTAGTAGGTTACGCTCCTGAAACGATTCAAGCGGCTTACCGTATCGGTGATTCAACAACGAACATTATTACTCCAATGATGAGCTATTTTGGCCTTATCCTTGCGGTAGCGACTCGTTACATGAAGAACCTAGGTATCGGTACTCTGATTGCAACTATGCTTCCATACTCAATCGTGTTCTTGGTTGGTTGGAGCTTAATGTTCTACGTTTGGGTATTCGTATTTGGTCTACCAGTAGGCCCTGGTGCTGAAACGTACTACACGCCTTAGCCTTGAGAACTATATTTGTTTATAGACGGTTCGTTCTTATAGACAACTCTTTCTTATAGAGAACAAAAAAACCTGCGTTTATCGCAGGTTTTTTTCGTTATGCCACTGGGAACTAGTAGGAGTAAGTCATGATGACATTGATGATTTTTCTACCCGGGCCTCCGATAAATTCTAAATTAGCTCCGTAAGTTTTCGTGATATTCCAGTTTGCTCCGATGATTGCAGAGTAGTCTTCCGCGCTCTGTTGAGATAATTGGTAAGACAGTCCATCCACACCTAGTGCGTTGTTTTCTTGGGTTAGCCCTTCGCTATGCATGTAAGCGGCACCCATATAGGGGAAAATGTTACCCCAGTTTTCAGTTTGGATAAGTTGGCCAACTCGTGGGCTGAACAACATTGTTTTAGTGTTAGTACGCTCATCATCAGTGCGAGAGTGCGTCATACTGGCCGGAAGCACATAAGTGAAATCCCCAACCTGACCTACAATATTCATTGAGAACCCCCAGTTCGAACCTTCAACATCGGGATAAAACTCCGGAGTGCTGACGGATTCTTTAGCGCAAGTGGGTAATCTTGGATGATTGTCGCAAGCTTTAAAGAGTGAGGTCGGTATTTCGGCTGTTAATTGTGTTCCACCCGAGAAACGGCCTACATGCACACCCATTTGTAAGAAAGGAAACACCCAAGCCGCAGCGCGCAGCTGCATGCTTTTGCTCTCGATCTCAGGAGTACCAAAGGACACCTGAGAAAGATCGTATCTGTCTCCTAAGTCTACATCGCCAACTTGCACGCCCAAATCATACATTTCGATGTTTTGTTTAGAAGCGTTACCTATAAATGAAACAGAAAATGGTAGAGGCAGAGCGTAACCTAGATCAATTGCTTTTTGGGCATGAAAGGGCAAAGCATGCTCCCACTTTTTATTCAGCTTTTGCTGTGTTTCAGCATCAGGAAAATCGACTCGTGCACCGTTCTCTGCCTTACTTGGTGTTGACCCTATAGCCAATGCGACAGCGGCACCTAACGTTGTAAATTTCGTCATGATGGCCTCTTAAAACGCTTCGTTGATCGACAAGTAAAGGCCTTGGGCATCATTGGATCCAAACCCGAGATCAACACGAACATTCATACGAGGTTGGAGTTCATAGCGATAACCAACGCCATAGCTGTAAATTTTATCTTGATACAGCTCGTTGGTGTTTTTAGCTGTTGTAGCGAGACCTGCCCACATCGTAAAGCCATGTTTGGTGTAATCACCATGGCTCATAAATGACTGGCGATACTCCATGGTGTGCTCAATGCTGTGCATATCACGGTAGCGTCCGTAATAGATGCCACGCATGGAATCTTGGCCGCCAAAGGTCGGCAGTTCGTAATAGGGCACATCGCCTGTACTTAGGTTGGCAGTATTGAGAAAAGCGAAGGTGGAGCCTTTGATTGGTGTCCAATAAAGACGGTAATCGGCTTCGGCTTTTTCAAAATTGGAGTCACTGCCAAAGTTGTCCTGGTAGCTCGCGTATTCAAGGCTTAGAAACTGACCTTGACGTGCATTTACTGCGATGTCTCGAGTATCCCACTGTAAGGCTAACCCTAGCCCTAAAGTGAAGGGGTTATCTTGACCGTAGACAAAATCGGTATCTTGAGCGACGTTTGATGAAATCGACTCTTCAATGGCCTTTTTGTACTGCAGGCGAAGTATTGGCCCTAGGTAAATGTTGTTACCTAAGTGCATTCCTAGATCGGCATTGTAAGTGACGAAATCATAGTCGACTAAGTTCTCTTCATCTTTGCCGGTATTTACCCCTGATTGATAACCTGTACCGAAGTAGTACAAGCTTTGTTTTCCCATCGATAATTGGCCGAAGTAACGAAGTCGATTCTGTGGAGAAAATATTTTTTGCTTAGAGCGAACACCAAACCCTACACCGCTATCCATTTCATTGGCGATACCCACTAATGTGATAGAAGATCGTTGAGTTTTGCTCGGTTGTTCCGGTGTGGTGTTAAATGAGTACAATCCTCCGATGGCAAGCATAAAGCCAGTTTCAGGCATGTAAGCTGGCCCCCCAAGCAGTGAAAATAATCCGTTATCTTTGTTATCTGGTGGCGAGGGGAGAACTGTATCTTCTTGTGCTAAAGAAGTAGAAGAGAGTCCAAGGAGCAGGGAGCAGATCCATTGCAACGAGCCAAAAATAGTCGTTGTTTTATGTAGCATGGTGCACTCATGTGTTCACTAAAAGAGGGAGTATCTATGTCTGTGCTACGAGGAGGTAATGATCAGTTTCAATATCTGATATGTGTTAACTGTATATCTTTGTTGGGATAAGGCTTGGAGCACCATCTTGACCGGCTTCAAAATGGTGCACACAAAATAAATTGGTTACTTTGGTCGCTTAGCGAGGATTTTATCAAGGTGGTTGGCAAACTCACGACGATCGGTTTGAGAAAGGGTACTTGGTCCGCCAGTTTGGATGCCACTTGAGCGCATAGTATCCATGAAGTCACGAATGTTCAGACGTGCTTTGATTGTCTCTTTGGTATAAAGCTCGCCACGAGAACTGAGTGCTTGCCCACCTTTGGTGATCACTTCGTCGGCCAGAGGGATATCGGATGTAATCACAAGGTCGCCAGGTTCAGTGCGTTTTACGATTTCATCATCAGCAATATCAAATCCGCTTGGCACTTGAATCGAGTGAATGTTATTGCGTTTAGGAACGGGAACCAGATGGTTTGCCACAAAGGTACATTCAACCCCTGTGCGCTCAGCTGCGCGTACGATTGTTTCTCGGATAACCTTTGGACAAGCGTCCGCATCAACCCATATCTTCATAGTGTTCTAATTTCTCTGTTAGCTTATTTATCGGTCAACTTATTGCTCAGTTGCCTTATTGATCAGTTAGTTTAGCTTCAAGCATGGCAACGCGAGCAGTGAGTTCAAAGATTTGCTTCTCTAGTTGGCTAACACGATCAAGTGCAGGCTCTTCTTGTGTCGCGACTTCAACTTTAGGAACGCGATTTGCGCTTTTCCAGCTCTTGATGGTCGTAATTAAAGCTGGCATCGGAACGGATGTGCTCATACGAGCCTTAACTAAAGCAACTGTCGGTTCTTTCCCTTGCGCTTGCAGTCCTTCAAGCACTGATTTCAACTCTTCAGAAACATCTTTTGTCAGCATGTTGATCTCCATTTTTAGTCTTCAGTCATTTTACTCGCTCTGGTGAATGATAGCGAATCATAAAACCGCCCATGGCTTGTGAGAGATCTCTTACAAAGGCTGTGAGATAACACGAATACATCGCTAGAGAGATTGATGTGCATATGGTTAAGGTGTTGATTTTTAATTGTTTTATATAATTAACAACTTTTTCGAATTCAAAATGTGATGCAAATCTATTGTCCGAAACCCTAAATCGCGTAAATTAAACCTTGTCGGAAGGATTCTGACACGGAACAGGAAAGCACCAAGGATTTGGTTATCTTCAGGATGAAGATTTGGTTACTTAGGATTGAGTGATCAAGCATGGAGCGTAAGGACATTGTAGGGATACAGTCAGTTAACAGGAAGTTAGCTGCAACGGAATGACAATGGACACCTCTAGGATTAAAGGGTTGGATTAGCATCAGGACGATGTAAAGGACACCGCTCACGGAACAAGTGATGTGCGCTAACTAGGATTGTTAGCTTTCAGGAAGATTGGACACCGCTAGGACGGCGAAGTAAAGGAAAGAGCTGAAGGATTACAGCCACTATTATGGATGATGCATGGAGCATTAATTAGTAGCCGGACTGCTGCGAGTAAGACCCTAGCCCTGACACTTCGGTGTCGGGGCTTTTCTTTTCTTGGAGCTTTTATCTAGGCGCTGTTCTTTATTTTAGAGCACTACATCTGTTTTTCTGCTAATGGTCAACACAAGGAGTGTTTTATGACGATAGCAACCTCAAGAACGCTGTTGGTACCTTATACCGAACAGCTACAACTCGACTTTATCAAGTTAAATTGCTGCCCCATTAATCGTGCTGAAATGAACGGGCCTCACTCTTTCGCCTCTGCGAAGCATCTTTTTCAAGAAATACTACAAGATAACGTAGGGTTCTGCCGCGCGATCATCCACAACCAAACCCGTGAATATCTTGGGCATGTCTTTGTTTCATCGGAAAAGGGTAAGCATGAACTTGGCTTTATTTTGGATAAAAAATACTGGAATCAAGGCTTTGCTAGTGAGGTACTAAAACCTTTCTTTAGTTTGGTGCGCTTTGAAGAGCGTTTAACGAATGTTGTTGCGACTGTGAATGTCGGCCACAACCCATCCATTAAACTATTGGAAAAATTAGGCTTTGCATTTAAAGAGACCAAACAAGATCAGTTTGGCCCTTATCATGAATATCGTTATACCGAGTATTGCGACGTTACATTCTATGAGGCTGTAGCTCAAACCGCATAGAGCGGAAGCCTACCATAGTCAGTTTTCCTTGGTACAGGTCATCACCTAACGCCGAAAACTCAAATTGGTACACAGTATGCCAGCGCCAAATCGTAGTAAGCTCATGGCGCATCTTAAGTTTATGACCACTAAAGGCCACGCTCAATAGCTGTAAGTCGAGCTCTTTACATTTTCTCGCAATGGCAGCTTTCGCAAGCTCTGATTGCCTGCGCTGCTGCCAAAACAGAAAGCAAAAGAAGCACAGCATCAAAATAGCCAATAAGTTATCTATCATTTAATCCATACTTCCTTTTATCTCTCTATTCCAATCGTGATAGTTGCACATTTTGATGAGCTACAGAGTGAATCTCTCTGTGAACTTATTTAGCTTTAGCCGCTTGCTGCAGTTCGACCAGTGCGTTTGCAAGTTCTGGTGATGGGTTCGAGTTCAATAATGGTAAAAATACCATTCTCAGTGTCGGAATCATCACTAAATCTGCAAATAACTGATTGAACAGGTTCTGGTTGCCTGTTTGTGCGAGGCGCAACAAGAATTGCTCTGCAATCGCTGGATCTTGTAGTGCGTGCCAGCTGCGACCAGCCAAACCAATTAATACCTCTTGATGGCTTAGGCGTGGGCTAGCCAAGACTTGATTAATCACGGCATTCGTTGTGTTTTGCTCTGCGCCAGAAAGGGCACGTACCAGTGCTGACAGTAAGAACAGATCCGGTTCTTGACTGTTAATCTCATTCTCTGTCATTTCTTGTAAGCGTTGAGCGAGCTTGTCATTGATTTGAGTATGCTCAAGTGCCCCCAGTGTGGCGTAGAGAGGTTCTGAAGGCAGTTTATTCAATGCTTTGCGAATCGCGACACCATTTTGTTGGTTGCCCAAGCGAGCACACATATCTGTGATGCCTTGTAGGCCAACGGTTTTCCAGTTGTCCCAGCCTAGTTCGCCAGTGAAGTAGTGTTGAGCGTGTTCGTAGTATTGGCTCGTCGCCAAGTCTAAACCTGCTCTTACTTGGCTATGGAACACCGCCATTTTGTCTTCTGAAGGCTTGAAGGTATATGGGTTGTTAGACAGCTTTTGTTGTTGCTCTTCGCTGATCTCACCGTTCAAACGTGTGCCCATCGCTTCGATAACAAACTTAAGGAAATTGCCGACATCACCCTGATGTAATAGGCCTCTCTCATCCAGTTTGAATTTCAGGAACCAGATCCATGGTTGTTTGTGTTCGTTCCAGTAGCTAATCGCTAAGTGAGCTTGTTTCTGAAGTGGAAATGGGTACGGTTGTTTCCCTTGCTCAACATCAGAGAATAAGGTGTTGTCGATCTTCTGAATACGGCGACCTAGGTCGTAGATATCGTATTGGCAACCGCTATTCTTTAGTAACTGAGTGAGCGTGTGAATCGTTTCCATAGTAATAAAGCTCCTAACTTTCTTTCCTAAATAGATGGTACTCTATGCCCCAATTTCAAGGTCACTAGATAAATAACTTGGTGAAAAATGACAGCAGCCACAAAGTTACCTCTTTTACTTCAACAATTAGAACAACAAATGCGCCAATGTTCCCTATGGAGCACGCTTCCGCCTTCGGATGAAGCTCTAGCGAGCGTTGAACCTTTTGCTATTGATTCTCTGCAGCCAGAAGAGTGGTTGCAGTGGATCTTTATCGTTAAGATCAACGCAATGATGGATGCGAACATGCCGCTACCGAAGGGTTTTGCTATCTATCCTTATTTTGGTGAAGTTTGGAAAAATGAGGCAGACAAAGTCGAACTGCTAGTGACGATTCAGAGCATTGATGAGGTATGCGCGTAATGTTAGAGATCATTTATCAAGATGAGTATTTTGTCGCGGTGAATAAGCCCGCTGGCATGCTAGTGCATCGCTCATGGCTGGATAAACACGAAACGCAATTTGTTATGCAGACACTGCGTGATCAAATTGGTCAGCATGTATTTCCATTACACCGTTTAGACAGACCGACATCTGGTGTGCTGGTATTTGCGTTGTCGAGTGAGGTTGCTTCACAGGTGATGCCAATGTTCGCTAACCATGAGATGCAAAAAACTTATCATGCGATTGTCCGTGGCTGGATAGAAGAGGGCGATACGCTCGATTATGCACTTAAGGTTGAGCTGGATAAGATTGCGGATAAGTTCGCGAAAGAAGACAAAGAAGCGCAAGAGGCGGTGACTGTCTATGAACCGCTAGCAAAAGTAGAAGTGCCATACTCAACAGGACGTTTTCCTACGAGCCGCTACTGCTTGGTTGAGATGATGCCAAAGACAGGTCGCAAACATCAGCTGCGTCGTCACATGGCTCACCTAAGACATCCGATTGTGGGTGATACTTCACATGGTGATGGTAAGCACAACCGATTGTTTCGCGATGATTTAGATTCGCACCGTTTGTTGCTGCACGCTTCTGAGCTTCGCTTCATTCACCCTTTTACTAAAGAAGAGTTAGTGATGAAGGCCAACCTAGATGAAACTTGGCTAAGGTTGTTTGAAACCTTTGAGTGGGATACCAACTTAATTGATGCTCAAACTTGCTTGTCCAAGTAAGTCACGCGTGTTTAAGTAATTACGAGTCTAAGTGAATAGAGAAAATAGAATAAAAACAAAGGGCTGATATTAATATCAGCCCTTTTTGATGTCAGTGCGACCTTAACGGCATAACTATTATTGGTTAGTTAGTCGTTAATTGTGGGATCATTTTAGCTTTTCTAGATCGGCTTCGATCTCAGCGATCTTACTTGATACCACTTTCTCTAGATGGCGTAAGTCGGTAAGGATCTTCTGCTTCACATCCACCTCAGCCGTTGGCGTCGGTTTGGTGATCTTGTTGAGCTCATCAATCACAAGAGTGAGGTTGCGGTTAATCTCAGTCACTTCTTTGTATTGATTATTGCCACCGCTAACAAGCACACTTTTTACTTGTCGTGGGTACTTAAATTTAACGCTTTTCGCGAACAGTTCACCTTTCTGCTTACGAAAGTAAATCTTCAGGATATCTTTGTGCGCTTCTTGGCGAAGGGAGTAACGTTCAATCTGTTTAGGTTCGTGTATACCTAAGCCAGTGAGGTTTGGATACATAAGCGACCTCTAGGTTATGAATGTAATACTTTTATGTAATTGACTTGATCAATGTAGCAGCCTAACGACGAGCTAGATAGTTGATATCTGTGAATTGATTGTAAGTTGTGGGCAAGATCGCTCTCTATCTTTGCCCACACTTATTTGATTATTAAACCTGCTTTTAGACTTAATTCACTTTCTAAGGTGCGAGTTCTGAAACGTGCTCGGTTAATCGTTCTCTTAGCGCCTGCTCTTGCTCTTCAGACAGTCTTCCCCCTGCTTCACTGGTCAGAATAAACAAATCCTCTGCTCGCTCACCTATGGTGGTGATTTTCGCACCGTGTAAGTTGATGTCTAGCTCCGCAAAGGTTGCACCGACTTGAGCCAATAACCCTGGCGTATCAAGGGCTCTTAACTCCATCAAGGTGCGCTTTTTGCTCTTGGTTGGCAGGAACTCAACTAAGGTTTTGACCTTAAAGTGCTGCAAGTTACGTGGCGTGCGACGCGTCTTAATCTTCGTCGGTCGGCCATCAGCCAATACATGAGTCAAATGTTTAGCAACGGCTTTGTGTCTTGCTTCATCAATGGCTTCGCCGTGCTGGTCTAGTACGATAAAGGTATCCAAAACATGGCCATCTTTGCTGACCATGACCTGCGCGTCATGAACGTTAAAGTTGCGCCTGTCGAGTTCGGCAACCACGGTCGCAAACAGTGCCGCTTGGTCTTTACAGTAAACGAACACCTCGGTACCGCCCCGTGTCGCTTTCTTACTGATCAGTACTAATGGTTGGCTTGGATTTTCCAGGCGAAGTAAGTGCTCACAATGCCAAGCGATTTGTTTGTGCGTATGACGTAAGAAGTAATCGGCTTTGAAGCGCTGCCATAGCACTTCAATTTCACGAGCAGTGAAGCCTTCTTTACGCAGCAGTGCTGATGCCATTTGTTGATTGTGACGAATACGATCTCTAACATCGACAGGGTTTTCTAAGCCACGGCGCAGTGCTCGCTGTGTAGAATGGAACAGTTCAGCTAGCAGGGTTCGTTTCCAACTGTTCCATAACTCAGGGTTAGTCGCACAGATATCGGCAACGGTTAAACAAACCAGTAGCTCGAGTGACTCTTCATCTCGCACTTTTTTAGCGAATTCGGTGATCACATCTGGGTCGTAGATATCACGGCGCTGGGCAGTAACCGACATCAACAAGTGATTTTGTACCAACCACGCCACTTGTTTAGCTTCAGGTTTCGATAGCCCGTGCTCGATACAGAAAGAGTAAGCTTCAACTGCACCAATCTCAGAGTGGTCTCCGCCACGGCCTTTGCCGATGTCGTGGAAGATAGCAGCAAGGATTAATAACTCTTTCTTCTGTACTCGTGGGTACACTTCACAGCAGATAGGGTGCTTATCGTGGTTTTCAATTTGACCAAAACGGTTGATATGCTTGAGTAGGCGAATGCTGTGTTCATCCACGGTGTAAACATGGAACAGGTCGAATTGCATCTGACCTACTATCTGACTCCATTGCGGTAAGTACGCTGAGAGTACGCCGAGCTTATGCATCAAGCTAAAGGCTTTGTGCAGAGCATTCGGATGGCGAACCAATGCCATGAATTTGTCTCGAGCTTCAGGAATGGTATGCAGGAATCGGTTCAATCGACGACGCGCTGTTCGTAGTTGTCGCAATGTTGGGGGACTTACTCCTTCGATGGTCGAGTCATTAGCAATATGGATAAACATATCGAGAATCGTTTCTGGTCTCGCTTGGAATAGGGCAGGCTTACGCGCTTCGATCAATGACCCTCGACGTTGGAAGTCATTATCGAGAATCTCCGCATCTTGGGTCTGACCGCCATTGATGATCGCTTGATCGAACAGTTTCAGAAGCATTTTATTAAGCTCAGCTACGCGGCGAAGTGTTCGATAGAACTCCTTCATCATCATCTCGACGCCACGATTCCCTTCGCCCGTATAACCCAGATGTTCAGCTACTTGGGCTTGATGGGCAAACGTCAGACGATTGTCGTAACGGCGTAACTCAATGTGCAGTGCAAAGCGAACGCGCCATAGGAAATCTTGGCACTCAACTAATTCACGATACTCCGCATCGGTTAGAAAGCCGTATTTGCTCATCTCTAACAAAGAGGTCGCACCGAAATGGCGACGCGCAACCCAGCTCAGAGTGTGGATGTCTCTTAATCCACCCGGAGTCGATTTGATATCGGGTTCTAGATTGTAAGTGGTGTCGTGGTAGCGAGCGTGACGCTCTCTCTGCTCTTTAATCTTAGCCTTGTAGAAGGTTTCACTTGGCCAAAATGAATCGGAATGAATCTTCAGTTTTAGTTCTTGGAAGGTGTCTTCACTGCCACACAACAATCGCGATTCTTGAAGGTTGGTTGCAACGGTTAAGTCATCAATACCGATCTCGAGACATTCGGCAATGGTACGCACAGCGTGGCCGACTTCTAATCTTAAATCCCACAGTAGAGTGATGAATTGACTGACTTTCTCCCCCAGTGCTGGTGGCAGTGTTTTTTGTGAGACGACTAGGATATCAATATCGGATAAAGGGTGTAGTTCACCACGGCCATAGCCGCCCACTGCGACAAGTGAAATATGAGGTAATTTATTGAATCCAAAATGATCCCATAATCGACTGAGAAGCAAATCCATGTACTCGGAGCGCAGCAGAACTAAGTCGGTAACTGGGTGGTGATTCAGAAATTCATTTTTTTGATACTGCGTGAAGATCTCGAGCTGATTTTTTAATTCGCAGATTTCAATTTGTTCGTCATTGAACGTAAGAGGGCATTGATAAGGCATAGTCTGCTATCCGTGCAAGCAAATGAGAATAGTAAACAATTTAACAGAAGCTGATGGAAAGTCGAAATTGAGCGGATAAAAAAATATCCTCGATAATGCGAGGATATTTTTAAAAGGCTGATGCGTTCAGTTCGGCGAACTAAGCGTTCTTCATGATGCGTGGAATCGTATCGTCGCTGCGTAGTGTTAGTACTTCACAACCAGTATCCGTCACAACCAGAGTGTGTTCCCACTGAGCCGAGTTCTTGCTGTCGGCTGTGTATACGGTCCAGCTATCTTGGTCATCAAGACGGCAGCCAAATTTACCTGCGTTGATCATTGGCTCGATAGTGAAGCACATACCTGCTTTTAATACAGTGCGGTCGTTGTTTTTGTAGTGAACGACTTGTGGGTCTTCATGGAATTCAGCCCCAATGCCGTGACCACAGTAATCTTTAACAATTGAGAACTTCGCGCGTGGGTTGTTCTTATTGTTTGTTTTGATGTACTTCTCGATAGCAGTACCTATTTGGCCAAGCTGGACACCAGGTTTTACTTGGCGCATGCCTTCGTAAAGTGCTTCTTGAGCAACCATACATAGACGCTTGTTTGCTGGTGAAACTTCACCCACTAGGAACATCTTAGAGGTATCACCGTGGTAACCTTGTGGACGAACGCTTAGATCTGCGTTTTCGTCATCAGGGATAATTACCGTGATATCAACGTTAAGAATGTCGCCATCTTTTAGTACCGCCGGTTTGAATTGACCTGTGCTGCCAGTCTCATCTTGTGATGCTGGAATGCCGTGGCACACAATGTGGTTGATAGACGTACAGATTGACTTAGGGAAACCGTGGTAATCAAGTGGTGCTGAGTATGCGCCTCTTTCTAGAGCGTACTCGTGACAGATTTGGTTTAGCTCTTCTGTCGTTGTACCTACTTGGATGTGAGGTTCAATCATCTCTAGAATTTCAGAAGCCAGCTTGCCGGCGACGCGCATTTTTTCAATTTCTTCAGCAGTTTTAATTTTTACAGCCATTGCATATCTCTTAATTTGGTAGCACCTAAGTGTGCATATTGGGGCTATTCTATCAGTGCAGCATTTTAGCGCAACATTCCCATATCCGCACAATACCGATGGATACTGTTTAACCTGAGTAAATAATGTTCGGTTAAAAGATGTAGAAGCAACTCGATATGGATGCCATTTATAGAGGAAATTCGTCTTTAGAGGTCAGTATAGCAGTCGCCATTTTTCGATTTTTTTCTAGCCATAGATAGACAAAATATGGTATAAAGCGCGCCGGACATCAGGAGTGTTTTCTCCAATTGGCGAAACAAGCTTTGTGTCCACTAACTTATTTCTTTAAATCACACACATTCCGACACATGTTCCGGGGTGCCTCAACAACACAAATAACGGCTGAAAAGTGGTTAGTTGTTAGGGGTCGGATTCATGGGGGATGTGGAGGCCTAACCCCATAGAGGATTTTAAAATGGCAACTGTATCAATGCGCGATATGCTTAAAGCTGGTGTTCACTTCGGTCACCAAACTCGTTACTGGAACCCAAAAATGAAGCCATTCATCTTTGGTGCTCGTAACAAAGTACATATCATCAACCTAGAAAAAACTGTACCAATGTTCAACGACGCTCTAGCTGAAATCGCTAAAGTTGGCGAGAAGAAAGGTAAAGTTCTTTTTGTTGGTACTAAGCGCGCTGCATCTGAAGCTGTTAAAGAAGCTGCTATCAACAGCAACCAGTTCTACGTTAACAACCGCTGGTTAGGCGGTATGCTAACGAACTACAAAACTGTTCGTCAGTCTATCAAGCGTCTGAAAGAACTTGAAGCGCAAGCTCAAGATGGTACTTTCGACAAGCTTACTAAGAAAGAAGCTCTAATGCGTACTCGTGAAATGGAGAAGCTAGAGAAATCTCTTGGTGGTATCAAGAACATGGGCGGCCTTCCAGACGCTCTATTCGTAATCGATGCTGATCACGAACACATCGCAGTTAAAGAAGCAAACAACCTAGGTATCCCAGTTTACGCTGTAGTTGATACTAACTCTAACCCAGACGGCGTTGACTTCGTTATCCCAGGTAACGACGATGCAATCCGTGCAGTACAGCTTTACCTAAACGCTGCTGCAGACGCGGTTAAAGAAGGTCGCAACAAAGATGTTGCTGCTGTAGCTGCTGAAAAAGACGGTTTTGTAGAAGCTGAATAATAGCGGCTCTGAGCCATATTTAGTTCATATTAAGCGGTCATAATCGGTGGCTTAACGGACTGAATACAGTCAATATCAGGGGCCAATTAATTAGGCCCCTGTTTTTTATCTTTTTTAGAATTTACTGAGGAATAGAGAATGGCAACTGTAACTGCAGCTCTAGTTAAAGAACTTCGCGAGCGCACTGGCGCTGGCATGATGGAATGTAAGAAAGCGCTTGTAGAAGCAAACGCTGACATCGAACTAGCAATTGAAAACATGCGTAAGTCTGGCGCAGCGAAAGCAGCTAAGAAAGCTGGTAACGTTGCTGCTGAAGGCGCAATCATCATCAAAGAAGAGAACGGCGTAGCTGCTCTTCTTGAAGTTAACTGCCAAACTGACTTCGTAGCAAAAGATGCTAACTTCACAGCATTCGCAGAAGAAGTTGCAGCTGCTGCAGTAGCTTCTCAAGCAACTGTTGAAGAGCTACAAGCACAGTTCGAAGAGACTCGTGTTGCTCTAGTTGCAAAAATCGGCGAAAACATCAACATCCGTCGCGTACAGTACGTTTCAGGTGTTGCACTAGCATCTTACCGTCACGGTGAGAAAATCGGTGTTGTTGTTGCTGGTGAAGGCGAAGCTGAAACTCTTAAGCACGTTGCAATGCACGTTGCTGCATCACGTCCTGAGTTCCTAAACCCAGAAGACGTACCTGCAGACGTAGTTGCTAAAGAAAAAGCAGTTCAAGTTGAAATCGCTATGAACGAAGGCAAACCAGCTGAAATCGCAGAGAAAATGGTTGTTGGCCGTATGAAGAAATTCACGGGCGAAATCTCTCTAACTGGTCAAGCTTTCATCATGGAGCCTAAGCAAACTGTTGGCGCTATCCTTAAAGAGAAAGGCGCTTCAGTATCTAACTTCGTACGTCTAGAAGTTGGTGAAGGCATCGAGAAAGCAGCTGAAATGAGCTTTGCTGACGAAGTTGCAGCGGTACAAAAAGGTTAATCCTTAGCGTATTGTTTGAAAAGAGACCGTGGCAAATGCTGCGGTCTTTTTATGAATAGTGAATTATTTTTTAGCTGTTATGAATGCAAACTGAGCTATTCAGTTTTTATCCATGACTGTTAATCATCAACTCTTTGGAAGGTAAACTCCATGACTACGAACCCTAAACCGGCGTATCAACGTATTCTGTTAAAACTTAGCGGTGAAGCACTACAAGGCGAAGAAGGTTTTGGTATTGACCCGACGATCCTTGATCGTATGGCTCAAGAAGTGAAAGAATTGGTTGAACTAGGTGTTCAAGTAGGCGTTGTTATCGGTGGTGGTAACCTTTTCCGTGGTGCAGGCCTTGCTGAAGCAGGTATGAACCGCGTTGTTGGTGACCACATGGGTATGCTTGCAACGGTAATGAACGGCCTTGCAATGCGTGACGCTCTTCACCGTGCTTACGTAAACGCACGTGTAATGTCTGCAATCCCTCTTAAAGGTGTGTGTGACGACTACAACTGGGCAGACGCAATCAGCCAACTACGTCAAGGTCGCGTTGTGATCTTCTCTGCTGGTACTGGTAACCCATTCTTCACTACGGATTCTGCTGCTTGTCTACGTGGTATCGAAATCGAAGCTGACGTAGTTCTAAAAGCGACAAAAGTAGATGGTGTATTTACTTCTGACCCTGTAGCAAACCCAGACGCAGAGCTGTATGATACGTTGTCTTACAACACAGTTCTTGATAAAGAACTTAAAGTAATGGATTTGGCTGCATTTACGCTAGCACGTGATCACAAAATGCCAATCCGCGTATTTAACATGAATAAACCAGGCGCACTACGTCGCGTGGTTATGGGTGAAACTGAAGGTACATTAATCAGCGACGCTGACTAATTTTTCGGGCTTACTGAGGTGTTAGACTTTGGTAAGCTTATCCTTATCACTCAAATAAAAAGCTTTCTTGAAGAAAGAACATAATCAAGGTGAAATTGTGATTAACGAAATCAAAAAAGACGCTCAAGAGCGCATGGTAAAAAGTGTTGATGCACTAAAAAACAGCCTGCAAAAGATTCGTACAGGTCGTGCGCACCCAAGCCTACTTTCTGGTCTTACTGTTGAGTACTACGGTGCTCCAACGCCTTTGACTCAAGTAGCTAACGTTATCGCTGAAGATGCTCGTACACTAGCTATTACAGTGTTTGATAAAACACTGACTCCTCTAGTTGAAAAAGCAATTCTGACATCTGACCTAGGCCTAAACCCTATGTCTGCTGGCACAGTTATCCGTGTTCCACTTCCTCCGCTAACGGAAGAGCGTCGTAAAGACCTAGTTAAAATCGTTCGTGGCGAAGCTGAAGGTGGCCGTGTTGCTATCCGTAACATCCGTCGTGACGCGAACGGCGATCTAAAAGCACTTCTTAAAGATAAAGAAATCTCTGAAGATGAAGATCGTAAAGCACAAGACGAAATTCAAAAGCTAACTGACGCTGCGGTTAAGAACGTAGACGAAGTTCTAGCTGTTAAAGAAAAAGAGTTGATGGAAGTTTAATTTTCCATATTCTTTTCTTTCCGGAAAAACGCTGTACTCACGGTGCAGCGTTTTTTTATGCTACTCTGTTCGACTATTAGAATTTGATTCACTCTTTTATGCATAATTCTCAAGCGTTCACAGACTCTCTTCCTAAACACATTGCTATCATTATGGATGGTAATGGCCGCTGGGCAAAAGCTCAGGGCAAGCCTCGCGTCTTTGGCCATAAAAACGGTGTTCAAGCCGTTCGTAAAACTATCTCTTCTGCTGCCAGACTTGGCATTAAAGCCGTTACTCTTTTTGCGTTTAGTAGCGAGAACTGGCGTCGTCCTGAAGAAGAAGTCGGTATTTTGATGGAACTGTTTATTTCAGTGCTGTCGAGTGAAGTAAAAAAGCTTCATAAAAATAATCTACAACTTCGTGTTATTGGTGATAAAAGTCGTTTCAATGATCGACTACAAAAGAAGATAGAAGAAGCGGAAGCTTTGACTAGCACCAATACCGGTATGGTTATTAATATTGCGGCGAACTACGGCGGTAAGTGGGATATTCAGCAAGCAATGACCTCTATTGCTCAACAGGTAAAGTCTGGTGATATTAGTGTAGATGACATTGATGAAGCTATGATTACACAGCACCTGACGATGGCAGATATTCCTGAAGTCGATCTACTTATCCGTACCAGTGGTGAATGCCGCATTAGTAATTTTATGCTTTGGCAGTTGGCTTACGCCGAAATGTATTTCACTGAACAATTCTGGCCAGACTTTAATGAAGACAGCTTAGTAGAAGCTGTGACTTGGTTTGTAAACCGTGAGCGTCGTTTTGGATGCACTGGTGAGCAAATTAAAGCTCTGATGGACAGTTAATAAGGATTTTTTGGTTTGAAACAACGAATTATTACGGCGTTGATTTTAGCTCCCCTAGTTATTCTAGGCATTTTCGAGTTATCACTTCCTACATTTATTCTTTCATTAGCGGTAATCTCGCTATTAGGTTTTTGGGAGTGGACTCAGTTTGTTGAAAGCAAATCGCGTTATTTAGCGTTGATTCCAACGGTTGTGGTCAGTGCCGCAAGTTTTGCTTTTATCCCTTTTGATGCATTTAGCCTTAATAACTTGTCTACTGCTCACTACGCCATTCTAACGATTGGCTCAATTTGGTGGGTAATAGCGAGTGGTATGGCGGTGACTTATCCTAAGTCTATGCCTGCATGGAAAGATTCTTCTCTTCTTCGTCACGCCTTTGGTGTGCTGACTCTGCTGCCATTCTTCTGGAGTGTGGTTATCCTGCGTGCTAACGGTATCGATGTTGATCCTTACCACGGTGCAAAATTGGTGATGTTTGTTTGCTTGCTCGTTTGGGCTGCAGACAGCGGTGCTTACTTTTCAGGAAAGAGCTTTGGTAAGCGTAAAATGGCCCCAGCGGTAAGCCCGAATAAAACGATTGAAGGTCTTATTGGTGGCATCATTACTGCAGTGATCGTGGCTTGGATCTTTGCTGACTTGTTTGATATTCAATTCACAAGTCCTCTTCACATGATTGTTATTACTCTTGTGACCGTCGTTATTTCTGTTCTTGGTGACCTTGTTGAAAGCATGTTTAAACGTGTGTCTGGGGTGAAAGACAGTAGTAATCTGATTCCTGGTCATGGTGGTATACTAGATAGAATAGATAGCTTAACGGCTGCATTCCCTGTCTTTGCTCTGCTTTATTTAGCATTCTAATAAAAAAGGGCAGTGATTCTGCCCTTTATTACATTTCTACGGTCATATGTGATGCGAAATCTAACTATCCTTGGCGCTACCGGCTCTATTGGTGCAAGTACACTAAAAGTCGTTGAGCAAAACCCAGATCTTTATACGGTCGTGGCACTAGCCGCCGGTTCGAATGTTGAAAAGATGCTGGCGCTAGTTGAAAAGTGGCAACCAAGCTATGTTGCTATGGCTTGCCCCGATGCAGCGTCTCAACTGAGTGATGTGTTGTCTTCTGATTATCCAAACATCAAAGTACTTTCAGGCTCAGAAGGCATGTGTCAGGTCGCTTCCCTAGATGAAGTAGACACGGTAATGGCTGCGATTGTTGGTGCCGCAGGTTTACTTCCTACTATGTCTGCGGTTAAGGCCGGTAAGCGTATCTTACTTGCTAATAAAGAAGCCTTGGTGATGTCTGGACAGTTGTTTATAGACGCCGTGGAAAAGTACGGTGCTGAGCTACTTCCTGTCGACAGTGAACATAATGCTATCTTTCAGTGTTTGCCGCAAAACGTCCAAACCAATCTAGGTCGCTGTGATTTAGAAGCTAATGGTATTAACCATATTCTACTAACTGGTTCTGGTGGTCCTTTCCGTTATACCGACGTGGCTGAGTTGGAATCAGTGACTCCTGAACGCGCTATTGCACACCCTAACTGGTCTATGGGCCCTAAGATCTCCGTCGATTCAGCGACCATGATGAATAAAGGCTTAGAGTACATTGAAGCGAAATGGTTATTTAATGCCTCTCAAGAACAGTTGAAAGTGATTATTCATCCTCAATCTGTGATTCATTCGATGGTTCAGTACAAGGACGGCTCTGTGCTTGCTCAAATGGGCGAACCGGATATGGCGACACCAATCGCTTTAACGATGTCTTACCCTGAGCGCACAGAAGCGGGCGTTAAGCCTCTGGATTTCACTAAAGTGGGCGAGCTTACTTTTCTAGAACCAGACTTTAGTCGTTACCCATGTTTAAGGTTAGCGATTGAAGCTTGCTACTTGGGTCAGCATGCTACAACCGCAATTAACGCGGCAAACGAAATTGCCGTCGATGCTTTCTTGAACAATCGAGTGAGGTTTACCGATATTGCTGTCATTAACGAACATGTTATGAGCAAAGTATGTGAACAACATAACTCTGAGGGCTTAGATAGCTTGGAAAGCCTTCTCGAGCTAGATAATATGTCTCGTCAATTAGCCAATCAATTTATTAAAGAGCAGCTAGCATGAGTGGAATTCTGTGGAACTTCGCATCCTTTATTGTAGCGCTTGGCATTCTGGTCGCTGTTCATGAGTTTGGACACTTCTGGGTTGCTCGTCGCTGTGGTGTGAAAGTTGAGAAATTCTCGATTGGTTTTGGTAAATCAATCTGGAGCAAAGTTGGCCGTGATGGTACGGAATACAGCTTGTCAGTCATTCCATTGGGCGGCTACGTTAAGATGCTTGATGGTCGTGTTGACGACCTTTCTGAAGATGAACAACAATACGCTTTTGATAAGAAGCCATTGTGGAAAAGAACGGCGATAGTTGGTGCAGGTCCTGCGTTTAACTTTATCTTTGCCGTCTTTGCATATTGGCTAGTATTTTTGATTGGCGTGCCGGCGGTTAAACCTGTAATCGGTGAAGTCACACCGCAATCTATTGCTGCACAAGCCGGAATTGAAACTGGAATGGAACTTAAATCTATTTCAGGAATCAAAACCGCAGATTGGGAGTCAGTCAATATGGGTTTGATATCACATATTGGTGATCAGTCCATGACTGTAACGGTTTCTTCTCAAGACGATATCGGCTTTGAACAGCAGATGACATTGGATATTTCAGACTGGTCATTTAACCCAGAAACTGAATCAGCAATGACAACGCTTGGTTTTAGACCGTATTCTCCAGAGATATCGACAGTGCTCGCTCAAGTCATTGATGACGGTGCAGCATACGATGCCGGAGTAGAGGTCGGCGACAAAATTGTTGAGATTAATGGACAGCCTATTGAACAGTGGCAGTCGGTTGTTGAGTTAATTCGTGCAAATCCAATGACAGCATTGGACTTGGTCGTATTGCGAAATGGGGTTGAACAGCCCTTAGTTATGACGCCCAAAAGTCGTGAGCTTTCTGATGGTTCGACAATTGGCTATGCAGGTATTGCTCCAGAAGTCGCAGAATGGCCAGAAGATTATCGCTTTGAGTTACAATTTGGTGTAATTGAGTCTGTAGGAAAAGCATTTGATAAAACAGGTCAAATCATTGGATTGACGCTGACAATGCTTAAGAAGCTCATCGTTGGTGATGTTGGCTTAAATAACTTGAGTGGCCCGATTTCAATAGCTAAAGGTGCAGGGACAACCGCCGATTACGGTTTGGTTTACTTCTTAGGCTTTTTGGCTCTGATTAGTGTTAACTTGGGTATTATTAATTTGGTTCCGCTGCCTATGCTTGATGGCGGACATTTGCTCTTTTTCGCTATTGAGGCCGTTACTCGTAAACCGGTTCCTGAGAAAGTTCAGGAAATGGGATACAGAGTGGGAGGTGCAATCCTCTTCTCTTTGATGGCTCTGGCAATATTTAATGATTTTACTCGTCTGTGAATGGTTTCTCACAGGCATTGGTAGTAGCAAGGAATAATTAGAATAAGTATGGCGATTAAGCAAATTCTGTTCGCAAGTCTATTAGCCACTAGTGTGGCAGCGAACGGAGCACAAAACTTTGTAGTTCAAGATATCAAGATTGAAGGTTTACAGCGTGTTGCACTTGGTGCGGCTCTACTGAAAATGCCAGTGCGTATTGGCGATGAAGTAGATGAAAGCGATGTGTCTGAAATCATTCGTGCATTGTATGCTTCGGGTAACTTTGAGGATGTTAAAGTCCTTCGCGATGAAGGTGTTTTAGTTGTTCAAGTCAAAGAACGACCGACCATCGCGAGTATCTCATTTTCGGGTAACAAAGCGATCAAAGAAGAACAGCTTCAACAGAACCTAGATGCATCTGGCGTTCGTGAGGGTGAAGCCCTTGACCGTACTACGCTAAGCAACATCGAGAAAGGCCTTGAAGATTTTTACTACAGTGTTGGTAAATACAACGCGACAGTAAAAGCGGTTGTGACGCCTTTGCCTCGTAATCGTTCTGACCTTAAGTTTGTGTTTACTGAAGGCGTATCCGCTAAGATTCAGCAAATCAACTTTATCGGTAACGAAGTCTTCTCAGACGCTGAGCTACTTAGCCGCTTTAATCTGAACGTTGATGTTGCATGGTGGAACTTCCTTGCGGATGAAAAATATCAAAAGCAAGTATTAGCGGGTGATATCGAAGCGCTGAAATCTTACTACCTCGACCGTGGTTACCTTAAGTTTAAGGTAGACTCTACTCAGGTTGCGATCTCTCCAGATAAGAAAGGCGTTTATATCACGCTTGGTATTGATGAAGGCGAAGCCTACACCGTTAAAGATGTCGCATTTCGTGGTGAACTCATCGGCCGTGAGGCTGACTTTGAAGCGCTAGTGCCATTTGAAGACGGTGATACTTATAACGGTTCATCGGTAACGTCTTTAGAAGAGAGCGTAAAAAGAATTCTTGGCGAATCTGGCTATGCGTACCCACAAGTTCGTACGATTCCTGAGTTCAATGATGAAACCAAAGAAGTGTCGTTAGTTATCAATGTAGAAGCGGGCAGCCGTATCTATGTTCGCGATATTCGATTCACGGGCAATAACTCAACGAAAGATGAAGTTCTTCGTCGTGAAATGCGTCAAATGGAAGGCAGCTGGCTTAACTCTAAGTCAATTGATACTGGTAAGAGCCGTCTTAACCGTTTAGGTTTCTTTGAAACGGTTGATGTACAAACAGTTCGTGTTCCTGGTAGTGAAGACCAAGTTGATTTGGTTTACAACGTTAAGGAAGCGAACTCAGGCAGCATCAACTTTGGTGTCGGCTACGGTACGGAATCAGGTGTCAGTTTCCAAGTTGGTTTACAACAAGACAACTTTGCAGGCTCAGGTAACCGTGTTGGTGTAAGTGCCATGATGAACGATTACCAAAAGAACGTGAGCTTAGACTACCGTGACCCATACTGGAACCTTGATGGTGTGAGTCTAGGCGGTAAGATCTTCTACAACGAGTTTGAAGCATCTGAAGCGGGTATCGTCGACTATACAAACCAAAGTTATGGTACTAGCTTAACATGGGGTTTTCCTATGGATGAGCTGAACCGTATCGAGTTTGGTGTTGGCTACACACACAACAAAATCGGTAACGTACCGACTTATATCCAGGTTGAACAGTTCGCGAGAAGTATCGACCAATACGGTGACGAAAACATCTTAACCAATGATTTCGACATCAATATTTCCTGGACGCGTAACAATTTGAACCGTGGTTTCTTCCCAACAGAAGGTAACCACCAACGTGCTTTCGCTAAAATGACGGTACCAGGCTCTGATGCTCAATACTTCAAAATGCAGTACGATGTAAAACATTACATCCCGCTGACCAAAAAGCATGAGTTCACACTATTGATGCGTGGTCGATTAGGCTATGGTAATGGCTATGGTCAAACGAATGGTAACGATAACTTGTTCCCATTCTATGAGAACTACTACGCGGGTGGTTTTACAACCCTACGTGGTTTTGGCTCTAACTCGGCAGGCCCGAAAGCCGTTTACGGAAGCAGCACAGGTAATAACCCAACCTACGATACCGCTACTGATGATTCAGTGGGTGGTAACGCGGTTGCCTTGGCAAGTTTAGAGTTAATCGTACCTACGCCGTTTGCTTCTGATGAAGCGCGCAGCCAGATTCGAACCAGTGTCTTCTTCGACATGGCAAGTGTATGGGATACAGAGTTCGTAGACCGTGGCGCACCTAACAGTGGCAGCCAGTACTACTACGATTACTCTGATCCAACAAATTACCGTTCATCTTATGGTGCAGCCCTGCAATGGATGTCACCGATGGGCCCACTGGTTTTCTCTCTAGCGAAACCAATTAAAATTTACGAAGGTGATGACGAGGAATTCTTCACATTCACCATTGGTAGAACTTTCTAATATTTAAAGGACAATATTTTGAAAAATATGATTAAAGCAGCAGGTTTAGGCCTTGTAGTTCTTAGCTCTTCTTTCTTTGCAACAGCTGCTGAAGCTGCGCAAAAAGTGGGTTATGTAAACACTGCACAAGTATTCCAGGCTCTACCTCAGCGTGAAGTTGTTCTTCAAAAAATGCAGGAAGAGTTCAAAGATAAAGCGGCTGAGTTACAGAGCATTCAAGCTGAAGCAAAGACTAAGATTGAAAAGCTTAAGCGTGATGGCGAACTACTTGGCCCTGACGAAGTTGAGAAGCTTCGTATTGAAGTAGGCCAACTTGACAGCAAGTACAAAATCAAAGCTCAAGCACTAGAAAAAGCAAGTCAACGCCGTGAAGCACAAGAGAAGCAGAAGCTGTTCAAAGTGATTCAAGATGCTGTAACTAAAGTTGCAGAGAAAGAAGGCTACGACATGATCGTTGATATTCAAGCTCTACAATACGGTAAGCCTGAATACAACATCTCTGAGCAAGTAATTAAATCACTGAAATAAGTTTTATGAAGAATCTGACTTTAGCCGAATTGGCAACGATTACCGGGGGAGAGCTACACGGAGACGGTACGATTACCATCTCAGCAGTCGCTCCTATGGATAAAGCGCAAGAAGGTAACATTACGTTCCTTTCTAACGTGAAGTACAGCAAGCACCTAGGTGACTGTAAAGCATCCGCTATTATGGTTAAAGAGAGTGAGCGCGAACTGTGTAAGACCAACGTTATTGTGGTTAGTGACCCTTACGTTGCTTTTGCTAAGGTAGCTCAAGCGCTTGATACTACTCCTGCACCCGCAGCGGCTATTGCTGATTCTGCTTCAATTTCAAGTGATGCAACAATTGGACAAAATGTGTCTATTGGTGCGAACGCGGTGATTGAGTCTGGTGTAGTACTTAGTGATGATGTGATCATCGGTGCTGGTTGCTTTATTGGTAAAAATGCAAAAATTGGCGCAGGCACTAAGCTGTGGGCTAACGTAAGTGTTTACCATGAAGTGGTGATTGGTGAAGCATGTCTGATCCAATCAAGTACTGTTATTGGCTCTGATGGCTTTGGCTATGCGAACGAGAAAGGCGAATGGGTTAAGATCCCGCAAGTCGGTTCAGTTCGCATTGGTAACCGTGTAGAAATTGGCGCGTGTACTACCATCGACCGCGGTGCATTAGATGACACAATCATTGAAGACAACGTTATCCTAGATAACCAACTTCAGATTGCTCACAATGTTCACATCGGATATGGTTCAGCTCTTGCTGGTGGTACTATCATTGCAGGCAGCACGACGATAGGTAAGTACTGTATTATTGGTGGTGGTAGTGTGATTAATGGTCACATTGAAGTTACTGATGGCGTTACAATCACCGGTATGGGGATGGTAATGCGCAGCATCACTGAGAAAGGCATGTACTCTTCGGGTATTCCTTTACAGCCAAACAAAGATTGGCGTAAAACAGCAACGCGTGTTCATCGTATTGATGAAATGAACAAGCGTTTGAAAACCGTTGAAAAACTTATCGAGAAGAGCGCGGAATCATAATTCCAGCATTTCTAATAAAAGGCTCGCGTACAGCGAGTCTTTTTCGTTTATAATCCTTCTAATTAAATAAAGAATATACATAGGAATACGACTTTGACTACTGAACAGACAACGATGAACATTACTGAAATTCAGGAACTATTACCTCATCGCTACCCATTCTTAATGGTTGATCGTGTGACTAGCTTTGAAAAAGAAAAAACACTGACTGCAATTAAGAATGTCTCTGTTAACGAACCTCAGTTCACAGGCCACTTTCCTCAGCTTCCTGTATTCCCAGGCGTGTTGATCTTAGAAGCAATGGCACAAGCAACAGGCCTTCTAGCATTTAAATCTTTCGGTGCGCCTTCTGGTAATGAGCTGTACTACTTTGCTAGTGTAGATAAAGCTAAATTCCGTAAGCCAGTAGTGCCAGGTGACCAACTGGTTATCGAAGTAGAATTCTTAAAAGAGCGTCGTGGCATCGCATCGTTTAACGGTGTTGCTAAAGTTGACGGCGTAGTTGTATGTTCAGCTGAACTTAAATGTGCTCGTAGAGAGTTTTAATATGATTCATGAAACAGCGAAAATTCACCCGGCAGCAGTAATCGAAGGTGATGTAACTATCGGTGCTAACGTGACAGTTGGGCCTTTCACTTACATTGCTGGTAACGTGACAATTGGTGACGACACTGAAGTGATGTCGCATGTTGTGATCAAAGGTCATACAACCATTGGCAAAGAAAACCGTATCTTCCCACATGCAGTTATTGGCGAAGAAAACCAAGACAAGAAATACGGTGGTGAAGAGACAACAGTTGTGATCGGTGATCGCAATGTGATCCGTGAAGCGGTTCAAATCCACCGTGGTACGGTTCAAGACAAAGCAACCACAGTAATTGGTGATGACAACTTACTTTGTGTTAATGCTCACGTAGCACACGATGTTATTGTTGGTAACCACACTCATATTGGTAACAACGCTATTCTTGGCGGTCACGTAACGGTTGGCGACTACGCTGGTGTAATGGCGCTTTCTGCGATTCACCCATTCTGTTCGATTGGTGCTTACGCGTACATTGGTGGCTGTTCTGCTGTAGTTCAAGATGTACTGCCGTACGTGCTTGCACAGGGTAACCATGCTGCTCCATTCGGTCTTAACTTAGTGGGCTTGAAGCGTAACGGATTTGAGAAACCAGAAATTCGTGCACTACAGAAAGCGTACAAAGAGTTATACCGTTCAGGTAAAACACTTGAAGAAGCGAAAGCGGCTTTAGTTGAAATGGCAAAAGAGTTTGCTTCGGTAGCTCCTATGCTAGAAATGCTAGAGAGCTCTGAGCGCGGTATTATTCGTTAATACTTGATGTGGTTATGTACCAATCAATGTGAGTATGACAATAATTACTTCATCAGAATGGTATAACAAAAAGATCGCTACTTGTTAGGCGGTCTTTTTTGTTTTAGGCAAGAAGGGAATTGGAAAACTATGGCACAGCAAGAAGCAGCAACCAATAGCTCGGACTTTGTTTCGAATGAACCACTGCGCGTAGGTATTGTTGTCGGCGAACTCTCTGGCGACACGCTTGGTGAAGGCTTTATCAAAGCGATCAAATCACAATACCCAAATGCTGAGTTCGTTGGCATTGGCGGGCCAAAAATGAAGGCGCTCGGTTGTGAGTCTCTTTTCGAGATGGAAGAGTTGGCCGTTATGGGCTTAGTTGAAGTGCTTGGCCGTTTACCTCGTTTGTTGAAGGTAAAAGCAGAGCTAGTTAAGTATTTCACTCAAAACCCGCCTGATGTGTTTGTAGGTATCGATGCGCCCGACTTTAACCTAAGGCTTGAGTTAGATCTTAAGAATGCTGGCATCAAAACGGTGCATTACGTGAGCCCCTCAGTATGGGCTTGGCGTCCAAAGCGTATCTTTAAAATCGATAAAGCAACCGACTTGGTATTGGCTTTCTTGCCGTTCGAAAAAGCGTTCTACGATAAATATAACGTTGCCTGTGAGTTTGTTGGTCACACGTTGGCAGACGCGATTCCTTTAGAACCGAGTAAACAGAATGCGCGAGAGCTTTTAGGTCTTGATCAAGACAAGCAGTGGTTAGCCGTATTGCCGGGCAGTCGTGGTGGTGAGATGAGTTTGATTGCTCAACCATTTATCGAAACTTGCCAGCGTATTAAGCATAAGTATCCGGATGTCAATTTTGTTGTTGCGCTCGTTAATGAGCAGCGTAAAAAGCAGTTTACTGAAATCTGGCAATCGACCGCACCTGAGCTTGAATTCACGTTAGTCGAAGATACGGCAACCAACGTGATTACCGCTGCTGATTCTGTGCTCTTGGCTTCAGGTACCGTGGCTCTTGAATGTATGTTACTTAAACGCCCTATGGTGGTTGGTTACAAAGTAAATAAGCTGACAGGTTACATTGTTAAGAAGTTGGCGATCACTGAGTTTGTATCATTGCCGAATATCTTGGCTGGGGAAGAGATCGTCAAAGAGCATATTCTTGAAGAGTGCCACCCAGACTTTTTGTTCCCATCTGTCGATAAGATGCTATCAGCCGATAACAGTGCCTTGATCGAACGTTTTACCGAGATGCATCACTGGATCCGCAAAGACGCAGACAAACAAGCCGCTAACGCGGTATTGAAGTTGATTGACCGACCTTTTGTTGAAGCATAAAGCGCTTACTTACAGAACATTAAGAGATTAGTTATGGCAGTAAAAGAGAAAAAAGAGCTTCCTCCTTTTGAGTACCCGCAAGGTTACCAGTTGTTTGCTGGTGTGGATGAAGTAGGCCGTGGTCCTTTAGTTGGCGATGTAGTGACCGCTGCGGTTATCCTCGATCCAAACAACCCAATCGAAGGGTTGAACGACTCAAAGAAATTATCTGAGAAAAAGCGCCTAGCTTTGCTTCCAGAAATTAAAGAGAAAGCTCTGGCATGGTCTGTTGGTCGTTGTTCTCCACAAGAAATTGATGAGTTGAATATTCTGCAAGCGACGATGGTTGCTATGCAGCGAGCTATCGCAGGGTTGAGCGTTCAACCTGATATGGCGCTAATCGATGGAAACCGTGTCCCAGAACTGCCAATGGACGGTCTTGCTATTGTAAAGGGTGACTTGCGAGTGGCTGAAATCAGTGCGGCGTCTATTATCGCTAAAGTCGTTCGAGACCAAGAGATGGAAGAGCTTGATAAACTCCATCCGGAATTTGGTTTTGCTAAGCATAAAGGTTACCCGACTAAAGCGCATTTCGAAGCGATTGAAAAACATGGCGTAACCGAGCACTACCGTAAGAGCTTTAAGCCAGTAAAACGTATTCTTGGCATAGATTAGAGCGTATTGATTAAGCTCTATATTGACTAGAGCTTGACGTTAACTAGAGCTGGGCATCGAATAAAGTTGCTAACTTGCGATAGAAAAAAATAGAATACACA
The DNA here is from genome assembly GCF_001557875.1 of Vibrio splendidus. Lineage (GTDB taxonomy): Bacteria > Pseudomonadota > Gammaproteobacteria > Enterobacterales > Vibrionaceae > Vibrio > Vibrio splendidus_F. Next base: position 39,640 of record NZ_LNRF01000004.1, on the reverse strand, counting down.
CAGTTGTAATCCTAGGCTCAAACCTAGAACTCAGGAAAAATAATGTCAGATCCAAAATTTGTTCACCTACGCGTACACAGTGACTTTTCGATGGTGGATGGCCTATCCAAGGTGCCACCATTAGTTAAAAAAGTCGCTGAAATGGGTATGCCTGCTCTAGCATTGACCGACTTTACCAACCTGTGTGGTTTAGTGAAGTTTTACGGTACTGCCCATGGGTGTGGGGTTAAACCAATTATTGGTGCTGACTTCTTGATGCAATCTCCGGAATTCGGTGACGAGTTGACCAAGCTCACAGTCATTGCAACGGACAATAAAGGTTATAACAATCTAACGCTGCTTATCTCAAAAGCCTACCTTCGCGGTCATGTTCAGCATCAGCCTGTTATTGATAAAGAGTGGCTAATTGAGAATGCAGAAGGCCTGATCATTCTATCGGGCGCCAAAGAAGGTGAGATTGGTAAGGCGTTACTGAAAGGTAACCGTGACTTGGTTGCAAGCAGCGTCGAGTTTTACAAAACGTACTTCGCCGATCGTTTTTACTTGGAACTGATTCGTACCGGACGACCGGATGAAGAGTCATACTTACACTTTGCATTAGAGCTTGCTGAACAAGAAGACCTACCTGTTGTCGCAACCAACGAAGTGGTTTTCCTAACGGAAGATCTGTTTGATGCTCATGAAATCCGCGTGGCGATCCATGACGGCTTCACTATGGTCGATCCTCGTCGCCCTAAAAACTACAGCGCGCAGCAATATCTACGCAGTGAAGAAGAGATGTGTGAGCTGTTCTCAGACATTCCAGAAGCACTAGAGAACAGTGTTGAGATTGCCAAGCGTTGTAACGTGACCGTTCGTCTAGGTGAGTACTTCCTACCTAACTTCCCTACGGAAGGTTTGGCGATTGAAGACTTCTTGATCAAAAAATCTGAAGAAGGTCTTGAACGACGTTTGGCGTTCCTATTCCCTGACGAAAAAGTTCGTGCTGAGCGTAGACCTGAATACGATGAGCGACTTAAGATAGAGCTCGAAGTTGTCAATAACATGGGTTTCCCTGGCTACTTCTTGATCGTAATGGAGTTCATCCAGTGGTCAAAAGACAACGATGTGCCAGTAGGCCCAGGACGTGGTTCTGGTGCCGGCTCTTTGGTGGCTTACGCGCTTGATATCACCGACCTTGACCCGCTTGAGTACGATCTACTTTTCGAACGTTTCTTGAACCCAGAACGTGTATCGATGCCCGATTTCGATATCGACTTCTGTATGGATAAGCGTGACCAAGTTATTGATCACGTGGCTGAAATGTACGGTCGTGATGCCGTTTCTCAGATCATCACCTTTGGTACCATGGCGGCAAAAGCGGTAATCCGCGACGTAGGCCGTGTACTGGGTCACCCGTTTGGCTTTGTCGATCGAATTTCAAAGCTTGTACCGCCAGACCCGGGTATGACGCTAGAGAAAGCATTCCTTGCTGAACCTGCATTGCCAGAGCTTTACGATGGCGATGAAGAAGTTCGTGAGCTGATTGATAAGTGTCGCATTCTTGAAGGTTGTACGCGAAATGCGGGTAAGCACGCGGGTGGTGTTGTTATCTCACCCACCACGATCACCGATTTTGCGCCAATCTATGCCGATGCCGAAGGTAACTTCCCAGTAACGCAATTCGATAAGAATGACGTTGAAACCGCGGGTTTGGTTAAGTTTGATTTCTTGGGTCTGCGTACCCTGACCATCATCGATTGGGCACTAGGTCTCGTAAACCCTCGCCTGAAGAAAGAGGGTAAAGAGCCGGTTCGTATCGAGTCGATTCCTCTTGATGACCAAGCATCGTTCAACCTATTACAAAATTCTGAAACCACCGCGGTATTCCAGCTGGAATCGCGTGGTATGAAAGACCTGATCAAACGTCTACAGCCGGACTGTTTTGAAGATATTATCGCATTGGTAGCCCTGTTCCGTCCGGGCCCTCTGCAATCAGGCATGGTAGATAACTTTATCGACCGTAAGCACGGCCGAGAAGCCGTTTCATACCCTGATGAAACGTGGCAGCACGAATCGCTTAAAGAGACACTAGAACCAACGTACGGCATCATCCTGTATCAAGAACAGGTAATGCAGATAGCACAGATCCTGGCTGGTTATACGCTTGGCGGAGCGGATATGTTGCGTCGTGCGATGGGTAAGAAAAAGCCAGAAGAGATGGCAAAGCAGCGTGGTACCTTTAAGGAGGGTGCTGAAGCCAATGGTGTTGATGGTGAACTGGCCATGAAGATCTTTGACTTGGTTGAGAAATTTGCGGGCTACGGCTTTAACAAATCTCACTCGGCTGCATATGCACTGGTTTCTTACCAAACGCTATGGTTGAAAACGCACTACCCAGCAGAGTTTATGGCTGCGGTAATGACAGCGGATATGGATAACACCGAGAAGGTTATTGGCCTTGTTGATGAGTGTTTCCGTATGAAGCTCAAGCTTTTACCACCAGATATCAACTCGGGTCTGTACCGCTTTAACGTGGATGAAGATGGCGCAATTGTTTATGGCATCGGTGCAATCAAAGGGGTCGGTGAAGGCCCTATTGAAGCAATCATTGAAGCGCGAAATAAAGGCGGTTATTTTAAAGACTTATTCGACTTCTGTGCACGTCTTGACCTGAAGAAGGTTAATAAACGTGTTATCGAAAAGTTGATTCTATCCGGAGCCTTAGATAGATTAGGTCCTCACCGAGCTGCGATGATGGCCTCTTTGAAAGATGCGGTGAAGGCCGCGAGCCAACATCACCATGCCGAGTCTTTTGGTCAATCTGATATGTTTGGTGTGTTGACTGACGCTCCAGAAGAGGTTGAGCACAAGTATACCCAAGTGCCTAAATGGCCTGAGAAGGTTTGGCTTGAGGGTGAACGTGAAACGCTTGGTTTGTATTTAACGGGTCACCCGGTTAACGCTTACATCAAAGAGTTAGCGAAATACACCAGCTGTCGCTTAAAAGATGCCACGCCAACGCGTCGTGACCAATCACTAACGATTGCTGGCTTGGTGATTGCTGCGAGAGTGATGACCACTAAGCGCGGTACACGAATCGGTTTGATGACACTTGATGACCGTTCGGGCCGAATGGAAGTGATGTTGTTCTCGGATGCGCTCGATCGCTACGCAGAATTGCTCGAAAAAGACAAAATTGTGGTCGTTTCCGGACAGGTCAGCTTTGATGATTTCAATGGCGGGCTTAAAATGTCCGCGCGCGAGGTCATGGACTTAGGAAGCGCCCGTGAGAAATATGCTCGTGGGGTGTCGATATCTATCGACCAATCCCAAATTAACGGTCAATTTTTTGAACGCTTTAGTCAAATCTTAGAACCTTATAGAGCCGGAACGGTCCCAGTCAATGTATACTACCAGCGTGCCGACGCTAGAGCGCGGTTAACATTGGGCACAGAATGGCGTGTGACGCCAAGTGATACATTACTAGACGAATTAAAACAGCTGCTTGGAAATAGCCAAGTAGAACTCGAATTTAACTAAAATTTAGCTTCGCGAATGCGGAGCTGAATCAACAAGGATTCATAGATGAGCCTGAACTTTCTAGAATTTGAAAAGCCTATCGCTGAACTTGAAGCAAAAATCGAAGCGCTACGTGACGTTTCGCGTCACGGTGGTGACACTGCGGTAGATCTAGACAAAGAAATCGAACAACTAGAGAAAAAAAGCTTAGAGCTTAAACAGAAAATCTTTAGTGACTTAGGTGCATGGCAGGTAGCTCAACTTGCTCGTCACCCTCAACGTCCTTACACCAAAGATTACCTGGAGCATGCATTCACAGAATTTGAAGAGATGGCGGGCGATCGCGCTTACGCTGATGACAAAGCAATTGTGGGTGGTATGGCTCGTCTAAATGGCCGTCCTGTTATGGTTATTGGTCACCAGAAAGGTCGTGAGACTAAAGAGAAAGTGATCCGTAACTTTGGTATGCCAAAGCCAGAAGGTTACCGTAAGGCGCTACGTCTAATGGAAACCGCTGAGCGTTTCAACATGCCGATCATTACTTTCATCGACACGGCGGGTGCATACCCAGGTGTAGGTGCTGAAGAACGCGGTCAATCTGAAGCTATCGCAAAAAACCTAAAAGTGATGGCTGGCCTTTCAGTTCCAGTTATCTGTAACGTGGTTGGTGAAGGCGGTTCTGGTGGTGCACTCGCGATTGGTGTTGGTGACTACGTGAACATGCTTCAGTACTCAACGTACTCGGTTATCTCTCCAGAAGGTTGTGCTTCAATCTTATGGCGTGATTCAGATAAAGCTCCACAAGCTGCTGAAGCGATGGGCCTAATTGCTCCTCGTCTTAAAGAGCTTGAGCTTATCGACGAAATCATTCCTGAGCCTCTAGGCGGCGCGCACCGTGACCCAGCACAAACCGCTCAGAACATGAAAGACATGTTAGTCAAACAGCTAGAAGAGCTAGAGCAGTTCGACAACGAAACGCTGCTTGAGCGTCGTTACCAGCGTCTAATGAGCTACGGCTACTGCTGATAACTTGCCTTAGCGATAAGGCTAGCTACACGAACAAGTTGATGAAAGGGTTGGACTCAGTGCCAACCCTTTTTTATTATTAAAACATTATCTCTTCACACACGATCTCTTGGTTTATTAGCCTCATGACACACTTAATTGATACCTTCACATCTGTACTTGATCAAAGTGCGCTTAAGCCTTGTCGGTTGGTCGTCGCTTTCAGTGGTGGTGTCGATTCACGAGTGTTGTTGGAGTTGGCTGCGCAATATGCTAAGTCCCATCACATTGAGTGCTGCGCGGTACATGTTCACCACGGCTTAAGCAACAATGCTGATCACTGGGCAGAGCAGTGCCAAACATGGTGCGATGCTTTGTCGGTATCCTTGTTCATTGAACGAGTCTCGCTAGATATTAGCCGTGGAGAAAGTGTTGAAAAGCTGGCTCGAGACGCGCGATACCAAGCCTTTAAAAAGCATATTAGACAGGGTGATGTATTAGTTACAGGTCAACACATCGATGACCAAGTAGAGACTTTCTTGTTGGCGTTGAAGCGTGGCAGTGGTCCGAAAGGGCTCTCTTCAATGGCGAAAGTAATGCCGTTTGCTAATGCTTATATCGTTCGCCCACTGCTGTCAGTGACGAGAACGGATATTGAAGGGGCGGCGCGTGATATGGCGTTAACTTGGGTGGAAGATGAGAGTAATCAAGACGTTCGCTTTGACCGCAATTTTATTCGTCATCAAGTCACTCCTGCATTGACCGAGCGTTGGCCTAGTTTCCGAGAGTCAGTCAGTCGTAGTGCTCAGCTATGTGCAGAGCAAGAGTTACTGTTGGATGAGTTGTTAGAACCTCACTTACAGCAAGCTTTAGGTGGCAATCAAAGTCAAAGCATGAGCATAGCAGTACTATCTCAGCACTCTGATTTACTGCGTGCACGCTTATTGAGAATGTGGCTGAACCTCTGTAATCAACCGATGCCGAGCCAAAAGCAGCTCAAACTTATATGGGATGAGGTGGCATGCGCTCAGGTAGACGCCAATCCTAAGCTCGTGTTGAATGAGGTTGAGGTTAGACGTTTTAATCATCAGCTCTATGTAGTCAAAGAGACCAAAGACTTGTCGAACTGGCAAAGCGATATCTCGATGGAAGATAGCTTAGTTTTGCCTGATGATTTAGGGGAGCTACACTTAATTTCGGCGGCGAGTCATGGTGTATCTAACCAGTGTGATGCGCAACGTTTTAGTCTCAACACAACGAGCGGAACACTACGAGTGATCTTTAACCCTGAGGGATTGTCAGCACACCCTGTTGGGCGCGGTCATAGCAGGAAGCTGAAGAAGTTGTTTCAAGAGTACCAAGTACCCAGTTGGTTAAGACGCAGAACGCCGATATTAATGGATGGCGATCGAGTGATCGCTGTTTTAGGCATATTCGTAGATAAAAACTACGAAGGTCAAGATTGTGAAGCGCTTTGGAGCAAGTAGAAAAAGTTTGTGTCACAATTCACCGTCACTTTAATAAAAATAATTAATGGAATATACAATGAAGAAAATTACACTAGGATTAGTTCTTGGATTTGGACTATTGAGTGGTAACGCTCTGGCGGGTGATGTTGCTGCGGGTCAAGCTAAAGCAGCAATCTGTGCGGCATGTCATGGTGCAGATGGTATCGCGATGATCCCGGGTTACCCAAACCTTAAAGGTCAAAACGAGCAATACATCGCTTCATCAATCAAGGCATACAAGACCAAACAGCGCACCGGTGGTTTGGCAGCTGTAATGCAGGCTCAAGCTTCGATGCTGAGTGATGAAGACATCGCTAATCTAGCCGCTTACTACGCAAGCCTTAAGTAAAATCTTCTCAAAGCGCTGATTAAACAAGATGATAAATTTCGAGCCAGAGCTTTAAAGCTCTGGCTTTTTTCATTGAATGTTTACTATAGCTAACCGATAATGAGCCATTCGCACAGTTTAAGGGATGAACATGAAAAAGATTGAAGCCATTATCAAGCCATTCAAACTTGATGATGTACGTGAAGCACTTGCAGAAGTGGGTATTACGGGTATGACAGTATCTGAAGTTAAAGGCTTTGGACGTCAGAAAGGTCATACTGAGCTATATCGTGGCGCAGAGTACATGGTCGACTTTTTACCTAAAGTGAAATTAGAAATTGTTGTGACCGACGAAGTGGCTGACCAATGTGTTGATACCATTATCGAAACGGCGCAAACAGGTAAAATTGGCGACGGTAAAATCTTCATTACTGACGTTGAACGTGTGGTACGTATTCGTACTGGTGAAGAAGACGAAGACGCCGTATAAAAAAACTATTACCCTAAAAGGAGCGTTTATCGCTCCTTTTTCATTTTTGGTAGGGTGCTGTATGTTTAAGAAAACCATCATTGTTATCACATTGCTGATAACGCTTGTTGTCGTTAGTTTTCACTTTATCTTTGTGATACCGAATAAACCCAACCTGATCACTTCCTCTCAAAGTACCAGCAACGACATCTACAGCTGTTACCAAAACTCTGCACCGAAAGCGATTGATGTGTCTGACGGCTTAGATATTACGGTGTGGAATATCTACAAGCAAAACCGCAGTAATTGGCAGAGTGAGTTGAATAAGCTGTCAGCAGGTAGCGATTTGGTTTTGCTGCAAGAAGCGAGTATGACAGAAGGGCTTCGCCAATGGGTGACAAGTGGTCAGTGGGGAAGTACACGTGTTAATGCGTTTGAAGCCTTTGAGAAAAGTGCTGGTGTACTTAACTTAGCGACGCATTTACCGATCGAAGCTTGTGCTTATACTCATGAAGAACCTTGGCTTCAATTGCCTAAATCCGCGCTTTGGTCTCGTTACCTGCTCAGTAATGGCGAAGAACTGGCGGTGATTAATATTCATGCTGTGAACTTTACCTTTGGTACGGAAGATTACGAGGCTCAGCTCAAGAGCTTAACTGACAATCTGCAAAAGTATCGTGGGCCTGTTATTTTTGCTGGGGATTTTAATAGTTGGAGTGAGGCTCGCTTCGCTGTATTGAAAGATGCGTTGGAAAAGGTTGGTTTGACAGAGGTTACTTTCGACCCAGATGATCGCACTCAATTTATTACGGGTTTAGTGCTAGACCATGTGTTCTATCGAGGGCTAGAGGTAGAAAAAGCAAAAGCGCCCATTACGGACGCTTCTGATCATAACCCAATGCGAGTGACGTTTAAGGCTAAATAGACGAGTGAATTTTCGCTAGCCTTCTTTTTATCTCCTCAGCTTAGAAGATTAAAATGTAGAGCGCCCAGATTAGGTAGTAGCCAATCCATGGTAAGCCAGAAATTACCAATGCTTGACCACGTTCAAACTCAGTCCAAGTTAATACCGCTGCATAACCCAGTACGATGTACCATGGTAATAATAGTGGCAACGAGCTAGCAAACTGTGACCACTCATTGGTTAGTGGTAACTTAATTAAGCCATTTAAGCTGTTCAAGTCAGCTGCGTAGTTCATCACATGCCCATGCTTAAGTATCAGGCTTGCGTAGCTCGCAATGTCGCCTAAAACTGCAGGGAAGATGATAACGGATGCCGCTGCAAACCATCGCCAAAAGCTATGTTGATGTTGGCTTGGCTTAGTTGCGAGGTTAAACCAGAATGCCAACAAAACGATGGTTAGCGTTCGGCTAAATACGTCGTTGATGATTTCACTTGCGAGTAAGGTATTGCTGTCGAGTAACGCCAATTGGTCAGGGTTAGTTTGAGCCAGTTGTTGTGACAACTCAGCACTTAGCCATGCAAAATCTACATTCGAAAAATAAGCACCCCAAAACAAAAAGGGGCTGAGCATTAATACGACGTAGGGTTGCCATCCCCAAGCACTTCGTTGATAAAGCGCTAAGAAACACGCTGTTGGTGAACGGAATATATCCAACAGCATGACGAGTGGGTTACTTGACGGGTTCATACACTTACCTTAGTTACATCAACATACAGCTTCAGTTTTTGTCCTGGCTGTAGGTATTTCTTGTTCTGCAAAGCGTTCCATTTTACAACATCTGCACTTTTTACTTTGAACTTTGATGCAATACCGCTGACTGTGTCACCTGATCTCACGTTATAAAAGATCGTACGGATGATGGCGCCGTCTGAACCATTCTTCCAAATGACCAGTTCTTGACCAACTCTAAGCGTGTCGCGTGGTCCCATGCCATTCCACTTAGCCAGTGACTGGTGAGAAACCTTATTTGCGCGTGCAATCGTCCATAGGCTGTCACCACTTCTTACAGTATGGCTGAGCTTATATTGACCACGACTCTTCGACTGTGTGCTTGCTAGGCGATTTGAGGCGCTTAGGGCGTATGCCTTGTCGTCTTTGGTGGATGTTGGGATAAGTAAGTGCTGGCCGATACGAATATTATTGTTGCTCAAACCGTTTGCAGAGCGGATCACTTTGCTGGTGGTGTTATATTTACTTGCCAGTACGCTAATGCTGTCACCAGACTCAACCTTGTAGCGCACCAACTTCATGCCTTTACCTTTATTGGCAGCCACTTCTTTGTTGAATTTCTCAATAGCATCCAAAGGCAACAATAATTGTTGGTGTTTCTCTGGTGCAGTCGCCCACTGATTGTAAGCAGGGTTATAGCCTTGAAGCTCTTTTACTGGGATACCTGCGTAGCTTGCAGCAATCGCTAAATCAAGCTGTTCATTTGGGTTAACCAGAGTCAGTACTGGTTTATTTGGAATCGCAGGGATATCAATACCGTATTTTTCTTGGTTGGCAATCACGTCAGCCAGAGCAAGTAGCTTAGGTACGTAGCTGCTGGTCTCTTTTGGCAAATCCAGAGAGAAGAAGTCGATTGGCTTACCAAGCTTCTTGTTCTTGCGGATTGCGCTGTTTACACGTCCACCACCACTATTGTAGGCAGCGATTGCGTGTTGCCAGTTGCCATCAAAACGTTTGTTTAGGTCGGTTAGGAAATCCAATGCAGCATCAGTTGAAGCGGCAACATCTCGGCGACCGTCGTACCAGAAGTTCTGTTCTAGTCCGTAAGCTTCACCGGTGCCTGAAATGAACTGCCATAAGCCAGCGGCGCTACCGTGAGAATACGCAAATGCATCAAATGAGCTTTCAACAACGGGCAACAGTGCCAGTTCTAAAGGCAGGTCTCTTTCTTCAATCTTGGTGGTGATCAAATAAAGGAAAGGCTCTGCACGTTTTGATACGGTTTTTAGATGACTAGGGTGTTTAAGATACCAAGTTCGGTAGTAGTCGACCTTCTTTTGGTCGGGCACTTCCATTTCAAGTTGCATTGCAATACGTTTCCAAACATCTTGTTGTGTTTGTGGAGTAACGACAGGTGCTTCAACTTTTGGTTCTTTTTTGGTCGCATCTGGTGAAACGTTCGCTTGAGAAACTTCTTTAGTAGGAGAGGTGTTGGTTTGCTTGGAAGCTTGGTCTGGATTCTCTGACTGAGTTAATTGGCAACCAGAAAGTAGTAATACCAAAGCCCAGCTGTACTTAACTCGCATGTTACAGCCTTTTTAATAAACGGCCGATGATAATACTTGCCACCCCCTATGAGTGACAAGTCTGTATTTGTTAAAATTCGTTCTTCCACGCACGTAAAGCGGCAAATACTGATAAAGGATCCGTTTGCTCAGTACGATTAGACACTGATTTCACTACACTTGGCTCGGTATAGCGCAAGAAGGGGTTAACAAATTTCTCTTGTCTCAAATTTGTGGGGATGGTCGACTTATTTTGGGCGCGAAGTCGGTTCACTTGGTCGCGATATTGCTGAAGATGTTGGTTATCAGGTTCAACCGCTAATGCGAAAGCGATGTTCGCTGCTGTGTATTCATGCGCACAGTAAACTTCGGTTTCTTGGGGAAGGGCTGTTATCTTATTCAATGCATCGAACATCTGTTGTGGTGTGCCTTCCATGATGCGGCCACAGCCCGCAGAGAACAACACGTCGCCACAAAATAGTTTAGCATCGCCCACATAACCAATGTGCCCTGCGGTGTGACCACTGAGCCCTAGTACGAGGAATACTTCGCCAAACAGTTCTAATTGATCACCATCATCGACCGGATGAGTTAAGGTGGGGATAGGTTCATTCCTTGGACCCACGACATCCACGCCGGGAAATTGTCTAACTAGTTCTGGAACGCCACCAATGTGATCGTGGTGGTGGTGCGTAATCAAGATTGCATCTAAAGTTAGCTCATGGTGCGCTAAGTACTCTAATACTGGAGCCGCATCACCAGGGTCGACGACAGCACAACGGCGATCGCTATTTTGAATCAGCCAGATGTAATTGTCGTTAAATGCAGGTATGCTTTTGATATGTAACATTATTGGTTCTCCAGTCACTTTTAGTGAGACAGAATAAGTGAGACAGGTTATTGATGAAGCCAGCACGTAGCAGAAAGAAGTTTGAACGTCCTTACACTTGGGCGCAATTGCACAATGGGGACTGGTTGAGAGAATCTATTCAAACTCGACTCGATGAGTGGTGCCCAAAGCTATTTGGTTACCATATGCTCAAGCTTGGCGGTCTCAGTAGTGAGATTTCTAGCTGCACATGCAACATTCAACATCAAGTAAACCTAGATATCCAGAACCCATTACATAATGTGATAGCGGATGGCTATAATTTACCCTTTTTGGAGAAAAGCTTTGATGTTGTGGTGTTGAGTCATCAGTTAGATTATAGCAATGACCCGCATCGCTTATTGAGAGAAGTCGATCGAGTGATGATGGACGATGGCTATATCATTATCACTGGCTTTAACCCGATCAGTGTTACTGGGCTTGCCAGTTTGATGCCTTGGCGAAAGAACAGCTTGCCTTGGAGTGGGCGTATGTACACGCCTAATCGAATTAAAGATTGGTTAGGTGTACTTAATTATGAAGTGATTCATTGTGACACCTACGCACTGTTTCCGATGAGTAAGTATCAAGCAATGTGGACGTGGTTGGAGAACAGCTTGGGTAGCTGTGCCTCCTTCGCCGGAAGCCAACACTTCATTGTTGCTCGTAAACGTACTTACCCGCTTAAACCTATTAAGCCACATTGGCACCTTAAGCGACGCTTCTCGCCTGTTGGAGCGAGTTTTAGAACCAACACGCGCCGTACAATGGATTCAGCTAAAGCTTCATATCCGTTAAAAACAGAAAAAGCCGACTAGTTGTCGGCTTTTCATCTATTAGTTCTGTTAAGAAACTATCCATTAGTTTAAGGCGTTATCAATGAGTTTCAGGAACAATAAATCGTTTTCTGAAATGTACGTCTAACTTCAAAAGATGATTAGTTTGGTTGATAGCCCGTATCTTCTTGAGTCGGATTTTCCGCTGCGTTTCTTGCTAAATCATCACACATCTCGTTTTCTCTGTGTCCTGCGTGTCCTTTTACCCAGCGCCAATCCACGCTATGGCGAGCAGTTTCTTTATCGAGCCTTTGCCACAGATCGGCATTTTTAACCGGTTTCTTATCGGCTGTTTTCCAGTCTCGCTTTTTCCAGTTGTGAATCCACTGTGTGATGCCTTGACGCACATATTGGCTATCTGTGGTTAGAATCACAGAGCAAGGTTCTTTGAGGGCTTGGAGAGCAACGACAGCGGCGAGCATTTCCATACGGTTATTGGTTGTTAGCGTGAAGCCTTCTGCTAGCGTCTTCTCGACTTTTTTGTAGCGAAGTACGATGCCATAGCCACCGGGACCTGGGTTGCCTAAACAAGAACCATCAGTGAAAATTTCAACTTGTTTCGTCATGATTTGATACTATTACCTCAAGCACATTATCGGCATAGTCTGACACAGTTATCCTTATGAATACCAGTAGCACTCCAGAACAAAGCACGAACGAAAAAAACAGTTCGAACGAAAATAAGCGCATTGTTGTACTCGATACCGAAACCACCGGTATGAATACAGAAGGTGGCCCTCACTATATGGGGCACCGCATCGTTGAAATTGGTGCAGTAGAGATCATCAACCGTAGGTTGACTGGGCGTCATTTTCACGTCTACATCAAGCCTGATCGTGCGATTCAAGAAGAGGCGATTGGTGTTCACGGTATTACCGATGAATTCTTGATTGATAAGCCGGAATACCAAGATATCCATAAAGAGTTTCTCGACTTTATCAAAGGTGCTGAGCTGGTGGCTCATAACGCGCCCTTCGATACGGGCTTTATGGACTATGAGTTTGAGAAGCTTAATCCAGCGATAGGTAAAACGGATGACTACTGTAAAGTTACCGATACCTTGGCGATGGCGAAGAAGATATTCCCAGGGAAAAGAAACAACCTAGATATCTTATGTGACCGTTATGGTATTGATAACTCGCACCGTACTCTCCACGGCGCATTGCTCGATGCGGAGATCCTAGCCGACGTCTACTTATTGATGACGGGTGGTCAAACTTCGCTGCAATTTAATGCTGGTCAACAGGAAGGCGAAGCGGAAAGCATACGAAGAGTAGAAAGTGGTCGAAAATCCCTAAAGGTTTTACGAGCTACGGCCGATGAAGTAGAAGCGCATCAAAGTCGTTTAGATCTCGTCGAGAAAAGCGGAAGCTGCCTCTGGCGTCAGTAGGGAGAAAGTATGTTAAGGGTATTGGCTACCGGTTGCTTATTGCTGTTAAGCTTTGGCTTACATGCAGCAACAGAATCTGTAATGAGTTTATTGGACAACCGTTTTCGAGTTGATCCCAGTATTGAACAAGTCACCTTTGTGATTTATCGAGCCGATAACTCTAAATCTGTCGTTTTGGTTCGCCCGGATGGCAAGAAATACTACTCTTGGCGCAATGCTGATAATGTCCGTTGGTACGAAGAATCGTCCATGGACATTATATCTATCGACAATCCGATGCCCGGCCCTTGGCAAGCAATAGGTAATGTCTCACCTAAGAACAATATCAAGCTCCTGTCTCACCTTGTTTTAGATGCTAATGAGTTTCCCGACAAGTTGTATCAGACTGAGCGCATTAAATTTACCGCCCGTCTCACCTCTGATGGCAAGCCTTTGGTGCTGCGTGATTTTCTCGATCGCGTGAAGCTCAAGGTGACGTTTACTAAGTTTGTCGAAAACGAAGAGTCTTTAGTAAGAGAAGCGCGCCCGGTGCCTGTTGTGATGGGCGAGTTTGCCGATGATGGCGCTGATCTTGATGAAAAAGCCGGAGATGGTGTGTTCACTGTCTCTTTACCAATTGATATTGAGCCTGGTAAATACAGAGCGCGTATTACTTCTGGCAATGGCGTATTCCTGCGAGCGCAAGAGCAAGAAGTATTGGTTTATCCAACACCAATTACTACCACCTTCATTCAATCACGAAAAGAGGGCTTACCTCATACTATTGTGGTGTCTGGTGAGCAGGGGATGATCGCACCGAGCTCGTTAGCGGTTCATGTTGAGCACAAGGCTCCTGATGAGTATGTGATGTACAAGCAGGGGCAAGCTGAAGTTGACGCAATGAAAGTTGCTTTAGAGGTGCCTTACAATGGCGATTTAGGCATATATAATTGGTCAGGGGTGGTTTATGCCACTGATGCTTCAAGTCAGCGCCCACTGACCTTTCCAATTACCGAGCAGTCGTACAGCGTTGTTGAAGATATCGACTTAGCAGAGTCTCGACGTCTTCAAGAAGAAGCGCTTGCTGAACAGAAGCGTATCGCAACAGAGTTGATGATCCTTAAAAAACGTGAAGATGACAGACAGCGCAGTATGATCATTATTGCGGTGGGCAATGTGGTTGCGATTCTGTTAGGTCTACTGATTTGGTTTGTGGTTCGTAAAGTGACAGCCAAGAAAAGAGCGCTACCTGAGATGCAGCTCAAGGCACCAAAGTAATTCGTTCGCGTCATTGAGCTATTCGGAGATCAAAAACATTCGTGCTCATAATAGTACTGAGAATAAAAAAACGGGACTCATAGGAGTCCCGTTTTTGTTCTAGTCCAGAGCCTAGGCGACGTTATCAATCGATTGATCTGGGTACTGAGACTTTGCTGCAAGCTCCTCTGGTGAGAAGTCATCCACGTTAATCGTGTACAGTCTATGTTCCTCTGCGCTAATCAGAAGATTTGCTTCTTCTTGCGTTAAGATACCTTTTTCAAGTCCCAACTGAGCAACAAGATCAAGTCGTAAGAAGGCACGTTTTTGATGTGTTTCTTTGCAGACTTTGTCGAACAGAGGTTCAGCTTGAAGAATCACTTCTAGTGCTTTTTCAATCTTACCTACTGGGTTGTATTCCGTTGCTTCCAGGTATTGGCCGCGACCGATACGAGAGCGTGTTTCACTTGGTGTTTGTAGAATGTGCGCGACTTTGCTATCCAGTTTGTCGTTTGGTGCACGACGGATACGGCCAAATGGCATTATCACAACACGAAGCAGACGACCAATCACCGGGTTAGGGAAGTTCGCTAAGAACTCATCAATCGCCACTTCAGTCTGACGTAAACTATCTTGCATCCCCCAATGTACTAACGGCAGATCTTCAGCATGGCTGCCTTCGCTTTCAAAGCGTTTCAGCGTTGCTGAGCCGAGGTAAAGTTGACTCAGGATATCCCCTAGTCTTGCTGATAAACGTTCTCTACGCTTCAGTGAGCCACCTAGAACTGCCATTGAGATATCAGACAGTAGCGCTAGGTTTGCACTGTAGCGGTTTAGCTGTTGGTAGTAACGTTGAGTCTGTTTATCTGTTTTATTTGAAGGTGTTGGCGCATCTGAACCACGACCATCGGTTAAACCAAACCACAAGCTGCGGACTAGGTTACTCATAGTAAAGCTAACGTGTCCTGCTAACGCTGAATCAAACTTATCAAGCGCATCGCTGCTTTCAGAATAAGCCGCTTCCATTTCGTTAAGTACGTAAGGGTGACAGCGAATCGCACCTTGACCATAGATGATCATTGAACGAGTCAGGATGTTTGCGCCTTCAACCGTAATCGCGATAGGCGAACCTTGGTAGCCACGAGCTAGGAAGTTCGAGGGACCCAAACAAATGCCTTTACCGCCGACGATATCCATCGCATCAATGATGCTGCGTTGGCCACGGTGAGTACAGTGGTACTTAACGATTGCAGAGATAACTGAAGGCTTTTCGCCAAGGTCGATACCTGCAACGGTTAGGTTACTTGCAGCGTCCATTACATAAGCGTTACCAGCAAGGCGTGCAAGTGGCTCTTCAACCCCTTCCATGCGACCAATCGGTTGTTTGAACTGACGACGGATACGAGCGTAAGCACCCGTTGCCAACGCTGCTGATTTAATACCACCTGTTGAGTTTGAAGGCAGTGTGATACCACGACCAACCGACAGACACTCAACCAGCATGCGCCAGCCTTGGCCTGCCATTTTCTGGCCACCAATGATGAAATCGATAGGCACGAAGATATCGTCGCCTTGCGTTGGACCGTTCTGGAAAGGTACGTTTAGTGGGAAGTGGCGGTTGCCAATTTCTACGCCTTTTAAATCGGTTGGGATAAGCGCACAAGTGATACCAAGATCTTTTTGATCACCAAGCAGGCCATCCGGGTCTCGCAGTTTAAAAGCCAAGCCTAATACCGTCGCGACAGGTGCTAGGGTGATGTAACGCTTGTTCCAAGTTAGGCGCATGCCCAATACCTCTTCGCCTTCCCATTCGCCTTTGCATACAACACCGTAATCTGGGATTGAACCTGCATCTGAACCGGCTTCTGGACTGGTTAGGGCAAAACAAGGGATCTCTTTACCTTCCGCTAGGCGCGGCAGGTAGTGGTTTCTTTGTTCTTCAGTACCGTAGTGTTGTAATAGCTCACCGGGGCCTAATGAGTTAGGTACGCCAACCGTTGATGACAATACGCTAGAAACGCCGGTTAGCTTCTGAAGAACCAAAGATTGAGCGTAAGCCGAGAATTCTAAACCGCCGTATTTTTTCTTGATGATCATGGCGAAGAATTTGTGGTATTTCAGGTATTGCCATACTTCTGGTGGCAAATCAGCAAGCTCATGAGTCACTTGGTAATCATTGACCATTTCACACACGGTATTTACTGGACCATCTAAAAACGCTTGCTCCGCTTCAGAGAGCTTCGGGTCAGCAATGTTCTGAAGTTTCTTCCATTCAGGTTTTCCTTTGAACAGCTCTGCTTCCCACCATACTGTGCCAGCTTCTAGTGCCTCTTTTTCTGTCTGGGACATCGCCGGTAGAACTTTCTTAAACAAAGAGAGCGCTTTTTGACTGATTAGGGTCTGACGAATTGCCGGTACAGCAAAGATCGCAATAGCTAAGAGATAACAAAGCCAGCCAGTGACAGCCACGCCGCCAAACAGTGTTAATGCTACCATTGCGCCAGTTAATACAATTAATGCACGTACCAGACTAACTCTATGGTAAAGACAGACGCCTAAGATAGCTGTCATGCCGAGTAGGGAGAGCAATATGTTCATGATCGATTTCCTTTTCAGAGATCACTTATTGTTATTAAGTTTTAGGTAAGAGGTCTAACCAGTCAAGTGTAAACAAAATATTAAATATTTGTAAAACTCCAAAGTGAATAAAAAGTGATCTGAGTAGAGCTAAAGTTCTAATTGTGAGAGGTCGGTGGCGAATATTTGGACGAATTTACAGTGAGACCCTAATTAAGGTGGCAATCTTTGGGCTTAAGTGTCGACACTATTTCATGTTTGTGGGTAAACTCAGCTATAAAGAGGGGAAAACCCTCAGTTCTCATTTCGCGTACTTTAAGTTACGTCAAAAAAATAAGAGATAAGCCTTATGTACCAAGACCTAATCAAAAGTGAATTAAACGAAGCTGCTGACGTTCTTAACAAGTTTTTGAGTGATGACCATAACATCGCTCAAATTGAAGCGGCGGCAAAACTGATTGCTGACTCATTCAAGCAAGAGGGCAAAGTGCTTTCTTGTGGTAACGGTGGTTCACACTGTGATGCAATGCACTTTGCGGAAGAGCTTACTGGCCGATACCGTGAAAACCGTCCAGGTTACGCTGGTATTGCGATTTCAGATCCAAGCCACTTGTCTTGTGTGAGTAATGATTTTGGCTACGACCACGTATTTTCGCGTTATGTAGAAGCGGTAGGTCGTAAAGGTGATGTGTTGTTCGGTCTGTCGACTTCAGGTAACTCTGCCAATATTTTAAAAGCGATTGAAGCCGCTCAAGCTAAAGGCATGAAGACGATTGCATTGACGGGTAAAGATGGCGGTAAAATGGCTGGTTGTGCTGATATCGAAATCCGAGTGCCACATTTTGGTTACGCAGACCGGATCCAAGAGATTCACATCAAGATCATCCACATTGTGATTCAGCTTGTTGAAAAAGAGATGGAATAATAGTTTTACAGACATTTGGAGCTCTGTTTAGGCTCCATTGGTTTTAATAGGGAGTAGATTAAACCATGTGTGAATTGCTCGGTATGAGCGCGAATGTGCCAACTGATATTTGTTTTAGCTTTACTGGTCTTATGCAGCGTGGAGGCAACACAGGTCCGCACCGTGATGGCTGGGGTATTACCTTCTATGAAGGAAAGGGTTTTCGTACATTTAAAGATCCTAACCCTAGCTGTGAATCTAAGATCGCTGAGTTGGTTCAAAACTACCCAATTAAAAGCCAAGCCGTTGTCAGTCATATCCGTCAAGCCAACCGTGGTGGTGTTAATCTAGAGAATACACACCCTTTTACTCGTGAGCTTTGGGGGCGATACTGGACCTTTGCTCACAATGGTCAATTAACGGATTACGACGATCTGATTAGTGGTCGTTTCAGACCGGTTGGCGAGACAGACAGTGAGCTCTCTTTCTGTTGGCTACTCAAACAACTTGAAGAGCGTTTCCCAGAACCACCACAAGACATGGAAGGTATGTTTCGCTTTGTGGCTGAGTGTTGTGACCAGCTAAGAGAGAAAGGCGTTTTCAACATGTTACTCAGTGATGGTGAGTATGTGATGACATACTGCACTAACCATTTGTACTGGATAACAAGACGTGCGCCTTTTGGCAATGCGAGTCTGATTGATGAAGATGTTGAGATTAACTTTCAAGAAGAGACTACGCCTAATGACGTGGTAACGGTGGTGGCAACTCAGCCTCTGACTGACAATGAAGAGTGGTTTAGAATGAAGCCGGGTGAATACGCGCTGTTTCATTTTGGTGAGCTGATTGGCAATAATCATCAAGCGTTAGAAGATGTTGCTTATGCGCCGAAAAAGGTCGCGAGCCAAGCGCCTACTGAGCCATTAAGCTAATGCTGTAGATCGTATTGCTGAACCCAAACAAACGAAAGGCCGCTTACTGCACTAATAAGTCAGTTAGCGGCCTTTTTGTTTTCTATTTGAGTGATTGTCGGTTTGTTTAGCGGATCACTCTGATATTACTCTTCTGCGTAACCGTGTTTGCCCAATGCCTTACCGTCTAAGACAGCCTGCCCATTAAGCATTGATAAACGATCTTCCGCAAACCATTTGCATACCATAGGGTAAATGCAGTGTTCTTGAGTAAGCACTCGGCTTGCCAGCATATCAGCATCATCATCTTCAAATACTGGAACCTTAGCCTGTAAGATCACAGGGCCACCATCAAGTTCTTCGGTAACAAAGTGGACGCTAGTACCGTGTTCTTTATCTTGCGCATCAATAGCACGCTGGTGGGTGTGTAGACCTGGATATTTAGGTAGCAGGGAAGGGTGGATGTTGACCATTTTACCCGCATAGTGACGAACAAACTCTGAACTCAGGATACGCATGTATCCCGCTAGTACGATTAAATCGGGTTGATAAGCGTCAATCTGAATCATCAATTCATGGTCGAAGTCTTCACGTGAACCAAAGTCTTTTGGATTCACTGAATGTGCGTCAACCCCTGCGGTTTTCGCTCGCTCTAATCCAAAAGCCTCTGCTTTGTTTGAGAAGACTGCCTTAACTGAAGCATCAATCATATTGCTATCACAGGCATCCAAAATTGCCTGTAAGTTACTTCCGCTTCCTGAAACTAACACAACGATGTTTTTCTTAGAGTGACTGGTTTTATTTGAGTGATTGTTTTTCATAGAGTGGGTCATACGATTGATTAACTGGACTGTTTACAATGTACCTACATAAACTAAGGGTTTCTGCGGGCTAAATAGCAAAATGAGGACCATTAGGTCCTCATTGATTAACTAAGTAAGTGAGCGTATCACTTATTTGATTTCAACTTGCTCTTCGCCAGCTTCAGCGTTTGCGATCTCACCGATAACCCAAGCGTTTTCGCCTTCAGCTTTCAGTAGTTCAACAGCAGCGTCTGCTTGATCTTTAGGTAGAGCAACAACTAGGCCTACACCACAGTTGAAAGTGCGGTACATTTCAAATGTCTCCACGTTGCCTTTCTCTTGTAGCCAGTTAAAGATAGCAGGCCATTCCCAGCTCTTGCCATCAATGACTGCTTTAGTACCTTCAGGAAGTACGCGTGGGATGTTTTCCCAGAAACCACCACCTGTGATGTGCGAGATAGCATGAATGTCATGCTCTGCAATCATCTTAAGTGCCGATTTTATGTAAATCTTAGTGGGTTCTAGTAGGTGCTCACCGATAGTGCGACCTTCTAGTTCTTCACTCTTATCAGCACCAGAAACTTCTAGAACTTTACGAATTAAAGAGTAACCGTTTGAGTGTGGACCACTTGAGCCAACAGCGATAAGTGCGTCACCTGCTGCTACTTTAGTACCGTCGATGATGTCAGCTTTCTCCACAACACCAACACAGAAGCCAGCTACGTCGTAGTCGTCGCCTTCGTACATGCCTGGCATTTCAGCCGTTTCACCACCGATTAGTGCACAACCAGCTTGGACACAGCCTTCTGCAATACCAGAAACAACGTCTGCTGCGGTATCTACATCTAGCTTACCTGTTGCGTAGTAATCTAGGAAGAATAGCGGCTCACCACCTTGAACGATTAAGTCGTTCACACACATTGCCACTAGATCGATACCAATGGTGTCGTGTTTTTTCAGATCCAAAGCAAGGCGAAGTTTAGTACCAACACCATCAGTACCTGAAACAAGTACCGGCTCTTTGTATTTCGTTGGAAGTTCACATAGGGCGCCAAAGCCACCAATACCGCCCATAACTTCAGGGCGACGAGTGCGTTTAACAGCACCTTTAATACGGTCTACTAGTGCATTACCTGCGTCGATATCAACACCAGCGTCTTTGTAGCTTAGAGAAGAAGTATTACCACTCACGGGATAGTCCTCGAACTTAAGTTGGATGTGAAAGCGGCGCTATTCTAACAGGGCTTGATTACCAAGAGCAAACGTTTGCGCGGTTTTTTTTATTAGAATAAAGATTCTGAAATAACCACAGAGTTCGTGTATAATCTACAGGTTTGTTTAAATATTGCCGGAGTTGGAAATGAAAGTTGTTGAAGTGAAACACCCGCTAGTAAAACATAAAATTGGCCTGATGCGTGAAGGTGAGATTAGCACTAAGCGTTTTCGTGAGCTAGCGACAGAAGTGGGTAGCCTTCTAACATACGAAGCGACATCAGATTTTGAAACTGAGCGCGTAACGATTAACGGTTGGAACGGTCCTGTAGAAGTTGACCAAATTAAAGGTAAAAAAGTAACAGTAGTACCAATCCTACGTGCTGGTCTAGGCATGATGGACGGCGTTCTTGAGCACATCCCAAGTGCACGTATCAGCGTTGTGGGTATCTACCGTGACGAAGAAACGCTTGAGCCAGTACCATACTTCAACAAGCTTGCATCTAACATCGATGAGCGTATTGCTCTAGTAGTAGATCCAATGCTTGCGACAGGTGGTTCTATGATCGCGACTATCGACCTGATGAAAGAGAAAGGTTGTAAGCACTTTAAGATTCTTGTGCTTGTTGCTGCTCCTGAAGGTATCGCTGCTCTAGAAAAAGCGCACCCAGATGTTGAGTTGTACACTGCTGCAATCGATGAGAAGCTAAACGACAAGGGCTACATTGTTCCTGGTCTTGGCGATGCTGGCGATAAGATCTTCGGTACTAAGTAATTCGGTTTCGGCTTAAGTGACTCTAAACTGTTCCTTAACTCGCTGAATCAACCGCATTAATAAAAAGGGAGAGCATTCGATGCTCTCCCTTTTTTGATCTTGTTCGGTTGTGATTCTATTGAATCTACTCTTACCGATTCATTAGTCGATTTGAGCTTTATCTACCACAGTGTTGTCACCTAGCTCATCTGGAAGTACTAGGTTAAGTAGAATCGCGACGATACCGCATAAGCTTACGCCTTGTAGGCTAAAGTCGCCGATGCCAAATGCCATGCCGCCAATACCGAAGACTAACGTAATGCCCACAATCACAAGGTTACGTGATTTGTGTAGATCAACTTTGTTCTGAATTAGAGTATTCAAGCCTACGGTTGCGATAGAACCAAACAGTAGAATCATGATGCCGCCCATCACAGGAACCGGAATTGTTTGGAGTAGTGCGCCTAGCTTGCCAACCAATGCAAGAACAATAGCTGTTACCGCAGCCCAAGTCATGATCACTGGGTTGAATGCTTTCGTCAGCATTACCGCGCCTGTTACTTCACTATAGGTTGTGTTTGGTGGAGCGCCCAGCATAGATGCAGCAATCGTTGCCACGCCGTCGCCTGTGATTGTGCGGTGCAGGCCTGGCTTCTTAAGGTAGTCTTTACCCGTCACGTTGGAAATCGCAAGCATGTCACCTACGTGCTCAACGGCTGGTGCAATCGCGACAAACACCATGAAGAAGATAGCGTTGATGTTGAACTCTGGCGCTGTGAAATTTGGCAGAGCTAACCAAGATGCTTGCGCTACTGGTGCGAAGTCGACAGCACCATAAACCAAGCTAGTGATGTAACCCGCAACAATACCACCGAAGATTGGCAGTAGCTTAAGGAAGCCTTTAGAGAACACACTGATGACAATGGTCACTAACAGTGAAATCGAAGAGATCCACAGTGCTGCGTCTGCATCAACAAGTTGAACTGCGCCATCACCTGTTTTACCTAGCGCCATGTTTACCGCCACAGGCGCAAGACCTAGACCGATAACCATGATTACAGGGCCAACCACGACAGGTGGAAGTAACTTGTGGATGAAGGCTACGCCACGAACTTTAATCAACGCACCCATTAATACATACACAACACCCGCCGCCATAAGACCGCCCATGGTTGCACCTACACCCCAAGTTTGAATACCAAACATGATAGGTGCGATGAATGCGAAAGAAGACGCTAAGAAGATTGGCACTGAACGGCGTGTAATAAGTTGGAATAAAAGGGTACCGATACCTGCGCCAAAGAGTGCAACGTTAGGATCGAGTCCAGTCAGTAGCGGCACGAGTACAAGCGCACCAAAAGCTACGAACAGCATTTGCGCACCTTGCAGAGCATTCTTCATGTTATGTCCTTAAAAATGGTCGTTATATGAAAAGTGAAAAATAAAATTCGCAGGATTCTATCACTTAGCAATCGATTGCCGCACCAAATAGATCAAATTTATTTATCTTAGTGATGTTTTATATTTATCAAGGCTCGGAAATTCAGTCTATAAGTGAGCGATTTATCATGGTCAGGTGATATTTTGTGGTTATTAAACAGAGTGGGTGCTAACGACCTTGCCCCTCAATCCATAGTTGCTTATCATCTAGGCACAAGATTTGAATATTAGGATCAGTATGCGCTATATAGCATTGTTGTTGATGGGACTATTAGCCTCTCCGAGTTACGCTTTAACTCAAGTAGATATCTTTAGTGCTGAAGTTGCGATTAACGCTGAAGACAAACAGCCAGAACAAGTGGCAAGAAATACAGGTATGGAGCAGGTATTGATACGTGCGACTGGCCAAACTGATGTCGCTTCGAATGAGACAATTCAAAAGGCGATGCGCAAAAGTGCGCAGTACATGTCTCAAATGAGTTTTGGCGAAAGCAACGATCAATCAACATTGCGCATGCGTTTTAACGGTGCTCAAATCCGTTCTCTATTGACTCAAGCGCAGTTACCGTACTGGCCTGACACGCGCTCAAACATCCTTGTTTGGCTGGTGGAAGAGGACAACTACGATAAGAACATCGTGTGGGAACACTCTAACTCACAGTTGGCCGCAGGCTTACAAGCGAACGCAAAAGAGCGAGGTTTGCCTTTGACGCTGCCTGTTGGTGATTTTGACGATATTACAGGTATTGCGACTTCTGATTTGTGGGGTAGCTTTGTTACGCCAATCAGTAAAGCGAGTCAGCGTTACCCTGTTGATGCTGTGTTGGTGATAAAGGCTCAATCTTCAGGTCTTCGTTGGACTCTATACGATCAAAAGCCAAGTCAATTGACGAGCACACCAAAATCGCCAGTGAGTGGTTCGGTATCGGGCAACAGCGCCACGACTTCTAAGAAGTTAGTCGACCAAATCAGTAACTACTATGCAGGCAAAAGTGCTGTGACGGTAGCAAGTGAGTCATCAGAATCGATTTTAACGCAGTTTATTAGCCTGAATAATGCTCAAGACTTCTTCCAGCTGGAGAACGCACTTAAGCGTCTAAACTCGGTGGCAAGCCTAGATATTCTGAAGATTCAGAACAATGAAGTTACTTTCCGAATTCACTTATTGTCGACTCAACAAGAGTTTGAGCAAGAAGTGGCAAGCATTCGCCAAGTTGCGAAGGTTGAAGAATCTTACATTGAGCCTGAAGTGAGCCCTGAATTTGAAACTCAAGACAACACAATGTCTGTAGGTGATGATTCAACAGATGCTGCTGAAGTCGTTGGTGACGAAACTGACTCAGGCGTACAAGTGATTAATGGCAACGAGGTATCTGAGGATACTGAGCTAACGAACACGCCTGACGCAACGCTAGAGGAATCTAACACAGCTGATACTGCGCCTGTACATGCTAAGCCAAGCTTGGTCTACGAGTGGGTTCGCTCATAATTGTCTGCTGAGATGACTGATTAAAATGAAACATTAAAAAGCCCTGCAAGAGCAATCCTGCAGGGCTTTTTGTTTATCTAGTGTCTGTGTTCAAGAGCAACGTATCAATATTATTGCTCGAATTTCGCTTTTTCTTTCTTTTCTACTTCCGAAAGGCGCTTCAACTTGATGCCTAACTCTTTAGCCCTAAAGCGAGTAAATAAGATATTGCCCGCGAAACCAAGAGTCGTCAGAAGCAGTTCTACAGCCGCTAACAAGCGTTCACCATCATCTACATACAAAATAGTTAATGCGTGTAGGAAATAGAGCATCAGGACGAAATTCGCCCAAGCGTGCGTATAAGGCTTACCGGCTAAAATGCCTGGTAATGGCAGTAACAGCGGTATTGCCCAAGCAATTGCCAGTGTTACATTACTGAGATGAGGATGCGGCGAAAGTGTCATCTGCCAAGCCACCACCCAGAATAAAAGCGACAAGTTACCCGCTAAAGCAAGGTAGCGAAATAACTTGGTTTTGGGAGACATTGCCTTCTCTGGCATATACATCATTGAGAAATTCCCTTCTGGTTTAGTGCGATGCGCGCTAGGCGTTTGCCTAGGTTTTGAGCCAACTCAATTTCTTCTTTGCTAAGCGAAGCGCTTTCTCCAGTACTGCTTGCACCATAAGGCGTACCACCAGTTTGCGTGGTGTGTAGCGCAGGTTCTGAGTAGGGGATACCCACGACTAACATACCGTGATGAAGCAGAGGCAACATCATGCTTTGCTGTGTCGTCTCTTGACCACCATGCAGTGATGAAGAAGAGGTAAATACACAAGCTGGTTTATCGATGAGATCGCCATTGATCCACATTGATGTCGTGCTATCCCAAAAGTGCTTCATTGGCCCGGCCATGTTGCCAAACCAAACCGGACTGCCTAGCGCCAAACCATCACAAGATCGAAGTTCTTGTAACGAGGCGATAGGATCGGTTGGTTGATAACGCGAATCAGGCTGCTCTTCTACTGTGTACACGTCGTTAACCGTTCTTAGCATGGCTTCGCAGTTCGGGATGGATTCAACCCCTCGTGCAATTTGCCTTGCTAGAGCTTGTGTGTTGCCGTGACGACTGTAGTAAAGAACAAGAATGTTAATGCTCATATTGGATTACAGAATCTCTAGCACTTGCTCTGGTGGACGACCAATCTTTGCTTTGTTGTTCGCGACAACCACTGGGCGCTCAAATAGTTTTGGATTGGTTGCCATTGCGGAGAAAAGATCTTCATCAGTAACCGAAGCATCACCAAGGTTTGCTTCTTTGTAATCCGCTTCTTTGGTGCGCATCATGTCGCGAACACTCTCAAACCCAAGCTGAGTGAACAGTACTTTCAGCTGTTCAACCGTCAAAGGATTTTCTAGGTATTTGATTACCTCTGGCTGTACGCCGTTTTCCTGAAGCACTTCTAGAGTTTGACGGCTCTTTGAGCAGCGTGGGTTATGATAAATCACGACAGACATGGTTCTTCCTCATTATTATTTTTTGATTTAATTGTTTAGCTGAAGCCACCAGAGGTGACTTCTTTTTTGTGTAACGTTGAGCTTTCTTTTTATTCTGGTAACGAGCTGTTACCAGTAAACATCCTATTGTAGCGACAAGAAGCGTTCTCGTTGAATCATCAGCTGATCAATTCGAGCGTCGTAGCGTGCTTGTTTTAGGCTACCAAGCTCTGCGATTTGGCTTGCTTGCGTGTAGTACTGAATCGCTTTGTTCCAGTTGGCTTGCAGAGCCAAAATTTCTGCACGAGCTGCCAGTTCTTCGTCGCTATTACCAAGGCTCGTATTTACTTTTGAAAGTAAGTGCCAGCCATTGGTGTCGTTCGGATTATCGTGTGTGTAACGTTGTAATACGCGAACGGCTTCTTGTAGATCTTCATTTTCAATCAGTGCATTGGCGTAGTTAATGGTCAGAACCGGATTGTTTGGCTGACGAACCAGTGCCGATTTAAGTTCTTTAATCGCAATCTCAGGCTGCTTCTTCTCGATGTGCAGATCGGAAATAGCATCTAGATAAAACAGGTTAGTTGGGTCGCTGTTAATTAGCTTGTTCAGAATCGGTTCTGCTTTGTCTAATTTTTTAGAATCTAGGTAAACCAGTGCTTGGCCATACTCTAACGATGGAACCAAGGCTTTAGGGGCTTTCTTCAACTTACGCTCAAACCAGTCAAGAGCTGCATCATTATTAATGCCAGCATAGCGCGCGACAATACGGGCTCTTGCTAGATGGTAATCCAGTGATGGAGCCAGCTTCAGAGGCGGATAGCTGCGAGCACGTGCGCGTGAATCTGTGATTCGGTCTTCTGGTAATGGGTGAGTCAATAACATTGGTGGCGGTGTGCTTGCATAGCGGTATTCATCAGCCAAACGGCCAAAGAAACGTGGCATAGCATTCACATCGAACCCTGCTTTTGCAAGCGTGTTGATACCAAAACGGTCGGCTTCTTTTTCATTACTACGCGTGTAGTTGATTTGGCTTTGCATGTTGCCCGCAGTAGTCGCAGTTAGGGCTGCGATCCCCGCTTCTGGTGCAGCAATTGCCAGTAATACAGAAGCAGCAAGTGCTGCGATGGTTACAGGAGAGCGGCGAGCTTGATCTTCCATACTACGTGCCAAGTGACGCTGAGTAACGTGCGCGATTTCGTGCGCTAATACTGAAGCCAGTTCACTTTCAGACTGTGCATGCAGGAATAGACCTGAGTGCAAAGCAACATAACCGCCAAAGAAAGCAAAGGCGTTAATGTTGCGGTCACGGATCATAAAGAACTGAAAAGGCGTCTTTACATCATTCGCGTTTGCGACAAGGCGGTGGCCAAGCGTATCAATATACTGGTTTAGAACAGGGTCGTTTACGATAGGCTGGCTGCTTCTGATGATACGCATATAGGCATCACCATAGATAAGCTCTTGGTCGATAGTGAGCGTGCCGCCAGCAGCGGTACCGATATCGGGTAGCTCCAAACTATTGGTATTCGCCAACGTTGGGGTACTTAATGTAGCTGCGATGCATAAGCAAGCAATTGAGCGAGCGCGTTTAAACATATTAGTCAGTAATACTCCGTTTCTTCTGACAGTAAGACAAGTGCAATGCAAATTGGTTCTTTATCTGATTTAACCTTTGCCAAGTGCGTGCGCTATCATGAAGGAAGATGAATCAATGATGGCGCGTTTTCAAAAACAGATTACAATACGACCCTTATAATAAGCATCGAGCTCAAGAATGACACCTAATATTCTAGATTTACGCCAAGAGCGCTGTCCAATGGCGTTATTATTAGCCAAGCGTCACAGTGTAAAATTAGAAGTAGGGCAATCATTGTCAATTTATGTCTCTGATAACAGCTCGATGAAAGATATTGTTACTTTTTTGTCTAAGCAAGCCTATGACGTCATCACTGAGGTTTGCTCTAATTACTATCATCTCCTCGTCACTAAAAAGGAATTGCAGTCAGATGCTTGAAATGGTCAATCGTTGGTATAAACGACGTTTCTCTGATCCACACGCTGTCAGTTTGGTTGCCATCATTCTATTCGGCTTTATTACGATCTACTTCTTTGGTCACTTGATCGCACCGTTATTGGTTGCGATTGTGTTGGCTTACTTGCTTGAGTGGCCTGTGACTCAACTTCAACGATTGGGTGTTCCAAGAACGCCGTCGGTGATGTTGGTGATCTTAATGTTCTTTAGCGTGATGCTATTGGCGATATTTGGTTTGGTACCGACCATTTGGGAGCAAGTGGGCAACCTAATCAATGATATTCCAAGCATGTATGGCAGCCTACAAAAGTTCATCGCGACGATTCCAGAGCGCTACCCTGAACTGGCTAACTTGCAGATTGTTGAGTCAGTTATGTCTAACGCGAAGAACAAAGCGCTAGGCTTTGGCGAAAGCGTTGTTAAAGGCTCTTTAGCGTCTCTTGTGAGCTTGGCAACATTGGCGGTTTACTTGATTCTCGTACCACTGCTTATCTTCTTCTTGTTAAAAGACAAAGAAGAGATGATCAGAATGGCGAGTGGTGTACTTCCTCGAAATCGTCGTTTAGCGACCAAAGTATGGGAAGAGATGAACCAGCAAATCTCGAACTACATTCGTGGTAAAGTCTTAGAGATTTTAATCGTTGGTGGTGTGAGTTACGTAACCTTCGCGATTCTGGATCTGCGTTATTCAGTCTTGTTGGCTGTAGCGGTTGGCTTCTCAGTACTAATTCCTTATATCGGCGCGGCAGCTGTGACTGTTCCAGTAGCGATTGTTGGCCTGTTCCAATGGGGGCTAGAACCTCAGTTCTACTGGCTGTTACTTGCGTACGGCATTATCCAAGCACTAGATGGTAACGTGTTGGTTCCGGTTCTGTTCTCTGAAGCTGTGAACCTGCACCCAGTCGCGATTATTGTTGCGGTATTGGTGTTTGGCGGACTGTGGGGGTTTTGGGGTGTGTTCTTTGCTATCCCGTTGGCAACACTAGTCAAGGCGGTTTGGAATGCCTTACCGAGTCATGCACTAGATGATGACCCGGTACATCATCAATAACGAAAAATGAATGATAAAAAAGGCGACTATCGATGATAGTCGCCTTTTAATTTATCTGAGTTCGTAGTGAGTCTAGATAGCTCACTCCAACTGATATTAGGCTTCTTGATTGAAGTACTCTAGAACCACTTCGTGGTGAGTCTTAGTCTTGAACTTGTTGAAGACGTGCTCAATCTGACCTTCTTCGTCAATTAGGAAGCTAATGCGGTGCAGGCCATCGTAGACCTTGCCCATGAATTTTTTCTCACCCCAAACGCCAAACTGTTCAGCAACGCTGTGGTCTTCGTCAGATAGCAGTGTGAAGTTTAGAGATTTTTTCTCAATGAAGTTAGGTAGGCGTTTAACTGGGTCGATACTGACACCTAGAACAACCACGTTTAGGTCATCCAGCTGTGCTTTGATATCACGCAGGCCCTCTGCTTGTACGATACAACCCGGAGTCATTGCTTTTGGGTAGAAGTAGAAAAGTACTTTTTTACCTTTGAAGTCACCAAGAGATACGATATTGCCATCTTGATCTGGGAGCGAAAAAGCAGGTGCTGGAACACCAGCCATTAGCGTATTCATGATATTTCCTTTTTAAAGACTGTTTTTAATAAAGTTGAGCGAGCCTTGGACTGATAGGCTCTGACACAGCGAATTGAATTCTTCTTGTAGCTGCATCAAGTTACATTCTGATTGTACAGAAGCGGTAATAGAGATATGGAATTGGTCGTTGTCGAGTTGAACCTTAGACTTATTGATGGTTCGTGCACTTAACGAATCGAGGCCGATATTTCGGTCTGCGAAGAACTGGGTAAACTGCTCAGTAAGGCCGATTTTATCGTCTGACTCAACGAACACCTCTACTGTGTAAGAGTTCTCAATAACATCATGAGTTGAGGTTCGCTTCATAATCGTAATCAAGTCGTGCTCTTGTCCAAGCAAGGGCAAGGTGGTTTCAACGCGGGTGATGTTGTTTGCCTTTCCAGACAGCAGCATGATAAGCGTAAATTCTTCGCCAAATAGAGCGATACGGCTATCAATAATGTTACAGCCTGATTGGGTGACTAAATGAACCACTTGGTTGCATACACCTGGGCGATCAGTGCCCACAGCTGTGATTACTAGATGTTGAGTCATAAAATCACGTCTCTTTATATTCCATTGATTCATGCATGTTAGCACAGTTAGCTCGTGGAATAAGCGTGCGTACGGGGCTTTTTATGAGGCTTCTTGTTTCTAACATGTAACCAATGATAAGAATATTGAGAGTGTTAAAAAGTGAGATAGAGTGGTGAGAGTACAGCTTACTTATTGCTGACATCCAATGATGTGCTATCCGCTAGATTGAGCGCAGGTTACCATAATTCTAGGTAGAACCGCCGTTAGAAGTCGTTTTACCTCAAACATACGACAATATTTAATGCAGATGTTGCCGGTAAGCCACTTTAATGTCTTGTGTTTATTGATTGGCTTACAGTAACATGCAAAAAGAATAAATTAAGGGAGATAGACATGTTTTCAGGAAGTATCGTTGCGCTAGTTACGCCATTTAATACAGATGGTGAAGTGGATTTCGACAGCCTTAAAAAGTTAGTTGAGCACCATGTTGCTGCAGGTAGTGATGGTCTGGTTGCGGTTGGCACAACAGGTGAGTCTTCAACACTCACTATTGAAGAGCATGTCAAAGTCGTCAATAAGATCGTTGAATTTGCTGATGGCCGTATTCCCGTTATCGCTGGTACAGGTGCAAATGCGACTCACGAATCTGTTCTATTCAGCCGTTTGTTAAATGGCTCTGGTATTGCTGGTTGCCTGAGCGTAACACCTTACTACAACAAACCGACTCAAGAAGGTTTGTACCAACACTACAAAGCGATTGCTGAAGTCAGTGACGTTCCACAAATCCTATACAATGTACCGGGTCGTACTGCTGTAGACTTGTTACCAGAAACGGTTGCTCGCCTTGCTGAGATCGAAAACATCGTTGCACTTAAAGATGCGACGGGTGATCTCGACAGAATTGCAATTCACCGTGAACTTTGTGGCGAAGACTTTATCTTACTAAGTGGTGATGACTTAACAGGTCTAGAATTTGTTAAGCGTGGTGGTGATGGCGTGATCTCTGTAACGAACAACGTTGCAGCCGCAGATATGGCAACCATGTTCAAGCTAGCGAAAGAAGGTAAGTTTGAAGAAGCAGAAGCGATCAATGAGCGTTTGATGCCTCTACATAAGAATTTGTTCGTTGAGTCTAACCCTATTCCCGTAAAATGGGCGGTTCATAAAATGGGTCTGATTGCTGAAGGTGGCTTACGCCTACCGCTGACTGAACTGTCAGAGCCAGCTCAACCTGTTGTTGCTCAAGCAATGACTGAAGCGTGCATTTACTAAAAACGTATGAAGTGATGCCGAAGCGAACCTTCGGCATTTAGGAGTATAAATGAAGTATTCTCACCAGCTAGTGATTGGGTCACTGGCTGTTTTCGTTCTTACAGCATGTTCTGGCAGCCCGACTCAACGTCGTCAAGCCAAAGATGATTTCGAATACTTAGAAACACCTGAGTTTTCACAATGGCAATTGCCTGAAGATGCTCAGCCTCAGTTCTACCCAAACTTTGACATCCCAAGCGGTGAGTTCAGCGGTGGTATTGGCCGTGAAGTGGATATTCGTCCACCGCAACAGGTTCTTGAATTGATTCCTGGTGCACGTGCTGAGCGTCAAAATGGTGAAGTGACACTATGGCTTCTTCGTGCTGAAGAGGCAGACAGAGTGTGGCAAACTGCTGTAGATATGCTGGCTCAGCGTGGTATTGGTATTCGTGAGCAATCAGAGAATGAGATTGAGACTGATTGGGTAACTTGGGTTTCTGAAGATGAAGACGTAGAGATTGGCAGCCGCTACTCTATGTCTCGTTTCCAAGCGAACAACCGTCACGGCTTCAAGATTAACCTGATTGATTGGCGTGAAGGTACTGAAGAGAAACCGGTAACGGCAACCAATAAAGAGCGTTACAACGCGTTCCTGACTAACCTAGTTATGGCTAAGTACGATGAAAACCTTCGTGCTGAAGCAGCGCTGAAAGCGCAAGAGTTGGTGAAGCGAATCCCAATCTCAATGGGTGCGGACCGCAGTGGTTTCCCTGTGATTATTGCTCGTACACCATACAATGTATTCTGGCAGCGCCTGCCTAACTTGTTACCCGCTATGGGCTTTGAGCTTGAAGAACGTAATCAATCTCAGGGTACGGTGAAGGCGAAGTACGCAGCACCAGATGATGAGTTCTGGGAAGAAATTGGCCTACAGCCTATCGATTTAGCGCCAGGCACTTACAACTTCCTATTTGGTGACCTTGGTAACCGTACGTCGATTAACGTAACGGATGCATCAGGTAAGCCAGTAGAAGAAGAGTTGCTTAAGTCAATGGTTCCGGTACTAGCGCATATTGCTGACCAGACCAAAGATGACAAAGAAGCGAAAGCTGAGTAGTAGCACTTAAGCAGTCACAGAGCTGGGTTCAATCAGCTCTGTGACTAGCTAAAGCCAATAAAAAAGAGGACACATTGTGTCCTCTTTTTTATATTCGTTGTTATTAGACTATTGGTCAATCAAGCGGATTAGCCAAAGCAAAAAGTTATGCGTCTTTATTGTCTTTGGATTCTTCTTTTTCAGCTTTCTCTTGGTTAAGTTTATCCAAGCGATTGAGCTTATCTAAATCTCGCTCAGTTTTACCACGACCCGTCAGATCCATATTGGCGGTCTGTTTGAGCGCCGCGATGTTACCCACCACAACGCTTACCACGATGATGATGATAACCCAAGGGTTTGTAAGCCACTCCAACATAAGCGCTCCTAATGACTGATATTCGCTACGAAGCGCGCGTAGATCTCGTCTAGCTGCTCCATAATAATCTCATACCCTAATATTGGCTTAGATTGGAGTTGCTTGCCAAGTAAAGTAGGAGATAACTGTGATAAACACGACTCCGATACTTTACGATGGCTGATATGCCATGGTTCGATCGCTACACCACCAAGGTCTTCGCTATAAGGAAAAAAGAACCCAAACTGCGAAGCATGAACAGACAACCATTGGTAAAATGCCTGCTGGTGGCCAGTAAGGTATTCCCATGGCTCTAATTGCAGCTGTGTGCCTTCTGGTAAGTCGTTTCGAGCAAAGACATCAAAGTCACAACCCCAATGGTGACGGCTCGCACCGGGAAGGGCAGACCACCTAAGAATGGCTGACAGTTTTTGGTGCTCACTGAGTATTGAAGCATCAAGTGGTTGGCTTTCTGAATCTAATATTGGAGCGTCACCAGAAAACTTACGGTTCCAAATCAGAGATTGCCTTTCATAGTCGCGAAAGCCACTGGCAATCTCCATTTTAAAGCCAGCGAGTTGAGCAGCTTCAATCAAATTGTTTAGGTCACCTTTGACGTCACTGTGAACCAAGAAGGTTTTGCTGCCAATGAGGCTAGGTTCTAGGTGAGAATCTGATTGTCCGGTTAGCTGCTCTGGTGTCATAACGTGCCTCTCAATAATTAGATGCTATGAATCGCTGATAAAAGAACTATTTAGCGAACAGGTTCACTAATGTTTTTTCGTACATGTCGGTTAGCTTCTCTAAATCAGCCACTTTCACGCATTCGTTAACCTTGTGAATAGTTGCATTCACTGGGCCTAGTTCTACGACTTGCCCTTTCATGCGTGCAATAAAGCGTCCGTCAGATGTCCCACCTGTTGTAAGCAACGCAGGTTTAACATCATTTACGTCACCTACTGCATCGACAATAGCATCAAGCAATGAGCCTGCGTCTGTTAAGAACGGGTCACCATTGAATGTCCATTTAAGGTCGTATTCGAAGTCGTACTTATCTAGCGTAGTTGTGATTCGTTCAACGATGATGTCGTTGCTTAACTCGGTACTAAAACGCAGGTTAAACTGAACATTGAACTCACCAGGGATAACGTTTGAAGCCCCTGTACCCGCGCTTACATTTGGGATTTGGAAACTGGTTGGTGGGAAGTAATCATTACCTTTATCCCACTCAGTCGTTGCCAACTCGTTGATTGCAAGCAGAGAGCTGTGTACTGGGTTATTTGCAAGGTGAGGGTAGGCAACATGACCTTGTGTACCCTTAATCGTTAGGTCGCCTGTGATAGAGCCACGACGACCGTTCTTCACTACATCACCTACAAACTCAGTGCTTGATGGTTCACCGACAATACACATGTCGATGTTCTCACCGCGCGCCATCAACGTTTCAACAACACGTACCGTACCGTTGATGAAAGGACCTTCTTCGTCAGAGGTGATAAGGAAACCGATTGAACCAGTGTGATCTGGGTGTTTGGCGATGAACTGTTCTACAGCCACAATCATTGATGCCAGAGAGCCCTTCATATCTGCCGCGCCGCGACCATGTAAGTAGCCATCAACGATCGTTGGCTCAAATGGCTTGGTGCTCCATTGCTCGATTGGACCCGCTGGTACCACGTCAGTGTGGCCTGCAAAAGCAAATAGAGGCGCTTCGGTACCACGACGAGCCCAGAAGTTCGTAGTATCTTCAAATACCATGACTTCGATTTCAAAGCCGAGTGCTTTTAAGCGTTCAATCATTAGGTCTTGGCAACCTGCATCTTCTGGTGTTACCGATTGACGGCTGATTAGGTCTTTTGCCAGAGCCAAAGTTGGGCTGTCTGTCATCCTTGAATTCCTTGTTTAAATAAAACGTCTAGTCATTAATGTTTAGGACGCTGATTTCATGAACAACGTCCAGTTGTCTATCTATGTAAATACAACGGCCTAAGAAAAAACAGCCGCGTATTGGTCGGCTTTAAATCCGATGTGAAGCTTACCATCTACTTTTAAGATTGGGCGCTTGATCATTGCTGGTTGCTCAACAAGCAAAGCCACTGCTTTTTCTTCCGTTAACGTGTCTTTTTGCTCTTGAGGAAGTTGGCGATAAGTTGTCCCACGTTTGTTTAGCACAAGCTCCCAACCTAGCTCAGAACAGAAGTTTGTTACTAGCTCTGTGCTGATGCCTTGTTTGCGATAATCGTGAAATTCGAACTCGATACCTTCAGCTTCGAGCCATTTCTTTGCTTTTTTAATAGTGTCGCAATTTGGGATACCAAACATAGTGATAGTCATTATTCTTCCTTTGAGTGATTTTATTTCATTGTTATGAGTTGAATCCTATCAGGAAGCAGCAACTCAGACAAAATAGAGTGATGAATATTTCATAGAGTGAAAAAAAAGCGTAAGAAAATGTCACTATTGGAGACTTATTGATCAGCCTCAACATGTTGTCAGCGAAAAAAGAAATAATTGAGCTGCACATATATAGGAGGTGTCAATGGAGTTGAGTCCTGTTTTTGCAAGGCGGCTATATTTAGCATTGTTAGTGGAAAGCCTTGATAGGCCAAATGTGCCTAAACTCATCGAAAAAACGGGGTGGCCTCGTCGTACTATTCAAGATGTACTCAAGGCGTTACCGGGGATCGGTATTGAACTTATGTTTGTTCAAGATGGGCGACGTCATAATGATGGCTATTACCAGTTATCCGACTGGGGGCCATTTGACAGTCAATGGGTTATCCAGCGTAAAGGCGATATAGCAACAAGCCTTGGATTTAGTGCATAAGCCAGCGAAAGCTGGCTTTCTTTTTTGTAGTAGAAGTAGTCGTGGTAGCATCTCGCTCATTTTAGTGCTGAGCTACCTAATTACGTTTCTATCTACTTACACAAATAAGCTGTGCCCAGCATGGTCACGGAAGTGGCAAAGTCTTGGGGAAGGGTAAATATCACGGTGTCTGCGCCTAGTTCAATCGTATTCGATTTGAGTTCATTCATGGCGCCCTGAATCAAGGTGTCGTTTGGGTAAAACAGGTAACTATACCAATGCCCCTCGCTGCCGGTGACCTCTCCTTTATATTCGCATTGGTCGATATTAATCAGGCCGTGGTAGTCCATTTGTACTTTGTCAGCTTCGCTATGGGGCATTGATGTCGGTGTCGTGCAACCAAGCAATGCACCACTTATAATCAAAGCGACTAATTCCTTTTTCATACGATTACCCTGTTATTTCATCAAATAAATTGCGAAGCCTATCCAGCTAGCGACCAATAGTAGCCACGGCAATTTATTGGCGTGATTTGATGTGGTTTCAACGCTAGTGTCGATATCCTGCTCTTGAGCTTGGTGCGCTTGTTGAGTCTGCTTCTCTTTCTGTACTCGTTTCTTTGCTTTATCAGCTTGGCGACTGCGTTCTTTTTGCTGTTTCTTATAGAGCGCAATGCCTTTCTCAATCCCCTGAGCAATCAATTTAGTTTGTTCTTTGGTCTGAGCAGGTTTTTGAGTCGCTTTGGCTATCTTCAGTGCTTCTTGTTGAGATTCAACAGACGGTGTACTAGTTTTCTTTTTCATACTGAGTTCGATAATTAAAACGGATTAACCAATAAGATAACGCAAACCTAGTTAAGTATGAATGATTTGCGTTAAAGTGTTGGTTTGAAACTAAGTGAAAGTGAGATTTGTGCGGTACTCCATAGAACAATACGATAAGCACGGCTTTTTAAAAGCCCCAATTCTATTATGGTTGGGTTGGCTGTTTCTTGCGAAAGCTCTGGTCGTGTTCATTGTTGCAGGTGCAAGTAGAGAGTCGGGAACCGATATTCTCGAGATCATCTATCCAGATCATCATATGTTTTATGTAGGGATCGCTTTGAGTATCCCTAGCTTGTTACTCATGTGGTTGTTTGGGCTAAGATCTCCAGATAGAAAGCGCTTGAATAAAGTAGTCTCATGGGGGCGTTGGGTCACTATGACGGCTATTTTAGCACAAGGCTCTCATACGATTTATTTAATCTATTTGGATAACGGATGGTTCCGTTGGTCAAATGGTCTCACTCTATTGCTGCTCTTATGGTTAGCGCTTTATCTAACTAATAGCCATGCAGCAAAGGATTGCTTTAAAGTGGTTGAGCACGAAGACTGATTCTCATCAAAACATTTGTCCTATTCACAATTATACTTAGAAGCTAAAAATGGAAGGAATAATCTATGCTTAACACCTCAAATGAGAAGATCAACGTTCAAAGTGCAATTTTGCCTGAAGCTGGGCCTTTCGCTCTTTACGTTCAACTTAAAGTGAATGCTAACGCTACTAATGTACTCGCAGAAATTCAAAAGATTCCAGCTCTAATTGAAGAGCTAAACCAAACTCAACCAGATGCGAACCTAACAGCGTCGGTTGCGTTTTCGAAGGCTTTTTGGGATAAGTTCGAGCAAGCTGCTCCCGCGGACTTAATTGATTTTCCTGCACTTGGCGAAGGCGACGTTACGGCGCCGAGCACGCCAGCAGATGTCTTGATTCACTGTCACTCAAACCGACATGATCTCCACTTCTTTATTTTACGTAAATTGCTATCTGAAGTAGCGTCTGACGTAGAAGTGGTTGATGAAACCTACGGTTACCGCTTCCTAGACTCTCGTGATATGACTGACTTCGTTGATGGCACTGAGAATCCGAAAGATGCACAACGCGCTGAAGTGGCGATTGTTCCTGAGGGTGAATTCGCTGGTGGTAGTTATGTGATGGTGCAGCGTTTTGTGCACAACCTGCCAGCTTGGAATCGTTTGAATGTATCGGCACAAGAGAAAGTGATTGGTCGAACTAAACCTGATTCAATTGAGTTAGATGATGTTCCTGCGGCGTCTCACGTTGGCCGTGTGGATATCAAAGAAGAAGGCAAGGGGCTTAAGATTGTTCGCCACAGCCTACCTTACGGCACGGCTACGGGCGATCACGGCTTATTGTTCATTGCTTACTGTAACGTTCGTCATAACTTCGATGCGATGTTAGAGAGCATGTACGGCGCAACAGACGGCAAAACAGACCAACTGCTTCGCTTTACCAAAGCAGTGACTGGCGCTTACTACTTTGCACCTTCAACTGACATGTTGAGTGCATTAACGGTTAAGTAAATCGTCTCAAAATAGAATAAACAAAGGGAGCCTCAGGGCTCCTTTTTTATTAAAGCTTTAGATAGATTGGTCGATATAAGAGCAATCGTGAGTTTTATTCATCTTTTTGTAAGTGAAGGTCTATGGCTATAACTGTTAATACAAATGTCTCGGCGTTAGTAGCTCAGAGAAACCTCTCTAATGCTAATAACATGCTGAACCAATCTTTGGAGCGCTTAGCTTCAGGGAGCCGTATTAATAGCGCAAAAGACGATGCGGCTGGCTTACAGATCTCAAATCGATTAGAAGCACAGATGAGTGGCATTGATGTTGCCGTTCGAAATGCTAACGACGGTATCTCCATTATGCAGACTGCAGAAGGAGCAATGAATGAAACCACTAATATCATGCAGCGCATGAGAGATTTGTCCCTACAAGCGAGTAACGGCTCGAATAGTTCATCGGAACGAATCGCCATTCAAGAAGAAGTCACCGCCTTAAATGACGAGCTGAATCGAATTGCCGAAACCACTTCATTCGGTGGTAAAAAGCTCCTTAACGGCAGTTTTGGGCACTCCTCGTTTCAAATCGGCGGCAGTTCCGGCGAAGCCGTGCAAATTGGCTTAAAAAGCATGCGTACTGATGACAT
Organism: Vibrio splendidus; assembly: GCF_001557875.1. Taxonomy (GTDB): domain Bacteria; phylum Pseudomonadota; class Gammaproteobacteria; order Enterobacterales; family Vibrionaceae; genus Vibrio; species Vibrio splendidus_F. Next base: position 1,047 of record NZ_LNRF01000004.1, on the reverse strand, counting down.
TAACATGGGCGGTTTTAGCTACGTTGCTAACGGCATGGCCGGTGATTCATGGGAAGTGAAATCGAACCAGAATGATATGACGATGTCGTTTACCGATCGTTTTGGTCAGCCACAAGAGATCACCATCAACGCGAAAGCGGGCGATGATATCGAAGAGTTGGCGACTTACATTAATGGTCAAACGGATCTCGTATCAGCTTCCGTCAATGATGACGGACAGCTTCAGATTTATATGTCAGGTGAAGATACCGCGGGTACCATCTCTTTTTCAGGTTCATTAGCCAGTGAGCTTTCGATGTCAGCGGGCTATCACGAGTCAGTTAATGACATCAATGTCACCGATGTAGGTGGTGCTCAGCGTGCTGTCTCTATTTTGGATACAGCGATGAAGTATGTTGATAGTCATCGCTCTGAACTAGGGGCAATGCAAAACCGCTTTGATCATGCCATCAATAACCTTGAAAATGTTCATGAGAACTTGGCGACATCAAATAGTCGTATTAAAGATACCGACTACGCCAAAGAAACGACTCAGATGCTCAAGCAACAAATACTGCAGCAAGTGAGCACAACGATACTCGCTCAAGCTAAGCAAGCGCCGAATCTAGCTTTAACGTTATTAGGTTAATGAATTACCTCGGACTTTATAAAGGCATTTCAGCTTAGCCAGTGCTTTTTGGCGAATAAAAACACAATTCCCCACTCGACTGACTTCCCGGCAACTTTAGCGATTTTCTCATCTTTTTTCGATAATTTTACGACCAGTCACGCTTTCTTCTGTTTTACCGCTATTTCTTTAATTTTGTTGTTTTTTTCCTAAAGGTTTCGTCAATCACGCCGTTATTAAAAGTAACTTAGAGATAACTACTTGGTTTTCCGAGACGTCGGAAACCGCTATACCGGAAAATCAATTGGAGAAGTCACCATGGCAGTGAATGTAAATACAAACGTTTCAGCGATGACAGCGCAACGTTACCTAAACAACGCAAACAGCGCACAACAAACATCAATGGAGCGTCTAGCTTCAGGCTCAAAAATCAACAGCGC
>NZ_LNRF01000037.1 GCF_001557875.1 Vibrio splendidus | reverse complement strand
CGAACCATCGAAGGCAGTGCCGGCAGATTTACAGTCTGCTCCCTTTGGCCACTCGGGAACCCCTCCAGGGTGTGTCTTACTCTTCACAAAGTAAGCCTAAATTGATGTTTTCCCATAAGCCCATCAACTAGGTTGTTCTCTTAACTCTTAAAAGAGGTAAGAAGAATATGGTGGAGGGAGACGGATTCGAACCATCGAAGGCAGTGCCGGCAGATTTACAGTCTGCTCCCTTTGGCCACTCGGGAACCCCTCCAGGGTGTGTCTTACTCTTCACAAAGTAAGCCTAAATTGATGTTTTCCCATAAGCCCATCAATCAGGTTGTTCTCTTAACTCTCGAAAGAGGTAAGAAGAATATGGTGGAGGGAGACGGATTCGAACCATCGAAGGCAGTGCCGGCAGATTTACAGTCTGCTCCCTTTGGCCACTCGGGAACCCCTCCAGGGTGTGTCTTACTCTTCACAAA
>NZ_LNRF01000036.1 GCF_001557875.1 Vibrio splendidus | reverse complement strand
TGTGTTTTTAATAAACAGTTGCAGCCACCTGGTATCTGCGACTCTCGTCTGCTCCATCCGCAAGGGACTTCACTGATAAGAGCGTACCTTCTCCCGAAGTTACGGTACCATTTTGCCTAGTTCCTTCACCCGAGTTCTCTCAAGCGCCTTGGTATTCTCTACCCGACCACCTGTGTCGGTTTGGGGTACGATTCCTTACAATCTGAAGCTTAGAGGCTTTTCCTGGAAGCATGGCATCAATGACTTCACTACCGTAGTAGCTCGACATCGTATCTCAGCGTTAATAGCGGTCCGGATTTACCTAAACCACCCGCCTACGTACTTGAACCTGGACAACCGTCGCCAGGCCCACCTAGCCTTCTCCGTCCCCCCATCGCAATTGTAAGAAGTACGGGAATATTAACCCGTTTCCCATCGACTACGCCTTTCGGCCTCGCCTTAGGAGTCGACTTACCCTGCCCCGATTAACGTTGGACAGGAACCCTTGGTCTTCCGGCGAGGGAGTTTTTCACTCCCTTTATCGTTACTCATGT
>NZ_LNRF01000035.1 GCF_001557875.1 Vibrio splendidus | reverse complement strand
CGCTCACCACTTTGTGGTTCATGACTGGGGTGAAGTCGTAACAAGGTAGCCCTAGGGGAACCTGGGGCTGGATCACCTCCTTATACGAAGATATTCACGATAAGTGTCCACACAGATTGATGGTTTAATAAGTTAAGAGTAGGAAATACTTTTCCAGATGGGGCTATAGCTCAGCTGGGAGAGCGCCTCGCTGGCAGCGAGGAGGTCTGCGGTTCGATCCCGCATAGCTCCACCATCTTTAAGTGTTCTTCCTTAAGAATCTTTAAAAATGGTTATTTCTTTAATTAGAAAAATCTAGCTCTTTAACAATTTGGAAAGCTGACTGATTACTTAATTGGTTTTCACTTTAAAAAGTGAATTCAAACAGCTCAAGGCTGTAATTAAGTTAATCAAATTTAAAAGTTCTCAATGTTTACCTTCATGGTAAACACAACAAACACATTCAAGTGTCTTGTATTCGATTCAAACTTGTTTGAATCACATTGAGTCCGGCAAACAGTTATCAAGAATTAACCCTTCTTGATGACAACCAAAAACCTTGGTTAGTTGCC
>NZ_LNRF01000034.1 GCF_001557875.1 Vibrio splendidus | reverse complement strand
TTCAACGCTTTTATCATCGCGTAAGTTTCACCCACCTGTGCATTGTAATTTCTTAAGCTCAGTTGCCCTCCTAGCAACTGTTTAACTCGATACATCGCTGTTTCTGAGAGTGAACGTTTGTGGTATCCATACCGCTCTTTCCAATACTTATTTGAGCCGTATAATTTCTGGCAACCCACGGCGAGATTTCGAGGGTGACCACGCTCCCAGAAGGCTGCCCCTTCTCTTGGGGGAATAAGCGCAATGGCTCCCTTAATCTTAATAGCAGTGTGACACGCTCTCGTGTCGTAAGCGCCATCACCAGACACCTCAAGGATACTTCGGCGTGTTTGTTTCAGTAAGTTCGGGAGTACTTCTCCATCTGTAACCGTCGATAAACTTAGCTCGGCGGCAATGATCTCATAAGTGTTGGTATCGACGGCAATATGAAGCTTTCTCCAGACTCTACGCTTGCCATCCGTCCCGTGTTTTTTGACTTTCCATTCACCTTCGCCATAAACCTTAAGGCCAGTTGAATCAATGGCTAGGTGTTGTATCGCTCCTCTCGTTTTAGTCTTAAATGAAACCTCAACTTGCTTGGCTCTACGACTGATGCAGGTGTAATGCGGACAACTTAACGGTACATGGGCTAACCTAAATATCGAGTCGATAAATCCTTG
>NZ_LNRF01000033.1 GCF_001557875.1 Vibrio splendidus | reverse complement strand
TTAAAGGCAAGATTCATTGACTTAAACAATGCATCCGGACGCGGGATGGAGCAGTTTGGTAGCTCGTCGGGCTCATAACCCGTAGGTCGTCGGTTCAAATCCGGCTCCCGCAACCACATTACAGTTAAGCGCTATCTATTGCCCAAGGCAGTAAGAGCAGCGATTAACTAATGCGATACTAGCTCAGTTGGTAGAGCGCAACCTTGCCAAGGTTGAGGTCATCGGTTCGAACCCGATGTATCGCTCCAAATTCTTTCTCACGCTTTATGCTGAAGATGAAAATGGTTTAGTCTCATTGTCTTAAACAATGCATCCGGACGCGGGATGGAGCAGTTTGGTAGCTCGTCGGGCTCATAACCCGAAGGTCGTCGGTTCAAATCCGGCTCCCGCAACCACATTACAGTTAGGCGCTATCTGTTGCCCAGGCGGTAAGAGCAGCGAATAACTAATGCGATACTAGCTCAGTTGGTAGAGCGCAACCTTGCCAAGGTTGAGGTCATCGGTTCGAACCCGATGTATCGCTCCAAATTAGCCTTTTAAAGGCAAGATTCATTGACTTAAACAATGCATCCGGACGCGGGATGGAGCAGTTTGGTAGCTCGTCGGGCTCATAACCCGAAGGTCGTCGGTTCAAATCCGGCTCCCGCAACCACATTACAGTTAAGCGCTATCTGTTGCCCAAG
>NZ_LNRF01000032.1 GCF_001557875.1 Vibrio splendidus | reverse complement strand
AAGGATTGTTAGTGTCGTTTCCGCTCGACTTGCATGTGTTAGGCCTGCCGCCAGCGTTCAATCTGAGCCATGATCAAACTCTTCAATTTAAGATTTTGTGACTCAACGAATACTGACTTCAAAACTACTGTGTAATTTTAAAGCTATTACCATTCCAACAGAATGATAATGAATTGACTGTGCCGAATAACTACAAGTAGTTAAACGTATTGGTCACTCAGTTCATTGAAATCAATTTTGATTCCGAAGAATCTGTTTTATCTAACGATAAAACGTTTTGATATTCATCAACGAGTGCCCACACAGATTGATAGGTTTAAATTGTTAAAGAGCTTTGCTTTCAGTGCCTTAGCACTTAAGCAGGACGCGTATAATACGCTTTCTACTTTGAAAGTCAACATAAAATACTAAGAAAACTTAGAACTCTATGGTGACTTGTCTATTTAATAGACAAAGTCGAAATTAAAGCCTGGCGATGTCCTACTCTCACATGGGGAAGCCCCACACTACCATCGGCGCTATTGTGTTTCACTTCTGAGTTCGGCATGGAATCAGGTGGGTCCACAATGCTATGGTCGCCAAGCAAATTTTAAAATTCGGAAAGCTAATCTAAAAGTTTCTCTTCAAACTCATTCAAGGTCTGTCTTTGAGTCCACAAAACCCCTTGGGTGTTGTATGGTTAAGCCTCACGGGCAATTAGTACAGGTTAGCTCAATGCCTCGCAGCACTTACACACCCTGCCTATCAACGTCGTAGTCTACGACAACCCTTTAGGAC
>NZ_LNRF01000031.1 GCF_001557875.1 Vibrio splendidus | reverse complement strand
ATAGGCAGGGTGTGTAAGTGCTGCGAGGCATTGAGCTAACCTGTACTAATTGCCCGTGAGGCTTAACCATACAACACCCAAGGGGTTTTGTGGACTCAAAGACAGACCTTGAATGAGTTTGAAGAGAGACTTTTAAATACAGTTTTCCAGATTATTTTGCCTTCAGTTTTTAAAAAAGCTGAAAGTAAAAGCAAAATTTGCTTGGCGACCATAGCATTGTGGACCCACCTGATTCCATGCCGAACTCAGAAGTGAAACACAATAGCGCCGATGGTAGTGTGGGGCTTCCCCATGTGAGAGTAGGACATCGCCAGGCTTTAATTTCGACTTTGTCTACAAAGTAGACAAGTCACCATAGAGTTCTAAGTTTTCTTAGTGTTTTATGTTGACTTTCAAAGTGGAAGGCGTATTATACGCGTCCTGCTTAAGTGCTAAGGCACTGAAAGCAAAGCTCTTTAACAATTTAAACCTATCAATCTGTGTGGGCACTCGTTGATGAATATCAAAACGTTTTATCGTTAGATAAAACAGATTCTTCGGAATCAAAATTGATTTCAATGAACTGAGTGACCAATACGAATAACTTCGGTTATTTGGCACAGTCAATTCATTACCATTCTGTTGGAATGGTAATAGCTTTAGAATTACATGTTCATTTTCGAATGAATATTAGTTTTGAAGTCAGTATTCGTTGAGTCACAAAATCTTAAATTGAAGAGTTTGATCATGGCTCAGATTGAACGCTGGCGGCAGGCCTAACACATGCAAGTCGAGCGGAAACGACACTAA
>NZ_LNRF01000030.1 GCF_001557875.1 Vibrio splendidus | reverse complement strand
CCTAGTTCGCCAGCAAGGCTGCCAGAGAATGCCACTTCGCCTTCAACTTTGTTGTTACCAGTAAACATTTGTAGCTTACCATCTTCAGTTACAGACGCTTTCACAGAGTCTTGTTGACCGTTGATGTACGTTGCTAGCTCTTCGATATCGTCACCCGCTTTTGCGTTGATGTCGATTTCTTGTGCTTGACCGAAGTTATCAGTGAACGACAGTTTTAGGTCGTTAGAGCCAGCTTGAACGTTCCAATCTTTGTCTTTCGCGTTCTCAGTTTGGTAGCTCTTACCACCCATCTGAGCATTATCAGAGCGCATGTCTTTCAGTTGAAGCATTACCGCTTCACCGTTGTCCGCACCGATTTGGAATGATTTAGTACCGTGAGTACCGTTAAGCAGCTTGTTGCCACCAAAAGACGTCGTTTCCGCGATACGGTTTAGTTCGTCGTTCAGTGCTGTTACTTCTTCTTGAATCGCTACACGCTCAGATTTTGAGTTTGAGCCGTTTGAAGATTGTAGAGACAAATCACGCATACGTTGCAGGATGTTAGTCGTCTCGTTCATTGCACCTTCAGCAGTTTGTGCAATCGAGATACCGTCGTTCGCGTTACGTACTGCAACATCAAGGCCGCGGCTCTGAACGTTCAAACGGTTAGAGATTTGTAGACCCGCAGCGTCATCTTTTGCGCTGTTGATTTTTGAGCCTGAAGCTAGACGCTCCATTGATGTTTGTTGTGCGCTGTTTGCGTTGTTTAGGTAACGTTGCGCTGTCATCGCTGAAACGTTTGTATTTACATTCACTGCCATGGTGA
>NZ_LNRF01000003.1 GCF_001557875.1 Vibrio splendidus | reverse complement strand
ACCCAATCGCTCGTGAGAAAGTACACAACGCAGCAACTATCGCTGGTGTAGCATTTGCGAACGCATTCCTAGGTGTGTGTCACTCAATGGCTCACAAAATTGGTGCTGAGTTCCACCTACCACACGGTCTTGCTAACGCACTACTTATCTCAAACGTTGTACGTTACAACGCGAACGATAACCCAACTAAGCAGACTGCATTCTCTCAGTACGACCGTCCACAAGCACGTCGTCGTTACGCTGAAGTTGCTGACCACCTAGGCCTAAGCCAAGCTGGTGACCGTACTGCTCAGAAGATTGAACGTCTACTGACTTGGTTAGAAGAGCTTAAGAAAGACCTAGACATCCCACTATCTATCCAAGCTGCGGGTGTTAACGAGTCTGACTTCATCGCTAAACTAGACGAGCTAGCTGTTGAAGCGTTCGATGACCAGTGTACAGGTGCTAACCCACGTTACCCTCTAATCACTGAGCTAAAAGAAGTTCTAACAACTTCTTACTTCGGCCAACCATACGTTGAAGGCGAAACTTTCGAAGGTACTACAGTTATCCTTAAGAAAGCAGACCAAAAGCCAGCTGAAGCGAAAGCGCCAAAAGCTAAAAAAGAAAAAGCTAACGCATAATAAGTAAGCATTAGTTTGAGATAAGTTTTCGCTAGCACGATACTTATCTATCGGGAAAAGATGAAAGCCCCAGTCGAGAGACTGGGGCTTTTTTTATGTTTGCTGGCTAGTCTGCGGACTTTGAAAGGCTAAAGTGATACGACTTAATGATAAATGAACTGCGCACATTTACTTGAAGTAGGGGAGGACTAAACCTCAGCAGCCACAACTCGCCCACTAAAGTAATCATTAGAGACAATGTATTCTGTTGTTCTGGTTAGTTCATCCTGCAGTTGAGCCCAATGGCATCGGTTGAGTTTACCGTCAGGGTTATGAACTGCGGGCACAACACCACCGACTCGAATACCAAATGGAGTTAGTTCTTTCGCCCAACTATGGGTAAAGCCGGTAATCATGGAGTTTGCGCTCTCTAAGCCTGACACATCATGGAAGTCATCGTGAGATATCACATTCACAATCACGCCTTCTTTATCTTCTTCTCGTAGCCTCTCTGCACTGATTTGTCCAAATGCGAAAAGGGTCGATGCCTTAGATGAGAGGTCATTAATAAAGGTACTAACAGGCTGATCACCAATTAGGCTAGGCATAGGGGAGCTGATCCAGTTATTGACCAGTACATCCGGTGTGGTATTGAAGGTCGATTGAATAAAATCAAATACGCTGAGAATCGCTTGGCTGTCATTTCCTTTGAGCGTGTAATGGTAAACAGAATCGGAGAATCGAGTACATTGCGAATAAGTTGCTTGAAGTGCTTCTGTGTCTTTATCGCAAAGGATGACTGTGGCTCCAAGGTTAACAAAGTGGTTCGCAATCGTTCCTCCCAGTCGCGAGCCGGCAGATGTCACCAATATGATTGAGCTTTTTATTTCCATCCCAGTACCTAAACAAATTGTCCATGTCGGATAAGGATGGGTTAAATTTCATACGATGGGTGTGAATTGGTTCAAACTAAGCTGTACCCATTAATAAGTTTTTATGAACTTAGTGGCAAGTCACATTTTGCAGTAACTTCAAGCGGTAACCAACATCTGGTGTTTTTAGGTTGCCTAAGGCTGGTGGTTCATATCACTCGTGTGAATGCTTTTAAGGGCGTGAGTTAATCGAAGAATAGCGGTGGATAGACAGCGAAAAAGGGAAAGGTAAGTGACCGCTATACTTGAGCTTGAATTTGATACTGACGTTGCGCTGTTGTTAGCCCATTGTAGAGCGTGGCGTGTGGTAAATCAGGTAAATGCTTGTTTGCAAGTTTACGTCGGTCATGGCCAGAAAGGTTTTGGTAAACTTCTTCGGGTAAGTCAGCCGTATCTTCAGGCATAAAGGCAAGCGCTTCAGGTTTCAAATAGTGGATGAGCTTGGCACTGGCAAGGCTTGCTTGATGAAAATGATTAGATTGCTGAGCTGAAATCTCATACGACGATTGGTTCGAACGCAGTTGCTGTGGTTCTGCTACGCCAAATTGCTTGCGTAGGCGATCTTCAGTTGTCTCTGTGATTTCAAGGGAGTCTATCGGCGTGCAATCACGAACATCATTAGAGAACATAGATAGCAGCAACGCGAAATCTGCACGGCGACCTTGCTCAACCGCTTGGCTGATCCCGATGCCGAACTTCAGTTCGTTGATGATTCCTGCTTTGTCTAAAGTATGTATTTGCATGTCGCCTCTCATTGGATACACCTTTAACGGCATCGAGTCGGCAAACTTTAGTCTTTAATTACGGGCGAATAGAGAATTTATGCAGGGCGGCTGAGAAAGGTAAAAATAGGTTGAAAAGTAGGCTTGATCGGATAATTCGTTACGCAATGTTCACATTGATTAGAATACGGCAGAAACAAAAAAGCTCACGCCAAGGCATGAGCTTTCAATAGGTAACTCGCTATAAATAGCGCAGCTTAGTAATAGATTACTTAGCTAGGTTCTCTTCTACGAAAGACCAGTTTACTAGGTTCCAGAATGCAGCCATGTAGTCAGGGCGAACATTGCGGAAATCGATGTAGTAAGCGTGTTCCCATAGGTCAACAGTTAGAAGTGGAGTAACACCTTCTTCTGTTAGAGGAGTAGCAGCGTTAGAAGTGTTAACGATGTCTAGAGAACCGTCAGCTTTCTTAACTAACCAAGTCCAAGAAGAACCAAAGTTGTTAATTGCTGAATCAGTGAATTTCGCTTTGAATTCTTCGAAAGAACCGAATGCAGTGTTAATAGCTTCTGCAACAGCGCCAGTTGGTTCGCCGCCTGCTTTAGGAGCAAGACAGTGCCAGTAGAACGTGTGGTTCCAGATTTGAGCAGCGTTATTGAAAACACCACCAGTAGAAGTCTTAACGATCTCTTCTAGTGTTTTGCCTTCAAACTCAGTACCTGGGATAAGACCGTTTAGCTTAACAACGTAAGTGTTGTGGTGCTTACCGTGGTGGAAATCTAGCGTTTCTGCTGAGATGTGTGGTTCTAGCGCGTCTTTCGCGTAAGGAAGAGCCGGTAGTTCAAATGCCATTGCTCAATTCTCCATTGATATGAAAGAGTTAACTCTTTCGATTGCTTCCAGTGATATTATTATTCATGGCTCGCTATACTGCCAACCATGGTCAATTTGCTGACTTGCGATATAGTTTAGCAAGTTTTTACTTTATTAAAAGCTTATTTCATTACTTTTGTGTGAATTGTTAGCTTAGCTTGTTAACCGCTTTTTTTATATGGTTTTTATTCTTTTAGTTTGGGGTAGAATAAAGGCAATAAAAGCCGTAATCCATTAACGAGGAAGCAATGGAAACTATCGATAAAATCAAACAGCAAATTGAAGAAAACACTATTCTACTGTACATGAAAGGTTCTCCTAAGCTACCTAGCTGTGGTTTCTCTTCTCAAGCGTCTCAAGCTCTAATGGCATGTGGCGAAAAATTTGCTTACGTAGATATCCTACAAAACCCTGATATTCGTGCAGAGCTTCCTGCTTACGCACAGTGGCCAACTTTCCCACAACTTTGGGTTGAAGGTGAGCTAATCGGTGGCTGTGACATCATTCTTGAGATGTTCCAAAAAGGCGAACTTCAGCCAATAATCAAAGAAGCAGCGGCTAAAGTTGCTGGCGATGACGCTGAATAAGTTCTAGCCTTTGCGCTGAATAGTTAAAATGAGGGGCCTTAATCAGGCTCCTTTTTTGTTTGAATTGATCGAATCATTGACTCGATAAGGAATGAACAATGAACGTAAAACTTCATTATGTGCATGATCCAATGTGCAGCTGGTGTTGGGGATATAAGCCAACACTTGAGTTATTGAAACAACAATTGCCTGCGAGCATTGAGTTTAACTATATAGTGGGTGGTTTGGCCCCGGATTCTGATGAGCCAATGTCAGAAGAGATGAAAGGTAAGCTACAAGAGATTTGGAAGCAGATCGAAGCTAAACTGGGTACTGAGTTTAATCATGAGTTTTGGACTGAGTGCCAACCTGTTCGCAGTACTTATCCTGCGTGCCGTGCCGTGATTGCCGCAGGCTTTCAGGACCACTACGAAGCGATGCTTGAAGCGATTCAACATGCTTACTACCTTCGTGCGATGCTGCCTCATAGCCAAGATACGCATTTGCAGTTGGCTCAAGAGCTAGGCATGAATGTTCAACAGTTTGAAAATGACCTTTCTAGCAAGTTATTGGAAAGTGAATTAGATGACCAGTTAGGCTTTAAAGAAGCGATGGGTGTGTTTTCTTACCCGACGTTAATGCTGGAAGTGAATGGCATTTTTAGTGAAGTTGAATTGGATTACCATTCAACTGAAGCGACGCTTAAGTCTATTCGCGAAATTCTTGTGAGTAATGCTCCCGCTGCGTAATTCAGCGAGAGTTGTCTGCGTTGCAATGATTTCTAAGGCTTACTCATAAGAGTAAGCCTTTTCTTTTGTCTGACGTAGTTGGTTTATTTCCTCAGTAAATCGTTCAAATGTCGAATTCACTTCCTCGATTGACGCTTCAATTTTTGATTGGACTTGCTCTAGGTTAATAGCTTCGATGACCAGATCGTTTGACTGTGCCTCAATATTGGCTAGCGGCGAGGCAATCGCGCCACATGCCACCATTTTCGCTGCGCCTTTAAGTCGGTGTGCTGCGGTTTTTAGTTCCTTGTATTCTTTACTCGCCCAATATGTTTTTATCCGTTCACTATCTTCAATAAAGCTTGCGGAAAACTCATCGAGCAAGGTCATCACCACATCGTGATCTTCAAATAGATCGTAGAGCGCATCGTAGTCGATAACCTGATGGTTAGTACGGTTGAACGAGTCTTGAGGGCTAGCAGGAGTAACGTCTTGGCTAGGCTCTGATTGGTTACTGTTCTCTACTTCCGCAAAGCTCTGTTCAATGCCTTGGAACAGCATCGAAAACTCATTGGCTTCTTGATCCGCAGGTAAAGAGTCTGACGAAGAGCTTGTATCCTGACTGTGTGAATCTGGTTTTTCTGAATCAGAAATATCGTATTCAGGTGTTGGGACGGAATCGTTTATTGTGGGCAACCACTTCTCAATGGTCAGCTTCATTTGCTTAATGGACACAGGCTTAACTAAGAAGTCATCCATGCCGTAAGCATAGCAGTTAGCATCCTCACCTTGTACGGCATTTGCCGTTAATGCGACGATAGGCAACCTTCGAGTTTCTTGATCAAGTTCTTCGTTGCGTAGTTCTATCTGACGAATGCTTGAAGCGAGCGTATAGCCATCCATCTCAGGCATATGGCAATCGGTGAGAAGCAGCCCATAACGCTTATCTTTTAAGGCACTAAGTGCGAGTACTCCGTTATCGACAATATCGGCGTGGACACCAATACTTTCGAGCTGCTTGGCAATCACTTGTTGGTTGATGGGATGATCTTCAGCGACCAGAATCAGCCTGCCATTACTCTCAGCTTGTTCGCGAGTCTCTTTAGCGATAGGCACTTTAGTTTCGCTGTCTAGTGGCGAGATTAGATTGTCGTGACTGACTGGTTTCGTCAGTACATGCACAAGGTTATCGGGCAGCAGAGGGTTAACAGACAAGCACCAAGAGTTACCTAAAGGCTCTGGTGAGAGCATTGGGTTTTGGTTGATCACAGTGAAGCGTGTTGAGCTCGTGTGTTGCTGAATCCAAGCATCGGTAATCGCCAGTTGTTGCCACACAGACATCGCAACAAAGATGTGTTTGGGCTGATGTTTGACGACCATCTCTTTAAGTAGGTGTTTTTGATTTATGTGCAGAACCTTTGGCTCAAGGTCGAAGTGTTTCAGATATCGACATAGCTCTTCTTGTTGCAGAACGTAGCCGACAATATATACCTCGTGTGAGTGATTACCTACATTTAGTCCAATAGGATTCTCAGCCTCCGAAGTGTAATTCAGCGTTTGTGATAGAGCCAAAGCGTTGCTAACTGTATCTTGAGGAGGACAAGTCGGGATGGTAATAGTAACCGTAAAGTGGCTGCCTTTTCCTTCTTCACTTGACAGCCCTATGTTGCCATCCATCTGTTCAATCAACTTCAATGCGATAGACAGCCCAAGCCCTGTGCCACCAAAGCGGCGGCTGGTGGTTTTGTCGGCTTGTTCAAAAGGCTTGAATAAACTTTGTTGTCTATCTTTTGGGATGCCAATACCCGTGTCTGAAACTGTGAGGTTAATTTTCTGCTGATGTTCGTTCTGTTCAATCACATCAACATGTAACGAAATTGTCCCGTGTTCAGTGAACTTAATCGCATTGTTAAGGAAGTTGTTGAGAATCTGATGGATCCGTATGTCGTCTGCGAACAACCACTGAGCGAGATTTGGGTCTTGCCAATAGTGAAAGGCTAATCCTTTTTGCTGTGCATGAATGGATTGCGGTTGCACGATACGCGCGAGTACTTTTCCAAGCTCAATCTCGGTCGGGTTAAGTTCTAGTTTACCTGCTTCAATTTTGGAGTAATCGAGTACGTCATTGACGATGTGCAGTAGGTTACGAGCCGACTGATTCAATCCACCGTGTAAGTTCAGTAACTCTTCACTCAGCTGATGTTCCTGCATTAACTCTAATAGCCCCAAGATTCCACTGATCGGGGTGCGAACCTCGTGGCTAATGGTCGCTAAGAATTGTGATTTAGCAGCCGTCGCACTTTCTGCTTTTTGACGTGCGTTATCTAAAGCTTGCTGTTGTTTTTTCAGTAAGGTGATGTCTGTGATCACAGTGTTCCACTCAATGAGTTGGCCGCTCGATACTTGGCTATTAAATTTCACCCATTTCACTTCACCGGACTCTAACTGAACTTGCTGTTCATTTTCCCAATGCCCGGATTCAATCGCATCGAGCATACTGGTTTCAAATGGTGGTAAGTCATCCTTCGAGATAAGCTCAAAAAGACGTTGAGGGTACTCTTTTACGCTATCAACAGATAAGCCGAACATATCGCTTACACCTGCACTGACAAAGCTAAATCGGATATCTAAAGGCTGCAGAGGGTGTGTTTGAATATGTTTAAGCACAACCCCATCAATGTTGTCGGCCAGCGTTTGTAAATGGGCTTCTGCTGCTTTTGCTCTCTGCTCAGCGACTTTTCGTTGCTCGATTTCAGCCGCCATTTTTCGGTTCCAAAATACGATCACGAAAAGGACCACAAAGATCCCAAGTCCAATGATTGCAGACCATTTAGCAACTTCACGTGGCGACAAGCCTTCTTGGTATTCGTAGGTTAGCCACTTGTTTTCCAAGCGCTCTAATTCATTGGCAGGTAGCGCACTAATGGCCTTATTGAGAATGCTCAGCAACATGGGGTGGCGGAAGTTAACCGCGAGAGCCAGCGGTGCGCTGTTTTGTTCGTTGATGGTGCCGGTGATTTTAAATTGCCCAACATAGTCTTGGTGCAATTGAGGGGCTGCTCGATGAAGCGAGACGAGCGCGAAACTGATCTCATCTTTTTGTAATGCTTGGAAGGCGCTGACATGATTAATGTAAGGGACGGCTTGGCAAGTCAGGCAGAGAGAAGGTAGTACCGTTGTACCTCCAGAATTTTCGATCACAGCAATGGCTTCGGTTCCACTTGGCGTAAAGTTACCTAATCGATCTGAGCGACTTAATAACACCCAAGGCTCAAGGCTGTAGGTTTGAGTGAAGTCCATGTATCTAGCTTTATCTGTGGTTGGTGTGATATTGGTCAGCATCATTGTCTCGCCGCGATTGAAGGCGACCTCTGCAGACTCTGGTGTTTGGTAAATGGTGCTTTCGAATGATACGCCAAGCACATTGCCTATTAGTTTTAATACATCAGCAGATAGCCCTGAGTGTTGCTGTTGCTCGTTAGCAAAATCGTAAGGGTACCAGTTGGCGAGTGTGCCAACTGGGATGTTAGGGTTGCTATCTAGCCAGTTCTTTTCGTCTTGGGTTAAGTTCAGTGTTCCGTAATCTAGCAACATAGAGTGTTGAGAGGGAGCAAGCCATTGGTTGTAAATTGACTGCAATGAATCTTCCTTGATGTCTTCTAAAGCGAAATTGATTCGGCTGAGTAATTTGTGTTTTCCTTTTTTGACTGCAAAGTGCAAGTGATCAGCGGGTAGGTCGGGAAGTACCGATAATGTCAGTGAGTCTCGAGGCTGTTCACGTAGCAGCGCAGAAAGGGCAAGCGCATCGCCAATGTAAGCATCGACGCTATTCTCTTGTACCGCAGTGAAGGCGGCCTGTGTGCTGTCTAATGTTGTAATTCGACTCTCAGGAAGCAGACTAGGAAGAAGATCATTGAGCGCAAATCCTTTCTCCAATGCTAGGTTGGCGGTTGCTAGTTCACCTAAATCGTTTATTTTTTGATTTTGAGTAATCACAGCTCGTCTAATGGAGAACATCGGCTCACTAAAGGTCATGTATTCTTGGCGTTCTTTGGTTGAAGAGACACCGACTAGCAGATCCAATTCGCCTCTTTCAAATGCATTGAGCACGGCGCTAAAGGTTGGATACAGCTCAACTTGATATTTGAAGCCTACATTGGCCGAGACTTGATCCAACATACTGATCAACAACCCTTCGGATACGAGGTTTCCAGAGGGGGTCTTATGTTGATAGCTGTAAGGAACCATGTCGTATGAAGGCAGACCAACGCGCAAAACCACCTGGTTAGTTGATGCGGATTCGTTGGGATTTTGTGGTGTATTGTCAGCGAAAGTGTGTAGCGGCCACATCAACACCGAAAGGCAACTCAATAAAAAGGCGACACACCACGTTTTCGTTTTTGAAGCATTGTGCTGCATAAAGACATCCTGTCGTTTACGTACTCATTTGGGTTTGACGGCATGCTCAACTAACGGCGGCTAGCGGGGCTTTGGTTAGTGTGGGTAATGCAAAATTGTCTGCTTGCTGCAAAGCCATGCGTTGCAAAAGGGCGAGGCTGGTGTGGTCGGCTTTAAGATAAACCTCAATTTGACGTTTAATTTGTTCGAGTTTGTCGTGTAGACCTAAGGCTTGATAACACAATGCCAATAAGAAGAAGGCTTCGACATCATTGTCTGAGAACTCATTCATCGAAATGCTCTCGATACGCTCTTTTGCAACCTCTTGTTGATCGAGTTGAATGAGCTGCAAAGTACGGCAAAGCTTCAATAGTGGTTTATTGAGCGTATGCGATTTTTCGGAGTGAGAGAGCCTTTGCCAAGCTGCTTCTGGCTTCCAGATTGCTAACTCTTTTTGAGAGAGGGTTAAACTGTCTACCCACAAGATAAGTGCTCGCTTACCTGCTGAATCCCAAATCGAATGGGGGAGTAATTGGGCTAGCGATTTGAGGTACAGAGTCGCTTGTTCGACATTGTTATCGAGCAGTTGAAGCCAAACCATGGTGTTGGTCAGTTCGATGTTGCTGCCATTGACGGTGAGCACTTGCTCAATGAGAGTGTTGGCTGACTCGAAGTCGCTGGTATTTAAGCAAATCTTAACCTTAAGCTGTTGTAGCTTGATATTGCGAGGGTTGTCTTCAATCAGGCCATCTATTTGACTGAGGGCGTCGTGATAATGATGTTTGGCGATATGGATTTCAACGAGCTTGATCTTTGCAGGCTGGTAATCATGAAGCTGCAACAGTCCATTCAACATGGCTTGTGCTTCATCGAGGTGTTGGTTTTTTATCAGAATATTCGCCATATAGATAATGGCATCTTTCAATGTCGACGGGTCAGGTGCTTGTCCAAAGAGTGGCTTTACCGCGTTGAGTCCGTTCTTGAGATAGGCCTGCTCTAATATTGAAAAGTATTGTTGTCGAGAGAGTGCCGACGTAACTCTTTTTATTATGTCATCGGCACGTATTGGTTTAATCAGGTAACCATCAGGCTCGAAATTAGCATAACCAAAGAAGGTATCTTGGCTGTCATTACCAGTGACGATAAAGACAATCGTTTGTGGCTTGATCAATTCTTTTTGCTGCAAAAATTCAAGCAGTTGTAAGCCATTACTTCCTGAGCCTAAATCGTGGTCAATCAATAAGATATCGAACCGATGTGTGCGGCAAGCCCCAATCGCATTTTGTGCATTGGAAGCACTAATTACATTGTTATTTGGTACGCCTAACTTGATAAGCAGTGCGCGTGTTGCACTTTGAATCACACTGCTGTCATCAATGATGAGATAGCGCGAACGGGCGAGTATATCCATATAGTAGCCTTCTGACGTATTGAGCTTTGCCGCTTTTTCTATGAATTGGCGGCTTATTTATTAAACACTTAAGTGTAGAAGTGAATTTGATGAATAGCCATAAGTTGCATATCAGTGTGCACGGGGTAATGTATAGAAAGTGATTTTGGTTCAGAAGGTTAGCTTGTTTGAAAAGATAGGAAGGAAGAGTGGAATGAATCCCAGAGAAAAAAAGACCGCACAGGGCGGTCTTTATATAAGTCAGCGTAGGACTCTTTAACTACAGAATCTAATTACAGAACCATGGCTGCAATCCAACCGAATACGATCAGTGGGATGTTGTAGTGCAGGAATGTTGGAACTACAGTTTCCCAAACGTGCTCGTGTTGACCATCAGCATTTAGACCAGACGTTGGACCTAATGTTGAGTCAGAAGCCGGAGAGCCCGCATCACCAAGTGCTGCTGCTGTACCTACTAGAGCGATCGTTGCCATTGGCGAGAAACCAAAGGCTGCCGCTAGTGGAACGTAGATAGTCGCAAGGATTGGAATCGTAGAGAAAGAAGAACCGATACCCATCGTTACTAGTAGACCAACCACTAGCATAAGTAGCGCAGCTAGAGGCTTGTTGTCGCCGATGCTTGTTGAAAGTGCTTCAACCAGAGATTCAACGCCACCTGTTTGCTTCATAACTGCCGCGAAACCTGCCGCTGCAATCATGATGAAACCGATCATTGCCATCATGTGAACGCCCTTGGTGAAGACATCTTGTGTCTCTTTCCAAGCAATGACGCCACCGAAGGTAAATACCATGAAGCCCGCTAGAGCACCGATGATCATAGAGCCCGTCGATAGTTGAACTGTTAGCGCTGCTACGATACCCGCCGCTGCAACTAGGATGTGCTTCTTGTTGATCTCTTTCACTTCTGTTGAAACAACAGTGTGAGAGGTTTCTTTGTATTGACGAGGCTTACGGTAAGTAAAGAATACTGCCGTTAGCAAGCCGAAGATCATACCCGCAGCTGGTAGCAACATCGCCATTGGAACTTGGCTTGCTACTACGCTTTCAAGACCGTTGTCGTGAAGGTTTTTAAGCAGGATGTTGTTTAGGAAGATGCCACCAAAACCGATCGGTAACACCATGTAAGGCGTAATCAGACCAAAAGTAAGCACACACGCAACTAGACGACGGTCTAGGTTCATTTTTGCGAATACGCCTAGTAGAGGTGGGATTAAGATTGGGATGAAGGCGATATGTACAGGAATCACGTTTTGCGAAGACATGGTCACTAAGATCAACGACGCAAGGATGCCGTATTTAAGACCAGTCGATGCTGCACTGTTCTCTTTGCCGTGAATGCGTTTGATAACACTTTGAGCAAGGAGATCTGTGATACCAGAACGTGAGATAGCAACAGCGAATGTACCAAGCATAGCGTAGCTAAGTGCGATAGTTGCACCGCCACCTAATCCACTTTCGAAAGCCGCGACTGCATCGTTCAAGCCCATACCAGAGGCTACGCCACCGATAATTGCGCTGAACGTGAGAGCAACGACTACGTTTACGCGCATCAAAGCTAAAACAAGCATGATGCAAACTGAAATTACAACAGGATTCATATTATTCTCGGGATGTTGTGTTTTTTATGAAGGCAATACGAGTGAACGTTTACCGACTCTATTTTTTATTCTTCGTCAACAAGAGGCCAACCACCAAGGGCTTTCCATTTGTTTACAATGCCGCAAAATAACTCTGTGGTTTTTTGCGTATCATACAAAGCAGAGTGTGCTTCTTTGTTGTCAAATTCCATCCCTGCAGTGCGGCAAGCTTTAGCCAAAACGGTTTGACCGTAGGCAAGACCACTAAGAGCTGCAGTGTCAAAAGTAGCAAATGGATGGAAAGGGACGCGTTTAAGCTTACAGCGCTCACTTGCCGCATTAACGAAGTTCAAATCGAATGTAGCGTTGTGAGCAACCATGATTGCGCGACTGCAATCTGAAGCTTTTTGTTCTTTTCTCACTAGCTTGTAGATTTCTTTAAGGGCTTCTTGTTCCGACACAGCACCACGTAATGGGCTAAATGGGTCTTTAATTCCGTTAAAGTCTAATGCTGCCTGCTCTATATTTGCGCCTTCAAAAGGCTCAATGTGAAAATGAAGCGTTGATGCAGGGTGCAGATCTCCGTTCTCATCCATTTTTAATGTAATGGCACAGATTTCTAATAATGCATCGGTTTCAGCGTTAAACCCTGCGGTTTCCACGTCGATGACCACTGGAAAATAGCCGCGAAAGCGTTTTTTTAGGGTCAGAGCTTCGTTTTCTACAGTCATGTTAGCCCAAATAAGTGTGATTAAGGCTGCATTATTGCAGATAATAGCAGTGATAAAAACTAGGGAAGGGCAATAAATCACAAATTACCTAACCCATTGCGGCTTGATAATTGCATATTTAAACGTGAGAGAAAAATGCGGCAATTGGCTGCATTGTTAAACGAATTGCTTAAGAGATACTCCACTTTATGAAGAAACAACTCATAACAGGTTCAATGCTATTTTCGCTACTTGTGTCGTCATCGGTCATGGCACAAGAAAAGCGTTACGGAGCATCTCCTCAACAGTCGAAGTGGGAGATGGTGGCCAACACGCCACTAGAATGTCGCTTGGTTCACCCAATTCCAAACTTTGGTGATGCTGAGTTCTCATCTCGCGCGAGTAAAAAAATCATTTTGGACTTTGAGCTTAAAATGCGCCGCCCAATGGGTGCGACACGCAATGTAAGCTTGATTTCTATGCCGCCACCTTGGCGTCCGGGTGAAAGTGCTGATCGCATGACAACCATTAAGTTCTTCCAGCAATTTGACGGCTATGTCGGCGGTCAAACAGCTTGGGGCATCTTGAGTGAGTTGGAGAAAGGGCGTTATCCGACATTCAGCTACCAAGAGTGGCAGAGCCGAGATCAACGTATCGAAGTGTCGTTGTCATCGGTGTTGTTCCAAGAAAAATACAATGTGTTCAGTGATTGTGTTGCTAACCTGCTGCCTTACAGCTTTGAAGATATCTCTTTCACTATTTTGCATTACGACCGCAACAGCGATCAATTGAACAAGTCGTCGCGCAAAAGGCTGAGCCAGATCGCCGATTACGTTCGCTATAATCAAGACATCGACCTTGTGCTGGTGGCAACGTACACCGACTCTGTCGACAGCAAAGGCATTAGCCAAAACCTTTCAGAGCGTAGAGCGGAATCGTTAAGAGAGTACTTCAAATCTCTAGGCCTGCCAGAAGATCGTATTCAAGTACAAGGCTATGGTAAACGTCGCCCTATTGCAGACAATAACTCGCCAATTGGTAAAGACAAGAACCGACGCGTTGTGATCTCTTTAGGTAGAACGCAGGTTTAGCTCCAATAAAATTTAAAGCTCAAATTAGAAAGCCCGTCGTCATGACGGGCTTTTTATATCTGAATCAACAAACTATACGTTGCGTCTGCGAAAGAAACTTGCTTAGTTCAGGCGGAAACGAGTAATCATCTCACAGTTGGTCGCGGTATCGATCTTTTCCACCATAGAGGCAATTTTAGGGTTTGGGTGGCGTTTCATGAAATCGATCAGCGCTTTCTTACAGCAACCAATAGAATCGATAAAGCTAGAACATTGCGTGTTAGGGCACTGAGGGATCAGTGTGAGTACCTTTTCGGAAGCCAGTTGAAGGTATTTAAGCTCGTATTCAGTATCGCCAGCCCAACGCCAGAATTGAGCAAGGTTGTGGCAAGAAATTACCGAGATCAATAAGCGTTCATCGGCTTGAATATCGGTGCGTTCCGTAATTTCTTCACTTAAGTTCAAAGCCTGCTGATAATGAAGAATACTTCGTACAGGATCGTCGAGCTGCAATGCAGTATCGGCAAGTAACGTGTGTTTTTCCCATTCGCTAATCATTGTATTACCTCACTAATCAATAGGTGGTTAATTTAAATGATAATCATTATCATGTAAAGTTTCATCAGTGAGATTGTTAATAATAATTGGTAAAGAATATCGATTATGGGGGAGAGTGATAAAAAAGAAGCGAGCACAGTGCTCGCTTCTTTTTTTCATTTCATCAGGCATTCAAGCCGAATTTCGCAAAGAGGTTAAGGGGTTAACCTTCTAGACCGGCGCTTGCTTGTTTGTTCTGAATCAGCTCAATCATGTAGCCGTCAGGATCTTTAACGAATGCGATGTGCGTAGAGCCGCCTTTTACTGGGCCTGCTTCACGAGTCACGTTACCGCCTGCTGCTTTGATCGCGTCACATGTTGTGTAGATGTCATCAACACCGATAGCAACGTGGCCAAACGCAGAGCCAAGGTCATATTCCGTGGTGCCCCAGTTGTAAGTCAGTTCAATCACTGCGCCTTGAGATTCGTCGCCAAAGCCAACGAAAGCCAGTGTGTATTCGTACTCTTTGTTTTCGTTCTTACGTAATAGCTGCATGCCCATTACTTTTGTGTAGAACTCGATAGACTTATCTAGATCACCAACGCGTAGCATGGTGTGTAAAATACGACCGTTTGACATGATTTGCTCCTAGCTTTAACTATGTATACGTTTTTGTAATTCTTGCTTAATGCCGCTAGAAAAGTGCGACAGTGCTGCTTAGCCAGTAGGCTTGCGAGCTCTCTGTTATGAACCTAGACGTCCGTCTTCTCTTTGAACTCACATAGGTCTTCAATAATACAGCTGCCACAGCGTGGTTTACGTGCGACGCAGGTGTAACGTCCATGAAGAATGAGCCAGTGGTGGACATCCAGTTTGAATTCTTTTGGAATGACTTTGAGCAGTTTAGCTTCAACATCGTCGACCGTTTTGCCCATGGCTAGCTTAGTGCGGTTCGATACACGATAGATGTGTGTATCAACGGCAATGGTTGGCCAACCGAAAGCGGTGTTCAATACTACGTTGGCAGTCTTGCGGCCAACGCCAGGAAGAGCCTCCAGTGCAGCGCGATCTTCTGGCACTTCACCATTATGAAGATCAAGCAGCATGCGACACGTCTTAATGGTGTTCTCTGCTTTCGAATTAAACAGACCGATAGTCTTGATGTACTCTTTCAGGCCATCAACACCTAGGTCGTAAATTGCTTGCGGAGTATTGGCTACAGGGTACAGCTTATCCGTCGCCTTGTTCACGCTGACATCGGTTGCTTGTGCAGACAATAGAACCGCAATAAGCAGTTCGAATGGGCTGTTCCAGTTAAGCTCAGTCTCTGGCTTTGGATTGTTTTCTCTTAAACGCTCAAGTATTTCTACTCGTTTTACATTGTTCATAGCGACATTACTTTCAAATAGTTAGGGCTTGAGCTTCGGTATTCAAAGTATCCCAAAAGGCTCATGCTTTATCATCGGTTACGCGCTCTTATGAGCGTCATTATTATTTGTACTTGGTCAATCAAATTAGCTGCTGAGCGGTTGAGCTACTCAGCAGGTATTAAGCTACTGTAACTTATTAAGCATTGGTAACGCGAGCGCGTTCAATGACTGGTTTTTCTTGTTTAGGCTGTCTAGATTTTGCTTGGTTATCAATGATGTTTTTCAAAGCAATTAAGAAACCAACACCAATAAAGGCACCCGGTGGAAGCAGGGCTAACAAGAAGCTGTTATCAAATTGGAATATCTGGATTCGCAGCACCGAAGCCCAATCACCTAGGAGCAGGTCTGCGCCATCAAATAGGGTTCCGTTACCAATAATCTCACGCATCGCACCTAACACAACCAATACTGATGTCATGCCTAGACCCATCCAAAAACCATCTTGAGCCGCTGGTAGCACTTCATTTTTTGAAGCGAAGGCCTCTGCACGACCGATGATTATGCAGTTGGTTACGATCAGCGGGATAAATATACCCAAAGATAGGTAAAGCCCATAGGCGTATGCGTTCATCAGTAGTTGAACACACGTTACTAGCGATGCAATGATCATTACGAATACTGGGATACGCACTTCTTTTGGCACATGGTTACGAACCAAAGAAACAGAAACGTTTGAGCCGACCAGTACAAGTAAGGTAGCAATGCCGAGCCCAAGCGCGTTAGTGACTGTTGACGATACAGCCAGCAGTGGACATAACCCAAGAAGTTGCACTAGGGCGGGGTTATTGGCCCACATGCCATTTTTGATCAGTGTTTTATGGTCACTCATTATTCACCACCACAATTTAGAGGTTGAGCAAGCAATGCTTGGTTGTTTTGGTTAACGTACTGAACCGCTTGTTTGACAGATTTCACGACCGCTCTAGGAGTAATGGTCGCGCCAGTAAACTGGTCGAAGTCACCACCGTCTTTACGAACCTTCCAACGGTCAAGATTAGAATCCGTTACTTGTTTACCTGTAAACGAAAGAATCCAATCACTCACACGTAGATCAATCTTATCACCCAAACCTGGAGTTTCTTGGTGAGAAAGCACGCGAGTACCTAAAATAGTACCGTCGATATTCATTCCAACAATCACTTTAATCGCGCCATTGTAGCCATCTGGTGCAATCGCTTCGATCGCAATCGCGCTTGGTTCACCATTAAGTTTAGCGATGTAAGCTGGCATCGCTTGTTCAGTTCCAAGCTCTTCTGCTTGAACCAAAGTACAAGACGAAAACAGTTCGTTGTCGTGAAGATCGTGTGGGATCACTTGGTTAAGAACAGACAGTAACTGAGCTTGTTCTTGTTGTTTGATCTGATCTTTGGTCAGGTAGTGAGTTACCGCGACCAAACCTGTCGAAGCACACGCAAAAATCGCGAGTACAAGGCCGTTTTTCTTAATTGCATTTAGCATGGTATCCGCTCCCTTAGTGGCCGTATGTACGAGGTTTGGTGTAGTAGTCAATCAGTGGAACACACATATTGGCTAATAATACAGCAAACGCCACGCCATCAGGGAAGCCACCCCAACTGCGGATGATAAATACTAAACCACCGATCAGAGCACCAAACACTAAGCGACCTTTCACTGTTGTTGATGCTGAAACTGGATCGGTCGCAATGAAAAATGCGCCGAGCATAGTCGCACCAGACAATAGATGAATGGTCGGTGATGCGGTCTCACCGGGAGTAAACATCAAGAACACTAGGCTAAATAGGGTCAAGCTGCCCAGAAACGCTACTGGGATATGCCATTGAATCACGCGTTGCTTGATAAGCACCAAGCCACCAATAAGATAAGCAAGGTTTACCCATTCCCAACCCACGCCAGCTAACCAGCTAAATTGAGGTTGAGACAGAGCTTCAGAAGCCGTGTTGCCTGCCGTTAGTGCGGTTTTGAAGGCATCGAGTGGCGTCGCCATTGTGGTGCCATCAATACCTAAACGAGCTTGCTGTAGAGATAATCCTTCATTATTGAAACCTGTAAAGATCATCAAGAATGAGTCAACAAAGCTTGTTGCTTCAGCCGTTAAGCTAGCTGGTGCATTCCAACTGGTCATCTGAACTGGGAATGAGATCAGCAAAACAACGTAAGCGACCATCGCTGGGTTAAATGGGTTTTGCCCAAGGCCGCCGTATAGGTGCTTCGCAATAATAATCGCGAAGAACATGCCTATCACTAGAATCCACCATGGTGAGTGCGGAGGAATCGCGACACTCAGCAGCCAAGCAGTAACAACAGCGCTGTAATCACGTAATGCCATCACTGGCGGGCGTTTTCTTAACAGCATGACTGCCGCTTCAAAGGTAACCGCAAGTGCGATAGCAAATACTAACTGGATGAGCGTACCCCATCCGAAGAAGTAGGTTTGAGCTAGTAGACCTGGCAATGCACAAATAGCGACCCATTTCATGAGATCTGGGGTGCTTCTACGACTGTGTGCGTGCGGTGAGCTGGCGATAAAGAAGGCCACTACTCTTTCTCCTCATTGTTCTTTTTATCTTGCTCTTGCTGCGCTTTTCTTGCTTTAGCACGAGCAATTGCGGCAGCAACGGCTGCTTTCTTAGGATCGACGGGTTCTGATTGAGCATCTGCTTTAATTTCAGTTGCAGGTTCAGGTACGATTTCTTCAACTTCGACCTGGTTAACTTGCTGGGCTTTTTTCGCTTTAGCACGTGCGATAGCGGCAGCAACTGCAGCTTTCTTAGGATCGACAGCTTCTGGTTGAGTTTCAGCTACCACTTCGAGCACTGGCTCAGGAGCTTCTACTGTCTCAGCCTGTTTAGTTTGCTGTGCTTTCTTCGCCTTAGCGCGAGCAATGGCCGCAGCGACGGCATCTTTCTTAGCGTCGCCTGATTTTTCAACCGGAGTTTCAGAAGCTGATTCTGCTTGCTGTGCTTTCTTGGCCTTAGCGCGAGCAATGGCCGCAGCTACGGCATCTTTCTTAGCGTCGCCAGTACTTTCAGTTGGAGTTTCAGAAGCTGATTCGCCTTGTTGAGCTTTCTTGGCTTTAGCACGAGCAATGGCCGCAGCAACGGCGTCTTTCTTAGCGTCACCAGAGTTTTCAGCAGGAGTTTCAGAAGCTGATTCTGCTTGCTGTGCTTTCTTGGCCTTAGCGCGGGCTATAGCAGCAGCGACCGCGTCTTTCTTAGCGTCGCCAGTACTTTCAGTTGGAGTTTCAGAAGCTGATTCGGCTTGTTGAGCTTTCTTGGCTTTAGCACGAGCAATGGCCGCAGCAACGGCGTCTTTCTTAGCGTCACCAGAGTTTTCAGCAGGAGCGTCAGAAGCAGATTCCGCTTGCTGAGCTTTCTTCGCTTTAGCGCGCGCAATGGCTGCAGCAACTGCATCTTTCTTAGCATCACCAGTACTTTCAGCCGGAGCCTCAGTAGCTGATTCCGCTTGCTGAGCTTTCTTCGCTTTAGCGCGCGCAATGGCCGCAGCGACAGCATCTTTCTTGCCATCACCTGAGCTTTCTGCAGGAGTATCAGTTGCTGCTTGTTGTGCCTTGCGCTCTCTCGCTTGTCGTTTACGCTCTTCACGCAATTTCGACATTTCAGAGTTGTCTGGTTCAGCTCCATCCGCTTTCTGAGCCGCAGCTTGTTTCGCTTTTGCTTTCGCAATAGCGGCAGCAACCGCAGGTTTCACTGCTGGCTCTTCATTCGGAGCCTGATCCGCAGCAGCTTTTTGTGCTTTAACACGAGCAATCGCAGCAGCAATAGCATCATCGCCGCCAGATGTTTTCATATCTTTACGGCGGTTATCTGCGGCTTTCTTAAAGCGGTTTTCACGCTCGGCTTTGTCGCGCTCCATACGAGCGTTCTTCTCTTCAAAGCGAATCTTGGCGCGCTCTGCAGCAGCGGCTTCATCTTTTCGAGTTTTGATTTCAGCTTTTGCTTGGCGGTAGTACTGAACAAGAGGGATTTCACTTGGGCAGACAAACGCACAAGCACCACATTCAATACAGTCTTTAATATTCAGCTCTTCACACTTATCTAACTCGTTGGCTTTCGCATGCCATTGCAGCTGTTGAGGAAGTAGTGACGCAGGGCAAGCTTCAGCACACGCGCTGCAACGAATACATTCCATCTCGTAAGTGCTTGGTGAGATCTCACGACGCGTTGGCGCTAAAATACAGTTCGACGTTTTAGTAATTGGCACATTGGCGTGTGGCAAGGTAAAGCCCATCATAGGGCCGCCCAAAATCAAACGCGGCAGTTTTTTATCGGCTTTGTAGCCAAACTCTTCAAGTAACTCGCGTACAGGTGTTCCTAATAGCGCCCAAACGTTACGAGGTTGCTTAAAGGTTTTACCGGTTAATGTCACAACGCGGTTAACCACAGGTTCGCCGTCAATTACCGCTCGCTTAATCGAGTAAAGAGAGCCGACATTCTGAACCAAAACGCCAATGTCTGCAGGGATGCCGCCAGCCGGAACCTCTTTATTAGTAAGGATCTTGATCAGCTGTTTCTCACCACCAGAAGGGTATTTAGTTGGGATAACACGAATGACGATATCTTTGTCTTTCGCTGCAATCTCAAGTGCTTTTATCGCGTCTGGTTTGTTGTCTTCAATGCCGATAACCGTCAGCTTTGGTTGAAGAATGTGTTCAACCACTTCGATGCCTTTTAATACTTCGTCGGCATGTTCTTGAAGCAACTTGTCATCAGAGGTGATGTAAGGTTCACATTCCGCAGCATTGACGATCAAAATGTCGGTACGACCTAGGCCGGATTGAAGCTTCTTAGCCGTAGGGAAGCCTGCGCCGCCCATGCCTGAAATACCAGCTTGGCGAATAACGTCAAGCAGTTCGTCAGAAGTCTTTGTCGAAAAATCTTCAACCGGATTTTTTTCAATCCAAGTGTCTAAGCCATCAGGTTTAATAACCACGCACATTTCGCTCAAGCCTGAAGGGTGAGCGGTGGTTCGCGGTTCGATAGCGGTAATCATCCCCGATGTTGGTGCGTGTACAGGTAATGTAAAACCCGTATCTAAGGCAGTAAGCTGCTGACCTTTTAACACAGCGTCGCCAGCAGCAACTAATAGGTTACCCGGCTTACCGATGTGCTGTTTCACAGGAAGAACGATTTCTTCTGGAAGCCTTGCATGAACGATATCAGTAGTATTTGACTGTTTCTTGTTTTCAGCAGGGTGCACGCCGCCAGGGAAGTTCCAAATAGATCCGGTGCGAATTTGTTCAATTAAAGAGATCATACTAACCCTATGCTTTAGGCTCTGACGCAGCCGCATCAGTCGCTTGGTTAGTGATATCAGTAACAGGGATGATGTTCATCTGCCATTTCCAATTTTCAGTCGTTGTTGCCACTGGAATCATTTCGATACAGTCGGTTGGGCAAGGTGCAACACATAGGTCACAGCCTGTACATTCATCTTTGATGACGGTGTGCAGCGCCTTGGTGCCACCAACAATGGCGTCAACAGGGCAGGCTTGAATACACTTGGTACAGCCGATACACATATCTTCGTGAATGAAGGCAACGGTTTTTACTTTGTTATCTAAGTCATGAGCGGAGTCTTCAACTTCTACGCCCATTAAATCTGCTAACTTCTCAATGGTTGCTTGGCCGCCCGGAGGACATTTGTTGATCTTGTCTCCGTTAGCGATCGCCTCTGCGTATGGGCGACAACCAGGGTAGCCACACTGGCCACATTGGGTTTGCGGTAAAATGGTGTCGATTTGATCAACGATAGGATCGGCTTCTACTTTGAAGCGAATAGAGGCGAAGCCCAAAATAGCGCCAAAAACAGCGGCTAAAACAGCTAGCGCAATGATCGCAATTAAAATGGTACTCATGCTTATTTCACCAACCCAGTAAAGCCCATGAATGCCAGAGACATTAGGCCTGCTGTGATCATCGCTATCGATGCGCCTTTAAATGGCATTGGAACATCAGCAACCGCAATACGTTCACGCATTGCAGCAAATAGGATCAGAACAAGAGAGAAACCTACCGCCGCGCCGAAACCATAAACGATCGACTGGATGAAGTTGTGGTTTTCATTTATGTTCAAGAGTGCCACGCCTAATACCGCACAGTTGGTGGTGATAAGGGGTAGGAAGATACCCAATAGGCGATATAGCGTTGGGCTGGTTTTGTGAACGACCATTTCCGTAAATTGCACAACCACCGCGATAACCAAGATAAAGCTCATGGTACGCAAGTATTCAATACCCAGAGGGGTAAGGATGTAGGTTTCTACTAGGTATGCAGATACTGACGCTAACGTCAGAACGAAAGTCGTCGCGAGGCCCATGCCAATCGCAGTCTCCAGTTTCTTGGAGACTCCCATAAATGGACATAGTCCTAAAAACTTCACTAGCACAAAGTTATTGACCAGCACTGTGCCAACCAACAACAAAAGGTATTCGGTCATAATGGATTAATTCTTGAGATTCCGATCCCGATATTATCCTGCTTTGCTCACCTAATAACAACCAAGGATCACTAGGGATTTAGACACTTGGTGAAAAAATCAACGGGTAACCGTTTGATTAAGATAGATCAGGTTAAGTATAGGTGGGTATTTGCTGGGAATGAAAAATAAGATTAACTCAATGATAACTCATCTAATCAATCCTATTTTCTTTGTTGTAAAAAATGTCAGGAATCGAAAACACTAAGCCCTAGTAACTGTTCGTTTTATGAAGTTACGCTTTTAGTGCCCCGAGTATTATCAACTAATGTTTCGGACCGAAGCTCTACGCACCAGTATTGGCATAAACAACTTATGTTCTGATTGTTCCTTCGGTTCATCGCTTGCGAGTTGAAGAGATAACTTAACCGCTTGATTTGCCATGACTTGAATTGGGTAACGAATGGTCGTCAATCTAGGGTAGATGAAGCGAGCAATGTGGCCATCATCAAACCCAATAACTGACATATCTTCTGGAATACGAACGCCATTTTCTTGTAATAACGCCAAACAGCCTGCTGCCATGTAGTCGTTATACGTGGCAATGGCAGTGATATCTGTGTTTTTTGCCATTAGGTTAACCATGGCTTGTTCACCACCTAACTCGTCAGGCTCGCCGTATTCTATGTATTCGTCACTAGGCTCAATACCGTTGTCTTTCAGTGCGTCTAAATAACCCGCTAAGCGATCATGAGCATCTTCAATATTGTGACTCGAGCAGATGTAACCGATGTGCTTGTGACCGTTTTTGATTAAATATTCCGTCGCGATGTAAGAACCGCGGCGGTTGTCGAGAGCAATACAACGGCTTTCGATATCGGGAACAATTCGGTTGATGAGAACCAAGCCGGGCACTTCATTCGCTAGCTTAACCAATTCTTCGTCGCTAATGCCTTTGCTATGAACCACGAGAGATTCGCAGCGGCTGTTGATCAGCAAGTTAATCGCATTGCGCTCTTTAGTCGCGTCATGATACCCACTGCCAATCAGCAATTGTTTTTCTTGTTCACTTGCCACGGTATCAATGGCTTTGATCATCGAACCAAAGAAAGGGGCAGAAACATCATTAACCAGCACACCAATCGCGTTTGAAGACTTGCTGACCAGTGCTCGAGCGTTGGCATTTGGGCGATAGCCAAGCTTCTCCATTGCCGCTTTTACTGCCGTAATGGCGGTTTCACTGGTGTGAGGCGCATTGTTGATCACTCGAGAGGTGGTCGCAATTGACACGCCTGCTTCTTTCGCAACATCTTTAATGGTAGCCATTCCGCTCTCTTATTCTAAATTTAACGCTGTGTGATTATGATGGTTGGACATTTAACAACGGATACTTAGGCAATTCAAACACTAAACGCTAAATATGATGGGGTTTGAGGGTTATTTAGGGGTGTTCGACAGTTTAAAAATGAAAAGCCAAGCTCTAGATTTGAGCTTGGCTTTTGAGTCACATTGGCGTGTGAACTGTTGTCGAGTTAGGTAAGGCAATCACAGGTAACCCAAAGTAATAGGGCACCAAGTGGCTTTAGAGTAAGGCGCTTGGCCTGAATCTACTTACGATGCGCTTGTTAGCGTAACCTGATAACGATATTGATTGTCGGTGAGTTGAAACTCTTGGTGAACACTTGGACTCCAAGAATCATCACCACCAACGCCCATATGTTGGTGATCAACGCGTACATAGATTTTCTCTTCACAAGTCAGGTCATTGGTATGCTTAGCATCCGTTAATTGTTGCTGGCTGTACTGACTCACACTGAATGAAAAATCGCCTTCGATACCGATATTTCCAACATTCAGGTTTTTGGTTCCGCAACGTAACCCGCTATCGGTTGGGAATATATACGGCGTGTGCATCTGATCCAGTGTCTGTTTGTGTAAACCGAATCGCGCAGCAGCTAAACGGTCTGGATAGTTTTCAAAAGGGCCTAATCCCTGCCATGAAATCGGAGTTTCATTGCTTGTTTCGATGGGTAAAGGCAGCTCCATTTCAAGGCCAATACGCGGCATCGGTGGTAAGTGATCGGCTAAGGTGACATCAACCGCGATATTCATTTCACCTAAGTTATTTAAGGTGTATTGCCATTTTGTAATCGCTTGGATTTGGCCATTAAATTGGTAGGCGAATACTGACGTTACTTGTACTGAGTCTGCGAGCGCTTGCACGACACAACTTGTACACTGACGTTCCCATTGACCAATGCCTGCAAGTTCCCAACGACAAGCCCATGCATTTGGGTCGATGTTGTCTATCTCACTGATACCAATATCGTTATCAAGCGGCGCACGATAGAAGTTGTCGACAGGTGCCTTGATAACTTGCGGTTGCCCATCAACGATCCAGTGGGTCAACGATCCACTCTCTGTATCCCATTGCCATTGATGTGTTTCATTTAGGCTAGACACGACAACTTTGTTGTCTTGCTGATGTAACTGAGGAGCTAAAGCATTTGCAGTGCTAGGGAGTTGCAAGCCAGCATGGTTACGTAAAGCAAACTGCTCTGTTGCACAAACATGGCCTTCTTCTGCCCACTTAGTCGAATAAATCAGAGTAATATCTGTGTTTAGATGATATTCGGCTTGTGCTTCTGGCGTGAAAGCAAGGTCAATTACTAGCTCTTGTTTACTATCTTCAGCAACGGATAAGACTTGTTGCCCTGATTGAATCACGATGCCATTTTTGAGTAATTGCCAGCGTAAGATTTCATTGTCGGTTGCTCTGAACAGGTTTTCATTGGTTACATTCAAGTGGCATTGATCTTCAGTTTGTTCTGCTAACGTCACATTGATCATTCTCTGGCAGTATTTCGCCTCTTCCAACGTTGGGTGTACGCTGCGATCTGGGAAGATCAAACCGTTGATGCAGAACTGGCGGTCGTTGATGATGTCGCCAAAGTCTCCACCGTAGGCCCAGAAGTGTTCACCGTTTTCATCCCACTGACTTAATCCTTGGTCAACCCAGTCCCAGATGAAACCGCCTTGTAGGCGAGGGTATTCTCTGAATGCATCCCAGTAATCATTAAAGCTACCTAAACTATTGCCCATTGCGTGTGCGTATTCGCAAAGAATAAGCGGGCGTTGCTCGTTAGGCAGAGAAACCCATTTCTTGATAGACCATTTTGGAACGGCATCGTCTTCGATTGTACTGTTAACGCGTGCGTACATTGGCGCAATGATATCGGTAGCGGTGGTATTTGAACCTCCGCCTTCATATTGTACCGGGCGAGAAGGGTCGTACTGTTTCGACCAGGCATACATCGCATTGTGGCTACTGCCGTGTCCCGACTCGTTACCCAAAGACCAGATGATGATAGAAGGGTGGTTCTTATCACGCATGACCATTTGCGTGTAACGACTCATATAAGCGTGTGCCCATTGTGGATCCGCAGACAAGCGATTCATAGGCTGCATGCCATGGGTCTCGATGTTCGCTTCATCACACACGTATAAACCGTATTCGTCACACAGCTCGTACCATCGTGGGTGGTTAGGGTAGTGTGCGGTGCGCACAGCATTGAAGTTGTACTGCTTCATTAAGCAGATATCGCGGATCATGTCTTCTTCTGTCATTACATGCCCTAACTCTGGGTGATGCTCATGACGGTTTACGCCGCGAATCAATAGCGGTTTGCCGTTTAGCTTTAGCTGACCGTCTGTCATTTCGATTTTACGGAAGCCAACTTGATAAGCTTCACTTTCTAGGTGGTTACCTTGTTCATCGAGCAATGACACGACAATTCTGTAGAGGTTAGGAACTTCTGCGCTCCATTTCTTTGGCTCTCGAACATGCAGAGTTTGGAATACCACATCATCGTAGGTGCCGCGCTCATCAATTCGTCGATTATGAGGACGATCGATATGTGGTTCAGTCACTGCATTTTCACCGTCAAACAGTTGAACCTGAACTTGGTAAGTGTCTGGTGCAGTAATCTTGGTGATAATAGACAGTGAACCATCGCGATAGCATGCGTCTAAGTCCGGTGTAACGAACACATCTTCAATGCACTGCTTTGGTTTAGCTAGCAAGGTCACGTCACGGAAAATACCGCTTAGCCACCACATATCTTGGTCTTCTAAATAGCTACCATCACACCAACGTATCACCATAACAGACAGCGTATTATCGCCAACAGTTAGATACTGAGTTAAGTCAAATTCGGCAGGTAAGCGGCTATCTTGGCTGTAACCAACCCAATTGCCATTGCACCAAAGGTGAAAGGCGGAATTGACGCCATCAAAGATAATTCGTTGAGTGTTCTTTAAGTCATTCTTAGTCAACGTAATTTTAGTGCGGTAACAACCGGTTGGGTTTTCTGCCGGTACAAACGGTGGGTTCACTTCAAATGGGTATTTTACGTTGGCGTAGATAGGCTTATCGTAGCCTTGCATTTGCCAGTTCGATGGTACGGTAATCTCGTCCCATTGTGAGTCATTGAAACTTGTTTCGATAAATTCACCGTCAACTTGTTCAGGTGCATCAAAGTATTTGAACTTCCATTGTCCATTAAGAGATCTGCGTTGTGACTCAATGCCGTCTCGAGCGTGCTTGAGGTTGCGGTAGCTTGATAATGGGCTGTGCGCATTAAGGCAGTGGATATTCACAGACTGTGGGTTTTCCCAATCGCGTCTTTGGATGATGTTTGAAAATGCCTTCATAGTCTTCCTACTCTTAAAATGTTCAATATTGGTAATAATTCTATTGGGTCATCGGTTTTTTTTGCAGTGACACCTAATATTGTTGCTAGTGTCTGGCTTTATGAAGTGTCTCTATTTTTTACCGGTGTATATTTTTCTGTTTGAGTCCTAACTCGAGTGAGAGTGTAAATAAACAATGGAAACGTTTTCATGATGAGGTTGGCATTTTTACGCTATTGATGGGTTTGTGATTATTTTGTGTGATTTTGATCTGGTTATTGAGCTTGTAGTGGCGGTTTTATAGAGGTTTTTGTGGGTTTTTAGTGGAATCGTTTTCTATTTCAGAGGTGTTGAGGGGGAGATCGTGCGCTAGAGTTGACGTTGCTCGTTGTGCTCTAATGTAGGTAATGGTGATGTAAGGCTAGAGTTAGCAAGGGATTGGGGCTATTTTTGCGGGGAAAAGCAGCCCAGTCAATGATAACTGGGCATGTGAGACAAGGAAGCAAGTATCAAATTCAATGTCGAAGCTAGGCTACAAGCATTGCGTTCTATACCGTCAAGCTGGAATGTAAAAGTTAGGACCCAGGGAGACACTTCATAGTTGTACTCTAAAGGTTAAGAATACGAGTGTGGTGTAGTGAGTTCAAGAGGAAATGTGTTTGAGCTAATTTTCAAATGGTAGTTCTACCATAACGCAATGAGTTTTAAGGGTTTAGTTGTTTTTGAGCTCCTGTTTATTTTAACGTTATAGCGCTTTATTTAATGTGGAATATCCATATTCTTTGGGCACAGGTTGATATGAGTTGAGATGGTGCCTGGCATAAATCTTTGAATTGGGGAGTATTATTTGACTCTATTAATCTTAAAATATTTAATGGAAACGTTTTCATGATTTTGGGTTTGATCACAGAAACTCTCAGCTCAATAATTATGATACGGGGTAATTAAACGCGTTAAGGTTAAATAAAATGACGAATAAATCCCTAGTGGAAATTACGGGTAAAGACTCGCAACTGATCGTTGAACTTGGTGATTTCGCCGAAATTCTGCATTGGGGAGTTCCAGTTCGTGGCGATCTAGCGAACTTTCGTGTTTCTCTTCAAAGGCCAGTTCCTTACGGCCGCCTTGATAATGATGTCGCTATGTCGCTGAGCCCAGAGCTCGGACGCGGTGTATTCAGCAGTCCGGCATTAGAAGGACACCGAGATGGGTTGGACTGGGCGCCTGTTTTCTCTATTACGGATATTCAACAAACATCATCTAGCCTACTCATTGAGAGTGAAGATGTACGTGCAGGCTTACGTTTAACAACCGAGTTATGCCTTGATAAACATGATGTTGTGAAATCTCGTCACACCTTAACCAACGTTAAAGCCGGCCTTTATCAGGTGAGCCGTCTAGCCAATACTTTGCCATTACCAACAAGAGCTAATGAGTTGATGACGTACTACGGCCGCTGGGTACATGAGTTCCAAACGGTGCGTCAACCCTTACAGCAAGGGGGCTATCAACAAGAGA
Source organism: Vibrio splendidus (assembly GCF_001557875.1). Taxonomy (GTDB): domain Bacteria; phylum Pseudomonadota; class Gammaproteobacteria; order Enterobacterales; family Vibrionaceae; genus Vibrio; species Vibrio splendidus_F. The sequence continues at coordinate 397,735 of NZ_LNRF01000003.1, read as the reverse complement.
ATCGTCGCGGACGAACATCTCATGAACATTATCCAGCGATGGTTGTCGGTACCGCTAACTTCAATGAAATGGCAGGTGATGTGTGGGGCATCCACTTCGCTTGGAGTGGTAACCATAGATTGCGCGCGGATGTAAAAGCAGACGGTCGTCGCTACGTGCAAGCGGAAGTTATTTATCTACCGGGCGAGATTGCATTGGATGAAGGTGAAAGCTTAACGACACCTTGGTTGTATGCCAGTTTCAGTTCGGAAGGCTTAAATGGAATGAGCCACCAGTTCCACTCCCATGTGCGAGGTTCCATCTTGCCGGAGTCTTTCGTACAAAAGCCTCGACCTATCCATCTTAATACATGGGAAGGCATCTATTTTGACCATGATCCTGATTATATTATGTCGATGGCTAGCCAAGCCGCGGATATGGGAGTAGAGCGCTTTATCATTGATGATGGCTGGTTTAAAGGGCGCTGCGGAGACAAGGCTGCACTTGGGGATTGGTTCTTAGATGAAGAAAAATACCCAAATGGTTTAGAGCCGATAGTTGAACACGTTAATCAGTTGGGTATGGAGTTTGGATTGTGGTTCGAACCTGAGATGATCAATAAGGATTCTGACTTATACCGAGCCCATCCAGAATGGTTGCTCGCCATAGACGGCTATGACCAACCAACGGGTCGCAATCAATATGTTATCGATCTTCAGAATCAACAAGCGTTCGACTTTCTGTTTGAGCGCCTCGATCACTTCTTAAGTAAGTTCAACATTGCTTACATTAAGTGGGATATGAACCGAGAGGTTGTACAACCTGCGCATCTAGGCAGGGCTGCGGCTCATCAACAAACCGCTCGTTATTATGAGTTGGTCGATAAAGTCCGAGAGAAGCACCCTATGGTTGATATTGAATCGTGTGCGGCTGGTGGTGGTCGTATCGATTTTGAGGTTCTTAAGCGTACGCAACGTTTTTGGGCTTCAGATAATAACGATGCCTTAGAAAGACAAACGATTCAGCGCGGGATGAGTTACTTCTTCCCTCCTGAGGTGATGGGAAGTCATATTGGCGCGAGCCACTGTCACAGCACACGTCGTCGTCATAGTATTGAGTTTCGTGGCCTAACAGCACTGTTTGGTCATATGGGGATTGAATTAGACCCTGTGAAAGAAGTTCAAGAAGAGAAGCAGGGCTTTGAACACTACATTAAGCTACATAAGATGCTGCGTCCTTTACTGCATAGCGGTAGGACTTGGCGAGTTCCAACGGACGATAGTGCTCATCAAATCCATGCGGTAGTTTCCGAAGATGTGTCAGAAGCTGTGGTGATGGTTGCACAGTTGGCGATGCCAACCAATTCGTTGAGTGGTCATTTGCGCATACCTGGGCTAGATCCACAAAGCCTATACAAGGTATCTGTGATTGATAAACCGTCAAATTACGATGATATTGTGAATTATCAACCGCCATGGACAGAGTCTGGTTGTGAATTATCGGGTGCTTGGTGTGCCGAGGTGGGGCTGACGATGCCAATACTCGATGCAGAAACAGCGATGCTGATTAAGTTTGAACGTATCGAGTAAGTTTTAGCATAGGCCTTATATTTGACGAACCGCGTAGGTGAAATTACGCGGTTTTTTATTGCCTTTAATAAGCTGTCATGAATTATTTAATCAATTTGATGTGCCCTAATAGATTGGAGAGCTGTAGGTATTCCCACCGTGATACTGCAATTATGTAATCGTTCTCATGCGCCACTTCACACTACGAACTGTTTTGATCACTTTAATTAGCGATATTCTCTATCAATTCGAGTGTTTTATTGTTCGATCTCTCACTTTAAAGATTTGACTGAAAACGTTTCCATTGAGCGGTTGTTGATCACAGTATCTGTTCGTTGGAATGGTTACATTAGCGTCGGACTTGATACTTGAGTGTTTTAAGAAGCGACCACAGAGTGGCTCTAAAACAGAACTTGAGTGGATAAATTATTATAAATAAAAGGTAAGCGTTTCAACGTCTGTTAGGAGATGAAGTTACGCGCCTGAAGGAAATACTATGTCTGATCAAATTACTCTACAAACCAAATTATCGTATGGACTTGGGGCTTTAGGTAAAGACTTTGCCTGTGCTCCAATCTACATCTTCCTGATGTTCTATTTTACGGACGTTGCTGGGCTTTCAGCGGCGTTCGTGGGTACCATCTTTTTAGCCGCTCGTATCGTCGATGCGGTAACCGATCCAATGATGGGGGTGATTGTTGATAACACCCGCTCTAAGTTTGGTAAATTCCGACCTTGGATTGTTATTGGTACCCTATTAAATGCGGTAGTGCTCGTTGGTCTTTTCAGTACGCACATGTTTGAAGGTACTACGTTATACATTTATGCGGCTGCTGCTTATATCTTATGGGGTCTTACTTACACCATCATGGATATTCCATACTGGTCTATGATTCCTGCGCTATCGAGTTCTCGTCAAGAGCGTGAAAAGCTTGTGGTATGGCCGAGACTGTTTGCTAGCTTAGCGTGGTTTATTACGGGTACTTACGGTTTACACATTGTTGGTAAGTTGGGTGATGGTGACCAAGGACAAGGCTTCTTCAACGTTGCTATGTTGATTGCGGTATTGTTCGTGATGAGCGCATTCTTGATTGCTCGTAATGTAAAAGAAAAATCAGCACCAGCGAACGCTAAACCTGCTGAACGTTTCAGTTTCAAAGATGTACTGGTTATCATTGGTAAAAATGACCAACTAAAAGCACTAATTGGTACCGTATTGTCGTTCCAAATAGCAAACTTGTTGGTGGGTGGTTTTGCGATTTACTACTTCTCTTACGCTCTAGGTAACGCTGATTTGTTCCCTGTTTATATGATGGTGGCAGGTATCGCCGAAGTTGCAGGCGTTTTCTTGTTCCCTCGCATTGCATCAGTGTTACCACGTAAGCATTTATGGGTTATGGCTTGTGGCTTCCCAGTGCTGTCTTGTATCACTCTACTTATCATGGGCCTTATCGCTCCAGGTAACGCGATTCTAATCGGCATCGCGGGTGCTGCAATCAAGTTTGGTGTGGGTATCGCTAACGCACTGCAAACCGTAATGCTTGCTGACGTTGTTGATTACGGTGAACACAAGACAGGTCGTCGCAGTGAGAGTGTTATCTTCTCTGTTCAAACGATGCTTGTTAAGTTTGCAGGCGCGGCTGGTGGTTTTATTGTTGGTATGGGATTGTCTGTGGTGGGTTACGTACCAAATGTGGAGCAGTCTGACAGCACTATCATGGGACTGCAGTTTATGATGGTAGGTTTACCAGCGATTCTAATGACGGTAAGTGCTCTTGTTTATAAGCGCTACTACCACCTGCATGAAGGGTTTGATAAAGCCCAAGCGGGTAAAGAGACTCAGACGAATGTTGTTACAGCAGAAGCATAACCACTAAAACGACGTCTAATCTAGAATAACATTCAGTTTGTCACTAAGCCCAAACGCCTCCTTGTGAGGCGTTTTTTATGGATGTTAGTTAATCAAAGCTGTGTCTGTAGAGCTTTTGTTTCGACTAAAACGCAAAAAGCCGCATCGAGTGATGCGGCTTCTTTAAATTTGGCTCCCCTTGCAAGACTTGAACTTGCGACATACGGATTAACAGTCCGCCGTTCTACCAACTGAACTAAAGGGGAATTGCTTGTTAGCGACGCGAATTCTAATAATTGTCCGGATTTCTGTCAATAAAAAATATCAGAAAAAAGTAAGATAAAAAACTTTACTTTCTTGAACGCCTTATTGGATTTAGCTTTGCTTTAGTTATCCACCAAAATTGTGGATAAGTATGTGTGTGAAACTTTAACAACAATAATTGGGATAAATCGAAAAATGTAATAATCTTATCTAACGTAATGTATTTAAAGAATTTATAGAAAAACATCGCGATTGTATAACTTTTGTAGGTTATAAAACGAACCGTAAAACAAGCGGTATTTTTAGGTTTTTTGGGGAAAAGTAGTGGATTAAAAATCGAGTGATTTAGCTGAAGAGATCTTGCAGGGGCACGGATAATACCAAGTTCTAAAAATAAAAGCTATAACTGATATCTGATCTTAAGATGCATTCTCTAGATAATAGTTGCAACGACACTCCTCCTAGAGTGACAATGACCTGATTAAAAAAACAGTATGGAAATGGCGACCTATGAGTAAACTCTTTGACTTGGTATCGGACTACAGCCCGTCCGGTGATCAGCCGACAGCGATAACCAAATTACTAGACGGATTAGATTCTGGTTTGGCACATCAAACTCTACTAGGGGTAACGGGCTCAGGTAAAACCTTTACACTTGCCAACGTCATTTCCCAATCTCAAAGACCAGCGATTCTGTTAGCGCCTAACAAGACACTGGCGGCTCAACTTTACGGTGAGATGAAATCTTTCTTTCCAAACAATGCCGTTGAGTATTTCGTTTCTTACTACGATTACTACCAACCTGAAGCCTACGTTCCAACCACGGACACGTTCATCGAGAAAGATGCGTCTGTGAACGCTCATATCGAACAAATGAGGCTTTCGGCAACCAAAGCCTTATTAGAACGAAAAGACGCCATCATTGTGGCTTCTGTGTCGGCTATCTACGGTCTTGGTGATCCTAAGTCTTATTTGAAGATGATGCTTCATTTGAGTCGTGGCGAGGTGATGGATCAGCGAGACATCTTACGCCGCTTGGCTGAGCTACAATATTCGAGAAACGACGTCGCGTTTGAACGTGGTCAGTTCCGTGTTCGTGGTGAAGTGATTGATATCTTTCCTGCTGAATCTGACCAAGATGCAGTTCGAATCGAAATGTTCGATGACGAAGTAGATTGCATCAGTATTTTTGATCCCCTGACTGGTGCGGTGAAGCAAAGAGATTTGCCGCGCTTTACCGTTTATCCGAAAACTCACTATGTAACGCCAAGAGAGAAAATCCTTGAGGCGATTGAGAACATCAAGGATGAACTGCGCGATCGTGCTCAATACTTAAAAGACAACAACAAGCTTTTGGAAGAGCAACGTATTTCTCAGAGAACTCAATTTGATATCGAGATGATGACGGAGCTTGGTTTTTGCTCTGGTATCGAAAACTATTCACGATACTTGAGTGGCCGTGCGGAAGGGGAAGCGCCTCCAACGTTATTTGACTACCTGCCCGACGATGGCCTGCTGATCATCGATGAGTCACACGTGACTGTGCCGCAAATCGGTGCGATGTATAAAGGTGACCGTTCTCGTAAAGAAACATTGGTTGAGTTTGGTTTCAGGCTACCTTCAGCATTGGATAACCGTCCAATGAAGTTTGAAGAATTTGAGTCTATAGCCCCGCAAACGATTTTTGTGTCGGCAACACCAGGCAATTACGAAATCGAAAAATCAGACGGTGAGATTGCTGATCAAGTGGTGCGTCCTACTGGTCTGTTAGATCCAATTATTGAAGTAAGACCCGTCGCGACTCAGGTTGATGACTTGCTGTCTGAGATCAGAATCCGTTCAGTGAAAGAAGAACGCGTGTTGGTCACAACATTGACTAAGAGAATGGCGGAAGATTTAACCGAATATCTAAGTGAGCACGGCGTTAAAGTGCGTTATTTGCACTCGGATATTGATACCGTTGAGCGTGTCGAGATCATTCGAGACCTACGTTTGGGCGAGTTCGACGTGTTAGTGGGTATTAACTTACTTCGCGAAGGCTTGGATATGCCGGAAGTGTCGCTGGTGGCGATTCTTGATGCAGACAAAGAGGGCTTCTTGCGTTCTGAGCGCTCTCTGATTCAAACCATTGGTCGTGCCGCGCGTAACCTTGAAGGTAAAGCGATCTTATACGGTGACTCGATTACTAAGTCGATGAGAAAAGCGATTGATGAAACAGATCGTCGTCGTGAGAAACAGCAGGCCTACAACCAAGAGCAAGGCATCACGCCGCAAGCGCTGAAACGTAATATCAAAGACATTATGGAGCTAGGTGATATCACCAAGTCGAAACAGCAGCGTCAATCTAAGCAAGTCCCACTATCTAAAGTGGCTGAGTCTTCAGAAAGTTATGCCGTGCTTACGCCGCAACAGCTTGATAAAGAGATCAGTAAGCTAGAAGCAGCGATGTATCAGCATGCTCAGAACCTGGAATTTGAATTAGCGGCACAGAAACGTGATGAAATTGAGCAGCTAAGAAAGCAATTTATTACTAATAGCTAATCTCGCGTTTTACTCAAGAAGTTGATCCCCTCAAGACAAAAACTGAGAGTGTTTCAGACAAAAAAACAGCCAGTAGTAAATGTTCTACTGGCTTACGTTTGTGAACACTCAGTTCACTAACAACGTCAGTTGGCTAGGTGACCCGAAGGTCATTTACACTACTGCATCGTTCGTGCCATATAGATAAAACATTGATTGTTTGAAGTAAGTAAAAAAACACACTACAAATATTGTGGCTAATTTGCATAATGCAAAGCGGAATGCGACTATAATAAGAAATGCAAATTATAAATGGCTAGGATATGCAATCAAAAACGCTAGATAACAAATCGAAGTATTTGTTGATGGTAGAGGATACCGCTTCGGTAGCAGCTTTATATCGCTCGTATCTTACACCGCTCGAAATTGATATCAACATTGTCGGCACTGGCCGCGATGCAATCGAGAGTTTGAATCATCGAATCCCAGACCTTATTTTATTAGATCTACGTCTGCCTGATATGACAGGTATGGACGTGCTATTTGCTGTAAAACAAAAGTACCCTGAAGTTCCGGTTATCTTCATGACGGCTCACGGCTCTATCGATACCGCCGTAGAAGCGATGCGTCATGGTTCTCAAGATTTCCTTATCAAACCGTGTGAAGCCGACCGACTCCGTATTACGGTGAACAATGCGATCCGTAAAGCCACCAAGCTTAAAAACAGCTCGGAACACCCGGGAAACCAAAATTACCAAGGCTTCATCGGCAGCAGCCAGACCATGCAGCAGGTTTACCGAACTATCGATTCTGCTGCATCAAGTAAGGCGAGTATTTTCATTACGGGTGAAAGTGGTACCGGTAAAGAGGTATGTGCAGAAGCCATTCATGCGGCGAGTAAGCGTGGTGACAAGCCTTTCATTGCGATTAACTGTGCGGCGATTCCTAAAGATCTGATTGAAAGTGAGCTGTTTGGTCACGTTAAAGGTGCCTTTACGGGCGCGGCAACTGATCGCCAAGGGGCTGCTGAGCTTGCTGATGGTGGAACACTGTTTCTCGATGAACTGTGTGAAATGGATCTTGAACTGCAAACTAAGCTTCTTCGTTTCATTCAAACCGGTACCTTCCAAAAAGTCGGCTCTTCAAAAATGAAGAGCGTTGATGTGCGCTTTGTTTGTGCAACTAACCGTGACCCTTGGAAAGAAGTACAAGAAGGTCGCTTTAGAGAAGATTTATACTATCGTTTATACGTGATTCCGCTGCACTTGCCGCCATTGCGCGAGCGCGGAGAAGATGTCATCGAGATTGCATACTCGTTACTAGGCTATATGTCGGTCGAGGAGGGGAAGGCGTTTGTTCGTTTTGCTCAGGAAGTACTTGATCGCTTTAATCAATATGAGTGGCCTGGGAATGTGCGTCAACTACAAAACGTATTACGGAACGTGGTGGTATTGAATAATGGCAAAGAGATTACTCTTAACATGCTTCCGCCACCATTGAACCAGCCGATTGAAAACAGTCTGCGCTTGAAAGAGAAGCAGAACGAAGACATCACGGTAAAAGATATTTTCCCATTGTGGATCACTGAGAAGACGGCTATCGAACAGGCCATTAAAGCGTGTGACGGCAACATTCCGCGAGCAGCAGGTTTCCTAGATGTGAGTCCTTCGACCATATACCGCAAGTTACAAACGTGGAATGCGAAGCCGTAATCACCAAACAATAAGAAAATCATAATGACGAAAGTATTAAATCAGCAAAAAGTTGATGAGCTTGCCGGCGAAATAGGGCAAGAGAATGTCCCTGTTTTACTGGAGATCTTTTTAGGTGAGTTGAAAGGCTACTATGAACACCTAGAGATAAATAAGGAGTCGGATACTTCTAAGTACTTGGCTGATATCAGTCATGCACTTAAGAGCAGCGCCGCGAGTTTTGGCGCGGACTCTTTGTGTTGTTTTGCGATTAGCTTGGATACGAAAGTGAAGCAAGCGCTGCCTGTCACTGAGGTTGACTTTCAAGATATGCAGAAACTGCTGTTATCCACCTACCAAGAATACCAGCAGTTGATGGCAGATATCTAAAGCGGTCGGGTATTACATATATTAAAAAAAGGAGCATGAGGCTCCTTTTTGTTTTTGTTGGGGTTTGGCAATCAGACTCAGCTAACCAAGTTAAACCAACTGCTCCCTAATCGCTTGTTGGAGTTTTATGCGGTCGTGTCGCCAATCTCGATTTGGAGAGGCAAGATCAGTGGTCACGCAATTCCATAACCCTTCAAGTTCAGGGTGTGGCACATTGCCTAACACAATGTCTATCTTTCTTGCCTTACAGGTCCGTTCGCACCATTCCAATTGTTCCTGAAGTGTCATCTTGCCTGCTGGACCATGTTCTGGAGAAAGGTTTTCCACGAAAATAACCTTGGCGTTCCTGTTTTCAGCAATTGCTTTACCGATCTCTGGTAATAAGAGCGGAGGCATCACACTGGTCAAAAAGCTCCCTGGCCCAAGAACGATGCAGTCCGCTTGCTCAACTGCAGCAACGGCTTCTTTAGTTGCTGGCACTTCCGGTGACAAGTCCATCATGCGTAGCTTTTCTGTCATGTCATCCACATTGGTTTCACCTGTTACCCAGCGCCCATCCATAGATAGGGCGGTAAGGTCTGACGGGTGTTCGGTCATAGGGACGATATTAACATCGACCTTGAGCATATTTCGAATCAGGTTAATTGCTTCCAATGGGCGAACGGAAAGGTTGTCTAACGCCGTTAGCATTAGGTTACCCAAGTTGTGACCGTCTAGCTCACCTTGACCACGAAAGCGGTATTCGAACATCATCGAACTGATTGAAGGTTCTGTGATTAATTGGTTGATACAGTTACGTGTATCTCCCCATGCGATGCCACCTTGGCAATCTCGAATGCGTCCGGTGGAACCACCGTTATCTGTCGTTGCAACAATGCCAGTTGCGTTGTTACCAAAGTCTTTTAATGCAGCTAACATGCGACCTAAGCCATGGCCACCGCCGATTGCTACGACTTTCTTTGAAGAGTAAATATTCATTTTTTGTTCTTGTTAGATTATTACCAACTATAATTTAGGTTAAATGCTTCTCGCTATATACTCAACAAGAGTTATTTTGAGCGTTTGATACGTTTTTTTTGCCGATGTGACCCGTTTTTTACCATCAGAGCTAGATTCACGTACAAATATTAAGTATTTTATTACTCAGCTACTGCGTGTGTGAATATAACGTGCAGTTGCCATAACTCCGAGCTCTCGCATGCTAAGTCGCACAGTGGTATTTGCTGTACCGATACGCATCAAGAGCCAGTGACATGTTGTCACAAGGGCTTAATTGGAAATGATTATGCCTCCCGTGTTTGGAAAGGTGTTCCGTGGCGCAACAATTCGAAGATAGATTCCATCGCAAGTTTTATTACTTGCGCTTGTCGGTTACAGACGTCTGTAACTTTAAATGTACTTACTGCTTGCCGGATGGTTATAAACCGTCAGGGCAAAAAAACTCGTCTTTTTTAAGTGTTCCCGAGATCAAACGCGTAGTAAAAGCGTTTGCAGATTGTGGTACCTCAAAGATCCGCATTACAGGCGGAGAGCCGAGTCTGCGTAAAGACTTTCCTGAAATCATACATACCGTTGCTTCTACTCCAGGCATCGAAAAAGTAGCCACCACAACGAATGGCTACCGCATGGAGAAACAAGTAGGGCAATGGCGTGATGCTGGTTTAACCCATATAAACGTGAGCGTGGATAGCTTAGATTCGCGTATGTTCCATCAGATCACTGGTGAGAATAAGTTTACAGAGGTTATGCGAGGGATTGATAAAGCGTTTGAGGTTGGCTTTGAACAAGTCAAAGTAAACGTCGTATTAATGAAAGACCTCAACAGTCAGGAACTACCAGCCTTCCTTAATTGGATCAAAGACAAACCTATTCAATTACGTTTTATCGAGCTGATGAAAACTGGCGAGATGGACGAGTTATTCGATAAACACCATGTTTCTGGCGTTGCAATTCGCAACCAACTTATTGCTAATGGTTGGCTGTTAAAAGTCAAAGCCGTTAATGATGGCCCGGCGCAAGTGTTTGTCCACCCAGACTACAAGGGTGAAATCGGTTTGATCATGCCTTACGAGAAAGACTTTTGTGAGAGTTGTAACCGCCTGCGTGTTTCTGCAACTGGCAAACTCCACCTGTGTCTGTTTGGCGACCATGGTGTTGAACTGAGAGATCTGATTCAAGAAGATCAACAAGAGCAAGAGCTCATTGATCGTATTCAGGCTCAGCTTCAAACCAAGTCCGTTAGCCACTTCTTACATGATGGCAATAGCGGCATGACTCCAAACTTGGCGTCAATCGGCGGTTAACCCGCTATACACTCTAAAGCATTTTATCGCTCAGCTTCCTTAGGTTGGGCGAATCAGTCTAGGGCGTGTTGCTCTTTCGAGCTGATTTTTGCAGCGAGTTGCTGGGTATTTATACAAGGCAGAGGCTTTGATGTGTAGCTAGCCTACATGAGAAGCCTATAACGTAGTAGAAATGACCAGCAAACGCTGCCCGAAGGGTTCGGCTAAAAGCGTTTTACTCTTTGTTGAGGGAGATTTGCTTAGAATGACTAGGCTACTTCCCCCTCGCCGCGATTAAAACGCTTTTATCTCGAACAAAATTTAATCACGAAAGGTCAACACGCCCTCATAATTGAAAAATTTATATAGGTGAACAAATGGGTCACGCAGAAAGCAAATTCCAAGCAGCAAACATCGCAGTACTAACGGTTTCAGATACGCGTACAGAAGAAAATGACACATCAGGTGGTTACCTAGCTGAGCATGCTAAAGAAGCAGGCCACAACGTGGTTGATAAGCAAATCGTTATCGATGACATGTACAAGATCCGCGCGATCGTATCTAAGTGGATCGCTGATGAGAGTGTACAAGCTATCATGATCACTGGCGGTACAGGCTTCACATCTCGTGACAGCACGCCTGAAGCTCTTAAGCCTCTATTTGACAAAGAAGTTGAAGGCTTTGGTGAGCTATTCCGTCAAGTGTCTTACGAAGAGATCGGTACATCAACTATTCAATCTCGTGCGATCGCGGGTTTTGCTAACCATACGGTTATTTTTGCGATGCCAGGCTCTACAGGCGCTTGCCGTACCGGTTGGACTAAGATCATCAAGCAACAGATGGATGCTAGCCACCGTCCTTGTAATTTCATGCCACACCTTTCTGTATAAGGTGGCTTGAACATGAGTCAATTTACACACATTAACGCGTCTGGCGAAGCGAACATGGTCGATGTATCGGCTAAAGCAGAAACAGTGCGTGAAGCGAGAGCAGAAGCATTCGTTCAAATGTCGGCAGAAACGCTAGAGCTTATTGTCTCTGGTAGCCACCATAAAGGTGATGTTTTCGCAACGGCACGTATTGCGGGTATTCAAGCGGCTAAGAAGACGTGGGATCTGATTCCACTGTGTCACCCTTTGCTATTAACCAAAGTAGAAGTGCAGCTTGAAGCTATCGAGTCTGAAAACAAAGTACGTATCGAGTCGGTATGTAAACTTGCTGGTAAGACAGGCGTAGAGATGGAAGCGCTAACGGCTGCTTCTGTTGCTGCACTGACGATTTACGATATGTGTAAAGCTGTTCAGAAAGACATTGTTATCGAGAATGTACGCCTGTTAGAGAAGACGGGTGGTAAATCAGGACACTTTAAGGTGGAATCATGATTACTGTACTTTTCTTTGCTCAAACTCGTGAACTTGTCGGTGTTGACAGCCTAGAAGTCGACGCGCAATTCAGTACCATCGAAGCGATTCGCAGCCACCTTGTAACGCAAGAAGGCAAATGGGATATCGCATTGGAAGAGGGCAAGCTTCTGGCTGCGCTTAACCAATCAATCGTACCTTTGACGACTGAAGTGAAAGATGGCGACGAAGTGGCTTTCTTCCCACCTGTCACTGGAGGTTAGTCATGGATTCAAGAGTAGTAGTGACTGCTGAAGACTTTTCTGTGGGTGACGAATACGATTATCTAGCTCAAGGTACGGCTGCGGGAGCAGTTGTGACGTTTGTTGGTAAAGTTCGCGACATGAACCTTGGCGATAACGTGATTGGTTTGTCTCTTGAGCACTACCCGGGTATGACAGAAAAGTCGTTGAGCGAGATCTGTGATCAAGCTGAAGCGCGCTGGCCTATCCAGAAGATGCGAGTGATTCACCGAGTTGGTGACTTAGATATCGGTGACCAGATTGTTTACGTTGGTGTATCAAGTGCGCACCGAGGTGCAGCCTTCGAAGCTTGTGAGTTTGTTATGGACTTCCTAAAAACCAAAGCGCCGTTTTGGAAAAAGGAACGTACTACAGAAGCAACTCGTTGGGTTGATTCTCGCGATTCAGATGCAAAAGCAGCAGAGCGCTGGGAGAAGTAATTTCTCTTAAAGTGATGTTGCTTCAACATTAACTCATTTGTATATGAGACAGTCAAAAGCCGACCATTTAGGTCGGCTTTTTTGTGCCCGTCATCAGTTGATTTATAAAAAGCTAGTGTTTTGATTAATTGTTAGTCACTGCTGTTGCATATAAATTCAACCATCAATTCTGTCTGAATTAGTGCATCGAATTTTCCGTTTTGGTGCAGTGCATTATGCTGTTTTGTATAAAGTGATAATCCTCACAAATAGTGGAGTCTATTTAGGTGATATGTGATGTGCAATTAGATTTCATGTGGCATTAATGTTAATTTGCCGACAGTGTTCTAGCATAAGATGCTAAAAAAAAGTATCAATACAGATACATCAACACTAAAGGCTGTTTTTTGATGAATCCCTATGTGTAACTCACTGTTCATTAGGTTTTTATTAGATATTTGCACTGATATCTGGAGTAAATCGGAGAATTATCCGATTTTTTGCGACTTGTTTATGGCAAATTACTTCAATGGTTGATAGTGTGTGCCTCAATCTTTGTAAGGTTTTAGATTTTTATGCTTAAATTTTGAGCTAAATAAATCTAAATCACTGCCGTTCAGTGAGCTAAGCAAAGAAGTCATGGATGCAATACATAAAACTTGGAGTTTATTAAATGTACAAGAATAAAATCACTCAGGCCCTTCTTCTAGGTGCTGGTTTGGCAGTGGCTGCCTCTTCTACTCTTTCTATCGCTGCTGAAGTTCCAGCAGGCACAGAACTAGCTAAAGTTCAGGAACTTGTTCGCGGTAACGGTACTGAAGTTGCGACTATCGACCCACACAAATCTCAAGGTGTACCAGAATCTCACGTAATTCGTGATCTTCTAGAAGGTCTAGTGAACCAAGACGGCGAAGGTAATACTATTCCAGGTGTTGCTGAAAGCTGGGAAACGACAGACAACAAAACATTCACTTTCCACCTACGTAAAGACGCAAAATGGTCTAACGGCGATCCTGTAACAGCTCAAGATTTCGTATACAGCTGGAAACGTGCAGTCGATCCTGCGACGGCTTCTCCGTACGCTTGGTACATGGAATATACCAAGATGGCGAATGCGAAGGACATCGTAGCGGGTAAGAAAGACAAGAGTGAGCTAGGCGTTAAAGCTGTAGATGCAAACACGCTTGTTGTTGAATTAGAAACAGCGGTACCATATTTCGTAATGATGATGGGCCACACAACAATGAAGCCTGTGCACCAAGCGACTGTTGAAAAATACGGTGACCAGTGGACTAAGCCTGAAAACTTTGTTGGCAACGGAGCATTCTCTGTTGATAAATGGGTTGTTAACGAGCGTCTAGTACTTAAGCGTAACGACCAATACTGGAACAACGACAAAACGGTTCTTAATAAAGTAACGTTCCTACCAATCGAAAACCAAGTAGCGGAAATGAACCGCTTCCTATCTGGCGAAATCGATTTCACAAACGAACTTCCAACTGAGCACTTCAAGCGTCTTCAAAAAGAGTACGCGGAAGATGTATCTGTAGCGGGTAACCTATGTACTTACTACTACATCTTCAACACGAAGAAAGCGCCATTTGATGATGTTCGTGTTCGTCAAGCAATCTCTTACGCAATCGATCGTGATATCGTAACAGGTGCTATCTTAGCGCAAGGTCAAAAACCTGCGTACTTCCTAACGCCTGAAATCACAGCTGGCTTCGATCCTGAACTGCCTGCTTACGGTAAGATGTCTCAAAAAGAGCGTAACGCAGAAGCGGCACGTCTTCTTGAAGAAGCGGGTTACGGCAAAGATAACCCACTTAACTTCAACCTTCTTTACAACACTTCAGAGAACCACAAGAAGATTGCTGTAGCGCTAGGTTCTATGTGGAAGAAAACACTGGGTCTTTCTGTAACACTTGAGAACCAAGAGTGGAAAACGTACCTATCTTCTAAAGATTCTGGTGACTTCGAAGTAGCACGTGCTGGTTGGTGTGGTGACTACAACGAAGCGTCTTCGTTCCTAACGCTAATGAAGAGCAACAACACTACCGGTGGTGTTCACTACGACAGTGCGGCTTACGATAAAATCATCGATAAAGCACTTAACTCAACTTCAGAAGAAGAGCGTAAAGCACTTTACCTAGAAGCTGAGGCGCTAATGGCAAACGATATGCCAATCGCTCCTATCTACCAATACGTGAAATCACGTCTACTTAACCCGCATGTTGGTGGTTTCCCAATCAACAACGCGGAAGACAAGATCTTCTCGAAAGACCTATACATCAAAGCTCAATAATAAGCTTCGATTCTAAAAAGTTAATATAACTATAACGATACAGGCACTACATGCGCAGGGCGCGCATGTAGCGTCTTTCTAATTTTAATTGTCACAGACTGAAAGAGTGAGTTTATGCTTAAATTCATTATGAAAAGGATATTTGAAGCGATTCCAACCATGTTGGTGTTGATCACTATATCTTTCTTTCTCATGCGTTTCGCTCCGGGTAACCCGTTTTCAAGCGAGCGTCCATTACCGCCAGAAGTTATGGCTAACATCGAAGCTAAATACGGCTTAGATAAACCCGTATTTGAACAGTACACTACGTATTTGACAAATATCTTACAAGGTGACTTCGGTCCATCTTTTAAATACCAAGATTACACAGTAAATGAGCTGATCGCGGTTGCACTTCCAGTATCTGCGAAGGTAGGTTTCGTTGCCTTTATCTTCACACTATTGATGGGGGTCACCGTCGGGACGATTGCTGCCTTGAAGCACAATACCTGGGTCGACTACACCATAATGTCGACCGCCATGCTCGGGGTGGTGATGCCATCCTTCGTGTTGGCACCGGCGCTTATTTACCTTTTCTCCCTGCACTGGAACATATTCCCAGCAGGTGGTTGGCATGGCGGTACATTCATGTACATCGTGCTGCCTGTTATCGCGATGTCTCTTCTTTACGTAGCCACCTTTGCTCGTATTACTCGCGGTAGCATGATTGAAACATTGAACAGTAACTTTATCCGAACTGCACGTGCAAAAGGACTAAGTTACCGTTACATCATTCTAAAACATGCACTTAAGCCAGCAATGCTGCCTGTTGTTTCTTATATGGGCCCTGCTTTCGTAGGTATCATCACAGGTTCAGTTGTTGTTGAAACCATCTTCGGCCTACCAGGTATCGGTAAGCTGTTTGTTAACGCCGCGTTTAACCGTGACTACTCGCTAGTAATGGGTGTAACCATCTTGATTGGTTTCCTATTCATTTTGTTCAACGCAATCGTTGATATTTTGCTAGCGCTGATTGACCCGAAAATTCGCTACTAACAGGGACGCATGGTTATGTTGAAGAAAAAAGAAAATTTAGAAGCGATCGAAAAGTTCTCTGAGAGCTTAGAGATTGAAGGTCGTAGTTTGTGGCAGGACGCGCGCATTCGTTTCATGCGAAACAAAGCAGCAATGGTTAGCCTGTTTATTCTTACGCTTATGGTACTGGCAGTTATCTTCTTACCGATGCTGGCTCAGTACACTTATGACGATACTGACTGGTACGCAATGCACGTTGGTCCGAATGCGGATCACTGGTTTGGTACTGATAGCTTAGGTCGTGACTTGTACGTTCGTACTCTAATCGGTGGTCGTATCTCATTGATGGTTGGTGTGATGGGCGCATTTGTAGCGGTACTGATTGGTACGCTTTACGGTGCAGCTTCAGGTTTCATCGGCGGCCGCACTGACCGAGTGATGATGCGTATCCTAGAGATCTTGTACGCAGTACCATTCATGTTCCTAGTAATCGTTCTGGTAACGTTCTTTGGTCGTAACATCATCCTAATCTTTGTTGCTATTGGTGCGATTGCTTGGCTAGATATGGCGCGTATTGTACGTGGTCAAACGTTGAGCCTACGTAGTAAAGAGTTCATTGAGGCTGCACACGTATGTGGTGTAAGTAAATGGAAGATCATTACACGTCACATCGTACCGAACGTACTGGGTATCGTAGCTGTTTATTCTACGCTGCTTATTCCAAGCATGATCCTTACAGAATCATTCTTATCTTTCCTTGGTCTTGGTGTTCAAGAGCCTATGACAAGCTGGGGCGCATTGCTTCAAGAAGGTTCGCAAACAATGGAAGTTGCAATCTGGCAATTAACATTCCCTGCGGCATTCATGGTAGTTACGCTGTTCTGCTTTAACTACGTAGGTGATGGTCTGCGCGACGCGCTTGATCCAAAAGACAGATAACGAAATAGCAATTAAAAGCTATAAAAGATTAAGGAAGCAATAATGAGCTTATTAGATGTCAAAGATCTGCGCGTCGAATTTACCACGCAAGATGGTATCGTAACCGCAGTAAACGACTTGAACTTCTCACTTAACCAAGGCGAAACGCTGGGTATTGTTGGTGAGTCGGGTTCAGGTAAATCACAAACGGTATTTGCACTGATGGGACTGCTGGCTAAGAACGGCATCATCTCAGGCAGTGCAAAGTTTGAAGGCAATGAAATCCTCAACCTGCCTGAAAAAGCGCTGAACAAGGTTCGTGCTGAACAGATCGCGATGATCTTCCAAGATCCGATGACCTCACTGAACCCTTACATGAAAGTAAGTGATCAGTTGATGGAAGTACTTATGCTGCATAAAGGCATGGGTAAAGCAGAAGCGTTTGAAGAATCAGTACGCATGCTTGAAGCGGTGAAAATCCCTGAAGCTCGTAAACGTATTACCATGTACCCGCACGAGTTTTCGGGCGGTATGCGTCAGCGTGTGATGATCGCAATGGCACTACTGTGTCGTCCTAAATTGCTTATCGCTGATGAACCAACAACGGCACTGGATGTAACCATTCAAGCGCAAATCATGGAATTGCTGAACGAACTTAAAGATGAGTTCAATACGGCAATCATCATGATCACTCATGACTTGGGTGTTGTTGCTGGCTCATGTGACAAAGTACTTGTGATGTACGCGGGTCGTACAATGGAATACGGGACGGTTGATGAAATCTTCTACGAGCCAAGCCACCCATATGCGGAAGGTCTGCTTAAAGCGATTCCTCGTTTGGATACCGAAGGTGAAATTCTGCCGACGATTCCAGGTAACCCACCTAACTTACTTCGCCTACCAACAGGTTGTCCTTACCAAGACCGTTGTCACCGTGTAATGGACCGTTGTAAGCAAGAAGCACCGATTTTGCAGCCATTTGCTAAAGACCGTCAGCGTGCTTGTTTTTCAGACTGGGAGACTTGGACAAAATGAGTAAAGAATTACTATTAGATATTAAAGACCTGAAAGTTCACTTTAGCATTGCGGCTAAATCTGCTTGGCCTTGGGCAAAACCATCAAACCTTAAAGCGGTTGATGGTGTTGATGTTCACCTTTACGAAGGCGAAACGCTCGGTGTAGTAGGTGAGTCTGGTTGTGGTAAGTCGACTTTTGCACGCGCGATTATCGGCTTGGTTGAAGCGACTGAAGGTCAAGTGATGTGGTTAGGTCAAGACCTAACTAAGATGCAGGAAGTGAAGCGTCGTGAGACTCGTAAAGAGATTCAGATGATCTTCCAAGACCCGCTAGCATCGCTTAACCCGCGTATGTCTGTAGGTGACATCATTGCTGAGCCTCTAGAGACTTTCTACCCTGAACTTTCTAAACAAGAAGTAAAGGACAGAGTTAAAGAGATGATGGCAAAGGTTGGTCTACTGCCAAACGTAATCAACCGTTACCCGCATGAATTCTCTGGTGGTCAGTGTCAACGTATTGGTATTGCACGAGCTCTTATCTTGAAACCTAAGATGATCATCTGTGATGAGCCGGTTTCTGCACTGGATGTATCTATCCAAGCTCAAGTAGTTAACCTTCTGAAAGAACTACAGAAAGAGCTAGGCTTGTCTTTGGTATTCATCGCGCACGATTTGTCAGTAGTTAAACACATCTCTGACCGTGTACTGGTGATGTATTTAGGTAACGCGGTTGAACTTGGTGAATCAGATGCACTGTTTTCTGATCCTAAGCACCCATACACCAAAGCGTTGATGTCTGCTGTCCCTATTCCTGACCCTCGCTTAGAGCGCAGCAAAACGATTCAGATGCTGGAAGGTGATTTACCGTCGCCAATCAATCCACCATCAGGTTGTGTGTTCCGTACTCGTTGCCCGCAAGCGACAGAGGCTTGTGCGCAAACGAAACCAACGATTCAAGGCGATGACGTTCACGCAGTATCTTGCTTGCACGTACAAGTCTAGAGCCTATTTAAAACGGTTCAGCCTGTGACAGGCTTAAGCGCGACTAGTTTTTAGAGTCGCGCTTTTTTTGTATCTGAAGATTTATATTAAATAACCTTCTTCAAATAATTTGAACAACTAAGCCAACTTCTTCTAGTTTTGAAAAAGTTGGTTTTTTTTATACTAATACCAATCGTAGTAAATAACTGCTCATCCTAGCTTGTTAAAACGCTCGATAACGGCGTTAGAATTTTTGATTGTAGAATAACTACTAACAGAAAAATTCTTCCTTGTTCTCAAGCCTTTTCTCTGCGCTATTTCTGAACATTTACTTACTGTGACTGGTATAAAAATTTTGGATGACAGAGGTTTGGATATGGGTAAGTTAGTTGAAGGTGTTTGGCATGATGTTTGGTACGACACCAAAGAAAGTGGTGGTAAGTTCGTTCGTGAAGATGCGGGCTTTCGCCACTGGATAGAGAACAAACCGGGCGCGCAGTTTGAGCCGGAAAGCGGCCGTTATCACCTATACGTATCACTGGCTTGTCCTTGGGCGCACCGAACCCTTATCTTCCGCGAACTCAAAGACCTAACCGATCACATTGACGTGACGGTTGTTTGCCCAGACATGATGAGTGAAGGTTGGCAAATGGGGTTGCCTGAACCCCTGTTCGGTCATATCCGTATGCATCAAATCTATACTCAAGCCAAACCGGATTACTCGGGAAGAGTAACGGTGCCAGTGTTGTGGGATAAGAAAGCCAGCACAATTGTTAGCAATGAGTCGTCTGAGATTATCCGTATGTTTAACTCAGAATTTAACGAGCTAACAGGTAACACCGATGATTACTACCCTTGGGAATTAGCGAACAAGATCGATCAATGGAATGATTATATCTACCCGAATATTAACAACGGCGTATACCGAACCGGCTTTGCAACGACACAAGAAGCGTATGAAGAAGCGTATGACGCGTTATTTGAGGCGTTAGACAAAGTGGATGCCCATCTTAGTGAACACCGTTATTTGGCGGGTAATGAGATTACAGAAGCGGATTGGCGCTTGTTTACCACTCTGGTTCGATTTGATGCGGTTTATGTTGGGCACTTTAAGTGTAATAAGCAGCGAATTGCTGACTACCCACATATTCAAGGTTACTTAAAAGAGTTGTACCAAGTAGAGGGAATTAAAGAGACGACCGATTTCTACCATATCAAGCGTCACTACTACTACAGCCACACCGGTATCAATCCGACTCAAATTGTACCCAAAGGGCCAGAGTTAGATCTTGAATCACCGCACGGTCGAGAAAACTTGGGCTAACTTCCCAGTGACCCAACCGTCGTAAATCAAAAAAACATATCTGTCAGACATAAAAAACCCTAGATAAAAATCTAGGGTTTTTGCTTTCTACAAAAGAAAAATTAGTTAATTACTTTTTCTTCAGCTTGAGCTGCTTGGTCTGCTTGGATAGCCGTTAGAGCTACTGTGTAAACGATGTCGTCTACTAGAGCGCCACGAGACAAGTCATTTACTGGCTTGCGCATACCTTGAAGCATTGGACCGATAGACACTAGGTCTGCTGAACGCTGTACAGCTTTGTAAGTCGTGTTACCCGTGTTTAGGTCTGGGAATACGAATACTGTCGCTTTACCTGCAACTGGAGAGTTAGGCGCTTTAGAAGCGGCTACGTTTTCCATGATTGCTGCGTCGTACTGTAGAGGGCCGTCGATCACTAGATCAGGACGTTTCTCTTGAGCAAGCTTCGTTGCTTCACGTACTTTATCTACGTCTGCACCCTTACCAGATTCACCTGTAGAGTAAGAGATCATAGCAACGCGTGGGTCGATACCGAATGCCGCAGCAGAGTCTGCAGATTGGATAGCGATTTCAGCAAGCTGTTCAGCTGTTGGATCTGGGTTGATCGCACAGTCACCGTATACAAGCACTTGATCAGGCAGAAGCATGAAGAAGATTGAAGATACGATAGAAGCATCAGGAGCAGTCTTGATGATCTGGAACGGAGGAACGATTGTGTTCGCCGTTGTGTGAACAGCACCAGAAACTAGGCCGTCAACTTCGCCAGCTTCAAGCATCATAGTACCTAGGAATACAGAATCTTCTAGCTTCTCACGAGCTACAACTTCAGTCATACCTTTAGCGCCACGAAGTTCTACTAGACGAGCTACGTAGTTTTCGCGAACTGATGCAGAATCGATGATCTCAACGCCAGCGCCAAGCTCAACACCTTGCTGTGCAGCAACGCGACGGATTTCTTCAGGGTTACCTAGAAGTACACACGTTGCGATACCGCGCTCAGCACAGATAGCCGCAGCTTTAACTGTACGTGGCTCATCACCTTCAGGAAGAACGATACGCTTAGCTGCTTTACGAGCAAATTCAGTTAGTTGGTAACGGAATGCTGGTGGGCTAAGACGACGGATACCTTGAGTACCTTCAGATAGAGAATCAATCCAAGGGCCATCAATGTGGCTTGCAACGTGATCGTTAACGAACTCAATACGCTCTTTATCGTCTGCAGGAACTTCTAGGTTGAAGCTCTGTAGGTTAAGAGACGTCTGCCAAGTGTTACCTTGAGCTTTGAAGATAGGTAGACCTGAAGCGAATGCTGGTGCACAAAGGTTAGCAATGCTTTCTGGAATGTCGTAACCGCCAGTAAGTAGGATTGCGCCAATCTCAACACCGTTTTTCGCAGCAAGAGCCGCAGCAACGATAACGTCAGGACGGTCTGCAGAAGTTACTAGCAGTGAACCTGGTTTGAAGTGCTCAATCATGTGCGGTAGAGAACGTGCACAGAAAGTGATGCTCTTAATACGACGAGTAGCAATCTCACCTTCGTTAACGATTTCAGCATTAAGGTGCTTAGCCATATCAATCGCACGAGTTGCGATTAGGTCGATGCTCCATGGCACACAACCAAGAACACGGATAGGACTTGAGTTGAAGATTTGCATTACTTCAAGGTTCGCTTGCTGAGCTGTGTCTGCATCGTCAAAGATTTCAGATAGGTCAGGGCGAGTACGGCCAGCTTCATCAACAGGAGCGTTAAGCTTGTTGATGATTACACCTTTAATGTTCTTGTTCTTAGTACCGCCGAAGTTAGAACATGCTACTTCGATACGCTCTTTAAGTTGCGTAGGGTTGTCAGTACCAGGAGTCGCAACGAATACGATCTCCGCACCAAGTGTTTTTGCGATTTCCGCATTTACTTGGTTTGCAAATGGGTGCTTACGAGTAGGTACTAGGCCTTCGATTAGCGTTACTTCTGCGTCTTTGTTGATTTTGTTGTATTGCTCAACAACAGACTCAAGAAGTACGTCCATTTTCTCGCTACCGATCAAAGCTTCAGCTTTAGTCATTGCGATTGGCTCACCAATCTTAATGTCGCTGTTTGCGCTGATGATAGTAGACGTTAGATCTGGTTGGTTACCACCGCTACGAGGTTGAGCGATTGGCTTATAGAAAGAAACACTTACGCCTTTACGCTCCATAGCGCGAAGAACACCCATGCTAACACTAGTAAGACCAACACCAGCGCTTGTAGGGATAAGCATAATAGTACGTGACATTGACGAACACCTTTGACTATTGGAAATAAAAAAAGCTCAACTGCTATTCCCACCGATATTTAAATTGGGGTAGGAATAGAAGTTGAGCCCCATTTTCTTAATATGAAAAACTGACTAGCTTCGAGTGAAGCTAGTCAGGAAAATCAATTAAAGACCTGCTAGTTTCGCAGTGTCTTCAGCAATTACTAGCTCTTCGTTAGTAGAGATAACCATTGCAGGGATACGGCTGTTAGCTGTAGTGATAGTACCTTCGCCGCCGAAACGAGCTTTAAGGTTAGCTTCACCGTCAACTTCGATACCGAAGATGCCTAGGCGGTTAAGAACCATTTCACGGATTGGGCCAGAGTTCTCGCCGATGCCGCCAGTGAAAGTGATTGCGTCTAGACGACCTTCTAGAGTTGCAGTGTAACCAGCAACGTACTTAGCTAGACGGTGACAGAATACGTCCATTGCACGAGTTGCTTCTTCTTTCTCACCGTAGTTGTCTTCAACGAAACGACAGTCAGAAGTCACTTCAGTTAGACCAGCTAGACCAGACTCTTTAGTTAGCATGTTGTTGATTTCTTCAACAGAGTAACCAAGAGCGTCGTGTAGGTGGAAGATGATCGCAGGATCTAGGTCACCACAACGAGTACCCATTACAAGACCTTCAAGAGGAGTAAGACCCATAGAAGTATCTACAGATTGACCGTTCTTGATAGCACATACAGAAGCGCCGTTACCTAGGTGACAGTTGATGATGTTAACTTCTTCAACTGGCTTGTTTAGTAGGCCTGCAACTTCACGAGTGATGAATAGGTGAGAAGTACCGTGCATGCCGTAACGACGGATGCCGTGCTCTTTGTACAGGTTGTACGGTAGAGCGTATAGGTAAGACTCAGAAGGCATTGTTTGGTGGAACGCAGTGTCAAATACAGCAACGTTTTGTAGACCAGGGAAGTTCTGTTGAGCCGCTTCGATACCGATAAGGTGAGCTGGGTTGTGAAGAGGTGCGAAAGTCGCAGCGTCTTGAATACCCTTAAGAACTTCATCTGTGATAAGTGCAGAAGAAGTGAACTGCTCGCCACCGTGTACGATACGGTGACCGATAGCGCCAAGGTTAGCTTTAAGCTCAGGCTTAGAAGCAAGAATAGTTTCTACCATGAAAGATAGTGCTTCTACGTGAGCTGCGCCCGCGCCTAGTTGTGCTTCATGCTTACCATCAAGTTTCCACTTCATACGAGCTTCTGGAAGACCAAGACACTCAGCAAGACCAGTTAGGTGCTCAGCACCTGTTTCTGCATCAACAACAGCGAATTTAAGAGAAGAACTACCACAGTTTAAAACTAAAACTAGCTTAGACATTAATGACTACCTGTTTATTTTTCTGATCGAAATCAGTTAAGGATGAAAATTAATCTCAAGAATAGTCGAAGCACATAGGCTTGCGTACTAACCTTGGTCAAAAAAACGTTAATTTCCGTATAAAGTGAAAGCACCCTTTATCAAAAAGAGGCTTGTGCATTCCTTGCAGAAGTCTTCTCAAAGTTGCTTAAATTGTAAATAAGGGCAACAATGAGATTGAGGTCTGCAAATAATAGCGATATTGTGCAAATATAACAAAAAAATTTGAAAGAATATTATTTTTCGTCAAATTTTTGTGTTTTTAGTTGATGGTTTCAACTTTTTTTTAATGGGAGACTCATATGAGCAATAGAGTTGGTTTAGCTAGTAGTTTAAAAGATGGCCAAAAGTACATGGATCTCTGGCCCGTCCGAAAAGAGTTAAACGCGATCTTCCCTGAACAGCGCATTATTAAAGCGACGCGTTTTGGTGTAAAAGTTATGCCCGCGATAGCTGCAATTAGTGTTCTCACACAAATGGTCTTTAATAATTACCAAGCGATGCCACAAGCTGTGGTTATGGCTTTGTTTGCAATCAGTTTGCCGCTTCAAGGTATGTGGTGGTTGGGCAATCGCTCAAATACACAACTTCCTCCTGCATTAGTCTCGTGGTATCGCGAATTGCATGAGAAAATTACTGAAACAGGGTTTGCGTTAGAGCCTATGAAGTCGCGTCCTCGTTACAAAGAATTGGCGATTATTTTGAATCGTGCATTTCGCCAGTTAGATAAGTCTTCAATGGAACGTTGGTTCTAAAAAATCTCAATTCCCCCTCTTATCTGAGAACAACTATTCAACATTGGTGGCTTGTTCTCAGCTTTGCTCCTCTTTGTTATTGACTTCGCTTGCCTTTTATTCATTTTGTTTATTCGATATTCAACCTGTCTCTTACCATTCAAATAACCAACCTCGCTTTTTATCACACAATTCGAGCCTTGTTGTGTTTTTGTTAAATATCGCTTCAAGTTATCAATGGTTACTGGTAATAATGTCAATAGTGATTTTGATGTTGTTCTCTTTGAGCGAGTAATAACGAGTAGAGCTTGATTCAGGGAGTGATAATGAGTTCTGTAAGAAAGGTATTGGCAGCGGTTTTAAGCTGTTTGTTGTTACTATGTACTAGCAATGTAATGGCGAACGTTGCCAAAGTGTCGGTTTCACAAGTTGTCGACCATCCAGATTTGAATGCGACACGTCAAGGGCTTCTTGAAGGATTGAGAGCCAAAGGTTACGAGCCGGGTAAAAATCTAGAATTCTCTTATGAAATAGCTGATGGCAATCCCGCTCAGGCAGCAAAAATCGCCAGAGAGTTAGTCAGCGAAAACCCCCACGTGTTAGTCGGCATTGCTACCCCGACTTCACAAGCTTTAGTCTCTGCGACTCGATCGATACCTATCGTGTTTACCGCAGTCACCGATCCAATCGGCGCAAGGCTTGTCAAACAGTTAGAAAAACCGGGACGAAATGTCACAGGCCTTTCAGACTTATCGCCGATCTCCCAACACGTTTCCCTTATTAAAGAGCTTCTTCCTAAGGCAAGTTCAATCGGTGTGGTTTATAACCCTGCCGAAGCGAATGCCGTT
The DNA here is from genome assembly GCF_001557875.1 of Vibrio splendidus. Lineage (GTDB taxonomy): Bacteria > Pseudomonadota > Gammaproteobacteria > Enterobacterales > Vibrionaceae > Vibrio > Vibrio splendidus_F. The sequence goes on along the minus strand of NZ_LNRF01000003.1, from coordinate 372,341 downwards.
GCGTTAGTTGGGTTATTGAGAAAGGCGACCCGAGATTTCGGTTATACACTTCACACCGAAAAAGCGCTTACCATTGATGATGTAGAAGAAAAAGCCGAATCGGTTGCCCTGAAGTCTGATGTTATCTATGCGCTCACCGACAACACGGTTGCAAGTGGTATCGAAGGACTTATTGAGGCGGCAAACCATGCAGGCACACCTGTGGTTGCGGGAACGACTTCTTATGTAGGGAAAGGAGCGATTGCTGGTTTAGGCCTAGATTATTACGACGTTGGGATGCAAACCGCCGATTATGTAGCGGCAATTCTGAACGGACAAAAGCCGGGCAAGCTGAGTGTCAAAACCGCTCAGAGTTCTCAATTGGTTGTGAATTTGGATGCTGCTCATGGGCTTGGTGTGACAGTGCCTCAGTCTGTGATCGAGCGAGCGATAATTAGCCGTTGATAAAATAATTCTAAATTAGATCTCCCTTTAAGAAATGATAAATGAGCGACTCATTTGATCATTTTGAGAGAAATCGACTTGCTTTAAACAAAGTGGATCTACAAAACGTGATCTACTTTGACTGATGTTATTTTTCTCATTGTGGTCAAAGAAATATTTAATATCTTAAGCAAAATAAACATTGCTCGAGAACCGCTATGAATCCATTTATCTTTCATGCTCAAACTTGTGATTATTTCCACGAAAAAGATGGTGTCTTAACCGTAACATTAGTATCTGAACGCAATGACTGGCATAAGGTTCAGCTGAGGCACGAGCCGGATAATGAAGAATATCTACTCGACATGACGCGAGTTGGTACTGAAGGGCGGTTGACGCTGTGGCAAGTCTCATTTGCAGCTAATACAGACAGAAGCGTTACTCACTATGCGTTCAAGCTTGTCGATTCAAAGAGCCAGTACTGGCTTGATGCGAAAGGCGTACATCGCCGTGTTTCTAGTCGTGAGTTTCACTTTAAGTTTAATATCCACCATCGACCACCATCATGGGTGTCGGAGCAAGTCTTCTATCAAATCTTCCCTGAACGTTTTTGTAACGGCAACCCAAGTATCAGCGTTAAAGCTGGAGAGTATCGCCTAAAAGAAGATACTTTAGATGTCGTGGTGAAAGAGTGGGGTGACTCTGTTGAAGGACATAATGGAACCGGTGCTGCGGAGTTCTTCGGTGGCGATCTCGCAGGCATTCATAGCAAGTTAGATTATCTACAAGACCTAGGTATCACCGCTCTGTATCTCAATCCAATTTTTCAGTCCCCTAGTAATCATAAATACGATACAACGGATTACTACAACATCGACTCGCATTTCGGAACCAATGACGAGTTCGCTGCACTTTCAAATGACATTCACAAACGTGATATGAGAATCGTTCTAGATGCTGTGTTTAATCACACCTCTGTCGAGCACCCTTGGTTCGATAAGCTGAAAGTGACAGGATCGGGTGCCTATGACGACCCAGGCTCGGCATTTCACGACTACTATTTTTTCGCCCCTGACAATCCTCAACAATATGTCGGTTGGAAAGGGATTAGTTCTCTTCCTGTCTTAAACTTTTCCAACGCTTCCGTGCGAGATTACATATACCAATCACCAGACTCTGTGATAAAGCACTGGTTGAAAGCACCTTATAATGTCGATGGGTGGCGCTTCGATGTGATTCACATGTTAGGCGAGGGTGAGGGCGCTTATAACAATGCGCATTATGTGGAAGCATTTCGAAATTCAGCAAAAGCCGAGAATTCGGAAGCCTACATATTAGGAGAGCACTTCTTCGAGGCTACATCGTGGTTACAGGGGGCACAAGAAGACGGATCGATGAACTATTATGGTTTTGCTCACCCAGTACGTGCGCTATTGGCTAAGCAAGACATCGCGTACGAGCCGATTGAAATTGATATGTTAGATTTCTCTGATTGGTTAGCTGAAGCGAGGGCGAAGGTTCCATGGCTGAATCAGCTATCACAGTTAAATCAACTGGACAGTCATGATACGGCTCGACTACTGACGCTACTGGGTGGCGACCAGGCTAAACAAAAGTTGGCGCTGACTTTGCTGTTTACCTATGTCGGCACCCCGTGTCTATACTACGGGACAGAAGTGGGAGTGGAAGGCGGGCAAGACCCGGATAACCGAAGATGCTTCCCTTGGGGAAAGGAACACTCTTCGGCTTGGTTTCCATTCCATCAAGCGTTGATAAAACTAAGAACAGAACGTCACAGCTTACAAAGTGGCGCCTACTTAGAGTTATATTGTGATACTGAGACTTTAGTGTTTACGCGCTGTCTTAAGGGCGAAAAGACACTGGTTGTGCTGAACTTATCACAAGATGAAAAGCTGTTGTCTTTGCCTGTGTGGATGCTTGGGCAAGAGCAAGGGAAGTTGGTTGAGTTGTTAGGCCAGATGAAGGGCACGCTAATTGTTAATGGCAGCGTTGAGATTGCTGTCCCAGCAATGCAAGCTATGGTTTATGACGTGGTAACTTATTGAATTTAAGGCTTCCTAAAACTGTGTTCGCGAATCCTGTTTACTGCAGGGTTCGTTATCAAAAGGCACCTTTTGTTCAGTGGTAAGGTCTAATTCATATCAACTTACACTATTTTACCTCGAGGGAAATGACAATTAATGTAATAATATTAACGGGGCAAATGAAAGTAGCTGAGCGCTAAGAGCACATTATATGAAAGTAAATAGGCACTTTAGTCTTACCTTTGTCTTCGGGTTTCCCGCAGTGATCGCCGCGATGTTACTTGGCCTAATAGGAAAGAATCATTTTGACGCGGTAGAAAAAGATATCAGTAGTGAGTTTCACCGTATTGAAGATGCGTTTAACCGAACCTCGAAAGTTGTCACAGCCTTAGACTACAGTTTCTCTAATTATTACAAATCTGCTAACCCTCTTTTCCTTGACCACAACAAGCAGGTGATCGATGGCCTCTGCCGTATTTGGCCTATCGATGTGCTACTGCTCGCTGATGGAAAAACCTCTGATATCCCCTCTGTTGATATTGATTATATGCTGATTGGTGAAGAGTCCCTGTGTTCGGATAGCAGCGACAGCTACAAAAGTGCATCAGAAAAGATTGCGCTCGCACCTATTCTTTCATTTCTGTCCCAGCTTGATGAGTATCACGATGGTGTACATTTCATTGCCACAAGTGGTTATGTTATCTCTTCACCGGAAGACTTTGCTAAAGGGCTGAGCAAGGAATTGCTGTCGACTATAAAAAGTCGCCCGTATTGGCAAAAGACAGCCAATAACCCAGAACAGTTAACACTATCCGGCCCTACTTATCGGTTTGATTCTCTTGACCGCGTAATAAGCATGACGATTCCTGTGTTCCACCAAGGTGTTCATCAAGGGATGCTTTCCGTTGACATTGATGCTGATAAGTTACTTGCAAACTCGAATGAGCATCTTGCAGGTCGAATAGATATCATCGATACGACTTTAGTTAATCCGATAGACTCTGCGGCTTTTTATCACGAGATCAAGTTGGATGGTGTAGCGTCCCATCATGCGATGTATTACGAATTGGATTTTGCCAAAGAAGTGGAGCATTTTTTTCTCTACGAGAAAGACAGCCTTATTGTTGCCATCATCGTGTATCTATTCTCTGTAACTATTTTCTTTTACGTTAATTCCAATATAGAACGTGGTTACTTCAAAGATCTCGCAGCCAAAGACCCTATGACAGGTTTATTGAATCGCCGCGGCTTAGAAGCATTCTGGCGCAGCGTAGAGCACGATCAACTGTTTGCCTTAACTGTATTTGATATCGATGATTTTAAGTTAATTAACGACACCTACGGCCACGACAAGGGTGATGATGTGATTCGTTATATGTCACGTCAGATAAGTAACAGTGTACGGAGCAGTGACGTAGCTGCACGGTTTGGCGGTGAAGAGTTTGTCGTTTACATGAAAGGCGAAGATCGTGAAACTTTGATGAGAACTTTAGAGCGGGTGAAGAATGCGATTTGTTCCACTTCAGCCGACATTATTCCAAATGGATTTACGATATCTGGCGGTGTTTGCATTGTTGAAACTGAGCAAAGTAAACTTAATTTCGATGAGATATTTAAGTACGCCGATGAAAAGCTGTACGTGGCTAAGACGACGGGTAAAGACCGTCTAGAATTTTAGCCACACTGTTGAATCGTTAAGCGCTTCATCTTAAACAGGTTGGCGGCGTTCTTCTTGATAACGTTGAAGACGTTCTACAATCGGCGGCGCCTTCTTGAAAGTGCGAATTTCTTTAAACAGTTCGTTCGCTTCAGGGTAGCCTTTACTTAAATAAACAAACCACTGCTTCACTCTATTGGGGTAGTACATACCTTTGTCCCCTTTAATTTGAAACTCTGAATAGCGCAGCAAAAGTTCAATGACTTTATCCCACGGCATTTTCTGGTGGTTGTGCTTAACGACGTTACCAAGGTTTGGAATATTGAAAGCACCACGGCAGACCATCAATGAATCGACGCCTGTAGCTTCTATGCAATCTTGACCATCTTGATAGTTCCAGATTTCCCCGTTAGCAATCAAGGGTAGAGAAGTTTTCTCTCTTATTTGATTGATGTAATCCCATTTAATTTCGCTAGCTTTATAGCCGCCAACTTTGGTTCTTGCGTGCACGGTGAGTTCGTCAGCTTTAGCTTGTTCGATGGCATCGACAATTTCAAAGCACTCTTCCGGATGCTCCCAACCTAATCGAATCTTTGCGGACACAGGAATGTGCGCTGGTACCGCTTCTCGGCAGGATTTGACCACTTGATAGATAAGCTCTGGCTCTTTGAGCAGTGAAGCTCCACCATTACTTTTGTTTACCGCCTTTGCTGGGCAACCAAAATTAAGATCAATGCCTTTAGCACCTAAATTGGCTGCTTGGAAGGCATTTTCGGCCATCCAGTTTGGATGTTGTCCTAGAAGCTGTAGGTGGATTGGAACACCCGCCATGGTCTGAGAACCTTGATGCAGCTCAGGGCAAATACGATGGAAAACATGTGGAGGAAGAAGTTGATCAACGACGCGCACAAATTCTGTCACACAGAGATCGTAATCATTGATCTCTGTAAGAATCTCACGCATTAGGTGGTCTAGAACGCCCTCCATAGGGCCAAGTATTACGCGCATGCTGCTTTACCAAAACTGAATGAACCGAAAAATTCGAGGCGTGATTGTACGGCGTGTTAGCTAGATTGTCACTAAGGAGCGGTGTTCGCCATTTCTCGAGTTACTCTTACTTCTCCGGTAATTGGTGAATAATAGAGAATGGGTAAACGTTCAGAGCTTGTAAAGCTTGGAGTGTAGTAGTAATAGCATTCGGGTGTTCCAGTATACCAACTAACAATGGCTTCATCGGAAGGCAAAATAAAGCCAGTATCGTATTGAGAACGAGCGACCAAATCAGAATCAATCAAAGAGTTCCAAAGTGCCACACATTGGTCACCGCTAACTTGTGGAGTCTCAACTGGCGGAGTATCAAGAACTGAGATTGGAAACCCAGTTTCTGACGGATATACATCACCTTCACCATAATTCACCACTTGATCAAAAGCAGGCTCACCATCGACAAGCCATTGCGAGTGATACATATCGATACTATTTCTAAATGCTGAAAACGCACCTTGTGCCAATGCTTCATGAGCATCCCGCTGAACACCAAGAAAACGAGGCGCAGCGGTTACCGCTAATACACCCAAAATAACGACCACCACAATAAGTTCGAGTAATGTAAAACCTTGGGACTTTAATTTCATGATGAATACGCCTATATGTAACTGAATGTTTCAGTGGGCGTTTTACACCCAATATTCTGATTATCAAAGCGAAATAAGTAAAATGTCGATGATATTTGAATAGCAATGGTTTGCGTAAGTTTGTTTGCGAGAAAACAGAGGAAAGTGGTTGGCGACATCTTGGTGAGTATGGCGTTATAATATCGAAAATGCCCAATATCCAGAGCTTTCATGACATATCAATTATTAAGCCTACCTGAATCAATCACAGACATTACTCCGCAGTTTATGGAAGGTGCAATCCTTGCGTCGAACTTAGCGACAAAGCCACTCGATCCTGAAGAATGGATTGCTATCGTAGCGCCTGAAGCGGGTAAAGAGCTGGTAACAACGGTTACAGAACAGATTAACCGTCAACACAACCTGATTCAGCGTAATGAATATTTACTGACAGACGTCTTGGCTGAAGGTGACTTTAACGAGCAGTTCGCCGATTTTTCTGAAGGCTTCATGATGGTTTGGCCAACAGTGGAAGAGCAGTGGCAGAGCGTGACCGTTGCGGATGGCACTCTGCGCATGTTGCAAGCGCTCCTAACAACGTTGATGTTGGCGATTGATGAAGAACAAACTCAACAACAAATGATCGCTGCAGGGCTTACTAACCCACCATCGCTTGCCGATTTAGTGGGTCAAGTCGATCTGATGATTTCAGAAGTGGCTATGGCAGCGGATGAAGCGATGCTGGGCAATAAATCCCAGAGCGTGAACCCGTTTAAAGATATTGGTCGAAACGACCTGTGCCCTTGTGAGAGCGGCAAGAAGTTTAAACAATGCTGCGGTAAAAACAGCTAACCTAGGATTGTTGAGCAACTTAGCTTGAGTGAATAACAGACTTTCTTTAAGTGCTAAAAATTTAAGTAATAAAAAGTCGATCTTTGGGTCGACTTTTTTGTTTTTGAAGATGATGAGCTAATTGTTAGTCATTCTTTGATTTAACGAATTGAGAAATCACTACAAAACCGAAAGCAACTAAGTTACCGGCGAAGATAATCACAAGCCATTGTGGCATCGAAAGTTCTAAAAACTGCCACACAACTTTGCTGCAGTCGCCGTAAGCCTCAAACATCCACGGAGCCCATTGGTTTAAAGGTGCCCAGCTTGGGAAAGTCACGAACAGATCACAAGTCGCAAAAGGAGACGGATTAAACTGGTAGTCAACATGTTCTAAAGCTAGCGTCAAACCTTTGTATGCACCAAATCCCCAGCCAGCAAGGCCTAACCAACGTGATATTGGGTTATGAGGGGCGATAGCACCAATGATTGCAGCAACACCGATAGCAAGCATCGCAACGCGCTCATAGATGCACATTACGCAAGGGCCAAGCATCATCACGTGTTGGAAGAAGAGAGCGCATGCCTCAAAAAAGACAATAAAAGCCAGCAGTAAAAGCCAAGATAAACGTCCCTTAGAGAAGTCTTTAAGCATTGCAAAAAAGTTCACGAATTTAATCCCGTCTATAAAATAAAAAAGCCCTGATTACTCAGAGCTTTTTATCTTGGATAAGTTTCCTAATCAACTAATATTTTTGATTAGTTAGTTATAGTTATTGTGGTTTGCGACACAGTGTTTAGCTTAGTGACCACCAGAGATAACTGGAGCAACGACTTCACCAGTGCGTTGAATGATCCAACCAGCATCGTAGAACCATGCTGTCATTGGCTCTACGAAGAACACAATGCCTGCTAGGCCAACCAGTGCCAATACGATGGTGTATGGCAGCGCCATGATAACCATGCGACCGTAAGACAATCTAATTAACGGAGCAAGTGCTGATGTTAATAGGAATAGGAATGCAGCCTGGCCATTTGGTGTAGCAACAGAAGGTAGGTTAGTACCAGTGTTGATAGCAACAGCAAGTAGGTCAAACTGGTCACGAGTGATGATGCCTTCAACCAGTGCAGTTTTCACTTCGTTGATGTAAACCGTACCTACGAATACGTTATCTGAAACCATCGACAAGATACCGTTGGCAACATAGAAGAGTGCGAGCTGTGCGCCTTTATCTTCAACGTGAAGTACCGCATCGATTACTGGCTTAAATAGAGCTTGGTCGATGATTACAGCAACAACCGCGAAAAAGACGGCAAGAAGTGCGGTAAATGGCAGTGCTTCTTCAAAGGCTTTACCCATTGAGTGCTCTTCGATAACGCCAGTAAATGCCGTTGCCAAGATGATCACTGAAAGGCCAATCAAACCTACTTCAGCGACATGAAGCGCAAGGCCAACAATCAGCCAAACTGCGATTGCACTCTGAACCCATAGTTTTGCTACGTCTTGCTTTGTACGGTTTGCACGTTCTTTGTTGTCAAACTCAACTAAGATTTGGCGAACATTCGTTGGCAGTTCTGCGCCGTAACCAAACACTTTGAATTTTTCGACAAGTGCACAAGTTAGAATACCGCAGAAGAAAACAGGCAGTGTTACTGGCAGCATACGGATGATAAATTCACCGAACTCCCAACCCGCTTGCTTAGCAATTACTAAGTTTTGTGGTTCACCTACCATGGTCATTACGCCACCTAGTGCAGTACCAACACCGGCGTGCATAAGCAGTGAGCGTAGGAAAGCACGGTAGTTTTCTAGGTCATCACGAGTTAGTTCAGAGATCTCTTCATCATGAGTATGATCGTGCGCAGATGTTGTGCCTTTGCCCGATGCAACCTTGTGGTAGATAGAGTAGAAGCCTACCGCAACGCTAATAACTACAGCGATTACTGTCAGCGCATCTAGGAAGGCAGACAAAAACGCTGCAGCGACACAGAAAGCGACAGAGAGTAAGATTTTTGATTGGATGCCGAGCAGGATCTTCGTGAAAATGAACAGAAGTAGTTCTTTCATGAAGTAGATACCAGCAACCATGAATACAAGTAAGAGTAATACTGGAAGGTTTGCTTGTAGCTCGTGATAAACCATTTCTGGTTTGGTCATGCCAATGGCGACGGCTTGAATTGCCAATAAGCCACCCGGTTGAAGAGGGTAGCACTTTAGAGCCATAGCTAGAGTGAAAATAAACTCAACCACCAACAGCCAGCCCGCAACAAATGGGTCAACTAGGAAGAAAACAAACGGGTTGATGATTAAAAAGGAAATGATGGCAAGTTTATACCAATCAGGAGCTTTACCAAGGAAGTTCTTGATAAAAGCGTTTCCGAGAGACATCGGCATGTTAATACTCTTTTATGTTGATTATGAATAGACAAGCAATACAACATTTTGAGAATCGAGCTATAGAAATTGTTAAAAACTATAACTAACAGTGACTTAGAAAAACTACATTCCATGTAATGTTCTGTGGTCTTGCCAAGTCACTCCCTTAGAAACTCAAGCACTGCTTATTTTTGAGCGCAACTCTACTCTTAGATAACATTTAGTCAACAGGAAAAACCCTGTAGCCCTAAAAATACCTCTTTTTTGTTGAGAAACGCGATCAAAGTAGCGCAAGCATACCACTTAAAATGTGATAAAAACCGACTAGAATCAATATTTCAGCGAAATGATTGAAATTTACAGAATAACGACGGTTTATATATGATTATTACAACTTAATATTGCAAATTAATAACTTTGAAAATATGACCAATCTAGTTGATTTAAAAGAAAATTTGTTGTGTTAATGATTTGTTGAAATGGTAATTTGTAGTCGCTTGCTTTCTAAATCTAGGGTGCAAACGTGTGCTGAACTTTAGAGTTTTAACTCTACTGCTATTTTGAGTGAGTAAAATTTTTGCGGGTGTTTCCGCTAGGTGTGAACTAGTGGTATGATGAGTAAATTAGAACAGAATAATTAAATTGGATTGAAGTGTAGATGGTCATTAAGGCGAAGAGCCCGGCAGGATTTGCAGAAAAGTATATCATTGAAAGTATTTGGAATGGCCGTTTCCCTCCAGGTTCTATCTTGCCCGCAGAGCGTGAGCTTTCTGAGCTGATTGGTGTTACACGTACTACGCTTCGTGAAGTACTACAACGTCTTGCTCGCGACGGTTGGTTGACAATCCAACACGGCAAACCCACTAAAGTTAACCAGTTTATGGAAACCTCAGGTCTTCATATCCTAGATACGTTAATGACGTTAGACGTTGATAACGCAAGCAAAATGGTAGAAGATTTGCTTGCTGCGCGCACGAATATCAGCCCGATCTTTATGCGTTATGCATTTAAAGCAAATAAAGAAGCTTCAGAACGTACGATCAGTAACGTGATTGAATCTTGTGAAGCGCTACTTGCGGCACCGACTTGGGATGAGTTCTTAGAATCATCGCCATACGCTGACAAGATCAAACAAGCGGTAAAAGAAGATTCGGAAAAAGATGAAGCGAAACGTCAGACGATTTTAATCGCGAAGACTTTCAACTTCTATGATTACATGCTTTTCCAGCGTCTGGCATTTCACTCAGGCAACCAGATTTACGGCCTGATCTTTAACGGTGTACGTAAACTGTATGACCGTATCGGTAGCTACTACTTCTCTAACCCAGAAGCACGACGTTTAGCGATGGACTTTTATAAAGAGTTGTTCATTATCTGCGAAAGTGGCGAGCGCGAAACTTTGCCATTAGTGATTCGTAACTACGGTATCGCAAGTGCGCAAATTTGGAATGAAATGAAAACGACATTGCCAACGAACTTTACAGAAGACGACAGCTAAGCCATAGGTTTACTTTGTAGTCCCTGTTTAGTCGGTGACGTAAAAAAAACGAAAAAGCGGCGAGATAATTCAATTATCTCGCCGCTTTTTATTTATTGATAGTTGCTAGAACTTACCAGTGGGGCAGATACTTACCTATAACTAGTAACGTATCTATGAGTAGCAACTTACCCCGCAAACTCTTCTGAGTCTGGGCGGTTGGTAAATTGCACACCGTTTAGAAAATCGCAAAGTAGCTGGTCTTCGCACACTTTGTAGTTTTTGTTTTCTGGCTTGCGAAAGTAAGCGCCGATTTCGTACTTGCTCAAGCTAATGCCAACCACTTCTAGTACGTCCAAAACATCTTCTGCTTTCATGTTTAATGCGATACGAAGCTTCATGAAGATCATGTTGTTAGTCAGTGCAACTTCAGGTTTAGGTTGCTCGCCTTCTTTTTTGCCACGCTTAAGGTTGATGAAACCATTTAGGAATACCGCTAACTCTTTATCTTTCATCTTAGAGCATGACTTGTCGTTGTCGTCTTTTAACCAGTTAATCACTTGGTCATGAGCAACAGTTACATCAGCTTGTTCAATTGCTTTGATGATTTGTGCGTTTTTAAGGTTTAGTGCGTGTTGAATACGACGCAAGATTTCGTTGTTAGTCACTGGGAATTCCTAAAAAGGGTTTTAGAGTAAAGAGGTGTTGGTTAGTCCATTATCGTCGACAAACCAATTTCTACTCTACATAGCATAGTTGACGGCGACTCTAACAGAGAACGCTTATTTTCGGTAGATATAAAAAATCCCCAATGCTTATTAACTCTTTCAAGTTAAAAGTGCATTAGGGATTTAGTTATGAGTGCTTGTTATCTGACTGAAATCAGAATTACATTACACGCATACCAGGTTGAGCACCTTCGTGTGGCTCAAGGATCCATAGGTCGCTGCCGCCAGGGCCCGCTGCTAGGATCATGCCTTCCGACATACCAAACTTCATCTTACGAGGTTTTAGGTTTGCTACCATTACGGTTAGCTTGCCTTCGAGCTCTTCAGGTTTGTATGCTGACTTGATGCCAGAGAATACTTGGCGAGTCTCACCACCGATGTCCAGCTGGAACTTCAGTAGTTTGTTCGCTTTTGGTACTTCTTCACAAGAGATGATACGAGCAATACGCATGTCTACTGCTGCAAAGGCATCGAACTCAATCTCGTCTGCGATTGGTTCTTTGTCTAGCTCAGTTTGACTTGCTTGTTCTTTTTCAGCTTCTGCTTTTTCTTTTGCTGCTGCTTCAGCGGCTGCATCTTCTTTAGAAGACTCAACCATTGCTTCCACTTTCTTAGGATCAATACGGTTGAATAGTGCTTTGAACTTAGTGATCTCGTGATCAGTTAGTGGAGTCGCAATCGCTTCCCACGTAAGCTCTTCGTTTAGGAAAGCTTCAGTGCGAGCTGCAAGCTCTGGCATCACTGGTTTCAGGTAAGCCATCAGTACGCGGAATAGGTTAATACCTACAGAAGACACTTGCTGAAGCTCAGCTTCTTTGCCTTCTTCTTTTGCAAGAACCCAAGGTGCTTTTTCGTCGATGTACTGGTTCGCTTTATCCGCAAGTGCAGTGATTTCACGAATCGCACGGCTGAATTCACGAGTTTCGTATAACTCACCGATACGCTCAGCAGCAGCAACGAATTCGTTGTATAGCTCAGGTTCTGCAAATTCAGCAGCTAGCTTGCCTTCAAAACGCTTAGTGATGAAACCAGCGTTACGAGAGGCTAGGTTAACAATCTTGTTTACTACGTCAGCGTTTACACGTTGAGTGAAGTCTTCAAGGTTAAGGTCAAGGTCATCGATGCGGCTGTTTAGTTTCGCAGCGTAGTAGTAACGCAGACACTCAGGGTCTAGGTGGTTTAGGTACGTGCTCGCTTTGATGAATGTGCCTTTCGACTTAGACATCTTCGCACCATTCACTGTTACGTAGCCGTGTACGAATACATTGTTTGGCTTACGGAAACCTGCGCCGTCTAGCATTGCTGGCCAGAATAGGCTGTGGAAGTAAACGATGTCTTTGCCGATGAAGTGGTACAGCTCAGTTGTGCTGTCTTTCTTCCAGTATTCATCGAAGTTTAGATCGTCACGCTTGTCACATAGGTTCTTGAAAGAAGCCATGTAGCCAACAGGTGCGTCTAGCCATACGTAGAAGAACTTGTCTTTTTCGCCTGGGATTTCAAAGCCAAAGTAAGGTGCATCACGTGAGATATCCCACTGTTGCAGGCCAGACTCAAACCATTCCTGCATTTTGTTTGCAGTTTCATTTTGTAGAGAGCCAGAACGAGTCCACTCTTTAAGCATGCTTTCGAACTGAGGTAGGTCGAAGAAGAAGTGTTCAGAGTCTTTCATTACTGGAGTTGCGCCAGAAACCGCTGATTTAGGATTAATCAGTTCAGTTGGGCTGTATGTCTCACCACAGTTATCACAGTTATCACCATACTGGTCTTCTGACTTACACTTAGGGCAAGTACCTTTTACGAAGCGGTCTGGTAGGAACATCTCTTTCTCAGGATCGAAAAGCTGAGAAATAGTACGGCTAGAAATGAAGCCGTTCTTTTTAAGTTCTAGGTAGATGTGTGAAGCCAGTTCACGGTTCTCTTCGCTGTGTGTGCTGTGGTAGTTATCAAAGCTGATATCAAAGCCAGCGAAGTCTTTTTGGTGCTCTTCACTAACAGCAGCGATCATCTCTTCTGGCGTGATACCCATCTGTTGAGCTTTAAGCATAATTGGCGTGCCGTGAGCATCGTCAGCACAGATGAAGTTTACAGTGTTGCCACGCAGACGCTGGTATCGAACCCAGATATCAGCTTGGATATGCTCAAGCATATGGCCAAGGTGAATAGAGCCGTTAGCGTACGGAAGCGCACAAGTTACCAAAAGTTGTCTTGGATCAGTTGCCATACTTAATAATTCGCTTTTTTGATAGGTATAAATTTGAGAGGTAATACTACTTTATAACGTGTGATACGCCAAGGTATCAGACAAAGGATTCCCTTAGTTTTTTAGGGGTTCAGTCTTCATCTCGTGGGTGATAGCATAAATAAAAAAAGGAGCCCCAATGCGTAACTTTACTTCTAAGCAAGATTTCTGTTCATGGTTGAATGAGTTCGAGTCACCAATCCTCATCCCAGAGTGGGCGCTACACCAAAATATTGTATCGGTAGATCCGCGTGGATCATTTGTTATCACCTTGCCTTTTGCTGCTAATCAGCTCGCGGTTGAATTGGAACAGTGGATCCACTCTCAGATTGAACAACAGCTTGTTAGCGCTTTTCAGTTTGAAGTGAAAGTGAAGCCGTCTGCGCTGGAAACTACAGTCGCGACGCCATTGAAGGGTGTTAAAAACATAATCGCCGTGACGTCGGCAAAGGGTGGGGTGGGTAAATCGACGACGTCAGTTAACCTTGCGCTTGCGTTATCTAAGTCTGGTTCAAAAGTGGGTTTGTTAGATGCGGATATCTACGGTCCATCAGTGCCTATGATGCTCGGCCAGCTAGACGCAAAACCAGAAGTACAGAACAACAAATGGATGATGCCAATCGAGGCTCATGGCATTTTTACTCACTCTATTGGCTATCTTGTGTCGAAAGACGATGCGGCAATCTGGCGAGGCCCAATGGCAGCTAAGGCTTTGGGGCAGCTTGTTAATGAAACCGTATGGCCAGAGTTGGATTACCTTGTTATCGACATGCCACCGGGTACGGGTGATATTCAACTGACATTGTCACAACAGATCCCAGTGACAGGCGCGGTAGTGGTGACTACACCTCAAGATTTGGCATTAGCGGATGCGCGTAAAGGCGTAGCGATGTTTGATAAGGTGAGTGTGCCAGTCGCAGGCTTAGTTGAAAACATGAGCTATCATATTTGTAGTCACTGTGGTGAGAAAGAGCATATCTTTGGTGCTGGTGGTGCAGAAGCTATGTCAGAAGAGTTTTACCTCGATATTTTAGCACAGATCCCTCTTCATATTGATGTGCGAGAAGACATCGATGCAGGTTGTCCGACGGTGATTCGTCGTCCAGATAGTGAACATACACGTCATTACTTAGAGCTTGCTGAGAATGTGGCTGCGAAGATGTTTTGGACCGGTAAGGCGAGACCAGAAGCGATTAACTTCTCGATGGTTGAATAAAGTTGGCCACTCTAAATGTCGTGTAAATCATGTTGGACTAGATAAACAGCGGTTGGATTTAGGCTGATAGCCATTGGGCTTGTGCAAATAGTTGTAGGCAAGTTATTTGAAAGCAAACGATTGTCTTAAGTAAATGTATTGAGATCATCAATTTGACTGCAATTAGCTAAAATCGCGACTAGAATCTATGTGCTTTAGCCCCTATAATCAGGCGGTTTATCTCTTCCCACCACCAAACCATATCGGGTGCAAAATTAATGTCTGATAATAATCAATGTGTCATCGTAGGTATCGCTGGCGCTTCAGCTTCAGGAAAAAGTCTGATTGCTAGTACAATTTATAATGAATTGCGCGAAAAAGTAGGCGACCATCAAATTGGTGTTATCACGGAAGATTGCTATTACAGCGACCAAAGCCACTTGAGTATGGAAGAGCGTGTTAAAACTAACTACGATCACCCAAATGCACTAGATCATGACCTTTTATGTGAACATCTACAGCAGCTAATGAGTGGCAACGCCGTAGAAGTTCCTGAATACAGCTACACAGAGCACACACGTACTTCTGAAACGACTACACTTACTCCAAAGAAAGTGATCATTTTAGAGGGCATTCTGCTTCTAACAGACCCGCGTCTTCGTAAACTAATGCACGCAAGTGTGTTTATGGATACACCATTAGACATCTGTCTACTACGTCGTGTTAAGCGTGATGTAGAAGAGCGTGGTCGTACAATGGACACTGTACTTAAGCAATACCAAGAAACAGTACGTCCAATGTTCATGCAGTTTATCGAGCCTTCAAAACAACATGCAGACATCATCGTTCCTCGTGGTGGTAAAAACCGTATTGCGATTGACGTGCTAAAAGCGCACATTGCGAAGTTGTTGAAGTCTTAATCGAATAAAATTTTGCCTAAGTGACTCACTTAGCTTTATTTTTTACCGAATCAGTGGCACTTTTATAGTGCCACTTTCTTTTGGAATCTAAGCAAGGAATATGCGGATGAAGAAACTACTCATTTTCATAGCTGTACCAGTGTTTGTTGTAATTGCAGCAATTCTGGCACTAGTGCTGTTAGTGAATCCCAACCAATTTAAGCCATTAATTGTCGAACAAGCCCAAAAACACACAGGCCTAGAGCTCGTGATCGAGGGGGATATCAGCTGGCAATTCTTCCCATCCATTGGCTTTGAGCTTGGTCAAACTGAATTACGTAACCCTGAAGGGTTCACCCAACCAAACCTATTTAAGGTTGATACCGTTGGCGTTGATGTTTCGGTTACTCCGCTATTTAGCAACCAACTAGAGATAGGCAACATTACTCTAGATGGTGCAGAATTTTACTTAGAAACGCTTAAAGATGGTCGTAAGAACATTGATGCGCTAACGCAAGCGTCAGCGCCTCAAGAGTCTGAGCCTGTCGCCGGCGCAAGTTCTGAATCAACACCTGCCCCTCAAGAGCAAAGTGCTACAGACGCATCTGCTTGGACGATCAACCTTGCAGGTGTAACTGTCTCAAACGCATTGTTTGAAATGGACGACAAGCAAGCGGGTTCATTCACTAAGCTATACGATGTATCTTTGAACCTTTCTGAGTTTGCCGTTGATACATGGACAACCGCGACATTTGCGGCTTCTGGTGAAAACAACCAACAGAAGTTCTCAGCGGAGGGCAGTGCCGAATTCAAATTAGCTGAAGGCTTTGCAAGTTACGCACTTCGTAACATTGATTTAAACGCTAAGTTCAATGATCCAGCGACGTCGATTGAGTCAGCAAAAATTGGCTTGAATACGTTTGAGTTCGATAAGGTAAACCAACTGACTTACGCTGTAGTCGGTAATGCGGCTGGCCTTGACCTTGATCTTAACGGTGGCGGTGAACTTACGGTTGATAGCGCGATCTCAAAAGTAACGCTGAACAAATTAACGTTAGACTCAACATTCAAAGGTGACACGCTTCCTCAGTCTCCAATGAAAGTCGATATGCTGTCCGATTTAAGCTTCGATCTTAACAAGAGCCACCTGAGCTTTGTGTTAGAGAAGCTACAAGCTAACGCTATTGCATTAGACGGTAAAGCAGACGTAACCCTATCTGAAATACCCAAGGTTCGTTTCTCTCTTCATAGCCCGAATATTGATTTGGACGAGTTCCTAGGCTTAGGCAATACAACAGAAACAGCGAGCACTGCTCCTTCTGGTTCTGCTGGTGGCTCAACGTCAAACTCAGGTAGCTCAGCTCCTGCTAAAGAAGTGGAACCTGATCTGTCGGCTCTGAAAACGTTAGACGTGAAAGGTGACATTACGATTGATAAGTTCAAGGCGAACAACGCGAAGATGCAGAATGTAAAAACGGCATTTTCGGTTAACCGTGGTATCGCAGAACTAACCTCATTCACCTCGAATCTTTACCAAGGTTCTATTTCTGCTACTGCTAAGCTAGACGCTCGTAAAACACCAGCGACTTACACAGCTAAGAAGAAAATCAAAGGTGTGAAAGTACAACCGTTACTGGTTGATGTTGCGAACAATGATATGCTGGAAGGTACGGGTAATATCGATGTTAACGTGAAAGGTAAGAGCCTAACTCCAACAGGTATTAAGAAAAACTTGGTCGGTACTATCGCGATTAACTTTGAAGATGGTGCAGTTAACGGCATCAACGTAGCTCAACTGATTCGAGAAAACTACGCGAAGATCAAAGGCGAAAAAGTTGAAAGCACAAATGAAGCTCAAAAAACGGACTTCAGTGCAATGAAAGCGACGCTGAAGGTCGACAAAGGTTGGGTTTCAACTAACGACTTATCTGCACAGTCGCCACTGTTACGTGTGACAGGCCAAGGTAAAGCAAACTTCATCAATGAAACGGTCGACTTCCTTGTTCGTACATCGATTGTGGGTTCGCTTGAAGGTCAGGGTGGTAAGAGCATTGACGACCTGAAAGATGTAACTATCCCAATTAAAGTAACTGGCCAGTGGGCTGACCCGAAATTCGCACTTGTGTTTGATGATGTGTTGAAACAGAAAGCACAGAAAGAAATTGATCGTGGTGTGAACAAGTTAACAGACAAGATCAAAGACGAGAAAACCAAAGAAGCGGTCGATGGCTTATTGAAAGGTTTCTTTAACTAAACCTCTCTCACTCGTATATAAAAGAAGCGCCATTCCTGTTGTAGGAATGGCGCTTTTGTTTGGATGCTTATAATATTTTAGAGAGATTCCCTATGACACCCGAACCTCGTTCTAGGGAATGACGACAGGTACTCGTCCTTTGTTCAAGGGCGTGACAGTCTAGTGGTCGTCATCCTAGATAGGGAAGAATGACCGAGTCGGGGATCTCTGGTTGAATGTGATTACCAGTCAACGCCTTGAAGCGCTTTAACACCAGATTCGAATGCGTGCTTCACATTACGTACTTCAGACACGGTATCGGCCATGTCCGTTAAAGTACGGTGCGCTCCACGTCCCGTAATGATTACTGATTGCATTTTCGGACGGTTGTTTAGAGCTTCTACTACTTCATCCAGTTCAATGTAGCCATAACTCACCATGTAAGTTAGCTCATCAAACAGAATCACATCAATCGACTCATCGGCTAGCATGCGCTGACACTCTTTCCACACGCGCTGTGCGGCTTCGATATCTTGAGCCTTGTTTTGAGTTTCCCAAGTAAAGCCGGTACCCATAACTTGGAATTCTACATCGAGCTTTTGAAGAACGTTCTTTTCGCCGTTATCCCAAGTCCCTTTTACAAACTGAGCCACTGCACACTTCTTACCATGACCGACTGCACGTGTAATCGTACCAAAACCTGATGTTGATTTGCCTTTACCGTTACCAGTAATAACCAACAATAGGCCTTTTATTTCTTGTGCTGCAGCGACACGAGCATCGACTTGTTCTTTTACTTTTTGTTGTCTTGCTTTGTGGCGTTGTTCTTTGTTGTCTTCAGTCGACATAACAAATCCTTTTAAGTTGTGATTGCGCCTATCATAGCCTAACTTAACGATAGCAAAAACCATCGGAAGAACAGGTGATTAGGGATGAAAAAGATACTCGTGGTTTGTATGGGGAATATTTGCCGTTCACCAACAGGTGAAGCAGTACTAAGGAAGAAAGCGCAACAGTTGGATATTGACGTTGTGGTCGACTCTGCGGGGACGATTGGTTTTCATCAAGGCAACCCGCCAGACTCGCGTTCGAAATCTGCAGGAGAGAAGCGAGGCTACAGCTTTAAGGGGATTACTTCTCGTAAAGTGGTTGATAATGACTTCGAAGAATTTGACCTGATACTCGCGGCAGATAGGGCCAATTTAGACGACTTAATGAGCCAGTGTCCAGCTCATCTCCAATACAAGCTTGCGTTATTTTTAAGCTTTGGAGAATCACAATATCAAGAGGTCCCCGATCCCTATTATGGTGAGGGAAATGGCTTTGAATTGGTGTTGGATTTAATCGAAGAGTCTAGCGAAGCGATACTGCGTTCATTGTAGCGTGTAATCACGCTGAGTACCTTTAACGTAGGTAGTATTCGAAGTAATCATAATTCGTCCTCAATGTGTAAACACATTTAAGGACGGGACATAGATATAAAAAAGGCCGACATTGAATGTCGGCCTTTCTAAATCTAACTTAAAGCTACAGCTAAGATTACTTAGACATTACTTTGTAGATTGGGTCTTCTGCAACGTTCGCTTCAACTAAGCTACCTGCTTTGTGCAGCATAGCAACACAGTCTTGGCTTAGGTGGCGAAGGTGAAGTGTTTTACCTAGTGCCGCGTAACGGTCAGCAATCGTGTCGATCGCTTCAATAGCAGAGTGGTCAGTAACGCGTGAGTTTGCGAAATCAACGATGACATCTTGTGGATCGTTGTATGCGTCAAATAACTCTAGGAAGTTAGCCGTTGAACCAAAGAATATTGGGCCGTTAACTTTATACTCTTTAGAGCCTTCAGCGTTTACTGATGTATCTGCGTAGATGTGTTTAGCATGTTGCCAAGCGAACATTAACGCTGAAGCCACAACACCCACACCAACAGCGACCGCAAGGTCAGTCAGTACGGTTACTACTGTAACAAGAACGATAACGAAGAAGTCTTGCTTAGGAACGCGACGCGCAAGCTTGAAGGTTGCCCATTCAAATGTACCGATAACAACCATGAACATTACGCCCACAAGTGCTGCTAGAGGAATCATTTCAATCAGTGCAGAACCGAACAGGATGAACATCAGTAGTGCAACTGCCGCTACAATACCTGAAAGACGACCACGACCGCCTGAGTTTACGTTGATCATCGATTGACCGATCATCGCACAACCACCCATCGCGCCAAATACTGAACAGGTTACGTTAGCCATACCTTGACCAACACATTCACGGTTAGATTGACCACGAGTGTTTGTCATTTCGTCTAGTACTGTCAGTGTCAGCAGAGATTCAATCAGGCCGATAGCCGCAAGGATAATTGCGTACGGTAGGATGATCTGAAGTGTCTCAAAAGAAAACGGAACAGCGGGAATAGAGAACGTTGGTAGAGAACCCGCTAGCGTTGCAGCTTCGTCGCCAGACATTGTACGTAGGAAGTCGACAACAGTTCGAGTTTCAAGGTCAAGACCTACAACCAAAGCTGTTACTGTAACAATAGCAACCAATGAAGATGGTACTGCTGTTGTTAGCTTAGGTAGGAAGTGGATGATAGCCATTGTAAGGGCTACTAGACCTAGCATTAGTGTCATTTGCCCGCTTGGTAACCAAGTCAACGCACCTGTTACGTCTGGCGCTTTAAATTGACCAAGCTGAGCTAGGAAGATAACAATTGCCAAACCGTTCACGAAACCAATCATTACTGGGTGTGGAACGATACGGATAAATTTACCGAGTTTAAATACACCCGCTGCAATTTGCAGAAGGCCAGCCAGCATAACGGCTGCGAATAGGTATTGAACACCATGGGTTGCCACTAGGCTCACCATAACAACGGCCATTGCGCCAGTTGCACCAGAAATCATACCTGGACGGCCGCCAAAGACAGAAGTGATTAAACCTACGATGAATGCTGCGTAAAGACCAACCATTGGGTCAACGCCAGCAACAAAGGCGAATGCTACAGCTTCAGGTACCAGAGCTAGGGCTACTGTAAGACCTGAAAGCACGTCATTCTTTACAGAGTGCTTTGAAAATTGTGGGAATTCGAACATGTTTGCTCAGCTATGCTTAAGATGGATTTACCGACACGGGTGTATTGCGTAGCCAAACAGTGATGGAAAAGAGCGGCAATAGCGAAGTGTCGAAAAGATAAGTGCGCGAATGCTACCCAAAAATGTGATTAAGTTCAAGGTTGAACCTAACTTTGAGTAATATATCTGTTAATTTTTATTCGATTAGTAGATATGAAAAAGGCTGCTTTAATAAGCAGCCTTTGATTCTATTTACTTGCGATTATCTATCAGTAATCACTAGTAGTTTGGCTTAGTCATCGCCGCGCCAGCTTTGTTCGACGCTGCCTGACTGCCTGCACCTTTCGATACAAAACGTTCAGTGCGGAACGGAGCTGCAATCACTTCAATCTCTTTGATCTCTTGAGGACCAGGAGCTTTAGTCATTGGTGAACCGGCTTGCTTCTTAGCAACTGCTGCCTTTGGTGCCGCTTTAGGAGCTTCTGCTTTTACAACAGGTGCTTCTTCAACTTTTGCACTTTCAGCTTTAGGCGCTTCAGCTTCAACAACTGGTGTTGCTTCTGCTTGCATAGCTTCTGCTACAACAGGCGCTTCAACTTTCGTCGCTTCTACAATCACTGGAGTTTCAACTTTCTCAGTTTCAACGACCACTGGTGCTTCTTCAACGACTGCAGGAGCTTCAACTACAGCAGGAGTCTCAGCTACTTGAGCTTCAACAGCAGCTTCTTCGCGACGGATAATCACTTTGCCCATAGCTAGTTCAGGACATGCGAAGCCGCCAGCCATTGCTACGTTGCTTTGTGGTGCCGTCTCTAGAGCAACATTCTGCTCTTGAACAGATGTTTGAGCTTCAACTGCTACTTGAACTTCAGCCACTTCAGGTTTTGCCTGCTTGTGGTGAGGTTTTGGAATGAAGCGAGGCATCACTTTACCCATAGCCATCTCAGGAGAAGCTACACCACCTTTACGTAGGCGGAATGGGTTAGGGCGACGATCACGACCGCGACGACGACGTTGACCACTTGCACGTAGGTGACGCGGAGAACGACGGTTACGACGTTGTTTCGGCTCTTCCTGTTCAGTTTGCTCTGCATTCGCTTGAGTTGCTTCTACTTGTTCCGCAACTTTTTGCTCTTGAGCTACTGACTGTTCTTTTGAAACAGATAGTTCTTTAGCAGCATTATCTTCAGCTTGAGCTTGCTGGTCTTTAACACGAACTTGCTTGTTCAGTTTACGACGCTGACGACGCTCTTTAATCTTAGCTGCTTTCGCTTCAGGCTTAGCCTTAGGTGCTTCCGGTTTTCCAGCTTGTGCTTCTGCCGCTAGCTGTAGACCTTCTTCTGCTAATTTAGATGGTGCTTGCTCTTCGCGTTGCTTCTGCTCATCACGTGGCTTATTGCGACGGTCTTGCTTAGGCTTACGAGGCTGACGATTTTGCTGTGGAGCTGCTTCTTTCTGCTCTTCAGGTTTCTCATCACGTGCAGGCTTACGACGGCGTTTGTTGTCACGGTTTTCGTTACGATTATCGCCACGTTCACCACGTTGGTTACGACGACGGTTATCGTTACGATCACGACGTTGACGGTTGCCGTTGTTGCGATTGTTTTTAGGTTTCTCTTCTTCTTTCTTCTCTTCTTCTTTTTTCTCTTCTTGAGTTGAAGAGCCAAATAAGAAGCTACCGATAGCTTTGAAGAAACGACCAATTAGGCCTGGTTCTTGAGTCGCCGCTGGTTCAGCTTTCTTCTCTTCTACAGCTTTAGGTGCTGGAGCAGGAGTTGGTGCTGATTGAGCAGGAGCTGCAAAGCCTTTCAGAGCAGGTTCTTCGATCTTCTTAGGACGAATAGTCTGTTCAGCAGGCTCTTTGCTTTCCGCTTCTTTTAGAGCTTCTAGCTTGTTAGGCAGCAAGTAAGACAGTAGATCGAACTCTTCACCTTCACGAACACGGATAACCTCAAAATGCGGCGTTTCCATGTCTGAGTTAGGAACAACAGTGATCTTAACTTCTTGGTTTTTCTCGATGTGGTTTACTGAGCGACGTTTTTCGTTCAGAAGGTAAGAAGCGATTGGAACAGGCACAACAGCAAGTACTTGT
Organism: Vibrio splendidus; assembly: GCF_001557875.1. GTDB lineage: Bacteria > Pseudomonadota > Gammaproteobacteria > Enterobacterales > Vibrionaceae > Vibrio > Vibrio splendidus_F. Next base: position 349,466 of record NZ_LNRF01000003.1, on the reverse strand, counting down.
GCTGTGTTGTCTTTTAGAGCTTCTTCTTCAATCAAACGTAGAACAGAAAGTGCTAGAGATTCGTTATCACGAACAACACCAGTACCTGTACAACGAGGACAAATGTGGTGGCTTGCTTCTGCTAGTGATGGGCTCAAACGTTGACGAGACATCTCTAGAAGACCAAAGCGAGAAATACGACCAATCTGAACACGTGCGCGATCTAAACGAACGGCATCACGTAGACGGCTTTCTACTTCGCGTTGGTGGCGAACCGGAGTCATATCGATAAAGTCGATTACAACCAGACCACCTAGGTCACGTAGACGTAATTGACGTGCAATTTCATCGGCAGCTTCTAGGTTAGTGTTAAGTGCTGTTTCTTCAATATCGCCGCCCTTTGTTGCACGAGCAGAGTTGATATCGATAGAAGTCAGAGCTTCTGTTGGATCGATTACGATAGAACCACCAGATGGAAGACGAACTTCACGTTGGAAAGCAGATTCGATCTGGCTTTCAATCTGGTAATGGCTGAATAGTGGCACTTCACCATCGTATTTCTTAACGCGATTCATGAAATCTGGGCGTATTAATTGAATGTGCGCTTGTGCACGTTCAAAAATAGTATTGCTGTCGATTAGAATCTCGCCAATATCACGACGTAGGTAGTCACGAATTGCGCGAACAATAACGTTACTCTCTTGGTGAATTAGGAAAGGAGCTGCATTTGAATCAGAAGCTTGCTTGATAGCGCCCCAATGGTTCAATAGAACATTCAGGTCCCACTCTAGCTCTTCTGCGCTTTTGCCAACGCCCGCTGTACGCACGATTAAGCCCATACCTTGAGGAAGCTCAAGAGTGCTCAATGCTGCTTTCAGTTGGGTGCGCTCATCACCTTCGATACGACGAGAAATACCGCCTGCACGAGGGTTGTTTGGCATAAGAACTAAGTAACTACCTGCCAAAGAGATGAAAGTTGTCAGTGCAGCACCTTTGCTACCACGTTCTTCTTTCTCTACTTGTACGATTACTTCTTGGCCTTCTTTTAGCACTTCTTTAATGCTAGGACGGCCTTGGTATGTATAACCTTCAGGGAAGTATTCGCGGGCAATTTCTTTAAGAGGGAGGAAACCGTGACGTTCTGCGCCGTAATCAACGAATGCCGCTTCTAGGCTTGGTTCAATACGGGTAATACGTCCTTTGTAGATATTCGCTTTCTTTGACTCGTGACCTGGACTTTCGATATCTAGATCGAACAGTCGCTGGCCATCAACCAAAGCGACACGCAACTCTTCTTTTTGAGTTGCGTTAATTAACATTCTTTTCATTTAGAAATTCTCATTGTCTTTTCTTATTTTCATCATTGTTCTTATCGCTTTATTTCGTTTCTCATGGTGCCAGATCCCATGGCTTTATCGGTGCAGCCTCCCGGCTGGAGAGGGATGCTCTGGGGCACGTCAGTCATCATAGGGAGTTAGCCTATGATCCGCGATGTGGCGGTGAATACTCAACATGAGCGTACGTGAGTAGAGCGATAAGGAACTCAGTTGACCGTGTCTTACGCCGATTGCAGCACTGTCTAATCTGAGTTATCTACTCATTTACTTGCTTATGAATGGTTAGCTGTTTAAATAATAGTCAAACCACTGATAGCAGCTGTGAACTATAGCAGCGGTCGGTAAACACAGCAATCTGCTTTGTCGGAATGCTGTAAAAAAAACAGTTTTTGTTTGGGTTTTGATAGCTCTAACTCACTGTCTATAAATAATTTATCAATTGATATTTTAATTTGGAGGAATCTTGGTGCTTTTTTGTTCGAAGAATCAAAGAAATATAGAACTTCAAATACCATTTGGGGATAGATCGGTAGGGATTAGAAATAAATAAGTTCTGAATAGGGGTAAGAAAATCTCAATTATCAAAAGTGACAGTGATACAATAACCCAATGAGCGAAATTAGAACCCAAGTCCAATTTGTCGACATTGACGAAGATATGGCTGGTCAGCGTATTGATAACTTCTTACGCAACCAATTAAAAAACATCCCGAAAAGCATGATTTACCGAATCGTGCGTAAAGGCGAAGTCCGCGTTAACAAAAAACGCATCAAGGCTGAATACAAACTAAAAGCTGGTGATTTAGTTCGTATCCCTCCGGTTACTATTGAAGAGAAAACAGAAGAGAACGTGCCAAGCACGAAACTCAACAAGGTTTCAGAATTAGAACAGTGCATCATTTACGAAGATGATCACATGCTGATTCTTAATAAACCGTCTGGTACTGCCGTTCATGGTGGTAGCGGATTAAAGTTTGGAGCGATTGAAGCATTGCGTGCTCTTCGCCCTGATGCTCGTTTTCTTGAGTTAGTGCACCGTATCGATAGAGATACGTCTGGCATTTTGCTTGTTGCTAAGAAGCGCTCGGCGCTAAGACACCTTCAAGCACAGTTCCGTGAAAAAACGGTTCAAAAATACTACTTCGCTTTAGTGATGGGCGAATGGAAGAACAGCTGTAAAGTTGTAAACGCGCCTTTGTTGAAGAATGAAGTAAACAGCATTGTTCGCGTGAACCCGAATGGAAAAGCTTCTGAAACTCGTTTTAAGGTTTTAGAGAAATTCCAAGAAGCGACATTAGTTCAAGCAAGCCCAATTACCGGTCGTACACACCAAATCCGTGTGCATGCTCAGTATACTGGTCACCCAATTGCTTGGGATGATCGCTACGGTGATCGTCGTTTTGACGCTTACACGGGCAAGGTTGGTCTTGATCGTCTGTTCCTACATGCAGCAAACATCAAGTTCACGCACCCAGGTAGTGAAGAGAAGATGGATATCTCGGCGCCAATGGAAGCGCGACTAGAAAAAGCACTGACTGGTTTACGTAAGCTTTAAGAAGATACGAGAACTCTTTCAGGGTTTAGTATCAGCTATCTGAAGATGATAAAGGTTGACGAATATCGTCAACCTTTTTTGTTTGTGCCTACTGTAGAAGATCCCCAACTCGCTCGTTCCTCGCTCTTGAGGATGACGACTTTTAAGTTTCCAGTATAAAGTCACAATGCGCAGTCATCTCGTTCATATACTCTCAAGCAAATAACTAGGCTGTAGGTTTAATTATTACTCTATCCCTAAGAGCTTAGACGACTTAAGCGAAAAGCCTACCTTGACGAATTAGGAACTTCTAACTTATTAAATTTGGTAGTGATTACCGTCATTCCCTAGACTGACGAAGGAAGGAGTAGGGAATCTCTAACAAAGAGAGCGTATCCGTTACAGTACACTCATTCCTTGCGCTTCTAACATATCGACGAGATCGATCAGCGGTAAGCCGATCAAAGTATTCGGATCTTTACCTTCCATCTGTTTGAACAACGCGATGCCTAACCCTTCACACATAAAACTGCCCGCGCAGTAATAAGGTTGTTCTTTCTCGACATAACTAATGATTTGCTGCTCGGTTAAATCGCGGAAATGCACAACAAAGGTGTCGAGACGCGTGTCAGCTTGATTGGTTTCGTTGTTCCAAACCGAAAGCCCAGTATAAAAAGTAATGCTCTTGCCGCTTTGACGAGATAACTGCTCGATCGCTTTTTCTCGAGTATGAGGCTTACCTATGATCTCTCCGTCAATCACACACACTTGATCGGAACCAATCACTAGGCTCGGTTGTTCGATAGCACAAGACTTGGCTTTAGCCTCGGCAAGACGCATCACTAACTGTTGAGGCGTCTCTTTTGAAAGCGGCGTTTCATCGCAGTCAGGCTTAGCTGTGACAAAGTTTAACTGTAGCTTTTTGAGGATCTCTTGCCTAAATGGAGACGTAGAAGCTAAAACTAGTTGGTAATTTCTCATTTTAATTTACAATTCGTATAAGCATTTAGTTCAGGATAACGTAACTTATCCTGCTATTCATAATGCTCTGAACAGGAAAGGTAGGAAAGTATATTTTTTTTGCCATTTCCTTTGACTAAACATGATTTGGAAGATAAGATTCGCGCCCTATGCAAAAGGAAAAAATACCGCGTACAGTTGATCCGGCAAGAACGGCTCAAAAACGACTCGATGTGAATGGTATCATTCAGGTCAGTCTTTTAAAGCGTTTAACCGAAGCAACTGAAGGCGTAAAACGTGACGCGCAAGTCTCAATGTCATTTGGGCTTGATGAACAACGATTAGTCGTTATCTCTGGTAAAGCTAACGTCGAAGTCGATTTAGAGTGTCAACGTTGTAATGAGGTTTTCGCACATGAGTGCGATGTCCAATTTACTTATACTCCTGTTTACAGTGAGAAAAGTGAAGAGGAAGCACCGGAAGAGTACGATTTGGTAGATCTGAACGAGTACGGTGAGTTAGACCTGATTCAATTAGTTGAAGACGAGTTCATCCTTGGATTGCCACAAATAGCAATGCACGACGATGCGGACTGTAGCGTTAACTCAAATAATTTGGTATTTGGTGAACTTCCTGAAGAAATTGAGGAAGATAAAAAGCCGAATCCATTTGATGTTTTAAAAAGCTTAAAGAAGTAATTGCTTCTTTAAGAATTTACATAGGAGTAGGGTCAATGGCCGTACAAAAGAGCAAGAAATCACGTTCAATGCGTGGCATGCGTCGTTCACACGATGCACTAACTACAGCTGCACTTTCTGTAGACGCAACTTCAGGTGAAACTCACCTACGTCACAACGTGACTGCCGAAGGTTTCTACCGCGGCAAAAAGGTTATCAACAAGTAAGGTTGACCTTTGCAAAATCTAACCGTTGCGCTTGATGCAATGGGCGGGGACTTCGGTCCTCGTGTAACAGTGCCTGCCGCCGTGCAGGCACTGTCGTATTTCCCAGAGCTAAAAGTCATTCTCATAGGTGATCGAAACGCGATCACATCTCAATTATCTTCATTAGGTCGAATGCCTGATTCTCGTTTGAGTATCCAGCATTGTGATCGAGTTATATCCAATTCTGAAAAACCGTCACTAGCCTTACGTAACAGTCAGGGTAGCTCTATGCGTGCTGCTATTGATCTGGTTGCTGAATCACAGGCTGATGCTTGTGTGAGTGGTGGTAACACCGGCGCACTGATGGCGCTATCTCGTTTCAGACTCAAACTTCTTCCCGGTATTGATAGGCCTGCATTGGTTTCAGCTTTGCCTACTGCTTCTGGCAACCGTACATGGATGCTTGATTTAGGGGCGAACGTTTCTAGTGACGCAGATTCATTGTTTCAGTTTGCCGTAATGGGCAGTGCATTAGCGGAACAACATTTAGGTCGCGCGCCACGTGTCGCTATCTTGAATATCGGTGCTGAAGAAATTAAAGGTAATGACCTTGTAAAACGATGTGCCGAAATGTTGTCTAATACTCAGTCTGTGAACTTCATAGGCTATATTGAAGGTAATCAATTACTTCAAGATGCTGCTGATGTCGTCGTATGTGATGGTTTTGTGGGCAATGTCTGCTTAAAAACATGCGAAGGTACAGCTCAGCTCTTTATTGATAAGCTAAAAACGCGCATGATGGCTTCAACAATAAAGGGTTGGATTGCCAGAATGTTGTTTTCTGAGCTATTTACTGAATTAAAAACCTTGAACCCCGACCAGTATAACGGCGCAAGTTTGTTAGGATTGCGCGGCATTGTCATTAAAAGTCATGGAAGTGCTGATGTGTCTGCAGTCGTCAACGCGATTGGTGAAGCAGTACACGAGGTCAAACGACAAGTCCCCAGCCGCATTAGCGATCGTTTGGAAGCGGTTTTACTCGAGAGGCATTATTAGTCTTCATGTATAGCAAAATTTTAGGTACTGGCAGCTACTTGCCATCTCAGGTGCGTACTAACGCAGACTTAGAGAAAATGGTAGAGACCAGCGATGAGTGGATCGTTGCTAGAACTGGTATTAAAGAGCGTCGTATTTCAGCGGAAAACGAAACCGTTGCTGATATGGCGTTTTACGCTGCTGAAAATGCCATTGAAATGGCAGGTATCGACAAAGAAGAGATTGATTTAATCATCGTTGCGACAACCAGCAGTAGCCACACATTCCCGTCTTCCGCATGTCAGGTACAAGGCAAGCTTGGTATCAAAGGCTGCCCTGCGTTTGATTTGGCTGCGGCGTGTTCTGGTTTTGTCTACGCACTGTCTGTTGCTGATCAACATATCAAGACTGGCATGTGTAAGAACGTTTTGGTAATTGGTGCTGATGCACTGTCAAAAACCTGTGATCCGACTGACCGCTCTACTATCATCCTATTTGGTGATGCAGCAGGTGCGGTGGTTGTAGGCGCAAGCGAAGAGCCAGGTATTTTGTCTACTCATATTTACTCTGACGGTAAATACGGGGAGCTTCTAAGCTTAGAAGTACCAGAGCGTGGCGGTGACGCAGATAAATGGCTGCACATGGCGGGCAACGAAGTATTTAAAGTGGCGGTAACTCAGCTTTCTAAGCTAGTTAAAGACACATTAGCTGCGAACAATATGGATAAGTCAGAGCTTGATTGGTTAGTTCCACACCAAGCAAACTACCGTATTATCTCGGCTACTGCTAAAAAGCTGACGATGTCGCTTGATCAAGTAGTTATTACTCTTGATAAGCACGGTAATACGTCAGCAGCTACCGTACCAACGGCTCTTGATGAGGCTGTTCGCGACGGGCGAATTAAACGTGGCCAAACGCTTCTACTTGAAGCATTTGGCGGCGGATTCACTTGGGGTTCTGCGTTAGTTAAATTCTAACCCCAAGCGATAATCAACAAACAAGGCACATAACTTATGTGCCTTATTCAATTTTTTGCTTTGCTTAAAGGAAAATTACAATGAGCAAGTTTGCTATCGTATTCCCAGGCCAAGGCTCTCAAGCTATCGGTATGCTTGCAGACCTAGGCGAACAGTATGATGTTGTAAAACAGACATTTGCTGAAGCTTCAGAAGCACTTGGTTACGATCTATGGGCATTGGTTCAAGATGGTCCAGTAGAAAATCTAAATGAAACTTTTCGTACTCAACCGGCTCTATTAACTGCGTCTGTTGCAATTTGGCGTGTATGGCAAGAACTTGGCCTAGAGCAACCTGTAAATCTAGCAGGTCACAGCCTAGGCGAATACTCTGCACTAGTATGTGCAGGCGTTATCGACTTTAAAGAAGCGATCAAGTTGGTTGAACTACGTGGTCAACTGATGCAAGAAGCTGTTCCTGCTGGTGTTGGTGCAATGTACGCAATCATCGGTCTAGACGATGAAGCGATTGCTAAAGCGTGTGAAGAAGCTGCGCAAGACGAAGTTGTGTCTCCAGTTAACTTTAACTCTCCTGGCCAAGTTGTTATCGCGGGTAACAAAGCGGCAGTAGAGCGTGCTGGTGCACTTTGTAAAGAAGCGGGCGCTAAGCGTGCACTTCCGTTACCTGTTTCTGTGCCGTCTCACTGTGCACTGATGAAGCCAGCAGCAGACAAGCTAGCTGTAGCTCTAGAAGCTCTAGAGTTCAACACGCCAGCATTGCCTGTTATCAATAACGTTGATGTTATTGCTGAAACAGACCCTGCAAAAATTAAAGACGCACTTGTTCGTCAGCTATACAGCCCAGTTCGTTGGACTGAAGGTGTACAAGCGATGAACGAGCAAGGTGTTGAAAAGCTACTTGAATTAGGCCCTGGTAAAGTTCTTACTGGTCTAACAAAACGAATCGTAAAAACTATGACAGCTGCTGCAGTTAATGATACTGCATCACTAGAAGCTGCTAAGTAATAACCACTTAATAGAGAAGTTATGATGAATTTAGAAGGCAAAGTTGCACTAGTTACAGGCGCAAGCCGTGGCATCGGTCGTGCAATCGCTGAACTTTTGGTTGAGCGTGGTGCTAAAGTTATCGGTACTGCTACATCTGAAGGCGGCGCAGCTGCAATCAGCGAGTACCTTGGTGAGAACGGTAAAGGTCTTGCTCTTAATGTCACTGATACTGACTCAATTGCTGCTACACTGAAAACCATCAACGACGAATTCGGTGCGATTGACATTCTAGTTAACAACGCAGGTATCACTCGTGATAACCTACTTATGCGTATGAAAGACGACGAGTGGAATGACATCATCGATACTAACCTAACGCCTATCTTCCGCATGTCTAAAGCAGTCTTGCGTGGCATGATGAAGAAGCGTCAAGGTCGTATCGTAAACGTTGGTTCTGTAGTCGGTACTATGGGTAACGCTGGTCAAGCTAACTACGCAGCTGCAAAAGCAGGCGTAATTGGTTTTACTAAATCAATGGCTCGTGAAGTTGCGTCTCGTGGTGTTACAGTGAACACTGTAGCTCCTGGTTTCATCGAAACTGACATGACTAAAGCGCTAAATGATGACCAACGTGCAGCAACTTTGGCGAATGTACCAGCAGGTCGACTAGGTGACCCTCGCGAAATCGCTGAAGCTGTGGTATTTTTGGCGTCACCTGCGGCAGCTTATATCACAGGTGAAACACTTCACGTCAATGGCGGTATGTACATGGTGTAAATTATGTGCAACATTTGTGCATGATTTAAGTCAAGATCATACGTAATTTCGGTTAAAATCGTGAAAATTGTGGTTTGACCAGAAAAGTTGACCTTGCAACTTTCAATAGATTGAATAAACTACGGAAAACATCGCATAAAGCGAACTCTGTAAAGGAAAAGAAAAAATGAGCAACCTCGAAGAACGCGTAAAGAAAATCATTGTTGAACAGCTAGGTGTAGACGAAGCTGAAGTTAAAAACGAAGCTTCTTTCGTTGATGACCTAGGTGCAGATTCTCTAGACACAGTTGAGCTAGTAATGGCTCTAGAAGAAGAATTCGACACTGAAATCCCAGATGAAGAAGCTGAGAAAATTACTACTGTTCAAGCAGCTATCGATTACGTAACTAGCGCTCAGTAATAATCTCTCCCAGGCGGTCACCTCGACCGCCTGTGTTTTATCTAACTCATCTATCCTCATCTTAAATCACCTCAATCCCCGGAGTGTAAAATCGTGTCCAAGCGTCGTGTAGTTGTCACTGGCATGGGTATGTTGTCACCGGTAGGCAACACTGTAGAATCTTCTTGGAAAGCCCTGCTAGCTGGTCAAAGTGGTATCGTTAATATCGATCATTTTGATGCAACCAATTTCTCAACTCGTTTTGCAGGTCTAGTTAAAGACTTTAACTGCGAAGAGTATATGACTAAAAAAGATGCTCGTAAGATGGACTTGTTCATCCAGTACGGCGTCGCAGCAGGTATTCAAGCTTTAGATGATTCAGCCCTAACTATTACTGAAGAAAACGCTCCACGTGTGGGTGTTGCTATCGGTTCTGGTATTGGTGGTCTTGGTTTGATCGAAGCAGGTCACCAAGCTCTAACTGAAAAAGGCCCTCGTAAGATCAGCCCGTTCTTCGTACCGTCGACGATCGTGAATATGATTGCTGGTCACATGTCTATCATGCGTGGCCTACGCGGTCCAAACATCGCGATTTCTACTGCATGTACGACTGGCCTACATAACATCGGCCACGCAGCTCGTATGATTGCGTACGGCGATGCTGACGCAATGCTAGCGGGTGGTGCTGAAAAAGCATCGACTCCACTAGGTATGGGCGGTTTTGGTGCGGCTAAAGCACTGTCTACTCGTAACGATGAGCCTCAAAAAGCTTCTCGTCCATGGGACAAAGGCCGTGATGGCTTCGTTCTTGGTGACGGTGCCGGTATGATGGTTCTTGAAGAGTACGAACATGCGAAAGCTCGTGGTGCTAAGATTTACTGTGAGCTAGTTGGCTTCGGTATGTCGGGTGACGCTTACCACATGACATCTCCAAGTGAAGATGGCTCAGGTGGCGCACTAGCAATGGAAGCGGCTATGCGTGATGCTGGCATTACTGGTGAACAAATCGGTTATGTAAACGCACACGGTACTTCGACTCCTGCAGGTGACGTAGCGGAAGTTAAGGGCATCAAGCGTGCTCTTGGCGAAGCAGGCAGCAAGCAAGTATTGGTTTCTTCTACGAAATCAATGACAGGCCACCTTCTTGGTGCTGCTGGTTCTGCTGAAGCTATCATCACGGCTATGTCTCTGGTTGACCAAATTGTTCCACCAACAATCAACCTAGATGATCCTGAAGAAGGCTTAGATATTGACTTAGTACCTCACACTGCGCGTGAAGTTAGCAACATGGAATATGCTGCATGTAACTCATTCGGTTTCGGTGGTACAAACGGCTGTTTGATCTTCAAAAAGATTTAATCATCTTATTAAAGACGTAAACACTCGTAGATAGTCACAATTAGACTTGTTTTTAAACGGCTTGATGCTTTAGCATTGAGCCGTTTCTTTTTATGGGGAAAAACATGTTTTGGGTTGATGGAGAAAGCCAGCAAACTGTCGATATTTTGGATCGCTCGTTTCAGTACGGAGACGGCTGCTTTACGACAATGCTCGTGAGTGATGGTGAGATACAACATTTTCACGATCATCAGCACCGTGTCGACGAATGCCTTAAAGCGCTACGCATTTCTGCTCTTGATTGGAGTGTTGTTAGTCTTTGGCTCGATACAGCACTTCAGCACATCCAACACAACGGTCTTCATAGCACAAACCTTTATGGTTCAAAGAAGCTCCATAATGTAAACAAGCCTCATAATGAAAAATCAGGGATCAAGCTGCACGTTAGCCGCGGATCTGGTGGTCGTGGCTACAGTGCGAAGAATATCGCCAAGCCGACAATCACCATCAGTACCTTTGGTTATCCAAGCCATTATGCAGCGTGGCAAGACTCAGGTGTTGAACTTGGTATCTGCCAACAAGCGTTAGGTTTGAGCCCATTACTTGCTGGCCATAAGCACAATAATCGCCTTGAGCAGATTTTGATGAAAGATGAAATGGATCAGGCTAATGAAGTAGATGGTGTGGTTCTTGATATTTCGGGCAATGTGATTGAAACCACTATGGCCAATCTGTTTTGGCGCAAAGGTCAGGCGATATACACACCTCAACTTACTCAAAGTGGTGTAGCGGGGGTTATGCGTAAGCAAGTGTTAACCGCGCTGAATCAAGCTGAACTTTCCGTTACAATTAGTGACTACTGCTTATCTCAACTCATGCAAGCTGATGAGGTTTTCATGACCAACTCCATCTTAGGGGTTGCCCCAGTTACCCGTATTAGTGATACCCAATTTAACATTGGAACCGTTACTCGTAGCCTTCAAGGACAACTAAACTCGTGATCAAAAAGTTATTTATTTTTATTATCTTGTGCCTAATCGCAGCCGGTGCTGCTGGTTTTTATGTATACAACCAAGCACAAGATAACCTGAAACAAGTTATTCAATTAGAAAAACCGCAGGTGGTTACCGTTGCTTCAGGTAGCAGCTTTAACCGTGTTCTCGCGCAGTTGATTAACGAGGGGCTTTTTGAGGCTTCTCCTTACGAGAAATTAATCCGTAAGTTACATCCTGAGCTTGTAGACGTAAAAGCGGGTACTTTCCTGCTTGAACCGGGTTTAACCTTAGAGCAGGCGCTACAGGTGCTTGTTGAAGGGAAAGAGCACCAGTTTACCATTACCTTTGTTGAAGGCAGTCGTTTTGACGAATGGCTTGTTCAACTAAAAGACAACGAATTCATTCAACAGACGTTGGACGGTGTCTCTGAAAAAGAGATCGCTGAAAAGTTAGGTATTGAAAACGAAAAGCTAGAAGGCCTTTTCTTAGCCGAAACGTATCACTACACCTACGGCACAACTGATTTAGATTTGCTGAAGCGCGCGCATCGAGATCTAATGAGCGTGGTGAATGAAGAGTGGGAAAATCGAGCGGATAAGCTTCCTCTTAAGTCGCCATACGAAGCATTAATTCTTGCGTCTATCATTGAGAAAGAGACTGCTGTTGCATCAGAACGTGAGCGCGTCTCTTCTGTGTTCGTTAACCGTCTGAACAAGCGTATGCGTTTGCAAACTGATCCAACGGTTATCTACGGCATGGGTGACAGCTACGATGGCAACATCCGTAAGAAAGACTTACGCACACCAACGCCATACAACACCTATACAATGAGTGGCTTGCCACCGACACCTATCGCTATGGCAGGCAAAGCATCGATCAATGCGGCGTTGAATCCAGAGAAGAGCAACTACTTGTATTTCGTTGCGAGTGGAACAGGTGGTCACGTATTTTCAAAGAGTTTGACTGAGCATAACCGTGCAGTACGAGCTTACTTAAAGCAATTAAGAAAAAACAGATAAAGAAATAATTATGAATCAGTCAAAATTTATCGTGGTTGAAGGCCTTGAAGGCGCTGGCAAAAGCACAGCAATCAATGCCATCGTTGAGACATTAAAAGCGTCGGGTGTTGAGGATATTGTTAATACTCGCGAGCCGGGTGGTACAGTCTTAGCTGAAAAGATGCGCTCATTGGTTAAAGAAGAGCACGAAGGCGAGAAGCTTCAAGACATGACTGAATTGCTGCTGATGTACGCAGCACGAGTTCAATTAGTAGAGAACGTCATCAAGCCCGCACTCGACAGTGGTAAATGGGTCTTGGGTGATCGTCATGATATGTCTTCACAGGCTTACCAAGGTGGTGGTCGTCAGATAGCACGCACGACTATGGAATCACTGAAAGCAACCACGCTAGGCGGCTTTAAACCCGATCTAACGCTATATTTGGACCTAGACCCTAGAGTAGGGCTAGAGCGTGCTAGAGGCCGTGGTGAGCTTGATCGAATTGAAAAAATGGACATCTCATTTTTCGACCGCACGCGTGAGCGCTATTTAGAAATTGCAGAACAAGATGATTCTGTATTTGTGATTAATGCGCAGCAAGAAATTGAGCAAGTAGCCGCTGATATTAAAGTCGCGTTAACTGCTTGGCTCGACAAACAGTAGGTAGTCATGGCTGAAGTGTATTCTTGGCTCACCCCGGTATGGAGTGAGTGGAAAAAAAGTCTCGATGCGGAGCGTTTCCCTAACTCTGTGATTGTTAATGCACCGGAAGGGCTCGGCGTTGATGCGTTGATTAGCCAACTTACCGACGCATTGATGTGCACGAATTATGAAAGCGAGTCGTGCGGGTTTTGCCACAGCTGCGAATTAATGAAGTCGGGCAGTCACCCTGATTTTCATGTGATCTCACCAGAAAAAGAAGGTAAGTCGATCACGGTTGATCAAGTACGTGCTAGTAACCGCTGGGCTCAAGAGTCTTCTCAGTTAGGTGGTTTGCGCGTTATCTTGCTTGCCCCTGCTGAAGCAATGAACGAATCGGCTTCCAATGCACTACTGAAAACTCTGGAAGAGCCATCAAGCAAGTGTATTTTCATTCTGTCTACTCGCAACAGTAATCGCTTAATGCCGACTATTATCAGCCGTTGTCAGCAATTCAATGTGGTTAGCCCGCAGTTAGAGGCGGGTTCTGCGTGGTTAGATGGGGAAGTGGGCAAAGCGGTACCGCAGTATATTTTAGCACTCAATGACAACGCGCCTTTAAAAGCAAAAGCGATGTTTGAGCAAGATGGCGTTGAAGCATCAACAAAAGCGCTCGATGGCTTTGTGAATGTGATAAAAGGCACTCAACCTGACATGCTAAAGTTCTCTACAGAGCTTAGCAAAGACCCTTTAATTCAACTTGGCTGGCTTTGGCATTTATTGTCGGATGTACAGAAGCTGCATTTTGGTTTGGCGAACCAAGCTATTACTCCGAGTGCAAAAGCACTGTGTGAGGTGATGTCTTATCAAAGTGCTTATGCAGCATCGAATAAACTGCTGATATTGATTGAGCAGTTAAAGCAACACCCTGGGCTCAATACGGAGCTACTCATAATGAATTGGCTAATAGCCACTTGCGAGGAAACATGTTCGTAGATTCCCACTGTCACTTAGACAAACTGGATTACCAAGATTTACACACCAGCGTAGAAGATGTAGTTAACAAGGCGAAGGCTGCCAATGTAAACCAATTGCTTTCTGTCGGTGTGACACTAGATTCGTTTGAAAACATGCTCGAGATGATCTCGCCGTTTGATAACGTCAAAGCCTCCTGTGGCGTTCATCCTCTCGATGTTGAAAGTGATTTCTGCCTAGAGACAATGCGTGAGTACGCGAGCAATCCCAAGGTTGTAGCGATTGGTGAGACAGGTTTAGATTATCACTACCAACCAGAGACTGCAGAGCTACAACAGCTACGATTTAAGCAGCATGTTGAATTGGCCGTTGAGCTTAATAAACCTTTGATCATCCATACTCGTAACGCACGTGAAGACACATTGGCTATTTTACGTGATGGTGGAGCTGAGAAGTGTGGTGGTGTGATTCACTGCTTTACTGAAGATCAAGCGTTCGCTGAAGCGGCAATCGAGCTAGGCTTTTATATCTCAATTTCAGGTATTGTGACCTTCAAACAAGCAACAGAACTCAAAGAAGTTGTTAGGAAGCTTCCTCTCGATAGGCTATTGATTGAGACAGATTCCCCATATTTGGCGCCAATTCCATATCGTGGTAAGCAGAATCAGCCTGCATATGTCGTAGAAGTCGCAGCCTACATTGCACAATTGAAAGGCTTGTCAATGAAAGAGGTTGCTGAACAAACAACCAAAAATTATCAAAAACTTTTTTTGCGATAAAAAACGAAGTAAACAAATAAAAGGGAGCGAAAGCTCCCTTTTTGTGTTTTTGATCACCAAAAATGCTTTTTTTTTTAATGTTTACTAATTATGTTGAACTTGAGATGGCTATTTATAACATTTGTAATTTTGTTACTAAAAATAACATTAGCTCCTATTTTATTTACCCAGTAAAATAATAAGCTTAAAGAAAAATACCCATTAATTTCAATGAATTAAACGTTTGTAAAGCATTGCATTTCTAGATTTGACATGTGATCCAAGACGTGTTTTGAAACTAAATTTCGTAAGTGACTAGAAAGTTAGTTCCCCATCAATATATATTTAGCGGCAGAAAATATAATGCAATACATGGTTACATTTTCACTGGGTGCTAACATATAGGCTACGGGGGTGTGCCGTTAGAACCCATATAATTATTTTATCTTTATCAGGAGCATAAACATGTTTAAGAACCTTTTTGCTAGCCTGCAGAAAGTTGGTAAGTCTCTGATGCTTCCAGTATCAGTTTTACCAGTTGCGGGTATTTTGCTAGGTGTCGGTGCAGCAGATCTTCCTTTCATTCCAGAAATCGTTTCAAACTTAATGGAACAAGCTGGTGGTTCAGTATTTGGTCAAATGGCACTACTGTTCGCAGTAGGTGTTGCACTTGGCTTTACTAACAACGATGGTGTGGCTGGTCTAGCAGCTATCGTTGGTTACGGCATCATGACTGCTACACTTGGCGTAATGGCTGGTGTAATGGGCGTTGATAAAATCGATACTGGTGTACTAGGTGGTATCCTAGTCGGTGGTGTTGCTGCTTGGGCATTCAACCGTTTCTTCCGTATTCAACTACCAGAGTACCTTGGCTTCTTCGCTGGTAAGCGTGCTGTGCCAATCATCACAGGTTTCTCTGCGATCGGTCTAGCAATCCTACTATCTGTAGTATGGCCACCAGTTGGCGGCGCTATCTCTGCGTTCTCTGATTGGGCTGCTCACCAAAACCCACAAGTGGCGTTTGGTATCTACGGTATCGTTGAGCGTTCTCTGATTCCATTTGGTCTTCACCACGTTTGGAACGTACCTTTCTTCTTTGAAGCTGGTACTTGTGTAAACGCTGCTGGCGAAACTCAAAACGGTGTTCTTACTTGTTACCTAGTTGCTGATGACGCATCTCGTGCAGCGGGCAATGGCTTCGGTCAGCTAGCTGGTGGTTACATGTTCAAGATGTTCGGTCTACCTGCTGCTGCAATCGCGATTGCACACTCAGCTAAGCCTGAAAACCGCGCTAAAGTAATGGGCATCATGGCTTCTGCTGCGTTGACTTCATTCCTAACGGGTATCACTGAACCAATTGAATTCTCATTCCTATTCGTTGCTCCTGTTCTGTACGCAATCCACGCTCTACTAGCTGGCTCTGCTTACGTTCTTGCGAACACTCTAGGTTTTGTACACGGTACATCTTTCTCACACGGTCTAATCGACTTCCTAGTTCTATCTGGCAACGCGTCTAAGATGGGCCTAATGGTTGTATGTGGTATTGCTTACGCTGCAATTTACTACATCGTATTCCGCACTGTGATTAAAGCTCTAGACCTTAAAACTCCAGGCCGTGAAGACGAGACGGAAGAAGAGTCAGTTGCGACTGGTTCTGAACTTGCTGGTGAGCTAGTTGCTGCATTCGGTGGCAAAGCGAACATCACTGGTCTTGACGCTTGTATTACTCGTCTACGTGTTGCAGTAGCTGATACAGCTCTTGTTGACCAAGACAAACTGAAGAAACTAGGCGCTGCAGGTGTTGTTGTAGTTGCTGGTGGCGTACAAGCTATCTTCGGTACTAAGTCTGACAACCTTAAGACAGACATGGATGAGTGGATCCGTAACAACGGTTAATTCACTGATTCAATAAATTGAAAGGAGGCCGAAAGGCCTCCTTTTTTGTTTTCTGCTCTATGAAAGGCCTTTCCGCGTCTAACCCCCTCTAACTCAGAGAGTTACCGATCAACTCGATCATTTGATGGTCGTTCCCAAATTTTTCGTGTCTTTTATCTTTTACCTAGCGATGACACCTTTTGCTGAGATTCCAGTAGACTTCCGTTTTTTAAATACAGTCTGAGAATATTATGAAACATCGTTACTTGATCGGCCTTATGTGCTGCAGTGTAGCCTCTTTTGTTCACGCTTCTGAAGCTCCAGCTTTGGAAGTTGGACTTGCCATTGACCAAGACCTGAGTGTCGTTGTGGAATTTGATCAGAAATACCGTGCTACGATTGGCAATGACGGTGCTGCATTTGACTACATCTGGAAGCGTGGTCAGTTCGAGACTGAAGCTCCGCTGAGCTGGTATGTGGGTGCTGGTGCTTGGGCTGAATGGAATGATGACTTTGGTTTACGCTTGCCGTTAGGCGTGAAGGTTAACTTCTATGAAGGTTGGAATGCTTACGCGCAAGTTCACCCTGAGCTTGACATGTACAGAGGGGTTGAGTTGCAAGTAGGTGGTGCTCTGGGTGTTACCTACAAGTTCTAACTCGAAGTAAAAAACGTTTTAATAACGACAAAGCCAGCATTTAGCTGGCTTTGTCGTTTCATCAGACACCCTTATTTCTTCTCACTCATTTCGCTTGAGAACAGGCTTTGACTTAGAAAGTAAAACTCAGCCCGATATTGGCCTGGAATTGGTTCATCCAATCGGTATCAAAGCGGATAATGCAGTCTTGCCCTGTGCTCGGTACACTACAAACACCGGATGTGTCGTTATCGACAACTGTGCCTAGCCAGCGGATTTGAGTGTTTAAAGCTAAGTTGTCACTCAATTTGTACTCTAAACCACCAAAGATAGAGGTGGAGAATCCATACTTATCTTTCGCCCAGTCAACATCAACGTAAGACGCCCCAAGACCTAGCCCTAGATAGCCGGACAACACAGGAGAAGCAGGGTAGTAGATGCTGCTTTGAAAGTGCAGGTATTGGATGGAAGAGCTCAAGTTGAGTGTTTCCAACTCAGATCTCTGATTGGAATAGAAAAATCCGATGCGTCCTTTTTCAAGTGGCGTTTCAATTGCAAAAGTGTAGTTTTCAGAGCCTTTCATGTCATAAGTTTTACCATCCTGGTCTTCGACACTACCGCCGCCAGTATAACCCACCATTGGAGTAATGATGATTTCCGGCGAAGCATTCGCGCTTGAAATGGAAAGAAGCGTAACCAGTGCCATCATATTTGCTTTGTTATTCATGAGTATATCCTTGTCCATACACTTACTAATTGTGATGGTTACATCAATATTGTGCGACTAATTTCAACGATTCTTGAAGATACTTCACACACCTGATAGTACTTAAATAGAGACTCGACAAATTAATAATAAGCCAGAGGTGTCTATGGACCATAATCTGAAAAATGCTCTACAAATAACAGCGTTTATCTACACAATCATTCTTTCATTTGGCTTTATTGCAATTGGTAGCTAATACCATCTATTGCGAGGCTGAGTTTTTATGCTCAGGGAATAATGAATAGTGGGATTATAACCAATATTGATACAGCAATAGACTTGGATTATTACGCTAAGTTTATTGCTGGAAAAACAGCACTGGTCGCTCAAGGTGGCGGACAGAGAAGTATTTTTACTTCTGGAGTGCTGGATGCCTTTCTTCTCTCAAATTTTGACCCCTTCGACGAATTTTTTGGTACCTCAGCAGGTGCTCTCAACTTATGCGCTTATCTGTGCCGTGATAAAGGCCTTGGCCGTTCTTTTGTTCTCGACCTCACAACCTCACCAGAATTTTTCAATCTCTTTTCCTATATACGACACCGAAAGAACCTAGGATTAGAATGGGCGCTAGAACAAATTATGGCTTACCCATATAAGCTCGATCTGGATTTAGGACGACAAACGCTAGGTGATCGCCATTTTTATGCGGCTGTAACGGGTTCAAAAGACTTACGAGACCACTACTTCCCACTATTGGGCGATGACTGGTACAAAGTGATGATTGCGACCTGCGCCATTCCTCGTTTGTACAATGACGAAATTTTTATTGGTGACAGTGCTTATGTGGACGGTGGTGTATCAGCATGTATACCGGTTCAAGAAGCGTGGCGCAGACAAGCTCGTTCCATTGTCGTGATTCGTACTGAGCCCGTGGTTGAGGAAGAGGAAGGACATTTTGCCGGATCTCAGGTGAATAAACCTTCAATAAAAACACCCAAACCGATATCCGCCGAAGAACTGGAATGGTTTCGTGAGTCTTTCGACAGTGTTCAAGGTCATTGGCAACAGAAAGTGGAGCAGTGGAAAACCGACTGGACCTCATTCTTCCAACAACAAATTATGCGCTCAAAAGAGCAGAAGCGTGACCGTGGGCATTTAGACCTGCTGAACGGTGGTCGCTGGCTATTTGGTGCAGATGATATTTATCGCTTAAGTCATTTAATCGGAGATAAGTTTGATTCAGGGCTAGCTGACATGCTGATGGTGCACTACCAAACTTACTCACTGACACAAGACTTTTTGAATTCGCCACCTGATGATGCGTTTGTTGTCCAGATAGCGCCAAGTCAGCCGCTGAAATCGAGTTCACTAATGAGTGATAAAGAGGATCTGTTGCACGATTACGAGCTGGGCTTAGAAGCCGGTCACCGATTTGTAGAAACCTATACGTCAACGGAAAACGCTCGTAATTCGCACATGCCACAGTTAGCCACCATTGCTGCTGGCAAGTAATTTTCGAAGTTGATGAATTAGTATGCAGTTAGCTTATCATGCTGTTTTAACCCGATCGTTAGTGAGTCGTATTCTGAAATGAAAAAGGGTTATTGAACTTGGTTCAATAACCCTTTTTTGCCTTTGAAATTATGCTAATCGCTTCGCCTTACGGTCAAACATTAAGTGACAGGCAAGATTCTCATACAGTTGGTTGACCCTGCGACATCCATAATGTCGCCTTGAGTGATGATCACTAGGTCACCAAACTTCAGGTATCCTTTCTCTTTTAGGCAAGTGAGGGTTGATAGTGCAATATCAAAGCTGTCTTCGGCCTCTGTCTCAAAGTAGATAGGTGTCACACCTCGGTACAAGGTGCAGCGATTAAGTGTTCCTTCGTTACGAGACAGCGCATAGATAGGCATGTCAGCACTTAAGCGAGACATCATCAAGGCAGTACGGCCAGACTCGGTGAGAGTGACTACACCTTTAATGCCTTCCATATGGTTTGCTGAGTAGATGGTCGCCATAGAAACAGTTTCCTCTGCGGTAACGAAGGTGCGGTCAATACGGTAATTAGATTGGTTAACCCCCGCCATCTTCTCAGCACCAATACACACTTCTGCCATTGATTTTACGGTTTCGACTGGGTAATCACCCGCAGCAGTTTCACCTGAAAGCATCACCGCGTCGGTGCCATCGAGTACCGCATTAGCAACGTCCATGACTTCGGCACGGGTTGGCATTGGCGCAGAAATCATTGATTCCATCATTTGAGTCGCGGTGATCACCGTTCGGTTAAGCGCTCTAGCACGGCGTATAAGCTGTTTTTGTACACCGACCAACTCTGGGTCTCCAATTTCTACTCCGAGGTCACCACGAGCCACCATGACCACATCTGAGGCCATTATGATGTCATCCATATTCTCAACAGTGGCGACTGTCTCTGCTCGTTCCACTTTTGCGACGAGGTGAGCTTCTAAGCCAGCTTCTCGTGCAAGCTGACGAGCGTAGTGCATGTCTTCGCCATTGCGAGGGAAAGATACGGCTAGGTAATCCACTTTGATTTGTGCTGCGGTGACGATGTCGCGCTTGTCTTTTTCTGTTAGCGCTTCTGCTGAAAGGCCACCGCCTTTTTTATTGATGCCTTTGTTATTTGATAGTGGGCCACCAATGATAACTTCGGTGTGAACACGGCAGCCTTCCACTTTGGTTACTTTCAGTTGAACCCGACCATCGTCGAGAAGCAAGATGTCGTCGGCTGACACGTCGTTAGGTAGCTCTTTGTAATCAAGGCCAACCGCTTGTTGGTTGCCTTCACTTAAACCTAAGCTACTGTCGAGAGTAAATAGATCACCGACAGCAAGTTGGATCTTACCTTCTTTGAATGTCGATACTCGAATCTTGGGACCCTGTAAGTCCCCGAGAATGGCGATTTGAGTGCCGAGTCTTTTGGCTATCGCTCGGACATTTTCTGCACGTTGGATATGGTCTTCGCTGGTGCCGTGAGAGAAGTTCATACGGACGATATTGGCACCGGCTTTGATGATCTCTTCAAGCACGTTACCTTTATCAGTAGAAGGGCCTAGCGTTGTGACGATTTTCGTTTTTCTTAATTCAGCTGTCATGAATACTCCTAGAGTGAGGCCAGTAATCTTTTAAAAGACTGAATTAAGTATATGCATTAATTGATAATTTATTGGGAGCTAGGGGGATATTTCTTGATTTACCTGTAATTATTGAATTCAGGGCTCAAACACGATGTTTTATTCTGAAAATTAAGTCGTAAATTATCGATGTGGGTGTTAATTTTCCTCGAACTATTTGACTCGATACACAAAGATTCATGTATATACGTGATACTGGTCACGGCGATATACCAAGTGACTTCACAATTACTTCGCAAAGTAAAAAAATTACCTCGTTGATGATTTCTGGAGCGTAAAATGTACATGGCTCAACCGGGCCATATTGATCATATCAAACAGGTCAATGCTGGTCGTGTATATAAACTAATTGACCTTAAAGGTCCTATTTCTCGTATCGATCTGTCCAAGCAAAGTGAGTTGGCTCCGGCGAGTATTACTAAAATTACCCGTGAACTCATTGAAGCTCACCTTATTCACGAAACGACGGTTCAAGAAGCCACGACTCGTGGGCGTCCTGCTGTCGGTTTACAAACCAATAACGAAGGTTGGCAGTTTCTGTCAATGCGTCTTGGTCGCGGATACTTGACGATCGCGCTCCATGAATTGGGCGGCGATGTACTTATCGATACGAAGATCGACATTCACGAACGTGACCAAGACGATGTGCTTGCGCGTCTTCTTCATGAAATCGATGAGTTCTTCCAAACCTATGCCGAGCAACTCGACAGGGTGACAAGTATTGCAATCACACTGCCAGGTCTGGTGAATTCAGAGCAAGGTATTGTGTTGCAGATGCCGCACTACAACGTTGAAAACTTAGCGTTGGGGCCGGAGATCTACAAAGAAACCGGTCTGCCAGTTTTTATTGCCAATGATACCCGAGCGTGGGCATTAGCAGAGAAGCTGTTTGGTAACTCACAAGACAACGACAACTCTGTTCTTATCTCGATTCACCACGGTTTAGGTGCCGGGATCATTCTTGATGGTCGCGTTCTGCAAGGACGTCACGGTAACATCGGTGAGTTGGGGCATATCCAGATCGATAAGGAAGGCAAGCTTTGCCACTGTGGTAATCGAGGCTGTTTAGAAACGGTCGCGAGTTCACAAGCAATCCGTGAGCAAGTCAAAGAGCGACTGGCAAATGGTGAAGAATCAACGCTAACGGTGTTTGAAGACGTCACTATTGAACAGATCTGCGCTGCCGCTGCTGATGGGGATCCGCTGGCTGTTGAAGTGATTGAACAGTTAGGTCGTTACCTAGGCTCTGCGATTGCGATTGTGATTAACCTATTCAACCCAGAGAAGATCTTGGTGGGTGGTGTTATCAATCAGGCGAAGAGTGTGTTATATCCAGCGATTCAAAAGTGCATCGAAGAGCAGAGCCTATCTGTTTACCATAAAGACTTAGAGCTGGTGGAATCTCGTTTTTATAAGCAGGCAACCATGCCAGGTGCTGCGCTCATTAAGCAGGCTTTATACGATGGTCAACTATTAATGAAAGTTATTGAAGGCTAACCCCTTTTTCTCGTCTTGTAGCCTTACCCTGAACCTTTCTATGTACTTAAGCTTTGTATAACATCATTTGTTGTACTTAGTTTAAGCATTCTGTGCATTGGCGCTTTGCTTTAACCTATTGAAGTAGGCTATTGTAGCCACAGTTATTATTTGTCACTAAGGTGTTGTATGTCTGGCGTTTTAAATTCGGTTGATCAGAGAACCAAACTGGTCGGTGAAAATCGTCTGGAGCTCTTGTTATTCAGCTTAAACAGTCGTCAACTATTTGCGATTAACGTATTTAAAGTGAAAGAAGTCCTAAAAGTGCCAGTGCTCACTCGCTTACCGGGCTCTCACCATCATATTACGGGTGTGGCTTCTTTACGTGGTGAATCGGTGCCTGTTATTGATTTGCGAAGTGCCATTGGCTTTCCGCCATCTCGTGCGGAATCTCAAGAGAGCAACCTGATTATTACGGAATACAACCGAACCGTACAAGGTTTCTTGGTTGGACAAGTTCGTAATATCGTGAACACGACATGGACAGAAATTCAACCGCCGCCAAAGACAACAGGCCGTGCAAACTACCTAACCGCTATCACGCATATTCAAGAAGAAGAGCAGCACAAGATTGTTGAGATCATCGATGTTGAAAAGGTGTTGGCTGAGATCATTGATTACGATGTATCGATCTCTGAAGGCGTTTTAGACGAACAGTTAGCTCAGGAGATGATAGGACGTAATGTGCTTATCGTTGATGACTCTTCAACAGCGCGTAACCAAATCAAAGGTACCTTGTCGCAGTTGGGTTTGAACATTATTGAGTGTTGTGATGGCTTAGAAGCACTGACCTTACTTAAGGGCTGGTGTGATGAAGGCAAAGACATCAATCAAGAAATATTGTTGATGATCACCGATGCTGAAATGCCTGAAATGGACGGCTATAAGCTGACACACGAAGTACGTACTGACCCTAGAATGCATGACCTGTTTATTACGCTAAATACTTCATTAAGTGGAAGTTTTAATGAAGCTATGGTTGAGAAAGTAGGGTGTAACCGCTTTATTTCCAAGTTCCAGCCGGACCTCTTGGTTGAAGTGACTCAAGAGCGAATGCGTCAGATTTTATAATTAATGCTGCTGTACGGTTTGTTTTGAGTGACCTTATAGAAAACGTTTGCTAATATTCACGTAGCATATTTTTCTTAACGAAATATGCTCAACTACTAGCGTAACTTTTCACACACAATCTAAGGTAGTTCCTCTTAATGATATGGTTAACGTCTAAAGTCGTCATGACTTTGAGCTTATTACTGTATAGGGAATTTAAGAAAAGACGTACGGAAGCTGAAGTTGAGTCATAACTCAACAATTGGAATCGAAGGGAAGCGGATGCTTCCCTTTTTCGTTGCTCTTTCTCTCGTTCCTCCTTTAGCCAGTGACCTATTGAGAACAGTTGGTACTTCGCTAATGAAAATCCCGAGATTTGGTTTTCAAGCCAACAATTTCATCGGTAATATCGATAAGTTTCCCCGCAATAACATGCACGACCTCTCCTTCTTTTTCTAATATCCCTTGTACCTTTAACGCCTTGGCTGTCAGATAAGCTTGCTGTTGAGCGCGCGCGGTTGCTCCCCATACCACGACATTAATATTGCCAGTGCTATCCTCCAGCGTGACAAAGGTGACACCTGCCGCGGTTCCGGGAGATTGTTTGCCTGTGACTAATCCGACAACGGTGACCATAGATTTGTGTCTTTGTTGTATTAAATCTTTCATATGTGTGAATCGACCTAATCGTCCCGCTTCTTCGAGCAAAGTGATTGGGTGCTTGTTCAATGAAATTCCGACACTGGTGAAGTCTTCGAGTAGATCTTGCATCTCATTCGGCTTGTGCAGTACATGTTCGTCATGTCCTGCTTCAGCATCGTCATAGGTTTGGCTAAACAGAGGTAGATCAGACGCCGAGTCCATGATCGCCCAGCGAGTCTGGAAGCGGTCTCCTGAGACATTATGTAGCGCATTGGCCGATGCCAGTAGCTCGATATCTTTCTTATTCATCGATAACTGTTTCACCTGACTAGGGTGGCGATAACCGGATTGTGGGCGATTGGCGAGCACGCTTTGAATTCCATGCTCGCTGAATCCTTTGATTTGTCGCAGCCCTAAGCGAATCGCTAAACCATTCTGATGTTCAACGACTATATGATTGTCTTGTGAGGCGTTCACACAGACCGGAAGTATCACCACATTATGTCGTTGTGCGTCTTGTACCAACTGTGATGGGCTATAAAAGCCCATGGGTTGGCTATTGAGTAAAGAAGCGTAGAAACACTCTGGGTAGTAACATTTCAACCAAGCAGAGCAATAAGCTAACACCGCAAATGAAGCCGAGTGGCTTTCAGGAAAACCGTACTCGCCAAAGCCGCATATCTGTTTAAAGATCTGCTCAGCAAACTCTGTCTCATAACCGCGCTTTTGCATTCCCTCGATAAGCTTGTTTTTAAATTTAAATACGTTGCCATTTTTCTTCCAAGCGGCCATCGCTCGTCTGAGTTGATCTGCTTCACCACCAGTAAATCCTGCTGCTACCATCGCGAGTTTGATCACTTGCTCTTGGAAGATAGGAACACCTAAGGTGCGCGACAGTACCGACTCCACATCTTTAGATGGATAACTGATTGGCTCAATGCCATCTCGACGCTTGAGAAACGGATGAACCATATCGCCCTGAATAGGACCTGGGCGTACGATAGCGATTTGAATCACCAAGTCGTAATAAGTCCTCGGTTTAAGCCTCGGCAGCATGCTCATTTGCGCGCGTGACTCAATTTGGAATATCCCGACCGTGTCTGCCCGTTGAATCATCCCGTAAACCTTAGGATCGTCCTTAAGGCGAGTGATCTCAGCAATGGTCAGTGATCGCCCGTGAATACGTTTGATCAGGTCGAAACATTTACGAATCGCAGAGAGCATACCAAGCGCGAGCACATCAACTTTCAGCAAGCCTAAGGTTTCTAGATCATCCTTATCCCATTGAATAATGGTTCGGTCTTGCATCGCAGCATTCTCGACGGGAACCAGCTCATACAGAGGTCCTGAGGATATGACAAAGCCGCCGACGTGTTGAGATAGGTGGCGTGGAAAGCCGATGATCTCATTGACCAAATGGATAAATTGTTGCCCCTTCAAAGAATCAGGTTGTAGTCCTAATTGAGTTAACTGAGCCTGCCAATCTAAGCTTTTGTCTCTGCGATTGGTGTTTTTGATGAAGTAATCGAGCTGAGTTTCTTGTAGCCCTAATGCTTTACCGATATCTCTTACTGCACTTTTAAAGCGATAAGAAATGACCGTTGCAGCCAGTGCAGCACGTTCTCTACCGTATTTTTGGTAGATATATTGAATAACCTCTTCTCGGCGTTCATGCTCAAAATCGACATCAATATCAGGCGGCTCATCACGCTCTTTACTGATGAAGCGTTCGAACAGTACCGAGATTTGTCTTGGGTCGACAGAGGTGATTTCTAAGCAATAACAAACCACGGAATTGGCCGCTGAACCTCGACCTTGGTAAAGAATGCCTTGGCTTTTGGCAAACATCACGATGTCGTGGATGGTGAGAAAAAAGAAAGGGTAGTCAAGCTCGCCAATTAACCCCAATTCTTTATCTATGATCTGTTGGATATCGTCAGGCACGCCTTGCGGGAAGCGAGTCTGTTTTCCTTTTTCGACCAACATACGCAGATAGCTCATGGGCGTCTCACCCTGAGGAATCAACTCACTTGGGTATTCGTATCGCAAGCTATCTAAATCAAATTCACATAACTCAGCGATGCGATTGCTCTCTTCTAGCCACTCCGCTTTGAATATATGAGAGAGCTTATCGATACTCCGTAAACAACGCTCGGCATTAGCGAGTAAGTGACTGCCCACATCGGTAATGGGTTTTTGGTATTTAATTGCGGTGAGTGAGTGCTGTAAGGGCAAGCGATTCGCGTTGTGCATCAGCACGCCACCACAAGCTGTAATAGGCAGTTGGTGATGTTGTGACAGCTCAACGCAGTAATCTGTGTACTGCTGGTCGGTTTGTTTTAGGTGTCGTTGTAAGCCGATCCAAAGCCGACCTGAATGATGCTGGGATAGCCATTGCCCCCAGTGCGCGTCTTCATTTTTCTGTTGAGGAAGCCAAAGAATAAAGCAGTGCTTAGCCGACATGATATCCCACTCAGAGAGCTGATAATGTCCTTTGCTGCTTCGGCGCCTCGCATTGGTAATAATGCGGCAAAGCTCGGCATAGGCTTGTCTATTTGGGCATAGCAAAACCACTTGGCATTCGTCATTTAGCCAAAACATGCTCCCGACAATTTGCTTGAGTGATAGTTTATGTTGCTTGATCGCAGAGTGAACCTTAACGATGCCCGCGACTGAGCACTCATCAGTAACCGCGAGTGCTTTGTAACGCAAGAAATCGGCCTGTAAAACAAGCTCCTCTGCGTGTGAGGCTCCCTCAAGGAAGGAGTAATTGCTTTGACAGAAAAGCTCTGAGTATTGCTGAGACATAACGTAATCTCACTTAACCATTGCGAGTGAACATGATTGAAAAGGGATGTTGAAATAGAGTACGTGGAACGGACGACTTAACTAAATTGTCTTGCTGAGTTACGTTCTTACCGACTAGCTAAATAAGCCGTGCAAAAACCACTGTTTATCTGGCGTTCTAAAGACCCATAGCCATCGACCGTTTTCACTGTGAGCAATAAAGTAGTCGCGAATGATTTTTTCGCCATCCCACCACCCAGAAACAATACGCTCAGGGCCCTGAGATAAGGTGACGCTTTCGGTTAAGGCTTCGGGCTCTGGCAGTAAAATACTGGGCCTGAGTCGCTGCTGACCTATGTTGAGAGACGGCGCTGCTTTTTCCACAATCTCAAAGGTGGCTTGTTTCTTTGCTACGGTTTTATTCAGGGTTGGAAGCGAATAGCGATTGGCTTTTTCTGGCCTAGGGTCCTGCTGTATTTTCGGTGTTTGAATGCAGGCTTGCCCAAGCTTTGCTTGCAATAGTGAAAGCAAATCTAACGCGGCAAGTGTTCCTGTATTACCATCAAAAAGATCATGATAGGTCATTTGCGGTTCTCCATGACGAACCAAGCTGAGGGTCAGCCCTTGAACCGGTGCTGTGAGCTTTAGTGACTCTAAAGTTAGATGGGTAAGGTTTGCCCATTTTTCAGCAAGGTAATCACCTTGTGCCGAATAGAAAGAGACATGGTGGTCGTCTTTATCTCTGAGGTGCAGAGTCAGTGTTAGCTCAAACGCGACTCTGTCACGTAGCTTCAAAAAACTCTCGAGTTGATTCAGTAATTTCAGCAGCGGTTTTTCGATAAATAGGATGTTTTCAATATCAAACAACAGCTCCAAATATTGCCGGAAATTCTCTGGTGGGTGATAGAAGTCAATCGGGTGTTTGAACTGTCCGTTAAGGCGACCGACATAATTCACCAAGTCGATGTCAAAGCGGCGTGCGATTTCTTGCAAAGGTAGCTTTAATAGATCTTTAACGGTATTGATACCGACACGGTTTAAGCGTTCAACTTGCTTGGTCGGTAGCTCACTGGAACTCAATGCTTGTTGATTGACCCAAGTTTTCATCTGCTCAATATTGTTTGTTGCTTGATTGATCGCTTGCTTACCCAAAAGGATCGCAGCAAGCGGCGAATAACCCGTAGCGAAGCTTAACTGGATATTGAGCGTCTCCAAGTGGCTTTTGAGCTCATGCCAGTAGTTATCTAACCCGTCGTAAAGTGACAGCATGTTAGAGGCTCTAATCAATAAACCATTTGGTGGCAATAACGCCATATCAGAAGTGACCAAATACGCCCATTGAGCGATCTCTTTGAGCTTACTTTTCTCTAGTTCAATGCTGTAAGGGTGGACGTGTAAGTTGTGACACAGCGCCGCCGCAGACCCTAAGCCCATACCAAGCGAAATTCCCGATTGCAGTGCCGCTGGGTTAGCTTGCAGCACACGGTGATCTTTTTCATCCACGATGATAATAGGTTGTTCGCGTGAGTCTTCGCTCGAACCTAATTCATTAGAGTTAAACAAGGTATCCAACTGCAGAGACGGAAAGTGCAGATAAAGCCACAACATACGCTAGCCTTGCTTCGCAATAGGAAAAGCCAGCACAGTGTTACCTGACAAAGCACGGTCTAAATTGTCTTCATAAACGACTTTCTCTGTGAGTAACGGCCAGTTGTGTGTCATGTCTAAAATAAAGCTGCCATACGACCAGCTGCCTTTTCTTTTTGTTACCTCTACCTTCAATCCTTGGGCGTGAGAAGACAGCTTCATGCTTAAAGAAACGGGTAGGGATAGTTGATTATGGCTGGTGGCTTTAAAGTGAAACTGAAGGCACTTACCGGTTTCACTGGCTGCTTGTAGGCGCTTGGTTTGGTGGATTTCGAGAGCGGCACCCCATAGCAATACAGAGTGACAAGCACCGCTTTTGAGGCACTGCTCAGCTGCCCACAACGCATCGAGATCGCGTTGAGGCTGGATAACGAGAATGTTCTCTAATTCAATGCCTTGGCTGCTAAAAAACTCGGCACAGATCTTCCCAGGCGGGTTAATGAATATGGCCAGTTTTTGCGAGTTTTGTTGAGATAAATAGGGCGTGAGTAGGCGTAGTTCGCCGATCCCTTGTTGTGATTCAACCTCAATAACGCCGTGCGTCGGGAAGCCGCCATCAAGCTGTTTATCCAGTTGAGGATAGCCTGTTGAAGTGGTACTTCCTTGCGTTGTTGATTGTAACCCTTTCCAGATTAGCTGGCGGTCTTGTAAGTTTTTTATAAGTTCATGCATAATTAAACACCTGTATATATATACAGTATATTTAACAATGAAAAAGATGCAAAGCAAAATGATGAAAATCAAAGGAACTAAGTTTTAGGTGCTTGATTTAGATACAAAAAAAGCCGCTATTAAAGCGACTTTTTACGATTGGTTATAATATCAACTACTTAGGTTGAGCGTCGATACATTGGCCATTAATGTCTGTCACACTTGGGTTCATTAAGTGTAAGTACAGTGGGATGATGTCCAGTGGCGTTTTCAGCTTGTTTGCATCTTCACCTGGGTACGCTTTTGCGCGCATGCGTGTTTGAGTGCCGCCCGGGTTGATCGCGTTAACACGGATGTTAGTGTCTTCAAGCTCATCCGCTAGGATTTGCATCATACCTTCGGTAGCAAACTTAGAGATCGCGTAAGTGCCCCAGAATGCACGGCCAGAGTGGCCAACGGTAGAAGAGGTAAATACGATACGACCTGCTTCCGCTTTCTTAAGAGCAGGCAGAAGTGCTTGAGTCATCAAGAATTCAGACTTCACATTGATCTGCATAACATCATCAAAAGTCTCTTCATCAATCTGTTCAAATGGACTCAGAGTGCCGAGAACACCTGCGTTATGCAGTAGACCATCTAAACGACCGAACTGTGATTCAATGGTTTCTGCCATATCAACGTAGTTCTGCTTTGTCGCACCTTTTAAATCCAATGGAATAATCGCAGGTTGTGGGTAACCAGCGCTTTCGATTTCATCGTAAATGAATTCAAGATTTTTAACATTGCGGCCTAACAGAATGACAGTTGCGCCATGTTGAGCGAAGCTTAGTGCTGCTTGGCGACCAATGCCAGCACCGGCACCTGTAACCAAAATTACTTTATCTTTGAGGGCATCTGTAGAGATTGGGTAATCCACTGTGCTTATCCTTCCTTCTTTCTTTTATTATGTTCGTCATTCCATTGATGTTTAATCACACAGATAACCGCAGGAATGATGAGAAATTCTTGGTAATCGTGACAAGATGGTTACAATACACTAATTCATACAATAGGGGATATGACATTGGAATTTTTGTTGGACTACGGCTTGTTTTTAGCCAAGATTGCGACCGTTGTAATCGCCATCATCGCAATTTTAGTGATTGCTAAATCTGTGGGTGGGAAATCAAGCGCAATTAAAGGTGAGCTGGAAATCACGAACCTATCTGAACACCATAAACAGACGATTGAACAATTAGAGCACCATCTACATGATGATGCTTTCATCAAAGCCCGTGATAAAGCAGAAAAGAAAGCAGAAAAAGAGAAAGTAAAATCACGTGGTAAAGAAGTGAAGAAAGCAGCGAAAGAGGGTGAGCTTGATAGCAAGCGTGAACCACATCTATTCGTTCTTGATTTTAACGGCAGCATTGATGCTAAAGAAGTGGCTTCATTACGTGAAGAGGTAACGGCGGTTCTGGCTGTGGCTCGTGAAGGCGATGAAGTATTACTTAAGCTTGAGTCTGGCGGTGGCATGGTTCACGGCTATGGTTTGGCGTCTTCTCAACTTGATCGTATCAAAGCAGCAGGTTTGCCTCTAACTATCTCGGTAGACAAAGTAGCAGCAAGTGGCGGTTACATGATGGCATGTATCGCAGACAAAATCGTATCTGCACCTTTTGCTATTGTTGGCTCTATTGGCGTTATCGCTCAATTGCCAAACTTCAATAAACTGCTGAAGAAACACGATATTGAGTTCGAACAGCTAACGGCAGGTGAGTACAAACGTACATTAACCATGTTTGGTGAGAACAGCGATAAAGCACGTGAGAAGTTTAAAGAAGAGCTAGAAGAGACACATGGCCTATTCAAAGACTTCATCCGTGACCATCGTCCTGCGTTAGATCTTGAAAAAGTAGCAACGGGTGAGCACTGGTTTGGTACGCAAGCACATGAACTTGGGCTGGTGGATGAGATCAGCACTTCTGATGATTTAGTCGTAGCGGCATGTAAGAACAAAACGGTTCTAGCGATTCACTACGTACAGAAGAAAAAGCTTTCAGACAAACTAGCGGGCGTGGCAGGCAAATCTGCAGACAGCATACTGATGAAACTGATTGAACGCGGCCAAAAGCCAATTGTTTAAGTTTATTCAGTTTTAGCTCTAGCTTTAGTGGCTCACGTCTATTTAAAGACGTTTGAGCCTTAAAAAGAAAGCGCATAAGTCATCAGACTTATGCGCTTTTTTATTGCTCCACTTCCGAGCGGGTTGACCACTATGGTGTAGGGGGAGCGGAGTTTTATAGCCATCACCGATTAACTGCGATGGGTATTAAATCTTGGCTCCATAGTCATTACGTTTTGGACAAGTCGTCAGAATCTCTCTATGACCCGTATCTTTGAGCTCTTCCAAAATTACATCAAAGCCCCACAAGCGATAGAGATGCTTCATCACTTCGTCGTAGCCTTTATCAAGCGGGATACGGTCATGAGGTACATACTGCAGCGTCATTGAGCGGTCACCACGAACATCGACGTTAAACACCTGAATGTTTGGTTCAAGGTTACTTAGGTTGTATTGCGCCGCAAGCTTCTCACGAATCAGGCGGTAGCCCGGATCATCATGAATGGCACTCACCTCGATGGTGTTTTTACGGTCGTCGTCGAGTACAGAGAACAGCTTAAAGTCTCGAATGATTTTTGGAGAAAGGTATTGGCTGATAAAGCTTTCATCTTTGAAATTGTGCATTGCAAAGTGCACTGCTTCTAACCAATCACTTCCTGCCAGCTCTGGGAACCACTCTCGGTCTTCATCTGTTGGCTCTTCACAGATGCGTCGGATGTCTCTAAACATCGCAAAGCCAAGCGCGTAAGGATTTATTCCGCTAAAGTAAGGGCTGTTGTAGGCGGGCTGTGCGACCACGCTGGTGTGGCTGTGTAAAAATTCTAAGATGAACTTGTCACTCACCAAGCCTTCATCATAAAGATGGTTAAGAATGGTGTAATGCCAGAAGGTTGCCCAGCCTTCGTTCATGACTTGAGTTTGTTTCTGAGGGTAGAAATACTGGCTTACCTTGCGAACGATACGAACACACTCACGCTGCCAAGGTTCAAGCAGTGGTGCGTTCTTCTCGATAAAGTAGAGAATGTTCTCTTGAGGCTCGCTAGGAAAGCGGATTTTGGTCTCTTTTTCCTTGTCTTGATTTTTAGGCACAGTTCTCCACAGCTCATTGACTTGAGATTGCAGATAAGCTTCACGTTCTTCTTGTCTTGCTGTTTCTTCTGCAATGGAAATCTTCTCAGGACGTTTGTATCGGTCTACGCCGTAATTCATTAATGCATGGCAAGAATCAAGGAGCTGCTCAACCTCAGCGACGCCATATTTCTCTTCACAACCACTGATATACTTCTTAGCGAACAGCAAGTAATCGATGATGGAACCGGCGTCTGTCCAGGTTTGAAACAGGTAGTTACCTTTAAAGAAAGAGTTGTGGCCGTAGCAAGCGTGAGCCATTACTAGAGCCTGCATCGTTACCGTGTTCTCTTCCATCAGATAAGCGATACAAGGATCTGAATTGATCACAATTTCGTAGGCTAAGCCCATTTGGCCATGCTTGTAGTTTTGCTCGGTTTGAATGAATTTTTTACCAAAAGACCAGTGGTTGTAATTGATAGGCATACCAATGCTTGAGTATGCATCCATCATCTGTTCTGAAGTAATCACTTCAATCTGGTTTGGGTAAGTATCTAAACGGTAATGCTGCGCAACACGTTTGATTTCTACGTGGTATTTCTCCAAGAGGTTGAACGTCCAATCTGGACCATCAGGCAGCATCTTGTCGTTTTTCTTCTTTGCAGCTTTGTCTTTCTCTGCAACGTTTGATTTCGCTGTCATGGCAAACTCCCTTACGCTGTCTCTTTCTGGAACAGTTCTCTAAACACAGGAAAAATATCATCCACCGTTTTAATGTTTTTCATGGCGAAGTTGTCAAAGCTACTCTCGAGTTTTTCGTATTCGTGCCAAAGCGTTTGATGAGAGCGGCGTGTTATTTCGATGTAAGAGTAATATTGGCAAGTTGGTAGAAGCGTATTGACCAGCAGCTCTTTACAACGAGGAGAGTCATCAGCCCAGTTATCGCCATCAGAGGCTTGTGCTGCATAGATGTTCCACTCATTAGCAGGATAGCGGTCTGCGACAATTTCCTTCATCAGTTTCAATGCACTGGAAACAATGGTGCCACCGGTTTCTTGGGAGTAGAAAAACTCATGCTCGTCGACTTCTTTAGCCTGAGTATGGTGACGAATAAACACAACATCGACGTTTTCGTAGGTGCGGTTTAGGAACAGGTACAGAAGGACATAAAAGCGCTTAGCAATATCTTTCGTGGCTTGATCCATTGAACCAGATACATCCATTAGACAGAACATCACGGCTTGGCTAGATGGAATAGGGCGCTTCTCGTAGTTTTTAAAGCGTAGGTCGAAGGTGTCAATGAATGGCACGCTTTCAATTTTTTTACGTAACTCGGCAATCTCTTCTTTCAAGCGACTTTCTTCAAAAGGTTGTGCTGGCTCCGTCATTTTAACTTGGTCAAGTTGCTCCATCAGTAGATTAAGCTCACGCTTTTTACCTGCTGTCATCGCGGTTCTACGAGCCAGAGATTGTTGCAGTGAACGAACGATGGCGATGTTGGATGGAATCCCCGCACTCTGGTAACCAGAGCGGTGTGTTTTCCATTCGGTGATTTTATTGACCTGATTCTTCTCTAAATTAGGCAGAGCTAAATCTTCAAAGAGAATATCAAGATACTCATCTTTTGAAATTTGGAAGGTAAATTCATCTTGGCCTTCGCCATCAGGGCTTGCGTCGCCTTGGCCTGAGCCACCACCTTGACCGCCACCTTTAGGGCGTTCGATTTTATCGCCTGTGATGAACTGATCATTACCTGGGTGAACGCGTTCTCTTACGCCGCCTTGACCTTGGTGAAAGCTTGGCTCTTTGATGTCTTTATGGGGAATAGTGACGTCTTCACCCGTTTCAGTATTGGTGATTGAGCGTCGGTTGACTGCATCGGCCACAGATTCTTTGATTTGCTCTTTATGGCGTCGTAAGAAACGCTGTCTATTCACAGCACTCTTATTCTTGCCATTGAGCCTCCGATCGATAAATTGTGCCATAAGAACTCCCTCTCAGCTGATGTCGCGATCCTACTTTTTATTCGGGTATAAGAGTTATTGGTTTACTAAGGTATAAAAGTTATTAGTTTGTACGAGCTGCCCAATTGAGCTGCCCAATTGAGCAGCTCAATACCGTTTGGTTATGAGGATTTACGAACTCTTAGGTACCACTCGGATAGTAGCCTCACTTGTTTCTCGGTGTAGCCTTTTTCCATCATACGAGCAACGAAGTCGTCATGTTTTTTCTGATCATCCGTTGAGGTCTTAGCATTGAACGAAATAACAGGAAGTAGCTCTTCTGTGTTAGAGAACATTTTCTTCTCAATAACAGTGCGCAGTTTCTCGTAGCTCGTCCAAACTGGGTTTTGGCCATTGTTGTTGGCTTTGGCACGAAGCACAAAGTTTACAATCTCATTTCGGAAGTCTTTAGGGTTACTGATACCGGCTGTTTTCTCGATTTTCTCAAGTTCACCATTCAGAGAAGCACGGTCAAATAGCTGGCCGGTTTCTGGATCGCGGTACTCTTGGTCTTGAATCCAGAAGTCTGCGTAGGTGACATAGCGGTCGAAGATATTCTGGCCGTACTCAGAGTAAGACTCTAGGTAAGCGGTTTGAATCTCTTTACCAATGAACTCTACGTAGCGTGGCACGAGATACCCTTTCAAGAACTCTAGATATTTCTCAGCGGCCTCTTGAGGAAATTGCTCACGTTCGATTTGCTGCTCAATAACGTAGAACAGGTGCACTGGGTTGGCGGCCACTTCGGCTTGGTCGAAGTTAAACACACGAGACAGGATCTTAAAGGCAAAACGCGTTGATAGCCCTGACATGCCTTCGTCAACACCAGCATAATCTCGGTACTCTTGGTAGCTCTTCGCTTTTGGATCGGTGTCTTTTAGAGTCTCGCCATCGTAAACACGCATTTTTGAGAACAGAGAAGAGTTTTCAGGTTCTTTCAGTCTCGATAGGATGCTGAATTGCGATAGCAGATCGAGTGTGCTTGGTGAACAAGGGGCTTTGGACAGCTCACTGTGTTCCAGCAGTTTCTGGTAGATCTTAACTTCTTCAGAGACGCGCAGACAGTAAGGGACTTTTACAATGTACACACGGTCGAGGAAGGCTTCGTTGTTTTTGTTGTTACGGAAGGTCTGCCACTCGGATTCGTTCGAGTGAGCCAGAATCATACCGTCAAATGGCAGTGCTGAAAGTCCTTCGGTACCGTTGAAGTTACCTTCTTGTGTTGCCGTTAGTAGAGGGTGCAATACCTTGATTGGCGCTTTGAACATCTCCACGAATTCCATCACACCTTGGTTGGCTTTACATAGCGCACCAGAGTAGCTGTAGGCATCAGGATCATCTTGAGAGAAGTGTTCAAGTTTACGAATATCAACTTTACCAACCAAAGACGAGATATCTTGGTTGTTTTCATCACCTGGCTCTGTTTTCGCGATCGCGACTTGATCGAGAATAGAAGGGCGCAGTTTGATGACTTTGAATTTGGAAATATCACCGCCAAAATCGTGCAGACGTTTCGCTGCCCACGGAGACATAATTGAGCGAAGATAGCGTTTCTCGATGCCGTATTCATTCTTCAATAAGTCGCCATCTTCGTTAACATCGAATAGACAGAATGGGTGATCGTTTACAGGGCTTCGTTCACCGTCAGCAGACAATACATAGATTGGCAGTTTCTGCATCAGGGCTTTGAGTTTTTCAGCGAGAGAAGATTTACCACCGCCCACAGGGCCAAGTAGGTAAAGGATTTGTTTACGTTCTTCTAAACCTTGCGCAGCATGTTTTAAGTAAGAAACAATCTGTTCAATCGCATCTTCCATACCGTAGAAATCTTTAAATTCGCTGTAGCGTGAGATGACACGGTTTGAGAAAATACGACTCAGATGAGGGTCTTGAGCGGTGTCAATGACCTCCGGTTCGCCAATGGCTAGTAATAAGCGCTCGGCAGCATTAGCGTAAGCACTTTTATCGTCTTTACACAGCGCTAAGAACTCTTGCAATGTCAGCTCTTCTTCCTTGGCTGCTTCATAACGTGATTGATAGTGGTCAAAAATACTCATAGTCACATTCCCCTTGTTAACCAGTCAAAACTGACGAGCGATTGAAAAATAGGCTCTCCCTACATTTTAAGGTTAGACCCGCTTCGACAATTTTGCTTAACAATTATGTATTTATTTACAATTTTGTGTGTGAAAAGCGTAGCGAGCTCAATAGGCAACTTGAGGCGTGTAGAATCAAATTATTTTACATTCGAGGGGATCTAGCCGTTTGTTTTGTGATTTTAGGTCGCTTAATAATACTCACACTGGATTTATGTGTATTAGATGTATAACTGGGCTCTATTGATTTTCTGGAACGAAGTACCATATAATGCGCGGCGTTATCAAAAATTGCTCAATAAATAGGTAGATGTAGTGAAGAACAATGGGTTAAAAATAGTGGCTATCAGTGCTGCGTTACTGGCTTCGACAGCAACACATGCAAAAATCTCGCAGTGGTCACTCGGCGTTGCTGCCTCTTATTCTCCTGCTGTTTACAAAGACACTCCGTCAAACCGTGCCGTGATCCCTATGATTGGTTATGAAGGTGAGCACTTCTTTATGCGTGGTTTCAGTGCAGGCTATCGCTTATTACCTGCAGGTTCACCGCAAAATATTGTGTTTCGAGCCGTTTATGATTCAAGAACATTAAAGCCGGGTGACTCTGATAACGTTGATATTCAAAAGTTGGATGAACGTGATGCCTCTGTATTGGGTGGTATCAGTTATCAAGTGATTACTCTGGTTGGGATGTTTGAAGCGACAGCAGGTTCAGATTTAGGCTTTAAGCACAATGGTATTTATGCGGAAGCGGCATGGCGTCTACCGATTCGTCGTAATGGCTGGGCGATTACCCCATCTATTGGTTACGCCTACAACAGCGAGCGTTTGAATAATCACTTATATGGTGTGAGTTCAGCTGAAGCGGCAAGAACTAACTTAGATGAATTCGACGCAGACTGGGATGGTCAGTACTTTATTGGTTTAGGTGGCTATCTGCATGTTACGCCAAATGTTCGAGTAACTGGTGGCGTTCGTTATACCAACCTTGAAGGCGATATTGAGAATAGCCCAATACTTGAAAGTGGCATTAACATGGCCGCGAACGTCGGTGTGGCTTACGTTTTCTAATTGTTTTGGTTTTTCTCTTTGTGTGCGAACATTAAAAAAGGGTTACTCATGATGAGTAACCCTTTTTCTTGAAACTTTTTTTAAAAGTTATCGCTGATCTATTAACGTATTAAGCGCTAAAGATTTGAGATAGCTCTGTCGCACATAGGTGGTACTGACGAGGACAGTTGCGCCATGTTGTTAGCATGCGACGGTACTTCTCTAGCATTGGCATTTGGCTATTGAAGTGGTGATCGGCTTTGTCGAATTGAGGGTAAAGACCTTCAGAATCAACAAGGAAACGCACGTAATGTACGATCTGCGCTTCAGAAGCGATATCAAAACCTAAGAACTGAAGGCGACGTTGGTCTACTTCAGCACGTTCTTGTTCTGCAAGCATTTTGTTCGACTCTTGCATTGCATGGTACATCTCCATGATGTCGATAATTTCGCGACATTCTGCTTCAGTCAAACAACCAAACTCTTTGTTAAGCTCACGCATTTGGAGTTCGTAACCACGTTCTACAATCGTTTGTAGACGTTGGTATTTAGCTGAGTTCTCAGGATCCATTTGAGACATTAGGTAGTATTGATTTGATAGAATTAGACGCTGAGCATTGGTCATTTCCATGGGAGGAGCCTCACTAAAAAACTAAATGTTATATTCTTTTGTTGCAGTAAGAGTAACAGCATTCCTACGAGTGGAAACATGATCTCAACACGGATTTAATATGATTTTTTGAATTGATAAACAAAAGTTGTAAAGAAAAGTGAAAGGATTGTTTTGCTCGAAAAGAAAACGCCCCAATCGAAATTGAGGCGTTTGAAAACAATATCAACGTAAGTCTAGATTAGTATTTTACGTTTGAATGGTATTGGCTAAGAACAGCAACAATCTCATCCATTTTCTCTTTGCTTGGCGGGTTTGTACCTTCAAGAGGGTAGTCAAAACCAAGTGCTTCCCACTTATGTGCACCAAGCTTATGGTACGGAAGAAGTTCTACTTTCTCGATGTTGTCCATGTCTTTGATGAATTCACCTAGCAGGTGAGCATCTTCAGGCGTATCTGTGTAGCCAGGGACAATCACATAACGAATCCAGGTTTTCTTACCAATTTTGTGCAAGTAGCGTGCGAAATCAAGAGTACGTCTGTTTGATACACCAATGAAATCGTGGTGTATCTCATCTCGCATGTGCTTAAGATCCAACATAACTAGATCAGAGGCTTCTAGGACTTCATCAACCACTTCAGTGTGCTTACGAATGTAGCCATTAGTATCAAGACAAGTGTGGATGCCTTCAGCTTGAGCTGCGCGGAAAAAATCACGAACAAATTCAGGTTGTAGCATCGCTTCACCACCAGAACAGGTGATACCACCGCCCGATGCTTTCATGAAATGACGGTATGATTTTGCTTCGTTGATGATCTCTTCGACCGTTACTTCCTTTCCGTCATGAAGATCCCATGTATCACGGTTATGACAGTACATACAACGCATTAAACAGCCTTGAAGAAACACAATAAAGCGGATACCAGGGCCATCGACAGTACCACAAGATTCGAATGAGTGAATGCGACCAGTTGTAGACATGAGCTATTCTCGTAGAGGAATTTATACCGTTTATTTTATTACAAAAACGGTACATAAAATAGGGTCAAATGGTAACGAGGTCTTTAAAAATAAAGGCAATCACCAGTGAAGATGATTGCCTTTATTAAACTTGAAAATTAAAGGACGAAAGCCCTTACTGGTGCTTAGAAGAAAGCAAACATTGTGATGCCACCAGTGGTGTAAACTGACTCTTTTGCTTCTTCATAATCAGGGGTCTTTGCGGTTAGTGCGAAAGAGGCACCAACGTATCGGTTATACCAAGCCACACCAACCACTGCTGTCGCTTGAATATTCTCTAAAGTAACATCGTAGATAGCGGGATCTTCGTTGTTTTTTCTCGCGTACTCATCTACACCAGAGCGATCGCCTTCGATTGTTAGATCGTTGAATCGGTAACGACCTTCAAGGCCTGCATAGGTAAACCAACCAGCGTTTGATGCCCCGATCATGCCGGGTTTGAATGGGTTTTCTGTAGTGATGTTGGCTGCACCAAAGTTACCGCCTAAATCCGTACCCCAACGGAACATAAATCCAGTCGAGATATCACTTCTAAAGTTACCCACGTTGATCTCTGAAACGTTAGAGATTTCGTAGTCAGTATTCGCTAGAGCTTGATTACGCATTAGGTTGAAATGGCTTAAATAACCAACGCTGCCCGCCCACTCATCATCAACTTGGTATTCCCACCCCATAGGCTCATCTGATTTAGTGATCGAGTGAACCAGCTTTTGAGCGTCTTCTGAAAGTGCACTTTCACCAGTCGTTCCAAACGTTATGTTAAAGCGCTGGGCTTGCTGTGGATTCAAGCTGATGTAGTTGAATTCAGTGTGAAGGTAACCGGCATATGGACGGTCATTGGGCAGAGGTTTTTCCGCTTCAATATC
This sequence comes from Vibrio splendidus, assembly GCF_001557875.1. Lineage (GTDB taxonomy): Bacteria > Pseudomonadota > Gammaproteobacteria > Enterobacterales > Vibrionaceae > Vibrio > Vibrio splendidus_F. Next base: position 309,411 of record NZ_LNRF01000003.1, on the reverse strand, counting down.
AGAAGGCGTATACATCTTGTGGCCAATGGTGATTTCCCATTTATCTAGAGAGCTAGCGCCCCAGTAGGAAAGGCTCAATGGTTTGACCCAATTGTATGGTGTAATACTTGATGATGTGTAACCCAGAAATAAGCCGTTGGTATAGTCTTGGTCGACGCCAAAAACACCATCATTATCTAAAGCAAAAGTTAACGTAGAACGATCAGATGCCAAAGATGAAAAAGAGAGGAGAATCAGGGGTAAACAACGCAGGTATTTCATGGAGCAGTTACTCTTAAATTATGAACCGCGATATTACCGTAATTTGAGTGGATTTGTGGAAAAAAAGTGAATGATAGGGTGCTTTTTTGCTCAACCTAACATTTCGCGGGGGAGATGAGTTCAGTGCGATTTACAGCAGATATAAAAAAGCCTCGCACATTGGCGAGGCTAATATTATTTACTGTCTATTGAGCGTGAGCTTATAGAGACTCAGTAAATGTACGTGCGATTACGTCAGCTTGTTGCTCTGCAGTTAGCGAGTTAAAGCGAACAGCGTAACCAGATACACGGATTGTTAGCTGAGGGTATTTCTCAGGGTGCTTAACTGCGTCTTCAAGAGTTTCGCGGTTAAGAACGTTAACGTTAAGGTGTTGACCACCTTCAATGCCAGCTTCGTGGTGGAAGTAACCATCCATTAGGCCTGCAAGGTTAGCACGTTGGCTATCTTGTTCTTTACCTAGTGCGTTTGGCACGATAGAGAACGTGTAAGAGATACCATCTTGTGCGTCAGCAAACGGTAGTTTACCTACAGACGTTAGTGAAGCTACAGCACCTTTCTCATCACGACCGTGCATTGGGTTAGCACCAGGAGCGAAAGGAGCGCCAGCACGACGACCGTCTGGAGTGTTACCTGTTTTCTTACCGTAAACCACGTTAGACGTGATAGTAAGAACTGACTGTGTAGGGATAGAGTTACGGTAAGTCTTAAGCTTACGGATCTTGTTCATGAACGTAGAAACTAGTTCACAAGCAATGTCATCTACACGAGAGTCGTTGTTACCGTATTTAGGGTAATCGCCTTCGATTTCGAAGTCAGTTGCGATGCCATCTTCGTCGCGGATTGGTTTAACAGTCGCGAACTTGATTGCAGACAGTGAGTCAGCTGCAACAGATAGACCAGCAATACCACAAGCCATTGTACGACGAACGTCACGGTCATGAAGAGCCATTAGAGACGCTTCGTAGCTGTACTTGTCGTGCATGTAGTGAATGCTGTTTAGCGCAGTCACGTATTGCTTAGCTAGCCAGTCCATGAAGTGATCTAGACGATCCATTACTTTATCGTAATCAAGAACAGCATCAGTCATTGGAGCTTCTTTAGGACCAACTTGCATCTTAAGTTTTTCGTCCACACCGCCGTTGATTGCGTAAAGCATTGTTTTCGCAAGGTTAGCACGAGCACCGAAGAACTGCATTTGCTTACCAACGATCATTGGAGATACACAACAAGCGATAGCGTAATCATCAGATGCAAGGTCAGGACGCATTAGGTCATCATTTTCGTACTGGATAGAAGAAGTATCGATAGATACCTTCGCACAGAAACGCTTGAAGCCGTCAGGTAGTTGCTCAGACCAAAGAACAGTGATGTTTGGCTCTGGAGAAGGACCCATAGTGTATAGAGAGTTTAGGAAACGGAAGTTCGAACGCGTTACTAGCGTACGACCGTCGATACCCATACCACCCATAGACTCTGTTGCCCAGATTGGGTCGCCAGAGAATAGCTCATCGTACTCAGGAGTACGTAGGAAACGAACCATACGCAGCTTCATTACGAAGTGGTCGATCATTTCTTGTGCTTGTTCTTCAGTGATTTTGCCAGCAGCGATATCACGCTCGATGTAGATGTCTAGGAAAGTCGAAGTACGACCTAGAGACATTGCAGCACCGTTTTGAGATTTAACAGCAGCTAGGTAGCCGAAGTAAGTCCACTGGATAGCTTCTTGAGCAGTTTGAGCTGGCTCAGAGATATCGAAACCGTATTTCTCAGCCATTTGCTTGATTTGACCTAGAGCACGATGTTGCTCAGAGATCTCTTCACGCAATTGCATTGTTGCAGCAAGATCTTCGCCGTTCTCGAAACGCTCTTGTAGAGAAGCGAATTGAGCAGCTTTGTCTTTCATTAGGAAATCAATACCGTAAAGTGCAACACGACGGTAGTCACCAATGATACGACCACGGCCGTAAGCATCAGGAAGACCAGTCAGAACACCAGACTTACGACATTTTAGGATATCAGGAGTGTAGATATCGAAAACGCCAGCATTGTGTGTTTTGCGGTATTCTGAGTAGATTTTTGAAACCATTGGGTCAAGAGTTTCACCGTATGCTTTACAAGAACCTTCAACCATACGTACACCACCGTTAGGGATGATTGCACGTTTTAGTGGCTTCTCAGTTTGTAGACCAACGATAGTCTCAAGATCTTTCTCAATGTAACCTGCATCGTGAGCAGTAATGGTAGAGATAACAGAAGTATCGAAATCTACAGGTGCTTTAGTTGCGTTTTCCTGTTTGATACCTTCCATTACCGAAGACCAAAGCTTGTTAGTTGCTTCAGTACCCTCAGAAACTAGGAAAGACTCGTCGCCTTCATACGGCGTGTAGTTCTTTTGAATGAAATCACGAACGTTTACTTCGCTTTGCCACTCACCTGCAGCAAAATCTTCCCAAGCTTTAGCAAATTGCTCTGCCATGACATACCTACCTTTTTAGTAGAAAAAATACGTACATTAACACTGTTGAGCCAGCGCCCCTCGTAAGGGTAGTACACTCTTATTAATAACAATATATATGAGCATATAAGCGTCATATGGTTATATATATTGTCACTACCTTCTATATGTTGTCTTTACTCTATGTATTCAAGACTACGCTAAAAAATTTCTGCAAACCTTAAACTAAATCAATAAATGCCAAAAAAAGTTGAAAAAATTTGAGTGACAGGGGTTGCCACCCAAACTTTTTTTTAATCCTAATACTACTTTTGTGTAGTAAGGACCATTATAGCCAAGCTTTTAGACCATATTGGCTTTCTAGCATACCAACTGCAAGCATTGCTACTAGACAGATAACTAAAACGCCAACTGGGATAACAATCTTGTCTACAAATGACAGACGCTTCGCACGCTCTTTATCACCAATTAGGCCGTTGTTATCAAGAAGCATAGTCAGTGCCCATGCTAATACTGGGTTAACAACCGCAGAACCGAAGATACAGATACCAGCTGCTTGAGAATCTTTTGAATCCTTAACCATTTGCATACCCGCCTCAAGTAGAGGCAGAGATACACCTACAAGTAGCGCAACACGCATCACTGGTGGCCATACTGCAACGTCCATTGGGAAACCAAGAATCGCAACAATAATACATAGAGAACCAAGCAAGATTGCGCCGCCAGGAATTGGACGTTTCGCGATTGCTGCTGGGATCATGTAAGTACCCCAAGATGAAGTGATGTTACCACCACCCACTGCTGTACCTACCATTTGACGAACTGAACACATAGTCATTGTGTCATCTACGTCCATAAGTACTTTTTCAGACTTTTTAGGGTAGTTCAGTTCTTGGAAGATACGGTGACCTAGGAAGTCAGGCGACCACATGGCTACTGCAAGAATTGCGAATGGTAGAGATGCGATGAAGTGTTCAACGTTTGGCAAGCCAAGCATCCAACCTTCAGAAGTAGAACCCCACCAGTAAACTGGGTTTAGGTTTGGAATGCCCATTTCAGTTTCGAATACGATATCGAAACCAGCACCTAGTGCTAAAGCAATAGCAAGGCCTGTGAATGCACAAACTGGGATAGCTAACCAACGCTTATTCACTTTTGCTAGGAAAGCGTAGATAGCTATAGTAATAGCAAGAACGATTAAACCAACGTAACCCATGCTGCCCGCTTCAACAGTAGAAGATTGAAGACCAACCGCCCATGTTTGAATCGAGTTGATTTGGCTCATGGTACCCGTTAGGCCTAAGAAGATAAGTAAGCCACCAGCGGTACCTTCCGAAGTCAGGTTAACCAGCTTGGAGCCGCCTTTTAGGAAACTTAGGATTAGACCGAAGACACCGATAAGGATTGCCAATGCAAGAGGGTGAGCACCAGCTAGAGCGATGGTACCAATAAGAGGAATCATTGGGCCGTGGTTACCGGCAAGGTTTGCTTTAGGGTTAAAGAAACCAGAAGCAAGGATACAGAACAGCAGTGCAGGGATAAGCATTTCTACACGAGCGACTTCAATCGCAAACTCTTTACCAAGGTTTACGTGCTCCCAAGCTTGAGTTAGGCCATCAGCCCAAGACATCATTACTGCTGAGTACATCGCGATGATACCAATGGTACCAGCAAGTGCAGGAACAAGGTCTTCAAGTTCAAAACGGAAGTCACGACCAGGAAGGTTTAAACCGAAGCGGCGAGGCTTCATGATTTGAAGCTCATGATCTAGATAATCTGAGCGGCTCTCAAATTCAGAAGCAGGGCGGTGTAGCTCTTTATAGCTTTTCTCTTCTACTTCAGAGTTCGCATTGTTCACAACGTCTGACATAGATTCCTCATATTTTTATGTTAGTAATTCTAAAATTGAATTCTATAAGTTCGCGTAATTGCGTAATTGCGTTATTTCTTAGTTATAACTCATTAACATTATGTTGCACGGTCTTGATGTGCTTTATGCAGCTAAGTTAAAAGAAATGTTTGGCATTTTTAATGCCTTATTCTTTGCTGAGGAGTCTAACAAGCTTACCCTTTAGGGTGATTGATCTTGATCACTTTATGAGTGTATGTGAAAGAAAGCTACAAAACGCAGCGATTCATTAACTTCCCATTGATGAATCGTGTAATTAGTTTTCACAAACTGTCGTTTTCTTATCTTCTTAGAGCCTTTACCGCTCTGGTATCAACTGAATGCTCCTTGTTTACTGAGTTATCTCACTATTACTCACTTGCTCGGTATTCTGACTAAAATGCTTACAATGCAGTAACCTCAAAATAATGGTGCTTTATAGAGAGGTGATGTGTTGAATGTGCGCGCTATGTTTTGTCGGCTGCAATGTTTCTAAGTTCACAAAACCTGTTTTTCTTGTGAGACATCAAGCTACGAGAATCTCATTTTGATTAACTTTATTTAAACAATGTAAGGGGGGTAATTACAGCTTATTGATAGAACTCATTCATTAAATTGAGGTGAAAACGCTACCTTTTGCATAATAAGTCAGAGTGAATCGCTATTTATTCCAAATTATTAGGTTAATAATTTGTTGCATGTTATTCCGTGTGGTGCTAGTTTGTATCGCATGAAAAGGTCGGAGTACCTTGCATTTTCACAAACTTGGGAGAGAAAGCGCATGAAAGATGTACCAGCGCTGGACATAAAGGATCTACACAAAACGTTTGGTCAAAATGAAGTTTTAAAGGGAATTTCACTTTCTGCGCATAAAGGCGATGTAGTATCGATTATCGGATCTTCAGGGTCGGGTAAAAGTACTTTCCTTAGATGTATCAACTTGTTAGAGACACCTACCGCAGGCGAGATTTGGGTTAATGGTGAATTAATTCAAATGAAAAACAATCGCCAGGGTGTTTCTGTGCCTGCCAATGAAAAACAAGTACAGCGAATCCGTTCTCGTCTGGCGATGGTTTTTCAGGGTTTCAATCTGTGGTCTCACCTGACCGTTCTCGAAAATGTTATCGAAGCGCCTGTTCACGTCTTAGGTGTACCTAAAGCACAAGCGATTGAAAATGCAGAGCTACTATTGAAGAAAGTAGGTCTGTATGAGCGTAAAGATTACTACCCGGGTCATTTGTCTGGCGGCCAACAACAGCGTGCTGCGATTGCGCGAGCGCTAGCGGTTGATCCTGAAGTGATGCTGTTTGATGAACCCACATCGGCATTAGACCCTGAGTTAGTAGGCGAAGTGCTTGGTGTAATGCGCGATCTAGCAGAAGAGGGAAGAACCATGCTTGTGGTAACTCACGAAATGGCTTTTGCTCGTGATGTATCTAACCATGTGATGTTCTTGCATCAAGGTCTAGTGGAAGAACAGGGTGATCCAGCTAAACTGTTTACGGAACCTGAATCTGAGCGATTACAGCAATTTATCTCATCGATTTACTAATCAGAATTGAAATACCGTTGCCAAGGTAAACAGCGACGGTGTGAACAATAAAACACAACAAGTAAGTTAATAAGTAACAACAAACACAATATTAAAACTAGCAAAACATAAAAACCTAAATCACAGGAGTAGGGATATGAAAAAGTGGTTATTAGTCGCGGCACTTGCTGCAACTGCTGCAACGGGCGTAGCTCAAGCAAAAGAATGGAAAACAGTACGTTTCGGTATTGAAGGTGCTTACCCTCCATTTAGCTGGACAGAAGCTGACGGTTCACTGAAAGGCTTCGATGTCGATATGGCTAACGCACTTTGTACTGAAATGCAGGTGAAGTGTAAGATCGTTGCACAAGACTGGGATGGCATTATTCCTTCTCTACTTGCTCGTAAATATGATGCGATCATCGCGGCAATGTCTATCACGGAAGAGCGTAAGAAAAAGATCGACTTCACTGGTAAATACGCACTTATCCCGAACAAGTTCATCGCTAAAAAAGGTGCAGGCCTTAATTTTGATGATCTAAGTGGTCAAAAAATTGCCGTTCAACGAGCAACAACTCACGACAAGTACCTAACAGATAACTACGGCGACACAGTAGAGATCGTTCGTTACGGTTCATTTGATGAAGCTTACCTTGATCTAGCTAACGGTCGTGTTGCTGCTGTACTGGGTGATGCATCTGCTCTAGAAGAAGGCGTACTAAACAAAGCTGGTGGTGAAGCTTACGAGTTTGTTGGTCCATCACTAACCGATCCTAAGTGGTTCGGTGAAGGTTTTGGTATTGCTCTACGTAAGCAAGACAAAGATCTGACTAAGCAATTAGATGCTGCAATTCTTTCACTACGTGAAAAAGGCATCTACCAAGATATCGCTGCTAAGTACTTTAACTACGACGTATACGGCCAGTAATCTCTAGCGTCACTTCTTAAGGGAGAGGTTCTCCTCTCCCTGTCTTACCAACTTTTTCGCAGTTCTGTTGGAATTCATTATGTTTGATTTACAAGGATATGAAGCTTCGATCCTGAAAGGGGCGGTGCTTACAATCGAAGTTGCCTTGCTGTCGCTAATTTTAGCTATGGTTCTTGGTATGCTAGGTGCCTTAGCAAAACTAGCGCCTTATCGCTGGGCTCGTGCTATTGCAACCCTCTATACAACTGTTATTCGAGGCATTCCTGATCTCGTATTGATGATGCTGATTTTCTTTGGTGGACAGATCCTTTTAAACAACAGTTTGTATTCCATCAATGAGTGGCTCAATGAGTGGTTCACATCCAGTGATCCTAACCACGAATGGACGTCTTACCTACCTGATTATATTGATGTCAGCCCATTTATTGCTGGTGTCTTAACCATTGGCTTTATCTTTGGCGCTTACATGGCTGAAACCTTCCGTGGTGCCATCATGGCAGTTGATAGCGGTGAAATGGAAGCGGCAAAGGCCTATGGTATGGGACCTGTTTTAGCGTTCCGTCGTATTCTATTACCGCAAATGATTCGTCACGCACTGCCAGGCTTTGGTAACAACTGGTTAGTTCTACTTAAAACTACCGCGTTGGTTTCGATTATCGGCCTAGAAGACATGGTCCGTGTTAGCGCATTGGCGGCAGGTTCAACCAAAATGCCATTTACCTTCTATATGACGGTGGCGCTTATCTTCTTATTCTTCACCAGTGTTTCGACAGGCTTACTTAAGCTGGTTGAACGTAAATTCAGTATCCACGCGAGGTAGTTATGGACTTTTCATTGATAATTGAAAGCCTGCCGATTTACCTTGGTGGTTTGTGGACAACAGCTTGGATGGTTTGCGTCGCTTTGATTATTGGCTTATTCGTAGCCATACCATTAGCTATCGCTCGTAACAGTCCAAATATGATGATTAACGCTCCGGCTTGGTCGTTCATCTATTTCTTCCGTGGTACGCCGTTATTGGTGCAGTTGTACCTGATTTATTACGGTATGGATCAATTCTTCCCAGTGAAAGACACACTATGGGAAAACGCTTGGTTCTGTGCTCTGGTGGCATTCATTCTTAACACATCAGCATACACAGCAGAGATCATTCGCGGTGCCATCAACGGGTTACCTAAAGGGGAAGTTGAAGCAGCAAAAGCGTATGGTATGAGTACACCGAAGACTTACCGTCGTATCATTTTACCAAGTGCTTTACGTCGCGCACTACCAGCTTACAGTAATGAAGTCATCTTCATGCTTCACGGCTCTGCGGTAGCAGGTATCGTAACTATTATGGATCTAACTGGTGCAGCTCGTTTGGTTAACTCACGTTACTACGCTCCATTCGAGTCTTTCCTAACGGCAGGCCTGTTCTACATGGCGCTAACGTTTATCATCATCGCGATTTTCAAATTCGCGGAGAAACGTTTCCTTGCTTACCTTAGACCTCTTAGCTAATAGCATCCTTTACAAGTCATAGTGAATAAAACGGCGCTTCTATAGCGCCGTTTTTAATGGCACCAAACAAGCATTGTGAGCTTTTGAATCCTTCAGGCTTTCAATTACTTACCTTCTATCGAAATAGTTACCTTGCTTCAAATTAAACTAACATATTCATGAGATTAATTGCTTTAGGTATGGTGGTAGATAGACTCGGAAAAATTTTGTTGTTGTATGGAATAATGATGAAAAAGAGTAACTTACTATTGAGCTTGGTTGTTTGTGTTATCGCGTTATCACTTTTAGGATGCGGTGGTGGTAGTAGCGGTGAAAGTGCCCAAACTGGTTCTGGAGGTTCTGGAGGTTCTGGAGGTTCTGGAGGTTCTGGAGGTTCTGGAGGTTCTGGAGGGGGGGATAATGGTGGTGAGCCTGATATTACACCGACTCCACAGACAGCCGTTCAAAAGGCGTTGTTCACAGGTGACGCTTCTTATGTGACTGATTCCAAAGAGTTCATTGATGCAAGCCAAGCGTTAGTCGCTCAATACAACTCGGACTACAATCATATTAAGCAAGCTTTATCCCTAAACGCAGAAGGGGAACCTCTACGTAGTCTTCATTGGGATCCAACACATGATACGGCAATTATCTTACCTACCTATGGTTTTAACGATATCATCTTGAAAACCAATAAAGCGATGCAAGATGGCTATGCCGACCAAGAGCTTGTCATTGGTATTGCGGGTTATACATCAGGCGACAACCGCTATGCCGCATTAGCAAGCAACCCGTTTCGAACTAAGCAGCGCTTTCCTGATTCTGTCAACGAAGAAATGGATACTTGGTTGAAGAATTTGGTTCGGTGGACTTCTAGTACTGACTCGCCACAAAATGTTGTGTTAGCTCAGCTTGATCAATCTCATTACTTTCCTGATGACCAAGCGACACGAAACTGGTTAATCGACAATGTTAACGCTTCTATGGTTATCAACGCTGACAATACTTGTGATGGCAGTAAATTAAGCCAATGTCTTGAAGCCAATAACCCTGACTTGCTAGTTTTGTCTCAAAAGTTAAATGATGGCGATGACATTGAAGATGTGATTTCAGGGCTACGCTTGGCGTTCAGTAACAATATTCCAGTGTTATACCTACATCTTGATGGCGGTATGACGGACTTAGGTAACGCACTATTTGCAGAAATGCACATGACGTACGTTGGCGATAACTATTGGCGCAAGCTAGGTTTGTCGAACTGGGACTCTACACAACTGATTGATCAAATACCGGATAATATTGTCCAGCAACAAGCGCTTTTACAGCGATTGAAAGACAACAGTTTCACCGTTGACCTGAATTTGTGTGAGGACAAATCTTGCCCTGACGATTCCAACATGAATGAAGAGTTCTATACTGCGGCGAATAGTATTCGTTCACACCTAACGACTCTTGATAGTAAAAAAACAGACCTGTTTGCAACCGATGATTACGAATATGAAAAGTTGTTACTGTTACTTGCGGATCGTTATCGCCAAGATGTTCAGTACCCGATGGGTAAAGGTGTAACGGAGAGAATCGAGTTTCTTCGTTCTTACTATAGTGATTACGCCGCATACAACAGCCGTTTGTATAATGCGGCACAACCAAGCTTAGGTAATTTTAGCACCAAGAACTTTGAGGATGTCTCTCTAGTAAGCCAAAATATAACCCTAGAGTCTAAGAGAAGCTTCCGTGCGGCAGGCGTGTATGCTTTGCCTGGTAAGACAATCAAAGTGACTCGTTTGGACAGCAATGAAGTAGCTACATCGATAGTATTTAATACGCTACGTAGTGGAGCTACTCACGAATTTTCGGGCGATGATGGCTATGCTAGACCAAAGTTTTTAACCTCGGTAGCCTATCCTGTGAACCCGGGAGAGACGATTTATCTCACGTCTGCTTATGGTGGGACGTTACAGGTTCATTTTGATACTAACGATATTGATGTGGAGCTGCGTTTTGAGAATGTCGCGCAGCATCCTGTCTGGCGCAGTGAAGCAGACAACGAAAGTTTTGTTGCACAGCTTGAAGAAGGAAAGTTTGATTGGGCTGAACTCATTACTCCGGGGTTTGAAGTTCATTCTAAGTTGGACAAAATGAAGGAATCTATCAGTGCTGCTGACTGGGCTCAGCCTCATGATATGGCTCTCGCCACAGAGCGTTATGTACATAACTTTCCTCATGCACTTGCAGGCTTTAAAGGGCCGGGTATTGATGAAATTGCTGAAATACATCAATACGGAGAGGCAAAGGGCTGGGAAATTGCGACCATTGACATTGTAAAGCATATGAACGCAGACCAAGCTAACTGTGGCTATGGTTGTTCAGGAAACCCGTATGATGCCTACTGGTCGTTTCATCCATTAGGGCATGGTGATCTTCACGAGTTAGGGCATGGCTTAGAGCGTGGTCGATTTAGGTTTAGCGGTTGGGATGGGCACTCTACAACGAACTACTATTCGTATTTTAGTAAATCAAAATATTATAAAGACACGGCAAAGGTATCGTCTTGCCAAGGCTTAGATTTTAAAGGGCAATATGAAGTTTTGCAGCAGAGTCGAATTCAACCTGACCCAAATGCTTTTATGGCAGCTCAGAATCAAACTGGTTGGAGTTGGGGAGCGAGAGTCTTCATTCAAATGATGATGTTAGCACAAGATCAAGGCGTATTAGATTATGGCTGGCATATGTTAGGGCGATTGCACTTGATAGAGCGCGAGTTCAACCGTTTAAAGTCGAGTGATGAGTTGTGGATTGCACATAGGCACAACATTGGCTTTGACAGCTATTCAAGAGACGAAGCAAACCAGATCACCAATGACGATTGGCTGTTGGTTGCACTGAGTTATGTCAACGAGCGGGATATGCGGAATTATCTAGATATGTGGGGCTTTAGTTTTACGGAGAAAGCCAAACAACAAGTAGTGACATTGAATTTGCCTCCAATGCCACTAACGTACTTCGCGAGCTCAAACCAAGGCTATTGTGTCGATGAGTTTGCCACAACACCGATTAGTGTTGACGGGACAACCCCTTGGCCAATCAACTAATCTAAAAAGTAAATAGGGAGCATGAGCTCCCTATTTTCTATTTAAACGTTGACCAAATTGGCGCGTGGTCAGAAGGCTTCTCAATGCCGCGCAGTTCGTAATCGATACCCGCTTCAGTGCATTTGTCAGCAAGTTTTTGAGTCGCAAGTACTACATCAATGCGTAGGCCGCGGTTGTCCACGAAACCTTTTGAGCGGTAGTCAAACCACGAGTATTGATCGTTCACTTCTGGGTGTAGCAAGCGGAAGCTGTCTACAAAGCCCCAGTCCATTAATGTTTTCAACCATTCGCGCTCTTCTGGTTGGAAAGAACACTTGCCGGTTTTTAACCAGCGCTTTGCATTAGGCTCACCGATGCCGATGTCTGCGTCGATAGGGCTGATATTAATATCGCCCATCACAATCACTTGCTCATCTTTATTGTGGTGATCGTTTAGGTAGGTCATTAAGTCCTTGTAGAACTGGCGTTTGTACGGGTATTTGGTTTCATGCTTGATGTTATCCCCTTGAGGGAAGTAGCCATTTAGCACAGTAACTTTTTCACCGTTTTCATCTTCAAACGTCGCCATGATCATGCGTTTTTGATGATCTTCATTATCTGTTGGGAAACCCTTTTGCACAGAGATAGGCTCTTGCTTACACAACATTGCCACACCGTAGTGTGCTTTTTGACCGTGGAAGTAAACCTTGTAGCCCATTGCTTCAACATCAGCAATTGGGAAGGCTTCATCGTGTACTTTTATCTCTTGCAGACCAATTACGTCAGGTTGATGTTTGTCGATAACAGCTTGCAGTTGGTGAAGGCGGGCTCTAAGGCCATTGATGTTGAAGCTAATTACTTTCATTTGTTTTTATACCTCTCGTAAACCTTTTTTACTGCTTGTTTTTAAGGGTTTTTGATTTGGTGGATTTCATGGTTCATCGTATTTAACCATGCCTAATAATTTCTGTCGCCACTTTGTCGAGACAAAATGGCGACATTAAATGATGTGAATACTTACAGTTACGTAGAATTTATTGAGTCTTTAGTAAGTCTAAAAAGAAGGCGTATTCAAGTGCGTCTTCTTTTAATCGCTTGAATCGACCAGAAGCGCCGCCGTGACCGGCTTCCATATCGGTTTTGAACACCAGTACATTGTTGTCTGTTTTCATTTCACGCAGTTTCGCCACCCATTTCATGGGCTCAAAGTACTGCACCTGTGAGTCATGTAGGCCTGTTGTTACCAACATGTTCGGATAGCTTTGAACTTTTATATTGTCGTATGGTGAGTAACCCAACATGTAATCGTAGTAGGTTTTATCGTTAGGGTTGCCCCATTCGTCATACTCGTTGGTGGTTAGAGGAATCGATTCATCAAGCATGGTTGTCACAACGTCTACAAACGGTACATGTGCACCAATACCACGGTACAGTTCTGGTGCTTGGTTGATGATTGCTCCCATCAATAGACCGCCAGCAGAGCCACCAACGGCGAACACTTTATCTTTCGCGCCGTATCCTTCTTCAACGAGACCTTTGGTTACATCAATAAAGTCGTTGAACGTGTTTTGTTTGGTCAGTTTTTTACCGTCCTCATACCATGGGCGACCAAGCATTTCTGAACCGCGGATGTGAGCGATTGCAAAAACGAAGCCTCGGTCAAGCAGGCTGAGACGAGTAGAGCTGAAGGTCGGTTCAATAGTTGAACCGTAAGATCCGTAGCCGTATTGGTAAATTGGGTTAGTGCCGTCTTTTTTGAATAAGTCTTTACGATAAACCAAAGAGACAGGTACTTGCTTACCATCGCGAGCCGTTACCATGATTCGCTCTGATTGATAGTTATCCGCTTCGAAATCACCTAATACGGGTGTTTGCTTCTTGATTTCAGACTCACCCGTACTTAGGTCGAAATCATAGTAAGTACCTGGCGTAGTCAAGCTACTGTAATAGATTCGAACTTTTGAGTTATCTAATTCATAGTTACTCGTTAGGTAAGCGGCGAAAGCGGTGTCGTTAAATTCGAGTGGGAACTCTTTGCCTGTTGATAGTTGGCGAACCGTGACTGTAGACAAGCCATCCGCACGTTGCTCGTAAACAAGATGGTCATCAAACAACTCGAAATCAACAAGCTGAGTGTTATCGTCTGCTGCAATGACATCGACCCATTTTGAGCGGTCATGCATATCTTCGGCTGCGACTTTCATTAAACGAAAGTTGACCGCTTGGTAGTTGGTGTAGATGTAATACCAATCACCTAGTTTAGCTATGCTGTACTCTATGCCTGTCTCTTTTGGGTAAAAAGCTTCGGCTTTAGCCTTTGGGTTGTTGGCATCGATGACTGAAACACCACTGGTTTCTGTGCTCGAGTGCCAAATGTAGACCTGTTCACCATCTTTGCTTTTACTCAAAGAGGTGTAGTAAGCGCTGTCGGTTTCTTCGTAGATTAACTCATCGCTTGTTTGAGGTGTGCCTAATACATGGCGGTAAACTTGGTAACCCAGCAGCGTTTGTGGATCTTTCTTGATGTAGTAGAAGGCTTGGTTATCGTTTTGCCACGCGATCGCACTCGCAGCCCCTTCAATTTCATCTTTTAAGTATTCACCAGTGGTGAGGTCTTTGATCTTGATGGTGTAAATGCGGCGGCTCAGCGTATCTTCGCCATAGGCCAACAAGTTTTCGTCTGGGCTGATCGTTAAGCCACCAATACTGAAGAACTCATGTTCTTTTGCTAGCTCGTTAACATCTAAGATGACTTGCTTGTCTGTGCCTAAAAAGTTTTTTTCACGTAGGTGAACTGGGTATTCGTTGTCACCTGTGACTTTATTCGAGTAGTAGTAGCTGCCTTTGCGCACCGGTACCGAATTGTCGTCTTTCGCGATTCGACCTTTGATCTCTTCGAATAATTGTTTTTGTGTTGATTCTGTATGCTTCAGCACAGTCTCTGCGTACTGGTTCTCTTGTTCAAGATGTTGCAAGATCTCTAGGTCTTGGCGTTCATCATCACGCATCCAGTAGTAATTATCGATTCGGGTATCACCATGAATCTTCATTGCATGAGGGACTTTCTTAGCAACAGGAGCTTGGGTTTGCTGAGCGACGAGTTGCGATGGAGAGTAGTGTTTCATGGTTGTTATTCCTTGGTTGCTGCATCCGGCGACAAGCGCGGCCGATACGGCTAATGTGGTTAAAGCGAAACGCATCTGTATATCCTTAGTGTGCACCTTACTCGTTTTAATGCCAGCATCCTTTGTAGTTGGAGCTTAGGTACCTTGGTTTTCTTCCAGTGATGTTATTTATAATTGGATTCTGGATATGCACTTTCAATGTAAGTGTCTGTTATTGTTTCTAAAAAATCAAAGTAATGTTTGATGAAATTGGTGGTAGACACTAGGCGAGGGTAAACGGGCAATAAAAAAGGGACACACTTTTCAGCATGTCCCTTATTTGTGTAGGTAAGATTTGCGTTTTACTTTAGATAGCCAATGGTACTTCGTTTGAGTGGTCAGGCTTGCGATTGACCCAACGTAAACCAAGCATAACGATAAATGACATAGCAATCATCAGGCAACCGAGCGGAAGCTGGTCTTGAGCAGGGAAGAACGATGCCAATAGTGTTGCGATGCCAGCACCTAGGTTCTGCATACCACCTAAGATCGCGCCTCCTGTACCTGCGTGGTATGGGAATGGCGAAAGTGCTCCCGTTGTTGCTGCTGGGAATAAGATACCAGCGCCCAAGAAGTAAATGGTTGCACCGCCAATCAAAGTTAATGCTGTTGTTTGACCAAACAGACCCGGAATCAACACCACTGTTGAGCCTACTAAGATAGCAACTAGACCAACATTCAGTGCGCGGCGCTCACTACGACGTTGTGCGATGTAACTAGATAAGCCAGCACCGACTAAGTAACCCGGGATAGGTAAAACAAACAGCAAGCTTACGGTGGTTGCCGGCAAGCCAAGTACACCGCCAAGCAATACACCAGCCGCTGCTTCAAATACGGCTACGCCCGCGAATGTTGCCACCAGTACCAATAAGAAACCTTGGAAGCGTTTGTCAGACAGAACGAATTTATAGCTGTTTACAACCGATTCGTTTTTGCGTCGCTCTTTTGGTAGAGTTTCCATCATGCTCGTCATCATTGTGATCACAACTGCAATACCAAATAGCGCTAGGAACAAGTAGCTAGAACGCCAGCCAAAAGCCTCTGTCAAGTAACCGCCCAGTACAGGAGCCATCAATGGTGAGAAAATCACGCACATGCTGATCAAACTGTTTGCGCGGTGCAGTTCTGCGTCCTCAAAACAGTCACGAGTCAATGTACGAGACATCGCACCGCCACAACCGATACCCAAACCTTGGATAAAGCTACCCACCAAGAACCATTCATATTCATGAGCGAACAAGGCTACCAATGTACCTATGATGTAGATGATCAAACCAACGACGATGATCGGTTTACGACCTAGGCGATCAGAAAGCGGGCCGTAGACAAATTGCGACAAGCCATAAGGGATCAGGTAACACGCCATCACCGCTTGCAGTGAAGACGCTGAAACCAAGAACTCACCTGCCATATGACCGATAGAAGGCACGTACATCGTTTGAGTCATTTGACCTACGGCTGTCAGAATAGCGATTAAAAAGGTAAGTTTCGCTAATGGAAACGAGGCGGACATTTGCGTATCTCTCCAATAATTAAAGACGTAAAAAGCCAAGCGCTCCATTGAGGAGAGCCAAATGAATAAAGTGATTAGGGAATCTAGGCGCGAGATATTAGAGCTTGAATGCCGACTTAGCAATCAAAAAGTGTGAACTTGATCAAGATAAAAATCTATAACTTGGATTAGAAAAAATAATCCGAAATTGCGGCGTTTTAAAGATGTAGGGAGAGTCAGCTTCCTTGAAATATCGATGCTAGGTTATACCAAAAATGTTAGAGCAATAGGCCTATTGGCAATGATTGTATGAGTAGATTATTTTGAAATCGCACAAGCAATAGGTAAAAGGCATGGCTTGTTAACATTTATGTAAACTTTCGTTTTATATGTAAGCGATTTGTGCTGTAATTATTCGCTAAGCTATTCGTCTAACTCATTTACATTGTGTACAGCAATTTGTTGTCGGTGTGATAGTTATGGTTATGGAAGTCTTTTGGCTTAAATAAGGATATTAAATGCGCTCTCTATCGGTACAGTGGAAAATAACCCTCTTAGCAGGTTGTTGTTTAATCATTACGTCACTGTCTCTTATTGGTTTCTCGATCTACAACGCTACGAGTAATCAACAAGTCATCAAATCTCAAAGCTCAGAATCAGTTATTAATAAAACTCAGCAGTTGCTGGCGTCTGTTTCTCAGCTTAATGCTCAAGAAACTCAACGTTATGTAGATGAAGCTATTTACCGCGCAGAGATGCTTGCGGCCAGTGCTCAGTTCCTAAAGAACAATGCAGACGAAAACTTTACGCCAAGTGAAGAGCTTCGTACCGCCTTGGATGAAATGGTGCGTCGATCGGTTTTAAACTTCGACTCTATTCAAGGTGCGTATCTAGTTTTCAAGCCTGATTTACTCGATAGTGAAGATGCGAATTATGTCGATGCTGATTATGTTGGTTCTAACGAAAAAGGTCGTTTTGCTCCTTATTGGAAGGTGGCAGATAACGGTGAAAATGTTCTAGCGAACGTTCTTTCAGAATCTATCTTGAATGATGACGGCAATAGCGAACGTTTTTACTGTCCTTTGTCTTCAGGGCAAACGTGTATTAGTACGCCGAGAGTCGTGAATAGCGGTGGCGTAACACTACTCACGTCCTCTATTTCGGTCCCTATTTTGGTTGACGACGTTGCGATTGGTTTTCTTGGGATTGACTTAAGACTCGACGGCTTAACGAGTGTAGTCACTCAATCTGATCAGAGCTTATTTGATGGTGCTGGTAAAGTTTATGTGGTTAGCCTAGATGGTTCAGTCATCGCTTCTGATGATTCAAGTATTGCAGTCGGTTCTACCTTCCAAAGTGATAACACCAACAGCGATCGAATGACCGACTTTATCTTTGGCGGTGAAGTGACGACACAATGGAGTGAGAACGGTGAGTGGCTACTTGCATTTGCTCCTGTTGTTGCGGCTAACCAAACTTGGGGTGTGCTGTTTGAGATCCCTAGAGATAGTGTCGTCGCTGATGCAAACAAATTGGATTCCATCATTAGCACCAAGCTAAGTGAAGGTATCAAAACAGAAGTGATTGCCGGTATGGTCTTTATTGTCTTTGGTCTAGCCATTATCGCGTTTGCTTCATTGTCTATTGTGAAACCGATTCGTCAGGTAGTGGAGCGACTGAACGATATCGCTTCTGGTGAAGGCGATTTGACTCAGCGCTTAGAAGTGAAATCTCAAGATGAAATCGGCCAGCTAGCGAAAGGTTTTAATCTGTTCCTAGATAAGCTACAACACACGATCAAAGAAGTCATTCATACCACTGAGCAAGTGGCGAGTACGACAAGCCAGGCGAAAGCATCGGCATCAAGCACCCGAGAAAGCAGTGAGTCTCAATTTAAAGAAGTCGATCTGGTAGCAACAGCGGCAGAAGAGATGACTCAAACTGCGGGCTTAGTGGTACAAAATGCAGAAGTGGCCGTTGATGCAGCGTGCGAAGCGAATCGTTCAGCTCAGCAAGGGCAACAAGTTATCGAGCTTTCAGCCGGTGAAATGAGAAAGCTGGTGGAACGTATGTCGAGTGCTGTTCCTATTGTTGAAGAATTGGCCAAAAATAACGGCAACATCACCGAGATCTTAAGTGTTATTGAGGGGATCTCTGAGCAAACTAACTTACTGGCATTGAATGCGGCGATTGAAGCGGCTCGTGCTGGCGAACAAGGTCGAGGTTTTGCTGTTGTTGCGGATGAGGTAAGAAACCTCGCAAGTCGCACACAGTCATCGGTTGGTGAGATCAGAGCGGTGATCGACAAGGTTCATGCTGGAACTCAAGATGTCGTTGAAGCGATACAAGAAGGCAATATACTTGCAAATGACACAGCACTACACGTTCAGAAAGCTGTTGAAGATCTAGGTTCGATCTTTACTTCTATTGAGGCGATCAGTGATATGAACAGTCAGATCGTTCGTGCAGCCGAAGAGCAACAATCTGTTTCCGGTGAAGTAAATCAAAGCGTGGTTAATATTCGTGACTTAAGTGCGAAGATCCTAGAGCAAGCCGCGGCTTCTGAGCAAGTGGGTAATGAAATTGACCAACTGTCTCAACAACAACAGAAATTGGTTAATCAGTTCAAGGTTTAGTTATTCACGGTCTAGTTATTTAAGCTTATTACCTGTTGAATAGAAAAAGGACAAATGAAGATTTCATTTGTCCTTTTTTATTTTTCTCAGGTTCTAAGTCTCTTAGATTTTAGGGGTTGATTATGTCCGCGAAACCTATTAGCGAAGTTAGTCTTCGATGAACCAGTAACCTTTGTTCACCAATTCAGTCACGACCGTTACGCCCGAAGGAGATAGAGCAGTAGCTGAAGTAATCACGGTTTCATCGCAAAGTATGTTGAGTAGTGATGAATCTGCCTGTTCAACTTTAACGACTTCACCATTAATGTAAGCCGTGTTGCTTTCATTTTCGTGGTAGAGCGCTTTTAAGCCAGATACGCGTTGGATTTCGCCCTCAGACTCTAAGTGTTGAGCAATCTCTTCTTCTGTCCATAATGGCTCAGGAGCGACGATATCAAGCTGGTGGCGTGATTGGCTTAGCAGACAGCCCATGAATTCACTGATGGTTTCAGGTTGCTCTAGTGCAGATTTCAACATGTCAGTGAGATTGCTTAAATCCGATGAACGAATCTTGCCGTAGCCTTCTTGCGTTTTGAATTCTGGATCATGCAGATGAACGTCACCCATATCATGAGCAAGCACAAAATCGGCAAAGTTGCTGATTAGCTCTTGTTCTTTAGGGGAACGGTAGCCAATAGAGTAGCTCATCGACGGCTCTAATGTGTTCCCTTCATGTGGGAAACCTGGTGGGATATAAAGGATATCGCCCGGCTCTAAGGTTTCATCAATGATTGGATCAAAGCCTTCAATTTGACGAAGTGCAGAAGCCTGGATAGTCTCTTTGTATTGGCCAACATCCTTCGCGCCAACCTTCCATTGACGTTTACCTTGGCCTTGAATGATGAATACGTCGTATTGATCAATATGTGGGCCTACGCCGCCTTCTGGTGCCGAGTAACAAATCATAAGATCGTCGAACAACCAGTTAGGTAACGCTTGGAACGCTTCAGTCAGCTGATTTGCGCCTTGGTGCCAATGGTTCGCTGCTTGAACGATTAGCTGCCAATGTGTTTCAGTGAGTTCGCCAAATTTCTCTTCTGAGAATGGACCATGCTCTGCAGTCCACTGATTGTCGAGGTTCGAGACAAAGCGAGAATCCACTTCTTCTTCCATCGATAAACCAGCAAGCTCTTCCGGCGAAATTGGGTCGATGAAGTTTTGGAAGCCACCTTTCAAGATGGTTGGTTTTTTATGCCAGTAGTTTTCAAGAAACTCGGGCATAGAAAAGCTAAGTTGGTACATGTGAATCCTGTATATTTTTATGCTAGATGCTAGATGCTAGATGCTAGATGCTAGATGCTAGATGCTAGTTTGGCTTGTAAATCTTGCTGGACAATTTTGATTGCTTCTAACGCGACTTTTGGATCGATTTCGTTACTTTCGAGCAGATAGATCAGGTCGACAGCTAACTTAACTTCTTCTGGTGCGTTATCCAGTGGTGATGGTGTGTTATCAGTGTTCATTTCGCTTAGGGTTCTCTAAGTTAATCAGTCTCTCAATATTTTTCATTGAGTCTTCACAGCGTTCTAATCGTTCTTTTGCTAACTGCCAAGTCTCTTCCGCTTTTTTCTTACTGTGGCGAGGCGCAGAATCAAACGCTAACTTTCGTACTCGTACTAAATCGATTAATCGCTTTTGCCAATCTTGGTGCTGAGCGAGTTCGTTGTATAGGTCGTTAAGGGTTTTCCCTGACTTACTTTTTCGGTCTAAGCGTAAATCATGGTTAGCTAACTCTCTTTGGATTGCTGCAATCTGATTTGTCAGCTTTTCCGTCAGGTAGTTAGCTCTGGACGCGGTCAGTTGATTTGTGGTTTGTTCACGTACAATGGTGCGGTACGTTGCTTGAGTTTCAAGTGCATAAGGAAGCAAAACAGAGGTGCCACACTTGAATAAGGCTCTATCGAATAGGGCTTGATGGTAAGCACCTCGGGATTTATCAACCTGAGAGCAATGGCCAATTAGGGTATCAATGACACTTTTGAGTTTTGAAAATTGATTCATTTCACTTCCCGTTGGCTACTGCCTATAAGTTTACAAACCAAGCTTCATATGCCAGTTTAATCGCAAGTACGCTTACTACGGTAACAAACACAGGTCGTATAAATGTAGCACCGAAACGAATCGCAGAGTGAGCACCAACAAACGCACCTGCCATTAAACAAAGACCCATGGTTAAACCTAGAACCCAATCAATATGACCAAGAATCGCGAAGGTCACCAAAGAGGTAAAGTTACTGGTAAAGTTCATGGCTTTGGATAGGCCAGAGGCAAGTAAGATGTTTAAGCGATAAAGGGCCATAGAGCTTACCGTCCAAAACGCGCCAGTTCCTGGGCCTGCAACCCCATCATAAAAACCAAGAATGAATCCTTGGTACTTTTGTTTTCTCTTAAGTACAGGGCAAGGTCTAGGAGACACATTATGGCTCACATCTGGAGTCTTATGAAAAATGGTATAGACCGCAGCGGCAAGAATGACTAACGGCAATACCTTCTCTAACCACTCGGTGCTAATGGCATCAACAGTGAGTGTGCCGATTGTCGCACCTATTAAAGTAGATATGAATGCATTGACCCAACACTCAGGCTTGAACAGCTTTTTACGGTAGTAAGTGAATGCAGCTGTAGATGAAGCGAAGGTTGCTGCAAGCTTGTTAGTACCCAATGCGATGTGTGGCGGTAAACCAAGTGACAGTAAAGCTGGAACGGTTAACATCCCTCCGCCACCTGCGACAGCATCAATAAAGCCTGCTGCAAATGCAACCAGAGCAAGTATGACCAACATGGTTGGCTCAATCATTTCCATAAATAGCTAGTGTTCTCGTTATCGGCTGATAGGGCAGCCACATGAAAAACCGATGGATTAGTCATGTTGGGTTGTGAATGCAAGGGCCTAGCGATGAAGGCCCATAACTACCTCAAGGGCAGAGGATATTAGTATTTTATTGTTCTTTTAAAAGGCGGTAGTGAATCGAGTAGGGACTTTCCGTATCGCTTCGTTACTATGCGTCTATCAAGGATCGTGACTTTACCAGAATCTCTTTCCTTACGCAGTAGTCTACCCACAGATTGAATAAGCTTTTTACTCGCATCTGGAACAGTAATCTGCATAAAAGGGTTGCCACCGCGTGATTCAATATATTCTGAATGTGCTTGCTCTACAGGAGAGGTAGGAACACCAAAAGGAATCTTGGTAATCACGAGGTTTTCAAGAAGCTCACCCGGTAGATCAAGACCTTCAGAAAAGCTGCCAGTTCCAAAAAGAACGCTGGTTTTACCTTGGTCTATTAGCTTTTTATGTTTTTTTAGAATTTCAGTTCGTGAAGTATCGCCTTGAACCTGCAATGCCCACGACTTTTTAACGAAATCTGTTGCTAAAGCCTCTGCAACTTTGTTCATTTGCCAGTAAGAAGAGAATAGAACGAGATTGGCTTTTTTGTCTTCTATTACCTTAGGCAAAATTTCAATAAGATATTCGGTAAACTGAGGTGCTTGTGGTTCGTACTTCATTGCCGGAACGATCAGCTCAGCTTGGTTCTGGTAATCAAACGGTGATGCCAAAGCCAAAAATTGTACGCCATCTTCTGCTTTTTGGCTGATACCTGCTTGATGACAGAAAAAGCTGAAAGAGTTGAGCGCCCTCATGGTTGCAGATACTAATACCGCGCCAACACAGCGGCTCCAGATTTGTTGATCCAGTTGCCAACCCACCTCTAGTGGGGAAACATTCACAACGAAATCGCCTTCGCTTTCTTTATTCAGTTCGAGCCAACGAGCCAAAGGAGCCCCTTTTTCTCTCTTAGGTTCGGCCATTAAGCGCCAAACCTGAGCAAGGTTTTCTGTTCTTTGTATATAGAAGCCAATCTCCGCAAGCGCAGGCTCTGCTAGCTTTGCTGAAAGCTCTCCGTCTTTAACTCGCTCTGCAATTAGATCTGCAATCTTCGCAACGGCTTGACTCGCCTTTTGTGTGAGTTGTTTGAGATCTTTAGATTCATTCTCTAGCCACTCAGGTAAGTCGCCATGTTCGAAGCGATACAAGCCATCTTCAAAGTGGTTAGCGTCAAACTGTTTACTCATTTGAGTTAGGGTAGGGATCAGCTGTTGCACAGAGTCTTGCAGCTCATTTCTAAATCGATGAACACGCTTTTCGTCGGCGAGACCTGAAAGCTTAGTGATTGATTGATTCAAACGCTCCAACCATGACGCCGCGCCTTTTAAGCTCGCAGCCGCAGAAGAGTGATCTCTGGCTACATGCGGTAAATGGTGAGCTTCATCGAATATATAAATGCTGTTTTCTGGTTCTGGAAGTATCACGCCGCCACCTAAGTCAGCATCAGCCATCACTAAACTGTGATTGGCAATAATTACGTCTGCCTTATCTAACTCTGAGCGTGCTTTTTGGAAAGGGCAGTCTCTATGAGTTGGCATACTGTTGTTGCAGCTATGCTTATCACTGACGATCATCTGCCAAATCATATTGTCGATAGGTTTTGGCCACGAATCGCGGTCACCATCCCATTTACCTTGAGTCAAGCTACGGTACATAGTTTGAAGTTGGTCGATATCTTTCTTTTTTGGCTTAGATTCGAACATGGCCATTTGACCACCATCAACTCCACAAGCCGCAGCTAGCTTTTCGGAACAACAATAACGCTGTCTGCCCTTAGCTAATATAAAAGAAAACTCTCTATCAGTAAGTCTTCTATATAGAGGGAGATCTTTGTTAACGAGCTGTTCTTGTAGCGCAACTGTCGCTGTTGAAATAACTATTTTTCGGTTATTGAGTACAGCTACTGGAATAGTAGCCATTAAATAAGCCAGCGATTTTCCAATCCCTGTTCCTGCCTCTGCAACAATCATGCGATTACTTTTGTGGTATTGACCACAAAGTGTCTTCGCTATTTCTGCAACAAGGTAATTTTGAGCACGTCGAGGTACAAAGTTGTCCAACTGATCTTGGAGGTTTTGATAACTGGTGCGAATAGATTTTTGAATTTTAGTAGTTAGCATACTGTGACCTACGTAACGGAGCGAGGATAGTAGCACATATCACTAGTCGGTACATTTACCGCAAAATAGCTTGCTTTTGAATCAAAGGTAGATCTTGTTCACAAAAAAAAACTGAACCATCAGGAACTTAACGTTTTTATTTATGTTGTGAAATATAAATTTTAAAAAACACTGACCTATAGGTGTTAAATTCTGCTAGTGGACTATTATTTGAGTTATAGTTGGAGTTTAATTCTATTTGTTACATTTTTTGGATTATTATATTTGCTGATAAAACTAAGGATAAGCTGCTCGTAAAATGATGAAAAAAAATGTAAGTGTTTGATTTTGATTGGTTTGTGTTTTTTTTAGGTTTGTTTTTAGTTTATTTGACACGCAGGATAATCTTTTGCAATCTAGACCTCGAAATTTAGTGACGGTGATTAACCAACAAAGAGTGGTAATGACCAGTCACAAAAAATAAAAAAAGGGAACCGGGCAAGGATCTCCCATTCTTAGAAAAGGCAGTGGATTTATTATGAAAAAGACTCTATTAGCTCTAACAATCGCAGCAGCTTCAACTTCAGCTTTCGCGAACGTGGGCCTAGAAAACGCAAAACCAACATTCGAATTTGACCCAATGCACAAAGAGCAGTTCTCTGTTTCTGGTTCACTTGGTCTTGGTGGTTACTACGACACTAAAACTAACGCTATGTACGATGACTGGGCAACAGCTCTTACTCTAGCAGTTAGCTACAAAAACAACCGCCTAGTAGGTTACTTCGAGACTGATTTCGAACTTAACTGGACTACAGACGACAAGAAAAACCCATGGGGCGTTAAGAACGAATTCGGTACTGACGTAGATAAAGCTTGGTTAGGTTTTGACACTGGTTTTGGTGTTGCATCTTTCGGTTGGGAAAATGATACTGCTCTTGATAAAGTAGATGGCGCAGGCGACAACACATACGAGTTCGGTTCTTCTGCTGGTGACGCATCTGACGCATTCAACGTAGTTAAGTTCCAAGGTGCTACTTCTGGTATTGCTTACGGTATCTCTTACTTCGAAACTGATGACGATCACGATGCTGCAGACAAAGGTGTGAACGGTTACGTAGGTTACGAAAGCGAAATCGTAAACGTATACGGTGGTTACGAAACTCGTGACGAAGCTGATTACCAAGTTTACTCTGTATCTGGTAACTCTAAAGTTGGTGAACTAGACCTAGGTGTTAACTTCTGGATCAACGAAGGTGACGCAAGCGACCTAGTTGGCAAAAACACTACTAACCTAGAAACTGTTGGCTACTACATCTCTGCTGGTTACCCAGTAACTGAACAGCTAACTCTTGCTGCTGGTTACAACGCTAACTCTACTACTGAAGACGGCCAAGCTGACAAAGATGTTTCTCGCATTAACGTTGCAGCAATGTACACGCTTAACGACCGCGTAGACATGGGTATCGATATTCTTCAAGACCTTGACGCTGGTGATGGTAACGACGAAGAAACTTACGTATTCGCTGCTGCATTCTACAGCTTCTAATAGTTACTTAATTAGTAATTGTTAAATGTTGATAAAAGCCAGTCTTATGACTGGCTTTTTTGTATCTATAATTTATCAGTAGATATAAAACTGCCGCTCTATTAGCGGCAATTTTGATATTGTAGGCTGTGTGATTTTAGATTTCTTTCCACTCACCAGGCTGTAGCTGACCCACATTCATGTTGCCCATTGAATAGCGGATAAGACGCAGGGTAGGGAAGCCGATATTGGCTGTCATTCGTCTTACTTGGCGGTTACGTCCTTCGATTATCGTAATAGCTAACCATGTTGTCGGTATCGCGGCTCTGAAGCGTACCGGAGGGTTTCTATCCCAGACTTCTGGTTCTGCCATTAATTCCACCTTGGCTGGCATGGTCATACCATCTTTTAGTTCGACACCTTTTCTCAATTTATCTAAATCTTCCTCAGAAGGTGCGCCTTCAACTTGCACCCAATAAGTCTTTGGGGATTTTGAGTTTGGTTGAGTTAATTTGGCTTGAAAGATCCCATCATTGGTCAAGACCATTAACCCTTCGCTGTCGCGGTCAAGGCGACCTGCAGCATAAACGTCTTTCACTGGAATAAAGTCTGCTAGCGTTTTTCTCCCTTCGCCATCTGTAAATTGGCTTAGAGTATCAAAAGGCTTGTTGAACAGAATTACTTTACGATCTTCGAGTGCCACCTTAGGTTTTGCAGTGGTAGGTTTACCTTTATATCGATGTTTACTGGAGTGCGTTTTTTTGTGCGAACTGCCAGTGTTGTTTTTATCACTGCTTCGGCTCTGTCTATTACTGCTTTGTTTTAATGTTGCACCAGAACGAGCCGGTTTGTCTGAACGAGATGCGCTGCGTGAGCGAGTAGACATGTTAACTACCTTGCAAAAATGTAAACGAAGTGTGCTGAAAAGTTTTCACTGAAACGGAATTGAGCTATCATTTGCGCGCCTAAATGACACAAAATAGAACAAGTTGATGGACTCTTAAGCCTGATTTGTTTAATTATACCTTCGTGTTTTATTATAACAACGCACTCACGGATTTGGTTCATGCTGTCATCAAGATTGCATGAAAAATAAGATAGAGTACGACTATCGAGTAAGCAGTTTTCACTCTTTGAGTGGCTTACTGGTCAATTTATAACACTCTCACTACTTAAGTGAGCTTGTAAGAACTATAGGGAAATTTCATGCCTACTGAAAAACCAACGATCATCTATACCATTACAGACGAAGCTCCGGCGCTAGCAACTTACTCTCTGCTGCCAATCATTCAATCTTTTACAGCTTCTTCTGGTATTAACGTTGATACTCGCGACATTTCACTTGCAGGGCGCATTATTGCCAACTTCCCTGATTATTTGAACGAAGAGCAACGCATTGGTGATGCATTAGCAGAACTAGGTGAATTGGCTAAGACACCAGAAGCGAACATTATCAAGCTTCCAAACATCTCTGCATCTGTGCCTCAGCTGCAAGCAACAATCAAAGAACTACAGTCAAAAGGCTACGCACTTCCAAACTACCCAGAAGAAGCAAACACCGACGAAGAAAAAGCCGTTAAAGCGACTTACGATAAAATCAAAGGCAGTGCAGTAAACCCTGTACTACGTGAAGGTAACTCGGATCGCCGCGCTCCACTTTCAGTAAAAAACTATGCGAAGAAAAACCCACATTCAATGGGTGCATGGTCTGCAGATTCTAAGTCGCACGTTTCAAGTATGGACGACAAAGACTTCTTCGGTAGCGAAAAATCAGTAACCATTGAAGGTGCTACGGAAGTTAGCATTGAATTCGTTGGCAAAGATGGCGCGAAGAAAACATTGAAGCCAGCTTTTGCACTGCAAGATAAAGAGATCATTGATGCGTCAGTGATGAACAAGGCCGCTTTGGTTGCGTTTTTCGAGAAAGAAATCGCGTCGGCTAAAGAGCAAGGTGTACTGCTTTCTCTTCATATGAAAGCAACCATGATGAAAGTATCTGATCCAGTGATCTTTGGTCATGCGGTTAAGGTTTACTATAAAGACGTATTCGCTAAACACGGTCAGCTATTTGAAGAGCTTGGTGTGGATGTTAACAACGGCATCGGTGATGTATACGCGAAGATTGCATCGCTTCCTCAAGAGCAAAAACAGGCAATCGAAGCTGATCTACAAGCGGTATACGAGACTCAACCACCACTAGCGATGGTTGACTCGGATCGTGGTATTACTAACCTACACGTTCCAAGCGATATCATTGTTGATGCTTCTATGCCTGCAATGCTGCGTTCTTCTGGTCAAATGTGGGATCCTGAAGGTAAGCAAAAAGATACCAAAGCAATGATCCCAGATCGTAGCTACGCGAGCATTTACCAAGCGGTTATTGATTTCTGTAAAGAGAACGGCGCGTTCGATCCAACAACGATGGGTAGCGTACCAAACGTTGGCTTGATGGCTCAAAAAGCTGAAGAGTACGGTTCTCACGATAAGACTTTTATCCTTGAAGCTGCAGGTCAGGTTCAAGTTGTTGACGCTTCAGGCTCTGTGCTTCTAGAGCAAGACGTAGAGGAAGGCGATATCTTCCGTATGTGTCAGGTTAAAGATGCACCAATCCAAGACTGGGTTAAGCTTGCGGTAACGCGTGCTCGTGCATCGGGTGTCCCAGCAGTATTCTGGCTAGATGCGTCTCGCGCGCATGATGCTCAGCTTATTAAGAAAGTAGAAGCATACCTTCCTGAATACGATACAGATGGTCTTGAAATTAAGATCCTTGCTCCACTTGAAGCGACTCAATACTCACTGGTTCGTATCAAAGAAGGCCTCGATACTATTTCGGTTACAGGTAACGTATTACGTGATTACCTAACAGACTTGTTCCCGATTCTAGAGCTTGGTACATCAGCTAAGATGCTATCGATTGTTCCACTAATGAACGGTGGCGGTCTATTTGAGACAGGTGCTGGCGGTTCTGCTCCTAAGCACGTACAACAAGTAGAGAAAGAAAACCACCCACGTTGGGATTCTTTAGGTGAATTCTTGGCACTAGCGGCATCTCTAGAGCACCTGAGCGTAGTAACGGGTAACGCTAAGGCACAAGTTCTAGCGGACGCGCTTGACAAAGCAACGGGTGAATTCCTAGACAACAACAAGTCTCCTTCACGCCGAGTAGGTGAGCTTGATAACCGTGGTAGCCACTACTACCTAGCGGCATACTGGGCTAAGGCGCTTGCTGAGCAAACGGCTGATGCTGATCTTGCTGCTGAGTTCGCAGGTGTGGCAAGTCAACTGGCTGAAAGTGAAGAAGCTATTGTTGCAGAGCTAAACAACGCTCAAGGTGTCGCTGGCGACTTAGGTGGTTACTACCTACTTGATGATGCACTGGTTTCAACACTAATGCGTCCAAGCTCAACACTAAACGCATTTATTGATGCATAGTGATATTGGACTCATCGTTAGTCAGCCATGAACGTGATTTTCTAACGAGTTACTTGGCTTGATAGCTAAGTCATAGATAAAGTCAAAATGAAAGACGCTTTAACGATAACGTTAAAGCGTCTTTTTTCTTTCTAATACTTCCTAAGACCTAGTTTAATAGAATACATCCTCGAACTGATTGTCCAGTGAGCAGCTTTAGAGATCCCGGAACGAAAAAACCGCTCACGTAATCCTGTATTACAGGTATTAAATGAGCGGTTTCAATATTCTGTTTACCTGTCAGCCGTTAATGACGACTGATGGAGGTTAACATGAGTTGGCTTCGCCTATTTTGCGGCGCTGCCTTCTACAGGAACAACGGAGCTAGCGTGCGAGCCTTTAGGACCACTTTCTACTTCATAGTCGACCTGCTGACCAGCCTTTAGGGTTCGATAGCCTTCCATTTGTATTGTGGAGTAGTGCGCGAAAATATCGCCGTCTTCACCTTCTGGACAAATAAAGCCAAACCCTTTGGCATTGTTAAACCATTTTACTGTACCTGTAGCCATGCTATACATCCCTCATGCATTTTGTTACTAACGTTGTTATATCAATAGTTGTAAGTTCAATTGATATCATTCTTACCAGCTAAAGAATTTCAGCTGATAGCTTGAATCTCATACATTGCTTACGGAAATTAACGCTACCCTGCGTAATTATTCCTTATTGTTAATTTTTAAAGCGTGTTACTGGTTTTAAATCATGTTGCAAAAATGTATTAAAAAACCTTTTAGCTCCAATGTAGCTAATGATTGAGTACAGTCAATAGCAAATTGGTATAAAAGTGATCAATTTTAATAACAAATCACATTCGAGATTAACTGCAAACTATTAACTAAATAGTAACTTAGCGGTGATCTTATCGTCAGTGTCAATAGTTATGGTGTCTTTTTAATCAATCACATATGTTAATCCTGTTAATCGAGATCTTTTATTTGCAGCGATGGAAATGGTGGATTAGGCTCAGTATAGAGGAATATTTTTTGGTACTGTTTCTCGGTGCAGTTTCTTAGTACACCGTAAAGCGTGAATGTGGTAAATTTAAGTTAGGTAAACACTCACGACTTCCGAAAAATAACCCTTAGCAAAGCGATATGAGCAGAAACTTTGAATGGGCATCTCCAGGCTCAGATTTACTGGAGAAAGAAGCAACAAAAGTAAAGCCACCGGCAATGTATAACGTTGTATTAAATAACGATGATTACACGCCCATGGACTTTGTAATCGAGATCCTAGAGCGATTCTTCTCACTAGATATCGAAAAAGCAACGGAAGTGATGCTCAAGGTTCATTATGAAGGTAAAGCTATATGCGGCACGTACAGTGCTGAAATAGCGGAAACAAAGGTAGCGCAGGTCACGATGTACTCAAAGGAAAATGAGCATCCGCTACTATGTACAATGGAGCAAGTATAAATTGCTCGAACAACACTGTTGTTCCCTTAGGAGGTACTTATGCTAAATAAAGAATTAGAGACGAGTTTAAATGGCGCATTTGCTCGTGCGCGAGACAAGCGACATGAATTCATGACTGTCGAACACCTCCTACTAGCATTATTAGAAAATGATGCGGCCAAGGAAGCGCTCCAAGCTTGTCAGGCTGACCTCGATGCTCTTCGCAATGAGCTCGATATTTTTATCGATCAAACGACCCCACTTATCCCTGAAAGCGACGAGACTCGCGAAACCCAGCCTACGCTGAGTTTTCAACGAGTACTTCAGCGTGCTGTTTTTCATGTTCAATCTTCAGGTCGCAGCGAAGTAACAGGTGCTAACGTACTTGTGGCTATTTTTAGTGAGCAAGAATCTCACGCGGCATATCTTCTTAAGAAAAACGACATTAGTCGCTTAGATATTGTTAACTTCATCTCACACGGCATTACCAAAGCCAGTAACGAAGGCGATAGTCCTTCATCATCTGATTCATTTGGCGGTGCAGAGAATGCTGAAGAAGCGAATTCCGAAGACCGTTTAGAAAACTTTGCTACCAACCTTAACGAAGTAGCCAAGCAGGGCAATATTGACCCACTAATCGGTCGTGACAAAGAGCTAGAGCGTACTATCCAAGTTCTGTGTCGTCGTCGTAAGAACAACCCTCTGTTAGTGGGTGAAGCGGGTGTAGGTAAAACTGCCATCGCGGAAGGTCTTGCATGGCGCATCGTCGAAGGACAAGTGCCTGAAATCATTCAGAGTAGCGTAATTTATTCTCTAGATATTGGTTCATTGCTAGCAGGAACGAAATATCGTGGTGACTTTGAGAAACGTTTTAAAGCGATTCTTAAGCAACTGGAGAAAGAAGAAGACGCGATTCTGTTCATCGATGAGATCCACACCATTATTGGTGCGGGTGCTGCATCGGGTGGTCAGGTTGATGCCGCAAACCTAATTAAACCGCTATTAAGCAGCGGTAAATTACGTTGTATCGGTTCAACAACTTACCAAGAGTACAGCAGTATTTTTGAGAAGGAGCGTGCGCTATCTCGTCGCTTCCAAAAAATCGATATTGTTGAACCATCATTAGATGATACGACTAAGATTCTGATTGGTCTTAAGCCAAAATACGAAGCTCACCACGAAGTGCGTTACACCAACAAAGCGTTGCGTGCCGCTGTGGAACTGTCAGCTAAATACATTAACGAACGTCATCTTCCTGATAAGGCAATCGACGTAATTGATGAAGCGGGCGCTCGTAGCCGTTTGGCACCAGCAAGTCGTCGTAAGAAAACGGTAAGCGTGGCTGATATCGAGTCAATGGTTGCGAAAATGGCGCGTATTCCTGAGAAGTCAGTATCGTCTTCAGACAAAGATACGCTGCAGAAACTGGATGACCGCATGAAAATGTTGGTATTCGGACAAGATCCTGCAATTGATGTATTGAGCGAAGCGATTAAGCTAACTCGTGCTGGATTGGGTGCAGACAATAAACCTGTTGGTTCGTTTCTGTTTGCCGGTCCTACTGGTGTAGGTAAAACAGAGGTGACGGTTCAACTGTCTAAGTTGATGGGTATTGAACTGCTGCGCTTTGATATGTCTGAGTACGGTGAGCGTCACTCTGTTAGCCGCTTGATCGGTGCTCCTCCTGGTTATGTTGGTTATGATCAAGGTGGTCTGCTAACTGATGCCGTAATCAAGAACCCGCATTCTGTTGTGTTACTTGATGAAATCGAAAAAGCTCATCCAGATATCTTTAACTTGTTGCTACAGGTTATGGATAACGGCACGCTAACTGATAACAATGGTCGTAAAGCGGATTTCCGTAACGTGATCTTAGTGATGACGACTAACGCTGGTGTAGCTGAAACGGAGAAGAAATCGATCGGCCTGATCCAACAAGATCATGCGCCAGATGCGATGGGCGAAATCAAGAAGGTATTTACTCCTGAGTTCCGTAACCGTCTCGATAATATCATTTGGTTCAACAGCCTTGATCCAAGTGTAATTAGCCAAGTTGTTGATAAGTTTATTGTCGAGCTTCAGGTTCAACTGGATGCTCGTGGCGTATCTTTAGAAGTTTCTGAAGATGCTCGCCATTGGTTAGCAGACAAAGGTTACGACAAGACCATGGGGGCTCGTCCGATGGGACGTGTTATTCAAGACAAGCTTAAGAAGCCACTGGCAAATGAGTTATTGTTTGGTAGTTTAGTCGACGGAGGTACTGTGAAGGTATCCCTGAAGAAAGACGACCTAGACTTTGTTTATGTAGGTGCTAAAGAAGAGGTTATGCACTAACGAAGTGATTGATAACTCAAAAGTTTAAATATAAAACGCATGACTTCGGTTGTGCGTTTTTTTATGTTTGCGAGAGATGCGAGATGTTGGAGTGGTAAAAAATTTAGGCGATAAAAAACGGAGCATTAAGCTCCGCTTCTTATCGTAGTCGATAATTAAAAATTAACGAGCACGGAAGACGATGCGGCCTTTAGAAAGGTCGTATGGAGTCATCTCAACAGTTACTTTATCACCAGTAAGAATACGGATGTAGTTCTTACGCATTTTACCAGAGATGTGTGCTGTCACTACGTGACCGTTTTCAAGCTCAACACGGAACATTGTGTTTGGTAGAGTATCAAGGACAGTGCCTTGCATCTCGATTACGTCTTCTTTAGCCATCTAATCCTCTTTCGAAATTTGGCGGTTTTCAACGGCTTGATTGTGCCGTTAAAATCAAAATATGTAAAGTTGTCGCGTATTCTACCCTTGCCACCGCTGATTTACTAGCCTTTGATGACGTTGAAATCGTACTTTATAGTTCATCGCAGGGCATTCATCGATTTGATAACCCAAATATAACCATTGTTTTTGTTCTTTCTGGGCATGTTGGATCTGAAATAGAACGCCAAGTGTTCCCATCGAAATGTCGATATCAGGATCGAAGAAGGTATAAAAAGCGCTTGTACAGTGAGTCATGATATCGGTTACGGCGATAGCAACCAACTTGTTCTCATCATAGATGTGCATGAACTTTGTAGTAAGCCACTCATTTTTAGAGAATTGTAGAAACTCTTCTTTCTTTGGTGGATACATGGTTCCCGAACGGTGACGAGCGGTGATATAGCGACTGTATAAATCAAACCAGTTGTCATCCATCTCATCTTTCAGTTCCCAACGCAGTGATTTTCCCTTGTTAAGGATTCGTCGCTGGCTTTTGGAAAGCTTTACCTCAGGAATAGAAAGCCGAATCGCTTGGCAAGCTGAGCAATTATCGCAATGTGGCTTATAAATGGTTGCTCCACTGCGGCGAAATCCATTCGCAAGCAGAACTTCATAGTTATCTGAGGTGTGCATGTGTTCATCAAGCGTGACCGCCACTCTCTCTTCGAGGTGAGGTAAGTAGCTGCAAGCGTGATTGTCTGTTAATCCAATTCTGATTTGTTGTAAATCTGGATTCATTAAGGCATTTCCTTTAGCCATTGGGTTTTAAAGCATGCATCGTCAACGGAAAACTCTTTGAGTAATTGCAGAGAACCTAGGAATTCATCCCTATCAACCTCGATAGCGCCTAAGGATTCCAAGTGAGGGTTCATGACTTGGCAATCAATCAGTTGTCCGCCGAATTGTGTAAAGTGTTCACAAAAATACCACAGCGCAATTTTAGAGGCATTGGTCTTTAGGCTGAACATCGATTCACCGCAAAAGACTTGGCCTCTTTGTAAGCCGTAAAGTCCGCCGATCAGCTCATCATCTTGCCAAACCTCAACCGAGTGGCAGAAACCTAATGAAGCAAGTTTGCGGTAGGCTGACTGCATGTCGCTGTTTAGCCAGGTTTCTTCTTCGGGTCTTAGTGAAGAGCAATAGCCAATTACTCTGTCCGTCGCTTGGTTGATGCTGACACGGTAATTGTGCTTTCTTTGAAACTTTTTAAGACTTTTTGACGGTTTGAATGTCTTAGGATTAAATACCGCTCGCGGTGCAGGGCTCCACCAAAGTATAGGCTCACCTGGGCCATACCATGGAAATATACCTTGGCTATAAGCGTTTAAAATTCGCATTGGTGTTAAATCACCACCGAAGGCGAGCAGACCGTTGGGTTCATCAAGCGCGTCGAAGGGCGAAGGAAACTCTATACTAGTAGTATCAAGTTCGGTTAGGTATATAGTCATAAGTACCGCATTACAGATTAATCACTGACCAAGAGGTCTTTAGGAGTTTTACCATGAAGAAGTTGCTTTGGATTTTACTTGTTTTGCCCATGTTGGCAAATGCAGCTTACAACAGAAACCAAGCTCGACCAGTAAACGAGGTGGTTTATGGTGAGATTGATACGGTCAGATACATTACTCAGCAAGAGATCGTTGAATCGAAAGCGAATGGTTGGGAAACCTTATTGGGTGCGGCGATTGGGGGCTTGATTGGTAATCAGTTTGGCGGCGGCACCGGTAAAGAAGTGGCGACAGCTGTCGGTGCAGTAGCGGGTGCGGGTATTGCTCGTAACCGAGGTAACACACAATATAAAGTAGAGTATAAACTGGTCGAGTTATTGGTCAAAACTAAAGACGATAAGTTGGTTAACATCATCCAAGATGTCGATAACTCAATGTTGTTCAACCGAGGCGATGATGTACGAATTCTCTATTTTTCAGATGGTGTTCGAGTTGATCTCGTGTACTAGTATGTAAATACTATTGATTGGCTGATTAATCACCTAATTGGGTGGGATTAGCTCTGGAGTTCGTTGGAAAAGTTCGTTAGTCTGCAAGTACGAAGAATTATTCATCACCCGAAAATAAATACGCGCCAGTGAGTTCGGGTGGTACAAGGACTATAAGATTTAATGGAAAGCCTTACGTTACAACCAATTCAAAAAGTGAACGGGGAAGTTAACCTGCCTGGTTCAAAAAGCGTTTCCAACCGTGCACTTCTTTTGGCTGCACTTTCAACGGGAACCACTCGCCTAACAAACTTGCTAGACAGTGATGACATTCGCCATATGTTGAATGCCTTGACTCAACTAGGTGTTAATTATCAGCTGTCTGCTGACAAAACTGTTTGTGAAGTAACGGGTGTTGGTGGTGCATTCTCAAGTGACAAAGCCCTAGAGCTTTTTTTAGGTAACGCGGGGACGGCGATGCGTCCGCTGGCGGCAGCACTATGTTTAGGTCGCGGTGAATACGTTCTTACTGGTGAGCCGCGCATGAAAGAGCGCCCAATTGGCCACTTAGTCACTGCACTGAGAGAAGCCGGTGCCGACGTTGAATACTTAGAGAGCGAAAACTATCCACCATTGAAGATCACAGGTACAGGCCTGAAGAGTGGTACGGTTTCAATCGACGGTTCTATCTCTAGCCAGTTTTTGACGGCATTTTTGATGGCTGCACCTCTGGCGGAAGGCGAAGTGACCATCAAAATTGACGGTGAATTAGTTTCTAAACCTTACATCGATATCACGCTACACATTATGAAACAATTTGGTGTGGACGTGATCAATAATGACTACCAAGAGTTCGTGATTCCGACAGGGCAATCTTACACAGCTCCGGGCGACTTCTTAGTAGAAGGTGATGCATCATCTGCGTCATATTTCCTTGCTGCGGCTGCGATTAAAGGTGGTGAGATTAAGGTTACTGGTATTGGTAAAAACAGTATCCAAGGTGATATCCAATTCGCTGATGCGCTTGAGAAAATGGGTGCCGAAATCGAATGGGGTGACGACTATGTTATCTCTCGTTGTGGTGAGCTGAAAGGCATTGATATGGACTATAACCATATTCCAGATGCTGCGATGACTATCGCGACGACCGCGTTGTTTGCTAAAGGCACAACGGCAATCCGTAATGTCTACAACTGGCGTGTGAAAGAGACAGACCGCTTGGCTGCAATGGCAACAGAGCTACGCAAAGTTGGTGCTGAAGTGGAAGAGGGTGAAGATTACATCATTGTTAACCCTGTGGCAGAACTGACTCACGCGGCGATTGATACTTACGATGATCACCGTATGGCGATGTGTTTCTCGCTGGTTGCCTTGAGCGATACGCCTGTGACGATTAATGATCCAGGTTGTACGTCAAAGACATTCCCCGACTACTTCGACAAGTTGAAAATGCTGAGCCAGTAAAGGTTCAGGAACAAAAAAGCTTGCCTAAATGGCAAGCTTTTTAATTATTGCTGAATTGTAAATTCTTTCGAAAGGTGGTGCGCTAAGTATTTAAACATGTTAAATACCGCGGTTGTATTCTCGGTCGGCATTCCATTGCTGTCTAAGAAGTATTCACCTTTGAAGACGAGTACATCGTCTTTTTCTACTACGCTGTTTGCGCGCATGCCTTCAATGTAGTCATCATGTGATTGGATAATTTGGTTTGCGATAAGCAGTAAATCAAATTCTG
This sequence comes from Vibrio splendidus, assembly GCF_001557875.1. GTDB lineage: Bacteria > Pseudomonadota > Gammaproteobacteria > Enterobacterales > Vibrionaceae > Vibrio > Vibrio splendidus_F. The sequence continues at coordinate 272,662 of NZ_LNRF01000003.1, read as the reverse complement.
CTATTACTTTCTTTGTCATGAGTTTATCTCTGATAACTGAATATAACGTTGAGTTTATGGCGTCGAACTAGAAATTCAATGATTTCACAACCGATTAAGAGAGTCTTTTCAAACATCCACAATTTATTTTGTGATTTACGGCAAAAATAATTGAATGGGGCTCGCGTTAGATTCGCGGACAAGCTTAGTATGAGCCCGTTTAGACGTAATGCCTGATGAATAGGCTCTTGCAAGTATTCTTCGTGAGTACTTTATAGCTTCTTTATATTGTGACCCTTTTATCTGTGAGTCGTCGAATTGTCGAGCGATCAGATCCAATTTTGAAAAAAGCGGTTGATCTTCTAGTAATCTCGCACAATAGTAAAAAAAGAAGCAATGAATTTAGAATATCATGCGTAAAAGCCCACAAGCTAAATTGTTGGTGCTGAAGCATCGTGATTAAGGACGTTAGAGTCAATATGGGTAAATCGCTCGTTATAGTGGAGTCGCCAGCCAAGGCTAAAACTATCAATAAATATCTTGGCAAAGACTTTGTCGTTAAGTCGAGTGTAGGTCACGTACGTGATTTACCAACGGCGGGTCAAAGTACTGGTCAAAAGGCTGCTGCAGTTTCAACCAAGGGTATGAGCCCAGAAGATAAAGCTCGTATCAAAAAAGAAAAAGATCGCAAAGCTCTTATCAAAAAGATGGGTATCAACCCGTATAAAGAGTGGGAAGCGAACTACCAAATCCTACCTGGTAAAGAGAAAGTCGTCGCTGAATTGCAAAAATTGGCTGAGAATGCAGACCATGTTTATCTCGCAACCGATTTGGACCGCGAAGGAGAAGCTATCGCATGGCACCTTCGTGAGATCATCGGTGGCGATGAAACGCGATACAAGCGAGTGGTTTTTAACGAAATCACCAAGAATGCTATTCAACAAGCTTTCGAAACTCCAGGTGAGCTAAACATTGATGGCGTAAACGCACAACAAGCACGACGTTTTATGGACCGTGTTGTTGGCTTTATGGTGTCACCTCTGCTTTGGAAAAAAGTAGCACGAGGCCTGTCCGCTGGCCGTGTTCAATCAGTAGCGGTAAAACTACTGGTAGAGCGTGAGCGCGAGATCAACGCCTTTATCCCTGAAGAGTTCTGGGATGTGCATGCTGATACTAAAACTGCAGAGAAAACCGACTTTAGACTGCAAGTTGCGCAGAAAGACGGTGTTGCGTTTAAACCTGAAAATGAAGCGCAAACACAAGCTGCTGTTAGCGTTTTAGAAAAAGCGCAATACGAAGTATGTAAACGTGAAGACCGCCCAACAAAGAGTAAGCCGTCTGCACCTTACATCACGTCGACGCTGCAGCAAGCGGCGAGTACGCGTCTTGGTTATGGCGTAAAGAAAACCATGATGTTGGCTCAACGCCTGTATGAAGCGGGTTACATCACTTATATGCGTACTGACTCAACCAACTTGAGTTCGGAAGCTGTAGAAGCCGCTCGTGAATACATCGGTTCTGAGTACGGCGCGCAATACCTTCCACCTAAAGCACTTGTATACGGCAGCAAAGAGGGCGCTCAAGAGGCCCACGAAGCGATTCGTCCTTCAAGTGTAGATGTTAAGTCGGAAGACCTAAACGGCGTAGACGCAGACGCACACAAGCTTTATTCACTTATTTGGAATCAGTTTGTTGCGTGTCAAATGACACCTGCTCAATACGATTCAACGACAGTAAGCGTTAAAGCAGATGAGTACACGTTAAAAGCGAAAGGCCGTATCCTTAAATTTGATGGTTGGACTCGTGTTCAGCGTCCTATGGGTAAGAACGAAGATACGATCCTTCCTGCAGTTCAGATCGGCGATAAGCTTGATCTGATCGCGCTAGATCCTAAACAACACTTCACTAAGCCACCGGCTCGTTTCACTGAAGCGGCGCTAGTTAAAGAGCTTGAGAAGCGTGGTATTGGTCGTCCTTCAACATACGCATCAATCATCTCGACGATTCAAGACCGTGGTTATGTAAAAGTTGAACAGCGTCGTTTCTATTCTGAGAAGATGGGTGAAATTGTTACTGACCGTCTAGATGGCAGCTTCAATGACCTAATGAACTACGACTTCACTGCTCGTATGGAGCAGAAGTTGGACCAAATCGCAGAAGGCGAAGCAAGCTGGAAAGGCGTGCTAGATAACTTCTTCGAAGACTTTACTGGCGATTTGGAAAAAGCAGATTTAGACGAAGACGCTGGTGGTATGAAGCCAAATCATATCGTGGAAACCGATATTGAGTGTCCGACTTGTAGCCGTAAAATGGGCATTCGTACTGCTTCGACAGGTGTATTCCTTGGTTGTTCTGGTTATGCACTTCCTCCAAAAGAGCGTTGTAAGACAACAATCAACCTTGGTGATGAAGAGGGCATTATCAACGTGCTTGAAGAAGACGTTGAAACAGCAGCACTTCGAGCTAAAAAGCGTTGCCCTATTTGTGAAACGGCAATGGATGCTTATCTAATCGATGATAAGCGTAAGATGCACGTATGTGGTAACAACCCGAACTGTGAAGGTTATGTGGTTGAACACGGCGAATTTAAAGTAAAAGGCTACGATGGTCCACTTGTTGAGTGTGACAAATGTGGTTCTGACATGGTTCTGAAGAACGGTCGTTTTGGTAAATACATGGACTGTACGAGTGAAGGTTGTAAGAACACTCGTAAGATTTTGAAAAATGGCGAAGTAGCGCCACCGAAAGAAGACCCTGTACATTTCCCTGAACTTCCGTGTGAAAATTCAGACGCGTACTTTGTTCTTCGTGATGGTGCTTCTGGTCTATTTATGGCTGCGAGTAACTTCCCTAAATCACGTGAAACACGTGCACCATTGGTGGAAGAGCTGGTTCGTTTTAAAGACCGTATCTCACCTAAGTTCCAGTACCTAACATCAGCGCCAGTTGCTGACCCTGATGGCAAGCCTACAGTGGTTCGTTTTAGTCGTAAGACTAAAGAAAACTACGTTCGTACTGAAGTAGATGGAAAGCCATCCGGCTGGACTGCGTTGTACATTGACGGTAAATGGGAAATTACGGATAAACGTAAAAAGCCTAAAGAGAAGTAACTGAACGTTATTAATTTAAAAGCAGCCATTAGGCTGCTTTTTTTGATCTAAACATGACTAAATATGCAACTGGTGGATTTGCTGCGTCGCTTGCAGGGATTTATTAAATTCACTCTGTAAAATAAATCAAGGAAATTAATCACACCTTCTTATGCAACTTTAACGAGAATGTAACTTAATTAAAATATTGTAACTCGCAGATCAGTGTTTAGTTGTATACCTGATGTGTGGCGGGTGTTAATGTAATGTTTCGCTCTGGCGGTGTAATGTGAGCTGCTTTAAGTCTTAGGAAAGCAATCAGCTTACGTAACACAGAATGGCGTATTAAAAATTGAAATCGGCCGAAAAGTCGATAACGTATATAAAACCAAGTGCAAAGAATAGTGCACGCATAACAACGTTTGGCTTAGGATATTTTCATTGTATGTGAATGGATATTCGCTAAGTACCGAAATAAGTGTTAGTACTCATCCCCCAGAGGAAGATACCTCTACGAGTGCTGACATCGACAAGCTATAAATATATGGAGAATAAAATGGCTGGTGTATTGGGAATGATTCTTGCTGGTGGTGAAGGCTCTCGCTTAAGACCTTTAACTGAATCTCGCAGCAAACCCTCGGTTCCTTTCGGTGGTAGCTACCGCTTAATAGATTTCGCTTTGAACAACTTCGTTAATGCAGATCTAATGAAGATCTACGTATTAACGCAATTCAAGTCACAATCATTGTTCCACCACATGAAAAAAGGTTGGAATATCAGTGGCATAACAGACCGTTTTATCGACCCGATTCCTGCGCAAATGCGTACAGGGAAACGTTGGTATGAAGGTACTGCTGATGCTATCTATCAAAACCTTCGCTTCATGCAGTTGGAAGAACCAGATCAAGTTTGTATTTTTGGTTCAGATCATATTTACAAAATGGACATTAAGCAGATGCTTGATTTCCATAAAGAGAAGAAAGCTGCTTTAACCGTTTCTGCATTGCGTATGCCGCTTGCTGAAGCATCAGAGTTCGGTGTTATCGAAGTGGATGCTGAAGGCCGCATGATTGGTTTTGAAGAAAAGCCTGCCAATCCTAAACCAATTCCAGGTGACCCTGAATCAGCACTTGTTTCTATGGGTAACTACGTATTTGAAGCTAATGAGCTTTTCGCTGAGCTTGTTGAAGACGCTGATAAAGAAGGCTCGACACACGACTTCGGCAAAGACATTATTCCAAACATGGTTCCACGTGGTGATGTGTTTGTTTACGATTTCAGCACTAACCGTATTACTGGCGAGAAGGAAGAGGTTTATTGGCGCGATGTAGGTACGATTGACGCGTACTGGCAAGCTCACATGGATCTTCTTGAGAAAGATGCTCCATTCTCGTTATACAACCGCAAGTGGCCACTACACACTTATTACCCGCCATTACCGCCAGCAACGTTTACTGATTCGGCAAATGGCCGTGTTCAGATCATCGACAGCTTAGTGTGTAATGGTAGTTACGTACGTGGTTCTCGTATTGAGAAGTGTGTACTAGGTTTCCGAAGCAATATCGCATCAGCGTGTGATATTAGCGAAAGCATCTTATTAGGTGACGTAAAAGTGGGCGAGGGTTGTGTGCTTCGTCGTGTGATTGTCGATAAAGATGCGGACATCGCGCCGGGTACACAGATTGGTGTGAACCTGAAAGAAGATAAAAAGCATTACCACGTTTCTGACGATGGTGTCGTAGTTATTCCTAAAGGAGCGCGAGTTGGTTACTAAGACTCTCTCGGTACTTTTTGTAGCGTCTGAAGTTGAAGGCTTAATTAAAAGTGGTGGCTTGGCTGATGTAGCCAAGGCACTGCCGAAAGCGTTACAAACACTCGAACAGGACGTTCGAGTGACCATCCCCGCCTATAGAAACATCTCAAACATTGATTCAGCTGAAGTCATTTTGTCTACTGAGCTTGAACATTGGCCTCATACGGCTTATCAAGTCAAAAAATTGAGTGTCGAGGGTATCCAAGTTTTTGGTATTGAATGTGCCAAATATTTCGACCGTCCTGAAATGTACGCTGAAAACAATCAAGCTTATGCAGATAATGGAGAACGCTTCTCGTTCTTCAGTGCAGCCTGTCTTGATATGCTCCCTAAGCTTGGCTTCCAACCTGATATCATTCATGCAAATGACTGGCATACAGGTTTTGTTCCTTTCTTGCTTAAGTCGCGTTATCAACAACACGATTTCTTTGAAAATACACGTAGTGTTATCTCGATTCACAATGCGGTTTTTAAAGGTGTGTTTGCCTACGATGAGCTGCAATGTCTTCCTGAAATGCACAGTCGTAATGTTCCGGAAGCGGCCGTTAGTGATACACATGTGACTATGCTCAAAGCTGGTGTGCTGTGCGCAGATAAAGTGAACGCAGTAAGTCCAACTTATGCGGAAGAGCTAAAAACAGAGCTCGGCAGTCACGGTATGGCGGCTGAGTTTCAACACAGAGCTTCTGACCTAGTCGGCATTTTGAATGGTTGTGATTACGGAGCTTGGAACCCGGAAACAGACGCTTTCCTTCCTCGTAAATATAAAGCGACTAAGCACAGCATGGTTCGTGGAAAATCGGCTTGTAAGCAAAAACTGCAACAAGATGTTGGCTTACCAGTCGCCGATTGTGCGGTTTATGGCATGGTTTGTCGCCTGACGAATCAAAAAGGCGTTCACTACTTACTGCCTATCATCGAGCAGTTCTTGAAAAACGACCTTCAGATTGTGATTGTCGGTACAGGTGATCCGGTTTTAGCGAGTCAGTTGAAAGAGCTATCAGCACTTCACTCAGACAAGTTCTCATTCGTAGAAGCCTACAATAATGAACTAGCGCATTTGGTTGAAGCTGGCTCTGATTTCTTTTTGATGCCTTCTGAGTTTGAACCTTGTGGTTTAAATCAAATCTATAGTATGGCTTATGGTACTTTGCCTATTGTTCGCTCTGTAGGCGGCTTAAAAGACAGTGTAAATGATTACGATCAGGATCCTGAGGTAGCGACAGGGTTTGCTTTTGAAGAGCCAACACCGCATGCGTTACTGGCAGTATTGCATCGTTCATTGTTGCTTTATGCTCAAAACCCATCTGAAATTAAGCGTGTTCAGCTTTATGCAATGCAGCAAAATTTTAGTTGGGAAGATGCGGCAAAAGAATACCTTGTGATGTACCACTCTGCATTTTAACTTGCTGACTTAGCTTAAAAAGTTAGTTTATGAACAATTGCAGTTCTTAATAGAAGAAGGCACTCTCATAACAGAGTGCCTTCTTGTTTTCTGGTCAGAGCACATCTCGTTTACGAAGACAAAGCTTGCAAACTCATTTGAGTCATGTAGAAAAGGCAGGGTAGGTATTCACATGACTAATGTTAGGTTTGACACTATTATCACTTAAAGTTCTTAATAGCGTGATATCCTTGGTCATCGCCTCGTGATGAGGCAGAGCTCCACTCCAATAATTAAAGCGATAGGTATGTCTGAGAGTTTACTATTTCATAAAACATTTACTCACCCTACGAGTGATGAGTGGGTTGTATTTGTGCATGGCGCAGGAGGCAGTTCCTCCATTTGGTTCAAGCAGATCAAAGCGTATAAGCAGCATTTCAATTTGCTTCTCATCGACCTCAGAGGGCATGGTAAATCAGACAATATACTTAAAGAGTTGATTTCGAATCGTTATACGTTCAAGGCGGTGACGCTTGATATTCTTAAAGTGTTAGACCATCTCAAAATCCGCTCTGCGCACTTCGTGGGTATGTCTTTGGGCACGATTATCGTTCGCAACGTGGCTGAATTGGCTGCGAGCAGAGTGCGCTCAATGGTGCTTGGTGGTGCGGTAACTAAACTCAACACTCGCTCTCAAGTCTTAATAAAATTAGGAAACCTGAGTAAGCATATTATTCCTTATATGTGGTTATACAGCTTATTTGCTTATGTTGTGATGCCGCAAAAAAGTCAGAAAGAGTCACGTCACCTGTTTATCCGCGAAGCTAAAAAGCTGTGCCAAAAAGAGTTTAAACGTTGGTTTATCCTCACTGCAGATGTAAATCCATTGATGAAGTACTTCAAAGACAGAGAGTTGCCGATTCCAACTTTGTATTTGATGGGTGAACGCGATTATATGTTCATCAAGCCAGTTAAAGAAATGGTGGAAGCACATAAGTCGAGTGAGTTGGTAGAGATCGCTAACTGTGGGCATGTATGTAATGTCGAAAACCCTGAAGAGTTCAATCAACAATCTATCGCTTTTATTCAAAAGCAAATTCAGTGATTATCTAGGTTCTTTATCAGAGCAGATGCTTGAATAGAATTAAAATAAAAACGGGAAGCTAATTTTAGCTTCCCGTTTTTATTTGGAGGCGGTCTTTTACAGAATCGTTTTCTGTGATAATTGAAACTCTGCTATTCAGGTGAAGCAGCGCCGCACTGCCAGCATGAACCAAATTGAGCTTCGTTAACTTCATGACATTTACTACAACGCCACTCTTCATAGATAATAGAATCTTGCTGTTTTTGGTAGTCATTAACAATCGTGCGGGCTTTACTGGCCAATTCTGGCTCATATAACCATACGTAAGGGTCAGTTTCTTCTGTGAATGGGATTTCACCTTTTAAACCAAACAAACCCTCCCCACGGACTTCACACGCAATATTCTCACTTTCTAGTAATCCACAGATGATGTGGGCTTCTGTCGGATTCGATGCACTGAAGATCTTCATTGAAATAGAACCTTATCTGGCTATATGCGTTATTTAGCTATATACGTTATTCAGCCACTGGTGTTGAGCGAAACTTCCCCATCAACCACTTAGCAATAATTGGGAATATCCCTAGTAATGCAAATGACAATAGTACTGAAGGCGACACGATGCCCGAAAGTGAATCAATTTCTGCGAGTTGAGTACCAGCATTCAAGAAAACAGCAGTACCCGGCAACATCCCGATTTGACTCGTAATGTAGTAACGACTCACCGACATAGGAGTTAGCCCCATCAACAGGTTGATAAGGAAGAATGGGAACACAGGAATTAGACGCAGAGAAAACAAGTAAAATGCGCCGTCTTTTTCAACGCCCTTGTTAATTGTCGCTAACTTGTCACCAAATTTGGTTTGAATCCAGTCACGTAACAGATAACGGCTACTTAGAAAAGCAAGGGTAGCACCAATTGCACTTGCGAAAGATACCAGCAGTAAACTATTCCAGAAGCCAAATAGAGCAGCTCCAAGCAGGGTAACAACAGCGGCGCCTGGAATTGAGAAAGCAGTGATCATTACATACGCAATAAAATAGATAGCGGCGGCGGCAATAAAGTTGCTGTCAATGTAGTCATTTAAAACGGCTTGTTGGGCCTTAGCATTTTCAAGCGTGAGGTATTGGCCAAAATTGACGCCTAACAAGACGATGATTACTACCAATATAATACCCAATATCATTTTCTTACTCATTGATACTTCCTCTAAATTTTCAATGCATACCGATAGTATAGATAGACAGGCAAAGCTTAGATTAACTTTCAGTAGATATAAAAAAAGCCGCAAAAATGCGGCTTAGTTATGTAGATAGTTTGCACTGACAATGCTAATTGACGCGATTGATAAGCTCTTCACGACGCTGCTGCGGTATAACTGACCAATGTGTACCATTGATCGCACCTTCTAGCGCCCAAAGTAGTTCAATACTGACAGAAGACGCATGCGATTCCTTGATGGCGTTAAATGCGTTTACAGAGCCTGATTCATATAAACGTTCTACGGAATCGATCCCTGCTTTTTTCAACATGCGTTCAGTAGCGAGTCGAAGGTTAGGCAGATCTTTGAGTCGAGTAGGCTTAGCAGAAGACTGCTCGGCTTTTTCTTCTTTAGCAAAACCTAGAGACGTGGTTGCAAGCTGCAAGATTTTTTCTTGGTCTTGCCACAGGCCCTCAGGTAAAGCGAAATATTTAGTAACGACAGGGAAACCACGTTTTTTGTAGACGTACGGTTGAAACCCTTGTTGTTCGAATTGTTTTGTTGTGCATTTTTCTGCTCGTATGTGCAGCTGGTCATTTACAACCAGAGCAAACATAGTGTCATCAGCAAAAAGACCGAAGCCACCAAACATTGAGCGTGATTTTATTTTTCCTAGGGGCTCAAATAACTTCATTGAGTCCTTTAGTATCGGTTTATCCATGTTATTTATCTCGGTGTATTTGAACTACGCCACCAAATAAGCAGGTCCGAGAGATTAGCAAAATGTTGCAATTAAATTGTCAATAAGCCGTAAATTACTAAATTATTAGTACTTACTGCATTTTGCCATCGGTAACCCCGCTACCATACCAACGAGTGGTTTAGGCCGGAAGCTTTGCGTCTCACTTTTTCAAGTGGTTTGCCCTGTGCGTGACTGATTGAATAGAATAAAGTTTTTGTTGAATGAGACTCACACTTGATATTTCAAAATGTGATATTGCTTCAATTAATGATCTTTCTGTTGTGCATATGGGTTCATTATAGCTGTTGATAAAAAAAGCGCACCTAAAGGTGCGCTTGATGCAATTAAACTCGAGTTGTCAATTAATTTAACGTTTTAACTGTACTTCGTTCAACAATTTCAGGGTGCATTTCGAAGACGCGTTTTTCATGATCTTTATCTTTTATGCGCTCTAACAGAATTTCGAATGCATTCTTACCAACACGACGCTTAGGTTGGTGAACCGTAGTTAACGGTGGGGAGAAGTATTCAGCCAGTTCGATGTTGTCGTAACCAATCACGGAAATATCTTCAGGAATGCGAATTCCTTTCTCTTGCAGGCGGCTCATTAGGCCTAGTGCCATTGTGTCATTAAAGCAGAATACTGCGGTTGGACGATCTTCCATCTCTACGATTTGCTCTGCAGCAAGAACAGCCGTATCACACTCGAAGTTACCTTCAATGATCATATCATCATCGGCAGTAATCTTTGCTTCATTGAGTGCGCGCTTGTAACCAGCGATACGCTCAACACATGCTGCTTTGTCTAAGTGGCCACTTAAACAAGCAATCTTAGAGTGACCGCGTTCAATGAGGTATTTGGTTGCTAGATAGCCACCTTCTTCAGAGTTATCGATGATCTTATCAGCTTGAGAACTCTCTGGACCCCAGTCCATTATTACTTTAGGGATGTCAGCGTGACGGTCTAACATCTCTCTCAGTTCTTCAGTTAGGTCAGAACACATCACTAAGATGCCATCTACACGTTTCTCAGCAAGCATTCGAATGTAATCACGTTGCTTCTCATAGATACCGCCCGTATTACACAGGATCAAAGTGTAACCTTGACGGTAACAGTAGCTCTCAACACCATCGATAACTTCAGAGAAGAATAGGTTAGTTGATTGAGTAACTAGCATGCCGATAGTGCGTGTTGTATTGCACTTCAAACTACGAGCAACTGCACTTGGCGCATAGTTAAGTTCATCTACTGCTTTGTTTACTTTTTCTTGAGTCGCTTCAGCAACAAAGCGAGTTTTGTTGATTACGTGAGAAACGGTTGTTGTTGATACGCCGGCTAAGCGAGCGACATCTTTGATAGTGGCCATGGTTTTATCCTATTAGAAGCTACTTTCCCAAAGTACGGAATGAAGTAGCCGTTAAGCTACCTAACTAAGAGCTTAAATTTGTAGGGCTCTTTGGGTACTAAAGTGCTAAAAAACAAAAAACCGCTATTGAGCGGCTTGTCTTAACACCGAAATGCTCTGAACTTTAATAAGCATAGCATTTCGTGAATGTTTCATATTTTATCGTTTGCGGTCACAATTTTAGACTGACTAGAAATTACTCGCAATAAAATTCACCCAGAAATCCGGGTGAATTGTCACATTCTGCTGAATTTATTTACCAAATCATCCAATAAACTTATTCACCAGCAAGGTATTGAGTGTCTAATGTGCAGAATGCCAGTAGCAGAGCTGAGACTGAAGCGTAGAAACCGAATTCGTCAACGTCATGACATTTTACGTTGAACCTTGGCACCCAAGTAAGCAGTTGTTGTTCGATAAACTGCTGTTGAACGGCGAACGATTTTTCTAGTTCTTCTTCAAGATCCGTTTCATTAGAACGGATGATCAAATTACCAAGAAAATCGAGTTCGATAGCGATGTGGTCTGCTGGCTCTTTTAGATCTTGGTTTACGACTAAGTTGTGCTTAGCCATGATCTCTTCCATATCTTTTGCAGGTTTATCATTTAAAAGGCCAGTTTCGCCGATATACATGGAAGCGTAAGGAAGAGCGCCGTGTTTGTCTGTCTTTAAGAAAAGATCGCAAAAGTCTGCAGACAGTTCGAGTTGTGCATCTTCACGTGTTTGGAGACGGTTCAGTGCATCTACTAAGCGATCAATCGCAGGCTTTAGTGTTTCATTTTCGCCTAAACCAGTTAGGAAAGAACGAATCTCAACAGAGTGGTAGTGATCGAGCTCTTCTTGAGTGAGCTCTTTTGCGAATAAGCTTGATAGCCACCAGTATATTTCGGCTCTTTGCTCGTTGAATGCTTTCGTTTCTTTCATTTGATTAATCCTAATATCGTCTTTCGTAATACCTGGGGTACGAAGGCTGAATAACAAGGTTATTTGCGAAACGCAAAGTTACTCGTTAGTAGTAATGCCTATATTGAATTGCGATGGAAGATAAATAGCAAGGTTTAAGATTGTCTTGTATCAAAAAAAATCCATGTTTCTGGCTTTTATCTTGTGTACTACTAGAATTGTTACGAGTTATGAATAGAATAGTCACTGAAACTATTAAATAAGAAAAGTGGTGTAGATGAGCTATCACGTATTAGTCGTAGAAGATGATGTGGTAACCCGCAGTAAACTGGTTGGATACTTCCAGAACGAAGGTTACACAGTGAGCGAAGCCGAAAGCGGCGCTCAAATGAGAGGCGTGTTAGAAGAAAACAACGTTGACCTCATTATGCTGGACATCAACTTACCAGGCGAAGATGGATTGATGCTAACTCGCGAATTACGCAGTCAATCAGACATTGGAATTATTTTAGTTACTGGACGCACGGATAGCATCGACAAAATTGTAGGCCTTGAAATGGGCGCTGACGATTACGTTACTAAACCCTTCGAACTTCGCGAGTTATTGGTTCGAGTGAAAAACCTACTTTGGCGTATTTCTGCCGCTCGTAAAACGGCAGCCGGTGCGGCTGAAGAATCAGAAGATGAATCGGTGGTTCGTTTTGGTGAGTGGACATTTGATATCCCTCGTCGTGCGTTAAGCAAAAACGGTGAACCGGTTAAACTGACGAAAGCTGAATATGAATTATTGGTTGCCCTCTCTTCTTACCCTAATCAGGTGTTAAGCCGTGAGCGTATTCTCAATATGATCAGCCACCGTGTGGATGCGCCTAATGACCGTACCATCGACGTACTAATCCGTCGTATGCGTGCAAAAATGGAGTTCGATCCTAAGAACCCACAAATTTTTGTGACGGTTCACGGTGAAGGTTACATGTTTGCTGGTGACTAATTCCCGTTGAGTGTATTAGGATATTTGAATGTTAAAAAGCCGAGGCATCTTTGATGTCTCGGCTTTTTTTTACTGAATATTTTATGCAGTCTACTTATTGAGACTGTGCTGCAGAAACGTCACTGCCACCTTCAACAAGGCTGGATGCTTCGGGAACAACAATAGGCTGTTCGACCGGGTCATTACTTGTATCAAGCCAATCACGCAGGCTTTGCCAAACCAACCCCATGGTTTCGTGCCAGTAACGCTCAGTCTGCTCAAGGTAGAGAGCTTTTGGCATATACTTATTCCAAGGCTCAACAATCCCTTCTTGGGCAAGGTAGTTAGTTGGTGCTGGTAGAGGTTTCATGCCGGCAGCATTGAATTCATTCAGTGCGCGAGTCATATGGCTCGCTGAAGTCACTAGCACCATTCTTTTATTCTTAACAAACGCAGCAGCTTGGCGGGCTTCTTCCCAGGTGTCTTTTGCTGTTTCAAGCAGAATGATATCAGGTTTTGCTACGCCTAGTGCTAATGCAACTTTAGCCATCATTCTTGCGTTACTTACTTCAGTGCCTGCGCCATAGCCAGACAAAATAAGTTTTGCACCAGGGTAAAGGCGTAGAATACGAATCCCTTCACTTAAGCGCATCAGGCCGGTGCGACTAAGTTCTGATGTCGGTGGAATTTGGTCATCTACGACGTGACCACTTCCGAGAACCATCACGTAATCGACGGTTTCATCGACAGGTAAAAAAGCGGTGTGTTGCCTTTCCATTGGCATTAAAAGTTGACTAGAAACTGGCTGGAAAGCGATTAGGAAAATACCACATAGGGCTGAAAGGGTGATTAGGCAACCAGTCTTCCTTTTGGTAGTAAACATCACTAGGGCTAAACCCAGAAAAGCGAGAATTAACATTGCTGGCAGTGGCATCAATAGCGAAGACACTACTTTTTTCAGCTCAAACATATCCGAATAGTCCGAAAAAACATCACTTAGTAGTAAAAAGAGACATCGCCTCTTTATTCCTGAAATTCCTGTGACAGAATAGCAGGCACGATAGGACATAATAACTCAAGTAGCCGTGACTGAAGACCGTAATTTCGACGATATTGCCCACAAATTTGCAAAAAATATTTACGGTTCTGACAAAGGAGAGATCCGTCAGATCATCGTATGGGAAGATTTAGAACAAGCTTTGAGCAAATTTGAACAATCAGCTTCGCCACTGCATGTGCTTGATGCTGGAGGCGGACTTGCACAGATGTCGCAAAAAATTGCGTCGCTTGGGCATAACGTTTCTCTGTGTGACCTCTCTTCTGAAATGCTGAAGCTCGCAGAAGAAAGTATCAGCGAAGCGGGTTTGCTAGAACAATATCGATTTATCCATTCTCCAGTACAAAAAGTCGCAGAACACCTCGATGAGAAAGTCGATTTTGTGATGTTTCATGCCGTAATGGAATGGTTAGCCGATCCTAAAGAAGCGCTTGATTTATTGCTTGAACAAGTTAAACCGGGTGGCGTTGCCTCGATAATGTTTTACAACCACCACGGATTAGTCCTGAAAAATGTGATTTGTGGCAACATTCCTCATGTATTGAATGGGATGCCACATCGAAAACGGTTTAAGCTGCAACCACAAAAAGGCTTGAAGCCGGAAGAGGTTTATCAATGGATAGAAGACGCTGGTCTAGAAATCTGTGGTAAATCAGGCATTCGCTCTTTCAGTGACTACATAGGTAATATGGAGTACATGGGCGATTACCAATTTGAAGATGTATTGGAACTGGAAAAACAGCTATGTCGCCAAGAGCCATATCTGTCACTAGGCCGTTATATTCACGTTTGGGCTCAAAAACCTGCGCAATAACAGCGCTGAATGTGGTAAAAGAAGCCACAACATGCGCTCTGCAATCGTAACAAGCCCGCGTCATAAAGAAATAGGCGTCATATCTAATACATTCGATATGACGAAGAACAGTAACAGGAACCACAATGAGTGAAATGACTCAAACTGCCGAAGAGCAGCCAATTGATGAGTTGGTGGGCTGGGTCAAGCAGCATGATTTTTCATTAAACTTGCCACCAGAGCGCTTAGCATTTTTGATTGCTATCGCAGTACTAAGCAATGAAAGGTTCGATGAAGAGTTGGGCGAGGGGGAACTGCACGATGCATTTACCATCGTCACTCGACTGTTTGAAGATACTGGCGAAGCGTCCGCGTTTCGTGCCAACAATGCCATCAACGAGTTAGTTAAACAAAAGTTGATTAGCCGCTTTACCAGCGAAATCACCGATGGTGCGAGTATTTATCGCTTATCACCATTGGCGATTGGTATTTCAGATTATTACTTACGCCACCGTCAGTTCTCGAAGTTAAAACTGTCTATCCAGCTTTCAATGGTTGCGGACGAGATGGCAAAAGCCATTGAAGCAGCACAAAAAGGCGGAACCCCAGGACATTGGAGAAAGAATGTTTACGGCGTGCTCAAGTATTCTGTTGGTGAAATTTTCGATCAAATTGATCTTAACCAACGTGTTATGGATGAGCAGCAGCAAACAGTTAAGCAGCAAATTGCCGACCTTTTAAACAAAGATTGGCGAGAGGCGATTAACAACTGTGAAACCTTGCTTTCAGAAACCTCGTCCACGCTAAAAGAGTTGCAAGACACCTTGCAAGCGGCGGGTGATGAACTGCAAACACAGATCCTCGATATTCAAGAAATTGTTTACGGTGACGATGAACTCGAGTTCGTTGGCGAAACCTTGTTCGGCTTGCAGATGAAGCTAGACCGAATCACCAGTTGGGGTCAACAAGCCATCGATTTATGGATCGGCTACGACCGCCATGTTCACAAGTTTATCCGTACCGCGATTGATATGGATAAAAACCGTGCCTTTAGCCAGCGCTTGCGTCAGTCAGTCACTGACTACTTTGATGCGCCTTGGTTATTGACCTACGCCGATGCTGAGAAGCTGACGGACCTTCGTGATGAAGCGCTCGTGCTTCGTGATGACGAAGTAATGGGACAAGCGCCAATCGACGTAGAGTACGAAGAATTTGAGCAAGTGAATGACCTGCTTTCCGATCGAATTGCAGAGATGTTAAAAGCTCACAAACAGCAAGGCGCGCCAATTGATCTTGGCCTTGTGTTACGCGATTACCTCGCTGCACATCCTCGCACACACCATTTTGATTTAGCCAGAATTGTTGTCGACCAAGCCGTACGCTTAGGTTACTCAGAGTCTGACTATCAGGCTATTCAGCCAGATTGGCAGGCAATCAACGATTTCGGTGCAAAGGTACAAGCAAATGTCATTAACAAGTACTGATGATTACATGCCAGAGAAACTGGTAAAAGCGATAGCGAACCCACTGTTCCCTGCGCTAGACAGCATGCTGCGTTCAGGTAAGCATGTTTCAACAGAAGACCTAGATAACCACGCGTTACTGTCTGATTTTGAAGTTGAGCTTCAGCATTTCTATCAACGCTACAATACGGAACTGGTAAAAGCACCGGAAGGTTTCTTTTACCTGCGTCCGCGTTCTACGTCTCTGATTGGTCGTAGTGTGTTGTCTGAGCTAGACATGTTGGTTGGCAAGGTGTTGTGTTTCTTATACCTAAGCCCAGAACGTCTGGCTCATGAAGGTATCTTCACCAACCAAGAACTGTTTGATGAATTGATGTCGTTAGCGGATGAGAAAAAACTCATGAAGCTAGCAACCAACCGTGCGTCTGGTTCTGACTTAGATAAAGAAAAGCTCTTCGAAAAAGTACGTACTTCTTTACGTCGTTTGCGCCGTATCGGCATGTTGATTGCGATTGGTGAAACCGGCAAGTTCCGTATCAGTGAAGCGGTATTCCGCTTTGGCGCTGACGTTCGTGTTGGCGATGATATGAAAGAAGCGCAATTACGTCTTATCCGTGACGGTGAAGCTGTGGTTCATACCCAAGAGCCTAACCAAGGTAGCTTGTTGAATGAAGAACAGGCGGAAGCCGTATCAGAAGTAGACGTGGACGAAAACGGTCAACAAGACATTTTTAACGATCAAGCTGACTTTGACCTTGAGTCAAACGATGGCGAACAAACAAAAGTAGAAGGTGAAGCATGATTGAAAGAGGTAAGTATCAATCATTAACCATGGTCAACTGGAACGGCTTCTTTGCGCGTACTTTTGATATTGATGGATTGGTTACAACGCTTTCTGGCGGTAACGGTGCAGGTAAGTCGACCACTATGGCGGCATTCATCACAGCGCTGATTCCTGACCAAAGCCTTCTGCATTTCCGTAACACAACGGAAGCGGGTAGCTCACAGTCATCTCGTGATAAAGGCCTTTACGGTAAGCTTCAACCTGGCGCATGTTATGCCGCGCTAGATGTTGTGAACTCTCGTAATCAACGCCTATTGTTTGCAGTAAAACTGCAGCAAGTTGCCGGTCGTGACAAGAAAGTAGACATCAAACCGTTCGTAATCCAAGGCCTTCCAAGCCATGTGAAACCAACGGATGTGTTGATTCAGAACGTTTCAGACAGCCACGCTCGCGTATGTCAGTTGAATGATGTGAAAGCGGCAGTAGCGCAATACGAAGGCGCTCATTTTAAAGCCTTCTCTTCGATTGTTGATTACCACTCACAGATGTTTGAGTACGGTGTCGTACCGAAGAAACTGCGTAATAGCAGCGACCGTTCTAAGTTCTACCGTTTGATCGAAGCATCGCTTTACGGCGGTATTTCTAGTGCGATTACGCGTTCTCTGCGTGATTATCTTCTACCGCAAAACGGTGGTGTGAAGAAAGCATTCCAAGACATGGAATCAGCACTACGCGAAAACCGTATGACGTTAGAAGCGATCAAAACGACTCAGTCGGACCGTGACCTGTTCAAACACTTGATCACTGAATCTACGAACTACGTGGCAGCAGATTACATGCGCCATGCCAACGATCGTCGTAACAAGCTTGATCAAACCATGAAGTTCCGTGGTGAACTGTTTGGTTCGCGTGAAACCTTGCATGATCAAAACAACTTGTTGAACCGTGTTCAAGAAGAATTAGAGCTGTTGGTCGATCAAGAGTCGGCACTAGAGCAAGATTATCAAGCGGCTTCGGATCATCTTCAATTGGTTCAAACTGCACTTCGCCAGCAAGAGAAAATTGCACGCTACAGTGAAGATCTAGAAGAGCTTAATGAGCGTCTAGAAGAGCAGATGATGGTAGTGGAAGAAGCTCAAGAGCGAGTACTTCTTGCTGAAGAGCAGGCAACCATCACTGAAGAAGAAGTGGATAGCCTGAAAACTCAGCTTGCTGATTACCAACAAGCGTTGGATGTTCAGCAGACTCGTGCACTTCAATACCAGCAAGCGGTTCAAGCATTAGAGAAAACTAAGCAGTTGCTTGGCGATGAATCGATTACGGCAGAAAGTGCATTAACTCTTGTTTCTGAGCTAAAAGCACAAGAAGAATCAAGCACTCAAACGCTACTGTCTACTAAGCACAAGCTAGACATGTCTTCTGCAGCTTCTGCACAGTTCGACAAAGCACTGTCTTTAGTTAAAAGCATCGTTGGTGATGTTGAGCGTAAAGAAGCGTCTCACAGTGCTAAGCAAGCTCTAGAAAAAGGCCGTAACGCAAAACACGTTGTTGAGAACGAACAGCAGTGGCGTGCTCAGCACCGTGACATGGCTCGTGATGTGGCTCAGCAGCGTCAAGCAAAAGAGCTTGCGACTGAATACCAAAAACAACACAGCATCTCACTGACTGATGAAGCGGTTTTCGATGAAGAACGTGAACGTCACGCTATGCAGATCGAGTCCCTTGAGTTCGCTCAAGAAGAGCTGCGTGAAGCGAAGAGTGAGCAACGTCGTGTACAACAAAACCACGACCAAGAGATTCAAAAACTTGAGTCAATTGCTCCTGCGTGGATCACGGCAAACGATGCACTTGAAGCTTTAAGAGATCAAA
This sequence comes from Vibrio splendidus, assembly GCF_001557875.1. GTDB lineage: Bacteria > Pseudomonadota > Gammaproteobacteria > Enterobacterales > Vibrionaceae > Vibrio > Vibrio splendidus_F. The sequence continues at coordinate 254,125 of NZ_LNRF01000003.1, read as the reverse complement.
CAGACGCTGATCTAGAAGATAGCCAAGCGGTTATGACTCAAATGCAGCAAGTACTTGGAGACGAGAAATCTCAAGCGGTAGCAAAAGATCAGTTGGCAACGCGCCGAGCTGAACTTGAGCAAGAGATTGAGCGTTTAGCTTCGCCAGGTGGTTCTAACGATCCTCGCCTGAAAGGCCTGGCGGATACGCTTGGTGGCGTACTGCTTTCTGAGATCTACGATGACATCACGATTGGTGATGCGCCGTACTTTAGTGCGATGTACGGCCCAGCTCGTCACGCGATTGTGGTTTCGGATCTTGATGGTATTAAAGAGAAGTTGGTGGATCTTGATGATTGTCCAGAAGACCTTTACATCCTAGAAGGCGATGTAGACGCGTTTGATGACAGCTCGTTTAATGCCGATGAGCTTGAAGGCGCGGTATGTGTTCAGCTGAACGATCGCCAAATGCGTTACTCTCGTTTTCCTGAGATCCCACTGTTTGGTCGCGCGGCTCGTGAACAGCGCCTAGAGAAATTGCGCGAAGAGCGTGATGTTGTGGTTGAGAACCACGCGAAAGCAGCGTTTGACTCTCAAAAACTGAATCGCTTATACCAAGCATTCAACAGCTTTGTTGCGAAGCACCTACACGTTGCGTTTAACGCAGACCCAGAACAAGCACTTACTGCGATTCGTGATAAGCGCAATCAAATTGTTCGTTCTCTGGCTGAGCTTAACTCTAAAGAGCAGCAACAACGTAGCCAGCTTCTACAAAGCAAGCAGGCACTTGGTGCATTAGATAAATTAGCGCCAATGGTTCGTATTTTAGAAGACGAAACATTGGCTGAGCGCTTAGCTGAATTAGAAGCGCAACTCGAGCGTTTAAGTGAAGCTAAGTCTTATTTGAATACTCACGGTAAAGCGCTTACTTCTCTAGAGCAAATCGTATCTGCACTAGACGCTGACCCAGAGCAGTTCGAAGCTTTGGAAGCCGAATATCGTCAAGCTGATAACGCGCTACAAACTCTAAAAGGTAAAGTGTTCGCGCTGTCTGATTTGATTGAGCGTCGTCACTACTTTGCTTACGCGGACTCTGTTGATTTGCTTAACAAGAGCAGTGAACTGAGCGAGCAATTAAAAGCGAAATTGGTTCAAGCTGAACAAGCAAGAACCAAAGGCCGTGATGGCTTGAAGCAAGCTCGTGAACAGATGAACCAATACAACCAAGTATTGGCGGCATTGAAGAGCTCACACCAAGCGAAGCAAGAAACGGTTCAAGAGTTCAAGCAAGAGCTTCAAGAATTCGGCGTAAATGCGGATGAAGGCGCTGAAGAACGCGCTGTACGTCGTCGTGACGAGCTTCAAGAGCGTCTACACACGTCTCGCAGTCGTAAGAGTGAATACGAGCGTACGATTACGTCAACAGAACTTGAGATGAAAGCCTTGGCTAAGCGTCTTAAGAAAGTACAGAAAGAGTACACAGAACTTCGTACCTTCGTAGTTGCAGCAAAAGCAGGCTGGTGCTCAGTACTTCGTTTAGCTCGTGAAAATGATGTTGAACGTCGTCTTCATAAGCGTGAACTGGCTTACCTAACGGCGGGCGAACTTCGCTCAATGTCGGATAAATCATTGGGTGCGCTACGTCTGGCTGTAGCTGACAATGACGACTTACGTGATTCGCTGCGTCTATCGGAAGACAACGCACATCCAGAGCGTAAAGTTCTGTTCTATATTGCAGTTTACCAACATCTTCGCGAGCGTATTCGCCAAGACATCATTCATACGGATGATCCGGTTGAAGCAATCGAAGAGATGGAAGTTGAGCTAGCTCGATTGACAGAAGAACTGACGCAGCGTGAAAATCGCTTAGCGATCAGCTCTGAGTCGGTAGCAAGCATCATTAAGAAGACGATTCAGCGTGAGCAGAACCGTATTCGAATGCTGAACCAAGGTCTGTCTAACATCTACTTTGGTCAGGTTAAGGGCGTGCGTCTAAACGTTAAGATCCGTGAAAGCCACGAAATCTTGCTGTCAGGGCTAGCGACTCAGCAAGAGCAGCACAAAGACTTGTTTGAATCAACGCGCTTCACCTTCTCAGAAGCAATGGCGAAATTGTTCCAACGTGTGAACCCACATATCGATATGGGTCAACGTTCTCCGCAAGTTCTGGGTGAAGAGTTGCTGGATTACCGTAACTACTTAGAACTCAGTGTTGAAGTTAACCGTGGTTCAGATGGTTGGTTACAAGCAGAGTCTGGTGCATTGTCCACGGGTGAAGCAATCGGTACGGGCCAATCTATCCTATTGATGGTGGTTCAGAGCTGGGAAGAAGAGTCACGTCGACTTCGTAGTAAAGACATCGTTCCATGTCGTTTGTTGTTCCTTGATGAAGCGGCACGTCTGGATGCGAAATCTATTTCAACGCTATTTGAACTGTGTGACCGTTTAGGAATGCAACTTCTGATCGCGGCGCCAGAGAACATAAGCCCAGAGAAAGGCACAACTTACAAACTGGTTCGTAAGGTATTTAAAGACCACGAACATGTACACGTTGTTGGTTTGCGCGGTTTTGCTCAAAACAAGCCAGCATCTCCAGTGCAAGAGCTTATCGAAGAAACTGAGCAATAAGCTCGATAGCGATTCAACGATACTAATTCATAGCCCCTAATCATTAGGGGCTTTTTAGTACTTAAATCTAGCGTTCTGCAATTGTTTTAACCCCCTTTGGCCTGATCCGCTTCATATACCTCGTAACTTACCCCCTTTGAACTACTGATATGACCACTCATACATTAGGGCTAATCTCAATAGAACTTGTTTGAAGTCACACGCACAAAACCACAATTAATGTATGGTAATGGTGTGGCAGTAGTGTCTACACACGACTGAACGACTAATTAATATTTTTGAGCGTGACTATTACGCAAACTGGAAGGCAGGACTCAATATGATTCAAATCGTTATTGATGGGAAATTTCGAATCGTCGAACAAGGACAAACCGTACTTGAAGCGGCAAAAACATGTGGTTTAGAGATCCCATCTCTATGTGGTTTGAACAAAACAACAGATAAGATTCCATGCGATTTATGTGTCGTCGAGGTTGATGGCTTAGGTATGAAGCGCTCGTGCGAGCTTGAAGTGTCTAATGGGTTGAATATTACGACTCAGTCAAAGCCGTTGACCAACCATCGACAAGAAGCGTTGAACCGCATCATGACAGACCACTACGCAGATTGTGAGGCACCATGCCAAACTGCGTGCCCTGCAGGGGTCGATATTCAATCTTATCTGCATCATATTGCTCAAAATGATCACATTAAAGCGATTGAGGTGATCAAAAAGACATTACCAATGCCGCTTTCGATTGGTCGTGTGTGTCCTGCATTTTGTGAAACTGAATGCCGTCGAAACTTGGTTGATGAATCCATCGCGATACGCCAACTCAAACGACATGCAGCCGATGCAGATTTAGCGGCGCAAGAAAGCTATATACCAGTTCAGAAACCAAATAAAGGTAAGAGTATAGCGATTGTTGGTAGTGGCCCCGGTGGTCTTACTGCAGGTTATTATCTATCCAATGAAGGCTATGATGTAATCGTTTATGAGTCGATGCCTAAAGCTGGAGGTTGGCTGCGTTACGGTATCCCAGAGTATCGCTTACCTAAGTCGATTCTAGATAAAGAAATCGAGCTGATGTGCCGTAATGGGATGTCGGTAGAGTGTGATAAAAAACTGGGCGTTGATTTTACACTGTCTGATTTGAGCAACGATTTTGATGCGGTTTGTTTAGCTGTTGGTGCATCACAAGCGGTTGAAATGAATTATCCGGGTAGCGAGCTTAGCGGTTGTTACCTAGGCGTCGATTACCTTAAAGATTACGTGACCGATCAGCAGTATGTCACAGGTAAAAAGGTTGCAGTGATCGGTGGCGGTAACACCGCGATTGACTGTGCTCGAACAGCGGTGCGTGATGGTGCGGATACCACGTTGATTTATCGTCGTACTCGAGATGAGATGCCTGCAGAAGATTACGAAATTGAAGAAGCTGAGCACGAGGGTGTGAAGTTCCACTTCTTAACTAACCCGGCCGAAAATATAGCTGATGAAAATGGCCATGTATCAGAAATACGCTTAGAGCGTATGGCTTTAGGGCCGGCTGATGCTTCCGGTCGTCGTAGCCCTAAACCAACGGGTGAGTTCTTTGTCGAAGCCTTCGATACGGTTATCGCTGCGGTGTCGCAAAAGCCTGATCTGAGCTTTATGGACAACGAATCGATTGATATTCCACTGACTCGTTGGAATACCGCTGATGCTGATCCGCAAACCATGCATACCGGTACTGGCAATATCTTTAGTATTGGTGATTTCAGGCGCGGTCCTGCGACGGCTGTCGAAGCCGTTGGCGATGGACGCATTGCAGCGCAAGCGATCGATCGTTTCTTTCATGGCGACATGGATAACATTCCGGTCAAACCGTTTAACTCAAGAAAGCACAAGCAGCTCAAAGCGGTGGATCCTGAGCAGTACAAGTCCATTCAGCGAATGGCGCGCAAGATCATGCCAGAGCTAACCCCCGAGCAGCGCGAGCAAAGTTTTGAGGAAGTAGAAACAGGCTTTGATAATGCAGATGCAATCGCAGAAGCAGCAAGATGTTTAGAATGCGGCTGCCAAGCTAATACAAACTGCGACCTAAGAGACTATTCGACCGAATACAAAGCCACTCAAACATATCCAGAATACAAAATTGATGTGGCTTCAAATGAAAGTTGGCAGGCGATTCGCGCAGAAGAAGCGAAGGTCGGTTTAACAAGACAAAAATTTGCCGTTGATGACAGCTCTGAATTCATAATCTTTGATGCTAACCGCTGTATCAGTTGCGGTCAGTGTATCCAAGCATGTCGCGAGCAGAATGTTCACGGCGTTCTTAGCTTCATGAACCAAGCCGATGGTAAGCCAGCATCAAGGCCTGAATGTCGCCCTAACTTTGGCGCAGACAAAACATTAATGGGCGACTCAAACTGTGTTCAATGTGGTTCTTGCATTCAGGCGTGTCCAACTGGTGCGATGGTGGATGCTCGTGATAGAAAGCAAGGAGACACAGACGTACTCAAGAAAGTCGATACCATCTGCACCTATTGTGGTGTGGGCTGTAAACTAACCATGCATATCGATGAGCACAAAAATAAAATCCGTTATATCGAAGGTGGGGACTCTCCGGTCAATGAAGGTATGTTGTGTGTTAAGGGGCGATTTGGCTTCGATTTCGTTGGCAGCGATGCGCGTTTAACCACACCATTAATTCGTAAAGATGGCAGGTTACAACCTGCAAGTTGGGATGACGCGATTAAGCTCATTGCCGAGAAGTTTACGGCGATTAAGCAAGGCTTTGGCAGTAACGCTTTGGCGGGGTTCTCGTCGGCGAAAACCACCAACGAAGATAACTATGCGTTCCAAAAATTCATTCGTCGTGAACTAGGAACCAATAACGTCGATCACTGTGCACGCCTTTGTCACGCCTCGACGGTGACTGGGCTTGAAGCTTCGCTAGGCAGTGGAGCGATGACCAATGACATTCCAAGTATCAAGCACTCTGATGTGATCTTTATTATTGGTTCAGACACCACATCGGCACATCCAATTATCGGCTCACACATCAAACAGGCTGTAAGACATAACGGTGCTCGCTTGATCGTCGCTGATCCTAAGAGAATCGATATTGCCGACCATGCTGAACTTTACCTAGCTCACCGACCGGGTACAGACGTGATGCTGATTAATGGCGTGATGCAGCAGATCATCAAACACGGTTGGTATGACCAAGAGTATATCGAAGATCGTGTGGACGGCTTTGATACCTTGTTACAAGAGGTCATGTCACCAAGCTACTCCTTAGATAAAGTGGAATTGGTGACAGGCGTTAAAGCGGAAGACATTTTTGCGATGGCGCGCTTGATCGGTACTGCAGAACGTACCGCGGTGTACTACTCGATGGGTATTACGCAACACACTACTGGTCACGATAATGTTCGTTCTATCGCTAACCTTCAACTCTTGTGCGGCAACATTGGTATTGAAGGCGGTGGTATAAACCCATTACGTGGTCAATCTAATGTACAAGGCGCGTGTGACATGGGCGCATTGCCAAACAACCTTCCGGGCTACCAAAAAGTGTATAACCCAATGGTTCGTCAAAAATTCGCGATGGAGTGGGGTGTTTCTGACTTACCTGCCGAAACAGGTTTAACGCTGACCGAAATTATTGATGGAGCGTGTCATCGAGATGTTCGTGGTCTGTACGTAATGGGCGAGAACCCAGTGCTGAGTGACCCGAACCAAGCGCATGTGATTGAAGGTCTTGAAGCGTTAGATTTCCTAGTGGTTCAAGATATTTTCTTAACCGAAACCGCCCAGTATGCCGATGTAGTGCTGCCGTCTTGCTCGTTCGCTGAGAAGTCTGGTCACTTTACTAATACCGAGCGTCGTGTTCAGCGCATTAACCCAGCGGTATTACCTCCAGGTGAAGCGAAAGAAGATTGGGTGATTATCCAAATGCTAGCCAACGCAATGGGCGGTGGCTGGGACTATAAAACTGTTGCCGATATCACCAATGAAATAGCACGTGTAACGCCACAGTATGGTGGTTTACGTTGGGAGAATATTACGGTGAACGGCGTGCAATGGCCAAGTAATAAGAATAACCCTGATGGCACTCGTATCATGCACCAGACCCAATTTACGCGTGGGCGCGGGCAAATGGAGGCGATTCCGTTTCGATACGCTGCTGAGTTACCGGACGAGGAATACCCGCTAGTATTAACGACAGGCCGCATTTTAGAACAGTTCCACACTGGAACCATGACACGTAAAACAAAAGGGTTGGATAACTTAGCAGGGCCGCGTGCCATGGTGAGTGTTCATGATGCTGAAGCGTTGGGTATCTCGAATGGTCAGATGCTCAAAGTGTCAACACGTCGTGGTGAAATAGAAATTGCGGCGTTTGTGACTAAGCGAATGCAAAAGGGTGTGGTGTTCATTCCATTCCATTTTGTTGAATCGCCGGTTAACCGCTTGACTACCACAGCGACTGATCCACATGCGAAGATCCCTGAGTTTAAGGTGGCGGCTGTTCGTATTGACCCCATTCGTGAGTCTGAAACGGAAACAGCAGAAGCTTAGTTCCGAGCGTAAAGCGAATTAGCGACAGACATTAAAAAGCCGCGTAACTTTCAGAGTTATGCGGCTTTTTTTAATGAGCCATATTCAGTATGAATTACTTACTCAGTCGTTTTGCTTTAATTTAGATGAGCTTAGTTTGGAGCAATCTCGTTACCGTGAACACCAAATTGTTTAGCGGCGTATGCAACACGCTCTGCTGGTTTTGGGTATTCAGCAGGTGTGCCTAGGTTTTCGATATGATGCAAGCGAGGCAGTAAACCAGCGCCGTTTGCAATCTGTATTGCTAATCCAGGACGTGCGTTTAGCTCAAGTACCATCGGACCTTCTTCTTGGTCTAAAACCATGTCAGTACCCATGTAGCCAAGGCCTGTCATTTCCCAAGCGCTTGATGCAAGCGTGAGTAGCTTTTCCCAATGCGGTACTTGAAGCAGTGCCAACTCTTTCCCCGTATCTGGGTGATGAGTCACTGGGTGGTCAAACTGAACCGCACGAACGGCTTTACCAGTAGCGATACAAATACCTACGCCCACAGCACCTTGGTGCAAGTTAGCTTTGCCATCAGAAGCTGAAGTAGATAGACGCATCATCGCCATAACAGGGTAGCCCTTGAATACGATGATTCGTACATCTGGTACGCCTTCGTAACTGAAGCCATCAAAACACTCGTCAAACTTGATGAGGTTTTCAACTACCGCTACATCGTTTTTACCACCAAGTGAAAAAAGACCCGCGAGAGCGTTACTGATGTGACGCTCTACATCTTCTTCATTGATAGTCGAACCCGATGGTTTGGTGTAAACGCCATCCTTGTGAGAGATCACAACAAGGATACCTTTACCGCCACTTCCTTGAGCTGGCTTGATTACGAAACCCGGCCACTCTTTTACCATCTTGTGGATTGTTTTTACTTCAGCTTGATGACCAATAACGCCAATCAGTTTTGGCACAGTAGCGCCAGCCTGTTCAGCAATGATCTTAGTCTTAAGCTTGTCATCAACGAGTGGATACTTGGAACGATCATTGTAGCGACCAATATAACTATGGTTACGCTTGTTCATTCCCATTATGCCTTTGTCTTTCAACTTAAACGGTGAAGTAAATTGATCAAACATAACTTAGTCCTCCGCTAGCGGTTTAAAGCGACGAAGCTCTGTTAGACGGTAGCCTGTGTAGTTACCTAGTAGCAAAATGGTCGCTAGAATAACAAGCTGTAAACCAATAAAGTTAAACGTTAAGTGCTGAATGAACGGGTTAGTCATGCCTAAGTAAACAAGAACCGCAGTGAATAGAGAACCACCACCTTGTAGCATAACTTCTTTCGCGCCTTCTTCTTCCCATAGGATAGACATACGCTCGATAGTCCAAGATAGGATGATCATTGGGAAGAACGTAATGGATAGACCTTCTGTCAGACCCACTTTAAACGCGACCACAGTAAACACCGAGATAATCATGATTACCGTAATGATAACGGCGGATATCCTGGCGACCAGTAGCAAGTTGAGTTTGGACAAGTAGCTTCGAATAATCAGACCCGTACCCACGATAAGTAGGAAGCCGACAATGCCCGTTACCAATTGTGTTTGTACAAAGGCTACCGCAATCAGTACTGGCATGAACGTACCAGACGTTTTCAAACCGATGATGACACGCAGGAATACCACAATCAGAGCACCGATAGGAATCAGCATGATGGTTTTAAACATCGCTTGCTCTTCTAACGGCAGGCTGTGAATCGATAGGTTCAATAACTGGTCTGCAGAGACTTTACTGTTGGTTGCTTCAGTTGGAGTAATCTCTTGAGCAATCATAGAGAAGTGGACTTTACTGTTCTGACCGCCAACCACATCTAATAGAGATACGTTTGATTCATCCCAAATAAGCAGGTTTGGCTGAACTTGTTGTTCACTTGATTCTGGAGAGAATAGAACCCATTGGTCGTTATCCCAGATCTGGTTCATTTGCTGAATAGATTGACGACGACGTCCATCTTCTAGCTCGATAACGCCAACGACTTTATTGTGGATGTTTGCTGCTGAAAGTAGCTTATGTGTCGCTTCAACTTTGCTCATGTTATTCAGAATCAGCGCTGAGTTTTGGCTGTCTGGGTCATTAAGCGTTTTGATAAGTTCGCGAGTGAAAGTGATGTTGTCTGCTGAACGTTTAGTTGCTCTGTCAATCAATGCCAACGCAGCAGCTTCTTCAGGACCATCAAAGCTTGGTTGTGTGATTTCACCTTCTGGTGGTATAGCATCAACTTTCGCTTGGTTATCGACTAGGAATTGAGTCTTATAGTAGATAGTTTGAGGGCCATCAGCATGGCGAATAGACCACTCTGCACGGCGACCTGATTCTGTGTTCAAGTAAGAGATGCCGTAGCCTGGTGACGAAGCTGATTCACCAATAAGTGTGTAATTAGACTGAGTGTGAGGAGCTGCTAGTGAAACTTTTGCTTCTTTACCAACTGCATTGAACTCGATACGAGCTTCAATGTCCCAAACCTGCCTGGTTTCCCCAGGAGTCCAAGGTACACCGTAGGTGGTATGTCTGAACATACTCAGTGTTATACCTGCAACGATAAGCAGGAATATAGAGATATAAAATGGAATTCTTGACGTCATAGCTTACCCTACTATTGTTATTTAACTTCCGTTTGTACGTACTTTTTACTTACATCCACTAGCGCTATGTCTTTGATAAATTCGCGCCCTAGTAATACAGGGTGACTCATTTGAGAGCGATCCGCCAATGTAAATTGCGCTTTTTCATGGATTTTTCCAACTTTCACCCATAATTCGATCACAGCTCGACGTTCAGTCTGATCATTCGTTGATTGACGGATTTTCACATAACGTAAAACAGGCGCTTCAATCCATTTCTGGTCTTTTTCAGCTTGTGCTTTGTCGTCTAGGTGGAATTTAACCCAGTTCTTACCGTTACGTTCGAACTCTTTGATATCGACAGCATTTAGAGAAGAGGTGGTTGCACCTGTATCCACACGAGCATCGAAGCTTTGCTTGATTGAGTCAATAGACACTTTTTCGATGCCGCCAAGGATGGTTGGTTGTAACGTAGGGGCGACAGGAGCGGCTGCAACGACGACAGGTTCTTCTTCCTCTAGTTCTTCAATAACCTTGTGTTCCATATTTGTTAGATGGACATCTAATTGACTAGAAAGGCGAGTGATTTCGTCTTCTAAGCTTTCAATATAATCACTTTGATTGCTTAGTTGCAGTTCAAGATTTTGAACTTTATTTGCGATGTTTGTCTCTGAGCGGGAAATAGCGTCGAGAGTTTCTTGGTGATAGGCTGCACCGTTTGTCAGAGTACAGCCAGAGAGCAAACCAACCGCCACAATCGGCGATAATCGCTTAAACATAAAAAAACCTTTGAGAATTAGAGAATAGTTCAGACTATTTAGAAGTTTAGCCCACAAAAAAGGATGCGTGAAGCATCCTATTGTAAGAGTCTGGTCATATTGAATCGCAATGTGAGCGCTACGCCAATTATTGCTATTTTAAATAGCTCATTTATTAAACATAAGTCAATTTTTGTTCAACTCGTGAGCTCTGGAAGCAAATGTTCACCGCGAAATCAACGGTGACTTTTTGACCATGGTAAGCCATTGTTTTGCTACCTTATATAGGCTTGTGTTTTATTTACTCAATATGCCACTGCTTTGTGGGCAGAGAATCTATGGCTTTGTTGCTACCAAAATCGCACGTCTTGGCGCTGGGTGACCTTCAACCGTTTTGCTTGGATCGTTCGGATCTAGATAATCTGGAAGAGAGTTGTGTGTCATCCATTCTGTGGTGCGTTGTTCACCAATTGTCGTGACATTTTCATCAACGATACGTACGTCTTCAAAGCCAACTTGTTCAAGCCAGCGTTTCAGTGCACGAGCTGAAGGGAAGAAGTACACGTTTCTCATCTGTGCGTAACGGTCAACAGGGACCAGTACCGCATTTTCATCGCCTTCAATAACTAGGGTTTCAAGCACCAACTCGCCGCCAGATACCAATTGGTCTTTTAGTTGAATCAAGTGATCAAGTGGCGAACGACGGTGGTACAGAACACCCATGCTGAAAACAGTGTCGTAGGCTTCTAGCTTTGGCAGTTGCTCAATACCTAGAGGTAAGAGGTGTGCACGTTGGTCATCGCCCATCAACTTACGAATTGCTTCAAACTGAACTAAGAATAGATGAGAAGGATCGATACCAACCGTTAAGCGAGCACCTTCACCCAGCATGCGCCACATGTGGTAGCCATTACCACAACCTACATCAAGAACCGAACGGTTTTTCAATGGGGAGATATGTGGAAGCACACGATCCCATTTCCAGTCACTACGCCACTCAGTATCGATATGAATATCGTGAACGGTGTAAGGGCCTTTTCTCCATGGGTGGAACGTCTTTAATAGGCTTTCTAGCTTTTTAAGCTCACCTGTGTGAAATGGTGTTGAGCTGCCAATCGTCACGGAGTTCTTCAGGTCAACTTGGTCTGGTACACCTTGTGGGATCTTGTTTAGTGCACGTAACCAACGGTCGAAATCACCGTGCTCTGCATTTTGCCAATCTGTCAGTTGCTGTGGCAGAACATTGAGCCACGGCTGAAGGCGAGTATCTTGGGCAATAAGTTGATAAAAATTGGCAAAATTAAACATAGGTTTTCACTGAGTTGGTGGTGTAGAAATTAAATTTGTCACTCGATTAAGAGTGTGGACAAACATGCTAGGGAATCTCGTTTATCATGTTTGATAAGAGATCCCCAACTCGCTCGTTCCTCGCTCTTGAGGATGACATTTTAGTACGTGCTAACGGTGTCGCGACTGTTACGTAATCGAAAATGTTTACTTTATCGCGAACATTGAACCAAAGTTGAAACATTGGAACCAAACTTCGCTGCTTGAGAAGCCAATCTTATCAAATCGTTCTCTGTGAACAGGGATCGAATCCGGACGCATTACGTTTTCAATTGCGCTGCGTTTCTGGCTTACTTCTAGCTCGCTATATCCGTTAGCACGTTTGAAATCATGGTGCAGGTCGATAAGCAGTTCATTTGAGCTTTCGTCTTCGAATACGTATTTTTCAGACAAGATTAAGATCCCGCCCGGGCGCAAGCCAGCATGAATTTTTTCAAGCAGAGCGTATCGATCGTCCGGAGACAGAAATTGCAGCGTAAAGTTAAGCACCACAACAGAAGCGTCTTTGATTTCGACTTCACGGATGTCAGCTTCAATCACTTCTACCGGCGTGTCACTGCGGTAAGCATTAACGTGTAATTTGCAGCGCTCAACCATAGCTTCTGAATTATCGATCGCGAAAATCGTGCAGCCTTCTTGCTGAATGTGACGACGCATAGAAAGTGTCGCAGCACCAAGCGAGCAGCCAAGGTCGTAAATATTTGAATGTGGCTTTACAAAGCGTTCAGCCAGCATGCCGATTGCAGAGATGATATTGCTATAGCCAGGCACCGAGCGTTGAATCATATCCGGAAATACTTCAGCAACCCTTGCATCAAAGGTGAAGTCTCCAATTTTATCAATAGGAGCGGAAAAGATATTGTCTGTGTTGCTCATGGCATTTTCTCTCGACAGTCAGCGTAATTGGCACAAAATTCGTACCAAATAAAAGGGGACGTATTTTACGTAAAAAAAGCGCCACTGTCACGAAAACTGAGATTTAGCTCAAGGTTCGAAGTTACTCAAAGATGATGGGTTAAAACATCGAGATTTGATGGTTGCCTTTTTGAGCTGGAAACTGAGCCAGATCGGGCAATAATAATGACGTATTTTCAGACACTTGCTTTTGCAACAGCTCATAAATAGCGATGGCAAGTTCAGGCGCATGATTATTGTCTGGGGTGTGAATCATTAAATACGGTTGTTTCCCTTCGCTTAGCCAGTTTGGAATTTTGGTAAACCAAGGCTTAAAAAACTCAATATTGGGTTCTTGGTCTGGGTGACCAATAAATCGAATCATCGGGTTATTGGCGGTCGCAATTGCATGAACAGGAACACGCGGTTTTTTCTGATGCGCATCGATCACCGCTTCTGTGGTGGGTGGCGCAGAGAAAACGGGGCGGCTGTCCATAATGATGCGATTGATGCCTTCCTCAACCAGCCATTGGTTGAAGCATTTTTCCGCATCGCCCTTATCAAAGAAACCCAAGTGGCGAACTTCGACGCCGAGCTGCATATCTTTTGGGAATAAGGTGCAAAACTTTTGTAGGGCAGGCAGCATGCTGGGCTCAAAACTATGTGGCAGTTGAATTGTCCATTGACCAACGCGGTCATGCAGTGGCGACATAGTCATCAAGAACTCTTTGAGCTCTGCTTGGCAGTGCCTCAGTTGCTGCTGGTGGGTGATGAATTTGGGCAATTTGAAGGTGAACTTGAAATCATCGTGACTGGCAGCTTTCCAATTATGAACGGTAGACATACTTGGCGTAGCGTAAAAGGTCGTGTTGCCCTCGACGGTATGAAAAACTTGCGTGTACTTTTCTAAGCGTTCCGCAGGCTTGGTTCCCTTGCCATATAACTGACTTTGCCACTCAGAGTGAGACCACATGGTTAATCCAAGTCTTAGAGGTAAAGTGTCCATCGTTTTTGCACCATTAGTCATCACATTACTGCTTTTAATCGAAATGAAAATCTACTGTACGAGAGTTTTGCTGATTAAGGTACTTTCGAGATATAATTATCGCAATTTTTTCGGTTTTGATGAATCTTTGCGCACTTGATGGGCTAAAAAGCAGCAAAGCCAGATAAAACACAATAAATTCGAATGTGGAAGGTCGATTTTAAGCGAGTTTCCGCGTATAAATGATCCTTTGCTCTGTAGGGCTATCTTGACACCTACAGCTTGGAAATTAGTAAATTATTAAGAGATTGGGAAATTCATTATGCGTACCCATTACTGTGGTAACCTGAACAAGTCCCTGGCGGGACAAACTGTAGAATTGTGCGGCTGGGTAAACCGTCGCCGTGATTTAGGCGGTCTTATCTTTATTGATATGCGTGATCGTGAAGGCATCGTTCAGGTTGTTGTCGATCCAGATATGAAAGATATCTTCCCGATCGCTAACCAACTGCGTAATGAATTCTGTATCAAGTTTACTGGTGAAGTACGAGTTCGTCCGGACAGCCAAGTAAATAAAGACATGGCTACTGGTGAAGTAGAACTTTACGCAACTGGTCTAGAGATCATCAACCGTTCAGAAGCGCTTCCACTAGACTTCAACCAAACGAACTCTGAAGAGCAGCGTCTTAAGTACCGTTACATCGATCTTCGTCGTCCAGAAATGAGCGACCGTATCAAGCTTCGTGCACGTGCTTCTAGCTTCGTTCGTCGTTTCCTTGATGAGAACCTGTTCCTAGACATCGAAACGCCAGTACTAACGAAAGCGACACCAGAAGGTGCTCGTGACTACCTAGTACCAAGCCGTGTTCACAAAGGTAGCTTCTACGCACTTCCTCAATCTCCTCAGCTGTTCAAGCAACTGCTGATGATGTCTGGTTTTGACCGTTACTACCAAATCGTTAAATGTTTCCGTGATGAAGATTTACGTGCTGACCGTCAGCCTGAATTTACTCAAATCGATATCGAAACATCTTTCATGACTTCTCAAGAAGTACGTAACGTGACTGAGAAGCTTGTTCACGATATGTGGAAAGAACTTCTAGATGTTGAACTAGGTCAATTCCCAGTAATGCCTTTCTCTGAAGCGATTCGTCGTTTCGGTTCTGATAAGCCAGACCTACGTAACCCACTAGAGCTAGTGGACGTTGCTGACTTGGTTAAAGACGTTGAATTCAAGGTATTCTCTGGTCCAGCTAACGACGAAAAAGGTCGCGTAGCGGTTATCCGTGTTCCAGGTGGTGCTAAGCTAACTCGTAAGCAAATCGACGGTTACGCTGAACACGTAAACATCTACGGCGCGAAAGGCCTAGCTTGGATGAAGGTTAACGACCGTGCTGCAGGCATGGAAGGTATTCAATCTCCAGTTGCTAAATTCCTAAGCGAAGACGTAATCAACGGTATTCTAGATCGCACTCAAGCTGAATCTGGCGATATCATTCTGTTCGGCGCAGACAAAGCGGGCATCGTTGCTGAAGCAATGGGCGCACTTCGTCTTAAACTAGGTACTGATCTAGAGCTAACAGACACATCTGCATGGGCTCCACTGTGGGTTGTTGACTTCCCAATGTTCGAAGAAGACGGCGAAGGTAACCTACACGCAATGCACCACCCATTCACATCACCACTAGGTGTGAACGCGGAAGAGCTTAAAGCGAACCCAGCAGCAGCAAATTCTGATGCATACGACATGGTAATCAACGGCTACGAAGTAGGCGGTGGTTCTGTACGTATTCACAACGCAGAAATGCAAACAGCGGTATTCGGTATCCTAGGTATCGAAGCACAAGAGCAACAAGAGAAATTCGGCTTCCTACTTGAAGCGCTTAAGTACGGTACGCCACCACACGCAGGTCTAGCATTCGGTCTTGACCGTCTAGCAATGCTGCTTTGTGGTACTGAGAACATCCGTGACGTTATCGCATTCCCGAAAACAACAGCTGCAGCATGTCTACTAACAGACGCGCCAAGCCTAGCGAACCCAGCATCACTGGAAGAGCTAGCAATCGCAGTTAAATTGGCAGAGAAAAAAGAGCAAGCGTAAGCCTGTTATCTTTTCTTGCTGATGAAGAGATCCTAGTTGATAGAGAGCTCTTAATTTATTAGCCAAGACTTGCCAGTAAATTAGAAAATGCCCGTTAATTTGACGGGCATTTTTTTTTGCGTTCGATATACTAAGCTCATAAAGCATGTATAAATAATCAGTATTGAAGTTATGTCTATTATCTTAGGGATTGACCCTGGCTCGCGTATTACCGGCTATGGCGTGATTCGTCAAAATGGTCGTCATCTATATTACTTAGGTAGCGGTTGTATTCGCACCTCTGAAAAAGAACTGCCGGGTCGACTCAAACAAATCTACGCCGGTGTGAGCGAAATCATCACTCAGTTTCAGCCGGATGTGTTCGCTATTGAGCAGGTCTTCATGGCGAAGAATGCGGATTCTGCACTTAAGCTTGGACAAGCTCGTGGCAGTGCGATAGTGGCTGCTGTGAATGCTGATCTGCCCGTCCATGAATATGCGGCTCGTTTAATCAAGCAAGCGGTGACAGGTAATGGTGGTGCTGATAAGTCGATGGTTCAAAACATGGTGATGAGCATGCTTAAGTTGCCTGCTAAACCACAGGCCGATGCTGCCGATGCTCTTGGCGTAGCGATCACTCACGCCAACACTAATAAAACCTTGATAGCACTGGCAGGTAAGGCGACAGGCGCGAGAAAAGGGCGCTACCGTTAAGTCCCATCTCTCTGCTTTCTAAAAGTTTGCATTCCATGAGCCTTACGCCTCGTTTAGCTCAAAGCAAGACGCTCCTAAATCCTTGATGAAATGAGATCTTTCGAACACAAACCAAATAATAACATTGCGTATCATTTAACATGTTATTAACATTGGTCGGAGGTCTTACAAGTTAATCAAGGATGATCACTGATGAACCCAATCAAGCTGTGGCGCGCGCTGTTTCTACCCAAAAGTAATGGATGGAATAGCAACGAAGTCAGACAAGCCGATATTTTATTACTCTTCACTTTTATCGCCTTCTTCGTAGGTGTCTACAGCCTCATTAAGTGGACCAAACATGAAGAGCAACTGCTAGTTGCCACTTCCGTATTTCTTATCGCCTTTGAATTAGTCTCTGCACTTTTATTACGCATTACCCGCAAGCCTAGTTTGGCATTGAATTTTGGCTTTGTCGGCATGGCAGTACACGCGCTGAATATCATTTACCAAAGCGGTGGTGTGGTGGCATCGACTCAGGCTTATTGGGTTCCTTTGTTAGTAGTCGCTTTTTTCTTATCGGGAACACGCATTGTCGCCTTGGTATGGAGTGGGCTAGTGATTGGCGTGTCATTGATGATGACGTCGGCTCACCTTGATGGCTTTGAATTTCCGCAGTTAGTACTTACTCCGGAAGCCGTGGTCGTTGAAACCTGGTCTGGTGTAATCATGCCGCTGGTGGTGATCTGTATTGCTCAAGCGTTTACCGCTAAGCAAAAAGAGGTGGCGATTGAAATGGCAGAAGATGCGATTTCAGAAAGTCAACACGTTGCCAATCAAGCGACGCAAAGTGAAGGACGACTTTCGATTGTCCTTGACCAAGCTAACTCAAACTCTGAAAGCTTACAGGGTGTATCTGTTCACTTGGACCAGCAGTCGCAAGATCTGCATGCTCAAGTTGAGGTGCTGAACATCAATTGCGAATCTCAGGCGAGTGCAGCAGAACAGATGAGCCAACAATTGCACCAAATGACTCAAGGTATCGAAGAATCAAACTCATTTGTGGGTGAGCTAAAAGAGCGTAGCGAAGCCGTGGGAACTAAAGCGCAGAAGAGCTCAGAATCACTAGAAGCTTCAACCAGTGCAATCAGCCAGATCATTCAAAGCAATCAAGAGATCATGAAAGTCGCTGATCTGATTACCTCTGTTGCCGAGCAAACCAACCTATTAGCACTTAACGCAGCTATAGAAGCGGCTCGTGCCGGTGAGCAAGGGCGAGGTTTTGCGGTAGTTGCAGACCAAGTGAGAGAGCTATCTGCGAAAAGCAGTCACTCCGCGATAGAAATTCGAACCTTATTAGACCGAAGTAAAGAAGAAGTGGAACACGGCAGAGCGATCATTGAAACTACGGCCAATGAAATGAACGGCATTATCTCTGAGGTGCAAACCATTTCTACTGATGTAAACCAACTGACCAATATTATGGCGATGCAGATGAGCTCATTGAAAGAACTCGATCTCGCGAGTTCAGAAGTGGCGCAGAGCGTTGCAGAAACCAAATCCGTTTCAGGCTTAGTCGCCAATTACGGCTCAGAATTGACATGTCATGTCACCTCAGTAAAAGAACTGGTCGAAAGCTTGAATAGCGTGGTTTCTCAAGCTAAGCAAGCTTAAATAAATCATCCTAATAAACACAAAGAACTGGATAAGCATCCAGTTCTTTTATATTCTGTCCCTCAAATTATATTCCATCAAGAGAGTGAATTGTGATCGGACGTCTACGCGGTACATTAATAGAAAAACAGCCACCAGAATTACTAATCGAAGTGAGTGGCGTTGGCTATGAAGTTCAAATGCCAATGAGCTGTTTTTACGAATTACCAAACGTGGGCGAAGAGGCAATCATCTACACGCACTTTGTTGTACGTGAAGATGCGCAGCTACTTTATGGTTTTAACACAGTTAAAGAGCGTGCGCTGTTCCGTGAAGTCATCAAAGCGAACGGTGTGGGTCCTAAGCTAGGCCTTGGCATTCTTTCAGGCATGACGGCTAGCCAGTTTGTTCAGAGTGTTGAGCGTGAAGACATCTCTACGCTGGTTAAACTTCCGGGTGTGGGTAAGAAAACTGCAGAACGTCTGGTTGTTGAAATGAAAGACCGCCTGAAAGGGTGGGGCGCGGGTGACCTGTTTACTCCAGCGACGGATGCAGCTCCGATTGATTCTATGCCAACCGTTCACGACGCTGAAGAAGAAGCGGTAAGTGCACTACTTGCATTAGGCTACAAGCCGACTCAAGCTTCTAAGGTGGTTTCTCAAGTGGCTAAAGATGGCATGACCAGCGAACAGTTGATTCGCGAAGCTCTGAAATCGATGGTTTAATACCCGATATACTTGTTCGACAAAATAGACTCATTCACTTTGCCTTTACACAGAGTCAAGAAGCGCAGAGTCAACAAGAGTATAGTTAGGAATAGCAGAATTTATGATTGAAGCCGATCGCCTTATTGCACCGGATAACCCAGTATTCAAAGATGAAGATGTCATTGATCGTGCAATACGCCCTAAAGCACTTGCCGACTATCAAGGCCAGGATCACGTTCGTGGCCAGATGGAGATTTTCATCAAAGCGGCACAACTGCGTAATGAGGCGCTCGACCATCTGTTGATATTTGGTCCTCCAGGTTTGGGTAAAACCACGTTGGCGAACATTGTTGCCAATGAGATGGATGTCAACATTCGTACCACTTCAGGCCCTGTTCTAGAAAAAGCGGGTGACCTAGCGGCGCTGCTGACCAATCTTGAAGAAAATGATGTGCTATTCATTGATGAGATCCACCGCCTTAGCCCAGTGGTTGAAGAGGTGTTGTATCCAGCAATGGAAGACTACCAATTAGACATTATGATTGGCGAAGGCCCAGCGGCGCGTTCTATCAAGATCGATCTTCCTCCTTTTACTTTGATTGGCGCAACCACTCGTGCTGGCTCATTGACATCGCCGTTACGTGACCGTTTCGGTATTACTCAGCGTCTTGAATACTACAAGGTTGAAGACCTACAAAACATTGTTCAACGTAGTGCTGATTGTCTTGGTCTTTCGATGGAGTCTGAAGGGGCGTTAGAAGTGGCTCGCCGAGCTCGTGGTACGCCACGTATTGCTAACCGTCTACTGCGCCGTGTTCGCGATTATGCGGAAGTGAAAGGCGACGGACATATTTGCCCAGAGGTTGCTGACAAAGCGCTAAACATGTTGGATGTCGATGCTAAAGGTTTCGACTACATGGACAGAAAGCTTCTGCTGGCGATTATGGAGAAGTTTGGTGGTGGTCCGGTTGGTATCGACAACATGGCTGCCGCGATTGGTGAAGAGAGAGACACCATTGAAGATGTCTTAGAGCCTTACTTGATTCAGCAAGGTTATCTACAAAGAACACCAAGAGGTCGAATCGCGACTGACAGAGCCTATTTACATTTCGGTATAGATAAGCCGTCAAATCGTTAAATTATTCATTTTTAAAGATCCCAGTTGCATAAGCGCTGGGATTTTTTGCATTTTACTGAATAACAACTCTTTGCGCGAATCGATAAAAATGCCGAATAGAGCTTTCAAAAATGAAAACTTTGATTTCAGGTTTGATTTGGCTAACAAGAATTGAAATAAGTTGTCATAATTTTTGTTAATACTTTATGGGTAGTTGTAATTTGTATGTTGAAGCGGTGCTGAGCTTTTGTCACAGATATCATGCGCTCTTATTAACAGAGCTCAAATTGGTGTGATTTTAGTCATGATTGTTCAAAAATACCTCTAATTTGCGTGAATAAAATTGATACAAATCAACGCAGGCTTCTCCTATAAATCTTTTGAAACATACTGATTTTACCAGTAATATTAGCGCCAGCTATATTAGCTCATGCTTAACAATAATCTAACTATAACGGTACGTTTTTGCTACAAATTTCAATTTGTAATAACAATCATATAAATTGTTTTAACATGGATTTTTGCGGTGAATAATCACACAAGTGTCATTCAGCCGACACAAAGGAGTTACCATGATTGATGTTGTTGATCTGTCGCGATTGCAATTTGCATTTACAGCGATGTATCACTTCCTATTTGTTCCACTGACACTAGGTATGGCATTTCTACTTGCCATAATGGAGTCAGTTTATGTAATGACTGGCAAGCAAATTTACAAGGACATGACCAAGTTCTGGGGTAAATTGTTTGGTATTAACTTTGCTCTTGGTGTAGCGACAGGCTTAACCATGGAGTTCCAGTTCGGTACTAACTGGTCTTACTATTCTCACTATGTTGGCGACATCTTTGGTGCTCCGCTGGCTATCGAAGCGCTTGTTGCATTCTTCCTAGAGTCTACTTTTGTTGGTCTTTTCTTCTTCGGTTGGGACAGATTGTCGAAGCGTCAACACTTAGCGGTAACTTGGTTAGTAGCACTTGGTTCTAACTTCTCTGCGCTTTGGATCTTGGTAGCTAACGGCTGGATGCAAAACCCAGTGGGTGCGGAATTTAACTTTGAAACTATGCGTATGGAAATGGTGAGCTTCGCTGAAGTTGTACTAAACCCAGTAGCACAGGTTAAATTCGTTCACACAGTAGCGTCTGGTTACACAACGGGTGCAATGTTCATCCTTGGTATCAGCTCATACTACATTCTTAAAGGTCGTGACCTTGCCTTTGCTCGTCGTTCTTTCGCGATTGCAGCATCTTTCGGTATGGCGGCGATTTTGTCAGTAATCGTACTCGGTGATGAGTCTGGTTACGAGCTTGGTGAAGTTCAAAAAGTGAAGCTCGCTGCGGTAGAAGCAGAGTGGCACACTGAAGAAGCACCAGCTGCATTCACGGTTTTCGGTATTCCAAATCAAGAAACAATGGATACTGACTACGCAATTAAGATTCCTTACGTAATGGGTATCATCGCAACACGTTCTCTTGATAAAGAAGTAACAGGTCTGCGTGACTTACGTGATGACCACGTTGATCGTATTCGTACGGGCATGTACGCATACGAGCTGCTTGAAAAGCTACGTTCAGGCGATAAGTCTGAAGAAAACATGGCGGCGTTCGACGAAGTTAAAGGTGACCTAGGTTACGGTCTACTTCTTAAGCGCTACACAGACAACGTTGTTGACGCAACTGAAGACCAAATCCAAATGGCTGCGGATGATTCTATCCCAACAGTTTGGCCTCTATTCTGGTCATTCCGTCTGATGGTAGCTTGTGGCTTCATCATGCTGTTTGTATTCGGTGCTGCGTTTGTTCAAACGTGTCGTCAGAAGATCGAACAGAAACCATGGGTACTTAAAGCTGCGCTATTCTCAATCCCACTGCCTTGGATTGCGATTGAAGCAGGTTGGTTCGTTGCTGAGTTTGGTCGTCAACCATGGGCGGTTGGTGAAATCCTACCGGTTAACGTTGCTGCATCAGCACTGACTATTGAACAGCTTTGGACTTCTCTATTCGCTATCCTGGCACTGTACACAGTGTTCTTGATTGCTGAAGTTTACCTAATGCTAAAATTCGCACGTAAAGGTCCAAGTAGCTTAAAGACAGGCCGTTACCACTTTGAACAAAACGATAACTCTGTTGAAGACAAAGTTAGCCGTTCAGTCGAAGTATAAGTGAGGGAATATTATGTTTGATTACGAAAGCTTACGACTTATTTGGTGGGTATTGATCGGTGTTCTACTGGTTGGTTTCGCTGTAACTGATGGCTTCGATATGGGTGTTGCCGCTCTTTCTCCTGTTATCGGTAAGAGCGACACTGAACGTCGTATTATGCTGAATACTATTGCCCCTCACTGGGATGGCAACCAAGTTTGGCTTATCACTGCGGGTGGTGCATTGTTTGCTGCATGGCCACTGGTTTACGCAACGTCGTTTTCTGGCTTCTACTTCGCAATGTACGCGACGTTAGCTGCGCTTTGGTTACGACCACTTGCACTTGACTACCGTTCTAAGATTGAAGACCCAAAATGGCGCAAAACTTGGGACTACGCACTTTGCTTTAGTGGCACAGTACCACCAATCATTTTTGGTGTTGCATTTGGTAACCTATTACAAGGTGTACCATTTGATCTGAACAGTCTAATGATGTCGAAGTACCACGGTACGTTCTTCGCTCTGCTGAACCCGTTTGCATTACTATGTGGCGTGTTGGCTCTAATGTTGTTCGTAATGCAAGGTGCAACATGGCTTCAAATGAAGACAACAGAAGATCTGCATCGCCGAGCTCGTAACGTTGCTCAGATCACTGGTCTAATTGCAATTGCTCTGTTCGTTATTGGGGGCTTCTGGGTTCAATCTATCGAAGGTTATGTAATCACGAGCACTATCGATACGTTTGCAGACTCAAACCCACTAAACAAAGAAGTCTCACTTCAAGTGGGTGCTTGGATGACAAACTTCGAAACGTATCCTGCAATGTGGGCTGCGCCGATCCTTGGTGTAGCAATGCCACTGCTTGCTGTGATTGCATCTCGCTTTGAGCGTGGTGGTTTCGCATTCTTGTTCTCAAGTCTATCTAACGCTGGTGTTATTTTAACGGCTGGTTTTGCAATGTTCCCATTTGTAATGCCATCAAGCCTGAACCCTAACCATAGTTTGACTATGTGGGATTCAACAGCGAGTGAGCTAACGCTTGGTCTTATGACCGCAGTTGCGGCGGTAATGGTTCCTGTGATTCTTGGCTACACAACTTGGACATACTACAAAATGTTCGGTCGTCTAGATAAGAAACACATCGAAGATAACGACGTTTCAGCTTACTAAGCTAGAAGTGAAATAACTTAGGAGAAATTTTATGTGGTATTTCGCATGGATTTTGGGTGTACTTCTAGCATGTGCATTCGGCATCATTAATGCTCTATGGCTAGAGCATTCAGAAATGATGGACAAAGACAGTGAGTAATCTCGCAGAGCAAGTTGCTAAGCTGCATCAACCAATGGATAAGACTCTACTTAGAGCTTTATCACTAGTATTGGGTTTTATGCATGTGGGTTTAGTGATGTGGGATCCTGAAGCGTATGCGACAAGCATCGGTGGCTTTAACGCGATCATCGGGCCAATGTTTATCTGGGCAGTATGCTCAAGCATGGTTTACGGTATCGGATTTAAGCCAAGAGCTTGGATGTGGCAGCTACTGTTTAGCCCATACGTTTCACTCACAATTTTGCTCTACCTAACGGTGCTGCGCCTTTTATAAAAGGCAAAGGATTTAGGTTCATTACAACGTGAATCTTTATACTTGTTGGGTTTTTAGCCAAAAAGAGGTCATCTTATACAGATGGCCTTTTTTTTCGTCTCTTAAATCAAAAAATTCACAGCGATATACTATTAATGATAAGGAGTTAGGTTATAGTGAGATCTTTATCGTTTTGGGTTGTGGTATCAAATTGCAGGGATTATCTAAGCCATTTACGTGGCCAGTGACAGTGTATTACGAAGACACCGACGCAGGTGGTGTTGTATACCATTCAAACTATCTTAAGTTTTTCGAACGCGCTCGAACTGAGATGTTGCGCTCAATTGGCGTCTCTCAGCAAGTCTTGTTAGAACAAAACATCGGTTTTGTAGTCCGACATATGGACATTGATTTTATTCAAGGTGCGCGCCTTGATGATTCTTTACAAGTCATTACAAATATTTACGAGTTGAAGCGAGCTACCTTGGTCTTCTGTCAAGAGATCGTAAATCCTGATGGCAAAGCATTGTGTAAAGCAATGGTTAAGGTAGCATGTATCGACAATCAAAAAATGAAACCAAAAGCAATGCCAACATTTATTCTTACGGAGCTAACGAATAGTGACTGCTGAAATCTCAATCTTAGGCCTAATTTTAGAAGCTAGTTTATTAGTTAAAATGGTCATGCTAGTTCTCATGGGCATGTCTGTTGTTTCTTGGGCGATGATCATCAAAAGAAGTAAAGTATTATCTCAAGCTTCGAAACAAACAGAAGTGTTTGAAGACAAATTTTGGTCGGGCGTTGATCTTGCAAAATTGTACCAAGAGAGCAACAAACGCAAAGACGAGCTTTCTGGTACTGAAGAAATTTTCTACGCAGGCTTTACTGAGTTTGCTCGCCTTCGTAAATCGAATGCAACTTCACCTGACTTCATTATGGAAGGCACAGGCCGTGCGATGCGCGTTGCTGTTGCTCGTGAAGTTGATGAACTAGAAACTAACTTACCTTTCTTGGCGACCGTTGGTTCTATCAGTCCATACATCGGCCTATTTGGTACGGTTTGGGGCATCATGCACTCATTCATCGCATTAGGTGAAGTGAAGCAAGCTACGCTCGCAATGGTTGCCCCTGGTATTGCAGAAGCACTGATCGCAACCGCAATGGGTCTATTTGCTGCAATTCCAGCAGTAATGGCGTACAACCGCTTCAGCAGCCGAGTAGGCAAGCTAGAGCACAACTACGCGACTTTCTCTGAAGAGTTCCACAGTATTCTTCACCGTCAAGCGATGGCTGGCAGGGAATAATAGATGGCTGGATACCAACCTAAAAAACGCAAAATGACAGCAGAGATTAACGTTGTACCTTACATCGACGTTATGCTTGTTTTGTTGATCATTTTTATGGTGACTTCGCCGTTTGTTACTCAGGGCGTTGACGTTGAGTTGCCTCAGGCATCAACGGCTAAGTCGGCACAAGATCTATTGGGTGACGACAACGCGAGTTTCATCATCGTTGAAGTGAACAAAGACGGTGAGCTTGGCTTGAGCGTTAATGATGAAGAAGTACAACGTGGCTTATCCATGGAAGATATTATCGTCCGAGTGAAAGCTGAGTTGTCTTTGAAGCCAAACTCTCCAGTGGCGGTAGGTGGTGATGCCGCAACGCCATACGCTGAAGTGGTTTTATTACTTGATGAATTAAGCCGTGCAGGTGTGCCAAAGGTTGGCCTTTTAACGGATATAAGGGAATAGCTCCGTAGCATTCATGAAAGCGAACAATAAAAAATCCAATAATTTCAGATCACCGCTTCTTATTTCTCTTGGGCTGCACGTCATATTATTCGTTGCGCTCATTTGGGGAGCGGATTTCACGATGTCAGAGCCAAAGCCTACAGGGCAGATGGTTCAAGCTGTGGTGATTGATCCTCAGTTGGTTCGCCAGCAAGCTCAACAGATTCGTCAACAAAGAGAAGCGGCGAGCAAAAAAGAGCAAGAGCGTTTAGACAAACTAAGACGCGAAAGCGAACGACTTGAAAAGAATCGTAAAGCCGAAGAAGAAAATATTCGTAAGCTAAAAGAACAGCAAGCGAAAGAAGCTAAAGCAACTCGTGAAGCGGAAAAGCGTCGAGTTGAGAAAGAAAAACAACGTAAAGCTGAAGAAGCGCGTTTACAGCAAGAGAAAAAGAAAGCCGCTAAAGCCGAAGCTGATCGCAAGCTAAAAGAAGCTGCGTTAGTGAAAGCCGAGAACGAGCGTAAAGCCAAAGAAGCGGCAATCGCAAAAGCTGAACAAGAACGCGTGGCAAAAGAAAAAGCCGCGAAAGAGGCAGCAGACAAAGCTCGTAAAGAGAAGGAAGCTGCTGAACGCGCTGAAAAGCAACGCATAGCGAAAGAGAAAGAAGCGGCAGCCGCAGCAGAGAAAGCCCGTAAGGCAAAAGAAGCTGCAGCAAAAGCAGAAAAAGAGCGTAAACAACAAGAAGCAGCATTGAACGATATCTTTGCTGGTCTTGAAACTGAAGCGACTCAAAACTCTTCAGCAAGACAACAATTTATCAGTGATGAAGCTCAACGTTACGGTGCTATCTATACCCAACTGATTCAGCAGAACCTGTTGTTAGAAGACAGCTATCGAGGGCGTTCGTGCCGAGTGAACCTTAAGCTAATTCCAACCGGCTCTAACGCGATATTGGGTAGTTTGAGTATCTTAGATGGTGATAGCCGTCTATGTGCAGCAACCAAACGTGCTGTGGCACAAGTGCAATCTTACCCGTTGCCTAAAGACCCAGACATTGTGAACTCACTGAAAGACATTAACTTAACTGTATCACCAGAGTAAAAGGACGAACTTGTGTTAAAGAAACTATTACTGAGTTTTGTTTTCTTAATAGCTACAAGCAGCCAGTTCGCACATGCGGCACTGGAGTTGGTTATTACAGACGGTATTAACTCTGCACGACCTATCGCTATTGTCCCTTTCCGTTGGGAAGGCGCGGGACCATTGCCACACGATGTATCAGCCGTTATCGCTTCTGACTTACAACGCAGTGGTAAATTCAGCCCAGTTGCAACAAGCAAAATGCCTCAAACGCCTTATAGCGAATCTGAGGTTAACTTTGATGCTTGGACTAACCTAGGCGTTGATTCATTGCTAACAGGGAGTATCACTAAAAATCCCGAAGGGCAGTATGTGGTGAACTACCAACTGATCGACATTGTTCGTGGTCAACTGACTAAAGGACAAAGCCGCGCACTAAGCGATGAAGGCCAATTGGTACTTTCTAAAGACCACGTGTTGTTCAACAAAAAAGCGACAGTGCCTGGTAAACGCTTGCGAGAGTATGCACACCGCATCTCTGACTTAGTGTATGAAGAACTAACCGGCGAAAAAGGGGCGTTCTTAACTCGTATCTCTTACGTTGTTGTGAACGACAAAGACAAATACCCGTACCAGCTTCGCGTAGCAGACTACGATGGTTTCAATGAGCGCCTAGTACTTCGCTCTAAGCAACCTCTCATGTCACCAGCATGGTCACCAGACGGTAAGAAACTTGCTTATGTGAGTTTCCAAAATGGCCAAGCGGAAATATTCATCATGAATATTTACACGGGTGAGCGTGAGAAAGTGACGTCATACCCTCGTCACAATGGTGCGCCAAGATTCTCGCCAGATGGCAAAACATTGGCATTGGTATTGTCGAAAACAGGTAGCCTTCAGGTGTACACACTTGACCTTGCTAGCCGTAAGCTGACACAAATTACCCGTGGCCGTTCTAATAATACGGAACCATTCTGGCACCCAGATGGCAAGTCTCTTATTTTCACATCGGATCGTGGTGGTAAACCACAGATTTATAATGTAAATTTGTCAAATAATTCGACATCTCGTATTACTTGGCAAGGTAGCCAAAACTTAGGTGGCCAGATCACCCCTGATGGTCGATTCCTGATCATGGTGAATCGCAGTAACTCAGGTTTTAACTTGGCTAAGCAAGATTTGGAAACAGGTGCGGTTCAGGTACTAACAAAAACATTGTTAGATGAATCTCCAAGTATTGCACCGAATGGAGGTATGGTTATCTATAGCTCTATTTACAACAAAACTAACGTACTATCGATGGTTTCTATCGATGGCCGTTTTAAAGCTAGATTACCGGCAACCAACGGACGCGTAAGAGCACCCGCGTGGTCACCGTTTCTCTAGTTAATTTGATACATTCTTTTAGCTATTGATAGTGTTAACTATTGTGGCAATTAACTATCTATAGCACTTAGTCGCTGTAGAAACTAAGTTTGATAACGTAAGGAAAAAAAGATGCAACTTAACAAAGTTCTTAAAGGCTTGATGATTGCACTACCAGTGATGGCAGTAACGGCATGTAGCTCAACTGATGAAGCAACATCTGCAACATCTGGTACAGAAAGCAACCAAACAACTTCAGGTTCAGAAGGCAACGTAGACACAACTGTTGTAACGCCAATTGACGCTAACGGTCAACTGTCTGAGCAAGAGCTTAAAGAGCAAGCGCTACGTGAAACTCAAACAATCTACTTCGCATTCGATAACTCTACTATCGCTGGCGATTACGAAGAAATGCTAGCAGCTCACGCAGCATACCTAGTTAAGAACGTTGACATGAACGTTACTATCGAAGGTCACGCTGACGAGCGCGGTACTCCTGAGTACAACATCGCACTTGGCGAGCGTCGTGCACAAGCTGTAGCGAAATACCTACAAGCTCTAGGTGTTCAAGCTGACCAAATCTCTATCGTAAGCTACGGTGAAGAGAAGCCACTTCTTCTAGGTCAATCTGAAGATGTGTACGCTAAAAACCGTCGCGCAGTACTAGTTTACTAATTTTAGTAGACTATATAATTGAGGAATTGCCTCATGTTCAGTAACACAAAGCGAGTCATTTTGCTTTCGTTACTGGCAAGTGCAGCGAACACCGCGTTCGCTGCACCAGCTCCAGTATCCGATCTCAATAGCACCGCAACCAATTCATCATCTTCCTCTCGAGCAGCGTCTGCATCTAACGAATCAGATATTGAGCGTTTAGAGCGCCTGCTTCAAAATCGCAACCTTGTTCAGCTTCAAATGCAACAGCAAATCGACGACATGGCACTGGAGATCAGTGAACTTCGTGGTGAGTTGGAACGAAACAGCTACGATATGAAGCAAATGCTAGAACGTCAGCGTGAACTGTTCATTGAACTGGATCGCGTGAGAGGCGAGGTGAAAGCAGCAGGAACCGCAACGGTAGCAGCGGCAGCGAGCGAAGGCTCTAAAGACGCTTCTGGTACGTTCAGTACTGATGTCGATGAGCAAACCGCTTATCAAAATGCTGTAGATATGATTCTAAAGCAACGAGACTACACGGGTGCTATCGCAGCATTCCAAAAGTTTCAAAAAGACTTCCCAGATTCAACCTTCACACCTAACTCACATTACTGGTTAGGCCAGCTTTATTTCGCTAAGAAGCAAGATAAAGAAGCTGTGAAGAGCTTCGCGGCTGTTGTGTCTTACAAAGACTCAAACAAGCGAGCAGATGCACTGGTTAAGCTTGGTGACATAGCTGCGCGCAACAACAACGCGACGCAAGCTAAGAAATATTACCAACAAGTCGTAACCGAGTACCCTAACAGTGCTTCGGCTAAAGTGGCTAAAACCCACTTGTAAAACAAAATAGGGGTGCTTAGGCGCCTCTTTTTTATACCTGATTACTTCCGTTTAATGTTTACTTATCTTCTTTGTGGTGCCAACACGTCGCCTTGTTTATGCGTTTTAAGCATTAGCTAGTAACCGCTTGCAACCAATCCTTTTTGATCCCAATCGCTGTCCTGTGTAGAATACTCTAATTCTCGGAAGAAGTTGCGTAGAGCAAGAGCAATGAGTCATATACTAGATAAAATCGATACAGTTTACCCGTTTCCGCCTAAGCCAGTTCCATTGAGCGATGCTCAGAAACAGGCCCACATCGCAAACATCAAAAAACTACTTCAAGAAAAAGATGCAGTCCTAATTGCACACTACTACACCGATCCTGAAATTCAGGCTCTGGCAGAAGAAACTGGTGGTTTCGTTGGCGATTCATTAGAAATGGCTAAGTTCGGTAACCGTCACTCAGCAAGCACTTTGATCATCGCTGGTGTTCGTTTCATGGGTGAGTCTGCAAAGATTCTTACTCCTGAAAAACGCATTCTAATGCCAACACTCGAAGCTGAATGTTCGCTTGATCTTGGTTGTCCAGCTGACAAATTTACAGAATTTTGTGATGCTCACCCTGACCACACCGTGGTTGTATACGCGAACACCTCTGCGGCTGTTAAAGCTCGTGCAGACTGGGTGGTGACGTCGAGCATCGCTTTAGAAATCGTTGAAAGCCTAGACGCTGAAGGCAAACCTATTATTTGGGGTCCAGACCGTCACCTAGGTTCTTACATCGCAAATCAAACCGGCGCTGACATGTTGCTTTGGCAAGGTGAGTGTATCGTTCATGATGAGTTCTCAGCTGATGCTTTGAAGAAAATGAAATCGGTATACCCAGAAGCGGCTATTTTGGTACACCCAGAATCACCAGCAAGCGTGGTTGAACTGGCTGATGCTGTAGGCTCAACAAGCCAGCTGATCAAGAAAGCAAAAGAGCTGCCTCATCCACAGATGATTGTTGCGACAGACAAAGGTATCTTCTTCAAGA
Organism: Vibrio splendidus; assembly: GCF_001557875.1. Taxonomy (GTDB): domain Bacteria; phylum Pseudomonadota; class Gammaproteobacteria; order Enterobacterales; family Vibrionaceae; genus Vibrio; species Vibrio splendidus_F. The sequence continues at coordinate 223,723 of NZ_LNRF01000003.1, read as the reverse complement.
TGCAGCAATTGGTTCCTGAAAAAGAGCTGATTGAAGCGCCAACAGCGGGTGCTGGTGCAACGTGTCGTAGCTGTGCACACTGTCCTTGGATGGCAATGAACGGCCTTGAAGCGATTGAAAACGCACTTGAGAATGGTGGTGAGCAACACGAAATCTTCGTTTCTGACGAGCTACGTGTAAAGTCTCTTATCCCATTGAACCGCATGCTAGATTTTGCAGAGCAGTTAAATGTGCAGGTAAAAGGTAACGCGTAAGCCGTTCTTTTATCTAATTAACAAAAAACCAGCCAATAGTGCTGGTTTTTTTGTGCCTGAGTATAGGCCGCCAATACCAATCTTGTGGTCATGTATCTTTTTCTGATTATACATCTTGTTGATATCAGGTATTTTTTCTAGCATGTAAGTAAGATCGAAGGATTTGAGGCTCGAATGATAATCTGGTTACAACTCAAACGCTGGATCAAAGCAAACATCTTTGTTTTGAATGGCAAAAACTTACTGTTCACTTTTCTTGGCTACATCGCTCTATCGTGGCTGATGCTGTATTTGGCGGGTGAAACAGATTTAACCAGTTCGGTTACCGTATTCGCTTACTATTTGGTGGTAACGGCTTCTACAGTTGGTTATGGTGATTTATCACCGACCACGGTAGCGGGGCAGTGGATTGTTATTCTATTTGTGATTCCCGGTGGGTTGAGCCTTTTCGCCGCATTACTGGGTAAAGTGGCGACAGAAGGTGTTGAATATTGGCGAGCGGGCTTGCTAGGAAAAAGGAGAGTTAGAGTGGACAACCACATTTTGATGTTGGGGTGGAATGAGCAAAGAACCATTCATCTCATCCGCATGTTACAACACGAAGAAACAGGTAAGCGACCAATCGTATTATGTACGCGTTCAGATATCGAGAACCCGTTACCCGGTGAAATCAATTTCGTTAAAGTAAACAGCTACACCGATGGCAAAGAGATGGAGAAAACGGGCATTGAGTCTGCAAGTTGCATCTTGATTGATAACCCAGAAGACGACATTACGTTATCTGCGGCGCTTTACTGTGCCAACCGAAACCCTAAGGCACACCTTCTTGTTTACTTTAAAGACGAAGCGCTGAGTGATTTACTGCACAAGCATTGCCCTAACTCAGAATGTATTCCAGCGGTGGGTGCTGAGATGTTAGCAAAGGCTGCGGTAGACCCAGGATCAAGTGCGCTTCATCAAGAGTTATTGAGCTCAACAAGAGGTATGACACAGTATTCAACGTATTTCCCTGAAGACGCCGAGCCTGTCACCGTTGCGCCTATTTTCTCTGTGTTTAAAGAGAAGTATCAAGCAACGCTGATCGCGATTGATACGGGGAGTGGTATTGAACTCAACCCAGAATTAGACCAAGTGGTAAGTAGTGGTACTAAGCTGTTTTATATTGCTGATGAGCGCATTGATGACTTCGATTGGAAAGGCTTCTAAAACCACTATTTTCACTTCGACTGAAAACTAAAAAAGGCCTCATAATGAGGCCTTTTGGGCGTGTATAAAACTCACTGTTATTGAGCTTCAGCCAGTGCAATACCACGTTGAGTTAGACCGCAAAGCATGACAGGAACAGCGTTAAAGATCTCTTCGAACTGCTCTAGGCCTTCGATGCCTTGCTCAGCAAGCGTAGCAATTGAAGTTTCTGGATCGTAAAGCATACTCAGCGAAAGTAATACGCCACCAACAAGCGCGTTGTCTTCGCTCTCTTCAGGCATTAGCGTTTCCCAATCATCACGAGCAATCTGCCAACCTTGAAGCAAGCCTTCACAAAAATCACGAGCGGCAGTGTTAACCACTTCTTCGTCGTCTAATTGACAAGCTTCAGGCCAAACCCAAGTACCTTCAATTAGTTCTGGGCGAGTTTTATTCCAAAGCTCGATGATAACTTCAATGTAGCTTTCCAGCTGTTCACCATCCGTAAAAGGCGCGACTTCTTCGCCACCCCATAAGAACGGTAGCCACTCATGCGGGGTTAACACATTCGGTGCCGCTGCCATTGCCGTGACAAAGCCCATTGTTTTGTGTTCTGTGATTAGCTTTCCTTCCAACTCTGGAAGCGCAAGAATATCTTGTAAAGTCAAAGTGAGGTACCGTAAAAGGGAACATATTTGCGCTTATAGTACCAATGAACTTGTGCCAATCAAGCTTCAATCTAAAAAGGCTTGATGTCATGGATGATAAACACTAGGTTTAACAGAAAAGAAAACAATAAAAGAATTATGCAGATACGGTCGTCTTTAAAGAAAAAAAGCATGGTAGCGCTTGGATTATACCTTGCGATGTTTATTGCCATTGTCGGTAGTGTGACGTATTACGTCGTAGAATCCCCTGTGCGCGCCAAATTACAACAAAACCTCGACTTACGTACGCAACTATTATCCGCATTGATTACAGAGCCACTCAGCAGCTCTCAAGGCTTTGTTGATAGTTTAGTGGGATTTGCACAAGCGCATCGTAACGGTGATGACGTCACTCTGCTACTGAAGTCAATGCTGGCAGCGAGCGATGATACGATCGTTAGCGCAGGTATTTGGCCAGAGCCTTATGCGCTCGATTCAAAAAAGCTCCTTAATAGTCACTTTTTCAATAAAGCAGACGATGGCAAGATTGACCAGTTGTTTTCTTACAACAATCCTAAAAATACCCCGTATCAAGAAGAGTATTGGTACACCTCTGTAGCCAATAAAAAACAAGGAACGATCTCTTGGAGCGATGTGTATATAGATCCATACACACACGTACGGATGATCACTGCTTCATCCCCTTACTACTACGAAGGCGCTTTTTCCGGCGTTGCGACGGTGGATCTCTCGCTTGAAGAGCTGCTTGGCTTCATCAAGAACCACGCCGAAGAGTACAATCTTGGTATTATGCTCAGAGATAAACTCAATCAAGTGTTGGTGTCCCATAACTTCAATCTCGTTGAAGGGATCTACATCAGTAGCAATCAATTTGGTGACTTCGGTTGGCAAGTGGATGTGGTGAACTCCAAGTCACGGGTAGCGGACGAGGTGTTTCGTCAGGTAATGAGTATTGAGGGCGGTATTGTACCCTTGTTACTACTCTGTGTGATGGCAGGTTATTACTTACTTAACCGTTATTTAATCAGCCCAATCACCAACATTGCCACTCAAGTAAATAGTTCGAAAGCCGGTGAAGTGATTGACGTTGATTATTCAAGCCACGATGAAATCGGCCACCTGATTAAAACCTTCAATGAGAAGACGGTGTATCTCGAAGCTGAAAAAGTGAAAGCACAAGCATCTACCAATGCTAAAACCGCTTTCCTTGCGACACTGTCACATGAAATTCGTACCCCTATGAATGGGGTGTTGGGTACTGCTCAGATCTTATTAAAAACACCTCTAAATTCTGAACAAGAGAAGCATCTCAAGAGTTTGTATGAGTCCGGCGATCATATGATGACCCTTCTCAATGAGATCTTAGACTTCTCGAAGATCGAACAGGGTAGATTGGATCTTGATGAAACGCGTTTCCCGCTTGATTCGATCATCGGCAGTATTAACAGTGTTTACTACACATTGTCTTCTGAGAAAGGGCTTCAATTCAAAGTGTATTCTGAGGTGCCTTCGGGTCGTTGGTACTTCTCAGATAAAGCACGTCTAAGACAAATCTTGTTTAATCTATTGAACAACGCGGTGAAGTTCACTTCCAGAGGCTTTGTTGAGGTGTACCTGAAAGAAGTCGTAGAGGGGAGTGACACCTATCTGAGTATTCGAGTTCGTGATACTGGAATTGGTATCTCTAAAGAAGCTCAAAAGCGTATTTTTAAACCGTTTGAACAAGCGGAGTCTTCGACCACAAGGCGTTTTGGCGGTACTGGCCTTGGCCTCGCGATTGTGAAGAAAATTGCCCAGTTGATGGATGGCAGTATTACCGTCACCAGTGAAGAAGGGATAGGCACGAGCTTTGATGTTCGCTTGAAGATTCAGCCATGTCAGCCAGGCGAAATCGAGAGTTTGCCACATAAGAAGCTAGACTACTCAGGCTTAAAGGTACTGATCGTCGAGGACAACCGAACTAACACGGTGATCATTGAAACCTTCATGAGCAGTAAAGGCTTTACTTGTAAGAGCGTCGAAAACGGTGAACTTGCAATACAAGCCGTGGTTGCTGAGCGCTTTGATTTGGTGCTCATGGATAACCATATGCCTGTGATGGACGGCGTTGAATCAACCACTGCGATTCGTGCTTTGATAGGCGATGTGTCATCGGTACTGGTGTTTGGTTGTACGGCTGATGTCTTTAAAGAGACTCGCGAGCGTATGCTGGGGGCGGGTGTGGATTATATTATCGCTAAGCCGATTGATGAGCGTGAACTGGATGATGCCTTGTTCCGCTATTCAAATAAGCTTTATCAATACCATGAAGTGAAAGCGGATGAGCTCGAAAGCCAAGACGCGAAACAACACGATTCGAAAAGTAAAAGCGAGTCACTGCCTAAACCTGATCTTCGAAACAAAGATAACACTGAAGAGCTGTTAGTGACGCTGTATGTGGCGCTAGAAGACAACAACCTAGAACTGATTCAATTTGCACTAGAGAGCCTACGTGTCCACGTTGAACCTATGAACAACGCGGAACTTACTGAACAAGTCGATAAAGCGTTAGAGCAGGTTGCTTTAGGATCACCACCAACACAAGATGTCATTAATATCATTACTGTAAATCTACCGATGGCTTAAATGTTGTTTAATTACGGTAAGTAAATGACGAATTGTCCAATATTTGACCTTGGTTGAATTTTTTGGTGAAAGTGACTGCTTTTAAAGTGGTTTTTGGTTGTTAATTTACAACTTGATTTTTAATTTGGAATGTATGACTACTAATCTTGTGATTTAATAGCGATATTATCTGGTGAGGTGCAAATGTGCCTTGTTTATATGTTACTAAATCACTAATTAAGCAGTGATATATTTTAGGTTTGTCGTCAATGAAGTCTCGTGGTCCATTTTGTATTCGAAACGCAGCTGCGGATACATTTGCTATGGTCGTTTTCTGTTTTATTTCTGGCATGATCGTAGAAGTGTTTATTTCTGGTATGACGTTTGAGCAATCTCTTGCTTCTCGAACGTTATCTATTCCGGTAAACATTGCTATCGCTTGGCCTTATGGCGTTTTTCGTGATTGGTTCTTGCGCAATGGTGCGAAACTCTCAGAAAGCTCATTGATGAAAAACTTGTCTGATTTGATGGCATACGTGTTATTCCAGTCTCCTGTGTATGCTGGTATTTTGTTGGCAGTGGGTGCTTCAGGCGACCAGATCGTGACGGCTGTAACCAGTAATGCAGTTATCTCGTGCGGTATGGGCGTACTTTACGGCTACTTTCTAGATATGTGTCGTAAATGGTTTCGAGTTCCAGGCTACTATCAACAAGCTTAAGAAAAGCAACAAGCGTAAGTGTAGTGAAAGAATGAAATTTGGTTTGTTTTTGATCTAATGAGTTAATTTGTAATCGAACAAACCGAAAAAGGCACTTTTTTTGAGAATGCCCCTTGACCAAAGCAAGCAGAATCAATAAAGTAGCGCCTCGTTGAGTGACATGCTCAACACACAATTTGTGGAAGGATGGCTGAGTGGCTTAAGGCGCTCGCCTGGAAAGCGAGTATACGTTTATAGCGTATCTGGGGTTCAAATCCCCATCCTTCCACCACTATTCAAAACCCTAGCAGAAATGCTGGGGTTTTCTCGTTTTAGAGCCCCTATATTCCACCCCATCTGTATATCTCCCTAGCATCCGTTCCTTTAATCATTTCTTTATAGTTATTACCTCTATTAATACCGTCGCAGAATCAACCATATTAGGTGTTTTTATCATCGATAATCGCTTGATTTTTTTGCATGAATCTAGATTATTAATAGTACGCAATATTATGAATAATCTAACTCTTAGGAATCCATAGTCCCATGACAGAAACCCTAGTTTCTCCAATGCTCTCTTTTACGATCGCGATTTCGTTACTGTTTATCGGTAAAGGTTTGATTGAGCGATCTGAAGTATTAAGAAAGTATTCACTGCCAGAGCCTGTGATTGGTGGCTTTGTCTGCGCAGCGACCGTAGCTGCGCTTTACTATCTGTTTGAAATCCAGATCACCTTTAGCCTTGATGTCAGAGACTTTCTGCTGCTTTACTTTTTTGCTGGTATTGGACTTCAAGCGGATATCAAAACTTTAGTTAAGGGCGGGCGGCCGTTGTTTATCCTGCTCTGTCTCGCTTCGACTTTTATTGTCCTTCAAAACGTTGTTGGCATGGCTGTGGCGTCGGGTTTTGGTATGGATGCGAAAGCGGGTTTGTTGTCAGGATCTATCAGTTTAATTGGCGGTGTTGGCACGACACTAGCGTGGGCGCCAATGTTTGTGGAAGAGTTTGGTATTGCTAACGCGCTAGAGCTCGGTGTGGCTTCCAACACGGTTGGTTTGATTGCAGCGTGTGTGATTGGTGGTCCGATTGCCAACTACCTACTCAATAAACACAAAGTGAGCCCTTCTAATGAAGAAGAAGTGACGGTTGGTGCATACCAAGAGAGTGAAACAAAAACAGAGCTAAGTCACTACGGCGTTCTATGGGCGTGGTTGATCCTTAACTTAACACTGATGCTGGGTTACAGTTTGAGTGAAGTTATCGACTCAATGGGCCTAAAACTGCCGTTATTCGTTAGCTGTTTGATCGCAGGTATCTTAATCGGAAACGTCGGTCGCGCACTGTTTAAGAAGCGTCGTACACAAGAGAAAATCGCTCAAGGCCGCAAAGGCTTAGCGATGATCTCTGACATCTGTTTGGGTATGTTCTTGACTATGGCCTTGATGGGACTGCGTATCTGGGATCTTGATGGCTTGTTTGGCTATATCTCTGTGGTCATGGGTATCCAGATCTTGCTTTCACTTCTGTTTACGATATTCGTCGTTTATTACTTGATGGGACGAAACTACGACTCCGTGGTGATATGTTCAGGCTTCGGTGGTATCACTTTAGGCTCGACTGCGACAGCAATTGTTAACATGACAGCCGTAACTCACCGCTATGGCGCAAGCCCACAAGCATTCATCGTGGTGCCATTAGTGTGTGGTTTCTTTGTCGATCTGATCAACGCGCTAGTGATTAGTTTCTTTGTTGGTCTGTAAGTGAAGTGACGGGTTGTTAACTGCTTGAGACTAGCACCTGATTCATGACCATAAAGGCGATGACGAAAGTCGTCGCCTTTATTTTATCTACAGCAAGCTAAAAACACCTATATCAGCCTTTGATGTGGTGCCTTGAAGTGACTCGGTGCACAAGTTAGTAAGCTCAGTTACGAACTTGATAAATTGGAATACATGTTGTTGCTCAATTTGTGAGACGCTTGATTAAGTGTCAGTTGAATCACAAGGAAGTTGAATGCACCACTTTAATATTCGTGCTCTCGAGTATTTAAACGCGTTATCTAAATATGGGTCGTTACGTAAGGCATCTAAGATGATGAACGTTGACCCTGCCGCGATGAGTAGAATGCTGACACAGTTAGAAGCGCAAGCGGAAATGAAAGTATGGGAGCGCAACAACCGCCAATCACTGTTAACCGAAGCGGGTAATGAACTGTTGAATTACTACCGTTCCATTGTTCGCAGTGAAACGGCGGTGCTGGCTCGTTTAACCAAATTGAAAAACCTCAAAGGAGGCAATGTCAGCATTGCCATCGGGGAAGGATTTATTACCAATTTGGTGTCAAAGCCTATGCAAACCTTCATGGCTCGCTATCCTGATATCAACTTATCAATTGAGATTGCTGGGGCATTGGATGCGGTCAAGATGTTGGAAGATCAACAGATAGATTTTGCGATTACCTATGCTTCTGCACCGCACCCTAAACTACACTCACATGTTGAACGTAGCCATCCCCTCGAATTGATTGCTCCGAAAGGGCATTTCCTTACGATGAAAGAAGCGCCTGTGACACTGCAAGATATTAAAGACGCTTCTCTCGCCTTGATCGATAACTCGACCGGTATGGGGAGGCTGGTAAAGCAGGCCGAACAAATTTCCCATCTTACCTTGCAGCCAAAGCTTCAAACCAATTCGGTAACTGCACTGACTAACTTTGTCTCAGCAGGGTTGGGCGTAACCTTTATGCCTAAACTCACCGTGATTGATGAGATCAAGTCAGGGCAGATCGAAGTGGTTGCGACTGAGCTGGGAATGCTATCGAAAGCGACGGTTAAGGTTCAATCTTTGAAAGACCGCGCGCTCACGCTACAGGCCGAGACCTTGTTAGATTTCTTACTTGAAAATGCTACTTTCTTGAGTCATGACGCTTACAACATCTAGGCTTAATCGATTTACTTAGCGACGCCTCCCAAGGTTCCAAATACCGCCAATATCACAGTTCCAAACTGCCGAATTCGTTTTTAAGTCGAATTGAGCTTTTGTCAACACCACCTCCATTGTTAAGTCAACACGTGCGGAATAAGTTACAAATCATTAACGAAACGAGTTTTAGACTGACAGCTGTGTTCGACAGATTTTGGCCTTGTCGGACATTAGGGGAAGAGAATGGAAGTTATTGTAATTGGCAGCGGTGTTATTGGGTTAACCAGTGCTTGGTATCTGGCGAAAGAAGGTCATTCAGTGACGGTTATTGATCGTCAAGATAGCAGTGGCAAGGAAACCAGCTTTGCGAATGCGGGACAAATATCTTATGGCTATTCCTCACCATGGGCGGCACCGGGTATTCCATTAAAAGCGATGAAATGGTTAACCCAAGAGCATGCGCCTTTAAAAGTGAAACCGTCACTTTCTCCGGAATTAGTTGCTTGGGCAACGAAGATGCTAGCCAACTGTAACGAAGCCAAGTACGCCGTGAATAAGTCACGCATGCTAAGAGTGGCAAACTTCAGTCGAGAGTGTCTCACTCATCTAAGAACTAGTGAAAATTTGGCTTATGAGGGCAGGCAGAAAGGCACCTTGCAAGTATTTCGAAGCGAGAAGCAACTCGATGCTATTCAGCAGGATATGAAGTTATTAACAGAGAGTGGAATCGAACACTCGTTGTTTGATGTTGAACAGTGTCTGTCAGTGGAGTCGGGTTTAGCGGACGTCAAAGACAAGCTGGTGGGCGGCTTATACTTACCTCATGATGAAACCGGTGATTGTCATCAGTTCTGTTTAGCCCTGACTGAGAAGGCCAAGCAACTTGATGTTAGGTTCGTGTTTGATACTGAAGTGGTAAGTTTGAATCATCAGAATCAAAACATCGAGAGTATTACAACGACTCAAGGTGTATTCAAAGCGGACGCTTACGTAGTTGCATCAGGCAGTTATTCTCGAGATCTGTTGAAACAAGTCGACTTGTCTATACCGGTTTATCCAGTTAAAGGTTATTCGTTAACACTACCGATCGTGAATGCAGATAAGTCACCAACCTCGACTGTTATGGATGAAACCTACAAGGTAGCGATGACGCGATTTGATGATCGTATTCGCATTGCAGGGACGGCAGAACTTGCAGGTTTTAATTATTTAATCCCAGAAAAACGCAAAGCCACGATTGATATGGTGATAAAAGATCTTTTCCCACAAGCGGGTGACTTTTCTAAGGCTGAATACTGGACAGGGTTGAGACCAATGACGCCGGACGGTACGCCTATAATCGGCAAGACGCCTATCAAGAACCTATTTACCAATACGGGCCATGGAACTCTAGGTTGGACAATGGCATGTGGCTCAGGAAAGATCTTGGCAAGCGTGGTCAGTGGCTCTGCCAGTGATATTAAAACTGATGACTTAAGTATCCATCGCTATATGTAAAAGCAAGCCGTTAGTTATATTGCCTATCGCTTGATGATATCGATATTAGGAGCATAAGCGGATGCTCCTAATGTCGTGATTCTAGGCGCTGGTTTTAAGTCTCTCCTATTGATAATCACGAGATGAATTGAGACTTAAATGACCTTAGCTCTGGCGGTAGTTCCTGATTTATGAGGTTAATAGCTTGACGGTGTTCTAATCCAATGGAGCTCACTACGTCCCCAAAATGTTGGTTAAATAGTGAATCAAACTTACCACTGAGCATGTGTTCTTGCAGTTTGTCATCCAGCAATTGAGCTAGTTGTGTTTTGTCTGGGTGGACATAGAAGACCAGTGGGAGAGGGTAATAAAGCACAATACTTTTTTCTATGACTAACCCATCCAGGGAATTGGTATGTTCTTGGTATATGCTTTCTACTTCATTGGCACCGAGTGACACATAATCACATTTATTATCTGAAAGCAGTTTAAGAATCTCTGGTAAGGTTCCTTGTTCTAGTACTCGATATCCATTTGCTCTAAACAGCTCAGCATCAGCCCATGTTGCAGGAATTCCAGCGATAAGTGATTTCAGTTGATTGCAGTTGATATTATGGAATGTAGGTTGATCTTGTTCCCTAATTATCAGGATACGGTGCCCTAGTAAGCCTTTACAAATTGGAGAGTTGAGTTTGATTGCAGGCTTATCTGCAAATTTACGGTTTCCCGCCACCGTGACGAGTACATCATAATTCTTGCGGAATATATTTCCTTCATCCTCAGCTCTTGGAAAGTCAGTATTATCGCTGTGAACGACAATAGGTTCGTTCGGATCCCAATTCAACAAGCTATGAATTAGCTCCAACTCATAGTGCTGTCTTTTACCTGATTTATTGCCATTCCAAAAGTTAAACATAGTTGTCCTAAGGGGGAACTTACATTTCATGACTGGTATGCTGACATAGGTTTGGTAATCAAGAAAGCGCTTTCTTTTGTTTTTGAGAGAATCTTATATAGATACAGTTTATGAATATTGAGAATCGCGACGGAAAGGCTATTTTAAAGAAAGCATATAAGTTCATTGATGGGTGAGAGACTCGACGATTAGCGTAGACGATGGAGGTACCACTGTTGTATTTTAACTTATTGTTTTTAATTTGTTTTTTGTATTGATTAACAATTAATGTGACGAATGGCACTGTTGCGTGTTTCTATTCTCAATCTATTTTAAATTTGTGATCTATGGTTCGTTTCACCGAAATGTAAGTTGAAGAATCATTCTATCTGCTTATTATCCATCTAAAGAAAGCGGTTTCTTGATGCGAGTAACCGATAGTGAATACGAAAACCCCCCCCTTTTTTTAAAGTTAAAAGAAAGCGCTTTCTTTCTGGTTATTATCATTAAAAGGACAACGTGATGCACAAAAAGACATTGATTGCTTCGCTCGCCATTGGAGCTTTATTCGGAGCCTCTGTACAAGCAGATGAAGTTAAGCAGGGTGGTACACTAACGGTGCCAATTATCAATACTGGCTTTGTTGAAAACTTTAACCCTTATACAACTAAAGACTTGCTGCATGGGGTAATGTTTGAGCCATTGGTCGTATTCAACAACATGACTGGTGATGTTGATTATCGCCTGGCTGAGTCGGTTGAGTATTCAACTGACCTGAAAACATTGACGCTTAAGTTACGAGAGAATTTGAAGTGGTCTGATGGTTCAAAGTTAACTGCAGACGACGTTGTTTTTAGCTTTATGTTGACTAAAGAGGCACCAGCTTTTGACCAGAAAGGTATTTGGTCTTCAGGTAACTTAAAAGAAATCAAATCTATTGACGCGCGAACCGTCGTGTTTGAGCTGACGGAAGCGGATTCTACATTTGCTTGGAACTTAGAGCGTTACCATATTGTACCAAAGCATATTTGGTCGAAAGTTGAAGAGTTGACAACGTTTACCAACCTTAATCCGGTAGGTAGCGGCCCAATGACGACGGTTAAATACATTAAACCGCAACAGATGGAGTTGTGCCGAAACCCGAATTACTATTTAGAAAATAGACCTTACTTAGATTGCATCAACTTCCGTTCTTACAATGACAACTCTCAGATCCAACCTGCTTTAATCAAAGGTGAGATTGATTGGGGTTCAAATTTTATTGCTGACGTTGAGTCAACATTTGTCGATATGGATAAAGAAAATAACCATTTTTGGTATCCAGCGAATGATGCGATCCACCTTTACGTAAATACCAAAGAAGCGCCATTTGATGACTTAAGAGTACGCCAAGCACTTTCTATGGCACTTGATCGTGAAACCATCGTTGATATTGCTGCCTATGGTTATCCGACCGCAAACTTCAATGTTGGTGGCATCGGTGAGCTATACGAAACGCACATTGATAAAAATGTATCTAAGAAATATGGCTATCTAACTAAGTACGATGTTGAAAGAGCAAACGCTTTACTTGATGAAGCGGGCTTAGTCGACAAAAACGGTGATGGATTCCGCGACAAAGCAAACGGGGAAACGGTTGAGTTTGATATTGAGGTTGTAAACGGTTGGACCGACTGGATCCAAGTGGTTCAGATGGTATCTGAATACTTTGAAGAAGTGGGTGTGAAAGCAAACGTTAAGACCGTGGATTGGGCGGTATATGACAGTAATTTGAAAGAAAGCAAATATACCATGTCAATTAACTGGTCAATGGTAGCGACAAACCCAATCTTGGCGTACCAAGAGTACTTCTCAACGTCTCGTATCGGGAAAACTTGGCATGCTGGTCACGGTGTTAATTCACCAGAGATCGACGCATTGATCGATAGCTTTGGCAAAATTGGTGATGCTGAGCAGCAAGAGAAGGTGTTGAGTGAACTTCAAGAGTTTACGGCTGAAAACCTTCCCTTTATTCCTCTATTCTCTAACCCAACTTGGTTCCAATACAGTACTAAACATATTGTTGGTTGGCCAAGTGAAAAAGACCCGTACGTACAGCCAGTATGGTACGACGGTGGTAAGAGAGTAATTATTCTCAACAATCTACACCTTAAGTAAGTTATTTTTGAGAGGGCTACAGCTTAGGTTGTAGCCCCTAGGTTAAAAGATTTTTATGTCGTTTTTAATTCGCCGATTTGGCTTCTATTTTACCGCTTTCTTAATCGCTATCTCGTTTAATTTCATGTTGCCTCGCCTAATGCCAGGTGACCCTGTTGATGCTCTTTTCGCTGCAGCTCAAGGTCGAATGGATCCTGCTCAAATGGATGCTGTTCGAGAAATGTACGGTTTTGTTGATGGCAATGTTTTCGAACAGTACTTCGCTTATATGAAAAGCGTATTTACTCTGGATTTGGGGCCATCAGTACTTATGTTTCCTGTAAGTGTCTCAGATGTCCTTGCTATGGCACTGCCGTGGACTATGTTTCTCGCGCTTGGTTCGCTGATTGTCGCTCTCATCATTGGTGTCAGTATTGGTACGTATGCATCGTATCGACGTGAAGGGCTGTTTGGACAAATTGTTCCGCCAGTTTTGGCATTTATTAGTAATTTCCCGTACATCGTGACCGCGTTACTGTTGTTCTATTTCTTCGGTTTAAAACTTGAACTATTGCCTTTGGCATACACCTATGACCCATCGCTAGAGCCAGGTTTTACATGGGAGTTTATTTTCAGTGTGGCCAAACACGCTGTGTTACCTATGGGCTCAATGGTCTTGGTTGGTATCGCAACATGGGTCTTCAATATGCGTAATGCGATGATCAACGTGTTGGGTGAGGATTACGTAACGATGGCTGAGGCCAAAGGCTTGAGTAGTTATCGTGTTATGTCTCGCTATGCTGGTCGAAATGCCATCCTTCCTGTTGCGACCGCTATTGCAATGGCAATCGGATTCTCATTCGCAGGTTCAATCATGACCGAAGTGGTTTTTAACTACCAAGGCTTGGGGAACATCCTTCTTAAAGGCATCGTTGCTCGTGATTACCCACTTATCCAAGCCATTCTTCTTATCTTGGTGACAGCGGTACTAACCGCTAACTTTATTGCCGACCTCCTATATGTCTGGCTTGACCCTAGAATCTCGAATTGAGGCGCATGATGGATAATTTAATGGACACTCAAAAAACCGCTAACCAGCCGAATATGCCAGTACGTGAGCCAAAATGGTCGTGGAAAAACGTAAAGAAAACTCTCGGTAAAGCTTACGCATTTTTCTACGGTAACCCTCCGGCCATTATAGGTACTTTTTTACTTACGATTGTCTTAGCTGGGGCGTTATTTGCACCTGTATTATCGACTCATAACCCAGAAAAGCGCGTAGCACGTCCACATGTTGCACCAAGCTCTGAGCATATTATGGGCACGACTCGTAGCGGACGTGATGTATATAGCCAGGTTCTATTTGGAGCAAGAAAGTCGCTTACTGTTGCGATCTCTGCGGGCGTAATAGCCATGACAATAGCAGTGCTAGTTGGGGTTTCATCTGGTTACTTTGGTGGAAAAGTCGATGAACGCTTGAACTTCATTACTAACGTATTTCTTGTGTTTCCACAATTGCCCTTGCTGATTGTTCTCGCCGCATTCTTAGGGCAGGTCGGTTCGCTGGTTATTACCGTGTTGTTAGGGATAACCTCCTGGCCTTGGGGGGCTAGGGTGATTCGTGCACAGACCATGGCAATTAGAAGCAAAGAGTTCATCATTTCTGCAGAGGTGATGGGGGAATCAAAAATCCGCATTATTTTAGTCGAGATCTTACCAAACTTAGTTTCGATTGTTTTTGGTGGCTTCCTAGGCACGGTTATCTACGCAATGGGCTCCGAAGCTGGTCTAGGTATTTTAGGTTTAGGTGATGCAACAGAAGTGAGTTGGGGATCTATGTTGTATTGGGCACAGACCTCTTCATCGTTGTATACCGGTGCATGGTGGGAAATGCTGGTGCCTGCACTAGCGTTAGCGATTACTGGTGGTGGACTCGCATTGATTAACATGTCTATTGACCAAGTGAGCAACCCTAAATTACGTACGGGCCCACACATCAAACTGTGGCACAAACTTAAAAAAGAAGCAGATAAACGCCGAGGCCTATAATGAGCAATCTATTAGAAATTAATAACCTGTGTGTTGATTACGTTTCTCCTAATGGCGTAGCAAGAGCCGTTAATAACGTTAGTATTTCCATTGCGCCCGGTGAAACGCTCGGTATTGCCGGTGAATCTGGTTGCGGTAAGAGTACATTGGCTTTTGCTATATCACGCTTACATAAAGCACCAGCGCTTATCTCTGAGGGTGAAATACTCTACAAAGGGCAGGATGTTTTAAAAATGAATAACAAGCAGTTACGTGACTTCCGTTGGAATGACGTTTCTATTGTTTTTCAAAGCGCAATGAATTCACTTAATCCCGTTATTACCATCGGTGAGCAGCTAACGGACGTTATTCTAGCGCACAGAAAAATACCTTATAAACAGGCTCACGATCGTGCGGTCGAGCTATTAGGAACGGTTGGGATTCATGGCGATAGAATGTCGAGCTTTCCCCATCAACTGAGTGGAGGGATGCGTCAGCGAGTTGTTATTGCGATTGCTTTGGCGCTGGAACCTAAACTGATCATCATGGATGAGCCAACAACGGCACTTGATGTAGTGGTTGAACGTGAAATCTTGAATGAACTGTATGAGCTGAAGAGTAAGTTTGGATTCTCTATTCTGTTTATTAGTCACGACTTAAGCCTAATGGGCGAAATTGCTGATCGAATTGGCGTGATGTATGCGGGTAACCTTATCGAATTAGGTGATGCGAAAACGGTATTTAGTGAACCTAAGCATCCTTATACAAAAGGGCTTATCTCTTCATTTCCGACTATTCATGGGCCAAAAGAACGTCTCTACGGGATCCCTGGGAATCCTGTCAACCTTTTGGATACACCTCAAGGATGTAACTTCCAAGAGCGATGTGGCGAATGCATTTCAATGTGTATTAAAAGTGAGCCTCGTTTGGGCGCTATTGCGACCGGGCATCACGTATCTTGTCACCTAGTTTGAGCGAAAGATTATGAATACTTTAAAGAACGTTGATAAAAGCGAAGTTATCTTATCAGTTAAGAATTTGGTAAAAGATTTCCCACTTGGCCAGTCAGTCAAAAGCAATATGATGCGAGCCGTAAATGATGTTTCATTTGATCTTCGTAAAGGAGAAGCATTAGCGATTGTTGGCGAATCTGGCTCAGGGAAAAGCACAGGAGCTCGAATTCTTACCCGAATTTATGATAAGACGGCTGGTGATATCGAATTCAAAGGCGAACCTCTGTCTGACTATATTGAAAAATATGGTGAGCTTGAATATGCACGCCAAGTGCAAATGATTTTTCAAGACCCGTTTGGCTCGCTGAATCCTGTACACACGATTTACCACCATATTGCGCGACCATTACTTATCCATAAACGAGCAGAAAAAGAAGCGATTCCGAACCTTGTTTATGAATTGCTTGAAATGGTTGGGCTTACACCAGTTAAAGAGACCGCAGAGAAGTACCCGCATGAACTAAGTGGTGGACAACGACAGCGTGTTGCAATTGCCCGTGCAATTGCTGTTAGCCCGGAAGTTATCCTAGCTGATGAACCTATCTCTATGCTTGATGTGTCTGTGCGATTAGGAATCCTAAACCTAATGGCTGACTTGAAAGATAAGCACGGTATTTCGTTCATGTACATCACTCATGACATTGCGACGGCGCGTTATTTTGCTGAGAAAACTGCGGTGATGTATGTAGGACATATGGTCGAATGGGGCAATAGCGACAACGTTACTCAGAACCCGCAACATCCGTATTCTCAGTTGTTGTTGTCAGCAGTGCCAGAGGTCGGTAAATCGGGCAAGCGTGACATGAATGTGAAAAAAGGCGATATCCCTTCTTGGAAGCCAAGTAGCGTAGGCTGCCCGTTCGCAAGCCGTTGTCTGAAAGCTGACAAACTTTGCACACAATCAATACCAGAACCGACTCAAATTGCAGAAGAGCATTTTGCTCGTTGTCATCATTTGTAAACTTTAAATCCTTTTTGAAACGCAAAAGAAAGCGCTTTCAAAATTTAAGTGTAAGAATTTTTTGGAATTTCGATATGAAACAAGACTACAACTCAACACCAGAGGTCGATGGCAAGTTCGTTGATTTAGATGGTGAGCGTTACTACCAAATCTCTAATGTTGACCAAATGACGCCATTCTTTATTAGCGTTGTATCGTCGAGCGATCACTGGTTATTTATTTCATCAACAGGCAGCCTTTCAGCTGGACGCATTCGTCCGGAAAATGCGCTTTTTCCTTACAAGTCTGTTGACCATATTCATGAAAATGCGGAAAACACCGGCTCAAAATCCATCTTCCGTATTGAACATGGCGACAAGGTTGTACTTTGGGAACCGTTTAATACATTCCATGATGGTATTTTTAATGTTGAGCGCAATCTTTATAAAAATACGATTGGAGACAAAATCGTATTTGAAGAGATAAACCATACTTTGCAATTACAGTTCCAATACAGCTGGAATACGAGTGAAAAATACGGCTTTATTCGTCGTTCAAAACTGACCAACTTAGCGAGCTTCGAGCGTAAAGTCGAAGCACTAGATGGCTTACAAAATATACTTCCTTCAGGTGCTCCGTTATCAGCTCTTCAAACAAGAAGCGCATTAGTTGATGCTTACAAGTGGAATGAGCAAGTTGATGGTAGTTCATTAGCACTATTCAGCATGTATGCCAAATTGAGTGATAGAGCGGATCCTGCTGAATCTTTGCTGGCGACGACAGTCTTCAGTTTAGAAACAGAAACTAGTCAAATTTTACTGACTAGCACTCAAGTGAATGCATTTAGAAAAGGGCGACCGATTGACAGTGAGCCTTTGACTAAAGGGATCAGAGGCAGCTATTTAGTCCACAAGACATTAACGCTGCGAGCACATCAAACCAAAGTTTGGTCGATTGTCGCTGATATAGACAAGACTCATTCCGATATCTGTCAGCTTCAATCTGAGCTCTCTGTTCCTGCTAACCTAGCACTAGCTTTAGAAAAGAGCATTGCAGATAATCAAAATGAATTGATCACATTGATGTCTGGCGCGGATGCGTGGCAAATAACAGCCGAAGAAAATACCAGCGTTCACCATTATGCCAATGTGTTGTTCAATAACATGCGTGGTGGCGTGTTTGAAAACGGCTATATGTTAGAAAAGGCTGACGTAGTTAAAACTATGGAAAAGGCCAACTCTCAGGTAGCAGGCCGCCATCAGGACTTTTTTGATCAGTTAGGGGATGTTTTCAGCCATTCCGAATTAGTTTCGCGCGCCAAAGCGACAGGAGATTCTCAATTAGTTCGATTGAGCTACGAGTATCTACCGCTTACTTTTGGACGTCGTCATGGTGACCCTAGTCGCCCTTGGAACCACTATGAGATTAAGCTCAAAGATGAAAATGGCGAACGCTTACTTTCTTATCAAGGCAACTGGCGTGATATTTTCCAAAACTGGGAAGCGATGGCTCTTAGTTATCCAGGGTTCATCAAATCATTCATCTCTAAGTTTGTTAATGCTTCAACGGTGGATGGTTACAATCCGTATCGAATTACTAAAGATGGTGTAGATTGGGAACTGTTAGAGGCGGATGATCCTTGGAGTAACATTGGTTACTGGGGCGATCATCAAATCATCTATCTATTAAAATTCCTTGAGTTGGCAGACAAATTTGAGCAAAGCGACCTTATCGAATTACTAGAAAGTGACATTTTTAGTTATGCCAATGTGCCTTACGAGCTTTGTGGAGTTAAAGGTCTCTTTGACAACCCTAAAGATACCGTAGAGTTCAACCAAGACCTTCAGGAATTGACAGAGCAACGTGTCAAGAGCTTAGGCAGTGACGGTCGCTTGTTGATGACGGGTGACCAAGAAGTTTATATGGTCAACTTAATGGAGAAGATACTCGTACCTTTGTTGGCAAAATTGAGTAACTTAGTGCTTGATGGTGGTATTTGGCTGAATACACAACGTCCAGAATGGAATGATGCAAACAACGCTATCGTTGGCAACGGTCTGTCAATGGTAACCTTGTACTACATGCGTCGCTATGTTGCCTTTATGCAGCGCCTGTTAGAGAAGTCACCATCTTCATACAGTATTTCCAAAGAAGTGTTTGAGTGGATGTCTTCTGTTACACAGATTGTTTCAGAGGCAAATACAGAGATTCGTCAAGATACGGTAACTCGTCAAACTCGTAAAGCAATGCTGACTAAGCTGGCTAAATCTGCTGCTAACTATCGTGAGCGTGTTTACCGAGTAAATGGATTCTCAGGGAAAACCAAAGTTGAGAAAGAAGCGATTGTTCAATTGATGGGCGCGAGCTTAAAAGTCCTAGATTCTACGATTACAAACAACTTGCGTGAAGACGGTTTATACAATGCGTATAACATCTTGAGCTGTTCTGGTGAGAGCTTAATGGTTGAAGAGCTTTACCCGATGCTAGAAGGGCAGGTTGCAGTATTGAGCTCGGGTCTATTATCACCTAAACAAGCGGTTGAGTTGTTGGATAAGTTGTTTGCCAGTGACATGTATCGTGCTGATCAAAATAGCTTCATGCTTTACCCTGACCGTGAGCTGGCTTCTTTTATGGACAAAAACTGTTTAGACGCTAAAGACATCGAGCAGAGCAAATTGTTACGCATGATGAATCTTGCTAAAGATACTAGATTAGTAAACCAAGACAGCAAAGGTTCTTACCACTTCAATTCAAGTTTTGAAAACAAAGGTTTCCTTCAGGCTGCGATTGATGAAATTAAAGCCGATTACCCGTCAATTAATGATGATGAATTTTGTCATATATCTAGTTTGTATGAGCGTGTATTCAACCATAAAGCCTTTACTGGGCGTTCGGGAACTATGTTTGGTTATGAGGGTTTAGGTTGTATCTACTGGCATATGGTTTCTAAGTTGCTGCTAGCAGTGCAAGAAAACTATCAGCATGCTTGGAGTATGGATTCCAATAGCCAAGAAACTCTTAAATTAGCGGATTACTATTACAAAGTGAGAGCTGGTATTGGTTTCAACAAAACGCCAGAAAACTACGGTGCGTTTCCGACGGATCCGTATTCTCATACGCCAAAGCACTCTGGAGCACAGCAGCCAGGGATGACAGGGCAAGTTAAGGAAGAAGTGATTACCCGTTTTGGAGAGCTAGGTCTAGAGGTTGTTGATGGCACAATTGTAATTAACCCTTCACTTCTTAGTCCTAAAGAGTTCTTACAAAAAGCGGCGACTTTTGACTGCCAAAATATTGAAGGGCAAATGCAGAGCTTTATTGTTCAGGCTGGGCAACTGGCTTTTACTTACTGTCAGGTGCCATTTATCTACCAACTCAATGATGAGCCAACACAGGGTATTGAAGTTCAGTTTAAAGACGGAACAAGTGAGGTATTTGCATCGTTAACGCTAAATCATGAAATGGCTTCACAGCTCTTTTCTCGTAGTGGTCTCATTGAGAAAGTCGTCGTCGTGTTGTCAAAGCACCAGTTATTCTAATTTAAAGTGAAATAAAAAGGCTCTAAGTGAATACTTAGAGCCTTTCTTTTAAGTATAAAAAATGGGGTGTTTGATATACAAAAATCAAAGCTTAGCTACAGACTCTCTTACAATCAATGTCGGTGTTAGTTTGTGCTTCAATGGGTAGTCGCGTTTATTAATTAACGATAAAACACCTTTTGCAGCTTCTTCTCCCATCTCATGGACAGGAAAGTCGACCGTCGATAAGCGAGGACGAATATGCTGGCTATGAGTATCGTTATCGAAGCCTACGACCGAAAGGTCTCGCCCAATAATGAGGTTTCGCTCCGCTGCTACGTCATATACAGCAAGCGCGATGTTGTCATTTTGACAGAAAATCGCGGTGATCTCAGGGTCTCGGTCTAACAAGCGTCGCGCAGCATCATGGTTGCCTTGATGATCAAAACGCCCCTCTACAAACAGCCCAGCGTTGTACTCGACACCGTACTCTAACAAGGCATTTCGATATCCTTGAAAGCGATCTCTACTATCAACTTTACTCAACTGGCCTGTGATACAAGCGATTTTTTTATGCCCATTTTCAAGTAAGTGCTTCGTTGCAAGGTAGCCACCAAGCTCATTATCAATGTAAATACAGCGATCAGAAATCTCAGGAATAAAACGGTTGAGAACAATCATTGTTTCACTGTCTTTCGCGATTTTAATCAGTTCGTCATCACTGAGCTTATCTGAGTGAACAATGAGGCCATCCACAAGTTTAGATTGCAAAAACTGGATAGAATCGAGCTCTTTGGTTCGTGATTCCTGGCCACTTGTAACGATTAAGTGAATATTATTTTGGCGAACGGTATCTTCAGCGGTATGCATTAATGGCCCATAGAAAGGCCCATCAAGCGAGCCAACTAGCATGCCAATGCTATTTGAACGGCTGGAGGCAAGAGCTTGTGCAAAAGCATTAGGCTTGTAGCCCAGTTGCTCAATAGCTTTGAATACTTTTTCGCGATTGGCTTCCTTTACCGTAGGGTGACCATTTAATGCTCGTGAGACAGTTGATTGAGAAACTTGAGCAAGTTCAGATACTTCTTTAATGGTGATCAATGGTAGTGGCCTTATCTCTACAAGGAGTGAACTAAGCTATATTACCTTCGTGATCAATAAGAGCCTAGTAATCCAATGATTAATATTTAAAAACTCTGAACTGCTTAACGCTAAATTTGAAGGTTAAGCATACAAAGTAAGGTAACGAATATTTTCATAGACTCGATTAAATATCAAGCAAGCGCTTTCTTTGCCGTTGTAGTGAAAGTGAATCTGTTTTTCTGATCTTAATTATGAACTAGATAAAATAGAAGTCTGAGGATAAAGGGCTACTAGGTGTTATCGCTGATAATCAGGTCATTAAGATTCTTGGGAATCTATATAAACCGCAATGAAGTTTAGCAAAATGTGAAACCCAACAAGAAAGCGCTTTCTTAAGGTGAGCGTTGTCTCTTTTTTGAACTATGCACTTTTATATACTCATTTTGAAAAAGTCGCGCATGGCATATTGGGTCCATGCTCGGGGAGTTATTCACTAATCGACTTTCTTTTATGGGTTCCGATATTACGTGTCGCCTGCATAGAAAGTCGTGATACAAGGAGTTGTAATGCAAGATCTAACCAATCAGGTAAAGATATTAACGTCTTTTATTTCTGCCGCTTTGATGTCTGGCTGCACGGCGATAGAGCTGCCGGTATCCGAAAGTGCTGACTTAGCTCAAACTGAAAAACCGATCGTGCTATCCCATGCTCCAGTTACTTTAAGTCCAGACTGGCAATTGGTATGGGAAGACCAGTTTGAAGGCGAGCAAATAAATAAACGTAATTGGTCATTAGAAGCGAACTGTTGGGGAGGTGGGAACAATGAACAACAGTGCTACACGGATGATCCTGATAACGCATTTGTTAAAGATGGCTTTTTACACATTGTCGCGCTGAAGCAAAGTCATACTGGGCCTGACAATGCCGAAGGTACGATTGGCGGAGCAACTAAGACACTCCCTTATACTTCTGCGAGGCTGAGCACAAAAGACAAGCGTGACACCAAATATGGCCGTTATGAAATCAGAGCAAAGTTACCTGGTGGACAAGGTTCATGGCCCGCAATTTGGATGCTGCCAACTGACAATAAATATGGCACATGGGCAGCTTCTGGCGAAATCGATATTATGGAAGCGGTTAACCTAAACACGCTTTCAGATGCGGCGGGAGCGAAAAATGATGAACTAGAGAGCCGAGTTTACGGGACGTTACATTACGGACGAAATTGGCCAGACAATGTTTATAAAGGGCAAGCCGCGACATTGCCAAACGGTGTGAACCCTACTGAGGGCTTCCATACATACGCGATTGAGTGGGAAGAAGGTGAAATTCGTTGGTATGTAGACAATATTCATTACGCGACTCAAACTCAAGAGGGCTGGTACAGCCAATATGAAGCGGAAGAAGGGAAACTCATTAATGCGAGTGGAGCAGCTCCGTTTGATGAAAAGTTTCATTTGTTATTGAACTTAGCTGTCGGTGGAGCGTGGTCAGCAAACGCAAATGATAAAGGCATCGACGAAGGTTTGTTTCCGAAAACAATGTTAGTTGATTCAGTAAAGGTATACCGTTGCAAGGTTGATCGTTGGAAAGGAAAAGGGTGTGCAAGCCGCTCTGAACACGCAATACAAGTAATAGGGCACGAAGCTCCAGAGATCTTAGCAACCGATGATAGTTATGCTGATGGGCCAACGTTAGAGGTTTTTACCGAAACTCTTAACGCAAGCTTGGCTTATGCAAGTTATGACCCATTGGATATTGTTGACTATCAAGAAGTGATCGAACCAGATCGTGGAATAGTGCTACAAGTGAATAAGAATGAAGGATCAGGAAATATCTATTTTCGTTCTCCTGTAACGGATGTGACACATTGGCAAGAAACGGGTGAACTGGTCTTTGATTTGAAAGTTGAGAGTATGGCCGACGGGGTCGAACTACTGGTTAAGATGGACAGCGGCTGGCCGAAAACAAGTGACTATACCGTGCCGCTATCAGCAATGAATGAATGGAAGACGGTACGTATTCCAATAGCTGACATTTTAAAGAGAGACAACCGTTTTGCTGGTGGGAATCAGGCTGATCCAACAATGATCACCAACCTTTTAGTGTTTGAGCCTCAAGGACAAATGAGTTTTAAATTAGACAATATTCGATTTGAAAAGTAAGCCTCTTAACTAAGGGGGTGAATAAAATTCTGAATATAAAGGGAACATACAATGTATGTTCCCTTTTTTATTTCGACGATTATTTGAGGAAGGCAATCGACGATGTATTCCGAAACAGGCTCTGAGTGATTGAACGGAGCAATTCGTCCTTAATATGTGAATAGTGACATTTTACTTGGTTCCATGATTGTTCAAACAAAATACTTAACATCTCTATTTTTGTGACTCACGCATAAGAAAGCGCTTTCTTTGGTGGGGTTGATCACGGTTTATATTCACGATATCGATTTATACTCTTTCCATACCAACTGAGCGGTTAAAGCCAATAAGGTTAAGAGTGCATAGTGAATGTGGGCTTAGATTTGATCTTCTTTAAATCTGTTCGATTGGTTTTTTTAAGAAAAATAAAGAAAGCGCTTTCTTTTTGAAAGTATAATTTGGAACATGGAGTTATTATGAAACTTTCTAAGCTTACCCTTGCTTGTTTAGTCGCTACTGCTGGCTTGTCTACTGCACCTGCTGTACATGCCGAAAAATCGGATGGATTTGAATTTCACGGTTATTTCCGTGCTGGTGTTCTATTCAGTGAAAATGATGATTTTAAACGTGCAAAGTTCCCAGCATCTAAAGAGCGTTTAGGTCGATTGGGTGTTGAATCGGATAACCACTTTGAAGTTGCGCTGCAGAAAAATTTTGAGAATGACGGTGGTCAGAAAATTCGAATCAAGACCCGTGCGGCTGCAAACAACGATTCGTATGCAACAAACCAACTTGGTGCCAATGCCGATGCAGCCAACAGCGAAATTGGTATGGCAGAAACTTTTGTCGAGTTTGAAGGTGTATCTGAAACCGGTGTTGTATGGGGTGGTAAGCGCTTTTATGGTAAAGATAATTACATCTTTATGACCGACTTTTTCTACACGGATATGTCGGGTACTGGTGTTGGTATTGAAGGTGTTGAGCTAGGTGGTAATAAGTGGGACTTTGCTTATATTGCTAGCGATGACTCTGGAGATACAAGTTTCTGGGGCGACAGTAACAACATCATGCATGCACTCCATGCTGGCGTGAACTTTGGCAGTGTTGAACTTCACGCTATGGCTAAGTATATGCCAGATAACATGGTTGATTTAACCAAAGGTGATGGCTTAGAAGCATTCGCTGAGAATGGTTATGAAATGACAGCTATCGTTCACACTGAGTCGTTCTTTGGTTTGTCGGATAAAGGTTTTACTAAGTACATAGCACAAGCTGGTAAAGGTTTAGGTTCGGGTAATCTTTTAGGCGGTACACTTACAACTTACAACACGTACAAGCCTGGAAGTGATTATCAAAGTTGGTTGATAACTGAACATCAAGGATGTGGAACATCATGTCTCAAAGCTGTTGATGAAGACGATGTATCACTACGTGCTTTAGTGTGGGGTGGTTACTTCTTCGAAAATGGTGTGAATATTTTCCACTCTCTTCAAACCCAGTACAACGATTTTGACAATGGCGACACAGACGGCTGGGTATCAGCAATGGTGCGACCAACGTTCCCAATTTCAGAAAACTTCTTTATCGCTACCGAAGCTGGTTACATGTACAACTACGAAGACCGTAATGGTGAGTCAAAGAATTCTTATGATTACAAGCTAACAGTAGCACCGACTCTAGTTGTGCACTCTGGCTTCGGTCCATCTCCAGAAATTCGCTTCATGGCATCTTACCTTGATGGTGAAATGCAAGACGGCACGGGTAAAGAGGGTGACTTTGTTGTCGGTATTCAAGCTGACATGTGGTGGTAGAATCTTTTACCTTCGGGTCTTAAGTGATATCGAGCATACCGGGGGAGTGGTATGACGGCCTTGCCTTTAGGGCGGGCAAGGTTCTCGATATCCTATTTATTGCAATAGTTGAGCTCTATCCTAGCAGCACATAGAGATTCATTTTTATTGCTATGAGTCGCTTATGTTTTGAGTCTATCTCAGTAATTCCTTGCCAAAGGCTGCTCATCAACCGCTTCGAGAGAGGCGGTTTTTTTATGCCTGTGCATTTAGTCTTTTAATACTCAAAACTCAGTTCTATGGGAAGAATTTTGCTTTCTAAATTCGCGAGGGCTGCATCCATTTTGGGCCTTAAAACACTTGGAGAAATAGTTGCTGTCAGAAAAGCCGCAAGACTCAGCAATGTGTTGGATGCTTTTGTTGTCGTTTAACAATAAGGTTGCCGAGTGTCGAATTTGAAGGTCTTTGACGTATTGGTTTGGGGATGTATTTAAAAACTGCCTGAATAACCTTTCTAGTTGCCGCTTGCTGATATACGCCGCTTGCGCAATGGTTTCTGTATCTAATCCCACTTCTTTGTAATGACGGTCAATATGTGCGAGAGCACGGCTCAATGCTAGGGTTGTTTTTGGTAAGCTATGGGTCTGTTCTTGATATCGCCGAGCAAGTTCTATCGCAAGTTGCTGCATTGTGCTTGTCAATATGATTTCAAACCCCTGTTCTGCATTGTCGTATTCCGATTTGATTTGTTGTAGAAGTCCATTGATTCGTTTCAACTGAGAAAGTGATAACGTAAGCTTTGCTTGATATTCAGATGCTTGTCGAGCAATCGGTTCTACCTTGAAAAGTGCTTGATAGCCTGGCATTTGACGCATTGAAGGAACCTCAAAAAAAGGCAATGCCGTATCAAACATCAAGTTTACAATCTTCAGTTTATTTACTTCACAAAATCCATGTTCAATATCCCCATTAATAACAAATACATCTCCTGTACTTAAAGGGTAAGTGTGGCTAGCTACCGCATGCTTTCCACTGCCACTCACAACTAAGAAAAGTTCAGAAAAGTCATGGCTATGTACGTCAAAGTCGAAATCGTGATGACCATCAACATAGGCAAATTTTATCTGGGGATATCTCTGATGACTTTGGAGTTTAAACTTGGTTTTCATGTCGCTATTTTACCTATTTCTGTCGCTTATTTGGTAGTTACACGCCGTAGTTAAGATTACTATTTTTTGAACAAAGACAATATTAACTTTTAGAGCGAGAGGTCAAATTTTTGCTCTAAGTAAAAAATAGTAGGGCTCAAAATGAATACTGTGGAAATTCTCGAAGCACAGAAGAAGCTTGCCCCAATAAGTCGACAAGCGGCTGCTGAGGGCATTGTGCTACTAAAAAATAGCGATTCAATATTGCCATTGCAGACTCGTGATACGGTGTCTCTTTTTGGTCGCTGTCAGATTGATACCTACCGAAGTGGCACTGGATCTGGTGGAGCGGTGAATGTACCTTATTCCGTTAATGCATTACATGGCTTGTATGAGAATCCAAACATCAATCTTAATCTCAGTTTGGTGGCGGTATACCAACGTTGGATCAAGGACAACCCGTTCAATGACGGCGGTGGTGGTTGGGCAGCAGAACCTTGGTTTCAAGATGAAATGCCTCTTTCAGCTTCTGTTGTGATGGATGCCGCCGCCAAATCTAACAAAGCCATTATTTTTATCGGTCGAACGGCGGGTGAAGATCAAGATAATGCACAGCAGCAAGGCAGTTACAATTTAACCGCGCTCGAAATACAAATGTTGGAGAAAGTGACAGAACATTTTGATGATGTCATTGTGATACTGAACGTGACCAACATTATCGATATGTCATGGACAAGTTCACTTAAAGGTGCTGCTGCGATTAAGGCTGTTCTGTATAGTTGGGCCGCAGGTATGGAAGGTGGGCATGCTCTTGCGGATGTCTTATCTGGTGATGTTAGCCCAAGTGGACGTTTGACCGACACTATTGCGCACTCTTTATCTGATTACCCTTCGAGCTCGAATTTTGGAAATAAAGACCGGAATTTATATCAAGAAGATGTCTATGTCGGGTATCGGTATTTTGAAACTTTCAACCCTAAAGCTGTTCAATTTGAATTTGGTTTTGGGCTGTCCTACACCCGCTTTTCCAATCAATTAAATGCGCTAGCGATTCTTGGTTGCGGCTCTGAACAAGAGTTGGTGTTTGATATTGAAGTTAAAAACATAGGCGACCAATACAGTGGCAAGGATGTTGTTCAATTATATGTTGAATCGCCTCCAGGTCAGCTGGGGAAGCCATCTAGAGCACTTACAGGATTTGCAAAAACACCCACTTTGGCTCCAAACGAAACAGCACGTGTGAAGGTTTCATTTCTTCTATCTTCGTTAGCGTCATTTGATGATAGTGGTAAGACGGGCCACCCAAATAGCTATGTGCTTGAAGCCGGGGAATATCAGTTTTATTTGGGAGGCAGCGTTCGACAAGCAAGGCTGGTTGACGAAAGCATAACAGTTGATGAGCTAATAGTTGTTGAGCAACTAACGGAAGCTCTGGCACCCGTCACCGCTTTTAAAAGACTCGTTCCAAAAGAGATAGGGCAAAATGGGGTTTACAGTTGCGACTATGAATCTGTACCACTACGAAGCGTAGATTTGAGCGACCGTATCCTCAGTGAACTCCCTGCTTCGATTCCTTTTAGTGACGATAAGGGGATCAAGTTGCTTGATGTGAAGCAGGGACAGGCGGATATTGACGAGTTTATCTCGCAAATGACTGTAAAGCAGTTAGCGACAATTGTTCGTGGGGAAGGTATGTGCAGCCCCAAGGTAACCCCTGGCACGGCTGCGGCTTTTGGTGGCGTATCACCAAGCTTGTTTGATTTAGGTATCCCTATTGTTGCGGCTGCTGATGGCCCATCGGGTATCCGAATGGATAGTGGACACAAAGCATCACAAGTCCCGATTGGCACGCTATTGGGCTGCACATGGAATACAGAACTGAATGAACAACTGTTTCATTTAGTAGGGAAAGAGATGCAAGTCAATCATATTGATACATTGCTTGGCCCTGGGATTAACATTCATCGTCACCCTTTGAACGGGCGAAACTTCGAGTATTTTTCTGAGGATCCTCTTTTGACCGGAGCTATGGCGGCGTCTCAGGTTTCTGGGCTTAGATCTGCAGGCGTGTCCGGTACTATCAAGCATTTGGTTGCAAACGACCAAGAAACTGGACGATTTGATGTTGATAGTGTGGTTTCTCAGCGAGCGCTCCGTGAGATTCATCTAAGGCCTTTTGAAATAGCGGTAAAGCAAGGAGGAGCTTCGAGTGTTATGACCTCTTATAATCCTATTAATGGTCACTGGGCTGCATCCAATTACGACCTCAATACCACGATTCTTCGTGGGGAGTGGGGTTATAAGGGGATCGTGATGACGGACTGGTGGGCAAAAATGAATGACCCAATCAAAGGTGGTTCTGAAAGTCGAAGTTACACATCCTTTATGCTTCGTTCTCAAAATGATCTGTATATGGTTGTTGAGCATGATGGTGCGGAAAATAACGTGTCGAATGACGATACGTTACAGGCGCTTGAAAACGGAACGTTGAGCTTAGGTGAGTTGCAAAGAAGCGCGATCAATATTTGCCGCTTTATCATGGAATCTCCGGCAATGGATAGACCTTTAGTTGCATTTGATCCGATTAAGAGCTTTGACTCGACGAAAAATTCAGACAGGTATCAGGACAAGATTGATGGTGATTTTTGTCAGCTTACTACTGAGCAACGTGTAATAGTATTACCACTTAATACCCAAGAAAACCGGAGCATTATTTTGGACGTTAAGCATGCTGGTGTGTATCGATGTTCAGGTATTGTTAACTACGATAGCGGTACTTTGGCTCAATCTGCGTGTAGTTTGAGTCTCAATAAAGTGTATGCGATGTCTCTATCAGTGAATGGTACTAATGGCGAGACAGTTTCGGTTGAGGGGCTGTCCGTTAAGCTTGATAAAGGCTTTTATTCGTTGGATATTGAATTCATCAAATTAGGCTTAGAATTAGAGCAATTAGAATTCACGTTTATACCCGAGTAGAGTTCAGAAGTAGCAGTCGTTTATTGAATTCTCATTCACCAAAAATGGATGTGGAATAAGAGGAAAATAAACGACTGCTTTTAGGATAGGTTATTGTGCTTTTTGATATTGTTTCATCGCGTCAACAAAGGTGTTTCGCATCCCTTCAATTCCTAGTCGTTCAGATTCTTCAACGTAAGTCAGTGCTGCGCTGAAGTCTCCCGATGAAACTGAGTTTTCAATAAGAGTGCTATAAACCTCTTTCTGGTTTAAGGGGTTCTCCGTTAATAGATCAGACTTTATTGCGGTTGCTTTAGGAATAATTTGTTGAACTCGCTTTTGACGATTTTGTTCTTCAACAACAGTGGTTACTGCTGTGAATTCAAAATCAAAGGAGACTTTCCCGATTGCAGCGTGGGGGATTGCGTAGTCCGTATTGTGAGCGATGTTTGCCTGGATATCGCCAGAACGTATTGCCATATCACTTGGTTTTTCGACAGGAGTTGTTTCCGCGAGTGCTTCGCTGGTTGTGAATACGACTAAGTAAGCAGGAGCCTCGCCGTTTAAGTAACGTTCTTGCAGTTCTATTTGTGCGCCATATTGTGCACCATCAAGCAGGCTAAGTGGTTGGTACTTAATACTTTCATTGCCAATGACATCTAGCGGCTGGTAATTTTTGTCTAAGACCAAAAGTGACGGAACGAATGCTGAATAATTAGCATTTGAAGTCATTGAAAAACGAATAGCATCTAGTGTTGTAGGAAGCTTTAGCCCTCGAGCAAAGGATCGGCCAGATTTGAACTCGATCTTAGGGCTGGCTGTGGTGATCGAAACAGATGTTTCTTCTGGATTCGTAACACTTTGATATTGAATGGTACTCAGGCTTTCGCAGCAGTTTTCGTTGTTTTGTAGTGACTCAAGCCCCGGAGAAGTTTTGTGGTAGCTAACCGGTGACTCTGTCACTGTTGAACAGGCGCTTAGTGCGAATACCGCTGGTAGTATTGCTAAATATTTCATAATTTCTCACAGTTAAAAAAGCATATCAGATTCAGAGTGCTTAATTGATAATAGAGATACACTACAAGAAAGCGCTTTCTTTTTGAGTGACGGACGCCAAATTTAAAGAAATACTCGCTAATAATTAGTACGAATTAGGTAACAGGCTGCCGTTGAGCTGTTACCTAGATTGAACGTTAACGAGATACCGAACTTAACAACTGAGTAAAGCGTTCCCAGGATTTTTGGTCTGCTTCTTGTTGATAGTTGTTTGAGCCGAATACGGTAAAGGCATGTGGCGCACCACTGTAGGTGATCATTTCATGCGGAACCTTGGTTGTTTCAAGCTGAGCGGCAAGGCTGCCAAAATCTTCCATTGTAATCATAGAATCTGCTGTGCCATGGAACACGACAACCGGAGCTTTTGTCTCAGAGTAGTCTTGTCCTTTAGGTGTCGATAAACCGCCATGGAAGGTGACATAAGCTTTCGATGGGATGCCCGCACGAGCGGCTTCTAAAACGGCTGCGCCACCAAAACAGTAACCCATCATCACGTTGTTATCTAAGTTACCACCAAGTCGTTTGGCTTCCATCGCTCCCGCATTAAGTAGTGCACGCATTTTTTCTCTGTCTTTATACAACTCGCCTGTGTGTTGTTTTTTGTCTTTCACTTCGGTCGGGCGGATGCCTTTACCAAATAGGTCGATGGCGAACACGTTGTAACCTAGCTCGTTGAGCATCTCAGAACGTTTTTTTTCGTAATCGGTTAAGCCATCCCAATCGTGTATTAGCAGCACCAAAGGCGCTTGGTCACTGGCTTCACTCCAATAACCTTCGTAGTCCATACCGTCAACTTGGTAAATAACGTTTTCTCCTGACATTGCAGAGAAGGGCAGTAAAACTGAAAGCAGGCTTAGCATAGTGAGTTTTCGCATGCGTTATTCCTTTCGATGACAGTGACGTTCCAATCCAAAGTATAGATAACGCGATGATTCTCGCCAGATTCCTTTGTCTGATTTGAAGTTCTAGCTCTAGGCTGAGATGGAGAATAGAAGTGTCAAAAGTGGCCACCGCGAGAGAATGTAGCGACCACTCAATGATGATATTTTAAACTAGCGCATTACTGAGGCTTCTCTAGTTAGATCTGAGAAACTGAGTTGGTGACTACCAAGATGCCTCGGTGCTGTTGATGCTCATATCTGGATATTTCCGTTGATAGCGTGGCAACATCGATTCATTACCTAATATGCCACCTTGATGGATATAGATGATGGTTTTGGTTGGGTTGTCTTCTTGCCATTGTTGTAGGCATTGCCACATTAATGGGTCATAGAGCAGATCGAATTCAATGTCAGTTTGTTCTTGTAGATCCAACCAAGTTTGATAGTCCTGTTGATACAGCTTACCAAAGTGGTGCTTGGTTTTGAGCGGTAAGATCTGCGGGTGATCGGTTTCACCAAGTTCATTGAATTGCTGTGTTAAGTATTCACTGCCACCCACACACGCACAGGTTAAAACTGGGATGTTATGCACTTTTAAATGCTTATGTAGATACAGTGCGGTGCTGCCGGTGCCTGCTGGTAGTGCAACGACGAAATCGTGTTTGTTTTCGAAGCGAGTCCAGCTGAGTATTTCCATCGCCAGTTGTTTCACACCGTATTCAGAAAGCTGAGAACGTCCACCTTCCGGTAACACAATGCACTGAGAGTCTGGCTGTCTTAGTTGCTCAATATACTCTTGTGGATGAAGCTCAGAGCCTGTTTCTTTGACTGAAATAACCTTAGCCCCAAGATCGATAGCGCCACGGTAGTTACCTAGCGGGCGTTCTTGTAGCCATTGAGGAAGGTGGTCGACATAAAATTCAAGCGTCCAGCCTTTAATTTTAGCAAGTGCAGCGAGCGAGAACAGAGAATTAGCTTGCGCAGAACCGTAGCTGATTAAAGTAGTGACGTTTGGGTGCTCGTCTTCGAGTAGCTTCATGAATTTTCGGGCTTTATTGCCACAAAAGTGGGAGTGAAGTTGATCGTCACGCTTTAAGAAAAAGGTGTGCTCATTGTATTGATGCTGAGTTACAGGGCTATTATTTAGTTTCATCGCACTTAGATAAAATGCTGACTAAAGAGCCAGCATTTTTATATCAAATAGGATTAGTAAGTATCTAGTAGCGAGCGAGTGCTGTAAACCAACTAAATCAAGTTTTCATTGGATATTGAGCTCTGCGTTACGAGTTTATTCGCTCGAAAATTGGTGACGTTGAACCGGTTTGCAAGCTGATTTTTGCAGTGCACCCACCAGAACTGCGGTTGACTAATTCAAAGCCCCAATGGAAGCGTTGGCACAAGTCATCGACAATCAATAAACCTAATCCATGACCATTCGGGTTGTATTGCTCCTGAAGGCCTTCGCCTTGGTCTTCTATTACGATACTTTCTTGGGACAGGTTAATAGTGACAGTGCCACTATTAGTCGCTGCAATGGCGTTCCTCAACAAGTTGCCGATCAACATATTCATTATTGCGCTGGTGGCTTGAATAGTTGGCTCTGATTGAACGTGTAAGGATATCTTGATTTCCTTTTCATCCGCTTGTAATGAGTTCTTGGAAATGATGGCTTCTAGCTCTTGCTGGCTAAACAAGCGCAGAGGTGCGTCGTCACTGTCTCTCTCATAACGGACTAAACCGAGCAGAGCGTCGACCATCTCTGACATCTGAACAATAGCTTCATCAATACGTTCAACCTGGCGAGATTGAAATTCCGTGGTTTCGCTTCTTAAAAGTAATTTATTCGCACCACGAGCGACCGTTAGTGGGGTTCTTAGCTCATGGCTTGAATAGCGAGCAAATGCTTGTTCGCGCTTGAGCAAGGAGTTGATATCTCTACGGTATTGATTGAGTTGGTCTGTTAACTGACGAAACTCAACTGCCGCATCATCGCTCACACCAAACTCTTCATTGAGGTTGAGCTTATTCGACTCAAGCTGTTCAGAAAGAGAGTTGAAGGGCTCAATCAGTCTCTTAGACAGGCGATAGAGCAACGCTCCGAAGCCAAAAATCAAGATAGAAAGCAGTGTGAGTACAAAGGTGGTTGCGTACATGAGTTCAGAAACATCAAACTCAACAAGGTCTATCTCGGAAAGCAAGATAATTGGAAAGTTTTCTCCTTCGTCAGTGTATTCTCCCACATACACCATACGAGATTCTGGCTCTTCGCCGACTTCACCAATGAAGCTCTCTTTATCTTTAATAAACTTGTAATATTTGGCAGGAATGAATGAAGGATCGTTATAGGCGATTGTCAGATCATCTATCCTTAACTCACCACTTTCTCCTGCTTGAAATAACCTTACCGCATAATTTCGGTCAATCAGGATACGTCTTTCACCGACCCGATCTTCTGACATGTAAAGCGCGGCAACAAAAACGACATAGACGAATGCAGATACGATCACGGCCATTAACCCAAAGAAAAGCGCTAAGCGGCCAGTTAAGGTTTTGGTGCTTGTGAGAACATTTAAGATCAATTCGATGGCTCCAAACGGAATCCAACTTTAGGTACGGTAATCAACATTGGGGTGTCAAAAGGTTTGTCGAGTTGATTACGCAGTTGATAGATGTGGCTACGTAATACATCGTTGTTGGGTTCGTCTTCTTCCCATAATTTGTAGGAAATATCTTCGCGAGTAACCACTTCAGGTGCATTTTGGCAAAGCATCTCAAGTATGGTGTAAGTGGTTGGGTTAAGTGCGAGCAGTTTGTCTTGACGATAGGCTTTGCGGGTTTTTTGATCAATGGTTAGAGTGTCAAATTGAAGTTTAGAAGACGCCACTTTGCCGCGATAACGGCGAACAAGCGCGTTCATTCTCGCTTCTAGAATATCCAAATCGAAAGGCTTAGTTAGATAGTCATCGGCACCGTGCTCAAACCCTTTTAACATATCATCTCGGCTATCTAGTGCGGTAAGCATCAGAATGGGCGTTGCATTGCCTTGATCTCGCAGTTTATTACAAACCGTTAGGCCGTCCATTCGTGGCAGCATTAGGTCTAATATTATGATATCAAATGAGTTTTCCATTGCGAGCTGAAGGCCAAGTTCGCCGTTGTCCGCGTAGTCGAGTTCCATGCCAATACACTCAAAATAATCAAATAAAACACCTGCAATTTCACGGTTATCTTCGACTAATAGAACTCGTTTCATTTTGATTCTCATACAGAAATAGACGGTAATATTATCCTGAGTGAGCGTGAAAAATATGTCAATGACATAACTTTCACTTATGAGGGGGTAGATTGGGTTCAGATTAAAAAATAGAAGAACGTATTATGTCTGAACTTCATATTAGCCGCCCTAAGATATCTACATCGCAGATTAACCCTGCGGTATCTCTGTCTATCATTGTGCCTTTCTACGATGAACAAGAGGTGTTGGAAGAGTTTCACTCTCGCCTCACTAAGGTTCTCGATAGCTTACCGATTACGAGCGAGATTGTTTATGTCGACGATGGCAGCAAAGACAACAGCTTGGATTTGGTGAGTTCATTCACCTCGATCAATAGTTCAATCTCGGTGATTGGTTTAAGCCGTAACTTTGGTAAAGAGTCTGCGATGAGTGCTGGCCTAGAGCATTGTCGAGGACAGGCAGTGATCTTGCTAGACGCTGACTTACAAGATCCACCTGAGCTTATCCCGCAAATGGTTGCCAAGTGGCGTGAAGGTTATGACGTAGTCAATATGCAGCGTAGCCAGCGCGACGGTGAAACATGGTTTAAGAAGTTTTCAGCAGCGTGCTTTTATAAAGTCATGAACGTGGCTGCGAAGATTGATGTTCCTGAGAATGTGGGTGACTTCCGACTGTTAAGCCGAGAAGTTGTCGACCATATCAATCAGCTTCCAGAACGTAACCGTTACATGAAAGGCATTTTTTCATGGCCGGGTTTTAGACAAGCAACGATTCAGTTTAAGCGCGACGCTCGCTTCTGTGGCGAGACAAAATGGAACTACCTGAAGCTTATCGGATTGGCGATGGATGGCATCACATCATTCTCTATCCGCCCACTGCGTATTGCGACGGCTGTTGGTGGTTTAGTGGCAGTTACTGCTTTCGTGTATGGCGTCTTCATCGTGTTCAAAACCATGATGTTTGGTGAGCCTATCACGGGTTACCCGTCAATGATGGTTGTTCAACTTGCCCTTGGCGGCATTCAACTTCTGAGTATTGGTTTAATGGGGGAATACATAGGTCGTATTTTCATTGAAACCAAGAACCGTCCTTTGTATTTGATCCAATCGGTCGTCGATACACCGGCATTAAAAACACATTTTAAATTAGAGGAGTCAGCATGAGCCTGAACCGAACGCACCTATGGTATTTGTTGGCTTTTGCATTGGTTCTAAGGCTCTTATCTCTAGCGACGTACCCTTTAATGGATACTACGGAAGCGCGCTATGGAGAAATGGCTCGCTTGATGGTGGAAACTGGGAATTGGTTAACACCTCAGTTCGATTACGGCATTCCTTTTTGGGGCAAGCCACCATTGTTTACATGGATGAGTGCTGTCGGTATTGAGTTGTTTGGTTTGAGTGAATTTGCCGTTCGTGCACCACATTGGTTAGCGGGAGTCGCAACGATTTTATTAACCGCTTACATGGCGAAACGAACAGGACAAAGCGCTTTAGTCGCAGCCGTTGTGTTGGCGACATGCGGAATTTTCTCTATCGCTGCGGGTGCGGTGATGACAGACATCGCGCTGACGCTAGCGATGACTATTGCCATGCTGGGTTTTTATCTATGTTGGTTAGGAGGAGAGGGTTGGAAAGGAGAAGGGAATGCGAAGACCAATAGATACTGGGGCTACGTCGGCTTTATTGGCTTGGCATTAGGCTTACTTGCAAAAGGGCCAGTAGCGATTGTGATCATGGGTATCGCAGTTTTTCCTTGGTTAGTATTACAACATGGCTTCTTTGGTGCTTTTAAAGTGTTATGGCAACGCTTTCCACTGTTGTCTGGATTAGGTGTGATGCTGGCGATTGCCTTGCCTTGGTACATCATGGCAGAAATGGCGACACCGGGCTTTATTGATTACTTTATTGTTGGCGAACACTTTAAGCGTTTCGTAGTGAGTGGTTGGGAAGGGGACCTTTACGGTTCTGCACATGACCAAGCGAGAGGTATGATCTGGATATTCTGGATCCAAGCCGCTGCTCCTTGGTCGATTGTATTGCCTGTTTTAACTTTCGCTCGTCGTAAGAAAATTGCGGAAATTAACGCCGAAAATAGTGGGTTGTTTTCATTTCTTGTCTGTTGGTTGATTTCACCTCTGATTCTTTTCACTATGGCGGGCAATATTCTTCCTGCTTACGTGTTGCCGGGCATTCCAGCCCTTGGTTTATTGGTTGCTATACTTGTGGTGGAAAAAGATAAGAAGTGGTTCTCGAGCGTGGCTTTAGTTCTGCCAGTGTTGCTGATGATAGCGATGGTTTACCTGAACTTAGGTAAAGCGAACGAGAAGAGTGACCGTATCATCTTTGAACAGATCACCGATTCATCGCCAAGTTTTTATGTTGGTAAACGACCGTTCTCTGGGCAATTTTACAGCCACGGGCAAGCGAAAAAACTTACCGATATCGAGCAGCTAGATGGTATTGATAAGTTCTATCTGATTGGAAAAAGATCTGAGGTGGAAACCAAGATTAAAGACAACGCATTAACGTGTATTCTAGAGCCGACAGTAAAAATAAAGCGTGCTTTATTCAGTTGTCATAGCCAAAACATTAAACCAAATTTGTCGTTGAGTCATATTCGAAGTGAAAGTGATGTTCAGCGTTAACTCAAGGCTAAGAATGTTCAATAATAAGCTTCAAGTACACAGTCAGAGACTACAGTCTCACCACAAGATGGTGAGGTTTGCTGTGGTCGGCGTTGGTGGGTTTGTTGTTGATTGCTCGGTGTTTGCGCTGCTGTATTACGTTGTTGGACTGCCCTTGATGAGTGCTCGAGTTGGAGCCTTCGTGGTAGCCGCAACGACAACATGGTTTGGTAATCGAGTGCTGACTTTCGATTTCAAAGGGCAGGGGAATTGGTCTGAGAAGCTGATTCAGTGGCAAAAGTTTATGTTTTCCGCATCGATATCGGCGATACCTAATTTGTTGTGCTTTAAGCTGATGACGGAATTTCTTCCTGTATTTACTGGGGCGGTGTTTATCGCAATGGCCGCTGGAATCTTGGTGGGCATGGTCACCAACTATTTGTTTAGTCAGTATTGGGTCTTCACTCGTTAGATTCTTTGTAATCACATAGCCAAGTGAAAACTTTGGTTAGTCATTGGTAACAGATACAAAAAAGCGCAGCTAAACAGCTGCGCTTTGTATTTTCTGACAAAGTTATTGGTTAACAGTATTAGCGTTGCGTCGCGCGTTGGCGATTCTTTCCGTTACCAGTAGGTTTGCCACTTTGACCATTACCTGCTTTATTGCGGTTTCCGCTGCCATTGCCTTGTGATTGACCACCAGAACCTTTCTTAATGAAGCCAGTCGCTGGCTTACGACCGTTGCCATTACCACCACCGCTTTGCTTTCCGTTACCTTGGTTAGCGTTACCTTGGCTATCGTTGCCGTTACCAGTCGGCTTCTTGCCTCCTGGTTTCTTACCAGAGTGGTTACGTGGCTTTTCGCCACCAAGACCTGGCTGAGACTTACTGTGCTTAGTCGCAAAGCGCTGTGAACCGTGACGACCAGACTTACGACGTTGTGCTGGCGTTTGAGCATCAAAGTCTTCTGCTGGTACTAGGCAGTTTACTTTGTCGCCGATTAAGTGCTGTTTGCCCATGCTGATCAGCGCTTCACGGATGATTTTCCAGTTTTCAGGATCGTGGTAACGAAGCAGTGCTTTATGCAGACGACGTTGACGATCACCTTTAGGTACAGGAACATCTTCACGCTTTTTATATTTCACGCGTTTCAGAGGGTTGGTCTCTGAGTAGTACATCGACGTTGCATTACACATTGGCGATGGGTAGAAGTTCTGTACTTGGTCACACTCGTAGTTGTGCTTTTTCAGCCACATTGCAAGGTTAAGCATGTCTTCATCTTCTGTGCCCGGGTGAGCAGAGATGAAGTAAGGAATTAGGTATTGTTTTTTACCGGCTTCAGCGCTGTACTTCTCGAACATCTCTTTGAAACGATCGTAAGTGCCCATGCCCGGTTTCATCATCAGATCCAGTGGGCCTTTTTCAGTATGCTCTGGAGCAATTTTTAGGTAACCACCAACGTGGTGAGTCACAAGCTCACGTACGTATTCTGGAGATTCGATTGCTAAGTCGTAACGAACACCAGAAGCAATCATGATTTTCTTAACGCCCTTAATCTTTCTGGCAGAGCGATACAAATCGATCGTGTGCTTATGATCGGTGTTTAACTTGTCGCAAATCTTCGGGAAAACACATGAAGGTCGACGGCAAGTTGCTTCGGCCTTCGGAATCGAACAGCCTAAGCGATACATGTTTGCCGTTGGGCCACCAAGATCAGAAATTGTACCGGTGAACCCTGGCACTTTCTCTTTGATGTCCTCAATCTCTTCTAGAATCGATTCTTTTGAACGGTTTTGGATAATGCGACCTTCGTGCTCGGTAATCGAACAGAATGAGCACCCACCAAAACAACCACGCATGATGTTAATCGATGTTTTGATCATATCATACGCTGGGATTTTCGCTTTGCCGTACATTGGATGTGGGACTCGTGCGTAAGCCAGGCCAAATACGTGGTCCATCTCTTCCGTTGTTAGAGGGATCGGCGCTTGGTTCACCCATAACTCACGGTCTCCGTGGCGCTGAATGAGCGCTCGGCCTGAGTGTGGGTTCGTTTCTAGGTGTAATATACGGCTAGCGTGCGCATACAAAATGCGGTCGTTTATTAGTTTTTCAAACGCAGGTATACGAATAGCGGTTGTTTTTGAATCGTGGCGAGATGGACGAATGACGATTGGTTCTGCTTTTGGCTCTTCGTCTTTCTTCGTATCACATTGAGTTTCAACTTCGTACGGGTTAACCGGAACATATGCTTTGTTCGGCTTTTCAATGCGAGAAGAGTCAATGATCTTGAAGCCTTCAGGGGCTGCAGGAAGGTTGATAGCGGTACCACGGATATTGGTCAGCGTAGACATGTCCTCGCCATCAGCAATACGGTGTGCCACTTCAACCAGTGCACGCTCAGCGTTACCAAAAAGAAGAATGTCAGCTTTTGCATCAAACAATACAGAGCGACGAACTTTATCTGACCAGTAATCGTAGTGAGCTACACGACGCAAGCTCGCTTCGATACCACCAAGAACGATTGGTGTGCCTTTGTAAGCTTCACGACAACGTTGAGAATAAACCAGAGTTGCACGGTCAGGACGCTTGCCACCTTCATTGTTCGGTGTGTAAGCATCGTCGTGACGTAATTTGCGATCAGAGGTGTAGCGGTTGATCATGGAATCCATGTTACCCGCTGTGATGCCGAAGAATAGGTTCGGTTTACCTAGCTTCATGAAGGCATCTTTATTATCCCACTTTGGTTGAGCAATAATGCCCACGCGGAAACCTTGAGCTTCAAGCAGACGGCCGATGATAGCCATACCAAAACTCGGGTGATCGACATACGCGTCACCAGTTACAATAATAATGTCACAGCTATCCCATCCAAGAGCATCCATCTCCTTTCTACTGGTAGGCAAAAAGGGTGCAGTTCCGTAGCACTCGGCCCAGTATTTTTTGTGTTCGTGAATAGGAGTGATATCGCTGTACATATTTCAACCTCTGATTTTTGAGGCGGGAATTATAGCGGCATGAGCCTAGACTAGCCAGTAGAACATGCCCCTGTTAGTTCTGGTGTCTTTCGTCTTTTTACGGTAGATGGCGACAAAAGAGCCATACAACAGCATAGTTGAAGCCTTGAGTAACGTCGCTAATTTGTGATTTTGATTAGTGTTCGCAGCAGTTTTTGATATTATTCGCGAAAATAAGTCTGAAGAAGTAGATCCACAATGGTCGAAACGTTATTAGTACAATTTGCTCCGATGCTTTTAGGAGCCCAACTGATCTTAACCCTCATCTTGGTGAAAGGGGATATTTGTCCGGGGCAACGTGGTCGTATCCACAAGATGTTACCTGCGATTGGCGTGCTTTGGCTTGCCGTCGCTTCAGTAAAAATTGAAGCCTTTCTGGTCGTGTTCGCAATCTTTTATTTCTATTCTCAAGTTCAAACCAAGAAGACACGCGATTCTGGCCCTATTTGGGTGATGTACTTAGCTTGTGGTTTAGCGCTGTCATACGTTGCAATTCAAGCGACTGAGCAAGCAACCACTGTCGGTATCATTACAACTTTACTGCTAGTAGCACTGTTGGGGGCTGCGTTTGGTCATTTACTGCTGACAATTGCAAGAACACGCTTGCAGGCGTTTCACCGTGTGCTGCCAGTTGTAGGTGTATTGACGGGGATGTTAGTGGTACTCGCGACGGTTGTGAACGTTTACTCACTTTCTGAAGCTCAGTTAGAACCAGTAATTTCAACTCTGTTGTTCAGCTTTGCGCTGCTTATCTCTTCGATCGTGGTGTGGTGTTGGCACCTATTGTTCGTTAAAACACCAGAAAAGGTTCAGCTTACAGTGTCGTTGTTGATGTTATTGACGGCCGCTGTTGGCTTAACGCCAGTTTGGGCACTGTAACCACTCGTCTGATTTAAGAAGTGTGATCTGTTTTTTAGCGTGACCTTGGTAAGCGTTCTAAACTTAATTCTAGTCAGTGTGTTCGTAAGGAGTACGAGATGGATTTAAGCAACGTCAAAAGCCTAGATAGCATTATTTTGCTGGGAATAGTGAACGAAAAACTGCGCTTGGAATGTGACAGTTTTGAAGAACTCATTAGCATGTATGAAATGGATATAGAAAGTGTCGTAGGCAAGCTAGACATGCTTGGCTATCAATACGATCCGCTGACTAATCAGTTTAAGTCATACGCAAGATAGTCTATTTTTCGCGAATGAACAGATAACGCAAAACAAGCGCTACTGAACCTAAAAAGTCACAGATAATCTGTGACTTTTTTTGTTTATGATTTGTGTGTCTGGCGTTCTGGCGTTTGCTTGTTGTCTTAGCGAATACAATCAGAAATACCGTTAAACGACCTTTATTCCATCCAGATGGCTCTTACTCTGCTGCCTTGCAGTGCTGAAGAATGCTTGTAGATAACGCTTGTCTTTCTCCGAGTTTCTAACGGCAGCGAATAGCCTTCTTGAAAGCCCTTTGCCCAATGGTTTACTGGCGATTAAGCCTTGTCGTGAAAACTCACTGATCGCCCAGTTTGGCAATGCCGCGACACCTAATCCTGCCGATACCATTTGCACCAACATCAAGGTGTTGTCTGCTTGCTTCCACTTCTTAGGTTCTATACCTGCAGGTTGCAAAAAGTGCTTCACGACATCTAAACGCTGTTTTTGAACTGGATAGGAGAGCATGGTGAGATCGCTAAGATCTTGCGGTTCAATGCTCGTTTTGTCAGTTAAAGGCGAGTTGATAGCTGTGATAAGACGCATCTCAAAATCGAAAAGAGGTTCGTAGTGAACTTCAGAACGCGGCTGTATATCTGAGGTGATCACCAAATCTAATTCACCAGCCATTAATGCAGGCAGCGGCTCAAAACCAAATCCTGACGAGAAATCTAGGGTCACGCTTGGCCAAGCGATTTGATATTCCTTCAAAGCGGGCATTAGCCATTGGAAGCATGAGTGACACTCGATCGCCATGTGCAATCGACCATTCACATCCTCTTTTAGGCTCGCCAACTCATTCTCTGCTTTAGCGATTTTTGGCTGTATCTCATCGGCGAGCTTAAGCAAGATCTCACCCTCAGAGGTGAACTTCACTGGCCTAGTTTTACGCAGAAAAAGCTGACCACCAATACGTGCCTCAAGGTCTTTCAACTGGTGAGAGAGCGCCGACTGAGTCAGATGAAGAGAGGTTGCCGTTGCGGTCAGTGAGCCGCTGTCTCTCAAGGTAGTCAATGTTCGAAGGTGTTTAAGCTCTATCATGAGTAATCCTCATATTCCCTAAGCCAATTCAATATTTCTTAATAATCACCCTACGGTTTTTTTTATCATTTGTAAACGTCTAGATGTCTGGATGGATTTGAGTTATTCATCTTTGCTTTGCCCAAGATGAATATTTTTAATAAACAAGATGAATATTTGGACGTTGTTCATCGAGCTGATTCGGTAGATAGTTTAGCCATCCAGACGCCTTTTAGGGAAAGCGCAATTTTCAATAGGCAGTCTGAAAAGATACTAATAATTATTGAATAAGGAACAGGTTCATGACTACGACAACGCATATTCTTGGCTACCCACGCATCGGTGAAAAACGCGAACTCAAATTCACATTAGAGAAATACTGGCGCGGTGAGATTGGCCAATCAGAACTCAAACAGCTAGGTAGCGAGCTGAGAAATCGTAACTGGAATGTACAAGCTAATGCGAATCTAAGCTTTGCAACTGCGGGTGATTTCGCATGGTACGACCATGTACTGACAACGACTTTGCTTTTAGGGCACGTACCAAAGCGTCATGCTGGTGGTAGCGAAGGTGAGAAAGCTTTCCCTGATTTGGATATCTTGTTCCGAGTGGGACGTGGGCAATCACAAGTTGAAGCCGCTTGTTGTAGTGGGAAACACGCCTCTGACGGCACGAAAAACGGTGCAGCGGCGTCAGATATGACCAAGTGGTTCAATACCAACTATCACTACATTGTGCCCGAGTTCAGCAAAGGTGACTCGTTCGAAGTGAGCTGGCCTCAATTGTTTGATGAAGTGAATGAAGCAATTCAAGCTGGGCATAAGGTTAAGCCAGTTCTTCTAGGCCCTCTGTCTTACTTATATCTAGGTAAAGAAGCGGAAGAGGGCTTTGACCGTTTAACCTTGCTTCCACGTCTACTTACTGCTTACCAAGCGATTCTGGCAAAACTTTCCAAGTTGGGCGTTGAGTGGGTGCAAATCGATGAGCCCATACTATCCCTGGAGCTTGAAACTAAGTGGGCTGATTCATTCAAGCTGGCTTATCAAGTGATTCAAGGTGATGTGAAGCTGCTATTGACCACTTACTTTGATTCGGTGACAGACACTTTAGACAAAATCGTAAAACTACCAGTGAACGGTTTACATATCGACTTAGCCGCTGCGCCGCAGCAACTTGATGAAGTGGTGAATAAACTACCTGAAGATTGGGTGTTGTCTGCAGGTGTCATCAACGGACGCAATGTTTGGCGAGCAGACTTGGCTACTCAGCTAGCGAAACTGCAACCAGTGAAAGAGAAGTTAGGCGATAAGCTTTGGGTCGCAAGTTCATGTTCGCTGCTGCACAGCCCAGTTGATTTAGAGTTAGAAGATTCACTTAGCGATGAAGTGAAAAGCTGGTTTGCTTTCGCGAAACAGAAAGTTACAGAGGTTAGCTTATTGGGTGCGGCGCTAGACGGCGATCAAAATGCCATCTTGGCGTGTGAGACTTATAGCCAACCTATTGTTGCACGCAAGAGCTCGACTCATGTGAATAAGCCTCAAGTACAGGCTCGTCTTAGCACGCTTACCAAAGCGTTAGCAGAGCGTAGTGCTCCTTATGCAGAACGTGCGGTTCATCAGTCTGAGGTGCTGGGTTTACCACTATTACCAACCACAACCATTGGTTCGTTCCCACAAACAGGGGAGATCCGAATTCAGCGTAGTGCTTACCGAACCGGCAAACTGAGTGAAGCGGAATACACAACCGCATTGAAAGGCCATATTGCGGATGCGGTGAAACGCCAAGAAGCGCTAGATTTGGATGTGTTGGTTCATGGTGAAGCGGAACGTAATGATATGGTGGAGTACTTTGCAGAAAACTTAGCTGGCTTCCAAACCACTAAATTCGGTTGGGTGCAGAGTTATGGCTCTCGCTGCGTGAAACCAGCTATTGTAGTCGCGGATATCGAGCGTGAGAAACCGATGACGGTGGAGTGGTCTACCTATGCCCAATCTCTAACTTCTAAACAAATGAAAGGGATGCTAACTGGCCCTGTCACAATCTTGTGCTGGACGTTCCCACGTGAAGA
The DNA here is from genome assembly GCF_001557875.1 of Vibrio splendidus. Taxonomy (GTDB): domain Bacteria; phylum Pseudomonadota; class Gammaproteobacteria; order Enterobacterales; family Vibrionaceae; genus Vibrio; species Vibrio splendidus_F. Next base: position 179,163 of record NZ_LNRF01000003.1, on the reverse strand, counting down.
CATCTCACGCGAAGAGATCACTAATCAATTGGCATTTGCGCTGCGTGATGAAGTGTCTGATCTACAAGATGCAGGAATCAATATTATTCAGATTGATGAACCAGCGATTCGTGAAGGTTTACCATTGAAAAAACGTGACCACGCAGAATATTTAGAATGGGCCGTCGATGCCTTTAAGATCTCGGCCGCGAGTGCTAAACCAGAGACGCAAATTCATACTCACATGTGCTACAGCGAGTTCAACGAAATCATTGATTCAGTGGCCGCACTAGACGCCGATGTAATTACCATTGAGACCTCTCGGTCAAACATGGAACTGCTTAAAGCGTTTGAAGAGTTCAACTACCCGAATGCGATTGGCCCTGGTGTTTACGACATTCACTCTCCAAACATTCCATCACAAGAGTGGATTGTTGATTTACTTAAGAAAGCGGCAGAGAAAATTCCGGCTGAACGTTTATGGGCAAACCCGGACTGTGGGCTAAAAACACGTAATTGGGTAGAGACAGAAGCGGCGCTGACAAACTTAGTCTCTGCGACTAAGGCACTGCGCAAAGAGTGGGAATCAGCTGAGGCATAGTTCGCTCTAAGATTTGATTGATCCGCTAATCCACGATGAACCACAAAAAAGGCCTCGCATTTACGAGGCCTTCTGATTTTATACTTGTTCGAATCTAGCTGCTACTTTGACACGTCTCTTTGCTGATTAACTTTTCAACCATCAGTTGTCCGCGAGTGTTGCGAATCTTGATGTTGTAAGCCAAGCCCATATCGAGGTTTGCTCTCACTTCAGAGTTGGTGCAGTAGCTATTCACACTCATGTCTACAACTTGGTTTAAAGGCTTAGCACCTTTTGCATCTTGGTTGTAGATCATCATGATTTCGATAACCGTGTTTTTTGCTAACACGCGCATGACCGACAGTGGACCATACTCAATCGGCAGGCCTGCAGATAAAACGCCAGCTCGGTGCTGTGCCATCATCTCTAGCTGTCTTTGTTCGTCTTGCTCACTTGAAGCACAGCCTGCAAGCAGAGCTAAAGCTAGTGAGCCAATAATCCATTTTTTCACGTTAAAATACTTTCTTGAATGGTTTTACAATCACATTTTGGTAAACGCCAGCATCAATGTACGGGTCAGCGTCTGCCCATGCTTGTGCATCTTCCAAAGAGTTAAATTCAGCAATCACAGTTGAACCTGTAAAGCCCGCTTCGCCAGGGTTATCTGAGTCAATAGCTGGCATTGGACCCGCTGTTAACAGTCGGCCTTCATCGTGAAGTGTTTGTAGGCGTTCTAGATGTTGTGGGCGAACACTTAGGCGTTTTTCTAATGAATTTTCGACGTCTTGAGAAAAAATCACGTACCACATATTGAGATATCCTTATTTTACTTCACTAAATTTGGGGCGTTTAAATTCGCTATCTTGCTAATTTACGCGAACTAATTGGTATTGGAAGGGCTAATGATAAGAAATTGTGAATTGGTGCGAGAGAGTTGTATGGTCTTTAGCAATTTCATTTATAAAAACTAAAGACCATCGATGCCACACGCTTAATATAAAGTGTTATTTGTTGATTGGGCGAGGCTTCCCACTTTCATCAACCGCAACGTAGTTGAATGTCGCGCCACATACCTTGTAGCGGTCACCAATACCGTGGTCAAGTACAGGCTTAACCCATACTTCTAGGTCGATATTCATCGAGCTGCGACCAATCTTAGTGCAGTCACCATAAACACACACAACATCACCCACTGAAACCGGCTGTTTGAACTCGATACTCGATACTGAAACCGTGACTATCTTGCCGTTAGAGATCTCTTTTGCCAGTATGCCGCCAGCAAGGTCAAGCTGAGACATTATCCAACCACCGAAAATCTGGCCTGCTGCATTTGTATCAGAAGGCATCGCTAATGTGCGAAGAAGTAAAGAACCAATAGGGTTCAAAGTTGATTGAATAGTCATTGTAGTACTCTTGGTGGTATTGATTATCTTAAATAAAAACTGATGTGTTGACTGGTTGAGTACATTGGCAAATGAGTGCAATGAACAACAAGAAACCAGATGGCCGTTAATTTAGTGAGATTGTCATTAAATAATAGGCTTTATTTTAACCAGTTTCCGCAACACAAAAAAGCCAGTGGCCAATGATCACGAGTATCATTGGCCACTGTTAAATAGCATATTGATAAGAATTGTATCAAAAAGGGAATGAGGACTCATCCCTTAGGGTTACTTCTCGTCGGTATTTTTATCCGTTAATTCTTTCTGCTGATCTTTTGGTAGATGCTTGTAGATGTACACACCAGTCAGCAAGGTGAAGAGCAAGGTCGCGATGAGCAAACCAAACACTTTGAAGTTCACCCAAACATCCAACGGTAGGCTAAAAGCAACGTAAACGTTGAGAATGGCACATAGAGTAAAGAACAGAGTCCATGCCCAGTTGATCTTGCCCCATACCGCATCAGGCAGTGAAATCTCTTTCCCCAACATACCTTTAATCGCCGATTTACCCATGATGTGACTGACCGTCAGGCCGATAGCAAACAGTGCGTAAACAATGGTGACTTTCCATTTAATGAAGTTGTCGTCGTGCAAGAAGATGGTCATGCCACCAAATACGGCAACCATAAGGAACGTGATGATCTGCATTTTTTCTACTTTCTTGTAGATGAAGTACGTCAAAATAATTTGAACTGCAGATGCAACGATCAAAGCACCAGTCGCTGTATAGATGTCATACATCTTATACAGCGCAAAGAAAATAATGAGAGGAATGAAATCAAGAATTTGTTTCATGAGACACTGACTATCCAGTTAATTGAGTTGCTGACAGTCTAACGAAAACTGTCTCGATGCTAAATAGCCCGAGACAATTGGGTTCCAATTAATTACATCTAACCACTTTATCGGGTCGGAGCACGTTATCGCATTGATGTGGTTTGATAACGAGGTATCAGTTTCTTGATGTCTTCAAGGTAGCCTTCGCTCTTCAAGCTATCTAAGGTATTTTCGAGTTCTTGCTCACTCATGGCAAAACACGTCGATTTACCCGTTGTTAGATCTAGGTACTCGTGATATTCACGCTCTGTGAAGTGGCCAATTCGATCCATTAGCAGGGTTTTAATTCCATGGTGAATTAAGCCGTAATACGTATGTCTTTGTAAGGTCATAGCCTATCCTCCGTGACAAGCTGCAGTTCAAATGATGCAACCTGCTGTATATTGCTTGGGTTATCTTTGACAAAGCAATTCGAATGCCATTTTTTCCAATTGAACAGAACAACTTCCCTACCAAATAGAATTGAATTTCTTTTCAATTAGTTAAAGGAACGCACGTTCTATTCTCTAAACACCAATACGGAGCTGACGAAAAATAGTTTTATTTTGAGAATGGTAAAATTCTCATTATGACGATCTACTGAAGCTTTTAGGCTCCTGAATTGGCAATTTGATAACCGTTAATCGACTAGCCAATCGACTAAGGTTGATAGCGAGGCATTCTGACGGTTCTTGGGTTGTAATAGGAAGTATCCATTTCCAGAGAAGACACTGCCTTCACTCACTTTCACCAATCTACCCAAATCAATATCTTGCTTGGCCAGCGTGATGTCGCCGATGGCAATACCAAACCCTTGAATGGCTGCGTTCATCGCTTGATCGAGTGTCGCGAATTGTTGATTGTTCTTGCTTGAAAGGTCGTGGCTGCCTATGTGTTCTAACCAAAGTCGCCAATCACTTTGCTCATTGTTGGCGTGTAGCCAAGTGTATTGGGCAAGCTTGTGTGGCTTGATGATGGTCGACTCGCCGTTGACAAGATGGCTTTGCGTAATGCTTTGTGCTTGGCAGACAGGAGCTAGTTGCTCGTTGAACAATAACTGGCTGATAATCGATTGCTGGTTTGGCTTCTTACCATAGGTAATTACGGCATCAAATGGGTCAAAGCTTGGTTCGAAGACGTGCTTGATGGTCGATGTGAGTTCGACATCAATTTCAGGATAGGCTTGCTGAAAAGACATCAGCTTAGGCAACAACCAAGAGGTAATACAGCTCGGTGCGTTGAGTTTGATCTTAGAGGGAGAGCTAGCCACTTGATTTAGAGCCGATTGCAGCTGATGAATCGTTCCTTGTATCAGGGGAACCAGTTCTTCTCCTTTCGGCGTTAAAGACAGCCCACGAGCATGGCGATAGAAGAGATCACAGCCAAGGCTTTCTTCAAACGACAATACCTGACGACTCACTGCACCTTGCGTAACATTGAGCTCATGTGCCGCGCGTGTAAAGTTGAGATGCCTTGCCGTAGACAAAAACGCGAGCAAGGTTTTGGTAGAAGGAAGTGTGCGATTCATATCTTTACCTATGACTTTTTATCATGGCTATTATGTGATTATTTCGATTCATTTATCAATAGTGTTCTGTTTGAATGTAAATACTTAATCATCATTTGTGATTCAATATGTGTATAGGGCGCATTTTGTGAATATGAAGGCAATGATGAAGACATTGTGATTTTGTGAAAGGGATAGCTTCTTGACATCTTTTATTGATAGCTTAGTGCCTCAGGCTGTAAAAAAATTAATACCTTATCAATCGGCAAGAAGAATTGGTGGTGATGGACGTATCTGGCTAAACGCGAACGAATTGGAAAGCTCGCTGTTTCAAGGAGAAGCAAGTCACAACCGATACCCAGACTTCTTACCACAAGATATTGCTAAGGCTTACCAAGCGTATTGCGGAACTGATGCTGCAACGGTTGCCGTTCGTGGCGCCGATGAAGCGATTGATTTGCTGATCAGAACATTCTGTAAACCAGCGAGCGATAACATACTTATCTGTTCTCCAACGTATGCGATGTATGAGTTTTGCGCCGATGCATTGGCGATTAATACCTTGGACTCTCCATTGCAGGAAGACTTTAGCCTGAACGTCGCTGATATTGTGAATAAGGCAGAGCTGTCGAATATCGTGTTTCTTTGCTCACCAAACAATCCAACGGGCAATGTGATTCCTAAATCGGATTTGGTTCAGGTACTGGAAGGCACGATTGGAAAGTCGCTAGTGGTCGTCGATGAAGCGTATATCGAATTTGAACCACAAACGTCAGCCGTTAGTCTTATTGAGCGTTATCCGCACTTGGTTGTGATTCGCACTTTGTCTAAGGCATTTGGATTGGCTGCGGTTCGCTGTGGTTTTATCTTAGCGAGTCAAAATGTGATGCAGTATGTCGCGAAGTTGATTCCACCTTATCCGATGCCAGATTGCTCATCTCAAATCGTGTTAGACGCTTTGTCTGATGAACGAGTCTCAGTGATGCAAGATGCGACGCAAAAACTGGTTGAGCTACGTAACTGGTTTGCTTGTGAGTTAACGCAGTTTGATTTCATCGAGTCTGTTTACCCTTCATCGACAAACTTCATTTTGCTGCGTCAAAAAGCTGGGCACCAAGTGTTCAGTGTCTTGGCGAAGGATGGCATTGTGACAAGGAATCAAAACCATGAACCTGCTTTGCGTAACTGTGTTCGAATCAGTATTGGTAGCCAAGAGAGCATGCTAGAAGTGATAACGTCACTTACACGCTACCAAACCGAGCTACAACAGACTCAACAAGATCAGCAAAAACGACAGCATCAACAAGATCAATATATAGAAATTCAATCTCAACTCGATAAAGATCATATCTAGGATGGCAATGATGAAAAAGATAATACTAGGACTCGCTTGTACGGCCGCTTTACTTGGTACAACGGTACAGGCGAAAGAAATCCGTTTGGCGTCGGACTTTACGTATCCGCCATTCAACTATAAAAACAGTGACGATGTGCCTGTTGGGTTTGATATTGAGATAGCTGATGCCTTGTGTGAGCAAGCCAAACTCGATTGTACTTGGGTTTCACAAAGTTGGGATTCGTTGATCCCAAGTTTATTGGCAAGAAAGTCAGATGTGATCATGGCGTCGATGCGTATTACCGAAGAGCGTAAGCGCAAGATCTTGTTCACTGATAAGTACTACCAGACCCCAGCTGTGTTTGTTGCTGCTAAAAGCGCAGAATTCAGCGTTGATGAGGCAGGCTTAGCAGGCAAAACCATCGGCGTTCAGCAAGGTACGATTCACGATCGCTACGTAACAGACAAGTTTGGCGATGTGGCAAACATTAAGCGTTATACCGGCCAAGACGAAGTGTATCTGGATCTGCAAAACGGTCGTCTAGATCTAACCTTCGGTAACTCAGATCAACTGTCATTGGCTTTCTTAGACAAGAAAGAAGGCGAGGGCTTTGAATTCAAAGGCAAAGCAGTGACCGACAAAGCCTACATTGGCGAAGGCACGGCACTAGCGTTAAGAAAGCAGGATTCAAAACTGGCTAAACAATTCAATGCTGCCATTGAAGAGATCAGAGCCAACGGTACCTACGACAAGATTGCCGCTAAGTACTTCACGTTTGATATCTATGGCGCTGATTTGTAATTCGTCTAACGCCTAAAAACTAGAACACCAAAAACAAAAATCCGAGGGCTGTGAGGCTCTCGGATTTTTTCGTTTATGTCAGCGGTATCAATTCAATCAATAATCAATAATCAACCATCAACTGAGCGTTAAATCTTTACGCTTGCTGTTTTTGTAGCTCAGCTTCTTGTTCTTCGTCTTTGATTAGAGAATCAACGATTACTGCACATGCTGCATCACCAGTGATGTTCAGAGCAGTACGAATCATGTCGAAGATACGGTCTAGAGCGAACAACAGAGGTAGACCTTCGATAGGGATACCAGCTGCTAGAAGAACCGCAACCACTAGGAAAGAAGGACCTGGAACACCAGCTTGACCAACTGCGCCTAGGGTAGACGTTACGATGATAGCAACGTAAGCGCCCATAGACAGGTCGATGTTGAACAGCTGTGCAAAGAAGATAGCCACTAGGCCGTAGTAAATTGCGTTACCAGACATGTTGATCGTCGCACCAAGTGGCAGAACGAATGAAGCCGTAGAGTTGCGAACGCCAAGTTCTTTCTCTACCGTTTCCATTGTTACTGGTAGTGTCGCCATTGACGATGCTGTTGATAGTGCAACCGCTTGAGGCTTCTTCATTGCCACTAGGAACTTCTTAGCTGAAGTCTTAGTGAAGATTTGAATCATCAGTGGGTAAGCAACAAAGCCGAAGATAAGAATCGCAGCGATGTAAACAATGAACAGCTTGAACACGACCATAAGCGCGCCGAAACCGAATGTACCTACTGCTTCTGCCATCAGGCCGAATACGCCAAGTGGTGCAATGATCATAACTTTGTTGATCATCCATACCATAGCGTCAACGATAGCATTTACACCGTTGATGATAGGGTCACGTTTCTCTTTTGCTTGTTTAGAAATCGCAATACCAAAGAATAAGCAGAAAACGAGAATTTGCAGAATGTTTGCTTCATTCAGTGATTGGAAAACGTTGGTAGGGATCATGCCAGTGATGGTTGCCCAGAACGTTGGAAGTTCGCCTTTCGCAGCGTATTCTGAAGAGAACATGCCTTCAACGCCAGAAACATCGATACCACGACCGGGTTCGAACACTTCACCCATTACCAGCGCTAGTGCTACAGCAAGTGCAGACGTTAGTGCAAAGTAACCCAGTGTTGTTACACCGACTTTACCAGCCGATGAGCTATTACCTAGACCTGCAGCACCTGAAATTAGAGCAACCGCGACTAGAGGAATAACCAGCATCTTGATCAAATTGATGAAGATAGCACCCAGTGGAGCGAACATAGTTGCGCTGTCACCCATCATCGCACCGACTACAGTACCGACGATCATTGCAATAACGACTTGAACGCCGATGTTGCTTAGTAAACTCTTTTCTTTTAACACTTCCATAACCTCTGTGCTACTAAATATAAAAATCCCAGAACTACTCACCAATGTACGATGTACCATTGGATTAATATTTCGCGAAGAGTTTTACACGTATCCTTTACATTTATCAATATGAGCAGAGGTGAAAGTCCTCCAAAAATAGGTGGTCTAATGTCATTTGTTGATTTTGCACAATAATGCAATCGTTTGCTTTGGTTTTTTATTGCGATATTATTTGTTGGATTTATAAAAGTCTTCTTGTTGGGTGTTTTGTGAATGATTTCGAGGCGTTGGTATTGGAGCCGTTTTGTTAACATTTGGTTTTCATTTTTGTGTGTTTTTTAGTCTGAATGTTTGAATGAATTGAAAGATGCGTGTTGTGTGAAATTTCGCCTGAACTATGCTTAAGGTATCTATTTATTACCAAGATGTTATCTCTACGCTTTAAATAAAACGTCTATCTAGCATCTCAGTTGTAAGGAGAGGGGCTATGACTTTTATATTAAAGTACTTGTTTGCGTTTCTTCTGTTGTTCAGCTCAGTATTTGCTCAGGCCGATGATGTCTGGGTTATTGAGGTGAATGGAGGGATAGGTCCTGCGACCAGTGACTACCTCACTAGAGAAATAGAACAAGCTCACGATGAGCAAGCTAAATTCATCATTTTGAAAATGAACACGCCCGGCGGGTTAGATTCGTCGATGCGCGACATTATCCGATCCATCACCACGTCACCGATTCCGATAGCAACTTGGGTTGGACCTGCGGGCTCACGTGCGGCGAGTGCGGGAACCTACATTCTACTTGCTAGTCACATCGCCTCTATGGCGCCCGGAACCAATTTGGGCGCAGCCACGCCGGTGTCTCTTGGCGGTGGCAAAGCGCCGACTAATCCATTATCACCTCAAGACGATGCCAATAAAGATGACAACGCGTCAGCGAGTGAGCAAGACGAAACAAAACAAGAGAATTCAGGCCAAGTAAAAGCCACCACTGCGATGGAGAAGAAAGTTATCAATGATGCTGCTGCCTACATCGTTAGTTTGGCTAAGCTGCACAAACGTAACGAAGAGTGGGCAGAAAAAGCGGTAAGAGAAGCGGCGAGTTTGGACTCAGAGAATGCACTCTCGCTTAACGTGATTGATTTCATTGCGAGTGATTTACAACAACTGGTGGAAATGAGTAACGGACGCACCATCGCGATCAATGGCATCAATCAGGAGATTCAGCTTAATGAAGTGACCTTTGTCGAGCGAGAGCAAGACTGGCGTTTCAGTTTACTTTCTGTGATTACTAATCCAAATGTCGCTTACATTCTCATGTTAATCGGTATCTACGGCTTATTGCTTGAGTTCTATAACCCTGGCGTAGGTTTGCCGGGTGTATTGGGAGGCATCTGTCTGTTATTGGCGATGTACTCCTTACAAATGCTGCCGGTGAGTTACGCGGGCCTTGCCTTAATCCTATTGGGAATTGCCTTAATGGTCGCAGAGGCCTTTAGTCCAAGCTTTGGTATTTTCGGTTTGGGCGGAGTTGCTGCGTTCACGCTCGGTTCGATCATGTTGATGGACACCGAAGTGCCGGGTTATCAAATCGCATTGCCGTTAATTATCGGGATCAGTTTGTTCTCTGTTGCCTTTATCGTCGTAACTATCTCTATGTTAGTTCGAGTGAGAAATAAGCCTGTGACTACAGGGATGGAAGCGGTGGTTGGCGAGACAGGCAAAGTCGTCAGTGGTTTCCCGGGGGCTGGTCGAGTTCTGGTTGAAGGTGAGATTTGGCAAGCTCAATGTCCCAATGAATTGCAAGCTGGGCAACCTATCAGGGTGACCAAACTGACTGGATTACTGTTAGATGTTGAGGCGCTGTCCGATGAGACATCATCGAAACCTAGTTAGCGCGGACTGTTAGCGTGGAATGCTAGGACAAACGTTATTGAATTATTTATTGCTTAACCATCGTTACCATTAGGGGGCGGTTATGTTTATACACACTATAGGTATTGTCATCGTGCTCGTTATCTTGTTGATAGCCAGTATGTTCAGAGTTCTGCGCGAGTACGAGCGTGCAGTAGTGTTCTTCTTAGGGCGCTTTTACGGTGTTAAAGGACCAGGTTTGATAATCATCATTCCATTTATCCAACAAATTGTGCGAGTGGATCTACGAACTATCGTTTTGGATGTACCGACGCAAGATTTGATCACTCGAGATAACGTGTCGGTTAAGGTCAATGCTGTGGTCTATTTTCGAGTGCTTGATCCGAAAATGGCGATCAACAACGTTGAGAACTATCTTGAGGCCACCAGTCAACTTTCACAAACAACGTTACGTTCTGTTCTAGGGCAACATGAGTTGGACGAGCTATTGTCAGAGCGAGAAGAGCTCAATCGAGATTTGCAATCGATACTGGATCAACACACCGATAACTGGGGGATTAAGATTGCCAATGTCGAGATCAAGCATGTCGATCTTGATGACAGTATGGTGCGAGCTCTTGCTAAACAAGCCGAGGCGGAACGTTCTCGTCGAGCTAAGGTGATACATGCAACGGGTGAGTTAGAGGCATCCACTAAGCTAAGAGAAGCCGCGGAAGTGCTAAACAAAGCACCTAACGCCATTCAGTTACGTTACATGCAGACTCTAACCGAAGTGGCGAATGAACGCACCACGACCATCGTCTTCCCGATGCCTGTCGACTTGGTGGATAAGATCACCGACCCCATCAAAGCGACACTTAATGAAGCGGCTATTAAGAAAGCGATGAAAGTGGATGATTAGCTAGCGTGAATGACCAGCAATAAAAAAGGCGCCACATCTGTGGAGCCTTTTGATATTTGAATCGTTAGTTCTATTTATTGACCATTGATTACGAGCGTCTATTTAATGATCGTCGATTATTTCTGCGTAGCCGCTTTCATTGGCGTAACAAACTCAGCAAGTGCTTTAAGCATTGCTTCTGGTTGTTCAACGTTGTTTTCAATGATTTTCACAACTGCTGAGCCAGAGATAGCACCGGCAGCGCCAGCTTCGATGGCTTCTTTTACTTGCTCAGGAGCGGAGATACCGAAACCAAGCAGTGCTGGTGGCGCATCAAACTTGTTCAGACGGTCAAGTAGGGCAGTCACAGGCATGTTTGCTTTGGTTTCTGCACCCGTTACGCCAGCACGAGAAAGTAGGTAAGTGTAACCGCCACCTAGCTCAGAAACCGATTGAAGCGTCTCATCACTTGCTGTTGGTGGAGCAATAAAGATTGGATGAACACCAAACTTCTTCGCTGCCGCAACAAACTCACCACTTTCGTTGGTTGGTACGTCTGCAATCAGTACCGAGTCAATACCAGCATTTGCACAACGCTCGTAGAAGTTTTCAATACCACGTGCGTATACCAAGTTTGCGTACATCAGTAGGCCGATTGGTAGCTCTGGGTACTTAGCACGGATTTGACCGATAAGATCGAAGCACACATCTGGTGTTACTTTTGAATCTAACGCGCGGATATTTGCACCTTGGATTGTCGGGCCATCTGCAAGCGGATCTGAGAACGGAATGCCAAGTTCAAGAGCATCAGCCCCTGCTTCTACCAGCGTTTCCATGATCTTAAGTGATTGCTCAGGGTTAGGATCGCCAACCGTTACGAATGGTACAAATGCGCCCTGATTCTTTTCAGCTAAGCGAGTGAAGAGTGATTGATAGCGATCCATTATAATGCTCCTTTCTCTTTAAGAATGTCGTGTACAGAGAAAATGTCTTTGTCACCACGGCCAGATAAGTTAACTACCAATAGTTGTTCTTTCTCTGGGTCGTCGTGAGCCATTTTGATTGCATGAGCCAAAGCATGAGATGACTCTAGCGCTGCGATAATACCTTCGTTACGTGCGATAGCTTGGAAAGCTTCTAGTGCTTCGTCATCAGTCACGTTGTCGTATTCAGCACGGCCAATGGCATTTAGGTGCGCGTGTTGAGGACCAACTGATGGAAAGTCTAGACCCGCAGAAACAGAGTAAGACTCTTCCACTTGGCCATTTTCATCTTGCATTAGTGGTGCTTTCATACCGAAGAAGATGCCGGTTTTACCGTGTTTAAGTGGCGCGCCGTGTTGGTCGGTATCAATACCTTTACCAGCTGGCTCTACACCGATTAGGCGTACAGATTCTTCTTCAATGAAATCCGCGAACATACCGATAGCGTTTGAACCACCGCCGACACAAGCGATAACCGCATCAGGAAGGCGACCTTCACGAGCGAGAATTTGGTTCTTCGTCTCTTCACCAATCATGCGTTGGAAATCACGAACAATCGTTGGGAATGGGTGAGGACCCGCTGCAGTACCCAGTAGGTAGTGTGCGTCTTCATAAGTTGCAGACCAGTCACGTAGCGCTTCGTTACATGCATCTTTTAGCGTTGACGAGCCAGAATGAACAGGGATAACCTCTGCGCCCATTAGCTTCATGCGGAACACGTTCGGGCTTTGACGTTCAACGTCTTTTGCACCCATGTAAACACGACACTTCAGACCTAATAGAGCACAAGCTAGAGCCGTTGCAACACCGTGTTGGCCTGCGCCAGTCTCAGCGATGATTTCCTGCTTACCCATGCGCTTTGCTAGCAATGCTTGACCAAGTACTTGGTTTGTCTTGTGAGCGCCGCCATGAAGTAGATCTTCACGCTTAAGGTACAGTTTGGTTTTTGTACCTTTTGTCAGGTTGCGTGTTAGCGTGAGCGCCGTTGGGCGACCTGCGTATTCTTGAAGAAGCGTCATGAATTCACTGCGGAACTCAGGATCAGCTTGTGCATCGATAAATGCTTGTTCAAGTTGGTCTAGTGCTGGCACTAGGATCTGCGGTACGTATTGACCACCGTATTCACCAAAGTAGGCATCGAGTTTAGCCATTGTGTTATTCCTTCAATTCTATTGATGTGTATCACACCAAGTCATTTAATCTTGCTTGAGCTCCGCAAAAGGCAAAGCCCACAAATAAGTTTCTAGTGATTAGGCTCGTAATTTAGAAAAGCTTAGTAATTACGAATCGCTGTAAAAGCGCGTTGCAGTTTGTCTGCGTCTTTTTTACCTGGAGCTGATTCAACGCCAGAGTTTAGGTCTAATCCTAAGCAGCCTAACCTAGCCGCTTGGTTAGCATTTTCTGGATTTAGACCACCAGCCAACATGATTGCGCTTTGGTTATTGATTAGGCTCCAATCGAACGCTTGACCTGTACCACCCGTTTGAGAACCCACTTTAGTATCTAGTAGGTGACGAGTCACGTTGCTTTCCAGTAATTCTGGTAGCGAGCTTTTAGCACCGGAAGCAGCACCAGAAGCAACGCCGTAGGCTTTCCAAATCTCAACGCTTTCAGGCAGTGATTGCTTTAGTTCATCGACAAACGCTTGAGACTCGTCACCGTGCAGTTGCACCGCAAATAAACCTAGCTCAGAAACGGTTTTTGCCACGTTAGTAACGCTATGGTTTTGGAACACACCCACGTAGTTCAAAGGTGCGCCACTCATGGTTAAACGAGCCCCTTCGATATCCACATGACGTTTAGACGCTTCAACGAAAATCAAACCACCGAAGACTGCACCTGCTTGATACGCTTTCGCGGCATCGTCAGGGTGGGTTAAACCACATACCTTATTTTCACCGAGTGTCACTTTACGTACTGCAAGTTCAAGGTTCTTTTCAGCCATCAGAGAGCTGCCGATTAGGAAGCCATCTGCAAATGTTGAAAGGTCGCGTACTTGTTGGTGAGTGTAGATACCAGACTCTGAAATCACGACTGCGTTTGGAGCCAGTTCACGAATCAGCGGAGCCAACTCTTTAGTGCGATTCAAATCCGTCGACAGGTCACGCAGGTTACGGTTGTTAATGCCGATCACTTTCGCTTTTAAAGCCACAGCGCGGTGAAGTTCTTCTTCGTTGCTGACTTCGGTTAGCACACCCATTTTGAGTGAATGAGCGACTTCCGCCAGCGCTTTGTACTCTTCGTCATCCAATACCGATAGCATCAACAAGATTGCGTCAGCTGAGTAGTGACGAGCTAGGTACACTTGGTAGGTATCAACCATGAAGTCTTTACACAAAATAGGCTGCTTAGCAATGCTGCGAACCTTAGGTAAAAACTCAAAGTCACCTTGGAAGTACTTCTCGTCTGTCAGCACTGAAATCGCGTTTGCGTGGTTGTTGTAAACTGACGCAATGTAGTCCAGGTCAAACTCGTCACGGATTAAACCTTTTGACGGAGAGGCTTTCTTACATTCAGTGATGAAAACGGTTTGCTCACCACTCAGAGCATCATAAAAGCTGCGGTCTGTTACAGTTAGTGACGCTTTAAATTCGTCTAGTGGTTGAGTCTGCTTACGCGCTTCAACCCATTGGTATTTATCACGAACGATTTTTGCTAATACTTCCGCCATTTCAGCTTCTTTGACTGAAACGTGGGTCGACAGTTTATCGGTAGTCTGTGTCATGTTCTTTGTCTCAATTCGTCGTTCGTTAGGCGTGAGTAGCAAGCTTTTGCACAAGCTCGTAAGCTTTGCCTGAGTTCATCGCGTCAATTGCTTGCTGTGCGTTGGCTTTTAGATCTTCATGACCAAATAGACGCATCAATAGAGCAACGTTGACTGCCACTGCACCAACTTGAGCATCAGTGCCTTTACCCGTCAGGATATCGGTTGTGATGGCTTTGTTTTCTTCTGGCTCGCCGCCCTTGATTGCTTCAAGAGGGTGAGTGTTCAAACCAAAGTCAGCCGGAGTTACGGTGTACTCGTGAATCTCGCCATCTTTAATTTCAGCAACGATGGTCTCGCCATGAATCGCCACTTCATCTAGGCCGCTACCGTGAACAACAGCAGCACGCTTCATGCCCATTTGCAGCATGGTTTCTGCGATAGGGCGTACTAACTCTTTGCTGTAAACACCCATTAGCTCGATGTTAGGGCGAGCAGGGTTAATCAGTGGGCCAAGAATATTGAAGATAGTGCGCGTTTTCATTGTTTGGCGAACCGGCATCGCGTGACGTACACCAACGTGATACTGCGGAGCAAATAGGAATGCTACGCCGAGTTCATCAACAGCAGTTCGTGTGTCTTCTGCTGTCATCGCTAGGTTGATACCGAATGAATCCAGTAGGTCGGAAGAGCCTGACTTGCTCGATACACTACGGTTACCGTGTTTCGCGACTTTTAAGCCACACGCTGCGGCAACAAATGCAGAAGTCGTCGAGATATTAATGGTGTTGTGACCGTCGCCACCTGTACCCACGATGTCTGCGAAATCGTAATCAGGGCGCGGAAACGGGTTTGCATTCGCAAGCAGTGCTTTCGCTGCACCTGCGATCTCATCGGGCGTTTCGCCTTTGATTTTCAGTGCCGTTAGCGCAGAAGCCATCAAGATTGGGTCAAGTTCGCCCTTGATGATCACATCAAACAATTGTTGGCTTTCTTCTTGAGTAAGAGACTGCTGTTCGTAAAGTTTATTAATCTGTTCCATGATCGTTTCCTATTTTCCAGTCTTTTCAAGGCGAAGAGGTTTCTCAAGTGCCCATTCGATAGCGTTCGCAAGAAGCGTTGCACCGTAGGTCGTCATAATTGATTCAGGGTGGAATTGGAATCCACAAACCTTGTCTTGTTCTTGAACCACTGACATCACCAAATCATCGACTTCAGCGGTCACCGTTAGGCTATCAGATACATGCGTTGCCACTAAAGAGTGGTAGCGAGCGATAGCCAATGGCGAAGGTAAGCCTTGGTAAGTCGCATGGTTTTGGTGTTCCATCATCGACACCTTACCATGAATGATTTCGCCCGCGCCTGCAACGGTGCCGCCATAGGCTTCAACAATTGCTTGGTGGCCTAAACAAATACCAATCATTGGTACTTTACCTTTTAGCAGCTGAATCAGCTCTGGCATACAGCCCGCATCCGCCGGAGCGCCTGGGCCTGGTGAAAGCAGAGCAACAGGGTTGTCTAGTTCGTTGATCGCCGCTTCAACAACCTTTGCCGGAATGTTGTTACGGTAAATCTTTACGCTGTGACCTAATGAACGAAATTGGTCTACAAGGTTGTATGTGAATGAGTCGAAGTTATCGATGAATACAATATCAGCCATGATTACGACTCCTTCTTATTTGATGAGTGTTGGTTTGTAGTAGAGCTCTTAGTATGCGCTGCTTGAATCGCAGAGATGACCGCTTGAGCTTTGCCGCGAGTTTCATCAGCTTCTGCTTGTGGGTCTGAGTCGAATACCACGCCAGCGCCCGCTTGTACCTGTGCTATGCCATCTTCAACGTAAGCAGAGCGAATCACGATACACGTATCTAACGTGCCTTCACCTGTTAGGTAACCTACCGCACCGCCATAGCTACCACGACGCGTTTTCTCTACATCTCGAATAAGCTGCATTGCGCGGATTTTTGGTGCGCCTGTTAGCGTACCCATGTTCATACAAGCTTGGTAAGCGTGTAGGGCATCTAAGTCTTCACGGAGCTGACCAACAACACGAGAAACCAAGTGCATTACATGGCTGTAGCGGTCTACTTTCAACAAGTCTGCTACGTGGCGAGTGCCAGCTTCCGCAATACGTGCTACATCGTTACGCGCTAGGTCGACTAGCATCATGTGTTCAGCGTTTTCTTTTTTGTCGGTACGCAGTTCAAGCTCGATACGGCTGTCTAGGTCGAAATCGATTTGGCCATTTGGGCGCTTACCACGACGGCGAGTACCAGCAATTGGGTAGATCTCGATTTGGTTGGTTTCGGTCTCGTACTTAAGCGCACTTTCTGGAGAAGCACCGAATAGAGTAAACAGCTCATCTTGCATGTAGAACATGTAAGGGCTTGGGTTACTTTGCTTGAGCTCTTTATAAGCCGCCAGTGGAGCAGGGCAAGGTAGAGTAAAGCGGCGTGAAGGCACCACTTGGAATACGTCGCCTTTAACTACGTACTCTTTTAAATCACGAACCGTTTGGCAGAAGTCTTCATCTGAAACGCTCGGTACTGCTTCAACGTTGTCGAGCGGCGTTACTTCAGTGATTGCTTTCAGTGACTGGCACTGAGTTTGAATGTCGGCTAAACGGTCAGTTAATTGCGCTTTGATACTGTCATCTTGAGCGAACAAGCTCGCATGAAGTAGGCCTTCGTTCTCTTGGTGGTCGAAACGCAATAGTGTTTCCGCAACGTAGAATACAAAGTCAGGACAATTGTTGGTTGCTTCAGCATCACCTAGCGGTTCAAAGTTAGCCACGATGTCGTAAGCGAATAAGCCCGCCATGAATAGCGCGTGTTTGTTATCTGCGTCTTGCTCAAAGCTGTGCTGAACCAAACGCAGTGCATCGAATGAAGAGGCTTCTCTTAAACGTGAGTCTTCGTCTAATTCGTTGCTTGGCTCGACAAAAGTCAGCGTCAAAACGTTATCAGTAAGGTCAGATTTAATTTCTGCTTTCACGTTTTGAGTGAGATGTTTGATAAGCGCTTGACCGTTTTTAGTCAATGCTTGAAAGGTTACTTCATGTCCGCGACATACGATACGAACAGCAGAGTCGATAAGGAGTAGGCTTGTTAGGTTCTGTTTGGATTCAATCTCAGCCGATTCCAACAGCAAACTGTCTGTTTTGTTTTCACACAGAGTATGAAAAACGCTGGTTGGATCTTGCGAGTAAGGAACTGATGAATTGATGACCTCAATGGTTCCCAGCTTTTTGATTTCAATGGCCTTGTTCACAAGACCTCCTTTATGATTCTTTAAATTTCCTGCCGTACATAGTCGCATAAAGATACCTTTCACCCAATCTAGAATATGGTCAATTCGATGATTTGTTAGTCAGTTGAATGTGAGATGTTCGACAAATTAAAAAGCCCGCTATTAAAGCGGGCTTAGTGATAACTTTTTTATAAACAAACTGTTTAACTAGAAGTACACGTTAGCCCACCAAGAACTTGTCCAAGTGCGCCACCAATTAAGCTCTGAACTTGCTTCTACTGAAGAAAGTTCTAAAACTTTATCTTTATGGTTTTGGTTAAATTCTTGTAACATGGTGAACCTATCAAATGTGATACTTCGTATTTGTGTACTAGTTAACTAGTTTTCTGCTTGCGGGTCAAGTGTGTTGACACAAATATAACGATAAAAATTGAAAACAATGAAAAAGAATATATGAGAATTGATCTACATAGTCATACAACAGCCTCAGATGGCCGACTTACTCCACCTGAGCTAATTGACCGAGCGCTTGGCTTTAATATCGAAGCGCTAGCGATTACAGATCATGACACGACTGATGGGCTTGCTGAAGCACGCAGCTATATTGCTGATAACAACCTTCCTATTCAGCTGATCAACGGCATTGAGATTTCGACCGTTTGGCAAAACAAAGATATCCATATTGTTGGGTTAAACGTTGATCCTGAGTCACCAGAGCTCAAAGCACTCATTGAGCAACAGAAGCAACACCGTATTGGACGCGCAGAGATGATTGCTCAACGTCTTGAGAAAGCGACTCGTGAAGGGGTGCTAGAAGAAGTTAAATTGATTGCGGGTGATGCGCCTATTACTCGCGCTCACTTTGCTAAGTGGTTAGTCGACAACGGCTACGCAAAAACCATGCAGCAGGTGTTTAAAAAGTTTCTTACTCGCAATAACCCAGGTTATGTGCCGCCGACGTGGTGCTCAATGAGTGATGCTGTCACGGCCATTCATGCTGCTGGTGGTCAAGCCGTACTCGCTCACCCTGGGCGATATGGCCTTACAGCCAAGTGGGTTAAGCGCTTGCTAGCTGCATTTGTTGAAGCGAAAGGGGATGCGATGGAAGTCGCTCAACCTCAGCAAGCGCAACAAGAAAGACGCACACTCGCGGATTATGCTATACAATACAAACTATTAGCCTCCCAAGGCAGTGATTTCCATTACCCATCTCCGTGGATGGAACTTGGACGTAATCTCTGGCTACCTTCTGGGGTCGAAGAAGTATGGAAAGATTGGGAGTTTCAAACGGTTTCACCATCTGAATAGTCTTTAGGTGAACCAGCTCCTTCTGATGATAGAGTCGAGAGATTCGATAACGAGGATCAACAATGAGCCAGTTTTTTTATGTACACCCAGATAACCCACAAGCACGCTTAATTACTCAAGCGGTTGCGATTATTCGCAATGGCGGCGTAGTGGTTTATCCAACAGATTCCGGTTATGCGCTGGGCTGTCAGCTTGAAAACAAACAAGCACTTGAACGTATCTGTAAAATTCGTCGCATCGATGACAAGCATAACTTCACGTTGTTATGCCGTGATCTTTCTGAATTATCACTGTATGCACGCGTCGATAACGTGGCTTTCCGTCTACTGAAAGCACACACGCCAGGTGCTTACACGTTTATCTTTAAAGCAACCAAAGAAGTGCCAAAGCGTTTGATGAACGCCAAGCGTAAAACGATTGGTATTCGTGTCCCAGACAACAAGATTGCACTCGACTTGTTGGAAGCGATGGGCGAACCATTGATGTCGACGTCATTGATTCTTCCGGGTAACGAGACGACTGAGTCGGATCCAGAAGAAATTCGTGACAGCCTAGAGCATGCGGTTGATGTCATTTTGAATGGTGGTTACTTAGGTGAGCAACCGACGACGGTTATTGACTTTAGTGACGACGATGCCGTGGTTCTACGTCGTGGTGCTGGCGATCCTGCGCCGTTTGAATAATCGCTTTACTGATTAACAGTCTGTAACGATACAGCAAACCTGCCAGAGTAAATAACAAGTGCTTTTTGGCAGGTTATTTGCGATAATACGCGACCGCGATTTGGTCGCGAAAAATTCATTCGACGTCTGTGAAGACGACAATTAGGTAGAAAAGAGTAAATGAGCGAAAAATTACAGAAGGTTTTAGCGCGAGCTGGTCACGGTTCTCGTCGTGAACTAGAAGGTTTAATCAAATCTGGTCGTGTAAGTGTTAACGGTCAAGTTGCGAAACTGGGCGAGCGTCTTGAAGACGAGAACTCAGTGATCCGTATCGATGGCCATACTGTTTCAGGCAAGGCTTCTGAAGAAGTGGTTTGTCGTGTACTTGCTTACTACAAACCTGAAGGTGAGCTTTGTACTCGTCACGATCCTGAAGGCCGCCGTACTGTTTTCGATCGTCTACCTAAGATCCGTGGTTCTCGTTGGATTTCAGTTGGTCGTCTTGATGCAAACACATCGGGTCTTTTGCTTTTCACTACTGATGGTGAACTTGCAAACCGCCTAATGCACCCAAGCCGTCAGGTTGAACGTGAGTACTTAGTACGTGTGTTTGGTGAAGTGACTGAGCAGAAAGTTAAAAATGTTACTCGTGGCGTACAACTAGAAGACGGTATGGCTCGTTTTGAAGATGTGGTTTACGCTGGCGGTGAAGGTATGAACCATACTTTTTACGTAGCGATTAACGAAGGTCGTAACCGTGAGGTTCGTCGTCTTTGGGAATCTCAAGAAACAACAGTAAGCCGCCTAAAACGTGTACGTTACGGTGATATCTACCTTGATAAGAAACTGCCTCGTGGCGGTTGGAAAGAGCTAGATCTTCAAGAAGTTAACTACCTGCGTGAGCTTGTTGAGCTTAAGCCAGAGAAAGAGACACTGTTGGATCTTGATCCTTCAAACACTTCTCGTAAGCGTGAGCGTTCTCGTAGCCAAAAAATTCGTCGTGCTGTTAAGCGTCACGAAGAGCGTGCAAACGCACCAAAAGGCCGTAGCAACCAAACTAAACGCAAGAAGCCTGCAACTCGCGGTACTACAACACCTGATTCAGGTCGTAGCGCTCCAGCTGCAAACAAAGGCAAACCTCAGGCTAACAAAAGTAAGCCTAAACTGAACAACGGTCGTCCGGCTAAACCAGCTAAGCCAAGAACACGTCAGTAATTACGTAAGTTCTTACGCGTAAGCTTCATTAGCTGAAAGCACTGAATACTAAAAAACCTGCTAACTTAGCAGGTTTTTTTACGTCTGAAGAAATAGAAGATGCGTGATGCGAGTAACCGAGTATAGAAAACATGCTGTTATAAACGACAGCAAGCGTGCCTTTCGTGTACGCGCGCATCTATAATCTGTTCGTATCTCGTATCTCGTATCTCGTATCTCGTATCTCGTATCTCGTATCTTCTACTTATGATTCGAAAAGTTATCACCCTTCGCCAGTCGGTCGTAAAGCACAACGTTCACTGATGCCGCTAGATTCATGCAGCCGTTGGTCGGAACGTAAATCGTCTCACGACAGAAATCTGTGATCTCTTTCTTTAGCGTGCCATCTTCTGGGCCAAAAATGTAAAACGCACGTGGTGGGTGCTTGTAATCAGGTAGCGGTTTAGCACCTTCAATCAGATCAACAGCAACCGGTACGCAGCCTACTGGAATAATATCTTTCAGCTCTTCAACACCAATTAAAGGCAGGGCTAAGTGCTTTTCTTTGGTGTCGGTATGGAATTTTCGCGCATGGTCGTAGCGTGTGCCAGTGTAAAACACGGAGTTGGCGCCGTAGCAGCCAGCTGCTCGCATTACAGAGCCTACGTTTTCAGGCGTCTTTGGGTTAACTAGGCCAATGCAGGCATAGCCTTTTGATTGTGTGTCTGTTTTTGCTTTGGTCATAATCAGTGAATCTAAAGTTGATGATGAAAGTGAGTAATCACGATGAGAAATGGCGTGATAAAAATAGCCGAGCAATCGGCTCGGCTAACTTTTAACTCGCTTACATGAATACTTGTTTACTCATGCTGATGAGCGTCAACAGCGGTATTAGTCGCGTTTCCACAGCATGTGACAGAACTTATGTTCTGGGTCACGGCTGATCAGCATGCGAGCAAATACATCGTCTAGAACGTCATCAGCTTCATTCACAAGACCAATGCGCACTTCAGCGTAGATTTCTTTGTCGACTTCAAAGCCAACATGTTCAACCCAATCATCGCCAGTTTCAACAAGTTCTGCAGCGCCACGATCTTCAAACTGAGCCGTGAATAAGATCACGTCTGCAGGTTCAAGGTTATCGGGAGCCATCTCTAGAAAGATGTCGTATGCAGTATCAATTGCGTCGTCATAAGACATTAGGTCGTTAGCTTCGGTCATAATAAGTATCTTAGCTTGCGCGGTTCATGTATTTACGTTCAGCAGTGTTTACTACTACTTTGTCGCCAGTCGCGATGTATTCAGGTACTTGAATAGTAAGACCTGTAGAAAGACGAGCAGGCTTAGTACGAGCAGACGCTGATGCACCTTTGATTGAAGGATCAGTCTCTTCGATAACTAGCTCAACAGACGTTGGAAGCTCAAGCGTTGCAGCGTTGCCATCGATAAGAATCGCGTACATGCCTTGAGTTTCTTCGTTGATGAACAGTAGTTCGTCTTCGATTGTTTCACCGTTGAAGATGAATTGTGTGTAATCTTCGTTGTCCATGAAGATGTACTCGTTGCCATCAACGTAAGAGAACATTACTGCACGCTTAGTTACGTCGATAGTTTCAACGATTTCGTCAGCCTTGTGGCGAACTTCAGTTTTAACGCCAGTTGCTACATCGTTACCACGGAAGCGATAAATTTTTTGGCCGCCGCGGCCGCCTGGTGTTGTTACTTCGATATCTTTAACGATCACTGTTTTGCTTTCTACTGTGATAGCAAAACCTTTTTTAATTTCACTTGCTCTAGGCATTTTGTGTTTGTCCTTAGTGGGTCTATCCGCTGATTATATCTCGGAGATGCTATAAATAGGAATAGCTTGAATCATAAAGTCACCTAGGCGATCATAGAGTTACTGTTAAATCATGATTTTATTTACCGAAACGACCTATGCCGCTACCCGTTATTGACCCAACACAGCCATTTCAACCTGAATTTCAACCTGTGGTTAACGATCTGATTACCTTTCTAAAAGGTGGGTTAGGATCTAATCTACACAGTGTCTATATTTATGGCAGTGTCGCACGCAAGCAAGCCGTCGTCGGTCGCTCAAATCTTGATGTGGTTGTGGTGACACACCGCCCGTTTCCTGATCAGCGAACCACGCTGCTAAATACCATTAAATGGCGCTTCCAAAAAAGCTTCCCACAGGTTACTCAAGTGGCGATTAAAACCACCTTGGTGAGCGAAATAGTCGATTTCGACAACATCTTCACCTGGGGCTTTATGCTTAAGCATTTGGCTGTATGTGTGCACGGTGAAGACTTATCGGATTGCTATGGCGATTTCGAGACGAGCTGGGAAATTGCTAAGCACTGGAATATGGATGCTGAAAACTGGTTAGCGGTGTATCGCAACAAGATTGCCCGAGCAACAACGCCAGAACAGCAAGTCGTCGCGCAGGTGATTATCGCCAAGAAGTTGCTACGAGCGAGTTACTCTTTGGTGATGTATCGCGATAAATATTGGTTCGATGATCCAGTAGAGTGTGGCCAACAGTTCTTGAAGTATCACCCAGATAGAGAAGTCGAAATTCAAAGGTTGGGTATTTTACTATCAGGTAGACCGATCCCTAAACGTTCGGTGATCGGTATTCTAGATGGCTTTGGTGAGTGGTTAGTTAAGCAATATCAGAAAACCGAGTTTCGAATCGGATAGAGCTTCGTAATCTATCGATATAAAAAAGCAGAGCGAATTGAACATTCCTCTGCTTTTTTTTGATTAAACCTCAATAAGAATCTTAGAATAGACCTAATTGCTGCCCGCTGACTCGTTCAAAATCCAAACCGATGAAGGGCAAGATAGCTTCAGCGACTGGTTTAATTTGTTTGTCGATGTAATGCTGATAATCAATGCCACTCTTTAAATATTCTTTAGGCTCAGGGCCACTAAGTGTAATCAAATACTCAATACGTCCTTTGTTTTGATATTGAAGAGGGCGTCCTAACTGAGCATTTATTTCATCGGCCATTCTTGCAGCCCTGACTTGTGGCGGAATGTTCTTTTGGTATTCATGTAGCTTACGACGCAGACGCTTCTGGTAAACCAATAAATCGTCATGTTTACCCGCTGAAGTCTCATTAACAAATTGTCTGACATAGTCGGTTGGGTCTTGATCGTGAAACACCATCTCATACAGGGTCTGTTGGAACTGTTGTGCGAGAGGTGTCCAATCGGTACGAGCACTCTCCAGTCCTTTAAAGATGATCTTCTCTTGGTCCCCGTGATTGATTAAACCGGCGTAGCGCTTCTTAGAGCCTGTTTCAGAGCCTCGAATGGTTGGCATCAGGAATTTGCGATAGTGAGTCTCATATTCCAGTTCGAGTATTGAGGTTAGGTTGTGGGTCTCTTTTAAGTGATTCGTCCACCAATCGTTGATGTAAGCGACCAGTGTGTTCCCGATCTCATCGGCTTTTTGCTGATCATAACTGCCGTTCAGAGAAACGAAGGTTGAATCGGTGTCCCCATAAATTACTTGATAGCCTTTGTCTTCGATCAGAACCTTGGTTTGCTTCATGATCTCATGTCCACGCATGGTAATCGAAGACGCTAAGCGGGTGTCGAAGAAACGACAACCAGACGAACCTAACACACCATAGAATGAGTTCATGATGATTTTGATCGCCTGAGAGAACGCCTTCTCGTTGTTCTTTTTAGCCACATCACGTGCTGCCCAAAGGTTTTCAATCATCTCTGGCAAGAAGTGTTTAGAGCGGTGGAATTGTCCACCGCGAAAGCCATCAACGGCTTGGTCTTCTGCTGGGCCTAGTTCAAGCTTCAACCCTTCAATAAGCCCCATTGGGTCAATCAGAAACGAGCGAATGATCGATGGATACAAGCTCTTAAAGTCGAGGACTAACACCGAGTCGTACAGGTTGGGAATCGAATCCATCACATAACCGCCGGGGCTCGCAATCCAATTCTCCGGCTCTAAGTTTGGTGCGACATAGCCCGCTCTGTGGATTTGAGGCAGGTATAAGTTTGTAAAGGCAGCAACAGAGCCACCAACGCGATCCAGTTCTACACCGGTTAATCGAGAACGCTCAATGGCGAAGTCGAGTAGGTGAGTGTGTTCGAAGATGCGGTTTACTAGCACGCAGTCTTGAAGGTTGTACTTAGCGAGTGAAGGTTTATCGAACTTAAACATTCGGTTTATCTCATCCATACGGTCATGAACGTTATGGATGTCTTTGCCTTCCCCAAGCAGTTCTTGCGATACCGATTCAAGAGACCAAGAGCGAAAGTGGTAGGTCGCCGTTTTGAGCATATCGATGCCATCCAAGACAACGCGCCCAGGAATGGTGATAAAGCCTTGCTGGTTTTGTGCCGAGCTACGAAAGAAGCTAGGTTGATTGTCTCGACCAATGCTGAGTTTCACTTCGTTCCATTCTGAACGTTTGTGCAGCAGCCTAAAATCGAAGTCAATAACGTTCCAACCAATGATGATGTCAGGATCAAATTCAGAGAACCAAGCTATCATTGCTTCGAGTAGCGCTTTCTCGTTGGCTACCCATTGGATATTGGTTTCAGCTCGTTGTGGCTCGCCGACCATGATCACTCGACTGTCCATCGGGCTGTCTAGGCCAATTGAATAAAGCACGCCTTTTTCTGAACACTCAATATCAAGCGAGACCACTGATAGGTTGGGTAAGTAATCACCTGCTCGGCATTTTGCGTTTGAGACTCGACGATACTGATTTTTTTGCGTAGCAGATCCGGTGAACTCAATACTTCCCTTGATAAATCGTTCCATCAGATATCGGTCGGCGAGTCGAATATCGCTTTCAAAGGTTTGGATTTCTTCGTTGTGAAAGGCTTGCGCTAAACCAAAACTACTTCTCGACAGAGATGTATAACACGCGGCTAGAGGTGTTTGCTCAAATGTGGCTAGCTCTAGAGGCTTGAATTGGCAATTGATTGACTCTTTCGCTACGATAGCCTGACATGCTTCTACATCAGCTTGCGCGACGAAAAATACAGGCTTTTCATTTTGAATTGTCAGTAGAGTAGGGCCTTGAGGGGTGCTTAACCACAAGTCGATTTGCGTGCGCCCTGAAAAGTCTCTTGCTTGTCTTGTGAGCACAAAGCCTTGCTGAATATCCAATGTAGTAACCTATTGAAATTGGGAATCGAATATTACCACCTAGCGAGCCTTAGCGCACAACAGGCAGCAAAAATACTAACTAAATTCTAGTTAACAGAGGCAAATAACGGGACTCTATAAGCAAATAAGTGAAATTGTCGCGAATGGTTATTCAATGGTATTGAAAATATCTTTATCTTGTGTAATTTTATTGGGTGTTGTTTTAACTGATTGATTTTTAGAAAAAGCTTGTTGTTTTAGTTGGCTTATTTGTTAATAAGTACTTGCTAAAGTTCGTGTTTCAGCACATATTCAACAGAGCTTTTTTTTAGTAATTAAGTTAAGATGTACTCAATGCTGCGATCCACTGTTTCTTTGTTTAATTGTTTCAAACAGATGAAACGACACAGTGGTTGCAGAGCCAATTAATAGTGTGGAGATACAAGTTTGATAAATGTTTTCCTTGTAGATGATCACGAGCTGGTTCGCACAGGGATACGACGTATTATTGAAGACGTCCGTGGAATGAACGTAGCAGGGGAAGCTGAAAGCGGTGAAGATGCTGCAAAATGGTGTCGTACTAACAATACTGACGTTATTTTGATGGATATGAATATGCCTGGTATTGGTGGCTTAGAAGCAACCAAGAAAATCTTGCGTTTCAACCCTGATGTTAAAATCATCGTTTTAACTGTTCATACGGAAAATCCGTTTCCAACTAAAGTGATGCAAGCTGGGGCTGCTGGTTACCTTACGAAAGGAGCAGGTCCGGATGAAATGGTAAATGCAATTCGAGTGGTTAACAGTGGCCAACGATACATTTCACCAGAAATTGCGCAGCAGATGGCTTTGAGCCAATTCTCTCCTGCGTCTGAAAATCCATTCGCAGACTTATCTGAACGTGAACTTCAAATCATGATGATGA
The DNA here is from genome assembly GCF_001557875.1 of Vibrio splendidus. Taxonomy (GTDB): domain Bacteria; phylum Pseudomonadota; class Gammaproteobacteria; order Enterobacterales; family Vibrionaceae; genus Vibrio; species Vibrio splendidus_F. The sequence goes on along the minus strand of NZ_LNRF01000003.1, from coordinate 152,414 downwards.
TTACCAAAGGTCAGAAAGTGACGGATATTTCAGAACAACTCAATCTAAGTCCTAAAACAGTCAACAGTTACCGCTACCGTTTGTTCAGCAAGCTGGATATTAGTGGCGATGTAGAGCTGACGCATTTAGCGATTAGACACGGAATGTTAGACACTGAGACCCTTTAACACTGAGATCGTATAGTGACCAACTTGTTTGACTCAGTCTCATTCCTCAAGACAGTAACAGAGCAGCCCGGCGTTTATCGAATGTATAACGCCGAGGCTGTCGTTATTTACGTCGGTAAAGCTAAGAACCTCAAAAAACGCCTTTCCAGTTATTTCCGTAAAAAAGTCGACAGTGAAAAAACACGCGCTCTAGTCAGTAATATTGACAAGATCGATGTCACTGTAACGCACACGGAAACAGAAGCGCTCATTCTTGAGCATAACTACATCAAGCAGTACTTACCTAAATACAACGTACTTTTGCGTGATGATAAGTCGTACCCTTATATTTTTATTAGCGGTCACAAGCATCCTCGTTTGTCGATGCACCGTGGTGCTAAGAAGAAAAAGGGCGAATACTTTGGTCCTTACCCTGATTCCGGCGCTGTGCGTGAGACGCTACACCTAATCCAAAAGATTTTCCCTGCACGCCAGTGTGAAGATACGGTTTATGCCAACAGAACGCGCCCGTGTTTGATGTATCAGATTGGCCGTTGTGCTGCGCCATGTGTCAGCTCTATTATCTCAGATGAAGAGTACAGTGAGCTTATCGACTACGTTCGTCTATTCCTACAGGGGAAAGACAAGCTCGTCCTTGAAACGCTTATCGACAAAATGGACAAGGCTAGCCGAGAGCTTCGCTTTGAACAAGCTGCCGCTTTCCGTGACCAAATCCAAGCGATTCGACGCGTGCAAGAACAACAATACGTATCTGACGATTCAATGGAAGATATGGACGTGTTGGGCTTTGCTCAAGAGAATGGCGTAGCGTGTATTCATATCTTGATGATTCGCCAAGGCAAGGTTTTAGGAAGTAGAAGTCATTTTCCTAAAATTCCAAACAATACGGTGCGAGAAGAGGTCTTTTCGAGCTTTTTAAGCCAATACTATCTTGCGCATAATGAAGCAAGAACCATCCCAACTCGTTTGATTCTCAATGCCGATTTGATGGAAGATGTCACACCGATTCAAGAAGCCTTGTGTGAAGTGGCAGGTCGTAAGATTCACTTCAACACCAACCCTTCAGGTACTCGAGGTCGTTACCTTAAATTGTCGAATACCAATGCATTGACGGCTATTACCACCAAGATTAATCACAAGATGACGATTAATCAGCGCTTCAAAGAGCTTCAAGAAGTGCTGTCGATGGATGCTATCAAACGTATGGAATGTTTCGATATCAGTCATACCATGGGTGAAAGCACGATTGCGTCGTGTGTGGTATTCAATCAAGAAGGCCCGGTTAAACCGGAGTACCGTCGTTACAACATCACCGGCATTACCGGTGGCGATGATTACGCAGCGATGGCTCAGGCGCTTGAGAGACGTTATTCGAAGCAACTCGATGTCGACAAGATCCCAGACATCATCGTTATCGATGGTGGTAAAGGTCAGCTAAACCGCGCTCATGAGATCATTTCTCAATACTGGGGTGATTGGCCGTTTAGACCAAGAATGATGGGTATTGCGAAAGGCGTGACTCGTAAACCGGGTTTAGAAACCTTGGTAACCCTTGAAGGTGAAGAATTTAACTTACCAAGTGATGCACCAGCGCTGCACCTTATCCAACACATTCGTGATGAGAGTCATAATCATGCGATTGCAGGGCACAGGGCGAAACGTGGTAAAACGCGCAGAACCAGTGCTTTGGAAGGAATTGAAGGGGTAGGGCCTAAACGTCGTCAAGCTTTGCTGAAATATATGGGTGGCTTACAAGAACTTAAGCGTGCAACTGTCGAAGAAATAGCCAAAGTGCCGGGCATTAGTCATTCTTTGGCAGAAAACATTTATCAAGCATTGAAACAATAGTAAAAATCCCGCACCATTAAAGCGCAATTAATAAGAGCCCAATAATATGCGTTTGAATATACCTAACATTTTGTCCTTACTGAGACTATTTTTGATCCCAGTATTCGTTGTCGTTTTCTATCTACCTTATCAATGGGCTCCTTTCGCTGCTGCAATGGTGTTTTGGGTAGCCGGTTTCACTGATTGGCTTGATGGCATGCTAGCTCGTAAGTTAGGGCAAACGTCTCGCTTCGGTGCCTTCATTGACCCTGTGGCTGACAAAGTGCTGGTCGCTACGGCTCTTATCCTGATTACAGAGCATTACCACTCGATTTGGGTGACTATCCCAGCCGTGACCATGATTGCTCGTGAGATCATCATTTCGGCGCTTCGTGAATGGATGGCTGAAATCGGTAAACGCGCAAGTGTTGCAGTGTCTTGGGTCGGCAAGGTTAAAACGGTTTCTCAGATGTTCGCGTTGTGGGTGCTTATCTGGCGCTATGACGATTGGATGGTTTGGGTTGGTTACATCGCGCTCTACGTTGCAACGATTCTAACCTACTGGTCGATGGCGCAATACTTGATGGCTGCCAAAGACGATTTGTTAGACGAAAAACATCATTGATGAAGAAGCGAGCTGAGGCTCGCTTTTTTGATCTTTAATCTAAGGTTAAGTTATCAATACTGGATATCTAATGTGATATAGATCTCCTTTGAATAACCCGCTCACAGTGTGTTTTGAACATAAAGTCAGCTATTTGGCCTGTTTCGTATGAAATCTATTCAAACGAATTAAAAATACAAAAATATTATTGACTCAATCGTCTGAATCCGTAGAATGCATCCCGTACCCAAGAGGATGGCAATGAGCGATTCGATTGGAGTTACTAAGGCGCCTTGGCAGAGTGGCTATGCAGCGGATTGCAAATCCGTGGACCTCGGTTCGACTCCGGGAGGCGCCTCCATTCTCTCTTTCTTCTAGAAAGAATTTGAATGAAAATGCGATACTAGCTCAGTTGGTAGAGCGCAACCTTGCCAAGGTTGAGGTCATCGGTTCGAACCCGATGTATCGCTCCAAATTTTGTAATGTTGATTGGCGTCAGCATTAAGATGGTGTTTTACTTTTCAGTAATCGGCATCGCAATAAAGAATTGCGTGCCCTGGTGGTGGAATTGGTAGACACAAGGGATTTAAAATCCCTCGGCGTTCGCGCTGTGCCGGTTCAAGTCCGGCCCGGGGCACCATCTATTAAAGTCTTTATCTCGATAAAGCAAATGCGATACTAGCTCAGTTGGTAGAGCGCAACCTTGCCAAGGTTGAGGTCATCGGTTCGAACCCGATGTATCGCTCCAAATTAAAAAGCCCGAACAGAAATGTTCGGGCTTTTTGGTTTCTGACGTTTAGCTTTTACGTGTAAGTACTTTGCTTGCTCGAGCCCTCACTTAGAATTCATCTCTATCTCAAAATTTCGCAATCAAGTTCGTTTAGATAAGTTAGTTTTTAAAAGCGAGATTCCCTATGAACTCGTTCCTCGTACTAGGGAATGACGTAAACGTGGGCAGGTGATTAACTTTCGATTCTTTTATCTATGTAGTGAACTCTGTTGGTTTCAGTGTGAGATTCTCTATGAACTCGCTCCTCGCTCTAGGGAAAGACGCCACAGCCTCAAAGCCATCACTAACATGCCTGTATACCTACGTCGTCATCCTCGGGCATGAGGAACGAATGAACCGGGGATCTCTTTCCTAAACGATAGTGTTGACGATATTTGCAGCAATTGCTTAGCCACCGCTGCTATTTATCAAGCTATTATTAAAAACTATTGATCGTTCATTTCACTTTATGTTACTTTCCCGCGCAATCTCGGAATGAACAATGTTCAAGAAGAGCAACGATTGCTTCTGGGGGATACGCGTAGTGACCATTCTTGCTGATTGGGACATTACGTAGGGTAGGTATTGGCTAGTCCTTTAGCTGATAGACGGGATACTTATGGCGCAGTTCGCCATGTTAATGGGAAACCCAACATTGAACACACTAATTACAACATTGCTAATCAGCTCTGCATTTCCAAAGGGACCAGCTCCTCATAGCTGCCCGATCCTGCAAAAATGTCCAATTCTTCAAAACAGTAGCATTACTGAACCTTGAGCTCACGCTAACAATTTATCGCTGTCTTAAGACGGCTTAATTTCGTATTCGTCATTTGACTTATGCGAGCGTACAGCTATATCTCATTTCTAGACGATACGCGTGCTTCACTATGAACTCTCTCCAAATTTAACGAGAGTTGGTGGATAATTGCGTCTGATGGAGGTGAGTATGAATACATTCAAGGGGACTTTTATGACTACCGCCTTTGAAGTCGATATCAATACTATCGCAAATTCATTTTCAACTATGGTTCCTATCTTAGAGGGGACTTACGACCTAACACCTGACGCTATTTTGCTAGAGCAAGAACAGCATGAGTCGGATGTTCGCTCTTACCCAAGACGTCTGCCTATTGCTATTAAACGAGCATGTGGCGCTTTAGTTGAAGATACTCGTGGCCAACTCTTTCTCGATTGCTTAGCCGGTGCGGGTACACTTTCTCTGGGTTATAACCACCCTGAGATTAATCAAGCACTCAAAGACCAGCTCGATTCTGGTTTGCCATACCAAACTCTTGATATTACGACTCAAGCAAAAGAGACGTTTATCAAGCGAGTTAAAGCTTTTCTTCCTCAAGACTTTTCAAATAACTCGGTTCTTCAATTCTGTGGCCCATCGGGTGCTGACGCTGTAGAAGCCGCGATCAAGCTCGCTAAGCAAACCACTGGTCGCAACACCATGTTTGCTTTCCGTGGTGCTTACCATGGCATGACGAACGGCACCATGGGAATGATGGGTAACCTCGGCACTAAAGAGCGTCGTAGCGGCTTGATGTCTGACGTACATTTCATGCCTTTCCCATACAACCTCCGCTGCCCGTTTGGCATTGGTGGTGAAGCGGGTGCCAACGCGAGCATTCGTTACATCGAGCGTATGTTGAATGACGATGAATCCGGCATCATGAAACCAGCGGCGATGATCGTTGAGCCCGTGCAAGGTGAGGGTGGTGTAATTCCAGCTCCAGTATCTTGGCTACAAGGTTTACGTCGCCTTTGTGATGAGCACGGTATCCTACTGATTTTTGATGAAATTCAGTGTGGTGTCGGCAAAACAGGACATCGATTCGCGTTTGAAGAGTCAGGCGTTAACCCTGATATCTTATGTTTATCTAAAGCGATCGGTGGCGGACTGCCTATGTCGCTGCTTGTGTTCGATAAGAGCATAGATACATGGAAAGCGGGTGAGCACACCGGTACATTCCGTGGTAACCAATTAGCAATGGTGTCTGGCGCTAAGGCGTTGGAAATCATCGAACGTGATGGGCTGGTTGAGCACGCGAACATCGCAGGCCAATACTTACGTCATGGGCTTGAGAAGATTCAATCACGCGTTAGCTGTATTGCTGAAGTTCGTGGTAAAGGTTTGATGCTCGGAGCCGAGATCAAGCAACCAAACGGTGAACTCAATAAATTTGGTGAGCCGAAATCAGACGGTGAACTGACTCTAGCGATTCAACGCGCGGCATTAGAGCGTGGTTTGATGGTCGAGAAGGGCGGTCGTGATGGATCTGTGATTCGCTTCCTGCCACCGATGATTATCTCTTTCGAGCAGATAGACTTTGCCCTGCGAGTGATGGAAGAAGCCATCATTGCTGCCGGCGGAGGCGTTCAAGAAGAGCAAGCTTCAGATAAGCAAGCAAATCAAGAGTGGAACAAGCACTTCATTCACACAGGCCTAGGCGGTAGCGACGAATTTGCTAGCGTGATGAACCAAACCACTCAAGCGATGAAAGCGGTTTTTGAACAGGTTGAAACCCCTTATTCGGGTTTAGATCCAAAAGTGCTAGAAGCTGCTATCAATGCTGTCGACCTCGATAACAATCAACATGCATTGGTTGATGTTGTAGATAGCACTGCAGACCTTGTCGCTGCAAACTCCATCTTCGTGCAACACCCAGACTGTATTGCACACCTTCACACTCCTCCTCTTATGGCTTCGGTAGCAGCGGAATCGATTATCGCGGCGTTGAATCAATCAATGGATTCTTGGGACCAAGCATCGGCTGCGACTTATGTTGAGCAGCGCGTCGTGGATTGGATGTGTGACAAATACCAACTTGGCGCACAAGCTGACGGTGTTTTCACCAGCGGCGGCACGCAAAGTAACCTAATGGGTTTATTGCTTGCGAGAGACTGGGTTGCGGATAAGCATAATGGTCATTCTATCCAAAAGCTTGGCTTACCAGAATATGCGAGCAAGCTGCGCATCTTATGTTCAAAGAAATCTCACTTCACGGTTCAAAAATCAGCCTCTCTACTAGGGCTAGGCGAAGCTGCAGTGTGCTGTGTTGACACCAATGCAAACGGCACTATCAAGCCTGACTTGTTAGATGCAGAAGTGACAGCGCTTAAAGCACAAGGGTTGATTCCTTTTGCTGTTGTCGGTACTGCAGGTACAACCGATCACGGTGCTATTGATGACCTTGAAGCGATTGCCGACATCGCCAACCAACAAGATCTTTGGTTCCACGTCGACAGTGCTTACGGTGGCGCGCTTATCTTAAGTAGCCATAAAGCTCGCCTGAAAGGCATCGAGAAAGCGGACTCTGTCAGCGTTGATTTCCACAAGTTGTTCTTTCAAACAATCAGCTGTGGTGCTGTGCTGCTGAAAGACAAAGCGAACTTTAAGTACCTACTGCATCACGCAGATTACTTGAATCGCGAGCACGATGAGCTGCCGAATCTAGTCGATAAGTCTATTGCGACTACTAAACGCTTCGATGCATTGAAAGTCTTCATGACGATGCAAAGCGTTGGGCCAAAGCAGCTGGGTGATATGTACGATCATCTTCTAGAGCAGACGCTTCAAGTTGCAGACCTAATTCAAAACCAAGACGATTTTGAACTGCTTGCTGAGCCGTCACTGTCTACTGTGCTGTTCCGATCTAAGCCGTCAGCAAACCGTGAGCTAGATTTAGACAAACTGAATCAAACGCTAAGACTGGAAGCACTGACTCGTGGTGTTGCCGTGCTTGGCGAAACGGTCGTTGACGGTAAAAGCGCGCTGAAATTCACTATCTTGAATCCGTGCTTAACGACATCAGACTTCAAATCTCTAATTAACAAAATTCAAACTTTAGCTATTGAGCTAGCAGAACAACAAGGGTAATTAAAACTATGGCTATTCTACAAATTGGTGCAGGCGGCGTTGGTTGGGTTGTTGCACATAAAGCAGCACAAAATAACGAAGTACTGGGTGATATCACAATCGCTTCTCGCACAATCGCGAAGTGTGAAAAAATCATCGAATCTATCAAAGGCAAAAACAACCTTAAAGATTCAACTAAGAAACTAGAAGCACGTTCAGTCGACGCTGATGATGTTGATGCGCTTGTTGCTTTGATTAAAGAAGTTCAGCCTGATCTTGTTATCAACGCTGGTCCTCCATGGGTAAACATGGCGATCATGGAAGCGTGTTACCAAACTAAAGTCTCTTACCTAGATACATCGGTTGCGGTTGACCTATGTTCTGAAGGCCAGCAAGTACCACAAGCTTACGATTGGCAGTGGGGCTACCGTGAGAAGTTCGCTGAGGCGGGCATCACAGGTATTCTAGGCGCTGGTTTTGATCCAGGTGTGGTATCAATCTTTGCTGCATACGCGGTTAAGCACTTGTTCGATGAGATTGACTCAATTGATGTAATGGATGTGAATGCTGGCGACCACGGCAAGAAGTTTGCGACAAACTTTGACCCAGAAACCAACATGCTTGAGATCCAAGGCGACTCTTTCTACTGGGAAAATGAAGAGTGGAAACAAGTACCTTGTCACTCTCGTATGCTTGAGTTTGAATTCCCGAACTGTGGTTCTCACAAAGTTTACTCAATGGCACACGATGAAGTTCGTTCAATGAAAGAGTTCATCCCAGCGAAGCGTATCGAATTTTGGATGGGCTTTGGTGATGCATACTTGAACTACTTCAACTGCATGCGTGATATCGGTCTTCTTAGCCCAGACCCGCTAACACTGCACGATGGTACTGTGGTTCAGCCTCTGCATGTTCTTAAAGCACTACTACCGGATCCAACATCTCTAGCCCCGGGTTACACAGGTTTAACGTGTATCGGTACTTGGGTTCAAGGTAAGAAAGACGGTAAAGAGCGTAGCGTATTCATCTACAATAATGCAGACCACGAAGTGGCTTACGAAGACGTAGAGCACCAAGCGATCTCTTACACAACAGGTGTTCCAGCGATTACTGCTGCACTTCAGTTCTTCCGTGGCGAGTGGGCTGATAAAGGCGTGTTCAACATGGAACAGCTAAACCCAGACCCGTTCCTAGCAACCATGCCTGAAATCGGTCTAGATTGGCACGTTCAAGAGCTAGAGCCGACAGCCGGTTTACCTCTGATCCACACTTTGAAGTAATTTCTGGTTCTTTGCCCTCGTCGCGTTGTCCATCGTGCTCATTTACGTTCGTAAACTCCGCGCGATGTCCTGGCGACAAGGGCAAAGCTCTGCGAATTCCATTCAAAGTCATATGATTGACGAGAACGTATAATTACAAGCCGATGCTGTTGCATCGGCTTTGTTCGATTATCATGTGCCTTCGTGAACTCGAGGGCCGCAAGGTATTAACATGCAAAACAACGAACTAAAAACGCCTTATTTCATGATCAACGAAGACAAGTTGATTGCGAACTTAGAGAAAGCTAAGCAGCTGAAAGAGATTTCAGGTGTGAAGTTGGTATTGGCACTCAAGTGCTTCTCTACATGGGGTGTGTTTGACATCATCAAACCTTATCTCGATGGCACGACAAGCTCTGGTCCATACGAAGTAAAACTTGGCCACGAAACCTTTGGTGGTGAGACGCATGCTTATAGTGTGGGTTACAGCGAAGATGACGTGAGAGAAGTGGCTGATATCTGTGACAAGATGATCTTCAACTCGCAAAGCCAACTTGCTGCTTACCGTCATATTGTTGAAGGTAAAGCTTCATTGGGTTTACGTTTAAATCCGGGTGTGAGTTACGCAGGACAAGACTTGGCGAATCCAGCTCGTCAATTCTCGCGTTTGGGCGTGCAAGCTGACCACATCAAACCTGAAATCTTTGATGAGATTAATGGTGTGATGTTCCACATGAACTGTGAGAACAAAGACGTCGATGCCTTTATTGGTTTGCTTGATTCAATCTCAGAACAGTTTGGCGAGCACCTAGATAAGTTAGACTGGGTGAGCATGGGCGGTGGTGTGTTCTTCACATGGCCGGGCTATGACATCGAAAAGCTTGGTCTTGCACTAAAAGCTTTCTCTGAGAAACACGGCGTGCAGATGTACCTTGAGCCGGGTGAAGCGATCATCACTAAAACAACCGACCTAGTTGTGACTGTGGTTGATATTGTTGAGAACGTGAAGAAAACAGCGATTGTGGATTCAGCAACCGAGGCACACCGTTTAGACACGCTTATCTACAATGAACCAGCATCGGTATTAGAAGCGTCCGAAAGTGGTAGCCATAGCTATGTGATTGGCTCATGTTCATGCTTGGCGGGCGATCAGTTCTGTGAAGCGAGCTTTGATGAGCCACTACAGATTGGTCAAAAACTTCACTTGTTGGACAGCGCAGGCTACACCATGGTGAAACTGAACTGGTTTAATGGCCTTAAAATGCCCTCAATCTACTGCGAGCGCAGCAATGGTGACGTTCAAAAACTGAATGAGTTTGGCTATGAAGACTTCAAACGTTCATTGTCACAATGGTCAGTTAAGTAACGGACTATATTGTTCAGAAAAATAAAAAGAGCAGCGGATGAGCTGCTCTTTTTGATTATTTGTACCGTAAAAACTAATTAAAATGTTTTCACTAATCGAACAAGAGGATGTGGAATATCATCTGGGTCGGTAATGACTTCCAAAGCTTCTTCAAAATCAATAATTAAACCATCATAGTCACTGTTGATTTTATGAGCGTCAGGAGTATTAGTCCAATATGGTTCGTTGGTTGTTGTCGGGAAGTGTGTCAGGTTAATTGCTGGTCTAGTACAGCTATAGTCAACGATTGAACTTAACTCTTTGATATTAGGTAACCTAAAACCAACCTGACCTGCGATAGTGGTCAGATTCGAATCTTCAGTTGCGATGAGCGCATCCTGCCAATTTTGATATTTAATCGCGGTACCATCACATGTGTCATTGGATTGATTGTAGGTTTCGCCTAGGTTGCATTTTGACCAAAGCAAATTAGTCGTTACGTCGAGTAATGTACCATCTTTACGGTCAATAAATTGCCCGTCTTGGTGAGAGGGCGTTTGAGTTTGCACGCAGGTTTGCGCGATGGTATTTGCACTTAACAGAGAGGCAATTACACCTAAGCATAGTTTTAGTTTCATTACTCAATACCCCCACTTACAGCCACAATTCCTGTCGAGCCTGCGATGTTTTTATTACAAAGCTCAAGCTCTCCATTTTGAGAGTCGATACATCTAGCACTACCATCTTGTTTAACAGAGCTAGAGTGCGTGAAGAGTCGGTCTCCAAGATTAGGAAAGAAATCAATGGCTCCTGCTGGTGCAGTGCCGACATTGAAGTTGATAAATGAACGAGCTTCAACAGGTGAAGGTAAGCGCCAATCTGTAATACCGCAAATAGAGCGACTGTTTAGACTACTAATATAACTACTTGTATTACAGTAGTTACTTCCTGAACCATCATTAATGTACGCACATTGAGAAGATATCGGGCCGGCGCTATACAAGAGATCATTGGGTGCTCCGGCATAGCCACCATTGGTTGTATTGTCAGAGTCGTACCAAGTATATGTGTATGAGGCGCTTCTCCATGAGCTTGATTCACTGCCCCAAGGGTAAGGGTTGGCGTCAGGGTCGTCTTTATGGTTCTTAACCCAAGTATCGACCTCGGACTGGCTGGGCAGTGCTATCGGATCTTGTTTTGCTTCAATATATAATCCAGTATGCTCATCTTTAACACAGCGCCAATCAGTAGCGCTAGGTATTAGAGGGTTTCCGTGAGCATCTAGCTTGGTGTAGCGAAAGCCATATTCCCCATCCGAATGTTCACTTCCATTTGTGACATCTAAACCAAAATCGGCATCTTGATTTGGATGTGATGCTGGAGGAGTGACGCTGTCGTAGTCTGTTCCATCAAAATAAGTGACATACCCAGTATCATTGAAACTTTTCTGTCCAGGAATATAGAACGCGAGAGTGTTTTTACTCGAATCGATAGTCGCGTTACCAACGGAAGCTATTGTGTATATTACCGATTCGCCACCTTCATCGAAGCTATCATCACGAGCAGAAAAAGTGATATTTGTTGATAGGGTTTCTGCTGGCAATTTAAGAGTTAACCCTGCTATATCAACAGTAAAGTCCTCAGGCGCGGCAATACCGGTTTGAGTTAGGGTAAGTGTTACGTCTTGATATGTGTAATGACTCAAAACAGCTTGTTGAATAATGCTGTCACCTTCTACAACGGTACTTAAGTCGTTACTAAAACTAACGGTTGGTTGAGTATCGCTATCATCAATGGTTACTACAGTTCGTTCGTTTGAAAGAGTGTAATTTGCACCGTTATCAGCACTAATAGAGTAATGAAGTGTTTTACTGCCCTCGTACAGATTATTGTGCACAAGGTTTAGTGGTAGAGCAGCGCTGGTTGCACCTGCCGCAATTTTGACGTTTTGACTTGAGATAGCATCGTAGTTTTTGAAGGTGCCATTAGAGCGAGTTGTCACGTCACTGGTTAAGATAGTTAAGGTGAGTTCTTGAGCTAATGCTTCGGAAAGAGAAACGGTAATGGATTCTGTTTTCGACCCTGATTGTGGTTCAGAAAATGAGACACTATTTGGGATGCTAAGCGTAATAGGGGAAGATGACGTACTTGAAGTTGTTCCCGTAGTAGTTGTTCCACTATCGTTATTTTCATGACCACTTTTGCAACCGCTAAACAGTGTCGTAAGAAGGATTGCTGAGGTGACATTGAGCTGCCAACTCGACCTTTTTCTTTCCATGTGTGAACCTAAGCTACTAAATTATATAAGATATCTATCGTATCAAAAAAAATATATAAATGCTTAATTTCATATGTCATAGTTATGTGTTTTTGGGGTTTTGATGCGTTTTTTTTGTAAGTTATGTAAGGGAGGGGGGCTGTGAGGCAACCTCCTAACGATAAGTGCACCGTCAGGAGGTAAAGTTTAATTAGCTTTCAATCATTACTCGAGTATCTTCGCTAAGGGTTTCGAGTTCATTAACAACATCATCGATTTGAACTTCAATTGGCAGCTTAACGGCGATTTTTGAAGTGAATAAGCTTGAACTAACACCACCTCCACCAGCGATAAAGACTCGGTGGCAATCCATATCTAGAATGCTGATCCCTTGTCTATCTAATACATGTGTCACTTCGTTGACGATACCTGCTCGGTCGTTAGAGTCGAGCCTTAAGTGATGGATTGTGTCTTGAGCATTGTGCGTATGATCGGAATCGACAAACTGCACGATGAGATCCGGATTGGCGCTAAACGCTTCTTTGACAATCGATTCGTTGATGGCTGGAAGTTGAACCTTTAGTACGCCAGCGACTTGGTCTTCAATAAAGTTCACTTTACTGATGAGCCATTTGCCGTCGTTTTCGTGAGTAACCGCAGCAAGCTGTTTGATTGTTGCTGGTGATGCTTTTCCGATAAAGTTTACGATAAATGTACTGTTCATATCAGCCCCCAAGGTTTCAATTATTCTTTGCTAATTAAATGTTTGATATCACGCGATAAAGTTCTTTAATTTCAGTGTAGAAGGTTACATCGAACAATGTTTGACCTAGGTCAATTTTTGAAACTAAGCTTCGATGCAAAAAAAGAGAATGAAGAGTAGGGCACAAAAAAAGCGGCTAGAGAGCCGCTTTTTAGAAGAATTGTCACTGTGATTGATGATCCAGCAACTTATATTCAATAACTTATATTGAGTAATACTAGAGACGAATTAGAACGTTACTTTGAAGTTCATGCCAACAAACTGAGAGTCGTATGGTGCGCCAGCATCGTAAGCAAAACGCGCAGCGTCTTGGTTATCCCACCAAGGGTTAGTATTCAGGTTCACTTCTGCGTCACCGCCCCATGCATCACTTACCCAGTAATGAATATGACCAACAGGGTTAAGGAAGAATAGCGACACATCACCCATCGTTTGAGAGCCCATCACTTCGCCACCTGAAGCAATGATATCTTGCTCGGTTTCTAGCATTATTTCACCCACAACCGCACCGAAGAAAGGTGTGATGAAGAGATCTTGCCATGAAGGTACTTCAGCAAATGCTTCTACGCCGTATTCCCAGAAGAACGTCGACATAGTCCAAGAGTATAAGAATGACTCAAACTCGTCGTAACCTGCGTGTCGAGCTGCGGTGTAGTAAACACCACCGAAATATGGGTGCATTACGTAGTTTAGGAAGTGTTCGTCACGGTCCCATACTGGGCCTTCAGAAACGTTATCTTTCCACTTTTTACCTAATGAGCTGATATCACGTTGGTCATCATCCCACTTAGTAATACTTTCAGGGAGCAGAGTCATTAGACCCACTGTCGCGACACTTAAGCCTAGAATGGTGTAGGTTTGACCCATTAGGTAATCCCAATCTTTCTCCTGGCTCACCAACATGTGTTTTGGTTGTTGGATTGAGAAGTCGTACTCATCACTCGATTCGCTCAGTGCGTAATTGGTACTAGGCTTGTAGGTATACAAGTTGTCATTAAAACAGTAATCTTGAGCACATTCATCCGAGTAAGAAAGGTTGATTGGCTGGTCGAAGTCGTATTGGCTTGCAACCGAGTTAACTGACATTAGCATTGAAAATGCAGCAGTAACCTTTGCTAGTAACGGTGATTTGGCCACAAGGGTCTCCATGAGAAAGTTTGGAATTGATCAGGGTCACAATTATCTATTAAATGCCTGATTTAGGGAACTAATAATTTATAGCTTTTCCTAAGAAAACCTTAGGTTTAACATTATTAATATTAGTGAAAAGGCGAATTGCTCCAAATTCAACCATAGACCAGTTTGTAAATAATGCAGTGTCTTTTTATGACAACAAGGGATAGAAATATGACGAAAATCGCAATGTTAAGTACAGGTGAAGAAGTTCTTCATGGAGACATTGTAGATACAAACGCAGCTTGGATGTCTGGTGAGTTTTATCAGCATGGTTTTGCTCTTGCTAAGCGCTCAACTGTGGGTGATCAAATGAATGCTCTTGTTGAAGAACTGTTGATGCTGAGCTTTAACTATGATGTGGTTATCGTTAATGGTGGTCTAGGGCCAACAACCGATGATATGAGTGCTGCAGCCGCTGCAACGGCTTCTGAGCAGAAACTCGTCATGTTCCCTGAATGGCTTTCTCGTATGGAAGAGATGTTCTCCGGACGTGGCATGCCCATGCCTGACAGCAATCTTAAACAAGCTTTGTTACCTGCGAGTTCAGATATTGTCGATAACCCTGTGGGGACGGCTTGTGGCTTCAAACTGAAAATCAACGATGCGACTTTCTATTTCACGCCGGGTGTACCGAGTGAGTTCAAACGCATGGTCACGTTTGAGATTCTTCCTGACTTGTCGCGTACCTACCCTCAAGTGGTTGCCTCTGAATGCAGTCGACTGTTTACGTTTGGTTTGTCTGAGTCTGGTATCTCTGATGTTTTGGACCAACTAAAGCTGCCAGAAGGTTATGAGTTGGGTTATCGCTCTTATCTGCCATTCATTGAGGTTAAACTGTTTGGTCCTAAGGCAGACTTAGAAACTCGCGTTAAGCTTCTGCAGATGGTTTACAAGCTGCTAGAGAGTAATGTCGTGAGTGTTGATGAGCCGATGATTGACCATATTGGACACATCATGGCGGAAAAAAAGAAGACGTTATCTGTGTCTGAAGTGTCGACCAAAGGTTCACTGTCAGCGTGGCTGCAATTGAATGAGCAGATAGAAGATTGCTTCGGACACTCATGGGTGATGGCTGAGCCAAAAGAGAGCGAACTTGAAAAGAGCGATCCATTAGCCGCGACCTTTGCGCTGGCTGGAGCAACAAGAGAGAAGTGCGGAACTGAATTGGCTTTGGTGACTGGTAAACTGGAAGGCAACACATTCAGCGTTGCATTGTCGACTGAAGCAGGCGAGTGGGGGCAGGTACTTGAGTTTTATCGTCAGTACTCGCGTAAAGACCAACGCAACGTGATTAAGACCGTTGCCGCCGATATGCTGAGAAGGCATTTAGACAACAAACCGATGTTTGGTACTTATTCTTCGGTTAAGCGATTGAAAGACATGTTTATTCCAGCGGCTATCATTAAGTAGCTATGTAAGCGAACTCGCTAAGTCTGTATTAAAAACGCTAGAAAAAACGAAATAAAAAGGCCCAACATCTAAATAGGTGTTGGGCCTTTTGGTTATCTAGCCTTCTAGATAACCAAACAAGCAGCGATGTTTACACGCAACTCATGTCTGTAAGAACTCGATTACAAACCGCTTGTCATATGTAGGCTGTAGAACAAACCACGGCCGATTAACTCTGAAGCCAAGAACAATACCAGTGCTAAGCCAAGGTTAACTGGGTTAACTTTTGCTTTGTTCAGCATAGGTAGAATCCAAATCAACAAGCTTGCCATTAGCAGTGCCACTTGAAGAATCACATAGCTACCTAAACCATCGACTAACTCAGACGCTTTTGCCGCTGAAGTTTGGATGTCACCGATTAGGTTCAGTTTTCCTACTGTCACAAGCAAGCTGATAGCAACAGCGATAACAGCCAGCATGGTGATGTTACGGTCAACCGTAAAGCGACTGTCGTTTGCGAATACAATCACGAACTGAGATAACAGCAAGCCACCCACAACCATCGTCATGATGAAGCTCAGTGGTGTGTAGATGTTGTCCCACGTCGGTACGGTGTTGATCATGTATACGTTGATCATCGCGTACATGAAGATAACACCCAGTACCATCGCGCCAACCATCAGTGCTTTCTGGATAGCAACGCCACCTTTCTTAACTACCGACAGTAACCATTGCAGGCCACCGACAGCGAAGAATGCCGCACCGAAGAACACTTCGTTAGACAACCAAGCCGAGCCTAGTTGATTAAAAGCGTTAAACGCGCGCAGTGGAGAGCCAAGGTGCGTTGTCGAGAACATGAAGCCAAGACCCATCAGTGCCCATAGGATGAACATTGGAATCTTGTAGCTGTTCAGCTTCTCTTCGTCATGACCAAGTACCAGCGCACGTGTGCCAATTAGTAAGTAACCACCAACCGCAGTTTGCGCTAGCACTGTAAAGAAGATTAAAGACCACTCATGAAAAATCATCTTACACCTCCTTCGGGTTTGCTAAGTGACCACTGGTATCGCCAGTCGGTTTCGCGTTTTTGTTCAGCTTAATCACGATGTTTGGTAGCGTTTCTGTTGAAGATGGCAGGGGAGCCACATCCGCACCAGAGCCGTACTTCTCGCGAAGTGTATTGATTTCACCAAACTCCAATGCACGAAGTGGGCAAGATTCAACACAGATAGGCTGTTTGCCTTCAGAAACACGTCGGTAACAACCATCGCATTTAGTCATGTGACCTTTCTTAGCATTGTATTGTGGTGCGCCGTAAGGACACGCATTGCTACAGTGCTGACAACCAATACACACACTTTCGTCAACCACAACCAAGCCGTCTTCATCACGTTTGTGCATTGCACCCGAAGGACACACTTTCACACACGCAGGGTTAGTACAGTGGTTACAAGCGATAGACAGGTAGTAAGAGAAAACATCTTTCTGAACCCAGGTATCGCCATCTTGAGTGAAGCCACCACCTGCGTATTCGTATACGCGACGGTAGTTCGTTTTGATGTCGAGATCGTTATAATCTTTACAAGCAAGCTGACAGGTTTTACAACCCGTGCATTTACTTGAATCAATGTAAAAGCCGTATTGTTTCATTCCAACCTACCTTATGCTTTCTTTAGCGCTTTGATTTGAACTAGGTTTGTATGCTGAGGGTTACCCTTAGCAAGTGGGCTCGGGCGCTGAGTGGTCAGCACATTGATAGAGCCTGCATGGTCGATCTTCTGACCATCTGGTGCGTACCATGCACCTTCGCCTAGCGCGACAACTCGAGGAAGGATCCTTGGTGTCACTTTCGCTGGAATGTGTACTTCGCCACGGTCGTTGAAAATACTCACCATGTCGCCGTTTTCGATACCACGTTCTTTCGCATCAATTGGGTTGATCCACAACTCTTGCGGTGCTGCTGCTTTGATTTCTGCAACGTTGCCGTAAGTCGAGTGAGTACGAGCCTTATAGTGGAAACCAGTTAGCTGAAGTGGGTACTTCTCTGCTAATGGGTCGTTGTGGCCTTCAAAAGAATCGGCGTAAATCGGAAGAGGGTGAATCACTTCGTCTTCTTTCAATTTCCAAGTCTTCGCGATATCAGCCAGTTGCTCTGAGTAGATCTCGATCTTGCCACTTGGTGTGGTCAGTGGATTCGCTTCAGGATCTTTGCGGAAATCTTCGTAAGCGATGTAGTGGTGGTCATAGCTACGTTTGTAGATACCCAGCTCTTTCATCTCTTCGAAGGTTGGCAGTGTTGGATCGTTCTTACGAGTTTCAGCGTAAAGATGCTCAATCCATTGCTCTTGAGTACGGCCTTCTGTGAATTCTTTTTCTACGCCCATGCGTTTCGCCAGTTGAGAACACATCTCGTAGATAGATTTCGCTTCGAACTGAGGCTTGATCGCTTTTTGCGCGTAGATGAAGTAAGGCATGTTCGATGCTTTACCATCCATACACCAGTCGTCTTGCTCTGACGTCGTTAAGTCTGGCAGGATGATATCGGCGTATTTCGCAGAAGAAGTCATATGGTTATCAACCACGACAATCATTTCACACGCACTTTCATCTTGAAGAATCGCGTGAGTCTTGTTGATGTCTGAGTGTTGGTTGATGATGCAGTTACCTGCATAGTTCCAGATCATCTTGATTGGGTTTTTAAGGCGCTCTGCACCGCGAACACCATCAGTGATGTCGGTCATTTCATGGTGACGGTAAATCGCATCTGTCCACATGAACATTGAAATTGATGTTTCAACTGGGTTTGGCACAGTAGGGAAGCGAACAAACGGAATGTTGATGTCACTTTCACGAGCACCTGTTGAACCACCTGATACACCCACAGAACCAGTGAGTAGCGACAGCATCGCGATTGCACGACAAGCTAGTTCACCGTTCGCTGTACGTTGTAGGCCCCAACCTTGGTGGATTGCACATGGTTTTGCTGTGCCCATTTCACGGCCAAGCTTAACGATAGTATCAACTGGAATGCCTGTGATCTTAGAGGCCCATTCAGGTGTCTTCTCTACGCCATCTTCACCTAAACCTAAGATGTAAGATTTGTAGTCGCTGTTTTTAGGCGCTGATGCAGGCAGAGTCTTCTCGTCGTAACCTACGCAGTATTTGTCTAGGAACGGTTGGTCGACAAGGTCTTCAGTGATCATCACGTGTGCAAGACCCGCTACCAATGCCGCATCTGTAGAAGGACGGATTGGGATCCATTGATCTTCGCGGCCGCCAGCAGTATCGGTATAGCGAGGGTCAATGATGATCGTTCTTGCGTTCGATTTGTTTTTACTTTCAACGTAGTGGTGGATCAGACCGCCGCCAGACATGCGTGTCTCGGCAGGGTTGTTACCAAATTGGATGTTAAGCTTAGTGTTCTCTAGGTCAGAGAAAGAGTTGTTGTTTGCCCAACCACCGTAGGTGTAGCTCAAGCCTTTCGCGATTTGCGCTGTTGAGTAGTCACCGTAATGGTTTAGGTAACCACCACTTAGGTTCATTAGACGAGCAATCAACGTTTGAGCTGGTGGCCAAGATTTAGTAACCGTACCGCCCAGTGTACCTGTACCGTAGTTTAGGTAGATAGTGTCGTTACCGTAGTCTTTGATAAGGCGTTGCATGGTGCCAGCGACTTCATCGTAAGCCTCTTCCCAGCTAATACGCTTAAACTTACCTTCACCACGTTTACCCACACGTTTCATTGGGTATTTTAGGCGATCTGGGTTGTAAACACGGCGGCGCATCGAGCGACCACGTAGACACGCACGCACTTGGTGATGACCGTATTCGTCAGTACCTGTGTTGTCGGTTTCTACGTATTTGATTTCACCGTTTTGTACATGCATACGTAACGGGCAGCGAGAGCCACAGTTTACCGTACATGCACTCCATACGATTTTCTCGTCCACATTCTCAGCAACCGCAGCCGCTACTGGTTTGGATTTGAAAGGTAACGCGATACCGCCCGCAAGTGCGGCTGCACTACCTACTGCAGAAGAAGCTTTCATGAAGCCTCTTCGAGTAAGATTCATTACCCCAGATTCTTTCTTATTCGTCATTCTAAGATGCCTTTTGTTATTGATGACTAGCACTTTATAGGTAGTTTGTTCTTTATGTTTTTATTTCGGATTGTTGATTGATTGGCATCAAATAAGAGATAAATTTAAATCTTATGAATCGAATGTATAAAATAGATCAAAGAATTAAATCGTCTTATTTATATAATTATCTTTAAACCTATAACGGTATAAATAATAATGATTATCGATACGCATAAATTATTGGGTTCGCTATTTTATCAAGCGACAAGTAAAGAACAGTTGGTCACCATTGTTGAAGCTTTGGTTGAGAGCGAAGTGCTCTCTGAGGAATGCTTGCAGGCATTGAGAGGCGAAGACGAAGATGCGCTCGCTGCAGAGTTCAGTCGCCTGTTTGAAGGCGTTGGAGACATGCCTGCTCCGCCTTGGGGGTCTGTGTACTTAGATAAAGATCGCGTTGTGTTCGGTGCTTCTACTGTAGAGTATCGCCAGTTTTTAGAATTGAATCAGATTGAATTAGACACTGGGTTAAGAGAGCCGGAAGATCAATTTGGTTTAATGTTATTCGCTCATGCATATTTGTTAGAAAATAATAACATCAATTCAGCTGGTGAATTAATTGAGGGTCACTTATTAACTTGGTCTTCTGTTTATTTAGAAAAACTAAATAAAGCATCAGAGCTATCTTTTTATAAAAAGCTATCGGTTGATGTAATAGATTGGTTTAAGTACTTAACATCTGAATATAATTTAAACGTTGCTACTAAAAAGTTATATATCGACTAATGTCTGAACAAATAAATTCAAATAGACGCGGTTTCTTAACTCGACTTTCTAAACCGGTTAAAGCAGCCGCGAATTATGAAGAGATATCACAGCGCTTGCATGCCAGACCGCCAAGAGCTGTTGATGAAGTGCTGTTTGAGCGTCTTTGCGACGGTTGTGGGCTGTGTGAGCAAGCGTGTCCGAATAGTGTTATCGAGATGCTAGAGGACAGAGCGCTGCTGAATTTGGATTACAACCATTGTTCTCTGTGTAACAAGTGCAGTGAAGTGTGTCCGACTGGCGCGCTCCATCCAACGGTCACGCCTTATATCGACCTCAAGCCTAGCTTTTCTGATAGCTGCAATAACTACATGCAAATGGACTGCTCGGCATGCCAAACTGCTTGTTCATCAGGTGCGATATACATCGAAGTAGGAGAATTACCTACGGTGGAAAAAGATAAGTGTAACGGCTGTGGAGAGTGCCGAAGCGCTTGTTATATTGGCTCTGTGACTCTTAACCTGACTCAGCAATAAACGTTTGGCTTCGGTATGACATAAACCAACAGGAAGACTTTGGTAGAGTGATAGACGAGTCGTCTTAGATACCAAAGGCATAAATAGAAAAGGGTCCGCATTCCTAAAGGAAGCGGACCCTTTTTAGTTCTTATTGACGATATTCGAACAAAGCGACCTAAACCAGTTGGCTTATGCGCGTTTCTGCTTGTTTCTATGAATAACGTTACTCAGCGATAACTCAGTCTTTGCTTTACAGATACAAGGCAATATTTCATTACCTTGCGTGTAAGCCATAGCAAAACCAACATACTCGACCTCACCAGAATCCAACGTGCAGCGGCAAGCGCCACAATGGCCATCTCGGCAGTTGTATTCTGGCTCTAACCCAGCTTGTTCCATTGTTTCCAATAGAGTGTTTGAAGGGTTAGATTCAATTGAAATCAGCTTGTTGATTTTGATTGTTGGCATTACAGCTCAAATCCTTCAAAGTCGTCAGCTTTTACTTCGTTGTCGATTTGGCCAACTAGGTAAGAACTGATTTCTGCTTCTTGTGGAGCAACTTGAACGTTATCTGAAGACAACCAAGCGTTGATCCATGGAATTGGGTTTGATGTTGCTTCTGGGTAAGCGGTACCTAGGCCAACAGCTTGCATACGAATATTGGTAATGTACTCAACGTATTGGCAAAGAATGTCTTTGTTTAGACCAATCATAGAGCCATCTTTGAATAGGTATTCTGCCCACTCTTTTTCTTGCTCTGCTGCTTCTTTGAATAGGTCGAAACACTCCTGCTTACACTCTTCAGCGATCTGCATGAATGCGAAGTCGTCTTGGCCGTTACGTAGCAAGTTGATCATGTGCTGAGTACCAGTAAGGTGAAGTGCTTCATCACGAGCGATTAGCTTGATGATCTTCGCGTTACCTTCCATTAGCTCACGCTCAGCGAATGCAAATGAACATGCGAAACTTACATAGAAACGGATCGCTTCTAGTGCGTTTACAGACATTAGACATAGGTAAAGTTTCTTCTTCAGGTCGTGAAGTGAAATCTTAACGTCTTCGCCATTGATGCTGTGGTTACCTTCACCGTAGCGGTGGTAGTCAGCCGTTAGCTTGATTAGGTCATCGTAGTAAAATGCGATGTCTTTCGCACGCTTAAGGATCTCTTCGTTTTCAACGATGTCGTCGAATACTACGCCTGGATCATTCACGATGTTACGGATGATGTGCGTGTAAGAACGCGAGTGAATCGTTTCAGAGAAAGACCAAGTCTCAATCCAAGTTTCAACTTCAGGTAGAGATACCAATGGAAGTAGGGCAACGTTAGGGCTGCGACCTTGGATAGAATCTAGAAGCGTTTGGTACTTCAAGTTAGAGATGAAGATGTGTTTTTCATGCTCAGGAAGTTTGTTGTAGTCGATACGATCGCTCGACACGTCTACTTCTTCTGGGCGCCAGAAGAAAGAAAGCTGCTTCTCGATAAGCTTTTCGAAAATTTCGAATTTTTGTTGGTCGTAACGTGCAACGTTAACTGACTGACCCAAGAACATTGGTTCTTTTAGTTGGTCATTTTTAGTCTGAGAAAAAGTACTGTAAGCCATAAATGCCTCAAATCCTTTAAAGACCCGTAATAAAACGGACCCTGTTAATGCTTTAAACCCAGAGAAGATAACTCTTCTCTGGGGTCTTAATGTTTATTACGGTTTAGATCTTACAACCGCCGCCTTCACAATCTTCTTCCGGCACTTGAACTGCGTCGCCTTGGTCGTCTTTAGCACCATCACGAGTGTTATGGTAGTAAAGCGTCTTAACACCGTATTTGTACGCTGTTAGTAGGTCTTGAAGCAATTTCTTCATTGGAACTTTACCGCTGTCGTAAACACTTGGATCATAGTTAGTGTTTGCAGAGATAGCTTGGTCAACGAATTTTTGCATGATACCCACTAGGTGTAGGTAACCGTCGTTAGAACCAATGTTCCAAAGTAGCTCGTAGTTCTCTTTAAGATTTAGGAAATCTGGAACAACTTGCTTAAGGATGCCGTCTTTCGATGCTTTCACTGATACGTAACCACGTGGTGGCTCGATACCGTTAGTCGCGTTCGAGATTTGAGACGATGTCTCAGAAGGCATCAGCGCAGTTAGCGTAGAGTTACGCAGACCGTGCTCCATGATCTCTTCACGTAGAGTATCCCAATCGTAGTGCAATGGCTCTTCACATACTAAGTCGATATCTTTCTTGTAAGTATCGATTGGCAGTAGGCCTTTCGCGTAGTTGGTCTCGTGGAAAGATGGGCAACGACCTTGCTCTTTCGCTAGTTCAACAGATGCTTTTAGCAAGTGGTATTGAATCGCTTCAAAAGTACGGTGAGTCAGGCCATTGGCGCTGCCATCAGAGTACTTAACACCATTCTTCGCTAGGTAGTATGCGTAGTTGATTACACCCACACCTAGAGTACGACGGTTCATTGTCGACTTGTATGCTGCTGGAAGCGGGTAGTCTTGGTAATCAAGAAGTGCATCTAGTGCACGAACAACCAGTTCAGAAAGCTCTGCTAGGTCGTCTAGTTCATTGATTGCGCCAAGGTTGAATGCTGAAAGCGTACAAAGTGCAATTTCGCCTTCGTCATCTTCTACGTTAGAAAGCGGCTTAGTTGGTAGCGCGATTTCTAGACATAGGTTCGATTGACGAACAGGTGCAACTTCAGAATCAAACGGGCTGTGTGTATTACAGTGGTCAACGTTCTGAATGTAGATACGACCAGTAGAAGCACGCTCTTGCATTAGCAGAGAGAACAGCTCAACAGCTTTTACTGTTTCACGCTTCACTGATGGATCGTTTTCGTACTTAACGTATAGCTCTTCAAAACGGTCTTGGTTTTCGAAGAACGCATCGTAAAGGCCAGGTACGTCAGAAGGTGAGAACAGGCTGATGTTGCCACCTTGAACAAGACGAGAGTACATAAGCTTGTTCAGCTGTACGCCGTAATCCATGTGACGAACACGGTTCTCTTCAACGCCGCGGTTGTTTTTCAGTACTAATAGAGACTGAACTTCACCGTGCCATAGTGGGTAGAACACTGTTGCTGCGCCACCACGAACACCACCTTGAGAACAACATTTTACTGCTGTTTGGAAGTATTTGTAGAAAGGGATACAGCCAGTGTGGAACGCTTCACCATTACGGATTTCAGAACCAAGCGCACGGATACGACCTGCGTTGATACCAATACCAGCACGTTGAGATACGTAACGAACAATTGAGCTTGCTGTTGCGTTGATAGAATCTAGGCTGTCACCACACTCGATCAGTACACAAGAACTGAATTGACGAGTAGGCGTACGTACACCAGACATGATCGGTGTAGGTAGAGAAATCTTAAACGTAGACGATGCGTCGTAAAAACGTTTGATGTAGTCAAGACGAGTCGATTTCGGGTACTTAGCGAATAAACACGCAGCAACTAAAATGTAAAGGAACTGAGCACTCTCGTAGATTTCTTTCGTTACACGGTTTTGCACGAAGTATTTACCTTCGAGCTGCTTAACCGCTGCGTAAGAGAAGTCTAAGTCACGTTTGTGGTCGATGTACTCGTCAAGCTCGTCAAACTCAGCTTTCGTGTAGTCTTCCATAAGGTGGCTATCGTATTTACCCATATCAACCAGTTTTGCAACGTGGTCATACAGTGCAGGCGGCTCGTATTCGCCGTACGCTTTTTTACGTAGGTGGAATACAGACAGACGTGCTGCTAGATATTGGTAATCAGGAGTCTCTTCAGAGATTAAATCCGCTGCCGACTTGATGATAGTCTCATGAATGTCAGTAGTGGTGATGCCATCGTAAAACTGAATGTGAGCTTTCAATTCTACTTGTGATACAGAAACATTGTGCAAGCCTTCAGCTGCCCATGTAATCACGCGATGGATCTTCTCTAGATCGATCGTTTCTTTGCGCCCGTTACGCTTGGTAACAGTAAGTTGTTGGTTCATTCTGCTTAATTTCCCTAACAAAACTGAACAAGGCCGTGTTTTTGTGTATTTCTGTGTAACTTTTGTAAATTACGTTTCGGCTTTGTGATCTTGGTCTACCCATATATTGTAGTTCAAACACAACATATAGGGGTCATTTGTTTGTTGGGTTACAAGATAGTGCTACAACTGATATTTTTCAAGGTAAAGAAATTGGGTTGCTTGTGGA
Source organism: Vibrio splendidus (assembly GCF_001557875.1). Classification (GTDB taxonomy): domain Bacteria; phylum Pseudomonadota; class Gammaproteobacteria; order Enterobacterales; family Vibrionaceae; genus Vibrio; species Vibrio splendidus_F. Next base: position 127,433 of record NZ_LNRF01000003.1, on the reverse strand, counting down.
TAAGTGGTGGATTGAAAAAAAACTGTAAGTGACCACTAACTGATGAGGTTAGATGTGACTTGATTGTATAAAAGTCGGCTTTTAATGATGCTTTATTTTTGCACGCCCATAAAAAAAAATCCCTTGATCTTTGACCAAAATAGGCGATGGATTTTGGGCGATTAAATTTAAATCGAGGTGGTCAAAATGGAAGCTAGCGCACGAAATTTAGACTGAAAAAAGTCGCAAACTTATGGTAATTGCAACTCTTTTCATTCGTCTTTTTTACAAAAGGTTTTACGGTAGGGCTACCGATATTTTTTAGCCAAAGTTTTGCGTGTGGACGATGTAGTTTACGTCTACATTTGTGCCTAAACGGTAAGTGTCCGTAAGAGGGTTGTAGTGCAGTCCTGTGATCCCTAATTCTTGCAGCGGCGTGTTATCAACCATCTTGATAAGTTCAGCAGGGCGAATGAATTTCTCGTGTTCATGAGTGCCTTCAGGAACAATCTTCAATAGCTTCTCTGCACCAACAATCGCAAACAAGTAAGATTTGAAGTTACGGTTCAATGTAGAAAAGAACACGTGGCCGCCCGGTTTCACCAATTTCGAACAGGCAGTGATAACAGATTGCGGATCAGGAACGTGTTCAAGCATTTCCATGCACGTTACCACATCGTACGTCTGTGGGTTCTGGTCTGCGTGGTCTTCGATAGTGCTCTGGATGTAATCGAGCTTGGTGCCAGTTTCCAATGCGTGAAGGCGCGCTACTTCTAGCGGCTCTTTACCCATGTCTAGGCCAGTCACTATCGCGCCTTCTACCGCCATGCTTTCTGCAAGAATACCGCCGCCGCAGCCAACATCGAGGACTTTCTTGCCAAATAGGCCTTCCGTCTTCTCTAATACGTAATTTAGGCGCAGTGGGTTGATTTGATGTAGCGGCTTAAATTCGCCTTCTAGATCCCACCAGCGTGACGCCATGTCTTCGAATTTCTTGATTTCTGCTGGGTCTACGTTCTGTGATTTAGTCATAATCGGCATTTCCAAGTTAAATAATGCATCCATGAAATTGCAGGCATTATAACTTGCCTTTTCGCGCTGACCAGAAGATCTACAATTTTGCTAGTTTATTGGATGTAAAGTGACCATGTTTCAGCAAGATATGATGCGGAGGTGCAATTTCTCATCAATTGATTGGCTACAAGGGTCACAAGATGGTAAAAGGAGAGGGAAAGTGATGCCTCCGTAGGTAAATTTGTGTTATATTTTTCGGTCTTATACGTATTCAAAAATACGATCTGACTATAGAGGGAAAATGGCTCTATGAGCGATCTAGCGAAAGAGATCACGCCCGTAAATATTGAAGATGAGCTTAGAGGTTCATACCTAGACTACGCGATGTCCGTCATCGTCGGTCGTGCCCTTCCAGATGTGCGTGATGGCCTAAAACCAGTACACCGCCGCGTTTTGTTCGCGATGAATGTACTAGGTAATGATTGGAACAAACCATATAAAAAGTCTGCTCGTGTAGTAGGCGATGTAATCGGTAAATATCACCCGCATGGTGATAGCGCTGTATACGATACAATTGTTCGTATGGCTCAACCGTTCTCGCTGCGTTACATGCTAGTTGATGGCCAAGGTAACTTTGGTTCTATCGATGGCGACTCCGCGGCTGCAATGCGTTATACCGAAGTTCGTATGGCGAAAATTGCGCACGAGCTACTGGCTGACCTTGATAAGGAAACTGTGGATTACGTACCGAACTACGATGGTACAGAACAAATTCCAGCAGTACTTCCTACAAAAATTCCTAACCTATTGGTAAACGGTGCTTCTGGTATCGCAGTAGGTATGGCTACCAACATTCCACCACATAACCTTGGTGAAGTTGTTGATGGCTGTTTGGCTTATATCAATAATGAAGAGATCACTATTGATGAGCTAATGGACTACATTCCTGGTCCTGACTTCCCAACAGCAGCACTTATCAGTGGTCGTAAAGGCATCGTTGATGCTTATAAGACTGGCCGCGGTAAGGTTTACATGCGTTCAAAAGCGGATATCGAAGTAGAGAAGAATGGTAAAGAAACCATTATCGTTACTGAGATCCCTTACCAAGTAAACAAAGCTCGTTTGATCGAGAAGATTGCTGAACTGGTTAAAGATAAGAAAGTAGAAGGCATCAGTGCACTACGTGACGAATCTGATAAAGATGGTATGCGTATTGTTATTGAATGTAAGCGTGATGCAGTAGGCGAAGTGGTTCTAAACAACCTATACGCTCAAACTCAACTGCAAACGACTTTCGGTATCAACATGGTTGCGTTGAACAACGGTCAACCACAGTTGTTCAACATCAAAGACATGCTTAAGTGCTTCGTAGACCACCGTCGCGAAGTTGTTACACGTCGTACTATCTTCGAACTGAAGAAAGCGCGCGATCGTGCACACATCCTTGAAGCGTTGTCTCTAGCTCTTGCTAACATCGACGAAATCATTGAGCTTATCCGTAACGCTCCAACACCAGCTGAAGCAAAGGCTGGCTTAGTTGCACGCGGTTGGGATCTTGGTAACGTTGCTTCAATGCTTGAGCGCGCTGGTACTGATGCGGCTCGTCCTGATTGGTTGGAAGACCAATACGGTATCCGTGATGGCCAATATTTCCTAACGGAAACGCAAGCACAAGCTATTCTAGAACTTCGTCTTCACCGCCTAACAGGCCTTGAGCACGAGAAGATTCTAGACGAGTACAAAGCACTTCTAGAAGAAATCGCTGAGCTAATGCACATTCTTGCAAGCACTGAGCGTTTGATGGAAGTTATCCGTGAAGAACTTGAAGCGGTACGTGAAATCTATGGCGACGAGCGTCGTACAGAAATCACAGCGGCAGTTCATGACATCGACATGGAAGAGCTGATTGCTCAAGAAGACGTTGTAGTAACGCTTTCTAACGCAGGTTACGTTAAGTACCAAATCCTAAGCGACTACGAATCTCAACGTCGTGGTGGTAAAGGTAAGAGTGCAACTAAGATGAAAGATGAGGATTACATTGAGCGTCTGCTTGTTGCCAATACTCACGATAACATCCTATGTTTCTCTACTCGTGGTAAGACATACCGTCTGAAAGTTTACCAACTACCATTAGCAAGTCGTACTGCTCGTGGTAAGCCTATCGTTAACATTCTTCCTCTAGAAGAAGGTGAACGTATTACGGCTATCCTGCCTGTTTCTGAGTTCTCTAACGAGAAATTCATTTTCATGGCTACGGGTGACGGTACAGTTAAGAAGACATCTCTGGATCAATTCGCAAACGTACGTGCTAACGGCCTAATCGCAGTTAACCTACGTGACGACGATTCACTGATTGGCGTTGATATCACTAACGGTGATAGCGACATCATGCTGTTCTCTAAATCGGGCAAAGTTGTTCGCTTTAACGAGGACAAAGTACGTGCAATGGGCCGTACTGCCTCTGGTGTTCGTGGTATGAAGCTTCCAGAAGACGATCAAGTGGTTTCACTGATTGTTCCTTCTAACGAAGGCGATATCCTAACTGTGACTCAAAACGGTTACGGTAAGCGTACTGAGCTAGCAGAATACCCAACGAAAGGCCGTGCAACGCAAGGTGTAGTATCTATCAAAGTTTCTGAACGTAATGGCCCAGTTGTTGGTGCTGTTCAAGTTGAAGAAGGCGATGAGATGATGATGATCACCGACGCAGGTACACTAGTACGTACTCGCGTAGCGGAAGTAAGCCAAGTTGGTCGTAACACTCAAGGTGTAACACTGATTCGTACTGCTGATGACGAGAATGTTGTAGGTCTACAACGTATCGACGAAGTAGAAGAAGCTGAGATTGTAGAAGGCGAAGCTGAAGAAGCAAATGCTGAAACGATCAACACTGAAGTTTCTGAATCAAGTGAAGAGCAAGCATCAGATGCTTCTGACTCTGAAAGTGATAACGAGCAAGACACTGAGTAATCTCGATTACGTTAAGTAATTAAGCTTACCATTGAAAAAACCGAGCCTAAGTGCTCGGTTTTTTATTGTCTGCTCGTTTATTCTGATTGGCGTAAATCCTAATAGCTAAGTCTCGATCAATATTGCCTGATTGGGAAAGTGGTAAACTTAAAGGGTTGATAAAGGAGTGTGGAATGGACATCTGGTTGTTGGTTGCGTTAGTACTAATGAGCCTGTTTTTGATCGTGGTCGTTATTGCCGCGAGCAACAATGGCAGTCATCTAAAAGGCAATGTGGTGATTTCCCTTACTGCAGTGGCTCTGAGTGTGCTTGTCTGGTCTCAACTGAAACAGGAGACACCTCAACTTCCTTTGGATGATAGCAATAGTTACACGGCAACAGATTTCGAAGGTGAGCTTCAACAAAGCCTCAAACAAGACCCGAATCAATCTGACTTGTGGTTTAAGCTTGGTGGTGTGTATATGCAGAAAGGGGAGTTTGATGCGGCGCTCACCTGTTATGACTACGCGATTCGATTAGATCCTCAAGCACCATCGGGCCTTTATGCTGCCAAAGCAACCGCACTTTACTATCTTCGCTCCCAAGCTATGAGCGATGACGTGAATGCGTTGTTGGATCACTCAATGCAGCTTGATCCCAACGATCGTACGGCATTGATGCTGATTGCGACCGATCACTTCATCAGCATGCGCTATCAACAAGCGATTGATGCCTGGACTCAAATCCTCGATTCCAATCAAAAAGGCATTGATCGTGTTTCGATTATTCATTCGATCAACCAAGCCAAACAGATGATCCGCTAGGCTTGGTTAATAGGCTGTTCTTCCTGATTGGCTTTTGAAGCTATTTGTCTTTGAAGCGATTTGCTTTTGAAACGTTTAGCCATTGAAACGACTTACCTTTGAAGCGATTAGCCTCTAAAGCCATTAATCTCTCAAGTTATTGGCTTTCTTGCATTTCGATTAACCCACCAGCGTTATGGATTTGAGTAAACCCTTGAGCTCGTAAGAATTGATAGGCTTGTCCTGAACGGTTACCACTGCGGCAATACAAAACGATCGGTTGGTCTTTATCTATTTTAGCGAAGTGAGTAGCGACTTCAGAAAGAGGGTAGTTGATGGCGTTGTCCAGATGCTCTTGTTTGAACTCTGCAGGTGTTCTGACATCAACCACTAATGCGCCTTTCTCTATTAATTCCCACCCTGTCTCAGCACGCTCAGAGGCGTGAACACCTGAACTGAGTAGTGCGATACATAATGCTGAAAGTGAAAGTAAGGTTTTCATTGTTTATTCCTTGAATTGGCGAGTGGATCGGGGAGGAGATATGGATGTGTGTTGCCCCAAAACCTAAAAAAACCAGCCACACAATAATAGTGTGACTGGTTTTTACGTAATGGTCTAATTGAAGAAACTAGTATTCGTAGTTGGCTTCACGCTTTTCAGCTTGCTCTTCCCACTTAGGAACAACCGTGTCTAAGAAGTGTTGTTTCTCAGCGTTCATCTTATCCATGTCCATTCCAAGCGCTTTTTGAGCCGCTTCTTTTGTCGAGATGTCTGGAATCTCGATTGGATCAGTGATGCCTTTCTTCGCCAGTAGGCGAACAATCTTAGTACGAGCATCTGCTGCGCGGTCAACGGCAGTACCTAGCACTTCTAGAGCGATTTCAGGTGCATGCATATGAACGCCGTGAGACGCAATAGCGTAGTCCCAACGCCATTGAGCGTGACGGATATCCAGTAGGATAGGCTCCATCTCCTGCTCTGTCGCACCTGCTTCCCATGCCGCGCCGGCTTCAAAGTGAGCGGCAACGATTTGTTTCTCAGCGGTCAACTTCATGTTTAGCACTTGCGCTTTACGGCTTGAAACGATGTTACGCATAGTTTCTTTAGACTGAGTATGACAGTTTGCACACGTATCTTCGAAGCGGTCGAATGGGTTACCCACTTTATGGTCGGTATAAACGGTGCCATCTTCTTTGGTCACTTTCGGCATATGACAGTCAACACAAGCCACTTTGTTTTTGCCGTGAATACCTTCACGCCATGTTTCATAGCCAGGGTGCTGTGCTTTTAGCATTGGAGCTTTAGATACTTTGTGCGTCCAATCTTTAAAGCCAATGTCATCGTAATACTCTTCCATTTGCTCAACACGAGTCCCTTTATCCCAAGGGAACTTCACGCCTTTTGTTGGCCCTGTGAAGTAGTATTCCACGTGACATTGAGCACAAACGGAAGCTTGTTGATCTAAACGACCTTGGTCTTCAAACTTCTTACCAATCGCTTCGAACGCACGCTCTACATAAGGACGAGTCACTTTCAGTGCAGGCTCACCGTTTTTAAAGCCTTCACTTTGTGTGTCATGACAGTCGGCACAGCCAATAGGGTTAGTGATTTCACTACCAAGACGCGCCCATTTACCTTCGAAGTAACCATCTTCGCCACGTTCTTCGATAACACGTGCTACGTCAGGGCTCTTACAGCTCCAACATGCCATTGGCATTGGACCAGAGTTTTCGTCAGTTGGGCCACCTGTACGAAGTGTTTGTCGTACATCATCAAGGGCATAAAAGTGCCCACGGGCTTTGTTGTAATCTTTTGCAAACCCATAGCCAGCCCATAGGATGACCATATTTGGATCTTCTTTTAGTGCATCTTCAATGGCTTCGCTTTCTGAAGTTTGTCTCCATGAATGATATTGATCAGGGTGGTTTTGCTCGAACTGGTCGTTACGAGGATCGCCAATTTCTTTTTGTTCAGACGCAGCAAAACTGGTCGCGCTTGCTAGTGATGCGCTAACCATTAATAGTGCTGTGACCGAATTACGTATCCAATGCTTTTTCACAGTGATATCTCCAATATACTGATTTTTATACCAAGCGTTGTGAGTTTGCTATTCAAATTAAGAACTGGAGAATTCCTGTTTATATTAATTCATAAACAAACACATTTTGTTACGTGTTGAGTATTGCTTGTTTTAGATCAATTAATGGTAGTGACTTCAATCACGTTGAAGTTTATATAACCCTAAAGTGGTATTGGTGGTTGCATTTATTCGAGATTAATTGAGAATTATTATCATATATAACAAGCAATTACCTGAATTGGCTATGATATAAATAGGGTGATTGCCTTCACAGATTAACCCATTCAAATTTCGTATTACCCAATTGGAGGTATATTCTAACTGTAGAAAGCGTTGTGGCTTATCCAAAATAAGAATTGATATCATTTAAACGATAATAATATCGTTTAAGGGTACTTTTGTTTAACCGGAATATTATTTAGTTGAGAGTTAAATAGTGCCGGTATAAGGAAAGGATAAAATGGGCAATATTAAATTGGCCATAGTCATAATGCTTAAATCCCTTCTAGCATTCTGCCTCTATGGTTATTCCATTCATGCTGTTGCTGAGCCTGCTGTTACGCCAGTAGGAGAGTCAACAAGACATGAAGTCGAATTAATACGTGACAAAGACTACAAGTGTGTTCAATGCCATAAAGATTCAAAAGAAACGGTATTGGGTTCACATGGTGAAAGTGCACACGCTTTACTTGGTCGTGAAGTAAATTGTACCGACTGTCATAGTTCTATTAGCCCCGATCACCGTGAAGGTGCGCCTGAAGTGGTGAAGTATCGCGCGGCTCAATCACAACCGGGAACCGAAAAGGTATTCCTAGACCCTAGCTTAATTTTAGATGCCAATAGCCAATGTATAGATTGTCACAAACCGGATGATCTGCGTGAAGCGAGTTGGACCCACGATGTTCACGCGCAAAACTTAACGTGTTCAAACTGCCATGATGTTCATGCGACTGAAGCAAAGGTGTTGGGCTTAGATAAAAAGCAAACCATCAAGCTGTGTGTGGATTGCCATTCAGACTTCAACCAGAAGAAAGAAGAGGAGTAATCTATGAGCTGCTCAAGAAGAAACTTTTTAGCAGGCGCTGGTGCCGTTATCTTCACCACTGGTGTTGCTGGAACGGCGGCAGTAACAAGTCGTAAAACATTGGCTAATGTTCAAGAAGATGGTGCCAAGCGTTATGGAATGATTCATGACGAGACCGCTTGTATTGGTTGTACTGCTTGTACAGAAGCGTGCCGCGAAGTGAACAAAGTGCCTGAAGGTGTATCGCGCTTAGAAATTATTAAGAGCGAGCCTCAAGGCGAATATCCAAATGTTGATTACCGTTTTACTCGTAACTCTTGCCAACATTGTGATAACGCGCCGTGCGTGATGGTATGCCCAACAGGCGCGGCCTATAAAGATGAAAAAACTGGCATTGTTGATGTGCATAAAGAGAAGTGTGTCGGTTGTGGTTACTGTTTGTTAGCGTGCCCGTATCAAGTGCGTTTCTTCCACCCAGAGAACAAATCGGCCGATAAATGTAACTTCTGTCGCGATACCAATCTTGCACAAGGGAAGTTGCCTGCTTGTGTAGAATCGTGCCCGACCAAGGCACTAGTATTTGGCGATCTAAATGACCCTAAGAGTGAGATAAACCAGGTGCTTAAATCTGAGGTGGTTTACAGAGATAAAGCTTATCTAGGTACTCAGCCAAAACTCTACAAAGTGCCACACCAAAAAGGGGAGATCTGATTATGAGTGCATGGGACACAGCTTTTCAGTCTGGTACCGTGGTATGGGACTGGATTATAGCAATCTATCTATTTCTCGCGGGGATGTCGGCAGGTGCCGTAATGATCTCCATTTACCTAAAACGTAAGGTCATTGAAGGTGATCCTGCTCATAATGGTGTGTTAAAGGCCACGGCTTTTCTTGCGCCATTTGGGATCATTTCAGGTCTGTTGATCTTGGTCTTCCACCTAACAAAACCGTTATCATTTTGGAAGATCATGATCTTCTATAATCCAACGTCTGTGATGTCGATGGGTGTGATTTTATTTCAAGTATATATGGTGATCTTGTTCCTTTGGATCGGCATTATCTTTCGAGATCAAATAGTCACATTCTTAAACGACCAAGCATGGTTAAAAGGGCGACTCGATTTCGTAGGTAACTGGATTGGCAAATTAGAAGTGTTTGAGAATGCTTTGGAAATCTTCTTAGCTGTTCTTGCTCTGATGCTTGCCGCTTATACCGGATTCTTGTTGTCAGCTTTGAATACCTTCCCACTATTGAATAACCCAGTTTTGCCGATTTTGTTCTTATTCTCGAGCTTATCTTCAGGAGCGGCGGCGTGTATTTTATTTGGTGTGTTGGTCTTTAAAGAATCACCTCATAGCCCGAGTATTTCATGGATCCACGGATTCGAACGTCCGGTCGTGATGTTTGAGTTGTTTGTTCTTATTACTTTCTTTACTGGGCTTATCTTCGCTGGTGGTCAAAGTGAGCAAGCAGTATGGAACGCAATTGGCAGTGGTTTCTGGGCGAGTTGGTTCTGGTACGGCGTCATCGGTGTCGGCATGGTTCTACCGTTGTTGCTGAATGCCGTTACACCAACCTCGATCCGCCATAGCTCGGTGTATATTTTTTCTGTGACTTCGCTAAGCCTAATGGGTGTATTAATGCTGCGAACTTTTGTCCTTTATGCAGGGCAGTTAACGATAGCTTAATTTCGCTCAAGTTAATGAATAAGCAGATGTTGGATACTGAGCATCTGCTTACTAATTCTCTGTTTCTTTGAGTAAAGAAGCTAATAATGGTTTAACTTGGCTCTGCTTAGGTGGAGCCTTATTGAGGTGATATGGTCGGTTCTTTGGGGCTGTTTAGTTTAGTGTTGGTTGCTGTACTCAGTAGCATTATTGGTGTGCATTCGTTTTATCAAATGCTAAACAAACGGACGCAAAATATAGGTTTAATCCGCAGTTTCTCTCTTTCAAGTGCGCTGTTCTCTCTCACTTCTGTCGCATTGCTTGGCTACGCTTTTGTCAGTGATGACTTCTCTATCTTATATGTCGCTGAACATTCCAATACTCAATTACCCTCATTTTTTAAGCTAGCAGCCGTATGGGCGGGCCATGAAGGTTCCTTGTTATTTTGGGTGCTGACGATCAGTATCTGGTCTGGCGTTATCGCCTTACAAAAACACTATTCGGATGAATACCAAAGCCGTGTGTTGTGGGTAATGAATCTACTGCTCGCGATATTTGCTTGGTTCACCTTATTCGCATCAAACCCATTTGAAATGAATTCGATTTTGCCGCTAGAAGGGCGTGACCTAAACCCAATGCTGCAAGATGTTGGGCTGATTTTTCACCCTCCATTACTTTATCTTGGCTATGTCGGCTTTTCTGTGGTGTTGGCGTTTGCCGTTGCAGCCTTACTGGTAGATCCAATTGAGTTTGATTGGGTTGCCCATTGTCGAAGTTGGTGTTTGGTCGCTTGGATCTTTTTAACCGCAGGGATCATTCTTGGTTCGTGGTGGGCTTATTACGAATTAGGTTGGGGTGGCTGGTGGTTCTGGGATCCTGTTGAAAATGCCAGCTTGTTGCCGTGGCTTACTTCGACCGCTTTGCTGCACAGCCTAGGCGTTGCAAAGGGCAAGCAACAACTACTGAAATGGTCTCTCAGTCTTGCTTTTATTACGTTTTGTTTGAGTATCTTAGGCACCTTTATTGTTCGTTCTGGCGTACTTACATCGGTACACGCTTTTGCTGTTGACCCAACCAAAGGTATCGCACTGTTGCTTATATTGGTTTTGGTACTGGTGAGCTCATTTTCTCTGCTTATCGTTAGAGGGGAATCTTTTGAATCAAGCCCTATTACCAGCTTCGCCAGTAAGAGCTTTTTGAGTTTAGTCGCGGTACTCATTTTTGTTCTCGCAACAGCCGTGGTCGTTTTCGGCACATTTTATCCAATGGTATTTGAACTGCTTGGACTGGGTAACATATCGGTAGGTGCGCCTTACTTTAATCTATTGATTGCACCTTTGGCGTTGCTTGCGTTAGCCGTCTTAGGCTTAGCCCCTTTGTTGAGTATTAAGCCTCAAGCGTCGAAAGGCGCCATTATGTTGATAGCTCTAGCATCTATTTGTCTCGGGTCCGCCTGTTACGTTTTGCAAGTAGACAAGATTCAAGTGATGGCTCTGATGACATGGTCACTCGCATTTTGGGTTTTATTCACTCACGTTTATGGCTTGGCAGTAACGCACAGTTCCAAGTTCCAACGCAAAGTCTGGGTGATGACCTTTGCTCATATTGGAGTTGCGGTATTAGCGGTAGGTGCTGCCATGAATAGCTACCACTCGTTTGAGCGCAGCTATAAGTTAAGCCTGGGCGCAGAAGTTGAATTCATGGATTGGACGCTTTCTCATCGTGATACTGAGCTGTATGTCGCTTCAAATTTTACCGCAGAGAAGGCGATACTTAACCTAGAGTCAGGCGAGCAGAGCTTTTCTATTTCGCCGGAAAGAAGACACTACCAAGTTCGAGTCATGAACATGAGTGAGCCCGCAATGAAGTGGTTCTGGCATGGCGATGTTTATATCACCATGGGAGAGAAAGTAGACTCAACAGCCTATGCATTCCGTGTTCAGTACAAGGCGTATGCGCGTTGGATTTGGTTTGGTGGGTTGTTCTCCATTCTCGGCGCTTTACTCTCATTAACTCATCGTAAAAAGAAAACCGTAAAGGCGTCACAGTATGCATACCAGCGTTCGTAACAAGCTCATCACGTTAATTGTCTTGGCATTAGTGATGGTGTTGGGGTTTGCCTTTGCACTCAATAATAAGCAGCAATCCACGACTGTGTCGGAGCAGAAGAGGGCATTTCCAGAATTCGTGTCTACTGCGTTAGCCAATAGTGAAGGCATCAGTAGCAAACAGGAAATTACGTTGACTGATGTCACTCAGCATCCTTATCAACTAGTGAATGTATGGGCGTCGTGGTGTGGTATCTGCAAAACCGAACATGCTTTTTTGCTCAAACTTCATGACAAAGGCATTCCAATTGTTGGGCTCAATTATCGAGATAATTCTGCGGCAGCAATTAATGTGCTATCAAACGACGGCAATCCGTATTCAACGGTGATCAGTGATCCTCAAGGTAAGCTAGCGTTAGAGTTGGGCGTAATTGGCACCCCTGAAACGTATCTGGTCGACGCTGATGGCCAAATTATTAAGAAGTTACTGGGCGTGATCAATGAATCCGTATGGCAAGAAGAACTTGCGATGTATTTTGATGGTGTGAATCGATGGTGAAGTCTTTAATACAAACACTCGTTATGTTGTCTACGCTTATGTTTGTTAGTTTTCCGACTTTGGCGGAAGACTTGTTTACAGCCAGTAATAAGGACACGAGTATTCAAGTTGAACTCTTTGAGTTTGAAAACCCAGAACAGCAGCAGCGCGCTATTACATTGGCAAAAACGCTACGTTGTCCGCAATGCCAGAACCAAAACCTGATTGAGTCGAACTCTCCGATAGCAAAAGACTTACGCCTCGTTGTATTCAATATGGTGAAAGCAGGGCAGAGTAATAATGAAATTACTCAATATATGACAGAAAGGTTCGGTGAATTTGTGCTCTATAAACCGGCAATGAGTGTTTCAAACTTATTACTTTGGCTACTTCCGAGCCTATTACTTCTTTTATTTATATATCTATCAGTAAAAAGTGTTAGAAAGAGCTCATAAAAATTATGTATTACTGTTTACCAATTGACCTGTATTTTGTAACATTAAAGGATTATAAAGGCTAAGCACTGTTATATAAGGATGTATCTGTGGATAACGTAATCTCAAATTTAAAGAAAGAGTTCCATACTCATGTCCGTTCTGACAAATGGGCAGAAAAATACAGTGCGAAATCGAGCATTTCTACGCTTACTCAAGAAGAGTTAGCTGAATTAGAAAACGCTTGGGTTCAACTTGTCATCTGGAAGCAAACTCAAGTAAGTTGATCGTTCTGTAAAAAGTGTAGTCTTAGCCGCAACTGATTAATTTATAACCCCATGTTGGTCATCCCAATATGGGGTTTTTTGTTACCTGAAAAATTATTGTTATAATATAACAATTTGTGCGTAGTCGACCTTGAAAAAAATTGTTAACAGCCTCATAGTGTCTATCATTAGATAGTTAGCTACAAAATATTGCCTAGACATATAATGTAGTGTCGTTAAACACATCGAATTTTCAAGTGAGTATAGCTATGGCGGAAGTGCGTGCCAGAATAGATTTCAAAGTAGGGGTAACAAGCAGTATTGATGCTGAACTTCTGTCTTTTCATGGATTGAAAACAGACAAAGAGCATGTTGCTGTGATATTTAAATCAGCAGATAAGACACAAGACATACCTCTAGTTCGTATGCACTCTGAGTGCCTTACTGGAGATGTTTTCCATTCTTCTCGCTGTGACTGTGGCGAGCAGCTAGACGAAACCATTAGAATTATGGGTGAGACGGGCGGCGTGATTCTTTACTTACGCCAAGAAGGTCGTGGTATTGGTTTATACAACAAAATCGATGCATACCGTCTGCAAAGCGAAGGTATGAACACTTACGAAGCCAACAACCACTTAGGCTTTGGTGATGACTTACGTGATTTTACTGAAGCAGCGGAAATGTTACGCGCTTTAGGCACCACAAAAATCCGTTTGGTGACTAACAATCCTAAGAAAATCAATGAACTTAAATCCTTTGGTATTGAGATTGAAGAAGTGGTGAACACCTCTGCTCATATCAAATCGGGTAATGAAAGCTATCTGAAGGCGAAAGTTTCACACGGTAAGCATAACCTAGATATCTGATTCGCTTGCTTGTTGCGCTTAACATAAAAATGTTTAAAGACCTCACATATGTGAGGTTTTTTTGTATTTATCTTGCAATAAAATTGTAAGTTTGTATTATTCAAATCCGTAGTGCAAATGATAATGGTTTGCACTATTACTACGAATAATAATTTAAAGCTCAACAAGGATGCTTCATGACCATTAAATCTTTAGTGACAAAAGCAGTAACTTCGTCACTCATTTTTGCCTCTGCTTCTTCTTTTGCAGCAGTAACTCAAGATCAAGTTGTAGAACACTATGCAGATATTGCTCATGCCGTGTTTGCCGATTCCGTAATTACAGCCAAAGCGTTGAACTCTTCTATTGATACCTTCTTAGCTTCTCCTTCTGCTGGCAACTTTGAACAAGTAAAACAAGCTTGGCTTGAGTCTCGCGTACCATACCAACAGTCAGAAGTATTCCGCTTCGGCAACGCTGTTGTTGATGATTGGGAAGGCCAATTGAACGCATGGCCACTAGATGAAGGCCTGATTGACTACGTATCTTCTGATTACCAATATGAGCTTGGTAATGAAGGCGCTAGCGCAAACATCGTGGCTAACAAGACTTTCCAAATTGGTCAGACTACTGTTGATGCAACTAACATTACTCCAGAGCTAATCGCAGACTTGAACGAGATCGGCGGTTCTGAAGCGAACGTAGCGTCTGGCTACCACGCAATTGAATTCCTACTTTGGGGCCAAGATTTAAACGGCACAAACAGCGGTGCAGGTGAGCGTGCTTACACTGACTTCGTTGTTGGTGCCGAGTGTACTAACGGTAACTGTGACCGTCGTGGTGCATACCTAAAAGCATCTGCTGAGCTACTTATCCAAGACCTAGAGTGGATGGAAAAGCAGTGGGCTGAAGGCGAGAAAGGTAACTACCGTCAAGAACTGCTTTCTGAATCTAGCGAAAACGGCCTACGTAAAATGCTATTCGGCATGGGTTCACTTTCTCTAGGTGAGCTTGCTGGTGAGCGTATGAAGGTGGCACTAGAGGCGAACTCTACTGAAGATGAGCACGATTGCTTCTCTGATAACACGCACAACTCTCACTACTACAACGAGCAAGGCATCTACAACGTTTACACGGGTCTATACAAGCGTGAAGACGGTACTCTGCTTTCAGGTCCTAGCCTGTTTGACCTAGTAGAGCAAAAAGATGAGCAAGCTGCGAAAGAGATCCAAAAGCAGTTTGACTTAGCACGTGCACAAGTTGGTCAACTCGTCACATCTGCTGAGAAAAACAACCAGCACTTCGATCAGCTAATCGCGGCTAACAACGCTGCGGGTAATGCACTAGTAAACAAAACAATTGTTGCGCTAGTGTCTCAAACCGCTGCAATTGAGCGTGCTGCGGGTGTGATTGGCATTGATAGCCTAAACCCAGATACGGCTGATCACGAGTTCTAAGAACCCGATCAGAAACTAATGTAAGGGCTCTGATAGAGCCCTTAATTGTTTCCTAAGAAAAAAGCCACTTCTTTATAAAAACTAAAACCAAAAACACAGCAAGGCAATGTATGAAGTCGTATCTATCAGCCTCACTATTAACCGCACTGTTTTTCTTAGCTCCATTACATGCCCATGAAACCTACTCAGGTGGCAAAACAACCGTGAAGAAAGAGGGAGCAAACGCTTTTTCTCTTCCTGCTGCCAACCTACCAATGAGCAAACGCTTAGATTTCAGTGTAGGTAACAGCTTCTTTAGAAATCCTTGGGTTCCTGCACCGTCATCAACCGATGCGCGTGATGGGTTGGGGCCACTATTTAATACCAACGGTTGTCAAAACTGCCATATCAAAGATGGTCGAGGTCATGCGCCTGAAAAAGGTGATGAGAACGCGGTATCCATGTTGGTTCGCTTGAGCATTCCGGCGGAGACGCCAGAGCAGAGACAAGCCTTTATTCGCGATGGTGGTATTCCAGAGCCAACTTACGGCGGTCAGCTACAAGACTTTGCACTTCAAGGGGTAAAACCAGAGGGCAAGGTGAACATTAGTTACACAGATGTGCCTGTTACCTTCAAAGACGGCACGGTTGTTACTCTGCGTAAACCAACATTAAAAATCACTGAACTCGCGTTTGGTGAAATGCACCCTAAAACAGAATTTTCGGCTCGTGTTGCACCACCAATGATCGGCCTAGGTCTGCTTGAGAGCATCCCACAAGAAACGATTCTTGGCTTCGCGAAGCAACAAGCTGCGGACAGCCAAGGCGTAACAGGCAAAGCCAATTACGTTCTTGATGTTCAAACTAACGAAATGGCGTTGGGTCGATTTGGTTGGAAAGCCGGACAGCCAAACCTAATGCAACAAAATGCAGCAGCATTTAACGGTGATTTGGGCTTAACAAGCAGTTTGTTCCCGAACGAAAACTGCACATCAGCTCAATCAACCTGTGATGATTTTCCAAATGGTGGTGAACCTGAAGTCAGCGATAACATCCTAGATTTTGTTGAATTCTATTCTCAGCATCTAGCGGTACCTATTCGTCGTAACGTTGATAACCCTGCGGTTGTTCAAGGTAAAAAACTGTTCAAAGATATTGGTTGCCAAAGTTGCCACCAAGCTGAAATTCGCACAGCAGAACGTGAAGGCTTACCTGCGTTGTCTAAACAGCTAATCAGCCCATATACCGATATGTTACTGCACGATATGGGAGAAGGCTTAGCCGACAATCGCCCAGAGTACCTAGCGAATGGACGCGAGTGGCGAACTACGCCACTGTGGGGCTTGGGTTATACAAAAGAAGTGAATGGTCATACGTTCTTACTTCATGACGGCCGTGCAAGAAACGTTATGGAAGCGGTACTTTGGCACGGTGGAGAAGCTGAAGTGGCGAAACAGGAAGTGTTGTCGTTAAGTAGCAGCGAACGCGAAGCACTGCTGTCGTTCTTAGATTCTCTATAAGCTGTCTTGAACTCAGTTGAGCCAACGGCTTAATGAGCGAAGCAAGTAGCGAACAAATGACTGACTACCGCTGAACTTGTAGCAATACGAGCGCAGCGGTAGTTTTCATATTTAATGAACTCATAGAATTAGAAAAAAATTAGGAAGTAAGGTAACAGCATGGCTCAGAAATTATTGTTAATGCCTTTGTCGGTATTGGTCATGGCAGGCTGTCAATCGTCAGGTGAGCAAGTTGCTTCCTCTGAGGTTAACGGTTTGTCTTACCAAGCAGACACTACAGCCCATATTAGTCGCAGTGTTTATCGACAAGAGTTTGATTCTGCGGTGCTATTCGCGAAGCAATCGAGCGAATTAGAAGCTCTGATGCAAGGTTACTGTGAAACGGATAACGTTGAGTTAGACGCTTTGAAAACTCAATGGCAGATCACAATGAACAGCTGGATGGCATTGCAAGGGCAAGAGCGCGGCCCAACAGCGGCATTAGAGGAGAGCTGGAATGTTCAATTCTGGCCAGACAAAAAGAACACCACCGGTCTAAAAATGCGCCAACTGACTCAGCAAGATAAAGCTTGGTCTCAAGGTGAAATCGCACAGCAGAGTGTGACTGTTCAAGGTTTAGGTGCGTTGGAGTGGTCTCTGTACGACGAGCAATCCCCATTACTGCAAGACAAAGTGTCTGGTTGTCTATCTTCACAAGCGATCGCACAAAACTTGGCAATGAAATCTGCCTCTATCGCTGAAGCTTGGCAGGTTAACCCTTGGCTAGCGCTAGACGAGATGCGTTGGGAATCTGAATACATCGCTTTATTGACCAACCAACTTGATTACAGCATGAAAAAGCTGAGTCGTCCGATGGCTAAAATTGGTCATCCGCGTCCGTATTTCTCAGAATCATGGCGTGCTCAAACCTCGATGACTCAACTGAAAGCCAATGTAGCGGCGCTTGAGAAACTTTACCTCGCAGATGGAGATGGTCTCGATAGTTTGTTGAGAGAGAAAGGCTTAAATGACCTTGCCGATCGTGTTGCTGACCAGTTTACATTGACGCTAGATACTTGGCCGACGGATTCCAGCTTGTTTGCTCTGCTGCAGAGCAAAGAAGGTTACCGCGAGGTGCTGACTCAATACAACAAGCTAGAACGTTTGAAGTACCTGATTCATGAAGAAGTGGCGATAGAGCTTGGCGTTGTAATAGGATTTAATGCTACCGATGGTGACTGATACTACACGAAGAACCTTACTGAAAGCAGCACTTGGGTGTGCTGCTGTGCCTGTGCTGCCGTTCGGATGTGCTAGCCGTTCAGGTGAAAACTCATTGAACAAACCTCAGTTGATTGGTTGTGCGCTTAATGGCCGTGGCCAGTATTCCGCGGTTGTGGCTGATGAGTATGGCATGCCACTGAGCCAGCTACCTATCCCTGAGCGTGGCCATGGCGTCGCAATTTGCCCAACCTCATCACATGCGGTGGTTTTTGCCCGTCGTCCTGGTGACTATTTTATGGTGTTTGACTACAAAAACGGTCAGCAGATCAAAATGGTGGTGAAAGGTAACAACCGCCACTTCTATGGTCATGGCGTTTACTCATTAGATGGCACACTACTGTATGCCACTGAAGGGAAAACCGACACCAGTCAAGGCGTGATTGGCGTCTACGATGTCGCACAAGGGTATCGAAAGGTCGAGGAGTTCAGCGGTTTTGGTATTGGGCCCCATGAGGTGATCATCATGCCTGATGGTAATCTCGCGATAGGCGTTGGTGGCGTTCATACTGATGGCAGAACACCGAAAAACTTGGATTCAATGCAACCAAGCTTGAGTTATGTTTCTCCTGAAGGTGTGTTACTTGATCAAGTTGAATTGATGGATAAAAAACTGAGCATTCGACACTTAGCGCATGATGGGGCAGAGACTGTACTTTGTGGCCAGCAATATCGCGGCGAACCGGATGAATACCCCTCACTTTTGGCGATGCACATCAAAGGTGGGCAGTTTGAATCATTGAATGCGGAGCCGGAGCAATGGGCAAGGTTCAATCATTATATTGCGAGTATCGCAGCCTCAGATGATTGGATTATCGCGACCTCGCCAAGAGGGAATTGCTACGGTATTTGGTCTAAAGAAACCAAAGAGTTAGTTGAGCTGTCGGCATTGTCTGATGCTTCTGGCGCCGTGCTGTTGGATGGTGAGTTCCGATTAAGCTCTGGGGCGGGAAGTGTGGTTAGTCAGCGCAAGCCTTATGAGAAATCAACTCAGCAATCATCGATCCAATGGGATAACCATTGGAGCTCAATCTGATTCATAAAGCCTCTTAAAAATAACATGCTTACTCCCATTTCTTTGCCATACTTATGGGATGGTTGGTGATGGAGTTAAGCATGTTCGCGAAATACTTCTGTGGGTTATTAGTTTTAGTTTCTGTGCACACATGGAGCTATACGAGTTCTGATGAAGGTCGTTTCTTTCCGGCTGATTCAGAGCTATCTTTCATGCTGATTTATCCCGAACTAACCCAGAGCATTTATCAAGACTCATCTCTCCCTATTCTTTGGGATTCGCCTGAACTAGTTAAGGCATTCGAATTTCAATTGTCGCTGCTCGAACAAGCACAAATGGCACCACTCTTTGAACGACAACTCAAGCAAATCCGTCACTATCAATCCCATGCACAATGGCAAGAGTTGGACATCTTACTCACCGACACCTTTATCTACTATTTAAGCTATGTTGAAAACGCACCATTTGCCGGTAAGGAGTGGTATTTCTCAGGTAAGCTGCATTCCAAATTACCTCCACCGTCCCCCCATATTTTGATGAGACTAAAAAGCAGTGTCGCCAATGATTACTTATTGGAGATGGTGCTGTCTTACGCACCGCCAGTAGGGGATTTTGACCAATTCAAAGCAACCTATTCTGTGTTAGAAACCGCGTCTGAACTCGATATTGAGCGGTACAGACAGAAAGGCTTAAAACGCTTGGGGGATAAGCTTTCAGACAAAGTGGTTCTTGTTGAGCGCATTGCGTTAGTCGGCGTGGATACCTCTATGATTGCTGTCGATTTCCCTGTGTTTGATCGAGATCTGCAAGTGGCGATTCAGTCCTTCCAGCGCATGCACGGCTTAACTGCGGATGGGATTATTGGGCCAGACACGATCAAGTGGATCAACATGAGCTTCGATGATCGATTGAGCTCTTTGGCTTTGAATGCAGAGCGTGTTCGCTTGTGGCCAAGGAATAGAGACTCTCTTATAGTAGTCAACGTGCCTAGCTTTGATATGAAGTATTGGGAAGATGGCGAAGAGGTATTTGAGTCTAAGGTCGTCGTGGGAAGAAAATCGCGAAAAACCCCGCTTTTAGAGATAAACCTCGATTCTGTCATTCTAAACCCGACTTGGAATGTGCCATGGAAAATCATGGTCAAAGATATCCTGCCCAAAGTAAAAGCGGACGAAAGCTATTTAGAGACACACAACTTCCAAGTCATTGATGGCTGGCGTACCATGGAAACGGTCGATACCACCGAGATAGATTGGCAGACCATCAATTTCAATTCATTCCCATATCGAATGCGTCAACAGGCAGGTTCGCGTAATGCATTAGGTTTGTACAAGTTCAACACACCTAACAAAAGAGCGATCTATCTGCACGATACGCCAAGTAAAGGTCTGTTTAATGATGACTTCCGTGCTTATAGCTCAGGTTGCATACGTGTCGAACATGCAGAAGAACTTGCTGAGTTATTGTTTGCCACTAAGGTAAGGAAAGTACCGAACCAAAATGATGACCTTGCTCCGAACACTAAGGTTCGCCTCAAAAAGCGAATTCCTGTGCATATCATCTATCAAACCGTGTTGTTTGAAGAAGGGGGCATACAGTACCGTGGCGATATCTACCAATATGATAAAGAGGGTGGTTGATTGAAATGTGTTCAATAAAGGTGATCTTGACTAAAAAATGACAACTAAGCTTCTATTGATAAAATTATAATGTGGATCAATAACTAACCGCGTAAAGGTTACAAATACTAACCTTTTGAGCGGTTTTAGTACGTTGACGCAGCAATTTCCATTATGTATCGTGCATTTTTCGTTCGATCTAATTGGTTTTTTTGCTGTATGTCTCAAAGTTTATTTTCTCGCCGTCAGTTTCTGACTTACGCTGGTGGTACCGCTGTTATCGCCTCAATTACACCTTCTATCGCTTTTGCTTCATACCCGGATCAACCAAGAACGATTAGCATGAATAACCTTCACACCGGTGAAAGATTAGAGACCTGTTATTTCGATGGTACTAACTATGTTGGTGACGAGATGGCACGCCTTAGCAAGCTATGTCGCGATTTCCGCCGCAATGAAATTCATCCAATGGATAAAAACCTGTTTGATCAGATCACTCAGATTCAAAATGTCTTAGGTATTCAAAAAGAAGTCCAGATCATCTCTGGTTACCGTTCTCCAGCGACCAATGAAGCATTGCGCTCAAAGTCGAGTGGCGTGGCGAAGAAGAGTTATCACATGCTTGGTAAAGCGATCGATTTTCGTATCGATGGTGTCGATCTGAAAGAGCTAAGAGACGTAGCCAAAAGCCTGAATGCCGGTGGTGTAGGTTATTATGCACGTAGCAACTTTATCCATATCGATACTGGTCCAGTACGTAGCTGGTAGAGTGAGGTTGAATTTGCGAGCGAATGCTAGGTACTTGTCAAAGTAGACATCCAATGTCATAGTTTGCCCAAATTTCAGTTTGCCCTCTAAGGTTTGTATATGTCTCTTAAGTATCAAGTTGTACCTGTTACCTCTTTCTCTCAAAACTGCTCAATTGTGTGGTGTGATGAGACAATGGAAGGCATCGTTGTCGATCCGGGCGGTGATGTTCAACAACTAGCTGCGATCATTGAAGAGCTAGGTGTTAAAGTGGTGAACTTGGTACTGACGCACGGTCACTTAGATCATGTTGGTGGTACGGTACCACTTGCTGAGATCTTGAAGGTGAATATTGTTGGTCCACATAAGGCCGATAACTTCTGGCTTCAAGGTCTAGAGAATCAAAGCCAAATGTTTGGATTCCCACTGTGTAAAGCCTTTGAACCAAACACTTGGTTAGAAGAGGGTGACAAAGTCACGTTTGGTAATCAAGTGATCGACGTGATTCACACGCCGGGCCACACTCCAGGCCATGTTGTACTGTTCAGCGAGCAAGCACGTCTAGCGTTTGTGGGTGATGTATTGTTTAACGGCGCAATTGGTCGTACTGACTTCCCACAAGGTGATTTCAATACACTTATCGCTTCAATTAAGACAAAGCTTTGGCCACTAGGCAGTGACGTAACATTCGTTCCGGGTCATGGTCCTGAATCGACATTCGGTCGCGAGCGCGCATCAAACCCGTTCGTAGCAGATGAAATGCCTCTATACTAATTAAACCTTTGATTAAGAGACTGATTATTCGTGTCGATTGATTGAAAAATGAAGCTTAGCTTTTGTTGTGAAAGCTAAGCTTTTTTATTGCGCGAAAATTTACTGGCAACCCTTAATCAGAAAGGCGTTCAGCAGCAGCCAAGTAGCGTCGAGCCAGTCCAACAAACTCTTCTCCACTCATATTTAGGTCATTGGTTGATATAAAAATATCGTAGCCGTGAAAACCTCTTTGATATTTCATTCTGTTAGCGAGCATCGCCTGTAGTCCAGAATAATCTTTGATGACGGCTTTCTTGTCACTTAATATTTTAGAGGGTTCAGATGCAGCTAGTGTTTGGCTGTCACTGAAATAGCTCTCTTCAGTGTTTTCTGATTCTTTAAATTTACTTAGCTCTACACAGCCAGCTTCAGTACAGCGGGCATGGTAATGCGATGAGTCGAGAACCATATCTTCAAAGTTTGACTCTTTACCCGCTTGTTTGGCTCCTAGATACAAAAGTGCTCGTTGGCTGAGTAATAACTCACAGGTGATTTTGGGGCAGATCGAATCGAGGTAGGGCGAGTAATCTTTAACCTTGATACCAATCCAAGGCAAAGGTTGGTGCCAGCCATCTTGTTCATAGGTGCAAAGCCCAATTTTTTGGATGTTGTTCCACTTTAAGACCCACCCCCCTTTATAAAAATGCTGCTGAAAATGAGTCGGGGTAAGTGTGAACATCACTCGGCTGCGCAGCATCAAATAGTAGCCGGCTCCCAGAAGGGCAATACTGCAAAAAGCACCCACGATCAGTAACTTTGGGTTGTCACTGTAGAGCGCAACGATCAAGCAAATGAAGCCTAAAATAACGGCGAGGATACGGTACGAGCGAGTGAATGAAGGCAAAGAAAAATTAGTAAGGTGACGAGTGTCCATAGGCAACACCAAGTTTTCATATTTTTGTCTGGATGGATAACCAGTGTATATGACCCTGAATTGATAAGTCGATGTTTAAATAATAGACGCTAGTAGACAATATCGGTATTTTTCGTCGACTTTCGACGCTTCACTCTACAAATAGCTCCTGTTTTTTGGTATAAATCGCGCTTCAAATTTTCACCACTGCGAAAAGAGCAGTGAACTGGAGAAATATTCAATGAGACTTGCTCATAAGCGTAAGGTGCAGGCTAAACTGCAGAAACGCACTAAAGCGGCTGTAGTTAAAGCAGTGGCAACGCCGAAAAAAGCGAAGCCTGTCGCAGAGAAAGTTGTAGCAGAAAAAACTGTAGCAGCAAAACCAGCGGTAGAAAAAGCAGTAGCAGCAACTAAAGAAGTTGCAGTAGCACTGACTCCTAAGCAACAACAAGTTCTAGACATCGTTGTTAGCAATGCTGAAGGCATTAACCCTAAAGGTATCGGCCTAGCAGCTGGTCAAGAAGACGCGAAAGCAGCTTCATGGGCAACAGGCGCATTGAAAAAACTTCTTGAAGAAAACCTAGTAGCGAAAGAGCAGCTAGCAGGTAACAAGGTTATCTACAAAGCTATCTAATCCTTTGGGATTATATTCGCTTCGTTAAGTTTTTAAGCCTCGATTTTCGAGGCTTTTTTGTATTTGTCGGATTATGCCAATCCCAAACGTCTTATTTCCAATTGGCTGACCCCTTACGTTTTTAGTCTGTCTTTCGCGTGTCCTATGTTTTAAAACAATAAGCATCAAAGTAGGTTTTCTGATTCTCTGAAATTATGATTTTCTCGGATTGAGTGCATTTAGGTGCGTATTTGATGTGTGGTGAGAATAGAGCCTCATCACGAAATAGCAATCAATTGTTAACGGTATTTAATTATTAATACTTAGGTATTTATCAATAAACATTCTTCTAGTGAATGAGGTGATTCCTTTAAAATCGACATCACTCCATCATCTCCTACGTAGTTCTACGTAATCCTTTGGTCTAATACGCAGCTTGTGTACGCCCGTCGTGCGTGCTCTCCCTGATATCTTGTTACCTCATCACGGTGCACTCTTATGTTGAATCATAAAAAATGCTCATAGAAAGAGTGTTAACCCAACAAAGGACGTGAACATGAGTCTCATTTCTAACTCCCTAACACGAGTTTTCAAAAACGTTGCAGTTACTGCTGCGGCTTGTTTAGCTTTGGTCGCTACTGGTGCAACTGCTGCTGATAAGGTTTACCGCTTGAAGCTTGCAGAAACTTGGGGACCAAACTTCCCCGTTTTCGGTGATGCAACGAAGAACATGGCGGCGATGGCTGAGAAGATGTCGAATGGTCGACTGCAGATCAGAATCGATTCAGCGAACAAACACAAAGCACCGCTTGGCGTTTTTGACATGGTTAAGTCTGGTCAATACGACATGGGTCACTCAGGCTCTTACTACTGGAAAGGTAAAGTTCCAAACACGCTTTACTTCACATCTATGCCTTTCGGTATGACGCCAGCAGAACAATATGCATGGTTCTATCATGGTGGTGGTATGGAGTTGATGGAGCAGGTTTACTCTCCACATAACTTGATGTCATTCCCTGGCGGTAACACGGATATTCAGATGGGTGGTTGGTTTCAAAAAGAGATCAATAGTGTTGAAGACCTACAAGGTCTGAAAATGCGAATCCCAGGCTTTGCGGGTGAGATTCTTGCTGAACTAGGTGCTAAACCGACGAATATTGCCCCAGGTGAACTTTACACGTCTCTAGAGCGTCGCACGATTGATGCACTAGAGTGGGTTGGTCCATCACTTGATCTGCGTATGGGTTTCCACAAAATCGCGCCGTACTACTACACAGGTTGGCATGAGCCGGGCTCAGAGCTTCAATTCCTAGTGAACAAGCGTACATGGAACAAGCTTCCTGAAGATCTACAAGAAATCTTACGTGTTGCAATGCGTACAGCGGCTTACGACATGTACACACAAGCTACGCACGAAAGTGGCAAGAACTGGGTTTCAATGAAGACTGAGTACCCAGATGTACAAGTGAAAGACTTCCCGCCAGAGGTTATGTCTGCACTGAAAGAAGCGAACGATCGTCTACTTGCTAAGCACGCTGAGAAAGATGCATTGGCAAAAGAAATCCAAGCTTCTCAAGCAAACTACCTAGAGCAGGTACGTTCATGGACGGATATTTCACACAGAGCTTACCTAAATAGCCAAGCGAAATAATCGCCCCTTGTTGAACTGAATCTAAATGAACCCGAAGCTTTTCTTATTGAGTATTTAAGAGTGAATAAGCGGCGGGTTCATTTTAAACATAATAATTAAATGCCCAAGAACCCTTTCTACATCGAACAGCTTGTTACCCCGCTGCGCGATGTCTTTTCAAATTCCATGGAGTCGGGAATGCGAAGTCTAATTTATATTGAACGCATATTTAATCGTATCGGTGATGCACTGGGATGGCTTTCCAGTATGTTGTTTATTTTACTTATCGCCAACGTCGTCTATGACGTTGTCATGAGATATGCATTCAACGATGTCTCAATTGCCTTTCAAGAGATGGAATGGCACCTGTTCTCCGCCGTTTTCCTATTAGGTGTGCCATATGCCATCAAAGCGGGTGGTCATGTTCGAGTCGACGTGTTCTATGAGCAGTTGAGCTTTAAAGCACAGGCCATTATCGATCTGTTAGGCACGCTTATCTTTCTACTGCCGTTTTGTTTGCTGGTGGCTTGGTTCGGTATTGATGTGGCCAAAGAGAGTTATGAACTTGGTGAAACCTCAGGCGATCCCGGTGGCTTGCCATATCGCTGGATCATCAAAGCCATGATCCCGCTGTCATTCTTCTTAATGGCACTGAGTGGTGTAGGTTTGATCCTGCATTCACTGAACAAGATTTTTAATCCGCACCTTATCCATGCAAACAATATTCATACAAAGAACAAGTAGAGGCTGAACATGATTGGAATAGTAATGTTTTTCGTAGCCTTGTTTGCACTTTTACTTGGCTTCCCTGTCGCGTTCACCTTTGGTGGTATCGCGTTAATCTTTGGTGTTTGGGCTGAGGGCATCGAAATGTTTGCCTTCATGCCATATCGAATTCAATCAATCATGGAAAACACGGTGCTGATGGCCGTTCCATTGTTTGTTTTCATGGGGCTTGTTCTGCAAAAGACCAAGCTTGCTGAGCAGTTGCTTGAGTCTATGGGGCGATTGTTTGGTGGTGTTCGTGGTGGTATCGCAATCTCGACGGTACTCGTAGGTTCATTGCTTGCGGCTTCAACCGGCGTAGTAGGTGCTTCAGTAGTGGCGATGGGTCTTATCTCGTTACCAGTAATGCTCAAATACAACTACGATAAAGGCTTAGCCTGCGGCACTATTTGTGCGTCTGGTACGTTAGGGCAAATCATCCCGCCATCTATCGTTTTGATTCTATTAGGCGATGTTCTTGGTGTGCCTGTTGGTGACTTGTTCCAAGCGGCGATTTGGCCGGGTGTGATGCTGGTCGGCGCGTACATTGTTTATATCTTGATATACGCAAAGCTACACCCTGAAGCGGCTCAACCGATTGAACGTGATGACTCCATCAGCCGTAAACAAGAAGTGTTTAATGCACTGAAAGCGATTCTTCCACCTCTCGCGTTAATCATAGTGGTACTGGGTTCAATCTTTGCGGGTGTTGCTACGCCAACAGAGTCTGCTGCATTAGGTGGTGCGGGTGCTATGGTACTTGCTTTGCTATACGGTCAGTTTAGTTGGTCAATGGTGTATGACGCGTCTAAAGAGACGGTGAAAGTCACGGCGATGGTATTCGCTATCTTGTTGGGTGCGACGGCATTCTCTATGGCGTTTACCTACACTGGTGGTGATTATCTGGTTGAAGAGTGGATGCTACAACTGCCAGGTGAGAAATGGGGCTTCCTGATCATTACTATGTTGGTGATTCTGATTCTTGGTTTCTTCATCGACTTCGTAGAGATCTGTTTCATCATCGTGCCGATCATTGCGCCAGTAGCCGAGCTAATGGGCATCAACATGACATGGTTTGCTATCCTTATCGCGATGAACCTACAAACCTCCTTCTTAACGCCACCATTTGGTTTTAGTCTGTTCTATTTAAAAGGGGTAGCACCAAAAGGCGTGACGACTAAGGACATCTATCGTGGCGTGATGCCGTTCATTTTGATTCAAATCCTCGTACTTGGATCACTTCTCGCTTTCCCTTCTTTCTATGGAATGTGAGTGAAGCCTAGAATGTGAATGATATGTTTCAACGGCTATCTATAAATTGCTAAAGTAAAACGGCTTATTGATGTTCAGTAAGCCGTTTTTTGTGAGGGAAAGGAATGCCTCTAAAAGCCAAGCTGATTTTGCTGACGCTGCTCCCGTTGCTGCTCGTAACTGCGAGTATCAGCTGGATCTCGTTACATCAAACCAAGACATTGGGTGATAAAGAAGTTGAGATCTTTAGAGATAGCCTAATCAAGTCGCGCGAAAACGCCCTCAAAGACACGGTTGACCTTGCGTTCGATGCCATAGAACACATCTATAACGATCCAAATATCCAAGAAGCCCAAGCCAAAAAAGAAGTTCGAACCATATTGTCTAAACTTAGATATGGCTCTGATGGGTATTTCTTCGCCTATGATCGCCACGGGACCAACTTGGTTCATCCAATACAGCCAGAGCTGATAGGTCAAAACCTACTGCAACTGCAAGATGAGGATGGCGACTTTCTGATAGAAGCTCTGTTAAGAGAAGCGCAAACTGGAGGCGGGTTTCACCAGTATTTGTGGCAAAAACCGTCGACGGGTGAGGTGGTGTCTAAGTTGAGCTACGCCGCTTGGTTAGAACG
The DNA here is from genome assembly GCF_001557875.1 of Vibrio splendidus. GTDB lineage: Bacteria > Pseudomonadota > Gammaproteobacteria > Enterobacterales > Vibrionaceae > Vibrio > Vibrio splendidus_F. The sequence goes on along the minus strand of NZ_LNRF01000003.1, from coordinate 99,629 downwards.
TTGGGACTGGATGATTGGCACTGGCTTGTATATTGAAGATGTACACCAAGAAGTGGCCTCGATGCAGGCCGCAATAAACAAGAATATTGAAACCACGTTCTTTTCGATTGTGGTGATTCTGAGCGTGACGGTCGCGGTCATCATCGTACTGACCTTGGCCATTAACATGCATGAACATCGGATTGCGGATAACAACTTAAAAGAACTGGCGCACAAGACAGTGATGTTCCAAGAAGACGAGAAGAAGCACTTAGCGCGTGAGCTACATGATGGTATTAACCAATTATTAGTGTCGAGTCGTTGCCACTTAGAGCTACTCGGTAATAAGCTACAAAGTGAAGACCTTAAAGCACATTTGAATAAGTCACAGCACTCACTGATGCGAGCGATTGAAGAGGTGAGGCACATTTCACATCAACTTCGCCCAAGTTCACTGGATGACATAGGCTTAGAAGCGGCATTGTCTTCGTTGTTATTAGATTTTCAGGCGCACTCCGGCATTGAGGTGGAAACTTTATTTAGCACTCAACCGGGGAAGTTAAAATCAGAAGCCGCAACGACCTTGTATCGAGTGGTGCAAGAGTCTCTGAATAACATAGAGAAACACGCACAAGCGACCAAAGTAACGGTTATCGCCCAGCAAATTGGTAACGTGTTGCAACTGCTTATCCAAGATAATGGTGTCGGTTTCAATACCTATAAAGCGATGGAAAAACGAGGGATCGGGCTGCGTAACATGAGAGAGCGAGTGGAGTTCATTGGCGGTGATTTTGAGTTGATGAGTGAGATTGGTTTCGGAACGGAAATTACGGTGTTACTGACACTAGAAGGATTAGTGAATGAGTGAAGTTATTCGAGTTGTGATTGCTGACGATCACCAAGTCGTACTGGATGGCTTTATGGCGAGATTAGAACTCGAGCCTGATATTAGTGTGATAGGCACAGCCAGTAATGGATTAGAAGCGGTTGAGATAGTGAAAACGCTGCGCCCTAATGTGGTGTTGATGGATATTAGCATGCCTATCATGAATGGTATTGATGCGACCCACCTGATTAAAGAAGAAGACCCGGAAGCCAAGGTGCTGATGCTGACTATGCATAACAACCGTGAATACATCATGAAGGTGAGGCAGTCGGGTGCGGTCGGCTATATGTTGAAAGAGATTTCGGCTGAAAAAATGGTGCAGGCAATCAAAACCGTCAATCAAGGCTCGACTTATTTCTGTGAAAAAGTCACGCAGAATTTGTTTACTCAGCCGATTACTCCTACGCCATCGGTCAAAAATCCATTGAGCAGACGTGAAGAGGCTGTGCTGAAATTAGTCGCAAAAGGGGAGAGCAGTAAAGAGGTCGCAAAGGCACTGAATATCAGCTATCGAACGGTCGAAACCCATAGGCAAAATATTAAGCACAAGCTGGATATTCATTCTACAGCAGAGCTTGCTAAGTACGCGGTCAGCTCCGGGCTTGTCGACTGATCCTACGCTAAATTACATTAAATGTGTAATTTAATTACTAAATGTGTAATTTAGGCCTCCTTTATGGAGGTTTTTTTAGTATTTTTGCGACAGGTTGATATTCTTCTTTTCGAAATTTAAGTGCCGAATGCAATGTTGCAAACTGTGCGCTGCAAATTAGAGAGGAAGCATGGAGCCTGTAAAAGATAGGTATAGTATTGAAAATACCGATTATACAGTAGGACAAGATAACGTTCAGAAATGGGGTTTTGATGTTCATAACCCAGTATTTGGAATCAGTGCAGGAGCGATCATTGTCTTTCTTCTGGCACTTCTAGTCGCAGACCCTGACACCGCAAAAGCGGCGCTTGATGGAATCAAATGGAAAGTCATCGGTAACTTCGATGGTTTCTTCATGTGGGCAGCAAACATCTTCGTTATTTTCTGTTTTGCCCTCATTGTCTCCCCGTATGGCAAGATACGTATTGGTGGCAATGATGCCAAAGCAGAGCACTCAAACCTATCTTGGATGTCGATGTTATTCGCCGCAGGAATGGGTATTGGCTTAATGTTCTGGGGTGTTGCTGAGCCAGTGGCTTACTTCACTGGCTGGTATGAAACGCCATTAGGTGTTGAAGCTTACTCTCCTGAAGCGGCGAAGTTGGCTCTTGGTGCAACCATCTACAACTGGGGTCTTCACGGTTGGGCGATTTACGCAGTTGTTGCGCTAGCGCTTGCCTTCTTCACCTTCAATAAAGGTTTACCTCTATCAATCCGCTCTATTTTCTATCCTATTTTGGGTGATAGAACTTGGGGTTGGTTTGGTCATATCGTTGATATCGTCGCTGTGCTTGCAACGCTATTTGGCCTTGCAACTTCATTGGGCTTAGGTGCACAACAAGCAACCAGTGGTATTAACCATGTGTTCGGTACCGATGGTGGTATTGGCATGCAGCTGATTGTTATCGCAGTGGTTACTTTCTTAGCAACAATGTCAGTGGTTCGTGGTATCAACGGTGGCGTAAAAGTACTAAGTAACGTCAACATGTTGGTTGCTTTGGGCTTACTTATCTTCGTAACCATCGCTGGTGGTATGGCGGGTATTAAAGCAATCCCAACTGCGCTAATGGGCTACATTGAAAACTTTATTCCTTTAAGTAATCCTCATGGTCGTGATGATGAAACGTGGATGCAAGGTTGGACGGTATTCTACTGGGCGTGGTGGATGTCTTGGTCACCATTCGTAGGCATGTTCATCGCTCGTATCTCTAAAGGTCGTACGATTCGTGAATTCATCGTCGCTGTATTGTTCATTCCAACGACTGTAATCATTATCTGGATGGCTATTTTCGGTGGTATCGCGATTGATCAAGTGGCGAACAAGGTGGGCGAGATTGGTGTGAATGGTCTGCAAGATATTACACTTTCTCTTTTCCATACTTACGATGCACTACCAATGAGCTCTGTGCTTTCAGTGGTATCGATTGGTTTGATTATGGTGTTCTTTATCACCTCGTCTGATTCAGGCTCATTGGTTATCGATAGCATTACCTCTGGCGGTAAAGTGGATGCACCTGTTCCACAACGCGTATTTTGGGCGTTGATGGGCGGCGCGATTGCAGCGGTTCTACTGTGGGTTGGTGGTACGGAATCAATTCAAGCACTGCAAGCTGGAACGGTATCAATGGCGCTACCATTTGCCTTCATATTATTGCTTATGTGCCTAAGCTTATTGCTAGGTTTACGAACTGAAAATCAATTGGTTAAGCATCAAAATGCTTTGAGTTAAAAGTACTTTTGATAAAAAGGTCGACAGGGTCGACCTTTTTTTCGTCATAAACTTGAGTAATTACGTGAATATTGTTTGAAATTCCATCGAACCGATTCTGGTTTACTGAAAACAACAAGTTAACCTGCTAAACTTCAGACATCCAAGTATTTGAATTATTGTGACAACAGCTTGTACTACTTGGATCGTAGGTTCGAGTTTGTAATTAAGTCGCAGGTAAGTAAGGAATACGCGGTCAATAGACCCTATTAGTATTCCGTAGAGAGGGATAATGACTAAAGGTATAGATAAATACAGTATCGACAGTACGGATTACACTGTCGGTCAAGATAACGTCCAAAAATGGGGTTTTGATGTTCATAACCCAGTATTTGGTATCAGTGCGGGACTTATCGCTTTGTTCCTGATCGGTGTTCTTATTACAGATACCGCTTCAGCAAAGGCTGCATTAGATGGTGTTAAAGGCCAGATTATCAATTCGTTTGATTGGCTTTTCATCTGGTCGGGTAATATTTTCGTAATTTTCTGCTTGGGCTTGATTGTTTCTCCATACGGCAAAATCCGCCTTGGTGGTGCTGATGCGACGGCAGATTACTCATTCATGTCTTGGCTATCGATGCTGTTTGCCGCAGGTATGGGTATCGGTTTGATGTTCTGGAGTGTGGCTGAGCCTGCTGCTTACTTCACGGGTTGGTTTGAAACTCCGTTAGGTGTTGAACCAAACACACCAGAAGCTGCAAAACTGGCATTAGGTGCAACCATGTATCACTGGGGTCTACACCCTTGGGCGATTTATGGCGTAGTAGCACTGTCACTTGCGTTTTTCTCTTACAACAAGGGGTTGCCTCTTTCAATTCGTTCTATCTTTTACCCAATTTTAGGTGATAGAGCTTGGGGCTGGGCAGGTCACATTGTTGATATTCTTGCTGTACTTGCAACCCTATTTGGTCTGGCGACATCGTTAGGTCTTGGTGCACAACAAGCGGCAAGTGGTATTCAGCATGTATTCGGCATCGAAGCGGGCTTAGGGCTGCAAGTTATTGTGATTACAGCGGTGACTTTATTGGCGGTTGTCTCCGTACTTCGTGGTATTGATGGTGGCGTTAAAGTTATCAGTAACATCAACATGTTGGTTGCTTTCCTACTGCTGATCTTAGTGGCTCTAATCGGCTACGCGGTGACTTTAGGTTCTATCCCAACAACATTGATGGCATACATTGAAAACATCATTCCGCTAAGTAACCCTCACGGTCGTGAAGATGAAACATGGATGCACGGTTGGACTGTATTCTACTGGGCTTGGTGGATCTCATGGTCTCCATTCGTAGGTATGTTTATCGCACGTGTTTCTAAAGGTCGTACCGTTCGTGAGTTCATCACAGCAGTACTGATTGTACCGACCACAGTGACTATCATCTGGATGTCAGTATTCGGTGGCATGGCGATTGACCAAATCGTGAATAACGTTGGTATTCTTGGTCAAGACGGCCTAACGGATGTATCATTAGCAATGTTCCAAATGTTTGATGCACTGCCGTTCGGTACTCTGCTTTCAATCATTGCGGTTGTATTGGTTCTAGTCTTCTTCATTACATCGTCTGACTCAGGCTCCCTAGTAATCGACAGCATTACTGCTGGTGGTAAAGTTGATACGCCTGTGCCTCAACGTGTGTTCTGGGCGTTCCTTGAAGGTGCGATTGCTGTCGCTCTATTGTGGGTTGGTGGTACTGAAGCAGTACAAGCTCTACAAGCGGGTGCAATCTCGACGGCATTGCCATTCACCATCATTCTATTACTGATGTGTGTGAGCTTGCTAATGGGTATGCGTACAGAAAAACGCTAGGCTTTCTAAGCTAAAATCTACTGCAATTTATACGCAGTAGAGCGGTAGATAATATGAAGGCAGAAGAGGAAACTCTTCTGCCTTTTTGTTTTTTTTACCGTACTAAATCTGACATTATTTCTAATAATCACATAATAAATAGCGCCTTAAATTTGGCGACAAGCCAAGGAATTGACATTAGGTAAGCTTATGGTTTGCTTAAAATTATATTCCGATATTAAATTGTGAAATCGCTCGAATTTAATACTGATATTGGGTAGTATGCGCGGGATTTCCCACCACTCGTGAAACTTTGACATGAAACTAACACTAAAGCAGAAGTTGATAGGTGCTAGCCTATCTGCTGTTGTCGTTATGGCTACAGCGTTGACTTGGTTATCAGCAAACCAATTATTTGAACAGACTCGTAATGGCGTATACCTACGAGCTGAAAGCGTATCTGAAGCAGCATCTGAAGGTATTAAAAACTGGATTGATATCCGCACGGATATCGCATCAGCATTTAATGACTTTTCACGAGAGGGTGATGTTGTTCCTTTCCTTAAGCAAGCTCGTGTAGCGGGTGGCTTTGACGATATCTTTTTAGGTACTCCAGAAGGTGGAATGTACCGTTCACACCCTGAACGTAATCGTGCTGATTACGATCCTCGTCAACGTCCTTGGTACCAAGAAGCAAACGCTGCAGGTAAGCAAATCATTACCACGGCTTACCAAGATGCAATCACGAAAGCACTTCTAGTAACGATCGCAGAACCTGTTCGCCACAACGGCCAACTTGTTGGTGTTGTTGGTGCAGACGTACTTATCGACCAATTGGTTAACGATGTAATCAGCCTTGATGTTGGTGACAACGCTTACGCAATGTTAATTGATGCCTCTGACGGCACCTTCTTAGCACACCCAGATTCAGCATTGAGCCTGAAGCCGGTAGGTCAGCTTTCAAACGACATCTCTATGCCTATCATCGAGAACGCAGTGCGTACTGGTAGCATCGAGATTATTAAAGAGCGTGGCGCTGAGAAGCTGCTTTACTTCACTAAGGTGCCTAACACTAACTGGATCTTCGCGGTTCAAATGGACCGAGCGACTGAAGAAGCGAACCACTCAACACTGCTTACTCAGCTAATCATGACAGCTGTTGTGATTACGCTTATCGTGATCGTATTGGTTTCTTGGTTAGTGAGCTTCCTATTCCGCGACCTAAACCGCGTTTCTGCTGCACTTGAAGAGATCGCTTCAGGTGAGGGCGACCTTACTCAACGTCTTGAGCCTAAGAGCGACGACGAGATTGGTCAACTTGCTACAAACTTCAACCGTTTTGTGGGCAATATGCACACCATGGTGATCAAGCTAAGCGAAGTATCTGCTGCGCTAGGCAACCAAGCACGTCAAACGGCTTCTCAAGCTGAAGAACGTAGTGCTCGTATCCAAATGCAACAAGACGAGATCAACATGGTAGCGACAGCCGTTAACGAAATGGCTGCAGCAACACAAGAGATCGCAGGTAACGCAGACCACACGGCACAGAACTCATCTGAAGCGGTTGGCGCGTGTGAGCACGGTACTGGTCAAGTAACACAGACTCAAAGTTCTATCCAAAACCTTGCTCAAGAAGTTCAAATCGCAACCAACGTGATTCTAGAACTTGAAGAGCACGGCAACAGCATCAACGCTATCTTGTCTAACATTCAAGGTATTGCAGAACAAACGAACCTACTTGCACTTAATGCCGCTATTGAAGCTGCACGTGCCGGTGAGCAAGGTCGTGGTTTCGCAGTAGTTGCGGATGAAGTTCGAGTTCTAAGCCAACGTACACACGGTTCAACGCAAGAAATTCAACAAACGATTGAGTTGCTGCAAGGTACAACAGGCAAAGCGGTTAATATCATGAACGATAGCCGTACTCTTGCTGAAACCAGTGTTGATGACGCGAACTCAGCGGCTGCAAGCCTAACGCAAATCCATGCTGCTGTTGAACGCATCAGCGACATGGCAACACAGATTGCTTCTGCTGCAGAAGAGCAAGCGTCAGTAACGTCTGAGATTACTCGTAATACTGAAGGAATCCGTGACGTATCTAACGAGCTAGCAGACGAAGCACACCAAGCTGCAGAGCAAGCTGCGCAGCTTTCTGAGCTGTCTCACGAGCTAGAAAGCGAAATCAGCCGCTTCAAGCTGTAAGCGCTAACTGATAATTTGAAAGCCGAATGTGAATATCACATTCGGCTTTTTTGTGCATGCTAATTAGAGTTGTGACCCAAACTAGTTATTCGGGTAACCTGGAAACTTAGCTTTAAGGGCCGCACGAGTCGGGAAGTACTGCTCCATAAATTTAACCATCGCAGGATCGTTCGCTTGTAGCTCTGTGAAGGTTGCTGAACTTAACTCTTGCGCGCTGTAACCCTGATAGTTCAGGTCGTAGTAGGCATAAAGAGAATAGGCTAGGTACTCTTGATCGTATGACTCTGCGTCTAAATCAGCTTCGACAATCGTCGAGTCTTTTCCGTTCGGAAAGTAAGAGCTTGCAAGAATCGCTTTCTCATTCAGTTTATCTAACTCCTTCTGCATCACACCCCATTTCGACGAAGATGATTGTACCGCTAGGTTCATCACACCGTAATCGTGAACAAAGTGAATGATCTCTTCAAACGCAGCGTCTCTTTGAGTCCCTAAGTCAGGCTTGTTCTCGTCGGTTGTCGTGTCTGTGGTTTCGGTAGCAAAAAGATCTTGGAAGCGGTAATTGTCTTCTAAGAAGTCACCAACTCTCTTATCCCAGTTTTGATCTGATAGGAATGCCATCGCAACTTTACTGTCGTAAAGTGCCTTAGTCACTTCAGAAGGGAAGCTATCAAGGTAGTACTGCATGATGTTCTTAACATGAGCGACCTTTGCTTCCGAATTGTTTGCAGATTTGTCTTCAATTAATAGTGGGATCTTATAACCGTGAGCTTCAACGCAAGTTTGTTGCTTGATGCCATTTGTAAGCAGCTCACCCGTTGTATTTGAGATAACAGAACAGTCAGCTGTAGGCACTCGTGAGAATGTCTCTGAGGCGCTTTGAGCGAAGGATGGAACAAATTGAATGCCATTACTTAAAGTGTTACCGACACGAACATAAAGGTTCATAGGTCTCATTTGGTCGATATTAAATTTGATGCCGCTGTTATCAATAATGAATTGCTTATTGATGGTCACGGTATCCGCTTTTTTCCATCGAATGACGTTGTTTATGTTGTTTTCGACCTCTGCGATAGCAAGCATTTCAGGTGTCGTTGTTGAGTTAAAGTTTTCGTAGTAAATATCGAAGTTTTCAACGCTAAACGTTTTTCCTGCAGAGTTTGTTGCCGTTACTGAAAAGGTAATATCAGCATCGTTTTGGGTTTTGTAATTGCGCTCAGGAATACCGTGAACTTGCGCGAAGCTGCCGCTAGATTTTAGATTATTACCATACTGAGTAATATCAATGTTCACGTTTTTGTCTGTACCCGCAGCAATCGACTTCACGCTGAATTGCAGTGAGTAATTACTTCCTAAGCTAACCACTGAGCTAGCGCTTGATGCGTCGATGACATTCTTTGATGCGTTGGCGTTATTACCGTCGTTGCTTCCGCCACAAGCGGTAAGCATCGCTGTAAAAACAAGAGTTGGAATAGTGAGTTTGTGTACCATAGGAGACCACGTTATCTGCAAGCTATAAAGCCTGCATGTTACAAGAAATGGCGTTTGCTCTTGGTAAGCTATTGTAAGTTGTGTATTGATTGTACTTACAAATGGTTGGGGTGTTATTCCCTAGGGTTATCATTCGGCAGCTGCTCGATACTCGAATCACAGGCAATAAAAAAGCCCGAGCATGGACTCGGGCTTTGAATGGTTGTTTTATAACTTATGAAGGAGCTAGATTGCCTGGCGAAGTTGGAAGTAGCGTCCTTCTTCGTTTAACAGCTTCTCATGGGAGCCGTGTTCAACAATCTCGCCTTGTTCAATCAGAACGATCGAATCCATCGATTCCAGACCAATCAAACGGTGCGTAATGAAGATAACCGTCTTGCCTTCAAAATGCTTCTCAAACAGTGCCATTATGCTCTGTTCAGTTTGCTTATCTAAGCCTTCTGTTGGCTCATCGAGAAGCAGGATAGGGGCATCATGAAGAATCGCACGTGCGATACCAATACGGCGCTTCTCACCACCGGACAGTTGACGACCACCGTCACCTAACCAGCTATCAAGTGCATTATTCTCAAGCACCTTTTCTAGGCCAACGTCTTTTAAGATATTCGCTAAGTGATCATCGGTCGCTTCTGGTCTTGCAATCAACAAGTTGTCACGCAAAGTTCCATTTAGAATGTCGACACGTTGGCTTACTACACTGATTGATTCACGAAGCTGTGATTCATTCCACTGAGTCAGTTCAATGCCTGCGATTGAGATGTAACCCTTTTTAGGGTCCCAGTAGCGAGTCAGAAGCTGAATCAGTGTCGATTTACCCGAACCCGTTTGACCCACAATTGCGACCTTATTCGTTGCAGGAATCGTTAGGTCGACAGCGTTCAGAACACTGCGCTCAGAATCAGGGTAGTTGAACGTCACGTTTGAGAACGTAATATCAAGCGGTTTGTTGATGTCGAGCTTCTCTTCAGCAAACTGAACTTCAGGCTCTGACAGAATCACTTCGTTCAAGCGACGTGCTGAAGACAGAGTTTGACCTAAATGCTGGAACGCACCTGCGATTGGCATCAGCAGTTCAAAACTTGCCATGGTTGCGAACGCCATTAGCGCGATGAACGGGTCTGGCGCATTACCACCCACACCATCAGCTGCAAGCCAAAGCATAAGAACAAGCGTTAAACCGTTGAACAGCATTAGCGCTGCTGAAGCCATACCGGTTAGGTTAGCGTTCACAAACTGATTCGCCATCAGCTTGCGTTGCGTTTCTAGAATCGCATTACGGTAACGCTCTTCAGCACCGAACAGAGTCAGCTCGCTGTAGCCTTCAATCCAATCTAGCGTAGTTACACGAAGATCCGCTTTGTTCTGAGTAAGCTCACCACCGTTACGTTTACCCAGCTTGTAGAACAAGACAGGCCAAACCAACAGCATGATAAGCAGGATAGAACCTAAGATCAGGCCTAGTGAAGTATCAAACCACATCAAGAACAGAGTCAGGAAGAAGATACCAAACACACCAACCGTCACTGGGCTTACTAAGCGCAAGTAAACGTGGTCCATTGCATCGACATCAGCAACCAAACGGTTGAGAAGGTCAGCATCACGAAGGTTTGAAATACGACCTGGGATCAGCGGAGCCAGCTTCTTGAAGAAGAAGATACGCAGATCAGTCAGTAGTTTGAATGTCGCATTGTGGCTAACAACACGTTCACCCCAACGACCCGCTGTTCGGCTCATTGCCAAACCACGTACACCACCGCCCGGTAGCATGTAGTTGAAGGTTTCACGCGCAATCGTAAGGCCAGCAACCGCAGAAGCTGAAATGAACCAGCCTGATAGCGTTAACAAGCCGATAGAAGCCGACAGAGTAGCGAAAGCCAATAGCATGCCTAGCGACAGGCCAAACCAATGCTTTTTATAGAGTTTCAGGTAAGGCAGTAAATCACGCATCTAAATTACCCTTATTGTCTTGTTGAGCTAAGTTCGCGTTAAGCATCTCTTCGAATAAACCACCCGCAGTCGAAAGCTGAGAGTAATGACCTTGTTCAACAAGACCACCATCGCGCATAACCAGAATGTTATCGACCGATTGAAGCGGGGCAAGTTGATGCGTCACAAGCAGAGCTGTGCGGCTTTCGATATTGCTGTTGATGCCTTTCATCACTAGCTGCTCACTGCGAGTATCTAGGCTGGCTGTCGGTTCATCAAGCAACCAGAATTGACCGTCTTGAATCATTGCGCGAGCCAGTGCCAAACGTTGAGATTGACCAACAGATAAGCCACCCGAACGATCAGAAATCATATAATCCAAGCCGTGGTCATTAACGAACTCACTAGCAAAAGATTGGTCTAGTGCGTTTTGAACCGTTTGGTCAGTGATATTGTGCTTACCTAGCGTGACGTTGTCACGAATCGTGCCGTGGAGTAGCAACGGGTTTTGACCAACCCAGCTAATGGTTTTACGCCAAGAGGCTAAATCTAGATCACGCAGTTCAATGCCATTGATTTTCAAGCTTCCTTCATAAGGCATGAAACCAAGGATGGCGTTGATCAAACTTGTTTTACCCGCACCACTTGGGCCAACTAACGCCGTCGATTGGCGAGTGTTCAGTGCAAACGAGATAGGGCCAACCAATTGAACACCTTCAGGGCTTAACACTTTGAGATCTTGAGCTTCAATATTGATGCCTTGAGCCGGATCGAGCTGAGTGTCGCCTGATTTAACCTTAGTGATGTCTGTTTCTAGGAACTCGACAATACTTTCGGCTGCGCCAACTGCTTGTTGTTTTGCATGGTAGAAAGTACCTAAGTCACGCAGAGGTTGGTAAAACTCTGGCGCCAAGATAAGGATAAACAAACCAGCGAATAGCGTAATGCCTGCGCCGTAGTGACCAAAGTTAAGCTCACCAATGTAGGTGAAACCAAAGTAAACCGCCGTCATCGCAATAGAGATAGACGTGAAGAATTCAAGCACAGCAGAAGACAAGAAAGCGATCTTCAATACATCCATAGTACGCGTTCTGAACACTTCAGATGCACCTTTCAATACTTCTGTTTCAGCGTTGGTACGATCGAAAAGACGGATGGTTGTCATTGATTGCAAACGGTCGTAAAAGTGACCTGAAAGACGCTGAAGCGCTTTGAAGTTTTTACGGTTTGCATCGGCTGCTTTCATACCAACAAGTGCCATGAACATCGGCACCAGTGGAGCAGTAATCAAGAAGATCAGTCCTGCTGCCCAGTTTACAGGGAATACTACGACCAAAATAATGAACGGAATCATTACCGACAGAGACATCTGAGGTAAGTAACGAGAGAAGAAATCTTGCATGTCTTCTACTTGTTCTAACAACAGCGTTGCCCACGTACCGGCCGGCTTACCTTTAATGTAAGCAGGGCCTAACTCACGTAATTTATCCAGGATGAGTTGCCTGATGTAGACACGGATTTGTTCACCACAGCGATAACCTGCGATCTCACGTCCCCATGTACAGCCAGCACGGCCAACGACCGATAATGCCAAGCCTGCGAAATGACCAACCAGTTCAGATTTATCGACATTCTCGATGATCAGTTGGTGAAGAATAGAGGCGAGAAGAGCTGCTTGAGCAATTAAAAACACGCTTGAAAGTACGCCAAGGCTAATCGCAATCATAAGCCAGCGTTTCGCTAACTTACTCTGTTGCTTAAGCCACTTGTTCAAGCTGCGTTGTTTTTTCTTATCCATTATGAAGGCTTAATGATAATTATTATTTGTTGAGGGCGGCTAGTATACAAAAGAAAGCCCAGTGGATATACCACTGGGCTCTAGGGATTTACAACAAAATGTGATGACGCCCTGCATCTACTAAGGCGAGAGCACCGATATTCAAATCCGCAATCTCAGATTTACTTATCGTTAAGGCCATCTAGGAAGCGTTCAGCATCCAGAGCAGCCATACAACCCGTGCCAGCAGAAGTGATTGCTTGGCGGTAGTTGTGGTCCATTACATCACCTGCAGCGAATACGCCTGGGATGCTGGTTTGTGTCGCGTTACCTTCAAGACCAGACTGAACGATGATGTAATCGTCTTTCATATCCACTTGGCCTTTGAAGATTTCAGTGTTTGGTTGGTGACCGATAGCAATGAATGCGCCCATTACTTCGATGTCTTCTGTCTTATCAGACTGAGTATCTTTAATACGAACGCCCGTTACGCCCATGTCGTCGCCTAGAACTTCGTCTAGCGTGCGATCAGTGTGAAGAACAATGTTGCCGTTCTCTACTTTGTCCATTAAACGCTTCACAAGAATCTTTTCAGCGCGGAACGTGTCACGACGGTGAATTAGGTGAACTTCAGATGCGATGTTAGACAGGTAAAGTGCTTCTTCAACAGCGGTGTTACCACCACCCACAACCGCTACTTTCTGGTTGCGGTAGAAGAAACCATCACACGTTGCACAAGCAGAAACGCCGCGGCCTTTGAATGCTTCTTCAGAATCTAAACCTAGGTACTTAGCTGATGCGCCCGTTGAGATGATCAACGCATCACATGTGTACTCGCCAGAATCGCCTTTAAGACGGAAAGGGCGGTTTGAAAGGTCTACTTCGTTAATGTGGTCGAACAGGATCTCTGTTTCAAAGCGCTCTGCGTGCTCTTTCATGCGATCCATTAAAGCTGGACCCGTTAAACCTTCAGCATCACCCGGCCAGTTTTCTACTTCTGTTGTGGTTGTAAGCTGACCACCTTGCTGCATACCGGTAACAAGTACTGGGTTTAGGTTTGCACGAGCAGCGTAAACTGCAGCTGTATAGCCAGCAGGGCCAGAACCAAGAATCAATAAATTACAGTGCTTTACGTCGCTCATGAGGACTCCGAAATTGAAATTGTTTTAATTTATAATCGCTTAGGATTGTATGGAAAATATGGAGGCAATAAAAGGTTAAACAAGGGCTGAAGTGTAATTAATCGTTATACGTTAGAACTTAATCGAGACAAACGTTTTCGTGGCTGGAAGAGCAGTGAAAACCATTGCTGGCAGCTTGTTTACAAAGAAGTGAGTTTTCACGATGCATTCCACCGTTTAGACAAGCTTTACCTAACGACTATCTACACAAACGAAGTAGGGAAGCCCGTGAAAGTCGAACTACTGAATGCAACGAACAAGCAGTTAGTAAACCTGCCACCCGTTGATTTTGAAATCGACCTTGAAGAAGCTTGTATGTTTTAGGGCGCATAAGATTCGTCGGTTCTTAAGTTTACAGCTAGAGAAAAATTAGCCAGTAACTTTGCTGAATTAGAAATTCATGAATTACTTTTCATAAGTCAAATATTGCCAATTAATACGCCTTCATATAGTACGTACTTTGCCTAGTTATGCACATCTTATGGGGTCAGTACAATCTATTACATTTAGAGTGCTAAATGACCAAGGAAGAGGTCACAGAACTGTGTTTCAAAATAGTGAGAACCATCAGGAGTTGGTACTAGGGGAGGCCGATGTCTCCCGAATGTAAAAGGCTGATACGAATGGCCAAAGGTAGAGAGCGGCTTGGAATTTACTATAGTATTAGCTAAAATTATGAAATTAAAAAGCTCCGGAAGGAGCTTTTTAATTAGAGGTTTGTCAATCCTCTAATCAGGCTAGATATTCAGTGGTTTAGAGCACAAAAACCAATGACAAAACTGTTGACCAATATTATTCCAATGCTCTTCAACTACTGTAGGTTTGATACTTTCGAATGAAAAGTCAGGCAAATCTGTTATAGCATGAACTAACATTGATGATAATTTGTTAAATATAACGGAACGATCATTTTTTTCTCCTGAAGACAATTGTCTTTTGAATTCTAAAATTCCATCGCTACCCTCATAAATATCTTGCCAATAGTCTTTTATATTACCTTCATTTTGGTATACATCTTTATATTTGAACCCATTTTTCATGTCATAGTAAATATAAGCATTTGGATGTTCTTGTGCAGTGGACTGTAAAAATAACAAAGCCGGAGTTTGCTCTTCCCGTGCTTTGTCTATTAACAAGTCAATAGGCAAAAGATTCTCTACTTCATGCGCATCTAATTGAAAATAATTATCGGATAATTGATTGTTGACAAATACAGCAAGTGTATCTCTAGCTGTTTCTCCTATATTACAAGCTGGTGTTTTCTTATCACTATCACAAATAGAGAAGGTGGCTTTATTATCGTTTATTAAATGTTGGCACACAACCGGCGTTCTTGAACCACCACCATGTTTAGGTTCGTAAAAAACATGAAATGGTAAATATTCATCTTTATTTTTTATAGACCATTTACCTATAACAGAGTACACATAATCATCTACTATGTCCTCAAGAACTAAATGTGAATGGGATATTATCAGATTGGAGTTGATATAACCTTTAATATCAATATAATTACTTGGTATTTGTTCAAAGTCAGAGTAGTCAGAATGGAAATAAACAACACGAGCATCATTATATTCCGCAACTTGATTTATAAAAGTTGAATCTTGATTCAATCGGCTTACTATTCTCTCATTCAATATGTTTAGCTTTTTACTTTTTAAGATTAGAAGTGCGGTTTTCTTTTTTATCAAAACCAAAGCATGTCCAAGGCGCCTTAAACAACATAAATCGTTAATAAACGCAAGAGAATCCATCGAATCTCCTTCATCAATCATCGAAAAACCCACAGAGGTGTCAATGCCAATTTTCATTAGTGATTCCTCCTTAATATGCAAAGAAACCAGTTGGCCAATCTTTTAAAGCACCATCGGAATCAAACGATGAATATTTTATTTGAGTAAGCTTTTTCTTACGGTCCTGTTCAAACAGCATAACTTGTATTTCGTCTTCATTTAATTCTTCCAAAGCAACCAAGTCGCCAAATTTAGATATTAATGCCTCGCTATGAGTCTCAATAATTAATTTAATATCTATGTTATTTTTTTTACCTAGATCAATTGCATTGTTGAAAATTGGAGCAAGGTTTGCTTGCATCCTTGGATGTAAGTGTAACTCCGGTTGTTCGATTGCAAAGATATAAGGAGCACGGTTATTTGACTGTAATTCGTGATTGTTTTTTAATGTTTTCTCATAACCTGATGCAACAGACCATAGCTGAATGATTATGGGTAAAATCTGTGAGAATCCAAAACCCATATCAGTAACATTGTCAGAGATATTATCATCATCATATTTTATCTGTATATTGACATGACCAGTACTTCTTTTATCAAGGATAGTGAATCCATAGTGTGTATCTGTCCATTCATCTAGTTTATTTTTCCAACTCTTAGGTATGTTAGTTAGAAACATAGCGATATTATCACCTCTATGATCTAACTCATCTATACTAAGGTCTTGGTATCTATAATATCTTTCAGTCGAAGCTCGTAACGGAGCTATATATCTAACGTTGCGCATTGACTGAGTAAGTTGACTATTTATTTCATAGCTGTTACTTAAGAAGTAATGTAAGTCGATCAAGGAAGATAAATATAAAAAATCTGAACTTTTTTCATTCCAAGAAGAAGTTAATTTAGACCATTTTAAAGTCGAGCTAATTTCAGAGAAGAGGCTTAGTTTCTCTTTATCTGTACGGAGGATACCAATGAACTGCCTTGTCATTCTATTTGTTTTGTTATCACTACGACTGCCCGTATATTCCTTAATTAAATCAAATATAGTCCTCCTAAGTGTCGTTAGAGTGAAACTATTTTGATTGTTACCAGGATTTGATTTCTTTCTATCAGCATTAAAGTTATAGCTAAAATCTCTATTTAATATAACTGGGAAAATAATATTTGGATCTGACAATGTCATTCTAATATCGTCTTTGTTTAATTCCCAATTAACTCTTGGAGAATCAACCTTTAATAGATTCCCATCTTTATCCAAAGTGAATGTAAATGTATGATCGTCGAAACCTACCGCAAAGACATTTGTATAACATGACAGTTTATCTTTAGTCGGTAAAATATTTATACTTATAGCGAGAGATTTTGATTTGAAGTCCTTCCAATTGACACGAGATCTGTAATCAAAACTAAAATGAAGTGCTATAGACTTACCTTCACCGTTAATCTCATCATTTTGATGGATCGCGTTACTATATGAACCAAAGTCGACATATGTACCATTCCATAGAATTGGTCCACGAGTTCTTTTTTCAACGCTTTGCCTTAACAAAGGAAATGTTCTCAGGAAAGTACTTTTTCCGGAACTATTTGTACCAACAAGTACATTTATAGGTTTAATGTCGACAACCCCAGTATCATGCAGAGAACGAAGTCCAGTAATCAAAATCTTTTTCATGTCTATATATATCAATAGGTAACATAAATTCCATTATACTTCTCAATGTTATATGTGCAATCAGTTACTTTGGTTTAGTTGCATAGTTGAAAGTAAATCGAATTTACTGTCGTGATACATAATGAGGATTCACAGCGGACAGAATTAGAAGAGTGGATAGCCTTTGATAGGAAAAAGCCCATAAACAGGATGTGAATGAGTAAAAGGTCTATCCAAAAAAAGCATAAACGTGTTAGCGAAGAGCGCCTAATATTTGTGAACACCTACTGATGCTCTGGGCTGTCAAAAATACTAAGTAAATCCCTCTCGCAATATTCCACTTTAATCAATCCACATAAACCGCATCATCAATTCGAATTAGGTGCACATCGTTTAAAGCTGAGTGTTTTCGTGACTGAAAAGATCAGTGAAGTCTTAGCCTTTAAAGGAAGCAAATTAATTTGAGGGCGGCCGAGTTCCCCCCGAACTCGACCTGTTCCAGACGCGCAAGCAAAGGCGTTTGGTTTCTGGCGTACTGATAAATTAACCAATTTCAGTTTGTTGTGTAAATAATCAATAGCTTGCCAACTGATAGGTAGGTCGTATTTCGTTGTGCAAAAGCATAGAAATGAATGATGGCAAGTGTGATACCTGAACTCAGGCAAGGAGGTTGGCGTATCAAAGGGAAAGGGCTTACACAATATGAAACTTGGTTTGATAGTCAATAATATCGTTAAATTTATAGGTATTTATAACTAGCTAGTGGAGTGTGCTAGTTTTAAGAGTTGGTCATCTTTTATTCTGGTGTTATACACTGCTTTTTATTTCTCGGTTGGATTTAGTGTCTGAATTATTAAATCTGACGGGATAAATGATTGTTTAATGTTGATTTGGCAAGATCTTCAAGTATCCTTTATGTAAATAAAACGTTAAATATCGAAAGTTAATTAACAATCATTAAGGAGTCGATGATGTTACATGCTCACGAAAACACCCTACATATTACCCACCTCAGTAACCACGCAGTTAAGGAGTTGTCACCATCATTCTCTAAGCTACCAAGCACAGAGCATGCGGATGGTCAGTTTCGATTGAGAAGGTACTCAGTGGTTGAATTCAGTAATGGACAAGTCGTTGAGCTAGACAAACATAACTTTGTTCAGTCTGAAGACATTAATCACTTTCAAGGTGACGTTGTTCGCCAATTCGAGCCGATTGAAGCGAAGATTCTAAGCAGTGAAGGCATGCAAGAGATGTGTGAACTGTTTATTGAAACCAACGGGCTTGAAGACGGACAAGAAATCGAAATCCATCAAATCCGTATCGCTGCCATTTTTGAAGAGACACAAGTTGCGCCAGAAGGTGTTCATCAAGACGGTTTTGACCACATCGCGATTATTGGTGTTACTCGCCATAACATCGTTGGTGGTGAAGTGATGCTTTATCAAGATAGCCACGAAGCCCCATTCTTTAGAAAAGTGCTCGAAGATGGAGAAGTTGCAATGCTTGCTGACAGTAAGCTTTGGCACAATGCGCAACCGATTCGTACCATAGACCACGGCGAGATGGGCTACATGGATGTGTTTGTATTAACGGCTAAGGATGCGCGCAATGTCCTTCACTCTTAATGATGTGCGCCAGCAGTTTAGCGCGCTAGGCCAATACCATAACGGTAAGCCGGTGACCTTTTTTGATGGGCCGGGTGGCTCTCAGGTTCCTGAAAATGTTTTAGCATCCATGACGGAATATCTCGGGCACTTTAATTCAAACCTAGGCGGACACTATTTTTCTAGCCAAAAGACCACAAGCTTAATGCAGCAAGCGCGAGAAGCGGCGCAAGTACTGCTTAATGCGGAGTCTTCTGGCAACGTTGTGTTCGGCGCGAACATGACATCGCTGACCTTCCAATTGAGCCGAGCGATCAGCCGCGATTGGAAAGAAGGCGATGAAGTTATCGTCACTGCGTTAGATCATTACTCGAATGTGTCGAGCTGGCAGCAAGCGGCAGACGACAAAGGCGCGATTGTTCGCCAGGTTCGTGTCGACGAGTCAGATTGCAGTTTGGATATGGCGCATTTTGAGTCGCTGCTGAACGAGAAAACCAAACTTGTCGCGGTGACGTTTGCTTCGAACACGACAGGCTCTATTGTCGACATGGCAAAAGTTATTGAGCTTGCACATCAGCATGGCGCGCAGGTTTATGTCGATGCCGTGCATTACGCACCACATCACTTGATCGATGTTCAGCAACTGAATTGTGATTTCTTAGCGTGCTCAGCTTATAAGTTCTTCGGCCCGCATGTGGGCATTGCTTATGTTGCACCTCAATGGCTACACACGTTAAAACCTTACAAGGTAGAGCCTGCAACCAATATCGGCCCAGGTCGTTTTGAAACAGGTACGCAAAGTTTTGAAGGCCTTGCCGGTGTGATTGCAGCGGTCGATTACTTAGCGCAGTTCGGTGAACCAACCGATTCATTGCGTTCTCGTTTAGAGCAAAGCTACGCGCTGTACAATAAGCATGAAAGCCAACTGAGTGAGTACTTCCTTAAACGCTTGGCCGATCTTGAAGGGGCAAAGCTTTACGGGAAAACAGAGTTTGATTCGAACCTAAGAACGCCAACCTTTGCGGTTACCTTTGAAAACCATTCTCCAGAGTTCATCGCTAAGAAGCTGGGTGAGCATAATATCTGTGTGTGGAATGGACATTTCTATGCATTAGGTTTGGTGAAACAGTTGGGTATTGAAGAGCAGGGCGTGGTGCGTATTGGTTGTATGCATTACAACTCGATTGAAGAGATCGACTTGCTGTTTAATGTGCTTGAAGGAGTTTTGCGCAGTAGTAACTAACAATTTTGGCTATTACAGAATTAGAAAGAGCATACTTCTCTCATGAATATTGAGGTGGAAGTATGCTCTTTTTGTTTCATGAACTTATATCTTTTTAGTAAAGTCTACTAAGACAGCTGCTTAACCAGAGCGGCACCTACTGCGTGAGCACTGGTTGGGTTCTGACCGGTAATCACTCGCTCATCAACAATCACAAGCTCTTGCCAAGGTTGAACCTTGTTGAAACGCGCAGCGCTGCGAGCAAGAGACTCTTCCAGTAGAAACGGAATGTCGTTGATGGTGCCAAAGTCGATCTCTTCTTCACGTGTAAAGCCAGTCACCGATTTAGATCTTAGTAGCTTCTCGCCGTTGCTTAAAACAATCGGAAGCAGCGCCGCAGGGCCGTGACATACTGATGCAATCACACCACCATCTTCATAGTGCTTAGCCGCAATAGCAGCGAATTGCTCGTTAGTTGCTAGGTCTGAAAGCAAGCCGAATCCACCTGGGTAGAAGATAGCATCGTAGCTTTCTGCATTAATTTGGCTTACAGGAATCGTATTGTTGATACGGTTCTGGAAATCATCATCAGCCAAGATCTCCGCGTTTACTGAATCCCCTTCAATATCTGTCCCATACAGCGGACCTTTACCACCCTTGATAGAAGCGATGTCGTACTCAAAACCCGCAGCCAAGATCTCTTTCAGAGCATGAGTCAGTTCAGGCGCGTAAGTCCCGTTCGCTTGGTCTGTATCGCCTAGTGTTGCGTGGTTAGTTACAGGTATTAGTATTTTTTTCATGATTCTTCCCTTTGAGCACGTTTGTTTAGTTTCAGCGTCGTTGTTTAGACATCCGCGTTTTTAAGACAGACATCAGTTTTTTAATAGAGATGCCGCTGTTTCGTTACCTGTAATACTAGTAGTAAACCATTTGAGTGATAATATGCCGAATAGACAAAACATTATTGCTATATAGCAACAGTAGAATGTGAATTCGTTAGACGTAAACAGGTGAAGTATGGACAGCTTTGAAGGGATTAATGAGTTTGTTGCGGTAGCCGAGTGTCACGGCTTTTCTGCAGCAGCAAAACAACTGGGTTGCAGTACCAGCCATGTCAGTCGCCAAGTTTCAAGGTTAGAAGAGAGAGTGGGTGTGGCGTTGCTTGCACGCTCTACACGAATGGTAAGCCTAACTGAATCGGGTCACACCTATTATCAACAGTGCAAAGACTTAGTAATAGGGCTTCAGCAAGCGAATGAACAAGTGACTTCTCAACAAACTCAGCTTAGCGGTACTTTGCGTGTGAGTGCCGCAGGTGCGTTTGCCGAGAATCATGTCGCGGCGGCGTTGATGGAGTTTGCCAAAGATCATCCTGAGCTCACCATCGAAATGAACTTCAATACTAAGATGGTTAACTTCATCGAAGATGGTATCGACTTCGCCATTCGTTACGGCCGATTGGACGATTCAGGTTTGGTGGCAAGAAAGCTCGTCGATCGCCCAATGGCGGCCGCAGCCAGCAAAGACTATATCGAGCAATTTGGTACGCCCACTCATCCTGAACAGTTAAAAATGCACAGCTGCATTATCGCAAACAGTGATCAGTGGCTATTTGAGAAAGAGGGCAAATCGCTAAATGCAGTGCGAGTGCACGGGCGATGGCGCAGTAACAATTCGAGTGCAGTACTGAAAGCATGTGAAGAGGGGCTTGGTGTTGTCTACCTTCCCAAAAGCAGTTTCAATGGCGGTCTGACTAATGGAAAGCTTGTCCCGGTACTTGAAGAATATTGGGGAGCAGGAACCAGCAGTTGGGTCGTATATCAAAACCGCCGTTTTTTACCTCAGAGAGCACGGTTAGCGATCGATTTCTTGGTTGCTTATTTTTCTGATTGGAATGAATAACTGATAAGGTTTCAGCTAACCACTTTAAAACCAAAAGCAGAAAAGGTAATGCTTACATAGATATACGTTATCTTTTTTTGTTTTTTGACGCGAGTAATAGGATTGAGATGCTTGTCTACTTTTGATAACTGGTGTTAGCGATTGAATTGTAGAGAAGCCCGCAACAGTACGATATACTAGATACCATATTAATGTCCCTAACGCATGAAAGATTCTGTGGAAGCGTTGGCAGGATGTGTTGTTATGCTCCAGTTTATGAAGTATAGCTAGAGTGCGGAGTTGGCAATGTCTTCAATAAATTTCGAATCCACGTACGGTGTAATAACTATTCAAGATATGAATGTAGTTAGTGTTGACGCTAACTATGCTCGCATATATGGATACCAATCACCCGAAGAACTACTTTCTAATATCGATAGCTTTCTAGATTTAATCTCAGAAGATTACCATGTTCTAGCCTATCAAAATTACCTTGAAACGGTCAGTGGTCAACGAGACCCTCAGGTTCATACCTATACCAATGTTGATCGTAATGGCAGAGAGTTCACCGTGTTTTCTATCGACCATGTGACGGAGTGGCAGGGAAGACCTGCATTGCAAGTCACGGTTATCGATCTTTCCCCTGCGATTCAGCTGCAAAATGCGGTGCGTGAGCAAGATAAGATGTATCACGACATGATCATGCAATCAGGGCAGGGAATCTTGGTTCACCGAGATTTTAAACCTTTGATGGTCAATCAATCGTGGGTCAAATTACAAGGTGGATCGTCCATAGAGCAAGTATTAGCGCTGGATTCGATCCTTGAGTTGGTACCCAAGCAGAACACCGATGGCATCAATAAGCACTATCATGCGCTTATGTCTGGTGAGTTGTCTGGAACGAGCACTGTGGTCGAAAACATTGGGTTTGACGGTGTGCATCGATTTTTCAATATTTACGACAATGCGATTACGTGGAAAGGTCAGCCTGCGGTTCAGGTTGTGCTCGAAGATGTGACGCAAAAGGTGATGTTGGAAAAGCAGTTGGTTCACCAAGCTAATTACGATGAAATGACGGATTTGCTCAATCGTAGGGCCATTTATGAATGGATAAGAGAACATATTATCTCTGAAAATTACCTTGTGTGTATGTTGTTGGATATCGATGATTTTAAGTCGATTAATGACACTTACGGTCATATGGTCGGTGATGAGGTCATTTGTGCTTTGGCTAATATTACTAAGCGCAATGCTGAGAAAGTCGGTGGAGTCGCAGGGCGTTGGGGTGGTGAAGAGTTCATTATCTTTATCCCAAATGCGTCTCTTGAAACAGCACACGAGGTGTCAGAAGAGATTCGCCAACAGTTCCATCACGTTGAGTTCAAAATTGATGAACAGGTTCGATTTAATTCGAGTGTTAGTATCGGAATCAGTGATAGCCTAGCCTGTGAAGATGGTGTCACTATTGATGCACTCGTGAATTTAACCGATCAATCTCTTTATCGCGCGAAAGCCAACGGCAAGAACTGTGTCGACGGAGATGTGGTCGCGCTCTAGTATTTGTACGTTGCTTTATTAAAGCTGATCGTCTCATCTGAAATGAAAAATGCCCTGAAGCAGAAGCCTCAGGGCATTTTTGTATCTCACTTGTGATGGTGCTCTGCTGATTAAGCAGAAACCTCAACTTCGTAAGAACCGAATTTACGGATGTTAATCACACCAGTATCTAGGATAAGGTATTGGCCTTTAATGCCTTGAAGTACACCGGTCACCTCAGGGTTCTTATCAAAGTTGTGCGACACAATCTTCACTGGGTGTTGTTCAACGGGGTAGCTCAGTGAAGTGATGTTCTCACTTAGAACTTCGATCGCATCGTCACCAAATTTTGCTCTGATCTCTTGGATTTTATCCTCAACCAGTGGTAGCAGCTCTTTTGCTTTCTCTACCAATTCCATATCGTCGCCGTCGCCTTTTAGCAGCGTGCGCCAGTTGGTTTTATCGGCGATGTGTTTTGCCAATTCAACTTCGATAAGGCCAGAAATCTGACGCGTTTTTACCTTCAAGATAGGTAGGCCTTGAGTCGCGCCTTGATCAATCCAACGGGTAGGGATCTGTGTATGACGAGTGATACCTACTTTTAGGCTTGATGTATTTGATAGGTAAACGAAGTGATCAACCATGCAGTTCTCTTCACCCCATTGAGGCTCACGACATGTGCCTTCATCGTAGTGGCAAGTCTCTGGCTTCATGATGCACATATCGCAGCTAGCTAGCTTTTTCATGCACACAAAGCAGTGGCCTTGAGAGTAGCTCTTCTTGGTTTTCTTACCACAAGAGCAGCAAAAAATATTGCCAGTGTGAGTTAGGTTGATGGTTTTACCAATCAGAGGGTTTAGTTCTACAAACTCTTCGCCTACAGGCAAACGGTAAGTTACCGCGCCATCAAGGGAAGCACTCATCTTCTTGAGTGTTCCTTTCGCTAATAAAGACATGACATTACTCGTTGTATTTTGATTATTATTTCGTCGACTCGAATGCTCTGTAAGCAGCCTGTTCGGTTAACGATGATTATGCGATGAGTATAACAAATGGAGTCTATTTTTATACGCAATAATACTTGATTCTCGATGTAAATAATTAGCATGAAATGTAAGCGAAAAATATAGTATGACATTTTGTTCAGGCGTGATATAACGTTTTTTAACGGATTATTGGTATTAGTATCACTAATTCGCGTAACTTATTTTATATCGTGAAATCCCAACTCTAGGGATATAAGCCGGAAGCTTAGACGTGAAGTGGATCCATAAGATTGTTATCTTTCTAGTTATCGCAACACTTGCCATTGTGCAGTATTACCGTGTGAGCGGAAATCGCGTGATAACGGCAATTACGCCAGATAAATATGAGTTTATCGCGACCAGCGATCAAGTTGACAGGGGGACGAGTACCTCTCAATTATCCTATGCAAATGGGTTATATGTTCTCGATTGTGAGTTGAAGGCCTCGGAGTATCCTTGGCCTTACTGCGGCTTATCGATTCGTATCGATCCAGATATAACCACAGGTCTTGACCTTTCCCAGTATCACACTTTTAGAGTGAACATCGATTACCATGCGGAGGCCGATTCTAGCGGTCGTTTAAGAACTTATCTACGTAATTATAATCCTGCTTATTCGGTTCCTGATGATGAGTACACACATAAGTACAACGGGATGGAGTTTTCTCCAGGCGTTGATGGTGGTGTGATTGAGATTCCGATCAAAAACCTGCAAGTAATGACATGGTGGTTAGCTGATAACGACATTGCGCTAGAGCACTCAGCGCCTGAGTATTCGAATGTGAATATGGTCGAGTTTGCGACCGCATCTGGTGCGAAGCTTGGCCATCATAGAATCGTTATCCGTAGCATCGAGTTTGAAGGCTCTTACATCACAGGCGAGAGCTTGTTCCTTATTTTACTGTTTGTTTGGGTCGGAACCGGCACGGTGTTCTTGCTTTCTGAATTAAACAGTTCAAGAAAGCGTATGCTGATTGCCGAAAAAAGACACCATCACCTTAAGAACGTAAACCGAGCACTGAGAGAGCAAAACTTTGAATTCTCTGAAATGGCACACCGTGATGAGTTGACCGGAATACTAAACCGACACGCGATTCGTGATTGGCTAAAAATGCAGTCTCAGCAGGTTAAGCAGGGGCATGGAAAGCTAAGTATGTTGTATCTCGATATTGACTACTTCAAGAGCGTGAATGACAAATACGGACACCAAATGGGTGACCATATTTTACGCGAGTTCAGCATGGTGGTCGGCAGTTCGATCAGCGCTACCGACAAGTTGGTGAGGTGGGGTGGTGAAGAGTTTATTGTTTTTTGCCCGGAGACTGATCTTGGCGAAGCACAAAGAAAGGCTGAGAAAATCCGACTCTTAGTGAGCCAGCACCTTTGGGTGCATGGCGATCCACTGACATGCAGTATTGGTGTTGCTGAGATGAAACAAGAGCGAGTGACAGAGACCATTGCTCGCGCTGATGAAGCTTTATATCAAGCGAAGCATTCAGGTCGAAATCAGGTGATCTTGAGTCACTAATCTGAAAATTGTTTTGATTAGTTTATAAGCCACGCGTGCATATGTGACGTGTGGCGTTTTTATGGCTGCTAGATGAGTTTACCCTCTAGAGTCTTTGTTAGTTTGTTTGGAAAATGTACAAAAATGATTTCCCTGTTCTTTAAATGCTTGCTGGGTGCAGCGGCGGTTTTGTTGATTGCGCTATTGTCGAAGAGTAAGAGCTTCTACATCTCTGGTTTAGTGCCGTTGTTTCCGACCTTTGCTCTGATTGCTCACTACATTGTCGGCACGGAACAAACCATGGTGGAGTTACGTACCACAGCGCTGTTTGGTCTGTTTTCGCTTGTCCCGTACGCCGCTTATCTTGGCGCAGTGTATGTGTTCAGTTATCGATACAATTTGGTGTCGACACTCTCGTTAGCGACTGTAGTATGGGTATTGTGTGCATCTATGTTGCTGTTGGGTTGGACGCGTTTGGTGCCAAGTGTGGCGTGAGAACCAGGTCTTAGAGCGGTAATGATAGGTTGATGGCGAGCTGATACAAAAAAGGTGGCGAAGAGCCACCAAAAGGGAAAAGCGTTTTATTGTTTTTTTGGATGCCCGTTCAGTGGTTGCTTCATACTAAGTGATAGCTTCAAACTGAGCGGGCATTTTTGTACTGGTTGAGTCGGGGGAAGCTCAATCAGTTTAGGGGAGCATTCCCTAAAAGTACTTGTCTATAAACATAAGTCTATTGGACGCTAGTGCTTACCAGAAAATCCAAGCGAACAGTGTCAGAACTAATATACAAACTAGGTTCAACACCATACCGATTCGCATCATCTCTTTCTGCTTGATGTGACCTGAGCCAAACACGATTGCGTTAGGTGGTGTGGCTACTGGTAGCATGAAGGCACAAGATGCGGCAACCGCAATCAGTGCAGACAAGATAACCGGCGACATACCCAGCGCTTCAGCAATGGTCGCGAATACAGGAACAAGCAATGCGGCACTTGCTGTGTTACTCGCAAATTCCGTTAGGAATACCACGAACGCTACCACGGCTAGAATCGTAAGAAGTACGCCAGCTGTTTCTAAAAATCCGCTTAGTGAATGTGCTAGGAATACGCTGGTTCCTGTTGCTTTCAGAATGTTACTTAAACAGATACCGCCACCGAACAGGATAAGAACACCCCAGTCGGTTGTCTTCTCAACATCTTTCCATTCCACCGCTCTAGAAGCGCCAAGCAGTACAATTGCGCCAATCGCGACCAAGCTATCAAACTTAGAGAATCCGCCAATCATTGCGTTGATTGGTTTACCGAATATCCAAAGCGTTACCGTTAAAAGGAAGATAGACAGTGTGATTTTCTTGCTGTTTGTCCACTCAACTGGGGCATGGTCTAGCTCGAATTTATGGTCAAGCTTTGGCTTAGTCATCACGTAAAGAATAATCATCGCGATTGGCAGTAAGATCATTGAGATAGGTAAGCCAAGCGCCATCCACTCTGTGAAGCTCAAGCCAACTTCTGCCGCTGCAATTGCGTTTGGTGGGCTACCAACCAAGGTTGCGATACCACCGATTGATGCACAGTAAGCGATACCCAATAGCACGAACACGTAGGTGTTGCGGTCTTCACTTTGGTCGACTTTGTTCATGATGCCAAGAACAAGAGGAAGCATCATTGCAGTGGTGGCTGTGTTTGAGATCCACATTGATAGACCGGCACTCACACCGAACAACATGAACACAGCGACCGACATTCTGCCTTTTGCAATCAGCAGTACTTTGTCAGCAATCGCTTTATCTAGCTCTTGTTTGTTCAGTGCGGCTGCTAATGCGAAGCCACCCATGAACAAGAAGATGATCGGGTTTGAAAAGTTAGCCAGCGCTGCGGGCGTGTTGAATACACCAAACAAGACAGCCAATAGGGGAACGAGCAAAGCGGTGATGCTGACGTGAATAGCTTCTGTTAACCATAGAATGGCAACGAACACGAGAATACTTAAACCTGTATTCACTTGCGCTTCGAATGGCAGGGTATTGAGCAAAACTGCAAATAGCGTGAAATTACCAATTAATATCATGCTGTTGCGGGTAAACAACCAGTGTTTCAGTGTAGTAACAAGTGCCGTCATAAGACGCTCCTTTTGTTTATCCTCGTTTTATTGGTGCACGACTTCATTGAGTCGTGCTTATTATTTTCGAGGTATATAGCTTGATGTAGGGTCAGACTTTGTTGGAAGAATGTTACTCAAGTTAATAAAGGAGTGTTGGTGTGTTTTTGCTTAACAATGGGGAAGTGTGAGGCAACAAATTCAAAATGTGTAGTTTTCTACACATCGGTCTCTTCAGGGGCTGCAATCGGGCTTGTTGTAGGGTCGACAACAGGGTTTACAGTGGGGTCAGTAATAGGGTTTGGAATCGGAAATGATTCCGGTTTTGGACTCGGTTGAATAGGCTCTTTAGGGCCAAGAAACTTCGGTGTTGTCCCCATAATATACAGATCAAGGAATGCTTTGGTACGCGCAAACACTTCACGTAAACGTATCGTGGTTCCGGAATGGTGGGTTGGTCCTGAAACGGCTAAACACTGCGCGTGAATATCGTAAGAATTGGCGATAAACAGTGCTCTTTCACAGTGGAATTTTTGAGTGATGATCAGGAAGTTATCGGTGTCGAATATCTTTTTGGCGCGAACAATCGAGTCTAAGGTTCTGAACCCCGCGTAATCTAGATTGATGCGTTCATCGGGGACGCCAGCTTTCAACAAGTCGCGCTTCATCGTCCACGGCTCATTGTAAGAGCGATGAGCGTTATCGCCACTCAGTAGAAATTGGTCCACTTTTTCACGATCGAACAGCTCAATCGCAGCTTCGATTCGGTGCTTATAATAATCGTTGAGTGTTCGACCCAAATATTTGCTCGTGCCAAGTACAACGGCAACCTCAAGCTCGGGCACTTCATCTATATCGTAGATGATGCGATCTTCCGCTTGCCATGAAACCCAATAATCGATCGCAATAACCGCAGCGCTGCCTACTAAGAACACGAGGAAAGCGCTAAACAGAAAACCTTGCAGTTTTTTGTAAGCTTTATTTAAGTAGCTACGGATAATGTGAGAATCAAATTTCACTCTCGGTATGGTCCTTTGACTGAGCATTAATTTTTGAGTGCTCGATAATACCAAATAAAAATGAGAAAAATCAGTTAAAAAGACAAGACAGTGTAAAGAAAAAAGCCCCTGCAATGGCAGAGGCTCTTAGAAGAGGAATTAACGCTCTTTATTCAAAGTACAGCACGCTTTATTAGAATGCAGTACGCTTGTAGCGACGGTAAACCGGCTGCCAGAAGTGCTGGTCAATCGCTTGTTGTAATGCTTCTTCAGTGATCTCTAGAGCAACACCTTGCTCAATCGCTTTCTTACCAACAGCAAAAGCAATCTTCTTAGATACGGTGTGGATCTCTTCTAGTGGTGGAAGTAGAGCGCCCGAACCATTGATAGCAAGTGGAGAACACGTAGCAAGTGCACGGCTTGATTCCATTAGCATTTCGTCAGTGATACGTGAAGCATTCACAGCCAATACACCAAGGCCAATACCTGGGAAGATGTAGCTGTTGTTACACTGAGCAATTGGGTAAGTCGTGCCGTTGTGAACTACTGGCTCAAATGGGCTACCTGTCGCAACAAGTGCTTGGCCATCAGTCCAACGAATAATGTCGTTTGGTGTCGCTTCAACACGGCTTGTTGGGTTAGACAGTGGGAACACGATAGGGCGTTCACAGTGCAGGTTCATCTCTTTGATGACTTCTTTGCTGAATAGACCCGGAGCACCAGATACACCAACCAATACTGTCGGTTTAGCGTGGCGAACAACGTCTAGTAGAGAGAAACCAGTGCCGTCGCTTTCCCAGTCTTTGGTGTTTTCGTTGGTTTGAACCAGACGCTGTTGGAAATCAAGCAGGTTTTGCATGCCTTCCTGTAGCAGACCCCAACGGTCAACCATGTAAACTTGAGAGCGAGCTTGTGCATCGCTGATACCTTCAGACACCATTTGAGCAATGATAGCTTCAGCAATACCACAACCTGCAGAACCGGCACCTAAGAAGGTGATACGCTGATCTGACAGTTTGCTGTTTGCCGCTTTACATGCTGCAAGTAGAGAGCCAACCGTTACGGCAGCTGTGCCTTGGATGTCATCGTTGAAACAACAGATGCGATCTTTGTAACGCTCAAGCAGTGGCATTGCGTTCTTTTGTGCGAAATCTTCGAACTGAACTAATGCATCAGGCCAGCGGCGTTGAACCGCTTGGATGAACTCTTCAACGAATGCATCGTAGTCAGCACCTGTGATACGAGGGTGACGCCAACCCATGTACATTGGATCAGCAAGACGTTGGGGGTTGTTAGTACCCACATCGAGCACGATTGGTAGCATGTAAGCTGGGCTGATGCCGCCACAAGCTGTGTAAAGTGCTAGCTTACCAATTGGAATACCCATACCACCGATGCCTTGGTCTCCCAAACCAAGAATACGCTCACCATCCGTAACCACGATAACTTTAACGTTGTGGTTTGTCGCATTATTCAGTAGATCATCGATACGATCGCGGTTCGGGTATGAGATAAACAGACCACGGCCACGACGGTAAATATTTGAGAAGTTCTCACATGCTGCGCCAACCGTTGGCGTGTAAATGATAGGCATCATTTCAGAGATGTGATTTTGAACTAAACGATAAAAAAGCGTTTCATTAGTGTCTTGGATGTTACGAAGGTAGATATGCTTATCCATATCACTTTCGAAGTTACAATATTGCTTGTATGCACGGCCTACTTGCTCTTGGATTGTTTCGGTTGTTTCCGGTAATAAACCTTCAAGGTTGAAAGAACTGCGCTCTTCAGCAGAGAATGCGCTGCCTTTGTTTAGAAGAGGGGTACTTAGTAGAGCAGGACCAGCATAAGGGATATATAGAGGGCGTTTATCGTTGTTCATTGGATGCCTAATATGGGAGAAAGGGTAACTGAAAAATGATAACGGTTTAGTTATTCAATTGTAAATAGTTTCTCCGCGATCTGAGCAAACAAAATGATATTCTTACCCATGTCCCACACTTATCGAATTTCAACACGATAATTCGTTATACTTTGCTCACACTTTTTCGCGACTCGCCATTTTATGTCATTACTTCCCATCGATGCTTATCAAAACGTATTCCACGAACAAATCGTTAATTCTCACCTTGTCGTGGAGGCTGAAACCGGATCTGGTAAATCAACGCGCCTGCCGCTTTGGGCTTCTCAACATGGGCGAGTGCTGGTAGTGGAGCCAAGACGCATCGCGTGTACATCACTGGCTAAATATCTCGCGCAGCAATCGGGCGAGAAGCTTGGGAGCAAAGTGGGCTATGCGATTAAGCTTGAATCAGAATACAACGAGCAAACTGATGTTGTTTTTGTGACACCCGGTATCGCGCTGCGTTGGCTATCAGAAGATGGATTAGCTAGTTTTGATGTGATCGTGGTGGATGAGTTTCACGAGAGACGCTGGGACATCGACTTGCTGGTGGCGATTCTGAAACAAAAAGCGAGTCATCGCTTGGTGATCACATCAGCAACCATTGAGGGTGAACGCCTTGCTCAGTATTTGGATGCGAATCGAATCAGTTGTGAAGGCCGAACTTATCAAGTTGAGATTGAACACCGAGCGAATGAATCCAGAACCCTGCCTGATATTCGACATCTAGAACAGCGCATCGCGGACGAAGTGAATCATCAACTGATTGCGTCTTCCGGCGATATGTTGGTTTTTCTGCCGGGTAAAAAAGAGATCGTGCAATGCGAACAAGCCTTAGCGAAAAATCCAGATATCCAAGTCGTTAAATTGCATGCGTCGGTCAGTGATAAAGAGCGAGATTTAGCGTTATCGGGTCGTAATACCGATATCAATGCTAACGGTAATGCCTTGAGAAAGGTCATCCTTGCGACTAACGTTGCAGAAACCTCATTAACCATTCCTGACATCGGTGTGGTGATAGATTCAGGATTAGAGAGACGCACCGTTCAGCGTAATGGCAGAACCACTTTGATGCTTAAATCCATATCACGAGCGAGTGCCAAACAACGAGCTGGCCGCGCGGGTAGGGTCATGGACGGCGTTTGTGTGCGTCTATATGGTGAGCATGCGGCGTTAGAGTTAGTCACACCGCCTGAATTGCAGCGTGAAGAGCTGACCGAACCTATGTTGGCCGCAGCATGTTGTGGATCTCCGCTTGAGAGTTTGTCTTTCCTCGATCCTATTCCTGATAAGTCGCTAAATAGCGCAACTCATTCCTTGCTGACGATGGAAGCGATTAACGCCAACCATCAAGTTACCGAGCATGGCAAAAAGCTGTATCCGTTGCCGATTGATGCCTTGTATGCCGATATCGTTACTCGAATCAAAACCAAAGCACTGAAAGAGGCGATGGTCGATCTCACAGCGGCGTTGTCCGTTCCTGCTCGCTTATATCAGTTACCGAATAATGCAGAACATCTAGAAGCGCTCGCGCAACAGGAGAAGGAAGGGTGTGATTTAAGCCTGTTGATTCAGATTGTGCGTGGTCGCGAATATCCGCATCTAGAAATAGATCAACAAGCACTGAATGAAGCGCAAGGATTGGCGAAGCAAATGCGTGAGGTGTTTGAACTTCCTCAGTTAGGAGTCGCGTCACGTTTCCAACGCATTGAACTGCTCAAGACTATTGTAAATCTGCATCCTGAATTGGTGTTTGTGCGCCGACTGAAAAGGAAAGAAGCGTTTGCTAATGGAGCGTTAGAGGTAGTACTTGGTCGTCAGAACCGTTTCCCAGACAATGCACAAGCGATGTTGGTGCTTGATACCCACAGCTTGCCGGGAAGAGGTGTTAAGCAGACACTGACCTTAGCGACGGTCACGGCCCCTATTCCTCTTGAGCTTATAGTAGATGCTCGGCTAGGAGAGTGGGAGCAAGGTGAAACAGTAGTAAATGACGATGGCGTATTTACCGAGATGGCGTTGGTGTACGCAGGCCGTACGATTACAACCAAGCTTGTCGCGGCTGAAGGGCAATTATCGTTAAAACCTATCGTCGACCTCGTGTTAAATGGAGACCAGCTTCCCGGTTTTGCAAAGGCTCGCACTCAAGAGATCAAACACTGGCAGCTGTATGTGAAACTCGGTCTCGACGAGCAAACACAATACACACCAGAAATTGAGAACATTAACTTTGAGCTATGGTTTATAGAGCAGCTTGAAGTGTTAGGGGTTACTGATGTCAGTGAGTTGGAAATGTTTGACCACGCAGACATACCGTTCGATGGCATTCCAACTTGGCTCTATTCAGAATTTTCGGAAAAATATCCGTTTGCATTGAGCCTTGCCGACTTGCAACTCGATGTAGAATACTTGCCCGCGAGAAAGCTGATTTACGTTCACTATCAATCGGGTAGTCGAAAGTTATCGCCAAAACGTTGGGAGCTGCCGACATGGTCAGGCTGGCGTATTCAGTACAAAAAAGCGAGCCGAATAATTGATATCAAATAGATGGATAAGTTTTATCTCTAAAATATTAATCAAATAGGTGCATATATGATTTTTCAGTGCTTATTTTGTTACAAGTTTGATTTTTATATGCCTTTTTAACCAATCAAAAGGTCATAAAAGACTATTCTTCTATATCCTATTGCTATAAAGAAAGAGTTGATAGATATTGAGTATATTGTGTTGCCAAAGTGTCGGGGGACATCATGGATAAACAGGAAGAGACGCGTGTAGAGTTCGATTACACAACATTTCTTGGCGCCTCATGCAGTAAAAAATGGACTTTTCTGGAAGCACTCACCACAATTGCGCCAGTGTTCAGTACCGTCTGGCGAGATAGCATTAAAGAGCTAGCAAGCCCTGAAGATCGTTTATGGCAGATGGCATTGAAATCAATGTCGACGCGTAAAAGTGATGAGTCGAACATTGTGACCTTACTCAAGCTCGCGAAGCTAGAAGGAATCAATGAGCTCAAAGTAGTGATGCCATATTCTCTTGAAGAAGAGCAGATCGAGTATATTGAATCGCGCAGTCATTTAGTGATTGCGGGTAATTCTGGAGAAGAGTTCACGATTAGGCTGTAACTTCAGTTCGCCGATAACCTCTCTCAGGAATAGTAAAACGTACACGTAAAAAGGGCCTCAGTATTGAGGCCCTTTTAGTATCTAAAATTTGTGTTTACGAGCTTATTAGCTTTCTAGCTTTTTATGTTGAGATTAAGCAGTTAAGCAGTTAAGCAGTTAAGCAGTTAAGCAATTAGTCGATTAGACCATAGTCAGCGCGCAGCACATCGATGATCTCTTGCTTAGGATTCTCGCTCAGTACGATCTCCGCACCTGTGATTTTCGCTGCGATATCAAGGTAAGTACGAGACAGAGACATTAGCGAATCAAGAGGCAGTTCGTTGTCACGAGCTAGTGCTTCACGTTCTGGCATACGTTCTTTGTTCAAAAGAATGTCAGCATCAGGGAAGTAGTTAAGCAAGAATTGACGGAAGCCTTCTTTTGAATTCTCAACGATGTTGCCGTTGTTGTATTCCTGAGTATCCCAAATGCGAGATGAATCTGGAGTACCAACTTCGTCCATGTAGATAAGCTTTTCTTTGCCTTGAGCATCGTTGACGTAGCCAAACTCAAATTTGGTATCAACAAAGGTTTGGTCTACTTTTGCTAGCGCTTGGCTGATTACGTTGAAGCCTTCTTTAAGAAGTTTCTCGTAATGCGCGATGTCACTTGCTTGAGTAAAGTTGAAGGCTGCGAAGTTGTCTTCGATGTTGCTACGTGTGATGTTCACATCATCAGCTTCTGGAACGCCAGGAATACCTTTCAAAATCCCTTTTGTTGAAGGAGTGATCAGTAGCTCAGGCAACTTCTTGTCTTTCTCAAGGCCTTCAGGCATCTCGATACCACAGAACTCACGTTCGCCGTTTGCGTATGCGCGCCACATAGAACCTGTGATGTATTGACGACAAATCGCTTCAATCATCACTGGGCGAGCTTTTTGTACAATCCATACGAACGGGTGAGGGATATCAAGAATATGACTGTCAGCAAGTCCGTTGTCTTTAAACAATTTGAACCAGTGGTTAGAGATAGCATTTAGAGCTGCTCCCTTACCTGGAACACCTTTCAGATTCCCTTCACCACGCCAGATACAATCAAATGCAGAGATACGGTCACTGATCACCATGATTGCTAAAGGTGCATCTGGTGCTACATCGTAGCCTTTCTCTTTAATTAGTCGTTGGCTATCTTCTTCAGTTAACCAGTAAACCGAACGAACCTTGCCACTGTGGACAGGTTTATCAGTGCGGATTGGGAGGTCATCATTTACGGCAAGAACTTGATCAGCGAGGCTCATTTAGACATTCCTATCTTTTATCAAACGTCATACAGAGAAGTGCAATGTGCACATGATTAGACGGGCATTATACCCAATCTAACGTTCGCTTCCAGAGAAAAAGCAAACGTTTGCTAAATCTGCTAATCAAATAAAAACCCCCTGCCTAACGATCCACCAAATTAAAGGCGAATCGTAGGGCAGGGGAAGGCAGTATATTTGGACTGTGTTTTTGAGCTATGTTTGTTAGCTTAAAGGCTGAGCTATGATTGTGAGCTATGTTTTTGAGCCAAAATGTTATTAAGCAAGGTGGTTTAGTGAATACGCTCTGAATTCGCATCCATAAAGAAGACTTCACACTGAAAGCGCGATCCTAGTGTTCTTAGGTACTGTTGGCTGAACTGATCAATCGATGCACTTGCAACAATCGCACTCGCATTCTTAGAGCGGATTGCTTTCTCGACGGTCTCTACTTCAGTCATTTGATGAGAGGCTTTCATATGAATAACGCGGTCGCAGCAAACATTATGTTGCTTAAGCTGCTTAGCCGATGGTCTTGGTGTTTGAGCCGTAAACAGTAACCACTGATGTTGATTGGACAGCAACGCCATTCTTGCAAACAACGCTTCCTCGTTTGAATTTGTGCTTTTACGAGAAACTGATGTAAATGCGCAGTGAACTAGCGGGCTAGAGTGTTGTGCTTTAACGTGTGCTTGAATCATTTTGCTGTCCTTATATACATGCTGTATGTGTATACAGTAGTTTTAGTTGCTTATAAGATCAAGCGTTTTTTGCGGGATTATTGGACGATTCCGTGTGAGGTTATGAATGAAATACAATTAAGTCATTGAAATTATGTGATAAATTAAATTTGAATGAATTTGCTGTTTTGTCTTATAAGTTGAAAAAAATGTGAGCTTTATACAGGTGTATACAGTAGTTTTGACAGAAAAGTACTGTATACACCTGTATAGAGATAGAGATAGAGATAGAGATAGAGAAGATCTAAAACCACAGGCACAAAAAAAGCGCCTTAGGCGCTTTCCTATATTTCACGGTGTTGCTTATCTCAATGTCGCTTGGGAGAGTTTTGCTCTCATTTCCATTTCACCAATATTGAACTGGCGAACATCAATGGTTGCAATATCATTGCACTCTTTACATGCATGATGACACTTACCATCTAGGTAGTCGTGCTTTTTAACTAGGCTTGGCTTTTTGCACCAATCACAAACGCCTTCTATTGTGAACATATTCTCTCCTCACCTGTTTAAGTCAGGTGTATTTTCGGCGCAAATTATGACACAAGTAAGACCCATTAGTTAATAGTTTGTTACCCGTTTTTGAGAGGGGGATCGATTGCAACACCAATAAAATCGATATCTTTGGGATCTAGGAAAATGAAGATGTGTGTTTGTTTACGGTTTTGTAACATTTTGTAAGATGGTTTTTAGCGCATTGTTCAAACGTTTCATTTCTTCGTCACATCCGTGACCATCTGGATGGTAGATCTTTGATAGCTGTTTGTATCGGGTCTTGATGCTTTTTTGATCAGGGATTGAGCTAGGTGTGTAGCCAAATAGCGCGCAGGCCACCTGCAAATTACTCAGACCTTTACTGTTTTTCTGCTTCTTCAATTCGTGGAACATAGTGTGCAATTGTCGTTTTTGCTGCTTAATCGTAAGGTCCTTCGAGCTAAGCTGCGCTTCCAGTGATTGTTGTTGCTGTCGCGAATCACCCGACTTTAGAGTTTGTCTTTTTCTTGAGATAACGAGAGTTGCAATGATACTGATAATTGAAATCAACACGGCCAAGGCTGTGCCAATCAGATAGTCTGAATACGTTAGGTTAGAACGTGTCGTCTGCTCTTCGTATGGCAGAGCCGAAGGGAGAGTGCTTGCTCGCTCTTGACTAGATAGCCCTTGATTCGTGCTGGTTTCAGTTTTGACGTTGTCGTTAAGCTTCTCAATCGAAGAGATCTGCTTTGCACGTTGCTGGTTGAATTGCGCTTCCAAAATACGGTTGTAACCATCTTCTGCTTGTGGATTATCTTTTAAGGCTGCTTCATACCATAGCTGCGCTTTATCTAATGGTTGAAGGAGGTCTTGTTCTAGCGAGGATTCGTAGAGTTTGGCGACCTCGATAGGCGCGCGCTGGTTACCTTGCAACGCTGCTTTAATAAACCATTCCAAAGCAAGCTTGTTACTTTGTTCAACACCTGTGCCTGCCAAGTACCATTCACCCAGTCTAAATTGCGCGTTTGGGTTACCGCTTTCTGCTGATTGCGTGTACCAATACAATGCATCACTGGTGCTAAGAGGGACGTCGACACCCGATTCATAAGCTTGAGCTAATTGGTATTGAGAAATGGGATCTTGAGATTGTGATTCTAGCGAAAACTCATCATTACTTGCAGCGTGCACGAAATGTGGTATGGACAACTGTATCGTGGAAAAGATGAGGGCTAGAAATAGAGTTCTAAGCAGTGACGATGACAAAAAGTTGGATAGGATAAGCAAAAGATAAGTCTCGTAAAAAAGCCCAGAGTCGATATGTCAGTATGAATACGCTTTATGGTTGTTGGTTATTAGTATTACGTTAATTGAGTAACATAACTGATAAACAACTATATAGAGGTTAATTCAATAGATAAAGATGGACTGGGCTTTAATCGTGCTACTTAAGCGGCAAGATTTGAATTTCTACGCGACGGTTACAAGCACGACCTTGAGAGGTATTGTTGTCACATAGAGGGTAACGCTCACCGTTACCACGAGCAATAGCACGACCTGCAGCAACGTCTTGAGAGATCAAGAATGCACGAACAGATTCAGCACGACGCTCAGAAAGAATTTGGTTCGTCGATTCGCTGCCAGTGCTGTCAGTATGACCTTCAATCACTAGGCTAGTGTCTGGGTATTCAACTAGGATGCGAGCAACGCCGCGAAGGGTGTTGTGAATGCTTGATTCCAAAGCGTAAGAGCCAGAATCAAAACCGATGCCGTTTTCTAGGCGAAGTAGAAGTTGGTTCTCACCGACGCGTTCAACTTGAACGCCTGAATTCATTAGCTCTTCACGAAGGGCTGCTTCTTGTCGGTCAAAGTAGTAACCAATACCACCGCCAACAGCCGCACCACCTGCCGCGCCAATAAGTGCACGTTTACCACGGTCTTTTGAGTCACCAGTTGCAGCACCAGCAACGGCACCAGCAAGTGCACCAATTAGAGCGCCTTGAGTTGCAGAGTTAGTCTCAGATTCGCCAGTTGTCGCGTTTTGGCGTTGAGTTGCCTGACAACCCGTTAAAGCGATAGTAAGCGCTAGGGCTAGTGTGATTTTTTTCAACGTATTTTCTCCATCATGTACTTCTGTCAAACGAATGAATCCGAGTGACAAACATAGTCCTGTAAATCTTATTGATGGTTTTTATCAATACGTCGAAGTAATGTAAAGTGGCTCTATGATTTAGTTATCTTTTTAGCTGCCTGGGTACCGCCAACTGGTCGATTAACAGACAATTTACGACCTTTCTTCAAACCAACTTCATAATCGGCGGTGAGGTTTTTCATCGCTTCTCTCAGTTGCTGCTTGAAGGTCTCACGGTCGATATTTTTGAATTCTTTATCAATGTAGTTATTGATCTTGTTGTTTGATTCGTCGTCTGGAGTAATGGTTGGTAGCTTTTCAAGCGCACCTTCAACCCAACCTGAAACAAACGAGTTCACGCGGCGTGTCACTTCTAATGAGCCTGTGCCAGAGCCAGCAAAGCTATTTCTGAATTGGCCTGTGTGCTCATTCAGTTCGCGATAAATAATATCGAACGCAAAGGCTGCGAAGATCGCGCGGTCGGCTTCACCAATGAACTCAACACGCTTAAGGCCTTTGTGATTCAGTAACACGGCTTCTACGCCAAATTTGGTGTTGATACCGCGAATAACACGCAGCAATGTAGAACTGA
The DNA here is from genome assembly GCF_001557875.1 of Vibrio splendidus. GTDB lineage: Bacteria > Pseudomonadota > Gammaproteobacteria > Enterobacterales > Vibrionaceae > Vibrio > Vibrio splendidus_F. The sequence continues at coordinate 60,480 of NZ_LNRF01000003.1, read as the reverse complement.
TATTTGCAGGTAACAGGTGACTGGACTGAGTTTTCCCCATCTTGATAAATTCAATATCGTCTTTTTCGAGACCATATTTCAGCATCAAGTTATGCGCCATTTTTATCGCATTGGCAGCTTCATTGACGTTCGCAGAATTTCCAAGCTCAAGACACTTGGCAATTTTCTTTAGGGCTTTTTTCTTATCCATCGACAATTTAATCAGTACCGCAAATTTTTAAAAGTCCAACATTTTACATGTTTTCGCGGGTAACAGAAAGGCAAAACTGGTTTGATGAACAAGGGAGGTGGTGAACATTGGATTGCATGAGCCGAGTTGGCGACAAAAACAAAAACGCCATCAAGCGTATTGATGGCGTTAGTGACACGATTTTCCTGATTAACTAGAGTATTAGTAATCTAGATACCCAGTTCATCGAGTAGATCTGCTGCAGAATCATTGCCTGAGCTTTGAGCTGGCTTGTTCGCTTCTTGCATTTTTTTCTGAGTCGCTTCAAGAATGCTGTCTGGACATTCGTCTTCCGCGATTTCAAATTCTTCCAATTGAATGAATTCGGTCTTATCCATCGCAAGCTCAAGGTAGAAAATGTTGTTATTAGCGGTAGAGAAAGTAACACGACGAGCTTGTGGACGATCGAGATTAGTATCAACAGAAAGGTTAACTTGCTTGTTCAGAGCCAGCATTTTCGGTTGGTTTTGTGTGATGTTGGTTTGCAGCTCTTTGCGGATTTTATTGGTGAAGTCGCCAACCAATTGGTTCATCAACTCACCCAATACATCACCCACTTCGTCTGAAGTATGAAGCACAGCGAGCTCGTTTTCAGGCATGCCCATATTGCGCATGTAATTGGTGTAGATCTCTAGCGCTGCTTTGGACGTAAAATTGATAACAACAAGACCAGAAAAGCCGCCGTCAAACAGAACGAAGCAACCAAAGTCTGGCTTTAGGCTTGTTTTGTTGATCTTTTGAACCATGGCTGAATAGGACACCTGAGAAGCCGTCGCTGAAGTAAGTACGCTTGAGACTGATTGGCATAGTTTAAGAAGGATATCTTCAGTTGTGACTGTTTTGTTTTTTTTCATTGTGATGTGCTCGTGGAGATGTCTTAAACAAAATGTTATTCAGTATATTGCTACTGAATTAAGACGAAAGTGACTATTTCTCCATTCTTGCACTGAGATTCTGATTTGATCACCTTTTTATATGATCTTAATAGTAGTAAAGTGACGAAATTCAAAGAAAATTATTAAAAATCTCAGATAACCCAATGCTGATAGGATCAGCGAAGTAGGGGCAGGAAGCAAATGTTACCAAGACTTCAACTCAATGCTGATGTCGATCCAGTTGTCGTACGCTTTTTAGATGAACTAAAAACAGCGGGCTTTACTGGCGACATTGAATCTCAATATTCTAGCCGTTTGGCTGTGGCGACTGATAACAGTGTCTATCAGCAATTGCCGCAGGCGGTCATCCTTCCTAAAACAACGCAAGACGTTGTGCTTATCGGTAAAGTGGTTTCTAAATCCGCTTACGAACGAGTGACTTTTTCCCCTCGTGGCGGTGGTACTGGAACCAACGGACAATCTTTAACAAAAGGTGTCGTGGTTGACCTGTCGCGATACATGAATAAGGTTCTTGAGATTAACGAGAAAGAAGGCTGGGTAAGAGTTCAGTCTGGTGTCGTTAAAGATCAATTGAACGACGCTGTTCGCCCGTATGGTTACTTTTTCTCTCCAGACCTTTCTACTAGTAACCGAGCAACCTTGGGTGGCATGATCAATACCGATGCTTCGGGTCAAGGGTCATTGAAGTACGGCAAAACGTCGGACCATGTGTTGTCGCTGCAAGCGGTGTTCGCAGATGGTTCGTGTCTAGAATCTGATTTATCACACGGCTTACCTGTTGAGGGTGAATTCGCTCACCATGCACTTGCGGTGACTGAGGCGGTTTGTCGAGACAAGCGCGCTCAAATCTTAGATAAATTCCCACCGTTGAACCGCTTCTTAACAGGTTATGACCTAAAGAACGCGATAAGCGAACAAGACGACAGTTTTGACCTGACTCGCGTTCTGTGTGGCGCAGAGGGCTCTTTGGCCTTCATCACTGAAGCAAAGCTCAATCTAACCCCGATTCCTAAAGCGCGAACGCTGGTTAACGTGAAATACAACACGTTTGATTCTGCGCTGCGTAATGCGCCGTTTATGGTTGAAGCGAAAGCACTCTCTGTTGAAACGGTCGATTCAAGAGTATTGAACTTAGCGAAGCAAGACATTGTTTGGCACACCGTGAGCGACCTGCTGATGGACGTTCCGAACAAAGAGATGCTTGGCATCAACATGGTTGAGTTTGCAGGCCAAGATGAAGCGGAAGTTGAACAACAAGTTCAAGCGCTGACTGCACGCCTTGAAACCATGGTTGAAAGCGAAGAAGCCGGTGTGATTGGCTTCCAAGTGTGTAGCGACTTGGCGAGCATTGGCCGAATCTACAACATGCGTAAGAAAGCAGTGGGTCTATTAGGTGCAGCGAAAGGTCGTGCTAAGCCTGTCGCATTTGCTGAAGATACCTGTGTCCCACCTGAAAACTTGGCTGACTTCATCGCTGAGTTTAGAGTCCTGCTTGATTCAAAAGAGTTGAACTACGGCATGTTTGGTCACGTTGATGCTGGCGTTTTGCACGTTCGTCCAGCATTAGATCTGTGTGATCCGGTGCAAGAAGCCTTGATGCACGAAGTCTCTGATGAAGTGGTTAAGCTGGTGGCGAAATACGGTGGCTTAATGTGGGGTGAACACGGTAAAGGCTTCCGTTCTGAGTATGGACCAGACTTCTTTGGTGAAGAGCTGTTTACCGAATTAAGACGCGTGAAAGCAGCATTTGACCCGCATAACAAGATGAACCCGGGCAAAATCTGTACGCCCTTAGAAAGTGACGCTGAATTGGTGAAGGTCACTGATACTAAGCGTGGTTTCTACGACCGTCAGATCGACGTACAAGTTCGTGACAGCTTCAAGCAAGCGATGGAATGTAACGGTAACGGCTTGTGTTTCAACTACGATACGAGCTCGCCAATGTGTCCTTCAATGAAAGTTACGGCTGACCGACGTCATTCACCGAAAGGCCGCGCAGGCTTGGTTCGAGAATGGTTGCGTCAACTGACTGAGCAAGGTGTAGATATTCTCGACCTTGAACAAGAAGCGTTGAAAGACAACACACCCGTTAAAACCATGGTTGAGCGTGTTCGCAACACGATGAACAAACGCCATGAGTACGATTTCTCGCATGAAGTCCATGAAGCGATGAACGGTTGTCTTGCATGTAAAGCATGTGCGAGCCAGTGTCCGATCAAAGTTGATGTGCCGAGTTTCCGTTCGCGATTCTTAAATATCTATTACTCACGCTACCAACGTCCTGCGAAAGATTACTTGGTGGCTAATATCGAGACCATGCTGCCACTGATGGCGAAAGCGCCGAAAGTGGTGAACGCAGCATTGGGTCAAAAGTGGATACAAACCGCAACGGCTAAAACGATTGGTTATGTTGATGCACCACTGATGTCGGTGCCTACTCTGAAAAATCGTCTGGCGAGCAAAGAGCTGCAACTATTCGATATTCAGTACCTAGAAGGGCTTTCTTCGGAACAGAAGAAACAGCATGTATTGATCGTTCAAGACCCGTTTACCAGCTTCTATGATGCAGAGGTGATTGAAGACTTCGTCACTCTGGCTCAAAAGCTTGGCAAAACACCGATACTACTGCCATTCAAACCGAATGGTAAAGCGCTACACATCAAGGGCTTCTTAAATCGATTTGCACGTGAGGCGAAATCGACTTCGGATTTCTTGTCGATGGTGGCGGATATCGGTATTCCTTTGGTCGGTGTTGATCCTGCTCTCGTGCTTTGTTACCGCGATGAATACGTCGAGATCTTAGGTGACAAACGCGGCGACTTTGATGTGCTTACCGTGCATGAATGGTTAATGCCATCGTTAGGTGAGTTCGAAGTACGCTCAGCAAGTGAAGAGATGTGGTACTTGTTTGCTCACTGTACTGAAAAGACCAAAATGCCGAACGCCGAAAAAGAGTGGGGCACTATCTTCAAACACTTTGGTGCTGCGTTAACCAGCGTTCCTGTCGGCTGTTGTGGTATGGCGGGTACGTTCGGCCACGAAGTTGATAAGCTGCAAATGTCGAAAGACATATACGGTCTAAGTTGGAAGCCAAGGATGCAAGACTTACCGAAAGAGCGTTGCTTAGTGACGGGGTATTCATGCCGAAGCCAAGTGAAGCGCTTTGAGGGTGAGAAGCTTGCCCACCCATTACAGGCGCTCGCAAAAATTCTTTAATACATTTAGCCCAGCAATTGCTGGGCTTTTTTCTAAACTAACAATGGAATTGTTAATAAGGAAAGCTATGAGATTTCTAGAGTTAAAAGTACCACCCGTTGCACTGTTCATTATTGTATTCATAGCCTCGTACTTCTGCGCTCAGCAGTTGAGCCAAGGTACAATGGCATTACCTTATGGAATGGTTGTGTTAGGTATCGGGGTCGCACTGAGTGGTGTGATTGGAATATCAGGCATATTGGAATTTCGAAAACAGAAAACCACCGTTAATCCGATCAAAGTCGAAACCGCCTCGGCAGTTGTGGACAGTGGGATCTTTGGCTACACGCGAAACCCAATGTATCTAGGACTATTCATCCTACTGTTTTGCTTTGGTTACTTCTTCCAAAACCTGTTCAGTGTTTTACTCAGTTTTGTATTTGTAATGTACATGACTCAGTTCCAAATCAAACCCGAAGAGCGAGCACTAGAACGATTGTTCGGCGCGGAATATGTTGATTACAAACAAAAGGTTAGACGCTGGATTTAGTGCCGATTTGAGTGGCTTAGTGGAATTAGACTTCGAAATAAAAAAGCCCAGCTTGAGATTATCAAGCTGGGCTTTATTGATCTTGTTCTAGAGTTATTTACATCACGTGGTGTAAATAAGGATGCTGATTAAGCGGCAGCTGCGAACTGAGCTAGAAACATCTCTTTGCGTTCGTTGAAGCGGTTTACTAGGTCGTCTACAGAAGCTTGGTCGTATGGCTTAAGGCCACTTGCAACCATGCGCTTCACGCCTTTACCGACTACTTCGCCGTCTTCTTTGAAGTCGAAGTTCAGAGTCACGATGCCACGCTTGCCTTCAACATCAAAAGTCGCGCCAGAGAACTCAACTTCTGGGTGAGACAGGTCTAGGCGAGTAAATTCAACTTCCATGCTCTCGTAAATCACAAGAGGACGTTGGCAGTTGATCATCATCTGTTGTTCTTCCATAAGAGGAACCATGATGTGAGGGAAGTTCATGCCAGAGAACTTAACGTAGTTTGTTACTACGTGCTCGATGAACGCTTGGTCGTGGCTCTTTTCACCTTCACAAGACATGTGTAGGTACTCTTTGCCTTTCTCGTCAACCAGTGAGCTTTCTTTCTCACATTTGTTGTCAACGCTTAGCGCAATACCGTTACCCACCATACCTGAAAAATCAAAACGCATTTTTTGGCTGATGCCTTCTTTCTGCAGAAGAACTGCAAACAAAAGGTCGCCAGGCACGCAGAAGCGCTTGTTGTCTTCATCGTGAATTGGGTTGAAGTCAGCGGCTACTTTTTTAGCAAAGTGGCTAGCCTGTTCACGAGTGAATTGAAATTGATTGTCTTCAGTAGAAAAGTAAGGTGTCAGAAACATAGTATCGCTATTAGTCATCAAATCTGGGGTGGATTATAGCTAACTAACTTCGCTCTAATGGTCTATCCAGTTAACTTTACTTATATATCAATCGATTAGATAAATACGTTGGATGGTATGTTGGGATTTTAAGGAGGATATGGTGATTAGCTCAATGCAACAAGGGCTAATCAATAGCCCTTGTTTATATAACACTCTAATGAGTGTTGTTCAGATTGTTTCTGTCTTAAAAGCTACACAGAGTACCTTCAGGCATTAGGTGGTTATGCACTGATAACTTGAGTAATAGGTTAGCTTGTTCAATATCCGGAGCAAAATATCGGTCTTTATCGTAGAAGCTGACTTTTTCACGCAGAATCTGTTTCGCTTCTTCGACACGAGGGGACGATAGGTTTGGTGCTCGGAAATCGAGTCCTTGTGCTGCTGCTAAGTATTCTACTGCCAATATTCCGCGGGTATTTTCAGCCATGTATCTAAGCCTACGTGCTGCGAAGGTTGCCATTGATACGTGGTCTTCTTGGTTTGCAGAAGTAGGTAGGCTGTCTATTGACGCAGGATGCGCTAAGGTTTTGTTCTCACTCGCCAATGCTGCAGAGGTAACCTGAGCAATCATAAAGCCTGAGTTCACGCCGCCGTTATCGACCAAGAAAGGTGGTAACTTGCTTAGCGCGCTATCAATCAGCAATGCCATTCTTCGTTCTGACAGGCTACCTATCTCGGCAATGGCCAACGCAAGGTTATCGGCTGCCATTGCGACGGGTTCTGCGTGGAAGTTACCCCCTGAAATAATGTCGCCATCATCAGCGAAAACCAGCGGGTTGTCCGATACCGAGTTCGCTTCAACATTTAAAATGTCAGCTGAATTACGAATCTGCTGTAAGCAGGCACCCATCACTTGAGGCTGACAACGCAGTGAGTAAGGATCTTGAACCTTTTCACAACAAGTGTGTGATTCACCAATCTCACTCTTTTGATCAAGCATATGGCGGTAAGCAAGCGCTGCATCCATTTGGCCACGATGACCACGAACGCGGTGAATACGAGGGTCAAATGGGCGGCGACTACCGAGTGCTGCTTCAACAGACATCGCACCACACACTGTTGCAGATGCAAACAAGTCTTCCGCTGCGAATAGACCTTCTAACGCGAATGCAGTCGATGCTTGTGTGCCGTTTAGCAGCGCTAAGCCTTCTTTCGGCGCAAGTGTGATTGGTTCAAGACCTGCGATCTGCATTGCTTCTAAGCCTGTGATGATTTTACCGTTGTGTCTTGCTTGGCCTTCACCTAGCAGAACGGTACTCATGTGGGCGAGGGGAGCAAGATCTCCAGAGGCACCTACTGATCCTTTTTGTGGAACACACGGATAAACCTGTGCGTTCACAAGGTCGATAAGAGCATTAATCACCTTGAGGCGGATACCCGAGTAACCGCGAGACAAGCTGTTAATCTTCAATACCATCATCAAACGCACGGTTTCATCAGACATAAATTTGCCAATGCCCGCTGCGTGAGAAAGTACGATGCTTTTCTGTAGAACTTCGAGGTCTTCAGGGGCGATTTTGGTATTTGCTAGTAAGCCAAAACCCGTGTTGATGCCATACACAGTGCGGTCTTCAGCAATCACTTGCTCGACAACCTGCATGCTCGCTTCGATATCGGGGATTGCTGCTGGATCCAGTGAAAGGTTCACAGGGCTACGGCTGATTTTACGCAGTTCAGATAGGCCTAGTAGTCCTGGCTTAAGTAATAAATTCAACATGTTTTCTCCAGACATTAAAGGCGACGAAGTTCTTCGTTTAGCATAGGTAAATCAAGCTTCTGCTCTTTGGCACACTGCTTGGCAATATCGTAACCTGCATCAGCATGACGCATTACGCCGGTTGCTGGGTCATTGTGAAGTACGCGAGCAATGCGTTGTGATGCATCTTCACTGCCGTCACAACAAATTACCATGCCTGAGTGTTGCGAGAAGCCCATGCCAACGCCACCACCGTGGTGCAAAGAAACCCAAGTTGCGCCGCCAGCTGTGTTCAGAAGGGCATTCAATAGAGGCCAATCTGATACGGCATCTGAACCATCCATCATGCCTTCAGTTTCGCGGTTCGGGCTCGCAACTGAACCTGAATCTAGGTGGTCACGACCAATAACAACTGGTGCTTTTAGTTCGCCATTTTTCACCATTTCATTGAATGCTTGGCCCAAACGTTCACGGTCTTTCAAGCCAACCCAACAAATACGCGCTGGTAGGCCTTGGAACTGAATGCGTTCACGCGCCATATCTAACCAGTTGTGTAGGTGTGGGTTATCTGGAATCAGTTCTTTTACTTTTTGGTCTGTTTTGTAGATGTCTTCTGGGTCGCCAGAGAGGGCTGCCCAACGGAATGGCCCAATACCTTCACAGAACAATGGACGAATATAAGCAGGAACAAAGCCTGGGAAATCAAATGCGTTTTCCACGCCTTCTTCCAGTGCCATTTGGCGAATGTTATTACCGTAATCCACGGTCGCTGCGCCGCGGTATTGCAGGTCTAGCATTGCTTGAACCTGAATCGCCATCGATTGTTTTGCGGCTTTCACCACTTTTGCTTCATCAATGGTGCGCTCTTGTGCGGCTTTCTCCATCGTCCAACCTTGCGGCAAGTAGCCGTTAAGAGGATCGTGGGCAGAGGTTTGGTCAGTCACCACGTCAGGTGTGATATTGCGTTCAACTAACTCTGGGAACACGTCTGCGGCGTTACCTAATAAGCCAACTGAGATAGGTGTATCTGATTCTTTAATCATTGCCATTGCTTCATCTAGGCTGGTGGCCTTTTTGTCTACATAGCCAGTACGCAAGCGGTAGTCGATTCGTGATTCATCACATTCTACGGCGATCATTGAGAAGCCAGCCATCGTTGCAGCAAGAGGTTGAGCGCCACCCATGCCACCAAGACCGCCAGTTAGAACCCATTTGCCGTTTGCTTCGCCTTGGAAGTGCTTCTTGGCAATCGCGACAAATGTTTCATAAGTACCTTGCACGATGCCTTGTGAGCCGATGTAGATCCAACTGCCTGCGGTCATTTGGCCGTACATCATCAAGCCTTCTTTATCGAGCTCGTTGAAGTGTTCCCAGTTTGCCCAGTGTGGAACAAGGTTCGAGTTAGCGATCAGTACGCGAGGTGCGTTTTTATGAGTCGGGAACACGCCTACAGGTTTACCTGATTGAACAAGTAATGTTTGGTCGTCTTCTAAACGTTCTAATACTTCAACAATCTTGTCATAACATTTCCAATCACGTGCAGCGCGACCAATACCTCCATACACAACCAGTGCATGTGGGTGTTCTGCCACATCTGGGTCTAGGTTGTTCATCAGCATACGCAGCGGTGCTTCTGTTAACCAAGATTTAGCGCGCAAAGTGGTGCCATGAGGTGCGCGAATTTCGCGAGTCGTGTCGAGACGAGGGTCACTGTTGTGGTGTTCCGTCATTTTGGAATTCCTTCTGTTTCACGTTATATCGTTGTAGTTGTAGTTGTAGTTATCGGTATAGCTGGATTAGTCGCTGGCCATTGCACTGGCTATATCCCAACATAAACGAGCCGCCAATCGAGCCGTTTGGCCATCGACGTCGTAGTCTGGGTTGTATTCCGCAATGTCCGCGATAATGAGTTTTTCACTGTGTTTAAAAATCTGTTCTAAAAAAGGTGCGAGCGCTTCATAGCTCACGCCTCGTGCTGCTGGAGCACTGACACCCGGCGCAGTCGCCGCTGGGAATACGTCTAAGTCAATGGTGAGATAGAGGTAATCACACTCAGCGATGAATTTTTGTAACTTGGCCTGTTGAGCGACTTGGTTCGCTTGGGTCATGTTGCGGTCTTGTTCATACCACACATCAAGTTGGTCGGCTTTGTTGAACAGCGCTTGGGTATTGCTGGCTGCACTAACACCCAGGCAAGCGTAGTGAAACGGCCACTGATGCGAGTGACAGTAATCACTTATCTGGTTAAAAGGCGTGCCTGAGCTTGGTTTAACATCAGCAATGTCGCTTTCAAATTCACGAAGATCAAAGTGAGCATCAAAGTTAACGATACCGATTTTAGGTTTTTGATCTGATTGAACTTTAGTTAGGTGCTCAGCGAGACCTTGGAAAGAAGCCCAAGCCACTTCGTGACCACCGCCAAGGGTAATCACTTTGCTGGTGGATAGCGCATTGGCAATCACATCAGCGCACTGCTTCTGGCTCACTTCTAATTGATCATCGTTACATTCGATATCGCCAAGATCAGCAATGCGAGCATCATTGTGCCAAGCCATATTAGCTAACGCTTGGCGAATCAAATTAGGTGCTTGTTTTGCGCCAACACGTCCTTTATTTCTTGCAACACCGGCATCGCTAGCAAAGCCAACCAACGCAACAGTGTTGTCATTAAGTCCGTCATTTAAATCAGTACTTTGCACTTGCTTGGTAATGTGATGAACGCGAGTACCGAGCTCACTATCTTCAAGATCATTGCGTCCCGTCCATACAAAGTTGTGAGTAGTGGATACTGTGTTAGTGCTGTTGGAATTAGATTGAGTCATGACATACCTCGCCACTAACAATACGTTTATGCAGATGAGGAACACCGACTTGATAGCTCAAGTCGGCAGGGTGGTCGATATTCCAGATAGCTAAATCTGCGGCATAACCAACTTCGACTTTGCCTTTGGTTTGTGAGTTGCCAATGGCAGCCGCAGCGTTACAAGTTACACCACGCAATGCTTCTTCAGGCGTCGTACCAAACAGGGTACAGCTCATGTTCATCATCAGCGTTAAATCCGCAAAAGGAGAGGTGCCGGGGTTTAAGTCGGTCGCTATTGCCATTGGAATATTGTGTTCACGAAATAGGGCGATAGGCGGCTGTTGAGTCTCTTTCAAGAAATAGAAAGCACCGGGTAGCAAGGTGGCAACTGTTCCTGATTCTGCCAGCGCTTTTACTCCGGCTTTATCTAAGTACTCAACATGATCAACAGAGAGTGCACCGTATTTTGCTGCAAGCGCGCTGCCACCCATATTCGAAAGTTGTTCAGTGTGGCCTTTAATCGCGAGTCCATGCTTTTTGGCGGCCGCAAATACACGCTCGGTTTGTTCTAGGTTGAAGCCGATGGATTCGCAGAACACGTCAACCGCATCGGCTAGCCCTTGCTCTGCGGCTTTGGGAATGATCTCTTGGCAAACCAAATCGATATAGCTGTCCGGTTGTTCTTTGTATTCGGGCGGTACAGCATGTGCAGCAAGGAGAGTGGTGGTGATCTTAATTCGGCGATGATTCTCTAACGCTTTAGCAGCACGTAACATCTTGAGCTCATCTTCAAGTGTTAAACCATAGCCAGATTTTACTTCGATGCTGGTTACGCCACTTCTTAGTAGGCCATCGAGTCTCGGTAATGCCATTTCAACTAGCTCAGACTCTTGCGCTGCGCGTGTTGCCGTAACTGTCGCTAGAATCCCACCGCCTTGTTTGGCGATGTCGGTGTAAGAGACACCATTCAAACGCTGTTCAAATTCGTTGGCGCGATTACCCGCAAATACGAGGTGAGTGTGACAATCAATCAGCCCTGGGGTGACGAGCTTGTTCTTGCAATCATAGGTGATGTAATCCGCGGAGCTATCAGTGCTTGGTTGTTCTACCTCAGAAGCATGTACTTCGTGGTTTGAACAAGATATGGACACGATCTTACCGTTCTCGATAACGATATCTTGAGGGGAAGAGGGCTGATAACCATCGGTTCCCGAACTCATGGAGACCACTCGTGCGTTTTTGAGGATCAAATTCATAATCACCTAGATCTTTGCTAAACATTAAATGTATATACAAATAAATAGGCTAAACGCTGACCCGAATCAAGTTGATGTTGCAAAAATGTGATCGGCGATCAGGATGATGTTCTTTAATCTAGAAGTATCTTGGAGCTTAATTTGTACTTAGAGCCAGGATGGTAGAGCAATGCAAAGCTGATGAGGCGTTCTTTGCTCCATGTTCTTCTATTCAAAAGAAGGCAAGGCTCTGATTCAGAAAGTTTTAGTGATGTTCTAATTTGAGAGTCCGGAATAATGGCTTCAACCGTGTGCTCGATAGCACTTAACGGGCAGCTTTTTGAAAGGTATTCATTGGGGGTAGAGGTTGAAAAATCTTGCTCTAGATATTTTGGAGCGGCTTGAGAGTTCACCCAGCGCGCTTCCAATTGTATCGGCGTATTGTCGGCAAAGTGTATGATTTCACTATAGAATACTTCTGCGTTAATCATCACACCTAGCCGTGTAGCCGTGCTTTCATCAGCCTTGATGCTATCGTGCTTGATAACTTGGCTAGTATACGTTTGGCCTCGGTCTTTGATCTCTTGCGCGATGTTGTTGATATCAAGTAGCGGAGATTGTGCTTTTTCGTCTGGTTCACAAACAAAAGTACCTAGTCTTGGCTTCCTGATGAGCTTGCCTTCAGACACAAGATCTCGAATGGCTTTATTGACCGTCATTCTACTCACGTTGAACTGCTCTGTGAGTTCGAGTTCGGTGGTGATTTGATAACCCACCGGCCAGTGACCATTGGTGATTTTGTCGTCTATGAACTGTTTTATCTGAAGGTAGAGCGGCGCTTTCGACATAATGAAACCTTATTTGACTATACAAATAGAGTAACGGATTTTTTCATGATTTCAACATTTCCTCGGGCAATGTGACCTTATTCAACATAGATGGGGCAAATTACTTGATTCTGTGAGGCAAGTGTCGCAAATTGTCACGCAATAACTATTCGTAAATCAGATAATTAGAAAGGGAAATAATATGTTTAAGAAATTAAAGGCCTCGTTGGGCATTGGTGCAGCAAAGGTTGATACCGTCTTAGATAATATTGAAGTTTTCCAAGGTGGCGAGTTGTCTGGCAATGTTCACATTGTTGGCGGTGACGTTGAGCAACAAATTGACCTGATTAACTTGGTTCTCAACACAGAAGTAAAAGTCGAAACGGAAGATAGCACCAGCTACGAAACCTTTTCACTGGGTCGTATTCAAGCCGTTGAGCCTTTCTTGATCCAACCAGGTGAAACCAAATTGGTGCCATTCCGTCTTAAACTGAATGATGAAACGCCAGTCACCGCGTTGAACGCACAAATGAACCAATGTCATGTGTGGGTTGAAACCAACTTAGATATCGGCTTCGCGATTGATCCTAAAGATCGTGACTTTATCTCCGTTCATCCACTGCCAACAGTCGCTAAAATCATCCAAGGTGTGGAAGCATCGGGCATGGCAATGGTGAAAGCAGACGTAGAGAAGGGCTACTTGAAGGGGAACACCTTCGCTTCACGTTCGGGTTGTTATCAAGAGATTGAATTTCGCAGCGGTGGCTTTATGAATAACAAAGAGATCGAGCTGTCATTCATCGTAGATGGTTCTATGGTTCACTGCTTAGCAGAAATCGACCGCTCAATGAGCTTCCGTGGCGACCAATACATCTCATTCAGCCTGCCTGCCAATGCGGCCGACTCGGACATTCGCAATGCAGTCTCAAGAATCATGAGTGCGTAGTTGCTCTCTATTAATAGAGGCAATTAAGGGCAAAACTGGTATGAGCGATAGCCTCCCCCCCCCCCTCGTTTTCCCATACACACTTCATCATTATTTCGGTACACCTATATAGCTTAGTTCGAAAGGTGAGTTTGAACAGTAGAGCTAAGAATACTCACAGTGCACCAAAGAACTGTAAGTTAATGAGGAATCATTGAAGCAATATCGCCTATTATTTTGTATTTTAACTGATACCCACTAGTGGGCTCGGTATTTACGTCTATTGGATTTATCGATTAATGCTACGTTGTTATACTATCTCACCGGCAACTTGGGATTGGAACGTCATTAGCCCTTCTAGTTTTTTTGCTGCAAGCTTCAATCTCCCTGCTTTAGTGAGTAAGTCACTGACACTCAATCGTAATGTAGGTGCGTGTATCGCCATGCCTGCAATCATATTTCCGTCTTGATCACAAACTGGGACAGCAATAGCAACCATACCTTCAATGAGCTCCTCATTGTCTATGCTAATACCACGAATCCCAATTTCATCGAGCTCTTTATTGAGGTCGTCGATATTGGTGAGCGAATGTTTTGTTTGAGGTTCTAGCGTTAGAGTAGAAAGTATCTGCTTTCGTTTATTTCTTGGCATTAATGCCAAAAATAGTTTGCCGCTGGCAGTACAGTGAAGAGGTAACCTAGACCCTAATTTTAAGTTGACCATCACAGGCCAATTTGCCTCAACTCGCTCAAAATATAACAATTCATATCCATCTAATACGGATAAGTTACAGGTTTCCTGTATTTCGTCTGTTAATTCTTTTAAAACCATCTGGCGAGGCGCGCGCCCATCAAAATGTGACAGGACGTCTAGAGACATTTTTTTAAATCGAGAACCAATAGACAAGAAACGACCTTGAAGATCTCGTGCAATAATGTCTTCCTCCTCAAGTTGGCTGAGTATTCGGTGCACACTGGCCTTAGGAAGGTTTAGGAACAAAGCAATATCAACCGCGGTAACGGGGCGTGTCTCATGAGCTATGAACTCTGCAATCTTAAAAGCACGTGACAGCGCTGAATTACTAGACGATCCGTTATCATTCATGCGGCTTCTCCTTTGTTTATTTTGATAAAGTTGCAAGCGATACGTCATTGCTTGCAAATTCAGTTAATCTACTTTAGCCGCTAAATTGAACCAAGAACAATGAAATGTTCGGTAACAAAGCAATCAAAATCCATGTGACAAATAGCGCTGTGAAATAAGGAATGACAAATCGCACCAACTTACCATAAGGGATCCCAGTTACGCTACTTGCCACATATAAATTTAAGCCGAATGGTGGCGTGACAAACCCAATTGCAGCACCGACTAAGAAAATAACTGAAAAATGAACTGGATCTACGCCAATGCCTGCAGCTATGGGAGCGAGAATTGGCGCTAAAATAATTGTAACCGGTAAGCTTTCTAGGAGCATCCCAGCCAAAAGTATAATTCCCATACACATAAATAAGACTACGTAATAGCTTCCGAACCCATTAAGTGCGTTACCAATTATTTCGCCGACTCCCATCATGGAAAGTAATTGTTGCATAACAACAGAAATCGCAATTAATGGTGCTAGCATCCCCGTTATCTGTCCGGACTTGAGCATCACAGAAGGGATGTTCTTGAAGTGTAAGTCTTTGGTTAGAATACAGCCTGCGATAACTGTGAATCCAACGGTGAATGCCGCAGCCTCTGTAGGCGAGAATGCTCCGGAGTAAATACCATAGACGACTACACCAATAGTAATGAAGCCGAGGTAAGCTCGTCTTGCACATTTGAAACTGGTCTTTGCAACAAAAGGAATAACTGTTCCCCATCCTTGTTTTCGAGCAACAAGATGGCATGCGAACATCATTGCTAAAACCATGAGGCTACCTGGCAGCATCCCTGCAATAAACAGATCCGTTATGGAAAGGTTCATCATGAAGCCATATACAATGAATATAACGCTTGGTGGAATTATAATTCCAACAGTTCCTCCTGATGCTGCTGTTGCTGCAGAAAACCTTTCATCGTAACCATTCTTCTTCATTTCAGGTGCCATGATTGAGCCAATTGTGGCTGTTGTCCCGGCGTTAGAACCGGAAATAGCTGCGAACATCCCACAAGCTCCAATCGCGGCCATACCCATACCACCGCGAATGAAACCTAAAATCGAGTACGCAAAATCAGATAGTCGTTTAGCAATGCCCGCAGCATTAATTAGATCGCCAGTGAGAATGAAAAGAGGTAATGCTAGTAAGCCGAAAAAGTTTAATCCTTCGAATAACGTTACGCCGATGTTCGCGAGGGTAAAATCAATGACGATACTTACCCCAACTACCCATAGCCCTATTATTAAAAATATAGGAACGCCAGCTAGAAATAAAATTAAAACGATGACACTAATAATGCTAATCAAATCACCTTCACTCATGCTTCTTTCTCCGCTAATGATGTCTGGAGTACCAATGGCTCATTATTTATGTACCGTTGACAATCTTGGCAGAAGTTCTGTATCACTCGATAGATTATTAATGCCCAGCCTACGGGTGTTGCCATATAGAACCACCATTGCATTACATCATCTGTTCCTTGAACAATTGCAAAGTTGTCGTAAGCAATTCTGACCTGATCTGATGCAAAATAAAGAACGACGCCTGCAAAAACTAGCCAGAGAACTGCGTCTAATATGAGGCATACAAACTGTATTTGATAAGGGAGGCGTAATCTGATTTCGGTGAGTGATAAGTGAGTACGGTTCTTGACATTAACAGCTGCGCCGACCCAGGTAAGCCATAAAAATAGTAGTACGGGGATACTTGTGCTCCACGGAGCCTGAATACTAAAGAAAAAACGTCTGATTATTTCTACGAAGATAATAACTGTCATTATCGAGTAGCTGCTCACAATGAGATATTTTTCTATATTGTTATCTAGCCAATACAAACATTTTTTGACTGGGTTCGCCGGGGAGACGGCAGTGCTGATGATTTCATTCATGATGTCATGCCTTAGTTTATTTAATGGGGTGTCAGAGCATTAACCTAACCACCAACGTTGTGGTTTGACGTTGACTACCGCTGCATCGTTAGGGAGTTCTCTAGCGATCCCGTGAATCTCTTGATAGATATCAATGTCGCCAGCCCAAGCATTCAGACGATTACGCCATTTTTGCCATGGTTCTGGGTTGTATTCTGGTGAACATATTTGTTCAGCTTTAAATCTTTCTTCATCTGAGAGTGCAGCAAAGCGGATATTATTTTGTTGGAATTGTGTATTCTCGTTAGGGTGAGTTTGTGCACCAATGATTTCGTACAACCCTGCTTCATTCATTCCATGAGTGAAAATTTGTGCACAATATGCTGATTCCATGACCGCTTCTTTGTGTTTATCGCTTAACTTTTCAAAAACGTCGTAATTCATAGCTGTACTTTCGTTGCCAGAGAACATACGTAAATCAATCGCTTGCGATATTACTGATGTCATTCCTGAATATGCTGCTGCACTCATCCAAGTTTCCGCACCATCAAGTAGTCCTTGTCGGAGCCCATCTATTGTTTCCGCCCAGGCAACAGGTACAGGGTTGAGATTGAGTTGTTCCATGGCAATGCGCCCTAACTGGGTTCCTGTGACTCGGTTTTTGGTTCCTTGAATATCGGCCAGCGACGTAACTAAGGGTTTGTCTTTCCATTTGCTACCTAACATGAGCCCACGTAAGTCACAATGCGTGAATAGGAATTGAATGTTATGGCGTTTACGCAATGGCTCGCGAAATAATGATTCGCTTCGTTGGTCATAAAAAAAGTGGAATTGCGAAGCGCGCGTAGGGAACATGTAGGCAAAATCAAGAACGTTCATGTATGGCGCAGCTGCAGCGGAATTTTGTGTAGATGCGGAATATATATCAACGATTCCTTGTTGAGTTTTTCTTATACAGTCCAATTGCCCACATAGTTGATTGGAGCCAAAGAATTCAACTTGTATTTCACCATTTGTTCTTTCTTCAAGATCTCTAGCGAAAAATAATTGTCCTGATTTTTGAATATCTAAGTTTTGCTCGTTAAAACCTGATGCACCAAATTTTAAGATCACGATTGGTTTTTTCTTTTCTCGTGTTCGAGATACGTTTTCCGAAGCATTTGCCAAGCTACTTAGTGTAGCTCCTGCCCCTAATGTTCCTGCTGCGAATAAAGCTGATGTTAGCCCGACACGTTTTGCGACATTAAAAAAATCTCGTCGACTATATGGTTTATCTTTTGAAGTTCTCATGTATCCATCCTGATTCATTTAAATAGCTCAATTACACTTGTTTAAAAAATGTTAAATGTCCAAGTTGGATTGTTATTAATGTGCGATAAGTCAACAAAAAACAATTCATATTCTCTCGATATTTACTAATTATTGTTATTGATTTATGTTTTTTGGGACGTTGTGTCTCGATTTATGAAAAAGTAAAGGGGTTTTGTTATGGGAAGGTTACATAAGGATGTGGGTGTCTTTGATTATGTTGTTGTAGGGGCGGGGTCGGCTGGGTGCGCAATTGCTAGTCGTTTAAGTGAGGATCCAGATGTTTCGGTGTTGTTGCTTGAGGCTGGTGGTCGAGATTGGAACCCTTGGATTCATATCCCTGTTGGTTATTTTAAAACCATGCACAACCCGTCAACCGATTGGTGTTATCTAACCGATCGTGATGAAGGTATTGATAATCGACAATTACAATGGCCTAGAGGCAAAGTGCTTGGTGGGAGCAGTTCCTTGAATGGGTTGCTATATATACGTGGGCAAAAAGAAGATTATAACGACTGGGCGTCACTTGGTAATGAGGGATGGAGTTATGACGACGTGCTTCCTTATTTTAAAATGTCTGAATGTCAAAGCCGAGGAAAAGATAAGTACCATGGTGTGGATGGGCCGTTGAAAGTGTCAGATCTTAGACTGAAACGAGATATCGCCGAACGATTTGTGGAGGCAGCTCAAGAGGTAGGTATTCCTTGGAATGATGATTTTAATGGTGAGCACCAAGAAGGAGTAGGCTATTTTCAGCAGACTGCATTTAATGGATTGAGGTGCAGCAGTGCAAAAGCTTTCTTAACGTCGGCTCGAAAGCGCCACAATTTAACAATATTGACTCATGCACATACCTCCAAGCTTGATATTGTCGATAAGACAGCGAAAGGTGTTGAATTTTTTTGCAATGGCAAAGCAACGTATGTTTCGGCAGCTAAAGAGATTATTGTCAGTGCTGGTGCAATTGGCTCACCGCAAATATTACAGTTGTCTGGCATTGGCAACAGAGCGGAGTTAGAGGCAGTAGGTGTTGATTGTGTTCATCATTTACCTGGAGTTGGAGAAAACCTTCAAGACCACTTACAAATTCGTCTAGTCTACAAAACTAGTTGTACAACACTGAACGATGAGTTGAGAACACCTTTGCATAAACTGACAGTGGGAGTTAAATATGCTCTGTTTCGTAAAGGTCCTTTAACGTTGGCAGCTAGTCAGGTATGTATTTTCACTCAGTCTTCCCCTGACTTAACAAGGCCTGATATACAGTTTCATATGCAGCCACTCAGTGCGGACAAACCTGGAGAAGGAGTGCACCCATTTTCGGCCTTTACCACTTCGGTTTGTCAATTGCGTCCTGAAAGTCGAGGTAGTGTGAAGATCACCAGCAAAGATCACTCCGTGCACCCTAGTATCCAACCTAACTATCTCTCGCACCCTAAAGATAAAGCTGTTGCAATAAACGCGATAAAGGTCGCGAGAGAAATCACCGATGCTAGTCCTTTATCTTCGGTTATTTCTGAAGAGTTTGTACCAGGTTCAAAGTATCAAACGGATGAACAATTGTTGGAAGCTGCGACAAAATACAGTCAATCCATCTATCACCCTGTTGGTACTTGTAAGATGGGCAATGACGCAATGGCAGTCGTTGATAATGAGCTAAAAGTTCATGGGTTAAAAAGCTTAAGAGTAGCGGACGCATCTATCATGCCCATTATTGTGTCGGGAAATACTAATGCACCGTCTATTATGATCGGTGAAAAATGTGCAGCTATGATAAAAAAAGAAACTAGTATGCCTAAATCAAAGTCGGCAGAACTGTGCGAAGAAGCGATTTAGTGCATCGGGGCTAAATTTAATCTCTAAATTAGATGTATTACGGCCCCCAAATAGTCTTTCCTGCTAATAAATCATTTGCCAAACCACTGACGAAAACACTCCAAAAAATTACTCTTATGAGCCTATATTTTTGTTCAGAGTTAAAGGAACTGTTTAGGCTCCGAATATCAATACCCTCTACTTGCTTCTTTTCTCTCGCTTCATCAGTCCTATGATAAGAAGATTTATCACGTCGAGAACAGGATAAGTGTGCAAATTACTAGAATTTGACAGCTGAAGAGAGGGGACGTCAGCGCCATACCAACAGCGCATCATTGTTATTTCATATTATTTCGTTACAATGTTCGGCTACTCACAGATGTGGCATCTGTATTTGCTTCTATGTGGGTATATTTATTATGCATATATCCCCAATCAGCGTACTAGTTGATTGAAAGACATATATTAAACATTTTCATGTGTTGCTTGGTGTGCAACACCACTGTAAAGGACAAATAATGCCAATTATTACTCTTCCTGACGGTAGTCAGCGTCAATTTGACAACCCTGTATCAACTCTAGATGTTGCCCTATCAATCGGTCCTGGTCTTGCGAAAGCAACCATTGCTGGTCGTGTAGATGGCGAGCGCGTTGATGCTTGTGATCTTATCGAAAACGATGCAAGCCTAGAAATCATCACAGCTAAAGATGAAGTTGATGGCCTTGAGATCGTTCGTCACTCTTGTGCTCACCTTTTAGGCCACGCGGTTAAGCAGCTTTTTCCAGAAGCGAAAATGGCGATCGGTCCTACTATCGATAACGGCTTCTACTACGATATCGACCTTGAGCACTCTCTAACGCAAGAAGATCTAGAAAAGATTGAAAAGCGTATGAAAGAGCTAGCGAAGACCAAGTACCAGGTTGTTAAGAAGAAAGTTAGCTGGCAGGAAGCGCGCGACGCATTCGAAGCTCGCGGCGAGACTTACAAGATTGAAATCTTGGACGAGAACGTTTCTAAAGACGATCGTCCAGGCCTGTACCATCACGAAGAATACATCGATATGTGTCGTGGTCCACACGTGCCTAACATGAGCTTCTGCCAGCACTTCACTCTACTTAACGTAGCAGGTGCATACTGGCGTGGTAACAGTGACAACAAGATGCTTCAACGTATCTACGGCACTGCATTCCACGACAAGAAGGCGCTTAAAGCTCACCTTGTGCGCCTTGAAGAAGCGGCTAAACGTGACCACCGTAAAATCGGTAAAGCGCTTGACCTATTCCACATGCAGCAAGAAGCACCAGGCATGGTGTTCTGGCACCATAACGGTTGGACTATCTTCCGTGAGCTAGAAGTATTTATTCGTCAGAAGCTGACTGAGTACGATTACCAAGAAGTTAAAGGCCCATTAATGATGGACCGTGTTCTTTGGGAACGCTCTGGTCACTGGGATAAGTACGCTGAAGCAATGTTCACAACTTCTTCTGAGAACCGTGAATACGCTATTAAGCCAATGAACTGTCCTGGTCACGTTCAAATCTTCAACCAAGGTTTGAAATCTTACCGTGATCTACCGCTACGTATGGCTGAGTTCGGCTCATGTCACCGTAACGAGCCGTCTGGCGCACTTCACGGTATCATGCGTGTTCGTGGCTTCACTCAAGATGATGCTCACGTATTCTGTACTGAAGACCAAGTTCAACAAGAAGTTAAAGCTTGTATTGAAATGGTTTACGATACTTACACAACTTTCGGCTTCGAAAGCATCGTTGTTAAGCTATCTACTCGTCCAGAACAGCGTGTAGGTTCAGACGAAATGTGGGACCGTGCAGAGGCTGACCTTAAGCAAGCGCTAGAGGCAATGGACATTGCATACGAGATTCAAGAAGGCGAGGGTGCGTTCTACGGACCTAAGATTGAATTTACTTTGCATGATTGTTTGGACCGCGCTTGGCAATGTGGTACAGTGCAGCTCGATTTTGCATTACCAGAACGTTTAGGTGCTACTTACGTAGGTGAAGATAACGAGCGTCACACGCCAGTTATGATCCACCGCGCGATTTTAGGTTCACTAGAACGCTTCATCGGTATTCTTATTGAAGAATACGCTGGCTTCTTCCCAACGTGGTTGGCGCCAGAACAAGCAGTTGTAATGGGCATTACAGACAAACAGTCTGAATATGTACAAGAAATTACGAAAAAACTGCAAAAAAGTGGATTTAGAGTCAAAGCAGACTTGAGAAATGAGAAGATTGGCTTTAAAATCCGCGAACATACTTTGAAACGTGTACCGTTCATGCTTGTGTGTGGTGACCAAGAAATGGAAGCCGGCGAAATTGCAGTACGTACACGTAAAGGTAAGGACCTTGGCAAATTTAAAGTGGATGACTTTATTTCATACATCCAAGCTGAGGTTTCAAGCCGTAAGCTCAATCTGGAGGAATAGCTATTAAAGGCGGAAGACGTGGCCAACAACCGGCCAAACAAAACCAGCACCGTTTAAACGGTGACATTCGTGGCGTTCGTGAAGTGCGTCTAACTGGCGCAGACGGCGAAGCTGTTGGTGTAGTATCAATCGCTGAAGCGATGGAAGCTGCAAATGAAGCTGGTATGGATCTTGTAGAGATCAGCCCTAACGCCGAGCCGCCAGTTTGTCGTGTGATGGACTACGGTAAGTTCCTCTTCGAGAAGAGCAAAGCTGCGAAAGAGCAGAAGAAGAAGCAAAAGCAGGTTCAGATCAAGGAAATTAAATTCCGACCTGGAACTGATATTGGAGACTATCAGGTAAAACTACGCAACCTGACTGGTTTCCTAGAAGACGGCAACAAAGTGAAGGTAACAATTCGCTTCCGTGGCCGCGAAATGGCTCACCAAGAAATCGGTGTTGACGTTCTTAATCGTTTGAAAGCGGATACTGAAGAATTTGCAGTAGTCGAATCTTTCCCAACGAGAATTGAAGGTCGCCAGATGATCATGGTGTTGGCCCCTAAAAAGAAGTAATTAACGGCTTTGCAAGTAATTAAACCCTGCAGCCTCAGGTTGCGGGGTTTTATTCGCCCTAATTACTATGTTATTAACAACTCAACAATGCGGAGTTATTCATCATGCCTAAGATGAAAACCAACAAAGGTGCTGCTAAGCGTTTCCAGAAAACTGCTGGTGGTATTAAGTTTAAGCACGCTGGTAAACGTCACATCCTGACTAAGCGTACTACTAAGAACAAGCGTCAGCTACGTCCGAACTCGATCCTTCCTAAATGTGAAGTTGCTCAAGTTCTACGTATGATGCCATACGCTTAATTCTTTTTAGTTTATAAATTCGTTTAGTTTAGGAGAAGCATAATGCCTCGCGTAAAACGTGGTGTACAAGCTCGTGCACGTCATAAGAAAGTTCTAAAACAAGCTAAAGGTTACTACGGAGCACGTTCACGTGTTTACCGCGTAGCTTTCCAAGCAGTTACCAAAGCTGGTCAATACGCTTACCGTGACCGTCGCAACAAGAAACGTCAATTCCGTCAACTTTGGATTGCACGTATCAACGCGGCATCTCGTCAAAATGGTCTATCTTACAGCCGTTTCATCAATGGCCTTAAGAAAGCATCTATCGAGATCGACCGTAAGATTCTTGCTGACATCGCAGTATTCGACAAAGCAGCATTTGCTGTTCTAGTTGAAAAAGCGAAAGCATCTCTATAATTTAGAGTTAGCTTAAAGGTTTAAGAAAAGGAGAACTTCGGTTCTCCTTTTTTATTGTCTGTAATTTGTCTCTTTTAGAGATTCCCAACTCCTTCCACCGTCAGTCTTGGGAATGACGAGATGAACTTCCCCATCTAATTTTTATTCGCTTGATCTGGCATTCTGGTATATAAACATCTACCTAACCTTTAAATGTTAAGCGACCGATATAAATGACCGCACCAACTACTATGACGTTCTTTGGACGTTTTGAAGCTGACATCCTTTCTGGCAAAAAGACCATTACTATTCGCGATGAATCAGAGCGTGATTACCAACCGGGCAGCGTTGTTGAAGTCTCAACGTTAGAAGAAGGGCGCGTGTTCTGTAATCTTAAGATCATCAGCGTAGAACCAATTCTGTTCGATGAGCTGGGTGAGTTCCATGCACAACAAGAGAACATGACGCTGCAAGTGCTGAAAGATGTGATTCAAGATATCTACCCAGGTATTTCTCAGCTTTACGTTGTCTCTTACGAGCTGGTTTAATCACTAACAACGCACGTTTAGTGCAGTTTTTGGGTGGGGAGGAGGGATTATGGCAGAGTTATCGAACGACACTAAACCGCAAATCTTGCTTCAACTTTATTGTCGTGAGCAAACTGACCAGCCGTTAATTCCTCGTACCGATCTCGACATCGATCTTTACGACAGCGAAGCGTTTTTAGTTTGGCGTGCAACCAAGCGCGACTTTGTTATCAGTGATATTGAAAACCGTGTTTGGGTAAAAAGCTGCCCGGGTGGATACATTACTGAAGTGCATTTTAAAGCGGATGGCACTCTTACTGAATACCGTTTATTTGACCGCTTTAAAACGATAGGGCGATGGCAGTTAAAAGACGGCTTACTGCACGTTGAGATTACTAAAGGCGATAACCGATACCAATTCGCGGTTGTAGCTCGAGCAGACCTTAATATTCACTCAGCGGTGGAATATAAGAACGGCGAGCTGCATTCGTATCTCAAGCTGGTGCAAGTTGAGCGTTAATTCTTTTCGTCGAGCTTGATCAAGCTGGCGACTTTCCAAAAAGCAAAAAGCAAAAAGCCAACAGTGATGTTGGCTTTGTTGTTTCTGGCGAAGCTAACTAAGCGCTAGCATTCTTTGAATTCTGTTTATCTACTGCGTTTACGCTTCAAAGTTTGTTAGGCGAGAGTGCAGTTCACTTCCAACATCTTGTTTCGCACAAACCGTTAGCAAGTCATCAATAAAGTACTTGAGAGCGCGAGCTTCGATACGTCGAATGCCTTGCTGCTGCTCTTCATTCAAGTAACCATAGATGGTCGCCGCTCCAAAATCACCAAAGATCATTTGGCCTTGTTCATTGACTAGGGTGTTGTGCGCATACAAGTCACCGTGACAAACCTTGTTGTCATGTAGGTGATTAAATACATCGATCATCTGAGTCACAATGTTGTCGATTTGCGAGAGCGGAAGTTCAAAGCCTTCGTTGAACGTATCACGAGTACAGCTTTCAAGAGTAGGTGGCAAACCTAGGTTGTAATAGTTACTTGGGATAAGCTCCATCACCAATGCAAGGTAATCTTGCTCGTCCACTTGGGCGATAGACTTTACTAGGTTGCTATGGTGGCCTGCTTGAAGGCACGCTTCCAGTTCATCATGTGGGTAGCCGTCACTGGTGACTTCGCCTTTAAACACTTTAACCGCCACTTCCTGTGGAAAATCGAAGTCGCTGTTTAGCCAGCTTGCATGCGAGATCACGCCAGATGCGCCTTGGCCAAGTACTTGATTCAGTGAATAGCTTTGCGAGCTAACCGCAGGCACGCTATCTAAGCTGCTAGGGTGTTTGCAAAACGGGTTACCCGCAAACGCTAGCCAAGCCAGTTTTGGTAGCTTGATAAGGAACTCTGGGAATTCAGTCAGTTGGTTTGCAGACAAGCGAACCAGTTCGAGGTTGGATAGCTTTTCCATACTCTCAGGTAAAGCGCGAAGCTGGTTACCTGCGAGTGCTAGCTTCTGCAGTCTTGGTCTTTCACCCAGTGAGTTCGGTAGAACTTCGATGGCGTTGTCGGTCAGGATCAACCAGCGTAATTGAGGTGGTAGAGATACTTCACTTACGGTTTTGATTTGGTTGGTCTTGAAACCGATCATTTCAAGCTTAGGAAGTGACCCAAGAACATCAGGAAGGTGCGTGAACAGGTTATTCGATGCAAAGATGATACGTAGGTGAGTAAGCTGTGATAACTCTTCAGGCAAGTCTGATAGCTGATTCCCCGAAAGATCCAGAATCTCTAGTGAATCGGCGAGATCCAAGATTTCCAATGGAAACTCAGTGAGAGCTTCTGATAATTTTAAGCGCTTAATACCTTTAAGTTGCCCTGATTTTAATTGTTCTAGAGTATGCAAACCTTAGCCTTATGATTAGATGTTCGAGGCGCGTAGTTTACTTGTCTCAATCGAGAAAGGCGAGTATCCGCAACAATACTCGCCTATCTATGCTCAGTGGTCGTTGATATCAAGCTTAAAGCTGAATACGATTTTGGCTAACTCCGACCTCCTCAACAAAATCCACGTCATGACTGACTAAGATAAAAGCACCTCGGTATTCACGCAAAGCTGACGCTAATATCTGCTTTGAGTCGATGTCTAGATGATTGTCTGGCTCATCAAGCAGGAGTAGTGGAGAGTCTTGCTTATGGCTGACAATCAACATCGCCAGTTTCATTTTCTCTCCGCCACTAAGGTGAGCGACTTTGCGGTATACGGAATCACGCCTAAAGCCGATAGCTGCTAACAATGTCCGAACATCACTTTCTGTGAGCTCATCACTATGTATCATAAGGCTATCGAACATGGTGTCGTGGGTATCCAATAAACCAAAATGTTGATCAAGGTATACCGTAGATCCTAAGCGTTTGATGATACCAGTGTAGTTCGTGTGCTCGTTGTGAATCGCTTTCAACAGTGTCGATTTACCACAGCCGTTTGCGCCTGTTAGATAACATTGTTCACCTTGTGATAGAGAAAAGTGGATAGCGGCACCAGATCCATAGTCAAGTCGGCAATCTTCAACAGTTAACAGCGCGTTCTTTTTCTTGCTATTACTCTGTTGTAGATACAAGGCCTGCGGTTTCAGCCGTTCCTTTTGTTCTTTAAGCGACTGAAGTTTATGTTGGTTTTGGTCAATGAGATTCCTTTGGCTTATCGCAGACGCGGCTTGGCTTTGTCCTGCTTTGTCTTTCATCGCATCCAATAGGATCTTGGGTTGGCTGCCTGACTTTCTGAGTCGGTTTCCCTGAGATTCTCGCTGCTGCGCCTTTTCCTTGTTGGCTTGAGCTTGACGCTCGAGTCGTTTCTTTTCGGACTGATGATGCGCAATCTGCTTGTCCAATGCTTCACTTTGGCTCGACATTTGTTTGAAGTAATCATCGTAGTTTCCTTTGTAGAAACGTAACCCCAAACTATTAAGGTGGTAGATCCCCTCCATGTTCCTCAATAAGCTTCGGTCGTGACTGACGATTAGTATTTTGCCTTCAAACAACTGGCACTGTTCTAATAACCAATTACGTCCGTCGCTATCCAAATGGTTGGAAGGTTCATCGAGAATTAAAATGTCGTGGTTCGAGGTAAATAAGCGATGGAGTTGCAAGAGGGCAAGTTGGCCACCACTTAATGTGTTGCACGGTGTCGTTAACTCACTGGTTATTTTCAATGTAGCTAAAAGCTGTTGAATGCTTTCTTGTAAATCCCAATCGTCACCAACGATATTGAAGTGCTGAATTTCGCAGCTACCTTGCTCGATGGCTTGCAAGGCATTTAGCTTTTCAGTGATACCTAAGAAGTCAGCAATGTTGATTTCGCTATCTAAAAGCTCTGAGGGTAACTGAGAGTAGAAGCCGATTGAACCTTGGCGCGAAACACTGCCCGTTGTGGGCTGTTTTTGTCCAACGAGCAATGAAAGCAACAATGATTTTCCAGCCCCGTTTCTTCCGACTAGGCCGGTGAGGCGAGTGCTCAAATTGAAGGTGATGTCTTTGAATAACCACTCACCAGTATTGAGTTGGAATGAGAGATTATTGGCTAATATAGTAGGCATAGAAATACCTCCCTTTACGTGTAAACGAGTAAAAGGGGTGAGGCGCTTTTTCTATATAGAACCCTACACAGAATTCTATGTATAGATCGCCAAAGACGTTACTTAGGTAGCATGCCAATCAAAGATAGGAAATAGGGTGTTGATGTGATTTCTGTCTTTGAGGAGCTGGTCTTAAAGATGGTTGTTTGTAAAAAACGGATCTTTAAGAACTTGATTTGTCGCGAAAATAGATGACGAAGTAACGCCCACTAACCCCGAGTGTCCAAATGATTTTTAAAAAATAAATCGGATGTCAGGATGCTAGTACTTCATTATGGCGTTATTCTCTTTTGAAATGATGGTGGAATGGTACTGAATACGGGCTTAGAAAGTCAACAGGGTGAAGTGATTAAAATGTACCCAAATAATAAAAGCGCCGATGGGACGCTTTTATTGATTCGATGAAACCTGACACTGCTAAATGGCAGGGTATTTAGCTTATAGCTCGCAGATAATCTAGCTAACAGGACGACTGAGCTTGACCACCAATAGCACGCCAGCACATATCAAAACTGTCGTTGATGTACTTTTCTGACTGCTCTGGCTGCGGCTCTTGTTGATCAATAAGCCAGTTCGCACAGATCAAAAAGTGGCTATGGATGAAGTGTCTCACGAGATTAATCTCTAACACCATCAACTCTTCGGCTTGCTGTCCTTTCAAAATGATGTCATCGAGTGACGCAAACATCTGCGAAACAATGACTTCACGAGTTTGAGTCGTTGGGTCAAAGTGCACATTGGTGAAGAATTTCATGGCGACTGGGTTTTCCAATGCCCACTCAATTCCGGTCATCCACATGAATTTAAAGGCTTGATAGCGATTTTGTTCAGCAATTTCTGTGTGCTGAGCCAGAGTAGAAAATAGCTCTACTTTCAATTCACGAAACAGTTCATCAATCAGTAGAGATTTGTTCTCAAAGTGATGAAACAGTGTCGCTTTCGCTACACCGGCGGTCTTCGCTATTTGCCCAGTAGATGTGCCCTCTAACCCTTGTTGGGAAAAGAGTAGGAGCGCGGCATCTAGGATTTTTTGCCTTTTTGTAATCATCGATTCAGTACTTTGAACATCATTTTCTTGATTGGGTTGTTGTATGGAGGGTGCATTAACTTGGTGAAGTTGATTTTTCCTCTGCTTAGAACGGTTTTTGCATGGCTAAAGGTCTTGAAGCCTTCAATACCGTGGTAGTGTCCCATGCCTGAAGGGCCAATACCACCAAACGGTGCGTCTTCTGCTGCCACATGCACCAAAGAGTCATTGATACAAACGCCGCCTGAATGAGTGTCCGATAGGAATCGGTCTTGGGTTTTCTTGTCGTGACTCATTAGGTACAGCGCAAGTGGACGTTCTCTTGTTGTTATGTAGCTTATCGCTTCTTCAATCGAATCATAAGGCACGATAGGAAGCACTGGACCAAACAACTCTTCTTGCATTGCCACCATGTCATCATTCACTTCGGTGAGAAGGTGCGGTGTCATTCTGTGGTTCACATCGTCTTGTGCCTGCTCGGTAACTGTGTGTATCACAGCACCCTTTGACTTCGCATCTTCAACCACACCTTTTAATCGATTGTACTGGCGCATGTTAACCACTGAGGTTAAGTCTTTGCTCTCAATTCCCGCTTTATAGAGCTTCTTGAAGTAGCGCTTGTAAGCGGTGATAAACGCATCGACTTTTTCTCTTGGCAGCAAGATGTAGTCAGGCGCGACACAGATTTGACCTGCGTTTAAGCTCTTGGCAAACAAGATACGTTCAACGGCGTCAGCGACATCGAAATCTGGGGCAATAATCGTTGGAGACTTGCCGCCTAGCTCAAGTGTCACTGGCGTTAAGTTCGCGGCTGCAGCTTTCATTACGTGCTTACCAACAGCGGTTGAGCCTGTGAACAGGATATGGTCAAACGGCAGCTGGCTAAACTTAGCAGAAACGTCGGCTTCACCTTCGATGATCGCCACTTGTTCTTCACTGAAACCTTCGGCCAACATCGCTTTCAAAACACGGTTAGTTGCAGGAGTAAACTCAGACATCTTGAGCATTGCTGTGTTACCTGCTGCCAATGCTGTAATTAGAGGACCCAAAGAGAGCATAACTGGGAAGTTCCAAGGCACGATGATGCCAACCACACCTACCGGTTGATAATGCACAGTAATCTTGGCTGGTGTTAGCATCAAGCCGGCTTTTCGACGTGAAGGCTTCAACCACTTCTTAAGGTTTTTATCACTGTAATTGATCTGGTGTAGGGAAGGGGTGATGTCAGCAATTAAGCTGTCGTGCTTTGCTCGATGGCCATAATCTTCTGATACCGCTTCAATTAACTGCTCTTGGTAGCGCATTAATAGTTTTTTCAAGACTGAGAGATCATTTCGTCTCTGCTCAAGTGTTGGATTAACGTTGTTACGGTAGTGATCTTGTTGTCGGTTGAACAGTTGATCCATGTCGTTGGTGCTTGACGTGTTTGGTTCAAGGTCTAGATTATGGCTCATAGTATCCCCTAAATTCGAAGGCTGACCGATTGGTCGGCCAGTTAAAATTACAAGAATATCCAACCGAATACAAGATGCGCGCAAGAAAAGTTCAATAATTGAGCGGCTACAACATTGAACTGGGCGATTTTTAGTAGGAAGAATGAAGTATTAGTAGGCATCGAATCGAGGGATACAAGCCGTGTTGGTGATAGCGAGAGTTGTGATCGGGAAGTGCGCATGTTTGTCACAAACCTGACTTAACATCACCAAATTAGCCAAGAGTTTTAGGTGCAAATGCTATTTTATTCACCTGATTTTTTATGAGAAAGTGCTTTATATTTAATGCGCTTCAGCCTGCTTTTTGCCCTAAAACCTTGTAATTCCTTATCTGTCATTTTAAGTCGATCGGTCGATAAAAAAACGTAATCGTAACCACAAATATCTATGGTTGGACTCGCTCTTCATAATATCGGTTAATGCAGCCAACAAATCGTTTTTGAGCGTTTTTTGTTGGGTTATACCTCGCTATTCCAAAGAGGTATCTTCTGTCGATGGCCCTATAGTGTGAGGTCTCTAGAATTGGAAAATTCGGTTAATTTGGAACGCATCCGTGCTGAGTATAATGTAAAGCACTGGAGCCAAGGTTTTTATGGAATTGATGACAACGGTGAAGTGTATGTTTCACCGAGCGAAACCGATCATCAAGTTCCCCTAAGTAAGATCGTAAAACAGTTAGAGCAAAGAAATATTGGTTTACCTGCTCTTGTGCGTTTTCCTCAAATAGTGCATCAACGTGTGCACAATATCTGTAACGCATTCAACCAAGCGATCGACGAATATCAGTACGACAACCGCTACCTACTGGTTTATCCGATTAAAGTTAACCAGCAAAAAGAAGTGGTTGACGAGATCTTAGCAAGCCAAGCTCAATTAGAGCAGAAGCAACTAGGTCTAGAGGCAGGCAGTAAACCTGAACTATTAGCGGTATTGGCGCTGGCTCAAAAAGCGAGCTCTGTGATCGTATGCAATGGTTATAAAGACAGAGAATACATCCGTCTTGCGCTTATTGGCGAAAAGCTAGGGCACAAAGTATTTATCGTTCTAGAGAAGTTGTCAGAGCTTGATCTTGTTCTTTCTGAAGCGAAAGCACTTGGCGTAAAACCTCGTTTGGGTTTACGTATTCGTCTTGCTTCTCAAGGCGCAGGTAAATGGCAAGCAAGTGGTGGTGAGAAGTCGAAATTTGGTTTGTCTGCATCACAAGTGCTTACTGTTATCGAACGTTTGAAAGCTGAAGACCAGCTGGATGTGCTTGAGCTCGTGCACTTCCACCTAGGTTCGCAAATGGCGAACATTCGTGATGTGCGCAATGGTGTGAGTGAAGCGGCTCGTTTCTACTGTGAACTGCGTGATATTGGCGCTCAACTGAAGTTCTTAGATGTTGGTGGTGGTTTAGCGGTCGATTACGACGGCACGCGCAGCCAATCTTCAAACTCAATGAACTACGGCTTGCTTGAATACGCTCGTAATATCGTGATGACAGTCGGGGATATTTGTAAGCTCTACAATCAACCACAACCTGTAATTATTTCGGAGTCTGGCCGCTCACTGACTGCGCACCATGCTGTGTTGATCACCAACGTGATTGGTACTGAAAGCTACTCACCTGAAGACATGGCAGCGCCAGAAGCAGACGCACCACTGCTGCTTAACAACATGTGGAAGAACTTCTTAGAACTCGATGCTGGTAACGACGACCGTGCGTTGATTGAGATCTACAACGACACGCAGAGTGATATTGCAGAAGCGCACAACCAATTTGCGACCGGTATGCTGAACCTTCAGCACCGTGCTTGGGCTGAGCAGATGTCTTTGCGTATCAACTACGAGCTTAGCACTCGTATGAGCACTAAGAACCGTTACCACCGTCCTATATTGGATGAGTTGAGCGAGCGACTAGCGGACAAGTTCTTTGTGAACTTCTCACTGTTCCAGTCATTGCCAGATGCTTGGGGTATCGATCAGGTGTTCCCTGTATTGCCTCTAAGTGGTTTGGATAATGCGGACGAGCGACGTGCGGTAGTATTGGATATCACTTGTGACTCTGATGGTACGATTGACCAGTATGTTGATGGTCAAGGCATTGAAACAACATTGCCAGTGCCTGCGTGGAACCCAGATGAACCATACCTAATGGGCTTCTTCCTAGTAGGTGCATACCAAGAGATCTTGGGTGATATGCATAACCTATTTGGTGATACACACAGTGTTGTGGTGAATGTTGATGAGAGCGGAGAAGCGAACATTGACTACATCAACGAAGGCGATACGGTAGAAGACATGATGCGTTACGTTCACATTGATATGGACCTAATTCGTCAGAACTACAAAGAATTGGTAACAGCGAAAGTACCAGCGCAAGAGCAGCAAAGCGTACTTGAAGAGCTAGAGCAAGGCTTGATGGGTTACACCTATCTTGAGGATTTTTAATGAACGATCTATTTACCAAACCAGATTACTCGCTGTATTCCAATGCGATGACATTTATGCGTCGTCCATTGGTGCAAAACCCTATCGACAACGATGCTGATGTGGTTGTTTTGGGTGCGCCGCTAGATATGGCGACATCTGGTCGCCCGGGTGCTCGCATGGGCCCTGATGCGATTCGTCGTGCATCGGTAAACTTGGCGTGGGAAGGTAAGAAATTCCCGTGGGACTTCAATGTCTTTGAACATACCTCGGTGATTGATGCTGGCGACCTTGTGTTTGACTGTGGTGATGCAGAAGACCTAACTCAACGTTTAGAAGCTGCTGCTGATGCGATTCTAAACAGTGGTAAAACTTTGTTAGGTTTAGGTGGCGATCACTTCATTACACTGCCTTTGCTTAGAGCATACGGCAAGAAGTACGGTGAGATGGCTCTGATTCACTTCGACGCGCACACTGACACTTACAGTCAGGGTAGTCGTTACGATCACGGCACCATGTTCTACCATGCGCCAAACGAAGGTTTAATTTCGCCTGAACATTCAGTGCAAATTGGTATTCGTACAGAGTACAAGCAGGAAGGTCACGGCTTTAACGTAATTAACGCGATGCAAGCGAACGACATGAGCGTGGACGAGATCATTGCTCAAGTGAAAGGCATTGTTGGTGATAAGCCAGTTTACCTAACGTTTGATATCGATTGTCTGGATCCTGCTTTTGCTCCGGGTACAGGTACACCGGTATGCGGCGGTTTGAATTCAGATAAAGTTCTGAAAATTATCCGTGGCTTGCAAGGTATCAACATGGTTGGTATGGACGTTGTTGAGGTTTCTCCAGCGTATGACCAAAGCGAGATTACGGCATTGGCTGGTGCGACGATTGCCCTCGAGCTACTTTACGTTTGGACGGCAAATCGCCTTGCTAAATAATAGTGTGTCATTGCTAACAGCATAACGCGATATACTGATTTTAAAGCCCACTAAGGTTTAACTTAGTGGGCTTTTTTTGTTCTTGGTATCTTGAAATATCCATTGGCAAATTCTACTCATTGTTCCTGCATACTCGTTCAATACTCTAGTGGTTGCGTATTCAGTTGACCCCGTATACGGTGTTTTAACAGTTTCTCATCAGCTTTGTGCTGAACCTTGTCTCAAATATGGGATTTAGTTCTTCTTTGTGGTTTAGGTATAGATGGGCTCTATTAATTGCTCATAAATTCTAATGATTTATTAACTTTAATCCTGTATATATTTATAAAATTAAGAGGTGTAATATTATTGTGAGTTTATATGCATATAAATCAACACCCTACGAGCTTTTAACTCGTGTTTCTAGTAATCCATAGAGAATGAGCGATTTGTGAAAAAGCGTTGTTTAGCACAGACATGGCATTTTTTATGGGGAAGACTAGGCTTAAGAGTAAGTAAACTATAAAAAAACAGGTGAAAACTATTCTCTTGTTATGCCAGTGAGACACAATCATTGACTAGCGATGAAAAGAGTTAGGTATACGCGCAATGAAAACCTGTAATTACCATTACAAATAATTTTCACAGCTCTAATAGATAGTGTTTTGTGACATCGGGGGATATATGGATATCGAAGTTTCGCGCCAGGTTGCGGTAGTTGAAGCAACTAGTGGAGATGTCGTCGTAGTTAAGCCTGACGGCAGCGCAAGAAAGATTTCAGTTGGCGATATCATCCGTGAAAATGAGATCGTGATTACGGCCAACAAGTCAGAGCTTGTATTAGGCGTTCAGAATGATTCGATTCCGGTTGGAGAGAATTGTGTTGGCTGTGTTGATGAGACTGCCGCATGGACAGACGCTCCAATTGCGGGAGAGGTTAACTTCGATTTACAGCAAGCTGACGCCAGTACCTTTACAGATGGTGATCTCGCTGCCATTCAAGAAGCCATTTTAGGTGGCGCCGATCCAACTCAAATCTTAGAAGCAACGGCCGCTGGTGGTGGGTTAGGTTCTGCAAACGCAGGTTTTGTAACGATTGATTACAACTACACACAGACTCAGCCATCGACATTCTTTGAGACCTCAGGTTTAGAAGATCAAACCATCGATGAAGATAGAGAAGAGTTCAGAACGATAACCCGTTCAGCTGGTGGTCAATCTATTAGTGAAGAGCTCCATGAAGGCTCGATATCAGGTAATACCTATCCTCAATCCTTAACGATTAGCGAAACGATTGTTGCTGGTAGTTTGGCTCTCTCTCCTGATTCCTTCGCTCCAGAAGCACTATCCCTTGCTTCACTACTCAATGAACTCAACAGTGATATTACCTCAAGTGGTCAGCCCGTTACGTTTACTTATGATGCGGCGACTAATTCTATCGTCGGTGTTCTAGGTTCCGACGAAGTACTACGCATTGATATTGAAGCTATCAGTGTTGGAAATAACATTGAACTCTCGCTGACCACAACAGTTTCTCAACCTATTGACCATGTGCCTTCTATTGGTGGTGGCCAAGTTTCTTATACTGGCGATCAAATTAATATTGTCTTTGATGTTCAAGGTGAAGATTCCGCAGGAAACCCGATTGCAGCACCAATCAGCGCACAAGTTACGGTGTTTGACTGGGAGGACCCGTCAGCAGAAAGCGTGACTATCAATAATGTTGAAACAAGTAGTACAGCTATCGAAGGGACTTTTTCGATTATTGGAAGTGATCATCTTCAATCGGCGGTCTTTGATGCTAGTGCATTGGACCAATTTGATGGGATATATAGTGATAATCAAACAACGCTTGCAAGGTTGTCTGATGATGGCACAACGATCACTCTGTCTATTCAAGGGCGGGGTGAGGTTGTTCTGACCATCTCCCTTGATACCGATGGCACGTATAACTTCCAACAGTTCAAACCGATAGAAGAAGTTGGAACCGATACTCTTTCGTTTGCATTACCAATCACGATTACCGATTTCGACCAAGATGTAGTAACCAATACCATCAACATCGCTATTACTGATGGCGACAGCCCAGTTATTACCAATGTTGACAGTATTAATGTCGATGAAGCGGGCATCGTTGGCGGTTCAAAAGAGGGAACAGCGCCAGTAACTGGAAGTGGTAGTGTCACTGCCGATATTTTTAACAGTGACATCATTGACCATTACGAGCTTGAACCGACTGAGTTTAATACTGATGGCACCTTGGTTTCTAATGGTGAAGCAGTGCTATTAGAGTTGGTGGATGAAACCAATGGTGTAAGAACTTACGAGGGTTATGTTGAGAGCAATGGCTCGAGAATTACGATCTTTGACGTTAAAATTGATAGCCCATCATTGGGTAACTATGAATTTAACCTCTATGAAGAACTGTCGCACCAAGGCGCTGAAGATGCGTTATTAACTTTTGCACTGCCAATTTATGCGGTGGATGCGGATGGAGATCGTTCTGCACTAGCTGGCGGTTCGAGTACACCAGAAGCCGCAGAGATTCTAGTTAATGTAAAAGATGATGTTGTTGAACTGGTTGATAAGGTTGAATCCGTTACTGAGCCTACTTTAGCCGGCGATACGATTGTTTCGTACAACCTATTTAATTTTGAAGGCGCTGATGGCTCAACAATTCAATCATTTAACTATGATGGTGTTGATTACTCGCTAGATCAGAGTTTGCTGCCAGATGCTGCTCAAACCTTCAGTTTTACTGAAGGTGTTGTAACCATCTCACTGAATGGTGATTTTAGTTTTGAAGTTGCGCGCGATATTGACCACACAAACAGTGAAACCATTGTCAAACAGTTTTCATTTTTAACTGAAGATGGTGATGGAGACACTGATACTTCAACGCTTGAGCTAAGTATCATTGACGGCCAAGATCCAATCATTGATTTGGTCCCGCCTGTTACTCTCTCTGAAACCAATCTAGCTGATGGATCTTCTCCAAGCGGGAGTGCGGTCAGCACTACCGAAACGATTACCTTTACCGCTGGTAGTGATGATGTAGCTAAATTCCGCATTGAACCAACTGAATTCAATGTCGGTGGGGCACTGAAATCGAATGGGTTTGCGGTCGAGATAAAAGAAGACTCTTCTAATCCGGGCACTTACATCGGTTTTATTACCAACGGTTCGGGCTCTGAAATCCCAGTGTTCACCATTAGTTTCTCTGCTACTACGTTAGGTGAATACACCTTTACCTTACTTGAAGCGCTAGACCATGTGGATGGCCTAGCGAATAACGATCTGAGCTTTGATCTTCCAGTATATGCGGTAGACAGCGATGGTGATGATTCTGTTGTGTCTCAACTGAATGTGACTATCGGTGATGATGTTCAAATCATGCAAGATGGCACCTTAGATATCGTCGAGCCTAATCTTGCTGACGGTACGGTGACCACCAACACTATTGATGTGATGCCAAACCAAAGTGCAGATGGCGCGACGATTACTCAGTTCACCTATGACGGCCAACTTCGAACGCTTGACCAGAATGATACTGGCGAGCAACAGTTTAGTTTCACTGAAGGCGAGTTGTTCATCACGCTCCAAGGTGAAATGCGCTTTGAACCAAACCGTAATCTGGACCATTCCGCGAGCGAAGACATTGTTAAGTCTATAGTCGTGACGTCGAATGACTTTGATAACGATCCAGTGACATCTACCGTAACTTTGACCATCACCGATGGTGATAACCCAACCATTGATGTTATTCCAACGGTTAGCTTATCTGAAACTAATCTGAGTGATGGCTCTGCTCCAAGTGGCAGCGCGGTAAGCTCCACTCAAACCATTACCTTCACCAACCAAAGTGATGATGTGGTTCGTTTCCGTATTGAGCCTACTGAGTTCAATACCAACGATGATCTTAAATCGAACGGTTTAGCTGTTGAATTACGTGAAGATCCGACAGGGTCGGGTGACTATATTGGTTTTACTACCAGTGCGACGAATGTAGAGACCACGGTATTTACGCTGAGTTTTTCTAGCACCACATTAGGTGAATATACCTTCACTTTGCTTGAAGCCTTGGACCACCAAGATGCCCGTGGCAACAACGAGCTCAGTTTTGGTTTACCCGTGTATGCGGTAGACAGTGACGGTGATGATTCAGTGATGTCGCCGTTAAATGTGACCATCGGCGATGATGTTCAAATTATGCAAGATGGTGCGTTAGATATCGTCGAGCCGAATCTTGCCGATGGCACTGTGACAACTAACACTATTGATGTGATGCCAAATCAAAGTGCCGATGGCGCGACGATCACGCAATTCACTTATGATGGTCAGCTTCGAACACTTGACCAAAATGATAATGGCGAGCAACAGTTTAGCTTCACGGAAGGTGAGTTGTTCATCACGCTTCAAGGTGAAGTGCGCTTTGAGCCGAATCGTAATCTAGACCACACGCTAAGCGAAGACATCGTGAAATCAATCGTGGTCACTTCCAGTGACTCCGATAACGATGTGCTGACCTCAACAGTCACGCTGACCATTACCGATGGTGATATCCCAACTATTGATAATGTGCCAGCTGTTACCTTGTCTGAAACGAATTTGAATGATGGCTCTGCGCCAAGTGGCAGTGCCGTTAGTTCAACTCAAAGTATTACTTACACCACTGAAAGTGATGATGTGACTGGTCTCCGTATTGAACCAACTGAGTTCAATGTTGGTGGCGCTTTGACATCAAATGGATTGGCGGTTGAACTGAAGGCCGACCCAACCACACCGGGCGGTTACATCGGTTTTGTTACTGATGGTTCAAACGTTGAAACCAATGTATTCACGATTAGTTTCTCAAGTACCAATTTAGGCCAATACACTTTCACTTTACTTGAAGCGTTAGACCATGTTGATGGTCTTGCAAACAACGATCTGAGCTTTGACCTGCCGGTGTATGCGGTAGACAGTGATGGCGATGATTCGCTTGTATCTCAGCTTAACGTAACCATCGGTGATGATGTTCAAATCATGCAAGGTGGTACGTTAGATATCACTGAGCCAAATCTAGCAGATGGTACAGTCACAACCAACACCATCGACGTGATGCCAAATCAAAGTGCTGACGGTGCGACGATCACTCAGTTCACTTATGATGGTCAAGTTCGAACACTGGATCAAACGGACAATGGTGAGCAGCAATTTAGCTTCACGGAAGGAGAGTTGTTCATCACTCTTGAAGGTGAAGTACGCTTTGAGCCAAACCGTAATCTAGACCACACGCTTAGCGAAGACATCGTGAAGTCGATAGTGGTGACCTCAAGCGATTTAGACAACGATGTACTGACTTCCACAGTGACGCTGACGATTACTGATGGTGATATCCCAACCATTGATGCGGTACCAAGCGTTACTTTGTCTGAAACCAACCTTAGTGATGGTTCTGCACCAAGCGGCAGCGCTGTCAGTCAAACAGAGACGATTACTTTCACCAACCAAAGTGATGATGTAGCGAGTTTCCGTATTGAGCCAACCGAGTTCAATGTGGGCGGGGCACTGAAATCGAATGGGTTTGCGGTCGAGATAAAAGAAGACTCTGCTAATCCGGGCACTTACATCGGTTTTATTACCAACGGTTTGGGCACTGAAATCCCAGTGTTCACCATTAGTTTCTCTGCTACTACGTTAGGTGAATACACCTTTACCTTACTTGAAGCGCTAGACCATGTAGATGGACTAGCGAACAATGATCTGAGCTTTGATCTTCCGGTCTATGTGGTAGACAGCGATGGCGATGATTCTTTAGTGTCTCAACTCAATGTAACCATCGGCGATGACGTTCAAATCATGCAAGATGGCACATTAGATATTGTTGAGCCTAATCTTGCTGACGGTACGGTGACCACCAACACTATTGATGTGATGCCAAACCAAAGTGCCGATGGTGCAACCGTCACTGAGTTCTCTTTTGGCGGCATTGTTCAAACTCTGGATCAGAGTATTACTGGCGAACAGCAATTCAGTTTCACAGAAGGTGAGTTGTACATCACGCTTCAAGGTGACATGCGCTTTGAACCAAACCGTAATCTGGACCATTCCGCGAGCGAAGACATTGTTAAGTCTATAGTCGTGACGTCGAATGACTTCGATAACGATCCAGTGACATCCACTGTGACTCTGACCATCACCGATGGTGATAACCCAACCATTGATGTTATTCCAACGGTTAGCTTATCTGAAACTAATCTGAGTGATGGCTCTGCTCCAAGTGGCAGCGCGGTAAGCTCCACTCAAACCATTACCTTCACCAACCAAAGTGATGATGTTGAAAAATTCCGTTTGGAGCCGAGTGAGTTTAATACTGGCGGTACTCTGACATCTGATGGTTTAGTTATTGAGATTCGAGAAGAGCCTGCGGGTTCGGGTAACTACATTGGTTTCACCACTGACACTTCAAATGTCGAGACCACAGTCTTCACACTTGCATTTAGCAGCACGACTTTAGGTGAATACACCTTCACGCTTATAGAAGCGATTGATCACACACCAATTCAAGGTAATAACAACCTAACGTTTAACTTGCCAGTGTACGCGGTCGATAGCGATGGCGATGATTCTCTCATGTCGCCACTTGCAGTGACGATTACCGATGATATCCAAGTCATGGTAGATGGTGCTTTTACGATTGAAGAGCCGACTGTGGCCGATTTATCCGCTGGCACACCGACAACCACGACCGTGAATGTTCTTGATCAAGAAGGGGCTGACGGCACGACCATCACCCAAATCAACTACGACAATGGCACGGTATTTACGCTTGACCAGAACAATACTGGTGAGCAGAAGTTTGTAGTTGCTGAAGGTTCGCTTTATATCACGCTGCAAGGTGATGTGCGCTTTGAACCAAATCGTAACCTCGACCACACAAGTGGAGACATCGTTAAGTCGATAGTCGTGACTTCAAGCGACTCAGATAGTGATGTTGTTACTTCTACGGTGACGTTGACTATTACCGATGGTGACATCCCAACGATTGATAATGTACCGAGCGTTACTTTATCTGAAACTAATTTGAGTGATGGTTCTACACCAAGCGGCGCCGCGGTAAGTCAAACAGAGACGATTACCTTCACTAATCAAAGTGATGATGTGGCGAGTTTCCGCATTGAACCGACAGAGTTCAATGTTGGTGGGGCGCTCAAATCAAATGGGCTGGTGGTTGAGCTAAAAGCAGACCCAACCACACCAGGTGGTTACATCGGTTTTGTTACTGATGGTTCGAACGTCGAGACCAACGTGTTCACGATCAGTTTCTCTAGTACTACCCTCGGCCAATACACTTTCACGTTATTGGAAGCGTTAGACCATGTGGATGGTTTAGCGAACAACGATCTTAGCTTTGACCTTCCTGTTTATGCGGTAGACACCGACGGCGACGATTCATTGGTGTCACAGTTGAATGTGACCATCGGTGATGATGTTCAAATCATGCAAGACGGAGCTCTAAATATTG
This sequence comes from Vibrio splendidus, assembly GCF_001557875.1. GTDB lineage: Bacteria > Pseudomonadota > Gammaproteobacteria > Enterobacterales > Vibrionaceae > Vibrio > Vibrio splendidus_F. The sequence continues at coordinate 19,908 of NZ_LNRF01000003.1, read as the reverse complement.
TCGAGCCAGCGGTTGCTGATTTGGCTGCGGGCACACCTACGACAACTACCGTTAATGTATTTGATCAAGAAGGGGCAGACGGCGCGACCATCACACAATTTACTTATGATGGCGGGACTGTGTTAACGCTTGACCAGAACAACACTGGTGAGCAGAAGTTCGTTGTTGCTGAAGGTTCACTGTATATCACTATCCAAGGTGACGTTCGCTTCGAGCCGAATCGTAATCTCGACCATACTGGTGGAGATATAGTTAAACAGATCGAGGTCACCTCAAGCGATTTCGATAAGGATACAGTGACCTCTACCGTCACCCTGACGATTATCGATGGTGATATCCCGACCATTGACACGGTGCCAAGCGTTACTCTGTCTGAAAGCAACCTTGTTGATGGCTCAGCGTCAAGTGGTAGTGCTGTAAGTCAAACTGAGACGATTACCTTTACTAATCAAAGTGATGATGTGACCAGCTTCCGCATTGAACCAACCGAGTTCAATGCCGGCGGTGCTCTCAAATCGAATGGTTTTGTGGTCGAGATTAAAGAAGATTCAGCGAGTCCAGGTACTTATATCGGTTTTATTACCGATGGTTCAAACACTGAAATCCCAGTGTTCACGATTAGCTTCTCGACCGCGACTCTTGGTGAATACACCTTTACTTTATTGGAAGCGTTAGACCATGTAGATGGCCAAGCGAACAATGATCTGAGCTTTGATCTTCCGGTCTATGCGGTAGACAGCGATGGTGATGATTCTGTTGTGTCTCAACTGAATGTGACTATCGGTGATGATGTTCAAATCATGCAAGATGGCACGCTAGATATCGTTGAGCCAAATCTTGCTGACGGTACGGTGACAACTAACACCATTGATGTGATGCCAAACCAAAGTGCCGATGGTGCAACCATCACTGAGTTTTCTTTTGGTGGCGTCGTTAAAACGTTGGATCAGAGCATCGTAGGCGAACAGCAATTCAGTTTCACAGAAGGTGAGTTATACATCACGCTTCAAGGTGAGATGCGCTTTGAACCCAACCGTAACCTAGACCATTCCGCGAACGAAGACATTGTTAAGTCCATAGTCGTGACATCCAATGACTTTGATAATGATCCAGTGACATCAACCGTAACTTTGACCATTACTGATGGTGATAACCCGACTATCGATGCGGTACCGAGCGTATCACTTAAAGAAGCGGATCTGGCTGATGGCTCATCACCAAGTGGTAGTGCGGTTAGTCAAACAGAAACCATCACTTTTACCAACCAAAGTGATGATGTTGAAAAATTCCGTTTGGAGCCGAGTGAGTTTAATACTGGCGGTACCCTGACATCTGATGGCTTAGTGATTGAGATTCGAGAAGAGCCTGCGGGGTCAGGTAACTATATTGGCTTCACCACTGACATTTCAAATGTAGAAACCACAGTCTTCACACTTGCATTTAGCAGCACGACTTTAGGTGAGTACACCTTTACGCTTCTAGAAGCGATTGACCATACACCAATTCAAGGTAATAACGATCTAACGTTTAACTTGCCTGTGTACGCGGTCGATAGCGACGGCGATGACTCTCTGATGTCACCTCTGGCTGTAACGATTACCGATGATATTCAAGTCATGGTGGATGGTGCTCTCAGCATTGAAGAGCCAACAGTGGCTGACTTAGCCGCGGGTACGCCGACAACCACGACCGTCAACGTTCTTGATCAAGAAGGGGCTGATGGCACGACTATCACCCAAATCAATTACGACAATGGTACCGTGTTTACGCTTGACCAGAGTAATACGGGTGAGCAAAAGTTTGTGGTTGCTGAAGGCTCGCTCTATATCACGCTGCAAGGCGATGTTCGCTTTGAACCGAACCGCGATCTTAATCACTCGGGCGGGGATATCGTTAAGTCGATAGTCGTCAGTTCAAGTGATTCTGATAGTGATGTGGTGACTTCGACAGTAACGCTAACTATTACGGATGGTGATCTACCAATCATCAACGTCATTCCTGGTGTGAGCCTTTCTGAGGTCGATCTGGCTGATGGCTCTGCGCCAACGGGCAATCCAGTATCGATGACTCAAGTGATTACCTATACCGAGGGTAGTGATGATGTTAGTCATTTCAGAATTGACCCTGCTCAGTTCAATACTTCGGGTGCTTTGAAGTCGAATGGATTAGAGGTTGAGATTAAAGAGCAGCCAGCGAACTCTGGTAACTACACTGGCTTTGTAAAAGACGGTGCTAACGTAGAAACCAACGTCTTCACGATCAGTTTCTCAACCACCAATTTAGGACAATACACGTTTACACTGCTTGAAGCGTTAGACCATGTGGATGGCCTGCAGAACAACACCTTAAATTTCGATGTGCCTGTTTTAGCTGTGGATACCGACGGTGATGAATCGGCGATGTCACCAATGACAGTGACCATTACCGATGATGTACAAGGTGTACAAGACGGTTCATTGAATATTGTTGAGCCTTCACTGGCTGATCTAGTGGCTGGCACACCAACTACGCCAACCATTGATGTTATGCCGACTCAAAGTGCTGATGGCGCAAAGGTAACCCAATTTATTTACGATGGTGGTACTGCCGTCACCTTGGATCCGAATGTATCGACAGAGCAGGTATTTACCTTAACCGATGGTTTACTGTACATCACGATTGAAGGCGAAGTTCGTTTTGAGCCAAATCGAAACCTGGATCACTCAGCGGGTGATATTGTTAGAACGATTGTTGTAACGACCAGCGACTTTGATAACGATACTGATACCGCGGATGTCACATTGACGATCCAAGATGGTATTGATCCGGTCATCGATGTCGTACCTAGCGTGAACTTATCGGAAGTGAACCTAGCAGATGGCTCAACACCAAGTGGTTCTGCGGTGAGCTCAACACAAACCATTACCTACACGGTGGGTAGTGATGATTTGAGTCACTTCAGAATTGCGACCAACGAGTTCAATCCTGGCGATGTGCTGAAATCAAATGGTCTTGTTGTTCAGCTAAAAGAAGATCCTGCTTCACCTGGCGATTACATCGGATTTACTGATGATGGGGCGGGTAACGTAACCAATGTATTCACCATTGATTTTGATAGTGTCAATAAAGGTCAGTTCACCTTCATGCTGATTGAGGCACTCGATCACCTTGATGGCGCTCTCAATAACGACCTTAACTTCAACTTGCCTGTTTATGCGGTTGATACTGATGGTGATGACTCGGTTAAGCGTGATGTTGTTGTCACCATTCAAGATGACCTTCAGCAGATGCAAGATGGCTCTTTAACCATCACAGAGCCAAATACTGGCACACCAACTACCTTGACCGTTGATGTCTTGCCTACGCCAAGTGCTGATGGAGCAACCATTACACAGTTCACCTATGACGGTGGATCTGCGATTACTTTGAATCAAAACATCAGCGGTGAGCAGGAATTTGTTTTCACGGAAGGCTCGTTGTTTGTCACTTTGGATGGCGATGTAAGGTTTGAGCCAAATCGTAATCTTGACCACTCTGCAGGCGACATTGTTAAGTCTATTGTGTTTACGTCTTCTGACTTTGATAAGGACACCTTTTCATCAGCTGTCACTCTTACAATTGTTGATGGTGATGGACCAACGTTGAATGTAGTGCCGAGCGTTAGCTTGTCTGAAAGCTTACTGGCTGATGGTTCAACACCGAGTGGCAACCCAGTTAGCGTGACCCAGACTATTACTTCACTAGCAAGCAGTGATGATATTGAGAAAATTGTCGTTGAAGTAGGGCTGTTTAATACCAGCGGTGTATTGAAGTCTGATGGCCTTGAATTGAGCTTGCGTGAAGAGCCTGTGGGTTCAGGGGATTACATAGCATTCACAACGGATGGCTCGGGTGTTGAGAAAGTTATCTTTACCCTAGATTTTGATGATACGAATCCGAGTGAGTACACGTTTACTTTGCTTGAGCGTTTGGATCATGTTGACGGACTAGGAAACAACGATCTCAGCTTTGACTTGTCGGTGTATGCGCAAGACACCGATGGCGATATTTCACCGTCTAAACCGCTTTCTGTGACCATCAGTGATGACGTTCAATTAATGCAATCTGGTGCGCTTAGCATCACAGAGCCTAGCACAGGCACGCCTACCACAACGACATTTGATGTGATGCCTGCGCAAAGTGCCGATGGTGCGACTATCACCAAATTTACTTATGGTAGCCAGCCTGAAGAATCTCTAGTGCAAACCAACACTGGTGAGCAAGAGTTCGTATTTACGGAAGGTTCGCTGTTTATCACGCTTGAAGGTGATATGCGCTTTGAGCCGAATAGAAATCTGGATCATTCTGGTGGTGACATCGTTAAGACCATTACCGTGACATCAGAAGATAAAGATGGCGATATTGTCACCTCGACAGTAACACTGACGATCTCAGATGGCGCTCCACCGGTAATAGATACGGTACCAACAGTTGCATTGGAAGAAGCGAATCTTATTGATGGCTCTTCACCGGGTTTACCTGTTAGCCAAACTGAAACCATTACTTTCACAGCGGGAAGTGATGATGTTAGTCATTTCCGTATTGATACCACCCAGTTCAACACGTCGGGCGATTTGAAAGCGGATGGTTTGGTGGTTCAGTTAAAAGAAGATCCTCTAAACAGCGATCATTATATTGGTTACGTTGAAAGTGGTGGTGTCCAAACCGATATTTTCACCATCACTTTTAGTAGTGTGGTGCTAGGCGAATACACGTTCACTTTATTGGAAGAGCTCGATCACCTGCCTGTACAAGGCAACAACGATCAAATCTTCACTTTACCAGTGATCGCAGTCGACCAAGACAATACCGATTCTGTAATGAAACCTCTGACCGTTACTATAACCGATGATGTGCCTGTCATTACTGACACGACAGCGACCAGCACGTTTGTGGTTGATGAAGATGACTTGGGCTCTGTGGTTTCACAAGCGACAGGTGCATTTGTCACGACAGAAGGTGCTGACCAAGTAGAGGTTTACGAACTGCGTAATATCTCTGCTCTTGAAGCGACATTGACCTCTGGAACTGAAGCGATTTCTATTACAGAAATCACAGGGGCAGCTAACACAACCACCTATCAAGGTACGACGACAAGCGGGGCGCCAATCTTCACGTTGGAATTAGGTGATAATGGTTCGTATACATTTACGCTATTAGGGCCTTTAAATCATCCAACAAGTCCGAATTCCAATACCTTAACGATTCCATTCGATGTCGTTGCGGTTGATGGTGACGGTGATGATTCTAATCAATATGTATTGCCAATCGAAGTGCTTGATGATGTGCCAGTAATGAGTGCGCCAACAGGTGAAACGGTTGTTGATGAAGATGATCTTACTGGGATTGGTTCGGATCAATCCGAAGATACCCTTATTAACGGACTATTCACGGTTGATGAAGGTGCTGATGGCGTTGTTAAGTATGAACTGGTCGATGAAGACTTAGTTATCGCGGGCTTAACCTCTGATGGAGAAAGCTTAGAGTGGCTGCCTGTTTCACAAAGCGGCACTACCTTCACTTATGTTGCACAGACAGTAACCAGCAATCAGCCTGTGTTTGAAATTATTTTTGATACCTCAAACAACAGTTATCAATTTGAGTTATTTAAACCACTTAAACACCCTGATGGCGCGGATGAAAACACCATAGAGCTTGATTTCTCAGTCGTGGCTGAAGATTTCGACCAAGACCAATCGAATGCTATCGATTTGAAAATTACCGTGACTGATGATGTTCCACTGGTGACAACCCAGTCGATTACTCGTCTTGAAGGTCAGGGCTATGGTAACTCCAAAGTTGACATGTTTGCCAATACGACGGATGTGGGTGCTGATGGTGCTGTTCTGAGTCGAATTGAAGGTATTACTAGCAATGGCGCTGATATCGTTTTCCGTACCGGAAATAGTGGGCCTTACAGTGATGGTTTCGATTTAAACAATGGTAGTCAAGAGGTTCGAGTATACGAGCAGACCAATGGAGGTGTTGATACTCGTGAGCTTGGTCGATTGCGTATTAACTCAAATGGTGAGGTTGAGTTTAGAGCTAACGGTTATCTAGAGCATGACGGTGAGACAATAGATTTCTCTATTAATGTGATTGCAACAGATGGGGATTTAGATACATCAGAAACACCATTAGATATCACTATTACAGATCGAAACTCGTCAGCTATCTCGCTGAAAGTGACTACGTTTGAGGATGCGGGTAGAGATTTAACGATACCTTACGCATCGGGTGATGAACCCGCTTTTGAGAATGTTCAAGATAACCAAAATGGTTTGCCTAATGCACCAGCGCAAGTTGCACTGCAAGTTAACCTGTATGACCAAGACAACGCTGAATCTATTGGGCAGTTGACGATTAAAAGCCCGAACGGAGGTGACAGTCATCAAGGTACGTTTTATTACTTCGATGGTACTGATTATATTGAATTAATGCCTGCGTCAAATGGGAGCATTATATTTGGCCCTCCTCAGCTCGAACAAAGCTTTGCTCCAAATCCGAATGAACCAAGACAAACTATCGCGACGATAGATAACTTGTTCTTTGTTCCGGACCAACACGCTAGTTCGGATGAAACTGGTGGGCGAGTTCGTTATGAGCTCGAAATTGATAATAATGGCACGCTTGACCATACAGTAAATTCAAACTTCAGAATTGAGATTGAAGCGGTAGCGGATATTGCCACTTGGGATGATGCGAATAGTACGTATCAATATCAAGTGAATGAAGATCAAGACAATGTGACACTTCAGCTGAATGCAGAGTCGCAAGATAACAGTAATACTGAGACGATTACCTATGAGCTAGAAGCAGTTCAAGGTGACGGGAAGTTTGAGCTGTTGGATCAAAATGGCAATGTGTTAACGCCAGTTAATGGTGTCTACACGATTGCTGCCGCAGATATCAATAGCACCGTGGTTAATCCAATCGACAACTTCTCTGGACAAATTGAGTTCAAAGCAACGGCAATTACTGAGGAGACGCTCAACCCATACGATGATTCGGCTAACGGCGGGGCAAATGATAAGACAACTGCTCGCTCTGTCGAACAGAATATTATCATTGATGTGACTGCCGATGCCGATCCGGGAACCTTCAGTGTTAACAGGATTCGTATTAACGAAGACAACATTGATGATCCAGATTATATCGGTCCTTTGGCTAACAAAGATGCCTTCACGCTGGACGAAGTGATCACCATGAACGGCTCGGTGGACACTGACGGCTCTGAAGAATTGTTTGTTCGTATCAGCAATATTACTGAAGGTGCGGTGCTCTATTACCTAGGGACCACGAATGTCGTTCCAACAGTCACTATTAATGGTATCGATTACCAAGAAATAGCGTATTCCGATTTGGCAAACGTTGAGGTTGTTCCAACCAAACACAGTAATGTAGATTTCACCTTCGATATAACGGGCGTGGTCAAAGACACTGCAAACCTATCAACGGGTGCTCAAGTCGACGAAGAAATCCTGGGGACTAAAACTGTTAATGTTGAGGTGAAAGGCGTTGCTGATACTCCTTATGGTGGAACGAATGGCACGGCTTGGAGTGCCATTACAGACGGCTCTGTAAATGGTGTGCAAACGACGATTCAAGAGAGCCAAAATGGCGATAGCTTTGCCGAGCTTGATTTCACCGTATTGTCGGGTGAGAGAAAGCCGGAGACTGGCACCACACCATTACCGGACGATGGTTCAGAATCCATAACCGTTATCCTTTCGGGTATTCCTGACGGCGTAATTTTGGAAGATGGGGACGGTACGGTTATTGACCTTAACTTTGTCGGTTACGAAACCGGGCCGGGTGGTAGCCCTGACTTATCTAAACCTATCTATGAAGCTAATATTACTGAGGCGGGTAAAACGTCAGGGATCCGTATCAGACCTGTGGACTCTTCAACTGAGAATATTCATATTCAAGGTAAAGTGATTGTGACTGAGAACGATGGTCACACGCTTACGTTTGATCAAGAAATTCGAGTGCTAGTCGAACCTAGAATCGATACCTCTGCGACGTATAACACGGTTACTAATGGTGATGAAGATACCGCGATCAACATTGATTGGCACCCAGAGGGCACGGATTATATTGATGATGATGAGCATTTCACTTCTATTGTCATCAGTGGTATTCCAACTGATGTTGAAAGTGTTGTGGTTAACGGCGACGTAACTCAGGTGTACGATGCAGCTGCAGGTACTTTGACCATCACTCCGAAGAGCGGTCAGACGGCAGAAGACTTTACTCAGATCGCGCTGAACAATAACTTTATCCAGATAACGCCAGCTCAAGATTCGAGCACCGACTTTACGCTTAATACGGTTGTCATGATTGAAGAAAGAGATCATGAATACGTTGATGCCACAAATCCTGGTGAAGGTATTGTGACAGCCACTATTACCGGCACTATAGATGTACGTGTAAGACCCGTTGTTGAACCTGGAGATGCCGACAACAAGATTGTTGTTTCAAATGAAAATGGCACTGGAGATCTCACTACGATTACGGCTGATGCTAATGGCGTAATTAAATTTACAACGAACAGTGATAACACATCAATTTCGGATGAATACGTTGTCCGATACCAAGAAACAGATTTAAGCACAGTAGAAGAACAAGTCGATGAAGTGATCGTCCAGTTAACTAATACCGACGGAAGTGCGCTGTCTGATGAAGTGTTGGGACAACTCGTCGTTAACGGGGCTGCATACGAAGGTGGTGGCCGTTGGGTTGTAACCAATGAAGATGCCTTCAGTGTCAGTGCTCCTAGTGGGCTAGATTTCACCCCTGCCAATGATGCAGATGATGTCGTTACTGATTTCAATGATATCAAGATGACAATTTTCACTTTGGTATCAGATCCTGGTGATGCTAACAATGAGACGTCTGCCCAAGTGCAACGTACGGGAGAGGTCACGCTTTCTTATCCTGAAGTGCTGACAGCCCCAGATAAAGTTGCTGCTGACATTGCTTTAGTGCCAGACAGTGTTATTGATGCCATTGAAGATACACAACTCGATCTTGGTATAGCATTAAATAGCTTGATTACCTTCTCGGGTGAAGACGACTCGACTGACCAAGTAACGATTATTATCGACGACAGCATCACTATAAATCCAGGAACGCCAAATGAAGTTACATTCCCAATCAGCGTATCTGGCAATAGTGATATCGATTTCGTTAACGGAAAATATGTATTTGAGACAACCGTAGAACAGGGTGTTTCAACAGACTTTGCTGGGTTGCTGCTCAATTTACCTGCAGACTATTCTGGTGACTTTAGGTTGCCAATCTCGATCGTGACTAAAGACCTTCTATCGGGTGATGAGAAGACGTTAGACACAGAGGTAGTTATTAAGGTAGCACCAGATGCAGAAACGGACCCAACAATTGAAGTTAATGTTGTAGGCTCTCTTGATGATCTCTTCAATCCTGTTGATAACGACGGCCAGGCTGGACAAGATCCAGTGGGTTACGAAGACACCTATATTCAGCTCGACTTCAATTCGACCATTTCGGATCAAGTTTCAGGTTTAGAAGGTGGCCAAGAAGAGTTTACCTCCATTACCTTGACCTTGGATGATCCTTCGATAGGGGCATTCTATGACGGTACGGGCGCGTCATTAGGAACAACTGTGACGTTTAATCAAGCTGAAATCGCGGCTGGTGCACTCGATAACGTGCTCTTTAGGGCAATAGCGAATTATCCAACTGGAAATGATATTAACCAAGTGCAGATTAATGTCAGCGGCACAGTGACAGATACAGCATCCTATAATGATCCTGCTTCTCCTGTAGGCACGGCAGCAGACTCCGACACTTTCAATACGAGTGTTAGTTTTGATGTTGTTCCGGTTGTCGATGATGTACTTGTCACAGGGCCGGGCAGTGACCCTGATGTGATTGAGATTACGGGTAATGAAGATCAGCCTATTTCACTGTCTGGAACTGGGCCAGTATCTATTGCATTGACTGACCTCGATGGCTCTGAGCAGTTTGTTTCGGTTAAGTTTACAGGTGTGCCAGACGGCTTCTTGATGAGTGCAGACTCGGGTTCAGCTTACACGATAAAGAACAACGGTGGAGGTGAATGGAGTGTTCAACTACCGCAAGCTTCAGGGCTGTCATTTGACTTGAGTGAATTGTCGATTTTACCTCCTAAAAATTTCAGTGGTACCGCTGAGTTTGGCGTTGAGGTCTTCACTCAAGAATCTTTGTTGGGCGTGCCTACTGCGGCGGCAAATCTACCAAGCTTCAAACTGCATGTGGTACCTGTGGGCGATGATGTAGATACCAACCCAACCGATTCAGTGACAGGCAATGAAGGTCAAAACATTGATATCGAAATCAATGCGACGATTTTGGATAAAGAGCTATCTGCAACCGGAAGCGGCACTTATACCGAGAATGCGCCAGAGACACTTCGAGTAGAAGTTGCTGGTGTTCCTCAAGATGCCTCTATCTACTATCCAGATGGAACCACCTTGGCTAGCTATGATCCAGTGACACAGATCTGGACTCTTGATGTTCCGGCTCAGTCGCTAGATAAGATCGTATTTAACTCCGGTGAGCATAACAGTGACACAGGTAATGTGCTGGGCATCAATGGCCCACTGCAGATTACCGTTCGCTCTGTTGATACGGACGCTGATAACACGGAATACTTGGGTACTCCAACGAGCTTCGATGTTGATTTAGTGATTGATCCTATTAACGATCAACCAACGTTTGTGAATGTTACCAACATTGAAACGCAAGAAGACTCAAGTGGTGTGGCGATTGACAACTTCAGCATCTACGATGTAGACGCTAATTTTGATAACCCGGATGCACCGTATGTACTGACGTTGGCAATTGACCAAACATTACCGGGAGCACAGGGCGTATTTGAGTTTACAAGCTCTCCAGATGTGACGTTTGTATTGCAACCTAATGGCTCGCTGGTGATTACGGGTAAAGAGGCCGACATCAATACGGCTTTGACCAATGGAGCGGTGACCTTCAAGCCAGACCCAGACCAAAACTACCTCAATCAGGGTGGATTAGTCACGATTAATGCAGCGCTCGATGATGGTGGTAATAACGGTCTGATTGACGCGGGTGATCCGAATACCGCTCAAACCAATCAAACTACCTTCACCATTAAGGTGACGGAAGTGAATGATGCTCCGGTGGCAAACAACGTTGATCTAGGCTCGATTGCCGAGGAAGGCCAGCTTGTTATCGTTGAAGGTGACTTAATTACAGCAAGCTCTGACCTTGAAAATCATAACCTCACCGTAACGGGTGTGACCCTTACTCAAGGCCAAGGTCAATTACAGCGCTTTGAAAACGCTGGTGGTGCTGACAATGCTGCGATTACGGGCCCATTCTGGATATTTACGGCTGCTGATGATTTCAACGGTGACGTTAAATTCGATTATAGCATCATCGATGATGGTACCACCAACGGCATGGATGACTTCCTAACAGACAATGCGGAAATCAGCCTTGTAGTAACAGAAGTCAATGACCAACCGGTAGCAACCAATGTTGACTTGGGTACCATGCTTGAAGAAGGTCAGTTGATCATCAAAGCTGAAGACCTGATTGCAGCGACGACCGATCCTGAGGGCGATGCCATCACCGTGACTGGAGTCGTTATCGACCAAGGTCAGGGGCAGCTTCAGAAGTTCGAAAATGTCGGTGGTGCGGACGACAACTCGATCAATGGCCCATATTGGGTATTTACGGCTGCAGATGATTATAACGGGGACGTTAAGTTCACTTATACCGTAGAAGACAATGGCACGACTAACGGTGCTGATGACTTCTTAACGGATACTGCCGAGATCAGTGTTGTGGTGACAGAAGTGAATGATCAGCCAGTGGCAACCAATGTTGACTTGGGTACCATGCTTGAAGAAGGCCAATTGATCATCAAAGCTGAAGACCTGATTGCAGCGACGACTGATCCTGAAGGCGATGCCATTACCGTGACTGGAGTCGTTATCGACCAAGGTCAGGGACAGATTCAGAAGTTCGAAAATGTCGGTGGTGCGGATGACAACTCGATCAACGGCCCATATTGGGTATTCACAGCGGCCGATGATTACAATGGCGACGTTAAATTCACTTACACAGTGGAAGACAATGGCACAACCAACGGGATTGATGACTTCCTAACGGATACCGCAGAAATCAGTGTTGTGGTACAAGGCGTTAACGATACGCCTATCGTTAATGGTGACAACGTCACTGACTTGATTGACGAAGACGCCGGTCAGTTGTTGAGTGGCATTAATGTTACTGACCCTGATTATGTTGATTCCTATGCTAATGACTTAATGACAGTCACGCTGACAGTGGATTACGGCACATTGAATGTAGCACTCCCAACAGGGACGACGGTGATGGTTAACGGCAACAATACCGGTTCGGTCATCTTAGTCGGTACTCTGAGCGATTTGAATGCTCTGATTGATACGCCAATCAGTCCAAGTGGTGTTTACCTCGATGCGAGTTTATCTCCAACCAATAGCATTGGATTGGAAGTCATCGCCAAAGACAGCGGTAACCCTTCTGGTATCGCGATTGAAACTGCGCCAGTGGTTTATAACATCGCGGTGACACCAGTGGCGAATGCGCCAACCTTGTCTATTGACCCGGCATTCAACTACGTGAGAAACATTACGACTAGCTCATCTGTGGTTGCTAATAGTGGGATAGCTTTAGTCGGAATTGTCGCTGCATTGACGGATATTACTGAAGAGTTGACGCTGAAGATCAGTGATGTTCCGGAAGGTGTTGACGTAACCAGTGATGTGGGGACGGTTTCGCTGGTGGGTGACACTTGGATAGCGACGGCTGATGCGATTGATAGTCTCAGACTCGTCGAGCAGCCATCAGTTGGTAAGCCGTTAACTCCGGGTAACTATACGTTGAAAGTGGAGGCGGTATCTGAAGAGACGGACAATAACGATATTGCGATATCTCAAAACATCGATCTAAATCTCAATATTGTGGCGAACCCATTAGACCTCGATCTGTCTTCTGAAACAGAGGATGTGCAACTTTTAGCGAGTAGTTTTGATACCAATCTTACTGGCGGATCTGGCAATGATCGTCTTGAGGGCGGAGCCGGAGATGATACGCTTGTTGGTGGCGATGGGAACGACACCCTGATTGGTGGTGGAGGCTCAGACATTCTGACTGGTGGCGATGGTATGGATTCGTTTGTATGGCTTAATATCGAAGATGGCGTTGAAGACACCATCACTGATTTCAGCCTGTCTGAAGGAGACCAGATCGACCTAAGAGAAGTGTTGCCAGAGTTGAAGAATACTTCACCAGACATGACAGCGTTGCTGCAGCAGATAGACGCGAAAGTGGACGGGGATGATATTGAGCTTACGATCAACCCAGATGGCTTAGGAACCACAGAGCAAGTAATTGTGGTTGAAGACCTCGCGCCTCAGTTGACGTTAAGCGGCACCATGCCGTCAGATATCCTGGATGCACTCGTGCAGCAGAATGTGATAACTCACGGTTAAAGCTAAACATTAAACCATAATGAAAGAGGCCAGTAATGCTGGCCTCTTTTTTGTTACGGTATAAATCGAAAACAATTTATTTCAAAGAGTTGTGGCTCAGAAACTCTTCTTCAACACCTATTCATGCACAGTTACATGAATGTTCGTTTCATTGTTGTTAGATAAATAAGATGAATTTTATGAGATTCATAATATAGGTTGAAGTTCTGTAAGTTGTCTTACATAAAGCTAGCTTTGGGTAGGCATCCACACTTGTTTAGATATGACTTTGTGGTCTTTGAAGGTCAGTTCTTCAACCTTGTCACCGTTAGTGTTCCAGCGAGTGAGTTTCCCGTTTGCCACTTCGCCTTCGTCAAATTTCGCTTGGCTAGCTTTGTTGCCATTTGGATAGTAATCCGTTACCAGCCCATCTTTTTGTCCGTCACTGTATTCTGCCGTTAGGCTTTGTTCGCCATTTGGATACCATCGAGAAGCAACACCCGACAGCTCATTGTCTTTATAATTGAGCTCTGCTTTTTTCTGCCCATTGGGGTACCAGGTTTCGGCTTTGCCTTGCAGTTCACCTTTGACGTAGTTCACTTTAGAAGCGACTTGACCATTTGGATACCAGTTGGTTTCTAAGCCAAGTTCTAGACCATCGGCAAACTGAGCCTGGGTCGCGATTTGGCCATTATCGAACTTCTCTTCAAATTGACCAGTAAAGGGTTTTGAGTGGTTTACTTGGTAAGCCACGCCTTTACGCATTTGTAAGTAGTCAACAGCATCTTCGCTGGTGGCCGCATAGCTCATAGAAGATACCGTACTAAGAGCAATTAAGATTGGAACGTATTTCTTCATAATGACACCTTTTTAATGGACGGGGAAAATGTAATCGGTGTGTTAAAAGCATTCCATTTTCCCGAACGGCTGTCAGTACTTATTACTGGTTTTCAAGTTTTCACTATTGGTGTGTCGTATTGGGGAACTTTATTTCATTTTCGATTTGATGGTGAAATCGAGCCATCGATAAGTACTTGAGCCTAAGGTTTGTACTTATGCAGCAGATCCCAAGGGATGTGGCATAAATGATGGTCTTCAGGGAAGTGACTTAAATGATGCTGGTGGATGTCGTCGCTGGCAACATAATTGGTCAATGGCAATACCTCCACAGCGATACGGTCTGCGTCATCTCGTGAAGCGATATAATGCTTAGCTTCGATTAAGTGTTCTGCATTAGTGCTGTATACGCCTGTGCGGTATTTCTCTCCGACATCGACACCTTGTTTATTCAAGCTGTAAGGGTCGATAATCTCAAACAAGTGTTCCATCAAAATCGTTACTGACGTGATGCTTGGATCAAATTCAATTTGTACACACTCTGCGTAGCCATTGTAATCGCTTTGTGTGCCGTCGCTTTGTACCGTCTTGTTCTCTGTTGGCTGAGCGCTTCCATTTGCACGGCCTGCTTCTGTGCTGATAACACCAGGAACGTACTTAATAAATTCTTGTACACCCCACAAGCAACCGCCAGCTAAATAAATTTGTTCCATACTTCTCTTTGAGCTCTCTGTGTTTGTTGATGTTCGTTAGGTATGCGAATCAATACGATGGTACCCGCACGTATAAAAAAAACGCCTATAAAAAATGAGCGCGCAAATAAAAACAAGCGTTTGGGCATTGTAAACCTGTGCGACTGAACAAACATAAGTTTAATAGGATTTGTGATTATATAAGTCAGTATTGCTTTGTCATCAACTCGAATCTCAACATCAAGTGAGCGTTACTCTAAACATGTTTGATCAAATAAAAGACTTCATTAATCCGAGCAAGAACCCAGACTTGACTCTGGCCCATGAATATCAGCGCAAGCATCTTCCTACGTTGTGGCTGTTGGGCAAAACGGGGGCGGGCAAGTCATCGTTTATTCAAGCGGTTACTGGCGACTCTTCTGTAAAAGTAGGCAATGGTTTTGCTCCCTGTACCATGACGGCGATGTCGTATGAGTTTCCGCAAGACAAACCCGTGATTCGGTTTCTCGATACTAGAGGTTTAAGTGAAGCGAATTACGATGCGAAAGAGGATCTGGAAGAGATTGGTCAGGCAGGTAATGCGTTAGTCGTTGTGATGAAAGCCGACGAACCTGAACAATCCGCTGTGCTTACGGCGCTAAAACAGATTAAGAAACAGAAGAAAATTAAACATTTGCTGCTGGTTCATACGGCGGTGTTGTCTTCCAGTGAAACAGATCGAGCAAGGCAAATTCAGTTCAACACCAATCAAGTAGTGAAGGCTTGGGGTAAAGAGTTTGAATCGGTAGCGGTCGATTTCGAAACGGATGACAACGCTATGTCTAACAGCGAAGCGGTTTACAACTATGACATCTTGTTAGAAAAGCTGACCAGTATTCTTCCGGTGATAGGAATGATGGTGCAAGACAAAGAGCATTCCACCCAAGAAGAAGCCAACTTTGACCAAGTAGAAAATGAAGTGCTTTGGTATGCAGGAAGTGCAGCAGCGAGTGACCTAATTCCGGGCGTTGGCTTGGTATCGGTACCTGCGATTCAAGCCAAAATGCTTCATAGCTTGGCGAACCAGTATGGGGTCGAATGGAATAAGAGAGTCTTCAGTGAGTTAATAGGCACTCTGGGAAGCAGCTTTGCTTTGCAATACGGAATGAAGCTGGGCACTCGACAGTTGATAAAGCTGATTCCAGTTTATGGTCAAACGGTAGGTGCGGTGGCTGCAGCGGCAATGAGTTTCGGCACCTCTTATGGTTTAGGTCGCGCGGCTTGTTTTTACTTCTATCATAAGAACAAAGGTGAAGAAGTGTCTGAACAAGAGATGCAGAAGATCTACAAAGAATCCCTGAAAAAAGGAAAGGCGGCGTCGGGTTATGAAGAAAATTAGAAACCTATTTCGATTACTGGCGGTGCTATCGAGCGGCCGCTGGGGCATTGCCCTGATTTCGGCCATTTTCCCAAGCATTATCATGATGGTTTTTGGTGTCTTCTTGGCGGTCAAATACGGTTACCTACTCGAAATGTCGATTGCCATTGCCGTGAGTACCTTGGTGTTCACCATTCCTCTGTTTATTTCTAGCCGTTCTTCACGCCGATCTTCAAGTACGGAGCCATTCTCAAATAAAGAGAGTGACGACCTTGGCGAGGATGCTTCTGAGTCTGAATCACAACATAACAAAGCTGATATCAACGATGCATTGGTTAAGGCTTCGACTGATTGGTCTCAGAAAGAACTGTCGATCTGGAATGATTCAAAACACCATGTACGCCAACAATTAATGGTCGACATAGAGTGGGGCAACTTAGACCAAACCGGTTTAGAGGTACTTGAATTTGTTGCGAAAAAGTTTGATAAGAAATCACTCGATTTTTCGATTCCTGAAGGGCTAAAGCTGTTCGAAGAGGTCAGCCGACGTTACAAATTGGTAGTACGAGAGCATATACCCGGCATTGAGTATCTCAAGGTTTCTTACATCAAAGCGGGCTATGAAGCCTATGACAAATATGGCGAGCTAGGGCAAAAGATCGTTAAGGCTGCCATCTGGGGTAATCACCTCAAAAACCTCTATTTGAACCCGCTTAAAGTGATTTCCGATTTGGGTCGAGAACAAGCGACGGCTTCGATGACAAGAGGTGTGGTTGATGACATGCAATATGCCGCCAAACAAGCCTTGTTAGATGAAGTCGCGGCGGTGGCGATTGACCTCTATAGCGGACGTTTCAGCATTGAAGATGAAGCACTGAAAGCGTCTGATGTTTCTGAACTCGACGAACAACGCTTTGCTCCAGAGTTAGAACCTGTGCGAATTGTGCTGGTGGGGCAAACCAGTTCTGGTAAATCTTCACTTATCAACGCGCTTAAGCAAGAGTTGGTTGCAGAAGTGGATGTACTGCCATCAACCGACACTTCAATGGTGTACAACGCGTTTGTCGACGATAATGATGTTCGCGTGGTTGATCTTCAAGGGCTTGATGGCAATCCTAAAACCGAAGCCTTAATGCTGAAAGAGATGACCCAAGCCGATGTCGTGTTATGGGTACTTAAGGCCAATCAGTCTGCACGTGATTTGGATAAGCAGTTGAAAGATAGATTTGATGCTTTCTATGATGATTCTAAGAACATCTCACGCAAGAAGCCGATAGTTGTCTCGGTTGTTAATCAGGTAGACCGATTAAAGCCTGTAGACGATTGGCAACCGCCTTATGACTTAGATAACCCAACATCGGCCAAAGCGAAGATCATTGCTCAAGCACTCGAATACAATCAAACACTGTTACAGCCGGACATTGCTTTGCCGCTGGCGATTGCACCAGAAAAAGCGCAGTTTGGTTTAGATACTTTAAGGCAGACTTTGATCGAGCGTATCGCTGATGCAAATAACGTTCAGAGAAACCGCCAACGTTTAGAAGCAATGAAAAGAGGGACGTCAGTTAAAAGCCAACTAAATAAAGCTGTTAAGGCGGGTAAGAAGGTTGCACCAAGTGCATTGAAAGCAGCGACACCAAAACTGGCTGAGATGGCGATCAAACAAGTAGTGAAGAAAAAGTAATCTACGACCACATCTCCGCGACAGGTTCTGATGAGGGGGGAGTCTCATCAGAACTTGGATTTTCTAGAACGGAGGATTTTAGATCTTGGCTTTTTCGAAAGTCGCTATCTTCGTTCTTTATTCGATAAGCATTGAATTTAAAAGGTAGCCACTATTATTAATTATCCCTTCGAACTAGTTTAATAGTATATAAACGGATGGCATTCACAGTTTATATAACACGCTGTCGCAATTAATTGCCATTCTAAATATTGATCACATTTATACTTACCTAAGCTTTATTTATAAAACTATTGCACTATATTTAAATTTCGGATCATCTTGATTTCAACGTAGGGATATATTGTGAACATGTATCTGAAATGGCAATCAACAACATGGCTAACCTTGTTAGCTTGGTATACTTTAGATCATCAGCTCTCGTTCCACCTTTCTTCAGAGTAGTACCCTCTAGGCGTCACGCGCCAGCAAAGCAGCGCGCTTTGTTTGCCTATCAGCAGCTTTGATAACCTTTGAACGCATGAATTTCGCACTTATTATTCTGTGCAGGGTATTCGTTGTTTTGTCGTTCCCGATAATTATCTTAGCCTCTGTTTAGGTTTGATTAATAAGTCATTATTTAACTTGTTTATTTTCACTGTTAATTTTCCGTGTGTCTTTATACGGATCTATTAAATTAATGGTGAGGATTCGTGACATCTAAAGAAATAGATTTCGACCTGATCGGAATGTATTGAAAGGTATTATTATGGAAAACTTCAAACATCTACCAGAACCGTTTCGTATTCGCGTTGTAGAGCCAGTAAAAAGAACAACCCGTGCCTATCGTGAACAAGCCATTGTCGAAGCAGGTATGAACCCATTTTTGCTCGACAGTGATGATGTATTTATCGACTTACTGACAGACAGCGGAACCGGCTCTATCACGCAGCGGATGCAAGCTGCGATGTTAATGGGGGATGAAGCTTATAGTGGCAGCCGCAGTTACTACGAATTGTCGAATGCGGTTAAGGATATATTCGGTTACGAGTTGACGATTCCAACGCACCAAGGACGCGGTGCAGAGCAGATCTACATTCCTGTTCTTATCAAGAAGCGTGAAATGGAGAAAGGGCTCGATCGCAGCAAAATGGTTGCCTTGTCTAACTACTTCTTCGATACAACACAAGGTCACACACAAGTGAATTGTTGTGTGGCGAAAAACGTTTATACCAAGGAAGCGTTTGATACCTCAGTGAATGCCGACTTCAAAGGCAACTTCGATATCATCAAATTGGAAGAAGCTATATTAGAAGCGGGCGCGGCCAATGTTCCTTATATTGTGAGCACCATTACTTGTAACTCTGCTGGTGGACAGCCAGTGTCTATCGCCAACGGCTTTGTTGCGTAATTCAATGGAACTAAATCAAGAACCTACGATCTGATCAGCTACCTCCCCCCTCTCTCGTAGCCCTATGCCTAAGCCTCGTTACAAAACAACCAACTGGAAGCAATACAACCAATCACTCATTAACCGTGGCTCTCTGACCTTTTGGATTGATGAAGAAGCAATAAGCGGGTGGGCGCAAAGTAAACAGAATAAGCGCGGGAGGCCGCGTCGGTTCAGTGATTTAGCTATCACGACAGCACTCATGGTGAAACGAGTTTTTTCTATGCCATTGAGAGCGCTTCAAGGATTTATCGACTCGATATTTAGGTTAGCCCATGTACCGTTAAGTTGTCCGCATTACACCTGCATCAGTCGTAGAGCCAAGCAAGTTGAGGTTTCATTTAAGACTAAAACGAGAGGAGCGATAC
>NZ_LNRF01000029.1 GCF_001557875.1 Vibrio splendidus | reverse complement strand
TCGCAAGTTATTACGCCTTTCATCGCCTCTGACTGCCAAGGCATCCACCGTGTACGCTTAGTCACTTAACCATACAACCCGAAAGGGTCTTAGTGTATGGCAACTAACCAAGGTTTTTGGTTGTCATTAAGAAGGGTTAATTCTCAATGACTGTTTGCCGGACTCAATGTGATTCAAACAAGTTTGAATCGAATACAAGACACTTGAATGTGTTTGTTGTGTTTACCATAAAGGTAAACATTGAGAACTTTTAAATTTGATTGAATTACTCGTAAGTAAATCAATCAGTCAGCTTTCCAAATTGTTAAAGAGCATGAGACTTTAAGAACTAGTGTTCTAAAATTCACATTTTCTAAAGACTCTCACAGTCGAAAAATCCAACCAGCGACATAAGAAGTGGTTTGGAGTTTTAACTTCCAAGAATATTTAGAGAATGGTGGGCGATACCGGGCTCGAACCAGTGACCCCCTGCTTGTAAGGCAGGTGCTCTCCCAACTGAGCTAATCGCCCACGATAGTTTTAATTCCTTCGCGGAGAAAGAATGGTGGGTCGTGCAGGATTCGAACCTGCGACCAATTGATTAAAAGTCAACTGCTCTACCAACGGAGCTAACGACCCAATGGTATCCCGTAGGGGAGTCGACCCCCTGTTACCGCCGTGAAAGGGCGGTGTCCTAGGCCTCTAGACGAACGGGACACTGCTAATTTACCTCCACTTTAACAAGTAGAAACAAACTTCGAAGAACCTTGGGAGCTCTTCATCTCTTTGCTTTTCTAAACCTAATCAATCTGTGTGGGTACTCATCGTGGATATCTTCGTATAAGGAGGTGATCCAGCCCCAGGTTCCCCTAGGGCTACCTTGTTACGACTTCACCCCAGTCATGAACCACAAAGTGGTGAGCGTCCTCCCCGAAAGGTTAAACTACCCACTTCTTT
>NZ_LNRF01000028.1 GCF_001557875.1 Vibrio splendidus | reverse complement strand
CATCCACCGTGTACGCTTAGTCACTTAACCATACAACCCGAAAGGGTCTTAGTGTATGGCAACTAACCAAGGTTTTTGGTTGTCATCAAGAAGGGTTAATTCTTGATAACTGTTTGCCGGACTCAATGTGATTCAAACAAGTTTGAATCGAATACAAGACACTTGAATGTGTTTGTTGTGTTTATCTAATGAAAGATAAACATTGAGAACTTTTAAATTTGATTGAATTACTCGTAAGTAATCAATCAGTCAGCTTTCCAAATTGTTAAAGAGCAAGAGTTTCAAAGTATTAAACTTTTAACCCATTTTTAAACACACTCGTGAGAGTGCTTAAAGATGGTGGGCGATACCGGGCTCGAACCAGTGACCCCCTGCTTGTAAGGCAGGTGCTCTCCCAACTGAGCTAATCGCCCATAAAAGTTTTAATTCCTTATGGAAGGAATGGTGGAGCTATGCGGGATCGAACCGCAGACCTCCTGCGTGCAAGGCAGGCGCTCTCCCAGCTGAGCTATAGCCCCATATTTTTATTTCCTTGGGAGGAAATGGTGGGTCGTGCAGGATTCGAACCTGCGACCAATTGATTAAAAGTCAACTGCTCTACCAACTGAGCTAACGACCCAATGGTATCCCGTAGGGGAGTCGAACCCCTGTTACCGCCGTGAAAGGGCGGTGTCCTAGGCCTCTAGACGAACGGGACACTGCTAATTTATTTCCACTTTAAAAAGTAGAAACAAACTTTGAAGAACTTGGGAGCTCTTCATCTCTTTGCTTTTCTAAACCTAATCAATCTGTGTGGACACTTATCGTGAATATCTTCGTATAAGGAGGTGATCCAGCCCCAGGTTCCCCTAGGGCTACCTTGTTACGACTTCACCCCAGTCATGAACCACAAAGTGGTGAGCGTCCTCCCCGAAAGGTTAAACTACCCACTTCTTT
>NZ_LNRF01000027.1 GCF_001557875.1 Vibrio splendidus | reverse complement strand
TCGCAAGTTATTACGCCTTTCATCGCCTCTGACTGCCAAGGCATCCACCGTGTACGCTTAGTCACTTAACCATACAACCCGAAAGGGTCTTAGCGTATGGCAACTAACCAAGGTTTTTGGTTGTCATTAAGAAGGGTTAATTCTCAATAACTGTTTGCCGGACTCAATGTGATTCAAACAAGTTTGAATCGAATACAAGACACTTGAATGTGTTTGTTGTGTTTACACCGTTCTTATTAACTAAGAGCAGGTAAACATTGAGAACTTTTAAATTTGATTGAATTACTCGTAAGTAATCAATCAGTCAGCTTTCCAAATTGTTAAAGAGCATGAGACTTTAAGAACCAGTGTTCTAAAATTCACATTTTCTAAAGACTCTCACAGTCGAAAAATCCAACCAGCGACATAAGAAGTGGTTTGGAGTTTTAACTTCCAAGAATATTTAGAGAATGGTGGGCGATACCGGGCTCGAACCAGTGACCCCCTGCTTGTAAGGCAGGTGCTCTCCCAACTGAGCTAATCGCCCACTAAAAGTTTTAATTCCTTCGTGGAGAAAGAATGGTGGGTCGTGCAGGATTCGAACCTGCGACCAATTGATTAAAAGTCAACTGCTCTACCAACTGAGCTAACGACCCAATGGTATCCCGTAGGGGAGTCGAACCCCTGTTACCGCCGTGAAAGGGCGGTGTCCTAGGCCTCTAGACGAACGGGACACTGCTAATTTATTTCCACTTTAAAAAGTAGAAACAAACCTTGAAGAACTTGGGAGTTCTTCATCTCTTTGCTTTTCTAAACCTAATCAATCTGTGTGGACACTTATCGTGAATATCTTCGTATAAGGAGGTGATCCAGCCCCAGGTTCCCCTAGGGCTACCTTGTTACGACTTCACCCCAGTCATGAACCACAAAGTGGTGAGCGTCCTCCCCGAAAGGTTAAACTACCCACTTCTTT
>NZ_LNRF01000026.1 GCF_001557875.1 Vibrio splendidus | reverse complement strand
GAAGGAACTAGGCAAAATGGTACCGTAACTTCGGGAGAAGGTACGCTCTTATCAGTGAAGTCCCTTGCGGATGGAGCAGACGAGAGTCGCAGATACCAGGTGGCTGCAACTGTTTATTAAAAACACAGCACTGTGCAAAATCGTAAGATGACGTATACGGTGTGACGCCTGCCCGGTGCCGGAAGGTTAATTGATGGGGTTAGACTTCGGTCGAAGCTCTTGATCGAAGCCCCGGTAAACGGCGGCCGTAACTATAACGGTCCTAAGGTAGCGAAATTCCTTGTCGGGTAAGTTCCGACCTGCACGAATGGCGTAATGATGGCCACGCTGTCTCCACCCGAGACTCAGTGAAATTGAAATCGCTGTGAAGATGCAGTGTACCCGCGGCTAGACGGAAAGACCCCGTGAACCTTTACTACAGCTTGGCACTGAACATTGAACCTACATGTGTAGGATAGGTGGGAGACTTTGAAACCGCGTCGCTAGATGTGGTGGAGTCGTCCTTGAAATACCACCCTTGTAGTTTTGATGTTCTAACGTTGGTCCCTGAATCGGGATTACGGACAGTGCCTGGTGGGTAGTTTGACTGGGGCGGTCTCCTCCCAAAGAGTAACGGAGGAGCACGAAGGTGGGCTAAACACGGTTGGACATCGTGTGGTTAGTGCAATGGCATAAGCCCGCTTGACTGCGAGAATGACAATTCGAGCAGGTGCGAAAGCAGGTCATAGTGATCCGGTGGTTCTGAATGGAAGGGCCATCGCTCAACGGATAAAAGGTACTCCGGGGATAACAGGCTGATACCGCCCAAGAGTTCATATCGACGGCGGTGTTTGGCACCTCGATGTCGGCTCATCACATCCTGGGGCTGAAGTCGGTCCCAAGGGTATGGCTGTTCGCCATTTAAAGTGGTACGCGAGCTGGGTTTAGAACGTCGTGAGACAGTTCGGTCCCTATCTGCCGTGGGCGTTGGAAAATTGAAAGGGGCTGCTCCTAGTACGAGAGGACCGGAGTGGACGAACCTCTGGTGTTCGGGTTGTCATGCCAATGGCATTGCCCGGTAGCTAAGTTCGGAATCGATAACCGCTGAAAGCATCTAAGCGGGAAGCGAGCCTTGAGATGAGTTTTCCCTGGC
>NZ_LNRF01000025.1 GCF_001557875.1 Vibrio splendidus | reverse complement strand
TCGCAAGTTATTACGCCTTTCATCGCCTCTGACTGCCAAGGCATCCACCGTGTACGCTTAGTCACTTAACCATACAACCCGAAAGGGTCTTAGTGTATGGCAACTAACCAAGGTTTTTGGTTGTCATCAAGAAGGGTTAATTCTTGATAACTGTTTGCCGGACTCAATTTACTTTTTGTTTCCACTTTTTAATAAAAAGTAGAATCAAAAAATGAACAATCATTTCTGATCGTTCGAATACAAGACACTTGAATGTGTTTGTTGTGTTTATACCGTTCTTATTAAATAAGAGCAGATAAACATTGAGAACTTTTAAATTTGATTTAAATAACTTCGTTATTTAAATCAGTCAGCTTTCCAAATTGTTAAAGAGCAAGAGTTTTTAAAGCATTAAACTTTCAAAACCATTTTTAAATACACTCAGCTTTCTATTACTAAGACAAATGTGCTTAAAGATGGTGGGCGATACCGGGCTCGAACCAGTGACCCCCTGCTTGTAAGGCAGGTGCTCTCCCAACTGAGCTAATCGCCCATGATAGTTTTGATTCCTTCATGGAGAAAGAATGGTGGAGCTATGCGGGATCGAACCGCAGACCTCCTGCGTGCAAGGCAGGCGCTCTCCCAGCTGAGCTATAGCCCCATATTTTATTTCCTTGGGAGGAAATGGTGGGCGATACCGGGCTCGAACCAGTGACCCCCTGCTTGTAAGGCAGGTGCTCTCCCAACTGAGCTAATCGCCCCAAATTTTATTTCCTTGGGAGGAAATGGTGGGTCGTGCAGGATTCGAACCTGCGACCAATTGATTAAAAGTCAACTGCTCTACCAACTGAGCTAACGACCCTTTTTACTTCTTGAAGGAAGTGGTATCCCGTAGGGGAGTCGAACCCCTGTTACCGCCGTGAAAGGGCGGTGTCCTAGGCCTCTAGACGAACGGGACACTGCTAATTTATCTCCACTTTAAAAGTAGAAACAAACTTCGAAGAACCTTGGGAGTTCTTCTTCTCTTTGCTTTTCTAAACCTAATCAATCTGTGTGGACACTTGTCGTGGATATCTTCGTATAAGGAGGTGATCCAGCCCCAGGTTCCCCTAGGGCTACCTTGTTACGACTTCACCCCAGTCATGAACCACAAAGTGGTGAGCGTCCTCCCCGAAAGGTTAAACTACCCACTTCTTT
>NZ_LNRF01000024.1 GCF_001557875.1 Vibrio splendidus | reverse complement strand
CGATGACGAATTCGCTCACGAGAAACTATCTCCAACTCTAGGTCTATTCCGTGCAGACGACTTCGAAGATGCTGTTGCTCAAGCGGTAACTATGGTTGAAATCGGTGGTATCGGTCACACATCTGGTCTTTACACTAACCAAGATACTAACGCAGACCGTATCCGTTACTTCGGTGACAAGATGAAAACTGCTCGTATCCTAATCAACATCCCTACTACTCACGGTGGTATCGGTGACCTGTACAACTTCAACGTTGCACCTTCTCTAACTCTAGGTTGTGGTTCATGGGGTGGTAACTCTATCTCTGAGAACGTAGGTCCTAAGCACCTTATCAACAAGAAAACTGTAGCGAAGCGAGCTGAAAACATGTTGTGGCACAAACTACCTAAGTCTATCTACTTCCGTCGTGGTAGCCTTCCAATCGCAATGAGCGACCTAGAAGGTAAGAAACGCGCATTCCTAGTAACTGACCGTTTCCTATTCAACAACGGTTACGCTGATGACGTAGTTAGCCTGCTTAAAGCACAAGGCATTGAAGTTCAAACTTTCTTCGACGTAGAAGCGGATCCAACACTATCTGTTGTTGAGAAAGGTGCTGAAGCAATGAAGAGCTTCCAACCTGACGTAATCCTAGCTCTAGGTGGCGGTTCTCCAATGGATGCTGCTAAGATCATGTGGGTTATGTACGAGCACCCAGAAACTCACTTTGAAGAACTAGCAATGCGCTTTATGGATATCCGTAAACGTATCTACAAGTTCCCTAAAATGGGTCAAAAAGCTGAGCTAGTATGTATTACTACTACTTCAGGTACGGGTTCAGAGGTTACTCCATTCGCTGTTGTTACAGACGACAAGACTGGTGCTAAGTACCCACTAGCTGATTACGAAATTACGCCAAACATGGCTATCGTTGATGCGAACCTTGTAATGAACATGCCTAAGTCTCTAACAGCGTTCGGTGGTTACGATGCAGTAACTCACGCTCTTGAAGCTTACGTATCTGTTCTAGCGAACGAGTACTCAGACGGTCAAGCTCTTCAAGCACTTAAGATGCTTAAAGAATACCTACCATCTAGCTACAAAAATGGTGCGGCTGACCCAATCGCTCGTGAGAAAGTACACAACGCAGCAACTATCGCTGGTGTAGCATTTGCGAATGCATTCCTAGGTGTGTGTCACTCAATGGCTCACAAAATTGGTGCTGAGTTCCACCTACCACACGG
>NZ_LNRF01000023.1 GCF_001557875.1 Vibrio splendidus | reverse complement strand
GTTTCCCATCGACTACGCCTTTCGGCCTCGCCTTAGGAGTCGACTTACCCTGCCCCGATTAACGTTGGACAGGAACCCTTGGTCTTCCGGCGAGGGAGTTTTTCACTCCCTTTATCGTTACTCATGTCAGCATTCGCACTTCTGATACCTCCAGCAGCCCTTACAGACCACCTTCAACGGCTTACAGAACGCTCCCCTACCCCACATACCCTAAGGTACGTAGCCGCAGCTTCGGTGTATAGCTTAGCCCCGTTACATCTTCCGCGCAGGCCGACTCGACCAGTGAGCTATTACGCTTTCTTTAAATGATGGCTGCTTCTAAGCCAACATCCTGGCTGTCTGAGCCTTCCCACATCGTTTCCCACTTAGCTATACTTTGGGACCTTAGCTGGCGGTCTGGGTTGTTTCCCTCTCCACGACGGACGTTAGCACCCGCCGTGTGTCTCCCGGATAGTACTTACTGGTATTCGGAGTTTGCAAAGGGTTGGTAAGTCGGGATGACCCCCTAGCCTTAACAGTGCTCTACCCCCAGTAGTATTCGTCCGAGGCGCTACCTAAATAGCTTTCGGGGAGAACCAGCTATCTCCAGGTTTGATTGGCCTTTCACCCCTAGCCACAAGTCATCCGCTAATTTTTCAACATTAGTCGGTTCGGTCCTCCAGTTGATGTTACTCAACCTTCAACCTGCCCATGGCTAGATCACCTGGTTTCGGGTCTAATCCTAGCAACTGTACGCCCAGTTAAGACTCGGTTTCCCTACGGCTCCCCTAAACGGTTAACCTTGCTACTAAAATTAAGTCGCTGACCCATTATACAAAAGGTACGCAGTCACACCACGAAGGTGCTCCTACTGCTTGTACGTACACGGTTTCAGGTTCTATTTCACTCCCCTCACAGGGGTTCTTTTCGCCTTTCCCTCACGGTACTGGTTCACTATCGGTCAGTCAGTAGTATTTAGCCTTGGAGGATGGTCCCCCCATATTCAGACAGGATATCACGTGTCCCGCCCTACTCGTTTTCACTGATGATGAGATGTCGATTACGGGGCTATCACCCTTTATTGCGGCACTTTCCAGAGCCTTCATCTGTCTCATTAAAAGCTTAAGGGCTAATCCAATTTCGCTCGCCGCTACTTTCGGAATCTCGGTTGATTTCTCTTCCTCGGGGTACTTAGATGTTTCAGTTCCCCCGGTTTGCCTCCTGTTGCTATGTATTCACAACAGGATACTTACTTATGTAAGTGGGTTTCCCCATTCAGGAATCCCAGACTCAAAAGGTTATTACTACCTAATCTGGGCTTATCGCAAGTTATTACGCCTTTCATCGCCTCTGACTGCCAAGGCATCCACCGTGTACGCTTAGTCACTTAACCATACAACCCGAAAGGGTCTTAGTGTATGGCAACTAACCAAGGTTTTTGGTTGTCAT
>NZ_LNRF01000022.1 GCF_001557875.1 Vibrio splendidus | reverse complement strand
ATATCTTCGTATAAGGAGGTGATCCAGCCCCAGGTTCCCCTAGGGCTACCTTGTTACGACTTCACCCCAGTCATGAACCACAAAGTGGTGAGCGTCCTCCCCGAAAGGTTAAACTACCCACTTCTTTTGCAGCCCACTCCCATGGTGTGACGGGCGGTGTGTACAAGGCCCGGGAACGTATTCACCGTAGCATTCTGATCTACGATTACTAGCGATTCCGACTTCATGGAGTCGAGTTGCAGACTCCAATCCGGACTACGACGCACTTTTTGGGATTCGCTCACTATCGCTAGCTTGCTGCCCTCTGTATGCGCCATTGTAGCACGTGTGTAGCCCTACTCGTAAGGGCCATGATGACTTGACGTCGTCCCCACCTTCCTCCGGTTTATCACCGGCAGTCTCCCTGGAGTTCCCGACATTACTCGCTGGCAAACAAGGATAAGGGTTGCGCTCGTTGCGGGACTTAACCCAACATTTCACAACACGAGCTGACGACAGCCATGCAGCACCTGTCTCAGAGCTCCCGAAGGCACACCTGTGTCTCCACTGGCTTCTCTGGATGTCAAGAGTAGGTAAGGTTCTTCGCGTTGCATCGAATTAAACCACATGCTCCACCGCTTGTGCGGGCCCCCGTCAATTCATTTGAGTTTTAATCTTGCGACCGTACTCCCCAGGCGGTCTACTTAACGCGTTAGCTCCGAAAGCCACGGCTCAAGGCCACAACCTCCAAGTAGACATCGTTTACGGCGTGGACTACCAGGGTATCTAATCCTGTTTGCTCCCCACGCTTTCGCATCTGAGTGTCAGTATCTGTCCAGGGGGCCGCCTTCGCCACTGGTATTCCTTCAGATCTCTACGCATTTCACCGCTACACCTGAAATTCTACCCCCCTCTACAGTACTCTAGTTCACCAGTTTCAAATGCAGTTCCGAGGTTGAGCCCCGGGCTTTCACATCTGACTTAATGAACCACCTGCATGCGCTTTACGCCCAGTAATTCCGATTAACGCTCGCACCCTCCGTATTACCGCGGCTGCTGGCACGGAGTTAGCCGGTGCTTCTTCTGTTGCTAACGTCAAGAGATAGCGCTATTAACGCTACCCCCTTCCTCACAACTGAAAGTACTTTACAACCCGAAGGCCTTCTTCATACACGCGGCATGGCTGCATCAGGCTTTCGCCCATTGTGCAATATTCCCCACTGCTGCCTCCCGTAGGAGTCTGGACCGTGTCTCAGTTCCAGTGTGGCTGATCATCCTCTCAGACCAGCTAGGGATCGTCGCCTTGGTGAGCCATTACCTCACCAACTAGCTAATCCCACCTAGGCATATCTTGACGCGAGAGGCCCGAAGGTCCCCCTCTTTGGCCCGTAGGCATTATGCGGTATTAGCCATCGTTTCCAATGGTTATCCCCCACATCAAGGCAATTTCCTAGGCATTACTCACCCGTCCGCCGCTCGACGCCCATTAACGCACCCGAAGGATTGTTAGTGTCGTTTCCGCTCGACTTGCATGTGTTAGGCCTGCCGCCAGCGTTCAATCTGAGCCATGATCAAACTCTTCAATTTAA
>NZ_LNRF01000021.1 GCF_001557875.1 Vibrio splendidus | reverse complement strand
CGAAGAGTATAGTTAAGAAGACTTATGGTTTGTCTAAGTAACGTTGTAATGGCTGGGCTACCTGGATTCGAACCAGGGAATGCTGGCATCAAAAGCCAGTGCCTTACCGCTTGGCGATAGCCCAACAATGATATCACTTAAGATATCTAAATAATGGTGCGGTCGGAGAGACTTGAACTCTCACACCTCTCGGCGCCAGAACCTAAATCTGGTGCGTCTACCAATTCCGCCACGACCGCAGCAAAGCTTTTACTCTAGCGAAGAGTATAGTTAAGAAGACTTATGGTTTGTCTAAGTAACGTTGTAATGGCTGGGCTACCTGGATTCGAACCAGGGAATGCTGGCATCAAAAGCCAGTGCCTTACCGCTTGGCGATAGCCCAACAATGATATCACTTAAGATATCTAAATAATGGTGCGGTCGGAGAGACTTGAACTCTCACACCTCTCGGCGCCAGAACCTAAATCTGGTGCGTCTACCAATTCCGCCACGACCGCAGCAAATCTTTATAGTCATATCGAATATTGGTGCTTCAATAAGACATTGTATAAGTGGTGGCTACTGCGGGATTTGAACCTGCGACCCCATCATTATGAGTGATGTGCTCTAACCAACTGAGCTAAGTAGCCATAATAAATCTAAATAGATTCACTATTTGTTCTCTAATGAAAGAGAAATAATGGTGCGGTCGGAGAGACTTGAACTCTCACACCTCTCGGCGCCAGAACCTAAATCTGGTGCGTCTACCAATTCCGCCACGACCGCAGCAAAGCTTTTACTCTAGCGAAGAGTATAGTTAAGAAGACTTATGGTTTGTCTAAGTAACGTTGTAATGGCTGGGCTACCTGGATTCGAACCAGGGAATGTCGGCTTCAAACTCCAGTGCCTTACCGCTTGGCGATAGCCCAACAGTGATATCACTTAAGATATCTAAATAATGGTGCGGTCGGAGAGACTTGAACTCTCACACCTCTCGGCGCCAGAACCTAAATCTGGTGCGTCTACCAATTCCGCCACGACCGCAGCAAAGCTTTTACTCTAGCGAAGAGTATAGTTAAGAAGACTTATGGTTTGTCTAAGTAACGTTGTAATGGCTGGGCTACCTGGATTCGAACCAGGGAATGCTGGCATCAAAAGCCAGTGCCTTACCGCTTGGCGATAGCCCAACAATGATATCACTTAAGATATCTAAATAATGGTGCGGTCGGAGAGACTTGAACTCTCACACCTCTCGGCGCCAGAACCTAAATCTGGTGCGTCTACCAATTCCGCCACGACCGCAGCAAATCTTTATAGTTATATCGACATTGGTGATTCGATGTAACGTTGTTCTCTTGGTTAACTACTTAAGTAATCAAACAAAGAGTTTTAAATAGTGGCTGGGCTACCTGGATTCGAACCAGGGAATGCTTGCATCAAAAGCCAGTGCCTTACCGCTTGGCGATAGCCCAACAATGATATCACTTAAGATATCTAAATAATGGTGCGGTCGGAGAGACTTGAACTCTCACACCTCTCGGCGCCAGAACCTAAATCTGGTGCGTCTACCAATTCCGCCACGACCGCAGCAAATCTTTATAGTCATATCGAATATTGGTGCTTCAATA
>NZ_LNRF01000020.1 GCF_001557875.1 Vibrio splendidus | reverse complement strand
GATACCACAAACGTTCACTCTCAGAAACAGCGATGTATCGAGTTAAACAGTTGCTAGGAGGGCAACTGAGCTTAAGAAATTACAATGCACAGGTGGGTGAAACTTACGCGATGATAAAAGCGTTGAATAAGCTTACTGGGTTAGGTATGCCTGAAACTTGTCGTATTGACTAAGGAATACGCGAAACGGGGTGGCTCTATCTCTAAATTTAATTACGCAACAAAGCCCTACGGCTATGATGTATCAGGACCAATTGTCTTCCAATATGGGTGAGTGGCAGTTAACTAATATTGAAAACGGTTTAATTATTATGGGGCCTAGTTATCAAGGAAATATAAAGCCTGGCAATCAATTGGCTTATACAGGTTGGTGTATTGATCTCAATAAAAAGAATTCTTATCAAGGAAATCTATCGCAGCCCTTCACTTTAAAAGCTCCAAATCAACAAAAGCTTGAGTGGTTACTAGTCAACTCTAAGGAGTTTTATATTCCCTTAGCCGAACTTGCTAATATGCTCGGGTATGCTTGGAGTGGTGGTGTTGATGGCATTCAAAGCGGGGAGGACATGGTCAGTTCTGTTAATACTAGTGGGGTTTATCATATAAAGTCAGATACCATTGGGGCTGATATGCTTTGTTCTGGGTATCGCTGCGATGAGCGATTAATTATCGATATAACAAATTTTAAATATCACCTTTTGCCGAATACCGTTAGTCAAGAAAGTAGTATTGATGAAAACCAAGAAGAGCTGGGAAAACGGACGACTATTATCACCAATGACTCTGATATTGAACAGCAATATCGTATGGCATTCACTTACAAAAAGCAAAACAGTTGGAGATTCAAAAGTTCGATAAACTTTGAGCAAGCGATATCCGTGAAAAGTAATTTTAATTTACCTTTTATTGGTGACAGCGAAGTGGAGGCTTCATTTTCGGCGGGGCAAAGTTGGGGAGAAGAAAAATCCAGGGTATCCAGTGAGTTGGTTTCTGACACCATCGTGGTAAATATCCCTGCTAAGCATAGACAAGAAGTATCGATGAGCATGTACAAAACACGTAAGACTTATCCATATAATAGTCAAGCAAGGGTCAGTTATTCCTTTGGCTTGTATGGCTTTCTATCTTGGTCGGGTAATGCAGATAAGTCACACCCTATTGATAAGCCGTATAAATATTATCAATGGGAAGTAGGGAGAGATGCTGTGGAAGAAAATAAATTAGAGGAACAATTTGAAAATCGTAACTTTCCTTCTCAAGCGCATTCTTGGGATTGGCCTTGGGTGGTCAATCAATTCGGTCTGCCTTATGTGGAAAGTGTTATTGATGCGATACAAAGGCCAATTATTATTGATGTAGGTGGAAGTTTGACGGTACAAAGCATTTATGGTGCTGATGTGCATTATGGAGAGGCTATCGAAATAAAAGAAAAAAAACAAGTCAAACGCAGTTTAAGTCCTACTTCAGAATGGGAATTTATTAACTTTGACGATGCGTTTAGTGATATACAGATAGATGTTCAACGGTTGTAATTTATATATGTGATTGATAGACACCCTTTAGGTGTATTAGTTCCGACTAGATCTGAAGCTTCAATTTGAAAAGATGAGAGCTCCCCACTTTGATTAAAGGTGCTTAATCCGTAATCAAAGACAACAAGAGGTAACTCTCATGCTTCATACTAGCAATCCAATCACCAAACACAAAGCTGGCCTTCTCAATCTTACAGAGGAACTCGGCAATGTATCAAAAGCCTGTAAGGTTATGGGGGTATCTAGAGACACTTTCTACCCCTATCAAGAGCCAAGCTTATAATCTCTGTTTCGAATTCAGTAAAAAATGTAGATCGTTGTCGTTTTATTATTGAACATATTCTTTACTTGCTAATTTACTGTCCTTGATAGCCTAAGCACCACATAATAATTATTAATGGAGGGAGCTAAACTCCCTCTCTTTTATTGCTGAGTTATTTTAGCGTAATTTGAACTGAACGTTCTAACTGTAAATTGCGGTTATCGCTGAGAGGATGTTGGTTAGCAATACCTGAGCTTAGAATACGCTTAGCATTAATACCTCGACTGACAAGGTATTGTTTAACATTTTGTGCACGTTCAGCAGATATTTTTAGGTTAGTTTTCTTTGAACCCGATGAATCAGTGCGGCCTACAATATCGGCCTTTAATTTTGGGTTATTGATCATCGTTGTTACAATCTGATCGAGGTTATATCGGTCATAGTCATTCAAATCCACCTGACCTGTTTGGAATGATAAAGTATACGTAGAGCGTGATATTTGAGTTGTAGTGACTTCTTTTACCACTTCAATAGGAACTTCGATTTTTTTTTGAATAATCAGAGGGGTTTCTGGTTGACCGAACTTGTATGTCATACCCCAGTATACTTGGCCTAGCTTGATATCTTTTCCATTTGTAGTTTCTAAGCCATAGTAATGGTCATAACCAATCTTAGTTGTGATTGCATGCGTTATCTGATATTCAAGGCCGATACCAGCTGTACCACTGAAGTTGTCTGTTTTGAATACACTGCCATCGGCTAAGATGTAAGTTGCACCTAACTTTCCGTACATTGATAAATTATCGGTAAAGTATATATTACTTTTCATCCCTAATGTTCCAATATGTAAATTGTTATCATTAAGATTGTGCATATAGTTGTAACTACCATATAATCCAAAATATTGACTAAAGTCGTAACCTATTTCTAGCCTAGGGCTCAGTACTTTGTTTTTGCTAATTTTAGTTTCTGAATTATCAGTAATCCCCATTCCTGCTGTGGCACCAAGCCACATACCTGACTTGTCAATGTTTTGAGCGAGATTGGCTGCATTAGCCAATCCAGTTGTAAGGCTTACTGCAAGAGCCAGAATTCTCAATTTCATAATCTACTCCATTTTTTTATTTAGTTTTGCTGTAATGTTAAAAGATTAAAGTTTGTAGTTAGATCACGGAAGGGCATTTCTATTTTCACAAAATGTTTTGGTGTTGTAGCCTAAATCAGTTTTACTTATTCCATGTCCTGTGAGCTGCTTCTTTGTGACTTTGTTGCGTAATTCAATGGAACTAAATCAAGAACCTACGATCTGATCAGCTACCTCCACTCTCTCTCGTAGTCCTATGCCTAAGCCTCGTTACAAAACAACCAACTGGAAGCAATACAACCGATCACTCATTAACCGTGGTTCTCTGACTTTTTGGATTGATGAAGAAGCAATAAGCGGATGGGCGCAAAGCAAACAGAATAAGCGCGGGAGGCCGCGTCGGTTCAGTGATTTAGCTATCACGACAGCACTCATGGTCAAACGAGTTTTTTCTATGCCATTGAGAGCGCTGCAAGGATTTATCGACTCGATATTTAGGTTAGCCCATGTACCGTTAAGTTGTCCGCATTACACCTGCATCAGTCGTAGAGCCAAGCAAGTTGAGGTTTCATTTAAGACTAAAACGAGAGGAGCGATAC
>NZ_LNRF01000002.1 GCF_001557875.1 Vibrio splendidus | reverse complement strand
GTATCGCTCCTCTCGTTTTAGTCTTAAATGAAACCTCAACTTGCTTGGCTCTACGACTGATGCAGGTGTAATGCGGACAACTTAACGGTACATGGGCTAACCTAAATATCGAGTCGATAAATCCTTGAAGCGCTCTCAATGGCATAGAAAAAACTCGTTTCACCATGAGTGCTGTCGTGATAGCTAAATCACTGAACCGACGCGGCCTCCCGCGCTTATTCTGTTTACTTTGCGCCCACCCGCTTATTGCTTCTTCATCAATCCAAAAGGTCAGAGAGCCACGGTTAATGAGTGATTGGTTGTATTGCTTCCAGTTGGTTGTTTTGTAACGAGGCTTAGGCATAGGGCTACGAGAGAGGGGGGAGGTAGCTGATCAGATCGTAGGTTCTTGATTTAGTTCCATTGAATTACGCAACAAAGCCGTCCAAAGATGGTGTTTTTCACAATACAATCCTCTTAGCTTTAATTTAATTTTTGGTATTTATGATTGTCGGGGTTAATTTGACTGGAGCGTTATGCCTGTCTCATTTTTAATACTTCCTATAATCCGTGTTTGAATTGGATATAAAGAAAACTCTAATATTTAATTTTATTGCAATTTATTTTAATTTCTACCTTGTTTCATTTTTGAGACGGAGTTGCAACACGATGATCTATATATTAATTCGCCTGAACATAATAAGGGTTTATTCTTATCCTTTTATTTTGGGATTATTCTAAGTAAGGTTTTTTTATAAAAGTAATCACATACAAAAATACAGGAATTAAGTGTAAAACCAGTTTTATATCTAATTGGTAGTAATGCTCTAATACCATTGTTTTTGTTAGTGTTATTTGTGTCAATTTGCGTGATCTTATCCTCAATAAATGTCATTTATTTATAAATCAGTGTCAATATATATATTTTATAAATAGGATTGCTATTGCTTAATTGTTAACTCTGATTGACTGTTAGGTAACCCTAATAATAAACCCGATTTATATAAAGGATTAAAGAAATGAACAAAATCTTTAAGGTTGCTGCTGTATCTGTACTTTCTATCTCTTCAGCGAACGTTTTCGCTGTGAGTGACACTTTTGATGCAACACTAGAAGTAAAACAAGCAATTACAATGACAAAAACAAGTGATCTTGACTTCGGTATCATTACTTCAGATAACACAACAGATGTTGTTATCGCTCAAGGTGATGCAGGAGCGGCGGCATTTACGCTTTCAGGAGAGTCTGGTGATGCGGTAACAGTAAGTATTGCTAACACTAACTTACTTAACGGCGCAAATACAATTGGGGCTGAATTTGACTTTAATAACGCTATTACTCTGACAGGTGGTACTGCGGATCTTAAAATCGGTGGTACAGCAAAAACTTCAACAGCAACTCTAGTTGCTGGCACATATACTGCTAACGTTGCAGTAGATGTAACTTACCAATAATTTAATGAAACCAGTATAATATTATGGCTGTTGTAGAGCAGCCATCTTTACTATGAAGTTTCTATTCAAATACGTGATTTATATCGGTCTGACTTTTTATTCAAGACCGTTTCATGCTCTAGAAATTATTCCTGAAAATATGGAAGTTAAATTTCCGGGTATGTATATCTCTGGTTCGGGTCAAAATGCTGATGCTAATCCTGCTAATAGTCAGATTTACGTAGTTCGATTTTATGTTGAAGGTGAGCCTGGTAAAAAAATCGTGGTTTCTCTCCCTTCCAAGCAATACCTAAACCATTCTCGTAAATCCAAGCGTCTACGTATTAGAAAGTTTTATTTTGGTTGCGGCTTATCAAAGCGTGGTAGGGCCAAAATAAAAGGGAATGGAAGAAGCAAACTATTGTGTATTGGTGCCAAAGTGAAAATCGGTGCTAACCACCCCGCAGGGCTTTACACCAGTACAATCCCTTTTGAGGTTAATTATAAATGAAGTTGTTTATCTCATGTGTTCTTGGCTTAATCTTCACCACACAAGCCTATGCTCAGCTCCTCATCGCTCCGACTCGTTTTGTTTTGGATGCCGACACTTCGGTGACTGAAAAAATCGTCGTCGAAAATAACTCAGATCAACCGATTCGCTTGGAGATAAAACCGATCTATCGCCCTGTAAAGGCGAGTGGCTTGGTTCGAACTGACGCTAATATTGCTGAATCGGAAGACATTGCGAGTTGGATTAAAGTATCACCACCGATAATTCGTGAACTAAAACCCAATCAAAGACGCACGGTTCGCTTACGTATGAATGCTCTGCCTGCTGACATGGCTGATGGGGAATATCGTGCTTACTTGTGGTTTTCCCCAATAGCAAAAGCCGCAGAGTTATCAGACATTGCGTTGTCTTCAAGCAAAACCAACAGTGATGGTTCAGCCTTTCAATTGAACTTTCACATCAACAGTTATGTACCTGTTTATGTTCAGAAAGGTGAGCAGGTACAAGATGTTAAGTTTGCGTGTGACAACCAAAGCATCAAGATTCGCAACGATGGTAACTTTCAGTTCACTGCGAAATTGAATGTCGACGAGCATAGCGAAAAAGTAGTGCTACTTCGTAATGCTGAATTAACTAAGCCTTTTCCCAAAGGGTCGAAGATCTCACTAGTTCAGAACGAACAGCCTCTGTACGAATGTGTTCTGTAGTACTCGTTTCATTGTCGCTAACTCCGTAAAACCAGTGTTCAACTGCATGCTTTGGCGACTCTTTTTGCTCGCTTCATTGTTTCCTTTTGCTGCGTATTCTCAATCTGAAAAAAAAAGTGAGGCGAGCGAACTCTATCCAGCCCATGTAGAAGTTCGAGTGGGGAAAGTGGGGGATAGCTTTTATCGTGTCATGATGGATGACTACGAAGAGCCCTTCATTTCGATATCCAATGCCGCTTTTTATCTGCTCGAAATGAATGGTCGGTGTGATGAAAGCGGATATTGCGAGTTGTATTTGCCTCAAGACGTGGGAAGAGAATCTCCGCCGTATATTGTTGATACCGAACAAGCCATCTGTTATCGCGATGACAACAGTATCCAGTCGATCAAATATCAATTCATAGACGATGAAACTTTCATTCATTGGTACAGCTTACAAGCTTGTATTCCAGCTAAAGTGCGTTGGGATATTGATGATTATCGGCTCACCGTTTCTCCAGAATTCAGCTCATTGACTGAAC
The DNA here is from genome assembly GCF_001557875.1 of Vibrio splendidus. Classification (GTDB taxonomy): domain Bacteria; phylum Pseudomonadota; class Gammaproteobacteria; order Enterobacterales; family Vibrionaceae; genus Vibrio; species Vibrio splendidus_F. The sequence continues at coordinate 452,523 of NZ_LNRF01000002.1, read as the reverse complement.
TGGAAGCGGCAATTTCTAAGATGAAAAATGAATCACGAAAGAAGGCCGAGGAGCTCAAGCGAGCAGAAAATACGCCAGCTTTCGAACCTGTTGCCGCTGTGGGTTTGGCGACTCGGTTAGCGGCTTCTGTTTATCACGACAGTGAAACTGGCGGTGATGTTTACGCAATCTCTGACACCATATTAAGCACAGAACAGTCTTTGTCTCGCTTGTCGATTGATTCGCGAGAAGATAACCCCATCGTTTACTACAACATTGCGGTAGAAGCACATGAGGGTGAAGGCTCTCTAGAAATAGGACATGTGTTATTAGATGGCAGCGTTTTTAACGTGAATCAAACCCTTGAAGACGGACTCTACTATACCAATCGAAAGCGACAGACTGAGTTCGGAAACCTTCAACTCGAACAAACCACTCAGCCTAACATCAGCATCGATGTTTTGGTTAATGGCATCTATCAAACCACTTATCGCTCTGATGAGTTTGGACGCTTCGTTGTTGAAGAAGACAATATTTCCCCCGGTGACACCATCAAGTTTCGCTACTACTTGTCGAAAGGTGTGTGGCAGGAAGAAGAGATCACCGTTGCCGGTTTAGAAGATGCATTTCTACCAAGCAACGAGTGGGGCGTTCAAGTGGTGGGAAATGAAGGTGCAGACCGAGCTGGCGCTGTGTCACTTGAATATGGGCTTGCCGATTACTTCACCGTGGGTAGTGCCTTTATGAGGCAACACGGCAAAGATCTGATTGGCTTTCAAGGACGATATTTACCAGCGCACTGGTTTGCGGGTCATATCGGTTGGTTACCAGAGTTCGATCGCTTTCCAATGGAGTTTGATATCTTGATCAACGGCGATCAGTCGGCATCGATAGAGCTTAATAAAACCGATGAATTGGACTTAGAGTCAATGGAGTACGATGTATTCAAATACAACTTGTCACTTGCAAATCTCACGGCTTTTTTAACGGTGAGAGACGATGTAGATGAATTTAGTGTCGAGCCAAAAGTGAATGCCAAAGTGTCCAGTAACCTGTTTCTCTCTTATGCGGGCGATTATCAATACGCAAAGGACACTCATGCAGATACCTACTTACATACAGTGGAGCTCGCCAAAAGCGGTTTTTCTGATACTTCGTGGAATATCTCTGGGACGGTTAATGGCTCGGGTCATCATGAACGAACAGAACTATCCCTAAGGAATGCGTGTAAAGAGTGCCTGCTCGATCCGCTGGAGGTTTTTCAAGAGCTCACGACGAACGTATCTGCTCGCTATCAAAAGCAGGAGGTTTCGTTTACTGCCTCTTTAGAAGCTCGTGTGAATCCTTATTTACTCTTTAAACTGGAAGGAACAGAAGACCGATACGGTGTCGAGATGACGACCGAATTCGGTGCTAAAACTTACTTTGATGAAAGCATTGTTGAGTTTATTGAGTGGAATCGATACAACCATTCTAAGCTGACGGGCATTGTTTATGACCACCACAAACAACCCATACCTGGCGTAAGCGTACAAATCTTGGACCAACGTGCGGTCAGTGATGAAAAAGGCAGATTTGAATTCTCAAGTGTTCCAGCTCGAGATAATTTGCCTATCTATATTGATGAGGGAGCACTCGACCTTAACCTTACACCGATTCAAAACCCTGTGTTTGTAAATACCAAACAGGTAGGGCTGACTCACGCGCATATTGAAATGGTGGTGTCATTTGGTGTCGATGGGACAGTTGAAGGCGCAATCGAAAGCAATGCGTACCTGCACTTCAAGCACATCCAGAAAGGCACCGAGTATTCGAGCGAAATCGAGAGTGATGGCTTTTACATGGTCGAAGGGCTGATCGCGGGCAAATACATTGTGACTTTAGAAATGGGAGATAGGCGATATGTGCAAGGTGCCGATTTGGACGGAGATTTCTGGGTAAGCGACCTCACATTCAATCTCATCGATTTCCATAAGGTGTATTAGCCCAGATTACTTTTATTAGTCTGACGGAGGCGAGAGTATCAACTGGACTTTCTGTTTCATGGTCAACTCTCGGTTCTTCAAATCTTTGAATATAGCCTTCCATTCTTGAAAGGTGACGACTATCGGGTTAAAACTGTTTACTGGTTTAGTGACGCCGTAACGTACAGTTTCTACTTCAGGCTCGAACGTACCAAACAACTTATCCCAAATGATCAAAACACCGGCGTAGTTCTTATCGATGTATTGCGGGTTTTTGCCGTGATGTACTCGATGATGCGAAGGGGTGTTAAAGATGTATTCAAGTGGCCCTAAGCTCCTTATCCATTGTGTATGGACGAAGAACTGCAAACCTAGATTCAGAAGCACCACAAAGATGACCCATTTAGGGTCAAAACCTATGATGACCAACGGTACCCAAAATAGCCACATACCTGCGAATGGGTACATTAAACTCTGACGAAACGCAGTACTAAAGTTCATCTGTTCTGAACTGTGGTGTGCCACGTGTGCCGCCCACATCCAGCGAGTACGGTGGCTTGCTCTATGGAACCAGTAGTAGAAAAAGTCTTGCAACACCATCAATACAACAAAACTCAGCACGCCCATCTCGATGTCCATTAAGCGCCAACCAAACATCCAGAGATACAACTGCACGACCAATAACCCGGTGAGTAAATCGGAGAGTTGATGCATTCCCGCCAGCGTGAAGTTACACATCACTTCTGAAAGCTTATAGCTGGAGTTATCAGGCAGTCGACCTTGCTTCTGACCGATAAAATACTCAGCCAGCATGCACACTACGAACAAGGGCGCTAATACCAACAGTAGCCATTCTGGGTGATTGATTAATGCATCGATATTCATGTTTTATCCTTGTTGAGACACCATACGCGTTCTTAGTATCAAGTTTACTTTGACTTGATCGTCTGAGATTCAGTCAGCAGAATTTCGCTACCAACGTGCAAAGTGATCTTCTGTTAGACCAAGAATCCCATCGAGTTGGTGTGTCACTCCATTGTTGTCTTCAATCGAGCCAGAAAAGTGACCAATGAACTGACGAAAATTACTCTTTAACAGCCATAAATTGAGCTTTTCGCTGCGGTTATTTAAGGGCGTAAACGTCAGGTTTATACGCTCATCTTGTGATGTTATCTGCCAAGGTAAATTCGTACTTTGGCGACTGAACGTAAACTGCACCGGGTTTAGCAAGTGTCTGGTTCCATTCACCCACAATACGTTTTCGCAGCCTCCAGTTTCATTCACGCCCGCCGCGAGATTTAGGCCAATATCTGTGCCATTGGATTGCGTGTTGATGCTTACCCAGCGCCAACTGGTTTCACGCCTCATGTAACCCGCTGAAAAGTCATAACCGGCACGAGCTTGCGTGAGGTTGAATGATGCTCCCTTGATTTGGATGTCGCCGCTTATTCGCAAAGCATTGTGCTTTTGGGTGTAAGTCCAACCTGAATACCCCGTTGGGCTGCACATCGCCATGGGTAAGCTGTCGGCTTCAGGCTCTAAAGCGATATCGGCCTTGATGAGTTTGGTATTCAAGCGAACTTGCCATCGTCCGCCTTCGATATCGAAAGTAATGCTTTGGCTTGCAATGCTTGTCTTTCCTTCAAATGGTGAAGGTGTTACTTGCTTATCAAACCCAAACGGCCGCAACCAAGATGACTCTTCCAGATGGTTGTTTTCAATATCGTAGACATAACAAAATGCTGAACCTAAGTAGCGAATATCCGCGATAGCGACGCCGATAATGTGTGTGTCGGTGACGATGCTGACGAACTGGAATTGTTTGTAATGAAAGTGTTTCTGCCAAGGGGCAGCTTTTGAATCCATCGAGTTTCGGTAGTCAAAGTTCTCTATGTTCAGGTGCTTGGGGATGCCATCGAAATGTCCAATGGTCGGCTGACCATTCGAATTAATCAAACTGTGTGGGGCTGGGTTCGTTTTTATCATCGTGATGGTTCACATAAATTTAACAACTAAAGCTATTGTGCGATGAGTAGCGTAGAATTGGGAGGTCATATTCGGACAAGAGCGCGTTACCAATCACGATTTTGTCAGCATGTGTTGTTGAAGTTGAGTAGTCATGTTTATGGGAATAGGCTCGATATAAGGAGATTCAATTGGAAGTTATCGCTGATTATAAACCGACCGGGCATAGGCATCAGTTGGGTACATTAGATATCGCGTTGCTGTTGAATACGCTAGAGCAACGAGGCGTTGATATTGAAAGGCTACTCAATGATGTGGGTCTGTCCAACATGGATTGGCGAGATCCGAATGGAAAGCTGACTTACGCTGATAAGCTTGCGTTGTTTAGTGCGGCGAATCAGAGCTTCCCTCACGATGGCTTAGGGCTTTGGCTGGGAAAATACGCTAGTTTGAGCCACTTTGGTGTGTTGGGTTATGCACTATCGACCAGTCAAAATGTCGGGGAGGCCATCAAGTCGGGCTTCAAGTATTTGCGCCTGAATGGTCCTATCTTCTCGGTTAAATTGTTTCTAGATTCCGAGCAAGCAGTGATTCAGATTGAGAACACCTTGGAAGTTGGCGAGCTCCTTCCTTTCTGTAGTGAGTATTTCTTGAGTTCAATCGTCTCTTTGTTCAAAGAACTGACTGGTCATGAGTTGGATATTCACACTTTGGCTTTGCCTTATGCTCGCCCCAATTACGCCAAGCTTTATGACGACCGTTTCCAGTGTCCTGTGATTTTTGAACAAAACCATTGTGAACTGCGTTTTGATGCTTCGGTTTTGGCGCAAACCTTATTGACTCATGATGCCGCGACACTGAAGCGTTATCTTGCGTCTTGCCAGTCGATAGTTGAGACGTTGGACTCGGAACATTTGCTGACTAACCAGATCAAAACGATCTTTTATCAAACCGCAGGCTGTTTCCCGAATATAGAACAGCTCGCAGACGAATTTGGTTGTAGCTCTCGTACGCTCAGGAGAGAGCTGGTTACTCATGATTCCAGTTATCAAGTTTTGCTTACCGAAGTTCGAGTGGAACTAGCCAAAGAGTTATTACTCGGCACATCCATGAGCATTGATGATATTGGTGAAAGGCTTGGTTATAGCGACCCTGCAAACTTCAGAAGGGCGTTTAAAGGGTGGCTCAATAAAACGCCCGCGCAGTTTCGTGATGGTTTAAGTTAAAGCGTTACTTGCTAAAAAACTGTTCCCGGAAATCGGTGACTTGTTGTTGATAGTAACTGTCCCAATCTTGCTGAGACCAAGTGGCATAACTTGATGAGCGCTGAGAGCCTAAGGTCGCTTTGAGCTGATCCAGTTGCTCGTGATAACTCATCACGGTTTGTTGCTGTTGTGCGACTTGTTGTTCTCGCGCGGTAATGTTGCTGGTCTGCGTTTCATCTAAGTAGGTTTCTTGAAGGTCGGCTTTGACTGATGAGATTTCAGCAGGGCTATAGCTGCTGGGTATCAAAGAGACTGCCAGTTCATATTTATGAAGTTGTGTTTCGGTGTTTAATGTCGCTGTATTGTTTTGCCATTCACTAAGCAAATCTTGATAGTTGGCCAAAAACTGGCTCGCTTCGTTCTCTTTAAGGGTGTTGGCGTCAAGCGTAAAATCCAGATGAGCAAATTGGTCTGCGAATAGCTGGTGGGCCAACTCTCCCCACACCTGCCGTGTAGACTGCTTGAATAGGGCAACACGCTCTTCAAGTGTCTCTATGGATTCAAGAGGGATGGTACTTTGGGTTAATTGCCAATCTACTGCTAGCAGAGGATAGTCGCTCAGTAATTCAAACCACATATTCGGCAATTCTGATTTTAATAGTGCGAGTTGCTCAGTGCAGTCATCACGTTGTTGGCAAAGCGCCCAGAACCCATCGAGTTCATCGAATAGAGCTTTACCTTCAAGTTCGCTTAAGCTTTCAATATGCGTTTCTCCGCCCGATGATTCTGCTTCGGCTTGCTTGTTCAGCGATGCTGCATTTTCCCAACTGGCGGTTGCAGTTGGCGTGGAATTATCGTCATCAGTTGTCGTAGAAACACGCGGCTTAGCTACTGTGTGTGGAGCAGAAGATAGTGGTGTTTTGTTCGTTTTGGATGACCACGAATAGCCAATAATGCTCGCCGTTAAGACGAGCATTAGGATTAATATAACTCGATGCATTGTTGGTTCACCAAGTTACTTGATCACGGCGCTAACAGGGAAGTGGTCTGAAAGGTTGTAGTGCTTCCATAACTCACTGCTTGTTGATCTTGGGACATCCACGCGATTGTCGTTATGAGCTTTAGCGGCATATTCCGAGCTCACCACCACATAATCTAGATACTCAACATTCTCGCCACCCGACATAGGTTCGCCCGCAAAGTTGTTGATTCGTGGGTCAAAGGTAGAAGCGGTGTAACCTGAATATTGTGGCTCTTCAGCTTGCAGGTTAGCGAACATCTGTTGGTAGTCGCCTGGGAACTTGAGTTTGTTCACGTTGAAGTCACCGCTGTACACCACAGTTTCTGATGCCGGGATATTCAGAGACTGCGCTAGTGCACGCATCTGCTTGAATTGACGTTGTCGGTAGTCACGTGCCGTGTCTGTATCAAACGATGCAGTGTGGGTGCCGAATACATGGTAAGCCTGACCATTCTTGATCACTTCGGCGTAGTTAACGCCTTTGTCTGCGAAGCAATCTGTGCCTGTGCAATCCGGGAAAACATACTGAGCTTCGTTAACGATAGGATAGCGGCTGACAATGGTCACACCGCCGTCATAGATGTTAATCCCATCTTTATCGAGCATTTTGGTTTGATAAGGATGCTCTTTTGCAAGCTCACGTAGGAACTCATCTCGTCCGTTAGCAAACACCTCTTGAAGCGCCAACACATCATAGCCCTTTAAGTATTGAGGGAGAAGATTGTAGCGGTCACCAATATGTGACGCGATGGCAGGCAGCGCCCAGATGTTGTAAGTCATGACTTTGAGTGTGTTGGCATCCGGCTCTGGCTGCTCATCCACTTTTGGCGGGGTGATGGTGTAATAAATATCATCATAGCGCGCCGTAGAGTCGGCTTTAAGTGCTAGCTCTGCATTGACCCCGAATGCGTCGGTAGTGCTACGATGAATATTACGATCGTCATGCAACGTTAGGTTGACGTCTGCGGCACTTAGGCCATGTTGCAGTGTCGAGTTATACCAATGTCCCTTCATGGTTTGGTTGAGCGTGACACTCTCACCCACAGCGTTCGATACCACAGTGTCAAACTCATAGGTCTTCCCAGATTTCACTCCAGTCCAGCGGTTGAAACTGATCAGCTTCTTGGTCTCCCAAGGGCCAATCTGTTCAACATGCTGTTGCCACTCATCACCGAGTTGAAGCAGGTCGGTACCGGTGTGGTTGGCTTGAATGGTCATCACTTGATTGGTGTTATTGGTGAGATACACGTCGGTGTCTGCAATAGCAGTGGTTGAAATTAATGAAGCTGATGCAAGTAATGCACTAAGGCAAGTCCATTGAGTTTTCATTTTCACGTTATCCTTACTGATTGGTTTAAAGAATAACGTAGTAAAGAGTTATGACATTGGAGTTATAACTCTATCAGAATTATCCAAATATTAGATATATGCCATGGTTTTATAAATTCGATTACTCATTGAAAATTAACATATTGCTTTGTCTGAATGATAAATGATACGCGCGCACGTAAACAAACAGAGGAACGATTTGGATTTGAGGGTAAGTCACCAGTGGTGTGTTTTCGTGGAAATCAGAGGTCGGGAAACAACCAGATGTGGATGCTGTGAATCACGATAAGGGATAACGCTAACAGCCTTGCTCTATCAGTATAAATTTTGCCATTGTTCAGTAAACAGATTCCTCAAAAACAGGTATGATAGGGTCGTTTTTAATCCTGAACTGGGAAAGTCATGGCAAAGTTAACACTCCAAGAGCAGATGCTTAAAGCTGGCTTGGTAAATGAGAAAAAATTAAAGAAGGCGAAGAAAGGCTCTAAAAAGTCTCGCGTTCAGTCTCGTGAAGCAAAAGCGGCAGCTGAAGAAACTAAACTGGCGCAGCAAGCGAAAGACAAAGAGTTAAACCAACAGTTGAAAGAACAGCAGTTGAGCAAAGAAATTAAAGCTCAAGTGAAGCAACTGATTGAGATGAACAAGCTCGAACAGAAGAACGGTGAGATTAAATACAACTTCACCGACGGTACGCTAGTTAAATACCTTTACGTAGAAGAGCTGACTCAAAAGCAACTAAGTAAAGGCATTCTAAGTATTGCTCGTCAAGGCGAGAGCTATGTTGTTATCCCAACAGCAGTAGCGAACAAGATTGCTATGCGCGACGAAGAATCTATCGTTGATACGCAAGCAGGTAGCACAGATGAAGTCGACGAAGATGACCCGTACAAAGACTTCGTGATCCCAGATGATCTTATGTGGTAATGGTTAGCTAATTACTTCTAGATTCGCTGTATGTTTATGGCGCTGAAAGACAAAAAAAGCCCTGATGATATTAACATCAGGGCTTTTTAATTTTGGTGAATATAAACGTAAACCCAAACGATTTGCTAGCGAGACAAACTCCGTTTTTCAACTCTATTAGAGCTAGTCAGCGATGACCTCTGTGATATCGATCGCTGAATCTTGTGGGTAGTCTTTGAGCTGATGATATTCAATATGAGATTGCTCATACCCGTCAAAATAGCAGTCACCGATTTCGTTACGTGGACAAATGTGTACATCATCTCGTGAGATGAGCTCTGTTGAGCAACATGGACAGTATTTCATAGCTCCTCCTGTTAGGGATCTCTGTCTTTAGCCGGCTTCATTAACTCAAACTTTTGTGTCGTTGTGATTGCATTTTTAAGTCACGCAACGAGTTTATTTGTCATAAACCAGCCCTTTGCTATTGCGGTTAATCACTAACAAAGGGCCGGTTGTATACGACGTTTTACTGATGGCAAACCGTTTTTTTGAGCCTTATTTATTGGATGCTACATATATTGAAGCGAGAGCGGCTGCCACCTCCAAGCATTCTTACATTGTCTTTTCTTCTTAGCGATTTCCAGGCTGTGCTTTCTTCTGTGCTGAGGTTTGATGGTTGGTAATCCAAGTTAGCGTATCGCGATACCACTACTTGTTTTTGCATGTTTTCTGAAAGATTGTCGATAATATTGGTTGTCACTTTGCCGTCAGAGTAGGCCATCACTAACACTTCGTCATTGTCTTCCAGTGCCGAGGTTAAGGCTGTTTGATTGCCTTCGTTGTATTGAACGTCTTGGTAACCTTGTGTCTCCCCTGTTTTTTGACCGGAAATCGCTCGATATAGCAGATTCTTTTTCCTTTTTTTTAGCGAGCTCAGTGGCGTTTCATTCGCGGCACTGTATAGGTTGACTACTTTGATGTCGTTCTGAGCTGCGTATTTCAAAATGGAGCTTTGGTTACCAAGGCCTCTTCGTGTTAATGCCGGCGAGTTATGCAGGCTTTGAGATAAACGCTGCTCAGTCGCATCAACAATGACTATTGCTGGGTTGTTACCTTGACTTAACGAATGTCTTAGTGCTTGTCTGACTTCGATATGTGCCAGCTTTCCTTCCACTGTATCCCAACTGGGAGCGTGCTGAGATGTTGCCGACGGTCTCGTTTCAAGGGCATATGGTTTGTAGTCGTAGTGTTCTTTTGGCCAATAGGTGTTTCTTTTTGCCTTGCCCAGATCATCAGCCAAGTGAAATTCACTCACGACTTTTTCATTTTTTAAATACGCCTTAGGTTTTTCTTGTCCTAGTGCTTTCCATTGAAAATACATCTCTTCGCGAAGGTTGATTATTGATTGTCTGGCGCTGCTGATTTCGACAACGGGATCTCTACCATGCTCAGCATTGTTGTAATGAGTAATACCTGTGGTTTGATATTCATAATTTGGAATCACATACTCTGTCGCTTTGTGGGTGTCTGGGTGTCGGTGAGACAGAAGCGTATTGCCTTGAGGTACGGCACCAGAAGAGAAGTCTCTCGCGTGTATCAGTTCGTGCCCTAATGCAACGGTTTGATTAAATGGCGTCTCTGTTCCCGGAATATTGACCATCTCTGTGGTGGAGAAGTAAACCGTATTCGAGACGCCTTTGCCATTAAACTGTCGCTGCCAAGCAAGCGAAGCCTTATGTTGATCTTCGAACATAGAGGGTACTGTCTCAAAGAGTCTTCCTGGCCCTTCAGGTTCTCTTATCACAGTAACAACCGCAGCCTTAGAGTGATCGACCCCTATCGTGTGTTCAATTAATGGGGCAACACCATCATTCGGCGCATTAACTGGAACGTACGTAGCGATTTGTCGCAAAATCTCACGCCCTGTTGGCGATAGTTGCAGGTTGCGAATTAACACGCTCATGTCTGCAAGGTAGGCGTCACTCTTGGTTTGCACGTATAGGTTTCTCGACATGCGATAAAGTTTACCGTGTGTGTCTGAATTGTACCCTGAAACCACCTTTACGCCATCCGGAGCATCATAAAAGAGACCAAATTCTGAGCCTTTTCCTGCGTATGTATTTATTGAGTTAGCAAGCATCAAAAATACTGATAGGGCTAGGATAATACTATTTTTCATAAACTGACTCCTCTAACGCTATTTGTAATTCAATCCAATCTTCGAGTTCTACAAGAAGAAAATGGGTGATATGTGGAAGCATAGTCAGCTCTTCTTGTTTAATGACTCGCCCAAGTTGGTCAATTGCAGACTCAAGGTTTCCTTCGTTCAACGCTATTTTTATGTCCGCTAGCTGGCTCCATAGCGCATGCGAAACTACATAAGCTAGCTGTTGTTCCGTTTCATCTTGATACTCATTGGAAAGGTAGTTTAGGTGAGGAGTTGAAAGCGTACTGTTAAACAGCTGATGTTTGCTGTTTAGTGATACATTGAATTCTGACTGCTGATGTTGTGCGATTTGAAGGTAGAGAGAAAGATCGCCTAATAAATATTGAAGTTGGTTGGTATTGGTCGTCTTCATTGCCTCTTCAATGATACTTTCTATAGCGCTTTGAAAGTTTCGTTCAAAGTGAGCGCTTGGCTGCGACATCACGTCATCGAGTATGTCTGCCATTTTAGGGGCATAAAACCTAAGGTTTGCTGCAGAGTATACACTTGGATACGGTAACGAGTAATTGAGAGAGCGGATGTAAGACATTGAAATAGCGAGCTTGAATTGAGGCTGAATAAAATGTTTAAAAATTTCATATTGTTTGATTTGATCTAACACTCCGCCGCTCGGTCGCTCTGTTAGCAGCAATTCATACCAACGGCTAATCTGATACCAACTGTTACGAACATTTGGGTCAGAGCTGTCTATTCCTTTGCTTTCTAGGTAATCCTTGAAAGACGTTTGATAGCTAAGAATCTGGATGTTCGCTAACTCGGACACTAGCTCTTCAAATAGTTTATTCGAGGACTGGCCAGATATGTAAGCGGTGGTGGTGTTGATTAACTGAGCTCTAAATAAGTCAGCGGACCAACCATTGATCACCCTTGATGCAATATGCTTTTCGACATTAAATTCTACCTTTTTTAGCAACAACTCGGATAACTCTGGGTCCTTTTTAGGGTGGTAAGTATCGTACAATGGACCTGAGTCTTTACATGCATCGATAGAGGCTTGAACACCTCCAGGTACAATGGCAGGAACGCCCCAGCACTCTCTGGCTGGACGTATCTCAAAGGTAGCAGTTTTAAGTTGCTCTTCACTGAGATAATCAAGCCCCCATACTTCATTCGCATACTCTCTCAATCCACTTTGCCTTACTTGAAATTCCAATGTACTTCGGTTGATTCTGCTGTGTGTAATGATTGATGCCACGTGAGGTTTTGCTCTCTCTATGAGCCGCTTAACGATGTTCTCTCTGTGTGTAGATAGTCGGTGCAAAGCGATTTCAACAAGTTCTCTTTTTTTGCTATGTATATTTAAAGCGAGCGCGTGATAGTTATCTGCGTTTAGGTTATTAATCAGGTCATCAATGCGTGCTGGTCCTTCAGTGTGAATGCAGCGTTCGATCTCTGTTAAAGAGGACTGAGCGTTTTGGCATAGAGGTTGGTGTAGATTTGAATTAGGGGAAAGGTGTCCGATTGACTTCAACAGTTCTAAATCAATTCGAGCCATTTGCTTAGAAAGTTGCCTATCGTATGCAGACGTGAGTCGTCGGTATTCGGTGTCAGCTTCAAGAAGCAGGTGGTCGACGTACATTGAGGCACTGTGTAATACGTGATTGTCGTACTTGTTAAGTAGAGCAATTGCATCCTTTTTTTTGTGGTGGAAGCGATAAAATTCTGATGAGTGGTCGCTAAACACGTAATGTGTTTGGCTTTCAAACTCTTCAATTTTTTCTTTTGCAGCGAAGTATTTAATGTCATTCGATAATAGGTTTAACTCATCGCCGACCAGAGGAACTAAGGAAAAGATAGAGGCCGCTTTATCGAGCCGAGTTGAGGATTCCTGAGAGAATGTTTGGACCATGTTGTCGACCCACAAGCCAACCGCGACAGCATCTCCGATTGGTCCTAATACTTCTAGAGTAGAAGAGCCGACCCGGCCTAGTCGATTGATTAAGCTTTCCTGGCTTAGAGAACTTTCGAAAGTCTGGGGGACGTTAGCCAGTGCAGTATGTGTTTGCGGCCATGCTGAAGCAAAAGAGTCGAAATGTGAACCGTGCTCAAGTTCGCCTAACGTAAGATCAAATTGTTGTTCAGAATAGAGCTCATTTCGGGACCACAAAGCCGCTCGGTTATTGTTTATCGTTTGGAGTGATTGTGTGTCTGGAATACCGTCACTTAAGCAGAATGCGGCTGACATGGGGCTATATAGTATGGCTACGAATCGCCATAACGTGTTTTTGTTTTTCATAGTATTTCTTTTTGGATAGTTAGCTGTATCTATCGAGATAGCCTCTCACCAACTGGTACGAGCCTAGTTTGGTTTCTGAGATTCAAGATAGGTTTGGTTGTGTTGATAGAGGTATTGCAAAAAAGCTCACCATCAGAGTGATGAGCTTAGGTAAGGGAGAGATATGAGTTTGTTTACTGCTGCAAAGGGTTTATCACAAGCTGAGCATCTTCATACCCAAGTCGAGCAAGAGTAGCAGGGTCGAAATCAGTAACCACTTTAATATCACCCGCGTAATAGGTTGTGTGGTTAGTTAATACATCTATGACATCAAATGAATTAGCAGCGTGCTCAGCGCCGATATCTATCATTCCAGAATATTGTGACTCCGCACTAAACTGGCCTGAAACATTGGTGTAGAAAGGGCGGACACTGGCACCTGCGGCGTACTGCATGCTACTCAAGCCATTAGTGTTGATTGCCCAGCTCCAATCCCACCATTTCATCTCTCCAGGAATATAGCGGTGATCCCATTGGTAGCGGATATTGGCTTGATCTTCGCTGGTGGCTCCCATGGTAAAGGTGTGAGAGACAGTCGGGCGGTTTGTTGGATGTGAGCTTAGCGCATTGCCGCTATAACGCAGGAAGCCTGTGAAGTTCACGTCGTAACTCATGTTGGTTTTGATACGGTATGGGTAAGAGATGGTCGAGCGTAAGAACTCAACTTGAAAAGGCAGCACGGAATGAGCAGGCACGGTAATGATGGCTTGCAGTTCTGTTGGCTCAAAACGAGCGCCACTGTTGGTATCGGAGAAGTGTTGGCCTTCTTCTAGCGCGACTCTTACCTCTGTTTTTCCTACTTGCGGCCAGTGAAAGGTCTCATCCATGACGACTGAATCGGCGAGGTCAAAGCGCTGTGATTTACTCCATTGTGTTGATTGCTCAAAATGAAGGTCAACGACGACTTGTTTAGGCAGATCGCTATCATTGATTGCATAAGCCGAGACGGTTTCAATCAGCTCTTGGTCGGTCTCTGTTATAGAACCGTGCAAAAACGATGTGTTATCGAGCGTGTAAGCAAAGTTATCAACAGTGATGATTGTCTTCTCATTACAGCGATCACCGGTGCAGCTTCCATCGCTATTCCCTTTAATCTCCCAACCATTGTTAAGCGGTTTTATTGCCATATCTTGACCGACATAACGCCCGTTGTCGCCTCCAACCCAAGCGTAACCCAGGTTATGGGCCAAGTAACTCAGTGGTCTGATAAAGTTCGTGTTGTCGCTGACTAAGGCGCGTTGAACATCAAGGTTATTGTTCGTTTCGATGGCTTGCGCTTCGTAGTAAGGGAGGCCTGCGTCTGGGTGGTTGGGGTAACACCAGGTATTGTCGCTTGGTTGTCCTTGTTTGATGAGCCCGTGGTAGCCAGACCCCATGATCACCCAGTCGTTTTGAAGGCCAACAATATCCCACACATTCATGCGAGATAGTACGGCGGTTTTGTGCTCTTGTGCTTCCGTATTACTGAGCGGACGATAATCAGAACGGCAGATATCTTCACCGAGGTTATCCAATACGATTTGGTCTGAATATATCTTGGCGTGAGTGGCAGAAGAGATGAAAGAGAGGGCAGTGCTAAATAGAATAGTTTTACTGACGTTAATCATGAATAAGTTCCTAAGTGCCTTTATTTGGCAATTTTTATTTAATTCGATTTATTAGTTTTATGGGTGTTTATTTAGAGCCGAGGGACTCTAGCGGGGGTACTTTGTCATATAAAACAATGCCAAAAATACTGAAATGAATTGAAAATAAATACTGATAGATATCAGGAGGTTGTACTGTTCAACTTGTTGTTTGATAAAGGCTTACCTTGATTGCTTCAATTAGTTTCAACAGTCCAATCTATGGATGGTTAATTGTTGAACGTTTATATTTTTGAAGCCTCGCTATTTGGTATGTTGGCTTGGAAAATTAACCAGCAAGATTTATTGCCCAAAGGATGGGGAAGTACTTGAGTAAGCCAAATAAGACATGATGTTGTGATAGGCAGGATCAAAAAAATGCAGCCAACAATCGTTCGATTGCTGCTGCATTTTGTATGGTTCGAGTTAACTTAATGGAACGAGATTAAGCATCACCTGGCTTTTCGCGTTTGCTATTCCAACCCATAAAGTTGTAGATGTTGTAACGAGCAAAGCCAATCTGTTCATGCAAAGCAAAATCTGTGACCGCAAAGTTGTACCACAGTGGCAACCATGAAATTTGAGCAGCCATATAGTCGGCTCTCACTGGAACAACATTCAAGCCGAAGTGATTGAAGTAGAGCTCGCTGCGACGAATATGTAGGCCAGATGAAACCAATACAATGTTGTCGAATTTATGATGCTTCATGAGGTCACTAGTAAGCTGAGCGTTCTTCCAAGTGTTGACGCTATTTGGCTCTTGAATGATGTTACCCATCGGAACGCCAAGTCTCAGCAATTGTTGTTGATAAACTTCTGCTTCGGTGACACCGTTATTTTGTGCATCGCCGCCACTGATGATCACTTTGCAAGTGGCTTGCGTTTTCGAACAATCTTTATATTGGCTGGCTGTTTCACTGATTCGGCCAAAAGAGAAAAAGGCTGGCTCGAACTCTTGCGTGCTTTTAATTAACTGCGTTCCCGCACCAAGCAGGACAATGGCGCTATTGTCAGACCATTGGATATCAGGCTTACTTTCGTAATCGGCTTGTAGGTCGTTCAGCAAGTAGCGAGGAATTAAACCTGAACCAATCAGCACAAATGACGATATAAGAACAAGAGATAAAAACAGAGAGGTTTTTCGCCACTGAAGTAAACGTGTAAAGCCAACGAATAGCAAAAGAAGTAATAATATAATAAAGCTCATGAGGATCCTGTTATCGAACTGGTGCCAAAATGATGTGACATACTGAAGCGGTGCATCATATATCAGTTCTGTTAATCGTTCATAGCTAACTCATTGTATTATTGAACAAATGCACAATTTCTTTCTATTAAACACAATTATCGATGAGAGCATTCTCAAAATCGCTTTATTATTGTTCGATAACCTCTTTCTAAATATGGGCATATAAGTTAATAGGGTTATTTAAACCTTATTTAATTCTATATAATAAACGGTAATAATAAAAAACCGATGCATGAGCATCGGTTTTTTTTCTAGCTGTTTAAATTAGAATTAAGCGTTCGCTTGTTCCAGATCTTGTTGCTTGTCTTTCTTACCGAGAAGGCGGCTTGTGATAGTACCGGCTGTCATTGCACCGGATACGTTAAGCGCTGTACGTGCCATATCGATAAGTGGCTCGATAGAGATAAGCAATGCTGCGATAGTTACAGGCAGGCCCATTGCTGGTAGTACGATAAGAGCCGCGAACGTTGCACCGCCACCCACACCAGCAATACCAAATGAGCTCACGGTGATAATAGCAATCAGGGACAGAATGAAGTTAATGTCCATTGGGTCGATGCCAACTGTAGGCGCAACCATTACTGCTAGCATTGCAGGGTAGATACCCGCACAACCGTTTTGACCAATCGTCGCACCGAAAGATGCAGACAGGTTAGCAATCGCTGGTGGTACGTTAAGCTTAGTGATTTGAGCTTCAACGTTCAGTGGAATCGTTGCTGCAGAACTACGAGACGTGAAAGCGAACGTCAGTACAGGCCAGATCTTCTGGAAGTACTCTTTCGGGTTTACACCAACAAAAGAAACCAACACACCGTGTACAACGAACATCAGTAGAATCGCAACGTAAGATGCAACGATGAAACCCAGTAGGCTTAGGATGTCAGAAGCACTTGATGTTGCTACGACCTTAGCCATTAACGCAGCAATGCCGTATGGCGTTAGTGCCATGATCATCTTAACTAAGCGCATAACGATAGACTGAGCCGCTTCAACGAACGTACGAATTGGAGACTCTAGTTCTTCTTTCTCTGCCATCACTTTACGAGCAGCAATACCCGTTAGCACGCCAAAGATAACAACCGCGATGATAGACGTAGAGCGAGCGCCTGTTAGGTCTGCAAATGGGTTGGTCGGAATAAAGCTAATCAGCATCTGCGGAATTGTTAGATCTGAAACGCTACCGATGCGGTTTTCAAGTGTTGCGATACGTGCTGTTTCGCGAGCGCCTTCCGTTAAGCCTTCAGCAGACAGACCAAATGCTTGAGTTACAAGAATACCAACGATTGCAGAAATCGCGGTTGTTGCTAGCAATACAGAAATGGTGATGCCAGAAATCTTGCCTAGTGAACCGCCTTTTTCAAGCTTCACTACTGCTGCGATCATTGAAACCAAGACTAATGGCATGATTACCATTTTTAGTAGGCCAACGTAACCACGGCCAACAATGTTTACCCAGTCTAGTGTCTCATTGATGATTGGATTGCCTTCACCAAATAACAGCTGTAGACCAAGACCAAATGCGCTACCAAATACTAAACCGAGTAAAACGAGGCGAGAAAGTGTGTTCTCTTTTTTCTGCTGTCCGTAGAGAAAAAAGAGGATACCAGTGAATACCGCTAAGGCAGCGATAGCTGAAAGTGACATTTGTTTTCCTTATGAATTTCTTTAGATCGATAAAGCGCTTAGATATATGGGCGCAAATACTGTTAGCTACAGTAGCGACCTGTAACAAAACGTAAAATAAGGAAAAGTAATTTAATAGAACGATTAGTAATATCCACTCAATAGGATGGGTGGATATTCAACACTATGATGAATAGGTGAGCTTTTTAGCGATATTTTGCCAATAAATTGAGCATGTCACTTGACGAGTAAATTTCGACATTTTGGAAATTATTTTCGAACAATCGAAATAACATTGCTTTCGCTACGTCTTCCGACTGAATAGGGCGAAGATTTCTGAATTTACCAAACATAAACGGAGATATTAAAGGGAAGACACTTTGCAGTAATTTTTCGTCGGCTCTTGGTTTATCACGTTCACCAACCAGCGGTCCCGGACGAGCGATGAAAAGCTGCTTGAAGCCAATACGTTTTAAGTTTTGCTCCATTTGCCCCTTGCAACGAAGGTAGTGCGAATAGGAATCTGGTGAAGCGCCATAGCTAGAAACGACCGCGACGCGTTGAACCCCAAGAAATTTCATTGACTGCGCGACTTGGCTAACTAATTCTACATCGACTTTGCGTAGCGCTTCTTTTGATCCTGCCTTTTTCTTAGTTGTACCTAAGCAGATAACGCCAAGATTGGGCGTCGCATTCGTGTCATCCCAACTCGTGACTTGTAGGTCATTGTGAATAAGAGTATGGAGTTTATTGGAGTCAAATTGAGAATTTAACGCTCTGCGAGATAGGGCATAGATATGGTCGACGGCAGGTTCATCGATGAGCAACCTCATCACGTGATTGCCAATTAGCCCTGTTGCACCAGCCACCACGACCGATGTTTTGTCTCCAGAAATGCTCATCTTAATCCCTTATTCACTTCACAAGTGCTTGTTTAATATAAACAGTGTTTGAATTTTAAGCGAATAAAAGTTTGTTAAATGCGTGGTTAGGAAAGTGGGGTGCGATGATAGATTAGTTGTATTGAAGGTATGTACTTAGCTTGACGCAAAATATCCGCAAGGTGTTAGAGATAACAAAGCCCGCTGGGCGACGGGCTTTGTTACTTACGTTGCTGCTTGCTAGGTGAAGGAAAGTGGGATTTTCCTTACCTTTTTACTCGTTTTTTTGTTTGATTTATTTGGTTTTCTTTTACTTGAATTGGGAATCATTGTACCTCCTAAATCATTTTTGAGCTTTCTTTCAATCAATCGTGTTTCTTTGTTTTGCATCAGTGTTGTGGGAATACATTTTATGGGCACTTATCAATGGAGAGGTTAATAAGTAGTTTATATTAAGCATAAACGATGCCAAAATGTAAGTTATTGATAAATCTATTATCGCTATTGTAGGGGTTTTAAGGTTCGTCAATTTGATTGTCAATTTGATAAAAACCAGTGTGATCTGTTTAAATTAAGAGCACTCTCTACGGTTTCTGTTGATTAGGCATAGATACAGCATTGCTTAACACGTAAACTGAGTCGTAATTCACATAGACCAAGGATGTGCTATGAACCTCAAGCTTGATACTCTTGCTCCCACTCAGATTTATCACCTGATGACACAAACCGTTGTTCCTCGCCCTATTGCGTGGGCATTGACGGAATCTTCTGACCAAGAGTACAACCTAGCGCCTTTCTCTTATTTCACACCTGTTTCCAGCAATCCGCCGCTATTGATGTTATCGGTCGGAAAGAAGCCATCAGGCGAAATTAAAGATACTACTCGTAATGCCCTTGAAACGGGTAAGCTGGTGATTCACATTGCTTCTTCGAGCTCTGCAGAAACAATGACGGCGACAGCAGCCACACTCGATCACGGTGACTCTGAAGTAACCGCGAATAATATTGAGCTGGTTGAATTTGAGGGCTTTTCTTTACCGAGAGTGAAAGCGTGCTCGGTCGCTTTTGGTTGCACATTATACGAAGTAAAAGAAGTCGGAGAGGTGCCACAAAGCCTCATCTTTGCTCAAGTCGAAACCGTGTACATTTCCGAAGATGTGATCGATAAAGAAAGTGAACGTCTTAAGGTTGATGCGTTGGCGTTGGACCCTCTATCTCGACTGGGTGGGGGGGAATTCGCGACACTTTCCAACGTGTTCGCTGTCGCTCGCCCTAAATAGTGTTATCAATTCAGCTCAAGCAGAATCAGTGTTCACAAAACTCGTTTCCATAAATTTAAGTGCCCCTAAACTTATGTTAGATACCCAATACTCGCAGTACATCCAACATCGAATTGACCAAAAAACCAAGCCACTCGGTGCGCTTGGCTTACTAGAAAAAGTCGCGCATCAACTGGCATTGATTCAGAGCCAAGGCAAACAAGCTGCGGTCGAACACATCGAATTGAATAAGCCAAGTATCATCATTTTTGCTGGCGACCATGGCATTGCTGACGAAGGCGTGAGTATTGCCCCAAGTGCCGTCACACAACAGATGGTGTTGAACTTCTTAAGCGGTGGCGCGGCGATCAATTGTTTCTGTGCGGTGAATAAGATCGATATCACGGTGGTCGACACGGGGATATTGTTGCCTGTCGAATCTGATAACCCAATGCTGATCTCCCAGCGTTTGGGTACGCGAACCAATAACTTTGCCAATGAAGCGGCAATGAGTTTAGAAACGGTAGAACGTGGCATTGAACTGGGCGCAGAGCATGTATCTAGAACCATTTCGAATGGCACCAATATCATCATGTTTGGTGAAATGGGTATCGGTAATACCAGTAGCGCGTCAGCGATTTTGAGTGCGCTAGCAAACCGAACTGCGGCAGAGTGTGTTGGTTTAGGTACAGGCATCAATAACGAACAACTAGCTCATAAAGTGGCAGTGGTTGAACAAGGTGTTGCACGTTGCAAAGGACTCGATCCTAAATCGGTTTTGGCTCAAGTCGGCGGTTATGAAATCGTTCAAATGGTCGGTGCTTTCCTTGGTGCTTATCAAAACAGGACTCCAGTATTGGTCGATGGTTTTATCGTGTCAGTCGCTGCGTATGTCGCGACCTTAATTGAACCGAACTGCCGTGACTATATGATCTTTGCACATCGCTCTGAAGAGTCTGGTCACAAGATTTTGCTAGAGCTGCTCGACGCTGAACCGTTGCTTGATCTTGGACTGAGGTTAGGCGAGGGCACGGGTGCTGCTCTAGCCATGCCAATCATCCGAGCGGCTGCAGAGTTTTACAACAACATGGCGAGCTTCGAGAGCGCTGGAGTCACTGTTTAATGACTCCTGAATCAGAAAGATCATTGAAAGATCGAGTTATCTATCAATGGGAGTTGTTTGCGCTGGCGATGGGCTTCTTTTCTCGTTTGCCAATGCCTAAAAACACGCCCTATTCATCAGAGCGAATGAACCGTTCGGGTCGCTACTTTTCAACGGTTGGTTTGTTACTTGGTGCTCTGTGTGGCGGCACGTTTTTGTTGTTCGACGCCATACTGCCGAGTGCAGTGGCTATCTTCTTGATGATAAGTTTTAGCTTGATGCTTACTGGTGCATTCCATGAAGATGGCTTGACCGACATGGCGGATGGCATTGGTGGCGGCATGACCTTAGAACGCCGCTTGACCATCATGAAAGACAGTCGAATTGGTACTTATGGCGCGTCTGCACTGGTTATGACTCTGCTTGGCAAATGGGTGCTGTTGAATGAGCTGGTCACCATGACTGCTCTGTTTATGGTTATCGTGACCAGTTATACCTTTAGTCGCGCGATTGCTGCATCGCTGATTTACGACATGCCTTACGTTAGCGATTTAGATACCAGTAAAAGCAAGCCATTGGCCAACAAGCAAACCAAAGGCGAGCTCGTTTTTCTATTGCTTGTAGGCGTACTGCCTAGCCTATGGTTTGGTCTTGAGCTCGCTTTGGTTTTATCTGTCGTCGCCTATCTTTTCAGGACGGGTTTCAAAAAGTGGTTAACGGCTCGAATTGGCGGCTTTACTGGCGACTGCTTGGGGGCTGCTCAACAGTTGATGGAATTGCTGACTTACCTTGTATTCATTACTGCTTTTTACAATGGCTATCTATAACGGCTTCCTATGGCGAACACGAATCAAACTAATCAAATTAATCAAGCAAGTCAGCGAAACAGCCACCTGGTATTGGGCGGGGCTCGTTCTGGCAAGTCCAGTTTTGCAGAGCAACAAGCATTATGTGCGCTTGAAGCATGTTCAAATGGACGCCTTAACTATATTGCGACAGCCACTTACTTGGACGACGAAATGCGAGAACGAATCGCGCACCATCAACAACGCCGTGGCGAGCATTGGATTGAGCATGAAGTTCCTGTTGAGTTAGCCGAAAAACTGCAGTCTTTTGAGAAAGAAGATGTGGTGTTGATTGATTGCCTAACCTTGTGGCTGAACAACATCATCTTTGAACTGGGTGATGACTCAACCAATGAACAGGTTGAAGCCGTGGTTGAAGTATTGGTGCAAAGCGTCGAGCAAAGCCCTGCGCAAATAATCATGGTCTCTAACGAAGTCGGTTTAGGTGTGGTGCCACTGGGTAAAGTGTCGCGCTTGTTTGTCGACAATGCAGGGCGAATGAACCAAGCGCTAGCTCGCGTTGTTGAACGCGTCACACTGGTCGCTGCCGGATTGCCGCTGCACTTAAAACCATCTAATCACTTGCTTGATACTCAAGGCTAGGTCGCACTCATGGTCAATGGAACAACCAAAAACATCTATCTGCTAAGACATGGCAAAGTCGAAGGAAAAGCTGCACTCAACGGTTTATCTGATGTGCTGGTTAACCCTGAGCTTCAAGAGCAGATATGTGAGGCGCTTGCTAAACAAGACATTACCTTTGATTGCGTGGTTACCTCGCCATTAAGGCGATGCAGTGATCTAGCAAACCTCTATGCAGAGCGTATGTCTGTGCCTTTGTCTGTTGCACCTGGCTTTCAGGAAATGAACTTCGGTGAAGTAGATGGTGTCCCATTTGATGAACTTGAAGACAAGTGGGCAATGCTAGAAACCTTTTGGAAAGACCCTGCTAATCATCAATTAACTGGTGCAGAAAGTTTACAGGGCTTCCACGACAGAGTAACTCAAGCTTGGTCGCAACTTTTGAATGATCCAAGTGACAACATATTGTTGGTTACTCATGGTGGTGTGATTCGCATATTGTTAGCGCACGGCCTTGATATTGATTGGAAAAATCCGAGTTTGTACTCGAAGTTATCGATAGAAAACGCGTCGATAACGCATATTCAAATCACTCAGTTTGCGCAGAGCTTTATCAGCGTTAAATCGATAGGGCTACCTGTTCTCTGAGTGTTCAAAAAACACAGTTTAAGAATTAACAATCTTGCAGAGCTGTAAATAGAAATAAGAATCGAAATATAAAGCGGCGTTCACAGCCGCTATACCTGATTGGTATTACTACCTACGTGAAAGGAATTTAGTCATGACAACACCGAGTTGGGATCTAAGCATTGCTTATAGCGATCTTAATGATGCAAAAATCGAACAGGACATTGAACTCATTCAGCAGTGTATTGAGCTGTTGAACCTACACGTTGAAAAGCGTCACATTATTCTAGCGATGCAAAACGCGATTCAGACTTCTGAAGCGGCTGGCACGCTACTAAGCACGATCAACACCTTCGCTAACTGCCACGCATCGGTAGACGCGACACACACAGAAGCCAAAGCACTGCTTGGTCGCGTTGCCAAACTGAACTCTGAAATGTCTCAAGCATTTAGTCCTTACGAAGACACACTAATTCATGCAGAACCAGAGTTTATTGATGCAGTATTAGAGCATGAGAGTGCGGACGTAGCAGGGCAACGTTTTGCGATTGAAAGCTCTCGTAAGTTATCAAGCAGCCGCCTCAGTGTTGCTGAAGAGCAGTTATTAGCCGCGATGAAGGTTGATGGCCGTGATGGGTGGGGGCGTTTATACGATAACCTGACCGGTTCTTTAAAACTGTCGCTAAAGCTGGACGGTGAAGAGGAAGCTCTAGGTTTTTCACAAGCAGCGAGCTTACTGTACGGCAGCGAATTCGATAAACAAGAACCAGCATGGCGCGCCGTTCAGGGGGCAATGAAGACGCACCAAGAGTCATTTGCTTCAATCCTAAATGCGCTGGCAGGTTGGCGTCTGACTGAAAATAAAAAGCGTTCGAAAATCAGCGATGTACATTTCCTTGATCCAAGCCTACACGGCAGCCGCATCGTACCTGAAACGTTAGACACCATGATGTCGGTAGCAAAGGCAAATCGAGAAGTAGGCCAGAAAGCAGGTCTATTGATGGCAAGAGTTCACGGCTTAGATGAAATGAAACCGTGGAACCACTTAGCTGCGATGCCGCCACTAGGTGACAGCGAATCTAAGGTTTACCCATTTGATGAAGCTATCGAAGTGATCAAAACCGCTTTTGCTGAAGTCAATCCAGAGATGGCTGATTTCGTCGCTTTGATGGTTGAGAATGGTTGGATTGATGCCGCACCAGCAGCCAACAAACGCTTAGGCGCGTACTGCACTAAGTTTGCTGCGACACGCACACCACTGGTGTTTATGACATGGAGTGGTAGCCGCTCTGATTTAATGACATTGGCACACGAGCTAGGCCACGCGTTCCACAACTGGGTGATGAAAGACATGCCGTTGTGTCAAACACGCTACCCAATGACGCTAGCAGAAACCGCTTCGATTTTTGCTGAAAATATCGTTCGTGATCACTTGTTAAAGCAAGCTCAAACGCGCAATGAGAAGCTCGAAATGCTGTGGGAAGAGCTTTCCTCTTCTTTGGCATTAATGGTGAACATTCCTGTGCGTTTTGAGTTTGAAAAAGCCTTCTACGAGCAGCGTGAAAAAGGCGAGCTAACTGCTCAGCAGCTGTGTGACCTGATGGAAACGACTTGGAAAGAGTGGTACGGCGAAGCAATGACAGAAGCCGACCCTTATTTCTGGGCGAGCAAGCTGCACTTCAGCATCTCTCAAGTTAGCTTCTACAACTACCCATATTTGTTCGGTTACCTGTTCAGTAAAGGTGTTTACGCTCAGCGCGATGCAAAAGGCGAGCAATTCTACGGTGATTACGTTTCGTTGCTTCGTGATACGGGCAGCATGATGGCGGAAGAAGTCGTTCAAAAGCACCTTGGTATGGACCTGACTCAAGTTGATTTCTGGCAACAAAGCATCGACATGGTCAAAGTTCAAATCGATGAATTTGAAAGATTGCTCGATCAGGAAGATTAATTGATCTCAATCTGTTCATGGCAGGTAAGAGCTGTGTTAGCTTACGTGGCTCTTATCTTGCTGAGATGACCTGAGACAATCAAAAGCTGCTTTAAATAGAGAAAGTTATTTGGAACAGATGTCGGTTAGCAAAGTCAGCAGGTAATACAAAAATATATGGGTAGTATTTGTGAGTGATAACGGAGTTTCTATTGATAAGTGCGATCCTAGCAACACAATTTCTATGTACAATTTATTAACATACGGCCGTGCAATTAAGGAGTAGCGCATGACGAAGACCCTCTTTCGCCAATCATTTCTTTTTGACAGCCTAGATCTTGAGCAAGAAGTGGTTGCAGGACAGACCGTACTGAGTAACGGTGTTCAAATTAAGCTTCATCAACGCGGTGTATTGGAAGTGATTCCCGCGGAGTATAATTCCGAAACCAAGAACATCATCTTTTCAACAGGTGTTCATGGCGACGAAACCTCACCAATGGAGCTGATTGATAAGCTCATTGAGGATATTGAAACTGGCTTCCAAGTGGTGACAGCAAGATGTTTGTTCATCATCGCGCACCCAGAAGCGACCAACGCGCATACTCGTTTTCTTGATGTGAATATGAATCGTCTGTTTGATGAGAAACAGCACGAGAGTAATCGAGAAGTGGATATTGCGAAGAACCTTAAGTACTTGGTTACGGAGTTTTACAAGGAAACGGTACCTGCCACTCGTTGGCACTTAGATCTGCACTGTGCTATTCGCTTGTCTAAGCATTACTCTTTCGCCGTAAGCCCTAAGGTTCGCCACGAAGTTCGCAGTAAAGCTTTGTTCGACTTCATTAACAGTGCTCACGTTGAAGCTGTGTTGTTGTCGAATGCGCCAACGAGCACTTTCAGCTGGTACAGCGCTGAAAACTTTGAAGCGCAAGCACTGACAATGGAGTTGGGGCAGGTAGCAAGAATTGGTGAGAACCAACTTGATAAGCTAACTGCTTTCGATTTGGCGATGCGCAATCTGATTGCTGAAATAGAACCAGAGCACCTACCAAAGAAAACCATTACTTATCGAGTAAGCCGAACCATTGTTCGTTTACATGATGATTTCGATTTCATGTTCTCAGATTCTGTAGAGAACTTTACGGCGTTCAAGCACGGTGAAGTATTTGGTCATGATGGTGATAAGCCATTGATGGCGAAGAATGAAAACGAAGCAGTAGTGTTCCCAAATCGTAACGTTGCTATCGGTCAACGAGCGGCCTTAATGGTGTGCGAAGTTGAAACACGATTCGACCACGGTCAGCTTGTGTACGATTAATACCGAGTCGGGTTAAATCGACGAAAACAACCGCTCAACTGGTTGAAATATCAAGGTTCACATTACGGTGTGAGCCTTGAGTTTATTTAGGGATACAGGTAAGGTTACGCGAACAATTTCAAAGTAGCTTGATATGGATTTCCAACAACTTCTTCACCAAAAACAGCGCAAATGGACCCGAGCCATTTATCTAATGGCAGCAATGCTTGTCGCGCTGAGTGCGATTTACCTAATGGTTGGCGATCTTTTCATTTCCCCCCTGGGCACCTTGTCCACGTTAGAACAAAAACTACTGATTGATTTACGCTTACCTCGATTATTGGCGGCTATTGGCATCGGGGCTGGGTTAGCCGTATCTGGCGCAAGCTTACAGGTCTTATTAGGTAACGTATTAGCAGAGCCAGGTGTGCTCGGCATTTCTGGTGGCGCAAGCTTGGCGATGGTTATCGTGCTGTTCTTCTTGCCGTTTGCTCCTACACCAGAACTGTTCATGATTGCCGCCGTTTTAGGCTCGCTCTGTTTCACCGTGATACTGGTGAGCCTGGTAAAAACGATGCGACTCACCACGGCTAAATTACTGCTGGTGGGGGTAGCGTTAGGCATTCTTTCTGGCGCGATGGTGACATGGGCGTTCTATTTTAGTGATGACCTCAGCCTACGCTTATTGATGTATTGGCTGATGGGTAGCTTGGGTGGCGTCACTTGGTACCAACATTCGTTCACGTTAGTGATGATCCCCGTGATTATTTGGTTGTGTTTGCAAGGCAGTAAACTAGACAAACTGATGATTGGCGAAACGCATGCCGCGCAATTGGGTGTGAACGTTCCGAGATTACGATGGCGCTTAATCTTCGCTGTGTCTATTTTAGTCGGCTGCGCCGTGGCATTAGGCGGCGTAATCAGCTTTGTTGGTTTGGTTGTGCCACACTTATTGCGTTTAGCGATTGGCACCGATAACCGATACCTTCTTCCTTTGTCTGCCGTTGCTGGTGCAGCACTGCTGGTATTTGCTGATATCTGTGCCAGAACCTTATTAGATTCCGCAGAGCTGCCTTTGGGTGTGATGACAACCAGTATCGGTGCGCCTATCTTCATTTGGATGTTAATTAAAAATCATGATTCAAATTAAGAGCCTGAGCGTCGGCGCTCGTTTATTACCACTATCATTTGAACTCAAGCAAGGGCAGGTGACTCACGTTATCGGCCCGAATGGCAGCGGTAAAAGTACCTTACTCGAATCGATATCTGGCATTAGTGATGGTTACAAAGGCGATATAAAGATCGACGGGCAGGATTTGTCGGAACTGTCTCTACAAGATTTATCATTGCATCGCGCTTACTTGTGTCAAAGCGCAAGACCGGCTTTCAACTTAGAAGTGTTCCAATACCTTGCTTTGTCACTGCCAAGTTCGTCGCATGGTCTTGATGCCGAAATCAACTCGGCTTTGGAAGAAATCAGCCAAATGCTAGACATTGCAGACAAACTTCATCGTTCCATTCAAACCCTATCTGGTGGTGAATGGCAACGCGTACGTTTGGCTGGAATGTGCCTACAAATTTGGCCGACGCTTAACCCTTACGCCAAGCTATTGATTCTCGATGAGCCCGCAGCTCCGCTGGATATTGCTCAAGAAGCCTTATTGTACAAGCTTATTGAACGAGTGGCGGAGAAGGGTATTGCCGTGATCATGGCTAACCACGACCTGAATCGCACCTTAAGACACGCCGACCAGGTGTTGCTGCTTGATAAAGGCGTACTACAAGCTTCTGGCACTGCCGAACAAGTGCTTACTCCTGAGCAGCTAGAATCGGTGTTCAATACCGAAGTCAAAAGTATCTCAGTCGATAATCAAACCTATCTGCTGTTTGGTTAGAGAGGACGTTTGGCTAGAAAGAGTATTTGCTAAAAAGTCATCTGGTTGAGCTGATTATTGGGTTAAAGACGAGCTAGTAAAGGGATCAAATATGTTTAGATACATCCAAAGACGAAGAATCAAAAAGGTGATTAAGCTGCTATCTGCAAAGATGGTAAAGAGCTACGGAAGCCGTGATTTCTTCTCGATTGGACAAGTAGAAACTAGCTCTAAAGGCCTGAGTAAGCGCCAACAACAGATTGCTTTAGCCTTGTTCGCGGACCCACAAGATCTTGCTGTTGAATTGGTTCCAACTATTCAGTTGCTGCGTAATGATGTGTCTAATGACTTCTTCGGCGGAGAAGGCTACACAGCGCGAGATGTACTTAATCTATTGGGTGGCGGCGGTTGGAAGGGCGGTCGTATGGACGACGACATGTCACATCGCATGGGCATGCATAGCCGTTATTAAGGCTTTACCAAGCTCCCTCTATTTAAATCAACTTCGCATCAAAGCACCTTTATCTAATGTGACTCGTCAAAACCGTTATTTTGACAACAAACCCTCTATTTTCGCGTCAATGCGATATCTTGAACAGCCAGTTCATACGTTTCTTATCTCTAGTCTCTCAGGTTCTTAGCCAGTTCCCTTGTTCTATTCATCGAATAAACTTCATGCTTTTCAGTTGTATAAGATCATTTCCTCGTCGTATTACCTTTGATGAATATCAATCAGCCTTATTGACTAAATAATCCAGCCTTTTTCAACCATGCTCGAATTGATTGATATGCATTTGCTTTATTAATGTTCGAGCCAAGTAATGGTTAATAGCAAATTGCGGTGTTTACTCAATCAAACAAGTGGATAGGTAAACAGGCCAAGACCATTTTGGCTTGTTAATTGGAAATATAACGTCTTTAAGTGGAAATGTTATGAGAATCGGAATAGAGAAAACGGCTTTAGCCATCGCTTTGTCTGCGGCTTGTGGTGGCGCTATGGCACATGGATTTGTATCGCTGAACGATGATGGCAACATCATAAGTCGTGTCGCCTTGTGTCACTTAGAAGATTCTGAAGGTCAGGCGAAGAACATGGACTGTGGCGACATACAGTATGAGCCACAAAGTGTGGAAGGCTTTGACGGCTTCCCTGAAGGTGGTCCAGCTGATGGTTACATTGCCAGTGCTGAAATATTAATGGCAAGAAATCTAGACGAGCAAACTTCAGAGCGCTGGCAGAAGCGCCCAATCGAAGCGGGCTCTCAAGAGTTTGAATGGACATTTAGAGCTAACCACATTGCGGCTGGTTTTAAGTATTACATTACGAAAGAAGGTTGGGACCAAAACTCACCATTAGCTCGCTCAGCGTTTGACTTAAATCCATTTTGTGAAGTTGATGCTCATGGAGAGATGACACAAAACACGGCTACTCACACCTGTAACGTGCCAGATAGAGAAGGCTATCACGTGATTCTGGCTGTATGGGATGTGGGTGACACCGACAAGGCTTTCTATAATGCGATTGATGTGGTGTTTGATGGCGATGACTCTCAACTTCCGGGTTGGGGAAAAGTAGGTCAAATAATTCCTACGATCAATTTGAAAGAAGGTGACGCAGTATATACACGCGTATTTGATGGGGCTGGTGAAAACTCAGCGCTCAGTACTCGTATCGAGATTGCGAGTACTGAGGATGGTCAACCGAAGAACTGGTCTAAGGCATTAGCAACCAAAGTTAATGCAGATCACAATAACATTAAGTCTGGCGTGTTGAGTGAAAATGGTTTTGCTCCTATTTACGGTGTTAACCCAATATATGTGAATTCTGACAGTGGTATTCAGCGTGTGGAAATAGGCTACGATGTTGAAGTGCCAGAACCCGATACGTCACTTACGGTTGAAGGTCTGGATCCAGAATACGTGATTGGCGAAGAGCCAACCCTTCTAGGTCTATCATTGGTAGCCGAGGGCGATGCCCAAGCTGAACTCACCGTGTATAACCACGCTAGAGAATCTTTGGCTTACTGGAGTGGGGAGGTTGAAGATAGCTCGTCAGAATCAGTTGTATTACCTTTGTCTAAATCAGAGGCTGGTCATCATATGTTGGTGGTGAGTGTCAAAAACAGCGAAGGTAAATTGGTAGGTCAACAAATGATGGACTTCCACTTAGTTGAAGCAGATGCGCCACCACCAGAACAGGATTATGTCTACCCAGAAGGTTTTGGTAGCTATGTTGATGGAGACGTCGTTTTATTTGAAGGCGAAGGTGTTTATCAATGTTACGGCCCATGGGCAGCAGAATGTAACAATGAAGCTTATCTTCCAGGCGTGGCTGCAGACCCAAATTGGGTTGAGCAACAATGGAAAAAGTTGGACTAATAGCGAATTAGTCTATTTGGTCTGGTTTCTTAATAGACCTCAATATATAAAAGTGACCTATCAGCGATTTATCTCGGTGGTGAAGTTGTTATCTATGCCAGTTAATTCCCATAAACTGGCATAGACGGTCTCATTAGGGTTCAGTTAATATTTATATAATGCAAATGGTACTACAATATGTAGTGTCATTTTTACGGGTTAGTTTGTCGTCACTTGGCACAAAATGGTAAGCCTTAAATCAAATGTGTGAGTAGAATTATCTCAAACGAAACAAGTGAACTAGGAGTGGTTCTAGTCACTGTATCTTATTCGAATGGATGCTTTAAAACCCCGAAAGAGGATTGACTTATGTACGAACTAACACTACTTCTAAGCCTAATGATCGGTGGTGCTGACAGCACCGCAGAAATGGAAGTTAACACCCAATTTACGACTCTTGAGCAATGTAATGAAGAAGGTGCCGCGCTAGCTGAGAAGCTAAATGCAACAGACCTTAAAGTCATTCAAGTTCAATGTGAGCGTGATTAACCAGAATGGAATTAGTTAGATCATGATGAACCAAAGCTAACTAACTCCATAGATTTGGCGGCATGGGCACAACCGAGGTGCCCATATCGAATTACCTCCAGTTTAACTAATCCTGATTCCTCAAATTTACTTCTTCAGATCATCCACATAAATTCCTCACATCAGCCCAATAAAACAATCTCATCTAACCTATTGTTAAATATTTACTATTTGTTAGTGTGTTTAGGTGCACATTGAGGATGTGTTTCATATTTAGCGAAGAAATATTAGGAGTTGCGATGAGTATTATAGTGAGAAGGTCTGAACCGTCAGATGCAAAGGGAATCAAAGAAGTTTACGAATGCACTAATGCTTATACCGGTACGCTGCAACTCCCAAATCCATCTCTGGAAAGCTGGCAAAAGCGAATCTCTAACATCCCTGACAACGTGTACTCGTATGTCGCGATGATCGACGATGAGATTGTTGGTAACTTGGGAATGGAAGTGTGTGTGAACCCAAGAAGACGACATGTCGCTTCATTTGGTATGGGTGTTAAAGACGATGTGTTAGGCAAAGGCGTAGGTAGCCAACTGCTCGCAACAGCAATCGATCTGTGTGATAACTGGATTAACATCAAACGAATGGAGTTGACGGTGTATACCGATAACGAAAGAGCGATTAGCCTGTATAAGAAGTTTGGTTTCGTGATTGAAGGAGAGTCCGCAGGGTTCGCTTTCAGAAATGGCGAATATGTGGCGGCTTATCATATGGCGCGACTGGTATAGCACCTAGTTGTAACTGACACACAGCTACAATTGACTGACAGATAATAAAACGCCACGTTATTTAAACGTGGCGTTTGCTATTTGCGTACGCTGATGCTTTAAACAGCTACAGCCATAACCTGCCTTAAGCTGTTAGTGGCTCAAGGTTCGCAGGGTGGTAGTGTACTGATTTTAGTACTTTGCCTTGGCGAACTGTCTTGCCTTCAGATACGAAATCTTCCGCACACTTAGCGATGATGTATTCGCCTTTTTGAACCGCCATCAGCTTGATGTTTTGCTCGGCATAGAAAGCTTCTGTTTCAGCGTATTCAGTTTCGTTGCGACATACTTTGCTCATGTTGCTTGAGTGTACTTCGTCCCAGCAAGGCAAGAAGTCAATTGAGCGGTTTTTAGAAACATTCAACAGTAGGTCGATCAGATAGCTGATTGCTAGATTGTCTTCAACCTTAGCTTGACCAAGGTGAACCAAACGTCCCATCAATACATAAACGCTATCTACAATAGCGTCCGCTTGTTCGATTTTAGAGTCAGCTTCCGCAAGTTCTGTTAGTTCTTCGATCGCTAGAGAGGTATGTAGCGTATCGCCTTTTTCGTCCATTGTTTCAGGCGCAGCAACAGGCAGATCAAAAGTACTGCGGAACTCTTCAATATCGCGGTAAAGGTGGTCGTAGATTTCTTGGCTTAGTTGAGAAAGGTTCATTTTCCTATCCATTCTGTTTCGTTAATGGATTATTTTACCAAAGCTAGGAATAGGGCGCTAACGCAAAGTGGATAAGTTTGGTTTTATTCAATTTAGTCTGTGTTCAAACTTCGATATGGCTTAATTATACATTGTGAAACAAAATGGACGAGATCAGTTCACTTCTCGTCCATATCATCAAGGGCGCTCAGGAATATGAGCCACCTTGTTAGCGATTAACTGAACTATTAGCTAAACAAGTAAGGGAACAGTTTACGGCGTTCTTCCGGCGTTAAAGACTCAACTCTCGCGATGTTGGTATCAGGAATCGCTTCAGGATTAGGGTAGTGCTTTAACACCTTTTCCATGCTTGCTTCACGAATCAAATGGTAAACCGGATACGGAGAGCGGTTCGTTAGGTTTTCATCGTCTTCTGGATCCGCACCACCAAAACAATAGTCTGGGTGGAAGGTTGCGACTTGGTAAATGCCTTCCCAGTCTTCTTGCTTGATCAGTGCTTCAATCCAGTCAATGAACATGTTGTAGTCGAAGAAATCTTGCAGCATGTTAGGCACAACCACCAAAGTCGTCTCTAACTCTGCGACTGGTGTGTTATCTAACTCTACGAAATGCGTCATGATGTCTTCCAACAACGCTTCTTCCGTATTTGCTTCACTCACAAAGATCTTAATCTGTTTATTACGTTGTGGCTTGGCTGCAAATGGACACAGGTTTAGGCCAATAACGACATCGTCTAACCACTGCTTTACTTGGTCGTGGATGGTTTGAAGATCTGTGCTTTGAGTGTTCGACATAACAGGTTCCGAAATTAAATTTTGGGTAGGATATCAGAACGGACGTTAATCAAAAGCAATAATTGAGTAACAACCTTAGTCGTACTTATGCTTGTGCGAGTTTGGATGTCGATACTTGTAGCTGTTTCAACTGATAGACCCAAGCAAATATCGCGACATAGAAGATAGACCCACCTGCAATCACGCCATTCCAACCAAACAGCTGCCAACAATATAAGAGTAAGAAACCACCTAAGCTTCCGCCTATATAGTAATGGACTAAGTAAAGTGCCGTTGCTGTCGCCTTCGCGCTCGGTGCTTTTTGACTTACCCAAGAGTAGGCAAGGGTATGGGCGAAGAACGCGCCCCCGCTAATCAATAACAACCCAGCTAACATGAACGGGACTTTATCGACCGCAGAAACTAGCATTCCGATTAAGCTAATGCACACGCCCATCATTATTCCGTTCAAGGGATCAAAACGAAGTGTCCATTTGTTTGAGAGCTTTGAGCTTACCGTACCTGCCAAGTAACATAGGAATATCAGCGAAGCTAAACCAACAGGCACCGAGTGAGGCGCTGATACTAATCTAAAGCCCATTACCGAATACAGGTTAACGAACAGCGCGAAGTTAGCACCACCAATCAACATAGCGAGCCATAAGGTACGGTTTCTTAAATGCATCACTACTGAACGGTTATGGTGAAAAAACAAGCCTTTTTGTGGTTTGAAGTTTTGTTGGTCTGGTAATCGATAGGCTATATAAAGTGCGCCAAGCAAAGAGCCGACAACAAAAAACAAAACTGTTGTGTGCCAGTCGAAATAGTCTGTGATCAAGCCACCCAATACACGCCCAAAAATGCCACCTAATGAGTTAGCCGCAATATAACCACCAATCGCGACTGCGAATGCTTTCGGTGATAATTCTTCAACCATATAGGCAACCGCCACACCTGCGAATGCAGCGACTGTAATTCCCATGAATGCTCTGGCAATAACAAGCTGTAGTAGGGTGGTTGTGAACACCATGCTTAGCCCGATTAGAGGGATAGCAAATAAGCTGAACAGAATGATGGATTTTCGTCCAAAGGTTTCAGAGGCGATCGCCCAAGGCACCAAGCTGATGGAAAGCCCAAGTGTTGTCGAGGCAAACAGCCAGTTGATTTGAGTTTCCGAAACTTGGAAGTGCTCCGCCATGTGCGGCAAGATTGGCTGAAAGAGGTAAAGGTTACAGAAAATGATAAACGAGCCAATCGCCAATGATTGGGTGATGCGTTTGTATTGAGGACTGCCTTTATCAAACATTTACGTTGTGCCTATACGGAATAATTAAGCTGTTTGTGAACAAGTTATCAGTACAAGGTGGATTAAAGAAATATATTAAAAATATCACCTCTATATATTTAATATATCGATATGCTTGAATCAAAACCGCTTCGCCATTTTCTCGCAGTTGCACAGTTTGGGAATTTTACCCAAGCGGCAAAAGCCTTACATATCGCCCAACCTGCTTTGAGCATATCCATTAAAAAACTCGAGCAAACACTTGATTTGATTCTGTTCCGACGTGGAGATAAATCCGTCACTTTAACGGAGGAAGGAAAGGTACTGTTTGAGCATGCTAAGCGAATTGCACAGCAGTTTGATGATGCAGAGCTGGCGATGAATGAGTTAAAGGGGTTAGAAAAAGGTGAGGTGCGCTTAGGAGCCCCAAGCATGATGGGGAGCTACTTCTTTCCTCAAGTCGTTATGGCGTTCAAAAGCCAGTACCCTAATCTGAAGCTGACACTCATAGATGCTGGTACTGCATCGATTCGTGAAATGCTATTAAACGGCGAGCTCGATATCGGTGTAATCAACCACGAGAATGTCCCTGATGATCTTGAAACTGACCACCTATTAAGCTCAGAAATGTTAGCGGTCGTTGGCAAAGATCACTCACTGGCAACGCAACCATCCATCACCTTTGAAGAATTTTTTTCTCAAGAGCTGATTATGTTCAAATCGGGCTATTTCCACCGTGATTTTATCGATGCGACTTGTAAGAAGTACAACCTCGATATGACCATCGCCTTCGAAACCAATTTATTACCGATGATTCTTTCTATCGTGAAGCGAGAGTTTGCCATCACCGCGTTGCTTAGCTTAGTTACAGAATACGAGGAAGACGTGGTCGGTGTGCCATTTAAAGACCCTGTGAAGCTGAATCTATCTTTGGCGTGGAGAAAGGAAGGGTATCTTTCGAAGGCAGACAGAACCTTTATTGACTTCGTTAAACAATATGTGTGACTAGTAATGTATCAATCGCCTAAATAAATGGAATTAGCATCACGTTTTTCATGGTGGTTTGTGATGGGTGTCACGGTCGGGGGCGCCAGTATTAACGGTTTCTAATTTGCTTGGTATGCATGCTTGTTAAATAATACTAATACTTTTGGGGTATATTTGGTGAGTTATGAAGTGTGAGTGTAAAGAGCAAAAGTTGGTTAGAATACACAGAACGTTTATGGATCGTTTCTTTGGTATTAAAGGTAGGTACCAATGTGTGAATTGCGGTATGGTTTTCAAAATCAAAGGTTAATGCGATGTAATTCTTGCGCTTTAGTAAAGATAAAAAACAAAGCCCGAGTATCCTAGATTGGATACTCGGGCTTTGTTGCATAGATGTATAACTCAAAACACGTTAAGTGTTCTTTGAGTTATACATCTTATCGAAGTTCTTCTGATTCCAGCCGACCATCACTTGATCGCCGATCTTAAGTACGGGGATAGAACGAGCACCCATCGCTTGCAATTCTTTACGACCACGCTGCATCTTTGCATTGGTCAGGCGGTAAACAATTTTCTTAGAGTCTAAATACCTTTGGGCATCTTTACAGTGCGGGCATTTGTCTGCGACGTACAATACAACACGTTTCATTTTTACAATCTCTTTTTGAGTGTAGCTCTTGGTGAATCTCGCTAAAGTGTAACGAATCCTAGGTGATTAGAAAAGTGTGATCAGTTACACTATGCGGCTCAATTTTCAAGACCACAACGTATTGTCGTGGCGTAACTTGTACGGTCTTTCAGCATGCATCCTTCTTTACGCTATATTCAAGGCTATCCTAAGCACATTCTTGATCCTGTGACTCAACTTGTAGAGTCGGGTAAATTGGTGCCGTGGTTTGAAGCTCGCTACCCAAAGAATCATGAAATAAAAAGCGAGAAAGCCCTGTTTGACTATGCGATTGAGATAAAAAATCGCTACATGAAAAAAACACCACCGATCAGCAAAGTGATTTACGACGGCAAGATACACCTAATCAACAATGCGTTAGGTCTTCATTCTTACGTTGCGAAGAATCACGGTGGAAAGATCAAATCGAAGAATGAAATTCGTATCGCCAGTGTTTTTAAAAATGCGCCAGAACCTTTGTTGCGAATGCTGGTGGTACACGAACTGGCGCATATCAAAGAGAAAGAGCACGACAAAGCCTTTTACCAACTATGCTGTCACATGGAACCGGAATATCATCAACTTGAGTTGGATGCCCGTTTATTCATGATGTATTTAGATTTAAAGAAGTAGCCCAATGAGCCAATCACAAAATAGAACGACGCTAAGCCTGTCGAAAAACAGTACTTCATCAGCAAAAACAAAAGACAACCAAGCTAAAGAAGGCAGCGACAAGCGTATTTCTACAAAGAACACATCTGATAAAAGCCGCAAGAATAGTGCACCGAAAGGTGCGGGCAATAACAAATCAAAGCGACCTTTTGCAAAAGACAGCAAAGGGAAGCAGGGTGCGAATAAAGGATCATCGAATAAGGGTTCTTTCAATAAAACTGCATTTAACAAGAACGCAGCTCAGAAAAGACGCTCGGCTGAAAAACCTCAAGGTGGGTTACACCCAAGAAACCAGCACACTGGTCGTTATGACTTCGAGTTGTTGGTTGCAGCCTTGCCCGAGCTAAAAGAGCATCTGATCAAGAACCCAGTGGGCGAAGACACCATTAATTTCTCTGATCCATTAGCCGTTAAGCTACTCAACAAAGCTTTGTTAGCGCATCACTACGGCGTTAAACATTGGGATATTCCTGCTGGTTACTTGTGCCCGCCAATTCCTGGCCGTGCAGACTACATTCACAGAGTAGCTGACATCCTTAATAGCGATGGCCAAGGCGAGGCATATAACCACGCGTCTGTGAAAGCATTAGATATTGGTGTTGGTGCAAACTGTATCTACCCAATCATTGGTGCGACAGAGTATAAGTGGCGCTGCACCGGGACAGATGTCGATTCAGTCTCCATCAAAACAGCGAACTTTATTGCTGAAAGTAACCCTAATTTAAAAGGTAAGATCCGCGCTCGCCTACAAGCGGACTCTGAATCTATCTTTAAGGGCGTGATTAAGGATAATGAACGTTACGACGTCACTATTTGTAACCCTCCATTTCATAGCTCTCTTGAAGAAGCGGAAAAGGGTTCACAACGTAAACTGGATAATCTAGCGGCAAACCGTGCTAAGAAGGCTGGTCAATCATTCAAGCCGGAAATGAACAGGAAATCAGTGAAGCAAGAGAAACCAACCTTAAACTTTGGTGGTCAAAAAGCTGAACTTTGGTGCCCGGGTGGCGAAGCCGCTTTCATTATGAAGATGGCGAGAGAGAGTCAACTTTTTGCTACTCAAGTTTTGTGGTTTACGACATTGATTTCTAAGAAAGATAACGTCGATATGGTTCGTTCAGAGTTGGGTAAGCTACGAGCTAAACAAGTAAAAGTCGTCGAGATGTCGCAAGGGCAGAAGGTAAGCCGCTTTATCGCATGGACCTTTATGGACGATGAACAAAGACAAGAGTGGATTGCGCTAAAATAACGGCTGCACTTAGTTAAGGCATTTAACTGAAATTACGTACGGGCTTGTTGTTAACGCAACAAGCCCGTTTTTTGTGTTTTGCCTATACGCTAAGCAGAAAGCAACTCATCTAACTTACTCTGATATTTCTGCTCTAGAGCTCTGTTACCTGCTTTATTTTCGAGGTCGACTAAGATTTTAAGTGATGGAATTTGATAGCCATAACGCTGGTGGAATTTGAATAAACGGAGTCGAGCGTCATTGTAATCGGCGTCACTCACTTCAATTTTTGAAAGCTGTAGTATCGATTTCACGCGGTTGGGATCGTGGTCAATCGCTCTGCTGAAGTAGTACTTCGCTTGGTCTGTATTACCAGCCTTAAAAGCACAAAACGCGGCGTTTTCATAACTTGCAGACACTAAGTAATAGTAAGGTTGGTCGATGGCACGGTTAAAGTACTTATCTGCCTGCTCATACTCGCCTTGTTTACACAAAAACGTACCGTAGTTATTCAATACATTTCCGTTTCTCGAATCGAGGCTCAGCGCTTTTCGGTACGTCGATCTTGCTTCGTCTACTTCGCCCACTTGTTCGTAGTAATGCGCCATTGAAAGCCGAGCGCGGTAGTAGCTAGGCGCGTGTTTAATTGCGAGCTCAAGATTTTCACGCGCTCTTACCATATTGCCTTGTCCCATATAGCCCAAACCTAATTCGATTCGAGATTCAGACATCGCGATAGGATCACTTTTAATCTTTGGTGGTCCTTCCGTGACAGAGACGCATCCGACCAACGAAAGCGAGGCGAGTAGTACCACACTTGATAACGAAAGGGGGCGGGATAACGAAAGGGGACGGGACAACGAAATCGGATTTGAAAATGACGGCTTGGCAGGCATGTGAAGCTCCTTATGAACACCAACCCATCATATGAAATCAAACCCATTGAAGTGATAAATCTATTATGGAATGCGACTCAACCACCATAAAAAAACCGCGTCCAATTCGTCGTTTTATCAACAACCGACTGAACACGGCTTTATGTGTTTTTGAATCGGAACAAAGAACTTAATCGTCTTTAGTGAAATTCTCTTCGCTGAAATGATCCAGGTCGTAAGGCGTTTGTTGGTAAACGCAGTAGTTTAGCCAGTTAGAGAACAATAAGTGCCCGTGGCTACGCCAGCTTGCAACAGGTTTGTTGTCTGGATTGTTGTTCGGGTAGTAGTTGATTGGTATAACAGGCTCCATGCCTTCACCCAAATCACGAATGTATTCATTGTGAAGTGTATGAGAGTCGTACTCAGGGTGACCCGTTACAAACACGTTTCGCTTATCTTTGGTCGCCGCTAGATATACACCCGCAACATCAGAAGTCGCAAGAACATCAAGGTCGGTATGCTCTGCTAAGTACTCCTGAGAGAAGTCAGCATAGCGAGAGTGCGGTGCCAAGAATGTATCGTCGAAGCCACGTAAAATAGGGTGGTATGGGTTATGTATCTCGTGGTTATAAACACCAGACAGCTTCTCTTTACGAGTACGTTTAGGCAAATCATACAATAACTTCAAACCAGCCTGAGCCGCCCAACATACGTATAGAGTTGAAGTAACGTGTTTGTTTGCCCACTCCATGATGGTTTTCAGATGATCCCAGTAGATAACATCTTCAAATTGAACCAAGCCAAGCGGCGCACCAGTGATGATCAATCCATCAAAGTTTCTTCCTTTGACCATTTCAAATTGGCGGTAGAAGTTATCAAGGTGTTCAGTCGGTGTGTTTTTACTTGGTCGGTCATCAATGCGCAGCAGCTCTACATCCACTTGCAACGGGCTGTTCGATAGTAGGCGTAAAAATTGAGTTTCAGTTTCAATCTTCTTCGGCATTAGGTTGAGGATCAAGACTCGAAGTGGACGAATTTCCTGTGTCGATGCTCTTGATAAAGGCATAACGAAGATGTTTTCTTCACGAAGAACATCGGATGCTGGCAATTGGTCTGGAATGCGAATAGGCACAGCTTTCTCCCTAAGCTAGATATGTAGACGTCTATACATCTAAATCTATAGTAGTTTGATACGCTTGTCGATATGCAAAATGGATAGATGTAAATTATTTGTGTTTTCTATCAGAAGCCATCCAAGCGCTTTGAGGGGAGTTTCATTGTATTCAGTGATTATCGGAGTCTCGTGTAAGTACTTGGTTTTCATATGCTGAGTAAAGGCAGTTATCAGAGAAACTCTTTACTATTTACGATAAACTCATGTTTTCGAATTAGCCTGTAAAGTGACGATGAAGTTAATACTCATTCGAGGGTTGCCCGGTTCTGGCAAATCAACAAAAGCAAAAACCTACGATGCATTGCACGTTGAAGCCGATATGTATTATGTGAATGAGCAAGGTGAGTACCATTTTGATCCTAGGCTCCTGCAACAAGCTCATGAGTGGTGTCAGAACACGGCTGAAAACGGCTTAAAGCAAGGGCTTGATGTTGTTGTATCGAATACCTTCATAAAGCATTGGGAAATGAAGGCTTACCGCCAACTTGCACGTAAATATAAAGCAGAATTAATTATCGAAGTGTGCCGAGAGCAATATGGCACTATTCACGACATTGAGCCGTCGGTGATTAAGCGTATGGCGAGAGATTGGCAGGAGTAGCCCTGTCTGTACTTTCTGCTAACAAGCATTTAGCTAACTAGCATTTGTTTCATTAGAACTTGGCTAACGAGTCGACGTCAACGAACGATGAATATTAAATAATACATAATTATTAGGTAATACACATGGCAAAGCGATCGGCAATCGTCGACATGACATCTTACGGCATCTATACAGCGTGGGATTCCAAATCTAAAGATCTTCCAAAAATCCAAGAGTTCACCACCACGGTTGATGCTGAAATCGACGTGGAGTTTGGCTATATCCTGAATATCAAAAAAGCCAAAGGCGAAAAGATCCGTTACTGCATTTACCACCCCAACATCACCACTGATAAAGGTGAAGTACTTGAACCGTTTGATGGCGAAGAGTATGTCGGTAACAACGACTGGGATTTCTATTTAGGTGACACCATCTGGGCGCCAGTCTCAAACAAGATTGGTAAATGGCGTATGACGGTCGAGCTAAAAGGCAACATCATCGCCGACAAGACATTCGACCTAGTAGCAAAAGACGAAGGCCAGTTTTGGAAGCGCAGGGGTTTTTAGACGAAACTTCTGGTAGACGTTAGCGTTAGGCTAAACGCAGACAACAAAAAAGCCGAGTCACACGTTATGTGGGGACTCGGCTTTTTGATATGATCTAAATGGTATTCCCACCTAGCTTAGAAGCAAGACTATTGAGTCACGTAAGCCACAACAAATTCAGTGATTGCGACCATGTCTTTCACTGCAATGTACTCTTCAGTGGTGTGAACTTTCGCCATACCAGTAGAAAGGTTAACTGTTGTTAGGCCTTTCGCGTTGAAGTTGTTTGCATCACTACCGCCGCCAGTGCGTTTAGTATTCGCTGTTACGCCAAGCTTCTCGAACGCTGATTTGATAGAAAGAATATGCGGGTGATCATCTGCAATAACGAATGCATCGTAAGCACGAGTCGATTCGATTTCTACTTCAGCGCCGAACTGTTTCGCGCTTTCTTCGAATGTAGAGATCATGTGCTCAACTTGAGCCGTTAGCTTTTCGCCGTTTAGAGAACGTGCTTCAGCCACGACTTTAAGTTCTGGCATTACGATGTTAGTCGCTTGACCGCCTTCAACAATACCAACGTTTGCTGTTGTTTCTTCATCGATACGAAGCAGGTTCATCTTAGTGATAGCGTCTGCGGCCACTTGAATTGCGCTGATGCCTTCTTCTGGTGCTAAACCTGCGTGAGCTGGGCGACCTTTGATCGTTGCAACGATCTTTTGTTGGCCAGGTGCAGCGTTTACGATAGTGCCAATTGGGCCACCTGTATCAAGTACGATTGCGTGCTCAGATTGAATGTAAGACATATCGAAGTTCAAAGAACCGAATAGACCGCCTTCTTCGAACACTGTGAATGCAATTTCAATTGTCTTGTGTGCTTGACCTTCAGCTTGAATACAGCGCACAGCTTCCATGATAGCCGCTATGCCAGACTTATCATCACCACCTAGAATTGTGTTGCCTTTTGAACGGATGATGCCGTCTTCGATGATTGGCTCAATGCCGATACCTGGCGTTACAGTGTCCATGTGGCAGCTGAACACTGTGCTACCTGGAAGAGTGCCATCTAGACGAGCGTAGATGTTGAAACCGTTAGACACTTCTTCAGGAACCGTCAATTTGCGAACTTCAAAACCCAGTTCACCGAGTTGCTCAGCCAAAGCTTCAGCAATCGCTTTTTCGTTACGAGATTCACTATCAATTTTCACTAGATCGCAGAAATGTTCTACA
Organism: Vibrio splendidus; assembly: GCF_001557875.1. Taxonomy (GTDB): domain Bacteria; phylum Pseudomonadota; class Gammaproteobacteria; order Enterobacterales; family Vibrionaceae; genus Vibrio; species Vibrio splendidus_F. The sequence goes on along the minus strand of NZ_LNRF01000002.1, from coordinate 410,365 downwards.
AGACGTTGTTCATTAATTTGGGTCATTGTTAATTCTCATTATGCTTCCGCTTGTTCTAAAGAAGCCGCGGAGGTAGGAACAGGAAAATCACTATAACGCCAATGAGGTAGATGATTGTCTGAGTTAAATCAAGAAAGTTACCTGATTATTCTAATTAATGAGAAAAACACTACTTAGATCTACCAGTGCACAGGATTTTAATCTGTATATCTGTCGGGTATAATGTTTAGCCGCTTTGAAAAACGTCGATGAAATTGGAATGCAATCAATAATGGCACAGATAAATGAATAGAAACAATGTGTTAGGTTCATTCCTTCTCGTCATTCTGATGAGTGTTGTGCTTGGGCTGTATTTGCTCTATCCAACTTATGACGACGATTTAAAGCATATCCGCCCTGAAAACCCGAGTGTTTATAGTCCAGAGAAAGAGTTATTACTCTCTCAATATGGGTCTGCATTGATTGATATTCTCGATGTATCCCGAGGTGATCCTAATCTAGCTTCCAAACAACTTGAAGCTCTGCAAGCCAAGTTCCCAAACCAAGATAAAGCCATCTATCGTGCTTACGAATTGATGATTTTGTCGAACCTCGCCCAACACAAACTGGATACCGAAGCGGTTTCCGAATACGTCAGACAGATTCAAGCACTCGCACAACACGAACATATGGGTTGGCTAAAGGCCCAATCTCTAGTTGAGTTGGCGATCGAATACATCAGTAAGGGTGAGCTAGCGGAGTCTGAAATCCAAATCAGAGCTGCGATAGATATCGCGGAATCGCTCCACTATGAAGAGTTGTTGATTAAGGCCTATAACACGGCTGGTGTCATCAACAATATCCGCAATGACTTTCCTGAAGCTCAATACTTTTTCCATAAAGGCTTAGATCTGGGCAAGAAGTACCCTCATCACATCTACAACAGTAAGTTAGTGTCTAACATGGCACTGCTTTATATCTATTTGGAAGATTGGCCTAAAGCGCTCGAGCTGATTCAAAAAGCCAAAAAACTCTATTACAAGAGCGGGCTACTAGAAGCTTCTACCATAGGTGTGTTGCATGTGAATGAGTCTTTTGCCTATCTGCGCAGTGGTGAGTTAGTGAAAGGCCGAGAGGCGTATCAAAGTGCTGCCAAACTCAATGGCGATAACGTGAGTGAACGATACAAAATCATCTTGTTAAAAGCAGAGAGTGATGTGTTGTTGGCGGAAAAGAACTTTGAGTCAGCACGGCAAGTCGCAAACCTGTGCCTTAGATATCCGAGAGTGGACAGATACACACTTCAACTGGGTCAGTGTTACTTAAACAGAGCCTTAGCTAATATTGGTCTGAATCGAGACAATTTTGTCTTTGCTGATCTTAAGCGGTCGCATGCAATGTTCGACATTGTTGGCTCTCGAAGTTGGAAGGTTCTCGGTTTAAAAACACTTGCGGAATACTATGACTCGAGAGGCGACAGCGAGAACGCACTCCGCTACTTCAAACTCTACTACAAGGGTAACAAGGCACTGTTGTTTGACAAGCGTCAGAGCGATATTTTCTTGCTCGAACAAGATTTTGCTACGGCATCATTAGCTAAAGAGAATGAATTGCTAAATGCAGAGAAAGAGTTGGGTGAGTTGACCTTAGATAAGCAGCAGCTACGAAATCGAATTGTTGTCGCGTTGGGTATCATGGTGATGTTCAGCGCCGCGTTACTTTTGATAAGGTTGCGCTCGATTCAGAAGACCAACAAAGAGTTACTCAAGCAATCAACAAGATGCGAACTGACAGGCTTATACAATAGGCGTTACTTGGAACAACTGTTAACTCAGCCAATACCACACCATTTGTCGCCGTTCGGGTATACGCTCGCTATTCTTGATTTGGACCGCTTCAAACAAGTTAATGACACTTATGGGCATGATATCGGCGACCAAGTGCTGGTGGAAGTCGCTAAGCGTTTAGAGAAAATTTTATCAACAAATGATGTCGTGGCAAGATGGGGTGGGGAAGAGTTTGTTTTGTTGCTTGCTGGGAATCAAGATCCTGATAAAGAACTTGAGCTGATAAGGCAAGCGATCGCAGACCAACCGATTGAAACGCATTCTGGCTCACTAGAATTAACTACGTCGATTGGTGCGACGACTCATCTAACGGAACAACAGTTAAATAGTCGTACCTATAAGAAACACTTGAAATCGGCAGACGACGCCTTGTATCAAGCTAAGCAGTCAGGGCGTAATAAAGTCGTTATCGTTTGAGAGCCCAAACTTGGTTAATCCCCGGTCATTAAGAAACCTGAACTTCAATAACTAAGCGAATAAGAGTGCTTATCTGAAATAATACAGCTATCTACTCTTATTCGCTTAATTCAGACTTTGATTTGGTGAATTATTTAGCGACACCTTGAAGCATTTCAACCAGCTCGCCCTCTGTAGAAGGTTCTCTTGCTAGTTCAATAACAGCGGAAGCCCCACCTTTTAACATGTAAGCTCGAGTACCGCAGTGGTCATAGTGGAACCATTTACCATCTACACATACGTCGGTATAACATCTTGGGTCTTGTTTAAGTTCCATATCAACTTCCTTATTAACATTTGCCTAACGTTTTTCAGACTAATTGATCACAAATTCAAGTAAATTGATCTAAATCAATCTAGAGTGTAATTGATGATTTGATTATCAAAATAGGAGAGATGTGTCTAGCGCGGGAGCGAGCTCTCGGTAATTACAGCGCTCAAAGGTCGTGATTTTGGTTGGTAACTCTCGCTCTTTTGCTTGCCAGGTGATGCATTTCTACATACGCTAGCTACTCTCTTAATCCCTATACAGACTTGATTGTGTTGGAAAATGACTAATATCTTTATCGTTGTAATTGTTCTGGTTGTGTTCTTTTACTTTATTCAAAAGTATGTAGTGAAACACGATGACACCAAAGACCATGCTTATCAGAAGAAAGGGGCGTTGATGTCGGCGCAACAGGCGACATTCTATAACGCACTTAAATCCGCTGTGGGTAACCATGGGGAAGTGTTTGCTAAAGTCAGCATGTCGAACGTTCTTGTTCCAGCTAAGACGAACAACAAGAAGAATTGGTTTATCGCCAACAATAAGATCTCACGTAGTTACTTTGATTTTGTCGTCTGCGACCCACGAACGTTAGAGCCCCGCGTGATCATCGAACTCGATAACGGTAAAGAGCTCAATAAAGGGAAAGTCGACCGCGAAAAGCTACTGATTCACGTTTGTAAATCAGCAGGCTTGCCACTGATTGGTGCATCTATTAAACACAGCTATCAAGTGAGCCGTTTGAAGAGGCTACTGGCAGCCCACATCGATTTGATCGAGCCATCCAAAGAAGTTCGATTCTGTAAGAAATGTGGCAGCCCGATGATCATCAAACTGGCAAGCCAAGGCGATTACAAAGGCCGACGATTCTTCACTTGTAGCCGCCAGCCTAACTGTACGTATACCGAGAATTACAACGTCGTGTTCGATGTCGATGAGGAATAACGTAAAGTAACACTCAATACTTAGTGTGATGTAACTCAACTTTATTTGCGTTTCACGTCTAAAAATTCAACGTATTGGTGCGAATAAGAGCAAACGGTTGATTCAAGTGTAATTTCTACTTGCGCCGCAATAAATCAGTCGTTAATATCTTCCTCGTTCTAAAGGAATGCGTCCGTAGCTCAGTTGGTTAGAGTACCGCCTTGACATGGCGGGGGTCGGTGATTCGAGTTCACTCGGACGCACCATTCCTTCTTTAGTTTTTATTGCATAACTATTGAGTTTGTCACAATGGTAGTAATAAGAAATTAGAACATTGCCCGCTTAGCTCAGTTGGTTAGAGTACTTGCATGACATGCAAGGTGTCACTGGTTCGAGTCCAGTAGCGGGCACCAAATTCGTTCTTTATGAACCAGCAAAAAGCCCACCTAGTGTGGGCTTTTTTGTGTCTGTAATATTTACATAGTTATTCATTTCGTATCAGCCTCAATGGTTTTGTTTCAGCTGACTCTTGTCTGGTTAGGCACAATTAGTTCCTTTCGTGCCCATGCAGTGCCCAAGTTTAACTAACACGGCTAGTTTAGGCTGTCGCTAAGCTCTCACCACTAAGAACTTCAATCTCAGCATACTGTTGGACATTGACTAGTTAGGTTTGATTCAGAAACACAATCGTTGCTTTAAAGTTTTTTATGCGTAATGTTAATTAACTCGCTTGGTTGTTCGAATAGATATGTAAAGGCAGAGTTGGTCTAGTTGGTCTTCTGTAATTTTCAAAATAGGCCACCTACATTGTTCATCACACCCGAAAAGAAAGCAGAGTATGGGCTTGTATTGCTCTTATCTAAAATAACAAGATTCTCTGCTGCTCTTGTGATGGATGTATAAACTAACTCTGGCGTGTCTTTCTCATCCATTAAATAAAATACCGTCTTGGACTCCAGTCCTTTAAAACTGTGAATGGTGGACGCTTTAATCAAACCACTATTCGCATAGAAATGATTTTTCTTCATACGACGAGCGCGTTCTAAATCTCGCTTTAGCTTTGGGTGCTTCTTAATAAATGTATTTAACTCAATTTCAGACATTGATTTAAGTTTCTCAGCATCACACTTAGAGTCATACATTCGCGACAGTTGTGATAATTCATCATACGTTTCAAACATACAATGTGTTTTTTCAACACCATTAAACTTATCAGCCAATTGACGAGCCAAATATACATTCGAAGCCAGTATAACAATATCATTAGGATGTAGGTTATGCTCTCTGACGTAGGCTTGAATCAATTCAAATGATTCATTCTCCCAATTCTGGTTTATCTGATGATATTTAAGAAGCTCAAAAGTCATTCCTAGTTGAGTCTGTGCTGTTTCAAGCAGTTCTGTGTCAGAATATTTCTCAACAAGATAATTTTGCTGGAAAGCCTTGAACACCTGATTCAGAGATGAATCCAAACTAGTTCTATATGAACGCTTCAATTTATTCCAACGCCCAAAACCCTGAGCAATAACCGCTGCTCTTTCATTATCACGAGCATAGATATTTTGAGACTCATCGCCAAATAGAACCATTTCGCCATCATTCGCCAAGAAGTTATCCCGAATGATTTTTACCCATTCACTTTCAAAGTCTTGAACTTCATCTAGTAATATCGTTTGATATTTCTCCACAGAGTGCTCTTTGAACAAATCAGTAGAGTAAAGCTTCTCCAACCCATACTGTCCAATCAATCTTTCGATATCTTGTCCAGTGGTATTAAGTTGAGAATTGAAAAACTGATGGTAATTTGTTACCGCATAATTTTCATTATCTCGATAACCTAAAACATCACTAACTCTATCCTTGATAAGATTCTTTAGAGTGATGTTATACGTAATTATCAACACTTTTAAATCGTGCCTAGAATGAGCATTTACAGCTCGATTAGCTATGATTGTTGTCTTGCCACAACCAGCAACGCCTTTAATTTTCTCTTTACATTCCGCACTAACAATCAGCTTTTCTTGTTTTGTATCTAAAGGAATTTTCTTACCTTGTTTTAGTACGTGATCGCAAGGCTCTAATCGTCGTTTAAAGTCATCATACACTCGCTCATCAAAAAGAATGTGGGTGCCGAAACTCTTAATCTTACGCACTAGATTTTGCAACATGTCAGAGCCATAAGACATCGCCTTGTCTCTGGTCAGTTTCTTCCTACTTGAATCAATACCATCGGCTTTTCTATTGTATTGTTCAATCGCAATTTTATTGGCTTTTTTTTGTTCAAATAAAAGTCTGGCACTTTCTCTATTTTCATTTTCAGATTTTTTATAAAATCCATCGATTTCAGATTTATTCGCTTTATGGAAATACACCAATGGCTGAACTAGATTGAAAAAATTTCGATTAGACAGATAACCCAACCCTAAGACGGGCAAATGTAGTTGATATAAGTTATTTTTATAGGTAAATGCTTGTGACTGTGGCGATGATATCGGGTTGCTACCTTGACGGCTTACTACCGACCACTTGTTAAAACTATCAACATTGTAGTTCTTAAGTTCATAGTCTTTTACTTCAATCACAAAAATGGCAACATCTTTTTTTAAAATGATAATGTCAGGTCTGTCACCGTCCAAAAAAGGGTTGAAAAAAACTTCATAGCTTTCATCTAAATTTTCGTCTAAATACTTAACTAACCAAAGTTCTCCTTCGGTTGGTTTTACTTTTAAACGCGATATATTTTCTAATGACGGATAGATAGTCGCCATCACTCATCCTTATAAAAAAGGTAATCCAAATAAGGCACCGATAATACCAATAGGGCTAATTGGTAAGGCTACATCGGCTACAAGTTCAGCGAGTCCCTCGCTTGCAACGTCATTTGCTAAAGATTCACCGACATGGCTGGATATTTCATCTGATAATGCTTCTGACACCGCATCACCCAAAGCTACATTATCTATTCCAGAATCAATGACCATAGTGCTGTCAAAACCGTAAGCTACTTCGCTTGTGACAACAATTGGGATGTCTGGGTTTTCAGCCAATGTCTCGTTGATATAAGCAACGCTGTCGGTCGCTTTTAATTGCACTTCAGCCGCAATGTCACCATCACTCATTAATGCAATATCAGAAACAGGGTGATTAGTGGCTTCAAAAAGCATGGCATCGATTCCTTGCTCATTGAGTGCAGTAACAACTTCTTGCTCAAAGACGATGCCTTTGATGTTGCTGATATGCCCCGACATAGCGTCGGGGTTAACATCAGCAAAGTAATCAAGAATACCGTCGTTGCTTGCGAGTTCTAACTCGTTATAGCCTCGACGTACTGCATCAAAAACGGAGTTTTGAGTAATCACTGCTGGCGCGTTCCAGTTAGATAATCGACTACTTCTTTGTAACTTGAGCTAAGTAGTGGATAAACATAGTGACCATTGATGCTTCTTCTATCCCCATGTTTTGGAGCATTTGATTTAGCTATATCTCGGGCCGTATTTCCCTTTTGGGTTTCAAACTCGGCGTTTGCTCCAAGCTCAACTAGCTGAATTACAGATTCAAGGTAACCACTACTTGCTGCAACCATCAATGGCGACCAACCATCTTCATTTCTCAGATCAATATTGGCACCTTTACTATGGAGAAATTCCAATGTTGAGACTTGGTTATAACTAGCAGCACAATAAACAGCGGTTCTTCCAGATTTACTCTGAAGGTTGATATCTGCACCTTTATCAATCAGCAATGCAATGAGTTCATTTTTGCCATTTTGAGATAACAACGATAACGCTGGACATGAATCTTTATTTCTCGCGTTCGGATTCGCCCCAGCAGCAATGAGCGCTTTGATCATTCCATCATCACCTTTAGTAATGGCGATAATCAGCATCGTTTCTTTATCTTCGTTTTCAACGTCTGGATTAACATTATCAGCCAGTAGCTTCTTGGCGATGTTAATGTGCCCATTTTGATACGCTGACAGCATGGCGGCTTCTGAATACTTGGCGCTGAATACCGCACCTTTAGCGAGTAGCTTATCTACTATCTCTATGCGTTGTTTAAAATAAGCACCCGTGACCGCATTCCAACCATCATTATTACAAACATCAACGGCAGCACCGTGCTTAAGCAGAAACTCAACTGCTTTAATTCGACCTTTCATTGATGCCCAGATCAATGGTGTCCAGCCGTTGTCGTTACGGATGTTAACTTCAGCACCTTTTTCGACCATCAACTCAGCGAGCTGAAAATACTCATTGTCTAAACAAAGCAACAATGCACTACTCATCTGTTGTGGGCGATAGTTAGGGTTTGCCCCAATTTCAAGTAACTGTTTGGCGATATCTAAGTAACCTAAATCGATCGAAAGCCTCAAAGGGTTATGGCCATTGTGGTTTAAATCAAAACCTGGCAACTTGATGAGCATTTCTGCAATTGCAGTAAAACCATAGTCTAAAGCAACCTCAAATGGAGTTGCTTTATGCTCGGTAAGAATCGCATTTATGTGTTCTGGCGAGTCTTGTAATATTTCCATCAAGGCTTCTTTATCACCAGCCTTTAGCGCGCTAATTAGTTGATCAGTCATTGTTAAGTCTTAGTTGAAACACGCTCTATCTAAATAAAGAACAGATGCACTATCAAAGTTGTATCTGGTATTGCATTACATATAGTTCAGCGCAAATGTTTAGTACTCTTGGAGGTGAATTGATAAGTAAGATTAATAAAGTTGATTATATCAAAGCGTGTACTTAAGAGATTTGATAAATATCATTTTACAGTTTGATGTTTTGTATTTCTTCATGTGACTTTACTAAAAGTGATATCAAGATGGTGCGATTGATAGTTATTGGGTTACTTGTATCGTTGGCTTATTAGTTCTCTAAGTGGAGCCTATTATCATGGAGATAGGATCTTCGGATAGCTCTTGACCTGTCTACAACTTCACACTTTATAGTGACTATATTGATTGAGAGGGGCGCTTTCTGTGTCCCTCCAAAGTAAGTAAGAGAGACTCTATGAAACGCTTAATTCTAAACATCACACTCTTGGTATTCATGGCTCTTGGCAGTATGGATGCCATGGCTCATGCTTCAATGGTTAAGTATGGTATTGCGATATCTCACGATGGTGAGCAAATTGCGTATGGCAAAAGTGGGAGTGGGGGGATGGCGCTGATCTTCATTCACGGTTGGAGCTTAGACAGCAGGCTTTGGCAAAACCAAGTGAGTGGTTTAAGGGTTTAGCAGGCCACGGCAACTCATCGTTCAACCGCCCACAGAACGAGTGCAACATCATCTTTATTAAAGTGAAATATTAATGTCACGGTAGCATATTAATTTAGCGTATGAATTTTTATTCCGTATATAGAAGGACTTATGAAAAAAATTGGGATTTTTGCCATGATTGGCGCTCTGGCTATCTTCGCTTTACCAACTCACGCAAGTAATGTCTCTGAAGGCGATGTTATTAATCTTGGTCTCCATGAGTTAAAACCAACTCAACCATCTGTGGGTTATGATCAAATTATGTACAAGCTGGGTCGTTACCAATTTGATCAAGAAAAGATGTTTGATGAAATCTGTGAAGCCAGCGGCCAAAAAGGCGTAGTGAGCATCAAAGACCAAGCCCACCCGAATATTCCTTCGACTTTCACCTGTGAAATGGAAACAGGTGCACGTAAAAAAGACATGAAGACTGTGGTTATCGCACCCAGCGGTGAATACTACCTGACAGACGGTCACCATACGTTCAATGTGTTCTACCGCATGCCGCAAGGTGGTGCATCGTTCAATGTGAATGTGGTGGTTGATAAAGATTACCGCAACATCAAAAACATGGACGCGTTCTGGAACCAAATGGCAAAAGACGGCAATACATGGCTGTTTGATAACAACGGTGAAACGATTAGCTATCAACAACTTCCAACCTCTCTTGGGCTAACCAACTTCGCTAACGATCAATACCGCTCACTGATGTACTTTTCTCGTGGTGTGGGCTGGAACAAGCCAAGTCAGCCAGTCCCGTTCTTAGAGTTCTACTGGTCTAAAGAAGTACGTAAAGCGATTGATGCAGCAGACTTTGATCTAAATTCTACCGAAGGTTACGCAAAGGCAGTCAATGCGGTCAGCAACTATATCCTATCTATGGATACGGACAACGTTGGTGGCTCAAATCTTTCGGTTAAACAGATGGGGCAGTTTAGCGCATACAACCAAAAAGGCTTCGATAAACTGTTCAAAGAGCGTGGTAAGGTTGACTACATGCTGCGTTACAAAACTACATCGACCGCCAACGGTTTAAGCTATGACTTAGCAGCGGCGTCAGCTCCTGCACTAAAACAATTAGACTCATTTACCCTTGAAGCAAACTCAAGCTTTAATGATTACCCGGCAGCTTCTGCTGATGGCATCGTCAATGCAATTGTAGAGATCCCAACAGGTACTTCCGCTAAGTGGGAACTAAGCAAAGACAATGACAAGCAAGTTATCTGGGAACACAAAAAAGGCGCTCCACGCGTGGTTAACTACCTTGGTTACCCAGGTAACTACGGCTCTATCCCACGCACTGCACTACCAAAAGAGTTTGGTGGTGATGGCGACCCATTAGATGTGATTGTTCTTGGTCAGTCTGTACCACGTGGTGAAGTTGTTCCTGTACGTTTGATCGGTGTGATGAAAATGCTAGATGATGGCGAGCAAGACGACAAACTCGTGGCCGTTCTCACTAACGATTCACCATTTAAAGATGTTTCTTCTCTAAACGAGCTAAACAATACCTACCCAGGTGTTCAAGACATTGTTGGCCTTTGGTTTGAAAACTACAAAGGCCCAGACGGTGGCATGGAACTGCAAGGCTGGGGCGATGATGTGGAAGCCAACAAGATCCTTGAGGCGGCAAGAAAACACTACGCTGTGAATTAAACTGCGGTTTGATTATTGGAATTGGACTTAAGCTCTTGTTGCGTTGCAATGAGGGCTTTTTCCTTGGAGCTGTGGAAATGTAGCGACATATACTGGGTTTATGAAGCTTTTGGACAAATGTGAGCTGCGATATCACTATGTGTGGAAAGTTAATTGTATGGGTTGCTCGTGACTCTTTATGTGGCAACCTTCAATGATACGGAATAGCAAAGTCAATGGGAAGATAGGTTGACTGACATCCAATGCAGGGTTTTAGCTATTAAAACAATATGTTAGATTATGAGCGAACAGTCAAAAAAACAAGCTATATGTCACTAGATATCAGAGTTGTCTTTATTGCGTTACTACAAAGGGCGGTAACGCAGTCCTTAAAAAATCCCAATAGCGAAGATCTACCTTTCCTTAATGCCTTGCGTAACGCTATTGAGCGGCATATTCAATCAAAGTCGTTTTCCGAACAAGCAATGGAAACTATCCCAAACACCTTTACCTTGCATGTTAGTGAAATAGATCGAGCTGCGAAGAGTTTAACTTTGTCACTAGGTGACAATCGGATTTTAAATGGGGAGATGCAAAACTCGCTCGTAAAATTTCGACTTTTACTTGAAGGAAAAGGTGGGTTATACACTAAAACGCTCGGGTGCAATTGCCCAGGAAATACCAAATGTAAGAAGCGAAAAGTGAGTAGTCTGGCTGGTGACAAATCCTTTTGTGCACCTCAGTCCCCTAATACTCACAATTGTGTGGTAAGCAAGTTAATGGGGCTCCATTTGGGTTCCACGCAGATCCAGTGGCCATTACGTTTAGGCAAGCCTCAAGGCTATGGTTACGCAACTTTATTAGATGTTAGTGGTACTGATGCGGAACTGCGATGCGCTTGTGGCGCTCTCATAAAACGTCATTCATCAAAATTAAAGACGGTAAGAGGCTGTGAGGAATGTACTCGCGCGAAGATTATTCTAGTTCGCGGAGAAAAAGATCCAGCTTCAAACTCAGAGCCTCTGGCGAGCGAGCATCTGCCTATCATACCAATCACCATCCATTCCGATGAAGCTATTAATAAAACGATTGAGTTGGTGGAAAGACTGTTAAGAGAAAATGAAGGGGTCGAGCGTCCTTACGATCTTGAATCTTTTGATTCGAAGAAACAGTTTTGTCGTAAATTTTTCAATGCCCTACTGCCTCATTATAAGAACAATACAACTGAGTACATTACGGAAGAGGACCTATTTAATAAGGTCAAAGGTAGATTTAGGTATCCTTGCACCTGGGGGTATTCGGTATATCGGGTTGAATTTAGTAAGGAACTCCTTCTTCGTGCAAATCAAACTGCATCAGATAAAGGGTTAAAACCTTTGAAACTCGAAGAGGTGGATTATGCTGAGTATTATGGCGTGACAAATAAACATTATCTTGCGCGATTTGAGGATGGCTTAATCTCAAGCTCAAAAGATCGGGCGGCTCATTACAACCACATTATAAGTGTGATTGCTGAAATGAGGCCTAAAACTAAACTTCACAAGATTGAAGGGGTCGATATTATTCTTGTCAAGTCAGATATGAAAAGGGAAGAGGCTGAAGCCCTAGAGATTAAGTCTATTGCTGAATCAAGGCATTGGGCCAAGCAGAATCGTTATATCAACCTCAATACAAGAGATGGGGGAGGGTTAGCAACAAAGATGGAATTTGGTCGGCTAACAGAGATCGTTCAAAATTATGTACGCCAGGAACCGAATCGGTCGATTACAAAGACGGTGGCCCTTATTAGGGAGAGTATTGATGAATTGACGCCCTTTGAAGATAGTCGTCTCGAGAGTCAAGTGAAGGCAGAAACAAGTCGCCAAAGGGGCCCAAATCAGAAGCGATCGCGTCCTATAGCCTCGGTCCACAATATAAAGACTTATTTCTCAACCAAGAGCGAGCAAACGCTATCCAAACTAAAATCCAAGAAAGTTAGGAAAGATGAAGCAGTTTCAAAGATAAAGGGCGTTGGTAAAAAAACGGGTGATAAGTCGGTAGATGAAATCGTTGATATACTGCACTGTACTAGAAATGTGGCTGTGGTATGGAATCATAATGCTCAGCTAGTGAGTTGGTATCTAGACCCTCAAAGTGTCCCTAATAAGCTCATCCTCGACCAAGACCTGATGGTAGGACTTATGAAAGGTGCGGACATAAAATTGTCAGGTGAGATCAGCCGATTATATAATGACAAGCACTATAAAGAGAAAGGCTCTAAGGTCAACCAAATGGACTGTCAGATGTACATCCTGACCGCTACTGATGATCCTGTAACGTTTGTAAGGAAAAACGGAACACGCATTTATGAGCTCGGCGGCTGGTTATCTCGCTATAAGTTAGACAAAAATAAGTTTTTAGAGCAAATGATTCGCGGGTTGGAAAAGAGCACCTAAGGAGCTCGGTATTGAGACTTAGTTTTATCTATCCCTAGCCTTTAACGCCCGAAGATAATTGAGGGCCATCATTAGTGTCGAGTTAAACGTTTGAATCTAAGTGTCACGAATGAGGTTAAAGAAGTGGCATTAATAACCGCCCCGTAGGTTTAAGGGCGCACGCCTCTTAAAGATTGAGAGTGGCTGGTTTACTGGAGTTTTAGAGAAATTTTGAATGCTACACAGACTTTCTATGGTTTGAGATCTAGATTAAAACTTAAATCTACAGAACTATCTGGCAGGGACGAGTTGGATACTCTATTTGAGGATGATTGACTAGCAATGACGTAGGTAACAAACTCTTGTCAGCGTGAAATTTGAACTAGTTTTCCTTTCCTTATGCATTTCAGTTGTCAACGTATAAGTCACTAACCAACCACTTTCGTGCCAGGATGAGATACTGGCACGGAACTGGACAGAAGCGCGTTAGAGAGCCAGATCTAACGCGCTCACCTCTGATGAGAAACAGTATCTTGATGTCTTAAACGTTTGTTAAATTACATGCTCAAAGCCATCTCTAGTACAATTAACTAATGGTGTTCTGTCGGGCTATTGCAAGTCATAAGGTATTTTTGTAGTCGTTGCAGAGGCTCAATATTATCAAGAACAATTGTACAAAATATATTGCCAAACATTGGGACTAAAGCGGCTGTCCACGCTACGTTTGTACTCAAGTACCAATTGTTAAGTTTTGCAAAACCGACATATGAGCTAAAACTATAAATATCAAAACACTCTTTTTTGATTGCGCAGAATACAGTTAAAACGTCAAAACTTCCCCAGGATCCAGTTTTAAGCCACATGTACGAACCATACAGTGTTGATACGATCAAAACCAAAATCGGAGCGACAAGTCCAAACAATACAAAATCATCGCTTAGCCACCCAAGAAGTCCCCAAAGTAAAACTAACGAGAATAATATTAACAATGCCACCTTTTACCTCACTGATGTTTATTGTTGTAATTTAACGCTTTATCAACGGCACAACACCGCAGATCTCACCCACGTTACCGCCTTCCAACATACTCTTAATGCAACGATGCTATGCGTGTTAGTGATAAAAATCAGTGATCTAGCTCATTATCAGATAAGTTGCACATTATGATCTACCGACAGTTGCCATAGATCCTGTTGAATGTAGGACGGTTACATCAATGCTGTGTTTAGTCACAGTACTGTTGGGCGTGATCTTTGTATTGAACACGTATTTGTTATTAACTGCTCCTAACACGGAATGGGGCAAAACTAAGTTAGCGACTAGCTGTATTCAATAAGCTAGCAGCAACTGTGCTTTTAGAGCAGAGGCCTATTCCAAACAATAGAGCATCTGGAAGGGGAAATTGAAGTGGGATAGTTGAGAGATCGCTATGATCTAGATACGTATCTAACTTGGCTCTTATTCTGGTATGTACTCTATAAGCTCTTCGATCTTGCATTCGAAGAATTTACACAATTCATTCAAAGTGGTCGTTGTGGTTGTATAACCTTTGTTATTAGCAAGCTTTGACATCGCGGAGCTTTGAACTCCAACGGCTTCGGCAACTTCAGATAAAGTAATCTTACGTTTTTCGCGTAACGATTTAATCTCTACTAATTCTTTAATCTTATATCTAATCATTTATATATAATTATTTGGTATATAAATCGTCTTGATGGGACGAATTAATGGCTCTATAGTTTGTCTTGTCAGGACGAAAGTTATTCTTGGCTAGCAAATAAGGAGGTCATTATGGACCAAACATTATTGACTGCAAAAGAGCTCGCAAGTCGTATCAAATTTAGCGCCAACTATATTAACGCGACATTGCGAGACTCTCTTTTCATCGAAGGTAAGCATTACATCCGACCTTTCAATGGTCGCAAAATTCTCTACATTTGGGAAGCTATTGAGCGGGATTTGTATCAATCTGCATCTCGAAATCAAAATATAATTCCAATGGCAGGAGGGCGTATCTGTTATGGGTAAAGTACGAGAACGAAATGGAAAACTATTTCTGGATTTTAGGTACAACGATATCCGATGCAGAGAACAGACAACCTTACCTAATACCATTCAAAATACCAGGAAGTTGCAAAAGCTGCTTAATCAGATAGATGCAGACATAAGACTGGGATCTTTCGTCTACAGGGATTACTTTCCGAGCTCAAGTAGAGCTGCTCGATTTCTTGAGGAGGACTGTAAGGCCGAAAAGGTAAAGCAAGAAATGTTGGGGAGTTATAAAAGTGCAATACACGAAGCACAAGGTACTTCTCTTATTTCATTGGAAGACTTTGCCGCTGAGTGGTATGAAGAAAACGAGAGTCGATGGAAAGAAAGCTATAAGGAGAGTATTCGTTTATACCTTTACAGATACCTTGTTCCACACTTTGGAAGTACTTCTATTGATCAGATCTCTAGGCCAGATATTTTGAAGTTCAGAGCCGAATTAGCTAAACCAAAATCGGGTAAGAAACTATCAGCAGAGTTTATTAATCACGTGATGACGCCATTAAGGATGATGCTGTCAGAAGCTGCAGATCGTTATGAGTTTAGAACTCCGTTTGAAAACATTAAAGCGCTGAGAATTGATAGAAGAGACGTTCAGCCGTTTAGTATTGAGGAAGTAATGCATTTTCTCGATAAAATTAGGGATGATTACAAGACGTATTTCACCACACGCTTCTTTACTGGGATGCGGACTTCAGAGATTGATGGTTTGAAGTGGCAATACGTGGATTTCAATTTGAAGACAATTTCTGTTCGTGAAACTTATGTACATGGGAGAATGGATACAGTTAAGACGACAGGTTCTGCTAGAGATATTCAAATGAACTCTCATGTTTATGAGGCTTTGGAAAAGCAATTCAAGTTAACAGGGGAAGGAGAGTTCGTCTTTACAAATGCTTCAGGGAACCCTTTGGACAAAGGGAATGTCCGTGACCGAATTTGGAAGCCTGCGTTAAAAGAGATGGGGTTGAAGTATCGTCGTCCATACGAAACGCGCCATACTTATGCCACTCTGATGCTTGCCGCTGGTGAAGCCCCTGAGTGGATAGCTAGGCAAATGGGGCATACGACGACCAAGATGCTTTTTCAGACATACAGCCGTTTCGTACCTAATTTAACGCGGAATGATGGAAGTGCATTTGAACGTCTATTGAAAAAAGCTAATAGTGGTGGGTTAGGAGGTGATAAATGAAGTATTCTCCTTTGACAATCCATTGCACTAGTTTGTGCTTCGATGTGATTCAAGGGCAACATTTCAAAGCCATGTCACATCAGGATATCGATGAAAGCTATCAAGAAGTCTATTGTTTGGTAAGAGAAAGAACGTCATTACACCCAATGCATTATGTAAGAGAGCATAAGTTTGTGAGTGAGGTGGCGGAAGTTGTAGTAACGGTGCTTCATCACTGCTTGAATGAGCCTATAAAGCGGGATTCTGATTGGGTACTTGAAGTTATTGAAGCATCAATTGATAAGTCAATAAAACGATATGTAAATTGAATGCTTAGCTTTATTGCTCATAGCTCCTAGAAAGTCGATGTTCGCTCGAATCTAGGGGCTAAAATATTATTGTTACTTCTGCACGAATGTTCGTTGCGGTTGTCACTAAAAATAAATGAGATTTAAAAGGGGTTAATATGCTTAAAGTTGGAGTGATCGATTATATAGCGACAGGAGAAGGTCGACATATCTATATAAAAACCGGAACTGAAGACTTTATTCGACGCAACGTTGGAGATTGGCTTTATCAAGGTGCAGACGTATATTCTATCGAAGAATGGTTGGAAATTGATAGAGCCTATGATTCCAGTAATGAGCGAAACTCAGGTGTAGTTATTCTTAAAACGTATGCTCCTGCGTTATGGGATGCGATGGTAAAAGGTTTAGTTATGAAAGTGGATATTGAATACCACGATAATCAAAGCTAACTAAGGCTTCGCTTTAGCGACATTCATGAACCTCATCTTGGTAGATACGTTTTTCACAAGCTTATAAACCTCATTTCGAAACCCCTTTCAAATATTATGCTTCTCAACGAAACGACTTAGTTTGAGAGGCCTGTCATGTGTAAACAATCTAGCTACAGCAAATACCAAAAGCGTGTAATCAAATTTTTAAATGACCAACTTGGTACAGCTACGCCTTTCTCTTACGAAAGAACTCAGACAAATCACCTAAAAGTACTTATAGATGGTGTACCAAAGCCCATTTTTACTGGGTCTACGCCATCAGATTGTAAATCAATCAATAACTTTATGGCTGAAGTAAAGCGTGAAATTAGAGCGAGTAAAGCTGAAGTGGATGATTCGAAACCTACCCCTGAATTACCTAATCCCGTAAAAGCCTCTAACGATAAGCTAATTCAGGGTTGTATTAAATCTTTGCGCACACGCCTACCGGTGTTGAAATCTCAAGAAGAGTCTCGTGTTTTAGAGACTCAAGAGCTAGACGATATCACCCCGAATCGCTTAGACGCGGTAAAGCATTCCATCTCATTCGCACTGCAAGCGCGAAAAGATGGCGTCTATATCAAACGAAATGAAATGAAAGAGCTTGAGCAAGCAATTCTAAAGCATTTAAATTTCATGCTACCAACAATGGCTTACTACTCAGAACTCCTGGTAAATAAAAATAAATATCATCAGAAGAATCTTGAACCTTTACCTGCAGAAACTGTGATGAATGAGTCTGATGTTCGAGAGTTTCGAGCTACTACTGTGGTGAACATAGATTCGCCTTCAAGAGATGTTCCGAATACTGAGAGCTTGGTTACCTCTAAAGTGCGCACGAATTCCCGCACCGTCAAACAAACTAAAGATTCAGCTTCAGAGCTTATGGAGATGTCTACGGATAATCGCGTGTGCATGTTACGACGCTTAACCAAAGTACAGGCGCTGACACTCATTGATGATTTAAATCATGCGTTAGCTTTGAACCGCGAACAAGATATCGAAGCTGTCGTTGAGTTAATCCGTGATAAAGACTTGCCTTTAGAAGCCATTATTTCTCGTTTGGAAGCAGCTTAGAACGGAACCCAATTAACTTATTACCGTTAGCTGCTTGGTATTAGCGGTAAGAACTTAGACGGTGAGCTGCTGCTCATCGTTTTACCTTAAATATAAGAGAACCGAATTGTGTGTTTGACCCAAGATTATTTTGGTGCGCTAGAAAAAGACAAAGCTCAAAAAGAAGCTGAGCAATATCTCCAGCTTGATGAAGTTTGCCTTCAATATGATATAAACATGAATTTTTTGGTTCGCGCGAATCTGATTTTTCATGAGCAAGCAGGAGAGGGGATCATCAACACGGTTAGACCGACAGCAGTTGGTTCCCGCTGGCTAGTTCTAAGTTACCAAACTTGTTATATCCACAAATTGGATATCTCGGAGCTTTTACTTTGGGTAGCTAGACGTCGTTATCAGTTTTATGAAGTATCTTTTTTGGATGAAGCAGATCAAGTACATGTTGGGCACTTAGAGCTTGCTGATCTTAAAACATTTCGGTTTACAGTGCCTCTATGTTATCCACTTGAGAAAACTATCGATATTGAAGACCTCCCAGTTAACTCAAGTGATCATGTATCAAAAAGTTTGGCGTTAAATGGTAAAGCTCTTGATTCGATATTTTGTAACATTATGAGTTGTCGTTTTGTTGTAGATAACCTCGACTTCATCAGAGAAGGCTACCTAACATTTAGAAGCAATTTAGAGCAAGAGCCACGAGAACTACGAAGAGACTTAGAAAAAGCTAAAAGTGACTTAATGAACCAATGGTTAGCTAAGGACATTGATGAAGACACCTTTACTAATAAATTGAATTCGTTAGATAAAAAAACAGAGCGATATTTAGTTTGCTATACAGTTGCTGAGAAAGAGTTTTTTAAGGCTGCGATGCCTGGCATTCCAGAGTCGATGTTTGAAGAACTAGTTAGCTTGATAAAAAGGACTTGAACCAAGGACCTTATGTTTTTTGATATCAATCTCATTAATAGTTTTTGACAAATGATCAGTTGAATCATGATTGGTATCGGCTATTTTACACGCAAATTACGCAGCACTCACAAATCAATAACCACTGCAAATATGGTATTTATAAATTTGATTTGAATCATTACTTAGATAAATAATTTATCAAGCTTCCATTGTGAGGTTTGTGAACGGTGTTCTGTTAATATAGAATGCCGTCGTCTTATTACATACTACTGAATTACTTATATGACCGAACTATTAGCTTCATTTATTGCTTCATTTTCTGCAGAGTCCATTTCAAACAGCTTTATTTATCTAATTTTGTTGTTACTGGTTAGTTCGATCTTGTTGGCTGTATTGGGGAAGGCTCCTCGATTTACTGCAAGCACGACTAATATTTTAACGTCGTTAGGTATTCTTGGTACGTTTGCAGGGATCGTTGTTGGTCTGATGGACTTCGATCCACAAAACATTGATGGCAGTATCGAATCACTGCTTGGTGGTCTAAAAACGGCGTTCCTGACAAGTTTAGCGGGTATGGCTGGCTCTATTTTTTACAAAGCTGCATTAGGTTTGATTCCTCAAAAAGAACTAGAAGAATCAAAATCAGTGGGTCCAGAAGAAATATTCTCTGTTATGTCTCAACAGCTGCAGGCATCGACCGAACAGCTGAACGCTTCAAACGAGTTGCTATCAGCGATTAAAGGTGATGAAGACTCATCATTGACCTCCCAAATTAAGAACCTCAGAACTGACATTAATGATGGTCAAAGAACATTAAATGAACAGTTCAAGCAAACGACAGAGCGTAATGCTGAATTCCAAAGCACACTATGGAAGAAAATGGATGAGTTCGGTGAACTTCTGTCTAAGTCAGCAACAGAACAAGTAATCAATGCGCTAAAAGAAGTAATTGTCGATTTCAACGAGAAGTTGACGGAGCAATTTGGTGAGAACTTTAAGCGTTTGGATGAATCGGTTAAGAAATTAGTGGATTGGCAAGAGAACTACCGTCATCAGCTTGAAGATATGGCGACTAAATACCAGCTAGGCGTTGATGCAATTTCATCTACCGAGAAATCTGTGGCGCACATTAATGAGCGAGCGGAAGCAATCCCTGTAACCATGGAAAAACTGCATCAGGTAATGGAGCTTGGCCATGGTCAAGTGACTGAGCTTGAACAACGTTTGGAAGCATTTAAAGATCTACGTGACAAAGCTGTTGAAGCAATGCCACAAATCCGCGAGCAAATGGATACAACAATGAATGTTATTGGTGATTCAGTTAAAGCAGCTTCTACTCATTATGAATCAATGCTTAATGAATCACAGACAATCATCGACAACTTTAGCTCTACCGCAAACCAGAGTGTTGATGTTATGCGTACTAACTTGGAAGAGGGCGCAACTAAATTAGCTCAGGAACTTACAACAAGTGCAGAGAAAATTAGTACTCAACTGGCAGATGCAAGCGAAGACTTTACACAAGTTACTGAAGAAGGCGTCGAAGACATTAAAGAGAGCTTTGAAGCTGGTGTGAAGAAAATTGCTGAAGATCTCGACACAACAACGAAAGAAATCTCAACAACATTGAGTGCTTCTTCTCAGCAGTTCACGGCAACGACTGAAGAAAGTATGAACACCATGAGAACTAATCTGGAATCGGGTGCTCAGGATATCTCTACTCAGTTAAGAGAAAGCGCGCAAGATATCGGCGGCAAACTTGCAGAAGCTTCATCTGATATTCAGGAGCAAGTAGGCACGGCGACTGGTGGTCTAAGTAATGTAACAAGTCACTTAACTGATACAACAGAACAAATCCGCCAACACCTTGAAGATTCGATTACAGAATTGAATGGTCAGCTACGAGTTTTAGTTGCAGATATTAAAGATGATTCAAAAGAAACTGGCCGCGTACTTAAAGAGGCTAATCAAGAGCTAATTTCAAGTACTAAAGAACTTCAGGTAGAAACCACCTCAGCTATCTCCAAGCTGCATGATCGATTGGAAACCACATTAGAAGATGTTTTCCAAGTTCAAGCCCAAGCGGTAAGACGCACATTCGATAGCTTAGAAGATCAAATCACAGAATCAGTGGGTAAGACTGGCAGCGCGGTAGAGAAGCAGGTTGAAGTTCTTGATTTACAGATGCAACAAGAACTGAACCGTACAATAAGCGAAATGGGTGAAGCTCTAGCGACTGTTACTCAACAGTTCACTCGCGATTACAAAGATCTTGTGCGTGAAATGAATAACGTAGTTAGCAGTCGAGTAGCGTAATTATGGAAAAGCTATTTGGTTCTTCAAAACGCCCTAGTGATAGCGGTGAACATTGGATGTCAGTTTCAGATTTGATGGCTGGTTTAATGATGGTCTTTCTTTTTATCTCTGTAGCGCTTATGCGAGACGCAATGGTTGAGAGAGATAAGATTAAAGAAGTTGCAGAGACTTATCAGCAAACACAAGAAGCTATCTATGTTGCTCTTTTTAAAGAGTTCGAGGTTGATTTAAAAAAGTGGGGGGCTGAGATTGACCGCGATACATTGAGCGTCAACTTCACAGCTCCTGACGTTTTGTTTGCTAATGGTAAAGCGAACCTTACAGGTAACTTTCAAACTATCTTAGACGATTTCTTTCCACGTTATTTGAAAGTGCTCGACAGCTACAAGCCTATTATTCAAGAGATAAAAATTGAAGGGCATACATCAAGTAAGTGGAATCATGATTCTACGGACTATGAAGCCTATTTCAATAATATGCGCTTGTCTCAATCGCGAACCCGCGCAGTTTTAGGCTATGTAATGTTGTTGCCTAACGTTGCTGAACAGCATTATAGCTGGGTAAAAGCTAACGTAGCAGCAGTAGGCTATTCATCTTCTAAGCTGGCAACGAATGAAGAAGGCCTTGAAGACGAAGATCGTTCTAGACGCGTGTCATTCCGCGTCATCACTAATGCTGAAGAACAGATCCGTAAGATTTTGGGTGCTTCATGAAGTTGAGTATAAGTTTTGGCAGTTTGAAAAATGCTATCAACTTGATGGAGCCGGAACAAAAAGGCGAATTCAAGCTTGTGCTACATGAGACGCAAATGGAAAAGCTTGATATAGAGCTTGCCGAAGGCAAAGATGTCGAATTAAAAGACGTTGATGTAGATTCGGGCTTATTGAGTTACAAGGGACGAAACGTTTCTCTCTATATCAAAGCAAACGGCAGCAGTGCGCGTTTCCACGTGGCTGACTGTAAAACGTTACAGAGCATGAGGGCGAACGGTCGCTTTGAGCGCTATGTCGTTACTAATGATACATCAGGTGAGTTTATTGTAGCTTCCGGTTATGGAGAGACGAAGGCTAAGCTTAAAGTTTGTCAAAACTGTCTAAGACAATTGAATTACAAAGGCTGCAATACGGGGACACCGATAAGTTCAATTGTTCAACAATTCGACATGGCTCAATTTTTTGCAACCTACAGTTCATTCTTCCCTCATTTACCTTCTAGGCTCGCTGAAACCGCAGAAACAGGTTACACAGAAGACTGGGCGAAAGTCTCTTCACACTATCGTGTTGAGCAAGACTTTACTTGTCAGCAGTGTCATTTGAAGCTTAGAGCACACCGAAATTTACTTCATGTCCATCATATCAGTGGAGTTAAATCTGATAACCGCCCCAAAAATCTAAAAGCACTCTGTATTGATTGCCATAGCAAACAACCTATGCATTCCCACATGGCTCTTAGCCATGCAGAAAGGCAGTTGATCAACAATTTGCGTCAAGAACAAGGGTTATTGGATGATCTAAGTGGTTGGCAAGAACTATTTGATTATTCGGACCCAGGGGTTCATGGTGTACTTCACGCGTGCAAGCAAGCTTGCTTGAATCGACCTGAGATAAATCACTTTATAATTGATAGGTTTGGTGATTTTGCTGCAAGACTTGAGTTAGCTTGGCCTAAAAACAAATTTGGAGTTGCGATTTCAGAGAATGATATTGAAGACGCACAAGAAGCCGGGTGGGAGGTCGTATCGGTCAATGACTTCTTGCAAAATTATCGTACGCAAGCACATCATTTAAGAGCATAATCGATGGAAATTACACTAGAGACTATCCTGGAAAGGATTATTGCCGTTAATCATGCGTGGAAACTATCACGAGACGAGTTTGGGCGCGATTTTGCTGCGACCAATTCATTTCGTGATACTAAATCCTCTTTACAAGCCACGCTTATTCGTGATTTTCCTGACGAAGTCTATTTGAAAATTGCGAGTGATTCAGAACAGCACGATGAGATTATGTATAGTGTGCGGCTAAATCGCGAGGTGCAGATTAATGGTGTTCCAAGAATCGATGCTGAACACTTACCCGCCAGAATTGCGCAACAAATTTTTACTGAACAAGAAATTACAAAATACTTAAGAACTTAAAGGTTACCCATGTTTGATCATTTTGCTTATATTTCTGGAGATTGGATAACCGATCTAATCATTACTGCAACCCTCATTTTGTTTGCTTTTTTCTTCATTCGAGCACTTGTGTCTACCTACAGCACGAAAGCAAAGTTACGAAGCATTATTAAAATCAAGGAATTGAGCGATGCACTAGTACTTAAACCAGAACAGCTAACGCCAGTGCAGTTGACCTGGGTGACCGAGCATCTGATTTATTCACAAGTGGACGATGGTTTTAAAATTGAAGCCGACGGTAAGCAATGGTTAAGTAAATCGCCAATTTCACTCATGGTTCCTAGCTGTGACACTAACCGATATAAGTTGGTGCCTGCATTACTAACGAGTATCGGTATAACTGGTACTTTCTTAGGTATTACTATCGGTTTGAGTCACTTTAGTATGGCAGGTGACTCGAAAGCATTATTATCCTCTGCGGCAGAGTTACTTGAAGGATTAAAAACGGCATTTTATACCTCTTTAGCTGGCTTAAGCACATCAGCTATTTTCATGGCATTACTTAAGTGGTCATCAAGCTCTATTTCAAATGCTCAGCAACGTTTTCTAGTTAATATATCAAAAGAGTACTTTGAGGCTAGCGCCGTCTATTACCTGAAAGACATGGGAAGCGAAAGTCAGCGAGATGCTATTAATGCACAGTTGCGCTCCGCGGATACCATTGAGTTGATGGGGGCAAATATCGCTGATGCCTTATCTAGTTTTGGGGGTGTTGGTGACTCATTCAATGGTGATGTAATCGCGAGTAAAGTATCAGAAGCCATGACTGGAGCAATTGAAACCCAAATGGTTCCAGCGCTAGATGCAATTAAATCCGAGCTAAGTACCTTAAAAGATATCAAGGAACAGTCTCAGCAAGAGCTAGTAAGTTTACTTGTGAAAGAGATGAAATCTGAACTAATCGAACCTGTTACAGTTGAACTTCAAAAAACAAGTGAGGCGGTGCTAGGAAGTAATGAAGTGACCGCAGAATTGAACCGCAATGTAGAAAAAGTCGTAACAAGTACGGCTGCCACTGTCAGTACGATTAACGATTTCCAAAAAGAAACCATGGTGAAGCTTCAAGAATTTGCTGAGTCATTAAAAACAATCTTAACGAGCTTCAGTGAAGAAACCCAAGGAGCTATGGGAACAATCGCCTCGGAAGTAAAAGAAATGCTTGGTGATGCAACAGACGGTATGGAAAAGCAGAGAATTGCCTTTGAGCAAAGTTCTCAAACAGCAGCTTCAGCATTCCAGGGCATTAAAGAGTCAATGGACGGTGCGCTGAGCGAACGTCAATCGGCTGAAAAGGCCATGTTTGAGAGCGTGACTAGTCGAATCAATACATTGCTAAGTGAAGTTTCAGATTCTTTCGATAATCAAACGCAAGTCATAACTAAAACGGGTGAAGTAGCTAGTGGTTTAATGACACAAGCTCAGAACGATTTCGAGAAGTCAGTTGAAAGCCGCCGCGAAGGTGAAAAGCAGTTGTTTAGCGAAGTAGAGATGAGAATAGGCAATTTGCTTGAGAGTACTCAAACTGCATTTACACAACAGTCAGACACAATCAAAGAAGTTGGTGAGTCTGCTCAGCAATTAATGAGCCAAGCTCAATCTGATTTTGAGAAGTCAGTTGAAAGCCGCCGCGAAGGTGAAAAGCAGTTGTTTAGCGAAGTAGAGGTGAGAATAGGCAATTTGCTTGAGAGCACCCAAACTGCATTTACACAACAGTCAGATACTATCAAAGAAGTCGGTGAGTCTGCTCAACAATTAATGAGCCAAGCCCAATCCGATTTTGAGAAGTCAGTTGAAAGCCGTCGTGAAGGTGAAAAACAACTATTCACTGAAATGGAGAATCGAATCTCACAGCTACTGACGGAGTCTCAAGGTATTTTCCAACAGCAAACAACTACCTTAAAAGAGACTGGCGCTGAAGCAAGTAAACTAATGATTTCAGCTCGTGAAGAGTTAGAACAAGGGTTAGGTGATATCGATGATAAAGTGTTGTCTATGTCTAGAACCGTCCAATCAGAACTAGAAGTGTTCCGTGAACAGTATCAACAAAATCTAACTCGATACTTCAAAGAACAAAATGATCTGCTTGATAGCAGCTTAGGTAAGCAGCGTGATGGTTTAAATGGTGTTGTAGATAACTTCCGTAAAGTTTTTGAGGAAGAGTATCAAACTCGCCACACCTTACTTAAAGAACTAACGGCTCAGTACCAGAATTTAGAGAAGTCAGCAGGGACATTAGAGCGTGTTGCTAAAGCTATCGGCCTGCACGATTCATCAAAAATGGCAGAACTTCAAAACGCAGCCACGACAATGAGCCAAGAAATAAGCTCGTTGAAGAAAGAATACACGACTGCATCGGCAGCCTTCACTCAAGTGACAGAAGAACTACCAAAAGCAATGGACGATTACTACGCACGTGCGACTAAAAGCTTTGAAACATTCTTCAACGACTTTGATCATGCCTCAAGTAAGATCCATAACCGTTTAGCGCAAGCAGCGAACTATTTGGTCAGTGCTCAAGAGGTACGTCAAGAAGTCGTTCAAGATAAGGCAGAAGCATAATGCGTGCGCTTAGAAACTCTTCTGACGCAGGTGACACTGATGAATCAGGGGTTTGGTTATCTATTGGTGACCTAATGTCTGTCCTACTGATGATATTTGCTTTGTTATTGATCAGTGCTTTAGTACAAATTTCGGAAGTATACGAAGAGAGCCAGAATACTCGAGTGGTTATAATCAAAGGCATTAATGATGCGTTAACGTCAGCAGGTATTGAAGTTAAAGCTGATGGAGAAACGGGTGATATATCAATCACGGATTCGATTCTTTTCGACCTAAATGACCACGAGCTGAAGCTATCAGGACAAGAGTTCCTCGAAAAGTTTATCCCTGTTTATTCAAATGTTATTTTTCAGTCGGATGCTACAGCCGATGAAGTAAGCCGCATTGTTATTGAAGGACATTCAAGTTCAGAAGGGGCTTTTGATAGAAATATGGAATTGAGTGTATTACGTGCAAACAGTGTGATTGCATTTGTAAATTCAATGAAATTTGACCATAAACATCAATTTTTTGAAAAAGCTGTAATTTCGGGTCGTGGACCCATTGAAGCAGATCAAAATGAAGCAAAAGCAGCAGACCGAAAAGTTAAGTTTAGATTTCAGTTCAAAGATGATGAGTTTTTGGGACATTTTTCAGAGGTGAAGAAAGTTGACTAGTAACGGCTATAGCTTTTCTCAACCAGAGCTACCTAAACGAGTCAGCTTAATTGAGCAACCACAAAGTTTAGTTGAACAGAGGCTTGTGGATATGCCTTTACCTAGCTTTCCTGCTAAGGGCCTGTTGGAAATAGTTGAGTTGGTCCAACAAGAAAGATATCAGGACATTCACATCTTTGAGTGGCTTGATGTTCTGCAGGATGAAGGTCAGTGGGCAGAATTAGACCAGGCTACACTCTCGAGCGTGCTACCTAGTGTTTGGAAAGGGATTACAGCAAGCCAGAAGCTCAGTGAAATCACATTCTTCAAAATTGCGTTAGCCTTAGATGGAAAGAAGAGTGATATTGTCCCTGGCATAATCAACTCGCTGGAAATTGTCAAAAACCGTACTCAAATGTTAAGTCGGCATGATGCAATAAAAGCGCGTTGGCTACTTGCACTGCAAAGTTCTGACTTAGCCACGCTTGCTCGTTATTGCTATGAGTCGGGTTGTACCGCAGAAGATATGTTGACAAATTATCAACTGCCACTTTCAAATGGCTACAGCAATAACATATCCGAATTCCTATTTGGGTGCCTCGATGTCGCAAACTTAGACAAACAAGACGATCAATGGCTGGCTAGCTACTTCTACAGTTATAAAGTATCTGCTCATCGCATGGATTTTTGTAGAAACTTAATTCTTGAAGTAGGCCATTATAATTATGGAGAAAGCTGTCACCAGATTGTCGAAGCAAATTGCCTTCCATTTAGTCAAAACAGCTATTGGAATCAGTTACCTCATGACGCTAAGGTCATTCTAAAGCAAAAATATGACCTGACTTGTTACTACGACTTACAAACTATATCTTCAATACTCTATTCAAATGAAACCTCTGAAGCATTAGGTTTAACGGAATACGAAGTTGAGCAAATAAAGGACCGATCATTATTTTGGTCAAACTATAGTTCCCGATTTAGTCGCGTAAGAGTGCTACTACCAGTTCAAACTCATGACTATCTTGCTCACAATGACGTTGAGTTGCCAGATTTTATCCACCGCTTTGCGGAAGAAAAACAAAGTAATGTGGAAACCTATGTGTTTGAGCTCGATGGGGTACTTGCTGTTGAATTCCTAAGGGGGGAGACAACAGATACAAGATTCTTTAAGAAGACGAGTATAAACGTACAGCAATTGTTCGATTCACCTTCGATCTCTGTTAATGCTATTAGATCTATGTCGCAGCTTGAGGTACATGATCATTTGGATTATTGGCAGCATTTCTGTGAAAAACTTTTGCGCGAAAAATTATCTGTATTACCAAATAGCGGTACTACTCAGTTTAGGGGGCTTTCTGTCGATTTAGGCCGATATTGGGATGATTTTGGCTTAGCAAAGCTAACCTCGGAAATGCTTTCAGTTAGACAAAAAGCCATGCAAGCATGGATAGAAAAATTTTGGGAAGCAGAATATGCGACCGGAAAATTTGGTGAGATTCGTGGCTTGGCTAAACGTAGCCAAGTTTATCATATGCAAGCGTTGGAGGCCGAACAACTAGGGAATAAGGAAGACTATGAACATTTGATCCGCAAAGCTGCAAATCAAGGCAACCCAGATGCGATGTATAGAACAGGGATCTCTGTCCTTAAGTCAAGTCGTTCTGATCGTAAATTGAAGCAAAGCGGGGAAGAGTGGATCGTCAACGCAGCTAATTTAGGCCATATCGCAGCCCAAGAGTTTGTTAAGAAGTTTAGACTGCCAGGTTTTGCCCCTAAACCAGCAACTCACGACAAGTTGAAAGAAAAAGTAAAACCGTTAAATCAAGACGCATCACTTCGGGAGAAAGCTGATAAGGGCGATATTTTAGCAATGTGTTTATATGGCAATACGCTAATTCCTTCTAGACGTGAATTTGATAAACGCAAAGGACTCGAATACCTGACTAAAGCTTCTAATCAAGCACCTTCGGAATGTAAGCCTAGACTTTGGGAGGCGTATGATCTCGCACTGAATTCTAACAGCATAGATATGGCCTGCGAAATACTGAAATTGTTAGTTCAAGGTGGGGATAATTCTGCATTATTAGAACTAGGGAAGCAGTTAGTTAGAGATGTGTCTGTAGATATTAATGAAGGCTTAACCCTTCTTTGGCAAGCGCATGAAGAGGGAAGTCCAGAGGCTAAAACGGTCTTGTGGGAAACGGTTGAAAAGGCAAGGCATAAAAATGCTGAATCGAATTATAAGACAACGCTACATTACTTATCTGGCATTGGAGAGTTGGAAGCGACCTATCAATTAGCTGCGCACCTTTTAAAATCGGACGATGTGGGAGAGCGCCAGTCCGGTATGGACCTTATGCGTTCTGCAGCAAGGAAAGGACATGACAAAGCTTCGAAGCTATTGCGTTAGCTTTCACAAGCTTACAAAACTCACAGATTTCTACGTACGCCGTAGAATTCGCACATGATAAAATCCAATGAGATAAAACAGTGAAGAACAAAACAATAGCAGCACTTTCAGAAAAGTTGGGCGTGCCAACGCGAGAAACTAAAAAAGCACTGGCATGGGACATCACATCTGGCTTTGGTGTTGTTGTGCAAATCGATCAGCCTAGCACCAGTGAACATGCATTGGTTTGGCTGCCTCACAACATGGACACATTGAAAGAGCTTTCTTGTGAAAAAGTTGTCTACCCAGAAGAAAAGGGTAGGCACAGTAATACATACGCCTCTCCAGGTTTAAAGCGTGGTGATGCGGCTATCCGCGCTAAGATAAAAACAGAAAAAGAACTTAATGAGCTGTTGAGCTTCTTATTCGACCCATTTTACTAGTCTGGGAGATGTTTGGCATTATGGACGTTATTGCACGCTAGCCTGAGCGCTAACTGTGCAATTGTGTGAATAAATGGATGTTATGTGAGCGATGGTCACATCTTGTAAAAGACTAATAGGTCGTGTGCGGCCTATTTCACCGTTTTATATAAGGTTTTTATTGTAAGATACGGTTTATTCGATAAAAATTACATTCTTAATTACGACGAGTCGGTTGGTATTTAATGCAAAAATCAAACTTCGAATTCCTCAAAGGCGTTAACGATTTCTTGTACGCTATTGCTCGCGCAGCAGAAAAAAACTATCCAGATGATCCAAACACCACGCTAGTTAAATTGCGTATCTTTGGTGAAGCAACGGCCAAACACTTAGCTAAGCTGCTAGATATCGAAGTTCCTGAAAACCAGCACGAACTCTTACGTGAACTAGGCAAAATTCCTTTTGTCGATGACAGTATTCTCAACGTCTTCCATAAGTTGCGTAAAATTGGTAACCAAGCCGTCCATGAATACCATGACGATCTCCAAGATGCTGAAATGTGCCTGCGTTTTGCTTTTCGCTTAGCAGTTTGGTACTACCGACTTGTTACCAAAAACTATGACTTTCCTGTCCCTCAGTTTGTTTTACCAAGCTCAGATAGCGGTGAACAGTTTGAACAAGAAGTGTTGTCGCTGAAGTATGAATTGGTATTAGCTCGTCAAAGCGAAAGCCAAGCGAAAGAACAGTCGAAAGCCGAGCTAGAAGCGCAACAGGCGAAACTGACAGCTCTGAATGGCTACATCTCCGTTTTAGAGAGTAAGCAAGAAGAAACACACGAACAGTCTCAAGCTCGCATTAGCGCACTAGAAGCGAAACTCAAAGAGCAAGAAGTCGAGCTATCTAAGAAGACAGAAGTCGAACGTAAAGCTTATAAGAAGCAGATCATCGAAGAGGCGAAGTCACGCCCTCTAAATCTAAGTGAAGACGAAACCCGCTATCTAATTGATAACCAGCTGCGCAAGGCTGGCTGGGATGCAGACACCAAAAAGCTAAATTTTGCCAATGGTACAAGGCCACAAGTTGGTCGCAATATTGCCATCGCAGAGTGGCCAACAGGCAAAGATGAAACAGGTAAAACAGGCTTTGCCGATTACGTATTGTTTGTCGGTCTAAAGCCAATGGGTGTTATTGAAGCGAAAAAAAACAACAAAGATGTTTCAGCTAAGCTGACAGAAGCTTACCGTTACAGTAAGTATTTTGACAATGACTTCCTGCGTTCAGAATTACAGCAAGCCGCGAACGGCCAAGATGAACTCGATCAAGTTGCTGAAGCGTTACCTACGTACTTACCTTCGTGGGCAGACTCTCAAGGCTCCTCTGCGCTTAGAACGCAAGAATTTAAAATCCCATTCTGTTTTTCTGCCAATGGTCGCGGCTATAAAGCGGCGGCGAAGACCAAAAGTGGTATCTGGTATCGCGATGTCCGTCATGCTACCAATATGCCCAAAGCATTGCCTGAATGGCACCGACCTGAAGAGTTGGTAGCCAAGCTAGAAAGTGACGACCAGCTAACCAACAACTGGTTTAGCCGAAATGCAGACATGAGCGACCTCGGTTTGCGTTACTACCAAGAAGAAGCAGTGCAAGCGACCGAGCAAGCCATTGTTAATGGCCAGCAAGATATCTTGTTAGCCATGGCGACAGGTACTGGTAAAACACGTACTGCGATTGCCTTGATGTATCGCCTTATTCAGTCTCAGCGTTTTAAGCGTATATTGTTCTTAGTTGATAGAACCTCACTGGGTAAGCAGGCGTTAGATTCGTTTGAAGATACTAATATCAAAGGGGACACCTTTAACTCTATCTTCAATGTGAAAGGGTTAACGGACCGCTTCCCAGAAGACAGCACCAAGATCCACGTTGCCACTGTTCAGTCTCTCGTTAAGCGCACGCTGCAAAGTGATGAAGTTATGCCAGTAGGGCGTTACGACTGCATTATTGTCGATGAAGCTCACCGTGGCTACATTCTTGATAAAGAGCAAACCGAAGGGGAAGAGAAGTTCAGAAGCGAACAAGACTTTATCTCTTCGTATCGCCGTATCATCGATCACTTCGATGCGGTGAAAGTCGCGTTAACGGCAACACCTGCGCTGCACACTATTGATATTTTTGGCGGCGAGCAGAAGAAGCCCGTTTACCGTTATAGCTACCGAAAAGCGGTAATCGACGGTTACCTAACCGATCAAGAGCCACCAATCCGCATCATCACCAAGCTTAGTGAGTCTGGGTTGTATTTATCTCAAGGTAGCGAGGTTCAGCGACTCTCTAATCAAGGTGAGTTAATCAATGACACCTTAGATGACGAGCAAGGCTTTGAAGTCGCGGATTTCAACCGTGCGCTCATCGCTTCAAACTTCAATAAAGTGGTGTGTGAAGAGTTGGTTAATCATATCGACCCAACCAGCCCACAAAAGACCTTAGTCTTCTGCGTGAACAACACTCATGCCGACTCTGTGGTAGAAGAGTTGCGAACCGCGTTTAAGGCTAAGTACCCTGAGCTTGAACACGACGCGATCATTAAAATTACCGGCGATTCAGACAAAGACTCCACCAAAGTGCAGTCGATGATCACACGCTTTAACAAAGAGCGCTTGCCGAACATCGTGGTAACGGTGGATCTACTTACAACGGGTATCGATATACCAAGTATCTGTAACTTAGTGTTTATGCGTAAAGTACGCAGCCGTATCTTGTATGAGCAAATGAAAGGCCGTGCGACGCGCTTATGCCCGGCAGTAGGTAAAACATCATTCAAAATTTTCGATGCGGTTGACCTGTATTCCACATTGCAAAGTGTCGATACCATGCGGCCAGTCGTGGTTCGCCCAAAGGTAGAGCTGCAAACCTTGGTTAACGAAATTACGGATTCTGAAACCTATAAAGTGATTGAGGCGGACGGTCGAAGCTTTGCAGAGCACAGTCACGAACAGTTGGTTGCCAAGCTACAACGTATCTCAAGCCATGCTGAGTTTAGCCGTCTTAAATCACGCGAGATAGACAGCCAAATCAAACGCTTTGATGAAATTTGCCAAGACTCAGCAGGTTGTAACTTTGCGAGCCTTGCGAAAACACTCAAACAAAAAGGCCCCAAATGGTCGGCAGAAGTGTTCAACAAGGTGACCAATATGGTCGGTCGTTTAGAGCAGCTTAAGCAAGAGATTAACGACTTACGTGATATGCCAATCTTTACCGATGTGGATGATTCACTGCTTCGAGTAGAAACCGTGTATGGCGAGCATGAAACCGCACAAGATTTCTTAGAAGCCTTTGATGCTCTGGTGGACAAATCATCCAACCAACAAGAAGCGTTAGATGTGATCATCAACCGCCCACGAGATTTAACTCGTAAAGGGTTGCTAGAGCTGCAAGAGTGGTTCGATGCGCAAAACTTCAATGAACCAACCCTTAAAAAAGCGTGGAAAGAGACCAAAAACCAAGATGTAGCAGCGCGCTTAATTGGTCACATTCGGCAAGCGGCGATTGGTGATGCCTTGCTGCCGTTCGAAAATCGAGTGGATCAAGCGTTAGATAAAATCAAAGCCCAAAAAGAGTGGAGTGATGAGCAACTTAACTGGCTCGATCGCCTAGCGTCATCCATTAAAGACAAAGTGGTACTCGACGACGACACCTTTAAAACCGGCAACTACAAGCGTAAGGGTGGCAAACGTAAGCTTATGAACGTCTTTAATGATGAATTAGACAGCATACTCACCCAATTCAACGAGTTTATGTGGGACGAGCCAGCGTAACTCAGTACAATCGAACCAAATATAAAATGCACACTCAGTAATGAGTGTGCGGATTAACAAGTGCGTGAAGCATCGTCATTCCAGAAGTGAGGAACGAACTATCTGGAATCTCTGGCTAGCACTTGTTTTAAACGAATTATCTATCTGGCGCGAGTCAGAACAAACAAGAGAACAAGCATGAACAATAATGATCTGGTCGCCAAACTGTGGAAACTGTGTGACAACCTACGTGATGGTGGTGTGTCTTACCAAAACTACGTAAACGAATTGGCATCGCTACTGTTTCTTAAAATGTGCGAAGAGACAGAGCAGGATGTAAAGTTACTTCCACAAGGTTATCGTTGGGCGGATCTCAAGCAAAAATTGGGACAAGATCAGCATCGTTTTTATCGCAAACTATTAGTTGAACTAGGCGAGTCTAATCAACCGATTGTTCGTGCAATTTTCCAAAATGTAAATACCACCATTACTCAGCCAGCTCAATTAACGGAGTTAGTTTCCAACATGGATAGCTTAGGTTGGTTTGACGGTGAAAAAGGCAAGAGCCGCGACGACTTCGGTGACATGTACGAAGGTCTACTTCAAAAGAACGCGAACGAAACTAAATCGGGTGCGGGCCAGTACTTTACGCCACGTTCACTTATTAGCACCATCATTAAAGTAATGCAGCCTCAGCCACGTGAAGTGATCCAAGATCCAGCTGCGGGTACAGCTGGCTTCTTAATCGAGGCCGATAAATACATCAAATCACAAACCAACGATTTAGATGACCTAGACGATGACGATCAAGAGTTCCAAATGACCAAAGCCTTCGTCGGTTTGGAGTTGGTACCAGAAACGCGCCGTCTAGCACTAATGAACTGCCTATTGCACGACATTGAAGGCGATGCAGAAGAGGGAGCAATTCGCCTTGGCAACACGTTGGGCAGTGCAGGTGAAACGCTTCCACAAGCGAATGTGATTTTAACTAACCCTCCGTTTGGTAGCGCAGCAAGCACCAACATTACTCGCACCTTTGTTCACCCAACCGGTAACAAACAGCTCTGTTTTATGCAGCATATCTATGATGCGCTAGAACCAGGTGGCCGTGCAGCAGTAGTAATTCCAGATAACGTGTTATTCGAAGGCGGTAAGGGTACTGATATTCGTCGTGACCTGATGGACAAGTGTAACCTACACACCATCTTACGTTTGCCGACAGGTATCTTTTACGCTCAGGGCGTAAAGACCAATGTCCTCTTCTTCCAAAAAGGCACGCCAGAGAATAAGAGCCAAGATAAAGGCTGTACTAAAGAGACATGGGTGTTCGATATGCGCACCAACATGAACACCTTTGGTAAGCGCCGCCCGCTGACTGAAAAGCACTTTGAAGCCTTTATGACTGCTTACGGTGCAGACAAAAACGGCCAATCACATCGTGAAGAAGGTGTTTACGAGACTCTTGGCAACATCTTCGCTGAAGGTCAGGACAGTGTTGAACACATCATCGAAAACGCTCGTTTCCGCAAATTCAGCCGTGACTACATTCGTGACCAAAAAGGCGACAGCCTAGATATCGCTTGGTTAAAAGATCTAGAGGCGACCAGCGCGGAAAACCTGCCGGAACCAGAAGTATTAGCAGGTGAAGCGATGGCCGAGCTAACAGAAGCTATGTCTGAAATTTACCAACTGATGCAAGCACTTGGCGCTAACGATGAAGCGGAAGGGCAAAAGCAGTTACTTGAAGAAGCGTTTGGCTTAGCAGAAAAGCCGGAGGCAGAGTAATGAGTGAATTGCCGAAAGGGTGGGTAGAAGTAAAACTTCCCGAATTTGCGGAACTCGTTATGGGTCAATCGCCTGCTAGTTCTGATTGTAACGACATTGGTGAAGGGCTTCCTTTTTTTCAAGGAAAAACTGAATTTAGAAAACTATACCCAGAAGTTAGAAAATTCTGTACGAAGCCTAAAAAATTAGCAAAGAAAAATGACATCTTGCTATCAGTAAGAGCCCCTGTAGGCCCAACAAATCTGGCAAGTGAAGAGTGTGTGATTGGTAGAGGGTTAGCCGCTATTCGTGCTTTTGAGCAAGAAGAAAACTACTTGCTGCATTATTTCAGAGCAATCGAACCATGGATGTCTCAACAAGGAACAGGCTCTACGTTCAAAGCTATTAGCGGACAGTTTTTAAAAGAGCTGAAAGTAAATGTCGCCCCACTAGCCGAGCAAAAACGTATCGTCGAAAAACTCGATGAGGTGTTGGCACAGGTCGACACCATCAAAACCCGCCTAGATGGCATCCCTGATTTGCTAAAACGCTTCCGCCAATCGGTACTTGCTTCTGCGGTGTCGGGGAAGTTGACTGAAGAGTGGCGTGAGGAAAAAAGTCTTAAGCAATGGCGATCGCTTAGTTTAAATGAAGTAACAAGCCATGTGGTAGATTGCCCCCATTCAACGCCTAAATGGTCTGATGAAGGACGTTATTGTGTTCGCACAACCGCATTTAACCCGTTTTACCTCGATCTTTCAGAGCAAGGCTATGTCAATGATGAGGTGTTTGCACAACGAACTTCTCGTTTGAAGCCTGAAGCTGGAGATATTTTATATAGCAGGGAAGGAACCGTAGGTATTGCATGCCAAATCCCTACAGGCGTTGAACTCTGTCTTGGACAAAGAATGGTTGTTATTAGAGCTAACGAAAAAGTAACATCTAAGTTTTTAACAATCGTACTTAACTCAGACCATATTCTACGAATAGTTAGAGAGCTAACTATCGGTAGCACTGCGCCAAGAGTTAACATGAAGGTAATTCGTGAGTATCCAATTCCGGTCCCTGATGTTATCGAACAAAAGGAAATAGTCCGTCTCGTTGACCAATATTTCGCGTTCGCTGACACCATCGAAGCGCAAGTGAAAAAAGCGCAGGCGAGGGTAGATAACCTCACCCAAAGCATTTTGGCCAAAGCCTTCCGTGGTGAGCTAGTGACGCAAGATCCAAACGACGAGCCAGCCGACAAAGTGCTAGAGCGCATTGCCGAGGCTCGCAAAGAGGCCGAAGCCCTAGCGAAGGCGGCCAAAAAAGCTGAAGCGGCGAAGAAGAAAGCAGAAAAGGCCGCCGCTAAAGGCTAATTGATAATTTTATAAGCACGCTCAGGCGTGCTTTTTTAATGGATAGAGTATGAATACCGATCAAAAACAACAGCTCTGGGACCGCTTTTTAACAGAATGGCCAGTAGAACGAATTGAAACAATGACATTAGCTGAATATGTTTCAGTTGAAGATAAAAGTACATTTACTTATTGGCTTGAAACCGAAGCGATAGATTTAGGTTCCATTAAGGGCGGTTCATCAGAGAAGTTTGGTATTTATAAGCGAGCCGATTCAAATAAAAGAAATGGTCGCAACAATTATAGCCACGATGACACTTACACTTGGCACTCTAAACATGGTGAGGATGCATCTGCTGCATTTGCTAACATTAAGCAGAATATTTTAGACGTAATCAAAGCGGTTAGGGCTAATGATTTAAATGCAATCGAGGTAATTGATGTTGCTCCGACATTAAAATGGAAAGTGGCATTTATCTATCAAAATAGGTTTAAACCTAGCGTACTTAATATTTACAAAGCTTCAGTGCTGCGTCGTGCGGTAAAAAACAGTCAAGCAAGCATGGCACAGGCATATAGCCAACTGCTTGATAATATGCCTGATGATGCGCCACTTTTTGATTACTATGCTGAGGTTTGGGCAAGCAACCAAGCTGCGTCGGAGCAAGAAATAGAACAGTTGATAGAAAGAATGAATATGGATGCTGTCAACAACCTTTCCAAAACTAAGCTACAGCAGCTCTATGAGTTAACCGAGTGGGCGAATGACGCTGGCTTAGATATATACCCGGTAAATATCGACAATCAGTTCCGCATTGGCCGTAAAGACTTAGACAGTGCTAAATCGGACGCTGCGTTTAAACTTGTAACTGTTCAAAAATCAAAAATTAAACTCGGTGATTCTAAATATAGCCTTGAGTACCTTGCTACATGCGAAGGAGATAAAGACAAGTTTGCTGAACAGTACTTGGTAGAGAGAGAAGGGTATTGGCCAGTCGATTACGCTCCTAACAACTCATCAACGGATACAGCGAAAAGTAACAATGGAGATAGCGAAATGACGATGCCGAGCTTAAACCAAATTCTCTATGGCCCACCGGGAACCGGCAAAACCTACCACACCATTGAAGCGGCCGTAAAAGCCGCTAAGCCAGAGTTCTCTTGGGAAACTCGTACAGCATTAAAAGCCGAATATGATGAACTGGTGAAAGCCAAACGAATTCGTTTTGTTACCTTTCACCAAAGCTATGGGTATGAAGAGTTTGTTGAGGGGATAACAGCCAATACCGAGGCAGGCGTTATCAGTTATACAATCACCCCTGGGGTGTTTAAGACGATATGTGCAGCAGCGCAATTGTCATCGCAGACAGAGGATCCAGGAATAAATCCTGAAGGGAAAGTTTGGAAAATTTCTATAGAGGGTACATACCAAAATGCACGCAAAACGTATTGTTTTGAAAACAATCTTGCAGCGATTGGTTGGGATGACGCGGGTGATTTGCGCGAACAAAAACGCAATTCATATTTCAATGAGTTAGGTCGAAATGATCAAAATTCCTTGGATTACTTTTCTCAAGAAATGGAGAAAGGAGACCTAGTACTTTGTATAAATAGCAATACGTCCGTCGAGGCAGTTGGTGTCATTGATGGTGACTATAAATATATAGAGTCTGGAATAAACGGAAATGGGTACGCTCACCAACTTCCAGTAAAGTGGTTAGCTTTGGACTTTTCTGTGGATTTCCATGCATTAAATGGAAATAAACGTTTCAACTTGCCTACTTGTTACCCGTTATCTCGTTTAACTGTCGCTGGTACACTGAAACACCTTTCTGATAATAATGTTGATATTCGTAGTAAAAGTAACGGGACAGCAGAAGTAGAAAACTACGTACTTATTATCGACGAAATCAACCGCGGCAATATTTCTAAAATATTTGGTGAATTGATTACTCTAATTGAGCCAAGCAAGCGAATGCCAGCAGAAAGAAAACCGACTGACGAATGCTTAGAAATTAGCCTGCCGCACAGTACGCCGCTGTTTTCCGTACCAGATAACTTGTACCTAATCGGCACCATGAATACGGCTGATCGCTCGTTAGCTATGATGGATACGGCACTGCGCCGTCGTTTTGATTTCGTCGAAATGATGCCAAAGCCAGAGTTATTTGGAAATAAAAAGGTGCGGGGAATTGACCTTACCCAGTTACTTGAAACCTTAAATGAACGCATTGAAATTCTATATGACCGAGAACACACACTTGGCCATGCGTTTTTGTTTCCTGCTTTTAATGCCAAAACGGAAGAAGAGGCATTTAAAGAGCTTGAATTGGCGTTTAAAAACAAGATCATTCCTCTTTTGGAAGAATACTTCTTTGAAGACTGGGACAAGATCCGTCTAGTGTTAGCCGACAATCAAAAACCAGAAGATTTGCAATTCGTTACTCAAAAATCGATGAATCAAAGCAGTCTAAAAGCGCTATTTGGCGACAAACATACGTTGGATCAATTTGGTGAAGACTATCAGCAGTATTCATTAAAAGAGACAGATAACCATGTATGGACAAACGCTGACGCTTATATTGGCATTTACAACCCTAAAAGCGTGAAAGCAACCAAACCCAGTGATGTTCAGACAGATAGCACTGGATCAGAATCATCAGAAGTTAACGATAAAAAATGAACACTTCCATTGTTTTTGAATTTGGCTACTTAACTTGCGATGAACAAGCTGCGCAAGCCAATGGTTACACGCTTATTTCAGGCAATGCGTTTCAATATTTGGAGCGGCTCTGTTTAAATGAAAACAAAGGCAATGTAGGGCGTTTTTTAAAATTGTGCAGCCGTTACGGCGACAAGTTGCTGCAAGTAAGAAACTACGTGGGCGTATTGTTTACGCCCAATGGTGAACACATTGAAGTATTACCCAAAGTAGCGAAAAAAACAGATAACTCAACAGAGGCCATCGACGAGTCGCGAAAACTCTTGCTGATGATGCTTAAACACCTTGGTGAATTTAGGCATATTGCTACTCGCTCGGCAAACGTTGATACCTTGAAAATGCCGCTGCTTGAAGTGTTTATTCAGCAGTTTTTGCACAGTGTTAACCAACTGGTGAAGCGAGGTTTACGCAGTGACTACGTAAAACAGCAAGACAACTTAGGCTTTAAAAAAGGCAAGTTACTGGTGGCTAAACAGGTGCGCTATAACTCAGTGAACAAACACAAATTTTATTGTGAGTTTGATGAGTTTTTGCAAGACAGGCCTGCCAATCGGTTAATACGCGCCGCCTTAAAAAACGTCGCGGCGTACACCCGAAGGAACCAAAACCAAAGGTTACTTCGTGAGTTAGATTTTGCGTTTGATGGCATACCGGCAAGTACCAATGTGAAGCAAGATTTTGCTCGTGTAAAACTAGACCGAGGTATGGACTATTACCAGTCACCGCTTGCGTGGTCTAGGTTGATCCTTGAAGGGCTTTCACCTCTTAGCATGAAAGGTGCAGCGGATGCGCAGTCTTTACTTTTCCCAATGGAGTCGGTGTTTGAAAGTTATGTTGCGTCTGTGCTACGTGCGAATTTAGCTGATGACGTGACTCTTAGCACGCAAGCTAAGTCTAAATATTTAGTTCACCACAATGGTCATCGCCAGTTCCAACTACGTCCCGATTTAATGTTAATTAAGCCAGCGACGTTACAAGAAGCATGTGATACCACTGTGGTTCTAGACACCAAATGGAAGCTTATTGATCTCACCGCATCTAATTACGGCATATCGCAATCTGACATGTATCAAATGTTTGCCTACGGCCATAAACACTTAGGGGGCGAAGGGGATCTGTTTTTGGTGTACCCAGCCCATGATGGTTTTGAAAAGGCGATTGAGCACAGTTTTGATTTTAATGAAGAATCGCCCTCTAAGCTTAGGTTATGGGTTGTCCCGTTTAGTATTTCGTTAACTGGTGATTCTAAGGTTGAATGGCCAGAGGAGTTTTCGAAACATGAGTCAATTTTGTAAGCTTACGTACACCACTTATCCCACTAAATAACGTAAATTACCAATTATAAAATAGGTTCGAATCGAGCGCATTTAAAGGCGCCACACAACGTCAGGGTTCATCATGCAAACATACAGAAATGTCCTCTCTTCAATTCTAAATGCGAGAGAGTTGACCAAACCAAATGCTCAACCTGTATATAGTTATAAAGTGACGGCATTGGAATTTGAGTTACTTAAGCAGTCGTTGATTGCAAGCTTAGAGAGTAATGGCATTCACACCTATTCGAATAAGCCAACAAGGGAATGGGCAGGGTGTTTTGTATTGTATGCGGCGGAGTGGTGGCGTACATCTTTTCAAGGCGGCGTTTGGGCTTGGGAACCTGTATTGGAGTCTCTGGGCTTACAGGCCAACGCAATTTCACCAACTCAAAGAAGTGAGATTGTTGCTAAGGGTTTAAGCTTTTGGGGGCGAAAGGTATTAAGCAACACTAAGGGACGCATGTTACTTGGCACTGTGGCCGTTGAAGGTGGCTTGCCACAAACGCTTATCCAAGATCCAAATAGCAGGCTTGCCCATTACTTCGAACAAGTGATTCAAGATTATGGGCAATTTGCTAACTCACGGTTAAGCGCAGTATCTGTTGCTAAAGCACACGCGCACTATATTGCAGCATCATATCGTGATGAGACGGTTTATAGCATTGTCGCCCAAGTTGCTGAATCCATTTATTATCTGGTCGATAAGCACGGGCTAGACGAGCAAAGCGACCCGCTTCATTACTTGAATACGGTCGATGCAAATTGGTCGCAAGCTTTACCATTGAACATGGAGCCTGAAGCCGCACGAACTTTATTGGGTAATGCGCTTGGTCTTGCTGTTGAAGTTCAACGTCGTTTACCAAACTCTATTAAGATTCTTCGTTCTCTACGTAAATCTTATTCTCATTATGCCTCAATGATGGATATCTCGGCATCGGATGACGATTATCAGTGGCGGAACCAAATTGATATCACACTCAAGTCTCGTCTTAATGCCAAGTTCTTACAGCAACTGTTTAGTAGCGTGAATTTTCCAGACCGCATAAACCTGTTTGCGGTTGGAAGTAAGAGCCTTTTATTGGCAAAGGCATTTAAACGTGGTGCGGACTCTGAGCACTATTTACTCGATGTTTATACTAAGTCTCTTCCTGCAGAGTGGTTCGACTGCGATATTCAATTGAAAGCAACGGATGACGCTGGTAATGAATGGTTCGCCCCAGTGCTTGGTGGTGCGGGAGTTGATGCCAATGAACCTTGGGTATTCACACAACATAACGATGAATGGCTGCTCAAAGGTGCTGGAAGTGTCGAATGTGCAGAGGCGAACGTTTTAGTTTCAGTACCGGAGCGCTTATCGCATCCTACACTTGCTACGGTAGGTCACATCAGTGGACGTGTTCTTTATGATGTTAATACTCAAGTGGATACGGAATTTTATTTTGACGCCTATTGTGTGTCACTTGACCGAGAAGGTGTGCAACCTCTTGAATTCAATTTGGTTGGCCAGCCAGTTCCTTATCAAGCTAATCCAAGTAAGTGCTTTATTGGTGTTCCTAGCTTAGTCGCCATTGATGAAAATGGTCAGCAATCAGAAATTCCAAATACTCAGCTTCGTTGGCGCGATACAATGCTTGAACAATGGCAGTCAATGAATACGGTACCTTTTGGTAAGGTCGATATCGCTTTGTTTGAGAATAACAAACCGGTTAAGCGTTTTACTGTAGGTTTGTTACCGGACGATTTTTCTATTGGACTGCAACCGAGCCACACGGTACAAATTGGTCAGATCGGCTTTTATTCTAATAAACCACTACCATCTATTGCGTTAAAGGATGCAGAACAACTCGATGTTCTGCCGAGCTCGGTTCTATCTCATTCTCAGCAAGACCCGAACGAAGCTAAACGCACTTTGGATATGCTCAGTCATCAAGCTCACCCACCAGCACAAGTTGACGTAGCGATATGGTGGCAAGACCAAGCAAAGTCATTGTCAATAACATTGCCATTCCCCGCTAAAGGTATTTGTCTAATTAGCTCTGGGGGAGAAGCGGTTCGTAATGCTGAAGCAATTTTAGTCGATACGCTTAATCGTTATGAGTTATTCGGCTATGGCGTCAGTGATTCGCTAGAGGTGGAATTCAAGCTTCTCGCTAGAGATATTTATGGCGCTTTTTCTAAATCCGCTTACGTGAAGCGAATTTTGCCAAAAGGTGACGTTTTATCTACCGGATTTTCCTTAGCAACGTTCAAAGAGGATATTGAGTCCTTGCTGGCTCTATCATCTTCATTAGATGCAGCCGTTAAGGTATCGGTGCTGGACAATGCACATACCATTTTCAATTTCAGTGTTAATGCATACAGCAATGCTCTTATTCCAAACAGAGCACAAGGCACGATTGAAATCGACAACGATAGCAACGATAGCTTCATGGCCACACTTTCGATGGTGCCTTTGGATAACCCAACTTATGCGCCGATTACTTTAATCAAGAATGACGAACAGTGGTACTTCCCTGAAGAAGACGCTTCGCCTGGTGCTTGGCTTATCTATGCTGACGAAGCCGAGCAGGGTGTAAGACCTTTGATGTGGAGTAAAGACCTTGAGTTGTTGTCGTCGTCGAGTAATCGACTAGAACAAGCGGCATCTATCGGGGCCCGTAAGGATCGTCTAGATAAGTTTTCGGTGGTTTGCGGTCAGTTGGCGACAGAATTTAGTGCGCCAGAATGGGCATACATTAAAGCCTTGTTGGCCTTTGATAGTGTTCCGCTTACCACATTCGATCTGTGGCGAGGTGCAATTAATAAACCTGAATTTATGCTCGCTATGTTGTTAAGCGCAAATAAGAAAGAAGCCGAGCGTATTTGGCAGTTTAGTCAGCAGTTTCCTTTCTTATGGCACTCAATTAAAGCTCGAGATGCGATCGCGGTAGTGAGCGCTTTCTATGCTTCACGTATCGAGGTTTACGGCAACGACTTTTCGGACATTATCTGCGGTAAAATTGAATCAAAATTAGACGAATTAGTAACTCGATACCAAGGCTTACAAAGCCTCAAGAACCTTTTAATGCATAAAATCGATGCCAATCGAGAGAAACCTTCCCTTAATCCTGCCGCCTATATTCAGCAATTGTTTGACCTGCGAAATACATTGAATAACCAATACAACGAATCTCACTGGCCTTGCGAATTTTCGGACCATATATTGAAAAGTTCAATTAGGGCCGTTAAACCACAATTAGCAGAGGTGTGCTTCACCACTAAGGACCTGTACCGCAATAACGTGATGAATGCGCCCGTATTGCTTGCTTTATCTACTTGTGGATCTGCATCACTGAGAATGACACCAGAGGTGGTACATGCGATGAGACAATACAACAGCTTCGACCCTGACTACTTTGAACAAGTGTTCGCTCTTACACATAAAATGATTTTCGGCCTAGTGAATAGCTAAATAAGGTAAACCAACCATGCAATATTTTGAGTCTTTAGTTGACCAACTGACTAAACGAGCAGCGCGCGCTACTTTAGGGCAATTTGGTTTGCGATCTAAGCCTTTACGTGAATTTTTGTGGCAGTCGTTTTCTCAATCCCCAGGTAAAGAGGGGGCGTTTCTTGCTGACCCTGTGTTTGAAGCCACCTTTGGCTGGAAACCGCATACTCAAAGCATGCGAGACCTATCGGGTGGGTTGTTAAACAGCTCGATTGTAAACGCAATGGCAAATCCACCGAAAGAGCTTAAAGAAGACTACCTTTTTGATAGCAGTTGGTACCCGTACTCTCATCAACATGAAGCATGGTCTCATCTATTGGAGCCATCTCCTAAGTCTGTAATTGTGAGTAGTGGTACGGGTTCTGGTAAGACAGAGTGTTTCTTAGTGCCAATTCTAAATGACATTGTTGAACGTAACAGTAAGCCAGATGGCGTCGAGGCTTTGTTTTTATATCCACTCAATGCATTAATCAACAGTCAGAGAGAGCGTTTAACGGCGTGGACTCACCAATTGGGTGATCAAGTTAAATTCAGCCTGTTTAATGGTGATACGCCCGAATCAGTAAGTGTTGCAGAACGAAAAAAGCACCCA
The DNA here is from genome assembly GCF_001557875.1 of Vibrio splendidus. GTDB lineage: Bacteria > Pseudomonadota > Gammaproteobacteria > Enterobacterales > Vibrionaceae > Vibrio > Vibrio splendidus_F. The sequence continues at coordinate 366,091 of NZ_LNRF01000002.1, read as the reverse complement.
AATGAACAGCTTTCTCGTAAGGAGCTGAGAGAAAACCCAGCTCAAATATTGGTGACCAACTCTACGATGTTGGAGTACATGTTGGTTCGCCAAAAAGACGCGAATATTTTGAACCGTTCTAAAGGCAAATTGCGTTGGATCGTTTTAGATGAAGCGCATACCTATATTGGTTCTCAAGCTGCTGAATTGTCCCTGTTGCTTCGACGTGTAATGCATGGTTTTGGTGTCACGCCAGATCAAGTGAGATTTGTCGCGACTTCCGCAACGATTGGTGGAAAGGACTCTGACGCGGATCTAAAAGCGTTTTTGGCTGACGTCGCTGGTGTCGATATCACTCAAGTTCATTTAGTGAAGGGTGAGCGTGAAATCAAACCGCTGATGGAACTAGAGCAAATAAAGGCGATGAACCTTGATAGTGTTTCAAGCATAACGAACGAAATAGAACGTTACGATGTATTACAAAGCTTACCGCCGTTAAGAACGTTAAGGCAGCACCTGAGTTCAACCGATAACAGAATGACGTTGAGCGAAATAGGGAAGCTATTGTCTGCAACTGAGGAACCGTTATCTGAACAAGACTCACTTCAATGGCTTGATATCTGTGCTTCGACAAAGAACGCAGATGGCGATGCATTTATTCCGTTTAGACTTCACCTGTTCCACAGGGTTGCTGGTGGGCTTTGGGCTTGCTCAAATTCAGATTGCTCGGCAAAGGTAGGTACGCCTTTAGAGTCGATTGATTGGCGATTTGGTATGGTTCATATGTCACGTCGTGAGAAGTGCTCGTGTGGTTCACCGATATTTGAAATGGTTAGCTGTAATGGTTGCGGAACTAGCTTATTGGCTGCGACTGAAAAAACGGATTCAGAGACCAGTCATTCACAACTGCACTTAACGAAGCCAGACTCATCGATTGATGACTTTGCCTTGGACCTTGTTGGAGAAGAAGATCTCACCATCGAAGATGATGAAGAAACTTCCGAGGAGTATGATCGCTTTGCTCTTATCTCTCCGTTAAGTTTTGAAGAAACCGGTGAATACTGGATTAATAACCAGAGAGATGTAAAAACCGCTAAAGTTCCAGGGGCACATTTAATCCATCGAGTCGAAGGGTATCGTAAAAGTGACGGTGCTTTGTCGGTGCGTTGCCCTTGCTGCCAGCATACTAAAATCAAGAATTTCGAGTTCTACCGTCACTTCAGAAATGGTGCGCCATTTATGCTGTCGACGGTCATTCCTACATTACTAGAGTATTGCCAAGATGGTAAGAAAGAGCAGTTGAAAGGTCCTTGGAACGGCCGTCGCATGATTACTTTCACCGATAGCCGTCAAGGTACCGCTCGTTTTTCTGCCAAGTCACAACAAGATTCTGAAAGGCAGTTTTTGCGTTCGACTATTTATCATTTGATCTTGGATAAAGCGATCCGAGAGACTGGTTCAAGCTCTGAAGATACTGCTGAGCTCGAGAAATTTCAGAAAATGCTCAAGATGGCTAAAATGAGCGGTGAAGAGGACATGATCGAGTTTGTTGAAGGTCAAATCGCCTCTTTGGTTGGTGGAAGCTCAAAGTCGGTTGCAGTAACTTGGCAAGAAGTTGAAGATTTTTTAGCAGAACAGAAAGAAGTAAAACTGTGGATCAAAAAGTTTTACGAACACTTCGATGACCGCATGGACATGGTTGCAAATCCGAAATTACTTGCGCGCTTATTATTGTTGCGAGAGTTCAATAGCCGTCCTAAAAGACAGAACACACTCGAAACCATGGGCTTGGTCTGCATGGAATATCCAGGTTTAGCCCAAAAGGAGAGTTCAGCCCCTAGTGAATGGATGAGACATTTTGATAGTGCTGAAAAAGGGCGTGAAGAGTGGGTTAATTTCCTAACTGTTTGTGTGAATTTTCATGTACGAAGCATGAAAGCCGTGAGGTTGACGGATGAGCAAATTAACTGGATTGGGGCTAAATATTCGCCAGCTTTCTTAGTAGGTCAAGATGAACCTACCCATATTTGGAATGTAGAGGCATGGCCAAAAATTAGGCGTAATGGGCCACGACAACCAAGGTTAGTTAGGTTGCTTGCGACGGCTCTAAATATAGAGTTAGAGGATTCTGATACACGTGCAGATATTAACGAAATTTTACGCCAAGCGTGGATGGCTCTGCAGTCGTCAGTGTTGACTCCGAGTGGTGATGGCTATCGTTTAGAGCTTGAGCAACAAGTGAGTTTCTCTTTGATTGCAGATAAGCATCAATGTCCTCATACCCAAAAAATCATAGATAAACCATTGCTAGGGGTGACCCCATATTTGAATTTATCTGGGGACCGTACCGAACATTTGTGTAAACAAATATCTACCCCAAGTTATCCGTTCCCATTTGGCCGCGATCCTGAAAGTGGAGAAACGGTTGATCTAAACAAAGTTAGGGATTGGCAAGAGCAACCAGACTTAATTGATGTACGCAAAGAAAACGCGTGGTCAGATATTGCTGACCGTGTTGTAGAACGCACTCCTTACTTTAGAGTCGCAGAGCACTCTGCGCAGCTTAAGGCAAGCCAGCTACGTGAGTATGAAAAAGAATTCAAAGAAGGGAAAATAAACGTTTTAAGCTGCTCTACGACGATGGAAATGGGTGTAGATATTGGTGGTATATCGGTAGTCGCGATGAATAATGCTCCACCTAACCCTGCGAACTACTTGCAACGTGCAGGTCGCGCAGGCCGTCGTGGAGAAACTAAGTCGATTGCGCTTACGTTATGTAAATCTACTCCGCATGGAGAGCATATTTTCTCGAATACTCGTTGGGCGTTTGATACGGAAATTAAAGTACCGAACGTATCGTTATCGAGTGACTACATTGTTCGTCGCCATGTGAATTCGTTACTACTTTCAACATTTTTAAATCATGTTGTGAAGTCAGAGAATTCGTTGAAATTGAATTGCGGTAACTTCTTCAAATCTGATCATGAATCGGCGGCTTCTCAAGCTGACCAATTTGTTGACTGGTGTGTAAACGGAGCGTTAGATTTTGTACAAGACGGGTTGGATACTTTGTTACGTCGAACCTCTCTTGATGCAACATCACGTATCGAAATTCTAGATGCGTCTGCTAAGCATATGAAGCGCATTGTCGAGCGTTGGTCCGTTGAGCATCAATTGCTAAAAGAACAATCTAAAAGCTTAGAAGAGAACCCTAACTCGCTATCAACAGCGCAAGCTGCAGTAGAAAGCCAAATTCAACGCTTAGAGGGGGAGTTCTTACTTTCCGAGTTAGCACGTAAAGGTTTCTTACCCGGATACGGGTTCCCTACTGATGTGGTGTCTTTAAATACAGATCATGTCAAAGTGATCGAAAGGCGAAAACGCTACATCAAGATGAAACAAGACCAAATCAACGATAAAACATCTCGTAAAGATAACCTATATAGCGCTGCTGGCTTTCCGTCCCGAGATCTTTCAGTCGCTATTCGCGATTATGCACCGGGTAATGATGTTGTGATTGATGGACGTGTTTATCAGTCGAAAGGCGTGTTGTTGAACTGGCACAGTCCTGCAACTGTTGATCAAGTCAAAGAGATACAAGCGTTAAGGTGGGCATGGCGTTGCGACAAGTGTGGTGCCAGTAATACTTCGTTGTTAAGACCTGAACAGTGTGAATGTTGTGGGAATGAGTTCAATTTTAGTGACGAGAAAACAAAAGATCGTATTCACCCTTACATTCAGCCAGCGAGTTTTGCGGTCGATATTAGAGACGAACCTCATAACGATATCTCGCGTCTGAATCATGTACCTTTCAATGACCCTTGGGTGACGGTAGATGGTTCCGAGTGGCATGAAGTGAGTGTAAACCCTGGAGCATCATACCGTTCAAGCCATAATGGCCATGTTTATTATTACAGTGCAGGACCCGTTAACCAAGGGTATGCGCTTTGCTTAGAATGTGGTCGTATGGAAGCTATGCCCGAAGGTGGAGATAAGTCACCAAAAGAAGTGTTGATGGGGCACACTCGCTTACGAGGTGGTAAGGGCCATTTAACCAGCTCAAGCGAAGTTTTGTGTGGCGGGAACGACAGGGAGTTCACTGTAAAAGGTCCGCTAAAGTTGGGTCATAGTACCTATACGGACGTGTTCGAATTATTGTTATTTGATGAGCTGGGTAAACCGCTAGTAGAGAGAAGTATTGCTCGTTCAGTCGCGGTGTTGATGCGAAACCAGTTAGCGGAGAAGCTTGGTATTAATAATGATGAAATTGGCTGTACAACCAAGCCTGTGAATCATGAGGGACGAGAAGTACAAGCTATCGTCTTGTTTGACAATGCAGCTGGTGGTGCAGGTTTTTCAATTCAAGCTTCTGAGTATGTTGTTGAGTTATTGCAAGGAGCAAAGAAGGTTGCATCCAGCTGTCACTGTGACAAGGCCTGTCATCGTTGTTTAGTGGATTATTCGACTCAACATGTCCTTGATTTACTTGATAGAAGGAAAGTGGCTACTTATTTGAGTAACGGTTTTTTTAACAATCTTAGCTTGCCAGTGGAATATGAATTGTTCGACCATCACAATAGGCGTGAACTACGTCCGTTAATGATCGCAATAGAAAAAACGTTGGCTAAACATGAGGACTCAGACCTCTATGTTGAGCTTCCTATAAGTCAATTAAGCGACTTAGGCGATTGGCAACTGTATCAAGCATTTAGTCGCTGGGTTGCCGAGCGAAAGGTAAACTTGATATTGACAGAGGTTCAAGTGCAAGAGTTGTCACTTGAGCAAAAAGTGACGTTGTCTTGGTATCAGAACCACCCAAATGTGAAGCTAATGAGTAAACTACTAAATGATCATGCTAATCATCAGGTGTTAGCATCGGTGGCTAATGAGTCATATTGTTACCAATGGGGAAACCGTATCGATGATCTTGAAACTTTAGTGGTTGGTATTGGTTCTTTGGGTGAGTTGGTGGACTTTGATCCTACGCGTTTGCGTCAAAGTTCTGATGTAGAAAAAATAGTGATTGATAATGAACTGGACGGAAAAGCTTCTGAGTTCGGATTCAAGTTTTGGACTCTTGTGTTTAAACGCTCACCAGCATTAATGGCGTTGATGCAAGACCAAGTTATCGAATCTGCTACTTATTCTGATCGTTATCTGGCCGCAACTTTACCTGTTTCTCTATGCTTTAATACCTTGAAGTTTTTAGGGGAGCATTACAAAAGCTGCCAGGTCGAGATTCACACAGGGGAGTTAAGTCGAGGTTACAAGCCAACGACAGTACAAGACAATTTTTTCGATGATTACTCACGTGACAAGGTAGTTGGTTTGGCATTTGAAAGCTCGACAGCAAATATGAGTTTTAAAACGACTTCGAAATATAAGTTACCTCACTCGCGAACGCTCGTTTTATCTTTTGATAACGGCAGGGAAGTGACGTTATGGCTTGATCAAGGATTTGGTTACTGGTTTGCTGATAAACGTTTACCTGAGAACCACTTACCATATCATCTTGATGATGAAGAACACGCAAATATCATTGTTGAGGGGCAAGCTCAGATCTCGTCCGGTACATTCCCAACCGATGTATTTGTGTCATTTAGTTGATTGAAATGAATGGAGAGTGAGTCCCACGTTGGATTAGCTCTCCTTTTTTATATAAATGGAATGATGTGTTGTTTGTTGGATGTGGCTTGTTATAATTCATTGAAATGGGAAAGGAAGTCTAACGAACGAATGGAATATGTGAATCTATTTAACAGGTTAAATAATGTCTCAATCAAACTTTACTCAACAAACAATTCGCTCTCAACACCTTTCTGAACTCAAAACTGCGAAATCTCTTTTAGAAAACCCTGGCCTAGCCGCCAAAGTTACCGACTTTGTTGGAACACCAATAGAGCTTCTTATTGAAAAGCTTCCAGAAGATTGGAATAAGAAGATTGGTCGTGTGACACACACAGCGCTTGATAAGTCGGCTTCTGCAGCGCTCTATACAATGAAAGATACTCCCGGAGAAGAGTCATCTAATATTTGGCATAAGCTTGGCGCGGCAACCAGCGGGGCAATAGGTGGTTTCTTTGGTATTGCAGCATTATCTATTGAATTGCCTGTCTCAACGACGCTGATGCTGCGCTCTATTGGTGATATTGCCCGAGAGCAAGGTGAATCGATAAATGATGACGAGACAAAGCTTGCGTGCTTACAGGTGTTTGCATTAGGTGGAAATAGTAAAGATGATGATGGCGCAGAGTCGGGTTACTTTGCTATTCGTGCAATGCTAGCACGAGCAACTACTGAAGCTGTGGAACATATTGCGAAACATGGTTTGGCTCAGGAAGCAGCACCAGTGTTAGTTCGCTTTATGACTTTAATTGCGGAACGTTTTGGCGTTCAGATTACTCAAAAAGCAGCAGCTCAGGCAGTTCCTGCCATTGGTGCTGTTGGTGGCGCAGCTATCAATACGATGTTTATTGACCACTTCCAAGACATGGCAAAAGGGCACTTTATTGTTCGCCGACTTGAACGCCAATACGGACAAGAGTTAGTAAAACAACAATACGATCTACTTTCGATTTAAGGTTAAGTGATGATCAAACTTCTTGTCCTGTTTGTATTCGTTATGTTCCTCGTGGGCGTTATTTCAACCGTGTTCAAAGCGCGTAAAGTAATCAAGGGTAAATAGCTATGTTTAACAAATTCAAAGCGTCATTGCCTAGCTTTGACATCAACCCTCTGCTCAAAAGCCTCAAGGATTCATTAACCGAGCCAAGTGCACAGGACTTAGAACCACGAGATGAAGAATCTTGTGAACTTGTTCAAGTACGTGAAGGCAAGCTTCCTGCTGTTTTTATTATCAACGGATTTCTGTCTGAAAACAGTAAATGCTCAAAAGATTGGTTAGAAGTGGTTGATGAGCTTTATCCAACCAATAAAGTTATTCGTGTTGATTGGAAAGCAGGCAACTTTACCGATATGGTTTTTGATAAAGGTGCGGTACCAAATATACCAGCATCAAGTAACGGAAAGCTTGGTTTTGCTGCTATGGTTGCTGCACGTAGTACCATTCTAGGTATAGCGAGTACTGTGGGTGCAATTGTTGTCGATAAAGTAGCGGGACATTGGAAGACGTGCTTTCATGAAACTCGCCATGTCGGAAGAGGGTTTGCGAACTATCTAGAGCAGCAGTCAGAGTTTGAAAACTGTATTTTAATGGGACACTCTTTAGGTGGTCGTATAGTCAGGCATACTCTAAATGAGTTAACGACACGTAATCTAGTTTCGGTTGCTTATATTTTCGCTGGCGCTGTCTCAAGTGAAGATGAACAGTGGCAAGCTATTCTTGATAGGAATGACAACTTAAAGCTAATCAATTGCACGTCCCAAAAGGATTATGTCTTAAAAAGTTCCTACAAATTAGGGACTTTATGGGATCATGAGCCCGCAGGGTTAAGTCCTGTGATGGATCTTCACTGTCACACGCTCAATCTAGACGTAACAAAATACGCTCAAGGCCACACAGAGTTTAAACAAAAAGAACTCGGCCAATACTTAAAAAGCGAACTTAGCCTGTTGGAAAAGGATAAGTTAGCAATGCTACATATCAGTTATTGAGGCACGAAATGATTCCACAAGTACAATCTATAGTTGAACATTTAGAGTTTAATCATTTCATTCTGAACTCTGAATTAAGTGATGACGGTGGTCTGGTACTCGATAACCCAATGACGGAGCGCCGGATTAGTGTGTCATCGACTAACTATACAGCTCGAGTCTCTATGTACTATTCGTTAGGTGTTAATGAATCAGATTTAAATGACACAAAAATTAACTTATTGAATTCAGAGTTATCTGTCTGTAAGTCAATCTTGTCTCATACGGACGACGGTGACCTCGCCACAATGAGTGCTCTGTATCTATTTCCTTATTCTAGAGAGTCGTTCAACACATTTTGGAGCTTGTTCGATGTTGATGCCGATGAGTTCGATAAAATGATATCTGAGAGCTTGTATCAAGGTGAGCCAGCGGCAGAGGGTTTTGAAGTACATTAATTACAGTGTATGGGCGAGTTCATAAGCTTAAGAATACCAATCTGAATTATCTAACTTTTATCATAGCGTTCGAACAAACAAGGGTTTAGCGCATATGACGATACAATTGGTAAAAATTCAAGGTGATGAGACACCGCTGTTCGCCCCGTTTTCTGGAGTTCAAATTGCAGGAGAGGGCGTGCAGAGTTGGGATAAGCTTGAGGAAGATCCGACGTTTCTATTCGGTTTTTGTTTAGAAGCTGGTGAGTTTGTTTATATCAACAATGAATTATCTCAAGCTGTTGGTTTTGATATTTCTGATGTTGAACTTACGGTAGAGCTGCTTTGTAGCATGCTGAAAGTTCGCAATGGTGTTTGTATAGAGCACAATACTGGCTGGGGCGGTAGCTATATTGTAGCGTTTGGGGAGCTAAGTGAATGCTAACACAAGGTGATCTATGCCCACACTGTGGTTTGATAATTATGATGCCAACTGACTTAACCCCAGATTGTTTAGGCTGTGGAAAGATTATCAATCAGGAGACAGACCAAACAGATGATGACGAATTTTATGGTATCTAGACGATAGCATAACTATTAAGTCCTTCTTTTTCATACAAGACCAAATAACTTAGTGAGCCTATTTTGAAAAATATTTTGGTAGCCGTGACAGGCGCAAGCCCTCAAGTCCTAACTGAAACGCTGTTTGCATTGAATCATCAAGGTAAAACAATGCCTGATGAAGTATTTGTGATTACTACCGCTAACTCTAAGCTAACGTTAGAAGAAGGGTTGTTTCAAGATGGTTATTGGAACAAGTTAATAGAAGATTATCAACTTCCAGACATTGAGTTTAGTTCTGAGAATATTTGGTTGATCTCTGATGAAGAGGGCAATGTGTTAGATGATGCAAAGGCCGAAGCAGACCAAGTCGTCATGGCTGACTTTATTACACAGAAAGTAGAGGAGTTGACTCGCAATGACGATGTTGCGATTCATGCTTCAATTGCTGGCGGACGAAAGACAATGGCTTTTTACATGGGCTACGCAATGTCTTTGTATGGCCGTGAGCAAGATGTGCTGAGTCATGTGTTCGTAGACGATGATTTTGAGTTTGTGAGTGAATTTTATTACCCAACTCCTTACGACAAGTACATCGTCGGGAGAGATAAAAAAAAGGTCGTAAACACCAAGGACGCTAATGTCACCCTGGCTGAAATCCCGTTTGTAAGAATGCGTCGTCAAGTTGATGAGTCAATTTACAACCAAATGCAAAGCCATTCGTTTTCAAAAACTGTATCAGCTTTGAATAGTGCACATAGCTCGGAAATTAAAGTAAAAATTTCGACTAAGGATAAGACATTAGATGTGGCTGGTGTACCTGTAAAACTTACAGCTAAAGCGCTAGCGATTTACTTATTCTTCGTCAAAAAAGCCATGAGAACGGAAACGTTGGGGCGAATATTTGAAGAAGACGTTGACCAAACGCGTGAATATTTAGAAGTATTAGACTCAATGAAAGCCGACGTGCGTTTGTACAAAAGCATGGGTTTAGAAGACGAGGGGCAGTGGCGTCAGAATGATTTTGAATTGACACCTAAATTGACGAAAGACTTCGTACGTCAGTCATTAAGTGCATTCCATAAAACGTTAGAAGGGCGTTTAGTTCCAGATATCGTGGAAAAAATCAAAGTGCACTCTGATGGTGCCAAAGCCGGTGCGAGTTATAGTGTCAATAGTGGTATTACTATTGAGGTGGATGGGCTGGTTGTCTGACGCTCAACAAATGTTTGGTCTGAAAACCTTGGACCCATTTAACATTAGTGCGTTAACGCAGGTGTGATCATAGGATTTTTGATGGCATGGTGTATCTTCTTTGTGAGTCAGTATAAGTAAGGTATACCAATGAGATTTCTGAAAATAAAAGAAGTCATGACAAAGACCGCTTTAAGTAGGTCTTCTATTTATCGAAAGATGAGTGAGGGCTCATTTCCTAAGCCCGTACCTATAGGGGAGAGGGCCGTTGCTTGGATCGACAGTGATGTAGAAGAGTGGATGAAAGAGTGTGTAAAGCAGCGATGATTGCAGCTAGTCGATGTTTAAAGGTAACGGGATCACATCCAAATAAACATCCAGTAATTGAAGAAACGTAATGTATGACCTGCTTCGCTGTGGGCTCATCGGCACCAGTTTCCTAAATTCTTTTGTGAGTGAATCACGGTTCTCTTTTTTGGTCTGAAGCAGGTGGATGCTAATGTTTCCTTTTTCATGATAGCCAAGAAACTTAGCTTCATCCGAACGGTGTATATCGACACCAATTGCTGTCATTTTTTGAGATAACCGATCATATCTATGTGGGATAACTGCTTCAATAGTTGTGGCATTAAAGCCAACTCGGCTTTGCACTAACTGTTCCCAATATCGGTAATGAGAAATGACTTTATCAATCGTTATTTCATCGGACGCTAGTTTATGAGAAAAATGCCATTTAATTCTTACGTGCTCATCCTTAATGCCAATCACTTTCATGGTTTTGAGTAAGAATGCGACGGTCTTTATATCATGCGTTCGAACTAAGTGTCCTTTAGCCCCTACACAATGGTGAAGCGCTTTGGTGACTTGGGATAGGTTGATCTTGACATTACGTAGCGCCTCTGATTGCAACGATTTATCAAATTGCTGCATAAAAAAGTTGAGTTGATCTATTTGATATTGATTTAGCCTGTTTATGCCGCAAAACTCAGGAAGGGTGTTTTTGGATCTTCTCGTGTAAATCTCGCGATGTGATTCCAGCCTAAGTGCAATCCGAGTTATGAGCTGTGCAGATATCTTTGTTAATTCTGCGGCTTGTTTTATAGAGTAACCATAACTTAATAGGGAAGTGCATTTAAAAACGTCAGCAATGGGAACACTGTTCGACGAAGGTTTTCTCTCTTCTTTGTTAATAAGTAGCTCAAGAGATCGTTCAAGGTCGGGTTTGGATTTTCCAACCATAGTCATTGGTAGTGCGTCATGATAAAGAGCCAGCGGTTTGTCATTTCGGATTGGCCTCATACTCTTGTTATCGAGTTTTACTGTGTAATCAATACTATACTGCAATAAGTGAAGGGGAGACTCATTTCGACTCCTATTTAATAAGTAAATATGAAGGGCGGCTAGGTGTATATAAGACCTGAATGTCGTTTCAATGGTGCCATGTCCAAGTAAACGTGATAGTACAAATGCCTTTTTCCTTGTATTAGTGCACACACCCAAGCGATGAAATAGCTGGTTTTGCCTATCTGCCGAGAAGAAATTGTGCTGCAACGGCAGAGGGAGGTTATTAGTAGGGTAGCGATTGAAATTGATTAATAACCAATTCCAATTTGCAAAGCTGTGCCGTAAGTGATGAAACCTAAGTTTATCGTCTTGGGTGATCTCTTTTAAGACGACAGTAAGTAATGTAAATGCGTTTTTTAGTCTTTTAGGATCCTGAAAAATTAAAGCATTTGTCTTTTGAGAGCTAAGTTTAGATTTGTCGATAAATGATATGAGCTTCTTTTGCCAGTGAATAGGCATCAAGCAATCTAGTGGTAAGTTGCGAGCACTGTTTCCAGTTTTTAAGGATCGATACTTATTGAGTCTGATATGTACTTGAAGGTAGCCGTGGTTGTTCAAATGAAAGTCATGTGGGCTTTTTTGTGTCTGTAATTCCGATACAACCTTCCAGTTATGATGAGCCTCTGTATGTCTTGCCAGTCGGCGTTGTAGACTTAATGAGGCTTCGCGTGTCTCTGCAATCTGGGATGAGTGTAGTTACCATCATCAGCCTTTCTTCTAGTCATCTACATCGTTTGTATGAGGTTAAGCGAAAGCTAAGTCGCCCCAGATCGACTAGACGGGGATAAACCAGCGCGCAGTAAATGACGAGTAAGGCGATAAATACTCTTAAGTTATTTTTATCAATTAAATCGAAACAATAAAAGGTTATAGGTACCGTTGAGTTTTAATTGGTGAGCTATAGAATAAACAAAATATAACGATGTTAGTTATATCTATTATCTATGGTTCGTTTCAGAGATATATCAAGATGTGTTGATTTATTATGTATCACGCCCGATATTGGTGAGTGTAATAGAGCGTGATTGCCAGATTTTAATAGAACGTTATTGAGCTAAATCAGCAACAAATGTTTGTTTATATTGAGTGCTGGTTTGTAGCTCCTTTTTGATCCACTGATTAAACAAGCTAAAATCAGAATGTATTTGCCAGAAGAGGGATGCAATAACTCGTTTACCAAAAAAGTCAGGGTGATCTGTAATAACCTTAAGCTTATGTTCTTTGATGTTACCTTCGATGAGAAACCCTGGCAGAAAGGCGATGCCTTTTTGAGCTTTACATAAATCGATGATGGTTCCTAAATCATCCAGTCGCCATAGGTTATATGCTGCGATGTTTGACAAGTTAAGTAGCTCTTCACAACCATCCATTAATAGAACTCGCTGTGATGGTGCTTGGGACTTTAAGGTTACTAAGTCTTCATGAGCCACCCACCAACAGTTAACGTGGAATAGTTCCTCGATGTTGAAGTCGTAATTTGTCTTGTGATACGGGTTACCTAGCGCTAGGTCTATCTTCCCTTCGTTTATATAGTTACCTAACACGAAGCTGGGTTTCGTCACGACAAGTAGGTCAACATTCGGGAATGCTTCTGAGAATGCTAGTAGTGTCTTCTTTACGTTTTTATTGAACACTAATGGATCGATACCCACTCGGTAAACTATCTGGTCAGATATATTCATCTGTTGGGCAACGGTTATTAATTCCCGATATTTTGACACCACGGGTAAAGATAATTGGAATAGGCGTTCCCCTTTCTCTGTTAACCAGACTTTAGAGTGCTCTCTATTAAATACATTGAAACCTAAGTCTGACTCAAGATTTTGGACAGCAGTGCTAACTGTTGACTGTGATTTTCCAAGCTTGCGTGCAGCAGAGCTAAATGAACCTTCTTCAACTACTGCTATGAACGAAACAATATTTTCGAAATGTAGTTTCATGATTCGACTAACCTTTTGACACAAAGAAGTTATATTTATTATTGTTTGTTGATTCGAAGAACAATAGCGTGATGATAATTGTATTTCAACAGGTTTTATAATGAGTAATAAAGTTTGGTAAATTTCAAAGGGGATTATAGCTAAAGGTTATATAAGATTTATATAAGATTTATATAAGTAAAAAGATTGAGCTATATCTTACTTTTTAAAGTTTATAAATTTAAATTAATATAGTTAATGGACAGTGTTTTTTATTGTAACTCTTTGTTGAGTAAGGGTTTGTTGTATTTTTGTTTAATTTTAATCTTTTTGTTTTGATCAATTTTTGCTCTATCTATTGATAAAGTCGATAGGGGGTATTTTCCCCTGAGTGGGTGGGATAATTATAATGGCGACGAATTTTCAATAGCCCTTATAGGAACAAATAATGATTACTAAGCTATACGTGAAAACAAGCATGTTTATATCACAATTCAAGAACGATGAGCGCGGCGTAACTGCGATTGAATATGGTCTTATTGCTGTTGCAATGGCTGTGTTAGTGACTACAGCGGTAGGTGCTGATGGCTTCATAGGCAAGCTAGAAGGTGCTTTTGAAGATGTAGCTACGGCTATTGATACTGCTAGCAGCTAGCATCAAGCCTTATTGGCTAGTGTAGAAGATATCGAGAGATATTCATGCCAGACCTGTGTTTACATTGGTCTGGCTTGGTTAATTTACGATGTAAAATAAGTTTTGTTTTAACCAAACTTAGGTGGTATTTCCAATTTTTAGTCATGAATTGTATTTAGTGACTTTGGCAATATTGAGTATATATGTGTCGGCTACTGATTTTCTCTATCGTAAGATACAAAATTACGCCTTGCTCGTACTACTCTTCTTGCAGTGTTTCATATCCCCATTAGATATCCAAATTATGAGTTTTTTACTGATGTTAGGTGGAGGGCTTATTCTTTATAAGCTGATTTGGATTGGAGCGGGTGATATTAAATACGCCGTTATTTTGTCACTTGTCATCCCTGTTAATGACTTGTTATTGGCGTATATTCTGACGGCTTTTGCTGGTGGTATTTTAGCACTTACTTATCTAATAAGTAAAAAATTAATAAGAGGGAATGCCCATAACCAAGAGGGTATTCCATATGGAATAGCAATTAGCATTGGATTTTACTTAGTAATTTTAACTCAATCTACGCCACATATATGAACCTCCAAAAAATGAGCACATTATGAGATCCCGACTGGTATTACTTGTGGCCATTGCTGCCTTAATCGTGGGTGCGCTAGGCGTTATCGACCTGTTCAAGAGTGAGCCCCAACCGAAAGTGGCGGCTGAAGTGGTCGTTGAAAAAAATGAAGAACATGTTGCGGTGTGGATGACCACCAAAACCTACGAAAAAGGGCGTGCGATCGATGCACAAGGGGTCGTCAAGAAACAGATTCCTTTGAGTGAAGCATTAACACTGGGTGTTAGAGAAGACGCTCAAATCAGCTTTGCACCTTCCACTTTGTTAAATCGAAACCTTAACGCCAGTGAGGTGGTAATGCCTGAATATCAAGTGACACCAGGACAGCCAGGATATGTCGATCTTTTGATAACGGAAGGCATGACGCTATACCCACTTAAAGTCAGTGACAAAAACCTAATCAACGATTACATCCGACCGGGTTCGTATATCGATATCCTCACAGTGAGTTCTCCTAATGCCAATTTGGCTGGAAATATCGATAAGCCAAAGCGCTTTCGAGGGGTGAAGGCCTCGATGTTTCTTAAAAATGTCAAAGTTCTCAACATCGGAAATGACGAAACTGGTGACAGTTCAATTACCGCTCGAGCGCCGAGCAAAGAGGACGGTTTGACTACGGTGGTCATCGAAGTTAAGCCTGATGAATTACCAAAACTCGCGCTAGCACAACGCACAATGCACATCGAAATTTATCGAAGCCAAACCTATACGCAACCTGAGGTCGTGGAGGTACGCAACATTATCGATAACTATACCGGTATTGCTGAGCTACGTGGCAATGAGAATAACTCTAGAGAGGCGTTGTAATGATGATCCATCATCGAATCAAGCAAGCACTGCGTGTTTCCATCTTAGCACCGCTGATTGGCTTACTTTTTATAACAAACAGTTTTGCTGCCGATCGCTCCATTACGCTCAACGATGGTCAGCACATCAAATTCAACAGCTCGATTGGCCAAGTGTTCATTAATAACCCTGATATCGTTGACTACAAGGTAATCAATGACAACACCCTAGTCGTGTTCGCCAATGGTATTGGGCAGTCACGCCTGATCGTCTACGGAATTGACGACGAGGTATTGCTATCCGATCGCATCATTGTTGATTTGAATCTGACGGATATTAGGCGTCAACTCAGATTTCATTTCCCTGATGCCAAGGTCAAGGTTCAATCAGTGGGAGAGCAAGTCGCGGTTAGTGGCCTTGTGGATTCGGAAGCAACTCGTGACGACATCTATCGTTTAGTTGCTACTCTGCTAGGACGAGAAAAGACCGAGAAGTGGGATAAAACTGAGAAGCTAGAGTTTAAATCCGACAACTCTGATTATGAAGAGCCGGAAAGCATGGTCTTTGCCCGCAATATGACATGGGAAGGGATCATCGAACGTATTGAAGTCGCGACCACCCAGCAGGTGAACGTCAAAATATCGGTGGCTCAAGTAACAGAATCTTTTGGTCAAACCGTTGGAGTCGATTGGAGCTCAGTGGGCTCGAGTGTTGGCGAGTTTGTTTTCGACCAGTTCGATGCAGCTAACCTAAGTACATTAATCACTGCGTTAGGTAACGATCAGATTGCAGAAGTTTTGGCTGAGCCTAACTTAACCGTGTTATCTGGTGAATCTGCAAGTTTCCTTGTGGGTGGTGAAGTACCCGTTATCGTTTCTACCAGCAGTAACGTGAACATTTCATTCAAAGAGTTCGGCATCAAACTCGACCTTACTGCCAAAGTGCTGAGCCAAGATAAGATCCGCATGCAGTTAGCGCCGGAAGTGAGCGAAGTTGAGGGCTATGTCGAAGCTGCAGGAATCAAAGTCCCACAATTGGCTTCACGACGTGCCATGACAACCGTTGAACTGGCCGATGGCGACAGTTTCGTTCTTGGTGGCTTGATGAGCAGTGCTGACTTGGAAAAAATGCAAAAAATCCCTTTTGTTGGCGATATTCCAGTACTTGGTGCTGCATTCCGAAAAGCAACCACAGAAAGAAAGCGCACTGAATTGATCATTGTTGCGACCGTGAACCTTGTGGAACCGATGAAACCGAAAGACATTCAACTGCCTTACATCAAGAAGACCTCTACATTAGCGCGTTGGCTCAATGTCAAATGGGATGGCAAGGCGGTGACGTCTTCTGATGCAACGATTCGTTTGTTGTCGCAAGGAGGGTTTATCCAATGAAGAAATTATTATTGATGGCGTTATTTACCTCTTCACTTTTGGGCTGCGCCTCGGAGCAATACTTTGTCGGGCATGGTTCTGAAGCCTTGGTGTACAAAGAGCATCACAGCTTTGAGTTTGCGATGAAAAACCGTGGCGAAACGGCCAAGCAGCTTAAAGGGTTAATTCAAGATATTGAATCCATGGACAAAGAAGCTACGTATATCGTGGATTACAAATCAATTCGTAGCAAAGCGATGTTGCAAGATATTTTCAAGCAATATCCATCGCATGTTATCGCACCACAAAGAGTGGTGTACCGAAGTGCTCAGCTGTTGCCTAGCGACTTAAATATCCAGGTGACGCTAACACGTTTGAAGACTCAAGAATGCACGCCAGCACAGATCCATGTTCGTTTGAGGCAGCCAGACTGTTTTGCTGAGTCGATGCGCTTGAAGCAAGTGGCCTACAAATCAAGATTGGTAGGAGAACAATAATGTTTGACCTGACGAAAGCATTAACAACAAAGGCCAAGCCAACTCCGACAGCAACAACAGGCGTTGCCGGGTGTACTTTGTTCTATCAATCTCAAGAGTGTTTAGACCTTGTTCAAGAAGTATTCCGTTTTGAAGGGTGGAGTGATCCTGCATGCGTCAAAGCCAAAGCGGGCTTGACCAAACTAACAGAACAACAGAGTAGTCATATCGTTATTCTGGAACTTAATGAATCAACCAATGTTGTTGAAGATGCTAAATCTTTTGCTAGCAAACTGCCTACACACAAAGGGGTCGTGGTGATTGGCAAAGAGGACGCCATTTCTACGCTGCGTTCGCTCAAAGACATGGGTTTTTACTACGTTTTCTGGCCGGTGAACAAGCAGGAGTTTGCGGACTTCTTAACTCACGTGAGCAAGAACCTTAAGACTTTCTCTGGTGTGAGCCAAAAACGTAAAGCTAAGCGAGTAGCGATTGTCGGCGCTAAAGGTGGCGTAGGTGCGTCGTTTATCACTACTGAGTTGGGTTCACTGTTGTCGACTCAAGGCTCGGACACGATTCTTGTCGACCATCAATATGCCGATACCAATATTGACGTTTTGCTTGGGCTAAAAGACTTTAAGCCGAGAACCATTGATGAGTTTACTGCGCCATTGCATGAAATGGATGAAGAAGGAGCGCTGAGTTACTTAATTAACGCTCGCAAGAATTTACGTCTGTTGGCGATTGATGGCGACATGAGTCAAACCGATGTTCTTAATTACAACCAAACTTTGTGTGAGTTGTTAGCGCGTAACGCTAACTTCATTATTGAAGACTTTTCAGGTGGTGTGGATTTCAAAGTTGAACCTCAACTCTTGGTAGAAAACTTTGATGTGGTGGTACTGGTTTTAGATGCGTCGGTGTCTTCGGTAAGAAGTGCGAAGCGATTGTTTGAGAAAGTGTCCAACTTACAGCTTTCGTTATCGTCGCGTACACGTGTGATTACCGTGGTGAACTACCATCGACCGGAAAACGCTTACGTTTTACAAAAGCCCGATCTGACTAAGTATTTAGGCGCAGAGGTTGATCTCGAAGTCGACTACTGCAAAGCGTTGGCACACATCATCATCGATGGCAAACGAGGCCATAAGCATGACCGCCACATTAGCCGCTCGATGGAGCAGCTAGTGAAGCTGATTAATGGCCAACCTATGGATCAGAAGGGCATGAATTCTTGGTTGAAAAAGGTGCGTGCTAAATGAGTTCTAACAAAGACTTATACCTCGCGTTTCGTGGCCAAATATTTGAAGCCCTAGATGCAGAAGCGGTTCAGAAAATGAGCCGCCGAGACCTTGAATCTCAGATACAAGCAGCGGTTGATCTACTCGCTAATAGCTACCAAAGACCGATCACTTCGATGATGAAGTCAGGTTTGGTGAAAAGCTTAATCGATGAACTGTTTGGTTTGGGGCCTTTGCAGCCTTTGGTCGAAGATCAGTCTATCTCAGACATCATGGTGAACGGGCCCAACAACATCTTTTTCGAACGACACGGCAAGGTTAAAAAGTCCGAGGTCTCGTTTGTGAATGAAGAGCAGTTGCTAGCCATAGCAAAGCGTATTGCTTCACGTGTTGGAAGACGAGTGGATGAGCTTTCTCCAACAGTCGATGCCAGGCTTGAAGATGGCAGCCGTGTGAATATTGTGATTCCGCCGATTTCACTGGATGGCACATCGATTTCTATTCGTAAGTTTAGAGAGCAGCAGATTGGCTTCGAAGATTTGATTGGCTTTGGTTCGATGTCTCCAGATATGGCGCGAGTGTTGATGATCGCTTCTCGCTGCCGCATCAATGTATTGATTTCTGGTGGCACAGGCTCAGGGAAAACCACGTTGCTCAACGCGCTGTCTCAATACATTGCTGAAGACGAACGTATCGTGACGATTGAAGATGCGGCTGAACTGCGCCTGCAACAACCCAACTTGGTCCGACTAGAAACGCGCACCTCAAGTGTTGAGCAAACCGGAGCAGTAACGCAGCGTGAGTTGGTTATCAACGCGCTTCGTATGCGTCCAGACCGCATTATTCTGGGCGAGTGTCGTGGCTCTGAAGCGTTTGAAATGCTGCAAGCCATGAATACGGGGCACGATGGCTCGATGTCTACGTTGCACGCCAACACGCCGCGCGATGCGATTGCCCGTGTTGAATCCATGGTGATGATGGCGAACTTGAATCAGCCTCTAGATGCGATTCGAAGAACGATCGTGAGTGCCGTTCAGATGATTGTCCAAGTCAACAGATTGCGCGATGGGTCTCGTAAGATCACGAGCATCTCTGAAATCGTGGGTCTTGAAGGCGAGAGCGTAGTGATGGAAGAGATTTATCGCTTTCGTTATGACGATGCGCATTACGGAGAAACTGTTAAAGGCGAATTCGTCACCGACGGCATTATGCAACGATCTGAGCTTGTGAAAAAAGCGCAATTTTTCGGGCTCTATGATGAGCTCATCGCCGCGTTTAAGGGGGCATAGCATGCTTTGGATTTCATTAATCCTATTTGCGTTTGTGCTGCTTTTGATCCGAGATTCAAAGGTCAAAAAGGTCTACCAATTTTTCAATATCGAAGAAGCAGAAGCTGAAAACTTTAATGCGATTAACGTGAAGTCATTGGTACGCAAGCAAGGCTGGCAAAAGTTCAAAGATTCCATCTCACCAACATTAATGGTGTTGGGCCCGAGATCGTCGTTGTACATCGCCTTATATATAACGGGCAGCCTTATCGCGTCTTGGTACATCGTTACTGATCTACTATCAATCACAAATTCTTGGTTGGTACTGGGTTCGTCTTTGATGTTGACCGTTTTCGGCTATCGTTTTCTGGTAACAAGAAGGCGTCGAGACTTTGAGAATACGTTCCCTGACGCGTTGAATATTCTAATGAGTGCCGTCACCGCGGGTGACAGCTTAATGCAAGCCATCAGTTATGTCGGCGATGTCATGCACAACCCAATTGGCCGCGAGTTTAAGCTAATGGGAGAGCGACTGAAGTTAGGCGAATCTCCCGAAGTTGTACTTCAACGATCGTGTAAAAATTACCCGTACCCAGAGTTTCTGTTCTTTACCGTGACGATCAGGGCGAATATTGCTCGAGGTGGGCAACTCAAGGGGGTGTTAGCGCGGTTAATTAGAGTGCTGGTCGATTCTAGAACACTAGAGAAAAAGAAAATGGCGATGACTTCGGAAGCTCGAATCTCCGCCAAAATCGTTGCCGCCATTCCTCTGATTTTTATGATTATTCTTAATTACGTTAACCCTGAGAATGTGGATTTTGTTCTCTATGACCCAGAGGGAAGGATCGTATTGTTTTACGTACTGGGTAGTGAGCTTTTCGGCTTGTTCATTGTTTGGCTATTAGTCAGAGGGGTACGCGCATGATGTTACTGGCTTCCCTTATTGTGTTGTTTTTTTCGCTACTCTTTTTGATTATCGACTCTATTCGTAAAGAGCAACGACATAAGAAAGTTGCGCTCTATATTGGAGACAACTCGGCTCGTGCTCCTTCTCGCGTTAACCGTTTTTTCGTTCGTTTTGGTAAAGAACATCGCCATGAACTCGAGCAAAAAATGATCGAGGCGGGTTATTACAACACCGAGTGGGCGAAATTCTATTTCCCTGCCAAGTTACTGGTATTGGCGTTGGTTTCTGGGTTGGTGCTCTTGGGGGATATGACATCAACCAACAAACTGGTCGTAGTCATTTTCGCGCTGATTGGCGTCATTGTCGTTCCAGATACCTTGTTGCAAATGCGACGTAAGATGTTAATCAGCAGAACCTCAGCTCAACTGCCTTATCTGCTCGATATGATGTCCGTATGTGTGCAAACCGGTATGACGATTGAAGCTGCATTGGTCTATTTGGGAAAAGAGTTGGCTGAATTTGACTCAGACCTTTGTTACCAAATTAAACGCACATCGGACTCGGCGAAAATACACGGACTGGAAAAGGCGCTCAATGATCTGAGTGAACGCATCCCGACGCCGCCAGTACGCAGCTTTGTGCTGACTATCATCCAAAACCTGCAATACGGAACATCCGTGGCGAGTGTGTTAAGTGACCTTGCTGAAGACATGCGAAAAGTGCAAATTCTTACCGTCGAGGAGAAGGTGGGTAAGCTTTCTGCGAAGATGAGTGTGCCTTTGATTCTCTTCATTATGTTTCCGATCGTTATCTTGATTCTCGCACCGAGCATCATGCAAATGACATTGAACATATAGGGAGTTACAAGTGATTGGAAAACGTATCTGTCTCGTTGGCCTAGCGCTTAGTGTATTGGTGGGCTGTCAATCGGCACCGTCACAACAAGACTTGCAGCTTGCCGACGTCACTAGTATGGAAAAAGTGAATAACTATGACGGCCTCATTAGCTATTACAAGTCTGAGTTAGCACAAGGCTCGGAAGACCCAGAGGTAAAAGAGAAACTGGCTTGGGCATATTTCCATAAAGGGGATATCGAGTCGGCTGACTTCTATGTTCAACACTTGCAAAAAGAGGGGTTTGAGAATCCCAACTTGTATCAGTTAGAAGGGCAAGTGTTTGATGCAAAAAATGACGTTGAAAGTGCGATTGCTGCGTATGTAACTTCTATAGAAGCGGGAAACATAACAGGCCAGATTCACGTCTTACTCGGCGTGTCATATACCAAAGTTGGAAGATTCGATGAAGCGTACCAAGAGCTTAATCGAGCTCGTTTACGAGGTTATGACGATGTCGTTGTTAAGAACAACATTGCGATGATTCAAATGGCCAATGGTGAGTACCAGCAGGCGATCGAGACGTTAGCTCCGATTTTAAAAGAAGAGCCAGCAAATAAGATCGTCAAAGCAAATCTTGCTATCGCGTTGATGAAAACCCAGCAAATTGACTCAGCCAAAAAGTTACTTAAAGGCGATTTCTCAGCAGAAGAGATAAAGAGCATTGCCACTGAATTAACTCAGCTAGGGGTTAACGATGAAGCGTCTTGATATGCAGAAAGGAGTGACGGCGATTGAGTTTGTGTTGGGTGCACTTGTTCTGTTTTTCGCCACCTTTGCGATTTTCGAATCGAGTTACCAGATCTATGTCGTGAACATGGCCGAGTATTCGCTTAGAGAAACCATCAGGAATACCAAAATCTATGAAGGCAAAGGGATCAACGAACAGTACGAGAACAAGTTCAGGTCATTAATCGAAGACGATGACAATCTATGGAGTTTCTTAATAGATAGCTCACGGTTTTCTATTGCAGGACAGTACTTCAAAACCTATGACGATTTTATCGCGAACAGGGGGCACTCTGATCAAGGCTTGAACTTCAATTACGATTTAGCTGAAATTACAGTGACTTATCGTTACACACCCGTGATTAAACTTACTGGCACCGCAGATAGAGATATTTCACGCACCATGGTTTTGAACTTAGAGCATGAGGGGTGGAAAGATGATGCTCCGTAAGAAATGTGTGCTTTCCAAAAGGTACCAACAAGGCTCGTACACCATTGAGCTAGTTTTTATTCTTGTGGCCTTATGGGGCGTTTATCTGTTTGGGGCAGACTTGAGCTATCAATTACTCGCGCGTGCCAAGCTTGATCGATCCAGCTTTGCCTTAGTCAATGTCATCAAAGAGCGTACTCGTTATTTTGAAGCCGATGTGTTGGCAGGAAAGAACTTAGCCGTGACAAGCGCAGAACTACTAGACATGACGAAAGTAGCAAGTCGAATGCTCAATACACCAGTAGATAGTGTGGCGATCAAGATTGAGTCGTTGACCAATAAAACGGATGTTGCTGAGTTCACATCCAGCAAATATAGAAGTTTAAATTGCCAAACGGATTCGATTCTCGCGCATGCAGATCTGGCTCCGGTAGAGAAGGGCGTTGTTTACCCTCTGTACCGTATCAGCCTTTGTGAAGAGCAAAGTTCTTGGTTCAAACCCTTCTTCAATGGTGGCACCAGTACCACGGTTAAGATTGGCTCTTCTTCAATAATGCCAGGGAGATAATGAAATGAAAATGCAGTATGGGCGTCATATCAATCGCCAGCATATCAGTCTCCAAAGACAACAAGGGGTTGCCGCGGTGTGGATGGGCTTATTGCTTGTTCCAATCATGGGCATGACCTTTTGGGCGGTTGAAGGCACACGTTATGTTCAAGAGACCAGCCGATTAAGAGATTCAGCAGAGGCGGCGGCCATAGCGGTGACCATTGAAGATCAACCGGAACAGGCTCGTGGATTGGCGACCAAGTATGTCGAAAACTATGTTCGAGACATCAAATCAACCAACCTTTCTGCAGACCGGTTCCACCAAGCGGAAGACGAGGGCACAGGGGTTCTTGAATACATTCAATACACAGTGAATGCCAAGACGACACATGACTCATGGTTCGCAAGCAGCTTTATCCCATCGTTTGATCAGCAGCAAGATTTGGCGGGGCGTTCGTTAGCTCGAAAGTACCCGGTTTACTTGGGTGATAATAACATCGACATTGTGTTCGTGTCGGACTTTTCCGGTTCAATGAATGAAAAGTGGGGTTCAAGTCGACACATAAAAATCGATGATTTGAAAACCGCCATCGACGAAATATCCGGCAAAATTCTTTGCACATCGATTGACCAAGATTATGTCGATGGCGAGTGGAAATACGTTTGTGATGAGCCGGGAGAGGATACAACCGGAGACAAGCTGCTTAATCGAGTAGGTTTTGTGCCTTTTAACGTTAGAACGAGGGAAATCGTCTCGGGCAATAGAGCCAACGCGACAAGCCAATTGAGCTATAAAGATAACTATAAAACGAACGTATCGCCTTATTCTTACAACGATGTTAACTGGGATTACTGGCGTACGTATTCGCAAGACTATGTGCTTAGATGTGCTGGTCGCGAGTCACGTTGTCCAAATCCAAAATCGGATAATCGAAAGTACGCTAAACGTATTAAAGATGTGATTAATCAAGATAATTACCGAGTTGCTGACGTATACAACTATGTAGATTTATCGACATCAGTGTCGACGATGTTTACGGACAAGTCGGGGTTACAGCCTGATTTCTATGGAGTGAGTGGAACTCGTCTATTTAACGCGCATGGTTCTTCCGATTCATCGCAGTTTTCCAACATTCGCTTATCGAACAAGCTTTCAGACTTGAATCCGATTAATTCGATGTGGGCAGATGGGGGAACCGCGGCCTTTCAAGGCATTTTGAGAGGTTCTCAAGTTCTACATGACGGTGATCCGAACAGCGCCGACCAAGAAGAACAGCAAGCTTACAACAAAAAAATCAAGATGCTACTGATTTTGAGTGACGGGCAGGAAAGCCCTAATAACGGCATCCTCAAAGGACTCGTCGATACAGGTATGTGTGACAAAGCAAGAGAGGAGATACCTGGCTTATACATAGGTGTCATTGGTATTGATTTTCGAGCGTCTCAACAAAGTGGTTTTCAAGATTGTGTTGTGGATTCCAATGAAGACATCATCGATGTATCTAACCTCGATGAATTGATTGAAAAGATAGAAGAACTCATCCGTAAAGGCTCAAAAACAAGCGGAATAACTAAGTTGTACTAGAGGAAAACATGAAAAAGTTAATGATCGGTTCAATCGTCATATCGACATTGCAATTTAGCCTTATCGCCTATGCGGAAGAAGGCATCAATGTCTATTGCGACACTGCATTCAGTGAATATCAACATAGTGTTAGAGTTGATGATGTCGTGGGTATAGCTCAACACAGACAGGGCTTTTTACAAATTGAGCAGCAGTCCAATAGCAGTGAGCTAAAACAAGCATTAGCAGCTCAATCTAATCTAAGTACAAACCAATCCGGTTGTAAGACTTGGATCAGTAATCAAGAGCGTCAAGGGTTATTGGCACGTCTTCATTTTGGTTTTGACCAACACAACTTAACGCCGATGGGCAGCAAAGCATTGAGTCAGTTAGCAGGTGAGTTAAAGACTAACGGTAGTTCAATTACGGTGGATGGGCACACTGACAGCACAGGCGGAGAAGGCTATAACCAAGCGCTAGGCCTGCAGAGAGCGCTGACTACGTCGGATGGCTTAATCGCGGATGGTGTCGAGAAAAACCGTCTTGTTATTCGTTCATTTGGTGAAAGTGAACCTATCGCGTCTAACGCAACGCCGGAGGGTAGAGCGAAGAATCGACGCTCAGAAATTTGGGCTTCTTCGAACGATGCTGCTGAATAAGAAAATTAGGATGTAGGGTTTGGTTGTTGCTTAGTGCTTGGTTGTTGCTGAGTGGTAGGTAATAACCGCCCTAGAACACCGCTCTTGGGATTTTTGTTACAACGTATACTAATGAATATTCGATTAAGTTTAACTGTCTGATACTAAAGAAATATTAATGCTTTTTGATAAGTTCTCTTCTGAAGGGATGCAAAGAAATATCGATGTCGATACATGGGTATCTATATTGGATAACATACGAGACATAATGGATGCGTCTAATGCAGGCATCATTATGATCTCTGATTTGAGTTGCTCTGGTTCTGAGAGTGTGTGGAGCTCCTCAAACATATCGTGCAATCAACATAAGAGCAAAATTAGCTGCTTTTGTGAGTATGTACATAATGAAAATCGCACGGTCTATTTGAGTGGTTATGCTGGTGGCGAATCCGCCTTTGCAACAGGAATGGATGCCTATAAGTCTTTTTGCGGTGTTCCTGTTAGGGATATTGATGAAGAAGTGTTTGCGGTGCTCTTGGTTTTTGATTTAAGCCCAACAACTTATACCGAAAGCCAAGTTAACTTGATTGAGAACATTTCAACTCTGTTGCGTTCTGAAATCCTGTTAAAAGAAGAGAGCAGGATTTTATACAAAAACAGTCATTTTGATATCATGACTACGCTGCTTAATCGAAGGGGCTTTTTCCATGAATTCAACAAAGCAAACATTAGCGATGGAGAGATTGTTTGTTTGTATTTTGATTTGGATAACCTGAAATACATCAATGATACTTATGGTCACTTCAAAGGTGATGATTACATATCAGGCTTTGCGTCATGCATCAAAAATAATTCAAAGTACAACACTATATCGGCGAGAGTTGGCGGTGATGAATTCATTGTCGTCATACACTCAGAAGAGCCGGGTTTTGCTCGTGAGTTGGTCAAAAAAATTCACGCTGAATTCCATGATTTCATTAAGAGCTTTCGTTGTGATGATGAAGTTTCACTCGGATTTTCATATGGTTGTGGTATCGCTGACTCTCGGAGCTTCAATATCATTAATCTAATAAAACTGTCCGATGAAAACATGTACCTCAATAAGAAAAACAAGATTTAGATGTTTGTGACAGACGTAAAAAAGCCCACTAGTGTGGGCTTAGATGTAGATGTAGATGTAGATGTAGATGTAGATGTAGCTGCTGACCGACTAGCCACGAATGATCATTTGTTCACGCTCTGGGCCTACTGATACCATCACGATTGGCACACCCATCAGCTCTTCAATACGAGTCACGTAATCTTGTGCTGCTTGAGGAAGGCTCTCAAACGTGCGGCAACCTGTGATGTCTTCATCCCAGCCAGCCATATCTTCATATACAGGCTTTAGTTCAGCAGTCTGTGGCCAAATCGGGTTTTCAGTGTGCTCACCAGAGTAAGCCGTACAGATCTTAAGTTCAGACAAACCAGATAGGCAATCGATTTTAGTCAGTGCGATTTCCGTTGCAGCTTGCAGATCAACACCGTTGCGAGTTGCTACTGCATCAAAGTAACCCATATCACGAGGGCGGCCCGTAGTTGCACCATATTCGTTAGAGCTTTCGCGGAAGCTGTCTTGCTCTTCCATTGCAGTTACTAGCGTGCCAGTACCAACAGACGAGCTGAACGATTTAGCAACGGCAATAACACGCTCAGGGCGAAGGGCAGGTAAACCGCTACCAATGCCTGCATAAGCTGCAGTTACATTCGAAGACGTCGTCCAAGGGTATTCACCGTAGACAAGGTCGCGACCTGCGCCTAACTGAGCTTCGAATAATAGGTTTGCGTCTTGCGATTGCAATGCTTTTAGCGGCTCAGTTACGTTGCAGATGAACGGGCGCCACGCTTTAGTCACTTCAAGTAGCCACTCAGTCATTTCAGAAGCGTTCTGAGAGAAGTCACATTGAGGATATAGCGCTTTAAGCTGAGGCATCTTCCAATCAAGTAAGAATTGAATGCGCTGCTCTAAAATCTCAGGCTGATTCAGCCAACCTACAAGAATGCCTTTTTTCATTACGCGATCGCCGTACGCTGGCGCAATACCTTGACGTGTTGAACCGTAAGCGCCATCGCCTAAACGTTCTTCTTCAAGTGTATCTTCTAGAGCGTGTAAAGGCAGACACAGTGTCGCGCGGTCTGAAATCGCCATTTTAACTTTGATGCCAGCCGCTTGTACTTCTGCAATTTCTTCAGTTAGCGCAGCTGGGCTGATCACCATGCCAGGGCCAAGAACCGCTGTACAATCAGGATTAAAAATACCACTAGGAAGTTGGTGCAGTTTGAATGTACCGAAGTCATTGACCACAGTATGACCTGCATTGTTTCCGCCTTGAAAACGAATGCTAGCAGAAGCTTTGTCTGCTAAAAAATCAACGATACGGCCTTTGCCTTCGTCGCCCCAGTTTGCGCCTACAACAACAATAGATGGCATAATTTTTCTCCTGACTGATTGAGAAATCATGTTAGGCCTACAAGGTGGATAAGAGAAATTAATTATCTTTATTATCTTGATAAGGATTCCATATGTATTTAAAGTCTTAATCTACAAACGAGATTCCCTATCATGTTCGTTCCTCACTGTAGGGAATGACGGGATGGGACATACTTTGTAGTTGGAAGTAACACGTAAGAGAGGACATGATGCTTGATATCCATTTGTTGAAGACGTTTGTGACGCTTGCGGAGTACAAGCATTTTGGGAAAGCGGCTAATGCGCTTCATATGACACAGCCCAATGTGAGTTTGCACTTGAAACAATTAGAACAACAAACACGCATAAAGTTGATAGAGAGAAGCCCTTTTCGATTGACTCAAGCGGGTGAACGGCTATTGGAAACAAGCCAAAGAACGCTGCTCGAACTGCAGATTTGTCAGGCTGATCTCAATGCCATTAACGACCTTAAAGTAGGGACATTAACCATTGCTGTGAGCGACATCATTTCTAGATTCTTGCTAATTCGCCCGTTCCAGAAGTTCAAAGCGCAGTATCCCGGTATTGACCTTACGCTCTTGAATACCACGTCATCTCAGGCATCGAGTTTAGTTAAAAATGCTCAAGCGGATATTGGTTTTGTTATCGCCAAAGAACAGCACAACGAGTCACTCTATTTCACTAAGCTGCAAGAGCTTTCTTGGTGTGCGCTTGGCGATGGGTTTGATATCCAAGATTCTGATGCAGAGCTTAGTTTGATTTTACTAGGCCATGATACGAGAACGCGTGACTTCATTGATGAAGGTTTACCAAGCCTTAATCTACCTAATTATAGGGTGATGGAAGTAGGGAGTGTCGATGCTCAAATCGACTGGGCAGAAGCCGGTTTTGGTGTGGCTATTGTCCCGGAGTTCGCGGTATCAACCAAGCAGCATCTGAATTCAAAAGTGACACCATTGACCAACTTCTCGAGCACCAGCCTCGGTTATATTGTTAGGCAGAACCAGGTGTTGTCGAAAGCCACTAAGCAGTTGTTGGGGTGGGTGAATGATGAGATCACTTCATTGCAAAACAAATAAATACCATCATTGAGTTTGTTTCAATTAGCCCACCTCGCGTGGGCTTTTTTACGCCAAAAAAACGTCATTTCTAACCCTCTGCTCAATAATAGTTCAAAGTGTTTTAATTCAAAGTCTTACATAGCAAGGCGCTCAGGTCTTCACACTCCGTCAAATAGCTGTCTCTCACTTTTATCATTCAACTAATGTACATGTAATAAATTTGTGTTATTGATAAATTTAACTTTAGTCGGCTGTTTCATTTGCTGTTTAAATGCAATTGAGAACGTCATAGCTAGTGGACTTAGAAGCCACAGTTTTAGACGCTCATTATCGATATAAAAACCATAACAATAATCAGGTCGCGCAAGTTGGATATCCATTCTTTGATGCGATTTATTTAGATACTCATAGTTAATTTAGTAAAGACGAGCCACGTATATGAACATAAAGAAAAAGCTCTACTCGTTGGGGATGTTCTCCATCTTCGGCATGATTTCACTGCTGTTTACCACATCACAATTTGCAGACACCACCGCTCAAATGAGCGAAGCCAAACAAATAACCAAAGAACTTGAAGTGCGCTTGCTCAACCTTCGCCGTAACGAGAAAGATTTCTTGCTGCGTAGCGATATGAAATACCTCGACAAGTTCGACGTAAACTACAACAAATTCTTAGCGTCTGAATCTGAGCTAGATACAGTGCTCAGTGATTTAGGCTTAGCCAACAGCACACACCTACGTGAAGACATCGAAACCTACCACACAAGCTTTGTTAACTTAGTAAAAGCGAGTGAAGTGTATGGATTAGCACGCGACAAAGGCATGCTAGGCGAGTTTCATGTTTTACTCGATAACATCAGCGCGACAGCCAGTGCTGAACAAAAAATTGAGCTTTACCTGTTCAATGACTTAATTGAGAAGGGGGAGTTTGACCCGAGTGTTCTTTTTATAACTTCGAATATGAGTAGTTCAGCTGCTTTGATCGACGCGGCTCGCCAAGTGGTTGAGCAGAAGCGAGTGATTGGCTTGAAGCACACTGAAGGTCTACTTGGGCAAGCTCGTTCGGGTTCTCATGCTATCGAAACTCAATTTAAAGAGTTCTCAGCGGTGTTAGACCAAGAAACCCAACGAGAGATGGACAAGCTATCTCTGATCAACAACATCCTATGTATTACATTATTAGTGTCGATCATTCTGTTCAGTTGGTTAATCGTCCGTTCAATCATTGGCAAAATTGAGTCACTGCTTTCGGTTATCCGTAATATCGTTGATTCAAACGACGTGTCTATTCGTTCTCACCTAGATGGCAAAGACGAACTCAGTACTTTAGGCCAATACTTCAACCAATTACTTGATCAGTTGGAAGGCTTAATCGCGGCGTCTCAATCTAAGTCACTGCAACTGACACAAAGCACATCGAACATGCATGACGAGCTAGAGTCAGTAATCAAACAGTTTGAAGTGCAGGCTAACCATACCTCAACCATGACAACCTCAGTTCAAGAGATGGTACTCACCATTGGTGAAATTTCTGAAAGCACATCGGTTGCTGCAGAAGGTGTACATCAAGCGAAAGTGAATGCCGATAAAGGACGTGAAGTGGTAGTTGAAACCATCAGCAACATCACCCAGTTGTCTGAACGCCTTTCAAGCAGCCAAGATTCGATCAGTTCACTGAACCATCATGTTGATCAAATCGGCGATGCAGTAAACATCATCCAAGGCATTGCAGAACAAACCAACTTGCTGGCACTGAACGCAGCGATTGAGGCGGCACGTGCGGGTGAACAAGGTCGTGGCTTTGCGGTGGTTGCAGATGAAGTTCGAGCGCTGGCAAGCAGAACGCACCAATCAACGACTGAAATTACCAGTGTAGTAACGGCAATTCAGAGCCAAATGAATGCTTCGATGACAGAAATTGGTGAGTGTAATCAACAAGGCCAACTAACGCTAAAAGATTCAGAAGAACTTGATGCAAGCCTACAGCTCATCCTAAGCGATATGGAAAGCATTCAAGGTAACTCTGAACGTATTGCTTCTGCAATTGAAGAGCAGGGCGCAGTGATGACGCAAGTGAGTGATTCAATCACAGAACTTAATACCATTTCTAACGATAACAACGTGTCAGCGCAGCACTGCTTGGTAGAAGTCGATAAAGTCGCAGAGCAAGCAAGTGACATGGACAAAGCAGTCGCGCAGTTTAAGACATCTTAGAACCAACCTAGTTGCATTAAAGAAGTGCAGCCAAACAACTCAAGCGAAGGCGCGGATTATCTGCGCCTTTTTTGTGCCTAATGGATAGGCAAGTTCATGAACCGATAGAAATAAGAATAAGGCATTCCAAAATAGACTTAAGTATCTGTGAAATATAACTAAAATAATGACAGACTATCGACTAAACGAACGAATTGGCCCGTTTCTGACAATCGGTTAAATCTATAGGAAGAGGAACAACATGCACTACGACGTATTTAATGGAGATGCAGATGGCATAATCGCGTTGTTACAACTGCGATTAAGTGAGCCGAGAGAGAGCGTGCTCATTACTGGTGTAAAGCGTGATATTAAGTTGGTATCTCAAGTTGTTACTCAAATTACGGAGCCGGGCAAACAAGGTGACGTATCATCCGTTACCGTTTTAGATGTGTCGATGGAGAAAAACCTACCTGCATTGCACTCACTGCTAGACGCCAACATCAATGTATTTTATTGCGATCACCACCGAACAGGGGATGTCCCAACTTCTAAGCATTTAGATACTTTGATTGATACCGCGCCGGAGAGTTGCACGAGCTTGCTGATCAACCAGAAGCTGAATGGTACGTATGTGGCTTGGGCAATCGCGGCTGCCTTTGGAGATAATCTAAAAACTGTGGCCACGCGGCTTGCGGATGAAAATGGATTCGATGAATCTCAAACAGAGTTTTTAGAAGAGCTAGGTACCTTGGTTAACTACAACGGTTACGGCTCGTCACTCAGTGATTTGCATTTCACGCCAGCTGAACTCTACCAAATCCTTTCTCAATACCCGAATCCGTTTGATCTTTTGGATGATAAAGACTCTGTGTTTTATCGACTACGAGCTGCTTATCAAAATGATCACCAGCAGTTATCAAACCTTGCTCCTGTTTATGAAAGTGAAGTCGCACGTGTGTTTGAACTACCAGGTGAGACTTGGGCAAGGCGCATCAGTGGCGTATTTGGTAATGAAATCGTTAATCAAGACCCAAACCGAGCGCAAGCTGTATTAACGGAAAACCAAGATGGCGAGTCTTACACGGTGAGTTTACGGGCACCATTATCAAACAGAACGGGCGCGGACGAAATTTGCTCAAGCTTTGTAACTGGCGGAGGAAGAAAAGCAGCGGCTGGAATTAATCAACTTAATGAACTTGATAAGGTGAATTTTATTTCACTATTGGATGCATATTATTCATCTGGTGCTGAGGGTTAACTGAAAGATTTCCGGCGTATAGATTCAAAATCCCACAAATTCTTACTCTTATATTCCGTTATACGTGTGTATCGCTAACACATGTGTGATGACTATATCCAGGCTATTTTGGTGATATCACTCGCAACGGCATCTGGTCTGAGGTCAGTAATTACGGTATGTTTGGGGGTGATTTTTGCCGATTTAAAGTTCGTTTTTTCCTATTGGTGATTTTTTATATTTTTGGTTAATTATCTTAGTGAATTAAGGTTGATTAAATATTTCCATGGTCAATGTATTCGATCGAAAACAACAGATTTTAGAATTTCAGTTTGAATGAAAAGTCAAAATCATATTGATTCTGATATTCAATCTGTGACTTAAAATCACAAGTTAAATCAAAGGTCATCTTTTCCTATAAATTCCATTACTTCTCTATAAATATTCATGATTACAATGAATTGGTTCGGTTGTGATTGGCACAGCTGTTAAGTAAGGAAGTGGGACTAATGTTGAAACGTAAAGCTCTACAATTAGCAGTATCGGTCGGCATGGCGGCTATGTCTGGCGCTGTTTATGCGAATGGTTCAGATATGACGAATCCAGACTCTGGCGTCGTGGTTGGCTATTGGCATAACTGGTGTGACGGTGGCGGCTACCAAGGTGGTAATGCGCCATGTGTGACACTGGATGAAGTAAACCCAATGTACAACATCGTGAATGTGTCATTCATGAAAGTGTACGATGTGGCAGATGGTCGAATCCCAACTTTTAAACTGGACCCAACCATTGGGCTTTCAGAAGAACAATTTATTGACCAAATCTCTGAACTCAACAAGCAAGGTCGTTCTGTACTGATAGCGCTGGGTGGTGCTGATGCACACGTAGAGCTTGAAACTGGTGATGAAAGAGCGTTTGCTGATGAGATAATCCGTCTTACTGAGCGTTACGGTTTCGATGGTCTAGATATCGATCTTGAACAAGCAGCCGTAACCGCAGCAAACAATCAAACCGTGATTCCTGATGCGCTTAAGCTAGTGAAAGACCACTACCGCGCACAAGGTAAAAACTTCCTTATTACCATGGCGCCGGAGTTTCCTTATCTGACGACTGGCGGCAAGTACGTTCCTTATATCGATAATCTAGAAGGTTATTACGACTGGATTAACCCACAGTTCTACAACCAAGGTGGTGATGGCATCTGGGTTGACGGTGTGGGCTGGATTGCTCAAAACAACGATGCGTTAAAAGAAGAGTTCATCTACTACATCTCTGATTCACTTATCAACGGAACGCGTGGCTTCCACAAGATCCCACATGACAAGCTCGTGTTTGGTATTCCTTCAAGTATCGATGCCGCAGCAACGGGTTTTGTGCAAGAGCCACAAGATTTATACGACGCATTTGATAGCCTAACGGCGCAAGGCCAACCGCTACGTGGTGTGATGACTTGGTCTATCAACTGGGACATGGGTACTAACAAAGCTGGTCAACAATACAACGAGCAGTTTATTAAAGACTACGGCCCGTTTGTCCATGGTCAAGTGACGCCACCACCGGTTGAAGGTGAGCCAGTAATGAAAGGTGTTGAGAATACGCGTGTTCTTCACGGAACGGTTTTCGACCCAATAGAAGGCGTAACAGCAACAGATAAAGAAGATGGCGACTTAACATCATCAATTGATGTTGAAGGTTACGTTGAAACCAGTGTTATTGGCACTTACGTACTCACTTACCGTGTGAAAGACAGCGATAACAACGAAACCACTAAAGCGAGAACAGTAGAGGTTTATAGCCAGAAGCCTGTATTTAATGGCGTGTCTGACACAACTGTTGTGTTGGGAACTGCGTTTGATGCTATGGCGGGTGTGGCTGCCAATGATGCTGAAGATGGTGACCTAACAAGCTCAATTACACACACTGGTAGTGTCGATGTGAATGAAATTGGTAACTACACATTGGTATACAGTGTAACCGACAGTGCAAATCAAACTGTAACCGCTGAGCGTAAAGTGTCAGTGACTGATGGTTCTAACTGTGCAGCGGCATGGGATGCCGATACCGTTTATGTTGAAGGTGACCAAGTATCGCATGATGGAGCAACGTGGGTTGCAGGTTGGTATACTCGTGGCGAAGAGCCGGGAACGACAGGTGAGTGGGGTGTTTGGAAAAAATCGTCAGACAGTTCATGTGGCGGCAACCCTGATCCAGGTGGTGATTTAGAGCTAAGTGTATCTGGTCTTCAGTCGGAATACATTCTAGATAATGGCAACGTACGTTTACAGTTCACACTAGCGTCAAACGAAGCGCTTGATGTAACCGCAACGGTGATCAATAGCGTGGGTGCTGTGGTTGAACAGACTAACGTGAGTCTAACTGATAGCCGCACGATTACTATGGACCTGAGTGATGTTGCAGAAGGTCAGTACCAGCTTGAAGTGGTTGGTACTGCGACAGACGGTGAAATGGTGATGGTCGATAATTCATTCGCTATCAAAGAAGAGGGCGGTACAACGCCACCTCCAGGTGACTACCCTCCGTACGAAGCAGGAACGAACTATGAAGCGGGCGACATCGTGGTAGGCACTGACAATGGTTTATACGAATGTAAGCCGTGGCCATACACAGGTTGGTGTGCAAGCGCGTCTTATGCTCCAGGTGACAGCCAGTACTGGCAGGACGCTTGGACAAAGCTTTAGTCTTATAGCTTAACGTTAGCAAAATATAAAGTAGACGATCAAAGAGAGGCCATTGTGCCTCTCTTTTTTATTTGGGGAATTTGAAATCTATAAAGCAACCTAAAAAGGTGTGAGCTTCGCTATAAATTTAACCAACTTTACCGAAGTTGAACGTGACTCTCACGGTAAATGATCTATGAACGATTAAAGTAACGTGCGGTGCAAATACTATAAATAGTTACTGTAACAATCTCTGTAACATCACGTGTGCTACAGGGTTTTTATATGTGATGACAAATGTCTCTTAACTTAATTGTATGATTGCCGGTCAATTTATGGCTTTGGTAAATAAATTAATTTCGATGTTAACTCTTTTTTATGGGTTGTGGTGGTATTAAACCCCTCATAAGTGTCTTTTCTTATGGTTGTTTGGAATTAAACTCTGTGAGGTGTGCTGAATTTGGATGGGATGGGTCTTTTGAGTTTTAATTGTAACCGGTTACAATTACTGTGGCTTTAATCACGGTGTGGTTTAAATGTCTTCGTTAACATGATTCCAAGATCATTTAAAACGTTAGGTCCTGAAATGTACGCTACGAATACACGTGTCTGGGAAAGTCCAGAAATTACTTCTTTCAATCGACTACGAGCACACACGCCACTATCTAGTTGGCGTAGTGAATCTTGTGCTCAGGCTGGAGGTATAAGCTCATCGGTTATGAGCCTAGATGGAGAATGGGATTTTGCACTATTTCCGTCTCCTGATTCTGTTCCTGAAAACTGGACGGCTGATGAACAGCTTCCGAGTCAGAAAATTACAGTTCCAGGTAACTGGCAGTTACAGGGGCATGATTTCCCAATTTATACCAATGTGAAATACCCATTTCCGTGCAACCCTCCATTTGTTCCAGAAGAGAACCCAACAGGTTGTTACCAGACGACTTTTGAATTGCCTGAAAGTTGGGAGCAAGAGTCACAAACGCGAGTCGTTTTTGATGGTGTAAATAGTGCATTTTACGTTTGGTGTAATGGTGAGTTTGTTGGTTACTCTCAAGATAGTCGTCTTGCTGCAGAGTTTGACCTTAGTCCATATCTAGCCGAAGGCAATAACACATTATCCGTCAAAGTCCTGCGGTGGTGTGATGGCAGTTACATGGAAGGTCAGGACATGTGGTGGATGAGTGGTATTTTCCGCTCTGTTCGTCTACTTAATAAACCAGCTCGCCACATTAAAGATGTAAAAGTGACACCAGACCTTGATGCAGCCTATAGAGATGGTGAGCTGAAAATTAATGTCGACACCATGAATGGTGAGGGTTTGTTGGTGAAAACCGCATTGTTTGATGATGAGGAAGAAATTGCGTCAAATGTTACGGAAGTCGGTACAGCGCCAGTCGATGAAAAAGGCGGATACAGCGAACGTTGTTTCGCGACGTTAAAGACAAACAATCCAAAGAAGTGGAGTGCTGAAGCTCCAAACCTTTACCGTCTGGTTGTGAGCTTAGTGACAAGTGAAGGTGATGTGGTTGAGTGTGAAGCCTACGATGTCGGTTTTCGAAAAATCGAAGTCATAGGGGGTCAGTTGTGCATCAATGGTCAAGCACTGATGATTCGTGGTGTAAACAAGCACGAGCACGATCCTACAACAGGTCATGCAGAAAGCCTTGAACGCGTAGAGCAAGATTTAAAGCTGATGAAACAGCATAATTTTAATGCTGTCCGCTGCTCTCATTACCCTAACCAGCCAGGCTTTTACAGCCTGTGTGACCGCTTAGGTCTATACGTTGTCGATGAAGCGAACATTGAAACTCACGGCATGACACCAATGGGACGAATTGCCGATGATCCTCAGTGGGCGAGTGCTTTCTTAGAGCGAATGACCCGCATGGTGGAGCGAGACTTTAATCACCCTTGTATCATTATTTGGTCGCTTGGTAATGAGTCTGGCTATGGTTCAAACCATAACGCAATGTATCAGTGGACCAAACGAGTCGATCCTTCTCGTGTTATTCAGTATGAGGGAGGCGGTTCGGACACAAGCGCAACCGATATTATCTGCCCTATGTATGCAAGAACCGACGCTGACCAAGAGCAAGGGCATACCAACGAACCTAAACTTTCATTAAAGAAATGGGTTGGTATTGGTGATGAAAACCGTCCAATCATTTTGTGTGAATACGCACATGCGATGGGCAATAGCCTTGGTGGATTTGCAGAGTATTGGGATGCATTTAGATCTCATCCTCGCCTGCAAGGTGGTTTTATTTGGGATTGGGTTGACCAAGGGCTTGATAAAACGAGCGAGGGTGGCGTTCATTACTGGGCATATGGCGGTGATTTCGGTGACGAAATTAACGACCGTCAGTTCTGTATAAATGGCTTAGTTTTCCCTGATCGAACGCCGCACCCTACGTTATTCGAAGCAAAACGGGCTCAGCAACCATTCAGTTTTGAACTTGTATCTTCAAAACCGCTTGTAATTAAAGTGACCAGTGAACATTTGTTTGTTGATACTGCTCACCACAGCTTAGATTGGACAGTTATTAATGATGAAGGATCTGTCATTAGAAGTGGTGAATTGAGTCTGAATCTACCAGCTCAACAGACGCAGCTGATTGAATTAGATTCTGAGTTTGGACTGCTTAACACAGAGGCTTATCTTAATGTTGCGATTCGACAGCAGCAAGATACTAACTGGGCTAATACTGGGCATATTGTTGCTGAACATCAGGCAACATTAGGTAAGAAACTTCAGCTTGAAGACGTTGAAAGCCAAACATTTGTACCAGCTAAATTTGAACAGGTTGATGGCGGGCTGCGTGTCACGGCAGCGGATAATCAATGGTATATCAATGCGACCACAGGTGAAGTGGAAAGTTGGAAAAAAGCGGACCGTGAACAACTGCTTTCTCCAATTCGCGATAACTTTTTTCGCGCACCACTTGATAACGATATTGGTGTGAGTGAAGTAGACCGTCAAGACCCAAATGCTTGGATGGTTCGTTGGCAAAACGCTGGATTGTTTAACTTAGAACACCGCTGTAAAGGTGTTGAGGTTAATGTTGTGATTGGAGAAGTACGTGTACGACATGCGTATTTTGCAGCCGATAAGTTGGTTTTAACATCCGTTTGGGATTACCGCTTTACGCAGCAGGGTGAGGCTCAAGTATCGGTATCTGTCGATGTTGATG
Source organism: Vibrio splendidus (assembly GCF_001557875.1). Classification (GTDB taxonomy): domain Bacteria; phylum Pseudomonadota; class Gammaproteobacteria; order Enterobacterales; family Vibrionaceae; genus Vibrio; species Vibrio splendidus_F. The sequence continues at coordinate 328,109 of NZ_LNRF01000002.1, read as the reverse complement.
ATTCAATGCCACCAATGCCAAGAATCGGCGCTGAAATGCATTTGAGTGAGTGTCCTCAAAGTGTAGCTTGGCTAGGCCGAGGTCCACACGAAAACTATCCTGATCGTAAGGTCAGTGCAGACTTTGGCCGTTGGACTCAACCAATTGCGAGTATGCATACGCCATACATATTCCCGTCTGATAATGGATTACGTTGTGATACCCAACAACTTCAAATCGGTGACATTGAACTATTAGGTCACTTCTATTTCAGTGTTAGTCAGTACGGGCAGCAACAGCTCACTCAAGCAAAGCATACTTATGAATTGGAAAAGCAACCTGGATTGTTCGTTTACTTCGATGGTTTCCATATGGGGGTAGGCGGAGATGACTCTTGGACGCCAAGTGTTCGACCAGAATACCGTTTGCTACGCAACCAATACCAATGGAAATTCTCTTTAAAATAACAATTTGAGCTCGCCTCCATTGAGGGGTGGGCCACTCTCTGAACTCTCAATTATTTTAACTATAAAGGCTAAGGAGCCTTATATGTCTGAAGGTAGTATATCGATAAAAACAAAATTTTCTTACGGCCTTGGTGCACTGGGAAAAGATTTCGCTTGTTCCATTATTTACATTTTTCTTATGTTCTATTACACCGATGTGGTTGGTATTTCTGCCGCTTTCGTTGGTACGCTGTTTCTGGTCGCGCGATTTGTGGACGCAGTGACAGATCCTATGATGGGCATGATTGTCGATAACACTCGCACGCGCTTTGGTAAGTTTCGACCTTGGATTGTTATAGGTACACTCGTCAATTCTGTATTCTTATTGTTGGTATTTAACACCCACAATATCGAAGGGAATATGGTGTATGTATACGCAACGGTTACTTATATCTTATGGGGTGTAACTTACACAATCATGGACATTCCTTACTGGTCGATGATTCCTTCGATGTCTTCAAAGCGTGTTGAACGTGAAAAATTAGTGGTATGGCCTCGTCTGTTTGCTAGTTGTGCATGGACACTAATGGGTACGTACGGACTGTACTTAGTTGGTTTCTTTGGTGGTGAAGATAAGGGGGCTGGGTTTGTATACCTGAGCTTGGCAATTATCGCGGCATTCATAGCGAGCGCGTTGATTACGTTTTTTAACGTTAAAGAGCGCATTAAAGATAAGCGTGTATCTACAGACAAATTCACGTTCAAAGATGTAAAAGACATTATTGGCAAAAATGATCAATTGAAGTCACTAATTGGTGTAGTGCTAACGTTCAACATCGCTATTCAGTTGGTTGGCGGCTTTGCTATCTATTACTTTAGTTACGCAATTGGGCGTGAAGATTTGTTCCCAATGTTCGCTTTAGTATCTGGTATGGCTGAAATCGCTGGTGTGTTTTTGTTCCCCAAGCTTTGCAACTTAATCAACCGAAAGTTTATGTGGCTAGTAGCGTGTCTGTTCCCGCTGTTGTGTAGTTTAATTCTTGTTCTAACGGGTATTTTCGCCCCTGAAAACGGCGTCTTAGTAGGTATTGCTGGTGCAGCGCTCAAATTCGGCGGTGGTTTATCAAACGGCCTATCGACAGTGATGTTAGCTGACGTAGTCGATTATGGAGAATACAAAACAGGGCACCGCAGTGAAAGTATTATTTTCTCAATTCAAACCATGCTAGTTAAATTTGCGGGTGCGCTTTCAGGATTCTTTGTCGGCATTGGGTTAACCGCAGTGGGTTATGTTCCTAATATTGAGCAGAGTGAAGAAACTATATTAGGTCTAAGAGCGTTAATGGTTGGTATTCCTACATTATTAGTATTACTTAGCGCTTATATTTATCAAAAAACATATCGCCTGAATGGTGAATATCAAAATATGGTTTTAAAAGAGATTTCTTCTACATAATTATATCCAATAATAAAGGTTAACAATGAAATTAAATAATAAGGCATCTTATTTAATGTGCTCCGCGCTTGCTTTTTCTTCATCGACCATGGCTGGTTATATCGAGCTAGGTAATGAGTATGAGAACTGGGGTGACCAAGAGCAACGCTCGAATACCATGCCGTACATAGCTATGGAGTTTAATCCAATCGAAGATTCATCCATGTTTTTGTACGCTAACTTCAGCTACCGTCATATGATTGAGAGTGAAGAGCGCACTTGGAATGACCGTTCTCGACAGGATGTCGCGATTGGTTGGTCCGAGGGTTACAAAGACTTTTGGTGGGGACCTAAATTCCAAATTCGCAATGAAATGTATGCGAATGATACACGCCGCACTGAATATCGATTTTATAACAATATGGCGTATTATCTAGCAGAAGACCATGACTTAATCCTTGATGGCTTTATAGCCCCCGTTGGTGTTAGAAATCGCCCTCGTGGTGAAGACTGTGTCGGCGAAAATGGTTGTCAGGATGAAGCTAACAACGACCTAAGAACCAGCTATACAGATTATTATCACGAGATAGATTTTGGTGTTCGCTCTCGTTTAGCTTACGACAAAACATTGCAACTAACGTTATATAGTGAAGTTAGTAAGCAAAGTGAGTTCGAAGGGGATAACCGTGCTTGGGAAGAAGAAAAGCGCGTAGAGTGGCAAGTGCGTATGAACTATACACAAACATTCAATGACCTGACTGTAACGCCATTTGTGCGTTATACCTTCTACCGAAATGCAGAGAGTGTTGATTACGGTGATAAAGACGAACTGCGAATTCGAGTGGGCTTCTGGGGTGATTACAAAATAGATGATAAGTCTAAGTTTGTATTCGAAACCTATTACCAAACTGAAGACAAAGAAAACTTTGAGCAGGATTGGAACCAAAATCAATGGGAAGATGATTATTTCTTTGTGAAACTTGGATATCGCCGTTCTTTCTAATTAATTCTGAATATATCCTAAATCTATACGATTATTAAATTAATAATATCGAGATGTGAAATGAGAAAAATATTATTATCAATGGCAGTCGCATCAATACTGTCAATGCCGAGTTATGCCCAAACACTAGATGTGGAAATTGAAAATACCAAACAAACTATACACAGCTTTGGTGCTTCGGATGCTTGGTCTATTAACCCAACAATTAATAAGTGGCAGAAAAAAGGGGACGATGCAGCTATCGACCACCTCGCTGACTTATTGTTTTCTACTGACAAAGGCATTGGTTTAACAGCGTGGCGATTTAATATAGGTGCAGGTAGTACCGAGCAAGGTGATGGTAGCTTTATTCGTGATCCACTTCGCCGTGCGGAACTATTGGTACCTGAGCCGGGTGGCGCGATAGACACGACTAAGCAGCAAGGACAAATTCGTTTCATGCAAGAGGCTCATCAACGTGGTGTAGATAACTTTATCGCGTTTTCTAATAGCCCACCACATTACCTAACAAAAAACGGCTTAACACACCCAACAGCAGCGGATGACCTTGGCTCTACTAACCTTAAGCCTGAAAATGTGGATGCATTCTCCGACTTTTTGGTTGAAGTGTTGACCTATCTACGTAGTGAAGACGTAGGGATTCCGGTTAATTACATCAGTCCAATTAACGAGCCGACGTGGGAGTGGGAAGGGCAGACTCAAGAAGGCAACCGCTACAATATGCAAGAAGTCAAAGCGGTATACCGTAGCTTAGATAAAAAGCTGACCGAAGCGGGTATTCGTAGCGACATTCATATTGATGGCGGTGAAGTCGTCGAATTCACTGCAGCACTTCGAGATGCTTATAAGCGTAACTTTGATGGTTCATCTCAAACTAATGGCATGAACTCTCGTGGTGTTGGCTTGTACCGAAACTACATTGATGAACTGTTAGGGGATCCTGAAATTAGAGACATCATTGGTAACCAAATCTCGGTACATGGGTATTTTTCTGATGCTTGGCCAGACCGCCTAGGCAAACTGCGTGATATGACATACGGCAATTTGCAGGATGTGTCTCCAGGTGCAGAAATTTGGATGAGCGAAATGAGCATCTTGGGCGGTGGCGGTTATTCTCGTGACTTTGATGGTCACGGCTTTGAGGCTGATGATATGGATTATGCGCTACATGTGGGACGTATCATTCATCGAGATCTGACTCGTTTGAACGCATCAGCATGGCATTGGTGGTTAGGCTTGACACCATATGACTACAAAGATGGCATGGTGAAAATTGACCCATCGTTAGAAGCTAATACGGTAGAAGATTCGAAAATGATGTGGACTGTAGGTAACTTCAGTCGCTTTGTTCGCCCGGGTTATCAGCGTGTAGAGCTGAGTGGGGTAGACAATCTTGATGGCTTGATGGCATCGGCTTATGTCAGTCCAACACAAGACAAAGTGGTGATTGTTGCAGTTAATACGAGTGACAAGGTAGAGAATGTTTCTATAAACTTAGAAGGCGTTGCTAACTCTGCCACTTATACAACACATATTACCAATGCGCAGCATGATTTGGCGTTGGTTGAACTAGAAAAAGAACAAGACGATTACCTTGTGCCTCCGCGCTCAACGGTGACATTTGTTGGCTCGCTATAACGTAAAATTTAGCTAGTAATAACAAAGAACCCCCAGTCTGAATAAGGCTGGGGGTTCTTTTATAAAGAGAATGCGAGAGAGCCCAAAGCTAAGCTTGTATTCTGTGTCGATTCCCTAACAAATCATAGGTTACTTATTGGGTGGTGCAATGGAGTTGCGGTTCACCAGTGTAGGAAGGTAAAGGTTTCCAGTATGCTCGTGAGGAGATTTTTCTACCAACTGGATAGACAACTTTGCCGCTTGGCTCGCCATGATCTGCACTGGGTAACGAACGGTGGTCAGAGTTGGCTGTAAATAGCTGGCTATCATGGCATCATCAAACCCGATGACAGAGACATCTTCTGGTACACGCAGGTTGTTTTCTTTAAGCACTGAAATGGCACCTGCAGCCATTAAATCGTTGTATGTAGCAATCGCGGTAAACGGTTCATTCTTCGCTAACAAATTCCGCATGGCATCTGCGCCACCAAGCTCATTCGGTTCGCCGGACACCACCAAAGCCTCCGAGTAGGGTAGTTGATTTTTCTCTAGCTCTAAACGGTATCCTTGCTTCCTATCGACAGAGTCGTCGATATTGTGCGAAGACGCTAAGTAACCGATTCTCTGATGGCCAAAGCGAAGTAGGTGACTCAGTGCAAGGCTACTGCCTCGTATATTATCTAAAGCGACACAGCGTTCCGCTATCTCTGGGATATACCGGTTAATAATGATAAGGCCAGGGATCTGCTTCGAAAATTCAATCAGCTCTTGATCCGATAGGCCTTTGCTATGAATAACAAGGTGTTCGCACTGATTATTAATCAAAAGTTCGATGGCTTCCCTTTCATAGGTTTCATTGTGGTAGCCATGCGTAATCAAGATATGCTTTTTGTGTTCACGTGCGATTTCGTCAATGGCTTGAACCATCGCACCATAAAATGGGTTAGAAACGTCTGCTACTAACACACCAATGGAAGACGAAGTTTTATTTGCAAGAGCTCTTGCATTCGCATTTGGGCGATAATTCAATCTTTCCATCGCTTCGTGCACAGCTTTTGTTGCTGTTTCACTTGTATGAGGTAGTTTATTGATTACTCTCGATACGGTAGCGACGGATACTTTAGCTTCTTTCGCAACGTCTCTTATGTTAGCCATAATGTTCTTTATATTGAGTGTGTTGTAACAGTTTTCATCGTAGTGCTTCGGTTCCTTTAGAGGGGAGCGCCTTGTACTGTTTAAACTTTTCTGATGGTACGTATAGTAGCAATATACGAGGCTGAGTCCATATGTTTACTCTGTTGATTGATGCTTAGTTACTGTATGTGAATTTCTATATTTGATTTCGTGTTATCTTTATTGTTAGCTGATGCATTGTTCTTTGTTGATCTATGTGTTTAGACTAATTCGCTGCGTATCGACTTCTCTAGATTTTCACACACGTGATCAGCGCATTGCCGGATTGAGTATCCCAAGGTATCAGTTTGTCGTAATCGTGCTCGAATATATTAACCTCGAAGTAGGGCTTCAATATTTCGATTAATTCCTTAAACGAGAATGCCACCATCGGGTGTTCATCATTCCACACTTGAGTTTCACCCGCGGTCGTCTTTTCGATACTAAGCTTTAGCGCTTGCTTATCACCTTGACCAGAGTAATACCAACCAGAACGGAACGTGAAATCGTCTTTGTCTTGGTTTGTTGTGTGTCTAACAAATAGGTCGTTACTGATCTTGTCTTTATCCACCACGTTAAAACAGAAAATGCCTTCAGGTTTTAATGCGCGATGTACACTTTCAATACACTCTTTAAGTTTCTCTAGGCCATCGTTGTAATGGATGGAATACAAGAAACAAGTGATAAGATCGAGTGGTTCAGTGACCTCAAAGTTACTCATGTTTTGTACTGAGAACTGGGCTTCTGGGCAGCGAACTTCTGCGATGTCTAACATCGGCTTGTTAAGATCTAGGCCACCGCTTTGGTAACCAAAATCAATAAAATGACGAACGTGTGGGCCTGTGCCACAAGCTAAGTCGAGGTGTGTTTTTCCTTCATTTCCAAAGATTTGATGGAGTCTACGTACGCAGTTACTTTGCGCTTGGTAGTCAATATCTACACACATTAAATCATAGTAACCGGATAGGTCGGTATAGAGTGCGTTGGCGGACATGTTTGCCTGCAGCATAAGCTGAAAAATTAGGGTGGCGCATCATATACCGAAATGCAGAGAACGCAATCAAATATCGATCAATATAAGCGCTTTAATTGTTGGTGGTTATACTTTAATTGTGGACGGTGGAGTTCAATTCATGCAGTTAGTCGACTGACTTTACGTATATTTAAACTATCTCCAGATTATGAATGAGAGGAGGTCGCTATGATTACGAAAGTGCTTCATAGCACACCGTGTCGTCGTTAACTGAGACTTGGTTTTTCCCCCTTGTTTTCGCAAGATAAAGCGCCTCATCAGTCACGCGAATTAATGTGTTAATTGTGTTGGATGAGTGGCACTTGCACTGGTTGGTGACGCCAATACTCACGCTCGATGTAAATTGGTGGCGATTAAATCCAAAAAAGATATGTTGATTGAAGGTGTGGCAGATTCTTTCGCCAATGATTTTGGTATGCGCGGACTTCGCTTTTGGTATGAACACAATAAACTCCTCGCCACCCCATCGTCCTACTACCCCCCCTAACAATTCAACGTGAGTTTTAATGGTGTCTGCTAAGTGCTTAATGACCGTGTCACCGACTGTGTGCCCAAACCTATCGTTAATCGATTTGAAGTCATCAATATCAATCAACATACATGACATCACCATATGCTGATTAACCGGTTTTTTTAACCAATCGTAAATAGCACGTCGATTGAGTACCTGCGTTAAGTCATCATGCATAGCTCGGTGCAACAATTCTTTTTCTAACAAGACCTTGTCTGTGACTTCTTCGAGAATCACTTGAATGGCGTCTTCACCTTCCCAGTTAATCACGTTGTCATAGAGGTTGAAGTATTTATAGGAGCCATCGAAACACTGGTTGGATACCACGGAACTAAAGTTCGGTGTATGGCCGTCGAGAATATTGCCACAGCGTCTTATCGCAGCTTCGCGCTGATCTTCAGGTACAATGGATATGATTGAGTCCATAGCAAGCACTTGTTCTATAGATCCTGCACCTTGCTGCTCAACCCATGTTTGGTTGACCATTAAAGGCTTGAAGTTTCTATGGATCAAGATCCCTTGTTTTGATGTGCTGAGTAACTTGCGGTACATGCGATCGGTTTCGTTACGTTTGCGCTGAGCTTCGACTACGGATGTAATGTCGATGATAGTCACTTTGAGCGCGGGTTTGCCATTGAGTTCAATAATATGTGATAGGCAGAAGATAGAGATGTTGCGGTCATTGGCTGGAATATCTGTATACAACTTGCCTTTGTTGAGCTTACCTTTTATTGCTTCTAAGTAACGCTTTTTTGCTAGGTTTTGGTAACTATCAGGGACCAATGCATAAACAAATTCTACGTTCAGTAAAAGCTCTTCCCGGCTTCGGTAACCAAAGATTCGGGCGATCTCATTGTCGACATCAATAATTCGGTGATTTTGTAGAGTCATATGCCCTTGCGCGGAGTCGAAGTTCTGGCAGGGTGTTGTGGTGGTTAAATCTACTTGAATGCTCATATCGACCGGACTACTTATTCGTTAAACTGAAACAGCTGTTGCTCCCTCTGTATCGCTACAACAAAGGTGTTGTTGGCCGCTTTTTATGAAGAGACTCAATAATAAAAATATGCTATTTAGGTGGGCTCAGTATGGCATTTATAATTTAATGATTAATCAGTAATTTTACTGGTTCTAACCTAGCCTTTGAAAACATTGGTAATGAAGGGGAGAGTTGGTGAGTGATGAAAGCCGAATAAGTGAGTTAAACAAGGGATGTTGAGATCATGAAACTAGCAGCAAAAACGAGCGACTTTATGGAAAACGGGACAGGATTGAAAAGCAGCACATCGATAGAAATTAAGCTTGATGACTTATCGGGCGGGGAAGTCGTTGAGTTGCTTGAAGAGCACCTCGCTGATATGTATGCAACTTCGCCGGCCGAAAGCGTTCATGCATTGGATCTGGAAGGGCTGAAGTCGCCAGATATTACCTTTTTCAGCGCTTGGAAAGACAGCCAACTGCTTGGGTGTGTTGCCATTAAAGAGCTAAATACACAACACGCTGAACTCAAATCGATGAGAACCTCGCAGTTTGCTCGAAAGTCAGGCGTTGCCAGCCAACTCTTACAACACGTATTGGATACTGCAGCCATTCGCCAGTATCAAACAATCAGTTTAGAGACAGGTTCAGAAGACTACTTTAAGGCCGCACGTAACCTGTATGAAAAGTTTGGCTTTGGATACTGTGAACCATTTGCAGATTATATATTGGACCCGCACAGCCAGTTTATGAGTATTGAGTTGCGTTAAGAGATCCTTTGATAGCGACTTACTTCGCAGGTTTTTATTTTGGGCTGTTATCCCTGGTTTAATCTAAGTGGAATGTACTGTTTAAGGTGGTTGCTTTTAATTATTTCTGTAAATTTGGAATTATTTTTCGTCTATTGATTTTGGTGAGCGTCTTAGGGGTATGAATAGACAATAATGACCTAATTCGGAGTCAACCATGATTAAACTTGTTAGCTTTAAAAACTGCCCATTCGTTCAACGTGTAATGGGTGCTTTGGTAATGAAAAATGTCCCATTTGAAATTGAATACATTGAGCTAAATAATAAACCTCAATGGTTCCTAGATATTTCGCCAAACGGACAAGTGCCAGTATTGATTACAGAAAATGAAACGGTTCTTTTTGAGTCAGATGCAATTGTTGAATACCTAGATGATAAATATGCGCCGATAGAAGAAGTGTCTGCCGAGCAAAAAGCACTAGACCGTGCTTGGTCTTATCAGGCAAGCAAACATTACATGCCACAATGTGGAACAATGGGCAGTAAAGATAAAGAAACCTTTGAGACGCGTTTAGCGAATCTTCAAAAATCCTTCCAAAAGGCCGAGAATAAATTGGGTAGCAGTGACTTCTTTAAAGGCGATTACATCTCTAATGTCGACATCGCTTGGCTACCACTGTTGCACCGAGCGTCAGTAATTAAAGAAGGCTCTGGTTTTGATATGCTTGAAGGCTTCCCGAAAGTACAGAAGTGGCAAGCGGCGCTGATTGAATCTGGCTTGACCGATAAAACTGTTCCTGCGGACTTTATTGAGAAATTCAGTTGCTTCTATTTAACTAACAACTATCTGGCAGGCCTAGCAAAAGGGCGTTAATAATATAATCATAACGTGAAATATATTTTAATGGCATGCTGCACTTATTTGAGGCTAAAGCCGCTCTAACGTTGAGCGGTTTTTTTATGTCAAAAATAACGATTGGTCACGCTCTGAACGGAGTTGGCACAAAGCCTGAAATTAGTTGGTTTTCACAAGCTTATAAAAGGGAATTATGTCGACTATTTTGGTAGATTAAAGGTATTACAGACTTCCAGTGAGCAGCAATGAAGATTCTTCACACGTCCGATTGGCACCTTGGCCAAAACTTCTACAATAAAAGCCGTAAGAATGAACATGAACGGTTTTTACAATGGTTACTTGAGCAAGTTACAGAGCACGATATCGACGCGATCATTGTTGCTGGCGACATTTTCGATACCAGTACACCGCCGAGTTACGCTCGTGAGATGTATAACAAGTTTGTGGTCGATTCGAACAAGATTGGCTGCCAATTGGTGTTATTAGGTGGAAATCACGATTCAGTCTCTGTGCTTAAAGAGACACAACAGCTGCTCAAATACATGGGTGCGGACGTGATTCCTAATACCAATGAAGATCATGCGACTCAGGTTGTCGAACTAAAAGGCAAGAACGGCGATGTAGAAGCGCTGGTTTGTGCCATTCCTTTTATTCGCCCTCGTGATGTGTTGACCAGTCAGGCGGGTGTCACCGGCGTTGAGCGCCAAAAACAACTCGGCGATGCGATCAAACAGCATTATCAAAGTGTTTATGATGCGGCGGTTGCTAAACGTGCGACGTTTGAAAACAGCGAGCACATGCCGATCATCGCTACTGGTCATTTAACGGCGATGGGGGTTCAACAATCGGACTCGGTACGCGACATCTATGTCGGCAACCTTGATGGTTTCGCCGCTGATGGCTTCCCAGATGCCGATTATATTGCACTTGGTCATATCCACCGCCCACAAGTGGTGGCAAAGCGTGAATACATTCGTTATTCAGGCTCTCCAATCCCATTAAGCTTTGATGAACTTAAATCTCAAAAGCAGATATGTGTAGTTGAGTTTGTTGAAGGTGAGCGCACGATTTCTCAATTGCCAGTTCCAACGTTCCAACCCCTAGCCGAAATCAAAGGTGATCTGAGCGAAATCGAATCTCAGCTGAACCAATACATGGGTTTAGATAGCGAACAAAGCGTGTGGTTATCGATAGAAGTGCAAGCGCAAGATTACTTGTCGGATCTACAAGAGCGTATGCGCGCATTAACCGAAGGTTTGAATGTGGAAGTACTTCAATTACGCCGAGCAAGAGAGCGTCGTAATCAAGCATTAGAGCAAGAGTCAGCAGAAACCTTATCTGAACTGAGCCCGATGGACGTATTTAGCAAGCGTATTGCCTTAGAAGAGTTTGAAACGGATTCTGAAAAAGCGCGTTTAGAACGCATGACGGTGAAGTTTAAGCAAGTGATGGTTGAAGTGTCTGAGAGCGCTCAAGCGCCAAACAAAGTAGAAGAGTAACCAGTATGAAGATTTTAAGCCTAGAATTTGAAAACCTGAACTCTTTGAAAGGCCGTTGGAAGCTCGATTTTACCCAATCACCGTTTGCGGAAAATGGCCTGTTCGCGATTACTGGCCCAACAGGGGCGGGTAAAACCACCATTCTTGATGCGATTTGTTTGGCATTGTTCCACCGCACGCCGCGTTTAAAGAGCATTGCCAAAGGCAACAACGAATTAATGACGCGTGGCACGGGTGAGTGTTTCGCCGAGCTGGAGTTTGAAGTGCAGGGCAAAACGTACCGTTCTAACTTCCATCAAAAGCGAGCGCGTGGGAAACACGATGGTGCATTACAAACGCCAACGTGTGAATTTGCCGATGCTGACACCGACAAAGTCTTAGAGACCATGCTGACCAAGAAAACCAAGTTGGTTGAGCAGGTGACGGGGCTGGATTTCTCTCGTTTCACTAAATCGATCATGCTATCTCAAGGCGAATTTGCTGCCTTCTTAAATGCCAATGCTAACGACCGCGCAGAGCTACTTGAAGAGCTGACTGGAACCGAAGTTTATAGCCTGATCTCTGAGCGCATCTACGATCACTTTAAGTCAAGTGAAGAGTCGCTTAATCGCCTTAAAGCGAAAGCAGAAGGTGTGAGCTTACTGTCTGAAGAGCAAATCCAAGATCTGACCGCATCGCGTGAAACGCTAGAAGTCGAGCAGAAGCGTTTAGCCGAGCAGTTAAAAGAGTGGCAAGCGCATCTCAGCTGGTGGAAAGACGTGACTAAAGCTGAGCAAACTATTGCTACCAGTGAGCACGATCTTAAAACAGCTCAAGATGAACTAGACCTTAACCAACCTTCACTAGAGCGCTTGGCAAACAGTGAGCCGGCTGAAAAGTTGCGTCCAATGCACAAAGACTTAAAGCGTTGCGAACAAGAGGTGCACACCACTCAAGCTCACTTAGATAACAGCACCAAGTTACTTGCTATTCGTGATGCAGAGAAGCAAGACGCGCAAGCTAAACTGACGCAAAGCAGTGCGATTGCCGAACAGGTAAAAACCGAGCAACAAGATCAAGAGAAGATCATCGATCTGGTGCGTCCGCTAGATAACCAAATCGCCGTACTCAAAGATAAACAAACCGCGGCCGTTAGTGCAGCGAATACGCTTAACGAGCAACATACGCAGCAGCGCAATCAACAGATTGTTTTAGTCCAAAAAACAGATGCACTGAAGCAACAAGATCAACTCAGTACTGAGTACCTAAATACACATCAAGCTGATCAGCATCTGGAAAAATATCTAGGTCAGTGGCAAGCAAAGGTAGAGCAAGTTCGCACTCTAGAGCGTCAGCATTCAGAACAGTTGAACTCAGCGAAGCAAGCTTTGTCTGCGGTTGATGCTCAGCAAACGATCATCAAATCTGCGCAAGACGCTAAAGCAACGCAAGACAAAACTTTAGCTGAATTGGTTTTGCTAGAGAGTAGTGCAAAGCAACAGTGGGAAGCATTGCAAGGTAACACCAGCGAGTTGCTGTTACATGCGCAAAAAGATCTGTTGGAGTTTTGGAATCGCAATACGCACTCATTACTTGAGATCAATCGTGGTTTCTTAAATGCCCAGCAACAGCTGCACGTGAAAACACAGGCACATCAAACTAATACGGAGCTGCGTGGCAAGCTTTCGAAAGAGCGTGAAGTGCTGGCGGATCGATATCAAGAAAAAAAGACTTCGCTTGAGCGATTAACGCGTTTGATTGATCAAGAAGGCGAATTAGCAAAATATCGTGCAGCTTTGGAGTCTGGATCTGAGTGCCCACTGTGTGGTTCGACAGACCATTCGATTGAACAGTCGCAAGACATTGCAAATTTGGTTGCTCAAAAAGATAGAGAAAGCCTAGAGCTAACGGCTATCAAAAAAGAAGGCCAAGAGCATCGTCAGCAATTAGATTCTCTTGCCCCTATGATTGTAGCAGTTAACGATGACATTCAACGTGCTCAAGCGGATATTCAGCAGGCTCAACTGAATTGGCAAGGCGTTGTTGGCAAGCTTCAGCAGAGCTTATCGGATTTCGTTGGCAGGGCTCCTGAACTGGAGCTGCTAACGATTAACGATTTAGGCAATGAAGCTACAGTTGCGACCTTCGCTCAGCAGTGTGAGCTTCAACTAAGTCAAAGCGCGCAGCAACTCAAAGTGTTGGCTGATGCTAAAGCGCACTATGCCGAAGCTGAGAAACAACGCTTATCAGTGAGTGTTATGGCTGACAAAGCGCAATCTAACCTTGAGTTGGCCGAGCAACGCTTAGCGGATCTGAACAAGCAAAATCACAGCACTAACGAGCAAGTGGCTCAGATCGCTCAAGCGAAAGAGCAGCAATGGAGCTCTTTGAAAGAGAATATTGTTCAAACGGCTATCGAAGCGCCTGAGCTGGAATATATCGATGATTGGTTTACTGCGAAATTGCAAGCATCAAGCACATGGCTGCAAACTAAACAGCAACAGGCCGATATTGAGAAGCAACTGATCACTCAAAATGCCGAATTGAAAACGTTAGACGACAAGCTAAGTAGCGCAGAGAAAGAGCTCGCGACACTGACGCAAGAGAGTGAGTCTCTAGAGTCAGAGCTCACTCGTGTAACTGCTGAAAGAACAGAGTTGTTTGGCGACAAAGATATTCAAGCCACCAGCAATGCGATGAAGCAAAAAGTCACTGAAGCGGTAAATGCATTTGATGCAACGCAGTTAGTGCTTAACCGCTGCGAACTTGAACATCGAACCGAGCAAACCAAACACATTAGCTTCTCTGAAGAGTTGGTCAGTAAGCAATTGAGCTACACACAAGCATCGAATGCTTGGTTAGAAGCGCTGAAAATGAGCCCATTCGAAGATGAGACTAATTTTGAAGCGGCGTTGTTGGATGAAGAGGTTAGAACTCAACTTCAAAGCCTGAAGAAGTCTTTAGACGAAGCGATTGTCAGTGCGCAAGCAAGGTTGAACACAGCTAAAGCGGCGCAAGGGGAGCTACAAAACCACGCAAATGCTAAAGCATGGCAAGAGCAAGACCAACAGCAAGTTGAACTTACTACAACTGAATGCCAAAACGCACAACAAAGCCATGCAACAAAGATCGGCGCGATTTCTGCAAATCTAGAAACGGATAGCCAGAACCGCAGTAATCAACAAGATCTGTTTAAGCAAATCGATGAGCAACAAGTCGAGTTTGATGATATCTCACGTCTTAACTCACTTATTGGTTCTAAGAACGGCGACAAATTCCGTAAGTTTGCCCAAGGTCTAACGCTGGAAAATTTGGTGTACCTTGCGAACAAGCAGCTGCAGCGTTTGCATGGTCGTTACGAACTAAAACGTAAAGCCGACGATGGGTTAGAGCTGCAAGTGCTGGACACATGGCAGGGTGATGTGATGCGTGACACTAAAACGTTATCAGGTGGCGAAAGCTTCTTGGTGAGCTTGGCGTTGGCATTAGCGCTTTCTGATCTTGTGAGTTATAAAACCAGTATTGATTCTCTGTTCTTGGATGAAGGTTTCGGTACGCTGGATAGCGACACATTGGACATTGCACTTAACGCGCTCGATAACTTGAATGCATCAGGCAAGATGATTGGTGTCATTAGCCACGTTGAAGCACTAAAAGAGCGGGTGCCAGTTCAGCTTAAAGTAACAAAACACTCTGGCCTAGGTGTGAGTGAGATGGAGAAGCAGTACAAGGTTGTCGCTTAGGTTCTTGCTATATTCTATCAGTGCAGAAATAGAACCAGAGTTAGATGAAGCAGATCCCCGACTCAGTCGTTCCTCCTTCTCGAGGATGACGGAGTCGGGAGTCGTGATTAATCACTAAGCCGTCACTCCCTAAAGTTAGGAACGTTTGAAAAGCCTATGCCTTTCCCTAAAGTGATAATAGGGAATCTCTAGTAAACGCAGGAAGTGGGCTCAATAAAAAAGGAAACGGCCATGCATAAGAAGTCCCATTTACCTACTAAGACATGTCCCGTTTGCCAAAAGCCTTTTGCATGGCGTAAAAAGTGGCAGCGTTGTTGGGACGACGTGATTTACTGTTCAGAACGTTGTCGTCGTAATAAATCTTAGTATCATACTTTTGAACAGATCAGGTCATTCCTCATGATCTAAACCCATTAACTCCTATATTTCGTTCCTTTGTCATCATTTTGATGATCCTTTAATCGTTTCGTCATTCATTTCTCAAGTTAATATTTCTATCTGTAAGATAAGTGATGTATAAAGGCGGCATGAAGATACCTAAAAGAATACAGCCTTTAGTTGACGATGGTTTGGTCGACGAGGTGACAAGCCAACTCATGAGTGGCAAAGAAGCATCGGTGTACATTGTACGCTGCGGCGATACGATCCGTTGTGCCAAGGTATATAAGGAAATTAGCCAACGCAGCTTCAAAAAAGCGACCGCGTATCGTGAAGGCCGAAAAGTCCGAAATAGCCGCCGTGCTCGAGCGATGGAAAAAGGCTCTGGGTTTGGTCGTGAGCAACAAGAAAAAGTGTGGCAGAGTGCTGAAGTGGATGCCTTGTATAAACTGGCAGAAGCGGGCGTTCGTGTGCCTGTCCCTTATGGTTGCTTTGATGGCGTACTGCTTATGGAGCTGGTTACTGATGACGAAGGCTATGTAGCACCACGTTTGAACGATGTGGTGATGTCAGCAGAGCAAGCGATTGAAGACCACGCCGTGATGATGACCTATGTGGTTAAAATGCTGTGTGTTGGTTTGATCCATGGTGACTTGTCTGAGTTCAACGTATTGGTGGATGAATACGGGCCGGTGATTATCGATTTACCACAAGCGGTTGATGCTTCGGCGAACAACAATGCTGAGTGGATGTTGGCTCGTGATATCAATAACATCCGTGACTACTACGCTCAGTTTGCCCCTGAATTGGCGAAAACCGAGTATGCCAAGGAAATGTGGGCGCTGTACGAGAAAGGCGACTTGAAGCCAGACAGCAAGCTGACGGGCGAGTTTACGGAAACGGACGACTTGGCTGATATCGAAGCCATCATGCAAGAGATAGACGCTGCGCGAATTGAAGAACAACACCGACGCGAGCGAGCGAAAGAAGAGAAAGAAGGTGTCGACGATAGCAAGTTCAATTGGGTTGAGTAATCGTGATGATCAGTTTTGATCTTTAGCTAGATATCAACCAAACGCCTTATAAAACAGAGGCGTTCTTTCAAAAAATAACCCAATAGAGCCTCAGCTCTGTTGGGTTTTCTTTTTTAGCTCTCATGAAAGACGGCCACTGGTATTAATTACCAACTTAACTGCTCACCATCGTAAGCGTAGAAGTGCCCACTGTTATCAGGTCTAGCAGTGCGAATAATATCGACCAATTGATGGGCGACATAACTCGATTCGAACAACTTGCCTTCAGGGACATTGGTCTGAAAAGGCTTCGATAGAGCGGTGTCTGTTGTGCCCGGGTGAAGAGCCAGCACGGTACCTTTCTTAATGGTGCGTTGCCATTCGATCGACATGGTTTTGATGAACATATTTAGGGCTGCTTTCGATGAGCGGTAGCTATACCAACCGCCTAATCTGTTGTCTGAAATACTGCCAACCTTTGCGGATACCACAGCAAACTTTGGATTGTCGCTCGCTTTAAGTATCGGCGTGAAGTGTTTTGCTAATAACAAGCTGGGCAGGGTATTCACAGAGATGTTTTTGAGGAAAAACTCAGGGTCGATGGACGACAAGTTTTTCTCCGGTCCAAGATCTGGAGTGTGGAGCATACCCACGCAGTTGATCAGCCAATCAAGTTGTTCAAACTCAGAACTCAAGCGCTTAATATCAGCTTCGTCGGTGGCGTCGACTTTGTGCCAGCTCAAGCGACGGTTTTCTAGTTCCGGCTGTTGAGAGTAGTAAGTCGCGTCTACATGCACATCAAGAAAATCAAACCGAGAGAGCTCAGATAATAGGTGTTTAACCACAGCGAAACCAATACCGCCGCTCCCACCGACCACCAATATGTGTAATCTGAGTTGCTCCACCATTATAAGTTCTCCAAGTTTGTGATTCGTTGTTCTGCAGTATCGAGAATCGCTTGTTGTGATTGCTCGTCCATGTTGTCCCAAGAGCGATATAACATGCCCATGCGTGGGTTACGGTTTAACGCATCGCGGTGTTGGTTCATAAAGCGCCAATACAAGCTATTGAAAGGGCAAGATTGCTCGCCGCTGCGTTCTTTTATCTTGTAGTGACAGCCTTTGCAGTAGTCGCTCATGCGGTTGATATAGGAACCGCTGGCAGAGTATGGTTTGGTTCCGACGATCCCGCCATCCGCAAACAGTGCCATACCTCGCGTATTTGGCATTTCAACCCACTCAATCGCGTCGACGTAAATACCAAGGTACCAACTGTCTACTTGGTCAGGGTCTATGCCTGTGATTAAACAGAAGTTGCCAGTGATCATTAACCTTTGAATGTGGTGCGCGTAAGCAAATTCAAGAGACTGGTCGATCGCATGCTTCATGCAGTTCATCTTGGTCTGTCCGTCCCAAAAGTAATGGGGCAGGTTATTGTTTGCTGAGTAATGGTTTTTGTTGGCGTAAGCAGGCATGTTTGCCCAATAGACGGCGCGTATGTACTCTCGCCACCCCAGTATTTGGCGTACAAACCCTTCGACTTGTGCAATGTCTATACTTGGTTTATTTGAAGAACTGTCTCGATGACAGGATGCTTGGTAAGCCGAAAGTGCTGCATCAATCACTTCTTTAGGGCTCAGCAGTTTACTGTTCAACGAAAACGAAATGCGGCTATGATACAAGCTCCATTTAGAGTCGTGTTCTGTTGTCATCGCATCTTGAAACTGCCCAAATAACGGTAAGCAAACTTGGCAGAAATGAGCGAGCAAAGACAAACTTTGTGCCCGGTTCACCGGCCATAATAACTGGCTACCGACTTGACCAATGGTTTGCACTTGGTGGCGTTCGATACGCTGCAAAATTTCGGTTATGTCATTGGTAAACATCAGCGGCTGAGGCAGGTTTTCGATGTCTTGTTTCTTGAGTTTCTTTCGATTGTTCGCGTCGTAATTCCATTTGCCTCCAACGGGCTTTCCGTCTTCTAGCAAAATGTCGAAACGCTTTCTCATTCGGCGATAGAAGTGTTCCATCATGATGTGTTTGTCTTTCGGAAATTGTTGTTCGATCTCCTCGAATGGAAAGAGGAAGTGCTCTGTATCATAACAACCTTTGGTTGCATTGGTGAGTTTGAGCTTGTTCATCTGCTCTAAAAGGCGATATTCATCTGGCCTTTGATATTCGAATTTCTCTGCGCCGAATTCGTGTACATAGTGCTTTAGAAGTGAATCTAGGTTTTCAAATTGCGTTGTGTCGTCAAGGGTTAGGTGCAGTACTTGATGGCCTTGTTCTTTTAATTCGTCAGCGAAGTAACCCATCGCACAGAAAAAAGCGGCCACTTTTTGAATGTGAGAGGCAACATAATCCGTTTCTTGTTTGAGCTCAGCAATGATGTAAATAACGTCATCGTCAACTTGTTGAAACCATGAATGCTCAATGTTGAGTTGGTCACCTAATGCAAGTCGTACCGTTTTAAATTTCATAATGCGTCCTGGTTTGTGAGGCTTGTTGTGACCGCGTTACCGCCTGTCCATTGATTGATGAAGGCATGGTCTGGGTCGTACATTTTAGTTTGCTTGGCCAAATCAAAATGGCGTGATTTAGGTTGTGATTGGTTTTTCGTCTGGTTGTTGCGGGCGGGTTGATTGAGAGCCCCGGCGATATAAGCCCAATTTCCCCAGTTAGATGCC
Organism: Vibrio splendidus; assembly: GCF_001557875.1. Lineage (GTDB taxonomy): Bacteria > Pseudomonadota > Gammaproteobacteria > Enterobacterales > Vibrionaceae > Vibrio > Vibrio splendidus_F. The sequence continues at coordinate 309,031 of NZ_LNRF01000002.1, read as the reverse complement.
ACGTCATAGTCGACAAGCTGGCTTTCAAAATAGGCTGCGCCGTGTCGCCAGTCGACGCCCAACTCGTAAATCAAACAGCTTGCGGCTAACTGCCTTCCACGATTGGACATGTAGCCAGTCGCATTAAGTTGGCGCATACATGCATCGACAATCGGGTAGTTGGTGTTACCCCTCTTCCACTTGGAAAAGTTAGGGCTTGCCGATTGCTTGCTACTCTCTGCTACAACGGGGTTTGTGTATGAGCCTGTAAATAACGATGCCTTCAACGACATGCACTTCCAATAAAAATACTCTCGCCATAACAGCTCGAAATAGATCCAGTAGGTTGAATCATTGGAACCAAGATGCGACTCAAAGCGCGTGAGGTGTCTGCAGATTGTTTTTGGTGAGACACAACCTAATGCGAGCCACGGTGAAAACTTGGTCGAGTTCTCGATGCCGTCCAATGCATTTCTTGTCTGTTTATAGCGGCTCGCGTAATCATGTGAGAAGTAGTGGTCGAGATGTACTAACCCCGATGTTTCACCGCCTTTGAAGCTCAGCTCGCTCGTCAAATCGTTCGTCTTAATAAGGGAGAATTCTAGATGACGGCGTAACTTAATTGTTGATTCTGGTGCTGGTGGTAACGTCGTTATGGTCAAACTTTGTGTATCGATGGCCAAGTGTTCGATGAGTTTTCTGAATTTGGTAAACGAGCGGGGTAATTTGTCTAACGTAAAAGTGAAGTCATCGAGCTCAAACAGAGTCGAGTTATGAGCTTGAATCACAGTTAAGTTCGGGCAGTCAGCCAACGTTGATTGCACTAGTTGTTGCTCGTCGTAGCCACAATGAGCATTCGCAAAGAGGCGAGTTACATTTAGAGTAGAGATAATCTCTTTGAGCGAGTCTTTAACGTTATCGCTTTTGTCTTGGTCTTGTCTAAGGACGATGAGTGTTTGTTCTAGGTCGCTCAGGTTAGTCTTAAGATCGCTTATCGATTGTGAAATGAAAGCTGTGCGGTGAGCGCCATATTGTTGTTCTTGGGCGAACTGTGAAGAGTAGTGAGGCAGAACCGGTTCGACGACGACACAAACGAGCTCATCGACGACTTGGCTTGCTTGATAAAGTAGCGTATTGTCTTTGATTCTTAAGTCGTTTGTAAAAAGATACAGACCAATCTTTTTCATTACTTCCACTCGGCGATTTGTTAATTATTAGACGCTTACGAGTTGATAAGCTGACAAGATCACAAATGGCTACTCTAAGTGGGTAATAGCAGATTTCGGTTAGGATAAGGGGGTTGAGCAGGGTATCAAGCCAACCAATAATACCGATAGAGGTTGGCAATGCATGATGATTTTAGGAATCGAACTGCAGCAGCTATTCCATAGGAACAACGAGAATATCGATAGGAGACGTATCGATGATCTGTTTAGAATGGGAGATGAGCTTATGCCAGAAATCATGGTGATGACCACACAGCAATAGGTCGATGCCGTTTGCTTTGATGACATTTTTGAGCTTATCGTTCAAATCGCCGGTACCCACGAAAATGTGCTTGATTGGGTGCTTGGCGTAAGCCTCAAACTCTTTCAAGTGCTTAACAGCATCTTCATTGATGGGTAAATCACCGTCATTTCCTTGAATATCAACGAGTTCAGGGTAAATCTCCCCATGCGTACCATCGATATAAACAAATGAAATGCCCGCATCAAGTTTATCAGCGAAGAAGGTCGCTCTATCAATAAGAATCTTGGTGTCGTCAGACAGCTCAACTGCGACCAGAATATGTCGGTATTCCATAATTTAAGCCTCTTGTTGTGAGTTATGTAACAAGCATAGTTTGTGTTGACACAAATGATATCGAAGAGATCTCATATTGCGTAAAATCATCATTCAATGTTCTTCTAAGCACTATCGTATTTATATCGCTTTGATTGATAAGAAATTTACAAAAGGTTGATATAGTGGTTGAAGCGTTAGCTTATGCTTTTAGATAGGCTTGATAGTTCAATGCGCCAATAACGAAGAGGCATCAATGACAGCACGACTAACCATTCCCACTCGAACATTAGGTTTTGACTACGATATTGAGATCCTAGATTGGTCTCAAAAGCTCGTCGGCTTTCATGTGTTCGAAGATGGTAGACGACCGCTTGATGGGGGGATTGGGCTTAGTCTAAACCTCGTTGAGCAGTTTGATGTGAATGGTCGTTGGCTAGATTCGTTGCCTGCTCGTTATCGTGAAATCACCGATGACTTTCCTGAATATCAATACCAAATGTTGTGGTTAGCTGCGAACACTTACGAAGCTGCACAGCTACTTGAACTAAGGCCTGTTATTTTGGCTCTTATCTGCATGCAATACAGCGTCGACAACAAGAAAGCATTGGCACTAAGTCGCTTAGGGCAGAAGAAGATCCTTGCCAAGTTGGGCTTAGACAGTAGCAAAGCGACACTCAAATTCATCGACAAGCTAGAATTGCATTACAATGTTGGTGATGAGCTTGACCACATTGTTCGTATTCTCGAACCGTTGCAAAGACGAGTTCTTAAATTCAAGCATTACTCAAAAGTTGGATACACAGCCCTGCGTTTGGACCAAGTTCATCCATTTCTAACCGGCAGTCGATTAGGAATTGCAATGGTGGAAGAGGGCAGACTTAATGCACCGTCGAAAATGGCGATGTTCCAAGATGCGATATTGCTAGGGCAAGATTTGGAGATGGATGACCCACTGCGAGCCATTACCAGTCAGAACTCATTCGCGATGTTTGAACAACTCCATGATCGCTGGACGGAGCAACGACAATTACGTCGTTTGGAGGGGAATCGCCCAATGGATAAAGACATCCCTTATCCAGTTCCTTTACTCGGTAATGACAACATTTACCCGCTTACGGATTATTACGACCTTGAACACGAAGGCATAGAGCAGAAGCATTGTATTGGCGTGTATCACAACCGAATCATGAGCGATCGTTATGTGGTGTTCCGCATGCTCAAACCTCAGCGTTTAACCATAGGTTTACGCCGCGTTCCGAGCAAAGCATTTCCGTTTGAAATTGATCAAATCTGCGGAAAACGAAATGCTCCGCCATCGGAGTCCGCTCGCCAAGTTATTCATGATTGGTTAGAAGCGAGTAAGCAAAAGTATCCTAAGCAATAGCCATGAAGCAGAAGGAATACAGGGTGTTTCAACAAGGTGATTTATGCCCGCATTGTGGTTTGATTATTGTGATGCCTACAGATCTGCAAGGTGAATGCCTAGGATGCGGCGAAGAAATTAATCAAGACCCAGCAGACGACTATGACGAAGAAGAGTAGCTTTATCTACTCTGATATAAACTAAGGTTAGGGTGGCCAAATTACTCCCTTTCAAAGGACGGAATAAAAGCCTGATGTTAGGTTATCTGCCTTTTGAGTAATGAAGCTCATCCTTTCATCCATAACGAGTAAACCTGTTAAATTTTCGTTGGAACTCATGTCGATATTGCCTTTAAATCAAACAACTCGCTGTTGATTAAAACGATCAAGACGATTTATTGCAGCAGTTGTTGAGCACAAAGCCTATATTGACTAGAATGACGCACTTTTTTTATTTACGTACATACAGGTAATGAACATGAGCGATACTAATTCAAGACCAGCTTTACCAGATCATCTTGCAGGCAACCCACGCAGCCCACACCACGTTGCTGAGTGTTTCGAATACCCAATCGGCATTCGTCTAAATGGTAAAGAGCGTACTGATGTTGAAGAATACTGCATCAGCGAAGGTTGGGTTAAGATCCCTTCTCCAAAAGCGCTAGATCGTTTTGGCCAGCCAATGCTTATTACTCTAAAAGGCACTGTAGAAGCTTTTTACATCGAAGCATAATCACTTCGTGTAACTCGATCATATCGAGTCACCAAGCGTTATTACCTAAAAGGGTCTAGAGCAATCTAGGCCCTTTTTGTTTGTATCACGATTTACAACGTAATCCTTTCAATAAGACAAAATTCTCCTTTATAGCTTTCAAAAAAACGCCGTTTTCATTATGCATTTGCAAGAATATTAAAATAGTCACTGGGTGTATTATGTTCGAACACGCACTTTTGTCTAAATATCACTCGATAAACCTTCGAATAAATAAATGCGTATAGTTGAAAATATGAAGCGTAGTCTAATTAAATGAAACTAATATGCTGTATTTAAAGTTATTTTTTGTTAATGACTACCTCTATCACAGAAATTAATCCTGAAGCACATACAATTCCCTTGATTTCGAATGAGCGCTAAATTTTTTCGTTCGAGCATTTAAATTCTTCCTTCGCCCAATAATTATGAGGTTCCTATGTTTGGAATATTCAAACCTATGGCGCATATCGATCGCTTGTCATCAGATAAGATCGATAGCACCTACACACGACTACGATGGCAGTTGTTTCTCGGTATCTTCGTTGGCTACGCGGGGTACTACTTAGTCCGTAAAAACTTTAGTTTGGCGATGCCTTATCTCATTGAACAAGGTTTTAGCCGCGGAGAACTAGGGGTTGCATTAGCGGCGGTATCTATCGCTTACGGCTTATCTAAGTTCTTAATGGGCAGTGTTTCTGACCGTTCTAACCCTCGTTACTTCCTCAGCGGTGGCTTGTTAATGTCGGCGTTGGTGATGTTCTGCTTTGGCTTCATGCCATGGGCTACAGGCAGCATTACTGCGATGTTTATCCTGCTGTTCTTGAATGGTTGGTTCCAAGGTATGGGGTGGCCAGCTTGTGGACGAACCATGGTTCACTGGTGGTCACGCAAAGAACGTGGCGAGATCGTATCGGTATGGAACGTTGCTCACAACGTGGGTGGCGGTTTGATTGGTCCAATGTTCTTGTTGGGGCTGTGGGCTTTTAACGACGATTGGCGAACCGCTTTTTATGTTCCTGCATTTTTTGCCACTCTCGTTGCTGTCTTTGTTTGGTTTACTGTAAGAGATACACCTCAATCTTGCGGCTTACCACCGATTGAAGAACACAAAGACGATTACCCAGACGACTATGATACGTCTCATGAGAAAGAAATGACGGCGAAAGAGATCTTCTTTAAGTACGTTTTCTCTAACAAGCTGTTGTGGTCAATCGCGATCGCTAACGCGTTTGTTTACCTTATCCGTTATGGCGTACTCGATTGGGCTCCGGTTTACTTAAAAGAAGCAAAAGACTTCTCAGTAGATAAATCATCATGGGCTTACTTCCTGTATGAGTGGGCTGGTATTCCTGGCACGTTATTGTGTGGTTGGATTTCAGATAAGTTATTCAAAGGCCGACGCGCACCTGCAGGTATCTTGTTCATGGTTCTAGTGACCGTCGCTGTGTTGGTATATTGGCTGAACCCAGCAGGTAACCCAACGGTTGATATGTTGGCACTGGTTGCGATTGGTTTCCTTATCTATGGTCCTGTAATGCTTATCGGTTTGTATGCACTGGAACTTGCACCTAAGAAAGCAGCGGGTACAGCGGCTGGTCTAACGGGTTTGTTTGGTTACTTAGGTGGCGCGGTCGCTGCGAACGCAATACTCGGCTTTATGGTTGACCATTACGGCTGGGGTGGCGGCTTCATTATTTTGGTCGGCGCTTGTGTGGCTTCAATAATCTGTCTGTTGTACGCCTTCTTAGGTGAGCGTGCGCACCATAAACAAAAAGATCTCGAACGAGAGAGAGAAGCGTTAGCTCAGTAGTGTATTTACTGAATCGCATCTATAAATAACAACAGAGGCAGGTATATCCTGCTTCTGTTTTATCAAGGGAAACAATAATGAAAACAACGTCACTGTCTCTGACCTTATTAGCACTAAGCTTATCTGCAAATGCGTTCGCCGATCCTTTAGTAATTGCGCATCGCGGCGCTTCTGGTTATTTACCTGAACATACATTACCCGCTAAAGCGCTCGCTTATGCGATGAAACCAGACTACATCGAACAAGATGTCGTGATGACTAAAGACGACCAATTGGTGGTTTTGCATGATCACTATCTAGACCGAGTCACCGATGTCGTGGATCGCTTTCCAACGCGCGCTCGTGCAGATGGTCGCTACTACGCGATTGATTTTACACTCGCTGAGATCAAATCATTAAAGGTGACCGAAGGCTTTAACCTAGATGAACAAGGTAAAAGAGTGGCAGGGTACCCAACACGTTTTCCCATGTGGCAGTCTGATTTTCGTGTCGCTACCTTTGCAGAAGAAATCGAGCTGATCCAAGGTCTCAACAAGACCTTAGGTTATGACGTGGGCATCTATCCTGAAATTAAAGCGCCTTGGTTTCATCGTCACGAAGGCAAAGACATCTCTAAAGCTGTACTTGCGACCTTGCATCAATATGGTTACCTATCGAAAGACGACAAAGTGTATTTACAGTGTTTCGATGCTAATGAACTTCAGCGCATAAATGATGAACTCATGCCGGCGATGGAGATGGATCTTAAGCTCGTTCAGTTGATGGCCTATACAGACTGGAATGAAACCATGACGTACCAAGGTGGCAAAGCAACACCGTACAGTTATGACTGGATGTTTGAAGCTGGTGGCATGGAAAAAGTGGCGACTTATGCGGAAGGAATTGGCCCTTGGAAGCCAATGTTGGTAGACGATGCATCGACCAAAGATAACATCATTATTAAACCATTAATGAAGTCAGCAAAAGATGTGGGCTTAGACGTTCACCCGTACACGTTCCGTGCCGACCCGGGAAGAATCCCAGCTTATGCTGATAACTTTGATGGTATGTTGGATGTCTTTTACAACCAAGTCAAAGTCGATGGTGTGTTTACCGACTTCCCAGACAAAGCGGTCGACTTCTTGAACCGTTAATATCCTGCCAATTACGAGCGACTACTAACGAGATATTCAGAGCCAAAAGCACACACTAAATGTACTTTTTGGCTCTCCTTGTACTGGCCTCGAAATCCTAACGAGATTCTTCTTTCTCAGCCCACACTTTGATATTCACTCGGTTTACAGCAATAACCTGACTTGATAGGTTACTCCCAATGCAGCCAGACGCTTAATATATAAGTATTTATCGGCTCAACCTGATATTGAATTTGGAAAGATCATGGAAGAAAGAAGCAAAGCTTATCTCGATAGCTACCTCAACACATTGCCAGCAGAGGTTGCCTCGCAATACACCTCCTTTAGTGCCGACTATTACTGTGCTGATGAATACAACGCCAACCTATGTGCTCAGTTAATTCTCAAGGGTGAAAAACAAGCGTCTTGCGGCCTTGAACATTGGTATACCCATGAAGGCGAGATGAGACCAGTAGTTGGTCACTTGCAAGTCGTCACTGACTGGGATGGCAAGCCAGTTTGCATTGTAGAGATCACGTCGGTGTCATCGTGCAAATACAACGAAGTGACGGCGGAGTTTGCTGCTGCAGAAGGTGAGGGCGATAAAACACTCGAATGGTGGAGAGAAGCACATTGGAATTTCTTCTCACGTGAATGTGAGGAGCTCAAGATCTCACCAAGCGAAGACATGTTACTTATGTTGGAGCGTTTCAAAGTGGTTTACCAACAGTGAAGTCCCAGCGCGTGATGTGTTGAATCGGAAGGCATGGCACTTTAGTTGTCTTTGACTAAAGCAAGATAACTAGACACCGAACCGCTATTGTCCTTACCAAACGTCACTGCGACTCCACATTTGGGCTATGTTGAACAAAATAGCTACGAACTCTACTTTGATATCGCCTTCGACAACACTCTGTCCTATCAAAGGGATGGCATATAGCGATAGAATCTGCCCAAAGCAATAAAAGGTAGAGAAGTATGAGCTTAATAATCAGAGAAGTCGCGGTAGAAGATGCACAAGGCATTATTGATGTATTGAATCCAATCATTATCGAAGCGCGTTATACGATCTTGGATCAGACTTTTACTGTTGATGAAGAAAAGGGATTCATTGAGTCGTTCCCTGAGCGCGGTGTATTTAGCGTTGCAGTCAACGAGACGACAAGCCAGTTGCTTGGTTTTCAGAATGTAGAACCATTTGCTACTTACACTAAGGCCTTTGACCATGTTGGTATTATTGGCACTTATGTTGATGCAAATAGCCGTGGGCAGGGCGTTGCAAAACAGTTGTTCGATTACACATTTAAGGCAGCCAAAGCGAAAGGTTACGAAAAGCTGTTCGCCTATGTAAGAGCAGACAACGAGCGCGCGTTAGCGGTATACCTTAAGCAAGGTTTTGAAATCGTCGGAACGGCTAAGAAACACGGTAAGATTGGCGATCAGTACTTTGACGAGATTCTTATCGAGAAGTTTTTATAGGCTCGCTTAAACATTAGATAATTCATCGTATGCAGGAGGCAAGATGACAAAGCTAATCGAATTAACAGAAGTAGTCTTATTCGACTGGGGCAATACGCTGATGGTCGATTTCCCAGACGCACAAGGGAAGATGTGTGACTGGGAAACCGTACAAGAAGTGAGTGGTGCTCGTGCATTACTGGCTGAACTCTCCAAAAATCACCAAGTGTATGTTGCCACCAATGCTGGTGATTCCAGTAAAGACGACATCATTCGTGCCTTCGAGCGTGTTGGCCTGTCTCAATATATCTTGGGTTACTTTTGTAAGGCGAGCATTGGCTTTTCTAAGTTTGAGCCGGAGTTCTATCCTACCATTATTTCTAAGATCGGTGTTGCACCACAAGACATCACCATGGTCGGTGACACCTTAGAAAAAGACATTTACCCAGCACTTGAAGCGGGTTTGCAAGCGGTGTGGTTGAACACGGAAGGTGTTGATCTTAAGTCACAGCATCCACGTATCGTGCAAGTTCAATCCCTAAGCGAACTGTTGGGGAAGAACTATTAACTCGCTGATATTAAGCTCAGATAAAGCGCTTGTCTGTTTTGACGCCGACCTCTCATCTCTTTGTTGTTTAATCCTCTAAGCTAAGTCTAGTTTCCACTATGAGGGCTAGGTTATGAGTATCGAACGTCACGGAATATCGGTTGGAATCGAACGTGTTAGCGGTGAAACCATCGTTGTGTTTAAAGCGAAAGGCAAACTCACACACGATGACTATCAAGCAATGATGCCAATTCTAAATACCACGCTAGAAGAACTCGACTCATCTAAACTCAAGATGCTGGTCGACATCTCCACCTTAACGGGTTGGGAGTTACGTGCTGCTTGGGATGATTTCAAACTGGGATTAGAGCTCAATTCGAAGATAGACAAAATCGCGATTTATGGTGATAAAAGCTGGCAAGAATTCGCTTCAAAAGTAGGGAGCTGGTTTGTTTCTGGTGAGATTAAGTCATTCGAAGAACACGACTCTGCGCTTAAGTGGCTAGTCGATTGATCCTATCTGCAGGCAACTAGCGAACAATCCCTAAACAACGCCAATGACAGTTGACGAGCATTGTCTCGAAGGCTGTCATTTTTCGTTTTGGCTATGATATTTCCCATTCGATTTAATAGAGTCTATTCACTCCAGCGTGTAACATACCTAGGCTTTGTTTGGTCGTGACGAATTGTGTGGCCAGATTCAGTAATAACGAGAACTAAAACAGAAATAAGGTCTAACGACATGCATAAGGTAATTGATAAGCTGGCTTGGATATTCATCAAAGACGGCAAGCTGTTGATGGTGAGATCAAAAGGCAAAGAACTGTTCTATCTACCGGGTGGTAAGCGTGAAGCGGGCGAAAGTGATGAGCAAGCACTGGTTCGCGAAATCAAAGAAGAGATCTCAGTTGATTTAGTGCCTGATTCCATCAAATACGTCGAGACGTTTACAGGCCAAGCTGATGGCAAAGCGGAAGGCGTATCGGTGCAATTGACTTGTTATCTTGCTGATTATAATGGTGAACTGTCTCCAGATGCCGAAATCGAAGAGCTTAAGTTTGTTGATGGCAATGACAGAGCAGTATGTTCATTGGCAGCACTGGTTGCGCTTGATTGGTTAGAAGCGAACCAGTATTTGGCTTAAGGTTTTAGCTGCTATTAGCTGTATTATTACATATTAGCTAATGCTGAAGATTGATCTTCAAAAGATCATCGCTTACGAATAGCTTGAAGGTCGGCTGTCTTTCATCAACAGGTCGAGTTTCCTTTGAGCTTTCTTCGTGTCTTGTAAATCCACCACCTCAATCATTTCACACTCATCTCGTACTATCTCATTAATCAGGCTTGGGTAGTGTCGGCAATCTTCCGGACGGTCTAAGTAAATACTACATGTGTACTTGGCCTGAGCCTTGGTGTCTTTCGTCGGAACCAGTTCCAGAAAAGGGCAGCGAGATAAACGTTCGCCAGATTCAGGGTCGAACCATATCTCGCTTCCTCGAACATATTCAAAGATGTCTGGGTTGAACAGCTCCCACAAATCGATCTCTTCTTGAGTCGCGGCAAGGTCGCCATCTCCGTATTTGATACAGCATTTTCCGCATTGATTACAATCTTTCATTATCGACTTCATAAGTTGGTGAGCTTTTATCATTTTACCACTGATAGGCGTGGCACGTTGACTTTGTTGTTCATGGTTAAGCCGTTACGGGGCGGGAACATGGAATAGCGGCACTTAAAATCAACTTATCTATGCGCACCACTCCAACCAAAGCTGTAAACAGTGATACAATTTGCGCCTCTCACGTTATTCAAGCAAAGGCATCAAAATGAGAACCGTATACACCACCGAAGGCAACATCAACGCAAAGAAACAAAAAGAGGCTTACCCAAAGCTCGCTTTATGTGACAAGTGCGTTGGTGACTATGTGGTTATCGAGCAAAGTGAACGAACTTACAAGCCTTGTGCTAAATGTGGTGCCGACGATTAATGCGCCTTGATAAATACCTATGTAAAAGCACAGACCTAACCAAGCCTGAAGCGATTGAACGCATCCATAATGGCGAGGTGAACGTAAACTGTGAGATTGTCACCGATGAATCGACTCAGGTTCATGAAAGCAACACCATCTTGTTAAATGGCACGCCGCTTAAGTTGCGTGAATTTCGATACCTCTTAATGCACAAGCCTGCGGGTACTATCTGCTCTAACATCGACGAAGTTTATCCTTCATTGTTTAACTACATCGAGATAGACAAAGCATCAGAACTGCACATAGCAGGGCGCTTAGATGCCGACACTACAGGCTTAGTCTTGATTACCGATGATGGGCGCTGGTCATTCAACATCACGTTGCCAACCAAGTCATGTAAGAAAGTCTATCGCGTGACATTGTCACGAGATATCAAAGACGATGTCGCTGATAAGTTCAAAGCGGGCATTCAATTGCAGGGCGAACAAAAACCGACGCGTCCGGCAGAGCTCGAAGTGATTACCAGTAAAGAAGTGCTGTTGACCATTACAGAAGGTAAGTTTCATCAAGTGAAACGAATGTTTGCTGCAGTAGGGAATCGAGTTGTTGGCCTGCACCGTGAACAGATTGGTGATGTTCGTTTAGATGTTGAAGCAGGCCAGTGGCGTTATCTAACCAAAGCCGAAGTTGACTCATTTCAGCAAGACTCTCAATAAGAGCTGTCAATAAACGCCGTAACCACTTAAAGCGTTAAGCGTGTCAGCACCAGAACATCAATACTATAAGGATATAGGATGGAAAACCTAAAAGTCTCAGAAATTAAGTCTTTCGTACCCGCGAAAGACTTCGATTTGTCCAAGCGTTTTTATCAAACTCTCGGCTTTGAAATCATGTCTGAATTCCATGATATCGCCTATCTGCGTCACGGCGGTTGTGCGTTCCTTCTGCAAAACTTTTATGAACCTGCGCACTGTCACAATTACATGATGCACTTGCTGGTTGAAGACGTAAAAAGTTGGTATCAACACATCCAAAACTCTAATGTAGTGTCGGAATTTGAAGTTACCGTTTCCGAGGTTGTTGAACAGCCATGGGGAATGCTTGAGTTTTGTATCACTGACCCAAGTGGTGTGCTGTGGCGTGTGGCTGAAAACATTAGGCCGCGTTAATTCATCTAACTTGCATTAAGGCCAGTGAAAACTTCAAATTATCCATCTGTTTCTTTATTTATGCCGACATAAGGCAATGATCAAATAGGTTCAAACATGGATATAAAGGCTAAAATGCACAGCCAAGACGTGTACTACTGTGACGACGTTGATTTGGTTGCTGAGCAAACTCAATGCTTAGAAGTGCTATACGATTTCAATCACACTCGCCCGAGCGAAGGTGATAAACGACAACAAATCATGAAGCAGCTATTCGCCGAAGTCGGTGAGGGCTGCTACATTGAACCACCACTGCACGCGAACTGGGGGCGTCACACGCACCTAGGCAACAACGTATACGTAAACTTCAATTTAACTCTGGTCGACGACACAGACGTATTCATCGGCGACAACGTGATGATTGCGCCTAACGTGACCATCGCCACTGGTACACATCCCATTAGCCCAGAACTCAGGCTAAAAGCAGCGCAGTTCAATGTTCCCGTTCGTATTGGCAACAACGTATGGCTTGGCACGCACACCGTCGTGCTTCCCGGTGTCACCATTGGTGAAAACTCAGTAATAGGGGCAGGGAGCATCGTCACCAAAGACATCCCAGCCAATGTAGTTGCTGTCGGCAACCCATGCAAAGTGGTACGCGAAATCAACGAACGCGACCGAGAGTATTACCACAAAGATCGCCGCATTCCAGATGACCTAAAGTAAGCGATTTTTCACATGCCTTAAATTAGCTGTGACATAAGCCATTGTTCTGCGATGGCTTGTTGTATATTGCTTGCCTATCTTAGAAACTAGACAGAATTAATCAGTATTTAAGTACAGAATTTTTCTGTTTGATAGCTGTAATGTCTCAGTGTTTATACAGGGTTAAGTAAAGAACGAGAACTCGGATTTATAGTCTGTGTAAGTTCGCAGGTGTTCTTAACAATTTGATAGATTTACACATCGATGTTTATGGAGGATTTATAATGGGAACTGTACTCGGTTTGGTGATTCTAGCTGCTATAGATTGGTATCTTGTCCGCAAAACAGGGCTTCATATTCATAAATGGATCTCTAAAAAGTATGCCGCGTATCTGTCGGAGAAGGGAAACAAAAACTAAAGAACCTCATCCAACAAGTTCCTGAGCGAATCGAAACAGCCAGCGTATGTCGAGACGTGGGGGTGCAGCGAACTAAGTCAACTAACAAGGTGCTTTTCCTGTATTTTTAGATATTCAACGAATGGACAAATGATGACATTACGAGTAGTTCCAGAGCTTTATTGTTTTGATATTAATGTGAGTAAATCCTTCTTTGTCGATGTGTTAGGGTTTGAAGTGAAATATGAGCGCCCAGATGAGGAGTTTGCTTACCTAACGCTTGATGGTGTTGATGTGATGCTTGAAGGGGTTGCGGGCAAAAGTCGAAAATGGCTATCGGGTGATCTGGAGTTACCTTTAGGGCGTGGTGTTAACTTTCAATGGGATGTTCTCGACATCGAACCTCTTTATCAGAGAGTAAACGAAAGCGGCGCTGATTCTATTTACTTAGCGTTAGAGTCGAAGTCTTATCAATGTGGGGACTCGATCGCGACTCAGAAGCAATTCATCGTTCAAACCCCAGACGGTTATCTCTTTAGGTTCTGCCAAGATATTAGTTAGATATAAGCCGTTAATCCAAAGATAGGAAATCAATGAAATACCAATTAGATATCGAGCCTTCTGATGACGACATTAATGAAGTCAGAGGCGGATTAATCAAACACAACACACCGTTTCTGGAAGGGATCCCCAAGTCTCAAGTTGCGTACTACGCGATGGAGGAAGGCAACAAAGTTGGTGGCATTATCGCTGACCTTTGGGGAAACTGGTTACTGATTAAGTTCCTCTGGGTCGATGATTCGATGAGAGGAAAGCAAGTCGGCAGTGAGCTACTTGAGCGTATTGAAGAATATGCACAGTCTCAAGGCTGTACGTCGTCACTGGTCGATACATTAAGTTTTCAAGCGAAGCCTTTCTATGAGAAACGAGGGTATGAATGCCAGATGGTGTTAGAAAATTACCCTGTAGATTCCTCGCTATCGTTTCTCATCAAGTCGCTCGTCAAAAAGTAACGTATTAAGTGCCCGTATATACAAGGAGAGTAGAGTGGTAAACATTCAAGTACCCTCTAATATCAAAACAATCCTTGGAGTATTTAGAAATGTTGTTTTCTAGTCTGTCTAAACCATTGGTTCATGGCTCCGAGTTATGTTCTGAACTGCTCAACTTCTTAACTGAGCATAAACGTGAATTCGAAGAAAAGTTAATCCCAGACCTGTCATACATCGATGATATGGCACATGTGGTGAACGGTATTAAAATCACAGATGTACTACACATCAATGCGAATCAATACCGACTTCAATATTCGTTTGATTGGGAGCTGTTTCTAGGATGTTCAGATAGGAACGAAACCGGTGTAGAGAATGGAAGTGTTCTATTCACTCTTGAGGACGATAACGTTCTTAATATCAACTTCCCAAACTACGGTTCTCGAGACACTAGCGATGAGCTCTAGCCGGTTTTTCGTGCGTGTTATACAGAAGGAACAACAATGATAACTATCGAAAGGCTTGAAGAATCACATGTGGCGTCAGTTCAGGTCATCCAACTCGCCGATGAACAAGTTAAGTTTGCTGGTACAGCTGCAGGGTTTTTATTAGACGGCAGTGAAACTACGCACTTGCACGTGATTAAGTCTGATAACGAAGTTGTGGGTTTCTTTAAGCTGGATATCGCTTACGCAGAGCACTACGAATTCTGCCCTGAAGGAAGCATTGGCTTAAGATCTTTTGTGCTTGATAAAAACCAGCAAGGTAAAGGTCTAGGAACCGGCACGGTCAAAGCTTTGTTTCCATATTTAAAAGCGAATTACTCAGCGTATCAGTCGATTTACTTAACTGTGAATTGCAAAAATCCGGCAGCATTCAACTGTTATCAGAAAGGCGGCTTCGAAGATACCAATGAACAGTATCTAGGTGGCGCAGCAGGCCCGCAATTTATCATGTGTGGGCGAATTGCTTAGTAACATTAAACAAGTTTCCACTGAGTTAAAACCCCAATAAGGTATGTTATGAAACAGAATATTGTCCATATTGCGCTGGTCGTAAAAGACTACGACGAAGCCCTCGATTTCTATGTTAACAAGCTTAAGTTTGATCTTATCGAAGACACCTATCTACCGGAAGAAGATAAGCGCTGGGTTGTTGTTGCTCCACCAAGTTCAACTGGTGTGAGCTTGTTACTTGCTAGAGCATCCAAGCCAGAACAACTCGATTTTATCGGTAACCAAGCTGGTGGACGAGTATTCCTCTTCTTAAACACCGATGATTTCTGGCGCGATTATGAGCGCATGACGTCTTTGGGCATTAACTTCGTCCGAGAGCCTAAAGAGCAAGGTTATGGTACCGTTGCTGTGTTTGAAGATCTATACGGTAACTTGTGGGATCTGCTTCAGTTAAACCCAGAACACCCTATGGCTAACAGGTAGGTTCGCTAAGGCGGATTCGTGTGTTACTCAATCTCAATTTAATTTAATTCAAGGAAGCTCATCGTGGAAGAAATCAAAGGCATTCTGCAGTTCATGGTCGAAATTGAAAAGTTAAAGGATGTTCATCGACAAACAAGACCCGTTGGATTGGTTCGTTATGAAAATTCCGCCGAGCACAGTTGGCACGTGTGTTTAAGCGCGCTCATGTTGAAAGACTATGCCAATGAAGAAATCGATATTACCCGAGTAATGAAGATGCTGCTGATTCATGACCTTGGGGAAATTGATGCCGGAGACACCATCATTTATGCCAGTGAAACCGAAGAAAACAAGCTCAAAGAGAGAAACTGTGTCGAGCGCTTGCTGAAATCATTGCCGAGCCATTTAAGAACCGAGTATTTGGATTTATGGCTTGAGTTCGAAGCGGGTGAGTCACCGGAAGCTAGATTTGGTAAGGCGATCGATAGAGTGCCACCTTTGCTTCATAACATCCATGGTGATGGTCACAGCTGGAAGAAGCACAACATATCCAAAGACAAAGTTCTGACCTTTAATGGCGAGCGTATTTCTAAAGGCAGTCGTGCTCTATGGAAAGAACTAGAAGGGCAACTTGAAGGTGCTGCGGAGCAGGGGTTACTCAAGTAGATCAGTTCGGTACCCATACGAGGATGAAATGATAATAAGACGCATTAGAAAAGTGATCCTCTCTGCAAACTGAGAATGGAAACGCGACTATACTGACATGGGTTACGTCGCTGATTTTATAAGTGGCGCTATGAATGTAAGTTTGATGAGGTTAAATCTCAGAGGTGACGATGAAAAAATTACTACCACTATGCGCCATTTTACTCTCGACATCATTTTCAGTTGCGGCTTCTGATGGTTTGATTAAATACCAGAGTAATTATTCAGTGAAAGAGACTGCTGATCGCTTTGAAGAAATCGCCAAAAGCAAAGGTTTGACCTTGTTTGCGAGAATCGATCATCAGAAAAACGCGAGTAAGGTCGATCTTGAATTGAGACCAACGGAAGTCATCATTTTTGGTAACCCAAAAGTAGGGACACCATTAATGCAATGTGCTCAAGAAGTCGCGATAGATTTACCGCAGAAGGTGTTAGTCACTGAAGATTCTAATAAGAAAGTATGGTTGTCTTACAACGATCCTAATTACTTGGTAGAGCGTCACGCGATCAATGGCTGTGATGAGGTAGTTAAGAAAGTATCGGGTGTACTAAGCAAGCTATCGGAAGCGACAGTGGCTAAGTAAGCTCTAATTCCATTCTTTTGCCTAACCAGTGATGTATGCCATCCTAGTATCTACCACCGTATTTGCTCATAACGTTATGAAAATATTTAGATTTAACTCTACGTGTGGCATATTTGCCATATGTTTGGTTTGTGCTTTGAGTTAAGGCGATAGATATTATGTATGGAAGTGAGAGGACGAGAGCGTTCTGCTGTAACTGTAAGGAAGTGACACTGCATAAGTACACTATGTTCAGTAACCAAGCCGAAAAAGCGCCACAACATGAAAAGAAGCCAGGGTTGCTTGGAATGATTTTATCGTCGCTAGCTTCAAATGGCGAAACCGGTGATTATAAATGTATAAAATGTGGAACCAATTTACGTACACCAGACAACCTAGACTGAGTTTGGCTTATACAAATAAAAACGGGAAGACCTCAATGATCTTCCCGTTAGGTATTACTTAACTCATCGTGCAATTGGCAGTTTGAGTAAGAAGCCTTATGCGCAACACTTCTTGTATTTCTTACCGCTACCGCAAGAACATGGGTCATTACGGTTAGGGGTCTTTTCAAACGTCATCGTTTTTGGCTTGTTCAGTAGAGTATCAAGCTCGATGGTGTTCTCTTCTTTGTCTGCGTCGACTGTAATAGTAACGAAGATAGTATTTTCAGCGGCTAGTGCTTCAACTTCTGCTTTACGCGCTTCAGTTTGAACCATTACTGCGATTGGAGATTCTTCAGTACCCGCTTTTACATCGCGGTTTACGTTGTAGCCAGCAAGAACGTGGTTCTGTCTTGTTTCGATACGGCCTTTGAAAAATAGTTTCGACATTGGGTACTCATTAAAAATGTTGAATGGCGCTATTTTTAACGGCGATAGCGCAATGGAGCGGGGATTATACGCATATATTGCAATTGATAAAGCAGTGATGTGAGCAAAGGCTGTGTGGTTTTTTTTTGCTAGCAACGATTTGCTCGATAGCTTTGCTCCTATTAGACAAATTTTCAAATTCAATACAATAAGGTTTCCCTCAACAGGGCTCCAAGTGATAAGTTTAAATCGTCAATTTAAACAACGAGATACACCATGAAGTTAGATGCCATCCTGTGGGATTACGATGGAACCTTAGTCAATTCTGTTCCCAAAAATATTGCAATCACAAAAGACATTATCTCTTTGGTCGCACCACACTTGTCAGGTGATAATTTACCTAAATATTTGCTCAGCGAAGCGCTTTATCATGAAGCCAACCACGGCGCTAAAAACTGGCAAGCCTTATATGTCGACTATTACGGCTTATCACACGATGAAATGTTGATCGCTGGTGGAATGTGGGCAGAGCATCAAGAGAAAAACCAAACAGCCGTTGCCTTGTTTGACGGAATGGAAACCGTGATTAATCAGTTTGCTCATCTTCCACATGGGATCTGCTCTCAAAACTCTCAATTGAATATTCGTGGCGTGCTCGACAGTTATGGCATTGGCGATTTGTTTAAATCGGTAGTGGGCTATGACGATGTCTCTAATGGCAACCAAAAACCACACCCGTTTGGTGGCGTGAAATGTGTTGAGAACATATTTGGAGCAGAACAAGCTAATGAACTTTGTTTGATGTATATCGGTGACCATGAAGCGGACACACAATTTGCTCGTAACATTGAATCTGCACTGGGTAAGAGCGCAAAAGTGATTGCCGTGGCCGCAGGTTATAGCCGATCTGAGCCTGAAAATTGGCAAACCAAGCCCGATTACATTGCGAACAGTGTCGATGATCTTTTAACGATCATTAGCAAGTACGCATAGAAAGCTAAGTACGCATAACGAAGCAGTAAGCTTAAAAATCACCACACGTGAATGACTTTAAGGAAGAGTAATGACACCAAAACAAGTGGTATTAGGATTTTGGGATGCAATGCGAAGTAATGACTTTGCAAAGGCAAGTGAATGGCTAGCCGCAGATTTTGAAGGCTATTGGCCGCAGTCGTCTGAATTGACGGTAGGGCGTGACAACTTCACGGCAGTCAATGCTGAATACCCAGCCAATGGTGTATGGGAGTTCACGCTCAATTCAATTGTCTGTGAAGGTGATACCGTAGTAACGGACGTTTCGGTTACAGACAGTGTATTGAAAGACCGAGTGATCACCTTTCACACGGTCGTTGATGGTTTAATTCAAAAGCAAACTGAATTTTGGCCAGACCCATTTGAAGCGCCGGCATGGCGATCGCAGTGGGTTAAGGTAGTATCGAGCAATCAGCTTATATCGAATAATCAGGTTACATCGAAAAAGTAAAAATTAGGAGGTTTCATTGAACAAGGTAGTGATTGTAACCGGCGGAAGCCGAGGCATTGGCGCAGCGACGTCTAAATTGTTGGCTAGTAAAGGCTATGCTGTATGCGTTAACTTCATACACAATGAGTCGCGAGCTGAAGAGCTTGTTAATGATATTCGTGAACAAGGCGGAATCGCGATAAGCGTGCGTGCGGATGTGTCTGTTGAATCAGACGTGAAATCCTTATTTGAGATTGCACGTAACAAGCTGGGTCCAGTGACTCACTTGGTCAATAATGCCGGGATCTTGTTTACCCAGTCACCATTAGTTGACATCGAATTGGATCGCTTTGAAAAGGTAATGAAATCCAACGTATCAAGCTGCTTTCTGTGCAGTAAAGCCTTTATCAAACAAGCTGATGGTGCAGGTTCGATTGTGAATGTATCGTCTGCCGCTTCTCGCACAGGCGCACCGTTTGAGTATGTGGATTACGCAGCATCGAAAGGTGCGATGGATTCACTCACCAAAGGCTTATCGCTTGAATTGGCTTCACGCAATATCCGAGTAAATGGTGTAAGGCCAGGTTGTATTTATACTGAGATGCACGCAGACGGCGGAGAGCCAGATAGAGTCGATAGACTAGCTTCGCAGTTACCATTACAACGAGGTGGAACACCAGAAGAAGTAGCGAACTCTATCGCTTGGTTATTATCAGACGAAGCTTCGTATGTCACCGGCTCGTTTATTGATATTGCAGGCGGTCGATAGGGCACGTTGGCCTTTACACTAAGATAAATAAGTTAAAACCATAAACACGCAACACAAGTACCTAACTAAAAGAACGAAACTAAGAGTACAACCATGAAAAACTATTTTGAAAGCCCGTTTGTTGGAAAGTCACTCAAAGAACAAGTGACCAACCCAAACATCATTGTGGGTGAGCACAGCTATTACTCGGGTTACTACCATAACCACAGTTTTGATGACTGTGCGCGTTACCTATTACCGGATAGAACTGACATCGATAAGCTGATTATCGGCAGCTACTGCTCGATTGGTTCTGGTGCTGTATTTATGATGGCGGGCAACCAAGGCCACCAAAATCAGTGGGTGAGTACCTTCCCGTTCTTCTATCAAGACGACGAGAAGTTTGAAGATGCGATAGACGGCTTTGAACGCTCTGGTGATACCGTGATTGGTAACGATGTGTGGATTGGCACAGAAGCCATGCTCATGAGTGGTGTTAAGGTCGGAGACGGAGCCATCATTGCAAGTAGAGCCGTTGTGACTAAAGACGTCGCACCATACTCGATTGTTGGTTCAAACCCAGCACGTCACATCCGTTATCGTTTCAATGAAACTGAAATCGCTCAGTTGTTAGAAATGAAATGGTGGGAGTGGAGCGAAGAACAGATCAAAGGCGCAATGTCGTTGATGTGTTCTTCAGATATCGACGGTTTATACCAGTACTGGAAAACGTTCAGTTAACTTGTTGCTCCTTACTTTATCATTCTGAGAGTATTAGATACCGGCTCCGACTTGGAAGTAGAGGGCGGTATCTTCTTCACTGAACGCAATATCAATACCTGAAATAAGACCATAGCGTCGTGCGATAAGGTAACGGAAACCGACGCCGTAAGCCGCGTGAGAGCTTTGATCAAACATGTCTTGATTACTGCTACCCGCATAGCCAATCCCCGTAAACACGGCGGTTGACCAACGTGGTGTCCACTGTTTGCTGACTTGAATTTCTGCCGCGACGGTGTGTTCACCTTGATAGCGATTACGGGCGATACCTCTCAGTTCAATGTCTGGGTAATATTGAGGGGAAAGCACTCGTTCATTGGTCGACAATGATTTGTATTGTCCTCGCAATGCCAAGTTCCACTCCTTGTTTAACTCCCAGTAATTAAGCCCTTCCAAGTTAAACGTTTGATAAGTGTAATCACTGCCGATCGCGTCACCAAACCAAAGGTATTCCGCGACATAGTTGTAGCCTTGCGTCGGATTCAAGAAGCTGTTCTTGCTGTCGTATTCCGCAATTAGACCCAAACCAGAAGAGGTGGGCGACGTGTTTCCAATTCTGTTTAAGATCTCTTGTGCTTTGGGGTGGTTATTAAGTGAAAGAGTGGGTGCAAAAAACTGCTGAGAAAACCCTAACAACCATTGGGTGTCTGGCACTCTAAATTGGAGTTTCTGGATCCCGCCCATGCCCTTTAGCCCCAGCTCAACACCTTCGTTTGGGTCGAGTGGAAGCAGAGCATTAGGTGAGCTTTGTCGATAGAAGGTCATGTTTATATCGCCATAACCTAAGCCACCAAGGTAGCGTATTGAATCTTCCTTCCAGCTGCGCTTGTGACCAACAAACGCCATCCAAGTGCCATTCTCTGTTGCAAAGCCGCCAACCGCAGTGATTGCAGGGGTAAGAAGTTGCGCGCCGCCATCGATGGATTTTTCGGCGAGTTGTTTACGCGTGTTTTTTTGTTCTTCAGATTCGTGCATGAAGATGCCGGTGAAGCCGCCACCGTATCCTACCGCAGGCTCTGTAATGAGAATTGGGACAGGAAGAAAACCATAGGCATTTTCTGCGAGGTATTCTCCCATATCGAGCTGGCCATCAATTTCATCGATAAAGCTGACGGCGTGTGTCGTCGTAGAAACAAGTATAAGGCTACTTAGTGCTAGGGGTTTAAAGGTCATAACATTCCGTATTATTCACTATCTATTAAATTGAGTGTAATCAATCAAATAGTTAGCGCAATAGAGCGGGGAGTATTAACCGAGATATCTGTTCAAAAGGCGATTGGAACAGCGTTTACTATTGAATCAGTTCTACGTACGTCAGAATATCCAGAGCATCTTGCTTTGTGATAACGCCTTGCCACGCTGGCATGCCTTGCTCTACATCGCCTTCTAAAATGTCATTTGCCAAAGAACTTGGACTGGTAAAAAAGCCGCTCAGTTTATTCGCAATGTTAGCGGGCTTGTGTGGTAATGAAGCGGCAGTCGGCCCGTCTCCGTGACCTTTGTCGCCATGACACACCTGACAAAGCTGTCGATATTTGGTTTTGCCATTGGCGAAATGGCTCGCATCGACTTCTGAGGCAGCACTCGCATTAAAGGCTATCATTGAAGCGACTAAACTCAAGAAAGCTAACACGTGTAAATGGTTCATGGTTTTCATTGTTCTATTCTCGATTACTATTTAACAATGAAAGAATAATCATGTGAGAGTAAAAGAAACGTGAATGAGAAAGCCTGATTAAACCGAATTCAAAAGCAGGGTTGGTTACGAGTGACCATCAATGTGATTTAGGTAAACGATTGATTATATGCATGTTGCATAGTATGGCGTGTCGCATTAGCGTGGTGGATGAATTGGAGGGGTATTATGATTAGTTGCAACGATTACGATTATATTGAGATTGTGTGTATGCACCGATACCCAATCAAGTTAACGCTGAAGTCTGGCGAGCAGATTGAATGCGTCGCGTTAGATACCCAACGCAATGATAGCCGTGAAGAGTGCATTAAGGTCAGTATGCAAGGTACAGAACACCTTGTCGTACTCACTGATCTTTCCGCACTAGAAGTCTGTGTCGACAATCCTCATTTTCAGCAGATTTCATTCAAAACGTCATAGGCTTTCAAATGAATAACACGATAGAACAAGGTTATTGCACGGCGTGCCGAGAAGAGACACAGCATGTCGTTATATTGGTTCGCAAGAAGAGTGCGTTTGCAGATAAACCCAATCAAAAGCGAAGCGAGTTTTGGGCAGGCGTGATAAAAGGTTGGTTCCTCGGTCCGTTTATCGCTTCTATGGATGAGTTTTCTCGTCATCTTGTCTGTGAAAAGTGTGGTCATAAAGAGATACAAGATTAACCGTGTTGCTCTGCGAAACTTTGGATCTAATAGAGTTACAGCGTCGATTGGCTTAGGAATAAAACGAATGAAAGTAGAAATGATTGAAGCCGTGAAGGCGTATGGTTTTTCAGTAAGAACCACCAATACCAATGAGATGGACCCAGCAACAGCCAAGATAGGACAATTGTGGCAGGGCTTTTTTGACCAAGCGTTTCCAAAATTAACGCCTGATTCAAAAGTATATGGCGTCTACACCAATTACCAGTCTGACTTTACGGGCGAGTTTGATGTTATCGCGTGTACTAGCGCACTTACCGATAACAATTTTGATGCGCTTGTAGAAACCGAAATAGAGGCGGGCAAGTACTTAACGTTTTCTGCTGAAGGTGAATTACCACAAGCTGTGATCGACCTATGGGGTGAAGTATGGGCGTATTTCAATACAGCGGATTGCCCACATGTTAGAACTTACACGACGGATTTTGAACTCTACAAAGGTGAAACTGAAGTCGAGATTTCGATTGCGATTCAGTGACCAGCTTGAAATGAACAAAAGGCTTAACTTTGACTCTTGTATCCGGTTAAAGGACTGCGATATCCAGTTAGAGACAGTCGTTACCGGTAAAGAGACAGCTAAGCCTTTGAATATCTGCTCATTATAAAGAAGATACAGTGTCACGTAATCACCTTGATACCCACGCCTTATCTAATTCTGAATTCCCCTAGATCACCCCAAATACCCTTAAGTTACCCAAAATTCTCTTAAGTCATCCAAAAACAGAATCTTGCTTGGTTTCATTCCACAAAGGGTATTGCTTCATGACTTGGGTGTAGAGCTTACTTTCAAGGTGCGCTCTTAACCAACGTCCTACGTTTTGATATTCAGATTTCACAAACCACTTTTTTTCGACTCTTACAAATTGGCTGACAAACGGCATAACGGCAAAATCGGCCAAGCTTGGGGTTTCTCCAAAAAAGTAGGGCTGATCGCTGAGTCGTGCTTCTAACTGACTAATGAACGTTTCGCAGGCTTGTCGGCGCTGTTCAACATCGATGTTGCGGTAACGAACCGATGCACGGTACTTTTCTAAGTGACCAATAAATTCTTCGTCGTTGGTTTTAATGAGCTGCTGAACTTGTTCGCTAAGCGCTGGATTACTTGAGCGAAGAAGATCTTGAGGATCATTTTGCTGAAGTGCCCAGTTCATCACATCCAAGCTCTGTTCAATGACCTGTCCATTGGGTAACACCAATACAGGAACCGTGCCTTTTGGCGAACTGGCCAATAGTTCGCTAGGCTTGTCTTTGGTAACGATTTCTCGAAGTAACACTTTTTGTTGTGATAGTGCGATGCCCATTCGTCCACGCATTGCATAAGGGCAACGGCGCAAAGAATAAAGGATAGGTAGATCGGATTCGTTCGGCATTATTGAGGTCATTTAGTTTGAAAAGTGTTGTACGGTGGTAAAGAGATCGTGATGTGGGTAGAATACGCGGCTTAAAAATTATAAGTAAGTGAGCGACTTCAAAAATGAGCAGAAAAATTGAGTTATTAGCCCCAGGTGGCGATGTAGAAGCGATAAAAGCCGCCATCGTAGCGGGTGCTAATGCAGTTTATTGTGGTTTAGACACATTCAACGCTCGTAACAGAGCCTCTAACCTATCGTTAGACGAATTGAATGGTGTGATTCGCCTTGCTCATGAATACGGCTGTGAAGTGTTCCTGACTCTTAACGTTGTGCTACTGGAGCACGAGACTAAGAGCATTACTAAATTGCTGAACCAACTTGTGAACACCAAAGTGGATGGCATCATCGTTCAAGACCTTGGTTTATTCAACCTGGTTAAGAAGCATTTCCCATCATTAGACGTTCACGCGTCGACTCAGTTAACAACGCACAACGAAGGCCAGATTAAGTTCTTGTCTAAGATTGGCGCGACACGCGTTAACTTGTCTCGTGAGTTGAACCTGCCTGAAATCAAGATGCTGACGGAAGTGGCACATGACCATGATGTACTAACCGAAGTGTTCGTACACGGCGCTCTGTGTATCGCATTCTCTGGTCAATGTTACTCAAGCTCAGTAAGTGTGGGTAACTCAGGTAACCGTGGTCGTTGTAGCCAAGCGTGTCGTGATGAATACGAAATCACCAACGCGGGCAACAAGTTTCCACTCAACCTAAAAGATAACTCAGCTTACTACGACCTACCTGAATTGGTTGATGCGAAAGTCGACTCACTGAAAGTAGAAGGCCGTATTAAAGGCGCACACTACGTTTACACTGTGGTAGACACATGGCGTAAACAGATTGATAGCTTTGTAGAAAGTGGTTTGTTGATCCAAGACGATTCGAACCTGCACAAAGTATTCAACCGTGATTTCACCAACTCTTTCCTAAAGGGCAACCTAACGAAAGACATGTTCATCGATAACCCGCGCGACAACAGCATGAACTACGCTGTTGAGAAAGCGACGGAGCAGAACAACGAAATCTCTGTGGTACAAATTCAAGAAGTGACCAACGAACTTCACCAAGCGAAAGACGTTCTTGGTAACGAAATGCGTGACAAGATCGAGTTTCTTGATATTCGCAAGACACCAGTAGCACTGTCGTTCAGTGCAAAAGTGGGTCAACCATTTACGGTAACTGTGAACACGCCAAAAGAGAACTTTACCCTTCAATCTAAATCGCTATTGAAAGCGGTTGAAGAGAAGGCTATTACTCAAGAGCTACTTGAGAAGCGATTTAAAAACGTAAAGAGTGCAGTCCACACGTTAGAAAGTCATGACTTTAGTGAATTGGATGCAGGCTTGTTGATTCCTCTAAAAGAAGTTTCAGACCTGAAAGACGAGATCGACTTCATTCTGAACGGCTCTGTGGAAGTGATTAAGCACGTTGAAGTGCCTGCACTGCCTCAACACCCTAAAGTGAACGAGAAGCCGACTATGTCGATGCTTATCGCTGACGTTGAAGACTTACACCTGTGTGACGTGACTGACGCGGATGTTTACTTCAAACTCCCAGAAAGCTTCAAGAAGCGTTGTAACAAGTACATCGACATCTTGGCAGCAAACCCACGTTTGATTCCTTGGTTCCCAGCGGTATTGATCGGTAAAGATTACGACGAAGCGGTTCGTATTCTTGAAGAGATCAAGCCAGCTCGCATCGTGACTAACAACACGGGTATTGCTTACAAAGCTTACGAAATGGGAATTGAGTGGGTTGCAGGCCCGTTCATGAACACCACCAACTCTCACGCATTGGTTACTTTGAAAGAAGAGTTGAACTGTGCTGGCGCATTCATTTCGAACGAGATCAACAAAGGTCAGATTCGTCATATTCGTCGCCCAGAGAACTTCAAACTGTTCTACAGCATTTACCACCCAATCTTGATGATGACCAGTCGTCAGTGTTTCTTCCAAAGAACGGTGGGTTGTAACAAGCCAAGCATTGAAGCGGGTTGTATGTTGAAGTGTGAGAAAGCGACCACGATCACCAACGTGAAAGGCATCTCTTTCGCGGTTGATAAACAGAAGGGTGGCTACCCAAGCATTTACAACCACGAACAGTTCTTGAACCATGATGCAGTAACTGACTTCTCTGGTCTGTTCGACGAGTTCTTCATTGACCTAACCAACATCGGTGCGGGCTCTAAAGAAGTGAAAGACAAAGTTGAGCTTATCAAGCACTTCGAAGCGCTACTTAACGGCGTTGAAGGTTCACAACAGAACCTAGAGCAGATGGTTGAAGTTAGAACTAACGCTCAATACGTCCAAGGTTTATAGCTTCTAAGGCAAAGAGCGTCCAAGGTTTATAACGTTTAAACGTGTAACAGCTTATAAGCACTCTGAGCCAATAAACAAAAGGCCACTCAATCGAGTGGCCTTTTTAATGTCTGAAACTTTCTGAGTCTTTCTCAATCAGCGAATACGTTATTCCGTCACCGTTTCTTGTTTGAAGCATGGGCTTTTCAACGTGTTCATCTTTTCGATTTCATTGGTTAAGCGTAGCGAGAGCAGGGCTTTTTGGTTCGAAGCAAAATCAAACATCACGATAGTCGCAGTGCCAACGGTCGTTAGTTTCTGTTGAGCCTTACTGACAATCGCGTATTCCATGGTGAATCGGTCATCTTGAATGTCAGTTACTCGTGAACCAACCATCAGGGTATCTGGGTACGTGACTGGGCGGAAATACTTACAGTAAGTGTCACCAAGAACAGGGCCAACTTTGGTAATCGCCATCTCTTCCATCAGCTCCACGTGCTTGAAAAAATCTAAGCGAGCGGTTTCGAAATAGCGAAAATATACGGCGTTGTTAACGTGATTGAGTGCGTCCATTTCTCCCCAAGCGACAGGGATTTCTGTTACTACCGGGTAGTCAGATAATAGTGCTTCCATGCGAACTCTCTTATTGTTATCTGGGTAATTAACGTTAACTGCTTATCCTTCATTGGATAAGTTGTTATTTGAATAAAAACCCTACCGCTAAATTAACAAAACTGCAACACGTGTGATTTAAGTTTTTGAAGCTTGAAACCACACAATGTCAGTGACTTAGTTGCACATCCACTCAATGATTACGCGATAAGGTGTTTGAATTGCAGCTCAACTAAGCGTTGGTATAATTCGCAGCTATTGATGAGAGACTGGTGGTCGCCGATGTCGACTAGCTGTCCTTTATCGAGCACCGCAATCTGGTCGGCGTGTTTAATTGTTGATAATCGATGGGCGATAATGATCGTCGTTCTACCACGCATTAACTCTTCTAGCGCTTGTTGTACGTGATGTTCGCTTTCGCTGTCTAGTGCGCTGGTTGCTTCATCCAATAACAGAATATTTGGATCTTTTAGGATGGCACGTGCGATAGCAATGCGTTGTCTCTGCCCGCCAGAAAGCCTAACACCGCGTTCACCAAGAAAACTGTTGTAGCCATCAGGTAGGTTTTGAATAAACTCGTGCGCGTGTGCTTTCTTGGCTGCTTCGATCACTTGCTCGTCCGGTGCCTGCGGGTTGCCGTAGCGAATGTTATGGAATACATCGTTACTGAACAGAGCAGGTTGCTGCGGCACGAGTGCCATCTGCTTTCTTAGCTCGTTAGGGTCAAACTGATTCAGTTCAACACCGCCTAAGGTTACTTTACCCACTTGCGGGTCGTAGAAACGTTGCAGCAGTTCGAATAGGGTGGTTTTACCTGCGCCAGATGGGCCAACCAGTGCCAATACTTTACCTTCATGGGCAGTGAGCGTGAGGTTGCTTGTTGCGGGTTGGTCCGGTCTTGATGGGTAACAGAAGGTCACATCATCAAATGCGACCTCTGGCGTTACGTTAGCAAGCGAAGTTGGATTCGCAACTGGCGCAACAATATGGCTTTCAACTTGTAGGATCTCGATTAATCGCTCGGTCGCACCTGCCGCACGTTGCAGTTCGCCCATCACTTCTGAAATCGTACCTAATGATGAAGCAACCATGATTGCGTAAAACACAAACGCGGCTAAATCACCCGCCGACATGGTGCCGTTGATGACGTCACTGCCGCCAACCCAAAGCATGCCTGCGATAGCACTGAACACAATCACGATAACGCCAGAGATAAGAATCGCGCGCTGTTTTACACGCTGGCGACCAATCTCATAAGCTTTTTCTACTTCTACCGCGAATGATGCTTTCTCTTGCTCTTCTCGGCTGTAGCTTTGCACGGTTTTAATGTGTTCAATCGCTTCACCCGCATAAGAACCCACATCAGACATTGAATCTTGGCTTTGGCGAGATAGGGCTCTCACACGACGCCCGTACACAAGAATCGGAATCAAGATAAATGGCACCGAGGCCAATACAATCAACGTCAGCTTAATATTGGTGGCAAATAGCATGATGATCGCACCAATACACATCAATGCGCTGCGCATCGCCATAGAGAACGATGAACCAATGATGCTTTGAAGCAGAGTGGTATCCGTTGTAATGCGCGACATGATGTCGCCACTGCCATTGGTCTCGAAGTAACTCGGATGCAGTGTCACGACATGATCGAAAACCGATAAGCGAATGTCTGCACTCACGCGTTCCCCAACAGAAGAAACCAAATAGAAGCGGAAGAAAGTACCAATCGAGATCAACACGACCACAACCATGATGAACTGAATTGCGCTGCCCAAATCTGAGAGTGATTGTTGGCTAAAACCTTGGTCGATGAGAAGACGAATACCATGTCCGACTGAGAGGGTTAAGCTCGCTGTGAAGATCAACGCGATCAACGCAGCAATAACACGACCTTTATAAGGCTGAATGAATTTACTCAGCTCAAACAAAATACTGAGGCTTTTTTTCTCAGGTTTGGCATCGGGATTCTTTTGAGTCTGTCGCTGGTTTGAGTCGAGCGTAGAAGAGACATCGTTTTGCATATGACTGCCTTAATGTGTTGTCGCTTTAAAAATAGATGGCTTGTTGCTTGCTGCTTATGGTTTATGACTTATTGCCTGTACTGCGCGTTGTTCGCCGGGAAGTAATTGTTGTTGAGAATAGAACCCATTAAAGCATTTATTGCGTTGTGACGCTCCCTAGGAAACTCAATTTGCAATATTTCCTCACCACTAAGTGAATTATTCGAAACGACCTTAAAGGAAAACTAAGCATTCTGATCTAGCCAGTGTGATAGGAAAACAGTGTTTTTAACCCTAGTTTTTATGCAAGTAAATTGGCGTGAATAAGAGAGTGAACTCATAAGTTAGCAATCGAGTGGTGATTTATAAATTGAGAGCAAAACGTTTGCTTTTTATCTCGATATTAACTTTATCAATGACTTGCAACTTTTGATTGTAAGACCAGTTATAGCAACTGTTTTTTGTGCAATATTTGTTACAAAAATTCAACAAAGTAGTTTTTTATACATTTTTCTTGCATAAAACCTCGGATTGAATAGAATAACCAACAAATGACAATTAATGCAGTATTGTGGCATGAGTATTCAAGTAAAGAGCATCAACAAATCATACGGTGATACCCAAGTTCTTCACGACATCAGTTTCGACTGTGAGAGTGGCGAAACCTTGGTATTGCTTGGCCCAAGCGGCGCGGGCAAGAGTTCATTACTGCGTGTATTGAACCTGCTTGAAATCGCGGACAACGGCGAATTAGACATTGCGAACGAGCAATTCAATTTTTCAAGCCAAATCCAAGAGAAGCAGGGGCTTAAACTTCGTCGTAAAGTCGGCATGGTGTTCCAGCAATACAACTTATGGCCACACATGACGGTGATGGAAAACTTGATTGAAGCACCAACCAAAGTTGCGGGTTTGGATAAGCAAGAAGCGATTAAGCAAGCTCAAGAAGTACTAAAGACACTTCAACTTGCTGACAAAGCAGACGCTTGGCCACTTCAACTGTCTGGCGGTCAACAACAGCGTGTTGCGATTGCACGTGCGCTGATGATGAAACCGGATGTGTTGTTGTTCGATGAACCAACAGCGGCGCTTGATCCTGAGATCACCAACCAAGTCGTGAGCATTATTAAAGAATTGAGCGGAACGGGTATTACCCAAGTGGTCGTAACGCACGAAGTCGATTTCGCGAAGAAGATTGCTAGCCACGTTCTGTACCTAGAGAAAGGGTACATCGTTGAACACGGCACCAGCGATTCATTCGTTAATCCGCAGACACCTGAGTTTGCTGAATATTTGACTCATTAAGTAAGTCACGTATTAAAAGAAAGTTGACTCACTAGATTTAGCTAAACACAACATCAATTAAAACAATCAAATTATAAGAATGGCCACAGGCCGCTATTACACGTATTCGGAGTAACAAAATGAAAAAGATTCTACTAGCTTCACTTATCGGCCTTGCTTCTTTTAACGCAGCAGCTCAAGAAGAAATCAAATTCGCAATGGAAGCAACTTACGCACCATTCGAATACATGGATGAGAACAACCAAATCCAAGGTTTTGACGTAGACCTGGCAAACGCACTTTGTGAAGAGATGAAAGCGACATGTACTTTCCACAACCAAGCGTTCGATAGCTTGATCCCTGCACTTAAATTCAAACGCTACGATGCAGCTATTTCAGCAATGGACATCACTGAAGCGCGTCTTCAACAAGTTAACTTCTCTAACGCTTACTACGATAACTCTGCAGCATTCATCTCTTTTGAAGGCAAAGTAGCAGACCAAGCAGCACTAGAAGGCAAGCGTGTTGGTGTTCAAAACGGTTCGACTCACCAGAGCTACCTACTTGAGCAAATGACTGGCGTAACAGCGGTACCTTACTCAAGCTACCAAGATGCATTCATCGACATGAAAAATGGTCGTATCGATTCTGTATTCGGTGACACAGCCGTTGTAGCTGAATGGTTTAAGAAAGAAGACAATCTAACGTACGTTGGTGACCAAGTAACAAACCAAGAGTACTTCGGTAACGGCTTTGGTATCGCAGTAAACAAGAGCAACCAAGAACTTGTAGACCAGCTTAACGTTGCACTTGCAGCAGTGAAAGCGAACGGCGAATACGACAAGATCTTCAACAAGTACTTCGGTAAGTAATTTATGGAATTAACGGGTTACTCTTTAGGGCTCGTCGAAGCAAGCTGGATGACTGTTCAGCTTGCGTTCGTAAGCCTATTGGTTGGATTGGTTCTAGCAGTTTTGTTTGCAAGTGGTGAGATGTCTCGTCGTATTGCAATCAAATGGCCAACGACTGCATTTGTGACGATTGTTCGTGGTTTACCAGAAATTCTGGTCGTACTGTTTATTTACTTTGGTTCGACACAAGTTCTGTTCATGATCACTGGCGATTTCATAGAAGTGAGCCCGTTCTTATCTGGTGTTGTTGCACTGTCACTTATCTTTGCTTCTTACGCTTCGCAAACCTTGCGTGGTGCATTAAAAGCAGTAAGCAAAGGGCAGAGAGAAGCCGCCAGCGCGCTTGGTATTTCTCAGTCTCGTGCATTCTTTCGTATCGTATTACCTCAAGCGGTAAGACACGCGCTACCAGGGTTAACCAACCAATGGTTAGTGTTACTAAAAGACACTGCATTAGTATCGCTGATTGGCGTAACGGATTTGTTGAAACAAGCACAACTAACATCCGCTGCAACGCACGAAGCATTTACTTGGTACGCGACAGCAGCAGCAATCTACTTGGTCATCACTTTAATCACACAAAGATTGGTAAAAGTGATTGATGGTAAGTTCTCTATTCAAGGTTTGGGTAACAAAGGGGCAATGGCATGAATCAACAATACCTCTCTCAAATGCTTGAAGGCTTAGTAACCAGTCTGCAACTTACAGGCGCTTCATTGCTGGTTGGTTGTATCTTGTCACTGCTTATGACGGTAACGCTAATCCTAAGAATACCAGCGATTCACTGGTTCACTCGTGGCATCATCACGCTGTTCACAGGCACACCATTATTGGTGCAAATCTTCTTGGTGTATTACGGCCCGGGTCAGTTCGATTGGATTCGTGAAAGCTTCATGTGGACTTGGTTAAGCCAACCTTGGTTCTGTGCAATGTTAGCATTGGCTTTGAACACTGCGGCATACAGCACGCTACTGTTCAGAGGTGCATTCAACGCGATTCCAGCAGGGCAGTGGGAAGCATGTCGTGCATTAGGTATGGACAAAATTGCGACGCTTAAAGTGTTACTACCATACGCACTGCGCCGCGCTGTTCCAGCTTACTCAAACGAAGTGATTCTAGTCTTCAAAGGCACGTCACTGGCAAGCACCATCACCATCATGGATTTGATGGGCTACGCTCAGCGTATTAACGGCCAAACATACGACACGCT
The DNA here is from genome assembly GCF_001557875.1 of Vibrio splendidus. Taxonomy (GTDB): domain Bacteria; phylum Pseudomonadota; class Gammaproteobacteria; order Enterobacterales; family Vibrionaceae; genus Vibrio; species Vibrio splendidus_F. Next base: position 276,397 of record NZ_LNRF01000002.1, on the reverse strand, counting down.
AACCGTGTTCGGCATTGCTGGCGCATTCTACTTAGCAGTAAACGGCATATTAACGCTGATCTTCCGCCAAGTAGAGAAGAAAGCCCTCGCATTCGAAGCCGCGTAAGCTAGCCACTCACAAGCTTAACTAACGTATAAAGCCTGCCTTTATGTTCGCATAAATGGCAGGCTTTTTTGTGTTTTGTGTTTTGTGTTTTGTGTTTTGGGCATGCGAAGGGGCACTGTGTTTATATCCAACTGCTCGGGGTTTTTACGAAAGTCATACTATATGGAAATATTCTGTATTTTATCATTCAATGAGTTTATCTATGTTTTAAGTCACTGAATTGCAGTGATTAATCGTGATAAATTGATGTAAATATGAAACTAGATGGAATGATTCTGTATTTAAATGCAGAATTTTTCGGTCTAATAGCTGTTAGGGCTAAGGTATCGTAGTTAATCTGGAGTATTTATGGAAAGCACTGTTTGGAGACCGGAAAATCTTAGCGATGAATTGGGCGTGCTCTTAGGTCAGTTTCACGCATGCTTTACCAATCAGGTTTCTGCTAGTTTGGGCTCTGATGATTGGCGTACATCTATGCATACAGTATCCAATATAGATATTGCGTCAGTACAGAAATCTGCTTTGAATTGCATTGAACAAATTGAAATCAAATTAAAAAACAATGCCTATTCTTGTTTGAATTCAATGGAACTATCTGGTCCAGAAATAAACTTTCTAATCGACGATGTGTTTAGACCGGGCTGCATAAGATCGGAAATATACCAAGAGTTAAATGGTGTACTTAGTCACTTGGTTAGCACATCCACCTGCGCGTCAGAATACCTATCCGTTGTTCAAAAACACTCAGGTGTAGGCGGTCTATTTCGTGGATTGCTCAAAGGTTATTCCGACCCAGTTGATGGACTCTCACATGCAGTTGGTAAAGGTTCTTCACAAGCTGAAGTTCAGACTTATCAGCAAAAATTTCAAATGAATGCATCGTTAGTTACTCAGTCAATCGATAGCATTACTAATAATTTAAAAGCTTTAACTCTGCACAAATGGAATACGGGTGTTGAGCTAATTGTCGAAAAATCAAAGCCCTAACAAGGCAATCAAGGTGACCCGTTACACTCGGCGGTTTTGGTATGAAGTTCGGTGCTCTTTGATAGTTTTGCGTAGGGCACCTTATTGCAGGCGTTATATGCTTTGGAGGGTACTATGTTTGACACGACAATAAAATTAGCTACAAAGCAGCTGTTTTGGGCGAAAGTGAATAAAAACATATTCTTTGTCTTACTGTGGATATTCTCACTTTCATTAACAGCTTTAGGGCTTATATTCGCATATTTTGTTAATAAACTATTTGATAATATAAAAGATACAGTGCTTCGCATGTCAGACTTGCAAGTGAGAGCTGGCGGGAGTCCTGTTGCCGTAGATTCACAGCAGATGGTTGGTATGATCAGTGACAATACCATTTGGGTTCCCATTATATCTGGTGTTGTTATCATCATTTTATTACTTGTCTATGTGTATAGAATATCTGTGCGAAGAGTTATTGATTGTGAAGAACGCTTAATTACATTAGAGCTATTTAAAGCTTTGTATAATGAAAATCGGCTTACAGATCATCTACGTGATGCGGTAATTACATATGCTCTAAACGACAAAGCAAAAGATCTTCCCGCAATGATTCCGACAGTAGAGCTTGCTGAAAAGAGTATTGGTCGAATTGATAACCTATTGAGCAAGACAACATCTTTAGCATCTAGGGTTAAAAATCGCACATAACAAGAAGACTATTCGAGTGTGGTGCTTGGAGTTCTATCTGACGTTCGTACTTGTTACCGGTCTCTCAATAGAGGAGCCATCGTTTAATCGAACTACCAGATAGAAGAACTTTAGTTGCAGCTAAAGTCTGGGTCTCACCTTACCCGATTGGAGTGCTTATTATCCATACAAACCGTTTAAGAGAGATTCCCAACGCATGGCATTTTTTATTCCGTCGTTGGGTTTTGTGTTTATGGTGGTATGGTTAGGTTTCGTGGTGGCGTTGTTCACTACTTAACGCGGTGTTATGCATACGAGAAAAATATGTGGAACTTTATTAAGCTAAAAAGTCATCTTGATTCTCTTGGTGAGAAACGTGAGATCTATATAGATTATTTAGAGTCAGTGTCTAGAACCATCGACATCTATGAATTTCATAAATCTGAAGCTTATGAAAGATTAGCAAAGTTTGATACAACTGATCCGGAAGCTGCTCTTAACTTGGTTTTTTGCGACAGAGAAATAAATACTGAGCTTGAATATCAGGTTCTTGAATCTCAAGCTCACTTGCAAGCTGCGATGGGGATAGCGAGATCAATGTACGATATCTTTGCTCAGCTAGCGAACATACTACTTATTGCTGAACCTCAGCCAGTGCATGCTTGTTATATTCATAACATTGCTGATGCACTGCCTGATAGTCCACTTAAAACAAATCTAAGACATGTTTTAGCCAGTTATCAATACAGGTATGTTAGTGGCTTTGTAAATACAATTAAGCATCGGAACTTAGTCAAACCCAAAAGAGAATTTTCTTTGCAGGAGTCTAAGGCTGGCATTGTAATTGAATACTTTGCTTACGGTGGCGAGCATTTTAATCAGGAGTGGGCAATACAAGCTCTTCAGCATAGCTTAACGGTCAAAAATCAGCTGATTGACCTAGGACGTATGTTAAATCAAGAGTGTGGCGTTCAAAATGCATAACAAACTGCTGAAGAGTGACTGTAACCTTTAGCATTTTTGGTTTAATTGAATTTTTTAGTGATTACGGCAGCTTTTCTCGGATTAAGTGGTGTTAGCCGCACCTTAGCAAGGCATTAGCACTATCTATTGGCAACTAGCTGTTTTTAAAGGCATAATGTAACTTTTAATACAATAAAGAGACGTTAATGTTTTTGGATTCTATAACTAAGCCTATTGTTGATACTGGTAACTACATTAAAAATTATTTTTTTATTCTTATTGAAGACCTAAAGTTCTTTGGCGTTCTAGGCTTTTTATCTGGTTTGCTAATGGAAGCAGCTTCATACCTGCCAGACCACATAAATCGTGGTCTGTTTTCTTCATTAATTTTTGACCATATACCCTTTTATACGATTCTGTGTATATTTATTGTACAGTTTCTTTCGGTGATCTTATATCAGTTTGTAAACATAGCTTGTGTAAAAGACTACCTAGATAATTTAGTCAAGCATTTGTCAACAAAAGTAGAACAGTTTAGTTCTCCAGCTGTTTCGGTGATGCTTGGACTATCTGTATCTACGTTTCTAATGTCATTTTGCAAAGGTGATTTATATGTGCAGTACGTAAAGGTATTTCTGTTATATGCAGCACTTTTTTTCCTTATAACATTGGTATCCTCGCAATTGAAAGTCGGTTTAAAGCTCAGAAAAGGTGGAGTTAAACGCGAATTGGCAAAATGGACTGGTTTCGCAATAGTTTTAGCTGTTTTAATTGTTCCAGTATTTAATGCTAGCCCTGTAAATATCTCCTATGAGGTATCGGTTGATAACTACACAAAAATCAAACAGTTTGCTGTAGAACACAAACAAGGTGTTGATGAATTAAGCCAACAGGCGGTATTGAAATTCATTGAGTAGCACTTGTAGTGATAACAAAGCATTTAAGAGAGATTCCCAACGCATGGAATTTTTTATTCCACCGTTGGGTTTCGTGTTTAAGGTGGTATTCGGCGGCTTTTGGATTGCGTTGCTCACACCTTAACAGGGCGATATATCATTGAGTGCAGCATGATTTAGGTAAGAGATATTATGAAGCAAATAGAGTTTATAAGTTGGGATGATTTTGGTGTAGTAGTGCAAGATCACAAAGAAGACCCAGCGTTACTAACAATGAAAGACTATGCAATTATCAATGGCTTCGACGTGAAAAATAGGCTTGGCTCTGCGGTAAAAGAAGTTCTGACGCTTGCTAAACTATACGAATTCGAATACATCAAAACATCTCGTGGATATCAGTTTTCAAGCGCTATTCTAGAGGCAATTTTCACAACGGTGATTGTTTCTGCTCATGAGAGAGACATAATTCTAAGAGGAATGTCTGAAGGTGCTACATTTTCTGAGAAACATGCGGCATTCGAAGTGGTGGAGTCTTTGATGATAGATTCTCCCATGTACCTATTAGAGTGATATAACAAACGACTATGGCGTCAATGATTAGTTTTTTGCTGTGTTTTCATCCCACATGGCGCCATCTCTCAGCATAGAGTTAACGGTTACAACCATCTTTCGAACACACGCGATTATTGCGACCTTCTTAGGCTTTCCAGCAACTAAAAGCCGAGTATAAGTTGCTTTGAATACGGGGTTACATTGCATGGCTGACATCATTGCCATATATAACACTGTGCGTACTTGCGCTCGACCGCCTTGGATTACGCGCTTACCTTTAGCGCCCACTTTCGCGTGTTATTGGTGCGAAACCAATGAGAGCGTATTTGCTACCGTTCAAACATGGCACACATTCATACCCCTTTTAAACTAGCGTTAGCTCTCTTTGTGTAAATAAATAGAAGTTAGAAAATGAAATATTCATCAAAATTTATACTCCCAATGCTTTTAGTCGCATTTAGTGCTTTAGGTCGCCAAAGTGTAGATCCAACATCAATGACTTTGACCTATGGTGATTCATCTGTCTCGGCGGAAATTCGGAAAGATAGAAAGTTTGATATTACGAGAAGTAATGACGATGAAAATGTAGAATTTTCTGGCTCAGTTACTAAGGAAGACACAGATTACATAGTAGATGTGCTAGTACTCTTAGAAAATAAGTCAAATAATTCAAGTCGTGAGATAAATACAACGATTTTGGTGCGTAACGATCAACTCGAAACTCTTATATTTATTGGTGGTGTAAACAATGAGAGGTTCAGCATTACCTTAAAATGAGTGCAAGAGCTAATAAATTGCTTAAGAATTATTCAGTACGCATTAAGTTTCACCGTGTTTGAATTTTTCTGTTCAAGGAGGAAAAATGGAAGTTCTTAATCAACTTTATCCATCAAATATCCAGATGGAAAGATTAAAATCTTCGCCTGATTCTGGTGAAATACATTTGTTAAACTTGTTTAAGTTTCGAGAAAAAGCGGAATATGCAGATGGTCGAGAGACAACTTTAACGGGTAGGGAAGCATACGATTTGTATGGTCACCCAATGGCGAAGATTCTTGAGAAATACGGTGCAAAAGTGATTTTCTATTCGGAAATTACAGGTCTAATTCTAGGTCAGGTTGAAGACCTTTGGGATTCGTTTGTAATCGTTAGATATCCATCACGACAAGCCCTTATTGAAATGACGTCGTCGGAAGAGTTCAAGGCCTTAAGCATTCATCGTGAAGCCGGTTTGGCAGGACAGTTAAACATAGAAACGAAAGCGCCATAAATTAAAACATACAAAGTGTTTAAGACGGGCTCCCAACGCTTGGCGTTTCGGCTTACTTCATTTTAAGTGTCTATGTCACAATGGTTTAAGGTCTGATCATAAAGTTACTCACACCTATACATAGTGTTGCTTTCTACGAGGGAATGGATATGAAACAAGGAATTTTCAAGAATCTGAAGCTCGCATTAGGTGTTGGCTTTGGTGTTGCCATTCATCAGTACTTTTTTATGACGGATGGTGCGTTTGATTTCTATCAGCCACTTGTGGCGTTTGCTTTTACGTTTGTAGTGAGCAGTATTGGTACACTTCTAAAAGAAAGAATCATGCGTAACAAGGAGACTAATGGGGCATCATGACTAAAATCTATTTCGTATGTGGCTTTATTGGCTCGGGTAAAACGACTTACTCTAAAGCGCTTGCAGAAAAGCATGGCGCCTTTCGTTTCTCGATTGATGAGTGGATGATTCCTTTGTATGGCGAGCATATGGAGCGTGAGGTTTTTGATAGCCGGCTGGCTACGTTACAAGGGTTATTCAAGGACTCTGCAATGCAGCTGTTTTCCTTGGGTGTTCCGGTGATTTTTGACTTCGGTTTTTGGCGTGAGTCTGATCGGGATTCTTTTACAAGCTGGGCATCAAACCTAGGTGTGGACAGCGAAGTTCATTATCTCGATGTTCCCTTTGAGACTTGTAAGGAGAGAGCATTTAGCCGTAACTCGGAACTGAATGGTAAGTCTTATGAAATGACACCTGAAATGTTAGATCTGTTTTGGTCTTGGTTTGAGGTTCCCACTTCAAATGAAAATGTTATTTGGGTTCAACAGCAAGCTCAATAAGGTATGCAGTCAGGCGCGAAGGTGAGTGGCGTTTTTGTTATCTAGCTTGTGTTCTAAGTCTCACGTTACATTGGGTTTGTGAAAGTCTGAGTTGTCCATCGAATAGTAGTGTAACAAGGGCATTTCTCATGCCGTATTTTTGGTAATTAGTTCTTCCTGTCGATTATCAAATTTGTCCTAAACCCACTATAAGGCAGGGAACCCCAATGAATAGAACGCTATGGTTCGCACTCATTTCGCTTTGTTTTCAATGACAATGGTATTTTGTACATACAGTTATGGAACAGAGAGCCACGTTGAAGTAATCACACTCACTTTCGTACTGTCGGGCCCTCTGATTTTGACCTTTGCGCTTGTTGTCATCTTTTGTGGCGCACCTGTCATTAACAGGCACAAGTTACTTGGAACCGTCGCAATTTGTGTGCATGGATTTACAGCCTCACTGCATGTGCTGTGGAACGGTTTTATGTTTGTCGGTGTGATTAATAAACAAGGCTTAGGTCCGGGACAAGGTTATTCTGGCTTGATACTTTGGGTTGGTAGTATCAAGGCGATGCTACTTGGTTTGGTTGTGGGAGTATGCCTGCATTACTTGCTACGACTATTTAGAAAGGCTGCAGTAAGATAACTGTTGGCTAGTTAGTGGGTTGTTCGTTGTCTATAGGAGTTGTCGCTGTGTTTTATAGTAAGGAATTCAACAAGGGATTGCTGCTCATCCTTGTTGCGATAAGTGCTTTCATTGTCGTTACCTCGGATAATAACCCCGGGACATTAATCGCTCACGCCATCAATGGTTTAATTGCTTTGCTCTTTTTCTCCATGACCATTGAGGTCAAAGACAATGTACTAAGCTGGTATTTCGGCTTTGGCTTTTGGCGTAAGAATGTAGAAGTGTCAGACATTACCGATGCATCGTTCTATCAAAGCAAGTGGTAACAAGGTATTGGCATCCGAATGCTGAGCGATGGCTGGTTGTATAATGCATCGATAGGTTCAGCGCTGAAGTTAAGCCTAAACAATGGAAAGCATGTTTACATTGGTTGTAAGGATACAGACGGTTTAAAGCTAGCCTTGAAAACCGCTAACGAACAGATAACCGAAAAATGATTTATTAGGCTTGGCATTTTTTGTTTTGAGTTGGGCTAATGTTTAAGGTTCTATGCTTTAAGTGAGTACACTTTAATATCGCAACAAGTGAATCGGAGGTTCAATGGACAAAGCAATCAAAACACATTTCGACGAGTATCCCGCTGATGTTCGAGCTCGGCTTGACGAATTGCGTTCATTAATCTTTGAGCTTTCATCTGATTTGGAATTAGGTGAAGTCGAAGAGTCTCTGAAATGGGGCGAGCCGAGTTACAGCGTTAAGACGGGCAGTCCAATTCGAATCGATTGGAAATTAAAATCGCCAAACAACTATTACTTGTTCTTTAACTGCCAAACGAAGCTAGTCGACACATTCAGAGAATTGCACGATGGCACATTGGTATTTCAAGGTAATCGTGCAATCGTCTTGAAACTGACTGAACCACTTCCCAAAGCACCAATCAAGCAGTGCTTAGAGTTAGCCTTAACTTATCAACAACGAAAACATCTACCGCTTCTTGGCGCGTAACTCTTACGCGCTGTCATTATATTTTTTAAACTGGTTATCTGTGTTCTAGCTATCACTCTTTAAAGCGCTAAGACTGTACCATCTTGATTAGTATCAAGAGACTAGGGAATCTCTATAACCAACGCTGATTGTATTGCTTACCGTTTAAAAAGGTGTTCTAGTCACCTTGTATTTCAGACTTAAAAGGAAGTTGTATGAATTTAGATAAAGCCAAGAAACGTATCGCAAAGCAAGTTAAAAAAGGCGACCACGGATACCCAAAAATCACGTTAGCGTACTACGGTACGACCAAAGATCTCGCAACGGAAGTCGCAGTTCAATTTATGCTGGGTGAGGGCGATGGTGTTCAAGAAGAACGTTTTTCTTGTGAAACTGAAATCCGAGATAATGAACTGATCCAAACAACGTTACTCAAGATAATCGAACGCGCTAATGTTAACTCTGTGATTGAAGTTGAGGGCGTGGCTGTTCTTTAGTTTGCTTCGTATCAGTCGGCACGTTTGAAATTTTCTACTCATAATTTATCAAGGAAGAAATGTTATGAAATTAGCCCAGTTGAATATCGCTCTGGCGAAATACCCGTTAGATGCGCCAGAAATCAAAGAGTTTGTCGATAACTTAGAGTTGGTTAATGGAATCGCAGAAAGCAGTGAAGGGTTCGTTTGGCGCCTGAAAGATGAATCTGGTGACGCCACCAACATCCAAGCTTTCGATGATCCTAATATGATTGTGAACATGTCGGTGTGGGACTCTGTGGATTCGTTAAAGAACTTCATGTTTCGCACACATCATCGTGATTTCATGCGTCGAAAGGGGGACTGGTTTCATCGTTTACCGGAAGATACTTATGTTCTTTGGTGGATCGAAGAAGACCATATTCCGACACTCGAAGAAGCGATAGAGCGACTTGAACACCTCAGAGAAATCGGTGATACGCCGTATGCCTTCACTTTTAAAACCAATTTTACAGAGTCAGAAGCGCCAAAATAGCGTTCATAGATAACCAACGTTATGTTTTTTGGACGTTTTATGGCAGTTCCCGTGAAGATGAGTCGATTATTGGTATGATGTTTCTATAGTCTTCGAGAGGTTTAATGATGTTGAAAATGAAAAGTAGTGTACTTGCGGTGTGTTTATTCGGTTTCAGCATGAGTGCTACCGCTTCAACACTGGAAGAGTGTGCCAAACTCCTTCCTGACGGTCACACGTATAAAGTAGAGATCATTTTAGACGTAGATAAGACTAAGAAGGATCCAACGGTGAAAGGCAGTTTTGGTGTGACGGGCGGAGCCGATGCGCCAGGTACTTTCGATATCGGTGATTTTGTCGAGTGTGCTGGTCCTCTGATCAAAACCGTAGATACAGACAGCAACGAAGCGTCTAACTCCTAGGCACTGGTTATTGCGTTTGTCGGCCCTAGACGCCAGAGGGTATTCTCATTTAAACAGATAAAGGTAAGTTGTGATTGAATTTAAAACGGTCGGTCTTTTTGTACTTACGGCGGTCGCCGAGATTGTAGGGTGTTATCTACCTTATCTTTGGTTGAGAGAAGACAAGAGCATTTGGTTATTGATTCCTGCTGCGATAAGCCTGGCGTTGTTTGCTTGGTTATTGACGCTTCATCCTACCGCGACAGGGCGTGTTTATGCGGCCTATGGCGGAGTGTATATTTCTGTTGCCCTGATATGGCTGTGGCTTGTTGATGGCGAAAAGCCGACAACGTGGGATCTGGTCGGTGGCTCAGTTGCACTACTTGGTATGGCGATTATTATGTTTGGCCCTCGAAACGCATAACGTGCTCACATAAAAATACCGCCGTAACCAACGGCGGTATTTTTTATTATGCTTATTACATCGTTCAGCTGAGAACAGAGAGCCTAGTTAACGTGAGCTAATTCGACACTCTGTGTTTCATTAGCGACTTTCCAATCGCCACCTAAGGCTTTATACACCGCAATCGTGGTGTTGGCGGTTTGAAGCTTGGCGGCTACTTGGCGATCTTGCATCGCTTTCTGTTGTCTTTGTGCGTCTAACACCGATAAGTAATCGACTAGGCCTGCTTTGTATAGCGACTTTGCTTTATTCACCGCGTTATCGACGGCAAGGGTAGCTTCATCGATGCGCTTTTGGTTCTCTTGGCTACGGCCATAGGCAAACAAGCTTGAATCGACTTCTACAAAGGCGCTATCTACCGAGTGTTGGTAGTTAAGCGCTGCAGAACGGAACCTTGCTTCGTTCATTTCCACCATGGCTTCGCCTCGGCCACCATCGAATACACTCCAACTGATGCCTGCAGAGGCCGCCCAACCGAATGAGTCGCTACTGAATAGGTCATCAAAACTTCCGGCTGTCACTCCTGGCGTACCCGTTAGGAAGAACTTTGGATAGCGATTGGTAATGCTTGCGCCGAGTTCTTCATTAATGGCTGCCATTTCTCGCTCTGCAATGCGGATGTCTGGACGTTGTTCTAACAAGTCAGAAGGTAAGCCTGTCGGAATAACATCGTTCATTCTCGGCAAGGTAAACTCACCCGCTAAACGTTGGTTCACGCTCGTAAGTGATTCACCTAACAACACTGCCATGCGTTGTTTGTGGACTTGCTCTGCTATTTCAAGTTGAGGAACAATGGATTCAGTTGCGGCAAGCATGGCTTTGGCTTGAGCAAGATCTAACTCAGAGCCGTAGCCGCTACGAACCACTTTGGTGACCAATTCTAAAGTCTGCTTTTGGTCGGCTATGTTCTCTAGTGCAATCGCTTTTCGCTCTTGAGCGCCACGATATTGCAGGTAGTTGTGAATAACATCGGCGGTGATCAAGGTATTTAAACCGGATTGAAAGATCTCGGCTTGTTCCACTCGAATTGTCGCCGCGTTGGATTGCTTATCGATACGTCCAAACAAGTCCATTTCCCACGCGATGCTTGCACCTAAGAACCCACCATCGTGTTGTGCTTCAAGCAACGACATGCCGGTCGCTGATTCAACCGCATCAGAAGCGCCAAATACCGGGCCGAGTAGGGAGTCGTTCTCACTCAGTTGGTAGTTGTAATAACCGCCACCGACATTGATGGTTGGGACTTTGAATGATTCCACAACGCTCTTATATGAGTTCGCCATGTTGATTCGCTCGGCGGCCAATTTAAGTGGGATGTTCTGGTTTTGAACATCGGCCACTAACTGATTGAGCGTAGGGTCATTGAACTGTGTCCACCAATGATTGTGCTGCTCGTTTTGGCTCACGCCGTCTTGATTTACATCACCTTGGCTATATAAGAAGGTCTCAGCCATGGTGGTTTTAGGTTCTTCGTAATCGGGGCCAACCGCACAACCTGTCAGCAACAAGGCGAGAGCAATAGGAGCTACTTTAAACTTCGTTAATGGATACATGTTTATTGCTCCTTGTTGAATGAGGTTGGAGTGCCGCTGTTTGTAGACTGAGATGTTGCATCAAGCACGATCACTGCGTCTTTGATGGCTTCTTCTACCGTTTTCTTTTGTTCGGTTCGATAGAAAAGCTTGTACAGCGCAGGCATTACAAATAGAGACAACACGGTTGCTGCAGCCAAACCACCGATAATGGTTGCCGCCATCTGGTCAAATAGCAGGTCACTAAGCAGCGGGATCATGCCAAGTGCTGTGGTGAGCGCGCCCATTGAGATCGCCATTGTGCGGTTCACGGTTGCTTCTTTGATTGCATCAGATAGTGACCGACCGTTCTTACGTTCAAGCTCAATTTGGTCCATCAATACAATGCCGTTCTTGATGATCATACCGGTCAAGGTTACCGCGCCAATCAATGCCATGAATCCGAATGGCTTATCCAACAGCAATAAGCTGAATGTTGCACCCGTCGCCGCAAGCGGTAGGGTGGTAAAGATGATCACTGGCTGTTTGAAGCCGTTAAACATCGCCACTAAGATAATCACCATCAACAGCATTGCTTTAGGTAGCTGCTTAAGAATATCGCTGACGGCTTTGTGCTCGTCGTAATATTCGCCGCCCCATTCCAAGTGGTAACCATCTGGAAGGTGGATGGATTCAATTTGTTCTTTAACCGAGTTTCTTACCGCTGCAGGAGTGGTGTAACGGCCAACGCCAGCTTGTGCAGTTATGGTTTTTACACGGTCACGACGCCAAATCATGGTCTCTTCACTGGTAAGCTCAAACCCATCAATGACTTGACCAAGTGGAACGCTGTGAATGCCCAACAGAGAGCGAACCGGTAGAGTTTCTAGCGATTGAATGGAACTTTCTGTGCCACGCAGTTGAATCGTGACCAGCTCATCGTTCAAGTTCATACGACCCAGTGGCATGCCTTCTGACGCGCGTTTCATCGCGAATGCAATGTCAGCACGGTTAATACCCGCGAGGCGCATCTTGTCTTGGTTGATGACAGGTTCTAGAACTTTGCTCTTTTGACGCCAGTCGTCACGCACGTACTTGGTGTCTGGATGTTCAGCAAAGATAGCTTTCGCTTGCTCTGATAAGCCGTGCAGCACCTCGATATCTGGGCCAGAGAAACGCGCTTCAACACTGAATTTATCCGCAGTCGCCAGTTTTAAGCTTCTAAAACGAGGATCGGCGTTTGGAAACTCTTCCATTAACCATTTATCACCACGCGCAATCAGCGGGCTGAGTGAAGTGAAATCGGTAGCGTTAATCAAGATCTGACCGTAAGCAGGGTCAAACGGTTCTGGCTCGATGGTCACTGAGAAGCGCGGAGCACCAGCACCAACGTACGTTGAAATACTCTCGACTTCTGGCTGCTCTAACAACCATTGTTCGATGCGCTTCATGTCTTGTGAGGTTTGTTCAACCTTGGCGCCATTTGGTAGCCAGTAATCTAGGAATAGGATGGGTCTGTCGGCTTGTGGAATAAAGTTAACGGCAATGCTCGGGATAGCCAACGCTGTTACCAAGATCAGAGGAACAAGCCCCGTCAGTGCTTTGAGTGGGTTATCTACCGTCCAGTTTACGCTCTTACGGTATAAGCTCACTTTGGTGTTATCAGTTTGCTTGGTTGGCTTGATGAAGAACCAGCACATCAAGGCTGTGAAGGTCATTGCGACTAGCCAAGACAGTAACAACGAAGAGGCGATGATAAGGAATACTGAGCTTGCGAACTCAGCCGCATCCGTTTTTGAGAAGATAACAGGGCTTGCACCCATGATAGCAATAACTGTCGCGCCAAAGAGTGGTGTTGCTGTCTCTTTAACAGAATCAATTGCAGCTTTGGTGCGGTCGACGCCTTTGTTGATTTTTACAATCATCATATCGGTGATGACAATGGCGTTGTCCACCAACATGCCGAGCGCAAGAATGAACGTACCTAGAGAAACTCGGTGTAAATCGATTGAAGCGATGTTCATGTAGATAAGCGTCAGCAAGATAGTCAGCAGTAAGCTTGAGCCAACGATGGTTGCGCTTTTTAGTCCCATGAATATCGATAGGACGATAAATACAATCGCGACACTCTCTAGCAAGTTGCTTACGAAATTGTCGATCGATTTCTGAACCTCTTCCGGCTGGTTTGCAACCGTTGCGATCTCAACACCTAACGGCAGGGTTGCTTGGAAATCGCTGACGATTTGATTGATTTCATCGCCAAGCGATACCACGTTAACGCCAGTCACAGGGCTCGTCGCTAATGTGACTGCAGGTACGCCGTTGTAGCGGTTCTCTGTCATCATTGGCTCTTGGTAGCCCATTGTAATATCTGCGATATCGCCTAAACGGATTAAGCTGGTGCCTAATTCGCTCACGCCGCCTTTAATCATCAAGTTTTTGATGTCGTCTAATGAACCAAACTCGCTCGACTGTTGAACACGAATACGCTCAGTGCCTGCTGAAAACTTGCCCGAATCAAAAGTCATGTTCTGAGTATTAAGCTGTGACCAAACTTGTGTGATAGATAGACCGTATTGCGCCAGCCTTTCATCTGGGATGTCGATGTGAACAACACGTGGCTGAATACCGTGTAACTCAATCTTCTTGATACCATCGACGGTTTTGATTCGACGTTGCAATTCTTCTGCGTAACGTCGTAATTCAGCAGGCGAAGCATCCTTACTGTGGATAGAGAAAAGCATGCCGTAGACTTCAGAAAACTCATCCTGCACGACACTGATCTGCGCTGTCGAAGGCAGTAACAGCTTCATGTCAGACACTTTACGACGCAACAAGTCCCACTCTTGTGGTAGTGCTTTTGAATTTAGAGACTCTTTAAGGTCAACAAACACCATCGACATGCCAGGGCGAGACAGTGAACGAAGTCGGTTTAATGATCCCATCTCTTGCAGTTTGGTCTCGACGGTATCAGTAACTTGCTGTTCCACTTCTTCCGCTGAAGCGCCAGGGTAGAGTGTTACTACGACAGCCGTTTTTATTGTGAAACTTGGATCTTCGAGCTTGCCAAGATCAAAGTAAGAAAATAGGCCTGCGATAACACTCAATGCAGTGAAAAACAGGATAAAGGTGCGTTGTTTGATCGCAAAATCAGCTAGATTTATCATGATTGACCTACAGACTCTTAACTTGAATGTCGGAGAAGTGTTGGCCTTCCATGACGTATTGAGCACCACTCACCACGACCAAATCGCCATCGTTGAGCATAGATTCTACACACACGGTATTTTGAGACATTGAAACCACGTCCACGGTCACGCCATGAGCTTGTTCATTTTGAATAGTGAACACTTGCTCGATACCTGATGGATTCACGATCGCTGAATACGGTAAGCAGAAATTATTGGTTGGTTCGCCAAGTTGAGTCGTGAGTGTGACGGCTTTGCCCGGCAACACAGATTTGTCGCGCGACTCTAGATGGTAAGTCACTGCGTAGGTCTGCTTAATAGGGTGAGGAGACGTGGCAATTTCAGTGGCGTACCCAATCAGTTTTTCCTCTGAGCCATACCAGTTGATGCCAGCGGTTTGATTTGGTTGGAATTCATGAATTAAGTTTTCTGGGACTTGGATTTTAACTTCAAGCTGATCAGGGTTGTGGATGGTGAATACTGAAATACCCGGCAGGACTTGTTCGAACTGATCGAAGTTAGATGCCGCTACAACGCCGTCGAATGGCGCAAGCAGTTGGGTGTAACGAATCGAATCTTTTGCGCGGCGTATGTTCTGTTCAACCACTTTAACCGCGGCTTCACTTCTTTCATAGCCGCTGATAGCACGATCCAGATTAACATCGGCAATCGCGTTGTCATCAATCGCTTGTTTCACTCGAGCAAGTTCAGCCTTAGCTAGCTTGTGTGCAGATTTTGCTTCAAGAGAACGAGCTTGTAACTCTTCCAACGCCACTTGGTAATCATGCGGGTCGAGTTGTGCCAACGGTTGGCCTTTCTTTACTGAATCGCCAACCGAGACCATCATATTTTGAATAGTACCAGGTACGCGAAACGCCACTCCTGCCGTTTCTGATGATTGCAATTTGCCCGTGAAGGATTTTTCGATCTGATGAGAAAGAGGCTCAAGTTGAATAACTTGAATCGGTCGCGTTTGCTTCTGAGCTATCGTCGCCTCAGAGTCATTACAGCCAAAAAGAGCAGTTAGGCTTAGTGCAATGACTGTGTATTTGAAGATAGGTGTCTGTTGAAAGATAGACGAACGCTGCAAAACAGATGAATGTAGAGAAATAGGCTTCATGGATTACTCCTGTCAATTTATGGAGTAATTCTATCTTGCAGTTAGGTTTAGATAATCTAGTCTATTCGCGAAACACTGTCATAATATTCATTACAATAGCTATAGATTTGGAAGCTCTTGTAATAGAAAATCAATCAAAAGTTGAGCAGAGTGACTTAACGCTTTGCGTTGAGGGTAGAGTAGCCATGCTTCTTCTTTTTGAAGCTCCTCGTTGGGGAATAGGTTGATTAAGGCCCCACCTTTGAGTTGTTGTCGTACCAAGAGTTCTGGCAGTAATGCTATGCCTCTGTGACGTGTTACACCGCCGATTACGAAGCCTATGCTGTCACTCACCACCGAAGGTTCGACCTTGATGATGTGATCTTTGATGTCCCATTGCTTGTCGATGTCACCACTTGGCCATCTAAAGCAAACAAATGGGTAATTGGCGAGCTCTCTTAAGCTTGATGGCTTGCCTTCTTTCTCTAAAAATTCAGGACTTGCGACAAAAATACGTTGGAGATCCATGACCTTACGTGCAACTACGTTAGCGTCACTCAATGTACCGCCATGCATGGCTAGGTCTAATCCTTGGCGGTACATGTCGACAAAACCGTTGCTAATATTGCGAATATCTAGCTCAACCTTAGGGTACATATCTTGAAATTTAAATAGAGTTGATTGCATGATGTCGCTGGTTTCAGGCAGCAGGCCTATTTTCACTTGTCCGTGTGCAACTTCTGATAGGTTGGAAGCAATATGGTTTGCTTTGTCGAGCGCACTTAATGCATTGAGCAGTTCTTTGTAATAGAGCTCGCCGGCTTTAGTTAAGGAAAGGCTTCGAGTCGTTCTAAAGAATAATTGAATGCCGAGAGATTTCTCAAGGTCGTTAATTCTACGGCTAACGTTAGCTCGCGGGAGGTCAAGAGCATTGGCTGCAGCAGTGAAACTACCGAGTTCGACAACGGTGGTGAACAGCTTAAGATCTTCGATTTTCATAACAACGGTATTTAATCGTTTTTAGAACAGTATGTTGGCATCGTATACCAATTGGATTTTAAAATCGAAGCGTTCTTTTAGTTGGCTTGTTATCAAACAGAGAAAAGCCGGCCGATAATTCATTATCAAAGCTGGCTTTTTGTTCACAGTGGACAAGACTGCTATATTTATCGCCTTGGACGAGATTAATTGTAATTTCACCTTAGACCATATTAATTTAGCGGCCTCGTCCGTCGACCATTACGATGATAGTTTTAGAAATGATGGCGAGGTCAGCGGCAATCCAAGATTTCATAGAACATAGACTCAGTGCGTAGCTGTGATCAAAACCTACTTTACGACGTACATCATCGATGCAGGTGTCATAACCTTGGTTCACCTGTGCAAGCCCTGTAATACCGGGCATTACGCCATAAGTGCGGTCAGCAAAGTAAGGGATTTCGTTCTCTAATTTAGTGTAAAAAGTAGGGCGCTCAGGGCGAGGACCAATCAGAGACATTTCACCTTTTAATACATTAAACAGTTGTGGAAGTTCATCGAGACGAGTCTTTCTTAAGAATCGACCAACCGGTGTGATTCGTGGGTCATTCGCGGTTGCCCAAACTGCACCTGAGCGAGTTTCTGCATCTTCGTACATGCTACGGAACTTCATGATTTCAAATAGTTCCATTTTCTGTGGTGTTGATTTACCAACGCGAAGTTGGCGGTAGAAAATAGGACCACGAGACGTGAGTGCAATCGCCATCGCAATTAGAGGAAATACAGGCGCCAATAGAATCAGAGCTAACAGAGCACTTACGAAATCGAACGTACGTTTAGCTCTTGAGATTTTGTATTGGTATAGCTTTTGGTTAGATAGCTGTTCAATATTCATCATAATAAGTCCTTAATGATTCGCTCGTGTCCAAGGTGAATTTTCTAGCCCGACTAGGTAACGAATGCCACCAATGAAGTTGGCGTAGTGTCCAACAATCAAGTATGAGATCAATGAAATAGGTTTATTCATTAAACGTTTTGGCAAGATGCAGCCAAGTACGCCAATGGTGTAAACGGAAATTTGTGCCAAAAGTAATCCCTTAAATACCAGGTAGTGGCTAAGTAAGATTGAGCACACTAAGCACACAATCATTAGATATGGGGTCAGTAGGCGCAGCCCTTTCCCTGAGAAGAAGGCAAATGCGATGCCTTTGAATTTAGGGCTAAATAAGCCAAATAATCGAATCGCTTGTTGCATGTTGCCAGCTGAGATACGGAGTCTTCTTTTGAAGTCTGTTTCTAGGTTTGATTCTTCTAACTCTAATGCCACCATTTGGGTTTCGTATTCAGCGATGTAACCTTGTTTGACAATTTGCATAGGCAGTATGAAGTCATCATTGATGGTGTTTAGGGGAAGCGGTCCAAACAGGTGTGTTCTGAACAAGTAGAATGCGCCATGAGCCCCTAAGCTAGAGCCTAATGAAGCTTCTGACTCTTTAACTGCGGTTTGATACTGCCAGTAAGTGTTCTCTCCTTCGTTTCCTGTTGGACACAGTTGATAAGTTGCATTCACTACACCGACCTTGTCACTTTCAAAATGAGCAGCTGCAATAAGTAATGCATCTAGTGAAATAAGGGCTGATACGTCACTTAGTGCTGTAATGTCACTGGTAATCTGTGTCACTTCGTCATTGATAGTCGCGACTTTACCTCGATTTACTTTGTGGTTATGTATCTCAAAGTGGATATCACTGCACATTGCTTCTTGAATGGTCATTTGTGCAATCTCGACCGTGTCATCAGTACAACCATCACAAGCGATAATGACTTGCAGTTTCTTTTTTGGGTAATCTAATGATGCAAGGTTACGAACCTTGTCCGCTATCCATTGCTCTTCATTAAATGCCGGAACAAGAATGGTAATGGTTGGTAATGTGCAATCTTGTTGTTCGTCTTTGTAACAACGATGGCTCTCTTCAACGTGGCGCGCAGGGTGGCTTTTGGCGTACCAACGCAGTAATAGAGGGTAGGCTGCGTGATGGTATACAATCAACGCACCAGAAAATAAGCAAAGTCCCGCTAGCAACCAATCGATCATGCGTAAGCTCCTTTTGAGATGTCATTATAAGAGGCAACCATTTTTACAATGTCGAAGTTGTTGAGTATGTAACGACGAGGTGACAAAAAGCGTTCATTTTGCTTTTCTAATAGCGCACTCGCTAATCCCGCAACGCTGCCACTTTTAACGAGCGTGCCACTGAGTGGGCATATCGTTTCATCGACAGCACCGACGTTCATCGCGACGGTAGGAATATTGCACGCTTGGGCTTCTAGTGTTGAAAGTGGTAACCCTTCGTGACGAGAAGGTAGACAGAAAGTATCTAACGCGCCGTAAAAGGAGGTCATGTCCTCAACTAGCCCTAGGAAGATCACACGATCACTAAGATTCAAACTGTGAGTAAGCTGTTCCAGTTGAGGGCGTTTTGAACCATCACCAGCCAATACGACAACGGTGTTAGTCGGAAGTAGTGAAAGTGCCTTAATCAGTTGGTCTTGACCTTTCACATGCTCTAAACGACCGGCACAACCTACGATGTGTTTGTCAGTAGGAAGGTTGAGCTTTGTTCTTGCGTCTGCTTTTGACATCGGTTTGAACCTCTCACAATCCACACCGTTTTTAATTGTGATGATGTTCTTATACGAAAAGGCACAACGCAGTTGGTTGTAAACACGTGTTGCATCGGCAACTAACGTTGGTTGAGCAGCCTTTAACGCTAGTGCTTGTAAGCGACGACGTTTGGTATTCTTTAAATGCCAAGCATCATGTTCAGTATGAATTCGAGTTGGAACTCCGGTAATGCGAGCTGCATAGCCTGCATAAAGTAGAGGGCCAATGTGGTGGGTATGAACCACATCAGGTCGAATCCCATTAAATGCTTTAATCAGTTTGATGATGATATTGAATTGTACGCCTGGAGCTTTATCTAGGAAGACGATTTGATTTTTGTACTGTTCCAATTTAGGCCAGTTGTTTATCGACTCTTCTTTTGTGCCTTCTAAACTCACAATCAACACTTGGTCTGTTGGTTTAGCAAGGCGCAACAAATCTAACGTCAAAGTTTCTAAGCCCCCTGGAGCAAGGTGCTGAACAACGTGTATGATCTTTTTGCCATGCTTCGTTAACTGGTTATTCATAATTTGGTCCCTGCCTTAGTTATTATTGTTTTTCCTTTCCGACGCCTCGCTTTAGGCTATTCGGTTAAAGCGCTTATCTACACAGTTAGATAGCAGGAGTCGTGCCAATTAAATATAATCTATTTATCAATGGGTTAGCTTGGAGTTGTGAGCTGGGCATTTGATTTCTCAAAATGGGAATCAAAACAAAATATGAATAGGTATTGGAAAAATAGGAAATGGAAATAACCATCGAGAGTTGATGGCATATAACGAGCAGGTTTGCCCGATTTCAGGTAATAACTGAGCTTTAGAAAAGACAAACGCCAAGCGAGTGTTAGCGTTTGTTGTTAGGAAGTAAACCTAAGCAAGAGTTTTACTTTAAAGGCTGACTAGCTCATTTTAGGGATCACCGTTATTACCGGGACACCCAAGATATCTTCAATTTCGTCTTTGCGCTTGATTGAAGAATCGAACAGCTCAAACACTATAGCTAAGCCAATCCCCAACCCTATACCTGCAGCGAATCCAGCCAGAATGAAGATAAATGTAGGCATGTTAGATTTCATACTCGGAGTGAAGGGCAAATCGATAATCTTTACACGCTTGTTCTGTTCGAACACGCCCAATGAGCCCGTTAATTGAGCCATTTCATAACGCTCAGTCAGTTCATCGTATAGTTGGCGCTTGATTTCAACTTGTCGTTTAAGACGATACATCTCTTTTGCATTTTCACCGAAATTATTGGCTTTGTGTTCTAGTTCAAAGATCATAGTACGAAGGCTTTTTGTCTCTTCAGTTAACGATTCAAAGCGAGCGCGAACCAGCTGTAGGCTGTGTAGCTGGGTGACTAAAAGTGGTTGAGTATTGGATAGTTTGTTCAGTGTAGCGCTACTCGCGATGTCCCAAAGTTGGTCGCTGTTCATGGCAGGTTGCGTCACTTCTAATAAAGTTGTTCTCTCTTTCTCAAGCCTGTCTAATTCGCGAACTTTAGCCTGTACAGCACTGTGTTTATTTGTGTATTTTGCTTGCAGTAATGTCAATTCACTACGAATGTCTATGATTTGGTCTTCTATTCGACCTATTACTGGGTTGGTTTTAGAAAGCTGTTGATCGATAGACCCTAAGCTTTTTTCAACACCGGATAATTCAGCCTCTTTTTCAGCCAGATTCTGTTTGAGTGATGCTAAGCGGTTTAGACTTTGGCTTTGTACCTCTGGTGTCGATTGCATGTTTTCGTTCATGTATAAAGCCAATGCTTCTTCTGCTTTTTCAAGCTCGATACGACGTTTATCGATGTGAATTTTCAAAAAGTTACTTGAGTCTTCAATCGAAGAACGCTCAGGCGCCAACAGTTGCTCAATGAAATGCTCACTAACCGAGCGAAGGGTTTGTTCCATACCAGCTGGAGTATGAGAGGTTAAACTGATCTTCAAAAAGTCTTTTCCAAGCTGAGTCACAGATAAACGTTGCGATAAGTCAGTGATAATCTCTTCTTTTTCTAATTCTGGCATATCTGGCCTGGTCAATTGCAGTTCGTCAGCCACAGAATAAAGAACATGTCGACTGTGAAGCAGTGTTCTTAATGCGTTGAGTCGGTCTTTAAGCATGGTTGAAACGGCAATGTCTTCCAAAAATGGATTCATTTTGGCCGTTTCTTGAATCAACATACTGGTATGCGCGTCATACTTGGTCGGGGCTAATTTACTGACCCCAAAGCCTACAAAAGGCAAAATTAGAATAGGCAGTACGATTACGTAGCGCTGGCGCCACATTGCATTCAAGATGGATAATAACCGCAATTTCAGATTATTCATAATAGCTCCAGCATCCAATGAACGAAGTTACCGCGGTTCTGCCAGCTGTCTTTCGCAACGACAGAGACTGGCGAGTTTTCAAAATGACGAGCTTGATCGAGAGCCTCGATCATCTGCTTAGCGCTCTCTACTGATGTTACGTAACTTTTATAAGGTGCTATTGCAGGGAAAGGGGTCGTGACAATTGGCGTACCTGCTGCGAGGTATTCCATCAACTTCAATGGGCTACACGCGCGGATTTGTTCATTATCAACAAAAGGTAACAGGCTAACATCCCAGTGTTGAGAATAACTTGGCAACGTGTGGTGTGGACGAGGGCCTAAGTAGTGAACGTTCTCAAGTTTAGGTAGTGATAATGTATCAAGTTCATTGGGGCCTATGAATACAAAGTCCCAATCCGGCATTGCAGTGGCAACATGTCCAATCATGTCGTAATCAAGCCACTTAGATAGACTTCCATAAAAACCAGCTATAGGACGATGGTTGCTCGGTAAATCTTTTGCTCTTGGTACTGGTGTCGAGAATAGGTTGACGTCTACACCATGTGGTAGCAAGTGTGCTTTATGTTTTGGAAATTTATCCATCAATTTTTTGCTAGCCGCGAATATAAGAGACGCTTTATCGATCAACTTAGATTCGTGTTGCGCTACAGTGTCATGGTCGACACCAGCTAAGGCGCTAAAATCATCACCGCAGTAGTAAACCACAGATGACTCGCCTAAGTGTCCGCACAAATCAACTGCGGTCGGAAGGGAAGTCCAAAGGATAGGCGCATTAAGATTAAGCTCAGCAATAACCGGTTTTAGTTGGTGCAACATCATTTGCTGAGCTAGCTTTCTCGATAACTTAGAAGCAGGCGCAGGTATGGTCTTTAAATTGATGACCGTGATGTTTCCTTGGTTGGAAGTATCAATGGTGTTTGGGGAATCTAACATGTTTTGAGTGACCGCATTACTTCTACCAATCAGTTTGTTAAAGGCGCGAGTGATGTCTTTAAATGATAGTTTTGGCTGTCTTAGGCCGATAGAGTTCACCCATAATACTTTGTGCTGTTTAGCTAGGTGACGCACTAAATGTTGAGTCGATGAAGGTAGGCCACCAAAGTCTTCACCAAATACGATTAAATCACGCATGGTCACCTCCGCGAGTTTCAAATGAATCGAACACATCAGATTCGGTAATTTCTACGGACTTAATGTGACCGACGACTCGTGCTGGGTTACCTGCAGCGATTGAAAACGGTGGAATGCTTTTGGTAACAACGCTACCAGCTGCAACAACCGTTCCTTCGCCTATGGTCACGCCGCCTTTAACGGTGACATTGGTACCTAGCCAAACATCGGGTTTAAGAATAATGTCGCCTATTTGCTGAGGGTCATCACCTTCACCTTGTGCTCGACGTTTTGCATCAAGTGGGTGACCAGAATATCCAAATAAGAAAGCGCCGCCTGCGATGCGTACATTGTCAGAAATAATGACTTTACCTCCGACTGCAATCGTGGATTGCCAGCCAATGTCCACATTATTACCGATAGAAAGTAATGGATGTTCCAAGCCTTCAAGTGGCTGTGTACAGCCCGAAAATGTCGTGTGGCCTGAGATACGGCAGTTGTCGCCAATCGAAATTTGTACTGGGCCGCTAACGAAAGGGAGGCCTCCGTACAAATAGAGACGTTTGCCACATTGAGCGACACGACCTTTGAAAGCTGGTGTCCAGTAGAAGAATCGAGTAAAGCCAGACACCATATTCACGACAAGCTTGTGACCTTGGTACAGGCAGCGATTAAACACTCTTGGAGTTGGTAGCTCTGCGCTTCTTATATTTTTCAAAATGAAAAACACATTTCTAATTCGAGAATTAGGGTGAAACTTAAGCCAATGTTTGAATTGATGTATAGATACTGACGTCATAATGAAACTCCTCAACTTTGTTATATAGAAGTACTTTCATATACTGTGCCATTTAATAAGTTTCGTATTTTCAATTGGTTACGAATGTGCCTTTAGATTTTCTCTTTTTGACAGGCAGTTTGAGAGATGTTAGCAATAGCAACAACCAGTGCTGAGAGGATATAAATAGGCCAATTGAAGCCTTGTGTTAGGAAAGTACCTGAGACGATGGTGCCGATTAACCCTGCATATACAGCGTAAGCAGCAGCATTAAGATTTGGGTCTACTGTGTTGGTGGTTTCTGAAAGTTGTTTGAGTGTTGAGCGTATCGTTTTGATCAGAGAGGTAATCAATATCACGAATATGATCAGTCCTAAAAATCCAGTTTCAGCGAGTACGCCGAACCAAGTACTGTGAACTGCGTGATTTAAACCATCCCAGTGAGGACTGTAGAAGAAGTAGTTGGAAAAGAAGTTATCTAAACCGACTCCGGTTAATGGGTTGTCTAGTGCCATTTTGAAAGCAGCTTCCCACGCGTAAATCCGCCCCATCGCAGACTCGTCGACCCCTTGCTCAGCCGCGCCGCCTGATGCTCGATCTGAAATCCCTGCGACGAAGTAAAGACCAATCGCTCCTATTGCCCCTAAAGTAATCAGCAGTGATTTTGAACGAATCACTTTAAATGCAAATATCCCGATGACAGCAAGCGAGCCAAGCAGACCACCACGGCTTTGTGTGGCAATGACTGCAGCAAGTAAAAGTACCGTTACGCCGACACTGATGATACGTTTTGAAAGTGGAATTCCCGTCGTGACCACTTGGCTGATAGCAAAGGCGAGGGGGAACATAAGAACTAGAGAGAGGTCATTCGGGTCGCCTAACATTGAGCCAAAATCACGACCTATTGTTACGCGGCTACCTTCAACTAGGCCAATACCATGGATTGAATTGTTAATCGCGATGCCGGCGACTAATGATCCTGCACAAATAATAGCGGTCGAAGTCTTGACCAAATACTCTGCGCTGTTAACTAGCCAAACAATAGCAAGGGTCATCACCATTATTTTCCAATACACACCTTTGAATTCTGCCAAAGCAATAGGCCTGTTAGACGCGAAGATAATACCGATGAAGACCAAACCCCAGAATATCGCGAGCCAATTCAAACAAGGGTGCCAGAAGATTTTAAGCTCTTTACTGATTAATGCATGCCAAAGTAGGGCTGATAGAGCGCCTAGTGAGAGCATAAGCGGTATTTTTAGTGAATAGAGTTGAGGTATGGCTTCGTGAATTCGGAAAAATGAAAAGACAACGAACAGTAACACTAACCAAAATGTCTTGTTTAAAACGAATAATCCGGCTAATGGCACAAGAGCTAGCGCTACAATTACAGCAGGATGAGGCACAAAGTACCAAACAACACCAAGGCCAACACACAAGGCACTGATCGTAATGATGACTGGCAATCTATTGGCATCAGGGTTAATCATTGTTACCTCTATTCGCAAATAAACTCTTCCATGACTCGGCTCGCAAATTTTTTAAGGCGTAGCGACGCCTGATGTTAAATATTGCAAAGCGAGTGCCAGTTACGCATTTTGTTTAAGTTACTGATTTAAAGCTATATTGCAGAGGGAGCTGTTCGTTTTGAGTTGAGGTTTTTCATTTTGAGAATCACTATAAAACTGACTCGGATGTCCAAATCGTTAAGCCAAAGTGACCAATTCCTGACTACGACTCGTTTTAGCGGCCAAGTTGATAGATCTCCAACAACTGCGGGACAACAGCTTGCGGTGAGTATTGGCTTTTGACGGTTTCTATCGCGTTACTCTTGAGAGAGTCACGTTGTTCGCTCGTCAATGATATCCACAAAGATAAAAACTGTTCTAGCTCGGCTTTTGAATTGGCAAGGTAGCCGTTAACTTGATGCTCGATGAGTTGCGGCAAGTTGCCAACTGAGTTGGCGAGAACGGGAATGCCACGAATCATGGCTTCTAATGCCGCCATAGGTAAGCCTTCAAAGCGTGAAGGGATGATTAACAGATCGATTTGGCTCCAGACGTCGTCCATATTGGTTTGATGACCGTGAAAGGTAACATTATCAGGCTGTGATTTAGTTAAGGCGTCCATTTCAGGTCCATCACCAAAAAGCTCAAACCGAACATCGGGAAACTTTTTAGCTAATGCGACAAATCGATCCGGCGCTTTTTCATGGCTTAAGCGACCCACAAAACCAACATGGAATGGGCTTGATGAAGGGGAGTTTGTTAATCCGTTTGGAACTTTAACAAAGTTATTTAATTGATAGGTCTTACTCGGCACTTTCGCTTTAATCTTCTCACTGACCACAAGCGACTGATCAGAAAGAAAGCTGCTGTAACGGTCGAGCCAGTCATAAAGCCATACTTTGCCTGTTGGGGTTTCACCTGCGTGATAAGTAGTGATTTGTTTGGTGTTGTTTAAACGAGGTGGGAGCTTTATTAGCTTGCTGACTAAACTGGCTTTGTAACCATGAGCATGTATAAGTCTTGGCTGAAAATGTTGAACAGCACGTTTAAGTTGTGTCGCGCTATTGCCGCTTGAATCTGCGGAGCATGAGGCTAAATCGGAGAGGTAACTAAAAGGGATGTTCAGTGCATTCAACTTTTCAACAATGATCGCTTCAGGGGCAAATTTAGTCAAAAGAACGATTCGAACAGCATCTGAATACTGAGTGCTTTCACATATCAGGCCTTGAGCTAGCTCTAAAACATGCGTTTCTATACCTCCAAAAGTTTGGCTGTCGATTAACAGCCAAATCTCGTGAAGGTTTACGTTGAGTACACCTAGGCTAGGCTTGATTGTACTCATCTTCCGATTCCCAAGCCTGCTTCTTACGATAAACCGTAGAAGGGCTAAGCTCTAACAGCACAGCAGCGTTTAACACATTCCCATCGCAATGATTGATGGCGTGTTGAATGGCTTCGCGCTCTATTTGCCACATTGGGCGAATATTACCGTTACTAGTAGTGAAGGCCGGTGTCGTTAACTCTTGTCCATCTGAAAAAGCAGCTTGGTCATTTGACGTAACAGATTGCTCGTTTGGCATAGTAGTTTGCTCAAGCTCTTCTGGAGTTATTGGTGGCAACTTAGTTTTTGGTGTTTCTACTACAGCAGGTTGGGGCGCTGGTACTCGAATTGGCGTTACTGATTTCGAAGCTGTTGTTGCATCCACCTTATTAATCGGAGGGGGCAACATATCTATGGTTACGCTCGTTTCATTATTCAACACTACGATGTTACGGATGATGTTCTGCAACTGACGCACGTTTCCTGGCCAAGCATAACGTTTAAGTAGGTTTTGCGTTTCTTTGTCTATTGATTTGAACTGCTTTTTGTCTTGTTTCGCGTAGAGCTTTAAGAAGTGATTAGATAGAGTGACAATGTCACTTCCTCTTTCGCGAAGTGGTGGCATCTCAATAGGCACGACGTGAACACGATAGTAAAGGTCTTCTCTAAAACGTCCTTCTTCTACTTCAACCAGTGGATCGCGGTTGGTTGCGCAGATAATTCTGACATCAACTTTAATCTCACGATTACCACCGAGTGGTGTAAACGTACCAGTTTGCAAAAATCGTAGGAGCTTCTTCTGCATCTCCAGCTCCATTTCACAAAGCTCATCGAGAAAGAGGGTGCCACCATGCGCTTGCATTGCAGCACCTTTACGGTCGGTTGTCGCACCGGTAAACGCACCTTTAACATGACCGAAGATTTCACTCTCCATTAGGTCTCGAGGGATAGCGCCACAGTTAATGGCAACGAAGGGCTTGCCGTTACGCTGGCTCTCCTGATGAATAGCCTCTGCACATACTTCTTTACCCGTACCACTTTCACCGTTAATAAACACGCTAGCAGTGGTTGGTGCTACCGAATCAATGATCTTGTAAACCGCCTGCATGGGTAGACAAGAGCCGATGAAGTTATGAAAGCGATCACGATCGAACTTGCTTTGCATGTTATCGACAAGATTTTCAAGTTTCGCTCTTTTTAGATGCAAGCGAACAGAAGTTTTGAGTCGATCGGCTTGAATGGGTTTTTCTAAGAAGTCTTCTGCTCCGCGTTGGATTAGATCTACCGCGATGTTTACTGATCCATGTGCAGTTGCAATGATAACGGCGGTTGGTATTTCGTTCGCACTAATCCAATCTAAGACTTCTTCGCCTGGCATGTCAGGCAGCTTAAGGTCGAGAATAACAAGCTGCGGTGAATGCCTTTCAATGAAGGTCTTAGCTTCCGCGCCGGTTTCAACGTGGAAAATATCGTAGGGCTCGTCTTTTACGTACTGCTTGTAGAGTACGGCGAGTGAGGTGGAGTCTTCAACTAACAATACCTTAGGGCGCATTGTATATTCCTTTTGAAACTTTTATCCTAATCAATCAATAACATAGTGATATGCAACCATCAATACGAGTCTTCTGTATTTGTTATCTACCGCATGCAATCTCTTAAGACGCTATCAGTAGAATTCCTCACGTTGCTGATCATGATGGAACATCTCTTCATTACGGTTATACAGACAGTTGTAATCTGATCCGGATGAGCTAATTGAACCCTGCTTCTTTCCGTTCTAGCAAGGCATTGATCGAACGCTCAGCGAGTTCTAATAACTCCTCAACTTGTAGAAATGCCGAATCATGACTCTGTTCAAAACATAGCTTTTCTAAAGCGCGAGATAACTCCCCCAAAGGGCGGTTACCTAATGAAAGTGCCGTGCTGCCGAGAGTGTGAACCTCGAATTCAAGTGTTTGCGCGTCTTTTTGAGTGGCAGCATCTTTTATTGCTATCAAGCGTGTTTGTGATTCTTCGACATAATGGTCGATCAAGATCGGGATAATATCCGCACTTGTATCTCGAATCATTTGCTCTAGAACGCTTTCATCAACAAGATTGCTAACTTCTTGTGAGCAGAGACCTGCAGTTGTGTCTGACGCTTGAATGGAGTTCATCAAACTAAGTCCTTTTGTTGAGCCTAATACCCGTGAATACTAATAAGTACTAGTCATTTTTTAGAATAATTTCAACTGGTTGCTGTATAAACAGAGCAATTAATTAGTATCTCACTCATCTTGTTACTGGGTTTGTGACAAACTTAACGGACTGATTTAATTTTGTTTTCTCTTATGAAATATAAACTTAGGTGCCTATAGAGAGTAAGTTACTGGGAGAGGACAGGACTAAGGGAATACAAATAAAAAGACCACTGCTGTTATATAACTGCAGTGGCCTTAGATCGAGTTAAGTGATTTAGACTAGATTCAAAATAACCATTCGTAGGACTAGGAAGCTTTATCAATCTTTAGCTTTGGGTCGGTTTCTACTTCTTCCTCGCTACTTTCAGAGAAGATATCAGCAACAGCGCTTCTCTCCAGTTCACCTTTCAAGTTACCGTCTTCGTCGACAACCGGAAGAGAGTAGTCACAAGACATTGTGTCTGGTAGAACTTCTTCAATCACGGCATCAGGTAAAATAGCCGGAACTTCTTCGTATATTTCTTCGCTGAAATCATGTATAGATGCATCTTCAACGGCGTCTTGTAGGCTCTCTTGAGTCACTAACCCTTGATAGCCATCATCCGTTACGTGATAAGCGTAATCGTTTTTCAGCATCTTCATTTGCGCCAGAGCACCTTCTATCGTTTCTGATGTAATTCGATAGAGAGGAGGCTGCATAACCGTTTCAACGGTCAATGCACGGGCACGGTTTACGTCTTTAACAAACGCTTCTACGTAGTCATCAGCAGGGTTAAGAAGAATTTCATGTGGCGTGCCTTGTTGTACCAGCTCACCGTCTTTCAAAATTGCGATTCTATCGCCGAGGCGAAGTGCTTCGTCCAGATCGTGGGTGATGAAAACTATCGTCTTATGAAGCTTCTCTTGAAGTTCGATAAGCTGATCTTGCATTTCACTTCTGATCAATGGATCGAGCGCCGAAAAGGCTTCATCCATTAACAAGATTTCAGCGTTAGTACACAGAGCGCGAGACAGGCCGACACGTTGTTGCTGACCTCCTGAAAGTTGGGCAGGGTATTGCTTTCCGTAACCTTTCAAACCCACGGTTTCTAACCATTCGTTGGCTTTCGCTAAACGGTCTTCTTTTTTGATACCTTGCACTTCCAACCCGTACGCAACGTTTTCAACCACAGTGCGATGAGGCATTAAACCAAAACGTTGGAATACCATCGACATTTTATGACGACGGAACTCTTCTAGCTCTTTGGTGTTGAGGCTCATTACATCAATGCCTTCAACCATGATCTTACCTTGAGTCGGGTCAATCAAACGGTTGAAGTGGCGAATCAGCGTCGATTTACCCGAGCCAGAAAGTCCCATGATAACGAAGATTTCGCCGCGGTTAATCTCGAGGTTGATCTCTTTCAGACCAACGGTATGACCCGTATCCGCAAGAATCTGATCTTTGTGTTCGCCGTTCTGAACTCGGTTTATAACAGACATTGGTTTCGGTCCAAACACTTTGTATAGGCCACTAATCTCAATCAATGGTTTAGTCATGCTTGAATCCTCCTAAATGCGCATTGGTTCTTCTTGCGTACGCCTGAGAAGCGCGGTCAAAAAGGATTGCTAGGGCAACAATGGCGAAACCATTCATCAAGCCTAATGTGAAGTACTGGTTGGTAATAGACTTAAGAACCGGTTGTCCTAGGCCTTTAACACCAATCATTGATGCGATAACAACCATAGACAGTGCCATCATGATAGTTTGGTTGATACCCGCCATGATCGTTGGCATAGCTAGAGGAAGTTGAACACCCCATAAACGTTGTTTTTTACTAGCACCAAAGGCTGTAGCGGCTTCAAGTACTTCCTTATCGACTAGGCGTATGCCTAGGTTAGTTAAACGAATCACAGGTGGAATCGCGTAGATAACCACGGCGATTAGCCCTGGAATTTTACCAATACCTAATAGCATTACCACTGGAATCAAGTAAACGAATGCAGGCATGGTTTGCATGATATCGAGCATCGGCGTAACGATAGATTGCGCTCGATTTGAGCGAGCCATCGCAATGCCAATCGGAATGCCTAACAATATCGAAACCAAGGTACACACAGTGATAATACTGAGCGTCCGCATAGTGTCTTCCCACATTCCAAAATAACCAATGAGAAGCAGAGAAACGACACAACCTACAGCCAGTTTCCAGGAACGACTGGCTGCGTAGACAAGGCTGGTACACACGGCAAGGACAATAATCCAAGGCGTTGAAATAAGGAGCTTTTCAAACCAAACAAGGAATGAAAGAAGAGGGTCAAAGAGAGATTCAATCATTTCACCGTATTCGCGGGAAAATTCACGGTATGCGCCATCTAGCGTCTTTTTTATGGTTCGTAAATCAGCACGTTCCATCTCTGGAAAGCTTGATAACCAATTGCTGTCAGCCATTTTATATCCTTATAGTTCGGAGCCACTTGTCCACGCGATAAGAACATCGCCAAAGAAAAGGGCTCCGAATCATGAATAACATCAAGTATAGCGACGTTATTTCTATTCTATTGTTGAAGCGTACTTACTTATTAAACCTAAGTATTTATTAAGCGTAAGTACTTGTTAAACTCAAATACTTTGAAAGTCTGTTGGTTAGAGTTCTGCTTCAACTTTCTTAGCTACTTCTTGAGAAACCCATGGATGCCATACTTCCGGGAATTCACTCAAGAAATGCAGACTCGCTTCTTCACCATCAGCTTGGTTGTCTTCCATCCAAGCAAGTAGAGAGTTCATTTTGTCGTTTGTGAAACCACGTTTAGTAAAGTAGTCGTACGCTTCAGGTGCACGTGAAGCAAAACTTTCAGTGGTAATCGTGTGGACAGGTGAAGGCGGGTACATGGTCGCTTTTGGCGATTCACAATCTTCTTTGGTGGTACAGTTGAGGAACTCTTCCTTATTAACGCCACTGCCGAAGTCGACTTTAACCATGTCGTATTTACCTAGAACAGCGGTTGGCGCCCAGTAGTAACCAAACCAAGCTTCTTCACGCTCATAAGCTTTTGCGATAGAGCCAGATAAGCCGGCACTCGAGCCTGGATCAACTATCGTGAAACCGCTATTTTCTAACTCAAGAGCATTAAACAAGTTTCCGGCGCTGATCTGACAGTTCCAGCCTGCTGGGCAGCTGTAGAATGCAGATGTATCTGGGTCTTCAGGATGCTTGAATAAGCTAGCGTTCTTGCGTACGCCTTCGATGGTTGCCATTTCAGGGTACTGTTTAACTAGGTAAGCAGGAACCCAAAAGCCTTCTTCGCCGCCGTTCACAAGTGCTTTACCTGCATAGCGAAGACGTTTTTCTTCAACACCTTTATCTAATGCGTCTTTTAAGCTGTTGCTCCAAAGTTCAGGTGCAACATCAGGCTGGCCTTTTTCGATCATAGACGTGCCTGTTGGCATAGTGTCGCCAGGGATAAGTTCGGCATCACACCCATAACCATGTTCTAGGATGAATTGGTCGATATTGGCGATCAGTGTTGCAGAGTTCCAGTTCATATCTGCGATTGTTACGCTGCCACATTCTCCAGCGTTAGCATTACCGCTGGCTGCTGCTACTAACAAAAATACGGAGCTTAACTTGTATTTCATATTGAGTTTCCTTTCTCTTTAATAATACAACTAAGGTAACCAAGGTAAATTGATTATCTAAATTGCTCGATGGTGATCCTTTCCGTGTATTTGAACCATTTGAGCAGAAGGAGAGATGGGTGAAGTTTGAATAGATAAACGTGCAAAGTCAGTGAAGTGTGATTTGCCAATTCATCCACTGTGTTTCAACAGCCATCGGATAACTTTGTCAAACTATTACAAATTCGTCAAAAACCACCTCTATTTATAATCTTAGGGAATATTCGTACGAATTCCATCTTTGATGCTATTTACATGGCACTTTAACTGTCTGTGTCACATTACCACTAAAGTTAGACGTGGGGCTGTTGATTTCTAGAGAGATTTGAAGGTGGTAAGACCTTGATTGGTGTGTGTGAAATGCGTTGATTAGTTTTTAAAATCTTATTTCTTACGATAGTTTCGCCAAAAACGCCCAATTTTGTTTTGGGGTGATTAGTTCGAAGTTCAATAGAATGGGGGCTGTCAGGCTTGCAATGACAGCCATAAATTGACACAAGAAACTTACATTGGCAGGTTCAAAAATTCGTTTTGGTACAGTTTGTTTGCCAAGCTATTACGCCACTTAGAAGGAATAAATTTCAATCGATTGAGTTGTCTTACGAGCTCTTGCGCAAAGCTAGGTGTTTGTTTCATATTCATCACACAGCCCATTAAATTGATACTCTGCGCATCAAGCAGCTTTTTCCCTTGCTCTAAGTGGTGACTTGACGTTTCACCATACGCGACAACCATAAGCGTGCTGTCACAGGCACTTGCAACAGACTGCGCAGGGATATTCCCTTTGTTAATGTTGAGAAGCGGCGAAGTGTCGATGATCACTCTATCGTATTTCTCTAACCATTTATTCACTACGTTTTGCAGCGCTGTCGGATCTTTATAAGCGAGCTGTGTCGATGCCACTTGAGGAGCAGGGACACCAATGAACAGACGATGAGACTCAACGTGTTCTATTAACTGTCCCTGTTGATTGTCTTTTAACATGTTCAAATCTTTGAAAGCTGGGTTGTATAAATTGAGGTCAACATAAAGCGTAGAGTGACCAGCAAGAAGAAAACGTTCCGCTAATGCCGTCGCGATAGACGTTACGCCGTCACCTGAATGGCAGGCGGTCACACATATTGATTTTTGGCCATTAAGTTCAGAAGCTAGATACAGTTGTTCTACTTCTGCTTGAATTGCTGAAATAGTCATTACAAAGCTCCTATTAGGACAATGGTTGTCGTTAGGCGAAGTATGTCTTCTAAGCCCACTCGAGCTTTCTCCATAAAGCTCTCACGTCGATCTGGGATGTAAATTGTGTCACCGGCACGTAGCACTGGTAAGTTGTAGATGTTGGCCGTTTTGCTGAACTCAACAAGGTCGAAGGTACGAGCTTGGCCTTGGCAGCAAGACATGTTCACAATGGTAATTTTCTCTACATAAGCATTTTCAGTAGGGCCTGAGGCCTCTGCCAAGATATCTAAAATCGTCATGTTGTCATTGAACACATATCGACCCGGATTATTAATTGCGCCAAGCACACGAACCGTTTTTTCTTTTGGTGTGTCCAACCAATTTTTATCTTTTTCCGGGATATAAATAGTATCGCCGGCAGTTACGTTTGGTAGGATCGATTCATCACCAGTTTCGAAATAGAGAGATAAGTTTAATTTGCTCACTTTAGAGTAGCTCTTATCTCTGTGGGTTACGCGAATATTGTGAATGTCGGCGTCTTTCGTTGGTCCATCTGACGCTGACAATATATCTAGAAAGTGCATGTCTTTTGTAAATCGGTACCGGCCTGGTGAACGAACTTGGCCAAACACGTAAATTGATGCATCTGAGCTTTGACGTACCCATTGAGATTTGTTGTCTGAAGGGTCTTGAGGTAAGTCGTGTACGCGCACAATTGAGCCTGCACGGATGAAGGGCAGTTGGTCACGTGGAGCTCCAGTTTTAATAAATTCGTCTAAGTCGAAAACCACTAGCTTTCTACCTGTAACCACTTCTATTTTTGTGGTGTCGGCACGCAGTGTTGGTCCTCCAACATGAGCAAGTAAGCCCATGAAATCCATTTCATCTGACCATTCAATACGTCCCGGTCGAACAACTTCACCAATTACATTTACAGCTCTATCCGGCGAGATCTTTAGCCATGATTTCTCGTTCATGTCTGTTTTCTCTGGGACGAAAATCGCGTCTCCCGCTTTGATGCTAGGAGGGTTAGAATTAGGTAAACCTTCTGTGTATGCCGCTAAATCAAATTTAACTACTCTGCCGTCGGCTTTGAGTACGCGGATTTGTCTAGACTCCGCAAATCGGGTCGGGCCGCCAGCGTTCGCTAAGATATCCATAAACGTCGCACCTTTCTTACCTTCAAAGGCACCTGGAGAGGCTACTTCGCCCATTACGTAAACCATATTCGCACCAGACTTGATCTCTTCTTCTTGCTTGGGAACAAAAATCGTTGCGCCTGGACGCAAAATTGGAAGCAAACTTTCGTCACCAGAATCTAAGTAACGTTTAAGGTTGAATAGCGTTGGGGTGTTGTTTGAGATCACACGGATTTGCTCAACACTGGCATAACGAGTCACGCCGCCAGAACGCATTAATACGTCGACGAGGTCGGTGTTTTCTTTATAAGTGAATGAGCCCGGTGCGTTTACTTCACCAAACACTTTGATTGAATTACGAGAGTCAGCACTGTCACCAGAGTTAGCAAGCTTTGCAGCGTCAAACTCTTGCTCGATGTTACCGACTAATGGGGAAGCTGGTACAAACAGTGAATCCAATGATTGCAAAGCGGGGAGCGTTGATTCGTCACCTGAATCTAGGAAACGTTTGTAGTTGAATTCTATCTTGTCAGCGCCTCGCTTAAGAATAAGCTTATCGAGTTGTGCCCCTGAACGTAAGCCGCCCGCAGCGTAAAGCGCCATTTGGATACTAGAACCCAATGCTAGTGTGTATTCGCCAGGTTGTTGTACATAACCTTGAACGTAGATAATGATTTGCTGTTCTTTTACGTACACCGAAGCGTTTGAAAGATCTTTATAAGCGGTAGCCAGTGATTCTAAAACGACCTTGTTAAGCTGCTCACTGTCATAGCCTGCCACAAATACAGTACCCACTTCTGGAAGGGTAATACGGCCACGTTTATCAACTTGGAACCCAGTATTTAAGGTACTTTCTCCGGGTACGTTGACTTGGATAAGATCACCGACTTGAACGGCCTCTGAAAACTCGTCGCTTGCATTCACGATATTCGCAAAGCATAGCGATAGGGTGATGAAAAAAGCGATCAATGATTTCATAGCCCACCTCCCATTTTCTCGGCGTTTTTAGGTGAGATAACTTCTATGCTGACTCGACGGTTAGTTAAACGCGTACCGTCTGATTCGCCCTCAAAAAGAGGAACGGTTTCGCCGACAGAGACGGCTTTGATTCGTTGAGCACCTAAGCCAAAAATAGTCAGGTAGCGTTCGACTTGTTTAGCTCGTCCAAGTGCTAACTTGTCGTTATATTCTTCGGTCCCAGTCGCGTCAGCGTGGCCTGTGACAACTAGGTCTAAAGACTTGTGTTCTTTGAGTAGCGCAGTTGCTTCGGCAAGTCTTCCCATATACTTGGGATTAACTTCGATAGAGTCTTCTGCGAATTGGTTATCAACATTAAGTAAGTCATACAACCGTTCGATAACCGACAATTGTATTCTAAATTGATTCTCATTTTTTGGTGGCTCACAACGGGCTTGTGATGTCACGTAGTCTAGCTGGACTTCAAGTTCGTTTAGGCGTTTTCTTTGGATGACTAGGTCGTTGGCTGCATCTAGCAGTAAACCGCCTTGTAGTTCACGTGCAATACGATTTTGCTTTTCAATCGCTTGGACTACCGCAGCGGGAAAACACCAACGCGCACCTTCTTGGATTAACGCATCTAAATGAAGTTTTGCTAATTGCCAATCAAAACGTAAACCATGTTCAGGGCCAAGTGGCTCATCAGGCATGACAGGAGAGAAGTCGGAATTCAAATAATTGATTGAATCATAACTTTCAGCCAACCCTCCTGTGCCTTGTTCAGGGTAGCTAGTACAGCCACCGAGAACCAGAGCAGACAGAGAAAGGGCTATGTAGTTTTTCTGTATTTTCATGCCAACGTCCTATGTTTTACTTTTTATTATTATTATTTTTTTATTACTTCTAGCTTAGTGGATCTTCATGAATTTGTAGGATTTTTTGAATTTACTGGGATAGCATGGCCAATACGGAGTAGGTTCATTATTTCAAGAGGTTGGCCAGTCACATTTTCGAGTCGCATGTTGCGTTCGCGTTCAGTTAGACGCTTGAACATGTAAACAATAGCGCCAACACCAGATGAATCCAAAAATTCAACTTGGCTAAAATCAACTTCGATTTCAGGGTGGCCATCATTTGAAATCACATCATCGATGTCAGTTTGGGCATCACGACTACCTGCTGCGTCTAAATCACCGAAGATAGAAAGTGTTAGCGTCGTTGTATTCAAATCAATCTTACGTAGTTCCATAGCGTTATCTCCTTTAAAGTATGTATGAACAATTGCACTGAATGTGCCAACTTTTATGTTGTTATTTTTCAAGGAGTTAATACTGCGATTAATCTCTATCTCATATTGAGAAAGGTCGTTTCTCAATATGAGAACTAAAAATGGGTGTACTTTTGAGATCTACAAGTCATTAATTTTGTGAATGAAAGCTAGAGATGGATAAGGTTGGCGTGTGGGTCGCATCTTCTGGCATAGATTGTCTATCTGTACGTTGAAACGCTTAGGATTAAAGGCATTTGTTGACCACTACAGATATTAATATGGAGCAAGTGATGAGACTAACCAAACTGGCTATAGCAACTCTATGGGCGTGTTCGCTTTCTTCTCATTCATCCTATTTACCTCCGGATCACTTGGTGCTGGCAAACGCATATCAGCAAGGTATTGATGTGTCAGAGTATTGGAAGAGTGAGAAGCTAGATGGGATTCGGGCTCTATGGGATGGTAAGCACCTCTATACTCGCAATGGAAACCGCATTTACTCACCTAAGTGGTTTACAAAAAACTTGCCTAATGTACATCTCGAAGGGGAATTGTGGGCGGGGCGAGGTAAGTTTCATTTAGTCCAATCTACCGTTCTCGATCATACGCCTAGTGATATGGCATGGCGCCAAATAGACTTCATGCTGTTTGATATGCCAGGAGCGGCCGGCGATTATCAAAAACGTTATTACAATATTTTGCATTGGGTAAGCATGATTGATGAAGCTCATATCAGTTACATAGAGCATTTGCCTATTCATAATGAAGAAGCACTGTTCCATCAGCTCGACAATGTCGATGAGCGAAACGGCGAAGGTTTGATGCTTAGGAAAATCAGCAGTCGTTATCAGGCAGGGAGAAGTAATGACCTGTTAAAGCTAAAAAGGCATCACGATGCAGAAGCAACGGTTATTGGTTACAAAGGCGGAACAGGAAAGTATAAAGGAATGATGGGCTCTATACTGGTTCACACAGAAGAGGGGGTTGAATTCTATATTGGTAGTGGGTTCAGTGATCAAATGAGGCTCACACCACCCGAGATCGGAAGTCGTATTACTTTTCGCTACAATGGCTTTACTCAAAACGGGAAACCCAAGTTTGCCCGCTTTGTTCGTGAGAAGAGTGAATATTAAAACAAATACAATCTATCTGACCAGTAGTCAGTATGACTCAATAATACGCCTGTGAATAAACGAAAAAGAGCCCTGAAGATCAGCGCTCTTTTTCGTATTCGATATCAGACACACCGGTTTAACGAGTACGAATCTAACGAGAACTAAATTCTAACTGTACGTCATCGTCCTGCTTGTGCATCCAGTGTAAGCGCATACCCAGCATAATCGCTGCTGACGTTAGACCAACAATGAAACCAATCCAGAAGCCGTGCGCGCCCATAGGTTCAACAATCCAATCTTTCATTCCTAAGATGTAGCCGATAGGAAGGCCAAGCAACCAGTAAGCTACAAAAGTAATATTGAAGATTGAACGCATGTCTTTGTAGCCACGCAGAGCACCTGCAGCGATAACTTGGATGGCGTCGGTGCATTGATAAACCGCCGCGAACAAAAGCAATTGCATTGCAACAGTAATTACCGCCGTGTTCTCTGTATAGAGCAATGAAACTTGCTCTCTGAACAATACAGTTAATGCAGCTGTCATTAAGGCTGTGACCAAGCCAACAATGATACCAACGTGTGTCGCAATCTTCGCGCCTTCGGTGTTGTTTTCGCCCAACTTATGGCCAACACGAATACTCACAGCAGCACCGATACTCATTGGAATCATGAAAACCAGCGAAGAGAAGTTGATCGCGACTTGGTGCGCGGCAACAATCAATGAACCTAATGGGGCAACCAACAGAGAAACCACTGCAAACAGAGTTACCTCGAAGAAGATAGCGGCCGCTACTGGGAAGCCAAGCCTAAACAGACGAATTTGTGCTTTGAGCTGAGGCTTATGGAACGTACCGAAGATGTTGATTTTCGCTAAACGTTTTGATGTTAAAACGTAAGCAAACAGCAGTGCAAACATCACCCAATATACGATAGCCGTTGCAACGCCACACCCAACACCACCCAGCGCAGGAGCACCAAGCTTTCCGTATACGAACATCCAGTTAAGCGGGATGTTCAATAGCAAGCCAATAAAACCAATCACCATTGCAGGCTTAGTTAAAGACATACCATCAGTAAAGCTTCTCAATGTTTGGAACAACAAAAATGCAGGGACAGCAAACATCACCGCATTCATATAGCCGATGGTCTTTTCTGCCATGAGTTGTTCAATGTCCATCCACTCCAATATCAATTGCGTCTGGAACAGCACGCCAATGATAGGAAGGGAGATGACGAGCGCTAAAAACGCACCTTGTTGAATCTCAAATGGTATTTTTACTTGTCGACCAGAACCATTCAGTTGTGCAACGACAGGAACCAACGCCATCAATAAACCAACACCAAATAATATTGATGGTAGCCAGATACTTGCTGCAATTGAAACTGCCGCCATATCTATAGCACTTACGCCACCGGCCATTACGGTATCAACAAAACCCATTCCAGTTTGTGCAACGGATGCGATTAATACTGGGGTCGCAAGTTTGATTAGATTCGAGGATTCTTCTTTGTAACGATGCACAAACAACTCCAAATAAGAGGAAAAATTAGAATAATAGTGTAGGAAAGGACATTCTGAAGGAATCAGAGACAATGATCTTAAGCTTCCACTGGACGAATCATAAAGAAATGTCACAATAACTGCTATGAAAAACTGTTACTAGAATGCTAAATAGGAATCTTATGTTTACAGGTATCGTTCAAGGCATGGCAACACTGGTTGCTATCAACAAAAAAGAGTTGTTTCAAACTCATACCATCGAGCTAACTGACGAAATGGTTGAGGGATTAGCAATTGGTGCTTCAGTAGCTCATAACGGTTGTTGCTTAACGGTAACGGAAATTTCAGGCAATCAGATTGCTTTTGATTTAATGCAAGCAACATTGCGATTGACGAACTTAGGCCAGTTGAATGTTGGTGACAAAGTGAATGTTGAGCGTGCAGCAAAGTTTGGTGACGAAATTGGCGGGCATAGCATGTCTGGCCACATTACTCTGATGGCTAATCTCGTTGATGTGATTAAGACAGAAAACAACCGCACGCTCTGGTTTGAGCTACCTCAAGAATCAATGAAGTATGTGTTAAGCAAGGGCTACATTGGCGTTGATGGTTGTTCATTGACGATCGGTGAAGTGGAAGAGAACCGTTTTTCTGTTCACCTGATCCCAGAAACGTTGAATCGTACTCTGTTTGGCGGCCGTGAAGTAGGTGACCAAGTAAACATTGAGTTTGATCCTCAAACACAGGCTATTGTTGATACCGTTGAACGCGTACTAGCGAACCAGAAGTAACGCTACAAAAAAGAGCACATAACGTGCTCTTTTTTGTAATTTTAATTTGCTCTAACTCACTAAGAGAAGGTGTATTTCAGAAGACTTGTTCATCGTCTGCATCAATCGAAAGGTGAATCCTGTCTCTTACTTCATCTACCTGCATGTCGAGGTGAATGGCATTACAACATGCTGGACAATCATCATAGAAGTCTTGGCTCCCATTAGAAGCATCGAGCGTTATGC
Source organism: Vibrio splendidus (assembly GCF_001557875.1). Classification (GTDB taxonomy): domain Bacteria; phylum Pseudomonadota; class Gammaproteobacteria; order Enterobacterales; family Vibrionaceae; genus Vibrio; species Vibrio splendidus_F. Next base: position 236,179 of record NZ_LNRF01000002.1, on the reverse strand, counting down.
TGATTGCATGCCCACAGTGGGGGCAGGAGACATGTTTCTCTGTGTATTTATGCATGGCGAATTCTCCTCACTGTAACTTGTAACAATCGTAGTAGCTTGAATAGATCGTAATAAATAGCAATATCGAACGTTGCAACTTATATCGACCGCAGTCGCTAGCTGTAATTGATATTAAACGGCCTGTATCTTCTGAATGTATGCTTCAGTTTGTGCTAAATATTCGCCGCCAAATTGATTGCAGTGGTTAAGAAGATGGTACAAGTTGTAAATGTCTTTCCGATCAGTATAGCCAACGTCGAGTGGATTGACGCTCTGGTAACCTTCATAAAACTCTTTTGGAAACCCTTCAAACAATTCCGTTAACGCCAAATCGCATTCATGATCGCCCCAATAACAAGCCGGGTCATAACAGATTGGCCCAAAGGCTGAATTTGCGACATTGCCATTCCAGAGGTCCCCATGAAGCAAAGAAGGGCGAGGGTTGTGGCCTGCAAGACGCATATTCACCACATCAACGATGTCATCGATGTCACCGAATTCGATGCCTTTTTCTTTTAGCAACTGGAGTTGGAAACCAATGCGCTGCTCAGAAAAAAATCGGCCCCATTTTTTATGCCAAGGGTTAGGTTGAAGTGTACTGCCGATATAGTTGTCTTGGTCGCAACCGAACTCTTTTTGCTCACCCCACAGATGAAGGCGAGCAAGCTGGACCCCGAAATCAAAGCTGTTATTACCCGTTTCAAGTGGCTTGGTTGGCAAGTAATTGAGGATAATGAAAGAGCACTCTTTGGTTTTACCAATCAGTACCAATTCGGGAACATAAACGGTGGAGGTCTCTCTTAGCAAACGTAAGTTCTCAGCTTCAATTTCAAACTTAGGTAAAAATTCTCGCTGGTTCACTTTCACAAAGTAACGTTCATTACCATCGCTGATCATATAGCAATCGTTAATGTCGCCACCAGAAACCTTAGTACGTTCAGTAATCTGAAAGTTAAATAGAAGAGTATCTGAAAGTTGTTGAGAAATGGCCTGCCACATAGGAAATCCTCAAAGACTGAAAGTTAAAAAAATCAAAGTTAGAAATACTGTTTGTTTAATAGCAATAGTTTAGGATAAATCTGAGCAATTTATAGACGCACTCGTCAATGTTCTTATCTCTGGTTCACCTTATGCCGAATCAATTACTCAATTTGTGAACTCAAACTAATTCAAGATATTTGAAATACAAACAGAAATTACCAATCAGACGTCATAAATTGTTTGGATCTGTTATCACAATGGAAACGGTTTGAACCCTTCAAACTGAAAAAGTCGAGGGAGCTTGCTATTGTCTACGCACCAACATAAATGAGCTTTTAAAGAAAGTTGATAGGACTCTTGTTAACTAGCGCAGTACATTAATTAAAAGTTTGTTTTAGACTTTGTTAGGCGTTCACTTACTTATAGCTTAAGCGGGGTGGCATGACACATAGAGCTATATTGATTTAAATTTAAGCTGAAATACTAACTAGGATCATTTTAATACGGTTTTTGGTAATAAAGTGATGACAAACCGCTTCATTTACATAGTATTAAGCAAGTACGTATTAATCTGCTCTTGAGCTTAAAACGGAGATTTATTGTGGTTGTAGAAACCGATGGCTATTTGGCTCTTATCGAGCACTTATCATTTAATCTGGATGTCTTTACCAATAGTAATGGCGATACAGGCAATGAGAGTGTTGAAGACATTATTACTGACATGATTTCAACAAACATCATGGCTATTTTTGAGCAAAATCCAGAGTTGCACTCGAGTGTTCGTTTTCAACTCTTGAAAGAAGCCGATGCTGTGGTAGCCGATTTAGGTGAAGTGTTAGCGGGGGTTTGGGCTAAGAAAGCGACCAACGAGCAAATTGTATTTCTAGATGAGTACATCGCGCTCGTGAAGAACCTATTTGACACGGCTGTCGCCAAGTACGACTAACTGTCTATTTCCTCGCTAGCCCATTAACCACGATGATCTAGGCGTTTAAGCTGCACCTTAAAAAGTGACTTCGTTTGGCGGTTAATCTATTAAGCTGTTATAAACGCCTAAAGTGCCAAAACTTGGAAGCCCAATAAGGGTTGTCCAGCCTCGATATAATCACACCTTTCGATGTAGAAGCATGTAGGAATTGATTATTTCCTAAGTAAACTCCAACGTGTCGCACTGTCATCGATGTCTTAAAAAACACCAAGTCGCCACTCGTTGCCTGCCCATACGCTATTTCTTTTCCCTTTTTACTCTGGTCTATTGTGGTTCTTGGCAGGGCTTGTTGAGTCGCATTTTGGACGGCTATCTGTACAAAAGCAGAGCAATCTATACCTCTAAATGAGGTCCCACCGAAATGGTATGGCACGCCTTTCCACTGTTCATACACGCTGATATAAGCGTTTGTAGTCAATTGTTCTGATTTTGACAGAGGATTCTGTGCTGTTTGACTAAGCTGAGAAGGCGATGGTGACGAGCTACAAGCAGCCAATGTTGCTAAAGTTATTGTAACTACAGCCATTTTTTTGATTTTCATATGTAACTCTTCTGACAAAAAACTGAAATAAAAACGTCATCAAGGACTTCTAGTATACGGAATAACTTAAGGATATCTCTTTTCGTAGTCAAACTGGATTTCACATGCCCGACACAAATTTATCAATAAAACCCTCATGTTATACATTCTCGCTCATTCAAACCGTCACTGCTGTATTTATTTCCATTCTTTTACTTGTTAGTTTTTTATCAATGGTTAGCATTCGGGGCGTTGAACGGGTCGGGGGACACTTTGACGCACTCTCGGAACAAGCATTACCCCTTGCTCTACATAATGCCGAATTAACGCAAAGCGTTTTAGAACAAGTAAAACTTCTCACATACAGCACCCAATCAACCGACTTAGATACACTGAATGCCACAAGGGGCTCAATTGACCAACTTGCCACAGAGAGTAATACCACGCTAGAGGAACTCCTTTTTATCTCCCAGTCTTTTCCTGAAGCGATCTCTTTAGAGCAACAACAAAACCTTGTCGATGACATGGCACAACTGCAAGCTATGACCAACACGGTACTGCTGGCGCAAATAGAGATTCAAAGTAAGCAAAATTTGATCGATAGTAAAATGGGCGAGTTCCGTTATGGCGTTGGATCTATCGGACCAGAAATGAACCGTATCAGCTCATTCTTAGTCGAAGACAACCCAGAAGCGAGCGATGCCGCAAATCGTTTTACATCGAGCGCGTCGGCAATGGCGAACACCTTCTTGATGCTAATGATGCAGTCTGACATCGAAAAAGCACAAGACGAATATCGCCAATTAAGAAACCGAATCGCGGGCCTTAACTTGGCTTATAGCGACTTTGCTGATTGGCATCCAGACATCGCGGAGTTCGCAAGCCTTACCGCACCTTATGAGATGGTAAAAGAGGGCTTCACAGAAGAAGGTGTGATTAGACAAATATTGCTTAAATTGGAACTAGTTAAACAGCAAGAGCACAACCTAGCCGAAGTGATTACCTTGGCGAATACCGTAATTAGCACCCTTAACCAATTATCTTCGACTGCTGCACACCTGATTGATGAAAGCGAACTGGTCGTAAATCAAACCATCACCAACATTGATCGTGTGTTGTTTATTAGTGGACTAGTGATCGCTGTGATCATTGTGATCTCATGGTTAGTACTGCGCCGCTGGGTAAACAAAGGACTGAAAAACATTACTCAACAATTGAGCTTGCTTGCAGAGCACGATTTCTCTAAGCACAGTGCATTGGTAGGGCCATTAGAGTTACAAGTGATTGCTTCGAAACTGAATACCGTTGTCGATTCGACCGCCGACTCGGTTCGCTTGGTGACTCGTAACTGTGAAACACTTTACCAAACGGCTGAAGTAAGTCACGACGCTGCAGAGCAAACCAACTCTAGCTTGAATGAACAAAATGAATCACTGCAGAACATGATCACCACGATTACTGAACTGGAAGCATCCATTGGTGAGATTGCTCGTATCTCTAACGCATCGAACGATGATGCACAAATAGCAGAAGATGAGTCAGTCAATGGCAGCCAAGTCGTTGGGCTGAACCAGCAACGTTTGCATGCGTTAGAACATTCACTAAGCATGAACGAAGAATCAATGGCCGACCTTGATGGCCGTGTAAAACAGATTCGTGAAATGGTCGATATGATCAGTGGCATTGCAGAAAACACCAACTTGTTAGCACTGAATGCGGCAATTGAAGCAGCGCGAGCAGGAGAGCAAGGACGAGGCTTTGCTGTCGTTGCCGACGAAGTACGCAAATTAGCGAGTGGCACGTCTCAACAAACCACCAACATTCGCAATATGATGAATGAGCTGGTGGCTGCGGCTGATCGTTCTCGAACGTCTGTTACTGAATCTCGAAGTGAAATGATCAATGCACTGCAAACCAGTGGCGATGTGAAGCAAGCTTTTGAAAAGATTGAGTTTGCGGTAAGCCAGATTAAAGGACGTGTTGAACAAATCATGGTGGCTACCGAAGAACAAGCTCGTGCGACTGTCGATGTAACCCATTCAATCACCCGAGTATCTGAGCAGGGCGAGAATACTAAGCTGCAACTTGAATCTATGATCGAGAGTTCAGAGCAAGTCGGAGAGATAGCAGGGCACCAACAAGCTATGCTTCACAAATACGTGCTGAAATAGACGAGCGTGAGATTTAAGCTAGTGTGCTAAAGAGTTTAAGCACTAACTACACTTATAACGACTATCGATACACAAACGCCCTTAAATTATCAGATGAATCTAAGGGCGTTTTTGGTTCTAAGATACGTTCATCTCAATACAAACTTGAGACCAAACTGAATTCGAACCTAGTTTTTCGTCGTCGGGAATTGAGTAAATGGCTGACGCAACATTAAATCTAGCCGTTGCTCTTTACCATCTTGAATCTCTGGAACGCCAATCTGAACGTTATCGTGGCCAAGCTTAGGCTGAGCGCGGTAAGTCTTAAACCAGATGTCCCACACAGATAAAAAGAAGCCAAAGTTTGAATGGGTTTCTTTCACAATGACCGAGTGATGAACGCGGTGCATGTCTGGGGTCACAATCACTTTTCTCAATCGCTTATCCATCCACAGCGGAAGACGTGCATTACTGTGGTTAAACATCGCACTCGCATTAAGAACAATTTCAAATATCACGACCGCAATGACAGGGACACCAAGTGCGATTACCAAACTCACTTTGATGAGCATTGAAAGAATCATCTCAATAGGGTGAAAGCGCGTTCCGGTTGTGACATCGATATCTAGGTCTGCATGGTGAACTCGATGTAGCTTCCACAACCAAGGAACACGGTGAAACACCAAGTGCTGCAGGTAAATGGCGCAATCTAACAGTAATACGCAGACCAGAATGGTGAGCTCTTTCGGAAGTGACAGGGTATTGAACAGACCCCATTGGTTTTCTTGTGCGATAACCGCCGCTTGGAATGCTGCAATAGGAATTAGAGTGGCTAATAGAAAGCTGTTCAAAGCAACCAACGCAAAGTTATTCCCCCAACGAAACCATTTGCTTTGAGTCAGTGTTTTACGCGGGAAACGGTATTCCCAAAGCGCACACAATCCAAAAACGACAATAAAACAAACAAGGCGAAGCAGTGATGGGTCTTGCATGGGAATTCCTTCTATCATTCTAAGGACACTGTAAGTACAATCGTGCCACTTTTCTAGAGTTATCGTTATTGTCCATGAGAATCCACGCTTTTCACCGTTTATATCAACATCGTTTGTCCATTGCTACCAAACCGTTTAATGCGCGCGGGTGTAAAGTCGTGCGATGTGAATTCTGTAAAATCAAACAAGACAGCTGTATCTGTGAACATCAACCTAACGTTGATACGAACGTCGCGACTATGTTGATCTTGTCAGACAACGAAATCTTAAAGCCAAGTAACACTGGTCGTTTGATTGTTGATACGGTTAAAGACAGTTACGCCTACCTTTGGCATCGTACTGAGCCAAATCAAGAGATGTTGGATGTCCTCAAAGATGAAAAATACCAACCTGTGATCGTATTCCCTGAAGACTATACCGACGACAAAACGCGCGTAGTTCAAGATCTGCCAAAAATGCGCGACCCAAACAAAACACTGTTGCTGATTTTCATTGATGGCAGTTGGCGCGAAGCACGACGTATCTTCCGTCGTTCAGAGTATCTGCAAGATTTACCGGTGTTGTCGATTGAACCGGAATCGGTTTCTCAATACATGATGCGTAAGTCAGACAACGAACAACATCTATCAACGGCCGAAGTCGCGAGCTTAGTTTTGAAACAAGCCGGTGAAGAGCAGGGCGCTAAGACTTTACAGCTATGGTTTGAAGCATTTCGTGAAAGCTACATGTTGAGTAAGACACGTTATAAATCGGATCCAACCAAACCAAGCCTGAATGCTTTCATAGAGCATACTAAAAGTGAGACGTCACTCTAACCTTTAACCGCTTTGTGCTGACTTGTTGTTCAAACAGATTCGAACACGAGATAAGTTTGTTATCTATCACGGTTTGTAGGGGGAGTGTTATGGATAATGCTTCCTAGTTGTTTAATTTAAAAAATTTATTTGCCCGAATTTAGGGAAAAATTGGAGAGATTTCATGTATTACGGCTTTGATGTTGGCGGCACAAAAATTGAGTTTGGTGCGTTCAATGAAAAACTTGAGCGAGTAGCAACCGAACGCGTACCAACGCCTACTGAAGATTATCAACTGCTACTTGATACGATTGCCGGTTTGGTAAAAAAATACGATAGCGAATTCTCTTGCGAAGGCAAAATTGGCCTTGGTCTTCCTGGTATGGAAGATGCGGACGACGGCACTATGCTTGTTGTTAACGTACCGGCTTCAACAGGTAAGCCATTACGCAAAGACTTAGAAGCACTGATTGGTCGTAGTGTTAAAATCGAGAACGATGCTAACTGTTTTGCGCTGTCTGAAGCGTGGGATGATGAATTGAAAGATGAACCATCAGTAGCGGGACTAATTTTAGGTACTGGTTTTGGTGGTGGTTTGGTTTTTGATGGCAAAGTATTCTCAGGACGTAACCACGTTGCTGGCGAGCTCGGCCATATGCGTCTTCCTATTGATGCATGGTTCCACCTTGGCGACAACGCACCGCTATTGGGTTGTGGTTGTGGTAAGAAAGGTTGTTTAGACAGCTACCTATCTGGTCGCGGCTTTGAACTGATTTATGAGCACTACTTCGGTGAGAAAAAGAAAGCGATTGAAATCATCCAAGCGTACAACGAAGGTGAAGCAAAAGCAGCTGAGCACGTTGACCGTTTCATGGAGCTATTGGCTATCTGTTTCGCAAACCTATTTACGGCACTTGACCCGCATGTTGTAGCTCTGGGTGGTGGACTTTCAAACTTCGAACTTATCTACGAAGAGATGCCAAAGCGTGTTCCTAAATACCTATTGTCTGTAGCGAAATGTCCAAAGATCATCAAAGCGAAGCACGGTGATTCAGGCGGCGTTCGTGGGGCAGCATTCCTTAACATTAAGTAATCATTACTTACCGTTAAGCTAATGAAGGTTAGATAGTTAAAAGCATAAATAAAAATGCCGCAATCTCAAAAGAGGTTGCGGCATTTTTTATTGTTCGGTGTTTCCGTTTCTTTAGCTCTTAATTCTTAGCTCTCAAGTGCAAACGAAAAGCTAGAAACTACAGATCGAGAAAAAGAAGCCAGAGGGCTTACTTCTTCTTTTTACCAACACCAAGGTTGTCTTTTTGCTTCAACGTAAGCTTAGTGAAGCCAAGCTTGCGGAAATAGTTATCTTGGTAGTTACGAACTGCTTTAGTATCAGAAATAAACTCAAGCTGTTGCTCAGTTTTTAGGTACTCAGTGATGTCGATACCTTCGGCTGCAGCTACAGCTTCTTGGATCGTGCGGTGTTCTTGTTTCGAAAACAGTAACTCTTTGTCTTCGTCTTTGTAAGTGTACAGAATGGTACGAGCCATGGTGCTCTCCAATAGAATTATTACTTTGCGCGCACTCTACATAAAAACAGTACGTGGCTCAAGGTTATGATAAAAAATCTTAAGATTAACGTTCTTCAGGCTTATCGCTATTTAAGCTTTTCGTCTTTTAAGGAACGAACAGGTTGTCTTTTACAAAACGAACAGAAAAGAAAGCCCCATAACATCGAAAGCTCGATAGAAGGGGCTTCATCTATGTTTTGGCAAAGAGCTTCTCAGTCAATTAAAAAGCGGCCAAGTCAATTTAGGTGTTTGAGTTTTGAATCAAACGCGACCTTGTAGCGGAATGATCGTCACTGTTTCGCCAACTTTCACCGTATCAACCGCTGGCGAGATTTCGATTAAGCAATTAGCTTCGCTCATTGAACGTAAAATACCTGAACCTTGCTTACCGGTTGTTTTCACTTCAAGTACGCCTGATTCGCTCATTGAGAACACACCACGGCTGAACTCAGTACGACCTTGGCGTGAGCGCAGTTGTTCAGTCGCTACCGCATTTGCTTTCACTGGCGTCCAGTTCGTTTGACCTTGAAGCTTGCGGATCGCAGGCTCAACAAAGTTAATAAACGACACCATCACAGCAACTGGGTTACCCGGCAAACCAAAGAACGGTTTGTTTTCAATTTTACCGTAAGCCAGTGGGCGACCTGGACGCATGTTGATACGCCAGAAGTTAATTTCTCCCAGCTTATCTAACGCAAGCTTGATGTAATCCGCATCACCAACAGACACACCACCAGAAGTCAGCACCATATCAGTTTCAAGCGACGCAGAGTGCAGCACATCCATCATCTTTTGTTCGTCATCTTCAATGATGCCGTAATCGACGATGTCACAGCCAAGCTTTTGAAGCATGCCGATAATAGTAAAACGATTTGAGTCATAGATAGAGTTTGGTTTTTGCTCGCTACCCGGCGCTTGAACTTCGTCACCCGTAGAGAACACACCCACTTTCACTTTACGCAGAACAGGGCAGGTACCAAAACCTAACGACGCCATCATGCCCATTTCTGGCGCTTCGATGCGTGTGCCACGTGTAAAGACAGGTTGGCCGATTTCTAAATCTTCACCAGCCATACGGACATTTTGTCCTACGGAGATTTTAGCGTCTGGGAAGCTAACTGTGTCGCCTTCTTGAACGGCTTGCTCACGCATCACAACCACATCAACACCTTCAGGCATTGGTGCACCCGTCATGATCTTAACGGCTTCACCTTGTTGAACAGTTTGCTCGTAGCTGTGACCAGCCATAACTTCAGCAACCAGTTGGTAACTATCCAGTTCTAAATCTTCACTACGAATTGCGTAGCCGTCCATTGCTGAGTTGGTGTTTTGAGGCACATTGATTGGCGAGATTATATCTTCAGCCAAAACACGACCGTAGCCCTGCAATAGTTCAACACTCTCTGTGAGATCGAGCGCGTCAATGCTATCAACAATCTTTTGTTGGCCTTGAGTAACGGTTAAACCAGCAGGAGAGAACGAATCACAACACACTGCGGGCGTGTTGTCTTTTGAAGACGAACACGACGCTGTTTTGCTTGTTTGCGAAGAAGGGTCGAATGATTGAGCATATTCGATGATGAAATCACGAATCGCTTCTAAGTCACTGATCGCCATTTGTGGCAGTTCGGATCCCACTTGGCTGTCTGCAGCAATGGCAATAATGTTGTCATCGTTCGGGTATAACCAAGGTTTACCGACTTCATCTCTGTGCAATTCAATTTTAGGGAAAGCAATGTTCTTGCAGCCTTCAACCAAAATCAGATCAAGCGTGTTGGTATCGAAACGTGTCAGAAGGTAATCAAAATCGGCTTCGGCTTCTGGCGTTTCTGTCATCATCACGTGACGGTTACGCGAAGCGATCAACATTTGATTCGCGCCCGCTTTACGTAAGCGGTAGCTGTCTTTACCCGGCTTATCGACATCAAAATCGTGGTGAGCATGTTTTAACACACCAACTTTTAAACCCGATTCACTCAATAACGGAAGCAGAGCTTCAAGTACCGTTGTTTTGCCTGTACCGCTATAAGCTGCAAAGCCCAATAGAGGAAGGTTAGGGCGTTGTTTAGAATCTTTCATTATTGAAGCGTTCCGAATTGGGTGAGTTCTTCTGGCGTGTTCAGATTAACAAAGCAGTTAGGAGAATCGCTGAAATCAACGTATTCGGTAACACATTCTTTGTATAGCAAGATGATTTTACGATCACCACGTTCCAAAAACGCTTCTAGCTTTGGCAGAACACGTTTGTGGAATAGGGTGAATACAGGTTGCTTAAATTCGCCATCATGTGCGACAAGAATGTCACTGTCTTCTTTAACTGCAGAACAAAAACGCTCAACAAGGTCGTCACTGATTTGTGGGCTGTCGCAAGGGACAAAGCCGACCCAGTCTGTGCTCGCGTTTTTAAGGCCAGCATGAATACCGCCCAATGGACCTGGATAGTCAGGGAAAGAATCGGAGACAACCGGAGCAAATGCTTGGTAACTGTCTAAGTTACGGTTGGCATTAATGGTGATGCTGACATCTTGTTGTGACAGCTTGTTTATAACATATTGAATAAGCGGAGAACCGTTGAGCTCAACGAGTCCTTTATCTTTTCCGCCCATACGGCTGGCCTGTCCGCCAGCCAAAATAACCCAACTAGTTTGCGTTGGAAGCAGCATAAATATTCTCTTGTGCTTTATCTTTCTGAATAACTTGCAGAAGCGGGGATTCGGTCAAAGTATTGTCTTTAATCCACCACTGCTTCTTACATAAATCGGTTAACGCGTTAGTTTGGTGACTGGTGATGACTAAACTCGCGCCTCTCTGAAGAAGATCTTCGGCCATAATCACCAATCTTTCAATAGATTCTTTGTCTAAAGAAGCACTTGGTTCATCCATAAGCAAGATTGAAGGCTTAAGAATCCAAGCTCGAGCCATTGCTACGCGTTGACGCTCCCCCCCAGACAACACAGAGATGTGCTCATCTGCCAGGGTTTCTAAACCTACCATTCTCAATGCATTAATTATTTGAGCTCGCTTATCTTTTTGGCTCTCTTTGTTAAAGCGAATGCCATAAGCGACATTTTGGTACACCGAGCCATCAAAAAGATAGGGGGTTTGATGCAGGTAGATAATGTCTTTGAACTTGAGCCTAGGGAATAAGATCTGCTGCCAGCTTTGTGTCGGAGACTGAATGCGGCCAGAGCTTGGCTGAATCAATCCAGACAATATTTTAAGTAGGGTCGTTTTACCCACACCATTATCTCCTTTGAGATAAATGGCATCGTTGGGGCCGATCGACAATTCGGGAATATGGAACAAAACACGCTCTTTGTAGCGCATTGAAATTTGCTGCGTTGTTATTTTTATACTCATGACAGCGTTCCTAAGTTCTTAGATAGCCTTTTCCTCTCACACTGGAAAGGAAAAAGTTAAGGGCTAATGCCAATGCTAATAACACCATACCGAGGGCGACGCCTTGAGCGAATGCGCCTTTGTGGCTTTCCATAGCGATAGCTGTTGGGATGTTTCTTGTCATCCCCATAATGTTGCCACCGACCATCATTGAACAACCAACCTCAGTGACGATACGAGAGAAGGCAGCGATAGTTGCTGCTAAAAGAGGGAAGCGCGTTTCCCAAATTAAGGTACATGCCACACGTGTGGTTGATACACCAAGCGTGCGCGCAGTTTCAACCGCTCGGCGGTCACTGGCCTGCAGAGCACCGTGCATCATCGCGACTAGGATAGGGAAACAGATCAACATCTGACCTAAAATCATCGCCTTCTGGGTAAACAGCAATTGCCAATCACCTAGCGGGCCAGAGCGAGAAAGCATCATGTACATCAACAAACCAATAACCACAGTAGGGATCGCTTGCAGGGTATTGATCACCGAAAGCAGAGCCCACTTTCCGGGGAACTCGGTATAAGCCAATAAGAAAGCCATAAGGATTGCAGGAACAATCACTAATGAGATGGCGGACAAAGACACACTGAAGGATACCGCGACGATCTGCCACAATTCGTGGTCAAAACTCACCAGTAGATTCATTGCATCAATCGTTGTTTGCCATAGGGTCATGAAGTATCTCGTGTGAATCGATAATAGGTTTTTATCGGTAATGACTGATGTTAATCATAGCTGACACAATATATTTGAGCCTGTATTGGCCAGCTATTGTTTTTAAGCGTGCTCATTAACTGAATTTAGTTAAGTGTAGTGTTTGTTGGTTTTGACGACATCTTCAACGCTACGCTTTACTTACTACAAACTATTCTGCGCTTGCAACAAACAGTTGTTTGCCGTGCAGTTTAAAGTCGTTAATCAGTTTCTGACCTTTAGGGTTAACCAACCAATCACTGAATACTTTCGCTGCTTGGTAGTTAATGCTTGGGTAGCGCTCAGGGTTAACGAGAATCACTTGGTAAGGGTTGAAGAGGTTCTTATCACCTTGGAAAAGGATTTTAAGATCCAGTTTGTTTTGGTAAGCCAACCACGTACCACGGTCTGTCATGGTGTAGCCTTGCATTTCAGACGCCATGTTCAGAGTTGGGCCCATACCTTGACCAACACTGCGGTAGCCACCAAAGTTTGGTTCGATCTTAGTTTGCGCCCAAATACCCATCTCTTTCTTATGAGTACCAGAGTCGTCGCCACGAGACACAAACGTCACGTTATTAGTCGCGATCGCTTTGAACACATCTGCCACTGCTTTTTGAGATTCAATTTTTGCAGGGTCGCTTTGTGGGCCAACGATGACAAAGTCGTTATACATCAGTTTGCGAGGTAGAACGCCATAGCCTTGTTCAACGAAATTCGCTTCTGCTTTTGGTGCGTGAGTCATCACCAGATCGACATCGCCGTTCTCACCCATACGAAGTGATTTACCCGTACCTGCAGCTAGAACGTCAACTTTAATACCAGAGTCTTTTTCGAACTCAGGTAATAGGTAGTCTAGTAGGCCAGAGTGATACGTGCTTGTTGTTGTCGCAAGTTTGATGTGCGTGGTGTCTTCTGCGCTGCTAGCCGAGTAACTGACGATAGATAGAGCGGCAATAGTTAAGGGAATTGCTTTCATTATTATTATGTCCATTCTGTTATAAATGAATGACACGCCTTCAACTTCAAAGGGCTCAAAGAAGGTCATGTTCATGAGTGCTAATTTTTGTAATTAGAAATCATCACCTTATAAGCAATGTTAGTGCCAATAAATCATGCATCAGATCTCATTAAATTGCTGTTATTTCGAACGAAACTGCGTCATTTGACCCCATAAATTAAAACAAAACATGAGCTAGGACAAAATGTCGCACATTGACCCTGTTGCGTAAAAGGTTAATTGGTACACTCTGTCCCAACTTTCCCTATCGGCTGATCATTATGTCTTTACCTAGTTCAAGCGCTTCTAACCTCAACTCCAACACATTGACTCAATATCAGGCATTTTCTGTCTTGGTGGTTGACGATGAAATTGGTATGCAGGCTATTCTTAAGAAAGCACTAGGTAAGTATTTTGGCAAGGTATCCAGTGCCGGTTCCGTAGAAGAAGCTGAAGTTCTACGCTGCAACGAGCACTTCGATTTGATCGTGCTTGATATCAACCTCCCAGGTCGCTCTGGTATTGAATGGGAAGAGGTATTCAACGACGCCGACAAACGCGCCGACGTAATTTTCATGACGGGTTACGCTGATCTCGAAATGACCATATCTGCACTTAAGCTTGGCGCCTCTGATTTCATTTTGAAGCCTTTCAATTTGGAACAGATGATAAAAGCAGTACTTCGCTGCATGGACAAGCGCCTAGACCAAAGAATGCAATACGCGTTGAAGCGCGATGTTAGCCGTCATATCAAAACGGAACTGATCGGCAACTCAGATAAAACCAAACAACTTAAGCAACTCATCAGTCAATTCGCACCATCAAGAGCATCGGTGTTAATCGAAGGCGAGTCGGGGACGGGTAAAGAGTTAGTTGCTCGTGGCGTGCATGAAGCCAGCAAACGAACAGGACCATTTGTGCCAATCAACTGTGGAGCTATCGCTCCTGAGCTTTTAGAAAGTGAATTGTTTGGCCATACGTCTGGTGCCTTTACTGGTGCTAAGAAAAATAGAGAAGGCCTATTTAGAGTCGCAAGTGGTGGCACATTGTTCCTTGATGAAATCGGTGAGATGCCGCTGCCAATGCAAGCAGCGCTACTACGTGTGTTAGAACAAAGAACCATTCGTCCTGTTGGTAGTGAGAAAGAGATCTCTGTGGATGTACGCGTTGTAGCAGCGACCAACCGAAACCTTCAGGAAGAGGTCGATAAAGGGCACTTCCGTCGCGATCTATTCTACCGACTTAATGTACTTAAGATTGATGTTGTGCCATTGAGAGAGCGTCCATCAGATTTAATTGAGCTTGTTCCATATTTTACTCGTCTTTTATCAAGCGAACTGGGCTTGCCTGTTCCTAACTGGGCACATGAAGATATATTGGCCATGAACGAATACGAATGGCCAGGGAATATTCGTGAGCTTAAAAACTTAGTCGAACGATGCATTCTTTTAGACAAGCCACCAGCACACTACTGGCGCGAGATTAATGGCGATCCTGTACCGGCTAATATTTCAGTGACGGTGTCACATGGAGCAGAAATGCCAAACTTGAATAATGCAGATGTTGCCGAGGGTTACCCAAACACTTGGACACTCAAAGAAGTGGAAAAATCTCATATAGAACAGCTTGTTAGTTTCCATGATGGTAATAAGTCGGCTGCTGCGAGAGATCTTGGCGTGGCACGTAAAACGCTAGAGCGTAAATACAAAGATTGGAACACAGAAGGCTCTGAATATGCCGATTAGACGTCATTGGTGGTCAAAGTGGACGTTCCGATTCAAAACCATGGTGCGTTACCGCTTATTGTTCCTAACATCTGCTCCGATCATTCTGACTTTATGTGCGCTTGTGGCTATCACATTGTATTGGTCTGTTCATTACACGTGGCAGGGCGCTTTGATTGATGTCGATGAGCGTTTAGATGTTGCCGACAACAGTATCCACCTAATTCAAAATCAGCAAGCATACAACGTTCGAGCGTTTGCCGAGTCTTATAACTTTCAAACCAAACTGGCGAGCGATCTTTCACACGAAGAGCTAACGAGATGGGTGTCTGAAAACAAATCTCGTTATGAACTCGACTTTCTACGCTGGCGCAGTGTCGAGAGTATGGCTAAGAAACTCGAATATCTAAATTTAACTCACAAGTCTTCGTTTTTCAGCGTGTTAAGCCGTAACGAACTCAACTACCTCGATAGTGACCTCGCTAAAAAAGCGGAAGTTCCGATGCTCAATGGGCAAGAAGTTGAGACTCGCGGACTGGTAAGCCGAACCGTTGTATCCATAAAAGATGAACGTGATCATGTGATTGGTTTTCTGGATGGCGGGATCTTACTTAATAACAGTACTCAACTAGTCGACCAAATTAGTAATCTTATCTACCCAAAAAGAGAAGGCTTTAATCGTCATATAGGTACGGTCACGGTCTTTCTCGATGACCTTCGCGTCAGTACCAATGTACCTTTAAGCAGTGAAGAACAAGCTGGGCGCGCAATTGGTACTCGTGTTTCTAATGAGGTTCACTCAAAAGTTTTAAATGAAGGTAAAGAGTGGCTAGATCGAGCGTATGTTTACGATGCTTGGTATATCACGGCTTACCAACCAATCCATGACCAGTTTAATAATGTGATTGGCATGCTTTACACCGGTTATTTGATTTGGCCGCTGATAGAAACCTACTTGACCAACCTTGGTGAAATCAGCATTACCATCGTGTTGCTGTTGTTGGCATCCGGTTTGATCGTTCACCGTGGTGCGCGTGATCTTTTCAACCCAATTGAACGCATTCATAAAGTGGTGAAGCTAGTACAGATGGGGCAAGACAAGCGAATTGGTACACTAGGTTTGGATGATCAACACGAACTGACACTGCTCGCTAAACAATTCGACAAGATGTTGGATCTACTGCATGAGCGTAACCAAGAGATTCAACAAGCGGCATCTGAACTTGAGTGCAAAGTGCATTCTCGTACCGCGAGTTTGAAAGAGAAAACCGAAGAGCTCGAACTGCACATCAAGCTTCTCAATCAAGCCAGAGATAAGCTGGTGGTCAATGAAAAACTGGCCGCGTTAGGTGAATTAACGGCAGGCATTGCTCATGAGATCAATAACCCAACCGCCGTGATTCTTGGCAACGTTGAACTGATGAAGTTTGAACTGGGCGATGAAGTGAGCCGTGTAGATGAGGAAGTCCACGCGATCATGGAGCAGATTGACCGAATTCGAAACATCACACGAAGCCTGCTTCAATACAGCCGTCACGGCGGCGTACAAGACGCAATTACGTGGCAACATATCAATCCAATTGTCGATGAAAGTATTACGCTTGTAAAAACAGGCGCTAAGAAGAAAGGCATTGTGTACGTATCACAACTGAATGCTAAAACCTCAGTCGAAGTGAACCGAAATCAATTGCTACAGATTCTGGTTAACCTACAAATGAACGCGATTCATGCAATGGACGGTCAGGGTACGTTAACTATTTCTAGTGAAGACTGGGTTGAAAATGGTGTGTCCCATGGCGCTATCGTTCATGTTCAAGATGAAGGCTGCGGTATTAAGGAAGAACAACTGAAACGCATTTTCTCGCCTTTCTATACCACTAAACGTGATGGTACGGGGTTAGGGTTGTCAGTCTCTCAAAGTATCTTGAGCCAAACGGGTGGCGAGATCCGAGTTGAATCTGAGGTAGGCAAGGGAAGTCGCTTTAGTATCTACCTCCAACAAAAAGCCACGCCACAGTTACTGGTGTCTAACCTTTAATTCTTTAATTCTTTAATTCTTTAATTCTTTAATCGAGATATAGAGTACAAAGCTTACAAAAAACACCTCCGCATCTTTGATCATAAGTTGCTGGAGGTGTTTTTATTTGTGACTAATCAATTTGATATAAAGACGAGCTTCGCGTTAGCCGAGTTTAATGCGCTGCCACTGAAATCTTCGATGGGTTGATGTTGTGCTTCTTAAACTCTTTCATCACGCGCAAGGTAATGTCGGTTTCAAATAGCTTCTCATACGCAGTATCCACTACATAAGCCTTACAGGTTAGCTGTATCGCAAGATAGTTATCAGTAATCGTCTGTTTAACCAAAACCGTTACCGGCTTCGGCAAGTGGATGTAACGACTTGAAGACGCCGCTTCTTGAATCAGGTCGCGGGCTAGGGTGATGTCTTCATTCATACCGACGTAAAACGGAATCACTACCTGCATGTCCAACGCACCGTAATTACCACTGGTCGTCACTTCATTTAAGAATTTGTTGTTCGGAATGGTAATGATGTCGTCATTCAGGGTTCTCATTCGTACCGAACGTAAACCGATAGTAATGATGTCGCCGTAGTTACCCTCAAACGTGACGCGGTCACCAACTTGGAACGGTCTATCAATCATCACCGTAATACCCGCGATGAATGATGCCGCCAAATCTTTAAGCGCAAATCCGACTGACACAGCGAGGGTACCACCAATCAAGGCCAGTATTTGGTCGTTGATTCTAAAGCTCATCATGAACACGATAAGACCGGTGCTCACATAGATGAAGAACTGAGTAAACGACTGCAGTTTTTGTAGTAGCATTCGATACTGCACGAACTGACTACCAAAGCTAGTCACTAACGAGTTGATGAACTTTAGCAATAACCACATTGCGGCAATAACGATCATGGAGAAGAACACACCGCTCCATCGCACGAGGCTTGCTATTTTAGAGATGTTTTCTACGTTAGCTAACTCTTCCGTCGCAAAGGTCGGGAAACTGACGGCACTTGCCAAGCCAACAAATAGTAGGATAAATAACTTCTTCATTTTACTTCACCAGTAGATGTTGACGGTCGAGAACGTTCGTAATATGGCGGAACCAGTGCTCAGAAATTCGAGCCTTTTCTTCATGCCAACCAATATAACCACGGCTTTCAAAGTAACGCAGAATCCCTGTTATCTCCGCCGTGCTCAGTTGTGTACATTCAGACAACACTTCTGGCGAAGCGATTTCTAGTTGTACGATAGAACGCAATACAGCCAGCATTGGTTTTGGCATATTCTCTAACTCCTGAGCTTCAGGAACATGGAAAAGACGCACCACCGCTTGATCTGTCTCTTTATTTCGGTTCAAAGAGAGTCGGAAGAACCGCAGCGCAACGGTAGGGTTGCCATCAGAGTAGTGCCACAAAATTCGATAGAAACCTTGGCGTGCGCGTTCTTCTTCGCTCATATCATCTTGGTCCCACTGTTTAGGCACCACTAAGCCATCAAAAGACAACGGCTTCTCAAGCTCCGTATTGATACGGCTATTTAGAAGTTCACCCACTTGTTTCTCTGTCCAACGCGGAAGGAAACACACCAAGTCAAACAGCAAACGTTCGCCACGCGCTCTATCCACAAATCGCCAGCTTGATTTGGCGATCGATATCACGACACGGTGGTTCTTTTTAGAGCGACGTAGAAGGTTGGTTAAACGAATCAAATCAGACAGGCCGCCCACCATTGGTTTCACCAGTCGTTGCGCGTTATCAATCGCAATCAGGTAAGTCGTATTGCTCTTACGTAAATGCGCCAAGATTTGAATCTCAGTGGCTTCTTCTTCCAAACCAATACTAACGGCCAGATGCGCTAAAAGCTCTTGGTAACCCGCGTAAGGACAACTCACATAGACAGGCTCTGCGTTAGAAACTTTGTGCAGTAAAGTATAAAGCAGGGTTGTCGCGCCTACACCACGTTCGCCTGACACAATACAAATAGCAGGGCTGTCCGACATCAAGTAGCGAGACAGTTGCTTAACTTCGTCACCTGCGTAATCGATTAGCGTGCTGTCGATATTACCTGGCAGAATGTATTCATAGGTTTGATCGCCTTTGATTCGAACCAAGTTTTGCTGATTTTTATCAAGATCAGACTGCTTAGCCACTTCGATTCTAAACAGATACGCCAAGGCTTGGCTAAACAGCGTGTAATTGGATAGCACTGCCATAATTCGATGTTGGAAGCTATACACGCTCAACCATACGATGCCAATTGCCGTCGCAAGTATATTGAGTAGGAAAGTTTCTTTGCGGTTCACTGCCCAATTAACCCATACCGGACGATCGGAGATGTGTTGCAGCGTATCAAAAACTTTCGCTCGCCATAATCTAAGTACCGAAATGGTCACCAGTACAAACCAAAAGAACAGAGCGCTGTAGATCCAACTATAGATAGTACCTTTTCCTAATGTAATACTCGAAATTTGCAGAGTCACACCCGCAACAATGAAGCTCCATACATAACGGCGAATAGTCGACAGGCGAAGCGCTATCACGTCTTTATTAGATGTACGACCCAAGCGGTAAGCAAGTTCAAGAATAAAGCTGATGGCAATCGAACCACCTAGGATCCACCACGTGAAGATCTCGAGGAAAATCAGATGCTGCAAGCTAGAGATGCTAGAAAGCACTCTCAAAGAAAGAGTGATGGCAATTAACCAAGCAATCGCGTGATCAGCGCGGCTGATATACCAAATCACACGAACCAGAAAAGGAGGATTCGTTTTTGCTTCAAGAAAGTTAATTCGAAACAACTCAATCAAGCGAGTGCTGTTGGCAAGCCACCACACTAAACCGAAGTAGATGAATAACACTTTTAATGAGGCACCAATCACAGGCACTGGAGAAATAAAGATGTCTTGAACAAGTGCTTTAAAGCTACGAATTTGGAAATAAACAAGATACTCAATATTGAGTTTGGTTAAGTCCCACTCTTGCTTAAACTGGGTGACACCGTAGGGTCCAAAACCGGTTAAGCGCTCTTTGTTCGCAGAGTTGGTCTGCTCTAAAAGGTGCTGTTTACTTACGTTCAAACTATTCAGCGTGACGTAACTGGTTTGAACGGAGAACCATTGGTCGGCGTCGTTGTTACCTCTGTAGGCTTTTAGCTGTTGCTCGAAGGTTTTGATTTCCTGTTTTTGAACTCGCAGAACTTCGGCAAGCAAAATGTTGACTTGCCGCCTGTCCGACTGTTCCATAAAGAGGGGGTCGGGTAGGGAATCAATACGCTTATCCAGATCAACAGCAGTGTTGGACACCTGCGGCTGAGACTGTAAGTCATATTCCAAGTTGGCATGACTAGGCCATGAGAGAATGGCCAAAGTGAAGATTAAGAAGCGCGATAGTGAACGCATAAAAGTCTCTTAGAATTATGAGGTTAGGATTACTATAGTTAGATAATCTTACTTTGTGAAATCCAACTCCGTATCGGGGGCAAGTACTTTATTCCTGTTTCGACCAATTTTGTCATGAAACTGTCAGGGATTAGGCTAGTCTTGCCTATGTATATTGTTGCTATGATTGGGTTGATTTTACTATGGCCAATAAGCATACGATATATTCAATGGTTGGCATGATTTGGGACGTTATATACCGCCCATTATAGGTCGCTGTTCGATATTTTGTTTCCCCTGAAAACCGACGGCTTTTCTTCGATAAATAGAAAATCAAAAATGTGAGTCAGCTCAAACTATGATTTGGCTAGGTTATCACTCACTTAATGGTCAGTAATTGCAATCAATACTTGCAGTTAAAGCCCTGAACAAGTAACGTTGCGGCGTTTTTCACATTAAAAAGGTAACGGCATTGATCTCCACAGCAAATATCACCCAACAATTCGGCGCTAAGCCACTTTTCGAAAATATTTCAGTTAAGTTCGGCGAAGGCAATCGCTACGGTTTAATCGGCGCGAATGGCTGTGGTAAATCGACGTTCATGAAGATCCTATCTGGTGAACTTGAGCCAAGTGCTGGTAACGTAAGCTACGATCCAAACGAGCGCGTTGCTAAGCTAAACCAAGACCAATTTGCTTACGAAGAATTCACGGTAATCGACACAGTTATCATGGGTCACAAAGAGCTTTGGGCTATTAAGCAAGAGCGTGACCGCATTTACTCTTTGCCAGAAATGAGCGAAGAAGACGGCATGAAGGTGGCTGACCTTGAAGTTCAGTTCGCTGAAATGGACGGCTACATGGCAGAAGCTAAAGCGGGTGAGCTTCTTCTTGCTGTAGGTATTGAAGAGTCAATGCACTTCGGTCTGATGAGCGAAGTAGCACCGGGTTGGAAACTTCGTGTTCTATTGTCTCAAGTACTGTTTGCAGACCCGCATATCATGCTTCTTGACGAACCAACGAACAACCTGGACATGGACACCATTAAGTGGTTGGAAGATACGCTAAACCAACGTAACTGCACAATGATCATCATTTCGCACGACCGTCACTTCCTAAACTCTGTTTGTACACACATGGCTGACCTTGATTACGGCGAACTTCGTCTATTCCCAGGTAACTACGATGAGTACATGACAGCTGCGACTCAAGCTCGTGAGCGCCTATTGTCTGATAACGCTAAGAAGAAAGCACAAATTGCTGAACTTCAAACGTTCGTATCTCGTTTCTCTGCTAACGCATCTAAAGCGAAGCAAGCAACGTCTCGTGCTAAGCAGATCGATAAGATCCAACTAGACGAAGTTAAAGCGTCTAGCCGTCAAAACCCGTTCATCCGTTTCGAACAGTCTAAAGAGCTATTCCGTAACGCACTTGTGGTTGAAAACCTATCTCAAGGTTTTGAAGAAGACCTATACAACAAGTTCGACGGTATTTTCGAAGTAGGTGAGCGTGTTGCTATCATCGGTGAGAACGGCGTGGGTAAAACTACACTGCTTAACACACTAGCTGGCGCTCTTGAGCCTCGCACTGGTGAGTACAAGTGGTCTGAAAACTCAAACATCGGTTACTATGCTCAAGATCACGCACACGATTTCGAGACAGACATGAACCTGTTTGATTGGATGAGCCAATGGCGCCAAGAAGGCGAAGACGAGCAAGTTGTACGTGGTTTCCTAGGTCGTATGTTGTTTGGTCAAGACGACATTAAGAAATCTGTAAAGGTTATCTCTGGTGGTGAACAAGGTCGTATGCTTCTTGGTAAGATCATGATGCATAAACCAAACATCCTTCTAATGGATGAGCCAACAAACCACATGGATATGGAATCTATCGAAGCGCTTAACTTAGCTCTTGAGAACTACAAAGGCACATTGTTCTTCGTATCTCACGACCGTGTATTCGTAGACTCGCTTGCAACTCGTATCCTTGAAATCAAAGATGGCAAGATCAACGATTTCCGCGGTACTTACGCTGAATTCTTAAAAGCACGCGGCTAATATCGTGTAGCGAGAGTTAATACGTAGCAACACGTTAGTACGTATTCAAAATTAGAAAGGCCTCTCTCTTAGCAATAAGAGAGAGGCCTTTTGTTTTTCCATACCGCATAAATCAGCTAGCTTATAGAGTTGTTAAAGCAAGGTCAGTTTATGGGGAAAGCTACTTAATCGATGATAGGCACCAACTTAACGTTCAACTTAGCCATTTGAGACGCCGATTTTCGAAAAAGGGCGAGGCTAAGTACGTGAAATTAGATGCGAAAAGAAAAAGTCCTCATTAACACTCATATCGGCAATATTTGAAATCGCAGGCATCGCATTAAGTGAGGACTTTCAGTTATTTTAAGTAGTTAGCTTGCGATCGAGTTAACAGTTGTTAGTAACTTTACCGATCAGCTTTATTCGTTTTGTTCATCGAGAACGTCGGTGTGCTCTAACCACAGCGCATTAATGATTCCAAACGCGCAGGCGAGCAAGACGCCCAATACCCAACATAAATACCACATAGGTTATCCTCCTATTCCATCTTTAATTAATACAGTGACGAGCTGTTATCGTGAATGTATTGACTGTCTAGTCGACCGAACATTTTGTAGTAACACCAGATTGTGTAACCCAAAATAATTGGCACCACGATAACTGCGACAACCGAGATAATGCTCAGTGTTAACTCACTCGATGTTCCGTCCCACAGCGTTAAACTATGCGATGGCATCAAGCTAGATGGCATGATCATTGGGAATAGGGCAACGCCCGCTGTCGTTATGATGCTTGCAATCGATAAGCTCGAACAAGCGAAGGCCAAACCAGCGCGGTTAAGTCGAGTCATCACTGCACAACTCAGCATTCCGATGATGCCTAGTGCAGGGATTCCCCAAAGTACCGGATAGTTTTCGTAGTTATGGAGCAGTAAGTCATCAAACTTCATGACATGTTTTAGCAATGGGTTTGAAACACCATCGGTCACAACTGGGCTAGTAATCAGATAACCCGGAAGTGTATACGCGTATATCCCACCAACAATAAACAGTCCGACAGTGATAAGCGCCATACATACGATCACTTTCTGCGCACGTTGTTTTAAATCACCCGTCGTTTTCATCTGTAGGAATGCCGCGCCTTGCGTGACAACCATCGCCAAGCTCACCAAGCCACATAGCAGTGGGAAGGGCGTGAGTAGATCCCAGAAACCACCTTGGTATGACATCATTAGCAATTCGTTAAATTCAAACGGAACACCAATCATCAAGTTACCGAAACCAACACCAAAGATAACCGGAGGAATGAAGCCACTGACGATAAGTGCAATATCACAAGCTTTCTTCCATTGTGGGTTGTCGATTTTAGCGCGGTAATCCATACCGAGCGGTCTTAACCACAAGGTCGCCAACACGATAATCATGGCTAAATAGAACCCGGAGAACGCAGCCGCGTAGATTGCAGGCCATATCGCAAAGATAGCGCCACCCGCCGTAACTAACCATACTTGGTTGCCATCCCAGTGAGGGGCAATCGAGTTAATCATGATTCGGCGATCAACTTCTGACTTCCCTAAAACAGGGAGCAACGCCGCAACGCCCATGTCGAAACCATCGGTAATGATAAAACCGATCAACAACACGCCAATAACTGCCCATGTAAACAGGCGAAGATTTTCGTAATCAAACATCTGAATTCCTTAATGAAGGTCGATAGTTTTATCTAGCTGACGCGGTGCGCTTTGCTCACCGGTAATGGCTAGATCTTGGTTTGATTGCTCATGATGATAGCGACCCGTTTTCAGTGCGCTCGGGCCCATTTTCGCAAACTTAACCATCAGGAACATTTCTACAATTAAGAACGCGGTGTAGAACAAGTAAACCAAGCCGATAGAGATCCATAGACTTGAAGCGGGTAGATTAGAAGCCGCCATGTTTACTGGCAGAATCTCACCAATAGCCCAAGGCTGACGACCATATTCCGCAACAAACCAACCGGCTTCACAAGCAATCCAAGGAAGTGGAATCGCGCATATTGTTGCTTTCAGTAACCAGCGATTGGTACCAATCTTACGGCGACAAATTTGTACGAATGAAAGACCAATGATGGCAAACATCAAAACGCCACATACCACCATGATGCGGAAGCTCCAGAACAGAGGGGCAACCGTTGGGATTGTGTCTTTGGCTGCTTGTTTGATCTGTTGTTCTGTTGCATCCACTACGTTATCGCTGTATTTCTTAACCAATAACCCATAACCTAAGTCATGTTTAACCGATTCAAAATCATCGATATTTTGTTGTGATTTATCACCAGAACGAAGTTTTTCTAATAGCCCATAAGCTAAGATGCCGCTGCGAACACGTTCTTCGTTCTTTGCTAATAGATCATGAATCCCGACAACTGGCGTATCCAAAGATCGCGTTGCGATAATACCCATCACGTAAGGAATCTTAATCGCGTAGTCCGTTTCCATGGTTTCTTGGTTCGGGAAGCCGAACAGTGTGAATGAGGCAGGGGCTTCTTCGGTGTGCCATTCAGCTTCAATAGCCGCCAGCTTCACCTGTTGAACATCACCTAATTCATAACCAGATTCATCACCTAGCATCACTGTCGAAACAATCGCAGCCATACCAAAAGCACTTGCGACGGCAAATGAACGACGAGCGAATGGTAAATCACGCCCTTTAAGCATGTAGTAAGCACTGATACCCATAATAAATAGCGCACCAGTTGTGTAACCTGCCGCAACGGTATGCACGAACTTCACTTGAGTCACTGGGTTGAAGATAACTTCGACGAAGTCAGTCATCTCCATGCGCATGGTTTCAAAGTTAAACTCAGCGCCCACTGGGTTTTGCATCCAGCCATTGGCCATCAGAATCCAAAGACCAGAGAAGTTCGAACCTAGAGCCGTCAACCAGGTTACCGATAAGTGCTGACGCTTAGAGAGCTTGTCCCAACCGAAGAAGAACATACCAACCAAGGTTGATTCCAAGAAAAACGCAATCAAGGCTTCAATGGCAAGCGGAGCGCCAAAGATATCGCCTACGTAATGTGAGTAATAAGCCCAGTTGGTACCGAATTGGAACTCCATGGTTAGACCGGTAGCAACACCAACGGCAAAGTTAATACCAAACAACTTACCCCAGAACTTGGTCATGTCCTTGTAGATGGTTTTGTTGGTCATCACATACAGCGATTCCATCACTGCGAGTAAGAAGGAGAGACCTATGGTTAAGGGAACGAATATAAAGTGATAAAGAGCGGTACTTGCGAATTGAAACCGCGACAGATCAACGACATCTGTAAGCATAAAAACTCCTTCCCGCCACGAGAGTGACGGGTAAGACAATGGAAAATAAGATGATAATTAGAGAGAACTAATTAAAGGTTTTACATGTAGCTGTGTGAAAAGAATCGATTACCAACGCAATGCTTTGGTTTGTTTTTTAGAGAACTGTTTACGTAGCCAGTAATCTGCACTCACGTAACGACCACCACCATAAACAAGCAGTATTAACAGCATCACGAAGTAGGTGCCTGCGAACTCCATACCGTTGTTCAGCATTACCGGGTCGCCAAGTTCAGTGATGTAGTTGTAACGCCCCGGGAAGTTACCCGCGAGCCACTCGATGAAACCGTTAAGTCGAACGGTTGCTTCCATACCGCCAGTCGCAATCGCGTCCCAACCGTGCTTCCAGTGAACCATTGCACTGGCCACGCTCATCATGAAAATCATTGGAATCGAGATAAAGCAAGTAAACAGACCTAACGCGATACAGATACAACCTAACACTTCGGTCGCTGCCGCTAGGAATGCCAGTAGCTCAGGGAAGGGAAGGTTAAGCCCCCCGTCGGCTGCTGAGGCACCAAACCATGCCACAGTTCCTGAGAAGCCCAACACTTTAGAGCGTGCACCTACATATATCACCGGAATTAGATAGAGACGTACTGCCAGCAGTACCAAGTAATCGTATTGTTTGCATTTTTCGACAATAGCGTCGTACCAGCTGAGGGCTGACTTAATCATAAGTTTTCTCCTAAAGAGTGAACGCCAATCAGTTCTGTTTCACTGAAGTGTTCAACCCAATTAATAAACTCGAATCTCGCCAATTGTTGAGCAATTATTTGTTTTATATCGGCTAAAGAACGATTTGGTTGTTGTTGGATTATTTGAATAATCGCAACATCAATTTCTCTTAGTTTTATCGTGTTGACGCGTTGGTCTGAGTCGCGATAAATCGCGTAATAAATGGGATATCGCCTTTGTGTTAGAAACGTCAGTGACTCACCATGTACAAGGAAAGGCACCTGTACGAGCTTCATCGTACTGTTGACTAACAACCTCAATTGAAGCTGTTGTTCATTGATGTGAAAGTCACCCGTCCATGACTTCGGCAATACTTGCTTTGAAGAGTCAATTTCAACGCAAAAGGCACACCATTCGTACTCCAACACAGCAAGTTGGTCGGCTGTGAGCTCATGACTCGCAACTACGCTAGATATGTACATAGGTTGAGTACGACGCTGAATAAAGCTGACAAACTCAGTCGCGATATGATGAAATTCAGGCTCAGATGCGTAATGCACGACAACAAACTCATCAACCAATATCAGCAATTGGTCTTGATCAACTTGCTGACAAAACAGCGGAAATGTGTTGTTTAATACACCAAATACGTTATCTCTAATGAATTCGCTGTATCGACACACCGCGTTGTCTTCAACTGGCGAACGTATCAATGCGGCCAAAGCTTGTGTTTGCCTTACCATTGAGTTTGGCGGGTTATGCATATAACAACTCCTGCTCAAGAGGGCGATGAGTTACACCAGCACCTAGAACCTGACTATGCACATCTCGCAACTCCTCTGTCAGTACTACCAAAGGCGGTACGTTGTTGTCTCTTTCTAGCAATAACGGTTTACTGCCATGAATAGAGAAGGTGTAACGTGCCAAGTCAATAACAGCTTGCTGTACTGACATACCGTGGGTATCAAGTAGCGACTTATTTCCTTTAATCGATTTATTACTTTCAACCGACCTATCGCTTTCAACTAAATGCCCAGCAATGTGGTAATAGCGAATAGCATCACTCGGCAAAGCTTTAAGCATTTGAGCTGCATCAAAGTGGTGGTTCTGACTGTTCACGTATAGATTGTTGATGTCGACCAACAACTCACAGCCACTGCGGTTTGCTATTTCAGCGATAAACTCACCCTCAGGCATCTCATCTCCGTAATTGTGGTAATAAGAGATGTTCTCCATTACCAAAGGACGTTGAATGATGTCTTGGACTTGCTTGATTCTGCCCGCTAAATAGCCGATGTTTTCTGCACGGCGTGGCACGGGTAACAGTTCATACAAGTACCCTTGATTGTCTCTAGAGAAGCTCAAATGTTCGCTATAAACTTGGATATTCAATTCATCGAGAAACTGACCAACCTGACGTACAAACTTTGTGTTAAGCGGCTGACAATCGCCAATAGACAAACTTAAACCGTGTGCAATCAAGGGGTAGATCTTAGATATATCTTGTAATTGCTCACGCTTAAGTCCACCCAAGCTCATCCAGTTCTCTGGTGCTAACTCGAGAAAATCAATATCAGGGTGTTTTGGGGAACGAGCAAGCAACTCAATATGCTCACTGCGTAGCCCAATGCCTTTGTCTGTATTCTGAATGGTTCGCACTTTATGGTTTAACTCTCTGCTTTTATGGGCTCGGCCATTTGAGGCTAGAGCTTTAGTTTTTAAAGCTTTAGTTTTATGCGTTTCTACTGGCCACATACTCCACCTGTCACCTTGCTATTCGCCATTAAGATGCGTTCTTTACTTGGCGAGATTCCTTCAGCCGTTAAGCCACATTTCCCATCACGAGCACGCACTAAACGGTCTTGAGGGTTAGTGGTCAGTTCCGCTTTTTCGAAACGTTTTTCTGTACCACATTTACCCGCGGCACATTTACCACCGTGTCCTGAAGATTGTTTAGCTTCAACAGGGGCTTCGGCAGGTGCATCAGCAAGCGCCATTGCAGAGTTAAGACTAATCACAGACGTGATCGCGATTGATAGGGCGATTTTGTTGTTCATGTTATTTCTCCTTTACAGCGGACATAGGGAAGCTGGCTAAATCACGACCAGACATGATTGGTCCGTCGTAGTATTCGCGTACAATCTTGATTGATTCAGATTTACGCTTAAGGCCTAAACCCATCCAGTGGTTAAGTACCAACATTTTTGGATTGATCTCTTTAGCGATCTCACCAATCACGGAAGGTTTAGCGTGCATGAATGTAGAGACACCATCGGCTTGTTCATGAATTGCCATTGGCATCATCATGATGTCGGCGCCACGAGCGAAGTCTAAGAACGCAGGGTTGCTACCGTTTTGGTCAGCTGAAATCACCATCACGCCTTCTTCACTTTCGATTCGGTAAGCGAGACAAGGCACATCACCATGAGGAATACCCAGAGCAGTGATCTTCAAACCATCTTTTTCGTAAACGACAGTTGGCACTGTGGATTGATAGTCAACATCGGTAAGATTGACGGGGAATAGGCCATCAGTTCCATCGTATAAGCCGGCAAGATAAGCGTACGCACCATGGTCTGGGTCAAAATTCGCTTCGAAGTAACCGTTGAGGCTTGGGAAAGCAGAACCTGCGCTTGGACCTGAAATCTCCAACGCCTTTTCGCGTTCAAAGAAATAGCCACCTTTAAGAAGAGCAGGCACATCATTCACATGGTCGGTATGGAAATGCGTGATACCCATAAAGTCTAAATCTTCAAGTTTTGCACCTGCTTGACCAAAACGTAGGTAAACACCACCACCGGCATCAATCATGATTCGTGATTTGCCTTTCCACCATACGATTTCACCTGATGACGCACGTAGGTCATCCGAGATAGGGCCACCTGAACCCAATATTTGTAATGTAAAGTCTGTGTCGACCGGCTTGAGTTCAATTGCGTGACAGTTGGCGCCCAAGGTTAATCCAAGAGCTATTGCTAAAGCTTTTAAAGGCTGTTTCATATTGTTATCCAATTCTTTGTTTCTTATATATTTTCTTCGAAGTGAGCATTCAAAGAAGTGATACATTCGCTAAGCAGCACAACAAGTGCGTGCTTCGTTCTGTTCACGGAGCACAAGATAAAGAATTGTTAATGTTTGGTATATCTAGTAATTTTGAAATTAACGTTAAATAAAACCAAACGAATCATTGAGCGTGTCTTGTCGCTGAGTTAAAGCGCAGAAAAAGTGGTAACAACGAACGGGATATTAAAATTGTGCGAATAGAACGATGGTTCAAGGAGAGGGAATACTAAGGAGAGAGTAAACGGAATAAAGGAAACAAAAGAAAAAGGTGCAAGCCTTCGCCTACACCTTTTGTGAGTTCATCTGAAAATTGGCTTTAGATAGCATTTGCCTTTAGAGAAGTTTGTCTTTAAAGAACTTACGCTGATTGTTCGCCTTTCACATCAAAGTCGATCTTGTCTGCGCCTGTGAACACTTGGAAGCGTAAGCCTTTTGCGCGTGCAATCGTGGTGATGCCGAACTTCTGAGCCAGGTCTAAGCCCATTTGCGTTACACCAGAACGTGATAGCAGAACAGGAATGCCCATCTGCGCAACTTTAATCACCATCTCAGACGTTAAACGTCCTGTGGTATAGAAGATCTTGTCTTCACCTGACTCTTTGTTAAGCCACATCTCACCAGCCAATGTATCAACGGCATTGTGTCGGCCAACATCTTCAACAAACGATAAAACCTTGTCGTCTTTACAAACCGCACAGCCGTGTACCGCGCCTGCTTTCTTGTAGGTATCGTTGTAATGAGTCAACGCTTCAAGCGCTGTGTAGATTTCAGATTGCTTAATCTTGTTTTGAGGCACTTGGTAATCTTCCAATTGCTTCATCACGTTGCCATACATGGTGCCTTGACCACAGCCAGAGGTTACTGTCTTCTTCTTAAGCGCTTGCTCAAGTTGGCTTGTATCTTCTTTGGTGATAACCGCTGCAGAACTGGTTTCCCAATCGATGATAATAGATTCAACTGCTTCGGGATCGGAAAGGAAGCTTTGGTTTTTCAAATAGCCCAATACTAATGACTCCGGACGAGAGCCCAATGTCATTAACGTTACGATCTCTTTCCAGTTCAACATCACGGTAAGAGGGCGCTCACACGCGATCTGTTTTGTTAGCTTTTCGCCATATTCATCAAACACTTCAACTTCGATTGTCTGAAGTGGGTTCTCACTGGTTTTTATTATGTTTGGTTTTACCACAGTCATTTCCTACTTAATGAGATAGCGATTTTATGAGATAAGAAGTCAACAAGAGCAATAAAGCTCTCATTCATCAATACGCTAGTTTGTTGGTTCGCTATAGCCTAGGTTCCGATTAACCTTATCGAACACGCCATAGCTCAGAGAATACATAGCTCTGTGAATAACATTAGCGAATTAGCTAAAGCAAATCTTATTCCAAAATAGCGGGGATTGATGGAAACATGAAGCATTAGATTAAAAGAGCGCTAAATATGAGAGTTCACTGGGTGGAGTTGTCTGAAATAAACAGTATCGACTAACGTTATAGTGACAACTTGATAACGAACGCTATAGATACGCTCTCTTGTTTAAACTGTATTGGCGTGTTTATTGCTTTATAGGGTGTATATGATTGCGCACAGTACAAAATGTCCTAAGTGCATTCAGACCAAAGAAAATCAATTGGGTGAAGTATGTCTGAGATAAAAGAATTCAAAGAACAATATGAAAAAACAGAAGCAGCTTGGCCAATCGGTGTCCAAAGAATAGAGAAAGAGATCAAAACAGGTATCTGGGTAACCACACAATGGGAATTGACGGGGTTTGAACTGTCGCCAGAAGACGATACCCAAGACGTTTGTTTACTTCAATTACATAAAGACGAGCGAACAGATTATCGTTTCAACCTTAGCTCTCAGCAACCTAAGCTTTTCTTAGTGATGGATAACGTCGATTCTGGTGTTAAGCCAGTCATTCAGTTACTTACGGCATCACAAACCGTTGCAGGGCAATACATGGACGGTGACAATCAAGTCCTTTCATACGACATTCCGTTACCAGTACAAGCTTGGATGGAAGCGTTCATCGGTCGTCATGGTGAATTACTAGAAGCAAGACGTAAAAAACGTAAAGGTGCGGGTCGATCTAATGGCAACTAACTTTTTCAGCCGTTGGTCTCAACGAAAGCTTGATGAATCGACCGACCAACCATTAGAAGCGCAACAAACGCTTGAGGATATCGAGCTTACTTCCTCAGAGACTTCTTCTGCTGCTTCATCTATAGACGCAGAAACATCGGAGTCACTAGAACGTGGGACTTTAGAACGTGAGTCTCCAGAACACGATGAAAACGCTCACGCTGTCGATTCTCAAGCTATTGACTCTCAGGAGATCGCATCTGAAACGACGGAAGACTTGTCTGTTGCTCAATTATTGGTGTCAGAAGCCTCAGAAAGCGTAAAAAAAGCGGCACTACGTAAATTATTTCTATCGGAAGAGTTTAACGTTCGTGATGGTTTAGATGATTACGACGACGATTACAGTAATTTGAAATCTCTTTCTGAAGGGGTTGCGGAAACCTTGCGTGATTGGGTTAAAGACAAAACGGAAGAAGAAACTGCACCAGAAGAAGAGCAAGTCATTGATAATAAAGATGAAGGTGAAATTTCAGGAAATTCTGAAAGCGATCTTGAGGTATCTGATAATGAACTTGAAACGTCAGAAAGTGCCGAAATAACCGAACAAGAAAAGAAACTGTATAAAAACACAGTGCCAGATGTTAACACTACAATGTCAGACGAATCTGACCTGAAAGAGATGGGACAAAATATACCACACAAAGAATAGGTACATTTTGACTAAACACTCAATGAACCGCTTGCGACAAAATGTCCCAAGCGGTTTTTTTATACGCTCAATAAACGCTATAAAGCATTAAATCACTGATATATAAGAGTTATTAAATTGGCATGGCATTTGCTAAATAACGTTCATTATCAACTTTTTTGTAGATAGACGAGTTCATGGTCTGACGAACGGCACACTAGCTAAAGGGCTAGTTGTTAACGGATTACTCAGCAAGTTCTCTATCGCTTACTACAATGAAGGTTGAACAGATTATCCATGTCCAAAGATGGAACTGAGCAATGCTTAAACAATTATTAGAACAAGCAACTTCAAATAACGCTAAAGCAAGACTGTATGCATTTGAAAATACAGTTGAGTTAACAAACCTGATTCCACCGACAGTCAGTTATGAAAGCGGTGGAAATACGCTGATTATTGGTCCAACTGCGATCATCGAAAGTGCTGCGGCGCAATTGCCTCAATTGACGAGCCTAACCTTATTGTCAACAGATGGCGAAAAAGGCACAAACCCAGAACTGTACTTTGCGAATTCGGTTCAAGTATCCGGTTTCCTTGGTACGTTTGAAGTTGTGATCGAAAGTAAAGGTACATCAAGCAACCTGGCAAAAGTCGCGATTAATCACGATTGTTTCGATGTTGTTCTAGACCTATGTCTTAATAGCTGCATGACAGAAGAAGTACCTGTACCGGGTTATTACCCAGTTGGCCGTGGCTATCCTAAACTGGCTGAAGCGTTAGAAGAAATTCCTACGTTAATGGGCACATTTGATAAACCTAAGTTCTTCCGTCTAGACACCGACCTTTGTGCGCACAGTTCTCGTGGCGTAAAAGGATGTGAGCGTTGTGTTGATGCTTGTCCTGCTGGTGCGCTTTCAAGTGAAGGCTCTGATAAGACGGGTCACAAGATTGAGATCAACCCTTACCTATGTCAAGGCGTGGGTACTTGTGCAACGAGCTGTCCTACAGAAGCTATCTCTTACGCATTGCCTAATCCTGATGATACTCAAAAATTCATTGAACGTACGCTAGCTAACTACGAGCAAGCGGGCGGTCTGGATCCTATCGTGCTTATCTGTAGCTCACGTCATGAAACTTACAACGTGATGGCTCTT
This sequence comes from Vibrio splendidus, assembly GCF_001557875.1. GTDB lineage: Bacteria > Pseudomonadota > Gammaproteobacteria > Enterobacterales > Vibrionaceae > Vibrio > Vibrio splendidus_F. The sequence continues at coordinate 202,869 of NZ_LNRF01000002.1, read as the reverse complement.
AAAGCGCTACCAGATAACGTGATTCCAATTGTTGTTGAAGAACTGCCTTCTATTGGTATCGATACCTGGTTTGCAGCGCTAGTGAATGGCGCAACTCAAGTTCTGTTTGCTGCTTCTCGTTTTATGCCAGAAACGATCATTCGTGTTCTGAATAACGAAGTAGGGATCGCTCAAGAACTGCTAGACCAAATCGGTATTCCGAAAGAAACCATCGATATTCTGTACTTAGAATCTCTACGTGAAGGTCCTCCAACACTATGTGTGGATTCATTCGACCTTGCACTTGGCGATCTTCAAGGCAATAAACGTCAACGCCTGTTCACAGCACTTGATGCTATGTCTTCATCTCGCATTCCTGTTGAGAACATTGTTGAACTTCCTTCGAATGCGCCATATGGCACGGTTTCGTGTGAAAGCAAAGATTGTACTTTGTGTATGAGTTGTGTGGCGGTTTGTCCTACACGTGCTCTTCATACTGACGGCGCATCTCCATCACTTAAGTTTGTAGAACAAGACTGTATTCAATGTGGCCTGTGTGAAAAAGCGTGTCCTGAAAATGTTCTGACTCTAACACCTCGCATGAACTGGGTGAAAGAAGAACGTCAGAAGGCTGTTGTGATTCATGAAGAGAAAGCAGCGGAATGTATTCGTTGTCATAAGCCGTTCGCACCGCAGTCTATGATTGACATGTTACAAAGCAAGTTACGCGGTCACTCTCATTTTTCAGACGAATCTGCAATTAACCGTATTGCGATGTGTGAAGACTGCCGTGTGATAGATATGTTTGATTCGATGGCTCAAGACCCATTGAAGCAACTGAAATACTAGGAGTAGGCATTGGAAACTCATTTAGATCAAGCACAAAGCAAATTTGAACAAGACCAGACACTAAGAACTGAAATCTATTTGGTTCTTTCTGCATTGTTTCGTAGCGCACCTTCTGAAGAAGTCATTGATTTCCTAAAGACGCTAGACATTGAAGCGTCTGAGAGCGCGATGCAAAAAGCTTGGATTGCTATTCAACAAGCGGCAACGGAATCAAATCGCGAAGCATTAGAAGATGAATATCAAGATCTGTTCATTGGCATTGGCCGTGGAGAGGTTGTTCCATTTGGTTCATGGCATAGAACTGGCGCCATGATGGAAAAACCATTGGCAGAGATTCGCCATGACTTAGAGCTTTTAGGCATTGAGCGTGATGATCAAGTGAAAGAGCCAGAAGATCATATTGCTGCATTGTGTGAAGTAATGGCAATGCTAACTGGTGAAGAAGAAGCGCTTCAACAAGCCGTTTTCAATAAGCATCTTGGCCCTTGGTTTAACTCTTTTACGCGTCAGCTTGAAAGCGCAGAAAGTGCGAACTTCTACAAATCAGCAGCTCAGCTGTGTGAAGCATTCTTAACGTTAGAACAAGTGCGCTTTAGCGTTAATACAAAAAGCAGTAAGCATAAATTAAAGATTGATGTGAAAAACGTCACTGATTACGAGTAATCGAGCAGTACGCGATTATATCGATAGAGGGGCATTAAGCCTCCAAAAAGATCTACCGTAAGGTAAGGAAGCAATGATGAAAGATAATAAAGAAATAAACACAAGCCGTAGGGACTTACTCAAAGGCTTAACGACTGCAGCCGTAGCTGGTGCCGTTGTCGCTGGTACAACAAAAGTGGCAACTGCTTCAGAAACGGTTGAAATGCCGAAAGAAGACATGAAGAAGACGGGCTATCGTGAAACGCAACATATTCGCGATTACTACGACACGCTTTAGGAGATAACGGATGAAACTTGTCAAACGCTCCGATAGTGTGAGCAAAGAAACCAATCAACTGGGTGTGTCTCGACGTGCCTTCATGAAAAACACCTCATTAGCCGCTGGTGGCGCGGTAGTAGGCGCAAGTCTATTTGCACCTGGCATGATGAAGAAAGCACAGGCTAAATCAGTCGATTCAGAAGCGAAAACAGAAGTGAAACGTACTATCTGTTCTCACTGTTCTGTGGGTTGTGGTATTTACGCTGAAGTGCAAAACGGTGTTTGGACGGGTCAAGAGCCTGCATTCGATCACCCATTCAACGCTGGTGGACACTGTGCGAAAGGTGCAGCACTTCGTGAGCACGGCCACGGTGAACGTCGTCTTAAGTACCCAATGAAATTGGAAGGCGGTAAGTGGAAAAAGCTTTCTTGGGAACAAGCGATTGAAGAGATTGGTAACAAAGCGCTAGAACTTCGTAAAGAGTCTGGCCCTGATTCGGTTTACTTCCTAGGTAGTGCAAAACACAGTAACGAACAAGCTTACGCATTTCGTAAGATGGCGTCGCTTTGGGGCACCAACAACGTTGACCACCAAGCGCGTATTTGTCACTCAACCACAGTAGCCGGTGTTGCAAACACTTGGGGTTACGGTGCGATGACAAACTCGTTCAATGACATGCACAACTGTAAATCGATGCTGTTCATTGGTTCAAACCCTGCAGAAGCTCACCCAGTAGCGATGCAGCACATCCTTATCGCTAAAGAGAAGAACAACTGTAAGATCGTTGTTGCGGATCCTCGTCGTACACGTACTGCTGCGAAATCTGATCACTATGTTTCTCTTCGCCCAGGTTCAGATGTTGCATTTATCTGGGGTGTATTATGGCATGTCTTTGCTAACCAATGGGAAGACAAAGAGTTTATCCGCCAACGTGTATTCGGCATGGACGAGATCCGTGAAGAAGTCGCAAAGTGGAACCCAGCAGAAGTTGAGCGTGTAACTGGTGTAAGCGAAGAAGACGTTTACCACACAGCGAAACTACTTTCTGAAAACCGTCCAGGTTGTATCGTTTGGTGTATGGGTGGTACTCAACACACGACGGGTAACAACAACACACGTGCTTACTGTGTACTTGAGCTTGCGCTAGGTAACATCGGTAAATCAGGTGGCGGTGCAAACATTTTCCGTGGTCACGATAACGTACAAGGCGCAACAGACCTTGGCGTACTATCAGACACTCTTCCTGGATACTACGGTCTGTCTGAAGGTTCTTGGCGCCACTGGTCTAAAGTTTGGGACATCGACTTTGACTGGGTGAAAGGACGTTTCGACGACAACGCATACGGCGGCCAAAAACCAATGAACAGTGCAGGTATTCCTGTTTCTCGTTGGGTTGATGGCGTGCTTGAAGACAAAGACAAGATTCGTCAGCGCGAAAACATCCGTGCCATGTTCTACTGGGGTCACGCAGTAAACTCTCAGACTCGTGGTCCAGAGATGAAGAAGGCGATGCAGAAGCTGGATATGATGGTTATCGTTGACCCATATCCAACCGTTGCAGCAGTAATGAACGATCGCACCGACGGCGTTTACTTGCTTCCAGCAACCACTCAATTTGAAACCTACGGCAGTGTAACGGCATCAAACCGTTCGCTACAGTGGCGTGACAAGGTTGTAGATCCTCTGTTCGAATCTAAGCCTGACCACGAAATCATGTACCTGCTTTCTAAGAAGCTTGGTTTCTCTGATCAGCTGTTCAAAAACATTCGTGTTGAGAACAACCAGCCTCTTATTGAAGACATTACACGTGAATTCAACAAAGGTATGTGGACGATTGGTTACACAGGCCAAAGCCCTGAGCGCTTGAAAGAGCACCAACAGAACTGGCATACGTTCCACAAAACGTCTCTAGAAGCAGAAGGCGGTCCAGCAAATGGCGAGACTTACGGTCTCCCTTGGCCATGTTGGGGCACGCCAGAAATGAAACACCCAGGCACACATATCCTTTACGATACGTCTAAGACTGTCGCTGAAGGTGGTGGTAACTTCCGTACTCGTTTCGGTGTCGAATTTGAAGGTCAAAGCCTATTGGCTGAAGACAGCTACTCAAAAGGCAGCGAAATCAAAGATGGCTACCCAGAGTTCAGTGACAAATTACTGAAACAACTTGGTTGGTGGGATGACCTAACAGCAGAAGAGAAAGCCTCTGCTGAAGGGAAAAACTGGAAGACCGACGTTTCTGGCGGTATTCAACGCGTAGCTATCAAGCACGGTTGTATTCCTTTTGGTAACGCGAAAGCGCGTGCGATTGTTTGGACATTCCCAGACCGTGTACCACTTCACCGTGAGCCACTTTACACACCACGTCGCGACTTGGTTGCTGACTACCCAACATGGGATGATAAAGAAGCAATCTTCCGTGTTCCTACGTTGTATAAGTCGATTCAAGAGCAAGACAAATCTGGTGAATACCCGATTATTCTCACTTCTGGTCGTCTGGTTGAGTACGAAGGTGGTGGTGAAGAGACCCGTTCTAACCCTTGGTTAGCAGAGCTACAACAAGAGATGTTTGTTGAAGTGAACCCTAAAGATGCAAACGATATTGGCTTTAAAGATGGTGATGACGTTTGGGTTGAAGGTGCTGAGAAGGGCCGAATTAAGGTGAAAGCGATGGTAACACGCCGTGTGAAACCAGGTCTGGCGTTCATCCCATTCCACTTCGGTGGTAAGTTCCAAGGTGAAGATTTGCGTTCTAAATACCCAGAAGGCTCTGATCCTTACGTTATTGGTGAAGCTGCTAACACAGCAACCACTTATGGTTACGACCCTGTCACGTTGATGCAGGAAACGAAAGTAACCCTTTGTAATATTCGTAAAGCGTAAGGAGTCTTAAAATGGCTAGAATGAAATTTCTTTGTGACACCAAGCGTTGTATCGAATGTAACGGTTGTGTCACTGCATGTAAGAATGAAAATGATGATGCTCTGGAATGGGGTATTCAACGTCGTCGCGTTGTGACATTGAACGATGGCGAACCGGGTGAAAACTCTATCTCAGTAGCGTGTATGCACTGTACTGATGCGCCATGTATGGCAGTTTGTCCTGCAGACTGTTTTGAACATACCGAAGACGGCATCGTACTTCACAACAAAGATCTGTGTATCGGTTGTGGTTACTGTTTGTTTGCTTGTCCGTTTGGCGCACCTCAATTCCCTAAACAGGAAGCGTTTGGTGAACGCGGTAAGATGGACAAATGTACCTTCTGTGCTGGCGGTCCTGAAACAGAACCAGGTTCTGTTGAAGAGCGTCAAAAGTACGGTGCAAACCGTATTGCCGAAGGCAAACTGCCAATGTGTGCTTCGCTTTGTTCAACCAAAGCACTGCTAGCGGGTGACGCAGAGAAAGTTTCTGATGTTTTCCGTCAGCGTGTTGTTGAGCGTGGGGCGAAAGGTGCGGGTTGGACAAACGGCAATGACCTGTCTTACGACGCAACTAAGAGCTAAGTAGGAGAGACATATGCTTACAATGTTTAAGCGTCTCTTCCTTGTTGTGCTGCCAATGTTGGCAGCACTAACAATGCTTTCTCCTATGAGTCATGCATCTGAGACGAACTCATCACAAACTCAAGCAAGCTCAGCTGAAAGAGAAGTGGTTCAACTTGCTGGTGCGGATTACTGGCGACAAGTTAGAGATGGACAATCAGGTTACACCACATCTCAGTCTCCTGAGCATGGCGTACTCATCAGTACTCCGGGTCAGACTTGGTACATACTAAAAGAGAAGTGGATGTCACCAGCCGGTGCCGTTGCTATCTTTGGCAGTATTGCTTTTGTCACCCTAATGTACGTAGTAATTGGTCCATTGATGCTCAGTGCGCCAAGAACAGGTCGTAAGATCAAACGTTGGTCTCGACTGGATCGTGCATTGCACTGGAGCATGGCGTTTACCTTCCTGACATTGGCGTTCAGTGGTTTGATGCTGGTTTATGGTAAACACTTCTTGAAGCCATACATCCCAACGGATCTATGGGGCTTCATCGTTCTACTGGCTAAGCAATATCACAACTACATCGGCCCGATTTTCTACGTGCTGTTGATGGCTGTTCTTATCAAGTGGTGGCGCAAGTCTATCTTCAAGAAAGTGGATATTCAGTGGTTCATGAAACTTGGTGGCATGGTAGGGAAGCATAAAGGTTCTCATCCATCTGCAGAGTTCTCGAATGCCGGTGAAAAAGCGCTGTTCTGGCTATTGATTGTAATGGGTAGTGTCGCAGCGATCAGTGGTTTGGTTTTAGACTTCCCAATCTTCGGTCAAACGCGTCGTGATATGGAGCTTTCAAACTTAGTTCATATGCTGGCAGCTTTGATCCTTATCTGTGGCTTTGTGTTCCACATCTACATCGGCTTGTTCGGTATGGAAGGGGCACTAGAAGGCATGGTAACAGGCGAAGTTGATGAGACTTGGGCTAAAGAGCACCATGACCTTTGGTACAAAGAAGTGATGGAACAAGAGAAAAACGGCGTTGAACAAAGCGCTAACGCAGCAACAGAGAAAACGGAAGGGGTGAATAAGAATGAACAAACCTCATAAAGGTATTTGGGTTGCTTACATCCTAAGCTGCTTTACACCATTTACTTGCCTTCTCTCTGGTGTGGTTGCCATCATCTACGCGGGCTATCGTTTAGATAAAGGCGAAGACGGCGAAGTAGTGGATACCCATTACTACGGTCTTATTCGCTCGTTCTTCTTGAACCTGACGTTCTTTGTGGTGCTTATCGTAACGGTAGCTACATCTAACGGTATTTTGATTGGTGTTAACGATTATTGGTATCAGAACCACTTTATTGATGACATCGCTTACTACATTCCTTACGTGGGTATGTTGTTTGGTGGTGTCGCGATTGTGGTTTGGTTTATCCGCATGTATCAAGGTATGCAGCGTTTGAGTCAAAACTTACCGCAAAACCCGTCGACAGGACCAAACCTGTAACGCTAACACGTTAACGACATATCTAAAAAAAGCCCAGTGATTCATTTCACTGGGCTTTTTGTTTTTTAGGCTCTGGAACTGTAAATAGTTTGCCAGCAGATCTCTGGATCAGAACCTATTTATTGACCGCTTCAATATGGTGCAACTCCCTTATTTGGTGCAATTGTCGTTGTTGTTTTTTCAATTTTCAAGAACCATAAAAGTGCGCATAAATATTTAGATTATAATAATCAATAAGTTAAAATTTAAAACTGTTGCACGAAAATTACCCCTCACACTTGGAACACATCTTGCGCTCATTGTTGAGTCTTTAATTAATTACAACATTGAATCGCACGATATCAGTGCAAATCAGATAAAGCGAAGGAGAATGCTTTAATGAGTGAAACGGTGACTCAAGTTCATAGTGCAGTACAAACCCTTACCCAAAGTTCAGACACTTTATTCCTATTACTCGGCGCAATCATGGTCTTCTTGATGCATGCAGGCTTTGCGTTTCTCGAAGTCGGTACCGTCCGGAAGAAGAACCAAGTAAACGCGCTGGTTAAAATCCTTTCCGACTTTGGTGTCTCCGCTATCGCTTACTTCTTTATCGGTTACTGGGTTGCTTACGGCGCTCACTTTTTTGCCGACGCTGAAACCCTATCGCAAGGTAATGGATACGAACTGGTTAAGTTCTTCTTCCTAATGACCTTCGCTGCAGCAATTCCTGCGATTGTGTCCGGTGGTATCGCAGAGCGTGCACGCTTCTATCCAATTTTGATCGCAACGTTATTTACCGTTGGTTTCGTATATCCATTTTTCGAAGGTATTATTTGGAACGGTAACTTTGGCTTCCAGGATTTGCTCGAGGCGCAATTCGGTTATGGATTCCATGACTTCGCAGGCTCGGTAGTCGTTCACGGCGTTGGTGGTTGGATTGCTTTGGTTGCGGTTTACTTCTTAGGGATGCGTAAAGGTCGAATCCGTGCAGGTAAACACACTAACTTCGCACCATCGAACATCCCATTCTTAGCACTAGGTTCCTGGATCTTATGTGTGGGTTGGTTTGGCTTTAACGTGATGTCAGCTCAAGCGATCAATGGCATCAGCGGTCTAGTGGCGATGAACTCTCTTATGGCAATGGTTGGCGGTATTCTTGCGGCTCTAATTGCAGGTAAAAATGACCCGGGCTTCATCCACAATGGTCCTTTGGCTGGTCTAGTAGCGATTTGTGCGGGTTCAGACTTAATGCACCCATTAGGCGCATTAGTGACTGGCTCTGTGGCAGGCGCGCTGTTTGTTTACCTATTTACTTACATGCAAAACAAAACACAGATCGATGATGTACTCGGTGTGTGGCCTCTGCATGGCGTATGTGGCGCTTGGGGTGGTATTGCTGCGGGTATCTTCGGATCGCAAACATTCTGGGGGCTAGGGGGCATAAGCTTTGCTTCTCAAGTTGTCGGTACACTCGCTGGTATTGCTGTGGCTTTAATTGGCGCATTGATTGTTTATGGCGTGCTAAGCAAACTAACAGGCCTACGATTAAGTGAAGAAGACGAATTCAACGGTGCGGATCTTTCAATCCATAAGATCTCGTCTATTAACGAAGACTAACGTCGTTCACGGTGTGAGTTTAAGCTCATCAAGTAGACATCAGTTAAACAGAACTAAGGCGGCTTCGGTCGCTTTTTTGTTTCTGTGAGAAGCAAATAGAAAGTTTGAGTATGAACGGCAACAACTATCAAGCGAGTTATGTCACAAATAGCCAATGAATTCAGTTGCCTAAGACTATGGTCTAATCCCTAAAACTATTGTTGGAATTTGAACAGTGCTAAGCTGTTACAAAGTGACATATTGAAAAGGACGTTGTATGCATTTCCCATATCGAAATATCGTAATTCTTACTGGCGCTGGCATCTCCGCGGAGTCGGGGATTCAAACATTCCGAGCACAAGACGGGCTATGGGAAAACCATAAAATCGAAGATGTCGCGACCCCAGAAGGGTTTGCAAAAGATCCCGACTTGGTTCAAGCATTCTATAACAAGCGTCGCCATGGCTTACAAGGTGAGAGCATTCAACCAAACTCAGCCCATAAGGCGCTAGGTGAGCTTGAAGACAAACTTGATGGCAAAGTAACAATCATCACTCAGAACATCGACAACCTGCACGAGAGAGGCGGTAGCAACAACATTATTCACATGCACGGCGAACTTTTAAAAGCACGTTGCAGCGAATCTAACCAAGTTATCGAACATAAAGGTGACATCGAAACTGGTGAACTTTGTCACTGCTGTCAAATTCCAGCGCAAATGCGTCCTCATATTGTGTGGTTTGGCGAGATGCCATTAAGAATGGGTGACATCTATTCAGCACTCGAAGAAGCGGATCTCTTTATCTCTATCGGAACTTCAGGTGTTGTTTATCCAGCTGCAGGGTTTGTTCATGATGCGAAAATGCATGGCGCGCATACTATCGAGATAAACCTCGAACCTAGTGCAGTTGAAAGTGAATTTGAAGAGAAGCGTTACGGCAAGGCGAGTATCGAGGTACCTAAACTGGTTGGCGAGTTATTATGTACAGAGAAAGGTTCTTTAACGGCCTAAGCCTTGTCTTTAATAACACACATCAGTTTTTGAACCTGAATCAGAAAAAAATAAAGCGGCTTTACGCCGCTTTTTTTACTTCACCGATTAACTAACAATAACTTAGTTGTTCACTTTAAGTTTTTGGAAGTACTCGTCGTAAATAACACTCGCTTCACCAACTTCGTCTTGCCAAACACCGTTATCCATCACTGATTGTGGTGGGAAAACGTTCTTGTCTTCAGCAAATTCTTTAGGAAGAAGAGGGTAAGCTGTTTTAACTGGTGTCGGGTAACCGATCTCTAGAGCAATTTTCGCAGCATTCTCAGGACGAAGAAGGAAGTCGATCATCTTATGAGCCGCTTCGATGTTCTTAGCACCTGCTGGAATTGCTAGGCTGTCCATCCAGAAGATAGCACCTTTTTCTGGCCAGATTATGTCAATCGTTGCGCCTTCCTGGCGAGCCATGTAAGCAGAACCATTCCAAAGCATACCAAGAGACACTTCACCTGCAAGGTAAGGGTTCGCTGGGAAATCTGAGTTAAATACCAATACGTTTGGCATTAGCTTACGAAGTTCTTCGTACGCTTCTTTGATTTCTTCAGGGTTAGTCGTGTTTGGAGAGTAACCCAGTTTAGATAAAGCGATATGGAAAACCTCACGAGAGTCATCCATCATCATCAGCTGGCCTTCCCACTGTGTATCCCACAGATCGCCCCAGTTTTTCACTGAAGACTTGTCTAGCATGTCTGAATTGATACCAATGCCCGTCGCACCCCAAATGTATGGGATTGAGTAGTTATTGCTTGGGTCAAACGGCTTATCTAGATAGTTTGGATCCAAATCAGCAAAGTGGCTTAGCTTAGTTTTATCAAGCTCTTGAAGCATGCCTTCTTTACGCATTTTAGAAACGAAGTAAGTAGAAGGGACCACTAAGTCGTACCCCGTACCTTGAGTTTTTAACTTAGCGTACATGCTTTCGTTAGACTCATAAGTTGAGTAGTAGACTTTGATGCCAGTCTCTTCTGTGAAGTCTTCTAGCACTTCATTTGGAATATATTCAGACCAGTTGTAAAAATACAGTTCTTGGTCAGCTGCGAAAGAGGGTGTAGAAAGTAAAGTAGCAGCACACAATGCGCCGGTATACAGTGTTTTTTTCATTACTGTTCCGTTCATTTGTTTGATTTGGAGCTGGGTAGTGAACCCAAAGTAAAAGGATTTCTAAAAATCGCGCTATATTATAGCAGTGATAAAATAAAATAGGCAGCCTAAGCTGCCTATTCATTGATATTCTTATTTTTAACTTATTGATTCTCTACGTCGGCCTGTTAAGTAAACCTGTTAATTAGTCGCCGTTAGATAATAAGCTAAATTACTGACCCGCTTTAAGTTTCATGAAGTAATCTTCGTACTTCACTGTCTTATCGCCAACCGCAGCTTGCCATTCAACACGGTCAAGGTCTTCTTGCGATGGGAAGAGTGCAGGGCTGTCTTTAAACTTCTCGTTAGACGCTTTAACAGCTGTTAGGTAGCCAGTGTCACGAGAAATTTGCTCAGCAATTTCAGGGCGAAGTAGGAAGTCGATCATCTTATGAGCAGCTTCTACGTTTACCGCACCGGAGCTAATCGCAAAGTTATCAACCCAACCGATACCGCCTTCTTTAGGGAAAACCAGCTTGATTGGTAGACCTTCGTTTTGCGCTGCAGCAGCAGAACCGTTCCACAGCATACCAAGACCCACTTCACCAGACATGTAAGGCGCGCCTGGGTTATCTGAGTTAAATACTAGAACGTTCGGCATCAGCTTTTGTAGCTCAGCGTACGCTTCGTCGATCTCTTTTTCGTTTGTTGTGTTACCAGAGTAACCTAACTTACGTAGTGCGATATGGAACACTTCACGAGTATCGTCCATCATCATAAGTTGACCTTCAAGCTCAGGTTTCCATAGGTCAGCCCAGCTTTGGAAATCTTCTGGATCGTACATGTCAGTGTTAACAGCAAGACCGGTGATCGCAACTACGTGTGGAATAGAGTAGTCGTTACTTGGGTCATACGGCTTATCCAGGTAGTTAGTATCTAAATTCTTGAAGTTGTTCAACTTAGTTTTGTCGATCTTTTGTAGCATACCTTCGTCGCGCATCTTAGATACGAAGTAAGTCGACGGCACAACTAGGTCGTAGCCTTTGTTGTGTGTTTTTAGCTTTGCGTACAAGGTTTCATTCGACTCGTAAGTCGAGTAAATCACCTTGATGCCAGTTTCATCGGTGAACTGTTCTAGGATCTCACTGTTGATGTAAGGTCCCCAGTTCATAAATACCAACTCTTTGTTATCTTTTGCAAAAGATGGTGCAGATAACATTGAAAGCGCACATGCACTACCAGCTAATAGAGTAGCCCATTTTTTCATTGACGTTAGCTCCAAACTAAACGTTGCCCGAAGGCAGTAGATAGAAAAACAGAATGGCAATTTACCATTCTGTTTATGATTAACACTTTTTTGAACTTGAAGTTTCTTAACTTCTAATCAAGCCTGTCTCTTTATAGAGTAGGAGACTTACTTGATTTTTTCTCTCGCTAATAACTGAGAAATAATCACCAGTATTAACGACACCACTAACATAACTGTTGCTAGGGCGTTTACCTCAGGAGAGATACCCACTTTAACCATTGAGTAAATCTTCAGTGGTAAGATTTCATACGTTGGGCCTGTTACGAAAGAACTAATGATCACATCGTCCAAAGACAGAGTGAAGCTCAATAACCAACCCGCAGCAACCGCAGGCTTAGCAAGAGGAAGAATGATCTGTTTTAGGATCGTCCATTCACTTGCACCCAAGTCTTTTGCTGCTTCAAGCATTTTCACATCAAAGCCATTCAAGCGACTGTAAACCGTTACCACAACGAACGGTAGACAGAAGGTAATGTGAGCAGCAAGTAGGGTAAAGAACCCCAGTTGAACACCCATTACCAAGAATAGCGCAAGAAGCGAAATTGCCATTACGATATCTGGTGACATCATTACGATGAACAGCATGCCATTTACGATGCCTTTCCCTTTGAATTGGTAACGGAATAGGGCTACTGCTGTTAGGCTCCCGACGATCGTTGCAGCTGTTGCTGAGAACACCGCTACGTTGATCGAGTGCCACGCAGCCTGCATTAGGCTGTCGTTGTTAATTAGCGCGTCATACCATTTAGTGGTAAAGCCACCCCATTTCATACCAAACTTATTGGCATTAAACGAGTTAGCGATCAATACAATAATAGGTAGGTATAGGAAGGCGTATACCAGCGCCATAAAGCTGAACTTAACTGTGCGACCCATTAGTCTAGCTCCACTTTCTTATTCAATAGCTTACCTGCTCGGTAGTAGGCATACAGCATCACAGCCATTGCCATGGTCAGTGCGATACTCGTCGCTGCACCAAACGGCCAGTCGCGAGCGTTGAGCACCTGGCTCTTAATCACGTTACCAATCAATAGGTTCTTAGCTCCGCCTAATAGGTCAGAGATGTAGAACATGCCTAACGCAGGCAGTAACACCAACAAACAGCCGCCGATAATACCCGGCATTGTTAGTGGCAGTACGACTTTCAATAGCGTTTGCAGTTTGTTCGCACCTAAATCTTTAGCCGCTTCTAAGTACGTATCGTCCAGTTTTTCAATCGCTGAATACAGCGGAAGAATCATGAACGGAAGTAGGATGTATACCAAACCGATCATTACAGCGGTTTCTGAGTACATAATACGTAGCGGTTTATCGATGATATCTAGCGCTAACAAACTTTTGTTCAAGACACCTTGCGTACCCAGTACAATTTTCAATCCGTACGTACGAATCAAAGAGTTAGTCCAAAATGGAACAATCACTAGGAACAACATTATTGGACGCCACTTCGCAGGCATTTTTGCCACGATGTAAGCGAACGGGTAACCAATAATTAAACAAAGTAGGGTTGCGACAATTGCCATATAGAAAGAGTGCATCAACACTTTAAAATACAGCGGGTCAGCCAAACGCACGTAGTTATCGAGAGTGAAGGTCATCTCGATCAAGTTCGCTTCATCACGAGTTAAGAAGCTAGTACCGATGATCATGATGTTTGGAATCATCACGAACAGCACTAACCAACCTGTGATTAAAGCAACAATTGCGTTTTGTAAATTAAACTTCTTGCTCATCTTCTAATACCACTTCCCAGCTCTCAACCCAAGTTACTGCAACTTTTTGGCCCAGTGAGTGATCAACATCAGGGTCATCTTCGTTGAAGAATTCGCTAACCATGACACGCATACCAGATTCAAGTTCTACGACTGAATCTAATGTCATGCCTTTATAGGTTCGCTCGACAATATGGCCAACAATACCGCGTTGCTCAGACTCTTTAATTTCTTCGATACGAAGATCTTCAGGGCGAAGCAATACTTGCAGTTTTTGACCTGGTGTTACGTCTTTATCGTGATAGATAATGGACTCTTCACCTTCGATTGTCGCTACAATGCGTTTTTCATCTTGACGAGATTTCGCTGTCGCTTCGAATACGTTAATTTCACCAATGAAACGCGCTACAAATAGGTTCTTAGGCTCTTCGTAGATCTCTCTTGGTGTTCCATCTTGTTCAATCACGCCATCACGCATAACAATAATACGGTCAGACATAGACAGCGCTTCTTCTTGGTCATGCGTTACAAAAATGAACGTGATACCAAGTTGGCGTTGTAATTGTTTCAGCTCGATTTGCATCTGTTTACGCAGTTTGTAATCCAGAGCAGATAGAGATTCATCCAACAAAAGAACTTTAGGCTTATTAACGACAGCACGAGCGATTGCGATACGTTGCTGTTGGCCACCAGATAGCTGGTGTGGCTTTCGTTGTGCCATTTGTTCTAGGCGCACCATTTTCAAAGCATCCATTACACGAGGTTCAATCTCGCTGTTTGGAACTTTCTGCATGCGTAAGCCAAATGCCACATTGTCGAAAACAGTCATATGTGGGAATAGGGCGTAGCTTTGGAATACAGTGTTTACATGCCTTTGTTCAGCAGGAACTTGGGTTACGTTTTGTTCAGCTAATAGTATTTGACCACTATCTGCAGTTTCAAAACCCGCAATCATTCTTAGCACGGTTGTTTTACCACAACCTGATGGGCCTAAAATCGTGAGAAACTCACCATGATTTACGTTTAAATCCAGATTGCCGATGACTTCCTTACCATCGAAACTTTTACTGATGCCAGTTAGCTGTACTACTGGCTTTCCTACTGATTTTTTAGCGTTCAACGTCTGTTTTTCTCCACCTTGGTTCTATTTGAGACCTGTTGCTATACACCTTTAAGGCGCGCATCATAATCACCAAAAACGTGAATTCAAAGCATTTTTTACCTTTCGAAGATAAAAAATTTCGCAGGTAAAAGTAAACATCCTTTACCATACTGTTATTTACTGGGTTTACACCCTAACAAGTGTCTAATTATTAACCATTAAGACGCAAAAGCAAGCCTTGTTACAGATTCATATTTTAGTTTGTATCCGACATATGAGTATAATGAAGGTAATTTTTTATCAATAAGTTAGGTGGCTTCGCTTAATCGGCACACCTAGGTATCAATATGAACAACGACATCGAAAAAGATTTTAATTTGGGCGGTAGTATCAACCGTGCACTTTCTGGCGATTATGAGCTCAAAGCAACGGCTGTATTCCAAGAAGCTTGGAAACATACGATAAGTCACTTTCTTTCGTTTTCCCCAGCGATTATTGCTTTGATGTTTGTGCAGCTCGCTATCTTTTATATCGCACTCAAGCTACAGCTTGGTGATCCCGCGGTTATCTTGGATGCGGTTATCGACCCAGAGTCGTTTACACCACAAATCGTTGAATCGATTTTTATTGCCAACTTTAGCTATGAAGTGATCAGTGCACCTATCTATGCGGGGATCTGTTTAATGGCCATGAGCCACGCTGCCGGTCTACAAACCAAAGTGCGCCACATCGGTAAAGGTTTGCAGTTTACGATTCCGGTTATTCTAGTGACTTTGTTTAGCCTAATGCTTCAAGGCATCGCAGGTATGATCCTGCCGTTCTTGTCTATCTACTTCTCACTTGCGTTCAGCCATTCGATTCTGCTGATTTGTGATAAGAAAGTGCCGCCAATGCAATCGCTGCTGCTTTCATTAAGAGCGGTAAACAAGAAGATCTTCGTAGTCGCGTCTATTTACCTAATGGTTATGCTGATGTTCATCGTGGCTGCTATGATGTACGGCATTGGCTTAATCTTCGTTCTTCCGTTCTTCTTCCACGTGAAAGGTATCCTTTACCGTGAGATGTTTGGCATCAAGTTGAAACTGATTGCTTCAGATCGTCCAAAGAGCGATGACGATGACGATTACAACGACAGCAATAACGACGACAATAACAAAAACCCGCAGGTGTTCGATGCATAAAAACCCACAGGCTGGCGTAAGCAAATCACTTGCGCTTAAAGTGACAGCACTGGCTCTTGTTGGCTCTATTTCACTAATTGGCCCTTATATTTACCAAGAAGAGGAGCGTCGACGTACGACAGAGCAGAGCTCCAGTACAACGGACCAATTTGGTGGCTTGACGGTTTCTTCGAGCACACCAAACTTTGCGGCCATCGAAGATGTGAACGAGAAAAAGGACACGTTCTTTTCGTTCCTACGTCCAAGCATCAATATTGAAAACAAACGTATTACCAAAGAGCGCGCGTTTTTAACTAAGCTCTCTGAATCTGGTTTAAACAGTATTGATTCTGAAGACGCGTCTTATGCGAAAAGGTTAGGGAAGTTATACAGCCTGCCTGTGCCTAATGAAGGTTTAGATCAAGCATGGCTGACAGAGATGCTTAACCGCGTGAATGTGCTTCCAGAGGCGCTTGTACTGACACAAGCCGCGAATGAATCAGCTTGGGGAACGTCGCGTTTCGCGACCAAAGCCAACAACTATTTCGGACACTGGTGTTACACCAAAGGTTGTGGCCTTGTTCCGCTACAACGTAATGAAGGTAGCTCGCATGAAGTCGCAACTTTCTCTTCAAGCCAAGAATCCGTACATCGTTACTTTATGAACCTTAATCGCAACCGCGCTTACGCCGATCTAAGAGCGATTCGTGCAAAACTTGCCACGCAAGGTGATGATCTTTTAACAACCGCAACGGCGACAGAGCTCACCAATGGCTTGTTAAAATATTCTGAGCGAGGTTCAGACTATGTGACTGATTTACAAGCTATGATCCGTCACAACAAGGTATACTGGAAAAAGTAACTCATTCTGATACCAACTTGGTTGCCTTCGATAGTCGGCTTACACCAAGTAATATCACAAAAAGAGCAGCTCATTGGCTGCTCTTTCTATTTATAAACGCTCAACTTCGACAAGATTATAATAATGAAAAAGACAGCACTCGCTTTATTAGCCTCATTAAGCCTTGGGGTTTCTCTTCCTGCTTCAGCGCAAGAATACATGTTCACGTATTCTAAACTGTATACTCAGCTGAAAAACAACACCAAAGAAGGGCATGATGATGTCAAAGTTGCGGTCTTCTTTGTTGATCAACAAGCTCAGCAAACCTGTCACATCAGCAAAGCTTGGATGGAAAAAGAAGAGCACTACGAAGAGCTAAAAGTCTCTCCAGCCAATGAACTGCTTCTACCGGTAGATCAAAATCTGCGTTCAGCAAACCCTCTTATCTTTGTACAAACACAAGAACAAGAGTGTGCGTATTCTTTAGTTGTGATGACGCAAGAGCCTTTAGTTGGAAATGTTGAAGTTGCACAGCTAGAAAGTCTATTACCACAGATGCAGGCGATGCTTGAAGATGTCAGCGGTATGTTCTCTGGCTGGTTCACACCAGATATCCAAGGGTTGACGCTAGAGTTCGATAATAAGCTTGAGGGCCACATCGAGCTTTCAAATGGCAATCAACTACCAATCAAAGAAGGGCGAGCAAAATTCACCTTAGAAGAACTGAATGGAAGTGACAGCATCACGTTACCAGAACCAACAGTTCGCGTATTGCCGTACATTCCCGCGCAATAATTCCCCTAAGTTTTCATGACATATCTTAAAGCAGCCTCATCGAATAAGATCAGGCTGTTTTTCATTATCTGCGGTACCAACCGATAGCTTGCGAAGCCGCGTTTCTCTACCGCTTAGGGAGCTTATCGAACACTAAAGACAGATTCTTTCTATTACTCAGCTTGTTTATCCTGCCGTTACTATTTCAACATGAAATAAAAATCCGTATAATCCACGCCCTAAAACAGTCCCACTAGCAATCTACAGTCGGTAATACGACGGTGTGAGAGTCGCAATGAACCAAAACGATAATAGAAAAGAAATACTTGAATTCAACAAACTTCAGAAACGTCTGAGAAGAAATGTTGGAAATGCCATCATCGACTACAACATGATCGAAGAGAATGACGTAGTAATGGCATGTATTAGTGGCGGTAAAGATTCATTTGCGATGCTAGACATTTTGCTACGTTTACGTGAAGCAGCGCCTATCAAATTTGATGTTGTGGCAGTAAACCTAGATCAAAAACAACCAGGATTCCCTGAACACATTCTTCCTGAGTACTTTGAAACGCTGAGCATTCCTTACTACATCGTAGATAAAGACACGTACTCAGTGGTTAAAGAGAAAGTGCCAGAAGGTAAAACAACGTGTGGCCTATGTTCTCGTCTTCGTCGTGGTACTTTGTACTCATTCGCAGAAAAGATTGGCGCTACTAAGATCGCACTGGGTCACCACCTAGACGACATCGTTGAGACCATGTTCCTAAACATGTTCCACGGTGCGCGCCTAAAGGCTATGCCACCAAAACTTCGTTCAGATGATGGTCGTAACGTTGTTATTCGTCCACTGACTTACTGTCGTGAAACGGACCTAATTAAATACGCTGAGCACAAAGAGTTCCCAATCATTCCTTGTAACCTATGTGGTTCTCAAGAGAATCTACAGCGTCAGAGCATTAAAGCGATGCTAATTGATTGGGATAAGAAAACACCAGGTCGCGTTGAGAAGATCTTCAAGTCAATCCAGAACGTAAGCCCAAGCCAACTGGCTGACCGCGAGCTGTTTGACTTCGTAAACCTTCCACTAGACCGTAGTGAAGACCGCAAAGCGTACGAATTCGAAGAAGCTGAAATTTCATCTTCAAACATTGATGAGTCAATGTTCATCGACGTGACGAACGTTTAGCCATTTGAGTTGATAAAGATGATGTTAGCCATTCTGTATTTGAAATGGAGCTACTCTAGATAAACAAAAACGCCTCAAGCAATGCTTGAGGCGTTTTTTTATAAGTTAAACTTGTCCCTGACTTAACCTTTCGAAAGGTTAGGGTCTAATGGGCTCACGTAACCAGACGGCTTAAGAGCTAACACATCACAGTTAATCTTGTCGATAACATGTTCCGCTGTATTACCAATAAACACGGCTGACAAACCAGTACGACCCGTTGTCCCCAGGATCACCATCGCTGCGTTATTTTCAGAAGCTACGCGAGGAATGACATCTTCAGGTAAGCCTTGTTCAACCACAGTTTGCTCTTCACACATACCGTGCTTTTGACGCAGCGCTTTCATCGCTGTTAAGTGATGACCACGAACGGCGTCAGTATAAGACGTTGGGTCAAACTCTGGCAGCTCAATAGTAATATTTGCAGGGGTCACCGGGTAGGCGTTCACCAAGAACGGTTCAGCATCCAAACGACCAGTGATCTCTAGTAATCTGTCGACCATTGTATCGTTAAGCTCTAAGTGAGCTTCTGTTTCTGAGCCTACATGAACTGAAGCGTAGATTTTGGCATGCTCTGGCCAGAAGTCATTCTTAACCAATAGCACTGGGCTAGGGCATTTTCTCAATAAGTGCCAATCGGTAGGGGTAAAGATGACGGATTCTAAAGTATCGTGCTTACGCGTACCTTTGATTAAGATGTCATGTTCGCCACTGTACACTTCGGCAATAATCGCTTCGTATGGGCGGTTATGCCAAACCACTTGAACGTTAAACTCAATAGAATCATCAAGGTAAGGTTCTGCGACTTTATTCATCCAAATTTCGCGTTGGTGGATTACGCCTTTGCGCATTGCGTCTCTCTCATCAACAGAGAGCATTGACGTCATTTCATATGAGAAGTCGTAGATAGACAAAAAGAAAGTGATGTGGCTTGTTGAGGTGCTTTTCTTGGCAAGCTGGATGGCACGAACTAGAGCAGGTTGCTCATCGTGATTAATGTCTGCGACAACTAAAATTTTGTTATAGATACTCATAACTAAGCCTACTTTTCAGACCGAACATATAAATAATGTAGCGTAGTTATGGAGAGATTAAGAGAAATATAAGAGGTTTTAAGAGAGAAACATGATGTAGCTCATTATTGAACTACATCATTGATATCTAGACTATTCTTTTGAAACGCCAGCAAGTTCCATCAACGCATCGTGATCTTCGATAGTGATATATTTGCCTTTAACGCTCAAGATGTCTGCTTTTTGAAAACGACCTAAAAGACGGCTGATTGTTTCAACAGTCAAACCAAGGTAGTTACCAATATCGCCACGAGTCATCGTTAGACGGAACTCACGCGGGCTGAAGCCACGTTGAGAGAAGCGAGTAGAAAGGTTATAAAGGAATGCAGCAAGACGCTCTTCCGCGTTCTTCTTAGAAAGAAGCAGAATCATTTCTTGGTCACCTTTAATCTCGTTACTCATCAGGCGCATAATCTGCTGACGCAATTTAGGCATTTTTCCTGATAGATCATCAAGAATCTCATATGGAATTTCACATACCATAGAAGTTTCTAGCGCTTGTGCGAAACTAGGGTGTAAGTCACCAGTAATCGCATCGAAGCCAACAAGATCGCCCGCTAGGTGGAATGCAGTAATCTGCTCATCACCTTGCTCGGTAATCGTGTAGCTCTTGATCGTTCCAGAGCGAATAGCGTATAGCGATTTAAGCTCGTCACCGGCTTTAAATAACTCTTGGCCTTTTTGAATAGGCTTTTTTCTCTCAATGATCTGATCAAGTTGATCGAGTTCAGATTCATTCAAAGTAAACGGAATACAGAGCTGGCTAATACTACAATCCTGGCAATGGATCGCACAGCCACCAGACTGAACACGTTTCGTCACAGGCTTTTCAGAAATCATAACAATCTTTCACTATTTGATATACGTCAATATTTTAGCATTCCTTAATCCTAAAGGGTAGTAAAAAAACCGGATTTAAAGAATGGCTATACGGTATAAATAATGAGCTGCAACGCCATATATCCGGTATAGAAACCGTAAATGAGGATTAAAATTGCGCCTAATTGACGAAATAAGTCAGCTTGTTGCAGTTTTTTGAGGAAATTAGCGCCCATGCCAACTGTTAGCATTGCTGGAAGCGTACCTAAACCGAAAGCAAGCATGATACCCGCTCCGTTATACCAACTCCCTGATACTGCTGCCCATGTAAGCATCGAATAAACGAGACCACAAGGAAGCCAACCCCATATAAAGCCAAATGGCAAAGCGTGACTAGGGTGCTTCAATGGTAAAAATGATTTACCTAAAGGAGAGATATAACGCCATAGTTTCTGTCCGACTTTTTCAAAGAACAGCAAGCCAAACCACCATTTACCAATATACAAACCTAGTATGATCATAAAGCCAGCAGCAAACAAACGCAGCCAACCCAGTAGAGCATTAAAATCGCTCAACTGACCTATAGAAGAAATTGCACCACCAATCACGCCACCAATCACGGCATAACTTAGCAAGCGCCCTAGGTTATAAAGTAGGGGAATGACAGGGGAAGGTTTACTGTTGCCAATCGAAAGAAGCGACGCAATACCACCGCACATTCCCATGCAGTGGCCTGCGCCGATCAATCCAACAACAAAGGCTCCGATCCAATCAGGCGTCATCGTTCTTTTTGTCTACGTTAGTTTGGCTTTCGCTGTTAGCTTTCTCATTCTTGACAGGTTTGCTATCAGAATGATTATGAGCATTAGCATCTTCATCGAACAAAATGTTATGGCCTTGACGCTCAAGGTCTTCAAACTGTTCGCTCTTAACCGCCCATAAAAATATACCAACAGCGATACACACCAGTACAATAGCAATGGGGATCAGGATGTATAAACTTTCCATTATTTACCTTGCTCTTTTAAAAGCCTTAACGAATTAGACACGACAATTATAGAGCTAGCAGACATGCCAACAACGGCAATGTACGGAGCAACCAAACCTGCGACAGCCAATGGAAGAATAAGTAAGTTGTACCCTAATGACCAAGCTAGGTTTTCACGGATTATCTTACGCGTTTTTAACGCCAAAGTACGTGACTTAAGTAATCTATCGAGCTTATCACCCAGTAACACCATATCCGCAGAGGCTTTTGCCACGTCGGTACCACCGCCCATAGCAACTGAAAGGTGAGCCCCCGCGAGAATAGGAGCATCGTTAATGCCATCGCCAACCATCATGGTAATGTCGCTTGCGTCTCGAGAATTCAGGTAAGCAAGCTTATCTTCAGGTTTCGCGTTAGCGACAATGTCAGTAATCCCGATCTCTTCAGCGACAGGCTTCGCGTTGATCAAAGAGTCGCCAGTGAGCAGAGTCGTTTTGATTCCCGCTTCTTTAAATTGCTTAATAAACTCAATGCTTTCTTTGCGGATGGGATCTTCATAAGTGAACGTCGCGATATGGCGACCCGCCATCGACAAGTAAATGCCATTGCTTTCCGATGGTTGAGCTTCGCCAAGAATGAACTCACTACTACCAATCGCAACTTCTTGCCCGTTCCACTGACCAGTAATACCTGAACCGATCACGTTATTAACTGACTCTACTTGGATATCATCAGAAATATGAGCCTTGAACGCTTTCGCAATAGGGTGGTTAGCATGTTGTTCTAAGCTCGCCGCTACTTTGAGACAGGTGTCTTTATCAAGTTCAGCGAAAGTTTCAACTTGGCTAATACGAATATCACCCTCAGTCAATGTGCCTGTTTTATCAATGATCAAGTGATTCACTTTGCACAAGGTTTCAAATACGTGGCCTTTGCGCAGCAAAATACCAAAGTTACCCATGCGAGAAGTTGAACAGGTTATTGCAGTCGGTGTCGCAAGCGATAGAGCACAAGGACATGTCGCAACAAGTACTGAAAGCATAATCCAGAAAGCATCTTCTGGGCGTGTTTGGTGCCAGTAGAACCAAGTACCAAAAGAAATGATCAGGATAACCGCAACAAAATATCGAGCCACCACATCAGCGATTTCAGCGATGCGAGGTTTAGATAGTTGCGCTTCATCTTGAAGGCGAACGATATTGGAAATCACCGAATCCGCTTTTGATGTCATCACTTCCAGTTCAAACGACTCATCCCCATTCAGTGTTCCAGCAAAGACTGTATCACCTTCGTTCTTAACTACATGGATAGATTCGCCTGTCAGCATAGACTCATCGATATGGACTCTGCCAGACAATACTTTGCCATCGGCAGGAATGTGTTCCCCCGGAAGGACGCGAATTTGGTCGCCAACTTTTAAGGTCTTTACCGGAACTTGTTCGCCATCTAACGTTGTTGCCATAGCAGGAACAAGCTTAAGCAGATTACCGCTAGCGGCGGCTGCTTTACGACGAGCACGCATTTCAAGAAAGCGACCAAGCAATAGGAAGAAAGTGAACATCGAGATAGACTCAAAGAACACTTCACCTTTCTCTGTGACCGTCGCCACCAAACTAGCAACATAAGCAAACAACAGAGCAATCGAAACGGGCACATCCATGCCTAATGTTCGACCTTTGATACTTCGCCACGCATTAATATAGAAAGGCAATGCAGAGTAGAGCAGAACCGGTGTTGCGAAAATCAAGCTTACCCAACGGAAGTAACTTTTGAATTCCGGCTCGAGGTTACCAAAGACTTCAAGATAGAGCGCCACTGCCAGCATCATAACTTGCATAGTTGCTAATCCAGCAACACCAAGGCGATACAAGTAGTTTTTCATCGAACGGTGGTAAGCTGCTTCTTGTTGGTCTGCTTCGAACGGTGCTGCTTTGTAACCAAGAGTATGGATTGCTGACAACAACTCACTGAGTTTAACTTGCGTGTTGTCCCAGCTAAGCAGGGCACGATTAGTCGTGGTATTAACACGAATGCTGCCCACGCCATGTTTTGACGAGACTTGCTTCTCAATAAGCCACGCACAAGCCGCACAAGAGACACCCTCTAGTGACAACGTCACCTCAGAGGTATTTTCAGAATTACGAACGAACTCTAGTTGGACATCTTCGTTGTCATAATGACTGAGTGCCAGAAGTTGCTCTGGCACGAGATCAGCTTTTTCAGCCGGAGCGGTGCGGTATTGGTAATAAGATACCAAACCACTATCAACGATTGTCTGAGCTACGGTCTCGCAGCCCGGACAACACATCTTACGAGTCGATCCTAAGATCTCTACTTCAAAATCCGTTTCCGCTGGTACATCTTCACCGCAGTGATAACAGGATTCACACATAAGCTTTAGTTCGTTAGTTGAGTAGGGGTTTCAATAGGGAAGTTCATGCGGCCTTGCACCAACCATTCAGAATCATGTGGCGTTAACTCAATAAACCATGGACCTTGCATTTCGTGATCTAGCGTCAATGTGTAGTTGCCTTTCGCATCTGCGGTAAGCAGCTGAGTAAAATCACGATCAGGCAGCGTTCTGTGAACGAACATAGCGCTGATAGCAGGGAAATGATCAAGCTTACCTTTGTCTAGAGTAATGATAACCGAGTTACCTTTCTCGTTAATCAAAGCTGACAAGCCTAATTCTTTTGCAATATTTACTTTTGAAATATCGACATTAATGCCTTTTCCTTTTTTATAGTAATCCTCAGTCACTAGGTCTACAGAGTTTTGTGTAAACACAATAACCGTCATGATGGTCCAAATAACTACTGTCGCTGGCAACGCGATTAAGAACCACGGCCAAAACTGTTTATACCAAGGCTTTACCATAAAAAATATCTCAAAAAAGAATAAAAAGAAGGAGTTATAAAATAAAGGAAAGACAGCCTCTTAGAAAGAGGCTGTTATTGAAATGTTACTTATTATCTGAGTTGCTTAAGCTCCAAACGTAAGATGAAACTAACTGCACTTTGTCTTCGCCTAGAATGTCTTTCCAAGCAGGCATTACACCAGAACGTCCGTACATAACAGTTTCTGTTACATCCGCGCGAGAATCGCCAAACAACCAATCGCGGTCAGTTAGGTCAGGAGCGCCAACAGCGGGGTTACCCTTACCGTCAGTACCGTGACACGCAGCACATACTACGAATCGAGCTTTACCCGCTTCTGCTTCACGTGCGTTTACGCTACGACCAGAAAGGCTAAGAGTGTAGCTAACTACTTCTTTTACGCCTTCTTCACCAAGAGCGTCCTTCCAGCCTGGCATTTGACCAACACGACCGTGCATAACTGTCGTTACGATAGCCTCAGGCTCACCGCCATATAGCCATGCATCATCAGTTAGGTTAGGGAAACCTTTCTGACCACGTGCATCAGAGCCGTGGCACTGAGAACAGTTTTGCAAGAATAGACGTTGACCCACTTTGATTGCGTCAGCATCTGATGCGATATCAGGGACTGAACGTAGACCATTTTCATCGTGAGCGAGTTTTCTGAATGCTTCACCGAAATAGGTGTCTGCATCATCAAGCTCTTTTGCGTATGCATCTAACTGTTTGTTTGCTTGCGCAGCAGCGATTGCAGAGCGGGACTCTTCAACGCTACGTACGGTTTGGTCCGAACTTGTCCAACCTAATAGACCTTTAAAGTTGCCTAGGCCAGGGTATAGAGCAAGGTAAACCGCTGCAAAAACAATTGTACTGATGAAAAGGTATGTCCACCATTTTGGTAGTGGGTTATTAAGCTCACGAATACCATCGTATTCATGGCCCATATCATGACCTTCTTCTACGCCTGTTCTGTCTTTAAAACACCAACGAAGCAAGACCGCACAACCAATTAGGGTACCAATCGTAATCGCACTAACCCAGATACTCCAGAATGTACTCATTACTTTGTCACTCCTTGATTTTTAGAACTTGTTGCTGGCTCGTCGTCTGCAAATACTAGGTTTGCATCTTCGTCGAAACGTGATTTACGGTTCTTACCATATGCCCACCAAACGATGCCGATGAAGCAAGCAAAAACAGTCACTGTCCAAACACTTTGAAATGTAATAATGTCCATAATTATTCCTTATTTCATTGCGTGGCCAAGCGATTGAAGGTAAGCGATGATTGCATCCATCTCTGTTTTTCCTTCAACATCTTGTTTAGCGTTAGCAATTTGTTCGTCTGTGTAAGGAACACCAAATTGATTACGGAAGAGTTCAAGCTTCTGTTGAGTCAATTTGCCATCAAGTACATTCTCAGCAAGCCATGGGAAACCAGGCATGTTTGATTCAGGAACAAGTTCACGAGGGTCGATAAGGTGAACACGGTGCCACTCATCAGAGTAACGATCACCAACACGCGCTAGATCAGGACCAGTACGCTTAGAACCCCATAGGAATGGGTGTTCCCAAACACTTTCGCCAGCTACAGAGTAGTGACCATAACGTTCAGTTTCAGAGCGGAAAGGACGAATCATTTGGCTGTGACATACGTTACAACCTTCGCGGATATAGATATCACGACCTTCCATTTCCAGAGCAGAATAAACGCGTAGATTTTCTACAGGTTCAGTTGTCTGCTTTTGGAAAATAAGCGGGGTAATTTCTACTAAAGCACCAAAACTGATAGCAATAACGATCAAGATCGCGAGTAGGCCAACGTTCTTCTCTACCAACTCATGGCGATTATTTGAATTTGAGCTCATTCTAAATCTCCTTAAACCGGTTGAGGGATAGCTTTAAGGCTATCTTTAGGTGCAGAAACAGTTTTGTACGTGTTGTATGCCATTAAGAACATACCAGATAGGAAGATGAAACCACCTAAGAAACGTACAAAGTAGAACGGGTAAGACGCTTCTACAGATTCAACGAAGCTGTAAGTTAATGTACCGTCAGAGTTAACTGCACGCCACATCAGACCTTGCATCACACCAGAAATCCACATTGCAACAATGTAGAAAACCGTACCAATCGTTGCCAACCAGAAGTGAACATTGATTAGAGATACAGAGTACATACGCTCTTGACCAAATAGTTTAGGAACTAAGTGGTAAACCGAACCGATAGAAACCATAGCAACCCAACCTAACGCACCAGAGTGAACGTGACCGATAGTCCAGTCCGTGTAGTGAGATAGTGCGTTAACCGTTTTGATTGCCATCATTGGGCCTTCGAAAGTCGACATGCCGTAGAATGATAGGGAAACGATTAGGAAACGTAGGATTGGGTCGTAACGTAGCTTATGCCACGCACCAGATAGAGTCATAATACCGTTGATCATGCCACCCCAAGATGGAGCAAATAGAACCAAAGACATAACCATACCTAGAGACTGAGTCCAGTCTGGAAGTGCTGTGTAGTGTAGGTGGTGAGGACCAGCCCAGATATACAGAGACACAAGAGCCCAGAAGTGAACAATCGACAAACGGTAAGAGTAAACAGGGCGACCAGCTTGTTTAGGAACGAAGTAATACATCATACCTAGGAAACCAGCTGTCAATAGGAAGCCTACCGCATTGTGTCCGTACCACCATTGCACCATTGCATCAATCGCACCGGAATAAATCGAGTACGATTTAAACGCAGATACAGGAACAGCTAGGCTGTTAACGATGTGCAACACGGCAACCGTGATGATGAAGGCTCCGAAGAACCAGTTAGCTACATAAATGTGCGATGTCTTACGCTTAATCATGGTTCCGAAGAACACGACCGCATAAGCTACCCACACAAGAGTAATAGCAATATCGATTGGCCATTCAAGTTCTGCGTATTCTTTACCAGAGGTTAAACCTAACGGTAAAGTAATTGCAGCGGACAGGATAATCGCTTGCCAACCCCAAAAGGTAAAGGCTACGAGAGGGCCACCAAAGAGACGCGTCTGACAGGTACGTTGTACAACATAATATGATGTTGCAAACAGCGCACTTGTACCGAACGCAAAAATAACCGCATTAGTATGCAGGGGACGTAAACGACTGTACGTCAGCCACGGCGTATCAAAGTTTAGCTGTGGCCAAACTAATTGAGCGGCAATCAAAACACCAACGCCCATACCGACAATACCCCACAAAATTGTAACCAGGGTAAATTGACGGACGACCGTATAGTTGTAGTTTTGTTCAAGCTGCTTTTCTTGGCTCATTTGCATGCTTCCAATTTCTTATTTACTACACTTTACTTCCAACACGACTCACGTCGTAATGCCACCCAAATTAGAAAGAGAAATCCAACCTATTCAGGGCTTTATTTCCACTTGCTGATTTTAAAAAAAAGTGGCATTTTCAACGTGACACTATACTTGAATTAACAAATCAATGACAGAGTAGTAACCTTACGCTTGGTCAGGAATTGTATTTTTATTTAAAAACTTTGAACTTTGTAACAAGGAGTAAAGATTATAATGGCAGCACAAAAGCTAACAAAAGGCAGGCTTGTTCAAATTATCGTCATGTTGGTTATTTTAATAGCTGCATTTACTTGGAGAACAGTAACATACGATAATCACGAAACAGTGAACTGTATCGTTTTAAAACCTTGTGAATTTGGTATTGATAATCATAATGTTTTGATTTCGGGCGATAGCTCAGGGTATTCGATCGAAACATCTAAAACTGGCAAATTTATCATTAGCTATAATGAGAACGGAATTCTAGAAGAAAAAGAGCCATCGAATTGGCTGTTACAAACTAATGATAAGACATCCTCAATAACGGTTACATTTCCACAACAGATCAGGACGTTTTCTGTAAACCTATCTAAAGAGTAACAGAGGTAAAACTGAGTTACGCCTCGGTTCTTTTGATAGAATCATGTACCAAATCAGTGAAACACCATGCATTAAAGTGTTATAAAGAGGGTATTAATAAAGTTTCCTGGTATCTATGAAATTTCTATCAAAAGTCTCTTATTCCCTAGACGATAAAATCGCAGTCGATGAGCTGCTTTGTGGGGTAGAGAACCCAGACGATATTGCCTGTCTTATTTGTTACTGCACAGAAGAGTACTCGACACTCGCAGTGCAGAGATATTTCGTAGATGCTCTCCCTAATACTCCCATACATGGCTGCACCACTTGTCACGGCATTATGACCGAGACTGGGTTTCATTCCGGTCCGGTAATTGGCGTGCTTATCATTTATGACTCGGGGATCAATGCCTACGGTACTGGTATCGAGCACTTCGGCGATTCCATAGACCACAGTACTTTTAGCGCCATCGATAAAGCGCTTAAGAACGCCAACAGAGCGGGTGAAATCCCTGACCTTATCTTGCTGCATTCTACTCCAGGTAACGAAGAGAAGGTAATGGCGGCCATCGACAAAAAATTCGGTACCGAAGTGCCAATTATTGGTGGCAGTGCTGCGGACAATCAGGTGTCTGGAAACTGGAGTATTTTTACCGAAGAGTCACTCTCTATAAACGGTGTATCTTTGACTGTTATATTTGCCTCTCAGTCTATCTATTCGTCTTTCAGTGCAGGGCATACACCCACGCGCTATTCCGGTACCGTCACCAAAGTAAGAAACAGAATCCTATTAGAGATAGACCACAGGCCCGCCGCCACCGTTTATAATGAGTGGACGAATTTCCACTTAGGTGGCAGTGATGATGGTTACATATTCGCGAAATCTTCTGTCTATCCACTAGGCAGAAAAGTTGGCTCGTCGTATGACTATCCATATTTCAAATTATCTCATTCAATTAGAGAGACCGAATGTAACGGGATCGAGTTGTTCACTGATATAAGTGAAGGAGACACCATCTATTTGATGCAGGGGTCTAAACAACAACTTATAAGTAGAGCTGCCAACATCATTCATTCCTCTTATTACAATGATATGGACCTCGAAGAGAAATTGGGCGCTATTAATATCTTTTGTGCAGGGCCTATGTTGAGCCTAAAACAAGATATGGATGAAGTATGTGAACAAATAAATCAAGCGCTTAATGGTCTACCATACATATGTCCATTTACCTTTGGAGAGCAAGGAAGACTTTCTGGTGGTGAGAATGCACACGGTAATTTAATGGTGTCATCTGCAACATTCTATAGGTTAAAAAAATAATGAGTTCTGAAGGTAGAGAAGCACTACAAGAAGCTCGTATTGAACTCCAAAAGCTCAAAGCTCGGGAACGAAAACTGGCTGATGAGAATAGGGTAATCCTGTCTACTATCTCTGCGATCAGTAAAGCAAGTAACATCTCCGAGATATTCTCTAGCCTAGAATTTGTGCTAAAAAAATACATTAAGTTTGATGACTTTATCGTGGTATCAAGAGTAGGGAACAAAGGTAGTTTCAAAACCCTGCTAACCAATAACAAAGTCTTTGAACAAATGACATGGACTGATTGTGGTAAGCTATCGCGAGTCATCAATGGTGAATGCGCCATCCTTTTTGAGCCTAAATCTCTGGGGGAATTCAACTCGCTACATCCCATTGTTCTCGACCAAATCAACTCCGTTCTAATTACCGGTATAGATAGCGGATTAACACAATCTGTCATCATCTTTATCCACTCCAATACCAAGCACTTTAGTATTGAAACCAAAGCCACGCTAAACCGCTTCCGCCCACTGATAGAGCGTGCTGTCTTTGATATTGAAAGCAAAGAAAAGCTTGAAGCTACAGTTCGAGAGCGTACAGCAGAGCTTGTCACAGCAAGAAAAGACGCAGAAAGAGCCAACAAGGCAAAGTCGGAATTCTTAGCTATGATGAGTCATGAGCTAAGAACTCCGTTAAACGCCATTATAGGCTTGATTGACACTCTAAAATCCACATCACTGAACGAAGAACAACAGTCTATACTGCTAAATATGAGCGCATCATCTGAGCTTCTCTTGGCGATTATCAGTGACGTATTGGATTTTTCTAAGATTGAATCTGGATGTTTCTCGTTGGCACCTCAATGGAGCAATGTAAGAGACACTGTAACTTTTGTATTATCTGAGCAAAAGAAAACAGCAGACGATAAAGGGTTGGCATTAACTATAACCAGCAATATTCCTGAAGGTGAGCTCCATTACATTGACCCAAGCCGCTTAGCACAAATCCTATTTAATCTGATTGGTAACGCGATTAAGTTCACAGAGCGTGGGCATGTCCATGTTTCTATCAAATACCAGCAAAGCTCATTCTATATAACGGTAGAAGACACAGGGATTGGTATCAGCTCACAACAAATTTCGTCTTTGTTCAGTCCATTCGTACAAGCTGATAGCACGATTACACGCAGATTTGGTGGTACAGGTTTAGGCTTGGCCATAACTAAACGACTTGTAGAACTGATGCGTGGGCGAATATCTGTAGAGAGTGAGCTCGGAAAAGGCTCTAAATTCGAAGTACAGTTACCAGTGCTTACCAGAGTCATGAACAACATAACTCACAATGAAGAGAATGAACGCTCAAGAGAACTAAGAACTCGTTATTCAGTTTTGGTCGTTGAAGATAATCCAACGAATCAAATGGTGATTAAATTAATCCTAACGCGGCAAGGCCACGAAGTTTTCATCGCAAGCAACGGTGAAGAAGCGATTGGCTTTGTTGAAAGAGCCAATGACTCGATAGACATTATCTTAATGGATGTATCGATGCCGGTAATGGATGGGTTGACCACAACCAAATACATGAGAGACGCGAACATCAACACGCCAATCGTCGCGCTAACAGCACACACATCAGTAGAAGACAAATGTTCGTGCTTAGATGTTGGTATGAATGACTTCGTAACTAAACCAGTAAGGACTAAAGAGATCACTGAAGCAATTGACAGATTAATGCTTGAAATCTAATAAACGTATTCTTAATCGAAGATTAGGAAATATGTTTATTAGGTATTTTATGGTAAATAGCCTTACTGTTAAATAGAACGTCAATTTGATAGATAAACAAGAGGCAGGGCATCCATAGAGTGGTACCTGCCTTATAAACGCTAAATTCAATTTAACATAATATACATAATACGCAGTGTTATTATTGGAGTAATTTAGTAATGTCCGGTTTGAGCCACTTTAAAATGTCCGCCTAATCTAACCTGTATTGGTCTACTTAAGCGTTCAGCAGCGCTCTTTAAGATCAAAAAAACAAATAGCTATATATGTACCCAACATCTGTACCGTTCGTAATTCGAACTCCATGCACACAAACTTGGTCAACGGAAAAGTTTTCTCTTCTCGTTTACTGATTCATACTCATGTTTGTAGTCATTATTGCTGTGTTGTGTGTAAATCTTGTGGCCAATTTCTGTTGTTTTCTTTTCAGATTTCACACAGGCGACCATCTTTTTTGATAACACCAAAACGACACCTTTATCAGTAGCCAATCAAATTGAATTATTTTACCTACAACCGTCACTAACTTTTCATGTGGCTCTTCTGCTGACGCCAATGTTCGGACTAGCATCTAAAACAATTAACATGCGTACGCGTTTCACATGGGTACTTTACGTCACGCTTAGTTTATGGGATGTCGCTGGAATCGATCTAGAACATATATCCGATAGCTTTAAAATATTGACACGAAGCTTATTAAACACAGCAGTCCCTGTTTTACCAACCTCACCCAGATAAACTCGAAGTTACGTTGTATCTTATTTTCAACAAGCGAACACTAGCTCGCTATCGCTCAACCACAAGATAAACCACTTAATCAGGCTGTTATTTCGTGTTTAAATTTTGATCTATCAAGCAGTTATATGAATAAATTTGGTGATTAAGCAATCAAATGCAATGCATTCAGGAAATAAAAGCAAATTAAAGTGTTAACATCAGGCAATTTTGTAAACTAGGTGTTTGATATGTTGCCTAAACTTTATAAGTTCAGATCTCTCCATGATAGAAACATACAGTCGATTGCCGAGTGTTCGTTGTGGTTCGATTACGCTAAAACTTTCAATAACCCTTTTGAATCTAACCATATATTCAAGAATGAGCTCCAGAACAATTTCAAGGTTATGTGTTTTTCTCAATCTAGCGACCACCCAATACTATGGTCTCAGTATGGCGACAACTTTAAAGGCATGTGCATCGAGTATGATCTCAACAGCTATAGCGGCGAGGCCAACCTCAACTGTTTTGAGGTCCAATATGAAGATGAGCTAAGCATGTCCCACTTAGAATCATTGAGTGGATTGCAGGCATTAGGGTTAGGTTCCGAGATATTCAAGCTCAAGCATTCGAATTGGAGTTATGAAAAGGAATATCGCTGGGTGTTACCTGATGAGGAGATGGCGGGCAATAAGCTCTACCTTAATAGAGAATGCCTAAGCTCGGTGATCCTCTCTGAGCACGCTCCTGCCGACAGAAAACTGAAAGTTCTGATGACTTGCCAGCGCCTTGGTATACCCGTTAAGCACGCAATAGCCAAACAAGAGTCGTTTACATTCGAAGTGGTCTGCTAAAAGGGATAAAGCAAGATGTCAGGCTCTCGCATTACGTTACAGTGCAACAAAAAAAAGGAGCCACATTTAATGTGGCTCCCCTTTTTACATGTTCGTCGTCAGTTTTCCAGGCACCCTATCCTGCATTTGTTCAATTGTCGTTATAGACATTTGAACTGTAGAAAACCAATAAGGTCGATGCTTAACGTTAAATAATTCGCTGTTATCTAACGCTTCGAAAATAGAAAACTTTCGACCTTGAGCCAGAGCAGCACCATAAACTGTTCGCTCAAGCACGGGGGTATCATTAACTTCCTCTAGAAGAGCCCTCTTTATAAACTGATTACTTGGGCTCCAATCTACAAATTCAACGAGGTTTTTTAGTAACTTCAGCTCTAACTTCTCTACCATCGTTTCGAGAAACTGGGTGTTTGGGAGCACTTCTGCACAAGCATAATATTCATCATGCTTGTCACTGGCATCTCGGTAACCGAGCATAGTTTTTACTAATGCATCTTCGAATATAGAAGAAAAGTGGTTACAAATCACAAACAAAGGGAGAATTCTCAATACGCCAAGTAGAATACCAACATTAGGGTCTTTTACCGATGTTTCTTGAAGTCGAATTCGAGTCGCATTTGACGTCACGACCAGGTGCTGCCAAACCTTAGGTGTGATGTGTTTAATGTTGCCATCATTCCATTTAATTAGCTGCTGGGTCATTAACAATGGGAACAATAAACGACAGTTCTCGATACCTATTTGGCGTGCTGCAATTTTTGGATCGAGAATTACCTTGGACTTCTTGCCGTACTTTTCTGTGAACTCACGATTAGAAACAAACTCGATTAAGCTTGAGCTCAATGGCCTGCTTTTCGCTGATATTTCATGGAGTTTGGAAAAGTTTAAGGATGGCGAATACGCAGCACTAGCGAATTCATTGTAATCTGGTAGTTCCGAGAACAAAGAACTGATTAGCGTTCCTTGTAGTTTCTCAAGCATAAGCGCAGAAGCGGCATTACTGACATCGTCTATCACATACCGTAATGTTTGCTGTTTTGCATTTACCTTCTCGCGATGAGCATTGACTCGATCCTGCTCACAGCGCAATAAAATACGTTGGTTGTGAGAGATACGGTCAGATTCATCAAATATGACGCTATCACAATACCTATTTTCCAAACTTAGTAACGTATCTACTGTCGATTGCGCAAGCTTATATTCTGGTGAGGTTAACCATCGATTAAAGCGAGCTTCAACATTGATTGTGACCTTCCTTGAGATCTCAATCACTTCGGGGGAGTAACTTTTATTTGCTAACAACAACCGTAACTTTCCTTTGCCCTAATTGCCTTTTATCAGCATATGCTGCCTTTATAATAAAACTAATATTAATAGAAATTAGAGATTGGTTCACGGAATTGTTTCAATAAAATTGAGGCTATTTAGTTATAGTGCACTAAACCCGTTAATTTGCGATATGGATACGAATATACTTTTCTGGAAAGCTATATTTGAACTTTTTCTTCTTTGGCAGGTGCTTTTTAGCCTGTTTACAAACTTTGCTATCGCCCGATGTTCTCACCCTCTTAATTCTTGTATAGACTTTAGAGTGCTTCATCTCAATCATCAGATCGCAATAGCCATCGAAATCAGCATTACTCTTATTGAGCTCTTTCATAACGGTGACTTTAATATTTTTGGCAACAGGGTTAACCAATGCATCATCAGGAAATGCGAATGGGGATACAAAACACAACAAGAATATTAGATATCTCATACTGCTCTCTCAGTTAGGAAGTGAGAACAGTATGCTGATGATTAAGGAAAGTGAAGAATTAACTAAGTATGAGGGTTTACCAAGTCACACGTAATTCTCGACTATTACGCTTTCTTTGAGCCTTTAGACTTAAAACCATTATGCGGGAACACGTTACGAATACGTTGCTGTACGTTTTTAGGTACATCTTTAGTGAACTTAAGATTGTAGCCCGAGCGTTTTGCATACACTTTTAGCTCACCTTTAAAGGCGTTGTTATGACCAATCTCTTGAAGGTTGTGCTTAAAGCTCGGTGGAAGATGCCCTTTAACTTGTTCGATCGCCCCGTCGCTAAATTTAATTTTCAATACCGGTCGATCGACTGCTACTAACCAAAAAACTAACACCGCACCGATTAAGATTACGTACATCATAATGTCACCACTACTGTTGATGGTTATTTATCGTCAGAAAGGAGCTTGCTTAAGTCTTCTTTAAGGCTGGTCACTGTCTTACTAGCCTGTTCACTACGAGACGCTTCGCTAACCAAATACTCTATGGCGTCAGAAAGCGTACAACCTAGCTCATTCGCTCGTTGAGATAGTTTTTCCCATACACGATAATCAAGGTCGATTGATTTCTTCTTGGTGTGAACTTGTTCAGCATTGAAGTGGCGCTTTCGCTTAGCCCTGATCGCTTGTTTAAGCTTGTTATCGAGCTCAGGAGACATGTTGTTAGAGATCCACTCAAGAACACCCGTAGGCTGGTGTTCCAACTTCAATAAGGCTTGAACAGCAACGTCAGCTTCACTTGAATCAATATGGCAAGTGATCGATTCACCTTCTTTCCATTTTTTGACCAGATAGTTCCATTTCCAACCACATTCCAAGTTTTCAAGTTGCTGATATTTCATGTCTAATCTCGAGAGTTAATCCTAGTGACAGCGTAACCCAAAATAGGCTATTTAACAATTATTGTCTTGAAAGAATAGACCAAGATCATACTTATATTAGCTTAGTGATTAGTAACTACAACATAGAGCTACAAGCGAGATCGGTTTTTCTATATACTCCCTACCTCATTATCATAATCAGAAACTTAAATGACTCAAGTAGATTGGCGACATGTTACGCCTCAGTACGACGAATATAGCGCTCAATTAGAGCAATTCCCTGACATCTCGCCTTTCCCGTTTTCAGATATTCAACATAGATTCAAAGATGCGCTAACCCGCTTTGTCCGTTTGTCTAACCTTTCGCGTGTGTTACTTGTAAACGCTCCAGACAACTCGATCTATCGTCAAATGATTGTTGAATCTCTAGTCACTGCTTTAGATGATCACACTCTACCGGTTATAAAAACTGAGTCTTTAAATGCTGTCTCTCTGTTTGACCAAGTTCAATCGAAAGACGGTAAGGTTGTTGCAACAAAACCTGGCCTACTGGCTAGAGCAAACAATGGCTATCTGATCGTTTCAGCAAACTTGATCTTGGCCAACCCAGGAAGCTGGTTACTGCTTAAATCAGCACTGCTTGGTGAAGCCGTAGAGCCTATCAGCAGCAATCCAGAGCACTTGAACCAATCCCCGACTTTGCCTTTGACTTACAACATTAAGTTGATTGTCGTTGGAGACAGAGCTCAACTAGGTGACCTTGATTACCTGGACAGCGATATTCAAACCGGTTTTTGCCTATTTAGCGAAATTGAACAAGATATCAAGCTCTCTGAAGAGACTTTGACTCAATATCTTGGTTACCTTAAGTGGCTTCAACAACGCTATGAATTGCCAACCATCACGCAACAAGCGTTGACGGGCATTCTCACGGCCGGAGCAAGAGAGACTGAAGATCAGAGCTATATTCCATTATGCCCTATTTGGCACAATGCGTTATTGAACGAAGCTCTGATTGAAGCCGACAATGGTGAGATTGATATTCACCATATCCAACAAGCTCAGCAGCACAAATACAACCGTGAATCTTATCTACCAGAACGCGCCCTTGATGATATTCGTGATGGCCAAGTCATTATCGAAACTGAAGGTGAACAAGTTGGTCAAGTTAATGGATTGACGGTCATCGATGTACCGGGACACCCAATATCGTATGGTGAACCTGCACGAATCTCCTGTGTTATTCACTTTGGTGATGGTGATATTGCCGATGTTGAGCGCAAAGCCGAACTTGGTGGTAATCTTCATGCTAAAGGCATGATGATCATGCAAGCATTTGTGAGCAGCGCACTAAACCTTGAAGATCCGTTACCATACGCAGCTTCCGTAGTATTTGAGCAGTCTTACTGCGAAGTAGATGGCGATAGTGCTTCTCTTGCGGAGTTGTGTTCTCTGGTGAGTGCTTTGTCTGAATACCCTATCAATCAACAAATTGCGGTTACTGGTGCAGTAGACCAATTTGGTCGTGTACAAGCGGTTGGTGGGCTAAACGAAAAAATCGAAGGCTTCTACCATGTGTGTAAGCACAATGGCTTAACTGGCGAACAAGGCGTGATCCTTCCAAGATCGAATTTAAGGCACCTTGCACTGAAGCCAGACCTTATTGAAAGCATTAAGAATGAAGAATTCCATATTTGGTCTGTGTCTAATGTAGATGAAGCAATTCCTCTTATTATGAACAAACCATTTAGAGACGATGAACAAGAAAGCGTTCTGAGCAAAATCGCGGAACGTATTGAAAACTTTGAAAGACATGAGCACCCTATTGGAATTGTTGGACGCATTAAAAACTGGTTTGTCTAGTACTGATCGGACTTGTTTAGCGTACACCTGTTCACTAATATGCACCTATCAAAAATCGGAGTAATTGATAATGCAAAACAAACGTGATTCTTACACTCGCGAAGAGCTTCTAGCATCAAGCCAAGGCGAACTATGGCCACAAGGCCCTCAACTACCAGCACCGAACATGCTAATGATGGATCGCATCACTAAAATGTCTGAAACTGAAGGTGATTATGGTAAAGGTTTAGTTCTTGCTGAGCTGGATATTACTCCTGACCTATGGTTTTTCGATTGCCACTTCCCAGGTGACCCTGTAATGCCTGGTTGTCTAGGCCTCGACGCAATGTGGCAGCTTGTTGGCTTCTACCTTGGTTGGGTTGGCGGCGAAGGTAAAGGTCGTGCTCTAGGGGTTGGCGAAGTGAAATTCACTGGTCAAATTCTGCCTACAGCGAAAAAAGTAACTTACGAGATCCACATGAAGCGTGTTGTTAACCGTCGCCTAGTTATGGGTCTTGCGGATGGTCGTGTACTTGTTGATGGCAAAGAGATCTACGTTGCTAAAGATTTGAAAGTTGGCCTTTTCCAAGATACGTCAGCATTCTAATCTAATAGTTAGATTTTTAATAAAGCAGCCCATGGCTGCTTTATTTTCACTCCAATAAATTTAGTTATAGTGCATTAAGGTAATCCCGTATTAAGTGTGAAACAGGATAACTCCACCAGCGATACGTTTATGAGAACAAAACTATAATGCTATATGTAGTTCTGAGAATGCTTTATGCCCTTTAAAACTAACAAGGCTCTATAGATGTAATCAACTATAGAGCCTTGACCTTGAATTCTTTACGCCCTATCTACTTATAGAGACCTGATTGCTTATCATCCTTGGCGTCACGCCATCCACCTAACCAATAAGACCGAGAATCCATTTGGCTATATGGGCAAGCTTCTTGCGACCGTCCATTTAAACCAGCCTTGTAACCTTGAGATTGTGCTCGTTCTAGTCGATCACGCTTTTGTCTCTTCATAGTGCAGTCCTCATACGGGTGTTCCATTTACTAACATACAATGATTACAACTTTGCGGAGTTTTTGTGACTCCAACTTTAAGAATCGATCAAATTTTCACTTTTCTCAAGGCGAAAAAAAGCCCGAGTTCAGAATTGTGAACTCGGGCTCAAGAGATAAAATTATTTAAATTTTCTACGGAACCCTAACAGACCAAGCACAGTCAAAGTCAACCAACCTAGGCTACCACCTTGACGATCGACTTTCTCTGAATCGGCACTACGAGCTTGGATATCAGCTTTAGTCGCACCGGTAATTGGAACGAGCTTAACCGCGACAACCTCTTCTACTGCGTTAGACGCAGCGCCACCACAGTATGAGTTGTGAGAAGTTGTGTCATACGGTTGAGTAGTTCCCCCAACTGTACATTTGATAGCAGTAGCCGAGATTACACCAGCATCGTTAATGTCAGTAGCATCAATAAT
Source organism: Vibrio splendidus (assembly GCF_001557875.1). GTDB lineage: Bacteria > Pseudomonadota > Gammaproteobacteria > Enterobacterales > Vibrionaceae > Vibrio > Vibrio splendidus_F. The sequence continues at coordinate 164,009 of NZ_LNRF01000002.1, read as the reverse complement.
TCGGAACTTGTTGTTCTCTCCGGAAACATTACCATCATTTGTTAGATCATCTAACCACCAAGCCTGACCGTTAAAGATGTCTACACGACGAGCTTCCGTTGATGAGGACACGTTATAAGGATATATAAAGCCTCTGTGTCTTCTTTCACTACCATCAACCTCACGAGTGGTTTCTGCATCTATTTGGCCAACAAACTCATTAAAGTTGTTAACTGCTTTAGCTTCACCGCTCGAACCGCCGAAGAAGATACCACCAGACAAATACGTTGCTGTCGGGTTTTTAGCATCCGTTACAACGAAAATCTTGTTACCAGCACTACCACTCTCTGGCACATAGCCATTACGCTTAGAATAACCAACAGCGAACAAGTTATCGTTAATGTCAGTCGCTACAGAGTTACTGTATCGAGCATCATCGTTAGATGAACCAGACTTAACCTCTGCACCGCTAATCTGTTTAGTTGTCCATGTTGCGCTGGTAAGGTCTAGTGAATCGCTCACAAAAACACTGGCATTCATGTCTTGTAGGTCGCCATTACCATCTGCTGTATTATAGCCAACACCATAGAAAACAGAGTTTGATTCAACAATTGAACGCATACTGCCTTGGGCAAAGTATTCATCTTGTTGAGCATTTCCACTTCTGATCCAATCAATCTCTTTTGTTGTAGTACCATCCCAGATAGCAGCTTTTGAGCTAAATGTTGTATCCGAAGTGTCTGTTTTTGGACCTGCCGTAGATACACTACCTACATTATAAACAGTACTGTTGCTTGCCGTAATCGCTTTCCATGCACGAGTTTCAGAGGTGCCAGTAGGCCCAGCCGTCGTCGTAAACATCGCATTATTACGGATACCACCTTCAGATTTAACACCTAGTGGTTGAGCATTATTATCTAGAGAGTTAATGACCGTATTACGAGTGTCAAATGTCGCGCCGCCTTCAACAAATGCTTTTGCATTGACGTAAGTTAGGTCGAACCTTTCCTTACTCCAAGTATCATTCCAACGGTTTTGCGCCCAACTCTCACATGTAGAGTATCTTAGCTCTCTATAACAATAGTTTTCGAAATCATCGAACTCTTGGATGTATTGGAACGGAGCGTCCATCGCGAATGGTACTTCTTCACGATAACTTACAGCCTCGACCGTATTGCGAGTTTCACCAGCTAATTTAAAGCTGTCACATGCAACGCTACCAACAGTGCCGGTAGTAAAACAACTTTCTGTTCCGGTTACCGTCGCAGGCTGAATAGCTACACCAAAGATTTCAGATGCACCAGTAATCGAAGGCGTTACCTCAACTACCTTGTAAAGTGCAGCGTTGGCATTAGTTGCAGCCAAAACTAGAGCTGCAACTGTAGTTAATTTAAATTTAGTACAAGTCATTATTACTTCTTAACTTTCCTGTTGTAGTGCCTCGAGCTCTTCCCAGCGCTCAAAAGCAACTTCAAGCTCCTGCTCTGCTGCAGATAGCTTATCTAAAACTGGTTGTGTCTGCTCTACAGATTTTGAAAAGAAGCTTGGATCGTTGACTTCTTCCTGGAGAGTTTCAATTTGAGTTTCCAATTCTTCTAAACGCATTGGTAGCGCTTCTAGTTCTCGTTGTAGCTTATACGATAACTTCTTAGGTTTAGCCTTAACTGGCGCAGTTTTGGGAGTTTCCTCAACTACTTTCTCAGGCTTTGATGGCTTTTCAACCTGTCGGTACTCTAATGCTTGCTTTCTTTGTTGCTGAGCGTCGTGATAGCCACCAACGAATTCTTCAATCACACCATTACCTTCGAAGATCCAACTTGTCATAACCGTGTTATCAACAAACTGACGATCGTGGCTCACTAAAAGAAGCGTACCCTGATAGTTGGCAAGCAAATCTTCTAAAAGTTCCAAAGTTTCGATATCTAGATCGTTGGTTGGCTCATCGAGAATCAATAAGTTGTTCGACTTAAGGAAGATACGAGCTAATAACAGACGGTTTTTCTCACCACCAGACAGCGCTTTAACAGGAGTACGAGCACGTTTAGGCGAGAATAAGAAATCTTGTAAGTAACTTAGCGCATGACGCTCACGACCACCTACAGTGACTTCTTGCTTACCATCCGCTAGGTTATCAATTACGGACTTCTCAGGGTCTAGGATTTCGCGGTATTGGTCGAAGTAAGCGACTTCAAGTTTAGTACCGCAATGTAGACGACCTGAATCTGGCTTAAGCTGATCAAGAAGCAGTTTAAGTACCGTACTCTTACCACAACCGTTAGGTCCAATCAGAGCGATACGATCGCCACGCATAATGTTGAAGCTGAAGTCTTTAACAATCTCTTTGCCTTCGAAGCCAAAGTTAATGTTCTCGGCTTCAAATACAATCTTGCCTGAACGCTGGCCATCGTCGATTTGGATAATAGCTTTACCTTGCACTTCACGACGGTTCAAACGTTCTTCACGTAGCTTCTTAAGCGCACGTACACGGCCTTCGTTACGAGTTCGACGAGCTTTAATACCCTGACGAATCCATACTTCTTCCTGAGCAAGCTTCTTATCGAATTCCGCGTTCTGCATCTCTTCAACACGTAGCGCTTCTTCTTTTTCAACTAGGTAGTTTTCGTAATCGCCAGGGAACGAGCTCAACTTACCACGATCAAGATCAACAATGCGTGTTGCCATCGATTTGATGAAAGCACGGTCATGCGAGATAAAGATAATTGAACCACGGAAGTCTTTCAGGAAGCCTTCTAACCATTCGATTGTCGCTACATCCAAGTGGTTAGTCGGTTCGTCTAGAAGTAAAACGTCTGGGTCACATACAAGTGCACGGGCAAGTGCCGCTTTACGTTGCCAACCACCAGATAGATCCGTCAGTTTTGTTTCAGCAGTCAGCTTAAGTGCCGCCAATACATTACTTACGCGATCTTCAAAGCGCCATGCATTCGCGTGATCCAGTTGCTCTTGAACGCGAGTAAGGCGGTTTAGGTTCTTTTCACTCGGGTCAGTACCGATGAGATCCAGAAGATCGTGATAGATCTTCAACTGTTCACCGATTTCCGCTAGGCCACCAGCAACGTAATCATAAACGGTGCCTTCTTCATTACGCGGTGGATCTTGCTCAAGGCGAGATACAACCACATCCTGTGTGATTTGCATCTTACCGTCGTCCATGATGATGTTCCCAGACAGGATTTTCATCAATGTAGACTTACCAGCGCCATTGCGCCCTACCAAACACACACGTTCGTTTTCTTGCAGCGCAAAGTCCGCACGATCTAATAACGGGTGATCGCCAAACGCTAATTGCCCATTATGAATTGTAAGTAATGCCATTTTTCTTTAACCAATCATTAAGTTCTAACAAGCCAAATGGCCAGTTAAGCTCTGAGCTTTGAGAAAGGTCAGAGCTTTCAAATTTGAGCACAGGAATAGTGACCCCGTAACGGGAAAAGAGCTCATCATCAAATGCAATGTCGACAACGTTGACGTGATGGCTAATGTTTAACTGTTCCGTGAGTTGGAATGCCATCTCACATAGATGGCACCCTTCTGTACTGTAGAGAGTCAGCACTATATATCCTTATACAATCTCTTAACTACTTATGAGTAATCAACCAGCAGTTATGAATGTGCTTATTGCGAGAGAAGTCCAATGGAAGCGTCTTAGCAGAGATGTTCTGAGCTTTAAGGCCTAACGCTTCTAGACCTTCTAGATCCATTTTGAAGTGACGTTTGTTGTTAGAGAACACAATCGTGCCTTCTTCACGAAGAAGACGCTTGAGGTTTTCCATCAACTGAATGTGATCACGTTGAACATCGAAAGATTGATCCATACGCTTAGAGTTTGAGAACGTAGGTGGATCAATAAAGATCAGGTCGTAAGAACCCTGCTCTTTAACCAACCACTGTAAGCAATCAGCTTGAACAAACTGATGTTGACGACCCACACGGCCATTAAGCTCCATGTTCTGCTTTGCCCACTCAAGGTAGGTATTCGACATATCAACCGTTGTTGTAGAGCGCGCGCCACCGACAGCAGCATGAACAGATGCACTACCCGTGTAAGCAAACAGGTTTAGGAAATCTTTACCTGCAGCCATCTCACCGATACGACGACGAGTGATCTTATGATCTAGGAACAAGCCTGTATCTAGGTAATCATGAAGATTAACAATCAGCTTAACACCGTATTCGTTCACTTCTAGATTAGATGAGTCTTGAGCCATCTTCTGGTATTGAGAACGGCCTTTCTGCTTCTGACGAACCTTAAGAACCACGTTGTTTGCTTCAACGCCCGTTACTTGAATAGAAGCACGGATAATATCGGTTAGACGACGTTTAGCCTTCTCTTCCGGTACATCTTTAGGCGCTGCGTATTCTTGAATCACAAGATGACCTGGGTATACGTCAATCGCTACATTGTATTCTGGTAAGTCAGCATCGTAGATACGGTAACAATCTAGTTGCTCTTTCTTAGCCCACTTGCCAATTTTACCGATGTTCTTTTTAAGACGGTTTGCGAAGTCAGGAGCAATCAGCTGTTCTTGTTCGCCCGCTGGACGTTCTGACATCGGACGATCTGAAATTGAGTAGTTCTTTTGGTGACACGGTAACGCACCATTATTCAATTTGAACTGTTTGTCTGCACGCATGCGTAGGCAGCTAAGTAGTTCGTCTGAACTAGAGAAGATAGACGCGTTACAACCGCCAAATTCCGCTTTAAGCTGCGCGCCGAATGCCGTGTAAAGTGCAATTAGGCCCGGCTCTGTACCTAGACGCTCACCATAAGGTGGGTTAGAAACAATCACACCATCAGTAAACTCGGTAGGACGCTTAAGTTTTGCAGCATCACCTACTTCGAATTCAATCAACTCTTCAACACCAGCACGACGAGCATTATCACGCGCCGTTTTGATCATGCGTTCATCATTGTCATAGCCATAGAACTTACATTCTACTTTCTTGACACCACGACGGCCTTGAACGTTTGCTTCAGCTTTAACTTCAGCCCAAAGCTCTGGTTCGAAATCTTCTAGTGATTCAAAACACCACTTCTGGCGTTTAACACCTGGAGCCATGTTTGCAGCCATCATTGCCGCTTCAATCACTAACGTACCTGAACCACACATAGGATCTAGGAAAGGTTTAGTCGCATCCCAACCACTACGAAGAAGAATCGCTGCAGCAAGTGTTTCACGTAGAGGTGCGCGACCTGATTCTGGACGGTAACCACGTTGATGCAGACCGCTACCCACCATATCAACACCAAGAATCGCTTTATCACGGTGTAGACGAACGTGAATTCGAATGTCTGGGTTCTCTTTGCTGATAGAAGGACGAGGCAAAGACTTCTTCTCAAAGCAATCAACAACAGCATCTTTTACTTTCATCGCACCGTATTGGCTATTGCGGATTTCGTTGTTCGTACCATTGAAGTCAACAACAAAACGCTTTGAGCTATGGAATTGATTTACCCAGTTAACCGCAGTGGTTGATAGGTACAAATCCATGTCGTCCATACAAGTGAATTCAGAAAGGACACGTACAAATCGAGAAGCCAAACGGCTCCACAAACAACAACGATAAATTTGCTCATTGGTGGCTTTGAATTTAACACCTGCTTGAACAGGTTTTGCGTTTGTAATCCCTAGTTGGGTTAGTTCTTCAACTAATAAATTCTCAAGGCCATTTGAGGTAACCGCTAGATATTGATTCATAGTGTTCTTTTATTGATAAAAATGAGCTCGATTATACCTGAATTTGTTACTAGAGCATCACACTAAACTCGTCTTTTCATTGAATCTTTCTTCTAACTGGCTAGCAAACGCACAGTGTTGAAGCGATCGCTTACCCACATCCCCTTAGAACATAAGACTTATCAAACCAACAAGATTCATGACCAAATACCGACCAAAGCGATAATGTGAATTTATATTCACCTCAAAATTGGTATATACCAAATGAAATTTAAGGGTGAAACTTAGCTACAAAATGGCAAAAACAGGGAATAAAGATGGGTAAATTACACTTCTGGCGATAAAAACAGGCAGAAATTAAGGCGAAAAAATAGTCGCAAGTTCACTATTTAAATGGTTAAGCAGTGATGTATTTATCAGGATGAGGTTTTTTAGGCACAAAAAAATCGGCTAATGAGCCGATTTTGGGGAAGATTTGACAGGTTGATGCGTTGCGATGGTGTGAGAAATGATGGATTAGATTGAAGGCTAACCGACCATCGCAATGTGCGTTTGATGAAGAATAGCGTTCGCGTCTATCATTCTATCGTGCATGACCTTAATCGAGTCACCAAAGCGTAACCCTTTTGAAGGTGTAAGCAGAAACTCTTCTAGGTCGACAAATGCACATAGGCTCGCACACTCTCCCACTTCTAATACAATGAAATACCCTAAGCTATGCTCGTTATTCATTTGTACGATATCCCCTTCTTGAGGATATTCGTGGCCAGCGCCCTGTGAGTCGAAGAACCAACTCTTAGGCTGTACAGGCTTGTGGAAGCGCTTTGCTGCCACGCAATAAAGCGCGAGTTCAGCTTGGCGAGGCTCAGACAGTTCTAAGCCAGAAATTTGTTCTTTGAAGGTTTGGTATGAAGATGCGTCATCAACGGTGAATTCATTATCTCTAAACGCGCAGTCCACCAGCTTATTGCGGACCAGATTCGTTTTGAAAATCATATCCTCTCCGAGGTTTAGCATTAATGAACATTGCTGCTCATCGTAATACCAACTCCATGTATCGCTAGGTTTAAGCATCATTTCGTCTCACACTGTTGAACCATTCCATTAGGTAAAACGCAAAATTACCTTCAATTACAGTAATTTTACTGAGCAATAGGCAAAAAAAAAGAGGAAATGAATTCCTCTTTCTTATCGCTTTTCTCTACAACTCAGTGAGTTACAGTGTCTCTTTTAGTAAGACGATGCCAGATTGTCGCTTTTCAAGAATAAAGCAATTTTCAGCTTATAGATTTTTAACGATATCGCCAACTAGGCCTGGGCCTTTGTAGATGAAACCAGAGTAAACCTGTACAAGCTTAGCGCCCGCCATCATTTTCTCTTTTGCAGCAACATACGAGTCAACACCACCTACTCCAATGATCGGCAGTTTGTCACCAAGCTCTTCGTGAAGTTTACGAACTACTTCAGTACTGCGAGATTGAACAGGACGTCCACTTAGGCCACCCGCTTCATCGCAATGTTTCATGCCTTCAACGATTGAACGATCCAATGTTGTGTTTGTTGCGATCACACCATCGATCTTATTTTTGATCAATGATTCACAAATTTGGCTAATTTCGTCGTCGCTTAGATCCGGAGCAATCTTAAGAGCAAGAGGAACATATTTACCATGCTTCTCTTCCAGTTCAGATTGTTTCGTTTTAAGTTCAGACAACAGATCGTCTAGAGCTTCGCCGTATTGTAGAGAACGAAGTCCTGGAGTATTTGGTGAAGAGATGTTCACTGCAATGTAACCAGCGTATTGATATACCTTCTCCATACAGATCAAGTAATCTTCAGCGCCCTTTTCAATTGGTGTGTCTTTGTTCTTACCGATGTTAATGCCTAAGATGCCGTCGTAGTTCGACTTCTTAACATTCTCAACAAGGTTGTCGACGCCTAGGTTGTTAAAGCCCATGCGGTTGATGATACCTTCAGCTTCAACAAGACGGAATAAACGAGGTTTGTCGTTACCCGCTTGTGGACGTGGAGTCACTGTACCTACTTCTACGAAACCAAAGCCCATTGCGCCAAATGCATCAATACATTCGCCGTTTTTATCTAGGCCGGCAGCTAAGCCAACTGGGTTTTTAAAAGTAAGACCCATGCACTCTACAGGTCGGTGAGGTAATTGTTGGCGATACAAAAGATCAATAGGTGTGCCTGTGAAGCGCTTGAAATTTTGAATTGCAAGATCATGTGCCTTTTCGGCATCAAGTTGGAAAAAGCCAGTTCTGGCTAGACGGTAAAGCATTGTGCCTCCGATAGAAAAAAGCCCCGTATAAACGGGGCGATATTATTTACTTATTTACCCAACTATTCAATCTATTACTGTCTGTAAGGGTAAGATAATCGAGTTTGCTAACGAATGAGGTTCTTTATTAAGCAAACGTTATCGTTTCTTCAGGTTATTAACTCACTTCTTGCCTCTACCACATTACGGCCACCAGCTCACTTAACAACAAACGACGTGTGCGTCGAGATTGACCCTTCAAAAATCGTTAGACCAATGGCTCCCACTTTACCGAAACGAAAAAGGCAGACCTTATGGCCTGCCCTTATTTTTTTCGTTTTATCTAGTGACTAGTCTTTCGACATGCAGTTTAGATTCAACAGCATCAATTCACGCAATGCTACTGAGAACTTAGCAAACTCATGAACCGAACCCACTTTGAATTCGTTTAAGATGCTTTCCCAACGATGTAGGGAAACAGAGTTACTTTCCATCCAGTCATCAAGCGCTTTAATTACATCGATGTCTGAAGCACAACCACAGTTAAGTACTTGGCCAGTTAACTGACGTTGCTGCCAATCCAGATCTTCTCTGAATGCTGCACGCGCCAGTGCTTGCCAGTTGTTGTCTACAGCTTGGCCATTGATTTGCTTCAAGAACCAGTGCAGTGATAAACGGTCGCCTAGGTTGAAGTAAAGCTTAGACGCTTGTTGTACTGTTTTACCGGTTTCACGAGCCACTGTGGATATATCCAGTGCTGAGTACAGGCTAGACAAACGAGCCACGGAATTAGCCAGCTCAGCGTTTACACCTTGGTCAATCCATAGTTGAGCCATTGCTTTATGCTCTTCTACTTCTGAAGCCACTAGGTTTTCATCCAGCTTTTCCGTAATAGCGACTACATCACCTTGGTAAAGCTCAATCAATGCATTCACTGACTGCTTACCCGCACGGTTTCTTAGTAACCAGCGTGCTAGACGACGAAGCGTACGACGCACATGGTAAAGCAATTCGTACTGAGCTTCAGAACTAGAGATGTTGTCCAGTTCACGGATGCTCTTCAATACCTGACCCAGGCCGTAGATTTCACGTGATGCTGCGTAAGCATTCGCAATATCAACAATGTTTGCGCCCGTCTCTTCTTGCAAGCGAGTCACGAAGTTACAGCCCATCTCGTTAACCATTTGGTTAGCAAGCGCAGTCGCAATGATTTCTGCACGAAGTGGATGGTTATCCATGTGCTGAGAATAGTTACGGCGTAACTCTGTTGGGAAGTATTGCATCAGTTGTTGAGCATGGAACTCATCATTCGCAATATCATCGCTCACAAGATCTTCTTTTAGAACCATTTTTCCGTAAGCGATCAATACCGACAGCTCAGGCCTTGTTAATGCTTGGCCTTGCTTCTCACGCTCTAGAAGCGTTTCGTCATCTGGGATGTATTCCAAACCACGATCTAAGTACCCTGCTTTTTCCATTGTGTGGATAAAGCGGATTTGCTCTTTCACTAAGCCAACACCTTGATGCTCAGTAACAGAGATAGACTCAGCTTGGCAGTAAGCGTCGTCTAGTACGATTTCGCCGACTTCGTCTTCCATCGACTCAAGAACTTGGTTACGTTGCTTAACGGTTAGATCACCGTTAGACACCAAGCCATTCAAGAAGATCTTAATGTTAACTTCATTATCCGAGCAATCTACACCACCAACGTTATCAACAAAGTCAGTATTAACTCGACCGCCCGTTAGAGCGTATTCAATACGACCCAGTTGAGTCATACCCAAGTTACCACCTTCACCAACAACCTTAGCTTTCAGGTCACGGCCATCAATACGTAGCACGTCATTTGCACGGTCACCCACATCAGTATGAGTCTCGCTAGAAGACTTAACGTAAGTACCGATACCACCGTTCCAAAGTAGATCAACCTGCATAGACAAGATCGCTTTGATCAAGTCATTGGGTGCCATTGATGCTTTCTTGGTACCCAGCATTTTCTGAATTTCAGGCGTTAAAGAGATAGACTTCGCTCGACGAGAGAAGATGCCACCACCTTGAGAAATCAGGTCTTTATTGTAATCCTCCCAACTAGAGCGAGGCAGATTAAACAGACGATCACGCTCTACCCAACTTGACGCTGATTCTGGATTAGGGTCTATGAAGATATGCATGTGGTTAAACGCAGCTTGTAAGCGAATGTGCTTAGATAGCAGCATACCGTTACCAAATACGTCACCCGCCATATCACCCACACCAATGGCAGTGAAGTCCGTGCTTTGACAGTTGATGCCCATTTCACGGAAGTGACGTTTAACAGATTCCCAGCCACCTTTCGCCGTGATACCCATAGCTTTGTGGTCGTAACCGTTAGAACCACCCGATGCAAACGCATCACCTAACCAGAAGTTGTACTCTTCAGCTACTGAGTTCGCTAGATCTGAGAATGTCGCTGTACCTTTATCGGCAGCAACAACCAAGTACGGGTCATCTTCATCGTGACGAACAACACTATTAGGTGGGATAACCTCACCTTCAATGATGTTGTCTGAAACGTCTAGCAATGCACGAATGAATCGCTTATAACAACGTTGACCTTCCGCGAAGATCTCATCTCGGCCAGACATAGTGTGTTGACGCTTACAAACGAAACCACCTTTAGCACCTACTGGAACGATAACCGTGTTCTTAACTTGTTGCGCTTTAACTAGGCCTAGAATCTCAGTACGGAAGTCCTCTTGACGATCTGACCAACGTAAACCACCACGTGCTACTTTACCGCCACGTAGATGGACACCTTCAATGTCTGGTGCGTAAACGAAGATCTCAAACGCAGGAACCGGCGCAGGGATATCTGGAATCTCGCTTGGTCTCATTTTCAGAGCCAACCAAGGTTTAGACTGCTTGTTCTCGTCTACTTGGTAGTAGTTAGTACGAAGCGTTGCAGTGATCATTTCCATGTAGCGACGAATGATACGATCATCATCCAAGCTTTCCACATGATCCAACTGCTCAGTGATCTTCTTAATAAGATCTTGTTGGCCTTTTGCGCTGCCCTTCAGTTTCGGGTCAAAACGCTTGCCGAATAGGCTCACTAACCCTTTCGCTAACTCTGGGTAATGAGACAATGTGTCTTCAATGTATTGTTGGCTGAATGGGAAACCCACTTGACGCATGTAACGAGCATAAGCACGTAAAATTGAGATTTCACGGCCAGAAAGACCAGCGCCAAGTACCAAACGGTTGAAACCATCGCTGTCTAACTCACCCGCCCAAATTGCTGCGAACGCTTGTTGGAAAAGATCGCGCGCTTCGCGAAGATCGATAGTCTTATCGCTCTTGTGCAACATCGAGAAATCAAGGATCCAGTATGTCACACCATTAGTTTTACGCACTTCATAAGGTGATTCACCGATAACGCGTAGGCCGAAGTTTTCAAGCATTGGCATAACATCAGAAAGGTGAATTGGCTCATCGCTGTGGTAGAACAACTTCAAACGAACTGCTTTAGAATCTGCCGCCTCTTCTTGAGGACGGTAGAAAAGCATACCCAATTTGTTGTCTTCACTTAGTGCTTCTAAACGTTCAATATCCGCAACTGCAGAACCTGGCATCATGTCTTCTTTGTACGAACGTGGGAATGCACGCATGTACTCTTTCGACAATGGAAGCCCTTTGCTCTCACCGAAGTTTGCAATGATTGATTCAGACAGGCGGTCATCCCACGTAGACGATACTTCCATTAAATTTTGCTCAATTGTTTTCACGTCCACATCCATGTTGTTGTTATCAACACGAACAATATAGTGCGTTCTCGCCAGTGGGCTTTCAGAGAAGTAAGTTGTGAATTCAACCTCTTCTTCACAACCAAAGTACTGCTTCAAGATGCGCTGGGTTTGGCGACGAAGCTCAGTGTTGTAACGATCTTTTGTTACGTAAACCATGCAGCTAAAGAAACGGCCAAACGGGTCTTTGCGAACGAACAGACGCAGAAGATCGCGATCTTGCATTTGTACTACGCCAGTACCCACTTCAAGTAACTCTTCTTCTCGAGCTTGAAGCAATTCATCACGTGGGTAGTTTTCAAGAATGTTGTGCAGTGCTTTGTAAGAGTATGAACCCTCACGGTAACCACTCGCGTCTAAGATTCGGTCTACTTTCTCACGAACAAGAGGAATCGTTTCAACGGTTTGGTTATAAACAGCAGACGTGTAAAGACCAGTAAAGCGGTGCTCACCAATGACCTTACCGTTCTTATCGAACTTCTTAATACCGATGTAATCGTTGTAAGCTGGGCGGTGAATGCGTGAAGCCGTGTTGCCCTTGGTTACAATAAGTACATAAGGCTTTTTCGCTTCAAGGCGTGCCGAATCAGAAAACTCAGACAACTTAACGTTACGTACACGATCTGAATTCGCAAACAAACCAAGACCTTGCTCCTTGGTCGGTTGCAGTTCAGTGTCGCCGTTAACTGAAACTAGGTCATATTCCTTATAACCCATGAATGTAAAGTTGTGTTCACCTAACCAACGAAGAAACGCCAACGTTTCATCAAAACGTTGGCCATCTACAGGAATGCTCTCTTTCTGCTTTTCTACTTGATTGGTTACTTCTTCAAGTCTTTCAACCATCTTCAACCAATCGTTCACAACTAAGCTAGTATCGGTAAAGATATCCAGTAGCTCCGTTTTAAGCGCTGTCATTTCAGCTTTACTGCTAAGACGGTCTACTTCGATATGGAAAAGCGATTGGAATGCACCTTCGTTATTGCTAACACCGACAACACTGCCCTTATCTGAGCGAGAGATTTGTGTTGGGTTATGAAGCATAAGGTGAGAAGAAAGGTCTAGGCGAGTAAGTGCCATTTTTACAGAATCAACAAGGAACGGACTGTCTGGAACGACTATCTCAACGATAGTATGAGTAGACTGCCAACCTTGACGACTTACCGTCGGGTTGAAAACGCGTACAGAGATTTCGTCGGCTTTCTTTTCATTGATGTGATGCCATAAGCTAACTACAGCACCATATAAATCGGATTCGTTTCTCTGAGTTAGATCGTCGTGAGAAACGTTACTAAACAAGTGTTGAGCAAGTTGAGTTACGAGAGGTCGATGAGCAAGGTCAAGTTTGTCTTGAATCAGCTTGTAAACTTTTTCAAGTAAAACTGGAACCACAGTTTCACGTGCGGTCATAGTCACACTCCACAATTAGAATTATATTTTATTATTAGGGGGATCACTTAAGCTAGTGTTTGAAACGTGCCGCTGAGCGCTTTTCTACTAACGAGTTAAGCAAAGGTAATGCATTCATTTATTGTAAAAGCATTATTGAAAAATAGTTAATTGTTTTGGAGGTGGTAAGAGGTGAAATGTTTGATTATGTGATTAAGATTCCTTTTAACTCACTAGGCACGCCAAGGTTTACAGAGCTTCCAACTTAATAAACTTATTTTTTTGGTCAGTTGTCAGCCTAAACTGCCCTCTAACCCCTATTTGTGTAAGAAATGGTCTGAATCGAGTTGCAGGTAACTGTAAACGTAAACCTGTTGTTGTTATCACTTGAACTTTACTTGCCGCACCAGAATAGCTGGCTAAAAACTGCTGATATGAGATGTTAAGTTGGAAAATATAGCGATTCATACGATACCTGTATAAATATACAGTGCCAGTATTTTTGGGCACTTGACGATGTCTGACTGTGAAACCTAGCTTGAAACTGAACTTGAAACTGCTCTAGCTTATCGAAAATTCGATGAACCAGAAACAAAAAATCAGTGGCAGATATTCTCTACCACTGATGACCTTTCGTTATAGCAAACAGTTTATTAGTAAACCGCTTATTAGCAAACAGTTAGCTGAATGAGCTGCTGCTGACTTAAGCCTCTAGTGCTTTCGTCACTTTCTCAAACAAGTCTTTTGCTAGGTTGTCCATGTTCTTTAATGTCTCTAGTTCTTTTTTGATAAGAGCTTGACGTTCATCATCGTACTTACGGAACTTAAGTAGCGGGTCAATCAGACGTGAAGCTACTTGCGGGTTGCTGCTGTTCAGTTCACGTAAGATTTCTCCTGCAAACTCATAGCCCTGACCTGACTTGTCGTGAAACTGAACCGGGTTCATGTTTAAGAATGAACCGACCAAGTTACGGGTACGGTTCGGGTTCTTCAAACTGAACGCTTGGTGCGACATCGACGCTTTGATCACTTCAAGTGCGTTTGAACTTGGGTTTGTACCTTGCAATGCAAACCACTTATCCATAACAAGACCATCGTGTTTCCACTTGTCACTGTAATCCGCCATTAAGGTTTCACGACATGCGAGTTGCGCACTGTTTGCCGCGCCCATTGCAGCCATGGTGTCAGTCATGTTGTTTGCTTGCTGGTACATTGCAACAACTAAATCGTTACCCTGCTCTGTATGTGCTAAGTAACTTAGGCAAACTTTACGTAGAGTTCGCTTACCAATCGAGTCGTGATCGATCGTGTATTCCGTTAGTGCGTGGCTGTGATAAACCGCCGCTAATTCGTCTTCAAGTTCTGCAGCTAATGTAACTTTCATCGAATTAAGAACTGATGCGACCGCATCAATATCAACACGCTCGTACCAACCCGATACTTCATTGTGGCTTGGTAAAGAAAGCATTTCTGCAATAAACGCAGGCTCTAGTGAATCACTCAGTAGTACGCCACGGAATGCATCAACAACAGAATCAGAAAGCTCAAACGCTTGACCCTGTTGAACCTTCTCAACGTTGCTGCGAATGTACTTCGCCAATAGCATTTGACCAGCATCCCAACGAGAGAATTCATTGCGAGCATTCACCATCAAGAAGATCAGCTCTTCATCTGAATAATCGTATTCCAATTTTACTGGAGCAGAAAATTCACGAAGTAATGATGGGATCGGTTGCTCAGAAACGTTTTCAAACACGAACGTTTGCTCTGCTTCTTTCACATCTAATACGTTATGAACTGATTTACCGTTACATTGTAACTCAACAACTTCACCCGTAGCCGTGTATAACTCAATATCAAGAGGAATATGCAGAGCCTGCTTTTCCGTTTGCTCATGAGTTGGCGCTGTTACTTGGCGAGTTGTTAACGTGTACTGCTTCTTCTCTGCGTCGTACTTACTTTCAACAGACAGCGTCGGCGTGCCAGACTGGCTATACCATAAACGGAACTGAGTTAGATCAACACCCGATGCATCTTCCATTGCCGCGACGAAGTCTTCACATGTTGCAGCAGTACCATCGTGACGTTCAAAGTAAAGCTTCATGCCTTTTTGGAAACCGTCTTCACCTAACAATGTATGGATCATTCGGATCACTTCACTGCCCTTTTCGTACACTGTCAAAGTGTAGAAGTTATTCATTTCTATCACTTTTTCTGGACGAATTGGGTGAGACATTGGGCTCGCATCTTCAGCAAATTGTGGGCCGCGGATAATACGAACATTGTTGATTCGGTTGACTGCGCGAGAGCCAAGATCAGATGAGAACTCTTGGTCACGGAATACCGTTAAGCCTTCTTTCAAGCTTAGTTGGAACCAATCACGGCAAGTCACTCGGTTACCGGTCCAGTTATGGAAATATTCGTGACCGATTACCGCTTCGATACCTAGGTAGTCTGTATCCGTTGCAGTTTGGTCGTTCGCTAAAACAAATTTCGAGTTGAATACGTTCAGGCCTTTGTTTTCCATCGCACCCATATTGAAGAAATCAACGGCTACGATCATGTAGATGTCTAAGTCGTATTCTAAGTTGAAACGCTCTTCATCCCACTTCATTGAGTTAATCAAAGAAACCATCGCGTGGTTAGCTCTGTCTAGGTTTCCTTTGTCGACAAAGATTTCTAGGTCAACGTTACGACCAGATTGCGTGGTGTATGCGTCACGAAGTACATCAAAGTCACCCGCAACTAGTGCAAACAAGTACGCTGGTTTTGGATGTGGGTCTTGCCACTTTACCCAATGACGACCATTTTCTGCTTCACCTTCGTCTACACGGTTACCATTACTTAATAAGAACGGGTTCTCTGCTTTGTCTGCGATTACCGTTGTGGTGAATTTCGCCAATACGTCTGGGCGATCCATGTAGTAAGTGATACGACGGAAACCTTCCGCTTCACATTGAGTACAGAAAGCACCACCTGATTTGTACAGGCCTTCAAGTGCGCTATTCCCTTCGGGGTTAACTTCCGTAACGATGGTTAGAATAAAATCTTTCGGTAGAGCATTCAGTGTCAGTTGAGTTTCAGACTGCTCATACTGCGCCCACTCCGTGCCTTCTACCAAAACAGAAACCAGCTTTAAGCCTTCACCATCAAGAACTAAGGTCGAGCAATCTTTCTCTTGCTTAACACTAGACACAGCCGTAATGATGGATGCTGAATCGTACAAATCGAAAGTAAGATCGATTTCAGAAATAGTGTGAGATGGTGATTGATAATCTTTACGATACTTGGCTTGAGGTGTATGTGCCATGACGGGTTCCTTTTGATCGTTATGCGTAATTATTTTTTAACTGTCTATATCTAAAGGTTGAGCGCCAATAAAACAAGGGGAATATTAAAAAAAGGAGGCATTGTAGGAAAATGCCTCCATGTTTTGCTATTTTATCAATCAAATCAGACAGGAACGGCTAAGAAACGAGCTGAGAACCATATTATCAACGAGCCGGTTTTACGGATAAAATCGCACTTATCGTATGCGATTGAGCACCGCGAACATGTCTCCTTCTTCACCTTGAAGCGTCAAAACATCACTGTTTAATGTGTAACGAGTACCGTGTTCACCGTTTTCATACAGTAGTACTAACTGATCTCCTTCGGTGTAATACACCCCGCGACGAATGACTTCACTCCCTTCTTCATCTGATACTCGGAACATGAATATAAAGTCGGGTTGAAGGACTAAGTCCATTTTTTGAATGTTACTGGCACGTAAATCACTTCCGGAAAGTTCGGCGCTTGACCAGATCCCCGCTAATGCGTTTGGCAAGGCTTTGGTGAACATAACACCGTTAAGATTTAGCATATTGTGGTTACTGCTGTACGCATAAACCTGCGGTTCAGAAGTATTTAAACCCAAAATAATCGTGTCTTCATTAGCGTTATACAAACCTTCCCAATGATCCACACTGTAGTCTTTCTTTTGAATATCAATTGAAAATGAGTAGTTTGAATCAAGAGTCAGCTTAATTGCTCTAAAGTTTTCAGTGCCTTGCTCAGGATCTGGATTCATCAAATACCAATCGCCAAGCAACAGAGGAAGATCAAAATGAGATAGATTACTATCACTTTTTGATTGTTGGTTGTTCGGAGCTACTTCACTGCCGAAAGCCACAAAACTTAAACAAGATAAAAATAGTAGAATCCATTTCATACGCGCCCCCTCATTTTCTTTAAGCTTAGGCACGTAATGAATAGAAAGCGAAAAAATTTGACCTAAGTCACTAAATTTCAAGTGCGAAGTAACTTATCTGTCATTATTGACCGCAAAAAAGAGCTAAATCCCCCTCAATATTGAAAGTGTTTTGCGACAATCTCAATCAAAATAATCAAATATTCCTGTCAAATCATAGGTACAAAAAAAGCGAGCCTAGGCTCGCTTTTTAAATTTCGCGTCTTTAAACAATTACCTTTAACAGGCATTTGCTCTATTTCTTGATCATATCCAGCATGATAGCAACAGACTCATCAAGATAAGCATCCGGGGCTTCATAGTCTTTAGGAATATCATCCAACGTTTTAAACGCCTCTAACTTAGCGGCTTTTTGACGTTGATTGATACGATCTAGACGAAGTACATCCGCATCATCGCTCTCTTGCTGACGTACCTTTTCATTCAAAGAAAGGTCGTTATCGTCTTTATCTGCCTTATATTTTTCAATATCTTGCGCGATAAAGCCAAATTCCATATCTGTCGCAATACGAGCTTGGTGTTGAGCCGTTAAAGCAGCAATTTGCTCATCGTTACGCTGTAACACTGAGTAGTTTGCTTTATCAATTCTGTCCCAGGGTAGAGCATTATCTTCAACACTTTCTCCGGTATCTGCCGGATCAATTGGTGTTGGGTAAGCAATATCAGGCACTACACCTTTGTTTTGCGTACTACCACCATTGATTCGGTAGAATTTTTGGATTGTGTATTGAACGTAGCCCAACTCTTTGTCGAACAAATCATAAATATGATTCAAAGAACGATGCTGTTGTACCGTACCTTTACCGAAAGAGTTCTCACCTAGGATGATTGCACGACCGTAATCCTGCATCGCTGCTGCAAAAATCTCAGATGCCGAAGCACTGTAGCGATTCACCAATACCGTTAAAGGACCTTGGTAACTGATTTCACCATCAGTATCGCTGTTCACTTTGACACGACCGTAGCTATCACGAACCTGAACAACAGGCCCCTCTTTGATAAACAAACCCGAGAGTTCGGTTGCTTCCGTTAGTGCACCACCACCGTTGTTTCGCAGATCAACAATAATACCTTCAACACCTTGCTCTTTAAGCTCGGTGATCAGTTTGTCGGTATCTTTAGAAAGACCAACATAGAAACTTGGTACTTCGAGTACACCAATCTTCTTGCCATCTTTCTCGATAACTTCTGACTTAACAGCGCGGTCTTCTAAACGAATCTTATCGCGTACAATTGTGACAACGTGACTTTTTGCATCTTTACCGTCTGGCAAGATCTGTAGCTTAACTTTAGTCCCTTTCGGTCCTTTGATTAATTGCACTACATCGTCTAAACGCCAGCCGATAACATCAACAATCTCTTCACCATCTTGACCAACGCCAACAATACGGTCGCCATCGCTCAATTGTTTGCTATTTGACGCAGGGCCACCAGCAACTAAAGATCGAATAACGGTGTAGTCGTCTGTCATCTGAAGTACAGCACCAATACCTTCTAGAGATAGATTCATCTCAGATTGGAATTGCTCTGCATTTCTTGGAGAAAGGTAACTGGTATGCGGATCAACTTCTCGCGCGAATGCGTTCATGTAAATCTGGAAAGCATCTTCGTTGTGCGATTGCGTAATACGCTTCATCGCATTGTTGTAACGCTTTTCCAAAACTTCTTGAATCTCTGGCCACTCTTTACCAGTAAGTTTTAGATTCAACGCATCGTATTTAACGCGTTTTCTCCAAAGCTCATTCACTTCAGCGATATCTTTTGGCCATTCCGCTTCGCTACGATTGAGTTCAATACTTTCATCGGTATCAAACTTAATCTCTGTATCTAGCAAAGACAATGCATATTGAAAACGTTCAAAACGCTTCTGCATAGACAAATTATAAACATCGAATGCAATCTGGTTATTGCCTGCTTTCAGTTGATCATCAATTTGTGTAGATGACGCAGCGAAAGAGTCAATATCAGCTTGAGTGAAGATATTACGATTATAATCTAGCATCTCTAAGTAACGATTAAAGATAGCTTGAGAGAAATCATCATTGAGATTGAAGTGTTTATAATGAGAACGAGTAAATCGAGAAGTAACACGTTTACTAGCAGTTTCGTGTTGGACCTCAGGAGCGAGTAGAGGTAAATCGTCCTGATCTAATTTGGCTTCGAGAGCCTGAGCTGAAGCTGCTAGCCAAAAGCTAGCAGCAATCAGTGTCAATTTTGAACGGCATTTCATGCGTAGGAGTATCTCCTTTAAGCGCGCAAGTGCTCCGCTTTAACAACCATTTGTAGGCCGTTTGCTAACTGAACACGCACATCTTCCTTATTGATTTCAACAATGGTCGCAGCCATGTTTCCTTTACCCATGTTCACATTTACTTCTTTGCCAGCGATGAATTCGTCAGCGTTCAAAGCGCGTGTTTCTACAGGCTTTTCTACTTTTGGTGCTTTAGGCGCTTGACGACGAGGCTGTTGAGCTTTCTTCGCCTTAGGTTTCGCTTTGCCTTCTTCACGAGCTTTTTGTGCTTGTTCTTTACGACGAGCCTGAACTTTCGCTTTGCTTTCTGCAAGTGTCGCTTTAGCGTGTTCAACGTGCTCTTCTTCTAGTGTGCCACACGCGTTTCCGTCTAGGTCAACACGTTCTGCGCCAGCTTTTACGCCGTGCAGGTAACGCCATGATGATGTGTACTGTCTTAACGCTGCACGAAGCTGAGTCTTACTTACTTTTTCGTCTTCATTTAGACGTTCAGCAAGATCTTGAAAAATACCAATTTTAAGTGGCTTCGCTTCACCTTCTAGAGTAAAGCATTTAGGGAAACATTCAGCAATATATGCGATAACTTCTTTGCTGTTTTTTAACTTTTCAGTGTTTTCCATGTGGGTTCCTGGTTTTTGCGGTTTTCCGCGAGCATTAAGAAAATATTTTTACGTATTATAGAGAGATGCTTGGGAAAAACCACAGTAAGAGAATAATTTATGCCTTGTTCGCGTGCGAATTAAGCAGCTTTTCCACTTCTGCCATGAAAAATGTTAATCCGTCCTCGTCAATTTGAGAAAAACGACCAACATTTGGGCTATCGATATCAAGAACGCCAGCGATTTTTCCGCCAATCGAGAACGGAATGACGATTTCAGAGTTACTTGCAGCGTCACAAGCGATGTGACCTTCGAACTCATGAACATCATGAATGCGCTGAACTGTATTCGTCGCAACCGCAGTTCCACACACACCACGTCCTACCGGAATTCGTACACAAGCAGGTTGACCTTGGAAAGGGCCCAGTACAAGTTCGTCTTTTTCCTTAGCTTGATCCTGCTTCATTAAATAGAAACCCGCCCAATTCAATTCATCCAATTCCATGAATAATAATGAACTGATATTAGCAAGATTAGCAGTTAGATCGGTTTCTGATTCAATTAATGCAACGGCTTGTTTGGTTAAGCGTTGGTAATGTTCTATTTTCATATTAACTTCCAATTAAATTGAGACTTCCATTATCAAGAGAACGCAGTAGAATGCGGCCATTAAACCAAATAGGACTTATTCTCATTACAATGAACAATTCAAAAGACACTATTAGCCGTTCTTGGTTAATAACTCAAGTAAAAAAACACAAGTCCAAATTACTGTTTGCTAACATTATTGCCATATTTGCAACTCTCATTAGTGTTCCTATCCCGTTGCTCATGCCCTTAATGGTTGATGAAGTATTACTTGATAAGCCAGCTTCAGGTTTAGAGATGATGAACCACCTACTTCCATCATCGTTACAAACACCTACTGGCTATATAGCACTAACTTTGCTGTTAGTGATTATCATGCGCACCGTTAGCCAAGCGTTAAACATTCTGCAAGGGCGTCAGTTTACACTCGTCTCCAAAACAATTACCTATCAAATGCGAAGCAAGATGATAGATAAGCTTGGCCGCATTAGTATTAGACAGTACGAAACCAAAGGCAGCGGTGGTATCAACGCCCACCTGATAACAGACATAGAGACGATAGATAAGTTCATTGGTTCGACTCTGTCTAAGTTCCTCATCAGCTTCTTAACCGTGTTTGGCACCGCGATCGTGTTGTTGTGGTTAGAATGGCGATTAGGGTTGTTCATTTTACTGGTCAATCCTGTTGTGATTTATTTCTCCCGTAAACTAGGTAGCAAGGTTAAACACCTTAAAAAATACGAAAACCAGTCTTTCGAGCGCTTTCAAAACCGTTTGGTGGAAACCTTAGATGGCATTTACCAACTGCGTGCAGCTAATAAAGAGCGCATCTTTCTCGATGAGCTAAAAGTTCAGGCAAACCAAGTAAGAATTGATGCCGACAAATACGCTTGGCAATCTGAAGCAGCAGGCCGTGTTTCGTTTCTACTTTTCTTATTGGGTTTCGAGCTTTTCCGTGCCGTCGCTATGCTAATGGTGCTATTTAGTGACTTAACCATTGGTCAAATTTTTGCGGTATTTGGCTACTTATGGTTCATGTTAGGCCCTGTTCAAGAGTTGTTAGGGATTCAATTCTCTTGGTATAGCGCGAAAGCGGCACTGCAACGCATCAACGATCTTCTCCAGTTAGAAGAAGAGAAGCGCCCTATTAGCAAAGTAAATCCGTTTCATGAAGATCGAGAAGTGACAGTCGACATTGAAAACGTTACATTCTCTTACACATTAGAAAACACTGTTTTAAATAGGTTGTCGCTGCACATCCCTGCAGGTAAGAAAGTCGCTTTGGTGGGTGCTAGTGGTGGGGGTAAATCTACGTTAATCCAGTTGCTGATTGGGGTTTACCAAGCGGACTCGGGGTACATTCGCTATAACGGTGAAACAACCGACGACATCAGCTTTGATGTAATACGTAATCAAATTGCCGTTGTTTTACAACAACCTATACTCTTTAACGATACATTGAGGCATAATCTGACCCTTGGTGCTGAATACGATGAAATGTCGTTGTGGCGCGCGCTTGAAGTCTCTCAAATGCAAGATGTCATCAAGCAACTCAGCAATGGCTTGGATACCCAAATTGGTAGGAATGGCGTTCGACTGTCTGGCGGTCAACGACAACGTTTGGCAATAGCCCGCATGGTGCTGAGTAATCCTAAGTTTGTTATTCTTGATGAAGCGACATCTGCACTCGACACTGCAACAGAGTCAGCACTGCATAAAGCATTGAGCGAGTTTTTGAAAGATCGCACAACTTTGATAGTGGCTCATCGATTATCAGCGGTGAAACAAGCCGATCTAATCTATGTTTTAGAAGATGGACAAGTCACACAGACGGGAACACATGGTGAATTGGTTGAACAACAAGGACTCTATCAAACACTCTACGGCAGTGTGCAATCGCACGCCTGATGTTTATTGTTCTAGGAATTTAAGTCAGCTTAAAAGCCTGATTGCTGTTTCAACTTGGGAGGTCGCGTGACCTCCTCATCCATAACCAACGCTTTATCAACAAAACACCAATGCGACAGCAGCTCAGTGCGTCTTTGTCAGGGCTGCGAGCTTCCCGTAGATAAAATGGACATCCCTTTGGGGAAATCCGCTTACTGTCCAAGGTGTGGTACTCAGCTTTATAGAGGCGGCACCCCTAGCCTCTCTGGAAACCTAGCAATTGCGATTACCTGCTTATTGCTGTTTATCCCCTCGCACTTTTTTGAATTCATCAGTATTCGCCTGATTGGTGTCATGATACCTGCAACATTACCATCCGGCGTCTTTACTTTAATGGGTGAAGGCTTCCCTCTGCTTGGCTTACTGATTCTGTTCTGCAGTTCGATCGCTCCGTTACTCGTGTGTACATCGGTACTCATTACCCATTTATCATTGCGCTTTAAATTTTTTACACCATTTAAGTATGCGTTAGCCATCATCCAGACATTAAAGCATTGGATGATGTTGGATGTGTTTCTGGTAAGTTTGGCGGTCTCATGTTTCAAACTGCAAGATTACTCAGATATTTTTGTCGGCCCTGGATTGGTTGGCCTGATTCTTCTGCAGCTTTTCAGTGTATTGTTGGTAAGCCGCATCAGCGTGCGTCGCTACTGGGAAGCTTGGACAAAAGAATCTGACTACTCATTTGCTGAAAGTAAGAACGTACACTGCCACAACTGCCACCTATCTCAACCGGATGGATATACTTGCGTGCGTTGTCACCATGACTTATACCACCGCAAGCCCTACTCTATACAGAAGACGTGGGCACTGTTGTTTGCCGCATCAGTGGCTATTGTGCCAGCCAACGTCATTCCGATTTCTATCCTTATCACTAACGGACAAAGGCTAGAAGACACAATAATTTCCGGTGTCGCGTCGCTAATAAATAGCGATATGTATGGCATTGCAGCGATCATTTTTATTGCCAGTATCGTCGTTCCCGTAGCGAAAATACTGGGCCTCGCGTACATCTTAATCTGTATCAAGATGAAACGTGCGGTTTACCACAGGCAACGTATGACCATCTATTTCATCGTGAAATGGGTGGGAAAATGGTCGGTTATGGATCTATTCGTCATTTCGATCATGATGACCTTGGTCGACCGCGGACAAATTTTAAACTTTACACCAGGTTATGGTGCAGTCGCTTTTGGCGTCGTTGTTGTTCTCACGATGCTAGCAGCGGAAAGCTTAGATCCTAGGCTAATTTGGGATAACTACACCTCTAAAGATGAGTCAGTGAATGAACAACGATAACCAATCACAAACGTCATATTCACCAGAAGTAAGGAAAAACAAAGGCATCTCACCTTTGTGGATTCTGCCGATATTAACCGTCGCATTAGCCGGTTGGTTGGTCATGAAATCGATCCACGATGCAGGCCAACGTGTGCAGATATACTTCTCAGATGCCGCAGGTTTAGTCGCAGGTCGAACAACGATTCGTTACCAAGGCTTAGAGGTGGGTATGGTGCGCGACATCACCTTATCCAAAGATTTATCGAGTATCTATGTTGATGCTGACATCTACCCAGAAGCGAAGAAGCTGCTATCAAAAGGCACACGTTTTTGGCTCGTAAAGCCAACGGCGAGTTTGTCTGGTATCTCTGGGTTAGATGCACTTGTTTCAGGTAACTATATTGCTATACACCCTAGCGAAACTAAAGAAGAACCAGAAACCGTTTTTCAGGCTTTAGAGTCGTCCCCTTCTGATTTGCTGGCTTCTGAAGGTCTAAACATCTCATTGACGACCAAAGATCTGGGTGGTGTGTCTGTTGGCTCTCAAATCGTTTATCGTAAAATCCCCATTGGTGAGGTTTACAACTACCAGCTAAACGACAACGCTAAATCCGTAACCATTCAAGCGTCAATTAAAGATGAATACAGCCATATCATTACCGATCAAAGCCGTTTTTGGAATGTCAGTGGCTTAGGTGCCAGTATTGGATTTTCAGGTGTTGACGTGCGCTTAGAAAGCCTAAGTGCCCTATTAGGTGGCTCTATCGCCGTGGATTCTCCAGGAGAAGGCGAACCGGTTGAGATGAACACCAAGTTCAAGCTTTACCCAGATTTGAAAACAGCGGGCCGTGGTATCTCTATCAAGATCGCTGTTCCCGATGATAACAAGATCAGTGCGACAGGTGCTCCGATCATGTATCGCGGTATTGAAATCGGTCAAATCACCGACTTATCATTAAGCGAAGGACGTGAAAACGTGGTCGCATCCGCTGCTATCCAGCCGGCATTCAGTGACTTTTTAAATAGCGGCAGTAAATTCGTTCTAGAAGAAGCTGAACTATCGCTTACTGGCATGAAAAACATTGCCAACTTAGTGACAGGTAACTTTTTAACCTTGGTACCGGGCGAAGGTGAAAAAGCCCGTCGATTTACTGCGATCCGCAAGAACGAATTCAGTCAGGAACAAGAGAAATCCGTTGCGATTCGCTTAACCTCAAACAATTCGTTCGGACTGGATGTCGGTACACAACTGCTCTACAAAGGTATTGCCGTTGGCTCTATCATCCATGTGGGATTAGTTGATGGTGTTGGTACGGGTTCTGATAAGCACGAAGTGTTTATGGATGCGCTTATCGACAACGAGTACGCGCACCTTATTAAAAGCCACAACCGGTTCTTCGTGACAGGCAGTGCGACCGCGGAGCTTACCGAATCAGGATTGAGTGTTACGGTTCCACCAGCAAAACAGCTTCTGACTGGCTCGATTAGCTTTGTAAGTGAAGGTAAATCTGAAGCTCGAACAGACTACCAACTTTTCCAAAGTAAATCGTTAGCAGAAATCGCTAAGTTTAATCAGTCCGGCTCAAAGACGCTTTCGTTGTTTGCGAGTGAGTTACCTTCAATTTCTAAAGGCAGTCCACTACTCTATCGCAACCTACAAGTGGGTAGCATTTCTGATTTTCAGCTAGCAGACGGTGGTGTAAGAATCAAAGTCACGATCGAAAATCGTTATACGCACTTACTCAATAAGCATACCGTTTTCTGGAACCGTTCAGGCGTTGAGGTTGATGCATCGCTATCGGGTATCAGTATTAAAGCGGCGCCAGTTAAAACCCTTATCCAAGGCGGTATTGCTTTTGACTCTTTGCCGGGAATCGACAACAAACTCGGCGATGTATGGAAGCTTTATAAAGATTCGAAATCCGCTCGAAAATTTGGCCGCGCGATTACGATCACCTCTTCTGGCGATCAAGAAGTTAGCAAGGGCATGGCGATCAAATATCAAGGTGTCACTGTTGGTGAGGTTACTTTGGTGATTCCGAACTTCAACAAAGGCGGCATTGAGATTACTGCGCGTATTTTACCTGAGTACGTCGACAAGATTGCCGTGGCGAACAGTCACTTCTGGTTGGCAGAACCTGAGATTGGTCTTAACGGCATCAAAAACGTCTCTGCGCTGCTCTCTAAACACATCAACGTAGATCCGGGCAAAGGTGAAAGAAACACGAAATTTGAGCTTAGCAAGGGACCAGTGCAGCCTGAAGGTAAGATATTCCAGCTACAAAGCGAAACGCGAGGCTCGGTATCAGAAGGCACACCTATCCTATTCCGCGAACTTGAAATTGGTAGTGTTATCGATGTTCAGCTAGGCGAGTTTGCCGACCGCATTATCTCTACGATTCAAATAGAACCTGATTACGCGTATCTAATTCGCGCAAACACTGTGTTCTGGAACGTGTCGGGCGTCGATGTCTCTATCGGTCTGTCAGGCGCAAACATCAAAGCCGGAACGGTAGACAGCTTATTAAGAGGTGGTATTACATTCTCAACCCCACCGACGAATGAACTTCAACCAGTGGCAAGCGAAGATCAGTCTTTCTATCTCTATCCTCAAGCCGAAGATGAGTGGAAATCATGGAGAACCGCGATTCCTCGCCCATAGAGTGAATTCCCACACGTTTCAGGAAGATTAATTCTTCATCAAAATGCAGCCATTAGGCTGCATTTTAGTTGTTTGCTGTAAATATGGTTTAGGACGGCCTCATTTTGCTTTAAACTCACCGCATTAATGCAATAAATCGAGATACTCTTTTGCACGCTAACGTATATATTCCAGAAGAATTCCTAACGCACATCGAAGCGATCATGCCTAGTCATCTAGATATGGCTTCTTTTGTCGCTTCATGCCAAAAACCACTTCGTAAAAGTATTCGAGTCAACACATTGAAAATCAGTGTTGAAGACTTCCTAGTACGAGCAAAAGAGAAAGGCTGGGAACTGGAACCTGTACCTTGGTGCGAAACGGGCTTTTGGATTACAGCTGATGAAAGTGAAGCACCACTAGGTAATACGGCAGAACACATGTCTGGTCTTTTCTACATTCAAGAAGCCAGCTCGATGATGCCACCTTCGGCACTTTTCCAAGGTGGAGCTGAGTACCAAGCGGTGTTAGACACAGCGGCTGCACCCGGCTCTAAAACCACGCAAATCGCTGCGCTAATGAATAATCGCGGTGTATTGGTTGCCAATGAATACGCAGCAAGCCGTGTGAAAGTCCTTCACGCTAACATCGAACGTTGTGGTGTTCGTAATGCCGCTCTAAGTAACTTTGACGGTCGAGTTTTCGGCGGTTGGTTACCAGAACAGTTTGATGCTGTGCTGCTAGACGCGCCCTGCTCTGGCGAAGGTACCATTCGTAAAGACGCTGATGCGATGAAGAACTGGACTTATCAATCTGTAGTCGATATTGCTGACACTCAAAAAGATCTCATTGAAAGTGCGTTTCATGCTCTTAAACCTAATGGTATTTTGGTTTACTCAACATGTACGTTAAGTACTGAGGAGAACCAACAAGTGTGTCATCACCTAAAAGAGACTTTTGGTGATGCGGTAGAATTCGAATCTCTTGAATCACTGTTCGACAATGCGAAAGCAACCACAACAGAAGAAGGCTTTCTACACATTTTTCCACAAGTGTATGACTCAGAAGGTTTCTTCGTTGCACGTATCCGTAAATTAGCGTCAGTTACTCCACCAGAAGTTAAAAAGCGTATGGGTAAATTCCCATTTGAGAAAGCATCAAAGAAAACTCAGCAAGAAGTCGCTGAACAACTAATGAGTACTCTCGATATCGAATTGCCAAGCGATACTCAAGTTTGGATTCGAGATAAAGACGTTTGGCTATTCCCAGAAGCGCTAGAGCCTATGATCGGTGAATTCCGTTTCTCTCGCATGGGAATCAAGATTGCCGAAACCCATAAAAAAGGTTATCGCTGGCAACACCAAATCGCGACAACGCTTGCAACAGGTAACGAAGCCAACATTGTTGAACTCACTATTGAAGATGCTCGCGAATGGTTCATGGGACGCGACGTTCGCCCTGAAGGCTTGTCTGGCAAAGGTGAAGTCTTAGTGAAATACAACGGCGCGATTATTGGCCTTGGTAAGTGGGTTGGCAACCGAGTGAAGAACGGTTTACCACGCGAACTGGTCCGCGATAAGAACCTTTTCTAGTCACTCGAGAAAAGTTCGCACTGTAATGAAAAAAACAAAAAGCCCAAACAACGTTAATTGTTTGGGCTTTTTCTATTCTTGTCGGCTACTTCATTTCGAGGGAAAGCGTTGTGAAATCAACACTTACTTATACAAATATCAATTCAAGTCACTATTTTTTAATAACAAAAATCGCTTATTGGAGAATTTAAACTAGACTTCTATCTATAGTCTAGAGATTAGAACGATTAGCGTAGGCTCTTCGGAGCCCTTTCCCCTAAGCCCAAACAGGAAGGTTTGGGCTTTTTTTTGACCGACAGGTTCGCTTATTTAACTAAGCTGATACCTTCTTTGTCGATAGTGATCTTACCAGATTTGTACAAACCACCAATCGTCTTCTTGAAAGTACCCTTGCTGGTTC
The DNA here is from genome assembly GCF_001557875.1 of Vibrio splendidus. Taxonomy (GTDB): domain Bacteria; phylum Pseudomonadota; class Gammaproteobacteria; order Enterobacterales; family Vibrionaceae; genus Vibrio; species Vibrio splendidus_F. Next base: position 135,340 of record NZ_LNRF01000002.1, on the reverse strand, counting down.
TGAATGCAGAGAAAATAACCTCAGGAGAAGACTTATCATTCAGAGGCAAGTAACCGCCTTTCTTTTCAAGTAGGTCAAGAACCTTTGTGCTCAGGTCATCCATTTTAGCTACACCAATTTTCTGAAGGGACAAGTCAATCTTACCGTCTTCTTCACGAACGTTTTTAATGTAGCCTTTTAGCGTTTTACCAATGAACAGCTTACCGATAATGTCTGACGGGAAAATCATACCCCAGTGTTCACCGTTCACAATCGCTTTGTAACCCAATTGGCTACGTTCAGCGATTATAAGATCCACTTGTTCATTTTGCTTATAAGTCGCTGGCGTTTTGTCTAACCATTTGTTGAACTTCGTTGTACCAACAATACGGCTCGATGCTTTATCGATATACACATAGACTAAGATTGACTGGCCTTCGTTTAAACGACCGCGCTGCTCGCTGAAAGGAACAAGAAGGTCTTTACCTTTCACGCCCCAGCTCATGAATGCACCCGTACTGTTAACACCTTCAACTGTCATCAAGCCAAACTGGCCTACTTGGGCAATTGGGGTTTCAGTGGTTGCAGCGATCTGGTTATCAGAATCAATGTATAAGAACACATCTAGCTTTTGACCAATTTCAACACCTTCAGGAGTAAATCGTTTCGGCAGCAACACGGTTCCATAGTCGCTCGCGTCAAGGAATACACCGAAGTCTGCTTGTTTTACTACTTCTAAGTTGTTTATTTGACCAATATTAATCATCAAGATTGTCTCTACTTTAAATTTGGCGGAGATTATACGTGATCTCTGATATGCTTTCGCTAGTTTCATTCATATTTTTACATTCTAGGAGACATCGTTGATCACCGTTGACAAACAAGATGCGATAACACTTAAAATTAACCATGCGATGGCGAAGACCAAAAAGCTCGACATGGACGTTTATCTATTCATTCCCGGTGAACTCGGACTGACTCCTGAAGTACTTTCTGAAAGTGCCTTCTTCTACAGCTCAATTACTCAAAAGCGCGCTTACTATAGTGACAAGACACTATTACCACTAGTACATAGCCGCTTGGCAAAACGTGGACGCTTATCGACAACACAGTATCGTGTCAGTTTGAGTTTGTTCGCCTACCAATATGTTATTGCTTTAGATAAAGCAGTAAACAGCTTGAATAAAACTGATAGTGACGACGTAACAGCTGATGAGGTTGATGAAGTCATTGAGCTCGCGTTAGACATCTTGAAGAAGCTTCGTCGTAGTATTCCTTATGAAGAAAACCTAAAGCGCTATTATGCCAATATCGATAATTACCTTTCTTGGTACACGGAGCAAAAGTTCTTATCTTTGGTATCACATATGCCACGTGGCAGTGAATATTCGACGATAAAAGAGCGCCTCTTGACGCTTTGTGAAAAAGAGACCGCCCATCGAAAACTTAATCGCTATAACTCAGCTAAGGTACGTGAAGACGTCACCCGTCTGAGTAATAAGATGCGACTACTAAGACGTTTAATAGAACACCCTATCGTACTCAAGGAGAAGACCACCTCCATGGGTAAAAACGTCAAACGTGCTGTTAAAGGTATTGCGACTGGCTTAGTTATGGTGGTGGTGACGACAACCGTCATTTTGGCCCGTGATTTCTTGGGCGAGATTACGGCCTCTTTCATCGTGTCTATGTCATTTATCTACGCATTGCGTGAGATATTCAAAGATGACTTAAGAGACATCCTTTGGCGCTGGCTCCGTAAAGGCAAGCCGAAATGGAAGCGTCGTTACTATGACCCAACGACCAATAAGTCTGTCGGCCATAAGCTTGAATGGTTGGACTATGCGAATTTCTCCAAGTTAGCAGACCGTATTCAATCGATACGTAAGAAGCGTGTCGTTCAACGCGAAGAGCAAATATTGCATTACCGTTCGCATACGGAGATGTCGACGTCGACGTTCATGAGTGGTTATGAAGAGACTCGTGAAACACTATCTATCAGTCTCAGAGCGCTGACCCGTTTGATGGATAAGGGATCAAATAAGGTGTATCGCTTGAATGAAGGGCAAGTTAGCCGTGAATCCGTAGAAAAACGTCACTTGCTCAACCTAATCATTAAAGAGAACAATCACGATAACGAACCGACCTATTACCGTTGGAAAATCGTAATGAACCGTTCAAAGATCGTGGACATCGAGCAAATCACTCAAGAATCTTAATCTTGTTACGGTATGTGTGTATTCAATTCACATACCGCTCTCCACTTATTCAAAAGGACCATCTACTTCCAAGCTATTTCCTAGACGGGACTTTCTTAATCGAAAGCGTTAGCGTGAACTCAGCCATTGGCTCGTCACCATGCAAAGATGGGCAAGTCGCAATAATGGTTACAGGTTGGTTTACACGCTCCCCTGTAGACATGGTTTCTGCCAGCATAGTGTTGATCAACTCACCATCGTTACAAGTGAAATGCACATCGCCTTCCGGACGCTTTAAGAAGTTGCCCGTCACCTCTTTAAATGCCAACGAAATCTTTTCACCTTGCTGCTGAGATTTGCTCATCGCAAGAAAACCACCCGCCACATCAGCACCCACAGCCAATACGCCAAAGTACATACTATTAAGGTGATTCTTCGTTCGTCTTTTAAGAGGGATTTTGACCTCAACATGCTGGTTATCCAATGCGAGCAATTTTGGTCTGCATAACCAGATCAGAGGCACTTTGAAAAAACCAAACATGCTCAAGTAGAAATTTGCTTTTTGTAGAGGGGTCAACATTTGGATTGCCTAATCAATTCAGTCATCAGACCAGTTAATCGATTAGTGATGTGGATGTCAAAAAAATGTTACAAAAAAGAGATATCATCGCATAATGATATCTCTTTCATTCTCAAAGCTTTTTCGCTTCAAACAAACTGATACAGCACGTTGATTAATTAAAACAACAAGCTATTTTATGCAGTCACGACCGTTTCTACACCTTCAAGATCGGCAATGTAACCTTGTAGGCGTGGGTAATCCACTAAGCCTTGGGTCACTAGCAATACTGGCTTCTTCGCATGCTGTGTCGCTTTAACAATCATATCCAACAAGGTAATAACCGCCTCATTTTGAGGATCAAAAGCGTGTTGCTGAGCTTCATTATGCTTGTCTACACCTAAAGTGAAAGACGCTAAGCTATCAATGTTTACCACAACACCATCGAAGTAATGCAGTAATCTTTCGCTTAGTAGCACTGCAGACGGCACATCGCACGAGAACAGTACTTTCAAACCGTTCAGACCACGTGGTAGGCCTTGCTCGGCAAGCAGGTCGATAATCTTAGCGGCATCGCTTAATGCTCGTACATACGGTACAACCACTTCAACGTTAATACCCTGCTCTCGCAACGTTTTAATGACCTGACACTCTAAAGCGAAAGCCTTGCTGTACTCTGGTGTCGCATAACGGGCTACGCCGCGAATACCGAGCGCTGGGTTAATCTCTTCAGCTTCACAATGGCCGCCTAGCAGTGAACGGAAACCATAGCTATCCGCACTGCTTAATGCGATACGAACAGAAGTGTGATTTGCCTGAACAGCAGCTTGAATCGCAATCACCAAGGTCGAAACAAAATGCTCATCAACTGTTTTATCACCAAGGATCGCATTTAAAGACGTTTTATCGATATCAGTAAGTGTATCTAGATGACTTTCAATACTTGGGTGGTAGAAGACACGGTCCATTACCAATTCGGATAATGAAACGTATAAGTGGTTGGAATTATTATTATCGTTGTAAGAAGGCAGCACATCACCTAAAACAAGTTCTGGGTGCAAAGTGCTTTGATTTTCTTGAGTCATTGCTGCTCCAGCATTTTTATGTTGTGTTCAAACGAAAATACCGATAGCTGCCTGTTAATACAAGTGAAAAACCCTTATTTAACGCTGGCCTGCTGATAAAAATAAGATTATTAGCAATAACAGAGATAACTTTGACTTAAGAGAGTTTATTCCTCTGTTCAATTCCGTTATCTTAACCACTTCGCAATAGAATAAAAAAGCTATCACATGCCATTAAAAACTGATGAGTTGAGAACCCAAGCTCTGGGTCCTATGCCAACTCCTGCCGAACTAGGCAATGCACACCCTATTACTGACGACGTTGCTGAGCGCATTAAAAATTCTCGCCGCCAAATCGAAGATATCCTAACTGGTCGAGATAACCGCCTATTAGTTATCGTAGGCCCTTGCTCTGTTCACGATACAGATGCGGCACTTGATTACGCTGAACGTCTAAGTCAAATTCAAGACCAGTACAAAGATGAACTGTTCGTTGTAATGAGAACCTACTTCGAGAAGCCTCGTACTGTTGTAGGTTGGAAGGGTTTAATTACCGATCCTAACCTTGATGGTTCGTACGCTCTTGAAACCGGTTTGAACAAAGCACGTAAGCTTCTTCTAGATATCAACAAGCTTGGCCTAGCTACTGCGACTGAATTCCTTGATATGATCACAGGTCAGTACATTGCGGACCTTATCACTTGGGGCGCGATTGGCGCTCGTACGACTGAATCTCAGATTCACCGTGAAATGGCTTCTGCACTGTCTTGCCCAGTTGGCTTCAAGAACGCAACCAACGGCAACATCAAGATTGCTATCGATGCAATTCGTGCTGCACATGCTTCACACTACTTCTACTCGCCAGATAAGAACGGCCGCATGACGGTTTACCGTACTTCTGGTAACCCATACGGTCACGTTATTCTACGTGGTGGTGATAAAGGCCCTAACTTCGACGCTGAATCTGTAGATACTGCATGCAAGCAACTGGCTGAATTCGACCTACCTCAACGTTTGGTTGTAGACTTTAGCCACGCTAACTGTCAGAAACAACACCGTAAACAGTTAGAAGTTGCACAAGACATTTGTGAGCAAATTAAATCTAACAAGAACCAAATTGCAGGCATCATGGCAGAAAGCTTCATTATTGAAGGCAACCAGCCAATGACAGACATCAACAACCTAGAATATGGCAAGTCGATTACTGACCCATGCCTAAGCTGGGAAGATACTGCAACAATGCTAGACATGCTTGCAACAGCAATTAAAGATAGAAACTTAGCTTAAGGAAACAACACAATGCCATCATTTGACATTATCTCTGAAGTAGAAGCAGTAGAACTGCGTAACGCGGTAGACAACGCAAACCGTGAACTATCGACTCGTTTCGATTTCCGCGGCGTTGAAGCAAGCTTTGATTACAAAGATGAATCAGTAAAATTGACTGCTCAAGACGATTTTCAACTGAAGCAAATGCGCGATATCCTTCGTAGCAACCTAACAAAGCGTAATGTTGATCCTAACGCGATGGAAGCGAAGGCTGCTGACCAAACAGGTCGCACTTGGCATCAAACGGTTATCTTTAAGCAAGGCATCGAAACGGATGTCGCTAAGAAGATCGTTAAGCTAATCAAAGACAACAAAGTTAAAGTTCAAGCTTCTATCCAAGGCGACAAAGTTCGTGTAACAGGTAAGAAACGTGATGATTTACAAGCTGTTATGGCTCTAGTTCGCAGCGGTGAGCTTGGTCAACCATTCCAGTTTGACAACTTCCGCGACTAATTTTTGAGTTTGAGCGACCGCTTATTTCGGTTGCTCATTCATCATCACAATGTCGTGTTTGAAAAGCAGAAAGCCACTTCTTTATAGGAAGTGGCTTTTTATTTATCTGGTCAGTTTAAATCGAAGTTCCTAGCTGGTAATCAGCCAACTCAACTAAGTACTTTGCCCGCTGACAATTTTAGGTCTTTGCCGACCAACAGATTAAACTCTACGCTCGCTGGTGGAATAAAGACACACACTCGCAATTTCTCGGCTTTTGCTTGCTCAAGCTTAGTTGATAACTCTCCGCTATTAGCATAGCTCTCCCTTTCTGCATCTCGGCGGCACAGGTCTACAAATTCGAATGGACAATTACTCGGTGAAAGTACGAGCTCTGCCTCTTGCATCAAACGTAAAGCCTTCATAGACAGTAACTCTACGTCTTGCTCGAATTCAATCCAAGTCACCTGCCCTTCACTATCAACCCCTTCAGTCAGCGCTTGTTGGTAATGCGCCTCTAACTGCTCTCTATCACTCACCTGTTCGATGAAACTGGACGATAAAAAGCGCTCCCAAAATTTACGACGCTCATCGACAGTTGGAAATGACTCTTTGATCGAATTGCGTTTTGATGCACCGAAGTCTGCTATTAAGCCTATATTTTGTGGCAATACCGTTTCGAGTTTTTCTCTAATGTTTCTAACCAAAACAGGTGATGCACCGCCACTAGAGATGGCAATTTGGATTCTTCCGCGATTAATCATTGATGGCGTAATGAAGTCACAATAGGGTAAATCATCGACCACATTGACAAGAATACCCAGTTTTTTTGCATCATTATGTACTTGATGATTTAGGCTAGGGTTATCTGTTGTCGCCCAAACCTGCAGGTAATTTTTCGATATGATCTGTGATGAGTAAAAGTTTTGCACCCAGTGAAGTTTGTCTTCATCGATAAGCTGCTTTAAGTAAGGTGCAACCTTGGGAGACACTAAAGTCACATCAGCCCCAGCTCGCAGCAAGCTGTCGACTTTACGGCAAGCAACCTCACCTCCACCAACCACTAAGATTGGCTTATTTTCTACATCCAAAAACATTGGGAAATAACGCATGTTCTTCCTTGAGACTACTTCAATAACTATTCAGCCATGCTACCAAATTTGGAGCATATTCATAACTATCGAAGTGCAATAAAAATATTTATTGACCAAATTTCAATCTTTTTTAAGGTTAAAGCTCCATAACCGTGACATTCATTCAGAATATTTATCTAGTCGCCTATCAATATAAAACTCTAAATCTCGTTGCACCAACAGTGTGAACTGTTGCACTATTTACATTCAGTTAACATTTGGTCATTCTAAATGTGTTCGGATTTGTGATTTCATTCAAAATTCTTTTTAAATTATACATTTGTGAAACTACGGATCCTTTCCTAACCTTATAAACAGTTGTTTAAATCGCATACGGTTTCATTTGCAAAATGCAACTCGTTTAATTTGGGCAACAAGGTCATAGAAAACGCAACACATAAGAGACACTCAAACGAGCACGAGTATCAGGTGTCACCTGGTTAACAAGGAAGGATACAAATGACAAATAAACTAACACTTCTTGCTTCAGTAGTAGCTGCATCAACTGCGATGATGGCAACATCGGCATCAGCGGCAGAAAGCACTCTGGACAAAGTCACATCTCAAGGTTTTCTAACTTGTGGTGTAAGTACCGGTCTTCCAGGGTTCTCTAACCCTAACTCAAAAGGTGAATGGGAAGGAATTGATGTTGAGTATTGTCAAGCTCTTGCAGCGGCTGTACTCGGTGACAAGACTAAAGTTAAGTATGTACCTCTAACCGCAAAAGAGCGTTTTACTGCGCTTCAATCTGGCGAAATCGACGTACTATCTCGTAACACAACATGGACACTACATCGTGACACTGCTCTAGGTCTGAACTTCGTAGGCGTCAACTACTACGATGGTCAAGGCTTCATGGTTAAGAAAGAGCTTGGCCTAACAAGTGCTCAAGAGCTTGATGGCGCATCTGTATGTGTTCAATCAGGTACAACAACTGAACTTAACCTAGCCGATTACTTCCGCAACAGTGGCATGTCATACAAGCCAGTGGTATTCGATACAGCGGCACAAACATCTAAAGGTTTCGACGCAGGTCGTTGTGATGTGCTAACTACAGACCAATCTGGTCTATACGCACTTCGCCTAAACCTAGCTGACCCTAAATCTGCACAAGTACTTCCTGAAATCATCTCTAAAGAGCCTCTAGGTCCTGTTGTGCGTCAAGATGATGATAAATGGTTTAACGTTGCTAAGTGGACACTTTCAGCAATGATTAACGCGGAAGAATACGGCATCTCTTCTAAAAATGCAGACGAAATGCTTAAGTCAAAAGATCCAAACATCAAGCGTATTCTTGGCGTAGATGGTCCTAAAGGCAAAGGCCTTGGCATTCGTGACGACTGGGGTTACCAGGTAATTAAGCAAGTTGGTAACTACGGTGAGAGTTTTGAGCGTACTGTTGGTACAGGTTCTCCACTTCAAATCTCTCGTGGTGTAAATGCATTATGGAATGCGGGCGGCTTTATGTACGCTCCACCAATCCGTTAATAAATCTTCAAGCATCAATTAGGGCGGAGTTTTCCGCCCTATTTATTAAATGGATTTGAGGTTATAGTAGTATGAAACCTAATGAAACTATTTCTCCAGCTCAGGCAAAGCCACAGCCCAAAAGTGCCAACTTATTTTACAACCCCACTTTTCGCTCCATCATCTTCCAAATCATCGCCGTCGGGGCGCTTTGTGCTTTCTTTTACACGATTGTAAATAATGCACTCACTAACTTGGATTCCCGTGGTATCGCCACTGGTTTTGATTTTCTCTCCCAAGAAGCTGGTTTTGGTATCGGCTTAACACTGATTGAATACGACGAGACTTTCTCATATGGTCGTACATTCTTTGTCGGGCTTCTCAATACCGCTTTAGTTTCGGTGCTAGGCATCATGCTAGCTACGGTACTGGGCTTTAGTATGGGTATCGCTAGGCTCTCTTCAAACTGGCTGGTTAGCCGATTTGCAGCGGTCTACATTGAGATATTCCGAAACATCCCCCTTCTTTTGCAAATCTTTTTCTGGTACTTCGCCGTTCTGCAAGCTTTACCTTCTGCTCGCCAAAGCATGAGCCTAGGTGAAGCAATTTTCTTGAACGTACGTGGATTGTACTTCCCAGCACCAGTGTTAGAGCAAGGCAGTAGCATTGTCATCGGATCATTGGTTGTCGGTATTATCGCTACGTTTATTATCAACATCTGGGCTAACAACAAGCAAAAACTAACCGGCCAACAAACACCAATGTTGCGGATTGCTGCAGCGTTGATTTTAGGCTTACCATTGGTGACTTACTTTGTGATGGGCATGCCTATCTCTGCGGATTACCCTGTTTTGAAAGGGTTTAACTTCAAGGGTGGTGTTAGCATCATTCCTGAGCTTGCTGCATTGATGCTTGCTTTAAGTATCTACACCGCAGCGTTCATTGCCGAGATTGTTCGTTCAGGTATTAACGCCGTAAACCATGGGCAAACTGAGGCCGCAATGTCTCTAGGTATCCCACGATCTAGAACCCTCAAGCTTGTCATTATTCCACAAGCATTAAGGATTATAATCCCACCACTAACCAGTCAGTATCTAAACCTGACCAAAAACTCATCACTTGCGATGGCCATTGGTTACCCTGATCTTGTGTCTGTATTTGCAGGAACAACATTAAACCAAACTGGACAAGCTATCGAAGTAATTGCGATGACAATGGGCGTCTACCTGACCTTGAGCCTATTAACATCTGCTCTAATGAACATATACAACCGCAAAGTAGCGTTGGTGGAGAGATAAGATGAGTACACATCAATTTCAACCTGATCTTCCGCCTCCAGCGAATACCGTTGGCCCTGTCGGTTGGTTAAGAAAAAATCTATTTAATGGACCAATTAACAGCGTCGTCACTGTGGTTCTTGCTTACTTTGCTTTTACCCTAATATGGGCAATAGCAGATTGGGCATTCATTAGTGCCGATTGGATAGGGACAACACGAGACGCTTGTACTAGTGAAGGGGCTTGTTGGGTTTTTATTAGCGTTCGTTGGGACCAATTCATGTATGGCTTCTACCCAGAAGCTGAACTGTGGCGACCTCGCTTTTTCTACGCTACTTTAGCTATTTTTGTTGCTTTATTAGCGTATGAAAAAACACCTAAGCGTACCTGGATTTGGCTGTTCTTCGTAAACATCTATCCGTTTATCATCGCTGGTTTACTATACGGTGGTGTCTTCGGATTAGAAGTTGTTGATACCCATAAATGGGGTGGCCTACTGGTTACACTGATCATCGCACTTGTTGGTATTGTAGTATCACTCCCGATTGGTGTTGCACTTGCGCTTGGACGTCGCTCAGAGATGCCGATCATTCGCAGTATGTGTACCGTATACATCGAAATCTGGCGTGGCGTACCGCTCATTACAGTTCTATTCATGGCTTCAGTAATGCTCCCACTCTTCTTATCAGAAGGGACAGAAACCGATAAGCTGATTAGAGCACTTGTTGGGGTAGTACTATTCAGTGCAGCCTATATGGCCGAAGTAATCCGTGGTGGTTTACAAGCAATACCAAAAGGTCAATACGAAGCAGCTGATGCTCTGGGATTAAGCTACTGGAAAAAAACCGGGCTTATCATTCTGCCTCAAGCTCTTAAAATCACGATTCCTTCAATTGTGAACACCTTTATTGGTTTGTTCAAAGATACCAGTCTTGTTTTGATTATTGGTATGTTTGATGTACTAGGAATTGGCCAAGCCGCGAATACCGACCCTGAATGGCTCGGGTATTCGACAGAAAGTTATGTATTTGTCGCGTTAGTGTTCTGGGTGTTTTGTTTTGGCATGTCGAGATATTCGATATGGCTAGAAAACAGACTTCATACCGGTCACAAACGATAATTAACAAGATCAAGGACGTATTATGACGCAGCAGACAGAAAACAACTCTCAAGGTCTTATGATCGAGTTGAAAGACATGAACAAATGGTACGGTGAATTCCACGTACTTAAGAACATCAATCTAGAAGTTAAAAAAGGCGAGAAAATCGTTATCTGTGGCCCTTCAGGTTCTGGTAAATCAACAATGATCCGCTGTATCAACCGATTAGAAGAGCACCAAAAAGGTCATATCTTCGTTTCAGGTAATGAATTGACGGAAGATCTAAAGAACATCGAAGCTGTTCGCCGAGACGTCGGCATGTGTTTCCAGCACTTCAATCTGTTTCCACACCTTACGGTATTAGAGAACTGTACTCTCGCCCCTATCTGGGTCAAAAAGATGCCAAAAGAAGAAGCCGAAGCGATTGCAATGAAATACCTAGAGCGAGTTAAAATACCAGAGCAAGCAGACAAGTTCCCAGGTCAGCTTTCTGGTGGTCAACAACAGCGTGTAGCTATCGCTCGTTCTTTATGTATGAATCCTCAAGTGATGCTGTTTGATGAACCAACGTCAGCCCTCGATCCAGAAATGGTTCGTGAGGTGTTAGACGTAATGGTTGAGCTTGCAGAAGAAGGCATGACAATGCTTTGTGTTACGCATGAGATGGGCTTTGCTAAAGAGGTCGCGGATCGCGTTATCTTTATGGATGCTGGTGAAATCATAGAAGAGAACAACCCTGTCGATTTCTTTGAAAACCCACAATCAGACAGAACGCAGAACTTCTTAAGCCAAATCTTACACCACTAATGTGTTATGATGCATAAATTACAGAGGCGGCTTAGGTCGCCTCTTTGTTTTCAGTGGTATAATTAGTTTTCAAGATGATAAACAGCAACTCAGCGCTATAAGAATCGAACATCGAATCTTTGATACACTTTGAGAAATACTTTGTTACACCTTCAGAAACACTTAACCGACTATTTTGATTATTATTTTACGTATACAAGAGGAATGAAAGACTTGATTTTTCGAACTTTCACCCCCATAAATGTACTAATAACTATTGAAGTCACCTTACGAGGAAGATTATGAACAGCCCTATGTTTTCACGCACAGCATCTCAAGAAAGTGCTCTGCAAACCAATAAAGTGTTGCGTAACACCTACGCATTACTGTCTATGACACTACTTTGGTCTGCTGTTGTAGCAGGCGTATCCATGGCGATGAACCTTCCTCGCCCGGGTCTTATTATCATGCTTGTTGGCTTCTACGGCCTACTTTTCCTAACAGAGAAGAACCGCGACAACAGCATGGGTCTAGTCTTCACATTCCTATTTACGGGCTTCTTAGGCTACACCATCGGTCCAATCTTAAACATGTACGTTGGCGCAGGTATGGGTGATGTCATCCTAACTGCACTTGGCGGCACTGCACTGGCGTTTATGGGCGCATCAGCTTACGCACTAACAACTAAGCGTGACCTGTCGTTCCTTAACGGCATGCTATTAGCTGGTTTCGTAGTACTACTTGTAGGTATGGTTGCAAACATCTTCCTACAAATGCCTCTACTATCATTGGCAATGAGCGGTATGTTCATTCTGTTTTCGACTGGTGTTATCTTGCTTACAACGCAAAACATCATTCGTGGCGGTGAAACAAACTACATCTCTGCAACGATCAGCTTGTACGTATCAATCTACAACATCTTCATCAGCCTACTAAGCATTCTAGGCATCATGGGTAGCGACGACTAATCACTCCCATAACTGAAGAATATCTAGCCCAAGAGTCCACCTCTTGGGCTTTTTTGTATCTATAAGTGCGATATTTCTTTAGTTAGCTGCAATTTCTGTTGAGAAAGATAAACTTGGTCATGTACCCTACTCGCATAGTTAATTGGATTCTGGATTAAACATGTTTGAATATAACGGCAAGCAAATCGAAACCGACGCTCAAGGCTACCTATTGGATTACACCCAATGGGAAGAAGGTATGATTGAAATACTTGCTCAAGATGAAGCTATTGAACTTACGGATGCACACTTAGAAGTCATCCATTTTGTAAGGAGCTTTTACGAAGAGTTCAACACCTCACCAGCGGTTCGTATGCTAGTTAAAGCGATGGAAAAAGCGCACGGCCCAGAAAAAGGCAACAGTAAGTACCTTTTCAAGTTATTTAAAAAAGGTCCTGCAAAACAAGCAACCAAGCTCGCCGGTTTACCTAAACCAGCAAAGTGCTTGTAAAACCTAACCCGCTTTAGGTCATTAAGTTACGTTCAATAAATACTGTAGTGCTATAACTACAGTATTTTAAAGGCCCCTACGCGTACGTCCTGACGCTCACTATCTTTCACTTGATGCATCACTACGTTGTCTACTGTTGCGCTCGAAGGGCCAATATTGAGCCAAGCATGTAACTTCTCTATTTGCTGACTCTCTCCGACAGCTAATACTTCAACTCGACCATCATTTAAGTTCTTCGCATAGCCTGAGAGACCTAGACTTTGCGCCTGCCTACTGGTGTGATAACGAAAACCAACACATTGAACTACGCCTGACACGACAAAAATATATTGTGAACTTTCCATAACGTTGCCTCATAAATTATATGAATGATATAGTCGAGCTTCTATTCATTCACCGCTTATTGGTGGACTTACTTCGAGTATAACGATTATGAAAGAAATCCCATTTCGTTGGATTGACAAATATCTCATTCACCTAAAAATCCAAGAAAAGTTCTATCTACTCTTCTTATTGCCTCTTCTCGCCCTGGTTATATTAACTCTCGTTTTAGATAGTGCCGCGGACTCTTTATTAGCTCACCTTTATCAAGAAGAAATGCTCTTGATGAAAGGGCTTATCGAAGCGGGTCAACTCACTAAAGATCAAGTCGCTCAGCTTGTTAGCAGCTCTGAAACAATCTCTTTGGGTTACGGTGTTGGTTCTGTTTCAGTGATGAATGGTGCATTCAGCCTAGTTGCTAGCCATGACCAAAACCTTGGGTCTGCTCTGTCGACGACTCAGGTTTCTATCATCGCTGTAACCCTAACGCTTATCGCACTGGGTGTTTACTACATCATGACTTTCATTGGCGGTGCTATGTTCTCTATGAACAAAGCATTGAATACGCTTGCGAATGGCGACTTAACTTGCCGCATGAACTACTTCTTAGTTCGTGACGAGTTCAGTGAAATCGCGATTACAATCGATAAAGTTGCGGAGCGTGAACAAAACATGGTTCTATCAATCCAAGAATCTGTCGCTCTCATGCAACAGATCAGCTCAGACTTGAACCAGTCAACACAACAAAGTTCAGACATCTCAGGTAACCAACAAGAACACCTAAATAGCTTGGCAAGTGCAACGGAACAAATGGCAGCTACAATTCGCGAAGTCGCTACCCTTGCTCATGAGTCTAGTTCACAAACGATGGACGCTCGCGGCGTTGCTCAGAGCGGTCAAGTCAAGGTTTCAAATACATTGGAGTCTATCTCTAGCCTATCTCAAGAGATCCAATCCGCTTCACAAGCAGTAGAAGAACTGGATGCCAACGCGGCGCAGATCGATGAAGTAGTCACAACCATCAATGGTATTTCAGAACAGACTAACTTGTTGGCGCTGAACGCCGCTATCGAGGCTGCACGTGCCGGCGAGCAAGGTCGTGGATTTGCGGTTGTTGCCGATGAAGTTCGTGCCCTTGCCGGTCGTACTCAACAAGCAACGGTTGAAATCCAAAGTATGATTGAGTCATTACAACGTAACAGCCAGTCACTGACCAAGCTGATGGAAGTCACGGTAAACAATGCTAATGAAGGGCAAACACTGATGTCAGAAGTGAACGTCGAAATCGGTTCATTAGCGGAAAAGAACCAGTCTATTTCTGATAGCAGCACTCAAATTGCTACCGCGGCTGAAGAACAAGGCGTAGTAGCTGACAACATTGCACAGAGTGTTGAAGAGATTCGTCATCAGTCAGACAGCATCTGCGAGATGATCAGTAAGAGTAATTCCAACGTTGACCAACTTCGTAAACAAAGCGATACGATGGAAGGTTTGCTGACCGGTCTTAAAGCTTAATACTGTTCTCCAACCACTACGTGTTAATTAATCATTACTAGGGCTGCTTCTGCAGCCCTTTCTTATTTGCTTTTCACCTGTACTTCCCCGACAATACCCCTCCTTCAAAATCAACAAACAGAGTAAATTATGACTCCTTCAATTCATCTAGCTAAAGGCCGAGATAAATCACTACGCCGCAAACACCCTTGGGTATTTTCTCGCGGTATCGATAAGGTCGAAGGCGAACCAAAACAAGGTGAAACTGTAGACGTATATGCTCAAAATGGTCAGTGGCTTGCAAAAGCGGCTTACTCACCAGAATCTCAAATTCGAGCTCGTGTTTGGACATTTGAAAAAGAAGAGATCAACAAGGCGTTCTTCGTAAAACGAATTCAAGACGCACAGTCTTTACGAGAAGACATTATCGAACGTGATGGTCTAACGGGCTACCGCCTAACGGCTGCAGAGTCTGATGGCTTGCCTGGTATCACAATCGACAAATACCAAGACTTCCTTGTTTGCCAACTGCTAAGTGCTGGCGCTGAGTTTAACAAAAGCGTGTTGGTTGAAGCGTTAATTGAATGCTTCCCTGACTGTAACATCTACGAGCGTTCAGACGTGGCAGTTCGTAAGAAAGAAGGCTTAGAACAGGTTGTTGGCGTTCTTCACGGTGAAGAACCACCGAAGTCTATCGTGATTGAAGAAAACGGCGTTAAGATCAGCGTGAACATTATGGAAGGCCACAAAACGGGCTTCTACATGGACCAACGTGATAGCCGCAAAGAATCGATGAAGTACGTTAAAGGCAAAGATGTCCTTAACTGTTTCTCATACACAGGTGGTTTTGGCCTTTACGCACTGAAAGGCGACGCGAAGCGTGTTATCAACGCTGACGTATCTCAACTTGCTCTTGATACCGCTAAGTTCAACGCTGAACTTAACGAGTTTGATATCTCGAAAAAGCGCGCTGTATTCCTAAATGCTGACGTTTTCAAACTGCTTCGCGAGTACCGTGACCAAGGTACTAAGTTTGACGTAGTGATCATGGACCCACCAAAGTTTGTTTCAAGCAAGAACAACCTGACTTCAGGCGCTAACGGCTACAAAGACGTTAACATGCTTGCGATGCAAATCCTGAAACCAGGTGGTACTCTACTCACCTACTCTTGCTCTGGCTTAATGGGTACTGATTTGTTCCAAAAAATCATCGCTGATGCAGCACTAGACGCAGGCCGAACAGTGAAATTTGTTGAACGCTTCGAGCAAGCAGCCGACCACCTAACAGATACAGCCTACCCAGAAGGTTTCTACCTAAAAGGTTTTGCTTGTAAGGTGCTTTAATTTTAGTACTTTAAAATCTAGCTTTTATAGCAAAGCAGACGTATTAAAAAGGGCCTTTCGGCCCTTTTTTGTTATTGGTCTGGTAAGTTCACAAAGAGTTGATTAACCAAGTTACTCAAATCACTGCTTATCACACTGCCATCACCTTGAGCGTTCACAGAGTCAAACTGATTCCCTGTATTATCGAGTACAATCGTTTGTGTCTGACCACTGTTATTGGCACCTTCAGAAATAGTGATCACCAAATCTTTATCACCACCACCGTTATCCACCTTTTCGATAGCGATGTGTTCTAGAAGATCCGACATATTATTCTCAGTCGGTAGCAGTTGAGAGATATCCAAATGGTCTTCACCTAGAGCAAAGTCTGTAATCGTATCAACATCACCTTGGAACGGCTGATCAACCCATTTGAACAAGTCATCGCCTTCATCACCCGTTAGGATATCGTTACCAAGACCGCCAATCAGGATATCATCACCAGACTCACCTCTTAGATGGTCGTTTCCAGACCCGCCAATAACAATATCATCGCCACTACCAGCTCGGATATAGTCATTGTCAGATCCACCATCCAAGTAGTCATTACCAGAGCCACCTGAAATTAGGTCGATCCCTGACTCACCAAATATGAAATCATTCCCACTAGCGCCTTGAGCTACATCAGCCCAGTTTGGTGCCGAATAAGGTGACTTCAAATCACCATCTTCTGATGCTCCTTGATAAACATAACCGATACTACCTTCAACAAACGCTGTTGCAGTACTCTGAACAAAAGTGTCATTGCTCCCACTATCGCCCAACCAAATCACGTCGTTCCCAATCCCTGCTTCAACATGATCATTCCCTCCATACGTAACAATAGCATCAGCTAACATAGCAGCAGCAGGGAATGTCCATACTCCAAATCCATAAGACATACCATTCAAGGTAACGGTTGATCCGAATTGAACCGATATAGATGGAGTAACTCCAGACATATAGACAGCGTCGTTGTTATCACCTTCTACTGAAATAACATTACCAGAATTGTCTGCAATTGTGATATCTACGATTGCAGTATCACTATTCCCATTAACATCAACCGCCGTATAACTCACTTGAACTACATCACCACTGTTAAGGGAGGCATCAGGGATAAATAACACCTTACCATCAATAATGGACACAGTTCCTTGAGAAGGATTCATCAAACTAACATCTGACAAAGTGAGCTCTGACGTTAGCGCATGTGGATTATAATCGTTGGCGAGAACATCAACCAAGATAGGAATAAACTCTTCTGTCGTTGCAGAATCATTATTCGCGTCCAGAATAGGTGCACTAATATTGAAAGTTAACGTGCTGCTACTGGTATCGTGATCTAAATCTGACAGTTCATAGTTAAAGCCTAAAGAAATATCACTATCAACAACGGCAGCAAAGAACTGATAAGATCCTGAAGCCATATTCAATACTAATGTATGACTATTATCTATAAAGATAGATATCTCGCTGCCATCAATTGCTGTGCTAACTCCCGATTCGATACCTGATACAGATACTGTACTACCATCATAAGAAACTGTAACTCCACCATAAATAACTTGCGAAACATATCCACCGTCAGCACCAAACCCACTTATAGACCCGTTGCTCCCGTCGTTCACAACCTCTCCTGAGATAGGGTCAATAACTGACTGAAGAATAACAGGAGGTAACTGAGTAATATCAGGAACAACTACCGCACCAATTTCACTGTCCGTTGCACCGTTGTATGCGATATCCTCGAGGTAACCTATTGGAACCGCCTCACCCATCCCATAAGCAAGCGCAGTGATATCTTTAGATTCAACAAAGGTTTCCCATTCAGCTTTTTCAGTCGAACTTATCGTCCCACTAGAGTTTGGGGCGCCATCAGATAAGAAGTAAGTTAGGTTTGATGGGTTACCATCAACCTTACCTTGATCATCCCAGTGATCCATCGCAGCATCCAGAGCATTATCATAATAAGTCCCTCCACCTGCGGCTAAATTATCGATAAGATCAATCGCTTCATTCACGGACATCCAACTTGTGCCGCTTGCGCCATTCTGAGCATCTGAACTACCTGAGAATGTAACGATCTGCACTTGTGTAACACCCAAGCTTTGATACTCAGCTAGCAGTTGTTTAGCTGCGTCTTGCATGATCGACAGTCTTGACTCATTCGTAATTGAGCTTTGACCCGTAACTGAGTCCCAAGCCATAGAACCAGACACATCAAGGATAAGTTGTACATTTGCCCCGGCCTTCGCTGATGGTTGAAGATCGTTAATTATAGGCTGAGCTAGTGGCACATCGTCATCAATGACAAGTGAGATTGAGCCAGTTTCAGTACCTGCGTCATTAGTCGCTACGACCCCGATATCGACAGTCATTTCATCTAAAGTCGTATTGCCATCTAAGTGATCAATTGGACCATCAAAAATCACGGAATAATTACCAGCATCGTCGATGACCGCAGTTATGATCGCTGAGCCATTAGCGCTACCAATTAATGTTTGACCTTCATTCGAAGAGGACCAAGTAATGTCTTGTCCACCCGAAGTATAATTTTCTGAAGGTGCTTGCAAAATAATCTCGTCCGCATACTGGACATCTATATTTCCAGTAACTGTTTGCGCCGTTCCTGTATCTTCGGAAAAGTCTCTAGAAATATCAGTGACTATAGGTGATGGGGTCACGATCGAGTCAATTACAATAGTTACCTGAGCAGGATCACTTTCTAAATCTGTAGAGTCTTCCGCTTTATAATCAATTGTCTCTGTTACTTTAGCATCAACTACGTCTACACCTTTAAATGTAATGTTTGAGTTAATATTCGGATTAACTGAGCCGTTTTGAGTCGTAAAAACTCTGAGCTCGGTAAATGGCACAAAGCCACCATTACCGTCCGGGATAGTGACGTTAACTATAGCGTTGCCGCTACCGTCTATCGAAAGCGTATATTCATTACCAAAATCTGAAGCATTTTCGGTATTGAAGTTGAAAGTCCCCACAACATTACCAAATGCGTCTAATGCAACAACATTGATCTCACCATCTGCTCCACTATTGGCGTTGTAATTACCAAAAACGCTTCCAAACTCCAAATTAGCAGACACAATTTCGGCACCGCTATCACTAAAGTCGACAGAAATAAAATCTTTTGAAGTGACGTCTAATTCGCCATTTCCATTTTTGTTCGTTGAAACACCAAAGCCATCTTCTACACCCGCACCATCGTAATTAAGGTAAACGCCAGGGTTAGTCACTACATCAGTACCAACCGGACTGTTGCCAGTGTAAGTACCTGCAGAAATGGTGATCATGTCATTAAAATAACTGATTGAAGTACTGCCGTTTGATGTGTCTATTGACGATGCGAGATCAGCTGCGCTAAAGCTAAGTTGTTCCGCGACATTAGAATCGACAACATACTCAAAGTTATCTGTATCACCATACTCCTGACCTACAACAACCTCAGTTTTTGTCCCATCATCCGCGACCTCATACAAAGTGCCCCATATAGGATCACTTTCGACAATAACGGAAGTCTCAATACCAGCTGCATCATCTTCTTCATCACTCGTGTGAGGAGCAAAGTCTACTGAAGTTGCACAGTCGATTGTGTTTTCGGTGAAGTCTTTTACCACTGGCGCGTCGTTGATTTCGGTGACGCCGATGCTCACGCTGCCCGTTTGGACACTGTTCGCTTCGCCTTGTCCGTCATCCACGCTGTACGTGAAGCTGCCCACCGCATCGGTGCCGTTGTAGTCCGCTGGCGCGTCGTATTCCAGACCTTCTAACTCGGTCGTGGTCAACGTCATTCCGTTGGTCAACGCTGTGCCATCGGCCAGCGTCACGGTGCCTAAGCTTGGCAGACCCGTCACGGTGATCGTCAGGCTGTCGCCATCCGCATCCGTCGGCGCACTCAAGCCAAGGCTCGTATTTGTGCTCTCTTCCGCTACCGTAATGCTGTTGCTGTCCACATCCGGCGCGTCGTTGATTTCGGTGACGCCGATGCTCACGCTGCCCGTTTGGACACTGTTCGCTTCGCCTTGTCCGTCATCCACGCTGTACGTGAAGCTGCCCACCGCATCGGTGCCGTTGTAGTCCGCTGGCGCGTCGTATTCCAGACCTTCTAACTCGGTCGTGGTCAACGTCATTCCGTTGGTCAACGCTGTGCCATCGGCCAGCGTCACGGTGCCTAAGCTTGGCAGACCCGTCACGGTGATCGTCAGGCTGTCGCCATCCGCATCCGTCGGCGCACTCAAGCCAAGGCTCGTATTTGTGCTCTCTTCCGCTACCGTAATGCTGTTGCTGTCCACATCCGGCGCGTCGTTGGATGAAACAACCCCAACATCTACTGTGATGGTATCTGTACCACCTTGGCCATCATCAACAACAACTGTAAAGCTATCGCTGCCGTTGTAATTTTCGTCTGGCGTGTATGTCCAGTTACCATTTTCATCGACGACTACAGAGCCATTAGATGGTTCTGTACCTTTACTGAACGTTAACTGATCATTATCTGTGTCTGTTGCATTTAGGGAACCGTTGACTGGGGTATCTTCATCTGTAGTTACAGAAACATCTTCACCGACAGGTAGGTCATTAATTGGAGTAACACCGATATTAACGGTTATTGTATCTATGCCGCCTTGGCCGTCAGAGACTTCTACCGTAAAGCTGTCATTACCGTTGTAGTTTTCGTTGGGGGTATAAGTCCAATCACCATTTTCATCGATAACGACAGTACCGTTTGAAGGTTCTGTCGATTTACTGAATGACAGAGAATCACCATCTTCGTCTGAAGCCGACAAGGTTCCACTTACTGGCGTATCTTCATCTGTTATAAAAGATACTGTGTCACCAATAGCGTCATTATTTGAATCAACAAACAGTGGGTTAGTGTTTGGTTGAGCTACGGCAGGTTCAATGAGTGAACGATAAGCGTCAAGTAAGCTCAAGCTTTGAGTACGAGATAAGCCCAATGATTCGAAACCCGTAGTAACGAACTCTGTACCAGGGATGGTTTCTTCACCATCACGCTTGATAGTTCCGCTGTTCCCTAAACTAGAACCATTCTGGCCTGCAGCGGTAGCAAACTCTTCACCGAGTTCGGTTGGATCTTGGCCTTCTTCTAATGCAGCAAAGATATTTGCGATATCTTGGTCTAGTTCAACTTCACCATCTTCAGATGAGAAGCGCTTGATAGATACCTGAGGTTCATTGGTTCCGTCCTGGGATTCAAGAATGACATCCCCTGTTTGTAGTGGTTGGCCTTCTTCCAAGACTTTAATCGTACCATCTACCGAGATAACAATGCGCTGGCCAAGTGCTAATGCACCACCCAAATTCAATGTTGTCATGTCCATATAAACCCCTAAAAAAGCATTTCTTGTCATTAACGTCAAAATAGTGACATTATATTTATAATATTACTTAAAATATAACACCTATCGTCATATAATTCCTAGTTATGAATCTAGTATTTAACAACCCAAGTGACAAGGTAATGACGGTGATCACATCACACAACAATCTTAGTGCCGACAACAGCAATATAAGTTATTGTGTTTACGGCAAATAATAGACTAAAAAACGAAAGATTGACGTGTACAAAAACATCATAAAACGCACGCTGATCGGTTAACATTTTTACAACCATTTGCGAACGCCAGCTTAGCGATCGTGGTTTTTTTGGCGGTTCATCTAAATTTTGTATATAACAGCATAAA
This sequence comes from Vibrio splendidus, assembly GCF_001557875.1. Lineage (GTDB taxonomy): Bacteria > Pseudomonadota > Gammaproteobacteria > Enterobacterales > Vibrionaceae > Vibrio > Vibrio splendidus_F. Next base: position 113,655 of record NZ_LNRF01000002.1, on the reverse strand, counting down.
TTCACGACTTAGATGCCAGCTGATTTTAGGGAGATGCAAATTGAATAGGCTTCAAATAACAACATTAGGGTTCGCTATAAGTATTGGCTTACCGACGACAGCACAAACCTTAGAGCAAGCCGTTGCGTTTACTTTAGAAAGTAACCCTGAAATCAAAAGCGCTTATAATGAATATGTCAGTAAACGATATATTAATGATGCTTCTGGTGGTGCTTATCGACCAAGTATAGACTTAGATGGTGGGATTGGTTACGAGCATACCGATCTAGCAACTAACTCAAGCACGACCGATCTGACTCGGAAAGAAGCGACAATTACGCTAACTCAGCTTATCTGGGATGGGGCTAATACATCGAATGATATTGACCGTACCGCTGCTGATGCGGAATCAGTGCGTTATCAATTGATATCTAATGCTCAAGATATCGCATTAGAAGTGACCAAAGTTTATCTCGATGCGGTAAAAGCCTATGAAGTGCTTTCACTCTCTGAAAACAACCTCGCGACACACAAAAAAATATACAGTGATATCCGCAAACGTGTTGAATCAGGCATTGGATCAACGGCAGATATGTCACAGGTAGAGGCACGTATCGCTAAAGCACACGGTAATTTGCTTGCAGCGCAAAACAACCTTTTTGACACTCATACACAATTCAAAAGGCTTGTCGGTCAATCTCCGTTAGGGTTAACCTTTCCTCGCGCAGATGCAGGCGCTATCCCTTACACGGTTGATGGCGCATTAGCAAAAGCGTTTAATCAGCACCCAGTAATTAAGATTGCACAAGCCGATGTAGACTCAGCGAAATTTCAATACAAACAATCTAAGAGTACCAACTACCCAACTGTTTCTTTTGAAGCCGCTCAAACTTGGCGCGATGACGCCGGTGGTACAGAAGGAAGCAGCGATGAGTTTTCTGCCATGGTTCGTTTAAGGTACAACCTTTACAATGGTGGTTCGGATCAAGACCGTGCAGAGAGTGCAGCTTACCAACTAAACAAAGCCAAAGATCTTCGCGAAAGTACTTACCGCAATGTAGAAGAGAGTCTACGTCTTTCGTGGAGCGCTCTTGATCTGACCGTCCAACAAAAAGAATTCTTATCAGACCATGTAGATTCAGCATCAGACACCGTTATCTCGTATGAGAAACAGTACCGTATCGGCAAGCGTACCCTTCTCGATTTGCTTAATACCGAGAATGAACTATTCGAAGCCCGTAAAGGGTATTTGGATGCCAAGTACGACGAACAATACGCAAAATACAGAGTAATGAACGCAACAGGAAACCTGTTGACCGGACTACGCGTTGAAACCCCTCAAGAATGGAATGAAAAGGTAGAATACTAATGAAGCTGATAAAGACTGTACTTCCGCTTTGTATCATGGTTGTCTCTGCCAATGTTTTAGCTGAAACAAGCGATGAAGAATTTGAATATCGAGCTCTTCCTGAGATCACACAAATTTATGATCTCGAAGATGATGATAATGATGGAGTAATCAACGCGCGAGATCTATGTCCCGATACGCAAATTGGTGCTGAGATCGATAATGACGGTTGTGGCTCATATTTCGAGTCATCGGAAAAGAAAGAGCTGCATATACTTTTTGCCAATAATTCCACGGAAATAAACCCTGTCTTTCTAGGGCAGATACGCCAGATGGCAGCGTTTTTGAAGCGTTACGAGAGTACGAGTATTGAATTGCAAGGTTATGCTAGTAAAGTGGGCAATTCCGAACACAATTTAAAGCTCTCAAAAGAGCGCGCGTTACATGTAAGGCGTGCACTGATAAGCAATGGTATTCAGCCATCTAGAGTTAATATAGTAGGTCATGGCGACTCTGAATTCAGCAGTGATGACACAGAAATCAATCACGCACTACATCGAAAAGTCGTAGCTTCGGTTGTTGGGTTTAAGGGCAATATTAAAGAAGAGTGGCATATCTTCACCAAAATAAAGAAGTAGGATCTACCCTTCTTCCACCATACTGAAACCTTATCTTAAGTTAGCGTTTCAGTATGGTGATAATTCCTTGAATAGCATATACCTAAGCCGTCTATAATGTTAATCTTGCCCCGTTATCAACATAGAGAATTAATCCATGAGCAAACTAACAGCTGATACTCAAGCAAATCTAGAACTTTTCGTTTCTGAAACACAGGAAACTAAACTGGTATGGGGCCTTCGCAACGAAGAAGGTTGGCTAGCATGTGACTCAAGTGAATTCGAAAATAGCGAAGTGATGCCTTTCTGGTCTTCAAAAGAAGATGCTCAGACTCACAATGTTGAAGAGTGGGCTGACTTCGAAGTATTAGAAATTCCACTAGATATCTTTGTAGAAGATTGGTTACTGACTCTTGCTGAAGACGGCGTTCTTGTTGGTACTAACTGGAATGCAACATTAGAAGGCAAAGAACTTGAGCCTTCTGACCTAGCGAAATTATACATCTAATTTCCAATATCGGTCGCGCGAATCGTGCGACCGATATATCTCTGATTAGTATCAATAAATTAGAGACCTACCTCGCATAACCTTATAGCTATAGCATTCAAAATTTGAAGCAATATCAAACTAATAATAGAATATCGTTCTTTATCTGATTGATAGCCTCTTGTGATTCACTCCGCTTTTGTTACCTTTCTGCTATTCATTAGCTTTTGTTCTTATAGCCAAGTATCAACGTCAGATCGTGACCAAAATTCACCAGTCTATACTTCCCATTTAAGCCCTACTCCAAATGCTGATTGGAACGCACTTTATCTCTCTACTTTAAATCACTCTCCTGAACGCGCATTAAACATGCTGCAAACACGCTACATCGGGTCAACGGTTTACGGAGATAAGCTTTACCTTGCGTCTCTTCTGTATCAATACATGAGCCACAGAGATCAGCCGTTCTACGGAATCGCTTCAAACGACAGCGACTACCAAGCGATAGAAACAGCATTTATTTCTGCTCTGATTAAAGATGGCCAAGGCCAATATGAGGAAGCACAACAAGGCTTTCTTACACTATTGGCAAAAATGCAATCACACAGTGATTTAACTGGAAAAGCTCTATTAAGATACCAGATGTGCCGTTCGCTTAACGAGCAAGCTAAATACCATCAAGCGAACTATTATTGCTCTGCGCTTCAGTCAGATTTACATGACATCGCTGATCCTGTATTACCAAAATTTGGGACTTATCGAGTCATTGCTAACAATCACCATTTCCGCAGTGACTATCAATCTGCTCTAGATACCTACCTATCACTGATAAACGTGTTTCCACAAGGGCATGATATTTCCGGGGTTTACAACGATGTGGGTAACTTGCTCAAAGAATTAAAGCAATATAAAAAATCGGCGAAATATCTAGAGAAAGCTCTCACTCTCAGAACAAACGCTTCAGATTTAATGAAAGCACAAGTGCATCACAGCCTTGCGGATCTCTACCTCAACCAAGAGCAAAGTGGCCTAGCAATTCACCACTTTCAGACAGCAAGAACCCTGTTGACCTCATCGTCACATAGCTACGGTATCGCACTAACAAATCTTGGCTTAGGAAAAGCGTATACTCAAATTAAAGACTATGATGTGGCGAGAACCTACTTAATCGAATCTCTATCAGCTTCGAGCGAACTGAGTAATGATGTTATTCGCATCAATGCTTACTTGGCGATCAGCGATATGTTCGAAGAACAGAAATTGCCAACGGAAGCGCTAAACTATGCCCAGCAAGCGCTAGAATTAGCAGAACAAGTTACAAGGCATAAATACATCACTCAGTCACTTCTGCAGCTTTCTGATATTCATCAATCATTGAGCGATTACCAACAAGCTTTCTATTTCTACCAACGATACTCATCAATACAAATGGAAGCTAGAGACATCGACAATCGACTCGCACTCGAAGCGCTCGGCTTAACGCACGCCAAATATGAGCAGGAACTTGAAAGCTCTTTCCTGACACATCAGGCGAAACTCGACCGCGTTCAAATTGAAAAAATGGAACATCAAAGATGGATGTACAACATCGTTGTTATTCTGTTGCTTTGTGCTGCAAGCTTTACGGTATTGGTCAACAAAACGGTTCGCGCAAAAGCAGCCATTGATGGCTTAACGAAAGCATATAGCCGAACTGAGATAATTCGAAGAATCAAAAGAGTGAAACGCTGTAAAGGGGCGGACAAACAGCATGTGCTCGTGCTGCTCGATCTCGATAAGTTTAAGAAGATTAATGATGAGCATGGGCACCCTACTGGTGATCGAGCACTGATCCGTATTAGTGAGAAAATTAGAAAACACTTAGTGAATGGTGAATTGTTTGGTCGCTTAGGGGGAGAAGAATTTGTCATCATGCTAACCGATACCACACCAGCAGAGGTACGAGAACGCGTTGAAGAGTTACACTACGCTATTTCAAGCACTGTCTTCTTATCAGAAAGCAAAAAGTCACTTAATGTGACCGCGAGTTTTGCTTATCTAGCAACCTCAAACGCATTAAGTGACTTTGATGACTTGTATTCAGTGCTTGACCAAGCGCTCTATCAAGCCAAAAGCAACGGTCGAAACTGTATTATTGATGCATATAACGAACCGATTGATTTACCTGAGATTATTTATTCTCAGCCTGTTTGCGAACCAACTCAGCCATAATGCTTTCGCGATCACCTAGGTAATCGTTAAGGCCAACTTTACGTAGTTCACATGCCGGGCAATCGCCACATCCATCACCAACAATGCCGTTGTAACAAGTCAGTGTTTTGTTTCTAACAAGCTCAAGTGCTGAGTACTGGTCTGCTAACGCCCATGTCTCAGCCTTGTTTAACCACATTAGCGGTGTTTTGATATCAAGCTGCTTATCCATACCTTGTACAAGTGCAGAGTTCATCGCCTTCACAAAGTCATTACGGCAATCAGGGTAACCAGAAAAGTCTGTTTCACACACACCTGTAATCACGGTTTCAGCACCGATTTGGTACGCGTAAATGCCCGCTAGAGTTAGAAATAGAATATTACGACCAGGAACGAATGAATTCGGCAGCCCATTTTCTTGCAGTTCATGAGACACAGGAATATCGTCACGAGTCAGAGAGCTGATAGCCAGTTCATTCAACAGAGTCACATCCATCACTTTGTGCGCTTTCACACCAAGCTCTTTCGACAATGACTCCGCAACTTCAATCTCGAGTCTATGGCGTTGACCATAATCAAACGTAATCGCATGAACTTCATCATACTCTTTTAATGCCTGAACAAGACACGTTGTTGAGTCTTGACCACCACTGAATACTACCACTGCTTTTTTCATCTTAAATCCTTACGAGAACCTTCTACTAGCGACTTATCTTGCCCAGTAAAAATACAACCTATGCAATGCTCAAATATTTGTGAGTTTGTATTGATAAGCGCCAATTGCGCTCAATGCAAGTATCAATACAAAGCTGAGTTGCGCGGTCTTTTTGGCTGATTGGCTGCAGAGCGATAACAGTGTCGCTAGGAACCGCAGCTCGCTTCAATAAACCGTCAAGTTGTTCGATGTCTTTGCTTGTGCCAACTGGATGCTTAATTTCGTTAGCACGTTGTAAGGCGCTATCTAAGATTTCCAGTTTCGCTTTCATTGACACCTTAGGTGACACCGTAACCCAAGTATCAGGTGTGGCTTTTACTTCTGATGTTCCGCTAGTCTCAATCTGACAGCGACAACCGTGCTGCTCAAATGCTTCAGTAAGAGGAACAAGATCATAAATGCATGGCTCACCACCAGTAATCACAATGTGCTTCGCAGTGTAACCTTGCTTGATATATTCATTCACGATTCCTTGAGCATCGATTACTGACCAAGTTGGTGAATCTTCTGTCTTAACCATAATATCGCCAAGGCTGGTCTCATCTTCTGGCAACGCTTCCCAGGTCTGTTTGGTATCACACCAAGAACAGCCCACTGGGCAAATTTGCAGACGAACAAAAACAGCGGGAACGCCAGTAAACACGCCCTCACCCTGAATGGTTTCAAACATTTCATTAATCTTGTACAACTTTCCCTCAGCTCAATCATTGGATGAAATTAATCAACCGCAGACCTTAAAGCACTTCCCCCTTTTGGTCAAACAAATGAGTACTGATAAATGAGTTGATCAAAGCCCTAGCCTGAAGTTTCAAGTTCCCTTATCCTTTCGCCCATTAGATTTCGTTAGCTTTTAATTTTTTAGTAAGGAACAACATGTACAAACTGATTGCTCTTGATATGGATGGCACATTACTCAACAGTGAAAAAGTGATTTCTCAAGAGAACAAAGACGCGATCGCCAAAGCACGAGCTGTAGGTGTGAAAGTAGTTCTCGCTTCAGGCCGCCCTTTAGAAGGCATGCAAAGCAAATTAGATGAACTTTCAATTAACGGCGAAGATGACTTTGTACTCTTCTACAACGGCTCTATGGTTCAAAACGTATCTACAAAAGAGATCATTCACAGTGAGATCAGCAACGGTAAAGCCGCAAAAGAGATCGCGACCCTCGCTGAGCAGCTTGGTGGTTATGTTCATGCTTTCAGCAAGGTTCACGGCTTAATCACACCTGAAAATAATGAATACACTGGTATTGAAGCGCGTATTAACGGCTTAGATATTACCGAGTTCGACTTTTCTCAGCTAGAAGATGACCACGAAATCATCAAGACTATGATTGTCGCTGAACCAAGCAAGCTGACTGAAATTATCAGCAAGTTACCACCAGAGCTTAAGACTCAGTTCACTATCGTGCAAAGTGCACCATTCTTCTTAGAGTTCCTAAACCCAAATTCAAACAAGGGTGTAGGTATTGAAGCGATAGCGAAACACCTAGGCATTAAAGCGGAAGAGGTAATCTGCATGGGTGACGCTGAAAACGATCACCATATGCTTGAATACGCTGGCCTTGGCATTGCAATGGACAACGCAATGGAAGAAACCAAGAAATTGGCGGATCACATCACAGCGAGCAACGACGACCATGGTGTAGCGGTCGCGATTGAGAAATTTATCTTCAACTCATAAACGCTGAACAGGTTCTAATAATAATTACTTTTTGCTTGTTGTAGAAATGACAAAGGCTGTGCACTGCACAGCCTTTTTGATTTTGTGTTAGTCGAGTCGCTTACTCTCTTTTCCATGGCAGACGAAATGCCACCACACCAAACAGAATCAATATTGGGAAGCGTAATGTTTCAATAATAAATGAAGCAATACCACTGAAAGAGACAAAACCTCCTACCCAGCTAATCAGCAGATTCCCCGCTAACAACATCACCATAACGCCAACCACGATCTTGAATGAGAATTGACCGATCAAAGGTTTCGAATCCGTTAACGTCACTAAGCATGCAATTGTCATCAAAATGGCTACCCAGAAAGAGAACGTTGGCAGTGGCCAGATAACCGTAAGAACAATCGATAGAAGACATAGGCCCCACCAAACGCCTTTAGAACTCAGTAAAACACTAATATCCACATCAGGTTTCGCATCTAATCTCACGATATGCCACGTCGTTAACGCGCCTAATACGCCACCCATTAATACATCGCTAAAAAATGCACTGCCTGAATAAGACTTAAATAGCATGATCCAAAGCAGGCCAGCGAGTACTATCAGAATCGATTTTTGCTCCAAGAGGCGCTTTAGTTTCCAAAAAACTAACAAGGTTAAACTGACCCATAAGGCAGCCAACAGGCTTGGGAAGCTATACCCACTGCTCATCACTAGCTTCAATGTTGGCAGGTAGGCATGCGGGCGAGGAAAACCAAAACCTTGGTGTGCGATTAAAGTGAGCAAAGTCACCGAGATCAGAGTGAAACCAAACTTCAACGCGAAATTACGGCCAAAGTACCAAGCAATTAGCGGCAATATAACGATAAAAACCCATGGCTTCGCCAACAAGTCAGTCAAAAGCACAGTATTCGCGAACACGCTCGGCATTCTATCAAACACATTTTGAAGTGAAACAATCCAGCTCAATTCAACTTGATGGACTTTCGGCGCCGCACCCACTAGCTCAGTCACATACGTCACCGGTTGATCTGTCGCGGATAAAAACAGTTCGTTAATCTCTGACCACTGTTCTGGATAGCGGTATTGGTGATCTTGCAAATCAGTAGGAGGAAGTAACATCGCTCGGCTGACTTCCACGCCGTAATGAGGCGCAAACCAAATCGGCAGCTCAAAGCCACCTAACTCATTTCGAGCCTTGTAGCTGATCACTTCAGAGTCAGAGATACAATCAAACACAACGGCGCTGTCGGTATACCCCAGCACATCGCCAACCGTTACAGACAGCCCTGCCTCTTCCCAAGTTTCACGTTGCGCCGCGACGGCTGGCGGCTCACCTGAAACAACAGTGCCTCCCGGTAGAGACAATTGACCTGTGATCAACTCATCAACCAACACGATTTGGTTATCAGCACGTACTACACACAAAGCGCCCGCGATATGATCGGGCAAAGTGTTGTTTGCCCAAGCGGAAGTAGTACTCAAAAGAGACAGTATGAAAACTAATAAATATCGAATAACCAACGAGTTTACCTAAAAATAATAGAAGAAATTTAAGACTGCTCTAGTGTAATCAAACACGTACAAAATCGCTGTCTACGTTTTGTGCAAAGCCTTCCTCATCCATTGAATGTGAGGTGTGAACCCCATTTTTTGATAGAAGTCCTTGGCAGGTGAATTAAAGTCCCAAACCTCTACAAAAACTTGTTCAACCCCATAATCATCAAAAGTACTTTCAACTTTGTTAAACAGCTTTTCAGCAATTGATTCTTTTCGATAATCAGGCAAGACAAACAGCTCATCAACACTCCCCATCGGCACTGGTTTACTCACCGTTGAGATAAGCTCACAAAAATGCCCAGAGATAAAGCCAACAATGAGCTCACCTTTTAATGCCACATAAACCAAACATTCAGGATCATCCAAGTATCGTGCAATGCTTTTTTCCTGCTCAATCTCTTCTGCCGTTTTAAAGTGTTCTGGGCTAGCAAGGTGGTGGTGATGATGGAGATCGAACATTAACTCGTTAAGTTGTTCCAAATCCGCGTGCTTTGCGGCCCTTAAGGTGACATTCATGACTATTGTGCTTCTCAAACCAAATTAATATCTAAACTGAGTCTAGTTTACTTGCCGTGAGTATCTATACAAGTTATTGAATTAATTCATTGTTTGAAGTGCGTATTTTAGATACAAAAACGGCCACATTACGTGGCCATTCTGTTTGAATAATTTTGAATTAAACGAATATCGTGTCTTTGGCTTTAGTTGTAGCTTCAGCTTTATGCACCGTTATCTTCTTTCTCTTCTTTGAGATCAGCAAGCTGTTGTTCTAGTTCAATAAGCTTAATTTCAGCCTCAACTTCAGCTACTCGCTTTTCTGCATCGGTGCGATTGTCTTGCGCTAGACCATCGGCAGTTACTTGGTTTCGTTGTGCGTTTCTTGCATCGTCCGTATCTTTTATTGAACCAGCAACACCACCGGTCACACCGCCTAATGCAGCACCCTTCACGGCTAAACTCGCATCTCCAGTTAGAGCGCCTGCTGTTGCTCCTAATAAAGCACCACCTACAGCACCACGATTACGTGCAGCATTCTCATTTTCGTTATCCATTGCTGGTGATGCGCAACCAGAAAGAGTCACAATCAGTGTCGCTAAAAGAAAAGGTTTAGTGAATTTCATAGGAGTCTCGCTTAGTTCTTCGTTTGGAGTAAAGCCATCTTAAGCAGAACTGTTAATGAGATAAATAAAGCGACGTTTAGACGATACATCATGTTCAGCTATGTATTATTCAGCAAGCGCATAACTACTTAATGATATATCTTTGAGCTCGCTTTATCCTCACCAACAAAAAAGGCGACCAATAAGGTCGCCTCAATCGCTCTTTTCTCAATAATTCTTGTATCTCTGATGTCGCTCTTAGCCTTTGGACCAAAAGTTTTGCATGTTTTCTGCGCTAGGCGGTGGCCTAACATCACAATCTCGATAATGATTTTTATCACCGATCCCCAGTATCTTGCCATTTTCGTCATCAATCATAGCAGCCACTTTTACCCCGTCTCCCACATGGCGAGTCAACACGACAATTTCACCGGCTCTTTCAGACCTTACCGCGCCTAAGATTTGATATTCGTAGCGGCCTTTCCTTGAATTAACGATCATCTTCGAGTTGATCGGGTCGGCTTCATACCCCACGCCAATATCAAAAACCGCTTGATAGAGATCGACGCCAGTTTTGGACACACATTTAAATACCTTGGGATGACTCAAAGGCTCTAACAACGCTCTACTCACTTCATCCTTTGAAATACTGGCACTAGCAGCACCACTAACCAATAAAGCAATCAACAAAAAGTAAGCTCGCATAAAAAGACCTCAATATGTGGGGTTCATAATGAGGTCATAGTAAACGCAATGGATAAGCGGATGAATAAAGTAGCGTTTAGGTAAACCATCACGCTGGCTTATGTATAAATCAACAAGCCGAAGGTCAGATTACCTAAACAATAAAACTTATTTACCGAGCTTTTCAGCAATTTCCGTTAAGCTGGTAGGATCGTCAATCGTCGAAGGCACCACATACTGTTCACCTTCTGCGATCTGTCGGATAGTTCTACGTAAGATCTTACCTGAGCGTGTCTTAGGTAGTCTCTCAACAACCAAGGCTTGCTTAAAGCAGGCTACCGCGCCAATCTCATTACGAACCTTGCCAACCAACTCCGCTTGTAACTCAGTGCTATCGACTTTTACGCCATCTTTCAGCACAACTAAACCAAGAGGTAGCTGCCCTTTTAAGTCATCGTGAATACCGACTACCGCGCATTCTGCAATAGCTGGGTGACCTCCAACGATCTCTTCCATTTCTCCCGTCGACAGACGGTGCCCCGCCACGTTTATCACATCATCAATACGGCCCATGATAAACAGATACCCATCGTCATCGAGATAACCACCATCCCCAGAAACGTAATAACCAGGGAACTGACTCAAATAGCCAGATTCAAATCGATCATGATTACGCCAAACCGTTGGTAGACAGCCGGGTGGCAACGGGCGTTTAAGAGCCACAAACCCTTGTTGATTAGGCTGAGCTATTTCACCGAGTTCATTGAGAATCTCCACTTGGTAACCCGGAACAGGTTTAGTGGAAGAACCCGCTTTCACTGGCAAAGATTCCAGCCCGGTTGGATTGGCAGAAATAGCCCAACCCGTTTCTGTTTGCCACCAGTGATCGATAACCGGCTTATTGGTATGAGATTCAACCCAATCCAATGTTGGAGGGTCTAAACGCTCGCCAGCCATGAAAATCGACTTGAGTGATGATAAGTCATACTTGGTAAGTAACTCGCCTTCGGGATCCTCTTTCTTAATGGCTCTAAATGCGGTTGGAGCAGAAAATAACACATCGACTTTGTACTCTTCACACACTCGCCAGAATGCGCCGGGATCTGGCGTTCTGACAGGCTTGCCTTCAAATAAAATGGTCGTACAACCATGAATCAATGGCGCATACACAATGTAGGAATGCCCCACTACCCAGCCGACATCAGAAGCAGCCCAAAATACGCCGTCTTGCGGCATGTCGTAGATAGTGCTCATTGAGTATTTCATTGCAACCGCATGACCACCATTGTCACGCACCACGCCTTTTGGTTTACCCGTCGTCCCTGATGTATACAATATGTATAGTGGGTCAGTCGCTAGAACAGGCACGCATACGTGAGGCAAAGCATCGTTAACTGCTTGCTGCCAAAGTACATCGCGTTCATGGTTCAATTCGGCTAGAGACTGCTCTCTTTGGAATACCACCACTTTCTCAGGTTTCCAGCGACTGTCCATGATCGCTCGATCGACCATTGGCTTATATGGCAAGACTTTGTTGATCTCGACACCACAGGAGGCAGTAATCAACACCTTCGGTTCTGCATCTTCGATACGAACGGCAAGCTCATGAGGGGCGAACCCGCCAAACACCACCGAATGCACCGCGCCTAGTCGTGCACAAGCCAACATTGCCATCGCCGCTTCAGGAATCATTGGCATGTAGATCACCACACGATCGCCTTTGGTAACGCCTTGCGTCGCTAACATACCTGCGACTTTTGCCACTTGGTCACGCAATTGATTGTAAGTGTACGAGGATTGAGTTCCTGTAACTGGAGAGTCGTAAATCAGCGCGGTATTGTCACCTCGTCCATTTTCACAATGATAATCAAGCGCGAGCCAGGAAGTGTTCATCACCCCATCAGGAAACCAACGCTCAATACCGTTATCGTCAGTTTGTAATATCGTTTTGGGTGACTCAAACCAATCAATGGCTTGTGATTGTGTTTCCCAGAACGAATTTGGGTCTTCCCTCGCCCATTGATACTCGGTGATATAGTCGGTTTTTCTATTCATTCGATTCGTAGCAGACATAGTGCCTCCTCCATGATTTATCCATTAGTCCAAGCGCCCAGCTTTTAGCAGTGTCACTTGGGTGCACTCTTTTCTCAGCGTTGTATTCGTGAACATTTAACCGTTCACCACAATCGCTTTACTCGGGAAAAGGCGCACGAATGGCACCTTCCATGATCACTCGGGCACTACGACTCATTATCGCCCTTTCTATTTTCCAACCACTTTCGGTCTGCAAAGCTTTAGCTCCGACCTTTAAGGTTCCTGAAGGGTGTCCAAAGGTCACGAAATCACGACTTCCGCCACCTGCTGCCAAATTGACTAACGTACCCGGAACACTTGCCGCCGAAGCAATGGCGACCGCAGCCGTACCCATCATGGCGTGATGAAGCTGTCCCATAGACAAAGCACGTACTAGAAGATCAGTATCTTTGGCAGCAACCGATTTACCACTGGAGGCTAGATACGCTTGAGGCTTAGCAACAAAGGCAACTTTTGGTGTGTGCTGCCGTGATTCCGCTTGTTCTAATGAATCGATAAGCCCCATCGCAACCGCGCCATGTGCTCGGATGGATTCAAACAGTGCCAAGGCTTTGGTATCACTATTAATATCCGATTGAAGTTCAGTGCCTTGATATCCAACCGAATCAGCATTAACAAAAATGGTTGGTATCCCCGCATTGATGTAAGTCGCTTTAATGCAACCTAACTCCGGAACATCTAAAAAGTCGACCACATTTCCCGTCGGAAACATCGATCCACTCGCGCCTGCCGGGTCCAGAAAATCAACTTGGATCTCCGCGGCAGGGAAAGTGACACCATCGAGTTCAAAGTCACCTAACTCTTGAACTTCACCATCAATGATAGGTACATGAACAATGATGGTTTTCTCTATGTTCACTTGCCATACTCGCACTTCGACCACACCGTTTTCAGGAATACGGCTTGAATCAACTAATCCAGTATGAATGGCAAATGGACCAATCGCCGCAGACAAGTTCCCACAGTTACCGCTCCAATCAACAAATGGCTTGTTTATTGCCACTTGACCAAAGAGGTAGTCAACATCGTGATCGGTTTTATCACTCTTCGACACGATAACGGTCTTACTGGTGCTAGATGTCGCACCGCCCATACCATCGGTTTGCTTACCATAAGGATCAGGACTACCAATCACACGTAATAGGAACTCATCCCTCGCTTGTCCCGCAACTTGCGCAGCTTCAGGTAAGTCACTTAAGTTGAAAAAGACACCTTTGCTTGTTCCGCCCCGCATGTAGGTAGCAGGTACTTTAATCTGTTTGATGTTCATACCCAGCTCCTAATTTGCAAGAAAGTCTTTGGCGAAACGTTGCAACACACCACCAGCGCTGTACACATTCACTTCGTCTGCCGTGTCTAGTCGGCAGGTCACGGGAACATCAAGTTTTTCACCGTTTTTACGAGTGATGACTAGAGCCAAATCAGAGCCTGCTTCAATGTCGCCATACACATCGTAAAGTTCAGTACCATCGAGTTCTAAGGTGTTACGATCCGTCCCCTCTTTAAATTGCAGAGGCAGCACGCCCATGCCAACCAAGTTGGTTCTGTGAATGCGTTCAAAACCTTCAGCCACAATCACTTCAACACCCGCTAAGCGTACCCCTTTAGCTGCCCAGTCACGTGATGAACCTTGTCCATAATCGGCACCAGCAACAACAATCAAGGGTTGTTTGCGGTTCATGTAGGTTTCTATCGCTTCCCACATTCGAGTAACTTGCCCCTCTGGCTCCACTCTTGCTAGTGAACCTTGCACAACAGTTCCTGACTCTGTGACCATTTCATTGAACAGTTTCGGGTTAGCAAAGGTAGCTCTTTGTGCAGTTAAATGATCGCCTCGGTGAGTCGCATACGAGTTAAAGTCCTCTTCTGGAACGTCCATTTTGGTGAGGTATTCCCCCGCAGCGCTCGAAGCGAGAATCGCATTTGATGGTGATAGATGATCGGTGGTGATGTTGTCCCCCAGAATAGCCAAAGGCCTCATACCAGATAGGCTTCGTTCTCCCGCAAGAGCCCCTTCCCAATAAGGTGGTCTGCGAATATAGGTACTTTGAGGTCGCCAGTCATAAAGTGGTTCAGTAGTCACCAGCTCCTCGTCTGGCTGGAACATTTTCACGTAAATTTGTTGGAATTGCTGAGGCTTAACATGCTCACCGACAACCGCATCGATCTCAGCATCACTTGGCCACAAATCATTTAAATAGATTGGATTGCCGTTATTGTCTGTTCCTAGGCTGTCTTTTTCGATATCAAAGCGAATCGTACCCGCCAAGGCATAAGCAACCACCAATGGCGGTGAGGCTAAAAACGCTTGTTTAGCATAAGGATGGATTCGACCATCGAAATTTCGGTTGCCCGACAACACAGCGGTTGAGTACAGGTCACGGTCGATAATCTCTTGCTGGATTTTAGGGTCCAACGCCCCACTCATTCCATTACAGGTAGTACACGCATAACCGACGATACCAAAACCCAATTGTTCAAGCTCAGGAAGCAAACCTGCCGATTCGAGGTAAAGCTTGGCAACTTTTGAACCCGGCGCAAATGACGTTTTCACCCACGGCTTACGAGCTAATCCAAGTTGATTGGCTTTCTTAGCAACCAATGCCGCGGCGACCACGTTTCTTGGGTTACTGGTGTTGGTACAAGAGGTAATTGCCGCAATGATTACGGCACCATCGGGCATCTGTTCATCATCGTATTGCTTAGCATGCAGCTCTTTCCAAGATGTTTGACTGATGCCTTGCTGAGCCAGCTCTCTGGTTGGCAAACGGCGATGAGGATTTGAAGGCCCCGCAAGGTTACGCTCAACTTTAGACAAATCAAACTCAAGCACACGTTCGTATTTAGCGGAATCTAAGTCATCAGCCCAAAGTCCGGTTTGCTTGGCATAGCGTTCAACTAGTTCAACCTGCTCAGGTTCACGACCAGTGAGTTTAAGGTATTGAATGGTCTGCTCATCGATGTAAAACATACCCGCTGTCGCACCATATTCTGGCGTCATGTTTGATATAGTCGCACGGTCACCAATGGTCAGTGCACGCGCGCCTTCACCGAAGAATTCCAAATAGCTTGAAACCACTCTCTGATTGCGAAGGAACTCAGTAATCGCAAGCACAATATCCGTTGCGGTTATCCCTTCTTGTCGTTGACCCGTCAGTTTAACGCCTACAATATCAGGCAAACGCATCATTGACGGACGACCGAGCATGACCGTCTCAGCTTCCAAACCACCGACACCAATTGCAATAACGCCTAGAGCGTCAACGTGCGGTGTATGGCTGTCGGTACCGACACAAGTATCAGGAAACGCGATGCCTTCTTTAGATTGAATGACCGGAGACATTTTTTCCAAGTTAATCTGGTGCATGATCCCGTTACCCGCGGGAATCACACTGACATTTTTAAACGCCGTTTTACACCATTCAATAAAATGAAAACGGTCTTCGTTTCGACGCTCTTCAATTGCGCGGTTTTTATCAAACGCCTCGCTATCAAACCCGGCATGTTCCACGGCTAAAGAGTGGTCAACAATCAGTTGAGTTTCGACCACAGGGTTAACCTTGGAAGGGTCTCCACCTTGGTCGGCAATCGCATCTCGTAAGCCCGCTAAATCAACTAAAGCAGTTTGACCTAGAATGTCATGACACACGACACGCGCCGGATACCAAGGAAAGTCTAAATCGCTCTTACGCTCAATGATCTGTTTTAAGCTGTCTTCAAGGGTTTCAGGATCACAGCGTCTTACCAATTGTTCCGCCAACACTCGCGACGTATAAGGCAAAGTTTTGTAAGCCCCCGGGGATATCGCTTCTATCGCTTCGCAAGCGTCGAAATACTCTAAATGAGTACCGGGTAAAGGCTTACGGTACTGATTTCGTTCAAGGTTCTGGGTCCGTTCAAGTTTTACATCAGACATACATCCACCATTATCTGTTAAATTCTATTCGTTGGTTCTCGAGGCCTTGTCGTATGAAGACGGAAGTCACCTCAAGACATAAGTCGGCTCGTTATAGAGGGCTAACGTAGATGAATAGGTAACCAGTCTTGATGCTCTGGCCCGGTGTAGTCTGCACTTGGACGAATGATGCGATTGTTTTCTCTTTGCTCGAACACGTGTGCAGTCCAACCTGTAAGTCGGCTCATCACGAAGATCGGAGTAAACAATTTGGTTGGAATGTCCATGAAGTGATAGGCAGAGGCGTGGAAAAAGTCCGCATTACAGAACAGTCCTTTCTCGCGCTTCATTACCGCTTCAACACGCTCAGAAACGGCGTAAAGCTGTTCATCTCCCACCTCTTGAGCTAGCTCTTTTGACCAGCGCTTGATTAGAGCATTTCGTGGGTCGCTTTCGCGATAAATCGCATGACCGAAGCCCATGATTTTGTCTTTGTTAGCAAGCATCTGCATGATGTTAGTTTCTGCTTCATCAGCGGTTTTCCAATCTTGGATCATTTCCATTGCCGCTTCATTCGCACCACCATGCAGCGGGCCTCTTAGTGTGCCAATTGCTGCTGTAACGCACGAATGAATATCCGACAGCGTTGATGCACAAACCCGAGCAGCAAAAGTAGAGGCATTAAATTCATGCTCGGCATAAAGCGTTAGCGAACAGTGCATCACCTTCTTATGCAGTTCACTCGATGCTTTGTCCGTTAGCATCTTCAAGAAGTAACCACCCAGACATGCTTCGCTTTGATCTTCAGTATCAATGCGTACGCCATCATGGCTAAAGCGGTACCAATAACAAATAATCGCAGGGAAAAGCGCGAGCATTCGTTCGGTCACAGGCAATTGCTCTGAAAAATCAGACTCTTGTTCTAAGTTACCCAACATTGAACAACCCGTTCTCATCACATCCATTGGATGAGCGTCTGCAGGGATAAGCTCTAGTGCTGCTTTCAAAGGTTGAGGCAAGCCGCGCAAACCAATCAACAATGTTTTGTAATCGTCTAGCTCTTTTTCATTGGGTAAATGACCTCTTAGTAACAGATGCGCCACTTCTTCGAACTGAGCATGATTAGCAAGATCGGTAATATCATAACCACGGTAGGTTAACCCGGTTCCTGATTTTCCGACCGTACATAGCGCCGTGGTTCCCGCACTCTGGCCACGCAGACCAGCACCACCGATGGCAGGTGCGCTGGCTGATTTACTTGCTGTTTTTTCGCTTTGTTGTAGGTTTTCTGTTGAAGCCTTATCGACAGCTGCTTTATCACTCAAAGATACAGACATGGTGAACTCCTTTTCTGTGTTAGCCGCCTGCACTCTTTGGTGCTGCCTGTTTATGTGTCCGATGATCTTTATCATCGGTACTGGATATGGCGACTAACCATTTCACGTTATTGGATTAAGTTGATTTTTGATTAATTGAAACTGGTTTACCCTTCACTTGAAAACAACTGATCAAGCTTGTTCTCGTAGTCGTGGTAATTCAGGTGCTCGTAAAGCTCTTTACGGGTTTGCATTGAATCCAACAGAGCTTCTTGATTGCCTTCAACTAACAAGTGTTTGTAAACATTCTCCGCCGCTTTGTTCATCGCGCGGAATGCACTCAATGGATAAAGCACCATATCGACACTTGATTGGGCTAACTCGTTACAGTTGTAGAGTGGCGTTTGCCCAAATTCAGTGATGTTGGCCAAGATAGGCACATGCTTACCAGTTGCTGATTTCAGCGCCGCCGAGAACTTCACGTATTGGTCGAGTTGATTCATCGCCTCAGGGAAAATCATGTCTGCGCCCGCTTCAACACACGCAATCGCTCGTTCAATCGCGCTATCAATGCCTTCAACCGCCAATGCATCGGTACGCGCCATAATCACGAAGCTGTCATCGCTTCTCGCATCTGTTGCCGCTTTGACTCTATCGACCATCTCTTGTTGGCTCACAATCGCTTTATTTGGTCGATGACCACAGCGTTTCTGAGCCACTTGATCTTCCATGTGAATTGCAGCTGCGCCTGCCTTCTCCATGGCGCGAATCGTGCGTGCAATATTGAATGCGCCACCAAATCCTGTATCAATATCCACCAGCAAAGGTAAATCACACGCGTTGGTAATACGTTCAACATCCACTAGCACATCGTTCAATGTCGTAATACCTAAATCAGGCAAACCATAAGACGCATTGGCGATGCCTCCACCAGACAAATAGATCGCCTGATGCCCCAAGTTCTTTGCCATCATCGCGCAATACGGATTCACCGTACCAACGATCTGCAATGGGTCGTTGTCTTGCACAGCTTGTCGGAACTTAGCTCCTGCTGATAACTTCATAATGACGCTCCCTGTTAATTGTTAATTTCTAGCTAATCTTTAAGACTTACGGCTTTTGGTTATCGCCAGCACTGATCCGCTGACAGATTCCAATGGCCGCTTAATCAAGATCTTTGGATTGAATTTGTTGCTCTATAAGCAATCGGCTACCCGAGATGTGTCGTCGCATTAGCATTTCTGCTAGCTCTTCATCACGGTTGCGAATTGCTTGTAGGATGTATTTGTGTTCATCGAGCGCCTCTTTTGGTCGAGACTGAGCCCTAGGAGATTGATAACGATACATGCGTAATAAGTGGTAAAGCTCGTCACACAACAACGAAATGAGTTTGCTGTTACGACTGGCTTTAATAATGCGGTAATGGAAATCGAAATCCCCATGTTGATGAAAATAAGAAGAACCTTCGACTTCATCGATGTGCTTTGAGTGTGTCGACAATAATCCTTCAAGCCTGACAAGCTCTTCTTGTGTTATATGTCGCGCTGCTAAGCGAGCCGCCATGCCTTCCAATGCCTCTCGCACCGCGTACAGCTCGAGTAGTTTGTCTGCCGAAAAGGTAATAACTCGCGCGCCAACATGAGGAATACGTTCGATCAGGCCAAGCCCTTCAACTCGCATAATCGCTTCACGTAATGGCCCTCGACTTACCTCAAAGCGTTTAGCCAGTTCAGGCTCGGAGATCTTACTGCCCGGTGCTAATTCACCGTTAACAATCGCCTCAACGAGATACTCAGTGAGGTTTTCTGATTTAGTGTTCTCTTTATCGCTCACACGTGTTTTCGTGTTTGCACTTAAGCTGAGATCTTTTATTGCAGTATTCATATTCACGCTGCTCACTTCTGATTGCTGAACCTTAATTGTCAACAATTCCATAACATGAACATAAAATACACGATTAAATTGTCGACAATCAAGTTAATTGTCGACAATTTAGACTAAGGTAGTATTTTTAATAGGCGATGGAAACTTACTCAAAAGGACACTATAAATAATTTAACTGTCTGTTATTTATCGATTTAACTAGATCAAGACCCACTAAGCCCTTACCTGTTCTAAAATTATTTAAAATCCATGTGTCGACAACTTATAGCCAAGCTTGTCAAACGTAGCTCCCTTTGTGTCTATCCAGCAGCTCACCGATAAACAGATATAAAAAAGGCGCACTCATGTGCGCCTTTCATTCATCGAACTCGTTCTAACAAGCCAACCTTTGGTCAAGCAATCTGACGAGTGACTTCGAGGTATTTGTTGATATCAACAAAATCAATCTGTTCCGGTTTGAGATACTCTTCAGCATAACGAACATGCGTACCACTGGTTAAGAACAATCTAAACAGTTCGATATCGAGATGCTCGTCCAATGCCATTTTATACATGATGTCCACAGCAACACTGATTGGCTTCGCCTTCTTATAAGGCCTATCCGCAGCGGTTAACGCCTCAAAAATGTCAGAGATCACCAGAATACGTTCTGGGATTGAAAGGTCATCACCAGTCAGCTTCCTTGGATATCCCGTACCTTTGAGTGTTTCATGGTGCGTCGAAGCATAGCGAGGAACACGGCTTAGCTCTTTCGGAAATGGCAGATTCTCAAGCATCTTAATCGTGCCAAGCATGTGCTCGTTTATCTTGAATCTGTCTTCGGCAGTCAACGTTCCGCGTGCAATACTCAGATTGTAGACTTCGCCTAGGTTGTATAAGTGCTCAGGCACATCCATTTTAATTTGATGTTTCGGGTCAAACTCTATCGGCCTATCTCTTTTCACTATATGTTCTGGTTTATCACTTAACAGTGGCTCTGTCGCTGGCAAGCTTGAACTCGGTTCTCGATTCAACACCTCTATCGGTGATAAACCAAGTTGATCATCAAAGTTACGCGTCCAAGTGGTCTCAGCTATCGAGCGAATACGAGCGACTTTGTCATCACTCATGAATTCACCACCAACGTTTGATGTCGCGATAAAAGCAAAGTCATCTTGCAACTGTTGTTTGGTTGCCGCAAGCTCATCGGCAATTTGCTGCGTTGATAGCGTACCTTCAAGTTGCTTTCTCAATGCGGTGATTTCCGCATCACGCCAAAGTACTTCAAATCGAGTTCTCACCTCGTGAATTCGGTTGTAATTAGCTTCTAGCTTCGTACCTTTATCGACGATATGTTCAGGTGTCGTGATCTTACCGCAATCATGCAGCCACGCAGCAATTCTAAATTCTCGGCGTTCATCATCATTTTTAAACTCAAAATCTTTGAAATGATCACTTTGTGATTTCTCAGCTGCGTCAGCCAACATCAAGCCGAGTTCTGGTACACGGTTACAGTGCCCAGCCGTATAAGCGGATTTATCATCGATGGCTTGCGCGATAAGTTTAATAAAGGATTCGACGAAGGCTTCCTGCGTTTGTTCGTGCTGCTTTATTTCAGCAGCCATGTCTTTAACCGCCACAGACAGTTCCCATACCTCTTTGATTCGCGTATTAAGCACAGACACATTGTCGTAATCACGCTGCCTAATTTTTTGCGTTTCGGCTTTCAGTTGACGGATCGGTCGAACAATAGGCGCACCAAAGATCCAAGCCACTGGCAAGGTTAGACTCATAAGAAGCACCGTCACACCAATAGACGTCGCAACTCGTTTGTTTACCGCACTGTAGATTTCCGCTTCCGGTATCGCAACGGCAAAATATTCAGAGTAGTGCTCGCCCGTTTCAATCTTTTTCAGATAAAGACGCTTAGGTTCTCCATTGAGCATAATCTTAATCATTTCGCCTTGGGTAGTGGCCGTTGCAGTACGTTCATAAAGCTCAGTGTAAGGAATGGTTGTGCCTGTATTGAGAGCATGATGATGGAACCATCTTTGTGACAACACTGCTTTTTGTTCATCAGTGAGTGCGCGAATGGCTTGATTTAGGATTGGTAATAGCTGCTGATGTTTGTTCTGTAACACAATGTGGAATTGGTTTGGGTAATTGGCTTTGAGATCCAACAGCACTTCATTAACTTTCAGCCTTGTATGGAAAAACTTATCCAATGAGAATTCCAATACAGGCTTAGCATCGAGTACTGCAAAGCTCTCACCACGTTCAACAGCATCAAATGCCAATTCCATATTAGGAAACTCAACAAGCTCAATATTTGGGAAATCTTTTCTGAGTTGAGGGATAACCGACCACCCAGATAAAATCGCCACCTTTTTTCCACTGAGAGCTCCATAGTTTGAGACGGTCTGTGCGTTTTCTCGCGTTACAACAGAGAAAGGCAGCTCATAGATAGCATCCGTATATAAGCCTTTTACTCCGTTGCTTTCGTAATTCTGAATAGAGTGCAAACCATCGATGCTTCCGTCATGAAATTTGCCCGTTAACTCGGCCCACGAAAAGCCATTAACAAACTCGAACTTAACGCCACTCATTTCACTGATCATTTTCAGAAGATCAATCGCATAACCGTGTGGTTGTCCGGATACCGCGAAATCCATTGGCCCCCAATCGCTTTGGTTAGAGAGTAACAAAGGAGGCGTGTTCTCAATTACGGCTTGTTGCTGAGTAGACCAATCGATTTTATTTGTCTGAGGGAGTGTATGTATCGTTTCTGTATCTCGATTAGACGCAATAATATTGCCCGATTTGGAATACAAAAAGGACTCAACCTGACTGTCTTTATCTAAACCTAACGCACTCGCAGATAACTTACTCGCTAACGAAGACAACACGATATCAATGCCTATTACATGTTGCGTGTCACCAACGGCCTTTGATTCAAAAGCTAAGGAATAAGTTTGTCCTGTGATCTGAAGGTGCTGGAAAAGATAAGGCTGCGTTTTTTCAACAGTCTCCGTATTCGCGGAAACATACCAAGGCCGTGTCGTAGGAAAGTAATTGCTCGGCTCAGTCTTTGAGTCTCTGAGGTTAAACTCAAGGTCGTAATACTTAGTCGTGCGGATACGGCCGGCTTCTCTGTCGCTTATCTCGATCACCACCCAACGGTCTGAGCGATCGGCACCAATTTTTTCTCTAACAAAAGGGGAAGATTCCAGATTTATAATTTGGAAAAAGCGCTCGTTAGAAGAGCCTATATAAATACTGTAAAACAGAGGATTGTCTTTTATCGCTTCAGAGAGGATCCCACGCGACTCTTCCCGAGAGATCTGGTGGCTAATAGAGCGATGTACTGAAGAGAGTAAACGAGCGGTATTTATCGCGTCTGAATCAACGTTGCCGATATAGTCGCTTAAATCCTGAGATACCATCGTCAACTTCGACAAGGTATGTTCAGTCGCCATTTTTTTACTGAAATAGTATTGAAGTGAAACCGCCACGATTGCCGTTAGAACCGTCGCAAGTAGAAACATCCCTCCGACGGTCACCCGCAACGAGATTTTTGTGTTTGGCATTATTCTATCCTTGAATAACCACTAGCTCAGAAATGTAACATGCTAGCAATATTCATATTATTACTATGTCATGACACCTCTAGCAACACATTATTCTATATATATATTTACAATCTCCCTATATCACCTTCTGCGTCGCACTATCTCTGTATTTAAATGATATTTAACAATATAAATCAGCGGCCAATTACCATAATTAATTTAATTGTATTTATTTTCATAAAATGGAAACACCTCACGCCTTTGTTGTCAGGCTTATTATATTATTTACTTTATGCTATAAATTTAGATATAAAATTTTAACATTAAGTCAGTTCGTTAGTATCGACATAACCTTATGTCAGAACATCTTCGAGCATTATCAGGCGAGCCTATGACGGATAATTTCTCCCCTTCTGCCAGCACTATTGTGGCAAAAGATTCTAAAAGCAACGAGCATACAGTCAGCGATTTTGCTATTTCTGAGTACTTATCGAAGCCTTTTAAAATCGAACTAACCATCATCTCAAAAAACTTTGTCATCGATGATCAATTGGGGCAAAAGCTCTCTATTACCCGCTTCGTTAATGACACCGATAATTTGACCGCTACGCGAGTATTCAACGGTATTGTTACGCAGGTTCAATTACTGGGTATGGACAGTAATCTGCAGTACTCTAGTTACCGCGTCATCCTGCGGCCGTGGTTTTGGTTATTGAAGCACACCCACTCTTTTCGCGTTTACCAAAACCAATCAACGAAAGACATCGTTTCAGACGTATTGACCCAAGCTGGCTTCAGTGGCTCTTATAAGGCGGGTACCATGCCTTCGTCTAAACGCGAATATTGTGTTCAATACGATGAAAGCGACTTTGATTTCGTAACCCGATTGCTGGCTGAGGAAGGCGTTCACTACTTTTTCCAACACAGCGATTCCGACCATCTAATGATGCTGCAAGATGCGCAGAGCCCCTTTCAAAAATCGGATGCTAGCAAACTCGACATGATTGAGGTCCCATCAGGCAGCAATCCATTAATCAACAAATGGATGCCACAGGGGCAGTTTCATGGTGCTAGCATTGAGCTAACCAGCTACGACTACTCACAAACCAAATTGGTGAGCAGCAAAGAGAAAAAATCCAGCCATCAGATCGCGAACAATACCAAATTGACCAAACAGTTTTACCCTAACCTTGGTATCACTGGTGGCATGGAAGATCTCGCTAGCAACCTAGTCAAAAGACGAATAGAGCAGCTCGAACAAAGTTATCAAACCGTTGAAGCCGAAGCTCAACACGATTCATTTGAATTAGGAACTTGGTTCTCATTATCTTCCCATTTAGACAAGTCTCAACTCGGCGATTATCTGGTCACAGAACTTCACATTCGATACAACACAGATAATCACTGTGAGACCAAACTTACCCTACTCGACACTTCAATTCCGAATTACCCGACACCGAAAGACAAAGCCCAAATACACGGATTACAAAGTGCGGTAGTTGCAGGCAGCACCGCTGGTGAGATTAACCAAGATGACCGAGGTCGAGTTCGAATCCAGTTTCATTGGGATACCGAAGCCTCTGGCGACAAAACGAGTTGTTATGTGCGTGTTGCTCAGATGATGGCAGGCAGTGGTTACGGTGCTCAGTTTATTCCGAGAGTCGGACAAGAGGTATTAGTCAGCTTCATTGATGGCGACCCTGACCAACCGATTATCACAGGAAGCGTTTATAACAGTAAAAACCCACCACCTTATAAAGAGGCGAACGCCACAAAAACAGGCATTAGCACCAAATTAAGTGGCTTAGCCAATGAGCTCTATTTCGATGATAAGAAAGACAATGAGCTGTTGTACATGCATGCGACCAAAGACTTCACCAAAGAAGTCGAGAACAATCTGACTGAAACCATCAAAGGTGAGTTGCTTCAGAAAATCACCAAGCAAGTGACCGTCTCAACAGAAGATAACTACACACTTAGTTCGGATAAAGCGATCAGTGAGAAAGGCAAATCCATTTCACTTGAAGCCGATGACAAGATAGAGCTGACCGTTGGTTCAAGCAAGATCACCATGTCTTCATCTTCAATCAGTATCGAAGCCAGCAACATTGATATCAAAGCCAGCAGTGCACTCAACCTCGAAGCGATGAACGTGACCAGCAAGGCGACTTCCGCCAACAAGATCTCCGGTGTAACGACAGCTCTGGAAGCAACAAGCTCCAACAGCATTAAAGGACTCAGTGTCGCGATTAAAGCCGATACCACCCTCTCAGCTGAAGGTTCACTAAGTGCCGAGTTTAAATCTGGCCTAAAAGGCACTTTCGATGGTGGCGTAATGGGTGAGTTAAAAGGTGCGATTGTTAAGGTGAATTAGCGAATTTAAATCGCCAACACTTAAACCACGCCGCAGTACAAATTTAGGTAGAACGAAAACATGTATAAAAAGATTCCGTATCAGACAGGCCGACAATTGCTCGATAGATTCTCAAGCTCTGATGAAGCTCAATCTCTGATCGATGAAGAACTCAATATTGACGACTCCATTGAAGCGTTGTTGGAAAACGAGCTCTATTTCGATTTGGTTCAGTTTCTGGCTCACGGACTACCGGTTCGAGAAGCCATTTGGTGGGGCGCGCACACGCTCGATGCGAGAAATGACGTCTGGTCTGCAATGCAAAAGCAATGTATTTCCACAGCTAAAGCTTGGGTCAAATCGCCATCAGAGGAGCAAAGGCGCAAGAGTGAACTATTCTCTAATAAGCTCAAATTAAATTGCGGGCCTTCTTGGTTAGCTCAAGCGGTATTTTGGAATGGTTCTGGCAGCATTGTGGCACCTGATTTACCCAATGTACTCCCAGACCCTTTTCTGTATTCGAAAGCGGTAGCAGGCGCGATAAACCACTCCGCAGCACTGCCCAATTGGGATAAAACCGACGAGTACTATAAGAAATCTATTGGTATTGCTCTTGAGCTTGCCAAAGGCAGTAAGGCATAGGAGTTACTGATGACGTTAGCTGCACGATTAACTGACATGCACGTTTGCCCAATGCAGACACCCGCTGTTCCGCCGATTCCCCACGTAGGTGGGCCAATCAGTGGTCCCGGTGTTCCGACCGTTTTGATTGGTAATATGCCCGCGGCAACACTCGGGGACATGTGCGTTTGTGTCGGGCCTCCAGATAGTATCATCAAAGGAAGTGCCACTGTGCTCATAATGAGTAAACCAGCGGCACGCATGGGAGATACAACCAGCCACGGCGGTACGATTGTTCTAGGTATGCCAACTGTGATGATTGGCGGCTAAACACCTTACTTTTCATGGGGTTTCAAAAAACCGTGACATCGGTCCACTTTCTTGGATGAAGTTCAAAGTTTTAAGTAAATATCTATTTTGCATGAGACTTTTCACGAAAAAGCTCTAGAATTAATAAATGTTAACAAGTGTTTACGAAACATAAGGATTATGTATCAAACGTGACACTTTAGTGCGATCAGGATAACAATAGATTTTTACAGGATGTATATGACAGAAATCGCTCACCTACTTGTTCCGATCTCGGATGAAGAGCCTTCAGGCTCTTATTTGAAGTTAGATCGAAGTGCCTATCGTAGTTTAAGAAACGTTTACAATAGCGCTCAATCCTCATTTCGACAGTTGGTTGAAACGCCTGATGCATCCTCAGACCCCACAATCGTGGATGCCAATACAGACAACTGGGCTGAATTAAGAAAGATTTCAGAGGAAACGCTGACTTCACAGTCTAAAGACTTAGAGATATTAGGTTGGTACATCACGAGTCAACTTTTTACTTCTCAACCATTTAATAACCTTGCTAATGCAATCCCGGCTTTAAACCTTTTCATCGACCAATTTTGGGATACGCTAAACCCCATGCTTCCGGAAGCTAAACTTAAAGCTTCTGACGACGTAGGGAAAGCAAAGGAAATCACTGAATTTAAAACTAAACCCCTACTTCAGCTCGTTGGTGAATCTGTTGATTCAAGTTCCGTTTATATTCCTTTTCAAATGCTTGATTTTTGCGCAGGCATTACTTTTGGTGATTACCTCACTGAAGAGCGTAAAGGCAATATCGCAGAGCTAAAAGAAACAGCATTAAGCTCGTTTGATGGAAGTGTTTCAGAAACACTCTATCTACTTGCGAGTATTTTTAGTGAATTAGAGATTGCTGAAAAAAACTTAGCTGAAAAATGCCAAGCTGTTGGTGCGACAGTAATCAGCTTCAACTTCATTAAGACAAACGTATGTGACTTAATTAAAGCGATACATTTCCTTGTTGGAGAAAAATTCGCTCCTTGGCCGTTGGATGACAACTTCCACATTATCCAAAATTCCGCAGAAGCACCTCAACAAGACGATTCGATACACTCGGCACCTATGCAAGCTAGTGCCCCCCTGGATAACTCGAGTCTAGCCACTGAAACAAGCCAAAATTCAGGGCTAACTAACCCGGTAAACCAAGGCAACGGAAGTATGGCTAGTGACGGGCAAGCTCAAGCACTAAACAGCCTTGCCTCCCAAAACCATACTCAAACGATTGTTCAAAATGTCTCTAGCATCAACGGCATTGTTAATCGCGATCATGCGTTTCAAGAAATTAGAAAAATCGCTGAGTACTTTAAAGAAACAGAACCTCATAGCCCTATTGCATTCTTACTCGAGCGTTCAATTCGTTGGGGCTACATGAGCTTCCCAGAGTTACTCCAAGAAATGGTTGGCAATGAAAGTGTCATCGCCCAAATCAATCAAATGACAGGAATGGACAACCTAGACAAGACCGATTTGTCAGGAAAGTCCGTACCAGTAATGACTTCCGCTCCGGATAGAACTCCGGTAGCAACACCAACTATTGAAGAGCCAGCGGCAGTATCGCCAGTTCCTGATAGTTCAAATAGTACGACAGATACAAACCAAACATCTGAATCGACTTCCAACTCATCATCGAGCAGCCTGCAAGATTTTGAGTGGTAAAGCACATTAATGCGTTGAGCAAGGAGAAAGTAATGGCTTCTATTTTTATGAGAATTGATGGTACGACACCAAAAGGTGCAGCAACGGTAGAAAAGATCGGGGGTAAAGATGGATTCTTTGCACTTGATAGCGTTTCTTGGAGTGCAGTACGTGGTGTTGGTATCGATGTAGGTAATGCAAACAATGCGGACCAAGGTATGGTTGCTCTTGGTGAAGTCAACATGACTCGTGGCTGTGATGGTGCAACACCTCATCTAACCACTTTCTTATATGCGCCGGGTCCAGAAGGTCGCACTGTTGAAATCGTTATGACAAAACCAAACCGTGAAGGTTCTGGTGCTGATCCCTATCTGATTCTAACGCTTAAGATGGCTCGTATGTCTAGCTACAACATGTCTGGCACAGACGGTTCACTTCCAAGCGAATCTTTCAGCCTAACCTACACAGAAATTTCTAAGGCTTACTACATTGAAGCAGACGGCGGTAAGATCGAGAAAGGTCCTGAGGTTGGCTTCGATGCGACTACAGCTAAAGTTACTTCAACTGCTAAGTAATTAAACAAGGAGAGTTACCGTGGCACTAAATTCCCAACATAAACGCGTAAGTAAGAACCGCGTAAGTATTACCTATGACGTTGAGACTAATGGCGCTGTAGAAACCAAAGAGCTCCCTTTTGTTGTTGGGGTTATTGGTGACTACTCAGGCCATAAGCAAGACAAAGAAGAAGTGGAAGATCGTACCTTCTATAACGTTGATAAAGATAACTTCGACACTGTAATGAAGCGCGTTGGCCCTGAATTATCGCTAAAAGTAGACAATGTACTTGCCGGTGATGATAGCCAGTTTGAAGCGAGCCTTAAGTTTGACTCGATGAAAGATTTCGAACCTGAAGCAATTATCGAACAGGTTGAACCGCTTAAAAAACTCGTCGAAACCCGTAATCAACTGAAGGTACTTCTTTCTAAAGCCGATCGTTCCCGCGATCTAGAAAAGCTGCTTAAAGAAGTTCTACAAAGTGCAGATACGATTAATGCTCTTTCTGATGAGCTTGGCATTAAAGAAGAAGGAGCTGAG
The DNA here is from genome assembly GCF_001557875.1 of Vibrio splendidus. GTDB lineage: Bacteria > Pseudomonadota > Gammaproteobacteria > Enterobacterales > Vibrionaceae > Vibrio > Vibrio splendidus_F. The sequence goes on along the minus strand of NZ_LNRF01000002.1, from coordinate 84,502 downwards.
TAATGAGTACTGAAACTGAGAATCAAGCGCAACCGGAAGTAGCGGAAGGCTCACTGAGCTTCCTAGACCGCGCGATTGAAGCAACCACTCAAACTCCTGCAGACACGACAAAAGAACTGTTTTCTGTACTTACAGAGCAAGCTCTTTCTGGCACCGTGACGTGGGATAAGAACGTTACAAAAACAATTGAAAACGCAATCTCAGAAATAGATAAAAAGCTATCTCAACAGTTATCTGAAGTCATGCAACAGAAAGACTTACAGAAGCTTGAAGGCTCTTGGCGTGGTCTACAAAAACTCGTTAAAGAGAGCGAACTTGGTCGTGATCTAAAGATCAAAATGGTCGATTACACTCAAGAAGAGCTGCTTGATCAATTTGAAGATGCACCAGCGATTGACCGTAGCCCGTTATTCAATGCGGTTTACCAAGGTGAGTTTGGTACCGCGGGTGGTGAACCTTACGGCACATTCATCGGTGATTACGAGTTCAGCGCGAAAGATGAAGATGTTGCTCTACTTCGCTACATGGGTGAAGTTGCTGCAGCGTGTCACGCACCATTCGTTGCCGCTGCGAATGCTGAGATGTTCGAGTTTAATGACTTCCAAACATTCTCTGAAGGCAAGCCTGTTGCTGCAGGTTTCGACTCTCCGGCTTACGCTGCGTGGAATTCATTCCGTGAGAGTGATGATGCTCGCTACGTAACCCTAACACTGCCACGCACTCTTGCTCGCCTGCCTTATGGTGACAAAGGTTTGAGTACGGATGTCTTCGCTTATGAAGAGCTTGGTATTGATATGGATGGTAATCCTAAGCCAACCAGCAATGATCAATTAGTTTGGTCTAATGCAGCGTATGATCTGGGTCTTAAAATGACTCAAGCTTACACGGCTTCAGGTTGGTGTACGTCTATTCGTGGTCTGGATAACGGTGGTAAGGTCGAGAACCTTCCAAACCTAACGTACAAGTCTGAAGCGGGCGACCTACTTCAGCAGTGTCCAACAGAAGTTAACCTAACAGATGAGCGCGAGAAAGAGCTTTCAGACCTTGGTTTCCTTCCTTTGGTTCACTACAAAAGCTCTAACTACGCTGTGTTCATCGGTGGTCAAACAACTCAGAAGCCTAAAACTTTCACTGACCCAGATGCAACAGCAAACGCGGCAATTTCAGCTCGCCTGCCTTACATCATGGCAAGTAGCCGTATCGCCCACTACCTGAAAGTAATGGGTCGCGACAAGTTAGGCTCGAATCTTGAAGCTCCGGATATCAAACGAGAGCTACAACTATGGATCGACCAATACACCAACGCGGGTGCCATTGGTAATGAGCAACGTGCGAAAACCCCGCTTTGTGAATCTCGCATTGAAGTGGTCGAGCAACCTGGTAAGCCAGGCGCATACTCCGCTGTCGCTCATCTAAGACCTTGGTTACAACTTGAAGAATTGACGACCTCAGTTCGAATGGTTGCTAAGATTCCAGGCTAATATGGATTTGGCCGGAGCAATCCGGCCAAAAATTTTGTATGAAGTTAAATACAGAATGGCAAAACAGATTCAATCAATTAGATGACACAGATAATACCTTTATGAAAGAGGCTTTATCTCTGTTATCTGAGCTAGACAAACACTCCTTAAGATCTAAATCCTCACTAATTTCATTGATATCAACACTTATATCAACAATCGATTCCAAACTCAGTTTACAGCTTGATGAGCTCCTGCATGAACCCGAGTTTCAAAAACTGGAACGCAACTGGTTAAGCCTTCAGCAGCTTGTTTCCCTACCCGTCAGTTACCAAAGAGCGCATGTAAAACTGCTCGATATGAACTGGGCGGAGATCTCCAGTGACGTCAATCAAGCCTATTCAACCAAATCCAGTGACTTGTATAACAAGATCGGCAATAACGAACTGAATACCTTAGGTGGTCACCCTTTTGGTTGCATCACCTTTAGCCACCCTATCTCGATGGACATCGATTTTGATGCCGACTACGACGATCTGTTTACCGTAGAACTGTTAGGAAAACTAGGTGAAGCGACACTCTGCCCTATGTTGTTCTCTCCCGTATCAACCTTCTTTGGTGAAAGCGGTGCCGATTGGTTGTCTGATATCGAACGTATCAATAAGATCCTTTCCGGCCCCGACTTTAAAGCGTGGCAGGATTTACGCAGTAAGCCGAGCTCTCGCTTTATTGGCATGGCTCTACCACAAGTCCGCCTGAGAGACGCATACAAGAATCGACGAGCTGGCTTCATTTACAACGAGCAAGGTCAAGGTGCTTGGGGATTAGCCAATATGGTACTGGCTACCACTATCATGCGAGAGTTTCACCGCGTGAACTGGTTTGGCTTCCTCAAGTCCCGTTGGAACGACAAGCTGCAAGGCGCCGTCGTTAACCTACCAACCAATCACTATTTCGACAGTCACCTGCAAAAACCGGTGACGGATATAAGCTTGTTCGGCCAACTGTCGAATTTCTACGCTCAAAGCGGCTTTATCCCATTAGCGAAGAGTCCGTTAACCGATAAGTTTTACTTCAATGGTAACAACTCAATTTGGCAGTGCGGACAAAACGACAATGACAAAGTGCTCACGCAGATTCAAACCACACTGATGTCTTGCAGAATTGCTCATTACCTAAAAGTTCAAGTCAGAGAGATGATCGGCAGCTTCAACAACGCTACCGAGTGTGAGCTGTTTTTGACCCATTGGATCGAAAAGTTCTCGAGTAACGTTTCATTTGCTAATGAGGAGACATTATCCAAATACCCACTCAGCTTCGCCAAAGTGAGCGTGACGGAATCGAGTTCTCAAGCAGGCAGCTTCGCTTGTACTCTGCGCATTGTTCCCCAATACCAATTTGATTACTTCAGTGGTGAAGTTGTGCTGACCACCGACCTAAATGAGGTGGCGTAATGAGCTTTTGGAAGACCTTCATCAGTGATTCAAAGCCCTATCAGGATGCGGAGATTGAAGACATTAAGTTCCATCTCACCAAGCTCCTTGAAGCAGAGGCATCATTGACAGATATTGATAACAGACTGATAGAAGTCAACCGCTCTAACTTAAAGTTTGGTATCGAAGATATTCAATTACTGAGTGCCACTCTAGAAAAAACACAGCTGACTCTGCGTATTGAAACGTGGATTAAAAGCTTTGAACCTCGACTCCATGACATCTCGGTAGAGCTTGGAGAGCGCAAAGAGGGTGACAACTCACTGTCGTTCAACATCATCGCCAAGGTTAAGACAAGTCATGGCGAACAAGACCTTATCTTTGACTCCAAAATCGCATTAAGTGACCTAACCACCTCATTAGAAGAAGATAACTATGACTGAACCTATTATGCGTTACTTCGAGCAAGAACTGGCTTTTGTCCGCCGTTCGTTAGGTCAGTTCGGTCAAGAATACCCGACGCACGCTGAGAAGCTCAATATTCATCAAGGTAAGATTGAAGACCCTAGCATGGCTCGTCTATTAGATGGCGTCGCACTATTGAATGCTAAGGTAGAAAAAAAACTATCAGAGCAGTTGCCTGAGGTCATCGAAGGTATATTAGGAGTGCTCTACCCGTCTTATATACAAACCGTTCCTAGCGTTGCTTATCTTGAATTACTCGCAGAAGAAGGCCCGATTGAATCGAGTACTTTGCCAAAGGGTTCGCTTTTCTCAAGCACAAACACCAAAAACGAATGTCTATTTAGAACGGTTGATGAACTCAAAATAGCACCATTTAGCTTAGGCAATATCAAAGCGCTAAGCGCCCCGTTTAGCTTCAATAGACCCAAATCGGCTAATCAAAGCTCAGCGGTCGTTCAGATCTCACTGAACACTGGCGACCCCGAAGTACATTTCAGCCACTTAGAGCTGAATGACCTCGACTTCTTCGTCAAAGGCTTTGAGAACAACGCAGACTCTCTCGTAGAATTGCTACTCAACAACACCTTGTCGATTTCAATCTCTGATAGTGAATGCGCTCAACACGTCACCCTTGATAGCCACCAGCTAAAGAATCGAATCAGCGACCTAGAATTTAAATTCCTACCCGAGCACGGCAATCAGTTCACTGGCTACCAACTGATCAACGAATTCTTCTTTTTCAAAGAGAAGCGTCAGTTCTTTAGGCTCAAGAACTTCGCGAAATACGCGAGCCAGTTTGATGAGTCGGAAATCGTGATCAACTTATTTATGTCTTCACTGCCGTCTGAATTCATCCGCTTGTTCAATAAAGATGTTATCAAGCTAAACGTTATGCCTGCGGTTAATCTATTTGAGCAAACTGGTGAACCTATTTCTTACGACCATCGAACCCTTTCAGTTCCCATCAATGCCGACGCGCACAGCGACAACAATATTGAAATCATCGAAATTCAGAAGGTCTACGAAATCACGCCTAACGGTGAAATACCGTTAGTTCCTCTTTTTAAAGAGAAATACACCCACAATCAGCAATATGACTACTGGCAAAGTAAACACAATCACTTTGGTGAAATGAGCATCGCAATCTCGCTATCTGAAGCGCCAGAAGCTGAATTTAGTAAGCTACTTGGTACTCACTTGTTGTGTACAAATGGCAAGCAAGCGTGTGGCGTAAGCGGTACTCTGGAATGCCTAGAGAGTATTGATTTGCCCGGCGATTTTTCACCTATTTATCCACCTTCGGCACCCATAACAAAGGAAGTCGACCAAAATATCCATTGGGAGTTCATTAGCTTACTAAACACCAACTTTTCATCACTGGTGCAGTCTAGTAATCCGGTTGCTGACCTCAAGCATATGTTGAGTTTGTGCAGTCGAGAGCAAGTATCGAGCGCTGAAATTCAAATGATTCATTCGATCACATTTAACTCTCAAGTGTCTGCGATTCGCGTTCTGGGCAAAAATGTATTTTCTCCAGGAACCGAGATTGAACTCACACTCGATGCAACCTCGCCCTACTTGGCATTTGCCGATGTGTTGAATCGCTTCTTCCAACAGTTTTGTAGCTTTGATCGATATATCCAACTCAAGATCCGAATCTACGGACGAGATGGTGTCGTTAAAAAATATCCTAAGATTCACGGTAGTCAGTTGTGCTTATAACTCAGCGAATATCGGCAACCCTGCGAACTGAAAATAACCAGCGCTTAGGCTGTAAGGGGGATATATGAAGCCTTTCATCAAAGACCTAGCCGCTCAGCCTGAAAAGTACGACTTCTCTCAGGCGATGAGATTATTAGAACAACTTCAGTCCCAAAGTACCACGCCGTTACAGATTCAATTGAAGTCAGAGGCGATGCCGACGGGTAACCCTCAGGAGATTCAATATTTCTCGTTAAAGGGAAATAAAGCCAAACTCAGACTAGCGAAACAAGCGCTCTCTGGCGTTAAAGGTGTGATACCGAATTACATTTACGAAGAGTTGTTAGCGGCAATACACAATGAAGATCATTCTCTGCAAGATTTTCTGGACGTGTTCAATCAAAGACACTATGAGATTACCTATCGAACCAATGCACGGCGTTGGTTACTGGTAGAAAGCGAGCAAAACCCAAAAAAGACTGCCTTGTTAAGCCACTTTGCAGCGCTTGGAAAAGAGCACAAAGAGTATCTGCAATACTCGCTTCTTTTGAGCCAGCAAAGCCGCAGTCTGACCACGTTGAGGAAGATCCTTAATGACTATTTCCCATACTCGATTGAGGTTGAATGTAAAGCCTTTGAACGACGCCTTCTACCTTCAGATTCATTGACTCGAATCGGTACAGATCGTGATTTTAATAGTCGCTTAGGGCAAGGTTTTTTGGTCGGCAAAACTTGCCTAGCTCATTTCAACAACTTGAGTATTTTTGTTACTCCAAAGAACAGAAATGAGTTCCTCGAGATCCAACAAGATGACCAATTTGCTAAAGCCGTATTGTCTTTGACGCAGCATTACTTAAAAGACAGCACGCCCGTTGCCATTTACCTGAACGTTAAGCGTTCATATTTAACCAGACCCCGTTTATCAAGCAAGGTATCGATGGCTGCTCGTTTGGGTGAGATTGACTACCTAGCGCCTGAACGTAACCCGAATGAAACCGTAAAGATTTTGCTTTTGTAGTTCGTAATACGGAATGTATAGATTATAGAGATACAAGGAATTGACTATGACACAAGTAACTCTCACTAACTTAGTAGGAAAACTTTCTCCCGAACTCAAGCAAGCGCTGGAAGCGTCTGCTGGCGCGGCGATGAACCAAGGTGTTGGAGCGATAGAAACAGAACACTGGATCCTTCAGCTTATTTCCCAAAAAGATCCCAAGCTAATGGCGTTGTGCGAATCTCAAAAGCTGTCATTAGACGCCTTAGTGAATGAGCTTTCCAAAAAAATATCTATGCTTCCAAAAGGCAACGAAGGTCAACCGACACTAAGCCATGGCTTAACTGAATTAATCAAAGATGCTTGGATGATTGCATCTGTAAACTATGGTCATGGCGAAATCGTCAGCTTGCATCTTATTCAAGCGCTGATGCAGCAAAATGTATTGGGTGTAAATACCCTGCAACTTGAAACATTAAGCAGTGTTTCACTCGAATCTCTGCAAGGCTTGATCAAGAAAACCCCTATTGCACGTAATTCTGCAACGCCTTCAGCCGGTGGCTCTGTCGATACCACCCCAGCAGGTAACGACGCACTGAGCAAGTACACGGTTAATCTGACTCAACAAGCGATTGACGGCAATATCGATCCTATTTCTGGCCGTAATGCCGAAGTAAGAAAAGCGATTGATATCTTGTGTCGTAAACGCCAAAACAACCCAATTATGGTCGGTGAACCCGGCGTAGGTAAAACCGCTGTTGTTGAAGGTTTGGCGTTAAGAATCGCAGCCGACGAAGTCCCAAGTGCTCTGCAAGGCGTGCAAATTCACTCTTTAGACCTCGGCTTGCTTCAAGCAGGCGCGAGCGTTAAAGGTGAGTTTGAAAACCGCTTAAAAGACGTCATCAACGAAGTCAAAAGCTCTGAAGTACCCATCATCGTATTTATCGATGAAGCTCATACCCTTATTGGTGCAGGCGGCGCTGCCGGACAAAACGATGCTGCTAACCTTCTCAAACCAGCATTAGCACGTGGTGAATTCAAAACCATCGCTGCGACAACATGGGCGGAATACAAAAAGTACTTCGAAAAAGACCCCGCCCTGACACGTCGATTCCAAGTCGTGACCATTGAAGAGCCTAACGCAGAAGATGCGATGCAAATGCTTCGTGGTGTAGCCGCTTCATTGCAAGCTCACCATGGCGCTTTTATTGCTGAATCCGCGATTGAAGCGGCGGTCAACTTGTCGATTCGTTACCTGCCAAGTCGCCAACTGCCAGACAAAGCCATTAGCCTGCTTGATACTGCGAGTGCGCGAATCGCACTGACACAAGGCGCGAAACCAGAAGTATTGGAAACGCTAGAGCAAACCATTCGTTACCAAGAAAACGAAAAGTCGGCGTTAGAAAAAGAAGATGCATTGTTCTCAAATAGCGCTGAATTGATAAAAGAGCTCACACAATCAATCGAAGAAAACCAACAAGCATTGGCTGCTTATTACACGCGTTGGGAAAAAGAGATCGAGCTAGTAGATCAAATAAAAGCTGTTCAGCAAGATATCACCGAAGAACAGGAACAAGATGCTATTGACTCGAGCAAGCAAAAACAGCTCGATACCCTGCGTACCGAGCTAGCAGAGTTGCAAGGTGAAGAACCACTTGTTTACGCCATGGTTGACGACAACACCATCGCACAAGTGATTGCCAATTGGACAGGTATCCCAGTTGGCAACATGATGAGTGATGAAATCGCTAAACTACTTACTCTAGAAGATGAACTTAATACCCGAGTTATTGGTCAGGATGTTGCGAAGAACGAGCTCGCAAAAGCGATTCGCATATCACGCGCGGGGTTAACCGATAACCGTAAACCGATTGGTGTATTCCTAATGTGTGGTCCTAGTGGCGTGGGTAAAACCGAAACCGCCATGGCACTTGCGGAACAACTGTACGGAGGTAGCAACGACCTCACCGTGATCAACATGACCGAGTTTAAAGAGGAGCATAAAATTTCAATGCTACTCGGCTCACCAGCCGGCTACGTCGGCTTTGGTGAAGGTGGTGTGTTAACAGAAGCCATCCGACGCAACCCATACTCAGTGCTGCTGTTAGACGAAATGGAAAAAGCACACCCTGGCGTGCATGACTTATTCTACCAAATCTTCGATAAAGGCCATATCAAAGACAGTGAAGGGCGAACTGTCGATTTCAAAAACACCATCATTATCATGACGTCGAACGCAGCTGACCAAGCTATCTGTGATGTATGCGCGAAGACAACAGAACGTATCGACAACGACGAGCTACTTGAATCGATTCGTCCGGACTTACAGCAATACTTCAAACCTGCTTTCTTAGGACGAACCACCATTGTCCCTTACTACCCGCTTAACGATGAAGAGTTAGCGAAAATCACTGAGATCTCGCTAAATCGAATCAAGAAAAAGCTGGCTGAACAGTATCAAGCTTCCTTTACTTGGGACGCAGATTTCATTCAATTCGTAGTCGACCGTAATACCGATCCAACGACAGGTGGCCGTGCAGTCGAGCAAATCATTAACCGTTCTCTAATGCCAAGATTGGCAGAAGAGTGTATCGGGCGCCTAAGCCGTAGCGAACCGATTACTCAAGTTGCTGTTAGCGCGACGAACAACAGTGCCGACTTCGATTTGTCGATTAAATAGGTCTTAACCAATGAGCAGCAAAGCCAGCCAAATATTGACCAAACCTTCATTAATTAACCTGTCACTTAGGGTTAAATTGATGTTAGCCATCATGGCGGTTTTGCTGTTTTCCATCACCTTAAATGCAACATTAAACTATTTCAATTTCGAGAACAGGCTCACTGTCACCTCCGACTCTATCTATGAAATTGTATTGGAAGAAACACATAACGATATCAACCAAGCCATCAGTTTAGGCTTGCCTCTATCAGCAATATCAAACATACAAGGCATGTTGGACCGCCGTTTAAAAATCGTCGATGGTATTACCGCCTTGGTTGTCGTCTCGACTTCGGGTGAACAACTATTTGGTACCGGAGAACAAAACCATGAAAATGACCGTCAGCTATCGCTCGATATCACCAACGCTTTTGGATTAGTAGAAGGACAAGTAAAGCTCTACTACTCCACAACTCTGTTAGATCAACAAAAAACCTTCTTGCTCAAGATCCAGTTCCTCTATTCGGCAATTTGGATACTACTCTCTTGCCTATTTGCCTTTGTCGCCTTGAAGTACCTATTGGAGGGCATTGTTGGCCGAGTAAAAGGCGCTACTGCAATATTTGAATCCGCTACTGATTCGGATGAATTGCTGCCAACGATTACTCAAGCTCACAAGGCACTGCAATCGCCAAGATCATTGTCTAAGTTTGAGAAGTTGAAAAACAAACACTTTCCAGTGTTTATTATCTCTCTTGCGATCCTGCTGACGATCATTGCTAACCTAGGAGTTTCATATCAATCTTTAGACAAATTTTCACAGATTTACGAGGTTAAACTCGAACAGAAGTCCAACTTGATTGGCGACTCTTTAAATCAAATGATTAAAGAGCTACTCGATAAAGGTGTTCCTGCCGATAAGCTACATGGCCTAGAAGACGAATTTGCGTTCTTCGTTGATCATCATAGCGAAATTCTATCAATTAACTTTCAAGGACAATCTGGCACTTCCTATCGTTACCCTGTAGAACAAGTTGAGCACCCGTCTATCCGAAAATCGACATTCTCACTCAACAATAGCCACACGATTCAATTGAACGTCACTACCGATAACAACCTGATCATCAACCTGCTCAAAGAGAGCGTGATGGATATGATTACCGTGTTGGTTGCCTCTTGCCTAGTTGTTGCAGAAATCATTCTATTCATGTGTAACTTCATGATTATTTCACCATGGAACCAAGTAAAGAAAGTGTTCATGCTGGTGAATCGAGACATTGTGAATCACTTGGCAAAGATCTCTACTCGCGATGAAATTGGCAAACTGCTGAACCTCACTAACCAAGCGGTCACTAAGCTCAAGCCAAGTCAACCATCGCAAGATATCGACAAACAAGACTTTCGATTCATTCGCTTGCCGCTGTTTTTATTGGTGTTCTCTGAAGCCTCTTCGCTGGCATTTTTTCCAACGTTTGTCTCTTCATTAGAAAATACCACAGGCTGGATACCTGAAAACCTTGTGACCAGTTTACCTATTTCTCTATTCATGCTGTGTTGGGCGATCTCACTGCCATTCGCGGGCTATTGGTCAGACAAAGTAGGCAGAAGACATTCGCTAATGACAGGTGGTCTCATCACCTGTGTCGGCTTAATCGCGACTGCTTTCATTCAATCTCTAGAACTGTTACTCGTTGCTCGCGCTTTTACCGCTGTTGGCTACGGTATCGTATTCATTTCAGCACAAGGCTATGTGTCCGATACCACAAACGACACTAACCGCACCAAAGGCATGGCGACTTTCTTGTCAGCCTTCTTTTCTGGCTCTTTATGTGGCGCCGCGATTGGTGGGATTCTCGCGGAGAAGCTGGGCTATTCCGAAACGTTTATGCTTGCAGGGTTATTGGCAACACTTAGCGTGTTACTCGTTTATGTATTTTTCGAGAAATCGAACACCAGTAATTCAAGTAAGCCCGTTAAGTTACAAGACTTCAAACTACTGTTGAGCAACAAGTACTTCGCGTTAATAACAATCTTCAGTGCTATCCCAGCGAAGATCGTCCTCACAGGTTTCCTTTACTACATCTGCCCTGTTTACCTGCAATTCCTTGGCGAAAGCAGCTCTGTTTCTGGACGTGTGATTATGGCTTACGGCCTCGCGATTATTCTCATTTCACCATTGAGTGCCATTTTGGTCGACAAGCTTAAAAACAAAATGGCCTTTATCTTCATTGGTGGGCTGCTGTCTGCACTCGCCCTACTCAACTTTTATTTCTTCCAAGGGACATTGGGGTTACTTCTGATCGTTATTATCATTGGTATTGCACACGGTATCTGTGTTTCTCCACAAATACCTTTGGTTATCGATCTGCTTTCTGGTCAAGGAATCGAGAAGGGAAAAATCATCGGTATTTTCAGACTTACTGAGCGTATCGGTAATATCGCAGGACCAATGTTAGCTGGGGTGTGTTTGAGCATCTTTGGTTACGACCAAACCATTCTTATATTTGGCGCGTCGCTACTCGCGAGTTCCTTTAGCTTAATTGTGTTTTTCTCAATATTTCTGAAGTCAGATAAACAGAAGCTAGGGGTTCAATCATGAAATTTATAGTGTTCGTTCTTAGCTTTATTTTAATGACTCCACTTTCGTTCGCCAAAAACGATGAAAAACACGTCATTCTTTTATTATGGCGAGGAGTAACGGATGCCGAACAAGGCTTCATGGATTATTTATCCCAACACGTCGATGTAAGATTTACGATTCTTGATGCAAATAGAGATAAAGCACAACTCAAACAACATATTAGAGATCTAGAATATAAAGATGCCGACCTCATTTATTCATTCGGTACCACTATCACCTTGAATTTATTAGGGACTTACACAGATCCTAGCGAATTTATACTGAATAACTCGACGCCTGTTGTATTCAGTATTGTTACCGACCCTGTGGGTTCTAAGTTAATCGCTGATTTATCTTCAACAGACAGAAACTTTACTGGTGTATCGCATATCGTACCCCATGAAATACAATTTAAAGCGATAGAAAAGCTCAATAACATTTCTAGCCTTGGGGTTATATATAACGCTGACGAAAATAATTCGATTATCACCGCAAATAAAATGATGGAGTTATCGGAAATTTATAACAAGCGTGTTATGTTGTACCCATTAAACATTGATAAAAGTAAGTCAAACAGCGACTTAATTAACCTCACGATAAACAATATGAAACGTGATGGTGTCGATATGGCTTATTTACCACCTGATTCATACATCATCACCCAAGGAGGGGAAGTCGTATCAGGGCTACATTCGAAAGGTATCCCCACATTCTCGGCCACCGAGAGCCCGATAAGAAAACATAAGGCCCTGTTTGGCATTGTCAGCCGTTACTACAATGTTGGTCAATTCGCTGGATACAAAGCGAAAAACATATTGAAAGGAACTCAAAAAGCTTCAGACATTCCAATAGAATCACTAAGCCAATATTCATATATTGTTAATATCGAGGCTGCACACAAGCTCGACTATTACCCGCCAGTGTCTATTTTGAAGATTTCTGAAGTGATAGGACACTCTAATGACGTTAACTAGAGCCTCTACCATCAGATTATCGTTAATCACCCTACTCACCTCGACGTTTTGGTCGGTGAGTGCTTCTGCTCAAGTCAAAATTGGGCCATCTCGCCTAATGCTGACCACACAAGATTGGCCGCCTTACCAAAGCTACGAAAACGCGACAATGCAAGGAATTGCTTTGGACAAGGTTAAATGTGCCTTAGGTATGATGGGACAGCCTTACCAACTCACTATGACAACTTGGTCGGACGCACAACTGCGCGTGCATAGCGGTAGCCAACACGGATTTTTCGTCGCCACAAAAACCTCTGAACGTGATGAATACGCTACGCTCTCTGCGCCTATCGCGAAACAGACTTTGAATTGGTATTTTGGTCCAGGAGTGGAGCCGAAGGTTGATGAATTGTCAAAGTTAAACCTTAACTTTTCTGCCAAATTTGGCTCAAACAAATGGTTTTGGCTAAAACGTAATGGATTTAACGTCGTTAAGCAGCCACGAGATGCTAAAGTATTACTAAGACTTTTAAAACAAAGGGAAATTGATGTTGTTTTAGAAGATGAGTTGGTCTTTAAAAGAGAATTAAATAAAGCCTCTTTACCACTCGATTACTTCAATTCGACGAATTTAGATACCAAGGATATGGGGGTCTATTTTTCGAATCGATTCCTTAAAACCTATTCGGGTTTCTTAGACAGTTTTAATTCAGCCATATCCAAGTGCAAGGAGTAGCCATTGTCCATCAGTGTCCACATGATTTCTGTACCTGCTGAAGAGGTTGTTTCCTCTAGAGTTACGTATCTGCCCGAAAGTGGCGGAAGCTTAGGTCGTTCTCCGTCATGTGATATTGCGCTGCCAGATCAATCAAAATGGGTCTCTAGAACTCACTGTCAGCTCTACCCGACAGAGCGTGGTTACGTGATTAAAGACATCAGTAACAACGGCGTATCGCTAAACGACAAGTCTCTGGCAAAAGAGAAAGAGTACGTCATTACCGACGGCGACATCATCAAACTTGGTGGCTATACACTGCTGGTTAGCTTATTGAGTGACCCAAAAGTCAACGCGACCAATAACACCACACAGGATGAAACTTTTATAGAACCTTTTAACTTAAAGCTTGATGACAGCGATACCGACTTTTTAGATGACTCACCAGAAGTTGCTACCGTTCAGAATACCTCGAATTTCTCTTCTAAGAATGTTCTGAGTGACGACCCCTTCTCATCTGATCCATTTGAAGATTTGGACGATGACAAAGTCATACCGAACATTGAAGTAGACGAAATCTCTCACGCCGATAACAACACTCTCTCTTCTGCAGAGTTAGAATATCTGCCAGTCAATGTTGAGAACAATACTCGCATTGAAGAGTCAATCGACAAGCTCATCACGCTGACCGAAAAGAACCAACAATACTTACAGAATCCTCAGCTTCAACAAAAAGCGCTGTTCGACGCCCTAGAACAAACCGTTGATCAGTTCTTAAATGAGTTCGCACCAGAGCAGCTTGAGAGCCAATTTAGTGAGTATGTCAGTAGCGGCATTTTTACCAACAAAGATAAAAAGTATTGGAAGATTTACCGAAAGCATTTTCAACACCGTCAAGACAACGGGGATTTCAGACGCCAATTCAAAGCGTTGTTTATGGAGAACATGCAAAAGCAAAGTGAGGAAAGAGAATGAAACGCCTCATACTCTTATCGCTTTGTTTACTGATCACAGCATGTTCTTCATCGGACCCAGCTCCCGTTGTCACACAGTATTCGTTGACCGTAAAAGCGGATGCGACCGTCAACCAATACAATGACGACCAAGCGAACCCAGTTGTGGTTAGGCTTTACCAACTCACGGATCAACAGCTGTTCAAACAGCTGCCATTTATTGACTTATACAACAATGACTTGCAGTTACTGGCAGCTAACTTAGTTTCAAAACAGGTATTACCGATTGTATTACCTAACTCAGAGCAAAAGCTGACGTTAGATATCAACAAAAACACGCAATACATTGCAGCTCTGGTCGAATTCGCGGATTACCAGAATGGCACAACCAAGACCGTTTTGATGATGCCTTCGGATCCAGAGCAAACTTTAGAGTTAACGATTACAGGGAAGAAAGCAGAGTTAGCCGTGATACAGCCTGACTCCAGCTGGTGGCAAATCTTTTAATAAAAAAGCCAATATATAAAAATAATAGAAAAGGATTTTACGTGGACGCTTTCAAAAAAGTAGTGTGGCAAGAAGGGATGTTTATTGCCCCTCAGCACTTTCAGCAGCAAGATCGCTATGTGCAAAACTACATTCGTCAGAACATTGAAACACTGGCTGGTTTTGCCCCTTTCTTTGGCATCACCGAGCTAGTGCTTAACCACGATCTCTTAAAGATCGGTAAGCTGTCTATACCGAGCTGTTCAGGTGTGTTCCCCGATGGAACCCAATTCAACCTCAAGCAAGAGATTGTTGTCGATATTCCACAAGGCACCATTGAAACCATCGTCTATCTTGCCCTGCCAATCTCTTTGCAAGGCAATAATGACTACAGCGAAGATGGCCAAGAACAGAGTCGTTACATCACACGTTCAATCAATGTATTCGATACTTCTACCTCCGAAAACGCCAGTGTCGAAGTCGACGTAGCTCAGCTGAATATCGGGCTCAAATTCGCAGGAGAAGACACCTCTGGCTTTACCCTAATTCCAGTGGCTAAGATTTTAGAAATCAGCGACTCAGACGAAGTCATGCTTGATAGAGCTTTCATCCCTGCTTGCTTGCATTACGGCGCTTCGACCCTACTCAGCGAGCGAGTCAAAGAGATTCACGCGCTGGTAAGCAACCGAGCTCAAAACCTTTTAAAACGCATTGAAGCTGGCCAAGGTCAAAAAAGCCCTCAATCTATGATGCAAGATTTTCTGTGGCTGCAAACTCTCAACACCTGGCTACCATGGTTTGAGTTGACCATCAGCAACACCAAATACCCTACCCATGAGCTGTATTCAAAACTAAAACAATTTGAAGCTCAAATCATGGCGTTAACACCAGCGATTCCAGGTGAGTGTCAGCCTCTAAAATATGACAAACTCTATGACAACTTTAACCCACTGTTTTCGAGCCTACGAAACCTACTCACGCTGGTTCAACAAGATTCAGTAATCGAATTCAAATGGGATACTTCACTGTTTGAGAAACGCCGTTTGCTGCGCACGTTAATTAAAGATCCAAGTAGCGTTTATAACCGTCGTTTCGTTCTGAGTGTTAAATCCGACATCAGCAGCATAGAGCTTAATGAGCTGTTCCCTATTTCCGCTAAGCTCAGCAGTAACAACAAGATTGTAGAGCTGGTTCGAAGCTCGCTGTCTGGTATCTCATTAACACCGCTTCCTATCGCGCCAAGTGAGCTTAAGCCGATGCAAGGTGTCGCTTATTTCGAAGTCGATACAAAAGACAGAAATTGGTTAGATATGCTAGATACACGTGATGCGATTGCGTTGCACGTTGATGCTCGCATTCCTGCTCTCGAAGTCGTTCTATACGCGTTGAGATAATGGCTATGGATTATTTAGACGAAGAAACACTGGTCATCGATAAAGCATCAAAAGGCTCTGCGAATACAGAGTCTGACCAGGCTTTTTCTAAATTGGTGGCTGTACACTCCTCCAGCACCCAAGAAGAGTTTCTGCGTCACTTTGATAAGGCAGAGAATCTACTGATCAACATCAGTAGTGATTTGCTGACTAAAACACTCAAAATATCCACACTGTCTGAGCCAGAAGATTTAACCATTTTCCGAGAACAGTTTATTCAAGGCATCAACGACATAAAGGCTCAAGCGACTGAGCTTACCTACCCTATAGCGGTTATCGACAAGCTCTGCTTTTTGTATGCCGTGGTGATTGATGAGTTCATCATCTACACAGAATGGGGAGAGAAACGAGGCTGGGAAAATAAAACCCTACTGAGTGAACTATTTGGTATGCGTAATGGTGGCGAACTGTTCTTCTCTGTTGCAGAAAAAGCCGCCAGACAACCCCACAAGCTGATAGACCTTTTAGAGATCATCTACCTATTTATCAATATTGGATTCAAAGGCCAATATCGTGAAGGTGGCGCTGAACAGTTAAAAACGTTTGTTCATCAGCTAGAACAAACCATCAGCCAATATCGCTCAGCTAGCGGTGTACATTGTCGTACTAAAGTAAAACTTCCAGAGGTAAGGAAACCGACTAGGCGTAAACGTTACTTCATCACTAGCCTGTTTTTCTTCTGTTTAATCACCACCAGCATTGGCTTAACTGAGTTTTGGTACACCAAGACCCACGAGCAAAGAGCGCGTGATTTCACATTCTTGCCAAGCTTTAGCGAACGTTACGTCTTATCGGGCGAAATCAAAGACATCGTATTCATCAGCGATGATAAAGACTTGGTAAACCCACCTCGTCACGCCAGTAAAGCGGACGCAATAGAAGCATCACAAACCAACGACTTTACGCCAAGTACAGCAAATTGGTTGGTTCAACTCGCCACCTTCTCAAGTAAGAAAAACGCCGAAGCTTTCATCAAGAACCTATCACCTTCGGCTTATGAGCCGATTATCTCTCCTTACAAGAAGTACTACCGAGTGATACTAAGAACAAGCACCTCAGAAGAAGCGAGAAGCACCAAGGCGTGGTATGTCGAAAACGATCAAATAAACGCCATTATCGTTCGCACTTCTGCACACGAGTTAAACAAGGAAGAGTCTAACTGATTATGCCGGATGCCAAATCAAACAAGTCAGGCAATGTAAAAAAAACAGTAGGCATTTCTGCCCTAGCCACTGTCGCCTTTTTTACCGTCGCTTCTAGCGTCATTCTGCTAACACCTCTCAACGCTTATTTAGTGTGGGCGCTGACCACTATCGCCATTATGTCCACGCTTATCGGCTTCATTTGTTACTGGGTGCTCATCAAGCGCAGCGCAAAATCACAAGAAGAGTCATTAGATAAAGAATTGATTCAGAAGCGACAAAAGCAGCTAGCCAGTCATTTCAAGCGAATGATCAGTGGGCAAAAACGTAAAACTCGCTTAACCAGCCGTTACGACCAGCCAATCTATCTATTACTAAGTCAGAATCCGAATAAAGACAAAAGCATCATCACCCAAATGGGCTATGAAGCGTATAAGCTCGATGACTTCGGCAATGACATTGAATTCCCAATCCTATTTTGGGTCAGCGAGCACTCGATTTTGGTTTCTATCAGTATGGGTGAAGACCAACACCCTGAGTATCTGAAAACGCTATGTCAGTCGTTAACTGCGTGGCGACCAAGACAAGCCGCCAATGGCTTATTGCTTACCACCGATGTTTCCTCGTTATTAGAAAACAATGAGCAAATCACACAGCAAGCTGACGAGCTTAAATCGACCATTAAGACTTTTAATCAAGCATTTGGGGTCAGCTTACCGATTTATAATGTGATCTCGAATATGGGTAGCATCAGCGACTTTTGTCAGTTCTTCTCAGCGTTTGATGAATCCAAAAGAGACGAAGTGTTTGGTGCTACCGCTCCTTACTCTAAACACGGTGGGATCGATGCAGACTGGTTTAACGATGAGTATGATCACTTAATCAGCGAACTGATTGCGAATATGAGCAATGCGCTTGCCGGGCAACTCAATCAAGATTATCGCAACTCGATAGCCAGTGCCCCTTTCCAGTTTGGCTTATTAAAACAGAATCTTTGGTTATTCCTCAACCGGTTATACCGAGGAGAACAGCTTAGTGATGCTCTGCAATTCCGGGGCTTTTACTTCACTCATGATGGACAAAGTTCAGCGCAGTCAGATTTATTGGCGAGCGCTGTCTCTTACTCAGTAGGTCACGAGCATTATCAACAAAACGAGCAAATCCCGGTAAACCAGACGTTGTTTGCCCAATACCTGATGACTCACGTGATCCTATCTGAGCACGAACTGGTCGGCGTAAACAAACGCAAAGAGAACACCTTACTCGTCAATCAAGTGCTGTTCACACTCTCTTGGATTGGTTTACTTGCCGCGGTATTGCTGGTGATTAAGTTCGACTTTGACTTCCAGAACCAACGTGAGACCAGAGCAGATGTGATGTTGGAACGTTATAAAGAAGCCATCTCGGCATCGCCTTATGACATCGAAAACATGGCGGACAATATCCCCAACCTATTCTCACTGCAGCGTATCTATAACCTCTACAAGCAACCAGAGCCTTGGTACAGCCTGCCGTTTATGCCAAATCCGAGCATCAAGGAAGAAGTCGAAGAAGCCTATTTCACCGAGCTACAACAAGTCCTGATTCCTTCCATGGAGAATACGCTAGAGAAAGACCTGTTTGTGTACGTAAACCTTGAGGATCAATCTCAGACGCTTTCTCTATTAAACAACTATCGTCTGTTGTTTAGCAAAGACAGAACCAACGTCCAAGAACTCAAGAACTACTACATTCGTACGCTCCAAGACCAAGGTGAAGCAGATAGCGTCAACATTGCTCAGCTTGACGTGCTGCTCAATGACATCTTTGCTCGTAACCTGACGCCTGTAAAATCGAATCATGATTTAGAAAGTCTAGCGAAGAAAGTCATCACGCAAACGGGCATTGAAACCCTGCTATACGAACACATCCAAAGCTCTACAGCCTATGCTAAGCGCGTCGATATTCGCGGTGAGTTAGGTGACAACTTCGGCTCGGTGCTTCAGTTTTCACCGAGTTACGCTGGCTACTTGGTTCCGTATATCTATACACCGACAGGTTTTAACGAACTCGATTTATCGGTGAATTCCCCGACTCTGAAATCCGCTTTGCAGTCTTATGAAGGCGTCGCTGGAGCTTACCCTAGCGCACTGGAATTGCATCGAATCAGTCGTGAGTTAAAGCAAACTTACCAGAATGATTACATCGCCTATTGGCGTGATTTAGTTCGTAATGTCGAAGTCAAAGAAGTGGCTAATCCTACGCAACTAAAAAGTGCATTAACGAGCCTGTCAGAAGCGAGCAATAACCCATTAGTCAGCTTGTACTCGACGATCGCTAAATACACCTATGTTGAGCTTGAAATCCCTGCAGAGGGTGACAAGAAACAAGATCCTGCGAGTATGCCGATTCAAGATCCTGATAAAAAAGAATCCGCTCGTCAGATATCACTCAGCTTCCAAGCTTACAAAAAGCAGGTATCGCCTAACGACCAAGGTAAGAAGCCAATCGATAACCTGCTTACTGCGTTTATCAATGCTAAAAAGTGGGGAGACAAATTTTACGAAACCAAAGAGCCACAAAAAGTTGCCTTTGATACGCTGTCTGTCACGTTGCAAGCCGGTAACCCTATTGCGTCCCTATCGAGCCTATCCGACAGCCATTTAGCGGTCGCTGAAGAGCTGGTTAACAAGGTGGTACACCAAAGTAATGAAACGGTAATGTCACTGGCTCACGACTACTTAAACACAGCGTGGTCGAACGAAATTTATCTGCCTTATCAACAGCGTTTGGCTTCATTCTATCCGTTCAATCGAAAGTCCAAATCGGATGTCAGTGTGGCGGATGTCAAAGCCTTCTTCGTTACGAATGGCATAGTCGACAAGTTCTCTCAAACTCGCCTGAATGGATTCGTAAAGGACAGCGACGAAGCGCCTTATTTACCGGGACTGCTTCCAGGTACGGGCTTGTCGATCACACCTGACGTTTGGACAATGATGGATAAAGCGGCCGATATCAAAAGTGCCCTGTTCTTGGCCGATCCGTCCAATGTGTTGATCAATTTCCAATTAAAAGCCGTCGATATGACACCGAACATCACGGAGTTTTCCATCATTTCAGATAAGCCTATCTTTACTTACCGACACGGCCCAACATTGTGGAGCCAACAGTCGTGGCAAGGTGACGCGAAATTTATCGAAAAACTCGGTGTTCAACTCAATGCTCAAGACTCAACCATAGGTCAAGATACAGTGAAAGGTACATGGAGCTGGTTCCGCTTATTCGAACCAAACGTGAACTTTACCTCTGCACAAGACACCCAAGTTGAGTTTGTTTATGGCGACAGCAAGGTGAAGCTCACCATCAAAACCCAAGGGCAATCAAACCCATTTGTCCCAGGGTTCTTCTCAGGGTTCTCTCTGCCAAGTGGAATTTAATAGCGATCCGTCTAATAGCTCGGCCTCTCTATCGAGGCGAGCTCAACTCTCCGAAGACCTTGCCTCTTCTAATGAGAGGAATTTGAACGATGAACAACTTCAGCAAGTACTCCAAGATCATGGTTACACTGACCTCATTCGTTTAAGTTCACGAGTGTTCAGAGCCCAGCACTCAAATTGGGGACTGGTGACCATTAAATACGCTCAAGAGCTAAAGCATCGTCACTTTCTAAAACAAGAGGCGGAGTTTCTTTATTCCAGAACCGATGTGCACTGCATCACGCCCAAATATCTCGACTACTTCTCTAACTACCAACAGGACTTTCTCGTACTTTGCCACATCAGCGGTCAAACACTACTAGAGGTACTAAACGACTCAAAGATGACTGATCATTCATCTTTTCAATTCATTAACTCGCTAGAAACCACTATAAGCAAAGTCCATAGACTTGGATTCGTTCATGGTGATCTCAAGCCGTCCAATGTAGTCATCAGTGAACAAGGGCAAGCTCAACTCATAGACTTTGGCTCTGTCACTAAAATAGGAACTGAACGCTCTGTACTTCGCTTTGACAGCTACACGCCTCGATACTCAAGGCATCAATCCGTTACAAGCAAGGTTGATGATTGGTTCGCACTTGCCGTCATATTAGAAGAACTATTAGATAATGCGTCACTACCAAGTCGATATCAGGTTCTACTGAAACAGCATAGATAAACCGACCATATCTGCAGACAAGAAAAAAGCGGATGACCAATCATCCGCTTTTTGCATTCTTTTTAAACACGTTAAGCCTTACTTTCAGCCTTAGTGGCTAAGTTTTTGGGGCACTAAGAGGTATTCGGACACTAAGAGTTATTCGGGAACTAAAAGTGATTCCAACCCACCAGCAACAGTCGCTGCGAGTGCTTTAGGTGCAAGGCTCTCTTTTACACTCTCTTTGATAGTTGTGCCATTGAAGAAATTCTTAACCTGCTGCTTTCTTACTGCCTTGGTGAACGCTTTTTCATCCGTTCCCGGTATAAAGTTAGGCTCACCGCGCGCTGCGTTCAACACCTGCTTCACTCCGGGCTTATTACTTTCTAGCGCGATTTCACTATTAGCAATAAACGCCTTAGCTTCTTCTTGTAGCGTAGCATAAGCACTCAATGTCGACTTCTGGAAAGACAACTTGATAACAGAAGGATCTGTGTTCACTTTACAACCAAACTTTCGCTTAATTCTTCGCGTTAAACGAGTCTTCATATTCGGAGGTGGTGGCGTAATGTCTGTGATAGATAAGAAGTTATATGGCGAACTGTAACACGGCATGCAAACCATGTAGGAAGCAATCACTGGGATCTCTTCCATCTTCATTTTGAACCAGTCACGGAAGAAGTTCGCGCCAATAACGTCTCGCTTTTGATTAAGCATCACACACTCTTGCTTAAACTTGCGAAACTTACGTTCCATTACCCACTTGTCGTATAAGCCGCGGAAAAAATTGAAGATAGAAAGTACGGCTTTAACAATACTGGTCACCGTTGCGCCAATACCTGAGCTCGCTAGGTTAATCGCGATCACACCACCATGCGCGAGTGCAATCATTGAATCTTGGATAGCAACAGCGCGGATCTCGCCACGGATTTTGTCTATCACATCAGCGCCCACGCGAGTGGTTGTCATCGAGCTCAAGTGACGAGTTTTATGATTGTTTACCGCTTTACCTAAAGCGGAGTAAATTCGGCTGGCCGCCTCTTTGATATCATCAATAGCAGGTGCTAAATCTGCAAAGATCTTCTTAACCAAGCTAGGAATCATACTCAGTATTTGAGCTTTGATATCATCCATAGCGATACTGGTGATGCTCTTTGCATAATCTAAGAATTTCTCTTTGATCTGCTCGGTAATATTTTCAATCATCCCAGCGAGGCTAGTTCCACTCCCTGTCACTCCCTCCGTTATGGTACCGGTTAAACTGTCTACTTCTGTTGCAGCGGCAACTGCAATCTTAACTTTATCTACTTTAGTCACACCCACCAAATCAGCATTAGCAAACAGCGATAGCATGTCTTTCTGAATGAGGGTCAGCCCTGTATTCGGCATCGTACGTTCTCCCTGTAACAAGTCCACGATAGATTTGAAAAGTTACTTGAACGACTAAGTACCTCAGAATCATTCGGTCTTAGCTAACTGAAACCTGAACTATTCAACCTTGATCGCACTACTACACAATCCATGCAGTTATTCTTTGTTAAATAAAGGTTAACATATAAAATATCTATTCATAGAAAGGTTCACCATTATTTCCTTTTAGATTCCAAAACCAACAATTAACCCTCTTGAAATCATGCATTTCCGCCAAATTCCACTACGCTTTATCAATATAAAAAATAGCAATCTGATTAAATTTTTTAGGGACGAAAAATGAATCAAATTACGACAGATAAACCGATCATTCTGGTTGTTGATGACATCCCGGACAACATTCATACCCTCTCAGGAATCCTGAACGACGACTTTAAAATTAAGGCTGCGACATCCGGAGAAAAAGCACTAAAAATTGCTTCTACTCACCCAAAGCCTCATCTCATTCTTCTCGATATCATGATGCCAATGATGGATGGTTATGAAGTATGTCGTCGACTTAAAAGCAACCCTGTCACTTCTGACATCCCCGTTATCTTTGTGACAGCTAAGACGGATGTGGTCGACGAACAGAAAGGCTTTGAACTCGGCGCTGTTGATTACATCACTAAACCAGTCAGCCCCCCTATTGTGAAGGCTCGCGTTATCACGCATATCTCTCTCTATGACCAAAACTTGGCACTGTCTCGCAAGGTAAGACAGCGAACGGAAGCTCTCGCCATGAGTCGATTGGAGATAATCCGCAAGCTCGGCCGCGCCGCTGAATACAAGGATAATGAAACCGGAATGCACGTTGTAAGAATGAGTTACTACTCAAAGATTCTGGCTCAGCAGTTAGACGTCAGTGAAGAGTGGGTGGAGTTGTTATTCCAAGCAGCTCCGATGCACGATATCGGCAAAATCGGTATTCCTGACTGCATATTAGGTAAACCTGGCAAGCTTGATGCAGATGAATGGGCAATCATGCAAACACACGTAACGATTGGCGGGGATATTATCGGAGACAACGACTCCAAATTGCTAAAACTCGCCCAAGAGATCGCTCTTTATCACCATGAGAAATGGGATGGCAGCGGCTACCCTCATAAGCTATCAGGCGAAGACATCCCTCTAAGTGCACGTATTGTTGCAATAGCAGATGTATTCGATGCCCTCACCAGCGAGCGCCCATACAAGAAAGCTTGGTCAATTGAAAAAGCAATTGAATTAATACAAGAACAAGCTGGCCATCACTTTGATCCTAACTTGGTTCCTATTTTCATTAATAAGCTCGATGAAATGCTCACTATCAAAGACTCTTTTACTGATGAACAAGAACACTAAGTTCGCTGGTACTTTATCAATACAGGCACTTTATGAATACTGTTTCAAGATTTGCTACTGATTCAAAATTAATCTTAACCTCTTTTCTGATCGCAGCCATCGTTGTGTTTTCTGTCGCGGTAGGCGCTTGGATCAATCTCAACGATCGCTTCATCGGCGTCGAACAATACGCTTCCAGTACTCGCTTATTGACTTCACTCGATAAGCTCCGCGTTTATGAGTTATCTTTCAGTAACGACTACAACGAACAAGTCATCTCTAGCTTTGATCAAGAAGCAGAACAAACCGTGGGTCTAACTAATGATTATGCCGACCAATATGCAGCGTCCCTTCCTATAAATTTACTCACGGAATATTTGGTTCAATTCAAGCAATATGTCGACATTGTTAAGTTGAACCAATCAACTCGAACGCTTATGGACGAGCGCTCCAATGCCGCGACAGAGTTATTGCGAGAGATGAGGGATCTACACAATCAAGCGATCAATCAAAACAATCAGAAAATTCGCGGTCTACGACTAAACAACGAAGAACTGACCAACGTCGCACTAAAAACCAGTCAACTTGCCACTCTCGCCGTTAACATACAAAACCTTGAAAAAGAGTATTTACTCGACGGCGACCTAAAGACTCACTCGTTGGTCAAACTTGAGATGCAAAAGGCTTCACAGCTCATTTCGGAGTTGCAAGAGCAGATTTTGGATGACAAAGGACAACAACTTTTAGAGATTGTAGATAAGGCAAAAAATCGCTATTACACCAACTTAGTTCAGCTACAAGGAATACCAGCGTCTTCGAAAAAGTTAAGAGCATCCCTTATCAATCAAGTCACCCTAAGTGGTTCTGAATTTTCGCGTTCGGTTGGGTTACTCTATCAAGCCAAGCAGAGCCAAGTCGCGGAACTGAGTCATCTCGTTTCTCAATCTCAAGCAGAACTCTCTTCCCAATTGCTCATAGGGCAAGACCTATTGGCGATTCGCACGCTACTAAGCCGTTCAAATCGATTCAACCGAGATTTTCTGCTCGCAAATTCAAAGGAGCAGAAGCTCATCGCCGACAAAGTGTCACATGTGATTAATGAGATGCAATCCAAATCTAGCAACGCGCAACGACTTATTACTTTGTATGCACCAAACGTAAGAATTACTGCCTTTGACGAGCATATCAGCGTTTATGAGTCGCAATTTATGGAGTTAGTCAGTTCACAGATGCGAGGTCACCAACTACTCACGGCGATGGACGAGAGTTTCTTAGAATTTCGAGACTTCGTATCCCAACGTCACCTTTCAGAAAGCGTCAATGTAAAAGACTCTTCTAGCGTAACGCTCCATTTAGCTATCGGTGGTGTGATTTTCTTTGTGATTATTTTGTTGATGGGCTTGCTCGCTAACAAAGCGCATTCTGCTTTAGAAACTTTCGCACACAGTCTAGCCGCAGCAAGAGATGAAGCCGATGCCGCCAACCAAGCCAAATCTGACTTCCTCGCCAACATGAGCCACGAAATTCGTACACCAATGAATGCCATCATCGGCATGAGTTATCTAGCATTAAAAACCGATTTAACCAAGGCGCAGCGTAACTACATTCACAAAGTTAAGCTCTCTTCCGATACCCTACTCGGCCTAATCAATGACATTCTCGATTTCTCGAAAATTGAAGCTGGAAAACTCGACATTGAGAAAGTGGACTTCCAACTTGAAAATGTACTCGACAATATTACTAACTTGGTTGGCTTACGAGCCTCAGAACGCGACCTAGAGCTGCTCATTCAAGTCGATAGAGACGTGCCGACTAACCTGATTGGGGATCCGTTAAGAATTGGGCAAATACTGATTAACCTAAGTAACAATGCTGTCAAATTCACAGAGAAAGGCGAAGTAAAGATCTCTATCTCAGTTGCTGAAAGACAAGGCGATGACATAAAGTTGAACTTTGCCGTCTCAGACAGTGGTATTGGTATGACGCAAGAGCAAGCCGCCAAATTATTCAACAAGTTCACTCAAGCCGATAGCTCAACCACACGAAAATACGGTGGGACAGGCTTAGGCCTCGCCATCAGTAAAGAACTAAGCCAACTGATGGGCGGTGATATTCATGTCTCAACAGAGCTTGGTAAAGGCTCGACCTTTTCATTTACGATTGCCACTCGCGTTAGTCATTCTATCCAGCAGCATCGCGTGGTGGTGCCTGCATCAATTAACGACTTGAAAGTGTTGGTCGTCGATGACAACTCCAGCGCACGCTTGATCATGGGTGATATTCTAGAGTCGTTGAAGCTAACACCAACACTAAGTTCATCAGTCGATGACGCTCTTGTTGAGTTACATAACGCTGACGCTCAGAACAAACCATTTGATTTGGTTATCTCCGACTGGAAGATGCCTAAGAGAGACGGCGTAGACTTACTCGCAGAGCTCAACAATGGGCAGCATCTAAACACAACGCCTAAGATCATGATGTTAACCGCTTACGACCGAGAAGAGCTTGCTGAAGCGATTGAAAAAAGAGGCTTTAACATACCGAGTATTCTTGACAAACCAATCACCTCATCTCACCTTTATGACTCAATTGTCTCACTCTATGGGCTCGATTCAGACCGTGTCTCACGCAGTGAACTTGAACAACAAACTCAGTTAGCCAACGTCCAGCAACTAGCAGGAGCCAAATTACTCTTAGTTGAAGACAATGAGATCAACCAAGAACTCGCGACTGAGCTATTAGAAGGACAACAAATTCAGGTTTCGGTAGCTGAAAATGGCAAACTAGCGATCGAGCTTTACCAACAAGCCATTGCAGACGGACAACCGTTCGATGGTATTTTGATGGATTGCCAAATGCCAGTAATGGACGGTTATGAAGCAACAGAGTACATTCGTCAGCAGATCAACGATCAAGATATACCTATCATCGCGATGACAGCTAATGTCATGGAGCGAGACAAGGAAAAGGCGCTCGGTTGTGGCATGAGTGACATTATTGCTAAACCTATAGATGTCGGTTCAATGTTTGCCACTCTCGCGAGTTGGGTGTCACCTTCCCGTCCCATTGCGTTTGTTAACCCAATATCACACCAAGAAGAATCCGTGAACTGTAGCTCTAACGAGTCAGAAGACAATAGTGCCTTTAATACAGCGCTTTCTAAAGTTGAGGGGCTAGACATTACGCTTGGCTTAATCAGAGCCAACAATAATCAACAACTGTACATCAAGCTATTGCATCGGTTTGTCGAGGCCTATTCTGACAGAGATAAGCTACAAAGCGAGCTAGCAAGTGGCAGTGCACCACGCTATCTTCACACACTGAAAGGGGTGGCTGGCAATTTAGGGGCGAAACAACTGCACACGTTGTGTGAAAACCTAGAAGCACAGCCAAACGATACCGATTTGAAAGGCAGTGTGATCAGCACATCGCTCGAACTAAGCCAATCACTTACCGGAGCCTTGTCTCAAATTGAAGTATCAAAAGACTCAATAGCGACCAGTTCTAGCAAGTCAGAAGAGAGGTCTGAACAGCAACAACAATCGACTACAGACCAGCAACTCTACCGCCAATTATTGGAGGCAACGGCTAATGATGACACCGATGCGCTCACTATAATTCTTAACATTGAAGATGGCGCTAAGATTGGATTATCCTCTTCAGAATTCAAACGACTGGAAGTTTCGTTGGAAGAGTTTGATTTTGACAAGGCAACTGAGATATTGAAAGAATCGACCTTGTCTGATTAAGCTTCTGACAAATAAAGGAATTCGTTACAAACATTCCAAATTTTGTAGAGAGCCTGGCATGGCTCTCTTTTTTTTCGCCTCCGCACAACACGTCACCGTGAACTTTATGAACAATATTAATCCAATGTTCTTTATTCTCAATATCGCCGCATTGCAGACATTTCATTAACACAACGTTAACTTTAGCTTCATCTGCTAAGCAATATCCTACTCATCTGTTTAGTAGCTGGAAATAAAACATAAGTTTCTCTCGATTGAAGAGATCCCCTACATAAGGAACGTGAACCATGTTCAAGGCACTGAAACCTACTCTTGCGGCTTCTATCATCGCAGCTACCTTTTCTTTCAACACTTTTGCTGCTGACGTAGAAAAAATCCACTTCCTAATCCCTGGCGGCGCTGGTGGCGGTTGGGATATGACAGCTCGTGGTACGGGTGATGTATTGGTGAAATCAGACATCGTAGAAAATGTCTCTTTTCAAAACCTCTCTGGTGGCGGTGGTGGTAAAGCGATTGCTCACCTAATCGAAACGGCTCAACGCCAAGAAGACACGCTAATGGTGAACTCAACGCCTATTGTTGTTCGTTCACTAACAGGTATCTTCCCTCAATCTTTCCGTGACCTAACTCCGGTAGCAGCAACCATTGCCGATTACGGTGCGATCGTCGCGTCTGCGGATTCTAAGTACGACACTTGGGAAGACGTCGTTAAAGAGTTCGAAACCAACCCACGTAAAGTGAAAATTGCTGGCGGTTCAGCTCGTGGCAGCATGGACCACCTTGTGGTTGCTGCAGCATTCAAAGGCGAAGGTTTTGATGCGAAGAAAGTGCGTTATATTGCCTACGATGCTGGCGGTAAAGCGATGGCGGCATTGCTTTCTGGCGAAACACAGCTGCTTTCAACAGGCCTTGGTGAAGTACTAGAGATGTCTAAATCTGGCCAAGTAAAAGTGCTTGCTGTGACGGCTCCAAAGCGTCTTGACGCTGCGCCTAACATCCCAACACTGACTGAATACGGTAACGAGACAGTATTTGCTAACTGGCGTGGTTTCTTCGCTGCACCGGGTACAAGTCAAGCGAAAATCGACGAGTGGAACGAAGCTCTTGGCAAAATGTACAAAACCGATGAGTGGCAAGTGGTTCGTGACCGTAACGGTTGGATCGATAACTACAAAGCGGATAAAGATTTTTACGCCTTCCTAGAAGACCAAGAAAAACAGATGGGCGACCTAATGCGTGAGCTTGGTTTCTTGAAATAACCAACAACCAAAGAGGGTCTTTGTGCCCTCATACTCTT
The DNA here is from genome assembly GCF_001557875.1 of Vibrio splendidus. Classification (GTDB taxonomy): domain Bacteria; phylum Pseudomonadota; class Gammaproteobacteria; order Enterobacterales; family Vibrionaceae; genus Vibrio; species Vibrio splendidus_F. The sequence goes on along the minus strand of NZ_LNRF01000002.1, from coordinate 55,593 downwards.
TCCTTGTTTCGCCGTACATGAGTTAACTTCAAACTCCTTTGTTTATTCGTAGACGTATTACTAACGCTTGCTGATTCGTTGTAAACGCAAGTGGCTTGCTAAGCTCAAGCACGGTAATTCGCTTACCTTCGGTTAGTGATCCCAGACATTTCATTGACTCGCTCATGTACGGTTTTTTTATTTTTCTATACCACCCCAAATGGAGTTGGATATGTCGGACTTACCAACCAAATTTCTGAGTAAGGAATCTTTGCTTTCGAAGGATCGCATCGGAGCCATGATCTTTATGCTGGCGTGCTTGTGCTACGGCTACCAAACCACGCTGATTCCTTTGTTTCCCGGTGACGAGTACGAACCCTTCACAGCAAGAACATTACCTACCCTGTTGACGTTTATCGGCATTGGCCTCTCGTTGATCCTGCTGATAACAGGACAACCGGATAAGAAAGTCACATGTGACACAACGCCGCTGAACTGGAAACTGCTGATTGGCTTCTTGGTGTTAATGGCACTGTACGGTGTTGGGCTGACTTATCTTGGCTTTGTTTTAGCAACCAGCTTCTTCTTACTTGCAGGCTTTTACTTGTTGGGTGAGCGCCGCAAAGCGGTTTTATTTGGCGCGTCGTTCCCTTTCGTTATCGCGTTCTTTCTTTTATTAACTCAAGGCTTAGATATCTACCTAGAGCCTGGTTTAATCTTCACTCTTTGGTAGGGATAACATTATGTTAGACGGAATTTTACAAGGACTTTCGACCGCTGTGATGCCAATGAACATCATGATGGTAATTGTGGGCTGTTTCGTTGGTACCTTCATCGGTATGCTTCCGGGGTTAGGTCCAATTTCAGCAATCGCGTTGATGATCCCTATTACATACGGCCTAGACCCTTCTTCTGGCCTAATCTTGATGGCTGGTGTGTATTACGGCGCTGTATTTGGTGGCTCAACGTCATCCATCTTAATCAATGCTCCGGGTTGTTCTTCAACGGTAGTTACTGCGTTTGACGGCTACCCGATGGCTCAAAAAGGTCAAGCAGGTAAAGCACTTGCTCTCGCGGCTTACTCTTCTTTCACTGGCGGTACGCTTTCAGCAATCATGCTTTTGATTGCCGCTCCGGCTCTAGCAAGCGTGTCACTGAGCTTCCAGTCTTCAGACTACTTTGCGTTGATGCTATTAGGTTTATCCGCTGTAGCGGCGTTTGCAGGCCCAGGTCAGGTAATTAAAGCGTGGATGATGACTATTCTTGGTTTGATGCTATCAACCGTAGGTATCGACAAAGGGGTTGGCGTTGAACGTTTCACTTTTGGCCTAACGGATCTGATGGATGGCTTTAGCTTCCTATTATTAGCGATGGCAACATTCGCACTGGGTGAAACCTTGATGGGTATTCTAAAACCCGAGCAAGACACCAGCGCAGAAGAAAGCAAAAAGATGTCTGATATTGGTAGCATGAAAGTCACCAAAGAAGAGTTCAAAGAAGTCGCGCCAGTATCGATTCGCTCTTCTATTCTCGGTTTCTTTACCGGTGTTCTACCGGGCGCAGGTGCCACTATTGCGGCATTCCTAAGTTACGGTATGGAGCGTAGCCTAGCGCCAAAAGACAAACAGAAAGAGTTCGGTAAAGGTAGCATTCGTGGTCTTGTTGCTCCTGAATCAGCAAACAACGCAGCTTCAAGTGGCTCATTCGTTCCGCTACTAACGCTGGGTATTCCGGGCTCTGGTACAACTGCGATTATGCTTGGTGCATTAATTGCCTACGGTATTCAGCCTGGTCCTCGCTTGTTCGTTGAACAACCAGATGTATTTTGGTCAGTCATCATCTCTATGTACTTTGGCAACATCGTACTGGTTATCTTGAACCTACCTTTAATCCCTTATATTTCTAAACTGCTAGCGGTACCTAGAACGGTTCTACTGCCAATGATTATCTTCTTTTCAATCACTGGCGTGTACTTGGTGTCATTCAACACAATGGACGTATTTGTGATGCTACTGGTAGCGATGGCTGCGATAGCATTAAGGCTAGCCAACTTCCCATTGGCACCATTACTGTTAGGCTTCATATTGGGCGGCTTGATGGAAGAGAACTTAAGACGTGCATTGATGATCAGCGATGGTGAGCTGAACTTCTTATGGGAACGCCCTATTACGATGACCTTCACTATTCTGGCGGTACTGGTGCTGTCTAGCCCGATTCTAGTGAAACTATTTAAGAGTTTTAGAGCGAAGCCAGTAGAAGTGTAAAGCTTTACCGAATCAACTAAACCTCAACGAAAGGAGCCATTGGCTCCTTTTTTCATTTAGAGCCTCAATTCAAACCAGCGGTTAAAGATGGTAGCAAACTCACAAACCTATCTTTACAACACACATCGCGCTGATATTCATAGCAAATTCAAGTAAGGTAACCAGTTAGTTAACGTATTGGATTCTAAACTATGGATTGGTTGATTCTGTTCTTATCAGGGGTGATTGGCGGTGTGCTTAACTCCATTGCGGGTGGCGGTAGCTTCATCACCTTCCCTGCTCTATTGTTTGCTGGGGTTCCACCAATAGCAGCCAACGCGACCAATACCTTTGCTTCGTGTGCTGGGTACATTAGCGGAGCCTACGCTCTGCGCCACGAAATTCAATCTGGTACTAAGCAGCTAAAACTGACTATAGCTTTATGTGTCATTGGCGGTGGTATCGGGGCTTTCTTGCTACTTCACACACCAGAAGCTCTGTTCACTCAATCCGTTCCTTGGCTGTTGCTGTTTGCTGCTTTGCTATTCACGTTTGGCGGCACGCTCAATAAATGGCTTAAACAAGCTACAGCAAAACATAAGCACGCCACCAGCGCAGGCGCGTTCTTTTCCGCTTTATTGCTTTTGATTGTCTGTATCTACGGTGGTTATTTTAATGCCGGTTTGGGCATTGTGACATTGAGCTACTTGGCGCTGGCTGGTTACACCAACATCAACGTGATGAATGGCATCAAACTGCTCGTGTCCGCGTGTGCTTCCCTCGCAGCGATCGTGTTTTTTATCGTCAATGGTTCGATTGATTGGCCGTCTGGCATGGCTGTATTATTGGGTACATTGGTTGGTGGTTATTATTCAGCAAAAATCTCTCGCCGCATCCCTCAACACTATGTTCGTACCACAGTGATCATCGCGAGCTTTTTGATCACCGCTTACTTTTTCTATGCTAACTAGACGTTCGGTTTAATAAGACTTGCAACTGGAAAGATAAAGCAAAAAGTCTACACCCTTCTCATACCGATTTCGCTATTTTATTGCTTATAAAATAGCCAAGCCAAAATGTGTGAGACGAGTCCTTCAATTAGCAAATTTGATAACAATTTAGACTGTTTTTTAGCCTTTATTTTGCCAAAGGTGGGATAATTCTTCTGTCGAAAGTGAGACTTCATTAGGAGGCGTTATGAACACTAAACTCGGTCATGTCATGTCATCAAGTCGACTCATTTGCTTTGTCGCTTTTCTTGCTGCCACATTCGCGTGGATCCTAAAAATGCCCGCTCTGTTTTCTGTGTCAGCGCTATTCTTACTGGTCAGTGCGATCGTCTATGTCACCGATCTTTGGAAGAATCAAAGAAAGAACCGCGAAGCTTAGCCATTTACGGTTTAAAGCGAACGAATTAAAAAAGGAGCTCATAGGCTCCTTTTGTGTTTTTCGCTTATCTAATTAGGCGTACTAATCGCCGACGCCTTATTTAACGACGCCTTCTTGTTAACGACGGAAGTTACGACCGTTACCGCCGCGGCGCTCTTTAAATGCAGACGCAGCTTTAGCTTGAGAAGCGTGGATAGACTCAACCGTTAGTTCCATTGGCTCACGAGGCTCTAGCCCATGGCGGAATGTACGTGAACGCGGAGGCATCTGGTATTCAATGTCCGATGCTTTAGGCATGCGCTTGAAACGGTAAAGGTAGAAGTTTTCAACCTTCTCACGAGCCCATTCGGTTTTCTTCAGGTATTTAACTGCGCTTGCCACTGTAGGTTTAGTGTTAAAGCAGTTCATACGCATTGCCGCATCTAAAATTTCCCAACCATAGTGATCCACTAATTCAGTGATCATGGTTTCAAGCTTTAAGCCGTGTAGCGGGTTATTTTGTTGCAGTTCGATTCTTTCTTCTTCAGTCATAACATTACCTTTTTCAAGGCAACTAAAGGCCTTGAATTTACTCTAGAACACCGTCATCACTGACCATTTCTAGCTCAATCACTTGGGCATTACATCCATTGCCCTTATTTATGCCTTTATGATGGCATAAAGCATACTCGTTATCCTATTTATCTTTGAAATTAATTTCGAATTGGTCACTTAACACCCTACCTTAGCTCGCTATACAGACTAAGCACATTCTGCAAACAAACCTTCACCCCAAAGGTTATGAAACTGGTTCAACTTAACAAAACCTACGGTAACCGTATGCAAAAACCATATATTTAGTGATGACATTAAAGTTTTTCAGTACGCAGTATTACAATTTAATAACACAGTGCTATGGTTTTATTGAATATCGAAACGGTAAAAAACCCGATTAAACAATGACATAATTATAATTAAAGGTTGGCTTGCCACATGTTTGACTACTCCAATTTCAGTAGAGCAGCGGCCCAAGACAAAGACATCGTCGCCATAGTCGATGATCTCTTCCAGCTAGCTCGTGAACACTACCCCATATTATCTCGGCTATCCGTGGTGCTATGCAGTGAAAATAAAGCATCGAATTATTTTGTTTCAGATTCACTGTATCAAAACGCCAAGCATCACTACATCGAACAGGAGATCAAACCCAACTCTGCTTTGAGTCGTCTGGCTGAATCATTGGAAACAAGAATTGTTGATGACCTCTCTTTGATGAATCCGACTAAGCAAATCTCTCATCTACTCGAGCTTGGTCACCAAAGTAGCTACACCACTCCAATCCACTACCAAGAGAGTAACCTCGGGTTCGTTTTCATCAACGCATCATGCACTGACTTTTTTGCTAAACAGACAATACAAAGCGACATCGCGTACCTCACTCAAGCTATTTCGAACCTGTTTGTGCAACTCTTCGAACGTCAGCGACATTTTCAGTCCTCATTAGCAATCGCCCTAAACATGGGGCACGCACGTGATCCTGAAACCAAAGAGCACCTGATTCGCATGGGAAAATACAGCGAGCAGCTGGCACGTACGCTTTCGCATAGTAACAATGAGATTACCCACCAATTCGTTCACCGCATTCGCTTGTATGCCCCGTTTCACGATATTGGTAAGTACCGAATCCCAGACAAAGTGCTCTTCAGTACTGAGCGTTTTTCGGAAGAAGAAAGAAACATCATGAACAATCACACGATATATGGCGAAGAGATGATTGATGACGTGGTTGCCCTTTCCCACCACAGCTCAATGTGTAGCGAAGAAGTTCAGTTCATCAAGAATATTGTACGTCACCATCATGAACGGTTTGATGGCTCGGGATTGCCAGATGCGCTCATTGGAGAAGCGATTCCACTGGAGGCAAGAATTGTCACACTAGCGGATGTGTTCGATGCTTTACTGAGTAAACGAGCTTACAAACACGCATGGTCAGCATCTAAGGTAATGGACTACATTGAAGCGCATACTGGGCTGATGTTTGATCCAGAGTGTGTGTCTGCGCTGAAGCAAAACCTTGATTACTTCATGTCGATACGAGAGCAATACAGTGATGTGCAAAGTCCACAAGCTGCGCTCGCTTAACGGGTTGTATTAAATTTACTTTACGTGACTCTCTTGCAGAACCAACAAAAAAGGATGCCAATCGGCATCCTTTTGTTTTCTAGTCTACAGCTGATAAGAACAACAAGGTTCTTAACTGATTCTAACTAACGATTATACGTCGTAAGTTGTAGAAGCAGTGTCGCCGCCTGTACCAGTCCAGTTTGTGTGGAAGAATTCACCACGTGGACGGTCAGTACGCTCGTAAGTGTGAGCACCGAAGTAGTCACGTTGAGCTTGAAGCAAGTTCGCTGGTAGACGTGCAGTTGTGTAACCGTCTAGGAAAGATAGCGCAGAAATCGTACATGGCATTGGGATACCAGACTCTAGAGATTTCGCTGCTACTTTACGCCATGCCACTAGGCTGCCTTGTAGGATGTTTTTGAAGTACTCGTCAGAACCTAGGAACGCGATGTCTGGGTTTGCTTCGTACGCATCACGGATGTTGCCTAGGAATGCAGAACGGATGATACAACCACCACGCCACATTAGCGCTACGTTACCGTAGTTTAGGTCCCAGCCGTTTTCGTTCGACGCTTCACGCATTAGCATGAAACCTTGAGCGTAAGAAATGATCTTAGAAGCCAGTAGAGCTTGACGTAATGCATCAACCCACTCTTGCTTGTCGCCTTCAACTGGAGTGATTGTCTTCTCAAACAAAGCTTCAGCTTCAACACGTTGGTCTTTAAGAGCAGACAGGCAACGAGAGAATACAGACTCAGAGATTAGAGTTAGTGGGATACCTAGGTCTAGTGCGTTAATACCCGTCCACTTACCCGTACCTTTTTGGCCTGCAGTGTCTAGGATCTTCTCAACTAGCGCTTCACCGTCTTCATCTTTGTAGCCAAGGATGTCAGCAGTGATTTCAACTAGGTAGCTGTCTAGCTCAGTCTTGTTCCAGTCAGCGAATACTGCTTGCATCTCGTCAGCAGACATACCTAGGCCATCTTTCATGAACTGGTATGCTTCTGTGATAAGCTGCATGTCACCGTATTCGATGCCGTTGTGTACCATCTTAACGAAGTGACCAGCACCGTCGTTACCAACCCAGTCACAACAAGGCTCACCAGCGTCAGTTTTTGCAGAGATACCTTGGAAGATTGGCTTAACCGCTTCCCAAGCCTCAGCCGCGCCGCCTGGCATGATTGAAGGACCGAAACGAGCACCTTCTTCACCACCAGATACACCAGTACCAATGAAGTGGATGCCTTTCTCACGACAATGCGCTACACGACGGTTAGTGTCTGGGTAGTTAGTGTTACCACCATCAATGATGATGTCGCCTTCGTCTAGAAGTGGGATTAGGTTTTCGATGAACGTGTCTACAACGTCACCAGCACGAACCATAAGCATCACTTTACGTGGCGCTTCTAGCTTCTCAACTAGCTCTTCTAGAGAGTAAGCACCAACAATGTTAGTACCTTTAGCTGGGCCTTCTAGGAACTCGTCTACTTTAGCAGCAGTACGGTTATGAGCCACAACTTTGAAGCCGTGGTCGTTCATGTTTAGGATAAGGTTCTGACCCATTACTGCTAGGCCAATTACACCGATATCACCTTTCATTATTTTATCTCCTTGCGGCTATTCGCACTTATGCGATAGCACTTGCTGCATTTGAATCTAGGAACCACTCTGTTTCGCCAGTTTTAGACTGGATTTTCGCTGCCGGGTAAGGCAGTCCTGAAGCAGGAGTTGTATGAATTTCTTTAACGATGTCAACTTTACCTGCACCCAGTACTAGGTAGCTGATTCGTTTTGCTGCTTCTAAAACTTTCGCTGTTTTAGATACACGGATTTGACCAGACTCTGGGTGAGAAGCTAATACAGATAGGCTCTCATCTTGGTAGTTAGTTGCACCCGGGAATAGTGAAGCTGTGTGGCCGTCTGCGCCAACACCAAGCAGAATCCAATCGAATACAGGCGTGCCGTTTTCTGTTGGGATTACGTCTGCCATCTCTTTTGCGAAACGCTCTGCTTCTGCTTTAGGTTCATCTTCACCACGGATGCGGTGGATGTTTTCAGCAGGAAGATTCACTTGAGTAAACAACAATGCATTCGCTTCACCGAAATTGCTTTCAGCGTCGTCTGGTGCAACGCAACGTTCGTCGCCCCACCAGAAGTGAAGGTTATTCCATTGAATACCTTCTGCGTATGGCGCCTGTGCTAAAAGCTTGAAAAGCATTTTTGGCGTGCTGCCACCAGATAGTGAAATGTGAACAGGTTTACCCTGCTCGCTGTATGCTTTCATTTCATTTGCTAGGTTTTCAACAACCAGTTCAGGCGTTGCAAAGATCTTGTGATTGATCATAGTTCGCAGTAATCCGTGTCTGTTAAGTTTTTGCATGGGAAACGCCATGCGCGGCCATCACGTTGCAGAAGTTCATCCGCTTCCTGTGGGCCCCAAGTACCACAAGCATAGCCAAACAGCGCTTGAGGATCTTGCTTGAAGTCTAAGATTGGTTGAACGTACTTCCAACATGCTTCTACCGCATCGGTACGTGCAAACAGAGTCGCATCACCGTTCAGTGCATCAAGAAGAAGACGCTCATAAGCCGTCAGCATCTGAGTTTCAGGCAAGTCAGAGTAAGAGAAGTTCATTTTCACTTCTTTTGCTTTGAAGCCTGCGCCTGGCTCTTTCAAACCAAAGCTCATCTGAATACCTTCATCCGGTTGGATACGGATAATCAGCTTGTTCTCTGGTGCATCTTGACCAAATACTGGGTGTGGTGTGTTCTTAAAGTGAATCACGATTTCCGTTACGCGCGTTGGTAAGCGTTTACCCGTGCGAACGTAGAAAGGAACACCATTCCAACGCCAGTTATTGATGTGAGCTTTCAAGCCGATGTAAGTCTCGGTACGAGAATCATCCGCTACACCATGCTCTTCACGGTAACCTAGTAAGTGCTGACCACGAACATCCGATGCTGTGTACTGACCTAATACTAAGTCTTTACGCAGATCATCTTCTTCTAATGGTTTCAGACACTGAAGCACTTTAACTACTTCATCACGAATAGAATCCGCGTTAATTTGTGCAGGCGGCTCCATACCTACCATTGCTAGCACTTGTAGCAGGTGGTTTTGGAACATGTCGCGAACTGCGCCAGAACCGTCGTAGTATCCGCCACGCTCTTCAACGCCAAGGAACTCAGCACCTGTGATTTCAACGTATTCAATGAAGTTACGGTTCCACAGTGGTTCAAACATCGCGTTTGAGAAACGAAGCACTAGAAGGTTTTGAACCGTCTCTTTACCAAGGTAATGGTCGATACGGTAGATCTGGTGTTCTTGGAAGTGATGATGGATCTCTTTATCCAACGCTTGAGCTGATGCTAAGTCGTAACCAAATGGCTTCTCGATGATCAGACGACGCCAGCCGTTTGATTCATCGTTAAGGCCATGCGCAGCAAGGTTTGCTGGGATAACACCGTATAGGCTTGGCGGGGTTGCCAAGTAAAACAGTGTGTTGTGGTTTTCAAATTGGTAGTCTTGCTCAAGCTTGTCTAAACGTTGTGCTAAACGAGCGTAGTCGTCTACATCTGAAGTGTTGATCGCTTGGTAATGCAGATGTTCAATAAATGCATTCAGCGTCTCTGGCTCAGTTTTTTCCATTTCCTGAAGAGACTTCTTCAGCTTCTCACGGTAAGACTCATCGCTGTACTCAGTACGGCTCACTCCAAGAATCGCAAAGGATTCTGGTAGTTGATTGCTAGCATACAAGTGGTATAGAGCAGGAATTAACTTGCGGTAAGTTAGATCTCCCGACGCACCAAAAATAACGATGCTGCTGTTTTCAGGTATTACCATCATCTTTCCTATAAAAACAAGGTTTTTAGTATTCGCCAAAGGTATCAGCGACATACGAAAATAGATAATAGGTCTTAACTATTACATCAATAGTAAGCACCTATTAAATTTGAGAATGCGTTTGGTAAACGAGGGTGAAAGCTATCACCTCTATTCGGGACAGTATTGTCTATGACTATTTGATTTACATCAACCACTGTGAAAGCAATCGATTAAATATTGACTCATTTCGAACAAATTCTAATCGATAGCTCCGTTCGTTTGACCCAAGGGAGATGCAAATCGGCATTCTCAAACAGTGTAGTCAAGAAAGAACGGTATCTGGTCGCTGGAGTAAGCAATGGGAAAGGGAGAGAAAGGTAAAACCAGCTTATTCAACTGGCTTTATATTTATTTTGATGGTGTCGTGTTTATCTTTGCGCTTTGTTGTAGCAGCGCTCCGGACGCCCCACGGTACCGTAATTTAAGTCTGCGACTAACTCACCAGTGGTAATCAAAAATTCTAAATAGCGTCTAGCGGTGGTTCGGCTAGCACCAATTCGTTCTCCGGCTTCATCGGCGGTAATATTAACGGCATCAGCTTGTTGAAAAATGGCTCTGATCTTATCCAACGTTACGCCATCAATGCCTTTGGGTAAGGTGGATACTTTTCCAGAGTCCGCTTTGGCATTGGCTTGCAGCATCTTATCAACCAAACCTTGATTCAAATCCGACACACTTTCAAACTCTTGCTGTTGAGACTGATACTTTTTCAGTGCCGCTTCCAAGCGAGGGAACATCACTGGTTTCAATAGATAATCGACCACTCCACCACGCATTGCTTGCTGCAGTGTATCCACATCTCGAGCAGCAGTAATCAAGATAACATCGCAGCCTTGATTGCTCCCTCTTACGTGATTAAGAATATCGAGCCCACACCCGTCCGGCAGATACACATCCAATAACACCAAATCCGGTTTTAAGATGTCCAGTTGCATCAGCGCTTCAGACTGTGTGGTGGCAATGCCGACCACATCAAAGCCACCCATCTGTTCTAAATAACGATGGTGTAGCTCTGCAATCGCAATATCATCCTCAATGACCATGACTCTCGTGATTGCGTTCATTTATGTTCTTCCTTTAACCATGCTTTTTCCGTCACGATGATCTTCACAAGATCGCTTCGTGCTCAATTATTATTGTTCTTCTTTTGGCAGATAAACCGTCATTCGCGTGCCAAAATCGTGGTTGTCGACCATTTCAAGCTGCCCTTGATATCGGTCTGCCAGCTGCTTTATCAGATACAAACCCACACCGCGATTTTGCTTCGCTTTGCTCGATACACCTTTTTCGGTGAGCGCTTTGGTCGCCAACTCTTTAGGCAAACCGCACCCTTTGTCTTCTACTTCTACGATAATTTCATTACCGAAATCACTGATTGAAACTTCAATAACCCGACGCGCTGGTGCAATTTGACCCTCTTGCTTAATCGCCGTCATGGTGGCATCAAAGGCGTTATCAATCAGGTTGCCAAGAATGGTGACAACGTCATCCGCGTTTAACCAGCTAGGCAGTGCTTCAAGCCTTGAGCCTTCTTCAACTTTAAGCTCTAAACCAATTTCTCGCGCGCGCTCCGTTTTTCCAAGGAGCATACCTGCAATGAGCGGGTCTTTAACGGTTTCACGCAAGAACTCGATCAAGCTTTGATAGTGCGCGGTTTCTTGGCCAATCAGTTGCTGGACTGAATCCAACTCGCCCATCTGAATCAAGCCACTGATGGTATTGAGCTTATTTTGATGCTCGTGGGTTTGTGAACGCAGTAGATCGGCATACTCTTTGGTTTGTGAGAGCTGGTCTGTTAAATCGTTGATTTCATCGCGTAATCGGAAACTCGATACCGCCCCGACCACCTCACCTGCCACTATAATTGGGCTTCGGTTAGCAATGATTCGCTTATTGTTCAAATACAACTCAACATCGTGGTCGGTGTCACCGGTTGATAACAGTTGCTCTAAATCACTGCCTGGCAATACATCAGAAAGGCGCTGTTGATTGAGTGCTTTATCCCTGTCTATCGATAAAATATCGCAGGCACTTTTATTAATTGAACGCAAAATGCCGTGCTTATCGATGCTCAGAATGCCCTCTTTCACGGTACTCATGGTTACATCTAGCTCAACATACAGTCGGCCTATCTCTTCAGGCTCAAAGCCTAAAATAGCGCGTTGAAAACGGCGAGATACATAACTCGAAATCAAAGCGTTGACCGCAACCACCAGCAACGCCATCACAATCAAAAAGGCTAAATAAGGTTCGATTCGATCTTGTAAAGAATCCAATAAGTAACCAACCGAAACCACCCCAATAACGGTACCTTGAAGGTCTTTTACCGCGGATTTACCACGAACTGAAAAACCAAGCGATCCTTTGGCCGTCGACACATAAGACTCGCCCAATACCAATGCTTTTTGGTTATCGCCACCACGCATTGGTTTACCGAGCCTGTCATCATAAGGGTGAATCAGGCGGATACCTTTATCATCTCCCACAACGATAAACGCAGCGCCAATGAGCTGGGTAAGGTTACGAAATTTAACTTGAGTCTCTTCAGGCAGAACGTAGGGAGCGCCATTAGGATCCAACGTTCCATTTTCTTGAATAATGCTGGTGACCAGTGGCGATTCAGATAGAAATTCAGCAACACCTAACGCTTTCAAACCCATCTCTTGCTCTTGAGATTGTTTGATGTAGTAAAAACCAGCCGCTGCAAGAATCAAAAGTTCAACGAGGCCAGTGACCGTCATGATAATCAGTAACCTTTTACGGAAACTGATACTGCTCCATTTCATATTCCACCGCCCCTAGTGTTAGACGATCAATGTTAACACCAAGTTAATCGTATGACCTTTCTAGGGACGTGAATTTGTGACTGCTACTCAACTAAATAATTGAGCAGATTGTTAATTGATAATCCTTTACGTTGTTCATCTCGATTAATCGTTCATTTTTAGAACGGATTAGCTTAAAAAACAAAATAAACGAATAAATATTGAGCTAGATCACTAAGCTTTTAGGTGTTTTTCAGGTTGTTCAAAATAAATACAATTATAATAGTTGCATATGAAGAAGTTTATTGTTGTTAAGCCATAAGTCATGATTTTCAGACCGCGCTTTAAATCGAAATCTCGATTAACAAAACCGCAACAAACCTTCACTCACTGGACGTATCTATAACTAAAAGTTACATGCTCGCCGCTACGGTTGCTGAACAAACAGGTTATCTATCTAACCTCATTCACCCTTATTTACACTACCGACCAGCATGACAACTCAGAGGCGCCTGATCAAATCAGCGCCCAATAATAAAACATTGATGAGCAGGAAGTATCGATCAGTGGCAACGTCCAATAGAAACAGGATAAAAAACATAACGTATAAACATTGTTGAAAAGGAAACCAGGCAATGAAACGCGATAACTTTGGAATTTGTCTTACTAAGACTATGCTGTTCAAACACTTACAATCGACTTTTACTCACGTAAGAGCCTATGAGAAAGACGGTACCTCCCCTCTCGATCTCAAGGTATTGTTAGCTTTCCCGCAAATGTCAGGTAGAGATTTATTACAAACAATGCAAGGTTCAAGACAATTGGTATGGCGCGCCGATCACCATTGTCCTAGCTTTAAATAAGCCACTTCATTTTGTAAAAACTCTTCACACTGAACTTAAAGAGCACGCTTCTGCGTGCTTTTTTCGTTTTAGTGATCTATGTTGTCCACATCACGTATCTTTTTGCATTAACTTAACGAGTTATGAGAGTTTCTATTCATATGAGACAATCAACTCAAGACAAACGATGCTACCCCTGATAGCATTAGAGCTAATACTCTAATTTGGTATTTAATTCCGATGACCAAACCAAAATTTCGACACCTTGTAATTGCTGGCATGCTCCTCGGCATATTTGCTTCGCCAGGCTACGCAGCCCCGCTTACTTTTTCTGAAGCATGGCTAATGCTACAAGAAAACAACAACTCACTTGCGGCTCAACGAGCTAACGTTGAACGTTATCAACACCTTCAGAATTCAACAAGTAGCCTTAATCTACCTTCTATTACCTTAGGGGCTAACTACACGCACCTTGATAGTGATGTGACTATCAATGGCGAACAGTTTGCCGATAGCTTGAGTGGTGTGCCCTCTATTGGTTTTCCTGTTCCTCCTCAAATCATCAGTGCGCTTGGCGGGATTACTTCCACCATTACTGAACAAGACATCTTTAGCTCTTCTATTCGCGCGGTGTGGCCTATCTTTACAGGTGGTCGAATTACCGCGGTGCAGAATGCTGCAGAAGGTAAAAGCGAAGAAGCACAAAGCCAATTGTTGATGGAGAAGCAAGCTCGCTACGAAGATTTAAGTAAATATTACTTCTCTGTGATCTTAGCGGAAGACGTCGTGAGAACGCGTCAAGCCGTCGAAACAGGCTTAACTCAACACCGTGATTTCGCCATCAAGCTTGAACAGCAAGGGCAAATCGCACGAGTAGAACGCCTACAAGCCGATGCTTCTTTAGATAAAGCGATTGTAGAGCGCACGAAAGCTCAGAACGATCTCAAGATTGCTCAACTAGCACTGACTCAGATCCTTGGTCAAAGTGAAAGTGTAGAACCCTCAGAGCAACTGTTTATCAATAAGAACCTACCTCATATGGACGTGTTCATTGACCAAACTCTCATGACCTATCCCGGCCTTAAAATTCTTGATGCAAAAGAGAAACAAGCAAGCAGCTTAATTAAAGCCGAGAAAGGTAAGTACTACCCAGAGGTATACCTTTACGGTGACTACAGCCTGTATGAAGATGACTCTCTAGCCAGTGAAATGAAACCCGATTGGTTAGTTGGTATTGGTGTAAATGTGCCGTTGATTGACACTTCAGGCCGTTCCGACAAAGTCGCTGCGGCTCACAGTGCCGTATCGCAGGTTCAATTTCTGAAGTCACAAGCCAAGCAAGACTTAACCGTATTAGTTCAAAAGGCTTATCTTGAAGCAAACCAAGCAATTGAAGAGGTTCAAGGCCTAAACTCAAGCCTGTCTTTAGCTCAAGAGAACCTATTGCTTCGTAAAAAAGCCTTCACACAAGGGCTTTCTAACTCATTAGAAGTGGTTGATGCAGAGCTCTATCTTGCGAGCATTAAGACACAGCAAGCTGCTGCGCGATTCAAATACCTTATCTCTCTCAACAAGCTTTTGGCGCTTACCAGCGAAATGAATGCTTACTCAAGTTACTTAACTTCTTCTGTTACGTCTGATTTCGACTCAAAAACAGACACCGCTAGCCAGTCAAAAGGATAACTCATGAAACCTATTAAGCCCCTTCTTCTATCTATAGTTGGTATCGGCATTATTGGCTGGGTCGGATACAGTTTTTACCAAGCTTATCAACCTCAGCCTGTTAAGCTTCAAGGTCAAATCGATGCGCAGCAATACAGCATCTCATCGAAAGTACCTGGCAGAATTGATGAAATATTCGTGCGTAAAGGCGATTCAGTTGAAAAAGGCGAATTGATCTTTTCTCTTCTTAGCCCAGAGATTGATGCGAAATTAGAACAAGCAAAAGCCGGTCAGAAAGCCGCTGGTGCATTGGCACAAGAAGCAGAGAATGGCGCACGTACTCAGCAAATCCAAGCGGCTAAAGACCAATGGTTGAAAGCGAAAGCAGCTGCCGATCTGATGGACAAAACCTACCAACGTGTAAACAACCTTTACAACGATGGTGTCGTTGCCGAGCAAAAACGCGATGAAGCCAAAACTCAATGGCAAGCAGCGAAGTACACCGAAAGTGCTGCGTTCCAAATGTATCAATTGGCGCAAGAAGGAGCTCGTGACGAAACCAAAGTGGCTGCCGCTCAAAAAGCGTTAATGGCGGCAGGGGCAGTGGCGGAAGTTGAAGCTTACGCAAAAGACACACAGGTCCACAGCTGGTTTAATGGCGAAGTGTCTCAAGTTCTATTGAGCAGCGGTGAACTCGCACCACAAGGCTTCCCTGTTGTGACTGTCATCGACACCAAGGATGCTTGGGCCGTGCTCAATGTGCGTGAAGATATGCTTAAGCACTTTGAGAAAGGCAGTCAGTTTGAGGCATACCTACCAGCTCTGGATAAATCATTAACCTTCCAAGTCACACACATCGCCGTAATGGGTGATTTCGCAACTTGGCGTTCAACAGACGCAGCACAAGGCTTTGACTTACGTACTTTTGAAGTAGAAGCGCACCCTGTCGATACGAGCGAAACACTGCGTATGGGCATGAGCCTAGTGGTTGAGCTTTAGGTGACGTATGTCTGCTAATTCTCACTTACCAGAGCATCACAAAGCGACAAGCAATTTGCTTAGACAGTGGGCTATTGTGCGTAAAGACAAGTGGCTGCTATCTTGCTTAACTTGGATACCCTTGCTGCTTGCTGCAAGTATCTGGCTGATCTTCTCACAAGGCATCGCCCGTGATTTGCCTGTTGCAGTGGTTGACCTAGAACACAGCCAAATTTCGCAGCAGTTTACTCGCTTAGTCGATGCCTCACCTACCCTGAAGGTCACTCAAAAATACAGTTCCGCAAGTGAAGCAGCAGAAGCCATGATTGAACGTAATATTTACGGCTATGTTGTTATACCTAGACACTTTGACCGAGACCTTTATCTTGGGCTAAACCCGCAGGTATCCGTGTTCTACAACAGCCAATTTATATTGATTGGTAAACTGGTGAACTCGGCTCTACTACAAGCTCAGGGGACGTTCAACGCGCAACTTGAAGTGGTTAGACAGCTTTCACACGGGGATACCACGGTACAATCTGCATTGGGGCAAGCTGTCACAGTACAAAGCCAAATCACCCCACTGTTCAACAAGAACACCAGTTACGCTCAGTTCTTGGTATCTGCGGTTATTCCTGCTTTATGGCAGATCATGATTGTAGTGGGAACAATTTTGATATTGACCGCAAATGTGCGCGCACGTGGGCTTAAAGCATGGTTAGCTCACTCTCCTGTTAAGTCGCTTGCATCGACACTGACCCCTTATGTTGTGTTGTTTTTGGGGTTTGGTATTGCCTTTAGCTTTTGGTTTTATCGCCTTTTAGAATGGCCATTTAACGGTAGCTTTATGGCATTAACCATTGCCCAACTGCTTACCGTCATCAGCTGTATCATTATGGGGTGTTTGTTTTTCTTCTTAACACTTGATCCCGCAAGGGCGATGAGTTTCGCTGGCGCATTTACGGCACCAAGTTTTGCGTTCATGGGCATTACCTTTCCGGTGACAGACATGAACACGGCAGCTCAAATTTGGAGAAGCTTATTGCCTGTGAGTCATTACATCGAAGTACAAACAGCACAGTCTAGTTATGGCGTAAGCGCAGCACAGTCGCTGCTCAGCCTCTCTTCCATGTTGTGGTACGCAGTTCCTGCTTTGGTGGTGATGTTGTTAATTAAGAAACACTTGGCGCAATCAACTCTAACTGCACAAGCAGCTATATCAGCAAAAACAACGCCGTCAAAACAGCCAGAAGCATCAGCACAACAAGGAGTAAAATGATGAGCTTTACTCAACTGCTCAAGCAAGAACTCTTAGCGGTACTGCGCAACCCCGTCGTGCTTCTTACGGTGTTTGGTGGTGTGGTCTTCTATTCATTCTTGTATCCATTGCCTTACGCGAATCAAGTCCCTCAACAGCTGAAAGCCTCGGTTGTGAACTTGGATAAGAGTCAAAGCAGCTACCAATTAGAGCGAATGGTGGATGCGACCTCTCAAATCGAGTTGGTTCGTCGAGACTCCACTATCGCCGATGCTAAACAAGCCGTGCTTAACCAAGAGATTGGCGGATTCCTCGTCATTCCAGAAGATTTCTATAAAGACTTGCTGCTCGGTAAAAGCCCGACACTTTCTTACGCTGGTGATGCTTCTTACTTCTTGGTCTACGGAACCATTGTTGAAGGGCTTGCCAAAGCAGGAGGCACATTAGCTGCAGAAGCAAAGGTCCGTCACTTATTAGTCGAAGGTGTGCCTTTAGAATCGGCAGCCAAAGGCTACAGTGCATTTAGCTTAAACCTAAAGCCTACCTTCAATAGTCGCATGGGATACATCGATTACGTGGTTCCAGCCGTCTTTGTGTTGATCCTGCAACAAACTTTAGCCATGGCTTCTGGTTTAGTTGGCGCGACCCAAAATGCTCAATCAACGTTTGGCTACTGGAGTAAAACCTCTCCGGCGAAACTGATTCTTGCTCGTTGTTGTACCTTAGTCAGCATTTATTACCTGTTATCGATGTACTATTTCGGCGCAAGCTTTTCGATGTATGGGATAAACCTACTCGCCTCAACAACACAGATCTTAACCTTATTACTGCCCTTCTTACTGGCTAGCTGTTTGATCGGGATTTTTATTGGTGAGTTAGTACCACGAAGAGAGCTCGTCACGGTTGTGGTGTTAATCAGTTCAATGCCTCTGATCTTCTCTTCCGGATTTATTTGGCCTGTTGAAATGATGCCTGAATGGTTAGTGTTGTTATCACAATTATTCCCAAGCACACCAGCTATCCAAGGTTTCTTAGCACTGAATCAGATGGGCGCTTCCTGGCAAGAAGTGGCGTCTCAATGGACATTACTATGGGGACAGGTTTTATTATGGGGTTCGCTATTGGCACTTAAGCTCTATCACAAATCCAGCAAAGGCACGGTTGGCAATAGCAATAGTCGACGAGCCGTTTAGTTTAATGTTCTAGCGGAAAGTACTCATACTTTTCGCTCATCAAAAAAGCTCTGATAAAGGGCTTTTTAATGTCCTCAGATCCGAATACACCTTCAACCTTCGAATGTTTAAACACCTCTAAAACACATCGAATACTCGAACTCCCCTACGTCCCCCAACATCCCTACAGCCCATCACTCTGAATTATCCTCCAACCGCCTCTATAACAGCTACTGCATATGCCTTTCTCTGCCTAAAAATCACCGACTTATTCCCAAAAGACGACAAAACACGAATTATTGTGAATTTATTGTAAAAATTTCTTTGCCAACATTAGTTTTATGTATAGGGTTATCAATAAGGCATGGTAGACCGAATACCATAGTCTTATTGATGCACATACCAAAAGGATATCCATATAAAGCAAGAACAGTACTTATATTTATTTCGTTTTTCGACTTAGCTACAGCCGTTTATGTTGCCGTCGAGTGAAGTAGATAAACCACTGAAATATACAATGCAAATAGAAAAAAAACACAACAGCAACAAACATAATTTAATAAAAAGACAGGGAAAACCATGAAAAACATACGTGAATTATTTTTTGGGTTTATATTATTATTTAGTTCCAGTGCATTTGCAGAAGAAGGGTCATTTAATCAAGCTATCAGTAACTTAAGTCAAAATGTTGATGGTTTTTTCAACGAATACACAGGTTGGTTCGTCGGGCTGATATTTAAAAGTGTACCGGTAGGTGAAGCAAACTTCCCCATCATTGTTGGCTGGCTATTGCTCGCTGCGATCATCTTTACTCTTTACTTTGGCTTTGTTCAATTTAAACGTGTCGGTATGGCAATAGACATTATCAAAGGTAAGTACACAGACCCTAACTCTAAACACGAAGGGGAAGTTTCTCACTTTCAAGCGTTAACAACCGCACTTTCTGGAACTGTTGGACTTGGTAATATTGCCGGTGTGGGTGCTGCACTCGCAATTGGTGGTCCTGGTGCGACATTCTGGATGATCTTATGTGGTCTTCTGGGTATGGCGTCTAAGTTCTGTGAGTGTACCTTAGGTGTGAAATACCGAACTATCCTACCCTCGGGTGTTGTTTCGGGTGGTCCAATGTACTACCTAAGCCAAGGCCTTGGTGAAAGAGGTTTAGGCGGACTAGGTAAAGTGCTCGCTATTGGTTTTGCATTAATGTGTATTTTAGGCGCATTGGGCGGCGGTAACATGTTCCAAGCTAACCAAGCACACGCCATGTTAACTTACGCATTTGATGTACCAAGTGAGTACGGTGTGATCACTGGCCTTGTACTCGCCGCTTTAGTTTTCTCTGTGATTGTTGGTGGTATGCCTTCTATCGCATCGGTAACGGAAAAAGTTGTTCCTTGGATGGCAGCTCTGTATATCGGTATGGCTCTGATTGTTATCGGTTCTAACCTTGATCAAGTTGGTCCTGCGTTCAGTGCAATCTTTACAGGTGCATTTACTGGTGAAGGTGTCGTTGGTGGATTCATTGGTGCATTAATTCAAGGCTTGAAGCGTGCAACGTTCTCGAACGAAGCAGGTGTAGGTTCCGCAGCTATCGCTCACTCAGCGGTTAAAACAAAAGAGCCAATCACCGAAGGTCTAGTATCACTATTAGAACCGTTCGTTGATACAGTAGTCATTTGTACAATGACAGCATTGGTTATCACTATCGCTGGCTTAAATGTAGGTCCATTCGATGGTTCTGGTTTAACGGGTGTAACACTTACTGCAGCATCATTTACTGAAACTGCAGAAGTATTTAAATACACACTCGCTCTTGCGGTAATCATGTTTGCGTTTTCGACAATGATCTCTTGGTCGTACTACGGCCTTAAGGCGTGGACTTACCTATTTGGTGAAGGCAAAACAACGGAACTGATTTTCAAAGTGATGTTTTGTGTGTTTGTTGTTATTGGTGCCACGATTCAGTTTGGCGCGGTCATCGACTTCTCTGACGCGGCTATCTTTGCTATGTCTATCTTTAACATCCTTGGCCTATACTTCTTGATGCCAGTTGTGAAGAAGGAACTGCAATCGTTCGTTGCTCGTGTAAAATCAGGTGAAATCAAAACCTACGAAAAATAGTGACTCGTCAATAATTTATTGTCGAATAACACTGTTCTAAAAATTTTTTGTAATACCCTTTGCTTGAGAAAGCGAGAACAGTACTGCAATTAATCTAAAATCCCTACTGGCTCATGGTTTAGCTCGTAGGGATTTTTTATGTTTGAATTGTTAGACTAGCATCTATCCTCAATGCCTTACTTACTCTTTTCACTATCGTGTTCAACGTCGATACGACGAACCAATTCTTCTACTTCGATCATCTCTTTTTGCACTAGTGGCGAACGACAATCATCGAAACAATAAGCTATGGTGCAGTTCTCACAAAGATACTCTTGCATCACTCCATCCCTGTAGTCAAAGCAGTCCAAATGCGAGTTACTAATCGACTGCGTGTTCATCCTGAACACCACTATTATGCAGCAGCACTGATCTGAAAAGATGCATGCAAAGTCATTTAATAAGCAACAAGTAACACATTATTGTGGTTATACGTAACTATTCACAAATATCTAAGTAAACACTTAAAC
Source organism: Vibrio splendidus (assembly GCF_001557875.1). Taxonomy (GTDB): domain Bacteria; phylum Pseudomonadota; class Gammaproteobacteria; order Enterobacterales; family Vibrionaceae; genus Vibrio; species Vibrio splendidus_F. The sequence continues at coordinate 34,687 of NZ_LNRF01000002.1, read as the reverse complement.
AATCAATAATGAGAAAGTATCGGCTCTACGCTCTCGAGAAAACGCAAAACGCCCACATCACGTGTGTGATGTGGGCGTTTCAATATTTACTGCAAAACTAACGCTAGGTTGGTAAAACCTTCAGCTTATAGACCCATCTCTTCAGTAAGCGCTTTGATCTGCTTGAGGTCCATGGTGTGGACTTCAATCATTTGTCTAATGTCACTTAGGCGAGAATTTGCGTTGTCTTGCTTCTCACACGCGTCAGATTTCGCATCCCATGAAGTGCCATCTAAGAACACATCACACGCTTTCTTAAGAGAACCAAGGTTCTGCTCGAGTTGATCTCTTTCTTTCTCTAGCTTTTCAAGTTCTTGAGAAATCTGTAATTCTTTTCGGAAAACTTCACGCGAACGCTCAAATAAAGTCGATTGCATGTCAGCCTGACGATTAAGCTTTTGATTGTCTTGCTGAGTTTGCTCTAACGTCTGCTTCTGTTCGTTTAGCTGTTGCTCTAACGAGTAGTTCGCCTTCTCTAAAACCGAAGACTGTTTCGCTAATTCTTGGAGTTCTTTTTGATGTTCTTCTGTTTGTTGTACTAGAGCGGCTTCTACTTTCGCATCGATTTCGGTATCGACTTTAGCCACTTTCGCTTCAACGGATGTCATCAATTGTGTTTTGCTATCACGCAGTTCTTGATAACGAGTTTCGAGTACCTGATAAGTGGACTCCCACTTCGAAGCCGTGACTGTAGAACCGATTAAGCCACCCAGTGCTAAACCTATAACCGCAGCAATGCCTATATAGAGCTGACTGCGCTTATCGCGTTCTTCAATAACAACCACTTCATCTTGTTCGCTTTGTCCAGATTGCTGGTTCACTAGCGGGTACTCCCAAAAATTTGTTTAACGTTACGCGGTCACTGGCACTAATGCCAATACTGATAGTGTAGGCTCAGTTAAACCTATCGCTCAAGCCAGAAGCACTTAAGCTTTGCTAACACATTCATCCCAACTGTTTACAGAGAGGTTTAACGAGTTAACTCCGAAATCATCAAGCTGGCAGTATACAAAAGGAAGCTGCTAACGATAACTATCACTACCCCTTTTTGCAGTTTTTCGTTTGTCCGGTAACGAAATAGTACAAATGCCAAAGCCAATAAAAAAACAATCGCTATTAGTCGAGTCATAACTCCTCCTTGTTTCTCTATTTTATACCATTTAAATAAGCAAGTTACGTCAGAGACTCGTTGTTTGATCATTTAGTTGAACAACATTTGTGCAAACAGATATTTTGTAGCTGACATCACATTTTATATGATCTAGGATACGCCTACAGATTACCTAATTATTTAGGTAATTGTTCCGATGAAGACTGCAGGAGAGTGGTTTTTAACTAAATATTAACATTTAGTTAGATTGACCCGCCGAAGAAGTAAATCTTTCAGGTGCTTTATGCTGGAGAAATCCAGAAAAGTGAGGACTGTCGTTGGAGGAACCTCTGGAGAGAACCGTTAGATCGGTCGCCGAAGGAGCAAGCTTAGTGCCCGTTACTTATCTATAAGTGATTCGCTAAGTGAAACTCTCAGGCAAAAGGACAGAGGAGTGGAAAGCAACAGCCTTAATTAACAAAAGAATTCTATCTAGAAATCCGTATGTATTAAGTAGTGCTCCCGATCCCTGTGATCTGCACTGCCTTCCCTCTTCTCCTTAAATTTTTAATTTATTAAGGGGAATCTATGAACCACCTACAAGCTACACTACAAACCATCAACCAATTCGTTTGGGGACCACCACTGCTTATTTTGCTAGTGGGTACAGGTATCTACTTTACTTTTCGCTTAGGCTTACTCCAGTTTAGACACCTCCCAACCGCACTGAAAATGGTGTTCAGCAAAGACAAATCCGGTACAGGTGACATATCGAGTTTCGCGGCTTTGTGTACTGCACTTTCAGCAACCATTGGTACAGGTAACATCGTGGGTGTAGCGACCGCAATCAAGATTGGTGGCCCTGGTGCCCTATTCTGGATGTGGCTTGCCGCTGTATTTGGTATGGCGACCAAATACGCAGAATGTCTACTCGCCGTTAAATACCGCAGAACCGATAGCAATGGCGAAATGGTTGGCGGCCCAATGTACTACCTGCAATACGGTGTCGGCTCACGAATCTTGGCGGTAATGTTCGCTGTCTTCGCGCTCGGTGTTGCTTGCTTCGGTATCGGTACCTTCCCACAAGTAAACGCTATCTTAGACGCAACTCAAATCTCATTTGGTGCTTCTCGTGAGATGTCTGCTGTCGTTCTTACGATATTAGTGGCGGTTGTAACCCTTGGTGGTATTCAATCTATCGCTAAGGTGGCAGGGAAAGTCGTTCCGACTATGGCGGTTATGTACATCGTCGCGTGTTTAAGCGTTCTGATTTCAAATGCAGACCAACTGCTGAATGCCATTACCCTTGTTGTTACCTCTGCGTTTACCAATACAGCGGCAACAGGTGGTTTCTTTGGTGCGAGCATCATGCTTGCTATCCAATCTGGTATTGCTCGAGGTGTGTTCTCGAACGAATCTGGTCTAGGTAGTGCACCAATGGCTGCAGCAGCAGCTAAAACAGACTCATGTGTGAAACAAGGTCTTGTCTCTATGACAGGTACCTTCTTCGATACCATCATCATCTGTACGATGACAGGTTTGGCGCTTATCTTAACAGGCGCTTGGCAGACTGACCTTTCTGGTGCTGCGATGACCACTCATGCATTTGCTATTGGCCTAAACGCAGATACCCTTGGCCCTATGTTGGTTTCTGTAGGCCTAATCTTCTTTGCGTTTACAACAATTTTAGGTTGGAACTACTACGGTGAGCGCTGTGTTGTGTTCTTGCTAGGTACCAAAGCAGTATTGCCTTACAAGATCATCTTCATCGCCTTGGTTGCTTCTGGTGCATTCTTAAAGCTCGACATGATCTGGATAATGGCCGATATCGTGAATGGCCTAATGGCAATTCCGAACCTAATCGGGCTCATCTTGCTGCGCCACGTTGTTATCGAAGAAACCAAGCTATTCTTCAAACCGTTAACGTCTTCAAATGATTGTGAAGCAGTTAAAGCGTAACTTGAATTGATTGAATACCAAGCCCGTACTCAACTGCGGGCTTTTTTATTTTCATCACATAACTAAACGTCTTAAATTATTATGCAGTACATATACCCTTATAAATAACAAGATATTAAATCGACTACTATGCGATTTAATAAATCCAATAGATGGCTACTAAAAAGGACACTAATAAAACCAACACTTAATTAGACATTACTTATATTTAACAGATTGTGTGTTGGTGTCAGGCGTTTTGTCACAAACATATTAAATTTCTTTTTGTTTCAACGACACAAAAAACCAGAAGAATAAAACATGTGACTTTAATTCATATATTAGTCAGTTTATAGTCATCTACATTGTAGAGAGAATTATAATAAAAATAAAACGTTGGCTATATGATCAGATTCGACCCGATTAAAAACCGTATTTATAACGATGAGCGTTCTATTAAAGTAGGATACCGTGAAACTCGAGTTCTGGAGTTATTACATAAAAACTCACCCGATATTGTTAACAAACAAGATATTATTAGCTTCGCTTGGGGAAACGAGTTCATAGGGGATACGTCATTAGCGAAAAGTATAAGTTTACTGCGCCAAGGGTTCGTTAGATTAGGCATCAAAGAAACCCCAATCGTCACTGTTCCTAAGGTGGGCTATCGCCTTATCGATGAGTGCGTGGTGATCGACTCGCCCGTCAATAATGCAGCCACAACTCCCCTTGCCGCAGCGAGCAGCCTAATACCTGTCGGCAATAATGGTATTGCTATCAGTGTATCAGCTGCAGTCGAACCTAACCCTAACAAAAATTCATCGACTTACTTTCCCACATCTGAAGGCCGAAACAAGTTGTGCTACTTCACCACTGGCTGCTTACTGCTGGCATCAGCGTTATTGGCTTTTGCAAAGGTTAATGAGAGAAACCTCAGCGATATCAACCCCGTTAACCGGCTCAGTGACCAGTGGATAGGTCAAATACAAGTTTTCCAAGCCCCTGAAATGACGATGACGCCAGAGCTAGAAAGCATTCTCTATCAGTATCAATGTGATTGCGTGGCATACATTAGCGAAGAAGTTGAATATTCTGAGCTCTCTATTCTCAACAAAGCCACACGCCAGTCCGTCAACATCTTTTACACGCCAACCCAACTAGATCAAGCCAGTACCGAACTGGCCCTATTCTTAGAAAGAGGTCAATTATGATGCCAATCGTTGCGCTCATTTCTGCATTTGTTTTATTGGTTGGGATATGGAGTATCCCTTCGCCCCAACCAAAAGAAGAACATCGCTACCAACATAGCGTGGTGGACCTTGTGTTAGATGGAAATGTATTGCGAACTGATGGACTAACCAAAATAAGTGATAACAAGGTGCTGCACCTAATGTCCGTTCAAGACGACAACATGCCCGAGCCGATTGTTCTACGATTTAGAGGAGAAGCTAGTCCTTCTCAATCCATATTCTTTTCAATAGCAGGCACTATCGATTTAGTCTCCGTGCAAAAAATAAATAAAACCATGAATGACAGCTTATTGTCGCCCTACCTACTTATCAACAATGACCCATTAACGGTAAAGATTGATATCTTAAGTTCGAATGATTTATTCGCCATCATACGAACATGTAATACAGGAAGAACACAACTTTTGGCTAAGCGATAATTTATCGCCATTTGACCTCCAGCTAAATTCATTTAGTTTTAATTAACACCGTTCTGAATATTACACATAAAAAATGAATGGGTATTTATATTGCTGCACCAATATAAATTTCTCGCTTTTTAAACATTCAATTAATCGAATGTTCAAAACAACGGATTAAATTTAATCATCCAGTCTCATTTACCGCTTCACTGTTGATATTTAAATCAAATAAAAACGATGTGAATAATATGTCTCCTCTCGTACTTAACCATTCATTTCTCTCGCGATAGACTACGTCAAAAGCTATTTGACGTTAATGTATCAATCATAGCTCCTCATTTTTCTAAAAACGCTTTGAGCCTCATCAAACATTTTCTTTTTAGTTACAGCCCCCTTTCACCAAAAAACAAATCAAACAATACAAACCTTTGAATTTAAAAGGTAAATTAATTCAACCCTTTTCAGTATCTATCTATTTATCAACATGAAAAAGTGAACTTGTCTTGTTAACTGCATGGCACAAAAAACATTATCAAAATAGAAAAATTACAAATGAGGGAATTGTTAATGATCCGAATAAACAGAAGTCTCTTAGCAACCGCAGTGTTGTCCGTTCTATCTACTGGCGTAAACGCAAAAATTTACCCAGACCAAATAGTCCATGACCAACTTGGTGACGATGTATGTCGCTCTGGCTATCGCCCGTTAGACCGTTTCGAAGCCGAAGAGCAAAAGAGTGCTTTACTGGCTAGAATGGGCACTTGGCAGATCACAGGCTTAAAAGGAAACTGGGTGATCATGGGGCCGGGATACAATGGCCTTATTAAACAAGATACAACCAACGGCAAAACGTTCTGTTATCCGAACAATGACCAGTCTGAGATTCCAAACTACTCTGCTAAATCAGTTCCAGAAGGTAGCGAGTTAGATGTTCAATATGAGTTGGTCAATAACCGTAATGATTTTGTTCGCCCACTAAGCTATCTAGCTCATAACCTAGGTTACGCATGGGTTGGCGGCAATAATAGCCAGTACGTGGGTGAAGACATGACGATCAACCGCTCTGGTGACAGCTGGGTGATACAAGGGAACAATAGTGGTTCTTGTAGCGGTTACCGCTGTGGGGAAAAAACTAAAATCACCGTCGACAACTTTGCATACACCGTTAACGACGACAACTTTTGGCATGGCGATGTTGTCGAATCAGACCGTGAACTAGTGAAAACGGTTTACGCGACGGCAAGAAACAACAGTAATATCGCTCAGCAAGTGGTTGTCGACCTGAAAGTGGATGAATCAACAAACTGGTCGAAAACAAACAGCTATGGATTCTCACAAAGCGTTCAAACAGAGAATACGTTTAAGTGGCCTCTTGTTGGCGAAACCAAGCTCACCATTAAATTCGAAGCAAACCAAAGCTTCTCTAAATCTAATGGTGGCTCCACTAGCGAGCAAGTGACACTTCAAGCGCGCCCAATGGTTCCAGCAAACTCAGAGCTGCCGATTCGAGTCGAGTTGTATCGTTCAAGTATCTCCTACCCGTACCGATTCAACGCTGATATTAGTTACGATGTGGAGTTTAACGGCTTCCTTCGTTGGGGTGGCAACGCATGGCACACACATCCGGACAACCGCCCTTACAAAGCCCACACCTTCACTATGGGTCGCGGCAGTGATAAATCGGCAGACATTCGCTACCAATGGGATCACCGATACATTCCAGGTGAAACCAAATGGTGGGACTGGGGCTGGGCAATTAAAGAAGCGGGCTTATCTAGCATGCAATACGCAACAGGTGGAAGCTTACGTCCCTTCCACTCTTACGTATCGGGTGATTTCTACGCAGACTCTCAATTTGCAGGCACCATTGAAATTGGCCAAGCAACACCGATTGCCAACAATCTACGCAGCAAAAGAAGTACTGATTCCGTCAACGAATCTACTGAGCGCATTGGCGACATCGAAGTTACCACCAACTTCAATGCTGATGAGTTGAGTGACTTAGGTTTCGAAGGTGCAGAGATGAACATTAGCGTCGTTGAATAACTGCGCTGTTGAATAAGATCGGTACAAGATCTACAAGTAATAAAGCACAAAGCCCACGATACGTCGTGGGCTTTCATATATTCATGTTCAACTGGAAACGGTGAACTACACAGGCTCTTCCATCAAAAGCTTAACACCTAGCCCAACCAGCACCATACCCGTCACGCCTTCCATCCACTTCATAAAACTCGCGTTCTTGAGCAAATTTTTAGCGGAATTAAGAGCACCAGCTAAACCACATTGCCACACCATCGCAATCACAAAGTGGACTGAAGCCATCAACATAGATTGCAATAAAGGCGAGCCTTCAGGGTTTACAAATTGAGGCAGAAAAGCCAAATAGAAAACCGCCGTTTTTGGGTTAAGAACATTAGACAGAAAGCCTTCACGCAAAGAACGCTTAGCACTGTAAGCCTGCTGAGCTTGTTCACCGACCTTCAAACCACCACCGTTTTTCATCAAAGCTCGCAAACTACTTAAGCCAAGCCAGATTAGGTAAACCGCACCCACCATCTTAACGGCTTGGAAGAGTTCAGCAGACTGGGCGAGAATTGCAGAAATACCCACAGCAGAGAAAAACGCGTGCACATACAAGCCGCTACAAATACCAAAGCTCGTCATACAACCGTCAGCTAAGCCAGAGCGGCTGGTATTACGAATCACCAAAGCCGTATCTAAGCCCGGCGTTAGCGTTAAAATAGTGATGGCAATTACAAATGCCTCAAAGTTCAAAATATCCATATCATTGTCATTCTTGTTCAGCGATCTATCATCAATACCGTGTATCTGAACAATTCGCAAGCAACAATTACCACCAGCTATACAACTCACTGATTTTGTGCACAATAGAACAGTTTAATTTGTTAAGAAATAGTAAATTCAAGGCATCATACCGCCTCATGCTTTTCTCGCTATATCTTCGACTACGAAGGTCAGCGTCTTTTAAGAGTAGAGCCATAATCAAAGTACATGAGAGATGAACCTTAACGCTGACGCAGCCCTAAGGATCATTTACAGAAACCAAATTAAGAGTAGTCAAATGAGCGCATTCAAAAAACTAGTCGAACACTCTCAAAAATGTTCACGCTTTCAACACCTAGCCTCTATTTGTGGTTGGGACCAAGCTTCAATGATGCCTGCAGGTGGTAACCAAGCACGTAGCGAAGCCATGGCCGAACTCTCTGTTCATATTCACGGCTTAATGACTCAACCACAGCTTGGTGATTGGATTTCAGACGCTGAGAACGAAGCACTAAATAGCGAACAACAATCGTCACTTCGTGAAATCAAACGCCAATGGCAACAAGCCAACCTACTCCCAGAAAAGCTGGTTGAAGCTAAATCTCTAGCAGGCTCAAAGTGTGAACATGCATGGCGTAGCCAACGTGGTAACAACGACTGGGTTGGTTTCGAAAAGAACTGGCGTGAAGTGGTTGAGCTGTCTCGTGAAGAAGCGCAGATCCGCGCCGATGCAGCAAACCTAACGCCTTATGATGCCATGCTGGATATCTATGAACCGGGCACCAGCTCTGCTTCACTTGATACCCTGTTTGCAGACGTTAAAACTTGGCTGCCAAGCCTGATTGACGAAGTGATCGAAAAGCAATCGAGCGAGCAATTTAATGCGCCATCTGGCATCTACTCGACCGAGAAGCAGAAAGCACTTGGTTTAGAAGTCATGAAGCTGCTTCAGTTCGACTTCGAACACGGCCGATTGGATGAAAGTGTTCACCCATTCTGCGGCGGCGTCCCTTCAGACGTACGTATCACGACTCGTTACGATGAAGCTGAATTCGTTCAAAGCTTAATGGGTATTGTACATGAAACAGGGCACGCGCGTTACGAACAAGGCCTACCAAAACATCTAGCAGGCCAGCCGGCAGGCGAAGCTCGTTCTATGGGCATCCATGAATCTCAATCTTTGTTCTTCGAGATGCAAGTAGGCCGCAGTGACCCGTTCATTGGACACTTAGCGAACTTAGCTGGTCAGCAATTCTCAGGCTCAGAGTTTGAAAAAGAGAACTTCCAGAAGATCTACACTCGCGTGAAAAAAGACTTCATCCGTGTCGATGCTGATGAACTCACCTACCCTGCACACGTTATCCTGCGTTACGAGATTGAGCGTGACTTGATCAACGGTAAGATCAAACATACCGACGTTCCAGAGTTATGGAATACCAAGATGCAGTCTTACCTTGGTTTAAGCACTCAAGATAATTTCACAAACGGCTGTATGCAAGATATACACTGGACAGACGGCGCATTCGGTTACTTCCCATCTTACACACTAGGTGCGATGTACGCGGCTCAGTTCATGGCTTCAATGAAGAAAACGGTCGATGTGAACTCAGTGATTGAAAGCGGTGATCTATCGCCTATCTTCACTTGGTTAGAATCGAATATTTGGAGCAAAGGCAGCCTGCTTACCACCGATGATTTGGTGAAAGGCGCAACCGGTGAAACCTTGAATGCACAATACTTCAAAGACCACCTAAGAAGCCGTTACCTTTAGTATCTTATTAAAGAGTTTTCGAACAATGAAAACTAGACAATAGACGAATAAAAAAGGCTGAGTAGATTATCTGACTCAGCCTTTTTACCTTTCAGAACCCGGTCATTTATTGCCAGTAAGCATAGCGAAGAGGATCTGTCTCGACTCTGAAGTGTTGTCTCTGTGCGTTTCGTATTTTACATGCGTATTTGCATCAACAGCTTTTGATAGTTTGATGCTCCATAGTGCTTTCATTTGATTCGGTACAATTGAATATCGGACATCTATAATGCGCAGAGCGTCTGTTGGATCCTGAGCAATATAACCATTCGAGAACCAACGGAAGCGTTCAATGTCTTTGGCTTGTTGAGAATCAGGGTCTAACCAAGGCAAATCCCTGCTAACGTTCAGCTTAGCGATCGACTCTCCAGGATATGTATTTACCGATGTGCCAACCCGCACAGCATCTACGTAGTATCGAGATTCTGTTTCGTACACCACTTTCCATACCAAGATATTTGCGAAACTCGGCTTGGCCTCTAACCGAATAGGCGTATGTTGGCGCTCTTGCGCTAATTGCCACCCACTCGCTTCTGCCCGATCTCTTTGTATCATTCCTAACGTTGGGTAAATCAAAGCCCACAGAAACGCAATACGTGCCAACCAAGGAGCTCGCTTACATGTTGCCAACACCAACAATATCAAGATAGGAAGTGTATAGACTGGGTCGATGATCGAAATGGTATTCCAAGCATAACGTTCGTTGGTGAGCGGCCAGAACAGTTGAGTGCCATATGTTGTACAAGAATCTAATAAAGCATGTGTGCCATAGCCCAATGCACAGTAGAGCCAGCTTTGTTTAAAAGAGAAACCGCACCTTTTGGAAAAGAGGTGATACAAAAACAGAGCACAAATCAAGCTGCCAATAGGGATAAGCAGGAGTGAATGGGTAAACTGTCGATGGAACTCCAATGCCAGTAAAGGATCACTCTCGGACCGAATAAATGCATCTAAATCTGGCGCCATTCCAGAGAGCAAACCTAGAACCCCAGCGACCACCAAATGTTGTTTTTTACTCGCCGATTGTGACAAAGAAGCGCCTAACACGCCCTGCGTTAAAGGATCCATAAATCACTCATTGATAGCATTCCGTTGAATCAAACAAGATACATTTAGCTATAGCAGTGGATTGTTCATAACTAAACGGTTTTATCAATATACTCATGTACATAGATGTATAAGCATAGACCGATAAACAAAAAAAGAGCAGTTATGAAACTGCCCTTTTCTAATTATCGGTGGTTGATCAATTTATTCGTTTTTGTTCTATATATTCACACTTGAACGATCTTTAGTTAACGAGCAACCATGCTTGCTGCAATAACCACCAGAAGTACTGAGAAGATTTTCTTAATCGTCGGAACCGGTAAATGGTTGGTTGCTTTTGCGCCCAACGGAGCCGTGAACCAAGACGTGCACACAATACCCAGCAGCGCAGGCAGATAAACAAACCCAGCAAAACCGTCTGATAGAGCAAAGTGGCTGCTGCCTGAACTGATGTAACCTATCGAGCCAAATAGCGCGATGACAATGCCACAAGCCGACGCGCAGCCAATGGCCTTTTTCATATCGACAGAGAAGAACGTTAATAGCGGAACCAGCAATGCACCGCCACCAATCCCTATCATGGCAGACAAGCCACCCGTAATGGTTGTCAGAACAGTGAGCACGCCTTTGTTCGGCAGTTTTCGTTCCTTAGGTGTGTCGTTTTTGCTGCTTAAAAACATCTTGATCGCAATAAGAACCACGCTCACGGCAAACACAATACGAACAACTTTCTCGGGCAGCAAAGCCGCCATAAAGCCACTAACCAAAGCACCTAGGGCAACACCGAGCATGATCCAAGGTGCCAAGTCCCAAGGCACGTTGCCATTCTTGTGGTGAGCGAGCGCAGAAGACGTTGAAGTAAATAGAATCGAGGCCAGTGAGGTCGCAATCGCAGCGACAACAACTTGGTCGGATGGTAAAACTTCTAAATAAAGTAAAATGCTGCTTAACACGGGAACAATGATCAGCCCTCCGCCAATACCTAACAAACCGGCTAGAAACCCAACACCACTGCCCAGTAACGCACAGTAGAAAATCAACAACAGCAAATCACTCATTTCATCCATCTCTTAATTAAATTAATCGTCTTAAATAACACACTATTAATATGGTTATATTTCCATCAAGCTAATTAATATAACTGACACCGACTTAAATATTCAAACAGAATAGATCATGAATATTCCTCATGTTGAATGTGAAGTAATACCATTGTTAATGGTCAACCTATCCACGTATAAAAACCTTAAGCGATTAACTTTATACGACATTAATTCTACTAAGCATTAATTTCAGACAGCATAGCCTTCGATTCTTAATCCGGTCACAAGCAAAAAATAAAAGCCGTTTTAATACTAAAGACCGAGAGAATCAGAAAACAAATTGGGATACCAAATCAGCATGAATAAAGAATTTAATTTTACGATTAAGAGCATTAGCCTCGACGAAAACTACCAGCCTGCAGACAGCACGCGTATCACAACCAACTTTGCTAACCTGGCTCGTGGCGATAGCCGTCAAGCGAATTTACGTAACGCACTACAGATGATCGATAACAGTTTCAACGCTTTAGCACACTGGGATAACCCTAAGGGCGACCGCTACTCTGTTGAACTTGAAATCATTTCTGTTGATATGGACATTGAAAGCAACGGCGAAGCATTCCCTTCAATTGAAGTGCTGAAAACCAATATTCTAGACCGTAAAACTAACGAGCGTATTGAAGGCATTATCGGAAATAACTTCTCTTCTTATGTTCGAGATTATGACTTTAGCGTACGTCTATTGGATCATAATAAAGACCAAGATAAGTTCAGCATTCCAGAAGATTTTGGTGATTTACACGGCAAGCTTTTTAAATATTTCGTTAACTCTGACGCTTACAAAAAGAACTTTAATAAACCACCTGTTATTTGCTTAAGCGTGTCAGATAATAAAACCTATTACCGCACTGAAAACCAACATCCAGTATTAGGTTTTGAATACCAACCGAATGAGTCTTCTTTAACTGAACAATATTTCAAGAAGATGGGCTTACAGGTTCGTTATTTCATGCCGCCAAACAGTGTTGCACCTTTGGCTTTCTATTTCTTTGGTGATCTATTGAACGATTACTCGAACCTAGAGCTTATCAGCACCATCAGTACCATGGGCACGTTCCAGAAAATCTACCGTCCTGAGATTTACAACGCGAACGCGGTTGCAGGCAACTGTTACCAACCAAACTTGAAAAACTTAGATCACTCACTAACTCAAATCGTGTATGACCGAGAAGAACGAAGCCAGCTAGCGGTTGAACAAGGTAAATTCGCAGAAGAGAAGTTCATTAAGCCATACCAATCAGTTCTAGAGAACTGGTCGGCAAATTACGCACTTTAATCGTCTATTGCGCTCTCAAACCACCCAAGGATAGGCAGTATTATTATGACAACACTATTACCGACTTCAACAGCGGGCAGCTTGCCGAAACCGTCTTGGCTTGCGCAACCAGAGACGCTTTGGTCGCCATGGAAACTTCAAGGCGATGAACTCATAGACGGCAAACAAGATGCGTTACGTGTCTCTCTGCATGAACAACAACAAGCCGGCATCGATATCGTGAGTGATGGCGAACAAACCCGCCAGCACTTTGTGACGACCTTCATTGAACACCTGAATGGTGTCGATTTCGAGAAGCGTGAAACCGTTAAAATCCGTGACCGCTACGATGCGAGTGTACCGACAGTTGTTGGCCCAGTTTCTCGTCAGAAATCGGTGTTTGTTGAAGATGCGAAATTCTTACGTCAGCAAACCGACCAACCGATCAAATGGGCTTTGCCGGGGCCTATGACCATGATTGATACACTTTACGATGCGCATTACCAAAGCCGTGAAAAACTGGCGTGGGAATTTGCAAAGATCCTCAACGAAGAAGCCAAAGAACTTGAAGCTGCAGGCGTTGATATTATTCAGTTCGATGAGCCCGCATTTAACGTGTTCTTTGATGAAGTGAACGATTGGGGTATCGCTTGTTTGGAAAGAGCCATTGAAGGCCTTAAATGCGAAACCGCAGTACACATTTGCTACGGCTACGGCATTAAAGCAAACACAGATTGGAAAAAGACATTAGGCACCGAGTGGCGCCAATATGAAGAAGTATTCCCTAAGCTGCAGCAATCAAATATCGATATCATCTCATTAGAGTGTCACAACTCTCATGTACCTCTTGAGCTGCTTGAACTCGTAAGAGGCAAGAAAGTGATGGTTGGTGCGATTGATGTGGCAACCGACTCGATTGAAACACCGGAAGAAGTGGCTAGCACGCTAAGAGAAACACTTAAGTATGTTGATGCAGACAAGCTCTACCCTTGCACCAACTGCGGTATGGCTCCCCTACCTCGCGACATTGCTTCAGCTAAGCTGAATGCGCTAAGTGCTGGTGCAGAGATCGTTCGTAAAGAGCTTTCAGCGTAACGCTTCTCCTACGAACAAAAACTATGACCTGAAGCCTAAGTATCACATTGATGCTTAGGCTTTTTGTTATGTGAGTTAAGGAGCTTTATACGCGGCTGTTTACCAGGTTTTATCTAGGTCTTGAGCATATAAAGAGATCGCTCGTTGGTACTCTTTGATTGCTTCGCTATTCGTCGTGGAAACTAAAAGCTCAAGTAACAGCGATGTCGCCTCTTTATGGCGACCTAAATTGTACAAACACATCGCGTAGAAAGGCTTCACTTCTATCGAGTCAGGATACTCAGCCATAGTCTGCTCGAAATAGCTTAAAGCTTCTGCATAAAGGCCTAGGCTTCGATAAGTACTCGCCAAACCGAAAAGCGCATCAAAACGCTCTATTGAAGAAAGCACACCAGATAGAGACAACACATAGTGCTCAATCGCCTGTTGCTCTTTGCCTTGGTTGTCGTAAGACCACGCAATCTGTAAATGAGCTTTCGCTGCATAGTTTTCATCAGTGAGTAACGTTGCCAACAAGTCACGCGACTCTTGATACTTTTCTTCTTTTCGCAACTCGATGGCTTGTTTGATAATGGTGTCCATAGTCTCTCCCTGACGCTTGAGCGCTGTACTATGCGTTCATTTCTTCGAACATCTGTTTGTAAGATTGGGTTTGCAGTGCTGATTGGGTCAGCCCAAACCGACTGGCTAATAACTCCAATTCATCTTTATAAACCGATAACTTAGACTCATCATCCGTCATGATAGCGAACTCTGCAAAATCACCGATACCCGTTAGTGAGTCGACAGTAATATGAAATTCACCCACGAAGTAGATACTACGCGTCTTCTGCGCTTTTAGAATCACTTCGTAACCCAAATTTTCAAGCATACTCTTAGCATTCGACGCATCGGTGATGTTTGTCGCTTCGCATCGGTCGGACTCTGGGCCTTTTACAATCCATAACTTAATACCCGATGGTTCCATAGTGCGAATGCACAAGCTTTTGTTTTGAGCCTGTAAGCTTCTGTCTGGGCTATCGAAATACCAATCACATTCCTGATTGTCTTGCAGCATTACTTCATGAGGAATTGGGTTCAAAGTTTTCAAGAATTCTGATTTAGAATCGAGGCGATACTTAAGCTCTACTTCGTATTTACCTTGGAAATGGTCGTTAGTCATATACTAGCTCGGTGCAAAAACGGGATACTAGCACACCAACAGAACCTAAAATACAAACTAGCGCACAACACAAACCAAAGCCGTGGAACTATATTCGACACGCTAACACACGCTGCCATTCTTCTTGATTCATAGCCCCTTTCGGAAGGTAGATATTGCGTTTTTGCATCGCACCTTTCGTGTAGGAAAGCTTAATAACAGACCCGATACCAAAAGGAAGAATACTTCCCTGAAGCTTAATATCGCAAGCGTAACCATCGAAACAAACATGATTGTTCGAAATTTCTAAAGAGCGATTACGAAACTTCCACCACAACATTACGACTTTTAATACCGCTACAGAACTGAACATCAACCCGATAGTAGACAGTGATTGAGGGTTACCATCAAATAACCAATAAATAGACACTAATAAGAACGCAGCGAGTGCGAACTCAAGCAGTGTATATTTAATAAAATTTAATTGGATACGGTTATCCATGACACCCTCTCAATGATGATCCTAAAAGCAGCTCCATTTCAACAAGCCCTTTCACTTCAGACAACTGAGTAAAACCTTTTGATTGATAAAGCTTAATGGCGGGATTCTCACTGAACACGCGCAACACTAACTGAGTGGATGCTTGATTGTTCGCATGTTCAATAGCTAAATCGAGACACTTAGAGCCAAAACCTCGACCTTGATAGTCAGCTAATATCTGCAAGTCCCTCAGAAACGTTGTATCACTGGTATAACTGAAGCGGATAACACCAATACGGCTATCCCCTATATAAACTTCATAGTTATCCAGTTCATCCCAACTACGTAAAAACTGACTATGACCCCAAGCGATTCCACGCGCATCGTAGTAACTCGCCATATTCGTTTTGGTGATCGATTCAGCGAACTTAGGGTCTGAACCTTTGACCAGCCTTACTTCCATATTGTGTCCTTTTTTCAAATCACATCTGAATACGGCATAGCAAAATGCCGCATATGTTGAATCACTTTGAAGGGTTAGCTATTAATCTTACCGACCGCACCGCATTTTGGAAACTCACCCTTGGGTTGTTTCCCCAATATGCCAAGGCGTAAACACCTAGTATCTGTGAAGTCCAAAGCAATGCCGATATTAGACAAGTACTATAAATATCGGGGAGCATAGCGATTGCCTTGTGATATTTTTCGTCTGGAATTGTCCCTTGCACTTCCATGATGCTCAAAGTGACGTTAATCGGCGTATAACCTATCCAGAATAAAACCCATGAGCCAGCAGCAACAGGAGATAAAAACAGAAACGGCTTTAACCATCGGTGGGGAAACAAGAAATATAAAAGCATAGACACATACAATACACCAAGAAACAGACTCCAAGAGCGCACGTTAATATTAGCAATCCAATACCTTTCTTCAGCATACATAAACAAAACAACGGTTCCCAAAATACTCGCAAACATAAGTTTGCCGATATTAGTCGTCCTCTTTATCCGAAATAGTACATAACCTAGTATGGTCACCAAGACGGCAAACCACGCCATAATGTCCCAGTCCATTGAGAAAAAGCGTGGAGCATAAGTGTTGTTAAGTATGACAACGCCCAGCAACACTCCGATTGATAAGTACGCGATGCCCAGCCGTACCATGAACCAACCTAGCTTTTTCATTACTTCATTATTCATCAGCGCCAAAACTATCATCCAGCTTTTCTATAAACCAAGTTCCTTGGCACGGGCCATTGGTTAAATGCCATCGGCCGTCAAATCTATTGCCACTGCCATGTGCGGAAAAACGATAATCCCATTGGCGATGTTTGGCATATAAACGTAAGTCGCCGCTTTCTGTCACCCAACCTTCTAATGGTGTTCCGTTGTAGGTGAGCCTTAGCGTGGCTTTACCCTCACTAATGGTTCCGGTGATGGTTGTGCGTTCACACATATTATTGCCAGTGGTGTTAATACGGCGGCCTAGCCACTCACCGTCGAAATCGGTAGAAGGAACAAATTGGGGACTATCAGGAAGTTTAGGAAACGACTCGGAATTGTTGGACCCGAACCAATGAAGCTCACGACCAACGAGAAAGAAGACAACAAAACCGATTGATATCGCTATCAAAAAAACCTTTTTCATGAGCCTCTTCCCTAATCCGCTGACCTTAAGAAAAGAACCCTAACATAATGAAAAGTAATAACTTACTATCAATTTAATTAATTTTGATATATTCCACAAATTGCATTCAAATGTTGAATATAGAGAAAGCGGCATCGTACGAAAATGCCGCGCACTGAGAATCAATTATGGGCAGTGCCGAAAGCTCTGCACAGAGAAGCCCTAACCTTCCAAGGCATTGCGCCAATACTGAACGGTTTTCTCCGACACCGAGCCTGTCTCGCTCGCCGCTGATACTAGAAACTCACATAACCGAGCTGCGACCTCTTCATTACCTAACAAGTATAAACTACGAATGGCTCGCGTTAGCCTTAGCTGGTTGTGGTCATGATTTTTAAGCCATACGTGATTCGCTGGACTAAGTGGCAATGATGAAGATATTTCACTCCCGCTCCGCTGCATGCCCCAAAATTCAAGCATCAGGTCAAGCACTTGTAGATGAGCGGTGCGAAGCTCTTCAGAATTAGAAAAAAGCGCCCTATCTTCTTGAGTAACCAACGGTGCATGTTGATTAAACTTAGTCCCCTCATCTATTGGGAAAAATACTTGAATATACTTATGGTCATGCTCCAACCAAAAATGATTGTAAGCCAATAACTGTTCTATATTTCGACCAAATTTATCTGGTGCTTCACCAGATATAAAGCGAGCAATCTCACTCATTTTAAAATCCTACCGACTATAAACCACCACTTGTGGGCGAATGCATTATTACGCAGTAAGCCGTGAAAAGCCTAGTCCTTTACGTTGTAAGTACCGATCTGACTTCGAACTCCACATACCACGCATTCGGAATCACTTTTGAATACTTTCGACTTACTTTTCTAACAAACGACACTGGGACTCTGCGACACATTTTAGTTCTGCTGCATGTTCAGGGAATCGTGCGTGAAGAAAACACAATGCATGCGTTGGCGTTGGCGTAGCGTATAAGTTTTGAATTTAAGCCAGCACCCAGTGTGTTGATAACTGAGTACTAAACCTGAACGACTAAAAGAGATAGGTAATATATGCACCGAAAGATTACTTCTTTCAAAGACAAAATCCTTCAGAAAGCGTCCTTCGGTGCATATAATTTCAAGCGACTGACATAAGTGACTAGCGTAAGTCGCTAACATAAAAGACTAGCGTAAGCGTCTCAACACAACCTGCTGGTCGAGCTCATTCTGATAGTCCGTGTAATCAAGCCCTTGATCAAATATGTACTCAGTGACAAGAGTACGAATGCACTCAACTAATGTGCTTGCTTGCCAAGGCTTTTCAAAGTAACGGTCGATGCCTGCTGCATTAATCGCATTGATGGTATCAGTATGAGTGGCCTGCCCCGTAAGAAGAATTTTCTTTGTATTCGGAAAGCGGCTGTCATGGAACACTTCAGTGAGTAACTCCACACCCGTCTTCCCTGGCATCACATGATCAGACACGATGACGGTAATGTGTTCGCCTTCTGCGTCAAGTTCATCAATGAGATCAAGCACTTCTTGTGCTGATTCACAATCTTCAATATTCAGCCAACTCGCCAGCGGCTCTAAATCTTGTACCACTGCGCTCAGTACTTCTCTCTGGTCATCGACACAGATTAAATTAAGCTTCTCCATGTTCACCCTCTACTGGTAACTTGATTCTAAATACAGTTTTAGAAGCATCACTTTTCACAACGATACTTCCGCCATAACCTGCCACAATCCGCTTAACTATTGATAAACCCAAGCCCAATCCAAACGATAGACCACCTTTTTTAGTGGTGAAGTTGGGCTGAAATATCTTTCTACGAGTCGCCTCATCTATCTCAGGGCCGTTATTCGTGATCGTAACTAATATTCTTTTCTTACTTAATCTGGTTTGAATTTCTATTGCGGCATCGTCTGAATTCGACATTGCATCACAAGCATTCTTTACAATGTTGACCCAAATCTGAACGAGCTCTGTTTTCGAGCCTTTAAAAGACGGTAAATCCGCAGGGCTCAATCGCACAGACACTCTACGTAACTCACTTTGTAACAACGATAAGGCATGGTTAATGGAGTCATTAATATCAACCGCTTCTTCGGTGTCAATATCAATTCTGCCAAGTTGTTTAACCGATTTTACGATGCCAACGGTGTGTCTAGATGCCAAACGTAAATCATGTAAATCACAGCCCATCTGCCAAAAACGAATCGCTTCATCTGGGTTTTTCAGCCAATGTTTTGAAATAACGTCTGTTGCAGATAAAGCGTCAATTGGAATCGCCTTTGCAAGAGAGCGAGCAATGTTTTTGTCTAAACCATATTTTCTTTCAAATTGTCGCCCACGTGTTCGTGCTTCTACCGACGACGTTTTCTGACCATGCATTAACCCAAAATCGAAAAATTGACTGGCTTCTGGATGCACTTCTTCAAGCAGATCCATGATGACCGTTTCAAGTCGACCAGCTTTACTATTTACTACACCAATAGCGTTGTTAAGTTCATGAGCAATCCCTGCAGCTAATTGACCCAAGGTCGTCATTTGCTCAGCAGTATGTAACTTCTCTAGCGCTTTTTGTTTCGCGATCGCTTCCTGTGTTGCGCGGCGTTGACGACGCGACAACTCATTGACAATCACAGGTGTGAACTGTGCGGTAAGAGGGCCAAATTTACGTTCATCTTCTGCCGGCGTGTCTTTATCGATCCACGCTAACTCAACATCGGTTTTAGCAACAACCGTTGAAGATGCTGTCCAATTACCAGAAAAGAAGCTATGAACGCCTATAAAAGCCCCACTACCCGCGCTAAATACTCGCACTTGAGGTGTATTCTCTTCGGAATAAAACCCTTCCAGTTCCCCACTCAACACATAATATAAACGAGTGTTTAACGCTGATTGTTCAATAATGGTGTTACCGGCACAGCACGTCACCCGACGTTCTGCGTGATTAAAATAGCGATCGATAAGTGCTTCTAACTTTTGTTGATACACGTATCGTTATCCTATGTGACCAATTGAATGTAGCACCCACACCATAACAAAACTCAGTAGCACACCAACCACACCCAAAATAATACCGATTCTGGCCATTTGATTACTTTGCACATGACCCGTTGCATGAGCCAACGCATTCGGGGGCGTACTGATTGGCAGCGACATACCTAATGAAGCGGCAAAAGTCACAACCAGAATTAACGTTAACTCACCGCCTAGTGGCGTGAGTGAAGCCATAGACGAACCTAATGCAGCCATAATTGGCATTAATAAGTTAGCTGTTGCGGTATGAGACATAAAGTTTGCCATTACCAAACACAAGAACGCCGCTCCGAACAACACCACATAGGGTGAGTAAGCATCAAACGGAATGCTGTGTACCACGAGCCTTGCTAAGCCAGTTTTATCGAGAGCTAAACCAAGCGCAATACCACCTGATACAAGCCACAGTACGTCCCAAGAAATCTTTTTCAGGTCTTCTTTATTGATGATCCCTGTGAGTGAGAACACAGCGACAGGAATAAGAGCGACGGTATAAGAGTTCATGCCATGGCTTGAGCCCATTAACCAAAGAATGATGGTCAGCGCAAAAGTGACGTATACCGCAATGGCTTTGGGCGTTTTAAGGAATTTACCTTTGATGCTTAGCTCGATTTTCTTTTGGTCAGCTTTGTACATAAAGCCGATTAAAAACCACGCTAACGCCATCATAATAACGACAAACGGCACACCAAATGCCATCCATTCGCCGAACGTAATGAGGTTATCGCCAACTAAATATTTAAGTGCGATAGCGTTCGGAGGGGTACCTATCGGGGTACCAATGCCACCGATGTTAGCGGCAACAGGGATACAAAGCGCAAACGCTACACGACCGGGATCTTTCGGACCAAACACAGCCAGTACCGGCGTTAAAATAGAGAGCATCATTGCCGTTGTTGCCGTGTTAGACATAAACATCGAAAAGATACCAGTGATCAACATTAAGCCAAGCATCACAAACTTTGGGTCTTGTCCAAATGGCTTCAACAACACGCGAGCTAAGTTTACGTCTAATCGATATTTAGTGGCGGCCATCGCTAAGAAGAAACCACCTAAAAACAGCATGATGATTGGGCTAGCGAATGTCGCCATGATGTCGCTGTATTTTAACAGCTCACCAAAATGTTCCTCCCCATGCTCAAACCTTAAAAAGATCAGCCCTTTATCCGACAACATCAACAGTTGCAGAACGATAATAACAACAGACGTCGCGTAAATTGGGATAGGCTCGAACACCCAGCACAATGCCGCTAATAAAAAGATCGCAATAACGCGTTGTTGAATAATCGTAAGGCCTTCAAATGGAAACGCTGATAGCGGCATTACGAGGATAATGAAAGGAATTAAAATAGGGATAATGTATTTAATATAGGGGCGCATAGCACAAAAACTCTTCCTGAGATAACAACTACTTAGAAATTAGATTTACAGCTCTAATTTAGATCCGACAACGAATTATCGAGCTCTTATCACTATCTCACTATCGGCTAGATCAATGATTACGTAATCGCGATATCCCCTTTTTCGATTCTGTGCGCTACCTCTACGTTTGTGTATCATTTACTGTTGCAATTAAATTCACGAAAGTAGTTTCTACGTTTCTAGCCATAATCCGTTCCAGTTATTCTAGATACTGTCAGAACAGGTCCGTCACTTAAAGTCACGTCCATAAATTAAGGATCACTTCTGATAAAAGCGCTGAACAAGATCGTTGGGGGTTGATGGATGCTGGCACTGCTATAAAGTGCCTTTTCCAATAATTGGTCGCTTGTCATGCTTCCTCCGTGAAACTAACGATGAATAGAGATGGTGGTTATGAAACTAGCATCTTTGAGAGGTATATCGACTCAAATGGTTCTCTATAAACTCAATATCTGCACGATAAAAATCACCAAGAGGTATCGCTGAGGGTTCTAGCCAATAGAAAGTTTGCTGTCTTTCTGCATCGACCATTTTCGGTTCATTATTTAGATCCGCACGCAAAACGACGTAATGAATCTCACCACCGAAGTAGTTCTGACCTTTATGAGTGCCGAGGAGTTGTAAATCTTTAATACCTGTTTCTTCCCACAACTCTCTAATTGCGGCTTCGCTACCAGACTCTCCGGGATCAACGGAACCTCCTGGGAACTCAAAAACCATACCTTGGCGATGTCTAAAACGCTTTTGGATTAAGACTTTCCCTTCTCTTACAACCACGGCCATAGCTATGTTTTTCATATGAGCTTCCTTGTACTTCAAAAAGTACTTTAAACAAAATGAACTAAGAATAAGGAATGCGCCTTAGGTGTGCCGTTGTATTTGCACCAACTATTACTTAACTTAAAAGAGACTCGCACTGGCTTAGCGATTGCTGCCTCCTCAGCATTAGGTATAAAGCCCATGTAATCATTGCGTCTAGAGTTATACCCAAGCCGAACATCAATCCGATAGTTTGCAGTGTAGGAACAAATATGCCGGTTTGATAACACACAAAAGCACCACCATAGAACAGACTATTAACCACCAAAGATTGATAGAGCATGAGGTCTGTTCGACCAATACCATAGAAGTAACTGTCTATGACATTGTTGAAGCTAAACACAACATAAAATCCGACTAACAACCATACTAAATCGATAATTGGGCCTGAGTTCTTAACCCCCATTACACTTGATATAAAGCCATCCCACATCGGTATTGTGATAGCCCAAGCGACAATGACCCCTACAGTTAACCAAAAGTAACCATTGATTCGTTCAATCGATAACCCTTTGTTGGTTGCAGCGTCTTGTTTCACTAACTGACCTAAAGCTAATATAGGAAGCAACAACCATCCCCAAATAAATTGATTCGCAACCCAGAACGTTCCGGCTTGTTGTACTTGGTTCACTAATTGCAAAATCATTACAATAAAAGCGGTATTACGAACAAATGACTCTAGGCCTGACTTCCACCCAATGACTACCCACTCCTTTAGCCATATATTTTGATTTCGATGACTTTGCCCAAACTTAAGAGATATACCTAATCTTATAAGATAAGTAATGGCGACTGCGGCGAGTATTAAATTGACAATAATATTGCTAAAAGCGATACCATGAACGCCCAATTCAAAGGAAATTGGTAACTGGCTAACAAGTAGAGTGTCAAACAAAATCGTTAGTATCATTTGTACGACTAACAACTTGTACAGAGTCTTCTTCTGATTTTTCAACACTAAAACTAACGATAAAAAGGCGTAAACACTAGAAAGTAATATAGCTAATGATTCCAATCGGATATATTGTGTCGTCGTAGTGAACAGTTCTTTTTGTTGTTGCATTGCAGTAACAAAGATTGGCGTAAACCATAGGACAACAGCAGTGACTAAAAGATAACTTAATACTATAATTTTTAGTCCTAGACTAACCCTCTCTTGAAATTTTCTATCATCACTTACGACCTTACCAAAGATAAATGCTAGCGGAATGAATAACGCTTCATGGAGTACTTCATAACCAACATTTAGCCAAGCTACTTGCGCTGCGATGCTATATGTCCAAGGGCTTGCAATGCTTCCTAAAAAATAAATTCTAGTTGTCGCATAAATCAACGGAATAAAACTAGTAAGCATCAACACTAACCAGAGTTGATAATTGATATTTTTATTCATGCACTAATTCAATTCCGCGCAATTATTACCTCCGAACTCTAGAAACACTAAAATCAACACATAGTGCAAATGCCATGCGTTGCGAATCTATCTTAAATTTTTTATACGAATTTAACAGTTGACGTACTTGATTGGATTCGAGTTACCTTTCGAGAAGTAATCCGACACTGATTGACCAAGGTACTTGTCTCGCACTTCATCACTAGCAACTTCGCCAACAAATTCCCAACGGCCATCTTTTTTACTCTCTTCCAATGAACGAGTTTGGTAAGGAGTACTTCCAGCAGGAAGCCAATTATGCACCATGTACACTTCTTTAATCTCGCCTTTATACACACTGAAGGCAATTTCTAATTTTTCTCGTCGCGGCCCAATAACCCATATACCACGAGTAGCTTCATACAACGCTTCTGATGTCATTGATTCTTCAAACAAACGGTTAATTCTAATTAAAACTGCACTTTCTGTAATTTCTAACATGTTTCCCTCGATCTTCTGCATTCACATAACGCCTTACTCAGCGGCAATAAAGTAGCTGGCTAAAACTAGCGAGGAACGAGCAAAAGCCAACTATTTTTTGTCCATTCAAACAACTTGTTATGCATTTAGTAACAAATCTTTGAATTCAACAACTAACTGTAGATCTATGATTACAGAAGCTTCTGCACCGTTCACAGCTCCTTGGCTACCAAAGGACATACCAGGGTTTTTAGTAGTTAATTCTATTTTACCTTCAAGTTCATTATGCTGATAATCTTGGATTTTCTTTACAAGTTCAGTTGGAATAAAACCAAGCTCTAAGGTTGTTCTAGTTACTCCCGTGGTTTGAGACTCACAATGTTGAACTAGTTTTTCCATATCCCCGCCGATAGATTTAAATAAATCTGCCACGGTACTTCCCAATGTATACTCTCGTTCGAATAGAACTATTTTATGAGCAAGTGCATCAAAGTCAGTTCTTAATGAGCCTTTGCCCCCTACAGCGGTTTGTATTGACCTAAATGCAAACTCAAGTTGCGAAGCTTGGTTAGCAGTAATTGCATTCAAGTTACCTATGGGCTGAGGTAAATTTGCAGGGCTCATATTTGAGTGGCAAAAAGGAAGTGCTGGTATTTCTGCTCCTTCACTTCTAATGCTTATGGCGTTCCTGATCCAAACGGCACCAAGCTCAAAGTTAATCCAGTTTCTTTTAACTGAAACAGGGCTAATTAAATATAGTGCGCCTATACAATTTACTAAACCGTCTTCAATTCGTTTAAGAAAGTTGCTGCCTGCAGGTATGCTCGTGCCGTCTGATGATACAAATACTTCAACAAAACCTGAGAACTCCTCTTCTATAGCTGTTTTTATCAAAACAGCTAAGTCTTTCTCTTCATGTATATGTGATAAAAAAAGTTGGTGACTATTCATTATCGCTCCGTAATTCTATAAATACATATCTGTCTAGTTTCTTATCCTGTCTATCTTAAGCGACTCACTCCATTTATAACAATGACTTATGTTTACTAATTTGTGATTGAACAAGGAAATGTAGAATTTAGTTCTGCCTAACAAAGCCAAATGAAGAAAACTTGATAACTTCTCTGAATAGTATTGTTAAAACAAGTTTACTATTGACAATAAAGACAATATTTCAACTTCCAAAAACGCTCTTATTTACTCATTTGTAATTAAGGTGGAAACAGGAAAACATCGAAGTTAGCTTAAAGAAAAGTACTATCTAGATTCAAACAAAGTAGATTTTAATAACTCCCGCCCCATCATCGAGTTACGATAAATAATAAAATTAAATTTTATAAAAACAATTTGATCAATAATATTTTTTGTAAACTTTGAATTACATACTCTAAAATTTAATCTCCCTAAAAAACTTGTCATAAGCCGAAATGCTCTTCCAATCTTGATTCGCAACACATGGCATTACCGTGTTGCATATAGACTTCCTATAAAGCCGTTGGGAAGAAGGAGTTTATATTAAAATCAGGAACAGAAAATGAACCAACAACGTCAACTAAGCTGGAAAATAGCAGCTATTCTAGGTACATCTTTTGGCTTTAATGCACACGCTGCGGAAATGGTCAGGGTCGATGATGATGCATTACTACAACAAAGCCTCGTCGCTCAGTCGAAGAGTGTTGCCCCACTAGAATTAGGCTTTTCTGAAGTTAAACGGGTGGTATTACCCAATGGAAAAACCAAAGTCCGCTATCAACAAACTCACCTAGGTTTACCCGTCTTTGATACTTCGGTTGTCGCCACCCTTTCCAAGAACCAACCCACTCAGGTGTTTGGCTCGATGGCACAAGGGATCAGTGGGGACTTGTCCAGCATCGCGCCAAAGCTGAATCAGGAACAAGCGATTGAAGCTGCTATTTCCTCTCACCGCACGTTTACTGTCGGCAAAAAGTCGATTGAAAATAAAAACGCGAAACTGATGGTGAGACTGGACGAGAACCAAACCGCGCAAGTGGTGTATCTGGTCGATTTCTTTATCGCTTCCTCTATGCCAGAGCGCCCTTTCTACTTTATTGATGCCACGACTGGCGATGTTCTCCAAAAATGGAATGGGTTAAATCACGCCAAAGCATCCGGCACTGGCCCCGGTGGTAATATCAAAACCACTCGATATGAATATGGCAGCGACTTCCCTAGCTTTCCCATCGACAAAACAGGCACAACTTGTACGTTAGAAAACGATTCTGTTAAGACAGTCGATTTGAGGAACGGAACGTCTGGCAGCGCAGCCTACAGTTACAACTGTGCCGACGGCACCAACTATACCGATCATAAGTACATTAACGGTGCTTACTCGCCTCTTAACGATGCGCATTATTTTGGTAATGTCGTGTTTGATATGTACAAAGAGTGGATGAACACATCGCCTTTAACTTTCCAACTGACGATGCGTGTTCATTACGGTACCGATTATGAAAATGCCTTCTGGAATGGCTCATCCATGACGTTTGGGGATGGCAAAAACACCTTTTATCCATTGGTCGACATCAACGTGAGTGCTCACGAAGTCAGCCACGGGTTCACCGAGCAAAACTCCGGCCTTGTGTACCGAAACATGTCGGGCGGCATCAATGAAGCCTTCTCCGATATTGCGGGCGAAGCGGCTGAATACTACTTACGTGGCAGTGTGGATTGGGTGGTCGGTAGCGATATATTTAAATCGGAAGGTGGTTTGCGCTACTTTGATCAACCTTCAAAAGATGGTCGTTCGATTGATCACGCCTCGCAATACTACGATGGCTTGAACGTTCACTTATCTAGCGGTGTTTATAACCGTGCCTTTTATCTTTTAGCGAACAAGTCGGGTTGGAATGTACGTAAGGGCTTTGAAATATTCACGGTTGCCAACCAGTTGTATTGGACGGCAAACAGTACCTTTGACGCAGGAGCTTGTGGCGTAGCGAAAGCCGCAGCAGACATGGGCTATGTGGTTGCCGATGTTGAAGATGCCTTTAACACTGTAGGCGTGAATGCAAGCTGTGGTGTCACGCCGCCAACTGGCAATGTATTAACGAAAGGCACACCGATCGCGAACCTAAGCGGGAATCAATCTTCGGAGAGCTTCTACACGTTCACTGTTGATTCTGCATCAAGCGTGACGGTTTCAATGTCTGGTGGTTCAGGTGATGCCGACCTTTACGTGAAATCGGGCAGCAAGCCAACGACATCGAGTTACGATTGTCGCCCTTATCGTGCAGGAAACAATGAGCAGTGCAGTGTGAGCGCGCAACCGGGCGTGACTTATCATGTGTTACTGCGCGGATACTCAAACTACTCTGGCCTAACATTGCGTTTAGATTGAGTTAGAACGTACCGTTGAAGGTAGCAAAAAATAACAAAGCCTACTCATATGAGTAGGCTTCATTACTTACTAAGGATTGGATTGTTCTAGAGACTTAGACAACCGATTAAGATGCCAAATTGATCACGCAGACAGTTTTAAGATCTCACTGGTAAACAATTCTCTTAGCCATCGGTTCACGATGTCGTCATTGCGGTTGCTGTGCCAATACACGCTCAATGATGGTGTAAGGTATTCAAATGGCACCTCTAACAGCTTTATTTTGTCTTTATCAAAATACGCGTCTGCGACCCCTTTAGGGAAAGTTGCAATCCAATCACTGTTATAAATCGTGTCCGAAAAGTCAGCGACGGAATTGAGCTTTCTCGCCACCTTTCTTTCGGAAAAGATCGGGCTGTGAAGCTCGGTTAACTGGTTCACTCGATAGTTATCATGCGTCAACATCACGTGCTTTTCAGCTAAGTAACGCTCTAAAGTTATCTGTTCTTCTATTTGAGAGTGGTTTTGGCTGCATACCACGCACAGTTCATCGTCCCAGATCTCTTGGCTCTGCAGTGTCGGGTGAGCATTAGTAAGGTCGACGACAAGGTCGATCTTCTTCTCTCGAATATCCGTTGCCATGTCTTCTTTGATGTTCACCACTTCGATAACGCAGTTGGGGGCTTCTTTTTGAATCCTGTCCAAGATACGAGGCAAGATCACGCTGCTTGAAATGCTCATCGCAGCAATTCTGAAGGTGTAATTACACTCTTTCGGGTCGAAATCGTGAGTTTCAGGGAGTGAGTGTGAAACCAGTTTATGTGCTTGCTTGAAGATTGGGTACAGGTCGTTCGCGACTGGCGTAGGCTCGAGTGTGTATGATTTTCTAACGAAGAGGAGATCCCGATATTCGTCTCTAAGCTGCTTTAGGTGCGCGCTGAGACTAGGTTGAGATATATTGAGCCTTTCTGCCGCGTACGTCAGGTTGCCTTCTTCATATATCGCGATAAAGTAATATATGAGGTTGAGGTTAAATCGTTTCATTCGAGCTCTTCAGGCAGTCATGTATTTAAATAAACGATAAAAATAATATCGTTTAAATGACTGTGAATTATCGCTTTCCATTCCCATATTTTAGTTATGGTTATGACAGAACATTGTTAAAACACCAAACCAAAATAACACGGACGAGTACGATAGCATTTAAGAAAGAAGCACAAAAAACATATAACCGACTGGTTTTTATAAAAGATATAGGTTTTCCTGATATCTAGTATAGGCGTGACGTTATATTAGAAGACGCTTTAGTTTGACATAATTCCCGGTTCCTAAATAGACACATATAGAAATAGAGAATGATGAACCGATTTGTAAAACCGATAATAATCTCAGCAAGCCTAGTGACTTTATTTGGCTGCGTAGGTAGCAACGCAGTAACAGGTAAACTAATGGAGTTTAACGTTAAAGCCGTTGATAACCGTTACGCTCGTGGTGGCCTAAACATGTTACTTGCCCCTGCTTACGGTATTACCGTTGCTGCCGATTACATCGTGTTTAACTCACTGGAATTTTGGACGGGTAAGAACCCAATCAACAAGAAGCCACACATCTTCGATTCTAAGGTTGATACTTACATTGATGTTAATGACCAACTGGATGACAGCCTAACAGAAGCGCCTATCGACCCATTAGCAAAGCATGTGATTGACCACAGTGAAATGAAAGTACTTAACCAAGATGAAATCGCAATTGAGCTAACCTACAATGACGGTACTCGCGCGACTCTAACGGGTCAACGTTTCGGCGATGAAGTTCATTACTCTATTGATAACCAAGTGATTGCAAAAACAAGCTTGGAAGAGATGCAGATGTACATCGCATCAGCTGAGCAGTCTTAATCAACGAAGAATTAACTGATACACCCCCAACCAATTCAGTTAGTCAGTACCTATAAAAAAGAGAGGTTAGCTTAGTCGCTTACCTCTCTTTTTTTTGTCATTTTTGTTTTGGCTTATGGCGAATAACCGCTACTAATAAGCGAAATAAGGAGAGAAACGTTTGATGTTGAGCTGACGAGTCATATTACTCAGCTGCTCTTCTCGGGTATCTTGAAACTGATCCAATCGCTGATAAATAGTGAAGTATCGATTGATGTTGGCGACGTATTTTACAGGCTCTTGGCTAATATTTTGTCTTGCGACCACTTCAACATGATTAAACCATTTATTTGGGTTGTAACCTTGCTTGGCGGCAAGCACACGCATTCGTCTGATCTTAGCTGGCCCAGCATTATAAGCGGCTAAGCTAAAATGAATCTTGTCGATATCCGAAATTTCAGGCAAATCGAAATATCGGTCATAGATAAAACGCAGATACTTGCTGCCCGCATGAATATTGCTTTCTAAGTCGTAAACATTATCAATATCGACATACCAATCTTTTGCGGTTTTAGGCATCACTTGCATAATACCCACCGCACCACGATGCGATATTTTTGAGTTATCCAAGCCTGATTCTTGAAAAGCCATGGCTAACAAAATGAACCAATCGATCTCAAACTTTTCCCCATAAACCATGAACAGCTTTTCTAGCTTATCCCGCTCCTCGTTTTGCATCGGGTTAGAGGCTCTATTCATCCATGACGTACTTTCGAGATAACGATTGTCGATGACATTACCCAACAACGTACCCTGCTTTGAATCTTGCAAGTATTGATCGATTTTTGCTTTCAGTTGCGGACTATTTTTGCGAATCGCCCAAGCAATATCGGCATTGTGCCTAAAGGAAAGATTACGATGGATTCTGATGTCTTGCTCTAAGTTTCCCCACAGTTCAAGCTTGTGGCTATCCACGATGGTTGCGGTAATTTTTCCGCGTTTAATCAAATCGAGCAATTCAAGATCTTGAAGGTTGTCACTTAACAAGTGGATATAGATGGAGGCTAAACCGTTCTTCTCTAGCTGTTTATTCACTGAGTGAACGCTGCTGATATAACTGGAGTTTTGCTTTAACCAGACCTCTTTACCCTGTAACTGGGTGATGTCGTTAATCAAAGGTGTAGAACGGCTTGTCACTAACAATTCATCAATGTCGCTACGAATAGGAATACTGAAATCGACTAATTGCTCACGCTGTTTGGTCACCGTTAGGTTGGCGACGGCAATATCACCTTGCCCCTGATTCAACGCATTGAGCAATTCGCTCCGCTCAACCGGAATCACCTTAACGCGCAGTAAAGGGTCACGCAGCTTTAACTCTTGATCAAAGTAATAAATCTGCTCGGCAAGAATCCCTTTCGGCTTACCATTTTCAATATGATAGAACCCCATATCACCAGACACTAAAACACGCACAACGCCTTTTTCACGCAACGCAGAGAAGTCACCCACATAGGATTCGAGCGCGTTGTCGGGTATTTCAAAACCAAAAGTTGATTTGGAAATAAGAGAAAGAAAAACCAACATCTTCGATAAACGTAAAGCGCTATTAAAATTCGTCATATTCAGTATTCCTAATGCGTTTAAGCCAAAACCCTCAATAGTTCTAGGTGTTGCGTGGGAGCTATCGGGCTAGAAGCGATTCAACGTAAAGGAACATTTCTTAACGTTGTACGATTGCAATGTACGTTGATGAACAAAGTGCGTTGATGCGAAAAGTGTGTTTGATGTTCAGAGCAATTTGGTGAGCGTTATGGATCGTTTAGGCGTTGCTTTGATTCGTTACTTTTTCTCAAGGGAGGCGAATTATACCGAAAACCATCAAGTTCGAAATAACGCAGTGGCTATAGTAGATATAGGGTGTTCCTATAGATCTCCTCCCTCTAAAAGCGCCATCAGAAGTCACTCTTCGCAGTCTCTAATAACTCCCCCAAATAGGCCATATATCACCAGGCTATTTAATAATTTGGTTAGTAAGCTATTGATTGATTTATAAATTCAGACATATCAAGCGAGCGTTATGCTGATCTTGAGCTTTCTTTAAAGGCTCAAATTTCAGAAAAGAGTTCATCCGCACCAATAGACAAACTAAACTCTTCTCAGCCCTACCCCGCACTCTCTAGCAAAATGCAGAAAAGATACTGAAGCTGATTACAAGGAGTAATCAAACACGATAATGTCGTCTAGTAACGGACGAAACACATCTTTCAGCACATCATGTTCTGGGTGTGGAAGGTAGTTCTGACGGCCTTCTTCATCAGCAAATGTCATTAGCACCGAATGGGTATAACCTTGATTCTTGTTTTCAGGGCTGTCATTTAGCCCCCACTCGACTGAAACCACCCCTTCAACCTTATTTGGCATCGCTTCAAACAGCATCTTTAGTTTTTGGACCTCTGAAGCCTCAGCGTTCTCTTTGAATTTAATCAGTAAAATATGACGAATCATCCCCGTTTCTTTTCGAATCATTCCTAGTCCTTTTCGAATCTTTCGTTCGCTTGCTGGTTTGTCATGCCTAACCAGCATCGAGTAGCGCTCTAGAGTTAGAGGAAAACAAAATGCCACACGTTACACACCATGCCAAGGCTAGAACACTAGAGTTTATAAAATACTCCAAAACAAAAAATGCTGCACCCAAGGGCGCAGCATTTTTCATGACAATGGTAAGCACAGTTTTAACGTTAATCACGACGACCTGTAAGCTGGATCGCTTGGTTTTGATCTACGCTCGTTTGAAATCTCAACCCACCGACGGCGGCTTCATTTCTTCCTTTCAGTGTTAAGTCAGACTCAACACGCTCTACGTTAACTTGGTTATGATTACTCATCGTCATATCGATGGTACCAGTGTAAGAACCATCTGCAGCAAAAGCAGTATTCATTGAAATAGCCATTAAGCCTAGTGCGATTAATTTGTTCATACATCACCTCGTTTTATTTTTATACTGTATTGTTTTGTTGAGATAACTTTAGCGCTCAAGTGATAGCGACACGAGGAAAAGCAGGATTTACCAAACGGAAAATCAAAGGATTAGAGAATTTCTGACGTAGTGCTGTCTTATGGGGTTTACATTAGCACTATGATATTAGAGTCACATAATCTTTACGCTTTTGCTGCGCTAAAGATTAGTCTCGTTACCATCTAAGCAATTTGGAGTGCTTGTGGACATCAATCTAGATATTCAGAATATCTTGGTCATCAAACGTATGTACGAACTTCGTAATGTGGGGTTAGTTGCAAAGTCACTAGGAAAAACTTCAGGGGCAATAAGTAAGAACCTCTCGAAGTTAAAGATACAGCTCAACGATCCTCTGTTTATCCAAACCAAACATGGGTTCGAACCAACAACATTTGTTGAAGCCAATATTGATAACTTCGAGCAAATACTAAGCAGTATTGAAGCAATAAAGCACCAAGAATTCTCTCCTGAATCTTATCATGGCGATATCAAAATCTACGCGAATACGCTTTTTTGGGAACGCTTTGGATCAAAGCTCTACTTCATGCTGAACAAAGAAGCCCCACATGCGCACTTTTCATTAGTGAGATGGGGCAGCAATGTCAAAAACAGAATCATCGAAGGTGAAGAAGCAATCGCCGTTCACTACTTTGATGAAAGCCTGCCACAGTCCATTTCACAAAAAGAGATTGGAAAAGGGAAAGTTGTGTTCTTCGTCAGAGAAGAGCATAAAGCGCAAGATTTTGAATCACTCGTTAACTATCCGATAATTTTATTCAAAACCCCAGGTTGGAATGACAATAAATACCCTATCCTAGATCGTCTTCGAAACGTTGGTTTTCATGTTGAGCCAACAGTGGAAGTCGACCACCCTGCGATGATTCACGACATTGTGCAGAAGTCTGACTACTTTGGTATCACTTTGGACGGAAGCGTACCTGACGGCTGTCGAAGTATTAATTTGCCTGAAAAGCTGACCATCGATGTGAGTTATGTGATGAGTTGTCGTCGTTCACAAAAAGACGCACCATTGAACCTATGGCTATTCCAAATGCTAAAGTCCACCTTGGAAAACAAACAAGCTTAGCTCAGTCGATATCAACTTTATTATTCAAAAGAAAGGCTCCCGAAGGAGCCTTAGATTCGTGACTATTCGCTTATATTTTTGCTTTAATATGCTTCTTCGAGCGTTTGTTCATTCTTTTTTTCTGTCTGTTTTTCAACGGTTTCAACCTCTTTCAAGCGCGCAGTAAAATGTCTTAACACCGGCGGTTCGTAAGTAAAATCGAGCCCTT
Organism: Vibrio splendidus; assembly: GCF_001557875.1. Taxonomy (GTDB): domain Bacteria; phylum Pseudomonadota; class Gammaproteobacteria; order Enterobacterales; family Vibrionaceae; genus Vibrio; species Vibrio splendidus_F. The sequence goes on along the minus strand of NZ_LNRF01000002.1, from coordinate 957 downwards.
TCACTTGCCCTGCATTTTCTTTCACTTTTTCGAATGCTTCGATAATGAAGTCCATGTGCGTTTGTGTGTAGGTCGCGCGAGGAATGGTAAGGCGTAACAACTCAGCAGGACATGGATGCTGTTCGCCTGTTGCTGGGTCACGGCCTTGCAGCAAAGACCCAATCTCAACCGCTCTGATACCCGCGACTTTATAGAGTTCGCACGCCAAAGCATGCGCTGGAAACTGACCTGCCGGAATATGAGGAAGCAATTTACCCGCATCGACAAACGCCGCATGGCCACCCGCTTGTTGGCACACGATACCTATCGCTTCTAAGCCATCAACGAGATATTGAACCTGACCAATACGGTACTCTAACCAATCTTGGCGCATGCCGTCATAAAGGCCAACCGCAAGGCGTTCCATTGCACCGCCCTCTAAGCCACCATAGGTTGGGAAGCCTTCTTGCACGACACACAAGGTTCGACACTCTGTGTACACATCCATGAAAGAGTCATCTTTAAAACACAACAAGCCACCCATTTGGACCATGGCATCTTTCTTGGCAGACATAGCTAAGCCATCCGCGTATTTGTAAGACTCACGCGTGATCTGTTCGATAGTCCAATCTTGATAACCCGCTTCACGTTGTTGAATGAAGTAAGCATTTTCAGCGTAGCGTGCTGAGTCCATGATCACAGGGATATCGTATTTCTGAGCGATTTCATAAACAGCTTTTAGGTTGGCGATGGCTTTGTTGCGTAATTAAATTTAGAGATAGAGCCACCCCGTTTCGCGTATTCCTTAGTCAATACGACAAGTTTCAGGCATACCTAACCCAGTAAGCTTGTTCAACGCTTTTATCATCGCGTAAGTTTCACCCACCTGTGCATTGTAATTTCTTAAGCTCAGTTGCCCTCCTAGCAACTGTTTAACTCGATACATCGCTGTTTCTGAGAGTGAACGTTTGTGGTATC
>NZ_LNRF01000019.1 GCF_001557875.1 Vibrio splendidus | reverse complement strand
GTATCGCTCCTCTCGTTTTAGTCTTAAATGAAACCTCAACTTGCTTGGCTCTACGACTGATGCAGGTGTAATGCGGACAACTTAACGGTACATGGGCTAACCTAAATATCGAGTCGATAAATCCTTGAAGCGCTCTCAATGGCATAGAAAAAACTCGTTTCACCATGAGTGCTGTCGTGATAGCTAAATCACTGAACCGACGCGGCCTCCCGCGCTTATTCTGTTTACTTTGCGCCCACCCGCTTATTGCTTCTTCATCAATCCAAAAGGTCAGAGAGCCACGGTTAATGAGTGATTGGTTGTATTGCTTCCAGTTGGTTGTTTTGTAACGAGGCTTAGGCATAGGGCTACGAGAGAGGGGGGAGGTAGCTGATCAGATCGTAGGTTCTTGATTTAGTTCCATTGAATTACGCAACAAAGCCTCTCCAAAGGTATCTCTCTACAGAATAAAATATAGCTCAAGCTCTTTAGTTAAACCGAGGTATATTTTACTGACTAATTTTATCGTTGTTTCTTGCTTTCTTGAGTGTGGTCTGAATAAGAATATTCCCTATACTATTGACAATTTTTTATCTGTCTGGATTGATGTTGTCTTGAATTGAACTCGTGAAGTTAAATCAAAAATCAAAAAACGAAAAACGAAAAACGAAAATAAGAATGAATATACCATTCATTAGGCATTTTGATTATCTATACTTGTCGCCTGCTCATTGATGGTTAAGTGCAACATCATTAATATTGAAGGGTTCGGCAAAAGGAGATATATAATGAAAGAAATACTTTTTTTGACACTATTCATAGTAAGTTTCTTTGCGGAAGCCACTACTTATAACCACTACGAGCATCATAGAATATGGCGTCAAAATATAGACCAGTGGGTGGACTGGGAGTCGCAAACTCAAGCACTTAGCGCTCTTGATGCCTTGAATGTGATAAAGCAAAAGTTTGGAGTGGTTTATTTGCCAGAAGAATTTTTTGTTAGTCTAAAAGCACATAATAACTTTGATCTTCTTATTGAAAACCTTACCTCTTTGAATCAATCAGTTATAAATGAAGCCGCAATAATATTTGTTGCTTCACAGGCTCCTAATTTGTCTTTTTACGAGCTTTCTCATGTTGTTGATATGCGGACTATCTTCTTAGATCGCCTGAAGGTGGAACTTGAGTTGGCTTCTCCTCCTTCTGAAGAAGAGTTGTATTTACACCGATACTATGCGGAAGACCCTTTGGATTTGGCAGTCTACTCCATAGCGCTAAATACGATGTTGGAAAATTATAGTCATATGGAGGTTATTAGAAGGCTTGCGAATAAAACCGGAAATCGACGCTCAGACGCTTTACGCCAATTTTTTATTTCCGGCTTTTCTAGGGGGAGAGGATTCAAGGATCGGTTAGAAGCTGCGCTTTTAGCTGAGTTAAAGGATGCTGAATCTATTTGGAAGCCACAATACGATTATTATTCTATTATGCAAAATGGTTTTCACCCTTATGCGAGAGTGGGCGCGTTAGCCCAAAGGATGTTAATACAAAAGTGGGCATCATTTAGTCAGTTTCAACGTAATTCACTACAAAGTTGGTACGCACAATTGAGCGACTTACCGAATAACAAGTTTGGTTTCTCGATAGTCGGAGAAGCAATTGTTAACCGTGCTCGCCAGTCTGAAAGGTTGCCACACCATAGCCGTTGGAATTTTGATAAAACCAAGTTGGTTGCTATCACGTTGGTTGCTTTGGTTGCGCCTGAAGCTTTAGGGATTTTTGCTCCTGAAATTGTAGGGGAGCTAGCTTTAGGGGAGGTGGCCCAAGGCGCCATTTTTTCGAGGGCAATGTTTGCAGGAGAAGAGACTGTGGATGCGGGTTATGTCAATGAAGCGCTCGAGCTTACATCTTCAGAAGCGACTGCTTTAGTACCAGTTTCACAATCATCGGCATTAGCAACAAGTTTGGTAAGTGATTTCGAAGCTGTAGTTGGTACGCAGATTGAATCTGGGCTTCATCATTATGTCGGAGAGGGAGCGATAGAGGGGGTTGATTATATTGCCAATATCATGGGAAGTTGGCATAGAGTTCGACGTTTTCCTTCGAGCAACGATTATGCACTGTACGAAGGTGTTGGTTCGTTAGGTGCTCATAAAGTTGTCAAAAATACATCAGGCTGGGCTATAGCAGAAGTAAATAATGTATTGAAAAACTGGACATCAGATGGGAACTATAGACATATCCTACTATTAGGAAAGGGGCAGCCGGAGTCTGTGTTTCGTCATTTTGGTGAGAGTTCGATAAATCGTTATAATATTCCTACGCAAAATCTTTCAAGTAGTAACGAATTGGTATTGGAATCATCACTACAGGAATTGTTTCCGGGAGCCTCTCCAAATCAACTTTCATCTTTAACATTTGAGCACCGTTTGGACATAGTCGCTCATGGTAACCCTTATGGTCCTATGTGTACAAATCAGAATGGATCATATGCGCCAGTGACACCTGTAGATCTCGCACGCAAGCTTTATGCTCTAGGGTTACGTCAAGTAGGTGTTCTTAAGGTTCAATCTTGTAATGTAGGAGGAGGATTCTATCTTTCTAAGCTTGAAACTGAACTAAAAAAAGTAGGTATAGATGTAGGCTTTATTTCAGCTCCTAAAGGATACTTAGCTCAATGGCCTTCTGTAAATATACCCAGAACTGTTTTTTCGCCTTTCCCAAGCTTCGGTAAAAATAGTTATGAAGTAATTCGTACAGGTTTGCATCAAGGTTTTCCTGGTACGCGTTACTATTAAGGTTGCGAAGATACAATACTTTTTATTTTCAGCCCTAAACCACCTACTTCAGTAGGTGGTTATCATTCAGTTAGGTTTTGCCTGTAGTTCTACCCATGTTAAATGCTCCCTTGATTTTTAGCGGAGTCAAAGAGGACAAATAACATGAGTAGATACAATCAAGCTTCCCACGTATTTTGGAGATGTCAATATCACATAGTGTGGACGCCAAAATACAGATTTAGGATCTTGAAGAACAATGTAGGCAAAGAAGTTTATCGGTGTATAAATGTTTACTGTAATCAACTTGGATGTGAAGTTGTTGAACTGAACGTCAAAGTTGACCACGTGCACTTAGTCGTAAAGGTTCCACCCAAGCTATCAATATCCAAGTTGATGGGCGTATTGAAAGGCAAAATAGCCTAAAAGCTCTTCAGTAAGTTTCCATATTTGAGGAAAAATAAGCTTTGGGGTAACCACTTTTGGCAAAGGGGCTATTTTGTCGATAGCGTAGGTATTAATGAAGAAAACATTCGACGTTATGTAAGGCATCAGGAGAAGAAAGAGCGCGTGGAACAGCAACAATTAGCGCTGGACTAAACAAAGGCCCCCTTTTAGGGGGCTCACACAAAGCCACCTTCTTTAGAAGTTAATAGCTTGTGTCATAAAATCTTAAGCTTCTTAGCGTATCACTACGGTGAGCGGGTCTGTGGTGCATTCAGTGAAACAACAGTGTTATCGGTCATGCGGTGTCCTTCCTGTTAATCGTTCTGAGGGGAACAGCATCAACAGATTCCACTGAAACGTCTTTTGTCTTCCCAAAGCCAGAAATCAGTACTGCTCTAGGGGCCCCCTAGATAGTTACCGTAGTCAGTATATAGTTTTTATTTGCTGCGCTTATTGATAGCATAAATAGTGGATAGTGTGTTTGATATTTTTTAGAGAACGTTTAGTAGTTCAATTCTACTCGTTTTTTTATCTTGCGTATAAGATCTATATACTAAGACTCCATTTTTTGTTTTAAAAGAAAGTTTCCCTACATGATGGTGAGTGCCAAAGCGCGTACCCCCTATCAAGTCCTGTAAGCATTTGGCTTTTAAAATTCGAATTTGGTGTTTAAAAATAAATAAATTAGCTGTAGACATTGAAATGGAGTATTGATGAAAGATGCGACCTATTATGCGGGAGTTTATTAATAATATAAACTTAACTGCATATGAGATTGTGAATGGTGTCGTATCTTCTTATTGGTTAGATGTCGGATGTTTGCTTTTAGTTGACTGATTTTTGCCCCTAAGTCGGCTTTGATGCGTAATTCTGTGGAGCTAAATCAAGAAACTACGAGCTGATAGGCTAAACCTATCAATAGTCGTAGCCTCATCCTCGGTATAAACAACTAGCAAAAAACAGTGTCACAAAGCTCTAATATACTGTGGCTATCTGATCTCTTGGTTTGATGAGTAAGCGATAGCCGAGTGGTGGCAAAGTAAGCATTGTAGATCTCGTCTATTCAGCAACTTAGCCATATCATTGAGAGAGCTGTACGGTTTTCTGGACTCAGTATTCAATTTGGCTTATCCCCGCTAGTTTTTCCGTACTACACTGTACGAGTCGTGAGCTAAGGGAGTTGAGGTTTCATTTAAAACTAAAACCAGAAATACGATATAGCACATAGCCATTGATGCTACTGGTCTCGAGGTTTATGGTGAAAGTGAAGAGAAGAGCAAGAAGCGTGGTACTGACGCGAAGCGGTTGGCGTAAGCTTTATATCATGGTATACACCAAAACCCACGAAATAGTCGCTGTAGAGCTGGGCTCATCCCACATAACCGTTACTGAAGTACTTACCGGCTTATTTAATCAGACATGTTGCAAAATCGTTGAGATGCCAGGTGATGGCGCTTATGACACAGGGAATCACCAAGGTGCGATACGGTTTATGTGAGATAAGCTGCTTCCCCCGCCACAAGAAGTAATAGTGTTCTGGGAATAATGGCTCCGCGTAACTTAGCGGTAGGTTGCCAGAAGCTCTACAGCTCCAACAAGACGTCAAAAAGGTATGGCTGTCATAAGCGATCTCTATCAGCGACAGTAATGTAACGAGTAAAACAGGTGCTAGATGGGAAGTTAAGCCTACGAAATTACAATACTCAGATAGGCGAGACTTACGCTATGCTCAAGGCGTGAACAACCAGGTATGCTGAAAGTCAATATGTTTTGAGAACTGATCAACTGTGGCTACCATGTCTTCTTACCGAATTAAGCAATAAAGCAACTTATCTCCAAAACTTCAACGGCTCTATCAATAAACATTTTGGTATTCCACTTTTTATCCCCAGGTGCGACCTTCCAGTAACCATTTTTTATTTTAAATATTAACTGAAAAAATACAACACTGTAGTGGTCTAATGATCCCGGACACCAAGACAACATAGGGTGAAGGCACTTACCTTTTAAAGATATAACTAAATGCCATTTTCATGATAATAGAATTAACAATAAAATCCCCATGTCAGTCAATATAGTGTTGGGTGACATAATCCAATACCAGAGTTATAAAGATAAAAAAGGTATATTTTTATTAAAAGCAGTAGTTAAGTACTAAGAATATTTAGTCTTGCTAGTTATCACTAGCTTTCAAAAATAAAGACAGATTATCACTCTATTTTTTAAATTTTATTAAGGAAAATAATGAACACCTCTAAAAAAATCATTAGCCTTGCTGTACTAATAGCATGTGGGTCAATGAATGTTGCTGTAGCTGGCAGCCCTAAGTGGACGGATGCAGAGAAAGTCTTCAATACGTATGAGCATGATGAATCTCTACTTCCAGTAGCTGGTTACCTATCAAACTGGGGCGTATATGAACGAGCTTTTAATATCAATGATATTAAAGGGAAATACGACAAGTTAGTGTACTCATTTATGGGTGTGTGTGGTTCTGGTATTGGAGACCCAACGGTTACGTCTTCAGTCGCCTCTGTAGAAAGAGTGTGTGCTGCCAGTAATTACCCCGATTATACAATCGTATTTACAGACCCTAACTCAGACTATCAGGCGGATTACGGCAGTGGTAATGGCCATTGGAACAACGAACTCTACGAAGACACTGGAAATGGTGCTGCAAGCTTTGAAAGTGGACAAAAATACGCTGGCGGCCTAATTGCTGTCTTACGAGACATGAAAAAAGATGACCCAAATTTGGAGCTTGCCTTTAGTGTTGGTGGGTGGTCACTGTCTGAGCCTTTCTCTCGCATGGCAAGTACTCCAGAATCTCGCAAGGTTTTCATCGATAGCGCAGTAAAATGGTTTACTCTGTACCCTATGTTTGACCAAATTGATATCGACTGGGAATACCCAGGTGGCGGCGGTGCAAGCGGTAACTCATGGTCTGAAAAAGATGGTGAGAACTATGCTCTTCTTATTAAAGAGCTTCGCAGTGCTTTAACAAAGGCGGGAATGCCAGAGAAGAAAATTGCCATTGCGGCGGGCGCTCCTGCGACCAAATTAGATGCATCAAACATTAAAGCTTTAATTGATAATGGCCTAGACTATGTTCATTTAATGACTTATGACTTTATGGGTGACTGGCAAGATAAGCTTGCGCATCATACCAATATGTCTGGTAAAGCGTTTGAAAACGATGATAGCTTCCACTCGGCTGAAAAGTCGATTGATTACATGATTGATGTACTTGGCATTCCATCAACAGCGATTCAAATTGGTTATGCTAACTACAGTCGTAATGCTGGTAACGTAGACTTACAAAGTGTTTCACCTTTAGTCGGGTCTTTTGCTCCTAATACATCAACAAACTACAGCTATGACGCTGGTGCATCAGAGCTTTTTGATTATGCCGATAAGCTTGTGAGCTTTAAAGAGACTGGCGCATCTGGACTACAAGGTTATGAAATTTACACAGATACCGATGCAAACGCAGATTTTCTTTTCAATAAGGAGACTAATCAGTTTTTAAGCATCGATACCCCTCGAAGTGTGTATGCGAAAGCTGCGTACGCTAAAAAGCGTAATCTTGGCGGTATTTTTAACTGGATGGTTGATCACGACCCTGGTTACCATACCAATGCAGCCCGTGAAGGTTTAGGCTACCGTGTCACAAACACTAAGCTAGATATGACAAACGTTATTAAAGCGTGTGGTTTTATTGATACAGACGAGACAGAGTTATCTGAAGCTGAATGTAACGCATTAACAGGAATGACTGCAGGTCCAGTTGACCCGGTAGACCCAGTAGACCCGGTAGACCCAGTAGACCCGGTAGACCCGGTAGACCCAGTAGACCCGGTAGACCCAGTAGACCCAGTAGACCCAGTAGACCCGGTAGACCCGGTAGACCCGGTAGACCCGGTAGACCCGGTAGACCCGGTAGACCCAGTAGACCCGGTAGACCCGGTAGACCCGGTAGACCCGGTAGACCCGGTAGACCCGGTAGACCCGGTAGACCCAGTAGACCCGGTAGACCCGGTAGACCCAGTTGTTCCGCCAAGTAGCCCTCAATATGATGCAGGTACAACGTATAATGTCGGGGATCTTGTTAGTAATGCGGGAAGTGTTTACCAATGTAAAGTCTCAGGTTGGTGTTCATCGCCTTCTGAATTTTATTACGAACCAGGGGCAGGTCTAGCGTGGACCTCTGCATGGGACTTAGTTGATTCGGTAGATCCAGTAGACCCGGTAGACCCGGTAGACCCGGTATATCCAGTAGACCCGGTATATCCAGTAGACCCGCCAAGTAGCCCTCAATATGTTGCAGGTACAACGTATAATGTCGGGGATCTTGTTAGTAATGCGGGAAGTGCTTACCAATGTAAAGTTTCAGGTTGGTGTTCATCGTCTTCTGCGTTTTACTACGAACCAGGAGCTGGTCTAGCGTGGACCTCTGCATGGGACTTAGTTGATTAGGTTCACCCAGCTAACTAATAGCGCATTCTAAACAATATAACCTAAAATTCTCCGCCTTCTTAGAAGGCGGTTTTACATTCCCCCTTAAAAGGGGCCATGGTAAACGTAAACAATGTTTATATTAATTTTACAGCACGTGGTTAACTAAGAACCAATCCCACCTCACCCTTGGTAATTTTTTGTAAATGGGGGCACTTTTAACGATTTTTGAGTGAAAAATTTGTCATAAAAATCGACCAAGACTATGAAATGAAAAGCTAGAACACATCCTGATGATGTGCAACATAGTCTGAAGCAACGAAAGTGAAATAGCTTATTGGGTTCCAAACACGCTTTTGGACAAAGCCTTCTTAGAGTAATCAAGTAAAATAGAAAAACTCGGATAACTTTTGCTATCGGAAAGTCGCTCAGTGAGGTGTCCAGTTCTGCTGGTTCAGATCACTACAAGCCTTAAATCGTGATTATTCCAACTTCTGATGCTTTAGACAGGTACATTAATGGGTTGTTGGTGGGCTCTTTCAATGCTTGGCTTCTTGACACAGAAACTTCTAAACCAGACACAAATCCAGCAAGAGCACCAACCGCAGTTGCCATAGTAAAAGAATAACCTGTGAACATATCGATTCCAAAAGCTGGTAATGCTGCCCCCTCGAGGTTAGCTAAACCTGTTGTTTGAGTTAGGTCTTTCCTAGAAAGTTTGTATTGAACGTCAATATCAAACTTATTGAAAATACGGAATCTTTCCTTTGATACTTGGTCAAGGTTATTGATCGAGTTTTGAAATCTAGCTATTGCTTGTTTGCCCTCAAGAGTTTGATCGGGTGCAGATAACACTTCTTTATACATTTCATTTATGCAGTTATGTAAATCACCTAGCTCGTCACTTCGGTAATCTTTGAATTCAAGTATCTCGTTAATATTCACCGAACGATCAGGAACAGGAAGCACGTTAGTCAAGCCAAAACGAATATGGTCGTTTTGCTCGGGCAACTCAGGAGGTAAGTAGAACTGATTACAATCAGATTGATGAATAAGCCAATCAACATTAAGACCTTTGTTGAACATTTTAGCTAGTTCAGCTTGCTCTAATAGCATTGCATCAGCAATATCTTGGCTAGAGTATCGTCCATTGCCAAAGCTCAATTTAGGTCTCAGAACTTTTCCTGTAGCGACGAGGTCTTCTTGGTCGGGAATACCGAAAGATATGAGGTTGTTGTCGGGAACAATCATCTTGTCCCAGTACAACATATAGTACCTAACCATCTCAGGAGTTAGTTTCGAACTGAATGACAAACCTGTCATGTTGTACTGAATGTTCATCGGTAACGCAATAACACCTCTTTCCATCATATTCCCCATAACCATATAGATAAAAGGACATTGTAACCCCTAAGCAATTAGTTGCAAAAGCTGCCTGAGCCTACATATTAAAATTTGCGCTCGGCTAAAGCATTTGTGCTTAAGTTTATCAATAATCGAGATCAAAAAGAGGCGGATCTGATCTAGTGGTACTTTGAGAGAAAAGTGCCACGAGTAAAACTTTAGACCTATGAAGCCTCTGGACAGAAGCTTGTTAGGAATCTTGCTAAGTTAGCACAATCTTAATTAGTTGAGGTAACACGAAGTCGCTTACACTCATGCACAAACCTGGTGACAAGAACCCCTCATAGTGGCTTTGTTTCCTAATTCGAGATCAGGTATAAACTCGCCTAATATGGAGAATTGTTAGGCGATTACTATCGTTTAGGCATACCTAGAACAGTGAGCTTGTTTAACGCTTTGATCATGGCGTAAGTTTCGCCAACTTGAGCGTTGTAATTTCTTAAACTTAATGTCCCTCCGAGCAGTTTCTTCACACGGAACATCGCCGTTTCTGAGAGTGAGCGTTTATGATAGCCACCCCTCATTTTTCAATACTTATTGGAACCGTATAGCTTCTGACAACCGACCGCTAGATTGCGAGGATGGCTGCGTTCCCGAAAGGCAGCTCCTCCCCTCGGGGGGATTAGTGGGACTGCTCGTTTGATATGAATAGCTTCATAGCACGACCTTGTTTCGTAAGCTCCATCGCCAGATATCTCATTGATTCTTTGGCTAGTCTGTTTGAGTAAGTTAGGTAGCACCTCACCGTCGCTCACATTCGATAGACTTAACTCAGCAGCAATGATTTCGTGTATGTCTGTATCGACCGCTAAATGTAGCTTTCGCCAGACTCGCCGCTTCCCGTCAGTGCCATGCTTTTTTACTTTCCACTCACCTTCAGCCCAGTCGCATCAATGGCTAAATGCTGGATTACTCCTTTAGTCTTATTCTTGAACGAAGACGTTGACCGTTTTTGCTCGCTTGCTAATGTATGAATAATGAGGGTATAAGAATGGCAGTTGAGCAAGCTTGAAAACAGAATTCATGAATCCTTGCAGACCTCTCAACGGCATTGAAAATACCCGTTTGATCATAAAAGCCGTCGTAATCACTATGATTAATAATATTTATAGGGTGGATTGTCTATAATGATAACTAATTATTGTGAGTGGGAATGTTTTGATATGATTAACGCTTTTTAATATAAGTGGCATTTCCGCTTCCAAATAAATTAATTAACAGGTAGGCTTTTTCTAGATAAAGAGGAGTTACCTTTAATATGGAAAAGCATTTACCCTTGATTATAAATGGTCTTATATGCTCTACGGGGCGAGGAAGTCATGAGATTACTTTTGAAGAAAATAAAGTTAAAATAGATTCTTTCAATGTTGAGCATATTTCTCAGATGCTTAATCAGGAGGTTCTGATAGATTTAGATATAAATAATATAATCAATTTTGTTTATACAGTGGGACAGCGCTGGAAGAATGAAGAATATTCTAGAAGAAGAACGTACATTAGAAACCTAATTACCTACTTAGGTTATTCACCACAAATGGCAAAATTAGAGGCCAATTGGATCGCAATGATTTTATGCTCTAAAAGTGCCCTATATGACATTGTGAATACTGAGCTTGGGTCAACCCATATTCAAGATGAGTGGTTACCTCAAGGTGAGTGTTATGTAAGAGCATTCCCTAAAGGGCGAGTCATGCACTTACTCGCAGGTAATGTTCCCCTTTCCGGTGTGACATCGATATTGCGTGGCATTCTGACTAAAAATCAATGCATCGTACGAATGTCGGCTTCCGATCCATTTACTGCGCATGCATTGGCAATGAGTTTTATAGACGTCAATCCGGACCACCCAATTTCTAAGTCGATCTCTGTACTGTATTGGCCACATAAAGCTGATACGACAATTGCGGAAGAGCTAATTAGTCATATGGATGCGGTTGTTGCTTGGGGAGGGCATGATGCTATTGATTGGGCGGTTAAGCATTCGCCTTCACATATTGATGTTTTGAAGTTCGGCCCTAAAAAAAGTTTTACTATTTTAGATGAACCGACCAACTTAGATGAAGCGGCTTCCGGCGCCGCTCATGATATTTGCTTTTATGACCAGAATGCTTGTTTCTCTACCCAGAATATATACTTTTGTGGAGACAACTATGAAGCTTTTAAGGATAAGTTGGTAGAAAAATTATGTCTTTATGAAAATATTCTCCCGAAGTCTAGGCAAAGTTTTGATGAAGAAGCTTTGTTTTCATTTACTCGATTGGAATGTCAATTCTCAGGTCTCAACATTATATCGGAACCAAATAATAAGTGGATGATTATAGAATCAGACGCTGGTGTCGAATACAACCACCCTTTAAGTCGTTGTGTTTATATCCATAAAATAAATAAGGTGGAAGATGTTGTTGATTATATCGACAAGCATAAAACTCAAACGATTTCTTTTTATCCTTGGAGTTCTTCAACTAAATACCGAGATATCTTTGCTCAAAAAGGCGTTGAGCGAATAGTTGAATCCGGCATGAATAATATATTTAGAGCGGGTGGTGCACATGATGCGATGCGACCACTACAACGCTTAGTTCGATTTGTCTCTCACGAAAGACCATATAGTTTTACCACCAAGGATGTCTCTGTAGAAATAGAACAAACTCGATTTCTTGAAGAAGATAAGTTCTTGGTTTTTGTCCCTTAAATAAGGAAGTTTATAATGAAAAGTCAATGTAAGACTATTTCTCACGTGCTAAGCGTGAATAATGGTCAGAATATTCACATCTGGGAAACACCTCCGAATAAAAGTGCTCCCTCTAAAAACAATACCATTCTCATTGCTTCTGGGTTCGCTCGGAGAATGGATCACTTTGCTGGTCTCGCAGAATACTTGTCTGAAAATGGGTTCCATGTATTTCGTTATGACTCGCTCCATCACGTCGGTTTGAGCTCAGGCACTATCGATGAATTTACGATGACCACTGGAAAAAACAGTTTATGCACGGTTTATCACTGGCTACAACAAAAGGGCATCTCGAACATCGGGCTCATTGCGGCAAGTTTGTCGGCTCGTGTGGCTTATGAGGTTGTTGCTGAACTTGAATTATCTTTCCTCATTACTGCTGTTGGTGTCGTAAATCTGCGTGACACGCTGGAAAAAGCACTTGGGTTTGATTATCTCAGTTTACCGATCGATGAGTTGCCAAACGACCTTGACTTCGAAGGGCACAAGCTTGGTTCTGAAGTGTTTGTTCGAGACTGTTTTGAGCATCATTGGGATACTTTGGAATCTACGCTTGCCAAGGTCTCTAATACCTCTGTTCCATTAATTGCATTTACCGCCAACAACGATGATTGGGTAGAGCAAGATGAAGTCTACGGAATGCTCGGACAAATCAGCAGCGGCAATTGCAAACTGTACTCCTTGCTTGGGAGCTCTCACGACTTGGGTGAGAATTTAGTTGTCTTACGTAACTTTTATCAATCTGTGACGAAAGCAGCGATCACAATGGATGACGGCAGTCTCGAAATCAATGTTGATTTTGTCGAGCCCGATTTTGAGCAGCTCACCATCGCGACGGTCAATGAGCGTCGTCTAAAAGCAGAAATCGAAAGCCGCATGCTAGAAATGGCTTAATGCTTACCTGCAACACCAATAAATAAGGAAACGTTATGAAATTTGGAAATTTCCTTCTCACTTATCAACCACCTGAGTTAGATCAGGCACAAGTGATGAAGCGATTGGTTAACCTTGGCAAAGCCTCTGAAAGTTGTGGCTTCGATACCGTTTGGTTATTAGAGCATCACTTTACTGAGTTCGGTTTACTGGGTAACCCATATGTGGCCGCTGCGAACTTACTTGGTGCGACAGAAAACCTTAATGTTGGTACCGCTGCGATTGTGTTACCAACGGCGCACCCTGTCCGACAAGCTGAAGATGTTAACTTGCTTGATCAAATGTCGAAAGGGCGATTCCGCTTTGGTATTTGTCGCGGGTTGTATGATAAGGACTTCCGAGTGTTTGGGACTGATATGGATAACAGCCGTGCACTGATGGATTGTTGGTATGACTTGATGAAAGAAGGCTTTGAAGAAGGTTACATGGCCGCAGATAACGAGCATATTAAATTTCCTAGAGTACAGTTGAACCCTGCAGCACACACCAAAGGCGGCGCACCTGTTTATGTGGTTGCCGAATCAGCGTCCACAACGGAATGGGCCGCACAGCGTGGCCTGCCAATGATCTTAAGTTGGATCATCAATACACATGAAAAGAAAGCTCAGCTCGATCTTTACAATGAAATCGCGGCGGAACATGGCTACGACGTCACCCAAATTGACCACTGCCTATCTTACATTACTTCAGTCGACCATGACTCTGAGAGAGCTAAAGAAGTTTGCCGAAACTTCCTTGCCCATTGGTACGACTCTTACGTGAATGCCACCACTATTTTTGATGATTCTAACCAGATCAAAGGCTATGACTTTAACAAAGGCCAATGGCGTGACTTTGTTTTGAAAGGTCATAAGGACACCAATCGTCGCATTGATTACAGCTACGAAATCAATCCAGTGGGCACGCCTGAAGAGTGTATCGCGATCATCCAGCAGGATATCGATGCAACAGGTATCAACAATATTTGCTGTGGTTTTGAAGCTAACGGTTCAGAAGAAGAAATCATCGCATCCATGACGCTGTTTCAATCTGATGTGATGCCATATCTCAAAGAGAAACAATAATAATTATTTTCGATAAGGAAAGGGACATGAAATTTGGATTATTCTTCCTCAATTTTTTGAACTCAAAACAATCTTCAGACCAAGTCATTGAAGATATGTTAGATACTGCTCATTACGCTGACCAACTGAGTTTTGATACCGTCGCTGTGTATGAAAACCATTTCTCGAATCAAGGCACAGTAGGTGCGCCATTGACGGTAGCGGGCTTTTTACTTGGTATGACTCAAAATCTCAAAGTTGCTTCTTTGAATCATGTTATTACCACCCATCATCCGGTTCGCGTTGCTGAAGAAGCTTGCCTGCTTGACCAGATGAGTGAAGGGCGCTTTGTTTTTGGTTTTAGTGATTGTGAAAAAAGTACGGATATGCGCTTCTTTAATCGTCCGACTAATGCGCAATTTCAGGTATTTGATGCATGTTATGAAATTATCAATGACGCTTTTTCAACGGGTTACTGCCACCCTGATAACGACTTTTTCAGTTTTCCAAAGATTTCTGTAAATCCACATGCTTATACCGAAGGTGGTCCCGCTCAGTTTGTGAATGCTACCAGTAAAGAAGTGGTCGAATGGGCAGCGAAGCGAGCTCTTGCTCTTGTGTTTAAGTGGGATGACTCCAATGCGCAGCGCCAAGAATACGCGATGCTCTACAACGATGTTGCTAACGAGCACGGTGTAGATATAGCGAAAGTGCACCATAAGCTGACTCTTTTAGTCAACCAGAATCTTGATGGCGACCAAGCAAGAGCAGAAACGCATGAGTACTTAGCAGAGTATGTTCGCGAGTCTTACCCAAATAGTGACTTCTCTACAAAAATGTCCGAATTGTTGTCTGAAAATGCCATTGGTACTTATGAAGAAAGTACTCAAGCAGCACGTATCGCAATCGAGTGCTGTGGTGCTTCTGATGTTTTGATGTCATTTGAGTCGATTGCAGATAAGGCTCAACAGAGAGCTGTGATCGATATCGTGAATGTCAACATTATGAAATACCACTCTTAAGACTACATGAACGCATAAAGGGGCATATTTCTGTCCCTTTCTCCATCTCTATGCGCAATCGCGCTTATTTATATAGGCATTTATATGGACGTACTTTCAGCGGTCAAGCAGGAAAATATCGCGGCAAGCACAGAAATCGATGACTTGATTTTTATGGGCACACCACACCAGTGGCCTTTGCAACAACAGAAGCAATTGACTTCCCGTCTCGTTAAAGAGGCGTATCGGTATCATTACCAGAATAACGAGGATTATCGTCATTTCTGCCAAACATTAGGTGTGAAAGAGGACGTATCCGACCTCAACGATATCCCCGTTTTTCCAACTTCAATCTTCAAACTAAGAACGTTACTGACAGTCGAAGACGCTGACGTTGAAAATCGATTCACAAGCAGCGGCACTAGTGGAATAAAAAGCATAGTTGCTAGAGACCGACTGAGCATCGAGCGCCTGCTTGGTTCTGTCAATTTCGGCATGAACTATGTCGGTGATTGGTTTGATCATCAAATGGAGTTGGTCAATTTAGGCCCGGACCGCTTTAACGCCAATAACATTTGGTTCAAATATGTGATGAGCTTGGTCGAGCTGCTTTATCCAACAGCTTTTACCGTGAACGAAGATGAAATCGATTTTGAAGCAACGTTAAAAAACATGGAGAGGATTAAGAAAAAGGGTAAAACCATTTGTCTTATTGGCCCTCCTTATTTCATCTACCTGCTTTGTCATTTCATGCGTAAACAAGGGCGAGAGTTCAATGGTGGCAGCGATCTTTACATAATTACGGGTGGAGGCTGGAAGAAGCATCAAGACCAATCTCTCGATCGAGAGGCTTTCAATCAACTTCTGCTTGAAACATTTGACTTAGACAGTTCCCAACAGATCCGAGATACCTTCAACCAAGTGGAGTTGAATACTTGCTTTTTCGAAGATAAAGAACATAAAAAAAGAGTACCACCATGGGTGTTTGCGAGAGCCTTGGATCCCATCACTCTTAAACCTTTGCCAAATGGGGAGCCGGGGCTAATGAGCTATATGGATGCGTCGGCGGTGAGTTATCCCTGTTTCTTGGTCACCGATGATATTGGCATCGTGAGAGAGGAAGATGGGGAAAGACCTGGGACAACGGTCGAGATCGTTAGACGGGTAAATACGAGAGGGCTAAAAGGGTGCGCACTGAGTTTGTCTCAAGCGATTACGACTAAGAATGTGAAGAGGTGAATGTGATGTTATGTACGGTAGAAAAAATAGAACCACTTACCAGCTTTATATCCCGTGTAGTATTGAGACCAGATCAACCATTTGATTTTAGAGCAGGGCAATACATCAATCTCAGATTAAATTGTGGCGGAGTTCCGCTTTCCATTGCTTCTTGCCCTACTGAAGGTGAGTTTTTAGAGCTTCATATTGGTGGCTCAGAGCTGCGTAATAAAAATACCCTTGTTATGGAAGAGCTGACCAACGCTTGGCTCAGTGGCCAAAAAATTGAAGTGAGTGAACCGAGAGGTGACGCTTGGCTCCGAAGTAAGAGCGCAAAATCTCTATTACTCATAGCCGGTGGTACTGGTATGTCATATGCGATGAGTATTTTGAGAAACAGTTTACAACATGGGTTTACACAACCGATTTACGTCTATTGGGGGGCAAAAGATATGAATAACTTGTACGTGCATGATGAGTTGGTTGATATTGCCTTGAAAAACAGAAATGTTCGTTACGTACCTATTACGGAGGTCCCAAGCTCCCCCCAATATGCGAAGCGTGGGCAGGTTCTAGAGTGTGTGATGAATGATTTCGGGAACTTATCTGAATTCGATATCTATTTATGTGGCCCTGGCAAAATGGTTGAGTCCGCTCGGACAGAATTTTGTAAAGGGAAAGGTGTAGAGCTAGATCAACTTTATTCCGATGCATTCGCTTATTTATAACAACTTTCAAGGAGATGAAATCATGGAGTCTACGTCACTTTTAGAAGAGTTTGGTAATCCTCTGCAAAGAGTCGAACGGGCTATTGAGGCGCTTAAACATGGCAATGGTATCTTATTGATGGATGATGAGAACCGCGAAAATGAAGGTGACTTGATCTTTTCTGCTCAATACCTGACAGAGCAACAAATGGCGCTGATGATCAGAGAGTGCAGTGGAATCGTATGTTTGTGCTTAACTCAAGAGCGAGCGAACTGGTTGGAATTGCCTCCTATGGTGGAAGATAACCGAAGTAAAAACCAAACGGCTTTTACGGTGTCAATCGAAGCTAAAGAGGGGGTTACAACAGGAGTATCAGCAAAAGACCGTGTGACAACAGTAAAAACAGCGATCCATTTTGGTGCTCAACCGGAAGATCTTGCGAGACCGGGCCACGTTTTTCCTTTGGTTGCTAAAAGCAATGGCGTACTGGCCCGTCGAGGTCATACAGAAGGGACTGTTGACTTAATGCAGCTCGCTAACCTTGTCCCATCTGGTGTGCTTTGCGAGCTTACCAACTCAGATGGTACTATGGCAAAATTGCCTGAAACCATTGTGTTTGCGAAACTTCACAAAATGCCCGTTCTGACGATAGAAGACATTGTTGAGTATCGAAATACATCGTGCGACAAAAAGAATATTGTAGTGGTCAATAGATTCCGGACACTGACTTAAGCCGATTTTCGGCATTTACTGGCGACAGCCCATCATTTGCTTGATGAGGCCGTTGCCGATTATAGTAACTCATCAGGTAATGACTGATGTCTTTCTTAGCTTGAGCTTGTGTCAGGTAACCTGTTGCTGGTATCCACTCGGTTTTCAAGCTTCTAAATAGCCGCTCCATGAGAGCGTTGTCCCAATAATTACCACGACGACTCATGCTTTGAGTTATACGATATCGCCAAAGTCTTTGGCGATATTTACGGCTGCTATATTGGCAGCCTTGATCTGAATGGAACATCACGTTCTTTGGACATCCTCGTTGCTCCCAGGCCATCTCCAAAGCTTTAGATATTAATTCAGTATCGGGCTTATCGGATAAAGACCACCCCACAACGCGTCGGCTAAATAGGTCAAGCACTACCGCTAAATAGCTCCACTTCGAGTCTGACCAAATATAAGTAATATCGCCACACCAAACACGATTCTGAGTACTGACAGAAAACTCACGCTTCAGTAGATTTGGAATATCTGGCCTTTCTACTTTTGCATGTCTATATCGATGCGAACCTGGCTGTTTACTCATTAACTCAGCTTCACGCATTATCTGGCAAACCTTGAATCGTCCGGCTTTTATGCCTTCTTCGCTCAGCATCGAGACAAGAGTACGACTGCCAGCAGAGCCTCGACTCATGTTGAAGAGTTCTTTAATTTGGCTAGCTAGACGAATGCGACTGGCATCCGGCTTGCGTTGCTTAAACTCGTAGTAACAAGACGAAGCTACGTTGAACAGTTCGCAAAGCATTTTGACCGATTCATGCTCCCTCGACTTGTCTATTAACGAGAATGTTCGAGTTCGTCCGACATTAAGAGAGCGGTGGCCTTTTTTAATATGGATTTTTCTCGTTCTAGCCGGTTAATCCGGGCTTCTAACTCTTGGATTTTCTTTTGCTCAGGCGTGAGGGCTTTGGCCGTTGGAGTCATCCCACCTCGCTCAACTTTGAGTTGGTCGACCCATCGCCGTAAAGCCGTTTCACCTACGCCCATAGAGTTAGCTGCTTCAGGTATGGAGTACCCTTGATCAAGAACCAAACTTGCAGCATCTAGTTTGAACTCAGTAGAAAATATACGTCGTTGTCGTTTTGTCATTAAACACCTTATTTATGGTGGAGACTTTACCACCTAATTTGGTGTCCGAGATCATTAGACCACTACAGATGGGCCTTAAAATCATCAGATTTTTTAAGCTCCAGCCTCTTTTGTTCGTGATTGAACATGAGGGATATAGTTTAAAGTTACCAGTTCATCATGCAACCACTGATCTGTATAACCTCAGTGGATCTTGTAAAGGTGGTCGATAGCACTCTAATGCTTCTAAAGTTTGAAGTGCCAATTTGATATCGTGAACGTTGGCATCATCGCTGACTACAGTAAGTGGCAATCCATTCGCATCCGTCAACAAACTGCGTTTTATGCCTTGTTTCGCTCTACCTGTTAGGTTCTTTCCAGTTTTTTGAGCCAGTTAAAGGCGCTTTAGTTTGGTAGCCATCCATTGATATAGAACGCCAATTATGCCCTTCGTAAATCAGGCCGTTTGCCGAAATAGCTCAAATACAACCGCATCTCGCCACTCTTAAAAACGACGATGCGCAGAGCTAAACGTACAAATATGCGTTGCGCTAAGCGTATTCCACTGACAACCTGTTCTGAGAATAAAAAGAATTCCATTAATCGCATCACAGTTATTGACTCGTTTTCGATGTGTACCGAGAGGATGGTTAGTCTTATGGGCAGGCAATAGTGGTTCTATTTTTTCAGTGGACATCGGAGATTTGATACTGTGTTGAACTCATTTGCAGTGTATTCAATAGATGTTGATTTAACTCAGACAACACCTATTGATATAGGTTCTAGACAAGATTGCCCACAGTGGCATTACCATATCTCAATCTGAAACTCATGGGCACTTCTAAAAAAACTATCTCCCCCAATCCCAATCGTCTTGAGTCACTGATGGTTACACTATTTAGCTAATTATGAAATGGAAAATAGAAAAATAGATGATCTGTAATTGCACTAATAAAAAAATCATACGAATTCATCGAAACCTCAAAGATAAGATTTTTGGAATAAAAGAAAAGTATAAATGCACAAACTGTCTTATGGTATTCAAGGTCAAAGGAAAATAAAAAGTACAACCAGAGTCATCTGTTTCAGCGAATACTATTAATTTTTAACTAAAATCTATAGTAGGTAGCGGAGTTGTGAATCAGATCAGTTTGGAGAGCCGAGACACATCTACGATTATCCGTTAGCTTCTAATGGGCATACCTAGTATCGTGACTTTATGTATATCTTTGACATTTAACATGATTTTGCCAAGTAAGCGTTGGTACATCCCTAAGTTCAGTACCGCTTCAGTCCCTTATATCGCGACATTGCAGTCTCAGATATTGAGCGAGATTCTAGCTAGATTGGGCTTTCCATTTCGCTATTGTTCCATTTTCACAGCGGTTACTGCTTCGTTTCTGGGATGGCCATCTTTCCAAAGTACCGCACTCTTTCAAGGCGGCTTCAGGGGGCGGGGGGGATTACTACCTTTCATTTTAAGAATCTCGCAGCAACTTTGGTGTAATATGCACCATCGGCTGATACGGCAATAACCGTTCTACGTAGTAGGTTGAACAAGGTCGGTACCATTTCACTAGCGCCAACGTCGACAAGGCTAATTTCCACACTAATAGATGCGTGAGTATCCACATCAATAGCTTCGCCTAATTTACACCGTGTTCCACGTTTTTCTACAACATGCTTATTCACTTTTTACTCACCCTCTTCTAAAGACTTTGACGCTAGTCGAGTCAACGGCAATATGATGAATAACGCTCAAGGTTTACTGCGATATTTGACCTGACGTGTCCTTGAGCGTTTTACTGAAATAGGTGTGCTCGGAAGACATCAGCTAAACATCCAATAGCTCAAAGTCAGAGTCGACAAAGCCTTGAAGTGCAAGTAATGGGCGAGAAAAAATCCCCTTAATCATCAGGCAGCTTCAATCGCTGTATCTGAGTCGCGCTGTAAAGCATTATCCATAAGCGCTTCGTGACAGAAAGCTTGCTGGCCAACATCATTCTTGGCAAATACCAATACGCGATGCCACTTTATCGATAGGAGTCATTGCTTACCCAATCAGGTATCGAACTATCACGTGCTACCATGGCAAGGCGGATCATCCAAGTCCGTGAGAAGTTAACACTGTTTTGCGCGGCTTTGAAAGCGCACCTACTTGAGCAAGTGGTGGTTTAGGCGGATGAAACACATCTCAATGGACACAAAGGAAATAAGCAGTGCTACATATGGCTATACTGTTCGGGCAAGGGCTCACCAGATTCTACGCTACCGAATGTTAAGAACATCTACTTGTACGACGACCAGAATCGTCGCGCGAGGGCTTGCCTTGTTGCCTTCTTGAGGAGCTATCGTGGCTATCTCCAAACCGATGGCTATAGTGCTTATGATGGACTTAGCAAGTGACCAATGTCAGCTGCTTGGCTCACGCTCGACGTTCGGGCAAAGGTAAGTGAGGAAAAGCGATAAAATATACACTCAGGCAATGGCCGAAGCTTATTCGCTATATCGATGATGGACACTGCCTATCGATAATAATTGTGCTGAACGTGTTATTAAACCACTGGTCATTGGTCGAAAAAATTGGCTGTTCCTGAGATACTATCGAAAGACAAGATAGGTTCAAAACTCTTCAACAAATTGCCATACTTGACGAGAAATAAGCTTTGGGGGATAAGGAGGCCCATTTCAAGTAAGCTTAGACAAAGCCGTCTTTTTAATAAGGTGGTAATTTACTTACTACTCTGATGTTTCCAATAAACGCTGAATGTATTCGCTTGTGAAAGGAAGGAGAGTTCTTATTGTGGGTATTGAAAGAATACTTTCGATTTTGATTCTAATTTGTACGTATTGGTATTGCTTTCCGAAAACTTGGACTCCCCCGAAAGGAATTTCATTTCCTTTTGATAGGTATTCACATTCACAATTAGACTCAAAGATTATGTAAGCTTCTTGGTCATGACAATTGAGTATTAGGTGTTTAATTTGAGTATTCTGGCAAGCTATATCTAATATCATTAAACAGCTGACCATTCTAGGTGCAGGTAAAGAGGCAAAGGTAGAGATTATATACATATCCACATCTTGTTTTGGGCTTTTTTCAGAATCAATGAACGTGCACTTAGATAAGTCGTTTAGATCAACCGACGGAGCTTGTTGGTTCAAAGGCACAAAACCATAAAGTAAATGCCCGACTAATGAACCTGATGAGTCAAAAAACGAATTTAGAACCAAGTTATTTCGTTGTAGAACTTCAGCGTTGAAAGTTGTACCCATATAATCTCGGTGAAATGTACTTAGCTGTTTACACAAACGATGTTGTTCAACCAACGAACCATGATAGTAATGAAAAATTCTATTGGGAGTTGTTGAGTATGGGTATAGAATTCTGTTCGTCATTTTTTGAAAATGACGTTTATTCTTTTCTTTGGTTTTTATTCCGGGGTCGATGATCTGCATTACGTCTTCACCCATAATTCGGGCCACGAGCAATTGCTTAGAAAACTTAGGAGAGGTTACACCACGTTCCCAGCGGCTGAAGGTCGTAAGATCAAGCTTAGAAAAGTCTGCTTCAGATTCACTAAGTAAGTCAACCATCTCTTGTTGTGTCAGGCCTCGCTCTGTTCTTATTAATTCCAAAAATTGTGCGAACATCATAGGATTTTCCACCATTTATTGTTTTATGATAAAATACTTGTTGCTTTGTTTATCTTTGATATTCCTAGTTTATTTAGTTTTGTTGCATCGTGCAAAGTAAAAATAGAATAGACTCGTTTTGAGTGCTTTTAACCAATGCGTCATGTCTCACCTCCCCATAAACTAAAGAGAGCTCTATCATCCCTTTGGACATAGAGTGAGTTTCCCCACATGTACATTGTTGACCTAATCATCATCCTAGCAGCTGTTTACTCATTATATCTCGATTTCTAAAAGTAGCTTTGTTGCGTAATTCAATGGTACTAAATCAAGAACCTACGATCTGATCAGCTATGTTCACTACCTTTCGTAGCCCCATGGGCTTTGTTGCGTAATTCAATGGAACTAAATCAAGAACCTACGATCTGATCAGCTACCTCCCCCCTCTCTCGTAGCCCTATGCCTAAGCCTCGTTACAAAACAACCAACTGGAAGCAATACAACCAATCACTCATTAACCGTGGCTCTCTGACCTTTTGGATTGATGAAGAAGCAATAAGCGGGTGGGCGCAAAGTAAACAGAATAAGCGCGGGAGGCCGCGTCGGTTCAGTGATTTAGCTATCACGACAGCACTCATGGTGAAACGAGTTTTTTCTATGCCATTGAGAGCGCTTCAAGGATTTATCGACTCGATATTTAGGTTAGCCCATGTACCGTTAAGTTGTCCGCATTACACCTGCATCAGTCGTAGAGCCAAGCAAGTTGAGGTTTCATTTAAGACTAAAACGAGAGGAGCGATAC
>NZ_LNRF01000018.1 GCF_001557875.1 Vibrio splendidus | reverse complement strand
TTAGTGTCGTTTCCGCTCGACTTGCATGTGTTAGGCCTGCCGCCAGCGTTCAATCTGAGCCATGATCAAACTCTTCAATTTAAGATTTTGTGACTCAACGAATACTGACTTCAAAACTAATATTCATTCGAAAATGAACATGTAATTCTAAAGCTATTACCATTCCAACAGAATGGTAATGAATTGACTGTGCCAAATAACCGAAGTTATTCGTATTGGTCACTCAGTTCATTGAAATCAATTTTGATTCCGAAGAATCTGTTTTATCTAACGATAAAACGTTTTGATATTCATCAACGAGTGCCCACACAGATTGATAGGTTTAAATTGTTAAAGAGCTTCTCTTCGTTGTGACTTACATCACTTCGGAAGAGGCGGCCATTCTAGCGATTTAATTCTCTGTGTCAAACACTTTTGAAAATTAATTTCTACTTTCTAAAAGTAGGAGCGAATTATCGCTTAAAGCTAGTTGCCTAACTAACATTCTGCGCTGAAGCCTTGCGGCGTCTGCCGTGTCAGTGAGGCGGCATTATAGAGATGTTCATCACATTGGCAAGTGTTTATTAAAGAAAAATGCAAAAATGACGATTACATGACGAATAAACACTCAAAGCCTTATTTATGCAAGTTTAACTACAAAGTAACTACACAATAACCACAGACTTATCCACAATCGCTCTAATTTTATCCCCTAGAAACTAAAAAAGCTGCCTAATGGCAGCTTTTAAAATAGCAATGAGTCTAAATCCCAGAACCATATTGCTCTCCATCATCTTCATGGAGACCACATTCGCGTTTCAGCCCATTAAAACGAGTTTCCTCTTCAGTCATACCCGGTTCCCACTTCTTAGTTGTATGTGTATCTCCAACAGAAAGGTACCCCTGTTCACGAAGTGGGTGGTAACTAAGGCCATGCTCTTCCAAGTAATAGTGAACATCTTTATTCGTCCAATCGATTACCGGCAAAAATTTAAACACACCATTTTGGATAGATAAGATTGGCAAGTTTGCACGCGATTGAGATTGCTCTCTTCTTAAGCCGGAAAACCATGTCCCAGCCTCGAGCTCATCTAGCGCTCTTCTCATCGGTTCAACTTTATTAAGCTTGTTGTACTTCTCTATCCCTTCTATACCTTGATCCCAAAGTTTTCCATATTGCGCTTCTTGCCAGTTAGGGCTCTGTTGGGCGCGAAAGACTTGAAGATTTAGAGTCAACTTCTTACTCAACTCATCGATAAAGCGATAGGTCTCCGGAAATAGATACCCTGTGTCCGTCAGAATAACCGGAATATCTGGTTTTGCTCGAGTCACTAAGTGCAGCATTAACGCGGCTTGAATGCCGAAACTTGAAGACACAACATGTGATCCTTCCAAGTTTTCTAATGCCCATTTAACTCTTTCTAATGCTGTTAGCTGTTCTAACTCAGCATTAATTTGCCCAAGACGAAGTATTTGCTCCGTCTTAGTCAATGCGAGTAGCTCTGCTAACTTCAATTTTGAAGCGACAGAATTATGCATGCAGATCCCTCTTGGAAATGATCACCTCTTCGATGATGCCTGCTCGGATTGTAAAATCACCGAACCCTTCATTGTCGTTGCGTTCTGTAGCCCAACGTCCCACCAGCACATCAATCTCTTCTAAGATCTGAGCTGATGTGATGTTCTCTTTATACATCTTAGGGATACGAGTTCCGGCCTTGTTGCCACCTAGGTGCATGTTGTAACGCCCCGGAGCCTTACCCACTAAACCAAGTTCAGCCAACATTGCACGACCACAACCGTTTGGACAACCAGTGATTCGAAGGATGATGTTATCTTCTTCTGGTAATCCATGTTTTTTCAGAATGTCTTCAACATCCGTTACAAACTCAGGAAGAAAACGCTCAGCTTCTGCCATTGCTAAAGGACATGTTGGGAAAGCCACACACGCCATTGAGTTTTTACGCTGCTCTGAAACAGCATCATCCATCAAGCCATATTGACGCGCCAGTTTTTCAATCTTGGCCTTTTGACTCGTCGACACACCCGCAACAATTAAGTTTTGATTTGCAGTCATGCGGAAATCACCTTTGTGAATCTTCGCAATTTCAGCCACACCCGTTTTTAGAGCTTTCCCAGGAAAATCAAGCAAACGGCCATTCTCAATGAATAACGCTAAGTGGTGCTTACCATCAATGCCTTCCGCCCAACCAATCCGATCACCACGCCCAGTGAACTCATAAGGACGGCTTTCAGAGAATTCAACACCGGCACGCTTTTCTACTTCCGCTTTGAATACATCAATACCAACACGGTCTAGTGTGTATTTGGTTTTTGCATTCTTACGGTTTGAACGATTACCCCAGTCACGCTGAGTCGTTACCACCGCTGCCGCTACATCTAACGTTTTATCTAATGGCACAAAACCAAAGTCGTCAGCTTTACGTGCATAAGTAGACGAATCACCGTGTGTCATAGCAAGGCCGCCACCGACTAACACGTTAAAGCCCACCAGCTTTCCGTCTTCAGCAATTGCAACAAAGTTAAGATCGTTAGCATGGACGTCGACGTCATTTTGCGGAGGAATCACAACCGTTGTCTTGAACTTACGAGGTAGATAGTTACTACCTAGGATAGGTTCTTCATCCGTTGTTTCTAATTTCTCACCATCCAACCAGATTTCTGCATAAGCGCGAGTCTTAGGTAATAGATGCTCGCTGATCTTTTTCGCCCACTCGTACGCTTCTTGATGAAGTTCAGATTCAACCGGGTTTGTTGTACACAGTACATTTCGGTTTACATCACCCGCTGTCGCAATTGAATCAATACCAATGCTGTTTAGCGTTTGGTGCATCAACTTAATGTTCGGCTTCAAGACACCGTGGAACTGAAACGTTTGACGTGTTGTTAGACGAATTGAACCGTAAGAAGTGCTTTCGTCTGCGAACTTATCAATCGCCAACCACTGCTTAGGGGTAATGATGCCACCCGGCATACGCGCACGAAGCATTACGTTATGTAACGGTTCGAGCTTTTGCTTAGTACGTTCGTTACGAATATCACGGTCGTCTTGTTGATACATACCGTGGAAACGAATCAACTGAAAGTTATCAGCAGTAAAGCCACCGGTTATACGGTCTTGGAGATCTTCTTCAATCGTACCGCGTAGGTTATTACTTTCACGCTTAAGACGCTCATTGTCAGCCAAAGGTCCAAGTACTTGACCTAGCACTTCTTGCTCTATTACTTGCTTGCTCATTAGTACACATCCCTTTGGTAACGTTTCGCTTTACGTAGATCATTAATATATTGTTCAGCTTGCTCTCGGCTCTGGTTGCCATGTTTTTCCGCTATCGTAACTAACGCTTCATGAACATCTTTAGCCATTCGAGTCGCATCGCCACAGACATAGAGGTAAGCGCCCTCTTGCAGCCATTGCCACACCTGCTCTGCTTGTTCGATTAAACGATCCTGAACATAAACCTTTTCTTTTTGGTCACGGCTAAAGGCAACATCTAGCTTAGTTAGCGCGCCAGACTTGAGGTACTTTTGCCATTCAACTTGGTATAAGAAATCTTGAGTAAAGGTACGGTCACCAAAGAACAACCAGCTTTTGCCTTCAGCATCATTGTTTTCTCGCTCTTGAACAAAACTGCGGAAAGGTGCGATACCTGTACCCGGGCCGACCATGATGATTGGTGTATTGTCGTCTTGTGGTAGCTTGAAGTTATTGTTGTTCTCAACAAACACCTTCACTTCACCACCTTCTTCAAGGCGTTGAGCTAAGAAGCTAGAGGCTCCACCTAAACGAGACTCTTCACCTTTTTGGTATTCAACCAGACCAACCGTTAGGTGAACTTCTTCATCCACTTCCGCTTGACTTGATGCAATAGAGTAGAGGCGTGGAGTCAGCTTACGTAACAGGCCAATTAACTCATCAGCCGATAGCTTGGTTTTCTTCTCAGCTAAAACATCGACGATTTGTGTATTACCCGCATATTCACGAAGCTTGTCCTTATCTTCCACCAGCTTGATTAACTTCTTGCTGCCCGATAACTCAGCAAACTTAGTCACAAGTTGAGGATTTGAAGTCGTAATCTCAAATTTACTCACTAGCGCACTATGGATAGATAGATTGTCACCATCGATATCGACACTTTCGATACCCGATAATCCAACCTTAGAAAGAATCTGATTCGCGAGTTCTGAACTGTTTTCATACCACACACCTAGCGCATCGCCAGGTTGGTAGGTAATACCCGACTCATCAAGATCGATTTCGATATGACGAACATCTTTGCCCGAATCACGACCGGTGATCTTTTGACTAGTTAATAGTGTCGCTGTATATGGGTTTTGTTTGGTGTATTGCGAATGACCAGCAGCTGCTTGGCCTACTGGTAGCTGAACGATATCAGCCTCGGCACCTGTCGATAGAGTTTCTTGAACTTGTGATAACGCTTTAGCGCGCCACTCCGTTGCTGATTCTTCGTAATCAACATCACAATCAAGGCGATCGACAAACGATTTCGCACCAAGCTTAGCGAGGAAGTTATCGAAATCTTTAGCCGTTTGGCAGAAGAACTCATAGCTAGAGTCACCCAAACCAATCACACCGTATTGTAGATTCGATAATTTTGGCGCTTTCTTCGATTGAAGGAATTCATGCAGTTCAATCGCGTTATCAGGGGCTTCACCCTCGCCATTGGTTGAAGCGACGAAAATGACGTGTGTCTCTTTGGCTAGGTTTTTACCTTTATAATCACTCGCATCGAAAAGCTCGACCGCGATTCCTAAGGCTTTAGCTTCTGCCTCTAGCGATTCAGCGACGCCTTTCGCATTACCAGTTTGAGAAGCGAAGATAATGCTGAGCTTACCCGCTGGCTTAGCCACTACTGCAGCGGCCGCTTGAGCGATTGGCGCAGCAGCACCGACAGGCTGAGCTTGGCTCACTCCCCAAAGGTAACCACTGACCCATGCCAGTTGCTGTGAAGACAGTTCAGAAACAGATTGCTGAAGATGACCCAATTGTTGGTCATTAAGTGGTGCTGCTAGCCCAGGTAACTCATTAGCCCCAGACTGTGCATTATTATTTTGTGAAGACTCTTTCTTATTTAAAGACATGGTCACGACATCCCTAATCATTGCGTGACGATAGATTAACCACTCCTTTTAATAACAAGAAAGAATAGAAAAGTATGTTTTATAACTTTTTGGAAGTAAAAACCGATTGAACCGTAAATTGTCTTACTGGTTTTCAATGCGTACTTGCTGAAAGCCAACGGCCATTGCCGACTTAGATGCTAGGTCTAAATCCGCGTAATGACACTCCTCACCATGGACATCTGTGAGTAGAACAAAGCCACCTCCCATATGACGAAACTCCACAACCCAAGACCCTTCTTGTATTGAGGGCTCTATGATGGCTTCAACTAACAAGTTTTCTCGATATAAATTGCGTAATTCATTGAGTGTCATATTCCATCCCTTGTTCTGCCCCAACAGCATAGACCTTATAAGAATAGACGCTAATTAGATCTCTGTATAAGGATGGTCGAAAGTGATGAATGTGCTAACTAATTCCAGAAAGATATAATCAATAGATATAAAAAACGCCACTTAATAAAGTGGCGTTCTTAAAATTCGTTCTAAATTTGCTTTATATGGCCTAAAAGCGCACTTCAGCACCAGCAAACCAACCATCGACCATGACGAAGCTCTTTCCTAGTTCCGAACTAAAGAACTCATCCGAGTCTAGGTCTATAACACGGTAACCACCACGCAGGGCAATTTCAGATTCTGATACAGGGATTCGATATTGAACACCCGCCATCAAGTCAGTGCTCTTAATACCACTGCTATCACCGAACTCCATCGTACCAATAATATCGAAGTTAGTGTCCGGCACATTGATCTCTGCGTTACCGTAGAAGCTCCAAGTGAACTCATCAAACGTTGATGTTTTCGCATCAGTCGCTTTTGGCTCAATGTAACTAGAGTTCGAGTACTGAGTAAACGTCACACCCGCATCGAAGTTCATCAACTTATGCTCTAGCAACGTGTAATAGAATGTGTAGTCGTACTTATCAAAAGCCAACGAGTCCGAATCAACAGAGGTATAACGGAAGCTAGCATTTGGAAGCATTGGGGCGTTATGCTCAAATGCGAAATACACCGAAGGAGAGTTAGAATCATCATCTTGTCTAACTTCGTTTAGCTTAGTACTTCCCCACCACATATCGGCACCGACTTTAGCCGTGTAAGAAAACTCTTCTTCAGCAGCCACTGCCGAGCTTAAAGATAGCATTCCCACTAAAGCAATTAATGGCATTTTATTCATTTGAGATAGCTCCAATTCCATATCGTAGTGCTAATTGTATGCACATTCACAGATTATTGGGGAAAATTCTACCACACATATTAAATTCTAAAACGATAAACCGCTGACGAGTAAAGATTTGACGGCACGATGACCTTAGTAACGTCTCTGGTTAGAACTGTGTACAAAGTTTTTGAAAAACCACACACCGATTGCAATCACGATCAACCAAGGCAGTAACTTAAACACGACGCCCATCATACCTAAGACCAACATGACTAATAACGCTACTCCGGTTGCAGCCAATACCGTCATAAACGTGATACCAGTGACAAGCAGAGTTGCGACGAAAATAAGAACAAAGATTAATTCAAACATAATGGTCTCCCTAATGAGTTAATGACCTATCTTTCCTACTTTCTAACATTGCAGCTTCCATACCAAGTATGCCAATCCAATAAAATCCTTATTTATCAGATAAATAAAAAGCCACGCATCTTCATACGTGGCTTTTCGGAAACTTGTGGTGGTAAATTTAGCCTCTAATGGCGAATTTAACCTTAATTTTTTGAGTTAGAATTTTAACCTTGAAGGTGGTTAAACATTTAGCTCTTTAGGGATCTTAGCCAATGCTGTTTGCATCACTTCGATACCTGCGCCTTTATTATGCGCGTTTTCACTGATGTAGCGACGCCACTGTCTTGCACCTGGCATGCTTTGGAACAAACCAAGCATATGACGAGAGATATGTCCTAAGCTTGCGCCATTTGAAAGTTCACGTTCGATGTACGGGTACATCTCTTCGACAACCTGTGAGCGCTTCTTAATTGGTGTGTCTAAACCAAAAATCTGTTGATCGACTTCAGCCAAGATAAACGGGCTATGGTAAGCCTCACGACCAATCATCACACCGTCAAGGTGCTGCAAGTGCTCTTTAGTTTGCTCAAGAGTAGTAATGCCACCATTCACGGCAATCACAAGATCAGAGAAGTCTCTCTTGATTTGGTATGCACGATCATAATCTAGAGGTGGGATCTCACGGTTTTCTTTCGGGCTAAGGCCACTCAGCCATGCTTTACGTGCGTGGATAGTAAATTGTTCGCAGCCGCCCTTTTCAGAAACCGTTGAAACAAACTTAGTTAAAAACTCATAAGAGTCTTGGTCATCAATGCCGATACGCGTTTTTACTGTAATTGGAATATCAGTGACTTCTTTCATCGCCGACACACAATCTGCCACCAGCTCTGGCTCAGCCATTAAACACGCACCAAAGCGGCCGTTTTGAACTCTGTCTGAAGGGCAACCTACGTTAAGGTTAACTTCATCATATCCGCGCTCACCAGCCAGCTTAGCACAAGCAGCAAGATCAACCGGATTTGAGCCACCGAGCTGAAGAGCAAGAGGATGTTCTTGCTCGTTATATTCTAGAAAGTCGCCCTTACCATGTAAGATCGCGCCCGTTGTTACCATTTCCGTGTACAGAAGAGTCTGCTGAGAAAGCAAACGGTGAAAGTAACGACAGTGGCGGTCAGTCCAATCGAGCATTGGAGCGACAGACAACCTACATGAATGTGTCATGGCAAAGTACCCTAGTAGCGAGTCAAAAAAATATGCTGGAATACCCAGCAAAAGCAAGGTCGGCTATTGTAAATGCTATGCCCTGTTTGTGCTATATGAACTTTGCCTCACATTTTTTTATAAACCTATTCACCAGATCTCTAATTCAATCTCATTAATCAGTTATGCCTTGAGTCACACTGTCATTTTGAGTTACCTTGTCTTATTCAAAGTCGTGGGTCACAATACGCTCTGTACCTGACTTTAATAGAAATCATTGGCTCCCAAAACGTAGTAACCTAGAAATAAGGTTTGATTAGGGATGTCCGATTGAATGGTGAAAAATTTGGACCACACATTAATAGAGCAAGTTGAAGGGATATGCGCATCGCGAGGAGTTAGACTAACACCTCAAAGAAAGCGAGTGTTTGAGCTCATCCTCTCTAATAAAAAAGCCTCCAGTGCTTATGAATTATTAGAGCAGTTGAAAGTCAGTGAACCGCAGGCCAAGCCTCCTACAGTTTATCGCGCTTTGGATTTCTTGTTGGAACAAGGTTTCATTCACCGAGTTGAGTCAACCAATAGCTTCATATGCTGCTGCTCTTGCAATGCCCACAAACATTTCTCCCAACTACTGATCTGCGATAAATGTGGCACTGTGATAGAACTGCAAGACGATGCGCTTGTCACCCTACTCGCCAGTAACGCTGAGAAGCATGGATTTCAATTGACTAATCATGTCATTGAATCGCATGGCATTTGCCAATCTTGCTCCTCCGAGATGAAAGAATAAGATTATAGAAGAACATTATGCGCGCTGAATTTGTAAACCCGTTTTTAGCTTCTTTGATGAACGTATTAAAAACGATGGCTTCTCTAGAATTGAAGCCACAAAAACCGAGAGTTAAGAAAGATGAAATCGCTCGTGGTGATGTATCCGGCCTAATTGGTATGGTGGGTACACAATCTCGTGGCTCAATGTCGATCACCTTTGATGAAGGCCTCGCTCTCGAAATCATGGAAAACATGCTCGGTGAGCGACCAAACGGCCTCAACGAAGAAGTAACCGATATGGTGGGTGAAATCACTAACATGGTGACTGGCGGTGCAAAACGTATTCTTGCGGAAAGCGGTTTTGACTTCGATATGGCAACGCCAATCGTGGTTTCCGGTAAAGGTCATACTATTCGTCACAAGTGTGACGGAGCAATCATCATCATGCCTTTCTCATCTCAATGGGGTAATGCTTTCATCGAGATCTGTTTCGAATAACAACTGTTTATTTCTAAGTACTGAGTATCAAATCAAAGAAGGTTGGCATAATGCCAGCCTTTTTTATTAACTGTGATTTAACCATTGCTTGCTCTACAGATACAAAAACGCCAACCCGAAGGTTGGCGTTTTACATTTATTACTTAGTGTTGCTCAAACAGTCTTAAGCTTTCAGCGCTTTAAATGCGTTGATTAGACCGTTCGTTGAGCTGTCGTGAGACGTTACTTGAGCATCGTCAGCAAGCTCTGGAAGAATTTGGTTTGCTAGTTGCTTACCAAGTTCCACACCCCATTGGTCGAAGCTGAAGATGTTCCAGATAACGCCTTGAACGAAGATCTTGTGCTCGTACATCGCGATTAGGTTACCTAAAGAGCGAGGGTTGATTTGCTTAACAAGAATTGAGTTCGTAGGGCGGTTACCTTCAAACACTTTGAAAGGTACTAGTTCAGCCACTTCTTCTGCAGTTTTGCCAGCCGCTAGGAATTCAGCTTCCACAGTTTCTTTTGTCTTACCGAATGCTAGTGCTTCAGTTTGAGCAAAGAAGTTAGACATTAGCTTCTGGTGGTGATCAGATGATGGGTTGTGACTGATAGCAGGCGCGATGAAGTCTGATGGGATCAGCTTAGTGCCTTGGTGAATCAGTTGATAGAAAGCGTGTTGGCCGTTTGTACCAGGTTCACCCCAGATGATAGGACCAGTTTGGTACTCTACTGGGTTGCCTTCACGGTCTACAAACTTACCGTTTGATTCCATGTTACCTTGCTGGAAGTAAGCAGCAAAACGGTGCATGTATTGATCGTAAGGTAGAATTGCTTCTGACTCAGCGCCGTGGAAGTTGTTGTACCAAATACCGATAAGCGCAAGGATGACTGGAATGTTGCTTTCAAACTCAGTTGAAGCAAAGTGGTTATCCATCTCGTGAGCACCTTCTAGTAGCTCAACGAAGTTATCGAAGCCAACAGAAAGAGAAATAGAAAGACCGATCGCAGACCATAGTGAGTAACGGCCACCAACCCAATCCCAGAATTCGAACATGTTGT
Organism: Vibrio splendidus; assembly: GCF_001557875.1. Classification (GTDB taxonomy): domain Bacteria; phylum Pseudomonadota; class Gammaproteobacteria; order Enterobacterales; family Vibrionaceae; genus Vibrio; species Vibrio splendidus_F. The sequence continues at coordinate 27,836 of NZ_LNRF01000018.1, read as the reverse complement.
CAGTATCGATACCAAACTCAGCAACTGCAGTTGCATTAGTTGATAGTGCTGCGAAGTGTTTAGCTACGTGTGCGTTGTCACCCGCTTCAGCCAAGAACCAATCACGTGCAGAGTGCGCGTTAGTCATTGTTTCTTGAGTAGTGAATGTTTTAGATGCCACTAAGAATAGTGTCGTTTCTGGGTTTAGAGGCTTAAGAGTCTCAACGATGTGAGTGCCATCTACGTTAGAAACGAAGTGCATGTTTAGACGAGTTTTGTATGGCGTTAGCGCTTCAGTCACCATGTATGGACCAAGGTCCGAACCGCCGATACCGATGTTAACTACATCAGTGATCTCTTTACCTGTGTAACCTTTCCACTCACCAGAAACGATGCGGTGTGTGAACAGTTCCATTTTTGCTAGTACTGCATTGACTGCTGGCATCACGTCTTTGCCATCAACCATTACTGGGTTGTCGCTACGGTTACGTAGAGCAGTGTGAAGTACTGAACGACCTTCAGTCTTGTTGATTGCATCACCACCGAACATTGCTTCAATTGCAGACTTAACTTCAGTCTCGTTCGCAAGAGCAAATAGGTGCTGCATAGTTTCAGCATCGATAAGGTTCTTAGAGTAATCCACTAAGATGTCAGAACCGAAACGAGTAGAAAAGCTCTCGAAACGCTTTGCATCTTGAGCAAACAGCTCTTTCATATCCATATCTTGAGCAGACTCAAAATGTGCAGTTAGAGCTTTCCACGCTTGTGTATGCGTTGGGTTGATATTTTTCAACATGGTATCTATCCCGATGTTACTGTAGGTTTTATTCTAAACGTCACCTAGGTGATGAATAGAACCCCCGATTAGGCGAAAGTTTATATTTTTCTGTGATGACCAAACCGCGTCACCACTGAAAGATTCTTTGTAATTTTTTTTCACGACGTATTATGCCGCATATGAAGAGCTGTACCTTGAGATAAATCAGGATTAGATTTCCTGATAGAAGAATCGGTACAGACTCTAGCTCTAACATAATTAAATGTGAGCGACACCTGATAAATTCAAGTTCAAAAGATAGCGTTAAACTACTTTTTTTCCAAATACATTATAAAGGATGGCGTATGTGGATTCAGAAGACTATACACCTAAATGCACGAAAGCGTGGATTTCATCTCATTACTGATGAAATTGAACGACAAATACACGATATCAATTCTTTATCTGTTGGTTTATTACATCTTTTTATCCAACATACCTCAGCCAGCCTCACATTAAACGAAAACGCAGATCCTACCGTCCGTACTGATATGGAGTCGCACTTCAATAAGTTTGTTCCCGAGCGAGCGCCCTACTACAGACACACCTATGAAGGTGATGATGACATGCCTGCCCACATTAAAGCATCGACACTTGGCACCAGTGTGACAATACCAATTAGCAATGGTCGTTTAGCTTTAGGAACATGGCAGGGCATTTACTTAGGAGAGCACCGGGATTGTGGTGGAAGCCGAACTGTGATTGCTACGATGCAAGGTGAGTAGACTGCTTGAAAACAAGATCTCCTTAATAAAAACAATATCTTGTTAATAAAAAAGAGTGGCGCGTTTCCACAACCACTCTTATAAAAATAGTATTTGGCCTACTGTAGGCCGAAAGCTTTAGAAGGGCTGATTTATCATGACCCTAAAGGTCCCTTCATCACCACCTCGCGCTAATTCAGCACGAACAACAATGCCTTCCACTTGGAAACGAACTGCGCCACCTAAGCTCCACTTCATGTCTGTATGCAGTGTTTTAATGTCGTACTCATCCGCAACGCGCCCTACTTCAGCAAACGCTACCCATTGCCACCAAGGCAAGTCGTAGTAGTTAATCAGTGGGATATCGCCCAAAGGTTGCCAGTCAGGAAGCACTCGATACTCTGCAGAGTAATGCACTGCAGAGCGACCGTGATAACGGCCTCCGGTATAACCTCGTAATCGATACAAGCCACCTAATCGAGCTTGCTCGGTCTCCGGTGGACGAGCACAATCTTGCCCAGAGCAGTTATCCCATGTAGGCGTGTCAGCCGTATAGAAATCGAATGCTAAAACTTGTTGATCAAATAAGTCCCCTAAAGGACCTAAAGCAAAGTACTGACTATTTTGGAAGGTCCACTTGAGCCACAAGTCATCATTAGACCAGCTTTCTGCTCCGGTGGTGAATTCTAAGTTAGTATGAGAGCCCTTGGTTGGGTTACGTGTGCTATCACGGTTATCCCAATCAAACGCCAAACTAAAGCCCGTCGCCTCTTCAGAATTGTTTAAGCCTTCTAACTCTCGGGAAGTATAAAAAGGTGTAAAGACAATCGAGCTGACACCCGACTCAACGGGCGAAGCAAGGCTCACGTCTTTGAGCGGTTGAAATGCCCCTAACAAGCCATATTCTGCAACATTGCCCCAAGGCAGCAGGTACTTAAACTCAAACTGATAGTTTTCTTCTAAGCCATCGGCAATGGTTTTGTCATCAATGGATGAATCATTATCGCCTTGAGAGCCAATGTAATACGGGTTGTCGTTGAAGCGAGCTTGATACATCTGAGTGCTGAACAGTACGCTCTCAGACAATGCAAAATTAAAGGCTGATAAGAAACCGACGTAGCTATCTTTATCTGAATAAAGTGCCATACCAAACAGAGCGGCTTGAGGTTGCCAAACCCCCTTTGCGACACCCGCAACCCCAAAGGTGTTACCCATGGTTTCGGTGCTGAAGTAGAAAGGGACAAAGGCTGAATCTTTTTCTTCACTCAAAGCAGAGGAAGAAAAGCTGACACCAAGTAGCGCCATCACTGACATCACTAAGTGTCGAGTCGTTCGCTTGAACATCATTTACTTTATAAGATCCATGATTACTTCACATACTCCATCGCAACACGCGAAGTCAGTTTAGTGACCAACTCGTAAGCGATCGTGCCAATATGTTCTGCCACTTCTTCTGAAGGTAAGTCTTTACCCCATAGCGTCGCTTCATCACCCACTTGATCCATCGCATCAGGGCCAAGGTCAACCGTTAGCATATCCATTGATACTCGGCCTGCGATCGGTGCTTTTCTACCGTTGACGAACACTGGCGTGCCGTTCGGCGCAGTGCGAGGGTAACCATCGCCATAACCAATTGCGATTACACCAACTTTAGTATCACGTTCACTGGTCCAGTTACCGCCATAACCCACGCTTTCACCGGCTTTCAAATCACGAACCGCAATCAGGTGAGAGGTCAGAGTCATCACTGGCAAGAAACCAAGCTCTTGAGCTGATTTGTCAACGAAAGGTGATACGCCGTAAGAAATGATGCCAGGACGAACCCAATCTAAGTGGCTATCTGGCCAAGCAAGTAAACCTGCAGAGTTCGCAAGAGAGCGCTCACCCTCACAGCCTTCTGTCAGAGATAGGAATAATTCAGTCTGTTGCTCTGTGGCTGCTTTGTCTAACTCATCTGCACAGCCAAAATGGCTCATGTAACGCAAAGGCTTAGCCACGTTAGGACATTGATGCAGGCGCTCAACGAAATCTTGATATTGTTCAGAACGAACACCCAAGCGATGCATGCCGCTATCAACTTTCAGCCACACCACAACGGGTGATTCAAGAACTGAATTTTCTAGAGCACTAAGTTGTTCTTCACAATGCACTACAGTTTGGATGTTATTAGTCACCAATATCGGTAAATCACCTGACGAGTAAAAACCCTCAAGCAATAGAACAGGTTGAACAATACCACCGGCACGCAGTTGTAACGCTTCTTCAATACGAGCAACACCAAACGCATCTGAGTTTTTCGAGTGCTTAGCAATATGCAGTAAGCCGTGTCCATAGCCATTGGCTTTCACAACCGACATGACTTTACATTGCGGAGCCTTCGACTTTATTTGGCGAAGGTTATGTTCCAACGCACTAAGATCAATGCTTGCCGTCGCTGCTTTCATATACGTCATTAACGATTACTCATCATCAAATGCAGGACCTGCATAGTTATCAAATCGGGAGTGTTGACCTTGGAATGTCAAACGAACCGAACCGATAGGACCGTTACGCTGCTTACCAAGGATGATCTCAGCAATACCTTTCAGTGAGCTGTCTGGGTTATAAACCTCATCACGATAGATAAACATGATCAAATCGGCATCTTGCTCGATCGAACCTGATTCACGCAAATCCGAGTTTACCGGGCGCTTATCAGCACGTTGCTCTAGGGAACGGTTAAGCTGAGAAAGTGCTACAACCGGAACGTTCAGTTCTTTCGCTAGCGCTTTCAATGAGCGAGAGATCTCGGCGATTTCAAGAGTACGGTTATCAGATAATGAAGGAACACGCATTAATTGAAGGTAATCTATCATAATCATAGAGATACCATCGTGTTCACGAGCAATACGTCGAGCACGAGAACGCACTTCGGTTGGCGTTAGACCCGAGCTATCATCGATATACATATTCTTCTTATCCATCAGAATACCCATACTCGACGAGATACGAGCCCAATCTTCATCGTCCAGTTGACCGGTACGAATTTTGGTTTGGTCTACGCGAGAAAGTGACGCAAGCATACGCATCATCAGCTGTTCGGCTGGCATCTCTAGCGAGAAGATTAGCACTGGCTTGTCTTGCTTCATCGCCGCGTTTTCACACAAGTTCATCGCGAAGGTCGTTTTACCCATCGATGGACGAGCGGCGACAATGATTAAATCAGAACCTTGTAGACCAGCAGTCTTTTTATTGAGGTCGTTGAAACCGGTATCGACACCGGTCACACCGTCTTGCGGCGTTTTGTATAGGATTTCGATACGTTCTAGCGTTTTCTCTAGAATGCTATCAACGTTTTGCGGACCTTCGTTTTCACTTGCACGGCCTTCGGCTATCGCGAAGACTTTACTTTCAGCCAGATCAACAAGTTCTTCCGATGTGCGACCTTGAGGGTCATAACCAGAATCCGCAATCTCATTCGCAACACCAATCAAGCTACGAACAAGTGCACGTTGCGCCACGATATCCGCATACGCATTGATGTTTGCGGCACTTGGTGTATTTTTCGCTAGGTCAGCTAGGTAAGCAAAGCCACCCACTTCTTCAAGTTGCTCACGCAGCTCTAAATGTTCAGAGAGTGTAATAAGATCCAGAGGAGAGCTCTCTTCAAGGATATCTTTTACCGCTTCAAAGATGAGACGGTGAGGACGGCTATAAAAGTCTTTGGCCACAACCTTTTCGGCAACCGTATCCCAGCGCTCGTTATCCAATAACAAACCGCCAATAACAGATTGCTCAGCTTCTAATGAATGTGGCGGGACCTTGATGGCGTCCACCTGATCGTTGGCTGATTTCTGACTTTTGGTATCCACTATGACTACACTCAATAACTAATAATGATCGTTCATTATACCCAAGAACATCCGTTTGTAATCCGATCCTATGAGTTTGTTTTATTCTTCAGGAAGAATTTACCTATTGCTGACGGAATTAACCAAGGGTAGCATTACGATCCTGCCATTCACTCACTGTATAACTAGAGGTATGCGTGTCCAAATTATTGGCTCTGAGCACTTGTCTTCTGAGCACTGGTCTCCTGAGCACTCCGCAGGCCTTAGCTGATGATGCTAAAGCCTCTGTTGATGCAATTCTCGACTCTATAGTAGTACCAGAACCTACTGCTGAGCCGATCGTCGTTGCACCGACACCTGAAGAAAAAGATATGGATATCGCACCGAATGATACAAGTGACACAGAACTGCCGAGCCCACTAAAAACGGAAGTCGAATTTGGATATCAGTCGCATACTGGTAATTCTGATTCACGGTCGCTTAACGCACGCCTGAACGGTGAGTACACGGCTGGTCGTCATAGAACCAGTGGCGAATGGAAATACTACAACCTCTACAAAGATGGCGAAGAAGATAAAAGGCAATCGACTTACTCGGCTCAGAGTGACTACAAGTTAAGCCCTAAAACCTACCTTTACGGCAGTTTTAAAGGCGTCGACTCACGATACAGCGCCTACTTTAAGGACTACACTGTTTCGAGCGGTCTGGGTTACCAGTTTTCAAATACAGAAGAGTTTGTATTGGAAGTCGAAGTCGGTCCGGGTTTTCGTTACCAAGAGCCGAATCTCGATGAGCTAGACGATGATGACATCATCTTCCCAGAGATTGTTGAAGAAGCGATTTTTCGTGGCAACGTGAATACGTCTTGGCAGGTATTGAAGAATCTGCAGCTAAAAGCGGATGTGACATTAGTGTCTGGCCACAGTAACCTAAAGTTTGATACCGAACTCGAAGCCATCAATGATATTACTGACAATATCGCGCTGAAGATCGCTCACTCTCGCCAATACCACGATAAAGTGCCTGAAGGATTAAGCAAAGAAGACTCTGTTCTATCTATAAACCTGCTATTCCAATTCTAATCTTAAGATCACTTCTAACCTTGGGAACGGCCTGTTTAGCAGTCAGAGCTTTGAGATCACTATAAGCTTTTTACTTACCACAACCCTTCCTTGCACTTTCCTATATTTCAGACATAAAAAAACACCAGCCGAAGCTGGTGTTTAAAACTTTCAAAAGAAAGAATTCGTCTTGGTACTGAAATTACTCAGCTGCAACGATAGCGATTTTCGCAGTAGCAAAAACTTCAGAGTGAAGTTGGATGCTTACTTCGAATTCGCCGATGTTACGTAGAGCGCCTTCAGGTAGGCGTACTTCGCTCTTAGCTACTGCAACACCTGCCGCTGTAATAGCGTCAGCGATGTCACGAGTACCGATAGAACCGAATAGTTTACCTTCGTCACCAGCTTTAGAAGCGATTGTAACGCCTTCTAGAGTGTTAACGCTCTCTGCACGAGCTTCAGCAGCAGCTAGTTGCTCAGCAACTTTAGCTTCTAGTTCAGCACGACGAGTTTCGAACATAGCAACGTTGTCTTTAGTTGCCATAACTGCTTTACCCTGTGGGATAAGGAAGTTACGAGCGTAACCAGATTTAACGTTTACTTGGTCGCCAAGGCCACCTAGGTTACCGATCTTATCAAGTAGAATAACTTGCATTATCTTAGTCCTCTTAAACTATTATTAACTATTACCGATTACTGATGCTTGTCAGTGTACGGTAGTAGAGCTAGGTAACGAGAACGCTTGATAGCGCGAGCTAGTTGACGCTGGTACTTAGCGCTTGTACCAGTGATACGGCTAGGTACGATTTTACCAGCTTCAGTGATGTAGTTTTTAAGAGTTGCTACGTCTTTGTAGTCAATCTCTTGTACGCCTTCTGCAGTGAAACGGCAGAATTTACGACGACGGAAGAAACGAGCCATGGGCTATCTCCTGATCTTAAATTTAGTAAAGCGGTCTTTCACAATTATCGAAATAACTATCAATGACCTAAAACAAGTTGAGAATTTTTTAAGGCGTTAAGCCAAAAAAGAATTACTCAGCAGCTGCTTCTGGTTTAGCTTCTGTACGCTCTTCGCGACGAGGAGCACGCTCTGCACGCTCTTCTTTTTGCTTAAGCATAATAGATTGCTCAGTCACAGCGCCTTTAGTGCGCATGATCATGTTACGTAGAACTGCATCGTTGAAACGGAAAGCAGTTTCTAGCTCGTCAATCACTTCTTGACCAGCTTCAACGTTCATAAGAACGTAGTGAGCTTTGTGAAGCTTGTTGATTGGGTAAGCCATTTGACGACGACCCCAGTCTTCTAGACGGTGGATAGTACCGCCAGCTTCAGTGATAGAACCAGTGTAACGCTCGATCATGCCAGCAACTTGCTCGCTTTGATCAGGGTGAACCATGAATACGATTTCGTAATGACGCATTTGGTTGCTCCTTACGGATTATTAGCTTCCACGAGTGGCCCGGTCGTCCAGAGGAAGCAAGGAACTAAAGATAAATGACCGAGTTTTAAGGACGGCAAATATTATAGAAAGAACCCTGTATTGGCAAGTGGTATTTGGCGAATAATGAAACAGTTTTTCTTTCGCCATCTAGCCATCCAGTAATCGCAATTTCCACCCTATTTGTGCCGATAAAACAAACGCCCATCACCTAAGTAATGAGCGTTTAATATTTGAATATTTTCAATCTATTACTGAGCTAAACGCTGACGTACTGCTTCGAACAGACATATGCCAGATGCTACTGAAACGTTTAGGCTCGACACGCTACCTGCCATTGGGATCTTAATTAGGTCATCACAGGTTTCACGTGTTAGACGACGCATACCGTCACCTTCTGCACCCATAACTACCGCAAGAGGGCCTGTTAGCTTCGCTTGGTAGATATCATGCGTTGCTTCACCTGCCGTACCCACAAACCATACGCCCTGCTCTTGCAGTGCACGCATTGTGCGAGCTAGGTTGGTTACACGTACTAGCGGAACCGTTTCAGCCGCACCACACGCTACCTTGCTTACCGTTGCTGTTAACGGTGAAGAGCGATCTTTCGGTACGATAACAGCAGCAACACCCGCCGCATCCGCGTTACGCAGACAAGCGCCTAGGTTATGAGGGTCTGTTACGCCATCTAGAACCAACAGCAAAGGCTGTTCGTGCTGCGCTAGGATATCATCTAGGTGAGTTTCATTAAGCTGCTTAGCAGGCTTCACCTTAGCAATAAGACCTTGGTGATTCGCACCTTGTGCTTTTTCATCCAGCGGCTTACGCCCCATCTGCTGAATCGACACACCAAACTGTTGCAGTTGGTTCAGTAATGGAAGAAGACGCTCGTCTTGGCGACCTTTCAGTACATACGCTTCGATAAAACGTGCAGGATCTTTTTCTAGTACGGCTTTCACCGCGTGAATACCGTAAATAAATTCGTTACTCATTGTCTCAAGTTACTCTTATTGCTCAGAGAAAAATGACATCAATGCCGATGCATCCCTCTCTGTGTTGTTCATTTCGAGAGTATGCGTCTTACGCCTGATACTCTCGCATTAAAGTCATTTCACACTAAATCAGTTAGGCGCTAAACCTGATTAGCAAAGCGCCTTATTAGCCTTAAGATTTATCAGTTTTAAGACTTATCTGCCTTTGGCTTACGGCTTGCAGCACGCTTTTTCTTTGCGCGAGCTTTAGCAGCACCGGTTTTATTCGCTGGCTTTTTCTTCTTAGCAGAGCTTTCGCTACTTCCATCAGGTCGCTTAGTTGGCTCAACCATAGGCTTCGCTGATACACCCGGCTTATTGCTCTTCACTGCTGAACGCTTCTTGCTTTTCGCCTTTTTCATCGCTTCTGCTGCACGCTTCTTGGCTGTTTTACCTTTACCACGCGGCTGACGATCGGTGTCTTCTAAGTCAAAGTCGATTTGACGAGTTTCTAAGTTAACCGCAGAAACCTTAACTTTAACCGAATCACCCAAGCGGTAGATATTACCAGAGCTTTCACCCACCAGACGCTGACCAACAGCATCAAATTGGTAGTAATCGTTCGCTAGCGCTGAGATATGTACCAAGCCATCAATGTGCAGCTCAGTTAGACGTACAAAGAAACCAAAGCCAGTCACGTTGGCAATTACGCCATCCATCACTTCGCCGACATGGTCTTGCATGTATTCACACTTCAACCAGTCGTTTACTTCACGTGTTGCGTCATCAGCACGACGCTCAGTCATTGAACACTGTTCGCCGTAGAAGTCCATATCATCGAAAGTGTAGTGGTAACCACCCGTTGGCGTCCAACGTTCGCTGTTACGACCACCTTCTTTCGCAATAAGGTACTTAATCGCACGGTGTAGTAGCAAGTCAGGGTAACGACGAATCGGCGAGGTAAAGTGAGCATAGCGTTTAAGGGCTAAGCCAAAGTGACCCGCGTTATCCGCGTTGTAGACCGCTTGCTTCATTGAACGCAGTAGCATGGTTTGGATTAACTCACGGTCTTCACGCTCGTTAATCTGTTGCATCAATTGTGCATAGTCGACTGGTGATGGCGACAGACCACCTTCCAGTGTTAAACCTAATTCACTTAAGAAGCTCTTGAAGCCCATTAAACGCTCTTCGCCCGGAGTTTCGTGAACACGGTACAGAGCAGGCTCTTTCGCTTTTTCTACGTAAGATGCCGATGCGATGTTTGCCAGAATCATACACTCTTCGATGATCTTATGTGCATCATTACGGATTACCGGTTCAATACGGTCGATCTTACGATCCGCATTGAAGATAAATTTGGTTTCTACCGTTTCAAACTCAATCGCACCACGCTCATCACGCGTTTTCTTCAGAACTTTGTACATCTTGTGCAGTTCTTCAAGATGCGATACTTCTGGCTCGTAACGCTCACGAAGTTCTTCATTGCCATCTAAGATCGCGCCTACTTTATTGTAAGTAAGACGAGCATGAGAGTTCATGACTGCTTCATAGTGCTTGTAACCCGACAGCTTACCTTTGTCTGAGATAGTCATCTCACACACCATACATAAACGGTCTACTTGAGGGTTCAATGAACACAAACCATTTGAAAGCACTTCTGGCAGCATTGGCACAACTTGTGACGGGAAGTATACCGAGTTACCACGGTTAATCGCTTCTTTGTCTAGCGCCGTATCTGGGCGAACGTAGTAACTTACGTCAGCAATCGCTACCCATAGACGCCAGCCGCCGCCTTTCTTCGCTTCACAATAAACCGCATCATCGAAGTCACGCGCATCTTCACCATCAATGGTAACCAATGGCAGTTTACGCAGGTCCACACGTCCTTCTTTTGCTTCTTCAGGAACATGCTCACCTAGGTTTTCGATTTGCTTATCTACCGCTTCAGGCCACTCTTGTGGGATCTGGTGAGTACGGATCGCAATCTGCGTTTCCATACCCGGCGCCATGTTTTCACCAAGAACTTCGGTTACTTTACCCATCATGTTACGAGAACGACCACCGCGATCCGTAATTTCAATCACAACCACATTACCCATTCGAGCACCGCCTTTATGCTCAGTAGGGATCTGGATGTCGTGACTAATACGTGAATCATCAGCAACAACGTAAGAATAGCCGTACTCTAGGAAGAAGCGGCCAACAAGTGGCGTTTTACGCTCTTCAAGCACACGAACCAAACGGCCTTCACGACGACCACGCTTACTGTTATCAGTAGGCTGAACCAATACATAGTCACCATGCATGATGGTTTTCATCTGGTGATGCGGCAGCACGATATCATTGTCTTTACCCACACTGCCGTCTGGGCGAACCCAACCATGACCATCTTTATGACCAATCACATAGCCTTTAATCAGTTCCATCTTCTCAGGCAATGCGTAGCACTGACGACGAGTAAAGATAAGCTGTCCATCACGCTCCATTGCACGTAAACGACGACGCAGCCCTTCATATTGTTCCTCTCCAGCCAGACCCAAAGCTTCGAATAGATCGTTGCGGTTCATCGGAATATTCGCGTCTGTTAGAAACGAAATAATGAACTCTCGGCTTGGTACTGGGTTATCGTAATTTTTCGACTCTCGGTCGGCAAAAGGATCAACAGTGGTTGTCGCTGTCGTGTTTTCTGACGTTGGTGTGTTTTTTGACATAGGCGGGCCTGCTTAAGCAAGGAAGGTATATACCCCTAGTATATCTGATGCTAGGGGTAAGCTACAGATATGCTTTGGAAAACACTCAAATAACCTCAGATTGATACATATCTTCACTTTGTGAAACATCGCTTCATAGACGTGGACTATCATCAAAATTTCAAGCAAACGATAAAACAAACGTTTGCGCCATGAATGAAATACACTATTATCCACGCACTTTACCAACTCCTGTTCTGAGTATGATATGAAACTAAAACGCACTTTACTGGCTTCAGCTATGGCGAGCCTAGCGCTATTCCCATTCGCAAGTTCGGCAATGGAAAAAGCTGACCTGATGATTACCGATGCGATGGTTCTAACCATGAACCAAGACAAAACGGTTTATGAAAGCGGTACTGTTGTGGTCAAAGACAACAAAATCATTGCGGTTGGAGATGCTTCACTAGAGAAGCAGTACCAAGCTAAGCAAGTGTTAGACGTGGATGGCGATATCGTTATGCCGGGTCTCATCAATACTCATACTCACGTATCAATGACGGTTTTCCGTTCGTTAGCCGATGATGTGCCAGATCGTCTGCACCGCTACATCTTCCCATTAGAGAAGAAGCTGGTATCGCGAGACATGGTACGCATTGGTGCCAACCTAGGTAACGTTGAAATGGTGAAAGGCGGTGTGACGACTTACGCCGACATGTATTACTTCGAAGATGAAGTCGCGAAAACCGTCGATAAGATCGGTATGCGTGCCATCCTAGGTGAAACCGTGATTAAGTTCCCTGTAGCCGATGCGGCTAACGCCGAAGAAGGCATTAAGTACGCGTTGAACTTCATTGAAGAATACAAAGATCACCCACGCATCACACCAGCGTTTGCACCGCATGCGCCTTATACCAACACCACAGAGATCCTGCAGAAAATATCTAAGCTATCCCTAGAGCTAGATGTGCCAGTAATGATTCACCTTGCAGAATCGCACCGTGAAGAAGAGAAAATCGCAGAGCGTTCTGATGGGTTATCTCCGGTTCAATACATGGACAGCATTGGCGCACTCAACAAAAACTTGGTGGGTGCACACATGATCCTCGTTGACGACCATGATATCGAATTAGTGAAGAAATCGGATATGGGCGTAGCTCATAACATGAGTGCTAACATCAAGTCAGCAAAAGGCGTATCACCTGCGCTTAAGATGTATGACAAAAACGTGCGTATCGGTTTAGGTACCGATGGTCCAATGTCTGGTAATACACTGAGCACCATTGATGAATTCAACCAAGTCGCTAAGGTTCACAAACTAGTTAACAAAGATCGTGCAGCAATGCCGCCGATCAAAGTGATCGACATGGCGACCATGGGCGCAGCAAAAGCGCTGCACATGGAAGATAAGATCGGCTCTCTTGAAGCAGGCAAACTGGCTGACATCATAGTGATCGATACTAAGGCGCCAAACATGGTGCCTGTGTACAACCCATACTCAGCATTGGTGTACTCTGCTAACTCGGGTAACGTTCGCCACACGATCGTTGATGGCAAGATCATCATGCAAGACCGCGACATGCTAACGGTAGACGAAGATAAGATTCGTCAAGAAGCACTCGATTTCACTAAGGTTGTTCGTGAAACGGTGATTGAGTCTGGTGAGGTTGTTCAATAAACTCGCTATCGAATAGCATGACCATCTAAACGTAAAAAGCCCCGCACTAACTAAATTAGGCGGGGCTTTTTAAATCTTCTTTCCTGTAACAATGAGTGCAGGGATCATTACAGGTTTCTTACTCGGTATTACCAGAACACGTCTCGACGTTTTGCTCGAGCAATAATGTTGTCTGGCATTCTCTGTTCCAGGCCGCTACGAAGCACTGTGATACGCTTATGTTGCCTTTGATCCGCTGTCACCGAGTTATACAGCCAACGGTAAGCATCTTCATAATCTAATGGGCTACCGTAGTCACGTAACAAGAGTTCAGCTAAGTGGATACTCGCACTTAAGTTACCCATAGAGGCCGCTTCACGGAGGTACGGAATCGCACGCTCTTTGTCTTGTTGTACCAAAGTACCACGAGAGTAATAACGACCTAACTGCTCTAATGCAGCGGGTAAACCTTGATGTGCCGCGTTTTCCATATAGTAAAGGCCAAGCTCTACATCTTGTGGAACACACACACCCCAAGCCAACATATCACCGTATAAAAACTCATAAGAAGGCAAGCTAATACGCGTCGCACGAGCAACGATATCTTCAACTAACTGGCACTTATCAGCTTTCACTCGCTCTAGATGTTGATTATTTTCGATTAAATTAATCAGTTCAGCTTCTGTATATATTGGAACGGGCTCTCCCACATCAGCCAAATTTGCATGACTCAAGGGTGAGCTCAGCGCCATTATTAATGAAGCTGCCACAATTCGTAGCTTCATACCTGCACTCTATTATCTGTCGCTAAAGTTATCTATTGAGGGGTGCAGAGGATTTCTACACGCACAAAACAGGGTGAACTTCACTTTCCATGATATCTGTATCGGCAATAACCCCGACGGCTTTAGACAAAACTTGCCGCTAATGGGCAATATTTTGCCAGATGGCGTTCAAAAGATCATCACGGATGGCTTAGTTTTCAAATTACAGGCACAAAAAAGCCGACTTAATAAAGTCGGCTTTTAGAAAACTATTTCATTATCAAAGCACTGTTCATGCCTGGTAATCACTCAGCAGGCATTATGCGCCGTATGGGTGAACCTTGATGATAGTTTCGTTACGATCTGGACCAGTTGATACGATATCAATTGGAACGCCAGTTAGGTCTTCGATACGCTTGATGTAATCTAGAGCAGCTTGTGGAAGCGCGTCGATAGATTTAGCACCAAATGTGTTTTCAGACCAACCAGGCATTGTTTCGTAGATTGGCGTCGCTTCTTCGAATGACTCAGCAGCCATTGGAGAAACTTCTAGGATAGAACCATCTTTCATCTTGTAGCCAGTACAGATTTTTAGTTCTTCTAGGCCATCTAGAACGTCTAGTTTAGTTAGACACATACCAGATAGAGAGTTGATTTGGATTGCACGACGCATAGCAACAGCATCGAACCAACCAGTACGACGTAGACGACCAGTTGTTGCGCCAAACTCGTGACCAACATCACCTAGGTGTTTACCAACTGGGTCTTGCTTCTCAAGGCCATCGTATAGCTCAGTAGGGAATGGACCTGAACCAACACGAGTACAGTAAGCCTTAGTAATACCAAGGATGTAACCGATGTGACGAGGACCGAAACCAGAACCTGCAGCAACACCACCAGCAGTCGTGTTAGAAGACGTTACGTATGGATAAGTACCGTGGTCGATATCTAGTAGCGTACCTTGAGCACCTTCGAACATGATCTTGTCGCCGCGCTTACGTGCTGCGTCTAGTTCATCAGTTACGTCGATAACCATCGCAGTTAACATGTCTGCGTAGCTCATCGCTTGCTCAAGAACTTCTTCGTAGCTTACTGTTTCAGCTTTGTAGAAGTGCTCTAGTTGGAAGTTGTGGAATTCCATAACTTCTTTTAGCTTCTCAGCAAATGCTTCTTTATCGAAAAGGTCGCCAACGCGTAGACCGCGACGAGCAACTTTATCTTCGTAAGCTGGACCGATACCACGACCCGTTGTACCGATAGCTTTAGCGCCACGAGCGATTTCACGCGCGTTGTCGATTGCAATGTGGTACGGAAGAATTAGAGGACAAGCTTCAGAGATGAAAAGACGCTCACGTACTGGGATACCGCGATCTTCAAGAGGCTTCATTTCTTTTAGAAGTGCGTCAGGCGATAATACTACACCGTTACCAATAACACATTTAACGTTATTGCGTAGGATACCTGATGGAATTAAGTGAAGAACGGTTTTTTCACCGTCAATTACAAGTGTGTGACCTGCATTGTGACCGCCTTGGTAGCGAACCACGTATTTTGCATCTTCAGTTAAAAGGTCAACGATTTTACCTTTACCTTCATCACCCCATTGGGTGCCTAGAACGACTACGTTATTTCCCATCTTTCCAATTTCTGTTGCTAATTAAAAATGGATTCTAGCACTGAATCACACTTCTTGCAGTCACTTTTTGTCCATAAACGTTAACACTGTACAAAAATAAACCAGCGATAACTGAGGGCGAATGTATGAAGATACTGATATCATTACTTTTTTACAGACAAAAGGCAGAACCATGTCTCAATCAATTTGGCTCGCTATTGGGCTCGTACTTATTGTTGAAGGGCTCGGCCCCTTAATTGCACCCAATGGCTGGAGAAACATGGTCGCACAACTGAGCGAACAACCAGACACGCAACTGCGTCGCATTGGCGGCTGTCTTGTGGTGGCAGGAGCGGTTATCGCTTTCATGACCTACCGTTAGGTTTAAGTTTCTATAACTAGAACGCTATTGAGCGCCTTCCCTCGCGCCCCCAATCGTAGACCTGAAAACAATCGGTACAGTAAAAACAAAAAGGCTCCCATGATGGGAGCCTTTTTAGTTTTAACGCATTTTGCTTATTGAGCTAAGCGTTCGCTAACACATCAGCTTACTTTGCTGGAGCGCCGCTTGCTTGATTCATGTATTGGAAGAAGTCTGTCTTCGGATCCAGTACTAGAATGTCGCTCTTATCGCTAAATGATGTCTCATAAGCTTGCAGTGAGCGCATGAAGCCGTAGAACTCAGGATCTTTGCTGAACGCATCAGAGTAGATCTTCGCTGCTTCTGCATCCGCGTCACCACGAGTGATTCGAGCTGTACGGTCAGCTTCAGCAAGAACTGTTGCTACTTCTAGCTCAGCTTGAGCACGGATAACTTCAGCACGCTCACGACCTTGAGAACGGTGTCTACGAGCAACCGATTCACGTTCTGCACGCATACGGCGGTAGATAGATTCACTGATTTCGTCAGGAAGGTTAATCTTCTTCATTCGGAAATCAACAACTTCAACACCTAAATCAGCCATCGCACTTTCTGACGTTCCAGACAAAACGTTTTCCATGATCTTATCGCGTTCGCCATCAACTTCTAGGGCTTCTGCCGCCGCTACCGTTGTGACGACTTCGCTATCAGCAGAGTCTGGCAGGACATCTTTATTACGAGGGCCTGATACGATTTGTTTGATTTCACGAGAACCAATTTCAGAACGAAGAACATCTGTCACTTTACGCTCAAGAAGTGCTTCTGCCGTCATGATATTGCCGCCGCCGGTACTCAGATAAAAACGTCCAAAATCAGCAATACGCCATTTTGCGTAGGTATCAATTAGAACGTCTTTTTTCTCTGATGTTACAAAACGGTCAGAACGACCATCCATCGTTTGAATACGAGCATCAAGTACTTTTACGCGATCAAACAGTGGCAGCTTAAAGTGTAGGCCTGGTTCATAGATTCGAGATACGCCGTTATCATCGAGAACTCGACCAAAACGAATTACCATGCCACGCTCACCTTCTTGAATCACAAACAGTGACATCAATAGAAGGGCAATCGTCACAACTAATACAGGGATCATTAATTTACGCATTATTAGTATCTCCCTTGACGTGAACTGTCTGAACGAGTTTGAGTGCTAGACTTTGGATCCGCTTGTTTTTCTAATTCAATTTGATCGTAAGTTGATGGTGCTTTTGCAGGGCGAGTGCCCGACTGAGAACCACCTTGTGCGCCTAGCTTATCAATTGGTAGGTATAGCAAGTTACCGCTTGATTCAGAATCAATCAGGACTTTCGATGTGCTTGAGTACACTTTTTCCATTGTATCTAGATACATACGGTTACGTGTTACTTCAGGCGCAGCTTGGTATTCAGGTAGCAGTTTCTCGAACTGAGCTACTTGACCTAGAGCACCATTAACTGTGCGCTCTGAGTAACCCACCGCTTCTTTCTTCAAACGCTCAGCACGACCTGTTGCTTTTGGAAGAATGTCATTTCGGTATGCTTCAGCTTCACGCTCGAAACGCTCTTCATCCTCACGAGCCGCGATAGCATCATCAAATGCATCTTTCACTTGCTCTGGTGGACGTGCTGACTGGAAGTTCACGTCAACAATAAGAATACCCATATCGTAGCTATCGATAATGCGGTTTAGTGTTTCTTGAGTGCTTTGACGAATCTGCTGACGACCACTTGTTAGGATACTATCCATCAGTGAGTCACCGATTACCGCACGAAGCGCAGAATCGGTTGCTTGGCGTAAACTGTCGTCCGCATTCGTTACACGATACAAGTATTTGTATGGGTCAGAAACACGGTATTGAACACCCATTTCAACGGTCACAACGTTTTCGTCTTTAGTCAGCATGGTGCCTGACGCTCGTAAAGAACGAATCGCTTGAACGTTTACTAGTTGCTCATCTTTAATTTCATCGATGAAGCGAGGGTGCCAGTTAAGACCAGGTTCTTCGATACGGTCGAACTGACCCAGTCGAAGTACTACTGCTCTTTCTGCTTCGCCAACGGTGTAGAAACCAGCGAAGAACCAGATAGCAATAGCAATAACGGCAATGACACCAAAGCCAATTGCACCGCCACCACCAATAGATGGCCCGTTACCGTTGCCACCCTTTTTACCAAACTTGCCACCTAACTTTTGACTTAGTTTATTAAACACTTCGTCTAGATCTGGCGGTCCTTGATCTCGGCCACCGCGATTATTTTTATTACCCCAAGGGTCATTATCGCGGCCGTTATTATCGCCGTTGTTGTTATTTCCAGGCTCATTCCACGCCATTAGAAAGCTCCATCATTTGATATGACGTTATACTGTAGCAGTCTCTTTGGTAACGATAAAGTCACCTAAGAGCGCCCCTTCTCTTTTTTCAAGTTTAGACCAATCTATTTGTTGCATTCGGATATCTATCAACAAGTTACCATTTTCATCATACTCTTCTTGTTGAATACATTTCATCTCGAAGAATAAGCTGCGAATACGGCCCTGATGTTGATGTGGAATACACAACCGGAATTGAACCATCTGGCTAGCTAAACGCTCAGTTAAAGCTTCAAACAGCAGTTCAATGCCTTCTCCTTCCATTGCAGAAACCCAAACAGCGCGAGGTGCGCCCTCTTCGTCTCTTTCAATTCGAGGTTTTTGGTCTTCCATGCAGTCAATTTTGTTCATGACTACAAGGGTTGGCACTTCATGAGCATCGATTTCTTCTAATACTTCATGAACAGCCTGAATGTTCTCACGAAAACGGTCATCACTGGCATCAACAACATGTAACAAAATGTCAGCTTCCTGCGTCTCTTGTAATGTTGCCTTAAACGCAGCGACCAAGTCGTGTGGTAGATGGCGGATAAAACCTACGGTATCTGCGAGAATTGCAGGCCCGACATCTGCCAAATCAATCTTACGTAGTGTTGGGTCTAGGGTTGCAAACAGTTGGTCTGCCGCATAAACACCAGCACTTGTGATGCGATTGAAAAGTGTTGATTTCCCTGCGTTGGTGTAACCAACCAAAGAAATTGTTGGGATTTCAGCTCGATTACGAGCACGTCGTCCTTGTTCACGCTGCTTAGCGACTTTCGCTAAACGACGCAGTATTGCCTTTATACGGTCACGCAACAAACGGCGATCGGTTTCCAGCTGAGTTTCACCTGGACCACGAAGACCAATACCACCTTTCTGCCTTTCAAGGTGAGTCCAACCACGGATCAATCGAGTAGAGATATGACGAAGCTGAGCGAGCTCAACTTGTAGCTTACCTTCATGAGTTCGCGCACGTTGTGCAAAGATATCTAAGATCAAACCCGTGCGATCAATCACACGACATTTACACAATTGCTCGAGGTTTCGCTCTTGGGCAGGAGAGAGAGAGTGGTTAAAAATCACAATTTCAGCACCGGTTAGCTGAACAGCTTGTGCGATTTCTAGGGCTTTACCTTCTCCAACGTAGTATTTAGGGAGTGGGGATTGTCGGCTACCAGTAATCACTTGTAGCGTTTCTACCCCCGCAGAGGAGACCAGCATTTCACATTCGCTTAGGTCTTCCCATTCTCCCTCTTGCGTGAAGTTGATATGAACAAGTACGGCTCGCTCGCCGGATTCATAACGGTCAAACAAGCAACCAACTCCTTATTACAGCGCAAGCTGTATCAATTAAACGATTAATCTTCAGTCTTCTCTGGACGATCAGATGGCGTGCGTTGCTCGCCGCTGTGGTGACTAACTGCGCGAGCAGGTACCACAGTAGAAATCGCATGCTTGTAAACCATTTGGTTTACTGTGTTCTTCAATAAGATCACGAATTGATCGAAAGACTCGATCTGACCTTGCAGCTTAATGCCGTTAACAAGATAGATAGAGACTGGAATGCGCTCACGACGGAGTGCATTTAGGAATGGGTCTTGTAGCGATTGCCCCTTAGCCATTTTATTTTCCTTATTTGTATTTTGTTGTAATTATTTAGCTAGTGGTGCACAAAAAGGTGCGGCCTTTGCATCTGAGCTAAATGAATAAAAAAACTCCGTTGTTATTGAAAGGCTGTGATTTTTTAAAAGCCTCAATAACGGATCCTTTCCAGAGTATATTCACGCAAAAGCGATCACATTATACACAGCAATACTAATCAGATGCTATTGCATCTGAAAGAGTTTCTAACGCTTGATCAATGTTTTCGCTATCTAACCAAGTTAAATCATCCCAACTGCGCAACCAGGTGATTTGTCGCTTGGCCAACTGACGGGTTGCACAGACACCACGGAAAACCGCTTCGTCTAAATCACAATTACCGTCTAAATAATCCCACATCTGCCTATAACCAACGCATCGGATCGATGGCAGTTCAGGGTGAAGATCTTCTCTGGCGTACAACGCCTTCATTTCCTCTTCAAATCCCGCTTCTATCATCTTCTCGAAACGCAGCTCAATGCGGCGATGGAGTTCTTTCCTTTCCTTGGGAGCTATTGCAAATTGTTTTACACGAAATGGCAGGCTATCGCCTTTCGTTTGAGTTAGCTCTGTTAATGTTTTACCCGAAATTCGGTAAACTTCCAATGCCCTTGAAAGCCTTTGTGGATCATTTGGGTGTATTCTTTCAGCGGATACGGGATCAATCTCTCTTAATTGATCGTGCAATGCCTGCCAACCTTGTTCGATAGATTCCGCTTCAATCTGCTTACGAATCTCTTGATCCGCTGCTGGTAATGGCGATAAACCTTCCAACAATGCTTTGTAGTAAAGCATTGTGCCACCAACAAGTAGCGGAATTTTGCCTTCCGCTACAATCTTATTCATTTCATTGATCGCATCACGACGAAAATCTGCCGCAGAATACGCTTCGCTTGGATCCAAAATATCAATCAAGCGATGAGGCGCGAGCGCAAGCTCTTCCGCATCCGGTTTAGCGGTACCAATATCCATGTCTTTGTAGATCAATGCCGAATCGACGCTGATGATCTCTACAGGGTATTTCTGACGTAAGCGGATAGCTAAATCTGTTTTTCCTGATGCCGTTGGGCCCATTAAAAACAACGCTAAAGGTAATTTTTCAGTCATGATATTTTGTATTTGCTTCTCTGTTTTAGCGCTTTTTAGCAAAGGGCTTTGTGTCGCGACGTATTCAGCTAAAAAGACAAATGTCGTCGCGAAAAAGTTAAACCGTAAACGCAGCTATAGTCGCTGAAAAGTCGATAGGATTAACAAACTCTGGATCATCTAATGGAAGTAGACCATGCCAAAGTTGTTCAAGTTCCCCAACTAGTTGAACCGCTTCAGATAAAGTGTAGTCGCTTTTTACTTGTGCCGTTTGAATCCCGATCCAGTTGACCAATGATGGCAACAGGTCGCTGGAAACATTAGCCGAGCGATTATCAACAATCTGAGCGTTTAATGAAGCCGCGTAAGATAACAGATCTGGGATCAAAATTTGTAAGTTTTGCTGCCTTAAAGGAGAAGGCACGCCCATCACCATTACCGCCTCACTGTTTCGCGCCTTAAGCTCAATCCCCAGTAATGCCAGTGTTTGGCTCAGCGTCTTCGCAACTTCGACAAGTTCACTGCCCAGCTTAATCGATAAGGGCACCAATAGTGGTTGGCTTTTTAACGCGCCACCTCGAGTATCAAGCTGACCAACAACACGCAACAATTCAGCCTTAGCCAAAGAAACCAACACACTGCCGTTCTTATTACCCATCACCAGATACTGACGTTCCACAATCGAGACTGCTTTGCCCAAGTCCGTTACAGGTGCTCTTGGTTTTAAATAAACAGAGTTCTGTTGGGCAGGCTTAGCTTCTCTATTTTCTTTATTTTCTAAGTTGTCTCTGGTTTCTACTGGTGCCACCGGCTCTCGACAAGATGATGGCTGTACCGCGCGATCATCAAAATCTGGCGTTTTAAGAAGCTCTTTATAAGCTTTCACTTCTCGCTTAGATGGAGCAGGTTCGGCGTGATGCTGGTGTGGCTCTTTCTCTTTTTTCGGAGCTGGTCGAGACTCTATCCACTCTTGGCGAGACGAGCCTGTAAAACTGGCTTCGCGATCCGACGAGCCTCCGCTAGGCGATGAACTTCGGTTAGCTGGTGAGCTGTAACGCTGCCCACCATCATTAACGCTGTGTTGAGGCTTATCAAAAGCGTGCTCTGATTCTGCTTTTCTCGGGTAGGCTGGCGTTTGCTCAATGGCATGTCGCACCCTATCTGAAACCTTTGTTTCATCCGAACTGCTAGGCATTACGCTTTCTGGCTCAGCGAAACTTGCAACACCATCAACTGCAGAGCTCGTACTATCTTGCTGATGATGAATCACTTCTGATTGATGAAAAGCTGACTGATTGATTGGCGCAGCATCAATCTGCTTGCTCTGTGCTAAACCATCACTCAATGCTTGGTAAATAAAGTCATGCACAAGACGCGCTTGATGAAAACGCACTTCATGTTTAGCAGGATGAACATTCACGTCGACTTGATGTGGGTCGAGTTCAATGAACAACACATACGTCGCGAATTGGTCTGGGCGCAGACTGGTTTCATAGCTCTGACGAATCGCGTGATTGATCAGCTTGTCGCGCATCATACGGCCATTCACATAGCAGTATTGCAAATCGCTTTGCTGTCTTGCCCCTTCGGGCGTGGTGATCCAGCCATGAAGTTTTAAGCCTTGATGCTCAAGCTCGATCTTAAGCATATGGCGCACAAAAGGATTGCCACATACCGCAGCGATGCGCTTTTCTGCTTGAACTTGTGTTTTAGCGGCTCGGTACTGACGAATCATTTTGCCGTTATGACGAAGGTTGATCGTCACATCAAAGCGACTCAATGCAATACGTTTAAGCAACTCATCAATATGCGTGAATTCGGTTTTCTCGGTGCGTAAGAACTTACGACGTGCTGGCGTATTGAAGAACAGATCCAACACCTCAACCGAGGTACCAATTGGATGCGCTGCAGGCTGCAGTTTCACCTGCATATCACGGCCTTCACTGTGTGCCGCCCAAGCTTGATCTTGAGTAGCAGGGCGTGAAGTCATGGTTAAACGCGCCACTGAACTGATACTCGCTAGCGCTTCACCACGGAAACCTAGGCTGACGATCGCCTCAAGGTCATCAAGAGTATGGATTTTAGAGGTAGCGTGGCGACTTAGTGCGAGAGCCAGTTCATCTTTGACGATGCCCTTACCATTATCACGAACGCGGATCATCTTGGCGCCACCTTTCTCGATATCAATATCGATACGAGTGGCACCCGAATCCAAACTGTTCTCAACCAGCTCTTTTACAACAGAGGCTGGCCTTTCTACCACTTCACCCGCTGCGATTTGGTTCGCTAACCGAGCTGGCAGTATTTTGATCGTCATATTTATAGCTACCTTACTGCCATTGATGGAAACGCTGTTACGTTTGCACTAGTTCTTATTTTTTAACATTGATATACCAGAAGCCGCTTAGTATTCCGAAGACTACTTGTGAGGAATAATCAACACTTGGCCGATAGCTAGGCTGTCAGATCTTAGCTTATTCGCTTGGCGAATGCTGTTGACGCTCACGCCGTATTTCGAAGCTATCTTGCCAAGGTAATCACCTCTTGCAACTTTGTGCTTGCGCAGAGGGACATCTTTCACTTCAACTGTAATACGTAACTTTTGGCCTACTCTCACAGTCTCTGATTTCAAGCGGTTCTCACGTTTGATATCTGCAACTCGCACTTTGTAACGGCTGGCTATCTTGCCTAGATACTCTCCGGACTTAACCGTGTGGGTTATGGTCTTGGTTTTCACTGCGCTGCTTGATGATGAACTTGAAGCGCTGTCTGGAATCTTAAGCACTTGACCGATCGCTAGGCTGCTCGATTTCAGATTGTTGAGTTTCATCAAGGTCTGCGTCGACGTGCCATATTTACTCGCAATCACCGATAAAGACTCGCCACGAGACACTTTATGTTGGCTAACACCACCCGTTGATGACGTTGCATTAGACAAGATAATCCCTTCAGGTGGGTTAGCCTTCAAATACTTAACGACCGCTTTAGTCACTGCTCGTGCCAATTTATCTTGGTGCGAACGTTGGAAAAGAAGCTTCTCTTCCGTCGGATTCGAAATAAAGCCAGTCTCTACCAGTACCGATGGGATCTGTGGTGAACGTAATACCGCCAAACTGGTATTGATTGGTTTACTGTTATGAAGCTTCGCAACCTTACCCATTTCAGACAGAATCGCCGTTGCCAGTTTGTAGCCCTCTTTTTGAGAGTGACTAAACTGCAGATCCAATAAGGTTTGGTTTACGTTCTTATCATCAATATTGCCAGTAAAAGCAGCACCGCTACCACCCAGCAGCTCTGACTGTTTCTCTTTGTTCTCAATCCAGCGTGAGATCTCGGTATTCGCACGTCGAGTATTCAGCACAAACACCGAGCCACCTCTTGGTTGAGGAGTGGTAAAGGCATCGGCGTGAATAGAGATCAACAGGTGAGCTTCATTCTCTCGAGCAATCGCAACACGTCGGTTCAGGTTCACAAAGTAGTCAGCATTACGCGTTAAACGCGTTTTGATTCCCGGTACGGCATTTAATTGTGCAGCCAGCTTACGGGAGATACTCAGAGTCGCATTCTTCTCATATTTACGAGATGGACCAATTGAGCCAGGATCTTCACCACCGTGGCCAGGGTCAATCACGATCAAAATGTCTTTCTGACGTTTAACCTGGTTAATGTTCTTACTTACCGTTGGCTTACTCGGCTTCGATGTCGCTTTACTTGCCGCACCATGAGGTAAGTCGATCACCAAACGATGTCCATACTGACCACCCGGAGTCGGGCTCAGTTTGAACAACTCTGCTTTAGACGACTTCTTTAACTCAAAAACCAAGCGATAGGTGTTTTTGTCTGGCGGTGAACTCTTACGAATCTTAGATAGAACAGGGCTATCTTTCACCACGACCGGTAGCTTAGTTGCAAGGTTGGTATTTTTTAAATCGACCACTAAACGACTCGGGCTACTCAGTGTGAAATAGCTAAAGTCCGCTTCTGATTTTAAGTCGATAACCACACGCGTTTCTTCTGGAGAAGGCCAAACCCTTAAACTTTTCAGTGAGTTTGCAGAAACAAGTGAAGAAAACAGTATAGAAAAAACAGCAGCCATCATGGCCACTGCCGAAATAAGGCGTTTAGAAATCAACATAACTCCAACTGACTAAGTAAGCGCTGTCCGTATTCACTATTAGCGGTTAAAGAAACAATACGGTGATCGTCTTGGTAACGAATATCAATATCCAAATCAGCTTCTGGTAGCATCCCATAACCTTTCTCAGGCCATTCAACCAAACAGATAGCATCTGGAGTAAAGTAGTCACGAATTCCCATGAACTCTAACTCTTCAGGATCGGCTAGGCGATAAAGGTCAAAGTGGTACACCTGCCAATCTGCAAGTTGATAAGGTTCAACTAGAGTATACGTTGGGCTCTTTACATTTCCTTGATGGCCAAGTGCTTTTACAAAGCCACGACTGAAGGTCGTTTTACCTGCGCCAAGATCACCATGCAGATAAATAGTCGTCTGCTGTGAGCAAAGATTAGAAAGCTCCGTTCCTAATTGAATCGTTGCTTGTTCATCTTTCAAAGTAAATTGTTTCGTGCTCATGAATACGTTCTCTAAAAATCGATCGTTGACTATATAAAAATCAAAAGAACAAGAATAGTAAACCGTGATGCTTTTGGGAGACAAGCACTCAAGTGTAAGTTCTATGAAAAATACTGCTCAAAACACGTCTGTTCTGGTCAACACCACTAAGATCCGTTAAGATCCGCCCCCATTTTTGCCTAACCGAATTTTAATCGATAAGTATGAAGCCATGAATCTAGACCATCTTGCTGAAAAAATTAAAATTTGGGGAAAAGAGTTAGGCTTTCAAAAAGTTGGCATCTGCGATGTTGATTTAAGTGAACACGAAGCCCCTCTTCAAGCATGGCTAGATGCGGGTCACCACGGCGAAATGGATTGGATGGCTCGACATGGGATGATGCGTGCACGTCCTGATGAACTTCACCCAGGCACAATTCGAGTGATCAGCGCTCGAATGAATTACCTACCACCAGAAGCTCAGTTTGCCTCTAACCTAAGCGATACCACTCAAGGCTACATCAGCCGTTATTCTTTAGGCCGCGACTATCACAAATTGTTCCGTAACCAGTTGAAAAAGCTGGGACAAAGAATTGAAAAAGAGGTCGAAGGTTTAGACTCACGCCCTTTCGTCGATTCAGCGCCTATTTTGGAAAGACCGCTCGCTCAAAAAGCAGGGTTGGGCTGGACAGGTAAACACTCATTAATTCTTGATAAAGACGCTGGCTCATGGTTCTTTCTAGGGGAGCTGTTAGTTAACATCCCTCTTCCAGTCGATGAACCCAGTGTCGATGAGTGTGGTAAATGCACCGCATGTATCACTTCTTGCCCAACAGGTGCCATTATTGATGATGGCGTGGTGGATGCGCGCAAATGTATTTCGTACTTAACCATTGAATATGATGGTGTGATCCCTGAAGAGTATAGAGAAGCGATTGGTAACCGTATCTACGGCTGCGACGATTGCCAGTTAGTTTGCCCATGGAACCGTCATGCCGAACTCACAGAACAAACCGACTTTCACCGCAGAGAAGACTTCCAAGAGGCTGATCTGGTTTCACTTTCAAGTTGGGACGAAGCGACCTTCCTAAAGAAAATGGAAGGCTCCGCAATAAGACGTATCGGACACACCCAGTGGTTGCGCAATATCTTTGTTGCTATGGGCAACGCGCCATTTCAACAATGCATTGTTGAAACCCTGGAGTCTCATCAAGGCAAAAACGAAATGCTAGATGTGCATATTGAGTGGGCTTTAGAAAAACAACTACAGCAATTACCTAGTGCCATTGAGGTACCAAAAGGTAACAGTAAAGTCGTGACTAAAAAGCACCGACTAATACGTATTGTAGAAAAAGGACTACCAAGAGACGCTTAACGCTTTATATACCAATGTATGGCAAGCGAGCCCCCACTAACAGTCCAATATTTAAGACAACTCGTTGCACATAATTTTAGAACAATGTTTGACCTTGTTCTCAATTCTAGCAATGTGGAAAAAATTCAGAACTCTCGTAAACTTCCGACACTCGCACAAAGTTAAACACAGTACCGATAAATGATTAAGATCAAAAAACAACAAGTTAACGATCTTTTATCAAATCCAAGATAGGCATCCAACTTGATAAAAAACAACAAGTTACGATCGCCGCAATTCATCTAATATATTGAAAACAAGAAAGATCTTTTAGGGATAGGTAAAGAATTAAGCCTGAAATAACTTTATCAACCAAGTTATCCACACCTAACATTTTGTGGATAAGTCTGTTTATAGATGTGAAAAACCTCAAGTATCTGCTTCAGAGACCTGATGTTTACTAGCATTCCAGTTGCTAAGAAAAATTTAAGACAAAAAAAATATCCACCATGATGGAGGATTATTTGCTTTTTGGGGGGATTATGCTTCGCAGCATTAAAGAAAGAGCGTGACCTTTAAGGTCGTCTTTAAACTCTGTGATCTAAAGAAAAACACGGTGGTTTAAAGAGTCTTAATAGCTTTTTAGAAGAAAGCTGGAGCGATACATCGGGTTCGAACCGATGACCTCAACCTTGGCAAGGTTGCGCTCTACCAACTGAGCTAGTATCGCATTAGTTAATCGCTGCTCTTACCGCCTTGGGCAACAGATAGCGCTTAACTGTAATGTGGTTGCGGGAGCCGGATTTGAACCGACGACCTTCGGGTTATGAGCCCGACGAGCTACCAAACTGCTCCATCCCGCGTCCGGATGCATTGTTTAAGACAATGAGACTAAACCATTT
>NZ_LNRF01000017.1 GCF_001557875.1 Vibrio splendidus | reverse complement strand
GTCCTAAAGGGTTGTCGTAGACTACGACGTTGATAGGCAGGGTGTGTAAGTGCTGCGAGGCATTGAGCTAACCTGTACTAATTGCCCGTGAGGCTTAACCATACAACACCCAAGGGGTTTTGTGGACTCAAAGACAGACCTTGAATGAGTTTGAAGAGATAGACTTTTAGATAAGCTTTCCGAATTTTAAAATTTGCTTGGCGACCATAGCATTGTGGACCCACCTGATTCCATGCCGAACTCAGAAGTGAAACACAATAGCGCCGATGGTAGTGTGGGGCTTCCCCATGTGAGAGTAGGACATCGCCAGGCTTTAAATTTGAACACTTGTCAGCGACGACAAGTATTCCACTGCGGAGTGGTAGTTCAGTTGGTTAGAATACCGGCCTGTCACGCCGGGGGTCGCGGGTTCGAGTCCCGTCCACTCCGCCACTTATTCGATAACCTCGCCTAGTGCGAGGTTTTTTCGAATCTGTAGTAATGAAAGTTTTAGGGGTGTAGCTCCAATTGGCAGAGCAGCGGATTCCAAATCCGCGTGTTGGGAGTTCGAATCTCTCCACCCCTGCCATATTTAAGGCTCTAGCAGAAATGCTGGAGCCTTTTTGCTTTCTGAATCTAATATACGCCATTAGCAAAGCAGCGGATTCTCTGACTTACTAAAACAGCGCGTGTTGGGAGTCTAAACCTCCAACCTTTCCATATACTAAGCCTCAGCAGAAATGCTGGGGCTTTTTTGCTTTCTATTTTTAGTCGATAATTCTTAGCTTTAATAAAACCGAGCCTTAAAAGTGTAAGTGCTTACTTATCTCAGACTCTTTTATAAACAACCAACAGCACAAACCACGCTTCTTTATGAGAATTATTCTCAATATTTTGTTACATTTTGGTCGTTATTACTAAAAGGTAACAAATATGGATATCTCCCGTCGTAAGTTTATTCAATCATCTCTCGCTATATCTGCACTAACCGTCCTACCAGCTTGCTCAATGAAGCGGTCTGTTGATGAGCAAGGAAAGTTCGTTTATGACTTAACAGCTGAGCCTTCAACCGCTGAGTTGGTGAAGGGATTTAGTACTAATGTTTTAGCCTTTAATGGACAGACTCCAGCGCCGATTATTCGCTGTCGACAAGGCGAAAAGGTAACGATTCGATTTACCAACAAGCTATTAGAACCGACCACAATTCATTGGCATGGCCTGAGAATTCCGATTGAAATGGACGGGGTTCCTTTCTTAAGTCAGTCTCCGATTATGCCCGGTGAAACGTTTGTCTATGAGTTCACGCCACCAGATGCGGGTACATTCTGGTATCACCCACACATGAACAGTGTTAAGCAACTTGGTATGGGCTTGGTCGGGCTTATTATTGTCGAAGAGAGTGCGGCAGTTCAGTTCGATGAAGAGCATGCTCTTATGCTTAAACATTGGCATATCGACAAACAAGGTCAGTGGAAAGACTTAATGATCCCTCGCCTCAGCGCTCGTATGGGCACGCCGGGAGAGTGGAGTAGCGTTAATGGAGTACATGAACCTATCTATCAATTGAAGCAGCATGCAACGACTAGGCTGCGTATCGCTAATGTTGATAACACGATTACCTATCCTATAGCCATTGAGGGCGCTGAGGCATGGGTCATTGCTATTGATGGTAACCCTGTAAAGACACCTTATAAGCTGACTCAACACAAGATTGGCCCAGGTATGCGTGTCGATCTCGGGCTAATTGCTCCCAAGGTGGGGGAGCGAGTGAGTGTCCTTCAAATGAAAGGGCGTTTTCCTTTTTCCTTGTGTGAGTTTGAGGCTGTTGATTCAACGTTAATCGAAGGCCAAACACTTCCTTTATTGCCCCTCAATCCTGTGCCTAACTTAAATCTCGCTAATGCAGAAGAAATCGATTTTGTGTTCGAGTGGGAGGGTGCAGTTTCACCTCTATCTAAAGATGGTAAATCGATGCCTAAATTTTGGCTTACTAATAAACGAGCGTGGGAGGGGATGAGCAAAGACAATATCCCTGAGCCGTTGGCGATTTTAGAACTAGGTAAAACTTACATATTCGATCTTAAGAACGTCACTCAATATCATCACCCGATTCATATTCATGGGTATACATTCACTGTATTGGAACTTGATGGTAAAAAAATTGACGAACCTTTCCATACCGATACCGTGCTACTTGGAAAAAACGGTCGAGCGAAAGCCGCATTTGTTGCCGACAACCCAGGACGTTGGATGTATCACTGTCATGTTATAGAACACATGAAAACGGGTTTAATGGGATATATCGAAGTTAAGTGACACCTGTAACGTTTAATATTTGCGCATGCATTCTTAGTTTCTACCCTCGCTTTTATCGGCGTTAAAGCTAGAATATAGGGATTATTGTTTGGGAGGATTCATGGGTCAGTTATCTATTTTAGGTTTTATTGCCATTGGTGGCGCATTTGGTGCTTGTTCGCGCTATTTGATTTCAGAGTTATGTGTGGTGATGCTAGGGCGTGGTTTTCCTTATGGTACGCTAACTGTTAACGTGATTGGCTCTTTAATTATGGGCTTACTCATCGCAGCGTTTGAGAATGAGATGGTTGCAACAGAACCATGGAGACAAATTATCGGTCTTGGCTTCCTTGGAGCACTGACTACATTTTCTACATTTTCGATGGATAACGTGCTTCTTATGCAGCAGGGTGCTTTCTTTAAGATGGGACTCAATGTGCTGCTCAACGTGGTTCTCAGCATCTCAGCTGCATGGATCGGCTTCCAACTTTTGATAAAGTCTTAAAACTTTCTTACGATTTGTTAACAACTCGGCTTGGTTTATCCAAGCCGTTTTTATATACTCGATCGAACTTGTCGGAGTGCCATATGGCTGAGACCGTTAACTCGGGATCCGTTGAACCTGATCAGGCTAATACCTGCGAAGGGAACAAGAGTAGATATCTAACTAGAATCCTTCTAGAGATCTATCTCCAGATCACAACTGTATTTCTTACCGTGATCCCTCTTGTAGCATCTAATCCGTCAAGCATTTTTATCCCTATAAATAATGGCTAAAAGCCAAGGAAAAATGCTATGTCGAGTCGTAAACAAGCAAGACTGGAAGCGAAGAATTTCATCGATTCTTTATCCGTACAACCTTATCCAAATTCAAAAAAAGCTTACATCCAAGGATCTCGAGAGGATATTCAAGTCCCTGTACGAGAAATATCACTCGCAGATAGCCTTGTTGGTGGTACCAAAAAAGAGCCTGTATACGAACCTAATGCCCCAATTCATGTATACGACACCTCTGGTGTTTATACTGACCCTACGCACGAAATTGACCTTTACAGCGGCCTTCCTAAGTTACGAGAGCAATGGATTGAAGAGCGTGGTGATACGGAACTGTTAGACGATGTAAGCTCTGTATACACCAAAGAGCGTTTAGAAGATGAAACTCTAGACGACCTTCGTTACGGTAATCTGCCTAGAATTCGTCGCGCGACTGGCGATCAATGTGTTACTCAGTTGCACTATGCTCGTCAGGGAATTATTACTCCTGAGATGGAGTACATTGCGATACGTGAGAACATGGGACGTCAGAAATTTGCTGATGAGCAGTTGAACCACCAACACCCTGGCCATAACTTTGGCGCAAACCTACCGAAAGAAATCACCCCTGAGTTCGTGCGTAAAGAAGTCGCTGAAGGCCGAGCTATCATTCCGTCGAACATTAACCACCCTGAATCCGAGCCGATGATTATTGGCCGAAACTTCTTAGTGAAAGTGAACGCCAATATCGGTAACTCTTCAGTAAGTTCTTCGATTGAAGAAGAAGTTGAGAAGCTAGTATGGTCTACTCGCTGGGGTGGCGATACCGTGATGGACCTTTCTACCGGCCGTAATATCCACGAGACTCGCGAATGGATCCTACGTAATAGCCCAGTACCAATTGGTACGGTTCCTATGTATCAAGCGCTTGAAAAAGTGAATGGTATTGCGGAAGACCTTAACTGGGAAGTGATGCGCGATACCTTGATTGAACAAGCAGAGCAGGGTGTTGATTACTTTACTATTCACGCAGGCTTATTGCTTCGCTACGTTCCTATGACCGCTAAACGTGTGACTGGTATTGTCTCTCGTGGCGGCTCTATCATCGCGAAATGGTGTCTTGCTCATCACCAAGAGAGCTTCCTTTATACCCACTTCCGCGAGATCTGCGAGATCTGTGCGAAGTACGATGTGGCTCTGTCATTAGGTGATGGTCTACGTCCTGGCTCGATTGCAGATGCCAACGATGAGGCTCAATTCTCAGAGTTACGCACTCTAGGTGAGTTGACTAAAGTGGCTTGGGAATATGACGTTCAGGTGATCATTGAAGGCCCTGGACATGTACCTATGCATCTTATTAAAGAGAACATGGACGAGCAGTTAGAGCACTGCCATGAAGCGCCTTTCTATACTTTAGGTCCACTGACTACAGATATTGCGCCGGGTTATGACCATATTACCTCTGGTATTGGTGCAGCCATGATCGGTTGGTACGGCTGTGCGATGCTTTGTTATGTAACTCCTAAAGAGCATTTAGGCTTGCCAAACAAAGAAGATGTGAAGACTGGCTTGATTACTTACAAGTTGGCAGCACATGCTGCAGACTTGGCAAAAGGGCACCCGGGCGCACAAATACGAGATAATGCATTATCTAAAGCGCGTTTTGAATTCCGTTGGGAAGACCAATTTAATCTAGCTTTAGATCCGGAAACAGCACGTTCTTTCCACGATGAAACCTTACCGCAAGAGTCGGGCAAGGTTGCTCATTTCTGTTCAATGTGTGGCCCTAAATTCTGCTCAATGAAGATATCTCAAGAAGTTCGAGAGTACGCGAAAGACACCGAACAAGTAGCCGCTGATCAGGCTATCGAGATTAAGATGCTAGACAACCCGTTGGAGGGAATGCGTCAAAAATCACAAGAGTTCCGTGATACTGGCTCTGAACTTTATCACCCTGCAGTAGGCGCAAAAGAAGCTCAACTAGAGGAGTAATGACAGTGAAGATTCTCATCCCATCTCAAGACATCGAGTTAACGGGAGAGGTTCAAAACTGTCTATTGGTTGCTAAGCGACAAGGTTTAGCAACTGATGCAGTTGAGTTGGGCGTAAGCCCAACTCAATACTTCTCTATCATTGATGCTCAACAGGTATTAGCCATTGGCTTTGCTGATGATGTTGATTCATTGGCGGAATGTCGCTCAAGAGATCTTGATCATATCGTTGATTACAGTCATTCAGTGGCGCTAGCCGATGTCTTGTCACAAACTCCGAGTACCATCTATATCGGTGTCTTAGATGACTCAGCTGTATTGGATATCTGGTCACAGCTAGATTCTAATCGTGCTATCAAGAGTGAAACTTCAGCTCATCAGGAGTTAGATAGTCGTGGTCACTTTGCTTGGCTACTTACTTTGTTGGCGTTGGAATTCCCATTAGAAGACGCACTGGTTTTAGCCCGCGCAGCATCTAATGTTTCACGTGGAACATGGCCAGCAAACTACCAAAATTTCCCTATTCCTGTTCTCGAAGATGAGCGCTTAGATATTAGTGTTGGTTGGGCGTACCAAGGAACATCACTTTCGTTCCCTGAATTAAGCAAGAGTAGCCTAGGACTATACCCAGTAGTTGATGATGTTGAGTGGATCGAAAGGCTGCTCAAGCTTGGAATCAATACAGTTCAACTGCGTATTAAGAACCCGCAGCAAGCAGATTTAGAACAACAAATCGCACGATCTATCGAACTCGGTAGAGAGCACAACGCACAGGTTTTTATCAATGACTATTGGCAATTGGCACTTAAGCATGATGCTTTTGGTGTTCATTTGGGCCAAGAGGACATCGAAGAATCCAACCTATCTCAATTGAGCCAAGCAGCTATTAAGATCGGTCTTTCGACTCATGGTTATTACGAGTTGCTACGTATTGTGCAAATCAACCCAAGCTATATTGCGCTGGGGCATATATTCCCAACCACTACTAAGCAGATGCCATCGAAGCCTCAGGGGCTTGTGCGTTTATCTCTCTATCAGCAGCTGATTGATACTATCCCATACACAGAAGAACTCACTGGTTATCCGACGGTTGCGATTGGTGGAATTGACCAGTCGACTGCTGCACAGGTGTGGAGGTGTGGGATATCGAGCCTTGCTGTTGTACGTGCGATTACGTTAGCCGAAGACCCAAAACAAGTGATTGAGTTCTTCGAAGCATTAATGGCTGACAGTTCTACAAGTGCTGCTAATGAGGTAACTCAGGAGCTAAGTCATGCTGAGTGATTTCGAATTCATTCGTTATCAACGACAACTCGCACTTCCTGAAGTGGGTGAGCAAGGGCAACGCAATCTACTAGACAGCCATGTGTTGGTTATTGGTTGTGGTGGCTTAGGCAATGCAGCGGCTCTCTATATTGCGGCTTCCGGTGTCGGAAAAATCGTGTTGGTTGATGATGACTGTGTGGATTCGTCCAACCTGCAACGACAGGTAGCGTTCAAGGAAAGTCAGTTAGGTTCACCTAAGGTTGGAGCTCTGAAGCAACAACTGACTGAGCTTAATGGTCGAAGTCAAGTAAGAACCATCAATAAGCGAATGACTCAAAGCCAACTTGAGCTTGAGGTGATGCTCGCTGATATGGTGTTGGATTGTACTGACAACTTTGAGTCGCGCCAACAGGTTAACCAAGCATGTTTCGGCAGCAATACGCCTTTGATTTCTGGTTCTGCGATCGGCTGGAAAGGTCAGTTTATTGTCTTTGATTATCAGAAGCAGAAAGGGTGCTATCACTGTTTGTTCCCGTTCAATCATCATCCACAAACGACACGTTGTAGCGATAGCGGGATCATTGGTCCAGTCGTTGGCACGATAGGCAACCTCCAAGCACTGGCTGCTATTCAACGTATTAGTACTGGCGAGTTCCAGGTTGCAACACATCAGCTCAAACTGTTTGATGGCCAGACGATGAACTGGCAAAACTTAAGTGTCACTCAAGATAGTGAATGCCCCGTTTGCTGCACATCTACAGTTAACTATTTAGAAGAAGAAACCAAATGAGCCAGATAACTATTTCTATAAACGAGCAACCAGAGCAGGTCGCGCAATCGTCGTCTCTAGCGGATATCATCCAAGCGCTCTCGTTGCCCGATCTAGGTTGTGTCTTTGCTATCAATAATGCGGTTGTCCCGCGTAGTCAGTGGCAACAAACGGTCGTCAATGAAGGCGATGCTATTTCTCTTTTCCAAGCCATTGCAGGAGGCTAACTATGTTAACTATCGCAGATAAAACGTTTCAATCACGACTCTTCACTGGAACGGGTAAGTTCGCGAATAAGCACTTGATGGCGAGCGCTATCGAAGCTTCCGGTTCTCAACTGGCAACCATGGCGTTGAAGAGGGTTGATATTCGCTCTGAGCAAGATGATATTTTGCAGCCGATTATTGATGCTGGTGTGAACTTGCTACCGAATACCTCCGGGGCGAAGAACGCAAAGGATGCGATCTTTGCTGCACATTTGGCTCGCGAAGCGCTAGGCACAAATTGGCTCAAACTTGAAATTCATCCAGACCCAAAGTACTTGATGCCAGACCCGATCGAGACATTAAAAGCAGCTGAGCAATTGGTTAAAGATGGCTTTGTTGTGTTGCCTTACTGCCATGCCGACCCAGTATTGTGTAAACGCCTAGAAGAGGTGGGTTGTGCTGCGGTTATGCCGCTAGGTGCGCCGATTGGGTCGAACAAAGGTATCGCTTCGGCAGACTTCTTAGAAATCATTATCGACCAAGCGAATGTCCCTGTGATTGTTGACGCCGGTATTGGTGCGCCTTCTCATGCTGCTCGTGCAATGGAAATGGGCGCAGATGCCGTGTTAGTGAATACTGCAATAGCTGCCTCTCAACAGCCTGTTGATATGGCAATTGCTTTTAAACTGGCAGTTGAAGCTGGGCGTATGGCTTATCTTTCTGGTCTTGCTGGTCAGGTGTCTCACGCGGTTGCTTCTAGTCCGCTAACTTCATTTCTAGACGAGTAGTGTCCCTATGACGTTTGTTGATCGATTTAAACAGCTCAACTGGGATGACATTGGTATGTCCATCTTCAGTAAAACGGCTGCGGATGTTGAGCGTGCTCTGAGTAAGCCAAAACGCGATTTGGAAGACTTTAAGGCTCTTATCTCTCCGGCAGCAGAACCTTACTTAGAGCAGATGGCACAACAATCGTTGGCACTTACACGCAAGCGATTCGGCAATACGATATCGTTGTATATTCCATTGTACCTTTCAAACCTATGTGCGAATGCGTGCACCTATTGTGGTTTCTCTATGGAGAACCGTATTAAGCGTCGCACACTTACTTTGGATGAAATCGATGCTGAAAGTGCAGCTATCAAAAAGATGAAGTTTGATAGTGTACTGTTGGTGACTGGTGAACATGAAACCAAGGTCGGGATGAAGTACTTCCGTGAAGTGCTACCGAATATTAAGGCACAATTTAACTATCTTGCGATGGAAGTGCAGCCGCTTGATCAAGATGACTACGCAGAGCTTAAAACTCTCGGCTTAGATGCGGTGATGGTTTACCAAGAAACCTATAGCCCAAGTACCTACGCGGAACACCACTTGCGTGGCAATAAAATGGATTTCGAATACCGGCTCGAAACACCCGATCGTTTGGCAAGCGCGGGTATTGATAAGATAGGTATTGGCGCTTTGATTGGTTTGGAAGATTGGCGTACCGACAGCTTCTTCGTGGCCGCTCACTTAGACTATCTTGAGCGTACTTATTGGCAAACACGTTACTCGATTTCATTCCCACGTCTTCGTCCGTGTGAGGGTGGTTTACAGCCTAAATCGATTATGAGCGATAAACAGTTGGTTCAACTTATCTGTGCGTATCGCTTATTAAATCCTGAGGTTGAATTGTCTCTCTCGACTCGAGAGTCTGCAGTTTTCCGCGACAATGTATTGCCATTGGGAATCACCAGTATGTCGGCTGCGTCTAAAACCCAACCCGGTGGTTATGCTTCAGGTGAACAAGAGCTCGAACAATTTGAGATAAGCGACGAGCGAAGTGCTGCTGATGTTGAGTCAATGATTCGTCAGCGTGGTTTTGATCCTGTGTGGCGAGACTGGCATAGCGCTTACTCTGGTTAGTGAGCATATAGATTGATGTTCCACGTGAAACATCGACGAAGTTAAATCGACAAATAAAAACGGCTACCCTAAGGTCGCCGTTTTCATTTCATTAAGTTTGAATTAGCTAAGCATTAAACATGAGCAAGTGGGGTGGTTGATTGACGTAACCATTCCAACGTATCACCTTCAACTAATGGGCTAACATCGTTCCATACTTTCTGGTGGTAATCGTTAAGCCATGCAAGTTCAGGTCGTGTCAGTAGATCGACGTTGATGTTGCGCTTATCGATAGGGCAGCGTGTTAGCGACTCAAACGTTAGTACTGAGAAGTCACCTTGAGTTGGCAGCTCAGCCACCAGTTCTAGGTTTTCGATACGGATACCAAATTCATCTGCACGGTAGTAACCCGGCTCGTTTGATAACACCATGCCTTCAACAAGAGGTACGTCGATTAGCTTCTTAGAGATGCTTTGCGGACCTTCATGAACACTTAGGAAATGACCAACACCGTGACCAGTACCGTGGTCGTAGTCGAAGCCTTCTGCCCATAAGTGTTGGCGAGCTAGGATGTCCAGTTGGAAACCACGAGTACCCTGTGGGAAACGTGCACGCGCGATACCGATGTGACCTTTAAGCGCTAGCGTGAACTGCTGGATCATTTCGCCGCTTGGCTGGCCAATTGCGATAGTACGGGTAATGTCGGTCGTGCCATCTAAATACTGACCGCCTGAATCGACTAGGTACAGAGTATTCATCTCTAACTGACCTGGTTCAGGTTGGTTCTCGTGGTTGTAGTGACACATTGCTGCGTTGCCGCCTGCTGCTGAAATCGTGTCAAAACTTAGGTCCATCAGCGTTGGGTCTTGCTCGCGGAATGACTGTACTTTGTCTGCGAGTACAGCTTCGTTGTGCAGATTACCTTGCGCGACTTCTGCATCAATCCAAGATAGGAATTTCGCCATCGCAACACCATCACGAACGTGACATGCTTTCATGCCGGCAATTTCAGTTTCATTCTTTGCTGCCTTTGGCATTAGGCATGGGTCTGCAGCTTCAATGATATGAGCACCAGCATTTTGCAGAACCAGCGTGTACCAAGCGTTACTGGTACCTGAATCGACAGATACATTCTTTCCTTCTAAAGATTGAAGTCGGGCTTCAAGCTCTGATGGGTGAGATACACGAATACCATTGCCAACGTGTGCTTCAAAGCCAGTAGGAATACGAGCAGGGTCTAGGAAAAAATCTACGCTTTCATCTTCGTGAATGATCGCGTTGGATAACACAACAGGTAGGCGTGATACGTCCAAACCACGAATGTTAAGCAACCAACAGATCGAATCGAGTTCCGTAAGGATAGCGGCATCAGCACCTTTGGCTTTTAGTAAGCCAGCAATCTCCGCACGTTTGCTTTCACTTGATTGGCCTACGGCGTCTGTTGCCATTAGGCGAACATCAGATACCACAGGCTCAGGACGATCAGACCAAAGCTCATCAATTGGATTTGAAGATAGCGTTGTTAGTTCAACTTTCTCTGCAAGTTTAGCTTGGGCGCCTTTCAACCAAGCAGCAGTGTGCATGCGTGGATCGAATGCAACCTTGCTGCCTTGTGCTAGAGAATTGATGATCCAATCTAAAGCCGGTTCTTCAATAAGATGGCGATACTCAAATAACTCTGCTGGTACCTGCTTACGAACCTGAACCGTGTAGCGACCATCAACAAAAATAGCAGCGTTCTCACGAGTGATAACTGCCGCACCAGCAGAGCCAGTGAAACCTGTTAGCCAGTGAAGTCGCTCGTTATGAGCTGGAACGTATTCACCTAAATATTCGTCTTCGTGTGGAATGATAACGGCATCTAGGTTGTTTGTTTCAAGCCAAGCTCGAACCGCAGCAACGCGTTCAGCAGTGATATTGTGCATCTGTGTTTATCCTTATTGTTAGGGTCCTTGTTAACACTCACAGTAGATATACCTATGAGGGGACTTATTAGGTCAATAAGCTAGCGCTTTTGTTCGTTTGCTGCAAACGCTGTACGCCATTTTTATCTAAGATGCAGAGTTTTTTCTTTGATGATATCTCGTAGCCAAGTTAGCGCTGGGTCATTTTCTCTATCACGGTGCCAAAACAGAGTGTATGCCATCGGCGGGAACTCCATTGGTAAAGGCACAACCACTAAGTCGAGTTGTTTGGCGACAAGGTAAGTAAAGTGGCTTGGTGCGGTAAAGACAAAGTCGGTGTAGGTACACAGGCTAGCGGCGCTATTGAAGTCCGGTACTGAGATTGCGATATCACGTTGGTGGCCAAGGTCGGCAAGTTTGTAGTCGAGCAGCCAACGGTCGTTACCATCGCATCTTACTTGTACATGACGCTGGGCGAGATAGGTTTCTAGATCCCATTTGCCACTCAGAGCAGGGTGGTTGCGTCTTAACACACACATTTGTGCATCGCGGTAGATCTCTTGTTCGCAGATGTCATCTGGCGGCAGCATGGTTAAACGTGCATCGTTAATATCGATGTCTTTTCCGGTCAGTCCAATATCTAATTCACCAAGCTGTAGCTTTTTAAAGGTTTGTTCGGTCCACGCGTGGGTGTTGATATTGACCTTAGGCGCTTGTCGAAATATAGCCGGTAAGAAATGGGGAAGAATAAGCGGGTATACACTCTCAACAGCCGCAATGTGAAAACTGTGGTCACTGTTGTTGGGAATGAATGTCTCAGGTTGAGTGATCAGATCAAGCTGGTTGATCAACGTTTCTAAGCGAGGCTTCAGGAAAACGGCTTTTGGTGTTGGCCTCAAGCCATGAGCGCTTCGTGTGAAAAGGGGATCATTAAATTGTTCACGAAGTTTGGCTAGTGATTTACTCACTGCCGATTGGCTTAAGCACAATCGATGTGCGGT
The DNA here is from genome assembly GCF_001557875.1 of Vibrio splendidus. GTDB lineage: Bacteria > Pseudomonadota > Gammaproteobacteria > Enterobacterales > Vibrionaceae > Vibrio > Vibrio splendidus_F. The sequence goes on along the minus strand of NZ_LNRF01000017.1, from coordinate 28,324 downwards.
GCGCGTGACGCTTAGCTCTTCCATCAGCACCTGTAAGCAAACCAGTAGGTTTAAGTCGAGGCGCGATAGTTTCTCAATATTCATGTAAGTTTCCTATTTGGAATAATGCTAATGAGTATATGCCATTTTTGTTCATATCTTTAGTTGGTTATTATGCACCTAAATTAACTCATCCGGAGAATCTTGTGCCTTCTAACGCGCTTCCAACCCCTAGTAAACTGCAGGTTGCTTTATTGGCAATGTTGGTTCTATTTAGCCCTTTGGCTATTGATATCTACCTACCAGCTCTGCCACAAATTTCGACAGCGTTTCACGTGGAACATGCACTAGCACAAGATACGATTACTTGGTTTTTATTTGCCATGGGTGTCGGCCAACTGTTTGCTGGCCCTTTGGCTGATAAGTTAGGACGTCGAACCGTTGCATTGGGAGGTGTTAGTATCTATGCATTGAGTGCTTGCTTGGCGTGGGCAGCTCAATCGATTGATATGATGCTAATAGCTCGGCTGCTACAAGGCTTAGGAGCTTGTGCGACTTCTGTAGCAGCCTTTGCAACGGTTCGCGATCTATTTGGCCCAGAGAAGAGTGGCCGTATGATCAGCTACCTTAATGGTGCAATCTGTTTTATTCCTGCTTTGGCACCGATTCTTGGCGCTTGGTTAACTCATCAATTTGGTTGGCGTTCGAACTTTAGCTTTATGGCGGGCTTCGCTGTCGTTGTTGGCACTATCTTATTCTTCCAAATGAAAGAGTCTAACCCTGCGACAGAAAAGGTTGCGGTGTTCAAGCTTGAGCGATATTGGTCAGTATTGAAAACACCATCATTCCTTTTTCACGCAACCTTGTGTTTGATGGCGATGGCGGTCATCCTCGCTTATGTAACCTCGGCACCGGTTGTGTTGATGGAAAGCCTAGGCTTGACCATGAAAGAGTTTACTTTCTGGTTTGGTGTTAATGCAGCCATCAACATCGTAGCTGCGTTTACTGCACCTAAATTTATGGACCGTTTTGGTACCTATAAAGCACTGGTCGTTGGTATCTCAACGCTAGGTTTAGCGGGCGTGATTATGTTAGTGCTTGCAGAACACGCTAGTCCAATCGCATTCATGCTGCCAATCTTCTTATCGTCAGTGGGTTTTGCTTGGATTCTCGGTGCAGCAGCCGGCAAGGCGCTTGAACCTTTTGGTGACCGTGCGGGGACCGCAGCTGCGTTGCTTGGCTTGTTCCAAATGAGCGGTTCAGGGTTACTTGTTGGTACCATGCAGCGTCTTGATTTAACGTCTCAAGTGATGATTGCGCTGCAAATGTTCCTTATTGTTCCGGCATTATTAGTGCTTGCGAGCAAAGCAGGTAAGTCGTGGCACACGACGTTTGCCAAGGCGTAAGTCTCAAGGGTGACAAAATATACAAATGGCGGTTTGCGAAACGTTAAAACATGGTATATTTGTCACTCATTGAAACGTTAGTCCCCAACGGAAAATACTGTAATGTCATTAACAACCTACGAAATGGCGCGCGTCTTAGAACAAATGGAAGATGCACCTGAAAAGGTCATGTTTGGTAAACTGCTTAAAGAGCTAGGCAACCAAAGTGAAGAGCGTATTCGCAGTGCGGCAAAACAAGTTCCAATCGATACTTTGCGAGACATCATTTACCAATTTCAGCGTGTGGTAGAGTCTCGTAAGGGTGAGCAGGTTCAGCTACTAGCAAAAGAGCTAGCCGAGCAAGGCATCTCTGCTGAAGAGCTACAAGCTTTTTTGAATAAGTAGTTTATCCCAGTTAAAAAAGAAACCACTCAATTGAGTGGTTTTTTGCGTTTAGGCTGTAGCAATTTAATAGAGGTGAAAGCTCATTTAATTCCTGAACTGCGCTTTTAAAATTCTATCAAGTGAGAATGGTCCTGCGCCCCACACAACAACGATAAGAATCATTAATCCCCAAAGTTGATGGTCGTAGAAGCCTTGATCCCATAATACAGGGTAAGAAACGACTGCAATGATATTGAAAACGAATAACACCGCAGCCATAGGTCGTGTTAATAAACCGAGAGCTAAGAACACCGGTAGAATCAATTCAGCGGCAGTACCCATATAGGCCGATAACTCCCAAGGTAACAGCGGTACTTGGTATTCCAACTCAAACAAGTAAAGGGTGCTATCCCAAGTCGCTATCTTGGTGAGGCCAGAATTAAAGAATATCCACGCCACCCATAGGCGACAAAATAGCAGTAGCAGCGGAACAAAGAGTGCCTGTGATTTCTCAATCAAGCTGTCGTATTGAGCCATCATGTTCGTGACTGTATTGTTATCCATAATATGTCTCCAATTCGGCATTGATTGAAAAGCCTGAGATGACGTTAAGCGTCATGACAGCATTCAGATGTTGTAGTAATGAAGGGTCTATTGCTGAGAGCGTTTGACCCGATTGCAATTCAGTTAATAGTTGATGGCATTCTTCACTCAAGCGATGGCTCTCAATCTGTGAATTCTCGGCTCGGATTAACACTCCAAATTCAGGTTGGTTGATGTCTAATCCGTCGAGTTGTTGCTGGTAGATAGCTTCTTCAAGCGCGATAACCGTATAGCTAGAATTGACTAGCGTTATTGAACCTTTGAGATGAAAGACTAACGCGCCTTGTTGTTCTTGTGGTACCTCAGCTAAACGAAAAAGAGGACGTTGGTCGACATGTGATTCTGAAACACATCTTACCAAGCTATCTTTTCGCCATTCATACAAAGCCATTTCACCGAGATAAGGTGCAGCTTCGATAACGGTAGGAAAGGTTTGTATGGTTTGATCAAAGTGTTCACCGTAGCTACTGACATCACCAGAGGTTGATGGATAACTTAAGACATGTTGACGAGCCATTTGTTGGAAGCACTCTTCACCAACCAGCATTTCAGTCAGCGGATACGTAGCAGCCAGTACTTCGCTCAAGCTGATCACAAAGTTATTGCGGTAAATCTGAATGCGTTGCTCATCCGTAAAATGGTCGCTCACTATGTCACAGAGCTCACCATTACTTTGGTAGCGCAGGGCGTTAGCAAACTCTAATTGAACATCTGCTAGGGAGTGGCTCATGATACGCGACTCCTTTGGTTGAAGCTGTTGTGTTGATACAAGATATCACTGGCTTTGGTGGCTTCAACCAATAAAACTTGTGGCTCAGGGATATCTAAATCCCACTCAATCAAGGTATGGCGCAAACCATGTTGCGCTATCCAGTCAGTGTAGAGCTGCCACACTTCATCACAGACAGGTTTACTGTGAGTGTCTATCCAGATCTCACCTTGTTCGAGTTTCTTCTTGGTGAAACCTGCCAAGTGGATCTCTTCCACTTTGTTTGCAGGTATTCCACTTAGATACTCTTTGCAGCTGAAGCCATGATTAAAAGATGAGACAAAAATATTATTGAAATCGAGCAGTAGGCGACACTCGGTGCGCTTCTGTACCTCGGCTAAAAATTCCCACTCTGGAATCGTTGAATGCTTGAAGGCAAGGTAGCTCGATGGATTCTCTATCAGTATAGGGCGTTGCAGGCTGTCTTGTACTTCGATGACATTGCGACAAAAGATTTCTAGCGCTTCTTCGGTATAAGGCAGCGGTAACAAGTCATTGAAGTAATGACCGCCAGTCTGACTCCAGCTGAGATGGTCAGAAACCAAAAACGGCTCTATATCATCGATAAGCTCTTTTAATTGAAGTAGATGGTGTTGATTGATGCGCTCAACAGAACCTAGAGACAATCCAACACCGTGACAACTGATGTTGTGTGCGCTACGAATTTCTCTGAGTTGTTGACGTTGCGGTGATTGAGCTAAGAAGTAGTTCTCGCTGTGAACTTCTAACCAACTTACTAAGGCTGGATTTTGGCTAAAGAAGTCCAAGTGCGGTGTTCTAAGGCCAACCCCTGTGTTGGGGTGAAGAGTCTGAGCCACAACGATTCTCCTAATAGGAAGTGGAGATGAGCCGAGTCTCAGCTCATCTTACTTAGTTGTTTAATTATGTCTGAAGGTGATTATGATGATTGAGTACTACCACCTGACAATTTGCCGCACAGTCCTTTAGGAACAACCACGAATGCATCAGACTGGTTGTCTTCTTTTGCTGTACCCGCACATGAACTTGTTTTGGTCGCACAATCATTTTGCCCAGCTTTTGCCACGCCGTAGCATTTTTCTTTTGCTGCTGCTTCCGCAGGTGCTGATGTAAGAACTGCACCGCCGAATGCTAGTACACTTGTGATTGCAGCTGTAACAGCAAGATTAGAATTTTTCATAGTCATTCCCTCTAGGACTTAATAGTATTTTCACATCGCAGGTTAATGAGTTGTTAACTTGCTTACTAAAAAGGATAGGAACAACCGGGAAATAATTTCACGGCATTATAAAAAATATCAATATTAATGATGTTTTATCGTTTAACTTGTTGAATTTATGATGTTAATTTTTGATTGTTTTTTCTTCTTATTATCCTAAACGCAGCCTAGTGTTTAGGTTATAATCAACTTTTATGTATAAATACCCAGTAGTGAGCATATCCAATGATAGATCCTTCGCTTTTACTCGATGGCCTAAACGATAAACAACGTGAGGCGGTCGCGGCACCTTTAGAAAACCTACTTATTTTGGCAGGTGCAGGCAGTGGTAAAACGCGAGTGTTGGTGCATCGTATTGCTTGGCTGCAAAGTGTAGAGCAAGCATCACCGTTCTCTATTATGTCGGTTACCTTCACCAATAAAGCGGCCGCAGAGATGCGTGGTCGTATTGAAGAGTTGATGATGGGTAGTTCGTCAGGCATGTGGAACGGTACTTTCCACGGTATTTGTCACCGCATCCTTCGTGCTCACTACCTAGATGCAAAACTGCCAGAAGATTTCCAGATCATAGATTCTGATGATCAGATTCGTTTGCTACGTCGCTTAATCAAGGCGCAAAACCTGGATGAAAAGCAGTGGCCTGCCAAGCAAGCTTCTTGGTGGATTAATGGCAAGAAAGATGAGGGATTACGTCCAAGTCACATTGACGCCTATCATGATCCAATAACTCAAACGTGGTTAAAGATCTACTCTGCTTACCAAGAAGCGTGTGACCGTGCTGGATTGGTCGACTTTGCGGAGATTTTGCTGAGATCACACGAGCTATTGCGCGATAAGAAACACATTCGCGAGCACTACCAAGCTCGCTTTAAGCATATTCTGGTCGACGAATTCCAAGATACCAACAATATCCAATATGCTTGGCTGCGTATGATGGCTGGCCCAGATTGTCGCGTGATGATCGTAGGTGATGATGACCAATCTATTTATGGTTGGCGTGGTGCGAAGATCGAAAATATTCAGAAGTTCTTGGATGAATTCCCAGGTGCTTCGACGGTTCGACTCGAACAAAACTACCGTTCAACCAAAACCATTCTACAGGCGTCGAACGAGCTTATCTCGAACAACACTGAACGTATGGGTAAAGAGCTGTGGACCGATGGTAATGATGGCGAGCCCATCTCTGTGTACTCAGCATACAACGAGCTCGATGAAGCGCGTTTTACGGTCAGTAAAATAAAAGAGTGGCAAGAGAAAGGCGGCGCGCTAGAAGATACAGCAATGCTTTATCGTAATAACGCCCAGTCTCGTGTCCTGGAAGAAGCGCTGATTCAAGCGGGCTTACCATACCGAATCTACGGCGGCATGCGATTCTTCGAGCGTCAAGAAATCAGAGATGCTTTAAGCTACATGCGCCTAATGAGTAACCGCAGTAATGATGCGGCGTTTGAACGTGTCGTAAATACGCCAACGCGTGGCTTGGGTGATAAAACGTTAGAAACAATTCGTCTTGCAGCGCGTGATCGTGGTGCAACCATGTGGGAAGCAAGTGTTGCTTTGATAGAAGAGCAAGTGCTCCCCGGCCGTGCTGCTGGTGCGTTGAGTCGCTTTATCGAGCTTATTAATGCGCTTGAAGACGATACGCTAGAACTTAGCCTGCACGAGCAAACTGACCACGTGATCAAATCGTCGGGTCTGTTTGCGATGTACGAGCAAGAGAAAGGCGAGAAGTCGAAGGCACGTATTGAGAACTTGGAAGAATTAGTAACGGCAACGCGTCAGTTTGAAAAACCAGAAGAAGCGGACGAGATGAGCATGCTAACGGCATTCTTAACTCATGCGGCTTTGGAAGCGGGTGAAGGTCAGGCTGATGAGTTTGATGACGCGGTTCAACTAATGACTTTGCACAGTGCCAAAGGCCTAGAGTTCCCAATAGTATTCATGGTGGGTGTCGAAGAAGGCATGTTCCCAAGCCAAATGTCTGCAGAAGAAGCGGGGCGTTTAGAAGAAGAGCGTCGCCTGTGTTACGTCGGCATGACTCGTGCGATGGAGAAGCTTTACATCACTTACGCTGAGATGCGTCGTTTGTACGGTCAGGATAAATACCATAAGCCATCACGCTTTATTCGTGAGCTGCCAGAGACCTGTTTGGATGAAGTGCGTATGAAGGCGCAAGTGAGCCGTCCAGCAAGCAGCGGCCGCTTTAGCCAAACCGCCGTGAAAGAGAACTTTAACGAGACTGGATTTAGCTTAGGTGCTCGAGTTAAGCACCCTAAGTTTGGTGAAGGCACTATCATTAACTTTGAAGGTAGTGGTCCACAGAGTCGAGTGCAAGTAGCGTTTAACGGTGAAGGTATCAAGTGGTTGGTGACAGCCTATGCTCGCTTGGAAAAGCTAGGTTAATTGCTAACGCGACAAGATGTAAACTATGAATTGCTGCCTCAGGGCAGCTTTTTATTGCTAGTGAGTATGGCTATAGCGATTACAGAACTCTTATTGCCATGAATAAGCGATTAGTAGACTAATAAAGAAAAACCCCGAGAGCTTACGCTCATCGGGGTCTATAGTCTTACTCGCAGCAATCCGGCTACTAAGTGTGCTCCATGCATCAAATCCATGATAGTGTGCTGTTATCCTTCAGCGTATTCCTTTCGTCGCCTTCCTAGCGGTGTCCTTGATCTTATCCTGATCTGCCAACAATCCTCGTCAGCGCGCGTCACTTGTTCCTTGAGCGGTGTCCTTTACATCATCCTGATGTTCAGTCCTTTCCTCGTCCAGAGGTGTCCATTGTCTTTCCTTAGTAGCAACCATCCTAGTTACTATTGCGTCCATTCAATGTCCATTTCGCTATCCGTGCCGATTATTCATCCTGAGTAATCGAATCTTCATCCTGAAGATAACCAAGTCCTTGGCGTTTCCTGTTCCGTGTCAGCATCCTTCCGACACCATTCATATTACCGATTCCTTATTTATCAGCAATGGTGCATAAGCGAATTTCTATATAATTATTTGAAGGATAAATGTACGTATTGTTTAATTTCAATCGGTTACGATATCTAGGTGCCTAATTTCGCAGTTAAATATCGATATTTACTCACTGCCTTGTGAGAGATCTCGCACAAGGCAGCGAGTAAAAAGGGAGGGTTATTCCCTACTGACCAATGGCTGCTCCTTCACGACGAGGGTCTGCAGCGCCTTCTAAGCCGTCTTTTGTGATGCGAATCGCGTGTAAACCAGAGTTAAGATCACGAACGTTGACCTCAAATCCCATATTTTCTAGCTCAGGTTTGAAGTTTTCCGCTGATGTTCCTTTTTCTAAATCTAAGGTACCGAAGCGGTTTAGGAAGTGCGGTTGATTGATGGCTTGTTGAATATCCATGTCCCATTGGGTATGGGCAATAATCGCTTGTGCTACATAGCCTATGATACGGCTGCCACCCGGAGAGCCAATCGCCATGTAAGGCTTATCGTTTTGCATGATGATAGTCGGTGCCATTGAAGAGCGTGGACGCTTGCCCGGTTCAAGTCGGTTCGCGATAGGTTTGCCGTCGTTGTGGGTCTTGAACGAGAAGTCGGTCAGTTCGTTGTTGAGTAAGAAGCCTCTCACCATTAAGCGTGAGCCGAATGCATTCTCAATGGTGGTCGTCATAGATACGACATTGCCATCACTATCGACAATATTGAAGTGGCTGGTGGACGGCAGTTCAATAGATACATCTTGGCTGCGTAGCATTGCGTGATCCCACGGCGGGGTGCCTGATGGCGCACTCTCTAGTGCCTTACCTGCGGTAATTAACTGGGCACGTTCCTGCAAATAGTCAGCATTCACTAACCCTTGAGTCGGCATTGGTACGTAATCTTGATCTGCCATGTACATACCACGGTCTGCAAAGGCTAGGCGAGAAGCGTCCGCTAACACTTGCCAAGATTTCGCATCGTTTGGTCCCCAGGATTTGAGGTCAAACTGCTCGGTCATCGCTAAGATTTGGCCAACGGTTAACGCGCCTGAACTTGGCGGCCCCATACCACAGATATCGTAGCTCTCATAAGTAGAACAAACTGGTTCGCGTTGTTTGATTGAATAGGTGTCGAAGTCTTTTTGTGCCAATACACCCGGATTGCCTTTGGCGGTTTGTACCGTGTTGATGATATCAGCAGAAATCTTGCCTTGGTAAAACGCCTTAGCACCATCCTTTGAAATAGCGTTTAACGTTGCGGCGTATTCAGGGTTCTTAAGTAGTGTACCCGCTGTTTTTGGGCTGCCATCGGCATTAAAGAAGTAAGCTTTTGTCGTGGCAAAACGGCTAAGTCGTTCTTGGTCATTTTCAATCAAGGTGGCTAAACGTGGGCTGATGGTAAAGCCTTTTTCAGCCAGTTGAGCAATAGGTTTGATCAGCGATGCCCATTCTAACTTGCCATATTTCTGGTGAGTGTCCCACAACAATTGCACGGTGCCCGGTGTAGCAACAGAACGACCGCCAACCACGGCATCATAAAACTTAAGCGGTTGACCGTTTTCATTTTGGAATAGACGTGGTGTTGCATCAAGCGGTGCGGTTTCGCGGCCATCGTAGGTTTTGAGTTGCTTGTCTTTGCCATCAAAATAGACAAGGAAAGCACCACCGCCAATACCGGACGACTGTGGTTCAACTAAGCCAAGCATCAGCTGTACCGCAACCATGGCGTCAATGGCGTTACCACCACGAGCAAGTACATCGGCACCAGCTTGGGTCGCCAGTGGGTTGGCCGCGGTGACCATCCAGTCATTGGCTTTAACGAGTTGTTTGGTTTCTAAACCACTACTTTGTTCGGGTGCGACGGAATCGGCAGCTTGGTTTGCCCAACTGACGTGAGAGGCAAAAAGTAGGGTAGAAGTGGCGAGGGTTGTTAGTTTTGTTTTCCACTGCATGATCTTCTCCTTTTAATATGCAGAGCTAGATTGGCAGTGGAAACATGAGATAGCCAGTGTGTTGTTAACGAATTGTAATCTTGATTCGAATTTAAGCGATTAAATCAGATAGTGACTGCCAAAGGATACTCGCGCCAATTAGGCTGAACACCACGCCACACAAGCCATCGATGTATACCGTTGCTTCGCTAAGTTTCTTCTGTAGAGCCTTAGTAGAAAGCATCCACGCCAGTAGTGAGAACCAAAACAGAGACAGACCAAATAGGATGATAAGCGCAAAGCCTTTACCCGACAGAGACATGTCGGCAGGGACTAAGCTCGACATCAAGCTAATAAAGAACACCAAAGCTTTTGGGTTGAGAATATTGGTCGCAAATCCTTTCGAAAATGCCTGACGCTTGTTGGTCAGAATCAGATCTTTGGCATTGACGGTATCGTCGTCATCGTCGTGGTTCTGAATGATTTGCCAGGTTGCTTTAAGTGCACCGAAACCTAAGTACAGCAAGTAGCTACCGCCAGCTAATTGGATAATGGCAAATAGGGTTGGTTGCTGGTGGACTAGGTAACTGATTCCCGTCAGGCTCAGTAACGAATGCAGTAAGATCCCGCAAGATAAACCAAGCGCGATATACAAGCCTGTTTGTCTGCCGTGACGTGTCGCATTTTGCACGACTAACGCAAAGTCAGGGCCGGGGCTCATCAAAGCGATGAAATGGATAGAGGCGAGGGTGATCAGTATGGTGACTTCGTTCATGTCAGTTCTCAATAACGTTGCCGCTATTTTTAAATAAGTAATCGTATTGAGCGTAGCTTACCGTGATTTGAAATCGAGCAATTGTAAATTATCAACACTTAGTTGATTTGTGAGGGTGGTACGCCGAATGTGGTTTTGAATGCCTTGGAGAAGTGTGCCTGATCATAGAAGCCCACTTGGTGCGCGACTTTTGTACCACATATTCCAGACTTAATCAGGCGCATGCTCTGCTCCATGCGTAAACGGCTCAGCCATGCGTAAGGCGTAATGCCCATTTTGTTTTTGAAATGGCGTTGGAATTGAGTCGTGGTTAAACCACACAACTCAGACAGTTGTTCTAGTCGCACTGGCTGATCCAAATTCGCCATTAAATAGTCTTTTAGTGCATCAATCGATTGATTACCCAGTTTGATGTCGCTCTTCGATCCAAATTTCGCATAACGATCGACAATCGTCGAGAATCCCTCGAATGGTAAGCAATCTTGAGCGAGTTGGCTGATGTTTTGATTGATTAACAGGCCGTGTAAGTTGCGTAATTGTAAAAATGCAGCTTGATCGGAGAGGATCAACTCAGAGAAGCCTAATGTGTGACCATTTTGCTTGGGATCGGCAAGATCTTGAAACCACTTAGGAGAAACTGCAAACACACTGACTTGATAACCTGAATCGAGTTTGGAGTGCCCATCATGCAGCTCATCAGGTGGCATGATAACAACTTGGCCAGCACCAACATGGTGGCTCGTCCCTTTATAGACGAATTTTTGCTGCCCTTGGGTAATTAAGCCGACGTGAAAGTCCAAATGATAGTGGCGCTGAAAGGCAAACTCTTGGTATTGAGCTTGGATCAGGCTGATATCTTCTGTTGGGGTAGAGTAATAGTGGACTTTATCCATGGTACAAAAAAGCTTGGTCAAATAGTCATCAATTTAACCAAGCTTATCTTCGTATTCAGCGGTTGTCTTGTAAAAAACGATCAGTGCTAGTGGTTTCTGACTGATTATTGAAGTGTCGTGATACTAATAACCGACCACTTTGAGTTCTTGGAAGTTATTCCATAGAACTAAGCTTGAAACATCGCCATTATTACCGTTACAAGTGAGGCGAATAAACTTAACCGATGTTCTATTCACGGCTTGTTCCACCAAACTGGTTGTGGTTCCAGGCGTCAAGACGTTGGTTACCAGATCGAAGCTGATGCCATCGTTACTAACTTCGAGATCAAATAGGTATTGTCGAACATCCCCTTTAGCTTGAGAGTAGAGGAGCTTAGTGACGTTCGCTGCAGCGCTAAGTTCAATTAGATATTGAATACCTTGCCCTTTCGCTGTCCACTTGGTTGTACTGTCTCCGTCTACGGCCATTTGCGGTGTATGGTCGGCGCGAGTTTCAGTGGCATTGACGTTAGCAATGGATAGTTCGGTTTCTTGCCCTTCCTGATGATAGTCTCCCAGAACGCCAAGATATCGACTAGCAAATGGATTGCTGTTGGCTGGCAAAAGCGATGGGAAAATGACATCCACACCTTGTTCACTTAACCCCATCCAACGACATAAGGTCGCAGCAAGTTGTTCTGAGGATTGGCTCGGGATAAATTTATTGCCCCAAGCATCTTGACCATCTTTGATAAATTCGGGGTATCGCCCATAGCTGTTACCTCCATTGACGGCATTACCGACCACTAGCTGATTACTTCCCCAACCATGGTCGGTGCCTGATTTACTGTTGTTTTCTATGGTTCGCCCAAAATCTGACATGGTCGATGTCACAACACTGTCTTCCAAGCCAAGTTCAGCAAGAGAGGCATGGAAAGCGCTAACGGCTTGGTCGATGGTAGAAAGAAGCCCATCATGGCGTCCACGTTGGTTACTGTGATTATCAAATCCACCAATATTAACAAAAAAGACCTGACGGCTATGACTGAGATCGGATGATGCTTGGATCATTCGTCTGACCATTTTTAGTTGTGAGCCTAGTGAGCTACTTGGAATGGAGCCGTCTTCTGGGTATGAATCGAGCACGAGTTGGATCTCCTGCTGGAAGTCTAATATGCCTTTCAGCCGTTTTGTATACTCTTGTTTGAACGGTGAACCGTAAGGTGCATTAACCAATTTGATGAAGTTATTGTTTATTGCACTTGAATGCCCAAGAGCATCCATAGCTCTTACACCACCAGAGGACATCGAGATATCTTTAGAATTTGCGCCAGTTAATAGTTCATTTCCAGCAAATGAAATGGAGTCGGAAATGATCGCTGTTTCACTGCGAAGGACATCCATCATCATTCCTGCCCAACCGTAGCTATGGTAACCATTATCTCCCCAACTCGACTGCCAAGCGGCTTGTTGCTTATTGTGGGCTCCAAGGTTCGATGGCTTCCTGACATCGTAAAGGTTGGATTTGTTGGTTGGCTCTACTAATGGTCCTACGTTAACTATGGCTGCGGCTTGGCCTGAGCTCATCATGCTGGCAAGGTTAGACATGCTAGCGTTGATGCCAAGCGCTTGCCCAGATTCTGTGTTTGGAATGGCTAAGATCTCAGAGCTGGCGAGTTGGATGTTTGGTCTCGCGGATTGGTAGTTACTTTGGTTGTTAGCGTCGGTAGGCACGATCATATTGAACGAGTCATTTCCGCCATGTAAGAAAAGACAGACCAACGCTTTATATCCACCTTGTTCATTAGCAAAGGCGCTGCTGACTGGGATGGATAAAGAGAGTGGGACCATCCCAGATACGGCTGTACCTGAGGCACCTTTGAGAAAACTTCTGCGTGTAATTGACATAATCTACTCCTGAACCATGAAATCGGGTGAAATGAATGCCATGAACAGCATCTTGGGTACTGCGTAATATTTGTTCCCATGACCGTGATAGATAGCGGATAGTAGGTCAGTAATTTCCTGGGACGCTTGTCCATTGAGAATGCGCAAATTAATCGCTTGAATAAGCTCAGTTTCACTTTCTGCTCTCGCTAAATCTTCTAAATCAGAAGGGGCAATATAGAGCTCTTTATTGTTGTTGCTATTTCCACGGTTCTGCCCAAAGTCTTTGAGTGTTCTGTAAAAAATGTTGTTCATGTCGATAAGTTGATTCCAGTCAATAATCTCTAATTCGGGTGCTGTTAGGCCTGCATCTGCAAGCGCACCTTGTGGGCTGTGACTCGGCTGATAAAAATTAAATACCGAATTAGACCCAAGTGGGTACTGATTAAAGCTTTCTTTATAGTTCATTGGGTCATAAACAATATCTCCGCTGCCACCTACGTACGCTTCCATTGCTCTATAGAGATAGGTCATCGCTAGGATAGGCTCTCTGACTTTGGTGACATTGATATCACTAGTTTTGAGTAACTCTGAGTCGGTTAAAATTGCTTTGATCACCGAGCCTAAATTTCCGCCTGAATTAATAAACTCAGCGGATACACGAGAAACGTACGCTTGAGTTGGGTTAGAGGTCGTTAACTGTTTAATCAGCATTATTGAAATAAAAGGCGCGACATTGGTATGGGTGGTGATTTGGGCAATAAATTGGTCAAGATCTTCTTCAGCAGTTTGGCCGGGAGGGTAATACTGACCAAGTACCCATTTTTCATCCATGTCATGCAGTGAGTTGTCTGCAGTCATGGGTTCAAGCGTGTTGTTATTGGTGATATCCCAGCCAGTAAAGACTCTTGCAGCTCCTTCAACATCGACATCATCATACGTCTCGATAACGCTACCATCTGGGTAAGTGGCTTGAGTTCCATCTTGGTTTAACTCATAAAGCCCAATGGTAAAGAGTTGCATGACTTCTCTGGCGTAGTTCTGATCGGGCGCTTGTCCGGTCACGCTTTCCGGTTTATTGCCATTCATGGTGAGATACTGTCCCATAGCAGGAGAGAGAGTGATGTGCTTAAGTAGCGTAGCAAATGATTCAAAGGCATTGTCGGCAAGCAAATCATAGTAGTTTGCTAACGCTTCTGGATCGGTAGCAAGGTTGGCATCTTTTTCACTGACTACAAATATTTGGCTTAGCGCGAACGCGATCCGTTGACGTAGTTGTGCTTCGTCCCATAACGCAGTGTCAAACCATGCCCCTACACGACACTCCTGATTTGGGTTGGTGAGATTCCTTCGGTTCGCTTGATGATAAGTTCGCTCAAGATGGCGCATGTATGGTTTAGCAATTTGTTGATCTATCCAATAAGAGCGATCGTCTTGTTCTTTAAACGCATTTAACTCCGATTGACGAACCCCCATGGTTGCCAAGTCTAAGAATCGAGAAGCCTGTTGGTGAGTTAAGTTATCCATATGATTTCCTCTAGCCAAATAGTGATCCCCAGAAAATGAATAGCTGGTTTCCATTTATATTTCTGGTGTATTAAGGATTAGTTGCTAGAAGGAGATGAATCTAGTCAGAAGTTGAGGGCTTCCCGAGAGTGTGAACCTGTGTGAAAACCCCAATGAAATGCATGATGTTGCATACCGAAATGTTGAAGTGGAATGCTATCTAAATGTATGAATTTATTGGATAGATCAATTCAGTGAATATCACTTAGAGTTACTTTGAGTCATCTGTGGTGAATGGGCGGTAGCAGGGTTTATAGCTAAAGGGGAAGAACTTGGCGTGATTACCAAGCTCTGATTTGATGTTTAGGTTGATTATACGCTTGAGGTTAGAGCTGCTTTTTGCTCTTTTTATTCGTTCGATAAGCATCAAAGGTAAAGACAAGCAGCGCGCTCCAAATAAAGGCGAAGGTGACTACTTTATCTTGGGTGAATGCTTCTCCATAAATCAGTACGGCCAGCAGTAGCATCAAGCTTGGGCCTATGTACTGGAAGAAACCGAGTGTCGATAGCTTCAATCGAGTTGCAGCGCCAGTAAAACACAGCAGTGGGATGGTTGTAATAACACCTGCAGCAACCAGTAATAGGTTGAGTTGCATTGGGTTCATCGATAAGTCTGAAGTTGGGCTATCGGCAATAAACAGTAAGTAGGTAGCTGCGAGAGGTAGCATCACCAGAGTTTCAATGAACAACCCCGTTTGCGCTTCTAAGCTAACTTTTTTACGCAGCAAACCATAAAAACCAAAGCTGAAGGCTAGGGCAATGGCGACGATCGGCACTGAGCCAAATGCAATCAGTTGGACTAATACACCAATGGCAGCCAGAGCAACCGCAAACCATTGTAGTTTACGCAACCGTTCGCCTAGGAAGAGCATACCGAGCAACACGTTAATCAGCGGGTTGATGTAATACCCTAAACTGGCATCAAGCATGTGATTAGAGTTGACCGCCCAGATAAAGATCAGCCAGTTGGCACCCACTAAAGTGGAGGTCGCCACTAAATAGAGCATTTTTGGTTTTGATGTCAAGGTGTCGCGCACTTTACGCCAGCTGCGGCCAATGTGTAGTAAAAAAGCGAGTAGGAAAAAAGACCATACTACACGGTGGCTAAGGATCTCTAACGGGGAAACGTCACTTAAAGATTTGAAATATATAGGGGCGATACCCCACATGGTGTAAGCACCGACAGCAAGCAAAATACCTTGGCGCGTACGTTGTTGTTCTTCTGGAGTCATGCATCTTTCTCTAGCACTGAGTGCTTATTAATAAGATTTATAAGAGAGTTGGTCAGTATAGGAGCGATAACCCTTTTCACCTAACAATTTGCGGTTTAATTCGCCAGCGTTCCCCTCTACAATGTGCGACTTGCTTGCCGAAGATGCTTGCTGATTTCATACCTCGATTAGGAACCACAATGACCGCCACTCTGATTGCTGAGCAAATACCAACTCCCGCGAATGATGCGCAAACCATCTTACAAGATGTGTTTGGCTATCAAAGCTTTCGCGATGGTCAGCAAGAGGTCATTGACCTGGCCGTTGAAGGCAAAGACAGTTTGGTGATAATGCCAACCGGTGGTGGTAAATCACTGTGTTACCAAATTCCCGCCTTGGTTCGTGAAGGGCTGACTCTGGTTATCTCGCCGTTGATCTCGTTGATGAAAGACCAAGTCGATCAACTGAAGGCCAACGGTGTTGCTGCTGAGTGTATTAACTCTTCAATGCCCCGCGACCAGTTGCTGAATGTGTTCAATCGTATGAATTCAGGTCAGCTGAAAATGGTGTATGTGTCACCAGAGCGTGTGTTGATGCGTGACTTTATCGAGCGCCTTCAGGGTTTACCGCTTTCGATGATTGCGGTTGATGAAGCGCACTGTATCTCTCAATGGGGACACGACTTCCGCCCTGAATACGCATCATTAGGTCAGCTTAAACAGTATTTCCCGCATGTGCCTTACATGGCGCTAACGGCAACCGCTGATGATGCGACGCGCAAAGATATTATCTCGCGGTTACAGCTCCTGGATCCGCATACTTATTTAGGCAGCTTTGATCGCCCTAATATTCGCTACAACCTGGTTGAGAAGCACAAACCCGTGTCACAGGTGGTTCGTTATCTAGAAACACAAAAGGGTAATTGCGGCATTATCTATTGCGGTAGCCGTAAGAAAGTGGAGATGGTGACCGAGAAGCTGTGCAATAACGGTATTCGTGCCGCTGGTTATCACGCTGGCATGGACACCGATGAGCGCGCTTATGTTCAAGAAGCCTTCCAGCGTGATGATATTCAGATTGTTGTCGCGACTGTGGCTTTTGGTATGGGTATCAACAAGCCCAACGTACGCTTTGTGGTGCACTTTGATATTCCACGCAACATCGAATCTTATTATCAAGAGACAGGCCGTGCAGGTCGTGATGGTTTGCCTGCTGAAGCAATGATGTTGTTTGACCCAGCTGATATGGGGTGGCTGCGTCGTATGCTGGATGAGAAAGAAGAAGGCCCACAGAAACAAGTTGAGATGCACAAGCTGAATGCGATGAGTGCTTTTGCCGAAGCGCAAACCTGTCGTCGTCAGGTTCTGCTTAACTACTTTGGCGAATATCGCGAGAAGCAATGTGGCAACTGCGATATCTGTCTCGATCCACCCAAGCATTTTGATGCGACCCAAGAGGCGCAAAAGGCGTTGTCTTGTGTGTACCGTGTGAATCAGTCCTTTGGTATGGGCTACGTGGTTGAAGTGATGCGTGGTATGCAGAATATCCGTGTCCGCGATAATGGTCATGACAAGCTCTCTACCTACGGTATTGGCCGTGACCATAGCCACGACTACTGGATCAGTATCTTCCGTCAGCTGATTCATAAAGGCTTGTTGTTCCAGAACATCACTCGTAACTCGACATTACAGTTAACAGAAGAAGCCCGCCCGCTGCTGCGTGGTGAGATGTCTTTGGAGTTGGCTGTGCCTCGTTTAGATACAGCGGTGCGCAATGCTAAGTCTGACAAGCTAAGCAGTAAGAACTACGATAAGAAGTTGTTTGCTAAGCTGCGTAAGCTACGTAAGTCGATTGCAGATGAAGATGGCTTGCCACCATATGTGGTATTCAGTGATGCGACGCTGATTGATATGGCTGAAGTATTGCCAACCTCATACGGAGAGATGCTAGCGGTTAATGGTGTTGGTCAACGCAAGCTCGATAAGTACGCCGATCCATTCTTGGATTTGATTCAAGAGCACATCACGACACACGGCTAGTTTATAAAAAACGATTGGCTCATAGAAAAAGAATAAGGTTGATAGGGACATGACAACACAAACAGAATTTGGCTTAAGAGAGTATTTGGCTGAGGAAGGGCGTTTATTGATTACGTCTCCAAGTTTTGATTTTGATTCTTATGAAGTGCTAGGTGAAAAGCTGGTGGCATTGCTGTCAGCGTCTGTTGTTGAAAAGCAATGGGACGCCGATATGCACTCTTGGTTAATTGATTTTGAAGATTGTCGGATGTTTTTAAAGTCTGAACATTACAGTGAATCAATCTGGTTTGAGTCGCTAAACGCTGAAGAAAGCAGAGAAGAGTTTGATTATCTCGCGACGCTTTTCAAACGCGGTTTCTAACTTTTTGCATCGTTTCTAAAACACAACTTCTAGCGCTATTCACCAATAAAAGTGAGAATAAACGTTTGCGTTTGTTCTCACCGTTGCAGCCAATATTGATTAATGTATAATCGCCCGCCGCTCAGTAGAGCAATTTTTTGATACATTTTTTAATTCACATTATTGGTAAGAGCTTTCTTGGATTATTCGAAGAAATGACTCGATTTGGGTTCCCTCACCCCCAAACCAAACTAAAAAGGTACAGCATGAGTAACTTTACCCCTGCGCAACAGCGCAAAGCCCTAGCATTATTAGTTTTGTTCCATTTGGTGATTATTGCGTCAAGCAACTATCTGGTTCAGCTACCTTTTACCGTCTTCGGTATGCACACCACTTGGGGCGCTTTCACTTTCCCGTTTATCTTCCTAGCGACCGATCTAACAGTACGCATTTTTGGCGCGCAGCTTGCTCGTAAAATCATTTTCTTAGTGATGTTGCCTGCACTGGCCGTTTCTTACTTCTTGTCAGTGGTGTTCTTTGAAGGTTCATTCCAAGGCTTTAGCCAATTAGGTGAGTTCAACTTGTTTGTTGCACGTATCGCCGCGGCGAGCTTCATGGCTTATTTACTGGGTCAGATCTTGGATGTGCATGTTTTCAACCGCCTACGTCAGCTCAAACAATGGTGGGTTGCCCCAACATGCTCAACGTTATTCGGTAATGCTATTGATACCATCGCGTTCTTTGCGATTGCTTTCTACCAAAGCCCAGATCCATTCATGGCCGAGCATTGGACTGAGATTGCCTTAGTCGATTACGGATTCAAACTTATCATCAGCCTAGGCTTATTCGTGCCTATGTACGGCGTGCTTCTGAACTACATTGTTAGAAAGCTAACCGCAGTGAACCCTGACTTTAAAGCGACAGGCGTGAACGTTTAAGGATCAGATTAGAAACGCATTAATGCAAAGATAAGAAAAAGCCCAAGTTAGTCTACTAACTTGGGCTTTTTTAATTTCTAGCGTCAGATACTAATATCAGAGGCATTCAATATTCAATGGCCAGCCAATATCGGTTTGTCTATTCGACTCGATTTCTAGCTCTGCAGCGGTCAGCGGATTGTCAGCTAACCATTGCTTAGAAAGCGTTAAGGTTAGATTGTTGTCATTCGTCGTCAGCTTGAACTCAGGTTCTAGCACTGGGTTACGACGGTGAGTCAGCAAAATAGCCAAGCGCAGAATACGTAAGATTCGCTTGCTGCTGGTGCCTGAGATAGCGTGCTGCTCTGGTAATGAAGTTAACTGTTCACGGTAGCGACGAGTTAACTCACCCAAGTAGTACTTTTGTGCTCGAGTAAAGCCAGGCAGATCTAAGTTCTGCAGTAGATAAGCGCTGTGCTCACCGCCTTTTTTGAAATCGATGGTTAAACCAATCTCATGAAGCTTAGCTGCCGTTTGCAATAGCACACCAGCTTGAGGCTCTGAAACCCACGCTTCGGCGCCGGCTTGCTTTAGTAGAGTCTGTGCAACTACAGCAACTTGTTCACCGTAGCTTACGTCCATCTGGTAGCGTGATTGTACGCTCTTGATGGTACGTGCACGGATATCTTCTTGACGTAGTTCATCAACCATCTCATAGGCTAGGCCTTCACGGAGTGCGCCGCCTGCAAGTGTCATTGAATCTATTTCAAGCAGCTCAAAAATAGCAATAAGAATAGAAAGGCCACTCGGGAACACTAATGCGCGTTCAAGAGTTAGTCCTTCGATTTCTAGCTCTTCTAAGCGCTCTGTAATCATGGCTTGTTTCTGTAGGCGCTTAAGTTTGGCATGAGTAATCACTTCATCCATGCCTTGCGCCAACATGATTTCTTGCAGTGCCTGAACGGTACCACTAGCGCCAACACACACATCCCATCCGATATCAGTGTAGCTATCTAGGATAGGAGCCAACGTCGACTTCGCCGCTTCAATGGCGTTGTTAAAGTTGGTTGCGGTTAATTGGCGATCTTTAAAGTGGCGCTCAAGCCAAGTAACACAGCCCATCTTTAGGCTAGTTAGTGCTTTCGCTGAGAAGCCTTCACCAATGATCATCTCGGTGCTTGCGCCACCAATATCAACCACCAGTCGGCGCCCACTGCCACCAGAAGTGTGTGCTACACCTTTATAGATAGTCGCAGCTTCTTCTTCACCAGAGATAACATTGATGTCGTAACCAAGGATCTGGTTCGCTTTCTCTAGAAAGATATCCACATTGATAGCGGTACGTAGGGTCGCTGTACCCACAATGCGGATATTTTCTTTCGGAATATCTTGCAGTCGCTCTGCAAAGAGACTCAAACAGTCCCAACCGCGCTGCATAGCTTCTCTACTAAGCGCATTATTTTCATCTAAGCCTGCAGCTAAACGCACTTTGCGCTTAATCTTAGCCATGGTTTGTACGCTGCCATCGATATGACGCACAACGAGCATATGAAAACTGTTCGACCCGAGGTCGATTGCAGCGTAAAGCGGGGGTGACACTGTTTGACTCATAAGCGACTAAGCTTCCTTGTTATGACGCGGTTGGCGTGGGCGACGGTTCTGGTTTGGTTTACGGTTACCGTTGCGTGGGCCATTGTTGTTCGAGCGGCGTTGTTGCGGGTTACGTGTACGTAAGCGCAATGGTGCTGGTAGATCTTCTAGCAGTGCAGAAGCATCGTAGTCAGAGACAGGGATAGCGTGCTCAATGTACTCTTCGATTGGTGGCAAGTTGATTGCGTAATCTTCGCAAGCAAAGCTGATCGAATGACCACTTGCACCAGCACGACCTGTACGGCCGATACGGTGAACGTAATCTTCACAGTCATCAGGTAGGTCGAAGTTGAATACGTGTGTTACTTGAGGGATGTGTAGGCCACGTGCTGCAACGTCGGTTGCGACAAGTAGGTCAACATCACCTTTAGTGAATTGCTCAAGAATCTTTTCACGTTTCTTCTGAGGAACATCGCCAGTTAGTAGGCCAACACGGTGACCATCTGCAGCTAGGTGACCCCAAACAGACTCACACTTGTGCTTAGTGTTAGCGAAGATGATAGCGCGCTCTGGCCACTCTTCTTCAACTAGCGTCTGCAGAAGTGCCATTTTGTGTTCGTTTGACGGGTAGAACAGCTCTTCCTGAATACGGTGACCTGTTTTACGCTCTGGCTCAACAACCACGTGCTCAGGGTTGTGCATGTGTTCGAACGCTAGCTCTTGTACGCGGTAAGACAATGTCGCAGAGAACAGCATGTTCAGGCGATCTTTTGGCTCAGGCATACGGCGGAACAAGAAGCGGATGTCTTTGATGAAACCAAGATCGAACATGCGATCAGCTTCGTCAAGAACAACGGCTTGAATGTGATTAAGGTTAAATACCTTTTGCTTGTAGAAATCGATGATGCGGCCAGTCGTACCAATTAAGATATCTGCGCCTTCTTCGATCTTACCTAGTTGCTTGTCGTAGCTTTCGCCACCGTAAGCAAGTGCTGCCTTGATACCTGTGCTTTCAACCAGAGAGTCAGCATCGTTGTAGATCTGAATCGCGAGTTCACGCGTTGGTGCCATAATAATCGCACGTGGCTGGTTAGGCTTACGCCCTTCATGCTCAGGTGTTTTTAGCAGGTGGTTAAAAGTAGCAGTAAGAAACGCAAGCGTTTTACCAGTACCCGTTTGGGCCTGGCCTGCAATGTCTTGGCCGGTGAGCAGTACCGGGAGCGCCAAGGCTTGGATAGGGGTACAATAATCGAACCCTTTTTTCTCCAATCCTTCAATGACTTGCGGAAGTAAATCCAAGTCGGCGAACTTTTGCTCTGTGATATGCGTCTTTTTCATTGCTATAGAATATCAGCTTAAGCTTGCAATACGAAAGTAAATACATTCCAATAGGGCATCTATTTACTGGTTATCATCCAACCAGTTCTAAAAAATACATTGGAGTGGAAGATGAGTGATAAGATTTTGCAGCTAACTGATGACGGTTTTGATAACGATGTAATCAACGCTGCAGGCCCTGTTCTTGTTGATTTTTGGGCAGAATGGTGTGGTCCATGTAAAATGATTGCGCCGATTCTTGACGAAATCGCAGACGAGTACGAAGGCAAGCTCACAATCGGTAAATTAAATATCGACCAAAATGCTGGTACTCCACCAAAATTTGGTATTCGCGGCATTCCAACGCTACTTCTTTTCAAAGATGGCGGCGTAGCAGCGACTAAAGTTGGTGCACTATCTAAAACTCAACTTAAAGAGTTCTTAGACGCTAACCTTTAATAAGGTCAGCTTTTGAAAAGAAACCGTGCAGTTAACAAATGCGCGGTTTTGTTTTTTCTAAGCTATGGACTAGTCTTAGTTTTAGTGCTAATTTATCGCACGTTAATTGAACGAATTTCTCTTCTTGGTCGATCCTGTGACCAAATCCTTCTTAACTTAAGAAAACAGATCCTATTTTGACTAAACAAACTTCCACCACTATGAATCTTACTGAACTGAAGAACAGACCTGTGTCTGAGCTTGTTAAACTTAGCGAAAGCTTAGGTCTTGAAAATCAAGCTCGCCTAAGAAAACAAGACATTATCTTCTCCATCCTTAAAGCGCATGCAAAAAGTGGTGAAGACATCTTTGGTGATGGTGTTCTAGAAATTCTTCAAGACGGTTTTGGTTTCCTACGTAGCGCCGACAGTTCATACCTGGCTGGCCCAGATGATATCTACGTATCTCCAAGCCAAATTCGTCGTTTTAACCTTCGCACTGGTGACTCTATTGGCGGTAAAATCCGTCCACCTAAAGATGGCGAACGTTACTTTGCACTGCTTAAAGTAAACACGGTTAACTACGACAAGCCAGACAACGCTCGTAACAAGATTCTTTTCGAAAACCTTACTCCTCTTCACGCCAACGAACGTATGGTGATGGAAGCGGGTAATGGTGCGACTGAAGATATTACGGCTCGTATTCTTGACCTTGCATCTCCAATTGGTAAAGGTCAGCGTGGTCTGATTGTTGCTCCGCCTAAAGCGGGTAAGACAATGCTTCTGCAAAACATTGCTCAAAGCATTGCGCGTAACCATCCTGAGTGTGAACTAATGGTTCTACTTATCGATGAGCGTCCAGAAGAAGTAACAGAAATGCAGCGTCTAGTTAAAGGCGAAGTAGTTGCTTCAACATTCGATGAGCCAGCATCTCGCCACGTACAAGTTGCAGAAATGGTTATCGAGAAAGCGAAACGCCTTGTTGAACACAAGAAAGACGTGGTTATCCTGCTGGATTCTATTACTCGTCTAGCTCGTGCCTACAACACTGTGATTCCTTCATCAGGTAAAGTTCTTACTGGTGGTGTTGACGCGAATGCTCTACATCGTCCAAAGCGTTTCTTCGGTGCGGCACGTAACGTAGAAGAAGGTGGTAGCTTAACGATCATCGCAACAGCACTGGTTGATACTGGTTCTAAGATGGATGAAGTTATCTACGAAGAATTCAAAGGTACAGGTAACATGGAACTGCACCTTAACCGTAAGATTGCTGAAAAGCGCGTATTCCCAGCGATTGATTTCAACCGCTCTGGTACTCGTCGTGAAGAGCTTCTTACGAAGAACGATGAACTACAGAAGATGTGGATCCTGCGTAAGATTGTTCACCCAATGGGCGAAATCGACGCAATGGAATTCCTTATCGATAAGCTAGCAATGACCAAAACGAACGATGAGTTCTTTGACGCAATGCGTCGTCAGTAATATTGATTAGCTGATCGTTATTTAATAAGCGCTGCCTTCGGGTGGCGCTTTTTATTTGCATTTTGTAGCGACAGCTTGCAGAATGAACAAAAGTGTTACAAGGAAGTTAAAATGCAACATGGACTGTTGTCATCATTACTCCTGTCTACTTCACTGTTATTTTCACCGGTTGGTATGAGCTATGCCACTGAGATGTCTCCACTTACAGTAGAGTCTTGGCTTGAGAATGATCAAGTAAAACTGAAAACTGCTGAATTACTCGAGCTTGTCGTACGTGACGAAGTCAATTCGCTACGTTTTGCACTTGAGCGCCTGACATTCCCCCAACAAGAGGTGGCTCGTTACCAACTCTTGAAGAAGCTCGAGCAGCAAAAAATCGTACTCACACCTAAGATGTCCATCTTCATCGAGCAGCAACTCGCTATCACGCCCACTTATCAAGTATTAGAGCGTGGAGATGGCTACGAGTTTACGGTACCGGCCTTTAATTATCCTTCAATTGCTAATCGTCTCATCAAACAGTGGCGTCAAGATCAGAAGATACTGGTGTTTGTACTAGATGCAGAGAAGCAGGAACTCGACCTAAAAGAGTGGTTATCTGGTTCTGAGCATCAAGTTCAAACGCGAGAAGCGCTGCTCATTAGAGAGCTAGACAGTTTGTCTCCTGAAGCGGTTGATTATCTAACTAAGCAACTCACCGCATCTTCTATTGTTAGCTGGTTACCTTCCACTGAAGTGGTGGTTCGATTAGCGCAAGTGAGCGAAGACCCAGAGGTCTATAAGATTCTATGGCGAATGAAGGCTGATTATCATAGTCAAGCTGAGTTAGTTCGCCTTGCTGAAACCAAACAAGCGTTCGCGTTAGAACAAGTAATGGCTGCGACTAAAAATCCGCGTTTGAAAGATGAAGCGATTACCTTGCTCACCAAGGTTAACCCGTTATCAGAAGAGGTGAAGCAGTTCCTTGTCTCTAGGATGGCGATTGCCGATGAAGCCCCATTAGTCGCTCGTGAACTCGCTAAACAAGGTCATACGCGATGGTTGCAAGATCTCGTCAATGATAACCCTCAGGTGAAGAGCTCTTTGATCGAGCAAGCATTACCGTAAGGTGGATTTTTCCTCTCAATAACCACACTAAAAAGGGGGATCTCAGCGTCACCCTTTTTGATATACTGAGCGCAGAATAATCAGCATGTAGAAGTCCTATGAGTTTTAAAGATTTACGTGATTTTATCGACCATCTTGAAAGTATTGGTCAGTTGAAACGCATTTCTCACCCAGTCGATCCAGACTACGAAATGACCGAGATTAGCGACCGTACTCTACGTGCTGGTGGCCCGGCTCTTTTGTTTGAAAATCCAGTAGGCTATGACATGCCTGTTTTGACCAACCTATTTGGTACACCTAACCGGGTTGCTATTGGTATGGGGCGTCAGGAAGTCAAAGAGCTGCGTGAAGTAGGCAAGTTGCTTGCTTACCTAAAAGAACCAGAACCACCAAAAGGTTTTAAAGACGCTCTTGATAAACTGCCTGTGTTTAAGCAAGTCTTAAACATGCCGGCTAAGCGCCTTCGCAAAGCGGCTTGCCAACAAGTGGTATGGCAAGGCGATGACGTCGACCTAGATAAAATCCCCGTGATGAGCTGTTGGGCTGACGATGTTGCGCCATTGCTAACGTGGGGTTTAACGGTTACTCGTGGTCCGAACAAAAAACGCCAAAACTTAGGCATTTATCGTCAGCAGAAGATCGGTAAGAACAAAATCATCATGCGTTGGTTAGCCCACCGTGGTGGAGCGCTGGATCTGCGCGATTGGATGGAAACCAACCCTGGTAAACCATTTCCGGTATCGGTAGCGTTTGGTGCCGACCCAGCTACCATTCTTGGTGCGGTTACGCCAGTGCCGGATACTTTATCTGAGTACGCGTTTGCAGGCTTACTACGTGGTAGTAAAACTGAGGTCGTTAAATCAATCAGCAACGACTTAGAGGTTCCTGCAAGTGCGGAAATCGTGATGGAAGGTTACATCGACCCGAATGAATTTGCGGATGAAGGTCCTTACGGAGACCATACTGGTTACTACAACGAGAAAGAAAAGCATCATGTGTTTACTATTACTCATGTAACCATGCGCGAGAACCCTATCTATCACAGCACCTATACTGGCCGTCCACCGGATGAGCCTGCGGTATTGGGGGTTGCGCTAAATGAAGTGTTTGTGCCTATTCTTCAAAAGCAGTTCCCAGAGATTGAAGATTTTTATCTACCGCCTGAAGGCTGTTCGTACCGAATGGCAGTCGTGACCATGAAGAAGCAATACCCAGGTCACGCTAAGCGAGTAATGATGGGTGTATGGTCTTTCTTACGCCAATTCATGTACACCAAATTTGTATTGGTGTGCGATGAGGATGTCAATGCACGCGATTGGTCTCAAGTAACCACAGCGATGTGCGAACATATGGATCCGTCACGCGATAGCTTGATGATAGAGAACACGCCGATCGATTCATTGGATTTTGCATCACCCGTGGTTGGGTTGGGTTCTAAGATGGGTCTAGATATCACTAAGAAGTGGGACGCAGAGTTAGCGCTATCGCCAGATGCCCAATTAGCACCTGAAAATAGTGAACATATAGAGGGTAGCTTGGCTGAGTTAACCAAGGTTCACCCTGAAATTATTGATATTCACCTGCAAAACGACAATGCCAGCATGGTTGTGGTGTCTATTGATAAGCAAGCTGCCGGTAATGGTAAGAAAATCATGGAAGCGGTTTGGTCTCAATTTGATGAGAACAAATTCGTTATCGTGTGTGATGGCGATGTTAACGTGAGTGACTGGAACGACATCATCTGGGCGGTAACCACTAGAATGGATCCTGCTAGAGATACCTTGTTCCTTCAGAACGAAACTGGGCACTCCAAAATGGGTCTCGATGCGACCAATAAATGGGAAGGTGAGTGTCTACGTGAGTGGGGTGTTCCAATCACAAAAGATCCTGAGTTGGTCAAAAAGATTGATAGCATCTGGGAACAACTAGGAATTTTATGAGCTACCAAGTAGTCTTGTATCCAGAAAACATCAGTTTCACCGTAGAAAAAGGGCAAACGGTCTTGGATGCTGCGCTCAACAGCGATATCTATTTCCCTAACCGTTGCCAAGTTGGCGCATGTGCTATGTGTATGTGCAAAAAATTAGAAGGGCAAGTGAGTTACCACCTTGAACCCATGCTCACAGAGAAAGAGCAGCAACAGGGTTGGATTTTCGCTTGCCAAGCATTTGCAGAAAGTAATTTAGTTCTAACCTTTGCCGATTAAGGGTTAGTGAGAGGAAGAACATGACTATTAAATGTAAAGTTAAGTCTATCGAGCCTTTGGCTTGTAACACTTACCAAATCCTACTTCACCCAGAGACACCTGTTGCCTTTAAAGCTGGTCAGTACCTGATGGTTGAAATGGGTGAAAAAGATAAGCGTCCATTTTCAATTGCGAGCAGCCCTTGTCGCCACGAAGGTGAGCTTGAGCTACATATTGGTGCTGCTGAACACAATGCTTATGCATTAGAAGTGGTTGAAGCAATGAAAAAGGCACAAGCTGAAGATGGCGATATCGCGATTGATGCACCACATGGTGATGCGTGGATTAAAGAAGAAAGCGAACGCCCTCTACTATTGATTGCTGGTGGTACGGGTTTTAGCTACGTACGTTCTATTCTTGATCACTGCATCGCACAAAATAGCTCGAAAGAGATCTACCTATACTGGGGCGCAAAAGATGAGTGTCAGTTATATGCGAAAGAAGAGCTGGTTGGCATTGCAGAACAGCATAGCAATGTGCACTTTGTACCGGTAGTAGAAGAAGCACCGGAAGTTTGGCATGGTCAAACCGGTAATGTGCTTGAGGCTATCACGCAAAGTTTTGAATCATTAGCTGATTTCGATATCTATATTGCAGGTCGTTTTGAAATGGCGGGCGCTGCAAGAGACCTATTTACTCAGAATAAAGAAGCAAAGCGTGACCATATGTACGCTGATGCTTACGCATTTATCTAACAATACCTTTAGATTTTGAGTAAAAAGAGAGCAGAAATGCTCTCTTTTTTACGTTTAGGTGAACTATTAGGCAGTTAACCCCTATTTATTCATTTTTTATGAAAAAGTAGTTGCTAAGCTGAGAGGGTTCCCTATAATGCGACACCACTGAGACGGCAGACGCCACAAGGCTTCAGCAAGAATCAGTAAGGCGGAAAGCGACAAAAAATTAATTTTCAAAAAGTGTTTGACACTGAATGTTAATTCGCTAGAATGGCCGTCCACTTCGAGAGGCTCCTTACTTAAAAGGAACGCTCAAGAAGTTAAGCTCTTTAACAATTTAAACCTATCAATCTGTGTGGGCACTCGTTGATGAATATCAAAACGTTATTACTTAGGTAGTAACAGTTACTTCGGTAACAAATTGATTTCAATGAACTGAGTGACCAATACGTTTAACTACTTGTAGTTATTCGGCACAGTCAATTCATTATCATTCTGTTGGAATGGTAATAGCTTTAGAATTACACAGTAGTTTTGAAGTCAGTATTCGTTGAGTCACAAAATCTTAAATTGAAGAGTTTGATCATGGCTCAGATTGAACGCTGGCGGCAGGCCTAACACATGCAAGTCGAGCGGAAACGACACTAACAATCCTT
>NZ_LNRF01000016.1 GCF_001557875.1 Vibrio splendidus | reverse complement strand
AAGGATTGTTAGTGTCGTTTCCGCTCGACTTGCATGTGTTAGGCCTGCCGCCAGCGTTCAATCTGAGCCATGATCAAACTCTTCAATTTAAGATTTTGTGACTCAACGAATACTGACTTCAAAACTACTATGTAATTTTAAAGCTATTACCATTCCAACAGAATGGTAATGAATTGACTGTGCCGAATAACTACAAGTAGTTAAACGTATTGGTCACTCAGTTCATTGAAATCAATTTTGTTACCGAAGTAACTGTTATTACGCTCTTTCGAAAAAGAACCAATAACGTTTTGATATTCATCAACGAGTGCCCACACAGATTGATAGGTTTAAATTGTTAAAGAGCGCTAGCGTTTTGTGATTCACATCTCAGTCGCTAGGGGTGCGTACTATACCTGCACCACTTTGAGAGTCAAGGGTTATTTTCAAACTCTTTTTCTCTACCGATTTCGCTGTGTGACTTTCGTCTCACTCCGTGTCGGTGAGGCGGCATTATAGAGAGATTGAGATGGAGCACAAGAGCTTTTTGAAATAAAAGTTTTGTTCGCCTAAAAAGCCACCAGATCCGCATTTTTCGAATAAAAACTAAACATTTGAGACGTATCACAGCAATACATTGGAAAAATGGAAGCCATGAACGTAAGATTCATGTGTCTATTTTGTTAATGGTAGATGCGTCTATTTCGTTTATTAATATGTAGTATTCCGATATGAACTCAAAAAAATCGATGTTGTTAATTGTCGCACTGGCTGTATTAGGCGGCATTGTTTTCTCTCAGGTAGATATATCGCCTGCAATTACCTTTATCCTTGGTGTCTTGGCTTCCGCTTTTGTTGTTAACTTTTCAAGCACCGACTCAAAATCAGATTCAGAACCTAAGGCTTCAACCAAAACACTTTATGTAGGTAATCTTCCATACAAAGCGAACGAATCACATGTACGTGAATTATTCTCAGAGCATGGTGAAGTATTCGCAGTACGTTTAATGAAAGACAAACGTACTGGAAAAAGAAGAGGCTTTGGATTTGTTGTTATGGCAAGTAATGATGTGAATCATGCAATCTCTGCACTTAATGATAAAGATTACATGCAACGAACTTTAAAAGTACGTGTTGCAAATGATCCTAAACATCCTGAAGCGGACGAATCTGAACTGAGCTAAACCCTAACTGCTTTAACATACTATTTAGTGCACTTTCTTTTTTAGGAAGTGCACTACAAAAAACTTCACGCACTCCCCCTTCTTTATTAACACTTTCCAAACCCAACAAATCTTGAACCCGCTTAGCTATCGCTTTACCAGAATCTATCAGCACTACACTTTCACCTAGTACTTGTTGAATCTCTGATTTGATCAGTGGGAAATGGGTGCATCCCAATACAGCTACATCAATTGTGTTTATCATCGGTTGAAGGATTTGCTGTAACTCTTCAAGGCTAATCTCCTCACCTCTGAGTTTATCTTCAGCCATATCCACTAGCCGAGTCGAACCCAACAGCTCTACTCTTTTATTACTCGAGAAATTTTTGATGAGATCGTGTGTGTATTCACGAGTAATCGTCGCGGGAGTTGCAATAAGACCAACCGCTTTATTAGCCAGTAACGAGGCAGGCTTGATTGCCGGGACAACACCGACAATTGGGATAAGGTTATTAGCGCGAAGTGTAGGAAGGACTATCGTACTGGCCGTATTACAAGCTATCACTACAATATCAATAGCGTGACTCACCACAAAACTGGCCACGATACTTTGGACTCGCTGAATGAGAATTTGCTGATCGAGCTCACCATATGGATAAGCCTCGTTATCGAATACATAGATATAGTTGTGATTTGGTAGTAACTGGCTTATCTCTTTATATACAGACAGACCGCCAACCCCAGAATCAAAGACTAATATGTTTTTTTGTATGCTTTCCGACACAACCATTACCTGTAATAAGTTCCGCAGCAATGATACCCCTTCACTTAGTTTTCGCCAATCATCACTCTACATAATGCAAGCTCGGTAGCGTTGATGCACAAAGCGCTCACCTTGATCTACATTTTCTAGTTCTATCTTGAGCTTACCTTTAAAGCATGGCGCTGACGTTACTAAGGTATGGAACTCACCATCTTCTCCACATGGGTCTACGTGACTTGGCAGACTGTCTATTAGTTCAGGCGTGTATTCTTTCCCGCAATAGCTCATGTCTAATGCATCGCTATCAACTGTGACGAGAAAGGTTTCGATTCCTCTATCTATTATTTCTTGAGCCAGCGCTTGGCTACTCTGTCCCAGTAGAGGAAATACACACTCCCAACCCTCAGGTTCTATATAACTTCTTCGGTAATCAGCAATACCATTGCAAAACATGTCGCCGAATGCGACCGCATCAATTGATAAGCCAGACCCTTCCAATGCTGAGACAATCGTACTTTGGTAAATCTCATTGCTCGGGAAAACTTCAGGAAGCTCTATGGTGATAAGTGGCAAACCGATTAATTGCGCCTGCATGGCAACCACATCAATAGGAGTTACCTGGAAAGGGACTTCATCTCCAACATAGGTAGTATAGAGAGCAACAACTTCATACTCGGCACTCTCAAGTAAACGCTCTAGGATTAAGGTAGAGTCTTTGCCTGATGACCAGCTTATGACGACTTTCTTTTTCATTGATATACCCAATAAGAAAAAACCGCCCGAGGGCGGTTTAGGTGTTAAAACTGGTAGGCAACGCTCACGTAATAATTACGCTCTGGTGTTTTATAACCTTTAGCAGTTTCGTACTCTTCATCAAATAAGTTAGCAACTTTACCAGCAACGGTTACATCATTGTCAAAGTGGTAAGACGTTGCAAAGTCAAATAGCGAGTACGCATCAAGCTCTGTCGTATTCGCTAGATCATCATAACGCTTACCTTGATATAGGTAACTCAAGTCGAATCGCCAGTTATTCCATTCATAAGTAGTGTTCCATTTACCACTATGTTTAGCTCTACGAGCAAGTTCGTTACCTGTAGATTTGTCTTCGGTATCAAGATAATCGTAAGATGCTGAGTGATATAATGGTCCAGTATAAAAAGAGCCGACCACTTCGTACCCTTTAATTTCTGCTTCTCCGATGTTTACTTGAGTAAGACCATTGCTTGTGATCATCTTCTCTACATCACTCTTATGAGCAGCTATTCGCAATTCAAGAACTTCAAAGCTAGCTTCTAGTGCTACTTCTGCCGTTTTTGATTCTTCTGGCTGTAGATTTGGATTGCCTGAGTAACATCCCCATGAACTACACTCTAAAGGCCAATATAGCTCATTAAATGTTGGAGCTTTAAATGCAGTACCATACATACCCACTAGACGAACAAACTCAGTAACGTTATATCCAGCACCTAGTTGGTAGGTCGTAAAGTTGCCAAATGAACTGTTATCATCCCAGCGCAGGTTCGCTTCCGCAGACAATTTGCCTACAGATATATCACCACCAGCATAGAACGCGGTATTATCACGACTATCTTTAGTCATTGATGTAGAGTCGTTTTTGACCTTATCTCGATACCAATCAACACCACCAATAACCGCTGAACTATCACTTAGCTTGTACTGGTTATTCCAAGAAACAGAGTTGCGATTTGTTGTAATTGCGCTTGGTGTTGTTCCTTGTCCTGAAGATTCCGCTTCATCTTGGTTACTTCCAAGTGTTATTACACTATTTAGGGAATCGCGCTTGTAATCTCCTACTAGACCCAATGCGTATAACTCACTGTCTGTTTCGTCTACCCCTCCCCAAGGGTTATCAAATTCAACATCGTGTTTTTGATAATAGCCATTCGCTTTCAAGGTCAAGTTTGGCGAAACAAAAATACCGCCATCGATAGTTAAGTATTGAGTGCTATGACCATCTTTATCAGTATCAATAGGGTTAGTACTTGTCGGTTGAATATTATAACCTTCACTCTGCTGATGAGTGGCGGCGATGTTCACCCAACCATTATCATTAGCAACTGACCCTACTGCATTGATATCATATAAACCAAAGCTACCCACACCCGCTTTAACTGAGCCTGTATTATCAGCACTACGTGTAGTTATAATGTTTACCACACCGCTAACAGCATCTGACCCATACACTGCCGCACGAGCACCTCTCAACACTTCAATTCGTTCCACACCATTCAATGGAACTGCAGCTAAGTTGGCGTACCCCAAAGTTGCACTACCAATTCGGATACCATTAACTAAGACAAGAGTATTTTTGGTAGAACGCCCACGTATATATAACTCCTGCCCCTGAGCAAGACCACCTTGGTTAGTAACTTGAACACCGGGTAATCGACGTAATACGTCAGACAACGAAGTCGCTTGAATAGCGTCTATTTCTTGTTTGGTTATAACTTCAACTGGAGCAATTGTGTCGCTGACTTGCTGCTCAAAACGGTTAGCCGTAACCACCATAGTTTCGTCGGCAGATGCTTGTTGGGCGTGTAAATTGGAGATAGGTGAAAGCAGCGATACTACAGCAACCGCTAAAAGGGATTTGTTCATGTTGTGATCCTAAATCGCGTAAAGTCCTACCAAACCACATCTTATGGCTTGGCCGCTGGCAGGTATTCGGACTCAAGAGCACAACCCTTATGGTTACCTAATATTCGACTTCCCACAAAAAGCTATTTGCAGTGTCTTATGAATACTCGTTCTCTTTTACCGCTGCGCGTCAGTTCTGGATTTACACCAGATTCCCTCTTCAGCCATCTATACATCTAAATGACACCAGCTTGCCGAAGATAGTATTGACCTATGAATCATTTGTCTAGTCTAAGATAGTTATAAGCTATAGTTTTCATGGTCGATTTACATTGAATGGCTCTCAACACTGGACAAGCGCCTGTGATTGAATAAAATCTGCGCTCTTGATTTAAAAGCACGACAGCAAAAGGCATAACAATGGCGAATTTAGATGTAAACCCGCAACGCTACCAAGAACAACTGGCAGACAAGACAGAGCGTCTTACTGAAATGTTCTCAGAATATAATGTGCCTGAGCTGGAAGTGTATGAATCTCCAGAACAACACTACCGCATGCGTGCTGAGTTCCGTGTGTGGCATGAAGGTGACGATATGTATTACGTCATGTTCAATCAAGAGACCAAAGAAAAATACCGCGTAGACCAGTTCCCTGCTGCTAGTCGTCTAATCAATGACTTGATGCCTCTATTAACAGATGCAATGAAGGACAACCACTCTCTACGTCACAAGCTATTTCAAGTAGATTTCCTTTCTACGTTGAGTGGTGAGATTTTGGTGTCACTGCTTTACCACCGTCAATTGGGTGAACAGTGGATTCAAGATGCTAAAGCACTTAAGCAGCAATTAAACGATGAAGGTTTTAACCTAAACCTGATTGGTCGTGCGCGTAAGATGAAAATCGTACTGGATCGCGACTATGTAATTGAAAAGCTAGACGTGAATGGTGATAGCTACATCTACCAGCAAGTAGAGAACAGCTTTACTCAACCAAACGGCAAAGTAGCAGAGAAAATGTTGGAATGGGCTGTCGACTGTACTCAAGACAGCAAAGGCGACTTGCTTGAGCTTTACTGTGGCAACGGTAACTTTTCATTAGCACTAGCACAAAACTTCGAGCGTGTACTGGCAACCGAGCTGGCAAAGCCGTCAGTGGAATCTGCACAATACAACATCGCGGCGAACAACATTGAAAATGTTCAGATCATCCGCATGTCTGCAGAAGACTTTACCGTAGCAATGGAAGGTAAGCGTGAATTCCGCCGTCTACAACAAGCAAACATCGATCTTAAGAGCTACAACTGCAACACTATCTTTGTTGATCCACCACGCTCAGGCATGGATGTTGATACTTGTAAGATGGTTCAAGGCTACGAGCGTATCATGTACATCTCTTGTAACCCTGAAACGTTGAAAGAGAACCTAGAGATCTTAAGCGAAACACACGATATCACTCGTTTTGCTCTGTTTGACCAGTTCCCTTACACCCACCACATGGAAGCAGGTGTATTCTTAGAGCGTAAAGCATAAATCTCGCTTTCTCAGCCTAAGACAAACAGCAGATACAAAAAAACGAGCCAATTGGCTCGTTTTTTATTTGTAGATTGGTTTAAGCGGTCTTACCGATAAAGCCTAGCTTCTTACCTACCCAGGCTAAAAGCAGCATCGCGACAATAATCGCAAAGAAGTTTGAACCTGCATCAGGGTGTTGTGCTTTCACGAAAGCCGAGTGGCCAAATGCACCCACGAAGAAACAAGCTAGACCTACTAATGGGATATCTTCAGATACTGGGTTAGTTAAGTATTCTTGGTAAAGCGCTTGTACTGCCAAAACTAAAGCGATAAGCGGGAAAATAGAGAAGCCCACTTCGCTCATTGTTACCCAAGATAACAATGCATCACCACACACACCGGCTACAACAGCAAGTACGAGTGTCTTTCTTTCAGAACCACGGTTTACAGTATTATTTTCATTCGACATTATTCAATCCCGCCTTTTAATCGGTTACGTTCACGTTCTTTACGATACCAAAAAGCTCCTTTGGCCATCATTCGCAATTGCATGATCAAGCGTTCAGCCAATTCATCTCGCTGACGTCGATCTAAATCTAATGCTTCTGCCCCTGAGTTAAAGACTAAGATGACCGAGGCTTCCGCTTGAGTGAAAGCTTCGTCCCTTGTCATGCCAGTCGTTATCAAATATTCGGTTAACTCAGCAGAGAAGTGCTGTATCTCACGAGCTACCGCTGCACGAAACTCAAATGAAGTTCCTGAGCGCTCTCGCAATAACAGTCTGAATACGTTAGGGCTGCTTTCAATGAATTCCATAAAGGTTTCAACCGATGTGCGAATCACACTGCCTTCTTTTACTATGCGCTGCCTAGCTTGACGCATTAACTGGCGCAACAGTAAGCCACCTTCGTCAACCATGGTTAAGCCAAGCTCATCCATGTCTTTAAAGTGACGATAAAAGGAAGTCGGTGCTATTCCAGCCTCACGAGCGACTTCTCTCAAGCTTAGATTGGAAAAACTACGATCAGCGCTGAGTTGGCTAAATGCTGCATCGATTAAGCTGCGACGAGTTTTTTCTTTTTGCTGTGCGCGAATGCCCATTGGTTTCATACTTTATCAATTTCTTCTTTTACAGCCTAAACAGGCATGTCTAATACTCTGTTCAATATAACGCGAATCACTTATTTATATAAGGCACTCTGGTTATATAAGACACTAAACATACCTCTTTGTTCACGTACCGAAGTAAATACGTTCGAAGAAAAAATTTCAATATCCACACTGTCATTTGGAGACATACGACATACCAAATATTATTTTTTCGATAACACTGCGTGATCCCACCGACTCTCTGATGCCCTTTTCATGTACCCAAGAACAGAATCAGTTAAAATCTCGCTAAAGCAATGTTAATCAAATATAACAAGGAAGATATCTATGCCGCACTCCAACCACTTTGATGTAATCGTAATTGGTAGTGGCCCCGGAGGAGAAGGGGCAGCGATGGGATTAACCAAAGCCGGGTTGAACGTTGCAATCATTGAGAAAGAGAGCAGCGTTGGTGGTGGTTGTACTCACTGGGGAACCATTCCTTCCAAAGCACTGCGCCATGCCGTAAGTCGTATTATCGAATTCAACAGCAATCCACTGTTTTGTCAGAACAACAAAAGCATTCACTCTACGTTTTCCAACATTCTGGGTCATGCTAAATCGGTTATCGATAAACAGACTCGATTACGCCAAGGCTTCTACGACCGCAACCAGTGCACGTTGGTATTTGGTACTGCACGTTTTATCGATACCAACACTGTCTCGGTAATGCAAAGCGATGGCACTGAAGAACATTACAGTGCAGACAAATTTGTTATCGCGACAGGCTCTCGCCCTTACCAACCAGATAACGTCGACTTCCTGCATGAACGTATCTACGACAGTGACTCGATTCTTTCTCTTAAACACGACCCGCAACACATCATCATCTATGGTGCTGGCGTTATTGGTTGTGAATATGCGTCGATTTTCCGTGGTTTGGGTGTAAAAACCGATCTTATCAATACTCGTGACCGCCTGTTGTCATTCCTAGACAATGAAACCTCAGATGCGCTTTCTTACCACTTCTGGAACAGCGGCGTCGTGATTCGTAATGATGAGACCTTTGAGAAAATTGAAGGGACTGATGATGGCGTGATCATTCACTTAGAGTCAGGCAAGAAGATGCGTGCTGACTGCTTGCTGTATGCCAATGGTCGAACCGGTAACACTGACAAACTGAACTTAGGTGCGGTTGGCCTAGAAGCGGACTCTCGAGGTCAGGTATCAGTGAATACCAACTACCAAACTAGCGTTGATCACGTTTACGCGGTAGGTGATGTCATTGGCTACCCTAGCCTAGCAAGTGCTGCTTATGACCAAGGTCGATTTGTTGCCCAAGCGATTGTCAAAGGCGAAGCAGAAGGTCACCTAATTGAAGACATTCCAACAGGTATCTACACCATCCCTGAGATTAGCTCTGTAGGTAAAACAGAACAAGAACTTACCGCTGCAAAAGTACCGTATGAAGTAGGACGTTCTTCATTCAAGCACCTAGCTCGCGCTCAAATTGCGGGGAAAGATATTGGTAGCTTGAAGATTCTGTTCCATCGCGAAACCAAAGAGATTTTAGGTATCCACGTGTTTGGTGAGCGTGCAGCTGAAATCATTCATATCGGACAAGCGATTATGGAACAAAAAGGTGAAGCAAATACCATCGAGTACTTTGTAAATACGACCTTTAACTACCCAACCATGGCAGAAGCTTATCGTGTTGCAGCACTCAACGGCCTTAACCGTTTGTTCTAAATAAAGAACCAACGGGAGCATTTGACCACCTATAGGCCAAATACATAAACAGCAAGCCGCGCGCTTGCTGTTTTTATTTAAAGCATTGAATAGTAGGGCATTAATAGTAATTGGATCATGATATTCTAAATACCCCTTTACCTGTGCAGCCTCTATTTTCTGTTCCCTGAACTGAGCTACTTTAGCTAGGCGAGGAATTCTCCCTTCTTCCACTGAGAAACAAACAACACACCCAAGCCAACCCCACGCATCGCCATAAAGCTCAGCATCGCTAGCCACAGTGCATGGTTCTCTAAACCTGATGCTAAGTAGAAAATCGCGAAGAAACTGCAGGTCGCAACAAACATACTATTGCGCATATCCTTGCCCTTGGTTGCTCCAACAAAAATACCATCCAACAAGAAGCACCACATAGACACCAATGGCATTGCGATTAACCAGGGTAAATACACCTCAGCTTGGCTCTTAACGTCAGGAATTGTGGTGATCATATTGATTAAGCTAGAGCCTGCGATTGCGAACGCTATGGTCAGTACTAAACAAATATTGAAGCTCCAGAAGAAAGTACCAATCAATGACTGGTTCAGTTCATCTTTGTCTTTCGCGCCTATCGCCTTACCGACCATCGCTTCCATCGCATAGGCAAAGCCATCCATCCCATAAGAGATGATCATCAAGAAACTCATCAACACTGCATTGGCAGCAACAACATCATCGCCAAAGCTTGCGCCTTGGAAGGTCATAAAAGTGAAAGTCGCTTGTAGACACAATGAACGAAGAAAGATATCGCGATTCAATTTCACGAAACGACTCAAACCTTGGCTGGTTTTCTTAAGCAGAGCCCATGGCGATGGTAACTGTTTCTTCGCCCAGATTCGGTAAACACAAATCAAGCCAAATGTTAGACCGGCATAATCAGCCATTACAGATGCCAATGCTGCACCTTCCACTTGCCACTCTAAACCGATAACAAAAACGATATCCAAAACAATATTGGTGATATTGGTGATGATCACCATCCACATTGGCGCTTTGGCATTTTGAGTCCCGAGCAGCCAACCTAGAATCACAAAATTAGTCAGCGCAGCAGGCGCACTCCAAGCTCGGATTGAGAAGTATTGCTGACCATAGTGCTTAACTTGATCACTGGCGCTACTCAATGAGAAAACTAAATCGGCGACTAGACTGTGTAAAAGTAAAAAGACACCAGCAAACCCTAAAGCCATGGTCACACCTTGCACAAAGACTAGGCCAAGTTGCTTGCCATCATTCGCACCATAAGATTGTGCGGCTAGCCCTGTTGTCGACATACGCAGGAAACCGAGCAACCAAAAGGTCACGCTGATCATTGTGCCGCCCAGCGCCACACCACCTAAATACCAAGAGTACTCTAAGTGGCCGATAACCGCCGCATCGACCAAGCCCAGCAGTGGAACGGTAATATTAGAGAGAACCATCGGGATCGCGAGCAGCAGCACTTTTTTGTGCATCGCCTGATTGGATAGCGTTTGAAAAATAGTTTGGGGATTAAATAGCTTCACGATCACCTCTTAGTTTAGAGGCGATAGTTTAACCTAGTGGGTGGGCTTTCACTATGTTGTGGAATGTTACTTATACCGATTGTGTACTCAGTTACTCGAAATGCAGAATCGCTAAGATTACCACTTAACGAGTACTAACTGCGGCGTTAAGCGCTTTTTGACCTGAGAGATTTTACAAAGAAGTCGCTGCCACAACTTCCAACGATTACATTGCTGTTCTAATGGTGAAAATGACTTAACCCATTGAGCCCATGGTAACCAATTGAGAACACTGTCTATTGGTGAAGACAACCCGTGAGCATACCTTCCTGAACCGAGCTTTTGCCCAAGAGCACTAGAGCTTTTATCTCCAGCTAACACTAAACACGCGTGTGCATGAGTAAAATAACGACTGAGAGACTGAATAAAGTGTGCGGTCTGTTGTTCAGTGCAATCCAGCAGAGCATGTTCACACACCACCATCACTGAGGCTTGTTCTGGAATGTTAAGTTCATCCAACCAAGTTAGGTCATCAACAGAGCCACACTCCAAACGATAGCGTTCATTTTTGTGGAACAGACGTTGGCGCCACACTAGGTTTTCCGTCACATCCAGCTCAACCCAATGGCAGCGTCCATTATCCAAACGGTAGAAACGGGTGTCGAGCCCTGCCCCAACATTGATGATCCAGGCATCTGGGTTGTGAGACAGAAATTGTTGAACTTGAGAGTCGCAAAGTTGAGTCAGTGTTGCGTAGAGAAGTTGTTGCTGATCGAGCTCGCCAGTAAGACATTCAGGTGCGAGTTGGCAACGCTTGCAGGCTTGTGCTGCGATAGGGTCATAAACGAGACCATCATCAGCTAGGCTTTCACGACTACGAAACCAAAGGTGTTGAACGAGATTCGTCGGAACTTGGAATTCTTGATGTGCAGCCCCTTGAACAGAAGAAGCCTTTTGCACAGAGGAGCGCGGCTTAGCTATAAGCGGCTTTATTTGAAGCTTGGTTGGGTTTGGCATCATCATCTTCCTTGTATCTCGACAAAGAAGATGATAATGAATATCAATTACAATAACAAGTTATTGAGAATAAATATCAATAAACTGTTTGTACTTATTACATCCAGTCGGTGTTACGAATAATACCAACCGCAAGTCCTTCAATAGACAAGTGTTGAGATTCTAGATCGACATGGATTGGAGAAAATTCTTCATTTTCAGCGTGTAACAGAACCGTTGAACCTTTACGTTCTAGGCGTTTTACCGTTACATCATCATCGACACGAGCCACGACAACCTGACCATCGCGTACATCTTGTGTTTTATGAACAGCTAATAAATCACCATCCATAATACCGATGTCTTTCATACTTTCGCCATTTACACGAAGTAAGAAGTCAGCTTGTGGTTTAAACATGCCTGGGTCAACTTGGTAATGCATTTCTACATGCTCTTGAGCCAAGATAGGCTCACCAGCGGCAACCTGACCGATTAATGGTAAACCTTGCTCTTCGTTTGCAGCATCTTCAAGCAAAATACGAATACCGCGAGACGCACCCGGGATAATCTCAATCGCTTCTTTACGAGCAAGAGCTTTCAAATGTTCTTCTGCAGCATTAGCAGAACGGAAGCCTAGTTCACGTGCGATTTCTGCACGTGTCGGTGGCATACCGGAATCTTCGATCTTACCTTTGATAAGGTCAAAGACTTGTTGCTGGCGGGGCGTTAACGGCTTCATGATTCACCTGTCTTTTTATACAGTTGACTGTGAGTATATCCAGTAACTGAACAAAAGCAAAGCAATTGGTTGTTTTTAGTTCATTTTTAACGAATTACAAAAACAAGATATCAAGCCACACATAACCGGCTAGTGCTAAACAGATGAAAACCGCCGCTGAACCGACATCTTTTGCCATCCCAGAAAGCTCATGATGTTCACTTCCAATTCGGTCGACTACCGCTTCAATAGCGGTATTGATTAGCTCAACAACCATCACCAGCACAATCACTGAGATCATCAAGATTCGCTCAACTTGGCTTACCTCTAAGTAAAACGCCAACGGAATAAGCACGGCCGCCATGAACACTTCTTGTCGAAATGCCGCCTCGTTTTTAAACGAACTGGTAATGCCTTGCCATGAAAAGCCTGCAGCTTTCACTATACGTTTGAATCCGGTGTTTGATTTTTTGGTCATTTTTAACCCTATACTCAATCAGTCGATGAATGATTTTCCACAAACTTAACGGCAATATGACTATTTCCATTAAAAGGTTAGACCAGTTTCTGGTATTCTTGCATCGATTAAATTTACGCCTAGGCTTATCCCTATTTCACTCATAGGATTTATCCTTTTTATCATAGAAATAGAGATACGCTTCAGCACATTGAAATAACTATTGAGGCAGTGAACCTATATGTCTTCTGGACAATCTTTTTCACGTTCATTAATGAAGCTACCTTTATCCGTATTGGTAAAGGGCACATCAATTCCTTCAAACCCTGTTGAGGATTTGAACATTGATTTGAGCAAACCGATTGTATACGCCTTACCATTTCGCTCAAGTGTAGACATTCTTACATTGCAAAAACATGCACTTGAATTAGGCCTACCTGATCCGTTGAGCAAGCTTGAAATCAACGGCAAATCACTGCAACGCTACGTTTTTATCTCTTCTCGCAAAACTCTGCTGCAAGACGATGATTATGTACCAAGCTCTTCAATTGAAGTTTTCTCTGAATTGCTTTCATTGCACGCTGACGACTCTGAACTCGATGTTCAAGTTATCCCTGCAACCGTGCTATGGGGACGCAAACCTGGTAAAGAGAATAATCAGAAGCCTTATCTACAGGCAATGAACGGCTTAGAGAAATCGAAAGCAGTATTGCTAGCAGGCCGCGACTGTTTGGTTCGTTTCAGCCCAGTGGTTTCTCTACGCTACATGGCTAACTCACATGGCACCGACAGCACCATCGCGCACAAACTGGCACGCGTGGCACGTATTCACTTCTCTCGCCAAAAGCTTGCTGCATCAGGCCCTAACCTGCCAAGCCGCCAAGCTCTGTTTGATCGCCTACTAAAATCAGAAGCGATCAAGAAAGCGATTGAAGACGAAGCACAAGCAAAAAATATCTCGCTCGAGAAAGCGAGCAAAGAAGCTCAAGACATCATGGACGAGATTGCTGCGAACTTCTCGTACTCGCTGATCAAACGTGGTGAGAAGATTCTTGGCTGGCTGTGGAATAAGCTGTACCAAGGCCTACATATCAGTAACGCTTCAACGGTTCGTAAGCTGGCTCAAGATGGTCACGAGATCGTTTATGTCCCTTGTCACCGTAGCCACATGGACTACTTGCTGCTGTCTTATGTGCTTTACCACGAAGGCATGGTGCCTCCGCATATCGCTGCGGGTATCAACCTGAACTTCTTCCCTGCCGGCCCTATTTTCCGTCATGGCGGTGCGTTCTTTATTCGTCGTAGCTTCAAAGGCAACAAGCTGTACTCAACTATTTTCCGTGAATACCTAGCGGAATTGTTCGCTAAAGGTTACTCAGTAGAATACTTCAGTGAAGGTGGTCGTTCTCGTACAGGTCGTCTACTGCAAGCGAAAACGGGCATGCTAGCGATGACAATCCAAGCAATGTTGCGCGGCATGAACCGTCCAGTGACTTTGGTTCCTGTGTACATCGGCTACGAGCACGTGATGGAAGTGGCGACTTATGCGAAAGAACTTCGTGGCAAGCGTAAAGAGAAAGAAAACGCGAGCCTAGTGATTCGTACCATTCGTAAACTGCGTAACTTTGGTAAAGGCTACGTCAACTTCGGTGAGCCGATTCAGCTGAACCAATACCTGAATGAGCACTCACCAGAGTGGACGAAAGACATCGATCCTATGGGAACCAGCAAACCACAATGGATGAACCCGGTGGTTAATGACTTGGCGACCAAAATGATGACGCACATTAACGATGCGGCAGCGACCAATGCCCTGACTCTTTGTGCAACGGCGCTATTAGCTTCAAGACAGCGTGCATTGTCTCGTGATTCTTTGGTTTCACAACTCAATTGCTACCTGTCTCTGCTTAAGAATGTTCCATATTCTGCAACGTTCACTGTGCCAAAAGACAGCGCTGAAGATTTGGTAAAACATGCTGAGTCACTGAACAAGTTCTTGATTGAATCAGACTCAATGGGCGACATTATTTCGCTAGACCGTCACCAGTCAATTCTGATGACCTACTACCGTAATAACATCATTCACTTGTTTGCTCTGCCATCATTAATTGCTCAGATGACTATTCGTCAGCACGGCTTAACGATTGATGCGATTCAAAAGAATGTTGCAGCAATTTACCCTTTCTTGAAGAAAGAGTTGTTCCTAAGCTACGACGAAGATCAGCTTGAAGATGTGGTTTCAAAGATCATTGAAGAACTAGTCGGCCAAGGCATGCTTGTAGTTTCTGATAACGAAGTCACCATCAACCAATCAAACAGCCAAGCACTGATGCTACTAGGTCGTACGATTTCAGAGACACTACAACGTTATTCAATTGCTCTGAACCTATTGGCTGAGAATCCTGATTTGGATAAATCAGACCTTGAGCAGAAGAGCCAAGACATTGCACAGCGACTTGGCCGCCTGCAAGGCATCAATGCACCAGAGTTTTTCGATAAAGGTGTGTTCGCTTCAATGTTCGCAACTCTGAAACAGCAGCAATATCTGGATAACGATGGTAACTGTGATCTAGAAAAGACTCAGCAATTCGCTAAGCTTCTCTACTCAATGCTTTACCCAGAAGTGCGTTTGACAATTCAAGAGAGTATCCACCAAGCGGAGTAACAATCCGTTTTGCGTCGCTTTCATTGCAAGGCGAAACACGATCAAAAAAGGCACCCAATGGGTGCCTTTTTCTTTAGCATTCGTTAACTCGAAAAGCTGATGCTTACCAGAAGGTAATGAACAAACCCACGGTCACTGCCATTCCAACA
Source organism: Vibrio splendidus (assembly GCF_001557875.1). GTDB lineage: Bacteria > Pseudomonadota > Gammaproteobacteria > Enterobacterales > Vibrionaceae > Vibrio > Vibrio splendidus_F. The sequence continues at coordinate 42,578 of NZ_LNRF01000016.1, read as the reverse complement.
TAGTTGTTGTTGAGAAAAGCTTGAAAGCATAGATCTCGGTCTCGGTGGCGCATCAGATGTTGTTGATACACAAATAAGCTTCCAGCTACCAACAGTGCCCAATAGAAGGTGTCACCTAATTGGTAATGCATGCCTAACGCAATCAGCATCGCTAAGGTGACGAGTTGCAAAGAACCAATAATCAGTTTATCGAAGCGACCAAATAAAATAGCCGTCGATTTAATGCCAATCTTCAGGTCGTCATCTCGGTCAACCATCGCATATTGCGTGTCGTAGGCAATAGTCCACAATGCATTAATCACGAAGATGAACCAGACAACGCTTGGTAGCTCATTGGTTTGCGCAGCCCAAGCCATTGGTATTGCCCAGCTGAACGCCAACCCCAGAAATAGCTGAGGAAGGTGTGTAAACCGCTTCATGAAAGGATAAATAAAAGCTAAACCAACACCGATAAAAGAGAGCTTTATGGTCAGTGGATTCATGGTGAGTACCAACAAAAATGAAACCACGGCTAGCACTAAAAAGAGCAAAATAGCTTCCTTACTGGAAACCAAACCTGAAGGTAATGGACGCTGCTTGGTGCGTTTAACATGACCATCTACTTTACGGTCAGCAAAGTCATTGATCACACAACCAGCTGAACGCATCAACACCACGCCGAGTACGAAAACAACCAAGACATCAAAATCAGGCATACCTTGCGCGGCGATAATCAGAGACCACAAGGTAGGCCAAAGGAGTAACAGAGTACCAATCGGGCGATTCATTCGCGTTAATTGCCAATACGCCTTCGCTTTGGTGGCAAGCATTTACACACTCTCCTTAGAGTAAATGGGTGATGTTGGTAAAAACAGTTCAGCTACAAGCATCGGTTTATGGTTCATCCATAATCGAGAACGACGCGCGAGTAATCGCTCATCACCTGCGATAACCCAACCGACTTGCAGCGCATCTCGCTCCACGTTCTCAGCACTGAAAACGGTCAATCCAAGCGGGACATTACCTTGTTGAGAAAGGTCAGAGTGTTGATGGTCTTCTAATGTGACTCGGGGGATCAAGGTTCGACCTAACACCCACGGTTCATCATCACCCTTTAAAATCACTTTACGCAGTAAGCAATCAAACGATGATAAAAGATGTTCCTCGTCCTGTTGTAGCATTGAGCGTTCTACAACTTGATTATGAAGCAACTCAACAGACAGGTGCTGACAGCACTTACCCAACTTGCGGGAAAGAGAACCTTGCTCCATCAGCCACTCTTTGGTGGTTTCATTAGGAAAATCAAATGTTTCTGTACTTTGCCAATCTACATTCATTAACGAATTAAGATACAGCGATATTGGCTGATTCATACTAGTATTCAATAGGTGACTTTACACGTACAATAAAGCTTCAACTTTCGAACAAAATTAAAGCGTTCTTCGAATTGTAAACGTATTTAGATTTAGACCGCTCATTGTAACAAGACTAATGCGTTTCGAATATCGCGAATAAACTAAAGAAAAGTCACAAATATGCACAAACGTTATGTAGCCCAAATATTTCTTGCGATTACCCTACTCTTTTCAGCATCAAGTTTCGCTGAAGAGGAGTCGGCAGCTAAACTCGCCTACTTCACACTAGAGCCAGACCTGACCACCAATTTTTACACTAAAGGTAAAAAACTGGGCTACATTCAGGTTCGCCTCGACATCATGGTGGCAAATAGTAACGACTTAGCCGCTATTGAGCATCACCAACCACTGATTCGCGATGCAGTGATCGAATTGCTTGGCAAACAAAACGAAGAAACCATAAAGTCTCTATCCGGCCGTGAAGACTTAAGAAAATCCTTAGTTGAGCACCTCAACAAGATTTTGCTTCCAGAGACAGGTAAAACCCTCATTGCTGACTTACTGTTTACCAAATACCTTTATCAGTAATGATGTAAAACGAACCCTAATAAAAAAGCGGCTCATCTGGCCGCTTTTTTGTCTCTATCGTTTGCCTACTCACTAGAAGAGATGAGTTAGCTTCTTGCCGAGCTTGGTGCTTTCATCGCATCGATAAAGCCAATAATCACACCAGCGGCTAGGCCAGCTAAATGCGCAGTATTGGCGATAGCCATAAATGGCTGCATGTATCCAAGTACCAACCACACCAGCATAAAGCCGACAATCTGTCTTGGGATACCTAAACCAAGCTGTGGCGCCTTCGCACCGACAACCCATAAGTAACCAACCAAGGCATACACAACACCAGACAAACCACCGAAGTTCGCCCCCTCAACCCAATACTGCCCAGCACCTGAAAGCGCAGAAGAGACAGCAAAGATCTGAAGTAGCTTGAGGCTGCCTAGTTTCTTCTCAATGTCTCCACCTAGCTGCCACCACCACAAAATATTAAATGCGATGTGCATAACAGAGAAGTGCAGAACGGCATGACTCAGCCAACGCCACAATTGCCATTGCTGTCCATCAACCGCTGGAAAATGCAGGGCATTGAAAATAGCTTGGCCAAAACCGATCTGTTGCAGCGCAAAAATCACCACACACACCAACATCAGGCTTAGTGTCACAGGGCCTGCTTTGGCTTTGATCATGCCCATGAAGCTTGGGGTGTGATAATGAAAGTTGCTCTTTCTGGTCTCTGCCATGTCCCAAGACGCCGCTTGATAGCGCTTATGATTGGGTTCCGACAAGAAACGATTGAGCTCAGCTTCGGTTTCAACCTGAAATTGATCATCAAGAAGCCAAAGAGCAAAACGCCCTTCTCCCTCTGGAGACATCTGAATAGGGATCTGGCGAGAGGCCATATAATCAATAAATGCTTGAGCAAGACGTGGATTGTCTAACACCATCAATCTAATCATTGTTACTTCCTATTCATTCTATGAGGGATGCTTGAAGCGGTTCAGGTAATGAAAGTGATTAACCCGCGATCACTGGAAGTTCAGCACGATGCCAAGCTTCGAAACCACCATCAACACTATATACCTCTTCAAAGCCTTGGTTCACTAAATATTGTGCCGCACCTTGGCTACTGATGCCGTGGTAGCACATCACTAAGATAGGTTGTTCGAACTCAACCTCATCCATAAACGACACCATCGTATCGTTAGTCAGGTGGTAAGCTGTTTTTGAGTGGGCAACCGCAAAAGACTGCGGGTCACGTATATCGACAAGTCGAGCTTCGCCTTGTTCAATGAGGGCTTGAGCGCCTTTGACATCGATATGTTTAAACTGGTCCATGACTTTCTCTTTTTATACTGATTTACTTTGCTGCCATTGTAACCTATCCCAAGGCCAACATTCACATCCACTTAATAAGGTTATCCACTAGCGATCACTTTTACACCATTTGTGGATAAATCTGTGAATTGCGTGAATAAAGTGCCTTTTCAAAAATAGATCCACAACATGTAGTAATGATCCTGATCTAGCTGTGGGTTAACTAAAACATATCCCCACTCAAAAAACCCGCTCAAAGCCTTACTACACCCTGCTTTTAGACAGCTGACGAATAAACTTCTCACAGAGTTATCCACAAAATCACTTTGCAAATTTCGATCGCAAAAGTTGAGAAATCGATCCAAAACAAAAAGGCCGAGATCTCTCGATCTCGGCCTTTTCAAAATTTAGCTATTTGTTAGCTCTACTATTAGAAGGTAGAAACTAGATGCTATTAGAAATCACCAACGGCTTGTTTCAATTTCTTCATCGCATTCTTCTCTAACTGGCGAACACGCTCTGCAGAAATACTGTAGGTATCTGCTAAGTCTTGCAGGGTTGCCTTGTTGTCGTCTAACCAACGTGAGCGAACAATGTGTTGGCTACGCTCGTCTAAGCTTGCTAGTGCTAACCCTAGGCGATTATTAGTATGTGACTCCCAGTTAGCCGCTTCAACCGTTTCAGCAACGTCTGATGCTTTGTCTTCTAGGTAGTAAACTGGAGCAGTATAAGCAGAACCGCCATCGTCATCGTCCATAGGCGCTTCAAACGTCGCATCTTGTGCTGCTAAGCGAGATTCCATCTCACGAACTTCTGAAGGCTCAACACCCAGTTCACGAGCAACCGTCTCAACTTCACCGTTATTAAACCAACCCAAACGCTTTTTAGACTTACGAAGGTTAAAGAACAGTTTACGCTGTGCCTTAGTGGTCGCAATTTTAACGATACGCCAGTTACGTAGAACGTATTCATGGATTTCAGCTTTGATCCAGTGAACAGCAAAAGAGACGAGACGAACACCAACTTCTGGATTGAAGCGCTTAACAGCCTTCATCAAGCCGATGTTACCTTCCTGGACGAGATCAGCCATTGGCAACCCGTAGCCAGAGTAGCCTCTTGCAACGTGCACCACGAATCGTAGGTGGGAAAGGATCAAACCTTTCGCAGCATCGATCTCACCTTTGTAATGTAATCGCTCTGCAAGTCCACGTTCCTCTTCAGGTGTCAGCATTGGGTAGCTGTTCGCTGAGCGGATATAGCTATCTAAACTATCTTGTGTGACTAAAGCCATTTGATACGCTTGGTTTGCCATTCGGTTCCTCATCAATCTCTGATCTGGAGTAATACATCTATTAAAATCCGACAATCTTGAACCTAAAATGAACAGGTTTCAAGGAGGGGGAAGTAATTATGCATAATCAATTCGTCTATACAAGGCAAAAACTGGTTAAGAAGTGCCTATTTTTTGTCTAAATATGACTCTATTCACCTAAACTGGTTCAATTTCTTTTAGGTGACGCTGTGCAGAAAGCTTCGCAGCCACACTACCAAGCAGGGTTCCTACGATCAAAAGCAGTAAAGATTCATCCCAACTCAGGCCAATTAAACGGAAGTGGCTGTCGTATAGCTGAGCCAAGTCATCCACTGCGCTGTTCAGTAATACGGTAATCAATGCCGTCATTACCCAAGCGCTAATCGACCCTAAAACGCCAAACCACATCCCTGCATAAAGGTATGGTCGAAGAATGTAGCTGTCGGTCGCACCAATCAGCTTCATGGTTTGAATCTCTTCTTTATGCGCCAACACATTAAATCGTAGTGTATTGCCGATAATCAGAAATACCGCGCCCAACATCAATACCGTTAAGGTAATCACGATGACAGCCGCTAATGCTTTGATCGCATCTAATCGAGCTAACCAATCTTCGTCTAAGCGAACATCGGTGACTAATTCTTGTTGTTTAACTGTGCCTGCCAGTTCTTTAATTAGGGTATCGCTGTGTACGCTTGGTGTAATCACCAGCACACCTGGCAGTGAATAATCATCTAGGATGGTTAGGGCATCTTCAAAACCAGAATACTGGCTGAGGTCTGCAAGCCCTTGCTGTGGAGAGATGTACTCCACCAGCTCGACTTGATCCCAACTTTCGATTTCATCCTTAAGCACCATTACTCGTGGCTCAGGAACACCATCCTCTACATAAGCACTTATTTGTGACGGGCTAGTGACATCTTGCGCCACTTCACCCACATTTTTACCTAGTAGGTACAAACAAGCTGGCATCGCTAAAGCCATTGAGATCACCGCAAGGGTCAGCAAGTTGCCTAACGGGCGCTGCCACATTTGCGAGAACGATGACTTGGCTTGTTTCCAGTGAACAATAAAGAAGCCGTCGCTTGAGGCGCGGTTCGCTGCTCGATTAGATTGAGGTTTCTTGATGCGCTTATTCGCGGCCATAGTCTTCAACCTCACTCAAAAATCCTTGGTTTAATTCAAGATGGCGGTATTGAGGGCGAGTGTTCACTAACCCGATATCGTGCGTTGCTAGGATGATCGTCACGCCTGCGCGGTTGAACTCTTCAAATAATCGCAACACACGGTTGGATAATTCAGGATCTAGGTTACCGGTAGGCTCATCTGCTAAAAGCAGAGTTGGGCGGTTCACCACGGCGCGAGCAATACCCACACGTTGTTGTTCACCACCAGAAAGTTGACTTGGCAAACAACGGGCTTTATCTAATAAACCGGTTTTGTCCAACGCAGCACTGACTCGGCGTTTTATTTCGTTTTCAGAAATAGATTCAATGCGCATAGGCAGAGCAACGTTATCGAAGATCGAGCGATCCATCAGCAGGCGATGGTCTTGAAAAACAATCCCAATATTACGACGTAAGAAAGGAATGTCTTTGGCTGGGATACGAGTGATATCGTGATCGTTGAACCAGACTCGTCCATCGGTTGGACGCTCTATAGCGCAGATCAACTTCAGCAAGGTACTTTTACCAGCCCCAGAGTGCCCACCCAAAAAAGCCATCTCTCCACGTTTCAGGTGAAAGTCCACTTTTTGGAGCGCTTGTCTTCCACCTCGGTAAGCTTTACTCACTTGCTGAAATTTGATCACCGAAAATTCCTCTTACGATCACTAATATCAAATTTAAAAACGGTAGCAAATTAAGGATAAACCACTTTGCTACTCGCGTTACTCTTCGCGGCTAAATAGTGCTTCAATGAAGTCTTTAGATTCAAATGGGCGCAGGTCATCAATACCTTCACCTACACCAATGTAGCGGATTGGAATCTGGAACTGGTCAGCAATTGAGAAAATCACACCACCTTTCGCCGTACCATCTAACTTAGTCAGTGTAATACCGGTTACTGGAGCCACTTCACTGAATAGTTTCGCTTGGCTGATAGCATTCTGACCCGTACCTGCATCTAGCGTTAGCATGATTTCGTGTGGTGCAGAGTCATCAATCTTCTTCATTACACGAACGATCTTGCGTAGCTCTTCCATCAGGTTGCTCTTATTCTGCAAACGACCCGCTGTATCGGCAATCACAACATCAACGCCACGCGCTTTCGCTGCTTCAATCGCATCGTAGATAACAGACGCACTGTCCGCACCCGTGTGCTGAGCGATAACTGGCACATCGTTACGCTGACCCCAAACCTGAAGCTGTTCAACCGCTGCAGCACGGAAGGTATCACCCGCCGCTAGCATCACTTTCTTGCCTTCATTTTGGAATTGTTTCGCCAACTTACCGATCGTAGTTGTCTTACCCACACCGTTCACACCCACCATTAAGATAACGTAAGGTGTTTTAGTGGTATCCACAACCAGTGGCTGTTCCACTTGGCTTAAGATGTCTGCCATCTCTTCTTTGAGCAGACCATAAAGCGCTTCACCGTCTTTTAGGTCATTGCGAGATGCTTTTTCTGTCAGGTTTTCAATGATCTTAACGGTAGTATTCATACCCACGTCAGCAATCAGAAGTTGCTCTTCTAGCTCTTCAAACAGATCTTCATCGATTTGCTTACCTTTGAATAGACCAAAGAAACCCGCACCGATGTTGGCTTTAGTACGACTTAGGCTGCGCTTAAGGCGAGCAAAGAAGCTTTCTGTCGGCTTCTCTTGTACTTCTTCAACCTTAGCTTGAGGAACAGCCACTTCTTCCTGTTCTGCTTCTGCTTCTGCTTCTGCTTCTGCTTCTGCTTCGACAGGTTGCTGCTCCTGTTGAGTCTCTTCAAGCGCTTGCTTAGATTCTGTTTGCTTAGCAACTTCAGCTTCAGGTGCGACCTGTTCAGCCTCAACTTGTGATTCAACTTCAGTTTGATCTTCAACGTTTTCTACGTTCGCTTCATTCTGAGTTTTTGGGCTTTGTTCTTCTTCACCAAAACCAAGCCACGATAATAATCCGCGCTTCTTTTTTTCCGTCATCAGAGGAGTTTCCTAGATCTACTAATTAGCTGTATTGACTTAATACACGTCGACTCTTTGCTATTGTTATACAATACAAGCTTGTACAAACGAATAGTAAAGAAAAATGACAAAGCAGTGATAAGTTTGCTTTTAGCTTGATACACTTTGTCATTGCAAATTTATTTAATACACAAACCCACTTAAATTGGGCTCGGTATAGTATCACTTTATTAGCGGTCAAAAAATCTATGGTAAGACGTCGCCAGCAAAACACATCACAAAAAAAGCCATCCGGAGGCTTTGTTCGAATTATTAGTGGCTCATGGAGAGGTAGAAAGCTACCAGTTCATGATTTAGAAGGATTACGCCCAACCATTGACCGAGTAAAAGAGACACTCTTTAACTGGGTGGCTCAAGATATCCCACATTCAACTTGCTTGGATGTATTTGCCGGTTCTGGCGGTCTAGGTTTTGAAGCAGCTTCTCGCCAAGCAAAAATGGTGACACTACTCGAAATGAATCAAAAGGCAGCCAAACAGCTTTCTGATAACGCGAAAGAGCTCAAAGCAGACAACATCAATGTCGTGAATACTGATGCTATCTCTTTCCTTAAGAAACCGGGCACTCCTTACGATATGGTTTTCCTTGATCCACCATTTCGTAAAGGCTTATTGGCAGAAACAGTACAACTGCTTGAGAGTAACGGTTGGCTTGCAGACGATGCCATCATTTACGTCGAGACAGAGAAAGAGCTGAAACTCGAAGCTATGCCAGAGAACTGGGAATTGCATCGCGATAAGACTACCGGACAGTCAAGTTACCGACTGTTCAATCGAATCACTGAAGAATAGGAGTTATTGAATGAAGTTCTTGCTTCCACTAGCAAAAGCAGCCATCGCCTTTGTTTGGTTTATCTTAATCGTAAATATTTTCTACCCGTTCCCGGGTAATGCGGCGATTGCGCTTTATATCATGACAGCGTTCTTGTTCTTCATGCACGGCCTGCAGATGCTGATTTTTATCGGTGCTTTCGGCGATAAGATCGAGATGTCACGTTGGGAGAAGTGGTCAATATTGATTTTCGGTGTCTTCGCCTTACTCGATATCCGACGCAAACACATGATGTAATCGAGCTTAAGCTCAGATATAAAACGCTTAGCTACAGAAAACATCATGACAGAAACAGTAAAGACAAAAACGCCGCTCATTTGAGCGGCGTTTTTTTATTCAGCAATGATATTTGTGTTAGCCCATGTAGCCTTTCACACCATCGAGGAACATTTGAGTCGACAGCATAACCAACAACAAGCCCATCAAGCGTTCGATGGCTTTAAGGCCCCTCTCACCTAGCACTCGCAGGAAGAAGCCATTAAACATCAGAATAAAGAAGGTAGCACCCCAAGCCAGCATCACAGCACCTGAAAGCTCTAACATATTGTCAGGGTGCTGTGTCGACAACAGAATCAATGCCGCAATCACTGAAGGGCCAGCAATCATTGGAATCGCCATCGGCACGATAAACGGTTCTTCACCCGCCGCAAGGCCGGTAATACTGCCCGCACTTGGGAAAATCATCTTAATCGCGATGATAAACAGAATAATACCGCCAGAGATACTCAAGGTTTCAGGCTGCACGTGCAGGAAGTTCATGATGCTTTGACCAGCAAACAAGAACAACAGAAGGATAACCAGCGCAAACATCAGTTCACGAACAAGAACAATACGGCGACGCTTCGGATCAATATGCTTAAGGATAGAGAGCACGATTGGTAGATTGCCAAGCGGGTCCATAATAAGAAACAGCATGGTTGCTGCAGATAAAATTTCCATAAGTTTGTCTCGAAAAGCGTAAGTGCGCGGAGTATAGCAGCCTCAACATTGATTTTCGAACGCAGTAATAAAAGGATTAACTTATCTAATTAGAAGGGGATTTTGCGAGAGCAAATAGAAAGGTAGAAAGATAATTTAAAGAGTGAAGCCGAAACGTCGCATCCACTCTTCTTATCTATAAAAGCCAAAAGGCTCTAAAAACCAAGTCACTGGGAATCAGTGGTTACACACACGTTCGCGATTAGTGCAAAGCTTGTCATCAATAACCACGACCTTTTCCATCTTCAGGAAAAACTTCAGCAATCCATCTAAATCCAGGCCGTTCAGCTTACACGTATGAAAACGCGCTTCTGCGCCATAAGTTTGAGCAAGCTCTTGCGTCAACTCTTCACGAGTCAGTGGTTTTTCACTCAGTAGGTTTAAAACGTTGTGTGCATGAATTTCGGTAGTCATAACTCTATCTCATGTTTAATGAACTAGACATAGAGTACCTACTTTCATCTGAGCTGCCTTGATGTAGCTCAGAGTTAAGCGAGCTCTACCCTAAATGGTAAGGGAGGCAACAATGAGAGCGTGCGCCAGAAAGTAACTGCCCGTCACCCAAAAGTAGGCACCCTTAATTGGGCTACGATAAAAATTTAGCGCGTACGCTAATGCTGAAAGCAGCAACACGGCACAACCCGCAAAACCCACCGCATGCGACAGTTGAGGATCAAGCAACCAGAGCTCACCAGAAGCCCATGCAAGCTGAATAAGCACGATACCCATGATAACTACAGGAAAGACGAGTTTGTCTAAACGAGGCAGAAGTAAGAAGAAAGCAACGACACAAGCCGCCAACAGGAGCGCGAACAACCACCAGACCATTTCTCCTGATAGCTGTAGCCAAAATGCTTTGCTGTAACAGAGCTGAGCCAGCAAGAAGCAAACAAAATGCAGTGGACGTTTTTGAGTAACAGTATGCAAGACATCTGCGATCGCAGAGACCGCCAACCCAGCAACGACCCAATAGGTAAAATCAGCAACGACAGATTGAGTTAAAGCAATGGTCGCCAATAATACATAGGTAAAAACCTTATACGATAAGGCCTGACCGATATGTCCATGTTTCGTTCCTGCTATTGCTCCGATACCAGACAAGGAAACTGCCAACCAACTCCACATACCATTTGCCCTATTGCTTTAAATCGTCGCCAGTCTAGGCACACGAGTGTTGATGTAAAGCCTCAGCCCCTCAAAATTGGATCTTGATTACGCTTCCACTAAAAAGAGCCCCTTTAGATTGAAGTCGTAACAATTACCACAGTGACAATGGCTATTCGTTTAAAACTAGAGCAAATCATCATAAAACCCATTCAAACTGGCATTAGAGTCGCCATACTTGAATTTTGGTCAATTCTAACCTATCGGCGCCACAAAAATTGGCCATATTCCGCAAAATCTCACACTTAAAAAATTAAAACCACCACATTTAAAACAAATAATAACAACAACTTAAAAAATAAATTTAATCTTAAGAGGAAAATAAAAACACCTTCTAAGCCTAGACTTATAAAGTAGTCAGTTTTCTTTTTTAAAGCCCAGCTTTGTCAGTTTTTTTTCAAGCCCCGGTAAAGATCACCACAAAAACCAAGCCTAAAACTTAAAAAACCAACCAAAACAAACCTGACCACCACCAACCCTCATTAATACAGTTTAACAACCTTTAACAATATAAATCACACAAAACAACCATTACAAAACAACAACTTAAATCAAATTAGAACAAACATAAATCACAACGAACAAAATAAGAACACACCATAAAACACAATTAAATACAGCCAAACAAGCCAAAAACTCATAGTTTTCTACTACTTTTAAAGCTTTCGAAAGTAATTCTTGATCTAAAGCCATAAGTAGTGCTATTCTTTAAAACATAGCGAGAGACAACCAAATTTAGGAGTAGTGTTATGATTTCATCTTCGCAAAGACAAGGACTTGTAATGATCGCGGTAGTTGTAGGTCTAATGACACTACCGATGATGTACTAAGCAAGTTACAGATAAAAAAAGGGACGCCATGAGCGTCCCTTTTTTTGTTCAATTTTTTCACTTCGAAAACAGATGCAGTGTTAGCACATCCCAGTTCGCATAATAGAAACCTGCTGCAGCTAAAGTCATTGCCATCATCAGTAAGATCGCAACTCGCCAGATAAAACGACCACTACGTGGAGTCAGCTCCTTCTCACAGTCGTTACACATCATGATGAATTTATGTTGGTCTTCCAACTTAGCTTCATGTTCATTGACGACCTTGTTACGACACGTTGCGATATAACGCAGCTTGCTCACCATATCGTGCGGTAGCCTTTCTTCACAGCTTGTTACAAGCTCATGCAATCCTTCGCCTTCGGCATGATATTGAAGCCTCAATAATTTCTCTATATTGCGAGTTCTTGTCACCACTTTTTCAATATCGGTCATCTTGGCCCTCCCACTCCACACTATAATTCTAGTCGAGCATTTCCTTATTTTTATACAAAATCACTGTTATTTACGAGAGAAAGAGACAATAAATAACAATGCTTTATCCCAAACGGGCTATTAAATGTGATGTCTGCCGAAAAATAATCAGCTTGGCTTACAACAGTTCACGAATAACGGCTTTAAACACATATCCCTATTGCTTGAAAGACTAGAATAACCATCACGACTACATGGAGGTTATATGCCTAATTCACTCTTTTTTGCCATCTTTGCACTCGCTGCTCTAGCGGCTTGGGTATTTATTGGTTTCTATCGAAAACACTCGCAAGGTGAAAATGCGCCAGAAAAGAAAGTGAATGTCACGGTGTTAGACAAGCAATCCATCGACCTTCCTGACGCAGAACCTGGCCAAGAAGATCAAGAGTACTGGATTTACGTTCAACGTGGTGTGGTTGGTCCGAAGCGAGAATTCCAAGTCGGCATCCACTACTTTCACGCCCTTAACCCCGGCGACAAAGGAACCTTGACCTACCAAGGCGATAAGTTCTTACACTTTGCGTTGAAGCGCTAAACGTCAGCCACTTCAACTAGCTCCCCTAAGCAATCCATCATAAAGCCTTAGCACTCACCGCTAAGGCAATAACCAACGTGTTTTCTCTGACTTAGACACCAACCAGCTCATCCATAACGCGCCAGCTCCGCTGATCACAATCCATAGTGGAATAACCCAAGCTGGATGTCCTTGGTACCAACCGAACTCTTTCATTGGCCACAAGACAATAGGGTGCAGCAGGTAAATACCTAAGCTGTGCTTACTGATAAAGCCAACCACTTGGTTACTCTTCTCAGACAAGCCTTCACCATAGTAACGGCATACCATGAACACCATGCTCGCTGCTAATACCGTATTCAACGTCTTGTAAGATAACCAACGCCCTACCGTGTATTCTTCTGCCACCAAGCTTGCATCAACCACCATATAAACAGTGGTTAGTAACGCTAATCCACCAAGTAACACACTCACGCCAACTGTCACCTTGTTAAGTGGCACAATCTTATACAGCAGGTAACCCAGCGGTAAGTACCCTGTATACAACCACAATTCGTGACTCCAAGGACCATCGATTTTCAATAAGAACAATAACGTTGTGAACAACCATACCGCCGTAAAGGCATAGACCGATCTATCACCGTACTTCCTCACCATGATCTGTAAAAAAGGAATCACGAAGTAGAGTGGGATGAAGTAATAGAAGAAACCAAGGTGGTAATAGGTGTAATGATGATAGCTATTGAGCAACACGTCCCAACTGACGTCGGCATCAAAGCCCATTGCAGACCAACCGGACAGGTAGGTATAGAAAAGCGACCAGACAATAAAAGGAATCAACACCTTACCCAGACGGCGCTTAAGGTAATACTTGGCATCAAACGGGCGTTGGTCACTGAGCATCAATGCGCCAGTTATCAATATAAATACAGGTACAGCCCAGCGACTGAAGCCATTGACGGTGATTGCTGTTAACCATTCGCTGAAAGGAATGGTTCCTAGCTCGTTGCGATAAGGCGCCAAAACATGAATCGCGATAACCGCTATGGCCGCGACACATCGTGCTAAATCAAAAAAGAGAATTCGCTGCTTCATGTAAATGCCTGATTAATATTCAATCATTCTACTATAGCAATAAAAAAGCTGACCGGAATAAATACCAAGTCAGCTTAGTGTTAAAGGAGATGCTTATCGCGAATTTAGCTCATGCGGCTGAATCTTATGCCGCTGAAATTTGCGGCACTTTCGGTAAACGCAAAGAGATCACCGTCGTTATCGCTAAGAATGCGAAAGAGACCCACAGACACGCAGACAAACCAGCCATTTGGAATACCAAGCCCGACAATATCGTGCCAATCAAACGGCCCATCGCGTTTGCCATGTAGTAGAAACCGACATCAAGCGACACGCCATCACCTTTCGCATAACTCACAATCAAATATGAGTGAAGCGATGAATTGACCGCAAAGATGGCACCAAATACCATCAAGCCACCAACGATAACTAGCTCAGGTTGCCAACCAATCTGTACCGCATAAGCAATAGCAGCGGTCACGATAGCCAGTGCACCTGCCCATAACAGCGCGGCATGGCCATCAGGCCCCTTGCCTTGGGCTTTACCCGTAATCTTCGGCGCTATGCCCTGTACAAAGCCATAAGCGATTGCCCAAGCCGCTAAGAAACCGCCAACCCATGAGTGATCCCAACCAAACACACTGCCTAGGTAAATCGGTAAAGCAACCACAAACCACACGTCACGGGCACCGAACAGGAACATACGCGCTGCCGATAGGATGTTGATCGATTCAGACTTAGAGAAGATTTGTTTGAACTTAGGCTTGGTTTTCGCTTTACCCATGTCTGCCTCTAAGCTCACTACACTGCCAATGAACACCAATGTCAGCACTGCAGCCATCGCAAGCACAGCGTATTGGAAGCCAATCGTTGAAAGCAGCAAGCCACCAATAAAGAAACCTGCACCTTTCAGCGCATTCTTAGACCCCGTTAGGATAGCAATCCACTTATACAACGCACCTTGCTGTTCATCTGGTACCAAGGTTTTGATAGAGCTCTTGGCACTCATCTTATTGAGATCTTTGGCGATACCCGACAGCGCCTGCGCCGACATTACCCAAGGAATGGTCAACATCGCCGATGGCAGGGCAAGCATACCCAAGGCGACAACTTGCATCCCTAAGCCGATGTTCATGGTCTTATTGAGACCAAGACGCGCCCCTAACCAGCCACCGATTAGGTTAGTCACCACACCAAAAAATTCATAGAAAAGGAACAGTGAGGCAATTTCTAACGAACTGTAGCCAAGGTCGTAAAAATACAGAACCACCAGCATGCGAAGTGCACCATCAGTAATGGTGAAGTTCCAGTAGTTGAAAGTCACCAACATGTATTGGCGAACGCTCTTACTTAGATTTGAAAACATAACGCTATCTCTGCAATCAAAACAAAAAGAGCTTTTGGATCACGATAAGCTTAACACTCCAGATACCAAAAGCTCCTTGTCTAACACCGATGACTATTAGCTATTCGCTACACCATGAATGTATTCAACTTGGCTCGGTTTAGTGAAAGCGCCTGGACGCAGTGCTTGAATTTCTTCAACGATCTTGTCGAGGTCCCAGCCTTTTTCTAACAGCAGGTGAGCCGCGAATAAACCGGTACGGCCTGAACCGCCCATGCAGTGCATTGCCACCTTAGCGCCACTATCAACGATTTTGTGTAGCTCTGGACTTGCTGCAGACCATTTCGCCGCAAACTCAGTGTCTGGAGCACAATCGTCTTCGATTTCGATTTGGAACCACTGCATGCCTAGCGCACGTGTTTTTTCGCCAAGTGCTGCCACGTCTTTGCTCGCAAGCTCTGCATCATCAAGCGCAGTCACGATAGCTTCAACGCCCTGCTCTTTCAGTTGTGCCAGAGATGCGTCAAGGTCAGCGTCTTTAGTGCCTGGGCATGGAGTCAGGATTAGTGCGCCTTGCTCAAGGTCTAGTTGCCATGTTGGGTGTGTCATTATGTTTTCTCCGGATTCTACTATTTCTTAAGTACGCAGGCTTATGCTAAACCGACTGTACGAACTAACTCAGCCGTACGTGTCGCGTAGCCCATTTCGTTATCGTACCAAGCGTAGATCTTAACCATGCGCTTACCGACCAACATAGTTGATAGTGCATCTACGATGGTTGAACGTTGGTCACCTTTGTAATCAATAGAAACCAGTGGGCGCTCTTCAAAGCCAAGAATGCCTTTTAGCTCGTTCTCAGACGCTTCTTTCAGCATCGCGTTAACTTCTTCAGCTGTCGTGTCTTGCTTCACTTCGAAAATGATGTCGGTCAGAGACGCGTTCGCTAGCGGTACACGCACTGCGTGGCCGTTAATTCGGTTTTCTAGCTCAGGGAAAATCTCAACAATTGCTTTAGCGCTGCCCGTCGTTGTTGGGATAAGGCTCATGCCACATGCTCGTGCACGGCGTAAGTCCTTATGGGGCGCATCAAGAATAGTTTGCGTGTTGGTTAGATCGTGAATCGTCGTGAAAGAGGCATTCTCGATACCAAGCTTCTCGTTGATCACTTTCACTACTGGCGCAATACAGTTAGTGGTACAAGACGCTGCCGTCACAATTTTGTGTACTGCTGGGTCAAAAATGTTGTCGTTCACACCAACAACGATGTTTGCGATGCCTTCTTCTTTCACTGGCGCTGATACCACAACACGCTTCACGCCTTGCTCTAGGTATTTGTTTAGGAAAGAAGTCTTACGGTGAACACCGGTCGCTTCGATAACCACATCACAGCCAGACCAATCGATCGCTTCGATGTCGCGCTCTTGTGTGGTCTTGATGCGCTGACCATTAATGATCATCTCATCGCCTTCTACAGTTACTTCGTGGTGAAAGCGACCTTGAACTGAATCGAACTCAAGAAGATGTGCTAGCGTTGCAGTATCACCCGCTACATCATTAATTTGTACAAATTCTAGCTCTGCCCAATCGAATGCTGCGCGAAGTGCTAGACGGCCGATACGACCAAAACCATTAATACCTACTTTCACTGTCATCGTATTTTCTCTCATTTAATTGCCTTCATATTTGAAGCCGCAGCGTTGTTGACTACGTTCACTTACCGGATCGCCGGCCGCCCTAATCACATAGAACCACTATGCTCATAGGGATAAGTTCACTTGTCGCCTAGCTGCAACTCCAACTATTTCAGCAATAAGTTTTAATGTATTTAAACGCAACATTGAGGGCGTGAAGTCATCGCTTCTAAGCGCTCGATATCTTGCTGGTATTCCGTTTTCAAACAGTTCGATGCGATAAGATCATCAATTAACTTTAGCATCCAACCTGGTAAATCTTTGGCAAGGCGATAGAACACCCACTGCCCTTGGCGAACGTCAGTCAAAATGCCGCTTGAGCGCAGCTGCGCAAGGTGGCGTGAAATTTTCGGCTGACTTTCTTTTAGTGCCTGAGTCAACTCACCAACAGAAAGGCACTCTTGGCGCACAATCAACATTAAGCAACGCACTCGCGTTTCATCAGACAGTAATTTAAAAAATTGGTGAGGAAGCATAGTTATATACTCATATATGGATATGCGTATATCCTAGCTATAAAAAAACGCACGTCAAGGCGTGCGCTTCAATTGTCATAAAAGTTTAACGAAGAAACATCAGAGCTTGTTGGTCACGGTATGACTCCAACGGCGAGCTTCGGTAAGCTCCGTTTTGACCTGATCCACGCTTAATCCTAAATCAGCGCAGTGCTCATCAATCTGTTGCCAATCGGCATGTTCAAAACTCTCTTCAAGCGCGAGCAAGGTACCATATGGCCCTTCTCTACGCAGCAGAGCCACCTTGATACTTTTACATAAAGGCAGTTGCTCAACTAAATTCTCTAACGATAGGTCGAGTAATGCATCCAGCAACGAGAACAGACCAATCATAAAGGCTTGCTCGGTATATCCTTCAAATGCCTGATAACGAGACATACGCTGGCAAAACTGTGCACGCTGCAAAGACAAGCCATACAACTCTTTCGGTTTTTTATCCGAGACGTAAGACGCCACCGCCAGCGAGACAAACATTTTCAGTTTTTCTTGCCCTAGATACACCAAGGCCTGACGGAATGAAGAGATGGTCACTTCTAGACGGGGCGACATGGTGTTCACAAAGCGCAGTAGCTTATAAGACAAGGCGACATCTTTCGCGACGATGCTCTCGACACGCTGAAAGTCCACGTCGGGCTTACACACTTCTTGGAACAACTCCATGGCAATCACTTGCTCAGGGCTAATGTACTTAGTCTTAATGATTTCCGGCTTGCTAAAGAAATAGCCTTGGAAGAACTTAAAGCCCGCGTCTTTGGCTTGCTGGAATTCTTGTTCGGTTTCAACTCGTTCAGCAAGAAAGCTAAACTTTTTCCCTTGATGAGCTTTTACCAAATCACACGCCTCATCCAAGCCCATCTGCATAATATCGAGCTTAACAATGTGCGTGTATTTGAGGAAACGTTCCCATTCTGGCGTCGAAGTAAAGTCATCCAAGGCAATCATGTACCCCGCTTGATAAAGCTCTTTAACGGCTTCTAATAATTCGTCGGTCGGTTGGCAGGTTTCAAGGATCTCGACCACCACCTTGTCTTTCGGCAAGCTCAAAGGCAACCGACGAATCAAGCTTTGGTACGGGAAATTAATAAAGCAGCGTGAAGATGGGATCGACGGGTTAAGCCCTACCGACAAGAAGTTCTCAACAATCAGACGATACGTTGCTCGATTAGACTCTATATGCGCTGGATAGGCATTCCTTTCTCCGTCACGAAAAAGTAGCTCATAACCAAGCGTGTTCTTCTTACGGTTTAAGATAGGTTGTCGAGCAACGTAGGTAGCGGTCATTTCTTGATAACTCTAATTGGTTGACTATAACTCTATTGCTTTGATTAGGCTTTGGTGGCAGCCAGCAATGCGCCACAGCCCATGAACATACCACCAAAGATTTTATTAATCTTACCCATTATGCGATCTGAACGAATAAAGCGTCCCATTTGTGAAGCTAATGAGGTATAGCCCAACATAACAACGCTATCAATGAATACCGTTGTAACACCTAGCACTAATAATTGCGGTGCTTGCGGTTGTGTAGGGTCGATAAACTGAGGGAACAGAGCCACCAAAAACACGATAGATTTTGGGTTGGTAAGGTTAATCAGCACCGCATTTCTAAGCAGCTTGCCACTCGATAGCGTCGAGTTTTCTTGTGAAGCCACTAAGCTAGAGTTGTCACGCCACTTTTGAATACCCAACCAAAGAAGGTAAACCACGCCCACCCATTTGATGATGGTGAATGCCAACGCAGATTGAGCGACTAATGCACCAATGCCCGCCCCCACCAGCATGATATGGAATGCAAGACCGAGCTGTAAGCCTGCAATCGACGCGAGTGACTTCTTGGTGCCATAACTTAGCCCATTGCTGATTGAGTTAACGGTACCTGAGCCCGGAGCCAAACTAAACAGTATCGCCGTGACGACATAAGCAAGCCAAACATGAGTATCCATTTGCATTTCCTTACTAGTTCTTTAATCTAACAACATTATTAGCAATAAAGCTCTCACACGCATCAGTTCAGGTGATTTCCCATGGAAAACCACAGCGGCGCCCCGATTTCGTACACGCAAGAACCTCAATTCGAGCAAGCGATTAAACACCCGATCCCCACCCTTTGGCAACAACGAAAAGATGGGTATGTAACATCATCCGGTAAAAAAAAACTGTACTGGTGTAGCCTGACTTCAGAGACACACACAAAGGCGATTGTTATTTCAAATGGCCGTATTGAGTGCTGCCAAAAATACCAAGAACTCTTTTATGATTTCTATCAACAAGGCTATGACGTTTATTCATTTGACCACCAAGGTCAAGGCCAGTCTGAACGTATGGTAACAGACTCTGACATTGGTCACATTCATGAGTTTGATGATTATGCATCTGATATGTCTGACGTCATTGCCAGTTTTGATCTCAGTAAGTATTCCAATCGCTACCTGCTCGCGCATTCAATGGGCAGCACCATAGCCACTCGCTACCTACAAACTCATCCAGACCACCCATTTGATAAGGTGACTCTGTGCGCTCCAATGTTTGGTATCAATACCGAGTGGTACCTGAAACCTATCGCAATGGTCGTTGGACAAGTACTCACTGCTTTTCATGCCAAGCCAACTTACGCGCCGGGGCAGCAAGCGTATTATTCGAAGCCTTTTGAAAACAACTTACTGAGCCACAGCAAGGTTCGTTATCAGTGGTTCCGTCGCTTATATGATGAGTCACCATCTTTGCAGGTGGGTGGACCAAGCACGCGCTGGGTATGGCAAGGGTTAATGGCCGCCAAGCAAGCGATTCAACAAACTCGTCAAATCAAGATCCCTCTGCTATTGATTCAAGCTGGGGAAGAGAAGATTGTCAGTAACAGTGCCCAATTGAGGTTTATATCTAAACTGAAGAAAACGAACTCAGATTGCCAGTTTAAGTTGGTTGAAGGTTCTAGGCATGAAGTGTTGTTTGAGCAAGATGAATATCGCAATCAAACACTGGATGCGATCAATCAGTTTTTCGCCTAGAGCTAATAAGCTAAGCAACCTGCCAAAAAAATAAGCGCTAAAGAGGAAGAGAAGTAAGTGAGCTTTGCCCTCTTTTCTTGCATGAATTTGGCATACAATTTCTACCTAGAGATATTGTAGTTAAAACGATTCTAGCGCTGGCTAGCGTCAATACTGGTTAAGCATTTTGCAATGAGGGTTAAATGAGTATTCCTGCACTAAAAGATTCCGTGAAAATTGTTGCTTCTGATTTAGATGGTACGCTTTTGGCTCCCAACCATCAGCTAAGCGACTTTACCAAGCTAACGCTTAAGAAATTACACGACCAAGGTTATACCTTCATCTTCGCTACGGGTCGTCACCACGTCGATGTGGCGGGCATTCGTCAGATCGCAGGCATTCCGGCGTACATGATCACTTCAAACGGTGCACGCGTGCATGACCAGAATGATCAGCTGATGTATAGCCAGAACGTGCCTCAGGAACTCGTTCAGCCTGTTATTGATATTGTGCGCCAAGATCCAAACCTCTTTATTCACATGTACCAGAATGAAGATTGGCTACTAGACCGTGAAGATGAAATGTTGGCTAAATTCCACAGCGAGTCTGGCTTTAGCTACAAGCGCTTTGAAGCTGAAAACGCACCAAGCGAAGGCATCGCGAAAGTCTTCTTCACACATCCAGAACAAGACCATGAATATCTCGTCACGTTTGAACAAAAGCTAAGAGATGCTTTTGGCGACAAACTGAACATCGCCTTCTCTACACCTTGGTGTTTAGAAGTGATGGCCGCTGAAGTCTCTAAAGGCCATGCTTTAGACGCTGTTGCGAAATCACTGAACCTGACACTGGATAACTGTGTTGCCTTTGGTGATGGCATGAACGACGCTGAGATGCTGGCTATGGCGGGTAAAGGTCTAATCATGGGCACATCACATGAGAAAGTGATGAAAGCTTTACCAGACAATGAAGTGATTGGCAGCAACGCAGACGATGCAGTTGCTCACTACCTAGAAAAGCACCTGCTCTAATCTCGCTCGTTGAAGAGATCAGAATAAATAAAAAGGCAGCCAACTGGCTGCCTTTTTTGAACCTTACGTAAAAAGCTCTCTCTAACGCTATCGAGAACCCAGTACTTCTTTGCTTAAGATTGCCAGCCACTCTTGTTCGGTAACTGGCATGATGGATAAGCGATTACCGCGCTTCACCAATGGCATCTCTGATAATTCAGGCATGGCTTTAAGCGTTGCCAAAGGAATTAAGCGTTCAGTCACTCGCACAAACTCGATATCCACCATAATCCAACGTGGGTTATCGGGTGAAGACTTAGGATCGTAGTAATCACTCTCAGGGTCGAACTGAAAGTGGTCTGGGTAGGCTTCTCTGGTTACTTTAGCGATCCCCGCTACGCCAACTTTTTTACATGATGAGTGGTATATCATCACCAGATCGCCAAGTTTGACGTCATCACGCATCATATTTCGAGCCTGATAGTTGCGAACACCCTCCCAACAAGAGGTTTTTTGCACTCTCAGGGTATGAATAGAAAAGGTGTCGGGTTCTGTTTTAAATAACCAATATGCCATAATAAATCCAATTAACGGTTGCTCCGAGGAAGATATAACATGAAGGTAATGAAAAACCCAGTGACATGGCTAGTCGCGTTCGCTCTACAAGGCTGTGTTACAGCACCTGATACGCCGCAACAACCTGAACAGCCCCCTGCAACCTTGGATGAGCCACTGAGCATTCAACCACAAACCTTCATCATGCGTGGTCAGGTGGTGGTTGGTCATGAAAGTCGAACCTTCACTCCTTGCGGCAGCCAGCAACAATACTGGTTAGACTTATCTCCAGAATTAGCGCTAGAAGCACAAGGGCTCTCAACGAGACCTTACCAAGCCTTATATGGCGAGCTGATTGGTCACCTAACTGTACCGAGCCAAACGGGTTATAACGCAGACTTCACAGCACGCTTTGTGGTTGATCAAGTGAATATCCTAACCGCAGAGAACCCGGAGCGCTGCGACCAACCACTGCGTTCAACACGAGTATTTGGTAATGAACCCTTCTGGTCAGCAACCTTCGACAAAGACCAGCTCAAATACACCAAGATGGGCGAACAGCCACAGGCCCTCGATATTGAATCAAGCCGTACCACACCAAGCAGTCGTGATTACCAATTAGAAGGTAAAGCAGCGCAAGGCAAACTCAACCTTACGAAAGAGAGCTGTAGCGACGGCATGAGCGATTCTATCTATGGATGGCATGCCAAGCTTAACCTCAATGACAGTAACTATAATGGCTGTGCGACGGTCTCTAACCAAGATCCAACGCTGGACTGGAGCGGACTCTATTTCGCTAGCTCAACGCAAAACTCAGGGTTCTCTATCAACCTAGAGCTCAATGATGACCACAGCGCAATCACGACTTATTCATACAGCAATGGAGATCCTTCGATTGTTGAACAGGGTTTCTGGCAGCAACTGAACCAAAATCAGGTACAAGTGGTCATGACTCGCCACCAGCAACAGTATTTGATCTCCGAACGCATCTTCACACTCGATAACGGCAAGCTAATCGCTGAAAAAGAGAAAGTGGGCAACGTTGTCTATCCGATTGCCAATGGCGGTCTGGTGCTATTCGAAGCTAAAAGTGCGCAAGCACAAGTAAACACCACCGCTAACGTTGATCTAACCGCAAAGCAGGTCAACTCCAGCGATCAACTTGATCCAAAAGTAGACCAAGCGATCCGCGAGTATTTTAAGATCAACAACAGCTCGCCTGATGATACCAAATACCGCTGGCTAACTTACGACCTCAACGGTGACGGTAAAGAAGAGCTGTTTGCTCAGCTCGATTGGTGTGGCTCAGGTGGTTGCACACTGCTGATTTTCGAGAACCACCAAGACACATGGCGCTTCAATAGCCGAGTTACACTGGTTAAGGGCGACATACGCTTAGGTAAATCGCAAAACCACGGCTGGCAGGATCTGATCTTCAACGTCAGTGGTGGCGGTGCAACAGCTGCGAAACACACACTGTCATACTCTGGTGTCAGCTACCCGCTAAACCCAAGTGTCGCTCCAGTTGCAAATGATGCTGATATCAGCGATGTGGTTTTGTTTGCTGATGGTGTCTCACCTGCACAAAGTGGGGTTAAGCTGTAAACATGAGTAACCAACAAGCTTGCCCTGGTTGTGGCTTCACTCACCAATGTATTTGTCATCTGATACCGAGTGTTGAAAGCCAAATCGATCTTGTACTGCTCACTCATGAGAATGAACTGTCGCGCGATACCAATACCGGAAAGCTGCTTCAGAAATCCCTTCAACAGTGTCAGCCCGTTGTATGGCAAAGGAAAACACCACCAGCAGAGCTAATGGCACTGCTTGAAGATGAAACACGACAACCTTTTCTGTTGTTCCCAAGTGATAAAAGCATCGAGTGTCAGCAAGCTGTGACAACCAAAGCCCAGAGTCGAAAACCACTATTCATTATCTTAGATGGCACATGGCAAGAAGCGAAGAAGATGCTTAACAAAAGCTCGTGGTTACAAGCCGTTCCACAAGTCCACCTCGACATAACCTGTGAATCTTCATACACCTTGCGCCGAAATCAAGACAGCGGCCACTTGTGTACTTGTGAGGTAGGCATTGAGTTACTCAAGTCTTTAGGTGAGGGTGAACCTGCCAAACTCATTGATGACTACTACCAACATTATCTAAAAGTCTTCCACGCCGATAAGTGTGGGCACGCTCTCAAATAGACCAAGCAAGAGCGCGGGAAGATAATAAATAGATACTGAAAACAAAAAGGGTGAGCCATAAGCTCACCCTTTTTACATCGTACTTTCGTTATTGAACCAACCAGTGTTTCACGTGAAACGCTGCTCCATCAAAACAAACGCTGAGGTTGACCAAAGTAATACCCTTGCAGGTAATCGACCCCCATGTCTTCAGCAATACGACACACCTGCTCGTTATGAACGAACTCAGCCACCGTCTTAGCATTCAGAATCTGGCATAAGCTCACTAACTGCTGAGCGATCTTGCGTTGCTTTTTATCTTTATCAATATTGCGAATCAAACTGCCATCAAGCTTGATCACCTGTGGCTCTAGCTTCAATATCTCATCAATATTCGAATAACCCGAACCAAAGTCATCGACAATAATATTCACACCAAGATCGCGGAAGTGATTACACACCTCAATCAAACGACCGTAATCCTGAATTTGTTCCGTCTCTAACACCTCCAAGCCAATACGCTGTGGGTGACTGATTTTCTTGATGGCTTGCTCAAGGTGAAGAATGGTTTTCTCATTGCTGAAATCTTGTGGCGCTAAATTAATTGAGAACGAATCGGTTCGCTGACTCATAAAATCGAAGGTGCGCGTTATCATCTGACGACTGAGGCGTGTATAGAGATGGGTTCCTTCAATGATTGGCAAGAACTTACCCGGTGCAATCAACTGACCGTCCTCTTCAATTCGAACCAAACACTCGTAGCTCTCTACCTGATGGCTATGCGCCGAAACAATCGGTTGAGAACACGCCACAATATTCTGATTAAGCACAGCGCGACTCACGCACGACAGCCAACCAAGTTGTTCTTGGCGATGCTTCTCCAGTTGAATTAACGTCTTAGCACTCACTAGGTGTTTGTTCTGGCTGACGGCGCTGCGCCTCGCATCAATCGCCTTCAATAATAAGTCATCAATAGAGGTCGTTGGGAAATCTCGACGGCTGGCAATACCCGCACAGATAGACACCGACAAGTAATCAATATCGGGTAAACCGGTAGGTTCGAAATTTACATGCTCGGTTTGATCGGCAAACTCCGAGAATCGCTGATGAATATGTTCTTGGTTCGCCCAGCTATCAAACACCACTGCCCACTCACCAATACCGATACTGTAGAGCTGACATCCCTCATCAAAGAACTGCCACAATGCCTTTTGAAAATACTCACTCAAGTCATGCAGAAGCTTGTCACCCACTCGATACCCGTACTTTTCATTGATCTGACCAAAGGTCGTGACCTTCAAAGCTAACAAGTGGCTATCACTGCTCATCTTCGACAGCTTCTCACGCAACACACTTCGATTAGGCAAGCCAGTACGGTGATCTATTCGGTAGCTCGCCGTTAATGCGGTGGCTTGTTGCTGAATCTTACTCGCCATGCTGTTGCTCATGTCATCGACATCAAGCAGTGCATTTCGGATCAATGAAAACAGAGGGGATATATTGGTCGCGGGTTGTGTATCTAATGGCAATACCACCTTACCCTCGCCTTCTCTCAATGCGAGGTAAGTGAGGCTATGGTGCAAGATTCGCTGTTGGCCATTCTCTTGATAGAGTTCTCCCATGCAGTACACGCCATGGCTGTCGGCCAGCTTCTGGAAAACCTCAACCTCTTGGTTGCCATCAATAAAGTCGATGCGAGAGATACAGTTATAGATAAAAAACTGTTCCGGCTTATGAGAGGCAAGCTGTTGAACCCCTAGTCGGACCTGCTCAAGGGTCAATGAGGGGTGGTCATAACAAAACCGGACCTCATCACCCACTTGGAATTGGCCACTGAACTCTATCTCTCCACATTCAGTCACCTTGAGCGGTAAGTGAATCCTTTGCTCTTTCGGATCACCAACCATCAAAGGAAAATTATGCAGTTGCTCAAAAGGCAACTCAAGGCCATCAGCGAGGTAACGATTGTAGAGCTCACGAACAGGTATACCATCCAAATCAACCAACCGGTTATCTTGAGCACCTGTTACTCGGAAAGTCCGGCCAATCGGATTCCATTCAGTGTAGTAACCCTTAGCGATGGAGAGCTCTACACTGTGCAGCGCCAACATCACATAAGCATTCTCATAGCAAATGCCATCTAGCATCACCCACCGTCCATTATCTGTGATGGTCGATGCACCGCCACAGATAGGTAATAAATGTCTCGACTGCTCAAACGCTGAAAATAGATCTCGGTTATTTATCTGCAAGCGGTCTGCAAAACAGAGGATGCTTTTAGTTTTGGTATTACACTCAAGCTGCTGCCACATCACGTGGCTATCGACCAATGGTTGTTCGCTATATTCGACAACACCACAAGAGTAAGACGTCGCGTCAAAGCGGGTAACAATCAGATAAAGACCTTGGTGCAGGATGACGCCTTGGCTGATGTAGTGGTTAGCACTGCAACCAATCAGTTTGGCATTGGGGAAAGTCGATTGAATCACTTGGCAGGCAGCCACAACAGAACCTTTCTCGAAAGACGAAAACACCTGAATTAGTAGGCTTTCATGTTGATGAAAATCTATCTTTTCCAATTCACGTTGGGTTTGCTCAATGTCTTGTATCAGGAGAGAAGTCGACTGCATATTCACATTAATCGCTAGGTTAATGATTTGTTATTGTGCTTATTATAGATAAGGCTTGCACGGAATACTTACAATCATCTTATAAATAATGTGACGTTAGTTAGACATCACTCATTCCACCACAAAGCAGACATCAATGATGATTGAGCATTTTCGAAGCCAGCCGGCATGAGGACTCATAAGTTTTAAGCACTAAAACAATCGCTTAGGCTCACCAAAGTAATAACCCTGCAGATAATCGACACCCATTTGTTCTGCTATCTCACAAACCTGTTGGTTATGGACAAATTCAGCAACCGTCTTAGCATTGAACACTTGGCATAAGCGAACCAACTGAGAAGCGATATTTCTTTGTTTTTGGTCTTTGTCGATATTACGAATCAAGCTACCGTCGAGCTTAATAATCTGTGGCTCAAGCTTAATGATCTCATCAATATTGGAGTAACCAGAGCCAAAATCATCAACAATGATTCTCGCCCCGAGTGCACGGAAGTGATCGCACACCTCTATCATGCGGCCATAATCCTTGATTTGCTCAGATTCCAAAACCTCTAAGCCAAGTCGAGTGGGATCGTTCATACCACTGATCGCAGCCTCGAGCACCTCAAGCGTCTTGTCACTCAACAAATCTTGCGGGGATAGATTGATAGAGAACGAACTCTGTTTATCCGCCATATAACCGATAGTGCTCTTAATCATATGTCGGCTAAGGCGTGTGTAGAGGTGCGTGTCGGCAATGATAGGTAAGAACTTTCCTGGTGCCACAATGGTACCGTCCGACTCCATGATTCTGACTAAACACTCTTGGCCAATCATTTCGTGAGTGCCCGATTCCACAATCGGTTGAGAGTAGGTAATGATGTTCTGATCTAAAATCGCACGGCTCACACAGCTCAACCAACCGAGCTGCTCTTTGCGGTCCTCTTCGCTCACCTGAATGTCTTTGGCATTGGTGATGTGGGTATTGTTCCGCACCCCATAACGTCGAGCTTCGATCGCTTTCAATAAGATCTCGTCACCGCTGTCGGTTAAGAAATCACAACGACTAGCAAAGCCGCCACACAGAGAAACTGACAGGTAATCAATATCAGCCAAACCATATGGCTCAAAATTTATGTGTTCGATGTCATCGGCGAACTCAACGAAACCTTCTTTTATTTTTGTACTACCAACACTGGCGTTAAAGATAATCGCCCACTCTCCGACCCCAATACTGAACAGCTCAACCTTCACGCGAGGCTCTTTCACGACACGAAGCTGCAATCGCTCAATAAAGTGATTAGACAGGTCAAGCAGTAACTGATCACCCACCTGATAGCCGTATTTTTCGTTAACTTGATGGAAATTCGTGAGCTTTAACGTGAGTAAGTGTTCACTAAATAGAATCGTATTGAGGCGCTCCTTCAGTACAATACGGTTCGGTAAGCCAGTGCGTGAGTCAATGCGATAGCTCTCGGTTAAGCGACGCGCTTGTTGATGGAGTTTTTTCTCCATCTGGGTATTCATACTGTCGAGATCAGCGACTGCATTTCTGACAAGGTTAAGCAATGGCGACACTGTTGAGCCACACTGAAAATCTTCACAACGAAACTCTTTAACCTCGTCAGACTCGCGCATAGCGATATAAGTCAGGCTGTGGTGCAGTATCTCTTGGCGGTCTTCATTGCGGTATAGCTCACCCATGCAGTAGGCACCACATGTATTCACTATCCCTTCAAATGGCTTGAGCTCAAGTTTACTATCGATAAACTCAAGTCGAGATACACAGTTATAGATGATCACCGATTCAGGCTGATGCATGGCTAGCATCTCGGCACCGTGACGCACCTTTTCCGCGGTCAAAGAGGGGTGGTTATAACAAAACTGCGCCTCTTCACCGACATGCCAAGGGCTATCAAACTCGATACTGCCATCATCATTAATACGTAGAGGTGTTGAAATACCCTTCTTTCTGCCAAGTTCTCGATAAAGTGGAAAGCTCATCAGTTGGCTAAAAGGAAGGTCTTTGCCATCCGCAAGGTAATGTTTGAATACTTCAATCGCCGGCTTGTCATTCAACGCGTATAAACGATTTCCGACCGCATGTGTGACTCGCAGTTTCATCCCAATTGGGTTCCACTCAGAGTACGCATCCGACCAAACCTTCAATCTTGGGTTAGCCAGAGCCACAGCAACACAGGCGTGCTGGTAGGTTTGCTCGTTATACATAACCCAACGGCCAAATTCATTCTCATGACACAGTCCACCAGCAATCGGCAATGCGTAAGGCAGGTTTTCAAAAGCGCTATAGATCGGGTAATCACGCCCTTCGACTTGATCGCACAAACTGATAACCGTTTTGGTGTCTTCGGTAAGGTGCAGTTGCAAAGCTAAGTCTTGGCTATCTTGATTTGGATTACCCGTAAAAGGCTGGACTGCTGAGGTTAGATGGGTTTCGTTGAACTCACTGATGATGACTAAGGTGCATGCACTTTCAAGGCAATTATCACAGATAACATGACGAGCACTCTGACCAATTAGCGTCGCATTGTTTAAACGATTGAGAGCGACACTCGCGATTTGACGAGCTAGATCTGAAGATTGAGCTGAGAAAATTTGAATAAGGTACTGTTTGCTGTCACACCATTCTCGCTGATCAAGTTGAGCTCTAAACAACGCCTCAGTATTTGCGAGAAATGTAAATGTTTGCATGCCAACCCTTGTTCAAATTCTAATGGAGTAGAGAACCCGCAACCACTGCTATGACTGAAATGAATCGATAAAAAGTAGCCGCCAATTATCCTAGCCTAATCAGGCTTTTATAGGCGACTAATGTAACAATTCACTATCATAAATGCGACACAATAAGCTTACCAAGCCATTAAATTAGTCGCATAAGATCGCTAAGTTGGTCTATTTCAACATCAGGGAGCACGCTCGCCTTCGAAGAGAGGTATAAATTGGAACCAGTGTCATTAAACCAGCACGCTTGGAAGCCATTTTGCTTGGCTCCATAGACATCCGTTTTAAGGTGATCACCAACATGAAGAATATTCTCAGCATCACAACCTAGGTGTTGCTGAGCTTTTTCAAACATATCTGGCCAGGGTTTAGCTCTTCCATCAGGACCGGATTTAAGGATTAATTGAAAGTACTGCCCTAAGCCAATTTTGTGTGGGTCGACATTACCATTAGTAATCGCAACTAGAGGAATACGTTGACTAACCTCAGTCATCACACGATGCGTTTCGTCAGGAACATTGACTTGATTACGTAGCCATAATGCATGCTCAATACCTTCTCGAGCCGCTTGTTCTGCTTGCTGCTGAGAATAACCCAATTGCAGCAAACCACTTTTTATCTGAGTTTCACGCCATACGGTGACATCATGTTTCAAAGCTGGGTTTTCAGAGGCGACTTGCTGCTTAATGCCCTGCCACTCTTCGAGCGATAAAGAAGCCGACACTGGGTGCTTTTGATAAAGCCACTGTGCCATCTCCTTCTCAACCTTCATGATCACAGGCCAGTTGTCATACAGGGTGTCATCTAAGTCAAAGGTCATGGCTTTGATGGGCTTTAACCCTCGATAAATTCGCATAGTAAACCCTTAAATCTAATCTTTGTTCTTCTTACGCGCTCTCGGGTGAGCCTGATCATAAGCTTGTGCTAAGTGTTGGAAATCTAAGTGGGTATAAACTTGGGTCGTAGAGATGTTTTCATGGCCAAGCAATTCTTGAACAGCACGAAGGTTTTGGCTCGACTCCAGCACATGCGTTGCAAAGGAGTGACGCAGTTTATGCGGGCTGATGTGGCTCGCGACAGATTGCTTCTTACCCCACTCTTCCATACGTTTTTGCACGCTTCGATGAGAAATACGAGTCCCTAACTTCGAGACAAACAGTGCGGTTTCACCCGGTGAAGCCAACTCACCACGAACTTTAAGCCATTTATCGACCCACTCTTTAGCTAAACCAGAAAAAGGCGCTTTGCGTTCTTTATCGCCTTTACCGATGACTCGGATTTCACCCTGGCGACCCAACACATCTTTGAGGTTAATACCGACCAGTTCTGCCAGTCGTAACCCAGCGCCATACATCACTTCCATCATAGCTCGGTCACGAATCGACAGTGGATCATCCTCGTTAACATCAAGCAACTGTCCGACCTCATCAACATCGAGGTTTTTAGGCAGAGGGCGCTGTTTACGTGGAGCAGAAACACCTTTGGCTGGATTAGCCGTCATTTCACCACGCAACACAAGAAAATCAAAGAAACTGCGCAGTGAAGATAAGCGTGTTGCAATACTGCTTGCTTTCATTCCCTCACGCATGCCTTTACTGGCAAGTTGTCTTACCCACGCAGCATCGACCTGGCCCCAATCCTTTAGCCCTAGCGTGACTAAATGAGCGGCCATAGTTTCAAGTTGTTGTTTGTAATTACGTTGAGTGTGTAGGCTGAGCCCCTTCTCGCTTCTGAGATACTCATAGAAGCGAGAAAGTGGCTTTTGAAGGCTGTTAGGAAGAGGTATTTTGGGCTCTAGGCTCATTATTTATCTGCCAAGGTAAGGTGTCCGCCAAATGAGCGACAACAAGTGCTAAATGACGTAAAAAGAGCGTATCCATATGGGGTTGGAAATGTCCGCCATCTTCACTAGAAAAGGCGAGCAACCCCAATGGAGACTGCTTAGCAAGCGGTAGTACTACATAAGAGCCTAGCTCTGGAACTGGATAATCACCAAACAAATCGTGTCTGTCGGCTTTTCTCAAACGCCCAAGATAAGCATCTTTGCCATTGAAATGGTTAAGCGAAAACTTAGAGTAACCCTCAGCACTTAAAGGATAAAAACCCGATTGTGAAAGAATTCGAACATGAGCCTTAAGCCCAAGGTCTAACGCTTTTTGTTCAACGGCCTTTATCACCTGCATGAAGTCACTGCATTTCAGCACTTGCGCTTGCAGATCCATAAACTCATAGAAGGTTTTATCGTTATTTGCCGCCAACGACATCAAGCCAGTGATCTCTTCTTCAAGCTCTTCGATTCGATGACGCTGGCGTTTAAGCTGAATCTCAACTAGAGAAACAGCGCCCTGCTCAACGTTATTGATAGCAAGGCGATCAACCAAATCTTTTCGGTCTTGGAAAAAATCTGGGTTATCACGTAAATATTCCGCGACCACTTCTGCGGTGAGTGCGTCAGCTTCAACGTAAGACAAAACCTATCCTTTATTTTTATGAATCTATTTGTTTTGGGTCGTTCTTAGCAAGAAAGTTGACCATCAAACACATGCGTTGCAGGGCCTGTCATAAACAGAGGTTTACCCGGGCCTTGCCAGCTAATGTGTAAGTCACCGCCTGGTAGACGAACCTTCACATTCTCAGCCAGTAAGCCTTGAGTGATACCAACGGCAACTGCGCCACACGCTCCGCTGCCACATGCCTGAGTTTCACCCGCGCCACGTTCGTAAACACGCAAACGAACTTCTTCACGGCTAACCACTTGCATAAAACCAGCATTAACACGCTCAGGGAAACGTTCGTGTGATTCAAGAAGCGGACCTAGGGTGTCCACATCAGCAGTATCGACATCATCAACGACAGTAACCACATGTGGGTTGCCCATGCTTACCGCACCACAGAACAAAGTATGTACATCCGTTCTCAGGATATACGTCTTCTCTGGCTGTTTTGCCTTGAATGGAATCTTACCTGGTTCGAACTCAGGAATACCCATGTTCACAGTGATCAGGTCATTCTCTTCAATTTTGAGAACCATTTTACCTTTCTTGGTGCTGACGTTGATACTGTACTTATTCGTTAAACCTTTCATGCGAACGAATCGTGCAAAACAACGAGCCCCATTACCACACTGCTCCACTTCACTGCCATCCGCATTGAATATGCGGTAATGGAAATCAGTTTCAGGATCATAAGGAGCCTCAACCACAAGTAGCTGATCGAAACCCACACCAGTGTGACGATCCGCCAAACGGCGGATCAAATCTGGAGAAAAGAAAATATTTTGAGTAATGCAGTCCACGACCATGAAATCATTGCCCAAACCATGCATTTTAGAAAAGTGGAAGTGCATAACGCTTAAAATTACTCCGGAAGAATGTTTTCAAGTTCCCACAGACTCGCAAGCTCTTCACGCTGACGAACCAAATGAGTTTTATCGCCATCAACCATCACTTCAGCCGCACGCGAACGAGTGTTGTAGTTAGATGACATCGCGAAGCCATAAGCGCCCGCAGAACGAACTGCTAGCAGATCACCTTCTTCAAGAACAAGGTCACGATCTTTACCTAGGAAGTCACCCGTCTCACAAATTGGGCCAACCAAATCGTAAGTCACGGCTTCACCCTGTCTCGGGCTAACTGGAACAATATCTTGCCAAGCTTGGTAAAGCGCTGGACGCATCAGGTCGTTCATTGCTGCATCGATAATGGCAAAGTTCTTGTGTTCGGTTGGCTTGAGGAACTCGACTTTTGTTAATAATACACCAGCGTTAGCAGCAATCGCTCTTCCAGGCTCGAAAATCAGCTCTAGATCAGAATGATTCTCTAGGCGAGCCAATAAGGCTTTCGCGTAATCTGAAGGCTGTGGTGGCAGTTCATCACGGTAAACCACACCCAATCCGCCACCGACATCAAGGTGTTTGATGTTGATACCATCAGCTCGTAGTTGGTCGATCAGTGCAAGCAGGCGATCGGTAGCATCGATGAAAGGTTCGATATCCGTTAGCTGAGAACCAATGTGGCAATCAATACCATGAATAGACAAGTTATCGAGTGTTTGTGCAAACGCATAAACGGCTGGAGCACGGTCGAAAGCAATACCAAACTTGTTATCACGCAGACCAGTAGAAATATAAGGGTGAGTGTTGGCATCAACATCTGGGTTGATACGTAATGAAATTGGCGCTTTAACACCAAGCTCACCAGCAACTTTATTCAGTCGCTCAAGTTCTGGCTCAGACTCTACGTTGAAACACTTAATGTTCAACTCAAGTGCGCGCTTCATTTCAGCGGCTGTTTTACCGACACCAGAGAACACAACTTTTGCCGGATCGCCACCAGCAGCTACTACACGCTCTAACTCACCGCCAGAAACAATGTCAAAACCTGAACCCAAACGAGCCAAAGTATTCAACACGCCAAGGTTCGAGTTAGCTTTAACGGCATAACACACCAAGTGCGGATGCTCACCAACCGATGAGTCAAACGCGTTCCAATGACGTTCTAATGTTGCACGAGAGTATACATATAGCGGCGTACCATATTGCTCTGCGAGTTGTGAAAGTGCGACGTCCTCAGCCCAAAGCTGGCCATCTTCCTGATAGTTGAAGTAATCCAAAGTTCTTATCCCTTATAAATAACGATTTCTGCGTGTTTCACTTATTGTGATTGTTCAGTCTGCTGAACTTCATCAGGATCGTATAACGGACCCGTTTGACCACAACCAGAAAGTCCAATAACGGACACCATAAACAGAGCGGTAATTAATTTTTTCATTTTGCATATCGTGATTATTAACTCAATGCCCCCTATAATCGCACCACACTCAAGAAAAGCAATAGGATAGAAAGGATGAACGAGACTGAATTTCATCAGCTGGTCGATATACAGATGCAAAACATCGAAGAAGCTATCGATGAATCAGAGGCAGATATCGATTACGAAGTGACTGGTAACGTAATGACGCTCGAGTTTGAGAACCGCAGCCAAATCATTATCAACCGCCAAGAACCAATGAAAGAAATCTGGTTAGCGTCTAAATCTGGTGGCTTTCACTTCAAGCTGATCGATAACAAATGGACATGTTCTAAGACGGGCATGGAGCTGTTTGAGATGGTTAAAGAAGAATGCGTGAAGCACGCAGGTGAAGAGATTGATTGGGTCTAATCATTTGTAAGCAAAACTAAAAAGGAGTGAATCAATCACTCCTTTTTTAGTATCAATCAGTCTAAATAACCTAAATATTGACTATCTTTGAGCTCCGAGAAGCTAAAGTTGCATCGTTACGATAAGGCACAACGTAAGAGTTGCCCTCTTCTGGGTGAACGATTTGGTAGTACTGAGGTAGATTAAAGTTAATCAACTTAGACGACATCTTCGACTCATCTTTTACCGATGTGTAGAAAGAATTCACGTTCGCGATCATCTCATCTTTTTCACCATTGTACTGGTGATACACCTCTACTTGATTCGACTCGTCCAGTACATAGATATTGAAACCTTTATCGGTATCTTCAAAGAAGAACTGAATTAAACCCTCACTCGCAAAACCATCCACCACTTCTGGCAGTTGATACTCCTGCTCTTTATCGAGCATCAGCAAAGGTGAACCCTTCAACTTATTGGTTGAGATACTACGGTAGAAATCAACCGAGTTTTCCAACATCTGTACCGATACACCACGACGCTCGAAGAACAGACCAAACATCTTATTAGCTAAACGAATAGCCTTAAAGCGGCGACGCTTCTCTGGTTCAATCGGTTTCAATCGTAAGTCGATACACTCAGCAAGCAGTTGATACACCATATTACGCATCACACCACGCAGGTTTTTGCTGTAACAGAACACATCAACCGACTCTGGCGGCAACGCATCTTGGTGCATTTTGCCAAGTACCGTCTTAAGCGCATCCAGCATCGCCGTATCACCTTGGAAATGCAGCGTACGAACTTCGTGCCAAGAGTTACGATAAACCAAATCAACACTGCCGACTAAGCTCTTACCTTCTTCACCAAAGCTGAAGATATCCGCATTCTTGAGATCCACTTTTAATGCACGACCACTTAACTCAGAAGTCGGATCATTTTCAAAGTTGATGAACATCGCCAACTGGCTAATCTCACATGGGCTCGCCAGGGCCTGCATACTTGGGCGACGCTTACGCAAAGAAAACGTATTGCGCAGGTCGCTCACCATTTGATAAAACTTATCGATATCAATGTGAGCGTCACGAACCACTGAGTGCAAACGCGTCGACTCAGTAATCAAGCCATTAAAGAATGACCAAGCAACCAACTTACTCAAGTACTCATGGTGCTCAAGAGAAGGCTGGCCAAGAATACGATGTGCTACCAGCGGCTGCTTATACAGGTACCAGCCGGCTTTATTCGACTGACCCTGACGAACTTCGATGAAGCTCAAGTCGGGTTCATGCAGATCCGGAGAGATTTGTGGGTTCAGTAGCGTCACTTTACCAGGCAATACCTCAAACGCAGCGTAAAGTTTACGTGCCAAGATACTGATATCTTGTGGGCTGATGGCTGAAGTGATGTCATTACGACGCGCAAATTGAATCAGGTTACGGTAGCTCAGCATCAAGGCATCAAGCAGTGCATGGTGCACCACTTTAACCTGCTCAACCTTCCAGTTACGGCGGTTATCGAGCTCAGCAATGGTTTCATGTCCCCAATTCCAAGACTTAGTCATCTCAGTCAAGGCTTCACGACGCCATGCAACAGAACCAATGCCAGCTTCGCGTGACAACTTCTCGTGAGTCTTTAGGTAGAAACAACGTCTTACCAAGTCCAATCGAGTGTGGTCGTTAATGCGTTCTAGATAACGAGTTACCTTCTCAAGCATCAGATAGTAACTATCCATGCCATACAGATCCGGTTCATCCGCAAAGAAGCGACGCTTGGTATCAATACTCAGCAGTTGGGTGTTTGGGTATTCCCATGAATAGGCTTCTAACAGGATCGCCTTTAACACCGATTTATACGGTGAGTCGATACTCTTATAGAGCTGCCATAGATTTGAACCAAAGTACTCTTCAGCGGGAATACGATTTAGCTTACCGAAATCGATCCACTGCGAGCAATCAAGATAGCCGTCCTGACATAAACCTTGAACATACTCGTCGTAGCACTCTTCCATTTCAGGCGGAATGATTTGCCACAACAGGCGCTGGCCCGCTAAGCGAACTGCAGAACGGTAGAACTCGTCAAGCAATAGTAAGTGCTGTGAAGAACCACAGTTATCACCGGTCATCTCTTCTGAATGGTTCGAACGGAAACGCTCTTCATCCATCAAGAAGAAGTTAGCTTCCACGCCTAAGGTTTCAGCCCAATCGGTAATCAGCAAACATTTGTTGGTAAGGCTATCACGAGATGCGCCATCCATATCTGGAGACACACATACCCAGATATCAAGATCACTTGAGGTACTTTGGCCAATAGAAGAGGTGCTGCCCATGGTATACAGGCCAAGAATTGCGGGCTCCGCAGACTCGGTTAGCTTGCCACCTAAAGTAAGTTCAGTATCAGAGACAAATTGCTTTTGGAATTCATTAAGCGTGAAGCTACGAATTCCAAAAGGAACTTGTTGGTCATAATAACCCGGCATCATCGGGTGGTTGAAGTGAAGCAGTGCGGGAATAAGGTTGAAAACTCGCTGGCCTTGCACATTCATCAACGCCAACGCACGATCAATGCGCTGCTGATTTAGATTGTCTAATCGTTGAATCAAAGTTTGAGTGTAAGCCTGCAAGGTAAGTCCTTGGTTTGAGGTTAAGTGCAGTTCTGTTTAGTTACTGAACGAAAGCAGCAACAAAACGTGATCAATTTAACACTTTTACCCTTAGTGGTAAAGCAAAGGAATCTGTCATACTGGTCAATTCCTTGATGACAGAAAGTTAAACTCACGGCGCCGTAGTGTCCTCTTTATTGACTATTTCTAATAATAGCCCATGTTTCAAATGAGATACCAATCACACTATTTTGGTGAACTAATGAAAATCTCTCAGCTATCAAAGTATCGAATGATCAAACAGTAAGAATTCTCGCCTCATAATGGTAGGATTAGGCTATTACAGAACCTATATCGGAACCACCATGACAAATTCAGCACCAATCCGTATCGCTACCAGAAAAAGCCCTCTTGCCCTTTGGCAGGCATACTTTGTAAGGG
Source organism: Vibrio splendidus (assembly GCF_001557875.1). Lineage (GTDB taxonomy): Bacteria > Pseudomonadota > Gammaproteobacteria > Enterobacterales > Vibrionaceae > Vibrio > Vibrio splendidus_F. The sequence continues at coordinate 5,214 of NZ_LNRF01000016.1, read as the reverse complement.
ATGCACTGCAAGCTGCTCACCCTGGTTTAGAGGTTGAGTTGGTAACTATGGTGACCAAAGGTGACATCATCCTCGACACTCCGCTTGCTAAAGTGGGTGGTAAAGGCCTGTTCGTTAAAGAACTTGAAGTAGCAATGCTAGAAGGTCGTGCTGACCTAGCAGTTCATTCAATGAAAGATGTCCCAGTAGACTTTCCAGAAGGTCTAGGTCTGGTGACGATTTGTGAACGTGAAGATCCTCGTGATGCTTTCGTTTCAAATACCTACAACAATATCGACGAGCTACCACAAGGTGCTGTCGTGGGTACATGCAGCCTGCGTCGTCAGTGTCAATTACTTGAGTCTCGCCCGGACTTGGTCATCAAAGAGCTGCGCGGCAACGTTGGTACTCGTCTAGGTAAACTCGATGATGGTCAATACGATGCGATCGTACTGGCTGCTGCTGGCCTTAAGCGTTTAGAGCTAGAAGAGCGTATTCGCAGCTTCATCGAACCAGAACAGTCTCTACCTGCTGTAGGCCAAGGCGCTGTTGGTATTGAGTGCCGTCTAGATGATGAACGTCTAATCAAGCTTCTTGAGCCGCTGAATCATAAAGACACGGCTGATCGTGTACTTTGCGAGCGAGCAATGAACCTTACTCTAGAAGGTGGTTGCCAGGTGCCTATCGGTAGCTATTCACTATTAGATGGCGACAACATCTGGTTACGTGCATTAGTTGGTGAACCGGACGGTTCTAAGATGGTTCGTGGTGAGATCTCAGGCTCTCGTAAGGATGCTGAAGCGCTTGGCGTGACTCTGGCAAATCAATTGCTGGATGATGGTGCAAGAGAAATCTTAACCAAACTCTACGCTGACCAAGAATAACCATGACAGTGTTGGTGACTCGTCCCGGTTCAGAGGGACAATCGCTTTGCCAACAACTAGCGGATGAAGGGATTCAAGCAATCCATCATCCGCTGATTCGTATCGTGGATAATCCAAACTCTTCGGATTTAAACACCCAACTTAATAACAGCGATATCATTATTGCAGTCAGTCACCATGCCGTGACGGCTGCCCAAAACATCCTTTCGAAAACCTCATCCATTTGGCCCACTTCGCCGCTTTATCTTGGCGTTGGTCAAAAAACTGCACACGTTTTAAGCAAAGTCTGTAAACAAAAAGTAAACTACCCTCAAGTTAGTGATAGTGAACATCTTCTTAAACTTACTGAACTTAATGGCGTAGAAAATAAGTCCGTTTTGATACTACGTGGTAATGGTGGGCGTGAGCTCATTAGAGATTCCCTACTCAATCGAGGTGCACAAGTCTCTTATTGTGAGACCTACCGTAGAGAATATATTCCCATTAGCGACCACAATACCTATCAAACATGGATAAACAAAAAAGCGTCCAAAGTTGTCATCACTAGTCAGGAACAATTGGAGTATCTCTGCTCAATTACCCCTGATGAGTATTTGGCTTGGCTTTCAACAAGACATCTATTTGTCCCAAGCCAGCGCATTGTAGAACGAGCACAACAACTCGGTTTTTCGAACGTGACCAATACTCACAGTGCTACGAACCAAATATTACTGGCTGCTCTCCGGCCCTAGCTAGAAACAGGAAATAAGCATGACAAGCAAAAAAAATAATGAGCATATTGAACCTGAAAAGAAACAAGACACTCAGCCAGTAGTTATTGAAAACGAAAAAGCTGACTCTACAGAGACAAAACAATCTGAACAGAAGCTCGATGCCTCTGCCTCAAATACCGCTAATAATGAACAGCCTCAAGCTGAGCATAAAGAGCAAATAGAGAAAGCAGAAAAGCAAGGTAAGCGCGGTGTCAAGCTAGGTACTATTGCGATCGCTATTTCTATTATTTTCAGTGGCGGTATCGCATTTCAAATGCAGCAAAAGAGTGCTGAGTACTCAGCTCAAATCGCCGCTCTTCAAGCACAGCTTCAAAATACCCAATCTGCAGTAAATAAAGACCTACAAACCATCAAGCAAGAGACTATCCAAGAAGCGTCACACGCGGTGGAGAAAACTCAGGTCGTACAGTCTCAACAGCAGAAGAGTATTCAAAGCCTGCAGTTAGCAGTGGCTGACGTTAAAGGTCGCCGCCCGAATGACTGGTTACTTGCCGAAGCCGATTACCTTGTGAAACTAGCAGGACGTAAACTGTTCCTAGAGCATGATGCCGTTAGCGCAACCAAGTTAATGGAAAGTGCCGATCAACGTATCGCAGCACTAAACGACCCTAGCTTAGTGTCACTGCGTCAATCAATGACCAATGACATTACCAAGCTTCGCACTATTCCTCTGATCGACCGTGATGGCTTAGTTCTACGCATCACAAGTCTTCAGCAGCAAGTCGATTCGCTGCCACTTGCCAATGCTATTCTTCCAGAAGCCGCAGTTGTTGATAAAAAAGCAGTATCGCAAGATATTAATGATTGGCAAAACAACCTGATGACGTCGATGAAAGACTTCTCAGAAAACTTCATCACATTCCGCAGTCGTGATGGCGAAGTTATCCCTCTACTATCTCCTGAGCAACACTTCTACCTGCGTGAAAACATCAAAGGTAAATTAGAAACCGCGATTCGCGCCGTCTACAAAGAGCAAGGTGAACTGTATAGCGCAGCTCTTAATACCGCTAGCGAGTGGTCGAAAGCGTACCTAAACCAAGATAACAACTCAGTGATTGAATTTGAGAAAGCGATTAAACAGTTAAGTGAACAGAACATCTCTGTGAAATACCCTGTAAAGCTTGAGTCTCAGAATGAGTTATCAGATGTGATACGTGAGCGCCTACGACGTGAAGTCACAGTTATGACCACGGAGGAAAAATAATGATTCGTTGGATTTTTCTTTTTCTCGTTCTCGGTGCTGGGTTAATTGTTGGTACTCAGTTCTCTGGTCAACAAGGCTACGTTCTAATCTCAATTGCGAATAAGACCATTGAGATGAGCGTGACAACACTGGTTATCTTTGTTATTGCTCTTCTAGCTGCTCTGTTCGGCTTAGAGTACTTGTTTAAAAAGCTTATGTACGCAAGCTCGACAACTTGGAACTGGTTCAGTGTTCGTAAACTGAAACGTTCTCGTCGTTATACCAACGAAGGCATCATCAAGCTGCTTGAAGGTGACTGGAAAAACGCTGAGAAGAAGGTAACTCGTTGGGCTAACCATCACGACATGCCTCTACTTTGTTATTTAGTCGCTTCTCAAGCGGCGCACGAACAAGGTAATACACGTGAGCGTGATAAGTACATCGAGCTTGCTAGCCAACAGGACGACTCCTTACTGGCGGTAGAGCTAACTAAAGCAAAACAACAGATCAGTGAATCAAACTACGAAGCCGCATTCGATACACTTTCTACCTTAAAAGGCACATACCCTAATAACACTGCTGTACTTGGCCTGTTAAAAGCCACCTATATGCAACTTAAGTTATGGCAGCCATTGCTAGAATTAACGCCGAAGTTAGTAAAGAACAAACTTCTAACAGCTGATGAGCAACGTAAATTAGAACAGAAAGCACAATGTGGTTTACTTCATGATGTCGCGCAACAGCAAGGTAGCGAAGGTTTAATTAGCCATTGGAACAAGCTTTCAAGAAAGCAGAAACAAAGTTCACACCTTGTATCATGCTTTGTGAAACAACTGATCGCTCGTAAAGCTGACACAGAAGCGTTCACAGTGATCAAAGAGAACATTGCAAAGAGTGGTTCAAATGAGCTCTACATGTTGCTTCCAGAGCTGAACCTAGCCGATCACCACCCAGTAGTGGTCATGCTAGAACGTGCAATCAGTAAAGACAGTGGTAATGCCGAAGCACACAGCGCGTTGGCTCAGTTCTACCTAAGAGAGCAGAAGTGGGCAGAAGCACAAAGCCACTTTGAGAAAGCGCTAGCACTTCGTTCAAATGTTTCAGATTACGGATATCTATCCGACGCACTAGAGAAGCAAAACTTAACGAAAGCAGCTCACGAGGTTTCTCGTAAAGCGCTCGCTCTAGTTCAACCCGCTTAACTCGAAGCGACTCAAACTAAGCCGATGCCTAGCATCGGCTTTTTTATATCTGTTGTTTATCCCCAGATAACCTCAACAATACTTATAAACCATAATCTATCGAGCCCTTACCCTCCCAACGCCACCAAACCTAGTGCACAACAGTAACTATGAAATAGCGTAATAAAGCCTCCCAAACACACGGAGAACTACTTTAATTGTGTCTGTATGTTGTTTTGCGATTTTTATAAACAAGCTCTTAGAAGAGTTCGAGAGGAGTCAGAGAAAAGTGACACCTTGAAAGTTAAGAGTAAATGGAGATCCCCCTGAGAGAAGACGTTTAAAAATATTTATCCGCAGACAAATAGCCACTTTAAATAACGCTGAATTAACAATTAAATTGCCATCAATGTTCCAACTATAAACCGTTATAACCGGGGACTTCACGTAACTGCCCGTAGACTCACCTATTAAGTAGAAGAGATATAACAAGAGTTACTGACCAACAAAACCTTGTTATTAGAATCAAGGCATCTTTATCAGCCAGTTCAAGTTAATAGGAAGTAAAGCTTTCGGAGACGGATAATAAAACTCAGATATCGGAAACGACGAAAGCCTAGTCGTCAGACTAGGCTTTCTAATATGTGCCGAAATAGCGAGGGGACTTAATGCAGATTTGCCCACTAGGGACAAAACCCTAACGGAGCTCATTCTTCTGGGGTAACCACTTTTCTTCAAATGTAAAAAAGCCCTGCTATTGCTAGCAGGGCTTTTCTAATAAGTGGCGGAGTGGACGGGACTCGAACCCGCGACCCCCGGCGTGACAGGCCGGTATTCTAACCAACTGAACTACCACTCCGCAGTGGAATACTTGTCGTCGCTGACAAGTGTTCAAATTTAAAGCCTGGCGATGTCCTACTCTCACATGGGGAAGCCCCACACTACCATCGGCGCTATTGTGTTTCACTTCTGAGTTCGGCATGGAATCAGGTGGGTCCACAATGCTATGGTCGCCAAGCAAATTTTAAAATTCGGAAAGCTTATCTAAAAGTCTATCTCTTCAAACTCATTCAAGGTCTGTCTTTGAGTCCACAAAACCCCTTGGGTGTTGTATGGTTAAGCCTCACGGGCAATTAGTACAGGTTAGCTCAATGCCTCGCAGCACTTACACACCCTGCCTATCAACGTCGTAGTCTACGACAACCCTTTAGGAC
>NZ_LNRF01000015.1 GCF_001557875.1 Vibrio splendidus | reverse complement strand
GCGCTGTTGATTTTTGAGCCTGAAGCTAGACGCTCCATTGATGTTTGTTGTGCGCTGTTTGCGTTGTTTAGGTAACGTTGCGCTGTCATCGCTGAAACGTTTGTATTTACATTCACTGCCATGGTGATTTCTCCAATTGATTTTCCGGTATAGCGGTTTCCGACGTCTCGGAAAACCAAGTAGTTCTCTCAAAGTTACTTTTAATAACGGCGCGAAAATCAGAAGCTTTAGAAAAACTTTCAAAAAACCACAAAAAAAATATTAATTTAATATTTATCAATGACTTAATTTTCATCATTTTCTAATGCAGCGATAGATTTCAATTGAGAAAAGATCTTAACCTGTTTGAAAAACGTACGAATCTCCCTCTAAATTGCTCAAGGTGGAGAAATGATCAATCGCCAAAGATCTCTGCGTTACGCAGATCTTGTGTAATAAATGAAATTATTTGTCGTGAAGAAGAACCGTCAAATAGATATTTGAGAAAGGTAGAGCGAGAAAATTCGCAGAAAAGTAAATAGCAAAAACAAGAAATACAGAAAGGAAAAAGCCCCTTTTCCTTTGAGAGAACCGGGGCTAGTTGGCGCGTCAGAGCCTGTGTGGAGATCATCGAGAAATGAACACATTTCCGACTTGCCGTTGCATTCTTACTGTAAAAATGGATAGCAGGTGAGAGATGAGAGAGCTAAACACTCAATAGTAAGTATGCTTGCCAGTTTCCCTTGCTGCATGGCTCACGTCTGAACACGAGCAGCAAGTTCAACCAATAACTATTGCAATAATGACATCGCAGAGTTAGGCAACTGTTTTGCTTGAGCAAGTATTGAAGTACCTGCTTGTTGCAGAATTTGTGATTTGGTCATTTGCGTCGTCTCTTTCGCAAAGTCCGTATCTTTGATTCGGCTGTTTGAAGCGTCTACGTTCTCTTGTACGTTTGCCAAGTTATTAATACTGTGGCTTAGACGGTTCTGTTTTGCACCCAAATCAGCACGCTGTGAATCCACGTACTTCATTGCAGAATCAATCACGCTGATCGCGTTCTGTGAACCCGCAACGCTGGTTAAGCTAACATCTTGAACAGAGGTTGCGCGGCCTTCACTCTTAATACCTAGCTCAGACGCTAGACCACCAGAGATAGACATTGCACCTTCAAGGTCAGGTTCAGCAACGAACAGTTGAATGCGACCATCATCAGTAACCGATGCGTTCACAAGATCAGACTGACCATTGATGTAAGTCGCAAGCTCTTCGATATCATCGCCCGCTTTGGTATTGATATCTAAAACAATGTCTTCACCCGCTTTGGTTTTGAATTCGAACTTAAGATCACGAGCTTGTGCAGGCACTTCCCAGCTCTTATCTTTGCCGTTTTCAGAATCAAACGTTGTACCACCCATACGGAAATCATCGGCACGAATGCTCGTCAGAGCCATGATCATCGCTTCACCAGAGTTAGAACCGATCTGGAACGATGCTTCACCAAAGGAACCGTTCAATAGACGACGGCCACCAAAAGACGTTGTCTCAGCGATACGGTTAAGCTCATCTTGAAGTGCCATAGACTCTTCGTTCAGTGCCGTACGCTCTGCTGGAGAGTTAGTGCCGTTCGATGATTGAATCGCTAGGTCACGCATACGTTGTAATACGTTGGTTGATTCGTTCATCGCGCCTTCAGCGGTTTGAGCAATTGAGATACCGTCATTGGCATTACGCATTGCTACATCAAGACCACGAGATTGAGCTGTTAAGCGGTTCGAAATTTGCAAACCCGCTGCATCATCTTTTGCGCTGTTGATCTTGTGACCCGATGACAAACGCTCCATAGAAGTCGCTAAGTCATTCGACGCTTTGTTCAGGTAACGCTGTGCTGTCATAGCAGATACGTTAGTGCTTACATTGATAGCCATTTTGCTCTCCTTATGAGTTCGCAAAGTTTCTGCGAAGCGGCCAGCTTTACTCTCATATGGATAAGCACTGACCGTGTATTACTCGATAAACCCTATACAAGGTTTAAGATCTGTATTAATCATTTATAACCAACACAGATACAAGTTGTATGCCAAGTTTAATGTCATCTAAATAATTTTTTAATTACTTAAAAATCAAAAGCTTACAAACAACACTGCGCAATTATGATTTTCTACTATTAGAAGATGAAAAACATTCACCTTCCTTATTGCCGTTTTTTGCCGCTATTCTAGAAACATCATGCTTCGTACAAAAAAGCGGCAAGCTGTGGCGTCATTCGCACGTATGGCATAGCACATACGGCAAGGAATCAACGCCATGGTGATCGACAAGTCACCGTTAAATACCGATTGATCATTAAATATAGTTAAACAAGGTCAGGTCTTTGGTTTTGCCAAACGCTTGTTGAGAAGCTTGTAGTGCTCGAGAGTTTTCATTGAACTCAATGATCGCTTTCGAGTAATCCAAGTCTTCAAAGTTGCTTTTTGCTTTCGCTAAAGACAACTTAAAATCTTCATGTTGCTGCTCTTGAATATCCAGCGTACTTAAACGTGCACCAACATCGGTTCTTGCCTTGGTTAAATGAATAAACGCGGCATGAAACTCTTCGGTTACTTGATGCAATTTCGCCGTAGCCGATGCATCCGACACTGGGTTTTCAGCCTGTTCAGCGGCTTCTTTAAACGTATCAAAGATAGAAAATGTCTCTCTTGGCTCTAAGGTGATTGCATCACCCTTAGTGATCTGGCCTTTGATTTGAATATTCAGCCCTTCATAAACAATGCCTGTCGAAGGATCAAAATCTTCTGCCGCAACCACTGCGCCGTCTTTTTCAAGCTGATAAGCGAAATTACCCGTCTGCATGTCGACAAAAGTCACTTTATAAGTAGACCCATCTTCATTGCTGTTGGTCGCACGCCCGAGCAATAACTCAGACGCAGGTTCAAGCTCATATTGGGGCTCGTAATCACCGAACGGGTTGTCTATTTCCATAAACATCTTGCTGCCCGGATCATTCATTGCCATTTCAAAGCTGCTTGCCACACGCATCTTGCGTTGGTAGTCATCACCTTGATAAGTCACGTTTCCTTCGTTATCTCGAAAGAAAGGCTGATTCTTTGGTTTAGTACCCGCAAATGTGTAGTTACCCGACTCATCTTGAGAGTTGGCTAAATGAAGGAAGTTATTCGCCAGCTCTTGAATTTCACGCTTCTTAGCTAAACGATCTTCTGGAGAAAGCGCACCGTTGATCATTTCCATCACGGTTCGTTTTGCTTCATCAGCAAAGCCTTCAGTGTTAGAAACTAATACTTCATGATGTTCAAGACGATTTCTTACTAGAGTAATCGCATCTACATACTGTTTAAGTTGTTCTGACTGCTGACCTATGTTCTGCAAATAGTGCGTCGCTAATGGATCATCACTTGGCGACTGTAACTTCTTACCTGAAGCAAGTTGCGCTTGGTTGTGATGCACCTTGTTCTCTTGGCGGCGCAAGTCATTTTGTACTGACTGATAATTATGGAAGCTAGAGATACGATTCAACATTTATACCTTCCTATCTCAGAGCCAAAATAGTGTTAAACGTATCGTTGGCTGCTTGCATAATGCGTGAAGAAGCCATATACGCTTGCTGAAACTTCATCATATTTGCCGCTTCTTCATCGAGGTTTACTCCCGAGATAGAAGCAATACGTTCTTGAGCCGACTGTTTTTCTAACGTCGCAATATCACTCAAGCGATTTGCCGTTGAAGATTTCAAGCCCGTATTGGTATTCAAGTTGTGGTAAAGGTCTAAAATCGTAGACTCACCATCATTCAAAATCTTTCCTGTTTGAAGATCTTGCAGCTTACGCAGATTACCGTTGTCACCTTCTGATGGGACAAGGTTTGCCGTAAATTTATCATTTGCCACAGCGCCTGGTGTTAGCTCAAACGTTGTTCCATTGATGGTCACAGGGCCTTCAGGCGGATACGGTTGAGGCTGCATCAATATGTTGCCCTTAGGATCCGTCACTGCAAATTGCTCCCCCTTTGGTGATACAACCACTTCAAACTCACGCAATTGACCGGCCGCTAGAATTTTGAACCCAGCAGTGCCCTTGGCAAAAGTGGTCGATGCCTCATAGCTTTGCGCGGCAATGTCTTTCGGATCTTTGGTTTCCATCTGCATTTGAGCAGCAAAATTACGCGTTGGACGCAGTAACAGTTTCTCTCCTAGCTCAGGAGGGTTACGAATTTCCACTCGCATGCCATCAAGATAAAAAGCGTTGCCGCTAGAGTCGGTCGCCATCTTAACGGTCTCACCGTTTGGCTTCGTCACCACGTAATCGCTGCCATCGTATTTCAGGCCATACTCACCGCCTTTTAAGGCAGAGGTATCATCAATATATACCGCAACATCTGCTTTCGATTGCCCGCTAGCCGTGACACGAGATTTAGCCACCAGCTCAGAGTTCACATCGGTGAACAGGTTCTTACCTACGTTGCCGTTAAGATCCAAACCTTGTTCTTGAAGACCATTTACCTCGTATGAAAACGCGGTCGCCAAACGACCAAGCTCATCCATTATTGCCGGGATGTGTTCGTCACGCATGTCTAGCATGGCGCCGATTTTTCCATCGATATCACTGCTAGTGATCGGCTTTAAAGACTTACCTTCAACAATCGCTAGGCGACGCTGATGTGCATCGGGTAAGCCATCGACCATTTTTAATTGGCTTGCTTCACTACCAGAGACTAAGGTATGGCCATTGCCAATATGGACATTAAACCCTTCGGCATTTGAGCGTGGTGTCACCGTTACTTTGGTGTAACAAGAAAGCTCATTAATCAACTTTTCGTGCTGATCTCGTAGGTCATTATGAGGCCCAGGAGTCCGCATCATTAAACGCTGAACATCACGGATCTCGTACGCAAGCTGGTTAACTCGCTCGATACCCATATCTAATTTTTTATTGGTAGAATCAGACTGTTGGCGAACCGTTTCATGGAATTCATTTAACGTTTTACTGAGTAGCCCAGCCTTTTCTAATACAACTTTTCGAGCACCGACATCATTCGGTGTATCGGCTAATGTTTTAACCGAATCAAACCATTCATTAAGGTTTTCTGGAATCTTCTTCGAAGCAACCGATGACAGCATACTCGACAGCATATCGAGGTTAGCTTCGGTGTCGCCTTTATTGGCGGCATTGGTTGTCGATAAGTTAAGTTCGTTAACGGCAAATTGGTCCCAAGAGCGGCGAACATTTTCCACGTGCACGCCCATACCGTAGCTTTGGCCACCGTATTGACGCGGGTCATTCACACCTTGAATCACAGATTGGCGACTATAGCCCTCTGTGTTGGCGTTAGAAATGTTATGACCTGTGGTGTTTAGCTGTCTCTGAGCAGTAAGAACACTTTGTGCCCCTACATTCAGAAGATCCGACGCCATAATGCCCCCAAAAAACTTAACAAAATCAGGATAAACTGATTAACTACCAGTTTAAAAAGCAATATATGTGCCAATAGACACAACGAAGAACGAAAAGACAATAATTTATTGAAGTGTAAGGAGATAACTACAGACTTCGCAGCAAAATTTGAGGTGATAGATAAGAAAAGAGCCTGCCAATGGCAAGCTCCCGTGTACATTCAATAACGCTAGTTCATCTCGTCAATCTTGGCTTTCACTCGCAAGACCTTGTCTGCATAGTTAGGGTCAGTTGCGTAACCGGCTTGGTGAATACCTTTGATGAAATTCTCAGAGTTACCCTGATGCTGCAATGCTGTTTCGTATCTTGGGTTTTCGTTCAAAAACTTCACATAGTCGTTAAAGCTGTCTTCGAAGTTTGAGTAAGAACGGAATGAAGCCGACTCTTTAACGGCAGTTTTACCGTGAAACTCGAGAGTTTGAGTTGCAACCTTATCGCCCTTCCAACTTCTATCGGCTTTGATGTTGAATAGGTTATTACTGTTACCCAATGAGTTCTTAATCATTTTGGAACCCCAACCTGTTTCAAGCGCAGCTTGTGCCAATAGGAGTGATGAATCAACACCAAGCGCACTTGCCGCTTTTTCAGCGTAAGGCTTCATTGAGGTCACAAACGATTCTGGAGAATCAAAGGATACTGGCTGTTTTGCTGCTTGCGCAGATTGAACGTCTGACGCACGCTCTTCCGAACGGCCTGAGTATTGCGGCCTTTGCAATGAAGCATCAAAGCCTTCACTGCGAACCTTCTCTTCAGACGCATCGCTTGCTTGACCAGCGCTTAGCTGAGCCACAATCATATCCGCAAGACCTAACGAACCTGAAGCACTTAACTCACTCGCCATTTGGTCATCTTGCATCTGGCGATAGAACTGCTCGTTCTGACTATTCAGCATATCCGACTTAAAGCTCGAGTTCGCATCACGCATCGACTTAAACAACATCGAGGTGAAAATCGATTCAAACTGTTTCGCAGCAGCGGTTAATGCTTCTTTCTCGCTACCTTCTTCACCGTTTACTGCTTGTTGACGAAGACGATCTAAGCTACCGATGTCGTGGATAAAACCAATATCATTATTATTCTTAATCATGCTTTATTCCCTAGATAATGATCAATTGGCCTTCAATCGCACCCGCTTGTTTCAGTGCTTGAAGGATTGCCATTAAATCTGAAGGCGCCGCGCCCACTTCGTTAACTGCGCGAACCAAATCGTCCAGCGTTAGGCCAGGTTCAAACTTGAACATCTTGCCATCACCTTCCGTGATTTCGATATCAGAATCAGGAACCACTACCGTTTGGCCACCAGAGAATGCATTCGGTTGGCTTACATTTAGATTTTCTTTGATTGCAACCGTCATACCACCATGTGTTACTGCCGCCGCTTTTAGGCGTACGTGCTTACCAACCACAATGGTGCCGGTACGAGAATTAACAATGATTTTCGCTGAGCCTTCAGCAGGGTCGAATTCGATATTTTCGATAGCCGATAAGAACGCGACACGTTGGCTAATTTCTCGAGGAGCACGAACTTTTACTGACGTCGCGTCTACCGCAGACGCCATTTGTGGGCCTAGGAAATTATTAACTGCGTCGGCCAAACGCTGAGCCGTTGTGAAATCGGATTGGATTAGGTTAAAGGTGATGTAGTCACCACGACCAAATGGGGTTGGGATCTCTTGTTCAACCGTCGCGCCGCTAGAGATGATACCGACGTTTGGGTTGTTGCCAACGATCTTCGAACCGTCATTACCTTGAGCGCTAAAGCCACTTACTACCAAGTTACCTTGCGCCACAGCATACACCTGACCGTCTAGACCTTTCAGGAAGGTCTGTAGCAAGGTACCACCACGAAGGCTTTTTGCTGAACCGATAGAAGAAACGGTTACGTCAACTTCCTGACCTTGCTTAGAGAAGGCTGGAAGTTCAGCGGTAACAATTACCGCCGCTACGTTTTTCGTTTTTGGCTTAGTGCCGGGCGGCAATTGAATGCCAAAATTTTGCAGCATCGCGTTAAACGTTTGATCGGTAAAGGGCGTTGTCTCACCTGTACCCGGCAAACCAGTCACCAAACCATAACCGACAAGTTGGTTACTACGAACACCCGCCACTTTTGCCACATCTTTGATGCGCGCAGCATGGGCACTGGTGGCAAGAAATAGCATGCCGAATAGTACGAGTGTTAGTTTTTTCATTGAGTAACCTGTCTGTATTGCTTTAATTTATAATAGCTTAGCTAAATATGGCTGCGTGATAGAGGATGTCAGTATGTCGACACCCTCTCAAGCTCTACAGTGATACATTAAAGAATCGTGCCAAGAATCCAGGCTCTTGCATATCTTTCTGTACGCCCGTGCCTGAGTACTGAATTCGTGCGTTAGAAACACGGTTTGAAGCGATGGTATTTTCGAAGTCAATATCGTCTGGACGGATGGTGCCGCTTAGGCGGATGTACTCATCGCCCGTGTTCAGTGTCATCCACTTCTCACCACGAACCACTAGGTTACCATTAGCTAATACTTCGATGACTTCAACGGTAATGTAGCCGCTGATGCTGTTACTTTGGTTGGCTGACGCATCACCCGCAAAGGTATTGGTGTTACTCAGGTCATAAGAGAAGTTGTACTTGTCGATCGTCAGCTCTTGACCACCAACAGCCAATGGCTCCATCGATGCATCATTCGACTTAGACATATCCGCGTTGGCTTTTTTGGTCGCTCGAGTGTTCTCATCTAGCGCCACTGTGATGATGTCACCAATACCGCGAGGCTTTGAATCATCATACATGCTGCCAATGTGGTTGACGTTAAACAGTGAGCCGGTTGCCGCTGCATAGTGCTCAGGTTTTTGCTTGGGATTGATTGGCGCCCATGCAGGATCCCCTGCAACAGGGTCAGTTCGCCCGCGAAGTGTATCAATAATGCCAGAGCTCTCTTGAGCCGACTTATCGCCTTCCACTGCATCAACCACTGTGGTTGCATTTTCTTCTGCCGGTGTCTCAATCGGGTCCAGTACAGAACAACCCGTCATAGACATAAATAGAGCTAAACAAAAAATACGTTTCATGGCGATATACTCTCAGCAGGCAGTGGTCAATGGATTAATTAGCAGAAATAGATCTACTAATTAAAAAAAGTAAACGGCTAAAAAACCAATTACAGCTGTTGGTTAACAAAGCTCATCATCTTGTCTACCGACGAGATAACTTTCGAATTCATTTCGTATACACGCTGAGCTTCAATCATGTTTACCAGCTCTTCGGTTACGTTCACGTTCGATGTTTCTAGCATCGACTGACGGATATTACCTAAGCCATCAAAGCCCGGAACCCCCTCTTGTGGGTCGCCACTCGCGCCAGTTGGCAAGTAAAGGTTTTGACCTACTGGCTCTAAACCACCTGGGTTTACAAAGTCAGTAATAGTGATTTGGCCAACCACGACGTTGTTTTGCTCACCACGTAGACGAACCGACACTTCACCATCGTTACCTACTGTTACCGAGATCGCGTCTTCAGGAATCACGATTTCTGGTTGTAGAGGGTAACCTTGACCCGACGTTACGATCGCGCCGTCACCGTTCAATGTGAACTGACCATTGCGGCTGTAACCCGTTTCACCGTCTGGCATTTCAACTTGGAAGAAACCGTCGCCTTCAATCATCATGTCTAAGCTGTTAGATGTCGTTTGTGCGTTACCGTGAGTGTGCACTTTTTGAGTTGCGACCACCTTAGAGCCGGCACCCAACATCAAACCACTTGGCAGCTCAGTATTCTGAGAAGACTGACCACCTGGTTGATTAATATTCTGGTAGAACAAATCTTCAAATACCGCGCGACTCTTTTTAAAACCAATGGTCGAGGCGTTGGCAAGGTTGTTCGAAATCGTTGAGATATTGGTTTGTTGGGCGTCTAAACCTGTTTTACTTACCCATAATGCTGGATGCATAGCAATTTCCTTTAAATTCTATTAGCTCATACGAAGCAGTGAATCAGACGACTTGTCCATTTCCTCTGCTGTGCTCATCATCTTGACCTGCATTTCAAACTGACGTTGTAAGTCAATTAGGCTGGTCATTTCACCTACGGCATTTACGTTACTGCCTTCGATAGCACCTTTTAGCAACGTTACCGCTGCATCTGCTTCGTATGCCTGATCTGGGTTTTTCGAACGGAACAGACCATTCGTATCTTTAAACAAAGTTTGGTTGTCTGGACGTACAAGCTTAATACGATCAACTACGGCCAATTCTTCAGCTGGAGCGCCTTGAGGAATCACCGAGATCGTACCGTCAGTACCAATTTCTACTTTACTGATTGGGATGGGCAGTGTGATTGGCGCATCGTTTTCACCTAGCACCAAATGGCCACTTGCATTAGTTAGCAAACCGTTTTGGTCAACCTTAAGGTTGCCGTTACGTGTTAAACCTTCGCGGCCGGTGTTATCCATAACTGAAATCCAACCATCACCTTGAACGGTAACATCGAGATCTCGGCCAGTGGTAACCACACTACCTTGCGAGAAATTATGGCCCGGACGCTCTGTCATGCTGAAAACACGAGTAGGCATGCCTTCACCATACGCTTGCATTGAACGCGCTTGTGCCAAATCAGCACGGAAACCCGTTGTACTCACGTTGGCAAGGTTGTTTGCACGTAGCTGCAAAGCTTGCATATTTTGCTTAGCGCCACTCATGGCAAGAAACAGTGCGCGATCCATAATTTTGCTCCAAAAAATCATCTTCTGGAGCTAATAAAGCAAACACTGTGCCAATATTTTTAACTGTTATTTATCAATAATTTAAATAGAAAATAAACAAGAAGGGGTGATCATTAAAGGATCATTCAGGAAGAATTGTTGCCAGTGGCATTACCGTGCGGCAATAGGGGCGGCAAATAAGAAGACAAACAACAATACCCAATTCAATAACATTGAATTGGGTATTCGCAGATGATTCAAACGCTCGAAACGATTAACGAATCTGAAGAATATTCTGTTGCAGTTGGTTGTGTACTTCTAGAGAACGCGAGTTCGCTTGGAAGTTACGTTGAGCAGAAATCAAATCAACCAATTCTTGAGTCATATCGATGTTCGATTGCTCTAGTGAGCCGTTGTTGATGCTACCAAATGAACCTTTGTTCGATTCACCCCAGATTTTATCACCAGAGTCGTTAGTAGAATCCCACTGAGTACCGCCTTTCTTATCTAGGCCTTGCTCGTTTGGTACACGAACTAAGCCTACACGGCCAAGCATCACGTTTTCACCATTTGAGTAAGTACCCAGAACACTGCCGTACTCATCGAAATCGATTTTGGTTAAGAAACCTGTTGTCGCACCATCTTCATCAAACTTGGTCAATTCAAACGGAGCAGCAAACTGAGTTGAAGAGTCCAGACCAAACTTAAGCACCTGTGTTGGATCGGCACCGTTCAAGTCAATTGGGTTCGCACCTGCACCTAGAGGATCAGAGTTAATTGGCTGACCACTGTTTAGGCTTGCTAACGTACCGTCATTGTTGAACTTCATTGTGTGACCAACATGACCTGTTGCATTCGTCGCATCACCGCCAGTAATGTTCAATGGCTTCTCACCATTCTCATCTGACATGGTGTAGTACGTTTGCCAAGTGTTTGGTTGAGTCTGATCTTTGAGGTAGTAAGTCGTTAACTTGTAAGACTGACCCATAGAATCGTATACCGTCGAAGACGTTGCACGGTTATAAGTATCAGCATCTTGGTAGTTAAATGCAGCCGGGTCTTTAAGATCACCATTTGCAGGAAGGTTGACCCCTACTTCAATGTTTTCTGTCTGTTTTGGCTTACCAAACTCAGCAGGAATGTCGAGAGGCTTTGGCGCGTAAGAAAGAACTTCACCCGAATTTGGATCAACATCGTAACCTAAAAGAAACTCATCATTAGCCGTAACCATGTAGTTGTCTTTGTTTAGGTGAAATGCACCATTACGCGTTAGTTCGTTAATCTCTGGCACCATGCGATCTTTCGATACTGCAAAGAAACCTGTACCACTTACACGCAAATCCATTGGGTTGTTCGTATAAATACTTGAACCTTCGTGGAACTGTTGCGCCACTTGGCTAGCTTGCGCACCACCACCTGACGTCGTTTTTGCGTTAGTAAACAACGAGTTTGAGTAAACATCACCGAACTCTGCACGAGACTCTTTAAAGCCAAACGTGTTTGCGTTCGCAATATTGTTACTGGTTGTATTCAGGTCTAATTGTGCAGCGGATAGGCCGCTTAAAGCTACATATGACATTCCAATATTCTCCTAATCTATCTAGCTAGCATAGTCACTCAATAAAGAGCTACGCTTTACCAACTTCTAGTACTTCAGCAAGTCGTACTGGCGATGTGAAACCAGCCAGATTGAGTAGTACGTTGCCATCACCCTTACCAAGAAGCACACTGTTCACGTTCGCATAACTGGAAACTTGGAACTCTGTGTTCTCGCCATCCAGTAAACCCGACGCTTTCACGTTATATTTACCGGCCGGCAATGGGTTACCGTCTTCGTCTTTTCCGTCCCATTCAACACGTGTATCACCAGATGGTTTAGAGCCGATATCAAATGTGCGAACCAATTGACCAACTTCGTTCTCAACACGGACCATTACATTGTCCATTGCCTGAGGAAGCTTAACCATTGCCGCCATACCGCCATCACCGGGCTTTACACCTGCCGCACCAGGAACCAATACGTCACGACCAACCAAAGAGGATGCCTGAAGTGCTTGGTTAGAGGTCATTGATGAATTCAAGCTTTCAAACTGTGTATTCATTTTGCCAATGCCATCTACGGTCGCAAATGAAGCCATTTGCGCAATCATCTGGTCATTGCTAACCGGCTTGAAAGGGTCTTGTTGTGCTAGTTGCTTAGTCAACAAAGATAAGAAGTCTTCTTGTTTAAGATCCTGCTTACCTGTTGTTTCATCGGGCTTCTTAGCGCCATCTTGAAGACTCTTCAGCTGGTCAACATAGGACAAGCCGCTTTGACCAACATTATTGTTGATTCCAGCCATGTGCTACCTCCTTATCCTTATTGACCCATCTGCAGCGTACGCAGCAGCATTTGTTTACTCGAGTCAGCAACCTGTACGTTCGTTTGGTACGCACGTGATGCCGAAATCATGTTTGCCATCTCTTCCATAACGTTCACGTTAGGCTTGTAGATGTAGCCTTCGTTGTTCGCTAATGGGTGATCCGGGTTGTACTCCGCGCTTAGCGGCTTATCGCTTTCTACAATACCTAACACTTTCACAGGCACAGTGTGGTCACTGTTACGTGCTCGATTTAGCTCAGCGCCGAACACTGCGTGACGAGCCTTGTAAGTTTCTTCAGCAGAACTACTTACACTGTCCGCGTTCGCAAGGTTACTCGAGGTCGTATTTAGACGAACAGATTCAGCACTCATCGCAGAACCAGTTACATTGAATACATTAAATAAGCTCATCTAATTATTCCCCTTTAATCGCTTTAGTTAAATTCTTGAACTTACTTCCTAGGAAGTCGAGAGAGGCTTGATGCCTAATTTGGTTTTGCATGAAAAGGTTTCTTTCCAAATCCAAATCAACCGTGTTGCCATCTCCTGTATCAGGTTGTGTAGGAATTCGATACTTCGTTTCCCCGTTCACCGTTGTTGAGGCAGAAATGTGCCGACCATCTGTACGGCTAAGACCAATGCTTGCCCCAGAACTTGCCGCTTGCAGTGATTTCTTAAAGTCTAATCCCTTTGCTTTATACCCAGGCGTGTTTGCTTGCGCGATATTGGTGGAAAGCACCTCAGCGTTACGCTCACGTACACCAACTGTGTGCTGGTGAATGCCTAAAGCATTGTCAAAAGAAATAGCCATGTAAACCTCAACTCAAGAACTGACTGTTATGAAATAACCAAAGCAATATATATACCAACTTTTAAAACAAAGCGGTCTATCTATACTTTTACAGGTTACTCATGGGTAAACCTGCAATATACAAGCCAAAAAAACAGAGTAAATTGGAATGTCACTCTGACTTAAAGATATAGCTTAAGCGGGCAAAAGAAAACCCAGCACTTGGCTGGGTTTTGAATTTAAACAGTAACGTCGCACCTTATACTGGTGCTACTCATTACTTTAATTTGTAGATGATGCCTGGATTACAGCGAACCATTTCAAAACGATCCGTTAAGCCTGTTAATGATTCAGACGCACCCAATAATAGGTAACCACCAGGGTTGAGGCTGTTTGCCATCTGGTTAAGTACTTTTGACTTCATATCAGGTGAGAAGTAAATCAGCACGTTACGACAGAAAATAATGTCGAACTTGCCTAACAAGGCATAGCTGTCCATCAGGTTCTGAGGGCGGAAGTTCACCATGCGCTTAACGTTATCTTTCACTTTCATACGACCATCGCCCGCATCTTCAAAGAAGGTACGACGACGCTCAGGAGAAAGTCCACGTCCCAATGCAAGGTTGTCGTACGCGCCTGTACGGCACATATCCAACATACTTGCTGAGATGTCGGTTGCAGTAATCGATACATTTGGCAACATACCCGGCTTACGAGCTTGAGTTTCAAGAATCGTCATTGCCATTGAGTATGCTTCTTGGCCTGAGGAGCTTGCCGCAGACCAAATCTTAATAGGACGCTTATTTGCCGCTATTTCCGGTAGAAGTTTATCCGCAAGCACAGCAAACGGGTAAGTATCTCGGAACCAAAGTGTCTCGTTCGTCGTCATGGCATCGACAGCAGCCACACGCAGCTCACGGTTTCGACCTGTTACTACGTCTCTCAATAGATCAGATAGAGAAGCTAAATTAAACTTCGCTACTAATGGGCTTAGACGACTGCGTACCAAGTACTGTTTGCTGTCACCTAATACAATGCCACATTGAGATTCTAAGAAACGGCTGAAATCGCGATACTCTTGATCACTTATTGTTATAGCAGTCATTAATGTCTCTTTTAGTTAGTTAACGCAGCTTTTACCGCTGCACCAAGCTCATCAGGGTTGAATTTCGCGATGAAGGAGTTAGCTCCTACGCGTTCAACCATGGCTTGGTTAAATACACCACTCAACGATGAGTGTAAAATTACGTATAGATCTTTAAGTTCGGCGTGACGACGAATCTCAGCAGTTAACGTATATCCATCCATTTCTGGCATTTCGATATCTGAAATCACTAATGAAATCTGATCGTAAATACTGCCTTCTGATGACATCTGCACCAGCTTCTCATAGGCCTCTTTACCATCTTTCACAGAGATAACTTCAAAACCAATCGACTCAATAGCACGTTGAACCTGCTTACGAGCAACGGTCGAGTCATCAGCAATCAAGATACGGCGAACCAATTCTTTCTCTTGCTCTACTTTCGCAATGTCTTCAGCAATCTTGCTATCCATTGTTTCATCAACAGGCGAAATTTCTGCAAGGATCTTCTCAACATCAAGAATTTCTACCAATTCATTGTCAATGTTGGTTACCGCTGTCAGGTAGTTAGCTCTACCTGCGCCATCCGGCGGCGGAAGAATAGATTCCCAGTGCATGTTAATAATGCGCTCTACTGAACTTACCAAGAAACCTTGAATGGTTCTGTTAAATTCAGAGATAACCACAAAACACTTTTCAACATCCGTTGTTGGACGGCCACCAATCGCTAAGCTCAAGTCAATCACAGAGATCGTTTGACCACGAATGTGTGCGACACCTTTAACCAGTGGGTTTAAATTTGGCATCTTCGTCAACTTAGGGCATTGAAGCACTTCTTTTACTTTAAAGACATTAATGCCGTAACGCTGACGCCCCATTAGGCGAAAGGTTAATAATTCTAATCGGTTTTGACCGACGAGTTGCGTACGCTGATTCACTGAATCAAGAATACCCGTCATGAGCTCATCTCCATATCAAACTTTTTTGTATAAAAAGTGTTAGTCTACTGCAGGCTACGAACCACCAGAGAAACGGAATGACGTATTATAAAACAAATTTGCCACTTCTTTCCATAGCAATGTGTAGAGCTACTTTTAAAACTGTCGCTAAGTTTATCGGCATTTTATCAATATTGTTTAGTTTTTTTGTGCAAGCTGCGACCCCAGAACAAATTGAGATGATTCAGTCTGCGGCGGAGCAACACATCCTTGATACCGTTGAACAGCCACGAGGTGGCGAACTCTTTGTTAATTCAGCAAATATTGACTCAAGAATCAAAGCAACAGACTGCCCGGTTCCTCTTGAGACAAGCGCCTCAACCACCACCAATACCCGCAGCAGTATTACGGTTTTAGTGCAATGTGTTCCTGATGAGTGGCGAGTTTATGTGCCGGTACGCCTTTCGATGTCGGTGCCGCTTGTGACGAGTACAAGAGCACTAGCGAGAGGCGAAATTATCGGTCAATACGATGTGACAACCGCGATGATTTCTCTTAACAAATTCCGTCGTCAAGGCTTCACAGCTCCACAACAAGTTATCGGCGCCAAGGTAAAAAAGAACCTAAGGCCGGGTGACGTTGTCGAAAGAGGCGATATCTGTGTCGTATGCCGAAACGAGAAGGTTATCATACAGGCAGTAAAAGGTGGCATGACCATTACCACCAAAGGCACAGCACTTACCGATGGCTCTATGGGCGATCAAGTAAGAGTGAAAAATGATAAATCACAGCGTATAATTGAGGGGATTGTTACCAGCATGTCTGAAGTCACAGTTTACTTTTAACTATCTACTTCTAAATTGACGGTATCGTTAGCTGCTTTACTCTCAACTCTAACGCCAAATATAACGGCGGCGGTGTTTTGTCCCTTTTCGACTATTGAGCTAAAAATTGCTAAAGTATTCGAACCCTTGGTCGATATTGACTGTACAGGTTCCCATTTTTGAAGAAAAAGGCTTAACTATGGCAGGCATTGATAATATTCGTTCAGGGCAATCCCTAACGACCACTAACCGATCAGCAGTACGCTCTGATTCTAGTTCTGAGGCATCACGCTCTGATGTATCAACTAAATCACCAGCAAGCAAAGATGCGGTTTCACTTAGCCAACAAGGCAAAGCGATTGGTCAGCTCCACCAAGATATGGCAGCACAACCAAGCTTTGATTCTGTAAAAGTTGCGGCGATAAAAGAAGCGATTGCGAACGGTTCATATACAGTTGATCCAGAAAAACTGGCTGACAACATGATCAAGTTCGAAGATGAATTAAAAGGCCTTTAAGCAAACACTCACTTTTCATTGAAGTTATTGTCTTAAAGTACACGAGGTTATGAATAGGTTTACGTTATGGCGGCACTAGCAGATTTAGTTAATTTTCAACTTCAAAATGCCAAAGCCTTATCTGAATTATTGAGTTCAGAGAAAACTGCTATTACGAGCCGTCAATCAAACGATATTGAGCGAATCGCCAAAGAAAAAGTGGTTCTTGTTGAACAGCTAAGATCAACCGATCAACGAATCGCTGCCCATACCAATATCTCAGAACTGACCGAGAATCCTGAACTTGCTCAGTTAGTCACAAAGATCCAGTCCATTGTGCACGATTGTCAGCAAGCGAACCTTGTTAATGGCGAAGCCTTGAATCGAGCGCACCTTAGCTTCAAAAAGCTCAGCAATATGATGCAACAAAGCCACGGTAAAATTGGCATGACCTACAATGCAGGTGGCCAAACACATACCATTTCTACGCTGGGAACCAATGTAAAAGCCTAATTGGGCTAATCTTCTTGCCTCCCCCTTCTTACTTGTATCTGTATCTCAGCCTACTCTTCTTACCCCTCTCATTAGCACCCTACTACATCTGTAAATACACCCAATAAAACGATAAACACAAAAAAGCGGCAAGTATTTTCATACTTGCCGCTTTCTTATTCATATGAGTTATTGGTTGCCGATACGCCATCTGGAAAGCGAGTAACAGCCAATATAACTGGATAAGCCTATAACTAGATGATCATTAAGCTAGAACAACGTTTGTTGTCTCTTCTCAGGCACTGGCTGAACTTCGCCGTAATTACGTAGTTGTTCCATCTTACGGATATCGAGCTGAAGCTCAGTGACATAACTATCACCTACAGGGTAACTGCGTACTACTTCTGCGCCACGAATTACACCATCAACCGCACCAGAAGTACGTTCTGTACCAAGGCGTTGATCTTCAAGCTCTGCTCGACCACTCACTCGCATACCATAGACTTGCTCAGCAAGTTCACGGTAAGCATCAATTTTTGAAGCTCTCATTGCGCGGATGCGCTTCTCTTCGTCGTTGCGCCCTTTTTGTTCACTGATACTTGCATAACCAACGGCAACCAAGAAATCGTCTGGCCTCATGTTTTGCAGTGGTTGACAGCCGACAAGCAGTAAAGCGGCAACAACAAATATTAACTTCTTCATCTCGAACTCCTAAGGGCGAAGAATAACAGTATAAGGCTGGGTCATCGTTGGATCAGAGCGAATAATGACACCATCTTGAGTTCGAATACTATTCAGAGTATCTAGGTCACGGCCAATACGATCCGCAGGTAAGAAGCCCTGTGCAGACGCCACAACAATACGAGTTTGCATACCAACAACACGGGCATTTACTAACACACCGCCTTCTTGGCGAAGCATAGTGCCTGTCAGTACGTATTGAACGTCTTGCTCTTGAGCTAAGTCTTTCCAATCGCGGCTTAACGCAAAGTCACCTTGGTGAGTCACTTGAATAGAACCGGTTGTTTTGAAATCAACAACCTTGAAGCCACGACGCTGAAACTGATGAATGAAGCCTTCTGATACCGAGTTTCCTAGCCAATTCGTTGTATCCATATGTTGCAGATCAACAAACGAAGTGATCGCTATCGGCGTTCTAGCTGAAATACTTGTATTCGAAATGATCAAATCTTCAGTCATACTTTCCACGAAAAAATCCATAGTATGACGAGGGCTGTCCATCAACATAAACTGACTGCCTGAATATTCAGACTTGCCGTTATAGATTGGCGAATAAGCGCATGAGGTCAACAACATGACACTCATTACTACGAGCCATTTTTTCATTATCTTATCTCCAGATAGTTTTAGTGCTACCTGTTCCAATATGTTCTCACCATTATTCTTTTCAATGGATTACAATGTTGGAACAGTCTTTGCTTTTCATTAATGGTTCAGATTAAGAAAAACGCACTTAAGTCAGCTTCAAGCTTATAGTTATTTGTTAAGCAATATTTATACCCAACTGGTAACGAATAGATGAAAAAAATAATTTCTTACTTATTTTCAATAAGTTCACTGATAACCATAAGCTTCAGTGCTCATGCCTCTTGGTATGAAGTTACCGGTACCGCAGCCATCGTATCCTCAGAGGAAACGGCAAGGGTTCATGCTCTGGAAGACGCGGTATATAAAGCGATCCAGTTCTCAGGTGCTGATATTGGTAGTATCTCCAACCTCACGCCCTACCTCGACGCAAACAAGAAAGAGTTTCAATTTACCAATCATGAAGTGCGCTACATTTTGGTAGAAAAAGAGAAAAAACGCAGTGGCAATATAATGATCACTGCAAGGATCGATATCTATCCTTCGGCAAATGCTTGCCATGAGAGCCAATATAAAAAGACATTTTTGGTCGGCAACATTGATGTGACCTCCCCACAACAAGCGGTAATGGGCAGAATCTATAATATTGGCGATGATTTTGGCCATGTCGTGGATCGACAGCTAGCACAAGAGTCTCGCAGCTTTGTTTCCGTTGGCACGACCAATTACGACATCGACAAACGTCGACCTGAGGTGATCAAAATGATCGCCCAAGACACTGGCGCGCAGTACATCATTGGTGGCGACATTACCGATTTAACCGCGACCATCGAGTCCAAACTTTTGAAAGACGACATCATCAATCGTCAGTTTGCTTTAGAGATGCAAGTCTTCGATGGTAAAACAGGACATCAGGTTTACAACCGTAGCTATCGTGAAGTGGCAAAGTGGCCATTTGCTAAGACAAGTGAAGTCGACACCCGCAGTGCCCGTTTCTGGGCATCAACCTACGGCAGTATGATGCTGCGTGTTAGCCGCAATATTATGTTGGACTTGGAATCGGAAGTGTCATGTAAGATCACGCTTCCAGAGGTTGCAGCGGTATTTGGTAACACGGTGACTATTGATTTAGGTCGAATGCACGGTGTACAACAAGGTGACAAACTGCAGCTATGGCACACAGGTTCGTTTATCGACCAACGAGGCTTGCCGCGCAATAAAGTGTCGCAAAGCGACATCACGCTGACGGTTTCTCGTGTTTACGAGAACGAAGCAGAACTTACGATCGACCAACCAAGCCTTGCAGGAAGCATTCAAATTGGTGATGTAATGCAAAAAATCATGTAGTTAACGACACTCTCGTTTCATAGTTTCTAATAAAGCCTTAGCAAAAGTACTAAGGCTTTATTTTTTTCATGGGGATTAGTTTCGGTTTCGCGGTATTTGTCGTAATCTTATTAATAACATAATCATCACTTAGCAAGCTATGAGTCAGAATAATCTAATTGGTGCTACCGGTTACCGCTTTATCTCGAAAGGCAAAACCGCTTTTAAAATCCACATTCATACTCCCGAAGATAAGGTGCTACACCGTTCGGTCGGCTTTGTTCGTATGGGTGAAGACAAGGCACTAAAGAAAACCATCAAATTAAGAGACGAACTGGGTAGACAGCTTTGGGGGAAATTTTGGCCTAAGGTTCTCAGAGAGCCCTATCTTATGACGCGTCTGCCTCACAGTTTAGAACCTAAAATTGTATTTAAGCCTAACCCAACTCAGAGTGATCCTGAGCACCGCGACGAGTGCTACATCGCTAAGTGGCGTGTATTCTCGGAAAACGGCGACTATAAATACAAAACCAAGGTATGTTCAATCAGAAAGCACGGCCGACTTGCCGCTTATAGCCAAACCAAACGCGCACTGCTTGATGCTCACAAAGACGTAATTGAACTGCTTATATTTATGGGACGATTGAACAGCATCGACCTGAAGTAGGCTTAAATCCGATTAAGTTGACCACCCATATTTTTCAGATACAAAAACAGCCGCACATTGCGGCTGTTTTTAATTTATGACGAACCATCGTGACAATTTAGAGTATTGCTACATACAAAGTCGATTACCTAGTTTCGGCATATCTCAGCCAGTGTCGCCAATCGACGCTTTGACTCTTTCACATAAGGGTTGGTTTGATCCCATGCGTAGCCAGCCAAAATTGAGCACACCATCTGCTTAATCTTCGGGTTTGGATTTTGATAAAAAATCACATCCTGCAGCGTACCAGAGTACCACCCCTCAACATATGTTCTAAAGGTGTTTACGCCAACCATCAACGGATCGGCATAATCGCACTCCCAATCGACCTCTTCGCCGTTAAGTTGTTTTTCCACACACTCAACCGCAAACTGAGCCGACTTCATCGCTATCGTCACTCCTGATGAAAAGACAGGGTCAAGAAACTCACCAGCATTACCAAGCAGTGCGTATTTATCCGTTGCGAGATGTTTTACGTTAGCAGAATAGCCACCGATTTCACCCGCAGGGTTAGGGTACTCTGCATTAGCCAGAATCTCAGCTAAACCCGGCTCTTCCATTGCCAGTTGTTTAAGAGCAGCAACCTTGTCTTCTGGGTATGATTCAAAGAACTTCGGCTCACCTACAACACCAAACGAAGAGACACCATTGCTAAATGGAATCAACCAGTACCAAACATCAGGATTGGTTGGGTGTACTGAGATCAAGATTTTATTGCGATCGTATTCAAGTTCGGTCTCGACCTCTGAAATATGATCGTTAATGTGCGTGAAAATAGCTTTGCGTGGAGGGAGCGATGACGGCTCTTCCAAGTTAAGCATTTTTGGTAGCACGCGACCAAAACCACTGCCATCCAGAACATATTTAGCTTCTAACTGATAACGCTCGCCACCCTGCACTTGTACATCTAGGATGGTGCGATCTTCTGCGAAGTTAATGCCCATCAACTCATGCTGGTAATCTATGGCAACGCCTTGCTCTTCAGCACAATCAGCTAACACCTTATCAAAGGCACCTCGCTGAACCTGAAATGTCGTTCCCGGTCCAGAAGAGAACTTATCTTCAAAATTAAATGCTGTATAAACACCATTATTCCGAAAAGCCGCACCATCTTTAAATTGGAAGTTAGCATTCGCGACAGCTTCGCTCATACCAGCTTGATCTATCACTTCCATGCAAGCTGGTAATAGGCTTTCGCCAATAGAAAAACGGGGGAAAACGCTCTTTTCAATCACTCGAACATCGATACCTTTTCTATGAAGCAAAGATGCAGCAATCGACCCTGACGGCCCTGCTCCGATGATCACCACTTGAGTAGACAGTTTTTTCATTAATTTAAGCCATGTTTGTTATTTTTATTGCGCGCCAGCTTTCAATTCAAGAAGCGTGTGACCAAGGCCAATATCGTCGGTACGAGTCACCACTTCAAAGCCAGCTTCTTCAACGATCTCTAGGAAATCTTCACTACGGTAAAAGCGGCTGTTGCCATTTGCGAGACAAGTAAAATAAAGAGACGTCGCATTTAAGCTATAAGAAGCCGCATCGTATTTCTGTGCATCCCAAAACAATTCAAGGATATAGACGGTCGCTTCTTCTGACATATGAGATCGAACACGCTTTAATATGCTCAGAATCTCCATTGGCGAGAAACAATCAAGGAACTGACTCATCCACCATACATCGGCGCCCGTTGGCAGAGTTTGCTGTTTATCCAGCATGTTGGCCGGGAATGGCGTTACTCGATCTTGATGACCGTGCTGCGTTGCGTTTGCCATAGCCATTTCTAGCTGCTGTGGCAAATCAACAATTGTCACCTCAACGTCTGAGTCGTGGTTACAACACTGCATCGCCCACTTCCCCGTGTTACCACCAATATCCACCAGCGATTTAGGTTTCTTACTAAAAACTTTCTCAAGTAACACAGGAAATGAGCGATCTGAATAAAAGTGATCGAACTTAAACCAGCTCTCTTTTGCTTTTTCTGGTAATTGAGACAAGCCTTGGTAAATGGTTTCCCAATCGCCAAGCTCTTTCAGGCCAGCAGGTGTGCCCTCTTCAATGGCTTCGGTTAGATGCATCATCGCGGCATAACAAACATCGGCAGTAAAATCCATGTTTGCGTTGGTCATTCCATCGTGCAAAAGGTAGAAGCCAAGATTGGCAATTTTGTAGTTAGGTTTGTCCCAAGTAACAATATGTGCACTTAACGCCATATCGAGCAGAACTTTCACGCCATACTCGGATACACCCGTTAATTTCGAGATACTCTCCGCTGGTAAACCATCATTATTCGCGTCATCTAAGGCCTTTAAAATACCTAAATCACGCAGTGTGCGAGCAGTATGAAAAACGATAGGCGCGAAAGACAATTTTTGTGCTTCTGTTTTTGCTTCTAATGCATTGAATGGATCTGATTTATATTCTGACACGAAAAACCTAACTTTAAATAATAGAGGATTACTCAGCTGCCATTTGTGCAAGCTTGCGTTTAATATCAACGTTTAAGTTATTAACCCAACGGTTGTAATTACGGTGTATTTCACCATCGTCGTACTTCAAATTCTCTGACTCAACGTAAAGAATAGAGTAAAACTTATCAGTATATGGAATATCAACCACTGCATGGTGCGAGCGAACATACAGCTCAGCACGGAGCAAGCCTGGTTTTATTTCTGAAATCAACCAGCCTCTGTTTTCAGCAGATTCATAAATAGCTGATTTCACCTGTTTACTTTGAAGATTCAGTGCAACTGGAGTATCCTCAACATTCATTACAGGTTGGACACGTCCACATCCTGCAAGAACGAATATGAATAACATTGAAACGGCTATTTTTAGTAATTTCATTTAAATTCCTTATCTGTGTTTATTTATAAGCACGTATAGTATTTAGTTAGACCCAAAGCAAATCAATACTCTATGTCAAATCAATCCCAATTAATGTCGTTTAATATTGAGAAATGGTCTGCAAATTCGGCCGGCCTCAATTCCGTTGCCGAATGGCAAGCGTGGAGCACTAATTTAGACTGGCCTCAAGATGGCTCTACTGAATTTAAAGCCATCGCTCCAATGATGCGCCGCCGAATGAGTGTGCAAAGCAAACTTGCCGTCCAAACCGCATTAACCCTGTTAAAAGACACCCCTATTGATTATCTAGTGTTCTCTAGCCGACATGGTGAGCTACACCGAACCGCTACTTTAATTCAGTCGATATTGGAAGGTGACGACGCCTCTCCAATGGCATTCTCGCAGTCAGTGCACAATACAGCAGCGGGATTAACAACCATTGCCGCAAAAGCACCGATTCCACTGTCCTCAATAGCCGCAGGGCAAGATACTTTCCATAACGCGCTGATTGAAGCCTATCTTTACCTTCACCAGTATCCGTCACACCGTGTGCTGGTGGTTGATTTCGACCAACCTCTGCCCGAGCTCTACCAAGAGTACGAAACACAGAACTTTGCTGATTATGCGCTGGGTATAGTGCTAACCGCGGGCAGTGACTATTCGGTTTCAAGGGCAGTTACCAGTGACAAATCAACGCCTGACTTACCACAGAGCCTACAAACACTGCAGAACATCCTTCAGAATATGCAACGTTGGACTATTGCGAGCAAGCACCAACAATGGTCGTGGGTAAATAACACAAAAACTGAGGCACTATAATGGGAAAAGTCGACCAATATTGGCGAGTATTCGCGACAGGGCTCTGCTTTACCATCTTTGGTCTCGGTGGCTTAGTATTAAGCTTCATAATCTTACCTACTATCGCTTTA
Organism: Vibrio splendidus; assembly: GCF_001557875.1. Classification (GTDB taxonomy): domain Bacteria; phylum Pseudomonadota; class Gammaproteobacteria; order Enterobacterales; family Vibrionaceae; genus Vibrio; species Vibrio splendidus_F. The sequence goes on along the minus strand of NZ_LNRF01000015.1, from coordinate 43,838 downwards.
ATGACTCCCAATACCATTAAAAGAGAGCTTAAAGCACAGCGATTAATACGTTTCTCATTCAATGCGTTTTGCCAGATCATGAAGTTCACCGGGGCAATTGATTACCGAATTGATGGTGCAGAACTACTGCGTAACGACCGTAACTGCATTATCGTCGCCAACCACCCTAGTTTGATTGACTATGTACTGATCGCCTCTCAGCTTCCTCAATGTGATTGTTTAGTTAAAGCCGCTATATGGGAAAACCCATTTATGAAGAGGATCGTCAAAGCAGCAGGGTATATACCTAACCAGGCACCTGACGATCTGTTAGAGCGCTGTGAAGAGCGCTTCTCACGCGGCAATGTCTTGCTTGTTTTTCCCGAAGGAACTCGCACAACACCCGGAATTGAACCATCCTTACAGCGTGGCGCCGCACAAATTGCCACTCGCACACAAACCGATTTACGTGTGATTCATATTACGGTTTCTCCGACATTCTTAACGAAAGAGAAAAAATGGTATCAAGTTCCTGCTATGAAACCCTTTTTTCATATCGCGGTGAAAGGTAAAATAGACGTCGCACCATTTATTGAGAATTCAAATAACTTAACTTCGGCAGCAAGACGCCTTAATCATCATCTTGCACAGACTATTTTCCCTTCCGAAGAAAGTATTTAGCTCACCAATAAAACAACTGGCGATATCAGCATTTCGAAAATACCTCGCATAATGTAGAATCGCCCCCTTAAAGCAGCATTCAGATAAAGCATTAAGTAGGCCAAAGTGGAAACATTACACAACGAACTGAAACAACTGATCATCGACGCATTGAACCTTGAAGACATGAGTATTGATGAGATTGAAACGGAAGCTCCACTATTTGGTGATGGACTTGGACTAGATTCTATCGATGCCCTTGAGCTTGGCCTTGCTATCAAGAAAAAGTACAACATTGTTATTGATGCCGACGATTCAAATACTCGACAGCACTTTGCGTCAGTTGAAAATCTAGCGAACTACATCTCTTCTCAAACGAACAACTAGACAGATCTTTATGACACAAGCTAACCAACAAGAAGTATACAACCAGGTTAAAGATGCGCTTATTGAGCTGTTCGAGCTTGATGCGGAAGATATCACCCCTGAAGCACACCTTTATCTCGATCTAGACCTAGACAGCATTGATGCGGTTGATTTGGTCGTCCACCTGCAGAATGTAACAGGTAAGAAGATCAAACCTGAAGAGTTCAAAGCAGTACGCACCGTTAATGACGTTGTCGAATCTGTAGTTGAACTATTGAAGGACGCCTAATGCGTCCTCTGCTGACTTTATTGTCGGCAATCATACTTTTCACTTATCCAATAGCGGTTTACTTTGGACTCAACAAGTTTGGCCTACAAACCGTAGGTATTGCCTTGGCCGTTATCTTTGCTGTCCGCATTTTTACCGGCGGTCAGGCTAAAATTAAAGAGCTAAAGCACCTAGCTTGGATCAGTGGAAGTGCCGGAATTGTTCTACTGGTATTAGGTTTAACCTTTAAGCAGCATGGCTGGTTAACTTATTATCCCGTCATCGTTAATGTCTGTATGCTGGTTGTGTTCGCTTCAAGCCTATGGCAACCGCAAACGATTATCGAGCGTCTTGCTCGCCTTCAAGAGCCTGATCTTCCACAAAGTGGCATTGATTACACCAGAAAAGTCACCAAAGTCTGGTGCTTGTTCTTCGTTATCAACGGCTCTATTGCTTTTTACACCTGCTTCCAACCGCTAGAAGTATGGACCCTCTACAATGGCTTACTCAGCTATCTGTTTGCAGGGGTGCTCTTTGCAGGGGAGTGGGTAGTAAGACAGCGCATTCGTCAGAGTTAAATTGTTATGACCCAAACCGTATCTTACACCTCGTTGTCTGAACTTCTCAGCCAGAACAGAGCCCCTGAATCTATTGTCTGCTTTGACGACAATAGTGAGATTACGTGGCAAGCCTTTAACGACGACTTATCTCAACTCGTGCACCTTTTATCTTCATCCCCTTGTCAACGAGTTGCGATTTGTACCCAAGATAGCTACCTATTTTCGATAGCATTTTTGGCGTGTGCAGCAGCTAACAAACACATCATCTTACCGGGTAACTACCAACCTTGTGCACTTGCTGAGTTAAGTGAACAGTTTGATTGCCTGCTAGTTGATGACTCGATTGGCGAAGTTGAGGTGAGTGACGTTCGCAATATCCAAACCTTATTGGACTCAAGCACCGAACTACAAAAGCCTCTAACCGATGCTCTTACGACCATTGATTTGGCAACAGTCCCATTAACTCTGTTTACTTCAGGTTCAAGCGGTACGCCAAAAGCGATAGATAAAACGTTAGAACACCTAGATATTGAGACCGCTCAGTTAAACAAAAACTGGGGCGAATTACTCAAGAATAACCGAGTCCAAAGTACGGTCTCGCACCAACATATCTATGGTTTACTGTTTAGAATTTTATGGCCACTCTGCTCTGGTGTTCCATTTGCTCGCAACAACCTCGAGTACCCTGAACAAATTCTGTCTCATGCCAATAAAAACTGTGTTCTGATCAGCAGCCCTGCGCTACTGAAGCGATTAAAGCATGAGACCAACAAGGTACAACTTGCCGGAATCTTCTCTTCGGGTGGCCCATTGCCTACCGAGTCGGCTCACCAGTCACGAGATCTACTAGGACATTTACCTATCGAGGTATTTGGCAGCACAGAGACCGGTGGCATCGCTTTTCGCCAACAAGAGAACGCTCAAACCCCTTGGCAGCTTTTTGACTGTATTGAGGCTAGTCTCAACAGTGAGAATTGCATTAAGTTATTGTCGCCCTACATAGATAAAAACAACTGGTATCAAACCGCTGATGAGTGCGAAATGGTCTCGGACAATCAATTCATTTTGAAGGGCCGAACTGATCGAGTAATCAAGATAGAAGAAAAACGAGTATCACTGGTTGAAGTGGAGAAACGACTGGAGCAACTGCCTTGGATAAGTGAGTGCGTGGTGATTCCATTTGAGGAGCCTGAGCGATTAATCTTAGCCTCTGTTTTGGTATTATCAGATGAAGGCCAAGCCGCTCTATCGACCATGAGCAAAGGTAAATTCTGGTTGATGCTGCGCACAGAGCTAAGAAAGTGGTTAGAGCCAATCGCTATCCCAAGAAAGTACCGTGTTGTCGATGAGATTCCCCTCAACAGCCAAGGTAAGCGATTAACATCTCACATAGAACAGCTAATAAAATCATAGAAACCGCTGATCGTATTTTACACTGAGATTATCTTTTTATATTTTTGTCAAAGAACCAATATTTGCCCAAGGATTCTAAGCACGCCCTATGGATAAAAGAAAACCAAACATCATTGCTGTAAACACGGTAGAGAATGAATCGACCCTGACACTCCATGTTAGCGGAGATATCACCGATTTTAAGGGACACTTCAAGAGCTTCCCAATTCTACCGGGCGTCACGCAAATTGATTGGGCACTTCACTACGCTGTCCAAGAGCTAAACGTCCCTGGTTTCTTCAAAGGCATGGAAGTCATCAAGTTCCAAGAGCCTATCCTGCCTGACGCTACAATTCAGCTATCACTCAAATGGGATGCTGACAAAAACAAGCTGAGCTTCAGTTACACCTCAAACAGCGGTGAACAGACCCACTCTTCAGGCAAAATGAAGCTGGGAGAGAAAAGTGAATAGCACTCCCGTCGAGGCTACTTCTCAGCACCAAACAAAAGAAAGCAGCTACAACGCTTGCTTCCTTATCCCGTGCTTTAACCATGGCGTAACCATGCCTGAAGTGGTGTCGTCACTCCATCATTTTGAGTTACCTATCATCATCGTTGACGATGGCAGTGAGCTCGCGACCAAACAGTTTCTGACTCCCCTAGCGGAAAACTCACACGTGACTTTGGTGACGCTTGAACAGAATCAAGGCAAAGGCGGCGCAGTAAAAGCTGGCATCAAGCGAGCGCAAGAGCTCGGCTTTAGTCATGCCATCCAGATCGATGCAGATGGGCAACACGACCTAGAAGCACTACCCGCATTAATCCAAACTTCGCAAGACAACCCCCAGCGCTTGATATCAGGTCAGCCTATCTACGATGACAGCGTGCCCAAGGCAAGGCTCTATGGGCGCTACGCGACACACATTTGGGTATGGATAGAAACCCTTTCTTTATCAATTAAAGACAGCATGTGTGGCTTTAGAGCGTATCCCATCAACCAAACTCAAACAGTGTTGAATAAGTACGATATTGGTTCGAGAATGGACTTCGATATCGAGATTTTGGTTCGCCTGTATTGGGAAGGTTGTGACATCGACTTCGTTGAAACTCGAGTTATCTACCCTGAAAACGGCATCTCTCATTTCGATGCGTTGTGGGATAACGTCAAAATCAGTTGGATGCATACGCGTCTGTTCTTCGGCATGCTGCCAAGAGCTCCCAAGCTGATTGCTCGCCATTTCAAATCAACGTCTGCTGAAAGTGGTCAAAAACAAGATTCATCGACTGGATCAAACAACAACGAGTCAGAACAACCCCATTGGTCTCGCACTCAAGAACGCGGCACCGTAATCGGCATCAAACTGCTGTTGGCGGTTTATACCCTATTAGGTCGCGGTGTATTTAACCTGATTTTGCGTGGTGTGATGCGTTACTACCACTTAACCGGCAAGCGCGCGCGAAACGCTTCTGAACAATACTTGTTTCAATTGAAAGCCTATGCGGAACAGCAAAATATAGAGTTACCCGCTGAATTAAACAGTTATAACCATCTGCTCTCGTTTGGTCATACTATGCTAGACAAGCTAGCCGCGTGGAAAGGAGACTTTTCGGTCGATAACCTGACCATTCATGGTCAAGAGCAATTTGAGAGTATGGTGGAAAATAAGCAAGGTGTGCTGATTTTGGGTTCTCACCTAGGCAACATCGAGTTGTGTCGCGCTTTAGGCCGCAGACACTCGAACATTAAAATCAACGCTCTGGTTTTCACTGAGCACGCTGAACGTTTTAATTCAGTAATGAAAGCAGTTAACCCGCAGTCTGATTTAAACCTGATTCAAGTGACATCGATGGGGCCAGATACGGCTATCTTATTACAACAGAAGTTGGAGCAAGGAGAATGGCTCGTAATTGTTGGCGATAGAACTTCCACCAGCAAAGAGAGCCGCTCAGTATGGGCTGAGTTCTTAGGTAAGGAAGCTCCATTCCCTCAAGGTCCATTTATGTTAGCCTCTGTGCTAAAAGCCCCCGTATTTTTACTGTTTGGCCTACGTGATGACTCACAAACTAAGCCGCACTTTAATGTCTATTTCGAGCATTTTAGCGACAAGATCGAGCTACCAAGAAAGACTCGTGAACAATCTTTACAGCAAGTCGTGCAAAGATATGCGAACCGACTTCAGCACTACACACTGCAAGCACCGCTTCAGTGGTACAACTTTTTTAACTTTTGGACATTGAGCAACCAGCACCATGACGAAAAAGAATCCAAATAGCATCACTTTTGGTGCCGAACGCCTCACGATTGAGGATGTTGTCGCTATTTCACAGGGCGCAAAAGCCTCGATGAACTCAAGTAACGAGTTCACATCTAAGATCGACCGAGGTGTCGCTTTCTTAGAACGCCTGTTGAAAGAAGAAGGCGTGATTTATGGCGTGACAACGGGTTACGGAGATTCATGTACCGTAGCAATTCCACCAAACCTTGTTGATGAATTGCCATTACATCTAACACGCTTCCACGGTTGTGGCTTAGGTGAAATACTGTCTCATGAGCAAGCTCGTGCAGTATTAGCAACGCGTCTTTGTTCGTTGTCGCAAGGTGTCTCCGGTGTGACTCACGATCTGCTCAATCAAATCGTTACCCTGATCAACCAAGATATTTCACCGCGTATTCCGCAAGAAGGTTCTGTTGGTGCTAGTGGCGACTTGACGCCTCTCTCTTACTTAGCTGCAGCCCTGATCGGCGAGCGCGATGTTATCTACAAGGGTGAAGTTCGCCCAACCAGTGATGTCTACAAAGAGCTAGGCATTAGCCCTATTAAACTTAAGCCAAAAGAAGGCTTAGCATTGATGAATGGTACATCAGTGATGACGGCACTGGCTTGTATCGCCTACAAACGCGCAGAATACCTAGCTCAGCTATCAACTAAGATCACCGCAATGGTATCTGTCGGCATGCATGGCAACGACTTCCACTTCGATGAAGCGCTATTTGCTGTTAAACCACATCCAGGCCAGCAGCAAGTTGCGGCATGGCTACGTGATGACCTGCAAGCCGATCGCCCGCCACGTAACAGTGACCGCCTACAAGATCGTTACTCTCTGCGCTGTGCTCCACATGTTATCGGTGTGGTTCAAGACTCTCTACCTTGGCTACGCCAAATGATCGAGAACGAACTAAACAGTGCTAACGACAACCCGATTATCGACGGTGACAACGAGCGCGTGCTGCACGGTGGACACTTCTACGGTGGTCATATCGCTATGGCGATGGATACACTAAAAACAGCGGTAGCCAACCTAGCAGATCTACTTGATCGCCAAATGGCGCAGTTAATGGACTACAAGTTCAATAACGGCTTGCCATTTAACCTAACAGGCGCAGAAGGTGAACGTAAGCCAATCAACCACGGCTTTAAAGCAGTACAAATTGGCGTTTCAGCTTGGACAGCAGAAGCATTGAAACACACCATGCCAGCAAGCGTATTCTCTCGCTCAACTGAGTGTCACAACCAAGATAAAGTCAGCATGGGCACCATTGCGGCTCGTGATTGTCTACGTGTTCTAGAACTCACTGAACAAGTAGCGGCCGCATCACTCCTAGCTGGTACTCAAGCGCTTGAGCTTCGTAAACGCCACAATGAACTTGATGAGCACCACATGAGTGAAAACCTAAAGCACATTCGCGATGAAGTACTGAAAGAGTTTGAATTTATTGTCGAGGATCGCCCGCTTGAAGGCGATCTACGCCACTTTATTGCTCGTATTCAAAGTCAGCACTGGTCACTTTACTCATAGAGTAGCTAACCTCATAAAATAGCTAAGTTCATATAGTAACCAACCCTTTACGCAATATTGTTGAGAGCGATTTATGTCTGAAATCCTTCATCCATTACAATCTGAGGTGACGCTTATCACCTCATTTCAAGATGCCGACCCTATGGGTGTGATCTATCACGGCAACTACTTCCGATTCTTTGAAGAAGTAAGGCGCATCATGATGGATAAGATTGAGTACAACTACCATGAGATGAAGGATTCCGGCTACATGTGGCCTATCATCGATACCCGCGTAAAATACATTAAGGCGATACCGTTTAATCACAAGATTAAGGTAACAGCTAGGTTGACTGAGTGGGAAAACCGTCTGCGTGTTGATTATGAAGTTCACGATGCCAACACAGGCGCTCGCATGACACGTGCTCACACCATGCAGGTTGCCGTGACCATTGAAGAGCAAGAGATGTGCTTCGCTTCACCGAAAGTGTTTACTGATAAAGTTGAGCACTGGCACCAGTTTGGTTGCTTACCTCTAGCAGCTGAACATCAGACGCAAACCTCTAACCCACAGCAGGTGAATCATGAGTCTGTTTAAACGTAGTCGCAAACACATCAGCATCGCACTGCTGGGGCTTACTTCTATGATGGTAAGCGGCCTTGTCAGTGCCAAGGAGAACACAGCTGTCGTTGGTTCTATTTCAGAACTACAAACTGTGTTGAGTGAAAATAGCATTGTTCGTGGCGAGTTTACTCAAACGCGCAATATGGAGATGTTTGCCCAACCTTTAACGTCACAAGGTACATTCCTGTTAGACAAATCAAGTGGCCTACTTTGGACACAAACAACGCCGTTTCCTGTGAACTTAGTGCTCACTGATAATAAGTTGAGCCAAAGATTTGCCGATCAACCCGCGAAAATCATCACCGATAAAGAAAACCCAATGGCATTTTATTTCAGCCATATCTTCTTGTCAGTGTTTCATGGAGACACGCAAAAACTTCAAGAACAGTTCGCACTCGATTTTGAGCCCGCAACGGCCACAAGATCGGATAAAAAGACAGAGAAAAAGTCATGGGCACTGACTCTTACTCCCAAGAGTGCGCCAATGAACGCAGTGTTTGAGGCCATCACACTGCAAGGACAAAGTGATATTGAACGTATCGAGTTGAAAGAGATTCGTGGAGATAGCACAGTGATCGAATTTAGTCAGCTAAGCCATCAACCGGAAGTATTATCAGATGCCGAAGCACAACAATTTCAACTCTAAGCTCGCCCTTGTCTGGCTCGTTATCGTAGTGCTATTTAGTGGACTGTTGCTCAAACAGTTCGCTTTTTCTTCTTCAGTACCCATCGAAAGCAACATCATGAAATTGCTGCCAGAAAACCAGCAAGACCCCATGGTCGAACAAGCATTTCAGCAGATATCCAGTTCGATGAGCGAACAAGTCGTGTTTATCTTAAGTGCTACTGACATAGAACAAGCAATAGTGGCGACTGATGCTTTTGAAAAAGCCCTCAACCAAAGAGCCTTTTCAAGTCAGCCAGCTCTGTTTAAACAAGTTCAAGGTAGAATCAACGCCAGTACTCAAAGCCAGTGGAGCGATTTCTATTTTCGTCACCGAGCTCAACTGCTGACCCAGCAACAAAAAGAAACACTGAGTCACGCACCAGAATCGCGTGCTCAATACGTCATTCAATCTCTGTACAACCCGTTCTCAGGCGTCACCGCAGCAGAGCTATCTCTCGACCCATTTTTGTTATTTCGCGACTACATCAGTGCAGTTGGCCTTCAATCAAGTAACTTTGTATTGAAAGAAGGATACCTCACTGCTCAATCTAATGAACAAACTCATATTTTGGTCACGGCTACTCTGGCAGGTTCGCCTTATAGCTTGGCTATTCAAGAGCAACTTCCAGATCTTGATTCAATTGAGCGCGAGGTCGAAAAGCAGTTTGGTGTCAAAGTGCAGCATACTGGTGTAGTGTTCTACGCCAATTACGGTACCGAAAGCGCGAAATCAGAAATCAGTACCATTGGTTTGGGCTCATTGGCAGGTGTTATTTTATTAGTGTGGCTGACATTTCGTAGTGTCCTACCACTTGCCTTATCTTTGCTCTCAATCAGTACAGGATTATTGGTTGCGCTGGCAAGCACCGTCGCTATCTTCGATAAAGTTCATCTGTTTAGTTTGGTGTTCGGTGCCAGCTTGATTGGCGTATCTATCGATTACTCCTTTCACTACCTGACTGACCGCTTGGCAGCTGGAAGTAAATGGCAAAGTGACAAAGGCTTGAAGCACATTTTCATTGCAATCACCTTAGGTCTGATTACAAGCTTGATCGGCTACCTAGGCCTGTTGGTCGCGCCTTTCCCAGGCTTACAGCAACTGGCTCTGTTTTCGTCGATTGGACTTATCGCAGCTTACGCCAGTGTGGTCTGTTGGTATCCGGTTTTAGCGGTAAAACCAAGCCAAGAGCGCCCACTTCCCCTGTCGAAGCTTTGGCATGCTTGGTTAAGTATCTGGAACAACCAAAAATTTAGAATTGGCTTACCATTAACGGTAACTATCGTTAGCTTGATATCACTCAGTCAAGTTCGTTACGACGACGATATCCGCCAACTTCAGGCGATGCCAGAGCAACTAAAACAGCAAGAGCAAGCCATCACTGAGATATCAGGGCTAGGCAATGGTCAAAATATGCTGCTGGTGACCGCAAAGAGTGATCAAAAGCTACTCAAAAAACTGGCAGAAGTTACCACGAGCTTAGATTCCCTGGTCGATCGACAAGGTATCTCCGGATATCGTAGCATCAATCAACACTTGTTAAGCAAGCAAGAACAACATGATAACTACCAATTGGTTGAACAACTCTATAACCAACAAAGCCATATCTTACAAAACACTTTAGGTTGGCCTAGCTTTCCAGAATTACCGAAGTTCGAAGCAATTACGGTATCTGGGTTTTTGGGGTCTCCAGTCTCAGAGCCTGTTCGACCACTTTGGTTAAATCCAATCGACGGCCAAGCGGCATCGGTCATTTTGATCAAAGACGTCACAAACTCAGAGCTGTTCTCTCAATGGCTCGATTCAAGCTTTGCTCAGCAACAAGGTGTTAAATACCTCAATAAAGCCGATGAAATCTCTGCTCTCTTTGCGGAATACAGAGTCAAGATCACCGAGTTATTATTGATAGCCTTGGCGGCTATTGGGATGGTTTTAGGCTGGCGTTATGGTGTGAAGCAAAGCCTATTAATGCTGTTGCCTTCATTAATTGCAGGCGTAGCAGGTTTAGCGGTCACTAGCATTTTAGGTTCAACATTGAACCTGTTTAATCTGCTAGGCTTGATTCTGATTTTAGGGATTGGCATCGACTACACCTTATTCTTTGCCGAACAGAAAAAATCGCTCAGTACCTTGCTCGCTATTAGTTTATCCGGCCTCACGACGCTGCTTTCATTTGGCTTACTGTCGCTGAGTCAGACTCACGCTATTCATAGCTTCGGGGTGACGGTTCTGACAGGGATTTTTGTCGCTTGGCTACTTTCTCCACTCGCGATCAACAGTGGCAAAAGCGTAGAACGACCAACCTCTCGAGAGGCTTTTAGATGATCAAGACATTAAAGGTAACCTTCGCCACGCTAGTGGGCATTCTGCTCAGTGCCTGCTCGATGGTTTCTCAGCAACCTACAGGCGCGAGTGTGTCTATCAACAATGACACCGAGCTAGCACTACCATTACCAGCTGAACTGGGATACTCCCTCACGGCCAGTCAGCTCATCAGCGCCACGTGGGAAACCGACACGCAGCAACTTCCCGTTCAAGTCGAAGTGACAGCGGATAAAGTGGTTTTGGCGGGTTTTTCTTCTTGGGGTACTCGCATCTTATCACTGCAATATCAAAATCAAGTGATTGATACGCAGGTTTTGTCTGGGCTTGGCGCAACTTTGCCACAGCCCGAACAGGTGCTATTCAATTTAATGTTGACTCTATGGCCGGCTGAAGCCTGGGCTCAGCCTTTACAAAATATAGGTTGGCACCTAGTCGATACCGACAAAACAAGAACCGTTTTTGACGACAACCAGCAAGCCATCATTCGTATTGAATACCAAGTAAAAGTCGGCGAACCAAAGATCTCTGGAGAGATTGTTTTCAAGCATCTGATCCAAGGCTACACCATCACCATACAAACGTTGAACTCAACGATTGTCGCTAACCCACGTAAGAGCTAAACACTATGCCTATTTATATCCAAGACTGTGGTTTCCACTCAGCACTAGGCTCAAGTATTGCTGACATTCATGGCTGTCTCAAAGACGAGCGTGAACCAAACATGGTTGAAGTAAGCGATATGCTGAACGACGGTAAGCACACTGTCGTTGGCAAAATCGCGAGTGAACTGCCAGAGATTCCATCCACTCTCGCGCAATACGCCACTCGCAACAATCAACTGGCATTATCGGCTCTTAATCAAATCAAAGATTCAATTGAGCAAGCAAAATCACAATTTAGCGCCGAGCGCGTTGCCGTAGTTATCGGCACCAGCACCTCTGGGATATCGGACGGTGAGGCCGCTTTTAAGCACAAACTCGACCAAGGTTCTTTTCCCGAGCATTATCACTACTCAAAACAAGAGCTAGGGAACACTTCCGAGTTCGTTAGCCAATACTGCTCATTAACCGGCCCGAGCTACGCGATCTCGACCGCCTGTTCATCCAGTGGCCGTGTATTTCTTACCGCTCAACGTTTGTTAGATTCTGGAATGGCAGATGCAGTGCTAGTAGGCGGCGTCGATACTTTGTGTAAGCTAACGCTGAATGGTTTCCATGGCCTAGAAGCACTCTCAACCACACATTGTAAGCCGTTTAGCGCCTCTCGTGATGGCATCAACATCGGAGAAGCAGCGGCGTTTATGTTGCTCAGCAAGACCATCCCAACCAGAGTTAAGACAACGCAAGGCACGTCAAACATTGCCTTATTAGGCTGTGGTGATAGCTCTGATGCACACCATATTTCAGCGCCTCATCCAGAAGGAAACGGTGCCGAGCAAGCGATGAGAAAAGCGTTAGATTCTGCTCAATTACAAGCAGAGGAGATCGGTTATATCAATGCCCATGGCACCGCAACGCCACTCAATGATTCAATGGAAAGCAAAGCCATTCATCGTATTTTTGCAAACAAGGTTCCCGTTAGCTCAACCAAGCCGCTCACAGGGCATACTCTTGGAGCCGCAAGTGCGATAGAGGCTGCAATTGCGTGGCATATTTTGAAATATGACTTACCGCTTCCCTTACAAAAATGTCAGGATAAAGCTGAAGATATTGAGATTGATTTGGTAAACTGTACTCAGAAACTTAAAGTAAAGAACATCTTAAGCAACTCATTCGCTTTTGGTGGTAACAACGTTAGCCTGATTTTTGGTGTAGTAAATGACTGATATCCCTTCTGTAGACCAACTTCTCCCACACGATGATCCGATGATATTAATCGATCGTGCTATCAGCGTAGAGGCGTTGTCTATCCACTGTCAGGTCGATATTGGTGACCATAATCTATTCTTTAATACCGACTCTCAAACGGTCCCTGCTTATGTCGGCATCGAGTTTATGGCGCAGTCAGTGGCTGCGTGGTCTGGATATCATGCAATCAAAAACGGCACCACTCCCCCTATCGGCTTCCTGCTCGGTTCTCGTCGCTACAAATCACTGTGTGATGAGTTTACTCAAGGTCAGACCCTTGACGTCTATGCCGAACAGCTTATGGAAGACAGTGGCATGGCCGTGTTTACTGCCAGAGTAGAAGACCAAGGCGAGTTGGTGGCTCAATGCCAGCTCAACGTCTACGTGCCGACCGAACAAAAATTACAAGAAATGAAAACTAGGAGCCCATCATGACCCGTCAGGTTTTAGTCACCGGTGCCAGCAAAGGTATTGGTAAAGCGATCGCTATTCAACTCGCGAAAGACGGATTTGAAATCGCCGTTCATTACATGGGTGACAAGCAAGGCGCTGAAGAGACATTGCAGTCGATCACCGAACTGGGTGGTGCTGGACGTCTTATCCAATTTGATATCAGCAACCGCAGCGAGTGTCGCGAAAAACTTGAGTCTGATATCGCTGAACATGGTGCTTACTATGGTGTCGTGAACAACGCGGGCATTACTCGTGACACCGCATTTCCAGCCATGACAGAAGAAGAGTGGGACGGCGTGATTCATACCAACCTCGACAGCTTCTACAATGTGCTCCACCCGTGTGTGATGCCTATGGTTCAAAAGCGCAAAGGCGGCCGCATCGTCACTCTAGCGTCTGTATCAGGCATCATGGGTAACCGCGGACAAACTAACTATGCTGCAGCGAAAGCTGGTGTGATTGGGGCAACTAAGTCCCTTGCTCTAGAGCTCGCAAAACGCAAGATCACCGTGAACTGTGTCGCCCCAGGCTTAATCGATACCGGTATGGTTGACGAGCACGTGAAAGATCATGCGCTTCCTCAAGTACCACTGCGCCGAATGGGTGAGCCGGAAGAAGTGGCAGGCCTAGTCAGCTACCTAATGTCTGATATTGCAGGCTACGTAACTCGCCAAGTAATTTCTGTTAATGGAGGCTTAGTATGACCCGCCGCGTTGTTGTAACTGGAATGTCTGGTGTTACTGCTTTTGGTAACGACTGGCAACAGATAGAGCCAAAGCTAAAAGCCTGTGAAAATGCAACCCAATATATGCCAAGCTTCGAGCAATATGATGGTCTAAACACTAAGCTTGCCGCACCAATTGATGACTTTCAACTGCCAAAACACTATAAGCGTAAGCAAGTGCGTGGCATGGGTCGTGTATCGCGCCTAGCTACCGTTGCGACAGAAAATGCTTTAGGACAAGCAGGCTTAATTGGTCACGATGTATTAACCAATGGCGAAACCGGAATCGCTTACGGTTCTTCAACCGGCAGTACTGATGCCGTTGGTGCGTTTGGCGTGATGCTTAACGAGAAATCGACACGCGCGATTACCGCAACCACTTACGTTCAAATGATGCCACACACCGCTGCTGTCAACGTAGGTCTATTCTTTGGTCTGCGCGGTCGCGTGATTCCCACCAGTAGTGCGTGTACTTCAGGAAGCCAAGCCATTGGTTACGCCTATGAAGCAATTAAACACGGCTACCAAACCGTGATGGTTGCCGGTGGTGGTGAAGAACTATGCCCAACTGAGTCTGCCGTTTTCGACACCCTTTTTGCTACCAGTTTAAAAAACGACACACCAGAAAAATCCCCTAGCCCTTACGACAGTGAGCGCGACGGCCTCGTTATCGGTGAAGGTGCTGGCACGCTTGTTCTTGAAGAATATGAACATGCAGTCGCTCGTGGTGCAAAAATCTACGCTGAGATCATCGGTTTTGCCAGCAACTGCGATGCAGCCCATGTGACCCAACCTCAGATGGAAACCATGCAAATCTGTATGGAAAAAGCACTGAGAGACGCACAACTTCCAGCTGAGAAAATTGGCTATGTTTCTGCACACGGAACGGCAACTGAAAAAGGCGATATTGCAGAGAGTAATGCGACGGCAAATATTTTCGGAGAAGTGCCAATCAGTTCATTGAAAAGCTACTTCGGCCATACGCTTGGCGCATGTGGTGCAATTGAAGCTTGGTTAAGCTTGGAGATGATGCATTCCGGCTGGTTCAGCCCAACCTTAAACCTTGAGAACATCGACGAACGCTGCGGCAAACTCGATTACATTACAGGTTCTGGTCGCGAATTGGATGTTGAATATCTGATGAGCAACAACTTTGCCTTTGGCGGCATTAATACATCTATTATCTTCAAAAAGATTTAAGTTTATTTATTAGACAAAACTCAAGACAAATAAAAAGGGTCAGTAACCAAGTTACTGACCCTTTTTTGATTATAGCAATCGCTCAATTAAGCGTTAGCTTCACGCTCAGCGATGAACTCAAGAGCCATTTTGATGCGAGCGATTACGCGCTCTTTACCAACAAGCTCCATCACTGCATCAACAGAAGGAGACTGACCACCGCCTGTTACTGCTACGCGAAGTGGCATGCCGATTTTACCCATGCCGATCTCTAGTTCTTCACATACTGCTGCAATCACACCATCTTTGATGTTTGCAGTAGTGAAATCTTCAAGTGCTTCAACCTTAGCAAGAGCAAGCTCTAGTGGGCCTTTAGCAACACCACGTAGGTGCTTCTTCGCTGCGCCAGCTTCAAACTCAGAGAAATCTTCATAGAAGTAACGAGATTGCTCAGCAAGTTCGATAAGCGTGTTACAACGCTCGCCAACTAGCTTGATCACTTCAGTGATAGCCGGGCCGTTTGTTGTATCGATCTTCTGTGCGTCTAGGTGCCATTGCAGATATTTAGCAACGTACTCAGGCTCAGAAGTCTTGATGTAGTGGTTGTTCAACCAAAGCAACTTATCAGTGTTGAATGCAGAAGCAGACTTGCTGATAGCGTTCAGGCTGAAGAATTCAATCATCTCTTCTTGAGAGAAGATCTCTTGGTCACCGTGAGACCAACCTAAACGAACTAGGTAGTTGTTTAGTGCATTTGGCAGATAACCTTCGTCGCGGTATTGCATTACAGAAACAGCACCGTGACGCTTAGAAAGTTTTGCACCGTCATCACCAAGAATCATTGCACAGTGAGCGAAAGTTGGAACTGGCGCGCCTAGTGCTTCATAGATATTGATTTGACGAGGTGTGTTGTTGATGTGATCTTCACCACGAACAACGTGTGTAATACCCATATCCCAGTCATCCACAACCACTACGAAGTTGTATGTTGGTGCACCGTCTGTACGACGAATGATTAGGTCATCAAGTTGGCTGTTCGCAATTTCAATGCGACCACGGATTTGGTCATCAAATACTACGCTGCCTTCTTTTGGGTTACGGAAACGGATAACACATGCATCACCTTCTTTTGCTGCTTCGTTTGCTGCAACAATTTTAGGGTGGTTAGCATCGTAACGAGCCATTTCTTTGTTTTCTTCTTGCTCTGCACGAATTTCATCAAGCAGTTCTTTAGACGCGTAGCATTTGAATGCTTTGTCTTCAGCAAGTAGCTTATCAACCATTTCGTTGTAACGGTCAAAACGCTTAGATTGGTAGTAAGGACCTTCGTCCCATTCCATACCCATCCATTGCATGCCTTCTAGAATTGCATCAACCGCTTCTTGAGAGTTACGCTCAAGGTCCGTGTCTTCGATACGTAGAACGAATTCACCACCTTGGTTCTTAGCGAATAGCCAAGAGTAAAGTGCAGTACGTGCACCACCAACGTGAAGATAGCCAGTTGGGCTAGGAGCAAAACGAGTTTTAACCGTCATTTAAATACCTTGATTATGTAGGTGATTCTTTTAGTGATCGCTATTACAAAGCCTGCAACAGACAAATATCACTAAATTTTGGGCGCTATTTTATCACCACCGCTTAAATCTACAATCAGTAGTGAATGATTAATGTGCTGATCTTATGCGAAAGCGAGTGTAGAAAGGCTAAATCCAGCTTCGAAATCGAAAATCTACAGCCTGTAACCAATAAATAGAAACCACGCTTTACTTTAGTTTCCCCCGTATCCACAAACGTAACTCACTCATTCATATTCTACTAAGATCAAATTCTTGAATTTATGTTTGACCTTACCCTTACGGGAAGGTTTATGTTAGGCGTAGATGAGAATTGGAGTATCGATATGAACCACTACGCAACCGCGCTCAACGGCCTAAATTGCATGGGTTGTGCAAAGAAAGTCCGCACATTGTTTGGCGATCTCAACAACACGACGATCAATGACATATCGCCAACCCACATCGATATTTCGACTCCTTATAGCTACACTCATCTCAACGAACAGTTAGCGACTCTTGGCTATTCTATGGGTAATCAGCTGCACCTTTCACTATCCGGCCTCAGCTGCGGAAAGTGTGTGAGCAAACTGTCTCAAGCGCTTCAACAAACCGATCAAGTATCAAACCTAGAAGTGAGCAAACAGGAGTTATCACTGGTTACTCTGCTTTCTGAATCCGAGGTTATTGAGCTGGTCGAGAGTGTGGGTTATCACGCAGCTCCCTACTCTGAAACGAATAACCTTTCATCGAGTTCAGATTTAGAAGAAGATAAAAAACTGGCGCCTACAGAAGCAACTTTAACTGAACCCGTTGCCAGCCAATATACCTATCACCTTGTTCTTGAGGGAATGACGTGTGCGAGCTGTGTCTCTTCGGTAGAAAAAGCACTGAAAAACAATGAGTTCGTCGACCAAGCTCAGATTAACCTAGCCGAGCAAACGGCTCTGGTTTTCACCTCTAAAACACGAGATCTTATCGAAAACGAGCTCATCCAATCGGTTAAAGCTGCAGGTTATGGCGCCGAGTTTGTCGACGATGCAGCGACTCAACAACAAAAACAGCAAGAACAGCAACTTCGTACTCAACAAGCCTTCCTTAGAAACTCCGTAAGTGCGCTGGTTATCGGTGCTCCGCTGATGGCTTGGGGCATGTTCGGTGGCAGCATGACCATTGCGACATTCAGCGACCAACTAGCTTGGGGGTTAATCGGTGTGGTTTGTTTAGTGCTGCTAGCCACCTCTGGACGCAGCTTCTTCACTAATGCTTGGCAATCACTGATGCACAAGCGCGCTACCATGGACACACTAGTCGCTCTAGGTACAGGCGCAGCATGGTTCTACTCAATGTTGGTTGTGCTTATTCCATCATGGTTCCCAGAAGCATCACGCCATGTCTATTTTGAAGCGAGCGCGATGATTGTCGGTCTTATCTCGTTGGGTCATTACATTGAAGCCAAAGCCAAAGCGCGTACCACAAAATCTTTACAGGCATTGATTAACTTACAGCCTCAAAAAGCGGTGGTTATCGTCGATGGCAAAGAGCAAACCATCGCCGTAGAAACGATTCAGGTCGGTATGCAAGTAAGAGTAAAACCCGGTGAAAAAGTGCCGGTTGATGGTGTCGTGGTATCGGGTGAGTCTTATATCGATGAATCGATGCTGACCGGAGAACCGCTTCCCAACGTAAAGTCGATCAATGATGGCGTTTCTGCGGGCACCATTAATGGTGATGGTAGCTTAATTATTGAAGCGACTGGGATTGGCTCAAGCACCATGCTAGCTAGAATCATTCAAATGGTTCGCCAAGCGCAAAGCAGTAAACCAGCAATCGCCAAGCTTGCCGATTCTATCTCAGCCGTTTTCGTTCCGGTTGTGGTCGTGATCGCTGCCGTTGCCGCCTTAGTTTGGTTTTTTGTAGGGCCGCAGCCAAGTGCAAGTTACATGCTTGTCGTATCGACCACTGTGCTGATCATCGCTTGTCCATGTGCATTAGGCTTAGCCACACCGCTTTCGATTACTGTTGGCGTTGGTAAAGCGGCTGAGTTTGGCGTTCTTATTAAAGATGCGGATGTATTGCAGTCTGCCAGCAAGATCGATGCTGTTGTGTTTGATAAAACAGGCACCCTAACCCAAGGGAAACCAAGCGTTCAGCAGGCTTTTTATCACAATCTATTAGAACAAGAATTACTGGCTTACGCTTATTCAGTAGAAGTCGGTTCAGAACACCCACTCGCCAAAGCCGTTTGCCAATATGCAGAGAGCTTGGAAGTGTCAGCTCTCCCACACAGCGAATTTGAAAACCAACGAGGGCTTGGGGTTCAAGCAACAATTAACGGCAAGAACGTGCAAGTTGGCTCGCTTAAGTACCTAACCCAATTAGGCATCAATACAGAGATTGGCGCGGATTTCATCGAGCTTTGCCGCTCGCAAGCGTGGACGCCTATTTTCATTGTGATTGACCAAAAACTGGAAGGCATATTGGGCATTTCAGACGCGTTAAAAATAGATAGCAAACAGGCGATAGCTCAACTAAAATCCGCCGGAATTCACACTGTGCTATTAACGGGCGACAACGACTCTGTGGCTCAAGCAATAGGTAAAGACGTCGGTATCGATGAGGTTATCTCGGAAGTGCTTCCAGAGCAGAAAGCTCAGCATATTGTTCAGCTTCAACAGCAATATAAGAGTGTTGCCATGGTTGGAGATGGCATTAACGATGCTCCAGCACTCGCTCAAGCCGATATCGGTATCGCGATGGGTAGTGGCAGTGATGTAGCCATCGAGAGTGCGCAAATGACACTCCTCAACTCGTCACCACTATCCGTGAGTAATGCAATAGAGCTGTCTCAAGCAACAGTGAAAAATATGAAGCAGAACCTATTTGGCGCCTTCATCTATAACTCGCTTGGCATTCCTATCGCCGCCGGTGTGCTCTACCCATTTTTCGGATTTCTGCTTAGCCCTGTCGTTGCAGGCGCTGCGATGGCTATGTCGTCAATCACGGTAGTAAGCAATGCCAACAGATTAAGACTGTTCAAACCCACTCATTCTAATATCAACAAAAACCATATTCATGAGGTTAACCATGATTCGTAAAATTATGACTCTTACTGCACTCGCTGCAATTTCAGGACAAGCTCTAGCTACTGATGTTCTAAACCATAAGTCTCCATATTGCGGCTGCTGTACAGAATGGACTGAACATATGCGAGATGCTGGGTTCGATGTTACAGAGAAGCTCCACGATGATATGAATCCAATCAAGCAGAAACTAGGGGTAACACAAGAGCTAGCCTCTTGCCACACTGCAGAGATCGATGGTTACGTATTTGAAGGACACATTCCGGCTGATGATGTTAAAGCCTTTTTAGAAAACCCGCCACGCAATGCAATTGGTTTAGCAGTTCCAGGTATGCCAATGGGCTCACCGGGCATGGAATATGGCGATAAGAAAGACGAGTATTCAGTGTACGCGTTTAACGAGAAAGGTCAGGTGTTTGAATACCGTCACTACAATGGAAAGTAGAATGTAAGGTAACCGACATGACATTCAAAAAATGAAGTCATAAAAATAGAGCCTAGCATTAAGAAAACCCAAGACTGTGGTTTACTTGCTAGGCTCTTTGCTTTTGGACAGTAAAGCAAATCTTGTCGCGGCACCAACCGGTCTGTTAGTGCTGCTATATTTCCTCACTAATTCGCAAACAAGCTAGTTAGCAAAGAAGCTCACTTGGCTAACAATCTAATTGACTAAGTAGCCAAGTGAATCAGCTTAGAAGCCGTAAGAAGCACCGAATACAAATGCATTGTTTTCGTTGTCAGCTTGGTTACGGTACTCAAAGTAAGGTTGAACGCCTTGACGAGTCCATGTAGCACGAAGCTCGTGGTCCATTGTGTTATCAGCATCGCTGATTACGTATACGTTGTTGTAGCTTAGAGCTAGTTCAGCATTTACTGCGTAACCGATACGGTTATCAAAGCGAGTTTGGTCGTCAGCTTTGCTATCTTCCATTGCGTGGTAACGAGTACGGTTGCTGATTGAGATACCGTTATCAAAGTTGTAGCCAATCTTAACTAGTGGACGGTACTGAACTGTTTCACCGTTGTTTAGTAGGTGGTGGTAACCAGCAGCAACCCATAGGTTGTCATTGATGTTGTACATCTGCTCAACACCTAAAGTGATGTATGGAGAGTTACCTAGACCGCTATCTTGGATTGCGTCATTGTCGTACTTACCAAGAGAGATACCATCGAACTCTGTTAGTAGCGTTGTACCAGAGTCAAACGTGTGGCCAGCTTCTAGAGTAGACGTAGCGTTTGGTTGGAAATCAGAGTGAAATTGAACGTTACCTGTAACGTAAGAAGAACCAGCAAAAGCACTAGAAGCGAAAGCAAGAGAAAGAGCACTTAGAGCGATAATTTTTTTCATAGTAAACTGCCTTAGTTTGATTTTTTCAGCGGCATATCTTCGGTATATCATTCACCTTCACCGCTTGAGTAATTGGTAGCCTCCCTGGCATGGAATCTATGTTGCTCGAATTAATTTGCGTTTCAAAATAAAAGAGCAAGCAGAGTGATCCCTCTCACTATCAAAAAAAGACAAGTTATTTAACACCTAAAAATCAACAACTTAAAAACATAAAAATTGATAAAAAACTTAAGATGGAAAAAATCACAGATCGGGATCACGTTATTTCACGAAGAAAAATTAGATTTAGATAGATGAATCACACCTGATTTAGAGTTTTTTATAGGAGACTTATTTTTTGAAGAGAATAATGAGAAGCTCGTCACTTTTGGGATGAAAGTCACCTTATGTGCATTGTTGACGATATAAACAAAGTCGATTTCTATATGTTTCAGTTTTGTAGAAGAGCCTAATTCGCGGCGAATAAAAAGAGCTCCCGTTTTATCTTGGGTAAGATAAAGTTCGGGAGCTCTTCTACTAATAACAGTGCTTATCGATTATTTAACTGACGTTACTCGACTTACTTTCTCACCACTTTCTGAAATAGAACGGATGTAAGTTTCACCAGAAACCGATGGACGTTGTTGCTCATCATACGTTAGCCAGTTTTCGCCATCAGCAGAGTATTGCAGCTCGACGCCTGGGAACTGAATGTTCATTGCAAGCTTGCCATCAACCACTTTTGCACCTGGAACTGGTAGTCGGTAATCAATACCCGCTTTTTCTAACTTAGCCAGCTCACGTTGGCCAACAATATTCGCAAAACGATTAAAGTCGTTGTTTAGAGCCTGCTTATTCACTAAGTCAGTACCTTGAGAGTACTCAACGCCCACTTTGTAGTCATTTTCCCAATCAGCTCGGTGCCATGCACGCTCAGCTGCTGCAAGAACGCGTGGGAATACCATGTATTCATACTGCTCGTCCGTACGTACTGTTTCAGACCAAAGCTGCGCTGACAAACCGTAGAAAGGTTTCGCTTCAATCTCACCTTTACCACTGAAGCCATTGCCGTCACGGTCTAATGACGTTTCTGCGTTTTGTGGCATGTTCTCTGGAGCAAAGCCAAACATCTTACGAGTATCGGTTGCACGCGTTGCCCAGTAGTAACCACGTTCTGCAGCATCCACTTCGTATGGCATATCCATGTATACGTAATCTGGGTTAGAAACAATTACGTCATAACCTTTCGCAGACCAGTCGTAAACTGATGAAGTACCGCCCCAGTAAAGAACATCCCAGAAGTTAACGCGCGTACTTTCTGTTGCAAATGCCTCTTCACCTTCACTGTATTTCAGGCCATCTTGCCACGCTTGGAAGTGTGGAATACCCTTCTCAGCAACAATCTTAGACACCTGTTCTGCAAAGTGGCTTGGCAGGTGACCGAAATCACTTACTGTACCGTCTGCAATTAATTTCTGACACTGTGGAGACTGCTGGAATGGCTTGTCTTGCTTAGATAAGTCAATGTTACCTTTCCATGCCACTTTGTCTTCTGCATTAATATCTTGTAAGCCAGCACCTAACTTGATGTTTTTCGCTTCATCGCCACCAAAGTGCCAAGTCGTTAGCGGAACACCCGCTTCTTGGTGCATGGCCGCCACTTCAGAAATCACTTTATCAACAAAGTGAGTTGAAGATTCCATACATGGGTTGATGAAGCTTTGCTTATCGTAGAACTGAACCGTGGTTACATTCGACGTATCTTGTGGATCCATCAGACGGTATTCGTTCGCTTCCGCTTCTTTACCTTCCGCCATTAGGCGAGTGTAACGTGCTTCCATTGATACCACAGCAGAACGAGCGTGTGCTGGCATATCAATCTCTGGAATAACTTCGATGCTGCGCGCTTTTGCGTAGCTTAAGATCTCGACGTAATCCGCTTTACTAAAGAAGCCAGAGCCGAAGTTGTCTGTTGTTGGACCTGAACCTAGCTGAGGCAGTAAACAGCTTTGCTCTTCCAAATCGAAACAACGATTAGACCCTACATCCGTTAGCTCTGGTAAACCTGGGATTTCTAAACGCCAGCCTTCATCATCCGTTAAGTGAAGGTGCAGTTTGTTCATCTTGTAGGCTGCCATTTGCTCTAGCGTTGCTAGGATGGCATCTTTTGAATGGAAGTTTCGAGCAACATCCACCATCACACCACGGTAATCAAAGCGTGGAGCATCTTGGATCGACAGTTGTGGTAATGATTCAGCGTTCTGACTATCTATTAGGCCAAAAATAGACTGAGCTGCGTAGAAAGCGCCGGTTTTATCAAACGCTTTAATTGCAATCCCCTCTTCCGAGATGCTTAGTTCATAAGCGCCAGATTTCGCTAAATCACCCGTAAACTGAGTAGGAACAACAGCGACACTCACAGGTAGGTCGCCACTCACATCTACGTTTACCACATCTGCACGTTCTTCAATTGCTGCGAATTGCTCAGCGTCGAATGCGTCTTTAGGTAGGGCAATACCACCAGCAATGCTAACTGAACCTTCACCGACTTCTACCGACATTGGCGTTGGTAATAAAGTGGTTGATACGTCTTGCGTTGCTAGATCCGCATTCTTTTCGAAACGCGTAACAGCAGTCGCCATTACGTTGTTGTCATCAGGTGTACGCTTTAGGTTGTTTCCTTCCAAACCTGTTACGAACGACGCGACATCTTCTGTATTCAATGAAGCAATCATCTTAGGTTCTGCGTTTGGTGCCGTTACGAATGCACCCGGCATAAAGTCAGTTTCAAACAACTGCCAGTATTCACTCGTCAGTGGAAGAATCACTTCTTCACCCGCAGCGAAACCATCAAATTTTTCGGTTGGTTCTAACTTATGTAAGTCACCGGTTACGCGAGTTATTTTAAACTGCTCATTATCAACATCTAAGATAAGGCGAATACTGTGGAAGTAGATGGTCCAATCTTTAGAGTCAATTGCTTCACCATCGTTAGTTAACGTCATGTTTACTTTATTACATGATGCCCACTCTGCGCCTAAATCCTGACAAGCCATGCCTTCGTTTGCACCGTGGTTAGTCAAGATTTCATATTGCACATCAAGGTTATCAGCCAGTGCATTAACCACCTTTTGTTCTGGTGCTTGTGTTATAGCACAACCCGTCAAACCAGCCAGTACCGCTACAGATAGTAAGTTTCTCTTCAACATCGTATTCACCCATAAATTTAAAAATTGAGTAAGAAGCAAATTGGAGCGCTTCGAAAGTTAACTAAACTATATGGGCTTATTTTTTGCCGTGAATTAAATCAAGTTAATAAAGTGATCAGCTTCAAATCTCAAAAATATCTCTAAAATTATTTACTTTAAAATCATAACGTTAGTAGCAACGACACTTCTGTCATTTTAATTTTGACGTAAAAATTGAGAATTGAATCACAATCTTTCTAAAGGATTTCATAAAATCGTGTCGTTGATATAGAGAAAGGTTTAAGAATTTGCTTGGGTTGTTATACTTTTCGTACAAACAACGTGACATTGTTCTCAAAAAAAACCGTTAAAAAATACCGTCAAAACCGATTTTAACGAGTTTAATACTTCCTAAAGGAGCTCCCTTTGCGCCCACTCTGGTACGTGGTTTTATTCGTTCTCGTCTTTTCAGCTAAACAAGCGGTCGCCGAGCCCCTTTATTGGCAAGCCAAAAAGGAAGAACTGACACTCACTATCTTAGGTTCTGTGCACGTTGGGGACGAGAGTATGTACCCACTTCCTTCAGCGATCACCGACGCGCTAAAAAACAGTGATGGGTTAGTAATCGAAACGGATATCAGAAAATCTGATGGCGTTGTATATCCCCACAACAAACTCACTACAGCCGATGTACTCAATACAGAACAGCTACAATTATTAACCGACATATCAAAATCATTGGGCATGCCGACGCAACAACTGCTTAGCTCACCGCCTTGGGCGACGTCTCTTTCCATACAGATGCAGCAATTAAAAAACCTGGGTTATGGCTCAGCCAGCGGCGTTGATGCGACACTAGCTTACAAAGCGACTATCCAAGGTGTTCCGGTTATCAGTTTAGAGCGTCTGCAATTCCAAATAGACCTGATGACAAAACAAAAGGACGACGGTAAGGAGTGGTTAATCAGTAGTCTTGAAGAATTTGACCAAACTGATCGTGTGGTTCATTGCCTAATAGAAAGCTGGAAAGCGGGTGATTTAGAAAAACTGGAAGCCTTCGCAAAGCTCTCTGAGATGTCGCCTGAACTAGAGAAAGCATTCTTAACCGATCGCAACATAGACTGGGCACAAAAACTATCAGCCAATAATTGGAAACTCGACTCAAAAGGGAACTACTTGATTGTGGTTGGTGCCTTACACCTAGTTGGAGAAGGCAACCTTTTGCAGTTGTTAAAAGAGAAAGGTTTTAATGTCACTCAACAATCACAAAGCCAACAGGCTCAGTGTCAATTTGAGATTAGTGACGACAGCTAGCTCAATTCGAAGCCATGACCTTCTCCTAATATAACCATTACCTAATAACAGAATCATTACATTTAATAGCACCATTGCGGTGCTATTATCTTTCGCTCTTTTACCTACGGCGTTGTTCCAATGAAACCAGTACTTTTTGCTTTTCCTTTAGCCCTCACTATGCTGATGCCCTCAATAGCCTCAGCCAAAGAAACGTGCGCCATTGAACAGTTTCAGGCAATAGATATTCAACCGGATACCAAAGGCGGTGTATTAGATAAAGAAAGCGGCCAGTTTTTAATTGCAGAGAAGCCCCCGATGCGCTGCGCCAATATTACGTTCACAACGTCTACAACACGAAACCGTATCGCAAGCCAAATGAACAACAATTTTGAAGCGAGCTTTTACGACAACCAAACGGGTATCTCTCACTCGGTGACGTTTGATGAAGATGAGGTAAAGGCTGGTTACATTCGAATTGGCCCTAATAAGCCAGCTGAAGCGTATGTTTGTTTTGTTACCTCGGAAACACCAATCAAGAACATTACCTGTGATGTTAAGTAAATAGATTTGGGACTACTGGATCAATCCTTGTTTCTATGCTGCACGTTTAGAACAACAAGAGATTCCCGACTCGCTCCTTCGTCGCTCTAGGAAATTACACATATACCAAAATACAAAAAGCCGTAGACCCTTCTATTACAGAGAATGCTACGGCTTTCTTCAATGTGGCTGTGATGAGCTTATTTTGAACATCAGCCGAACCCCACCTAGGTTCAAATCCCATTTCTCATGCCCTGAAACGACGAAAGCCTGCTCAATGAGCAGGCTTTCTTTAATGTGGTCGGTGAAGAGGGATTCGAACCCCCGACCCTCTGGTCCCAAACCAGATGCGCTACCAAGCTGCGCTATTCACCGAGATATCTAACTGGCTGATTGCCTGTCGATGGAGCGTATAATACGGATTCTGAATTTATCCGCAAGCGCTTTTTCTCATATTTATTGTGAATTCGAATCGTTCGAACAAAAGACATACAACAACTCGCTCAATGTGACGAAAAACACACAGTTGCCAACAAGTATTTAACTTATGCAACAGGATTGATCCAGATCAGTAAATTGATAATGCTACTTAATACACTAAGCCATGTCATATAACTTTGAGGTATACACACATGGACTTTTGGCTAGATCTCCTATTTGGTAATGCGGTGGGGCTATCTTCAATGATAGTAATCTTCGGGGCTCTGGGTCTCATGATGTTTTATGGAGGCTTCTTCATCTACAAAGTTATGACTGAAAAATCTCCTCACTAGAATCGCTCAGCCTAAATTATTTACCTCAAGCATCATTACTTACGGGTAAATATTAAAACGCTTTGCACCGGAGCTGATTTCTCTTGTCACCTCCGGTTTTTTCATTTTTAAACCCTGTCCCAACTTAGGTATACTTACCCAATCCTTCCCCAACTTGAGATACACACTATGTCTCATGATGACGACTTAGATCTATTCCAAGAAATGATGGGCGACGTTAAACGTATCGACCATGACACCGCCGAACACCAGAAAGTACACCGAGTCACAGAATCTCACCTTGCCAAGCGTGAAGCCGCTATGTGGCTATCTGATGACGAGAAAGACTACTTATCATTAGACTACTCACCAATGATAAGGCCAGACGATGTTATTGCTTATAAAAAAGACGGTGTACAAGAAGGCGTATACAAAAAGCTGCGCCTAGGCAAATACCCGATTCAAGCCAAGCTAGACCTTCATAGGAAAACACTGAAAGACGCACGTAACGAAGTACTTTCATTTTTGCGTCAGTGTTTAAGAATGGATGTTCGTACCGTCATCATTGTTCATGGTAAGGGCGAACGTTCGAATCCACCAGCAATGATGAAAAGCTACGTTGCAAATTGGCTAACGCAAATCAACGATGTTCAATGTGTTCATTCTGCTCAGCAATTTCATGGTGGTACTGGCGCGGTCTATGTCATGCTCAGAAAGAGTAATGAGAAAAAACTAGAGAACAGAGAGCGCCATCAAAAGCGCACCAGTTGATAGGTTTAGATAGATAAATGGGCTAGTAGCGATTTTGCATCAAGATCGATATTTCGTGCCTAGACTCGCACCAAGTGCTAAAATTGTCCTCAGTTAAAGAATTCCAACTCAAAGCAACTATCCAAAGGTTGCTTTTTGTTTATCTATATTTCCGTTGTGAAACGCTAAGAGAATATCATGTCACAAGAATCCCAAGCTAAACGCCTTAATAAATACATCAGTGAAACTGGTTTTTGCTCACGCCGCGAAGCCGATAAACTCATTGATGCAGGCCGAGTTACTATTAACGGTAAGATCCCTGAAATGGGTACTAAAGTCTTGCCCGGTGATGATGTTGAGATCGACAATAAGCCTGTTCGCTCAAAAGAGAAGCCTATTTACATTGCTCTTAATAAACCAACAGGTATCACCTGTACGACTGAGCGTGATATTCCAGGCAACATCGTCGATTTTATCGGCCACCACAAGCGTATTTTCCCTATTGGTCGTCTAGATAAGCCTTCTGATGGCCTTATTTTCCTAACCAACGATGGCGACATCGTAAACAAAATCCTACGTGCAGGTAACAACCACGAGAAAGAATACGTGGTGCGTGTAGATAAGCCGATTACGACTGAGTTCTTGAAGCAAATGGGCGCTGGCGTTCATATTCTCGATACTGTGACCTTGCCATGTAAGGTCGAGAAAGAAACCAAGTTCTCGTTCCGAATCACATTAACGCAAGGCCTTAACCGCCAAATTCGCCGTATGTGTGAAGCATTGGGTTACGAAGTATTTAAACTGCGCCGTGTTCGTATTATGAACATCTCACTAGACGGTATTCCTAACGGAAAATGGCGCTACCTGAGCGACGAAGAGATCACTGAAATTTTAGCGATGTGTGAAGGCTCAGTAAGTACAGAAGATGCGTCAAAAATGAACGCCAAAGGTCAGCGTATTCGTAAAGCGACTGACGCAAAACTTTTTGACAGCCGTGAAGAAAACCAAACCTCAACAGCGCGCCGCAATCAAAACGAGAACCGATCTCGCACTTACCGCGGTAACAATGCGGATGAATTCCGTCATGCGCCTAACTCAAAGCGTGGCCGCAATTCATCGAACGGTGAAAGCGGTGGTAATACCGAGAACTGGAAGTCGAACTCTCGTTCAGAGCGTTCTAATTCAGATAGAAACCGTTCGGATCGCAATCGTACAGATCGCGACAATAACGATCGTAAAAGCGGAAAGCCGGCAAGCCGTAACCAAGATTCAAGCAGACCAAATAAACCAGCTCAGAAACGTGTTAGTGGCACTTTAGGTCTGAAAAAGTAGAATGACTCCTTATACAGAAACGCCCACTAATGAGTGGGCGTTTTTGTTTATTGTTCGGTACGTCATGGCTTTTAACGACTAACCATCAGCTTGCAAGCACAAATCAGTAAACTGAGCTCGAGTCAGTTGAGCTAAGTCTTTAGGGGCAAGTTCAATTTCTAAACCTCGCTTACCCGCACTCACACATATTGTGTCAAATTCTGTCGCACTAGAATGAACAAAAGTCGGCAGCGCTTTTTTCTGACCAAGCGGGCTGATTCCACCCACCACATAACCCGTGGTTTTTTGAGCAATCTCTGGATCAGCCATCTCTGCTTTTTTGCCTTTCCCCGCTTTTGCTGCCAGCTTCAGATTGAGCTTCTGGTCGACTGGAATAACAGCAACCG
This sequence comes from Vibrio splendidus, assembly GCF_001557875.1. Lineage (GTDB taxonomy): Bacteria > Pseudomonadota > Gammaproteobacteria > Enterobacterales > Vibrionaceae > Vibrio > Vibrio splendidus_F. The sequence continues at coordinate 14,811 of NZ_LNRF01000015.1, read as the reverse complement.
CTAAATCTTTCGCCACACCATTCAAGCAGAACAACAGCGTTTTGAACACACGTTTGGGATCTTGACCAAGCGCTTCAACGGCTTCTAATCCATAGTTCGTATTATTCGCATCATGATGATACTGATGCACACTATGAGCGATTTTCTTTTTCTTGGCGAGATTGATTGCAGGGGTCATAACAAATCCAAACGGTAGATAAACAAAAAACGACGCCGAGGCGTCGCTTTAGTTAAATTTATCATGGTGCTAGAGTCAATCTAATTTAGCACCTATTGATACAATTGCTTGGATTCAATTACTTGTAAACCATTTGACCAGAAGGCGCGTACTTATTCACATCAACCGGGCTATTCGCTTCTAGGTACTCTTTCAGTACTTCAGCATCAACAAAACCAGTATTCACGTAACCTGGGTGGTCAGACAGTTTAGGGTAACCGTCACCACCAGCAGCGTTAAAGCTTGGTACTGTGAAGCGGTATGTTTCGTCTAAACGCAGCTGTTTGCCACCGATGAATACATTCGATACTTCACCGTTTGCTACTGTCATAGAGATACCAGCAAACTGAGCATAAGCACCAGAATCGATTGGTTTCGTCGCCACGACATTTAGGTAATCTAAAACCTCTTTACCCGTCATATCAGTGTAAGTCAGGATGTTTGCAAAAGGTTGTACTGTTAGTACATCTTTGTAAGTCACTTCACCCGCTTCAATTGAGTCACGAACACCACCAGAGTTCATTACAGCGAAATCTGCTTTTGCGCGCTCCATGTGAGAGGTTGCAATCAAACGACCTAGGTTAGTTTGTTGGAAGCGAACGACGTTACGGTCACCTTCAAGCTTGCCATTTGTATCAGCGATTTTAACTTCTAACTGAGCTTGACCTTGCTCTTGGAATGGACGTAGGAATTCAAGTAGCTCTGGATCTTGTGCGATTTCGTCTTGAATAAGAACACGTTGCTTCTTGCCGTCAATCTTAACTTTCTTCTTAAGGTTAACAGGAACTAGATCGTAGCTAACCATCTCTAGTTCGCCATTACGGAATTCGTAATCAGCACGGCCTACATACTTGCCCCACTCGTGAGCTTGAACGATATAAGTACCATTTTGAACGTCTGGTTTACATTCATCACCCGGTTTGAAGTTTTTCTTAGCAACGTTAGGGCCTTCCATACATACAGGCTCTTGAGAGTGGCCACCAACGATCATATCTAGATCGCCTTCATTTAGGTAACGGGCTAGTGCTACATCACCTGGTGCGTTAACACCGCGTTGGCCATTCTCGTAGTGACCCATGTGAGTCACTGCGAAGATGAGATCTGGCTTCTCAGTTTCTTTAAGTTCAGCGATCAGTTTTTTCGCTTCTTCTTTAGGGTCACGGAAGTCGATGCCAGCGATAAACTCTGGGTTACCAATTTTTGCTGTATCTTCAGTGGTTAGACCGATAACTGCAATCTTGATACCTTGCTTTTCAAACATCTCGTAAGCTTGGAACTTACGTTCGCCTGTCGCTTTATCGTAGATGTTTGCTGACAGCATTGGGAAGTTAGCCCAATCGATCTGCTTTTGTAGTATGTCTAAAGAGTTATCAAACTCGTGGTTACCCAATGCCATTGCATCGTAACCAATTTTGTTCATACCTTTAAAATCAGGTTCTGCGTCCTGAAGGTCTGACTCTGGAACACCCGTGTTGATGTCACCGCCAGATAGAAGCAACACGCTACCGCCTTCTGCTTCAACTTCTGAACGAAGTTGGTCAACAAGCGTTTTACGCGCAGACATGCCGTATTCGCCGTATTTATTCTGCCAGAAACGACCATGGTTATCGTTTGTGTGAAGAATCGTTAGCTTGTAAGTTTCGTCTTGGTTCCAATCATGAGCTGATTGAGACGCACACCCAGCTAAAGTAGCTAGGATTGCAGCACTTAGTGCTGTCTTTAGAATAAGGCGTTGCTTCATTGTCATACCTTTGAACTTTTTAGGGGAATCCACTGCTTTTTATAATCTATTGCGACCCCTTTCCTGGAGTTCGAACAATAAGACTTCAACATGACTAATCTTAAATTAACATTCTAGATGTAACACGACGATTTCATATTTATGTCGAATTGGTCACGCATAGATCAACAGTTAAGTGTAACAAAATTATGAGATTACACTCAAACTTCCCCTGCATCACAGGCAATCGTTTACTTATAAAGTGTGATGAACATCAGTAATTTACTGTAAACAGGACAGACCTCACACACTCATGGTTATTTCTTAGGGAGTCAAAGATTCTGTTAACAAGGATTTAATCATCTAGCGCTAATTAGCGCTCAAAAGAACAGATAAGCGCACAACGAAACGAACTGATACCCAGATAAACAAAAACGCCCAACTCTTAGAGTTGGGCGTTTATTTGATATCGTTAAATAACCACTTTAACTAATTTACATTAGCGAGTTATTTAACATCAGCTTCAGCTATTTAATATCGATGTGCTCAAAGCCTTTGATAAGGTCATCCAGTGCTTTCATCTGCTTCAAGAACGGCTCTAGTTTGTCTAGAGGTAGCGCAGATGGGCCATCACAGCGAGCTTGGTCTGGGTTAGGGTGAGCTTCAATGAACAGACCCGCAATACCTGTCGCAAGACCCGCTTTAGCAAGCTCAACCGTTTGCTCACGACGGCCGCCAGATGCAGCACCTGATGGGTCACGCATTTGTAGAGAGTGCGTCACATCGAAGATGATTGGGCTACCGTTTGAAGACTTCTTCATTACGCCAAAGCCAAGCATATCAACTACTAGGTTGTCGTAACCCATGCAAGCGCCACGCTCACAAAGGATGATGTTGTCGTTACCACACTCAGCGAACTTATCAACGATGTTGCCAACTTGGTTCGGGCTCATGAACTGAGGCTTCTTCACGTTGATTACTGCGCCAGTCTTAGCCATTGCTTCAACAAGATCAGTTTGACGAGCTAAGAATGCAGGTAGTTGGATCACATCAACCACATCCGCAACAGGCTGAGCTTGGGCTTCTGTGTGAATATCAGTAATGATCTTCACGCCGAAAGTGTCTTTCAGCTCTTGGAAGATTTTAAGACCTTCTTCCATGCCTGGACCACGGTATGAATGAACTGAGCTTCGATTCGCTTTATCGAAAGACGCCTTAAATACGTAAGGGATGCCCAGCTTCTCGGTTACTTTTACATAGTGCTCACAGATCTGCATAGCGAGATCGCGAGATTCAAGAACGTTCATGCCTGCAAATAGCGTAAATGGCTTGTCGTTAGCAATTGGCATATCGCCAATATGAACTGTTTTCTGTTCCATCATATTCTCTCTAAATAATTATTAATTAGTGAACAACCACTGTCTTTTCGTTCATGACGTTCACTTGAGATTTCAGTAACTCAGATGCAGGGTCATCTGGGCATTGGTCGATAAAGTATTGATAATCCGTTGCAGCCACTTGATGACAGTCTAGCTGCTGATAGATAAAACCGCGGTCACGGATTTCATACGGGTCATCCGGCACAAACGTTAACGCCAGATCGGTACACTTCAATGCAAGTGTATAACGCTCTTCTCGCAGCAGTGCACTCTTGATCAGAGCTAACCACTTACCAATAATTGTTGGATGGTCGGCGACTTCCAAGTGCTCAGGTTTCACCTTAGCTAATGGGCCATCATGCCCAATTAACCATGCTCGCAACGTTTGTTCGCCAACGTACTCACCGTTATAAGGGTTAATGTAGGCCGCAGCTTGCCCGTACCAGCTTACTTTAAGTAAGAATTGAGTCGGGAAAGAGACGCCCTCTACAGGAAAGCCTAGCTTGCGACCTAGAAAAAGAAAGATCGCCCCCAGACTCACTGGAATGCCTTTCTTTCTCTCAAGCACTTTATCAATGAATGCGTTTTCTGAAGAGAAGTACGCGTCCTTATCGCCAGCAAAACCCCACTCGTAGAAGAATAGTCGAATAAAAGACTCAAACTTCTGCTGTTCGTCGGTTTCATGAACCAAAGCAAACTCAGCTTCTTTAAACAATCTTGCCAGCTCTTGCTCAGCCCAACTGTCTTGAGTTTCTGGGTTAATCGCTTTATTTAAGATCAATGCACCTTCAGCTAATTCTAGCTGGTCAAAGTCTTCATCAAAAAATTCGTACATAGATAGTTAACCGAAAATAAGGAGATAATTAACCGAAAAATGTTGGCGTCTTGGTCATTGCGATTTTGCCTGCCATTGCTAACCAGCCAAGTGCACCGAAGAAAGAGAAAACTCTCAATAGCTTGTTCTTACCTAGTTTAAGTGCAAAGAAGCCCAATGCAATGTAAGCCATAACACAGGTTAGTTTTTCAGTTAACCATGGTGCTGCAGGTGTAAATGGAATAAAGCCAGTGATAAAAATCAAACCAATACCCGATAGCAGTAGCAACGAGTCATTGATATGAGGAAAACGCTGCAAGAAAGGATGCTTAAGCTTAGGTGAGTTAGCCATCATAAGAGCGAATCGAATCGAAAGAAGTAGCGCGCTTATCGCAATCGTTAATAGGTGAAAATGTTTTAGACCTTCGTACATGGTATTCCTTTATATTTTTATATGTGCTTTCGTTAACACGAGCCTCACAATACCCGTTAATGCCCTGTATTTCTGCGTTAAATGCATTACCGAGTTAAATGTATTTTCGAGTTAAGGTATCAATTTGGCAAGTTCATCGTCTATTACTCATAAGCGAATACCCGTAATCGAATACAGCTACGAACTATGAACAGTAACGACCCAATGTCACTCGGTCATTACCACCGTAATCTTTCTCTGTTACAACATCGAGATAACCGAGTGTCTGCATAATCTCACGTACTGCCAAACCTTGGTCGTAACCGTGTTCAAATGCTAGCCAACCTTCGTTTTCTAAAAATCCGCGTGCATTTTCAGAGATGTATCGAATATCTGCGAGTCCTCTCTCTTCAGCGACTAACGCCGTGATCGGCTCAAAACGTACATCACCTTGAGATAAGTGAGGATCATTTTTCTCAATGTATGGCGGGTTAGAGACAATCAGAGAGAACTTCACAGTTTCTTTAGAGCTTAAAGGCTCAAACCAACTGCCGTGTAAAAATGTGGCGTTAGTGATGTTTAAGCGTTGTGCGTTTTCTGTAGCAAGCTGCTGCGCTTCAGGGCGAAGATCAATACCCGTTACCTGTCGATTCGGCATCTCTGACGCCAATGCTAACGCGATTGCACCTGTACCTGTCCCTAAATCTAGAATCGCACCTTGCTTGCCGTAAGTTTTATCCAAAGCCAACTCAACCAAACGCTCAGTATCTGGGCGTGGGATTAAGGTGGACGGGGAAACTTTTAACGGCAGTGACCAAAACTCACGCTCACCGATAATGTAAGCCACAGGCTCACCAGTTAAGCGACGTGTTAGAAGGGCATTGAATTCAGACTCTTGCTCTGAGGTGAGGTGCTTCTCAGGCCAAGTAAGCAGGTAAGATCTTGGTTTATCTAAGGCCTGACAAAGCAGTACCGCGGCATCAATTGAGGGTGATGTGTTATCACCCTCTTGAAGCTTTACGATTGCTGCTTTTAAAGCACTTTCAACCGTATATGCTGACTGCATACAGGTTAGTTATTCTCTGCAAGTGCAGCAAGCTGATCGGCTTGGTGCTCTTGAAGTACAGGATCAAGCAAGCTTTGCATGTCACCTTCAAGTACTTCGTTAAGACGGTAGATAGTAAGGTTGATACGGTGATCCGAAACACGACCTTGTGGGTAGTTGTACGTACGAATACGGTCACTACGGTCACCAGAACCTAGTAGGTTACGACGTGTATCAGAAACAGCTGCTGCGCGGCGCTCTTCTTCAGCTTGAACAATACGAGCAGCAAGAACAGCCATCGCTTTCGCTTTGTTTTTATGCTGAGAACGCTCGTCCTGACACTCTACTACTGTACCCGTTGGTAAGTGAGTAATACGGATTGCTGAATCCGTGGTGTTAACGTGCTGACCACCCGCGCCTGATGCACGGAAAGTATCAATTTTAAGGTCGCCCGCTTTAATTTCTGGAAGATCTGCTTCTGGGATCTCAGGCATAACGGCAACCGTACATGCTGACGTGTGAACACGGCCTTGAGACTCGGTTTCAGGTACACGTTGTACACGGTGACCGCCTGACTCAAACTTCATTGTGCCGTAAACAGCGTCGCCACTTACCTTAGCGATCATCTCTTTATAGCCGCCTTGTTCAGAAGCATTGCTGCTCATGATTTCAACACGCCAACCTTTCTTCTCAGCAAACTTAGAGTACATACGGAACAGGTTGCCCGCGAAGATACCCGCTTCATCACCACCCGCGCCTGCACGGATTTCAAGGAAACAGTTACGCTCATCGTTTGGATCTTTTGGAATCAGAAGAATCTGTAGCTCATCAGTCAAACGTTCAATCGCCGCTTTTGCGTCTTTGATTTCGTCTTGAGCCATTTCACGCATTTCAGCGTCATCTTCATTTGCCATCTCTTCAGCAGCTTCTAGATCTTCTTGAGCTTGCTGGTATGACTGGAAGCAAGCTGTCACTTCTTCTAGTTGAGAGTACTCTTTAGAAAGTGCACGGAATTTATCTTGATTCCCGATTACATCTGGATCACCAAGTAGATGTTGAACTTCTTCATAGCGTTCAACAAGTGTTTCAAGCTTTACTAGAATCGAGGCTTTCATAATGTCTTATTCTGTTGGAGGTCTAATATTATTGAGGGTTTTCTAAGCCCAAACTCTGTCTAATGACCATTAATTTTGCAGGTTCTCCTTGCTCTGCTGCACTTTGAAGTGCACGCGTTGGAGCATGGATCAATTTGTTTGTGAGCTTATTACTTAGCTCAAGTAAGAGTTTCTCAGGGTCACCACCAGCGGCAAGTGATTGTAAACTTTTACTTAATAATTCTTCTCGGATTTCATTGGCCGATTTACGGTAGTCACGAATACTGTCTACTGCTTGTAGTGAACGCATCCAACTCATGAATGCCGCACTTTCTTCGCTAACTATTGCTTCCGCTTGAATCGCTTCCACTTTGCGTTGTTCGATGTTGCCATCAACAATCGACTGCAGATCATCCACTGAATAAAGGTAGGCGTCGTTTAACTCACCGACCTGAGATTCCACATCACGAGGAACCGCAATATCAACCAACAGCATCGGTTGATGTTTTCTTGTCTTAAGAGCTGTCTCTACCATGCCTTTACCAATAATAGGTAACGGACTTGCGGTTGAGCTGATCACGATATCTGCTCTATGCAGATGATCAGGAATCTCATTGAGGCTGATCACTTCAGCACCAAATTCTTCTGCTAGCCCTAATGCACGCTCACGAGTTCGGTTAGCCACAATCATCTTGGTACAGCCATTCGCTGACAGATGCTTAGCCACCAACTCAATCGTTTCACCCGCACCCACCAATAACACAGTTGAATCGGCAATTGATTCAAAAATATGTTTGGCTAATGTACAAGCTGCGTAAGCAACCGAAACCGCGCTTCCGCCGATCTCCGTTTCAGTTCGAACACGCTTCGCGACAGAGAATGACTTCTGAAACAGCTTTTCCATTGAAGCATCAACAGATTTGTTCTCTCGCGAGTCTGTATAAGCTTGCTTCACCTGACCTAAGATCTGTGGCTCGCCCAATACTAAAGAGTCCAAACCACAAGCTACACGCATTAAATGCTTAATCGCTGCCTGCTCTTCATGGATATAAAGACTTGGTTTTAGCTCTTCAGGACTAACTTGATGGAACACTGACAGCCAATCGATCAACTTGTTTTTTGCAACGCCTTTGACGTCACAATACACTTCAGTTCGATTACAGGTAGAAAGTATGACACTTCCATTTACGTGTGCATTTGCGTTAAGTTGCTTGAGTGCCTCAGATAATTTATCTGGACCAAAAGCGACTTTTTCTCGCAATTCAACCGACGCTGTATTGTGATTGATACCTACGGCAAGCAAAGACATGTATCAGAAGTTCTCGATCAGGGAATGGAAACAAGGGGCGAATTTTACTTGATGCATGGCTCTATTTAAAGAGCAAGCGGGATTTGTTTTCCTGACTTCGTGAATTCAATGCTATAGTTGAGACGTTTTTCAGATAAATTTGAACAAGTTGTGAGCAAATATGAGCAAGCTTCGTAAAATCACGTCTCTTATTTTTATGACCATAATTATGGTGGGTTGCTCGTCTATACCAGAACAACCTACTAGCGTTGAGTGGCAAAGTCACCAAAACCGGCTTATACAGATAGAAAATTACCAAGCCTCTGGCAAGCTCGCTTACATTTCTCCAGAGCAACGCCAAAGCCTAAATTTCATTTGGAAGCATTCTCCAAATCAGAGTCAATTAAGGCTTACGACTTTTCTCGGTCAAACCGCATTGAACCTAACCATTGATCCATCTGGCGCCAAAGTCGTCACTTATGATGACCAAGTATTTACCCACGCGAGCGCCTCTATTTTGGTTGAGCAGCTTACAGGCTTGAAGATCCCTGTTGATCATCTGCCACAATGGTTCCTTGGCATTCCAGACCAAGCGGATAGCTATCAGCTAAATACAACGAACACCCTTGAGTCACTAACCAAGCAAGTCAGCAACCAACTATGGACTCTGAGTTTTGCTAACTATCGCAATACAGAGATGCCGAGTACGCTGCAATCTGGTGAAGACAAAGTAAATGTGGAGACGATTCCGCTCCCTACTCGACTATCTTTCAAGCAAGACCAAAACAAAATCAACATCGTAGTTTCGAAGTGGACACTGAAAAAATGATTACAACACCAACACACTGGCCTTCTCCAGCAAAGCTGAATCTATTTCTTTATATCACTGGTCGACGTGACAATGGCTATCACGAACTTCAAACCTTATTTCAGTTTGTCGATTTTGGTGATGAACTGACGGTCACTGCAAACTCAGAAACTAGCTCGATAACAATCACACCAGAAATTCTTGGTGTAGCACTTGAAGACAACTTGATCTGGAAAGCCGCTACTGCGCTGCAGCAATATACCTCAACGTCTTTCGGTGCGGATATTGAACTCAAGAAAGTGCTGCCTATGGGAGGTGGCATTGGCGGAGGCTCTTCAAATGCAGCAACTGTATTAGTCGCGCTTAATTATTTATGGCAACTCGATCTCTCAGATGATCAGCTCGCCGAAATCGGTTTAAAGCTTGGAGCAGATGTCCCGGTATTTGTTCGTGGTCATGCTGCCTTTGCTGAAGGCGTAGGCGAACAGCTACAACCCGCTAATCCGGGTGAAAAATGGTATCTTGTGGTTAAACCTCAAGTGAGCATAGCAACTGCAGACATATTTGCACATTCAGAATTAACTCGAAGCACGCCAAAGCGAGCACTATCAACGCTTCTAGAACAAGAATACGTAAACGATTGCGAAAAAATTGTGCGAATGCTGTACCCAGAGGTTGATAAGCAACTTTCATGGCTGCTACAATACGCGCCGTCAAGATTGACTGGATCCGGTTCATGCATTTTTGCTGAGTTTAGCAGCAAAAAAGAAGCCGAATCGGTACAAGAAAAACTACTTGACACAGTTTCCGCTTTCGTAGCAAAAGGAAGAAACATTTCTCCTTTAAAAGAAACTCTGGCTGAATACCAATCAGCCCACCCACAATCTATTTAAAACTGGACGCAACCCGAGGTTTCCACCGTGCCTGATATGAAGCTATTTGCTGGTAACGCAACACCTGAACTAGCCCAACGTATTGCTGATCGTCTATACATCTCTCTTGGCGATGCTACTGTAGACCGTTTTTCTGATGGCGAAGTCGCTGTTCAAATCAATGAAAACGTTCGTGGTAGCGATGTATTCCTGATTCAATCAACTTGTGCACCAACCAATGACAACCTAATGGAATTGGTGGTAATGATTGACGCAATGCGCCGTGCTTCTGCTGGCCGTATTACTGCTGTAATCCCTTACTTCGGTTATGCCCGTCAAGATCGTCGTGTACGTTCTGCTCGTGTGCCAATTACTGCAAAAGTTGTTGCAGATTTCCTTTCTAACGTTGGCGTTGACCGCGTTCTTACTATCGACCTACACGCAGAGCAAATCCAAGGCTTCTTCGATGTACCTGTTGATAACATCTTCGGCACTCCAGTTCTTCTAGAAGACATGGCTAACCGTGGTCTAGAAAACCCAGTTGTGGTTTCTCCAGACCTTGGTGGTGTTGTACGTGCTCGTGCAACGGCTAAAGCGCTAGGTGATGTTGACATCGCTATCGTTGATAAGCGTCGTCCACGTGCTAACGTTTCTGAAGTAATGAACCTAATCGGTGATGTTGAAGGCCGTGACTGTGTTATCGTTGATGACATGATCGATACTGGTGGCACACTATGTAAAGCAGCTGAAGCGCTTAAAGAGCGCGGTGCTAAGCGTGTATTCGCTTACGCAACTCACGCTGTTTTCTCTGGTACTGCTGCGAACAACATCAAGAACTCTGTTCTAGATCAAGTTATCGTAACGGATTCTATCTCTCTATCTCCAGAGATGGCTGCGACTGGTAAAGTGACAACACTTAGCCTTTCTCGCATGCTTGCTGAAGCGATTCGTCGTATCAGCAATGAAGAATCAATCTCAGCGATGTTCAACTAATCCAAGCTTTATAGCTTTTTTACAAAAGCTTGGTTTTAGAAATACGCTAGAGAAAGACATTAAGCACTTCAGTCAATGAAGTGCTTTTTTTATGTCTGAGTAATATTGCACTGCTAGTTATCACAAACAGGAATAATCGCGCAGCTATCAGCTAGCTCGCACCTTTTTCATAAACTGTGATATCATACGGCGCTTTTTGAAATCCCGAGAGAGATCCATACCTTGAGCCAACAAATAAAACTTCTCGTTGGACTGGCTAATCCAGGTCCAGAATACGCCAAAACTCGCCACAATGCGGGTGCTTGGGTAGTTGAAGAATTAGCGCGTGTACATAACGTGACACTAAAGAACGAACCAAAGTTCTTTGGCCTAACGGGTCGTATCATGGTTCACGGTGAAGATCTTCGTTTGCTGATCCCAACGACTTTTATGAACTTGTCTGGCAAAGCAGTTGCAGCCTTAGCAAAGTTCTACCAAATTAAACCAGAAGAGATCATGGTCGCTCACGATGAGTTAGATCTTCCTCCAGGTATTGGAAAGTTTAAAAAAGGTGGTGGTCATGGTGGACATAATGGTCTGAAAGACATCATCAGCAAGCAGGGTAACAATAAAGAATTCTATCGTCTTAGATTAGGCATCGGCCATCCAGGACACAAAGATAAAGTTGCAGGTTATGTATTAGGCAAAGCTCCTCAAAAAGAGCAAGAGTGTATCGAGGCCGTCGTTGACGAATCGGTTCGCAGCCTAGACATCTTATTAAAAGATGGCCTACCAAAAGCACAAAATCGCTTACATACGTTCAAAGCAGAATAAGGTTTATATCATGGGTTTTAAATGTGGCATCGTTGGTCTACCAAACGTTGGTAAGTCAACTCTGTTTAACGCACTGACGAAAGCAGGCATCGAAGCAGCAAACTTTCCATTTTGTACGATCGAACCAAACACAGGTATCGTTCCGGTTCCAGATCTACGCTTAGATGCATTAGCAAAAATTGTTAATCCACAGAAGATCCTTCCAACGACAATGGAATTCGTAGATATCGCGGGCCTAGTTGCTGGCGCATCTAAAGGTGAAGGTCTTGGTAACAAGTTCCTAGCTAACATCCGTGAAACTGACGCTATCGGTCACGTTGTACGCTGCTTTGAAAATGAAAACATTGTTCACGTTGCTGGTAAAGTATCTCCAATCGAAGATATCGAAGTGATCAACCTTGAACTTGCACTGGCTGACTTAGACAGCTGTGAGCGTGCAATTCAACGTAACGCAAAGAAAGCAAAAGGCGGCGACAAAGACGCTAAATTCGAAATCACTGTACTAGAAAAGCTACTTCCAGTTCTAACTGAAGGTGGTATGGCGCGCACTGTTGAACTTGGCAAAGAAGAAGCGGCAGCAATCGGCTACCTAAACTTCCTAACGCTTAAGCCAACAATGTACATCGCAAACGTTGCAGAAGATGGTTTTGAAAATAACCCATACCTAGACGCTGTTCGTGAATACGCTGAAAACGAAAACAACGTAGTTGTTGCAGTTTGTGCAGCAATCGAATCTGAGCTTTCCGAACTTGATGACGAAGATCGCGAAGAGTTCCTAGCGGATATGGGGATCGAAGAACCAGGTCTTAACCGAGTGATCCGCTCTGGTTACGAACTACTGACTCTTCAAACTTACTTCACTGCTGGCGTTAAAGAAGTTCGCGCTTGGACAATCCCTGTAGGTGCAACTGCGCCACAAGCCGCGGGTAAGATCCACACAGACTTCGAGAAAGGTTTCATCCGTGCAGAAGTAGTAGGATTTGATCACTTCATCGAGTTTAACGGTGAGAGCGGTGCGAAAGACGCAGGTAAATGGCGCCTTGAAGGTAAAGAATACATCGTTAAAGATGGTGACGTTGTTCACTTCCGCTTCAACGTATAATTCTGATTAAACATCTAGAAAAAAGGCCAGTGAATTCACTGGCCTTTTTGTTTTTTCCCTTTCTAATTTGCCCCTTATCAGAAACTTAACTTCCTATATATATCGCCTTTTAGACCTGTTTTTTGTCGACAAATACGCCTCTTTGCCTAAAAAGAAACCGAACAGATGTTTATTCGCGATTTATTCAAAAAAAAAGTTGACGGGTTTCGCTCAACTACGCATAATGCGCCCCGTTCACAACGAAGCGGCAACGTCTCGAAATGAACGACAATTTGGAAATGGCTACTTAGCTCAGTTGGTTAGAGCACATCACTCATAATGATGGGGTCGCAGGTTCAAATCCCGCAGTAGCCACCATTTCCTAAGCACTCTGTTTGTTATTAAACACATGTTTATTAACGACAAGAGTTTTTAGGAAAGTAAAGCGGTCGTGGCGGAATTGGTAGACGCACCAGATTTAGGTTCTGGCGCCGAGAGGTGTGAGAGTTCAAGTCTCTCCGACCGCACCATATTGAGATATCTTAAGTGATATCATTGTTGGGCTATCGCCAAGCGGTAAGGCACTGGCTTTTGATGCCAGCATTCCCTGGTTCGAATCCAGGTAGCCCAGCCACAATTTAAAGTGTAATTATCTTTAAAAAGATAATGGCATTGAAAGCGAGATTATATTATATTACTTCGCTCTCAGATGGCTACTTAGCTCAGTTGGTTAGAGCACATCACTCATAATGATGGGGTCGCAGGTTCAAATCCCGCAGTAGCCACCATTCTTTCTTTATGAAAGAAGAAAAAACAACGTTATATTGAATTACCAATGTCGATATAACTATAAAGATTTGCTGCGGTCGTGGCGGAATTGGTAGACGCACCAGATTTAGGTTCTGGCGCCGAGAGGTGTGAGAGTTCAAGTCTCTCCGACCGCACCATTATTTAGATATCTTAAGTGATATCATTGTTGGGCTATCGCCAAGCGGTAAGGCACTGGCTTTTGATGCCAGCATTCCCTGGTTCGAATCCAGGGAGCCCAGCCACTATTTAAAACTCTTTGTTTGATTACTTAAGTAGTTAACCAAAAGAACAACGTTACATCGAATCACCAATGTCGATATAACTATAAAGATTTGCTGCGGTCGTGGCGGAATTGGTAGACGCACCAGATTTAGGTTCTGGCGCCGAGAGGTGTGAGAGTTCAAGTCTCTCCGACCGCACCATTATTTAGATATCTTAAGTGATATCATTGTTGGGCTATCGCCAAGCGGTAAGGCACTGGCTTTTGATGCCAGCATTCCCTGGTTCGAATCCAGGTAGCCCAGCCATTACAACGTTACTTAGACAAACCATAAGTCTTCTTAACTATACTCTTCGCTAGAGTAAAAGCTTTGCTGCGGTCGTGGCGGAATTGGTAGACGCACCAGATTTAGGTTCTGGCGCCGAGAGGTGTGAGAGTTCAAGTCTCTCCGACCGCACCATTATTTAGATATCTTAAGTGATATCACTGTTGGGCTATCGCCAAGCGGTAAGGCACTGGCTTTTGATGCCAGCATTCCCTGGTTCGAATCCAGGTAGCCCAGCCATTACAACGTTACTTAGACAAACCATAAGTCTTCTTAACTATACTCTTCGCTAGAGTAAAAGCTTTGCTGCGGTCGTGGCGGAATTGGTAGACGCACCAGATTTAGGTTCTGGCGCCGAGAGGTGTGAGAGTTCAAGTCTCTCCGACCGCACCATTATTTAGATATCTTAAGTGATATCACTGTTGGGCTATCGCCAAGCGGTAAGGCACTGGCTTTTGATGCCAGCATTCCCTGGTTCGAATCCAGGTAGCCCAGCCATTACAACGTTACTTAGACAAACCATAAGTCTTCTTAACTATACTCTTCGCTAGAGTAAAAGCTTTGCTGCGGTCGTGGCGGAATTGGTAGACGCACCAGATTTAGGTTCTGGCGCCGAGAGGTGTGAGAGTTCAAGTCTCTCCGACCGCACCATTATTTCTCTTTCATTAGAGAACAAATAGTGAATCTATTTAGATTTATTATGGCTACTTAGCTCAGTTGGTTAGAGCACATCACTCATAATGATGGGGTCGCAGGTTCAAATCCCGCAGTAGCCACCACTTATACAATGTCTTATTGAAGCACCAATATTCGATATGACTATAAAGATTTGCTGCGGTCGTGGCGGAATTGGTAGACGCACCAGATTTAGGTTCTGGCGCCGAGAGGTGTGAGAGTTCAAGTCTCTCCGACCGCACCAT
>NZ_LNRF01000014.1 GCF_001557875.1 Vibrio splendidus | reverse complement strand
ATTGGTCACTCAGTTCATTGAAATCATTTTGTTACCGAAGTAACTGTTACTACCTAAGTAATAACGTTTTGATATTCATCAACGAGTGCCCACACAGATTGATAGGTTTAAATTGTTAAAGAGCTTTTCCTTTTTGAGCTTCGCTCAAATCGGACGGCCATTTTAGCGATTTAAGTTTTAGTGTCAACCACTATTTTCAAAACTTTTTTCAAGCGCTTAGCTTGGCTAATTTGACCTACTGATTCGTTTTGGTTTCCTAAGAAGCCATCCCGTGTCAGCGAGGTGGCATTATAGAGATTTCGATCACACTGGCAAGCCCTTTTTGAAGTTTTTCTTACTTTTTTATTCGTTCGATTAAAAAGAACACAAAACGCCTCAAAAGTAGGCTTTTTTCTTACATCTCTTGTAGTTTCTTAGAGAATAAAGAGACTTTTTCCCAGTTTGTGTATTCGACTTCCTTGGTTGTATCCGTTTCACCACCTGTCATATTCATAATGAAGCGAATCATGGTTTTATCGAACCAGTTATAACGTGGGTAATAGAGTGCGCCAGCAAACACACCGATTAGAGTCGGCTGCCATGGGGACTTTAGAAGAAACTTCTTAATATAGGCGCTACCTTCAGGGGTATCTTTTCCTTGGTCTTCTTTACGCGCCGTTAAGTTAACGCAAAAGAAGGCAACCTTATTTGATTGCAGCTGAGCAAGGTTGGCATCAATGAACTGATATAGCTTCTTATTGAGATGCCCATAGCGAATAGATGCGCCAATCAACACTCTGTCGTATTGAGCAAAGTCGACATTACCAATGGTGTGCAGATCTTGAAGCTCACATTCGAACTCATTCATTTCTTCTTTTATATAGTTCAAGATTTTCTTGGTCTGCCCTTCACGGCTTGAATACAAAAATAGAGCTTTTGCCAAAATGTTGTCCTTAGCTACGCCAAAACGTAGGGGTCAATAAAATTAATAAGGTGAATATCTCTAAACGACCAAACAGCATAGATACGATCAACACCCACTTAGCCTTGTCATTCACATCGCCGAAGTGCATTGCCACTTCACCTAAGCCCGGGCCAAGATTATTCAATGTTGCCGCTACGGCAGAGAAAGCACTTAGCTCATCCATACCGGTTGCAATCAGAGCCAGCATACAAACCACAAAAACCAAGGCGTATGCAGAAAAGAAACCCCACACCGCATCCACGACACGCTGTGGTAACGCTGAGCCGCCAACCTTGATGGTATAGACAGCGCGAGGGTGAACAAGACGCTTCATTTCACGAGCACCTTGCAGGGTGAGCAGTAAGATTCGAATGACTTTCATACCACCGCCCGTAGAACCTGCACATCCCCCTATAAAAGAAGAGAACAAAAGCAGTACGGGTAAGAACAATGGCCACTCGGAGAAACCAGTAGTGGTGAAGCCTGCTGTCGTTGATATAGATACCGTTTGGAACAAGGCTTGATCAAAAGCATCGTAATACGAGTCATAGGAGTGATGATTAAGCAGTAATAAGAAACAAACTAAGAACAAGACCGCTTGAATAAAGATAAAGGCGCGGAATTCAGGATCTTTCCAGTAATACTTAGGATGCACACCACCAGAAGCAAACGCAGCAAAGTGAAGTGAATAGTTACAAGCAGAGATAAGAAGAAACACAACCGTAATCATGTTGATCGCCGGGCTGTTAAAATAGCCCATGCTCGCATCGTGAGTCGAGAACCCACCAATCGCAATAGTTGAGAAGCTATGACTGATGGCATCAAAGAAGCTCATCCCTGCAAGCCAAAAAGCTACTGCACAAGCAATGGTTAAGCTCAGATAGATGTACCACAGCGCTTTTGCCGTTTCAGCGATACGCGGGGTCATCTTACTGTCTTTAACAGGACCAGGTATTTCGGCACGGTACAGCTGCATACCACCGATACCAAGAACAGGAAGGATGGCTACTGCCAATACGATGATACCCATACCACCAAACCATTGCAGGAACTGACGGTAAAACAGAATCGCCTTAGGTAGTTCATCAAGGCCGACAATAACGGTCGCACCTGTAGTAGTTAATGCAGAAAAGGATTCGAAAAAGGCATCAGTAACTGAAACATTTGGGTTATCGGCGATCAGAAACGGCAGCGCGCCCGCACTACCGATTACCGTCCAAAACAGAACTACAATCAAAAAGCCATCACGCGCTTTCAATTCATGCTTATAGCGTCGGTTTGGAAACCAGCAGGTTGCCCCACAAAATAACAGAACGAAGAAAGTCGTCACAAATGGCACACCCGCACCATCTCTATAGATCAGTGCGACGAGCGCAGGAGCAAGCATTGATACACTAAAAAGTGCTAATAATAATCCGACGATTCGAATAATTGAGCGAAATTGCATGAGCTATTGAACGAAGCGAAATGCTTCACACTTCCTAGTTGTCTTTGACTTTCGTTACCAGTGCCTTGGCACCGCTTTTATTGATCATGGTTTGGGTAAACGAATCTACCTGAAGGAGCTCTATTTCAATAATAAGCTCAACTTGAACACCATAATCCGCTTGGACTTCAACAGCCTGATGCTGAGCCATGATGGATTGTGCGATTGGCACAAAACCATAGTCTAACTCTAGCCGTAATTTTGTGGTTATTTTTTTCTCGATAGTTTGAAGCAGCTTGAGAGCTTGTTGCACTCCACCACCATAAGCCTTAACCAGACCACCGGTACCAAGCTTGATTCCACCAGAATAACGAGTGACCACTGCCGTTAACTCGCCAACACCAGATCCAGACAGTTGTGCCAAGATGGGCTTACCAGCAGTCCCAGAGGGTTCACCATCGTCACTAAAGCCCCATCGCATTGAGTCTTCAGGTCGCCCAGCCACAAACCCCCAACAGTTATGTCGTGCTGAAGAGTGCTCTTTTTTTACCTGCTCTACGAATTGTTTAGCAGTTTCTATACTTGGTGTATGAGCAAGGTGCGTAATAAAGACGCTCTTTTTTATCTCTTCTTCAAACAGAGCTGACGCTGACGGTATTAAATAGGGCTGTTCATTCATATCGTTAACTTAGTAAATAAGAGCGGAGAAGTGTATCACGCGTGAATAATAAGGGTTAGAGGATCTGTGCTATCGCACAATGTTAAACAATTGTTTAAAAAATGTATTGAAATTAATCAACCACAGGTACAGACTAAGATAACTGGTCTTACCAGGTATTCTACAATAATAGAAAGATAACAAGATTCTCTCAAACAATCGTGGATTGTATGTCATGGAGATAGACAATGATTTACCAAGCTAACACCCTACAGGTAAAGGAATTACAAGATGGTATTGCGGAATTAAGCTTCTGTGCACCAGCCTCTGTAAACAAACTCGACCTTGCTACTTTAGAATCACTAGATAAAGCGTTAGATGCACTTAATGCTCACGCAGGATTGCGTGGTTTAATCTTAACTTCAAACAAAGACGCGTTCATTGTAGGCGCAGACATCACTGAATTTCTTGGCCTATTTGCTAAGCCAGAAGCAGAACTTGATGAATGGTTAAGATTCGCTAATTCAATCTTCAGCAAGCTCGAAGACCTTCCTGTCCCAACTCTTTCAATGATGCGTGGCCATGCCCTTGGCGGCGGCTGTGAATGTGTACTCGCTACTGATTTCCGTATCGGTGACAAGACCACCAGCATTGGCCTACCTGAAACCAAACTCGGCATCATGCCTGGTTTTGGTGGTTGTGTGCGCCTACCTCGCGTTATCGGTGCTGACAGCGCAATGGAAATTATCACGCAAGGCAAAGCATGTCGTGCAGATGAAGCGCTTAAAGTTGGCTTGTTAGATGCGATTGTTGAAACAGACCAACTACTAGAATCAGCGATTAATACTGTTTCTTTGGCAGCCAATGAGAAACTCGATTGGCAGCTACGCCGCAAACAAAAAACATCAGCATTATCGCTAAGCAAACTAGAAGCGATGATGAGCTTTACCATGGCGAAAGGCTTAGTCGCTCAAAAAGCAGGGCCTCACTACCCAGCTCCGATTACTTCGGTGATTGCTATTGAAGAAGCAGCGCGTAGCGATCGCGATGCAGCACTCGACATCGAACGTAAACACTTCGTTAAGCTAGCAAAATCTGAAGAAGCGAAAGCACTGGTTGGCCTGTTCTTGAATGACCAATACATTAAAGGCTTAGCAAAACAGGCTGGTAAATCTGCGAATAAAGCGACTGAACGTGCTGCAGTACTTGGTGCTGGCATCATGGGCGGCGGTATTGCTTACCAGTCAGCATTGAAGGGCGTGCCAGTGATGATGAAAGACATCGCACAGGCGTCTCTAGATCTTGGTATGAACGAAGCTTCTAAGCTGTTGAATAAACGCTTATCACGCGGTCGCCTAGATGGATTCAAAATGGCAGGCATTCTGTCTTCTATTACTCCAAGTCTACATTACGCAGGTGTTGAACAATCAGATGTGATTGTGGAAGCCGTTGTAGAAAACCCTAAGGTAAAAGCAGCAGTATTAAGCGAAGTGGAAAGTTTGGTTGGTGAAGACACAGTTCTTACATCAAACACCTCAACGATTCCGATCAACCTGCTAGCGAAATCTTTGAAGCGCCCAGAAAACTTCTGTGGCATGCACTTCTTTAACCCAGTGCATCGCATGCCTTTGGTTGAGATCATCCGTGGCGAGCATACTTCAGAAGAAACCATTAATCGCGTAGTCGCTTACGCAGCGAAGATGGGCAAATCCCCTATCGTTGTTAATGACTGCCCGGGCTTCTTCGTAAACCGGGTACTTTTCCCTTACTTTGGCGGTTTCAGCATGTTGCTACGTGACGGCGCTGACTTCACCAAGATCGATAAAGTGATGGAACGTAAGTTCGGTTGGCCAATGGGCCCAGCATACTTGCTAGACGTTGTGGGTCTAGATACAGCACACCACGCACAAGCTGTGATGGCGCAAGGTTTCCCAGAGCGTATGGGTAAAGAAGGTCGTGATGCGATTGACGCACTTTACGTCGCTGAAAAATACGGTCAGAAGAACGGCAGCGGTTTCTACACATACAGCGTAGACAAACGCGGTCGTCCGAAGAAGACCTTCTCTGAAGACATTCTTCCTATCTTGGCTGACGTATGCCAACAGCCGCAAGACTTTGATGACCAGACAATTATCCAACGTGTGATGATTCCAATGATCAACGAAGTGGTGCTTTGTTTAGAAGAAGGCATCATCGCGACACCGCAAGAAGCGGATATGGCACTGGTTTACGGTTTAGGCTTCCCTCCATTCAGAGGCGGCGTATTCCGCTACTTAGACAGTGTGGGCATTGGTAACTTCGTTGAAATGGCGAAAGGCTACCAAGACTTAGGTGCAATGTACCAAGTTCCTCAGCTATTGCTTGATATGGCAGCGAAGGGCGAAAGCTTTTACGACAGCCAACAAGCCAGTTCTCTGTAACCCACATTTGGAAAAGGAATAGCAAAATGAATAATGTAGTTGTTGTTGATTGCCTTCGCACCCCAATGGGACGTTCCAAAGGTGGAGCTTTCCGTCACACACGTGCTGAAGATCTTTCTGCACATTTGATGAAAGGCATTTTAGAGCGCAACCCAGAAGTAAACCCTGTCGAAATTGAAGACATTTACTGGGGTTGTGTACAGCAAACACTAGAGCAAGGCTTCAATGTTGCACGTAACGCTGCTTTGCTTGCTGGTCTACCGATTGAGATTGGTGCAGTGACGGTTAACCGTTTATGTGGCTCATCTATGCAAGCTCTGCATGATGCAACCCGTTCTATCATGGTTGGTGATGCTGAAATCTGCCTGATCGGTGGCGTGGAGCACATGGGTCACGTACCAATGAACCATGGTGTTGATTTTCACCCAGGCATGTCTAAACACGTAGCGAAAGCTGCGGGCATGATGGGCCTAACGGCTGAGATGCTAGGTAAAATGCACGGTATTAGCCGTGAAGACCAAGATGCATTCGCAGCACGCTCACATGCTCGAGCTCAAGCAGCGACGGTTGAGGGTCGTTTCAAAAATGAAATCCTGCCAACAGAAGCTCACGCTGCAGACGGCTCTTTATTTACCCTAGATTACGACGAAGTAATTCGTCCTGAAACCACAGTTGAAGGCCTATCTCAGCTTCGCCCGGTATTCGACCCAGCAAACGGTACGGTAACAGCAGGTACTTCATCAGCATTGTCTGATGGCGCTTCTGCAATGCTTATCATGAGTGAAGATAAAGCCAACGCTCTTGGCCTTAAGATTCGAGCTCGCGTGAAGTCGATGGCTATCGCAGGTTGCGATCCTTCAATCATGGGGTACGGCCCAGTACCAGCAACCCAAAAAGCACTTAAACGTGCAGGACTAACCATTGAAGACATGGGTGTGATTGAGTTAAACGAAGCGTTTGCTGCTCAATCTCTTCCATGTGCGAAAGACCTAGGTCTACTGGATGTGGTTGATGAGAAAGTAAACCTTAACGGCGGTGCGATTGCTCTTGGTCACCCACTAGGATGTTCTGGTTCTCGTATCTCGACGACTCTAATCAACCTGATGGAAGCACAAGACGTGAAATACGGCTTAGCGACCATGTGTATTGGTTTAGGCCAAGGTATTGCAACGGTATTTGAACGCCCATAGCGTTTACTGACTGTAATACTGAAGGGTAATCTGTTGTGCAGCTATATTTATATAGCTGCACTTTTTATTGCTCGACGTTCAACTATCCATCGATTCGTTCAACGAACTTAAAAAGGAAAGAGCCACCACTGACATCTATGCACAAAACGCATAGATTCAATGTTGATGTTTCATTATTTTTTCTCGGATGATTCAACTAAAGTTACTTCAGTTTCCTAATATTCCTCCACGGAGCAGATCATGTTTAAAGCACTTGTACTAAACCAAGAAGACAAAAAAACTATCGCGTCAGTTTCTCAAATTGAAGAGTCTCAATTACCAGAAGGTAACGTGAAGATTGATGTTAGCTACTCTTCTTTGAACTACAAAGATGGCTTGGCGATTACTGGTAAAGGGCGCATTGTTCGTAACTTCCCTATGGTTCCTGGTATCGACCTTTCAGGTGTGGTTTCACAATCTGATGACCCACGCTACAAAGCAGGCGACGAAGTGGTTCTAACGGGTTGGGGTGTTGGTGAAGGTCACTGGGGTGGCATGGCTGAAAAAGCAAGCCTAAACGGTGATTGGTTAGTGCCAATGCCTGCAGGTCTAAACGCTAAGAAAGTAATGGCAATCGGTACAGCTGGCTTCACAGCAATGCTTTGTGTGCAAGCTATCGTAGATGCAGGCATCAAGCCAGAAGACGGTGAAATCCTAGTAACGGGTGCAAGTGGCGGTGTAGGCAGTGTGTCTATCACTCTACTAAACCAACTGGGTTATAAAGTAGCAGCGGTTACTGGTCGTGCTTCTGCAAACGGTGAACTACTTAAATCACTAGGCGCGACACGCATTGTAGAGCGTGCTGAACTAGAAGAACCAGCTAAGCCACTAGAGAAACAACTGTGGGCTGGCGCTATCGATACGGTAGGCAGCAAAGTACTTGCTAAAGTACTGGCGCAAGTTGATTACAACGGTGCGGTTGCGATGTGTGGTCTAGCAGGCGGTTTTGACTTACCAACAACGGTAATGCCATTCATTCTGCGTAACGTTCGCCTACAAGGTGTTGACTCTGTAATGTGCCCTCGTGAAAAACGTATTAAAGCGTGGGAACAACTGGCTGAGCTACTACCAGAATCTTTCTACGCTCAAGCAACTAAAGAAGTGTCTTTAGACGGTGCAATTCAAGCAGCAGAAGACATCACTAACGGTCAAATCACTGGTCGCGTAGTCATTAAACTATAGATTCTCAAACATAACGTTATCAAACCTTAAGCAACAGCTTTAGGCTTGGATGACCCAAAACAACAAAGGGCTGATTTTTATCAGCCCTTTTGCGTTTTTGTCATTCGGGTCAAGTGAACCCAGACTTAGTCCTAGTTAACCCAAGCCGACATCCGCAATCCGTTTTTGAATCAACTCACCACACTCTTCCTTTACCACTCTTCTCAGCCATTGTTGCGAGGCTGAAGAATCGCAACGCGAGTGCCAGATCAGTGAGTAATCAAACGGCATAAATTCAAATGGTAATGGCTTAACAACCAAGTCATAACGCTCTGCCACCAAATAAGCCAAATCAGCAGGCACAGTAATCACCAATGGCATTCTATCGACAATTGCCAATGCGGCTTCAAGGTGATAAGCACGCAACACCATTTTACGAGGCTGTTGATTGGCTAACGCGTTGTCTAATAAAGCCTTAACACCATCACTGATCGCAATCATCGCATGTGGGAGTGAAACATAGTCTTCAAGGCTTAAAGGCTGATCCGCCAATGGATGGTTTTTAGATAATAGACACGACACACCAACCGGCCCCAAGACTTCTTGATGAAGTGGTGCAATGCTGCCACTCGGGCGACAAATCGCCATATCGACACGTTCGGTGCTGAGTTGTTTAAACAAATGCTCATGCTGCAACGGAGCAAACTCCAAAGATATATTAGGTGCTTGCTCATAAATCTTCGGCAACGCATAGGGCAAGATGGTTTGCATCGCATAGTCAGTGGTTGCGATCAGAAAACGTTCGCTGCAATAGTAAGGGTCAAAGTCACTCGGACTCAGCAATTGACGAAAAGACTCCAAAGGCTGATCGATACGCTGACTGATCTCGAGCGCTTTCTTGGTGGGAATAAGATGCTGACCTTGGCGTGTAAACAGCGGATCGTTAAGTAGATCTCTTAAGCGCCCCAACACTCTACTGGTAGCTGATTGACTTAAGTTAAGACGAAGTGCAGCCTGGCTTACGCTGCCCTCTTCAATCAATACCTTTAAAGCGACCAATAAATTCAGGTCTCTACGATAGATGTCTTCTAATTCCACGCCACTTACCTAACTGTATACGATTGTCATTAGTCACTAAGTTGTTTATAGCATGCTTTAGATAAAAAAAATCCCGCAATTACGCGGGGAAGCCCAAGAAAATCTGGGGATAGTGTCGGAATGTTGTCGTATCGGAATTCGCTTGCTGTATTCAGGTTAGTGCTCTTGCTCTTCGGCTATGCCTTGCCAACGGCGCATCTCTACCCAAATACCAATAATCGTTGCTACTATGCCAAAAATAGGCATCAGTGAGGTCTCTGTCGATGAGCGTAGTACTAACGCACAAAAAGAAATAAAACAGAGAACCGAATAAATTGTTAATCTATCTAATCCTGTCAACATCGCCACTCCTTAGCTAGTTGCCTTTGTTTCAAGTTGTTATCAACTTGTTAACTAAGTTATAGGAAATGATTCTGTTTGCCAAGCACTTATTGCATATTTTTTCTGCAGACGTATTATTCACTCGTTAGATAGATATAGAGATACAAACCATGACATTCAAACCTGAACTGGCAACCCATACTTTAGAAGCTGAAGGCCTGCGTTGCCCGGAACCAGTAATGATGGTCAGGAAGACAATTAGAAACATGCAGGATGGCGATGTGTTACTGGTAAAAGCTGACGACCCTTCGACAACTCGAGATATTCCGAGCTTTTGTCGATTCATGGATCACCAGTTGGTAGCCCAAGCAACAGAAACGTTGCCTTACCAGTATTTGATAAGAAAGGGATTGGAGGCGTAACGCCCCACCGACTATCAAGTATCAAAAAAGCCGCTCGTACCTTATGTTCTTAAACAGAACTCAGAGTACGAGCGGCTTTTTGTTTATTCGCTTCTAGACTGGTTTTGCAGATGCTCTAGCTGATGCTGAATTTCTCGAATATCTTTGCGCATAGGAATAATATGCGCGACCCGAATCCAAGCCTCAACCGCAAGCGCAGTCATGATGATGGCACCCGCGACCATTGGCAGCCACATGTCCGTTAACACCATGCCTAATAGTGTAAGTGCAAGACCAAAGGTAAATAGATAACTTTGGCTTTGTGGAGTAATACCCATATAACGCGTCAACATAATCATGTCCTCGTGCTCTTAACTCACAAGATTAAAATATCATGACAAGTATGACAGTTATATGTCCATTCGCTCGATAAATCCCACAATACTGTAAGAGTATGACCTACAACACATTACTCTACTGATTGAGTATAATAAGACTCAATACTACCTGCTAATAGAAAGCCGCTGCGATAGCTAAACCCACGAATAACAGGGCTGTGATCTTACGAATCAGATCAAGTGGCATCTTATCAGCAGACAGCTTACCGATGATCACCACTGGCACATTCGCCAGCAACATTCCGATCGTAGTACCCAGAATCACCCACGCTAATGCATCCGCATATTGAGCCCCTAGAATGGAGGTTGCAATCTGGGTTTTATCACCGATCTCAGCAATAAAGAAAGCGATAAAGCTGGCGACAAACGGGCCTCGGTTTGAGATCTGCTCATCGTCATCCAACTTATCCGGAATCAGAATCCAACCTGCCATCGCAATGAAACTGACCACCAGCACCCACTTTAATACTTCAGGTGAAAGATAGTCGGCGACCACAACCCCTAGCCATGCAGCAAGGGCATGATTGGCAATGGTGGCAAAGAAGATAGCCGCAATGATAGGTATCGGTTTTCGATATCGACTGGCTAATAAAAGGGATAGCAACTGGGTCTTATCACCGATCTCGGCTAAGGCAACAGTTGTAATTGAAATTGCTAAAACGCTCACGACATGCTCATTTGGGATGGAGATTATTATATTTAACCAAAGACAAACCTCGCGCCCCATCCCGGTTCACGATGCTTGTCTAAGGTCTTGCTAAGCGCCACCAAGGTGGTGGTTGCCTCGAACGCCATGATGATTTTGCATCAATTATGTTGACGAACGAACTCATTCAATAGGATATGAATAAGTAAGCTACTCCCCAAAGACCGCGAGATTTTAATCACCCACGCTTTCAAACACAAGTGTCAAACTTATCAAAATATCCACTTGTGCCGAAAAACAAACATTAAAGGCAAAAAAATCCACTAAACGACATTTTAGACCACTAATTAAACAAGATTACCCCTACTCGCTTTACGAATATCTCGGTATACTCAGAGGTTATTTTTCTCATTCATTTAAAAGAATCGCGCGAACCTGACTATGCAAAAATACGATATCAAAACCTTCCAGGGAATGATCCTCGCGCTGCAGGATTACTGGGCTCAAAACGGTTGTACCATTGTTCAACCTCTAGATATGGAAGTAGGTGCAGGCACCTCTCACCCAATGACATGTCTACGAGCACTTGGCCCAGAGCCAATGTCTACAGCTTACGTTCAACCTTCTCGTCGTCCGACCGATGGCCGTTACGGTGAAAACCCTAACCGTCTGCAGCACTACTACCAATTCCAAGTAGCGCTAAAACCATCGCCAGACAATATCCAAGAGTTGTACCTAGGCTCCCTAGAGGTTCTTGGTGTTGACCCACTTGTTCACGACATTCGCTTCGTTGAAGATAACTGGGAAAACCCAACACTAGGCGCATGGGGCCTTGGTTGGGAAGTATGGCTAAACGGCATGGAAGTAACTCAGTTTACTTACTTCCAACAGGTTGGCGGCCTTGAGTGTAAGCCTGTAACTGGCGAGATCACTTACGGTATCGAGCGTCTAGCAATGTACATCCAGGAAGTAGATTCTGTTTACGACCTAGTATGGAACGTAGCACCAGACGGTTCTAACGTGACTTACGGTGACATCTTCCACCAAAACGAAGTTGAGCAATCAACGTACAACTTCGAGCACGCAGACGTAGATTTCCTATTCACTTTCTTCGATCAGTGTGAGAAAGAGTGTAAAGAACTGCTTGAACTTGAGAAGCCACTGCCGCTTCCAGCTTACGAGCGCATTCTAAAAGCAGGTCACGCATTCAACATCCTTGATGCACGCAAAGCTATCTCTGTAACAGAGCGTCAACGTTACATCCTTCGTATCCGCAACCTGACTAAATCAGTTGCTGAGGCGTACTACGCGTCACGTGAAGCGCTTGGCTTCCCAATGTGTAAGAAGGACAAATAATCATGGCGAAGAATTTTCTAATTGAACTAGGTACGGAAGAGCTTCCACCAACAGCACTTCGTTCTCTAGCAGAAGCATTTGCTTCTAACTTTGAAGCGGGCCTTAAAACGGCAGAGCTTTCTCACGAAGGCATCAAGTGGTACGCAGCACCTCGTCGTCTAGCACTTAAAGTAACTGCACTGGCTGAAGGCCAAGCAGACAAAGTGGTTGAGAAACGTGGCCCTGCTGTTTCTGTGGCATTCGATGCTGAAGGCAACGCGACGAAAGCGGCACAAGGTTGGGCTCGTGGTAACGGTATTACTGTTGAGCAAGCTGACCGTCTGAAAACAGACAAAGGCGAGTGGCTTCTTTTCAAACAAGAAGTAGCTGGCAAACCAGTTCAAGAATTGGTGATGGACATCGCTGCGAAAGCACTGGCTGGCCTACCAATTCCTAAAGCAATGCGCTGGGGTAACTCAGACATTCAATTTATCCGTCCAGTGAAAACACTGACAGTACTACTAGGTGATGAGCTTGTTGAAGGCGAAATCCTAGGCGTAGCATCTGCTCGTACTATCCGTGGCCACCGTTTCATGGGCGAACAAGAGTTCACAATCGACTCTGCTGACCAATACCCTGCGATCCTAGAAGAGCGCGGTAAAGTAATGGCAGATTACGAAGCTCGTAAAGCGATCATCCTTGCTGATTCGCAAAAAGCGGCAGCTGCGGTTGGCGGTACAGCTGACCTAGAAGATGACCTTGTTGAAGAAGTAACGTCTCTGGTTGAATGGCCAGTAGTACTTACAGCGAAGTTCGAAGAAGAGTTCCTAAAAGTCCCTTCTGAAGCTTTGGTTTACACCATGAAGGGTGACCAAAAGTACTTCCCTGTTTACGACGAAAACAAGAAGCTACTTCCTAACTTCATCTTCGTATCAAACATCGAGTCTAAAGAGCCTCGCCACGTTATCGAAGGTAACGAGAAAGTGGTACGTCCGCGTCTTGCTGATGCTGAGTTCTTCTTCAACACTGACCGTAAGCGTCCGCTGATCGATCGTCTTGCTGAGCTAGACCAAGCTATCTTCCAGAAGCAATTGGGTACTATCAAAGACAAAACAGACCGCATCACAGAACTTGCTGGCTACATCGCTGAGCAAATCGATGCTGACGTTGAAAAGTCTAAGCGTGCTGGCCTACTGGCTAAGTGTGACCTAATGACCTCTATGGTATTCGAATTTACGGATACTCAAGGTGTAATGGGCATGCACTACGCAACTCACGATGGTGAAGATGAGCAAGTTGCACTAGCTCTTTACGAGCAATACATGCCTCGTTTCGCTGGTGACGACCTACCAAGCACAGGTATCTCTTCTGCAGTTGCAATGGCAGACAAGCTAGACACTATCGTAGGTATCTTCGGTATTGGCCAAGCACCAAAAGGTTCTGATCCATTTGCACTACGTCGTGCATCACTAGGTGTACTACGCATCATCGTAGAAAACGGCTACAACCTAGACCTAACTGATCTGATCGGTAAAGCGAAAGAGCTACTTGGCGACAAGCTAACCAACGACAACGTAGAGTCTGATGTTATCGACTTCATGCTAGGTCGTTTCCGCGCATGGTACCAAGATGCTGGTTTCAGCGTTGATATCATCCAAGCCGTACTAGCGAATCGTCCAACTAAGCCAGCTGACTTTGACCAACGTGTTAAAGCGGTTTCTCACTTCCGTGAACTGGAAGCAGCAGAAGCACTAGCAGCAGCTAACAAACGTGTAGGTAACATCCTTGCGAAATTCGATGGTGAGCTAGCAGCTGAAATCGATCTAACGCTTCTACAAGAAGACGCAGAGAAAGCACTGGCTGAAAATGTTGAAGTAATGACAGAAGCGCTAGAACCAGCATTCGCAACAGGAAACTACCAAGAAGCCCTAAGCAAGCTAGCGGGTCTACGCGAGCCTGTTGATGCATTCTTCGATAACGTAATGGTTATGGCTGATGACGAAGCGCTTAAAAAGAACCGTCTAACACTGCTAAACAACCTACGTAACCTGTTCCTACAGATTGCTGACATCTCTCTTCTGCAAAAATAAGTACGAGTGAGACAGTTACTCTAAGTCATACTCTAAGTCATACTCTGAGTAATTAACGGTAAACACCCAAAGGGAAGCGAAAGCTTCCCTTTTTGTTTTTGTGAACCAAGCATTTATTTGTAGAGGTATTATTGATTAACTGAATGAAATAGCACTCAGACTGTAGAGGGCATTGTTTGCTATAACTGACCTGTTTATTCAGGGGAAGGGAACAATGAAAAAAACAGTACTCGCGCTTTCAATGCTCGCACTCAGCGCATGCAGCCAAACCAGTGACAACAACCTATTGCTGACGATTGATAACGACACTGTCGTATTCGAATCATCCGGTAAAGGCACCGTGATTGCAGAACAGGAACTCGCGAAAGGTAGCTATACCTTCTCTATCAGCGATACGCAAAATACCTGTGGCACTAACTATGCGCTGGCCGAAGAGAGTCGCATCAAGTTCAATAAACCCCTTCGCCTCGACGACTGTGCCGAGAAATCTGAGATCGCCATTAAAGTCTTTCGCGCTAACACTTATCAATTCACGCTCAATCCACAGACCAATGAACTCACGGTTCAGATAAAGCCGAAGCAACAACAAGTTCAAAGCTTCGCCTGTCCGGTTCCTAGTGACGAGCCAACCACCATCGATGTTACTCAAACCTTTGATGATGGCACCGTGGTAAGAGACGCTCTTTCAGGCAAACAAGTCACAGTAACAAATGGCAGCGTCACCATGCAGCCTGCAGAAAACAGCCAAGGTGTTCTGCTGCTTGAGAAAGTAGAACCTAAAACCAAAGCTGACTTTAGTTGGGATAACGCCACGGTTTACTTCGTAATGACTGACCGTTTCCACAATGGCAACCCTGACAACGACAACAGCTATGGTCGCAGCCAAGATGGACAAGACGAAATCGGCACCTTTCACGGTGGTGACTTGGCCGGCTTAACCGAAAAGCTCGATTACATAGAGTCACTCGGTGCTAATGCTATCTGGATAACGTCTCCGTTAGAGCAAATTCACGGCTGGGTTGGCGGCGGTGATCGCGGTGATTTCAAACACTATGGCTACCATGGTTACTACCACCAAGATTGGACCAAGCTTGATGACAACATGGGTACCGAAGACGAGCTGAAAACCTTCATCGATACCGCGCACAGCAAAGGCATTCGTGTTGTTTGGGACGTGGTAATGAACCACACGGGATACGCGACGCTTGCCGACATGCAAGAGTTCGACTTTGGCAAACTCAACCTAACTGATGAAGAAGCCAAACAAACGCTTGGCGAAAACTGGACGGACTGGCAACCAGAAGCTGGCCAGAACTGGCACTACTTCAACAACTACATATCTTACAGCGACAAAGAAGCGTGGGAAAAGTGGTGGGGCAAAGCTTGGCTGCGCAGCGATATTGGCGCTTATGACTCTCCAGGTTACAACAACCTCACCATGTCTTTGGCGCACCTGCCCGATTTCAAAACAGAATCGACAGAGACAACCGGGCTGCCTAACTTCTATCGCAATAAACCCACCAGCGCGACTGATGAACTCAAAACACCTCGTGAACATCTGATCACTTGGTTGTCTGACTGGGTGCGCGAATATGGTGTTGATGGATTTAGGGTCGATACTGCCAAGCACGTTGAACTGGACGCCTGGGCAGAGCTTAAAGAGAGCACTAACCAAGCACTAGCTGAGTGGAAACAGAACAACCCAGACAAAGCCTTAGATGATTTACCTTTCTGGATGACTGGCGAAGTGTGGGCACACAGCGTAGTCAAATCAGATTACTTTGCTAACGGCTTTGATTCGATCATCAACTTTGAATTCCAGAGCGACATCGCCCCTAAGGCGCTGAAGTGTCTATCCGATCTTGATGCTGATTACCTTCGCTACGCAGACAAGATCAACAGTGACAGCGAGTTCAATGTGTTGAGTTATCTCTCGTCTCACGACACCTCACTATTCTGGACACAGCACGGCAGCGACTTTGCCAAGCAGACCAAAGCCGCGAATGCACTGATGCTTGCTCCGGGCGCGGTACAGATCTATTACGGTGATGAAATAGCCCGTGACTTTGGCCCAACAGGTTCCGATCCAATGCAAGGCACCCGTTCAGACATGCCTTGGGATCAAATCTCCGGCGAACGTGCAGAGTTGCTAGAACATTGGCAAGCGCTTGGCCAATTCCGCCAACGCCACCCAGCTGTCGCGCAAGGTAAGCACATCATCCGTAACAGCAAGGGTTATTACGCCTTCGAACGCCAATACCAAGATGACAAGGTGTTGGTTGTTTATACCGGTTCTAAGTAAACGCCGAGTGACATAAAACAGCAGAAACTCAAGGAGAAGCTTAGGCTTCTCCTTTTTTTTATCCTAAGCTAGTGTAAGCTCTATGTAGTTGAATCTTATTGTATATAGGGAAATTAAATGCTGGTTGTTTTGGTTGAAGATAATGAGATATTAAATCATCACCTCTCTTCTCAACTTGGTGATCTTGGCCATACCGTTTACGCAGAGAAAACAGCATCGGCCTGTCTACAAACCATTCAAAAACAACCAAATACCGATGTCATGATCATCGACCTTGGTCTGCCTGATTTCGATGGCTTTACACTGATCAAACAAATACGCCGCAAAGAGATTAACGTCCCGATTTTGATTCTAACCGCTCGCGGTGACTGGCAGGATAAAGTTGAAGGGCTCAACTGCGGCGCCGACGATTACCTAACCAAGCCATTTCAATTTGAAGAACTGCTCGCCAGACTTGAAGCACTTGTACGTCGAAATCAAGGATTTGCAGCCTCTCAAATCAAGGCGCAATCACTGACTCTTGATACTCAAGCCAAAAGCATTACCTACAATGAAATGCTGCTCGACCTCACAGCACTCGAATACCAAATCTTCGAGTATCTAATTCGTCATAGTTTGAAGATTGTCTCCAAGCAACAAATCTTGGACTCGCTGTACGACCAAGGAGAAGGCATTCAGCTTAATAACATTGAAGTGATCGTTTCACGACTGCGTAAAAAGCTCGCTCAACATACCGAAGATAAGCTGATCAGCACAGTACGAGGACAAGGTTATCGATTCGAAATAGAAGCGAAATGATATGAAAAGACTGTATAAAACCCAGTTTAGACGACGTATCTTTGCCACTGCTGCTTCCATTCTTTTTACTATGGTACTGACTAGCACTTGGTTCTATTACAACACCCAAAAACACCAGCTGTTTGAAGACTATTCTAAAAACACGCTCCGAGAGTTACCTTCAATTGTCAACGAACTCCTCTCCTCGGGTGAGATCCCGCCACTTACTGAGTGGAATCGCTTTTATGCCAAAGAGTCACCTAATACCAGCGTCATCTTATGTGACCACAACAGCCATCAAGTTTGGACTTCAATCGACGTTGAACGTAGAACCAAACAGCTGGCAAAGTTAGGTATCTCACGTCCTCAAATAGACAACCTGTGTACTGACCTCAATTTTCCAATCGATACAATTCGCCTAGTAGAGAAACCGAGTGGAGCCGCGTTTATCGTCCACACAATGCTTTGGAAAGGGTTTAAAGATCAAGAAGACGGAAAGGTAATCCTTACTCAAAGAGTCGAACATAAGATGGAACCAATGAAGCAACTAAAATACACCACGATGGGTGTATTGATAGTAGCCCTGACATTAATCAGTGCCCTGCTTTTACTCTTCTATCGCATCAGCTTTGCCCCCTTTGCTCGCTTAGAAAAAGAGCTGCATGAAATAAAACAGGGGAAGCAGAATCAATTGGCAGAAAGCTACCCAGAAGACTTACACAATGTGACCAGTGCATTGAACGAACTGTTGTTCCAGCAGAAAGAAAACCAAGAACGTTATAAACGGTCACTGAACGATCTCGCCCATAGTTTGAAGACTCGTGTTACTGTATCCCAAGCACTACTAGACGATTCATCACCCACTAAAAACCATCAAATCAATCAACAATTACTCGAAATGGATAGCCTTATCCAAAGTCAGCTAAAGCGAGCATCATTAGGAGTGAAAGGTATCACCACCAATGACACCCTACTTAAGCCTGTATTAGATAGCTTGGTTGGTATGTTCACCAAGATTTATACTGACAAGTCGATCCAGTTTGTCTCTGACTATCCAGATAATCAAACCCTGCCATTAAGTAAAGATGACCTAATGGAAATAATGGGTAACATATTAGAAAACACCTACCGTTTTGCTGATCAGTCGATCTTGTTCAAGGTTACTAATATTGATAATCAGATTATGGTTGAGATCAGTAATGATGGCCCAGCTATCGACAGTAATACTAGCCAGAGCTTATTTCAACGAGGTGTAAGAGCTGACCAACAAAACCCAGGCACAGGGTTAGGCTTAGCACTATGTGATGAGATAATTCACAGCTACAAAGGGGCAATTTGGTTTGAGACACCAGAAGACCCATCCATGGGTGTCTCACTGAAGATTTTACTGCCGCAGCCCTAGCCATAAGCCATAAGCCATAAATTAAAGATAGGTTAAGATTGAATATCGACTCTACGATTCAGATGACGGCCAGTCTCCAAGTCATTACTTTGAATCGGAGCTTTCTCACCTTGCGAGGTTACCGTAATTTGTTCAACAGGAATCCCATGCTCACGCAGATATGTAACAACTGACTCTGAACGCTTTAAACCCAAGCTCAAATTGTATTTCCCCGTTCCTTTCGAGTCGGTGTTACCCACGACACTCAATTCAGGCACCTGTTGCTCTAACTTCGCTCCGAGCTTAAGTAACAAATAGCGCGACTGTTTATTCAGTTCATCCTTATCAAAGTCAAACAACACTCTGGCAACCAGATCTCTGGTTTGATTTTCATCTTCAATGACGGCTCTGCTCAACAGAAACTGAGTACAGCTATTGCTGAGATCAGATTGAGTAAGCTTGCCTTGAATTAACTCAACCAGAGCCTGATTATCGACCGCTGCCGATACCTGCATGAAAGGCCCCTGATGATACATAACCTTAGTACCTTGCCCAACCGTAACCGACTGCTCAAACTCGGAGCGGCCAGTATCACAATATTGGTAAAGTAACTCGTTGGTATCCAAGTTAGATGGCGATGCGATAGCTGAAAAAGGTAACGCCACTAAAAGCGCTATCAATACAAAATTTTTCATGTTCATTCTCTCGGTATTCATTCTATTGTCTCGAATCATTAGCACAGGCTACTGTGCTAAGTGACCAACTTCTTCGGTGACTAGGGCTAAGATTTTATTCAAGATGTCTTGCTTATTTTCAGCCTTAAAAACGTTGTCTTTACCTACGCAATTAAGTAGCCCTGTGTTGGCATGTAAATCATAATCAAATCCGATCACCGACATACGAGCGTTCATCGCCTCGCCCCAACTAGTAAACTTCCCTGGGCTCACTCCATCGACAACAGCGATATCATCATTAAGATTATCTGCTGAAACCTTGCCACCATTGATCATATTCTTGATGTTGGTGCACATACCTTTGTTCACTAACTTGTTGGTTTGTCCCGCGTAGTGATTCCAATCCTCACCATCCGACAAGATGATAATCAGTTGGTTCGGGTTCTTCGCCAATGACGTCACAATTTGCCCTGCGCGAATGATTCCTTGCAGCGAAGCAGTACCACCAGATGCCTTGAAGGTTCTGACTTTATTCATAAACCCATCAAAATCCTCGGTATAGAAAATATCGGTAAATACCGCGTCTTCATCTCCGTTCGGAATTCGTTTGGCAGCTCCCTTCACCTTGAATTGTTGCTCAATTGTCTTGTTAAAGTTCACGACATCATCTTTGTCGTACTCACCCATTTTGGTAACGATGCGTTGATCTCGAAATACCAGTTTGCCAGCAGTATTAGCGTTCACGGTACGTCGGTTATACCCTGTGAGAGAAACTCGGTGCTTTATACCTGGCGTCACCGCATTAAATTTTCCTAGTTCATCAGTCACCAGTTCTAGCGTGTCTTTGAGGTCTTCAATCTTACTTTTTTTACCGCCACTCCAGTCATCGTTCATTGATGCAGAGAAATCGACGACAAAGGTGATATCAACAATCTTGCTTTGAAACTTTCGAGCCTTTGAAGAACCAGTCACATCAAAGGTGTCACCAAATCCCACGATCACACCTTGCCCCGGAAACCACGATTGATGCTGCGTTCGACCGGCAACTCGGTATTCAAAATAGCGAGCTCCACCTTGTTCAGCCTGCTGGGTACAATCTGCAATTTGATCGCACGAAAGCTTATTAACCTCAACATCAAGCAAGGTATCCATATCGTAGAGGTAGTGATCGATATAAGACTGAGCCAACGAGTGGTTTTCACTGTCTTCTGCAGATACCGCCAATACTGCCGCCTCTGCTGCTTCTTCTAATCTCGCTTTTGTCTGTAAAGCACGTGCGCCATCAGAGCCCAACATAAAGACACCAAACAACACAGGAATACATATCGCGAACAAGATCGCAGCATGGCCAGACTGTTTCGCCAAAGATAGACTCATGTTTACCTCCCAATCACGACAGAATCTGACATCACGTCGGTAAAGTCAGTACCAACCAATTCACCAAACCAGTTATTGGTTCTATAGCAGAGCGTCACTCGATACAGTGGCATCTGGTGCCCCCACACACTCACCACAGATAAATGCTGTAGCTCACTGATTGGTTTAGTAACACGACAGTTGAGTTCGCCACGTCGCTCACTGATAGTAGGCTGTTGTTGTCCTACACCAGAAAAGCTTTGCTCTTCAACTAACAAGCCATAGCGAGAAGCATCATAATTACCAAAGGTACGTTGCAATGAGTGACGAGCTATCGTGTCTATATCATCAACCTGCTTTGAGGTTAAAATTACGCTCGAGTCATAAAGCTGGGTGCGTTCTTTTACGACATTGACCAACGAATAGGATAATCGATCCAACTTACCTTTAACGGAAAGCTTGATGATCACATCACCACTGAAGACCAACAGCAAACTAAAAAAGAACCCGACAATGGCAAACTCAATACTGAATATGCCTTGCTGACACTTTCGCGAGTTAGACTTCAAACTTAGATCTTTCATACTCTTGAACCACGACCATTTCTCGGCTTAGTAATCCGTCTAGACCTAAGAAGTAACTAAAAATGGGGGTGAATGGATAGGTGAGTCGATAAATAGCCAACGATGAGTTCTGCTCATCACCACACTCTTTATAGGACTCACCCGGTGCTATATGGCACTGATTGGTGACTTTCACCAACTCATCCACCGATGTGAGATAGTGAATGGTTACCTGAAAATCATCACCATCAACCACACTATTCCACATGCTGCCGTCTCTATGTAAAACTTGCTCTACCGTAGCCAAATAATCGTGTGAGCCTTTCTTGGCTTCACGGGTAACTTCCGATATAGCAAGATCGTTAATAGATGAAATGTAAGACATATAGCTCATCTCCACCCACGCCATACACATCAGCCAGAAGGCAAAGAAGCCCATAACAAACTCTATGCTAGCGACACCACGCTGCTTATTTTTCATATTGAATGCTCGACAGCGTATCTAAGCGGCTATTAGCACTCATAGGTTCGAACTTCTGCAGTGAACGATAGATTTTTTCTATTTGGTGTTGACTGTAAGTATCACTTAAGACCTGTTGTACAAATGCATAATGGCCTTGTTTAGCCATGCTAAGCGTCAGATTTGCCATAACCATGTCATCAGCTTGGTGACTCTTATATAACGGCATCAGACGCTTAGCAGCAGCAAGATAATCTCCTTCAGCTATATCCAGCACTGCGAGGTTATTGTTCACACTCACACCGTCATAGAAGTGATCACGAGCGCGTTCAAAGTAGCGTCTCGCTAGCGTCGTTTGATAGCTGTAACCATAGTAGGTGCCTAATAAGTTCTCGGTGCGGCTGTTACTAGGATCTAACTCCAGTGCCAGTTTCGCTGCAGCGATTGCTGCTGGATATTGGCCCATATCACCGTATGCCTGCGCTTGGATTTGGTAAGCTTCAAGTGAGGCTTTCTCACTCTCTATAACAGGAGTTATGTAAAAAAGAGCGGATTCTGCATCGGCCAATTTTAAATAGCTGTTCGCCAGTTTTTGCCTAATATCGACGATATCTTCACGTTGGAGCTGAACTTTATACAGAGCAACCAGTTTCGTGTGATTATTGGTTTGTTGGTAAATCGCTTCCTTCGATTCTTCTTGTTGCCAGTTATTGGCAGTTGAACTGCAAGCCATTAACCACAATGGCAACATACATATCAGAATTTGTTTAAACACTTTGCATTAACCTCATTACCCCTGGAGCGGCAATAACGAATACGATCGGAATCAAGATGAATACAATCAATGGTATCGACATCTTGGCGGCTAACTTCCCTATCTTTTCTTCCAGTTCTAGCATTTGTACTTCACGCACATCACTCGCTAACACGGTTAACATGCGATAAATCGACGAGCCGTGTTGCATGCTTTGAGTCAACGTCATCACAAAGCTACGCATTTCACTGCTTGGCACCTGTTGATAAAGCTCTTCAAGCGCCTCTTCCATCCCAACAACTCGGGCGCGATGATTGGTTTTATTCAGTAGATAAGCCAAGTCACGATCAAAGCCCTGCATTTCCTGTGCTAAATACTTCATGGATGCTTCAATCGTCATCCCGCTTTGCACACAGATCGCCGTTAGGTCGATCAAGTAAGGTAACTGACCCACTAACTTTTGATGTCGCCGCTTAGTTCGCTGAGCGAGTACCATATCGGGCAGCGCAATAGATACCATTGCCCAACCACATATAAGAGCGACAGCCTGATTAATAGCGACACCGGACCACCAGCACACACCAATTACCACCACTTCACCTATCGCAAGAACCAGATATTTGAGTGGCATATACACTGAGCTATAGCGTGTTTGATAAATACCCGCACGAATAAAGCGCTGCTGCATCTGTTGGTCGGATGCATTAACCAATTGTGTCAGCGGACATAAGAGGTTATCGATTTGTTGCTGTCGTTGACTGCGTTGTTGAGTCATCGATTTAAACTGACTGGCAATACTGGCCAGCTTTTGCTGCGCGATGTACTGCGTGATTAACCAATAACAGAGCAACAAGACGCCAAATGACAAACAAGTCCAAATCAACAATGACTGCGACTGAGGCTCCATTAAAATCGAAATAATATTGGCCATTACCTCACCCTCTTCATCAACATCCAAATGATCGCTAAACCAATACTTTCGCTGATCAACAGGTAATACAGAACCGGACGACCCTCGTCGGTAAACATCAAGAAATCAAAATTCTCAGGGCTCAGTATTGGCAGCATTGAGATAAAGACAAACGGCGTTGCACTGACTATTTTTGCGGAAATACGCGCCTCTGAAGTCATCGCAAACTTCTTTCTTTCCATCGCTCTCGCTTCGAACATCTGACGGTTCAGACGCGACATGATCTCTTTCAATTGCCCACCACGCTGCATGTTGGCACGCAGAGTAATCACAAAGAAGTGAAATGACGGATAAGGAAATCGCTGGCAAGACTTACGAAAAACATCGTCCAGCGGCTCACCTAGCTTCAAATGATCCGCCATTCTTTTAAATTCTTTTCCTACTTCTCCAGGAAGCTTGTTGCCAACAAAACCAATACCTCGGCCAATGCTTTCTCCGGCAGATAAAGAGCTAGCCAGCATGTTCAAGGCATCAGGAAAGCTCTCTTCAAATTGCTTGCGATCACGCTGTTTCAGCCACAAGAAACCCCATACCCAAGTAACAATCAACGCGCTACCAAGTACTAACCAAACTGGGAAACCGAATAGGTAGCGATTCACTGCGCTTGCAAAAACACTCACACAACCACTAAATAAAACCACCTTCACACCAGAAAAAGAACCCAACTGTCGCTTAACTTGATGAAAAAGGCTCGCTATCGAAGACCAACCTAAGCCATTGGATATCTGACTGAGTTGAATCGCTTGGCGAGGAGCTGCTGACGCTGTTTTTGTCTTGGCACTTGATGGAAAATAGTCATCAATCGAGTGACTATTATTCGAAAAAATTGCAACAAGTAGCAGGACAACGCCCCAGAACATTAATAGCCAATACACACTGCTACCCCACTAATTCGATCGCATGAATCAACTGCTGTAGTTGTTGTTCACACCCAAAAAAGCGCGCTTTTTTAAAGAGTACCGATCGGCTCATTACCCCTGAAGTGACATAGCGTCCCGACAGTTTTCCATCACTCAACGCACCCTCGATTTGGAAGGTAAATAGTTCTTCAAGAACCACACTTTCCCCCTCAAGGCCTACAACTTCAGAGATACTGATAATTTTTCTTGAGCCATCATGCAGTCGAGTAACCTGTACGATGATATCGACAGCACTCACCACAGAACGACGAATCGCATCGATAGGTAAGTTGTTAGTCGCCATCATAACCATCGCCTCAACACGTGATATCGCGTCCCGAGGACTATTGGCATGCAATGTCGACATCGAACCATCGTGTCCCGTATTCATCGCTTGCAGCATCTCAAAAGCTTCAGGGCCACGACACTCACCAACAATGATGCGATCAGGGCGCATACGCAGTGAGTTAATCACTAAGTCGCGAGAAGTAATGGCACCAGTGCCTTCGGTTCCTGCGAGTCGAGTTTCCATTCGAGCAACATGAGGCTGCTGCAATCTTAGCTCTGCGGTATCTTCAATCGTGACAATTCGCTCAACCTCAGAGACGTGCTGCGACAACGCATTGAGCAAGGTTGTTTTACCTGAACCAGTGCCACCAGAGATAAGGATATTCAAGCGACAGCGAGCAGCTAGTGCCAATAGTTGCGCCATCTCTTCACTAAGCGCTCCCAACTCCGTTAACGTGTCTAAATTAATCGCTTGATGGCGAAACTTACGAATTGAAATCAAGGTTCCATCAAGAGCAATCGGCGCGATCACAATATTGACGCGACTGCCATCTTCCAAGCGGGCATCACATGTTGGTGAAGACTCATCAATACGACGCCCAACTCGACTTGCAATGCGCTTGGCAATCTCGATTAGCTGTTGTTCATCAATAAACTGCACCTGTGCACGCTCTACCAAACCATTACGCTCAATAAAGACCTGTTGATGACCGTTGATCATAATATCGCTGATGCTGTCGTCATCCATCAGCACTTGAAGTGGCCCTAAACCAACGAGCTCATTGATTAAACTGGTGACATACTCTTGCTTAGCCAATGTTGAAACAGGAAGTTGTTCACGATTAACCAATACCTCAATGGCGTGGCTCAGCTGCTTCTCTAACTCTTGAGTAGATAGAGACTCAATAGCACTCGCATCCAAAGCTTCAAATATTTGCTGACGAAGTTGAAGATAGACTTGTTTTGACTGTTGCATGCGAACTACCTCTTAAACCAAGAGAGCCATGACATTTTGGTTTTCTGGGCAACTTGATCGCCAAGAAGTATCGCCACCAACTGAGTTAAACCAAATTGCATCTCAGATCGGGTTTCAGTGATCAATTCACCCTGAAGAAGGTATTGATTGGCCTTGTGATCGAACTCAACATGACAATTAGCGGCTTGTCCAAAATGCTTCACAACATCAGCTTTCGATACCGAGGCGGCATTACTCGGACGAGTATGGTTCATCACCGTCACTATGGTCATTGTTGGTAATTCAGCTTGTACACTGCCAACAATTCGATTGAGCTCTCTCAACGATGAAACGGTAGCATCAAATACCAAAACTAATGAATCAACATCAGTCAGAGCTCGAGACAACTCTTGTTGGGTCAGCGCACTGTGCGAATAGTCTTCAATGATGAATGAACTGTTCTGTTCCACTTGTTTAGTCAGTGCTTGGGTGTATTCATGCAATTCGCCACGACTGAAGTCTTGGGACTCAACTGCCAAAATAGAAAGGTTGTTCTCTAAGCTCTGCACCAAGTTTGAAGCCAAAGCTGTATCGACCGCAGAAACTAACGTCCCTTTTTGTACGTTACGCTTTTGGAATTTTTTCAAACCGAGCATTACGTCTAAGTTGCTGCCGGTATAAGTATGGTCAACCAACAAAGTCGGTAATGAGTGCTGCTTGGCTAAACAACGAGAAACTTCACTCGCAATCAATGAGGTGCCCACTCCGCCTTTCACCCCAACAAAAGCAATTTGCTTAGCCTTACGGTTTCGAGCCACACCTTGACGCTGTGCATAGTTGTGCAAGACGCTTCGGTAAAAATCGGTCACCTCAACAGCACTCGCAGGCCAAAATAGATAGTAGAAACCTAAGTCCTTTAACGCGCGGATAGTGGTGATCGCATCTTCACTACCAATAACCACAACCGATAAGTGTGTCGGAAGTTGTAAGGCGATCTGCTGAGCATCTCGAACCACATTGTCGCTATCGTTGAGATCAATCATCACCACTTTTAAATTCACGAATTCAGCCAGCTTTAAAGCACTTGCCGGTTGATTTTCAAAAGCGACAGGCTCAGGCAGGCCTTCAAAACGAAAGGCTTTGTATAAATGAGCTCGGCAATCTTCACTCTGAAAAAGCACTGCACAATGGTTATCTACTTGAGGAGTTTGCTCATCCTTAGCACTCAACTTATCGACTAAATTAAACATATTCGTAAACCTAAAACTTGTTGAAGGAGCTGTAGTAAACGGAGTTACAGTGACTTTTCAGGGTTAACCATTGATTGCCAGCGGTTACCGTCGGTATAACAACCAAGTTTGCTATACCCATAATGCCCAACCTTTTGTTGCTGACAGACCTCTAGACGAACCTGCATATCCGTTGCAATCACAGACACGCTAAAACGATTTGATGTGTTGTTAACTTGATGCTCCACCTGTGACAGAGCAATATGGTTATTGGCAAGTACCTCATCCAGCACTGACACTAGCGGTTGAGGTGATGAACCATTCACGATAACTTGCCACTGAGCAGTACTGCCCTCTAATTGATAACGCTGAATAAAGGCTTCAAAGCGCTGCTCAACTAAAGAGTGATCCTGACTCTGTGCATTAAATTGATAGTGAATCGGCACCACTTCGATAGAAGTACCTTCAGGTTCAACGACATGGTCAGCGCATCCAGCGATGCCAAAGGCACATAACATACCTAGTAAATAACGTTTCACTGTTTAAAGCCCCCGGCAGATAAAATTTCGCTCGCCCAACGCTGTTCGGCTTTGTCATAT
The DNA here is from genome assembly GCF_001557875.1 of Vibrio splendidus. Taxonomy (GTDB): domain Bacteria; phylum Pseudomonadota; class Gammaproteobacteria; order Enterobacterales; family Vibrionaceae; genus Vibrio; species Vibrio splendidus_F. The sequence goes on along the minus strand of NZ_LNRF01000014.1, from coordinate 68,510 downwards.
TCACTGTCTAGCGCTAAGAAGCGCTTCAAAGTGCCCGTTTTTTCCATTATCGGCAGTTGGATCTGATTCGCTTTAACGGGTTGAACTAAGTTCACCGTCGCCACTATTACTAGCTCGGTCTTATTGCGTTCCGTTCCTGTGTGTCGGAATAACGCACCAAGAATTGGGATATCGCCAATAAACGGGATTCGAGTCAGCGATTCACGTTCTTCACTATTCAACAAACCACCCAGTACAAAACTTTGCCCATCCCCCAACTCAACCGTCGTTTGTGCGCGTCGAGTCTTCAGAGCCGGTAAGTCGTAGAGTTCATTGCTGTATTGAGCATCTAAAGAGCTCACCTCTGGGGTCAGTGCTAGCTTAATTTTGTCGTCTCTTAGCACCTTCGCCATCAACTCCAATCGAACACCAAACTCTTTATAGTCCACATTGGTGCCACCATCATTACTGGTCACAACAGGTAACTCTCCACCAACAAGAAAGCTCGCTTTCTCACCAGAGATCACCGATAGGTTAGGCTCCGCTAGAATCTGACCAACCTGATCCGATCCCACCGCAGAAATAACAGAAACAATATCGCTAGCACTAAAATGAGTAAGCTGATCAACAAACATTCCTGCGTTACCAGCAGTGCCCACTTTGATACCGAAATCTTGGATAAAAGAGTGAGATACCTCAGCAATAGTCAGCTTTACATTGACCTGCTTGGTAGCGCTCACTTCAATGTTATTCACCACCCCTCGATAGCGACGCTTGGTCATAAACTCAATGCTTAAATCATCAACTGGCGCTTCGTTTTCAGAAGAGAAGTTCTGCTCAACCTCTTCCTTACCCAATAATTCACCGACCATCTGGTAGATATTGTCTTTCTCTAGTTCGGAAGATACGGGACCACTAAGGATGATGTTTTCACCAATGCCATAAACGGTTACTTTGGCTTGTGGATACTGAATTTTGATCTGCTGTTCGACATCGGTATAGCTGCGATTCACGACCAGTTGTTGATTCACCAGCTCATTGCCTTGTTGATCAAAAGCGATGAAAGTCGTGGTTCCTAACTGACGGCCAAACACGACAATTTTGTTCTCGTCTATCACCTGATAGTCCGCGACCTTTTGGTCAGAAATGAAGACTGAAGCCACATCACCAGAAACGTTCACGGTTGTAGCCTGTCCCTCAGCGAGGTTGATTAAGCTAGCCGCCACTACTAGCGGCGATAGCAGCCACAGCCCAGCAAAGGCTAATATTCGTTTTGTTATCATGATTCGCCCTACTTAAACCGATATTCGCGTATCTCGTCACGTTGACCAGACAAACTAATCACATCACTTGAGTCTGCTTCCAGGTCGTCCGAGAACTCTTTACCAATTGACTTATGCACTTCAATCTCTGCAATGCGCTTGGCAATCGTTAATTGAGCAACCTGCCTATTGGTAACTTGCAGTACCAAGGTCACCTCGGTCACTTTTTCACTGCTTAAAGTACTCACCGAACGCTGTCGACTGACCATATCCAAAACAGGAACCTGAGCGAGCAACGGGGTCATAGTCAGGTGTTGAATGTCATCGACTCTCTTATCATTGGCCAAGTTTTGCTTAGGTGCCGATAACACTGAAATATCGACCAAGTCGCCAACACTGATAGTGCCACCAACGACATCCTCTCCCGGAACCGTCACGTTAAAAGGCACAAATCCTGGCTCAATCACCGTATTCAAGTAATCGGGTTTACCTGGGGAGGTCAATAACTCAGGAGTCACAATGCCACCTTGTTGCAAGGCCTGTTTGGCAAACAAGCTTTGCTGCCAATTAAAGTGAGCATCTTCAGTTAAGCCATGTGAACCGGCTTGCTGGCGTGTCAGGTAAACTGCTTCAAAATCGCGACGGACAAGCTTGTCACCCTGCACAACGTCCCGCTTCAACTGCCAAGCTAGTATCTTCGGTTCCACTTGATTGACTGACTGCGTAGGAATTTCTTTCGTAGCAGGCGTTTGTGTCACGCCATAAAGCCCAATAGATATAGCAACAACTGCTAGACCAAGAATGATTTTTGAATTCATTGTTTAACCTATAATGATGCAGCTATAGCTAATAAGCTTGCCAAACAGATTGGTACTGCATAGGGAACACCACGTTGTGTCCACCGAATATCGGCAGTCATTCGTCCTAACCACCACTGACTAATCGCCAACACGCCACCTAAAAAACCAATAAGCAGCAACGTAATAGCGAGAAACTGAGAGTCGATCGCTAAGCTCAATGCTGCAAATAGCTTGCTATCACCCGCCGCCAGAATATTCATCTGGAACAACACGCCACCAATCACCAACACTGCTACTGGATGCAATAGATGTTGAGCCTCACCATGAAACTCCATTCTCGATAAGGTCCATAACGCCATACATAACACCAGACGATTACTGATCTCTCGGTATCGACAATCCGTGTAACAGGCGTAGATAGCCATGGCGGCTAAAATAATTAGCCACCATAAGCTCGCCACTAAAAGCCTACTGAGCCAGTAGTTGATAGTTCAACTGTATTTGCATCAGTGATGTTTTGAGAAATAGCGGCAACAGCGTCGTTAAGCGCAGCTGTCAGTCCATCACCAAATACAGCAAGCACGATCGCAGACATACACACGCCAAGGATTGCGTATTCAATCGCAGTGACACCACGTTGGTCGTTTTTAAATGCCGCAGTAAACAATTGAGCTTTAACAAATAATTGAGTAATCATTACTTTCTCCAAAAAAGATAAATAGGTTGTTTTGTCTTCGGGAGAGAGAATATTCATTGCGCTATTTTTGAGCAATAAAAGAGTGACCAACTTCACGTTGTTCTGGCGTTTACTGTCGTTCTATTCAGTTTGGGTTCAGTTTGAGGGCGTTAAATCGCGATATTTAACCTAGGTAACAAGAAAAGTTTTTTTCGTGTTAGACCATTTGGCGCTATGCGTCGCAAAAACATTGCGGTATGTTCAAGGATTACACTGATGGCAGACATAAGGTCTGCCTTAATGACACGTAACAAGCAATCACAATGAATTAGGTAAAATAAGTAATGCAGTTCTCTAAGTTTGGTGAAAAGTTTAATCGTTACTCTGGAATCACTCGTTTAATGGATGATTTGAATGATGGCCTGCGCACTCCTGGCGCAATCATGCTCGGTGGTGGTAATCCAGCCGCTATCCCAGCCATGCTCGATTACTTTAACCAAGCCAGTGCCGACATGCTCGCCAGTGGAGAACTCATCGCCGCCCTCGCCAACTACGATGGTCCGCAGGGCAAAGACAGCTTTATTAAATCTTTAGCCACAATGCTGAAAGAGACCTATGGTTGGGATATCAGCGAAAAGAACATCAGCCTGACTAATGGCAGTCAGAGCGGCTTCTTTTACCTATTCAACCTGTTAGCAGGCCAGCAGCCAGACGGCTCTCACAAGAAAATCTTGTTACCGATCGCACCGGAATACATTGGCTACGGCGATGCGGGGATTGATGACGATATCTTTATCTCTTACCACCCAGAGATCGAGCTGCTTGAAAACAGACAGTTCAAATACCACGTCGATTTTGAACAGCTAAAAGTTGATGACTCGGTTGCAGCTATCTGTGCTTCTCGTCCAACCAACCCAACTGGTAACGTACTGACCGACGAAGAAGTGCGTAAACTGGATAAGCTGGCGCGTGAGAACAATATCCCACTACTGATCGATAACGCTTACGGCCTACCATTTCCAAACATCATCTTTGAAGACGTTGAACCGTTTTGGAATGAAAATACGATTCTGTGCATGAGCCTTTCTAAGCTAGGTTTACCAGGTGTGCGTTGCGGTATCGTGATTGCGAGCGAAGAGGTTACCCAAGCGCTAACCAACATGAATGGCATCATCAGCTTAGCGCCAAGCAGTGTTGGGCCTGCGATCGCCAACCACATGATTGAGAACGGTGACTTACTACGCTTAAGCAGCGAAGTGATTAAGCCTTTCTATAAAGAGAAGTCTTTGCGTGCCGTTGAGCTGCTACAACAAGCGATTGATGACCCACGTTTCCGTATTCACAAGCCTGAAGGCGCTATCTTCTTATGGCTATGGTTTGATGAACTGCCAATCACCACAATGGAACTGTACGACAGATTGAAAGCTCGCGGCGTATTGATTGTTCCGGGTGAATACTTCTTTATAGGCCAGGAAGACGAGTGGGATCATGCTCATCAATGCCTACGTATGAACTACGTACAAGACGATGAAGCAATGCAGAAAGGTATTGCGATCATTGCTGAAGAAGTGAAAAAGGCTTACAGCGAAAGCAAATAGAGATTCCCTACTCGGTCGTTCCTCCCTCTATGGAATGACGCTAACAGGACAAACAAAAAAGAGCACCTCATAAGGTGCTCTTTCACTTTTACTTCCCGATAATGTTTGTCACTTGAATACCCTAAATAATTGGGGCTTCAGCTAGGCGACCATTCGCTTCACAAAACACAAGCAATTCAGCCCTATGAGCATAGGAAACCTATGTGATTTGGGCGGCCGGCGATCCGGGGAATTTACGACGTCAACAACGCTGTAGCATCAAGTATGACGGGTATTAGCCTTCTAGTAGGCTATTACCATTGATAGCAATCTTACGTGGTTGCATCGCTTCTGGGATTTCGCGCTCTAGGTCAATGTGAAGAAGACCATTTTCCATGCTCGCACCTACCACTTTTACGTAGTCAGCCAGTTGGAATTTGCGTTCGAAATCGCGCTCTGCAATACCTTGATATACGAAGGTTTTCTCTGCTTCTGCTTTACGCTCACCCTTCACAATTAGCATGTTCTCTTTTTGAGTGAGATCTAATTGGTCATCAGCAAAGCCCGCTACTGCCATAGTAATGCGGTAGTTATTCTCGTCTTTTTGCTCGATGTTGTATGGAGGGTAACCGCCAGAAGAATTTTTCGACGTGTTCGCTTCCATCATGTTGAATAGGCGATCGAAGCCGATTGCGTTGCGGTAAAGTGGAGTGAAATCTACAGTTCTCATAATGCTATCCTTTTAGTAAGCAATAGTCTTAGCTGCGAATTTTACTTAGATCGAACCTGTGTATGACCCAGTAAACAGCTAAGAGATTCAATTCGCATTCCTCGGGTTTCACCTCAGTTGGTGACAACGCTGGGACATGACAATGAATCAATTTTTAAATTGTGTGCTACCAAAGTTATCCTCTGTTGAGCGATACTTCGTCAGCGGTAATGAAGGTTCTGTTTCTTCTCTTATGAGCAAGACAGTCATCCTCTTCACAAATAGATATGTGGTGCCACAAAGAGCTTTTCAAGCGGCGTTATTCAACTTTTTAGTTAAGAAAAACCAAACGCTATATAAATATTACTTAATTTTAATTAACCATCATTGGTCATATCCTAGTCAGGTTGAATCCTTTTCTATCACTTTTGGTGGCAATTCTGATGTCTTCTACGCATATATCTTACGCACTCCACTCTTACGATGCCTTAGCGCATCTAGATATTCACATCGATAAGGTGGCTCTGGTGACGGAAGGCGGCGGCCAACGCGGAATTTTTACAGCAGGCGTGTTAGATGCCTTTCTCGAACAAAGCTTTAATCCGTTTTCATTGATGATTGGCACGTCAGCGGGCTCTCTTAACCTAGCATCCTATATATGCGGACAACATCGACATGCTTATCAAGTCATCACAGAAGCAACAGCAAGCCCTAAATTTTTCGACACTTATAAGTTTTTAACTCAAAAGAAAGGGTTAAATTTTGATTGGTTACTGGAACAAACCAAAACCAGCCTGCCGCTCAATTGGCAAGTCGGTCAGGACAATATGAAGAGCTGTAAAGTCCTTGCCTGTGCATGCCATGCTACTCATCACAAACCAACCTACTTTGACTTAGATTCACACAATTGGCAGAACGCACTAAAAGCCTCATGCGCTGTTCCTTTTATTAGCCCGGCCGTAGTTCAAAAGAACGGTGAAGAGTGGCTTGATGGTGGGATTACCGCCCCGATCCCTGCACAAGAAGCCTATAACCGTGGTTTTAAGCATATTGTTGTAATTAGAACCGTTCCAATTTCAACAAGCTTTGATCATCGCTGGATGAATAAATACAGTAAATTACTGGGCAAGACAAAAGCCAAAGCTATGGTCAGTTTATTGCTTAAACATGAAGAGCATTACCGTGCTACTCAATCTTTTCTGAACAACCCACCAGCAGATGCCACTATCTATGAAATCCATCCAGATAAAGCATTACATTCCACACTATTAGGTAGCCCTCAACACGCCCTTGAACATGATTACCAAGTAGGACTGTTGTCAGGTAAATATTTCGTCGCAACAGCGGGACGCCATATACAACAGCCATAAAAAAGCACCGCCAATGGGCAGTGCTTTTATCATTTTGAGTTTCTTTATTACTAAAGAAATCTATACATCAAGGTTAGCAACCTTCAATGCATTCTCTTCGATGAAGTTACGACGAGGCTCAACTTGGTCACCCATTAGCGTCGTAAACAACAGATCAGCACCAACAGCATCTTCAATCGTTACTTGCATCATACGGCGAGTTTCAGGATCCATTGTGGTTTCCCAAAGTTGATCTGGGTTCATCTCACCTAGACCTTTGTATCGCTGTAGGCTTAGACCACGACGAGACTCTTTCACTAACCAGTTCAGAGCATCAACAAAGCTAGAAACTTCTTGAGTACGCTCACCACGTTTAATGTAAGCGCCTTCTTCAATTAAGCCATCAAGTGCTTCAGAAAGGTCCGCTAGCTTACCAAACTCTTTAGAGTTAATAAGATCAATGCTCAGTAGGTGTTCATGAGTCACACCATGAGTACGAACCACAATCTTAGGAACGCTTAAACCTAGCTCTTCGTGTTTTTCAACTTCAAGGCTGTATTGGCTCGCACCTACTTCTTTCGCGTTTAACTGCTCAACAAGCTGCTTACCCCACGCTTCAACTGCCGCGTCATCATGACACTGCTCAGCCGTTAGGCGAGGAACGTAAATCAGTTCGTGAACCAATGCGCGTGGGTAACGGCGGCTCATACGATCGACAAGCTTGATGCCTGCATTGTATTGCTGAACAAGCTTCTCTAAACCTTCACCTGCAAATGCTGGCGCTTCAGGGTTTACGTGCAGTTCTGCATTATCTAAAGCCAAAGATACTTGATACTGGTTCATCGCATCTTCATCTTTAATGTACTGCTCTTGCTTACCTTTCTTCACTTTGTAAAGTGGTGGTTGAGCAATGTAGATGTAGCCACGCTCAATCAGCTCTGGCATTTGACGGTAGAAGAACGTCAGTAGCAGAGTACGGATGTGAGAACCATCGACATCGGCATCGGTCATGATGATGATGTTGTGGTAACGCAGTTTATCTGGGTTGTATTCATCACGGCCAATACCACAACCAAGAGCTGTGATTAGCGTTGCTACTTCTTGAGAAGACAGCATTTTATCGAAACGTGCTTTCTCTACGTTAAGGATTTTACCTTTCAGCGGTAGGATTGCTTGGTTCTTACGGTTACGCCCCTGCTTAGCTGAACCGCCAGCAGAGTCTCCTTCCACAATGTATAGTTCAGACAGTGCAGGATCTTTTTCCTGACAGTCAGCAAGCTTACCTGGAAGACCCGCTAAATCTAATGCGCCTTTACGACGAGTCATTTCACGAGCTTTACGCGCTGCATCACGAGCACGTGCTGCATCAATAATTTTAGAACAAACGGTTTTCGCTTCACCTGGGTTCTCAATCAGGAACTCAGACAACTTCTCACCCATTGTAGATTCAACGGCAGACTTCACTTCTGAAGAAACCAGCTTATCTTTAGTTTGGCTTGAGAACTTAGGATCTGGCACTTTAACAGAAACAATCGCCGTCAGACCTTCACGAGCATCATCACCGGAGGTCGCAGTCTTCGCTTTCTTAGAGAAGCCTTCCTTGTCCATGAAGCTGTTCAGTGTACGCGTTAGCGCCGCACGGAAACCTGCTAAGTGAGCACCACCATCGCGTTGAGGGATGTTGTTGGTGAAACAGTAGATGTTTTCTTGGTAGCCGTCATTCCACTGCATCGCAACTTCGACGGTAATACCGTCTTCGCGCTCAGAGTTAAAGTGGAAGATTTTTTGAATGATTGGCGTTTTGTTAGTATTAAGGTGTTCAACAAACGCTTGGATACCGCCTTCGTATTCGAAGTGATCCATTTTGTCTTCTTCGCGCTCGTCAATTAGCTTAATTGATACACCTGAGTTCAAGAATGATAGCTCACGTAGACGCTTAGCTAAAATGTCGTAATGGAACTCGATGTTAGTGAAGGTTTCTTCACTCGGCCAGAAACGAATCTCCGTACCTGTTTTATCCGTGTCACCGATAACTGCTAGTGGCGCTTGAGGCTCACCGTGGCTGTAGGTTTGAGTGTGGATTTTGCCACCGCGGTGGATAGTAAGAGTAACTTGCTTAGAAAGTGCGTTAACTACTGAAACACCAACACCGTGCAGACCACCAGATACCTTGTACGAGTTATCATCGAACTTACCACCAGCGTGAAGAACCGTCATGATTACTTCTGCTGCTGATACGTTTTCTTCTGGGTGCAATTCTGTTGGAATACCACGGCCGTCATCGCTCACAGACACAGAACTATCTTCATGGATAGTTACAATGATGTCATTACAGTGACCAGCTAGCGCTTCATCAATAGAGTTATCTACCACCTCAAAAACCATGTGGTGCAGACCGGTACCATCATCCGTGTCGCCAATGTACATTCCAGGACGCTTACGTACCGCATCCAGACCCTTCAGTACTTTAATACTCGATGAATCGTAATTATCTGACATAGTTACTCTCTGACTAATTATCCTTGCTCTATTTTGCCATGTTCCACATGAAACATCCTGCTATTTTCGTCATGCATATCTGCAATCTGATCAGCGGTAATAGAGCTTACAAAAACTTGAGCCTGGGTCGCCTTCAAACACTCAGCAAGACGTGCTCGGCGTTGGCTATCTAATTCGGAAGCGAAGTCATCTATCAAATAGATGCACTGCTTACCTGTCATTTGAGTGAGGTGTTGCCCTTGTGCTACTCGTAGCGCGCACACCATCAACTTCAATTGACCTCGTGACAAGACATCTTCCACTGGAGTGCCGTTCACTTTTATCTTCAGATCCGCTTTGTTTGGCCCACTAAAGGTGTAACCAAGCTGCTGATCCCTTTCAAAATTCTTTTCTAATATCTCGGCGTATGGGGTGTCTTTGTCCCAGCCACGATAATAGTTAATCTTTATCTCAAACTCAGGAAGGAAGGTCGCACAGATTTCTTCGGCGACTTCTTTGAGCTGATCAACGTAGGTGGCACGCCACTGACTGATGCTTTCGGCTAAACGGGCCAGTTCTTGGTCCCAATAGCTCAGCTCTCGATAGTGGGTTGCCGTTTTCAATAAGGCGTTTCGCTGCTTATTGAGGCGCTTTACCCTACCCCAAGCATCATAAAAGCCCGACTCACTGTGGAATACTCCCCAATCAATGAATGCTCGGCGATGCTTAGGTCCATCTGTCAGTAAATCAAACCCTTCGGGGTGAATCAACTGCAAAGGTAAGACTTGAGCTAACTGAGCCAACTTTTGCCCAGTTTGACCGCTTATTTTAACCTCTGTCGTGCCATCGCGCTGCTTATTAATGCCAATTGGCAGCTCAAATTGATCCGAGGTCATAAAACGGCCATGTACAAACAGCTCACTACACTCGTTTTGTATGATACGACCGGTGAGTGAACTCTTGAATGAGCGACCATGTCCGAGCAGATACACCGCTTCAAGGACACTGGTTTTGCCGCTTCCGTTAGCCCCTATAAGAAAGTTAAAGCCTGATGACGGTTGAATGTCACAGGCTTCAATATTTCTAAACTGCTTAACGATTAAGCGCGATAAAGGCATAACGTCTTCATATTAATCTTCAATCACGACTCGGTAGGTCAACATAGGGCAGCTTATAAGCGAATTGGCATAACAACGTACATCGCGCTGTCATCTTGTGCGTTCTCGATAAGAGCACTCGCATTTGCGTCTGACATTGAGATACGAACCTGTTCACAACGCAGTGTATTCAGGACATCCAATACGTAACTTACGTTGAAGCCAATCTCTAAAGCGTCACCGTCGAAGTTAACATCGAGTACTTCTTCTGCTTCTTCTTGCTCTGGGTTGTTCGCGGTAATACGCATCTCGCTATCCGCAAGATTAACGCGAACACCACGGAATTTTTCATTCGATAGAATCGCAGCACGAGAAAATGCTGAACGTAATTCATCACAACCAGCTTCAAGTGTTTTGGTGGTATTTTGCGGCATTACGCGGCGATAGTCAGGGAAACGACCATCAACTAGCTTAGAAGTGAAGACATAGTTGTTCACTTCAGCACGCACGTTAGAGTTACCAATTTGCAGTGTTACAGGCTGTTCAGGTGCATCCAATAGCTTCACTAGCTCTTGCACACCTTTACGAGGAACAATGATCTGCTTTTGAGCAAAATCCGCACCCAGTTGTGCTTGAGATACTGCCATACGGTGACCATCGGTCGCCACGCTGCGCAGGATAGAGCCTTCAATCTCAAACAACATACCGTTGAGGTAGTAACGAACATCTTGGTTCGCCATTGAGAATTGCGTTTTCTCGATAAGACCGCGAAGTTCAGCTTGTGTCACTGACACTTCAACTTCACTGCTCCAGTCTTCAATATTTGGAAAATCTGCCGCAGGTAATGTTGCTAATGAGAAGCGGCTACGACCAGAGCGAACCTGAATACGGTCACCATCCAATACCACAGTGATCACTGAGTTATCTGGCAATCCACGGCAGATATCTAGGAATTTACGTGAAGGTACGGTAATGCTGCCCGCTTCGAAATCACCTTCAAGCGTTACACGGCTGATCAGTTCAACTTCTAGATCCGTCGCTGTCATCGACAACACGTTATCTTCTACTTTAATCAGTAGGTTTCCTAGAATTGGAAGCGTTGGCCTGCCACCGAGTGCGCCAGATACTTGTTGTAATGGCTTAATCAGGTGACTACGTTCAATGGTAAATTTCATATCTTGCTCTTACGGTCTAAATGGCACTGCGTAATAGTACGTGGCCAAGATTCTGCTTATTAAGGTTAAGAATACTGTGTATTAAGAAGAAAGGGTACGAATCAAGTTCGAATAATCTTCTTTAATGTCGTGGCTCTCTTCGCGCAGCTGAGCAATCTTGCGACAAGCATGCAGTACCGTCGTGTGGTCACGACCACCGAATGCATCGCCAATCTCAGGCAAGCTGTGGTTTGTTAGCTCTTTCGCCAGAGCCATCGCCAATTGACGTGGACGAGCAACAGAACGAGAACGACGCTTAGACAATAGATCAGCGACTTTGATTTTGTAGTACTCGGCGACTGTCTTTTGAATGTTATCAATAGTGACCAATTTTTCTTGCAGTGCAAGCAGGTCACGCAGTGCTTCACGCACGAAGTCGATCGTGATCGGGCGGCCAGTGAAGTTTGCATTCGCAATAACACGGTTCAATGCGCCTTCCAGCTCACGAACGTTAGAGCGTAGACGCTTGGCAATAAAGAACGCTACTTCATCCGCAAGGTGAATTTGGTGGTCTTCGGCTTTCTTCATCAAGATCGCAACACGCGTCTCAAGCTCTGGTGGCTCAATCGCTACCGTCAAACCCCAGCCGAAGCGAGATTTAAGACGATCCTCTACCCCGTTGATCTCTTTTGGATAACGGTCAGACGTTAGGATGATCTGTTGGTTGCCTTCAAGCAGCGCGTTAAAGGTATGGAAAAACTCTTCTTGAGAACGCTCTTTGTTAGCAAAGAATTGGATATCATCGATAAGCAATGCATCAACACTACGGTAGTAGCGCTTAAATTCTTCGATCGCGTTGTTTTGCAGGGCCTTTACCATATCCTGAACAAAACGCTCTGAGTGCATGTAAACCACTTTCGCATTCGGCTTATTATCAACAATGGCGTTACCCACCGCATGCAACAAGTGCGTTTTACCTAAACCAGTGCCGCCGTATAGGAACAACGGGTTGTAGGCTGTACCTGGATTATCAGAAACCTGACGTGCCGCAGCCAAACCCAGTTGGTTCGACTTACCTTCAACAAAGTTATTGAACTTATGTTTTGGGTTCACGTTTGAGCGGTGATTCAAGTCAACCGCGACAGGCTCTTCATCACGCCAGATATTATGGACAGGCTTGCGAGCTTGTAATTGCGCAGGTGCTGATGACTCAGCGGCCACATCAGCTGCAGTACGAGTCTGAGTCGGTGCCGGTGTCGCAGGCTTTGGTGCAATCACACGCTTGCTTCCCACTTCAAAATGAAGATGTGGGATATCGTTACCGCAATATTCTTGCAGCAGACGGTTAATGCTATTTAGATACTTATCACGAACCCAATCGAGTACGAAACGGTTCGGTGCAAATAGAGTTAGAGTATTGTCATTGAGTTCCGCTTGTAACGGACGAACCCACATACTGAATTCTGTAGCTGGTAACTCTTCTTGAAGCTGTTGCAAACACTGCAACCAAAGCGAAGATGACACGGTGCCCTCACTCTATTTAAAGTAATATGAAATGACCGCTAATTTTACCTGTTGATAAGTCAGATCACCAGCAATTGATCACAGATCCAGTGAATAAGATCCAAGTTATTCACAATAAATTTGTAATTTATCGGTGGATCCACACATCTTGCCCCTAATTTACTCACACAATGATCCACTTATGCCCGGATCCTTGCTAGTTATCCCCAAATCGGGAATTCAATCTGGTTATGGTTAATAACATCTGGTTATTTATTCTAGTGAGCATTTTCCCAGTAACATCCAAACCCATAAATATAAGGAGTTACCAAATGAATAACTGGATTAAGGCTGCAATTGCGGCTATCGCACTCTCTGCTGCTACTGTTCAAGCTGCGACTGAAGTTAAAGTCGGCATGTCTGGTCGCTATTTCCCGTTTACATTCGTTAAACAAGACCAACTACAGGGTTTTGAAGTGGATTTATGGGATGAGATCGGTAAGCGTAACGATTACAAGGTTGAATACGTAACGGCAAACTTCTCTGGTCTGTTTGGTCTTCTTGAAACGGGTCGCATCGATACCATTTCAAACCAAATTACAATGACGGATGCACGTAAAGCGAAATACCTATTCGCAGACCCATACGTAGTAGACGGCGCACAAATTACCGTTCGTAAAGGTAATGACAGCATTAAAGGTATCGAAGACCTTAATGGCAAGACAGTTGCGGTAAACCTAGGTTCAAACTTTGAACAACTGCTTCGCAGCTACGACAAAGATGGCAAGATCAATGTAAAAACCTACGATACAGGTATTGAACATGATGTGGCACTGGGCCGTGCCGATGCATTCGTAATGGATCGCCTATCAGCACTAGAGCTTATCAAGAAGACTGGTCTACCATTACAACTGGCGGGTCAGCCATTCGAAACCATTGAAAACGCTTGGCCTTTCGTCGACAACGATAACGGCAAAAAACTGCAAGCAGAAGTAAATGAAGCATTAGCAGCAATGCGCGCAGATGGTACGCTAGAAAGTATCTCTCAGAAATGGTTTGGTGCGGACATTACTCAGAAGTAATTACTCACTTTCTCCATTCAAGGCCCACTGCTTTATACAGCGGTGGGCTTTTTGCTTTTGTGCACTGATTAAAAAACCTGATAGAACAGTACTTACATATAGAACAACACTGCCAATAAAAATACGAGATAGATTATGGGATTTGACTTTAATTACATGCTAGAGCTGTTGCCGATACTACTGAAGTATTTAGGCACCACGATGGAGATGGCGACTTGGGGCTTGTTCTTTGCTCTGATCCTGTCTCTGATACTGGCGAATATTCGTGTATTCAAAATCCCAGTACTCGACCAATTGAGCCAGCTGTACATTAGCTTCTTCCGAGGCACCCCACTGCTGGTGCAGCTGTTCCTCCTTTATTACGGCTTACCACAAGTCTTCCCGTGGATGGTTGGGTTAGATGCCTTCAGCGCCGCTGTGATTGGCTTAACCCTGCACTTTGCCGCGTATATGGCAGAAAGTATTCGTGCGGCGATTATCGGTATTGATCGCAGCCAGATGGAAGCCAGCCTTTCGGTCGGTATGACAACCAGCCAAGCGATGCGCCGAGTGATCTTACCGCAAGCAACTCGCGTGGCACTGCCGTCGTTGATGAACTACTTCATCGACATGATCAAGTCGACTTCACTTGCCTTCACCCTAGGTGTCGCCGAAATCATGGCTAAAGCTCAGATGGAGGCTTCTTCAAGTTTCCGCTTCTTCGAGGCTTTCTTAGCGGTCGCGCTGATTTACTGGGGCGTGGTGGTTATCCTCACTCGTATTCAAATTTGGGCCGAAGTGAAACTGAATAAGGCGTATGTACGATGATCAAATTACAAAATATCCACAAGCAGTTTGGTGACACCGAAGTTTTGAAAGGGATCGACCTAGAAATCAAGCAAGGCGAGATAATTGTCATCATAGGTTCAAGTGGTACGGGTAAATCTACCCTACTGCGTTGTGTGAATTTTCTAGAGCAAGCCGATCAAGGCACGATTTCGATTGATGATATCAAGGTTGATACTCAGAAACACACTAAGGCAGAGGTGCTTGCACTGCGTCGTAAGACCGGTTTTGTGTTCCAAAACTATGCACTGTTCGCTCACCAAACCGCGAGACAGAATATTGCTGAAGGTTTAATTACCGTTCGTGGTTGGAAAAAGCAGCAAGCCCATGAAAAAGCACAACAAATACTTGATGATATTGGCTTAGGTGACAAAGGTGATAGCTACCCAGCCGCGCTCTCTGGTGGCCAGCAACAACGAGTGGGTATTGGCCGTGCAATGGCACTACAACCCGAGCTTTTACTGTTTGATGAGCCGACTTCAGCGCTCGATCCTGAGTGGGTTGGCGAAGTGCTTAACCTAATGAAAAAGCTGGCAAATCAGCATCAAACCATGCTGGTGGTTACCCATGAAATGCAGTTCGCTAGAGAGGTCGCAGACCGAGTGATCTTCATGGCTGACGGCCATATTGTAGAGCAGGGATCTCCACAGGATATTTTTGGTAATCCACAGGATCCTAAATTAAAAAAATTCTTAAATAAGGTTGGGATCGACTAAGGATCCTTGTGATTTTAGTTATTCTACGTATAATCCCCCGACCGGAATTTTAGTTAACCCAATCATTGACACTTTTTGTGACAGTGATTACAATTCCGCCTCTTTGTTGAGAGGCGTCGGTTTTCCTTTCTTATATAAAGAAGAGAAAAAATGCCCACGCCGGGTTTAACAAAAACCTAAAACTACTGATCAGTAAGGTAATTACAATGAAACGCACTTTTCAACCTACAGTTCTAAAGCGTAAGCGTACTCACGGTTTCCGTGCTCGCATGGCTACTAAGAACGGTCGCGCAACAATCAATGCACGTCGTGCAAAAGGCCGTAAGCGTCTTTCTAAGTAATCTTTGATTATTTTGAATAAGCTAGCCTTCGGTCGGGAGTTACGCTTGTTAACTCCCGAACATTATCAAAATGTCTTCAAGCAAGCTCATCGAGCTGGCTCCCCTCATTTCACCATCATTGCCCGAAATAACTCTCTTTCAAATCCTCGCCTTGGATTAGCCGTTCCGAAAAAGCAGATTAAAACCGCCGTGGGTCGTAACCGATTCAAGCGTCTTACTCGTGAAAGCTTTCGTAACACTCAACACAAACTTCCTAACAAAGATTTTGTTGTAATCGCAAAGAAGAGCGCGCAAGATTTAAGCAATGAAGAAATGTTCAAGCTACTCGACAAATTATGGCTTCGCCTGTCTCGCCCTTCGCGTGGATAGCGCTAATACCCATCTATTTTTATAGATGGTTTATTAGTCCACTCATCGGCCCACGCTGCCGATTTACTCCAACCTGCTCTTTATATGCGATAGAAGCGTTGAAAGCTCACGGTTTTGTAAAAGGGTGTTGGTTATCAGGCAAACGTCTATTAAAATGCCATCCTTTGAACGAAGGGGGCTTTGACCCCGTTCCACCAGTCCAAAAACAAGACAGAGATAAATAACGATGGATTCTCAACGTAATATCCTGTTAATCGCATTGGCTTTGGTTTCTTTCCTACTGTTCCAACAATGGAACGTAGCTCAGAATCCAGCACCACAAGCGGTTGAGCAGGCACAATCTGGCAGCACCCTACCAGCGCCATCTTATGCAGATGATCTAGACCCGGCTCCTGGTCAAGTTGCTTCTTCTGCTAAAACTATCACAGTAACAACTGATGTACTGACTCTGTCAATTGATACGGTTGGTGGTGATGTCGTTAAAGCAAACCTAAACGATTACTCTGCTGAGTTCGATTCTGAAGATACGTTTGTTCTTCTTAAAAACGAACCAGGTCACCAATTTATCGCTCAAAGCGGTCTAGTGGGTCCTCAAGGTATCGATTTAAGCAGCACTAACCGCCCTAGCTACACGGTTTCAGCAGATAGCTTTACGCTAGCTGAAGGTCAAGATGAACTACGCATCCCAATGACTTACCAAGCGAACGGCCTTGATTACACAAAAACATTCGTACTTAAACGCGGCAGCTACGCGATTGACGTTGAATACGATGTAATCAACAACTCTGGCAATAACGCAACATTCGGCATGTACGCTCACCTACGTCAAAACGTTATGGATGACGGTGGTAGTCTAACAATGCCAACTTACCGTGGTGGTGCTTACTCTACGGAAGATACGCGTTACAAAAAATACAGCTTCGACGATATGCAAGATCGCAACCTGTCTCTTAACCTAGCAAACGGTCAAGGTTGGGCAGCGATGATTCAGCACTACTTTGCAAGTGCTTGGATTCCACGCGACGAAGCAGGCAGCAACCTTTACACTCGTGTAATTGGTAACCTTGGCGATATCGGTGTTCGCATGCCGAACAAGACCATTGCTACTGGTGACGAAGCAAGCTTCAAAGCAACGCTTTGGGTTGGTCCTAAACTTCAAGACCAAATGGCTGCTGTTGCACCAAACCTAGACCTAGTAGTTGACTACGGTTGGTTATGGTTTATTGCTAAACCACTTCATACTCTGCTTTCGTTCATTCAAGGCATCGTTGTGAACTGGGGTCTGGCAATCATCTGTCTAACTTTCATCGTTCGTGGTGCTATGTACCCACTAACGAAAGCTCAGTACACGTCTATGGCGAAAATGCGTATGCTTCAGCCTAAGCTGACTGCAATGCGTGAGCGTATTGGCGACGACCGTCAACGCATGAGCCAAGAAATGATGGAGCTTTATAAGAAAGAGAAAGTAAACCCACTAGGTGGCTGTTTACCTATCCTTCTGCAAATGCCTATCTTCATTTCGCTATACTGGGCACTAATGGAGTCTGTTGAACTGCGTCACTCACCGTTCTTCGGTTGGATTACTGACCTTTCAGCACAAGACCCATACTACATCTTGCCACTTCTGATGGGTGCTTCAATGTTCCTAATCCAGAAGATGAGCCCGACAACTGTAACGGATCCAATGCAGCAGAAGATCATGACCTTTATGCCGGTTATGTTCACATTCTTCTTCCTGTTCTTCCCTTCAGGTCTGGTTCTTTACTGGCTAGTATCGAACATCGTAACTCTGATTCAGCAAACGCTTATCTACCGCGCGCTGGAAAAGAAAGGCTTACATTCTAAGTAAGTTCGATAATAGAAAGAGATAAAGAAAGGCGACCAAAAGGTCGCCTTTTTGTTTTTAGCTGATTACAATTCAGCTAATTGATTAATCGTGAGCGCCCCTTTTTGGCTTTCACATGCTAGCAGGCACAACTATGACTACAGATACGATTGTTGCTCAAGCGACTGCACCCGGCCGTGGCGGCGTCGGTATTATTCGCGTTTCAGGCCCACAAGCAGCCCAAGTTGCGCTTGAAGTTACCGGCAAAGTGCTAAAACCACGTTACGCTGAGTACACCCCTTTTAAATCTCACGATGGTTTAGAGCTAGACCAGGGCATCGCGCTTTACTTTCCTAACCCGCACTCGTTTACCGGTGAAGACGTATTAGAGCTACAAGGCCACGGTGGCCCTGTGGTAATGGATATGCTCATCAAACGCATCCTCGCGATTCCAGGGCTACGCGCAGCACGCCCAGGTGAATTCTCGGAGCGTGCCTTCTTGAACGACAAGATGGATTTAACCCAAGCAGAAGCCATTGCCGATCTCATTGATGCCAGTTCAGAAGAAGCGGCGAAATCAGCCCTGCAATCGCTGCAAGGTGAGTTTTCAAAACGCATTAATACGCTGGTGGATTCTCTGATTCACTTACGCATCTATGTTGAAGCCGCTATCGACTTCCCAGAAGAAGAGATTGATTTCCTTGCTGACGGTAAAGTAAGCGCTGACTTACAAGCTATCATCGACAACCTCGAAGCGGTTCGCCAAGAAGCCAATCAAGGTGCCATCATGCGTGAAGGCATGAAGGTGGTGATTGCAGGTCGTCCTAATGCCGGTAAGTCGAGCTTACTGAATGCATTATCGGGTAAAGACTCCGCGATTGTGACTGATATTGCTGGCACCACGCGTGATGTCCTGCGTGAACATATCCATATTGATGGTATGCCACTGCACATAATTGATACCGCAGGCCTGCGTGAAGCCTCGGATGAAGTAGAAAAAATCGGTATTGAACGCGCTTGGGAAGAAATTGCCCAAGCCGATCGCGTTTTATTTATGGTCGATGGCACCACTACCGATGCAACCGACCCGAAAGATATCTGGCCCGATTTCGTTGATCGTCTGCCGAATAATATCGGAATGACCGTGATTCGTAACAAAGCCGATCAAACAGGTGAAGATCTTGGAATTTGCCATGTTAATGATCCAACTCTGATTCGACTGTCAGCAAAAACGGGACAAGGCGTTGATGCACTACGTAATCACTTAAAAGATTGCATGGGCTTTGCTGGTGGCAATGAAGGTGGCTTCATGGCACGTCGTCGCCACTTAGATGCCCTAGAACGCGCATCTGAGCATCTAGATATTGGCCAGCAACAGCTCGAAGGCTATATGGCAGGGGAAATTTTGGCAGAAGAACTGCGTATAGCGCAGCAACACCTTAACGAGATTACTGGTGAGTTCAGTTCCGATGACCTACTCGGCCGTATCTTCACCTCTTTCTGTATTGGTAAATAACCTTTAAAGGCCGGCTCATGCTGGCCTTTTTCTTTAGTAAGGACAGCTTAATGATCCACATTATTACAGGCAGCACCTTAGGTGGTGCAGAGTACGTTGGCGATCACCTTAATGATCTTCTTGAAGAGCAAGGCCACGAGATCACCCTTCATAACCAGCCTGAATTCGATGATATTCCCCAACAAGGCTTTTGGTTGCTGGTAACTTCAACTCATGGTGCGGGTGAATTTCCAGATAATATTAAGCCGTTTATCGACGCATTGACCCAGCAATCTCCAGATTTAAGCCAGGTTCGCTTTGCTGTCGTGGCGCTTGGTGATTCGAGTTACGATACCTTCTGTTTGGCGGGAAAATCAGTCCACAGCCAGATGAAAGAGCTCGGTGCTCAGCCTATTTCTGACTGTTTTACCATCGATGTATTGGAAACTCCGGTACCAGAAGACGCAGCAGAAGCTTGGTTCAGCGATCATAGCGACCAGTTTTAACCTCTCTCTTCTCTCAAAAAGCGGCTTATGCCGCTTTTTTTGTCTCTGAACATCGCGATTGTGAATAACTTTTTTTCAAAAACATCGAAAATTAGCGATCTATTTTCAATTTCTGCTGTGGATAAGATCATACATATACGGTGATTAACCTATAGTTATCCAAATAACAAGTTTTAGGCTAATTTCCCCCTGTGAATAAGTAGCCATTTTGATCCCAGCTAATCCTCATCCTGATCAAAGTTAGATCACATCATTTGATCCAAAAAAGATCCATGATCTCGTTGATCATTTTCGACTTATCCACAGACACCCTCGACCCTAATAATAGATCTAATAAAAGATCTCCTTAAAGATCTTATCTATATTAATTAAAAACAGCTTTTTCGAAAAATCCCAAAAACGTTTTCTCAGGCTATGAAAACAGGTAGAATATCGCTCCTTTTTATCAATCTAGAAAACGTTTGAATACCTGAGGTCGGTTCATGCTTTATCACGAAAAATTTGACGTCATCGTTGTTGGTGGTGGCCATGCAGGAACGGAAGCCGCACTCGCATCTGCACGTACTGGTCAAAGTACGTTATTACTTACTCATAATATCGATACACTAGGACAAATGTCTTGTAACCCAGCCATTGGCGGGATCGGTAAGGGCCACTTGGTAAAAGAGGTCGATGCAATGGGTGGATTAATGGCGCAAGCTATTGATCATGCAGGTATTCAGTTCAGAACGTTGAACGCATCAAAAGGCCCTGCGGTTCGTGCTACTCGTGCACAAGCTGACCGCGCACTTTACAAAGCCTTTGTTCGTAATGTTCTTGAAAACACGCCAAACCTGACTTTATTCCAACAGTCGGTTGATGATTTGATCGTTGAACAGGATCAAGTGGTGGGTGTGGTAACACAGATGGGCCTTAAGTTCCGCGCAAGCGCTGTGGTTCTGACTGTGGGCACATTCCTAGGCGGAAAGATCCATATAGGTATGGAAAGTTCTTCTGGTGGCCGTGCTGGTGATCCACCATCGATCGCATTGGCTGACCGTCTTCGTGATCTTCCATTCCGAGTTGATCGCCTGAAAACAGGTACACCTCCTCGTATCGATGCGCGTAGCGTTGATTTTTCTGAGCTTGAGGTTCAGCACGGTGATAACCCGACGCCTGTTTTCTCGTTCATGGGTAGCCGAGCTCAACAACCTCGTCAAATTCCATGTTACATCACGCATACCAATGAAAATACGCATGACGTAATTCGCGCTAATCTCGATCGCAGCCCAATGTATGCGGGTGTGATTGAAGGTATTGGCCCTCGCTACTGTCCTTCGATTGAAGACAAAGTGATGCGTTTTGCTGACAAGAACAGCCACCAGATTTTTATTGAGCCTGAAGGTCTAACGACTCATGAGCTATACCCGAATGGTATCTCTACCAGTCTGCCTTTTGATGTACAGGTTCAAATTGTTCGTTCGATGAAGGGTTTTGAAAATGCTCATATCGTTCGCCCTGGCTATGCGATTGAGTACGATTTCTTTGATCCTCGCGACCTTAAGCTGACTTACGAAACTAAGTTTATCAAAGGTCTATTCTTTGCGGGTCAAATCAACGGTACCACTGGCTACGAAGAAGCAGCTGCACAAGGCTTAATGGCGGGTCTGAACGCGAGTTTGTTTACTCAAGGCAAAGAAGGCTGGAGTCCGCGTCGTGACCAAGCTTACATGGGCGTGCTTATTGACGACCTATCGACTATGGGTACCAAAGAACCTTACCGCATGTTTACGTCTCGCGCGGAATACCGTTTGCTGCTTCGTGAAGACAATGCTGATATCCGTTTGACTGAAAAGTCGCGTGAACTTGGCCTTGTCGATGACGCTCGTTGGTCTCGTTTTAACGAGAAGATGGAAAACATGGAGAAGGAGCGTCAACGTCTGAAAGAAACATGGATTAATCCAAAATCTGAAGATATTGATCAACTGAACCAAATTCTGAAAACACCAATGTCTCGTGAAGCGAGTGGTGAAGATCTTCTTCGTCGCCCGGAAATGACTTATTCACAGCTAACTGCACTGGATCGTTTTGGTCCTGCATTGGAAGATCAACAAGCGTCTGAGCAAGTTGAGATCCAAGTGAAGTACGATGGTTACATTCAGCGTCAACAAGACGAAATTGAAAAATCACTGCGTCATGAAAACACCAAACTGCCTGCTGATATCGATTACAGCAAGGTGAAAGGACTTTCTAACGAAGTGGTTCTTAAACTAACGACAGCTAAGCCTGACTCAATTGGTATTGCTTCGCGAATCTCAGGTATTACACCTGCAGCAATCTCAATTCTGTTGGTTTACTTGAAAAAACACGGCCTGTTGAAAAAGGGTGAGGAAGCATAATGAGCGCATTACGCGAAAAACTGGATCACCTGATTGGCCAGACTGAACTTGAAGTATCTGAAAAACAACGTGGTCAATTGGTTGGCTACGTTGAGTTACTGAACAAGTGGAACAAAGCTTATAACCTAACATCTGTTCGTGACCCGCAAGAAATGATGGTGAAACATATCTTAGATAGCATCATTGTTAGCACTCACTTACAAGGCAAGCGCTTTATCGACGTTGGCACGGGACCTGGTCTTCCTGGGATTCCGCTCTCAATCATGAATCCAGACTGCGAGTTTTACTTGCTAGACAGCCTAGGTAAGCGTATTCGTTTTATCAAACAGGTGATTCATGAATTGGGTATCGACAACGTGGTACCAGTTCAAAGTCGCGTTGAAGAGTTTCAACCAGAAGAAAAGTTTGATGCAGTGCTCAGTCGTGCATTTGCGTCAATGACAGACATGGTAGAGTGGTGTCACCATTTACCTAAAGAGCAATCCGGTGTATTTTTGGCTCTTAAGGGACAACATCCTAGAGATGAAATCGACCTGTTACCTGAATGGTGTTCAGTGACAGACATTAAAGCTTTGCAAGTGCCAGAGCTTGATGGAGAGCGTCATCTAGTTACTTTATCGCGTCAGGGATAATCAGCGAGGCCATAGTGGGTAGAATCGTAGCAATTGCCAACCAAAAGGGTGGCGTAGGAAAAACAACAACTTGCATTAATTTAGCAGCATCAATGGCGGCAACAAAACGCAAGATATTGGTTGTTGACCTCGATCCTCAAGGTAATGCCACTATGGCGAGCGGTGTCGACAAGTATCAAGTTGAAGCAACTGCTTACGATTTGTTGGTTGAAGACACCCCATTTGATGAAGTAGTTTGCCGAAGTACGTCTGGCAATTATGACCTCATCGCCGCGAACGGTGACGTTACTGCAGCAGAAATCAAGTTGATGGAAGTGTTTGCTCGTGAAGTTCGTTTAAAAAACGCACTCGAATCCATTCGCAATAACTATGATTTCATCTTTATTGATTGCCCACCCTCATTAAACCTTCTTACAATCAACGCGATGGCTGCGGCCGACTCCGTATTGGTTCCTATGCAATGTGAATACTTTGCTTTGGAAGGTTTGACTGCATTGATGGATACCATCAGTAAGCTAGCGGCTGTTGTAAACGAGAACCTGAAGATCGAAGGTCTTCTGCGTACTATGTACGATCCTCGCAACCGCTTATCGAACGAAGTATCTGATCAACTCAAAAAACACTTTGGTAGCAAAGTCTACCGAACTGTGATCCCTAGAAATGTGCGTCTGGCAGAAGCCCCAAGTCACGGCAAGCCAGCAATGTACTACGACAAATATTCCGCAGGAGCTAAGGCTTATCTTGCTCTTGCAGGCGAAATGTTGCGTCGTGAAGAAGTCCCAGTATAGGTCCAATCAAAGGAATTCGCTCAATGTCTAAGCGTGGTTTAGGAAAAGGGCTAGATGCATTGCTTGCAACTAGCTCATTGGCTCGTGAAAAACAGCAAGTTGCTTCTCATAGTCAGGCGTTGTCGGCTGATGGTGAGCTTATCGAACTGGCTGTTGGTTGCTTGAAGCCTGGTGTATATCAACCGCGTAAGGATATTGCGCCTGAAGCGCTAGAAGAGCTGGCTGCATCAATTCAATCTCAAGGCATTATCCAACCTATCGTTGTTCGCCCATTGGCGCACGACCAGTTTGAGATTATTGCTGGTGAACGTCGTTGGAGAGCGGCTCGTCAAGCTGGCCTTAAACAAGTGCCATGTCTGATCAAGAGAGTCGAAGACAAGGCTGCGATCGCGATGGCATTGATTGAGAATATTCAGCGTGAAGACCTGAATGTCATCGAAGAAGCACAAGCGCTAGAGCGCTTACAGAACGAATTTGAACTGACACACCAACAAGTCGCTGAAGTGATTGGTAAATCGAGAGCGACGGTTAGTAACTTATTACGTCTAAATCAATTAGAAAATGAAGTAAAAGGTTTAGTTTCAAATAAACAACTGGAAATGGGGCATGCTCGAGCATTACTTGCGCTTGAAGGTGATACCCAGGTTGAAGCAGCAAACACTGCAGCGACCAAAAAAATGACCGTGCGTCAAACCGAGCAGCTTGTTAAAAAGTGTTTAAAACCAGACGTTGAGCCAGAATCGAAGCCTGAAGACACAGAAGCTATCGAACTTTCACGAAGACTCACGGAAAAATTGCAAGCAAACGTTTCAGTCACTCGTTCTGTTAGCGGTAAGTCAAAAGTAATAATTACTATTGATGAGCCTCACAAATTAGAGCAACTTATTGCTAAACTAGAGTACTAAATGAGATAATTGATTTAGGTCAATTATGTAATAAAAAAGTGATTTCGTACAAAAGTTGTCGGTTTGTATGCAAAAATGTAAATGATTGCTGCGTTGTTGTTGCAATCAATTTGGCTGAACGTATAATTTTCGCCAATTTCTCGGCACGCTTTTAAGCGAGTGGTAAAGTGGGCTTAAAAGAGGAACGAATACATGGTAGCGGCGTTAGCAAGACCAGGACGAGTGCTTGCAAAGCAAATGTTATTGATCGAGCTTAGCGCGGTTATATTAGTGGCGGTAGGGTTAGGTTTAGCTGTTAATCCTGATTGGGGTTTTGCTGCATTAATCGGTGGCGGTATTTTTGTCATCGCGAATGTAGTTTTTTGTGTGTGTGCTTTCCTATTTTGTGGAGCTCGCGCAACTAAGTTAGTTGCGGCGTCGTTCTATGCAGGCGAAGCGCTAAAAATTCTAATCACAGTTCTACTATTCTCTATTGTCTACATGTATATGCAGGTGGAATTAATTCCCCTCAAACTGACCTATTTACTGGTTCTAGGTATTAATATCTTTGCGCCAGTGCTTTTCATTAACAATAAAAAATAGGATGAGTTATGGCTGCGCCAACAGCATCCGGATACATTGAACACCATTTACAAAACCTTTCTTTAGCTAAGTTTGGTCTTGTAGAGGAGACAAGTTTCTGGAACGTACATATAGACAGTCTGTTTTTTTCGGTGTTGACAGGGATGTTATTCCTTTGGGTTTTTCGCTCAGTCGCTAAGAAAGCAACAGTAGGTGTACCTGGTAAGCTTCAGTGTTTTGTTGAAATGGTAGTGGAATTCGTTGGTGACAACGTTAAAGAAACTTTCCATGGCCGCAACCCTCTGATTGCCCCACTAGCACTGACTATATTCTGCTGGATTATCATTATGAACTTGATGGACTTAGTGCCTATCGATTTCTTACCATATCCTGCAGAGCATTGGCTAGGTATCCCTTACTTGAAAGTGGTTCCTACTGCTGATGTTAATATAACAATGGCAATGGCTTTAGGTGTTTTTGCTCTGATGATCTACTACAGCATCAAAGTAAAAGGTCTAGGCGGATTTGCTAAAGAATTGGCACTGCATCCATTTAATCACCCAATCATGATTCCATTTAACTTGGTACTTGAGGTAATTTCGTTACTAGCGAAGCCACTATCTCTAGGTATGCGTTTATTTGGTAATATGTTTGCGGGTGAGGTGGTGTTTATTCTTATCGCGGCAATGCTACCGTGGTATTTACAATGGGTAGGTGCACTACCTTGGGCTATCTTCCATATCTTGGTTATTTTGATTCAAGCGTTTGTTTTCATGATGTTGACAATCGTTTACTTATCAATGGCTCATGAAGATAGTGATCACTAAAAAATTTTTAAGCTTTATTCTAACTATTAATGTTAATCGGAGAACGTAAATGGAAACTGTACTAAGTTTTTCAGCAATCGCTGTTGCTATTATTGTTGGTCTTTGTGCCGTAGGTACTGCAATTGGTTTTGCTATTCTTGGTGGTAAATTCCTAGAAGGCGCTGCGCGTCAACCTGAAATGGCTCCAATGCTACAAGTTAAGATGTTCATCATCGCTGGTCTACTGGATGCTGTTCCAATGATCGGTATCGTAATCGCACTACTATTCACGTTTGCTAACCCATTTGTTGGTCAACTAGCAGGCTAATTAACTCTCAATAGTTAATTAAATTTTTGTAGTTGATTCTTAACGAGGGGTAGCTGTTGTGAATATGAACGCAACTCTGTTAGGTCAAGCAATTGCTTTTTCATTGTTTGTTTGGTTCTGCATGAAATATGTATGGCCACCAATCATGCAAGCAATTGAAGAACGTCAGAAAAAAATTGCTGACGGTCTAGTAGCCGCTGAACGCGCTGCTAAAGACTTGAACCTGGCACAAGCCAACGCTTCTGAGCAAATGAAAGAAGCAAAGCGCACTGCAACTGAGGTTATTGATCAGGCAAACAAACGTAAAGCTCAAATTATTGATGAAGCACGCGAAGAGGCTCAGGCAGAACGCCAGAAAATCTTAGCGCAAGCTGAAGCAGAAATTGAAGCAGAGCGTACACGTGCCCGTGATGACCTGCGCAAACAAGTCGCAACTCTGGCTATAGCTGGTGCTGAGAAAATCCTTGAGCGTACAATCGATAAAGATGTACACGATGATCTTCTTAACAACATTACTGCAAAACTTTAAAGCAAGGGGCTGTATATGTCTGATTTGACTACAATCGCACGCCCCTATGCTAAAGCAGCGTTTGACTTTGCGGTAGATAAAGGTGAGCTAGACCAATGGGGTCAGATGCTTACTTTTGCTGCCGAAGTGGCACAAAATGATGATGTTCATAATTTATTAAGCGGTTCTATGACTGCTGAAAAATTAGCTGAAGTATTCATTGTAATTTGTGGCGAACAATTTGATGAATTCGGTCAGAACTTAATTAAAGTGATGGCAGAGAATGGCCGCTTAATGGCTTTTCCTGATGTTTGTAAAGAGTTCTTTATACTCAAAAAAGAGTATGAGAAAGAGATCGACGTTGAAGTAACTTCAGCGGTAGAACTTTCTGAAGAACAACGCGCAGAGATCAGCAGCAAATTGGAACAGCGCTTAGCGCGCAAAGTTCAGCTGAATTGCAGTATAGATGAGACTCTACTTAGTGGAGTTATTATTCGAGCCGGAGACCTAGTCATCGATAACTCAGCGCGCAGTCGTTTAGACCGCCTGAGCGATGCATTGCAGTCTTAATGGGGATTGGAGCATGCAACTTAATTCCACTGAAATTAGCGATCTAATTAAACAACGTATTGAATCTTTCGACGTTGTTAGTGAAGCTCGCAATGAAGGTACTATCGTTTCTGTAAGCGATGGCATCCTTAGCATCCACGGCCTAGCGGACGTGATGCAAGGTGAAATGATCGAACTACCGGGTGGCCGTTACGCTCTAGCACTAAACTTGAACCGTGATTCGGTTGGTGCTGTTGTAATGGGCCCGTATGCTGACCTACAGGAAGGCATGAAAGTTACAGGTACTGGTCGTATTCTAGAAGTACCAGTAGGTCCTGAAATGCTTGGTCGTGTTGTAAACACGCTAGGTGAGCCAATTGATGGTAAAGGTCCAATCGAAGCTAAATTGACTTCGCCTGTAGAAATTATCGCACCAGGTGTAATCGACCGTAAATCGGTAGATCAACCTGTTCAAACTGGTTACAAGTCTGTTGACTCAATGATCCCTATCGGTCGTGGTCAACGTGAACTAGTAATCGGTGACCGTCAGACTGGTAAAACAGCAATGGCGATCGATGCGATTATTAACCAAAAAGATTCTGGTATTTTCTCTATCTACGTAGCTATCGGCCAAAAAGCGTCGACTATTGCTAACGTAGTTCGCAAACTAGAAGAGCACGGCGCACTAGCAAACACTGTTGTTGTTGTTGCATCTGCTTCTGAATCTGCAGCGCTGCAATACCTTGCACCGTATGCTGGTTGTGCGATGGGCGAATACTTCCGTGATCGCGGTGAAGATGCACTGATTGTTTATGATGATCTATCTAAGCAAGCTGTAGCTTACCGTCAAATCTCACTACTACTTAAGCGTCCACCTGGTCGTGAAGCGTTCCCAGGTGATGTTTTCTACCTTCACTCTCGTCTACTAGAGCGTGCTGCTCGTGTAAGCGAAGCATACGTAGAAAAATTCACTAACGGTGAAGTGACAGGCAAGACTGGTTCTTTAACTGCTCTACCTATCATCGAAACGCAAGCTGGTGACGTATCTGCATTCGTACCAACGAACGTAATCTCGATTACTGATGGTCAGATCTTCCTACAAACTGAGCTATTCAACGCGGGCGTACGTCCAGCTGTTGACCCAGGTATCTCAGTTTCTCGTGTAGGTGGTTCGGCGCAGACTAAAATCATCAAGAAGCTATCTGGCGGTATCCGTACTGCTCTAGCTCAATACCGTGAACTTGCAGCATTTGCTCAGTTCTCTTCGGATCTTGATGAAGCGACTAAGAAGCAGCTAGACCACGGTCAAAAAGTTACAGAACTGATGAAGCAGAAGCAATACGCTCCTATGTCTGTATTTGACCAAGCTCTAGTAATCTTCGCTGCAGAGCGTGGATACCTTCAAGACGTTGAACTTTCTAAAGTTCTAGACTTTGAAGCTGCTTTACTGTCGTTTGCTCGTGGTCAATATGCCGATCTAGCAACACAGATCGACACAACGGGTGCTTTCAATAAAGAAATCGAAGCTGAGCTGAAGAAGCTTGTTGACGATTTCAAGGCAACCCAGACCTGGTAATTGGTAGGTGGTCTTAGGGCCACCTCATACCATTAACGGAGAGTAACGATGGCCGGCGCAAAAGAGATACGTAATAAAATCGGTAGTGTTAAAAGCACACAGAAGATTACGAAAGCAATGGAAATGGTAGCAGCTTCAAAAATGCGTCGTTCTCAAGACGCAATGGAAGCTACTCGTCCATATGCAGAAACAATGCGTAAAGTGATCGGTCATTTGGCTAATGGTAGCCTCGAGTATAAGCATCCTTATCTTGAGGAACGTGAAGCCAAACGTGTTGGTTACATCATCGTTTCTACAGACCGTGGTCTTTGTGGTGGTTTGAACATTAACTTGTTCAAAAAAGCCATGAACGACATGAAAGATTGGTCTGAGAAAGGTGCTGACGTTGAACTTGCAATTGTAGGTTCAAAAGCGACAGCATTTTTCAACAACAGCGGCGCGAAAGTAGCAGCTCAAGTTTCTGGTCTGGGCGATCGTCCAAGCCTTGAAGACTTGATTGGCTCTGTAAGCGTTATGCTGAAGAAATATGATGAAGGCGAATTAGATCGCCTGTTCGTAGTGTTCAACAAGTTTGAAAACACTATGGTTCAAGAACCAACGATCGATCAATTACTTCCTTTGCCTAAATCAGACAGCGAAGAAATGAAACGCAGTCATTCTTGGGACTACATTTATGAGCCCGAGCCAAAACCACTACTAGATGCACTATTGGTTCGCTATGTCGAATCTCAAGTGTACCAAGGTGTGGTTGAGAACCTTGCTTGTGAGCAAGCGGCTCGAATGATTGCAATGAAATCAGCAACAGATAACGCTGGTGACATTATTGATGACTTAGAACTTGTGTATAACAAAGCGCGTCAAGCGGCGATTACACAAGAACTTTCTGAGATCGTTTCAGGCGCAGCTGCGGTTTAAGCTTAGGTAAAACTAAATAGTTAGAGGATTAACGATGGCTACAGGTAAGATCGTACAGATCATCGGTGCGGTAGTCGACGTAGAGTTCCCACAGGGTGAAGTACCTCGTGTATACGACGCTCTGAATGTTAATGAAGTACAAGAACGTCTAGTTCTTGAAGTTCAGCAACAACTTGGCGGTGGCGTAGTTCGCGCAATCGTAATGGGTAGCTCTGATGGTTTACGTCGTGGTTTGACAGTTGAAAATACTGGCGCTCCAATCTCAGTACCAGTAGGTACTAAGACATTGGGTCGTATCATGAACGTCCTAGGTGACGCGATTGATGAGTGTGGCGAGATTGGTGCTGAAGAGCATTACGCCATTCACCGTGAAGCTCCAAGCTACGAAGAGCAGTCTAACGAGACAGCTCTTCTAGAAACTGGTGTTAAAGTAATCGACTTGATTTGTCCATTCGCTAAGGGTGGTAAAATCGGTCTATTCGGTGGTGCTGGTGTAGGTAAGACCGTTAACATGATGGAACTTATCAACAACATCGCACTTCAACACTCAGGCCTATCTGTATTTGCAGGTGTAGGTGAGCGTACTCGTGAAGGTAACGATTTCTACTTTGAGATGCAGGAAGCAGGTGTTGTAAACATCGAAAAACCTGAAGAATCAAAAGTAGCGATGGTTTACGGTCAGATGAACGAGCCACCAGGTAACCGTCTACGTGTTGCACTGACTGGTCTAACAATGGCAGAGCGCTTCCGTGACGAAGGTCGTGACGTTCTATTGTTCGTTGATAACATCTACCGTTACACACTAGCAGGTACTGAAGTATCAGCACTTCTAGGTCGTATGCCTTCTGCGGTAGGTTACCAACCTACACTAGCTGAAGAAATGGGTGTTCTACAAGAGCGTATCACGTCAACTAAATCTGGTTCTATCACGTCTGTACAGGCGGTATACGTACCAGCGGATGACTTGACTGACCCGTCTCCAGCAACAACGTTCGCTCACTTGGATGCAACGGTTGTACTTAACCGTAACATCGCATCTATGGGTCTATACCCAGCGATCGACCCGCTAGATTCTACTTCACGTCAACTGGATCCATTGGTAGTTGGACAAGAGCACTACGACATCGCTCGTGGCGTTCAGTCTACTCTTCAGCGCTATAAAGAGCTGAAAGATATCATTGCTATCCTAGGTATGGACGAGCTATCTGAAGAAGATAAGCAAGTTGTATCTCGTGCTCGTAAGATTGAGAAGTTCCTAACTCAGCCTTACCACGTAGCGGAAGTATTTACAGGTGACCCAGGCGTTTACGTACCTCTTAAAGAGACTCTACGTGGCTTCCAAGGTCTTCTATCTGGTGAATACGATGACATTCCAGAGCAAGCGTTCATGTACTGTGGTGCAATTGACGAAGCTATCGAGAATGCTAAGAAGCTATAAGGCTAACTAGGAGGCGATATGGCAGCAATAACCTTTCACCTAGACGTTGTAAGTGCAGAGAAACAAATTTTCTCAGGCCTTGTAGAGACGTTTCAGGTGACCGGTAGTGAGGGTGAGCTTGGTATTTTCCATGGTCATACTCCACTGCTGACCGCTATCAAGCCTGGTATGGTGCGTATTGTTAAGCAGCACGGCCACGAAGAAATCATTTATGTTTCTGGTGGTATGGTAGAAGTTCAGCCTGGTACAGCGACTGTACTGGCTGATACAGCTATCCGTGGTGAAGAGCTAGACGCAGCAAAGGCGGAAGAAGCTAAACGCAAGGCTGTGGAGAATATCCAAAATCAGCATGGCGACATAGACTTCGCACAAGCGGCCGGTGAACTGGCTAAAGCCATTGCTCAGTTACGAGTTATCGAACTGACAAAACAGCGTCGTTAATCTTTTTAAGATTATAGACTCTGAGATAAAGGCGACCTAAGGGTCGCCTTTTTGTATTTTTAGATTCTCAAAAATGCTTCTTTTACGTATCACTACTGGTTAAATGGTTATTGCGATTTAATTTTTTGCCCAAAAACGGTTACAATATCGGCTTAATAAAAATAACGTTGGATAGGTTTACAATGAAGTTTAGCGCGGTAATTCTCGCGGCGGGCAAAGGCACTCGCATGTATTCAAACACACCAAAGGTTCTGCACACACTTGCGGGTAAGCCAATGGTGAAGCATGTTATCGATACATGTAATGGTCTAGGCGCTCAAAACATCAACCTGGTTTACGGCCACGGTGGTGATCAGATGAAGGCTACCTTAGCTGAAGAATCTGTAAACTGGGCACTGCAAGCTGAACAGCTCGGCACAGGCCACGCTGTGGATCAAGCATCTGCACATTTCGCTGATGATGAAAAAGTATTGGTGCTCTACGGTGATGTTCCACTGATCTCACCTGAAACCATTGAAAACCTATTAGACGCTCAACCAAACGGTGGCATCGCGCTACTTACTGTCGTGTTAGACAACCCAATGGGTTACGGACGTATTATTCGTCGTAATGGCCCTGTTGTGGCTATCGTTGAACAGAAAGATGCAACGGATGAGCAGAAGCTTATCAAAGAGATCAACACTGGCGTTATGGTGGCGACTGGTGGCGATCTCAAGCGCTGGTTGTCTGGCCTAAGTAACGACAACGCACAGGGTGAATATTACCTGACTGACGTTATCGCAGCGGCTCACGACGAAGGTCGTGCAGTTGAAGCGGTACACCCAGTAAGCCCAATTGAAGTGGAAGGCGTAAACGACCGCTCTCAACTGGCTCGTCTAGAGCGCGCTTACCAAGCTGAGCAAGCAGACAAGTTATTGAAGCAAGGCGTAATGCTACGCGACCCAAGCCGCTTTGATCTACGTGGTGAACTGCAGTGCGGTATGGACGTTGAGATTGACACTAACGTTATCATCGAAGGCAGCGTCAGCATTGGCGACAACGTGATTATCGGCACTGGTTGTGTATTGAAAGACTGTGAGATCGATGACAACACCATTGTTCGCCCATACAGCGTGATTGAAGGTGCAACAGTTGGTGAAGACTGTACGGTTGGTCCTTTCACTCGTTTACGTCCTGGTGCTGACATGCGTAATAACTCGCACGTTGGTAACTTTGTCGAAGTGAAGAACACTCGCCTTGGCGAAGGTTCTAAAGCGAACCACTTAACGTATCTAGGCGATGCTGAAATTGGTCAGCGCGTAAACGTGGGTGCGGGTGCAATTACTTGTAACTACGATGGTGCGAATAAGTTTAAGACCATCATCGGCGACGACGTATTCGTTGGTTCAGATAGTCAATTAATCGCGCCTGTTACGATTGGTAATGGTGCAACTGTTGGTGCTGGCTCTACAGTAACACGCGATGTTTCTGAAAATGAGCTGGTTATCAGCCGTGCGAAAGAACGTAAGATTGCTGATTGGAAACGTCCAACTAAGAAATAATCTCTAACGTTCAAAAGATATTGTTAAGAAAGCCAGTAGCATCGCTACTGGCTTTTTTGTATCGGTCACTCACTGCTAACAAAATAATCAATTTGGCAATTGTATTTTTTTAATAGATTGTTAATATTCAGGCGGTGGTTCGGTATAAATGGGTTGATGTACGGTGATATTGGTTGAAAAGAAATGGCAAACATTGCCGATCATTATTTTGTCTTTTTCAATGTTAATAGGTCTCTATGGCTTTTATGTAACGTTGGAAAAGCTGGTTGTTGAGAATGAGCGTGATCATCTTGTCTCTTTGATGTCAGACGTTATCTATGAAATTCGTGAGGATAGTCAGCTATTTACAGCTGATATGGATGTCGATGATTACATCGGAGACTTAACGCAAGCCAACACTCGACTCCGAATCCAAGTGATCAGTCCCGATGGCGTCGTGATTGGTGATACGGATCTTTCAGACCATGCACTAGCTAGAGTTGAAAATCACGGTAACCGCCCTGAATTCAAGCAAGCCCTTCAACAAGGTACCGGCAGCGATGTCCGTTTTAGTACCGTGACCTCCATCGACCGAATCTACTATTCAATGAAAGAGAGCATTAACGGGCAAGACTTCGTTATCGTGATCTCTTCGCCAATGCATCAACTGAAACAGATGAATTTCCAATTGATGGGAATTCTGGTTGGTATGGTGTTACTGAGTTTGAGCTTCTTGATCGGCACCTCTTACGTGAGCAACCGCCAAATTGTTCATCGAGTGGAGGAAGAACAGAAGAAGCAAGATGAGCGCATTCGCCAACGAACCCATGAAATCGAGTTAATGCACCGCCTCGCGAATATGCTTGCCGCGTGTAACAACATGGTGGAAGCCCAACAGATCGTGTCGGATATCTTGCCGCGAATTCTCGGTAACGTGAACGGCAGTGTTTCTTTGATGCGCGCATCGCGTAACCAGTTGATCACTCAGCTCGATTGGGGGGAGACTTGGCCGGGAAGCGCGAGCTTTGCTCCAGAAGAGTGCTGGTCACTGCGTAAAGGACGTGCACATCAATCGAATGATGATTTCCACTCGTTGACCTGTGGTCACATGCATGAGATGGAAAACAATCAAACCCTGTGTATTCCGTTAACGGCACACGGCAACACCATCGGCATCATGCACCTTTACTTCGGTGTTGGTGACATCAAGATAGATCCCATTACCGAGCAATTGGCGTTCAGCGTTTCAGAGCACTTAGGCTTAGCATTGGCTAACTTGAGCCTGCAAGAGAAGCTTCGCTCACAAGCATTAAGCGATCCGCTGACTGGTTTATTCAACCGTCGTTTCTTCGAACAAAAACTAGAAGAGCACTCAATGAATTCGGCCACCAGCGAGCAGCCATTATCGCTATTGATGCTCGATTTGGATCATTTCAAACGCTTCAATGATAACTTTGGTCATGATGCGGGTGATTTCGTATTGAAAGAGATCAGTGCGCTACTCAAACAGAGTGTCAGCGAAGACGAGATTGCTTGCCGACTCGGTGGTGAGGAGTTAGCGGTACTGCTTCCACATTATTCAATGCAAGAAGCGACGGAGTTTGGTCAAACCTTGTGTGATGCGGTGCGTTCAATGCACCTTGAACATAAAGGTCTGTCATTAGGTCAGTTGGGTGTTTCAATTGGTGTGGCGACTTATCCTAAGCCAGCGTCTGATACCGAATCTCTGGTTAAGATGGCCGATAATGCTTTGTACATGGCGAAAGATATGGGCCGCAGCCGAGTGGTTAACTATGATGAATACAGCCGTCATAAAGCGCCTGCGTTAGAAGTAGTCGATGGTGAAGTTGCTGTTAAATAAGTAGAAGTAAAATTTAGATATAAAAAAAGAGCGAGTAATCTCGCTCTTTTTTGTTTTCGTTAACTTAGAAACTAGTCTTGTTTCTCGTCAGCGACCACTCGAGAGTTATCAGGTGTCGCGAAGTGTTCAGAAAGCTCTTTGTTCGAAACAATATAACCAACCCACAATGCACCCAAACAGATTACAACCGCGATACCTGTCGCGCTTAGTGCTTGGCTAGCCATTGCTGCGACCAATGCACTTGATAGGCCACTGATGCTGATTTGCAGGCTGTTTTGTAGACCAGCAGCTGTCGCAGGGCTCTGTTTAGCGCTTGATAGGGCGCGGTTTACTACGATTGGGTAAAGTGCACCGTTTGCTACAGCAATCAAACAGAAAGGCGCAAGTAGAGGCCAGATTGACGTCAGTTCCCATTGTGATGCGATGAAGATAAGCATCGCCGCTACGCTGAACAAACCGATAAGGTTTCTTAGTACAACGCCATCGCCATATTTCTTCACCGCTTGCTTACCGAAGTAACCACCCGCCATGAACGCGATTGTTTGTGGGATAAAGCTCAAACCGATATCTTTTGCTTCATAACCTAGCTGAGCCATGATCTCTGGCATACCCGTTAGGTAAGCGAAGAACGCTGCAGATGCAGATGCAAACATTAAAACATTACCCATGTAAGGCTTTGATTTAAGCAACATCTTGATGTCTGTCTTAATCGATGTCTGTTTTACTTCAGGCGCTTCTTTTGGTTGAGCCATTGTTGTCGCCACTAGCAGTGCACCCATCAAGGTTAATGTGATGAAGATGCTGTGCCAGCCAAAGCTATCCGCCAGTAACACACCTAGCTGAGGTGCTAGTGCTGGAGATAGCGCAACCAAAGGCATGATGGTTGCAAAAATTTGCTGGCTACTGCTTTGCGAGTAACGCTTGATAACCATTGCTTGCCAGATTACCGCTGGGGCACATACGCCGATCGCTTGAATGAATCGCAGGGTCAGTAGATGCCATACCTCGGTGCTGAATGCTAAGCCGAATGAAGCTGCAGTAAAGATAACAAGACCAACCGCCAGCGTATTGCGGTGACCATACTTGTCACTCGCCAGACCCCAAAGAAGCTGACCCATTGCCATACCGCCAAGGAATACCGTTAGAGACAGAGCAATCTGCTCTGGGCCGGTTGCGAAATCAACTTCCATTGCCTTAAATGCAGGAAGGTACATATCGGTCGCAATAAAGCCAAGCATTGAAAGAACTGCAAGGTAGACCAATTGAAATTTAGAAATATTCATAAGATGCCATTAAGCTAAAGGTAGTGATGTTTTTATCATCAAAAAAATTGTTTGATATACAGAGGTGAAAGCCCCTGTTTATTTATGCTGACATTCTATTTTTCAGACCTGATAAAATAAAACGCTAAAATATGTGGTTATCAATCAAAAAATTTGAAGGCTTATGTTCTCAAAATCCTCTTTAGAAATGCTCGATACGGTTGCTCGCTTAGGCAGTTTTACTGCGGCGGCAGAACAATTGCACAAAGTACCATCGGCGATCAGCTATGGTGTTAGGCAGGTTGAGCAAGAACTGGATGTTCTACTTTTCAGACGCTTACCAAGAAAAGTAGAGCTGACACCTGCAGGTGAATTGTTCATTGAAGAGGCACGTGCGTTACTGAGACAGATGGAAGAGGTCAGTGCTCAGACTCGCCGAGCGGCGCGTGGCTGGAAGAAAACCTTGCGCCTAACGCTCGATAACGTGGTTAAGCTCGACAAGATGAAGCCGATGATTGAAGAGTTCTACCAAACCTTTGAGTTTGCAGAGCTTCAGATCAACATGGAGGTGTTTAATGGCTCTTGGGAAGCGATTGCACAGGGCAGAGCGGATATTGTGATTGGTGCGACCTCGGCGATTCCGGTCGGTGGCGACTTTGAGGTTAAAGATATGGGACGCCTAGATTGGGCGTTTGTAATGTCGCCAAGCCACCCGTGTGTGCGAGAGCAAAACCTCAATGAAGAATTTGTTAGCCAGTATCCCGCAATATGTTTGGACGATACCTCTAGCGTGCTCCCTAAGCGACACACAGGCCACTACTCAAGTCAAAGACGCCTGTTGTTACCTAATTGGTATAGCGCAATTGAATGTCTTAAGAATGGAGTCGGGGTGGGTTATATGCCGAGGCACATTGCCGCGCCAATTATCGAGCAAGGCTTGCTGGTGGAAAAAATACTGCCTGAACCGAGCCCGCAGAGTCATTGTTGTTTGGTCTGGCGAAAAGACGATAACCATAAACTGATCGAATGGATGGTGAAGTACCTAGGATCGAGTGAGCAACTTCACCAAGATTGGTTGGATCATCGCAAGGCGATCTAATGATCTGTTTACAAGAAGATCCTTTTCAAGTTTGAGCTGAATCAGCACCAATAAAAAGAGCGAGTAAATACTCGCTCTTTTTGATTCGGTCGTTAACTCTTAAGACAAGAAGAACTTGTAGGAAGGGTTATCGGTTTCATCTTTACACTGGTAGCCAAGTTCTTCTAAGTGTGTTGAGAACTGAGCCAAATCATCGTCATCAAGTTCAAAGCCACACAATACACGGCCGTAGTCGGCACCATGGTTACGGTAATTGAATAGGCTGATGTTCCAGTGGGTCCCTAAGGTATCAAGGAATTTAATCAATGCACCTGGGTATTCTGGGAACTCAAAGCTGTATAGACGCTCTTTCAGTGGTTTTGATGGTTTACCGCCAATCATGTAGCGAATGTGCAGTTTTGCCATCTCATCATCAGACAGGTCGACAACTGGGTAGCCGCCCTCGCGTAGGTCATTGATGATGTGTTCGAGTTCTTCTTGGCCGCCTTGCAGACGTACACCAACGAAGATATTCGCGAGGCTTTCGTCGTTGTGGCGGTAGTTAAACTCCGTCACTGCTCGGCCACCAATGATATTACAGAACTCTAGGAATGCCCCTTGTCGCTCTGGAATCGTCACTGCAAGTAGACCTTCTCGCTTCTCACCCAGCTCACAACGTTCAGAGACATATCGCAGGCCGTGGAAGTTG
The DNA here is from genome assembly GCF_001557875.1 of Vibrio splendidus. Taxonomy (GTDB): domain Bacteria; phylum Pseudomonadota; class Gammaproteobacteria; order Enterobacterales; family Vibrionaceae; genus Vibrio; species Vibrio splendidus_F. Next base: position 30,512 of record NZ_LNRF01000014.1, on the reverse strand, counting down.
GTGTTAGCACCAGACAGTACCGTTGCCAATTGCTTGTCTTGCAGTTGGTTTTGTTCTGCAAATTTCTTCAAGCCAGCCAGAGCAAGCGCTCCCGAAGGTTCAGCAATCGCACGAGTGTCTTCAAAGATGTCTTTCACCGCAGAGCAGATCTCATCACTAGAGACTGCAATGTGACCGTCAATGTACTGTTGGCAAAGACGGAATGTCTCTTCACCAATGCGTTTAACCGCCACACCATCAGCAAACATGCTGACCTGATCCAGTACCACAGGTTCACCAGCATCGAGAGCCGCTTTTAAGCAAGATGAATCTTCGGGTTCTACTGCAATGACTTTAATCTCTGGCATCAGCTGTTTTACTAATACAGCAACACCCGCAGCTAAGCCACCACCACCAACCGGCACAAAGATATAATCCATGTGACCGTTTTGCTGCAGCATCTCCATGCCCATCGTACCTTGCCCTGCAATCACCAAAGGGTGATCGAAAGGAGGCACAAAGGTGAAGCCATGTTCAGCAGAAAGACGCTCGGCTTCTGCCTTGGCTTCATCAAAGTTGCTGCCGTGCAGAACCACGTTACCGCCAAAGCCACGTACCGCATCAACCTTGATGTCTGGTGTGGTTTTTGGCATCACAATCGTAGTCTGAATGCCCAACTTAGAGCCAGATAGCGCCATACCTTGAGCATGGTTACCCGCCGATGCAGCAATCACACCTGCGGCTTTTTGCTGCTCAGAAAGGCTTGATACCATGTTGTAGGCACCACGTAGCTTGAACGAGTGCACCGGCTGACGGTCTTCTCGTTTAAGCTGAACCTGATTACCAATGCGCGCGCTTAAACGTGGCATATCCTGCAGAGGTGTCACGATTGCCGCTTCGTAAACCGGCGCTCTCAGGATCTGACGCAGATAATCTGCGCCAGTTTGTTTCTGGGGACTGGAGGTGTCATCACTCATAGTTAGCCCTCAAGCTTAGACTTATCACGTACTGCGCCTTTGTCGGCACTGGTCGCCATGCTTGCGTAAGCTTTCAGTGCGAAAGATACTTCACGCTGACGGTTTTCTGGTTTCCAGCCCAGTGCGTCTTGCTTAACACGACGTGCTTCTAGCTCTGCTTCTGGCACATCAAGTGTGATTGAGCGGCTAGGGATATCGATAGTGATAATATCGCCAGTGTTCACTAGACCAATCACACCCCCACTTGCTGCTTCTGGAGAAGCGTGACCGATAGATAGACCTGATGTACCACCAGAGAAACGTCCGTCAGTTAGAAGAGCACAAGACTTACCTAGCCCCATAGATTTTAGGTAAGTGGTTGGGTAAAGCATTTCTTGCATACCCGGACCACCCTTAGGGCCTTCGTAACGAATAACAACCACTTCGCCCGCTTTCACTTTGCCACCTAAGATGCCATCAACAGCACTGTCTTGGCTTTCAAATACGATTGCAGGGCCTTGGAATTTAAGGTTTTCTTCATCAACACCCGCGGTCTTAACGATACAACCATCAACGGCGATGTTACCTGAAAGTACCGCTAGGCCACCTTCTTGGCTGAATGCGTTCTCTTTGGTACGAATACAACCCTCGACGCGGTCATCATCAAGGCGATCCCAACGACAGTCTTGCGAGAATGCTTTGGTGGTACGGATACCTGCAGGACCAGCACGGAAGAACTTAAGCACGGCTTCGTCTTCTGTCTGCATGATGTCGTATTGAGCTAGCTGCTCTTGCATGCTTAGACCAAGAACGGTGCGAGTCTGGTTGTTCAGTAGACCTGCACGGTCTAGTTCACCAAGGATAGCCATTACACCACCAGCGCGGTGAACGTCTTCCATGTGGTATTTAGGTGTTGAAGGGGCAACCTTACATAGGTGTGGAACGCGGCGAGACATCTCGTCGATATCACCCATATCAAAATCAATCTCACCTTCTTGAGCAGAAGCCAATAGGTGAAGAACGGTGTTACTAGAACCACCCATTGCGATATCCAGTGCCATCGCGTTTTCAAACGCAGCACGGTTAGCGATGTTGCGCGGCAGTGCTGATTCGTCATCTTGCTCATAGTAACGCTTAGTTAGGTCAACGATGCGCTTACCGGCATTGATGAATAGCTCTTCACGGTCTGCGTGGGTTGCCAGCATAGAACCGTTACCCGGCTGAGATAGGCCAAGCGCTTCTGTCAGACAGTTCATTGAGTTTGCTGTGAACATGCCTGAACATGAACCACATGTCGGACATGCAGAGCGTTCTACCTGCTCACTTTGCTCATCAGAGATTGTTGGATCGGCACCTTGAATCATTGCGTCAACAAGGTCTAGCTTGATAATCTGATCTGAAAGCTTGGTTTTACCCGCTTCCATTGGACCGCCAGATACAAAGATCACAGGGATGTTAAGACGCATTGCTGCCATCATCATTCCCGGGGTGATTTTGTCACAGTTCGAGATACACACCATCGCATCTGCACAGTGCGCATTGACCATGTATTCTACTGAGTCTGCGATAAGCTCACGTGATGGCAGTGAGTACAGCATTCCGCCGTGACCCATTGCGATACCATCATCAACTGCGATGGTGTTGAATTCTTTAGCGATACCGCCCGCTTTCTCGATTTCACCCGCAACCAATTGACCCATGTCTTTAAGGTGAACGTGGCCTGGAACGAATTGAGTGAACGAGTTTACAACTGCGATGATTGGCTTACCGAAGTCATCATCTTTAACACCAGTTGCACGCCATAAAGCGCGCGCACCAGCCATGTTGCGTCCGTGGGTAGTCGTTGCTGAACGATAGATTGGCATTGCTTAAATCCTTATAAAATATTTGGCTGTTGCTTACTTAGTTGTTTGCATTTGGCTTTCTGAAGTTTGGTCTGCTGGGTACACATAGTCTAACCAGCCCCACTTATCTTCAGTGGTTCCATTGAATAGACCAAAGTAAGCCGCTTGAACTTTTTCAGTGATAGGGCCGCGTTTGCCTTCACCTACTGTAATTTTGTCTACGCTGCGAACCGGAACGATTTCCGCCGCTGTGCCTGTCATGAATACTTCATCGGCAAGGTATAGCGCTTCACGAGCAATGTTCTCTTCACGGATTTCATAACCCATGTCTTTTGCTAGTGTCATGATCGAATCACGAGTGATACCCGGTAGAATTGCGCTGGTCGCTGGTGGCGTTGATAGCACGCCATTACGCACTACAAAGATGTTCTCACCTGCACCTTCAGAAAGGTAACCATCAACACTCAGTGCGATGCCTTCATCGTAACCATGACGACGAGCCTCACCACCAACCAGTAATGAAGATAGGTAGTTACCACCCGCTTTTGCTGCGGTTGGAATCGTGTTTGGAGCAGCACGGTTCCAGCTAGAAATCATCGCATCAACGCCATTTTCTAGCGCTTCTTCGCCTAGGTAAGAACCCCAAGGGAAAGCAGCGATGATCAACTCCATCTCAGTGTTTTCTGGTGGGCAGACACCCAAACCAACGTTACCTACGAAACCTAGAGGGCGGATGTACGCCGACTCTAGCTTATTTTGGCGTAGTGTTTCGCGAGTCGCTTCCATAATTTCTTCCTCTGTGTAAGGAATAGGAAAGCGGTAGATTTTTGCTGAGTCTTTTAAGCGCTTAGCATGTTCAGGGTGACGGAAGATGACCGGACCCTTTGGTGTGTTGTAGCAACGAACACCTTCAAATACAGAAGTGCCGTAGTGCATTGCGTGAGTCAGGACGTGAACGTTCGCCTCTGCCCAAGGAACCATCTCACCGTTAAACCAAATATAGTCTGCTGTTTTAGCTGTCATGTTTGCGGTTCCTTATGCGTTTATCTTTTGTTGTAAGTTGTTGTTTGGCAGTTCATTACGGCTGATCGAGATAACGTCAACGGTACGCACATCCCACAGCTTTTCGATTTGGTTTACCAAGAACGAGATCGGACGGTCACTGTCTACGATGATCTCAACACTCGCCACTTTGCTTTCGTGGTTTTGAGTGCCCGCAACTTGCTTAACAATGAAGCCACGGTGGCGGATAACACGAAGAACACGCTCTAGCAGTACAGGCTTATCATCGGCTTTGATGTCTAATAGGTATCTTTTCATGTTATGTGTTCTCCAACATCTCACTGTTTGAAGCACCAGGCGGTACTAGTGGCCATACGTTTTCTTCTTCATCGATAAGAACATGAAGTAGGTAAGCGGTTTTACTCTCTAACATCTCTTTCAATGCTGGTTCTACTTCTTCTTTACGAGTGATGGTTTTGCCCGGGATGTCGAACGCTTTCGCGAGCATCACGAAATCAGGGTTGTCATCCAAAATAGTTTCACTGTGGCGGCCATCAAAGAACAGCGATTGCCATTGGCGAACCATGCCTAAGCGAGAGTTATTAAGCAGTACCATCTTCACTGGGATCTGGCGACGCTTCAACGTGCCAAGTTCTTGCACATTCATCATGAACGAGCCGTCTCCAGAGATAAGAATCGATTGGTCATCAGGACGTCCAACCGATGCCCCCATAGCAGCAGGTAAACCAAAGCCCATGGTGCCTAAACCGGCAGAGGTGATAAAGTTTTGTGGATCGCGAGGCTGAATGTGCTGGGCTGCCCACATTTGGTGTTGGCCAACATCCGTCGAAACGATAGAGCTTGCTGGCATCATGTCTGACAGTTGCTTCAATAGCAGTGGAGCAAAGATCAGATCGCCGGGATGGTCGTAGCGCCATTTGAATGAGCTACGAAGGCCTTCTGAGTGGTGAACCCAAGAGGAGATATCTTGGCTTAGTTCTAGTTGAGGCATTATCTTGTTGATGTCACCACGAATTGGCGCATCGGCAAGACGCAGTTTGCTGAACTCTGCTGCATCGATATCGATATGGATAACTTTCGCGTGTGGTGCAAAGGTGTCAAGCTTGCCGGTTACTCGGTCATCAAAACGAGCGCCAACAACAATCAACAGGTCACTCTCTTGAACCACTAGGTTGGCGGCTTTAGTGCCGTGCATACCCAGCATGCCAAGGTAATGTGGGTCGTCACGTTCAATGCTGCCTAGGCCTTTCAGTGTGCTCACTGCAGGCATTGGATTAAGGCGTAGAAACTCGCGAACCGCATCGGTTGCTTTAGCAAGTTGAACACCACCACCGACGTATAAAACAGGACGGGTCGCTTGAGACAAGAAGTGCTGTGCCTGTTCGATGGCGTCTGTTGTCGCAACAGGGATCGCGGGTGGAATAAATTCAGGAAGAATTTTGACTGGAGCTTCAGCTAGTTGAACATCTTTTGCAATATCAACGATAACTGGGCCTGGGCGGCCTGATTTAGCTACCACAAATGCTTCAGCGAGTGTTGGAGCTAGCTCTTCTATATCTGTTACTAGGTAGCTGTGTTTAGTACATGATAGAGACATACCAATCACATCCATTTCTTGGAATGCATCGGTACCAATGTGGGAACTTGCAACTTGACCAGTGATGGCAACCAGTGGGATAGAGTCCATAAAGGCATCAGCAAGGCCAGTGACTAGGTTAGTAGCACCTGGACCAGACGTTGCCATACAAACAGCGACATCTTGCGTTGCTCGAGCCATGCCGATCGCGGCCATAGCAGCGCCTTGCTCATGGCGACATAGGATATGTTCAACCCCGCCGTCATAGAGTGCATCGTAAATTGGCATGATGGCACCACCTGGGTAACCAAATACGGTTTTAATTCCTTGTTGCTTGAGTGCGGATACGACTAGTTCTGCGCCTTTCATCGGAATTCTCCCGTATTACCTTTATTTTGGTAACTGTTTCCTTTGTCTCTGCACATCTTGTGCTCCCATTCTTCCTGTAAATCGGCAAAGCCGAAAATGCTCAAAAATATAAAAATCGAATGTTTAAATTAGAAAAAACCCCCGGACTTGTCAGTGCGGGGGTTTTTTCTAATTCGTGGTTACTTTCTTCCCACTCGCCCCCGCGCAGTCTTAATAATGACTACGATAATCAGGTTAATCAGTGCGTAAATGCGAGCGTTAAAAATCATAATATTCGAGTTTTCTCGTTTATTGTCTTCAGTAAAAGTCTATATCTCTAGTGTTATCACACAAATCTGCCGCATGACAAGGAAAATGTCATTCTTTTTTCACATTAAAACACCATTCCATCAAGCTATATAACAACCTTATAGCTTTGGTGAGCAACGAATATCCAGAGCGAATACTTTTAAATCAAAGACAAAGGAAAGTTATGGGACTCGCGATAATTCATAGTCGAGCTAGTGTTGGTGTAGAGGCGCCAGAAGTGACTGTTGAGGTGCATATAAGTAATGGAATGCCTGGCTTTACGTTAGTGGGTCTACCTGAAACAACGGTTAAGGAATCTAAAGATCGAGTAAGAAGTGCGATCATCAATTCTCGTTTTGAGTTTCCATCAAAAAGAATCACGGTCAACCTCGCTCCTGCCGATTTACCCAAAGAAGGAGGTCGTTTCGATTTGCCAATCGCGCTTGGGATTTTAGTGGCATCTGATCAGCTTCCGACATCAAAAATAGCTCAACATGAATTTATCGGTGAGTTGGCACTGTCTGGAGAGCTGCGTTCAGTAAAGGGCGTGTTGCCTGCGACGTTAGCTGCCGATAGCGTCGAACGATGCTTAGTTGTTCCACACCATAACGGTGATCAGGCTGCGCTAGTGGGCAAGGGAGCCCATAAATCTGCGCAAACCTTGTTGGAGGTTTGTGCTGACATGTGTGGACAGACTCAGCTTGGCCTATATAGAACGGAACATCATCAGGCTGATGTTTCAGTGTTTCGCGACCTACAAGATATTATCGGCCAACAACAAGGCAAGCGAGCTCTGGAGATAGCAGCCGCTGGAAATCACAACTTACTTTTCCTTGGCCCTCCAGGAACTGGCAAGACTATGTTGGCGTCTCGTCTGCGTGATTTGTTACCTGAAATGAGTGATGACGAGGCGATGGAAACTGCATCGGTCGCTTCGTTAACGCAGCAAGAGATCAATCAGTACAACTGGAAGCAACGACCTTTTCGATCCCCTCACCATTCAAGCTCAATGGCGGCATTGGTGGGAGGAGGCTCAGTACCTCGCCCCGGAGAGATCTCTTTGGCGCATAACGGCTTATTGTTCTTGGATGAGATGCCAGAGTTTGAGCGTAAGGTGCTCGATTCATTACGTGAGCCACTAGAGTCAGGCGAGATTATTATCTCCCGTGCTGCGGGCAAGACGCGTTTCCCTGCGCGCTTTCAGTTGGTCGGTGCACTCAACCCAAGCCCAACAGGTTACTACGAAGGTAATCAAGCGCGGGCTAACCCACAGATAATCCTGCGTTATCTCAACCGTTTATCTGGCCCCTTGCTAGATAGATTCGATATGTCATTGGAGATACCTCTATTGCCCAAGGGAATGTTGGCCGAAGGAGGTGATCGTGGTGAAACTACCCAGGTGGTAAAGCAAAGGGTCAAACAGGCTCGTCAAACCATGTTATCTCGCAACCATAAATCGAACGCTTTACTCGGCAGTCGAGAAATTGAGAAGTATTGTCCACTGCGACGCGAAGATGCAGAGTTTCTCGAAACAGCACTGCATCGTTTAGGGTTATCGATTCGCGCCTATCACCGAATCATCAAGGTCGCACGAACTATTGCTGATCTGGATGGTAACGAGCAGATAGAAAAGAAACACTTATCGGAAGCTCTCGGTTACCGCGCGATGGATAGATTATTGAAGCAACTTACGGCACAAGCTGTGTAGTCATTGTGTTGTGGTAAACAAAAAAGCCTGCTTGTATGCAGGCTTTTTGGAAATAGTAGTTGATACTCGCTGAAGTTAGAACTTGTAGTTCAAGCCAACTGAAACGATGTATTGAGACTCATCATAGAAGGTAATGTTCGAGTCACTCGTGCTGTAGCCTGCAAGAGAAACAAACGACCAGTTTTCCCAATCCATGAATTGATCATATTCATACGCGGCGAATAGATTGATGTTGTCGTCACTGCGTTTCTTTTGGAAAGTCATGCTGCTCGCATCGTAAGAGCGTTGGTTGTAACCCGCCGTTAGTGCGTATTGATGACGTCCCATGCCGCCAAATAAGCTTACCTCACCGCCAAACTGTTCATAAGAGGCAGCTTTGCCATCCGCAGAACTTGATTGGTAGATCAGTGATGGTACTAACATCATGGTATGACTGATTGGTTGACGATATTGACCTTTCAGGTAGAAAGTATCGGCGTCGCGTTTTAGCGCGTCTTCAACTCGATCATCTTTGACATCTTTGGTGGCGTAGGCCATGTCTAAAGAGAAGGCAGAGCCAGCGATGCTCTCTAGTGTTAAACGAAAGGCATTACCCGTCTCGTCGGTTTTGCTGCGAGCTGACGTCGTGTTGTACGGATCGGCCCAAGTCTCGCCAGACATAATAGTTGGCAGAATCGAAGCATCGATGGTCATGCCTGACTCTAGTTGGTATTTATAACCAACCTCAAGCACAACAGTACCCGTCGCCACATCATCACGCGCGGTACCTGTGTATACTTGTTGGTTCAACTTCTCACCAAAGGTGTAAGCAACACTACCGAGAGGTGCAACTAAAAACGAGCTCTCAGACGAAGCTTTCTGATTGTTTGATGAGATCTTACTGTCGGCATCGGTATTAAAGTTTGAGGTTGAAGATGTGACCCCGGTGTTGATAGAGATTTCACCACTGAAACCTTGTTGGTCTGCAAGCTTGGCAAAAGCGGGAGTGGCTGTAACGCTCAATGCCAAAAGAGTTATTTTTATTTTCATTTAAGGGTTCCTTGCTCACCGATTCTTAGGACAGGTTATTAATATCAGTAAAGCACTGCATTTTCTGGCTGATTATTTATCAATAATGGTTTTTGAACTAGCAATAAAAAAGGAAGCCGAAGCTTCCTTTCATCTATTCCTTACTTTTTCAGCAGGAAGTTAACGAGCTCGAAGTACTCATCGAGAGAGCTGATACCTTGAGCATCTACTAGGTAGCGGTTGTTTACCACGACAGCAGGTACGCCTGAAAGGCCGCTGTCTTTGAATGCTTTGTCGAAGCGACGAACCATCGAATCTACTGCAAAGCCGTTATACGCAGCATCGAACTTCTTCGCATCAACACCTTCGTCTAGGAAGATTTGTCGCAGTTCTGCTTCATCACGTGGTGGCTTGTTCATGGTGTGGATGCGGTTAAACATCACTGGCACCATTTTGTCTTCAACTTTCAGTGCAATCATCGTCGCATAAGCCTTGCTCATTGGCAGACCCATATTGCCACCCATGAATGAAACATGGTTCTTTTGTAGCTTAGCGTCTTTAGGTAGCTGTTGTTTTAGCTGCTGGATGATTGGCTCAAAGCTATTACAGTGTGGGCAGTAGAAAGAGAAGAACTCTGTCACCATTGGTTTTTTTGATGCTTCTAGGTCGAGAACTTTGTAGTGTTCACCTTCGTTAAATTTCGCAGCGTGAGCTGAAAGGCTCAACATGATCAATGAGAAAAATGCGAATAGCTTTTTCATTTATCCAATCTCCATTATGTTTGAATTTTTATCTAGTTGTATGTTGCGATTGCTGTTACCACTGAGGCATTAACGAAAGTGGTGGCTCTTGCAGGGTAGCAATTTGCTCTTTACAAGCAAGTACTTGTTGCTCCCAATATTTCGGATCATTAAACCATGGGAAGGCGAGAGGAAACGCTGGATCGTGCCATCGTTTCGCCAACCATGCCATGTAATGCACCATACGTAGACCGCGTAGCGGCTCGATTAGTTTCAGTTGTACGGTATTAAAATCGCAAAACTCTTGATAACTCTCTAGCAGAATATCCAGTTGCATCAGCTTATCTTGGCGTTCGCCGTTAAGCAGCATCCACAGATCTTGTATTGCAGGGCCGTTACGTGCGTCGTCAAGGTCGACGAACATTGGCCCATCACGCCATAAGATATTGCCTGGGTGGCAGTCACCATGCAGGCGGATATTCTCAATGTTGCTCGGCCACTGGCTCTCTAGCTCCTTGATCAGAAGGTCGACGTCATTGAAGAACGCGTTTTCTAGATGCGTCGGGATAAACTGAGAGTTCTCTAGAATCTTACGTGGCTGATAAAGGTATTCATCTAAGCTGATGGTTGGGCGATGCTGGAATGTTCTTCCCGCGCTGGCTTTATGAATACGACCAAGAAAACGGCCTACACCTTCCAGTTGGTCTAGGTTATCCACTTCATACTGCCTGCCGCCGACACTTTCAAACAAGGCAAATAGGTAGCCTTGGTATTCATGTAAGGTTGCACCGTTGATTCGCATTGGAGGTGCAACTGGCATCTCTTGTTCGATAAGCTCGAGTGCGAAGTCATGCTCTTCTTGGATCTGTGCTTTGTTCCAGCGTTGCGGACGATAAAACTTAACGACGTAGCGCTTGCGATCTTCATCGGTGAACTGATATACACGGTTTTCGTAACTGTTGAGAGCGAGAAGCCCGGATTCAGCGCGAACTCCGATGCTCTCCAGTGCGTACCACATGAAGTCAGGAGTCAGGTTATCAAAGTTAAAGGCTTGCATCGTCATAGAATAAAAAAGGCTCATTACTGAGCCTTTTTCCATTTATTGGGTTGTTATACCAAGCACTAAGGTGCAGGTATCAGAGCTTCTTGATAAAGCGGCTTTCGACTTCCATCGTAAACTCTTCATTATCCGAGAGTATAAACTGAATTGTCGAAACTGGTGAGCTCAGTTTTTCTGGGTCGGCGCCTAAACTGATAGGTAGGTTCAAAACCTCGCCTGGATCGACAGTAATCGTCTGTTTGCCATACCAGATCGAACCGGGCAGTCCGCTAACATCGAGTTTGTACTCTTGCTCTTGTTGAGTCTTGTTGATCACTTTCAAGGTGTAGGTGTTTTCAACCAACCCTTGGTTATTGACCCTAAATAGCTGATTTCTGTCACGTAGAACACTGAGGCCAGCAGGATCAACACTCGCGATTTGCACGAAGAATAAGCCCAGCATCACGATTAAGATGGCTCCATAGCCCAACAGCTTAGGACGCATTACCTTGGTTGAGTGACCTTCAAGTCTGTGCTCGGTGGTGTAGTTGATCAGGCCTTTTTCATAGCCCATTCGTTCCATGGTGTTGTCACAGGCATCAATACACGCGCCACAGTTAATGCATTCGTATTGTAGGCCGTCACGGATATCGATACCCGTTGGGCACACTTGAACGCATAAATTACAGTCAATACAATCGCCTAGACCAAGCTCTTTTGGATCAGCCTTGCGAGATCGGGGGCCACGGCTTTCACCGCGTTCTGTATCGTAGCCCACAATGAAGGTGTCTTTATCGAACATTGCCGATTGGAAACGCGCGTAAGGACACATGTGCAGACAAACAATTGAACGCATCCAACCTGCATTAGCATAAGTACAACCAGCGAAGAATAGTACCCAGAACACAGGCCAGAACGAAGAGTTAAAGGTAAAGAAACCAACCACTAGCTCTTTGATTGGAATGAAGTAACCGACAAAGGTTAAACCGGTCGCAATCGCAATCGCCCACCATGCAATGTGCTTGATGGTTTTTCTGATCATCAGGTTGGTGGTCAGTTTGCCTGAATCTTGTTTTCTTCGCTTATTGGCAGCACCTTCGAGTTTCTCCTCGAACCAGATGTACATGAAGGTCCACACGGTTTGTGGGCACAGGTAGCCACACCACACGCGGCCTAAAAAGGTGGTGATAAAGAACAGGCCAAACGCGGCAATCATGAATAAGATGGCGAGCAGGGTCAGATCTTGTGGGTATAAAGTTGTACCAAAGAAGTTGAACTGTTGGCTGCCGATATCGAGCAAGATAGCTTGTCGCTCACCAAATGGAATCCATGGGATAAGCGCAAAAAGTAAAAGTAAGAACCAACCGCCATAGCGACGCAGTTGTTGGAATTTACCTTTGCTTTCTCGAACATAGATTCGGTTACTTGGGTTAAATCGATCTCCATTACCTTTATGTGTTTTCGGGTTAAAGGTTTTAGGAGTCACATCTTTGATATCGATTTTATCCTGACTCATGAACTATCCTTTTTGTGGCTTGTTTGCCCGGTTAAGTTGGGCATGACGACATTACTTGAAAGTATGGTTTAGAGAACCTGTTGAAATTGAGCTTGGTGCATTTGTTGTTATCGCACTCACTCTTATTATTTTAGAAGATTCTTATGGATGGCGATTATAGCGACAATCTTGTTCTCATTTCTTTAACGCTATCAACCTTTAACAACAAAAGTCATAACAGTTGTGACGAAAAAATAGCGAACAGAAACAAAAAAGCGACCGAGTGGTCGCTTTTTAAAATTGAGTATTTTATCTATACAGCAATTGAGTTCTAAACAAATCGGCGACTAAAGAAGGCCACGCGCTTTTAGAATTGCGGTTTTGAAATCATCTTCTTGGTCTTTTTTCAGACCCGGGATCATTTCATCTTTTTCGCTGTTACGCATTTTAAGATGGTAGATAAGAACATCGTCAGTCAGTTCTTCAAGTTTGCCTTGGTAGCCTGCTTCTTTTGATAGCTTAATGATGAACTCTAATAGATTAAGCTCTTGATCTTTTTGCCACTCAGGCTCCATCAGTTCAAGCAGTTCTTCAATGCGGTGACACTTCATACTTTACTTCTCCACAAATTTTATAATGATTTGTGGTTAAGGTATCAAATCGGATAGGGAATACCAATGTGTAAACACATTTCAAGGCGGGTCTGGGCAAGAAAAAAGCGCAGTAAAAACTGCGCTTTTTGTTAAGCGGCTCTAATCACTTTTGTTGTAGTCGGTGCTAATAAAGCAGTCTTCTCAACTAGAGTCATTGTAGGAGCCAATTTCTTAGCCGTTGGAGCAGCAGCAAAGCCACTACGACGACGCATCGCACTACGGTTGGTGTGCGAGAACCTGACAGCTGTTGGGCGCATTAATTTACCTAACGGTCAGGCATATCCATTGCCAATCTAATGGCCTGATTTACCATGAGCTCTACCTCAATTGTTTGAAGCGTCACTCGTCTGGCTTTCGCCAATCCGAAGAATAAATCAGGATAATGATATGCATGCATATCAAGGCTTAGATTATCACTATCTAAGTTATCGATCGACGCCTGAGTGATAATTAAACGATATTAGAGCTAAAATAGTGTGAGCAGTATATTTGAGTTTGAACCTCTTTCAGGCTTAAGATGATGCTTTAAAGGAGGTGCATATGTCGTTCTTAAAGAAAACGTTAGCAAGTTTTGGTATTGGGTCGGCCAAGGTCGATTCTGTGTTGCAACAGGAAGTGCTGTATCCAGGGCAGAAGGCGAGCATTATTGTGCATGTGTATGGTGGCGCTCAGCCACAGGAGATCGACAACATCGATCTTAATCTGTGTTGTCGTTACGTAAAAGAAGTCACCATGAACTCACAAAGGCAAGAGGGCGGTCAAACACGCCGTATGCACCAGACCTATTCATTAGCAAAATGGAGTCTGCCGTATGCCTTTGTTATTCAGCCGGGTGAAACCCGTGATTTTGAATGTGAGTTTGATGTCCCGCTGAATACACCGGTCACGATTGGTGACTCAAAGGTGTGGCTTGAAACCGGGCTGGACATTGCGATGGCGATTGATCCATCGGATAAAGATATCTTAACGGTTCGTCCTGATGCACTCCTCGATGGTATTTTTAACGAACTTGAAGCCCAAGGCCTGCGCATTCGCCAAGTGGAATGTGAAGCGGTAGAAGGTTTTGAACTGCCGTTCGTTCAAGAGTTTGAGTTTGTTCCGACGACTGGTCCTTATCACGGCCGCTGGCGGGAGCTTGAGGTTGTTGCTCATCGTGATGAAACTGAACTTAAGCTTTGGTTTGAGATAGACCGCAATCGCGACGGTGCCAAAGGCATGTTGGCGAGCTTGTTGGGAGTGGGTCAGCTACAGCGTCAATTGAGTGTGCCACTCGATACCTCTCCGGAAGAAGCTGGCAAGATGGTACTTGAGTATCTAGATAGCGCCTCTTAATTCGCTTTTTGGTTTTTTAGCTTTGGAGAGCCTAGCCTCATCACACCGTTTAGACGACATTGATGTCATAAAAATTTAAGCTTACACGTGTAAGCTTAATGTGCAATACTAGGTCAATTGAACATTTACTCTAGTAGGATACTCATGTCTGCATCATCAGCTAGCGAATACAGCGACATCGAAGAACGCGCTAATGCGATAACCCATGGCTTGGGCGTCGTGCTTGGCGTGGTTGGCCTAATTTTGTTGCTGATCCGCGCGTTTGATTATCAAGCAGACATGCTGACGGTTGCCAGTATGGCAATCTACGGCAGCAGCATTATCCTGCTCTTCCTTGCTTCCACGCTTTATCACTCGATCACTACAGAAAAAACCAAGCGTTTATTAAAAACCCTCGATCACTGTGCGATTTATTTACTGATCGCAGGTAGCTACACGCCGTTTTTATTGGTTGGTTTAAGAACCCCATTGGCGATGGGCTTGATGGCGGTTATTTGGGGAATTGCGCTGGTCGGTATCATCATGAAGATAGCCTTCGTCTATCGGTTTAAGCGCCTATCGCTGTTCATTTATTTAGCGATGGGCTGGTTGTCGTTGATTGTGGTGTATCAACTGGCGATGAGTATCGAGATGGGCGGCTTGGTGTTATTGGCGCTCGGCGGTGTGATCTACTCGTTGGGTGTTATTTTCTATGTGGCAAAACGCATCCCTTACAACCATGCCATCTGGCACTTGTTTGTATTGGCGGGTTGCGCTTGCCATTTCTTCGCGATTTATTTGTACGTGACTCCGGTTTAGCGAGCCAGTACTTCAGTAATCTCAGCTTTAATCTGATATTCAGGGTGTTGTTCTAGGTCGATCTTGATTAGCTTGCCTTCTTCCCCCGTCTTTGGTCGTAGGTATGTGTCGGCCATTCGTTTGATTGATTTCCACACAGCAACTTCTTCTTCTGCCAACAACTCACCTTCTGTAGTAAATACGCTGATGTTAAGTGATACCAAAATGACAGCTTGAGTGCCTTGATTGGTGATGGCTGTCGGAATGATAAGCTCACCATCTTCATAGCGACTTGCACCCAGCACAACATCCACTCCTGATTGAGACAGCTGTAAGCTTGGCTTCTTACTATTAACCACAATCGTAGTGCCACGCGTGTTCGTTGCGACAGGTACGGCTACGACAGGGGGGGCTGCAACGGGCACGGTGACCTCTGATGTTGTCGCTGCTGCTTCCGTTTGCTGTGGCGCCACGTATTGCCACGTAAAATCATCTTTGAGTAACACTTGCTTGCCATCAGGCAGTGTGACCATTTGGTCGGCGAAGGCTGAACTGCTCAGCAGTGCGCTTGCGATAAGTAGGTATGATTTCATATCTGTTTCCTTAAATATTCGTGCAATTAGCGTCGCCAGAAGGCCGGGAAGAAAAGAACGATCAGCGTCAGTATCTCGAGTCTTCCCATCAACATGCCAAGGCTTAATAACCACTTAGCAGCGTCTGGCAGCGGCGCAAAGTTCCCCGTTGGACCGATCACGCTGCCCATACCTGGGCCCACGTTGGCTACGGCTGTGATAGCACCTGAGATGCTTGTTATTGGGTCTAACCCCATCGCACTCAAACCACCAGCAATTAAGATAATCGTAATAAAGAACATCAAACCAAATGCGACCAGTGAACGCACAATGTCATCATTCACTGGTCGTTGGTTGTAGCGTTGAACAAATACACCCGATGGGTGGATTAGCTTCATCATCTGTTTATGAAGCATGGTCATTGCGATCTGGAAGCGGAAGATTTTGATACCGCCAGAGGTTGAACCCGAGCATGCGCCCGCCATCATTAAAAAGGCAAACAGCGTGGTAGGTAAAGCGCCCCACGCGGTGAAGTCTTCTAAGCCAAAACCGGTTGTGGTGACCACGGATACGATATTGAACATCGAAACACGCATCGCATCCATGACTGTGTAGCCATCTCTAACCACCAACCATGTCGATATTACGGCACTGGTGACCAAGAATAGATATGTGAAGCCTCTCACTTGCGCATCTTTATATAGGATTGAGAGTTTTCTACCACGCAGTGCGCTAACAAACAGTAGGAATGGCAAACCGCCAAGGAACATGAACAGGGTTCCCACCCAGTGAGCACTGTTAGAGAAGTGGTTCATCGAGCCATCTGATGTTGAGTAACCACCTGTAGAAAGTGTCGTGAAGGCGTGATTGATCGCGTCAAAGATACCCATGCCTGCAAACAGGTAACTAATGATGCATAAGCCAGTTAGAACCAGATAAACCGCCACGATGTTTTTCGCGACTGTTTTTGCTCGAGGGCTACTTTTATCTGACCAATCGGATGATTCGGTTTGGAACAGGCGCATACCACCGACGTTGAGCATTGGCAGAACCGCAACCGCCATAACGATGAAGCCGATGCCACCTAACCATTGCAGTATTGAGCGCCACAGCAGAATGCTTGGTGCCATGCTGTCTAAGCCGCTTAATACGGTTGAGCCTGTTGTGGTGATACCAGACATGGTTTCAAAATAGGCGTCAGTGAAGCTGATGTGGTTGATGAAGACAAACGGCAGTGCAGCAAAGGCACTGGCTATTGTCCATACCAGAGAGGTGATCAGGAACATGTCCCGCACCCCAAGTCGGAACTTAGCGGAGCGGCCCAAGCTCAAGCAGATGAACGCCATAATGTGCGTGATCACTACTGATTGACCAAACTCGAGGAAGCCACCGGTGCCTGTGAAAAAGGCAACCAATGTGGGGATGTACATGAAAAGGGCGAGTTTTGATAACACTAACCCTATCACTAATAATATCGGACGAAAGTTGACCATAGCTTAATAGACCATCGCTTTGTGTCGGAGCGCCGTTCCCACAAAAAGAAAGTTGCGAGAACGATGCTTACGAGAACAAGGCTATAAGAAGAACGGGCTCGGTTGGAATAGAGACTCAACATCAGGTACGTATTTCTTGTCCACTAGGAACATCACTACGTGGTCATCCTGTTCGATTACGGTTCTATCGTGCGCGATAAGTACTTCTTCTCCGCGAACAATGGCACCAATGGTGGTGCCCGGTGGTAGTTTGATATCGCCAATCGCTCGGCCAACGACTTTCGATGTGGTTTCGTCACCGTGGGCAATGGCTTCGATTGCCTCAGCAGCGCCGCGACGTAGAGAGGATACGTTAACAATATCAGCACGACGAACGTGAGTAAGTAGCGCAGAAATGGTCGCCTGTTGTGGGGAGATTGCAATATCAATCACGCCACCTTGTACAAGGTCGACATAAGCACCGCGCTGAATCAGTACCATTACCTTCTTGGCACCCATGCGCTTAGCCAGCATTGCTGACATGATGTTGGTTTCATCTTCATTGGTTAGGGCAATGAATACATCAACTTGATCGATATTCTCTTCGGTTAGCAGCTCTTGGTCTGCGGCGTCACCACAGAATACGATGGTGTTTTCTAATTCTTCAGACAGCTTCTCTGCACGCGTGTAGCTGCGTTCGATAAGCTTGATGCTGTAGCTCTGCTCAAGGCGTTTCGCTAGGCTTGCACCGATGTTACCACCACCAACAATCATGATGCGGCGGTACGGTTTTTCTAGGCGTTGTAGCTCACTCATGACTGAGCGGATGTGGTTACTTGCCGCTACGAAGAACACTTCATCATCGGCTTCAATGATGGTGGTGCCTTGCGGGCGAATAGGGCGACCTTGACGGAAGATAGCCGCCACACGCGTATCGATGTGCGGCATGTGCTCACGCAAAGCAGACAGGGCATTACCAACCAGTGGACCACCGTAGTAAGCTTTTACCGCCACTAGGCTGACTTTCTGTTCTGCAAAGCTCACCACTTGTAGTGCGCCTGGGTATTGGATCAAACGCTCAATGTAGCTGGTCACCAGTTCTTCCGGTGCGATCAGGTGATCGACGGGGATAGCGCCAGATTTGAATAGCGCTTCTTTCTCTTCCAGATATTCTGGAGAACGAATACGGGCAATTCGGTTTGGTGTGTTGAAAAGAGAGAAGGCAACCTGACATGCAGCCATGTTGGTTTCATCCATGTTGGTTACAGCAACCAACATGTCGGCATCTTGCGCACCCGCCTCACGTAGTGTGTTTGGGTGGCTGGCATAACCGTTTACAACCCTAAGGTCGTACTTATCCTGAAGTTCACGAAGTCGGTCAGCATTACGGTCGACAATGGTGATGTCGTTGTTTTCACCAACCAGGTTTTCAGCAAGGGTGCCGCCAACTTGTCCAGCACCTAGGATAATGATCTTCATAGCCTTTCTCTTTTCTTTACCGTGGTAATTCTAGTTATCTAACTTTGTTTTGATAATGCACTAGAAAGAAACAGCGGCTAAGAAATAAATTCTTAGCCGCTGTTAGTTGTTATGCCTGTTTTACTAGAACTGCGTAGTAGAAGCCATCCATATCTTCTTCCCCAGGCAGTATTTGACGACCCGGATTTTCGATATCAGACCCAACCAGCGTTGCGTTCTCTGTACGTGCTAGGAACGCTTTCACTTGCAGCACGTTTTCTTGCGGCGTGATAGAACATGTCGCATAAACCATAGTGCCGCCTTCTTTCAGCTGACGCCACATTGCATCCATAATCTCGCTTTGCAGTTCAGCCAGTGCATCAATGTCAGATGCACGACGTAGCCACTTGATGTCAGGGTGACGGCGAATTACGCCGGTCGCTGAACAAGGTGCATCAAGCAGAATACGGTCGAACTTATCACCCATCCACCACTCTTCAGGGTAACGAGCATCGCCACAAATTACGTCGGCACGCAATTGTAGGCGCTCAAGGTTATCGTAAACACGGTCTAGGCGTTTAATGTCGCAGTCAATCGCAACCACTTCAGTATCGTTGGTATGCTCAAGAATGTGTGCCGTTTTACCACCTGGCGCAGCACAGCAATCTAGGATCAGCTCACCATTTTTTGGTGTTAGGTAATCAACCGAAAGCTGAGCAGCAGCGTCTTGCACAGATACCCAACCTCTGTCGAAGCCAGGAAGCAAAGTTACATCACAAGGTGCCGCTAATTTTATGGCATCGGCTGCTTCAGGGTGCAATGTGTATTCAATGTTTTCGTTTTTAAGCAGTTCAACATACTCGTCACGTGTGTGGTGTTGGCGGTTAACGCGCAGCCACATTGGTGCCTTGCTGTTGTTTGCTTCAACCAGTTGCTCCCATTGTTCTGGGTAGCTCTCTTGAAGCATTTTTAGAATCCAACTTGGGTGGCCGTATTTGCCTGCATTGTGGCTAACGGCTTTCTCGTCTAGTTCTTCTTGGTCACGTAGATAGCTACGTAGCACTGCGTTGATCAAACCACTAAGGCTTGGGCCGCGTAGTGTTTTAGTACCCTCAACCGTTTCAGCAACCGCGGCATGCGAAGGGATACGCATGAAGCTTAGTTGGTAAATGCCCACCAAGATTAGGTGGTGGAATACACGCTTTTTACCTTTTAGCGGGTTTTCCATCAGTTCGTTAGCGATTGACTCTAAACGAGGCAGGTAACGAAGTGCGCCGTAGCAAATCTCTTGCAGTAGAGCATGGTCTCGCGGACGGATCGTTTTTTGAGCCGCAGGGAGAGCGTGTGAAAGAGAGTGGCCTTTATCGACAACTTGGAATAGGACATTTGCAGCAGCAGCGCGAACATTCATGAGGGATACCGAATATTTATTTGAATACATGAGGACATCTCTGCCCTCGTAAAGGTTTTCTAAACAGTGTTTTTATAAGCTACACGTTTTTAAGTACACAGTGAGTAGCTTTAAAGTGGTTAAGAAAGTTGAGTGCCAACTTCAAACCAGCTTGCACGTGAGTTCAAGATATCCTGAACTGACATGGCTTTTTTGCCTGGAACTTGTAGTTGTTCAAGAACAAGTACGCCTTGTCCTGTCGCTACATAGATACCAGTTTTATCCGCTTGCAGAATGGTACCTGCAGGCTTATCAGAAGTTTGCTCTGCCACACGGCTTTGCCATACTTTAATACTGTTCTCAGCAGCTTCAAAGTGGCTCATTGGCCATGGGTTGAAGGCACGAACGCAGCGCTCAATATGCACAGCTTCATCACTCCAGTTGATACGCGCTTCTTCTTTGCTTAGCTTCTTCGCGTAGTTAGCAAGCTCATCGTCTTGCTTCTCTGCAACCGCTTTGCCAGAAGCGATGTCCGCTAAACATTCAACAAGCGCATCAGGGCCAAGGCCCGCTAACTTTTCGTACATTGATGCGCTGGTATCTGTCGCTTCGATAGGCAGTGTTGCGATACTTAGCATGTCGCCAGTATCTAGGCCGATATCCATCTGCATGATCGTCACGCCTGTCTCTTTATCACCCGCCCAAATAGAGCGTTGAATCGGAGCTGCACCACGCCAGCGCGGTAGGATAGAGCCGTGTACGTTGATACAACCTAAGCGAGGTGTATCTAATACAACCTGCGGAAGCAATAAGCCGTAAGCGACAACAACCATGATGTCAGCGTTCAATTCAGCTAGCTCTTGCTTAGCCTCATCTGACTTGAAGTTTTCTGGTTGGTAAACCGGAATATTGTTTTCAAGTGCGATGTTTTTTACTGGGCTCGCAGTGAGTTTTTTACCGCGGCCTGCTGGGCGATCTGGCTGTGTGTAAACAGCAATAACTTCATGCTCCGAAGACAACAACGCCGCCAAGTGACGGGCGGCGAAATCCGGAGTACCTGCGAAGACAATTCTTAAAGACTGACTCAAGGTAGGCTTCCTTCTAATTTAGTAATAGCAGCGGTGATTAACCCTGTTTCTCGTTGAAACGTTTAATCTTCGCTAGCTTATCTTGGATACGTTTACGCTTTAGTGGCGATAGGTAATCAACAAACAACTTGCCTTCTAGGTGGTCAAGTTCGTGCTGAACACAGATAGCCAGAAGGTCGTCAGCGTCGAATGTGAATTCGTTGCCGTCACGGTCTAATGCTTTAACCGTTACTTCTGCAGCGCGAGGTACTAGAGCTCGAGCGCCTGGTACAGACAGACAGCCTTCTTCGATACCATCTTCGCCACGTTTGTCGGTAATTTCAGGGTTGATTAGAACCATAGGTTCGTCACGTGTTTCTGAAATATCGATAACAACGATGCGCTGGTGGAAATCCACTTGCGTTGCCGCAAGGCCGATACCTTCTTCGTCGTACATGGTTTCAATCATGTCATCAACGAACTTTTGAATCTCTGGGGTAACTTCTTTTACCGGTTTCGCCACGGTACGTAGACGATCATCTGGTAATGTTAATACTTGTAATACAGACATATACACTCGAAATATTGAACTGTGCCGAAACAGCTTAAACCTTGTTGGCTCAATTCTAGACATTTTAGAGGTCAAATGACAGCATCCTGAAGGTAATTCTCAAATCAGATGTCATATATTCAGACCAAGGAACCTAGGTCATGCGTCATTTTTCTCCCATTTTTTCTCTTGTTTGTGCCTCTCTTTCGTTCGCCGCTACGGCTGAAAATAGTGCTCAACCCTTAACCATAAAGCAGGGCGCACCTGAGGCGTACGTGGTGGTGAAGGGCGATACTTTGTGGGATATCTCCGCGATGTATCTTGATAGCCCATGGCTGTGGCCGAGGTTATGGCAGGTAAACCCTGAGATAGAAAATCCTCACCTTATTTACCCCGGAGATAAATTGTCGCTGGTTTGGATTAATGGCGAGCCGGTATTGAGTCTTAAACCGGTTATCAAGCTGAGCCCTAAGATTCGTGTCTCGGAGAAGAAAGCGGTGCCTACCGTCAATGAGGGACTGGTTCTGCCGTATCTACAATCTGATCGCTTGGTTGAGCAGCAAGATATCCAATCGGCTCAACGAGTATTGGGAACCAGCGATGGCAAACGCTTCTTATCGGGTGAGGACCGATTGTTTATCTCGGGCAACCAACAGCATCAAAAATGGGGTATCTACCGTGCTGTCGAGACTTATCAAAGGCAACAACCCCAAGTGAGTATGACCTCGCTACGTTTGGTCGCAACGGCGCGTCTAAAAGAAGTCGATGATGAGTTCAGTGGCTTGCAGATAGAGACTCAGCTGCAAGAGGTGCTGCTTAACGATCTAGTGTTGCCGGAGCTTGGAGTCGATCAGGTCAATCTCTCAACCACGTTTTACCCTGCACCTAGTGCGGCGGGTCAGTTTGCTAATATCTTTGGCTCATTAGATGGGAGCCAGTACCGCGCGAAGAATCAGGTGGTTGTTATCAACAAAGGTTCACAGGATAACCTTCGCCAAGGCTCTATGTTTACGCTCAGTGAAAGTGGTGCAGTCGTGTTTGGTAAGCAAGGTGAGTACAGCTATAAAGAGTCGGCGGCGAGCGATAAAGTTCAGTTACCAAGTACCTCGCTGGGTAGCTTGATGGTCATTCGTCCTTATGAATATTTTAGCCTCGCGTTGATCACTCAAAGCTCTAAGCCGGTTAGCAATGACATTCTGGCTGTATCGCCTTTGGACCTTGCTTTGACGGAAGAGGTTAAGGGCATCGAGTGAATGAGCAACAACTGAGTGCTTGGCTAACTCTAAGCTTTGTTCCGCAATTGGGTGGCAAACGCCTTTCTCGCTTGCTGAGTATCGATTCCCCTTCGAATATTGTTGGCTACTCAAGTCAGCAACTCCAAGCGCTTGGTTTGTCAGCTAAGCAGATATCTTATCTAAGAGAACAAGCCCCAAGAGAAGTAGAGGCTTGCTTAGCATGGCAAGCAAAACAATCTAACCATCACATCATAACCCCGAATTGCCCACATTATCCCAAACTCCTCAATGAGATTGCCTCTGCGCCCAGTGTTCTTTTCGTTAAAGGACACGTCGAAAAACTGATTGAACCTCAAATCGCTATGGTCGGCAGTCGTAACGCCAGTCTCGAAGGGCTGCAAACTGCGAAGTCCTTTGCCAAAGAGTTTGTCCAAAACGGCTTGATTGTCACCAGTGGCTTAGCGCTCGGTATTGATGGCTACGCTCATGATGGAGCTTTAGATAAAGGAGGGGAAACTTTTGCGGTGTTGGGCTCAGGCTTGGACTCCATTTACCCTGCACGACACCGAAATCTCGCGGAGAGGATCTGTGAGAATGGTGCGTTGATTTCAGAGTTTCGCCCAAGCGCTAAGCCTCGACCTGAACATTTCCCTCGGCGTAACCGTATTATAAGTGGGTTGTCTTTGGGGACTCTCGTTGTTGAGGCGGCTGAGAAAAGCGGTTCTCTGATTACGGCGCGCTATGCGATGGAGCAAGGTCGCGAAGTGTTTGCACTGCCAGGTTCGATTCATAACCCAACCAGTCGCGGGGGCAACAGTCTAATCAAAGCTGGGGCATGTTTGGTACAGAGCGCTCAAGATGTTCTAATTGAAATAAAGAGTCTGTTAGACTGGTCTATAGATCAGCAGCCCAGTTTGTTCGAGCCTACGCCGAACAAGAGTGAAAATGAACAATTGCCATTTCCACAGCTGTTAGCTAACGTAGGATTAGAGGCGACACCCGTTGATATTTTGGCACAGAGAACCCATATACCTGTGCATGAGGTCATGATGCAGCTTTTAGAGCTTGAGCTCTCAGGGCATGTTGTTGCAGTTTCCGGTGGCTATATTCGAAAGGGGAGAGGCTAGCTATGATGATGGACATACTGATGTACTTGTTTGAAACCTACATCCATAGCGATTCTGAATTGCAGGTGGATCAAGATGAGCTGGAAGATGAGCTTCTTCGAGCAGGGTTTCACCAAGACGATATTTATAAGGCCCTCCATTGGTTAGAAGATCTTGCTGCACTGCAAGATACCGACAACCAAGCGGCGATTACTATGTGCTCCAATACTTCGATGCGTGTTTACACCAGTCGAGAGGTATCGCGTATTAATATGGAGTGTCGAGGTTTCTTACTGTTCCTTGAGCAGATCAACGTGCTCACGACAGAGATTCGTGAAATGGTGATTGATCGTGTGATGGGGCTTGAGACCAACGAATTTGAATTGGATGATCTGAAATGGATTATCTTAATGGTGCTATTTAATGTGCCGGGTAATGAAAGTGCTTACACGCAAATGGAAGAGCTGTTGTACACCAAAGAGCAAGGTATCTTGCATTAATACAGGCTTGTCATGAGTAGTAAGATTGATAATCAGCTTTTTTCAGCACATGAAAATGCGTTAGAGCATGAACCATGTCCGCAGTGTGGTGGGGAGCTTCAGCTTCGCCATGGTAAGCACGGCCCATTTTTAGGCTGTAAGCAGTATCCGAGCTGTGATTACATCAAGCCTCTTCATCAAAATGATGGTCATGTGGTGAAAGAGCTGGGCGTGCCGTGCCCTAAATGCCAAAACGAGTTGGTATTAAGGCAAGGTCGCTTTGGCATGTTCATTGGTTGTAGTAGTTACCCAACGTGTAATCACATCGAATCTTTGGATCAACCGAAAGAACAACCTGAAGAGCAGCCACTTGTTGCCTGCCCTGAGTGTGGTCGAGGCCATTTGGTTGAGCGTAAATCTCGCTACGGCAAAACCTTCTATGCGTGCGATAACTACCCTAAGTGTAAGTTCGCCGTTAATCAGCCACCTGTTATAGGTCGTTGTGAACAGTGCCAGTTCCCGTTGTTGCTGGAAAAGAAAACGGCCAGTGGTACTAAGAAGCAATGTGCTGATCGTAAGTGTCATCACATTCAATCTCAGTAGTGATGTTAATTGCAGTAAGTGAATGACCAGAAATAAAAAAACGGCGCTCAATGAGCGCCGTTTCTATATCCAATAAACTTTTTATATCAATAAACCAATGTAGGCTTACTTCATCTGTTCAGCAAACTCATGCACAGCAGGGTAGGCTTGCTTATCAAGAATATCAGCCAATGAGCACAATGCTCTTTGTAGCTCTGCGTTGTAGTCAGCACTCACGTTAATGTGGCCCATCTTACGACCTGCACGCTTCTCTTTGCCATACCAATGAACATGACAGCCACCTAGAGCCAGAATAGCCTCAGGTAGGGTATCTTCACCAAGAATGTTGATCATTGCGGTCGGGCGAATCAGTTTGGTGCTGCCTAGTGGCATACCACACACGGCACGTAGATGGTTCTCAAACTGACAAGTTTCAGCGCCTTGCTGTGTCCAGTGGCCTGAGTTATGAACACGTGGTGCAATCTCATTAACCAGCAGTGAACCTTGAACATCAAAGAACTCAAGTGCTAGCACGCCGACGTAGTCCAAACGCTCTGCTACTGCAGTGAACATGGTTTTTGCTTGCTCTTGCAGTTCAATGTTGTCAATGGCTGTTGATAAGCTCAACACGCCGTCGGTGTGCACATTTTCAGCCAGTGGATACACTTGTATCTCGCCATTGGTACCACGAGCACCAACCAGTGATACTTCGCGGTCAAATGGAACAAACTCTTCTGCCACAATGGCTTGGTTATCTGTTGCAGCAATGCACTCAGCCATTTCTGCCCAAGTCGCGTTAACATTGTCTAATGTCTTTAAGCGCCATTGACCTTTGCCATCGTAGCCGCCAAGCGTGCTCTTCAATACCATTGGTAAGCCAACGTGAGCGATCGCAGCATCAAAGTCTTCGCGAGAGTTAATCACGTAGTACTTAGCATTTTTCACGTTCGCTTCGTCTAACAGCGTTTTTTCAAGGCGACGGTCACCGCCGGCTTTGATTGCTTCTGTTGTCGGTAAGAACTTACCGCTGCGCTCACATACCTCAAGTACATCGTGAGGGATATGTTCGAATTCAGCAGTAATGACGTCCGCACGCTCAATCGCATTTTCTAAGCCGTTGCCTAGAATCGCTTGCGTTAATGGGTGAACAATATTTTTGCTGCCAACATCAAAAGCAGAAATTTCAATATTCAGTGGTGCCCCAGCTAGGGACATCATGCGAGCAAGTTGGCCCGCGCCTAACACAAGAACATGCATGGGAATTAGTCCTCTGCAGGGTTTGGATTAGCCAGAACCGTTTCTGTTTGCTCAGAGCGGAACGCTTCTACTTTTGCCATTACTTCTTCATTGTGTGTACCAATGATTTGAGCGGCTAGGATGCCTGCATTGGCAGCGCCAGCTTCACCGATAGCCAAAGTACCTACCGCGATGCCTTTTGGCATCTGCACGATAGAAAGCAGAGAATCCATACCTTTCAGTGCTTTAGACTGAACAGGAACACCCAAAACTGGTACGCTTGTGAAAGCAGCAGCCATGCCCGGTAGGTGTGCTGCGCCGCCAGCACCTGCAATAATCACTTTAATACCGCGCTCTTTCGCACTGGTTGCGTAGTCTGCAAGCAACTGAGGTGTGCGGTGAGCAGAAACCACTTTTGTTTCGTACGCTACGCCAAACTGATCCAACATTTCTGCAGCTAGCTTCATTGTTGGCCAATCAGATTTAGAACCCATGATAATACCGACAGTCATCTCAAACTCCTTCAGGTACGATTTAATTAGTGATTAGATATTTTGCGCGCATTATACGGGTAAAATTGCTTAAGGAAAACGTTTGCGTCAGTCTAAGTTGTTAATTGATACATTTTATAAACAAATAGCTTTAGTCACAGTGAATGATAATTTGTACACTTAGTGAGTTAGATAACTGAATTAATGAGGCAACCCGTGGATAACTTTCAACATACTTTGCAGGCATTACAACAAGGTGAAGTCATTGCTTACCCGACTGAAGGCGTTTTTGGGGTCGGTTGTGATCCTGATAATCCACATGCCATCCAGAAATTACTCGAGTTAAAACAACGCCCAGTTGAAAAGGGTTTGATCCTAATTGCGGCAAGTTACGAGCAACTGTTACCTTACATTGATGAAAGCCAATTGACGGAAGAACAGTTGGCAACAGTGAAAGCGACATGGCCAGGTCCAGTCACTTGGATCATGCCAACCAGCAGCAAAGTTACTGACTGGGTAAGTGGTCAGTTTGATTCCATCGCGGTACGAGTGACTGATCACCCTTTGGTTCAAAGAATGTGTAATGAGTTTGGTAAGCCGTTAACCTCTACCAGTGCTAACTTGACCGGCGAGCCGCCTTGTATGACGACTGAAGAAGTTCAGCAGCAACTTGGCCAACATTTGGTGGCTATTTTAGAAGGTCAAACGGGTGGTCGTGAGAAGCCAAGCGAAATTAGAGATGCAAAAACGTCGAAAATATTAAGACAGGGTTAAACTCTGCAGAGGAAGAAAGATGCCAGCAATTGATAAAGAAGCAGTAAAGCAGTTTTTACTGAGCCTACAAGATTCTATTTGCCAACAGCTTGAACAAGCTGATGGCGCAGCACTGTTTGAAGAAGATGCATGGCAGCGTGAACCTGGCGAGCGCCTTGGTGGCGGTGGTCGAACTCGTGTAATGACCAACGGTGCGGTATTTGAGCAAGGTGGGGTTAACTTCTCTCACGTAGCGGGTAAGGCAATGCCTGCCTCAGCCACCGCTCATCGCCCCGAATTAGCCGGGCGCAAGTTTGAGGCGATGGGGGTTTCATTAGTTATCCATCCTAAAAACCCATATATCCCAACCTCACACGCGAACGTTCGATTTTTCATTGCGGAAAAAGAAGGGGAAGACCCAATTTGGTGGTTTGGTGGTGGTTTTGACTTAACGCCATTTTATCCTGTCGACGAAGACTGCCAATCTTGGCATCAAACAGCCAAAGATCTTTGTGCGCCATTTGGTGATGATGTTTATCAAGAGCACAAAGAATGGTGTGATAAGTACTTCTATCTTCCACATAGAGACGAAACACGCGGTGTGGGTGGGTTGTTCTTTGATGATCTTAACGAGTGGGGCTTTGAAAAGAGCTTTGCTTATATGCAGGCGGTCGGTGAAGGTTTTGCAGCCGCATACTTACCAATTGTAGAACGACGCAAAGAGACGCCTTATGGTGAGCGCGAGCGTGATTTCCAACTTTATCGTCGTGGTCGCTATGTTGAATTTAACTTAGTGTATGACCGTGGCACCCTATTTGGTCTGCAAAGCGGTGGTCGCACAGAGTCTATATTGATGTCGATGCCGCCATTGGCTCGTTGGGAATACCGCTACGAACCACAAGCGGGTTCACCGGAAGCTCTGCTTTATAGCGACTACCTAAAACCTCGAGTTTGGTAGTTCTTCCTTCCTTATAGGGATAGTGATAGGGTCATCTATATAGATGACCCTTTTATTATTTCTGTTAGGTAAGGATATGACACAGCAAGTAGATCGTTATGCCGTTTTCGGTAACCCTATTGGGCAAAGCAAATCGCCATTCATTCACACATTATTTGCTCGCCAAACCAGCCAACAACTTACCTATACAGCATTACAGCCAGAGCATGGTGAATTTATCACTGCTGCCAAAGCCTTTTTCAGTGAAGGTGGTCGAGGATGTAATGTCACAGCGCCTTTTAAAGAAGATGCCTATCAGTTTGCTAATCGCCTAACTGAGAGAGCTGAACTGGCCGGTGCCGTAAATACCCTTAAGAAGTTAGATGATGGAGAGATCATTGGTGATAACACCGATGGTGAGGGTTTAGTTCAAGACCTGCTTCAACATCAAGTAACGCTAAAAGGAGCACGTGTTCTTCTTCTTGGCGCTGGTGGTGCTGCAAGAGGAGTGATTCAACCTCTTCTTGACCAAAAGCCACAACAGTTGGTGATCGCTAACCGAACCAGTTCAAAGGCAGAACTATTGGCTGAGATGTTTTCGTCGCATGGAAATATCAAAGGTATGGGGCTAAGTGATGTAAATGATGGCTTTGATGTCATTATTAACTCGACCTCATCTGGTCTAAGTGGGCAGCTTCCTGAAGTGTCTGACGTTATTTTCAATTCTAATAGTGCCGTTTATGACATGGTTTACGGATCGGGAACTACGGTATTCAATCAATGGGCATTAGATAATGGTGTTCATGCTGCTTATGATGGTTTGGGTATGTTAGTGGGGCAGGCTGCAGAGAGCTTTATGCTTTGGCGTGGCCTTCGCCCGGGAACAAAACAGATTTTAAGAGAATTACGTAAAAACCTAGAGATGTAACGAGGTATTTATAAAAAATGAATCAATCAATTCTATTTCCTGATATCCAAGATTGGGATGAAGAGAGCCGAACAATCACCTTCCCAGCACAACAGTCGGGTGCATTGATCGAATGTGTCATGTCTATTGAAGAATTATCACGATTGGCAGGTAGAGATATAGAAGAAGGCGATCAAGCTTTAGTTATCTTTTCAGAGTTACGTTTCGATATTGAAGAGCTAGCGGAAGAGTTAATAGAAGAAGAGGAGTATGACTCCTCTAATCGGATTCAGATCAAAGCGCTTTAGACTGGAAGTACAGAGTCTAGATAATCGTTTTTATTCTGAACATAGTTGTCAGCTGACTTCTGTAAAAAGGCACGTTCTTTATCATTTAATGGGCGTGCTTGTTTTACTGGGCTTCCTACATATAGATAACCGCTTTCAAGTACCTTGTTTGGTGGTACTAAGCTACCAGCACCAATCATCACTTCTTGTTGGATAATCACGCCATCCAACACGATCGCTCCCATACCAACCAGTACACGATCTTCAATCGTGCAGCCATGCAGCATTACTTTATGCCCGATAGTGACATCATTGCCTATTAATAGAGGATAACCCTCAGGGTTTTCTGCATTCTTATGAGTGACGTGCAAAACACTGCCGTCTTGGATATTCGTTCTCTCTCCAATATGAATGTGGTTCACATCTCCTCGAGCTGCAACCAAAGGCCACACACTAGAGTCATCACCGATTTTGATATCACCAACCAGTACCGAACTTGTATCTATATAGACACCTTGCCCAATCTGGGGGGATATTCCTTTATAACTGCGTATTGAACTCATAAATCCTCCTTTATATAGGCACCTTAAGCCCTTAATTAAGGGGAATACTAGTGAAAATGGGGTGTTTTGAACAAAAAACGCTCGAACAATCAAAAAAGTAAGAAAAACTTCAAAAAGGGCTTGCCAGTGTGATCGAAATCTCTATAATGCCACCTCGCTGACACGGGATGGCTTCTTAGGAAACCAAAACGAATCAGCAGGTCAAATTAGCCAAGCTAAGCGCTTGAAAAAAGTTTTGAAAATAGTGGTTGACACTAAAACTTAAATCGCTAAAATGGCCGTCCGATTTGAGCGAAGCTCAAAAAGGAAAAGCTCTTTAAAAATTTAAACCTATCAATCTGTGTGGGCACTCGTTGATGAATATCAAAACGTTATTACTTAGGTAGTAACAGTTACTTCGGTAACAAAATTGATTTCAATGAACTGAGTGACCAATACAAATAACCTCGGTTATTTGGCACAGTCAATTCATTATCATTCTGTTGGGATGGTAATAGCTTTAGAATTACATAGTAGTTTTGAAGTCAGTATTCGTTGAGTCACAAAATCTTAAATTGAAGAGTTTGATCATGGCTCAGATTGAACGCTGGCGGCAGGCCTAACACATGCAAGTCGAGCGGAAACGACACTAACAATCCTT
>NZ_LNRF01000013.1 GCF_001557875.1 Vibrio splendidus | reverse complement strand
ACCAGATGTGTGACCGATACCACCGATTTCAACCATAGTTACCGCTTGAGCAACAGCATCTTCGAAGTCGTCTGCACGGAATAGACCTAGAGTTGGAGATAGTTTCTCGTGAGCGAATTCGTCATCGATCGATACTTTACCTAGACCTTCACCTACAAGTACTTTTGTATCAGCAGGCACTTTAACACCCGCCATTTCAGCGATTGCTGGAGCAGGCTGACCTACAATTTTAGCGTTTAGGTTGCCGTCGATAAGCAGAACTTTACGTACTTTTTCAGCTTCAGCTTTGTTTAAAACGTATGCTTTGTGAGAAGCAAAACGCTCTTTTACTTCGTCGTATACTTCATCAACTACGATTGCTGCTTGCTCAGAAGCACAAACAACGCCGTTATCGAAAGTCTTGGACATAAGGATAGAAGCTACTGCACGCTTAATGTCCGCTGTTTCATCAATAACGATTGGCACGTTACCAGCACCAACACCGATTGCAGGCTTACCAGAAGAGTATGCTGCTTTAACCATGCCTGGACCACCAGTCGCAAGGATAAGAGCGATACCATTGTGCTTCATAAGCGCGTTAGAAAGCTCAACTGAAGGTTGGTCAATCCAACCGATGATGTCTTTTGGAGCACCTGCTGCTACTGCTGCATCTAAAACAAGCTTAGCTGCGTCGTTTGTAGAGTTCTTAGCACGTGGGTGTGGAGAGAAGATGATACCGTTACGGGTCTTCAAAGAGATTAGAGATTTGAAGATTGCTGTTGAAGTCGGGTTAGTCGTTGGGACGATACCACAGATGATACCGATAGGCTCAGCGATAGTCATTGTGCCTAGGCTGTCATCTTCTTCTAATATGCCGCACGTTTTTTCATCTTTGTATTTGTTGTAGATAAATTCTGAAGCAAAGTGGTTTTTGATTACCTTATCTTCAACGATACCCATTCCAGATTCAGCAACTGCTTGTTGTGCTAGTGGAATACGAGCATGGTTAGCTGCTAAAGATGCTGCGCGGAAGATAGCATCAACTCTTTCTTGAGAGAAGGTTGAGAACTCTTCTTGTGCAGCTTTAACGCGAGCTACTAGAGCATCTAGTTCAGTTATATTAGTTACGGGCATTTTTAGCCTCCGGTCTTAGTTAAAGGTTGTATTAAACTCGGAAATATAGTGGCAATATGTACCCATTATTTTATCCGTGCTTTTATATTTCATAGATTAAGAAATATTGTATTAAGTAGTTAGTAATTAAGATATAGACATAAAATCAAAGCCTCTTTGCATATATGCAAGTGAGGCGTCTAATTGGATTAAAGAGCGTGATTTATTTAAGGGACTTAACCTTAAAAAATTCATACACGAATACTTGTCTCTTTAGGCTAAAAGGTAGTCTTTAAAATGAATGGCGACGGCAGAGGCGTTAGCTGGTGGGTGATAATAAATATTCAAGCTCCAAATACTAGTATCAAAGTCATTTAGAATCGCGACAATTTCACCTTGTTTAATGTAATCGTTGACTAAAAATAAAGGTAAGTAGGCAATGCCTGCACCATTTAATGTTGCCTGTAGCAGCAAGTCGCTATCATTGACCTCTAGTGACTTAGGTACCTTTATTATTTGGCATTCATTATTTTGGTGAAACACCCAGTCATTACTACCAGTCAGGGTGGTGGCAAATAGACACTGGTGGTTTGTTAACTCACTAGGAGCGGCAGGCGTTGTATGTCTTGTTAGATATTCAGGTGAGGCTACGACTACAAATGGGCTTTGCATAACTTCACGGCGTACTAGGTGTAGGTCTCGCTCTCGGTATCCTTGATAAGTCGCATTCGCGCTGATCGTAATATCGCTGTCCGCAGCATGATCGAGTGCCCAAGGAGTGATGTTGAGATTAAACGTGACATTTGGGTTGGTCGTTAAGTATTGGCCTATTTTTTTCATAAGGAAGTGGTTTGCAAACACCGGTGTACAGATAATATCGATATGGCCTTTATCGTGCTGCTGATAATCTTGCATGCTCCGTACGACTGCTTCCGAGCGATCAACGATAAGCGAGAAATCATTGAATAGCTTTTGACCCGCAGGGGTCGGCTTCAAAAGACGGTTGTTACGTCGATAGAGGGGCATACCAAATTTTTGCTCCAGCTCTTGTAACCATCGGCTGCCAGCAGAAACGGAGATATTCAGTTTTCGAGCGGCTGCTGAGATCGAACCGGTGCGTACGACATAAATGAAGAACGCCATTTTATCTAACATCTACCCACCTTTGTGATTAATAAAAAAGAAAACAGGCTATGTATTGAAATAGCCTGTTATTGCGTTACTTATGTGATTTAAACCGTTGCTTCAGTCGTTTTGACTGGCGCTTTTTTACCCAGTTTTTTAGCCATGACTTTTTCCATATCTTCAAGGCTGACCCCTTTTGTTTCAGGAACATATTTCACAACGACCACCATACAAATCAGTGATAGTGCCGCGAATACCCAGAAAGCAAAGGCGCCATTGAAGTTCTCTTTTAGGTAAGGGTTTTCATTTAGCATTGGGAAGCTTTGGGTCACGATGAAGCCAGTAAACCACTGTGCACCAACCGCGATAGCCATCGCTCGAGAACGAATACTATTCGGGAATATTTCAGAAATCATGGTCCAGCATGCGCAACCCCATGATGTTGCATAAGCTACCACATACAAACACAAAGCAAATAAGGCGGCGTAGCCCTCTGTTCCGGTGTAGAGTACATAGCCTACGATAGTCATACCGAGCGCGCAGCCAAGCGTACCGTATTTCATTAATGGTAAGCGACCAACTTTATCGATTAAGTACATACCTAATGCATTACCAAGAATGAAAACAATACCGACAAATGTAGTTTGAAATAACGCGTTCTCAGTACCACCTGCGATAGGTTTTAGAATCTCTGGTGTGTAGTACATGATGACGTTGATACCAGTCAGCTGTTGCGCGGCTGCAACAAAAGTACCGATGACTAAAATTGAAAAGAGTAGTGGTGAACGCAAGCTAATTTTACTGTTTTTCGAGGCATTTGTCGGGACTAGAGATTTTTGGATATCTAAGATGACACGATCAGCGTGCTCCGGGTTTGATATGCGTGAAAGTGTATCTTTAGCTTTGTCCAACTTACCTTTTAATACTAACCAGCGCGGAGATTCTGGAATCATAATTAGAAGACAGCCAAATAGTGTTGCTGGTAATACCTCAGAAGCTAGCATCCAACGCCATCCCACATCAACCAACCAAGCTTCAGACATCCCTTTTGCAATTAAATAGTTAACGTAGAAAACACCAGTTTGTCCTATAACCGCTGATTGCTGGAACATACTGACTGCTCGACCGCGGAAATCTTTTGGTGCAACTTCAGACATGTACATTGGGGATACCACACAAGCGATACCAACTGCCACACCGCCGATGATTCTGAATAAAACATAGATGGTAAATGTAGGTGCGATAGCGGAACCAATAGCGGAGATGATAAAGAGCGCAGCAGATAAGAAAAGTGCGCTTCGTCGTCCGTATTTTAGGGCAACAGTTCCTGCTGATACCGCACCGATAATACTTCCTAATACTACACTAGAGACTGCCCATCCCGTTTGAGCTGGCGTTAGACCAAAATGATCTCTGATTGGTCCAATTGCACCGGATATTACGGCAGTATCGTAGCCGAGTAAGATTCCCCCTAGTGCAGCGATACAACAAATTCTAACTATGTAAGCGATATTATGTTTGTGAGACTGTGTCCCATTATTAGGTGACATTACATACTCCTTTGTATTGTCCATACACTCTCTTAACCATCAAATAAGCTAGTGCTGGGCGATTATTCGATACTCGGTGAATGTAGGGTTAGAGTATCGAATTAATAACTCGCCAATGAATTTTGTAATAATAATAAATATTAGTGATAAATATTTTTCATTTTGGCGATGTGAGAATCATAGTGTTTCATTTCAACTACGGCTAGCAAATACACAGTTAATTACTCCATTATGTTAACCTGATCAAAATGTGGAAAATATTTATCAAATGTCAGGTTCTGGTTAAGTTGTTGATTTTAAAGTTTAAATTGCTTTGTGATCTGTGCCACTCTTTTCCTGTATCGCCCGTAATCCCTAGGTTTTTTCAGTTTTAATTTGAATTCTAAATTTATAATCGCCAAATGAAAAATATTTTTCATTTTGATTTTTTTGGATTATATTTGTCCCCAGTGAAGCAAACTGGTGCGGTCAACCTCTACTACATGCGCAAATAGCGTTGATGAGAAAACTGACCTCATTACATTTAACTTATAAAAACATTTTTGGAGTACGAACATGAGCAAAGTTCAATACGGAATTAGCCCTTTAACTTGGACAAACGATGATATGCCAGAGCTTGGTGGCGAAATCCCGTTGGAGACATGTTTGAGTGAAATGTCGGAATCTGGCTTTACTGGTACAGAGCTAGGTACAAAATACCCAAGAGAGCCAGAAGTTCTTATCCCACTACTTAAAAACCACAATCTTGTGCTTGCGTCTGGTTGGTTCAGTGGCAATTTGATGACGTTGACAGCAGAAGAAGAAATTGCAGAGATGCAAGGTCACATTCTTTTGCTTAAAGCGGCAGGCTGCAAAGCGATGGTTTATGGCGAAGTGAGTAACACCGTTCACGGAGATATCAATAAGCCTTTGTCATCTCGCGTTATTTTAACGGATGACGAGTGGAAAACGTACGCTGAAAAATTGACAACGGTCGCTGACTACTTATTTAACAAGCACGATATCAAACTGTCTTTCCACCACCATGTGGGCACGATTGTTGAGACAGAAGAAGACATCAACCGTTTGATGGAGCTGACTGGAGATTCTGTGTATCTCACTCTGGATACTGGTCACATCACGTACGGTGGTGGTAACCCAGTTAATATTATTGAGCGTTGGGGTCACCGTATTGGTCACATGCACTTTAAAGATCTTCGTATTGAAGTAATGAATGCGGCGCGTGACGCAGACAAGTCTTTCCTAAATGCAGTATTAGATGGTGTATTTACCGTTCCTGGTACTGGTGATGTGAATTACGACGACGTATTCGCAGCGCTTAAAGCTCGTAACTACGAAGGTTGGTTATTAGTTGAAGCTGAGCAAGATCCTGCAAAAGCACACCCACTAACGTTTGCAAAAACCGCGTACGAGAACATCACAGGCTACGCGAACAAATACGGCTTGTAATAAAAATGGCTTATTGAAGGGAGTCCCAACAATAAGCCAAAAAAGTCGACATATATGGAATACTCCATTGGCACCACCTTGTGCCAATGGCGTGTAAGAAATATCGAGGAAGAAGATGAAAACTGTACGCCTAACTGTTGCTGAAGCCCTAGCGAAATACCTTGCAGCGCAGAAAATTGTAGTCGATGGAAAAGAAGAGCAACTGTTTGGTGCTGCCTTTGCCATTTTTGGTCACGGCAATGTGACATGTTTTGGTCAACAGCTTAAGAATATCGAAGAACAAATCCCAACATGGCGTGGTCAAAACGAGCAATCTATGGCGACGGCTGCCATTGCTTATGCAAAAGCCAATAAGCGCCAGCGTATCGGTATCGCAACCAGCTCAATTGGACCTGGTGCAACGAACATGGTCACAGCAGCGGGTATTGCCCATACTAACCGTCTGCCTTTATTACTTATTTCTGGTGATGCTTACGTTAGCCGTCTACCAGATCCAGTGCTTCAGCAACCAGAAAACTTTGAAGATCCATCGGTCACCTCTAACGACGCTTTCAAACCTCTTACTCGTTATTGGGATCGTGTGTTGTCTCCTTCACAGCTGATGCATACGCTACCTCAAGCGCTCGATACCATGCTTGACCCTGCAACCTGTGGTCCGGTTTTCCTTGGCTTGCCTCAAGATGTCCAAGGCATGGCTTATGATTTCCCAGAAGTCTTTTTTGCTGAAAAATGTCACCGAATTCGTCGTCCTGAGCCAGAAATGATTGTGCTCGAAGAAGCGAAAGCTATTTTAACTCAAGCGAAAAAGCCATTGATTATTTCTGGTGGTGGGGTGCATTACTCTCTGGCCACTGATGAACTTGCTGCATTTGCCGCTAAGCACAATATTCCGGTGGTAGAAACCATTGCTGGTCGCGCCACTATGCTGCAAGACAACCCGTTGAACGCTGGACCTATTGGTGTGACAGGCTCAAATTCTGCCAACCACATGGCAAATGAAGCCGACGTAGTGGTTGCTATTGGTACGCGTTTACAAGATTTCACTACAGGTTCTTGGAGCGTATTTAAAAACCCAGACATGCAACTTATTAGCATCAATGTGGCTAAATTTGATGCGATTAAACACTGTTCATACCCTGTGTTGGGTGATGCACAAACCTGTATGAACAAGCTTTCAGGCTTGCTAGCAGACTGGCGCTCAAGTGACGAGTGGTCTGCTAAAGCTAAAGCAGAAGCGGATGAGTGGAAAGCGTTGGTTCACCGTCGCACTCACCCACAAGACGGTGAATTGTTGGCGGGTACGTCCTCTTATGCTGAAGTGATTGGCAAGCTAAATCACAGCATGGAAGAGGGTGACACTGTTCTGACTGCTGCTGGTGGTTTACCGGCTGAGCTCTCGATGAACTGGCAAAATTACCAAATTGGTAAATTTGATATCGACTTCGGTTATTCCTGCATGGGTTATGAAATTGCGGGGGGGTGGGGCGCTAAAATTGCCAACCCAGATAATGATGTCGTGGTTCTTGTTGGTGATGGTTCATACCTAATTCAAAACTCAGACATTTATTCGTCTGTCCTAACTGGGCACAAAATGATTGTTGTTGTATGTGACAACGGTGGTTTTGCTGTCATCAATAAATTACAAAACAACACGGGCAACGAGTCATTTAATAACTTGCTAGAAGATTGTCGTCGACCTGACGGTGAGTTGGCTCGCGTCGATTTTGCCAAGCACGCCGAAGCGCAAGGCGCGATCAGCGAGAAGTTAACCTCAATTACTGAATTTGACGCGGCGTTTGCAAGAGCAAAAGAAGCGGACCGCACATACGTCATTGTGGTTGATATTGACCCGGTTTCTCCAGCCGCTTGGTCTAAGTGTGACTGCTGGTGGGAAGTTGGGCTTCCGGAAGTGACTCGTAATGAAGAGACTGCCAAGAAAGTTGCCGACTGGGAAGAAGGTCGCGCAAGTCAGCGCCGCGGTGTCTAAAAAGAATATTAAAAAAATCACAATAACTTAACCACGATACATCCGTGTTAGCGGATGTATCAGGTAACGGAGCAAAATTATGTTTAATGAAGAACGTCGCTTTGAACAACCTCTACGTTGGGCAATGATTGGTGGAGGACGTGGTAGTCAGATTGGTTATTCCCATCGTAATGCTGCGCAGCGTGATGGTTTGTTTAAATTGGTGGCTGGAGCGTTTGATCTTGACGCCGAACGCTGCCGTGACTTTGGCACCAACCTGGGCTTAGCTGGTGATCGTTGCTACGCCAACTACAAAGAAATGTTTGCAGCGGAAGCGCAGCGTGAAGATGGCATTCAAGCGGTATCTATCGCAACGCCAAACTCAACACACTACGAAATTTGTAAAGCCGCACTGGAAGCCAGTCTTCACGTGGTATGTGAAAAGCCAATCACTTTTACGTCGGAAGAAGCAGAAGAGCTAAAAGTCATCGCGGCTCAAAATAACCGCGTCATCGGTGTGATGTACGGCTACAGCGGTTTCCCTATGGTTCAGCAAGCTCGCGAAATGGTACTGCGTGGCGATTTGGGTGACATTCGCGTCATCAATATGCAATTTGCTCACG
This sequence comes from Vibrio splendidus, assembly GCF_001557875.1. Lineage (GTDB taxonomy): Bacteria > Pseudomonadota > Gammaproteobacteria > Enterobacterales > Vibrionaceae > Vibrio > Vibrio splendidus_F. Next base: position 117,853 of record NZ_LNRF01000013.1, on the reverse strand, counting down.
GTTTTCATAATGAAGAATATGAGCTTAACGATCCAGGTCTGAAATGGCGTGTTAGCCCAGAAGTTTCGGGTCCAACTTATGTGTTAGGTGATATTGGCACACATGCGTTCTACCTGTGTGAAGTCATGACAGGTTTAGAAGTTGATCGTTTATCTTGCATGCGTCAAAGCTTCATTAAGTCGCGTACGCCGTTGGAAGATAACGCGCATGTGATGATGGAATTTAAAGGCGGAGCAGTCGGCACGCTTTGGGCATCGGCGGTTAATGCTGGCTCAATGCACCAACAAAAAATCAGAATCGTCGGCTCAAAAGCCTCCATTGAATGGTGGGATGAGCAGCCAAACCAACTTCGTTTAGAAGTACAAGGTGAACCATCACGTATCCTAGAGCGTGGTATGGGTTATTTGCATCAAGATGCACCAGGTGTGGCAGCGAATCGCGTTGGTGGTGGTCATGCGGAAGGCTATTTTGAGTCTTGGGCGAACCTTTATCACCGTTTTGCATTGGCTTTTGATGCCGCCGACCGTGATGACCAAAATGCATTGTCTGAGATTTGGTTCCCAGGAATCGATGCAGGTATCGAAGGCGTTCGTTTATGTGAGAAGTGTGTTGAGTCAGCTGACCAAAATGCAGCTTGGGTAGAATATAACTAATAGGGAAACACTATGACTAAGATTGCACTCCCTCAGGATCGTAAACTCGACGCCATCGTGTTAGGCCGCGCTGGGGTTGACCTTTACGCGCGTGAATTTAATACCGACATGGCCGACATTACCGGTTTCAACAAATTTGTAGGCGGTTCTGCAGCAAACATCGCGGTCGCGATTAGCCGTTTGGGTGGTAAAACAGGGTTTATTGGTTGCGTTGCTAATGATGCGTTTGGCGGTTACGTCAAAGGCTACATGGAAGAGCAGGGTATCAACCTTGATGGCATGATGACCGATAACTCAGGTTCTCGTACCTCGGTTGCGTTTACTGAAATGAAGCCAAGTGACTGTACGGTTCTGATTTATCGTAACAATGCATCAGATCTCACTATCAAGCCAGAGCAAGTGAGTGCGGACTATATTGCCAGCTCAAAAACACTGGTTGTAACGGGAACTGCGCTATCAGAAAGCCCAAGCCGAGAAGCAACGCTTGTCGCGATGGAACATGCTCGTAGAAGCGGCACAGTAGTCATTCTTGATGTGGATTATCGTCCTTATTCATGGCGTACCGATGTGGATGCTTCGATTTATTATGGCATAGCGTCAGGTTTGTCTGACATCGTGATTGGTAATCGCGAAGAGTTCGACATGATGGAAACCGTCCTTGCTCCAGGTAACAAAGATGATGACCAAACCGCGCAGCGCTTTCTACGTGAAAACACGCAAGTGGTTGTGATCAAAGCTGGTGAACTGGGCTCTAAAGTGTATTGCAAAGATGGCTATAAATTTGAGCAAGGCATTTTTAGAGTGAAAGCAAACAAACCGTTTGGCTCTGGTGATTCATTTGCAGGTGGACTGATTTGGACCTTGGTTAACGGCGGTGAATTAGAGGATGGTGTTCGTCATGGAACCGCGGCAGCTGCCATTAACGTGAGCGGTACTAGTTGTACGGAAGCTATGCCAACAAAAGAACAGTTGCTCGACTTTGTAGAGAGTAGAGCATAACGCTTTGGGCTTGAACCTTCATTGATTAAGAGGGTGTAAGCCAGCCGGGTCGGTATTTTTATAGTAATAAGACACTATGAATTGCAACCATCTCGCCCCGGCATTTTTGTCCGTTATGAATGAAACAATAAAAATTATGTTGAGTGGCGAAGACGACTCAACGACAGAGGAGAAAGAAGTATGGGTAAGCATATACCCCCGTTCAACAACCAAAATCAGCCGATTGTCGATGTGAATGATGACGTCACCCCACTTTGTTATTTTAACCAAGTACGCTTGAGCCAAAGTGAGCAACACATTCATACCGTTGAAGGTTATGAGTCTGTCGTCGTGCTTGCGGGTGGCACATGCTGCATTACCGTCAGTAACGGCAGTGATGAACCACAAGTGTTTGATAATATTGGTAAGCGCCGTACGGTTTGGGACGGTGAGCCTGAATCTGTTTATGTACCGCTTGGCTATTCAGCGACCATTGATTGTGTAAGTGAAAGTGCAGATGTGATGATTGCAGGTGGTAAATTTGATGCCTCATTAGAACCGTTCTGCGTTCGAGCTGATGAAGTTGAAATGGTTCAATACGGCTCAGATGATACAAAAACACACCGTAAGATCAAACATGTGCTCGGGCAAAGTAACGCAGACAAACGTGGCCGTTTACTTGTCAGTGAGCTATTTACGGTTGGCGCTGGTGGTTGGTCTGGTTTTCCTCCGCATAAACATGATGAAGACCGCGTCAAAGAAGATGGCAGCAAAGAGACATTGTACGAAGAGGTGTATCAATTCCGTTTCAATCCTGATTTTGGTTTCGGCGCACAGTTTTTATATGAACATGAAGACGATTTTGGCCCTGTTTATCACGTTCGTACGGGTTCAGTAATTGCTATTGATAAGGGGTACCACCCGAGTGTAGCAGCGCCGGGCTATGAAATGTATTACTTCACTATCATCGTAGGGAAAACGTCTAAGTCTCTGATTCAGCACTTTGACCCTCACCATGAATATCAGGTTGAAACCATTCCAGGCATCAAGGATATGATCGCTAAGTTTAAGTAGAGGGAAACGTTATGTTGGTTAATTTAAACGATTTATTACCTGATGCCGCTGCATCAAATTATTCAGTTCCCTGCTTTAATGTCTTTGGCTTTGAAGATGCTCGCGCAGTCGTAGAGGCTGCGGAAGAAGTGAACAAACCGGTTATCTTAGCGTGTAACAAAGATGTTGTTGATTTTTATGGGGTAGAAACGGCAGCGGCGATGTTTTTAGGTCTAGCGACTAAAAGCACAGTGCCAGTTTGTCTGCATCTCGATCATACCTATGAAGAAGACATTGTATATCGAGCATTAAAGGCGGGCTTTAGCTCGGTGATGTTCGACGGCTCACAGCTGAGTCTAGAAGAAAATATCGCTCGAACTCGCAAAGTTGCAGATGTTGCTCATGCGTTGGGCGCTTCGGTAGAGGGTGAGATTGGCTCTGTTCCGTACGATGAAGGTCGTGACCATATCAAAACTATAGATACTAGCCCTGCAGATGCAGCTAGGTTTGCTCGCGAAAGTGGTGCTGATTGCGTCGCAATCTCTGTCGGGAATGTTCACCGTTTAACCGAACCAACATGCACTATTGATTTTGGCTTACTTGATCGTATTGCGGCCGAAGTGACTATACCATTGGTGATACATGGGGCTAGCGGTATTCGAGACGAGGATATGGCGAGGCTTAAGCAAAGTCGTGTCTCTAAGTTCAATATCGGCACCTGCTTACGTCAAGCCTTAGGTAACAATCTACGCGGCTATATGAATGATGAACCTGAGAAGTTTGATAGAATTTACTTCATGCAAAAAGCAATGCCGTACGTAAAAGATGAAGCTATTCGAAACTTCGAACTTTTATCTTAGAATTAATACCCCAAGTGTTAAAGCTTGGGGTATTATTGATTTATAAACCAATATTTAACGGGAAAGAAGTTAGGTATGGAAGTTGAAACTAACGAGATTGTACATGTGCCTAGTGATTTAGACTCTCTGAAAGAGTTAATCGTCAAACGCTATGACAATTTGAGTCAACGCTTACAGCAAGTCGCGGACTATGTGTTAGCCCAGCCTATGCTAGTTGCCGTTGAGACGATGGCGACCATTGCGGAACAAGCAAATGTCCCATTGTCGACATTAAGTCGATTTTCAAATGCGATGGGCTTTAGTGGGTTTAGCCAAATGCAGGCGCTGTTTAGAGACCAATATCTAAATAGACCTCGGGATTATAAAGACCGAGTGCGTAAAGCCAGAGACCAAGTAACATATCAACCAGAATCGCCAACCGCTATTTTTAATGATTACGGTGTCGCTAACGTTGAAGCGATAGAAAAGTTACAAGTATCAGTTTCACCACAGAAGCTTGAGAGAGCCGTGAGCCTGATGGATCAAGCCGAAACAATATATATACAAGGGATGCGCCGAGCTTATCCAGTTGCTTTTTACCTTTGGTATGCTTTGATGAAGTCAGATAACAATGTTGTCTTGCTTGACGATCATGGAGGGATGCTGACCCCTATGATCCGCAATATGAACGAGAAAGATGTATTGCTAACTGTGACTTTTGCCCCCTATGCAATAGAAACCAGTAATGTCATCGAGTGCGCTCATGACCGAGGTGTTCCTATCATCGCGATTGCAGATAACCAGATGATGGCGCATGGCAGCAAGATGGACGTGTGTTTTGAAGTGGAAGAAGGGGAAGTGATGGGCTTTCGCTCACTGAGTTCTTCGATGTACCTAGCTCAAACATTAGCCGTGAGTTTGATGTGCCGTGAGATTAAATAGCGTTTACCTCAGAACGTTCTAGATAACACTAAAAAGCCGATAATTATCGGCTTTTTTAATGTTTGTGAAGAACCTAAATAAAGTCACTTCCGAGCATAGAAAAAGCTACCGTATTGGTAGCTTTTTTTGGCTCACGGTTTGGTTATGAGAACAAACGCTTCATTCCTGAAAGCATGCTGGTGGCTGTCTCGTAATGATCGCCTTCCCAAAGTTGATCATTGAGAAACTCACCAGAATAGAACCCGTCATATCCCGTACTTTGAATGGCTGACGTCCATTCTTGTAGTGGAATTTCACCTTGGCCTAGCAAGCAATTTCTAAGCTCTTTCTCATCGACCCAAGGCGCACCAATTCCAGGGCGGTGTCCATCGGAAAGGTGAACATTGTAGATGAGCGATTTATCGACTTTTGCCATGTCTTCCGGTGTTGCCCCGCGGCATGCCCAGAAGTGCCAAGTGTCGAGCACAAAGCCAAAGTTATCTCGGTTGACTGCATCATGTAATTGATAATATTGCTCTAACGTAGCAATGGGGGTCCATGCTGCACCTTCGTATTGGAAGCGGATTCCATGCTCTCTTCCGATATCGGTTATATTGCGGATGTTTTGCGCAGTAATACGAATGTTATCTTCAACCGATAGACCTGTCAGCGCCTCGAAAGCGTTTAATTGAATGGTTGGCGCACCAATGTCTTTGGCAAACTGACACAGAATCTCTGTATCTCTAAATAACTGGTTTTGTGCTTCTTTGGTCGTACTCTCCACACTACCGATAATATCGATCGCAGAAGGTGCAATATTGGCGTCGTTTAGCCTTGTTTTTAGGTCTTGGCTCGTTAAACCAGCATTGATGTATCGCCACAATTTTTCTGTATGGATTTCTAACCCATCATAGCCTGTTTCTTTGGCCAAACGGATATCGCTAACAATATTATTGTGTAGTGAACACATCCCGTGTAGTGCATAGCGCATAAAGTAGTCCTTTGTCAGTCGCCAAAAAGCTTGTGCTGCTGGCGTAATTAATCGCGTTAAGAATATTATCTTTCTAATGATAAATTTTTTCCATTTTATTTATTTTTATTTGTGATATTAACTAGGTAAAAACAAGTTTGACTACTTTTCGATTGATTTTTCGTGGATTTATGAGGTTTTATCATGTAATTTTGGTGATAATATTTTTTCATTATTGTTGGCTGTTAGTTCTATGTTCGGGCTTAACGGATTCTGTTGATGAAAATGGAATATAAATTGGAAATCAGAGGGTCACTAAGATGTGACTCTATTTAGCTAGTGCTGTTTATTCACTTAAGCAGCCACTCTACGTCATGAGGGAAAGTATGTTTAACATCGCTTTATTTGGTGCGGGACGCATTGGCAAGGTTCACGCGGTTAATATTAATAACCACCCGAGAACAACCTTGTATTCTATTGTAGATCCATATGTTGAGGGCGCTAACCAACTAGCAAGCCAATACAATGCAAAAATCCAAACAATTGAAGAGGCTATGGCTGACCCTAATATCCATGGAGTTTGTATTGGTTCTGCAACCGACACACACGCTGATTTTATTGAGCTAGCGGCAAAGAATGGTAAGACAATTTTATGTGAAAAGCCTATCGACTTAGAATTGAGCCGTGTTCGTGATTGCTTGGGCGTGATTGAACAATATCCAGTGCCAATGCTGGTTGGTTTCAATCGCCGCTTTGACCCTCAGTTTCGCAAGCTAAAAACTCAGTTAGGTGCTGGTGTGATCGGTAAGGCAGAATCGCTGCTGATTACGTCTCGTGACCCTTCGCCACCACCTGCACATTACGCTAAAGCTTCTGGTGGTATGTTTCGCGATATGAGCATCCATGATCTTGATATGGCGCGCTTTATCCTTGGAGAAGATCCAATTTCAATTACGGCACACGGTAGTTGTATGGTTGATAAAGCTATTGGTGAAGCTGGAGATATTGATACTGCTGTTATCGTTATGAACTTTCCATCGGGCGCGATTGCCACTATTTCAAACAGCCGTCGTTCTGGTTATGGCTATGATCAGCGCCTTGAACTGCATGGCGAGAAAGGCTTACTACAAGCGGGCAATATGAAGGAAGATCTCGTTCAGCATTGGGGAGAAAGTGGCTGTGTTAGCGCGAAACCGCAATATTTCTTCTTAGAACGTTACGAACAAGCATATATCAATGAATGGGAGCACTTTGTTGAAATTCTAGCGGGTGAAGCAGCGCCGCTTTGCAGTGGTAAAGATGGAGAGTTCGCTCTCGTGCTTGCTGAGGCTGCTTTAGAGTCCATGAACACTGGGGCAACGGTCAAACTCTAACCAAGAGGTTTGTAGCTTTATTCACCCGCAAGGTGTTACTGGCCTAGGCAAGGCAGAACTTAGAATTAATCGAGGGTTCTGCCTTTTTTAAATGCGAGTGATATTGCCAAAGATTGTGCAAGACATAATGAAGCCGACTGTGATCGAAAGGCATCGACACTGGCTTCTTTTACCGTAAAACACACGTCGCTGAATGCCGACAGTGGGCTGACTTGGTTGTCTGTAATCACGATTTGCTTGGCCCCCGCTTTAGACGCTATTTCACACAGTTTGATGGTTTCTTCTGCATATGGATTAAAGCTAATTGAGACAATCACATCATTAGGCCCAACCATACTTACCTGTTCTTCAAACATCCCGCCTAAACCATCGATAAGGAACGCTCTACATTCGATATGACGTAGTGCATATGTGAGGTATGACGCCACGCTAAATGAGCGTCTTAGCCCAATTAGATAAATGTTATCAGCATTGGCTAGAACATCGACTGCTTGCTTGAGCTTCTCGGAAGAGGTGAGCTTGGCGAGTTGCATCATTGCATGTGAGTTGGCTTGAGCAAATTCGTATAAAATATCTTCAGGCTCTTCTTGCAGACTGCCATCATTGAGCTCCTTAACTAAACGTGTACGTTGAGTGTAGCTGGCGGTTTCTTCTACAAGGTATTGACGGAATATTTGTTTCAACTCGTTAAAACCATTAAACCCAAAGGCATTTGCAAAGCGTATTAGTGTCGACGGTGGAACATCGGCCGCCTTGGCAATGACGGCAACGGTGTCAAAGGCAATGCTGTTTGAATTTTCGAGTACATAATGCGCGACTTGTTGTAGTCGTTTGCTCAAGGTACTGTGTTGTAGGCGAATTTGGTTCTCCAATTCGTTGAGATTCGTAGCTGTATGCATAAACAATATCCTAAGTTTAACGGCGAAGATGACCGGAATGTTTTCTATATATCAGAGTAGATAGATTATGTGAAGTCGAGTTGGCTTAGATGAAACATTTATTTCATTTGAGATGATATTTAAGACAGAGACATAACAATCACGCTCTAAACAAAAAAATGCCACGAGAGTGATGAGCTTACGTGGCATGGAAAACCTCATTTGAGGGCCCTACATTCAACTTGTTGTATGAGCGATTTATTGATGGTTAACATCAACGCTTAGCACTTTTTGTGTATCACATTAGTATTCTTGATCACGATGTTAAAGCCTGCGTAAATGCATAGTGGCTAATCATCTACGTATTTATTTACTTTTCTTTTGGCGCTTCATATCAAAAATAACGGCTACGACAATCACTAAGCCTTTTACTACTTGTTGCCAATAGGCTGATACATTGAGTAGGTCGAGTCCGTTTTGTAGTACTCCCATAATCATGGTGCCTACGATAGTTCCTTGGATTGTTCCTATTCCGCCGGCATGCGATACCCCACCAACAGTGGCAGCAGCGATAGCATCAAGCTCATACATGTTACCTAAGCCAGGTTGACCTGAGTTGATTCGAGCTGTCAAGATAAGTGCTGCAATACCAGCTAGAAGGCCAGCGTAGACGTAGACGAGAATTTTGTACTTTGTGACGTTGATCCCCGATACGTAAGCAGCAGTTTCGTTGCCGCCGATAGCATAAGCATATTTGCCAAATCTGGTGTAGTTGAGGAGTACATAGGTGAACAATGCCATAACGAGGAATATCACTACGGGCACGGGGATCCCTACAATGTTTCCTTGTCCGATCCATTGGTATGAATCGATTAGGCTACTGATAGGGCGACCGTCTGAATAGAGTAATGCAGCCCCTCGAGCGATGATCATCATGCCCAGTGTAGCAATGAACGGAGGGATTCCTGTATAGGCGATGAGTGCGCCGTTAATCAACCCACAGAGTGCACCAACTCCTAATGCAACCAAAATCGGAACAATAACAGGCAGCTCAGGTAGGTTGGGGTACATTCTCATCCCCCAATCGAGGGTTTGAGCTGTGCTCGCTGAGACTACAGCTGCAACCGCAAGTACTGAGCCGGATGAAAGGTCAATACCGCGAGTGATGATGATGATTGTTACACCTAAGGCGAGCAGGCCGATACTGGCCATCTGAGTCATTACATTAAGTAAATTGGCAACGGTGAGAAACACCGGAGACAGAATACTCATGACAATACACATGCCGACAAAGACGACGTAGATCGCGTACTTGGATAAAAAACGTGTTTTTTTGCCAGTTTCGGGCTGTTCTGAAGTGGCTTGAAGAAGTTTAGCTATCATAACTACTTTCCTTGATATGTTGGACTAGCTTATTGTTTTTAGTTGAACGCCAATGACATGACTTGTTGTTGTGAGGCTTCGTGACCGTCGAGCTCACCTTTAAATTGCCCATCGTGCATGACGAGAATGCGGTCGCTCATTCCAATCACCTCTGGTAACTCAGATGAGATCATGACCAAGCTTTTCCCCATGCCGGTGAGCAGGCGCATCAATTTATAGATTTCAGATTTGGCGCCAACATCAATGCCTCGAGTTGGCTCGTCGAGAAAGAGAATGTCTGGTTTCGTTAACATCCAACGCGCGAGCAATACTTTTTGTTGGTTGCCACCACTTAAATTATCAATGGCTTCAGACATGCCAGGCGTTTTTACTTTGAGAGTCGAACATTGCGTTGAGCAGTCTTTTTGCATTTTTCTTACATCAAGTAGGCTAACGACTTTATTGCGATAAGCATCAAGGTGGGCGATGGAGGTGTTAGCGAAAATATCCAGCATCAAGTAAAGCCCGGAGTGACGTCGGTCTTCTGTTAGGAAGGCCATTTTGTGATTGATAGCATCGGTTGGCGTTTTGATTTCTACTTGATCGCCGTTGATCCAAATCTCACCGACATCTTTTTGTCTTACGCCAAACAGAGTTTCAATTAATTCGGTGCGCCCAGAGCCAACAAGGCCAGCGATGCCAAGAATTTCACCTTCATGCAGCTTGAAGCTGATGTCACTAAATTGCCCCTCAACAGTTAGATTTCGGACGTCTAATCTGACTTTTCCCGGTTTGGCGGTGATCGGTGGATAAACATCGCCTAAATTACGTCCTACCATCATGTGAACGAGTTCGTCATTATTAGTCGATGAAGCTTCTCTCTCGCCAATAAAATTGCCGTCTCGGAAGATCGTGATGTCATCACAGATACGGAATATTTCGTCCATTTTATGGCTGATATATACGACCGCCACTCCCTGAGATTTAAGTAGTTCTATGATCTCAAATAGGTGGTCAACTTCTTTACCTGTAAGGGCTGAAGTTGGTTCATCCATGATGATCACTTTCGAGTGATACGAAATGGCCTTTGAAATCTCGATCATCTGCATTGTGGCTACCGTGAGCTCACTCATAGGCGTTCGAGGGTCGAGTTGCAGGTCCAATTTTTCTAACAGCTTGGTAGTGTCGCTGTACATTTTTCCGTGATCGATAAGGTTGAATGGTCCTTTGGTCGGCTCTCTACCTAGCCAAATGTTTTCTGCAATACTTCGGTGAAGTATTGGGGACAACTCTTGGTGGATCATCGATATTCCAGCTTCAAGGGCATCTTTAGCACCACTGAAGTTAACTGGCTGACCTTGATAATGGATGGTGCCGCTATCTCTTTGGTAAATACCAAAAAGAACTTTCATTAGGGTGGACTTACCTGCGCCGTTTTCGCCCATTAAGGCCATGACACGACCTTCTTTTAATGTGAGTTGCACATTATCAAGGGCTTTCACTCCGGGAAATGACTTTGATATTCCACGCATTTCTAGTAAGGCTTGGCTCATATTTACTGCTCCGATTGAAATGATCTATGCATCGAACTTTGTTAGTGGGGTGGCACATAGATCATATGAGTGAAGAGGGCGTTAGCCTTGCTTAGCTTTGAATTCTTCTAGGTTGTCTTTGGTAACAAGCTCTGCAGGAATCCAAGTGATTTTCTCGCGTGGCTGATTTTTGATACCACTGATTGCGGCATCAATTGCGCCCCGAGCTTGGCCACCACCATCTTGGAATACAGTGGCGTCAAGAGCGCCATTTTCAATTGCCATTAAGCCATCAGGAGTTGCATCAACGCCGACCACAATCGTGTCATCGAGTTTTCCAGCAGCACGCAGAGCTTGAATTGCACCTAGAGCCATATCATCGTTATTGGCAATAATTACATCGAGTTTATCTCCCGAATTGATCCAGTTTTCCATTACTACCATTGCTTGTGATCGTTGCCATAGAGCGGTTTGTTTACGAGTGATGTTGAAATCAGGCTTATCTTGGAAGTAATCTTCGACGCCTTCTGTACGAAGAATTGCAGCTTCAATTGTCATCATGCCCATCAGAATTCCAATGTTTCCACCTTCACTTTTATCTGCGACATACTTAGCTTGTTCTTTACCAAATTGCAGCTCTTCAGAGCCAACGTACGCAACACCTTCAGGTAAATAAGAAGGGCGACGGTTGAGGTAAACGAGCTCAATTCCGGCATCTAGAATCTTGTCCGTCATAGGTTGGGTCGCGTCAGTATTAACTGGTACTAAAATGATGCCGTCGACTTGTTGGATAATGAAGTTTTGAACTTGGCCAAGCTGTTTCACTGTGTCTTCCTTGGCGTCCACAAAAATGAGCTCAACGTTATCTTGCTTTTCAGCGTATGCCGTCATGGAATCTTTCATGTTTACAAGAAATGTATCGTCGAAGTTGGGGATCGCGACACCTATTGTGACGACATCACTTTTTGTCTCTTCACCACCACAGGCAACGAGGCTGAGTAAACCTATTGCAATGAACCCTGTTTTTACTCGTCTTGCTGCTGAGCTTTGGAAGATGGTGGTTTTGTGAGCAAAACGACGTATGAACTTTGAAAATGTGTTTGTTATCGATGACATGCTATGTCTCCTTGTTGTTATCACTGCTTCTGCCAATTACAAAATATTTTGCGATTGAATCTCCGAGAGTGCTTTATTTCTCCTAGAGATTTGGCAACTTTCATTCCTTTAAGTAGACGTTTTAAACTTCCACTTCACTGAAAAATATTTTTCATTTTCATCGTGAGTAACTATATATTCAGAATTTTTTTTTAGCCATTAGATATAATGCGCAATTGTTATAATTGTTACATAGATCTTGTGGTTGTTAAGCTTTGTGGTGAGGTTGTCTTTGTTTAACTTGTTGATTTCTATTAATTTATAATTAAACCTCTCATTTTAATTATGGCTAAGCCATTGATTTTAATTGTTAAAAAAATATAATGATTGAAATTGTTCGAATGAAAAAATAAGTGAAAAATATTTTCTGACTTTTCCTTTATTTCTGAGCTTAAAGTCTGCTTTTGCGATTAAATGTAAACTCGATCACTTTAATGAACTGTATGTTTCGTTTTTCTTTGATTTTGGAATTTTTATTTCATATAAAGGGAGAGTGCAGTCTACAGGTGAGATTTATTTCTATGGCTGAGTTTTAGTTTGCAGAGGTGACAGAGTTTCCTCTTCGTAAGCGATGAGAGCTGAATATAAGCGAACCAATTTGTCTACAAGGAATGGGATTATGCAGTTACAAGATAAAACACTGGATTTGATTTGTTTGGGGAGAGTGGCGGTTGACCTCTATGGGCAACAAATTGGTTCGCGATTAGAATCTATGGGGTCATTTTCGAAATATTTAGGAGGGTCGTCGGGCAATGTTGCTTATGGGACAGCAAGGCTTGGATTAAAGTCATCAATGCTTGCTCGTGTTGGTGATGAGCATATGGGGCGGTTTGTTCGCGAGGAGTTGCAATCTGTAGGGGTTGATACTCGCCATCTCATCACCGATCGTGATCGTTTAACAGCTTTAGTATTGTTAGGCATAAAAGATGAAGAGACGTTTCCACTAATTTTCTATCGTGATAATTGTGCCGATATGGCGCTTAGTGTGGATGATATTTCAGAATCTTACATAGCCTCAGCACGATGCTTAGCGATTACAGGTACTCACCTTTCAAACCCGCAGACCCGAGATGCGGTATTACTCGCCTTAAAATATGCTCGTAAGCACGGTGTTAAAACTGCGTTGGATATCGACTATCGGCCCGTTCTTTGGGGATTAACTAGCCTTGGCGATGGCGAAACTCGCTATATCGATTCTGCTGAAGTGACGCATCAACTTCAGCAAGTATTACCCCTTTTCGACCTTATTGTTGGTACCGAAGAGGAGTTTCATATTGCGGGCGGCTCCACAAATACAGTTGTCGCTCTAAAGTCGGTTCGATCTGTGAGCCAGGCTGAACTCGTGTGCAAACGAGGTGCGCTGGGTAGTTCTGTTTTTTCGGGTGATGTGCCTGATTCGCTGGATGAGGGTATCACTGTAGAAGGCGTTAAAGTGGATGTTCTTAATGTACTTGGTGCGGGTGATGCCTTTATGTCTGGCCTGCTACGAGGTTACCTCAATGATGAAGGTTGGGAGAAAGCTTGCGCTTATGCCAACGCGTGTGGTGCATTAGTGGTATCACGCCATGGCTGTGCGCCAGCTATGCCTACTAAAGAAGAGTTAGATAATTATTTAGCTCGTGCCCAAGATGTTCTGCGACCAGATCAAGACAGTCAACTAAACCATTTACACCGAGTTACGACACGTCAAACTCAGTGGGATGAATTATGTGTTTTGGCATTCGATCACCGTAGTCAGTTTGAACAAATGGCGAAAGATGTTGGCGCTGATCTTGACCGTATTTCGATACTGAAGCAGTTGATCTATAAGGCGTCGCTAGATGTCTGCCAAGAAGAGAATCTGTCTGGACAGTTTGGTTTGCTTTGTGATGGTACTTTTGGTCAGCCAGTCCTTAATACTGCAACCGGCACAGGTACCTGGATTGGCAGACCGGTAGAAGAACCTGGTTCTAGACCTTTGCAATTAGAGCATGGCGACATCGGCAGTCAGTTGAGAACTTGGCCACTTGAACATGTTGTGAAGTGTTTGGTTTTTTGCCACCCAGACGATGACATTGCCTTGCGTCTATCACAAGAAAAGACAGTAAAAGAAGTCTACGACGCGTGTTGCCAATCGGGGCACGAATTGCTGCTAGAGGTTATTTTACCCAAGGAAATGACGTTGGGGGATAAGCAGTATCTTACGTTGATGAATCAATTTTATTCCATTGGTGTTAAACCTGACTGGTGGAAATTACCGCCGCTTTCGGAGTCGTCCTGGAACCAAGTGGAGTTGTTGATACAAGACAATGACCCACATTGTCGAGGCATATTGATTCTTGGACTGGATGCGAAATTAGATGAGGTACAAGCTGGATTTAATGCCGCAGCAAATTGTTCGCTGGTAAAAGGCTTTGCGGTTGGGCGAACAATATTCGGATTGCCATCAAGTCTGTGGCTATCGAATGACATAAATGATCAGGAGCTCATTGCTCAAATAAAGTCGAACTATTCGAACTTGGTTAGAGCATGGCAACAGCGCAATGTATCTACATCTTGTCAGTCATCTTTACAGTCTCGTCTTAAATCACAAGGCGCACCTTCATTGATTTCCAACTAAAGGACCCAGTTATGAAAACCGTATTTAATTTTATTAATGGTGAAATAAGCGACTATCAAACGGAACGCGTTGCTCCGATCTTTGATCCGGCAACAGGCCTGCAAACAAAGCAAGTTGTTTTAAGTAATGAAGAACAAACGGCACAAGCTATTGAGTCCGCTCAACATTCTCATCTGGGGTGGGCTAAAACATCACCATTGAAACGTGCCCGTGTGTTGTTTGCATTTAAAGCCTTAGTCGAGGCTAATCTTGACCGTTTAGCGCGCCTGATCTCTAGTGAGCATGGGAAGGTCTATTCAGATGCCGTTGGGGAGTTAGCTCGAGGACTCGAAGTGGTTGAGTTTGCTTGTGGTATCCCACATCTACAAAAAGGCGAGCACTCATCTAATGTTGGCACTGGCATAGATAGTCATTCATTAATGCAGCCATTGGGCGTGTGCGTTGGCATCACACCATTTAATTTCCCTGCAATGGTTCCTATGTGGATGTTCCCTGTAGCACTGGCTACGGGTAATACATTTGTTTTGAAACCTTCTGAAAAAGATCCGTCACTGGCCATAGAACTGGCTTTGTTACTTAAAGAAGCAGGGCTACCCGATGGCGTCTTCAATGTGGTAAATGGCGATAAACGAGCTGTGGATGTATTGCTTACCGATGAACGTGTACAAGCGGTCAGCTTTGTTGGCTCTACACCGATTGCGGAGTACATCTATACCACAGCTTCTGCTCATGGTAAGCGTTGCCAAGCATTGGGTGGTGCGAAAAACCACTGCTTAGTGATGCCAGATGCTGACCTAGATATGACCTCTCAAGCCATCATGGGAGCGGCATATGGCGCTGCGGGTGAACGTTGTATGGCATTATCTGTGGTAGTGGTTGTCGGGGATGAAACGGCCGATCGTTTAACCGATAAATTACAAACGCAGATACAGTCCATGCGAGTCGGGCCTGGGATTGTGGAAGGACGGGAAAACGATATGGGTCCTGTTATTTCAGCGGCTCATAAACAAAAAATTTGTGATTATATTTCTGAGGGAGAGTTGCAAGGTGCTTCACTTCTGGTTGATGGACGATCGCTTGAGGTTAAAGGCCACAAAGAGGGGTATTTTGTTGGGCCGACTTTGTTTGACCATGTTTCCCCTGAGATGATAATTTACAAAGATGAAATTTTTGGTCCAGTGTTGGTGATTGTGCGAGTACCTAATTATGCAACGGGCTTAGACCTAATTAATCGACACGAGTATGGTAATGGTACGGCTATTTTTACTCGAGGTGGTGAGGCTGCGCGTCAGTTTCAAGAAGAGGTGTTGGCTGGGATGGTGGGTATCAATGTCCCTCTTCCTGTACCAATGGCATTTCATAGTTTTGGCGGGTGGAAACGCTCTATCTTTGGGCCTTTAAATATGCACGGTAATGATGGGGTTCGTTTTTATACAAGAATGAAAACGGTCACGAGTCGCTGGCCTGCCAGCGTGCGATTGGAAGAGCACACTAGCAGCTTTAACTTTCCGACGATGTAATCGGAGCTATTGTTTTAGGTAGTTTCAAAATAAGCAGTAGCCATTTAGGTTACTGCTTTTTTGTACTAAAAAAGGAAGATACGCAGTTACTGCATTAGATGATGCGTTTAATTAATCGAAAGGATCGGTGCTTTTTAATCGATAACCTTGGTGCAGCCGTGAACACAATAAAAAAGCCCATGCTGTAACAGCATGGGCGAATATGACGTGGAGCAGTCATAACAAATAAAAACGCAGTAACACGATTCACTATTTAGAAAATCTAATGTTTTGGAAGTGGCATAATGTTGAGAGGTGTCGGGATTATCAAGGTTGCTTCTGTTGCTTGTTGCACTTCTTCAGGGGTGTAGCCAGGGGCTATCTCCGTTAATATCATTTGGGACTTATGAATGGATATCACGCCCATCTCTGTGATGACCATGTCGACCTGATTAAGCGCGGTTAATGGCAGAGAGCAGGTTTTAAGAAGCTTGTGTTTACCTTTCGCTGTATGCTCCATTGAGACGATGACTTTTTTTGCGCCTACGACTAGATCCATAGCACCTCCCATCCCTGGGACCATTTTCCCAGGGATAATCCAGTTAGCAAGATTACCTTGCTCATCGACTTGCAGTGCTCCGAGAACCGTTACATCAACATGACCACCGCGAATAATGGTGAAAGAGTCGGCACTGTTAAAATAGCTTGCGCCTTTGGTTGCAGTAATCGGTTGTCCACCTGCATTGACTAAATCGGCGTCCGTATTACTGTCGTCAGCAATAGCATCAATACCAAGTAATCCATTTTCAGATTGCAGTATGAGCTCGACTTCCGAATCAATTTCATTTGCAACCAAAGAGGGCATGCCGATCCCCAAGTTCACGACGTCGCCGTCATGCAGTTCTTGAGCTACTCTCCAAGCAATATTTCGGCGTATTACTGCCTTATCGGTAATCTTGCTTGCCAAAGGCGCATCGCCATAAACAGATTGAGGTTTACAAATAATATCCGTCATTATTTCGCTTCCTTTTGATAGACGTGATCTACATATAGACCTGGGGTATGTACTGACTCTGGTTCGATGTCGCCAACTGGAACAAGTTTTTCAGCTTCAACAATCACAAGGTCTGCAGCGGTCGCCATTAATGGATTGAAGTTTTGAGTGGTTTTCTTGTAAAACACATTTCCTTTGGTATCGACAACTGAACCGCGTATAAAAGCAAGGTCCGCGCGCAGAGGTTTTTCTAATAAATAATCTTCCCCATCAATATTGATAACTTGTTTACCCTCAGCCACCATAGTGCCAAGGCCTGTTGGGGTGAGAATGCCGCCAAGTCCAGCGCCTCCTGCGCGAATACGCTCGGCTAATGTACCTTGTGGCACCAGTTCGACATCTAGCTCTTGATTGTTCATTTGGTGCCCCGTTTCTGGGTTGGTACCAATGTGAGATGCATAGAGTTTTTTGATGAGTTTTGCTGCAATAAGTCGACCGGAACCTGTAGTTTGAGTCCCAGTATCGGTCGAAATTAGCGTGATGTCTTGGATGTTATGTTCGAGTAGTAGGTCGATAAGGTTCTCTGGTGCGCCATTTGCCATAAAGCCGCCAATCATGATGGTCATCCCATCATGCAATTTTTCCGCAATCTCGTTGGCACTAATTTTTTTTCTCATAATTCGCCCCTATACAGAGTTGGCTCATCGCCTTGTCTAACTTAATTTTTGGTATGACTGCGGCTGATAATTTTTACACAATCATGCTATTTGTTTTTTACTTGGTCGTTTCTACGTTGTCGTTTAGTACTTGGCTACGAGCAACGTTTGATGATTACGGCAGTACCCATGCCTCCACCTATACATAAAGACGCTAAGCCATAGTCTTGTTGCTTTCGCTCTAGTTGATACGCCAAGCTGACAAGAATACGGATCCCAGATGCACCAAGTGGATGGCCTAAAGCAATAGCACCGCCGTTATGGTTTGTGCGTTCTAGTATCCAGCTTTGATCAACGTTGTGTTTCTCTGCGAGCTGCTTTGTAACGCCGATAGCTTGAGCTGCAAAGGCTTCATTAAGCTCAAAATACTCGATGTCTTGCAGTGAAAGGTCGGACTTTTCCAGTGCATTGGTGATCGCGGGAACGGGGCCTAGCCCCATAATGTCCGGAGACAAACCTGCTTGAGCGTAGCTAACGATTTCTGCCATCGGCTTTAGTTGGTATCGCTCTACTGCTGATTTGGATGCCAAGATGATCGCGGCTGCACCATCGTTAATACCCGAGGCATTTCCTGCTGTAACAGTGCCATCTTTTTTAAACGCTGGACGTAAACGACTAAGACTCTCTGATGTGCTATCTGTCTTTGGATATTCATCAAGCTCGACGGTATATTGTTTTCGACGCAACGATACTTCTATTGGTTCAATTTCACTTTTAAAACCGTGGCTCTCCAGTGCGCTTGCTGCGTTTAGCTGACTTTTGAGTGCAAACGCATCTTGTTCTTCACGCGAAATAGATAAGGATTCTGCAATGTTTTCTGCAGTGATACCCATGTGATAATGATTAAATGCATCGGTTAAACCATCGGTAATGATGCTGTCTTCTAACGAAATATTTCCCATACGAACGCCACTTCTAACTTTGTGCGTTTGTACAAATGGGGCTTGAGACATGCTCTCCATTCCGCAGGCAACAACGATCTCAGCATCACCCGCTTTGATATGACTTGCCGCATCCATGACCGTTTTCATCCCACTTCCACAAATCATATTGAGAGTGTATGCAGGGACTGTTTCTGGAATACCGGCTTGAATTGAGGCTTGGCGACCCGGTCCCATACCAATACCAGCACTGAGTACGTTACCGACTATTACTTCATCAATAAGCGTCGGGTCGATATGACATTGACTGATTGCACCTTTAATTGCAGCTGCGCCTAGTGTGGGCGCAGAAACTGAAGATAGTGCGCCGTTGAAGCTGCCAATTGGTGTACGTTTCGCTGCAATAATGTAGATAGGTTCCATCGTAATATCCTGTATCAAGGTAAAGCTGAGTTAACAGTTCAATGAGGCGCTGAGAGTTCGTAAATACACAGAACGCAGCGTGCGGTTATTCTTTGTTGATGAATTCATTCTAAAGGCACTGAGAAGGAGGTGTTATAGCCGTTGGTAGAAACGCGGTTTGCATAAATGCAACATGAGGCTGCAAGTAATTGGCGTATATTACTTAAGCGTTATTGCTGCGTATTAACGCTAAATCGAATGGAGAATAGTCATGAATAGCTTAATTGCATGCGCACCTTGTTGTTGGGGCGTGGAGTCTGCCACTAACGTCCATAATCCATCATGGAATACCGTTATCGTGGAAAGTAAAGCCGCTGGATATCAAGGAATAGAGCTTGGCCCATTTGGCTATATGCCTCTAAAAGGAGAGCTTGTTAATACGGCGATCAAAGCTAATGGCTTGGTGATCTGTGCTGGTACACTTTTTGAACCGCTTTCATCTTTAGAGCATAAAGAGGACATCTTGAACCGAACACATGATTTATGCTCGATGCTTCAACGTATTGGCAGCAAAAAGCTGGTCGTGATTGATTGTGTAAATGATGTGCGCAGTGCATGCGCTGGATTGAGCGACGAAGCTCCAAGATTAGGCAACCAGCTCTGGGACATAATGATGCAAACCATTCGTGATATTGCTGCTATCGCTAGATATTATGATATTCGCCCTGTTGTTCATCCTCATGCGGGTGGTTATATAGAGTACCGTGATGAAATTGACCGAATGTTGGCTGATTTATCGAGAGAAGAGGTTGGGCTCTGTTTAGATACTGGTCATCTGTATTATGCCGCCATGGATCCAGCGAAAAGCCTAATTGAGTACGCATCTCGATTAGAATATGTCCATTTCAAGGATATCAATGACGCCGTATTTTCCGATGTTATCGAAAGCAAGGTAGGTTTCTGGGCTGCTTGCGCACAAGGAGTGATGTGTCCTATCGGCGAAGGTGCGATCAACTACGCCGAAGTACAGTTGGCTATCAATCAAATCGGTTATTCAGACTGGATCACTATTGAACAAGAGCGTGCTCCCCAAGATGCTGATGGAACTCTAGCTGATATCAAACGCAGTCGATTGTTTTTGAATCAAAAAGGGTTTGGTTAATGGTTAGGTATAGCATTGCTAAAAAAACCTTAGTCAACAAAGGGTACAGCACATGCTCATTGTGACTGAACCTTGGTTTTATGTGACTGCGATTCCCGCCGTGTTGATTTATGGAATTGGAAAAGGGGGATTAGGCGGTGCGTTAGGTATTATCGCTGTTCCCCTTATGGCAATAACCATTGCACCTACTCAAGCTGCTGCCATCTTATTGCCAATATTGTGTGTAATGGATGTGTTTGCGGTAAAACATCATTATCGTAATGCTGATTATTCAGTCATTAAGAACATGCTTCCTGGGGCGGTTGTTGGCGTCATCTTGGCAGGGTTGTTTCTGAGTATTACACCTGAGGCTGGATTGAAGTTACTCATTGGGCTTCTTTCTCTGCTATTTTGCGGTCAGTATTTACTCTTGGGTGTGGACGAGAAAAAAGCGGGTGGAAAAATAAGTGCGTGGTTTTGGAGCACGTTGAGTGGTTTTTCTAGCACTGCAATTCACGCGGGCGGTGGGCCAGCAAGTATTTACATGTTGCCATTGAAACTGGATAAAGTTGTTTTGGTAGCGACCATGGCCGTATTGTTTGGCTTAGTCAATTTAGCCAAATTGGTTCCTTATGCTGCCTTAGGTGAGTTCGATACGATCAATATGATGACGGCATTGATTCTGATGCCTCTCGCTCCTGTTGGCGTTAAGCTCGGAGTGTGGTTATTACATCGCGTTAATCAAATATGGGTGTATCGATTGTGTTATCTGTTTCTTTTTATTTCAGGAATTAAGTTGACGGTTGACGGCTTAGTGAGTGTCGTTCTGTTTTGTTAGTATTGGGTATTAAGTTAAATGACTTCCCACATGCGTAGTCATTTATATATTGATCTGCTCCTGTATCTGTGGACACGAACATAAGCGAATTTTATATACTTTCAATAATTTACGTTTCGCTAAATTTGCATTTAAGGTGAACGGAATTTTCCGAAAATAAGTTTGTTTAATCGCTATTATCAAATTCTAACACTGCGATAAACGCATCTAAATACTGCTCGATAGTCAGATCCGCAGATACGGGCGGTAGCTCTACAGTAATGCATGGCAGGTTTCTTTCTTGGCACCAAGTGCCGAATGAGCCTGGAGTTTCGTAATCCACGTCTTCAACGAGCGGTAGGTTGAACTGTTTGCCTAGCCAAGTGGCAAGTTCCGATTGACTTGGGTCGTCGACCATGGCGAGTGGTTCGTGGAAAGAGATGACGAACTTGGGTTTGCGCTGTTCAATGAGGTTGATCAGTGATTGCACTTCAGGTTCTAGCTGGTCGGTTTGTCCCGTTTTTACTTTTACATCTCTGACTGGTGTGTGAGAACTCCAGCGATAGACGGTGCCGTTTTCTGTCCAATTTTGAGTCGGAAAGGCGCGGTTCAGATCGACTTGATTGGCGTTGGCGCGTGTGCCTAATTGATTGCCGTCTGGGTTCATCGACAGAACCACATCATGTCGCAAATTGGCGGCTGGCAAACTTCTTAGTGCGCAAGACAAGCCTGCGATAGAAGCGGTTTCATCACCGTGTGTGCCTGCTAAAATCAGCCCGCGAGATTCGCTTTCTATTTGCGCGGGGAAATAGATCAAAAGCGCACCCAACACTGATTTCCCATATGATAGCGGCTTTATTGAAAACGCAGCTCTTTCCGTTCTTGGAATTAAACTCACCTTTATCTCCTGATTGATCAAGTACTATCAAGTATTAACGATTACACAAGCTTACTTAAATAAACTAAAGCGTTAAAACTCGTCAACAGTCGCATTGTTAATTTTATTACTTGCTTCAAAGATAGGCTAGGAGAGCAAAAACATATGGATTTTAAGAAACATTCAACGGCTTTACTCATTTCATCTCTATTGACCCCTTTTATCTCAGTAACTGCCGTTGCTGACACATTGCCTGCGGGAACTTCTCTGGCGAAAGAACAACATTTAGTGCGCGCGAATGATGCGGAGGCTGCGACACTAGATCCTGCAAAAGCAGAAGGCTTGCCGGAGATGCACATTCTACGTGACTTGTTTGAAGGTTTAGTGATTCAAGATCGCGATGGCAATATCACCCCAGGTGTCGCGGAATCTTGGGAAACAGAAGACAACAAAACCTTTGTATTCCACCTGCGTAAAGACGCGCAATGGTCGAATGGCGATCCGGTGACGGCAGATGATTTCGTGTATGCGATACGACGCGCGGTAGACCCAAAAACCGCATCGCCAAATGTCTGGTATCTGAAGCTCACCAAAATCAACAATATTGCTGATGTGGCAGAAGGTAAGAAGCCGATTGAAGAACTAGGCGTTTCGGCTGTTGATAAACATACAGTGCGCTTTGAACTCGACAGCCAAGTGCCTTACTTTGTGGCGATGACAGGTCACACCTCAATGATGCCTGTTCATAAGGCAACGCTAGAAAACAGCGACAAGCCGTGGAGCGATCCTAAGCAATTTGTCGGTAATGGTGCATTCGTACTAGACGAGTGGGTGGTGAACGAGCGCATCGAGCTTAAGAAGAACCCGAAATACTGGGACAGTTCAGATACCCAATTAACCCAAGTAACTTATATTCCGTTTGAGAATCAGAATGCCTCGATTAACCGTTATGCAGTGGGCGAGGTCGATATTACGTCGGACGTGCCGACGCACATGGCGCAGCAGCTTAAAAGCAAATACCAAGATGCGTTTACCACAGTGCCTCTGCTGTGTACTTACTACTACGCATTCAATACTACGCGACCACCTTTTGATGATGCGCGAGTACGTAAAGCTGTCTCTTATTCTATGATGCGTGACGTTATCACCAATGGTGTGACTCAGGTGGGCAACTTACCGGCTTATACCTTTGCACATGAGTACACGGCTGGTTTTGATGCGACACAACCTGAATACAGTACGTGGACTCAAAAGGAACGTGATCAAAAAGCAAAAGAGTTACTGAAAGAAGCGGGCTACGATGCGTCTAACCCGTTGGATTTCAAACTGCTTTACAACACCAGTGAATCGAACAAGTCGATTGCAGTGGCGATTGCGTCAATGCTGAAAGGTAACCTAGGCGCACAAGTTGAACTGGAAAACCAAGAGTGGAAGTCTTACTTGGTGTCACGTCGCCAAGGTGATTTCGATGTAATGCGCGCCTCTTGGTGTGGTGACTATAACGAAGCATCAACCTTCTTGAGCCTATTGCGCTCTGGTTCTTCGGGTAACTTTGCTCGTTACAGCAGTGACAAGTACGACGCAGCAATGGACAGCGCGTTAGCTGCCACCAGTGAACAAGATCGTCAAGGTTTCTATGACCAAGCTGAACAGTTGCTGGCAGAAGACATGCCGATTGCGCCAATCTACTACTACATGCAGGCTCGTCTAGTGCGACCAAGTGTTGGTGGTTTTGCGAAGAACAACGTTGAAGGGCGTATCTACTCTAAGGATCTCTACATCAAAGAATAGATAGGCCGGATGCGAGTTCAGACATATCAGGTCTAAAATATGATAGAGCTATGAAATAGCGCATAAAGGTCAAAAACAGAAGAAAAGGGATGTTGAATATAAATATATGATTAACGTCCCTTTATTATTCCCATGTTTGTAATGAATCTAATTATGGGTGATTTAAATTGTCGATAAATGAACAATTGAGCTTGAAGTTGATACTAATCCCTATTATTTGTAATTTTATCATTGAGAACTGAGATAAGATTATTGATATTTATGATGTTTGTTTCTCTTGAAAATAAATAAATCCCTATTTATCGAGCTCTATATTCCTATTTTTCTATTTAGTCTATTTGTGTTTAAGTTGATATCGATCAATTGAAATAAATTCATTCATTCCTACGCTTAATTGTATAAACAGATCAATGGAAGTTAGGAGAGTAACAATGAAGTACTCAATAATTACACTATCAACCGTGGCTGTACTTACGATCATTCCAGCCAGTGCTGTTCACGCAAAAGATAAGATACTAGAGAGCAGTAAGCTTACCTCAAATATAGTTATCGATGGCAACGTTGATGCCGTTTGGGAGCAAGCTAAACCACTGACACAGAAGGTGAACAAATTACCGTATAAACCAAATAATGGCTATGAAGGCATTAAAAAAACCAGTGTGGAAATGAAGTCGATGTATGACAGTGAATACATTTACTTCTTGTTTACTTATGCCGACCCGACCAAAAGTATTGATCGTTTTCCTTGGATTAAACAAGAGGATGGGTCATGGAAGCAGTTGAAAAATAAAGATGATACTGGGCACGACAATACTTACTACGAAGATAAATTTGCGGTCTATTGGGACATCAATGCTGAAGGCTTTTCTGAGAAAGGGTGTAATGCTGCATGTCACAGAGCTAAAAAGGGTAAAAACGCAGGTCGTGATGATAAGAATCCAGCACGTAAATACACCAAGCAGGAAGGCGAGTTTATTGATATGTGGCACTGGAAAGGTGTGAGAACCGCGGTACATAATCAGCTTGATGACCAATATGTTGATAGTAATACCGATCCAAAACAAAACAAAGGTTGGGGACGTAAAGGAGACAGCAAAACGGGGGGTGGCTACGTTAATAACGTAAAAGACGGCCAGCCAGCATATGTATCAGATAACTTAACCAATGAAACATTACTTATTTTAGATTCAGAGAAGAAGCCGTTTACAATTGACTACAATAAGCTAGACCGAATTCCAGGGTTAACGGGTAAGCCATTTACTGGTTCCCGTGGTGATATCGAAGTCGGTGCTATTTGGAAAGAGGGTGTTTGGACTCTGGAAATGAAGCGTAAGCTTGTAACTACGGGTGAAAATGCAGAAACGCAAGATGTACAATTTGACGATTTGAGCCAACTATATCCATTTGGTGTTGCGGTTTTTGATAACTCTCAAATTAATCACATATACCATCGTGGTGTGTTAAACCTTGAGTTTAAATAAGTATAACACTCGTAACTAACTGAAATGATTTGTGTCGAAATAATCGGCTCAAATCATTTCTTCACAGAAGAGTACTATTATGGTCAAAACAGTTACTCAATATGTTTCTTATTTATTTGTGTTGACCACGTTGAGCATATTCTTTATGCCGCTACCACTCTGTTCTGAGTCAACAGTTCAGGATCCCGCTGTCCATAATATAAAACCGTTTTCTAGCCAAATTACCAATGAAGCGGAAATGCAGATTTTAGTAAAGGAAAATAAGCGTTGTATACGATGCCATCAAAAAAAGCGTCTGCTTAAAAATATTGATGCCATCGCTTCTGTAGGCGCACATGCCAGTACCGAGTTTTACAACAATTGCACGGCTTGTCATGGCAGAAAAGGTTCTCATCCCAAAGATTCTGATGTGGTGAGTGTGATTCCATTCGATGATCATATCGACTTGCCAATTTTCGAGCAAAACCAAAAGTGTATCGCCTGTCATTCTCCTGAAAGCTTGAGGGTCAGTGAGTGGACTCACGATGTACATGCCACCAAATTGACATGTTCCAATTGTCATAATTTACATCGCGATTCAGACCCGATTATCGGTATCAGTAAGAAGTTTCGCATTGGGTTATGTGCAACCTGCCATGAAGCTATTCTGCGTGAGAAAGAGCTTAAGTCGCATCGGTAAGAAGGAGCCAGTTTTATGAGTACGACTAAATATTTAATTGGTGTGTTACTTGCTGGAGTATGCGCACTGGTGGTCGCTGAAGATTTACCTAATCCAGATGAGCATAATCTTGCGAATATTCACCTAAAGGATGAAACATGTGCGGGGCAGTGCCATCTAGACGAAGAGCCTTCTGACGATCTTGAGTTTGAATATAACAGTTGCGTGGAGTGTCATGATGATTTTGGTCACCTCGAAGGGCGCCAGCATAATCTAAAGCACAAAGAGAGCGAAGAGATGGAGTGCGTCGAGTGTCATCTTCCCCATGAAGAATTTGATCCTAAGGACACTTGTACCGATTGTCATGATGAAGAAGACGAAGAATTATCAAACTTTTATTCAGTTAGGCTAGATCGCTATTTAAACATGTCTAGCCTTGATATTGAGCCGTAAATGACGGAAGTTTTGATCTGGTAAAAATAAAAATCCCCATTCGTTGACTAGACGAATGGGGATTTTTCTTAATAGGGGGTAGTTACTTTATCAATAGTGAGCATTCACTAATTTATTGATTCTTTTAGATAGCTTTTGGCTTTAGATAGTCACCATGTCTGCGGCTTTCTTCATCGCTTCCTTGGTTGAACACTCAATCACGTTCGCGTTAGCAAAGCGGTGAGCGTCTTTTACTTGAATATCGTGAGCCAAGATAACCAATCTTGCGTTCGCGACATCTAGGTCAGTGATGCGGTTCTGAATACCGTTTTGACCTTGAGTTTCTACCTTAATCTTAAGGCCAGCGGCTAAGCCTGCTTTCTCTAGTGCTTTCGCTGCCATGAAGGTGTGTGCAACACCAGAAGGGCAACATGTTACTGCTACGATGTCGTACTCGCCTTCGCCTGCTTGAGGAGTCGCTTGAGCTTGTACTGGGGCTTCAACAGCATCTTCTTCAGTCTCAACCGCCACTGGTTTCCAGAAGCCAACGATAACCGCTGTAGTCAGCGAGCCAAGTGCAATACCCACTACGTACATTGGAATGTTGCTTGATACTGGAGCAGTGATTAGGCCGCCCCACGGTGCGTGCAGTAGAACGTCTGTCATGAAGCCAAACACACAACCAACGATACCACCGGCTACGATTGAAGGAAGAACGCGCATTGGGTCATTCGCTGCAAATGGGATAGCACCTTCAGAGATACCGATAGAGCCCATGATTGCTGCTGCTTTACCTGCTTCTTGCTCTTGTTTAGAGAACTTGTTTTTGAATAGGAAAGTCGCCAGAGCCATACCTAGAGGTGGTGTACAAATCGCGATACCAACGCCACCCATTAGCCACGGTTGTGTGTCTACTTGAGTTTGAGCGAATAGGGTTGCCACTTTGTTGATTGGACCACCCATATCGAACGCAGTCATACCACCAAGGATTGTCCCTAGAACCATTTTAGATGCGCCAGCCATTGAAGCTAGGAACTCGTTCATTGAAGACATGAACAGTTTGATTGGCTCGCCGATACCCCACAGTACGATGCCGGCAGAGATTAACGTGCCTAGAAGCGGATAGATGAAGTAAGCACCTAGCGCGGTCATGTTGGTAGAAAGTGGGATCTTCTTAAGTTGGAACACCACGCCACCAGCGATAAAGCCTGCCACGATACAACCAAGGAAGCCGCCGCCCATGTCAGCCATGATGCCTGAAGAAATCATCGCAGGTGCCAGTGCTGGTTTATCTGCAATTGAGTAACCAATAAAGCCGCCAAGAATGATTGGGAAAAGAACAAGGCCCTTGATACCGATATTAGAGATGTCTGCCAGCAAACCGTCGGCTGGAACCGCACCTTTGCCTGATGCCATGACCGCTAAAGCCAGCAGAACACCACCGGCTACGATGAAAGGTAGCATGTGTGAGGTTCCGAAAAGCAGGTGGCCTTTCATGGTACTAAGGATTTTTTTAAAGTCGCTACTACTGTTTTTATTATTAGTATTCGTAGCTTGAGTTGTTAGGGTGCTCATAATTTTCTACGCCTTATGAATTAATTAAAATATTAAGGATTTGTTGTTCGTCTTTTGCGTTATGGATATCTTGAATAAATTCGTCGCTGAATTTTCCAAATAGTTCTTGTAGTACATAAATATGATGGTCTGCACCGTTATCTGGTGAGGCAATCATAAAAAACACGGTTGGGTTAATGCCGTCTTCATCGCCATACTCAATGCCTTCGCGCTTAACACCGACAGCGATTGCCGGCTCTGTTACCGCCTTGCTTTTTGAGTGTGGGTAAGCGATGCCGTCCATCGAGGTAATACTTTGAGATTCACGAATTTCGATGTCTGCCAAGAAGGCTTCTTTATTACTGATTCGGTTGTTCTCAAATAACATGTCTGCCAATTCTTCAAACAGTTCTTTTTTATTATTCGCTTGAAGGTTGTTATTAATTAAGTTGACGTTAGTTAGCTGTGTGATCATTTATTAACTCATTCACTATTGAAGTTCTTGAATTAAAATTAATTGATTAACTCGATTCGCGAAATAGCAAATAAAAGCCCTTCACTGTACATTTGTACCAAGCAAAATTAACTGTGATTTGCATCATTCATCCAGTGTGAGATGAGTCATATTTGATAGCGTATTGATTATGTTTTTGACACGCTCATAGTCTTCGTTAAAAACAAAAATACCCCGCAAAGCAGGGCATGATTAGTGTTTGTATTTACTCGAGATAGCTAGCTGTAAGCACGCGCGACACGTCCAACGCAGTCCAGTTTGTAACTCTCAGCATAAGCCGGAATAAACACCGACTGGCCTTTTTCTATCACACAGGTTTCGCCACATTGGTGAGTGAGCACCATTGATTCGTCGAGCGGCAATAGGATCTCGGCACCTTCGGTGGTGATCTTCCTCTGATGTGAGTTTTGCACGATAGAGAACTTAAAATCCTCGACTGGAATTTGGTATTCCATCACATCACCTTGCTCAATAGGGCTTAGCAGTAATCTATCCGCAGGCTTTTCATTAAATCGAGTACAAGAAACCAGCTCGTTCACGTCCATGTACTTAGGCGTTAACCCGGCACGCAGTACATTGTCTGAGTTCGCCATGATCTCTAAGCCTGTGCCCTTGATGTAAGCGTGAGGTGTTTCTGCATCTAGATACATGGCTTGCCCCGGCTTTAGCGTAATCACGTTTAATAGCAGCGGAGCGAATAGGCCGACATCACCAGGGTATTGAGCTTCAAGCTCTGAAATCAATTGGAATACACGTTTATCTGAAAGCTTGGCCTTCATCAGCAGCATGGTTAGAGCCATACCTTTTTGTTCACCTTCCAGAGACAACAGGCTTGCAAAGAAGCAGGCTAATCCATTGGGAGTTTGGTCGCCCGCGAGATCGTTAACCATTGAATGCAGCTCTGGAATATCGAGGTAATGGAAGTGCTCAAGAATCTCGCTGATTGATCTAAAACCATTCATCGCGGTGTAGTCGGTTAGGGCGTACACCAGTTCTGGCTTGTGATTAGGATCCTTGTAGTTACGGTTACCTGCTGTCATCGGAATGCCTTGCTGTTCTTCTTGGGCATATCCAGATTCGGCTTGCTGCTTGTTTGGGTGTACTTGAACCGATAGCGCTTTCTCTGCTGCTAATACCTTGAACAGATACGGTAGTTCACCAAAACGACTCGCGACTTTCTCGCTTAGAAACAGGTTTAGGTTCTTGGAAATCAAGTTCGACAATGTGGTTTGCTGACCATTGTCAGTGACCATCGAACAACCATTTGGGTGAGCGCCCATCCAGATCTCCGCTTGTGGCTCACCAGACTGGTTATCAATGCCAAACAGTTGGTTGAACGAAGATGGGCTACCCCATGCGTAGTTCTGAATCACGTTGGTCATAGGGTAGAAAAAGCGTTGTACGAACGAGTCGTTCGCTAAAGAAAAATCAGACATCGAAATCACCATGAAGGAAAACATGGCTTGAGCTGTAATCGACTTATTTGTTGCTAAAAGTATTAGTTACTAAAAACAGCAGGGTCGAAGGGCTCAAGCCATTGGAGTTGAAATGGCTTAAGCCGCTGCTGCTGTTAGCTTGGCTTTGCGTAGATTTTTAAGCGCGATACAAGTAACCGCAGTTACGCCCGCACCAGATGCCATGCACACGAGTGCTAGCATTGGGTAGTTCATTGCGCCAAGTAGAGCGACCACTGGGCCACCGTGAGCAACGCTGTTGGTGATACCAAATGAGAATGCCATTACCGCAGCTGTCATTGAGCCAAGCACGTTGGCTGGGATAACTGACATTGGGTCTTGAGCCGCGAAAGGAATCGCACCTTCAGAGATACCCACTAAGCCCATTGCGCCCGCGGCTTTGCCTGCTTCGATTTCAGAAGATTCAAACAGGTCGAACTTACGGCCAAGTCTGGTTGCGATAGCCATACCTAACGGAGCGACAGGGATTGCACACGCCATTGCACCCATGAACTGAGTCTGACCGCTGGCAATCATGCCGACCGAGAATAGGAATGCCACCTTGTTGAATGGGCCGCCCATATCGAAACCAGCCATGCCACCAAGGACAATGCCAAGCAGAACCACGTTGCCTGTGCTCATGCTAGTTAGCAGCGCAGTAAGCGCATCCATCAGCCCAGCAATTGGAGCGCCAATAACAAAGATGAACAGACCCGCGATGAACAAAGAACCAGTGATCGGAGCGATCATGATAGGCACAAGCGGTTGAACGAATTTGTGGTAGTTAAACGATGTAATCCATTTAACGAAGTAACCCACCAATAGACCTGCGATGATTGCGCCGATGAAGCCTGTACCTGCGTCAGCGCCGTAGAAAGAACCGTTGTTGGCAATCCAACCGCCAATCAAACCAGGTGTTAGAGCAGGGCGGTCGGCAATCGCGTAAGCAATGTAGCCAGCTAAGATTGGAATCATCAGTGTGAAAGCAACTACGCCCACCTCTAGGATTTGGTTCCACATACTGCCAGCAGGAATCGCCATGCCAGATTCACTCGGCTCACCACCAATGGCTAGTGCTAAGGCAATCAAAAGACCGCCAGTCACCACGAATGGGATCATGTGAGATACGCCATTCATCAAGTAACGGTAAAGGTCTGAACGTGCTTGTGATGCTTTCTCAGCAACAGATTGGTTGGTCGGCGCTTGTTCAGCTTGGTAGCTAGGTGCATTGAGCGCTTGCTGAATCAAGCCTTGCGCGTCTTTGATTGGTGCTTTTACGTTGGTGCTTATAACGCGTTTTCCGGCAAAGCGAGCCATGTCGACCTGTTTATCACAAGCCACCACAATCGCGTCGGCACGTTCGATCTCTTCTTGAGTCGGGTTGTTTTTAACGCCTATCGAGCCGTTGGTTTCGACCTTGATGTCGTAGCCAAGAGCCGCTGCGCCTTTCTCTAGCGCTTCAGCTGCCAAATAGGTGTGTGCGACGCCAGCTGGGCAGCCTGTCACACCAATGATGAAGCCTTGATTCTCAACATTGGTTTCTGTCTCAGCAGGTTCAGGTTTGGTAAGCAGTAGTTCTAATGCTTGTTGTTCAGATTGAGCATTCATGAAGCTTTCGATAAAGCCTTCTTCAATCAGTTTTGAAGAAAGTTCTGCCAGTACTTCGATGTGGTGATTATCGCCGCCATCAGGAGAGGCAATCATGAAGAATAGTTTTGATGGCTGACCGTCATCGGCGCCGTACTCGATACCCTGTTGGTGGACACCGATAACAACCGCAGGTTTGATGACCGCAGCGCTTTTCGCATGTGGCAGAGCAATACCTTCTTCAAATCCGGTATTACCTTGTTCTTCACGAGCCTTAATGTCGGCAAGAAACTGTGCTCTGTCTGAGATTCTGCCTTGTGCGTAAAGCACGTCTATTAGCTCTTTAAATACGTCTTCTTTTGAATTAGCGCTAAGCGAAAGCTTAATCAAATCTTGATTGATCAATGTCGTGATCATAATGAACCCCTACTCTGTTTTTATTTTGTTAGGGGTATTCTGGAATCTACGGCTTACCTTCTGTAGTGAAGAAAAAATGCATTTACTGGATGATTGTTGCGTTATAAATGGAGTGTGATTTTGATCGGTCGAGTGGTCGTTTTTAGGGCGGTGTTGACAGAGTTTAAGATGTGTTGAGGCTTTTATTTATAAGGGGTGTAGCGTATTTGTTTATCATGGTGGGAACGTGCTATTTCAGTTTCGGTACTGGAGATTTATTTCCGTGACTGGATTTTTGTAACCTAGATCTCAAATTGTGATTTTGCTCAATAGCGCTATGTTTCACTAAGGGGTATATCTATTCCCGTAGCCTTATTGCTGCCCACTAGAGTTCGAATAATGATATTTCATGACTTAATCTCGTCTGTGTTAAATGAGCGAGAACCGTTTCATAACATCTGGTTTGCTGGAGATTTTCACACGCCTTCAGCATGCAGTTATCAGGTGAACTTTCCGCGCTTAGAGTTAGTGCTGGACGGAGAGTATATTAATGAAATGGAGAGTCATGATCGCAAAATCACCAACGTTATCGCCAAAGCCGGAGACGCAATTTTTATCCCACCGAACTGCTGGAATAAACCCAATTGGGATACCGACTGTTCGGTGTTGAGCATGCTATTTGGTCGTCGTCAGCTTGGTTTAAGTTTGGTGAGTAAGCGCAAAGGTGAAGAGAGCTTTTACGATATCCAAAAGCACAGTATTCAGACTCGTTCTGGGTTCGCGATTGATAACATTTTGGAGGCGCTCAGCTCGTTAGCGAGAGAGAGTAACAAGCAGCCGATGGATGAGTTATTGTTGCAAGCTCTACTGCAATACAGTAAAACCATGCTGGAAGCGCCCGTAGAAAAATCTCATAGCCGAGTACAGGATGTGTATCAGGGGATTTGTATCTACATTCAAGAGAACTTCCACCGCCAAATCACCCGAGACAGTATTGCCTCGCGCTTTAGCATTTCATCGAACCACTTGTCGCGAATGTTCCGCCAACAAGGCCACATGACGCTGGCTGAGTACATTACCCGTGTTCGTGTCGACCGTGCCAAGTTTATGCTCAAGAAGTACAACTTCAAGCTCAATGAAGTGGCTGTACGTTGCGGCTTTAAGGATGTGAACTACTTCTGTCGCGTGTTTAAGAATCGTACAGGAAGAACGCCGACTGAATATCGTGGATCTATTTAATTAAGCGGCCTTTTAAAGTCGGAGCGTATTTTTTTGTTGAGCCGTATTTTGGAGTGAGTAGCCTTAAAGCAGGCGAGATGATATGTACATCAACAGTGCTTGCAGATCGACACTGCTTCTGGTTTTTTGCAGACGTTCATTGACCTGATCGTGGAGCAGGTTTCGCGTTAAATTGGTGGCTGCCACAATATGTTCACGTTGTGGTTTAGTTGGCAGAACGAGTGCGATGGCAACGTGTACTTGGCCAATTTGAGATGCCCAATCGATTGGATCATCACTGATGATAACGGCAATCGAGAGGTCGTGGGTCGATTCAAACATCACATGCGGCAAGGCGATTCCCGGTGACACACACGTAGACGAGCGTTCTTCTCGCTTAATGAAGGCAAGAATCAGCTCATCCGGGTCTGCAGGATGCACTAATTGAGCGAGCCCTTTTAGACACTCAAATTTGGTGAGTTGAGTTTGTGCTTTAGCGTGGTGCCACTTGATGTCACAAGGCGGGCATATCTGGGGCATGCGCTGGATTAAATCGTTAGAGAACTCATGGTTCACTTGTGAGCCAACCATTGCGTAATGTTCGGCAATCACGTCTTTTATGACAAAACACGCTAACTCCGCATCAATACCCACCGCGGTTATTTGGCACAGATCACCACGAAGCAAACC
Organism: Vibrio splendidus; assembly: GCF_001557875.1. Taxonomy (GTDB): domain Bacteria; phylum Pseudomonadota; class Gammaproteobacteria; order Enterobacterales; family Vibrionaceae; genus Vibrio; species Vibrio splendidus_F. The sequence continues at coordinate 84,438 of NZ_LNRF01000013.1, read as the reverse complement.
CACTTGCAACATCGCAACAGATTTGGAGAGATCGGCGGTTCGGTTCTGAGTGATGTTGATAATACGGATGGTACTTCTGAACTTTTTTGCTAAGCGAGCCAACGGCTGCGCGACGTGTGAGTTCGCCGTTGGGTCGTCAACAAAGAAGGTGATCTGATATTCGTTCATGAAAGGATCAAGCTCGGCAATGCTTAATAAAAACCTTGTCGACACTCAACAGCACTTCTTCCATTGGAATGAATACGGTTTTAGCCGGATCGAATCGGCTTGGTTGTTCGATGTCGATATCAGAGACGATTAGCACTTTGTCTGCGAGGGTAATATCTTGGGCTGTCAGTAAGTTTTCAATACCCATAGCGCCTTGCGTCTCGACCTTGATGGAAACGTTGAATTTAGGGGCTGTTTTATTCAATGCATCAGCAGCCATATAGGTGTGTGCAATGCCTGTAGGGCACGCAGTTACCGCTACAATTCTCATTATTATTCTCGGCTTTATCTCGCCACCTTGTTCTCTAGTATGGAAAATCCAGTATAGAAAGGTCGCATATGGTAGGGGCGATACGTTTATGGGTTCTGTGAATTTTATGGATTGCCGTTTTTTATTCTAAGGTGGACGTCACACTCTGAACTCTTGGTTACAATAATCCAGTTAATGCACCTTTCGTCCTATATGATGATCACCAACACACCGCTAATCTTTTCATCCTATTAACATCGATTTTTAATTTGGATCGGAAGAACCTAATTACTTCAGTCTGAAATCAGGCGAGGCAGAAGAAAGCATGGATATCACTAACATTATTGAGCCCGAGATTATATGTTTGGATTTGCAAGCAGACTCAAAACAGGCGGTATTTGAAGAGCTTGTCGAGCTGCTCGACTGCGCAGGTAAGCTCTCTAGTAAAAGTGACTTCCTTGATGATATCTGGAAGCGCGAAGCCATTGGTAATACCGGCTTTGACGATGGTATCGCGATTCCACATGCGAAGAGTACCGCTGTTGCTAAACCTGCTGTCGCGATAGGTATTAGCCGTTCTGGCATCGATTATGGCGCAGACGGCGGCGAACTGTCTGATGTGTTCTTTATGCTCGCTTCACCAGACAACAACGACGACCACCATATCGAGGTGTTGGCACAGATCTCGACCAAACTGATTGAAGATGACTTTGTTACAAAATTAAAGGCAGTCGAGTCGGTCGAGGAAGCTCAAGAGCTGTTTCTTGAAGCCAATTCAGATTCCTTTGATAGTTACGCCTCTAGTCATCATCAAGTCTACGTCGAACCACTCAGCCCTTGGGCTCAATCCCTTAATCGTCTTAAAGAACACTTGTTATACGGTACCTCACACATGATCCCATTCGTGGTTGCAGGTGGGGTGCTTTTGTCTCTGTCGGTAATGATGTCTGGCCATGGCGCCGTACCTGAGAGCGGTGTACTGGCTGATATCGCACAAATGGGTATTGCGGGCTTAACCCTGTTTACTGCCGTATTAGGTGGTTATATTGCGTACTCAATGGCCGATAAACCGGGTTTAGCGCCGGGAATGATTGGTTCTTGGGTGGCGGTCAATCAATACAATACCGGCTTTCTTGGAGCGATTGTGGTCGGATTTTTCGCAGGCTTTGTGGTGAATCTACTTAAGAAGATCAAACTGCCAGACAGTATGATCTCGCTGAGCTCTATTTTCATTTATCCGTTAGTTGGCACCTTTGTAACCTGTGGTGCGGTGATGTGGGTGATTGGTTCCCCGATAGCCCAAGTGATGCTTGAGATGAATCAAATGCTGACGGGTATGGCTGGCTCAGGAAAAATGGTACTCGGTAGTATTCTTGGTGCGATGACGGCCTTTGATATGGGCGGCCCAATCAACAAGGTTGCGACGCTGTTTGCTCAAACTCAGGTGAATACGCAACCTTGGTTGATGGGTGGGGTGGGAATAGCGATTTGTACGCCCCCACTGGGTATGGCTCTTGCGACTTTCCTATCACCGAAGAAATTCAAACGAGACGAACGCGAAGCCGGAAAAGCCGCGGGTATCATGGGAATGATTGGTATCAGCGAAGGTGCGATTCCTTTTGCGGCGGCAGACCCCGCACGTGTCCTGCCTGCTGTAGTTGCTGGTGGTATTGTTGGTAATGTGGTCGGCTTTATGTTTCATGTGGTGAACCATGCGCCATGGGGCGGCTGGATTGTTTTGCCTGTGGTGGATGGCAAGATTGGCTATGTCGTCGGTACACTAGCAGGTGCTCTAACGACAGCTCTGATCGTGATTCTTCTGAAAAAGAACGTGGTCGAAGGCGATGAACGTTCACATCAATTTATGGGTGGTTCGGTGACCGAAGAGGGGCAAGCAGATGTATTGGCTATTACTTCATGTCCGTCTGGTGTTGCACACACGTTTTTAGCCGCTAAGTCTTTAGAAAAGGCAGCGCATCAGCTTGGGGTTCGGATAAAGGTTGAAACACAAGGTGCTAACGGGATAGGCAATCGTATCACACCGAAAGACATTGAAAGAGCAAGGCTGGTGATTTTTGCTCATGATGTGGCGATTAAGGAAGTTGAGCGCTTTGCGAACGTGAAAACGCTAGATGTCAGCACCAAAGAGGCGATGCTCAATGCACAGGCGTTGATCATGAGAAAGGTGTAATTCTTAAGTCGCAAAGTTTATCGGACCTAAACTAAAAAAGACTCCGCTCTAGACCCGTTAAGGTGAAAGTGGAGTCTTTTTGTATTGTGCCCAATCTATAAAGTCAGACACTAAAAAGGGTGGTACTTAAATACGTCTTCAACCATTGAGTTGAGAAAATCGATATCGTCACAGGTTTTAGCGTAAGCACGCAGGCCTGCGATCTGAATCTGAACGTGTCGAGCAAGCTGAGCAGGTTCACGCTCACGCTCCTTGCTTACCTCACCCAGTTCTTGTACTTCGGTAATCAACTTCGCGAACTCACCTTCCATGCTCTTCAGTGATTTCTTTGCTTCTGCTAATAATTCTGCGCGCTCATCAGTCAGTTCTGCGACCGTTTTAGCCAACATACACATGCTGTTTGGCGCACTCTTTTTCGATTCAACCACCGCACGTTTTACAAAGTTTTCTAGCGCTTTGATCGGAGAGTCCGTTTCACAGCGGAAGCAATTCAGATTAAGGATGCTAAGTTCTTCCAGCCCGGACGCATATCAATCACGTCTTGCAGATTGCGTATAGAAGTCGCATGAAAGCCCTTCTCCCAATACAGGCTAGTTGCTTTATCTACTACGTCTTTTCTATCGAACTCGTCATTGGGTTCGATTGTTTTTCGTTGATTGAACTCTTAGCTTTTAGGGGCAGCATTATACATCAGTTGGTACTGAATATGTAGTGACTCCTGAGGGCGTGATTTGTACTTGATATCTTATTTATTCTGATTTTAGTTTTTATTTTTCAATTGCTTATGTGTTATTCGGTTGCCGGGTGTTTTCTTGTCGTTTAGTTGGCTGATTGGCGGCTTTTGTCGATAATCCAATGAGATTTTATGATAATCCAATGTTTTTTATAAGGTTAAATGTTAGCTTCTTCCCTTGCCGAGTTGCCATCGATGGTGATTGAGAAACGGAATAAAAACAAAGTTATATATGGGTATATCTTGTCAGAAGCTTGCCAAATTAGATGACTGATAAAGATTTGTTAGCTGCTAGGAAATGAAAATGAAAATGGAATTAACTGATATGTCTTTTAAGCAAAAAATAATCGTTTTGATTATATTGCCGATTTTGGGGTTTCTATGGGTTTGTGTCTCCGCTATTTCAAGAGACATAGAAACCACCAGCGAAATGTCCTCATTAAACCAACTTACCCGCCTTTCCGTTGTGTACAGTGAGCTGGTTCAGGATTTACAAAAAGAGCGTGGAATGACTGCGGGTTTTATTGGTTCACAGGGCACTAAGTTTGGTGGGGAGCTGCGCTCACAACGAACCAACGTGGATAATAGAGGGAATCAGAGAAATGAATACTGGCAGACCGCTGACATTCGTTTACCACAGGTTCTTCGACTAAATAACGAGATCAGGAAGAGCCTAAATCAGCTGTCTTCTATTCGAAGTCGAGTTGATTCTCAGTCGATCCTGCTTTCAGAAGCTTTAAGCTATTACACAAAGCTTAACGCTAAATTACTGAGTTTAACCGTATTAATTACAGAGTTGAGTTCTGATTCCACTATTACTAATGAAACTATCGCTTACTATAATTTCCTGCAAGGTAAAGAGCGGGCTGGCATCGAGCTTGCGGTTCTTAATAATACCTTTTCAAAAAACGAATTTGGCCCGGGTATGTTGGTTAAATTCATCTCTTTGGTGACAGAGCAAAATACCTATTTCTCCAACTTTGAAGTTTTGGGTAGCTCTGACAACGTTCGCTTCTTTGAGCAACAGTTAAATGATCGTTCGATAACGGAGGTAGAGAAGCTTCGTGATTTAGCCGAATCGAAAATGAGTGGCTTTGATGTTGACCCTGCGTACTGGTTTTCTCAAGCAACGGGGCGTATTGTCCAGTTAAAGAAAACAGAAAACCAGCTGGCAGACTCTCTGATTGCGTTGACTGAGAAAAAGGCGAGTGAGGCTCAATCTGCAATGGTTACAAGCATTGTGGTGTTTGTAACTATCACTCTATTAGCAGCACTCGTGAGCTTTAAGGTCATTAGCGACTTAGCAAACAGAGTGAAAAATCTAACCTCAGTGCTTTCTGTCGTACGTGACCACAATGACTTAACTGTGAGAGCAAAGTATCATGATAACAGTGAGTTAGGGCTTATTTCATCATCACTTAACGAAATGCTAGAGAAGTTTTCTCGAGTTATTGATAACTTGTCTCAATCGAGCCTTACATTGGCTTCAGCCGCAGAAGAGACGGCTCAGACTTGCCAGTACAACTCTAGCACCTTAGTGGATCAGCAAGACCAAATTGGTTTGATTGCAACAGCAACCGAAGAGCTTTCTGCGACTGTGAATGAGGTTTCCACCAAAACGCAACAAACTGCTGGTTTTGCCAAACTCGTGGATGAGCAGTCGCAAGAGGGTATGAGTACCGTTCAAGACTCTTACCACTCTATCGAAAAACTGGCATATGAGATTAATGATTTGGCTGAGAAGATCACCCGACTACACGAGAGCAGCAATAACATCAACAGTGTGATTGATGTGATTAAGTCGGTAGCAGAACAAACCAACTTATTGGCATTGAATGCAGCGATTGAAGCAGCACGAGCTGGTGAGCAAGGTCGTGGGTTTGCAGTCGTTGCCGATGAAGTTCGCACGCTGGCACAACGTACTCAGCAATCAACATTAGAGATCGAAGGTTTCGTCAATTCACTGCAGTCTGATGTGCAGACGGCGTTCAATGTTATTGATAACAGCCAGAAGATGTCATCTAAAGCGGTAGAAGATTCCAGAGAGGTTGAACAGACTCTTCAAGGTATTTCTAACGCTGTTAGTGAAATCTTTAGCATGACTGAGCAGATTGCAACGGCAACAGAAGAGCAAGCGGTTGTGACTCAAGACATCGCTCAAAACGTCATGGCGGTAGAGCAGAAGTCGACAGAGTCGACAACAGGCGCAACACAAATTGCGGCGACAGCAAAAGAACAAGCTGAACTGGCTGCATCATTGAAAGATATTGCAAGCTCGTTTAAAAGCTAACGCTGTTCAATGCGCAGGCGTTGATCATGAAAAAGGTGTAATTCTTAAGCCGCAAAGTAATCGGACCTAAACTAAAAAAGACTCCGCCCTAGACCCGTTAAGGTGAAAGTGGAGTCTTTTTGTATTGTGCCCAATCTATAAAGTCAAACCCTAAAAAGGGTGGTACTTAAATACGTCTTCAACCATTGAGTTGAGCAAATCGATATCGTCACAGGTTTTAGCGTAAGTACGCAGGCCTGCTATCTGAACTTGAACATGACGAGCAAGCTGAGCAGGTTCTCGATCTTTGCTGATCTCACCTAGCTCTTGCGCTTCTGCAATCAACTTAGCGAATTCACCTTCCATGATCTTGAGTGATTTCTTCGCTTCTTCTAATAACTCTGCGTGCTCATCAGTCAGCTCTGCAACGGTTTTAGCTAGCATACACATACCGTTTGGTGCGCTCTGTTTCGATTCAACCACCGCACGCTTTATGAAGTTTTCTAGCGCTTTGATCGGAGAATCCGCTTCACTACGGAAGTGGTTGAGGTTGATGATGCCAAGTTCGGTATAGCGAGCAAGCGTCTCTTTAAACAGACCCTCTTTGCTGCCAAAAGTCGCGTAGATGCTGCCCGGACGCATATCAATTACGTCTTGCAGGTTGCGCATAGAAGTCGCGTGAAAGCCCTTTTCCCAGTAAAGGTTAGTCGCTTTATCAACTACTTCTTGTCTATCGAACTTTGCGGTCTTAGCCATAACATCCACTTTATTTATCCGAACATATGTTCAATATTTTATGCTGAACGTTCGTTCCAGTAAAGAGGGGGGGACGTTTACTCTGATTATTTTGCCAAGATCTAGAACATGAGAGTTAATAACACGTGTTATTTTTTAGATAGTTATATCAACCATCAATCATCAACCACTTCTACGGTTTTATGTTGTGCACCGTAATAGGTACCTTCATCGATGGTATACATCAACGTTTCTTGACACTCAGGACAATCGAATTCCTCATTGGGTTCAATTGCCGCTTCTTCTACCCATTCCCAACCGATATGTTCTTCACAAGCGGGACAGTCCATAAAAACCTCTGATTATGCAGCTATATTAATTAAGTTGTTAATTTTACGAGCCCGGAATTATACATAGTTGGTGCTGAATATATAGTTACTATTGACCGCACTTTTGGTGTTTTCTTACCTCTTTAGTATTATGCATAAACTGTCAATTTTCAGTCACTTGCGCCGGGAAATTGTTGTTATGTATTCTTTTCGAAAAGTTAAGTCGATAAGATAACAATTTCATTGATAATCCAATGAAATTTATAAGGTTAAATGTTAGTTTCTTCACGTGCCGATTTGTGAGTACGGTATTTGATTCGAGTGAATAATTATACGGTTGCAGATCATGGGCAATCCACTTTCGGTATGCGTGATCCGATAATCAATAAAAATGTGTTAGCAGCTAGGGAAGAAGAATGAAATTAACTGATATGTCTTTTAAGCAAAAAATAATCGCTTTGCTTATTTTACCGATCTTAGGATTTCTGTGGCTCAGCGTTTCTGAGATTTCTAAAGGCGTAGAAACCACTAGAGAAATGTCGTCATTAAATCAACTTACGCGTTTGTCGGTTGTGTACAGTGAACTTGTCCATGAGTTGCAAAAAGAGCGCGGAATGACGGCTGGTTTTATCGGCTCACAAGGTACAAAGTTTGTGAGTGAGCTGCGAGCGCAAAGAACAAGTGCGGATAACAGACGCAATCAGAGATCTGAGTACTGGCAGTCTGCAGAAATCGACTTACCCCAGATCTCCCGTCTGAACACTGAAATCAGCCAAAGCCTAAATCAAATTACGTCTATTCGTAATCGTGTTGATTCTCAGTCGATCCCACTTTCAGAGGCTTTAGGTTACTACACTAAACTGAATGCAAAACTGCTCAGCGTATCAGCTTTAATTGCTGAGTTAAGCTCCGATGCTACCATCACTACGGAAACCATCGCTTATTACAACTTCTTGCAAGGCAAAGAGCGAGCTGGTATCGAGCGTGCTGTCCTAAATAACACTTTTTCTAAAAATGAGTTTGGCCCAGGTATGCTGGTTAAGTTCATCTCTTTGGTGACACAGCAAAACACGTATTTCTCGAACTTTGAAGTTCTGGGTAACCCAGACAACGTTCGCTTTTTTGAACAACAATTAAATGATCGTTCGGTCGCGGAAGTCGAGAAGCTTCGTGATGTGGCTGAATCAAAAATGAGTGGTTTTGATGTAGACCCTGTGTATTGGTTCGCGCAATCAACGGCTCGTATTGTTCAGTTAAAGAAAACGGAGAATCAACTGGCTGAATCACTTATCGCATTGACTGAAAATAAGGCGAGTGAAGCTCAATCTGCGATGTTCGCAAGTATTGCGGTATTTGTTGTAATTACTTTCTTTGCGACCTTTGTAAGCTTTAAAGTGATTACAGACCTAACGCTCCGAGTAAAAAATCTAACCTCAGTACTTTCTGTTGTTCGTGATGATAATGACCTAACGGTGAGAGCTAAGTATTTAGGAGAGAGTGAGCTAGGGCATATCTCTTCGTCTCTCAACGAAACGTTAGAGAAATTCTCTCAGGTAATAGATAACTTGTCTCAGTCTAGCTTGACACTTGCTTCTGCAGCTGAAGAGACGGCGCAAACTTGCCAATACAACTCCAACACCTTGGTTGAGCAGCAAGACCAAATTGGTTTGATTGCGACAGCAACAGAGGAGCTATCGGCAACGGTGAACGAGGTCGCGGCTAAAACTCAGCAAACAGCAAGCTCAGCTAAATTGGCAGATGAACAATCACAAGCAGGCTTGAGCACGGTTCAGCACTCTTATCAATCGATTGAAACCTTGGCATCTGAGATTAACAGCCTAGCTGAGAAAATTACGCATCTTCACGATAGCAGCAATAACATCAACAGTGTGATTGATGTGATTAAGTCAGTTGCCGAGCAAACCAACTTATTAGCGCTAAATGCGGCGATTGAAGCAGCACGTGCTGGTGAACAAGGTCGTGGTTTTGCTGTGGTTGCAGATGAAGTACGTACTTTGGCACAACGCACCCAAGAATCTACCTCAGAGATTGAAGGCTTCATTAGCTCTCTACAATCAGATGTGCAAACTGCGTTTAATGTGATTGATAACAGCAAGAAAATGTCTTCAAGAGCGGTGGAGGATTCTCGAGGCGTAGAGCAGACGCTGCAAGATATTTCAGGCGCTGTGAGCGAGATATTTAGCATGACTGAGCAAATTGCGACCGCAACCGAAGAGCAAGCTGTCGTGACTCAGGATATTGCTCAGAACGTTGTGGCAGTAGAACAGAAGTCGACAGAATCTACGACGGGTGCAACGCAAATTGCTGCAACAGCCAAAGAGCAAGCCGAGCTGGCAACATCACTGAAAGAGCTCTCGAATACGTTTAAGAGCTAACTAGTAAGCATTCTAATAAGAAGTAAAAAGCCCGTTAGTCTCCACTTTTTATAGCAGGACTAACGGGCTTTTTGTGTCTATCGTGTTTTGAGTACGAGGTTTAATCTTCGCTCACGAACACATACATATCACCACGGCAGCGGTTGATGCTGTATTCAATAGGCACGCCTTTTTTGTCGTAAGCCGTTTGTTCGATCAACAGAACAGGCACGGTTTCGTCAATGTTGAGCTTCTCCAGAAACTCTTCTGTTGGCATTTTTGCGGACACTCGGCTTTGAGTTTTGGTTGGCGAGATATCTTGGCTGCGGAAGTAATCGTAAAGCGATAGTTGAATTTCATCTGGGTCATGGATCAAATGAGCAGGGACGTAAGATTCTTCAATGGATACGGCTTGCTCGTCGATGTAACGGACGCGCTTCAACAGAAAGACTTGATCGTTCTCGGCGATTTTGAGCATCTTGGCGATCTCTGAAGAACAAGCAACCACGTCTTTTTTAATCCATAGTGTGTCAGGTTTTTTGCCTTTCAGAACCACTTGTTGAGAGAAGCCTGTCGCCTCTTTACTTGAGTATTCAACAGTCTCGCTGATCATAGTTCCCAAGCCACGAGAACGAACAATCACGCCTTCTTTATCCAATATATCCAATGCTTTACGAACGGTAATACGAGACACACCAAGCTTGTCACTGAACTCGCGCTCAGTTGGAATGAAGTCTCCGCCCTTGAGCATTTGTTGCTCAGTCGCCAGCTTCACTGAATCGGCAATCTTCAGATACAGAGGTGATTTATCTTTCTGGTCGATTCGTTCCTGAATCAGGGTAAGCAGTGGTTGATAAGCGCTCATAAAGGTCTGTTTTAGCTTTTTTATTTAACCGAAGTATACCCGAAGTCTAAGCACACACTTAATAGAAATGTGAAATCTGAGGGCGAAACAAAGATTCCGCCACTCAGAGGTTTTATTGAGTTAGCTTGAACGTTCCAACTGATAACTTGAAGTCGATTCTTTATCGATACATGGCTCTGTTGAAATGGGCTTTACTCGGAAGGTCAGTACTGTCGCGATGCTCACCAAGACCGCACATGTCAAATAAGCGATTGAGTAACTGCCGTACCAATCCACCGATATTGCCGCAAGGATAGGGCCGATAAAGCCGCCAATCCCCCAAGCGGTATAAAGCACGCCGTAGTTGGCACCGAAGTTCTTCAGGCCGTATAAGTCCGCCATGATTGAAGGAAACACGGCTAATAAAGTACCGTATCCAACGCCAGCCAAAGCTGCACCGACCATCAGAGTAGGGCTAGAGACAAACTGACTGAACAACAACATATTGATGGTTTGCAGCCCAAGTGCGATAGCTAACGTTTTTAATGCGCCAATCTTGTCGCTCAATAATCCTGATACCAATCGACCTGCCGAGTTAAATATCGATAAGGTCACGATCAAATAAGCACCCTCTAAGATATTGGCTTGTTCTGCGGCAATTGAAGTGATGTTGGCGATGATCATCAAACCCGCGGCCGCGCCAAAAGCGTAAGTGAACCACAGTTGGTAGAACTGTTTGGTTGCGAGCATCTCTTTCCACATGTAGTTGCGGCTCGGCTTTGAAACGGGCTTGGAGGAATCCGACTCTGATGAGCGAGCTTTGGGTTCATACCCAGCTGGTGGATTTTTGATCGAACAAGCCAATGGGAAAGCGATCAGTACTAGCCCTACACCTAACGCGCGTAAGCTTTGATCTAACCCAATAACAGATATTAGATAGCTAGTTAACGGAGCCAAGTAGATAGCAGCAAGACCGAATGCAGTCGCGAGCAACCCGTTGACCATGCCTTTTTGTGAAGAGTGAAACCACTTCATCGCGGTTGGATTCAAGCACGCATAAGCAAATCCGATACCCGCACCAGTGACCAAACCAAAGCTGATATTTAGGTTCCAAGGGGTTAAGGAGAGGCTTGCTAAGATCATTCCAGAACCAGCCATTAAGGAGCCAACCATTAATACTTTTTGTGGGCCAATTTTGTCCTGAATACGGCCTGCAATCAGAAGCGCCAATGAAAGGGTGATGATGGTGATGGTGTAAGGCATTGAGGCTTGAGTGTTGCTCCAACCAAGGTCCAAAAGAGAGTTTTTAAATACACTCCAGGTATAGAGAACGCCGATGCAGAGGTTGATTCCACAACTCGCGAGCAGAATCCTAGTAGCTTTGTTATTTGCATTAGAAAAACGGTTCATAACAGAAGAGTGACTCATAATAGAAAGGCCAAAAAGCTAGGTAAAATAAAGATAGGCGTAACAAAAAGGCCCAGTAATACTGAGCCTAATGTGTACATGAGGAACAAGGATTAGTATTGATTGAGGTAGTCAGTTATCTCAGCAACACTAGGAGCACAATCGCCACCTACATGGCTCACCACATAAGATGCAACCGCATTACCTAACAAAATTGCGTCAGGCAGTTCCCAGCCAGAAACTAAGCCTGCTAATACGCCGCCTGCATGAGTATCTCCCGCGCCGATCGTGTCAACCACGGTTGCTTTAAATGGTGCAACATTTCCGTAGCCATCTTGCGTGGCGAACAGAGCACCATCGCTATCGATGCGTAAAATCAGCGGGCAGCCATAATGGTTATGCCATTGCTCAACAAAGGTGTTGATGTCTTGCATACCCAGTACTTCGGCTTCTTGGCGATTCAAAGAGATGGTTGGTTTCAGCTTGATTAGGCGCTCAAACACGGGCTTAGGAATATCTCCAATGCGAGGACCAAAATCGATGAACAGTTCAACGCCGCTTGGCAGTGTTTCAAGCCAGCTAACGATCTGCTCTCCACATGCTGAAGATAATTGGTAACCCGAAAGGTAGACGATTGCATCGTCTTGAAGATCCAACTGCTCAAGTGCTTGTTGATTCCAATTGTTCTCAACACCGCTAACAGATAGGAAGGTACGTTCACCATCGGGTTCTACTAGCGCTAAACACCAGCCGTTGTCGCCACTTGGATCTTGTAGGCTACTTGTCAGGCCTTTCTCAGCCATTGCAGCAGTAATGATATCTGCCCATTTACCTTGACCAATTGGCAGGGCATTAACGGAGTCAACACCGAGCTTTTTCAAAGCAATGGCGATGTTGAGAGCGCAGCCGCCGACATGAATGCCTTTCTCGATTAACTCGACATCTGTACCACGTTTCGGTAGCGCAGGTGTCTCTGTCACGATATCGACCACGGCAGCGCCGATTAGGCACAATTGTCGTTTGTTTTGTAGAGTTGGAATCAGCTGAATCAAAGAACTATGAGGCATACCCTTGCTCCTTAATCTCTCTTAAGCGCAGGAAGGAGGCTGCGTAACCTGCAAAATCGAGTTGGTTTTCGTCATCGAGTTGCTTCTTCAACTCGATATCAATCGATTGGATGCCATTCAGTGCCCCACAAATTGCCGTTGCCATCGCACCAATCGTATCGGTATCGCCGCCTAAGTTGGCACAAAGAATTGCACAGCGGTTAGGGTCGGTTTGTGCGAGTTCAACCATGGCGATAGCAGCCGGAACCGACTCAATCGTACTTACGCCTGCACCGACTAAGTTGTAGATTTTTTCCATGCGCTCTTCAACGCCACTCTTTTCTGAAGCCACCATAAGAGCAAGCTCAATACGAGCGCCCATTGAAGCACTGAAGGTGGTGATGTTCTTAGTTTGTGCTGCGTTAGCAACCGCAGGTAGTTGGTCTTTAATTGCGCTCCAGCTGTGTCCTTCAATCGCTTTCGATACAGACCAAGCAATCGCAACCGCACCCGCAATCGCTACGTCTGACTTATGGGTTGGGCTTGAAGCCAGTGCGACTTGGTCGATAAAAGTGTCTAGGTTGGTGGTTGGAACAAGGCAGCCCATTGGCGATACACGCATTGCAGCGCCGTTGGTCACACCGTTGTTTTCAAGCTCATTAATTGAAGTACCTTCTTTAATCGCGCGCATTGCGGCTTTCGAGCTTGGGCCAAAAATGTTTTTATTGAAAGCATCGAAGCCTTCAGCCCAGTTTAATACGTTGCGAGCAATGATCTCTGGTGAGATCTCACCGTCGCATTCGATGATAGCGTCAGCAAGAGCCAGCGCCATTGAGGTGTCATCCGTGAACTGGCAAGCATCGAAGTAACAAGCGGCATTGTTTTCAGCAGGCCCTGGCAGGAATGAGTCAATCCAACCAAAGTGCGCTTTTACTCGGCTTCTTGGCCAAAGCTCTGATGGCATTCCCATCGAATCACCCAGTGCTTGACCATAAAATGTGCCTAAAATTCTGTCTTGTTTTGAAATGTTCATCTTACTTCACCAAAAATAGGTTATCTAAAAGCTGCTCAGTCAGAAGCTAGGGGGAGAGACTGAGCAGGTAAAAAATTACGCTTGAGCTTTTTCTACTTGAGTCTGCTCTGATGCGTTTCCATCTGATTTGTTGTTGATATTAATCTCTTTGATCTCACCGTTTGGTTCACGGAAAAAGTACGTGAAGATAACGAGGATGATGGCGATCATGATGGCACCGAAGCCCCACATACCTGCCCAATCAAATGTCAGACCATTCTGTGGTTCGTCGTAAGCAAACATCTTCTCCATTAACACACCACCTAAGCGGTAACCCAGCAAGCTACCAATACCTTGGCAACCCAATGTGATAAGGCCTTGCGCTGCGGTACGCATGTGTTTAGGCGCTTTTTTGTCGACATAGATGTAAGCTGTTACGAAGTAGAAGTCGTAGCTCACACCGTGTAATAGGATGCCGGCGAATAGCAGTGAATATAGGTACCAAGTGTCTGCGCTGCCGTAGACGAAGAAACCGTAGCGAACTGCTGCCGTAAAGAGACCAAGTAGTAATACCTTCTTAATACCAAAGCGTTTGGTGAAGAAAGGTAGTGCCAGCATAAAGAAGATTTCAGAGAATTGACCTAGCGTCATCCAGCCAGTTGCATTACTCATACCCACTTCGGTTAGGTAGCCGTTTGCAAAGATGTAGTAGAACGCCAGCGGCATGCTAAACATGAAAGAACAAACGAAGAATGCTAAGAAGTTTTTGTCTTTCAGTAACACGATAGCGTCTAGGCCAAGCATCACTTTAAGGTTTAATTTACCGGTACTTTTTGGCGGTGTGTCTGGCAGAGTCAGTGCGAAGATGCCCAGTGCAGCCGAAGCGAGAGCCGTCAGAATAAGCGGGATATTGCTTGATGAGATATCACCGTAACCCAACCAGCCTGGTAAGAAACCAATCGCGATACCAGAAGCAATCCAGCCGATAGTACCCATTACACGGATACGCGGGAAGTCACGTTCTACATCTTCTACATTAGAGAAAGCAATGCTGTTGGTCAGTGCGATCGTTGGCATGTAGGTTAGCGAGTACAACAGAAGTATTGGAAAGAAGGTGGCAAACTCGGTTTGTTGAGCCGCTAGGTACATTAAACCTGCACCCGCCAATAACATCACAGAAAGTACTTTCTGCGCAGCGAAGAAGCGGTCGGTGATTGATCCGACTAAGATCGGCGAGATGATCGCGGCAATTGCACTGCATGCGTAAGACCATGCGATCTCCGTTGGCGTAAAGCCATTGGTATTAAGTATTTGCCACAAGGGAACAAACCATGCTCCCCAGATAAACCATTCAATGAACATCATTGAAGACAGTTTGAAGTTATTCGATTTCATTATTATGTCCTTTAGTACTGTAGGGTACGCGAGTGATGGTATTTCAAAAGATAGTACCAATACAATACCAATGAGGTTGTTTTGTGATCTAATTATCAGATGTGTCAACAATAGATCTACTGTATATGATCATAGGACATGGTGTTTTGAACTGGGCTTGAGATCGAAAAACTAGGGGATACTGTTCTAAGCGATTGTTTCTATTTACGTAGTTTGAAAGGGAGAGTGAATGTGGGCAAAGTGCGGGGAGGGGATATATTAACAAGAACATCAGGCACAAAAAAAGAGCAGCCAAAGCCGCTCTTCTTGGTATCTTTTAGGTCTATGATCGAGTGTTGGTTACCCCATAAACCAAGATACGAAAATTAGCGCCCCAAAGCCGAATGTTGCCATCAATGCCGTGTCGCCACCGGCTGCGGTATAGCTGCCTTCAGCTTGTAGGTGAGGGAAGTCAGGTCTACGAACTTTAACTACCATTGCGAGTGGGCCCCAGATAGCTAGGAACACCAGCACCATACCTGCGTAGTCCAACATGCTTACAAACTGGCTAGCGAACAGCTCTGCCAATACCAAAGGCAAAATGAAGGTCAGCGCATAAGCCAACGCTTTGTTGTTGGTCACTGCATCTTTGTTTTGGTCGTAAAGCGCCATAGATACACCAAGGAAAGAGGTCACTAACGCTAGAGCTGAGAACAGTGCAATCACTACTTTTAGCCAAGCAGATTGCCCGCTAAAGGCAGAGATCAACTCAGATATATTGTGGAACTGGCTGATCGCATCTGTGCCAAGGTTACCGATAATCGCGAATAACCAAGTTAGGTAGCACACTAGCGGGATCACAGAACCTAGCAAAATCATATTGCGGATCTGCTTTTGAGTGGCTTCTCGGTTGTAGATAACCAGTGACGGGATCACCACCATAGAGGCAAAGCTGGTAAAGATAACCGCGCTGTATTGCACTACGTCATTAGCCGTGTATTGGCTAGTCTGAGTCAGGTAATCAAGGCGAATATTGCTAAATAGAGAGGCGATAACAATAAACAGCATCACAACCATCAAAATGAATAGACCGCGATTCAGTTTGTCGATATACGATTTGCCCGAGACTACTATAACGCCCATTAATAGACTGAAAATGGTATAGGCAACCGATGTAGAGATATCGATACCTACATCAAGTAAGAGCTTATGGATGATATCACCGACGCCCAAGATATAGGCGATCAACATACATACCAGCAGCAGGTAAAAGAGTGCATTGATAAAATGTTTCCCTTTGCTGCCCAGAGTTAGGTAAGCAACACTGCTCATGCCACTGTTGTCTTTGGTTTTTGTACACGCTTCTGCCAGCAGAAGTGCAGAGTAGGTGGTGCCAATAAAGATAAGTAGCATCAGCACCGAGCTGATCATGAAGCCAAATTGGGCCAACACCATTGGGATGGCTAACATACCAGCCCCTAATGCAGTTCCTGAAAGGATTAGGGAACTGCCGAATAATTTCATATTCAAGAAAAACAACCTCTAGCTATCCAATTAGTTTTTATTTGGATTGTAAATATTTGTTGCCAAGCCTAACAAATTACTCAGTAAAATTAGGGGTTAATTTCTAATAAATTTTGATTTTTTATAAAAAAGTTACGAAGAGATTGTTGTTTGTTATTAGTGCGCTCTGTATGTATTCGCCTGGTGATTTTATTTAGCGCTTGGTTAACATTTATTAATTGTTGAACGATTTAGAAGTCGATCCACTTAGCTAGTAAAAAGTATGTTTTTTGAGTGGTTTGTTTTTATTTCATCAAGTTCATATCTTATTTGTCTAAGTCTGGTTGGGTAATGTCGGTAACTAGCCTTCTATGGTTGAAAGACGTACTTAGAGACCTTTCCAATTTAAGCTTAAGGGCGGGAAACTAGGAAAAGAGGGGGCATGAAGTATAATTTCGTATTGACCTGACTATAGCTTCATAGTTTACCTTATAGATAGAAATGAGGGAGAAGTGCATGTATCGCATATCTGAATTAGCTGAACTTGTTGGCCTGAGTCGCTCCACATTGTTGTATTACGGCAAGCTAGGTTTGATTGAGGCTCAACGCCAGAGCAATGGTTATCGCCTTTATTCTGAAAAGGATCTGCAGCGTGTTCGTTTGTTACAGCAACTGCAAGCGGGCGGGCTAACGCTTAAAGAGTGCCAAGCCTGTTTAGATGCAAAGATAGAACGTAGTTTGTTGGAAAATCGTCTTAAGCAACTGGACGAAGAGCTCGTGCAAAAACAACGTTCACGAGATTTATTAGCGGCAATGCTGGGTGAGAGCGGCTTAGAAGAGTGGCATGAGTCGATGGACAAGATTGCGCCAGATGCACACCTCGATTGGTTAATTAAGCAAGGTTTTGATGAGAAACAGGCGCTGAGATTGAAGTGGTTATCGAAAGACATGAATGAACATGAACAATATATGGCGGATTTTGGCGCCATCTTCGAGGGTTTAGAGCGCTTAGGACCAGGAACTGCTGAAGATACCTTAGAGGCGTTGGTCAAAGTGCCTAGTTCACCGGAACAGGTACTTGAGATTGGTTGTGGCAAAGGCATTGCAACAACTGTGTTAGCGAGAGCTATTAAAGAACATCAAGCGGATGTGCAGATAACAGCGGTAGACAACGATCAACCTAGTTTAGA
Organism: Vibrio splendidus; assembly: GCF_001557875.1. Lineage (GTDB taxonomy): Bacteria > Pseudomonadota > Gammaproteobacteria > Enterobacterales > Vibrionaceae > Vibrio > Vibrio splendidus_F. The sequence continues at coordinate 66,973 of NZ_LNRF01000013.1, read as the reverse complement.
TATTCTGACTCAGCAAGCACAGGCTCTTGGCTTAGAAAGCCATGTCCAAACCGTTTGCGCGAGTATGATGGATCTACCGTTTGAAGCGAAGTCGTTTGACTTAATTTGGTCGGAAGGCAGTGCCTACATCATGGGTGTCCAGAAAGCACTTAAACAGTGGCGGAAGCTCCTTACCGATGATGGCATCTTGGTCGTGAATGATTTGGTGTGGAACACAGAGAACCCAAACGAATCTATCAAAGCGTTCTGGCAAAAAGAGTATCCAGACATGACGACGGTCTCTGAGCGTATTGAGCATGCAAAGGCGGCCGGTTATAAAATCTTGGATGACTTTGCTATGAGCGATGCCGGTTGGCTTGCTTATTATCAGCCTTTGCAAAAGCAAGTGGAAGCACTAAAAGTAACGATGCCGAGTTCGAAAGCGCTCGCAGATTGCGACAATGAAATTAAACAATTCATCAATAATAGCAGGCTTAAGAGTGAACTTTCGAAGGGTTCCCAAAGCTCTGCTGAACGTGATTTTGATTATCATTTTTTTGTATTGAAGAAAGTACATAAGTGAATAACACCATGAAATTTAGACTACATAGTTCAGACGAAAGCGAAACGATCACTCAAGTTTTTACCCAAACCTTTACCGATGCAGAAGGTGAGAGCGAAGGTAAAACAGTGGGTAAGCTTGCCTACGATCTTTTAACGACTACGGATTCGACAGAGCTACTTTGCTTTGTTGCTGAAGATGATTCTAGTGAGTCAGATACGGATAGCACGATTATAGGCGCGATTATCTTTACACCACTTTCATTTGACGATGAAACGAAGGCATATTTGCTTTCACCAGTAGCGGTGAGTACTCAGGTTCAAAAACGTGGTATTGGCCAAAAGCTGATTAACTTTGGTTTACAGGTTCTTAAGGAGCAGGGCGTTGAACTTGCTGTGACATACGGTGACCCTAGTTACTATTCAAAAGTTGGCTTTGGGCAAATTACCGTTGAGCAGGTCCCTGCGCCATTTAAATTGAGTTTCCCTCACGGTTGGTTGGCTCAGTCGTTGATTGGCGGTGAAGTTAAAGTAACAAGTGAAAAATCGAATTGCGTTAAAGGCTTGGCTCATGCTGAATATTGGTAGTTGCTTGAAATAAAAATTGAGAAGTAGAGAAAGCCCAATAGGTCCTTCCTATTGGGCTTTGTTGTATTGATCGGATTAAGTAATTTGATTGCCTATTAATTGGCGTTTAATGCTGCCTTAAGTCGTACCAATGCATCATCTAATACTTCAGCAGGACACCCTAGATTCAAACGAATAAACCCAGAACCTTCCTCGCCAAAGGCACATCCCATACTCGGAACAATGCCAGCGGCAATGATCTTTTGTTCAAGCTCAGTATCACTTAGTTTCAGTGCACGGCAGTCAAGCCATGCAAGGTAAGTCGCTTCGGGTTTTGTGAAACGAATATGAGGCAACTCTGTTTTTACGAATCCACTCAGCGTTTCTATGTTGTCTTGTAGATACTGTTTTAAGTCCGCTAACCAAGCTTCACACTCTTGATACGCAGTGGTCGCAGCGGACATTGATAGGTTGTTGAAGCAATCCATGCCATGAGCATCCAAACGGCGAACAAACTGCTCTTTCAATTCTGCATTTGGAATGATGAAGTTAGAGATCCTTAATGATGACAAGCCAAAAGTTTTACTGGCCGCAGTCGCCACAATAAGTTTGTCGGTTAGCGAACTTGGTAGTTTCAATGTTGAATGGAATATGTTGGATGCTAGCGCTAGGTCGCTCCAAATTTCATCACTGATTAGCCATACACCGTGTTTTTGGCAAAGCTCGGCAACTTGCAGGATCTCTGGTTCGCTCCATACTCGGCCTGTTGGGTTGTGTGGGTTGCAGAAAATCAACGCTTTGGCGCCACTCGCAAAGCAGTCTTCCAAATGTGCGAAATCAAGCTGGTAATGACCTTCTGATTCAATCAATGGGTTGTTCAACACCTTACGATCATTCAGTTCGATGATCTTACGGAATGAACCGTAGCCCGGGCTTTGAATAACGATTTGGTCATTCACTTGTGTGAGCATTTGCAACGCCATAGCAATACCGGGCAAAACACCGTGTACCGTGGTGATCCACTCTCGTTTGATTTCTGTTTGATGTTGGTTTTTAAACCAATCAATAGCGGCTTGGTAGTAGTCGTCTTGACGTTCTGAGTAACCAAAAATACCATGCGAAATATCTTGAGCTAAGCGATCTAATACTTGTTGAGGTGCTTGGAAATCATAGTCAGACACCCACATTGGCAGCAACTCGGTGCCTTCTAAGCCAAGCTTCTGCTCCATAAAGTCCCACTTTACCGATCCTGTATTTCGGCGGTTAATCGTATTGTCGAAAGAATTCATAGGATGTGAGCCTTATTTAGTACTGTGAGCTAGAGAAGTTTCTACGGAGTTTTCTGACTGTTCAGGCTTTGCGCGTGCAATACCAAACCCAGTGAAGCCATAAATCAGAGCGAAAACGACACCGGTGTAACATTGGATTGCCCAAGGTAGGTAATCTAGCGTCGCAACACCTAGCGTGCTTGCCATGTAAATACCTGCCGCAGTCCAAGGAACCAGTGGTTCGATGATTGTGCCTGCATCTTCGATGGTTCTAGATAGGTTTTTGGTGTCGAGTCCCATCTTGCGGTAAGCGTTTTGGAACAGTTCACCTGGAATAAGAAGTGCTAATTTACCGTCAGAGGTCGTGAAGACGACTGTGATGGTTGCAATCACAGTTGATGCGATAAGTTGGCCTGTTGAGTGGATGAGATGTAGGAATCGACCCAGTACCACATTCAACGCGCCCGTCAGGCTTAAAATACCAGCGAAAGAGAAGGCACAGAACACCAGTAGAATGGTGCTCATCATTGAGAACAGCCCACCACGGTTAAGCAGTTTTGATACGTCTGGGATTAGCCCATCAGTCACTGTTCCTTTTGCTTCAAACAATGAAACATTGAAGCCGTTGACATAAGCTTGGAAGCCTTGTTGTAGAGAGAATCCTTGTAAAACCATTCCCAGTACAATCGCTAGTGCTGAAGCTCCTAACATTAGTGGTAGAACGGGTTTCTTAGTTAATGCACCCCATAGGATCATAACTGGTGGGATGATAAGGAGGATGCTGAAGTTATAAAGGCTATCTAGCCCCGCAAGGATTTGCGTTACTTTCTCTGGCTGACCAATGTTTGCTACATCAGCGCTTTGTCCTGCAAAGAAGAAGACAACAGAAGCAATCACAAACCCCGGTAGTGTTGTGTAAAGCATGTGCTGAATGTGTTCGTACAGCGTGGTGCCTGAAACGACAGGCGCAAAGTTTGTTGAATCAGAAAGAGGCGATATCTTGTCGCCAAAGTAAGCACCAGATACAACAGCACCCGCTGCGGCAGCAAGTGACACGTCTAAGCCTGCCGCAACCCCCATCAATGCAACACCAACCGTACCTGCAGAACCCCATGAAGTACCAGTACATACCGAGACGATAGAAGTTACGAAGAATGCGGCGATCAGGATGTATTCAGCACTGATGACTTTAAGCCCCCAGTAAACCATGTATGGGATGGTGCCGCTGATCATCCAGCTGGCAATGAGGCCGCCTACGGAAACTAAAATCAAAATGACGGGCATGGCTTTAGCAAGTTTCTCAACAATGGCGTTGATGATGTCATCCCAGTTATAGCCCATCTTCCAAGCAATGCATGCAGTGAAAGTTGCAGAAATCAGTAGTAGCACTTCAATGCGAAGTCCTAAAACACCGTATCCAATAGCAAGCAACGCAAACATAACGGCTATAGGTGCTAGAGCTAATCCGAACGATGGTAGAGGCTTTGAGTTATTCATATTTGTTGTCCTCAGGTGAATGTAGGGTTTGTTCGGAGTGGATAATAAGTGGGCTCTAGCATTGAAAGTGAGACTTCAATACTGTTTTCATGTAAGCGGTTACATGAGGTTCGTACATGAGATTTCGGTCACGTTTTGTCTAATTTTAGCGCTTGATTGGCTTAACGGTCTGCCTTTCAACCAAGGTTGTTTCGAATTTATGTTGTGTTGGCGGTACGTAACCCGCTGACTTTAACTTAATTGCGAGGTTGGCTGCGTAGGTCGACATTTCATCAATAGGATTGTGCATTGTGGTTAATCGAGGATAAAGGTAGCGAGCGAGTAAGACGTCATCAAAGCCGATCACCGAAATATCGTTGGGTACAGAGATACCTTGGTCTTGCAGGCTGGTCATTAAGCCAGCGGCCATCACATCATTAAAGGTGACAGCTGCGGTAACCTCAGGGCATTGGCTTACTAAGATGTCACCTGCCGCTTCACCGCCTGACTCACTAAAGTTTTGGCTGATGATCCAGTTGGGATGTATTTCTATATTGGCCGCTTTCATCGCTTTTCGATAGCCTTCCAATCGATCTGTTCTGTCTTGAATGGGCAGGTCGCTGGACACATAAGCTATTTTTCTGTGCCCAAGCTTGATCAGGTGTTGCACTGATACTTGAGTGCCTAGTCTATTGTCTACCCATACTGAGCGGTTCGATACTTGGGCGATGGTGCGGTTGAGCAGTACCATCGCGGGTAACTGAGCGGTGTAGCGTAATAGCGTCGCGTCATCGAGCATTTTTGAGTGAACCACCATCGCCTCGCAGCCTTGGCTGATAAGAAAGTCGAGACCTTCTTTCTCGCGCTGAGCATTGTGGCCGCCGCTAACTACAACCAGTTGATAGCCGTTGGTGCGGGCAACTTCTTCAACACTTTTTGCAACCAGTGCAAAGAAAGGGTCAGCCAAATTGCCGGTTAATAAACCTAAGGTGTTGCTACTTCGATTCGCCAGAGCGGTTGCTCGTGCATCACGATGGTAATTAAGTTCTTTGATTGCTCGTTCTACACGTTCTAACGTGATTGGTTCGACATAGCAGGTGCGGTTCATTACTCGTGAAACGGTTGCTGTTGAAACTCCGGCAAGTGCCGCTACATCTTTGATAGTTGCCACGTCGGACTCCGCTAGGCATAGAAAGGCTGCGAGTGTAGCGAATCTTTGCTGTTGAAAATGTTAATAAGGTCAAACCTTATTCATGATTATCACGGTATATAGGGCAGGCCTGACACTTTCTAGTGTGTATGCCTGGCGATTATATTCGCTAGTGCCACAACCCCTTCTTTCCACTCTTTGCTCTCTTCAATATTGGCGACAGTGAAGCGAAGGCAATGTTTATATTGGTCATTCGTCCCAAACACTGTGCCGGGTAAAATCCCCAGCTTATGCTTTAAACAGTCTTGATAGATCGCGTAGCTATCGACTGACTCAGGCAGTGTTATCCAGTTTAAAAAAGAGCCTTCAGGTCTTGATAAGTGGTAGCGCCCGACAAGGTGAGGGTGGCCATCCAATGCTTGAATCAAAAGGCTTTGGAATTGCTTTTGATTGGTTTGGTAAAGCCGTTTCATTTTCGAAAGGTGACTGCGGTATTTGCCTGTGGTGAGGAACTGCCCCACCGCCGATTGCATCAGGTTTGAGCTGCCCATGTTGTCACATAAAAGGTACTTTTCGACTAAAGGTTGGTAGCGCCCGGACAGCAACCAACCGATTCGCAAGCGTGAGTCTAAGGTTTTAGACAGTGAGTTGACGTAGATAACTCTATCTTGATCATCAAGCTCTTTGAGGCTGGCAATTGGTGCGTCAAACGCTAAGCTACCAAAAACATCATCTTCGATAATCGGCAAAGATCCGGTTACCTCCAACAAGGCTTTTCGATTAGCACGAGGCATTCTAGAACCTGTCGGGTTGGTAAAGTTTGGCGTTAGCAGTAAGGTTGTCACTTCCCATTTGTCTAACGCGCTCTGTAGTGATGGAATATCAATACCGTGGCTAACACTGCTTGGAATTTCAAGGGCTTGCAAGCCAAGCGACTCAAGTAAAAGTAGATTACCGAAGTAACATGGCGACTCGACGGCCACTATGTCGCCGGGCTTGGTGAGCGCACGCAGAGCCAGGCTGATCGCCTGTTGAGCACCATGAGTAATCGCAATCTCTTTCGATCCCGCAGGCACACCAAGATCATGGGTGATCTTTAACAATTGCTTTACTAACTGCTCGTCTCCAGGAGGCAGTTGGTAATAACCGGGAAGCTGAGTTTGCAAACGACTATGCCGACCGATTTCGGCGTACAAGCTACGAATCGCAGGGTTGTTGATGTTCGGGTGTGCTGAGCCTGCCAACAACTTCAGACGACCTTTTGGACGAGAGAGTACAGACTTGGTGACCGACAACAGGTCAACTTTTTGAGGTTGGTTTGGCGAATCCCAGCTTGTGGTGTTGGGGGCTTTCACGCGATAGCCAGATTTAGGTACTGAATAAACCCAGCCTGTCGCTTCCAGTTCTTGGTAGGCACGAATCACGGTATTTTTACTCACGCCAAGCTGTTCGCTTAATTGACGAATTGAGGGAAGGCGATCGTCTGGATGAAAGAGTCCTTTATCGATCTGAGCTTTAATATGTTGTTCGGTCGCAAGGTATTTATTGCCGCTGAGTTCTGCTTCCACGTTTTTCTCCCTCGTTGCTCACTCTCAATCTGTAACCATTTAAAGTGTTATATCTGTATCTTTATTAGTTATCTGTACCCAACTAAGGTAACAGCATTGATGAAGAGTTGACCAGAGGTTTGTAATGCTGATTAAAATGATTCCGTTTGTGTTTGTAATATTGTGGTCGTCAGGCTTTGTTGGCGCACGTCTTGGTGTGGAATACGCCGAACCCGCAACATTACTTTCACTGAGGATGGTAGCCAACGTGGCGCTGTTCTTGGTTTTGATTGCAATCCTTAAGCGTCGTATCCCACGTGGTCGAGCATTCTTCCACGCTTGTGTGGTCGGCATCTTGATTCATGGTTTCTACCTTGGTGGTACTTATCTAGCAATTGATATGGGTATGCCTGCCGGGTTAAGTTCTTTACTTGTTGGCTTACAACCGATTCTCACCGCATTAATTATGATTAGCTGTACTTCGCAGCGTTTTAATTTCGCACAATGGCTGGGCTTAGCGCTTGGTTTTGCGGGTATCAGTTTGGTGTTGATGGGCAATATTGAATGGCAGTCAGACGATCAAAAAGGCTTGGCAACATTATTGTGTTTGGTTTCTTTGGTGGGTATTACCTGCGGCACTCTGTATCAGAAGCGCTTCTGTCAGGGGACAGATATGGTCGGCGGTGCGATGGTCCAATATTTGGCTTCTGCTGCTCTGTTTCTACCGTTCGCAATGCGCTACGAAACGATGCAAGTGAACTGGACTGTAGAATTCACGTTGACTCTAATCTGGCTGGTGGTAGTTCTGTCTTGTGTTGCCATCCTATTATTGCTGTACATGGTAGAGCACGGCGCTTCTTCAAGTGTGGCATCGGTGTTTTATCTGGTTCCGCCAACGACAGCAATCCAAGCTTGGCTCATCTTTGGGGAATCGTTCGACTTCTACGGGGCAATGGGTTTTGCGTTGTCAGCAACAGCTGTGTATTTGGTGGTGAGGAAGCCGGAATGGGTTAAGGCTCGTGGGCGAATAGCGTTAGAGCGGTAGTTTGTATACCAAACTAATTCTACTCAAAGCTGATGACTAGAAACAAAAAAGAGCCTGAATATTCAGGCTCTTTCTGTATCAAATATTGGCTAGCGACTTTTGATTAGCGCTTCATCAAGCAAGCGTATGCCGTAGTAAACGGCGCTTCTTGGTATTGTTTAAGGCCAGTTTCTTTGAACTTCATCATTAGAGGGTTACGTTTAAGGCTCTCTTTGATGTCAGCTGGTGATACAACGGTTACGTCTAGGCCGTCGATCAGTTGAATTGCAGCTTCTAGTTTGAAACCAAAGCCACCGCCAGCAAATTTGCCTTTAGTTTGGCGCTGACGAATTACAACTTTATCTACTTGGTAATCTTCCATTAACTTTGCAAAAGAGAATTGAAAGTCTTTCATATTCTGTGTGTCGTTTGCGTCGCTAATTGAAACTTTAGAAACTCGGCAATCAGGAATGTTAAATACACCATCTGATAGAGAAAGAAGACAGATGACTGCATCGTTACCTTTGATTTCAACACCACAAATTTTCATGTTCTTACCTACTTATTTTAGAGCCCTACATTATGGTGTTATTTCTCACACTTCTCCAGTATTTGCGCATACTCAGCGGAAAATAAGTCTAAATCAGAGCATACCCTAACGTTTGAGAGTTAACCTCTGGTTGAATAATCACCACGAAAATTAACGACATCGTTTGCTATGAGATAGGGCTCACAAATCCTTAGTGAGATTGCATATGTGTGCTGTATATTGCGCGCGCATCCCTATTTGAAGTGTGGTTATTAATCCCAATGAATATCAATAATCTTTCGATTAAGAGTAAAATCGCGATCCCGCTGTTGGTGATTGTGATTGTTTTTTCTACCGTTACTGTGCTCAACGTTATCAGATCAAATGCTCAAGCTGCGATTAATAACGAGCTCAATAATGTGGTTCAGCCAGTGCTAGATAACCTAGAAGATGGCTACCGAGATATCTACCAGATTATCGCTTCGGCACAAGGTCTGTTGCTTGCTAAAGACCAAGCGGCGATCGAGTACCAAAAGTTTGAATTTAAAGACAACGCTTACAAAGCGGTTCCTCGTTTTCAAAGTGTTGAAACCTTATATCAAGCGGGCGTGTTGGATCCATCTTCACGTGGTGAGTTATCAAAGCTTGTTAATGCGATGAGCAAGTGGGTGGCACTGCACGAGCCAATGTTCGCTGATCCAGCAAACGCAGACCAATACAATATTGATTACTCAGCTGCATTAGATGCTGAGTTTGCAACTATTCGTAAGCAACTTCGTGATATCCGAACTCTGATCGAACTGAAGCAGAAAGAGCTTCGTCAACAAGCCGATGACTCTATTGAATCAAGTAAGTTGATCATAGAGGTGGGTATGGCGGTTGCTATCTTAGCGGCGTTGTTTGCGATGTGGTTGTCGAATCGTTTTATTGTTCGTCCAATTCAAAATGTCGAAAAAGCGATGAGCGAGATTGCTTCTGGCGACGGCGATTTATCACAGCGTATGCATGTTGAGGGCAATGACGAAATTGCACGTTTGAGCTCTGCGTTTAATCAATTTGTCGGTAAGATTCACGTGACAGTTGAGCAAGTTATCTTAGCGTCAAATGCGGTACGTTCAGAGATGGAAAACATCAAATCATTGACTCAAAGTGTTGCTCTTTTCTCTGCTAATCAACAACAAGAAAGTGAAGTAGTGGCTGCGGCAGTACATGAAATGCAAGCGACCAGTGAAGTGGTCAGCGGTAACGCATTAGATGCGGCCACAGCAAGCAATGTAGCAAACCATGAAGTGGAATCTGCGGATACTACATTAGGTTTAACCGTCACTTCAATTGAGCGTTTAGCGCAAGATATTGAAAATGCGGGTGGTGTGGTTCAAGAGTTGGATACCGATGTGAAGAACATCGCTTCTATTTTGGGGGTTATCAAAGGCATTGCAGAGCAAACCAATTTACTGGCATTGAATGCGGCGATTGAAGCGGCACGTGCGGGTGAACAAGGTCGTGGTTTTGCGGTTGTGGCTGATGAAGTTCGTGCGCTTGCGAGCAAAACTCAAGACAGCACCGGTGAAATCCAATCAATGATTGAACGCTTAGAAGTGGGCGCGAAACACGCGGTTGGCGTGATGACTGAAAGCAAAGTGAGTGGCGAGAAAACCATTGTTCAAGCCGGAACGGCGGCGTCTTCCTTGAGTGAGATTCGTAACTCAATTGGCAAGATGAATGAGATGAACACGCAGATTGCCACAGCGGCTTCCCAGCAATCTCAAGTGTCGGAAGAAGTGAATCAAAACGTCCAACGTATCGCAGAAAGCACCGTGCAAATGGTAGAGATGGCGAGCAGTGCTGAGAACGCATGTATGGCGTTGGCAGAACAGTGTGAAGTGCTTGATAGCCTTGTTTCTCAGTTTGAAGTTTAGTTTTCAAAGCTAGACAGAGGAATATGAGCTGATACTGGTTGTTCGTTTGAATTCCATTAATCAGCGCTGAACGACAAAAAAGCCCGTGCTCAATGAGTACGGGCTTTCTTTTAGATACTAGGTCGGTTTTGAGACCTAATTAATCGTTCGGTATTAGCTGCTACGGCCGTCTTTATATGTGTAACGGTAGTCAACTTTTACGTTCGCTTGGTAGTGGGTGTCGCCGCTCATGTTAGTGATTTTCTTCACTTCCATATTCGCATCATCAATCTTGAACGAATCGTATTTGGTTGTTTGTTGGAACTGTGGCAGTTTTCTTGAAAGCTCAAAAGGTGTTTTTGCGCTTAACTCATCCATAAGGTTCGTGCCTGCATCGTATGCTTCCGCTTCAGTAACAAATGTATCAGATTTTAGCGTTGTTTCTTGAATCGTTGTTTTAGTTGCTGCAAACGCTGTAGTGCTGAGGACAAGAGTTGACGCAAGTATGATTAATTTTTTCATAGGAGTACCTTACTTTATTGAAGTACCTGTGTTCCGGTACAGAACCAACTTACCAATTAAGTGGTTGGATGAGTGTCAGAGGAAAATACGATTTTGTTAGTGTTCGGTAAGGAGTTTTGAGAAATGTCAGGTATCGGTTGGCGTTATTTTAATCAGCTGTGGCTGGCGAATATTTATGTGTAGCGCATATCAAGCAAGGTGACACTGATATATATCTTCAATACACTGTATGGGTAACCATCGTTAAACATAGGGTAAAAGTATGGCCAATTGGGAAGGGGTAAGTGAGTTTGTTGCCGTGGCGGAGCGTGAAAGCTTTACGGGAGCGGCGCAGAAGCTTGCTACGTCAGTTGCTCAAATCAGCCGAAGAGTGGCTAACTTAGAAGAGCGCCTAGCGGTCAAACTATTGAATCGAACTACACGTAAAGTCTCTCTAACTGAAGCCGGACAACTTTATTACCAACAATGTAAATTATTGGTTGAAGGATTAGAAATTGCTGAGCTTGCTGTTACTCAAATGCAATCCACCCCAAAAGGGCTTTTGAAAGTCACGGCACCAGTGACTTATGGTGAACGTCAACTGGCTCCGATTCTGCATAAGTTTTTAAAACTGTATCCGCAAGTTGAACTAGAACTTATGTTAACAAACCAAAAGCTTGATCTTATCGACTCAGGTGTTGATGTAGCAATTCGTCTCGGTCGATTAGAAGATTCTAGCCTCGTAGCCAAAAAGCTATCTCAACGACAACTTTATGTGTGTGCTAGCCCTGAGTACATCGAACGCTATGGTGAGCCTCATACACTCTCGGAGTTGAGTAACCACCAATGTCTAGTGGGTGGCTTTGAGCATTGGCGTTTTAAAGAAAACAAACGCCCACGAGCAGTGCGAGTTAATGGACGTATCAAGTGCAATAGTGGTTTGGCTTTGCTAGATGCAGCCAAGCAAAGCATCGGTTTAGTGCAATTACCAGAATATTATGTGAGTGAAGACCTTGAGTCTGGTGAGTTGGTTGAAGTGTTATCTGATTATCGTGATGACAAAGAGGGTATCTGGGCACTTTATCCACAGAACCGTAACTTATCTTCTAAGGTGCGCTTGCTGGTGGACTTCCTTTCTGAGCAGTTGGATTAGTTTATGACTTAAAGCTTCCACCGATAAAAAAAACGGACTTCAGAATAGAGATTCTGAAGCCCGATTACTTTAGAGAGGGTAGCTTTGAACGTTGAGGAGTGTTCACCTGCTCGACATTAGACTGTGAAGCGATCCACCAAGTGGTAGAGCTCATTGGCACGACTGTTGAGGTTTTGGCTACCTGCACGGTTTTGATTAGCTAATGAAGCCGATTGTGAGCTTTGATCCGAAATCACCACAATGCGCTGAGATATTTCTTGGCCAACAATATTTTGTTGCTCTGTCGCCGTCGCAATCAGTGAGTTCATGTCCATGATCGTATCAATCGATTCTTGGATCTTCGCCAGTGCTGTGGCTGCGGCATTCGCTTCTTCTACGGTTTGAGCACTTCTATTCTGGCTCGAGTCCATTGCTTTTACGGCTGCGTCTGAGGCGGCTTTTAGTTGCTGAATCATTTTGTGGATGTCACCCGTGCTTTCTTGAGTTCGGCTAGCAAGCTTACGAACCTCATCGGCTACTACCGCAAATCCACGCCCTTGCTCACCTGCACGTGCAGCTTCAATCGCGGCATTCAGGGCTAGCAAATTCGTTTGTTCTGCAATGTCTTGAATGACCGTCAGTGAAGACGAGATGTTTTGTACATCACCTTCTAGTTTTGATACCACAGTGTTTGCTTCTGATACTTCGCTAGCGAGACCAGCAACAGAATTAGCCGCGGCATTAACAATTTGTTGAGCTTCTTTCGCGTTGTTTTCTGCTTGCTTCGCAGAGTCTGCCGCCTGGCTTGCATTGCTTGAGATCTCTTGTGCTGTTGTGGTCATCTCGGTCATTGCCGTTGCAACCTGTTCTGTTTCTTCACGTTGGCCTGTGGCGATCTCATCGACCTGAGCAGCGCGAGAAGACATGCTGCTGGTTTCTGCGACGACTTGCTGACCTACATCGCTCACGCTGCGGATGATGGTTTGTAGGCTAGCAACGAAGGCGTTGAAGTTATCGCTGAGCCTAGTGAACTCAGGGGCTTTGAAGTGTTCCATGCGAGCGGTTAAGTCAGCTTCGCCACTCGCGAATGCACTAATCGAACGGTCAAACTGCTCAAGTGGCTGCATGATGGTACGGTTCACAGCAACAGCAAACGCTGCGACAATAAGGGCAATCAATCCGCAGAAAATCGCGATAGCAGTCAGGGAACTTTGTAGTGCTGCATTTGAGCTCTCTTTCATTTCTGCAATAACAGCGTCGATGTCATCGGTGTAGAAGCCAGTACCAAGCATTAAGTCCCACTGCGGAACAAATACTGAGTAGCTGAGTTTTGGTAACGCGACAGATTGGCCCGGTTTCGGGAAATAGTAAGTCGTAAATTCACCCAATTTTGAGTTCTTGATCAGGTCTCGGATTAGGTAATTACCTTGCTTGTCTTGGAGGTCATAGTAGTTTTTACCAATACCATCGTTACTTTGCCCGACAACGACTCGAACACCTTTCGAGTCATAACCAAAAATATAACCAGACTCTCCATATTCAAGCGTTCTTAATGTTGGCAAAGCTTCTTCTAATGACGCGCCTCTATCCAAAAATGGGCTGATCGAAGAGTAAGCCATTTGTAGGTATGCTTTGAGTTCCTTTTCTTTCATCGCCATCATATTGCTGCGCGTCGATTCTACTTGTTGTGCGGTTAGCTCAGTGCTCTTCATATAAGTCACGCTCATCATCCCAATTGCCATCAGCAACAAAGGAATGAAAGAGAGAATATAAAGGCGGTTTTTGATGGTTAGGGTCATGTCACGCTTCCTGTGTGATTGTCTCATGCAATTTTCAATACATTATTAATGTGGTTTCAAAATGTAAATGGCCTTGTTGTTTAATTGTTACTATAAAACGTTTTTGTTTTATAAATATGATGACGGTTAGGTTTTTTCAGCGCGAAGCCTTGCAACTAGGGGCTTAAAAGCACAATGGAACCATTTGTTTCGACGCTTTTGAATTCGACGTTGCTTTGGTAGAATGCGACGCTTTGTAGCACCCAGCTATGTCTATTCGTTAAGTGAGAAAGATTCATGAACAAAAGCCATGTGACTATTGGTTTAACTAACCCAAAGAGCCCGACAAATGTTGGTGCTGTTATGCGCGCAGCTGGTTGTTATCAAGTCAACGAAGTTAAATACACAGGGCAACGCTACGAAAAAGCCGCTAAATTCCACACTGATACCAAGAGTGCAGCACGCACTATCCCGCTTACAGGTGTCGAGTCGTTTTTAGATAACCTTGACGAAGAAACTAAGATTGTATGTGTGGAGCTGGCTGAAGGTGCAACACCACTGCCGCACTTTAAACACCCTGAAAATGCTATCTATATCTTCGGCCCTGAAGATGGTTCTATTTCTCAAGATGTCGCCGATAGAGCGGATCACGTCGTGTACGTACCAACAGTTGGTTGCATGAACTTGGCTGCGACGGTTAACGTGTTGCTTTATGATCGCCTTGCGAAATCCGATGAAATGGATGAAAGCAACGAGTTAATTAAAAAGAGCCGTGATAATCGTAATCACCTGCTAATCAAAGAAAAGTAATTCTCTGCTTCTAGTGTTATCTATCCCGTACGCAATCGGATATTATCTTGAGTTCATCACCAGATAATTGAAGGGTTAGATAACACCATGGAAGACAAGCAATTACTTGCCGCGCTGCAGCAACACCCTGTCCTCGATCTATATCAGTTATTCCAAGCAGTTGGTCAAAACCGCTCCCTGTACGTATTGTTAGAGAGATTATCTTCCCTTAAAGAACACCACCAACTGAGTACACGTCTCAGTCCTTTTAAGCCTCATATCGAAGGGTTGTTGGCTCAATTTGATAGCACCACACCGGACAGTGACATCCTCAAGGCAGTCGCTCTTCAGTCTGAGATTCAACAACGAGGCCACAGCATGAGTCGTTACATCATGACATCTGACAACCATCGTCATTTTTCTCCAAACGCAGATTTAGTGATGTTTGGTGACTCGATCACCGAGTGGGCTCCGTGGGCAGATATTTTCCGTGATGTCTCAATGGTCAATCGTGGCCTAGCAGGCGATACCACAACGGGGATGTTGCGCCGCATTGATACCACGTTGAATGTGAAGCCAAAGCTGGTGTGCTTTATGGCTGGGATAAACGATTTGGCTCAGGGGTATGATGTTGAACATATCTACCAGAACTACATTGATATGCTTGAAGTGTGGCAAGAAAACGATATTCGAATCTTGGTGCAATCAACGCTTTATGTTGGCTCTAAACTGCAAGGGTTAAACCCGTTAGTGGGACTGCTCAATAGCAAAATAAGCGAGTACTGCGATCAGCAAGGTATCGCGTTCCTAGATGTGAATTCAGTATTGTCGCCGCATGGACTTCTTTCTAATGAATACTCGTGTGATGATTTGCATTTGAATGCCAAGGCTTATCAAGCTTGGGCTGAGGTATTAACACCGATGCTAGATAAGTGCCTCCATGAATAGCTTAATGTCAGTTCGTACATACTGTTGATACTAAAAAGCTCCCTTTATTTGGGAGCTTTTTGAAGTATAGGACGACCAAGCTATTCAGGCTGACACACTTCAATGAGAATGTTGTCGTGTTGAAGGTTTTTAGCTAGCGTGTTCGGTAATGCTTTGTCGGTAAATAGCGTTGTTGCTTCGCGAATATGGCAAAGTGCTATTGATCCTTTGGGTACGAATTTGGTTGAGTCAAGTCCAACGTACATGTGTCGAGCAGACTTCATGACAGTTTGTACTAACTCTGTTTCATTGAGATCATACTCGAGCAGAGTACCGTCGGTATCGAGTGACCCTGCACTGGTTAGTAGATAGTCAAAACGGAACTTCGAGATAAAATCGATAGCCTCTGTGCCGACAATCCCCCCATTTGACGCCTTTACTTTACCGCTTGGTATCAACACATCAAATGATGGATTTGAGTGTAGGATATTCGCAACACGTAAGCTATTCGTAATGACCTGTAAGTTATTCTTCTTTAATAGATGATTAGCGATAGTTTCAGCTGTTGTACCAATAGTGATGAAGATAGTCGAATTATCTGGGACTAACTCAGCAATACATTTCGCAATTGCGTTTTTCTCGTCAGTTTCAGCGCTTCGGCGTAGCTCGTAGTCCAAGTTTGTTTTACTTGCTGGTGAACTTGCACCGCCGTGATGACGAATCAACAGCTTATCATCACTGAGCTTTTTGATGTCTCGGCGAATAGTTTGGGTAGAGACATTTAGGCTTTCCGCTAAATCTTCAACGGTGTAGTAGCCTTCATCGATAACTAACTTTAGTAATTTATCTTGTCTAGGATTAGTCATACTAAACCTTCTTATTATTCATTTATGTGTTTATTCACTGCTGAGCGAGTTGGTATTCCTTCTCGACCACCCAATTTAGTACATTTGATTGCAGCGACAATATTTGAGAATTTGACCGCAGCACGAGTATCCATCTCTTCAGCGACAGCCACTACCAAAGCTCCGTGGAAAGTGTCACCCGCTCCCGTTGTGTCTACAGCATCAATCACTGGGGCTGCTTCATGCTGAAGCTCGTTGTTTTCTAACCAATAACAGCCGTGTTTTCCTACAGTGACGTATACTTTGCCAGAAGTTTCTTGTTTTGCTAAGCGTAATCCTGCTTCAACCTCTGAATTTTTTACAAAAGTAGACAGCCCTTCCTCTGAAAATGCGACATGATCGGCTAATTTGACCAATTCATCGATTGGATCTGGTGATAAATCAGCGTCTAGAACCGACGGTATCCCATGCTCTTTTGCCTTTTCTAATAGGTACTTAGCTCCTTCTGGCCAACGTACGTCACACAGTACTGCATCAAATTGACTAAAATCAACATCCTGCAACACACTAATATCACGGCTTAGCATTGGGTCTTGGTGATTGATGATCATACGTTCACCTTCATCATCAACAAGAACACTAGAGAAAGATGAAGATGCATTGTTTATATGAACAATATGATTTGTTTTAACGCCGTAACTGCTGAGTTCTTCGATCATTGTATTGGCTACACTATCACTCCCAACACGACCTATAAACTCTACTTCATGCCCTAACTTAGAAACGGCGACAGCCGCTGTTGCTGCTGGGCCTCCACCAATTTCAAAGTAGTCCTTTGATACATACTTTCCCCCTGCTGTTGGCAGTTTTTTTATAAGTTGAACACGATCAAGAACAGTAATACCTAGGCAAGCAATTTTCATCTTTCTTCCTTTTAGCCAATACAGCTATCTAAATATAAGTACAGAGTAAATTATATTTCTTGTGCCACCTAATACTTCGATAACGCTCACAAACTTACAATAAACAACAAAAATAGACAAAGTGTGACATGGTCAACAGTTCAAATTGGTCATTTGTTTATAGTTAACCCACTCAAAGTGTGTTGGTATTTATATAAGGAAAGAGTTATGAGTCGTGTTGGTTTTATTGGTCTTGGTCAAATGGGAAGCCCAATGGCTTCAAACATTTTAAAAGGTGACCATGAGGTGAAGGTTTTTGACTTGAATGCAGATGCAGTAAAAGGGCTGGTTGAGTTGGGAGCAACAGCTGCGGAATCAGCACTAGACGCTGCAAAAGATGTCGATTTTATTATCACGATGCTACCGAATGGCGACTTAGTTCGTAATGTACTTTTTGGCGAGCAGGGTATTGCACAAGTAATGACGCCTGAAACTTTGTTGATTGATATGTCTACTATTCATCCATTCCAAACGGACCAACTGGTTTCTGACATGGACCAACGAGGTCTGCAGATGATGGAAGCACCTGTAGGCCGCACTTCAGATCATGCGGTTAAAGGGGAGCTATTGATACTTGCTGGCGGTAGTAAAGCACAAATAGAGAGCGCACAGCCTTTGTTTGATTGCATGGGCTCTGAAACCGTGGATTGCGGCGGTGCGGGTAAAGGTATTCGTGTAAAAATCATTAATAACTACATGAGTATTGCACTTAATGCGTTGTCGGCAGAAGCCGCCACTTTGTCTGAAGCGATTGGCCTTGAATTCGAAACTGCATTGCAAGTGATGAGTGGTACGCCAGCGGGCAAAGGGCACTTTACGACAACTTGGCCAGGAAAAGTACTTGCCGGTGATTTGTCTCCGGCATTCATGGTGGATTTAGCGCATAAAGATCTGGGTATCGCTTTGGACTTAGCCAACCAGGTGAATGTGCCAATGCCTTGTGGTGCTGCATCTCGTGAGCTTTACAGCATTACTCGAGCTGCTGGGCGTGGTCGTCAAGACTGGACATCAGTCTTTGAACAACTTCGTGTCACGTCAGGCTTAGAACCAAAAGTAAAATAATAATTAGAATAGAGACAATAACGTGAAACTAGATGTCGAAAACTGGGGGCAAGTAAATGGTCAAGCGATGCCCGTTAAGCTATTCACCCTGGAAAATAGTCAAGGTATGAAAATACAGCTGACCAATTTTGGCTGCATTGTTACTTCGATAGAAACACCGGATCGAGGAGGCAATAATGCTGACGTGGTATTGGGTTATGAGACCTTAGATAAATACCTTGCTGGTCATCCTTTCTTTGGTGCGGTAGCAGGACGTTTTGCCAATCGCATTAAAGGTGGGCGTTATGATCTTGATGGTGAAGTCTTCCAACTTGATACCAATGAGCAGTCGCTTACACACCTGCATGGTGGCATCCGAGGGTTTGACAAATATGTATGGAACTATGCGATCGAGCAGAAACCCGAGGCGGTTTATATCCATCTAAGCCGAACCTCACCTGATGGTGAAGCTGGTTATGGTGGCACGATGGATGTCACGCATACCATTGGTTTAGATGAATTGAATCAGATTCACTATAACTTCAAAGCAACCACTGACAAGCCTACGGTGGTTAACCTAGTTAATCATGGTTACTACAATCTTGGTGGTCACGATTCGGGCTCAGTCGATAACCATTGTCTCACGTTATTCTCTCAATTTTATACACCGGTGACTGAAGATATGATCCCGACAGGGGAAGTGTTGAGTGTCAAAGGTACGGGTTTAGATTTTACGTCTTCGACGGTCATCGGTGACAACAAAAAGAAAGTGCTCGATGGAGCTTATGACCATAACTTTATTCTCGACCAGTCTAATAATGAAGGTGAGTACCATTATGCTGCGGAGCTTTACGACCCAAAAAGCGGCCGAGTAATGACAGTGTTAACTACGCAACCTGCAGTTCAGTTCTACAACGCTTCGAAGTTATCTAACAATACTTGGTTAGGTCGAAATGGTCATCAATATCAATCATTTGAAGGAGTGTGCTTAGAAACGCAACACTTTCCAGACAGCCCAAATCAGCCACACTTTCCAAGTGTGCGACTAGACCCTGGTGATGTGTTTGAAGAGAAAACACTCCATCGCTTCTCTGTGAATTAAGACCTTCTTTCAATAACCATGTTAGGGCGAACTCTCGCTCTTCATTAGGACACTATTATGGATATGACTGTCATATTGGTTTCCCTGATCATTGCATTAGGGGCCTTTACACAAGGCTTGACCGGATTTGGCCTAGCTCTTGTTTCTGTTCCATTACTCTCGCTTGTTGTCGATGCAAAGATGGCGGTGCCGATTGCGGGGATTTTTGGTTGGTTAGTGACGTTCCCAATTGTGTGGAAAATGCGTCACTCGATTCAGTATAAAGCAGGGCTGATTCTTGTAGCTGGTTCGTTACCTGCATCATTTGTGGGTGCTAAGTTATTGGCTAGCCTGCCATCTCAATATATTTTGATAACCATGGGTATCGTGCTGATTTTATCGAGCGTTCACTCGATGCGTAGCACTAAACCTGCGTTCTCCAAAACTTCAGTGCCTGTCACTATGGGAACTGGCTTTGCTTCTGGGGTACTTGGAGCAAGTGTTGGTGAAGCGGGTCCCCCGGTTATCGCTTATACATCGATGCAGCCTTGGACGGCAGATCAGGCCAAATCGACATTGGTGTTCTTTTTTATGCTGCAGATGATCGGTGCGATAGCCAGTTTTTGGACTGAGGGGCTTATTACATCAGAGGTTGGTAGCTTAGTGGGATCGGCAATGCCTGCATTTTTAGCCGGAATGACTAGCGGAATGGTCGGTTACCATTTTCTACAGAAGTACAAGATCAACTACCACCATATCGTGCATGGCTTATTACTAGTCATTGGCTGTGTATTGGTGATTAAAAATGTCCACTTTTGATTGATAGTGTAACAAGTGGACTTAGCAAGCAGAATTCAAATCCGCTGACTGATAATTTCGGCAGCAATAAAAAATAATAATGAGGAAAATTCATATGAAATGGATCAATACTAAATCCCATAACTCTTGGTTGGAAACTGAAACCGATCGTATTTTTGAATTTGGAAGAAAATCTGTCGTACCTAACGGGTTTGGTTGGGTAGGCAATAACGGTAACATCCGCGATGAAATGGGAACCCGTCTTTGGATTACCGCGCGCATGCTGCACTGTTATTCGCTAGCTGCTTTAATGGGCAAGCCAGGAGCCTATGACCTTGTTGAGCATGGTATTTCTGCCTTAGAAGGTCCACTCAAAGACAATAAACACGGTGGTTGGTACGCGACTATAGATAATGAAGGTGAAGGTATAGTTGATGCGTCTAAGCAAGGGTATCAACACGCATTCGTACTGTTAGCTGCTGCGAGTGCAGCGACAACGGGCCACCCTCGTGCTCAAGCACTATTAGATGAAGCGATAAACGTGTATGAAAATCATTTCTGGTGTGAAGAAAAGCAGATGTGTTTTGAGTCATGGGACGAAACATTCTCTGAGACTGAAGACTACCGTGGTGGCAATGCAGCAATGCACTCGGTTGAAGCATTTCTGATTGTTTACGATGTAACGAAAGATAAAAAGTGGTTAGAACGCGCGCTTAATATTACTGAATTTATGATCAATAAGACGGCAAAAGGCCTTCACTACCGCGTAAACGAACACTTTGATTCGGAGTGGAACCCGCTGCCAGATTATAACAAAGAAACCCCTGCGAGCCATTTCCGAGCTTACGGTGGTACGCCGGGTCACTGGATCGAGTGGGGGCGTTTAATCTGCCACCTTCGTGCTACTTTATTAGAGATTGGTGCGAACACCCCGGACTGGCTGCTTGAGGATGCGATAGGCTTATTCGATGCAACTGTACGTGATGCATGGTCTGTCGATGGTGCACCAGGTTTTGTTTATTCCGTTGATTGGGACGGAAAGCCAGTGGTTCGTGAGCGTATTCGATGGGCACCAGTAGAAGCAATCGGTACAGCTTATGCGCTGTATACAGTGACGGGTGACAAAAAATACGAAGAGTTTTACCAAACTTGGTGGGATTACTGCCGTACATACCTGATTGATTACGAGGGATGCTCATGGTGGCAAGAACTGGACACAAACAATCAAGCTGGGACCAGCAAGGTGTGGGATGGTAAGCAAGATATTTATCATTTAATGCACTGCTTAGTGATCCCTAGGCTTCCATTAACACCTGGCTTAGCACCGGCTCTCGCTGCTGGCTTACTTGACCATGGTGTCAACTAGAGAGAGGTCTAGCGTTTAGGCTTACTAGAGAACTTTTAGAAGGTGATGGCTTTTGGCTGTCACCTTTTTTTTGCTCAAAGACTTTTCACTCATTTTCATTTTACTTGATCATTTAATATGTGGCTTAGGACTCATTTTGTTTATTTTTGTCCGTTTGTGTTGAAAAGTGATACATAACTAACAGAAATGAAAGCTGGTGGCTGATAATTTAACTACAACAACGAACAAACAAATGAATAAAAAAGGAACAACCTAATGCCTTACGTGTCTGGAAAAACAATGATCAAAGAAGCGTGGAACAATGGCTACGCTATCGGTGCATTTACAGCTCATAACTTAGAAACGATTAAAGCGGTATTGCTGGCAGCTCAAGAAGAGCAGTCACCAATCATGGTTCAGATTGGTCAAAAAGCAATTAACGAAATGGGCATGAAACCATTACGTGATGCAGTAGATTCTCTGATCCAACACCATCAAATTTCTGTTCCAATCTGTATTCACTTAGACCACAGCCGCAAATTCGACCAGTGTATGGAAGCGGCGACACGTGACTTCCAATCGTTAATGTTTGACGGTTCAGCGCTTCCATTCGAAGAAAATATCCGTATCACTAAAGCGGTTGTTGATGTTGCTAATGCGTTGGGCCTTGGGGCTGAAGGCGAGATCGGTAAGATTGGTGGAACAGAAGATGACATCACAGTTGACGAAAAAGATGCGATGATCACTACGGTCGAAGAAGCATTAGATTTCTCTGAGCGTACAGGTGTTGATTACTTAGCTGTCTCTATTGGTACTGCTCACGGTGTATATAAAACAACACCAGAGCTT
Source organism: Vibrio splendidus (assembly GCF_001557875.1). GTDB lineage: Bacteria > Pseudomonadota > Gammaproteobacteria > Enterobacterales > Vibrionaceae > Vibrio > Vibrio splendidus_F. The sequence continues at coordinate 44,926 of NZ_LNRF01000013.1, read as the reverse complement.
AAGTTTGATCGTTTGTCAGAAATTAAAGAAGCCGTGAAAAAACCAATCGTATTACACGGTGGTTCAGGAGTACCTGATGACCAAGTAATGGAAGCGGTTAAGCGTGGTGTAGCAAAAATAAATGTCGATACTGAATTACGCCAAGGCTTTATCCACGGTGTTCAAGCACATTGGAAAGACAATGAAAAAGACTACATTCTTGCTGACGTTATGAACACTGGTATCTCTTCAATGAAAGAAGTTGTACAACACAAAATTCGTCTGTTTGGTTCAAACGGCAAGGCATAGATTGTCACTTATGTGACATAAACCCTACAAAAACGACACATTATTTATCTGTGTGAAAAATATCACGGTTCTAAATAATTAACTGAGTTATCAATACACACTCAATAAACCGTGTGTCGTTTTATAACTAGACCAATAATAATTATTATGGTGATTCTATGTTAAGAGCCATTGAAAAAGCATTGAATACGATAACAACTCCTCTAGCTAAGTTGCTCCGTCATACGGCCGGTATCTTATTGCTTTTGATGACTGTGATTGTAGTAGCGCAAGTGCTGTTCCGTTATGTATTCAATGTTCCATTAAGTTGGACGGATGAATCTTCTCGATTCCTGATGATCTATATGACTTATCTGTGCCTGCCATTCGTGTACCTAACCGATAAAAATATTGCGATGACTTTTGTGACTGAAATTGTCGAGAAGAAGTCCCCTCGTTTCTTCGCTCTGTTGTCTCTTTTAGGGCATATCGCAGCGATTCTTGTGTTCTCCGTTTGGATTAAATTCGGTTGGACGTTTTTCAACACAGGTTCGGTAATGGCAGACAGTTTGCCTATCCAAATGTACTTCGTGTATATCGCACCGCCGGTCATGATGGTTGTGACTATGTTGTACGCGCTACAAAAAAGTGTTGCTTGCGTGCGCGCCATTCTGGGTGACTTTGAAGATGTATCTCAGACAAGTAAAACCGCAGAGATGCTGGAATCTTGTCGAACTGAAGATGATTCAGCTGATCAAGAAGAACAGTTTGAATTGAAATCTGCGTCATAAGGAGTAGGACATGGTTTCCCCAATTTTCTTAGTATATTTTCTCGCGTTATTGATTGTAGGTGTCCCTGTTCTGTTCACTCTAGGACTGTCACCAATCATCACACTGTTTCAAAATGATCAAATGCTGTTTGCTAACATGCTCTATCAGCGTTTGTATTCGGGGCTAGACAGCTTTTTACTTTTAGCACTACCATTTTTTATGTTAGCTGGCGAATGCATGACGGCCGGTGGCATAACACCACGTATCATTGCTTTCGCTCAAACCATGGTCCAGCACCTTCGTGGTGGCTTAGGGCATGTGGTGATCCTTGCTGCAACTATTTTCGGTGCGCTAACTGGTTCTGCGGTAGCGGCAACGTCTGCGATTGGCGGAATGCTAATTCCAGAAATGAAAAAATATAACTACGACACCGGCTATTCAGCAGCACTGACTGCGGCAGCAACTGTATTAGGCAATATCATCCCGCCTTCTGGCATTATGCTTATCTACGCGTTTGTGATGAACACATCGGTTGCTGCGATGTTCCTAGCGGGTGTGACTCCAGGCATCATTTTCTGTATTGGTTTGATGCTGATGAATCGCTACCAGATTCGGAAGTACCCGGCGGTACAGCCAATGGAGCGTGCACCGGCAATGGAGCGTCATCAAGCGTTCAAACTCGCGATTCTTCCATTGATGACACCGGTTATTATTTTAGGCGGTATTTATGGAGGCATATTCACTCCAACAGAAGCGGCAGCAGTTGCAGTGGCTTATGCTATCTGCGTGTCTCTGTTTATCATTCGAGTAACCAATGTAAAAGCAACATACGCACTGTTTGCTAAAGTCGCGGTAAACGCAGCGTCTATCTTAATTATTGTTGCGGCCGCGAGTGGCTTTGCTTCACTCATCAGCTTGTCTGGTGTATCGAACATGGTTGCAGATTTTATGAACGGTATTACGGACAATCCGTACTTACTCTTCGCAATTATTAACGTTCTATTGTTCGCTATCGGTATGTTCTTAGATGCGGGCCCTGCAATTCTAATTTTCGCTCCGATATTTGCGCCAATTATGATCAGCGCGGGTATCGACCCAGTTCACTTTGGCGTTGTGATGTGTGCAAACCTGTCAATCGGTTTAGCGACACCACCAATGGGCTTGGTTTTGTTTGTCGCATCTGGCGTTTCAAAAGTTTCAGTTTCTGAAATTTCTAAGAAGATAATTCCATTCCTAGTTGTAGAGATGGCTCTTATTTTTGTTATCTCATGCTTCCCTCAATTAGTAATAGGTCTCCCTCAATTATTTGGGATTATGTGATATCCAAGAATAGAACAAACATTTTTAATAAAACTACTAACCAATAACAATATAAATGCAGCGCTTACTGATGCTGTAAATAAACCCTACACTGGTACATATTATGAAGAAAACAATAATCAACTTAGCAACTGCCGCTGCATTATTAACATCAGGTGCAGCATATTCAGCAACTGAATTTAATGTGGTTCACCTTACTTCTCCTGAAAGCTATAACCACCAATCATTATTGGTACTTAAAAATCACCTAGAGACACGTTCAAATGGTGAAATTAAAGTAAAAATTTATGGGTCAGGTCAATTATGTGGTTCAGGTAAAGAGTGTATCGCGGGCGTACAAGCTGGCATGTTTGACTACTTCCCGACGACAGTTTCTGAGATTGCTTATTACTGGAAACCGGCTGAGTCATTTGACCTTCCATACCTACTACCGAATGACCGCGTGGCTGAGTGTGTTTACGGTAATGATAAGTTCATCTCAGACGTTCGCGGTAACGTTCTTAAAAAGGCTCCAAACGTACGCCTGATGATGGTTGCGAACTCTGGTGGCTGGCGTAACTTTGCGACAACGAAGAAGCCAATCAAAACCCCTGAAGATGTAAAAGGCATGAAGATTCGTACGGTTCCTGCAAAAGTACAGCAAGATTTGGTTAAGCAGCTTGACGGCTCACCAACACCAATCGCATGGCCAGAAGTATACACAGCACTATCAACGGGTGTTGTAGAAGGTACTAAGAACGGTATTGTTGATATTATTCAAAGTCGATTCCATGAAAGCCTAGATTACCTAACATTGGACGGTCACGCCTACATGGGCGGTGCATGGCTAATGTCAGATATGAAGTTTAAATCACTTTCTCCTGAATTAAAGAAAGTTGTACTTGATGGTATTCAAGCACAGCAGCAATATCTGATGTCTTACCCTAAACATAATGAATACACGTCTTACGAAGAGTTCAAGAAAGCGGATGGCGAGATCTATAACCCAACCGCTGCGGAAAAACAGGCGTTCAAAGATGCGACTCAACCGGTTGTTGATAACTGGGCAAACAATGCAGATGCTGAAGGCAAACAGTGGCTAGAACGTTTCCAATCTGAAATCCAGACTTGTGAAGCTCAGATCAATGCTTCTTATGAAGTTTCGATGAAGTAACCCCAGTTTAATTTAATAAATATCTTATAGAGCGATACTTGGCTTCTATGTGAAGTATTGCTCTTAAATCATGTCGTTTTAACTGTGAGATTAATATGATCAGAGATAAAGGTAACCTGACAGCCAAAGCAAATAAGATAATTTCAGGTCTTGGTGGTGTCGATAATATCGTCGAAGGGCATATTGATAATTGTGCTACTCGATTACGTATACAAGTGAAAGATATTGAAACAGTTAATGAAAGCTTATTGCGACGACAAGGTGCTCTCGGTTTTATCCGACTACCAGATAATCATATCCAAGTTGTATTTTTGAATGTTCATGTTATTGCCGATGAAATAAGAAAAATATCAGGGCAGTAATACATTAACTAGTTATTAAAAACTAAATAAATAGACAGGCGGTAGTTTAATGCTTATGCCTGGCAGTAAAGTCATACCTAAAATAAGCTCAAAAATAAAAATAGAGCGCCATAAGTAAAAAGGAAGAACAATGAGCGACAACTACGGAATCCCTAAAGTAGGTTTAGGGTTGTGGAAGATTGAAAAAGATCAATGTGCCGAAACGGTTTATAACGCGATTAAAATTGGTTATCGATTACTTGATAGCGCATGTGACTATGGTAACGAGAAAGAAGTGGGCCAGGGTATTAAGCGCGCGATTGAAGATGGCATAGTGAAGCGTGAGGATCTTTGGATAACGTCAAAGCTTTGGAATACCTACCATAAGAAAGAACACGTGCGTCCAGCTTTAGAGCGCACACTTCAAGATCTTGGAGTGGATTACTTAGATTCTTATCTTGTGCATTTTCCAATCGCACAGCCCTATGTTCCATTTGAAACTCGTTACCCGCCAGAGTGGATCTTTGATCCTCAAGCGGATGAGCCGAAGATGATGATTGAGCCAGTGCCTTTGTTCGAAACTTGGCAAGCAATGGAAGAACTGGCTGAAGCCGGGCTAGTAAAGAATATTGGCGTATGTAACTACAATTCAGGTTTGCTTAATGACTTAATGGCTTACGCAAAGATTAAGCCTAGTGAATTACAAATTGAGTCTCACCCATACTTAACGCAAGAGCGTTTGATCAAGCTTGCGAAAGGCTATGGTATCTCGGTAACAACCTTCTCTCCACTTGGCGCTTTATCCTACTTAGAGCTCAATATGGCAGACAAACTGGAATCTGTTTTAGAGCAAGAAGTTGTAGTCAATGCGGCAAAAGAGCATGGAAAAACACCCGCTCAGGTTGCGTTACGTTGGGGAGTGCAGCGTGGTTGCACCATCATACCTAAAAGCTCAAAAGTGGAGCGCTTGAAAGAGAATATTTCTATTTTTGATTTCGAGCTAACTGAGCGCGAAATGGAGTCAATTTCAGCGTTGAACATTAACCGCCGATTCAATGATCCTGGCGATTTCTGCGAAGCTGCGTTTAACCACTTTTCACCAATTTACGATTAAGGGACTAATCATGGGCGTACTAAATAAAATCACAGAAACACTAGAGTTTGAAGTAAGCAATTTTCCAACGATCATTGAAAATGATGGCTCAGTGACAACACTGGCAGAAGCGAAAGCATGGATTGAAGAGCACCGTGAGCACTTGGAAGCGGAGCTGCTTTGCACTGGGGCTATTCTATTTCGTGGTTTCCCTGTTGTGGATGCTGAAAGCTATGATGCATTTTTTGCCTCGTTCGGTTACGAGAATTTTACCTATAAAGAGTCATTGTCGAACGCAGTGCGTATCAACTTTACAGATCTTGTCTTCACAGCTAATGAAGGACCTAAAGAAGTTGCGATTAACTTGCACAACGAAATGGCACAAACACCTATTTATCCAAACCGTATTTCACTATTTTGTGAGAGCCCAGCAGAGCAGGGTGGGGCAACTGTATTATGTCGTTCAGATATGATCTATAACGAGCTAATCAAAGCTGAGCCTGAACTAACAAATAAGCTAGAAGAAGTTGGAATTAAGTACACGACGACTATGCCGGGGGGTGATAGTGCAGAGTCAGCACAAGGTCGTAGTTGGCTAAGTACCCTAAGCGTGGAAAACGAGCAACAAGCTGAAGAGAAATTGAAAGAGCTAGGTTACACGTGGACGTGGCAAGATAATGGTGATTTGCTGGCTCAAACGGGGGCTTTAGCGGGGATCAAAACTGTCGCTGATGGTCGCAAGGTGTTCTTCAATCAAATTATTGCTGCATTCGAGGGTTGGGAAGGCGTTAAAGAGAACCCTGTAAAGGCTTTGTGCTTTGGAGATGATTCTGAAATGCCTAAGTCATTTTTAGAGACGATTTCTAAGATCTCCGAAGAGTTGTCATTTGATCTTAACTGGCAGGCTGGTGATGTAGCGCTAGTTGATAATAACCTTGCTATGCATGGTCGTCGTCCTTTCTCTGGAGATAAAAAACGTAAAGTGATGGTTGTTTTGGGGAAATAACCCTTACTTTACTGAGAGGATTTTAAATAAAAATCGCATGGGTGGGGGCCTATGCGATTTTTTGTATTTGGTGTCATTCTATCTGGATGCATACTTGCTATATGCTAGTATCTCTAGCTGCTTAATCTAGCTTGTGAATCCAAAGGATACTGATTTGAACCTAAGACAGTTGGAAGTCTTTTACGCCATTATGCAGACCGGAACCGTATCTGGAGCCGCGCGCAGTTTGCATGTATCGCAACCTAACGTGACCCGTATTTTGGCGCACACTGAGCAACAACTCGGGTTTGGTTTATTCGAACGAGTTAAAGGGCGCTTAGTACCAACGGTTGAAGCGAAAACCTTGCTGCCGGAAGCGGAAAAGGTCTATCAGCAACTGGGTCAATTTCGTTCTTTGACCAACAAAGTCAAGCAAGGACATCAGCATTTACGCATTGGTGCGCCACCGATTCTGGCGACTAAATTGCTGACTCCGGTGATCGCCCAAATGTCTCGCGAGCAAGAACTCTCTTTTGAACTACTGACAGCCAACCGTGACGAACTATGTGCTGGGCTATTAAAGCATGAGCTTGATATTGCTATAGCGTTTGGCGATGAAACGCCGCCCGCGATATTAAGTGAAGTGTTGTTGGTTCAATCTCTTAAGGTGCTAGCTCCTGCAGGTATGGTTGAATCGTTATCTGAAGCGCCGACCCTCGAAGAACTTATCGAACACCCTTTGCCTATCATTGGGCTTGATAGCAGGGACCCTATTGGTTTGCTTCTCCATCAGAATCTTTCTGCTCGTGATAGCCGATATCATCACCCTATTTCAGTTCGTAGCTACAGCGCAGCGGCAGAGCTCGTCAAGCATCAAGCGGGGTTTGCGATTGTCGACCCTTGGACTGCGGAGCACTATCAAAACGATGAGTCGATTTGTGTGTTGCCATTACAACCGGATATTCAATTTTCGGTTTCGATGCTTTGCGCAGAGCACACCCCTCAGTCGATTTCCTTTAAACAATTTATTGCTTCATTAAAGAGCCATGCTCAACCTATAACCTAAGGTTATAGGGTGTCGATAAATAGGTATTCGGCAGCCTTTAACTTCTTAATTAAAGTAATTCCATATAAGGACTTATTAATTAGGAATGCTCATGTCTATCGCTCAACCTTACCTTCTTTTTCTTGGGGATGTTACTGACCCATTGGCCGCAAAAACAGCCCGTGGTATTCACCAATGGCGACCAGAAATCTGTCTAGGCCAACTGCGTTTAACAGACGAAACTGTTTCTCTTGGCTTAACCGATATGACTTTGCAAGAGGCACAAACGCAGGGTGCTAAAACTCTAGTGATTGGTACTGCGAACCCTGGCGGTGTTATTCCTGATTCATGGCAGCCAACCATATTGGCAGCAGCAGAAATGGGTTTTGAGATTGCATCTGGAATGCACCAACGACTGAGTGAATTTTCACCGCTTGCTGACATGCAACAGCGAGGATTGACTAAGCTTCATGATGTACGCCATTTTGATGGTGACCTGAACGTGGGTAATGGTAAACCTCGTCAAGGTAAGCGTCTTCTAACGGTAGGAACGGATTGCTCAGTAGGGAAAATGTTTTCGGCGTTGGCCATTGAAAAGTCGCTTAAAGAAGCGGGCACATCAGCTCAGTTTAAAGCGACAGGCCAGACGGGTATCTTGATTGAAGGCAGTGGTATTTCGATTGATGCAGTCGTTGCCGATTTTATTTCCGGCGCGGTTGAAGCGATAAGCCCTGAATTTACCGATCACGAGTGGGACATCATTGAAGGCCAAGGTTCGTTGTTCAATCCATCTTTTGCGGGCGTGAGTTTAGGTTTATTACATGGCGCACAAGCTGATGCTTTGGTTTTGTGTCATGAAGTCGGGCGACCACATATTCGCAACCTTCCTCATGCTCAATTGCCAAGCATAGAGCAGACCATTGAAGCGAACTTACAAGCGGCGCGACTGACAAATCCAGATGTGAAGCTGGTGGGTATCTGCCTGAACACATCGGCGATTAGCATTGAAGATGCTGAGATATTGTGCCAAGAATGGACCACACTTTATCAAGTACCAGTGACGGATCCAGTTCGTTTTGGTGTACAACATATTACTGATCATTTGCGACATTCACTTTAACGGTTTCATCATTTCTACGTTTCCATTTGTTAAAGCGAACATCAACCGAGTGAAATTATGAAGATTACAGCAGAACCCATTACTATCGCGATGCAAACGCCTTTTCGCATCTCTCGAGGCAGCCGTACTGAGTGTCACGTTGTTCGTGTTTACATTGAACATGATGGCAAACAAGCGCAAGGCGAGTGTACGCCTTACCCACGCTATGGCGAGTCATCGGAGTCTGTGCTGGCGCAAATCCAACAGGCGTCTAGCGCACTTGAAGCCATGTTTGAGCGAGGCATGACTGATCCCGCAGCGCTAAGAGAGCACCTTCTGTCTTTGTTACCTGGAGGGGCGGCGCGTAATGCTGTCGATTGTGCGCTTTGGGAATTTGAAGCACAGCAAAATGACCAGATGTTCCCAAATAGTTTGTTTGAGTTGCCAGAGCAAATGGTTACCGCAATGACTGTCTCGATAGGCACGCCAGAAGCAATGGCAATACAAGCGCATGATTATGTCGAGAATGGCGCAAAGTTACTGAAAGTAAAGCTGGATGGTGAGCAGGTGATTGAACGTGTTCGTGCGGTACGAGAAGCTGCCGAAGGTGTTCAAATTGTACTTGATGCCAATGAAGCGTGGACAGGGCTCAACCTTGAAGAGCTGTTTAATCAACTGGCTGAGTTTGACATTGTGATGATCGAACAGCCTTTACCACAGCAGCATGATGCCTCGCTGGCACACATCAAGCATCCGATTCCGTTGTGTGCTGATGAAAGCTGCCATACCACTTCACAACTGCCATCGTTGGTAGGTAAGTATGAAATGGTCAACATCAAGCTAGATAAAACGGGCGGTTTAACAGAGGCATTAGCACTCGCAGAAGAAGCCAAAAAGCTCGGTTTCACTCTGATGTCGGGTTGTATGCTCGGGACCTCATTAGCCATGCGTGCTGCACTGCCTATCGCGGTTCAATCTGAAGTTGTCGACCTCGACGGCCCTGTATTACTTGGCCAAGATGTTTCGCCAGCACTGAACTATCGAGATGGGATGATCATTCTTTAACTCGTTGAGTCTCGACCATCAAATTGACGTGATACTGATGAAATCGCATAGGTCAAAGCCTATGCGATTTTTTGTATTGATAGAGTAATCACGTTTCTGTCGGTGACGTCACTTTCTTCTCTCTCAAAACAGACAGTCTAGGGTTTATAAAATAATTGTTATGGTGTTTTATGTGAAATGTTAATGATTACTCTTGTTTTCATAGTTTCTCTAAAACTATTTGAAGTGGCTTTAAGTCAGGTTGACCACCTAACTGATTGAATCATTGACCTTTCCTGTTGGTTTTTTGATGAGAAAAAGGTGGGGCGAGTGAGTAGTCGTGTCTCAGAGGTGATAGATAGTAAGGATCGTTTTGAACGTCCATTTCCGATCAAGATTCCGCGTCGTAAGTGGTTTGGTTGGAAAGGCATTGAACTGCGCTTGGTGTTGGCATTGGCCATGTTATCGATGACCACCATCTTCCTTTCGGTTGTTTCCAGCTTCACCTTTGACAACCTAAATCAAAGGCTTGTCGAATTAAAAGAGAGTGAAATCCCTGCCTTAGATAACGCTGCACGCTTGAACGACATGGTGCGAGTGATTATCACCACCTCATCACAACTCAGTGACGCAGAATCCAATTTAGAGCGCAAACAGGCGATGCTTAAAATTGAAGAGGCTATATCAGTAATGAATAGCGTTATGGTTCAATTCCCTGATTATCACTCCTACTTTAAAGATCTTATCGCCCAAGTTAATAATAGTCTGAGCCTGTTGTATCAAAGTGAGATTGAGTCAGAACAACTCAATCAAGAACTTCGAAATCTACTCGAAGGCTTTTACCCGCTATTGCAGCAAGCCAGTGATTCACTCGATAGCTTGCCTGATTCAGCCAAAGATCAGGTCCAATACTCGCAGTTAAAATCCCTGTTGTACTACCAATTAGGCTTGGTTGAAAAACTGTATAACGACTCGAGCTTTAATGAGTTGGATTACACCAGTTACCGCTTAGAGCAAGTAGGGGAAGAATGGTGGCAGCTTTGGGTAAGTGGCGATTTAAGAAGTGCCTTTCCAGAGCTGGATCATCAGCTCACCGTAATTTACAACCTAGCCTCAAGTGATAGCAGCTTGTATGGGCTGAAAAACAAAGCGCTCGATCACCTCTATCAAGAGCAGTATTTCTTACAAAACAGCCGTGAACATTTGAATCAGTTAACGGTACAAATCGAACGTAACACTAGTCAAGTGAACCGCAATATTGATCAGTCGATTCAGCAGGCGCAACACTCTTTGCAATCCAACCAACGTTTGTCACTTTTTCTCTCTCTTTTTAGTGTGTTAGCTGCCGCGGCTATCTCATGGTTCTATGTGCGCAAGAGTATTTTAGAAAGGCTATTACAGCTTAAAGACAACATGTTCGCGATTTCTACTGGCCATTTAGATACCGAAGTCGCGATTCGTGGCAAAGATGAAGTGACGCAAATGGCTAAGTACTTAAAGGTATTTCAGACCACGGCCAAAGTCGTTAAACAAACCAACCGTAAGTTGGAGGCTGAGGTGGAAGAGCGCACTTTAGCTGAAGCCAAGCTGCGTGTTACCCAAGATGAGCTCATCCAAGCAGGAAAACTGGCCGCGTTGGGGCAATTAAGTGTTGGAATCACTCACGAGATCAATCAACCATTAACTGCGGTAAACAGCCATGTTCGAAGCGCTCAATTGTGGTTAGGTAAGCAAAGACCAGATAGAGCCGAAGATAATCTTCAAAAGATTGAAGTGCTGCTAGATAAGGTGGCGGCAATCACCCGTCACTTGAAAGCCTTCTCACGTAAGAGCGATGGCAAGATTGATAACGTAAAACTGGTAAAGGTGATTAGTGATGCTATCGACTTGTTTGAAACTAGGCAAAGTAGGGTCTCGATTCAGTATTCCCCACAGAGTGACCAAATGGTTCGTGCTAACAGTATTCGCTTGGAGCAGGTACTGGTGAATTTGATCAGCAATGCTTTAGACGCCGTTGAACATAGGGAGCAGCCTCTGCTCAGCATCTCCACCCAAGAGCATCCGAACACTATTCAAATTGCAGTTAAGGACAATGGATTAGGGATACCCGAAGAGGACATCCCTTATCTGTTCGACCCATTTTATACCCGTAAGGCAACAGGTAAGGGGCTCGGGCTCGGTTTGTCTATCGCATACAGCATAATTAAAGACTTTGGCGGCTCGATTCACGTGGAGTCAGTTGAACACCAAGGCACCACCTTTATCGTCACTCTACCAAAAGGCACAGACTCATGAATTCAGAAAAACACATAGTTCTTATCGACGATGAAACAGACGTTGTTGAAGCAGTGAGTGAAATGTTGGAGCTCGAAGGGTTTAGTGTCACTAGCTTTACCGACCCAAACCTTGGCCTTAAATCACTCAAAGCAAACAGTCAGTCGGTGGTGTTGTGTGATGTGAGAATGCCACAAGTAGACGGCTTGACTCTACTTAGCTCAATCCAGCATAGGGCAGCTAACGTTCCTGTGTTGCTGATGAGCGGGCATGGTGATATTCCGATGGCGATAGAGGCGATGAAGTTGGGTGCTTTCGATTTTCTGGAAAAGCCGCTTAATGCCAGAGAGTTGGTGGAGAAGTTAGATTTGGCGTTGACACAATGTCAGCACAACAGCCCTGCAACGTTAGACGACGATCAGGATACAGAACTACCCATTGAATCTGTGGTTATCGGCCAATCCCAAGCGATGGACACCATACGTAAGCAGGTGCTCGCGCTGTCTCATACTGGGGTTGATACCATTATTAATGGTGAGACTGGAACAGGAAAAGAGGTGATTGCTCGTGCGTTGCACCAATTTAGCCGTCGCAAGGCAAAGCCGTTTGTCGCGATAAACTGCGGTGGCATGACCGAGAGTATTATTGAGAGTGAACTCTTTGGTCACGAAGCGGGTTCGTTTACCAGTGCCAACAAAAAACGCATCGGCAAAATAGAACAAGCCAATGGCGGGACTCTGTTTCTCGATGAAATTGAAAGCATGCCGATTGCCGTGCAGATCAAATTGTTACGTGTGATTCAAGAACGAGTGATCGAACGTGTTGGCGGCAACGAACTAATACCTGTCGACATTGTAGTTGTAGCGGCCAGCAAAGCTGATCTCGCGAGCTTGAGTGAATCGGGTGAGTTCAGGGCCGATCTCTTCTATCGCCTTAATATTGCTAGCTTAAACCTTCCCGCATTGCGTCAACGTAAAGAAGACATTCAGGTGTTGTTCCGTCATTTTGTGATTCAAGCGAGCCACAAATACAAGACACGCCCATCAACGATTTACCCTGAGCAGATTCAGCAACTATGTCGACACGAATGGCCCGGTAACGTGCGTGAATTACGCAATGTCGCCGACCGATTTGTACTTGGCATTGTCGGTGATGGCTTCGATCTCCAATCACCAATTTGTGAATCAATAGGAGAAGAGTTCGCCTTTGAAAAACAGATGGAGCAGTACGAAAGGAATGTACTGACTGAAGCGTTGATAGAGAGTGCAGGCAATATCAATGAGGTCTCGAGCAAGCTGAATCTACCACGTAAAACGCTTTATCGAAAAATGAAGAAGCATCAATTGGATAAAGAGAGTTTCAAGGCTTAACTCGCGCAGTTAGTTACCAAGCTGCAAACCAAAGCCAAAAGAGAAAACCGAAAAAAAAAAGCACAAGACAATAATGACCCATTTATCATTTAGTTGAATGACTAACGGTTTCAAGTGATTGTAATAAAAGAGTTTTAATATTTGGCATAAAGCGTGCAATCCCTACATTGTGGCATCAGCCCACATGAGGTCATCTTAGAGAAAATCGGAATGACCGAATTAAGGAAGTTAGAAAAATAATTGCTTGTTGCAAGGAGATACAAACATGAAGCAAATACTGAAAGGCTCGATTGCTCTGATAATTGGCGTTAGCTCAATGACAGCATGGGCAGCTACAGAGTCAGCAAACCTAGGACCTCGTCCCCTCTTTTTAGTCAACAATATGGATGAGAGCCCTTTGAAAACCAAGCTGCTGAGTTGTAGCGAAGGGCCTTTTCATCGCAGCGATTTTTCTATTGGGCACCGCGGAGCTGCAATGCAGTTTCCTGAGCACACTAAGGAATCCTACTTAGCTGCCATTCAGATGGGGGCGGGTGTCGTTGAGTGTGATGTCACTTTTACTAAAGATAAAGCGTTGGTATGCCGTCACTCGCAAAGTGATCTGCACACCACAACAGATGTCTTGGCACACCCTGATCTTGCTAAGAAATGTTCAGTTCCATTTAAACCAGCGAACCCAGCGACAGGTGAAGATGCTCAGGTTGAGTGTCGTACTTCTGATTTCACGTTGGCAGAGTTTAAGACGCTCAAAGGGAAAATGGATGGCGCGAATCCGAAAGCGACCACTGTCGAAGAGTACATGAATGGCACACCGGGTTGGAGAACTGACCTTTACAGCCAAACTGGGACACTGATGACGCACGCAGAAAGTGCAGCACTATTTAAAGAGCACGGCGTGAAGGTAACGCCTGAATTGAAATCAGCAGCGGTCGAAATGCCTTTCAATGGTTTCAGCCAAGAGATGTACGCGCAAAAGTTGGTGGATGAACTCAAAGAGGCGGGTTTCAAGCCTTCGGAGACTTACTTGCAGTCATTTAATCTGGATGATGTGAAGTACTGGATCAAAGAAACACCGAAGTTCGGAAAACAAGCGGTTTATCTTGATGACCGTGTTTATGAGCAAGCGGACTTTGTCGCGTCTGTTGAAAACATGAAAGAGCTGCGCGATGCGGGTGTGAACATCATTGCGCCACCTCTGTTTGCTTTGGTTGAGCTAGGTGAGAACAACGAACTGGTTGCGTCTAACTACGCCAAGCTTGCCAAAGGTGCGGACCTCGACATTATTGCATGGACGCTTGAGCGTTCTGGCCCATTAGCGCAAGGCGGTGGTTGGTATTACAAGAGTGTAAAAGACGGCATCAACAATGATGGCGACATGATGAAAATGCTCGATGTGTTAGCACAAGATGTAGGTGTGATGGGCGTATTCAGCGATTGGCCTGCAACGGTAACTTATTACGCTAACTGCATGGACAGCGACGCCTAAGTTATCTGGATTATTGAAGAATAATAAGAGAAAAAGCAGTGAACCAAAGAGCCTTCGGGCTCTTTTTTTACCACTGAAATTGGTAGGACATAAATGACCCAAACACCTACTTCTAGGTTGGACATGAATGACTCAAAACTTATTGCTGAATTTGGTTTTTCATTTAAGTTGTTGAAATTATTTAAATAAAAATCTGGCACAAAGACTGCAATAGTGAAGGTGACTTTCAACAATAAGTAAAAGTAAGGTTTGAATATGAAAATCAGTGTTAAAGGACTGTTAATCGCTAGCTCATTACTACTTCCTTCAATGGCTATGGCAAGCGACTGCTCTAGCCGTGGTGTGTTAGACGATCGATACTGTGATGAAAACCAAGATTTGGTGGCCGATTCACCAAAGAACCCAGACGAGTGGAATGACCCAAGCACGCTTGTGTTTACTTACACGCCAGTAGAAGACCCTGCGTTGTACAAAGATGCGTTTGCCGACTTCCAAGCTCACCTAAGTAAAATTACAGGTAAGCGAGTGATTTACTACACAGTTCACTCGAACTCAGCGCAAGTAGAAGCGATGCGTTCTGGTCGACTGCACGTTGCTGGTTTCTCTACGGGTCCAACAGGCTACGCAGTTAACCTAGCAGGTTACGTTCCAATTGCAGTGAAAGGTGATGAGTCTGGTTTCCAAGGCTACAACCTGATCACCATTGTGCGCAAAGACAGCGGTATCAATACTATGGCTGATCTAAAAGGCAAAAAGGTTGCACACACTTCTGCATCATCAAACTCTGGCAACCTAGCTCCTCGTGCACTATTCCCTGCTAAAGGGTTAGTGCCAGATGAAGACTACAAAGTACTTTACTCGGGTAAGCATGACCAGTCGATTCTCGGTGTATTCAACGGAGACTATGATGCAGCACCTGTGGCATCTGATGTATACGATCGTATGGTGGCTGCTGGTCGTGTCGACGATTCTGAGCTGAAGATCATCTACCGTAGCCCGCGTTTTCCAACGTCTGCTTTCGGTTACGCTTATAATTTAAAGCCAGAGCTAGTAGAGAAGATCAACGAAGCCTTCTTTAGCTACCGCTTTACTCCAGAGATGAGTGCATCATTCAAAGGTGCAGACCGTTTCTCGCCAATCAGCTACAAAGAAGAGTGGGACGTGATTCGTGACATTGCCCACGCGACAGGTACGGCTTATACCAAAGCAGGTCTGAAAAAACTGGCTGAAAAAGACGCCGCTAAACGTGCAAAGAAAAAAGCCGCTGAGCTAGCGAAACAAGCAAACAACGGTTAATTCTTCTCTCTGTTAAAAGATTAAGTTTTAGAAAGGCTTAGTCCTTTAAAAACACTTACCTCAACTAAAATCTATGCCCTCGCGGGTAGGGCATAGATCATTCTAAAATTCGCACAAGGAAATGCAGTATGGCCGTAGCAAGCTATGAAGGAATAAAGATAAACAACCTTTTCCACGAGTATGTGGCAGGCAAGCCAATCCTTAAAGGCATTAATATAGATATCGATGAGCCGGGTATTATCGCGATCATTGGTCCATCTGGTACTGGTAAAAGTACGCTTCTGCGCTGTATCAACCGACTTAACGATCCAAGCCAAGGCGAAATCATTTTTGATGGCGCAGACCTGACTCAATTAAAAGGCCAAGCACTTCGTAAACAGCGCCGTCATATCGGCATGGTATTTCAAGAGTACAACTTGGTAGAGCGTTTAACGGTTATCGAGAACGTGTTGAGTGGTCGTCTGGGTTACATGACCGCTTGGAATGCGTGGCGTCGTAATTACTCAGCTGAAGATTTAGCAAAAGCTTTTGAACTACTGGAATTTGTTGGTCTGCAAGACTTTGCAAACCAACGTGCAGACAGTTTATCGGGCGGGCAAAGACAGCGTGTCGGTATCGCTCGTGCGGTGATGCAAGACCCTTACATTCTTCTTGCTGACGAACCGACGTCATCACTCGACCCGAAAACCGCGGTTGAGATCATGGAGTTGATGGAAACTTTCGCTGAGCAGAAAAATATTCCTGTATTGGTGAACATTCACGATGTGAACTTAGCCAAGCGTTACGCCAAGCGCATCATCGGTATGTGTAATGGCAAAGTACATTACGACGGTAGCCCTGAAGGTATTTCTGAGGAAGATCTAAAAATCATCTATGGGGGTGAATCATGGCTGGATTAAACCCAAGCTCATCGCCAAGCGTACCGTCAAATCAGGCGTCAGCGAAGCATGAAAACCCATTCAAGGTGTCATGGACCAATCGTGCGATAATCGCCGGGATCGTGGCTTATCTGTTTTACAGCTTCTCGACGCTAGGGCTTACCTTTGAGCGTTTGATTATCGGCTTTGGTGAAAGCGAGCGGTTACTATCTCGAATGTTTCCGCCTGATTTCTCGCGTACCAACCTACTACTGAGTGGGCTAGCGGAAAGCTTACAAATTGCGATTATCTCAAGTTTCTTTGGCATCGTTATTTCACTGTTTCTAGGCTTACTGGCCGCACGAAATATGATGCCTTCAATCGTATCAACGCCCATTCGTGGCTTTATCGCGTTGTGTCGCTCTTTTCACCCAGTGATAATCGCAATCTTGTTTGTGAAAGCAGTAGGTTTTGGTGCTCTGGCTGGGATATTGACCTTGGTATTCGCATCCATTGGTTTCATCGCCAAGCTGTTCGCTGAAGCGATTGAGGAGATCTCTTTTAAACCAGTTGAAGCGATTAAAGTGACCGGTGCGAGCTTCATCAGCGTAATTTTGTATGCGGTAATGCCTCAGGTATTCACGCGTTTTATTGGCTTTGCTAGCTACCAGTTGGATTCAAATTTGCGCAACTCAACCATGGTGGGCATCGTTGGCGCGGGCGGCCTTGGTGGGACGTTATTCTCGGCATTCCAACGCTTTGACTACGACTTTGTCGCTGCTATTTTGATAACGATCATCGCACTGATTCTTGTAGGCGAATTCCTTTCCAACATTGTTAGGAGAATCTTCTAATGACAACTGCATCTATTGATAGAGAGTGGCAGCGTTTTACACCCAACGAACGTGTGGCTCGATTTGCCGTTTACCTTAGCCTTGTGTGTGCCATCGTGTGGTCTTGGCAGACGGTTGAAGTGATTCCTGAGTTCCTATACGACGCGCCAGCACAGTTTGCTGACATGTTTGAGCGCATGGTGCCAATGGACTACGCGTTCTACCCTGAGTCGATCCACGCTGCAATGATTGAAACCTTGCACATCGCGACATTGGGCACACTGTTTACTTTGGTGTTTGCGATTCCTTTGGCGTTGTTGAACGCACCGAACATTACACCTAATAAAGCGTTAAACTGGGTTGCTCAATTCTTCCTTGTGTCTTCACGTTCAGTGAACTCATTGGTTTGGGCACTGTTGTTTATCGCACTGTTTGGCCCCGGTGTTCTCGCAGGCATCATGGCGATTGCCATTCGTAGTATCGGCTTTGTAGGGAAGCTGTTAGCGGAAGCAATTGCCGAAGTGAACATGGGGCCTATCGAAGCACTGCGTGCAACTGGTGCTTCTTGGATGAGTATTTTGCTTAAAGGTTATTGGCCACAAGTGATGCCAGCATTCTACTCAATCGTATTGTTCCGTTGGGACATCAATGTGCGTGAATCTGCGGTATTGGGTTTGGTTGGTGCTGGTGGTATTGGTGTGGTGCTAAACGATGCACAGAACCTTTTTGAGTGGCAAAAAGTTTCGATGGTATTGGTGAGTATTTTTGCTGTGGTTATCGTTGCAGAAGCGGTGGTGATCCACATCCGTAACAAGCTTATTTAGACAGATGGTGCAATGCAGCGTGTTTTGTGTGATGTGTCAAAGTTAAGAGCTTATCTAGCATTTTGAAGCTCAAACGACCCTAGGTACTTCGGTCTACCTAGCGGTCGTTTTTTTATGTCTATTGAGTGACCTGAAACCTTGTTAGAAGGGCGTAACTCGTTTTTAAGGGGCTAGCTTTTAACTGCCAACAGCGCATCCACAAATTCTGCAAACCCATAGCCACCAGGCTGCGACATGACCTTGCTTGGATGATGCTCTAGCTTATCCCAATAATGTTGAATGTTTGCCACGCCAACGGTAAGTGGAAGTGATTCGAACATCTGCTGATCATTCATTGAATCGCCGACATAGCAGGCTTGATTGTGGATTTGTTCGAGCGATAAGCCTTTACTAGTAAGAAATCGGTGCACTGCGCTTTTCTTTGAGTGCTCGCCATACCAAGCGTTGATATGAATCGAACTTGCCGTTGCGTGTGCACCTAAAGCGTGTATTCTTTCGAGTACCGCTTGCACTATTTCAGGATCAACAGGCTTACGGTTTTGCCCGATATCAATCGCGACCTCGCACAAGCGGTAAGATTGATCCAGAGTTAGGGATAGGTCTGGGTAACTCAGCAAGATAGCTTCAACTTGTTGTTTGAGTTTGGCTTGATTCTGGCGTACTTGCTCTAGCGGCGTTTCAGATGAGAGCTGCAATGCATTATCTTGTTTCTCTAGTAAGAAAGCCCCATTTTCTCCAAGCACAGCATCGACAGGCCAAAGCTGCGCAATATGATCACACCAACCTGCACAGGCGCCCGTCACTGCGACCACCTTAATTCCATTATCTCGTAGTTTTTGTAATGCAATTAGGGTTTCTGGAGGCAATGAGCCTTGCCAAGTAAGGGTGTCGTCAACGTCGGTTAATACCCATTCGATACGTTTCCAGTCATTACTTAGTTGGTGTTCCATCCTCAAACTCACTTATTCGGGGTTATTGTGTTGCGTGGAGTGCTCAGTTCGTCGTTGCACGCCTTTCACTTAGTGTCGTCAATTAACGCTTAGTAGTGTTTAGAAAACACAATGCTTAGCAAAATCACCGGCTTCATTGGCAGTCCAGTCACCTTTCGGCTTTTCTTTCATATCGGCACACCAAGCTTCACTGCCCACTTCTGTACAAGCCATTAGTTGAGTTGCCAGAAATACAATTAGCGCGATTTTTTTCATAATAAACACTCCGTTGTGGTCTAAATTTCAGTTTATAACTGTATCAAATACTACAAGTGATTGTTATAGCTGCTAAGAACTTAACGGAGTCAAAAATGATGTGGGTTTGCTCTAAGTTCGAGAGGAGCAAAGAGGGAAGAATTATTTGGCTTTTAGATCGAAAAAGCCAGCAACATGTGCTGGCTTTGAAATTCTTAATAAGCTTCTATTCGTTAGTGCGCTTCAACTACTTATTGAGTTATACCAATTTCATCTCTTGGATGATGTCCGAAGCAATCTCAGGCTTCGTGCTTGTTGGTTTCTCGTGTAGGTCTGCTTTCAATTGTCCCTTACGGTTACTTAGGCCAGCTTCAAGTTTCTTGAGTGCTGAAGCGATGGCTGGATACATAACGTCATCTGTAGCTTTTGCGTTTACACGTACACCTTCGTAGTTGGTGAATACTTCAACCTGATGTTGGCTGTGCTCTTTTGTTATGATGATGTCGCAGCTGATCAGTGATGGAAAATGGTTTGATATCTTCTCGAATTTACCTTCGATGTCTTTACGTGAGTCGTCGTTAATTGATACGTGATGTGTTTGAACGTTTATTTTCATAAATCATACCTTTCCAATGACTGTGTCATTTAAACGTAGCAAACATCGGATAGATTCACCAATAGAGAAAGTACACTTGTGTGATTCACTTCAGTGTTATCAAATAATCTCTTCCTCCTCCCTTGAAAGTCCGATTAACTGATCGCATATTATGTTTCGTGTTTTAAAGACATGTTCAAAAAAACTCCATCCTTGATAATTTGCTCTAACCTACTGCGAATTTCCAGTGAATCTCTCTTTATCGGTTTTATAATTCCGAACTTGTCACTTGGCTAACTTCTTTCGTTTTTGATAAATCAGTTACCGCTAGACTTTTATTTATAGACACTCAACTGCCCCCTCCATATTGAAACTTTCATCAAAGCTCCGACAGATCTGAATAACACACTAACTATTTATTAATTCGTCACTCAATATCACAATGATAAATATAAACCGCTGCAGATTATTGAGGTATTTGTTAGTACGGGGCACCATAACAGCTTCGTTAAATTTGGAACCGTTACCATGAAAATGCCTGTTAAATTGGCTGCCATCGCAGCTTCCATTTCTTTCGCTTTTAATGCTTTGCTGCGCCTGTTGAGTTTCAGAACATCCCAGAGATCATGCAGCAATTTGAAACTGCAGAACTTTACGTTAAGAAGTCGGTCACTTTAGGTCGTTTACCTGCCGAGTCTGAAATTGGCATTGATTTTCCTACTTATGTTTCAGATGGTAAGGGCGGTTACAGCTTAGAGACAAACAACGTCATGACAGATTCTGTTGTTATCGCAAGCATGCCGAAAGCGATTGTTGATGATGTTTTCAACCAATGGCTAGTACCTAAAGATACGTGGATCAGCAGCTACGGATTTTTGCCAACCTCGACCACTGAATTTAAGCCGTTTAAGCGCATTAAAACCATCAAAGCCATTAAGATTGATACAGAAATGCTTGAGCTGTTAGGCAGTGAAGATGGCAACACAGCGATGATCAAAGTGAGCTGGGATGAGAAGGGAATGAAGGTCTATAAGGATGGTTACTTAGCGGATCATGAGTACGGGATTGCCCCTCATGAGATGCAAGAAAACTACGAATTAGCGCCTAAGTAACTCGATTCGATTGCAGAAGGGCGCCTAGCTTATTACTGGGCGCTTTTTTACTGCTCACCAAAATATGACGAAACTCACACTTTTCTGACAATTAATGACTCGTTGTGCTAGTATGCGCCGCTTGTCTTTGTAATTGATAAAAAACGCATTACCAAAACAGACTTTTCTGTTTATCTGCTTGTAATGACCTCATTCAGTTTGGCCTGACTCGGCTGAACATCTGCATTTTGCTCGGACGCAAAGAGAGTAGTGCTCACTACTTCACTATGTACATTTGAGAGCACCATCTATCAAAGGCCTTTTTGAAACAGCCTAAATTAGCGCGAACTTAGTTCAGCGTGAAGGGTTTCGTTTTTCCAAAAATCCCTCTCGGCGGCTAAGTGATCCTTAGTTGCTGACAAATAAGGAGTCTATATGACGACTACGGTATCTACATCCGTACCTACATCTCAAGCTGGTAACAAAGCGCCGATAGAGAAAGAAGTAAACCACCCGTTTCTCTCTTTGGTCATCATGGTAATTGTTGCTGCAATCGCAACCTACTTTATCCCTGCTGGTGAATTTGAGCGAGTGGTCATGAATGGCCGCACGGTTATCGACCCAGACAGCTACACACAATTGACCAGCAACCCAACAACATTAGCCTCTTTTTTCGAATCATTTTTTAAAGGCTTCAAATCCGCTTCTGGCGTGATGGGCGTTGTGGTATTTGTGGGTGGTGCTTTTGGCATTATCAAACACATGGGTTTGTTAGACGCATCCGTTGTTGCGCTAACCACTAAGCTAAAGAAGCAAGGCTTGTACGTAATTGCACCTGTGATCATGACGGCGATCTTCTTCAACGTCACCTTCACCGGTATGCGTGAGCTTGATGTCATTTTTATCTCTTTGATGATTCCTATCTGTATCAAGCTTGGTTATGACGCGATCACTGCCCTTGGCGTTGTTTTACTGGCAAGTTGTGCCGGTTTCGCCGCAGCTTTGGCTAACCCATTTTTTACGGGGATCGCACATACTATAGCTGAACTGCCTATGTATTCAGGCATGTGGTACCGCTTTATTGTTGGTATGTTCATGTTGCTAACGGGTGCGTGGTATGTGCTTAACTACGCGCGCAAAGTTAAGCAAGATCCGGCCAAAGGTTTGTTGCACGGTACGGGTTACCACTACGAATCGAATGTTGAAGCGAAAACACTGACCACACGTGAAAAGCTTGCGGGCATCGCATTCTTGGGCGTGTTCGCATACATGATTTTCGGTACCTTGACGATGGGTTTCGGCTTTACCGAGATTGCGGGTGCATTTGTGGCGATGGCGATTATTCCGGGTTTGGTTGCGGGTTTATCTCCGAACAAGATTTGTGAGTATTGGACCAAAGGTGTTAGCGATGTATTGGTGGCAGTTCTGATCATCTTCTTCGCTCGCTCAGTGTTGACCATTATGGAAGACGCGAAGATTGTTGATTCTATTATCTTCTATCTTGCACAGATTATTTCTGGTAGCTCCAAACTTGTAGCCGCGGCGGGTATCTACTTCTCACAAGCAGCGATTAACCTGTTTATTCCGTCAGGCAGCGGCCAAGCGGTGATCACCATGCCAATCATTATTCCATTGGCGGATATTGGTGAAGTGACTCGTCAAGTTGCGGCACTGGCTTCTCAATTGGGTGATGGTATCTCTAACTATATTTACCCAACTAATGGTGGCTTGTTGGCGGTATTGGCTATTGCAAAAGTACCTTACACCAAGTGGGTTCGTTTCTTCTTACCGTTATTCTTGTTCTGGTCAGTGGGTGCGTTGGTTTCGGTTGTGATCGCTCAAATGATTGAGTTGGGTCCATTCTAAAGCGTCTGCTTTGATCAAAACATCTAACCATATAAAAAGGCAGCGAAATCGCTGTCTTTTTTTCGTTCAATAAGAAGCTACGCTAGAGGGGAGTATCACTCTTCAAACTGATAAGAAGAGGGCACCACTATTACGCCTTGTTTCGATATGTGGAAGCGCTTGGCGTCGGCAAGACTATCTATGCCGATTTGTGTTCCATCTGGCACTTTCACGTTCTTATCGATGATGCAGTTTTGGATATGGCTATTTCGCCCGATCTCTACGTCTTCAAACAGAATACTATCAATCACAATCGCGGCATTGCTGACTTTTACCTTGGGGAAGAAGATAGAGTTTTGCGCCGAACCACCTTCAATCACAACGCCATTGGCGATCATCGAGTTGATGAATATCCCTTGGTTACCTTCGACCGAAGCAATGGTTCGTGCGGGCGGCAGTTGTGGCTCATAGGTGCGAATTGCCCAATCCGGTTGGTATAAATCGATAGGCGAGGACGGTTTCAACAGGTCCATATTCGATTGGTAATAAGAGTCGATAGTACCAACATCTCTCCAGTAAGCATCTTGCGTCACTCGTCCTTCTTCATCACCAAACTTATACGCGTAAACACTGTTGTTGCCGACTAACTTAGGAATAATGTCTTTACCAAAATCGTGGCTTGAGTCTGGATCTTCTGCGTCTGCTAATAACGCCTGTGTCAGTATCTCTTTATCAAAGATGTAAATCCCCATTGAAGCCATGCTTCGGGTTGGCCTACCAGGTACACATGCAGGGTAACGTGGTTTCTCTGTGAAGTTATTGATTTGTAGAGACTCGTCTATCTCCATCACACCAAACTCTTTGGCTTCGTCAATCGAAACCTCCATGCACGCCACGGTTAGGTCTGCCTCGGTCTTTTTGTGCTGCTTGAGCATTGGCGCGTAATCCATGCGATAGATATGGTCGCCGGACAACACCACCACATGCTTGGCTTCACTACGAGAAAGCAGATACAAATTTTGATAGATGGCATCGGCAGTGCCGCTGTACCAGCTATCACCGGTTCGCATTTGTGGGGGAACATTGGTGATGTATTCGCCGAGCTCGGGGTTAAGCACCGACCAACCATCTCTCAAATGTTTTTGCAAAGAATGCGATTTGTACTGAGTCAGCACCAAAATTTGGCGTAGCCCAGAGTGTAAACAGTTCGTGAGAGTGAAATCGATGATTCGATATTTGCCACCAAAGGGGACCGCAGGTTTTGCACGGTTATCGGTGAGGGGAGAAAGCCGAGAGCCAACACCGCCGGCCAGAACGATTGTTAGAGTGTCTTGCATGGTCAGAACCTCAATGTATTTGTGATTATGAACATAGACTTGCAAGCACTAAGCCAAATGTAACTCATTGAATATTAAACGAGGCGAGATTGACTATTGTAGAACCGCACCAAATTGATGCGTGCGGGAAGTTGGCTTGCTCTATTTTGATCCAAAGAGATCCGAGCAAAGTGAAGGGATTAGATTAACAAAATGACGCACGGGAAAGTTGCATTACAAAACTGTCAATAAAATGAAGGAATAAAGTGATCGGGTCGATATAAATTTACATAAATAATCATAACTTTTCACAAATTGATTTCCATCAATAAAGTAGGGTTATTCTATGATACCTTGCACGCAAAATAAGAAATGATTACTCATTCACCAATAAAATGAAGCCCTCAAAAGGAAATTATAATGAAAAAAACAGTATGTGGTATTGCGGTTATTGCGGCTCTTATGTCAACCAATGTTCTTGCTCATAAAGAAGGTGACTTCATCATCCGTGCAGGTGCTGCAACAGTATCTCCAAATGACAGCAGCGGTGCAGTACTTAACAACCCTGACCTTGAGTTTTCAGTAGATTCAGATACTCAGCTTGGCCTTACTTTTGGCTATATGTTTACTGACAATATCAGTTTTGAAGTATTAGCAGCGAGCCCTTTCTCTCACAGTATCTCTGTTAATGGTCTAGGTAAAATTGCTGATACTAAACACCTTCCGCCAACGTTCATGGTTCAATACTACTTCGGTCAAGCGAACAGTGACTTCCGCCCTTACGTAGGTGCAGGTATCAACTACACCGTGTTCTTTGATGAAGGGTTAAATGCTAATGGCAAAAACGCAGGTCTAACGGATGTGTCTTTAGATGACTCTTGGGGTCTAGCTGCAAACATTGGTATGGATTACATGATCAACGAAGATTGGTTCTTAAACGCATCGGTTTGGTACGCAGATATCGGAACAACAGCAACATATAAGACCGCAACAGATACATTCAAAACTGACGTCGATATCGACCCATGGGTATTCATGATCGGCGGTGGTTACAACTTCTAACCCACGATTCGGTTTACTAAAGGCGCTCAAGCATCAGCCACCTTGGGCGTTTAACCAAAACAAAAGCGCCACTACTGAATAAGTAGTGGCGCTTTCTATTTATACTTCACAAATGTATGCGTGATGATTAGCTTCTATGGCTGTTGCTTAGTTGGTGCTAGAGCAATCTCACGGATACATACGTTCTGTGGTTGTTGGTAAGCGAATGATACCGCACGAGCAATATCGTCAGCTGCCAATACGCCGCCCATGTCTTCTTTCCAAGAATCGTAACCGTCTTTGATCTCTTGAGATGTTGTGTGAGACAGAAGCTCAGTTTCTACAGCACCCGGTGCAATTGTAGTAACACGAACATTTGAAGCCGCAACTTCTTCACGAACGTTTTCAGAAATAGCGTGTACCGCGAACTTAGTACCACAGTAAGCTGCGTGGCTTGGGAATGTTTTCTTACCCGCGATAGAGCTGATGTTGATGATAGTACCTGTATTGCGTTCCATCATCGGAGCAAGTACAGATTGCATGCCGTTTAGAAGACCAATTACGTTCACGTCGAACATTGTCTTCCACTCTTGAGCGTCTTGAGTATCGATTTGACCAAGAAGCATTGCACCCGCGTTATTGATAAGAGCATCTACTGGGCCAAACTTTGCTTCACCTTGTGCGATAGCAGCATCGAAAGACGCTTTGTCTGTTACGTCTACTTTAACAGATAGTGAGTTTGGTAGATTCAGTGCTTCAAGGCGATCAACACGACGAGCTAAAAGAAGCAGAGGGTGACCTTCATCGCTTAGACGACGAGCGATTGCTTCACCAATACCAGAGCTTGCACCTGTAATTACGATTAGTTTTTTCATTTTTATTTCCTCTGTACTTTTATTGCGTCGGTTGGCTACGACGTATTGTTTAAGTGCATTCGAATCAAGTGCTTGTTGCCTTGCTTCGTTGCGGTGGAGGTATATTAAGGAAAATAGCATTGTTGATATATAGCGCTTTACTTGAAACACTGTTGTTGTAGTGCAACAATAAAGGCGTGTATCTCGTAAATTCATTAGTAAGCTGGCGGCCATGCTCAATCAAATTAACCTATCTGATATTCGTTCTTTCGTTCTTATCGCACGTTTAGGTAACTTCACTAAAGCGGCGGAGGAGCTTGATGTTTCTCGTTCCCATGTATCACGTCAAGTGAGTAGCCTAGAAAAGCAGATGGGTGTGACACTGTTTATCCGCACCACTCGAACCTTAAGGTTGACTCACGCGGGTCAAGATCTGTACGCGAGGTGTGAGCAAGCCCTCGATAATATAGACCAAGCCTTGATTGCTGCTGTCGATGATATTGAAGAAGTACGTGGTGACATAAAAGTAAACTGTGTAGGCGGTTATCTTGGTGAGGTGATCATCGCGGATCTAGTGAATGAGTTCATGCAGCTCTACCCAGACATCAGCATCAGTCTCGATTTCAGTAGTAACCGAGTCGATCTGATTGAAGACGCATTCGATATCGCTTTTCGTATGGGGAGCCTTGAAGATGCAGGGTTTATTGCGAGAAAGCTCTTGGATATTGAAATGGGAACGCTCGCGAGCCCAGAGTATTTTGCTCGCAAAGGGAAGCCAAACCATCCGAAAGATCTCATCCACCATGATTGCTTAACTGGCTCGGTGCGGAAGTGGAGCTTTCAAGCTTTGGACGACACCAAGAAAACAGTCGATGTGCATGTGACAGGTAGGCTGCAATGTAAAAATGGGCGAGTGTTGGTACAAGGCGCGAAGTCAGGCAACGGAATTATTCGCGTGCCAACCATTTATTGTTTACAAGAACTGAATGACGGGCAACTGTTGCAGGTGTTTGATGAGTGGGTGGTATCTAAAGTGGACTTTTCAGCGATCTACCATCGAGACCGCTATCAACCAAGCCGGATTAGAACCTTTATTGATTTTGTGAAAAGTCGCTTTGAACAAATGTCAGTGAGCTAAGCGTGCTTTCTGGATTTTGCTAATAGTGTGACTGGCTTGAGCTTACATCTCGTCGATTTCGTTTTGTAGGCTTTCTAGCTGATCCAGAATCAGTAAAAACTTTTTACCAAAGGGTGTCACTTGGTATTCGACTCTTGGTGGCAGTTCGTTGAACATCTGCTTATCTAAAATCCCGAACTCGACATTTCGCTTCAAACACTCATTTAATACCTTGGTCGATAACCCTTCGACCGAACGCACCATTTCACCGGGACGGTTGATGCCATTTGCCAGCAATTGGTAAACCGTGAGCGACCATTTACAACCGTAGATGGTCTCTACCATCCGAGCTGAACGCTCTGGTGCTGATTTTCTTGAAAAAAAGTTTTCCTGATTTTTCATAAAGATGTACCAATAAGTACCTACCTAACCGATTTGTACTTACTATTCATAGTGTTAGTTCAAAGCCTAAGATTACCACGTTCACATGACTTAGGAGATAACAAAATGAACTTCACTAAAAATGGTATTGCAGTCGTAATCGGTGGCACAAGCGGTATGGGCTTTGAAACAGCGAAGCAGTTGGTCGCTCAAAACATCCATGTGTTGGTTGTCGGCAATAACCCGACTAAGTTAGATAAAGCGGTATCAGAACTTCAGTCGCTGGGCCACGCTACTGGCTGGCAAGCTAATCTTTATGATGATGCGAGTGTTGCGAATCTTATTACTCATTTAGAGTCACTTGAAGAGGGTATTGGTTACCTTGTTAATGCGGCTGGCTACTTTAACCCTAAAGCGTTTATCGAGCATCAGGAGTCGGATTACGAGCAATACATGCAGCTTAATAAAGCGACTTTCTTCATCACTCAAGCTGTCAGTAAGTTGATGATCAAAAACGGTGGCGGAAACGTGGTAAATGTAGGCTCTATGTGGGCGAAACAAGCTATTAAAGCGACGCCATCTTCTGCGTATTCAATGGCAAAGGCAGGACTACACGCTTTAACACAGCATATGGCGATGGAGCTTGCAGACCACAACATTCGCGTGAATGCGGTGTCTCCAGCCGTCGTTAAAACGCCGATCTACGAATCATTCATTAAGCCAGAAGAAGTGGACCAAGCGCTAGAAGGCTTCAATGCTTTTCACCCAATTGGTCGAGTGGGTCAACCGAAAGACATAGCAAACAGCATCTCTTTCTTATTGTCTGACAGTGCCGATTGGGTAACGGGTGCAATCTGGGATGTTGATGGTGGTGTGATCGCGGGCCGCAATTAATCAAGCCGAGTTTTTAATATGGGGGATGCTTTGTTAGCAATTAGCAATTAGCAATTAGCAACTAGCAGCGAAGTCTCCCCCTCGCTCGTTATTCGCGTAGAATAGACATTAGCAAGACAATAATAATTAAAACAATATTTAGAGTAAGGTCGTCATTATGCTCAACATGGACTTTTCAAAGAGATTGGTTATCGAAACCGATAAACTAGATTGGGTCGCAAGCCCAGCTAAAGGGGTTTGGCGTAAGCCGTTAGAAAGAGAAGAGAAAGAATCAGGTCACACGACTAGCGTGGTGAAGTACGATCCTGAATCTTCGTTTTCTGAGCACCCGCATCCGCAAGGCGAAGAGATCTTCGTATTAGAGGGTGTCTTCTCCGATGAAACCGGAGATTTCCCAGCGGGCACTTATATCCGTAATCCGCCGGGTAGTGCGCACTCGCCATCGAGTAAAGACGGCTGCACGATCTTGGTTAAGCTAAATCAGTTTGATGCGAGAGACTTAACTCAAGTCCGTATCAATACACTAGAAACAGAGTGGCTTCCGGGCATTGGTGGCTTACAAGTCATGCCATTGCATGAGTTTGAGCACGAACATGTCGCTTTAGTGAAGTGGCCTGTCGGCGAGCGCTTTCAGCCACATCGTCACTTTGGTGGTGAAGAGATCTTTGTATTGTCGGGCACTTTCAAAGATGAACACGGCGAGTATCCGAAACACACATGGATGCGCAGCCCTCACATGAGCGAGCATTTCCCTTATGTGGAAGAAGAGACCGTTATCTTAGTGAAAACAGGGCATCTACCGTTGGATTAAAGGAATGCTCAATACGAAGATCAGAAAGCCGCATTGTTTTGAACAAGCGGCTTTTATAGTTTTTATATATGAGATGACTAGTAAGCGACACCAATACGTTGGCGCGGGAACTTGCCAGATTCGAGCTCATCAATCATCGCGATAGCATAGTCGCTGACTGAAATTTTGCTGTTGCCATCTTCGTCGGTGAGCAGTTGGTCGCCACCTGTACGGTAGGTCGATAGTTTCTCGCCAGGGAATATTTCTGCTGCAGGGCTAACGAACGTCCAATTAACTTCGCTGCTCGATTGCTTGAACACTTCAAGAGCTTCGCCTTGTGCTAGTGCTTCGTTTTTGTAATCCGCAGGGAAGTCAGGAACAGTCACTAGCGGTACGTTTGGCGCTACTTCTAATGAGCCTGCTCCGCCAACCCAAAGTAGGCGATCGATACCGATGCTCGGTAACGTTGCCAGCAATTTAGTCGCAGTGTTTTTTACGATGTCGTGATTGCCCAGAGCACGTCCGCCAATCGAAGTAATGACTGCATCAACGCCGGATAGTGCGTTTGCTAGACTTGCGGCTTCATCTTGTAAATCAAATGAACGAACTTCAATGCCTTTGGTTTCCACGCGGCTTGCATCTCTTACAACAGCAACGACCTCGTGACCACGAGATTGAGCTTCTTGAGCGATGTGACTACCAATCCAACCTGATGCACCTAATACTGCAATTTTCATAATGTCTCTCCAATTATCTAATTTATTGAGTCGTTTTCTCGACAGCCATTGCAGTCTAATAGCTCACTAGGTTGCGATAAATATCGCAAAATGATGTAGATTGTATCTATATAGTGATCTAATAAGATTCGATTAGCTGCGAAATAGTTCAAGGAGAGTGTGATGGATAGGTTGACGGCAATGCGTAGCTTTGTCGAAGTTGCGAATTGTGCCAGCTTCACCCAAGCAGCTGAGCATTTGGACATGAGTCGGTTGCAGGTTTCACGTCATGTTCAAGAGATAGAAGGGTGGCTGAAGCAGAGGCTATTACATAGGACGACTCGAAAGGTGAGCTTGACGGCGGCAGGGGAAATCGCTCTGCAGCGCTGTGAGAAAATCCTCCATGAGACCGCTGAGTTAGAAATTACGTCACTCAATCAAACCGATGATCTTTCTGGAACCATTCGAATTGCAGCCCCCATCGGGTTAACTCAGCATATGTTGTTGGATGTGGTCGAGCAGTTCACCGAGCGCCACCCTAATATCACGGTCGAACTGTTTGCCTCAGACCGCTTTACTCAGCTGGTGGATGAGAGGATCGATATTGCACTTCGCTACACTGATCAACCTGATGATAGCTTGATTGCACGAAAGCTAATGGTCATTGATTCAGTGGTGTGTACCTCGCAAGCCTACTTGGACAAACATGGTGAACCTGAAACGGTCGAGGCGCTTCGACAACACAATTGTTTTCGTCACTTGAATGTTTCTAAGTGGGATTTTGTTAAGGACAATCAACACTATTCAGTTGAGGTGTCTGGCACCATCAAGGCTAACGATGTTGGAGTGCTAACTCGCGCTGCACAGCATGGAAAAGGGGTGGTTCGTTTACCTTGTGATTTAGCCAACCCACTGATTGCGAATGGAAAACTGATACGAATATTGGATGAGTTTGTTTCGCCCAGCAGCGTTCTGTGGGCAGTGTATCTGTCTCGCAGTTATCAGCTTCCAGTTGTTCGTCAGTTCATTGATTTTGCGGCACAAGCTTGGGCTAGCGATATCAAGTCCGGTGATGTTTGAAACTTCATAGGCAATGATACATAGCGATAGAAATTTAAAAGCCCATAAATACAAAAATCCGATATCAATGGTGATATCGGATTTGAACTCAATAATTCAGAGTTCCAGCACGCTCTCCTCTCACGAAGTCTTTACATGTAATGGTGTACAGATAATCGGGTATTTATCACCTTTTCGTTGATGTCTGGTAAAGGCTGATACAGGCTTCTCGTAATGTCGGATAATACTTGGTCGTAAACTTGCGACACGACACTAGAGATGTCACTGGTTAATTCGTACATGCTATCTGCCGGTTGGGTCGCTTCGTTACTTGATGCGATCTCTGAGAGTGCATGCATCGCTCGCGTACAAACCGGTGACCCACTACTAAGAGGGCAGATAATCGATAACTGGTTGAGTTTTCTGTGTGTCTGAGAGGCGTAGAATTTGAATCTCAAATAGTCCTCAGGCTTCTCCATATCCGCCTTCTCTATTCCAGGGATAGACATTCGTAATTTGGTCAGGATCTCCATGCAATCTAAGATCTGTTGCCAATTCATGTGGTACTCACGGCTCATGTCTTCACGCTCAGACTTAATTAGCCAGATGATCATTACTTCATCCATCAAGAACATGCTATGGCGAATTGTTTTGCCATGAATCGATTGGTTACGCACCAAGCTACGGTTTTGCCAGTCGCTGTGCATAGCGATAAGTTTAAGGTGATAGATGCGATACATAGGGCGGCTGTCAAACGACACATGGGATTGAAGCAGCTCAGATACCTCAAGTATGTTGTCGTAAATCTCGTTCACTTTACGAATCGAGTCGCTAGACAATTTATACGCCAGAGCGTAATGCGTTGCTGCGCGGTGTTTGCGTGATAACAACAATAATTCTCTAAGCAGAACTAAGGTTTCAAACCTGTGTGATAGCGCTGTTTGTCTCTTCCTTGAGAAATGAAACAGAGCTGCAAGTACTAATAGGGATAAACCCACTGAAATAACTACAAACATATTCAACTCCTAATATTTGTATACCTACTTAGTGGTAGTGCAGACACCGTGCCAAAATAAATAAGTGTTATATTTCATTGATTTATGATTTTTCTCAAATTATGGATGATCAATCATGGTGCATGACTTCACCATTCGAGTGAATGTTTCTCATAATTTGCAGGATTTTTTGAGAGGTGGCGCTTTTCTAACGATAGGTTGGGGGAGGTTTCGGTAAGTAGAGACACTTTGGCGATCCATTTCAGGCTCGTTTCAAGCTACGGAAATTAAAAAGGCCTCACCCTTATATGCTTTAACTCTAAAAGCAGTAAGAGTGAGGCCTTTCAATGTTCACGTCACAGTGTAGTTGACTTAACGACTAAGTGTTTAGCATTGAGGGCTAAACGTTATGCAAGCTTAAGGTCGAACTCGTTGCGGTACATCACCATATCTTCAATGGTCAATACTGGCATGTTGTGCAGTTTACCGAAAGCAACGATCTCTGGCGCTTTTGCCATTGTGCCGTCTGGGTTGGTTACTTCACACAGTACACCTGCCGATTGAAGTCCTGCCATTTGCATCAGATCCACAGTACCTTCTGTGTGGCCGCGGCGAGCAAGTACACCACCTTTACGAGCACGCAGTGGGAATACGTGGCCAGGGCGAGCTAGGTCAGTAGGCTTAGCTGTTGGGTTTGCAGCTGTCTTGATCGTTGTTACACGGTCAGCGGCAGAAACACCTGTTGTAACGCCCACTTTTGCTTCGATGGTTACGGTAAACGCAGTTTGGTTTGCGCTGTTGTTATCAACAACCATAGGTGGAAGTTCAAGTTGGTTCGCTTGCTCGTCTGTGAGACACAGACACACAATACCGCTGCATTCGCGGATCATAAGTGCCATTTGAGCATTAGTTAGGTGTTCTACTGAGTAGATGATGTCGCCTTCGTTCTCGCGATCTTCATCATCGAGTAAAAGTACGCCACGACCTTCGCGTAGGGCTTGCAGTGCGTTTTCAACGCGAGTGATTGGTTCGCCAAATTCGGCAAGTAGTGAAGACTGATTCATGGTTAAACTCCTAAAATATCACCAGAATCAGGGCTGTATGAGGGATCTCAACCGAGCACAACAAAGCCGACTCATTACAAGTTGGCCTTAGCTCATTATGGTTTTATCCAAAACGAAATGCACCCGCCTAAGTTGGAGGCATGAACCCAATAAATAGGTACGCCTTTCCAACTTAAACGAGTGTGTTTTCATTCTCTCTCATCCGGACTATGACCGTCGGCTCTGGCATCTCACCAGATCTGCTGACCTCGACGAATCGAGCGCTCGCGGGCTTATCTTTAGATTTTGCTAAGGACATACCGCCGGTGGGGAATTTCGCCCCGCCCTGAGAATAAAAATTAATAATTTGTTTTGCTTTGAAAGCAGACCAGATGGTAATCCTTTCGATAGTGGATTTAAAGGACTGACAGCAAAGTTTTTCAGATTCTGGCCTTATAATCCGGTAAGTGTTCACTTTATCGGCAGAACACAATACCGTTGTGTTTAGTAAGGCACAGCTGGTCTTTGGTCGGTTTTACTGTCGGTATACGTATAAGTGGATGGCAAAGGTTATTGATGATCAAATCATTGTTCACCGAATCAATGGCAATAATCTCCAATAGCCGAATAATGTTACGTCATGACGTCTTACTGACCATTTTTACATAAAATTGATATTGACGATGCTAAGCTACGATAGCATCCGACCACTTTATCCAAAAGATCTTAGCCATGACTTCTCTGTTCTCTAACAAATCCAAAGGCTTATTACTGCTCGTTTTAAGCTTGTATTCTCTCGTTCCCTTTTTGATCTTTGGATCTCACTTCGACCTTGGAAGTGCTGTATTGCCTTTCTATGGTGCTGTGATGACATTCGTGACTTATTCAGCGGGTAATCAAGGGTTCCTAATCACACTCGCGATTCTCTCTTTGTTGGTGCTGACATTAAAGTTCTCAAAAGCAAAGCTAGTGAGCCTTTGTTTGCAGCTTGGTATTTTATTGGTGTTAAGCTTTGCAGCAAAGACATTCCTTAAATCATCAACGGAGAGTCCACGCCCATATACTGAGTACTTAGTTACCCAAGAAGTGGTTGATATGCCGGAGCTGTTTTATGAACTGCCACTAGAAGAAAAGAACGTGGCCATTGAGTCAGTAGAAGATAAGGTCAGTGAATGGCGAACACGTCATTGGCTTGGCGAAACAGACTATTCATTCCCGTCTGGACACATGATTTTCGTGGGTGTTTGCTTGGCATTCTTTGGTGGGTTGTTCTTAGAAGCGAAGCGTTTTTACCTTGTAGGTGGCATGTTAGCTTGGGCTGGTGGTGTAGCGTATAGCCGCGTTTGGCTTGGTATGCATCGTCCTGAAGACTTAGCGGCATCTATCGCTTTTGCAGGCTTAATCTACCTATTAGTGCCACTGGTGCCAACGCAAAAAATAGAACCGTTATTGCCTAAGTTCCTCAGAACGGATTAAACATTTAAGAAGAGCTTCGTTCTTAAAAGCAACTTAGTTCTTAATAGCAAGTTAGTTCCCCCAAAGCAATTTGGCTTTCGTTTAGCAAGCGGAATCTCTGGCTATTGATTGAGCCCGAGTTCTGCTTGTTTCTTTTTGGTTAGTCCCAAAGAGACGATTCGGTGAGACTCCGTGAGGTAGTATCTCAACTCGTCATCCCTTTCTGGTGTGCTCTCAAAAAGCTGAATCCATTTCATGCCACGTGAAGCAAAGTAGGGCGCGGGTTTATAGCCTGGTTCTTCTTTGAGAAAATCGAAATTCTGATCAGATGCCTTGAAGATAAATGCAGGCTCGTCGTTTGGTCCCCAACCTCCAATCGCAAACACCTTGCCTCCCACTTTCCAAACGTGAGAGTTATTCCACTGCATCACGTAGCTGGTGGCTGCTTGTGATTCACAGAATGCATTGAACTCGTCGTATGTCATAGAACGCCCTTTCATAGTTTGGTGGTGGATCTGTGTGTTTGTTGTTTTATCGATGTTTCTGCTTCTAGCTAGCCAGCTAAGCCTTGCCAAATAGCAGTGAAGCCGCTGATAGAACATAGTAACAAAGAGCCGATACGTATCTTCTCTTTAGGAATGCTTTGCGTCGTCAATAACGCTACCTTGTAACCCAACCAAGCGGCAGGAAGTAGCGGGATTGTGATGATCAAATGGTGCATCGTGAAGAAGCCAATTGGGATCTGTACCAGTAATGAAATGATAGAACTAAACACAAAAAACGCAGATAGGTTACCACGAAGTTGATTGGCATCTTGGTGTTGAAGTAGCAGTGCCATTGGCGGCCCACCAATACCAGAGCTGGTACCGAAGAAGCCTGAGAAGAATCCCGCGATACCCATCTTAGTTGGGGTTGGTTCAAGTCTAAATGGCAGTAGGCTAACAATCACGGCGAATACTACCAATAAGCCCAACCATAGTGACAGTACGCTTGTTGAAACCATTACCAACAAGGCTCCGCCAGCCAGCGAACCTGGGATACGGCCCAGCAATGCGATTTTTAATCCGCCAATAGATATATTCGCTCGATGTTTAAAAGCATTGAATAGCGAGATAAACAGACCAATTAAACAGATAGGTGCAGGTACATAATCTGGAGAGACCAAAAACAGCAGTGGGGCTGCAACAATGGCCAACCCAAAGCCGATTGCGGTTTGCACAAACGAGCCGACAAAAATGAGTGCCATTGCGATAAGGACAGTCTGATCTATGTATTCCATAAGCCTGCGGATTAGTTTTAAAGGAACGAGTGGATACTATAAATTAAAACGAAAAAAATAGTCTTATTATTCAGTGAGGTTTATGCCAGTTTCGCTAGACTATAACGACCAACAAAAAAGCGAGTGAGTATCTCAGGATGCTTCCTTTCAATACTCACTCGCTTTATTGGAACGACTTGTTGTTTACGCTAGTGGGGGAGTCAGCATAAAACGTTAAGCCATTGCCAATTTCAATCGCTCAATCGGCTTGTCATTGATTGGTAAATGGATAAGTGCTGCTGCAAATGCCAATACCACCGTTGACCACCAGATTGGCTCGTAAGAACCGTAGTAATCGTAAATACGACCGCCAACCCAAGCACCTAAGAAGCTACCCACTTGGTGAGTAAAGAACACCAAACCGTACAAAGTTGATAGGTAACGGGCGCCGAAGATCTGACGAACTAAGCCAGAAGTAAGCGGAACTGTACCCAACCAACAGAAGCCAATTGCCGCGCCGAAGATAGCCGCAGTTGATTCAGTCACAGGAAGAGTGACAAATGCACCGATAACCACAGTACGTACTAAGTACAGTGCAGACATAACGTGACGCTTGCTGAACTTGTCGCCCATCACACCCCAAAAGTAAGACCCGAAGATGTTGAAGATGCCAACATAAGCCAGTGCCATCGCAGCGCTGCTCGCCGGTAAGTCTTTGTCTGCTAAGTAACTTGGTAAGTGCGTTGCGATAAACATTACGTGGAAACCACATACGAAGAAGCCTGCGTGAATCAACCAGTAACTTTTGTTCGCAAACGCTTCTGATAGCGCTTCTTTCAGTGTTTGGTTCTCTTCGGCTTGCACTTGTTTGTTTGAGGCTGCTTTTGGCGCTCGCATGAACAGCGCAAAAGAGATCATCAAACAACAAAGTACGCCAAAGACTTGCATCGCACTCTGCCAATCAAACTCGTTCAGCATGTATTGTGCACCCGGAATTACCGCGAACATACCAAATGAACCTGCAGCCGTGGTTAAGCCAAACGCTTTAGCCGCGTGTTCTGCTGGTACAACTTTCGCCACTGCGCCAAGTACGATCACATAACTTGTCGCACTTAAGCCAAGGCCAACGAGTGCACCCAATGAAACGTAAAGCATACTCGATTCGGTAGAAATGGAGGTAAGAAGTAAACCCAAACCGTAAGCACATGCACCAGCGATAATGATGCGTCTTGCTCCCCATTTGTCAGCTGCCATACCAACAAAAGGTTGGAAGACGCCGAACAATAGGTTTTGTAGCGCAATCGCAAAGCTGAAAAACTCGCGACCTGTACCGAAATGTTCTGAAATTGGCATCATGAAAATGCCGAATGATTGTCTGATCCCTAGACTGATAATAAGTGTGCCTATCCCAAGCCATACCAGTAAAGGAAAACGGAAAATGCTCATTCTAATACTCTTAAATTAATGGTGATGATGTGAGTGGTCTTGCGTTGACATGTGTTGGTCAGTCATCTCATGGTGATGTTCGTGCCCAGAATGCTCATGCGCTGACTGCTGGTGGCAGCCACTGCTCACGGCATGCTGAGCCAAGAGATCAATCAATGGCTGACTGTGATGCACAATAACCAAACTAATGACGAGAAATAGCGTCATTCTGGCCAATTGGGCAAAAAGAGATTGTGAAAACATACGGTGTTGACATGCGCTCAATGTTGTAAGAAGTCGCGCATCATAGTGATGAGTAGGTTATGTATCAAATGACCATTTGTGATGTAGTCTATGCGTTTTATGCATAGTTTGTCGCTTGATTGGAATTGGGACAAAACGTGTTCAATAAATGAAAAAACTTGAAGTTCGTTGGTTAATAGAAATAAGTATCTAATTAAGAATGAAAGTCTAAATTCAGGTTTATAACTAGCTGTTTAATTTAAGGTTTCACAAAGCTGTAAAAACTAATATACAAACTAATCACTAAGCAACATTGCTCGTTCACTCGACTTATCTGTCAAACATCGTAAATTTGGGCATAAATCGTTTCAAGACTACTGAAACGCGATGTTAAAAGATTCAGGGAGAGTCATTCACATGGATAAAGATCATAACCTTCGCGAAAACTTACTGGCACTGATCTTAGGTAGCGCACTTGTTTCACTCGGCGTTATCTTTTTCAACCAAGTCGGTTTGCTCACCGGAGGCACGGCTGGTCTAGCGATCTTCATTACCAAAGTAACAGATCTAAGCTTTGGCCAAGTGTTCTTCGCACTTAACTTACCTTTCTATATTTTGTCGGTTGCTCGTATGGGCTGGCGCTTCACCATCAATACGTTTATCGCGGTTTCGATTGTTTCGTTCGCCGTGGATCACTTGTATCACGTGATTCAAATTGCCGAAATTCATGCATTGTATGCAGCTTTACTTGGTGGTGGCTTGATTGGTACTGGC
This sequence comes from Vibrio splendidus, assembly GCF_001557875.1. Lineage (GTDB taxonomy): Bacteria > Pseudomonadota > Gammaproteobacteria > Enterobacterales > Vibrionaceae > Vibrio > Vibrio splendidus_F. The sequence continues at coordinate 6,792 of NZ_LNRF01000013.1, read as the reverse complement.
ATGCTGGTGATTTTCCGTCACAAGATGAGCTTAGGTGGCTTCAACATTTTGGCGTTGTTCTTACAAGAACGTTTTGGAATTCGAGCAGGTAAAGTTCAGATGGCATTAGACTGCACGATTGTTGTGCTTTCTCTGTTCATTGTTGATGTGTCATTGGTTCTTCTGTCTGTGCTTGGTGCGATAGTCACCAACTTGATTCTAGCAATGAATCATAAACCGGGGCGCTATCAACCTGTGGTAAAAGCGGAAGCAGCATAGTTCGGTTCGCTAAAGCACTAGATTCGCTCAAGCAAAGAGTGATTTGCAGATTATGAAAACAACAAAGCCAGCATCAATTGCTGGCTTTGTTCTATTGAAATAACGGATTCGATGTAACGATTAACACTTGCCGCAGCTGGCGTTCGGCTTAAGCTCGCAATCAATCACATTGCCTTGTTGATCAAGGGACAAGTTACAACACTGTTCGAACAGATTCTTAAGATCAGCACGGCTTTTTTGCACGCGAGATTTAACCGTTGAGTAACTGACATTCTGCGCTTCTGCGATCTCTTTTTGGCTTTGACCTTTGATGTCGACGGCAAGCAGTAGCGATGAACTTTGTTCTGGCAATGCCTGAATAAAGGGTTCGATACACAATGAGAGCTTCTGTTTGAATTCTGAATCGTGGTCTAAATCGGTAAACCACAGATCTTCGGCATCAATCTGGCTGTCACGTTGCTGGCGAGCGTGTTTACGGTAGAAGTCGATGATCGTGTGATTGGCTAATTGGAACAGCCAAGCCTTAACACTGCTCGCATCTTGTACCTTATCTAAGTTCTGATAGGTCTTAATCAAGATATCTTGGAGCAAGTCGTCTACATCCGCTGAATTGTTGACCTTTGAATGCAGGAATGACTTTAATGCTTGCTGATATTCGGCCCAGACTTGTTCGAGCTTCAAAGGTGCCTTATTCAAAGGTGCCCCGTTCAAAGGTGCATTAGTTGCACTGTTCATTTACGCAACACTCGTCTTGTAAGAAATCAATCACACCTTCTAGGCACTCATACTCCGCCACGCAGAATAGAGTTCTTCCTTCTCGTCTTTGGCTGATTAGGCCCGCAGATGCCAAGCTTGATATGTGGTGAGACAAGGTAGAACCGGGAATGCCTAGTTCTTCTTGTAGGCCGCCAACTGCAATGCCTTGGTAGCCAGCTTTAACGACACTCTTATAAATGGTTAGGCGAATAGGGTGCCCCAACTCTTTAAGTGCTTTCGCAACGACTTCTAAGTTCATATTAACTCCTCAAGATTTAATTTCGATATTAGTCGAAATGTATGTCGAATTCAAATTTAAAAACGGTGTCTGTATAAGTCATTGAAAAACCGTGCTTTCGAAAATCATTTCGATTTTCACCGAAATAAAGCTTGATCTGGAGCTGTTTATTTCTATAATTCGAGAATATTCGAAATTAAGGGTTGGTTACTTTTCTCATAGAGCCCGACCTTCAATCCAGTTTGGAGTTAATTATGAGCAATGAAATGTTAACAATGCTAAAAGACGCACTTGATATGTTCGCTTTCTTAGCAGTAGAGCTAATTATCCTTTTCTTAGCGATCAGCTACATTGTTGGGATTCTTCAAGAGTTTCTTACACCAGAAAAGATTCAATCTATCCTGAGCTCACGTAATGGTAAGGGGTATGTGGTTGCTGCACTATTGGGTGCAATTACACCTTTCTGTTCATGTTCGACCATTCCTTTCCTAAAAGGATTGCTGCGTGCAAGAGCGGGTTTCGGTCCAATGATGGTGTTCCTATTCGGTAGCCCACTATTGAACCCAGTGATCATTGGTTTGTTTGTGATTACATTCGGTTGGCAAGTCGCGGTGTTCTACTTCCTTGTAGCAATGACGGTGTCTGTAGTAGCTGGTTACGCACTTGAGAAGCTTGGCTTTGAGCGTTACGTAAAACCTGAAGCGTATGAATCAACAGGTTCAGCTTCAAGCTGTGGCACTAGCTGTGGTGACTCTGCTCCTAAGAAAGCAGCACCGGCTAAAGCAGAATCTTCATGTGGTACAAGTGCATGTGGCGAACCTGCACCCGTAATGGCGAAAGAGGCATCTTGCTGCGATTCTAAAAAAGAAGAGCCACAAGTAACGGTTTCATGCTGTTCAGCGGATGGAAGCGCAACAGCTGAAATCGTAGAGAAGAAAGAACCTAGCCGTTGGGTGAGAATTTGGTTCTCAACTTGGAAAGACTTTAAACAAGTTTTCCCTTACCTAATGATGGGTATCGCGATTGGTTCATTCATCTACGGCTTCATTCCTACAGACCTAATTGCACAGTACGCTGGTGAAGGTATGTGGTATGCAATTCCAGTAGCAGCCGTGATTGGTATTCCATTGTACATTCGTGCTGAAGCGGTAATCCCACTAAGTGCTGCTCTAGTACAGAAAGGCATGGCGTTGGGTTCAGTAATGGCATTGATTATTGGTAGTGCAGGTGCAAGTTTGACGGAAGTTATTCTGCTTAAATCAATCTTCAAGAACCAAATGATTGCAGCGTTCCTATTCGTTATCCTAAGCATGGCGATGGGTGCAGGCTTCCTATACAGCTTCATCTTTGGTTAATCAGGTTTGATTCCGAGATAACATCATCGATACCAAGAGAACGATAATAAAAAAGTGCTCACTTAGTTGAGCTCTTTTTTTGTTTAACTGCTTATTAAATAGGAATATCAGACTGGCTTTGGTAGCGCGGCAGAATTACCGTGTGTAGCGAAAGCATTGGTAGCTAACACATCGCAGTGGTGCCGATTAATCGCATCGCCATAGTTGTTGGTTATACCGGGAAACTGAAAACGATACATCGGAATACCATAACGGCGCTCTCTCTGCTGACCGATTCTATCTTTGCTTGTCCATAGTAGTCGGTTCTTAGCCGTATAAGTCATACCGTGCATTTTATTGAAATACTCTTCATGACTGCGCATTTGCTCGTACAGTTCGATAATGCGTTGTCGAGAGAAGTTCAATGTCGTGCCTGGTTTAAGCTGTGTGCCCCAACCTGTTAATACCTTTTCCATGAAGTCTCGTGTGACAAGGCCGGGGCCAGTGAGCAGTCCTGCACCTTTGCTTCCGCCAGAGGTATTGGCATTACCTACCAAAGTGCCGTGTCGACCGGGCATGTAGGTGGTGTAATACTGAGTTGAAGGGGATAAGCGGGGCATTCTCGCTTTGAAAGCTAATGAACGTTCGTCCTCAGCAAATACACACACGATTTGTTTGACGTTTTTACCCAGTAATTTGTAATCCTTGAACGCGTTCATCCCGCCGGGAACGGGGTCACATGCAAAGATGTTGACGGGAATATGGCTAAGCTTGGGATCTTTGAGCATTCGGTTCGCCAATTCAAAGCAACTCACACCACCTCGACTCCAACCTACGATGTTAACTTGGCTAATAGGCTTAGTTTGGCGTTCAATCGCTATGTTCTGTTGGCGCGCCGCGATACCTTGTTTTAGATCGGCTGCCAGTGCTTGTGAATCTTTCAACCAATCCTGATATTTTTGGTTGGTTGCGAAAGGCCAAGCTGACTTTTCTGGGCGAGATTCACTGAGCAGGCCTTTGGCTCGCTTCATGTAGTCATTCTTATCTTGTTGGCTCCCGCGCAAGATATTCAGCACATGGCGCATGTTGCTGTCGATACCTTTGCCTAGCAACGTTCCCTTAACTCCGGAATACGTGTCATCTTTGCCTTGCTTCAACCATTCGTTTTGATTCCCACTGCCAACTCCATCCACTTGAATGTAGTCAATCATGTCTCTGCCAGTCGTATTCTTCGCTAACGTAGAAATCAACTCACCTGACACATAGTTTTTATGATTGTTGTCTTCTGAGTTTGATCCTGTTCCACAGAAGAATACGGTAAAAATTGACATATATTCCCTTAAATTAATTCACCGAGATTATCGGAAGTATAACTGTAGAATCATAAGCTTGGAGCTGAATCTCTATTAATTGGTAAAGGTCAGACCAACAGGAGCCAGAAATGGAACGAAGCGCAAGTTTTATAAATTGCGTGCTTTGTGGTTTTTTTGAGATGTTGAGATGGGTTACTACCGTCAAGAAATATCAATCTAAGTGTCACAATACTCATCGTTATTTTGTCTAGTATCAAAGAGCGGGCTGATTTTGCCCTAGCGCTAAAATCTAATGCCTACACTTTGTATAGATACGTGCTGTCTAAGGGTTACAACCTAAAGAGCAGATAATTTATAACAGATCGCTTTCGAGCTTAGATTAAGGTTGATAGGAGGAAGTATGTTCGCAATACACAGGGAGTATGAGTTACGGAATCAGCAGCATTTTCATGCACACGTTCAGGTAAAGCCAACAGGGAATCTAGAGTTTGAAATTTTAGAGTCTCATGAACACCACGATACGGATTTTAGTCATTTATCGTTTGAGACTGAACAAGGGAACATCAAAGTGCTTGGGCGAGATGAAAGTGGTCAACAGACGGATTGGCAACTTTTATTGGCAGAGGAAGATGCAAAAGAGCTCAATCATTTGGTGGTGTTGGTATCAGAGCAGTATGAAACGTTAATGCGAGACTTGATGTGACAGGTCCAGTTTGCAATAAGTTGAGCAAATCAAATATCGGTAACCCAAAAATCAAAAGCCCGGCGAGTAACCGGGCTTTGCTAATTATGGCTGTGTCTGATCGGGCTAGAAACCGCGAATATCCAGCTCATTATTGATCAACACAACACACTGAGAAGCAAACAGCATGTTTGGACCTAAGCTGATTTTCTCTGTCCCTAAACGCTTCAAGCTGTTGTAGCTTTTCTTCGGCATAGGGATATGGTCAGTTAGAAGGAAACATGGGTTTTCCGCAATCTCTGCGTCACGGATAAAGTCGCCTTTCTTATCCATCATGTACAGCTGGTGGTCTTCAGCCAGTTCTTTAACCAACTTTTCAAAACTCATAGTACGAACAGTGATGCCCGGTTCAACCTGACGTGTCTGTTCTTTTATCATGCCTTGAGAAGCATCAACCGCTCTTACTACCGCTGATAACAATGCCGATTCATGAAAGCCACCAATGTTAGTGATCTCATTTGAATCGAAAGTGATCGTACGTGAAAAGTCTTTAGTACTTTCTAATACAAGGTGCACGGTGACATTCTCACGGTGTGATTGAGCAACGAAGATCGTGTTCATCAGAGTATGAGCCAGAATCTCAGTATGAGCGTCTTGCCCAACACCTTCTAAGATAAGTTTGCTCTCTGTAGGGGCTGCGCGAGCGCGTAATACAAATGAACGCATGGGATGTACCTTGTCAGTATGTGATAAAGCGAAATAGGCTTAATCAACATGAATTGATGAATAACTAAAAATTATGGCGGTATGTAACTCTTTTCTATTAATGAAGTCAAATGGAGTTATGTATAGTACTGACCACAAGAACTCTACGTATTAAATAGAGAGTGACCACATTACAAGATGGTAAAGGTTGAAGCTAACCAAGGTTTACATAGATAGTATGCGCAAATTATTAGGTGACTTACATAAGGAAGTAGTCGATGAAGTTACAGAAGATTAATAAAGAAGAATATAGAAAGAAGATGAACCTACTGTTGGTTTCATTGGTTGGGTCACTCGCCTTGTTTGCCATTGTATTCGGTAGCGTTCTGATTGAACTTTTTGGTTCAGCTGGCTCCGTTACTGGGGAATCGACGGGTAATTTCCATTTGAATGTACTCGGGGTGATTTTATCAGTCGCCTTGAATGCGTTTATTGCGAGCCGTGTGAAAGGGCATGATTACTTTAAAGAAGCGCTTTATGTGTGGAACCTGAAACAAATTCACAATCAAATCTATCGTAAGCTTAAGCGTATTCAACCAAAAGCTGAGCAAGGCGATCGAGAAGCATTAACTATCCTTTACTTCTATTACACTACGCAAAAACAGGTATACGACCTAGATAACAATACATTGACGATAAAAACGGTTCAGAAATCTCTAGATAACATAGTGGAGCTGAGTGAAAAGTGGAGTATAGAACTGGATATAGAGACATTCTCGAAAGATCTAGTCGCGAAATTCTAAGTCATATGCTCTTGATTGTATGAGCTTTGGCCTATGAAAGAGGGTTTTGACGTAAAAGTAGACGCTTAAGCAATTTTTTTGAATTTTTATCAAAAAAGGGGTTGCCATGTTTTCGATGATCTCTATAATGCCGCCTCACTGACACGGCAGTCGCTACAAGGCTTCAGCGGTAATCAGAAAGACGGAAAGTTCGAAAGAAATTAATTTTGAAAAGTGTTTGACACTTAAGATTAAATCGCTAGAATTCACGTCCGCTTTCAAAGGTTTCTTTGTAAAAAGAAAGTTTCGACAAGCAAAGCTCTTTAACAATTTAAACCTATCAATCTGTGTGGGCACTCGTTGATGAATATCAAAACGTTATTACTTAGGTAGTAACAGTTACTTCGGTAACAAATTGATTTCAATGAACTGAGTGACCAATACGTTTAACTACTTGTAGTTATTCGGCACAGTCAATTCATTACTATTCTGTTGGAATGGTAATAGCTTTAGAATTACATGTTCATGTTTACATGAATATTAGTTTTGAAGTCAGTATTCGTTGAGTCACACCTATTAATTTAGGTAATCAAAACTTTAAATTGAAGAGTTTGATCATGGCTCAGATTGAACGCTGGCGGCAGGCCTAACACATGCAAGTCGAGCGGAAACGACACTAACAATCCTTCGGGTGCGTTAATGGGCGTCGAGCGGCGGACGGGTG
>NZ_LNRF01000012.1 GCF_001557875.1 Vibrio splendidus | reverse complement strand
ATTTAGGCTTACTTTGTGAAGAGTAAGACACACCCTGGAGGGGTTCCCGAGTGGCCAAAGGGAGCAGACTGTAAATCTGCCGGCACTGCCTTCGATGGTTCGAATCCGTCTCCCTCCACCATATTCTCCTTAATTGGAAAATCGAAAAGCCAACTCATTGAGTTGGCTTTTTTCGTTTCTGTGTATAATATTTTCACTGTACCCGTTACCTTTCTCGCTCAACGCTCTTGATAATCTATCATCCAAGTTAAGAAACTTATCTCAACAACTGAATTAAAACCAAATATGCAGCTACAAACCCTAGGAAAAGGTCGCTTCGAAACTGAGTGGACCGAAGACAAGCAACTAATCGAACAAACCATTCGTGATTGTATTTGTACGAGCAGAATATTTGAGGAAAATGAGAAGTTATTAACTCAAGGAGAGCATGTAGAGAACCTATACCTTGTCGATTCAGGAAGGATTTCTATGGGGATGACGGCTCGAAACGGTAAAACATTTTTGCTAGGTACTCTCGAGTGTGAGCAACAAGTTTTCGGAGAGATGGAATTCTTTACCGGATACCGCTGCCAGATGGATATTATGCCAATCGAGCCTGTCAGCGTATCTATCATTGATGCACAAAAACTAAAGAAGTATCTGTTAGAGCAACCTAGGCTCTCTCTTTATTTCGCCAGTGCTATCGCTATTGACTATCAAGACACCGTCGAGATCCTAACAAGGCGTCTTCTGTATCCGATCACTTACAATGTTGCCTACGATATTTATCATCAATATTTGAATGACTTACCCGTCGATGGCTTTCAAAAAAATTACCTTGAAGCAGAACGTTTTGCTACAACTGATAGAGTCTACCGCCGCGCAGTGAAAGAGCTTGAGAGCAAAGGTTTTATTGCGAAAGAAAAGAAAGGCTTAAGGATTCTTGATCTAGAAGGGCTTAGAAAATTTGCGGAACAATAAAGGCCTGCGCAAATGCAGACCTTTTCAGAGTCACTTAAATCGATAACGATTTATGCAGTTTGAGTTTGATTGGCTTGGCTTGCTTTGTACCTTGTAGATGCAATAAGCATCACCAACACAACAGCATAGATAGCAGGGATGGCATACATAACTGTTTGTAAGCCAACAATACTTTCCATCATAGAGCTAATCGCAGGGCTAAACATTGCACCAGCACTGCCACTAACCAATATATAAGAAACATTCTTACTTGATGCATTGCGAACAAATGACACACCATAAGCAATGAACGCATTATAAAGTGCGGCACAAGCAAATCCGTAACCATAAGTCAGGTAAGAGAGCCATTCTAGTTTGTTTGTCGTAACAATGACGCTCGTTATCACCATTGCAAGCGTAATAATCGTCAATAAGAAATACTGAATCTTCATACGCGATACAATGACAGTCGAAACTAAAGCACCAACCAACGCTGCTGACCAATACTGAGTAATAATGTTACCCGCTTGTTCAAATGGAATATCGAACTTCTCTTTAACAAACATTGGAGCCCAAGTTAAGAAAGTATAAAGGGCAAGCATTCCTAAGAACAATCCGATACCACCACTGATAATGCCAAAGTTCCATTCAGACTTTGATTCAGTTTGTGTTGCGCCTTCACCACCACATTGGTTGAAGTTAGTCAGCAAAGCAATAAACATTGTTGCCAAAGCAACTACGCCAACACTCAAGTAACTGATGCTACAATTCATAGCATTAGTAAGTGCGTAAGTGGTGATCATAGGGAACACAACACCTGCAATGTTAAATGTCGCGTCTTGTACCACTAACATTGTGCTCTGAATTTTGTCTTTCCATAATGAAACGACAATAGTACCAGCGATACACAGACCAACACCGCCACAAAAGCCAATGATAGCCATACATAACATCACAATCGATAACGAAGGTGAAATGTAAAGGCCTAATGAGGACAGTGCGATAATGCCATAGCACAGTACCGTCATACGTTTAATACCGACTTTTTCAATTAAGAAGAAAGCCGCAATGGTGCCGGCTAGTGCTCCACCATTTAATAAAGAAAATATTGATGCTACTTCATTTACATTCGCGTTAAATGCATTGGCTATTGGCTCGACCAACATACCAAATTGTGTCGCAAAGCCCGCCATAACGAAATTAGCGAGGAAACTGATAGCAGTGAGTGTCATTTTATTTTTCATTGTTCACTCCAAGGGCTCGTAGGTTAGATGTTTTAATTTGGGAGAGCTTAACTTTAAGCCCTCCACACAGGCTTAAGCTTTGATTGCCGTTTCTAAAGCAATTTCAATCATGTTGTTGAATGAAAGCTGACGCTCTTCTGCTGTCGTCTCCTCACCCGTGATACAATGATCAGACACCGTCAGGATCGCTAATGACTCAATACCAAATTGTTGCGCTAGCCCGTATAAGCCTGCAACTTCCATATCGATACCAAGCACCCCAAAACGCTCCAGCGCAGGAATGAGGTCTTCATCAGGATCGTAATAAAGGTCGCCAGTGAACACGTTGCCAACTTTTACGTCTATACTCTTCTCTTTTGCTGAAAGGTAAGCATTATGTAAAAGCTCAAACGTTGCCGATGTCGCCATGTGATAGCCACTGCTGCGCTTGGCATTAGTTGGAGAGTCTGTACCGGCGGCTTGCGCCAGAATCACATCACGCATCATCACATCTTTCTGTGTTGCACCAACACTACCAATACGAATAATGCGCTTCACACCAAAGTCATTAATCAGTTCATGACCGTAGAGAACCATTGATGGTACACCCATGCCATGCCCCATAACTGAGATACGTTGCCCTTTGTAATAGCCTGTATATCCAAGCATGTTACGAATATCAGTCACGAGCTTTGCGTCTTCTAAGTAGGTTTCAGCAATGTATTTCGCTCGTAGTGGATCACCCGGCATAATTACCGTAGATGCGAAATCCTCAGCAGTGCCAGCAATATGTGCAGTCATAATGTTTCCTTATTTGTTTTGTTGGCGCAATCATAAGGAGCAATGGCACAAAGCATTGAGGACAAATGTCCGCTTTCAAAGTACTGCCTCTCAAATTTGAATCATCTCTAGCAAAACCATGGCACTCATTGTTCTAAGGGCCCAGACATTACTTACTGGCTATCCTAAAAACACAAAAAGCCCCTGCAGATTTCTCTGTAGGGGCTTTCAATTATTAGGTGTTATTCCGATTAACTACATCATATTGATGTTTAACTAAATCGTGGAATTAACCTTGAATACCAACAATTAACCATGGTGCATTCTGGGTCGTTAGATCACGCTCTAAATGCCAGATATCAGTAATGTCTTCTTCTATACCTTCAGCTGAATCACGGTAGCGACCACTAAACTGAAGGCTTAGCTGTGCTTTGCTACCATCGTGGTCTGCACGAACGATTTCAGCATCAACGTACATTACGTCTGTGTGCTGATCACCGTCTAGCTTGTTACGCTCAGCTTTCAGATCTTCAAATAGGCTTGGAGATACGTATTCTTCAATCGTGTTTAGCTCGTTGTGGTTCCATGCACCTTGCAGTGTACGGTAGTGCTCACGAGAGCCATTGATGAATGCCGCTTGATCAAAGCCCGTTGGGTAGTTATGTGGGACATCGCTTTGCGCACCAAAACCGAAACCACCAGCAGCGCCTTGTGATTGAGGCTGCGCTTGTTCGAAGTTATGAACGTTTGGTTGCTGCTTAGGTTGTTCAAACTTGTTCTGACCCATTCCGCCGAATGCTGGCTGTTGACCACGTGCATTCTGCTGATTCATTGAGCCCTGCTTCGCACCCAACATTCCACGTAGGAATTTAAACGCTAGGAACGCAATCAGACCCATGATCAGAATATCCATAAACTGGATACCTTCAAATGCGCCACCAAAGAATGCTGCTAAAAGACCACCAGCAAGTAAACCACCTAGTAGACCGCCCATAAGGCCTTTCTTGCTAGAGTTAGCTGCTGTGTTCTTACCCGTTTGATCTTGTCGGATCGAATTCGTGTTTTGTTGTTTTGGTGCTGGAGCCGTTTTAAAGCTTTTGCCAAATGACTTACCACCACCAAACTTTTTCGCTTCCGCGATAGGCGTCACCGCGACTGTTACCAACAGGATCGCGACTAGTGAGAAAAATCGTTTCATTATTATCCTTTATAGGGTTCTTTATCTTTCGACACCTCAATCATACTCGTTAACAAAGAACAATGAAATATTCACGGCGTTTACACATGTATCATAATATTGCGGCTATTAATTGATTACTAAACTAGCGAAGGGATTGACGGCACTCAGGGGCAGCATTAAAATATTGAACGATGTTCATTTAATAGAAACTACTCATGGCAAGACGAAACGATCATACTCGAGAACAATTAGTGCAACTAACCTTAAAGACGGTGACCGACTTCTTAGAAGAGCACTCCTATCACGAGTTAAGTTTACGAAAAATTGCCAATATGATTGGTTATGTACCAAGCACCTTGGTGAATGTATTTGGTAACTACAACTTACTACTTTTGCACGTTGTAGCTCAAACATTAGATGAACTGACGTCAGAGTCCGCTGCAGCGGTTGAACAATCGAGCAACCCTCAACAAGCTCTATTCAACCTTGCATACTGCTACCACGATTTTGCACAAAAACACCCTCACCGCTGGCAGCTTATCTTTGAGCACAACATGAACGGTGAAAACCTTCCTGAATGGCAATCAAACCGCATTGATAGAATGACAGGCATGCTAGAGCAGCTGCTCGTAGCGATTGCCCCTGAACATACTAAAAGCGAAGTCGTTAAAGCCAGCCGTGTATTATGGTCTGGAGTACATGGAATTACTCTACTTAGCGTTGATGATAAGTTTTTCGCCGCTGAGCCAATCGATGGTAAAGAGTTGATCAATAACTTAGTCTCAAACTACTTAACCAACTGGTAATCATCCAAGGAAAGACAATGAACAACAGCAGCCAATCTTCGCTGTTAACGCAAAAAAGGTTCCTACCCTACTTTATTACTCAATTTCTAGGAGCCTTTAATGACAACATATTCAAAAATGTCCTGTTACTGTTTGTTGCTTTCGCTAGCGTAGACACGCTGCCTATTTCCAGTAATTTATTCATAAATTTGGCCGCTGGCCTTTTTATTCTGCCCTTCTTCCTATTTTCTGCTTTGGCCGGAGTCTTGGCCGATAAATACGAAAAATCTTGGTTCATTCGCAAAGTTAAACTCCTTGAAGTGGTGATCATGTCACTGGGGGCGATCGGCTTCATCTACGAAAGTTACGGAATACTACTACTGCTTCTGTTTCTAATGGGAACACAAAGTGCCTTCTTTGGCCCAGTTAAGTACGCCCTGCTTCCACAGCAACTAGAAACGAAAGAACTGGTATCTGGCAATGCGCTCGTCGAGACAGGTACATTCTTAGCAATCCTGATTGGAACTCTAGGTGCCGGTATTATTGCGTCTGAAGAAGAGGCGAAGCTCATTGCTGCGGTGTGTATTGTTTCGTTCGCTGTGCTTGGCTATCTATCGAGCTGCTTTATCCCACAAGCGCCAAGCAATGCACCAGACCTTACAGTGAAATGGCAACCTATAAAGCTCACCCGCGCAACACTGGCGATTGCAAAAAAAGACCGCCCAACCTTTCAAGCTCTGATGTCGATCAGCTGGTTCTGGTTCCTTGGTGCGGCTTACCTAACTCAGTTTCCAAACTTCACCAAGCTGCACCTAAACGGCACAGAAAGCTCAGTCGCATTTTTACTGGCACTGTTCTCGGTAGGCATTGCGATTGGCTCTTTGGCTTGCGATAAGTTATCTAATCATCGAATTGAAATTGGTATCGTGCCAATGGGCAGCTTAGGTATCTCGATCTTTGGCCTTTTAATGGCGATATCCATTCCAGAGTCTTTGCCTAACTTTAACTCTTTCCATCAGTTCGTGATGTATTCAGAGCTGTGGCCGCTGTTTGCTTATCTTCTACTACTGGGGATCTCTGGCGGTATCTTTATTGTTCCTTTGTATTCACTGATGCAATTACGTGCGAAACCAGATGAGCGTGCCCAAGTGATTGCAGGGCTCAATATTTACAATTCACTATTCATGGTGGGAAGCGCAGTTTTAGGTATTGTTTGCCTTAGTGTTCTAGAGCTTTCAATTCCACAGCTGTTTGTGTTGCTCGCGTTGGGCAACACTTTGGTTATGCTGTACCTGTTTCATCAGGTGCCTATATACGCTTTCCGTTTCTTTACATGGGTAGTCACTCACACCATGTATCGAGTGAAGCATAAGAACTTACATCACCTGCCAGAAAAAGGTGGCGCGTTGATTGTATGCAACCATGTGAGTTATATGGATGCACTACTGTTGAGTGCGGTTTGCCCTCGCCTTATCCGTTTCGTGATGGAAGAGGAATACACCAAGTTGCCACCGATTCGACGTTTCTTGAAAAGAGCAGGGGTGATTCCAATCTCCGCCACCAACCGCAGTTCGATACGAAACGCTTTTAAAGAAGTAGAGCGAGCCCTGCATGAAGGCCATATCGTGTGTATTTTCCCGGAAGGAAAGCTAACCTCTGATGGCGAGGTGGCTGAGTTCATGCGTGGTATGGAGCTAATTATCAAACGATCCCCTGTCCCTGTCATTCCAATGGCTCTTAAAGGGTTATGGGGCAGTTATTTCAGTCGTTACAAAGGCCGTGCCTGCAAAGGGTTACCCACTCGCTTCTGGACTAAGTTAGAGATAGAAGCTGGCGAGCCTATTTCACCTAAAGAAGCCTCTTGTGAAACTCTTCGACAGTCGGTGTCCAATCTTCGCGGCACTTTACGCTAAATAACCTTTACCTTATTCATATCAACTGAACAAGCGTTAAGTTTTCCTTAACGTTTGTTCAATTCATTTAGACTTACTTATCATTTTATTGAACGTATAGTGGTCTCATTACAATAACGTCACTACAAAACAAGACTCTAAATACAATGAACCTAAAAAAGTCCGTTCCGTTTTATCTTGCTGCACTATTTTGCTTAACGCCTTGGGTCAGTTCACCGACTGCCCTCGTTATCGGTTTCCTACTGGCTAGTTTAGGTCTAGTTCCTGAACACTTGGAAGTCGGTAAACTCACCAAGAAGTTACTGGCCTACTCGATTGTTGGCTTGGGGTTTGGCATTCAGTTTGAGAAAGCATTAGCGGTAACAGGCGATGGTATTGGACTCATTGTAACGACGATTATTGGTACATTAGTCATTGGTTGGTTCTTGGCTAAACGAATGGGGCTAGACCGCACAACAGGCTACCTTATCTCTTCTGGTACCGCGATTTGTGGTGGTAGTGCGATAGCAGCTGTGGCACCCGCGATCAAAGCAGACGATGAACAGATTGGCTTGGCGTTAGCCACTGTATTTGTGTTGAACTCGGTAGCTCTATTCTTGTTCCCGATGATTGGTCATGCGCTTGAGTTAAGCCAGCAAACATTTGGTACTTGGGCGGCCATCGCGATTCACGATACATCTTCGGTTGTCGGCGCAGCTTCAGCGTATGGCGAAGAAGCACTGACAACAGCGACAACATTGAAGCTCGCTCGTGCACTTTGGATCATCCCTATCGCTTTAATCAGCGCGATGCTCTTCAAGAATGATCAAAAGAAGATTACGGTTCCCTACTTCATTTTCTTTTATTGCGCCGCTATCGCGGTTAGTGACTTACTGCCACAATTTGAGATGGTCTACCAAGGAATCTTTGATGTGTCTAAGCGAGCACTAGTTGTGTGTCTGTTCTTAATTGGCTGTGGAATTTCAGTTGAGAAGTTAAAAGCAGCAGGGCCGAAACCATTGATGTTTGGCATTACAATGTGGGTAATGATCTCGACGGGTTCATTGGCGTGGTTAACTCTCGCCTAGTCCGCAACGAAACGCTTTAAATGGTTGTTCGATTATCTAGACAATCAGATTTACGAGCCACAAAACAAAAAGGCAAAGCTCAAATAGGCTTTGCCTTTATCGTTTATGGCAAAAATATTCTTTGTTGCAACAATCACGAATCAAACAGGGGCTTATCACTCTTCTTGCTCTCTCTTTTCATTAAAACAAGTACCACAACCAACACAAATGCGGTGAGCTCAGCCAACGAACGAGTCAACCCTGACGAAGTGACCGCTAGGCCTATCTGCAGTAAAACCGCAATGATGAGGGCAATTTTCATAATAAGACCTTATTCTATAATTCGTAATTTATATGGCTTATTATGATGGATGGTTATAAAGATAATAAATTCTGTTTTGAACTATCTAATTGCTAAATTAACTAACCTAGCGTAACTGCCCCTCTAACCACTTAATAAAGGTTCTTACCTTAGGACGTTTTTCCGTGCCTAACGGGCAGATTAAGTCATACCCTTTGTCTGTATCCATGCTCGGATAAGGCGTTATGAGCTCACCAGTCTCAATGTACTGCTTAACAAAATGATAGCGCCCCATCGCAACACCAATATTATGCAGGGCACTCTGTACACCCATATCTCGGTGGCTTACGCAGTAAAACTGTTCAAATAAATTCACTTCCAAACCGTGGTGTTTAATCCAACGCTGCCACACGTCAGAACCTAACGCATGAATGAAATTAATCCGGCACAATGAATCTACACCATCATCAAAGATGTTGTGTTCCGCGGCATAACTCGGCGTACATACCGGAATATACTTTTCACCAAACAGGCGCTGTCGATGCATATCTTTGAGATCTTCAGCACCATAATAAATGGCGACATCGAGATGATTTTGATGAAAATCCTGCTCTTCTTGTGAGAAAATGTTGAGATTAAACTTAGGATATCGCTGTTTAAAATCCGCCAATCTTGGCAGTAACCAACTGTTAGCAAATGCAGGACTGGTACCGATATTGATCTGCCCATACAAGTCTGTGTTGGTAATGTCTTCGATCTCACCAAAAATAGAGCTTAACGACTTGGATAACGTTCGTTGAAAGCGCTGACCTTCTTCAGTCAGTTCCAGTTTACGAGTCCCTCTTACAAACAAGTTAAAGCCGAGCTCACCTTCTAACACTTTGATCCGATGGCTTACTGCCCCTTGAGTCAGGTGCAGCTTCTTAGCCGCCAGCGTAAAACTCATTTTCTCAGCAGCGACATTGAAAGTATGAAGATTTCTAAGTAAAGATTGATGGTTAGCCATACGACCTCATGCATTAAAAATTTTAATTCATACTACTACCCGTTTCGTTTGTTTGCATTAAGAAATAAGTTTCTAATAGCCGCAGTTACTTAAAACACTGCGTCGATCAACATTTGGTTCGACATTTTGACGAGCAGAAACATTAAAAAAATTAATTACAATTTTAGGGGCACATATGAATATACTCGGGTATATGCAAAAAGTAGGTAAGGCATTGATGGTTCCCGTAGCCACACTGCCAGCTGCAGCAATTCTTATGGGAATAGGCTATTGGTTGGATCCTGTAGGTTGGGGGTCAGAAAGTATCTTAGCCGCGTTCTTGATCAAATCAGGTGGTGCGATCATCGATAACATGGCGGTTCTATTCGCGGTGGGTGTCGCGTTCGGTTTGAGCCGAGATAAAAACGGTTCTGCCGCATTGTCTGGTTTTGTGATGTTCCTCGTCGTGACCACTCTACTGGCTCCGGGCTCAGTTGCTCAATTAATGGATGTTGAACTAAGTGAAGTGCCAGCAGCATTTGGAAAAATCAGCAACCAATTCGTAGGTATCATTGTGGGTATCATCTCTGCTGAGATCTACAACCGCTACTCAACCGTCGAGCTTCCTCAGGCTTTAGCATTCTTCAGCGGTAAGCGTTTGGTTCCTATCCTGACTTCGATCGCAGGTATGGCACTTTCATTCGCTCTTCTTTACATCTGGCCTGCAGTTTACGATGCTCTGATCGTTCTGGGTATTAAGCTAGAGAGCATGGGCGCGATTGGTGCAGGTCTGTTTGGCTTCTTTAACCGTTTGTTCCTATCAGTAGGTATGCACCACGCACTTTACCCTGTGTTCTGGTTCGACGTTGTTGGTATTAACGACATTCCAAATTTCCTAGGCGGCGCACAATCTATCGCTAACGGTACAGGTATTCCGGGTAAAACAGGTATGTACCAAGCGGGCTTCTTCCCAATCATGATGTTTGGTCTACCGGCAGCAGCATTAGCGATGTACCACTGCTCTGATGCGAAAAACAAAAACCAAGTATTCGCAATCATGCTTGCAGCAGCAATGGCTTCGTTCTTCACAGGTATCACAGAGCCTCTAGAGTTCAGCTTCATGTTCCTTGCTCCGGTACTGTTCTTACTGCACGCAGTGCTAACAGGTCTATCACTTTACATTGCGGCAAGCATGGAGTGGATGGCAGGCTTCGGCTTCTCTGCGGGCTTCGTTGATCTAGTACTATCAAGCCAGAATCCACTCGCAACGAACTGGTACATGCTATTAGTACAAGGTGTGGTGTTCTTTGCGCTTTACTACTGCATCTTCCGCTTCGCTATCATCAAGTTCAACCTACGTACTCCGGGTCGTGGTGAAGAGATGGAAGCAGAAAGCGAAACAGCATCTCCTGAAGCATTAGTTAACCTAACCAACAACTACATTGAAGCGATTGGCGGAGCTGACAATATCCTTGAAGTTGATAACTGCATCACTCGTCTACGTCTAACCGTAAAAGACTCGTCAGTAGCTGACAGTGACAAACTTAAGAAGCTAGGTGCTGCGGGTGTGGTTCCGGTAGGTAAAGGCGGGCTGCAAGTTATTATTGGCTTAGGTAAAGTTGATAAGGTCGCAGAACAAATGAAGAAGGCACTCGCTTAACACGACAGCTTTGATGACAAGATAAAACCGCAAGAATTTGTGATGGCTTCACCACCATCACAACCCCCTGAAGCGCAATTACGACTAGTCACCGTGTATTGCGCTTCGTTTTATTTAGAGCGAACCTCTTGTAACCACTGCGCTAATCCCGCTCTAGATACCTTAATGCCCTGCTGTTCTTGTTCTGGCATGCGGTAGTACTCGATCGGGCATTTGAACCGCTCTAGGCTTACTTGTAGTTGCTCTGCAAACCACTCTTTGGTTGGCAAATCAGTACAATCCACAATAGCTGCAGGTCGGAACCCGAACTCTTCATCCTCGATTGGAACGATAAAAGCCTGATTAACGCAGGGCAACTGATTAAGTGCTCGCTCAATTTCTTCGCAGTGAATGTTCTCACCGCCAGAAATAAACTGATTGTCAGCACGACCAATAATCAACACTTGCTCACCAACCCACTCACCAAGATCTTTGCTATCGAACCAGCCGTTCTCATCAACTAATCGCGTTAATTTACCTTGGTGGTAATAACCGGAAGCGAGCGTCTCACCGCCAATAAAGATACGTTGCCCTTCAATTTTTAGTTGCCGATGATTAAGGACAAAACCAGCGGTGTTTTTGGCATCAACGGGCTTAGCTGTCACGGTTGAAGCCGCTTCTGTCATGCCGTAGCCAAGCCATGTTTCGATACCCATCTGTTGCGCTTCGAGTCCAAGCGCTTCTGGAATATGACTTCCTCCCAACAGCACATGGGATAAAGTAAGTGCTTGCTTACTCTTTAGTAATCGATGTAGCTGAGTAGCCACTAACGAGGCATGGCTACAGCCCTTGATATCGGGTTCAAGCTGACCAATACCCATTTTTATACAGCCACCAGCAACAAGCCAACGATGAACAATCGCCAGCCCTGACACATGGTACATAGGTAGACTAAGCAGCCAAGTATCACTGCCTTTAAATTGAAAGACATCCAATAAGCCGGACGCTGAACATAAGTGCTGATCAAGCGTGTGAGCCACTGCTTTAGGGGTTCCGGAAGAACCCGAAGTAAATACGATACTCGCGAGGTTTTGAGGGTTGAAACAAGAAGGTTCTGACGTTGCTGTTGGCTTGTCATCAACATTCAACTCGCTCAGGCAAGGTAATACCAGTAACTGAGTGTTTGACTCTGCAACATCAGACAGATCTAACCCCCCACTTTCTAACAGCCATAGATAACGTCTATCCGATGGGCTATAAAGCGATTCAAGCTTTTGCATTAAGCGAGCTGACGGCTGAGGCATGGTAAACGCACAAACCACACCCAAATTGAGCGCTGCAAGATAAACAGGTATCACTTCAGCTTGATTCTTACCAACTATCGTCAACACATCACCTTCTGAAAGGCCTTGTTCGGATAACTGTCGTTGGTATTCATTCACTAACGCCACGACTTGCTGCCAAGTATAATCACGGAGAGGAGTGACTAACGCTGTTTGATGTGGGTTCTGCTGCGCCCACTGTACCCAAAGCGGGTGATGATTAGATTGTGGGCGCATCATAAGATAACCAAGTTATAGGTTGAAAACGGTCTAAGCCAATCGAACGATCAGCCTAAGAAGACCAAATCAGTTGCTGCTGTTCAAGAGTAGCAACAGGAAGCTGGCAACCCGGCCATGAAACTTCTAACTGTTGCTGATACAAACCAATCGTATCAAGTCCCGGCACTTCATTAGGCAAGTACTGCTGTGCTAATCGCGCAATCTGAGTTAAGCCAAGGCTAGACTCAATACTTGAGCTTAGAACCGGCTTAATACCAAGCTGCTCCGCACGCTCAATGATTGCAACACAACGCTCTACTGAACCAATCAAGGTTGGCTTGATCACCACGGCCTTAACACCCGTTAAGTCGCTTAAATCAAACTCATGGTTACGCACCGCTTCTTGCAGAGTTTCGTCCCAAGCAATTGCCACACCGTGGTCAATAGCAAAAGCTAAGCTGTCTTCTGGCTTTTGGCAAGGTTCTTCAATAAAGCTAATACGCTGACGCAGTGACGGCGAAATGTACTTAATGAACTGCTTCGCTTTTTCTGGCTTCCACGCACGGTTGGCATCAAGCCTTAGAGTCAAATCCGGAATCGATTCAAGAAATAAACTAACAAGCATGCCATCACGAATCGCTTCATACAGGCCGACTTTCACTTTCGCGACTTTCTCGCCTTCCATCTCATTCAGCACGGGGATCAGTTCATCTGGATCTCCAGTACACAAAGGTGCCGCTTGGTAGTTACCTTCAGTGTTGAGTTCGCCTCGTAATTCCATCATCGCCATCGAAAAACCGAAGGCAACAGAAGGATATAGCTCATTAAAAGGCGTTTGAGGGTTGTTGTGACTCCAAAGCTCTAATTCATGTTGGAGCTGAATACCGGCTTGTTCGGCATCTTCTTGACTGAAGCCCGGCAAAGGTGCGACTTCGCCAAAACCAGTTTTACCGTCACACTCAAGTTGGATGATATAGCCAACACGTTCGTTCAACTTATTATCACGAAGAACCACTCCACTATCCATAGGTAATTGATAACGGTAGAGTTTAGCGTGACGCTGAGAATTCACTGAGTTCATAAAGTTTCCTAAAAAACGGGGAACATCAAAACAAAACGAGCCGCTATTAGCGACTCATTTTTAAGAAGAGAAATACTATGGATTACGCGGGAACTTGTCGAAGTCCGGTCGACGTTTTTCGTTAAATGCGTTGCGGCCTTCTTGGCCTTCCTCTGTCATGTAGAACATCATTGTTGCGTTACCAGCCAACTCTTGTAGACCAGCTTGGCCGTCACAGTCTGCGTTCAGTGCAGCTTTCAGGCAACGCAGTGCCATTGGGCTATGTTGAAGAACTTCACGACACCAACGAACGGTTTCTTTTTCTAGGTCAGCGACAGGAACAACGGTGTTCACTAAGCCCATATCCAATGCTTCTTGAGCATCGTAGAAACGACATAGGAACCAGATTTCGCGCGCTTTCTTCTGGCCAACAATACGAGCCATGTAAGAAGCACCCCAACCGCCATCGAATGAACCCACTTTAGGACCCGTCTGACCGAACTGGGCATTTTCAGCGGCAATAGTAAGGTCTGCCATCATGTGAAGTACATGACCGCCACCGACTGCCCAACCCGATACCGCTGCGATTACTGGTTTTGGACAAGTACGAATTTGACGTTGGAAATCAAGTACGTTCAGGTGGTGTGTACCTGAATCATCTTGGTAGCCGCCGTAATCACCACGAATACTTTGGTCACCACCAGAACAGAACGCCTTCTCACCAAGACCCGTCAAAATGATCACGCCTACTTTCTCGTCGTAACGAGCGTCAGCCAGTGCATTGATCATCTCTTTTACGGTTTGTGGACGAAACGCATTGTGGACTTGAGGACGCGCAATCGTGATTTTCGCAATACCATCGTCAGACTTGTGGTACTGAATATCTTCATATTGACTGCTTTCATCGCTCCAGTTAACTGCCGCGTAAAGTTCTTCTTCTGTGATGCCTACTGTTTTAGCCATGGTGATTCCCATTGTTCTATTAGAGACCACGACTAACGAGTAGTCGTGACGGTGTTGCTCTGCTTTTGATAGTGCTTGATACGAGAGAACCGCTCAGTCAGATTAACGACGACTGGCGATACATTGGATTATCAGGTTAGAAAACAGCTCGGGTTGCTCAAAATGAACATTATGACCCGCGTAATCCACCTGACTATATTCAAAGCCACTATTCTCAGCTAGCTCCATGAATTTACGATCTTTTTCTCCACATACATAATGCAATAAATGCTCATGAGATTTCAATGTGGCACGTAAATCCGGTTGCTTAGCTAACGAAGTAGATAACAACATATTTGCTACGGATACACCAAGGTTACCACTACGCTTTATGACCAAAGTTTGTCTTTGCTCATGATTTAGTGAAGAAAAGACGCTTTGTTGATACCAATCGTCTAAAACATCTTCAATCGACTGCTGTGCAAAACGAACAGCCCATTGCGTATCATGTACTAACCTTTGTGCTCTTTCTTCATCACATTCCAATCCAAAGTTGCCACCTTCAATGATGACTTTCACTAGGTTAAGCGTCTCAAAGCAAGGGCTTGTCACCCCATACATAGCGAGCCTTCCGCCCATAGAGTACCCAATCACTACGATAGGGTAATCGGCAGGAAGACCGTTGAGCGCCAGTTGAGATGTGATGCACTGGACAATTTTCTTGCAGCAATGATCAAACCCTACTGGATCGATAAAGCGACTTTGTCCGTGTCCGGGTAAATCTATGCAAAGGAGAGGAAAATCCTCGAGGAATGGATGACATGCACTCCAATCATCCCCGCTTCCGAGTAAACCATGTAAAAAAACAAGCAAAGGTTTGTCAGAAGAATCTTGTACAGTTGGGTAATAATTGGAGTAAAGCATGTAAAGTCCTTAGGCTAATGCCTCGGTGAGCATTGAACTGAATTGTTTCAGCAAAGTAGACGCTTGTTCGGGAGGCGTCTTAACTTCCACGAGCAAGGTACCCTGACCCTGTTCGAAATGTTGTTCGATAATGGTTTGATAACAGTTCAAGGTTTCTGGCGCAGCGTACCCCAACTGGAATTGCGCAGCAGCGTGTTCAAAACTGAAACCATGAGGCATTTGATAAAGTGACTGTTTCTGTTGCTCAGGTACCGGCAACAAATCAAAGATCGCACCACCATCATTGTTGGTCACAACAATAACCATCGGCGTTAAATTATGAGTTAGCAAAGCCAGTGAGTTGAGGTCGTAAAGCAAAGAAGTATCGCCAATCAACATCAATAAGGGATTCTGGTTGGCTTTCACTACACCCGCAGCCGTCGCCACCAAGCCATCAATGCCCGATGCACCACGATTACTGTAAACTCGATTCGCAGATATTGACGACAACATATCCACCAGCCTTACCATCAAGCTGTTTCCCACAAACAACTCTCTGTCTTTAAGTCTAGACGACAAATCAACCGCAACACTCAACTCTGTCAGTTGGTCATTATTAGATATTTGTGCGAATGCGAGTTGCTGAACGGTATTGGCCACCTCGATTAAAGGCGTCGCCCAACCCGAGTGTTTGCCCAACAAAGTCGGCAGGTGTTGATCGGTGATCCATAACTCGATATTAGCAACAATATGAGTTTGCGGCAGATGGTCTTGATTTATACGGTGCGCATCAGGTGAAACCACAACATATTGCGTGCAATCGAACGAAGCCGCTTGTGACTTAACCCATTGGTTTAATCGCTTAGAAACGATACGCTCACCAAACTGAAGAATGAAATCACACTGGTTGAGTTGCTCTTTAACTGAGTCACTCTGTAACCACAGATCATAATGCTTCCAATCACTACTCACGCCCGATTGAGGATCACAGAAAATTGGCCAACCCAAAGCAGAAGCAAACTGCTGCGCTTTTGTCGCCGCTCCTTTATCAATCGAACCAATAATCACCGCACCTTTACGCGCTAGGTAATCGCCCGGCGCTAATGGTTGTACAGTCAAATGATTGGGTAAACAGGTATTAGAATACGGGGTTGTTGACGAACTCCACCCAGCGATACTGTTAGTGTAATCAGCATACATGTCAGCACTGTTCTTAGAATAGAGCGGCTCTGGAAACGGGCAATTAATATGAATCGCACCGCCAACATTGCGTTGTTTCGCAAGCGCGCTATCAACCGATGTTAGGAGCCAATTCAAAGAAACCTGTGTGGTTGGGCTTGGTAGATTTAAAGCACTTGCAACATGGGAAGAAAAGATACCCTGTTGTTGAATCGCTTGATTAGCGCCGCAATCCAATAAATCGATTGGTCGATCAGAAGTCAGTAGGATCAGTTTCTCTCGTGTCAAACCAGATTCAGCCGTCGCAGGAAGCAAATTCGCAACAGCGGTTCCTGATGTCACAATCACCGCAACTGGTTTATCACTTGCTTTTGCTAAGCCTAAAGCTAAAAATCCAAGACCACGCTCATCAAAGTGCGTGTGTAAGGTTAACTTGGGGTTGGCTTCAGCTTCGAGAGTTAAAGGCGTTGAGCGAGAGCCCGGCGCAACACAAACATGTTCAACACCGTTGCGTGTTAGCTCTTCAAGTAACGTGTGACACCAAACTCTATTCAATACGGCTTGGTCGTGATTCATGACGCGACACCCAATGGTGGGTGATCAGAAATGAGACTGAGCAGAGTAGACATCTTCTTGTTCAGCTCTTGCCACTCATGTTCGGCAACCGATCCCGGCACGATACCCGCGCCAGCAAACAGTTGTACTTGATCATTTACAATCAAGGCGCTTCGAATCGCTACGCAGAATTCAGCTCGCTGATGGCTGATATAGCCCACAGAGCCTGCATACCAACCTCGAGCAAACGGTTCGTGTTCAAGAATGAAATCCATCGCTTCTTTACGTGGCAAACCCGCCACCGCAGCAGTTGGCTGTAATGCAGCAAGTAACTGCACACCATTAACACCAGTATTAAGCTGAGCATGGATATTGCGCTTAAGATGTTGCACCTTACGCAAGCGCACTAGACGCGCATCCTTTTCAACATGGACCGTTTGAGAATGAGGAGTGAGACGCTCAATGATGTCGTCGACTACATACTGGTTCTCGTTGAGGTTTTTGCTGTCTTGAGAAAGCCAGTTGGCCAGTTCCATATCCTCAGTTGCGTTCTCTCCGCGACCAATGGTTCCAGCAAGCGCTTCGGTATCGAGCTCAGTACCATGTCGGCTATATAAGCGCTCTGGTGTCGAACCAATGAAACTGTGTTTAGAATCCAGCACCAACATAAAGTGGAAACTGTGGTGATTTTGCAGATAGCTGGCTTTAAGTAATTGAGCTGCACAAATAGGCGCATCGAGTTGCAATGTGGTTTTTCGCGCTAAAACGACTTTTTTATACTCTTCGTCGCTAATGCCTTGCAGCACTTTATCGACAAGGTTGCCCCACTGTTCTCTTTCTGGAACGTGATTGATCTGTTCAATATGGGCAGACAAAGGCGCCAATATCGCCGCTTCCACAGAAAGCTTATTCAGAGCATTAATAGAAGAAACGCGATCAGGGGACAAGTTAACTGCCAGCGACCAAGTATTGTCAAATCGGATCAATTCAACCTGAGGAAGGAAGAAAAACGACTCCATGCAACGACGGTTCTTTGCGGTGTGCCCGTCAAACGAGCGTCCACCCCAGATTCGTTGGTCTTCACCAAGAATCGCGTATGCGGGTGCCGGGTCTGAAAACGTATGTAACTGTCCGAGCGCAACCACCTCTTCACGAGTGTCGCGTGACTGCCAGTAGAACTTAGGAAAGAGCGGTTGAGCATGAAGCCATTCAATAAATGCAAACGATGGTTTTTGCGTTAGAACTTCAACACAACGAACTTCGCTTGTTTGGGCATTTTGTACTCGCTCAATCAAAGCGGAGATAGTTTGTTGGAAATGTGACAAATCGACCTCGTTCACATCTAAATTATTATTATATTAGTTTGATACTTTATGGGCAGTACCCACTTAGATCAAGAATGTACTATATCTTTTCAACATTCCTGTGATTTTAAGCGATCCCGCCCCTTTATTCATCTTAGCCAATAACCAACAAAGCTATTAATTAAAATTTAGAAAAGAGTGACAACAAAAAGGCTAAACGTGACACTGAAATGCGACATTCATCAGATTTTTATTCTATCAAACGCCATTTTGCGGTACTTTAATAAAGTATTTAAATTAATTTCAGGAAATCGGCAATGCAAAATATCGGGATGTCGTCAAAACTCAACAGCGTATGCTACGAAATCAGGGGGCCTGTACTCAAACATGCTAAGCGCATGGAAGAAGAAGGGCATAAAATACTGAAGCTTAATATTGGTAACCCCGCCCCATTTGGTTTTGACGCCCCTGATGAAATCCTTGTTGACGTAATCCGTAACCTACCGACATCTCAAGGTTACTGCGACTCAAAAGGCATCTATTCAGCCCGTAAAGCGGTTGTTCAGCACTACCAGAAAAAAGGCCTACGTAATCTTGATGTAGAAGACGTTTACATTGGTAACGGCGCATCAGAGCTTATCGTTATGTCTATGCAGGCGCTACTGGATAATGGTGATGAAATCTTAGTTCCCGCTCCGGACTACCCACTATGGACAGCGTCTGTTGCGCTTTCTGGTGGCACACCGGTTCACTACATGTGTGATGAAGATGCTGATTGGTATCCAGATCTAGACGACATGCGCGCGAAGATCTCACCGAAGACGCGCGGCATCGTTCTTATCAACCCGAACAACCCTACAGGTGCGGTTTACAGCCGTGATTTCCTACTGCAAGTTGTCGAGATTGCACGTGAACACGGCCTAATCATCTTCGCCGATGAAATCTACGACAAAGTACTGTACGACGGTGCGGTACACACTTCAGTGGCAACACTTGCTGAAGACGTACTAATGGTCACGTTCAACGGCCTATCTAAAGCTTACCGTGTATGTGGTTTCCGTGGTGGTTGGATGTTCTTAACAGGCCCTAAACACCTAGCAAAAGGCTACGTTGAAGGACTAGAAATGCTGGCCTCAATGCGTTTGTGCGCCAACGTTCCGATGCAACACGCTATCCAAACCGCACTCGGTGGCTATCAGAGTATCAATGAGCTGATTCTTCCAGGCGGTCGACTGCTTGAGCAGCGTGACCGTGCATGGGAACTGATCAACAAGATCCCTGGCGTTTCTTGTGTGAAACCGAAAGGCGCAATGTACCTGTTCCCTAAGATCGACACCAAGATGTATAACATCAAAGACGATCAAAAATTTGTGCTCGATTTCCTTAAGCAAGAGAAGGTGCTGCTGGTTCAAGGTACGGGCTTCAACTGGCCAAAACCGGATCACTTCCGCATCGTGACTCTGCCGCACATCGAGGATCTAGAAATCGCGATTGGTCGCCTAGAGCGCTTCTTACAGACCTACAGCCAAGACGACCTCATCGAAGGTTAACTAGCACAAAGAAGGATGGCTACAATTAGCTGTTTTAAAAGACTTTAACTTGTAATCAATCACTTCTATGCTTAAAGGGCTCCTGTTTAGGAGCCTTTTTTGTATCCGCTGTCTCGTATGCCCGTGTGAACACAAAATACGAGTGGAGTATTTTTTAGAAAGGACTCTTATGAAACAAAGCCATTTCTTTGCCCATCTCGCACGTATGAAACTAATTCAACGCTGGCCTCTGATGCGATCTGTCTCAAGCGAGAACATCTCAGAACATAGCCTACAGGTTGCTTTCGTGGCCCATGCCTTGGCACTTATCAAAAACAAGAAGTTTGATGGCCGGCTCAACCCTGAACACATTGCTCTGCTCGGCATGTACCACGATACCAGTGAGGTACTGACTGGAGATTTGCCAACTCCGGTTAAATACTACAACCCAGACATCGCCCAAGAGTATAAGAAGATAGAAGCCGCAGCAGAGCAAAGACTGCTCTCTATGTTGCCAGAGGAGTTCCGAGACGACTTCGCCCCATTTTTAATATCTGGAACAGCGAGTAAAGAAGAGCAAAGTATCGTCAAGCAGGCCGACACCATCTGTGCGTACCTAAAATGCTTGGAAGAGCTCAGTGCGGGCAATCATGAATACGAGCAAGCCAAGCGCCGACTGGAAGAGACACTCGAACAACGCAAAAGCCCAGAAATGGACTACTTTCTCACCACATTTGCGCCAAGCTTTGAATTATCACTAGACGAGATAAGCTAGCTGGGTATAAGTTGTTTTTAATTAGCTAAATAAAATCAATTTGATAGGTGCTATTTTGAATTCTCTACTCGAACCACCCTTTGTACTCGAACAAGAATGGCAGCATCGAAATGACGATGAACATAAAATAAGACGTGATGATCACCGTAGCCCATATCAACGTGACCGTGCGCGCGTGCTTCACTCTGCTGCTTTTCGTCGCTTACAAGCGAAAACCCAGATTCATGGCACCATGGTGAATGACTTTCATCGAACACGCCTTACTCACTCTCTTGAGGCCGCTCAGCTTGGCACAGGTATCGTTGCTCAACTGAAGAAAAAGCAACCCGAGTTTCGAGACCTATTACCCTCAGATAGCTTGATTGATTCACTGTGTTTGGCTCACGACATCGGTCATCCGCCATACGGACATGGCGGCGAAGTCGCACTCAACTACATGATGCGCGGCCACGGTGGCTTTGAAGGCAACGCTCAAACGTTTCGTATTGTCACACAGCTAGAACCTTACACTGAACATCACGGAATGAACCTATCTCGACGCACTTTGTTAGGTCTGATTAAGTACCCTTCTCTGCTTAGTGAGGTTCAAGCTAAATTGCAGTCTGAGCCCGTTAAGCATCAACGACAACTCCGAGCCAAAGATTGGATGCCAGCAAAAGGCATCTACGATCATGATGAAGAACTGTTTAACTGGGTACTGGAGCCGCTTTCAAGCAGCGACCAACAGCTTCTAAAACAGAAAAGAAAAACGCATACCGAGCCACTTGAACACAATAAGACCAAATTTAAGTCGCTTGATTGTTCGATAATGGAGCTTGCTGATGACATCGCGTATGGCGTGCACGATTTAGAAGATGCGATTGTGCTTGGATCTGTGACCAAAGCTCAGTGGGTCGAATCGGCTTACCCTCAACTGAAAGAGATGGCCGACCCTTGGATTTGTGAACACTTAGATTCAATTACAGAGATGCTGTTCTCTGGTGAACAGTATCGTCGAAAAGATGCGATTGGTGGAATCGTCAACGCACTGCTGACCAGTATCTCTATCAAGCGAGTAGATGCTAGCTTTGAGAGTGTGCTGTTGGCTTACAATGCGGTGCTTGAACCTAGCATGGACGGCACGCTCGATAAATTGAAACACTTTGTCAGCGAGTTCGTGATTCAAGTGCCTCAGGTTCAAGTCATCGAATACAAAGGCCAGCAGATCATCATGGATATGTTTGAAGCATTCAGTGCGGATCCTGAACGCTTGTTGCCACTGCCAATCAAGAAGCAATGGCTACAGCATCAAGATGAATCAAGAAAGATGCGCGTGATAGCGGATTACATTTCATCAATGACTGATGATCTTGCGCAGAAAATGCATCAGCAACTGTTCTCGGCTCATACCGAGTTTTAACTCCTGCCTCACTCTACTCAAACGCTTTAATCTAAGTAGTTTTTCTCAAATACGCCTGGCGGCATTTGATTGATTTGAAACTGAATCATTTGGTCAAATGCCGTTAGCAACGGGCTAAAGTCGCCATCACGCTCTAACAAGCTAAGCAAATGAGAGCCCGCTTCAACTGTTGAAAGGCTGTTTTCACTGGGTGCTTTGCGAATTCGATAATTACCCTTGAGATCTTTTGGTAAGTGGACCGTGTTCAACGCATGCAAGTTACTCGACACTTGCCACATCTTGAATGCTTTCTTCCACGTCCCATCCAATAAAATCACACGTAGCTTCTTGCTTGGGTATGTTGCCGACTCAACAGACACAGAGTTTTCACTTGGGTATAAAATCACATGTTGGTACTGTTCATCGGCCAGTAATGCGTTGAGTTGTTCATTGTCTGAAAAGTCTTCACCGACAAACGTCACGCTATTACTTAAAGATAACGAGAGAATACGCGCAGTTCCCATCGGACGATGCTCTTCTGATGGGTGCTGAAGAATGATAAGCTCAACATTCGATTCGAGTGGTGTAATCCACTGACAAATACAAGCTTTCAAAGCCTTGCTGCATTGGGGGCAATAACGAGACATGGATTTAATGTGTACCCTGTTTTAATTTTCACTTCACTTTTATGCGTCTTATTCCAACTTGAGCCAATACAAGCTTGGGTCGTTTGGGATAGCAATGCGATTGCCGAGGGGCAATGGTGGCGAATCCTAACAGGAAACTTTTCACATACCAACTACTCACACCTTCTGATGAATCTAGCAGGCTTGTGGATCATCAGCTATCTGTTTCAACCGAGCAAAAAACAGCTTGTTGCAGCTTTGCTTGTGATTAGTTTAGCGACTGGCGTCGCTCTATTATCTTCGAGTATTCAGATCTATGTTGGCCTATCTGGCACTTTGCATGGGTTGTTTGGCTTATTCGCGCTCAAAGAGGCTTTAAACGGCAGGAAATCTAGTTGGCTATTAGTATTGGGATTAGTCACTAAAGTCGCTTGGGAGCAGCTTATTGGTCCTTCTAGTACGACTGGTGAACTGATTAACGCTCGTGTCGCGATTGAAGCCCACCTAGCAGGTGCACTGGCCGGGGGCTTCATAGCTATCGTTTTATACCTAACCAATAAAGAAACGGATCAAAGTTGAATTCTTTCGCGGTTCTTTTTAACTGTCGCTTCACCTATCCCTTTGACACTCGCCAAGTCATCAGCAGTTGTAAACGCACCGTTCTGCTCTCTGTAGTCGACAATCTCTTGAGCTTTTTTGTCACCCACACCAACCAGTAGTGCTGATAACTCTTCTGCTGTCGCGGTATTGATGTTAACCGTAATCTCAATGCCATCGTAAAGCTCAGCCTTAGTTGGGCTATCTGCAAACACTGCAGGGCTTAAGAGCATCAGAAATGAAAGAAGTAGTGTTGAATATATCGTGCGCATAAATCGTTCCTTTGTGCAAAAAAGGTAACTTATGCATTTGCCGCGCTAGATAACACAATCACCAGACAAAAATAAAGCGGGTCACCTAAGTGACCCGCTTCGTTATACATCTTGTTTTCATCAGTTTGTTTGTTGGCTCACAAATCTGCTTTGTGGCTTAACTTGCGAGACAATTGATGATTATTGACCTTGGCCTACTACGTAGTATTCAACGTCTGCGTTTTTACGAAGTACGTTTAATACGTTAGTCAGATCTTGTTGGTTGCCAACTCGCTCCAACTGTGCACCAATTTGAGTGCTGTAAGCTGGGTTAATTTCAGCCGTTACTTTAGAAAGCTCAACAACAACGATGTTACCGTCTTGGTCTTTAGATTGACCGAACACAGCTTGGCCTGCTTCTGGTTTCGCTAGAGCGAATACAGATGCTGCTAATGGAGAGTTACGGTCAATCGTTTCAAGTTCAGTGAACTCAAGGTTGTTGTCCGCTAAAACTGCTTCATTGCCAGCTTTAAGTTCGTTCACTAGAGAAACACCTAGCTCAACCGCTTGTTGCTCAGCTTGTACAGCAGACAATGCAGCTACAACTTGATCTTTCACTTCAGCTAGAGGAAGAACTGTCTCGTCGCGAGTCTCTTCTACACGAACAACGATTACATGCTCAGGAGCCACTTCGATAACTTCAGAGTTTAGACCGTCTTCTTTCACTTCAGGGCTCAAGATAGCTTGCATAACTGCAGGCGTCATCAGAACTTCTGGAGCGTCAATTTGAGAGATGAAATCTGTTGTTATGATCTTCGCATTGATAGCTTCTGCAGAATCATCTAGAGAATCTGGGAATTCAAACGCTACTTTTTCTAGCTCAGTTTGTTGCTCGTAGAACTGGTCTACAGCGTGCTGGTCTAGAAGCTCTTGCTTAATCTCTGCCGCTACTTCAGTGTAAGGCTGAGCTTGAGACGCTTTTAGTTCGTCTAGCTTGATGATGTGGTAGCCGAAATCAGATTTAACTAGGCCAGTCGTGTCACCAATATTCTCAAGAGCGAAAGCCGCGTCTTCGAATGCTGGGTCCATCACATCGCGCTCAATCCAACCTAGGTCACCACCAACGTCTGCACTACCGAAATCGTCAGATTTCTCTTCCGCTAGCGTAGCAAAATCAGCGCCTGCATTTAGCTCGTCCAGGATAGACTGAGCTTTCGCTTCGTCATCGCCTTGAACTAGGATGTGGCTAACTTTACGTTGCTCTTCAGTTGAGTATTTGTCTAGGTGCTCTTGGTAGTATTTCTGTGCTTCTTCATCGCTTACTTCAAGCTGAGACTTAAGCGCTTCAGCAGAAAGCTCAATGTAAGAAACCTTAGCTTGCTCTGGACGAGTATAAGCCGCAGGGTTCTCTTGGTAGTACTGTTCGATTTGCTCGTCAGTTAACTCGATGCCTTTTGCTAGGTCAGCAACAGACAGTGTCACTGTGCGAATGTCACGAGTTTGTGCGATAAGCTTGCTCTGAATATCGATTTCGCCTTGAAGAACGAATTCACTGCCTTGAAGTGCAGTCACAAGCTGGTTACGCATTAGGTCACGACGCATGTATTCAGCGAAGCTCTCTGCGCTGAAACCTGCACGACGTAGTGCCGATTGGTAAACTTCTTGGTCGAATTGACCAGCTGTTTGGAACTGAGGCATTTCTAGAATCATTGTACGGATTTGAGAATCACTGATTCGTAGGCCTAAAGACTCAGCTTGCTGCTCAAGCAGTACATCGTTGATCATGCGATCAAGTACTGATTTACGGAAAGACTCTACGTATGCAGGGTCTGCAAGCATTTGAGCGAAGTAATCGCCAAGTTGAGACTGCATGCGATTACGTTCGTTTTGGTAAGCCTGTTCGAACTCACCACGAGCAATTTCTGTGTTGCCAACTTTAGCTGCTGCGTTGTTACCGCCACCGGTGATGTAGCTGCCTACACCTGCGAATACGAATGACAGGATAATCAACCCAAGGATAATTTTTACCGCGATGCTATTCACGCCTTCGCGTAATCGATCCATCATAATTTAAGTGCTCTCCGGATATGAAGCATTGGCTTCAAAATAAAAATCTATTCACGCGATATTATCAGAAAAAGAAATGCGCATCAGTAGGATGCGCATAATTTAAATAAGTTCAATGTGCTTTGTACACATACTGTTTAAGGATGAAACATCATTTTTCAAACAGTAAACGCATTTTACAGCCTTCCCCTCGCAAAACCGAGGTTTCAGCAGTAGAAATTAGTTACATGCGTCTTTAAGTGCTTTACCCGCTTTGAAGCCAGGTACTTTAGCTTCTGCGATTTGGATCTCTTCACCAGTTTTTGGGTTACGACCTGTACGAGCAGCACGAGTACGAACACTGAAAGTACCAAAGCCAACAAGTGCAACTTGGTCGCCTGATTGTAGCGTTGTGCCAACTGCTTCGATGAATGCGTCTAGAGCGCGGCCAGCTGAAGCTTTAGAGATGTCTGCGTTTTCTGCGATTGATTCTACTAGTTGTGTTTTATTCACTGTTTTTCCCCTATGTGTCATCTGTGACTACTTCTTGATGACTGTACGTTCCATTTTGGTTTTAATTTAGCCGCAAGCCTTATTGCAAAAGGGCTGCCGCTTTGATCAATAACTTAGCGTCCAAAAAAAACGCTGACAAGCCTTTTCGGGCCTATCAGCGTAATTCTTTACTTATTTTTGCTATGCATCACTATTTTTTCACGTCAAACTCGACCCCTGACGGATCTCGTTCTAGCGCTACTTTGAGTACTTCATCAATCCACTGAACCGGGATCACCTTCAAGTCAGCGATTACGTTGTCAGGAATCTCTTCCAAATCACGCTCGTTGTCTTTAGGAATCAGTACCGTTTTGATACCGCCACGGTGTGCTGCAAGCAGTTTTTCTTTCAAGCCACCGATAGGTAAAACTTCACCACGAAGGGTAATTTCACCTGTCATACCGACCTCTGCTTTAACAGGGTTACCCGTCAAGCTAGACACCAATGCAGTACACATTGCGATACCCGCACTCGGGCCATCTTTCGGTGTCGCCCCTTCCGGTACGTGAACATGAATATCGCGCTTTTCGTAGAAATCTGAGTTAATACCCAGTTTTTCTGCACGAGAACGAACTACGGTCATTGCCGCTTGAATCGATTCTTTCATCACATCACCAAGTGAACCGGTTTGCGTTAGCTTACCTTTACCCGGCATTGCTTCAGTTTCGATAGTCAGTAGATCACCACCAACTTGAGTCCAAGCTAAACCAGTCACTTGACCAATACGGTTACTTTCATCCGCTTTACCGAAGTCATGACGTTGAACGCCTAAGTACTCTTTCAGGTTATCAATATTAACCGTTACAGACTTAAGGTCGCTGTCTAGCAAGATGTTCTTCACTGCTTTACGACAGATCTTAGAGATTTCACGCTCTAGGCTACGTACACCCGCTTCACGCGTGTAGTAACGAATGATGCCGATGATGGCAGAGTCTTCAATCTCAATTTCATGAGGCTTAAGACCGTTGCGTTGAACTTGCTTGTCCAATAGGTGGCTCTTAGCGATGTTCAGCTTTTCATCTTCTGTGTAACCAGACAGGCGAATCACTTCCATACGGTCCAATAGTGGGCCAGGAATGTCCATCGAGTTAGACGTTGCCACGAACATCACATCAGATAGATCGTAATCGACTTCTAGGTAGTGATCGTTGAATGCGTTGTTCTGCTCAGGGTCGAGTACTTCTAGAAGTGCTGAAGATGGGTCGCCACGCATATCAGAAGACATCTTATCGATTTCATCTAATAGGAACAGTGGGTTCTTAACACCAACTTTAGACATCTTCTGGATCAGTTTACCCGGAAGTGAACCGATGTACGTACGACGGTGACCACGAATTTCAGCTTCATCACGAACACCGCCTAGCGCCATACGTGTGTACTTACGACCCGTTGCCGCAGCAATCGAACGACCTAGCGAGGTCTTACCAACACCAGGAGGACCTACAAGACAAAGGATCGGGCCTTTTAGCTTGTTGATACGGTTTTGTACTGCCAAGTACTCAAGAATACGTTCTTTAACACGCTCTAAGCCGTAGTGATCTTCGTTTAAGATCTCTTCCGCTTTGGCTAAATTCTTTTTAACTTTTGAACGCTTAGCCCAAGGAACACCAACCATCCAATCAATGTAGCTACGTACTACTGTTGCTTCAGCAGACATTGGCGACATCATTTTCAGTTTTTGAAGTTCTTGCTCAGTTTTCTCACGAGCTTCTTGAGGCATCTTAGAATCTTCGATCTTCTTCTTCAGAGTCTCGAATTCATCAGGTGCGTCGTCCATCTCACCAAGTTCTTTCTGAATCGCTTTCATTTGCTCATTCAGGTAGTACTCACGCTGAGATTTTTCCATCTGCTTCTTAACGCGGCCACGGATGCGTTTTTCAACTTGCAGGATGTCAATTTCTGACTCCATTTGGCCCATCAAGAATTCCAGACGTTCTGTCACATCTAAGATTTCTAGAACGTGCTGCTTGTCTACCAACTTAAGTGGCATGTGCGCAGCAATCGTATCAGCAAGGCGAGCTGCCTCATCAATACCGTTCAGAGAGGTCAGAACCTCTGGTGGAATCTTTTTGTTTAGCTTAATAAAACCTTCGAATTGATTGATCGCACTGCGAACAACCACTTCTTGTTCTTTTTCGTCAAGTTCTGAGGTAACAACGTATTCGGCATCCGCTAAGAAGAATTCACTTTCTTTGAATTGGTGGATTTTTGCACGCTGCTGACCTTCAACAAGTACTTTTACCGTACCATCAGGGAGCTTTAGTAACTGAAGAATAGTAGCGACTGTACCTACGTTAAATAGGTCGTCGATTGAAGGCTCATCAGTGTCCGCTTCTTTCTGCGCTACAAGTAGTACTTGTTTGTTAGCTTCCATTGCCGATTCAAGGCATGTAATCGATTTTTCACGACCAACAAACAATGGAATAACCATGTGTGGGTAAACCACTACATCACGTAGAGGTAGCACGGGGATTTCGATACGCTCGGAACGTTCCAAGTTCATATATTTCTCTCTTCCGCTTTAACTTATAAAGCAGTATATGGGGCTTAAACGACTGGATTCAATGGAAGAATAAAAAAAAGGAGGTAATTGCTTACCTCCTTTTTCAATTTGAGTGACTTGTCTAAAAAAGACCTACTCTGCAACAGCTGCTTGGTTATCTGAGTTGCTGTAAATCAATAGTGGTTCTGATTCACCATTAATTACCGACTCATCAATCACAACCTTGCTTACATCAGTTGAAGATGGCAGTTCGTACATAGTTTCTAGTAGAACACCCTCCAAGATAGAGCGTAGACCACGAGCACCTGTTTTACGGTTCATTGCTTTTTTAGCAATTGCACGTAGGGCGTCTTCACGGAATTCTAGCTCTGTATCCTCAAGCTCAAATAATGCTGCGTACTGTTTTGTCAGTGCATTCTTTGGCTCACATAGGATTTGGATTAGCGCTTCTTCATCAAGCTCTGTCAGTGTTGTTGTCACAGGTAGACGACCAATGAATTCTGGAATCAGACCATACTTCACTAGATCTTCAGGTTCTACTTGAGTGAACAATTCACCGATAGTTTTGGTTTCGTCTTTTGAACGCACTTCTGCGCCGAAGCCGATACCTGAACCTGTTTCTACACGTTGCTCAATCACTTTATCTAAGCCGGCAAACGCACCACCACAGATAAATAGGATCTTAGACGTGTCCACTTGCAAGAACTCTTGCTGTGGATGCTTACGACCACCTTGAGGTGGAACTGAAGCCACTGTACCTTCAACAAGTTTTAGTAGAGCTTGCTGTACACCTTCACCAGACACGTCACGCGTGATTGATGGGTTTTCAGCTTTACGAGAAATCTTGTCGATTTCATCGATGTAAACAATGCCACGTTCCGCTTTCGCTACGTCGTAATCACATTTCTGAAGCAACTTCTGGATGATGTTTTCAACATCTTCGCCCACGTAACCCGCTTCGGTTAGTGTTGTTGCGTCTGCCATTGTGAATGGAACGTCTAGGAAACGAGCCAATGTTTCAGCCAGTAGTGTTTTACCACTACCAGTAGGACCGATAAGAAGAATGTTACTCTTACCTAGCTCTACGCCTTCAGCTGTCGTATCACCATTACGTAAACGCTTGTAGTGGTTATAAACTGCAACTGCTAGCACTTTCTTCGCGTATTCTTGACCGATTACATAGTCGTCAAGATGCTCACGAATCTCTCGCGGCGTTGGCAGCGATTCCGATTCTTTCTTAGGAAGAACATCTTTAATTTCTTCACGAATAATGTCGTTACAAAGATCGACACATTCATCACAAAT
Organism: Vibrio splendidus; assembly: GCF_001557875.1. GTDB lineage: Bacteria > Pseudomonadota > Gammaproteobacteria > Enterobacterales > Vibrionaceae > Vibrio > Vibrio splendidus_F. Next base: position 101,276 of record NZ_LNRF01000012.1, on the reverse strand, counting down.
GTAAACAGAAGGACCTGCGATTAACTTGCGAACTTCGTGTTGGCTTTTGCCACAGAAAGAGCAGTAAAGCAGTTTACCGCTACCACCCTCTTTGCTTTTATCTGTCATTCGCTAACCTCTTAGCCTTTACTCTCTATGCTTGAGTGTATATCAATTTGAATCACTTTGCGTTAAACAATTGCCCTGCAATTATTGACCGCGGTGATTAAGAACTGAATCCACCAAGCCGTATTCTACTGCTTGATCAGCAGACATGAAATTGTCACGATCTGTATCACGCTCAACAACTTCTAGAGGCTGACCCGTGTGCTCTGCCAATAGTTTGTTTAGCTTTTGCTTGATCGTTAGGATCTCTTGCGCGTGAATTTGAATATCAGACGCTTGGCCTTGGAAGCCGCCAAGTGGCTGGTGAATCATTACACGTGAGTTTGGAAGCACGTGACGCTTACCTGGAGTACCACCCGCTAGTAAGAATGCACCCATAGAGCAAGCTTGACCCATACATACTGTGCTCACGTTTGGCTTGATGAACTGCATTGTGTCATAGATAGACATGCCTGCTGTTACGCTACCGCCAGGTGAGTTGATGTAAAGATAGATATCTTTGTCTGGGTTTTCTGATTCCAAGAAAAGCAGTTGAGCCACGACAAGATTTGCCATGTGGTCTTCCACTTGACCTGTTAAGAAAATGATACGTTCTTTTAATAGACGAGAATAAATATCGTAAGAACGTTCACCACGGGAAGTCTGTTCAACCACCATAGGAACTAGTGCGTCCATAATCGATGGCATTGTGTTTTTTTCTTGGTAGCTCATATTCTTATGTCCCTAAAATAAATGGCCCGAATGATTAAATCATACGGACCATTGTTAGCAGAATTGTTGACCGTACGTCAACCTTCTACGTCAGATATTACTATATTAAGCAGGTTGCTGATTCATTAGCTCGTTGAAGCTAACTTCTTTATCAGAAACTTGAGCTTTAGCGATGATTGCATCAATAGCTTGCTCTTCTAGAGCAACATTGCGCATGTTGTTCATCATTTGCTCGTTTTGCTCGTAGTAAGCAATAACTTCTGTTGGATCTTCGTATGCTGTAGCCATCTCTTCGATGATAGCTTTAACTTTCTCGTCGTCAGCTTTTAGCTCTTCAGTCTTGATTACTTCACCAAGAAGAAGACCTACAACTACGCGACGTTTAGCTTGCTCTTCGAACAGCTCACGTGGAAGTTGGTCAGCAGCTTCAGTGTTGCCACCGAAACGTTGAGCAGCTTGTTGACGTAGAACACCGATTTCTTGATCGATTAGAGCAGAAGGTACGTCGATGTTGTTTTCGTTAACTAGACCGTCGATAGCTTGCTCTTTGATGCGGTTCTTAACAGCTTGCTTAAGCTCACGCTCCATGTTCTTACGAACTTCAGCTTTAAGACCTTCAACGCCGTCAGCAGCGCCGAACTTAGAAACGAATTCTTCGTTTAGTTCTGGAAGTTCACGAGCTTCAACTTTGTTCAGCTTGATAGAGAACTTAGCTGCTTTACCTTTTAGGTTTTCAGCGTGGTAATCTTCTGGGAAGTTTACGTCGATTTCGAATTCCATACCTGCTGTTTTACCAACGATACCGTCTTCGAAGCCAGGGATCATGCGACCAGCGCCCATCTCTAGTGGGAAGTTCTCAGCTTTGCCGCCTTCGAACTCTTCACCGTCGATAGAACCAACGAAGTCGATAGTTGCACGAGAACCAGCGTCAGCAGCAGCTTCAACTTCAGTCCAAGTTGCTTGTTGCTTACGTAGAGTTTCGATCATCTCTTCAACGTCAGCTTCTTTAACTTCTACTGCTGGTTTCTCAACAGTGATGTTTTCTAGACCTTTCAGCTCAACTTCTGGGTAAACTTCAAAAGTTGCGTTGAATACTAGGTCAGCGCCTTCGTTGTTTTCAACTGGTGCGAAAGTAGGTGCGCCAGCTGGGTTGATTTTCTCTTTAACGATCGCTTCGATGAAGTGACGTTGCATTACTTCGCCCATCACGTCTTGACGTACTGCTTTGCCGTACATTTTAGCAACCATCTTCATTGGCACTTTGCCTTTACGGAAACCATCGAAACGACGGTTTTTCGCGATGTTGCGTAGTTCAGCTGTAACTGCATCTTCGATGTTAGCAGCAGGAACAGTAATATTAAGACGGCGCTCTAGGCCTTCTAGCGTTTCAACAGTAACTTGCATTATATAAACCTCAAAACTGGCTCAGTAATCTGAGCATATGAGCCGTAACTTAGCTTTAATTCAAAAGCAGACGTTGTTGGCTGCATCCTTGTGTAGTGCTCTATCCGAACACCTAATTTAAAATCGAGCATTGATGTCTGAATTGATTATTCAACCAAACACCAGACTAATCAGCGATATCTTCGTTCTTCACACGTCGATTAAAACGCAATAAAGCTTGTTTTCAGAAACAAGAAAGGTATCTCCGATTAGCCTCAGGACAGAAATTTTAGACGCGACATTCTAGCGATCTGTTTAATCTCTGTCGAGCCGTTCACCTCTGCATGATGATGAATGCTCTAAATTCGTCCAACTAAATGATACAAAAACGATCAAATCATCACTTAGCACAACAGAAATGGGGACAATAGCGACTTTTTCAAGGGAATCGAGGGCTTTTTTTGCTAAAAACCTTAAAAAGAGATCTTGCTCTTGTTTTACCCCTCAGAGTCGATAACTTTTTCAACAATCCCCGTTACAAACCCTTAACCTACCCCCATCTGTTCACTCTCTGCTTTCAGCAAAAACCACCGCTATTTGCTACCATAAACGAGAGAAGACAGGCTTGATTGTTTACCAAAAAATTTAGCGGAGAGCCTTAATGTTTCAAGCTTTTAGAATCCCAATACTATTAATGGTCACATACAGTTTACTGATGGTGTTTGGTGGTCATTGGGTGTGGAGCACAAGCCATGAAAGTTTGTTAAATGAACATCAATCTAAGCTCGACCGTTTTTCGGTTCATATTTCAAGTCAATTGGACAAGTTCGCTCACATTCCCGAGCTGCTTTCAAAAGACAAAGAATTGGTGGATGCCCTACACTCCCCAAGTAACTCTGCACAGATCGAACTCACGAATCGTTATCTAGAGCACGTAAACTCGGTGATTCAAGCATCCGATACCTACCTATTAGACAGTATCGGCACCACCATCGCAGCCAGTAATTGGAACCAACCGCGTTCTTTTATTCGTCGTAATTTTGCTTTCCGCCCCTACTTTCAAGAAGCGATTCTTGGTAATGAAAATCAATATTTTGCGCTAGGTTCAACCTCAGGAAAACGTGGCTATTATTATTCTTACCCCGTCTCCTATGCCGCCGAGATTATTGGCGTCATTGTTGTAAAGATGGATTTATCGCTGATTGAAGCAAGTTGGAAAGGCAAACAGAGTTTTTTTGTTGCTGACGATAAAGACCAGATCGTATTTATGTCGAGTAACCCTGAATGGCTGTTCAAAAGCCTTCAACCACTAAGCGAAGAACAACACTCTCGAATTCAAGAAAGCAGACAGTATCTCGATACCAAAATAGAAAGCCTGCATTTCTCCGGTGATTTAGAGAGCGCTACTAGCAATATTGAGTCTTCGCATAAGCTCGTCCAAGAGCATTTTTTTAGCTCTTCACGCTTTTTAGCCGAACCAAAACTTACAATCCGAGTGTTCTCTCCAACTCATTTAGTTTGGTGGGACTTGGTGGCTTACCTTGTAGTTCTCAGCCTTATCTTTGCGATTATTTATCTAACAATGCAGCTCAATCACCATCGACAACAAAGACGTGCTCAGATAGACAGGCTGCAATCCGAAGCCAAGCAAAAACTCGAATTTCAAGTGCTTGAACGTACATCGGAGTTGCATGTTGAGATCAAACACCGTATCGAAACCGAGCATGTACTGAGACAAACCCAAGACGAGCTCATCCAAGCCGCCAAACTGGCAGTGCTAGGGCAGATGTCAGCGAGCATCAGCCATGAATTGAATAACCCGCTCGCTGCGATTCGCAGTTATGCCGACAATGGCCGACTGTTTCTTGCCAAAGATAAAACCGATCGGGTCGACGACAACCTATCGCGAATCTCGGCACTCACTGATCGCATGGCGAAAATCAGCCACCAGCTTCGCTCCTTCGCCAAGAAATCCACCGCAGAAGAGCTACACACATTACAGATACTCCCAGTTTTACATTCATCGAAAGAGCTGATGAAGCCACAGCTCAAGAGTGAACGAGTTAAGGTCAACGAACTCCCTGAAACCTTTGATGCTTGCGTGCTGGCCAACGCTATTCAACTGGAACAGGTGATCATTAACCTGCTAACTAACGCGATTCAGGCGATGGAACAACAAGATGACAAACAATTAGCTATTCTGTTAGAGATTAGGGAATCCGACCATCAACAAGCCCAGACCTTGCTGATTCATGTCGATGATAATGGTCCCGGCTTCACCTCCCCTTCGAACGGAAACTTTTTTGAACCCTTCCATACCACCAAGAAAAACGGACTTGGACTTGGGCTATCGATTTCTCAACAAATAATCAGCGGAATAAATGGCAAGCTCGTTACAGGAAGCAGCCCTCAAGGTGGTGCTCGATTCAGTATAGAGTTACCCCTTGTTGAACAAGAACAGCAAGTAAAAACGCAGCAATAACCAGAATACAAAGAAGTAAAGGAATCACTATGTGTCACGTCTATTTCATTGATGATGAATCCGATCTAAGAATGGCGATTGAACAGAGCTTCGAGCTCGCCGACATTGATGCCGAATTCTTTCCCGATGCGGAGTCTGCTCTGCTCGCGATTCAAGAAAACGGCCTACCTCACGTGATCATCACTGATATCTGTTTACCAGGGGTTTCCGGGCATGACTTGCTAAACACCTTGATGCACAAAGACAAAGAGATCCCCGTGATTATGATTACTGGTCACGGCGATATTTCGATGGCCGTTCAAGCAATCCAATACGGCGCCTATGACTTCATCGAAAAGCCGTTCGCCAATGAGCGCCTAATCGAAACCACCAAGCGAGCGATAGAAAAACGTCAACTCACCCTCGAGAACCTTGAGTTAAAACGTTCACTCAAGGCCAGCCAAGCGCTTGGCCCAAGGATCATTGGTGACACGCAATCAATGACTGAGCTGCGGTCTATCATCACTCACGTTGCCGACACCAACGCTGATATTTTGTTATTTGGCGAAACAGGTACAGGCAAAGAGTTGGTCGCACGCTCTTTACATGAACAAAGCAGCAGACGAGAACAAAACTTCGTCGCGGTCAATTGCGGTGCGGTCCCTGAAAACCTGATTGAGAGTGAACTGTACGGCCATGAAAAAGGCGCATTCACTGGCGCAGAAAGCAAGCGAGTGGGTAAATTTGAATTTGCTCAAGGCGGAACTCTATTCTTGGATGAAATTGAGTCCATGCCGATGCAAGCACAAATTCGCCTGTTGCGCGTCTTGCAAGAGCGAGTCATCGAAAGGGTTGGATCTAATGGTTTAGTCCCTCTGGACATTCGAGTGATTGCGGCCACTAAAGTCGACTTAAAGAAAGCCGCTGAAGAAGGCACTTTCCGCCAAGATCTCTATTATCGACTTAACGTTGTGACCTTAGACTTGCCGCCGTTAAGAAGCAGACAAGAAGACATCCCAGCCCTGTTCCATCACTTCTTACTGGTTGCTGCGGCGCGTTATGGCAAGACAGCCCCAGCCCTTCCACAAAAGGAACTGCACGCACTTTTGGCTCATGATTGGCCAGGGAATGTACGTGAGCTACGTAACAGCGCTGAACGCTTCATCTTACTCGGAAAACTAGCTCAATTGGGGGATGGTGCGAACTCAGAGATCCATTCAGACGCCAGTATTAGCCTATCGGACCAAGTGTCAGAGTTCGAAAAAGCGGTGATCGAGCGCGCGTTGATTGAGAATGAAGGGAGTATAAAATTAACCATGTCTCAATTAAATGTCCCTAGAAAAACGCTTTACGACAAAATGCAACGCTATCAAATCGACAAAGATAATTTTAAGTAAACAATAGATTTTGAAGTAAAAATTAAGCTACGAAATAAAAGAATCAACAACGAAACAAAACGCAAAGCGCAACTTGATCTGAATGTCTATCGAAACTGGCAGAGATAAGATTCCTCTTCCATAATTCATATGTCGACTTTAAGGATAAGTTGCATATGAACGAAAAAACGACCATTCCTGTCATTGTAGATACAGTGCTTATTGATGACCATTATGAAGTAGAAAGAAGATCTGGGCGCGATCGAAGAAAGAAAAAACTGCGCTGGAAAGGCTATGACAGACGCATAAGCGGTACTTTACGGCGCGGGAAAAAGAAAGCGATAGATGAAAAAGTATAACTCTTCATCTATCGCTGTTATCTCGATTGATAATAAAACCGTTCGTTAGATTAGCCGTGTATCTAAACCGCCAACTACTTGGTAATAATCTCCGGCCCCATCAAGGTGGTTGGTAACCATGTTGACACCCAAGGCACGTAAGTGACGATAATCAAGAACAAGAACATTACGCCTACCCAAGGCAGTGCGGCTTTTACCACGTTCATCATCGACATCTTCGCGACACCTGCGGTCACAAACAAATTGAGCCCGACAGGCGGCGTTATCATCCCTATCTCCATGTTCACCACCATCATGATACCTAAGTGAATTGGGTCGATACCGAGTGCAATGGCAATTGGGAATACCAACGGCGCTACGATTATCAGCAAACCTGATGGCTCCATGAACTGCCCACCAATCAAGAGTAGAACGTTCACCACAATCAAGAAGGTGATCGGTCCTAAGCCAGCAGAAAGCATAGACTCAGTGATCATTTGAGGAATACGCTCTTCTGTCAGTACATGCTTAAGAATCAACGCGTTGGCAATAATAAACAGCAGCATGATAGTCAGCTTACCCGCATCATAGAGCGTGTCTTTGGTGTCTTTGTGACAAAAGGTTTGGAACACCTTCACCAGCGCAGGCTTGGTATTGTTCTTGTCAGCGAAAGGTCCCATATCTTTATAGATGAAGTTGGCAATAAAGAATGCGTAAACCGCTGCTACAGCCGCCGCTTCTGTTGGTGTAAAGATTCCGCCATAGATACCACCCAGAATGATGACAATCAGTAGCAAGCCCCAACTCGCATCTTTCGCTGCTGCGAACATCTCGCCCCAACCCACAAACGGCTGTGCCGGAATCTTCTTAATACGTGCCGCAATGTAGATAGCTATCATCAACATCACGCCCGCCAACAGGCCAGGAATCACACCGCCTAGGAACATACGACCTACCGATACATCGGTCGCCGCAGCGTAAACCACCATCACGATTGACGGTGGAATCAAAATACCCAAGGTACCTGCGTTACAGATAACCCCTGCAGCGAATTCTTTTGTGTAGCCGTTTTTGATCATACCTGCGATAACAATACTACCGATCGCCACTACCGTTGCAGGAGATGAACCAGAAAGGGCTGCGAACATCATACATGCCACAACCGATGCCATAGCCAAACCGCCGCGGAACCAACCCACCATCGCGATAGCAAAACGAATAATCCGCTTCGCCACACCACCCGTAGACATGAAGCTAGAGGCCAAGATAAAGAAAGGAATCGCTAAGAGTGTGTAGTGGCCTGCAAATGCATTAAACAGCGTTTGTGCGACTGAAGCTAATGACGCATCTGAATGCATCAATAAGAATATTACGCTCGATAAACCGAGGGAAATTGCAATTGGTACACCGACCAACATGAAAGCAATTACCATTAAAAATAGAAATAACATTGCCATGATTAGTCTTCCTTACCGTTAAATTTTGTACCCGACTCGTTCGCTTTGTTCTGCTTAGTCGAATCCAATACTGCTGTCGCGTCTTCATCAGAACCCGCTAACACATCAGCTTTCAAGGCATCCAGCTCTTCTTCGGCTTCGTGTCCTGCAATCATACGGTCAAGCTTGCCTGTTACGACTTGGTAAGCAACTTGAGCAAAACGGAACGTCAGCATTGCCATACCAATCGGCAACGCCATATAAGGAATAAAACGTGGCAGTTTCTCGTATCGCTCTCCTTCATTCAGCCAGTCAGCAAGAAACTGAAGCATCTCTGGCATTGGAATATCGTCGGTCTCGTACCATGCGCGATCGGTCGCGAATGGGTACCAATAATTCCAAGAGCCGATAAGAAGTAAGATTGAAAATGCTAGGCAGCTTGTCACGGCGATTAGCGCGTACACTTTGCGTAGCTTTTCTGGGGCAAGGTTGATGATCACATCAACACCAATGTGGAAATGTTTTTTAACACCATAAGATGCGCCGACCAACACCATCCAAGCAAACATGAACACCGTCAATTCCAGTGCCCATAATATGTTGTCATTGAATGCGTATCGAAATACCACATTGGCAAAAGTAAGTAGCGTCATTGCGCCAAGGAAAAATGCGATTAATGACTCTTCAATCACATCCGTAACTCTTCCGACTTTGGAAAAAAGAGAGGTTTCCAGTGCTGATTCGCTAGAATTTGGTTGTTCCATTTGAGGCTTTTCCATAATTGACTCCGCTTATAATTGTTTTAATAAGGAGTGACGAATACTCGCCACTCCCTTAGCGGTATTATTGGTTTGAAGCTAACGCTGCATCGATAAGATCTGAACCGATGTCTTTTTCAAACTTCTTCCATACAGGTTGAAGCGCAACTACCCATGCTTCACGCTGTTTAGGCGTAAGTGTACGAACCTCACCACCAGCTTCGATGATGTTGTTTTTGTTCGCTAGGTTAACTTTTGAAGATTCTGCGTTACGCGTCTCAGACACTTCCTGAACGATAGTACCAAGCTGTGTGCGTACATCTTCAGGTAGGTCTTTCCAGAAGTCGTTTGACGTTACCACTAGGTAATCCAAGATACCGTGATTGGTTTCAGTCACGCCGTCTTGTACTTCAAAGAACTTCTTACCGTAGATGTTTGACCATGTGTTCTCTTGGCCATCGATAACCTTGGTTTGCAGGCCACCGTACACTTCTTTGAAAGACATCTTCTGTGGGTTAGCGCCTAGTTGTTCAAACTGAGCTACCAAAACGTCTGATGCTTGCACACGGAATTTCAAACCTTTTGCATCTTCAGGGCTGATAAGAGGTTTGTTCGCCGACATTTGTTTCATGCCGTTGTGCCAGAATGCTAAGCCTTGAAGACCACGACGCTTCATCGCATTCTTCAGTTTTTCACCAGATTCTGAGTTTTGGAAACGGTCGACGGCTTCTACGTCTTCAAATAGAAAAGGAAGGTCAAAAATGCGGTATTTCTTAGTGAATTTCTCAAATTTAGACAGCGAAGGTGCCGCCATTTGAACATCACCATTTAACAGGGCTTCCAGTACCTTATTATCATCGTAAAGTGTCGAGTTAGGGAAAACTTGCATACAAGCTTTACCATTCATTTCAGTGTTTACTCGCTCTTCTAGTAGAGAAGCGGCAATGCCTTTCGGGTGCTTATCGGTATTGGTTACGTGACTGAATTTAATCACGATTTCACCAGGGTCACAGTTTGCAGCAGCATTAAAACTTGTGAGCGCCAGAGCAGATACAGACAGCAGGGTAAGAGGCTTAAACATTATTATTCTCCTTAGTAAACAAAGCAGCCCTTCAATGGGAACTGCGTGCTTTCACTAAGGCAATTAGCGCGCCACATTGACACAAATCATTAACAACCCTTTAACCATAAGGCTTCATCAGTTCTATCTGCAGTAGTCGCGAACTCGCGGTAAGAGCTAATGGGTGGAAAATGACACATAGAATATTTGTAAATGGGTGGAAGCTGACCAATGTATTAGTAATGAATAAGGCCGAATGAGGTCTGACCAAAAGCTCGATAGTCGATGATGCCTTGAAGTAATTTCGACCTATCCTGTAAAGTGCTGCACAACTTAGTCAGATTTACTGATCCACTACTTACCAAGAGTTGCTACCAATGAGTCAGGTCTACCATCACCCAGTACAAATTTACTATGAAGATACCGATCACTCAGGTGTGGTTTATCACCCTAACTTTCTTAAATACTTCGAGCGTGCGCGCGAACATGTCTTGGGCAGCGATAAACTGGCGACCTTGTGGAATGAGCACGGATTAGGTTTTGCGGTGTATAAAGCCAACATGACTTTCCAAGATGGGGTTGAGTTCGCTGAGATTTGCGATATCAGAACCTCTTTTGAACTCGATGGAAAATACAAAACGCTATGGCGACAAGAAGTGTGGCGCAAAGATGCCACTAAGCCTGCTGTGATTGGTGATATTGAAATGGTCTGCCTTGATAAAGACAAGCAACTTCAGCCTGTACCCGCTGAAGTATTAAAAGCGATGCTTGGCGAAACGAGCTAACTTCACCTCACCAAGCTAGCTTAAAAGAGATGAGATGATGGAAAGGTTCTCATCTCTATCTGCATCGGTAGCAAATTTCCGCCGAGCGTAACCGCAAAGCGATACTGCTCATCCAACCGCCCTAAGCAACATTGCCAATCTGTAGAAATATCGGTTTGCTCAGTAACATCCAACCCAACTCCACTGTATATGCTGATTTCACCATGAAATCTAATTTCATCCTGCAACTTTGGTTGAAAATTCGAAGGGTGAATTGGCAATGTTTGCTCCGTCAGATTGGAGAAATCAAACGAAAAGCTTCGCAACGATGTGGCTAGCCCCCTGCCCGTCGCTTTGATATACGACTCCTTCAGCGCCCATAGATCGAAAAAGCGCTCTCTCTGCAGCTCTTTACTAAGTTTAAGTAAATCCGCCAATTCCATATCTGAAAAATAGTGCTTCATGATCGAATCGATATTGGTCGAGCTTCTTGCATGTTCGATATCGACACCCAGTTGAACTCGCTTCCCTTCTCTCTGGCAAACCGCGACTAACAAATGTTCTTTGCTATGACTGATATTGAAATTCAGGCCGGTTTCTATTTGTTGTTTCTCAATTAATCTTGGCTTCCCTTTCTCACCATATTCAAAGCACCACGCTTCAGGCATCAAATCAGAATAGCTAGACAGCACCTTTCTTAGGTAGTTGCGAACATACAGGGCCTGAATTTGAGATGAAGGCATTCGATAGCGCTCAACTTTGGCTATCTCGTCGGCCGTCAGTCTCTTTTTGAGCTGAGATACAATGTCTGGCTGGTCATTCAAGTTACCCAGAGAACATAGCCACAAATCAACAACGGGAGTTTTCATTTAACTCGAACTCACTTCTATAAATCACTCTTCAAAACACGATCGGAACAACCCAATCGAACAAATTTAACTCACCTATGAATTAAGTGGAACCTAGAGAATACGGGAGGGAAACCCCCTTCATATGAGGACTTAAAACTAATTTTTCAAATAATAACAAATTAAAACACAGATCACACTTAGCCTTACACAAGAGGCATCCATTAAATGTTACTTACAAAAATATGACATAGATCTCACCAACTCAAAATATAGAGCAAAAACACTAAAAAACAACTCATACCCATTAATTATCAATAAGTTAATTAAATTAAAAATACAAAAATCAAAACCATGCCAAATTCATCTGGTCTGAACAGATCATAGTGGCCTCTGGGAGCATTGTATCGACCACTCACCTCGGGTAGCCTGCTCAACCATTAAACAAATTCACACGTTTTCTTTGCGGATACCGACTTGTCGTTTAGTCAGACTTTGAACAGGATTTTAATGGACATCGCCTCAACATTTGAATGCCACCGTCGCGCATGAAACACCTCCCCTACTCTCGTAAGTCAACGCACTTCGAAAGCCTAATTTCTATCTGGTTGCCGCCACTCAGCAACCTGAATTTTCAGCTGCGCTTCCCTAAATCTGTTTCAGATTTTCTTTCTATAGCTTTAAAAGCGCAGCCTCAAAACACGACATCGCCCTCAGTGATTTCAAGTGGAGACTCATAATGAGCCAACCCGAAAAAAATACACCGGAATCAGTCGACGACACTCGACTTAATAAACGTCTTAAAGACATGCCTATTGCTATCGTTGGAATGGCAAGCATGTTTGCGAACTCTCGTTACTTAAACAAGTTCTGGGATTTGATCAGCGAAAAGATCGATGCAATTACCGAAGTGCCTGATACGCACTGGCGTCCAGAAGATTACTACGATTCAGATCGTACGACGCCAGACAAGTCTTACTGTAAGCGCGGTGGTTTCATCCCAGAAGTTGACTTCAACCCTATGGAGTTCGGTCTTCCGCCAAATATCCTTGAACTGACTGATACGTCACAGCTGCTTTCTCTGATCGTGGCAAAAGAAGTACTTGAAGATGCGAAACTTCCTGAAGGTTACGATCGCGATAAGATCGGTATTACGCTCGGTGTGGGTGGTGGTCAGAAGATCGCTCAAAGCCTAAATGCTCGTCTTCAATACCCGGTTTTGAAAAAAGTCTTCAAGAGCAGTGGCATCAACGACGAAGACAGCGAAATGCTGATCAAAAAGTTCCAAGACCAATACATCCATTGGGAAGAGAACTCGTTCCCTGGTTCATTGGGTAACGTTATTTCAGGTCGTATTGCTAACCGCTTTGACCTTGGTGGCATTAACTGTGTAGTAGATGCTGCGTGTGCAGGTTCTCTAGCCGCAATGCGCATGGCGCTGAGTGAGCTGGTTGAAGGCCGCAGTGAAATGATGATCACTGGTGGTGTGTGTACTGATAACTCACCAACCATGTACATGAGCTTCTCGAAAACACCTGCATTCACCACTAATGAAACCATTCAACCTTTCGACATCGACTCCAAAGGCATGATGATTGGTGAAGGCATCGGCATGGTTGCTCTTAAGCGCTTAGAAGATGCTGAGCGCGACGGCGACAGAATCTACTCTGTGATTAAAGGTGTCGGTTCTTCTTCGGACGGTAAGTTCAAGAGTATCTACGCGCCTCGGCCTGAAGGACAAGCAAAAGCACTAAAACGCGCTTACGATGATGCTGGTTTCGCACCGTACACGCTTGGCCTTTTAGAAGCGCACGGCACAGGTACCGCAGCAGGTGATGTGGCTGAATTTGGTGGCTTAAACTCGGTATTCAGTGAGAACAACGAAGAGAAGCAACACATTGCGTTAGGCTCTGTGAAATCTCAAATTGGTCACACCAAATCAACCGCAGGTACTGCTGGTTTAATCAAAGCTGCATTAGCATTGCACCATAAAGTACTTCCGCCAACGATCAACGTATCGGCTCCAAATCCTAAATTGGATATCGAGAACTCACCATTCTACCTAAACACACAAACGCGCCCTTGGATGCAACGTGTCGACGGCACACCGCGCCGTGCAGGTATCAGCTCATTCGGTTTTGGTGGCACTAACTTCCACGTTGTATTAGAAGAGTACACGCCAGAGCACGCTCGCGGTGACAAATACCGTCAGCGCCAAGTACCGCAAACTCTGTTGTTCAGCGCAGAATCTCGCCAAGCACTGATCGACGAGCTAAAACAGGTTTCAACTCAAGCTGCCGATGCTGCGTTCAAACTGGAAGCACTTGCTGAGCAACACTCTCTACGTGAAGTAAACGCTCAGCATGCTCGTCTTGGTTTAGTCGTGACTGACCAAGCAGACCTTCAAGCGCAACTGACTCAAGCGATTTCTATGCTTGAGAGCCAAACCAAAACACATTGGCAGATGCCGAACGGTACTAGCTACCGTGAGTCAGCACTGATTGCTGAAAACGGTGCAGGTAAAGTTGCGGCACTATTTGCAGGTCAAGGTTCGCAATACCTCAACATGGGTCGCGAGCTTGCTTGTCATTACCCAGAAATGCGCCAACAGCTTGCTCAAGCGGATCAAGTATTTGGTCAGCACAAGAAAACGGCTCTGTCGCAAATTCTGTTCCCAATTCCAACCTTCACACCAGAAGCAACCAAAGCTCAAGAAGCTGTGTTAACCAACACGGCCAACGCGCAAAGTGCGATTGGTACTGTGTCTATGGGTCAGTTCGACATCATGACTCAAGCTGGCTTCAAAGCAGACATGGTGGCAGGCCACAGCTTTGGTGAACTAAGCGCACTATGTGCATCGGGTGTTATCTCGCAAGACGATTACTACCAGCTAGCTTTCGCTCGTGGCGATGCGATGGCAGCGACACCTGATCAAGGCGACAGCGGTACTATGTTTGCAGTCATCCTAGATGCAGACAAACTTCCAGCCGTTGAAAGCTGCATCAGCCAATTTGAAGGCGTGAGTATTGCTAACTACAACGCTCCGACTCAACTGGTTATTGCAGGTCCAACTGCGACGGTTCAACAAGCAGCACAAGCGCTAACTGAACAAGGCTTCAAAGCGATTGCTCTGCCAGTTTCTGGCGCTTTCCACACACCGCTTGTTGCTCACGCTCAAAAACCATTTGCTTCTGCAATTAATAAAGCATCATTCAGCGCTCCAACACTGCCGCTTTACTCAAATGCGACGGGCAAGCTGTACAGCAAAGACGCTAAAGCGATTAAGAAAGCATTCAAACAGCACATGCTGCAATCGGTTCGTTTCAGCGAGCAAATTGAAGCGATGTATGAAGCAGGCGCGCGTGTATTCGTTGAGTTCGGTCCGAAAAACATTCTTCAAAAGCTGGTTGAGAAAACATTGGCTGATAAGAACGAAGAGCTTTACGCAATCAGTATCAACCCAAGCCCTAAAGGCGACAGTGACCAACAGCTTCGTTTAGCTGCAGTTCAACTATGCGTGGCAGGTGTTTCATTAGACAACATTGACCCTTACCAAGCTGACATTGCTGAACCTGCGAAGGCATCACCAATGAACATCAAGCTGAATGCAACCAACTACATCAGCCCTGCTACTCGTAAGAAAATGGATCAATCATTGGCTTCGGGCAACGTCACCGAAAAGACTGAGATTGTTGAAGTGAAAGTTGAAGTCGAGAAAATCGTGGAAAAAGAAGTGATTAAAACAGAAATCGTTGAAGTACCTGTGGCTGCTCCTCAAGCTTCAAATGTACAACAGTCAACTGCTCCAGCACCAAGAGCACAAGTAGCAACAGCTGCTCCACAATCACAAGTGGTTCAAACTGCCCCAGCAACTATTCAGCCAGCAGCTCAAGTAACCGTTGATGAATCTTCACTGCAATCGTTCTTCAATGCTCAACAACAAGCAGCAGAAGTACATCAGCAGTTCCTTGCGATTCCTCAGCAATACGGTGACACGTTCAACACCCTAATGTCTGAACAAGCGAAAATGGCAACAGCAGGCGTAGCAATTCCTGAAAACCTACAACGTTCTATGGAGATGTTCCACCAGCACCAAGCAGAGACGCTAAAAGCTCACGCTCATTACCTAGAGATGCAAGCGCACAGCAACAACTCAGCACTTAACATGCTGACGCAAGGTTCAGTCGAAACAGCACAACCAACCTTCGTTGCTTCTGTAAATGCTCAGCCAGCGATTCAAGCTACTCCAACAGCTATCGTTGAGCAGCCTGTAGCTCAAGTGCAAACTGCTCCTGTACAAGCGGCGCCAGTTCAAGCTGCACCGCTTCAAAAGACAGCAGCTCAGCAAGCTCCTGTACAGAAAGCCGTTCCTACACCACAAGTAGCGGCTCAAGCGGCAGCGCCTGTTGCAGCTCAACCTGCGCCAGTTATAGCGCAACCGGCTCCTGTGGCTGCACCAGTGGCAGTACAATCAGCCGATGCTGAAAAAGTGATGCTAGAAGTGGTCGCTGAGAAAACGGGTTACCCAACGGAAATGCTTGATCTAGAAATGGACATGGAAGCAGACCTTGGTATCGACTCAATCAAGCGCGTAGAGATCCTTGGTACCGTTCAAGACGAAATGCCGAACCTACCAGAGCTGAACCCTGAAGATTTAGCTGAATGTCGCACTCTTGGCGAAATTGTTGCTTACATGAACAGCAAGCTCCCAACTTCTGCACCAGTTGCAGCACAAACGGAAGTAGTTGCTCCAGCAGCAGCTAACAATGGACTAGATGCAGCTGTTGTTCAGAAGACGATGTTAGAGGTGGTAGCAGAGAAGACGGGCTACCCGACTGAAATGCTAGACCTAGCAATGGACATGGAAGCTGACCTTGGTATCGACTCAATCAAGCGTGTTGAAATTCTAGGTACAGTTCAAGACGAGCTACCGACTCTTCCAGAACTGAACCCTGAAGATCTCGCTGAGTGTCGTACTCTTGGCGAAATCGTAGACTATATGAACAGCAAGCTTCCAGCTTCTGCTCCAGTAGCAGCTCAAGCATCTGCACCAGCGCAAGCAGTATCAAACGGTTTAAGCGCAGAACAAGTTCAAAGCACAATGTTGAGCGTAGTAGCTGATAAAACGGGCTACCCAACAGAAATGCTCGACCTAGCAATGGACATGGAAGCTGACCTTGGCATCGACTCAATCAAACGTGTTGAGATCCTTGGTACGGTTCAAGACCAGCTACCAACATTGCCAGAGCTGAACCCTGAAGACCTAGCTGAGTGTCGTACTCTGGGTGAAATCGTTGACTACATGAACAGCAAGTTAGCTCCTAACGCAGCAACTGCGACAGTAGCAGCTACAGCCGCCGCAGAAAGCACGAGCAACGACCTAAACCCTGCGCATGTTCAATCCACAATGATGGAAGTGGTTGCCGACAAAACAGGCTACCCAGCAGAAATGCTCGACCTAGCGATGGATATGGAAGCAGACCTTGGCATCGACTCAATCAAACGCGTTGAGATCCTGGGTACTGTTCAAGACCAGCTACCAACGCTGCCAGAACTAAACCCTGAAGACTTAGCTGAGTGTCGTACGCTTGGTGAAATCGTTACCTACATGCAAAGCAAGCTATCTGCTGCACCCGTAGCGACTCCAAAAGCAGATTCAGTAACGCCAATCGCAGAAACAGCGACAGCGGAACTTCCTCCACACAATGAGGTAGCGCTAAAAAAGCTACCAGCGGCAGATAAACTCGTCGATTGTTTCTCAAAAGACGCTTGTGTCGTGATCACAGATGATGGTCACAACGCCGGTGTTCTAGCAGAAAAGTTGACCGCTAACGGCATTCAAGTTGCTGTAGTGCGTAGTGCTCTTTCTGCCGCGTCACCTTTAAACAGTGAAATCGCAAGCTACACACTCAACAGCGTCGATGATGCTGGTGTGACTGCAGTTATTAACGACATCGAAGCAGACCTTAAAACGTCGAACAAAGTGATTGCGGGCTTCATTCACCTACAAGCTATCGTTGATGCTAAACAAAGCAACGAGCAAGCGGTTAACTTGAATGCAGACTCAAGAGCTTCACTGACGACAGCGTTCTTATTCGCCAAGCACCTAAATGGCCAACTGAATGCCGTTTCTGGTCGTAGCGTGTTCTTCACACTAAGCCGTATCGATGGTGGCTTTGGTTACCTAGATACTAAGCAATTAGCGAATGCAGAACTTAACCAAGCGGCTCTATCTGGTCTAACTAAGACACTGAGCCATGAATGGTCAAACGTGTTCTGCCGTGCATTGGATGCTGACGCTTCTATTGATGCTCGTCACCTAGCTGAAGCTATCATAGGCGAACTGTTCGATATCGATACCAACACCGTTGAAATCGGCCTTAGCCATGCGGAAAACGGTGAATCTGGTCGTGCAACATTGATTGCTGCAACACCAGGTGCTGCACAAACTAAAAACACAGGCGCTCAACTCACCAAGAGCGATAAAGTTCTGGTAACTGGTGGCGCTAAAGGCGTGACGTTTGAATGTGCACTGACGCTTGCTAAGCAATGTAAATCTCATTTCATTCTTGCAGGTCGTAGTAAGCATATTACTTCAGCTGAGCTACCTCAGTGGGCACAGGGCAAGCAAGAGAAAGAGCTAAAACCAGCGGCTATCGCTCACCTACAAGCAACAGGTGACAAACCAACACCGAAAAAAGTTGATGCCTTGCTAAAACCGGTATTGAGCAGCCTTGAAATCAACGCAGCACTTGCCGCTTTCAACGAGATTGGCGCGAGCGCTGAATACCTAAGCCTAGATGTATCGAACCATGAGTCTGTAGCGAAAACACTGGCGAATTTCGACGGCATCACGGGGCTAATCCACGGCGCAGGTGTATTGGCTGACAAACACATTCAAGACAAAACGCTTGATGAACTGAACATGGTTTACGGCACCAAAGTGGGTGGACTAGAAGCGGTTCTTGGTGGTCTTGATAGCGGCAAGTTAAAACTGATTGCGATGTTCTCTTCGGCGGCGGGTTTCTATGGAAACACAGGCCAAAGCGATTACTCGATGTCTAACGAGATCCTAAACAAAGCGGCTCTACAACTGTCTGCGCGTAACCCTCAAGCGAAAGTAATGAGCTTCAACTGGGGACCGTGGGACGGCGGCATGGTAAACGCAGCACTGAAACGTATGTTTACAGAGCGTGGTGTGTACGTAATTCCTCTTCAGGCAGGTGCAGAACTGTTTAGCTCTCAACTACTGAACGAAACTGGCATTCAACTGCTGGTTGGTACGAGCATGCAAGGTTCTGACAACAAGGAAGCTGCTGTAAAAAAGCTTAATGCGGAGTCTGTGCATCTTGCAGAGAGTCCGCTGAATACAAGCATCACTGTGACACGTCATCTTGATCCTAAGGCATTGCCTTTCATTCAAGATCACTGCATTGCCGGTAACCCAGTGTTACCGACAGTGTGTGCCATCCAATGGATGCGTGAAGTGGCTGAGCAACTGTTAGGGGTGAACGTTAGCGTTCACAACTACAAACTGCTTAAGGGTGTGATTTTTGATACTGATGAAGTGCAAGAGCTGAAGCTGGTTCTTTCCTCTGATGCTAAATCAAAAGTTCAGCTAAAAGCGGTGATCAGTTGCCAAGGGCGACCACAGTATCAAGCTCAGTTGCAAGTTGCCTCTGTGCAAGTGTCTGAAGATGTTCAACAAGCGTCGACAAAACGCTTTGAAGCTAACTCTTCAACACCAGTAACAACGGCGCAAGCTCTATACAGTGATGGCACTCTGTTTCACGGACCAAGATTGCAAGGTATTACTTCAGTCGAGCGCTTTGACGACTTAGGCTTATTGGCTCAATGCCAGTTGCCTCAGATTGAAAACAGCGACTGCGGATCATTTATTCCGAAGCAAAGTTTTGGTGATAGCCAGCCATTTGCAGAAGATTATCTGTTGCAAGCCATGTTGGTATGGGCTCGATTGAAATACGGCGCGGCAAGCCTACCGTCTGCAATTGGTGAGTTTATTTGTTACGCACCAATGCACAATGGTGACAAAGGTTGGCTAGAACTGAACGTGATAAAAAGCACGGCTCGTTCGCTGCAAGCTGATATCTCGCTTTACCACCAAGATGGTCGTTTAAGCGCAGTAATGAAAGGTGCCAAAGTCACCATCAGCAAGAGCTTAAACGACGCATTTTTGCCGAAGTCTAGCTCAGCAGTATCAAAGAAAGAGGCGACTAAGAACCCAGAAAAGGAGCAATTGTCATAGTGACTGTTCCTACTAATAAAGCGATGCCATTGCGCATCGCTCTTTTAGCTCAGCCAGCAAACGCGGCTGAGCTTTCTGCCGACTTATCACCTTCGCTTCCAGAGATTGTTACTGTTTTGGTTGATGGCAATTTTAATCAAGCACTTGCTCACGCCATCGAGACAGTCAATCAAGGTAATGTTGTTAAACTTTGTTTGGATTCTCACTCACCATCATTGTTGATGTTGAGTGCGTTGAGGGCTGCTCAAAACAAGATTCATCCACACGCTTATCTAGCGGGTTTTGTAGATACAGCTACCGGAGATAGCATTCAGCTTGCTCTGGATATTGCGCGCCGCCCCGCTACAGATTTAAGTCATCAACAGCAACACTCTGACTTATCGGCTTCGCAACAGTTTGGTCAATTGCTGAATATGGTGAATGCAATATCGAGCCGTTCATTGCCGAGTCATTCATTGCCGAGCCATTACTGGTTCACTGAGCCGAACAAAGCACGTGTTGCTGCGTTAACTTTCAGTGACGATAGCCAAAAAGCCACCAGCCTGATATTGACTCAAGCGACCGGTTTGCAAGAACCGAAACCATTGCTATCGAGCGAGCGTTTGATGTTTGTAGTTTCTGGCAACGAACAAGCCGAATTGGTTTCTCTGTTAGCCTCGTTAAGAGAAGAGCTTAAATGCGTTAACGAATCGGCAGACCGTGAACTTGCTATCGCCACCATGATGCATTCAAATCTAAGTCACTTCCAAAGCATTCAACACAATGCTGACCGCGGTGCGAATATCGTGATTCAAGGTGCTTCAATTGATGCTGCACTACAAGAGATCACAGCGCTAGAAAATGCGTTGCCAAAAGTAATGGCTGACAATAGCCAATACAAAACGCCAGCGGGCAGTTGTTTCTCACCTATGCCTCAAAGTAAAGGTGGTGTTGCATTTGTTTACCCTGGTGTTGGCACGGTTTATCCCGGTATGTTGCGCGAATTTCACCACCATTTCCCACAGTTATTTGCTCGTTTAGAGCGCGAAGGTAACTTGAAAGAGATGCTGCAGGCTGAAAAAACCTACGCTGAAAAGGCGCAAGAAATGTCACTCAGTGAATTGGCCATTGCAGGTGTGGGCAGTAGTTATCTGTTAACACAACTGCTGTGTGATGAATTCAAAGTGCAGCCAGATTTCGCCTTAGGCTACTCCAAAGGTGAAGCTTCCATGTGGGCGAGCTTAAATGTTTGGAAGAACCCACATGCGCTGATTGAGATGACTCAAACTAGCCCTATTTTCACGACGGCTATTTCTGGTGAACTCACCGCAGTTCGTCAAGATTGGCAGCTGAACGGCGACGAAAGTATCCAATGGAACAGCTTTGTGGTTCGCAGTGATGCGCAAGCGATTGAGGCTCTTTTACCAGAATTCCCACGCGCTTATCTCGCTATCATCCAAGGTGATACTTGCGTGCTAGCAGGTTGTGAAAGCACCTGTCGTTCTCTGCTCAAGAAACTGGGTAAACGTGGTATTGCCGCGAACCGTGTTACTGCAATGCACACCACGCCAGCATTGAGCCAACACAACCAAGTGCGAGAGTTTTACACGCAGCCACTGTTCGACGAGTTGCCAAAGCATATCCGCTTTATCAGCGCAGCAGGCTTACCGACTGGCGCCCCAATCAATATCGACAGCGATAGTATCGCCCTTTCGATTGCCGACACCTTCTGTTCAACGCTCGATTTCACCGCGTTGATCCAGAGTGCTCGTCAACAAGGTGCGCGCCTGTTTGTCGAAGTAGGTGCCGATCGTCAAACCAGTACATTGATCGACAAGATCAACCGCAGCGACAACGTAGCAGACCAGTACAGCTCAATCGCTTCCAATGCCAAGGGTGGTGATGATGTTGTCACGCTCATCAAGTGCATTGGTCAGCTCATTACTCATCAAATTCCACTGTCTGTCGAGCCACTTCTTCAAGGGCTAGAACAACAGATCACCACCGCTAAGCAATTAAGTGTTGTGTCTCATGGCAGCGCAGTGAATCATCAAGGAGAGCTAGTATGAGTTCTCAATATCAGGCTCAGAATAAGCAGCAAGTGAAGTGCAATAAGATCGCGATTGTCGGTATTGCCAACCAATACCCGGAAGCTGATACGCCAAAAGATTTTTGGCAAAACTTGCTGAACAAAAAAGATTCTCGAACCACATTAAGCGCTGAAAAGTTAGGTGCTAAGCCTGAAAGCTATCAGGGTGTGCAAGGTGAGTCAGACCGCTTTTACTGTGATAAAGGTGGCTACATCGAAAACTTCAATTTCGATGGCAATGGCTACCGCTTAACAGCCGAATCATTCAAAGGTGCTGACCAGAGTTTCCTATGGGCTTTGGATACCAGTCGTAAGGCTTTAGTCGACGCTGGCATTGATTTGAATGCCGATGTTTTAGAGCGCACAGGCGTGATCATGGGTGCCCTTTCGTTCCCAACCACACGCTCAAACGACCTGTTTCTGCCGATGTATCACTCGGTGGTCGAGAAAGCACTTAAAGATAAATTGAATAATGACCAGTTTTCACTGCTACCAACCAATGAAACTGCTCAAGACCTCAACCCGATCAACGGTGCAGCAGCACACAACGCCTCTAAGTTAGTGGCTGATGCGCTAGGTTTAGGCAACGTACAACTTAGCCTAGATGCGGCATGTGCAAGCTCAGTGTATTCATTGAAGTTAGCGTGTGATTACTTGAACACGGGCAAAGCCGACATGATGTTGGCAGGCGCGGTATCCGGTGCTGACCCATTCTTTATCAACATGGGTTTTTCCATCTTCCACGCTTACCCAGACCACGGTGTTTCGGTTCCGTTTGATAGCAACAGTAAAGGTCTGTTTGCTGGCGAAGGTGCCGGTGTTTTAGTGCTAAAACGCTTAGCTGATGCAGAGCGTGATGGCGACAACATCTACGCAGTCGTCAGCGGTATTGGCTTGTCGAACGATGGCCGTGGCCAGTTCGTATTAAGTCCAAATAGCAAGGGACAAGTCCAAGCCTTTGAACGCGCTTACGAGGCTTCAAAGCTATCACCAGACAGCATTGAAGTGATTGAGTGTCACGCAACCGGCACACCATTAGGTGACAAGGTTGAGTTAACCTCAATGGAGCGTTTCTTTGCTGGCAAATTGAATGGCTCTAACCCGCCATTGATTGGCTCTGCGAAGTCAAACCTCGGTCACCTGCTGACGGCAGCAGGTATGCCAGGGATCATGAAGATGATCTTCGCGATGAAAGAAGGCGTGCTTCCACCAAGTATTAATTTGGACAAGCCGCTATCGTCGCCAGAAGGTTTATTTGGTTCACAGACGCTACCAACACAAGTGCAACCTTGGCCAAGTAAAGCGGGCAACCAAGAGCGCTGTGCGGGTGTTTCTGTATTTGGTTTCGGTGGTTGTAATGCTCACTTACTGCTTGAAGCGTATTCAGGTACGGGTCATGCAAACCAGACTCAAGAGTCAGCAT
Organism: Vibrio splendidus; assembly: GCF_001557875.1. Taxonomy (GTDB): domain Bacteria; phylum Pseudomonadota; class Gammaproteobacteria; order Enterobacterales; family Vibrionaceae; genus Vibrio; species Vibrio splendidus_F. The sequence continues at coordinate 78,279 of NZ_LNRF01000012.1, read as the reverse complement.
CTCCAAGCCTACAATCGCCTAATTTAAGCATTACTGGTCTCGCGTCTCACTTCGGTTCTCTGCAAAGCATCAATGCACTAAGCACTGCGATTGAGACTAACAGCGATGCTTTCATTGCCTTGCCGAAGAAACGCTGGAAAGGCTTAGACCAACATCCAGAACTGCTGAATCAGTTTGGTTTACACGGCATTCCAAATGGCGCGTACATCGATCAATTCGACCTCGATTTCCTACGCTTCAAAGTACCGCCTAATGAAGATGACCGTTTGATCTCTCAGCAGTTGCTACTGATGAAAGTTGCAGACGAAGCCATCAAAGATGCCAAGCTCGTGGCAGGTCAAAAGGTTGCGGTTTTAGTGGCAATGGAAACAGAACTTGAAATGCACCAATTCCGTGGACGCGTAAACCTGCATAGCCAATTGGCTGACAGCTTTACCAACATGGGGATTGAGCTGACACAAGACGAATACCAAGCGCTAGAAACCATTGCGATGGACAGTGTGATGGACGCAGCCAAGCTGAACCAGTACACCAGTTTCATCGGTAATATCATGGCTTCGCGCATCTCTTCATTGTGGGACTTTAACGGCCCTGCCTTTACGATTTCAGCCGCTGAACAGTCGGTTGCTCGTTGTATCGATGTCGCACAAAACCTAATGTCGCAAGAATCCATGGATGCAGTCGTGATTGCAGCCGTTGACCTTAGCGGCAGCGCAGAACATGTGATTCTGAAGAACAGCGTGAGCCCAGTGTCACTTGATCCTAAATTCGGACAACCGCAAGACGGCAGTTGGAATGTCGGTGAAGGCGCTGGTGCAATCGTTCTTGTTGAAGAGAGTCGAGCCACCGGAAACCAAGATACGGCTTACGGCAGCATCAATGCATTGGCCTTTGGTTCAAGCGAGCGTAGCAACGCCGTTGCTGATGAGTTACTGACTCAAGCAGGCATCGGCTCGAACGATGTATCTCTGCTTGAGCTTAACCATGCACCAGAGTCTTCATCACACGAGCTTGTATCTCTCAATCTAGGTGTAACCAAGACCACTCAAGCAAGTCTACGTGTGGGTCACTGCTCTGCAGCTTCTGGCATGGCAAGTCTGCTACACGGCCTGCTCAACCTAAACCTTGAGTCTCTGAATCCAAACATCAGCTCTAAGAGCGCGATTGTTGCCAACATCAGCGAAGGACAATGTTCACAGCTGCTACTAAGCCAGTCGAGTGTTGAATCTCAGTCACTTTCCGTTCGTTTAAGCAATGAACTAGCGAGCGATGCTAAACGTCAATTGGTTAAGCAAGTGACATTAGGTGGTCGCGATATCTATCAACATATTGCTCAAACCCCAGTGGCCAACTTGGCAACGATTCAACAGAAAGCTTCTGGTAAACAAGCAGCAAGAGTGGCGTCGATTCCAACGACAGCAAGCATTCAAGCAGCCCTTGCGCAAAAAGAGTTAGAGAAGAAAACATTAGCGCAGAACGCGGTAGAGCCAGTAATCGAAACTCCTACATCAGTATCCCCTACTCTGGCGCCAACTCGCCACAGTCAGCTAACAGGTAACCACAGCAATATGACTCATGTCCTATCCGCTAAAAATGGCGCGTCTCAAATCGACGCTAAGACGGATGCAGCATTACAACCGTCTGTAACACCACATAACCAAGCTTTTGCTCAAAACCAGCAAGCGGCCCAGCAAGTTCACAAAGCATTCCTGCACACTCGTGCCCAAGGCATGCAGATGGCTGATGCGCTATTAAAGGCACAGTTAAACGCAATTACGTCTGGTTTAGATAGCAATGCCCTGATTCAACAAACGAGTGGTCAACAAATAACTGGTCAACAAACGTCAACTCAGCCTGTACAAGCTCAATCGACTCAGGTTCAGTCAATGCCAGTAAACGCACTTACGACGCCAGCACCAGTAAAACCTATCCGTAAGCCATGTATCTGGGATTACGATGATCTGGTTGAATACGCGGAAGGTGATATTGCGAATGTATTTGGCCCTGATTACGCGATCATCGATAGCTACTCGCGCCGCGTTCGCTTACCAACCACCGACTACCTATTGGTATCTCGTGTGACCAAGCTCAACGCGACAGTAAACGAGTACAAGCCAAGCACCATGACCACTGAATACGACATCCCTGTTGATGCGCCGTATCTTGTTGATGGTCAGATCCCTTGGGCTGTCGCGGTTGAATCTGGTCAATGTGACCTAATGCTGATCAGCTACTTAGGCATTGATTTTGAAAACAAAGGCGAGCGCGTTTATCGCTTGCTTGATTGCACGCTGACCTTCCTTGGCGACTTGCCTCGTGGTGGCGACACACTGCGTTACGACATCTCAATCAACAGCTTTGCTCGCAATGGCGACACGCTACTGTTCTTCTTCTCGTACGAATGTTTCGTTGGCGACAAGATGATCCTGAAAATGGATAACGGTTGTGCAGGTTTCTTCACTGATGAAGAGCTAGCAGATGGCAAAGGTGTGATTCACACTGAAGATGAAATCAAGGCTCGTAAGCTTGCAACTAAGCAACGCTTCGACCCTATGCTGCACTGCCCTAAAACGCAGTTTAACCACCAAGAACTGCGCCACCTACTGACTGCAAACATTGCCGAGTGTTTTGGCCCAACTCACCAATCTGATCGCCATCAGCCTTCTTTATGCTTCAGCTCTGAGAAGTTCATGATGATCGAAAAGGTCAGCCGTGTTGAACCGCAAGGCGGCACATGGGGACTTGGTCTGATTGAAGGTCACAAGCAGCTAGAGCCTGAGCACTGGTACTTCCCTTGTCACTTCAAAGATGACTCAGTAATGGCTGGCTCTTTGATGGCAGAAGGTTGTGGTCAACTGCTGCAATTCTTCATGATGCACCTTGGCATGCACACGCTTGTTCAAAATGGTCGTTTCCAGCCTCTTGAAAATGCGCCTCAGCAAGTACGCTGTCGTGGTCAAGTTCTACCACAATCGGCAGAACTTACTTACCGCATGGAAGTGACTGAGATTGATCTAAGCCCTCGCCCATACGCGAAAGCCAACATCGATATCTTGCTCAACGGCAAAGTGATTGTTGATTTCCAAAACTTGGGTGTGATGATCAAAGAAGACGACGAATGTACTCGTTACCTACCTTCTTTAGAAACAGCTGTCGCGACCCCTGTTATCGAAAACTTGGGTCATACACCAGCAGTGAACCAACAAGCTTCAGCAAATGCACCACTCATGGCGCAAATTGAAGACCTAGAAACTGCGCCAAACAAAGGGGTAATTCCACTTCAACACGTTGAAGCGCCGGTGACTCCAGATTACCCGAACCGCACACCCGATACGGTTCCGTTCACGCCTTATCACATGTTCGAATTCGCGACTGGCGATATCGAGAAATGTTTTGGTCCTGATTTTTCTATCTATCGCGGGATGATTCCACCACGTACTCCATGTGGCGACCTACAGTTAACTACACGTGTGGTTGAAATCGACGGTAAGCGTGGCGACTTCAAGAAACCTTCATCATGTATCGCAGAATACGAAGTGCCAGAAAATGCATGGTACTTTGATGAAAACAGCCATCACACCTTGATGCCTTACTCGGTATTGATGGAGATTTCATTGCAGCCAAACGGCTTCATCTCTGGCTATATGGGCACCACATTGGGCTTCCCAGGTGAAGAGCTGTTTTTCCGTAACCTAGACGGCAGCGGCAAAATGCTGCGTAACGTCGACTTGCGTGGCAAAACGATTACCAACGATTCTCGTCTGCTTTCAACGGTAATGATGGGCACCAACATCGTACAGAGCTTCAGCTTCGAACTGAGCACCGACGGCGTGCCTTTCTACCAAGGTACCGCTGTATTTGGTTACTTCAAAGGCGCAGCACTGAAAGACCAACTTGGTTTGGACAACGGTAAAGTGACTCACCCTTGGCACGTTGATAACAACCGCACACCGGATGTAAACATCAACCTGCTAGACAAAACGACTCGTTACTTCAATGCACCTGTTTCTGCTACTGGTGAAGTGCAAGAGCACTACCAACTGGCTGGCGGTCGCTTGAACTTCATCGATACCGTGCAGATCACCAGCGATGGTGGTAAAGACGGCCTTGGTTACCTATACGCTGAGCGCACGATTGACCCAAGCGATTGGTTCTTCCAATTCCACTTCCATCAAGATCCGGTAATGCCAGGTTCTCTAGGTGTTGAAGCGATCATCGAACTGATGCAAACCTACGCGCTAAACAAAGATCTTGGCGCTGGCTTCCGCAATCCGAAGTTTGGTCAAATCCAATCTGAAGTGAAATGGAAATACCGTGGTCAGATTAACCCTCTGAACAAACAGATGTCTCTGGATGTACACATCACTGCGATTAAAGATGAAAACGGTAAACGCATCATCGTTGGTGACGCAAACCTGAGCAAAGATGGTCTGCGTATTTACGAAGTGAAAGACATCGCGATTTGTATCGAAGAAGCCCCTGCTATCGATAAAGCATAAGCCGCCATTAGAGACAGAGAATTAGGAAAGAATTTAGTATGACAACTCAAACTACAATCAATAACGAAAAGCTATCTCCGTGGCCTTGGCAGATCGAAGAGAACACAACGCGTTTCGATAACGCAGCAATGTCGACAATTTTGAAAGATTTAAGCCTTGCTTGTTACGTAGTAAACCACCCTGAAAAAGGCTTAGGCGTAAGCCAACAAGCTGAGATTGCATCGGGCGATTCAGCAAGCTCAGCGAACAGTCAGCCCGTTAGCGCTTTTGCTCCTGCTCTTGGTACACAAAGCCTAGGCGACGAAGATTTTCGTCGCTGCCACGGCGTGAAATACGCTTACTATGCTGGTGCAATGGCAAACGGCATTTCATCTGAAGAGTTGGTGATTGCGCTTGGTCAAGCTGGCATTCTTTGTTCATTTGGCGCGGCAGGCTTAATCCCGTCTCGCGTTGAGCAAGCGATTAACCGCATTCAGGCTGCACTACCAAACGGACCTTACGCGTTTAACCTGATTCACAGCCCAAGCGAACCCGCACTAGAGCGCGGCAGTGTAGAGCTGTTTTTAAAGCACAAAGTGAAAACAGTTGAGGCTTCTGCCTTCTTAGGTCTAACACCGCAAATCGTTCACTACCGTGCAGCAGGTCTTAGCCGCGATGCACAAGGTGAGATTCAGATCGGTAACAAGGTAATCGCCAAAGTAAGCCGTACTGAAGTTGCGAGCAAGTTCATGCAACCAGCTCCGGTGAAAATGCTGCAAGCCTTGGTAGATGAAGGCCGAATCACAGCAGAACAGATGGAACTGGCTCAGCTGGTTCCTATGGCTGATGACATTACTGCAGAGGCCGATTCTGGTGGTCACACTGATAATCGTCCGCTAGTAACCCTACTGCCAACGATTCTGGCACTGAAAGAGCAAATCCAAGCACAGTACCAATTCAAAACACCGCTGCGTGTTGGCTGTGGTGGTGGCGTAGGTACGCCTGACGCTGCTCTAGCAACGTTTAACATGGGCGCAGCTTACATTGTTACTGGTTCAATCAACCAAGCGTGTGTTGAGGCTGGCGCGAGCGAGCACACACGTAAGTTGCTTTCAACAACTGAAATGGCTGACGTGACTATGGCCCCGGCGGCAGACATGTTCGAAATGGGCGTGAAACTGCAAGTGGTTAAACGCGGCACTTTATTCCCAATGCGTGCGAACAAGCTGTACGAGATCTACACACGTTACGACTCGATTGAAGCGATTCCAGTTGAAGAGCGTCAAAAGCTCGAGAAGCAGGTATTCCGTTCAACATTGGATGATATTTGGGCTGGCACTGTGGCGCACTTTAACGAGCGCGATCCTAAACAGATCGAACGTGCTGAAGGTAACCCGAAACGTAAAATGGCGTTGATCTTCCGTTGGTACTTAGGACTTTCTAGCCGTTGGTCAAACACGGGTGAACAAGGTCGTGAAATGGATTACCAAGTATGGGCAGGCCCTGCACTTGGTGCATTCAACGCATGGGCAAAAGACAGCTACCTAGACGATTATCAACAGCGTAATGCGGTCGACCTTGCTAAGCATCTGATGCACGGTGCGGCGTACTTAGCGCGTGTTAACCTTCTGACTTCACAGGGCATCAAGCTTGACCCAGAACTCGCACGTTGGAAGCCGACGCAAAGAATGGCATAGGCATTTCAATACAGCGTTAATTAAGCTCAACGAATAAAAAAGCGACCTTATCGGGTCGCTTTTCTTTTGCTCATTCTTCTTAAACTAGCTAAAAGATTAAGACTTCTGCATACGCTTTTTCAATCGTGCTAAATCAATTGCGCTTGAACGAACTGTAAGTTTGATATGTTCGTAGTCGTACTCTTCTTTCACCACACTCATGTTTGAGCGAATCTCGCCGATGATGCCTTGTCCAGAATAAGGGATAGTGATCTCTTCTTCGATCATGCCTTCTTCTGCAACACCAACGATGTATTTGTGTAGCTTAGTGATATCCAGCGGATCACGAGTCGACGTTAGCATCGCATCTGGGAATTCTTCGATCAGCTCTAATTGCTGTTCTTCAGTCAATCTATCGCACTTATTCAGCACTAATAGTTTTTCGCTGCCTTCAACACCCACTTGCGCTAATACGTCGTGTACTACATCCAGCTGCGCGCGGAATGAAACATCAGAAGCATCAACTACATAAAGCAGCAATGAAGCATCATGTGCTTCTGCTAGCGTTGAGTGGAACGAAGCAACCAGATCGTGTGGCAATTTCTTGATGAAACCCACTGTATCCGAAACCAGAATACGCGGCTGAGTAATTGGTTGAAGCGCACGAACCGTGGTATCTAGCGTTGCGAACAGTTTATCTTCACCCACTACTTCGGTTGCGGTCATTGCACGCATCATCGAAGACTTACCGGCATTGGTGTAGCCAACTAAAGCAACAGTGAAAAGCTCCGCGCGTTTGGTACGTCGGTTCTTCATTTCATCTTGTACGCTTACTAGCTCACGTTTAAGCGCTGCGATTTGGTCACGTACTTTACGACGGTCAAGTTCTAGTGATGTTTCACCCGCACCTTGGCCCATTTGGCGTTCTTTGTCGCCCTCAGACACTTCACGAAGTCGTGGAACTAAGTAGTTTAGACGAGCGATTTCAACTTGCAGGCGAGCAGTACGAGTACGAGCGTGGCGACTGAAGATCTCAATGATGATGCCTGTACGGTCAAAAACTTCGACACCTAGGTGAGATTCGACATTACGCAGTTGAGACGGGCTCAAATCACAGTCGAATACCACAACATCAGCAGCGCCGTATTGAAAGTCGCCCGTTGGAAGATCATCAAAATCTAGCTCGTCGATTTCTGAATCAAACAGACCAGATTCATCAAGGAAGTCTTCATCTTCAGCTTCTTCAATCGAACCTTGGTAACCAGTTAGGTGTGCAATTTCCGCAAGCTTACCGGCACCCAACACGTTTTGTCGTTGAGTTGAACTGTGGTGCTGCGATTGAGTACCGACCACTTTAAACCCTAGGGTTGTTACTAAGCGAGCAAGTTCGGCAAGAGACTCTTTTGCTTCGTCACCTTTGAAGTCCGGTGTCGTAATAGAAATAAGTAAAGCGTTACTAGCTGAGGGTTTTGCTGTTAGTTTCATGTATTCTTCTGTTTATGCACCAAAGTGCAACCTAGTATTTGATCTAAAGTTGAGTCGATCCTACGCGTTTCTACGTCAGCTTTATATAGCCACATCACACTAAATATCAGCTTTGATGATAATTAACTGTCTACTCGATGATTATTCACAATAAAAAACGACCCAACAGGTCGCTTTTTATTGCCTACAACGGCATTTGTTACACCACTTAAACTATCAACACTGTCAAACGAATTAATTACTCACTGCAATAGGGTCAGGAGATCCGTCGGGATCATTATTCACGGCTCCATCCAAAGAGAATGAGCCTCCGGTGGCTAATAGTACTCCACAAAAGTGAGGAGCCGCCATTGAGGTACCATTGTAAGAAACTGTTCCTCCCCCCGCTTTGGTCGATAACACATCAACTCCCGGTTGAGCGTAATCTACATCAGAACCATAATTGGAAAAGTAAGCGAAGTTATCGCTAGTTTCACCAAATGCGGAGATAGTAAATATATTCGTGCCGTTGGTGCTAGCTGGCGTAAAACCACTGGCATCCTGGCCTGAATTACCCGCTGCAATTGAGAAAAATATCCCTTTTGCTGCCGCTGTTTTAATTGCACTATCCAAGGCCGCCGAATATCCCGAGCCTCCCAAACTCATATTGGCACAGTCACCAGAGGCGCCATAGCGTGCAACATGATCAACACCTGCAATCACGCCCGACATTGAACCACTACCACTGTTATCTAACACTCGTACGGGAATGACCTGTACACCGGGAGCAACGCCAACGACATCAAAACCGTCATCATAAGCCCCAATGGTGCCTGCTACATGCGTACCGTGCCCATTACCATCATTAGTATTGTTTTTCTTACCGCGAGTAAAATTTGCCCCTCGGGATTTATTTACATTTAAATCTGGGTGGTCGCTGTCAATACCCGAGTCTATAACCCAAGCAACGACGGAGGCACCACTCATATCACCAGTACCACCGTTAACTCTGGTGATCCCCCAAGGGATCTGTTGTGGATCTCGCTCAACACTATCTCCACCTCGATTAGGTTTGCCTCCTCGAGGTAAAGCGTGCATGACGATATCAGGCTCAATATAATCAATCTCGGGGAACTTATTTTTAAGACCTTTGAGAGCTTGCTCTGGGACCTTAAGAGAAAATCCTTTCAAGGCGTGGCTATATTGATGCCCCACCACACCGTGTCCTTTGGCAACTTCACGCGCGATATCACTCGCCCGAGACTCCGATGTACTCTCTTTAAGAACAACAATATAACTGTCTCTCAAATCATGATTAACAACAGCAGATACAGGAAAGGAAAGAAGAGCAAGTAACATTGCTCCTGCAAACATTTGGACTCTCATTACAGATATCCTTCTTCCAAAAATTAATACCTCATAAAGCATAGTCGTTACTGAGCTTTTTATCATCAACATGACAATTAGTCTGTCCTGATACAAAAACACCCCATCCAATGATGAGGTGTTTGGTAAAACTAACTTGCTAGCAACACTTAAAAATCAATTCTCGCTTCTGTCTGTGCATCAAAGAATACCGCCTTTGATAAGTCAAAATGCAGTGGTGCCATTTGACCAACCGATACCTCAAATTCCGGTGACAAACGACACGCCACTTCTTGGTCATTCACTTTGACCATTGCAATAGTATCTGGCCCTGTCGGTTCCAATACCTCCAGTTGTAAGTCTAGCTTCGTGGTTGCCGACACATCATCACCTTCTTGCTCAGTAATGTGTTCAGGACGCAACCCAATCACCAACTCTTTGCCATCTTGGTCGCGCATACTCTGTGGCAAACGAATGTGGTGTTCTTGATCTGCCGTGCCAACCACCTTGATAATCGGATTCTGTTCCTCATCCAAATCCACCATGGTTTTAATGAAGTTCATTGACGGTGACCCCATAAAGCCAGCCACAAACATGTTATTTGGCTTAGTGTAGATCTCTTGTGGTGTACCTAGTTGCTGCAGTTCACCATCTTTCATTACTGCGATGCGATCCGCCAGTGTCATTGCTTCGATCTGATCATGGGTTACATAAACAATCGTAGTGTTGAGCTTCTGGTGCAGACGTTTAATCTGATGACGCATCTCAACACGCAGCTTGGCATCCAAGTTAGAAAGCGGCTCATCAAACAGATACAGCTTAGGACGACGAGCCAGAGCGCGGCCCATCGCGACACGTTGACGCTGGCCACCAGAAAGCTGCGATGGTTTACGATCAAGTAACTGTTCGATTTGCAGCATTTCAGCAACTCGATTGACTTCAGCATCGATCTCTTCCTGAGGCATCTTACGAATCTTCAAACCGAAAGCGATATTGCCGCGTACCGTCATGTTTGGATAAAGAGCGTAAGACTGGAAGACCATCGCTATGTCGCGGTCTTTAGGTTCAACCTGCGCCACGTCTACGCCATCAATCACAATCTCACCCGAGCTAATATTCTCTAGCCCTGCAATGGTGTTCATTAGGGTGGATTTTCCACACCCCGAAGGGCCGACAAGTATCAAAAATTCCCCCGAATCGATACTAATGTCGATGCCCTTTAACGTTTCGTTGTCCGCGTTGCGATAGGTTTTACGGATCTGTTTTAAATCTAATGTTGCCATGGGTAATTATCCTTTTACTGATCCTGCCGTTAGGCCACGAACAAAATATTTTCCTGCGAAGACATACACCAGCAGCGTTGGCAGTGCAGCGATGATCGCGGCGGCCATGTCGACGTTGTACTCTTTTACGCCTGTGCTGGTGTTGACTAAGTTGTTTAATGCCACAGTGATCGGCTGAGTTTCTGAGCCGGAATAGACCACCCCGAACAAGAAATCATTCCAGATTGCGGTGAACTGCCAGATCACCGTCACCATGATGATTGGCGTTGAGATCGGTAATAAGATCTTGAAGAAGATGGTAAAGAAGCCCGCACCATCAAGCTTTGCCGCCTTGATCAATTCATCAGGAATCGAGATGTAGAAGTTACGGAAAAACAGTGTAGTAAACGCCATGCCGTAGATAACGTGCACAATCACCAAGCCGATGGTTGTGTTAGCCAAGCCCATCTTGCCAAGCATAGTTGCCATCGGCAGTAGCACCACTTGGAACGGAATAAAGCAACCGAATAACAACAAACTAAAGAACAGGTTTGAACCTCTAAATTGCCACTTCGTCACAACATAACCATTGAATGCACCGAGCAAGGTTGAAATCGCTACCGCAGGAATCACCATTTGGAACGAGTTCCAGAAGTAGCCTTTAATGCCTTCGCACTTCACACCAGTACAAGCGGTGTCCCATGCTTTATACCAAGCATCAAACACCCACTCTTTTGGCAAGCTCATCAAGTTACCCGCCTTGATATCAGGCAGAGTTTTGAATGACGTCAGCACCATTACAAACAATGGCATTAGATACACTAAACAGAAGAAAAGCAGTGCTGAATAGATAAACATTCGAGCAAAATTGATGTTATTCATCATGACTTTTTCTCCCTAAGTTCAGAGTAAAGATAAGGCACGAGAATCGCTAAGATACCGGCAAGCATCATCATGGCACTGGCAGCACCAAGGCCGATTTGTCCACGAGTAAAAGAGTGTGCGTACATGAATAGCGCAGGAAGATCCGATGAATAACCGGGGCCACCCGCTGTCATTGCCGTCACAAGGTCGAAACTCTTAATTGCAATGTGTGACGTAATGATCACCGCGCTGAAAACCACAGGGCGCAAGCAAGGTAGAATAATTTTGAGATAGATAGTGGGTAAGCTTGCCCCATCGATTTGAGCGGCTTTGATGATTGATGAATCGATGCCGCGCAGACCCGCTAAGAACATCGCCATCACAAAGCCTGAAGACTGCCACAGTGCCGCGATAACTAAGGTATACACCGACATTTCCGAGTCGACTAACCAATCAAATTTGAAGTCATTAAATCCCCAATCTTGCATCAACTTTTCAATGCCAAGACCCGGATTAAGAATCCATTTCCAAGCGGTACCTGTCACGATGAATGACAACGCCATTGGGTACAGATAGATAGTACGAATTGCCCCTTCTTGTCGGATATTCTGGTCAAGCAATACCGCTAAACCAACACCAAGCAAGATGGCAATAGCCATGAATAGAAAACCAAACACACCGAGGTTGGTGATTGAGGTGATCCAGCGATCGTTATCCATCAGCTTTTCATATTGGGTTAAGCCAACGAAGTTAAAGCTCGGCAGAAATCGAGAGTTAGTGAACGACAACGCTGCCGTCCAAAAAATGTAGCCGTAGATACACACCACGGTCACTAACGCGGTCGGCGCCAGTACAATTTTAGGTAACCAATGTTGCAACCTGTCAGCAAAACTCGGTTTCGGTGCAGGCTGGCTCCTTGTGGGTTTTGGAGTCGACTCAGTCAAAACATGCTCCATAACTTATCCTTGTTGCACAATCGAGCCAATGGCTTACCTTTCGGCACCACATCAGCATCACGCATATCAGAATTGGGAGTGAAGAGTAGATAGGCTCCCTACGAGCCTACCCACCCTGGGGGTTTGGTAAAGCAACACAACCCGTCACTCACGTGCGTTGTGTGTCGCTTATCAAGTTAGATTAAATAGCGGCTTTCACTGCTTTCGCTAACTTAGCTGCCGCTTGTTTTGGATCGGCATCTTTCTCGTTGAAGAAGTTGGTTACCACGTCGTAAATCGCGCCTTGAGCGTAACTTGTCGTCGCTAGGCCGTGAGCCATACTCGGAACAAGGTCGCCAGACTCTGCACTTGCTTTGAAGGTTGCCATTGAGTCCAACGCACATTGGTCAAACTTAGACATGTCCATATCTAGACGTACAGGGATAGAACCTTTGTTAAGGTTGAAGACTTCTTGGAAATCTTTGGTAAGAATGGTTTTCGCTAGATCTTGCTGCGCTTTTTGATTTTCTTTGTCACTCAGCTCAAAGAACGCAAAGCTATCGATGTTGAAAGTGAACTGGCCATCAGTACCTGGAGCCGGTGCACAGATGTAGTCTTTGCCCGGCACTTTACCTGCTGCTGTAAACTCGCCTTTCGCCCAATCACCCATGATCTGCATTGCTGCTTCGCCATTGATAACCATTGAAGTTGCTACGTTCCAATCACGACCTGGAGAGTTGCTGTCGATATAGTCACGCATCTTTTTGAACTTGGTGAAGACTTCCACCATCTTGTCGCCAGATAATACGTCCATATCAAGGTCAACGAACGCTTTGTTGTAATCTTCACTGCCTAGTACATCAAGTGCTACGGCTTCGAATACCGTCGCGTCTTGCCAAGGTTGACCACCGTGAGCCAGTGGAATGAAGCCAGCCGCTTTAATCTTGTCTGCAGCAACAAAGAACTCATCTAATGTGGTTGGAACCGTCACACCCGATTTTTCTAAAACAACAGGGTTTGCCCAAAGCCAGTTAACACGGTGAACGTTGACAGGAACCGCCACATATTCGCCATCCCACTTCATCACTTTAGTCACCACCTCTGGCAATAACTCATCCCATTGTTCTTGTTTAGCAGTCGCATCGAGAGACGTTAGAAAACCTAAACCACCCCACTCTTGAATATCATGACCTTTGATCTGCGCTGCAGAAGGTGGATTGCCCGATACTGCTCGAGTTTTCAAAACAGTCATCGCACTTTCGCCGCCGCCACCAGCCACTGCGAAATCTTTCCAAGTATGGCCTTGTTCTTCAATCATCTCTTTCAGTACCGCTGCGGACTTCGCTTCGCCACCGGCAGTCCACCAGTGAAGCACTTCCACTTCACCAGCTTGAGAAAATGTTGAGGCAGCAAGAAGAGATAGAGTAAGTAGGGTTTTATTGATTTTCATTATTATCTTCCATGTTTAGCGGACTCGACGTCCGGTTCAATACAGAGTCTACTTATTCTGATTTATAAGATTGAAACAAAAGGTAAGCCCCATGTAACACAATTGTTACATTACACTTCTAAGCCTCTTGGTATATAGACTTTGGCTTCTAAGCCACCTTGAGAGGAGTTGCGAATAATGAGATCTCCGCCGTGTCCGTGCAGGATATTTCGGCAGATCCCGAGCCCTAAGCCGTGTCCTTGATCGTCGGTAGCCAGCCTAAAGTAAGGCTCAAACACCAGTTCAAGTTTATCTTCTGGTATCCCCTTGCCGTGGTCTTGAATCGTCACGATAACCCACACAGGATTACTGCTGATATCGACCTCTGCTGACGCTCCATATTTCACTGCGTTGTCGATAAGGTTGGTCAGTACGCGTTTAATGGCTAATGGCTTTGCGACTAACGGTTCAACCACAACTGGCTCAAACTCGACTAAGGTTTGATGTTGGTTGTGCAGTTCAATCACGGAGAGCATCATCTCGTTGAGATCGATAATGGCATTGTTTTCGTGAAGGTCAGTGTCTCTTACTGCTTGTAGTGCCCCCTTGACCATCATTTCTAACTCATCCAAATCCTTGTTGAACTTATTCTTCTTTACCTCACTTTCTAATAGCTCGGCTCTTAGCCTTAAGCGAGTGATCGGTGTCTTTAAATCATGAGAGATAGCAGAGAAGAGATGTTCTCTATCGGCCACATAACGACGAATCCGCTGCTGCATGCGATTAAAAGCCCGAGTCGCGGTGACCAGTTCCGTTGCCCCTTCTTCATTAAGTGGCGGCTGCTGAATATCCATGCTCATCTCATTGGCGGCTCTTGCTAACTTTTTAAGAGGACGCACTTGGCGACGAATCATCAAGTAGGTCAGCACCAGCAGAATCAACGTTGATGAAACTAAGAAGATCACCTGCTCACGGCCGATAATCGTATCGTCAAGCTTGACGTATGGAGCTGGTAACAATGCAGCAATGTACACCCATTCATGGCTGGCTAACTCTATTTGAACAACTAGGATGGGTGGATTCAGAGGCTCTAGGGTTAACGTATGATGTGCCCACGATCGCGGGAGATCGCTTAAATAGATGTCATTCTTAAGCAGTCGAAGGTGTTCAGGACGAGAGAAGTCGACACGTACCGACTCCACCTTATTGAGCTTGCTACTCAACACACTCTCTATCGCTTCAATCGATGCGGTCTTTAAACGAGTGTCAGGTATCGGTTCTACAATCAATGCCTCTTTATTGAAAGAGACGAAGAAACGCGTCCCGCCCATATTTCGAATTTGGTCTAACACGATATGACGATATTTAACGGGCAAAGATTGGAAAAAAGTCACCGTTGAGGCAAACATATTGGCCATGCTCGATGAAGCAGAACGAATCCCTTCCAATTCCTTGTGCTTGGATTCGCTGTACCAAATCGACGTTGCGATACCCTGTGCTATGACGACGGCTAGCAAGGTCAACAATAAGGTTCGAGCAACCAAGGAGTTAGGCTTTAAACGTCTCAACCAGTTCATACGAGATACTTCATTGGCAATATTTCATTAGCATTAGTTCATTAACAGTAAGTCATACTTAGTGTTCATACTGCACAGGCACAGCAAGAATATAACCATTGCCACGCATGGTTTTGATGTAGTGAGGATATTTACCGCTATCGCCTAATCGGCTTCTCAGGCGACTAAGTTGCACATCAATGCCCCTTTCAAAAGGCAGTGCTTCACGTCCTCTCGTGGCAAAAGAGATAGTATCTCGGTCTAACACTTCATTAGGGCGAGTTAGGAACAGCATTAACAATGAAAAGTCACTACCCGACAAATCCATCTCTTCCGAGCTTTCATTATGTGAGATTCGATGTGCGAGTGTATCGAGCGTCCAGTCACCAAAGGTGATCTGTTTAGGCAGAGAATCATTGGGTTTGTCATCAACCACTTGAACGCGGCGTAACAGGGCTTTGATACGCGCCATTAACTGACGTGGGCTAAACGGCTTGGCAATATAGTCATCGGCACCAATTTCTAAGCCAATGATCTGATCGGTTTCATCCGATACCGCAGTAAGCATAATGATAGGCACATTGGAATTTTTACGAACACGCTGACACAAGGTAAAACCATCGTCACCGGGTAGCATCACATCAAGCAGAATCAGATCCGGGTAACCTTGGTTTTGCAGATGAGTTTCTAGTTCAACACCATCTCCCACAGAAGAGACATCGAAACCCGATTTTGTGAGGTACTCTTCCAGCAACTCGCGGATTTCTTGGTCATCATCCACCACGAGAATTCGAGTATTTGTTGGCATCGCCCAAACCTATTAAATTTACAACTTATTCACATAGTGTATAGGCTGACCGATAGTTTGATTATTGACATGTTTGTAAAGTTAGAACAATGAACAGATAAAGATCACAACTTGGTGACCTCTATCTGTACTTTGCTGTTCACAAATAGTGAAAGGCTAAGAAGAACAACTGATCTCCATGGCTTTACCCCACTCAGGAGGTAGAGCTGCAAGGTGTTCATAATCCGGGTGTTCCGCATAAGGGTCTGCAAGTACCACCATTAATGCTTCAATATCACTGCTATCACCGCGCTCTGCTTTGTCGATAGCTAGCTGGGCTAGGTAGTTTCTGAGGATGTATTTAGGATTTACCTGCCTCATCTTTTCGCAGCGCTCTACCACTGAACTCTCTTCTAATTCGCAGCGTTGTAAGTAATTATCTACCCACAGCTTTGCTGCATCTCGGTCGATAACTAAGTCAGTCACGTCTTGCGGTTGCAAGGTATCTAAGTTCGACAGCGTTCTAAAGAATCTTGGGTAGTCGACTTTGTTTTGTGACATTAACTCGAACATAGATTCAAACAAGCGGCTGTCACCTTCTTGTTTGGAAAGTAGTCCAAGCTTTCTGCGCATCAGCTGACTAAAGTAACCATTCATTTGCGGTTCGTACTGCTCAAGTGCCGCTTCTAAGTCAACCCTCTCCACCAGCGGTGACAACGAGTGTGCCAATGCAGATAAGTTCCACATACCAATTCTAGGTTGTTGATTGAACGCGTAACGACCTTGGTAATCCGAATGGTTACAGATCAAACGAGGGTCATATTCATCAAGGAAGGCGAACGGGCCGTAATCGAAGGTTTGCCCGATGATCGACATGTTATCCGTGTTCATCACCCCGTGAGCAAAACCATTCGCTTGCCACAACGCAATCATCTCTGCGGTACGATCAACGATTTGATTAAACATGGCTGCGTATGGCTTTTCTTCTTCAAGACACTCAGGGAAGTGCCATTCGATGACTTTATCTGCCAGCAACTTATGCTCAGCTAATTGATTGGTGTAAAAAAGATGCTCAAAGTGGCCAAATCGAATGTGTGATTCTGCAGCACGCACCAGTAATGCGCCCCACTCTTGTTTCTCTCGGTAAACAGGCGTGTCACTTGTCATCATGGCTAATGCACGTGTGGTTGGGACATTAAGCCCTGCCATTGCTTCGCTACACAGATACTCACGCACCGTTGAACGAATAACCGCGCGGCCATCGCCCATACGTGAATAGGGTGTTTTCCCCGCACCTTTAAGGTGTAAGTCGAACGTTTCACCGCTTTTAGCGACAACTTGCGCCAAAAGCAGCCCTCTTCCATCACCTAAATCGGGATTATAAGAGCCAAACTGATGGCCTGCGTATTTCATTGCTACAGGCGAAAACTGCTCAGGCTCAACATTGCCAGATAACGTCTCAAGCAGATCTTCGGAGGCATCATCAAATAACGGAAAGCCGAGTTCATCCGCAAGGTTATGGTTCCATGCGAGCCATTGAACATTGTTTAGCGGTGTAGGTTGAATTGGGGTATAGAACAGTCGAGGTAATGCAGTAAATCGATTGTTAAATGAAATAGAATCCCAGACAGACATGAGAGGCACACTGTAGATAAAAGATGATTAAAGATTATCACAGTTTCGTAACAACTTCAGACGTGCGATGGCGCTTGTCTATAGAGGTGAAGTAACGAACCAATCCACTAAAAGAACGAGGTGATTAAATAGACGAAGGTTACTAAGAGAAAGTGGTAACTAGGAGAAGATGACTAAGAAGAAGTTAAGTGGCTGCCCTGATGAGAAAAGCCACATTTATAAGAGAAAGAGTTCTAACTTTGAAGACTTTTTAACAAGTGATTTCATAATAAAAACTGAAAATATAGAGCCATGAAGCTGACTACATTAGAGCAAGAATACCCAGAAGAGAAAGGGTAGAGAAAATCCAAGTACGACTGATTACGCCAAAATTACTGTGTTGAATCATTTCTTGATGCTGCATATGTCTCTCCTTGAGAACGTGATGGTGTAACACCAATATATCGACTTTATGTCGATATCAGCAAGCACATTAATATTAACCTTTTATGACAGCATCAAGAATATTCTGTAATCAATCATCTCTCTGATAAAGCAGAAAGTTATGCTCGACTGGTCGTCGAAAGCAATGCACCAGCTCCAATAAAAACGCCTCCAGTGACACGATTGAAAGCCTTAGCTCGGCCTTTTGCAAACAACCAGTTTGACGACTTCGCACCCAAGTAGGCATACACCAGTAACCAAGATAATTCCATCACCGCGAAGGTCAAAGCAAACACGAAAAACTGTGGAAGTAGAGCGATCGATGGGTCAATAAATTGAGGAAAAAGTGCGGTAAAAAATAGGATAGCTTTGGGGTTACTCGCGCCAACAATAAAGCCACTGAGGTAATGCTGCGCAGCACTTTCTTTGACAAATTGAGCACCGCCTTGTTGATCCGATAACTTGTCATAATCTTGTTGGCTAGAGCGCAAAGATTTCCAACCGAGGTAGATTAGGTAAGCGGCACCTGTCCATTTAATAACGTTAAACACCACTTCAGACGACGCAATGATCACCCCTAACCCGGTAAACGATAGGGTTAGAATGCCAGTAATCGCAGTTAAGCTGCCCAGCGCGGTAAATATCGATAATTTAAAGCCTGATTGCACGCCTTTAGTCATGCATAACAAAGAGCTTGGGCCTGGTGATGCCGTTAAGATCAGCACCGCTAATAAGTAATAGATCCATGTATCAAAGCTCATCGTGAATTCTCCTTAACTCACTAGAATATATAAATTTTAAGCTCCAATATGAATTAGATGTGCAACTTGATCAACTTCATCCCACTGCTTTCGTTCGCACTGAACGGTACTTCACATTATAAATCGCCAAACGACCAGCGTAATATTCTAGCCTGCTCGAAAATAGTAAAACCTTTATTCAAAGATAGAGGCAAACTAAGTATGACTCGCCAAAAACAAAAAAGCCGCACTGTTCAGTGCGGCTTTTGATTCGTTCATTCTGCTAATTAGTCTTTGTAGATAGAGAACTCATCAGCACAAGCAACGAGCTGCTCACGAGTGATCATGAATACGCCGTGGCCACCGTTAGAGAATTCAATCCAAGTGAATGGAATCTCTGGGTACTGATCCATCATGTGAACCATTGAGTTACCCACTTCACAGATAAGAATACCGTCGTCAGTTAGATAGTCTGGTGCGTTAGCTAAGATGCGGCGAACCAATTTCAGACCGTCTGTACCCGCAGCTAAACCAAGTTCTGGCTCATGAGTAAACTCATCTGGCAGGCTGTTCATATCTTCTTCGTCCACGTATGGCGGGTTCGATACGATCAAGTTGTATTTCTCTTTTGGCAGATCACGGAAAAGATCCGAACGGATTGGGAACACTTGTTGCTCCATGCCGTGATCTTGAACGTTCTGTTCTGCAACTTGCAGTGCGTCTGTAGAGATATCAATCGCATCTACTTCAGCGTCTGGGAATGCATGAGCACAAGCAATAGCAATACAACCACTACCCGTACACATATCCATGATGCGAGTTGGCTCTTCAGTTAACCAAGGTTGGAATTGAGCTTCGATCAGCTCACCAATTGGAGAACGAGGCACAAGAACACGCTCATCAACGAAGAACTCCAGACCACAGAACCAAGCTTTGTTGGTTAGGTAAGCCGTTGGTGTACGATCATTAATACGCTTGATTACGCGCTCAACAATACGCAGACGCTCGCTGCTCGTTAGACGAGAGTTCATTACATACGAAGGAACATCAATCGGCAGATAAAGAGTAGGTAAGATAAGTTGTACTGCCTCATCCCACGCGTTATCAGTGCCGTGACCATAAAATAGGCCAGCTGCGTTAAAACGGCTAACAGTCCAACGAATCACATCTTGAAGCGTGTGTAGTTCTGATACCGCTTCTTCTACAAAAATCTTATCCAAAATTGTCTCCGAAAAGCGCTACAATACTGCTAATTACGTTTCTAATTAGAATTCATAACCTGATGAGCAAAAAAGACACCGACTTTGATGACGATTTCGCCCTGTTCAACGATGCAGTAAAGGGCGTTAAAAAGTTGCAACAGGATACCATAGTCCAGCAGCCAAAAAGAAATACCAAGCAAAAAGAAATTACTCGAACGGCAAGACAAGCCAGTGATAGCGAGTTTTATTTCTCGGATGAGTTCATTCCACACCTTAGCGAAGAGGGTCCGACACGCTATGCGCGCGATGATGTCTCGAAATATGAGGTAAAGCGCCTACGTCGTGGTGTCTACGTTCCTGATGTGTATCTCGATATGCATGGTATGACTCAACAAGAAGCCAAACGTGAACTTGGCGCTATGATTGCGCACTGCGTAAAAGAGAGCGTGGCGTGCGCCTGCGTTCAACACGGTATCGGTAAACACATCCTTAAACAGAAAGTGCCGTTGTGGCTAGCACAACACCCAGACGTGATGGCTTTTCACCAAGCGCCATTAGAATTTGGCGGTAACGGTGCGTTGTTAGTCTTGCTTTCGGTTCCTGAGAAATAATTCTGGTTTACGAATTCTCTCTCACCAAAAAACAACAAAGGGCATCCCAATCATATTGAGATGCCCTTTCTAATTGTCTGCAACTTTGTCATCAAACAGAGCTCAACGAGCTTATGGATTGATGTTCCAAAGCAACTCACCTTTTTGTGTCTCAAGGTTGAAGTCGATACACGCTAAGCCCGAAGTGGGAAACATCGGCGGCGCCATGCCTGTTGCAAACTCTGCCGTTAGGTAGCCCACTAGAGGTAAATGAGAAACAAATAAAATGGTCTCTAGTTTTTCTACTTCAGCCATTGCTAAGGTCAAATCAAACACATCGTCGGACATTCCATAAGGCGTAATATCATCACAGGTTTCTACTTTCTTTCCAGAAAATGCCTGAGAGATCTCTAACCACGTTTCTTGTGCCCTTAAATATGGGCTCACCAGCACTTTATCGAATTGACTAATCCCCTGCTCATTTGCAGCTTGTGCCACTGTAAGAGAAGCCATTTTCCCGCGCTTGGTCAACGCTCGTTCTGCATCCGAGTTCGCAAAATGTTCTGCTTCACCGTGGCGCATAATGAATATTTTCATGTTCAATCCTGTCTTCGTAACATGTCGAAAGTCGATATATCCCATATATCAGCGAAACGCTACTTAGGTTTGGCTCTCAATCCAGAGAAACCGCAGTCAATATAAATAATTATATCAAGTCACTTGCCAAAGAGTTCGACTTTCTTAACAACCTTGTTAAAAGAAAATAAATTACTGATAAAAATCGATAAAAGTGATTTAGAAATCGCCAAAAAGCACTTCATATCCCAAAATATGATCACAAGGTTTGCACGCCGAATCATCGGGTACATAATTTAAAAACCACCTTCTTTGGAGATGCTCCTGTGCACTTAAGCCCAAATGATGAACATCAATATCGCTACATAACCTTAAATAACGGGTTACGTGTACTGTTAGTTCAGGACCAAAATGCTCAAAAAGCAGCAGCCGCATTAGCCGTCAATGTGGGGCATTTTGATGACCCTACAGACCGAGAGGGTTTAGCTCACTACTTAGAGCATATGCTATTTTTAGGAACTGAAAAGTATCCAAAGGTCGGAGAGTTCCAAAGTTTTATCAGCCAGCATGGCGGCAGCAACAATGCTTGGACAGGAACGGAGCACACCTGCTTCTTTTTTGATGTTGAATTGAATGCGTTTGAAACCGCACTCGATCGCTTCAGCCAATTTTTTACCGCTCCGCTGTTCAACGAAGAGGCATTAGATAAAGAACGTCAAGCCGTTGATTCCGAATACAAGATGAAACTCAACGACGATTCGCGACGCTTGTACCAAGTTACCAAAGAACTGGTGAATCACAATCACCCATTTTCGAAGTTTTCTGTCGGTAATATCGATACGTTGGGCGACAGAAGCGGCGAGACGATTCGACAAGAGATTTTAGCTTTCCACCAGCAACAATACTCTGCTGACTTAATGACGCTGACATTGTCTGGCAATCAGTCATTAGATGAAATGCAAAGCTGGGTTGAGGATCGCTTTAGTTTTATTACCAATCACAACCTACAAGGCAAGAAGGTTGAAGTACCGATTGTCGGCGAGTTAAGCACGGGCGTTCAAGTCCATGTTGAGCCGATTAAAGAAGTGCGAAAACTTATCTTAACCTTCCCAATGCCAAGCATGGACGAACACTACGGTGTTAAACCACTGTCATTCTTCGCACACCTATTGGGTTACGAAGGAGAAGGTAGCTTGATGATGCAACTCAAAGAGAAAGGCTGGATAACGTCACTCTCTGCAGGGGGCGGCGCAAACGGCAGTAACTACCGCGATTTCACAGTCAGTTGCTCATTAACCATTGAAGGCTTAACCAAAACCGATAACATCGTCCAAGCGGTATTTCAGTACATCAAACTCATTGAACAACAAGGTATCGAAGAGTGGCGCTACCTTGAAAAACGTGCCGTTTTAGAGTCCGCTTTCCGCTTTCAAGAACCAGCAAGGCCACTTGATGTCGTCAGCCACCTTGTGATCAACATGCAGCACTATCAAGAGCAAGATGTAGTGTATGGCGATTATAAAATGTCACATTTTGATGACGAATTACAGCGTTCTTTGCTACCTTACTTAACCGTCGACAACATGCGTGCGACCATTGTTGCTCAGGGGTTCGAGTATGACAGAGAAGCGAAGTGGTATTTTACGCCTTACTCGGTCACACCTTTTAGCGCTGAACAAATTCAATGCTTTACATGCATCAACCCCGGCTGGCAGTTTGAACTCCCAAGCAAAAACCCATTTATTTGCTATGATCTAGACCCGACTGAACTCGAAGGTGACGCTAAGTTCCCACAACTGTTAGAAGAGCTCGATGGCTTTAAGCTGTGGCACCTGCAAGACCATCAATTTAGAGTGCCAAAAGGTGTAGTGTATGTTGCGATTGACAGCCCGCACTCAGTCGCTAGCCCAAGAAATATCGTTAAAACACGCTTGTGTGTAGAGATGTTCTTAGATTCGCTGGAAAAAGATACCTATCAGGCTGAAATCGCCGGTATGGGCTACAACATGTACACCCATCAGGGCGGTGTAACGCTTACTCTGTCTGGATTTAGTGAGAAGCAACCACAACTGCTCAATATGATTCTTGAACGTTTCCAAGCACGCGACTTTAGTCCAACACGCTTCGAGACAATTAAGCACCAATTACTCAGAAACTGGAACAATGCGTCGCAAGATCGTCCTATTTCGCAGCTGTTTAATGCAATGACCGGGATACTTCAGCCAAATAACCCTCCCTATTCCGTGTTAATTGAAGCGCTGGAAACGATAGAGGTCGATGAGCTCTCTTCTTTTGTTCAAGCAATCTTGGCGGAACTTCATGTTGAGATGTTTGTGTATGGCGACTGGAAAAAAGCCGATGCACACAAGATGGCTGAAACGCTAAAAGACGCACTGCGTGTCCAAGATCAGGCTTACGAAGAGTCGCTACGGCCACTGATCATGTTGGGTGAAAACGGCAGCTTCCAGCGTGAAGTAGTCTGCAATCAAGATGATTCGGCGATCGTGGTTTATTATCAATGCCCTGATATTTCACCTAAGAATATTGCGCTGTATTCCTTAGCCAACCATTTGATGTCGGCTACGTTCTTCCATGAAATACGCACCAAACAACAGCTAGGTTACATGGTCGGCACAGGCAACATGCCGCTCAACCGACACCCAGGTATTGTGTTGTATGTACAATCACCTAATGCTGCTCCAGCAGACTTATTAACCTCGATAGACGAGTTCCTCAACGCCTTTTATATGGTGTTGTTAGAGCTTAACAACTACCAATGGCACAGCAGTAAACGTGGCCTCTGGAATCAGATTTCGACACCCGATACGACTTTGCGAGGACGTGCTCAACGCTTATGGGTTGCGATAGGCAATAAGGACCTGGAATTCAATCAGAGAGAGCGTGTGTTGGAAGATCTTAAAGGTCTAACCCGCTCTGACATGATGCGCTTTGTGGTGAGTCAATTAAAACCACGCACCGCAAATCGTCTGATTATGCATGCGCACGGTAATGCCCATGATGAGGAAGAGAAGTTGTCGGCAGGTGTGGAAATTGGCTCTATTGATGAGTTTCAGTTACGCCCGAAAGATACCGAGCTTGGCTAATAAGCGTGTTAGAAAATTAAAAGGTTGGTGTGAAGGCATCAACCTTTTTTATTGGGCAAAGTCAAAAGCAGATCTCCTATTACGCTCCTTCGTCGCTTTAGGAGATGACGTTAGTTTTGATTGAGATACGTTTGACTACCTGTCTTATCAACGCAATAGCTTACTTTCTATCTCTCTATCGTCATTCTCGAGAAAGAGAAACAACTGAATCGAGAATCTCCCACACCGACCAACACTACCTACAGAACACATCACTACCCCCGTCATTCCCGAGAGGGAGGAACGACCGAGCCGGGAATCTTCCACACCAAGCCAACGCTACCAAACAAAACGCATCACTCTCCCACGTCATTCCCGAAAAGGAAGAACGACTGAGTCGGGAATCTCATGCCTTTCACACTTGTTCATAAAGCAAAAAAGCCCGCATCAATTGCTTGATACGGGCTCAATAATTAGCGTACTAGGAGTTACTTGTAGAAAGACTCATCCAAACCAGCGCGTGTCAGTAGGCCATCACATGGCGCAAAACGATCGCCGTACTTCTTAGCGAAGTCGTTCATCATCTCAACCAATGACTTAATGCCGATTTGATCCATATAACGGAACGGACCTCCTAGGAATGGAGGGAAACCGATACCGAAAATCGCACCAATGTCGCCATCACGAGGGCTGCGGATAATGCCGTCATCTAGACAACGAACCGCTTCGTTCAACATAGGCAATACACAACGCATCGCAATGTCATTATCACTTAGCTTAGGCTCAGGTTGTAGCTTAAGCAGCTTATAAACTGACTTATCGACTTCTTTCTTCTTACCTTTGTATGTGTAGAAACCTTTACCGCTCTTACGGCCTTTACGGTTGTCATTCAACAGAATATCGAACACATCAGGACCTTGGAAACGATCGCCAAGCTCATTCACTAAAATCGGAATGATCTTCGCACCGATATCCACACCCACTTCATCTAGTAAGGTGATAGGACCAACCGGGAAACCGAAGTCCAGTAACGTGCTGTCGAGCTTTTCAATCGGCTCATTAGCTAGTAGCAGATGTGCCGCTTCATTCATGTACGGAGCAAGAATGCGGTTCACATAGAAACCTGCCGTGTCTTTAACAACAATCGGTGTTTTGCCTTGTTTCTTCGCTAATGCCACTACCGTCGAGATAGTTTCTTCTGAAGTCGTTTCATGAGGAATCACCTCAACCAGCGGCATTTTCTCTGCAGGGCTAAAGTAGTGTAGACCCACTACGTTTTCTGGTCGCTGCGCCTTCTCTGCAATCTTATGAATTGGTAATGAAGACGTGTTTGTCGCGAAGATAGTATCTGGCTTGGCATTGGCTTCGATGTCCGCAACCATTGATTGCTTAAGGTCGAGATCTTCAAATACCGCTTCAATCACCACATCGGTATGGTTGAAACTGGTAAAGTCGATGCCACCAGACAGTTGAAGCATCTTACTTTCAAGGCCCGCTCGGCTCAGAATGCGACGCTTACGCTGCTTATCGAACAACTTGTAGTTGTAGTTCAACGCGTTCAGCACACCTTCATTTGATACGTCTTTAATGCGCACCGGCACTTTCGCCTTAGCAACGCTGACATGACTGATACCTGCGCCCATAAGACCACCGCCTAGCACACCAACACGCTTAACCGCTTTTGGTTCTGCGTCTGCGCCGTGCTCTTTTTTCATTTCCGTAGTTGCAAAGAAAATCGAACGAAGGGCTTTAGATTCTGAAGTCATAACCAGTTCTGAGAACCGCTTCGCTTCATACTGAAGGCCTTTATCAAAGCCGTTCTCTAGGCCATAACGAATGACGTCTAGAATCGCATCTGCTGCTGGATAATTTCCGCGTGTTTTCTGATTCGTCTTCTTGGAAGCCTGCTCAAAAATCACCTTGCGACCAAGACCCGTGCGTGAAATAAGTTTCTCTTTGGTAGAAGCTTGGCTTTTAGACGCAAGACGCTTACCTTTTTTGCTACCCGTATTCTTTTCAACAAAGCTCTTAGCGACTTCAAGCAGGATAGTTTCCGGCACACAAGCATCGACAACGCCAAGCGATTTCGCTTTTTTAGCGCGCAGTTGTTTCCCCGTAAGAATAAGGTCGAGAGATGGCAATAAACCGATAAGGCGAGGTAGACGCTGCGTACCGCCAGAGCCTGGCAATAAGCCTAACTGTACTTCTGGCAGACCAAGGCGAGTCTTATCTGAATCGGTACATACGCGGTAATCACATGCCAGTGCGAGCTCTAATCCACCACCTAAACATGGGCCGTGAATCGCTGCGACCACTGGGCACGGTAATTCAGACAAAGTTTGGAACATCTCCTGCCCTTGGCGAGCCAGGGACTGTGCTTCGTCAGCCGTTTTACACGCATCAAGCATTCTTACATCAGCACCAGCGATAAAGTTATCTGGCTTAAGAGAATGAACGATTAGGCCCTTAACTCGGCTCTGCTTTTCTTTGAGTTGCTCGAAGATGGCTTTCATTTCTTCAGCAAAAGCCGCTTGCAGCGTGTTCATTTTTTCGTTTGGCACATCGATCGCTAACCAAGCAATATCTTGCTCGTCGATATTAAGAGAAAATGCTGTCGCTTTCTTTTTGGTTGATTCAGTCGCAGGCGTTGCATCTGGTTGAGCGACTGTTTCTTTTTCTGTTGTTGCATCAAGAGTCGTAGACATTATTCTACCTCCAAGATCATTGCTGCACCTAAACCACCAGCCGCACAAGCTGTGTTCAGTGCCAAGCCGCCACCGCGACGTTTCAGTTCACGTAATGTTTGAGTCATCATGCGCGCGCCAGTTGCTGCAAACGGGTGTCCGTATGCAATTGAGCTACCCAGCACGTTGAACTTCTCCATATCAATCTCACCAATCGCTTTATCACGGCCAAGATTCTTCTGAGCAAACTCATCGCTCGCAAACATTTTCACGTTAGCCAACACCTGGGCAGCGAACGCTTCGTGCATTTCGATCAGTGTTAGGTCTGACAACTCTAAACCGGTATTCTTCAATACTTGCGAGGTCGCGTAAGTCGGGCCCATCAGCATATCTGTTTCAACACCAATCGCTGAGAACGCGTAGCCACGAATATAGCCAAGCACTTCTAAGCCTAGCTCTTTCGCTTTACCTTCGCGCATCAACATAACCGCAGCACCGCCATCAGTAAGAGGTGTTGCATTGGCTGCCGTTACACTGCCGTACTTTCTGTCGAATGCAGGACGCAGCTTCGCGTAGCCTTCAACCGTTGAGTCGTGACGAATGTTGTTGTCTTCCGCTAGGTACTTTTTGTAAGGCGCCGGGAATGCCGTCATTACTTCGTCTTTAATCTTGCCTTCTTTCCATGCTTGAGAAGCCAAAGAGTGAGAACGGTGAGCAAGTGCGTCTTGAGCCTCGCGAGTAATCCCGTGTGTCTTCGCCATCTGTTCAGCAGTTTGTCCCATGGATAAACCGGTCGAGTATTCAGCAACAGCTGGCGGTACTGGCATAAGGTCTTTCACTGAAAGCGTTTTAAGAATCTTCAGCTTTTGGCCCATAGTTTTGGTTTTACTCAGCGCTAACAGATTTGCCGCTAACTTTTTCGAAACACCGATAGGCAATACAGAAGAAGAATCCGCACCACCCGCAATACCGACATCAATCGTGCCAGCCATAATACTTTCCGTCACGTTGACTGCGGCTTGAAAGCTGGTCGCACATGCTCGGGTGACACTGTAGGCATCGGTATTGATGTCCATACCGGTGCCTAACACGATTTCACGCGCAATGTTCGGCGCTTCTGGCATTTGCACTACTTGGCCGAACACGACTTGTTCGATAAGCGCAGGATCAACATCAGTTCTTGCAAGCATTTCGCTCACAACCATTTTGCCTAGGTCAACAGCAGGCACTTGACTAAATTCTGTGCTCTGACGAGCGAATGGGGTTCGTAACCCAGCGACAACGGCAACACGTTCTCCAGAACGCGTTTTGACTTCCTGTTTGCCCATGGTTTCTCCTTAAAGTTAAGAGGTCTGACCTGAAGCATTGTAAAGAAGTTGTTAATTAAATCAAACGAGCGTTTAAATAAACGTGATACGAGTATCTCGCCGTTTGAAAATATAACTGCAAATTCAGGCGAACCTTTTAGGGTGAAAGGTTGTCCTAAGAGACTAAACTATTGTCAGCAAAGACTGTTATCGCTTTGTAGGGAATGATTTTCTTTAGGTAAAAAAAAACCACACAAGACTGTGTGGTCGGAATGTATATAAAGCAATTAACTTAACGCCAATTGAAATAATCAGTTTCCTGATTAGGAGAAAGTAAAGTCAGCCTTCAAAAGGAAGTGTCGTCTTGCTCAACATGCTAGCCACGAATGACTAACTAGACGACAAGGTGTACTATAACTTGTTCGAAGTCTTAGATTTTGAAGTAGATCAATTTTAATGTGATTTTACGATTTCCAGCCGATCGTTAGCTCTAAAAGCGAAACAGAATATAAAAACAAAGCACAACGTATAGAGGACAGCTATACGCAGAGCAATTATGGAGGCTCGTGTGTCAATAATAAAAATGTTTGGAAAGAAAACAGCCAAGCGTCCGGTCAACTCTGATATGGACAAACAAAGAAAATACGAAGCACTCGTACGTGCCTATCATCGTGACCTCTTTCGCTACGCCTATTGGTTATGCAAAGACAAAAGCATTGCCGAAGACTTAGTTCAAGAAACTTGCCTTCGCGCATGGAAGTCACTCGATAGTCTACAAGATGAAAAAGCCGCGAAGTCTTGGCTGATTACCATCTTGCGCCGCGAGAATGCTCGACGTTTTGAACGCAAACAGTTTGATCTGGTTGATATCGACGACCATGGTAATGATGCTAGTGTCAGTGATGACCCACACCATCAACACCAGTGGTTGCAAACGCAGATCATGAAACTTGAAATCGATTACCGTGAGCCCCTCTTCTTGCAAGTGATAGGTGGTTTTAGTGGTGATGAGATTGCCGATATTCTCGATCTCAACAAAAACACGGTGATGACACGTTTATTCAGAGCTCGAAATCAGTTGAAAGAGCTATTGGATACAGAAGAGGCAGAGAGGGGGCAACATAATGGATGATTTGGAATTTCGTCGTCGTGTATTGTCGGAACCTAAACAACGTACACAAGATATTGTTGATGCGACCGCGAACAGCGAAGCCAATAGTAACTTTCTTGACGATGTACTAGCGCTTGATAAACAGATCCATTCAGCAATGAATGTGGATGTGCCAGACGATCTTGCAGATCGTATTCTGTTCAATCAGACCTCAAGCGCAGAAAGCAAAGTAGTAAGACCGACTTTTGCTAGACGTGCAATGGCAATGGCTGCTTCGGTAGCGTTTATTGCTGGTTTACTGGTTGGCCAAGTTAACTGGGGCAATGCATTTGTTTCACCCGCGCAAGCAAGCTTGGTTGATACGGCAATGAAACACGTTGTTGATGAAAAAAGCTTTGTTAGTACCATAGATGAACAAGTCACATCGCAGCAGATCAACGCAAAAATGAACCCATTTGCTTTTCAGTTTGATGATGCTTTCCCTTACCACGTCTATTACCTAAACCACTGTGGCTTTGGTAAATCCAACGCGGTACATATGGTCTTCCAGGGCGCAAAAGGCAAAGTAACACTGTTTTTAACCGGTATTCCGACAGACAAACCTATCGACTTTGATGAAAAAGGCATGTCCGGTTCGGTAACACCCGTAGATGGCAGCAGCTTAATCCTTGTTGGTGAAAATGGTGAGGATGTTTCTAAAATCGCCGAAAAGCTGACAAAAATGATCAAACCGATGAGCTAATTCGCCTCTTAAAGCCCCGTCATAAAAGGCCCAGCAAGTATATCACTGATATTGCTGGGCTTTATTTATAAATAACCTGCCAAACCATTCACAAAACCAATAACTCTAGAGTTAAAACTCTAAAAATCAGCATTTAGCACCATTTTCGTGCCAGATAGACGTCATTTCCATAATTTTCCACTCAAAATTTCCAATGGTCGGATTTGTATATCGTATACTTGCGAATAGGATCAGCCACCATTGAGCAATTGCTCAAATTAATCGCCCTGTAGAGGCGGAAATATAAAGGAATAAATGAATGACTACCAACAACACGCGTCTGTTTAAAAAGTCTCTTTTAGCAGTAACAATTACACTGGCGTCTTCGCAAGCGATGGCAGCAGGTTTCCAACTTAACGCACAATCAGCAACCGGCCTTGGCCGTGCTTTCGCTGGTGATGCAGTAATCGCAGATAACGCGTCAGTTATGGCACGTAACCCTGCAGCAATGGCACTGTTTGATAAAACTGAGCTATCTCTTGGTTTTGAAACAATTACTTCAATGATTGATGTCAAAGATGCTTCATACTTTGGCCAACCAGTTGCTGACACTGATGATGTAGGTGATACATCTGTCGCACCTAATATTCATCTAATCGTTCCAGTAAACGACAAATTTGCTTGGGGTGTGAACGCTTACACTAACTTTGGTACGAAAACAGAGTTTGCAGATGACTATGCAGCAGAAGTTTATGGCGGTCTAACCGATGTTAAGAGTATTAACTTTGGACTAGCAGGTTCATACCGCTTAAACGAGCAATGGAGCTTTGGTGCAGGTCTTGACCTGATTTACGGTGAAGGCACAATGAAGCGCTCAGCACCTCAGTCACAAGGCTCTGTATACTTATTAAACGTAGACAAAGCTGATGGCTGGGCAGTGGGCTTTAACGTAGGTACTGTATACGAATTAGATGAAAATAATCGCTTCGGCTTAGCATATACATACAGCCCAGAATTCACTGCAGAGGATAGTAAAGGTCAAGAGATTACGCTTCCTCTACCTGATATGCTTGAGTTCTCTGGATTTCATAAAATCGAAGACACCAAGTTCGCTGTTCACTATTCTGTACAGTGGATCGGTTGGGGTGACTTTGACCAAATTGAATTTAGAAACTTAGATCTAGCTACATCACCAATTGGTGGACTGAATGGCAGCTATGACAAAGAATATGCTTGGCAAGATGGTTGGCACTATGCAATTGGTGGTACATACTACCTAAACAATGCTTGGACACTGCGTGCTGGTTACATGTATGACACAAGCGCTCAAGATGATGTTACTTCAATCTCGGTTCCGGACTCTGATCGTCAGTGGTTCTCTGCTGGTTTCACATACCACATCGATACTGCATCGAACGTTGACTTTGGTTTCACCTACCTACTAGGTGATGACGTAAAAGTTGAAGAAAACTCAGCAGGTCCTTTGACTGCAACTACCCACGCAGATGCTATTCTGTTTGGTCTACAATACAGCCGTAGCTTCTAATATAATCGAAGTTATAAAACACCCAAAGGGTCGCATTATGCGACCCTTTTTTATTGCCTAAACCACTGACCCGCATCAATTTAAGCTTACAACTGTAGCCTGCAAGGCCAATATATGACTACAAGTGTACGCTCAAACTTCGCAACACAGCCGAAACATTTAGATTATTTCTCTAATAATTAAACACATTTACTCATTTAATCCCTAAAACACTGTTTTATTCGAATTTCGTTTTTAAAGTAATAACTCTAAAAGTAGAATCACGCCACTAACTACTTATGATTCAGCGAACATAATAATGAAAATGAATAAGACTCTTCTATCTGCTGCAGTGGCAGTTGGACTACTTTCGACTTCTACCGTAACTCATGCGGCAGGCTTCCAACTAGCAGAATACTCAGCAACAGGCCTTGGTCGTGCATACGCAGGTGAAGCTGCAATGGCAGACGGTGCAGACGCACAATGGCGTAACCCTGCCATGCTGACTTACCTAGAAGGCACTCAGGTTTCTGTTGGTGCTATCTATGTTGATCCAAATATTGATATCGATGGAACTTCGACTTCAGTTGGTGGTGCTTCAACGACTCCATCAAATTCAAGTGATTTCGCTCACAGCGCAGTGATCCCAAACTTCTATGTTTCTCATAAGTACAACGACAAGTTCGCATTAGGCTTTGCTGCGGGTACTAACTACGGTATGGAAACAGACCTAGGTAAAGACTTTGGTGGCGCTAACCATGGTAACGAAGCAAGTGTTACTACGATGGAGCTGAACCTAAACGCAGCTTACCAAGTACTTGATAGCGTATCTATTGGTGGTGGTGTTCGCTATATCATGGCTGAAGGTAGCTTTGGTGCTGTTGCTAGCCCTCAATCTCCATTAGCTGGTACCACTCTAAAGTACATGGAAGGTGACGATACTGCATGGGGATGGCAAGTCGGTACAGCTTGGCAGATCAATGAAAATAACCGCCTAGGCTTTACCTACAAATCGGAAGTAGACCTGACTTTAGAAGGCTATGCTAAAGGCATCGGTTTTAACTCGACAAATCCTACGGCTCACAAGAGCGGATCAATGGATCTTGCTCTTCCAGCAACAGCAGAACTTGCTAGTTTCCACCAACTTACTGATAAAGTTGCTGTGCATGCGAGCATTAACTGGACAAACTGGAGCAGCTTCAAAGAACTTGTTGCAGACTTTCCGGGAGAAAAAAGCGTAGGTATTAAGGAAGAAAACTGGGAAGATAACTACCGTTTTGCACTTGGTACCACTTACCAAATGACACCTAAACTGGCTCTACGTTCTGGTATCGCTTACGACACCTCAGCAGTAAGTGAAAAGCATCGCACGGCAACTATTCCTGAGACTGACCGCACTTGGTTAAGCATTGGTGCTGGTTACCAGTGGTCTGAGCAACTTACACTAGATGCAGGCTTCACCT
The DNA here is from genome assembly GCF_001557875.1 of Vibrio splendidus. Taxonomy (GTDB): domain Bacteria; phylum Pseudomonadota; class Gammaproteobacteria; order Enterobacterales; family Vibrionaceae; genus Vibrio; species Vibrio splendidus_F. The sequence goes on along the minus strand of NZ_LNRF01000012.1, from coordinate 45,403 downwards.
ACATTCTAGCAAAAGACGCGAGAATGCAAGAGTCAGACCTTGGTACACTACAGCCATTTGAGCCAGGTGCTGACTACTTTGGTGGCAGCTTCGAAGGTGAAGTAACAGGTAGCATCTGGCTAGTCGGTATCCAAGCTAATTACCGCTTCTAATCTACCGCCCTAAAAGTAGAAACCATTAAAAAGGCTCGATGTTGTATCAACATCGAGCCTTTCTTTTATCGGTTCTCTAAATCGTGTTTCTAGTAATCTTCTAGATAGCCATCGATGAAATCTTCCTCTTCAAGGTCGACCTCTTCTGGTTCAATCTCCGCTTTAAAATCACGACGTTGAATATAAACATCACGCGTTAATGCATATGGATCAGGGGAATTATCCAACAGCGCTTCTTGCGAAACCAACTGAGCACGTGTTTCCATACCTTCGAAAGCCCACTTGCCTAAGCTTGCCCAAAAGTTTAAGAACGATAGAGGCACATACAAACCATCGACGGTTTCAGTCACTTCACGCGTCGTTACCGGGCCGTAACCTGGCACCATAAAGTACGGTCCATTCCCTACTCCGTAATGACCAATCGCATCAGAGAACGACTTGTCGTCGTACTTGGTGATCCCTGCTTCGCTGGCAATATCGATTAAGCCTAACAGACCAAAAGTTGAGTTAATCCAAAAACGATTGAAATGATCGAGTGCTTTTTCACCATTGCCCATAAGGAGGTTGTTTACCATGCTTGATGGTTCGTCTAAGTTGGCTAGAAAATTGGAAATACCAGAGCGCACTGGTACAGGAGTGTAGTCAACATAAGCGAGAGAAACAGGGCGAACCAAATAAGGATCTAGATATTCGTAGTTAATATCCCACATCGCTCGGTTGAAGCCTTCAAAAGGATCATTCGGGTGGGACTCTTCGACGTATTCAGAGGTTTCGAGGTTATCATCGTTAACGCTTTCATCCGGCGCACTTGAACACCCAACCGTTAAGCTTGCGATAAAAAGTAAACTCGAGAGTCTTAAAACACTGGCAGACATATCACCTTTTCCATAAGGAATAATAAAAAAGGCCAGCAATCGCTGGCCTCAATTGGTTGCGTAAGTCTATACCGTTTATCGCAAGATCGGAATAGCTTACGCCTATGCAAAATGATGATTAATATTGCTTATTGATATCAATAGTGACTGGAGCACCCAGCTCAACCACTTCACTTTCACCGTACCAATCACCTTCGCGAGTTGAAACGTTGCCATCTGTATCAAGCCTAGCTCTAACCATCAGAGTTTCAAGACTCGACAGCTTCTGTCCTTCCATCATGCTGTTACCATCATCAAGCACAACTGTACGAGGAAAAGTCCCTAGTAGGTAACGAGCGGCTGCGATAGGCATTGGCGAACCATCAGCTCTGTGTACAGACACGATCAACACTGAGTTAGGATCAGCATTAACATCACCAGACAGCTCAAGTGTTACTGCAACACTCTTACCTTGGTCAACACCCATAACGTCGCCCATTTTTTTCTGAGCGCTTTCAATGCTGCGAGAAAGCATTTCGTAACGGCTATCTTGTGGACCAATCATCTGTTGCATGATGCTCCAGTACTTCACAGCACCTGGGTAGTCTTGACGCTCAAACGCATCGAACGCTAACAGTGAGAACACACGAAGGTCAACGTAATCGTTTTGAATCAAACGGCTCAAAATCAAGCGTGCTTGGTTCTGATCAGCTTCATCAGGTGAAAGCATCAATGCTTGTGCAAAGCCTAACTGGACATCTTCGTTTTTAGGTTCAAGCTTGTAAGCTCTTTCCATTGAATCTTTTGCTGTTTCAGCATCACGGTTAGCTAGCGCAATACGACCTAATAGCAACCAGCCTGTAGAGTCTTCTGGTTGGTAGTGCAGACGAGTACGAAGCGCCAGAGTCAAATCTTCTAGCTCATCATCAGTTAATGCACCGCCTTCCGATGACATTAGCTTTTTAGACAACTCAGGAAGGTTTGAACTCACCTCTTGCCAGTGCTGAACTTTTTCCAACGCACCAAACTTAAAGTACATACCGTATGTCACAACTACGACAAGGATAATCGATGGAACTACAACACCCAACGTTGAGATTTGAGTCTTCTTCATCTCTTGCTGCGCAGGTACATCATCAAGTAGAGACTGTTTCAAATCAGCGATCAGTTCTTGTTGGTTATCAACAAGGCCTTCTTCTGCTTCTACTTCTAGCTCAACTAGACGGTCCTTATAGAATGCTTTATTCAACTCGTCGCGAAGCATTTCGTCATTGTTCGCCTTCTTATTAATGAAGGGCAGAACAATTAAGAAAATTGCCGCTAGCGAAAGGATAATGGTAGAAATCCAAAATAGAGTCATTACTTCTTATCTCCGTCGTTCTCTTCATCGAGTAACGCTTTTAAGCGAGCTTCTTTGTCTGCATCCCAGTCTTTATCTGACTCTACTGCTTTCGACTTTGACTTTCTGCTTCGTAAAATGATCAAACCGAAACCAAACACGACTACCGCAAATGGACCAACCCAAAGGATCGACGTTGCTAGTGTTAGTGGTGGATTGTAAGTAACAAAGTTACCGTAACGAGCAATCATGTAATCAATAATGTCTTGCTTCGACTTACCGTCTTTTGTCATCTCGTACACTTTTTGACGTAAATCGACCGCCAGTTCTGCGTTCGAATCACCAATCGTGTTGTTCTGACATTTAGGACAGCGCAGCGTATTGCTCAGCTCTTTAAACTGCTGTTCTTGATCTACGGTATCAAATTCATGAAACTCAATAGGCGCAGCAGAAACAGTTGCCGAGATTGCGAAAGTGGCAAATAGAGTAATCAGTGCCTTTTTAATCATTTCGATTCCTCCAACAACTCTTGATACATCGGCTCAAGCGTCGATGCCCAGTTGGTTGGATTCACGTCACCAACATGGCGGTAACGAACCACACCGTTAGCATCAATTAAGAAAGTCTCAGGAGCGCCATACACGCCAAGATCTAGGCCTAGCATGCCATCACCGTCAAATAAGCTGATTAAGTACGGGTTACCTAGTTCTTTTAGCCAACCGACCGCTTTATTGCGATCATCTTTGTAGTTCATACCAATGATCTTAACGCCTTGAGCGGCCAATTTATTCAGGTAAGAGTGCTCGGCATAACAGGTAGGACACCAAGTAGCCCACACATTAAGCAGCAGAGGTTCGCCTTTGAAGATCGCTTGATCATGAAACTTACCTGGTTGTTCTAAGTCTTCTAGACCGAACTCAGGTACAGGCTTACCAATCAATACCGATTCAAGTTTAGTCGGGTCATCACCCGACTGATTACGAACCAATTGAGTTGCAAAGACTCCAGCTAGAATCATAAAAGCAATCAATGGAATGAATAAAATCTTCTTGTTCATTCGAATTAAGCCTCCTGCTCTTCAGCCGACTTTTTTGTTGGCTTACGGAAACGGTAACGACGGTCACTGATTGCAATTACGCCACCAATAGACATGATCAAAGAACCTGCCCAGATCCAACGTACAAATGGTTTGTAGTAGATACGTACAGCCCAAGACTTATTGTCGTCTAAACGTTCACCCATTGCGATGTAAAGGTCGCGCGTTACGCCACGGTCAATCGCTGCTTCTGTCATCATAGACTTAGCTGTGGTATAGAAACGTTTTTCAGCGTGAAGCGTGTTGATGTATTTGCCTTCTTTTGTGATTTCAAAGTCAGCAATGTAACCATCGTAATTAGGGCCATCCTTGTCACGAACACCTGTGAATAGGAAGTTATATTCTTCAAGTTGGTAATGCTCACCTGGAGCTAAACGTACATCACGCTCAATGCTGTAGTTTTGTACCATCGCAATACCAATCACAGTCACGGCTAAACCAATGTGACCACACACCATAGCCCAGTGACTACGAGGCAGTTTAGTTAAACCTGTCAAGAATGTGTGACGGTGAGTCGCACGCTCATGAAGCTCAAAGCCGTGCATGAAGATGATCCAGAACGCCATTACCCAACCAGTAAACGCAGTACCACTGAAGCGGTCAGCCAGTAGAGCAACCATAAGCACACTCAAACCAAGTGACAATGCACCCGAAATCAGCATAGGTTTAACTAGTTTAGATAGGTTGTCACGTTTCCAGCGGATCAGAGGACCGATACCCAATAGGAACGAGAACGGGATCATCAACCAGAAGAACAACATATCAAAGAATGGTGCACCGATTGACACAGAGCCCAGACCTAACTGCTTATGAACTAACGGTAACAATGTACCCACTAATACAACCACTAATGCAGCAATCAATAGGATATTATTGCCTAATAGCGCGTTTTCACGGGAAACTAAATCAAAGTTACCACGGACACGAACCGATGCGCCTTTAACAGCGAACAACAGCAGTGAACCACCGATAACGAAGACTAGGAAACCTAGAATAAACATACCACGAGCTGGATCTGACGCGAACGCGTGAACCGATACCAATATGCCCGAACGAACTAAGAACGTACCTAGTAAGCTTAGCGAGAATGCCGAGATAGCCAGCAATACTGTCCAAGCTTTAAATGTGCCACGCTTTTCTGTCACCGCAAGTGAATGCATCAATGCAGTACCTGCCAACCAAGGCATGAATGAAGCGTTTTCTACAGGATCCCAGAACCACCAGCCACCCCAGCCAAGTTCATAGTAAGCCCACCATGAACCTAGTGCGATACCTACGGTTAGGAATAGCCAAGCTGCGATTGTCCAAGGACGCGACCAACGAGCCCATGCCGTATCTAAACGACCACTCATTAGAGAAGCTATTGCGAAAGAGAACGCAACAGAGAAACCTACATAACCCATGTAAAGCATTGGCGGGTGAATAATCAAACCCGGGTCTTGCAGTAGTGGGTTCAAGTCACGGCCATCAACAGGGAAGAAAGGCAATGTACGTAAGAACGGGTTAGACGTTACGATTATGAACAGCAAGAAGCCGACAGTAATCAACCCCATGATAGCCAATACGCGAGCCACAGACTCTTGAGGCATACCACGGCTGAACGTCGCTACTGCAACCGTCCAACCTGCTTGGATAAGAACCCAAAGCAGTAATGAACCTTCGTGAGCGCCCCAAACCGCCGTAATTCGGTAGTACCAAGGCAGTTGGCTATTCGAATTGCTTGCTACGTATTGAATCGTAAAATCATTGGTGTAGAACGCGTAACACAGGATAAAAAATGAAATCGCTAGGAATCCGAACATGCCCCACGACAACGGTCGTGCACTGTTCATCAATAATGTGTTATTTCGAGCGGCTCCGTACAATGGGAGCACGCTTAGCAGCAATGCAAGTCCCAAAGACAGGATCATCGCAAAATGGCCGATCTCGGCTATCATTGAGCATTTCCTTCTTTTTGTTCAGTTGTGTATTGCAAAGGCTCATGAGTCTTCTTCATTGCTTCTGCAACTTCAGAAGGCATGTACTCTTCATCGTGCTTTGCCAACACCTCGAACGCTTCAATTGTCGTCGCATCTTTAAGGACACCCTGAGCAACAATACCTTGGCCTTCACGGAAAAGATCAGGAAGGATGCCATCGTATAAAATCGTTACTTTAGGGCCTACATCCGCCAAATCGAAGCTTACACGTAGTGATTCGCTGTCACGGCTTACAGAGCCGACTACAACCATGCCACCAATGCGTAGGCGTTGACCAACTTCAGGTTTTTTACCATCTTTGCCGTTGACCAGCTCAGTTGGTGTGTAGAACAGATCCATGTTCTGGTTAAGTGCATAAACCATCAATCCAATAGTCGCACTGATACCAAAAAAGATTGCTAAGACAATGCCCAGCCTCTTTTTACGTCTTGGGTTCATAGAGTGTTCTCCATATTTTTTGCTGCATCGATACGAGCTTGACGATCAACCTTAGCTTGTACTTCATTTAGTAATTGCTTACCACGACGAACACTTACCACCAGTAAAATGATCATCGCGAGGAATGTGATTCCAAATGCACTCCAAACATAAGAGGCGTAGCCTCCCATGGCAAAGAAATCACTCAAAGATTCAAAATACATAATTACCTACCCTACTACGCTTTTTCAGCCGCAAGCTTGCGAACCCATGGACGGTGACTCTCTTTACTGATGATTTCGTTTCTAAAGCGAACCATAGTCACAGCACCAAAGAAAAAGGCGAAGCCGAAAATGTTAAGAAGAAGCGGCCATAACATGTCACTTGAAATAGAAGGCTTATCGAACTTAGTGATCGTCGCGCCCTGGTGAAGTGTGTTCCACCACTCTACTGAAAAGTGAATGATAGGTAGGTTGATGACACCAACGATAGCCAAAATGCCTGCCGCTTTGGCTGCAGTTTTTTGATCGTCAAACGCGTGGTGTAGTGCAATCACACCTAAATATAGGAATAGAAGAATCAGCTCTGAGGTCAAACGCGCATCCCAAACCCACCAAGCGCCCCACATTGGTTTACCCCAAACAGCACCGGTTAGCAGCGCGATGAAGGTAAATACCGCACCGATAGGTGCCATAGCCAACGCGGCCATATCTGATAGTCTTACCTGCCATACCAAGCCGATAAACGCTGCAATCGCCATCGACATGTACACGCCCATAGACCAAATCGCAGAAGGTACGTGGATGTAAATGATTCGGAAGCTATCACCTTGTTGGTAATCAGAAGGTGCAAATGCTAACCCCCACACAGTACCGGCAGATAGACACAATAGCGCTAGGATAGAGAACCATGGCAGAAGTTTACCAGCAAGCTGATAGGAAGTTTCTGCTTTGGCATAGGGATGGAGCCATTTCCACATGTTGTAATCTCACTCTTACTTCATATTGCTTACAGCTATCACAGCTATAATTATTATAATTTATTTGGCTTACTGCCTCTTCCAGTGACTCTATGAGTTTGAAAGTTCCAATTAGTTCACTCTGAACAATCAAAGTGTTGGTGAGTGCTTAGTTAATACTCTAATAGCTAGTTAACACTCACTCTTAGTGCTGCACTGATAGCAAATGGGGTGAGCGTCATTGCGCCCATTAGCATTGCCCCTAACACGGCTAGTTGTCCGTTATACGCAACACCTAGTGCTGCCGCATCAATCGCTGATGTAGCAAATATAAGAATTGGGATATACAGCGGCAAAATAAGCAGACTCAACAGCACGCCACCTTTTTGTAATCCAACCGTCAAAGCCACACCAATAGCACCAATAAAACTTAATGCAGGCGTACCAACCAACAAGGTTAAGACCACCGATAACCAAGTATCGAAATTCAAGGACAGCAGCACCGCTAACAACGGACTGATCAATATTAATGGTAACCCTGTCAATAACCAGTGCGCTATGACCTTGGACAATACTACCAACTGCAACGGGATGGGCATCAGCATCATCTGCTCAAGGGCACCATCTTGAAAATCATCTCGGAATAGTCGTTCCAAAGAGAGCAATGCAGAAAGTAAAGCAGCAACCCAAACAATACCCGCAGCGATGCGCGCAAGCAGGTTCGGCTCAGGGCCAATACTCAGTGGAAAAAGGGTGATGACAATAATAAAAAACCACAGAGGGTTAAAGATATCGGCTTGGCGACGAAATGCGATCAGCAGCTCACGTCGAATGATCGTTGTCATTGAAGAGATCATATTACTCACCCAACTTTATTTTTCTTAGTTTCGGGCTATCAGCAAACATATCTTGGTGTGTGGTTAGTAACACAATGCCACCGTTATCTGCATGCTCAGAAAAAAGAGATTCTAAAACTTTAACGCCCTGCTTATCGATTGCAGTCAACGGTTCATCTAGAATCCACAATATTTGTTTACTCAACCAAAGACGAGCCAACGCCACACGGCGCTGTTGACCAGCTGAAAGTTGCCCCGCGGGCACGTCTTCCCTACCAGCAAGGCCAACCTGGGCCAACGCATGGTAAAGCTCTTCCTTGCTCGTTCCACCACTGTGAATCGATTGATAGAAACTCAAGTTCTCATAGGCACTGAGCTCGCGCTTCACGCCAGTTTGATGACCAAGAAAAAGTAAATTTTGATGATACACATCTCGACTCGTTTCAATGGACTCACCATCCCAACAAATAGTACCTTCATCACGATCGCCTAGGCCGGTGATAATCCTAAGGAGTGTCGTTTTCCCAGTACCGTTACGACCTTCAACTTGAACCAGCTCGCCAGGTTTCAATTGAAAAGACAACGATTCAAACAGAACCCTGTCGTCACGAATAGCAGTTAAATTTGAGACTTCTAGCATAGGTAAATTTAGTCGAGTAATGAGAGGGCTATAGTAGCACACCAACATGGTGACAAAACAGGACTAGGCGTTTTCGATAAGACAAAGTCCGTAAGAAACTGTTACCACCGCATCACAATTTACACATTTTCATCAACAAACTAGATATTGCCGTAGATACAAGTACTTATAAACATCGTTCTATATAGATATAGCAAGCATAAAAAAAGAAGCCGAAGCTTCTTTTAAGAGGTGTACGTGATAAACATCAATTGCTCAATACGCAGTAAGCGCTCAATTTAACGACGTCGAGGCGGGTCTCTGCGATCGCGAGAGGCATCGGGTTGATCATCGTACGATGAAGGGTTACTTCTCAACGAAGGGATTTTTTCCTTACCCGCGAGCTTATTCTGTAGAGACATCATTAGCTCAGCTTCCGCTTTAGGTAATTCACACTCTTCGATCAGTTCGTTTATCCCGGCACCAAGCTGAACCATTTTTGTTGCACGCGTATATAAGCGTCCATCGGTGTCAGCATGTTCCAACTCAACAATACGTTCATTCAAGTGCTTTATCAGATCTTGCTGTTCAGTCACTTTCTGGCCAAGGCCAACCACAACAGAGCGGACCTCAAGTAATTGCTTACTCGATTTTTGAAGCTCTTTGTCCAAGTTACGAACTTGCAGACGTGATTGATCGAGCTGCTTTTGAATCGCACGTTTTACTTTGCAAATCAAAATCACGATGAATAACGTAAAAACCCCAACACCTGATATCAGAGCGACAGGGCTTAAAGGTAGCGCTTCAAACATTACAGGTGAGCCATCTCATCCCATTCGTCTTCGCTTAGTAGTTTGTTTAAATCTACTAGAATAAGCAGCTTGCCATCACGGTTACTTACACCTTGAATGAACTTAGCACTTTCATCAGTACCAACACTTGGCGTTGTGTCGATTTCAGAAGAACGCAGGTAAACCACTTCAGCAACGCTATCGACTAGAATGCCAATTACTTGACGCTCAGATTCAATAACGATAATACGAGTGTTATCTGTGATTTCACCTTGCATCAAGCCAAAGCGAGAACGAGTGTCGATAACAGTAACAACGTTACCACGTAGGTTAATAATACCTAGAACGTAATCTGGAGCACCCGGTACTGGAGCAATTTCGCTGTAACGCAGTACTTCACGCACTTGCATTACGTTGATACCGTAAGTTTCTTCTTCTAGCTGGAATGTCACCCATTGAAGTACTTCATCATTGGTTTGCTCTTTTCTTACTTCAACTTCACTCATATGAGACATAGATAATCCTCTTGTCGTCGTTACCGACCACTATTATTAACTTGATGCTTTTGTTGTACCAATCTTGGTACTAGCTTAATGCTTTTACATCTAGCCCTGCGTTTAGCATGGCGATTAATGCTTCAACATGAATCAAAGCACACATTTTTTCTTTTACCATACCAGCGAGCCATGGGCGTTTACCTGCCATTTCTCGCCAACGTACTTTATCTGTATTAAGTAGCTCGGTGCCTTTTAGCTCTGTGCCCGCAAGACCCCACAAGCTCTCTCCAAGCATCACTATATATTGATAGTTTTCTTTGTATTCGTCACCTGATAGTTTCTCAGACATCACCCATTTTGCGGTGTCGACCACATCTAGCTGACTATCACGGTTGGTTTGTAAACCTAAATACCAAGTTGGCTTACCAATGATATGACTTAACTCTTCAAGGCGATGGATCCCGCCAAGCTCATCAAGTGGTACCGCAAAGGTCACGCCGTTTACATCAAAATACAAAACTTGAAAGTCTTCTGTGCGAACCGTATTTTCCCAAGAGGTAAACTGGTCAGCACCTCCGGCTTGAGTTTCAAGTTCAATAACTGTCTCGACCTCAGGAGCATCAAGTTCAGACTCAACAGCCTTAACTTCTACTTGTTCCGTCTCCAGCGGTTCAGCTTGTAACTCTTCAATTTGCTGCGTTTCAAAAGGTGGCTCTGCAGCAATTGATAAATCGGGTTCTGGAAGATTCCAATCTTGAATCTCTGGCTCTTCAAACACTTGAACAGACTCAACCGCAGCATCAAACATTTGCATGTCTGCTTGCTGGGCGATTTTCTGGGTGTTCTGATCCATCAATTCATCAAGATTCAGCTCATCAACAACATTGGTCGCCTCTAAACGACTTAGTAGCTTCTGAACATCCTCAAGGTTAGGAACCTCAAACTCAGCCGCGCGTATTTCTGCGTAGCTTGAGTGGTGACTCGAAAATTGGCGCTCTGGCTCTGGCTCTGGCTCTGGCTCTGGCTCTGGCTCTGGCTCTGGCTCTGGCTCTGGCTCTGGCTCTGGCTCTGGCTCTGGCTCTTCAGATTGTGATTCGTCGCTAGACTCGTCAACAAAAAAATCGTCAGATTCAAAGCTTTCATCGCCTAACAGCGCAGTAAAGTAGTCATCCAGTGCTTGTTCACTCGAGAGACTTGGCTGCGCCAATGTTGATTCTTTATTCACGCTCATTTATCGCCAACCTCTCGAGATAAATAAGCAACTGTTTATAAGCAAATACACCACGGCTACCCGATGCAAAATGAGATGCAGGCAAGCGTTTTAGACTTGCATCTCGAAACTTAGTATCTATCGGCACAGCAGATGTCCAAACTTGGTTCGGATAATCATCTTTGAGCTGCGTTAATGTTTGCAGTGAGGCTTTGGTTCGCTTGTCGTACATGGTCGGGACAATCGTCACCTTAAACGGTGTTTTGCGAGACTTCTGCATGATGGTCAAAGTGCGAATCATGCGCTCTAAGCCCTTCATCGCCAAAAATTCCGTCTGTACCGGAATCAAAATACGATCACTGGCAGCCAATGCATTCACCATCATCACACCCAGAATTGGCGGACAATCGATCAACACATAGTCGTAGTCGTCTTTCAAAGCGGCCAAAGCGCGCTTCAAGATCAACCCCATGCCGCTTCGATTTCCCATTACACGGTCTAATGTCGCCAAAGACATGTGCGCAGGAATAATATCGATACCTTCAACTTCCGTTTGTAAAAGCAAAGGTCTTACTGTCTGCGCGTTAAACTCACGCAACTGAAACAGATCAAACAGGCTCGATTCCACCGTATCTGAGTCGTAACCCAGATAGGTGGTCAGTGATGCATGTGGGTCAGTATCAACCAACAGAACACGGTGCCCCTTCAACGCAAGTAAACCTGCTAGAGTCACGGTCGTGGTCGTTTTACCAACACCACCTTTTTGGTTTGCAACACTCCAAACAATCATCTCGATTTACCTAAGCTAACCCAACTTCAACCAAGATCCGTTCCGCGATGCGGTCCAGAGGTAGGTCTTCAGTAGAAATGCCAGCTTTTGCTACAGCTTGAGGCATACCATATACAACACAACTATCTTCGTCTTGTGCCCAAATCGTCGAGCCCGCAGTTTTCAACATGCGCGAACCTTCTCGACCATCTGCGCCCATACCGGTCAGTACCATAGACAACACTTTGTCGCCGTAGATCTTCGCTGCAGAGCCAAATGTGACATCCACACAAGGCTTGTAGTTCATTCGGTCGCCGCCATCGATAATTCTTAGACGTGCAGACCCGGCTCGGCCATCAACCATCATCTGTTTACCACCTGGAGCAAGATACGCCACTCCAGGCTTTAACACATCACCGTCTTGCGCTTCACGAACTTCAATCTTACACAAGGTGTTCAATCGACTAGCAAAAGCAGCGGTGAATGTTGCAGGCATATGCTGAACTAACACAATTGGGTGTGGATAGTTGGCAGGGATACGAGTCAAAATCTTCTGTAGCGCAACAGGCCCCCCAGTCGAAGTACCAATTGCTGTTAATTGATACTTCTTACCTGACGCTCTGAATTTTGCCGTTGATGCAACTGCTGGCTTCGCTGTCGAAGTCGCAGCTGATGTTGAAATCGGTTGGCGCAATGGCGTAGATGTTGAAGTCGTTGCTGTCGCTCTCGGCGCAATAGGAGCACGACGCATAAATGCACGCTTTGCAGCAATCTGAATCACACGCTGTTGAAGCAATGCAACTGCATCATCACGGTTACGAGCGATGTCTTCAAACTTCTTAGGTAAGAAGTCGAGAGCACCTGCATCTAACGCATCTAACGTTGCTCTCGCTCCATCATGCGTTAACGATGAAAACATCAAAATAGGCGTTGGAGACGCGGCCATGATCTCACGAACGGCAGTGATACCGTCCATGACAGGCATTTCAATGTCCATCGTGATTACGTCAGGTCTTAGCTGTTTCGCTTTCTCAACGGCTTCTTTACCGTTTACTGCAACATCAATGACTTCTAGGCGAGCCTCTGAGTTGATGATCTCGCTAACGCGACGACGAAAAAAACTCGAATCATCAACGACTAATACTTTAATCGCCATATTTATCCTTAAATTAAATTCTTGACGCAGCTGCGTACTGCTTCAACAAGTCCGGCACATCTAGAATCAATGCAATATGTCCGTCACTTGTAATTGTCGCGCCTGCCATTCCTGGCGTGCCTTGCAGAAGCTTATCAAGTGGCTTGATCACGACTTCTTCTTGACCGATAAGCGTATCGACAACAAAACCAACACGTTGGCTACCAAGTTGTACGATAACAACATGGCCATGCCCTTTACGCAGTTCAACAATACCCGCTTTAGGTGCAAGCCAGTTTTGCAAGTAGAACAACGGAATAGACTTATCGCGAACGATGATCGTCAGCTGACCATCAACCACGTTTGTGCGGCTTAAATCTAGGTGGAAGATCTCGTTAACCGATGCCAATGGCAACGCAAATGGGTGACCCGCAACACCAACCATTAAGGTTGGTAGAATCGCTAGGGTTAGTGGAACCTTGATGGTGATCTTGGTGCCCTGTCCCATTTCTGAATCAATATCAATAGAACCGTTCAGTGTGTTGATCGCTGTTTTCACAACGTCCATACCGACACCGCGACCAGAGATATCCGAGATCTGCTCTTTGCTTGAGAAGCCAGGAGCAAAAATCAGGTTGAAACACTCTTTATTTGATAAGCGAGACGCTGCATCTTCATCCATCAGGCCACGTTTAACCGCGATAGCACGAAGCTTATCAGGATCCATACCGCCACCGTCATCAACGATAGCCAGTTCAATGTGGTCACCTTCTTGAGAGGCAGACAGAATCACTTTACCCGTTTGTGATTTACCCGCAGCAACACGGTCGTTTGGCATTTCGATACCATGGTCGACAGAGTTTCTCACCAAGTGAATCAGGGGATCAGCAAGTGCTTCTACTAAGTTTTTATCAAGGTCCGTTTCTTCGCCACGCATTTCAAGAACGATGTCTTTCTTCAAGCTACGAGCAAGGTCGCGGACAACTCGTGGGAAGCGACCAAATACTTTCTTGATCGGCTGCATACGAGTCTTCATTACCGCACCTTGTAGGTCTGCAGTAACAACATCTAAGTTAGAGACAGCTTTCGACATTTCTTCGTCGTTGCTGTTGAGGCCAAGGCTGACAAGTCGGTTACGCACCAATACCAGCTCACCCACCATGTTCATGATGGTATCCAGTGTTGATGTATCAACACGAACTGTCGCTTCAGCTTGCTGCTTCTTAGCCGGCGCTTTAACTTCAGCTTTTGCTGGAGCGCTCGGTTTCGGCTCGGCTTTAACGGCTACTGGTGCTGCTGGTTGCGGTTTAGGCGTTGCTTGCGGTGCAACTGCCTTAACTTCTGCAGGCTTAGTCGCTGCATCCAGTTCTTCAATCGAAGGTCCATTACCTGATCCGTGTAACTGGTCCAGTAACTTCTCGAACTCTTCGTCAGTCATCAGATCATCGCCTTCAGACATCGCCGAAACAGGTGCTGCAGGAGGCGCTGGCGGTGGAGGAGGCGTTGAACTCGCAGCCGTCGGGCTGTTACCCGCACCATGCAGTTCATCTAGTAACTTTTCAAATTCATCGTCAGTAATATCACCGCTGTCAGCAACTGGCTGAGGTGTAACAGGTGCTGGCGGCGGTGTTGGTACAGAAGATGCTGTTGGCGAACCACCTTTACCGTGAAGTTCATCAAGCAGGCGCTCAAACTCATCTTCAGAGATATCATCCACTGAAGAGGCACTGATACTTGAACTTTCGACAACCGGTTCAGGGGCTACAACGATAGGCTCTGGGATAACAGGTGCTGACGCTTCTACTGGTGCAACTTCATCAGCTGATTCTGGCTTACAGAGGCGGTGAAGTTCATCCAATAAAGCTTGGTCTGCTGGCACTAAAGGTTCCTGATCTTGCACGGCTTGAAACTGTGTATTAACAGTATCTAACGCCTGCAGCATAGTATCCATCAAACCTGATGTTACGCTGCGTTGGCCGTTTCGTAGAATGTCGAACACATTCTCGGCACCATGACAAGTATCCACCAGCTCAGTTAATGCTAGGAAACCAGCACCACCTTTTACTGTATGGAAACCACGGAAAATAGCATTTAATAGGTCTTTGTCGTCAGGATTATTCTCAAGCTCTACCAGTTGCTCTGATAGAAGTTCAAGGATCTCTCCTGCTTCGACTAAAAAGTCCTGAAGAATATCTTCGTCTAAATCGTAGCTCATACGTTACCTTTAAAATCCAAGACTGGATAACAAATCGTCGACTTCATCCTGAGATGCAACAGCGTCTTCGCGCTCTTCTGGGTTCATAATTGGACCCTCAGGCGCAATCGATGCTTTCTTCTCTGACTCTGGAGTTGGCTCTATTTGATTCGCACCGAATACCGTGAGAATCTCGACCAAACGTCCTTCTACCTCATTCACCAAGGTAATAACTTTGCTAATTATCTGCCCAGTTAAATCTTGGAAATCCTGAGCCATCAAGATTTCAGTCAATTGTCCGCGTAGTTCAGTGCTGTCGCCTTCTACTTGGACAAGCAATCCATCAATGCGGTGACATAAAGCTTTAAATTGTGCCAGCTCAATGCGGCCATGCATCAGTTCATTCCATTGAGGCCTTACTTGAAGTAAACACTCGTGTAGGTTGTCTGCAATTGGCATACAGCGATCGACAGCGTCCATCGTCTTATTTGCCGCAACTTCCGTTTTATCAATGACATACTGAAGGCGATCCCTTGCGTCAGGGATTTCGTCATTTGCGATAACGCTGATGCGCTCATCGAAATTAAATTGAGTCAAAGAGTCATGGAGGTCGCGAGTCAGACTTCCTATTTCTTGAAGCATTGGGTTGTCTTGAAGACTAAAATTATCTTCATAAATGCTTCTAACAAGAGAATCAGCATTCTGCTGCTCATCGTTCTCAAGCAGCTCTACTAATTTTTTTGCTTGTTCTAATGAAATCATCCTGAATTCGGCCTTACTCCGCATACTTTGTGCGCTTAGGCTATCGAGATAAACAGAGAACTTATCAGCCAATGTCTACCTAGAAATGCCTAAATTTATTGATGCTTATAAGCGATCAAAAATCTTATCAAGTTTCTCTTTCAGCGTTGCAGCAGTGAAAGGCTTCACAATGTAACCATTAACACCCGCTTGCGCTGCTTCGATGATCTGCTCACGCTTCGCTTCTGCCGTGATCATAAGCACGGGAAGGTGCTTAAGTTCTGCGTCTGCGCGAATGTGTTTAAGCAAGTCAATCCCTTGCATACCTGGCATGTTCCAGTCAGTTACCACGAAATCAAATTCGCCTTTTTTCAGCATAGGTAACGCGGTCAAGCCATCATCTGCTTCTTGAGTGTTGTTGAAACCTAAGTCGCGAAGTAGGTTTTTAACAATTCGGCGCATCGTTGAAAAATCATCAACAATGAGAATTTTCATGTTTTTGTTCAAATTAGCCTCCACTGAATAGGATCAGTGTTGTTAGTCGTTCTGTGTCCAAGCACTTAACTTAGTGCGTAAACGCTGCATAGATTGGCTCAGTATTTGGCTGACACGAGATTCGCTGACACCTAACACTTCCCCAATCTCTTTTAAATTGAGTTCTTCGTCGTAATAAAGCGAAAGCACAAGGCCTTCCCTTTCCGGAAGTTGTTTTATCGAATCGATCAAAGCTTGGCGGAATGACTCATCAGCAACCCCTTGAAAAGGCGTATTATCTTGAGAGTCTTCATTCGGAGATATTACATCATCTGAGACGCCTAAATCTTCAATTCCAACCAGTCTTGAACAATTAATGTCAGTTAAAGCACTGTGATACTGCTCTAAACTGAGTCCCATGTGTTTTGCCACTTCGGCATCACTCGGGTCACGGTTGAGGATACCCTCTAACTCCGCGATTGCACTGCTGATTTCTCGATTGTTTTTATGAACCGATCTCGGTACCCAGTCCCCACGGCGAATGTCATCCAACATTGCCCCGCGAATTCGAATACCGGCATACGTCTCAAAGCTTGCGCCTTTGGTACCATCATAGTTTTGTTGCGCTTCAATCAAGCCGATCATGCCAGCTTGAATTAAGTCATCAACCAATACATTAGGCGGTAATCGCCCCAACAAGTGATGAGCGATACGTTTAACCAACACAGAATACTTCTCAAAAAAAGCCTGTTGGCTATTGTGATTAGCATGTTGGTCGTAAGTAAGCGCTTTATTCACCAAATGGTTCCTCTATAAATTCAGTACGATTCAGCAGCCTTTCAACAAAGAACTCCAAGTGCCCACTTGGTGTTTTTGGTATTGGCCAGGTCAATGCTTTATTAGCCAAAGAGCTGATTGCCAATGCCGCTGGAGAGCGAGGATAAGCATCGACTACGATTTTCTGTCTCTTGACTGATTGACGTACTTTATCATCTAAAGGAATACATGCTACGAGTTCGAGGCTCACATTCAAGAAGCGCTCTGTGACCAAAGTCAACTTTGCAAATAATTCTCGGCCTTCACGGTAGCTTCTGACCATATTTGCAACAACTTTGAACCGCTGAACTTGGTGTTCTCTGCTCAAAAGCTTAATCAAAGCATATGCATCCGTGATTGAGGTAGGTTCATCACATACCACAACAACCACGTCTTGCGCCGCTCTTGAAAAGCTGATCACCATGTCCGAAATACCGGCTGCGGTATCAACTAACAAGATGTCCATCTCGTCTTCAAGCGAACCAAAAGCTCGAATCAAACCTGCATGCTGTGCGTGTGAAAGTTCAGTCATGCTTTGTGTGCCCGATGTCGCAGGAATAATTTTAATTCCGTGCGGCCCTTCGACAATCGCATCCTTAAGTTCACATTCGCCTGCCAACACATGTCCAAGGTTTCGTTTAGAACGAATACCCAGCATGATATCGACGTTAGCGAGGCCTAAGTCGGCATCTAGCACCATAACTTTTTTGCCTTGGCGCGCCATGCAAATAGCCATACCTAACGTCACATTAGATTTACCAACGCCTCCCTTACCACCAGTTACAGCGATAACTTTTGTGAGTGAAGGCTTGGTTAAGCGACGGAGGCCGCTAGCTTGATCATGTATCATATTTTCATTCATATTTATCCGCCGCCTAGAGCCCTTCAGAATCGCTATTCCAGTAATGAGGTTCATTCTCTGTAGATTTTTCTAATAACTCATTGGCCTTAGCAATCATGTACTTTGGCTGAGCTATAACGATATCTTCAGGAACTCGTTGACCATTTGCAATGTAAGCAACTGGTAATGCATTTTGTATTACGACACTGATGAATTCACCTAGACTTAGGGATTCATCCAGCTTAGTCATGATGCATCCCGACAACGGGATTCTTCTAAAGTGTTCAATTGTTTCTTGCAGCACTTTGCGTTGCGCGGTTGCAGGCAACACAAGGTAGCTATTGATAACGGAACCACTCTCTTGCATCAATGTGTCTAACTGCTCAGATAGGCGAACATCTCGTTGTCCCATGCCTGCAGTATCGACCAGAATTAGGCGACGATTACGTAACTGATATATTACATCGGCCAATTCACTAGAATCTTTAGCAACTCTTACAGGACAACCCATAATTCGACCATAGATCGATAACTGCTCATGTGCACCTATACGATATGTGTCAGTTGTCACTAGTGCGACGTTATCTGCGCCATATTCCATGGCAGCACGTGCAGCTAGCTTTGCAACAGTCGTTGTTTTACCCACGCCAGTTGGGCCAAGTAGAGCCACAATACCGCCGCGTTTTAAAATATCTTTTTGTGTAACGGAGATTTGGTCAGCAACCAAGGCTAACAACGCCTTCCACGCACGTGCAGGTTTGGTATCTTCAGGAATGTAACACGCCATTTGATCGGCAAGCTCTGCAGATACACCCATACGTTCAAGGCGTTTGATAAGCATGGCTCTCAGCGGTTCACGACGCTCAACTTCTTGCCACATTAATCCAGATACTTGATGCTCTAACAGACGACGAATTGAGGTCATCTCTTCGCGCATCGTTTCCATTTCAGTATCTGAACCTTTGGAATGCGTATTCTCACGACCACGATCATAACGGGTAGGATCCAAACGAGGTGCTGGACGCTCTACTCTGCGGTCTTCGGCAATCAATTGGGATAAACCTGTTTCACGAGCAAATGCAGAATCTAGGTTACCGTGAGACTGTTGCTTACCGTGTGATTGCTGATGGACGTGAGACTGCAAATTACTTTGAGTCTGATGACTATGAGGCTTATGACCCGTGCTTGATTGGCGATTGAGCAATGCTGACAATGAATCTTCATTTTCAGCACGATGTTGTGGCTCATCATCGGCGCCATGACTGTATTGCTTTAGCATATTCGCAAAGCGCTTGGTCATTGAGCGACCACCTTCAGCGTTCGACTGCAGGCTAACCTTGTCATCGTCTAATTGACGACGCCCTGTAGGAACCGGGGGCGCGGCCATTTGTGTATATTGGCTTTGCGCAGGCTGCTGAGGTTTATTGAGTCTCTGGCTTGCTGTCGACGGGCTGGATTCACCATCAATAGCGGCAACAATTTCCACACCACCTGCGACCTTTTTGTTAGACATGATCACCGCTTCTGAGCCAAGTTCTTCTTTAACTTGGAGCAGCGCGGTTCGCATATCTTTTGCAAAAAATCGTTTAATTTTCAATTCGATCGTCCGTTCTAATTAGGCGGCTTAATTACCAACAGCTTGTACTATACGTATCTGCTTTTCGTCCGGTATCTCTTGGTAAGACAAAACTCTCAAGCTTGGAATCGTGTTTTTCACGAACTTAGCCAGAGTCGAACGTAACACACCAGAGGTCAGTAGCACCGCGGGCTCACCTTTCAGCTCTTGCTCTTGTGTCGCGTGGCTGAGGGAGGTCTGTAAACGTTCGGCTAAACCAGGTTCAATACCAGCAGATTCTCCGCCGGATGCCTGCATGGTTTGATGCAAGATTTGTTCCAGCTCAGGAATCAAGGTTATCACTGGCAATTCTGGCTCTATACCATTGATTTCCTGAACAATTAGCCGTTTCAATGAGATACGAACCGCCGCCGTAAGTATGTCAGGTTCTTGACTCTTACCAGAATACTCCGACAAAGTTTGGACTATGGTTCGAATATCACGAATTGGAATGGCTTCATTCAATAGGTTCTGTAGCACTTTTACGACCACACCCAACTGCAATTGATCCGGTACAAAACCTTCCACCAGCTTAGGTGTTGAGCGGCTGAGCATCTCAAGCAAATTCTGAACTTCTTCGTGACCAATAAGCTGTGATGCGTTATTGGTTAGCAGTTGGCTAAGGTGTGTCGCCAGTACTGTAGAAGAATCGACAACGGTATAACCTAGAGCTTGTGCATGTTCACGCTGCTCTTCACGTATCCATACAGCTTCAAGGCCAAAGGCAGGGTCAATCGTCGGCTCACCATCGATCATACCGTAGACTTGACCTGGGTTAATCGCGAGTTCCATGTCTGGTTTTATCTCAGCCTCACCTACCGCGACACCCATCAAGGTGATTCGATAGCTGTTTGGTGTCAGTTCTAGGTTATCGCGAATGTGCACCGCTGGGATCAAGAAACCAAAGTCTTGAGACAGCTTCTTACGCACACCTTTAACACGTTCAAGAAGTTCGCCCCCTTGGTCTCTATCCACCAAAGGAATTAAACGGTAACCTACTTCTAAGCCAATAATATCAACAGGTTGAACATCATCCCAAGAAAGCTCTTTCTGAGAACCTACTTCTCCATTCGCTTCAACGGTCGCCGGAAGGTTTGGTTCTTCCGCCTTCTTCTTGTTCTTTTTATCGATGTAATACGCACCCGCACCCGCAATAACTGCAAGGCTCAAGAACGAGAAATGTGGCATACCCGGAACAATACCCATGATGCCAAGGATTGCAGCGGTGATCATCAAGGCTTTTGGATTGTCGAACATCTGGAAGACGAGCTGCTGCCCCATGTCTTCATCAGTGTTTTGACGCGTTACCATCATCGCGGCTGCAATAGACAGTAATAGAGATGGAATTTGTGCAACCAGACCATCACCGATAGTCAGTAGTGTGTAGATTTCAATTGCTTCACCAAAACCAAGGTCAAACTGAGCCATACCAATGCTCAAGCCACCAATGATATTGATGAATAAGATTAAGATACCAGCGATCGCATCGCCTTTAACAAACTTAGACGCACCGTCCATCGAACCGTAGAAGTCGGCTTCTTTGGTTACTTCAAAACGTCTCAGACGAGCCTGATCTTGGTCGATCAAACCTGCGTTCAAGTCGGCATCGATTGCCATCTGTTTACCCGGTAAGGCGTCCAAAGTGAAACGCGCGCTTACTTCCGAGATACGGCCTGCACCTTTGGTTACAACCATGAAGTTAATGATCATCAGAATCAAGAACACCACTAGACCTACGGCATAGTTACCACCGATAACCACGTTACCAAAGGCTTCAATCACGTTACCAGCTGCGTCGCCACCTTCATGACCATGAAGCAAGACCACACGTGTTGAAGCAACGTTCAAGGCTAATCGAAGCAGAGTCGCAATCAGAAGTACGGTCGGGAATGCAGCAAAGTCTAAAGGTCTGCGGGTATAAACCGAAACCAATAGCACAACCATAGACAGCGCAATGTTAAAGGTGAAGAACATATCCAATAAGAAAGCTGGAATGGGCAACACCACCATAGCAAGCGTTGCAAGTACCATAACAGGTGCACCAACCGCAGGCATGGCACGGTTCGGGATTTTAGGTAGCTTGTCCGCAAAAGGCAGGGAGAATTTCATAAATCTAGACAGTTTCGCTATGTTGTAGCTCTCTGAACAAGTGGATTAGATCTTAGTCAGGGCTGTTTTGCTATGGGCTTATAATGTTCAGGCTTACTACAGCAAACACTGTACCAACATCTCACGTCAAATTATCGCCATCACCTCAATAAAAGGAAGATTGGCTAGCTCACTATTATCAGGGTTCATCACGCAGAGCTCAAGCAATTGATCTAATGACGTAAATCAGGTGGGATCGGCATATTAGAATCTTGCAGTTTTGGTCTCTCACCACCTCGTTTTCGGTACTGCTTAAGCTGGAAAACATATGCAAGCACCTGCGCAACAGCCGTAAACAGACCGTCAGGAATTTGTTGTTCTAGTTCAGTGGTGTGATAAAGCGCCCTCGCCAATGGCGGTGCCGGAACAATATAGATATCGTTTTCGCGTGCAATCTCTCGGATTTTCATCGCCATGTGGTCGACACCTTTGGCAACCACAATCGGCGCTTTATCTTGATTCTGCTTATAACGCAGTGCCACGGAAAAGTGCTCTGGGTTGGTCACAATCACATCCGCTTGAGGGACGTCTGCCATCATACGACGCTGAGCCGCTTCCCTTTGTAGCATACGAATTCGGCCTTTTACTTCCGGCTTACCTTCGGTATCTTTGAATTCGTCTTTGACTTCTTGTTTGGTCATTTTCAGCTGATCAGCGTGTTGCCAGATCTGGAACGGGATATCAATGGCAACCACGATCAGCAAAGAGCAACTGATTAAAAGAATGAAGTTAAGCAAGATATCCAAAGCATGAAAGATATTCTGCGGATACACATCCATACTCAGCTGCATTAAATCATGCTGAGAGGCCTGAATAAGATAAATAGCCATGCCTGATACAAGTGCCACTTTCAAAATAGATTTCAGCAGTTCAACCCAGCTTTGTAGGCCAAACATACGCTTGATACCACTGAGTGGATTGAGCTTAGACGCCTTTGGCATTGCAGCTTGCATCGAAAAGTTAATCCCGCCAACACCTGCCGCACCAATAACAGCCGCAACAAACAAAGTTATCAAAATTAAGAACAGTGGAAACAGTAAGTTCACCAGTGCGCCACCAGCGATTTCAAAGAGCTTGTTGGTGTCAAAGATCTCGTCGCGGCTCAGAGAAAACAGACGTTGCATAGCCTCGAACAAAGCCTTCGCCATCGATTCGCCAAACCACATTAATGCAATCGCACCAACTATCAGTACCGACGCTGAAGCTAGCTCTTTTGACCTTGCAACCTGCCCTTTCTCTTTGGCCTGTTGCAAGCGTTTGGGCGTGGCGTCTTCTGTGCGTTCTTGACCGTCTGACTCTGCCATTTCAGTCTCCTAGCAATCTAACCGGATTAGACGACATATCTGTTGTTCGCCTTGCATCCAGAATAGCTCATAGTGACTATACAAGCCGCCAAGGATGTACCAACAAAGTAACAGACCCACGAGTAGCGCAAATGCAAAACCCAAAGAAAAGATATTTAACTGAGGTGCAGCACGCGTCATTACACCAAAAGAAAGGTTAATCGTTAACAGTGCGATAATGCCCGACAAGGACATCGCCAATGCCGTTTTGAACATGATACCAAGCCACAACGCGAGCTCTCGAAAATCAACAGAAGTCAAAGAGCCACTGCCAATCGGCAAAGTCTTAAAACTGAACACCACCAGCTGCAGCATTTTCAAGTGACCATCGGTCGCCAAAAAAAACATGGTCGCAAGCAACATGAACAACTGACCAAGTACTGGCGTGTTTTGCCCGTTAGCAGGGTCAACCATTGAAGCGAAGCCCAAGCTAGATTGCATACCTAAGATCTGACCGAGCATAACGAAGGTCTGAATCATAAACTGAGTAACAAAGCCCATGGCAACACCAATCACGATCTGTTCAAAGACAGTCAGGAAGCCTTGAAAGGACAGAAGTTCGATCTCTTTGGGAACAGCAGGAATTGCGGGCATCACGGCAAAGGTGATAGCCAAACCTAAATACAGACGAATACGCGGCGACACAAAGCGCGCGCCCGTTACCGTCATCACCATCAGCATCGCTGAGATACGAGTATATGGCCAAAAATAATTGGCTAACCACTCTAGTACAAGGCTCGTCGGGTATTCCATATCGATTTAATACAGAACTTGCGGCAAGCGTTCGATGAGTTCAAAAAAGAACTCCATCATCATCTGAGTCATCCAGTGTGCAAATAGCATCAACGCCAACAAAGTCACAATCAAACGAGGCAAGAAGCTCAGTGTTTGTTCGTTGATAGAGGTCGCAGCTTGGAAAACAGCGACGACTAAACCGATCAGCAGGCTCGGGATGATAATGGCGCAAACCATGATGAGTACCATCCAAAGGGCATCTCGGAACAACTCTACGAATATTTCAGGATTCATTATTCCCCCGGCTACAAGGCAAAACTGCCCGCGAGAGTGGAGAGTATCAAGTTCCAACCATCAACAAGAACAAACAGCATCAACTTAAACGGCAGCGATACAATCATTGGTGACAACATCATCATACCCATAGCCATTAATACCGATGCCACTACCAAGTCGATGATTAGGAACGGCAAGAACAACATAAAGCCTATCTGGAAAGCCGTTTTCAATTCTGACGTGATAAATGCTGGAATCAGAACCGCCATTGAAACATCTTCAGGGTTGGTCACTTCCGCACCAGAGATCTCAACAAAGGTTTCTAGATCTTTGATTCGAGTCTGTTTAAGCATGAAGGACTTAATCGGTTCTTGGGCAACATCGAATGCCTGTCGTGCCGATATCTGTTCATTGAGATAAGGCTGAACTGCTTGTTCGTTAACTTGGTTAATCACTGGCGACATGATGAAGAAGGTCAAGAATATCGCGATACCAATAATCACTTGGTTAGACGGTGTTTGTTGTAGACCCATTGCCTGACGCAAGATAGACATCACCACCACAATACGGGTGAACGAGGTCATCAAAATCACCATCGCCGGCAAGAAGCCAAGCATGGTCATTAGAGCCAAGATCTGTAGGTTTATCGAGTAATCTTCACCACCATTAGCATTGGTTGTCATGGTAAAGGCAGGTATGCCACCACCATTGCCGGTTAAGCTACCCGTGGTCATGGTTTGCGATTTGGCTTGGTCTTGTTCCATCGTGCTGATGGTTACCGACTCTGAGCCAGCGGTATTCGCAGGAATGACGGTGCCATCTTCAGCCTGTGCAAATACCGACATACTGAATACGAGTGAGCAGAGGAGAGTGAGCTGAACCAACAACACTTTAACCATTCGGAAAGCTCCGTTTTGGCAAACGTAAGATGAGTTCAAAAGTCCGTTACTTGTTTGCATCTTTTTTTATTAGCTGGGAAAGCTGACTTGAAAATGTACTTTTTTCCAGCATCTCCTGAGTAAGAGGTTTATCGAGCTTAGAAATTAGCTGGATAGATTGCGTGGTAATCCCGACTAAGAACTGCTCATCACCAGCTTGAACAATAGCGATGCGTTCTTTAGTACCTACAGGAATTTGCCTAACAATCGCCAAGCCTTGCTGATTCGACATTGCAGGCACTTGCATGCGCTTGAGTAGCCAAGCAATAAATAAGATGAAGGCTATAACGAAAATTAGCGACCCAAAAGTGGTCGCTAAATCGAGAGATGGCGGCGTTGCAGCAAAGGCAATAGAAGGAGAAGATAACAAAGCTCCCCCTATAACTAGCCTAGCCAATCTTGGAGACAGAAAGCTCATTAACGCAGCTTCTTAATTCGTTCTGTCTGGCTAATAACGTCAGTCAAACGAATACCAAACTTGTCGTTCACCACAACCACTTCACCATGAGCAATCAAGGTACCGTTTACCATCACATCCAGTGACTCACCAGCAATTCTATCTAACTCAACAACCGAACCTTGGTTCAACTGAAGTAAATTACGGATACTGATCTGAGAGCGGCCAACTTCCATTGAGATAGTCACGGGGATATCCATGATGGTATCCAGTTTACGACGCTCATCTTCAGAAATCGGAGACGATGAATCGGTTAGCTCATCAAGTGGTGCCGCAAGCACGTCATCAACATCAATTGACGGTGCTGAAGGATCTTCACCAAGTGCCGCAGCCCACTCGTCTGCTAGCTTTTGATCTTCACTAGGTTCCATTACCAATTCCTATACTTTTATCTATTTTGCTATTCGTCATCGTCGCTATTTTCCAGCTCAGACATTAAGTCCTTGCCTAGAAAAGCGAGATCAGTTTTAACCACATGTGGTCTTTGAATTTTTTCAGAAATCTGTACTGCGAGCTTCTCACCGGAACGGCCCATTTTCACACGATACGTTGGCAGCTCTTCAACGAACATAGTCGCATGCTCAGGCATGTTCATTGGGATGACGTCACCGGGGCGCAGCTCCATCAAGTCACGCAGAGAAATATCTTGCTCTAGCAAGTTCACACGGAAGTTAACCGGCACATCCATAATTTCATCACGCAGCGCGGTACTCCAACGAACATCGGTTTCCATTTTGTCTGATTGAACACCGGCATCCAGCAGTTCACGAATCGGCTCTACCATGGAGTAAGGCATCACGACGTGGAAGTCACCACCACCGCCATCCACTTCAATGTGGAATGAGCTGACAACAATCACTTCTGTTGGGCTCACAATGTTCGCCATACTTGGGTTCACTTCAGAATCCAAGTATTCAAACTCAACCCCCATCACTGGAGACCAAGCTTCTTTGTAATCTTCAAAAACAATTTTCAGCAGTAACTGAATAATTCGTCTTTCGGTTGGCGTGAATTCACGACCTTCAATCTTGGCGTGGAAGCGTCCATCACCACCAAAAAAGTTCTCTACGAGAATAAAAACAAGACGAGCTTCCATGGTAATAAGCGCCGTGCCTTTCAACGGGCGGAAACGAACCATGTTTAAACTAGTGGGTACATACAATGTGTTTTGGTACTCACCAAACTTCATCATCTGCACGCCGTTGATCGACACTTCAGCTGTTTTACGTAACATATTAAACAAGCTAATCCGCATATGACGTGCGAAACGCTCGTTAATAAGTTCAAGGGTCGGCATTCGACCACGGACGATTCGATCTTGAGATGAGAAGTCGAAATTGACCGCACTATCATTGTCGGTTTCTAAGACATCTTCTACGTCTTCAACATCATCAACGCCATGTAATAACGCATCAATTTCGTCTTGGCTTAATAAATCGGTCACAAATTACCTATTGAATTACGAAGTCAGTGAATAACACTTTTTCAATCACAGGCTGGCCAACAGCTTGAGCCAGGCTTGCTTTAATATCTTCAGTCGCCTTATTTCGCAGTTCAACTCGCCCAGTTGGAGAGCGCAATTGATCAACCGTTGCTGAAGCGAACGTTGCTAATAACGTACTCTCTACAAGAGGAGAGTGGTAACGAGCCAAGTCTTCATTCTTGCTGCCACGCACCATCAGCTGTGCTTTTATCTGAACTAGGCGGTCTTTTTTATCACCTGTCACATTGAACAAGAAGGGCTGAGGGATATTAACATACATAACAGGCTCGGCTGCGACCACAGCAGTAGCAGGCTGAGACTGAGATTCTGAGGCGCTATCATCAGAGCCTAAGAAAAAGAACAGTGCACCACCTACGCCAAGCAGTAAAACGACTACCGCTATAATGATTATGAGGAGCTTACTCTTCCCTTTAGGTGCATCTTGTTCTTCTGCCATATTTTGCTCTAACTTCCTGTTCTTTCGATTAACTGACGGTAATTTCTATTAACTGGTTCTGTCTATTAACTAAGTGTGCTTAGCCTGATATTAGGCATAATAACTAATTCCATCACGCTTTGATGCGACATTCAATTCAAGATTGCTGCCACTATCAAGGTTTTCATCACCTTGGCCATCATTTGTTCGGTTAGCGCCGGATTGTTGCTCACCATTGTTGTATCTATCTTGACCCTGACCAGAGTTCTGTTGTTGAACTGACGAATCGGCAAGCTGCATCCCTTGTTGAGCCAGCATCTCTCTCAGACGAGGTAAGGTTTGCTCAATCACATCTCTCGCCTGCTGATTGCTCACTGTAAAGTGCACATTCGCCACGTCATTATTCATGGTCATTCGAATTTTCATCTGCCCCAGTTCTGGTGGATCGAGACGGATGTCCAAGTTCTTGAGATTCTTAGACATCATCATTTGAACTTTTTCCGCAACCTGCTCGTTCGCTAACTCCTTGGTAAGCTGTAAAGGTGCCTGTTGAGCAGCTTGAATTTCAGCTCGAGTGGGAGCCGAACCAACCGTTGCTGTACCTTGAACTCCAGCCGCAGCAGCGATCTGCTGAGCAAAGGCCGAATCTTTAGAATCTTCTTTAGCACCCGCTTTACCCAAACCAGATAATACAGCGGTACCGGCGCCCGCTTTAAGAAACGCATCAGTAGAGCCCGCTTTTGTAGCGACTGGCGTTGTGTTCATCGCTAGGCTTTGTGCTGTTAAAGCCGGATCCAACGTAGCTTGCTGCTGAGGCGAAGCAACATTAGCTTGTTGAGCTGCTGCCTGTTGAGCCGCATGCGCATTATTGGCGTGTAGCATTGCCGCTTTATCATTTGCAGCATGAGTGGCAGCAGCGTTACTTACCGATTGCGCCGAAGCTTGTGCTGTCGCTTGCTGAGCAGCAGTCGTAACCGCCGCTGTTGATGCCACCGTAGCTA
The DNA here is from genome assembly GCF_001557875.1 of Vibrio splendidus. Taxonomy (GTDB): domain Bacteria; phylum Pseudomonadota; class Gammaproteobacteria; order Enterobacterales; family Vibrionaceae; genus Vibrio; species Vibrio splendidus_F. The sequence goes on along the minus strand of NZ_LNRF01000012.1, from coordinate 17,254 downwards.
AGGCTTTGGCTTCATTTGAATCACTATTATCCCAATCAATTGCGGTGGGTTCATCAGGCGTACTGTTCACGTTTGGGGCTTGGCTTAGTAAAGCCGTTGCTTGCTGTTGAACATTGGCTAGCTGTTGATTCAATACTTCTAAGTTAGAGGTTGCTTGAGCCAGTGCAGTTTGCTCATCGACCGTCAACTCAGCGCCACTTTGTTGCTTTTGAACCAGACCATCGACAACAGACTGTTCTGACTCGATTTGTCCATTCAATTGGTTGAGCGCTTGGGTATGGGCATCAACTTGTTTTGCAAGTTCCATATCCGCTGCTGAGAGTGCTTGACCCTGATCCGCAGCATTCTCACTGACCACGCTCTTTTGGCTCAGCTCTCGGCTCATACTTGCTTCAATTTGTTCTGGGGTAACGCCTTTATCCATCAGCTGTCGAATTTCATCATCTGTTAACTGAGACACTCCCTTACCTCCGGTAAGCACAGCGATTTCAGAATCGACCTCAAGGCTCTTCTCTTGATTTGCTGCACTAGCTTGTTGTGTCGCATTACCCGCAATTGAAGTTCCTGCAACAGAAGCGCCCGCGACATTACCTTGGGCTTGATCTATCTGACCTTGCTGAGGCAAGCCTTTGCCGTTTGGCGCTTGATTTAGAGCTTTATTTGCCTCATCCAACTGACCAAGCAATTTATTGCCTTCACTCATCGCTGCGTTGGCTTGCGACGCCTGCGTAGAACCATCTACAGCTGGTGAATCCTGAGCTTGAGATTGAGAAGCCTGTTCTTTAGAATCGTTAGTCGTAGCCTGCGCATCTTTACCATCCGCCTTATCTACAGCAGTGTTATCAACGATGGTGCTATCAGTACTTGAATTAGCTTTGAGCTGAGCCTCCGCTCCAGACACAGCCTCTGCAGATGTTATATCTGTGGCTTTGTCGCCCTCGATTTCTGAAGCCACTTGTTGACTTTGTGCTTCGCTCACTTCGTCAGTCGCCTTTGATTTCGCTGAATCACTTTTCTTCGCTTCAGCTGACGCTTCACCTTCAGTAGCGGCCTGCTTTTCGTCAGATTTCGACGCGTTTTCAGTGTCTTTTACTACGGCTTTACTGTCACTTTCTTCAAAGCCGAGCGCTTCTTTAAAAGATTCAAAGAAACCTTTAGCGTCGCCGGTTTCTTCTACCTTTGAAGAGGTAGAACCGGTGTCCAACAACGATGACGTTTTGTTGGTTGCTGAATTTGAGGAAAGACTAACATTCATATATACAAGCTCTATCTACTAGCTTTGCTGCGATGAATCATGCAACAAAAAGAAAGTCGGGTGCTTTTCATGCCTTTGGTGGGCACGATGCGCAATTTTATATAAAACGGAGCAAGAAACATGCCTATAAGTTCTGTTCTCTCAACCTAAAGAGCAGTGGCTACCTTATTCGTGGCTTAGGATCACATCTTCTTTCGGTTGTATAACAAAGTCGAGAACTCATCCATTTGCTTTTGTTCTCTTTGATCTTGCAGTTTTGCTTTCTCTTTCTGCTTTTTTTCCATCAACCACTCGTAGGATTTACGTTTTTTGCGTAACTCCATCCAGTAGTTTTGACAGTTATCGACTTGATTTTTAAAGTGGTGCTCCGCTTCTCTCTGTTTAGAAAGCGTTTCATCTAATTGAGTTAAGAAGCGGTTCAAGTGACCATATTGACTCGCCGTTAACCCTGCCTTGCCACGGTCAACAAGCTGCTGGCAGTAATCAAGTCGGTACTTTTCAATCTGCGCTACCTGCTCATAGTAACCTTGCAGCTCCGAGTTCGCTTTGTTGAGCGCGAGTACAGCTTGGTTCTCTTGATCTTTAGCTTGATCGAGCAAAAATTCTAATGCGTTATCCATGACTAACCTTATTCACCATTAGCCACCCAACACATGCTTCAACATGTTGACGCACATATCGTAAGGAACCGTTTCTTTCATCTTCTGCTGTAAGTACTCGTCCAGTTTCGGCTTCAAGGTAAAGGCACTATCAATCGCAGGATCAGTACCCGGTTTGTAAGCACCAATCGATACCAAGTCTTGGTTTTTACGACAAATAGACAGTACTTGCCTTACCGCTTTCGACATCAAGACATGTTCTTCAGTGGTAATTTGCGGCATAACACGACTGACGGACTTCTCTACATCGATCGCAGGGTAATGACCCGCATCCGCCATCTCACGCGACAACACTACGTGCCCATCAAGGATCGCTCGCGACGCATCAGCAATGGGGTCTTGTAAGTCATCGCCTTCGGTTAACACGGTAAAGAAGGCCGTAATCGAACCTTGTTCATCATTGCCGTTACCCGCACGTTCCACCAGCGCCGGAAGCTTGGCGAATACTGATGGCGGATAACCTTTAGTTGCTGGCGGCTCACCAACAGACAGAGCAATTTCACGCTGAGCCTGAGCAAAACGGGTCAATGAATCCATCAACAACAAAACATCTAAACCTTGGTCGCGGAAATACTCGGCTACGGCCAACGCAGTTTGACAGCCTTTCAGTCGCATCAATGGCGATGAGTCAGCAGGAGCCGCGACCACCACCGACCGCTTACGACCATCTTCACCAAGAATCTCTTCAATAAATTCTTTAACTTCTCGTCCACGCTCACCAATTAGACCTACAACCACTACTTGCGCGGTTGTGCCTCGAGTCATCATACCAAGCGTAACCGACTTACCGACACCAGAACCAGCGAACAGACCGATACGTTGTCCTTTACCTACGGTAAGTAGGCCATTAATCGCCTTTAAACCCACATCGAGTGGTTCAGAAATCGGTTTACGAGCTAAAGGGTTGATTGGCTCAGCATTAAATGAAGCGCGTTGCTCAGTATAGATTGGACCTAGCCCGTCGAGTGGATTGCCTACGCCGTCGATCACTCGACCAAGCAGTTCCATACCTACAGGGATGCCGCTTTCAGTGGTCATCGGTGTCACACGAGCGCCAGGTAAGATCCCAGTAATTTGCTCACTCGGCATCAAAAATAGGTTATCGCCTGAAAAGCCGACGACTTCGGCTTCCATCTGACCAGACATAGTTTCAACTAGACACAGGCTGCCGATCGGAGCTTTACAGCCAGTAGCTTCAAGCGTTAAGCCAACAACGCGGACTAACTTACCTGATGCAATTGGTCGCGATTTTAGCCCTTCGACTTTGTATTGGCTAAGACGGTTCGCTAACTCAAGCATTACTCATGACCCTGGTGACGGTTTGCACCGCAGAAGTTCTGAATGACGTTTTTCACGCGATCTTCCATGCGGTAGTTAACGCTTGATTCACCCGCTTCAATTTGTACATCACCACGATTAAGTGCAGGCTCCGCAACTAGCGTCCAATTACGGCAATCCAATTCTGTTTCGCCATATGCAGAGCGAATGATCGCCACATCTTCCGGGTTAAGCTTCAAGGTAATCGCATGACCAGAAATTGGCAGGGACTCTACCGACTCTTTCACGGTATCTAATATGATTTGTGGATTGGTTTGCACTTCAACATGAACCACTTCTTTGACCATGGTCAGTACCATGTCTACCAGCTGCTTCTCAACCTGAGCATTCATCAGCTCTAGTGGCTGAGCAAACTGGTTGGCAAGCCCCATAAAGATGGCAACTTGTTGCTGAATGTACTCTTGCCCAGCAGTCACGCCTTCAAGCTTACCGGCTTGATTGCCTTCTTCGTGGCCAGCGGCAAACCCTTCTTCTTTGCCTTTTTCGTAACCTTGTTTAAAACCAGCCTCTTGCCCTTGATGAAGACCTTCCTGATAAGCACCTTGTTTGATCAGTTCAATCTGCTCTTCAGTTAGAACCAACTCTTCATCTTCAATGGCTTCTTCAACTGTCGGCATCCAACCAGGATCGTAGTTAAACGCCGTTTCTTTGGCTTGTTTATTCACATCAGAGGTATAGTCAGGTAGCCCCCATTTCTGAGGTTGGGCAACCGTATTATCTTCTTCAGGGCGAAGGAAGCCGCGTTTTCTATCACCTGACATATCAGTACCTATCTATGAGTACGTCCAACTACATTGTCAATTCAAGCAGTTAAACAGAGTTAATCTGTGGTTCGAAATTGGATAAAGAAAAGCCCCAACAGTGTGGGGCTTTTGAGGTTTCTGTATTAAAGGAACTCGTCGGCGCCACCAGACAGCATAATCTCACCACTGTCTGCCATCTTCCTCGCAATACCCAATATCTCTTTCTGAGCCGCTTCCACGTCAGAGACTTTCACTGGCGGCATCGCCTCAATATCGTCTCTCATCATATCGGAAGCACGTTTAGACATGTTCTTGAAGATCTTCTCACGTAGACCATCATCAGCACCTTTAAGTGCTTTCTGTAGAATGTCTTGTGGAACATCACGCAGCAGTCGCTGAACACCTTGGTCATCCACTTCAATAAGGTTTTCAAAGACAAACATAAGATCTTGAATCTGAGTTGCCATGTCTTCGTCTTGATCTCGAATTTGATCCATCAAGACGCCTTCTACATTGTTGTCCATATAGTTCATGATCTCAGCCGCAGCTTTCAGGCCACCAATTTTGGCAGCTTGAGCACCCGCTTGACCTGCAAACTGTTTCTCCATAATCTCGTTCAACTCAGCAAGCGCCGAAGGTTGAACTTCTTCAAGGTTGGCAATACGCATCATTAAATCCAGACGAACACGCTCTGGGAATTGAGACAGAATCTCAGCCGATTGATCAGCATCGAGGTACGACAAAACAATAGTTTGAATTTGAGGGTGCTCATTGATGATGATGCTCGCCACTTGACGAGGATCCATCCACTTAAGCGAATCCAAACCTTTCGAGCCTGTGCCAAGAAGGATTTGGTCAACAAGGTTATTCGCCTTGTCTTCACCCAGAGCAGCCACCAACGCGTTACGCATGAAGTCTTCGCTACCCATACCAATGTTGGTGTACTTCTGAATATCATCTAAAAAAGCACGGTGCACTGCGCCTACTTTCTCTTGAGATAGATCCGTAGCTCGCGCCATCGCACTACCCACACGCTGAACCTGCTTTGGTTCTAGGTGACGAATAATACCAGCAGCGTCTTCTTCATTTAAACTGAGTAACAAGATCGCAGCGCGCTCATCGCCTGAGATAGAGTCGATATCCACGCTAGAGACATCAAGCACTTCACCGCCTTCAGTTTGTTGTGGAACTATTTCGTTAGCCATCTACCATCCAATTCTTAACTACTTGAGCTGCTAGCTCCGGTTCATTCGCTACAAGTGCACGTACTGCTTTCAGCACATCCTCGTCTTTATGAAGGTTTGGCAAGTCAATGCTTGAACCAAATTCAAACAGCTCACCACCTTCAATATCACCACCAATTAAGCTGGTTTCGCCGTCGACACCAATTGGCATGCCATCAGGGCCGTACATTTGATCATCATTATCAGCTGCTGGGTTAAGCAGTTTCTTCATTGCAGGGCGAACAAGTACCAATACCACCACAATAATAACTAAGGCACTCGCAAACCAACGAACCCAATCATTAAAGTTTGGATGCTCCCAGATAGGCACATCTGCCACAACATCTGTCACTTGTGGTGCGAACTGCATACTTAACACGTTGAGTAAATCACCACGGCTTTCATCAAAACCGACAGTACCAATCAATACCTGACGAATCGCATTGATTTCGCTCGCAGGGATTGGAGTATGAACTACTTCGCCCGTATCTGGGTTCAATGATTGACGGTCTTTGATCGCTACCGATACCGTCTGGCGGTTAACCGTGCCACTCTGTTTACGTTCATGGCTGATGGTTGTATCTAACTCAAAGTTTCGAGTTGCTTCTTTATGAACCGAGCCTTGCCCCGTCATCGAGCCGTCTTTCATCTGAGCAACATCTTGTGGGATTGAGGCATCAGCAGGTGGCTGATTACTCAAAGCACCTGGAATTCCCGCAACAGTATTACCGTTGTTGTAATCTTCTAAGGTGTATTCACTTCGAGTCGCAGGTGTATTCGGATCAAAACGTTTTCTGGTTTGTTCCACTGCACTAAAGTCGAGCTGAATATCAACCTGAGCGGTATAGTTACCAAACCCAAGAATAGGAATCAGAATAGAGTCAATTTTTTCACGCAATGCTTGTTCTTGGTTGCGCTCTAACTCATGTTCTTTACGACGCGCTGCAGACATAGGGTCTTGAGAGCCTGAGCTCAACAGTCGACCATGCTGATCAGTCACCGTAATACGTGAGGTTTTCATTCCCGGAACGGCACTAGCGACCATATCCACAACAGAATCAACTTCTTGTTGCTTAAGATTGTTGCCTGTTTTAAGGGTTAGGAATACGGAAGCTGAAGCTTCTTGATTGTGACGCACAAACACGCTCTGCTTCGGCAACGCCAGTAAAACCTGAGCTTTACGCACCTGTTTCATCTGTTCAATGGCTTTGGCAAGCTGTCTTTCGCGGCTTAATTTAAGGCGTTCTTGTTCTAAACGTTGTGATACACCAAAGCCCATGTCTTGCATGAGGATGTCATCACCCGCGTTTCGCTCTTGGTTCAAACCAGCTCGAACCATATTGAGCTTCAGAGAGTTGTACTCACTAGCCGGTACTGAGATGGTGTTGCCTTCAAGCGTGTACTCGATCTTTTGCAGATCCAAGTAGTCAAGAACGGGAATCAACTCTTCTGTTTCGTAAGCTCCTAGTGGACGCATTTCAGGCTCTTTCACCCAGAAAAACAGCATCACGATCAGCGCTACACAGATAGAGATAGAAAGGACTAAGACGACCTGACGAAGTAAATCGAGATCACCGACAGCCATATCGAATTTCGACGAACTGCGTTCACCTAGATCGGGATTTTGCCCTTCTCCGTCTAGCTCAGAGCCTGCAATAAGTGCGTGGTCGTTGCTATCGCTTACGGTTAAATCTGTTGTTTGACTATTATCTGCCACTATTTAACTACCCAACTTATACCGGCATATTCATCAGCTCTTTGTACGATTCGACCAATTTATTTCTAATTTGGATCGTCGCCTCAAAAGCCACACTAGATTTATTACGAGCAATCATCACGTCCGATAGGGATACGCTTTGGTCGCCGCTATCAAAACGAGCTTGAAGATCACCTGAGGTCTTTTGTAATGAGTTCACATTATTGATGGCACTAGTCAGCATGTTGCCAAAATCTGCACCGACCGCTTGCCCCGTTGCTGCGGGACGCGCGCTGGCAGCTTCAACCATCATTGCCTGCATTTCGCCTTGTAAACCATCTATTCTCATCTACTACCTCAGGAGTCAAAATTATGACCATCTATTTAGCTATATTATTGACAGAGCAATTAGCGTGCCACACATTAAATTGACTAGATATCGTATTACACTAGTCAGAAAGCTGACACTACTAATCTATCCTTAGTTTGGGATATCTATTCCAGCATCACGCATTTTCGCCAACTTGTAACGTAATGTGCGTGGGCTAATACCCAGTTTTTCAGCCATATCTTTACGTCGGCCATTACATGCGATCAGAGTTTCAAGAATGATCGCATACTCTTGATCTCTAAGCTCATTACCAAGCCCTTCACTGCTAGCAACTATTTTGTTAATTGGGTTTGCTTCAGCAACCGGCTTAATTTCTGGCGTTGCAACATCACTGCCTTCCACAATCTGCTGTAGGCCACTGGCGTCTTGCCAGTCAACCCCTTCCAGAAGAATGTGCTCACCAGAGATGTTCTCTTGCTCGCTCAATATTAACGCACGCTGTACCACATTGTCTAATTCGCGAACATTGCCCGGCCACGGATAGTTGACGAGTTTGCTGATTGCTTGTGCTGACATCACTGGTACTGGCATACCAAGTTTGGTGCAATGGCGCTCAACTAAGTGCTTGGCTAAAGGCTCAATATCACCTTTACGCTCGCAAAGCGGAGGCCAAGAAATTGGGAATACATTCAGACGATAGTATAAATCTTCACGGAAGTTCCCTTCAGAAACATACTGTTTTAGATCTCGGTTACTGGTCGCCAATACGCGGACGTCTAATTTGATACTCTTGCGACTACCCAAACGTTCAACTTCACGCTCTTGCAGCACACGCAGTAATTTAGCTTGTAAGCTAAGATCCATTTCGCTGATCTCATCCAACAAAATAGTGCCGCCCTGCGCTTGTTCGAATTTCCCCGGACAAGCTTGAATAGCGCCAGTAAACGCGCCTTTTTCATAGCCAAACAATGTCGCTTCCAACATATTGTCGGGAATTGCTGCACAGTTAATCGCGACAAACGGGCCATCTTTTCGGCTAGAAGCGTTGTGAATGTAACGGGACATCACTTCTTTACCAGAACCACTTGGGCCTAATACCATGACGTTGGCATCGGTTTTAGCCACCTTATCAGCCAACATCATTAACTTGATGCTTTTCTCATCGGCAACAATAGCGTCGCCATTGTCATCCGATTTTACAGGAGCATAACGGCTCACCATATTTAGCAAAACTTCAGGCGCAAATGGCTTTGCCATATAGTCTATAGCGCCCTCTTTCATTGCGGCAACAGCGTCTTCGATGTTGGCATACGCTGTCATTAACAATACAGGTAAGTTTGGCCAATGCTGCTTGATATTTCTTAGCAGTGCCAAACCACCCATGCCTGCCATCTGAACGTCTGATACGACAATATCAACGGAGTTCGATTTTAATTTGACCAAAGCATCTTCCGCACAATCCGCTTCCAGCCATTCATAGCCAGCAAGCGCGAGCGTGTCGACAAGGGCTTCGCGCAGACCTTCATCATCTTCGACGATTAACACTTTGCTTTGAGCCATAGAATTCTCCAGTGTAAATTCAGTTAAAACTTATAAGTCTTCAGAAGGAGCACTTCTTTCCAGCGGTAGGCACATGGTAAAGCATGCACCATCCCCTTCTTCTGATATCAATTCCAGTCGGCCTTCATGTGCTCGACATACCATTTGTACAACCGCTAAGCCTAGACCTGTACCTTGCGAACGAGTGGTAAAGAAGGGTTCCATAATTTTACCTTGAAGCTCTTTCGGTACGCCGGGACCACTGTCTTGCACTGATATCTTAAGCTCGCCGTTTACGGGCCTAAAAAAAACATCAATCTGCGATTCCTTGCCCGCAATTTGAACCGCGTTCAACACCAAGTTACTTAACGCTGAGGCGATAGCGTTGGCGTTACCAAACATTTGAGTCTGTTCGCCCTCAACTTCCTGGCAATAATCAATCTGGTTGGTTTTCAATGCCGCTTCCACCATAGGGTGAAATTCTGTGATCAATTCAGCCACAGTAAATGGCTTAACCACTTTGTTGTCACCACCTTTGGCAAACAACAGCATGTCGTTCACTTGTTTCTCTAAGTCATGCAATCTATCCATAAGCTTAGATTGAAAACGCGTTTTTGTTGCCGGCGGCAGGTTTGGCGCGGCAAGGTTTGATGCATACAGCATCGCACTTGAAAGTGGCGTACGAACCTGATGGGCAAGCGAGGCCACCATTCTGCCTAATGAAGACAAGCGCTGAAGGTCACTCACGCGAGACTGCAATAGACGAGTTTCAGTCAGGTCGGTGATCAAAATCAGCTGCCCCGTGGTTGACGCTGAAATCGCCAAACGCACTTTTCGCCCGTTCTTCAATGAGATCTCATGACCGTCATCGTCTTTTGGGTCAAAGGCACTTTGAATTACTGAAAACCACTTCTCACCAACCAACTCAACCCCAAGGATACGGTGCGCTTCAGGGTTAGCTTCTCTCACTTCGCCATGAGTATCTAACAAGATAACCCCTGCAGGCATCACATCGAGTACTTGCTTATAGCGTTCAACCTGCTGCTCAACAGAATCTAGGTGTGATTGATTTTCTGGTTCGTTAGCTACGTGCATGTCAATAATTTGCCTCAAATACTAAAACAGCCTGAGACGTACAACACGAGTCAGGCTATTTGCTATATTTATCACATAGTTAAGCAAGCAACAACTCGACTATGGTTTATCTGTTCAGTTAGCTAGAGTTACTAAATAGCTAAAAAGTGTGTGCTAGTTTTTCGTTTTCATCGAAAATTGGACACTATCGCTGCAAGTTATATTTACGCATTTTTTCAACCAGAGTGGTTCTACGCATTCCAAGCATATCAGCAGCACGAGCAACAATGCCGCCCTGTGCTTCCAAAGCTTGATTGATCATATTCACTTCCATATCTGCAAGTAGCTCTTTCAGGTTAACCCCTTCTGGCGGTAATTCTTGAGGAGCATTGGCGTTGTCGGCAAGTTCATCTTGCTGATCAAAGCTAAAATCTTCTGCGAACAAGTCGGAAAGTGCGTCACGTTCTTGCTCTTCTTCAGAGACAAAGCTATTAAACTCAGGCTGGAATTCAGGAATATCACTGTATCGATATTTAGTTGGTAGGTGATTCACATCAACCAAGCTATTTGGATACAGGATAACCATTCGCTCAACGAGATTCGCTAGTTCACGAACGTTACCTGGCCAGTAGTGCTCCATTAGAGAGTTAATCGCACGAGCGGTAAAGCAGATAGGCATACTGCCCTCCGCTTCCATTCGAGTCATCAATTCTTGAAGCAACAGTGGAATATCTTCTTTACGGTCTTGAAGCGCCGGCATTTCGATTGGGAATACATTCAAGCGGTAGTAAAGATCTTCACGGAACGAATCATCATCGATCATATCTTCAAGGTTACGGTGGGTTGCAGCAATTACACGAACATCAGCTTGTATGGTGCTGTTGCCACCTACGCGCTCAAAGCATCGCTCTTGCAGTACTCTTAGCAGCTTAACTTGCATCGCCATTGGCATGTCGCCAATTTCATCGAGAAACAGTGTGCCACCTTCAGCCAATTCAAAACGGCCTTTACGAGCGGTAATTGCACCAGTAAACGCGCCCTTCTCATGACCAAACAGTTCACTTTCGAGCAAATCAGGTGGAATCGCGCCACAGTTCACTGGTACGAAAGGCCCTGAACGACGTTTAGAGTGGTAATGAATGTTACGCGCCACAACTTCTTTGCCTGTGCCTGACTCACCAAGAATCAGTACGTTCGCTTCCGTAGAAGAGACTTGTTCAATTAAGTGACGTACTTCTTGAATGCCAGCACTTTGTCCTACTAGGCTGCGAAACAGTGTGTTCTTACGTGCCGAAGACACAACTTGAACACCTTTACGGCCTAAGAAGTCTTTACAGTGTCTTAATGCATCACTTAATTGCGGGTAGTTAAGAGGAAGTTCAAGCTCACCAACATAGTTAGTCAACTCGTCAACCGGGTGATTGTTTTTGCCAATCACCAGTAAAGGGATGTGATTAGCGTGAACAAGCTTCTCATTCAGTAATGCGTTGAAGCCTTTACCTTTAATGGTACCAATAATGCAGCCGGCCCACTGTAGTGACCAGTCAACTTTACGTGCTTGTTCAGAGCTGATTACTTCGCAGCTCTCTCCTACAAACTCTAATATTGTGCTTAAATTGTGACGATCTTGAGCGTTATCGTCGACGACAAGCAGTTTTGCCAAACCTTGCATAAGTAGGAATTATTGCCTTTATTTTGGTGCGATGCGGAAAAACGGTGAGCGACGTAGTCTATAAAACAGAGAAAAGTATCAATGATTATGGTCTACGTGGACAAATTTAGGAAATCAGCAACGAAAAAAGCCATTAGGCTATCTAATGGCTTCTATTTTATTTGATTAAAAAAATAAGGCAACCAACCAATTAAGGGATATGAGATTGGTTAAAACTGCAATTTTTCTTTAAATACCTACGTCAGCGGACGTCAAGTTGTGATATTCGTTCGGAATTTGGTCCCAAGCGCTCTTAATTTCGCGGATAATATCGATAACATCATCAATAGGCTGTGGGTCATTTTTGTGATTTGCCGCAGAAATTTGCGTGATCATGAACTCATAAAGTTGATCTAGGTTTTTCGCAATATCGCCACCATCGTCCATAGATAGGCAACTGCGTAGGCTAATAATGATATCTAGAGCCTTACCAAGTCGCTCACCTTTCACTGGGATGTTGCCTGCTTGCATTGCCGCTTTGCCTTGAATCAAACGCTCGATAGCACCGGCCATTAGCATTTGTACAATCTTATGCGGTGAGGCAGCCGTTAGCTGACTATCCACTGATACCTTTTTATATGCCTGTAAAGAACCGCGCATAGTAAACCTCTTCTATAAAAACTTTTTGTATTGTTGAACTGATTTAGCGCCGTGACGGTATTTGTGTAGGGTCTTACCTACTCGACTCGTCTCAGACTGCATCAATTCGACTAATTTTCTGGTTCTGGTAATGGCTTCAAACCATTCAGAACTTTGCTTAACGTCGGGATGTGAGTCGATTATTTGAAGCACGTTTTGCAATAACTGTTCTCTGTTATCGACAAGCTGCGTTATTTCTTCAGCATTAATTTCACTAAATTCCAGTTTAGAGATAATTAGTTGATCGAGTTCACAAAGCTCTTGTAGCTGGCTATTCATCTATTAGCCCAACGCATTCATCATACTGCCTAGCTGGGATTGCATCTTACTGGTCGCATCTTGCATGGCCGTGAACTTAGAGTGTGTACGGTTCTCAAGGCTATCCATACGGCGGTCAAGCGCGCTCTGGTCATCAACCAAACGGTAGTTTTGCTCGACTAAGCTCTTTTCTCGAGTACGAATTGAGCCCGTGATACCTGTGATACCTTGAATCGCATCTTCCACTTTTTTGGCGAAGCCGTTGTTACCGCCAAAGAACTCACCTAACTTATCAAAGTTATTGTTGAGTTGACGGTCAAGCATGTCGTAGTTGATTTCTAGCGAGCCTTGTCTTGTGGTCGTGATACCAAACTCGGTCAAAGATTTTAGGTTATCAGGTGCGCCTTCAATGCTTGATGAAAATACCCCTTTCAATCGAGAATCGGCGTTACGAACCGTACTGTCTCCAGAAAGCGGCCCTTTTTGACCGGTCGTTGGATCAACACCAGCCAAGCTCTTAGACACCTGGTAAAACTGATTGTAAGAGTTAACGAAGGCTTCAATGTCTTGACGTACACTATTGCGGTCGTACTCCACACCAATTTCTGCCGGTGGCTTATCTTTTGGCGTTTTTCCCTTCACCGTAATATCAATACCTTCAACGGCATCTTCAATCACATTATTATTACTAGAGAGTTGAGCAACGCCATCCAAGACAACCATTGAATCTTGTCCGGCTTGAACTTCCGTCATACCACTGTAGGTATCGAAAGATTCTTGAGCCTGTGCGAGGTCAGCTTGTGCTTTGTCGACCTTCTCCAAATGCTCACGCTCTTCAGGTTCTAATTTTGCACGCTCAATCTTTTTTGCTTGTTCTGCAGTGAGTTCGCCTTTTTGAACTTTCTCGGCCAGATCGGCTTTTTCTTGTGAGATTTTCTCTTCGATACGTGCTTGCTCAGCCTCAAGCTTTTGTTGAGCTTCTTTCGGTGTCACGTATGAATCGGTCAGAGTACCAGAGGCAGCATTTGACCACCCCGGTACATCAGGTGCCTTCTCTATCGCTTTTTCATCAAGCTCAGGTTCTGGTGTGTAATAAGAATCTAAAAGCGTACCTGACGCGGTTTCAGTCCAGCCAGGGATATTGTCTTCTGGCATCACCGACTTTGCCGCCTGAGCTGCGTCTAGGGCAGCTTGGCCGTCGGCTGCGGCTTGCTCACCGTAACTGAGACTTTTAGAGTCTCCGTCAACATCTGAAGTAGAATCGGTTTGGGCTGCTGGGATGATATTGCCATCTTCGTCGAGTGTTTCACTCACATTTGTTGGGTCATCGTTAGCGATCGCTTCATCGATGAATTCGACGGCTTTTCCAGCAGGGGTTAGAGCTAAAATATCTTGAGCAGCAACGCGCGCTTTCTCTAGCGCTTTAACTCGCTCTTCAAGCGTTTTGTATTCGAGTTTTTTTAGGGGATTAGCAGCATCTGACTCAACGTTGATGCTGATCTGCTGATCGGAACCAGACTGGTTCGAGGCTACGATAAGTCTTGGACCTTCGACATCGTTGATAATAGATGCACGAACGCCTGGGTTGCTATCAGCACCGTTTATACTGCGAACAACATCGATAAGTTTCGATCTGTCGCCAACTTGTACATCAAAGCTGTTATCACCAAGCGAAACCTGCAGCTTACCTGGGCCAAATTTCATGTCCTCTGACAGTACATCAGAAGCCACTTTATGGCTTTGGGCAAGCTGCAACACATCGATGGCATATTTGCCAGCGATCGCTTCGGTAGTCGCGGTTGCAGAGACAAGACCTTCATCGGTACTTTCAACTGTTCGCACAGCAAAAGCTTTTTCCTGACGAAAGTTTGTCATCAGGTTTTTCATCGAATCAAGAGATTCTCTGAGTCTTCCATAGGCACTAATGCTGGTATCGATTCGCGTTCGTTCATTGTCGATTCGTTGCTGTTTGGGTACACGCTCCGAATCAACAATTTTGCTGACCATGGAATTAATATCCATACCAGACGAAATCCCCATTGGGCCAAAACTCATTAAATCACCTCAATAATACGACTTAAACCTTCACCTCAAATATTCGACTATTCGAGTTTTGGGCTGCTAGGCGTCTTAGAATTTCAAGCATTTCTTCATCAGGGATCTGGCGAATAATATCACCGGTTGTGGTCTCATAAATGGTAACCACATCTCTTCCAGATTCTTCATCGACCTTAAAAGCCACACCTTTATTGAGAGAAGAGATAAACTCATTTACCTTCTCCACCATTTTGACTCGCTCTTCATCATTTAACTCTTGTCTATGTTGAGCTAATTGAATCGCCGCTTCGGTAGCTTCCTCTTTCGATTTCTCTACCTTGCCATAAGATGTTGCTTCTTTTAGTCGCGAAATACTCGACGCACTACTACCTTCATCGCTTGCAATTTTAATGCCATTAGGTGAGCCATAAGGCTGGATGTTCGATGCGTTGGATGATATTTCCATAACACTCTCCCTCCCTCCTTTATGAGCCAAACAGTAAAACTCTACCCAAAGTAGAGTTTACCGCTACTTACCGAGGTAAGTTTAGCCCAATAAGCTTAGAGCTGCTGATGGTGACTGTTTTGCTTGAGCTAGGATCGAAGTACTCGCCTGTTGTAGGATTTGAGACTTAGTCATAGCCGTTGTTTCTTTCGCGTAATCGGTATCTTTGATACGACTCTTAGACGCATTAACGTTTTCGTTGATGTTATCTAAGTTGCTGATTGCGTGGTCAAAACGGTTTTGGAAAGCACCAAGAGATGCACGGTTACTATCAACAGATTTTAGTGCGCCATCAATGATAGATACCGCTTCGTTTGCACCAGCAACCGAGGTCACGTCGATGTCGTTAACAGTAACGTCTTTGCCAGCACCGATACCAAGTTCACCCGCAAGGCTGCCGCCGAACTCAACATCACCATCAACTTTTTGGCTAGAAGCGAAAAGTTGCAGTTTGCCGCCTTCACCAACAGACGCTTTAACGTCTTGGCTTTGACCGTTGATATAAGTTGCTAGCTCTTCCATATCGTTGCCTTCTTTCGCAGAAATAGACAACTCTTGTGCTTCGCCAAACTTATCGTTGTATTTGATCGTTAAGTCAGCGCCAGCACCTACGCGCCAAGAAGCATCTTTGCCTTCTTCTACGCCGTAGCTCTTGCCACCCATGTCTTGAGTGTCGGTACGCATGTTATTCATAGTCAGCATTACTGCTTCACCAGAATCTGCACCGATTTGGAAAGATTGACTACCGTAAGTACCGTTAAGAAGCTTGTTACCACCAAAAGAGGTCGTTTCAGCAATACGGTTAAGTTCTGTGTTTAGAGCAGAGACTTCTTCTTGGATCGCAACACGTTCAGATTTGCTGTTTGAACCATTTGAAGATTGAAGAGAAAGGTCACGCATACGTTGCAGAATATTGGTTGACTCATTCATCGCACCTTCAGCCGTCTGTGCAATAGAGATACCATCATTCGCGTTTTTCACAGCCATATCTAGGCCACGGCTTTGCGACGTTAAGCGGTTAGAGATTTGTAGGCCTGCAGCATCATCTTTTGCGCTATTAATTTTATAGCCAGAAGACAAACGCTCCATTGATTTTTGAGTACCTTCAGCCGCGCTATTCAGGTAGCGCTGAGCCGTCATTGCAGACACATTAGTGCTTACATTAATCGCCATAGTTGATCTCCTTTAGGCATTTTTTAATGCACTTATGTGACTCTCACCTCACACAAATACATGTCAATTTGTTTATGCACCAGTGTCTCTCTCACCTTACATTGGTACATATCATTTCTCTCAATCCCTTTAACGGCCCCTTAATTAGAAGCTTTAATAAAAAATGCGATTTTTTTCGTATTCTTTTCAACAACAAGGAAAAATGTGATCGGCCTTCAATTAATCGACCGATATGCGCTAAAGTTTCCCATCCTCAGTCATTTATAAGTGTCACTTTGCACATCAAAAGCAAAGCAGATCCCTGATATCTCGTTCTACTCGATTTTGGGAAGATGAAAGATTGCTTCGATGTAGTAAGCGAGGAAACCATCATCGTCCCAATTCCCGTCATTCCCTACAGGGAAGGACGACCATGATAGGGAATCTAGCTTTTGCTCTATTAACAAACATTGCACTTTTCCAAATACACCTTCGCCAAATCGCAGGCAATAAAAAACCCAGCCGAAGCTGGGTCTGTTTAGCGCTCATCTCTCACCACGAGCTAATTTGTGGAAGCCTAACGTTAACGCTTATGAGCAACAACGCTTATAGTCAACGTGGCCTTTCAATCGATTAACCTAGTAGGCTAAGTGCCGAGTTCGGTGCTTGCTTCGCTTGAGCAAGAATCGAGCTTGAAGCTTGAGAAAGGATCTGAGACTTAGTCATCTGAGTCGTTTCTTTCGCGAAATCGGTATCTTTAATACGGCTCTTAGATGCGTTAACGTTCTCGTTAATATTATCTAAGTTGCTGATAGCGTGGTCGAAACGGTTTTGGAAAGCACCTAACTCAGCACGGTGGCTGTCTACATACTTAAGTGCCGCATCGATAACTGCCACAGACTCTTGTGCGCCGCCAACAGACGTTACGTCAATAGTATCAACGGTTACGTCTTTGCCAGGTTGCATGCCTAGTTCGCCAGCAAGGCTGCCAGAGAATGCCACTTCGCCTTCAACTTTGTTGTTACCAGTAAACATTTGTAGCTTACCATCTTCAGTTACAGACGCTTTCACAGAGTCTTGTTGACCGTTGATGT
>NZ_LNRF01000011.1 GCF_001557875.1 Vibrio splendidus | reverse complement strand
ACCAGATGTGTGACCGATACCACCGATTTCAACCATAGTTACCGCTTGAGCAACAGCATCTTCGAAGTCGTCTGCACGGAATAGACCTAGAGTTGGAGATAGTTTCTCGTGAGCGAATTCGTCATCGTAAGAAACTTTACCAAGACCTTCACCTACAAGTACTTTTGTATCAGCAGGCACTTTAACACCAGCCATTTCAGCGATTGCTGGAGCAGGCTGACCTACGATTTTAGCGTTTAGGTTGCCGTCGATAAGCAGTACTTTACGTACTTTATCAGCGTCAGCTTTAGATAAAACGTGAGCTTTGTGAGAAGCGAAACGCTCTTTAACTTCGTCATATACTTCGCCAACAACGATTGCAGCTTGCTCAGAAGCACATACAACGCCGTTATCGAATGTTTTAGACATAAGGATAGAAGCTACAGCACGTTTGATGTCAGCTGTTTCATCGATAACTACTGGAACGTTACCAGCACCAACACCGATAGCAGGCTTACCAGAAGAGTATGCTGCTTTAACCATGCCTGGACCACCAGTAGCAAGGATAAGTGCGATACCGTCGTGCTTCATAAGCGCGTTAGAAAGCTCTACAGATGGTTGGTCGATCCAACCGATGATGTCTTTTGGAGCACCTGCTGCAACAGCTGCGTCTAGAACTAGTTTCGCTGCGTCGTTAGTTGAGTTCTTTGCACGTGGGTGTGGCGAGAAGATGATGCCGTTACGTGTTTTAAGAGAGATTAGAGATTTGAAGATTGCTGTAGAAGTTGGGTTCGTTGTTGGAACGATACCACAAATGATACCTACAGGCTCAGCGATAGTCATTGTGCCTAGGTTGTCATCTTCTTCTAAGATGCCACATGTTTTTTCGTCTTTGTATTTGTTGTAGATAAATTCAGATGCAAAGTGGTTTTTGATAACCTTATCTTCAACAATACCCATTCCAGATTCAGCAACTGCTTGTTGTGCTAGTGGAATACGAGCGTGGTTAGCAGCAAGAGAAGCTGCACGGAAGATTGCGTCTACTTTCTCTTGAGAGAATGTTGCAAACTCTTCTTGTGCTGCTTTAACGCGAGCTACTAGAGCATCAAGTTCCGCTAAGTTAGTTACAGGCATGGTGGATCTCCTAAAATAATAAATATTAAAAACTTTTTATTAATTTCGCTGCTTGCTTTTAACCTCAAACAACAACGTTCTTAGTAAATTGCTTTCAGGACTGAGTATATTATTTCACTGTATGAAAAAAATTGACCCAGATCAGTTACCCAAAAAGAATTAACCAAAAAGTAGTAAGGCAATCGCAAAAATGAACCTAAGAGGCTGATTTAAATAGATTAAAATCACATTTTACATCAGCACAAAAAACAAGCAAACAGACAGCTTTTTTCTACATTGCGTCATAAACTGTAAAAAAGTTTCATTTTTAGTCCGTTAAATTACATGTATACAGCTATATTCGTGCTACTGAGAGTATATCCATACCGTTGCACGGGCTAGATTCTGACATAATTTTTATTAAATTCGTGCGACAGTTAACAGTTACTCAATAAAAAATTACAAAATGAAACAACAGCAGCGAGCTTGCAACAAGGAAGATACAAAAGTGAGATTCAATTAGTTTTTCTACAAAAAAACACCCATTTCAAGTTAGTTTTTTTCATTCGTGTAAATTGAGTTTGTCCCTTACATTACGCGCCTAGACTATTCACAGATCAAACCTTCAACCTTAAGTACGCTAACTGGAGATCGCTCTCATGCAAGGCTTAGAACTCGCAATTTTTATGCAATTCTTCCTTGGGCTTGTTGCTGCCGTAAACCCAATCGGCATCATGCCTGTTTTTGTTTCTCTTACTGCTCATATGCCGCCAGAAGAGAGGAACAGGACAGCCTTACAAGCAAACATTGCTGTTGCCGTGATCCTCATTGTCTCTCTTGTTGCGGGGCAAATGCTGCTTGATATGTTTAGTATCTCGCTGGACTCATTTCGTGTTGCAGGTGGTTTACTATTACTGAGCATCGCATTTTCGATGATGAGCGGTAAGCTCGGTGAAGATAAGCAGAACAAACAAGAAAAATCTGAATACATCAGCAAAGAGCAAATCGGTGTTGTTCCACTTGCTATGCCGCTAATGGCTGGTCCGGGTGCAATCAGCTCGACCATTGTTTACGGGTCTCGCTACCCTGCTGCTATTGATACGTTAGGAATCGGCATTAGCATCATCGCATTCGCAACATGCTCTTGGCTTTTGTTCCGTTCAGCGCCAGTTATCGTTCGTTTCCTAGGTCAAACGGGTATCAACGTGATCACTCGTATCATGGGTTTGATTCTTGGCGCATTGGGCATCGAGTTCATCGCCAATGGCTTACGTAATTTGTTCCCAGGTTTGGCATAACGTTTAACGGCATTTCGGTTGCTCTATAAAGGGCAACAATATTGAAATATAGATGAGGCGAGTAAAGCAATTGGGCTTTCACTCGCCTCGTTATTATGAAGCTAGTATAATGACTGTTAATGCATTTAACAGAAGATGAATCTCTCCTTATGTCACGCAAGCCACTCAAGCATCATTTGTACGTCATTATCTTTGGTACTCACACGCCTGCCGGACGTGCATTTGATATCTCTCTGATCGTTGCAATCTTGGCTTCGCTGTTAGTTCTGATTTTAGAGTCCATCCCTAATGTAATGAGCGAATGGTCACAACAGCTGCGTTATATCGAATACACCTTTACTGCACTCTTCACTCTTGAGTATTTGTTAAGGCTTTATTGCTCTCCAAAACCAAAATCCTACGCCACCAGCTTTTACGGTGTCGTTGACCTATTAGCGATTCTTCCAACCTACTTAGCGATCATCTTCCCTGGTGCTTCGTTTATGGGTGTGGTGAGGCTGCTTCGTGTGATGCGTATCTTCCGAATCCTAAAACTGGTTCGCTACCTGCAAGATTCCAATATTCTGTTGCGCTCACTGTTAATGGCAAGACGAAAGATACTGATCTTCTTCAGCACCGTTGGGATCTTAGTCGTTATCTTTGGTGCTCTGATCTTTGTTATTGAAGGCCCAGAAAATGGCTTCACTAGTATTCCTCACAGCATCTATTGGGCAATCGTAACTATCACGACAGTGGGGTATGGTGACATGGTGCCGCAGACCGCGCTTGGCAAAGCCATAGCATCACTGACCATGCTATTGGGTTACTCAATTTTGGCGGTGCCGACAGGGATTATTACTGCAGAACTCAGTAATGAAATGAACTCACACAAAGAGTTGGTTAAGTGTCCTAACTGCAACCGAGCGGGTCATGATTCTGACGCCATGTATTGCAAACACTGTGCAAGCGAATTGGCAGATCCAGACAAGCGTGTCGTTACCGACGAGACAGAATAAAACCAAAAAAGAGCTCCTAAGAGCTCTTTTTGTTTTCTTAACTATCTAACTAACAGCCATCGGTGAAAACTTCCACTTGGTAGTCATCATTTGCTTCCATCGCAGCCGTGTATTTCACATAGCATTGAGTATTCTCGATAGCGGTATTGAAGTCATTAGGAAGAACGTCCGACAAATATTCCGATCGGGTAATCAGCCACAAATCAGAGTCGCCAACGGACCCATTATTATGTGCAGCCCAAGTCCACTCTTTCGTTAAATCATGGTACCCAGAATCAATCGCCAAAAAGTTTTCCATTCCCCCTTTTTCAACAGCAGGGTAGCCAAACTGTACGCTTCCGTAGTTTGGTACGAGGTAACGTTCTTGGTCTTCCATTCCTGCCACAGCGGCTTTTTCGAATGCTAAATCCGCTGCGGTATGGACTGATGCCCCTAACCCTTCCATAACCGAAGCCCTAGCATCATGTTGTATGTTTAAAAACCTAGGTGCTGCAACAACCGCTAAAACACCAATAATGACGATAACAACAATCAACTCGATAAGAGTAAAACCTTTAAGGTTTGCTTTCATTTTCTAGCTCCAACTTTAAGACACACGAAAGGTAAGGTTTTAAAGTCAGGCTTATGTCATCAGAAACAAAAAAAGCGCCCTAAGGCGCTTCTTCGTTAATTATTCTCAAAAATGAGGCAGTTACGCTTTCTCAGCAAGGATAATACGCAGAGTACGGCGTAGTGGTTCTGCAGCACCCCAAAGTAGTTGGTCACCAACAGTGAATGCGTTTAGGAAGTCGTTACCCATCGACATCTTACGCAGACGACCGACTGGTACAGACATAGTGCCTGTTACTTTCGCTGGTGTTAGCTCCTGTGCTGTGATGTCGCGGTCATTAGGAATCACTTTAACCCAATCATTGTGTGTCGCGATGATCTCTTCGATCTCGTCCATTGGCACGTCTTGCTTAAGCTTGATCGTTAGTGCTTGAGCGTGACAGCGCATTGCACCGATACGTACACACGTACCATCGATAGGAATCGGTTGACCGTCTAGGCCTAGGATTTTGTTCGCTTCAACACCCGCTTTCCACTCTTCTTTACTCTGACCGTTTTCACGCTTCACATCGATCCAGGGAATCAGTGAGCCCGCAAGCGGAGCACCAAATTGGTCTGTTGGGAATGAAGATGAACGAATCGTATCAGCCACTTTCTTATCGATATCAAGAATTGAACTAGAAGGATTCGCTAACTCAGAACTTACGCTGTCGTTAATCACACCCATTTGTGAGATCAACTCACGCATGTTCTTAGCACCCGCACCAGAAGCAGCCTGGTAAGTCATGGCACTCATCCACTCAACCATGCCTTTCTCGTATAGACCACCTAGAGCCATAAGCATTAAGCTCACAGTACAGTTACCGCCAACGAAAGTGTTGGTGCCGCTGTGAATGCCTTGCTGGATTTGAGCCAAGTTAACAGGATCAAGAGTGATGATTGAATCAGCGTCCATACGCAGAGTAGAAGCTGCATCAATCCAGTAACCTTTCCAGCCGGCTTGACGCAGTGCTGGGTATACTTTTGATGTGTAATCGCCGCCTTGACAGGTAATCACAGCATCAAGCTGTTTTAGGCTATCAATATCAAAAGCGTCTTGAAGTAGACCCGCATCTTTACCACCTAAAACAGGGGCAGGAATACCAATCTGAGATGTGCTGTAATAAACAGGCTCAATCAAGTCGAAGTCTTTCTCTTCAACCATACGTTGCATCAGTACAGAACCAACCATACCGCGCCAACCAACTAGACCTACTCTCATCGCTCACTCTCCATGTATAAATTAAAAATTGCTCTCCCCCATCTATAAGTTTTTCAGAAACAGAACTCAAGTGCTTTTTGTCAAAAAGTGTAACTTTTTCGTTTCTTTTAAGTGAACGTAATGAATCGTGCAGTTATCTCTGTATCGACATTCCATCTCCACCTCATTGATTAAGCGCCCATTATCGTCAAATTCAGACATTTACGTCGCCAAAACCGCTTGTATCAACGCTCATCAAAAACAGTAAATCCCTCTTCCAAACCAAGATTAATCAGAATTTTATTTTACAAAACGAAAACAACGTGCGACAGGTTTCAACATGTAACAAT
The DNA here is from genome assembly GCF_001557875.1 of Vibrio splendidus. Lineage (GTDB taxonomy): Bacteria > Pseudomonadota > Gammaproteobacteria > Enterobacterales > Vibrionaceae > Vibrio > Vibrio splendidus_F. The sequence continues at coordinate 153,752 of NZ_LNRF01000011.1, read as the reverse complement.
CATGAATTTAACAAAATTTTAGATTATGAAACCACAATTGATTGGGTTAGCAGTCAAATATCACAACTTGGACGTATTTTTTCGATATAATAAACCAATTACTGTAGTGTCCGTTTTGCACCACACACTATAACGAAGCACTATAAATGCTCGAAATCACAAGAGGCTTTTATGAAGCAGAGTAAAACTCGCCTACCGAACCTATTGCAGGTATTCATCGCGTTAGGACTATTTCTATCCCTTGCTTTTTCCTTTACAGCAAAGCTTGACCTTCCAATTCAACTTGCCTTGTATATTGGCTGGTTCATTATCATGGTTCTTGGTATTCGTCTTGGACACCAATACAAAGACTTAGAAAAAGCAGCACTCAAAGGAATATCCAATGGCTTAGGCGCGGTTTTAATACTTTTAGCCGTTGGCGCTCTTGTTGGTACTTGGATCTCTGGCGGGATCGTACCTACTATCATTTACTATGGTCTGAAAGCTATCCACCCTTCTATTTTCCTTTTAGCGACCATGATCATCTGTTCTCTAACCGCGTTGGCAACTGGTACTTCTTGGGGCGCTGCGGGTACAGCAGGTATCGCGATGATGGGTATCGGCCAAGGTCTAGGTGTTCCAGCGCCGATTACTGCAGGTGCAGTGCTGTCAGGCTGTTACTTCGGTGACAAGATGTCTCCGCTTTCTGATTCAGTGATTCTGGCTTCTTCAATGTCTGGTGTTGAAGTGGTTGAACACATCAAGGGCATGTTGCCAGTTGCGTTAATCAGCTACGTGATTACAGGCATCATGTTTACTGCGTTTGGTTTCCACTACGCGGGCAACGTTGACATGAGCCAAGTTGACTCTGTCATCAAAGCAATGGAAGTTCAGTTCTACATCACGCCTTACTCATTCGTTCCAGTACTTATCGTGCTTGGTTTGTTGGCTTTCCGTATGCCTTCATTCCCGGTAATCAGCTTTGGTTCTCTTCTGGGTATTATCTGGGCAGTCATGATCCAAGATATCGACTTCCTAACGGCATTCAACACTGCTTGGGCACCGTTCTCAATCTCATCTGGCGTAGAGTTTATTGATTCGATTCTTAACCGTGGCGGCATGTCTTCAATGCTGGGGTCGGTTGCGGTTATCGTATTTGGTCTAGGTTTCGGTGGCTTACTGGATAAAGTGGGTGTACTAGAGACAATCGCTAAAGTGTTTGAGCGCCGCGTAAACAGCGCAGGCTCACTAGCGACTAGCACCATTGGTACGGCTTTCATGGGTAACGTCTTCGGTTCTGCAATGTACGTATCGTTAATCCTTACGCCAAAAATCTGTGCGAAAAACTACGACCGTTTAGGCTACAAACGTAAGAACCTATCGCGTAATGCTGAGTTTGGTGGCACGTTAACGTCGGGTATGGTTCCGTGGAGTGATAACGGCATCTACATGGCGAGTATTCTTGGTGTTGCAACGCTGTCTTACGCACCCTTCATGTGGTTAAGCTTCATCTGTATCATCGTGACTATCGTAACGTCTTACATGGGTTGGTTCGTTGATAAGTGTGAACCAACAGCACCAGCGTTTGAAGCTGAAGAAGCGACCGAGTTAAGCAAGCAACAAGCTTAAGTTCATGAGCTAACGCTTTCGAACGTAACTCACAACGTTAATGGATAAATGCAAAAAGAGCGCCCTAGAGCGCTCTTTTTTTGATCTGCTGATTTACTTATTTATTGGCGGTTCGTTTACCCAACCAGTAACCGATACCTAACGGTGCAAAGAACACTACTAAGATAAACAGGATGAAGTAGATAATTACACCTTTGATTAGCTCCATCAGCTTATCAATCGCAAGCACAACCACTTCTTGAGATACTCGGTCTAAATCTTGAGTGAACAGCTCTCTTTCTGATGTGACGATACCAGCAATCTCGATACGCTCTTTCGCAATCATCTCTACTAATGCTTCTCTCTCTCGTGTAACCATTTTTTCTAACGCCACACGTTCATCACTCAGCATCGCCAGTTTTTGGTCTGTTTTGTCACTAAGATCATTGAGCAATGGCTGCATTTCTGTCGACATAATAGAAGCCAGTGTTTGCATGTATTCCGGATTGTTCTCAATGAAGTCTTGCATGCTTGCTGATGTTTGACGAAGGCTTTCTAGAGTCATCGACAAATCTTCACCCGTCAGTGAGCTGTTCATCGCCACCAATTCGGCTTTCCAAGACATCAGTTTTGGCGTTTGGTCCGCCATTAGGCTTAAGCGGTCTGATGCATCGCTCATGGCTTCTGGCATGGTACCTAGGCTCTGAACGATCTGTGATTCATCTTTACCAAGGTAAGCTAGCCATTCTCGATAGGCAGGCGTAGTTCTGAAGGTAAGATCGTTAAATGAGTTGCTCGCTACAAACTCGGCAACGAATGCTTTGCTCTTCTTAAAGTCACTAGAGCTCAGAACGCCCTTTGCTAGCTTCTCTGCTTCTTGGTCCAAAAAACGAGCAGTATCTACCGCATCATTTGTCTCGAACAGGTCAGCCCCTTCACCTTGAGCATAGAATTGATTCATTTGCGCAGTAAATACCCAAGTATCAATGAGTGCAGACATAGGAGATGTTTGGTAAGCCGCTTGTTGTAAGCCCTGCTCTGCATGGATCTTCCAAAGCAAAACATAAGATTGATGTAAGGTGTCATCAGCAGGGTAAGATTGTGCGATTAAATCAGCTGAGTCTTCGACTTTTGTAAAAAACATCTTGGCGTATTCACGCGTCATAAGCCGAGCATTCAGCTCTTGTTGAGTAAGAGGCGTCGTTTGACTATCTAACTTAACTTCTAAGAGAGAACAACCACTTAGCACAATGCTAAGCACCAACACCATCCAACTTCGAATCGAAACTCGCAACATATAAACCTCTGACAAAGACTAAGGGCGCGGATTGTATGAGTACTCCGTCAGAGTATTGTCAAAATCCCTGCAAAAGTTAACCCTGACTATCTAAATATTCATAAGCAGAATCCACAGAGGCTTTTATTGCCTGCTCTAGTTCTTCTAGGTCGTGTTCGCTGATGGCTCTGGACTGCTTCATTGTCATTTCAATACTCGCGGCAATAATCGCTAATCGAGACGCTTTAATGCTACCAGCTACGCCTTTTAAACTATGTACAATGCGAGCTGCGGAGGTTTCATCTTTGATCAGCAAAGACTTAAACTTTTCGTAGTCACCTGCGTGATCTTGTACAAAGACGCCAAGCAACAATTCGACAGACTCAGCATCACCATCGAGCGTCTCCAACATGTCTTCAATATCAATCGCAGGCTTAGAGTCCGTCACACTGGCAATGTGTTTCTCCGACATTGGCTCGTCTATCGTATCAGGTTGACTTGCAGGGCTCATATTTTGTTGAGGTTGATATTCTGGTTGCTGATTCAATACGGTTTCAGGTACCTCAGGCTCGTTCTCAAACTGGTTAGTTGCCGAGGGAGTCGAATCAACGCTACTTTCAGAAAACAATTCATCTTCCTTATCGAAAAGATTAACAACCTTTTCTTTGATCGGTTCAGGGGCTATACCCTTTTCTTCTTTGGGCTGCAGAGCCGTTTTTCTCACACTAACACTCCACACAACCAAAGCGCTCATCGCCACTAAGCTCAAGCCTAACATCACAAGTAAAAGGTTAAACTGACGCTCATGAAACTCAGCTTCAAGTTTAATGATCTGCTCATTCACTGAGTTTTTCTTAATCTTATCGACCAAATAGTTAAGCTGAGCATAATCACTCAACAATGCTGACGCATCAGCCAATAACTGCTGGAGTGCATCTTGCTCTTTGGTTTTTAATGAATAAGATTTTTTTAGAACAGAATCAAAGGCACGATAAGTGGCAGACGAGCTTTGACTGTCAGAATACATCGCTTCAAAGACCACTACGCCGAATTCGTTGAGGAGTGGTTTTAACTTAGGGGAAAGGCCTTTATCCGCACGCAAGATCTTAATGTTATCAACGATGTCTTGAACTTGGCTTTCGATCGGGATGAACTCATCGAACTTTTCTAGGAACTGATCGGCTACGTACAACAGTTGGTTCACATCAGGGCGAAACAAGGCGTGTTGGAAATCAGATTCAATCTGCAGTCGGATCGAATAAACCAACTGAGCATCGAGTGCTAGATCATTGATACGAGAGACTCGAAGTGGTTCTGAGAAATAAAGTGATTGCCTCAACTCGTTGACTCGAATACCGAGCTCTTCGATTTGAGCAAGAGAATTGGTGTAGGAACGGCTTAAATTAAGAAGAGCCAATGAAGGAAGTAGCCACAGAGCCAAGAGCACAACCAAGAAGGTGGCTGGTTTTTTAAAGCGTTTGGGCTTTGCTACTGATTGTTCCATCTATATTCCTTGTGCGTGTTAACTTGAAGCCATGACAGTAGCTAAAAGATTAAGCACAAAATAAGCGACAACATCCTGCTGCCGCTTTTATCCGTTAACTTCGGACTATGACTTATTGCGAGTCAATTGGTCACGTAAGTTCGGTGGTGTGCCTTTAATCGTTAGCGTGTCTGTCTCCGGATCGTAAAAGATACGTTCGCCTAGAAGCAGACTATCAAAACTAACATTCAAACCGCCACCAGCACCAACAAATTTTGTTAGTTTACGCATAGTTGCACGATCGGCTGGGAAGCTGTCTTCTAACTCGTAACCTTGCTCACTAGTATAGTCAAAGAAACTTGTGCCATCTGTGCTTGCTGGTAACTCTCCAGAAAGTTCACGAACTTGTACTTCATCGCCCGCTTTAAGCTGCTCGTTACAGTAATCCGCAACCTGCTTTTTGTAGCTGATCGCTTCTTCTTTTTCTAATTTAGAGTCAGAAACGAAATCTTCTACCGCTTGCATCAGTACTTGGTTTTGTTGTTTCGCATCCAGACCCACTTCAGCTTGTAAGAAATCTAAGAAGAAATCCGCGACTTTACGGCCAACGCGTCCTTTAATGTAAGTTAAGTAACGGTTTGACTCTTTATCAGTCTCATAAGTAGAAAGGTCTAGGCGAGCCGCGATATCCATTTTTGAGATATCAAGGTAGTCAGTCGCACTAATATCGAGCCCTTCAGTTACCTTTAGGCTTTGGTTTGAAGGTAGCAAACCAATGAATAGGTAATCTGTTGCAAGTGACTGATATTCAGCCATTACCAAGATGCCTTCATCAGCAAATGGGTATTTTGAAAGCTCATCTTTTAGACGTTGCGCACTCTTTTGAGAAAAATCGTAAAAGTTTGTCTCACCAGCACGAAGTTGATGCAACCACTGTTGGAATTCGCTGTCAGATTTGAAAGAACCAAACCCTTTGCCTGCTTTTGAGTTAAAAACACGGTGAAGTTCAGCAACCAGACTTTCAGATGAAGCATCGTTTTCTAGAGATTCAGCACGATAGTTAACAATCAGTTCATCCTGATCGTTCTTGCTCAGCTGGTGTAAAATTACGTTGGAAAGGTGAAGGCTCATAGTGAAAATATTACCGTTCAGGTTTCAGTTGTCGTGCATAGTAGGTTATCATAAGCCGCTTTTACTATCATTATTAGAGTCCTTATGCCGATTATATCTAAATACACAGATGATCAAGTTGAAAAAATCCTAGCTGAAGTAGGTGCTGTACTATCTAAGCACAAAGCTTCACCAGAACTTTCACTGATGATCGCTGGAAATATCGCAACCAATGTCTTAAATCAGAATGTTGCTGCTTCACAACGCAAAGGAATTGCTGAAAAATTTGCCGAGGCTTTAATTTCTTCTCTTGAAGATAAAAAGTCTCACTAAATTTGATTGACGGATAAAAGAATTATAAATGGTAGACAGCGCAAACTCATATAGCGATCGTGTATCTCGACTGGTTGGTTGGGGTCACTGGTTTGCATTTTTCAACATCATTGCTGCGATGTTGATTGGTACTCGTTATATCACTCAATCTGCTTGGCCAGAAACCCTGCTGGGTCAATTCTACTTGGCTGCTTCATGGGTTGGTCATTTCGGCTTTTTGGTATTTGCGCTCTATCTATTAGTGCTGTTCCCGCTCACATTTATTCTTCCGTCGAGGAAGTTATTGCGTTTGGTTGCCGTTTGCTTTGCGACCATAGGTTTAACTGTCCTGTTGATTGATACTCAAACGTATCAAAATATAAACCTCCACCTGACGCCTGTCGTGTGGGAGGTTTTATTCAGTGGAGAGGAGTCTGCATTTACGTCTGATTTGCAGCACCTCTTCATTGTTATGCCGCTTATTTTCTTATTGCAGCTTGGCCTATCTGAATGGGTTTGGCGTAAGCAGCGTAAACTGTCTCATAAACACATCGGCCGCCCAATTACCGCCGTCTTTTTCTTGTGTTTCATCAGTAGCCACCTGACTTACATGTGGGCTGATGCGTACTTCTATAACCCAATTACGAGCCAGAAAGCGAACTTCCCACTGTCTTATCCAATGACAGCGAAAAGCTTTATGGAAAAGCATGGTCTATTAGACCGTGAAGAGTATCTAGAGCGTTTGGAAGCGAACAAAGGCAATGTAAACCTTGTTAGCTACCCGCTAGAAGAAATTCAGTACAACCGTCGCAGTGATGATCTGAATATCCTGATGGTGAGTGTGAACAACCTTCGCTCTGACGCACTAAATGCCACAGCGATGCCAAACAGCTATGCATTCGCACAACAGTCGATCAACTTCACCAACCACTACAGTTCTAGTAACGACATGTTTGGTATTTTCGGTTTGTTCTATGGTCTTCCGAGCAGCTACGCGAGCAGCATCGAAGCCCAAGGCTCTAGCGCGGTATTACTCGATGTTTTAGATAATCACAAGTACAAGTTTGCTGCGTTCAGTGGCGACAACTTTAGCGATTCTCTTTACTCGGATATCATCTTCAGAGGCCGTGATGTGATGCCAGAACAGGCAACTTATGATGACCAGAGTGCAATACAAGCTTGGTCTGACTGGATTCAGTCACCGCAAGCGAAGCGCCCTTGGTTTAACTTTATTGAACTGACCACACTGGATAACTTCGCCAGCTACGATTCAAGCTCTGAATCAAACTCAGCGTTAACCACAGCGGAACGGTTTGCTGCAGACTATCAAAAATCAGCTCAAGCCGCCGATGCTCAGCTAGCAACAATCTATGCGGAGCTAGAGCGCTTAGATCTAACCGACAACACGGTTGTAATCATTACCTCTAACCACGGTACTGAGTTTAACGAAACCAAAACGAATAGCTGGGGTGCAAACTCCAACTACAGTCGTTATCAGTTACAAGTACCACTGTTTATCAGCTGGCCTGGTAAGTCTGCTTCTGAGTACACTCACCGTTCTAGTCATCTAGACGTATCTGTAACTCTGATGCAAGAGCTATTGGGTGTATCTTCAAGCCCGACTGATTTCAGTAGTGGTCGCAGCCTGTTTAATGAGCGTAAGAGAAAGTGGATTCTCGCGGGTGACTCTCGTGAACTTGCTCTGATTACTGACAAGCAAACTACTGTGTTAGATAAATTTGGTAACTACAAACTGTACGACCAGAATTACAAGCGCCTGAAAAACGTAAGCCCTCGCTTACCGGTGTTGATGCAAGGCCTCACCGAGCTACAGCGTTTCTACACAAAAAATGATTAAATGATCACCAAAAATAAAAGGGAAGCCAGTGGCTTCCCTTTTTTATTGCCGTTAATGACTAGAAAACAAGCAACAGAACAAAATTATGAAAATTAGGGGTTTACAAGATCCTCTGCCCCTTATATTATTCACGCCACTGGAGGGATGGCTGAGTGGTCGAAAGCACCGGTCTTGAAAACCGGCAACCGTTAATAGCGGTTCTAGGGTTCAAATCCCTATCCCTCCACCACATTAAAGAAAGCCGCTGAGAAATCAGCGGCTTTTTTGCATTTGGGATTTATCACTTCTCTTTGTACTTCATCACCAAACTTAATCATCCAAAAGAACTGGCCCAATAGCACCACCATCAAACTTCCACTTTCTTTGTCACTCAGTCACAAATCCACACCAGCATTTCAACCATTACACCGTTATGTCGCTAGCCCAAGACGTTCGCACTGCTCGCTTTAGCCCGATTTAGCGAACATCAATAAGAAAACCATCAAAAAAAGCATAATAAATAGCCATTCAACACAAAAACATCGAAAAGCGTTCATAAAAAAAGCAGTCAGTTAATAAGGGTATTTACAAGCGAAAGCCCCCCTTATATTATACGCGGCATCGGAGGGATGGCTGAGTGGTCGAAAGCACCGGTCTTGAAAACCGGCAACCGTTAATAGCGGTTCTAGGGTTCAAATCCCTATCCCTCCACCACATTAAAGAAAGCCGCTGAGAAATCAGCGGCTTTTTTGTATCTGGAGAAAACCTCGTTAAGCAGGTCAACTATTCACGGCTAGGGCCGCTTTCAAAAGCTGCATGTGAATCGGTACCAAATCTTGGTGCTGAGTTCGATAGCCTCCCCCAACGACACACGCCATCGGAATAGACTCTGATTTTGCTAAGTTAATCATGAAGCAATCGCGTTCAAATATCCCTTGTGTCGAAACATTCAAATAACCCAGTTCATCGTCTTGGTGGATATCGATCCCCGCATCATAAATAATGAGATCAGGTTGATGGTGAGCAATCGCTAACTTAGTGACTTGTTCAAAACAACGAAAAAATTCTTCATCTTCTGTTTCACGACTTAACGGCACATCTAAATCAGACAACGGTTTTCGTGCGGGAAAGTTTTTGTCACAGTGGAACGACAAAGTAATGATATCGTCATCCTCTTGGCAAAGAGTCGCGGTGCCATCACCATGATGAACATCGCTGTCGACGATAAGCACTTTATCGATATGTTCAAAGGTCAGCGCATGTTTTGCCGCTAAAACCAGATCGTTCAACAAACAAAATCCACTACCAAAATCATGGTGTGCGTGATGATAACCACCACTCAAATGAATTGCTAAACCACTCTCTATTGCCATTTCAGCCGCTAAACAAGTTCCTCCACTTGAGTAAAGTGTCCTTTCGATCAGTTGCTCGCTCCACGGGAACCCGATGCGTCTCATTTTGGCCTCTGGCAAATGACCAGACACAAGCAAATCGACATATTCACTATCGTGTACCTGTTTTACTTGCTCAACCGAAACCGGCGTTGGTTGAAACACTTCAAACTTGCTCTTCCATCGAGGTTCGCTATCCATTCGTTTCTCAACAGCACTATATAACAACTGATATTTGTTGATTGGGTAACGATGACCTTCTGGTAAAGGTAACTGCGAATAGATTGGGTGGTAAATTAAAGGAATCATAATCAGGTTAATTGCGTATCTTTCTCAAAATCATAACAGTCTCAGACTTAGCGACAACCTTAATACTCATCTTTGAGGTGATCTGCGGCTCAGCGGCAGCAGTAATGATTTTTGTAGGAATGCTAATGGCCAGTTGGTGGAGCGTTGATTTTCTCGTGTTAAGCCATCAAACTTAACTAATTGAACTGACAAGGAATCACCATGAGCGTTATTTTTATTACTGGAGCGAACCGCGGTATTGGCTTAAGCCTGACTCAGCAATACTTGAAAGGTAACCACAAGGTGTACGCGACTTATCGTGATGCCAATTCAGCAAAAGAACTGCTCTCACTCGCAGAGCACAACAGCAACCTTATCTGCATTCAGTTAGAAATAACCGATTACCAAGCGGTGAGCCAGCTTCTCTCTCAGATTCAGTCGATTGATATCTTGATTAACAACGCTGGCTACTATGGCCCAAAAGGCTACGGACTGGGTAATACCGATGTTGAAGAGTGGCGTCGTGTTTTTGAAGTCAACACTATTGCTCCGCTGAAACTTGTCGAAACGCTATTACCTTTATTAGAAGACAGCGACATCAAAAAGGTCGCTTGTTTATCCTCTAGAGTCGGCAGTATGACTGAGAACACCTCAGGCGGCGGTTATATCTATCGCTCTTCTAAAGCCGCTCTAAACTCCGTGGTGAAGAGCCTAAGCAACGACTTAACCGAGAATGGCTTTACGGTGTTAGCACTGCATCCAGGTTGGGTACAGACTAAAATGGGTGGGCCAAACGCTCTCATCGACACAGACACTTCGGCTTCTGGTCTTATTGAAGTCATCGAGTCCGCGAATACTGAAGTAAGTGGTCACTTCTTCAATTTTGATGGCACTGAAATAGACTGGTAAGCTCCCTATGAATCATCGCCTTCTTACAAACTTAGTACGACGCTCACCAACGCTTTTAATTGTATTGGTGCTCGGCGGATGTTTTGGGGAAGGCCCCGGCGATTTGTTCGACGACTATCAAACCAAGGTTGCCAGAGTACAAGATGCTGATGAGATAAAAGAGGACTGGGAGTTTGAAAGCCTACCGAGAAAACGAGAACTGCTGCTTGACGTGCCCTCGCTTTCTATCGGTCTCATCGACAGTTACCAGCTTCGTCAATGTGGATTGTTCAATCTGATTGCAGAAAGAAATTCAGTTCTGGGCAAGGTTGCGGATGAGTTTCGTAATTACGATTATCAAGTCGCCCTACTTGCAGGTGTTGGAAAATGTTTATCCGCTAGCGAACTAGACCCAGAGATCGTAGAGCTACTGAAAGAAATCGAACAGCAGAAACTCGCACAGTTTCCGCTGCACCAATGGAATCTAATCTATGCCAGCGATGCGATGCAGTCTCAGATGCGCGGTAGTCAGTGGTTACGCGCTGATATCGGCGATCAGGTAAGGCAAACCAGTGATGCCTTAGAACATATCAATCAAGCGTTAAACACATCGCTCGTTTCCGGCAAAACCACTGAGGTTCAGGAAGTACTAGATAAAAGTTCGACCCTTGGGGATTTGTACTACTCGCTCGCTCGAGCCTCAGTTGAGCTGGATACCATCACCAAACAGCTGACAACTTTTGATAACAACATCATCTGTGGTAAACAGCGAGACACAACCAAGTTTCGTTATCTCAACAATGTGTTCGAGCAACAATACATAGGTAAGGTTCAGCCCTACATGGCGCAGCTGGATGGCTATTATCAGCAGTTAGCCCCGCAACTAGGGATGTTTGACGCGCAACCTGAACTGCACAGTTATTACTTTCCCATCCAAGATGCACATCAAGCCTTTCGAGCATCCACTCGTCGCCATGTCGACTATTGGCAGCAGCTGTTTAAGCGCTGTGGCCGCAAAGTCGGGCGTTAATCCTAACTTCAATAAGTCTTAGCTTTTGGTGCTCTTTTTAGCGGAAGTACCTTTCTTAGCATACGCACCTTTGTTGGCATACGAACCGTTCTTGGCATAAGACTTCTTAGCACCACCGCCTTTACGGCGTTTGAAGGCAGGTCTCTCGACTTTAGGAAGATGGCGCAGAGACTCAGGAACTTCGCCGGTTTTTACCTTGCCCATCAAACCATCAATCTTGCTTTCTAACGCTTGCATGAAAGGCTGATACGCTTGATTTCGTTCTGCCATACCTTGCAGCTGGTGTTCCCAATGGGCCGTCATATCTGGGAAGGTAGAATCCTCAGGTAAGGCATGAATCAAGCCTCTGCCCGCAGGGCTACTGTGAATACTCTTACCTTGGCGCGTTAGCAGTTGCCTTTTGAATAGAGTATCGAGAATACCCGCACGGGTTGCTTCTGTGCCAAGACCATCGGTCTCTTTCAAAATGGCTTTAAGGTCTTTGTTCGCAACAAAACGCGCGATACCTGTCATCGCTTGAAGCAATGTCGCTTCCGTGAAGTGCTTTGGTGGTTCCGTTTTCTTATCACCAATCACGCCTTCACGACAGGTCAACACAGTTCCTTTATCTAGCGGTGGAACCGTATCCGTGCCATCACCTTTCTCTTCGGTGTCGGTTTTACCCATCAACACTTTCCAACCAGGGTTGATAAGCTGACGTCCTTTCGCAATGAACACGCCACCAGCGATATCAAAGACCAGCTTAGCATCAGCAAAAACGGCAGGTGGGTAGAACTGCATTAGATACTGACGAGCGATTTGCTGATAGATCTTCATCTCATTAGCAGATAAGCCATTCACTGATGACTTCTTCGGAGTAGGAATAATCGCGTGGTGAGCATCGACCTTACTGTCGTTCCATGCTTTGGATTTAAGGGAAAGATCCGCGCCTTGAGCGCCACTTTGCAGCTCTTTCGCATTGTTAGCGATAGCATCTACTACCGACTCTCTTTGTGAGTAGTGATCTTTAGGTAAATAACGACTATCAGAACGAGGGTAAGTGATGAGTTTGTGTTTCTCATACAACGACTGACACGTGTCGAGAACCTGCTGAGCACTCATACCGAAACGCTTAGACGCATCAATCTGCAGTGCTGACAGCGAGTAAGGCAGTGGCGCAGCTTGTTTACTTTGCTTTTGCTCTGATTCCGTTACCGTCGCGGGTTGATTCGCAATTCGGTTAGCCACGTTCTCAACCAACTTGCGATTGAGCACACGCCCTTCTTCATCTTGCCACGGCTTACACGCTTCACTTGGTTTCCAACGAGCACGAATATCAAAACTCTGACCGTTGTTTTGGTAAGGGATCAAAGCATGCAAAGTGAAGTAATCTTTTGGAATGAAGTTTTCGATCTCTTCATCACGCCTTACGACCAAACCAAGTACAGGTGTTTGTACTCGCCCTACCGACAACACGCCTTGGTAACCAGCCTTTTGACCAAGCAAGGTATAAGCTCGGGTCATGTTCATGCCATACAGCCAATCGGCTCTAGAGCGTGCCAATGCAGAAATAGACAGTGGAATAAAGTCACGGTTACTGCGCATTTGAGAAAGCGCACGCTTCACAGCAGGTAAGTTCAAGTCGCTGATCAATAGCCTGTCCATCGACTCTTTTTTGGCCTTGGACACTTTGCAGTAATCGATCACTTCATCCACCAGCAACTGTCCTTCTCTATCTGGGTCTCCCGCATGGACAATTTGGGTTGCGTCCTTCAATAGCTTTCGGATCACCGTGAGCTGTTTGCTCGACGTCTTACGCGGTCTTAGTTGCCATTGCTCTGGCACAATAGGAAGATCGGCTAAATTCCACTTCTTATAACGATCATCATAAGCATCTGGCTCAACCTGCTCCAATAAATGTCCAATACACCAAGTCACCACATCTCCATTACCACATTTGATAAACCCTTGGTCTTTCTTCTGTGGATTAGGTAGTGCGGCGGCAATCGCGCGGCCGAGGCTTGGTTTTTCAGCAATAATAAGGCGAGACATGTTTTTCCAGATGCTACAAACAATTAGGGCCACATTATCTAATGTGACCCTAATAAATCAAGAAAAACTGGTTGTTTATACAGTTAGCATTCAAAAAACTACTGACTACTAAATATTCACTAATTAAAACATGCCTTATACAAACTTTAGTAACCAACTGCCTTGTTTTGAATCTACCAATAACTATGCGGCCACAGCCTGCAATGACTCTAGAAAAAGCAACGATTTTTACACTATATTATTGGTTTTATTTATTTTTTCTAAAGCGAGAACTAGCGTAATAATATTGAATTGATCTTATTCAGCGTTCTCTTTTTATTGATCTGAATCAAAACTAAAAGTTGGTGGTTCTCGTTAAATACGACACAAGAAAGCAGATAAGTAACACAAAATAAAGGACAAAAAAACCAAACGAACACAACATGTTGTACTAAGGACAAATCGAATTACGGGAGGTAAGATGCAAGAGTCTAAGCAATAAAAAAGCCCACACAAAGGCGGGCTGATTTATCAGTCACATACACGTTTTTAGCAAGAAGATTGCAGTCTTCTGAACTGAGAGTACGATGACGTATTACATTAATAATCATATCAAAGTTCACGCTAAAGACAACATTCGACAATCGTATAACGAAGGCGGTGTTTATGAAGTTGATTGAGTTAACAACTGTTTTACTCAACGTGGTAAGAACAATCTACTATCTTGTGCTTATACCACTTACCATGTTGGACTTAACAAGTACGCTAACAGTCTAGTGATCGAATCAGCCCCTAGTGGGCTGTATCACTGCTTGCTTTCATGAAGTCCTGTCTAGCAAGGTTCTTTCTAAAAATGATGTGCTGCACTGAATATTCAATTCAATAGAATTCATAACCAACAAGTTCACAATTCCCCACAGATCTAAGTCATTTTCAACGTAGTGCTCTTTATAAGAACTCAACAAACTTAGAGAAGTCGCGCTCTGGTACTTTCATTGGTGTACAGCCCGGAGTACCTAGGTATAGGAAGCCAACAATTTCGTCGTCGCCTTCTAGGCCAAATGCTTGGTGTACTTCTGGGTGGAACATCCATTTACCTGAGCGCCAAAAGCCTTGGAAACCTTGTGCGACTGCAGCCATTTGCATCGCTTGAGCAGCGCAACCTGCAGAAAGATGTTGTTCAATCGCTGGTACTTTTTCATGCTCGGTTACTTTAGCAATCACGGTGATCACCATCGGAGCTCGGAACGGCGCTTTTTTTACTTTCTCGATAACCGCTTCTTCGCTTTCATCCGCTTCAGCGGCACGCACCAAGATGTCTGAAAGCTTTTGTAGACCAGAACCTTGCGCGATAACAAAGCGCCAAGGTGTTAGTGCACCGTGGTCTGGAGCGCGCAGCCCTGCTTTAATGATGTTTTCTAACGCCACACCTTCAGGTGCTGGATCAGAGAGTTTTGCGATTGAGCGTCTGTTGAGCAATAGATCCAAAGCATCCATTTGAAGTCCTTACTATTTCTTTATTATTTGTATACTTGAACTTTAGCACAGAATACAAACGATAATAAATCTCAACGACTAGCCATTTGGCCTAAATTAGAAACAATAAAGGCTCCTAAATCTATGACTTAGGAGCCTTGTTAAAAATCTAGCTCAGCAAATTAAGTAACAATATCTACCGGTAAGATTACAGTTTGATGGCTGATTCTATAACTTAATAGCCAGTTCAACACCTTGACGGATAGCACGTACTGCATCCAGCTCACCGGCATAATCGGCACCGCCTATCACGTGCAGTTTGCCACCAAACTCTTGCCACATATCTTCAAATGGACGAACTGACACCTGACCTGCACACACGATAACGGAATCGGCATCGAGGACCTGTTCTTTCTTGCCAATACTGATATGCAGACCTTGGTCATCAATCTTGTTGTAGCTTACACCGCCCAGTAGATTCACACCTCGTTTCTCTAGCGTGCGTTTGTGAATCCAGCCTGTAGTTTTGCCCGGACCTTTACCAACGCGCCCCGCTTTACGCTGCATCACCCAAACCGTTTTGTCGCTGAATGAATCCGGGTAAGGATACAAACCACCTGGGTGTTCCATGTTCTTATCAATACCCCACTCATGCAGCCAATCGTCTAAGCTGTGTGAAGTCGGCTCTGTCAGCATGGTTGCCACATCGACACCGATACCACCAGCACCAACAATCGCGACCTTTTCGCCTACTGGTGTCTTTTCGCGAATCAAGGTTTGGTAATCGACCACGTTTTCTTGGTCAATGCCCTCAATATCGAGCTTTCTTGGCTCTACGCCAGCAGCCATCACCACTTCATCGTACTTCAACAACATCTCAAACGTTGCTTCGGTATCCAGTTTCAGATTCACGCCGGATGCATCGATTTGGTTAGCAAAATAACGAATCGTTTCTCTGAACTCTTCTTTGCCCGGTATCTGCATTGCTAATCTAAACTGGCCGCCGATACGGTCATTTTTCTCAATCAAGTCAACCTTGTGTCCACGCTGCGCTAAAGTCGTTGCACAGGCTAAACCGGCTGGGCCTGCGCCGACAACCGCAATGGTCTTAGTCGCTTGCGCTGGCTGAACAACAATTTCAGTCTCGTAACACGCTCGTGGGTTCACCAAACAGCTCGCTCGCTTACCCTTAAACACGTTATCAAGACAAGCTTGGTTACAGCCGATACAGGTATTGATGAACTGCGCTTGGTCTTGAGCGGCTTTATTAACAAAGTCCGGATCTGCCAAGAATGGACGCGCCATTGATACCATGTCGGCCTGTCCTGAACTGAGGATACGTTCGGCCTCTTCTGGTGTGTTGATTCGGTTACAAGTCACCACTGGGATCGACACGTATGGTTTCACTTTCTCGGTTACCCAAGAGAATGCGCCTCGTGGTACTTGCGTCGCGATAGTCGGAACACGAGCTTCATGCCAACCAATACCGGTATTGATGATAGTCACACCCGCTTCTTCTAGCTTCTGAGCCAAAAGAACAACATCTTCAAAGGTGCTGCCTTGCTCAACCAAATCCAGCATCGACAGTCGGAAAATAATAATGAAATCTTTACCCACCGCTTCGCGAATCGATTTGACGATCTCTAGCGGGAAACGCATACGCTTCTCGTAAGAACCGCCCCACTCGTCGTAACGCATGTTGGTACGCTTACAAATGAATTGGTTAATCAAGTAACCTTCCGAGCCCATGATCTCAATGCCGTCATAACCAGCAACCTGAGCGAGCTCTGCACTATTGGCAAAGGCACCGATGGTCTTTTTTATCTGACGAGGGCTCATCTCACTGGGTGCGAACTTAGCGATTGGCGCTTTAATGCCAGAAGCACTTTGCGCGAATGGGTGCATCGCATAACGACCGGCATGCAATAGTTGAAGCGCAATTTTACCGCCGTGCTTGTGGACGGCTTCGGTAACAACTTGGTGCGCTTTGGCGTGCTTTACTTTACTGAATTCAGCACTAAATGGGGTTAATCTGCCACGTAAATTAGGAGAGAAACCACCGGTAACAATAAGACCAACGCCTCCTTTTGCTCGCTCTTCATAAAACGCGGCAAGTTTGTGTAGGCCTTCTTTATTTTCTTCTAAACCTGTGTGCATTGATCCCATCAATACACGGTTACGTAACTGAGTAAATCCAAGATCGAGTGGTTCAAGTAAATGTGGGTACATGGCAGACATCACTTCTATTATTTTATCCTTGTGGTCTGACCACAGTATAGTTCAATCACCAAAAGTTCAAACAACCGTTTACATTTTTGTAACACCGATCATAATGCTGAAGGTATTAATCGTTCAGAACCCCTTAATTTGACTACACTTAATGAGAATATATATCGATTAACAATTCTTGGTGTAGTTTGAGCTTGGGAATTATCGTAGGATACTAAGCAGTTCATATTATTGAGATTAATGGTACTACGGCTTGTTAAAGCGACGTGATCTCACTGCGGAGACAGAATGAAAAAAATATTCAAATTTATAGGCATGATCTTTAAAGGGATTTGGAAGCTCATCACGTTTGTGCGTCTTGCGCTGGTAAACCTTTTCTTTTTACTCAGTATCGCCATCATCTACTTTGTGTACTTCCATTCAGATACGGCCCAGCCGACTGTTCCACAAGAATCAGCGTTAGTACTTAACCTGTCTGGCCCTATCGTAGAGCAAAGCCGCTATATTAACCCGATGGATTCGGTCACGGGTTCGCTGCTGGGCAAAGACCTTCCAAAAGAAAACATCCTGTTTGATATCGTTGAAACAATTCGCTACGCCAAAGACGACGATAATGTAACGGGTATTGTTTTAGCACTTAAAGAGCTGCCAGAGACCAATCTAACTAAACTGCGTTACATTGCTAAAGCCTTAAATGAATTTAAAGCGTCGGGTAAGCCTATTTATGCGGTAGGTGACTTCTACAACCAGAGCCAATACTACCTGGCAAGTTACGCCACTAAGGTGTACATGTCCCCTGACGGTGGTGTGCTTCTCAAAGGTTACAGCGCCTATTCGCTTTACTACAAAACCTTATTAGAGAAGCTAGACGTCAATACGCACGTATTTCGTGTTGGTACCTATAAATCAGCTATCGAGCCTTTCATTCGTGACGACATGTCAGATGCAGCGAAAGAGTCTGCTTCTCGTTGGTTAAGCCAACTGTGGGGTGCGTACGTTGATGATGTCAGCAACAACCGTCAGATCGATGCTAAAACACTGAACCCAAGCATGGACACGTTCTTGAAAGAACTTGAGTCTGTGGACGGTGACATTGCAAAACTGGCTGAAAAACTTGGTTTAGTGGATGAGTTAGCGACACGCCAACAAGTTCGACTAGAGCTTGCTGATGTTTTCGGCAGTGACGGTCAAGACAGCTACAACGCGTTTGGTTACTACGAATACCGTGCAACCATGCTTCCAGACATGACCAGTGAGTCACACGATGTCGCCGTGATTGTTGCTAGCGGCGCAATTATGGATGGTAAACAGCCGCGTGGTACGGTTGGTGGTGATACTACTGCAGCCCTACTTCGCCAAGCGCGTAACGACGATAAAGTGAAAGCCGTTGTACTTCGTGTAGATAGCCCAGGTGGTAGCGCATTTGCTTCAGAAGTGATCCGCAATGAAATAGAAGCGATCAAGCAAGCAGGTAAACCGGTTGTTGTGTCGATGTCGAGCCTTGCTGCTTCAGGTGGTTACTGGATCTCGATGGGTGCGGATAAGATCCTAGCGCAGCCAACTACGCTCACCGGTTCGATTGGTATCTTCAGTGTTATCACAACCTTCGAAAAAGGATTAAACGATATTGGTGTTTACACTGACGGCGTTGGTACGTCACCTTTCTCTGGTATCGGTATTACGACAGGACTTAGCGATGGCGCGAAAGACGCTTTTCAAATGGGCATTGAAAACGGTTACCGCCGATTCATCAGCCTAGTTGGAGAAAATCGCGACATGGAAGTCGATGCTGTAGACAAGATCGCTCAAGGCCGAGTATGGACAGGTCAAGATGCAATCCAGAAAGGCTTAGTCGATGAGATTGGTGATTTTGATGATGCAGTTGCAGCTGCGGCTTCGCTTGCAGAACTTGAAACCTACAACATCTACTGGGTAGAGGAACCTCTTTCGGCCACTGAACAATTTATTCAAGAATTTATGAACCAAGTTCAGATGTCGATAGGCCTTGATATTCAATCGATGATACCAAGCAGTTTACAGCCTGTTACTCAACAGTTAGCTCAAGATAGCCAGCTGTTAGGCAACTTTAACGACCCACAAGGCCGCTACGCTTTCTGCTTAAATTGCCAAGTTCAATAAGATAAGTTCAACGCTTTATTATCAAGAGGCGCCTCTGTGTTAGGTGCCTCTTTTTATTGCATGATAATTCGCTATAATCGCCCCCCTGTTCCCTATATCACACTAAGTATTATTCGCCATGGAAAGAAAACACATCTATATCGCGTACACCGGCGGCACAATTGGCATGCAGAAGTCTATTGACCACGGCTATGTTCCAGTCGCAGGTTTCATGGATAAGCAGCTAGCTGGCATGCCTGAATTCCATCGCCCAGAGATGCCTGAGTACACCATTCACGAATACTCTCCATTAATGGACTCTTCAGATATGACGCCACTTGATTGGCAGACTATCGCTGATGACATCCGCGCGAACTACGATAAGTACGATGGTTTCGTTATCCTGCATGGTACAGACACTATGGCATACACCGCCTCTGCACTGTCTTTCATGCTTGAAAACCTCGGCAAACCTGTGATTGTAACGGGCTCTCAGATCCCATTAGCAGAGCTTCGTTCAGACGGACAAGCAAACCTACTGAATGCGCTACACATTGCTGCAAACTACCCAATAAACGAAGTGACGCTGTTCTTTAACAACAAGTTGATGCGTGGTAACCGCAGCACAAAATCACACGCTGATGGCTTCAATGCGTTTACTTCTCCAAATCTGAACCCATTGCTAGAAGCGGGTATCAATATCCAAATCAGCAATAACGTAAAGGTAAACGAACAGCCTGAAGGTGCTTTCAAGGTTCATAATATTACTCCGCAACCTATCGGCGTAATCACTATGTACCCTGGCATATCACACGAAGTGATCCGCAACACACTATTGCAGCCTGTTAACGCAATGATTCTACTTACTTTTGGTGTGGGTAACGCACCACAAAACCCTGAACTACTTCAGCACCTAAAAGACGCATCAGAGCGTGGTGTTATCGTAGTGAACCTAACTCAATGTTTGGCCGGCAAGGTGAACATGGGTGGCTACGCGACAGGGTGTGCACTAGCAGAAGCAGGGGTAGTCAGTGGTTACGATATGACACCAGAAGCCGCGCTAGCGAAACTTCACTACCTATTAAGCCAAAATCTAAGCTACGAAGAAGTGAAAACTCAAATGCAGCAAGTGTTGCGTGGCGAGATGAGCTTATAAGCCTGTTAGCCAATTAACGTGAACTAAATCGTTTTATTGCTTATAAATAAACGGCTTAAAGTAAAAGGGGTGGCACATTGCCACCCCTTTGTTGTAATTTAAGCTTAATGATTCGGGTTAACCCTAACAATATCTTCTTGATCTGATTTAAACTGTTTCTTTAGTTCAGACTTAGATTTAAAGCTAATCTCACCACCAGCTGCAATTGTCATATGTTGAGCTTCAGAGTTATGTTTAGATTGATATAACATAACCGCTTGCATACACGAGTCGCGCTGCTCTTTTGAGAGCGCCGTACCTTCTGGCCATTTACCCGTTTCAACTGCGTAAGTTAAACGTTCGTAGACCTCGGGTGTCATTGCGCTAAGAAGTTGTTCTGCATCCATGGTAAAGCCTTAGTTTTAACAATTTTCACCAGAAAATAACCCGTAACAGAATTGAGTCAAGAACCTGACCGATAATAAGTGCATTTGATCACAAGTGAAGGAATATGAAAATTATGAAATGGTTGGCGATTAGCCTATTGCCTTTCACTCTGGTTGGGTGTCTTGAAGGGAACAAAAATACCGATCAACTGTGCCAAAGCAACCCGGGCCTTCAGTGTGAACAATTGAACATGAACGATGGGCAATGTCGTGTCGCACGTACCGATCTTATCTGGCATCGATTTGAAGTTCAGAAACACCCCTCCGAAATCAATAAGATTAAAGAGTTCGAATTAGTCACTGCTTACAAAAAGTGCTTAGAGCTTGCAGCACAAATTGAGACTATTGATCAATCTAAACTGCAAGAGCGCCGCTTTACTTCTTTAATGCACAGCATCGAAGAGTCTGAGCGTATTGTTGATGAGCTATCGAAATCCGATACTCCAGAAACGCTTTACTTCCTGTGGTCGCAAACTGGGGACACCAACGCCAGACGCAGTTTCCTACAGCTAGAAGGAAAAGAAGCATTAAATACAGCAGAAATGCAATATGCCTTGGCTACTTTCTACACCACCCGCGATCATGCAAAGACACTTAAACTACTCAATAATGCGTTAACGCTTTCTAATGGCTCAGTCGCCAATACTGAAATCTTCAAGTCCATGGCCAGTATCAACCACAGCCTTGGTCATATGGAAAAAGCGTACGTGTGGGCAATGGTTGCCAAAGACTTTGACGTGCCGATTGCTTCTGAAGCAGAGCTCACTGTGTTGTACCGTTTCGACAAGGCAACCTATAAGAAGCTAAATAAAGACGCAGACAACATCGTTGACGCTATTGAGGATGGAATTTACAGCCCTTCAATCGTCCCGAGTTACTGATCGCACCATTTAGTGTGTTCTAACCTAAGCTTCCGGTTCATTCATCCGCTTTCAAAAAAAAACAGCTACCTTTCTGGTAGCTGTTTTTATTTGTACTAGAGTTAATTCTGAAATCTTGGGGCGTTCAGTATTCCTAAATCGACAAATGCGACCTGTAAGGATTAGACAATAGTTACAAGTTATTTCGCACTTTCGTCATTTTTGTTGAAAATTAACGACACCGAATTAACACAGAATCGTTCACCTGTGGTCTTCGGACCATCAGGAAAAACGTGACCTAAATGGCTATCACAGGCGGTACAACGGATCTCTACACGCTTCATTCCGTGACTTAGATCTTCTATATAGCGTACTGCTTCATCATTCACTGGGGCATCAAAGCTTGGCCAACCACACCCAGAGTCATATTTGTTATCCGACAGAAACAAAGGGCTTTCACAGCATGTGCAGCTATAGACGCCAGTCTTATGGTTGTGCAGTAACTTGCCGCTATATGGGGCTTCAGTACCACGCTCACGACACACTGCAAATTCGTCGTCCGTTAGGCGCTCACGCCAGTATTCATCAGGCTTTATCATATTTCCTCCCTTTTGAATCACGTTAATATCTCTCCACATTCTCAGTTATTATATTTACTTTTTTCTATAAAGGCTTGCATATGAGTCGTTTTGTAGCACATACTTTCTCACCAGGAAACATTGTACATATACACTCATAAGTGAATCATCATTTAGGGGTATTTTACCCAACTGGAAGGGTACAGAGCCACTTGCAATGGTCAATTTTCAACCACTTACACCCAATTGTTAAGAAAAGCGTCGCTTTTTTTTGACATTAAACAAGTTAAGTCGGATTATCTATTGCAGATGTATACTGGATTCTGTAATTTTACTACCAGTTATCTTTAATCAGAAATTAAGTTGTGGAGCAACTACAATGACTATCAAAGTAGGTATTAACGGTTTTGGCCGTATCGGCCGTTTCGTATTCCGCGCAGCTCAAGAGCGTGCAGACATCGAAGTAGTAGGTATTAACGATCTAATCGACGTAGAGTACATGGCATACATGCTTAAGTACGACTCAACTCACGGCCGTTTCAACGGTACTGTTGAAGTTGAAGGCGGTAACCTAATCGTTAACGGTAAAACTGTACGTGTTACAGCTGAGCGTAACCCAGAAGACCTTAAGTGGGATGCTATCGAAGTAGACGTAGTTGCTGAAGCAACTGGTCTTTTCCTAACTGACGAGACTGCACGTAAGCACATCACTGCTGGTGCTAAGAAAGTTGTTCTTACAGGTCCTTCTAAAGATGCAACTCCAATGTTCGTAATGGGCGTTAACCAAGCATCTTACGCTGGTCAAGACATCGTTTCTAACGCTTCTTGTACTACTAACTGTCTTGCACCTATCGCTAAAGTACTTAACGATAAGTGGGGCATTGAGTCTGGTCTTATGACTACAGTTCACGCTACTACAGCAACTCAAAAAACTGTAGATGGCCCTTCTGCTAAAGACTGGCGCGGTGGCCGTGGTGCTTCTCAAAACATCATCCCATCTTCAACTGGTGCTGCTAAAGCTGTAGGCGTTGTTCTTCCAGAACTAAACGGCCTTCTAACTGGTATGGCTTTCCGTGTACCAACTGCTAACGTATCTGTAGTTGACCTAACAGTTAACCTAAAAGAAGCTGCATCTTACGAAGAAATTTGTGCTGCAATGAAAGAAGCTTCTGAAGGCGAAATGGCTGGCGTTCTTGGTTACACTGAAGACCAAGTAGTATCACAAGATTTCATCGGTGAAGTTCAAACTTCAGTATTCGATGCTAAAGCTGGTGTTGCTCTAACTGACAAATTCGTTAAAGTTGTATCTTGGTACGACAACGAAATCGGTTACTCAAACAAAGTTCTAGACCTAATCGCTCACATCTCTAAGTAATTTCTTTTTAGAAATAGCTTTAGATAAGCATTAGCGAAGACTGTTTTGAGCAGACTTTGAAAAAGGCGACCTTAGTGTCGCCTTTTTAATACCTGCTATCTTTTAAACCGCGTCTATCTCAGTTGATCAAGGTAACGCAAAATTTAATTCCAATACTGACTCTGCTTGTTACTCGTGAAAGCACAAGCACCACTCTAGTCAGCATTCGAATTCAATTTCCTTAGAAGGATCATGTAATGGATTTATCTACTCTACCTGCACTGACTGTACTTTCTGATAACGTGACTATCGTTGAGCACGAAGGTGTGAAACTGGTTCGTGTTATCCACGATAAAGCAAACGCAGCGATTTCACTGTTTGGCGGCCATGTCGTGTCATTCCAACCGCAAGGCCAAGAAGACCTAATTTGGATGAGCCAACAAGCTAAGTTTGATGGCAAAACAGCTCTGCGTGGTGGTATTCCAGTATGTTGGCCTTGGTTTGGTCGCATCGCAGCACCTGCGCATGGTTTTGCACGTTCAAGTGAATGGCAATTGGTTGAGCACCGTGAAAGCGAAGCTGGCGTGATTGTAAGCTTAGGCCTGAAGCCAAGTGAAGAGACGCTAGCAGTATGGCCCCATCAGTTCGATGCACGTTTGAATGTTGAGATTGGCGATGAGCTGAAAGTGACCTTAGATGTGAAGAACACAGATTCGCAACCATGGACTTTCTCTGGCGCGCTGCACACTTACCTAAACGTTGGCGATATCCACAGCACAACGACCACTGGTATGGGGGCTGAGTACATCGATAGCCTACAAGGTGGCAAGATCTGCCAAGGCGGTGCTGAGCTTGTGCTAACCGACACGATTGACCGTGTTTACACTCAACCAGAAGCGCAAATTTTTGTTGCTGACAAGAAGCTGGATCGCAAGCTAACAGTTGAAAACCACGGTCATAACTCTGCAGTACTGTGGAACCCGTGGGCCGAAGGTGCTGCTGGTATGGGCGACATGCAAGACGACGGTTACCTAACCATGCTATGTGTTGAATCAACACTGCACGCACCAAGCCTAGAAGCAGGCAAAACATTGCAGCCTGGCGAAAGCCACCAGCTTATTACAGTGATCTCTTCACACTAAGCCTATCGCAAATTTAATTTAAGAAAATGCAGCTCATTGAGCTGCATTTTTTATTGGCTTTAGCCTCACTCACCTCATCCAGTGAGCAACGACCTAATACAAACCTATTTCCTCTCCGTTTAAATCCACGCCACATTTATTCTCATTACTCCAATTTATAAATATAACCGTCAATTCATTAATTATTATCAATTACTGCTGATAAATAAGTTCCTATGATAGAACGCTCAATAACAAACTTAATGAAAACTACTTAACAACACCTCAATGAAGACAGGATAGTGAATTCATGCTCGAGAAATACAAAAATCAAAGTGTTGGCTTCCAACTTAAGTTGGTCATTTTGCTGTGCTTGCTTATCGCCTTTAGTTCCATTGCAACACTCGTGTACCGTAATGCCTCACAGGTATTATTAGACAACACGTTAAGGGAGCACCAATCAAAAGTCGAAGCGATGGCCAAAACCATCTCTGGTCAATTCGACGCCTACCTGCACACCGCCAAAGTTTTAGAATCCACTTTTCGTAACGGTTACCTAGCAGGTGTTTATGTTGAAAATTATGACGTTGAATTCAACGGCCATTCAATTCCCAACATAACTCAATATGGTGAGAGCCTAATCAACGATACTAAACTAGTCGATAGCTTTACCCGCGATACCGGCGCCGTAGCGACCCTATTTGCCCCATTTGGCGATGATTTTATTCGTGTGTCGACTTCTCTCAAGAAACCTTCAGGTGAACGAGTTGTTGCGACTACACTAGGGAAAGACCATCCGGGCTATAACAAGCTCAAAAGTGGCCAACCTTATTACTCTCAAGTTAAACTCTTCGGCCAACGTTACATTACCTACTATGCGCCTTTGATCAATACTCAAGGCAAAGTAAACGGTGTTTCTTTCATTGGTTTGCCAGTAGAAGACGCGACTCAAAGTCTGTTTGAATCTTTACGCTCGGTTTCTTGGGGTGATACGGGCTATACCATTATTGTCGATAACGAGAAAGAGCATCAGGGTCAGTACTTACTGCACCCCACGAACGTTGGTGGTGGTAAATCGATTGTTGATGTTGCTGACTACGACGGTAACAAACCTTTCTATCAAATCTTTGAACAGCCATCGGGGCTGATTCTATACCCATATCAGTATCAAGAAACGGTTGGTGAGAAGTACCTGGTATACACCGAAGTTCCAGGTTGGGATTGGAAGCTGCTTGGCGGTACATTCATTAAAGAAGTGACCAAAGGCAGTGACGATTTGCTGAAGCTCATCGCCATTATTGCCACCCTAATAGCTGCGGCTACCATCGTCGCGTTAACCTTCGTGTTAAACCGCACACTGACACCACTAACCACGTTAAACGAGTACATGCTGCGTTTAGGAAAAGGCGAAGTAAGCCTACATATTCCAAACAATGGTCAGCAGACTAAGAACGAAATCAGCAACCTAAATACCGGCGTTGCCAACATGGCAGCACAGTTGAATACACTCGTGGGCGAGATTCGTGCGACCAGTGATCAAGTCCAGAATAGCTCGAGTAGTGTGTCGCAAGATGCAAGCCACAACTTAAGCCAATCTGACCGCCAGCAAGCACAGGTTGAGCAAGTCGTTACAGCCATAGAAGAGATGGCCACCTCTGCTGAATCAGTGGCACAGCAAGTAAACAGCATTGCTGAAAATGTTCGCCTTGCCAATGAAGACAGCCAGAAAGGTTTAGAAGTCGTTGAAGGTGTGTGTATTGATGTTGCCCAACTGAACGATCAATTAGACAAATCCGCATCGGCCATAGAGCAAGTAAGCTCTGATAGCGAAAGTATTCAAACTGTTACTAAGATGATTGATGATATCGCAGAGCAAACCAACTTACTTGCGTTGAACGCTGCAATAGAAGCGGCACGTGCGGGTGAGCAAGGCCGTGGCTTTGCAGTGGTAGCCGACGAAGTAAGAACATTGGCTCATCGAACTCAAACATCAGTCCAAGACGTAGTAAGCATCATCGAGAAGCTGAAATCGTCGACCCACAATGCCGTAAACCTGATGACGCAAAGCCAATCGAATGCCAACCAAGTACTCGATAAAGCGCAAGAAGCGGGCACCGCGCTAGAGTCGATTGCCTCTCAAGTTGAATCTATTGCTTCTCAAGCTGAAACCATTGCGGCAACATCCGAAGAGCAAGCTCAGGTTTCTCAAGAGATAGCAGCTAACGCGCATGCGATCAGTGATTTGAACCAGCAGAGCCGTGAAACCAGCGCTAAGACCTCTCACAGTGCTGATGAACTTCAAAGACAAGCGGAATCGTTGAAGAATCAAGTTAACTTCTTTAGCTAGAAGCTGAACTCACTGTTTTATCAGTGATTTGCACATAACCAATAGAGCCAACCATGCGTTGGCTCTATCTATCTACGGATTGCCGTTAACCAACACAGCTGCGTTTATTCTAGCGCCCCACTATGCTTCCTGTTAAAATTTTGGGCTTGAAATTTCTATCTCGAGTTCGCAATGACTTACCAATGCCCTTTGTGTCACCAACCTTTATCTCAAAACGATCGTACGTTTAAGTGTGAAAAGAACCATCAGTTCGACCTAGCGAAAGAAGGCTATGTCAATTTGATGCCTGCGCACCACAAACGCTCAAAAGATCCAGGTGACAATAAAGAGATGATGCAGGCACGTCGTCGCTTCCTTGAAGGCAAGCACTACGATCCAATGCGCCAAGCGGTAGTCGGCTTATGCTCAAACTACCTGCCAGACACTACTCCTAGCCTGTTGGATATTGGCTGTGGCGAAGGGTATTACACCAACGAAATCGCATTGAATTTTCAAAACAAAAACGGCGCGATTTTTGGCCTAGACATTTCTAAGATCGCTATCAAATATGCCGCTAAACGCTACCCTGCTGTCGACTTCTCAGTTGCATCAAGCCATCGTCTACCCTTTGCTGAAAACAGCTTAGACGGCATTTTACGCATTTACGCGCCTTGCAAGGCTGAAGAGTTACAGCGCACCATCAAAGATAATGGCGTGGTGATCACCGTGACGCCAGCTAGCCGACACCTGTATCAACTGCGTGATGCAATTTATGATGGCGTTCGCTTGCATGATGAAGATCCAGAAGTGATCGAAGGTTTTACGCTTGAACATCAAGAGCAATTAAACTATATGATGGAACTATCGGGGTCAGATGCATTCGACCTGCTACAGATGACGCCGTTTGCTTGGAAAGCGAGTGAAGAGTTTAAACAACAACTCACCGAGGCAGAGCAATTTAACTGTGAGGCTGACTTTATGCTGCGAGTGTACCGCAAACAAATTTAATTGATATTGATTATCGTTTGCATTGAGTTATTATCTTGCCTCCTTTAGTATGCGTATTCTTCAAGGAGGCACTTCATGCAACGTATTATTCTTATCGGATTAGCCACTCTTCTCACAGCTTGTGCTAGCCAACCTTCAAAAGACACTTCTCAAACAGTGGCTCAAGCGGAATCCGTTTCCACATTCTATGACTACCAGTTCGCTTCTCCACAAGGTAAAGCACTTGATCTCAATGCTTTACCCAAGCAACTGATTGATGCTGATGTGATTCTTATTGGGGAATGGCACACTCACTCTGCTATTCACCGCTTCCAAACCGATTTCTTAAAAGCGCGCCGCAATTCAACATCAAACATTACACTTTCAATGGAACAGTTCACTCGAGAGCACCAAACCACACTCGACCAATACTTAAACGGTGAAATTGGTGAACAAATTCTCATGTCTCAAGCGGCGGCGTGGCCAAATTACGAAAGTGATTACCGTGCGTTAGTTGAGTTCGCAAAAGCTAACGACGTCGATGTTCTTGCAGCAAATGCACCAAAGCCATTTGTGCAGTGTATTGGCCGTAAAGGATTGCCTTACCTAGACCAATTATCGACCGAGCAACGCCTATGGATTGCTGCAGAAGTGGATACTGGCGATAGCCCATACAAAGAAAAGTTCATGGCTTCTATGCATCATGGTACGCCAGAGCAAACAGAAAAGCAGTTTGCCGCTCAGATCACCTGGGACGAAACCATGGCAGAGTCGATTGTGAATTACCTAGCATCAAACCCAGGTAAACAAGTGATTCATGTAGCAGGTAAATTCCACACAGAGGGAGGATTAGGAACGGCGGCATCGATTCTACGTCGTAACCCTGATTTGAAAATTGCCATCATCAGCCCAGTTAAAGAGATCTCATCGGATAGCAGTGATTATCAACTTGAAGTGCTTTCGCCACCGGCTCGCTTTGTAAAAAAAGAGAATCAAATGAAAGCATACCAACACCTATCAAAACGTAGCGCTAGCCTAGAGTGTGACTAAACCATCCTTTTAACCTAAAGAGTCGATGGGCTAATCCTAGATAATTGGTCCATCGTCACAACTTGCTCACGTTCCCATCATTCATCCTAACTCTATCTAAAATTAAACATTCTTATCGGCACAAGACTTGCTTAGTAAATAGGCGATTTAACAAAGCAGATGAAAATATAATGTGCGAATAAAAAACATCACTATCGATGATTAATTGCACAAGTTTTTCACACCTCTGCCGATACTATATTTAAGGATAAGTAAGGAGAGCGATATGACGCCAGTAGGAACGAGTAATACTCAGCTGTATTCACCTTCGCAAATGAACACACAAACCAAGAGTGCAGAAGCTGAAAAGCCCGCCCCTCTTAAGGTTGAGCAAAATACCGTTAAGCTCTCTGATGAGGGTAAAGCCTTATTATCTGCTCTTAAAGAAATAGATAAAGAAGCCAAGAAAATCGAAGCTGAAAACGCGACCGTTACCGATAAGGTTGAGTCATTTGCTCATGGCGCTTTAGGTATGGATCACCCAGATAAGATTGAAGAAGAGGACGATGGTTCTTATTCAGCTGGGCAATACTTATCCGCAGCGGCAACCGTTGGTGGCATTCTACTTGCCTTAATCTAACTTTCCCCTCTGTTACTGCACCTTCCTCTCTGCATTAAAGCGATTTGTCGTCACGACAACAGACCCGATTAGGTCTAAAAAACGAGTTCATTCCATAATTCCGCTCTCATTTTAATGGAATAATACTCGTGAAAAACACTTTTGAGCTTATTGATAAGCCTACCTTCTTTGGTGCGATTGCACTCCTACTCACGATAGTTTTCCCGCTCATTTTGTTCCCAGCTCAGGGCGCAGACTGGATTGCGGTTGCGAAAACATTCATGACGGATCAACTAGGATTTCTATATCTTGCGCTAGGTCTCGCTGCCTGTGCATTTATGGTTTACGTTGTGTTCAGTGATATGGGACAAATTAAACTGGGCGAAGCTGATGAAGAGCCTGAATTCAAAACAGCATCATGGGCTGCAATGCTATTTTGTGGCGGTATCGGTGCAAGTATTTTGTACTGGGGCTGTATTGAGTGGGCTTACTACTACCAATCACCGCCTTTCCAACTAGAACCAGGCAGCGAAGAAGCGGTTCGTTGGGCTGCAACTTATGGTTTGTTCCACTGGGGACCAATCGCGTGGTCTATCTACCTGATCCCTGCGATTCCTATCGCTTACTTCTTCTATGTACGTAAACAGCCAGTTCTAAAGATCTCTAGTGCGTTAATGCCTGTTCTTGGTGAACACCGCAGTAAAGGCGTACCTGGAAAAATCGTCGATATCCTTTTCATTTTCGGTCTATTAGGCGGCGCTGCAACAACGCTAGGTTTAGCTGCACCTCTAATCACTGAAGGTCTGAATCACCTATTTGGTCTACCTAAAAATAACCTAACGCAAGTGATGGTGCTTTTAGTGTGTACTGCGATTTTTGCTTACTCATCTTATGCTGGATTGGAAAAAGGCATCAAGATCCTAAGTAACATCAACTTCTGGGGTGCGATGGGCCTACTGGCTTTCGTTCTGATTGCAGGTCCAACAATCTTCATGTTAGAAACGGGGTTAGACTCAATTGGTCGTCTACTGTCTAACTTCTTCGTGATGGCAACGTGGGCTGAACCATTTGGTGGCTACGGTACATTCGAAAACACTCACTTCCCACAAGACTGGACGATTTTCTACTGGGCATGGTGGCTAGTATTTGCACCGAGTATGGGTCTGTTTGTTGCGCGTATCTCTCGCGGCAGAACCATCAAACAAATGGTGTCAGGTTCTATCTTCTTCGGTTCTCTAGGTTGTTTCTTATTCTTCATGATTCTAGGTAACTACGGCTTATCACTGCAGCTTTCTGGTGAGCTAGATGTGGTTGCTATTTTGAATGCAGAAGGCGCAACTAAGGCTATCTTCTCGATGCTAGCGCAGTTGCCAATGAGTACTCTAGTTATCGCAGTATTCACTTTGCTTTGTATCATCTTTACAGCAACAACCTTTGACTCTATCTCATACATTCTTGCGTCTGTGGTTCAAAACAATGTGACCGAAGAGCCAATGCGTTGGAACCGTATGTTCTGGGCATTTACTCTATCGTTCTTACCAACGATTCTGATGTTCTTGGGCGGTCTAAGCACTCTACAAACAGCGGCGATTGTTGGTGGCTTACCGCTGCTGGCTATCTCTGTAATGTTGATGATTTCAGCGGTTCGTGCGACTAACCTCGACCTACGTCATCAAGATGCGTACATCGAGCCAACGATCAACATCGAAGAACTGCCAGACATGGACCCTTGGTCTGCTGAAGGTATGGCACTGGCTCAATTTGAGAAAGAAAAAGATGCTGCGCAAGAAGCTGCAGAACTTGAGCGTGTTGCTTACACAGAACTTGCCGCAGTGAAGAAAGAAATTCGCGCTTATGTGTTAGAGCAAGGTTCACAAATGGAAACTCACGAGTTACCAGAGAACCTACAACAAGCACTTGAGCAGGCCGAGAGTAATCTTAGTGCCGCACAAGCGAAAAAGATCGAGTTATCTGAGCAAGCTCAGAATGCTCGTATCACGTTCAACCAGGTGGTTGCAGACTTACCGCTTGCTTGACATTAGCCATGACACAGTCCATTGATTTGGACCCTCCTAAATACGACAAAGGCTCACAGAAATGTGAGCCTTTTTTTATTCGGGTAATTGACTAGTAATCGTCAACTAGCGATTCGGGTGGTTCAAAATGTGATCTTCCCAATCGACAACATCGATTTCGTATACCACTTTGTTACGAACGCTTTCACCAGCAGCATGCATCTCTGATTTAGAGCCCGTAATCAATGGGTGCCATTCAGGAATCGGCTTAGATTCGGATAAAAGGCGATAAGCACAAGTGTCTGGTAGCCAATGGAATTCATGAATCTTGTCACGAGTCAGCTTCAAACACTCTTCACCTGATGTGAAGCGGTTCGGGTAATCTTTACACGAACATGTTTTGTCGTTCAGCCAGCTACACGCCACATTGGTGTAGTAAACTTCATCGCTATCTTCATCCATAAGCTTATGTAGGCAACACTTACCACAACCGTCACACAGAGATTCCCACTCATTCTCGGTCATCTGTTCTAGTGTCTTTTCTTGCCAAAATGGATTCGTCATAGGATTACTTCTTACTCTTTTACTGGGGTGCGTGTTATACCGCTAGCCCATAAAAAGTTCAAGGATAATAATTGTTCATTCTTTGATTCAATCAACAGCTGTCACTCTCATCATTTTTTGCTACTATCGCGCACCCTGTTATTTAGTGAGTTTGATTTGATGGAATGTCGCCTAGGTTGTGGAGCATGCTGTGTCGCTCCAAGTATTACATCTGCTATTCCTGGAATGCCGAATGGTAAGCCTGCTGGCGTGCGTTGCATTCAATTAAATGAGCAAAACCTCTGTAAGCTATTTGGTCTGTCTTCACGCCCTAAGGTGTGCCACCAATTTAAAGCTTGTCCTGTCATCTGTGGAAAAACAGATCAAGAAGCACTTGATAACCTTATTGAGCTCGAAGCAATAACCTAAGAATACTTTTCTTTTTATATATGCCCAAGATTTCACAACTTTGATAAATTTAAACTATCTTATTGATACTGGTAAAGATTAATAAGGATAGTTATGAATAAGTATATCGCAGAAATGTTCGGTACATTTTGGTTGGTGTTAGGTGGTTGTGGTAGTGCAGTCTTGGCCGCCGCTTTCCCCGATGTGGGAATTGGTCTACTCGGAGTTTCCCTCGCCTTTGGTTTAACCGTACTCACCATGGCCTTTGCTATTGGGCATATATCAGGTTGTCACCTCAACCCAGCTGTCACCATAGGTCTATGGAGTGGTGGTCGCTTTGATGGCAAAGATGTTGCACCTTATATTATTGCCCAAGTGATTGGCGGTATTATCGCGGGTGGCGTGCTATTTGTTATAGCTTCCGGCCAAGCAGGTTTTGATGCTGTCTCATCAGGCTTTGCTTCAAATGGTTATGGTGAACATTCTCCTGGTGGTTATTCACTTACCGCTGCATTGGTCTGTGAGGTCGTCATGACCATGGTGTTCCTGTTCGTGATCATGGGCGCAACCGACTCTAAAGCACCAGCGGGGTTCGCACCTATCGCTATCGGTCTTTGTTTGACCCTAATTCACCTTATCAGTATCCCTGTAACCAACACCTCAGTGAATCCCGCTCGAAGTACTGGCGTAGCTGTGTTTGTCGGTGATTGGGCTGTATCGCAATTATGGCTATTCTGGGTTGCACCGATTGTTGGTGCTGTGATTGGCGCGATGATATACAAAGCAGTGAGGGGATCAGATTAAGTTCTCTAACTCAACGAAAGCCCACATTAAATAAACACAAAGCCGCTAAATTAGCGGCTTTGTGTTTTATGTCGTTTAGTTACTTATAAAGCTCTATCTGTATCTTCCTATCATATCTGTCGCCTCTAGCTTGATAACTTTTGGTTAACAAGACTATTCCATTGATTCATTAGCCGCAGGGGTCAGGGCTACGCATAATGCACCCAATTCCCTATACCGATGGACATAACAATGAAAAAAACATTACTTGTACTAGCAATCTCTTCTGTAACGGCAACAACAGTTTTCGCTAGTGAATCAGCACCAACTCCTGAATTAATGCCAGAACCAATTAAAACCGAGTTTTTTGTAGGTGGTGGTTTAGGCTACCACTCTGCTAAAGCTCAAATCTCTGGACCTGGCTTTAAAGAAAGTAAAACAGCCAAAGGCGCTGCTTTTCATATTCGTGGCGGTGCTTACATTCAAGAAAACCATCGTATTACTGGTACGATTAACTTTACTGGTGACAATGAACTAATTGACTACGAATTTGCAGAAGGCGATGTTACTACTCTAGATCTACGTCAAACTGAATTCCTGATCTCGTACGATTACGTTCACGCATTGAACAATGACTTCTCAGTTTTCGGTGGTGCATCAACAGGCTTTGTCACAAACAAAGCAACATTAGATAACACTATATATGGCGAAGACAAAGGCAGCGAAACAGACTTCGTTTTCGGCCTTCAAGCAGGTGTTCAATACAAGATCATGAAAAACGTTTCTGCTGATTTCCAATACCGCCATATGTTCGAATCTTATTCTGAAGGCAACTTCATTGAACTCTCTGTGCCAAACAACAGCGAATTTACCGTATCTGTCGACTACCGATTCTAACTGGAGTAGTAATAATCAGTTGAAGTGAATATAGGGAAGATATTCAAACTGCCTTGATAAAGAAAAAGCCGCTTAGTGATGATTCACCAAGCGGCTTTTTTAGATCTTATGACGACCGAGTAAGGAGTGCGAAAGCGTGGTGCCATCCACCAGCTCTAGCTCACCACCAACGGGAACACCATGGGCGATACGGCTAGCGTTCACTTCATGGGCATTACATAGCTCAGCAATGTAATGCGCTGTCGCTTCCCCTTCAACTGTTGGGTTAGTCGCTAGGATTACTTCAGAGATATCACCACGACGCAGGCGGTAGTCCAAAACATCGAGACCGATGTCACTTGGACCAATACCATCCAGTGGTGAAAGGTGACCCATCAATACAAAGTAACGACCTGAATATTGGCCTGTCGCTTCTATTGCTGCAATGTCTGCAGGGCTCTCTACTACACAGATTTGACCATTTTCCTGACGTTTAGGATTGGTACAAATGTGGCAAGTATCTTCTTCAGTAAAAGTACGGCACTCATTACAGTGACCAATTTCGGTCATTGCTTGGCTAAGAGCTTCAGCCAATTGTAGGCCGCCTTTTCTATCGCGCTGTAACAAATGAAAGGCCATACGCTGCGCCGACTTGGGGCCAACCCCAGGTAGACAACGTAAGGCCTCCATCAAATGCTCCAGCATGTGACTGGTACGCATAGTTAACCGTTCTAATTTCCAAGTGACAACCTATTCAACATAAGCCGCCACTTGAATTAACCTTTAAGAATAAGTTACTTAGAAAGGCATCTTCATACCTGGTGGAAGTTGCATTCCACCAGTTACGCTAGCCATTTTCTCTTTTTGAGTTTCTTCAACGCGACGAGCCGCATCGTTGAAAGCAGCAGCGATAAGATCTTCAAGCATCTCTTTATCGTCTTCCATTAGGCTTTCATCGATATCAACACGGCGAACGCTGTGGCTACCAGTGATCGTTACTTTTACAAGGCCAGCACCTGACTCACCTGTAACTTCCATATTTGCGATTTCTTCTTGAAGCTTTTGCATGCGCTCTTGCATTTGCTGGGCTTGCTTCATCATGTTGCCCATACCGCCTTTACCAAACATGTTAATACTCTCTGGTCTAATTGGTTTATTAAAATTAATTAAGCTATACGTGCTTAAATGGGGGTTAAGCCAGTGCGATTCAACCCCTCGATGTTCAGTTCTCAGATTTGCTTATCTGGGATGATATGCAAGTCACTAAACGAGAAAATGTTCTAGATAGGACGAACGCTGTCTCTGTCGAGTTCTGCAGCAAAACGTCTTTCGATAAACTGTACGTTGGCATCGTTTTCTAAAGCGGTAAACGCGTCTTTCAACTTACCTTGATACAATCTTTCTCGCAGTTCTAGCGGCGTTTCTCCACCATCACCGATTTCAACACTCAAATGACACTCTTCTCCAAGCACAGTATTGAGAGACTGCAATAGCTCGCTCTGCGCTCGATCCGTATTCAAGTGAGCTTGGCTCGCTCTTAACGTTAAAGTGATTGATGTGTCGTTTTTAGCAAACACTGAGTTTAATGCTAACTGTTCAACAAGCTTGGCTGTCTCTAGCTTTTGAATCGTGGCGGACCATTCATCTTGAGCAATCGACTCTTGAAGCAATTTATCGACCATTTCTGGTGTCTTAATATGCTCTAACGCACGCTTGATCTGAGTAGGTGTAAGCTCTTTACTCACCTCTTTCACTACAGGTTTAGACGGTTTCCAGCGATAAGGTTCATTATCATTGGTCACATTTTCTGTCGAAGAGGCTGATAAAGAAGCTGGCGACACCCGCTCAGAACCACCGTGTTGCTGAGCAACTCGATCAAGAACTGATGTTTTAGCTGGTGTCGCTTTAGCCTTTTTTGGCGCCGAGCCTTTGTTTTCTGTTGTCGCGCTGCCTCTGCGTTGAGAACGTAATTGGTGGCGTAAACCACTCACAGGCGAAGTTGCACGCACTGGCTGCTCTTGCGAAACAGGAGGAGCAGACGGTGCAGCGCTTGGCTGTTGAACCGGACTCTGGCTCTGATAATTCGTTTGTTGCTGCTGAGGCTGCTCTGCACCGTAGCTTGGACGCTCATCATAAGCAGGTGGTGCATCATACTGGCTATGCGGGTAATCCTGTTCTGGATAACCTTGGTTGCCTGCGTGATCAGCGTAACCTTGCGAGTCTGAATACTGTGCTGGATTCTGCTGCGGAGCCTGTTGCACGGGTTGCTGCTGCATAGCTTGCTGTTGAGGCGCCTGTTGTTGCATCTGAGGCTGTCTCGGAACTGCCATTGGCGCAGGTTGACTCACTGACTGAGCAACGCTCTGAGCTTGATCTGCTGGCGCTGGGCTTGTCGACTGAGTCGAGATTGCCGTTGCAACCGCTTGTTCAGCAGGTCTAAATGCCAACATACGCAGAACCACCATCTCAATACCAACGCGAGCGGTTGGCGACAATGGTAAGTCTTCACGACCTTTCAACACGATCTGGTAGTAGAGTTGAATGTCTTGTGGGCTAAGCGCTTTGCTCAGTAGTTCAAGCTTCTCTGCGTCAGGCTGTGCCTTATCTAATGTAGATGGCAAAGCTTGGAACATCGCAAGACGATGAAGTTGGGCCGCAAGCTGATTCAGCAAACCATCCCACTCTACGCCATTCTCAGCAAGACTTTGAATACACGCCATTGCTTGTTGCGGCTGCTTACTGCTAATCGCTTCAAGTAAATGGATAGCTTGATCTGTATCCAATGTACCAAGCATGTGCGCAACCGTATCAGTCACGACATTGCCGTTACCTAATGCGATAGCTTGGTCAGTAAGACTTAGCGCATCACGCATACTGCCATCAGCAGCATGAGCAATCATGCCAAGCGCACGAGATTCAGACGTCACATTTTCTTGTTCAAGAATATGATCGAGCTGCTCATGAATATTATCAACGCTGATCGGCTTAAGGTGGAACTGCAAACAACGCGACAAGATAGTCACTGGAAGCTTCTGTGGATCCGTTGTTGCGAGCAAGAATTTCACATACTCAGGCGGCTCTTCTAAGGTCTTTAGAAGCGCATTAAAGCTGTGCCTAGAAAGCATGTGTACTTCATCGATTAGGTAAACCTTGAAGCGACCACGTGCAGGCTTGTACTGAACATTGTCCAGAAGCTCGCGGGTATCTTCTACCTTGGTACGTGAGGCCGCATCAATCTCAAGTAGGTCAACAAAGCGACCTTCATCGATCTCTTTACAGGTTGCACATTCACCACAAGGAGTTGAGGTAATGCCTGTTTCACAGTTGAGTCCCTTAGCAAACAAACGGCCGATGGTTGTTTTACCAACACCTCGTGTACCA
The DNA here is from genome assembly GCF_001557875.1 of Vibrio splendidus. Taxonomy (GTDB): domain Bacteria; phylum Pseudomonadota; class Gammaproteobacteria; order Enterobacterales; family Vibrionaceae; genus Vibrio; species Vibrio splendidus_F. The sequence goes on along the minus strand of NZ_LNRF01000011.1, from coordinate 116,256 downwards.
CTGAACAGGTATGCATGGTGCAATCTATTCTGGCTAAGGGCATTCTCTAATGCTGTTAAAACATGGGCTTGACCAACCACTTCTTTAAATTTGGTTGGTCGCCATTTTCGCGCTAACGCAAGATAGCTCATGAATAATTCCGAAAAGGATTAGTGACCGTCGAATTCGCAGATGCTAAACACTTCTAGACCTAAGCCTTGTAAGCGCTTGTCACCACCGATTTCTGGAAGGTTAATAACAAATGCGGCGTGCTCTACCACACCACCAAGCTGACGAATCAACTTTGTTGTTGCTTCAATCGTACCGCCCGTTGCTAGTAAATCATCCACCATAAGCACTTTATCGCCTTCAACGATAGCATCGGTATGGATTTCTAGTGTATCAGTGCCGTACTCAAGCTCATAAGATTGTGCCACAGTTTGACGAGGCAGCTTGCCCGGCTTACGAACAGGAATGAAGCCAACACCTAACTCAAGTGCAAGAGGCGCACCAAATAGGAAACCACGAGCTTCAGTACCAACGATCTTAGTAAAGCCCATGTCCTTGTATGTTTCCGTTAGCAGGTCGATAGTCGCTTTGTAAGCTACTGGATCTTCCATCAAGCTTGTTACGTCACGGAACAAAATACCCGCTTTAGGGTAATCAGGAATGCTTTTGATGCTTGCTTTGATCAGAGAGATTTTTTCTGTGTTCATAATCTTATGCACTTCATTAGGCCGCTTTCCAAACTCTCGTTAACGAATCAAACATCAACGTTCGGAATTAAGGAAAGGTACGATTGGTATTCATTGCAACGAGAGTCATAACTCTGGTTGCTGAAATAATAAACGCCCGCTATACAAGCAGGCACACTGGCTTAATGGTAGTGATTTTCTTTGCTGTCAGCAACCAACTCATGAGTTGGAAGTCGCATAAACCATGTGAGAAGAATAACAAGTACGCAAATTAGGAAAACCTTGACCCAAATGATAGGGGCAAAGTAGATGGATAACGCAAAACTCAACAAGATAAAGAGTACGCCGCGCGTTTTAACTTGTTTGGTGACCGCACCGTATTGATGCCAATTGTTCAACAAAGGACCCAGCGTTTTATGCTCGTGCATCCACTTGTGAACTTTCGGATTGCTTCGCATGAAGCATGCGCTGGCAAGAAGGAGAAAAGGAGTGGTTGGCAGAACGGGCAAAACTATCCCTAGAACTGCGAGAAATATACAAAGGCCACCAGCAATATTGAGGCTTAAAACTCGAACGCTAATTGTGGCCTCCTTGAGTTAGCTATCGTTAATCAGCGACGACAGCTTAACTAGAATGTTGCGTAACCATTGAATACACGGATCAACGTAAGCGTTGCAGGTAGTAATGGAATCATTAAAAATGCGGCTAAAAATCCTAAAAAGTAGAATACATTAAACGGGTCTTGAAAGTCTTTGTTATCTGCCATGATTGCTTCTTGTTTTTGTTAGTAAAGGTGATTATCCGGCGAACCAAACCCGCTTTGCTAAATCGACATTTAACAAAAAAGGCATAGCCACACCATTTGCGCAACTATACCTTAATCAATTATTCACAAAAACCGAGGAAATATAGGGTTAATCAGTAGACCCTTGGTGTATGTCTAAGCTAAAACTTGCCGATCCAAGTAGACTCAACGAAAGTTGGCAGCCCTGTTCGATCGGTAGATCCCTTGTAATAAAGTTCTTCTTACAGTTCTCGCCCAAGCGCTCACCTGCTGCAATATGTTGATTCAATTCACCATTTGACCATTGCCCATCTAAACCCGCAGGTAAAATAGAAATGGTTCCCTCTGCGAGATCAGCAACACCAAACAGTGCATTCACTGGGGTTGAACATTTAGAGCAACGAATCCCCTTCTCTAAGATCTCAGCAATATCTTTGAGATCAACATTAAAATCTTTTCTGTTTCTTATGTAATCGTGGAACAGCGCTCTCACCAACAGTGTTGTCGCGGAGCCACCATTATCAGAAGACGATGAATCGACGAGGTAAAAAGCAAACTGCCCGTTCATCATCCACGCATAATCAAACACAAGTGGCATCATCTCTGTTGACTGCAGTAAACGGTAACTGCAACGCCATGAGCCTTGTTGCGTATCTTTCTCTGGAAGCAGCGCATGCAGTAAGTCTTTTGCTGCGCTTGGATTTTCTTGAAGGTAATTCAGATGCCAATGCAGTTCTTGGTCTTCAGGGATCTCTCCCCCGTCATCCACACAGAACCATTGGCTCGAAAAATCTCGTTGGTCTGAAATGTTGTCGAATGAATCTGTCAATGTATTCGCAATCGCACTTCCTAGGTGACCGTGATCCTCTAACGGTTTCGCTAGAAAGTCTTTAATGCCAAATCGTAATGCTTTCGCCACATCAGACATATCATCAGTGCCAGACACCACGATCATAGGCAGTGACGGGTACTCTAAACTGAGCTCTTCCACAAGCTCGATGCCATCAAGTATCGGCATTGATAAGTCACACACAATTAAATCTGGCGCTGAGTCTCTAAGCTTTTGCAGAGCGTCCAGTCCATTTTCAGCCTCAACCACTTTATAACCGACCTTGTCTAGGTACGCGCTGGTTATACGGCGAAAAATAGGATCATCATCAACCAACATCACGCATTTCTGGTTAATTACTTCCTGAGCCGAGGTCATTACTGGCTGACTGTGAGTTTTGTACATAATCTATAACCTCACAAAACTAAGTCGAATTATTATTGTTATCTGTTCTAAGAACTAATATAAAACTTAGTAATAAAATGCTAAATACACAAATTTGCACTCTTTACTGGTAATTCGTGACGAGGGTTGGAATACTTGTAAATAGTGCAACGAGTTGACGTAACGCAAACATTGATCTCACTGTTACGTATAAATTAGATGAGATTGTAAACAAATGTGTCTGGATTTATGAAATTAGATGATTTAAACCTCTTTCGACTCGTCGTTGAAAATGGGAGCTACACCGCAACATCGCGTAAGACTATGATTCCGGTTGCGACCATCACACGACGCATCCAAGCCTTAGAAGATTCTTTGAATCTTAGGCTTCTCAATAGACACGCGCGTAAACTTTCTTTAACAGAGGCCGGCGAACGTTTCTTTAATGAATGCTCTCCACTATTGCAACGTCTCTCTTCTACTGCAGAAGAGCTGACTGACGTGTGCAAAGGAGCTTCCGGTAAGATTCGTATTACGGCCCCCTCCAACCTGACTAAGCGCATGATGATGCCAATGTTCAGCGATTTCATGACTCAATACCCTGATATCAATATTGAGCTGATGATGAACAACCAAGCGGATCAGTTGGATCCAACTGAATGGGACGTGATTTTCCGTGTTGGCCCACAGCGTGATTCAAGCCTAATTGCCCGAAAAATCAGTGAAGTAAAAGATATTCTTATCGCGAGCCCTGAGTACTTAGCAAAGAACCCAGCTCCAAGCCATGCTGAAGAACTTGCGAACCATTCGCTACTCAAAGGCTACCCGCTGATTAAGTGGCAACTGAGTAATTCGAATGAAGAGACGGTGGTAAATAGCGAAAAAGGCCGTTTCAACGCCAATGCGCTTAATGTGGTGAGGCAAGCGTGCTCTGAAGGCCTAGGTATCACCCTAATGCCTGACGTGATGATTCGTGAATACATTGAAGATGGCAGCTTAGTGCAAGTCTTAGAAGACTGGAGCGCTAACCCTCGTGATATTTACATGCTTTATAACCACAAAGACCATCTACCAGAGAAAGTTAGATTGTTTATTGATTTTGTGATCGCATACCACATTCATTAAGGTCAATCCCCTTCTCCACAAACAAAAAAACCAGAGCCATGCTCTGGTTTTTTATTTTCTGTATCGCTAGCACTAACGAATCATTGCTAACGAAACGCTAATTAAGCGCCTTCGTTGTGTAACTCTAAGTTAGCAAGATCTTGTTGAATCTCGCGCTGAACCTTTGAGTCGTCATTACGCAAAGAGTCTAGGAAATCTAGATACGCTTGGTCGATATCGCCCGTTACATACTCACCGTTGAATACTGATGTATCGAAGCGTGCGATGTCTTGATTGCCCATGCCTACTGCAGAAATCAAATCTGGTAGTGTTTGGAAAATCAGAGCATCTGCGCCAATCTGCTTACAAATCGTTTCGTTATCACGACCATGAGCAATCAGCTCTGTCGCGCTCGGCATATCAATGCCGTAAACGTTAGGGAAGCGAACCTCTGGAGCTGCTGATACCATGAAGACCTTGTTTGCGCCAGAATCACGAGCCATCTCAATGATTTGCTCTGATGTTGTACCACGAACGATAGAATCGTCAACCAGAAGAACGTTCTTACCTTTAAACTCAGAGCGGATTGCGTTGAGCTTACGGCGAACCGACTTCTTACGTTGTTGCTGACCAGGCATAATGAACGTGCGGCCAACATAGCGGTTTTTCACGAAACCTTGACGGTATGGCTTATTGATCGCTTGAGCAATTCGTAGCGCAATATCATTCGATGTTTCAGGGATTGGGATAACCACATCAATATCTAAGTCTGCATACTCTTCTTTAATACGCTTACCAAGCATCTCACCCATCTCAACGCGTGCGCTGTAAACCGAAATTTTGTCGATGAATGAATCTGGGCGTGCAAAGTATACAAACTCAAAGATACATGGGTTTAGTTGTGGGTTGTCTGCGCATTGCTTAGTGAAAAGCTCACCGTCGAACGTTGCGTAGATAGCTTCACCTGGTGCTACGTCACGCATGAAGTCAAAACCAACAGCATCCAGTGCTACCGATTCAGACGCTACCATGTACTCTGTTTTACCTTGAACTTCACGCTTACCAAGGCACAGTGGACGAATACCGTGTGGGTCACGGAATGCGATCATACCGTGGCCGATGATCATCGCAGTTACGGCGTAAGCACCACGAATTGTACGGTGCACATTTGCAACAGCGCGGAAAACGTCATCTGAAGTCACGTTACCTTTAACGGTATCGATCTCATGAGCTAACACGTTCAGTAGAACTTCAGAGTCAGAGGTTGTGTTTACATGACGACGGTCTTTTTCGAACAACTTTTCACGAACTTCGTTTGCGTTCGTCAAGTTACCGTTGTGTGCCAACGTAATGCCAAAAGGAGAGTTTACGTAGAAAGGCTGAGCTTCAGACGCACTTGAACTACCCGCTGTAGGATAACGAACATGGCCAATACCAACTTCACCTTGTAGGCGCTGCATGTGTTTTGCTTCAAAAACATCTTTTACTAAACCGTTCGCCTTACGCAGACGGAAACGATTGCTTTCTATGGTACAAATACCAGCGGCATCTTGGCCACGATGCTGCAATACCGTTAAAGCGTCATAAATAGACTGGTTTACAGGTGTTGAACCCACGATTCCAACAATACCACACATGTCCTAATCCTCGATTTTTCGACATTAACTGGCGCTAGAGCGCGCCAGATAAGAAACTAGATGTTGCTTGTAAATGCTCGAAGAACGGCGCAATGATTCGACTAAATTCCGGAACCAATTGCGAATTCTTCCACCACTCAGAACTTGGGAATGCAGTAAACGCATCCATGAAAAACAACACTGCAGAAACAATCAAAACACCACGTAAGCCACCAAAGACGACACCGAGGATTCTGTCTGTACCTGACAGGCCTGTTTTCTGAACTAGCTGACCGATGACATAGTTAACTAAGGCACCCACAACTAACGTTGCAACAAACAATGCTGCTATCGCAGTTCCGTTTCGAAACATCTCATCTTCGATATTGGTGAAGTACATCGCTAATTTAGCGTAGTACTGGCTAGCAATAAAAAATGCTCCAAACCAAATTACGAGTGACAAGGCTTCTTTAGCGAAACCACGAACTAAACTGATCACGGCAGAGAAGCCGATCACGCCTAAAATGACAAAATCTAACCAATTCATGAATTCTTCATCTTAAGTTGGCGCGCATTTTAACAGAAAAAATGCTGACGCAAACGTTTTCTTATGGATTTAACGGTTTAAATTTGAGCAATTGGCCTTTTGAACCCGTAATTTTTTCTAATTCCTTAATTTGTCGCTCAAGTTTGGATTTAGAGACATCCGGGCCAATAATTACTCGCGTAAAAGTTTTTTCTTGCTTGGTGTGAGCCTGATAACCGCGCTTTTGCAGATCCTTAACAACGTTTTTTGCGTTGTCAGCATTCTTCAAAGCCATCAATTGAATAATCCAAGCACTGTCTTGGTATTCATTTTTTTCCGGTACTGGCTTAACCACAACTGCCACTTTGTCTGCTTCTTTATTATTGGAAGAAGACGCGGTTTGCGTGTTTGAATTGTCAGTACGACCACTTTCAACCACTTGCTCAACAGGAGAATCCGGTAGCGCTATCTGATCTTCAACGGGATCGAGTACTTCAAACACTTCAACATTACTATCAAGCTCAGGCTTAATCGGAATGCTTGCAAACTCTTCTTTATAGTGGAGCTTCTTACCATCTAGCACATCGGGCAATACGATCACGCCAATGGCCACTAAAATGATGGTGCCGACTAATCGGCTTTGGAATTTACTTGCCATTTAGTTTCCTTTTTTCTGCCAATGCTCCAACACTTCACCCACGGTATGGAAAGAACCGACAACCAACACAACATCGTCACCTTTAGCAGCTGCTAAAGCCACTTCAAACGCTGCGACAGGGTTTGAATGCTGCTCTACGCCGTCAGGTAGGCTTTGACACAATTCAGCGGCTGTCGCTGCGCGTGGCCCTTGCAATGAAGCTGGATACCAATGAGTTGCGATTGGTGCTAAAACTTCCAATGTCGCTGGGATATCTTTGTCATGAAGCATGGCGACTACAACGTGTAAATTTTTACCTGCATACTTCTTCGTAACTTGCTGCGCAAAATATTCAGCAGAATGAGGGTTGTGCGCCACATCAAGCACAATCACGGGTTGTTCGCTAATTTGCTGCATACGCCCTGGAAGCTGCGCATTCTTCATGCCGTTAACAACGTTCACGTCACTAATACTAAGCTCTGATGTGCCCAATGCCATCAACGCTGTTGCAGCGTTAGGTAACGGCAGGCTTGGAATAGGTAGCGATTCCAGTTGAAATGCGCCACTGCGCCAGTTCCACGTATCACCGTCAACATCATAGGTGTATTGGATACCAACTTGGTAGAACTCAGCCTTAATGTCATCAGCGTGTGCCGCAACCGTTGCCGGTGGTTTAGGTTGACCACAAATAGCTGGTTTACCGCTACGATAAATGCCCGCTTTCTCAAAACCAATTACATTGATGTCATCACCAAGCCAGTCAACATGGTCGACAGCCAAACTAGTAATCACAGAAACATCATGCTCAACGATATTGGTCGCGTCTAAACGTCCGCCTAAACCAACTTCTAGCAGCACAACATCAACCGCTTCAGTTTGAAACGCACGTAACGCCGCTAAAGTGCCATATTCAAAAAAGCTCAGGCTAATTTCGCCACGCTCTTTCTCAATGAAATCGAAAGACTGAACCATCTTTTCATCAGATAGATCTTGGCCGTTGATACGAACACGTTCGTTATAGCGAATTAAGTGGGGGGAGCTGTAGACACCAACTGAGTAACCAGCGTCCAATAGAATCGCTTCCATCAGTGCACATGTAGAGCCTTTGCCATTGGTTCCGGCAACAGTAATAACATGTTGAGCAGGTTTGGTAAGGTTTGCCTTAGAGGCGACGGCCTGAACTCGGTCTAATCCAAGATCAATAGCGGTTGTGTGGATGTTTGATAAATAATCAAGCCACATCTCCAAAGAGGATGTGGCTTGAGGAATAGGTTGTTGACTCATCTAACTCATAACCATAATTAAGTTGGTTTGTTAGAAGGTACTTTACCCTTTTTCTGGCGCTTCTGGTACTTCATAAGTAGCTTCATTCGGTGAATCGTTCACAGAAACTACTAATGGTGAAGGCTGGTTGGTCATTTTAGCAACAAGGCTTGCAACGCGCTGACGCATCTCACGACGATCAACGATCATGTCGATAGCACCGTGGTCTAGTAGGAACTCACTGCGTTGGAAACCTTCAGGAAGGTCTTCACGTACCGTTTGTTCGATTACACGACGTCCAGCAAAACCAATCAGTGCTTTTGGCTCACCAATGTTGATATCGCCAAGCATTGCCAAACTTGCAGAAACACCACCCATTGTTGGATCAGTCATTACTGAAACAAACGGTAGGCCTTTCGCAGATAAGCGTTCTAGAGCCGCACTGGTTTTCGCCATTTGCATTAGAGACATCAATGCCTCTTGCATACGAGCACCACCACTTGCAGAGAAACAAACTAAACCACAGTTGTTCTCGATAGCAGCATCTACCGCTTTCACGAAACGAGCACCAACAACAGAACCCATTGAGCCGCCCATGAATGAGAATTCAAAAGCACACGCTACGATAGGTAAACCCAGTAGTTCGCCTTTCATTGCAACTAATGCGTCTGTTTCACCACTGTTCTTTTGAGCAGCAGAGATACGTTCTTTGTAACGCTTAGAGTCTTTAAACTTCAGCTTGTCTTGTGGCTCAAGATCAGCACCTAGTTCAACACGCTCACCTTTGTCTAGGAATGTATCCAGACGACGACGTGCTTTCATGCGCATGTGATGGTCACATTTTGGACATACTTCTAGGTTACGCTCTAGTTCAGCATGATACAGAACCTGCTCACAAGAAGTACATTTAGTCCAAACACCCTCAGGGATAGACGCTTTACGAGATGTTACGATGTTGCTTTTTTCTAAAATCTTTTCAAGCCAACTCATGGAAGACCTTTTTGTTTCGATTCTTCCGCTTGATTGCGAAAGAAATAAATTTGGGAATTATGCGTGGGAATTAAAGCACATAAAACAGCGACTGTAGATAAAAAACTGGTTGTACCTATTTTCTGGGACTATCTTACGCACTAAACCGTAATAATTTTTGAACCTAAGTCTCACATTTAGTTCAAATTATCCGGCAAAAATAGAGGACCAATTGGCTCTCGTGGTAGCTCAAAATGTTCAGGATAATCAACATCCACCAGATACAAACCTTCCGCTTTTGCAGTTGCGCCGGCTACTTTTCGATCTTTAGCTTCTAAAAGCCACTGGATCCACTCTGGTTTCTGCTCACCTTTACCTACGGCAATAAGGCTGCCAGTAATATTCCTCACCATGTGGTGAACAAACGCATTCGCTTTAATATCGATCACAATGTAGTGTCCATGACGAGTCACGTTCAAGTGAATCATGTTTCTCCATGGGCTACGAGATTGACAGTGTGTTGCCCTGAACGAAGTGAAGTCATTCTCACCAAGTAAGTACTGACCCGCTTCATGCATTTTTTTCTCATCAAGATGACCATGATAATGGCTCACACCTGAATTCAAAATACCTGGGCGAAGTGCATGGTTAAAGATAATGTAGCGATAACGGCGTGCAGTAGCAGAGAAACGAGCATGGAAATCCTCATTCACTTCTGTCGCCCAACGAACTGCAATATCTTTTGGCATGTTGGCATTCGCGCCCATTGTCCATGCCACCATTTTACGATCGACATTAGTTTCAAAGTGAACGACTTGTCCCGTACCGTGAACACCGGCATCTGTACGACCTGCGCACATAACTTCTACAGGGTGATTCGCGACAACTGAAAGAGCCTTTTCCAATTCTTCTTGGACACTTTTCACGTCTCGTTGGCGCTGCCAACCAAAGTAGTGGGTACCGTTATATTCAATACCTAAAGCAATTTTCATGTTCTTGTTCTCTTTGAAAATGGGCGAGAAGTATATACGGAAATCAGTGCTAGCCCAAATAGGATGGGGCTAAAACTTCAATAAACAATCAGCATCGACCGATACGATGCTTTTGAAAAACCAAATCAAACAATAGCGCTCTGTATCGCCTTAAAATAAAGGGTAGCCAACGCTACCCTTTATGGTTTTTTAATTTATCGACCGTTTAACGTATCGATAAGATTTTTTGCCTCTCGACGAATATCATCGCTGCCATCAACAATTGCCTCTTCTAGAAGCTTAATTGCCCCTTGCGAGTCACTCATCTCGATGTAGATTTTGGCCAAATCAAGCTTACCCGCAGCTTCTGCATTGCTGTCGACATCATAATTGCCAATATCACCGATAACATCAGGGAATTCGTTTAGACCAACATCCAGTTTAAGCTCTTCATCGTCTGGATTAATGACTTCTTCCCCCTCTTGCTCGACTTGAGCCATCAGCTCATCAATCGTCATGTATTGCTTATCACGACTGCTGCCTGATTCGGTTAGGTTGTCTTGTTGAGCCCAATTCTCTTCTTTGATCTTCGGTTCAGCTTGCTGTTCAGCCGACGCCCAAATCTCTTGTTGGTCATCAGGCACATCATGATGCATGCTCGATTGTTGCTCTGGCGCTAGGTTAAAACCTTTCCAGTCTTCGCCGCCAACTTCAAGCATGGCGTCAATATCTAGCCCTGCGCTATCAATCGATGTTGCATCCAATGGCTTATTAAACATGTTGTCGACAGAGTCTTGAACATCTTCAGAAAGCAGCTCAGCTAATGCTGTCTCATCAAAGTCATCAAAGCCTTCTAGTGGTTCATCTTGAACCGCTGTAGGCGTTGAGTTTAGCTCAGAAGCTGTGCTCAGTGATTCTTCTGGCTGTGTAAAACCAGCCAACTCAGAGTCTTGTGCATTCGAGAAATCTTCAGCGTGACTAAAGCTCTGCGGGTTTGAGAACAAATCATGCAATGCATCTTGCTCTTCGCCTTGTGGGCTGAAAGAAGTCAGTGGTGTCGATTTCTCTGCAAACGCGTCTGAGATGGCTTCATCTTCACCGTATTCCGGTAAATCAAGTTCATCGAACTCTACGCCTTCATCTTCTGCTACTGGCTCAGCACTGCTTTGCTCAATATCATCTAAAACAGAGTCCGCTTTTGCGCTTTCTTCATCGTACTCTGGAAGATCAAGGTCATTGAACTCGAACTTCTCTGTACCGTCAGATAGGTCTTGTTCTAATTGAGCTTCATCCGGCTCACTCACAGCTTCAGCTAATGCATCTTCTTCACCGAATTCTGGCAGCTCAAAATCATCAAACGAGAACTCTTCTTCGCTTTCTGGTCTAGCAGTTTCAGCCTTTGGTTCTGCATCTAGTTGAGGCTCAGCGGTTAGTTGCGATTCAACACTTGGTTGAGAATCAATAGCAGGCGTTACTGGTTCTGGTGTTGATTCAGCATCAGCTTCTGCTAGTGCGTCTTCTTCACCGAACTCTGGTAGCTCAAAGTCATCAAACGAGAACTCTTCGTCGTCTTGACCCTGAGCGTCTGTTCGAGGTTCAACATCTAATTGAGACTCAACAGCAGGCGTTACTGGTTCTGGTGTTGATTCAGCATCAGCTTCCGCTTGTGGTGTAGCTTCAACTTGCGGATTAGCGTCTAACTGAGGTTCAACAACAGGTGTTACTGGTTCTGGTGTTACATCAGTTTCTGCTAATACTTCTGGTGCAGACGTCTCGTCTTCAATCAGCCAATCATCGTCTTGCGGCACACCAAATTCATTCGGAATGATCTCTGGCATATTTGCAGCACGAACTGGCTCTGGCTCTGGCTCTGGCTCTGGCTCTGGCTCTGGCTCTGGCTCTGGCTCTGGCAAGGATTCAACGACATCTTCAAATTGTTCGCTACCTTGGATTTTCGGTTCAAAGTCAAAATCAGAGGTAACATTCGCTGGCGACTCTACATCGTCGATGGCTTCAGCTAACCAGTCTTCAACCGTCTCTTCATCACCTTCAGAGATGTCATTTAAAGAGGATGGCGAAGCTTGCTCTTGTATGTCGGCTTCTTTCGGCTCTGGCTCTTGTTGTGCGGTTTCTTCTTGAACTCGCTCTTCAAAAGCTGGTTTGTCAAAATCAGAATTCTCAGATAACAGCGAGTCGATATCCAGTTCGTCATCTTCAACCGATGATGCAGCTTCGTCCGCTGATGTTTGGTTGTTGTCTGAAAGAGACGCTTGCTCTGGTTCAACCGTATTTTCAATTGAGGGTTCAACAGGCTCTTCTGTCGCTTGCAGCGAATCATTGTCATCAGAAGTCATTAACTCATCAATCAACGCTTCGTCTGTTGTTTCTAGCGAGTCATCAAGCAAAGCATCCGTTGCCGGTGCAACACCGAACAAATCATCGATAAAGTCATCACGATTAAAGTCTTCATCATTGTCTGGCTTAACGTCAGCACTTTCTTGGATAAGTTCCGAACCTAACGATTCATCACTAACAACTTCAGGCTGTGTTATTTCTCTAACGTCCGACGCTTGCTCAGGCTCAACGTCAGGTGTTTCTGAGGCTAACGGAGTAAGATCAACGTCTGAGTCCTTTTCCGGCTCCTCGTTGACGTTGTTAAAACCAAAGGCTGCATCTAGCTCTTTATCAAAAGCCTTCTCTTCAGACTCAAGCTCATCTTCAATGCCACTTGTCAGTAAGTCATCAAACGGGTCTAAAGATTCTGATTCTTGTGCATCCGCTGAAAGCTCATCACCTGACAATTCACTATCAAGAAAATCATCCAGTAAGTCGGTACTTTCGGCATCAAGTTCGAAATCATCATCGTCAGAATCGCCTATCAATTCATCCAAGGTTTCCGTGCTGTCTTCTGCGATGTTGAGGTCATCATCCGTCGATAAACCAGAAAGCTCTTCAAGTTCTGATAGGGAGTCAAAACCTAAAGGCTCACTTTCAGACTCAACACCCGATTCATCTTCCAACATTTCATCAAGAAGGTCTGTCGAGTTACTTAGATCAACGTCATCCCCTGCCAATTGCTCATCAAGAAGGTCAACGCTGTCTTGAGGTTCTTCATCTACGATTGGCTTATCGAACTGAGATAGAATGTTCTCGATATCATCATCAGACGCCAAACCACTGTTTAAGTTAGTAGCAATCTCATCGTCGCTATCGAGGTTAAAAGGATCATTCGCTTGATCGTTCTGAGCAGCAACCTGAGCAAAGATATCGTCAATATCATCTTCTACGCTAGAAGCCGAAGGTTGAGGGGATTGCTGTTCCGAGATAAGAGCATCGATATCAAATTCGTCGTTGCTTACATTCTCAGGAGCAGTATCACTCTGTTGCTCTGAGATAAGCGCATCAATGTCAAAATCATCACTTGCTGGTGTTTCAGTGTTAGACGGCGAATCACTTTGCTCTTCAGAAATCAACGCATCAATGTCGAAGCTGTCGTCATCTTCATCATCAAGAGCAAACAGATCATCTAACAGAGACTGGTCTAGTTCGTTGGAACCTAGATCTTCAGTTTCACCCTCTTGAGATAACAAGGCTTCAATGTCATCAGCAGACATTGCGTTATCATCAGAAAGGTCAAAGTCAACATCATCACTATCGAGTGCGCTTTCCGCTGTTTTGTCTAACGCACGCTCCATCTCCTCAAGACCAAGCGCTTTGTCTTCGCTATTAACACTGATACCGTTGCTGCTGTCTAAATCTAGATCGTCGAAGTTAGTATCTAAATCACCATTTTCACCAATGCTGGCAAACGGGTCATCGTCTTCACCATCCAGATTGAAATCAAGATCAGATTCATCTAAGCCAGCAAATACATCGTCTTCTTCAACCAGTGCTTGGTCGTCAAACAACTTGTTGGCATCATCTTCTGAGCCAAACAAGTCATCGTCTAAAGACAGTTCGTTCAGGTCATCCATTTCATCGCCCAATGCAATAGGCGCAACGCTGCTTGGTTGTGGCTGAATAGGTTGATCTTGAGTGATTTGCTGTTGCTCAGCATTTTTAGAGCGACGGCCTAACAGCATCACAATGATCAAACCAAGTAGTAAACCTGGAATAATCGCAAGAGCCGCCACTAACCAACCATTCGATAACAGTTCGTCCAGTGCACTTGGTGCCATTTTTTCAATTTCGGCGTTCTTTCTGCGCTCTTCATCAAGCAGCTTTTCCACTTCGCTACGAATGCGGTCTTCATCACTGAGCTCTGTTTTTAACTCATCGACTTCCGATTGAACATTCGACAACATCAAACGAAGTTGATGGTTCTTCTCTTCAAGTGACAGTAGTTCAGTTTCTGAAAGCTCTAGCTGCTTCTCAAGCTTATTCATCTCTTTCGCTGGAGATGATGGAACAAGCGAGGCAGGTTTCTTAGCGTCTTCAGTTGAGCTGGCTTGTTTTGTAGGCGTGGTAGTTTTTGAGCCAGTATTCGATTGATTTGAGGTTTGAACTTCTTTTGGCTTTGAAGCTGTAGGCTTGGTCGCAGGCGCATCAAGCTTAGCAAGGTGTGAGTTCATGATGTTGATAGCTTGCTGCGTCGAACTTGCACGTGTTTGCTGTAAAGAAGGCACACGTAAATTACTGGCAGGCAGCAGGCTATGGATATTCTGGTTTTCAAACGCTTGTGGGTTTAAGCGATAAATAGCCAACAGGGTTTGTTGGACTGACACGGAGTTATCAGGGCGTAACTTTGAAGCAATTGACCACAATGTTTCTGAGCCGCGAGTTGGACCATAGAAACGTGAAGGCTCAGCGCTATTCGATTGCGCTCTTTGAAGAGGTTCTGAAAACGTAGGCGCTGATTGTATCTGACCATTAGGCCCTACAACTCGAATGGAATCTGCACGAACAACGGAAATCTGAGTCGCAATGATAAAGGCAAAAGGCATTAACCACGGCTTGAAAATTTGAAACATAAAAGGCTCAGCTAGGTGCTTAAATTCGGAAAAGTGATGATCTATTAAATATATCGGATAAATGACGTAAAACTATAGAGATGAAAACAAAAAATGTGTTGCAGCAACAATATTCGCAGCAATTTCACACAATTTGACTAACAATATTTTTAATCGATTAAAAAAGCCCCACTAAAGAGTGAGGCTTATTTATCAAAGCAATAAAGCTTAGAAGTAATCGCGAATCAGAACTTCAGCGATTTGAACTGCGTTTGTTGCTGCACCTTTACGAACGTTATCAGCGACAACCCACATGTTCACGCCGCTGTGATGGCTGATGTCGTTACGAATACGACCAACCATTACGTGGTCTTTACCACCTGCATCACGAACTTGAGTTGGGAAGTCAAGCGCTTGGAATACTTCAACACCTTCTGTGTTCTCTAGAAGCTGAACCACTTGTTCTGCACCGATTGGCGCGCGAGTTTCAATGTGCAGAGATTCTGCGTGACCATAGAATACTGGTACGCGAACACAAGTCGGGTTCACTGTGATTGAAGAGTCAGCAAAGATTTTTTGAGTTTCCCAAACCATCTTCATCTCTTCACGCGTGTAGCCGTTCTCTGTAAATTCATCGATTTGAGGAATACAGTTGAACGCGATCTGCTGTGAGAACGCTGAATTTTCAGCTGGCATACCATTAAGAAGCTTAGCCGTTTGACCCGCTAGCTCATCGATACCTGGCTTACCTGCACCAGACACAGATTGGTAAGTTGAAACGTTAATACGCTCAAGGCCCACTTCATCGTGAATTGGTTTTAGCGCTACTACCATTTGGATAGTCGAGCAGTTAGGGTTCGCGATGATGTTACGGTTACGGAACTCAGCAATTGCTTCAGGGTTCACTTCAGGCACAACCAGAGGAACATCGTATTCGTAACGGAAGCGTGATGTGTTATCGATAACAACAACACCTTCATCAGCCGCAATTGGAGCCCAACGCTCTGAAAGCTCGCTACCTGCAGAGAAAAACGCAATATGTACTTGAGACCAATCGAAGTCTTCTACGTTTTGTACTTGTATTGTTTTGCCGTTAAAACGGGAAGTTTTGCCTTCACTACGTTCACTTGCTAGTAAGTGCATTTCACCGACAGGGAATTTACGCTCTTTAAGTACTTCAAGAATGGTTTCACCAACCGCACCAGTCGCACCTAAAATAGCAATATTAAATTCTTGGCTCATTGTTTCTCTCTTTTATAAAGTTGGCTTTACCATAAAACCGAGTTTAGATAACGGCGTTAAATTACAAGATTCGTCGCCCGTTAACTCGACTGCACTGTACTCTCTGCGGTCCCAATATTCTTTACGCATCTTGTCAAAAGAACCCGGCGTAGCGATATTGCGACGGAATAAGGCGTCGTCTTTGCGCACATCATAGATCAACTGAGTCAAATTGTGCAGTGTTGCTTCATCCCAAGCTCTATCTAATTTCATTTGAGGTACAGGCGCTGTCGGCAATAAGTCGCTTGCATACGCACGCTGTTCAGTACCTAAAAACTCGCAATAACTGTTGAAGATCATCGTGGTACCACGCGCTTTACCCTCCAAACCGTAGCCCGCTACGTGAGGAGTTGCAAAAGCGAGTAACGGAAGAAGCTCGAAGTCGACTTCAGGTTCAAACTCAAACACATCAAGAACTGCGGTAAAACCATCGGCTTTTTGCAGGCGAGCTTTTAGCGCTTGGTTATCAACCACAGGACCGCGAGCTGCATTAATCAAGATTTGATCAGCACGTAAGTTGTTCAGCACTTGCTCGTTGATCAAATGATGGGTTGGGAACTCACCCGTCTTAGTGATTGGTGTATGCAGCGTGATAACGTCAGATTGCTCAAGTAGAGTCTCAAGTTCCGTAAATTCGCGAGTATCACCTTCTTGCTGTTTTAGAGGATCGTTCAGCAGAACTTTAATACCAATACCTTCTAGGCATTTCGCTAGGTAGCTGCCCACTTGACCACAACCGATAATACCGACCGTTTTGTCAAAAACCGAGAAGCCTTGTTGCTGCGCAAGCACCATCATTGAACTGAACACATACTCAGCAACACCTACCTTGTTACAGCCTGGTGCCGCGGTAAAGAAAATCCCCCGCTCTTTCATCAACTCTTGGTCGACGTGATCCATACCAGCCGTCGCAGTACCGACAAACTTCAGCTTATTGGCTTTGCTGATCAATGACTCGTTTACCTTGGTAACAGAGCGAATCATCAATGCGTCTACGTCAACTAGGTCGTCGGCCGTTAATGTGCGACCAGACTTCATTGTCACTTCACCTAACTGGCTAAAAAGCGCTTCAGCGTAAGGCATATTTTCGTCGATTAAGATTTTCATTTGGCGAGTACTTTTGTTGGGGTCTATCGACCTAAATGTGAATTGAAATGATTGTGCAAAATTCCACACACGGTGTCGAGTAGCAATTGGAATACATTATAAATAAAGGGTTGAATCGCCTAGTCTGCACAAGCAAAAGCAGTAATAAGAACGACTACCTGAAATTAGAAAACTAAAGTCAGAAGACTAAAACGAAAAATGCCCGATTGAATAAACAATCGGGCAAACATCCAGAACAAAAGGATCCTATCTCGCTCTCCAGGAGACAGAGTCTTGCGTCTGTTCAACCAGTACTAACCAAGGTCAGTACTGGTCAAGCTCTGGAAACCTTTCAATTTCTAGACCCAGATCTAAAAACTATGTTTAAAAAACACGTTTACAAACCTACGTCTAAAAACTTTGTTCTGATGGTCATTATTACTGGGTGACCTGTGCGTGTTGAATCGGCACTAGCGCAACCCTTTAACGATTAACCTTGTCTCTCTAACTCAAGCCTAAATTAAGCTTGGTACTTTTTGATTACTAGCGTTGCGTTCGTACCGCCGAAACCAAAGCTGTTAGACATAACCGTTGTTAGCTCTTGCTCACGAGCTTCAGTTACAATATCTAGGCCAGCAGCAGCTTCGTCTAGGTTAGAAACGTTAATGCTTGGAGCAATAAAGCCATTGTCTAGCATTAGCGTTGAGTAAATTGCTTCGTGTACACCAGCAGCACCTAGAGCGTGACCTGTCATCGCTTTAGTTGCAGAAATTGCTGGGCTGTTGCCACCAAATACTTCTTGGATAGCACCTAGCTCTTTCACGTCGCCAACTGGAGTTGAAGTACCGTGAGTGTTCACGTAGTCAACGCCATCAACGTTTTGCATTGCCATCTTCATACAACGAACCGCACCTTCACCAGAAGGAGCAACCATGTCGTAGCCATCTGAAGTTGCGCCGTAACCTACGATCTCGCCGTAAATTTTCGCGCCACGAGCAACAGCGTGCTCAAGTTCTTCGATAACTAGCATGCCGCCGCCACCAGAGATAACGAAACCATCACGGTCTGCATCGTAGGTACGAGAAGCCAGTTCTGGCGTGTCGTTGTACTTAGTAGAAAGTGCGCCCATTGCGTCGAACATCATAGTCAGAGACCAATCAAGTTCTTCACCGCCACCAGCGAATACAACGTCTTGCTTACCAAGTTGGATAAGCTCCATTGCGTGACCAATACAGTGTGCCGATGTTGCACATGCAGAGCTCATAGAGTAGTTCACACCACGGATTTTGAAAGGAGTAGCTAGACAAGCAGAAACCGTAGAAGCCATTGTACGTGGCACCATGTATGGACCAACGCGCTTCACGCCTTTCTCACGGATGATGTCTACCGCGTTTACTTGGTTTAGAGATGAAGCACCACCTGAACCCGCAACGATACCGGTGCGGTCATTAGATACTTGATCTTCAGTTAAACCAGAATCAGCAATTGCTTGCTCCATTGAAAGATAAGCGAATGCCGCTGCATCACCCATAAAGCGCATTTTTTTGCGGTCGATATGGTCAGCAGGGTTCATTTTTAGGTTACCCCATACTTGAGAGCGCAAGCCATTTTCCTTGAACTGCTCTGAAGCGGTAATACCAGATTTACCCTCTTTCAGTGATGCTAAAACTTCTTCGACGTTGTTACCGATACTTGAAACAATACCCATACCGGTGATTACGACTCGTTTCATGTGACATTCCTATAATTCTAAATTCAGCTAGATGATAACTAAGAAGCCTAACAAAAGTGGTCAGCTTTCCTAGAAATTCGTACAATCCCTACCAACATATCGCTTCAAATCACAAAATGATAGATTTTATGACTTCAATTACTAATGCAGAACTGGAATGGAATGAGTCTGGCACGCCAGTTTCAGACCAATTTGACGACGTTTACTTCTCCAATGTTAACGGTTTAGAAGAAACTCGCTACGTCTTTTTAAAGCAAAACCACCTTCCAGAGCGTTGGCTTGAACATGAACAACGCCGTTTTGTGATCGCTGAAACCGGCTTTGGTACTGGTTTGAACTTTCTTGCAGTCTGGCAATGGTTCGATGCTTTTATTAAAGATAACCCACAAGCGATGACCAAAGAGTTACATTTCATCAGTTTTGAAAAATATCCTTTAAATAAAGAGGATCTCATCAAAGCGCATCAAGCGTGGCCAGAATTGGCAGAGTATGCGACGCAACTCCAAGAACACTACCCTATCGCCCTACCTGAATGTCACCGTATTGTGCTGGGTGATGGCGCGATCACGCTTGATTTATGGTTTGGTGATATTAAAGATTGTATGCCAAATGTGCCTACCCCACGTGAAGGTTTAGTTGATGCTTGGTTCTTAGACGGATTCGCCCCAAGCAAAAACCCAGAGATGTGGAACCAAAACCTATTCAATGGCATGGCAAAGCTGGCCAAGCAAGATTGTAGCTGCGCCACTTTCACCGCCGCTGGCTTTGTGCGTCGCGGTTTGATTGAAGCTGGCTTTGAGATGAAGAAGGTTAAAGGCTTTGGTACCAAGCGCGAAATGATTGCAGGCCGACTTGGCGAGAAGCATGCTCACACCAACATCAAACCTTGGTATGGCCTCGCTCAACACAGAGAATCACAAGACATTGCGATTATTGGTGGTGGCGTAGCCAGTGCTGCATTAGCCAAAACACTAAGCCGCCGTGGTAAAAACATCACCCTTTATTGTGAACACCCACAAGCTGCGGGCAATGCCTCAGGTAACAATCAAGGTGCGATTTACCCGTTGTTAAGTGAAGCAACCTCGAACGTGTCTCGCATATTTGGCCCAGGGTTACTGTTTGCTCGTCAATTTATTAATCAAGCGGCGCAGTCTGTCCAATTTGATCACAGCTGGTGCGGCGTAAACATTTTGATGTGGGACGAAGGCTCCACTAAAAAGCTCAACCGCATGTTGGAAGGCAACTTTCACACCGACCTGATTCAGCGTTTAACGCCAGACCAAGCCAACGAAGAGATTGGCTTACCGGTCGATAAAGAGAGTGTTTACTTTCCACTGGGTGGCTGGTTAAGCCCTCTTCAACTGACTCAAGGTTTGATTGCTAAGTTAGAAGAGACCAACCAAGTCAGCGCACTTTATCAACATCAAGTAACTCAACTTGAGTGGCTCGAAGCTGAACAACAATGGTTACTGACAATTGAGACACCTCAAGGTGAGATTCAAACCAAGCACGATCAAGTGGTTATCGCGAACGGACACAAGTTCACCCAGTTTGAACAAACTCAGCCAGTACCGCTAACGCCGGTTAAAGGCCAAGTGAGCCATATTCCGACCACGGAAAATCTCAGTAAGCTAAAAACCGTATTGTGTTTTGATGGCTATCTAACGCCGCAGAATCCAAACAATGGCCATCACTGTATTGGTGCGAACTACGACAAGACCAATATCGACCAAGAATTTGATGTTGAGGTTCAGAAGCACAATGGCGAGCGCCTGCATCGGTCGCTACCAGACCAAGCATGGACAAAAGATGTCGACACCAGTGACAACTTAGCGCGCCAAGGGATTCGAAGCGTAAGCCGTGACCACTTACCCTTTGTCGGCAATGTCGGCAATTTCGAATCAATCAAAGAGCAATACCAAGACCTGCACAACTTCAACCCTCAGCGTGACTCGGTTGAGGATGTTGAAACGGTAACAAGCTTCCCTAACCTATACTGTTTTATCGGTTTAGGTTCGCGAGGGCTAAGCTCGGCTCCATTATTGGCTGAAGTATTAGCATCACAAATCTGTGGCGATCCACTTCCCTTGCCTGTTGATGTACTTGAGGCGATTCACCCAAGTCGAATGTGGGTACGCAGACTGCGTAAAGGAAAAGCATTAACGGCTGGATGGGTTGCGGACAAGCATGCTAAATCAAATCCGTAGTTTCTCGTTCAGCTATTCTGAACATCTGAAATTTCTGAATATCTGAAACTAAAAAGTTAAAAAGCTAAAAAGCCCGAGCGACATTGTGTCGCTCGGGCTTTTTGTTATTCGTGTTGCTCTAAACTGATGTTCTCAACGAAGCTGTATCTACAGCTTAGCAACCGCATCTTTAATCTGTAGAGCGATCTCTTCGTTGCTGATAGAACCAGATTCAAAATCAAAGTTATCGTAGAAGCTTGGTACTGAAACTGACGCTTGCACGTTGCCACCAAAGTAAGGTGCAGAACCTGTCGCTGCGCCCAGTACCGTTTGTGCACCACCTGGGCCAGGTGAAGTTGCTAGGTAAACTGCAGGCTTCTCGCCAAACACTGAACGTTCAATGCGTGTCGCCCAATCAAATAGATTTTTGTACGCTGCTGGGTAGTGACCGTTATGTTCTGCAAAAGAGATAACAAATGCGTCAGCTTCTGCTAGGTCACGTAAAAATGCTTGCGCGCCTTCTGCTTGGCCTATCTCTTTTTCAGTGTCTTCACTGAACATAGGAACGTTGTAATCAGTAATATTTAAGACTTTTACTTCAGCACCTTCAATCAAGTTTGCTGCGTAAGTTGCTAATGCTTTATTGATAGAGGTTGAGCTGGTGCTTGCGCCAAATGCGATAACTTTCATGATGTGACCTTTTCTGTAATTCCGTTAAGTGGGATTAGAATAACGTAGTCAGAAAATGGAACCATCACAAGGAATGAACGGACTCATTCAAAAATTTCGAACGAGTTTCAAATAATACAAATCACAGTAAGTAAGTGATCAAAAATAACGCAGGGAAAAGGCTTGAGAACAAAGAAGGTTTTTTCGATAAGTAGTTATTCTACAATCAAAAATTCTAACGTAGTTATCGAGAATTTTAACCAGCCAGGGTGACCTGTTATTTACTACGATTGGTATAACTATTCGCTCAGAAAAATAGAAAGGAAGGGACTGAGCGGATAGTCTCAATGCACTTAGATTAAGCTTGGTTTTGTAGCTCAACCCAAAGGTCATTAACGATAGTGCGGTCTGCTGGCGTGAGTTCAGAGCGAGCGTCGTCTAGGCTCTTTTCAATGCGAGCTTTTACTTCAGCCACATCTTCAATGCCTTCTTCTTCACATGAAGCCACAGAAAGAGAAATATGACCACGTAAGTAACCACCAGCAAACAGTTCATCGTCTGATGCGTTTTCAATGCGAGCATCAATTACTTCAAGTAGTTTTTCTTCAAATTCGATAATCATAATATTCTCTTATTTCACAATAAATTGGCTAGTACATAAAGGTTCTACATCGTAGAAGCTGCGTAATGCTTCAGAGAGCATTTTCACACGAGGCGGAAGACCAGCTTCAAAGATTCCCATGACTTCACTGTGTACTTTACTCATAAAGGCCAAACGATCTGGCTCAAAATCGCCGTGTAGATTGTCACAGCTGACATTAAAAGGAAAGCCCGCACTCATCGCAATGATCCATTCATACGCTTGTGGGCGAATTTCTACTTTTTCAAACTCAGCTTGAACCGCCTCAGTTCGACCATCAGGCTCATACCAATAGCCAAAATCTTCCAACAAACGACGTTCAGGACCAGCGACACACCAGTGTGCTATTTCGTGAAGTGCAGACGCATAAAAGCCTCGAGCAAATACGATACGGTGGTGAGAAACCTGTTCATCGGCTGGCAGGTAAATAGGCTCGTCTGCACCCAGTTCGAGCTTGGTATTGTAGCTCTCGAAAAAGGTTTGATTGAAAATATCGATGATGTCTGAGTATTGGTGCGTCATAAAATCAAATTTAAGTAAAAAGAACTGGGGCATTTTGCGTTTTTTTAAGCGTTCGGTAAAGCCCTATCACGGGCAATGGCATTAGGTTGACCCCAATATTTTACCGTGACAATCGATTGCTGATCCCAGATTACACTACTTTGAGGTGAATGATTAGTTTAGCTAATCTGAAATGCCGATTCACGGTACAAATATTCATTCGTCAATCAGCGTTTTTACTACTACACTCGCGCTTCATTTTTATATCCCTAAGGCCTATAAGACTCCAATTTATAGACCTATATTATAGAGCTACAGCAATGCTACTAAGTGTTTTGTATATCATTGGCATCACGGCAGAAGCCATGACCGGCGCTCTCAGTGCTGGCAAACAAAAAATGGATTGGTTTGGTGTAATGTTGGTTGCGAGTGCAACAGCAATTGGCGGTGGCACAGTACGAGATATCTTACTCGGCCATTACCCTTTAGGTTGGGTTGAAAACCCGCAGTATCTGGCAATCACCTGTATCGCGGGTGTTATTACAACGGGGCTGGCTAAATGGGTAATCAAGCTAAAAGGCTTATTCATTCGTTTAGATGCTCTAGGGCTTATCGTGTTCAGTATCATTGGTACTAAGGTAGCGATGACCATGGGTCTTCACCCAATGATCTGCATGGTGTCTGCGCTCGTCACCGGTGTCTTTGGCGGTTTGCTGCGCGATCTTATCTGTCGTCAAACACCATTGGTATTGCATGAAGAGCTGTATGCGTCTGTCGCACTTGTCGCTTCAGGTTTATACCTAGGTTTACTTGAACTAGGCATAAACGACGTAACCGCGACGATTGTTACGCTTGTGGTTGGTTACTTGCTGCGTATGGCAGCCGTACGATTCAAGTGGCGTTTACCTTCGTTCCAGCTTGATCCGGAAAGCTCGGTACATTAGATAATATATTCTCAATTACGCGCAATATAAAAAGGGTTGCTTCATTACGAAGCAACCCTTTTTGTTTTTATCAAATCAGTTTCAAATCTGTTCTGAATTAAACGAAGCAGAACTAGATTTTTGGCGTTTCAGTTGTCACACCAAAGTTTTGACCACGGTGACGTAGCAAGTGATCAAGCAATACAATCGCTAACATCGCTTCTGCGATCGGTACAGCACGAATACCCACACATGGATCATGACGACCTTTCGTGATTAGCTGCGTTGCTTCACCGTCTTTAGTGATCGTATCACCCGGAACGGTAATGCTTGATGTAGGCTTAAGCGCGATACTTGCCACAATATCTTGGCCAGTCGAAATACCACCTAAGATACCGCCAGCGTGGTTGCTGCTGAAACCTTCTGGAGTTAATGGGTCACGGTGTTCACTACCGCGTTGATTAACGACATCAAAGCCATCACCAATCTCAACACCTTTCACCGCATTGATGCTCATTAGAGCGTGAGCAATGTCAGCATCTAAACGATCAAAGATTGGCTCACCAAGGCCTACAGGCACTTTAGTCGCAACCACTTGAATCTTCGCACCGATCGAGTTGCCTTCTTTTAGCAAGTCACGGATCAGTTGGTCAAATTCCGGTACTTTGTCGGCATCTGGGCAGAAGAAAGCGTTGTTTTCGATCTCGCTCCAATCCACTTTATCAATTGAAATATCACCCATTTGAGAAAGATAAGCTTGGATTTCAACACCAAATTCTTGCTTAAGGTATTTCTTTGCAATCGCACCTGCCGCAACACGCATTGCAGTTTCACGAGCTGAAGAACGACCACCACCACGGTAATCACGCACACCGTACTTTTGATGATACGTATAGTCAGCGTGTCCAGGGCGGAACTTGTCTTTAATTTCGGAATAGTCTTTAGAGCGTTGGTCTGTATTTTCAATCAATAGACCAATAGAAGTGCCCGTAGTTTGGCCTTCAAATACACCTGATAAGATTTTCACTTCATCCGCTTCACGGCGAGCCGTTGTATAACGAGAAGTACCAGGGCGACGACGATCCAAATCTCTTTGAAGGTCTGCTTCGGTAATTTCTAATCCTGGTGGGCACCCATCTACGATACATCCTAGTGCGATACCGTGACTTTCTCCGAACGTGGTCACGCGGAAATGTTGTCCGATACTGTTTCCTGCCATTACTTCCTCTAAATCAGCTATTGAGCAGAAGGTTTGATTCCGAAACCGACTGGCTAACAGCTTTACTTGTCTATTCTTCGTGAATTCATAGTGGCTTTATTACCAAATGATGTAAACCCCAAAAAACGAACAATTTTAACTTTCTATTACATGAGCCGAATGAAATGAATAACGCGGGGAAATGAGTGGCGCTTTGAGAAGAGTATTTTTATTATGGTAAGAAAGCAAAAAACCCGACAACTCGGAGAGTTATCGGGTTTCTTTAAATAATGGCACGCCCTGAAGGATTCGAACCTTCGACCACCTCCTTAGAAGGGAGGTGCTCTATCCAGCTGAGCTAAGGGCGCGCTACAGGAACGAATTATACGAATTCGAATCAGTAAAGCAACGGCTTTATGTAACATTCTGATCTAAGTGAGTAAAAAAAGGGCAACAAACATATAAGTGTTGGAAAATAGAACAAAGCAAACGTTTGCTTGATGGTAATCAAAAAGATTTTCTGGAATAATGCGCCAAAAACATCAGCCACTAACTTGAATATCAATACTAAGGAAATTCATGACTGCTCAAAATATTGATGGAAAGCTAATTTCTCAAACGGTTCGCTCCGAAGTTGCTGCACGTGTAAAAGCTCGTACTGAAGCTGGATTACGCGCTCCGGGCCTAGCGGTTGTTTTAGTGGGTGAAGACCCTGCTTCTCAGGTTTACGTTGGAAGTAAGCGTAAAGCGTGTGAAGAAGTTGGCTTCGTGTCTAAATCTTACGACTTGCCAGCCACTGCGACAGAAGACGAATTGTTAACACTGGTAGACCAACTGAACCAAGACCCAGAGATCGACGGTATTCTGGTTCAACTACCTCTACCTGCTGGTATTGATAGCACTCACGTTCTTGAGCGTATCACGCCAGAAAAAGACGTTGATGGCTTCCACCCATACAATGTCGGCCGTTTGGCTCAGCGTATGCCTAAGCTTCGCTCTTGTACGCCAAAAGGCATCATCACGCTGCTTGACCGTTACAACATCGATTTACGTGGTAAGCACGCGGTTGTCGTTGGCGCATCAAACATCGTAGGTCGCCCAATGACGCTAGAGCTCCTTCTAGCAGGTTGTACAACGACAACATGTCACCGCTTCACCAAAGACCTTGAAGGCCACGTGCGTCAAGCAGACGTTGTTGTAGTTGCAGTAGGTAAGCCAAACTTCATTCCAGGTGCTTGGATCAAGAAAGGCGCTGTTGTGGTCGATGTGGGTATCAACCGTTTGGAATCTGGCAAACTAGTGGGTGACGTTGAATACGACGTAGCGAAAGAAAGCGCAAGCTTCATAACGCCTGTACCGGGTGGTGTTGGTCCAATGACGGTGGCGAGCCTAATCGAGAACACCATGATCGCTTGTGAGCAATTTCACTCGAAGTAATCCGCAGCGCATATAAATAAAATTAGAAAGCCGCAACGTGATGAACGCTGCGGCTTTTTTGATACTTAGACATTCGTTTTGAAACAGGGCGACTAGCTTTTGATGCACTGCTATTCGCTACTTATCTGGATTCTCGACTTTTTCCGTCTGTTCAGAAGGCGGTAATAAACTAATAAGCTCACACTCCGTTGATATGAGTTTTTCCAACTCAGATCCTTGTGTAATTAAACGGAAATCACCGCCAGTAATCACCCCAAGAGGAATGGCTTTAGGGTACAGCGCGTTAAACTCGTTTAAATCAAATGCCTCGGTCAAACCTGTACTTTTAATTTGGCTACCCTGAGCCATCAACGAGTTAAGCTTGGAATAGGTAACTCCTTCCGAAAACAAGCTTCTGTTGCCATCGCGGCTCACCTGATGCCTTTCATGTTTATTCTCTGATGACTCAAGCTCAAACACCTTATTTTCACCAAACTCGTCTTGATAGTGCATGCTAACTAATGGGTTGGTTTGACGATAAGGCGAGACGATCATCGCACGCCCTACTCCATCCAATTCCAGATTATTTTCAGCGTGACTCGAAGCTGGGTTACCAAAGTAGACATTCAAGTTATCCATGCGTGCTAAGCGAATGCTTTCCCAGTTGGTATCGGCAAGCACACTATTGATGTTGTGTGTCGCCAATACTTTGGCAAACTGGCGTGAAAACTGAGTCGCACCAAAGAAGATAACGCCTTGTGCCTTCTCTTGAGTCACACCTAGCCTTCTTGCCCACCAACTCGCGGTGAGGCTTTGAATCACAACTGTACCGATGATGATCAAGAACACCATTGGTACCAGCAGGTCTGCGCCTTCTATTAATTGTTTTTCTTGAAGCTTGATTGCAAACAGAGAAGAAACCGCGGCTGCAACGATCCCGCGCGGCGCCATCCAGCTCAAAAACCATTTATCCGCAGAGGTAAGATCCGTGCCGATCCCGCTGATCCACACACTTAACGGGCGAGCCACGAGCATCACTACCGCTAACAGACCAACCCCACCCCAACCTATCGAAAGGAAGGTTCCTAAATCGAGTCTACTCGCTAACAGAATAAACAACGCTGAAATGAGTAATACGGTCAGGGTTTCTTTGAATTCGATGATGTCTTCGATATCCAAGCCTTTCACGTTGGCAAGCCAGATCCCCATGATGGTCACGGTTAATAAACCCGATTCTTCACTCAAGTCATTCGAGAAAGAGAACGCAGCGAGCATTAGCGTCAATACAGCCACATTACGTAAATAGTGCGGTACCCAATGCCCTTGCAGCATCTTGGCAATCAAATAGCCACCGATGATCCCTAAACCTAAACCAATGGCTAAGGTTAGTCCCAGAGCTGAAAGTACATGTCCTGTAGGGTCGGCCGAAGAGACGATGTATTCATAAACCAGAACAGCAAACAGAGCGCCAATGGGATCAATCACTATCCCCTCCCATCGCAAGATACTGCCTAGAGAAGATTTAGGCTGAATACTGCGAAGCATGGGTACGATCACCGTTGGGCCAGTTACCACGACTAATGCACCAAACAATGCGGCTAACGGCCAACTAAAGTCCACAAAGTAGTAAGCACCCACCACGATACAGGCCCAGGTAATCAACATACCGAAACTCACGAGGTGAGTCACCATCCGACCATGGCCTCTGATTTCTTTAAAATTTAGGGTTAATGCCCCTTCAAACAGGATGATGGCAACCCCTAATGAAATCATAGGAAACAACACATCACCAAAAATGGCATCGGGATTTAAGATATTCAAGCCAGGACCTAACAATAGGCCGACGATAAGGAGAGGAAGAATCGCGGGAAGACGTAAACGCCAACCGAGCAGCTGACAAGCTAAAGACAAGAGTCCAATTAACGCCAAAGAAGAAGTAATCGACAAATCCATTTGTGCCCCTAATAGGTTTGCACCACACCCTGTGGCACAAACTATTCAATGAAATAAGAAAGCCTACGTTCTTACACTATAGGCTCTCTTTTTCACGCTAACCGAATATTATTGTGATTAATCAGTCACTTTACTATAGGGAGAGTAAAGTCATGATCAGTTAGCTACAGAGAAAGTACAACACCAGCAATCGCTGCACTCATCAAGTTAGCAAACACACCCGCACAAATTGCTTTGAAGCCATATTGTGAGATGAAAGAGCGACGCTCTGGAACTAAGCTACCCAAACCACCGATCAAAATTGCCATGGTAGAGATGTTAGCAAAGCCACATAGAGCAAAAGTTACGATCGCTTGAGAGTGCTCACTCAGTGCCTCTTTAGCATCCATTAGTTGGATGAAAGCCACGAACTCGTTCACGACAATCTTGTTACCGATCAATGAACCTGCAACCACAGCCTCAGACCACGGTACACCGATTAGCCATGCAACGGGTGCAAACACATAACCTAGGATAAGTTCGAAGCTTAGGTTTACGCCAAACCAGCCGCCAACGATACCTAACAAGCCATTTAGCATTGCAATCACACTGATAAAGGCAAGAAGTGTTGCACCCACTGCAACGGCAATACGAAGTCCAGACATAGCCCCATCTGCCATTGCCTCAACGACGTTTGTTGCTCGTGGAATTTCTACATCAGACTCAATATTTTCTTGAGCGTCATCTGGGCTGCCAGGTACTAAGATTTTAGCCATCAATAGACCGGCTGGTGCAGACATGAATGCCGCAGCGATCAGGAAGTTTAGGTCAACGCCAAGCGATGCATAACCCACTAACGTACCACCAGCTACAGATGCCAAACCACACACCATCACTGCGAACAGTTGTGAATCTGTCATGTGTTTTAAGTAAGGTTTAACCACCAATGGCGCTTCAATCATGCCGACAAAAATATTGGCAGTCGCAGACAGTGATTCCGCACGACCTGTGCCCAAGAATTTCTGTAGCGCACCACCAATAAGGTTGATCACCTTTGGCATAAAGCCAATGTGGTACAAACCTGAAATCAGTGCAGAGAAAAAGATAATGATGCCAAGAACATTAATCGCGAAAACAAATCCGTTATTCGTTAGGCCACCAAATAGGAAGTTAATCCCCTCTTGACCGTAGTTGATCAAGCTAGATACCGCACCTGTGGCTGCATTCAACGCTTCTTTACCCATTGGTACATACAGAACCAATAGCGCGAATGAGATTTGTAATAAGAAAGCCAAAGAGACTGTTCTTAGTGGAATATTTTTTCTGTCCGTAGATAGTAACCAAGCGGCAACTAAAATAGTGATAATTCCAAGTAGGGAAGCCATGTGCGTCAACCTAAAAGTTGTAGATAGGAAAGGCGACGCATTCTATAGAGGAAATCGTTTGCGGCAAGCTGAGGTTGTTAACGTGATGTTGGGGTAATCACGATATAACTATGAGTATAATTAAGTTATTGAATTTTAATAATTAACTTTGATTAAAAAGCGTACTTTTTCCATGTGGAAATTATATTTATAGATTAGGAAACAGTTAACGATGCAGTTCAACGCAGGTTTTAAGGTTTTTGTCCCAATATGTCGGCGACCCGATATGATCTTTAATGAACTCAATCACCGCTGAAAGCTTCTTCGGCATGTTCTTTCGGCTTGGATAAACAGCATAGAATGGCATTAGCTGACTGGCTCTCCACTCTGGTAATACTTGAATCAATTTTCCCGTTCTAAACTCTTCTTTCACTAAGTAAGTCGCCAGATAAGCAACGCCCCACCCTGATACTGCCGCGTCTCGTACTGCCTCAGCCAAATCAACTGAGTAATCGCCCGCGACTTTGACGCTGAGGTTTTCTTGCCCGTTGTCAAACGCCCATGATGTGTAATCTCGTTCACGGCTGCGATAGATAAGACAGTTATGGTCAATCAAATCGGAAGGTACATGTGGCGTCCCAGCCTTAATCAGATAATCCGGTGACGCAGCCACCACAAACTGACTGTCGGCTAATCGCTGCGCAATGTAACCTTCAGGCAGGTCTTCATTGTTGGTGATCCAGAGATCCAAGCGCTCTTCAATCATGTCCACCTTATAGTCGAACAAGTGGACCTCGATTCTCAACTGAGGATAAAGCTGCCTGAGTTGATCAATCGCCGGAATGATATGCAGTGTGCCAAATGACTGAGACAAGCCTATACGGAATATCCCAGAGATATCATCACGCTGGCTGTCCATATCCATTTGAGCTGCTTTCACCGTGTTAAACAACTGCTCACAATGTTGATAGAACACGTCTCCCGCTTCAGTCAGCGTGAGGCTTCGTGTGGTTCGTTGCACCAGCTTGATGCCGATTGAGTCTTCAAGCAAAGCGACTTGCTTACTGATATGAGACACCGAAACATTTAAGCTCTTTGCAGCACTGGTAAAACCTTCGTGCTTAATCAGCGCATGAAATATCACCATCTGTGCAGCTCTATCTGTTAGCACAAGATCACCTTATTAAATCTCTGAAATATAAAATCAAAAAGGACTCCGAAGAGTCCTTTAGTTCGTTCTGCCTATGATAGGCCAAATGCTATTCAAAGCGACTTAGGTCTGTTAATCAAACTTAATTCTGTCGGCTAGGTGGCTTACTGCCAAAGCAAAGTAGTAAGAACGATTCCACTTCATTAACACATTGTAGTTGTTATAAATGAGGTACGAACGTCCGGTTTCATCATCCGGCATGATTAACCAAGCTTTAATGTCTTCATCAAGTGTTGGCAGTGGGCGATCGTCATAACGCTTAATACCGAGTTCAGACCACTCTTTTAAGTATTTCGCTTTGTCTTCGTCTCGACCTTGTAAATCGATCGACACAGTTGACGGAACATGAACCTGACGGCCCCAAGTATATTTGTCATCCCATCCTGATTGGCTAAGATAATTGGCCGCTGAAGCAAATACGTCTTCTTCAGTGCCCCAAATGTCTTTCTTACCATCGCCACTGCCATCAGCGGCGTAAGCTAAGAATGAGCTTGGCATAAACTGAGGCTGACCCATCGCACCAGCCCAAGAGCCTTTCATCTCTTTTGGTGCAATATGGCCTTGATCAAGAATCTTCAATGCCGCCATCGCTTCACTACGGAAGAAAGCTTCTCGGCGTCCTTCATAAGCCATGGTCGTTAGGGCGTCGATAACGCTGTAATTGCCCGTAAACTTACCAAAATTACTCTCAACGCCCCATAGCGCGACAATGAATCTTGGTTGCACACCATATTCATCACCAATACGCTTTAACGCGGTGTAGTGTTCCTTATAAAGTGACCTTGCCTGCTTCACTTTCCAATCAGGAACCGCTCGTGGAATGTATTCATCCAGAGTCAGTTTTTTCTCAGGTTGGTTTTTGTCGGCTTTCACCGCTCGTGGCTTAAACGTTACACCATCAAAGGCTTCATCAATGATCGCTTCAGAGATGCCTTCTTCACGGCCTTGTTGCTTTAGTTTTTCTACATATTGCTCGAAGCTCAGTTGTTCAGCTTGTACTGAACTTATGGTCAGGCTGTTACCCAATAGTAATGCCGACACAGCCAATATGGTTTTCGAAAATTTACTCAACGATCACTCCTCCCTGAATTGAGGTGGCTATCACTCTTCGTCTTGAGATTTCTGTTGAGCTTTACGCTCTTTATGAAGCTCAAGTTCGTTAACTGGTGGTGGCGGAACCTGCAAAAAGAAACCATCGGTATTCAGTGATTCTTTCACTTTTTCGATGTTTACTTGAGCCAGTTTACGGCCATCCATTTTAATTACCATTACAAAACTAGGTTTACCAAACATTTGCATCAATGCGTCAGGAACTTGTGAAAAATCATCCTTCTTAGGGATATAAAGGTATGTTCCTTCTTTCTTTGAGCTTTTATATATAGAACACAGCATGACAAACCTTTTAATTGATTATGACTACAAAACTCTCACTTGCGAGATCAATAGTTTATGTTAGGGAAATATTGGGAACAAAACGTCCATTTGACAACAAGATTACTTGCTGTGCTTGGTTTGGGAATATAACATGATAAACCTAGTTTCAGGCAATGCCCTTTATTTTATTGATAAAGAAATTGTACCAATCCGCTATTGAGGTCCTGTAGTTTTTCGATGTCTAGTAACCCAGATCTAAAAGGTAGCAGCTTTACGCTATCTGTTTTGCACTTATCCGATGATCAAGTCGAAAATGCAGTCTCTTTTCTTCAAGAGAAAGTAGACCAAGCACCTACGTTTTTCGCTGCCGCACCTGTTGTTATCAACATCAGCAAAGTCGCGGGCGATATCGATTTTGTGCAACTTAAAAATGGTATATCTCAAGCGGGCATGATCCCGGTTGGTGTGGCTGGCTGTTCTGATAAGCGAATGCAAAATCTCGCCAAAGAAGCCGGTTTTGCGGTGATGACGGCAAGCAAGTCACCATCTCAAGCTCCAGCGAAGATGGCACCAATCAAAGTGATTAGAACCCCTATTCGTTCTGGTCAGCAAGTGTATGCCAAAGACGGTGATTTGCTGATTCTTAGCCACGTAAGCGCGGGCGCAGAAGTCATTGCCGATGGCAGCATCCATATTCATGGCACTTTACGCGGCCGTGCGATTGCGGGTGCAAGTGGTCAAACTGAAGCAAAAATAATTTGTAATGACTTACAAGCCGAGCTGGTTTCCATTGCTGGAAATTACTGGCTCAGCGATCAAATTGAAAGCGAGTACTGGCAGAAGAAAACCATGTTCAGTATGGCAAACGATGTATTACACGTTGATGTCCTCGCAATATAAGAGAAATAAAAGGAAAACAGAATGGCACGCATTATCGTTGTAACGTCAGGTAAAGGCGGGGTAGGCAAAACGACCTCCAGTGCAGCTATTGCCTCGGGTCTGGCTTTAAAAGGAAAGAAAACCGCAGTTATCGACTTTGATATCGGTCTGCGTAACCTAGATTTAATTATGGGTTGTGAGCGTCGTGTTGTATACGACTTCGTTAACGTTATCAATGGTGAAGCGACGCTGAACCAAGCGATGATCAAAGACAAGCGCACAGAGAACCTGTTCATTCTTCCTGCTTCTCAAACTCGTGATAAAGACGCACTAACAAAAGATGGTGTTCGTCGTGTTTTTGATGAACTGGATGAAATGGGCTTTGATTTTATCATCTGTGATTCTCCTGCAGGTATCGAACAAGGCGCTCTGATGGCGTTGTACTTCGCTGATGAAGCGATTGTAACCACGAACCCAGAAGTCTCTTCAGTACGCGATTCAGACCGTATTCTAGGTATTCTTGACTCTAAGTCTCGTCGTTCAGAAGATGGCTTAGAACCAGTGAAAACACACCTTCTATTGACTCGCTACAACCCAGCACGTGTTACTCAAGGTGAGATGCTCAGTGTTGAAGACGTTGAAGAAATCCTGCACATCTCTCTACTGGGTGTAATTCCAGAGAGCCAAGCGGTACTCAATGCATCGAACAAGGGCGTTCCAGTTATCTTTGACGAAGCAACCGACGCAGGTATGGCTTACAATGATACTGTAGAGCGACTACTGGGTAGCCAAGTTGACTTCCGCTTCTTAACGGAACAGAAGAAAGGCATCTTCAAACGACTGTTCGGGGGCTAATGCACAATGTCATTATTAGAGTTTTTTAGACCACAGAAAAAGACAACCGCAAATCTAGCCAAAGAACGTTTGCAGATCATTGTTGCCGAACGACGCAGCCATGACGACCCAGCGCCGTCTTACCTGCCGCAACTAAAAGAAGACATCTTGAAGTGTATAGCCAAGTACGTTGAGGTTGATCCATCAATGGTTGATCTGACTTTTGAACACAAAGATGACGACATCTCAGTGCTAGAGCTGAATGTTAAGCTTCCAGAAGAAGAGCGATAATCTTTCTGTACAAGATCGGCAGGTAATACACTTGCTTGTATTGATTGAATAAAAAAGAGAGCCTAGGCTCTCTTTTTTATATGTGCAGTTTATAGCTGTAACTAAGTTAGGCTTTAAAGCAGCAAACGGTTATTTGATCGCTTTACTCAGCTTTTCGCCAACCACATCTAAACGCCAGCCTTGCATAACATCAGGCAGCTTCTCTGGGTTACGATCGTGCTTCCACACCCAGCTTAACACTTGGTTAAGTTGCTTCTTCGATGCCAAGAATTCCGTCGCCAAACCACTGTGCTGTGATGCCGTTTTCACTTCATCTTTCAACACTTTGAACAGTTGCTTGTAGCCAGGGAAGTCCATTAGACGTTCTACTGGTGCTGGGTACTCTTCTTCTGGTGTATGTTCAGCTAACTTAACAATTGAGCTGATCTTCGCACCATGGCGACGCACAGAGCGGTAATCGAAACCTTCTTGCTCCATGTGCTTAGGATCTTTCATCGCAAAACGCGCCACAGCCCATAGGTCTTGTTCCTTGAAGACAAAGTTCAGCGCCAAATCGCGCTTGATTGCTTCTTTTAGACGCCAAGTTGCTAAAGGTCGTAAGATCGCTAATTGCTTAGGTTTAAGCTGCCACGCCCCTTTAATATCAAGGTAGGCTGTATCTGGGTTTACTTTACGAATACGCTTGGCAACTTGTAAATCAGACTCTTGTTGAGCCGCTTCCCACCAGCCTGCTTCCATCACTTTTTCAAGAAGCTTGTTGTACATTGGCATTAGGTAATGCACGTCTGCCGCAGCATAGTCTAACTGCTTTTGAGAAAGCGGACGCGCTAGCCAATCAGTGCGCGATTCACTCTTATCGAGATCAACACCAACAAACTCTGAAACCAGAGCAGCAAAGCCCGTTGATAAACCATGACCTAAGAAAGCTGCCATGATCTGGGTATCAACCATTGGGGTTGGTGTGCAGCCAAATGCGTTTTGGAACACTTCCAAATCTTCACCGCAAGCGTGCAACACTTTCAGAACAGAAGCGTCTTTCAACAATCCAACAAATGGTGTCATTTCACCAAGAGCAATAGGGTCAATCAGTGACAGCGTTTCACCATCAAATAACT
The DNA here is from genome assembly GCF_001557875.1 of Vibrio splendidus. Lineage (GTDB taxonomy): Bacteria > Pseudomonadota > Gammaproteobacteria > Enterobacterales > Vibrionaceae > Vibrio > Vibrio splendidus_F. The sequence continues at coordinate 80,919 of NZ_LNRF01000011.1, read as the reverse complement.
GAATTAAGCCTAATTGAGGGTAATAGGTTCTTGTACGAACAAACTCCGTATCAAGCATAACGACATCGGCTTCACGTGCTTGTTGGCAAACTCGCTCAAGGTCTTTCAATTGGGTAATGATTTGATAATCCACAAAAACTCTCACAGGTTTCTATTTGATCGCCGGATACAAAAATGCCGACATTAACTGTCGGCATTCTAACACCATTTTTCAGCGCTCGCTTAGATTAAGCGCCTCTATGGTTATGGTGCAGTACTTTCGCGTAAACGGGCTAATTATTCGCTAGCGCGTTTCGCAAGTTCTGCATCGTTTTCTTCACGCAGTACGCGGCGTAAGATCTTACCTACGTTAGTCTTTGGAAGATCATCTCTGAACTCGACTAATTTAGGGATCTTGTAACCCGTTAAGTGCTCACGACAGTGCGCGATAATGTCTTCTTTGGTCAGGCTAGGGTCACGCTTAACCACGTAGATCTTAACTAACTCACCAGACACTTCATGGGGCTGGCCGATAGCTGCTACTTCTAACACTTTACCGTGCAGAGCCACTACGTCTTCAATCTCGTTCGGGTAAACGTTGAATCCAGACACAAGAATCATGTCTTTCTTACGGTCTACGATGTACAACAAGCCTTCGTCATCAAACTTAACGATGTCACCTGTCGATAACCAACCGTCTTGATCGATCACTTCTTTAGTCGCTTCAGGGCGCTGCCAGTAACCTTGCATCACTTGAGGACCACGAACTTGTAGTTCGCCTACTTGGTCATTAGCAATAACCTTGCCTTCATCATCAACAATACGAACTTCTGTCGATGGTACAGGTAGGCCAATAGCACCTGTGTAGTCTTTAAGGTCGTATGGGTTACCTGTTACCAATGGAGAACACTCGGTTAAGCCATAGCCTTCCAATAGGTGAATGCCTGTCGCTTTCTTCCATTGCTCAGCAACAGCGCGTTGAACCGCCATGCCGCCGCCAACAGATAGGCGTAGGTTACTGAAATCCAACTCGTGGAAATCTTCGTTATTAACTAGCGCGTTAAACAAGGTGTTTACGCCGGTAATTGCGGTAAACGGAACCTTTTGCAGCTCTTTAATAAAGCCAGGAATGTCACGAGGGTTAGTAATTAGAAGGTTACGACCACCCATCTCTACAAACAGTAAGCAGTTCACCGTCAGTGCAAATACGTGGTAAAGCGGTAATGCCGTTACAACCAACTCGCGACCTTCTTGCAGAACAGGACCGTAAGCCCCTTTCGCTTGCAGTACGTTCGCGATCATATTACGGTGCGTTAGGATTGCACCCTTCGCTACACCCGTAGTACCACCTGTGTACTGTAGGAACGCTATGTCATCACCCGCCATGAACGGCTTCACATATTGAAGACGACGACCTTTGTGCAGCGCTTTTCTGAATGAGATAGCACCCGGTAGATCATACTTAGGCACCATGCCTTTTACGTATTTCACTACGAAGTCGACAATTGTCCCTTTCGCGCGTGGCAGCATTTGCCCTAGGCTGGTTAGAACAACGTGTTTAACCGGTGTGTTATCAACGACTTTCTCTAGCGTGCTCGCAAAGTTAGATACGATAACAATCGCCTTTGCACCAGAATCGTTCAGTTGATGTTCAAGCTCACGAGGTGTGTACAGTGGGTTGACGTTCACTGCAATCATACCGGCACGCAATACACCAAATAGTGCAATTGGGTATTGCAGTAGGTTTGGCATCATTAGCGCGACGCGATCGCCCTTCTTCAGTTTCAAGTCATTCTGTAGGTAAGCGGCAAAAGCACGGCTGCGCTCTTCAAGCTTACGGAATGTCATAATCGAGCCCATGTTCTCGAATGCAGGTTGGTCCGCGTACTTCTGTACCGACTGTTCAAACATTTCTACAAGAGATGGGTACTGATCTGGGTTGATCGTTTCTGGTACGTCACTTGGATAACGTGAAAGCCAAGGTTTATCCACGATGTTACTCCTCGTTTATCAGCTGACGACTGCTTCGCCGCTTTTTATCATTGCGGTATTACAGCACAGCTTTAGTGCATGAGCACTAAAAGGCTCAAACACTTGTTTAAATTTTGTTAACTACACCAAGAATTAGCTCTGAAACTAGCTCTGGGCTCTCTAAATGACAATGATGTCCACCAGGAACAGTCTCTATATGCAGAGGACTATGCACTGATTTGTAGCGATTATGCTGCAAATGTCGGAATCCATCATTCCCTAGGATTATTAATTGAGGACATTCAATAGCCGCCATAATCGCTTCAGCGTGCGCCTGTGACATTCGATATAACGAGTCACATTTTAGATTAGGGTCGCATCGCCATTGCCAAGAGTTCTCGAACTCGACAATACCTCGCTCAACAATAGGAGCGATTAATTCAGCATTAATTTGGTTGGCGTGAGCTCTCAGCTTAATAGCATCCTCAAGGCTTGCCAGAGGACGTGAAGGCTTTCTTCGCTGTCGAAGACGACTGAGTACCCCATCCCTCAAGCGAGAGACTGTTTCGTGGGGAGCTTCAGAAAGAGGTCCGTGACCTTCAATTTGAATTAATCCTGACACCTTTTCAGGAAAGGCGGCACTATAGCAACTTGCTATCAATGCACCAAGTGAATGTCCTACTAGTACCAGTCTGTTTGGCGATAATTTAGTCACCAACTGATGCAAGTCATCAATATAATCATGAAATGGGTAGTAACTTCCCGATTTGTGCGACGAGAAGCCGTGTCCGAAAAGGTCGATAGCAATAAGGTGAGCATTGGGCGCAAACTTGGCGACTTGCTGCATAACCTGGTTAAAACTGGACGAATTGTCCAACCACCCATGAATAAAAACGACCGTCGTTGCGGTCGTTTGTGGGTTGCCAATCTGTTGTGTTGCAAGCGTCCCGCTCGCGAGGGAGTATGACTTTTCAATCATCAAACACTTAGTTCCATCTGTTTGCGCAATCAACGTCTAAAAAGTTAATTACTCTACGTCCTGTATCACTCGACCTTGTCTTGGCATCGTTTGAAAACTGCGACAATGTAAACTTCTGCACGAGTAGTAGGTTGGTGCAAAATCATTAACAACAACGCGCTCAGTAATGTTCCACAGTCGTTGGTTGTCCACTTTCATTACAGGGAAGGTGTAAGGGTATTCCCCTATTTTTCCATCTTCACTCCCACTTGACTGACCAACCAAAGTAATCAGACGACCTTCTGCAAAGCTTAGAGGCTCAACGTACCCTTCAATATAACCAACAAAACGTCCGCTTGGCTCTGCGTCTAGATCTGGCTTACCGCTACTCGAAATCGGCATATTAGCGACTTCGATTCGAGTCTTATCTTTCAAGTTGGTCACTTTAGAGATAACGCCACCTAATCGAACACTTTTCGCATCCGGTAGTTGGTCGACCCACTGTTGGTAATCGCTAATCACAGGCTCTGATTTTGCTTCAAGCTCGCTAGGAAGTGATGAACACCCGGCAAGTACCAAGACACCAAGAGAAAAGGCTATTAAGCGTAATTTAGAGAGATAATTTGACATGGTTCTGGTCCTTAAACAGGCATTAATAAGAAGCTCTAGATGTAGATATCGACACCGATAAGCTTTGCAAGTTCTTCTTTCTTCGCCTGATTCATTACATCCATATACTCTTCCATAGCCTTACGTCCTCGGCCTTCTGGAAGATCATACTGGATTTGAGCCTTGTGCAGTTCAGACTCTTTAACTTGACGAATAGAGTGAGAAACAGCATTAGCCACCTTAGTCGGTTGCCCAACCGCAGTGCTAGCATCAGATTTTTTTGCCTGCTCCTTCTTTTTTATTCGATTCGGCTTAGACGTGCTGCCTATCGAAGAAGGAGGTAAGTTGTTAATTGATACCATGACTAAATATCTGCCCTCTCAAATCTAAATAATACGTATTTAGACCTAATTTGCATCAGAACCTTGTAAAAATTATTCGCGACCTGGCAGTTTCTTCCAAGTCACTTTGTCACGAAGATAAACTGGCTCAGACTCTTCTGCTGCAACCGCTTTACCTTCTGCATAAGCGAATTGAGCAAGGAACGCCATATCTTGAGCTTCTGGGAATAGCACTTCACACGCTTTAGTGTTGATCGCTAATGTGTCCATATGCTCTGCGTAAGCTGCCCAACCGGTACCGACTTTCGCCCATGTTTCAGAATCTGCTTCTAACTGCGCAGCCAATTCACTTGGTGGCGTTACACATTCGGCATCAACCGCAGTCCAACGACCATCTTGTTCACGGCTGTAACGAGCCCAGTATACTTCACTCATGCGCGCATCAATCGCTGTCGCAACGTGAATTTCACCAAATTTACGGTAGCTGCCTTGCGCCATCGCTGCCAGTGTTGAGACACCGATCATCGGTAAATCAGCACCAAAAGCTAAGCCTTGAGCAATACCAATACCAATACGCACACCCGTGAAACTGCCTGGGCCTTGGCCAAACGCGATAGCATCGATATCGGTTAAAGCGACATTCGCTTCTTTCAGTACTTCATCCACCATAGGTAGAATTTTTTTCGTATGGTCTCGAGGAGCCTCTTCGCTACGTGCGAACACCTGGTCACCCATTACTAATGCAACTGAACAGTTTTCAGTTGCGGTATCTACTGCAAGAATTTTCGCGCTCATTTGTGTCTCAAATATCTGTTATCTAATCTAAAAATAATGGCTAAACTCAACAATGCCAATTAATCAGCAGCGGTTGAATGGTCTTTAGCTAAGAATTCTTTAATGACCCCTAAGTCACGGGTACGTGGGATAGGCGGTAAACTCGCCAAAAATATGCCACCGTAATCGCGAGTCACCAATCGGTTATCGCAAATAATCAAAGCGCCATTATCGCGCTTGTCACGTATCAATCGGCCGACACCTTGTTTCAAGGTAATCACAGCATCTGGCAACTGTACCTGTGCAAAAGGATCACCCCCTTTTAGCTTACAGTCCTCGATTCGAGCCTTAAGTAAAGGGTCATCAGGGGCCGTAAAGGGCAATTTGTCGATGATAACACAGCTTAATGCGTCGCCCCTAACATCTATCCCCTCCCAGAAAGCACCTGTAGCCACCAGCAATGCGTTACCTAATTCCATGAATTCGGCTAAGGTTTTTTGCTTACTTGTCTCACCTTGCAGCAGAACTGGAACCGAAAGGGTTTCACGAAATCGCTCCCCCAACTCTTTCATCATGCTGTGTGAAGTACACAAGAAGAAACAGCGACCTTGGTTTTGCTCAATCACCGGGGTCAGCATTCTTACTAGTTTGTCCGCGAGACCAGGGCTATTTGGTTCAGGAAGATAACGAGGTACACACAAGCGCGCCTGATTTGGGTAATCAAACGGGCTCGGCAGTGAAAACTGTGCCGACGGTTTTAACCCTAATCGAGAAGTGAAATGGTCGAAATCGTCCGATACCGCCAAGGTTGCTGAGGTAAATACCCACGCGCCCGGTTTAAGCTCAATCTGCTCGTGGAATTTATCGGCGACTGAAAGCGGTGTGATGTGCAAAGCAAAGTGGCGCGGTGTAGTGTCATACCAATACGAATAGCCAGTGATCGACACATCGCACACACGTTCGATACGCGACTTAATCATGTTTGCGCGTTCGAAAGCGGTATCTAACAGTTGGCTTCGCCCCAATGCTAACTTCAATACATCGACGGCCAGTTGCAGCGCATCTTGCAAGCGAACTAACTCTCTAGCGATCGACTCTGATTTCAAGGCTTCGCGCCAGTTACCACGAAAGCCAGTATCACCAAGCACAATGCGCAGGTCGGCTGACGATTGAACGAGCCTATCCCCTACTTTCTGTAGCTGACGCATGTCTTTGGCTTCAGTTCGGTAAGCGATTTCAATGTCTTTGGCTAACTCTTGGATCTGTCGACTGGAAACCGATTGTCCGAAGTACTGGCTGGCAATATCGGGAAGTTGATGCGCTTCATCGAAAATAAACACATCGGCTTCAGGAATCAGCTCACCAAATCCGGTCTCTTTAATCGCTAAATCCGCTAAGAACAAGTGGTGGTTCACTACAACGACATCAGAATCCATCGCTTTTTTACGCGCTTTAAGCACGAAGCAATCGGTATAACTTGGGCACTCTTTGCCCAAGCAGTTGTCATTGGTCGAGGTAATAGTTGGGATAACCGGGCTGTCTTCAGCGATATCATCACAATCGCCCAAATCACCTGTTTGTGTTGATGATGACCAACTACGAACTTTCACTAACTGAGCCAGCAGTGTTGGATCGGTATGAGCGCCATGACTCTCGATCATTTGACGGCTGAGCCTGTCCAAACACAAATAGTTTGAACGCCCTTTGAGTAACGCAACCTGACCATAAAAGCCAAGCGCATCGACCATCAATGGTAAATCTCGGTGAAACAGCTGTTCTTGAAGGTTTTTAGACCCCGTACTAATGATGGTTTTCTTGCCACTCAGCAGCGCTGGCACTAAGTAAGCAAAGGTCTTACCGGTACCCGTTCCCGCTTCAACAACTAATTGGCTCTGTTGCTCAATAGCTTGTGAAACCGCTTCAGCCATGTCTAGTTGAGCTTGTCGTGGTTGAAACCCTGGGATCGCTTTACCCAGAGCACCATCAGCAGAAAACGTTTTAGATATCATAGAGTACGAAGTTTAGAAAAATAGAAGACGAATTATGGCAGGTTTAGTGAGCCGGCGCGAATCAAGAATGACTTCGCACCGGAGGTGTTTGGTTTGGTTTGACGTAACTTGAGTTACCTTAAAGGTAAGAACTGAAGAAGTAAGAATCAGAGAATCGTTTTTATTTTCGACTTAGATAACGTGACAACCAAGAGGCGCCTTCAAAATGGTTATCACAAGGTTGCATGGCCTTCACTGCATCTGTTGGCGAGGTCTTGCTTTCCCACATTTCATCTAGAACATTACCATCTAACGCAGTGCCACCCGCCAATGAATTCACTCGCTTGCAGTACAGTTTTTTGGCTAATAACTCTTTATCCATAAGTATCACCTCTATTTTTGGCCAAGGCGTAAATGCCTCGGTTGAAGTTCAAATGCGTACTACGGTCAAAACTTTAAAAAATGAAGCTTCTGCCTGTTTTTCTATCTAAAAACTGATATTTCTATATCAAACAATTTATCAAAGCGATAAATCAGCAGCAGAATTTGTTGAAACCAACTTGATAATAGATTAATTATAACGGTGATATTGCGGCTCAGTTCACCGTTCGACGGCCTGCATTTAATTTGAAGAATAAAAATATTTCATGGAAGTAAGATGCAAATGGAAAGAAAAACTTTACTAACACATTGTACTGATGCCCCGGGCCTCATCTCTAAGATCACCAACATTTGTTATAAGCACCAACTCAATATTATTCACAACAATGAGTTCGTAGATAACACAAGTGGCCACTTCTTTATGCGCACCGAGCTTGAAGGGTATTTCAATGATGAAACCTTGCTTGCCGATTTAGACCAAGCCCTGCCACAAAACACGAAACGTAAGCTTGTTGATTCATCTCGCAAGCGTGTTGTGATACTCGTGACCAAAGAAGCACACTGCCTTGGCGACATTCTAATGAAGAACTTCGATGGCAGTTTAGACGTTGAAATCGCGGCGGTTGTCGGTAACTACGACATTCTGCAAAGCCTAACTGAACGTTTTGACATCCCTTACCATCATGTTTCTCACGAAGGGCTAAACCGTGAAGAACATGAGAAGAAGATGCTAGAAGTGATTGACCAATACGAGGCTGATTACCTTGTTTTGGCTAAGTACATGCGAGTGCTGACTCCAGGGTTTGTTGAAAAATACAACCACAAGATCATCAATATCCACCACAGCTTTTTGCCAGCATTTATTGGCGCGAAGCCATATCAACAAGCGTATGAGCGCGGCGTAAAAATCATTGGTGCTACAGCGCACTTTGTGACTAATGATTTGGATGAAGGCCCAATCATTAAGCAAGATGTTATCCCTGTGGATCACAACTTCAGCGCGAAAGACATGGCACAAGCCGGTCGTGACGTTGAGAAGAACGTATTGAGTAAGGCGCTAAACAAGGTGATCAATGATCACGTCTTTGTTTACGGCAACAAGACTGTGATTCTGTAAGTCGGGGATTCGATTTCCGGTAAGACTTCCAGTTAGCACCCAATAAAAAACGCGCAATAGGGTTTACCCATTGCGCGTTTTTTGTATCTGATGATCAGACCAACTTTAAGAGATTCCCGACTACACTCCTTCGTCGCTATCGGGAATGACGAACTCGGTGATGAATCTTCTAGCTATAGGCTCTAACATACGTCCTAGAACACTCAGTCTGTCAGTACCCAAAGATAGACTCTGGCAAACACCATCGAACACCCCGTCATTCCGACGAGCCAGAGCGAAATCACGAATCTCTTTCCAACAAACTACAAACCGAAACTATTGGTCATCAGTTCGCTTTACGAGATTCCCGACTACGCTCCTTCGTCGCTATCGGGAATGACGAAGTCGATGATGAGCCTTCTAGCTATAGACTCCAACATACGCCCTCGAACACCCCGTCATTCCGACGAGCCTAGGCGAGATCAGGAATCTATTGTCAGCAACTCTTAAGCCTGTTCTGATTCCACAATTTTCTTCAAAGAGTGTGGATGCAGCTTGATGCAAATTCCTTGATGCTTGAATGCAACCGTTGGGTTATTCAGACGTTCACCCTCGCCTTTCGGGCTAGAGAGTTTGATCTTAACGCCTTGCTCAGTCAACGTTTCAAAGTTAGCAGCGAACTGCGGGTAAGTTTCTTTAAGATCCGCTAAGTACTCATCAGCCGTTTGGGCGTGAGAAGGAATCACAAACTCGACATGTTCCCAATCTTGGCTTGGATAAATCTTACCTTCTGCTGGATATGGCAACTCCAAGCATTCAATTTTCCAGCCAAGGCTTTGCAAGGGTTCATCGAAAGCCAACACCACAATTGGACGACCATTGATCATCGCCTCTGAAATTGTAGAGCCGTACTCAGACCATGCTTGATGCGCAGATTTGGCCAACTCAGTGTCATTGATTCGCAGCGCAATATGATCCGCTTGAGCAAAGCTTAAATCCAAACCTAATGTATTTCCTAGGTTCTCGATTTTTGCCATAAAGGTATCAAGGCGGGCGATCATTTGTTGTGGTTCTAGTTCAGCTTGCTTCAGGCTCATCATCATTGTCTGCGTTCTCCAAATAATGGCTGCATGTTATCAGTTTTGCCTTTTGCAACAAGCGTTGCTTTTACAAAAAAGACTCAATAAGTATGTTCTTTCCGATCCTTAAACATGCAAACGTGTCTTGGTAAAAGTCGATTGTCAAAAACCACTCAGGAAATGTTAATTTTCTATCAATTCGACCTATAAGAAACCCTACAAAATTGGTATGATTAACGCCATTTTTGTGAACTTAAACAGTGTCTGTTGTTCATTTCGGCATTAAATCGTTAACTAGACGCATAATTAACCAATTTAATGACCTCGAAATAACGGCCACTCTTATCATCCTTGAATTGAAGGAAACGCGTGTGAATATCCAAGCACTTATTAATGACAAAGTATCTCAGGCTCTAGAAGCCGCTGGCGCACCTGCAGGCTCTCCTGCCGCTGTTCGCCAATCTGCAAAACCACAATTTGGTGACTACCAAGCAAACGGCGTTATGGGCGTTGCTAAGCGACTAGGCACTAATCCTCGAGAGTTTGCTCAAAAAGTATTGGACGTTCTAAACCTAGACGGTATCGCTTCTAAAGTTGAAATCGCAGGCCCAGGTTTCCTTAACATCTTCCTAGATGAAGCTTTCCTAGCACAACAAGCAGACGCAGCATTAGCTGATTCTCGCCTTGGTGTAGCCGTTGCAGAAACACAAACAATTGTTGCGGATTACTCTGCACCAAACGTTGCGAAAGAGATGCACGTTGGTCACCTACGTTCAACGATCATCGGTGATGCGGTTGTTCGTACTCTTGAATTCCTAGGCCATAACGTTATCCGTGCTAACCACATCGGTGACTGGGGTACTCAATTCGGTATGCTTATCGCAAACCTTGAGCGCGTTCAAGCTGAGTCTGGCGAAGTTTCGATGGAACTTGCTGATCTTGAAGGCTTCTACCGTGAATCTAAAAAGCTTTACGACGAAGACGAAGAGTTTGCACTTAAAGCACGTGGCTACGTTGTTAAACTGCAAAGCGGCGACGAGTTCTGCGCTGAGATGTGGAAGAAGCTTGTTGACGTAACAATGATTCAAAACCAACGCAACTACGATCGTCTAAACGTATCACTAACTCGTGATGACGTAATGGGCGAGAGCATGTACAACCACATGCTTCCTACCATCGTAGCAGACCTAAAAGAACAAGGTCTTGCTAAAGAAGATGACGGCGCACAAGTTGTATTCCTAGACGAATACAAAAACAAAGATGGCGACCCAATGGGCGTTATCATCCAGAAGCGCGACGGCGGTTTCCTTTACACAACAACTGATATTGCTTGTGCAAAATATCGTTTTGAAGAGTTAGGCGCAGACCGCGTACTTTACTTCATCGACTCACGTCAGCACCAACACCTAATGCAAGCTTGGACTATCGTTCGTAAAGCAGGTTACATCCCAGAATCTGTTTCTCTTGAGCACCACGCATTCGGCATGATGCTAGGTAAAGACGGCAAGCCATTCAAGACTCGTGCGGGTGGTACTGTTCGTCTTGCTGATCTTCTTGATGAAGCAGAAGTTCGTGCAGCGCAGCTAATCGAATCTAAGAACCCAGAACTTGCAGAAGACGAGAAAAAAGCGATCGCGAACACTGTTGCAATGGCAGCGGTTAAGTACGCAGACCTTTCTAAGCACCGTACGACTGACTACGTGTTCGATTGGGACAACATGCTTGCGTTCGAAGGTAACACAGCACCTTACATGCAGTACGCATACACTCGTGTTGCTTCTGTATTTGCTAAAGCTGGCATTTCTATGGACTCTCTTGAAGGTGAAATCAAAATCACTGAAGAGAAAGAGAAAGCGCTTATCGCGAAACTTCTACAATTCGAAGAAGCAGTACAGTCTGTTGCTCGTGAAGGTCAACCACACATCATGTGTAGCTACCTATTCGAACTAGCAGGTCAGTTCTCTAGCTTCTACGAAGCATGCCCTATCCTAGTAGCAGAAGACGAAGCTGTTAAGCAGAGCCGTCTGAAACTTGCTGCACTAACAGCGAAGACTATCAAGCAAGGTCTATCGCTTCTAGGTATCGATACTCTAGAACGCATGTAAGCGATTCGAGATTCGAGATTCGAGATTCGAGATTCGAGATTCGAGATTCGAGATTCGAGAAAATTAGAAAGGTTGACGTGAAAGCGCCAACCTTTTGTTTTATCTAAAAGTTTATTTAATCGACTATCTATGTGATTAGCTAACCTACACAGCAAGAGATCTCCTATTACGCTCCTTCATCGCTCTAGGAGATGACGAGAATAGGTGTTGTGGACCCAAAACAGCATCAATGATGCGCCATCAAGCCACACCAAATCGTTATTACTTTCCCCAAACGTCATTCCCTACAGTGAGGCACGAACGTGATAGGGAATCTGCTTATTGAGAACGTAAGCTCTAGCCACATTCAAACTCCGCCCTTATACTCATGTAAAACAATTAATTGGAAAGATCATGAGCTTCGAACTTCATCCTCAATTGGCAAAAGACACCACTATTATTGGCGAATTTCCACTGAGCCTAGCACTACTAAGCAAAGACAGTGCTGTGCCTTGGGTTATCTTAGTACCAAAACGTGCCAACCTGAAAGAGTTACACCACTTACCAATGAAAGAACAACAGCAGTTCCTACATGAATCTCAGGCGGTAAGCCAAGCACTAGAAGCCACGTTCCAACCAGACAAATTGAACCTAGGCGCATTGGGTAACATGGTGCCACAACTGCACATCCACCATATTGCACGCTTTAAAAACGACATCGCATGGCCTGGCCCAGTATGGGGCAATACCAAAGGCGAACAGCGTAGTGAAGAAGACCAAGCTGCTATCTTAAGTCGCATTCAGAATGTTCTGTCACTAAGCTCAATCTTCAAGAAAGCTTAGTTTTCTGGTTTCGGTAATGCCTAGTCTCTAGGCATTACCATTATTACCAATGTGTAATAATAATTAACAAAAACACCCGATTATCACAACGCACACTCCTGCGTATACTCTCTTGCACACAACATAGAGAGAGCACCATGAAACAAACCTTCAACTTATTTCGTCATATCAGCTGGATCGCCATCATCTGTTCTATGCTTGCTTCACTGCTTTTGTTTTTTATGGGAGCAACCAAAACCTACTCTGCTTTTGCGATCTTTATGCTCAACCAGGTACCGCCAGAATCACTGGCACATCTAGACACCACAGACATCGCGATCTCATACTTAATTAAGTCCCTAGATACATTTCTGATTGCTTTTGTGCTTTTCATCTTTTCTCACGGTGTATTCACTTTATTCATCTCAAACAAAAGTGACGCGGCAAAAAATGATGAACAGCTAAAAAAGAACAAAGTGCTTAACTGGATAAAAACACCCAACATTGGCCATCTGAAAAACATTTTGGCTGAAGTGATTATCATCATTCTATTCGTGAAGTTTTTGGAGCTCGTACTCGTCAACTTCGACAGTATCGGATGGGACATACTTGTCCTGCCTGTATCAATACTGTTACTTAGTATCGGTCTTAAAGTTCTCGGCCTAGGCGGAACCAAAGAGTCCTAAATAGATAAGCACAAACAAAAAAACCGCAGCTCATAAGCTGCGGTTTTTTATTAGATATTTTCCAAACTACATCATCACATTCAGCGATAAACCATCTTGTTTACTGATGGTGTAGCGAACACGTGTCGTATGACCATGTTTGTTAGTATCGACCAAGCGAGATACTTTGCCCTTCTTGACCCATACACTCAACATCGCATCCACGCCATCTTCACTCATACCAAATTTCGCTGCAATCTTTTTACGAGCCGCAACACCGTGGCTGTCAATGTACTGATGAAGTTCGGTTAAAATCATACGACTTGTACCTCTAATGCTTTTTGCTTACTGCCAACTTTCTTGAACACACGGTAGGTGATCACAAAGCCACCAGCAATCACTACCATCCACACTGAACTTGTCACAGGGTGTGCTGCAAAGTTTGCAGCTTGGTAATAGAAAGTCGCACCAAAGTAGCCAAGCGCCATTGTCCAAACCGCAATAAAGCGTGCAAACATTTGACCAAATTCACGAACGTAAGCACCCATCGCTGCCACACAAGGCGTGTAAAGTAGGATAAGGATTAAGTAAGCAAATGCAGCATGACCAGAAACGAATTTGTCTTTCAGGTTACCAAAGATAGATGAATCAACCTCTTGCTCTTCAGCAACGGCACCAGAATCGCTTAAGTCACCAACTTCAATACCTAGGGGATCCGAGTAACTCAAGCCTGATAGGTTTTCAGGGATCGTCATCACCGCTTCTTGTAAGCTAGCTGCTAAATCAAACTCAGCAGCTTCTTCATCAGAAGGTGTTGTGTAAAGGCTATTCAACGTACCTACTACCGCTTCTTTCGCGAAGATACCAGTAATGATACCTACCGTTGCTGGCCAGTTTTCTTCTGTTATACCAATTGGTTGGAATACAGGAGTCACAACTTGAGCTGCCTTAGAAAGTACTGAATTTTCGCTGTCTTCGTTACCAAAGCTACCGTCCATACCTAGAGAGTTTAGGAAGCTAAGAATAGCCACAACCATCACGATTGTTTTACCTGCGCCAAGTACGAAACGCTTCAGCTTCTGCCAAGTTTTCAGCATTACGTTTTGCACTGTCGGCAACTCGTAATCTGGCATTTCCATCACTAAGCTATCACTGCTCCCTGGGTAGATCGTGTTTTTCAGGAACAGACCTGTAAATACAGAAGCAACGATACCCATGATGTACAGAGCGAATACTACGTTTTGTCCTGCACCTGGGAAGAACGCCGCTGCGAACAGTGCGTATACCGGTAAACGAGCACCACATGACATAAACGGCGCCATGGATGCAGCCAACTTACGCTCACGCTCTTGGTCAAGAGTGCGGGTCGCCATGATTGAAGGCACGTTACAGCCAAAACCAAGTACCAGTGGTACAAACGCTTTGCCTGGTAAGCCAATCTTCTGCATCACTTTATCCAGAACAAATGCAGCACGAGCCATGTAGCCCGAGCTTTCTAGCACCGCCAAGAATAGGTAAAGCGCTGCAATAACCGGAATAAAGGTCGCAACCGTTTGAATACCACCGCCGATACCATCTGCAAGTATGGTTACAAGCCAAACGGGTAAATGACCATCTAATAAGTGGTGTCCACCATCGACTAATATTGCACCAACACCAATATCAAAGAAGTCGATAAACGCACTACCGATATTAATAGAGAACATGAACATTAAGTACATAATGACGAAGAAGAAAGGAATACCGACCCATTTGTTCAAAATGAACTGATCTGCTTTCTCGGTAAAGTTACGGCTTAGTTTGCCTTCGCTGCGACGAACACGTTTACAAAGGTCATGTAAGAAAGTGTATTTAGCGTCAGCAACAGCAAGGTCAATATCGAAATCGGCACCAAGGCGCACACTGTCAATTTGAGTGCGAGTTTGTGGAGCCAGTCCATTCAATACCAAGTAATCATTTTCTAAAGCACGAATCGCTAGCGCTCGATGAGATACGTCAGCATCATCAAATTGTGACTCAACAGAAGGGATAAGCGCTTCTAACGCGGCATCGTAATCAATTGAGATAGGGTCAAGGCTCACACCTTGAACAAGCAGTTTATGCAGACGCTCTTTAAAGCGAACCACTTGACCTTTGTCGTTTGCAGACAAGCTTAGAACTGGACAACCTAGCTCTTTCTCTAGCGCTTTAAGGTTAATCACCTGACGCTCACGCTTTAATACATCCATTTTGTTCAACACAACGATCATTGGGCGACCCAATTCACGTAGCTGTAATGTCATGTACAAGCTTCGCTCTAAACAGCTTGCGTCGACAACATTGATGATCACATCTGCTGGATGAGTTAGAACAGCGCGAGACGCGATAGATTCATCGATGCTGTTCGCATCATTACCACTGTCTAGTGCGTAGATACCCGGTAAATCCGTTAGCTGAAACTGGTCACCTGCGTGTGAGTACAAACCCGTTTTCTTTTCTACGGTTACACCAACCCAGTTACCAACATGCTGCTTGGCACCAGTCAGTGCATTGAACAGTGTTGTTTTACCACTATTCGGGTTACCAACGGTAAGAACTTGATAATCCATTTAGATAACCTCGATTTGTTCTGCAATGCTTTCACGAATGGCGATAGAAACACCTCTCACTTCAACTTGAAGCGGATCACCCATCGGCGCGCGGCGGATAAGCGTCACCTCGGTTTTTGGCAACATACCCATGACCATAAGTTTTTTTCTTACGTCAGGTGTTAAACCTGTTAATGCAACAATAGAAGCCTGCTTTCCTTGCTCTAGTTGTGAGAGTTTCATAAGTACCCAATTCGTGACTGATAATGAGAAAGATTGTTATTAACGCTATGATACACATACATGCCCACAATTCTATTGTGTGAAATCAATGTTTTCGAAAATACACACTCGTAAATTTCGTTAAAAACGTTTACGTCAAAAACGTTACTTTCAACAACCCACGAGAACTACCTCACTAGTACAAAACCACCCAGCCAACAATAAATCATTACTTATCAATCACTTAAGATAATGTCGGTTTTCTCATAGGCATCTGTCGTTAATTTTATAAGTAAAATAAGTACCTGAACGTATAGTTACTCCATCGAAGAGAAATTCCTTCTCTTTAATTTTATTCCAGAGGTGATGTGGCTCGCCATATCACTCCGGCAGCAAGCGAAGGTGTCATTGACACCCGTGGTATAGTCCCCCCGGCTATGCCACGATATTTTTTTTCTTCCTTTTGTTATACCCCACAAACCTTTTTAAACTCCTCCTACTATCGTTATATCTCGTATCTCGTATCTCGTATCTCGTATCTCGTATCTCGTATCTCGTATCTCGTATCTCGTATCTCGTATCTCGTAGAAGCATAAAAAAGCCCCGACACGAATGTCGAGGCTAAAGTATATTTATCTATGTTCTAGCAGAATATCTGCTGCGCGCTACTCTTCGTTGTTTTCAGCAAACTTGGATGGAGACATGCCAAAGTGGTGTTTAAACCTTTGACTGAAGTAAGACGGGTCATTGAAGCCCGAGTCAAACGCGACATCTGAGATCTTCTCCCCAGCAAGTAATCGTTCGCAAGCATGCTCTAGGCGCACTTCATTCAAATGCTCTTTAAAGGTCTTGTTATAAGCCAATTTAAAGCGTCTCTGAAGACTTCTCTCCGACATGAACAAGCACTTAGCAACTGATGCAGTACTAAACTCAGCATCAGCGTAGTGTTCACTCACAAGCTGCGACACCTTATTTTTCCACTCCTGTTCAGCACTAAGCCTTTGTTGCTCTTGCGTCGAGGTAGCAAGCTTAATGGTTTCAATCTGCTCGATTGTGCATGCTTCAAGATTGTCGAACACTTGATATTCAATCGGCCACGAAAGCTGAACCTTATTTTGAGAGTCAGAAACAAAGGCGTTCAACTCCCCCCCGCTCTGATTCATCAATAGAGGTAATTTCTCGATGTTTAGATCAGTCGACTTACCAGTGTTGTCGCTCATACTTGAAACTAATTTAGGAAAAGGCATCCCATGATCTCGAATCGTAACTACAAGGTGTTCTTTCACTTCTTCAACCAGAACCACCATACTTTGTGATTTAAAGTTTCTCTTGATGATGCTCGCGACTAAGCTGTTGAAAATAATATCGAGATTAAAATACGGCAAGCTTACATATCGTTGTTTTGTTTCGACTTTAATATCCAGTTCAATGCCAGCTTTGGCTAAATCATCCTGCCAAGCTTTGAGTACCGCTTCTAAGATTAAAATTATATCGTAACAAACCAGCCCCTCTCCTTGAGGGCTATTACTCAATTGAGCCAAACCATTTTTCAACGTTAAGATTGGATACTTCCCTTGTTCATCATTCCAATTAGGGAGCATCGCTGCAATATGATTAACTTCAGAAGAAAGTTCATTTGCAGTGTGAGACACAAGTGCATTCTTAACCGATAGCTGCTTTTTAAGCTGTTGATTGGTCGCAAGTAGTATCCGGCTTTGGTGCCTCAATTGGTCCGTCTTCAATGCAACTTGCGCTTTTAAGTGCCTGTTGGCAAAAGTGACATAACGCGAACGCCAAAAGACCAAGATAGTCACGACACCAATCAGTAGTATCAGAGAACTTGCTGCAGCCCAATTAGTGAGATACCAAGGTTCCGCAATCGAAAAGCTTTGGCTTGTTGACACAAAGCGATAATGAGAGTCTTTAACCGGCTCAACCTCAAGCGTGTAATCCCCTGGAAGCAAGTGATCGAGTGTTAATAGGCCCCCTTCAAACTCACTCCAAGGCTCATTGTCGTTCAGCCGGTACTCCATCGCAGGCGCGAATGTCGCCGGTAAGATGCCTAGCTTAAATCCTATCGATGAACCATAAGGAATCTCACTCAAATCTGCCGTTTTCCCGCCAAGTGATACAGTATGTTGATCGACACTTATCTTACTCAGCAAAGCACGACTATGAGGTGTTGTTGATACCAGTAACTCGTTAGACAACGCACTGACTACACCATACTTTGAGCCGAAAATAAGCCTCGAAGATTGGCTCTCTTCATTGTAAAACAGAGCACATGCACCTGCCGCAAGTTCATTGGTGATCAAGCCAAATGGTGAACCTATATGTTTATGCAGCTGACCATCCAATCCGTAATAACTGATACCTTTTGAGGAACCTAACCACACACCATTGTCATCACTTACCAGGCAGTTCGGGCTGATATTGTCTTCAACAAGTGGGATCTCTTGAATCGCGGAGCCGTCAAAAGGGATTCGATACACACCATAACTGCTCGCAAACCATTGAGATCCATCTTTCGCTTTTTCAATATCGACGACTTTACCAAAACGTTCGCTTGAGCGACTAAAACTAATTCGCTTATCAATAAACGAATAGAAACCGTGGTCTGTTCCTATGTAAATACGACCTTGTAAGCCTATATTGAGATCGGTGATCTTCGCAGGCAAAAATTTGTCGACTAACCAGTCAGTACCATACCCCGTCAACTTCATGGCTTCGATTGATAACGAATAGAGACTCTGCCCTGAGGTCATCCAAAGAACGTTATCAGCCTGAAGCGCAAAATTCTCAACATGTACCCCTTCAATCGGTCTAGGTAAGTCGAGAATTTCAGGCTCTAACGTATTAGTATTAAAACTAATAATGCCTTCTTCGGTAGCCAACCAAATTGAAGTGCCAAAGATCTCAAAATCCTTAACAGGGTTGGAGTAAACACGGATTGGGTTATCTTCACTTTGAGAGTCAACTAAATAGAGACCCGTTGAGGATGCAACCCAAGATAACTGTTCATTGACAGGCAGTACTTTGTTGATCACCACACTACTCGAATGCATGCCCATCCCCGTTAATGGCGTTCTCGAGAAAGTCTTACTGAACAGTGAGAAATATCGGATACCGTTGTTTGTCGCGATCCACATCCCACCAGCATGGTCGTTGATCAACGAGTATATTTTCTCTCCCGGTAACGAGAAGTCTTGATTAGAGGCTTGTTCAAATCGAGTAATTTGGCCCGTAATAAAGTTGTAGCTAATAAGGCCATGCTCTGTGCCGATCCAATACTGATCCGAAGTTTCGGTAAGCGAAAGAACATGTGACCCTCTGACGATAGTCTCTTTATCTGGATTCGCGAGATTGACAATCACAGCACCATTTAAAGTGCCAATCACTAACTCACGTCGAGCATTCGAAAAATAAACGGTCTCTATATGATTTTTTTCTGATGCACTGACATGAGTAAACTCTTGATTATCTGAAAGATAAACGCCTGAACTGGTCGCCAATACCCACTTTGACAAAACCCACTCAGCGTCATTTATCGCAATGTCACTGCTATTGTTGTAACGGTACAGTTTGAGTAAAGAGTAAGTGTTGAACTCTAAAGATTGAGTATTATAGGTATAAAAATTACTGCCATCGGTCACCCAAATATAATCACCGGATGCGCCAATATTCGCAATCTCAGCACCGGGACTTAAACTAAACGCCAATTCGTTGCCAATACCAGGGCTATGTCGGTACACCTCATTATCGAAAAAGGTCCAAAACTCATCGTTAAGAAACGCGACGCTTTCAGAAGAAAATTGCAGCAAGCTACCCTTGCGAGGGAATAGAGTTCGGCCGTCGTAAAAGAGTACTTTTCCATGCACATCATGAACCCAAAGCCCGCCTCCGGCACCCAAGTACAAGTTTTTAGCCGCAAGGAAATTCCCTTGCGCTTGAACGGGCAAAGGATAAAAAACGGAGGGTGAGGTATTTACCGCTAGAACGCTAAATGAAATGCTCATTAAGATGAACATTTTGAAGATAATTCGATACAACTTTTCATCCTGAACAGCAACAACACATGAAATTTTGGTATCCACAACGTCTTATCACAGCTTAACCAAAAATTGAGTTTTTTTGTGCTTATTATTATCTTTCTATTTTAGCTGAAATTATCAAAGGAGAAAGGAGGTTTGCTATTTGTTGGAAGGTTTTATCTTAGCGGTCACGAAAATGCCGCAAAAAGCGGCATCATTCAGAAATTAACGAGAGGAAAGTGTCGTAAGGAATACTGGTTATTAATTACTTCGCACTCAAACAGCTTGTGTAGCTATCAGTAAGTTGCTGAAGAAATTCGAAATAACTTCCGCTCTTCACTTCAACACTAGAACCAACAGGGTCTAATTGGCCTTGCTTAGCACTACTTCCACGAGTCACAGATTCAATCACAGCAGGTGTAAACTGAGGCTCAGAAAACACACACTGAACATTTTCTCGCACGATCGTTTTCTTAATCGCAATCAGGCTTTTTGCACCCGGTTTGCGATCTGGGCTCACAGTGAAATAGCCTAAATTGTTCAGACCAAATTCTTGTTCGTAGTAACCATAGGCGTCATGGAAAACGTAGTAACCTTTGTCTTTTACTGGCGCAAGCTGTTCATTGATTGATTGCTTCTTTTCATTCAGAGCAATCAAGAATGAATCTAGGTTTTCTTGATACGCCATTGCATTATCTGGATCAGTTTCAGTCAGCTTAGCTGAAATATATTTCGCAGCGACTTCAACCTGATCGATTCCCAACCAAAAGTGTGGATCATGGCTACCATGATGGTGCCCTTCATGAGCATCGTGGTCTTCATGGCCAAACTCTCGCAAGTTAATTCCTGGAATCTCACTGATCTTGATAACGTTTTCTTTTGAACCAATCACCTTAGTCAAAAAGGCTTCTAGGTCAGGACCAAACCAGATAACCATATCGGCACTATGAACTTTTTTGACATCCGATGGCTTAAGCGCATAATCGTGCGGCGAAGCATTACTGTTCATTAGCACATCCGGCTCACTAACGCCTTGCGTTAATTCTGTCACAATCATTTGAATCGGTTTAAAGCTTGTTAGAATAGTATTGGCACTTGCGACACTTGGCGCTAAAAGCAAAGTAGCAAGTATAAAAGATGAACGTGACATAATCCCTCGATAATAGAAAAGTAGCTTAGGCTTGAGGTAAATGTTACATTATAACATTAGCGAATTGCAAATGAGTTCTATTCATGGATAACTTAATCCAACTAGATTCTGTGAGCGTCGAATTTGACGGTCGAAAAGTTCTAGACAACATCTCTCTAAATTTAGAGCGCGGCAGGATCACCACCCTCATTGGGCCAAACGGTGCAGGAAAGTCGACATTAGTAAAAGTAGTACTGGGTTTACAAACCAAATTTTCAGGCACAATAACAAAAGCTAAAAAACTGAAAATTGGCTATGTACCACAAAAATTAAAGCTCAACGATTCACTACCGCTCAATGTAGAGCGTTTTCTAAAGCTCACTGGCAAGTTCAGTCAGCAAGAGATCCTTGAGGCATTGAAGCTCGTGGGTGCTGAACATCTGCAAAAGAGCAACATGCACCAGCTGTCTGGTGGTGAAAACCAGCGCGTACTGATTGCCCGTTCATTACTAAGAAGACCAGACCTACTGGTTCTTGATGAACCGGCTCAAGGCGTTGACGTGCAAGGGCAAATAGACCTTTATGATCTCATTGACACCATTCGTCACCGTTTTGGTTGTGCGGTGTTTATGGTTTCACATGATCTGCATCTGGTGATGGCCAAAACAGACGATGTTATCTGTTTGCATCATCATATCTGTTGCTCAGGCGCACCTGCAGACATCAAACATCATCCGTCGTATATTGCGCTCTTCGGTACCGCGACTCAAGAGACACTAGCGTTTTATCATCACCAACATGAACATCATCATCATGATCTGGCAGGCCAACCAGTAAAAGGCGGTGCTCATGAGTGTTCAAATCATAAACACGGACATCACTAATGCTTGAGTTTCTTCTTCCCTCTATTTTAGCTGGCTTGGGCATTGCTCTTATCGCGGGGCCATTAGGCTCTTTTGTGGTGTGGCGAAAGATGGCCTACTTTGGCGATACGCTTGCTCATGCCTCTTTGATGGGCTTAGCGCTTGGCTTTCTGTTTAACATCAACTTGTATTTCGCACTGCTGATTTGTTGTTTGATGCTGGCCGTGTTGCTCGTGACGTTACAAAAACAAAAGCTAGTCGCTACCGATACCCTACTCGGTATTTTGGCACACAGCGCACTATCTTTGGGTCTTGTAGCCGTTAGCTTCTTGGACAATGTTCGTGTCGACCTAATGAGCTATTTATTTGGCGACTTACTTGCAGTATCACCGACTGATTTAGTGTTCATCTATGCGGGTGCGGCTGTGATTGGATTAGTGCTTGCTATCTTTTGGCGACCGCTGCTTTCAACGACGGTTAATGAAGATCTCGCGGCGGTTGACGGCATCAACATTGATTTAATGCGTCTGATTTTGATGCTGCTTGTCGGTATCGTGATTGCTGTCGGTATGAAATTTGTGGGTGCGTTAATCATGACATCGCTACTGATTATTCCTGCAGCAACGGCAAGGAAGTTCTCGAGCACACCTGAGCAGATGGCCTTCCTTGCATCAATTATTGGCTCTATCGCAGTGTTCGGAGGGCTAAGCTTGTCTTGGTTCTATGACACACCCGCTGGTCCATCGGTTGTGATTAGTGCTACAGCAATGTTTATGCTATCTCAAATGGTTAGAAGCCGAGCTTAGCACTTAGCAGTACGATCTCGTATCATTGAATACATACAAAAAAGGCTTGGTCAGTGACCAAGCCTTTTTAATATCGTTCAGTTAACATCTATCTCAATCGATAAAAGCCAGCTGATTACCAACCCGTGATTTCACGTAGGCCTTTACCGATGTCAGCAAGAGACTTAACAGTCTTAACGCCTGCTGCTTCTAGTGCTGCGAATTTATCTTCAGCAGTACCTTTACCGCCAGAGATGATTGCGCCTGCGTGGCCCATACGTTTGCCCGGAGGAGCAGTAACACCAGCGATGTAAGATACAACTGGCTTAGTTACATTTGCTTTGATGAACTCAGCCGCTTCTTCTTCCGCAGTACCACCGATTTCACCAATCATTACGATTGCTTCAGTTTCTGGGTCTTCTTGGAAAAGTTTTAGGATATCAATGAAGTTTGAACCTGGGATAGGGTCACCACCGATACCAACACATGTAGACTGACCAAAGCCTTCATCTGTTGTTTGCTTAACTGCTTCGTACGTCAGGGTACCTGAACGAGATACGATACCTACTTTACCCTTCTTGTGAATGTGACCAGGCATGATACCAATCTTACACTCGTCTGGAGTGATAAGACCCGGACAGTTAGGACCGATCATGCGAACGCCAGTTTCTTCTAGCTTCACTTTAACGTCGATCATATCTGTTGTAGGGATACCTTCAGTGATCGTTACGATCAGTTCGATACCTGCATCAATCGCTTCTAGGATTGCATCTTTACAGAAAGGAGCTGGTACGTAGATAACTGTTGCAGTTGCGCCAGTTACTTCTACTGCTTCACGTACTGTGTTGAATACTGGAAGGCCTAGGTGAGTTTGACCACCTTTACCAGGTGAAACACCACCAACCATTTGCGTACCGTATGCGATCGCTTGGTCTGAGTGGAATGTACCTTGACCGCCAGTGAAACCCTGACAGATTACTTTAGTGTCTTTGTTAATTAATACAGACATTATTTAGCCTCCGCAGCAGCAACAACTTTCTGAGCAGCATCTGTTAGAGATTCAGCTGCAATGATATCAACATCAGAATTAGCAAGTACTTCGCGACCTAGGTCTGCGTTGGTACCTTCTAGACGAACAACTACAGGAACTGTTACGCCGACTTCTTTAACTGCACCGATAATACCTTCAGCGATCATGTCACAACGAACGATGCCACCGAAAATGTTTACTAGTACTGCTTTAACATTGTCATCAGAAAGGATGATCTTGAATGCTTCAGCTACACGCTCTTTGGTCGCGCCGCCGCCTACATCAAGGAAGTTTGCTGGCTTGCCGCCGTGTAGGTTTACGATATCCATCGTACCCATAGCAAGGCCTGCACCGTTAACCATACAGCCAACGTTACCATCTAGTGCTACGTAGTTCAGTTCCCACTGTGCTGCGTGTGCTTCGCGCTCGTCTTCTTGTGAAGGATCGTGCATTTCACGAAGCTTTGGCTGACGGTACATTGCGTTTGAGTCAATGTTGATCTTGCCGTCAAGACAAAGCAGGTTGCCTTCGCCAGTAATTACAAGCGGGTTGATTTCTAGTAGCGCTAGGTCGTACTGAGAGAACATTTGGCCAAGACCCATGAAGATCTTAACGAACTGTTTAATTTGATCGCCAACTAGACCAAGTTTGAACGCAAGTTCACGGCCTTGGTAAGCTTGAGGGCCGACTAGAGGGTCGATCGCTGATTGGTGAATCAACTCTGGAGTTTCTTCAGCGATTTTCTCAATGTCCACACCGCCTTCAGTTGACGCCATGAATACAATTTTACGCGTTGCGCGGTCAACAACAGCACCTAGATAAAGTTCGTTAGCAATGTTTGATGCTTCTTCAACTAGGATCTTTGTTACAGGCTGACCATTAGCGTCTGTTTGGTAAGTCACTAGGTTTTTACCTAGCCACTTTTGTGCAAACTCTTTAACGCCTTCTTTGGTGTCATGTAGTTCTACGCCGCCCGCTTTACCGCGGCCACCAGCGTGCACTTGACACTTAACAACTTTCTTGGCTGTACTGATACGACCTGCAGCTTCGAAAGCTTCTTGTGCAGTATCACATGCGAAACCTTCTGGTACAGGCAAACCGAATTCTGCAAACAGCTGTTTGGCTTGGTATTCATGCAAATTCATTTTGATATTCCGTTTATTTTCCCTTAAGGGATTATTATTTCCATAACGACACAGTTTCCTGTGTTACGTCTGTAGGGTCTTCTCAAATCAACTGCTGTCCATTTTCTAATGGCTTTACAGTTCAAGTGAAGGCCAGACGTTGAGCAGCCTAGCCTTTGAAACTTTTTACGTCTAGCTAACTGGGTTAACTAGACGTTTTAGCGATACTAAACGTCTAATAGCAGACGTGCAGGATCTTCTAGAAGCTCTTTGATGGTCACTAGGAAGCCAACTGATTCACGGCCGTCGATTAGACGGTGGTCGTAAGAAAGCGCTAGGTACATCATTGGCAGAATCTCTACCTTGCCATCAACGGCCATTGGACGGTCTTGGATTTTGTGCATACCCAAAATTGCCGCTTGAGGCGGGTTGATGATTGGCGTAGACATTAGAGAACCAAATACGCCACCGTTTGTGATAGTGAAGTTGCCGCCCATCAGTTCGTCAACAGTTAGCTTGCCATCACGGCCTTTGATTGCTAGCTCTTTGATGCCTTTTTCGATATCAGCGAAACCTAGTGTGTCACAGTCTTTCAGTACTGGAGTCACTAGACCACGTGGCGTAGATACCGCCATGCTGATGTCGAAGTAGTTGTGGTAAACGATATCTGTACCATCGATAGAAGCGTTCACTTCTGGGAAGCGCTTCAGTGCTTCTGTTACTGCTTTCACGTAGAAAGACATGAAACCAAGACGCGTATCGTGACGCTTCTCGAATTGGTCTTTGTACTGCTTACGAAGATCCATGATTGGCTTCATGTTCACTTCGTTGAAAGTAGTCAGCATTGCTGTGCTGTTTTTCGCTTCAAGAAGACGGTTTGCAACTGTCTTACGTAGGCGAGTCATAGGCACGCGTTTTTGGCTACGAGCCGCTGCTGGCGCTTCAACTGCTGGTGCTGATGCTGCTGCCGGAGCCGCTTTCGCTGCTGCTAGGTGTGCGTCGATGTCTTCACGAGTAATACGACCACCAACACCAGTGCCTTTAACATCAGCTGGTTGTAGGTTGTGCTCAGCAAGTAGACGACGAACAGCAGGGCTCAGTGCGTCGTTGCTCTCTTCTGTTAGCGCTGCTTTATGGCGCTTATCAGGAGATGCTTCTGTATCTTCAGTGGTATCTTTCGTTGGTTCACCAGCGACAGCACCCGGCTTGATTTTAGCCAGAAGCTGTTTAGAAAGTACCGTAGCACCCTCTTCTTCGATGATAGCTTCCAGAACACCCGCTTCAGGAGCCGGTACTTCTAGAACTACTTTATCTGTTTCGATATCTACAATGACTTCATCACGTGCAACCGCTTCGCCCGGTTTTTTGTGCCAAGTAGCAACTGTTGCATCAGCCACAGATTCAGGTAAATCTGGAACCAGAATTTCAATTGTCATGTGCGTATTTTCCTTTTACTTCTAGTTCTTAAGTAGGGTCAAAGCGTCGTCAACTAACGCTTTTTGTTGTTTCAAGTGTACTGACATATAGCCAACAGCTGGTGATGCTGATGCAGGGCGACCTGCGTATTGAATATCAGCACCTACTGGGATAGCAGCTCGGAAATTATGTTGGCTACTGTACCAAGCACCTTGGTTTTGTGGCTCTTCTTGACACCAAACGTAATCGACTACATTTGTGTACTGTGCGATGGCAGCTCTCACGTCCTCATAAGGGAACGGGTAGAGTTGTTCAATACGTACAATAGCGACATCGTCTTGCTCGTTCTTACGTCGTTGGTCAAGCAGGTCAAAGTAAACCTTACCTGAACAGAACACGACGCGTTTTACGTTCTCTGGTGCCAGATCATCAATTTCTGCGATAGCTGGTTGGAACGTGCCTTCTGCCAAATCTTCAAGAGAAGAAGTACACAGAGGGTGACGAAGCAATGACTTAGGTGACATTACGATCAGAGGACGACGCATTGGTCGAACAACCTGACGGCGAATCATGTGGTAAACCTGTGCCGGTGTTGAAGGAACAACAACCTGCATATTTTGTTCAGCACATAACTGAAGGTAACGCTCAAGACGTGCAGAAGAGTGCTCTGGGCCTTGACCTTCATAACCGTGAGGAAGCAGCATAGTTAGACCACATAGACGTGCCCACTTTTGCTCACCTGATGAAATGAATTGGTCGATAACAACTTGTGCACCGTTTGCGAAGTCACCAAATTGTGCTTCCCAAAGGGTTAGACCGCTTGGCTCTGCTGTTGCATAACCATACTCAAATGCGAGTACCGCTTCTTCAGATAACACAGAGTCAAACACTTGGAATGGCCCTTGTTTATCGTGAATGTTCGCAAGAGGAACATACGTGCTTGCATCTGATTGATTGTGCAGTACTGAGTGACGGTGGAAGAACGTACCACGACCTGAATCTTGGCCAGAGATACGAATACGCTTACCGTCGTCAACAAGTGTTGCGTATGCCAGAGTTTCAGCCATACCCCAATCGACTTGTTTCTCACCATTCACCATGGCAGTACGATCGTTGTACAGTTTATTTACTCGGCTTTGCAGCTTGTGGCTGTCTGGGTATTGGCAAAGTTTGGTACCAAGCTCTTTGAGGCGCTCGATATCAATCTTGTTATCCCACTCGATGTTCCAGTCGTGACCTAGGTAAGGAGACCAGTCTACTGAGTGAAGTGCCATTGGACGCCACTCTTTAACTACAACTTCACCGTGATCAAGTGCATCACGATATTCGTTAACGAGTTGAGTTGCCGTATCAATACCAAACTCACCGCGCTCCATTAGCACGTCAGCATAAAGCTTACGTGGCGTTGGGTGCTTCTTGATTTTTTGGTACATCAAAGGCTGTGTTGCATTCGGCTCATCGGCTTCATTGTGACCGTGGCGACGGTAACAAACCAAATCAATAACAACATCACGCTTAAACGTATTACGGTAATCCAATGCAAGACGCGCAACGAACGCAACCGCTTCTGGATCATCAGAGTTAACGTGGAAAATCGGAGCCTGAACCATCTTCGCGATATCGGTACAGTACATCGTAGAGCGTGTATCGCGAGGGTTAGACGTTGTAAAACCAACTTGGTTGTTTACAACGATACGAACCGTACCACCAACACAGAAACCACGCGCTTGAGACATGTTAAACGTCTCTTGTACTACACCCTGACCAGCGATAGCTGAGTCACCGTGGATAGTAATTGGAAGTACACGGCTACCGTCATTATCACCAAGGCGATCTTGACGTGCACGTACTGAGCCGATAACTACCGGGTTTACGATTTCTAAGTGAGATGGGTTAAATGCTAATGCTAAGTGAACGTTGCCGCCTGGCGTTGCGAAATCCGCAGAGAAACCTTGGTGGTATTTCACATCACCCGTACCCCACGTGTCATCGTGTTTGCCCGCAAACTCATCAAACAGGTCTTGTGGCTTTTTACCAAGCACGTTGACCAACATGTTTAGACGACCACGGTGAGCCATACCAACAACAACTTCACGCATGCCTTGTCCA
This sequence comes from Vibrio splendidus, assembly GCF_001557875.1. Taxonomy (GTDB): domain Bacteria; phylum Pseudomonadota; class Gammaproteobacteria; order Enterobacterales; family Vibrionaceae; genus Vibrio; species Vibrio splendidus_F. The sequence continues at coordinate 52,896 of NZ_LNRF01000011.1, read as the reverse complement.
CCAGCATGACGAATGATCTCTTTCGTCATTGGGATAAGTGCATCACCACCTTCCAGTGAGAAGCGTTTTGCGCCCGGGAATTTCGCACCAAGATAGCGCTCAAGGCCTTCAGCAGCAGTTAGCTCTTCTAGGAAAGCTTGCTTTTCTTCTTTATTGAAAGAAGGTTGACCAGATACAGACTCTAAACGTTGTTGAATCCAACGTTTTTGCTCTGTATTTGTCATGTGCATGTATTCAGCACCAATAGAGCCACAATAAGTTTGCTTTAGAGATTTGTAGAGATCTTTAAGCACCATCGTCTCTTGGCCAATCGCATAAGAGCCGACGTTAAACGTCTCATTGAGGTCATCTTCGGTAAGAGTGTGGAAAGAAGGCTCCAGTTCATCGACTGTCGCTCTTTTCCATAAACCTAGGGGGTCTAAATTTGCTGCTTGATGCCCTCGGAATCGATAGGCATTAATAAGTTGCAGAACCTTTACTTGTTTCGCATCGACATCTGGATCACTAACTTGGACACTGTAATGCTTTGTTTCTTGAGCGAGTCGACGGAAGTATTCACGAACACGAGAGTGTGGTTGTTCCACTGTCTCTGAAGCTTGCACAGGCAGTTCTTCAAAAACACTTCTCCATTCGTCACTTACCGAATCGGGGTCACTTAGATACAGTTCATAGAGTTCTTCTACGTACGTTGCATTGGCGCCAGCCAAGTGTGAAGACTCGAGCCATGCCTTCATCACGCCGTTGTGCATATTTTCCCTTAACCAGTAGTTTTCACGTTTGCTGCGGTCTATGCCGAGCTATTAAAAGGCCGCCCCAAAACTTCTAGGGCGGCAATTTTTATATAACTTAAACCGAACGATTCACTAGCATGGTCTTAATATGACCAATTGCTTTCGTCGGATTTAATCCCTTAGGACAAACACTTACACAATTCATGATGCCATGGCAACGAAAAACGCTAAATGCATCATCAAGATCGGACAAACGTTCGTCTGTCGCTGTATCTCGGCTATCAATTAGCCAACGGTACGCTGCAAGCAGGCCTGCTGGTCCGATGAATTTGTCAGGGTTCCACCAGAACGATGGGCATGACGTTGTACAACATGCACACATGATACATTCGTACAATCCATCTAAATGAGCACGCTCATCAGGGCTTTGTAAGTTTTCACGAGCCGGTGGCACATTGCCATCAGACACTAAAAATGGCTTCACTTTTTCGTAGTTATCGTAGAACTGAGTCATGTCTACAATCAGGTCACGAACAACAGGTAAGCCAGGCAGTGGGCGAATCACAATCTTGTCTTGGCCCGAAAGCGCAGACAATGGCGTGATACACGCTAGGCCATTCTTACCGTTCATGTTCAAACCATCCGAGCCACATACACCTTCACGGCATGAGCGACGGAACGAGATTGTTGGATCTTGCTCTTTCAACAGAATCAGCGCATCCAAAAGCATCATGTCTGAACCTTCATCCACTTCTAGAGTGTATTCCTTCATATAAGGCTTCTGGTCGACATCTGGATTGTAACGGTATAAAGAGAAATTCAGTTTCATGGTCATATCTCCTTAGTACGTACGTGCTTTTGGTGGGAACGCTTCACGATGGATAGGTTCCATGTTTACACCACGCTTAGTCATGCTCTCTGACTCTGGGTTGTAAAGTGAGTGGCATAGCCATTGCTCATCATCACGGTCAGGGAAATCGAATCGAGCGTGTGCGCCACGGCTCTCTGTACGGAAGTTTGCAGCAACAGCCGTTGCGAATGCCGTTTCCATCAAGTTTTCGAGCTCTAGACACTCGATACGTTGAGTGTTGAACTCTGTAGACTTATCAGATAGGTGTGCATTCTTCAGACGCTCGCGAATTGCTTTAAGCTCTTCTAGGCCTTCAGCCATTGCTTTGCCTTCGCGGAATACTGAGAAGTTGTTCTGCATACATTGCTGAAGATCTTTACGGATTTGCGCTGGATCTTCGCCGTCTGTGCTGTTTTCCCAACGGTTGTAACGCTCTAGTGAACGCTCAATGTCAGCTTCAGTTGCAGGCTTAGCTTCGTCTTGCTTCTTCAGTGTCTCACCTAGGTGTAGACCTGTCGCACGACCAAATACCACCAAATCAAGCAGTGAGTTACCACCTAGACGATTGGCACCATGTACTGAAACTGATGCGATTTCACCACAAGCAAATAGACCTTGGATTTCAACATCGCTGCCGTCTTCCGTTTGCTTAATAGCTTGACCAGAAACTTGTGTTGGAACACCACCCATCATGTAGTGACATGTTGGGATTACTGGGATTGGCTCTTTCACTGGATCAACGTGAGCAAAGGTACGAGAAAGTTCACATACACCAGGAAGACGAGATTCAAGTGTCTCTTTACCTAGGTGATCAAGCTTAAGCTTAATGTGTGGACCCCAAGGACCATCGCAGCCGCGACCTTCACGGATTTCAACCATCATTGAACGAGCGACAACATCACGACCCGCTAAGTCTTTAGCGTTTGGTGCGTAACGTTCCATGAAGCGTTCGCCGTCTTTATTGAGAAGGTAACCACCTTCACCACGACAACCTTCTGTTACAAGAACACCTGCGCCAGCAATACCCGTTGGGTGGAACTGCCACATTTCGATATCTTGCATAGGAACGCCAGCACGAATCGCCATACCAACACCGTCACCAGTGTTAATGTGTGCGTTAGTTGTCGAAGCGTAGATACGACCAGCACCACCAGTAGCAAGGATTGTTGCCTTCGCTTTGAAGTAGCAAACTTCGCCAGTTTCCATACAAAGCGCGGTTGTACCTAAGATTGCACCATCTTCGTTCTTCACAAGATCCAGTGCATACCACTCAGAGAAAACGGTCGTTTTGTGTTTAATGTTTTGTTGGTAAAGCGTATGAAGCAGTGCGTGACCAGTACGGTCGGCTGCAGCTGCGGTACGAGCCGCTTGCTCACCACCAAAGTTTTTAGATTGACCACCGAAAGGACGCTGGTAAATAGTACCGTTCTCAAAACGAGAGAAAGGTAGGCCCATTTTTTCAAGTTCGATTACCGACTCAGGACCGTTTTTACACATGTATTCGATAGCGTCTTGGTCACCGATGTAATCAGAACCTTTTACTGTGTCATACATATGTTGTTCCCAATGGTCTTCATGCGCGTTACCAAGAGCAACAGTGATGCCGCCTTGCGCTGAAACCGTATGAGAACGAGTAGGGAAAACTTTAGAAAGCAATGCACAAGAAAGGCCTTGCTCAGAAATTTGCAGTGCGGCACGCATACCTGCACCACCAGCGCCGATAACTACGGCATCAAACTCACGAACAGGAATAGTCACTTACGCACCCCACAAAATAAACAGACCAGAGAAGAAATATCCAAGAAGAACTGCAACAACACCGACTTGAAGACCAACACGCAGTTTTGCGCATTTGATGTAGTCAGTTAGTACTTGCCATAGGCCGATCCACGCGTGAACCAAAACAGAAGTAAGCGCTAACATGGTGAAGACTTTAGTGAAGGTTCCACCAAAGAATTGCGTCCAAGATGCGTAAGAGATATCACCAGAGAAAGCACAGAAGCTCACTAGGTAGATAGTGTAAAGCGTCATAATGATGGCAGTTGCACGAATCAGTAAATAATCATGAACACCATTACGACCAAAAGTAGAAACGTTGTTTACCATACTAAGATCCCCGCTAGTAGAGACAATACCGCTGTTGCTGCGAATGCAACCTTAGCGCTCTTAGCGCCAGATTCCAGCTCTTCAAAGTGACCAAGGTCCATAAGAAGGTGACGAATACCACCAGCAATGTGGTAAGCCAAAGCGGTTAAAATGCCCCACAGAATAAACTTCACGAAGAAACCATCGACAATGTCGCTAGCTTCCATAAAGCCTACTGGGGATGAGAGGGAAATGGATAGTAACCAAAGCAAAATTCCAATCGCGACAAAAGTTATCACCCCAGACACACGGTGTAGGATGGAAGCTATTGCTGTGATTGGAAAGTGGATGGTCTGTAAATCTAAATTAACAGGTCTTGTCTTTCTTTCTTTCACGGGCTTGCTCACTCAGCTCCATTGAGCATTATGGTCATTAAATAACCTTATGATATTGTTATGGACAAAATTTGATTGCAAACCTTCAAAATTTAACATTAACTTAACAAATAACTGAAGTTGAGCCTTAGATAATTGTAAAATAATTGTTAACTGCTCGATTAAGAAAGACACCTCACATTTCTTCTTAGCCTTGCATTTATAAGGTTTTAACCAAACTTTTCAGCGCCACTATACGGCTGGCAACATTCTAATACAATTGATGTAACAAATAATGCTACACAGACCAGATTTTTAACGAATTTAATGTAAAAAACACTAACAAGTGCACACAAAGCTTCAGAAAAATTGACTTTCCCACGTAAGACCAGTAAAAAAATGGCACATAAACATCCTGGACGGATTAAATAATAAACAAAGGAGATTGTTATGGCGGATAAGAAAGCTACCCTTCACATTGAAGGTCAAGCGCCAATCGAGCTGCCGATTACAGAAGGTGTACTTGGTACTCCAGTGATCGATGTTCGTACACTAGGTTCTAATGGTTTTTTCACTTTTGACCCTGGTTTTCTTGCCACTGCATCCTGTGAGTCTCAAATCACTTTTATTGACGGTGGAAAAGGTATCCTTTTACATCGTGGTTATCCAATTGACCAACTTGCCAATAACGCTGATTACTTAGAAGTATGTTACATACTTCTTTACGGTGAAGCCCCATCTCGAGCTGAGTACGAAAAGTTCAAGACTACCGTGACACGTCACACTATGGTGCATGAGCAAATCGCTAGTTTCTTCCACGGCTTCCGTCGTGACGCTCACCCTATGGCTGTAATGTGTGGTGTTGTAGGCGCTTTAGCGGCGTTCTACCACGACTCACTTGATATCAACAACGATACACACCGTGAAATTGCGGCATACCGCCTGATTTCAAAAATGCCAACACTGGCTGCAATGTGTTACAAATATTCAATCGGTCAGCCGTTTATCTACCCACGTAACGACCTAGGCTACGCAGAAAACTTCTTACACATGATGTTTGCAAACCCATGTGAAGAGTATGAAGTGAACCCTATCGTTGCTCGTGCAATGGATAAAATCTTTACTCTACACGCTGACCACGAACAGAACGCTTCTACGTCTACAGTGCGTCTTGCTGGTTCATCTGGTGCTAACCCGTTTGCGTGTATCGCAGCAGGTATCGCATCACTTTGGGGCCCAGCTCACGGCGGTGCAAACGAAGCTTGTCTGCGCATGCTTGAAGAGATCGGTAGCGTAGATAACATTGAAGAATACGTTGCGAAAGCAAAAGACAAAGATGACCCATTCCGTTTGATGGGCTTCGGTCACCGTGTTTACAAGAACTACGATCCACGTGCAACAGTAATGCGCGAAGCGTGTCACGAAGTACTTAAAGAGCTAAACATCCAAGATCCACTACTAGACGTAGCAATGGAACTTGAGCGTATCGCTCTTTCTGATGAGTACTTTGTTTCTAAGAAGCTATACCCGAACGTAGATTTCTACTCAGGTATCATTCTGAAAGCAATCGGTATTCCAGTATCTATGTTTACAGTAATCTTCGCGATGTCTCGTACCATCGGTTGGATTGCTCACTGGAACGAAATGCACAGCGATCCGACGAACCGTATTGGTCGTCCTCGTCAGCTGTATACTGGTGAAGAACAACGTGACTTTAAAGCACTTCACGAACGTGAATAGTTGCAATAAATCATAATGTTAAAAGGGGTTGATGTGAGAACATCAACCCCTTTTCTTTTATATGCCCTTAACTCCGTCATCCTCAAGAGTGAGGGACGAGCGAGTTGGGGATCTCATTAATTGCATCGACAAGCTTTCAGGGATTCCCTACTCTTTCCTCCGTCAGTCTAGGAAATGACGAATTACTTATGAACTCTCTAAGTAGAGTCCATTAGAGCTCTAATTAGCCCGCCTCATCAAAGGATACAAATTTATAGTTACTCGTCATCCCCAAGAGCGAGGGACGAGTGAGTTGGGGATCTTCTTAAGCGAGCAGATCAACTATACAGGTTACCTGCTCAATTCTAGAAAATGATGCATACTCTCGACTCGTATCCCTTATCTGGCATCTGTTCTTATACCGGATTATCGATATCAATAAACTCAACATCCAAACCATGCTCTTTCGCTAACCATTCACCTAGCGCTTTTACACCGTATCGCTCAGTCGCATGGTGGCCAGCAGCAAAATAATGAATGTCTTGCTCACGTGCTGAGTAAGTAGTGCGTTCTGAAATTTCACCAGAGATAAATGCATCAATACCTTGAGAAGCCGCTAACTCAATGTAATCTTGGCCGCCACCGGTACACCAACCGACAGTCGTAATCATTTTGTCTTGGTTTTCTGGAGCGATATGCAGTGGTTTACGATTCAGAACTTGATCGATTTTTGCTGCAAATTCAGTACCTGTCATTGGCGCTTTTAATTTACCAAACATAGCAACCGATTGTGGGTGCCCTTCCAAACCGCCTTCGACTTCTATCTCAAGTAACTCCGCCAATTTTGCGTTGTTACCAAGTTCAGGGTGGATATCAAGCGGCAAGTGATAACCTAACAGGTTGATGTCATTTTTAATCAGGGTACGAATACGCTTGCCCTTCATGCCACGAATCGCTTCTGACTCGCCTTTCCAGAAAAAGCCGTGATGGACTAACAAAGCGTCTGCGTTCAGCTCTACCGCTCTATCAATCAAGGCTTGAGAAGCTGTTACACCAGTAACAATTCGCTTCACTTCTGTTGCACCTTCAACTTGAAGGCCATTAGGACAGTAATCTTTAATCTGCTGTGGCTGCAGTTTTTCGTTAAGTAGCTTTTCTAATTGTAAGTTATTCATTTTTCTTTCCAGCTTACCTTTATAATAACGTCGTTATATCAATTTACGGGTAGAATGTCGAAAGCCCCACGATGAGTTTATGAGGAAGAGATGACAGCACTGCAACGTTTTTACCAATGGGTCATCGACTCACCGCCATTACTAGAAATCAAGCCACCGATTTCGGATCTCAGTGCATTCTCTAGCCACCATGCCATCGACTCATCACATACTTATGATGGTAATCCTAGATTAGGTTTCCTCTACCAACATCTATGTGAACAAGTGATCACTGCCTCACCGAATTACTCGATAAAGCACGACGAGATTCAGATCAATGTGGAAGGCAGAACTCTCGGTGCAATCGACTTTATTCTTGAAGAAGAGAGCAGCCAAAAGCTAGAACATTGGGAAGTGGCGATTAAGTTTTATCTGCTCCACGAACAAACATGGTTTGGACCCAACTCTCACGACCAATTGGATAAGAAACTCGACAGGATGCTCAGCCACCAGCTCGAAATGTCCTCTTCGGCCGCCTTTGTTGATCAATATCCAGAGATCGATGTCGACTCAAAGCACTTACTGATGCAAGGTCGTCTATATACCAACCCATTTTTAGAGCAAAACGTACCGACAAAATGCTTGGGCTACGACATTAACCCAAGCCAAGTAAGCGGCTTTTGGTGCTATCAAGATCAGGCTCATTTAATCAGTGAACCACTGTATCCACTCACCAAAGAGCAATGGGCAGCTGGCACTGATGACTTCACCTGTGAACCTATCACCGAATTCGGTGATCGCTTCGTCCATGGGCAAACAAAGTCGGGGCAATTCTGGTTTGTGATGCCACAAAGCTGGCCACACGGTTAGTCGTCTGAGCTAACTCAGTTACCTTTCCCAATTATACGAAACCAGCACAAATAAAAAGGGTTGATGCTTTCACATCAACCCTTCTTCTATTTACCTAGCAACTCTAGTAATCGAGATTTGATTATAGGCCAGCGGCTGCAAATACTTGGTTAACAATCTCTTGAGCTTCTGCTTCAATTGCTTTCAGGTGCTCTTCACCTTTAAAGCTTTCACAGTAGATCTTGTAGATGTCTTCAGTACCTGATGGACGCGCAGCAAACCAACCGTTTTCAGTTGTCACTTTCAGGCCACCAATCGCAGCGCCATTACCTGGAGCGTGTGTTAGGCGTGCAGTAATTGCATCACCAGCCAGCGTCTCAGCAGAAACCATCTCTGGAGATAGCTTTTTAAGCACGTCTTTTTGTGCGCCATTTGCTACCGCTTGAATACGATTGTACTTAGATTCACCGTGTTTAGCGGCAAGTTCTTCGTAGTATTCTTGTGGGTTCTTACCTGTCACAGCAGTGATCTCAGCCGCAAGTAGGCAAAGAATCAGGCCATCTTTATCTGTTGACCAAGGCGTACCGTCTTTACGTAAGAAAGAAGCACCTGCACTCTCTTCACCACCAAAACCAAACTGGCCGTTGTATAGACCATCAACGAACCATTTGAAACCAACTGGCACTTCACAAAGTTCGCGACCTAAGTCAGCAACAACACGGTCAATCAATGCGCTTGATACCAGTGTCTTACCAACTGCAACGTCTTTACCCCAACCTTCACGGTTACGGTATAGGTAATCAATACAAACCGCTAAGAAGTGGTTTGGATTCATCAAGCCTTTAGGTGTCACGATACCGTGGCGATCGTAATCTGGGTCGTTACCAAATGCTAAAGCGTACTCGTCTTTAAGCGCCAATAAGCCTGCCATTGCGTATGGAGAAGAACAGTCCATACGAACCACACCATCTTTATCTAGAGACATGAATTGGAATGAAGGGTCAACCGCTTCACTTACCAAAGTAAGATCTAGGTTGTACGCTTTACCAATTTGACGCCAGTAATCGATACCGCTTCCGCCTAGTGGATCCACACCAATTTTGATGTTTGCTTTCTGGATCGCTTCCATATCCACGACGTTAACCAAATCAGCGACGTATGGCGCAACTAAGTCGACTTCTTTTACTAGATCAGACTGTTTAGCTTGTGCGATAGGAGTACGCTTAACACCTTGCATTTGCTCAGCAATAATCACGTTCGCACGGTCTTCAATCGCTTGAGTAAGTTCAGCTTCAGCCGGGCCACCGTGCGTCGGGTTGTATTTGATACCGCCGTCTTGAGGTGGGTTATGCGAAGGCGTGATAACAATGCCGTCGGCTTTTTTGTCATTCACTAGGTTGTGAGTAAGAATCGCGTGCGAGATACCAGGTGTTGGAGTAAAGCCATTGTTTTCTTGAATAATAACTTCAACACCGTTCGCTACAAGCACTTCGATAACCGTAGAGAATGCAGGCTCAGACAGCGCGTGAGTATCTTTACCTAAAAAAAGAGGGCCAGTTGTACCTTGTTCGGCACGAACCTCAGCAACCGCTTGTGCAATCGCTAGAATGTGGTTTTCGTTAAATGTTGATTTGTCTGCTGTACCGCGGTGACCTGAAGTACCGAAAAGTACTTTGTGATCTGGGTTAGTAGCATCCGGTTGCTGTAAGAAATAGTTCGCAACTAAAGCCGGGATATTATGAAGATCTTCCTGCTGAGCTTTCTGCCCAGCACGAGGGTGCATAGCCATTTTTCGACATCCTTATATATAAAATTTAAAAACAAAAAAACCTCATAATATCTTCTTATCCATGGATATTATGAGGTTTAAATCAGATTTCGTTAAATTGAACCTGTTACTTTTTCTATCAATTCTGCTTGGAAATTCATGCGGCTCATAAGCTGCTCAACCATCTGTCTTTTTCGGCTTGTATTGTTATTAGTAATAACCCAAAAAGGACTTTGTGGAATAGCTTTAGGCTTAGTCGTGTTGCCGTTTGCTAGCAACGTAGCCTCATTGTCTGCAAAGTAAACGCGCTTACGGCCTTTTACTTGAGTTGCTTCTGAAAAGCTTAAAGGGTCGATTTTATGCAGTGTTGATAACACAAGCATGAAGCGATCAATGGCTTTCTTTAGTGATGCAAACTCATCTGATATTAGTAGTGAGCGCATTTCTTTAACGCCATCGAACTTCTCTGGAGTAAAGCCTACCTCTTTGCTAACAACGATACCTTTAGGCTCAACGATCTCTTCGATCGGAGCCATACCTTGGCTATCAACCTGTAACAAGCGGCGCAGAATATCTGAAGCGCTTTCGCCAATACGTTCTGTCTGACCCGCAATAAAACGGTATAGGTCCTCATCAACCTCAATTGTTTTCATTCGCTTTTCACAATCTCAATGTTTAAACTCTGGGGGATTATAGCGAGATCCGCGCGGATACTCTACGTCAAACCCACCATGAATAAGATAAAAATGTCAGTACAGCTCAACTATAAAATTGAAGGTGAGGGTCACACCATTGTTTTGATCCATGGATTATTCGGTAATCTGGACAACCTTGGCTTACTCGCTAGGGATCTAAAAGCCGATCATAAAGTGCTGAGTATCGATCTACGCAACCACGGTCAATCCTTCCATTGCGACTCTCATAATTATCAAGCAATGGCACAAGATGTAGCTCAACTGCTGAATGATCTTGATTTAGAAGATGTCACCGTGATTGGTCACTCTATGGGTGGCAAAGTTGCGATGGCACTAACACAACATCTTGCGCTGCACAAATTGATTGTCTTGGATATGGCGCCGGTCGCGTACACTCAAAGCCGACACGACAACGTATTCGCAGGCCTACAAGCCGTGATTGAAGAAAAGCCAACCTCACGCACAGATGCGCTCAAGATCCTCGCAAGACACATCGAGATTGATGGCGTTCGCCAGTTCTTAACTAAATCTTTGTTCAAATCAGAACAAGGCATCATGGAATGGCGTTTCAACGTTGCCTCGCTATTCAACAACTACCCACAAATTATTGGTTGGGAACCGATTGATAAAACCTCGGTCAAAACCTTGCTAATAAAGGGTGGTGACTCAGATTACCTCACAGCTGAACATCAAACGGCCGTTCAGCAGCAATTTTCTAACGCAAAGGCACATGTCATTGCCAATACGGGTCACTGGCTGCATGCTGAAAAACCAGCAGAAGTGCTTAGAGCAATTAGAAAATTCATCGCTTAGCGACTCTTTTCGTGCAGATAAATGAGAGCTGTGTAATTACTGCAGATTAACTTTATCTCACAACAGTGATATAGTGCGCCCAAGCAAAATTGGTATATAAGGTTCCCATGCTTTACGACTACATGAACATCATCGAATCTGTTGGTTTAGATCTCCTGTTTGCCGCGATTTTCTTTTTAATCGGTATGGCAATTAAGGACGTTCTCAAGCAGGGAAATGTTCCTGCATTTGGTCGTCGCATTGTGTGGTTAGTACTTTTCCTTGGCTGTGCGGGTTTTATCGCCAAAGGGATAATCCAACTAAGCTGGGAAGGAACTGGGATCTAACGATTCTCTTCCGAACTTTATTACACCGACAACAGACAAAATGAAAGGTAATGATTCTATGGCAAGTGTAGGTCTCTTCTTTGGTAGCGATACAGGTAACACTGAAGCTGTTGCTAAGATGATTCAAAAGCAATTGAGCAAACAGCTCGTTCACGTTCAAGACATTGCAAAAAGCAGCAAAGAAGATATCGATAACTTCGATCTACTGCTGCTTGGTATCCCTACGTGGTACTACGGCGAAGCACAATGTGATTGGGATGACTTTTTCCCAGAGCTAGAAGCTATTGATTTCTCAACTAAGCTTGTTGCAATCTTTGGTTGTGGCGACCAAGAAGATTACGCAGAATACTTCTGTGATGCTATGGGTACTATCCGTGACATCGTTGAAGCGAAAGGCGGTACTATCCTAGGTCACACATCAACTGAAGGCTACGAATTCGAAGCATCGAAAGGCTTAGTTGAAGGTGATGACAGCCAATTTGTTGGTCTATGTATCGACGAAGACCGTCAACCTGAGCTAACTGATGAGCGCGTATCTAATTGGGTTAAACAAATCCATGAAGAAATGTGCCTAGCAGAGCTAGAAGACTAATTCTCTGGTGGTTGTTAATTGTTACAATTAATAACCATTATATAAATATGAAAAAACCTCCTTATCGGAGGTTTTTTGCTATTTAAAATCTATTCATTAACACTCAGCTTCTAATGCTTCGTCATCATCTCTAAATTGCGGCTTCTTTCTTACATAGAGGGTACGCTGAATTTCTGAAACCACATTCCCCTGCTTATCTTTCACGTGGATAATAAACTCAGGGAAACACTTTTCACCAAGCTGCGTCTGACGATAAATATCATCAAGTTGCCCCTGGCTTATCTCAAAATCTGCATACAAGTCGGATTGGCCCGGCTTGATAAAGTTAATACTCGCCTCTTTATCCCAAACATAATACCGCTCCCCTAAAATTCCCATTAACATCAAAGAGTAAACGGGATCAGTAAGAGAGAAGATACTACCGCCATATTGAGTACGATTGGCGTTCTTATTCCACCAACGTAGCTTAAGTACCGTCTTAACAACCCTAAAGTCAGCGCTAATGTGGGCTATTCGAATTCCCGAGCCCCAAAAAGGAGGCCAGATATTGAGAGCAAATTTTACAATGTTGGGTTTATATATTTTTGCGAGTTGCTTATTCATAACAACATTCCATGTTCATATCAGAAACACCGTCACCTTGACTGGTCGTACCTCCACTATAAGTGAGATACTTCCAATTTACAAAACAGATTGTGATGTCAGTAAGTAACCCTTTGAAGTTCGTGGTTTATTGTTATGTCTGACTAAACTATAATGGTATTAATATTGAATTCTGTTAATTGCTGCAGATCATCAACAGGAAAGTATATGTCAGACAATAATCAAGCGCTAAAAGATGCAGGTCTTAAAGTGACCCTTCCACGGCTCAAAATTTTAGAAGTATTACAACAGCCAGACTGCCAACATATTAGTGCTGAAGATTTATATAAGAAGCTGATTGACCTAGGTGAAGAAATCGGTCTTGCAACCGTTTATCGAGTACTTAACCAATTCGACGACGCTGGTATTGTAACTCGCCACCACTTCGAAGGCGGCAAGTCTGTATTTGAACTTTCTACACAGCACCACCACGACCACCTTGTGTGTTTAGACTGTGGTGAAGTGATCGAATTCTCTGATGACATCATCGAAGAAAGACAAAAAGAGATTGCTCAGCGTTACAACGTGCAACTGACAAACCACAGTTTATACTTATACGGTAAAAGCATTAGCGGAGATTGCAAAGGCAATCCAGACGCACATAAAGCGAAAAAGTAATACAGAACGCTGGCTTAGGCCGGCGTTTTTTATATAGGGCTGAAAGTCAGCTAGATTGTTCTTTAGATCCACGCATTATTCAGACACAAAAAAACCGGCTCTAAGCCGGTTTTTTATTGGGTCGCTTTTAACAAACTAAGTACTCAAGCATTAAGCTTCAGTTTTACCCCAAGTATCACGTAGGCCAACCGTACGGTTGAAGACTAGTGCATCTGCTTTAGAATCTTTCGAATCCACACAGAAGTAACCTGTACGTTCAAACTGGTACGCTTGCTCTGCAACACCTTCTGCTAGGCTAGGTTCAACAAAACCATTTAGCGTAACAAGTGATTCAGGGTTTAGCGTTGCAGCGAAGTCATCAGCAGCGGCTGGGTTTGCCACTGTGAATAGACGATCGTACAAACGAATCTCAGCAGGTAGCGCTTTATCAGCAGATACCCAGTGGATAACGCCTTTCACTTTACGGCCATCTGCAGGGTTCTTACCCAGTGTTTCGTTATCGTAAGAACAGAAGATAGTGGTAATGTTGCCTTCTGCATCTTTTTCGATACGTTCAGCTTTGATCACGTAAGCGCCACGTAGACGAACTTCTTTACCTAGAACCAAACGCTTGTACTTCTTGTTTGCTTCTTCACGGAAGTCATCACGCTCAATCCAAACTTCACGTGTAAATGGTACTTCACGAGTGCCCATTTCTGGCTTGTTTGGGTGGTTTGCAACAGTTAGCGTTTCTACTGCATCGGCTTCGTAGTTTTCAATAACGATCTTAATTGGATCCAGAACAGCCATTGCACGAGGTGCATTTTCGTTCAGGTCATCACGGATGCAAGATTCAAGTGAACCGAATTCAATCATGTTCTCTTGCTTAGTCACGCCAATACGCTTACAGAATTCACGAATCGAGCTTGAAGTAAAACCACGACGACGCAGGCCAGAAATAGTAGGCATACGTGGGTCATCCCAACCTTGAACTAGGTTTTCAACCACAAGTTGGTTCAGCTTACGCTTAGACATCACTGTGTATTCAAGATTCAGGCGGCTAAACTCGTACTGACGAGGTTGGCAATCAATCGTGATGTTATCTAGAACCCAATCGTACAAACGACGGTTATCTTGGAATTCAAGCGTACAGATAGAGTGCGTAATACCTTCCAGCGCATCAGAGATACAGTGAGTAAAGTCGTACATTGGGTAAATGCACCACTTGTCAGCAGTTTGATGATGGTGAGCAAAACGAACACGATAGATAACAGGATCGCGCATAACCATGAATGAAGAACTCATGTCGATCTTAGCACGCAGACACGCTTTACCTTCTTCAAAGCCACCGTCACGCATTTTTTCAAATAACGCTAGGTTTTCTTCAGGGCTACGATCACGGTATGGGCTCGCTTTACCTGGCTCTTTTAGCGTGCCACGGTACTCACGGATTTGATCAGGACTTAGCTCGTCAACATACGCTAAGCCTTTATTAATTAATTCCACAGCATAAGCGTAAAGCGTATCGAAGTAGTTTGATGAGTAACAAATATCACCAGACCATTCGAAGCCTAACCAGCTTACATCATTCTTAATTGACTCAACGTACTCAACGTCTTCTTTTTCAGGGTTTGTATCATCGAAACGAAGATTACATTGTCCCTGGTAGTCCTGAGCAATACCAAAGTTCAAGCAAATAGATTTAGCGTGACCAATATGCAGGTAGCCATTTGGCTCCGGCGGGAAACGAGTATGCACGCTACTGTGTGTACCATCCGCTAAATCTTTATCAATAATTTGGCGAATGAAATTCGATGGACGAGCCTCAGCTTCACTCATCTATAGCACCTCTATGTATTTAGTATTGTCAGAGAAAGTTACCTTTCATCTCAAAGAAACGGTCGGTTAGAGCACCGGTCAAAGATAGAAAGATCATTGTTGCTAATCATCCACAATTCTTTGCCTTTGCACAATAAGAACCGTCCCTTAATTGCGATTATTTCTGCTATTCGATGAAGAATAGAACGAACCGCGTTCGTTACTCTTAGATCGTAGGCACAAAAAAGCCTCCCATGTGGGAGGCTTTCAATTTGACACTTACTTGAGAGTATTAATTACAGCTCAGTTAAGTACTTCCCTGACTATGGAAGTTTTACATCAGATAGGTCTTCACCTGCACCGATAGCTTTCATTTCGCCAGCTACGATTTCAGCTAGTGGGCCTAGGATAACCTGTAGGTTGTTTTCACCTAGTTTTACCACACCTTTAGCACCTAGTTTCTTAAGAACAACTTCATCAGCAACAGAGCGGTCTTTAAGAGTTAGACGTAGACGAGTGATACAAGCGTCGATTGAAGTTAGGTTGTCGTGACCACCTAGAGCTTTCAGGTATTGACGTGCAAGGTCGCCTTTTGGTGCGTCGCCAGCAGGAGCTGCAACAGCTTCGTCATCATCTTCACGACCTGGCGATTTCAAGTTGAAAGCGCGGATTGCGAAAGAGAAAGTGAAGAAGTATAGAGCACCGAAGCCAAGACCGATTAGTAGTAGTACGAATGGTTTAGTTGCTAGACCCCAGTTCAATACGAAGTCGATAAGACCAGCAGAGAAACCGAAACCGTGCAGAGTACCAAACATGTTAGCAACTACTAGAGACAGACCTGTAAATACAGCGTGCATTGCGTATAGAGCAGGAGCTAGGAATACGAACATGAATTCTAGCGGCTCTGTGATACCTGTTAGGAATGAACAGAATGCAACTGAGAACAGTGCGCCACCAACTTGGCTACGTTTTTCAGCAGGAGCAGCTAGGTACATTGCAAGTGCAGCACCTGGTAGACCGAACATCATTACTGGGAAGAAACCGTTCATGAATACGCCAGCGCCTTTATCGCCGCCGAAGAAACGGTGTAGGTCACCAGATTTAACAGTTTCAGTCACTTCTTTAACTACAGTAGTGATTTCTGGAGTTACAGAGTTAGCGAATGTGAATGTGTGCTCTTGGCCAACAACTAGAGTTTTAGCCAGTGCTGGGTCAACACAAAGTTGAGTGATGTTAGCGAATGCGCCTTGACCAGCAACGATGATTTCTTGACATGTACCCATACCGAACCAGAAGTATGAGTTCAATACATGGTGTAGACCTACAGGGATAAGTGCACGGTTAAGAGTACCGTAAACGAATTGGCCGATAGCGCCAGACGTTGATACTGCGTGAGCAAGTGCGTCTAGACCAGATTGAACACCAGGCCAAACCACACCAGACACAGCACCTGCAACAAGTGCAAATAGACCAGCCATGATAGGTACTAAACGTTTACCCGCGAAGAAAGCCAGCCACTCTGGAAGGCGTGTCGCGTGGAAAGCGTTGTAAGAGTGACCTGCGATGATACCTGCGAAGATACCGCCGAAGAATGACATGTTAACGTCTGCGTTAATAGTCGTTGCTGTCGCTGTTAGTACGAAGTAAGCAACTGCACCAGCAAGACCTGCTGCGCCGTTACCGTCTTTAGAAAGACCAATCGCGATACCTAGACCAAATAGCAATGGTAGGTTACCGAAGATAGCACCACCAGCTTGCGCCATGAATGGAATATCAAGTAGATCGCCTTGACCTAAACGTAAAAGAAGCGCCGCAATCGGAAGCGTTGCGATTGGTAGCATTAACGCCTTACCAAGCTTCTGTGCATATCCTAGAATATTCACCAGTTGTTTCCCCCTATAGGATTTTTTAGAATTCGTTTGAGAAACTTATTTTAGTCGCTCAATTTAGTCCTATTCAGTGTATTCAATTAATTTTGCTCCGCAAATTAAAACCTTACCATTTGTGATCGTAATCACCAGTTTTCACCAAATCCAGAGGTTTTTGCTAGCGAGATCATAAAACTTATTTTATCATTCAAAAAAATGAACATTTATAGATAAAATCCAAATCTACTCATTAGGCAAAAAGATGGTATCTCAGGGCTTGTATTGCCGTATGAATAACCATTAACAATGAACCTAAATGTATAATAAAGATCGATTGTTCATTTGTTTTTCAACAACTTAAATAGACTCCCACTTTGGAGCCGTTTGCCCATAAAAGATAAATCGTTACGTAAATGATGCTCGCAAACTAAGTCCACATTTAGGTAACGAACGAATTTAAAAGATCTCAAGAAATAAGGATTAGCTGACTATGTACGCGCTAAGTAACTGTAAAATTTACACTGGTAGTGATGTTCTAACCGATCATGCTGTTGTAATTGAAAACGAACTGATCAAAAAAGTCTGTCCTATCTCTGAATTGCCAGAAGGAATCGAGGTTCGCGACCTAGACGGAGCAAACCTAAGCCCGGGTTTCATTGATCTACAACTGAATGGTTGTGGCGGTGTAATGCTTAATGATGAGATCACCGCAGAAACAATGCAGATCATGCACGAAGCAAACCTTAAATCTGGCTGTACTAGCTTCTTGCCGACGCTAATCACCTCTTCAGACGAAGATATGCGTGCGGTTATTACTGCAGCTCGTGAATACCACAACCAATACCAAAACCAATCTCTAGGTTTGCACCTTGAAGGCCCGTACCTAAACGTTGCGAAAAAAGGCATTCACAGCGTCGATCACATTCGTAAGTCTGACAACGAAATGATTGAGCTTATCTGTGACAACAGTGACCTTGTTGCAAAAGTAACATTGGCTCCGGAGCTTAACGACCCAGAACACATCGAACGCCTACACAAAGCTGGTGTTGTGGTCTCTATCGGTCACACCAACGCAACTTACGCAGAAGCGCGTCAAGGTTTTGAATCGGGAATCACGTTTGCAACGCATCTATTCAATGCAATGACTCCGATGGTCGGTCGCGAACCTGGTGTTGTTGGCGCGATTTACGACACACCAGAAGTTTACGCAGGCATCATTGCCGACGGTTTCCACGTTGATTACGCAAACATCAGAATTGCGCATAAAATCAAGGGAGAAAAGTTGGTATTAGTGACGGATGCCACAGCTCCTGCAGGTGCTGACATGGAATACTTTATTTTTGTCGGTAAGAAAGTATATTACCGAGATGGTAAGTGTGTTGATGAAAACGGCACACTGGGCGGCTCGGCTCTGACTATGATTGAAGCAGTTCAGAATACAGTTGAGCACGCTGGTATCGCTTTAGACGAAGCTCTTCGCATGGCTACGCTATACCCAGCTACGGCTATCGGTGTAGAAACCAAGCTAGGTCGAATCAAAAAAGGCATGGTTGCAAACCTAGCTGTATTTGACCGAGATTTTAACGTTAAAGCGACTGTTGTTAACGGACAATACGAGCACAATTAAGTATGAATGGCGGACAAATAGGTAACGTAGACTTAGTTAAACAACTAAACAGTGCGGCGGTATACCGACTAATAGACCAACAAGGGCCTATCAGTCGTATACAAGTGGCTGATGTAAGCCAACTCGCACCGGCAAGTGTTACAAAAATTACCCGCCAACTTTTAGAGCGCGGCCTAATTAAAGAGGTCGCGCAGCAAGCGTCTACTGGCGGTAGACGCGCTATCTCCCTGACCACAGAAGTAGAGCCTTTTCATTCTGTCGCTGTGCGCTTAGGCCGAGACTATATTCAAATAAGCCTGCATGACCTTGGTGGTCGTGAGCTGGCTTTCCAACAGCAAGACCTGAATTATTCCGACCAATCAGACCTTACTCAAGGCTTGGTCAATAACTTGAAGGCTTTCATTGCTGAACATCAACCAAAGATCGACCAATTGATTGCCATTGGTGTCACTCTTCCAGGCTTGGTTAACCCGACGACAGGTGTCGTTGAGTACATGCCAAACACAGACATCGATAACCTCGCATTAAGCGACATTATTCGCGACACATTCCATGTCGCTTGTTTTGTTGGGAATGATGTTCGAGGAATGGCGCTTGCTGAGCACTACTTCGGAGCAAGTAAAGACAGTCAAGATTCTATTTTGGTCAGTGTTCACCGTGGTACAGGTGCAGGTATTATCGTTAATGGTCAGGTTTTCTTAGGCCATAACCGTAACGTCGGTGAAATTGGTCACATCCAAATTGATCCGCTAGGCGAGCAGTGCCAATGTGGTAACTTCGGCTGTCTTGAAACGGTAGCCGCAAACCCAGCTATCGTTGAGCGAGTGCAGAAGCTCATTAAGCAAGGCTACGAGTCTTCTTTAACTGAACTTGAACGTATTACGATTCAAGATGTTTGTGATCACGCGATCAATGGTGACGAACTAGCCAAACAAAGCTTAGTTCGAGTAGGAAACCAGTTAGGTAAAGCTATCGCGATGACGATTAACTTATTTAACCCTCAGAAAGTTATCATTGCCGGTGATATTACCAAGGCACAAGAGATTGTTTTCCCTGCAATTAAGCGCAATGTAGAGAATCAGTCGTTAACGACTTTCCATAGCGGCCTGCCTATTGTAGCATCACAGATCGATAAACATCCTACGATGGGAGCTTTTGCAATGATCAAGCGCGCTATGCTCAACGGTGTGTTGCTTCAAAAGCTTCTCGAAGACTAAAGAAAAACAATTCTGATTTTCCGCGGGCCGTGTTTGTATGAACACGGCCCGTTTTTTTAAGCTAGGGAACTACAACAACAAGTTATGGAACTTATATTAATATCCACTGCGTTTATCGCAGGATTTATTGCTTTAAAGTGTCACCTTCCCCCATTAGTTGGTTTTTTGGTCGCAGGTTTCGGGCTCTTTGCCCTAGGCTTTGAAACCAATGACACCATCATTACCTTGGCTGATCTTGGTGTCACCCTCCTTCTATTCACCATTGGCTTGAAGCTAGACATCAAAACCCTGCTCTCTAAAGAGATCTGGGCTGGTGCGACAATACATAACCTTTTATCAACTCTGTTTTTTGCCGTCGCCCTGTTTGGTTTTAAGTTCCTTGGGATTTCATCGCTGGCAGCTATGTCAGTCGAGCAGATCGTTCTACTCGGCTTTGCCCTTTCATTCTCTAGTACCGTATTCGCGGTTAAATCTCTGCAAGAGAAAGGAGAAATGAATGCAACCTATGGCACCCTAGCGATTGGCATTCTGGTAATGCAGGATATCTTTGCCGTAATCTTCTTAACGGCATCAACAGGAAAAATTCCAGAGTGGTATGCCATCGCACTGTTCGCTTTACCCTTCTTTCGTCCATTGTTCTACAAAGTCCTAGATTGGGTTGGTCACGGTGAAATGTTGGTGCTATTCGGCATCTTCTTCGCACTAGTTGTTGGTGCTGGTTTGTTCCAGTTTGTAGGCGTAAAACCAGACTTAGGTGCACTTATCCTAGGTATGTTGCTAGCAGGCCACCCAAAGGCTTCGGAGCTCTCGAAGTCTCTGTTTAATCTCAAAGAGCTTTTCCTCGTCTGCTTCTTCTTGAATATTGGCTTATCAGAACAGCCAACTATTCAGGGCTTTATGCTTGCAGTCTTGTTCTTATTGTTACTGCCGGTGAAAGGCGTTCTTTACTTCTTGGTGCTCAACCGATTCAAGTTCCGCGTTCGAACTTCCCTTCTCACCTCTCTATCACTGTTTAACTACAGTGAATTTGGCCTTATTGTCGGCGGCATTGCCTTTAAGATGGGCTGGATGTCTGGTGACATTTTGGTAGCTGTGGCGATTGCAGTTTCACTATCCTTCTTAATCGCTGCACCTCTCAATAAAGCAGGTCACAAACTCTATCAACAATCAGGTCGTTGGTTAAAAGAACATGCGGCGGAGAAGCTTCATCAACGCGATAAACGAATTGATCCAGGTCGTGCTCAAGTACTTATTCTTGGTATGGGACGTATTGGCACCGGGGCCTACGATGAATTGCGTTCACGCTACGGTAAAGTCAGCTTAGGTGTTGAAGTTCGTGAAGAAGCAGCACACAACCACAGAAGCCATGGAAGAAACGTGATCTCTGGGGACGCAACTGACCCGGACTTCTGGGAACGAATCTTAGATACAGCAAACGTAAAGCTGGTAATCTTGGCGATGCCTCACCACCAAGGTAATCAAACCGCCTTAGAACAACTGAAGTCACGTAATTTCAAAGGCCAAATTGCGGCAATCGCGGAATATCCAGACCAGCTCGAAACATTGAAAGAGAATGGCGTTGATGCAGCATTTAACATTTACAGCGAAGCAGGTAGTGGTTTTGCTCGTCACGTTTGTGAACAGTTAAACCCAAATATCAATAAAATCTAGTATTAGACGCGTTCTACTCAACCTCTCAAAACTGCCTGCTTTTTGCACTTTTGAGAGGTTTTTGTTTAAAAAAACAACCGCAATTAAACACCACACACCAAAATCACGTAAAAATTAGATATTTTCTAACAGAACACCCTTTATATTATTTTTTTGCTCACATCCGGTTGCTTTTTTTAGCCAGAATGGCAAATTGAATGCAGTTGATTTGGAAATTATTTAAAAGGAAGTTCTATGTGTTCAGTATTTGGCATTCTCGACATTAAAAGTGATGCCGCAGCACTTCGCCCTATTGCTTTAGAAATGTCTAAAAAGCTTCGTCACCGTGGTCCAGACTGGTCTGGTATCTATGCAGGTGAAAAAGCAATCCTTGCTCATGAACGTCTTGCTATTGTTGGCTTGAACAGTGGTGCTCAACCACTATACAGCCAAGACAAAAAGCACATTCTTGCAGTGAACGGTGAAATTTATAACCACAAAGAACTTCGCGCACGCTATGAAGATAAGTACCAGTTCCAGACTGATTCTGACTGTGAAGTTATCCTAGCGCTTTACCAAGAGATGGGTGCAGACCTTCTAGAAGAACTTAACGGTATTTTCGCATTCGTTTTATACGACGAAGAGAAAGACGAGTACCTAGTGGGCCGCGACCATATTGGTATTATCCCGCTTTACCAAGGTTACGATGAGCACGGCAACTACTACGTTGCTTCAGAGATGAAAGCATTGGTTGAAGTATGTAAAACGATCAGTGAATTCCCTCCTGGTAGCTTCTACTCTTCGAAAGATGCAGAACCTCAACGCTACTACATCCGCGATTGGAACGAGTACGCCGCAGTACAAGGTAACAGCACAAGCAAAGAAGAACTGACTGAGGCGCTAGAAGCAGCTGTTAAACGTCAACTAATGACTGACGTTCCTTACGGTGTACTTTTATCTGGTGGCCTTGATTCATCAATTACTTCTGCCGTTGCTAAACGCTTTGCTGCGATGCGTATCGAAGATGACGAGCAATCTGAAGCTTGGTGGCCACAACTGCACTCATTCGCTGTTGGCCTTGAAGGCGCACCAGATCTTATCGCTGCTCGTGAAGTTGCAGACAAGATCGGTACTGTTCACCACGAGATGACTTACACTATTCAGGAAGGCTTAGATGCCATCCGTGATGTTATCTACCATATCGAGACTTACGATGTAACAACGATTCGTGCATCAACGCCAATGTACTTGCTTGCTCGTAAGATCAAAGCAATGGGCATCAAAATGGTACTGTCTGGTGAAGGTGCTGATGAAATCTTTGGTGGCTACCTTTACTTCCATAAAGCGCCAAACGCGAAAGAGTTCCACGAAGAGACAGTACGTAAGCTGCTTGCTCTAAGCATGTTCGACTGTGCTCGTGCAAACAAATCGCTAGCGGCATGGGGTGTTGAAGGCCGTGTACCATTCTTGGATAAAGAGTTCATCGATGTCGCAATGCGTCTGAACCCTGAAGATAAGATGTGTGGTAACGGTAAGATGGAGAAGCACATCCTGCGTGAGTGTTTTGAAGACTACCTACCAGATTCAATCGCATGGCGTCAAAAAGAGCAGTTCTCTGATGGTGTTGGCTACGATTGGATTGATACATTGAAAGCAACGGCTGAAGCAAAAGTAACGGATCAACAAATGGAAGCTGCTAAGTTCCGTTTCCCTTACAACACGCCGACAACCAAAGAAGGTTATGCTTACCGTGAAATCTTTGAGGAGCTATTCCCTCTAGAATCAGCGGCAGAATGTGTACCTGGTGGTCCTTCAGTTGCTTGTTCATCAGCGAAAGCGATTGAGTGGGATGAGTCATTCAAAAACTGTGTCGACCCATCTGGACGTGCAGTACAAGCCGTTCACAACGATGCTTACAACGCTTAGAGCGTTTTGAACAAATCCTAAAGACTAAAAAAGGCGCGTTATGCGCCTTTTGTTTTAAGCCTATTTTTTATTACTGCCGTTATGCGCGAGCTTGTAGTGCTTCGTTCTCAATACTGATTGGAACCACTTGGCTGATCATTTTCACCAGCATAATCGATCGAGCCTCACCGTCTTTCTGATCGAAAATAGCTTCAACCCCAGCAAACTGACCACTCTGAATCTTAACTACCTGCCCAGATTCAAACTCAACACAACAATCTTCAGTTTCTATGCTGCAGCACTTCTCGAACTCTTTGAGCTCAAACACTAAGTCTCCTTGGACTTCGTGCGGCCGAGCACCGAACTTAATAAAGTCCACAACGCCACGTGTTGAACGAACGGTCGTGAAGCTAGGACCTTGTTCATAGTCAAAGCGAACAAAGATGTAAGACGGAAACAGCGGTTCTTTGACCTGCTTTTCTTTCCCTCTAACCACCTTTTCGACTTCTATTTGAGGGTAAAAGCACTCTACCCCCTGATTTTCTAGGTGCTGTTGAGCGCGTTTTTGATCACCACGCTTACAGTAGAGCAAATACCAACGTTTCATTTTACTAGCCATTTTCTATTTTTAAACATTTTACCACAAGCCTAAAACGGTTTAATCGCCGTTAATAAAATGAAGACTGATAAACAAGAAATTATGCGTAACAGACCAACTTATCAACAAAAGTTATAGGTATCGAAAGTGGTTAAGCATTGTACAGGGATCATTTAGAGATCAAAAGACTCATTGTTGTAAGCATATGTATGCCGTACCCAAATTAGAACGACATTCCATTTAAACTCCAAATGATACAATATACAAATACATCTAAACATTTCTATTTGATAGATCATTTAAAACGGTTGTTTACCAACCAGCTCAAATCTGGAAAATTAGTTTGCAGCACACCTAAAATGGGCAACATTAAAAGTAAAGTTATTTAATATCAACACCTTAACCAAACCAAGTTATCGTGACCATAAAATACGTCTATTGCAGACTTTTATCCCACTGTGTATACATGAATGACTATAAAATCTTTTAATACCTAAAATTAGTAAAACTTATGCCAAGCAACCACAACATCTTTGGCCACCCTAGAGGCCTATTTCTACTTTTTAGCACAGAGCTATGGGAACGTTTCTCTTACTATGCGATGCGTGCCATCCTTGTCTTATTTTTGACTGACACTACCCTCAACGGTGGACTTGGTTGGTCAACGAAAGACGCACTCGATCTCTATGGTATTTACACCGGCTTAGTCTACATCACACCATTAATTGGTGGATGGATTGCCGATAACTACTTAGGACAGCGTAAATCAATTCTGATTGGCGGTGTATTAATGGCACTTGGCCAATTTACACTGGCTCTGCCTAACGGCTTCATCGGTTTAGACCAAGTGAACGCTCTGTACCTTGGTTTAGCACTGCTAATCAGTGGTAACGGTATGTTTAAGCCAAACATCTCAACCATGGTTGGCGATCTATACCAAGAGGGCGATAACCGCCGTGACGGTGCTTTCACCATTTTCTACATGGGCATCAACTTAGGTGCACTACTGGGTGGCTTAATTTCAGGCGCTGCAGTTGATTCATTCGGTTGGAAGGCTGGTTTCCTAGCCGCTGGTATTGGTATGGTTATTAGCTTGATCATGCAAATGACAATGGCTCAGTCTTGGTTAGGCAACATCGGTTCTGTGCCTGCGGCTGCACGAGCGAAAGCACTGAACAAATCTAAAGAAAAAGCGCCACTGACCAAAGAAGAGTTCGACAGACTAAAAGTAATTCTTATCATGGGTCTGTTCGTGATTGTTTTCTGGGCGGGCTTTGAACAAGCTGGCGGCCTAATGAACATCTATACTCAACAATATACTGACCGTATGATTGGTGGCTTTGAAGTTCCTGCTGCTTGGTTCCAATCTTTGAACCCATTCTTCATCATTACACTTGCTCCAATCATTGCTGCGTTCTGGGTGAAACTAGGTAAACGTGAACCAAACTCTCCTGTTAAGTTTGCAATGGCATTGTTCTTCTTGGCACTTGGCTTTGTGTGCATGATGGGTGCGGTAATGGAGCAAGGCGGCGACCTAACAGTGAAAACATCAATGCTATGGCTAGTCGGTGCTTTCTTCTTCCATACCCTTGGTGAGCTTTGTCTATCGCCTATTGGCCTGTCGTTGGTCACTAAGTTAGCTCCGCTTCGCCTAGCATCATTAATGATGGGTGCATGGTTTGGCTTCAATGCAATTGCAAACTACGTAGCAGGTCTAGTTGGTTCTCACGTTGGCGAACTTGGTGCAATGTCTATCTTCAGTGGTATTGCAATCACTGCAACGGTTAGTGGCATATTATTGCTTCTTTGTGCAGGTAAGCTAGTGTCATGGATGCATGGCGTAGAAACTAATATGACGCTTGAAGCAGAGCCAAAAACTGAACAAGCTACAGAAACATCTGTTGCTTAAACTCTAAAGCCGTTTCAACACGAAATATCCTAGTCAAAAGGGCTGCTCAATGAGCAGCCCTTTTGTTATTTGTATGATACGCCTTACTGTTAACGATAAACCGTAATCGACGCTCAACAACTATTAGCGATATAGCGCTACTAACTCTGCCATCATATCGATGTGGGAGTCTCTATCGTTCAGACACATAATGTAGCTAAAGTCCGACCCACCAGCATCAATGAAAGTCTCTTTACACTGTTCTGAAATCTCTTCTAGTGTTTCCAAACAGTCAACCGAAAATGCAGGCGCCATGATATCGATCTTCTTGATGCCTTTGCTCGGCAGCGATTCAAGTGTCTCGTCCGTGTAAGGCTTCAACCACTCCTCCCGACCAAATCGAGACTGGTATGTCATGGTGATATCGTCCGCTGATAAGCCTAATTCAATAGCAAGCAGTTTTGTCGTCGCTTCACAATGTTGAGGATAGATATCGCCCTCATCAGCCAATCGCTTCGGAATACCGTGGAAAGAACAAACGAGATGATCGGCTCTGCCATTTTTGTCCCAATGACTACGGACACTTTCAGCCAATGCCCTTACGTAGCTTGGGTGAGCGTAATAGTCGCGAATAAAGCGATAGCTCGGAATAACTGGCATCTGTTTAAAGGCTTTGGTTAAACCATCAGAAACAGCCGCTGTGGTTGTCCCAGAGTACTGAGGGTATAAAGGCAGTACGATGATGTCTTCAACGCCCTGCTCCATCAGTTGCTCAACACCAGTCTTTAAGCTTGGGTTACCATAGGTCATACCCAACGCAACAGGCATCTCTAATTTCTTCTGAAGCTTTTCAGCTTGTCTTTGAGAGTAAACAAGCAGCGGTGAGCCATCATCCATCCAAACAGACTGATACAACTTAGCCACTTTAGGGGAGCGAATCGGCAAAATCACCCCGTGCAAGATTGGACACCAAAGCCAACGCGTTAGATTTACGACTCGCTTGTCATGTAAGAATTCACTCAAAAATCGACGAACGCCAGCTGGGGTCGCTGAATCTGGTGTGCCTAAGTTCACCAGTAAAACGCCCTGCTTTTTATTATTTTCCATAGATACCTGAGACCAATATGTGAATTTCTGGAAAGTAATATACTAATCTGCATAAGTTTAAGATCATTGCGCCTCAATGAAAGTCTGAATAATCATTCTTCATATGAGATACACAACATCCACTCTCAATTGCTAGCCACTACCATCGGGCCTGAACCGTTCTGAATCATGTGCAATCAAATTATCTAGATTGGTATCGTACTAAAAATTGAAACAAAAAAAGCGACCCTTAAGGTCGCTTCCAATATATCAAATTCTAAAACTGGCTGTTAGCCAATTATGCTAGTGCTTTCTCAAGTTCTGCACTAACTTCAGCAACTTGCTTAGTACCGTCAAACTTAAGGTACTGAGTGTTACCGGCTTCAGCTTCTTTACCGTAGTAAGAGATTAGCGGAGCTGTTTGATCGTGGTATACGCCTAGACGTGCACGAACTGTTTCTTCTTTGTCGTCATCACGTACAACTAGCTCTTCGCCAGTTACGTCATCTTTACCTTCTTCTTTAGGTGGGTTGTACACATTGTGGTATGTACGACCAGAAGGAAGGTGAGCACGACGACCAGCCATACGCTCAACAATCACATCGTCAGCTACGTCGAATTCAACAACGTAATCAACAGCGATGCCCATTTCTTTTAGGCCATCAGCTTGTGGGATTGTACGTGGGAAACCGTCTAGTAGGAAACCTTTCTCACAGTCATCTTGAGCGATACGCTCTTTGATAAGACCAAGGATAATTTCATCAGAAACTAGCTGACCAGCGTCGATTACTGATTTTGCTTGCTTACCAAGCTCAGTACCCGCTTTGATAGCAGCACGTAGCATGTCACCAGTTGAAATTTGAGGGATACCAAATTTGTTCATGATGAAGTTAGCTTGAGTACCTTTACCCGCGCCAGGAGCACCTAGAAGAATGATGCGCATGTTTAATCCTCTTATAAAATTATGATTTATACCGAAGCTCACTATCCCTCCATTCTTGCTCATTTTTAGGATGAACAGAAAGAGTTAAGTAACCATTGAGGCTAAGCAAAACTGTGAACAGAAGCAAAACGGTAAGTTTCGGTATAACGTTTAAAAATCATACAACTGGAGATAGTAGCTTCCTAGCCCCAGCTGATTAGGTCGAGCATTCTATCACATTAATATTCAATTTGGCTGAATTTACGACTAAAGAATGCATCGACAACATTTGTTGTGACGATAACGGTGACGTTGACCACGTTAGGTCAATTTTCAACGACGTTCATAAAAAAAGCCCGCATTTGCGAGCTTTTTATTACAATTATTGACTTAACCTAAAGTCGAAAGACTAACGCTTTGTTAGTAGCTCGTTGATTGCACCCAAGAATTGTGACGGATCTTCCATTGAGCCTTTTTCAGCTAGCATAGCTTGGCCAAGGAGTAACTCAACCCAACGGCCAAACGCTTGCTCATCAGCTTCATCAGCCATCTGTTTCACAAGTGCGTGTTCAGGGTTAATCTCAAAGATATACTTAACTTCTGGTGCCGCTTGACCCGCAGCTTCAAGAAGCTTAGCCATTTGCGTGCCCATTTCGAAGTCGTCAGTGACAACAACCGCAGGTGTTGTTGCTAGCTTGAAGGTCGTACGAACTTCTTTAACACGACCACCTAGGTAAGATTGAGTGCGCTCAACAACAGACTTGAACTCTTCTTCTGTCTCTTTTTGCTTCTCTTTCTCTTCTTCACCTTCGAACTTGCTTAGATCTAAGCCCGCTTTAGTGATCGATTGGAACTGTTTGCCGTCAAAGTCAGTCAGATAGTTCATTACGTACTCGTCGATGCGATCGTACATTAGAACCACTTCGATACCTTTTGCTTTGAACTGCTCCAAGTGTGGGCTGTTCTTGGCAGCAGCGTAGCTATCTGCTGTTAGGTAGTAAATTTTATCTTGGCCTTCTTTCATGCGCTCTACGTAAGACGCCAAGCTGATGGTTTGTTCAGCCGAGTCCACTTCCGTTGATGAGAAACGAAGCAAGCTAGCGATCTTCTCTTTGTTCGCCATATCTTCCGCTGGGCCTTCTTTCATTACTAGGCCAAACTCTTTCCAGAACTCTAGGTACTTTTCGTTGTCATTTTTCGCCATGCGCTCAAGCATAGTCAGTACACGCTTAGTACATGCGCCACGAAGAGACTGAGTTACCTTGTTATCTTGCAGAATTTCACGAGACACGTTCAGTGGCAGATCGTTTGAGTCAATCAAGCCTCGCACAAAACGCATGTAAGATGGCATGAACTGCTCAGCATCATCCATGATGAATACACGCTGTACATAAAGTTTTAAGCCGCTCTTGTGGTCACGGTTCATCATGTCCCAAGGCGCTTTTGCTGGGATGTAAAGCAAACTTGTGTAGTCGTTCTTACCTTCAACTTTGTTGTGGCTCCAGGTTAGTGGATCAGCAAAGTCGTGAGATACGTGCTTGTAAAACTCTTGGTACTCTTCTTTCTCGATATCAGACTTGTTACGAGTCCAAAGCGCTTGCGCCTTGTTGATCTGTTCCCAGTGCTTCTCTTCGGTGTCTTTACCTTCATCATCTTTCACAGCTGTGAAGATAGAAACTGGAATGCCGATGTGGTCAGAATATTTACCAATCACTTCACGCAGACGCCATTCATTTAAGAACTCTTTACCGTCTTCACGCATATGAAGAATGATGTCAGTACCACGAGACTCTTTCGTGATGTCTTCAATGGTGTAGTCGCCTTCACCAGCAGAGTGCCATTGCACCGCTTCATTGCTTGCAAGACCTGCGGCACGTGTGCGAACCGTTACGGCGTCAGCAACGATGAATGCAGAGTAGAAACCAACACCAAATTGACCAATCAATTGAGAGTCTTTGCTTTGGTCTTCAGATAGCTTTGAGAAAAAGTCTGCAGTACCTGATTTAGCGATTGTGCCTAAATGCTCAATAACGTTGTCACGGCTCATACCGATACCGTTATCAGAAATCGTTAACGTATTTGCCTCAGCGTTGAATGAAAGTTTTACACCTAGATCTGCATCACCTTGGTAAAGGTCACCGTTCGATAGAGCTTGAAAACGAAGCTTATCAGCCGCGTCAGATGCGTTAGAGATCAGCTCACGTAAAAAGATTTCTTTATTTGAATACAGTGAGTGAATCATTAGATGAAGTAGTTGTTTTACTTCAGATTGAAAGCCACGAGTCTCTTTATTTTGCGTTGCCGTTTCGCTCATTTTTACTCCAAAACATCTATACTTTATGTTGAATAATCATAGGGGCGTAACACTTGATGCCACTCTTCTGTTCATTAACATGAGGATGACAAATGTAAATTCAAGGTCAAAAATCATAAAAACACTGTTTTTTTGATCTGTTTTTATTATCCTTGAGTCTGATAAATATAAAAGAACATAAAAGAAGCCATGATTTGGTGAAGAATTAACGGAACTTCACCTGAGATTTGTCTATTTCGCACCCAAAATCATCCAAAATAGAAGAATTCAATGAGCAATATCGGCACAAAGTTTATTCTCGCACAGCGGTTCGTATTCGATCCAAACAGCAACTCACTTGTTGACCAACTGAGCGACGGCGAAGTCGTACGTCTAGGCAGCAATGAAAGCCGCATTCTCCTGATGCTGTCAGAAAGACCCAATGAAGTTATCACTCGCAATGAATTACATGAGTATGTTTGGCGAGACCAAGGCTTTGAGGTTGATGACTCAAGCTTGACGCAAGCAGTATCGACCCTGAGAAAGATGCTCAAAGACTCGACCAAGTCTCCAGAATTCGTAAAAACAGTGCCTAAGCGCGGTTACCAATTTATTGCAACGGTCGAGCGCTCTGCTCCATTTTCATCAAATGATCAGCCAGTAGCGGCCGAAATTGCAGAAAATGACGTAGAACCTATCCTAACGTTTGCAACACCGACAGCGGCTGAAGAAGCGATCACTGAAACGGTTGAACCTGAACCTATTGCGAACGTTCAAGAAACTAAGGTTGAAGCAGAACTAGCAACACCTCCTGTTGCGACTCCGGCAAAACGCACCGATAAGTGGTTAACGTTTTTGTTACTGCTTGCTGCTTTCATCATGCCAATTTTGGTATTAACGTTTACTAACCCGGCAGAGTCTAAGTTCAAAACATTGGCTGAAGTGGATGGTGTAAAAGTTCAATCACCGATTAATCACCCAGATCTCAGTAGTTGGCTGCCAGCGATAGAGAAGTGTGTATTGCGTTACAACACTAATCACACTGGTATGCTAAAGCCGACTGAAGTGATTGCAACAGGTGGACAAACCAACAACCTTGCCCTCAACTACATTCACCCGCAAGAGTACTCAAGCGAAAATGTAACCCTAAGAATTTACGCAAACCAGTCGGATGTAAACGACATTTGTAACGGTGGACAGTAACATGAAATTAAAAGTATCAATTATTTTACTGGTTCTATCTGCGTTTTTAAGTGGTTGGCTACATTGGGGCAGTGATGCAAAAGTAGAGCGCTTACTTACTCAGCATGAATGGCAATCGAAAATGGTGACTCTAATTAGCGATAACAAACAAGCTGATTCAATTGGCCCACTTCGTAAAGTTGAACTGTCATCGAATGCAAAGTACCTACCCAATGGTACGTACCTGAGAATGTCTGTGGTTAGACTGTACGGCACTCAAACGGCACCTGCGAATGTTATCAACATCTCTGAAACAGGTCAGTGGGATATTAACGATAACTACTTACTGGTTTCACCAACAGAGTTTAAAGATGTGACTTCGGCTCAGCGCCAAGACTTTTCTGAAGAACAACTAGAGCTTATCACTCAAGTCATTAAGATGGACGCTGAGCAAAGCCGTCGCATTGACATTGTTAACCCGAAGGCACTGTTACTGACTAGCTTAAATCATGGTTCTACCGTATTGTTTTCAAACTAAGATTGGAAAGCTATTTACTGCATTCCAATGGCTAAATACCATGAAACGGTAAACCAACAAGAAAAGGGGCATGACGCCCCTTCTTTGCTATCCGTGCCCCATCTCGTCATTGGAGCAATGATACCAGTATGACATTACTATTATGCCGTTTAAAGGAACATCCATGAGAACAGGATCCAATCAAACAGCGACCTCGGCCACGTAGACTCAAAATAAGCCTTTTTATAGCAGTGACAGATTCAAGTTCCGTCACCCTATTAAATGTTGATGGAACTGGCTACGAGAGCTTATAGCTGGCCGCTCACAAGCTCATCACCTTCAAGACTAATAACTTTGAACGTATTGTTTTCATATATACCGTAGCTCGCCGCGTGGCCATCTCGTGGGAATGTCACCGAACTAGGGTTAAAGATAAAAATATCATCTTGATATTCTGCAACTGGAACATGGGTATGGCCATGGGCAATAATATCACCCGCTTTCAGCGTTGGACGTTTGTTGGTGTTGTACAAATGACCGTGAGTTAGGAAAATACGCTGACCTGATTCTAATAGTACCCACGAATAATCCATCATCATTGGAAAAGACAACAGCATCTGATCCACTTCACTGTCACAATTACCACGAACGGCAATGATCTCTTGAGAAAACGCATTCAACTTTTCTGCAACCACCGGCGGATTGTATCCTTCTGGAATCGGGTTTCTTGGTCCATGATTCAGAATGTCACCCAATAACACTAAATATTGCGCACCAGACGTTCGGTATAGCTCTAATACTTTTTCTGTTGCGGGCAGCGAACCGTGTAGGTCTGAAGCAAAAAATAATTTCACACGTACTTCTCCATAAAATTTATGAGCCTATTGTACGTATCTAAATGCTACACGTCATCTCTCGCCATGCCGTTGATCACGATATTATTGTAACTAACCATACCGACTATCTTGTTGTCACGCACTACTGGCGCACGACTGATACCAAAGCGCTCAAACAGGCGAGCACAATACTTTACGTTCATCTCAGCAGACACGCTTAGCGCTGGCTTGGTCATGATCTCATAAACATTAGTACGCTTGGGAGAACGGTTCTTAGCCAGGACTTTCTTTGCAATGTCATTCATCAATACAATACCGTACTCGTCGTCTGCGTGGCGTTTATCGACAATGATGGCTTTTACTTTATGCTTCTTCGCCATCTCTATCGCTTCCAACACCGTGGTTAGCCCATCAATAATCACATAGGTATTGGCCATTACGTCACTCACACGAATCTTGTCATTGGTATTCATAGTTCATCCTCCACAACCTTAGTTAATGTTTCGACTTGATGCGCTACCCCGACGGCATCTTCGACGTCGATCTGCACTGCTATACCTTGCCCTGACTCTTGGTCAAACTCACCCACTTCACTGATCCTTTCAAGGATATGCCTTGCTAGATGCTCTTCGACAACAAACAGCAATACATCTTTTTGCACCTCTAAGGTTAACCCAAAGAAGGTGCGCTTTTGGTTTAACCCCTGCCCCCTGGCATTGTTAATCACCGTTGCTCCGGTTGCGCCCGCATCACGCGCGGCATCGAGCACGGTGTCGGTCTTGCTCTCTTCTACAAACGCTACGATCAATTTAAAGCGCATCTTTGCTCTCCTTAGAGGTGTGTAAACGGTTTAACCATTGAGTTATTTGGGCGTAACTCATCACCGATATAATGGGAAATAAGCTGGCAAAAGCGATCAATCCAAAACCATCAATGACAGGGTTTCGTCCTGGTACGGTTGAAGCGAGCCCAAGCCCGAGCGCCGTTACTAAAGGGACTGTCACCGTTGACGTGGTTACACCGCCCGAGTCGTAGGCCAATGGAATAATGAGTTTTGGGGCGTAAAAGGTTTGAATGACCACTACTACATAACCAAAAATGATGTAGTAGTGGATCGGGTCACCCGCAACGATACGGTAGCTGCCCAGTGAGATACCGATAGCAACGCCCAATGCCACGGCGATCCTCAGCCCATTGACGCTGATACTACCACCGGAAACTTGGTTTGCCTTAATCGCCACAGCGATCAAAGAAGGCTCAGCTATCGTGGTGCTGAAACCAATACAAAACGCAAAGAGGTAAACCCAGTAATAATCAAACCAAGTCAATGTAAGACCAGAGCTGATCTTAAACTCAGTCAAAAAGCTTGGTTCAGTGAGTTGCATTGCCATCGTTTCCCCTAGAGGGAACAACGCGAGCTCCAAGCCCATCAAAAAAAATGATAAGCCAAGAATGACGTAAAAGAAACCGATGAGTACTTTGGCTAGGTTATTGACTGGCTTACGCAGCACTGCTAACTGAAAACCAAAGATGATGACCGCAATCGGGATCACATCCATCACAGTGCCTAAAAAGGTGTCGATAAATTGTTGAGCACTGATCATGTCACCACCATCCCGTACACCATGACAAACATCATCGGCAGCAACGAAGCAAACGCGATCAATCCAAACCCATCAATCATCGGATTGCGTCCTTTAATTGCCGAGGCCAAACCAACGCCCAACGCTGTTACCAAAGGAACGGTGATCGTCGATGTTGTAACCCCCCCAGAGTCGTAAGCAATCCCAATAATATTTTCAGGAGCAAAAGCAGTGAGCACCACCACACCAATATAACCACCAATGATCATGTACTGAATTGGCCAACCTTTTAAGATTCGTAACACGCCGAGTAAAATAGCAATGCCAACCGACAACGCCACAGTAAAGCGCAGGCCATCGGCATACTGCTCCATTTCATCTAAGGAATTAGGAATGACTCCTCCCTCGGCGGCCACTTCTGCAGCTTCGGCCGCCACTGCGGTTAACGCGGGCTCGGCAATGGTGGTGCCGAATCCTAAACAGAAAGCGAAGGTCAATAACCAGAACACACTGCCCTTTCGCGCAAATGCTTGAGCCATCGATTCGCCAATCGGGAACAACCCCATTTCAAGGCCAAAGATGAAGAAAGTCAGACCAAAGACCACCAGCACTAAGCCTGTCAAAATAGACAACAGATGAGGGAGTGGCTCTTGCAGAACAGCAAGCTGGAAGAAAGCGATTACCGCTACGATTGGCAATAGATCCCTAAGGCTACCTAACATGGACCGAAACAAAGCAAGCACCGCCGTCATCGCAATTCCTTGTCGTTGATTATGAATTAACAATAATCATGGCAAATCCTTATCATTGCTTATGTGACAAATATTACGCAGTTGGTAACATATCCGAGTAAAGTGCATAAGTGTGATAACGGTACGCATCCTGACTTGATGAATTTAATTTCACTCCTTTGTAAATTGAAAAAGGCGTAATTTGGGCATCACACGATTGAAACCTTATGATCGTTATAGTGATTTTTTCGTATTGATTGGCGACTAAAAACAAGCCATGTCTATAATTATGTTTAATAGGGAGATTGGTATGAAGATATTGTTAACGGGTGGTACAGGATTTATTGGCTCTGAATTGGTCAAGAGTTGGAACACTGACGACGTGACATTGCTGACGCGGAGTCCTGAAAATGCGAAGCAAAACCTAAATCACCTCAACCAGAACAACCTTCATTACATTCAATCCCTTGATGAACTTAGTGATCTCAATGACTTTGATGTGGTGGTAAACCTTGCAGGTGAGCCGATTGCCGATAAGCGTTGGAGTACAGAGCAAAAAGAGAGGATCTGTAACAGTCGCTGGCACATCACTGAAAAGCTGGTCGAATTAATTCATGCCAGTAGCAACCCACCACACGCTTTTATTAGCGGTTCAGCCGTCGGCTACTATGGCGATCAACAACAGCATCCGTTTGACGAGTCGTTGCAAGTAGAAGATGAAAGCTTTCCTCATAAAGTCTGTGCCCACTGGGAAGAGATAGCCAAAAGAGCGCAATCAGAAAGCACACGCGTGATACTACTACGAACGGGGGTAGTACTTGGCGAGAATGGCGGCGCACTCAAGAAGATGTTATTGCCCTATAAACTCGGCGTCGGAGGCCCACTAGGTTCAGGTGAGCAGTACATGCCATGGATTCACATTCTCGATATGGTGAGAGCCATCAACCACTTGTTGTCTATGCCGCACGCTCAAGGGGAATTCAATATGTGTGCCCCTCACCCTGTGACCAACAAACTGTTCAGCAGTACGTTAGCGAAACAATTAGGCCGACCGCATTTCTTATTCACGCCGAAATGGGCAATGTCGATTCTCATGGGGGAATCATCTTGTTTGCTATTTGACAGCATTCGCTCCAAGCCGAAGAAACTCACTGAGATGGGATTCATCTTTAGTTACTCAAGAATCGAGCCAGCACTAAAAAACTTGTTACAACATCAAGACTAATTCTTTACCCTAGAGCAATAGAGACTCTAATAAAGGATTAAGTGTGAACAAGTCGATTCTGATTACCGGTTGCTCAACAGGTATTGGCTATACATGTGCTCATGCACTTCAAAAGCGTGGTTTTCATGTCATTGCATCTTGTCGTGATCCACAAGATGTTCAACGCCTTCAAGATGAAGGCCTCACCTGTATTCAATTAGATCTTTCCAACCAAGAAAGTATTGAGCATGGCGCCAAGCTTGCGATTGACCTCGCACCTAATGGTTTATATGGATTGTTCAACAACGGCGCTTACGGCCAAGCAGGTGCACTAGAAGACTTACCAACTCAAGGACTCAGAGAGCAATTCGAAACCAACTTCTTCGGCTGGCACCATCTCGTTTGTCAGATCCTCCCGCACATGCGTGAACGTGGCGAAGGACGAATCGTACAGAACAGTTCCGTATTAGGTTTTGCAGCCATGAAATATCGTGGCGCTTATAATGCTTCTAAATTCGCGATTGAGGGTTGGACAGATACCTTGCGATTAGAACTGCATGGCAGTGGCATACAGGTCTCATTACTGCAACCTGGGCCAATTGAGACTCAATTTAGAACCAATGCCTTGAAAGCTTTCAATAAATGGATCAACATTTCTGGCAGCGCCCACCAAGACGCTTACCAACAACAAAAAGAGCGACTCGAAAAAGAATCATCGAATAACGCTTTTGTTCTGCCTCCAGAAAGTTGTATTGAGCCGGTATTCCATGCTCTCACCGCCGACAAACCCAAGCTAAGATACCGAGTTACGACCCCGACTAAAGTGTTCGCGGTATTGAAAAGGATCCTACCGAGTCGCTTGCTAGACCCTATTTTGAGAAAAGCTGCATAAATTACTAACTTTGAATGCAGAGTCGCAAACTTTAATGTAACGATGTAATTTTTCCGTAACAATAAGATGTCATGCTTATCCTATCCCATCAGTTATTCCCAATTGATGGTTCTACTCTGGAAATCTCATGACTTTAAACCGACTTAATTGGGTAGGTGTGGGTCTGGCTATTACGTTGTTTATTCTGTTTTGAGTATCTCACGCAACGCCTCACTGACTACCTCGATGATAACGCTATGCCTTCCATGTTGAGATAACAACTCTATCAACATCGAAGCATAGCGTTTTTCTATTTTTGGTTCTTTTTATCCGAGATAACCGAGTTAGATCTTGAAGTTACCGACTAATCCCCCCATATTTGCAACGTATCCACAAAACAAACCTCAAGGAACGTAAATGCAATCTCCGCATATTGTTGAACTTAATGAGCAGAACTTTCGTCAAGTATTAGAAGGTTCGATGCAGACCCCTGTACTCATCCATTTTTGGGCACCAATGAGCCAAGAGAGCGCCCAAGTCATTCCTGAACTTCAAACATTAACTCAGCAATACAACGGTGCTTTTACTTTGGCCCTACTGAATTGCGAGCAAGAACAAGCGATTGCTAGCCAGTTTGGTGTTCAAGCACTGCCTACGATTGCACTGTTTGTTAACGGTCAACCTGTCGATGGACTGGGTGGTCCTCAAAGCTTAGACGCGATTGTAGAGATGCTAAGCAATCACCTTCCTAGCCAAGATGAACTTGCTTTGCGTCAAGCTCTTGAGCAAATGCAAGCTGGCGAGCACACACAAGCACTAGCAGCAATGCAGCAACTCCCAGCAGAGCTGACGAATAAAGGTGAAGTAAAACTGGCGATCGCAGAGTGTTTGTTAGAAACGCAACAATTTGACCTTGCTGAATTCCAGCTAACAACCATCCCTCTTGAGTACCAAGACAACTACTACAAAGGCTTAGTTGCAAAGCTTGAACTTCATAAGCAAGCGGCCGATAGCCCAGAAATCCAAGCATTAGAAGCGGCGCTTCAGCAAAATCCAAGCGACGCTAAAACGGCATCTGAATTAGCATTGCAATATCACCAAGTGAACCGCAGTGAAGAAGCAATGGATCTATTGTGGTCTTTCCTAGCCAAAGATCTTAATGCTCTCGATGGTGACATGAAAAAAGAGTTCATGGACATCTTGAGTGCGCTTGGACAAGGTAACCCAGTTGCCAGTAAGTACCGTCGACAACTGTACTCTCTGCTTTACTAGTCAGGTTCTGTAACTGCTGAGTCTTAAGCCAGTTAGCTATCAAATCTAAATTCAGCGAATCTACCTATTAGGTTTTTGAATACAAAACTCATAATGGGCCATAAAATCAATGTTTTATGGCCCATTTCTCATTTATAAATTTGCCCCGCCTTTAAATATGCGCCAGTATGAGTAATAAACATTCAAAAACTTAAACTTGCAAAGGACTTTGTATGCCTATTGATACCCTGATTACTATTGGCGTCTTTACTGCCGTCGCACTACTGTTTATTTTCGCCGGAGTAAAAACGGTTCCGCAAGGCAATAACTGGACCGTAGAACGCTTTGGCCGTTATACACAAACCCTCAAACCAGGTCTAAACCTGATCATTCCATTTATCGATAAAATCGGACAACGCATCAGTATGATGGAGCGTGTTCTCGATATCCCGGCACAAGAAGTCATCTCCAAAGATAACGCGAATGTAGTTATTGATGCGGTGTGTTTTGTTCAAGTGATCGATGCACCTAAGGCGGCTTATGAAGTGAATGACCTTGAACATGCGATCCGTAACTTAACCCTCACCAATATCCGTACTGTACTAGGCTCGATGGAGCTGGATGAGATGCTTAGCCAGCGTGACATGATCAATACTAAGCTCCTAAATATCGTTGATGAAGCAACTAACCCGTGGGGCGTGAAGGTTACACGTATCGAAATCAAAGATGTACAGCCACCAGCAGACCTTACTGCTGCGATGAATGCTCAGATGAAAGCCGAGCGTAATAAACGTGCTGATATCCTAGAGGCCGAAGGTGTAAGACAAGCTGAGATATTAAAAGCAGAAGGCCATAAGCAATCAGAAATCCTGAAAGCAGAAGGTGAGAAGCAAGCAGCAATATTGCAAGCAGAAGCCCGTGAGCGTGCTGCAGAAGCAGAAGCTAAAGCAACAGAAATGGTATCAACGGCGATTGCTCAAGGTGACATGCAAGCGGTCAATTACTTTATTGCACAAGGTTACACCGACGCATTGAAATCTATAGGCCAAGCTGAAAACGGCAAGATCATCATGCTACCACTCGAAGCAACCGGCCTTATGGGTTCTGTCGCAGGTATCGCAGAGATGTTTGCACATAAGAATGACAAAGGTGGTAAGGACTAACTTATGGTCGAATTACTAGAACAAGTAAACCATTGGCATTGGTTAGCGTTTGGTCTCGCATTGTTAGCGCTTGAGCTAATTGGGACCGCTGGTTACTTTTTATGGATCGGCATATCAGCCATGTTGGTCGGTGCTCTATTAGGCGCGCTACCAATCGGTTGGCAGATGCAATGGCTGTCCTTTGCTAGCTTCTCCCTCATCACCACTTGGTTATGGTGGAGAAGACAACTATCTAGTGATAAGCAGTCAGATTCCAATAGAGAACTCAACCAAAGAGAAAAGCAGCTTGTAGGTCAAACCCTAATCCTTAGTGAAGACGTAAAGAAAGGTAGCTGTCGTATTAAGTTCGGTGACTCTTCTTGGTCAGCAAAGGCTAGTCAAGATATCCCATCTGGCACCGAAATTAGGATTGTCGCTTTAGACGGAATAGTTCTAATAATAGAGCCTTTATAAACAAGAGCTATATGAAGCCTGCATTTTCAATAAATGCAGGCTTTTTCTATTTTTGAACCT
Organism: Vibrio splendidus; assembly: GCF_001557875.1. Lineage (GTDB taxonomy): Bacteria > Pseudomonadota > Gammaproteobacteria > Enterobacterales > Vibrionaceae > Vibrio > Vibrio splendidus_F. The sequence goes on along the minus strand of NZ_LNRF01000011.1, from coordinate 12,978 downwards.
TAATAATATTAGAATTATCATTGCGATAGATTGAATTGAAAAAAAAATAAGTTCTTATTTCGTAAAGCTAAAAATTTTGATTAAGCTGAAAAGGTATAAGAAAGCCAGATTTCTTACCCAAGATATTTATGAATAATTAGCCTGGCTCTCGCTTAATTATAATTATTAAAAATGTTAAGTCCGTCAGATTTTTGAAATTTTCTTTTCCTTGTCCATACTTTCATTTATCTCAATCAGAGATAAACCTAATGGAGTTTGTATGAGACATTTTTTGATAATTCTAACGGCTATTTTCAGCTTATCATTCGGAAGCGCTCTAGCGAGCAGTCAGTCTCCAGGCAATGGAAACATGGGGCCTATCGTTAAGTGCTCAGATGGCAACGCAGTCACTCATGTACCAATTCTAATCTGCAAACATTACGGCGGAACAGTACTGTGATTGGTAATTAAAGTCAGGCTCGTAATACTATTTGCAGCCTGACTATTATTTACATTCGAAACTAACTGCGGCCAGCAAGGTTGTTTAAAATAGGACATTCCGTTGAAGCATCACCAGGGCAGTCATGAACCCAAGATTGCAGTTGAGCTTTCATCTTATTTAATTCAGCAAGCTTAAACTCTATTTCATCTAGCTTCTGCGTGGCTTTCTTTTTTACTTCGTAGCTTTGTCTGTTGGGGTTCATTGCCAGTTCAACAAGCGCTTTACACTCATCAAGGGTAAATCCAACCATTTTAGCTCTTAGTACAAACTCCAACTGTTCGATGTGAATCTCGCCGTATTGCCTATAGCCGTTTTCTGAACGATGTGGAGGACTCATCATGCCTTTACTTTCGTAAAAACGAATGGATTTCGCTGTTGTACCAACACGCTTCGCTACTTCACCAATATTCACAATCTTACCTGTAAGCCTAAAATGAAAAACCGCAGTACTGCTGTTATACAATACTGCGGTTGAAAAACATAGTTAGGGCGTAACGTTAAAGGCTTACTCTTGCTCTAACAACCAAATAATAGTTTGAGATTTTTCTTCACTATCTAGCTTGTTGAACCAGTATGAAACCATTTCGATCTCTTTTGAGCCTTCTAGTGGTGCTGGGTTCGCGTTCTTACGATTCTTGAATGCCCAATCTGTCACTGCAGCTTGCTCTTCTTTGGTTGCTTCACCATACCAGTAATTCACCATCTCTTGTGCTTGTGATGCTTTTGGCTCTTCAGCAACTACAGCCGCAACAGGCACCGCTACTGGAGCAACAGCGATAGCTGTATGATTATTTGCGCCATTATAGATTGTGTCGATATACGCTTTCGGCACAATGAAAGTTGTACTCATTACTGAGTTTTGTCCATCAAGTGTAAATTCTAAGTTCTTTTCTCTTGCTTGCTGAATGTCAGCTTCGCTCAATGGAAATTCAATATATTGAGTCTTTGTGCAGTGTTCGCTGCAGCTCTCTCTTGGAACCTGTCTCTCTTCAAGGTCTATCGTCTTTCCAAAAAAGCTTACGGTTTCGTATTCTTTATAGCTCTGGAAGTAACTCACATCCATGATAATTGAAGATTCTGGAGCCGAGTTCTGTGTTACTTCTTTGTTGTATGTAAAGTAAAGTGACGATTTCAGGATATCAGCACCGACGTTCGCTTTACTTTCCGCTACATAAGATTGTCCAGTCACTTGAATGTAACCACCTTTTGGCTGTACATCTGCAACTGAGTCTGCAAAATTACTTTGTGAATCGAGTGAACTACAAGCTCCCAAAAATAATGATAATACAACTACACTAACTTTATTCATTATGACTAATTCCTTATGTTCACTATGGAAAAACGCTGGCAAACAAAATTTACCAGCGTTTTGATTTTTATCTAACTGTTTAAGCTAAAGATTCTAGCTTAGAAACCGTACTCAAGACCAACGCGAGTTACGATATCTGTATCAGCGTCACCAACAGTACGACCCGCTACACGTAGGTAAGGTACGAAACCGTTATGAACAGCCATTAGCTGACCAGAAATAGTGTTGCTGTCTGAGTTAGCATCTTTAGAACCATTTGTTTCAGACTCAAGGTTAGCTGCGTAACCTAGTTTGAAACCGATTGGACCATTCCAGTATTGACCAATGATTGAGTAAGAATCTTGAGTCACTTTACGGATTCCGTTATCTAGCTCTTCGCCTTTATATGCTGCTGCGATACCGAAACCAGCTGGTAGGCTAGCTTCAAAACCTACGATGTATGCGAATGTATCGTCATCGTAACCAGCTACAGTATCAGTTAGGTAAATTTCACCTTTAGGCGTAGTTACGTTGCCGTTTGCATCTTTAATGTCTTCTTGAGCTACAACATACTCACCACCAGTCTCCGCTACTACACGAGTACCAGATTCAACCGCACCCATGAATGTTACTTTTTCGAAGCTGTACTTAGCACTTGCACCAACAAAGTTTGCATCACGAGTCGCTGCACCGCCACCGTTGTCGTTATCATCACGACCAACAGAAGCTGCAAAAGAGAAACCACCAAATTTAGCTGAATCGTAACGTACTTGGTTAGATTGACGATCGTAGTGACCGTTGATGCCGCCCCAATCGAATACAGAACCTAAACCAGGGTTAGAGAATGGCCAGTCGACGATTTCGTATAGTGGTGTAAGAACACGACCCACACGAAGGTTACCCCAAGAGCCAGAAGCACCAACGAACGTATCACGGAAACCTAGAACACCACCTGAAACGCCACCGTGAGACCAGTCTGTGCTATCTACGTAGCCAGATTCGATCTGCATTGTGATAGTAACGTCTTCAAACATATCTTTGTGAGCACGGAAGCCGATACGAGATTCGTTCTCTACTGCGTAACCAGAGCTAGAGTCATTGTTGTCAGTTGTGTTGTAGTTCACTAGAGAGATAGCTGCAACACCGTAAACGTCAACGTTGAAGTCAGAGTTGATACCAACTTCTTTCGCCATTACGCCTGTCGATAAAAGTGCAACAGATGCACCTAGTAGAGTACGTTTGAAAATTTTGTTTTCCATGGAATAAAACTCCTAAAAATGGATATAGCTGTTTGAATATTCCCCGCCTAAAGTTGGCCGCCGTAGAGAGAAATACCTTTTCTTGTTTGAGAACCCTAAACTCTGAATTCTCTATTTCCTTTCTGGTTATACACATCGTGTGCATCCATGGCATTAAGACTAACTTCGCCCTCAAAAAGATCAATGAGAACTTAATTTTCATCTAAAAAAATATGAGTTGGTGCAAATTTAGTAGGTACTTAGTGATCCAGATCGATAAATTGTAAAGCTCACAACCAAAAACAATAAAAACAATAAATATCAACCACTTGAATGTAGTTCGCTCTTATAAAAATAGAAGTGACTCGCATTTTTGATACAACTACAATGGTATTTCATTAATGTTGAGCAGCGTCACTGTCCTGATTTTAGAGTTCGTATAGGAACAAAATTCTCAACAATTAAAAAGCCCTCATTTTTATATCAGAAACAAAAAAGGCACTCCCTTGAAAGGAGTGCCTTTGAGCTTTTTTTATCTGTATTTACTTACGAAATAAGGGCTATTAGATCTTCTTCTGTTCTTATTTCGATACCTAAATCTTGTGCTTTAGTTAATTTAGAACCCGCAGCTTCACCGGCAAACAAGATGTCCGTTTTCTTCGATACGCTACCCGTCACTTTCGCACCTAATGCTTGTAACGCAGCTTTAGCTTCACTTCGACCTAATTGCGACAATGAGCCTGTTAACACAACGACTTTACCTTCTAATGGTAGCTCTTGGTCATCGGCAGCTTCTTCGATGATTGGCCAATTCACACCTAGCTCTATCAGCTGATCGACGACCGCTCTGTTTTTCTCTTGTGAGAAGAAACTGGTGATATGGCTAGCAACGATGTCACCAATATCTGACACTTCAACTAATTGTTCATGAGTAGCTGCTTGAACCAGTTCCAGCGTCTTAAAGTGTTGCGCTAAGTTCATCGCTGTCGCTTCACCCACTTCACGAATACCAAGTGAATAAAGGAAACGCGCTAGTGTCGTATCTTTAGCCTTGTTAAGTGCGCTCACTACATTCTGTGCCGATTTTGGCCCCATGCGGTCAAGAACCGTGATCACGCCCGCGCTGAGCTTAAACAGGTCAGCTGGCGTTTCTACCATTTCACGATCTACAAGCTGCTCTATCACCTTTACGCCAAGACCATCAACATCCAAAGCCTTTCTCGATACAAAGTGCTTAAGCGCTTCTTTACGCTGCGCCTGACATACCAAACCACCAGTACAACGCGCTACAGCTTCGCCCTCTACGCGCTCAACTGCAGAATTACATACAGGGCAGGCGTCCGGGAATACAATGTCTTTAGCCGTTTCAGGGCGACGATCTTGTACAACAGCCACAATTTGCGGAATAACATCACCTGCACGGCGAATAATAACGCTGTCGCCTACCTTGACACCCAAACGAGCAATCTCATCAGCGTTGTGTAGCGTTGCATTACTCACCGTCACACCACCCACAAAGATAGGTTCCAGTTTAGCCACAGGCGTAATAGCGCCGGTACGGCCTACCTGAAACTCAACGTCATTGAGCAGGGTAATCTCTTCTTGAGCCGGGAACTTATAAGCAATCGCCCAACGCGGTGCTCGTGCAACAAAGCCAAGCACTTCTTGAGCCGCAATGTCGTCGACTTTGATAACAACGCCATCAATCTCGTAAGCCAGAGCATCACGACGAGTCATAATATTTTGGTAATAGGCTTTCACGTCTTCAAGAGAGCTTAGTTGCTTAGTTTCAGGACACATAGGTAAGCCCCAACCTTTAAGCTGTAAAAAGCGTTGGTAGTGACTATTTGATAGCTCAGCGCCTTGTACAACACCGACACTGTATGCGTAGAAGGCCAGCGGACGTTTCGCTGTAATACGAGAATCAAGCTGACGCAGGCTACCTGCGGCGGCATTACGTGGGTTAACAAAGACTTTCTCGCCTTTCTTCAACGCCATCTCATTCAACTTATCGAAACCCGCTTTCGGCATAAACACTTCACCACGAACTTCTATACGCTCCGGCCAGCCTTCACCTTGCAACTTAAGTGGGATAGAGCTGATCGTACGCACGTTTTCAGTGATATTTTCACCCGTCGCACCGTCACCACGTGTAGCAGCCTGAACTAGGGTACCATTCACATAGAGCAAGCTAACGGCAAGGCCATCAAGCTTAGGTTCACAACAGAAAGTCTTGAGATTTTCGGTTGGCGCTCTATCAGACATTCGCTTATTGAACGCATCCAAATCTTCATCAGAGAAAGCATTGTCCAGAGAAAGCATTGGGATCTCATGAGTCACTTGAGTGAAGCCATCTAAAGGCTGACCGCCAACACGTTGGCTTGGCGAATCTACCGTCACAAGCTCTGGGTTCTCTTCTTCGATCTTTAGCAATTGCTGCATTAATCGATCGTACTCGACATCAGGGATCTCAGGGCTATCTTCTACGTAATAACGAACGGCGTGATAATGCAGAGTTTCTCTTAACTGCTCTAAGGTAACTTGAATCGATTCTTTCATATCATTCTCTGTCGTGATTGAAATATCAAAAAGGGCTCCCTTAGGAGCCCTTTTCTATAAATATAGATTATTTACAAGGCTAAACAATACGGCTAGGCATTCGATGCCGTCATAAAGTCTCTGATTTGCTTGCGGTAGTCAGATAAACGGTTTGGTGTCATTAAGTTACGTGACTCATCCAATACGTTTCCGCCCATATCGTCGGCAATTTTCTGCGCCGCACTCAACATCACATTGAAGTTTTGATCAGCTTGACCGTAACAAGGTAACGTCATAAAGAACGAAATACCTTTAGTCGTGAAGTCAGCAGGATCATCATGTTCTAGCGTTCCTGGCTGCATCATGTTTGCGACACTGAAGATAACTTTTGGCTCGTCACTAGATTGTGCAAAGCAGTGGTAGATAGACATCTCACCATAAGTTAAGCCGTTGTTCTCCATGCTACGGAAAAGTTCTGTACCCACAAATGGGATCTCTCCAGCACAGTGAACGTTAAGAACGATAACTTCTAAGCCAAGTTCTTCATCTGGTTTTGCATCTTCAACAGATGCACTTTGCGGAGTAACGACTTCTTTCGCAACAACTGGCTCTCTTTGAATGAACGTTTCATTTGGAACGAGTGGCTCATCAACCGCCTCAGAAGATTCTTCAAACGAACCGTACTGCTCTTTAAAGCCTGCATGGTTTTCTTTTTGCTCGTCAGTCAACTCAAAGCTTGGAACTTCAGGCTCAACAACCTTCTCTTCCTCAATCACTTCAGGTTCACTTTCAACCTTAATTGGGTCTTCTACACTGAAAGAAGGAAGATCATTCAATTCGATTTCGTCTTCGTGAGCTTCTTTCATTACTGGCGCTGTTAGTGGATCAGAGTCAATCAGCGGATCAGTCGCCGATGGTGAAACAGCAAAATCCGGCTCTTTACGCTCTTTTCGGATTATCTCAAAATCATCTTCTGGGGCGAATGAACGGTTTGGGATTGTTTCTGCTTGATCTAAGCTGTCGTTATCAAGCTTACCAAGCGGCTTATCTCCAAACTTTGCTTTCCCTTCTTTTTTACTCGTCCATAGACCATGGAACAATAATGCGGCGATAGCTAATGCGCCAACAATAATGAGTACAAATCGCAATTCCTGCATTTTTCGCTCTCAGCTTTCTTAGTCAACTAGCTATAAACACGCTGTCACTAAGTTGGGTTAATTTGGCTAATCTCACTACTCTATCAAAAGTAGCCACTGTTTTAGAACAACTTAATACAATTAGTTCCTTACATGGTGTGATTTTCACCACGCTTTTTTTCTTAATTTCGGTCGAGTACACTAGACATGTTTGCTATTTAATCAAATTCACATGTGACCCAATTTAAATATGACTATTGAATCTGTTCCCCGCTCCGGCTTTGGCTATTTTATTTTCGGAATAAAAATCGCCTTGTCGCCGAGCATTCGTAAGTTTGTACTCATGCCACTTATCGCGAACGTGTTACTCGTTGGTGGTGCTTTGTTTTATATCTTCTCGAATCTAAACACTTGGATTGAGGGTTGGATTGGTGCATTACCAAGCTTCTTATCGTGGTTGTCATACATTTTATGGCCATTACTTGTGTTAACCGTATTGGCCACTTTCTCGTATTTCTTTAGCACCCTCGCGAACTTCATTGCCGCGCCTTTCAATGGATTGCTCGCTGAAAAGGTAGAAGAGCTACTCAGTGGCAAAAAAGTCAATGACGATGGTTTACTGGATGTACTCAAAGATACACCACGTATTTTAGCGAGAGAATGGCGCAAGCTTGTCTACGTTCTGCCAAAAGCGATAGGTTTATTCCTACTTTTGTTAATTCCAGCACTAGGGCAAACCGTTGCACCGTTTTTATGGTTCATTTTCACAGCATGGATGTTAGCGATTCAATACGCCGACTACCCATTCGATAACCATAAAATCAAGTTTGATGACATGAGAAACAGTTTGAAACAAAAACAAGGTAAGAGCTACAGCTTCGGCGCACTTGTTTCTGTTTTCACTACCATTCCTATTCTAAACCTGATCGTGATGCCCGTTGCCGTTTGCGGCGCGACGGCAATGTGGGTTGCTGAGTTTAAAGACCAAGCTCTGCGCTCTCGCTAGTCTTCTCTTCTATATTCGCCTATCTTTTTGAGGTTCTGATTTCAACAAAGATAGGCGTGAATTCTGCTACATATCTATATGATATAACTTTTTAATCCTTTTACCTTTTTTTCAACTTGTTTAATCTAAATTCAAGCTGAACAAACATCGAAAGACACTAGACGGTAAAGTGATTGATATACTACGTTTAGTTCTGTCATTAAATGAAGGAATATCGCATGAGCAAGATCTACGAAGACAACACCCTAACGATTGGTAATACACCTCTAGTCCGCCTAAACAAAGTAAGCAAAGGTAACGTCCTAGCTAAGATCGAAGCTCGTAACCCAAGCTTCAGTGTTAAGTGTCGTATCGGTTCGAACATGATCTGGGAAGCAGAGAAAGCAGGTACCCTTAAGCCAGGCATCGAGCTTGTTGAACCAACCAGTGGTAATACAGGTGTTGCACTCGCATTCGTAGCTGCAGCGCGTGGTTACAAGCTAACGCTAACGATGCCTGAGTCAATGAGCCTAGAACGTCGTAAGCTGCTTAAAGCGCTTGGCGCAAACCTAGTGCTAACTGAAGCACCAAAAGGCATGAACGGCGCGATTGCTAAAGCAGAAGAGATTGTTGCTTCAGATCCAAGTAAATACCTACTACTACAACAATTCAATAACCCAGCAAACCCACAGATTCACGAGCAGACGACTGGACCTGAAATTTGGGAAGCAACAGACGGCGAAATCGACGTGTTTGTAGCGGGTGTTGGTACGGGCGGTACTATCACTGGTACAAGTCGTTACATTAAAGGTGAAAAAGGCAAAGCTATTACTTCAGTAGCAGTTGAACCGGCTGAGTCTCCAGTAATTGCACAAGCGCTTGCAGGCGAAGAAATCAAGCCAGCTCCACACAAAATTCAAGGTATAGGTGCAGGTTTCATCCCTGGAAACCTAGATTTAGAGATTATTGACCGTGTTGAATCGGTAACTTCTGAAGAAGCGATTGAGATGGCTCAACGCCTAATGAAAGAAGAAGGTATTCTTGCAGGCATCTCATCTGGCGCGGCAGTTGTAGCAGCGAACAGAATCGCAGAACTACCTGAATTTGCAGGAAAAACTATCGTTACCGTACTACCAAGCTCTGGTGAGCGTTACCTAAGTACAGCCCTATTTGCTGGCATCTTTACGGAAAAAGAGAACCAACAATAATATGTGGTCAAATCAATTTTTCGTCCAAAAAAGCCCCGTTTAGGGGCTTTTTTGTTGATCCCTGCCCCACCTTTGGTAATATCGGGTCTGTTTTATTTTTCGCTTCAAAATAAAAGAAGCAATAAACAAATTCTGAAAGTCATGAGTACTCAGTAAAAGACGACCATGGCTGGATAAAAATTTATAACCAGTCTAAGTTCTAACACGAACATGGCGTACTAGCCTCTAGCGCATTTGGGCTAAAGCAGTTAAGCTAATCTGGTTACAAACTTACAAAAAATAAATTAATTGGGGTATATAAAATGTACGAGAAGCAAGTAGAAATCACAGCAGAAAACGGTCTTCACACTCGTCCAGCTGCACAGTTCGTTAAAGAAGCAAAATCTTTCGACGCTGACATCACAGTGACTTCTAACGGCAAAAGCGCTAGCGCGAAAAGCCTGTTCAAACTACAAACTTTAGGCCTAGTAAAAGGTACTAACGTTACTATTTCAGCTGAAGGTCCTCAAGCTCAGCAAGCAGTTGACCACCTAGTTGCTCTTATGGATCAACTACACTAATACGGTCTCCTTCTTTCAAAGCCATTTTGCATAGCAAAGTGGCTTTGTTCGAAATAGATAGGAATAAGCGCGACATTAGTCGACGACTTAAAGTCACACACTCTCCCGTTTACAGTTGAACAACTAAGGTAAGGCTATGATTTCAGGCATCCTAGCATCTCCTGGTATTGCTTTCGGTAAAGCACTACTACTTCAAGAAGATGAAATTGTCCTAAACACTCAATCTATCTCTGACGACCAAGTTGAAGCAGAAGTACAGCGTTTCTTTGACGCTCGTAACAAATCTTCTCAGCAACTTGAAGTTGTTAAGCAAAAAGCACTTGAAACTTTTGGCGAAGAAAAAGAAGCAATCTTTGAAGGCCACATCATGCTGCTTGAAGATGAAGAGCTAGAAGAAGAGATTTTAGCACTCATCAAGAAAGACAAAATGCACGCAGACAACGCGATCCACACTGTGATCGAAGAGCAAGCTGTTGCACTAGAGTCTCTTGATGATGAGTACCTAAAAGAACGTGCAACTGATATCCGTGATATCGGTACTCGTTTCGTTAAAAATGCTCTAGGCATCAACATTGTATCTCTAGCAGATATCAATGAAGAAGTTATCCTAGTAGCTTACGACCTAACGCCATCTGAAACAGCACAAATCAACCTAGACTACGTTCTTGGTTTCGCTTGTGACATCGGCGGTCGTACATCTCATACTTCAATCATGGCACGTTCTCTAGAGCTTCCAGCTATCGTTGGTACTAACGATATCACTAAGCAAGTTAAGAACGGTGACATGCTTGTGCTAGACGCGATGAACAACAAGATCATCATCAACCCTTCAGATGCTGAATTAGCAGAAGCTAAAAAAATCAAAGAAGATTTCGAAGCAGAAGCGGTTGAACTAGCAAAACTAAAAGATTTACATGCTGAAACTCTAGACGGTCACCGTGTAGAAGTTTGCGGCAACATCGGTACAGTAAAAGACTGTGACGGTATCCTGCGTAACGGCGGTGAAGGCGTTGGTCTGTACCGTACTGAATTCCTATTTATGGACCGTGACGCGCTTCCTACTGAAGAAGAGCAATACGTTGCTTACAAAGAAGTAGCAGAAGCAATGGAAGGCGAGTCAGTGATTATCCGTACTATGGATATCGGTGGCGATAAAGACCTACCATACATGGACCTTCCACAAGAGATGAACCCTTTCCTAGGCTGGCGTGCAGTACGTATCAGCTTGGATCGTCGTGAAATCCTACGTGACCAACTACGTGGCATCCTACGTGCATCTGCACACGGTAAACTACGTATCATGTTCCCAATGATCATTTCTGTTGAAGAGATCCGTGAACTGAAAAAAGCAATCGAAGAGTACAAAGTTGAACTTCGCGCTGAAGGCCTAGCTTTCGATGAAGAAATCGAAATCGGCGTAATGGTTGAGACTCCAGCAGCAGCTGCAATCGCACACCACCTAGCGAAAGAAGTATCTTTCTTCTCTATCGGTACTAACGACCTAACGCAATACACTCTTGCGGTAGACCGTGGTAACGAAATGATTTCTCACCTATACAACCCACTATCTCCTGCTGTTCTTACAGTAATCAAGCAAGTGATCGACGCATCACACGCTGAAGGTAAGTGGACTGGTATGTGTGGTGAGCTTGCTGGTGATGAACGTGCAACGCTACTTCTTCTTGGTATGGGTCTAGATGAGTTCTCTATGAGCGGCATCTCTATCCCTAAAGTTAAGAAAGTAATCCGTAACTCTAACTTCGCTGAAGTTAAAGCTATGGCTGACGAAGCACTATCTCTACCTACAGCTGCAGAAATTGAAGCTTGCGTAGAAAAATTCATCGCTGAGAAAACTCAGTAATCGCCAAATGCTTAATAAAGTTAGACGGCTAAAAATAGTCGTCTAATTTGTTAGATTGGTATAGTATATTCTACAGAATAAAACTAAACGTTAGGAGCATGACACAATGGGTCTGTTTGACAAACTGAAAAAGCTTGTATCTGATGACAGCGCTGATGCTGGTGCAATCGAAATCATCGCACCTCTTTCTGGTGAAATCGTAAACATCGAAGACGTGCCAGATGTAGTTTTCGCTGAAAAAATCGTTGGTGACGGCATCGCTATCAAACCAGCTGGCGACAAAATGGTAGCTCCAGTTAACGGTACTATCGGTAAGATCTTCGAAACTAACCACGCATTCTCTATCGAGTCTGACGACGGTGTTGAGCTTTTCGTTCACTTCGGTATCGATACTGTTGAACTTAAAGGCGAAGGCTTCACTCGCGTAGCTGAAGAAGGTCAATCTGTTAAAGCTGGTGACACTATCATCACTTTTGACCTAGCGCTTCTAGAAGAGAAAGCGAAATCTACGCTTACTCCAGTTGTTATCTCTAACATGGACGAAATCAAGGAGCTGAACAAGCTTTCTGGTTCTGTAACTGTTGGCGAAACTCCAGTTCTTAAAGTAACTAAGTAATCTCGATTACTTATCTGCTTTAATTAAAACGCTACCTAAGGGTGGCGTTTTTTGTGCCTGTTATATGGCTCGAGTTCCTCAAACAACAGTTCTGATTACTACTCCTCACCTCGCTGTAAACAATCCCTCAATAAACCACAGTAATACCCAATTCTAAATTAACCCTACTTTGTTATTGAACCACACAAAACGCCACCCTTGGCGCAGGTCCCACACGTTAGATCACGCAGTATGTCTTTCGACCACAACAAGAACCCTAACATCTGACTTACTTCTCGCTCAAAAGCAGATTCCTGATACCTCGTTCTACTCTGTTCTGGAATGACGAAAGACTGCTTCGATGGAGTAAGCGAGGAAATCATCATTTCCCAATTCCCGTCATTCCCTACAGTGAGGAACGAAAGTGATAGGGAATCTCGTTTTTTCTCCCGCTTACCAACATTGAACTTTTCCAAATACACCTTCGCCAAATCGCAGGCAATAAAAAACCCAGCCGAAGCTGGGTCTGTTTAGCGCTCATCTCTCACCACGAGCTAATTTGTGGAAGCCTAACGTTAACGCGCTTATGATCAACCATGCTTATAGTCAACGTGGCTTTTCAATCGATTAACCTAGTAGGCTAAGTGCCGAGTTCGGAGCTTGCTTCGCTTGAGCAAGGATCGAGCTTGAAGCTTGAGAAAGGATCTGAGACTTAGTCATCTGAGTCGTTTCTTTCGCGAAATCGGTATCTTTAATACGGCTCTTAGATGCGTTAACGTTCTCGTTAATGTTGTCTAAGTTGCTGATAGCATGGTCGAAACGGTTTTGGAAAGCACCTAGCTCAGCACGGTGGCTGTCTACATACTTAAGTGCCGCATCGATAACGGCTACAGACTCTTGTGCGCCACCAACTGATGTTACGTCGATAGTATCAACCGTTACGTCTTTGCCAGGTTGCATACCTAGTTCGCCAGCAAGGCTGCCAGAGAATGCCACTTCGCCTTCAACTTTGTTGTTACCAGTAAACATTTGTAGCTTACCATCTTCAGTTACAGACGCTTTCACAGAGTCTTGTTGACCGTTGATGT
>NZ_LNRF01000010.1 GCF_001557875.1 Vibrio splendidus | reverse complement strand
ACTATAAAGATTTGCTGCGGTCGTGGCGGAATTGGTAGACGCACCAGATTTAGGTTCTGGCGCCGAGAGGTGTGAGAGTTCAAGTCTCTCCGACCGCACCATTATTTAGATATCTTAAGTGATATCATTGTTGGGCTATCGCCAAGCGGTAAGGCACTGGCTTTTGATGCCAGCATTCCCTGGTTCGAATCCAGGTAGCCCAGCCATTACAACGTTACTTAGACAAACCATAAGTCTTCTTAACTATACTCTTCGCTAGAGTAAAAGCTTTGCTGCGGTCGTGGCGGAATTGGTAGACGCACCAGATTTAGGTTCTGGCGCCGAGAGGTGTGAGAGTTCAAGTCTCTCCGACCGCACCATTATTTCTCTTTCATTAGAGAACAAATAGTGAATCTATTAGATTTATTATGGCTACTTAGCTCAGTTGGTTAGAGCACATCACTCATAATGATGGGGTCGCAGGTTCAAATCCCGCAGTAGCCACCACTTATACAACGTCTTATTGAAGCACCAATATTCGATATGACTATAAAGATTTGCTGCGGTCGTGGCGGAATTGGTAGACGCACCAGATTTAGGTTCTGGCGCCGAGAGGTGTGAGAGTTCAAGTCTCTCCGACCGCACCATCATTGAATAGAACCCAGCTTTTTAGCTGGGTTTTGTTTTATCTGGAATATGTAAATCTGCTAGCCAAGTCACCAAGTATTCTCTTCTATAACCTCACTTTTAATACGATTTTATAAGACAATGTCAGCTCCATTTTCTAATTGAGTATGACTAGCCTATGAAAACCCTCCCCTTAACGATCGGTTGCTACACGGATACGCCAAGCAAAAGCCAAGGTGTTTATCAAACTCAGTTAGAACTAGAAACAGGACAACTATTACCTCTAGAGCTGATCATCAAATGTATTAACCCCTCTTTTGTTACTGTAACAAAGACTGGGATCTATACTGCATCGGAAGTTGACCAGCAAAAACAGCCCCAGCTCATTCATATACCTAATGTTGATTCACATATAATGTCCAATGCAAGCCTCATCTCGGGAGATCACCCCTGTCACGTCGCGATAGATCCACACAATAAGTTTGCTATCACGTCGCAGTACTCATCAGGCACATTCGATATTTTTAGCTTAAGTATCAATGGCAGCATCGATAAGCGACTCAAAACAATCAAGATGGTTGGTTCCGGGCCGAACAAAGAGAGACAAACTAGCCCACACGCCCATCAATGTCTGTTCTTACAAAACTCACCACAGTTTGTGACAGTCGATCTCGGCACCGATCGCATCAACTTCTATTGCTTTGATGAAGAGCAAGAAGAGTTCCTTGATGAGCCAATGCAGTCTATTAAAGTGCCAGCCGGCAATGGACCTCGCCATTTAATCTTTAACAAAGCTGAAGACAGAGCTTATGTGGTCTGTGAACTCTCTGAAACATTACTGATTTTGGAAAAGGTTTTAGGCATTTGGAATGTAGTGGAAGAGGTTGATGCATTAGCTAATATGGAGAAGGGAGAAGCCGCAGCAGCAATTAAGCTATCACCTGATGAGCAATTCCTTTATGTATCTTGTCGACACCAATCTATGATCAGTTGCTTCAGAATCGATCCTACAACGAAAATGCCTATTTTTATTGATAGCTATAATACTGAAGGCAGCTTCCCTCGTGATTTTCATATTACTGACTGCGGACGATGGCTTATCGCAGCAAACCAACACTCCAACAACATCACCTCATTCAAGCGAGATAATGAGGATGGGTCTTTGGTTTATACAGGATTCTCTTTAGAGATCGACGCACCGGTTTGCGTTACACAGCAGTTATAACATTCAACACCATACAAAAAAGGAGAGCATCTGCTCTCCTTCTCTATATAGATAATCTGAACCAATAAATTAAAGACCTAAGGCGTATTTCAATACTTGAGTTTTAATCGGCCCAGAGTTCTCTGCGAGTTTTAGCGCAGCATTACGTACAAACTTGAGCGGACCAATGTCGTTGCTGAATGTCTTGTAGAAGAAATCCATGCCACTCTGCATCATTAGGTTGTCGCCTCTTCTCATCACTTCATAGCGTCTTGCTACAGACTGATTCAATTCACCCTTTTCTTTGGTGGCATCCAACAGTACTGATACATCTTTGAAGCCTAAGTTAACACCCTGCCCAGCCAACGGGTTAATCGTATGCGCAGAATCCCCAACTAAAATACAGTTATTCTTCGAATATGATTGAGCATGACGTCGTGTCAGAGGAAAAGAACCCGAATTCAAGACTTTGATATCACCTAACTCTTTAGGAAAGTGAGTAAGTACTTCGTTACGTAGTTTTTCAGGGGTCATTGCTGACAGTTGCTTAATACGCAGCGGAGAGTCATACCAAACCAACGATCCCTGCCCGACTTCTTGATCGTCAGAGGTTAGAGAACACAAAGGCAAAAATGAACGAGGGCCACTTGGTAGAAATTGCTGCCAAGTAATATCTTGCTGAGGCTGTTCTGTTTCTACGTTGATAAGCATACAGTGTTGTCGATAATCCCAAGCCGTAATGCCAATTCCAGCTTGTTGACGAACGGCTGAATTCGCACCATCAGCACCAACCACCCACTTCGCGGATAGCTCCCCCCCTGATTGAAGCTTAACGATATTGGTTTCACCAAACTCAATCTCATCGAGCTTTTCTGGGCATAACAGTTCGAGATTGTCGTAGGCATCAAATTGAGACCATAAACCTAATTGAATGAGTCTGTTCTCAACGATATAGCCCAAACGAGGAAGGTCCAGTGATGCAGCATCAAACCGAGTACGACACTCTGGGTGCTCCCACGTCTCTAATCGCTTATAAGAACAAACTCGCATTGCTGCAATACTTTGCCATGCACCAAGATCTTCAAGCAGATCGACCGATGCTTGAGAAATCGCTGACACACGAATGTCCATCGCTTGCGACTCATCAAAAGCTTGTGGAGCAAAACCTTCGATCACCGCAACACTCAGACCTTGCTTTGCAAAACCGATTGCTGTTGCTGCACCAACCATGCCGCCACCGACTACTACAATATCGTAACTGTTCATATTTTGTACTTATCAGTTTGATTCTTTGACTGTTTTTGATTGTACTTTTTCATAACTAACTTGTAACCAAAAACCTTATTCGAAAAAAGGGTTATCCCTTATGGCATATGGCGTTAACGATAATAAAAACCACTACATAAGAGATTTGTTCAGACTACTAGTCAGTCGGTTTTGAAACCAGTACAATACGCCGCTTGCCGCTAGAGCCTGCCATAAAATTGAATACCGAATTATGACAAACAGAGCTAGTGGATGAATAATGGGCGATTTGCTCCCTTAAATTAAACTAACGATCGAGCGAACATATAATGAGTAAGAAACTGCTAATTAAAACTTGGGGCTGTCAGATGAATGAATATGATTCATCAAAAATGGCCGACCTGCTTAACGCTGCAAATGGCTATGAGCTAACTGAAGTACCTGAGGAAGCAGACGTACTACTATTGAATACTTGTTCTATCCGTGAAAAAGCGCAAGAGAAAGTATTCCACCAGCTTGGTCGTTGGAAAACGCTGAAAGATAAAAAAGAAGGTGTGGTGATCGGTGTGGGTGGCTGTGTAGCGACTCAAGAAGGTGATCACATTCGTCAACGTGCACCTTACGTAGACGTTATCTTTGGCCCACAAACATTACACCGTCTGCCGGAGATGATTAAATCATCACTGTCTAACGAAAAGCCAGTAATGGACATCTCTTTCCCAGAAATCGAAAAGTTCGATAATCTGCCAGAGCCAAAAGCTGAAGGCGCGACGGCGTTCGTTTCTATCATGGAAGGTTGTTCTAAATACTGTACTTACTGCGTTGTACCATACACACGTGGTGAAGAAGTTAGCCGTCCAATGGATGATGTACTGTTCGAAGTTGCTCAACTTGCAGAGCAAGGCGTACGTGAAGTTAACCTACTGGGTCAGAACGTAAACGCATACCGCGGTCCAACACACGAAGGCGATATCTGTTCATTCGCAGAACTGCTTCGTCTTGTTGCTTCTATCGATGGTATCGACCGTATTCGTTTCACAACAAGCCACCCGCTTGAGTTTGGTGACGACATCATTGACGTTTACAAAGATACTCCTGAACTAGTGAGCTTCCTTCACCTGCCAGTACAAAGTGGTAGTGACCGTATTCTTACAATGATGAAGCGTCCACATACGGCTATCGAGTACAAGTCTATTATCCGTAAACTGCGTAAAGCTCGTCCTGACATTCAAATCAGTTCTGACTTTATTGTTGGTTTCCCTGGTGAGTCTAAACAAGACTTCCAAGATACAATGAAGCTAATTAAAGAAGTTGATTTCGATATGAGCTTCAGCTTTGTTTTCTCTCCTCGTCCAGGTACGCCAGCAGCAGATTACCCATGTGATGTACCAGCACAAGAGAAGAAAGATCGTCTGTACGAACTGCAACAAACGGTAAACACACAAGCTATGCGCTTCTCTCGTCTAATGTTAGGTACAGAGCAACGTATCCTTGTTGAAGGTCCATCAAGAAAGAACCTAATGGAACTTCGCGGCCGTACAGAAAACAGCCGTGTTGTGAACTTCGAAGGTTCTGCAGACCTAATCGGTCAGTTCGTAGATGTGAAGATCACTGAGGTTTACACCAACTCACTACGTGGTGAGCTAGTTCGTACAGAAAAAGACATGGGTCTACGCGTTGTTATGACTCCAGCAGAAATGATGGAAAAAACAAAACGTGAAGACGAGCTAGGTGTAGCAACATTTACGCCATAGGCATTACAACTGTTTGAGCACAAAGCGCAAACACAAAGCTTGAAATTACCTAACTAAGTGACCATCTTAGAAATAGGGATATCACCATCAGAAGCCCGGTCTAAATCGGGCTTTTTGCTCTTTTTTTATTTAAGAGTGAGTGGCACAAAATGAGAGGCTAATTTGAGCAATAAAATCGTTACCTTAGAGATAAATCTAGAGCCAGCAGACAACAAGCGCTTGGCAAGTTTATGCGGGCCATTCGACGACAACATCAAACATCTTGAGCGTCGTCTGGGCGTTGAGGTTAATTACCGTAGCAACTTTTTTACGATTGTCGGTAAGCCTCACACGACAGCCGCAGCTTTAGACATCATAAAACACCTCTATGTTGAAACGGCTCCAGTTAAAGGCAACATAATCGATATCGAACCAGAACAAGTGCATCTGGCGATCACCGAATCTGGCATTTTGGAGCAACACGTCGAGTCTGAAATCGACTACGGCAAAGAAGTGACCATTAAAACTAAAAAAGGCGTCATCAAACCTCGTACGCCAAACCAAGCACAATACCTAATGAACATGGTTACTCATGACATCACTTTTGGTATTGGGCCAGCCGGTACAGGTAAAACATACTTAGCCGTTGCTGCAGCAGTTGATGCACTTGAACGCCAAGAGGTTCGCCGAATCCTACTGACTCGCCCTGCTGTTGAAGCTGGTGAGAAGCTTGGTTTCCTACCGGGTGATTTAAGCCAAAAAGTAGACCCATATTTGCGTCCACTATACGATGCACTGTTTGAGATGCTTGGCTTTGAGCGAGTCGAGAAGCTGATTGAACGTAACGTGATTGAAGTTGCGCCACTGGCGTATATGCGTGGTCGTACGTTGAATGATGCGTTTATCATTCTTGATGAGAGCCAAAACACCACGGTAGAACAGATGAAGATGTTCTTAACCCGTATTGGTTTTAACTCACGCGCTGTGATCACGGGCGATATCACGCAAATCGATTTACCTCGTGGTGCAAAATCAGGTCTACGTCATGCGACAGAAGTTCTCAGTGAAGTAGATGACATTAGCTTTAATTTCTTCATGTCTGAAGACGTCGTTCGTCACCCTGTAGTTGCTCGTATCGTCAACGCCTACGAGAAATGGGAAGCGAAAGACCAGAAAGAGCGCAAAGAGTTTGAAAAGCGTAAACGTGAAGAGCGCGAAGCCAAACTTCTTGAGGCTCAGCAGGCCGTTACGACACAATTAGCAACACAAAATAGTTCTGCAATTGCAGAACAAGGTGATAAATAGATGTCTATTGAACTAGACCTGCAATTAGCGGTCGAAAATGAGCAAGGTCTTCCAACTGAGCAAGATATTCAGCTTTGGTTGGACAAGACCATTCCTCAGTTTCAAGAGAACGCCGAGTTGACGGTTCGTATCGTTGATATACAAGAAAGCCACCAGCTCAATCATGAATATCGTGGCAAAGACAAGCCAACTAACGTGTTGTCTTTTCCATTCGAGGCTCCTCCTGGGATCGAGTTAGATCTACTGGGCGACCTCATTATCTGCCGCCAAGTTGTCGAAAAAGAAGCAGAAGAGCAAAGTAAGCCTCTGCTAGCACACTGGGCTCATATGGTTGTACATGGCAGTCTGCATCTGCTAGGTTATGATCATATCGAAGATGATGAAGCTGAAGAGATGGAGTCACTCGAGACAGAAATCATGCAAACTATGGGGTTTGAAGACCCGTATATTCTAGAAAAGTAAATTGATTCTAGTAAAGTAGGTTGCAGAGAAACAATAACTCATCGAACCTGTGATTTCCGCAGGAATCTGAGTTGTAACGTGTGCTATCACACTTCTGATAGCGTTATTTTTTGAGAAATCATGAACGAAGGTAACCCCCCCACTTCTGAGGGAAGTAAAAAATCTGAAGGTCCGAGTAGAAAGTCCTTCTTTGAACGCCTAGGCCAACTATTTCAAGGTGAAGTAAAAGATCGCCAAGAGCTCGTGGATGTAATCCGCGACTCAGAAATTAATGACCTAATTGACCATGACACGCGCGACATGCTCGAGGGTGTTATGGAAATTTCAGAGATGCGAGTACGCGATATCATGCTGCCTCGCTCTCAAATGGTTACAGTTGAACGCACCGATGATTTAGATACATTGATTGCGCTTATTACTGATGCTCAACACTCTCGCTACCCAGTGATCAGTGAAGATAAAGACCATGTTGAAGGCATTCTATTAGCGAAGGACCTACTTAAGTATTTGGGTTCAGAAAGTGCCCCATTTGATATCGAACAAGTGATTCGCCCTGTCGTGGTTGTTCCTGAAAGTAAGCGAGTTGATCGCCTGCTTAAGGAGTTCCAAGAAGAGCGTTACCACATGTCTATCGTTGTCGATGAGTTTGGCGGAGTTTCTGGCCTGGTAACCATTGAAGATATCCTCGAAGAAATCGTTGGTGAAATTGAAGACGAGTTCGACGATGAAGAAGAGCTAGATATTCGTAAGCTGAGTAAGCATACCTTCTCTGTAAAAGCTTTAACTACTATTGAAGAGTTCAACGATACGTTTAACACTGCCTTTAGTGACGATGAAGTGGATACGGTAGGCGGCATGGTTATGACAGCACTCGGTCACCTGCCTGTTCGTGGCGAAATTGTAGAGATTGAAAACTACCATTTCAAAATAACATCAGCAGATAACCGCCGTGTGATTCAGCTACAGGTAACCATTCCTGACGAGCAACCTCTTCCGACTATCGAAGAATAACAACTTCTCTCTAAAGAGATGACAGAAATTAGATGACTAAGACCTTTATTCATCGCCTATTACGGCCGCTTGCGGCCGTTTTTGTTGGCGCTATAACCACCCTTTCATTCGCTCCATACTCTATATGGCCTCTTGCTATTCTCAGCCCAGCTTTGTTGCTGTTACTGATTCATAACCGCTCTCCTAAAAGTGCGCTTTGGATTGGCTACGGATGGGGTTTAGGTCAATTCACGACAGGTATCAGCTGGGTATACGTCAGCATTGATGGTTTTGGTGGTATGCCACTGGCAGCTAACCTATTTTTGATGGCATTACTTGTTGGCTACCTAGCTGTTTACTCAGGTCTATTTACTTGGAGTTTGAACAAGTTCTTCCCTGCTAATAATCTAAGCCGCTTTTTCCTCGCAGCACCTGCATTATGGTTAATCAGTGATTGGCTACGTGGATGGGTAATGACGGGGTTCCCTTGGCTTTGGTTAGGCTACAGCCAAATCGATTCGCCATTAGGGTCCTTTGCACCGATTGGCGGCGTAGAGTTAGTAACTCTAGCGATCATTGTTTCAGCCTCTGCATTCGCTTATACGGTTATCAATAGAGCATGGAGCATCGCAGTCATTCCTGCTGTTGTATTCAGTACTGGCTTTGGTATTCGCAACATCGATTGGGTCACGCCGAACCCTGAAAAAACCACGTCAGTCGTTTTAATACAAGGCAACGTCGATCAAGACAGCAAATGGCTACCAAGTCATCGTTGGCCAACCATGATGAAGTACACCGACCTAAGCAGAGAAAATTGGGACGCTGATATCATCATCTGGCCTGAAGCCGCTATCCCTGCGTTTGAGGTAGAGATTCCTTCTTTCCTACGTAACTTAGATAGCGCAGCGAAGATGAACAACAGCTCTATCATCACAGGCGTGCTTAATCAGTCTGAAGATAAGAAATACTACAACAGTGTTCTTTCACTTGGCGTGAACCCATATGGCGAGTACAGTTACGATCCAGACGAACGCTATCATAAACATCACTTATTGCCATTTGGTGAGTTTGTCCCGTTTGAAGATATCCTACGCCCGTTGGCACCATTCTTTAATTTGCCGATGTCATCATTCAGCCGTGGTGATTTTGTTCAACCAAACATCGTGGCAAATGGACGCCACTTAGCGCCAGCGTTGTGCTATGAGATCATCTTTAATGATCAAGTTAGACAGAATGTGACTGATGAGACTGACTTTATCCTCACTCTCTCTAACGATGCATGGTTTGGTCGTTCTATTGGGCCATTGCAACATATGGAAATCGCACAAATGCGTGCTCTGGAGCTTGGTAAGCCACTTATTCGCTCTACCAACAATGGTGTGACGGCAGTTACCGATTACAAAGGCAACATCATCAAGCAAATACCTCAGTTCGAAACGGCAGTGTTAAAAGCTGAGCTCATTTCAACGGATGGGCAAACGCCTTATCACACAGTAGGTACTTGGCCACTGTATATTTGGGCGATGCTCAGCTTGGTGATTGGTTGGCTAATAAGACAGCCAAAGAGCTAGATTCGAGATTCGACGAAAAGTGATTTTAGATTCGAGGGTTGACTGGTTGGGTCAACCCTTTTTTATTGCCGCGGTTTGAAGTTAATTACATGTTTACGGCTTAAGTGCTTTGCGGCTAAACCCTGTAGAGCCACATTTAATGCATGGAATGATATTGGTTGGGTGGTTATATTCGGTTTGATGGCCACACTCGTCACATACCAAGGTGCCTAACCCAATGACTTCACCCGCTTGATATAAGCCCTGATGTTCAAGATCTTGGAACAGCTCAACCCATTCAACTTTCGTTCGATCGGTTATGTCTAGAAGCCCCTGCCAAATAGAGTCAGCAATCATCAGATAAAATGGACCGCTTTTGCTTTCTTCGTAGCTCTCAGAAAACTCTTTCAAGTCTGACTTCACATAAGCTGAGATCAGCGATAGTTCATCTTTGGTCATGTCATTGGCGGCTTTCGCATATTTGCCTGATGTTTCGATTTTGTTGTTGAGCTCTTCAGGACTATGCTTCAGCGTTTCGATAACCTCTTCAACCACTTCTTCATAGAGTGCTTTTTTCTTCGGCATAACAACCTCCTTAAGATAACCAACGTTATAGTGAGTAAACGAAGCGCTGCTATGCACTCTCGCTTACAAACAAATGCAATTCATACTCTTAAGTATAGTTGCCCTGCGAAATTCAGTGAAAATTACACAATCTACTAGGCAGCAACTGCAAGTATGAAGGGTATAACTATTGTTGTACTCAGCTCCTTTAGGTATTCTATGACGATCTGTAAGATTCTGTTCTAACCGAACTCACAAATTCCAAGATAACCGGATACCATCGATGCAAGAACAATATAACCCGCAAGAGATTGAACAAAAGGTTCAACAACACTGGGATAACAGCGAAACTTTCGTTGTAAGTGAAGACCCAAACAAAGAAAAATTCTACTGTCTTTCTATGTTCCCTTACCCAAGTGGCCGACTGCACATGGGTCACGTGCGTAACTACACCATCGGTGATGTGGTATCTCGTTTCCAACGTCTACAAGGCAAAAACGTAATGCAGCCAATTGGTTGGGATGCATTCGGCCTACCTGCAGAAAACGCAGCTGTTAAAAACAACACAGCGCCTGCGCCATGGACTTACGAAAACATTGAGTACATGAAAAACCAGCTTAAGCTTCTAGGCTTTGGTTACGACTGGAACCGTGAATTCGCGACCTGTACTCCAGAATACTACCGCTGGGAACAAGAGTTCTTCACTAAGCTTTACGAAAAAGGCCTGGTGTACAAGAAGACTTCTTCTGTGAACTGGTGTCCAAACGACCAAACCGTACTGGCAAACGAGCAAGTAGAAGACGGCTGCTGCTGGCGTTGTGACACTCCAGTAGAACAAAAGAAAATTCCACAGTGGTTCATTAAAATCACTGAGTACGCTCAAGAGCTACTAGACGATCTAGACAACCTTGAAGGTTGGCCTGAAATGGTTAAGACCATGCAGCGCAACTGGATCGGTCGCTCTGAAGGTGTTGAGCTATCTTTCGCTGTTAACGGCGAAGAAGCACCACTAGAAGTGTACACAACACGTCCAGATACACTAATGGGTGTTTCTTACGTTGGTATCGCAGCAGGTCACCCTCTTGCAGAGAAAGCATCTAAGAACAACCCTGAGCTTGCTGCATTCGTAGATGAGTGTCGTAACACTAAAGTGGCTGAAGCAGAACTAGCTACGATGGAAAAGAAAGGTATGGATACAGGCCTAACGGCTATCCACCCTCTTAACGGTCGTGTTGTTCCTGTATACGTAGCAAACTTCGTTCTTATGGATTACGGCACAGGTGCAGTAATGGCGGTTCCAGCTCACGATCAACGTGACTACGAATTCGCAACTAAGTACGGCATCGATATCATCCCAGTAATCAAACCTGAAGACGGTTCTGAGCTAGATGTGTCTGAAGCGGCGTACACTGAGAAAGGCTTATTGTTCGATTCTGGTGAGTTCGATGGTCTTGTATTCCAAGAAGCATTCGATGCAATTGCTGCGAAGCTAGAAGCTGAAGGCAAAGGTAAGAAGACAGTAAACTTCCGTCTACGTGACTGGGGCGTTTCTCGTCAGCGTTACTGGGGTGCTCCAATCCCAATGGTAACCACTGAAGACGGTGAAGTTCACCCAGTACCAGCAGACCAACTGCCAGTGATTCTTCCTGAAGATGTAGTTATGGATGGCGTAACGAGCCCAATCAAAGCTGACAAGTCTTGGGCTGAAACAACATTCAACGGTGAACCAGCTCTACGTGAGACTGATACGTTCGATACGTTCATGGAGTCTTCTTGGTACTACGCTCGTTACTGTTCTCCACAAGCAGACGACATTCTAGATCCAGAGAAAGCAAACTACTGGCTGCCAGTTGACCAATACATTGGTGGTATTGAGCACGCTTGTATGCACCTACTGTATTCTCGTTTCTTCCACAAATTACTACGTGACGCAGGTTACGTAACATCTGACGAACCGTTCAAGCAACTACTATGTCAAGGCATGGTTCTGGCTGACGCGTTCTATCACACCAACGAGAAAGGCACCAAAGAGTGGATTGCTCCGACTGACGTAACGGTTGAACGTGACGGTAAAGGTCGCATCGAAAAAGCAGTCGACGATCAAGGCCGCGAAGTTGAACACTCAGGCATGATCAAAATGTCTAAGTCTAAGAACAACGGTATCGATCCACAAGAGATGGTAGACAAGTACGGCGCTGATACAGTACGTCTATTCATGATGTTTGCATCACCTGCAGACATGACGCTTGAGTGGCAAGAGTCTGGCGTTGAAGGAGCTAACCGCTTCCTTAAACGTGTTTGGAAATTGGTTCACGCTCATTCTTCTAAAGGTGCAGCTGAATCTGTTGACGCTTCAGCTCTATCTGGCGACCAAAAAGCACTTCGTCGTGATATCCACAAGACTATCGCGAAAGTAACGGACGATATTGGCCGCCGCCAAACGTTCAACACAGCTATCGCTGCAATCATGGAACTGATGAACAAGCTAGCGAAAGCACCTCAAGAGTCAGTACAAGATCGTGCAATTCTTGATGAAGCGCTAAAAGCAGTAGTTCGTATGCTTTACCCAATGACACCACACATCTCTTACGAAATGTGGATTGCGCTTGGTGAATCAAACGTAGACTCAGCAACATGGCCAACTTTCGATGAGAAAGCGCTAGTTGAAGACGAGAAGACTATCGTTGTAATGATCAACGGTAAGCTACGAGCGAAGCTAACGGTTGCTGCTGACGCGACAGAAGAGCAAGTTCGTGAACTTGGTCTAAATGATGAGAACGCTAAGAAGTTCCTAGATGGTCTAACGATTCGTAAAGTTATCTTCGTTCCTGGTAAGCTTCTAAACATTGTTGCTAACTAATTTCGTTAGTACAGTGCAATTACTAAAGAATTAACGAACTTAATTCATCAAAAGCAGTCTGTAGACAGGGTAGCTAATTGCCCTGTCTACTTATTTAAGCGCTTTAGATTTGAGCCTAACAACTCAAACTAGCTAAAGCCTTTAAATAAGTATTCTACCTTCATGAGAGCCATCAAATAATGCGCCTGATTTCACTATCTTCATTGAAAGTTACTATTGTTGTTTTAACCGTCAGCCTGTTAAGTGCGTGTGGTTTCCACCTGCGTGGTGATTACTCCGTACCAGAAGAACTCAACAAGATCTCCGTAACCAGTTACGACCAATACAGTACGTTTACACGTATGATGAAAGGTCAGCTACGTATGAATGATGTAGAAATTGTGCCACCGGCTGAAAATACCCCTAACCTGCACATTATTAGTGAGAGCGTTGGTGAGCGTACCCTTTCTCTATACCAAAACACTCGTGCAGCAGAAAAAGAGCTGACATTCCGAGCAAGATATCGAGTTACTATCCCGGACCTAGGCTCAAAAACATTCTCAACTAGCGTAACCCGTAGTTACCTAGATAACCCACTGACAGCACTTGCGAAGTCGGTTGAACGCGACATGATCGAAGATGAAATGCGTAAGCTGGCAACAAGCCAAATCCTGCGTCAGATGGCTCGACTAAAAGCCAATATTGCCGCAGGTAGCATGAATCTAGAGTCATTAGAAAATGTTCAAGTTAAAGAGCTTGAGAAACAATACAACATTAAAAATATCGAAGTTGAAGACGTTGAGATCGTACCGGCTTCAGAAGAACAGCCAACAGAAAACGAATCGACTGAGTAATAGGTTTATTTGATGCGTATTTTTGCTGACCGCTTATCAGAGCAACTTGCTAAACAGCTATGCAGTGTTTACCTCATTTTTGGTAACGAACCTCTGCTGTTACAAGAAAGCCGAGAAGCAATTCAAAAAGCTGCAAAACAACAAGGTTTTGAAGAACGTCACCGTTTTGCTATTGATAACAGCCTCGACTGGAATCAAGTCTACGACTGCACTCAAGCACTGAGCCTATTCTCTAGCCGTCAAGTCATCGAACTTGAATTGCCAGAGTCAGGCGTCAATGCCGCGATAGCAAAAGAATTACTCGCGATCTCCGAACATATCCATAGCGATATCTTGTTGATCTTAGTGGGCACTAAATTAACTAAAGCTCAAGAAAGCGCTAAGTGGTTTAAGGCGCTCTCGAATCAGGGCCATTGGATAAGTTGCTTAACACCAGATGTCAGTCGATTACCTCAGTTTGTCCAAGCGCGCTGCCGTCAAATCGGTTTAACGCCAGATCCTGAGGCGATACAAATGCTGGCGCAATGGCACGAGGGTAATCTATTTGCACTAACCCAAAGCCTAGAAAAACTGGCTCTTCAATACCCAGATGGAAAGCTCACATTAGTACGCTTAGAAGAATCGCTAAGTCGACACAACCATTTTACTCCATTCCATTGGAGTGATGCGTTATTAGCAGGCAAAGGAAACCGAGCACAACGAATCCTAAGACAATTGGAAGCAGAGGGTATAGAGCCCGTCATTTTACTGCGTAGTATCCAACGTGAACTTGCCTTGTTGTTGCAAATGCAGCAACAAATGAAACAAATGTCGATTGGTCAAGTCTTCGACAAACACCGTATCTGGCAATCTAAAAAGCCTCTTTATAACGCCGCGCTAACAAGAGTTTCGATTTCTCAATTACACTCTTTGTTCGCGTTGCTCACTCAAGCTGAATTGATGACAAAAACTCAATATGAGCAGTCGCCTTGGCCACTAATTCATCAGTTAAGCGTAGAGTTTTGTATCCCTTCAGCTTCAATACCATTCCACGCATAAAAGCGTGGTATATTCTAGGGTCAACAGCCCCTAAAAAGCTAAATTCAGATTAAAGGAACACCCCGTGTTACGTGAAGAACTAAAAGATTTTCTTGCAGACAAAGCTGACGACATGAAAGCAGAATCGATTGTGACTATCGATGTAGAAGGCAAATCAAGTGTTACTGATTACATGATTGTTTGTACTGGCACCTCTAAGCGCCATGTTGCCTCTATTGCACAGCATGTTGCTGATGAAGTACATAAAGCAGGCATGCAACCACTAGGCATGGACGGCCAGCAAGAAGGTGAATGGGTTGTTCTAGATATGGGCACAAGCATGCTTCACGTTATGCAAGAAGAACACCGTGAACTGTACCAACTAGAAAAACTTTGGGGCTAAGCTTTGAAGATCCAGTTAATCGCAGTTGGTACAAAAATGCCAAAGTGGGTTGAAGAAGGCTTTAAAGAATATAAACGCCGCTTCCCTCATGACATGCCATTAGAACTTATTGAAATCACTGCGGGCAAGCGCGGTAAAAATGCGGATATTGCACGAATCCTTCAAAAAGAAGGCGAAGCAATGTTGGCAGCCGTTCCAAAAGGTAACCGTATTGTCACTCTTGATATCCCAGGTAAAAAATGGGATACCCCACAGCTGGCAGAGCAATTGGAAAGTTGGAAATTGGATGGACGCGACGTTTCTATCCTTATTGGCGGGCCTGAAGGATTAGCACCTGCATGTAAAGCGGCAGCAGACCAAAGTTGGTCTCTATCGGCACTTACTCTCCCTCACCCATTAGTACGCGTTATCATGGCTGAAAGCTTGTATCGAGCTTGGAGCATCACTGCTAACCATCCTTATCATCGAGAATAAGCGTTAATGTTACGTAAACGTAGCCAAATCCGTGACTACAAAGCAGAAGCACGACTATTTACTAGCCGTGCTTTTGTTGCGTTTGCAGGGATCATAGTGATGATGTCGATGTTGGTTATGAACCTTTACAACATTCAAATCAACCAATATCAGGACTATAAAACCCGATCTAACGACAACCGTATCAAGGTCGTTCCAATCGCACCCAACCGTGGTTTGATTTACGATCGCAACGGTGTACTTCTTGCAGAAAACCGCCCTGTTTTCAATCTAGAAATCACACCAGAAAAAATAAAAGATATGGATGACACGCTCGCCCGCCTACAAGCGTTAATCGAGATCCCACCAGAACGTGTCGAGCGTTTTAATCGTGATCGTCGTAATTCACGACGCTTCAAGTCAGTACCGATTCTGAACCAACTCACCGAAGAACAAGTTGCGGTCTTCTCTGTAAACCAACATAAGTTCCCTGGTGTTGAGGTCACTGGCACGTTAAAACGTTTCTACCCTTATGGCGATGTGCTGACTCACGTTATTGGTTATGTATCGCGTATCAATGACCGTGATATGCAGCGCCTAGCACGAGAAGAGAAAGACGCCAATTACCAAGCGACTCGTGACATAGGTAAACTTGGCATTGAGCGCTACTACGAAGACATGTTGCACGGTACCGCTGGTTATCAAGAAGTCGAAGTAAACAGCCGTGGACGAGTGATCCGCACTCTGAAGTTTGTGCCTTCGGTTCCGGGTAAAGATATCGTGCTCAACTTGGACATCAAGCTACAGCTGTACGTACATAAATTACTTGATGGTCGCCGTGGCTCAGCCATCGTTCTCGACCCTAAAGACAATGGCGTGTTAGCCATGGTATCTAGCCCAAGCTACGACCCAAATGCATTTGTGCATGGTATCTCCTCTAAAGGTTATAACGCGCTACTTCAAGACAAAGACCGCCCTTTGGTTAACCGTGCAACGCTAGGTATTTATCCACCAGCATCGACGATCAAGCCATTCATTGCTGTTGCGGCTCTGCAAGAAGGTGTGATTACACCTAATACAACGCGTAATGACCCAGGTTATTGGAAAATCCCTAACTCAAAAACAAGACCATTCCGTGACTGGTTGCGTTGGGGACACGGTGTCGTTGATATCGAGAAAGCGATAGAAGAGTCAGTGGATACTTTCTTTTACCAAATTGCTTATGACCTTGGTATTGATCGCATATCCAAATGGATGATGATGTTCGGATTCGGTGATTATACCGGCATCGATATTTATGAAGAAAGCAAAGCCAATATGCCAACTCGTGATTGGAAAATGGCAAGACATCGTGTGCCTTGGTACCAAGGTGACACTATCCCTGTAGGCATTGGCCAAGGCTACTGGACAGCAACACCAATGCAGATTGCAAAAGCCACATCAGTTTTAGTTAATGAAGGGGAAGTAACAGCCCCTCACCTACTGCGTTCAACCATTGATAACGGTCGCCCATTCGATGAACAAATTATGTCGGATATTGAAACTTATCCACCGCTAACCGGGGTTAAGAAGAAGTATTGGGATATCGCTCAGGAAGGCATGAGACTGGCTAACCACGGTAAGAAAGGCACAGCAAGACGTTCATTCCAGAAGATGTCTTACCAAACCGCTGGTAAATCGGGTACCGCGCAGGTGTTCGGCTTAAAAGAAGATGAAGAGTACAACGCGGATGAAATCGCAGAGCACTTACGCGATCACGCCCTCTTTACAGGTTACGCACCTTTTGAAGATCCTGAAGCCGTCGTGACTATCGTTCTAGAAAACGCAGGTGGCGGCTCTTCTAACGGCGGCCCAGTAGTAAGAAGGATTTTAGACCATATTATCCTTGCAGAAGATTATCAAAGTGAGCCAATTAAATAATGAAACTTGATCCTTCAACTGGACGAAATAGAGCCCTATTCGAAAGGCTGCATATCGACCTACCACTTTTGCTTGGCATTCTGGTTTTAATGGGCTTTGCCCTACTGATCATGTACAGCGCAAGCGGACAAAGCCTTGCGATGATGGATCGCCAGGCGATGCGTATGGCTCTGTCTTTAGGTGTAATGATCTTCCTAGCGCAAATCTCACCTCGCACTTATGAGACCTTGGCACCACTACTGTTTGCAGGTGGTGTCATCTTGCTATTAGGCGTGTTGTTCTTTGGTGAAGCCTCTAAAGGTGCACAGCGTTGGTTAAACTTCGGCTTTGTTCGATTCCAACCCTCAGAGCTGTTAAAGTTGGCGGTACCTTTGATGTTGGCGCGATTTATCGGTAAGCGCTCACTTCCACCCACCTTCCAAACATTAGCGATCTCGCTAGTGATGGTGTTTGTACCTACGATTTTAATCGCAAAGCAACCAGACCTAGGCACATCTATCCTTATCGCCGCATCCGGTATCTTCGTGATATTCCTAGCAGGTATCAGTTGGAAAATCATTGCTAGTGCGGCAATAGCGTTGGGGGCATTTATCCCAATCTTATGGTTCTTCTTGATGCGTGAATATCAAAAAGTACGTGTAAGAACCCTTTTTGATCCTGAATCCGATCCATTAGGTGCGGGTTACCACATCATTCAAAGTAAGATTGCGATAGGTTCTGGTGGTATATCAGGAAAAGGTTGGCTGCAAGGCACTCAATCCCAACTAGAGTTCATTCCAGAGCGCCATACCGACTTCATTTTTGCGGTAATTGCCGAAGAGTGGGGCATGATTGGTATCTTGTTCTTGCTTGCGATCTACCTGTTTATTATTGGACGTGGCTTAGTGCTCGCGAGCCAAGCTCAAACCGCATTCGGCCGAATGATGGGCGGTAGTATTGTACTGAGCTTCTTCGTCTACATTTTTGTAAACATTGGCATGGTAAGTGGCATTCTACCTGTGGTTGGTGTTCCTCTTCCTCTGGTCAGTTATGGCGGTACTTCAATGGTTACCCTTATGGCTGGTTTTGGTATTTTAATGTCAATCCATACACACAGAAAAGCATTCTCAAAGGCGACCTAATCGATGTCTATTACAACGTTTCCAAAAAAAGCATCCTTGGTTGATGAGCTGCCAATCAAAAAAATAGTCTCTATCTTAGGGCTAGCAGTTTTAATCAATGGGTGTTCTTCACAAAAGCCAGCTGGTCGCTACGATATTGATTCAGATATTGCGCCAGACGCACCGATTTCGGTAGAGCATTTAGAAGATGCTCACCCTCAGTATGAACCTTATAGTTTAGGTGGTAATACGGATTACACTCTGCGTGGCGAAGACTACAAGATAGTAAAAAAGACCGAAGGGTTTACTGAGAAAGGCAAGGCCTCTTGGTACGGTAAAAAATTTCATGGTCACTTAACGTCTAACGGCGAGATCTACGACATGTATTCGATGTCAGCAGCTCACAAAACATTGCCAATTCCAAGCTATGTAAAAGTGACGAATACCGACAATGACAAAACCACTATTGTTCGTATCAATGACCGTGGCCCATTCCATGAAGGCCGAATCATTGACCTTAGTTATGCGGCAGCTTACAAGCTCGATGTGTTGAGAACGGGCACGGCAAATGTTGAGATTGAAGTCATTACTGTGGCTATGCCAACCGACGCAAATAAAAAGGCAGCTTTACCGCAATTTATTATTCAAGTCGCGACATCTCCACATGAAGATAGAACCGAAAAGTTAGCGAAAGATCTAGCCGAAAAGCTAGAAGTAGCAACGTTCTTGCAGCCAAATGATGACAACTACCGCCTGATGATTGGGCCATTTCATGACTATGCTCTGACTCAAGAGAAATTAGAACAAGTTAAGCTAATGGGTTACCCGTCAGCTTATATAAAAAAACACACCCTAACTCGCTAATTAATCTAACAGTTACTTCTGGTAATCAGCGCTCTGGTGTGACAGAGTGATTCTGTTAATATATGAATAGTTCACCAAATAATTGCATTCAAAATGATTAAATCTAATAAACTTGTTAAATCGATTTTTGCTACTTCTGTTGCTCTTTCTGCAACGATAGCTACATCGTCATTCGCCGCTCCTATTGTTGTTCCTGATGCACCTCAAATCGCCGCTAAAGGTTTTGTTCTGATGGATTACCATTCAGGCAAAGTACTAGCAGAGAAAGAGATGAATACTCAACTTTCTCCAGCAAGTTTAACCAAGATGATGACGAGCTACGTAATAGGCCAAGAGCTAGAGCGTGGCAACATCAACTTAAACGACGATGTTGTAATCAGTGAAAATGCTTGGGCTAAAAACTTCCCAGATTCATCTAAGATGTTCGTTGAAGTAGGTACAACGGTTAAAGTTGAAGAACTGAACCGCGGTATCATTGTTCAGTCAGGTAACGATGCTTGTGTTGCGATGGCTGAACACATCGCCGGCTCTGAAGATGCATTCGTTGACCTAATGAACGCGTGGGCAAGCTCTATCGGTATGAAAGACACGCACTTTGCTAACGTGCACGGTCTAGACAACCCGAACCTATACTCAACGCCTTACGATATGGCGCTACTTGGTCAGGCGCTGATTCGTGATGTTCCTGATGAGTACCGTATCTACTCGCAGAAGAAATTCACTTACAACGGCATCACCCAGTACAACCGTAACGGTCTGTTATGGGATAAGAGCATGAACGTTGATGGCATCAAAACGGGCCACACAAGCAATGCAGGTTACAGCCTAGTAAGCTCAGCGACCGAAGGCAAAATGCGCCTAGTTGCTGTAGTTATGGGTACCAAGAATGCTAATGCTCGTAAGACAGAAAGTAAAAAGCTGCTTAGCTACGGCTTCCGCTTCTTCGAAACAGTGGCACCACACACAGCGGGTGAAACCTTCGTAGAAGAGAAGATCTGGATGGGTAGCAAGGACACAGTTGCACTGGGTGTCGACGAAGATACTTTCGTTACGCTACCTCGTGGTCAAGCTAAGAACCTGAAGGCAAGCTTCGTTCTTGAGAAAGAGCTAGAAGCGCCAATCAGCAAAGGCGATGTAGTTGGTAAACTATTCTACCAAGTAGACGGTGAAGACGTTGCTGAATACCCACTACTAGCACTTGAAGATGTAGACCAAGGCAGCCTATTTAGCCGTCTATGGGACTACCTAGTTCTTCTGTTCAAGGGTTTATTCTAAACAAGCCAAAGGTTTGTTCTAGGTAAAACCTAAGCTTGTTGTATAGCTAACCTAATGAGTAAATTCATGATTTACTTATTAGCGAACCAAAAGCCGCCATGTGCGGCTTTTGTTGATCTTGAGTTCGGTGATATTTACACGTAATATTCCGCCTTATTACTCGTGTCTGTTGACCGAACACGCTTTTTATCGACATTTCGCCAATTTGCGAGCGTCTAGCCTTTTGGAGCTAATCATGAACATCAATTCTGATGCAAAACTAAAAGACCTCTTAGAGTTCCCTTGTTCATTCACTTACAAAGTAATGGGCCACGCTAAGCCAGAACTGACTGAGCTAGTACTAGAAGTGATCCAGCGTCATGCTCCTGGTGACTACAGCCCAACGCTAAAACCGAGTGCAAAAGGTAACTACCACTCTGTTTCTATCAATATTACTGCGACTTCAATTGAGCAAGTAGAAACTCTTTATAAAGAACTGGGCGAGATCGAAATCGTTCGTATGGTTCTGTAATCTCTAGTTGCATATGAGAAAACAGCGGCTTATTGCCGCTGTTTTTGTTTAAAGCCCCGTAAAGAACTCAAATTCACTCAACTTAATTTTCAATAAATACAAAGAAAGTTGAAAAACCTTGCAGTCCGTCTGTAGTTAGAATCATGTTTCGCGTTTATAATGCGTTCACTTTATTAATCCTTGAGGGAGTGCAGCTTTGCAAAATAAGCTAATCGTAAAAAAATTAGGCCGTCAGGATTACGAACCTGTATGGAAAGCCATGCATAAGTTCACAGACGAACGCACGGAAGAAGACGTAGACCAAGTTTGGTTGGTTGAGCACAACCCTGTCTTCACTCAAGGACAAGCAGGCAAAGCTGAGCATGTATTAAATGCCGGTGATATCCCTGTAATACAAAGCGATCGCGGTGGCCAAGTGACTTACCACGGTCCAGGCCAATTAGTTGCTTACTTTCTGATTAACATCCGCCGCAAGAAATTCGGAGTACGCGATTTGGTTACTCATATTGAGAACCTCGTAATCAACACTCTGAAAGCTTACAATATAGATTCAGCTGCCCGACCTGACGCTCCTGGTGTTTATGTCGATGGCAAGAAAATCTGTTCACTCGGATTACGTATTCGACGTGGCTGCTCATTCCACGGGCTAGCATTGAACGTCGATATGGATCTGTCTCCGTTTCTACGCATTAACCCATGTGGTTATCAAGGTATGGAAATGGCACAAGTCAGCCAACTTGGCGGCCCAAGTGAACTAGAAAACGTTGAGCAACAGTTAATACAAGAGCTCGTAGAGCTACTCGGCTATGACCAAGTAGACATTCAAGCCACCAGTAACATTACAGCAGAAGCATAAAATCATGAGCAAACCAATCCAAATGGAAAAAGGCGTTAAATATCGTGACGCTGACAAAATGGCATTAATTCCCGTAAAGAATATGCCTGCTGAACAGAAAGAAGTTCTACGTAAGCCTGAATGGATGAAGATTAAACTTCCTTCAGACAGCCATCGTATTCAAGAAATCAAATCAGCAATGCGCAAAAACAACCTGCACTCAGTTTGTGAAGAAGCGTCTTGCCCTAACCTAGCCGAGTGTTTCAACCACGGTACGGCAACGTTTATGATTCTTGGTGCTATCTGTACTCGTCGCTGCCCGTTCTGTGATGTTGCCCATGGTCGTCCTGTTGCTCCTGAAGCAGAAGAGCCGAAGAAACTGGCTAAGACGATTAAAGACATGAAACTGAAGTACGTAGTAATCACTTCAGTTGACCGTGATGACTTGCGTGACGGCGGTGCTCAGCACTTTGCTGACTGTAACCGTGAGATTCGCGAACTAAACCCAAATATTCGTATCGAAACACTGGTTCCAGACTTCCGCGGTCGTATGGACGTTGCACTTGATCTAATGAAAGACAACCCGCCAGATGTTTTCAACCACAACCTAGAGACAGCGCCACGTCTATACCGTAAAGCGCGTCCAGGTGCGAACTACAAGTGGTCTCTTGATCTACTGAAGAAATTCAAAGAGCAGCACCCTGATATTCCAACAAAATCGGGTGTGATGATGGGTCTTGGTGAGACGAAAGAAGAGATCGTTCAAGTACTGAAAGACCTTCGCGAACATGGTGTGACTATGCTGACACTAGGCCAATACCTAGCACCAAGCCGCCACCACTTACCAGTAGAACGCTACGTGCCGCCTTCTGAGTTCGATGAGCTGAAAGAGATTGCTCTAGAGCTTGGCTTCACTCACGCAGCTTGTGGTCCATTTGTACGTTCTTCTTACCATGCAGACTTGCAAGCTCAAGGTATGGAAATTAAGTAAGTCATTACTTAACTCCCCTCTATTTGAAAGGCGCATCCCCTCAGGTATGCGCCTTTTTAGTATCGACAAACTGTCACGTTACATCGCCATCATTCAGATACAACAAAGCCGCTCTATGAGAGCGGCTTGGTTAAATTAAGACGAGTGAACAATAGACAAGCAAACAATAATGGCTAATTAGCCGAAAGAAGCCCAGATAACCGTTGCTACCAAGATTGGGCACACGAACTTCACATACATAGGCCAAACCTTACCAAACCAACCAAGTTGAAAGTCCGGACAACCTTGCTCAAGCTCTTTCACTTTCGAAGCTCGGCTCCATACCCAACCACCAAATACACAGAACATCAATGCAGCGACCGGTTGAAGGTACTGAGTCGCAATCATCGCAACCATGCCAAACATCGCAGCAAAGTTGTAAACAATCACCACACTAAACAGCGCGATAGCACCACCAATTACCCAGCTTGTTGGCGTACGTCTAGTATTGAAACGCTCACTCACTAGCGCAACCGGGCCTTCAAGCATCGAAATAGAAGAAGTCAGTGCAGCAATCGTTAGTAATAAGAAGAACACAATTGCGAAGATCTGGCCAAGCACACCTAAACTATCAAACATCAACGGCAGAACCGTGAACACTAGCGTGTCAGAACTTAATAGTGAGCCGTCTTCAGCGTAGATTTGAACGCCTTTTTGCATCGCAACAAACATCGCAGGCATCACTACTAAACCAGCAATAAAAGCAACCGCTGTATCAACCAGAGTAACGTTCATTGCCATTTTTGGCAGGTTCTCTTTCTTGCTTAAGTAAGAGCCATAAACCAACATAGAGCAACCGCCAATAGTGAGCGAGAAGAAGCCCTGTCCCATTGCCGCCAGAATCAGTTTTCTATCCCACACTTTCTCAAAGTCTGGCACTAGGTAATGTTTTAAGCCTTCCATCGCGCCAGATTGCGTCATAATGTAAACAAACAATAAGCCAAATAAAACAAATAGCGCAGGCATCAAACGAGTCGACCATTTCTCAATGCCTTGCTTAACACCGCCCTGAACAATCAAGATAGTCAGAACATAGAACGCGACGGTACCAAATACGTTTCGCTCAACACTGAAGCCTTTAAACCAATCAGCAGCAGCCTCTAGACCGATAAGATCCGCGACTGCACCAATTAGGAAGCAGATTAACCAGCCACCAACAATACTGTAAAACGCCAACACGGCGCTTGGTACACTCAGTCCAATCCAACCGACAAACTCACCGACTTTCTTACCCAAAGGGTTTGTCGTCAAAGATCGCATGCTATCAACTGGGTTTGCTTGGCCGTGACGGCCGATAGCCATCTCTACCACCAGCATAGGGAAAGCAACCACGAAGATCATGATCAAATAGACCAAAAGGAAAGCACCGCCACCATTGCTGGCAACTTGAGTCGGGAAACCCCAAATATTACCCAAGCCAACCGCTGCACCAGCCGCTGCTAAAATGAAGCCTAAACGAGAGCTAAAGTGCTCTCTTGAAGAGGAAGATTGTTGGTCCATATCGCCCGCATTAAAAATCAGTGAACTAGTTGAGGAGTACAGTAATAAAAAGCAATGATAGGCACAACAAATAAATGAACAATTCTCTGATTTTTACAATCAATGCGCTATTTAGAACCACAAAATTAACAAATAACCAGTCTTATCGTTCAATTAAAAGCAATAAAGCGAGGTGGCAGGCTTGATAAGGGAATGGATTAAATTGAGATAAATACTCGCCGTGTGGTTCCATTTATACAAACAAAAAGAGCACCAGTCGGTGCTCTTGCTATTCATCACTAGACTCGAATTAGATCGTGAAGACTTGATAGTCTTTTAGGTTCGGAATGATTTCATGCAACTCTTGCTCTTGTTCCGCCATCTCATCAAGAGAATCACAGAACTCGTTTGCTTCTTCTTGTACTTGTTGAGAGTGTTCTTTCATTCGCTCTTCAACTTTAAGCTTTAATTCAGCCATACTGTCAGCCAGTTCGGTAAGGTTTAGACCACCGTCTTGTTTCATTTTCTCTGACATCGCATTAAAAGCACTAGAGATAAATTCTTGGTTAAAGATTTCTTTCGCCTTCTCGAAATCTTCAGACCAACCATTGGCCATCGAATCAAAGCTTTCTGCTGGTAGCACTAACTCGCCATCTTTATAGTAACGCGCTTCCAGCTCAGCAAAGTAGGTTTTCATTGATTCTTTTACATTATCAAATGACTCAGGTGAATCCAGACTAGCCGCAATATCATCAATCACGTCATTAGCTAACGCTAGGCTATCGTTCGCCATTTGTTTTGCGCGTGGTAAGTACTCACTCATGTTATCGCGGTATTTCTCAATCGCCGCTTGTTGGTTGGCATCAAGCTCAACCTTCTCACCATGAATATAGAGATCGTTGTTGCCATCAAAAACGGCAGTATCGCCATTCACTTGATGGATTTCGACTTTTTGATCATCGATTCGTAATTCATTCTTCAAATCAACGCGACACTGAGCAGCAAAAGTTGGCAGGCTCACAACAGAGATTACCGCTGTTAACGATGCGATTAATAGATTGTTTTTCATAAATACATTGCTTTTCATAACATCCTCTCATCAATCTGACAAATTACTATACCTTGGGTTTATGCTTCTTTGTCAGAGCAACGTCTTATATTCCTTAGCCAATTATTCAGTAAACCGATACCACTTCGTAGCAAAACTGTTTATCAGCAACTTTAAATTCAATTTCATCACCGACTTCTTTACCCATTAACGCCTGACCAAAAGGTGCATTTGCCGTCACGATAGCTACTTCATTATCATTCCACGTGACAGACAGCCCCCCAACTCTCGGCCCCATAAAGAAGTGTTTATATTTATCTCGCTCGTCAATGACCACAACATAGCTGCTCACCGTAATCTTCTCACTATCACGCAGCACTAAGTTACGATAACACTGAATGTCGTCCTCACACTCTTGCACCCTCACCGCTTGACCATGGGCGAGATACGAAGCTTCTAGCGCCAATGTATCGTACTTATGCTCAGGCACTGTCTCTTCATCTGTCGCAGCGTCAATCGCGCGTTGAGTAGCAGATTGTGCGATACGTAATCGGGATTCGAGTTGCTCTATGATTATTTGGCGAAGCTCAGACTTATTCATACTATTGGGGTGCTTTTCTATAGGAGCTACAGAATAGAATTAGGTACAATCAGGTGCAAGACATTTGATTCATCAAGCGACGCTATCATGAATAGGCGCCCGCTTTAGCATCAATACGACACTTAATAACTCAGGTAGAACATAAATGATTGAGCAGAAGCTAAAACAAGTATTCGGATTCGACTCACTGCGTAATGGGCAAAAGCAAGTCATTGATAACGTTCTATCTGGTCACTCGACTGCCGCAATATTCCCGACAGGCTCAGGTAAATCGCTGTGCTATCAATTACCAGCATTAGAGCTGCCGCACTTAACCTTGGTGATATCGCCACTGTTA
This sequence comes from Vibrio splendidus, assembly GCF_001557875.1. Classification (GTDB taxonomy): domain Bacteria; phylum Pseudomonadota; class Gammaproteobacteria; order Enterobacterales; family Vibrionaceae; genus Vibrio; species Vibrio splendidus_F. The sequence continues at coordinate 153,294 of NZ_LNRF01000010.1, read as the reverse complement.
GCTTTAATGAAAGACCAACTCGCTTTCCTGCACAGTAAAGGCATTAGCGCAGCTGCAATCGAGTCAAGCCAAGACAGACAAACCACACAACAGGTTATGCAGTCGGTACGTAACGGTGACACCAAGATCCTCATGATCTCCGTTGAGCGCTTGAAAAACGAACGCTTTCGCCAGTTTATCTCCCAAGTGCCGATCTCGTTACTGGTGGTAGATGAAGCGCACTGTATTTCAGAATGGGGACACAACTTCAGACCAGATTATCTGAAGCTTCCTCAATACCAGAAACAGCTCAATATTCCTCAAGTGCTGCTACTGACAGCAACCGCGACGACATCTGTTATCCAAGATATGAAGTCGAAGTTTGAAATTGATGAGGAACGCGTTGTGGTTACGGGGTTCTATCGTCAAAACCTCGACCTGTCGATTCAACCTTGCGAACAAACCAGCAAGCTAGAAACCTTGTGTAATGTCGTTAACCAAGCTTCTCTCGCTCCGACTATTGTTTATGTCACCCTTCAACAAACAGCAGAGATGGTGGCTCAGCAACTTCGCAATGCTGGCGTTAATGCCGTGGCTTACCATGCGGGTCTTAAGCCTGAAAATAGAGATGCTATTCAACATCAATTCATGAATGATGAAGTGAGCTGTATCGTCGCAACCATTGCGTTTGGTATGGGTGTGGATAAGTCCAACATTCGCCGAGTAATTCACTTTGATTTACCAAAATCGATAGAGAACTACTCACAAGAGATCGGCAGAGCTGGCCGAGATGGTCAAGCGTCTGAATGTATTCTACTCGCTAACAAACATGGTTTAAGCACACTCGAGAACTTCGTTTTTGGTGATACACCCGACAACATATCGATCCAGGCAGTATTGAAAGAGATCTACGAAAATCAAAACATTGGCGCTGCTGGCTCGAACCAATGGGAGATCATGCTTAACCAGCTATCACGTGAATCCAACATTCGTCAGTTACCGCTTAAAACACTACTGGTGTATCTCGAAATTGAAGGGGTGATTGAGCCGAAGTACAGCTACTTTGCCGATTACAAATTTAAGTTCATTCGCCCAAAGCAGCAGATCACAGACCAATTTCAAAGTGAACGTCGTCAATTTGTAGAAGCGATTTTCCAATGCTCACCTCAAGCAAGAGTGTGGTGCCAAGTCGACTTTGATGCGCTTTGGACTCATTTCCAAGCTGATCGTCAGCGTGTAGTTGCAGCTATCGATTACTTCAATGAACAAGGTTGGATTGAATTGGAGAGCAAGCAGATCACGGATGTCTACACGATCCACAATACTTCTGAAGATATGATGCAACTGTCCGAGCGTCTCACTGAGTTGTTTAAAGCAAAAGAGAACAGCGAGATAAACCGTCTTAACCAAATGCTGAATTTCTTTGAGGCGGATACTTGCCTCAGCTCACGCCTTGCGAGTTACTTTGCTGATGATAAAGCACCAACAAACTGCGGTCACTGCTCTGTATGTCGAGGAGAAGTGGCAATCTTACCAACCGTTGATGTTGAACCTGTCGATGATGAAACGGTGATGACATGGATACATGAGTTCATCTCTGCTAGCCAACAATTGATTACCGACGAAGCTATTACTCGCTTCTTATGCGGAATCGCCACCCCTCTTTCAACCAAGCTTAAAGCCAGCAAAATGGTTGGTTACGGTAAGCTAGAGCAGCAACCATTCAGTGATACCTTAGCGCGAGTTAAGCAGCTTCCTAGATAAGCTAATTTCCTTGATTAGAAAAAACCGACTAGGTTATCAAGTCTAGTCGGTTACATATGGCTTAGATTCCTTAGCCCCGAGATTCAGCCTTCTTCTCTTCTATAAACTGCGACCAATTTAATCATCCCTGCCATTAAAAACCTCAAAAACAATCAATAACCTTCAAAAACTAGACACCCTTTCAAATTGGTTAACAATCGGCCAACTTTCAAATTTTGATTAATACCCCCTATCTTGTATTAAAGGAACCATAGAATGGTCAAGAAGATATCCCTATCTTTTCTTATAGTTATGCTCGGTTTATTTTTGACCGCATTAACATCTGCAAATCACTATCTCAACAACTGGAAATGGGAAAACATTCAAGTTAATAACGACGAAGTGGTCAGTGTTGTTTCTCAAACGTTTGAGTCGAACCTAGAAGATACAAAGTCTATGATTCAACAATTCGCGTTTCTACTTCCATATTACGGAACTGACGCCCCTTTTGATGAATCTCGAATGCTCCGAGTATTAGATAGAGTTCATTCCGCAAACCCTGCTTTTATCGATGTTTATTTTGCAGACATAAATGGCACCCCATTTAGTGCACTATCCAAAGGCTGGGTGAAGGATTTTAATGTTATCAAAATGCAGAGAGAGTGGTTTCTCGCCATATCCACAAAAGGCAATACTAGCTATATATCAGCTCCCTATGTTAGTAACACAGGCGAACGAGTTATTTCAGTATCTGCACCAATTAAGAGAAGTGGACAGTTAGTTGGAGTATTTGGTGTTGATATAACACTGTCTGAGTTAATGCCGGAGTTTGGTGTCGAATTTGCTATTACAACAAAAGATGGCGAGATTGTGATGGCAGACGCCTCAACCAGAGAAACAGGCTGGGTGAATAAAAATATCTATGATTTACGCCCAAACTTTACAACACTGACCAACACCCCCTATCTATATAAAGCTGAGGGATCTGACAAACCGTACACAGTCTCAAAGCAGCCACTGACAGATAGCTATGACTTGTTTGCATGGACTAACCAAAGTCATGAAGACACTATGAACAAAAGCCTAATGACAGGGATCATAGGGTTGTTCGCATGTATTGGTATTTTACTGATGATAACTGTTTATGTCGCGATTCAAAGACAGCTTAGAAACCTACCGATTATGGTATCAACGCTTGAAAAAATGTCCATCGGTGAATTCACTCCTATTGAGTCCAACTCAAGTAATAACGAACTCGATCAGGTACAAACTTCATTACAACGGTTACAACAAAGTATCTCTAATATTGTCGAACAGTCGAATATTAAGATGTCAGATTTAGCCGTACAACAAACTAAGATAGAACAGTTAATCGATGATACAAACACCAATGCAAGCTCTGGGTTTAATAATGTAGAGCAAGTAGCAACGGCGGCAACTGAGTTATCAGCAGCGGCGTCTAGCGTATCAGACAACGCTGCGCACGCAGACAGAATGGCAAAAGCCACTATGCAGGTTATTGAAACCAGTGCCAACGTCATCAGCGAAGCCGATAATATAAATCATGATGTGAGTTCAGCGATGGCGGAATCAGCCATTATCGTAAATGAACTAAGGGAGCATTCTGAACACATAAACTCGGTGGTTGAAGTTATCAGCTCAATATCAGAGCAAACAAACTTACTTGCTTTAAATGCTGCAATAGAGGCAGCGCGTGCTGGGGAACATGGACGTGGGTTTTCAGTAGTCGCTGATGAAGTAAGATCTCTTGCAAAGAGAACTCAAGTATCTACGGTGGATATTAAAAACATCATCACTCAACTGCAATCTCAGTCCAGAAAAGCTGACGAATACATGTCTTCAAACACAGTATTGGTTCAACGCTCGCAAGAAATGATGCTTGAACTTTCACAAGCCTTCTCCGATATCAGACAACAAGTTATAGAAATATCTGAAATGAACACCATGGTATCTTCTGCCTCAGAAGAGCAAAGTATCGTGACGCAAGATATTACCGAACGTATTGAAGGTATTAACACAACAGTAAAGAACAGTGTAACCAGTGCTCAACATACTCAAGGCGCCAATATCGTTATTTCAGAAAAGACGGCAGAACTCAAAGAGGTATTAGCCTTTTTTAATATTAGTCAGATAGGTAACAGAGGCCGAGACTAATAATTTCTGCGCTAATAACCCAAAAAAATACGCTTAATAAGGCGTTCGAGTAATGAACGCCGAAACATCTTAGGTAATATGTCGCATGACGAATGCCCAATAAACAATGCCCTAAAAGAAACTCAGCTGACGCATTTGATCTTTGGGTTGCAGCATCACACTTAAACCAAGCAGGCGTATCTCTCGCCCCTGTTGTCTTTTCAGTATTTCACTTAGCAGTTCTTTGAAGTGTTCACGATCTAAAGAGGCATGGATGTGTTCAATCGTGGTTTGTTGAAAGTCAGCGAACTTGAGCTTGATACCCTGCTTGATGATCGCTTTGCTTGGACTGGCTTTTTCTAAGCGAGTTTCGAGTTCAGGAAACAGCTTGTCTTCGATTACCTGCCAACATTCTGCGTAGGTTGAAATGTTTTGGGTGAAGGTGCGCTCTACCCCTACCGATTTTCGCTCGCGCTCGATGATAACTTCTCGATCATCAATACCATGACTGCGCTTCCAAAGTGATGCACCTTGACGACCAAACTTGAGGAGAAGGTCGCGATAGTCAGACTCTTTAATATCCTTACAAGTAAAGAAGCCAGCTTGATGGAGCTTTTCAATGCTCACCTTGCCGACACCGGGAATCTTTTCAAGTGGCAGCTCATCAATCACTGATTGTACGTCTTGGGGAGGTATTACAAATTGACCATTAGGCTTATTCAGATCCGAGGCCACTTTCGCCAAGAATTTAATCGGCGCAATTCCTGCAGAAGCGGTCAGGTTAAGCTCACTCCAGATATCACGGCGAATCGACTCGGCAATGAGTGTTGCTGAACCGTGGCACTGCTTAGAATCGGTAACATCTAGGAAAGCTTCATCCAAGGAAAGAGGTTCAATGATTGATGTGTATCGAGAGAAGATTTCGCGGATCTTTTTAGATATCTCGACATAGACCGACATCCTTCCCGGCACAACCAATAGATTAGGACAAAGCTGTAGGGCTTTTCCGGTCGGCATTGCAGAGCGAACACCAAACTTGCGCGCTTCGTAATTACAGGTACTCAAAACACCGCGTTGCTTCTCATGCCCACCAACAGCTAGCGGGCGATTTCGGTAAGCAGGGTTATCGCGCATTTCTACGGCCGCATAAAAACAATCCATATCGACATGAATTATTTTTCTTATTTTCTCTTCGCCTGCGCTACACATCTAGGAATTGCTCGACCTTACAACTGTATCTATAAACAGTATAATCCAATTTTTATCAGATTTAAAACGATCTCGAGTTCAGCTAAAAAGGTTTCGCTTCAATAGTCATAAGCTCTTCTGATACTATTGTTAACGAGTATTTAGTCTATAAGTAGGGATCGCTTGTGAGTGAAAAAATACTAGTGGTGGAAGATAGCCGAGCATTCCGCAACTACCTGTACCAACAGCTTAAAAATAGCGGTTATGAGGTCGCACTTGCTGAATCGATTGCAGAAGCAAAAAACATCTTGGAACAAGAGACGGATTTCTTGTGTGCCGTATTAGATTACTGCTTACCTGACGGGCAAGACGGTGAGATCATTGATCTCGTATTAGGCTATCAACAGAAAATAATTGTTCTTACCGGGATGTTCGACAATCAACTGCGAGAGCAAGTCCTAGCAAAAGGCGTTATTGACTACATACTTAAAGACAGTATGTCATCAGTAAGCTACCTACTCCCTCTGGTTCAAAGAATTTCGAATAATCGCCACCACAAAGCATTGGTTGTCGATGATTCAGCGGTTGTTCGCCGTTACATAGCTCAACTTCTAGAACACCAATATATCCAAACTATCCAAGCCGAAGACGGCGAACAAGCATTAAAGCTTCTTCATAACGACCCTGAGATTACATTCGTTGTTACAGACCATGATATGCCGAAGAAAGATGGTATAGCGATGATCCGTGATATTCGACGTGATCATGATAAAAACCAATTAGCTATTCTAGGACTGTCAGGCAGCGATGATCGCACCATGACGGCTCGGTTTCTGAAAGCAGGAGCTAACGACTTCCTTTACAAGCCTTTTAACCAAGAAGAATTTTTCTGCCGAATCCATCAATTGCTTGATATGAAAGAAGCGGCCAATGAGCTGTTTCGACATGCCAACGAGGATGCTCTTACTGGCTTATGGAATCGTCGCTACCTGTTCAATCATCCTTGTAAGGGCTGCGATCAACGAAATATCGCGATGATGGATATCGACTTCTTTAAGAAAGTGAATGATACCTTTGGCCACGATGGTGGTGATGCCGTGCTGATCGATGTAGGGAAAATCATCAAAGATCATTTTAAAGACGATGTCGCTGTACGCTTCGGGGGTGAAGAGTTTTGTATTCAGTCATGCGGTGCGTTTGAGAGCTTTGTTGACAATTTAGAGTCCATGAGAGAAGCCATTGAAAGCCACGTTGTTGAGCATGACTCTCAAAGAATCAAGGTCAGTATCAGTATCGGCGTAACCGATTTAAACGCGAAGTTGGATGAACAGATCAAAGCCGCTGATGAGCTTCTTTATACGGCAAAAGAGCAAGGTAGAAACCAAATAGTGTTTGCGCGTAACAGCATGCAAATCGAACAATAGGCATTCGTTTTTGTTTCCATTTTTAATCAGCCAAGATAAATGACTAAGCCCCAAAACCAAAAAAGCTCAAGACGATAATCTTGAGCTTTTCAATTTAAGGGTACAGATAACTCTATCCCTATGACTGTCACCAATTAGGCGATACGGTCTTTACTCCAAGCCGCTTCTTTTTGTTGACGCTCAGCCAGCTTCTCTTCACGGTAAGCTTCACGAGCTTCACGCTTCTTACGCGCGTCACAAGGTTCAGGGCAGTTACATACTTTATCAATACCAACAGCACCTAAGCCACCACAGCTACCTTTCACAACTTTCTTTTGGATAATGTAGCCAATTGACATCGCTGCGATTACTGCAAGAAAAACACCAAATGTAATCAGAAATGTATTCATAATTATCTCGCTTACCTTATTTACCTAAGTATGGCTTAAATGCTTCAGAAGCAATTTCTTTAAAGCCATCTGCTGTTTTTACCACCATGAACACTGGAATGTTATGTTGGTTTGCGACTTCCATTCCTTTTTCCTCACCTAAGACCATAAGGCCAGTAGATAAGCCGTCTGCAGTCATTGAAGACGGGTTTAAAACAGTCACAGAAACCACTTTATGATGAAGAGGCTTTCCTGTTTCTGGGTTGATAATGTGTGAGTAACGAACACCATCACGCTCAAAATAGTTGCGGTAGTCACCAGACGTTGCAATCGCCATATCACCAGGTTCAATGATCTCTTGAATGTTGCGTTCATCAACACTTGGCTTCTCGATGGCAATACGCCAGCCTACATTTTCTCGGTTTAGGCCTTTCAAACGGATTTCACCGCCTACTTCTACCATGTAGTTGTGAATACCAATTGAATCAAGGTAATCAGCAACAACATCAACGCCCCAACCTTTTGCAATGGTTGACAAGTCGACGTACAGATTAGGCAAGTCTTTAGTTAACTTGTTGCCTTCAACGCTCAAGTGATGAATACCAACTTTAGCTTTACGAGCAGCAAGCTCTTCATCTGATGGAACCACTTCTGGGCGAGCTTCGGGTCCAAAACCCCAAAGGTTAACTAATGGACCAACAGTAACATCCAGCGCACCTTCAGTAAGACCGTTCAAACGAATGGCTTCTTTCACAACGATAGCGGTTTGCTCAGAGACTTCGAATGCTTCCGCACCTTTGTGTTGGTTGAAACGACTCAGCTCTGAGTCTTCACGGTAAGTCGACATTTGATCATTCACTTCTTCAAGTAGACGATCGATCTCAGTATGAACTTCGTTAGACTCCGGAAATTCATCACCATTGATGTATTTAATATTGTAACTGGTGCCCATTGTCGGGCCACTTAAATGCACTTGCTCTCTTGGCTGTTCACAGCCAGCAAGAAAAATTAAAGAAGTTAATGCAACAAGCCAAATTCTCACTTGCTTACTCCTGTCTAATGTTGAGGATTTATATAAGGAAAAATAAGAGTAAAAAATAGGTATTTTGAATGCCTTACTCTTTCTTATATAAGCCAGTATGTTGTCAAAAACAGTCTTAGAAAAACAAATGGCTGACTCGTGAGAGTCAGCCATAATATCAATCACTTAAATGGATTAACCACCGAAGTCATCTAGTAGGATGTTTTCATCTTCTACACCAAGATCTTTCAGCATGCCGATAACAGCCGCGTTCATCATTGGTGGACCACACATGTAGTACTCACAGTCTTCAGGAGCTTCGTGATCCTTCAGGTAGTTCTCGTACAATACGTTGTGGATGAAACCTGTGTAACCGTCCCAGTTGTCCTCAGGTTGAGGATCAGACAGTGCACAGTGCCACACGAAGTTCTCATTTGCAGCCGCTAGGCCATCGAAATCTTCAATGTAGAACATCTCACGCTTAGAACGTGCACCATACCAGTAAGACATCTTACGAGTAGAGTTAAGACGCTTAAGTTGGTCGAAGATATGTGAACGCATTGGCGCCATACCTGCACCACCACCGATGAATACCATTTCATTGTCTGTGTCTTTAGCAAAGAACTCACCAAATGGACCAGAAATAGTACATTTGTCGCCTTCTTTAAGAGACCAGATGTATGAAGACATCACACCAGGAGCTACGTCAGGGTTGTTTGGCGGCGGAGTTGCGATACGCACGTTAAGCTTGATGATGCCTTTCTCTTCTGGGTATGAAGCCATAGAGTAAGCACGGATCGAATGCTCTTTAACGATAGACTCGTAACGGAACAAGTTGAACTTATCCCAGTCACCACGGTATTCCTCAGGAATATCGTAATCTGCGTATTTCACGTGATGTGGTTCAGCTTCAATCTGAATGTAACCACCCGCGCGGAACGGTACTTCTTCACCTTCAGGGATTGCTAGAGCAAGTTCTTTGATGAAAGTAGCTTCGTTGTTATTCGAGATAACAGTACATTCCCACTTTTTAACACCAAAGATATCTTCGTCTAGTTCAATCTCCATGTCAGTTTTCATAGCAACTTGACATGCAAGACGTTCGCCTTCGCGAGCTTCACCTTTTGTGATGTGATCAAGTTCAGTTGGTAGGATGTCGCCACCACCAGACTTAACTTTTACACGACACTGACCACAAGAGCCACCGCCACCACAAGCAGAAGATACGAAGATACCAGCGCCAGCTAGGGCACCAAGTAGCTTGCTACCAGGTTGAGTAACGATCGCCTTTTCAGGGTCGCCGTTTACTGAAATAGTGATGTCACCTGATGGTACCAGCTTAGACTTAGCGAAAAGAATCACTAGTACTAGAGCCAATACAATAATGGTAAACATCGCTACGCCAAGAATAATGCTTTGCATTTGTTATTCCTTATTACTGGGTGCTTACCCTACAGTTGAACACCAGAGAAAGACATAAAGCCTAACGCCATCAGACCAACAGTAATGAACGTGATACCAAGGCCACGTAGACCTGGAGGTACGTCAGAGTACTTCATCTTCTCACGGATACCCGCAAGAGCAACGATAGCTAACATCCAACCCACACCAGAACCAAAGCCGTAAACAACAGATTCAGCAAAGTTGTAGTCACGAGTTACCATGAAAGATACACCACCAAAGATTGCACAGTTAACTGTGATCAGTGGAAGGAAGATACCTAGTGCGTTGTACAAAGGTGGGAAGAAACGGTCTAGAACCATCTCTAGGATTTGTACAAGTGCCGCGATAACACCGATGAATGCGATGAAGTTAAGGAAACTTAAATCGACACCTTCAACAAGCGCGTTTTCTTTCAGGATATGTGTGTAAACAAGGTTGTTTACAGGAACAGCGATTGTAAGTACTACAACTACCGCAACACCAAGACCAAAAGAAGTTTTAACTTTCTTAGATACCGCTAGGAATGTACACATACCTAGGAAGAAAGAAAGCGCCATGTTTTCGATGAAAATCGATTTAACTAGCAGACTAATATAATGTTCCATGACTACCTTACCCCTTCGCTTCTACTTGTTCTGGTTTGAACACACGAATTGCCCAAATCAAGAAACCAATTAGGAAGAATGCAGAAGGTGCTAGAAGCATCAAGCCGTTTGGCTGATACCAACCACCGTTGCTCACTAGAGGTAGCACTTCCATACCAAATAGTTTGCCAGAGCCTAGAAGCTCACGGAAGAAACCAACAGTGATAAGAACGAAACCGTAACCAAGACCGTTACCAAGACCATCGATTAAAGACGGGATTGGCGCAGACTTCATTGCGAATGCTTCAGCACGACCCATTACAATACAGTTAGTAATGATTAGGCCAACGAATACAGATAGCTGCTTAGAGATATCGTATAGGTATGCTTTAAGCACTTGGTCTACCACGATTACTAGTGATGCGATAATTGCCATCTGAACGATGATACGCACACTGTTAGGAATGTGGTTACGGATCAAAGAAACGAAGAAGTTAGACAGAGCAGTAACAAACATTACCGCGATAGTCATAACAAATGCTGTTTCTAGCTTAGTGGTTACCGCAAGAGCAGAACACACACCAAGAACCTGTAGCGCGATTGGGTTGTTGTCCAACACCGGCGCTAAGATGCTCTTTTTAATTTCTTTTGCACTAGACATTAGTTCAGACCTCCGTCACGAACTTTTGCTAGGAACGGACCAAAGCCCATATCACCTAACCAGAAGTCAAATGTATGTTGAACACCAACGCTAGTCAGTGTCGCACCAGAAAGGCCATCTACACCGTGCTCAGAACCTTGAGGAGCGCCACCTTTAACAACCTGAATAGCAGGTTTGTGGTTTTCGTCGAATAATTTCTTACCAACGAATTGAGCACGCCAAGTTGGGTTCTCAACTTCACCACCAAGTCCAGGAGTTTCACCTTGCTCGTAGTAAGTGATACCAGAAACTGTGTTGCCATCAGTTTCTACCGCAACGAATGCGTACATCATTGACCATAGACCGTTACCGTGAACAGGGATGATAACTTTAGAAGTTTCAGCGCCATCTTTCACTAGGTATACAGTACCCGTGTTAGCACGACGAATGATCTTAGCGATGTCATCTTCAGCTGAAAGCTTGATTGACTGAGCTGGATCTTTTGCCGCTTTACGTTGGTCGTATGCAGCAGCGTCGCCGTCAACGAAATCGCCAGTAGCGAAATCAACTAGACGAGGTTCAATGTTCTCTGCGTACAGTGCTGGAATATTACCCGCAAGTTCAATGCCCGCAACTTCAAGGATCTTAGTTTGCTGATCCAGAACTGCGTTAGCTTGTTGCTTAGGTTTAAGAACAACTGCAGCTGTTGAAACGATGATTGAGCACACTAAGCTCAATGCGATAACAACAAACAGCGTCTTTTTAATGCTATCGTTATTACTTGCCATAGCGCGCTAGTCTCCGCTTAATGTTCTTCTCGATTACAACGTGGTCAAACAGAGGAGCAAATAAGTTTGCGAATAGGATCGCAAGCATCATGCCTTCTGGGTATGCAGGGTTAACTACACGAATCATTACACACATTGCGCCGATTAGGATGCCGTACCACCACTTACCACCATTGGTAAATGACGCTGATACAGGGTCTGTTGCCATGAAGAACATACCAAACGCGAAGCCACCTAGAACTAGGTGCCAGTGCCAAGGCATGCTGAACATTGCGTTCGTGTCAGAACCGATCACATTAAACAATGTTGATACAGCAATCATACCGATCATAACACCAGCAATGATGCGCCATGAAGCAATGCCCATGTATACGATCATTGCAGCACCGATCATAAGTGCAAGCGTTGATACTTCACCGATAGAACCTGGAATGTTACCAATGAATGCGTCCATCCAAGTGATCGTCTCACCAGATACCGTGTTCATTAGCGCGCTACCACCGCCTTGAGCCCATTGGCTAAGCGCTGTTGCACCAGAGAAACCGTCAGCTGCAGTCCAAACTACGTCACCAGAAATCTGAGCAGGGTATGCGAAGAATAGGAACGCACGACCAGCAAGTGCAGGGTTTAGGAAGTTACGACCCGTACCACCAAAGATCTCTTTAGCAACAACAACACCGAAGGTAATACCTAGTGCAGCTTGCCATAGAGGAAGTGTTGGCGGAACGATAAGCGCGAATAAGATAGAAGTAACAAAGAAACCTTCGTTAACTTCGTGCTTACGCACCATACAGAACAGTACTTCCCAGAAACCACCAACGATAAAGACCGTCGCGTAGATAGGTAAGAAGTAAGTCGCACCCAAGAGCATCTTACTGCCCCAACCTGCATCGGCTCCTAAGGAGGCTCCAAGCATTTCGGTTAGCCAGTAGTGCCAGTTACCATCAATGATAGAAACTAGTTCTGCACCTGAATACATGTGGTTTAGTGCTGCAATAGCTTGACCACCTGCGTTGTACATACCCCAGAACATTGCTGGGAATACCGCAAGCCAAACCATGATCATGATACGTTTTAAGTCAACGCTATCACGGACATGCGAGCTTTTCTTTGTAACTGTACCTGGTGTGTAGAAAAGTGTTGCTGCTGCTTCGTAAAGCGCAAACCACGTTTCGTGTTTACCACCTGGTTCAAAATGATGCTCGATGTCTTCAATAAACTTTTTAAGGCCCATGAAAATTACCCTTCCTTCACAATTGTATCTAGGCATTCACGAAGTAACTGACCGTACTCGTACTTACCAGGACATACAAAGGTACACAGTGCTAAATCTTCTTCATCTAGCTCTAGCGCACCAAGTGCTTGTGCACTATCAACGTCGCCAGCACATAGATCGCGAAGCAGCAAAGTAGGCTCCATATCTAATGGCATTACTTTCTCGTAGTTACCAATTGGAACCATAGAGCGATCACTACCGTTTGTTGTCGTTGTCATGTTGAACAACTGACCTTTAAACACGTGACCAAGGAATGAACGAGTAACAGAGAACTTGTTCTTACCAGGCATAGCCCAGCCGAATAGCTCTTTATCACGACCTTCACGAAGAACCGAAACCTGTTGATGGTAACGGCCAAGGTAAGCATGTGGACCTGAAGCGTGAACACCAGATAATACTGAACCTGAGATCAGGCGAACTTCACCTGGCATCAACTCGCTGTCCGTCAACTCTTCAAGGCTAGCACCAATTTGAGTACGAACTAGGCGTGGGTTATTAACTACTGGACCAGCCAGAGAAACAACACGCTCAGAGTAAATCTCACCAGTAAGGAACAACTTACCGAATGCGATAACGTCTTGGTAGTTAATGCTCCACGCTACATTTTGTGCATTTACCGGGTATAGGTAATGCATATGCGTGCCTGCAAGACCTGCAGGGTGTGGGCCATCAAAAACATGTTCTTCAACGTTAGACTGAGCTGAACGAGGTAAGCTAGTACCTTTTTTACAAACGTACACTTTACCGTTAGTCAGAGTTGAAAGAAGATCTAAACCAGCAACGAAAGCATCAGACTGCTCGTTAATGATTAATTCTGGCTCAGCTGCTAGCGGATTAGTATCCATAGCAGTAACGAAAATAGCCTGAGTTTCAGAATCAACTGCTGGAACCTTGCTGAACGGACGAGTTCGCAAAGCGGTCCATGCGCCAGACTCAACTAACTGAGCTTTAACCGTTTCACGGTCAAGACTTGCTAGTTGGTTAGCTTCATAGCTATTGAACGTGATTTGCTCATTGCCTGCTACTTCAATCACTACTGATTGAAGAACACGCTTAGCACCACGGTTCACTTCAATAACTTTACCGCTTGCTGGAGAAGTAAATACAACACCTGGGTTCTTTTTATCTGCAAAAAGAACTTGGCCTTTCTTCACTTCATCACCAACGCGAGCATGCATCGTAGGACGCATACCAACGTACTCTTCGCCAAGCAAGGCGACTTTAGTGATGGACTTACCATCATTAATCACCTGGGATGGAGTTCCTGCGATAGGAAGATCCAAACCCTTCTTTATTGTAATCATACGCACTTGCACTACTTTATCGGGAAAAAGATTCTTTTAATTGCGTAAATTCAGGACGTTTTAAAATCGCCCTTAGACACGACATTACAGTGTCCGGTCTTGGTAAATTTGAGATACCAAAATCGCAACATTACATTAATAAATTCACCACAAAGATTATGTGAGATTTATCAGGTGCCGTATTCTAGCATTTTTTGACAACTTGATGCCATGACCAATAACTTGAATACGGCCTATATTTGGTGAGATTTGAAGCATATGGACTCTAAAATATGTATAAATTTGACGAGCCGCACAGATAAAATGGCTTTTGAATCGTGTTTTAAACAAGAGATTAATACTCTGTCACAAACTCATATTTTTCGAGTTATGTTGAAACACTGTTAATAAAAACACTACTCGTTGTGGGTATTTTCAACCGCTCGATTTACCATCAGTTTGAGTGATATAACAACGGAAAACAGATGTATTTGGCAACAAAAAAGGTGGCATCGCCACCTCTTCTATATTCGATTACTCTACTATTTCCCACCGCCCATACACATTGGGCTATCTGGCACGTTATCTAGCTGCTTCAACCATTCATCTTTTGTATAAGTGTGAATGGACAGTGCGTGAATATTGTTCGCAAGCTCTTCTGAAAGAGCTTTATTTACCGCTCGATGACGAGCAATAAGGCGTAAGCCTTCAAACGCATCGCTGACAACAATCACTTTAAAATGACTCTCAGAACCAGCCGGAACATTGTGCATATAGCTCTCATTGATCACGTTTAAATGACTTGGTGAAAACTCATTGTGCAATTTTGTTTCGATAACTTCTTGGATCATTGTGATTCCTTAATAACGTATTGGCATTATCCGTGGGGTGAGTATAAACCCTAATAGGTCGAGTGTCTGAGTATTTAATAGCGAACGGCATAGGTTTGGTTGAGTTTTTTCTATCTTGTTCAGGCTGCATTTGAGACAATATCTTTGTTATTTCTTATATAAGTATCTCAAGCAATGAAAACCGAACTTACCCTTCACGACAGAACTTTGACCTTACATCGTTTCCCAAAACGTTCAAATGAAACCCTTCAAGCTTGGGATGCGGGCGACGAATACATCATTAGTCACGTTGAAGAGATGAACCTTGAACCTGGTAAACACATTCTGATCATGAACGATAGTTTTGGTGCTCTATCGGCTTGGTTCTCGAAAGATCATGATGTCACAATGATGAGTGACTCATTTATCTCTCACCGTGGTGCCCTGAAAAACTTACAGCGCAATCAAAGTAACCGAGTGAACTTCTTGAACACAATGGATGATATCCCACACGGTATCGATCTTGTGATCATGCAGTTGCCAAAAACAAATCGTCACCTAATTTGGCAATTGAGCCAACTGCGCCAAGCTTTGCCTGAAAGCTGCCAAGTGATCGGCGTCAACAAGGTAAAAGAGATTCACACATCTACGCTTAACCTTTTCGAAAAGTACCTAGGCGAAACCAAAACATCACTAGCGAAGAAAAAACACCGCTTAGTATTCTCTTCTCCAAATTGCCAGCCAGTTCAAACGGTAGAGCCTTTTGTTGAGTGGGATGTAGACGGTGAAGATATCCGCCTGAAAAATTTACCAAATGTTTACTCAGGGGAAGCACTCGATCAAGGCGCTCGCTATATGCTAGAGCATATTCCTCAAGATCCAGAGCTGCGTCATATCATCGACCTAGGCTGTGGCAACGGTGTATTGAGCGTAAAAGCAGGGCAATTGAACCCACAAGCTCGTATTACCTGTGTGGATGAAAGCTTTATGGCTGTGGAGTCAGCACGCCAAAACGTCAAGGATAACCTTGGTAAAGACGGCAACTTCCAGTTCATCGCCAACAACTGTTTAGATAGCTTTAAGAAAAACAGCACCTACTTAGTGATGTGTAATCCTCCATTCCATCAGCAACAAGCGATTACTGATCACATTGCATGGCAAATGTTCTGTGATGCAAAGCATGTTCTTAGCAATGGAGGCAAATTAATTGTTATTGGCAACCGACACCTCGGATACGATGTCAAACTAGCAAGACTATTTGGTGAAGCTAACGTTGAAACGCTTGAACTAAACCAAAAATTTGAGATATTACAAGCAACAAGAGAGCCTGCGAATTTTAATAAATAAGCAGAAACGACTTCACAAGAATTTAAGATACCGAGCTTCTGGTGTGAATTTAGAAAGGATAAAGGAATGAAAAAACTGATTTTGGCTGCTTCTATTATGGCTTTGACAGCATGTTCAGCCCCTCAGCAAGAACAAATCAATGTAATGCCAGAAGCTTCACTAAGCTCAAGCAACCTTGTACAAGGCAAAACATACACACTAACCAGTAAAGATGTTCGTGCCGCTCAATATGTTGCATTGGTTGATAGTGGCCGTTCAAACATTCAGCCAATTCATGCTAAGCAAAACATGCGTATTTCTCTAGAAAACGCTATTGCTCAACAGTTAGAGTCTCAAGGTTTTCGTGCAAGCGTAAACAGTGAAAACTCAATTGTTTTGGAGATTCAAGAAGCGCTTGTTACCGTAGAACACACCATTATGGAAAACAAAATGGACGGTAAAGTAACGCTTGAAGTTACGGCTGAAACGCCTGAAGGCAAGTTAGTGAAAACATTCAACGGTACTGCAACGCGCACTGGTGCCTTGAGTGCGTCAAATGACGACATCTCTATGGTTCTTAATGACGTGATTAACTTGGTTCTTACGGAAATCGCTAACGACCAAGAGCTACAAACTTACATGAAGGAACGTTTCTAATGGTTCGTATTTTATCTTCTATCGCATTAATGCTAGTGAGCGTGAGCGTTTGGGCTGGTCCTAAAGTGAACGTAGAAACAACATTAGGCGACTTCACAATTGAGCTAAACCAAGAACAAGCACCGGTTAGCGCGGAGAACTTCCTAAAATACGTTGCAGACGGCAGCTACGAAGGCACTATCTTCCACCGTGTTATCCCTGGTTTTATGGCGCAAGGTGGCGGCTTCGATCAAGATATGAATCAACAAGCGACTTATGCTCCTATCAAAAATGAAGGCAGTAACGGCCTAAAGAATGATACAGCAACGATCGCTATGGCTCGTACCAATGCACCTGATTCTGCAACTCGCCAGTTCTTCATTAACTTTTCAGATAACGATTTCTTAAACGCTAAAGGCGGTAACCCAGGTTACGCTGTATTCGGCAAAGTAACTGAAGGTTTTGATGTTGTACAAAAGATGGCAACAATTCCAACTAAGCGAATGGGCCGCATGTCAGACATTCCAGTCGACCCAATCGTCATCACTAAAGTGACCCTTCTTAAGTAATCCAATGTAACGCCCTTATTTCTTAAGGGCGTTTTTCTATACAAGGACGCCCTATGTCATCAGGCACTCCCTCTCTTTCTTGGATGCAGACTTTTCGCAGCTACCTAGATAAACGTCTACTTTGGGTGTTTATGCTTGGCTGTTCGAGTGGCTTCCCATGGGTTCTTATTGGATCCAACATGTCTGGTTGGCTAAAAGATGCAGGTTTAACGCGTGCTGCCATTGGCTACTTTGGTAGTGTTTTTGCCGTGTATGCGATTAACTTTCTATGGGCACCATTGGTAGACCGAGTAAAATTGCCAGTGCTTCATGCAATACTCGGCCAGCGCCGCAGTTGGATCTTTTTCTGCCAAACCATTGTTTTAATCGGCACCTTATTCATCGCTGGCGTCAATCCCGCAGAGAATTTGGCGTTTACCTCAATGTTGGCGCTCGCTATTGCCATTGCCTCAGCCACGCAAGACATCGCGATTGATGCATTTCGTATTGATACCTTCCCAAAATCCGAAGCATCAAAACTGCCGCAAGCTTCTGCAATGGCCGTAATTGGGTGGTGGACGGGTTATTCGCTACCAGGCTACCTTGCCTTTATTAATGCAGACTCAATCGGTTGGAATGGCGTGTATTACGGAATGGCAGGTGTCGTTGTTGTATTAATGCTGTTTACTCTTTTTGTCGGAGAGCCAAATACAGAACGTGAAGCCCTACAAGAACAAGCACAGCAGCGACACAATAAAGTGGTCGGCTCAAAGCTTGTCGCTTGGTTCAGTGTGACGGTAATTGAACCGTTTTATGATTTCTTCAAAAGAAACGGAGTTCAAGTTGCCATTACTCTATTGCTGTTTGTGTTCCTATTTAAGATCGGTGAAGCCTTCCTAGGTCGCATGTCGATCACCTTCTATAAAGAGATAGGTTTCAGTAATGAACAGATCGGTCATTACTCCAAGTTAATTGGCTGGGGAGCAACCATATTCTTCACTTTGGTAGGCAGTGTCTTCAATGTGAAATTCGGTATTGTACGCGGACTGATGATCGGCGGTGTGGCAATGGCGGCCAGTAATCTAATGTTTGCGTGGATCGCTCAAACTGGCCCGAGTGAAACCTTGTTCTTGGCAACGATCATTGTCGATAACTTCACGACCGCCTTTTCGACAGTAGCCTTTGTCTCTTTCTTAACGTTATTAACTGGGCAGGCCTTCTCTGCAACCCAATATGCATTACTCGCATCCTTGGGTAACTTCGGTCGCACCACACTGGCTTCATTCAGTGGTGAGTTGGTTGATTACCTCAATGATTGGTCAACCTTCTTTATACTTACCGCACTTATGGTGATTCCAAGTTTGATCATGCTCTATTCGTTGCGCCACTTTTTCACAGATTTACTGGAAAAAGCCAAAAACAACCACGAATAAGAAGAAAACAAAAGGAAAGAGGGTAGCATCACGCTACCTTCTTTTACTTTGTCACTACCAATCTAAGAAAAGCTAATCGGTTGTATCACTAACAATAAGATTAAAACCCGTTCCCATCGAATCATCAATCGCCACAACTTGATACACCACACCATCAGCTAAGGTTGCTGGCGCAGAGTCGATAGCCACAACTGACGGCTGACCCGCTACAGTAATCGTCACAAAGTAAGACCCCGCCGCAACATAAATACCATTCACATAATCTTTGAACTTCACATCACTTAGCGCTGGAGTGCTACCAGAGATCCCCGCGTTTTCTGTTAAGTAAATATCCACCGATGCCGCAATTGGGTTAGCAGCGGCGTGGGTAATGTTTAGCACTGCGCTGGTCGCAACCGGACGACGGTTTTCAGGAATAACCAATGGTTCCAAACTCAGTGGAGTTACCGTACCTACCGCATAGATGCTGTAATCCATGCCAGCAAACACAGCCACCCCGTCAGCATCAATCAATGCGTTGGTCGTTGTGCCATCAGCAAATATGTCAATGTCATAACTTCCGGCTGCTAAGTCAAGAAATCCTCGGATCTCTTTAAACATCAAATCAGCAAGAGGTGCAAATGCAGCTCCGTTGACAAAAACATCTACATCTGGGGCGCCATCAACGAGATGACCGACTCTCACTTCGGAAGTTTCAGACATGTCGTAGATTAAAGAGGAACCGCTACCATCCATCACCATCAACTTCACTGGAGATGCACTATTTGAGTCAGCTCTTGGCACAGCCGCAATCGTTAGCTCGCTACCGCCAGACAGAGTTATTTCTCCAGAGTCAAAAGTAATAGCACTGCCGCTCACGGTTTCTAATCTCACACGATATTGTCCTGCAGGAATATTGAGTACATCAGTAAAGTCTTTATATCCCAGCGTACCAAGCGGAGCGCCCAATGGATCACTCGGTCCTGTCACATATAGGTTTACATCGCCGACGCCCGTAGCAGCATGAACCACTTGCACGTCTAAGGTAGAGCTGGTTGCCGTCCCCTCAGCAGGTCGCGTCACGACTAAAGCCTCAACCGGGTTATTAGAACCGTCAGCGTCACCAACCACCATCACGGTGTAATCTAATTCACCGTTCAAATCGAATTGACTTGGCGAAATTACAGTGGCAACTGCGTCACCTGGGAGTTGGACATCGACCTGAAGAGTTGTCTGGCCTTGATTGACTGAAGTGTATCCGGATGCCTGAGCATAATCGACACCACTCCAACGAGCCTGACTGTTCACTAGAACATTGGCTAAGGGAGCATCTGGCGATGCATGCGCAGCTTGCAGTTGTGTTGTCGGTTCATCGTCATCGTCACACCCAACAATGAACAGGGCTGATATCGCTACGGCGAGTATTGGTGAATATTTCATCGGTCTTCTCTCCAAAAAAGTTTGACTAGTTCGTCACACAACAGAGCAATCTAACAACCAATATTTAACAATCGCCTCATGGTTTAGTGCTGTGAACTGTCATTAATTCTCAGTGATTCGAAAAGTAGCTAGATTCCAATTTCTAATCAGTCATCACATGAGATGTTCATCAATTGATTCAAACTGCAGTACGAAGTTGGTTAAAAATGGATCAAAGACTGGATTGAGAGGTGGGTTGAATGAGTCACTTTTTACGAGAAAACGGTTAGAAAGGAATACTGTTGATTTTGATATGCATGTCACTCAATTTAGTAGAATCGTTTGCTTAGAGCAGCATTTCGCCGATTTATCCACAAAATAATCTAATTTCACAAAATCAATAGAATTAAAGGTGCATCAAGATGCATTGCCATCTTAAAGTTCCATCATTTAGATCGTTAGTGTGATCACCCTCACCTTAATAATTGTAGTTTTCACTCTGTCTCACTTTTATTTGAGAACAAAATCGCTATTATGCTCGGCATTCGGACATCATAAACACGCACGGATTAGCGGGTTATTCATTTTTAACATAGAGAGTTCCATTATGCGTAAATCACTTTTAACTCTTGGCCTACTTGCAGCAACTTCTGCTCCAGTAATGGCAGCGGATTATTCTGACGGCGACATCCACAAAAACGATTACAAGTGGATGCAGTTCAACATCATGGGGGCAATCAACGAGAAAGGTCCTTACGAATCTACTCATGATTACCTAGAGATGGAATTTGGTGGTCGCTCTGGAATCTTCGACCTTTACGGCTATGTTGATGTATTTAACCTAACATCAGACTCAAGCAGCGACAAAGCAGACAAAGATGGCAAAATCTTCATGAAATTTGCTCCTCGTATGTCTCTTGACGGCTTAACTGGCAAAGACCTTTCTTTCGGTCCAGTTGAAGAACTATACCTTTCAACTCTTTTCGAGTGGGATGGTAACAACGGTGGTGTTAACACTCAGAAAGTTGGTCTAGGTTCTGACGTAATGGTTCCATGGTTCGGCAAAATGGGTCTAAACCTTTACGGTACATACGATTCAAACCAAAAAGATTGGAACGGTTTCCAAATCTCAACTAACTGGTTCAAGCCTTTCTACTTCTTCGAGAACGGTTCATTCATCTCTTACCAAGGTTACATCGATTACCAATTCGGTATGAAAGATGAGTACGCTCAAGTAAGCAACGGCGGCGCGATGTTTAACGGTATTTACTGGCACTCAGATCGCTTTGCAGTTGGTTACGGCTTGAAGCTATACAGCGATGTATACGGTTTTGAAGACGGTGCAGACCTTCCGTGGGATCCTACTTCACAAGCTGAATCTTCTGGCGTAGGTCACTACGTAGCAGTAACTTACAAGTTCTAATCGAACTTCTAAGAAAGTTTCCAAAATGGCACCCTCGGGTGCCATTTTTTATTGCTTTCATTTAATGCCTCGCTATCCTTGCAGCATCACTTTCTTATCTCGGTATTGCTGTGAACATCACTATTGTTGGACCTGGAGCAATTGGCTCTTTATGGGCAATAAAACTACTTCAAGCTGGTCATAATGTCTCTTTGTGGAGCCGCTCCCCTGAAACCTCAATTGACCTATCACTTGATGAGCAAGCTTCACTTTCCTTCAGTAATAACAATATAGAAAAGCTATCTGCAAGTGACTTAGTGATCTTTACGGTCAAGGCTTGGCAAGTAGAAGAAGCCACCACTCCGTTACTTCAATATCTCGACTCTGATACCATTCTCATGTTCATGCATAACGGAATGGGCGCAGTTGATCAGATAGCAGCTCAAATTAATGACCACCCGGTAGTACTAGCAACCACCACCCAAGCTGCATTCAAACCTGATCGTAATAGTGTATCTCACACTGGAGTTGGCCAAACTCAACTGGGTGCTTTTAACCTCAATGGGCAACAGTGCACTTTTTTAGTTAATGTATTGGATCATGCTCTCCCCGCTGTGAGTTGGAACCCAGAGATTAAAGCCGCGCTTTGGACCAAACTCGCCATCAACTGTGCAATCAACCCGCTGACTGGGTTAGAACAAGTCAAGAATGGCGAACTTGCAGACCAAAAGTTTGGAGATACTTTAATCTCTATAGTTGAAGAGCTCACAAAAGTTATGCAGGCAGAAGGTATTGATTGTTCGATCGAAGAGTTAGAAGCGAGCGTCAACAAGGTTATTCACGCCACAGCACAGAACAACTCTTCAATGAAGCAAGATATGCTTTATCAAAGAAAGACTGAGATCGACTTCATCACTGGGCACCTGATAAAAACAGCAAATAAGCATCAGATAGAAGTTCCCGTTAACCAAAAGCTGTTCGATCAGGTCAAAGAGCAAGAAAATAGCTGGAATCATCAAGATTAGTCAGCAACGGTTAACAAGTCGCGATAAAATAATGATACCGCTTAGCATTAAGCTAGCACCAATTTCCAAGATTTAGGTAAGAATAGATGCTTGATATCAATCACATCCGAGAGCAGTTTCCTGCGCTATCACAAACCATCAATCAACAACCATTGATTTACTTAGACAGCGCGGCAACAACACAAAAACCTCAGGTAGTTATTGATGCCATTAGCCAATATTACTCCAAACAAAATGCCAATGTTCACCGTGGTAGTCATAGCTTAACGGCGAACGCGACCAGTCAATTTGAAGCGGCAAGAGACAAGGTCGCTCAGTTTATTGGCGCAACCTCATCGAAAGAGATTATCTGGACTCGCGGTGCCACCGAAGCACTCAACCTTATCGCTCAAACCTACGCTAGAAGTACCCTCCAACCGGGCGATGAAATCCTAGTGAGCGAAATGGAACACCACGCCAACATTGTCCCTTGGCAAATTGTGGCAGAACAAACCGGTGCTAAGATCATCAAAATCCCAATGACATCTGACTGCGAATTCGACCTTGCTGCTTTTGATGCACTGTTGACTGAACGAACCAAGATCGTAGCTCTGGCTCAGATAACCAATGTGACGGGTTCTCGCCAACCGATTGAGCAAGTTATCGAAAAGGCACATGAGATGAATGCCGTGGTTGTCGTCGATGGCGCACAAGGCATTGTCCATGAACCATTGGATGTTGCCACTTTGGGCGCAGATTTCTACGTATTCTCAGGGCACAAACTCTATGCTCCAGCAGGGATTGGTGTGCTTTACGGCAAACTAGAATTGCTCGAAGCGATGCCGCCGTGGCATGGCGGTGGCAAAATGGTTGAACGCGTCTCTTTTTCTGGCACTACGTTTTCTAAACTGCCTGGTAAGTTCGAAGCAGGCACACCAAACGTAGCAGGTGCCATCGCTTTAAGTTCAGCAATCGAGTGGTTACATCAGTATGAACAACAAGACGTGGAAGATCATATCCACCAGCTACAACACAAAACCCATCAAGCACTCAGTCAATTGGATGACATCCAGATACTCGGTTACAAGCCAAATTCGAGCGTAATTACCTTTGTGATGAATGGCGTTCACCATCAAGATATTGCAACGTTACTCGACCAACAAGGTATTGCCGTTCGCGCTGGTCACCACTGTGCGCACCCATTAATGGATGCACTTGGAGTGAAAGGAACGGTTCGAATTTCATTTGGTATTTACAACAACATGGATGATGTTGAAAAGCTCGTAGCGGCGATAGAAAAAGCCGTTGATATGCTTTAGCCGAGTCGCGAGCGAAATTATTTAGGGTTGGCGTTTAGCGTCAACCCTTTTTGTTTCTGTGTGTCTAAGAAATGTTAAGCACTTAGCTCTTGGATTTGAGCAACAATCGCTTTTAATCCATTACCGCGAGATGGGCTTAGATGGGTAATTAGACCGATTTTTTCGAAGTATTCATCAATATCGAACGCTTGAACCTGCTCTGATGTTTTTCCATCATACGCAGCCATCACTAATGCAATCAGACCGCGAACGATGCGAGCATCAGAATCAGCACAAAAGTACCAAACACCGTCGATGTTCTGCGAAACTAACCATACTTGGCTCTCACAACCAGATACCACAACCTGCTCACTTTTCAGTTCATCAGGCATAGTTGGTAGTTTCTTACCCCATTGAATCACTTGGCGATAACGGTCTTCCCAGCCGCTGAATGTCTGCATTTTCGCGACGATATCATCACTGGTAATTTCAGTGCCGAATGGAGAGCTTGGGAATGTGGTCATTTTAATATCCAGTCGATTATTAATTGAATAGAAGACGTTACTTAGCGTGCTTTTGAATCAGCTTTTCTACAATACGCGAAACAGCCACAAAACCAAAAGTCGCCGTTACCACGGTTGCCGCACCAAAGCCTGTCGCACAATCCATGCGCTTTGGACCTTCAGCTGTTGCTTTCGCAGCACATACACTGCCGTCAGCTTGAGGGTATTTCAGCTGTTCAGTCGAGAACACACAATCGATACCAAACTTACGCGCTGGATTCTTAGGGAAATTATGATGACGACGAAGGGTATCTTTTAGCTTCTTCGCTAGCGGATCTTGAATCGTTTTAGTCAAATCGGCCACTTTGATTTGCGTTGGGTCGATTTGCCCCCCCGCACCACCAGTGGTGATTACTTTGATTTTGTTACTGCGGCAATACGCCAATAGCGAAGCCTTAGCTTTCATGCTATCGATCGCATCCAACACAAAATCGAACTCTTTCGATAAGTACTCCGCCTGATTATCAGGACCGATGAAATCGTCAATCAGGTTAACTTTACACTCAGGGTTAATCAGCTTAACACGCTCGGCCATCACTTCGATTTTGCTCTTACCAACCGTGCCCGACATTGCATGAATTTGACGGTTGATGTTAGTCACACACACATCATCCATATCGATCAAAGTCAGCTCACCTAAACCAGTACGAGCAAGTGCTTCAACAGCCCATGAACCTACACCGCCAATACCGATAACACACACGTGTGCTGCTCTAAGTATATCGACTTCACTATTGCCATATAGGCGACGGGTGCCACCAAATCGTTGGTCATAGTTTTCTGAAGCTGGAGTGGTCAATTCACGCATTGTTGCCGCCAATTTATTTCTGAGAAAAAGAAAAGAGTGCGTTTTATACGCACTCTTGAATAAAAAGTCTAGGGGATTAGCGATTCGCTTTCAATGCCCTATTTTATTGCCGCTTACTCGACCTTTTCAGGTGGTAAAGCCCAAGGCGCTTCGGTTGCGCTGCCATCTAAGCCAAGCTTCCACACGCGACCAAAATGCTTGTAGTGACCCGCTTCAGTGCCTGCTCGCGGCCCCATACCATGGTAGAGATCCAAATGGTTCTGCTTAACTGCGCCGCCCGTATCCAAAACCAATAACAATCTTAATTGGTGCGCACCGCTCCAAGTACCATCCGCATTCAATAAAGGAACCTCAGCCAGAATTGGAGTTCCCATAGGCAAGATAGAGCGATCGCCAGCTACTGCAGCCATTGGCAATAGAGGAATCCCAGCACTGCCCATTACTGACAAGTCGTCTCTCGCTTCAAAAAACACGAAAGATGGATTTTGCTCAAGCAACTCTTTGACCACTTCAGGATCGTTTGCCAATACCCACTCTTTGATTGCTTTTAGTGACATTTTTTCGCGTGGAACTAAGCCTCGCTCAATCAAAACACGGCCAATGCTCACATAAGCTTTATTGTTCTTACCTGCGTATGCGAAATACTGCAGCGTATCATCATCACCGAAGTGCACGAACCCACTGCCCTGCACTTCCATCATAAATGGGTCGATACGGTTTGCTGAGTAACCTAACTCAAGGCCTTGACCTTCTAGTGCGCCGTTGTAAATCTCTTCGCGTGTTGGACACTCTTTACTACACTCAGGAAGCCCGTAAACTGGGTAACGGTATTCTTCATTCGCTTCGTGGCGCAGTTCCATAACAGGAGAAAAGTAGCCCGTAAACAAAACATTGCCTTGTTTATCACCACCACCTAGTTGAGCAGTTTGAACGCCAAAATTAGCGAGTTCGCTTGGATCTCCACTCAGCATCGCCCACTCATTGAGTTGTTGATAAAGCGGCTCATAGATTTTAGCCATCGAAGGGGATTTAGAAACCACCATCTCAGCTTGTTCTGCAAATGCGGTGTAGTCTCTTGGTTTATTGGATTCAACCTGATCGACCTTATTCAAGGTACGAGGAAATTCGTCATCAAGGTGTTGTTGAGCAAGATCAGTGGGTTGAGCACAGCCAAATAACAAAGAGGCAGCGACAAGGGGAAGCCATTTTTTAATCACAAGAGTCATCCTAAAAATTCTATGCATCGAGGATGACAAAAACAGTCAGATAACACAATCGTAGATTGTAAGAGTTTACAAGAAGATAACCTATCGGACGGAGTTATCGATATGGCCTTTAAGGCGGAAGATGGGATTGTAGTGACTGTCAGAATCGAGCACCATTTCTGTATTGTCAGAATTGGTCATGCGGAAGCGATAGGTTTTATCACCCGCCTTATATTCAAAGTAGCTACCGTCAAAGTCAAAGCTCGTCGAAACAACAGACCCACGAACTGATACACCATTAGCATTCAGAACAAACTCATCCGTCGCATAATGTGCAACATCCTGCTCTATCCAAGTACCATATATTAGATGATCAGGCGTCGCCGCATCTTGCACTCGGGAAAGCACATCGCCGAACAAAGAAACCACCGCAAACGAACCCACCAAAGCTAGAACCATTAAACAACGTTCAATGATCTTACGCTTCAACTTAGATTGATTGCGCTGATCAGCTTCGCTGTAGAGACCTTTGGTTATCTCATCGATTTTGTTGTTTGTCGCTGGAGCTTGTTGCATTCGGTGACTACTCATAAGGATGCTATGCGCATTCTACACTGAGACAGTTTATATATTGAAGCCTAGATAAGAATAGTTTGCGCTTTATTCCAAAAAGGTGTTGTTTACATTTGAATTTAAATGCTAAATTATCGAATAAATAAACAAAATGGACTTGTTCTGTGAAATTAAGAAGTACAGCGCTAGTAAAAGGTTTCAGACAATCAACCCCTTATGTCAATGCTCACCGTGGCAAAACCATGGTCATTATGCTGGGAGGCGAAGCCGTTGCCGACAGGAACTTTGGTAACATTATTAGTGATATAGCCTTGCTCCACAGCCTTGGAGTAAAAATTGTTCTCGTTCACGGGGCAAGACCGCAGATCAACCAATTGCTCGCTAAGCAAGATTGCCATACGCCTTATCACAAGAATATTAGGGTCACTGATGAATATTCTCTGGGCGTCGCTATGCAGGCTGCTGGCCAACTACAACTTGCCATCACTGCTCGACTTTCGATGAGTTTAAACAACACCCCGATGGCAGGCACTCAACTCAATGTGATGAGTGGTAACTTCATTACGGCTCAACCGCTTGGCGTGGATGACGGTACGGATTATTGCCACAGCGGGCGTATTCGTCGAATCGATATCGAAGGGATCAATCGCACACTTGACCAAGGTTCAATTGTACTGCTTGGCCCTATTGCCAGCTCCGTGACAGGCGAAAGCTTTAACCTACTTTCTGAAGAGGTCGCTACCCAAGTTGCTATTCGTCTAAAGGCCGACAAGCTTATTGGCTTTTGCTCCGAACAAGGGGTAACAGATGAACGCGGTAACGTGCTCGCCGAACTCTTCCCTAAAGATGCCAAGCAAATTCTAGAACGATTAACGGAATCTCAAAATCCTGCCGAAGACATGAGCACAGGAACACTGCGCTTCTTGAAAGGAGCGATCTCCGCTTGTCGTGCCGGGGTGCCTCGTTGTCATCTAATCAGCTACAAGGTAGATGGCGCGTTAATCCAAGAATTGTTCTCTTTTGATGGTATTGGGACCCAAGTGGTTATGGCGAGTGCTGAGCAAGTAAGACAAGCTCAGATTGACGATATTGGTGGCATCTTTGACCTTATTCGTCCTTTGGAAGAACAAGGCATTCTCGTTCGTCGTTCAAGAGAACAATTGGAACAAGAAATTCACCGTTTTACGATCATCGAAAAAGACGGTCTGATTATTGGTTGCGCTGCACTATATGCGTATCCGGAAGATCACATGGCAGAGATGGCGTGTGTGGCGATTCATCCTGATTATCGCGATGGAAACCGTGGGCAATTGCTGCTGGATTACATGCGCCACCAATCAAAATCTCGTGATATCGACCAGATCTTTGTCCTTACTACGCACAGCCTTCACTGGTTCCGTGAACAAGGTTTTTACGAGATAGCGGTTGATGAATTACCGATGGAAAAACAAGGGCTATACAACTATCAACGTAACTCAAAGATCTTGGCGCTCAACGTATAAATAAAGTTTTGGAGCACAATCTCACTTCAGAAGAAAAATAATTGCAAATGTAATCGTTTTCCATATGAGATTTATCAACTATGCACTTTCACTCACACGTATAATTGTATAGAATTTAAACGCTTTAATAATCTTAACAAATGTTTTTATTGGAATTGCCATCTCGATAGTCATATCGAACTCATTGAGGTGGTCACTGCACGGATTGCTATACCCGTTGACGGTCAGCACGCTAACATTAGCTCTGCTCGTTAATATAAACAGCAAAAAGAGCAACATTGATATGAGAACCATTGTTTGTAACTCGCTGCAAAGTTTTTGGGATATGGCTGATAACCAATTCTTAGAAGGGCTAGACGTACACTGCGTGTTCCCTGTTAGCGAGAATCTAAAAGAGTTTATTTTGAATTGCCAAGCAAAGTACAAGATAAACCACATATCGTTTACTCGAGCGTTTTTAAGCAAAGAGTCTTAATAACGTTCAAAGCAACCAGGGATGGTTGCTTTGTGTTTATCTAGCTTAGGTTCAAGTCCTTTCTAGCAGTAACTAACAACTAATTCGTTAAGCGACTGCCTAAACCACTCACTCGCTCTGTTTTCACCTTAATCCCACGCTTTAATACGTTAGTATCACTGAACATCATCAGTCGTTTCTTCGCGCGCGTAATACCTGTGTAGATAAGCTCTCGCGTCAAAATTAGGCTGAAATCTGGCGGCAGGATCATTAAGGTCAGATCAAATTCACTGCCCTGAGATTTGTGAATCGTCATCGCATAAGCCGTTTCATGATCTGGTACTCGGCTTGGTAGCACCGCCTTTACGCTGCCATCGGGCAACTCAAAATAAACCTTCAATCTAGGTGCAGAGTCAGAGTGGCTTGAATCCGATTCAAGCATGCAGATACCAATATCACCATTGTATAAACCCAAGCCATGATCGTTACGCGTTACCATTACAGGTCGCCCGTGATACCACAATTCATCATTGTGTGGATTCACTAAACGCCTTGCGGCAAGCGCTCTTTCAATTCTGTGGTTGAGGCCTTTAACACCAAAATCACCTTCACGAATAGAACACAACAGTCGACATTGGCTGAACAAATCGAGTACCGATTTGGCTCTCGCTTCTTGAGTTTCTAACTCTTCCAACGGTACATTCATTCTATTGAGATACGCACCATACTCATTAACCAAGGTACGCAGCATCAAGTTATAGCTGTCACTCGATAGAGGATGGTTCTCAATATCGCCAAACCCTTTGGCAAACACTTGGTCTACTTGATTCGCAGAGCCGTTATTGATTGCTTTTGCCAACTGCCCAATACCTGAGCGCGCATCGAAACGGTAACTCTTCTGCAGCATACATAGGCTGTCAGCAATCGCCGGAGGATTAACGGCTCCCGCTTTTGCTTGTGGTGTCTTCGCTATCGCATCGAAACCTGTCATCTCCGCAATCAAGTTGCCTTGCGCGCTGCTGTAACCTGTAGAGTTAAATGAACAGATATCACCTAAAACTGCACCGGCCTCAACGGAAGCCAGTTGGTCTTTATCCCCAAGCAGAATCAGCCTTGCGTGTTCAGGGAGCGCATCCACCAGCTTATACATCATCGATAAATCAACCATCGAAGCTTCATCCACTACCAATATATCAAGGTGAAGTGGATTACGTCGGTTATGTCGAAACTCAGCACGGGTGGGAATAGCACCAAGCAATCGGTGCAAAGTGCTCGATTCCGTTGGTATGTTGGCTTTCACTTCAGGCGCTAATGGTAACTGTTCAATCGCTTTACCGATCGATTCAGTTAAACGCGCCGCCGCTTTACCCGTTGGTGCCACGAGCTTTATCGTTGGCGTTTTACCTTGGCTTAGTGATTGCTCGACCATCGCTGACAGTAATTTGGTTACCGTGGTTGTTTTACCAGTACCCGGCCCACCAGAGATCACTGCAAAGCGACGACTTAGAGCTACTGCTGCTGCCACTTTTTGCCAATTCAAACATGCCGATAGCGGTACCAAGCTGTCTAGAACATCTAAGTCCGTTACCTGCTTGGCTTGAACAATCGCTTGGTCAATTGCGCCCCAATTCAAAGATTGCTCATCGACAATATCAAGATGATCACACACCAACTGTTGGCGCAGTACCTGAGACGTCTGCTGATTTGTTTCAGCCTTGGCTAAGGCGTTAAACAGAAAGTGATAACTACGTGCGAAAAGCTGATTGAGTGTTTCCGTCAGCGCCTTTTTCTGTTCAATATTGAACTCTACCGGCTTACTTAAACGATTTAAGGTGTCAGCCAGCACAACCTCATAGTTCCAGTAACGCTGCAAGTAGACGCGCCGTCCATCAAACATCAGAGGCTTAACACAGTCATTAGTTGCGCCAACGAGGTTAGATGATTGCAAAACAGTCACCCAATCAATACCTAATAGCTTTTGATTCAATTGCAGCGCCGTTTCACCGTACAACCCAAGTAACTGGGCTATATCTGCCGTTTGTGCAGGGCCTATCGTATGCTGCTGTATAAGCTGAGTACAAATGTGTCCTTTGCCTAATTCATGGCTCACTACCCCAGCGAGAAAGCCGATCTCTTGAGAGTAACTCGTGGCTTGCTGAGCAATAAAACGGGCAAACTGATAATCCAACTGACGAATCGAACCCTTATCTGCAAGAAACTTGAGTACATCCATAAGTTGCTCAGGAATAAGTGAAACTGGCTTCGTTGTGTTCGCTGTTTCTATGCTGGTATTAGTGGTCGTTGTTGTCATTATAAAAGCCCCATCTGTCCAGTTTCATCGTCATTCAATTGTGCTGAACGTCTGTCTATCACTTTACCGTCAATCAATTGATCCATTTCATCAAGTAACGCCAGTGTTGGTTTCGCCGAGAAAATACCTTGCTGAGATTGACCGTCCATTCCTCGTAAGAACAAGTAGTACACGCCGCCAAAATGTTGTTCGTAGCTGTAATTGGCAACACGACTACGCAAAAAACGGTGCAGCGCCAATGCATAGATCTGATATTGCAGATCATAACGGTGGTCAGCCATCGCCGATTTCAATGCCTCGCCATGGTAGACGGCAACATCATCACCTAAATGATTCGATTTCCAGTCAAGAACATAGTATTTACCTTGATGCTCGAACACCAAATCGATGAAGCCTTTCAGCATACCTTGCACGGTTTGAAAACCTAGGTCGCCCGCTTTGGCTGACAATGGATCATGATATTGAATGGTTTGATTCAACTCTGATGAGGCCAATACTTCAATTGGCAGTAAGAACTCCATCTCAACTAAGCGTTGTGTTGAGTCTTTCTCGCTTAGTTTTAAGTTCTTGCCGTCTAATGCGGTGTTCAGCACTGTATCGACCAGTTGCTGAAGCACAGGTAGCCACTCTAATTCATATTGCTCTGATTCTAATAAGTGATTGATTACTTGCGTGTTATGTTCACTGGTTGCTGGCTCGGTAAATTCAACCTCCTCAAACAAGGTGTGCAAGAAAGTACCTGGGCGAGCACCACGAGGGAACGTAAATATAGAGCGTTCAGGCTCAATCAACTCAGACTCATCCTGCTCATCAGCCGAATCAATATCAAAGCCAGACACCTCAATGGTCGCGTCATGACTCGCACCGTGACTGCCTTGCTTTACAAGCCCCGAATAACTGGTGATACGCCAAGCCCTGTCGATTGAAGCCTTGAGCTCGTTCGCATGTAAGTCTTCACTCACTTGCTCTGTTTGTACAAACACTTGATCGTGGGCGGTTGGTGTTTCGGCTAACAGCACACTGGAGTTCTTGCCCTCAATGGTTGCAAGAGCCTGATGCAATTCGGCAATGCCTTGCTCTTGACCGTTTTGAACCAAATAGCCCATCGCACTCAAATGCACGCCGGTAGGCTCTTTGGTTGAACGCCCTTTACGCAGTGGTGCCATACCAATGAAACAGCCATAAACCGCGCGAGTCAGCGCTACATAAATCAAACGCAAGTCTTCCGCTAATCGTTCTTTATCGGCTTGGGCTAAGGCACTATCACTACCTGTAATATCCAGTACTGTGGTATCTGAATCATGATCGTAGAATTTGCCTTCGCTCGCTTCTCGGTAACTCGCGACAAATGGGAGGAATACTAAGTCATATTCCAAACCTTTCGATTTGTGAATAGTAACGATTTGAACCAAGTTTCTCTCTGACTCAAGACGCTGAATGTCATCCTCACTGCCGCCTAAACCATTTTGAGCATCGGAAATCGCTTCTGCTAACCAACGCAACAAACCATAATCACTATCGAGTTCCTGCCTTGCTTGTTGCAGCAATTCGCCAATGTGCATTAAATCGGTAAGTGAGCGCTCACCATTTTCTTCTTCCAGTAAACGTTCCGCGAGATGTCGCTTGCTGATCACGCTACGAAGCATTGGTAGCACGCCACGCTGCAGCCACAACTTACGATATTCTCGAAATTCGTTAACCACGTTTTCCCACACCACTTCATCGTTGTTGAGTTCATCCAATGAAGCCGCATCTAGAGCAAATAACTCGGAGGCTAGACTCGCGCGCAATGCTCGGTCGTTTTCTGGTGTCAGCACCGCTTGCAGCAGACGTTGAATATCTTGCGCAACCAAGCTGGTGAATACACTGTCTCTGTTAGACAAATACACACTTGCAATGCCTTGCTCAGACAGCGCGTTCTTGATCAGACGACCTTCACTGCCGGTTCGAACCAAGACAGCAATATCACCCGCATTCACGGCATGCTGTTTTTTGCCATTATCAAAATAGGCTTGTTGATTTTGAGAAGCGGTCAGAATAGTTTGAATTTGACTCGCTGTCGCTTCTGCCATAGCTTTGTGATATTCGCCTTTCGGCAATGGCTTGTCTTCAGCCTCTTGCAGCCAAAAGGTCAGTGCATGTTGAGTCTGGCCATTCATCACCCATTGGCGCTTGTCAGCAGATGGACTGGCAGCAACGGGCAAAAATGGAATGTCTTGATCGTAGATAAACGGGCTATCCGAATTCATAAACACTTGGTTTACTGCGCTGACCATATCTGCACTCGAACGCCAGTTAGTCCCTAACGTATAGTGAGCACTAACTTGGTTTCTTGCCTTAATGTAGGTAAAGATATCCGCGCCACGGAAACCGTAGATAGCCTGCTTCGGGTCACCGATCATAAACAGACCACACTGCGGGTTATCGAGGTAGATTCGGCTAAAAATACTGTACTGCAGCGGATCGGTATCTTGGAATTCATCGATCATCGCCACTGGGTATAAGGTGCGAATTCTTTCCACCAGCAATGACTGCTCATCGACATCGATCGACGCAGATAACTGAGTCAGTAGGTCATCAAATGACAACCACTGCTTCTGCTGTTTTGCCTTGGCTAACATAGTTCGACAATGGGTAATCGCGTGCGCCAATAACGGAGCCTTCAAGTCGGCTGGGTTATTTAGGAAATCATCAATGGCTTCGAAAACGGCATGCTGAGGCGCGGTGCCTTTCGGTGTTTTTTCAATTAACGTGGCTTGAGAGAACTTTTCTAACTTGTCTGGATATTGATAATCATGAGTGTCGCTCTGCGCCCATGCCGTTACAGCCTCTAACCATGTTGGTAAAGACTTCTTGGTATAGCTGCGCTTGTTCACATCCGAGCCTGAGATCAAAGCCAAAAAGTCCGCTTCAGATTCACACCACAGTGCTTTAAGTTGCTTCACTTTATCTAGGTTTTGGTTGTGCAGAGTTTGCAAGTCACCCGACATTGCTTCTACCGTCAACTTCAAAGGAGAGCCCGTCAGATAACGATTTACGTCCGCTAATAACGCAGCAGGGGAACCCCAAATGTTACGAACCTCACCAGCCAATTGAATAGGTAGCGGGTAAAACTGCTTACGCCAATAGTCAGCAACCACTTGCGCTTTTAGGTGACTTTCATCGGTCACAAATTCATTATCAAAGCGGCTGCCAGACTCGAAGGCATTTTGAGTCAACATTCGCTGACAGAAGCCGTGAATGGTGTAGACCGCCGCTTCATCCATTTGTCTTTCAGCGTTAAGCAGAGTTTTAGCTGCGCCAGCGTGGTCTTCGATCTCTTGCAACAAAGGCGCAATCACTGGGTCGTCACTTTGCCCGCGAGCAAATGCAATGCGCGCATCATGGATTCGTGCACGGATGCGATCTCGCAATTCTGCGGTTGCCGCTTCGGTAAAAGTCACGACTAGGATTTGATCTACAGTGAGCGGCTCGTGATGTCGGGTAGCTTCTGTAAGCTCATCTTGTGGTGCTGCCGTACCGTGTCCGAGCAGTAGGCGTAAGTACAAGCCAGCGATGGTAAATGTTTTACCTGTACCCGCCGATGCTTCAATTAAACGCGCACCATGAAGTGGAAACGTCATGGTGTTGATTGTCTGTGGAGCAATTACCTGAACACTGCTTGTGGTCGTCATGCCTTACTGCCTTCTGATAAATATGTTGTTACAAATGTGACCTAGCGTGGAAAACGTCATTCAATTTACGTCCTACGCTGATTTGTTAATAGTTAGTGCGATCTCTCTCACGGATCAATTCGGATCGCCTCGCTACTATGCGCCCACGAGTTCAGGAGCACGATTCGAGTTTTATACTCATTGCCTACTTAGAACCACAGAATAATGGTCCCTCTGACCTGTGGCCGTACAGCGAACGCCCTACACTAATAATGATTTACTGGCGGCCACTTTATTTCCTGTACCTTGCTTCTCTTCACCCTGCTTACCTTCACTTGGAAAGTAAGCATCCCAAATGCTTACTAGCGACTCTATTTCGTCTTTCATTAAGTCAGCGCATACGCTATTGATCTTGTCGATCACAGCTACTTACTCCTGATCTTCCAGATCGGCAGCAGCCAACCTTGCCGCCTGTAGTACAAGCGTTGAATACATACGTGACTCAGCAGCCAGTTCATCATCCCACTTAGGCCAAATGCGTGAGATGTAGGTATCTCGCCCCTCGCCCGTGAAAGCGAAGCTGTCATTAAAAGTATCGGCCATTTTCTTGAGCGACTTCTCTTCATCATCGACCCATTTACCACGGCTAAAGCCCGCTTCAACCCCAGCTAATGCCGTTTTCGGGAAGTAAGGCAGCGGTGCAGTCATGCCTTGATAGAACAGTCGCACTAACTCAGCCAATAAGCTCTTCGCCTGCTGCGCATCAGCAATCGGTTGTAGCGTTTGGTGAACCACGCCCTCTTTTCTGTCATAGCCAATAATATGAGTCGTTTTACCGTGCCCCATCACCGCACAACACAAGTGATCGACCCACGCAGCCAAGTAATCTTGCGAGCGTATTTTGCCGCTACGGAAACGCACTAGACCTGATTGATAGTTTTGAGTTAACCACCCCATCAAGCGAACAGGCTTACCTTCGCCCAACACATCAAATTCGATATTCATTTCGAGATCTTGCTGCGGTGATCCGCTCACAAATCGAATCTCTTTGGCTAAGTCTTCCGCTTGAACACGGTTGGTTTCAAATTCGATGTCACCGAAGGCACCAACAGGTAATCGACCTTGTGCTTTTTGCTCAGAGACAAACAGGCGCACCGCTTCATCCGCCCCTTCAGGATGATCCAGTAACACTTGCAGCAGCGCATCTTTAAGCTGGAAGCTTTCTAAGCCATTAAGCACGAACGGCTCATCGTCTTCCATTACAGGAAGTGGCGGTTCAAACACGACTTTTAGACGGCGATTAAAGAAGTACTGCACCGGCAAGCGCCAGAAACGTTGGAGTTCAACTAGATCCAATTCCAACGGATACGTTGCACCCAACAAATAGTCGTCCAATGCTCGGTTGAATTCACCACTGCGTTCACCGGAACGGTTAGCCGCAGGAAGCCATTCTTTGGCGTAACTCAGCACATGGCTTGCATCACCTTGAGTAAACGCAGCGGGGCTGAACGGTGTCATGGTGTGTTCAAAACTGATCGCTTGAGTCAGCTTGATACCAGAATCATCACTTGGTAGCGCTTGGTCTTCACTTAAACAGTAGTTCTGTTGGCAGTACTCAATCAACTCTGAAACCAATACTGACGGCACTCGCTCTGTATTATCTTGAATCGAGCGGCCGACATAACTGATGTACAAACACTCTTGTGCTGACAGCATTGCTTCTAGGAATAGATAACGGTCATCATCACGACGAGAACGATCGCCCGGTCGTGTGCGTCCGTTCATTAAGTCAAAACCTTCTGGCGGCATTGAGCGAGGGTAAACACCATCATTCATGCCTAACAAACAGACGGTTTTGAACGGAATAGAACGCATCGGCATCAAGGTACAAAAGTTAACTTGTCCCGCTAAGAAACGCTGACTGATACGGGCGCCCGACAGTTTATTATTTAAGTACTGATAGATAATGCTTGGCGACAACTCTTGTTCGTACAATGCATCATCAAGCTGTTCATTCAATTGAGAAAGCGCATCGCGAATCGACTTAAGTACCACCTCGCCTTCTAGCTCAACAGCGAAGAAATCATCAATCATTTGCAGCAAGGTTTCACGCCACATATCGATGGATTGCGTCTCAGTAAGGCGTTGACGGTAATGAGCAATGCGGTCAATAAAGTGCGCTAATTTACCCGCAAGTTCGGCGTTAATGCCCTGAACTTCGTTATAAGCCGCGATTGGAGAGTGTTCGCTCTCAAACAGACCAGCAGAATCAGACATCGCATAGCCCAGTAGCATTCGCTGGATACCAAACAACCAGGTATTTTGCTCGGTGGCAGGCAAGTCAAATTCGGTTGCCGTAGAAGAATCGACGCCCCAACGTATACCCGCTTCTTCAACCCATTGCTTGGCTTGATCAAATTGAAATTCATCAATACCAAAGCGTGCCATCATCGCTGGAATTTCTAGTAGCTCTAGAAGTTCAGACGCTAGACAGCGCGTGTTTGGTAGCGCGACTAGCTGCATGAAGGCGGTCAGAATTGGGCTCTCTTGGTCGGCCGTTCTATCTGAGATTGAGTAAGGGATGTAACGCTCACCCGGAGCATTACCAAATACCGCCTGAATCGCAGGGCTGTAGGCATTGATATCTGCCACCATCACGATGATATCGCGTGGTTTTAGACTTGGATCAGCGTCGAACATCGCCAACAGCTGATCGTGAAGGACTTCAACCTCGCGCATTGGGCTGTGACAAGCATGTACAGTCAATGAGCGATCGCCCAGCTCAACCACCTGTTTGTGGTTGCTGGAGTCTAAGATGTGATCGTCTTGATGCTCTTCTAACTGGAGAATATCCGCTTGCAGTTGATGCAGCAGGCTGTCTCTCTCGACATCAATAAAGAATTCATGCTCTTCGCTGTCTGATTGAGACAACAAGAACAGGTTGTCTCTGCCTAGCTTACCCATAGACGCAAGTAAGCTATTGCCGACAGCTTGGCTGGTGTGTAGTTCATCTTCAACATTGGCTTCAATACCATCTTTCAATGGTGATACTTCGCCTTCTAGTTGAGGTAAGCCACCAACCAACGCAAACTGCTTACGACGCTGCGCTTCCACTCTTGCCAAGTATTTACGGTCACGAATATCGCCCCAGTAATGTTGGCAAGGGTTGGTGAACATCAAGTGGACATCAATCTGCTCACCCAGAGCCTTCAAGGCATCCATGTAGCGAGGAGGCAGTGACGAAATACCAAACACAAACAGGCGTTTAGGCAGATGCTGCAATTGACCTTGTTGATTGGCTAACGCTTCAATGAAGTCGTGATACAAGTTACCACGGTGATATTTTGATTGGCCTTGATAGAGTGTTTGATCGTAAAGTGCCTGCCACAAAATTGGCTGCCAAGGGTGCTCTTGTTGCCCTTCACCATCAATCAACTCTGCAACAGGCTCTCCAGCCTCCCACATCGCCATCCACTCAGGACGATACACTAAGTAGCCATCGAAGATATCGGCAATTTTCTCGGCTAATTGATACAACTTAGAGCCGTCTTCGTCGTTTTCAAGATAGCGCTGTAGGGGTAAGAAATCAGGGTGGTCAAGTTTCGCAGGTAGCAAGCTCATTAGCTTCCACGTCATCGCTTCTTTGTTAAAAGCACTGCGTTTCGGTACATCAGGAAGCACTTGGGTAAACATATCCCAAATGAAGGTTGCTGGAAGAGGAAAATCGATATTTGCTGCTACACCAAACTCTTTGGCGAGTTCCATCTTAAGCCATTGAGACATACCCGGGCTCTGAACCAAGATCTGCTCTTTCTCGAAAGGGTTGGCTAAAGGGTCACTTTTGATTAAGTGAACGAGAAGAATTTTTAAAGTATCAACTTTATTGGAATGGTAAACAGTAAACAAAGTGCACTCACGCTAATCTTGCCACAATATAAAGCCAGATTAGCATAAGTGCTGAGTTTGGATTAGGAATATAAGCTTATGAAATACCGAAAGCTTAAAGTCCGCTTATCTTTTGAACTATTGCCTCTTACAATCTACCCGCTACCGCGCCTAAAACACGGTGAGGTTTGTAGTTCATGTAGTAACGAATAGCGACATAACCCACTACCAATGTAGCCACAATCAATTCAAGATACGCTAGTCCAAACACTTGATTGATGTAATGCGCTTCAATACCTTGAGTTTGCATCCACGCAGCCAATTTAAACAGTGCCGTTGCACCAATCACAATTGGGAAGGTAAATGCGGCATAGCCTGGGCTAAACGGTAAACGAAGTAGTTTGAAGAACGCTGCGTAAATGATGAACGTCATTAGCACTGCAATACCAAACAATAGACCGATGATAACTGGCGATGGATCTGCTGAAACCGTTAGGTATCCCGCTAGAGATAGGCTTGCAGGTGCAGCCATAATCGCAATCGTTGGTTTCGCTGCGTCTGGCACTTCATGAGAGAAGAGCAAGCGGTAGATCATCACAGGTAACATTACCGCATAAATCAACAAACCAAAGACCAAAACAGCGTTTGCCACAGGCTCTAGAGTCGGGTTACCAGAGAAGGAAACATCCGCAACGATAATACCGATTGGTGGTACAAACCAGCTAGGCACCATATGGTGGATCTCAAACTGTTTTGCTCTGTGGTATAGAAAGCTCACCAAGAACACCACGTGCAATGCAACAGACGCCAACCAAACACTTTCGCTAAGGAAGGTCGAAATTGGTGCCAAAGAAGCTGAAACAACCATACAACCCATCGCAAATGTTGGCACAACACTTCCCACGACTGGGTGAGCAAGATCTGCACGCAATAAATGTCCGTGAATCAAAAACTTCACAGCCAAAACAAGAAGCAAACATCCAGCAATCGCTGCGCTTACCCATTGAACCAAACCCGGTGTATGTAAGATATCTTGTGATACTAAAACGCCATCCCAGCACCAGCCTAAGCTTGCGATTGCTAGTGCTAACCCTGCCATGGGTGTTGGAGCTCCTGTTAATCTATATTTAATACGTTGAATCATGTCAGCCTCTCTTAAACTTAATTCACTAAACTTGTGAACTCATCAGCTTGTTGAAGCCATAATACGCTTGCGCTTCGTTAAACAATATCCAATTATATATAACAAGTGTTCATCAATGCTGAACATAACCCATTTTCACCAGCAGAGTAAAACTAGGAATCTGATGGCTAATATTTCAATTAAACAACTCAAAGTGTTTGTCACTATTACTCAGCACTCGACATTGACTGCAGCCTCTGAGGCTCTGTTTCTATCTAAGGCCGCTGTCAGCATGGCACTAGGCGAAATGGAGAAACAACTCGGTCACTCTCTATTTGACCGGGTCAACAACCGATTAATTCTCAACCAAGAGGGACATAAGTTGCTCCCATTGGCCGATGAGATATTACATCGTGCTGCTGGTATTGATGTTTTGTTCCGTGACGACCAGCCCTTAAGTGGCAATCTAAAGGTAGGCGCGAGTGACACAATAGGTAATCAAGTTGCGCCATTTATTCTATCTGGCTTTCGTGAACGAACTCAGCATCAGGATCAAAGCTTGTTCATTTCAAACAGTGCGCTGATCTGCCAAAAGTTGGTGGATTATGAACTTGATATCGCGCTAATTGAAGGGAAAACATTACACCCAGAACTAATTTCGAGTCAGTTTAGCAGCGATGAAATGTGTATTATTGTTAGTAATCAACATCCTCTCGTTTCAAAAGAAAAAGTGACTTTAAGCGATTTGGAAGATAGTCACTGGATTCTACGTGAATCAGGCTCAGGGACCCGCGAGTTTTTCCTTCGTACCGTTGCGCCTCGCATCGAACATTGGTATGAACCCTTTGAACTCAACACCACTGAAGCGATCATCAATTCAGTATCAGCCAATCTTGGATTCGCGTGTTTATCACGACTGGCGGCACAACGAGCGATTGATTCAGGCCGAGTAAAAGCGCTTGATGTGCCACTCGACATGAAACGACGTTTCTGGATGCTGGTACACAAAGACAAATATCAGAGCCCGCTGCTGAAATCTTTCATGAGTTATTGTGAAGACTGGGCTACACATCAAGATTGAGGCCGCATAGTTGGGGCTCCAACTGGACTTTTAACATCAGAAACTGTATAAAAAGCCAGTAAAATTTATCAAACTTAGAGGATTAACCATGGCTGTTATCGTCAAGTACGTGGTGGAACGCAACGGAGAAGAGAAAATGACTTTTACCTCTAAAGCCGAAGCCGACGCATACGACAAAATGCTGGATATGGCTGATGAGCTTTTTGAACTTTTAGGCAAAAGCGATTTAGTTGAAGATGAAGGCAAGCAAGAAGAACTTGCAATGTACCTAGCGAAGAACAAAGAAGAAGTTCTTTATGCACTAGGTGCTAAGCGTAAACCAGCTCCGAAAAAAGCGAAGAAGCTTGAAGCTGTTGAAGACGCAGAAGAAGATGCAGCGTAACTAGCTGAAGTTTTCTAAAAAACGCCAATTACTCTCTCTAAGCAGAGTCCATAATTGGCGTTTTTTTATGCTTAACGAAATATAATGAACTCTGTTTATAGTTGAAATCGCTCTAAACATTCGCTTGCACTAAAGTGTGATGAAGATCTAATCTATAGCCATCAGGTGATGGGGTTCCACCTAAGCTTTTGCTTCAACCGCCCGTTCTTTTGAACCGTGCTAATGACTCCTACAGAATCGAAAACAGGTAATACTGTTGGATGTATCGCTATTCCTCCATTTTAAATGGACTTGGTTTATTAAGGCTGAGTTTCATGGGCCTTTGGATTATCGATACTCAAGATCTGTAGTGAATTAACCGCACCTCTTCCAACACATCCTGTTTTCTCAACGCCCTAAGTCTTCAATGACTCTAATAGTGAGAAAACATTATGCACTACTCTTCCGAAATTCAATCCATGTGCCCTATTCAAAGGGGTGACCTTCACAATTCAGCGCCAATTCCAGTTGAGGGCGCAATGGTTAGTCCAAAAGATGTTATCGCTATTTCTGGCTTAAGCCATGGCGTCGGCACTTGTGCACCACAACAAGGTGCAGCAAAACTAACACTGAACGTAAAAAGCGGCATCATCGAAGAAGCACTCATCGAAACAATTGGTTGTTCTGGCATGACTCAATCTGCCGCGATGGCAGCCGAAATCCTCACCGGAAAAACCATTCTTGAAGCGCTTAATACCGACTTAGTGTGTGATGCGATCAACGTAGCGATGCGTGAAATCTTCCTGCAGTTTATTTACGGTCGAACTCAGTCCGCTTTCTCTGAAGGTGGTCTAGAAATCGGTGCAGCATTAGAAGACTTAGGTCAAACGCAGCGCAGCCAAGTGGGAACCAGCTACTCAACCGCAGCAAAAGGCGTCCGTTACCTAGAACT
The DNA here is from genome assembly GCF_001557875.1 of Vibrio splendidus. Taxonomy (GTDB): domain Bacteria; phylum Pseudomonadota; class Gammaproteobacteria; order Enterobacterales; family Vibrionaceae; genus Vibrio; species Vibrio splendidus_F. The sequence continues at coordinate 111,057 of NZ_LNRF01000010.1, read as the reverse complement.
CGCAGAGGGCTATGTGACTAAGCTTGCACTTGATGATCACCGTGAGGTAATTGGCTACGAATATCTCAACCTCGGAAAAATGATGAAGGCGATTAACCAAGGCGTGCCAGCGAATGAAGCAGCCGACCTTGCGACAGGGACATACGGTCGCTTCGATGAAGCCGTGACCACCATTAACCCACGCCAACAGTAATTTTTGCCAATTTAGAGGAAAGATATGATGAACACTCAATTTAATGAATCTGTAAGTCGCGTATTGGCAGAAATGAACTTCGACTCTTTGGAGCAAGCTGACCAATACTGCAAAGCCCACAACGTTGATCCAAAAGCGTTAGTAATGGACACCCAGCCTATCGCTTTTGAAAGCGCTGCCGATGCCTATATTCTTGGCTCAGCACTAGCGCTATTTCGTAAAGCCACCAGCGCAGAGCAAGCAGCGAATATTATTGGTGAAGGCCTTCAAGCATTCACCAAACCCGGCAGTGTTGCTGAGCAACGCCAAGTTGGTATTGGGCATGGCGCGCTAGCAGCTCGTCTTCTCAATGAAGAGAGCCACTGCTTCGCCTTCCTTGCGGGTCACGAGTCTTTTGCTGCTGCAGAGGGTGCGATTAAAATTGCGCTAAACGTCAATAAATCACGTAAAAATCCATTAAAAGTTATCCTAAATGGTTTAGGTAAAGATGCGGCGTACTTAATCTCACGCATCAATGGCTTCACTTACGTGCGCACTCAGTACGACTACCAAACGGGTGAACTTGTTGAAACAGAACGTCGCCGTTTCTCAAATGGCCCTCGTGGCGAGATCTTATGCTACGGCGCCGATGATGTTCGTGAAGGTGTGGCAATCATGCACAGAGAAGAGGTAGATGTGAGCATTACGGGTAACTCAACCAACCCAACACGCTTCCAACATCCTGTTGCGGGTATCTACAAAGCAGAGCGTACTCGCCAAGGTCTGCCTTACTTCTCAGTCGCTTCAGGCGGCGGTACAGGTCGAACATTACACCCAGATAACGTAGCAGCAGGCCCAGCGTCTTACGGCATGACAGATACCATGGGCAGAATGCACGCTGACGCGCAGTTCGCAGGTAGCTCTTCTGTTCCTGCTCACGTGGCAATGATGGGCTTCATAGGCATGGGCAACAACCCAATGGTCGGAGCGACGGTTGCATTGGCTGTGGCAGTGAGCGAATCTCAAAACGCATAATGACAAAGTGAACTCCTCAACCTGCCTGTTATGTAGAGTCTGTTAGTTGAGAATCAAGCAATAACGAACGACTAAAACTCTACACCTATCACTAAAACCAAACAGCCAGCCTTATGCTGGCTGTTTTTTATTCATACTTGCTCTACTATCTATTTCTAATAATTATTTGTATCTAAGATTAAAGACATTCAGCTGTCGCATTTAACTACATATTTTCAAAGGATTAATATGAAAGAGCTCATCATTCATACCATTACCGTGTTCATGGGCTTTTTTGCCATAATGAACCCTATCGCCAACACTCCGATCTTTCTTGGATTAACGGGTGACAATGATAGGGAAACAGTCAAGTCTATCGCTTTCCGCTCGGTGTTCATCGCCTTTATAATCGTCAGTACCTTTGCAGTGTCAGGTAAGCTCATCTTCGACCTATTTGGTATCACGCTTTACGCACTTCGCATCACTGGCGGGATCCTAGTTTTCTTGATTGGCTTTCACATGCTGCAAGGAGACTCGACACACTCTAAAGCGAAAGAGAAGGTCAACTCAGATGCTCAACAAGATGCTGCGCTCAGTATCGCCGTATCGCCATTGGCAATGCCAATATTGGCCGGCCCGGGTACCATTGCCACCGCGATGAACTTTGCCAGCACCGAAGGCATCTATGAAACCATCATCACCATCGTCGCCTTTGGTCTCTTGTGTGCATTAACCTACGTATTGTTTGTATTCGGCGAGCGCTTCGTTAAAGCAGTTGGACCAAGCGCATTGAATGTAATTACCCGAATGATGGGTTTGATACTCGCCGTTATCGGTATGCAGATGCTGATTGAGGGTATAGAACAGGCTTATAAGGCGCTGTTTGTTTAAGCTCAGACTACGAAAATCTAATACAAAAATAGCCAGCTATTTGCTGGCTATTTTCTTTGTCGCTTTTGTTTATGAGTTATAAATTAGTTCGCAGGGCAGCCTTTTACTTCTGAACCATTACTCATGTAGATTAGATCACCATCCACTGGTGCGTAATTCGCTGCAGTGACATCGGGGTTATTAACAAAGAACTCGCGTAGCACTGAGGCATCCGTTAACTGCGTCGATTCAACATCAATGACTGGGTAGTCATCACCACCAGCAGCACTGAAACTTATCACAGAGAACGTGTAGGTGTCCGCTAAGTCAAAGCCTTTGCCGTTGATGTCACGAATGGTCACATCACCCAAATCACAGTCTACAGTTAAACTAATATTATCCAATTGAGCGTAAGCGCCAGAGCCTGCAGTCATAGTCGCAACAACGTCTAAATACGCTTTCACTTCAGCTCCCGTCATCGTTGCTTTAGTCACGAAATTACCGAAAGGCTGTACCGTCAGTACATCACGATAAGCAATATCACCCGCCGCAATTGAGTCACGAACACCACCAGAGTTCATTACACCAAAGTCAGCATTCACTAAGTCGTAAGTACGGTATGCTTCACCTAATAAATGACCCAGATTAGTTTGTTCTGAGCGAACAACATCACGATCACCTTCCAACTTATCATCAGTTTTCGAGATAATGACATCCAACAACTCTTGCCCCTGCTGCTGATACGCGGAAAGAGTCGCTATTACTGTTGCGTTAGGTTCGATTTCAGCTTGGATAAACTGATAATCACCATTTTCGTCTTTCTCTTTCAAGTTTACCGGCACTAAGTCGTACTTCGCTAAATGCAGTTTACCGTCATAAAACTCAAAGTCAGCTCTGCCTACATACTTACCCCATTCATGTGCTTGCATGATGTAAGTACCATTCTGCTGATCTGGCTTACAGTCATCTCCCGGATTAAAGTCTGCGTATTCATTACCTTCCATACAAACTGGATTTTGAGAGTGTCCGCCAATAATTGCGTCTAGCTGACCTTCTTCTAGAGAGCGAGCAAGTAACACATCACCAGGCGCTTCACTACCATGTTGACCATCGGCGTAGTGACCCATATGCGTGGTAGCAAAAATCAAGTCAACCGTTTCATTCGCCTCGATTTCTTTTATAGCTTTTTTGATTTCTACTTGCGGGTCCGCAAAGTGAATCGTTGCGACATTATCAGGGTTAACCAACTTCGCCGTGTCTTTGGTTGTTAGGCCAATAACAGCCACTTTTAGCCCATTAATAGTGAAGACTTTATATGGAGAGAAAAGGCGTTCATCAGTAACTGTGTCTCCATCTTTGATATAAATATTCGCCGCTAGCATTGGGAAATCAGCTAGCTCAGACTGCATCTCAAGCACATCCAGGGTGTTGTCGAATTCATGATTACCTAATGCCATTGCGTCGTAACCAAGAAGGTTCATACCAACAAAGTCTGGTACTGCGTCCTGCATGTCAGACTCAGGCACACCGGTATTAATATCACCACCAGACAATAGAATGGTTTCACCACCGTTTTGGGTGACTTCAGCTCGAATGCTATCGATCAAAGTCTTGCGAGCAGCCATTCCGTACTCACCCTTACTGTTCTCCCAAAAACGACCGTGGTTATCATTAGTATGTAAAACAGTAAACTTGGTACAAGAAGCAGCAGTGTCACATGTCACTGCGGTATCATTGCTGCCCGAGCCACAACCAACCATCGCCACGCCGATAGAGAGCACCAGTAAAGACTTAGTAAAATTCATAGAAGATCCTTTATTAATCGTTTTAATGTCGTTATGGCTGGAAATATACTTAATTAATATAGGGTTATAGTGATCTTCATCTTAATTACGCAGCTGAAAATTTGAGTATTTACTCGGACTGTAGGCACAAGCGATTAATCAACAGAAGTCGAATAATTCTGATAATAAACATAAGTTTATAAAGAAAGTGTGACTCAGCCTATTGATACTGCTAACAACACGGTGAGTTGAATATGAGTGACGAATATAGAAATGAAAGCATACTGAGTGGTTGAATAAAACGCCGTAGCATTAAGAACATGGTGCAATATCCGGATAATGAAAACTATCGCCAGAAAGACAAGCAATATCATTTTACAGACTTTATCCCAATGCGCCCTTTCATAACGAGGGCGCTCTCTTTATGATGAACGCAATTAAATTAACTTTGCTAACGGCAGCGCTTGTTATTCGAGCCGTTGTTTTGGAATAGCAAAATCAAGACTCAACACATGGAGATTCAACATGGCTTACTTTTCACTAGCCTTCGGTACGGCAACCAAAAATCGCGACAATAAAATCATTGAAGCGTTCTTCCCTAACCCACTTCTAAACCCAAGCGACGCTCTTGTAGCGGCTGTGGCAGAAGTATCAGGTTACTCTGAAGGCAACCAAGCTATCGAAATCTCTGCTGCACAAAGCGCAGAACTGGCGAAAGCATTCGCAGCAAACGACGATGCAGCTAACGCATCTTTCGCAGAAAAAGCAGCAGCATCTGAGCAGCCACTTGTTCTTGTTGTTCTTGCGGCTGACGAGAAGCCAGCATCAGTTGCTGAAGGCTTCCTAAAGCTACAACTAATCTCTAACCGCCTAGTTCAACCACACGGTACGGTACTAGACGGTATCTTCGGTCTACTGCACAACATCGCATGGACTAACGAAGGTCCAATCGACCTTCCTGAGCTGGCTGAGCGTCAAATCGAAGCTCGCCTTGCAGGTCGTGCTCTATCTGTAGATTGCGTAGACAAGTTCCCTAAAATGGTCGATTACGTGGTACCAACAGGTATTCGTATTGCTGACACTTCTCGTGTTCGTCTTGGCGCACATGTGGGTGAAGGCACAACAGTAATGCATGAAGGTTTCATCAATTTCAATGCAGGTACAACTGGCGTAAGCATGGTTGAAGGTCGTATCTCTGCGGGTGTTGTTGTAGGTAACGGTTCAGACATCGGCGGCGGCGCTTCTATCATGGGTACTTTGTCTGGTGGCGGTACTATGGTTATCTCTATCGGCGAAAACTGCCTACTAGGCGCAAACGCAGGTCTTGGCTTCCCTATGGGCGACCGTTGCACGGTTGAATCTGGTCTTTACGTGACTGCGGGTACTAAGGTTCGCATGCTAGATAAAGAAGGCAACGAAGTAGAAATCATTAAAGCTCGCGACCTAGCTGGCGTTTCTGATCTTCTGTTCCGTCGCAACTCGATCACTGGTCAAATTGAATGTCTTGCAAACAAGTCTGCTGTTGAGCTAAACAGCGAGCTACACAGCAACAATTAATCGAAGCGCTAGATGCTAGATGCTAGATGCTAGATGCTAGATGCTAGAAAATACGAAGCCGCTGGGGTTAAATCCAGCGGCTTTTCTTTTATCTGTAGATAACGAAAGTCGTTACACCTTCTCTGCGGCTAACTGCTCAAGAGCTTGGATAGAGGTTTCAGATACCAGTGTGCCATCCATGTAGTAGCTGACCTTGTCGCCATCGCGAACACCCAGCAGTACTGCTTTTTGACCATCGTTGTAAGTAATGTCCATACGAATGGTGTTCTCATCGATCTGCTGCATTTCACCCCATTCAATCTGACGATTATTGAAGCCAAGTGGTGCATCTTTCAGAGAGTCATCAAGGCTATCATTCACATCAATCATGGTATCGACTTTACTATCAAAGATGTGAGGCGCACCAGTGAGTGGGTTTTTACCCGCCCAGAATTCAATTGAGTTAAATACAATATAATCGGCTGCCATTGTTAGCGCGTAAACCGGAGCAAGTAAGAAGTTGACCCCTGCACGAGCGTAGCGGTTGTCTACAACCTCAACGTTGAACTTCATTAATTTACCAGTCACAGCGTTACTACCGACACATCCAGCTAACGACATGACAATCGCTGCCACTGCTACTGCTTTTGTGATTGTTGTTTTCATAGTTCCCTCTTATGCCACGATGATTGATTCAATTTTTTGCATAGCCAAACGATACTCTCTGCATAAATGCAGAATTTGTTGGCCTAACAAATTGATTCCATAACATTTAGCGTAGTGGAGATTTTTAGAACAGCAAACTGCAAAGGTTAATTTCTTCGCTCTGGTTCCTAAATTTTGAGAAATAAAAAAGCGCAGACCTTTCGATCTGCGCTTTTCATTTTTGCTTAACCTAGCCTAGATTAATGCGGCTAGTAAGAAAGTGATTAACCCACATTCTTACGTGCATTTTGGAACATACGCATCCAAGCACCATTTTCACCCCAACCTTCTGGAGACCAAGAATTTGCAACCGTACGGAATACACGCTCTGGGTGAGGCATCATGATAGTCACGCGGCCATCCGTCGTTGTTAGGCCGGTGATAGCATTTGGTGAACCGTTCGGGTTATTCGGATATTGCTGCGTTGGGTTACCGTAGTTATCAACGTAACGCAGTGCAACCGTACCTGAGTTTTCAATCGCATTTAGGTGGTCGTTGTCACGCACTTCTACGCGGCCCTCACCGTGAGAAACAGCGATTGGCATACGAGAACCTTCCATGCCGTTGAAGAATACAGAATCAGACTTCTGAACTTCAACGAGGCTGAAACGAGCTTCAAAACGCTCAGATTCATTGCGAACAAAACGTGGCCAGTATTCAGCTCCAGGGATAAGTTCACGCAGGTTAGACAACATCTGACAACCGTTACACACACCTAGAGAGAAGGTATCTTCACGCTTGAAGAAGTTTTCAAACTGGTCACGCGTCGAATCGTTAAACAGAACCGATTTAGCCCAACCTTCACCAGCGCCTAGTACGTCACCGTAAGAGAAGCCACCACAAGCCACAAGGCCGTTGTACTCTTCTAGAACCGCTTGACCCGTTAGGATGTCGCTCATGTGAATATCAGTTGCTTCGAAGCCTGCACGGTCGAATGCTGCTGCCATTTCAACGTGAGAGTTAACACCCTGCTCACGTAGAATCGCCATCTTAGGCTTAGCGCCCGTGTTAATGAACGGTGCAGCGATATCTTCATTGACGTCAAAGCTTAGTTTCACGTTCAGGCCTGGGTCTGAGTTATCTTTCTTCGCTTCATGTTCTTGGTCAGCACAAACTGGGTTATCACGTAGACCTTGCATCTTATGCGTGGTTTCAGCCCAGATAGTACGTAGCTCAGTACGGTTACGTTCAATCACTACAGACTCACCAGACTTAATCACTAGCTCATCAGATGCTTCAACAGAACCAATTACGTGTGAGCACGCTTCTAGGCCGTTTGCTGCAAGGGTAGAAAGAACCGCGTCTAGGTCATCGTTGCGAACTTGGATTACTGCACCTAGCTCTTCATTGAACAGTGCTGCTAGTGTGTCTTCACCTAGCGCTGCAATATCAGCGTTGACACCACAGTGACCTGCGAACGCCATTTCGGCTAGCGTTACGAATAGACCGCCATCGCCTTTATCGTGGTAAGCCACAACTTGGTCGTTAGCAACCAATGCTTGAACGCCTTCGTAGAAACCTTTTAGTTGCGCTGCGTTGTCTACGTCTGCTGGCTTATCACCAAGCTGCTTGTAAACTTGTGCAAGTGCTGTCGCACCCATACGGTTTTTGCCGTTACCTAGGTCGATAAGAACTAGGCTTGTATTACCTTTGTCAGTGCGAAGCTGAGGAGTAATCGTCTTACGAACGTCTTCAACACGTGCAAACGCAGTGATAACAAGAGATAGCGGAGACGTTACTTCTTTCTGCTCGCCGTTCTCTTCCCACTTAGTCTTCATCGACATTGAGTCTTTACCCACTGGGATAGTTAGACCCAGTGCTGGACATAGTTCTTCACCAACAGCTTTAACCGCTTCGTAAAGACCTGCATCTTCACCTGGGTGACCCGCTGGAGACATCCAGTTAGCCGACAGTTTAATGTGTTTGATATCGCCGATGTTAGTCGCTGCGATGTTGGTAATTGCTTCACCAACCGCTAGACGAGCCGATGCGCCGAAGTCTAGAAGTGCAACTGGCGTACGCTCACCAAGTGACATCGCCTCACCGTGGTAAGAGTCGTAACTAGCTGCAGTTACAGCACAGTTAGCAACAGGAACCTGCCATGGGCCAACCATTTGGTCACGAGCAACAAGGCCAGTTACCGAGCGGTCACCGATGGTGATAAGGAATGTTTTCTCAGCGACTGTTGGTAGACGAAGAACACGGTCAACCGCTTCGTTCATTTCGATACCAGAACGGTCAATCGCTGGGTTATTTGCTTTTAGCGTTTTCGCGTCACGGTGCATCTTAGGTGTTTTACCTAAAAGGATGTCCATTGGCATGTCGATTGGCGTGTTGTCGAAGTGTGAATCTTCAAGTTTAAGTTCACGCTCTTCCGTCGCTTTACCAACCACTGCGTATGGTGCACGCTCACGCTTACAAATCGCGTCGAATGTTGCCATGTCTTTATCAGCAACTGCCATTACGTAACGCTCTTGAGATTCGTTACACCAGATCTCAAGTGGGCTCATGCCCGGCTCATCGTTTGGCACGTCACGTAGGTTGAAGATACCGCCACGCTCACCGTCGTCTACTAGCTCAGGAAGTGCATTTGAGATACCGCCTGCGCCCACATCGTGGATGAATGCGATTGGGTTCGCATCACCTAGCTGCCAACAACGGTCGATAACTTCCTGACAACGACGTTCCATTTCTGGGTTTTCACGTTGTACAGAAGCGAAATCTAGATCTTCAGAAGAAGAACCAGAATCCATTGAAGATGCCGCACCGCCACCAAGGCCGATGTTCATCGCAGGACCGCCAAGAACGATTAGGCTTGCACCTACTGGGATCTCTTTCTTCTGAACGTGCTCATCACGGATATTACCAAGACCACCAGCTAGCATAATTGGCTTGTGGTAACCACGTACTTCTTCACCTGCGTGAGAGTTTACTTTCTCTTCGTAAGTGCGGAAGTAGCCAAGTAGGTTTGGACGACCAAATTCGTTGTTGAATGCCGCGCCACCAAGAGGACCTTCAAGCATGATATCCAAAGCAGTAACGATACGGCTTGGCTTGCCAAAGTCAGTTTCCCAAGGTTGAACGAAGTTCGGGATCTTAAGGTTAGATACAGAGAAAGCAACAAGACCCGCTTTTGGCTTACCACCAATACCGGTTGCGCCTTCATCACGGATTTCACCGCCTGAACCTGTCGATGCGCCCGGCCACGGAGAGATTGCCGTTGGGTGGTTGTGCGTTTCAACTTTCATCAAGATGTGTGTTTTCTCTTGGTGGTAGTTGTACTGGCGAGTTTTTGGATCTGGGAAGAAACGACCTACTTCAGAACCTGTCATTACCGCTGCGTTATCTTTATAAGCAGACAGAACGTGTTCTGGTGTCGTTTCAAAGGTGTTCTTAATCATCTTGAACAATGATTTTTCTTGCTTAACGCCGTCGATAGTCCAGTCAGCGTTAAAGATCTTGTGACGACAGTGCTCTGAGTTCGCTTGTGCAAACATCATTAGCTCGATGTCAGTCGGGTTACGACCTAGCTTCTCAGTGAAGCTTTCAAGAAGGTAATCAATCTCATCATCTGCAAGAGCAAGACCTAGGGTAACGTTTGCTTTTTCAAGCGCTTTACGTCCGCCAGCTAATAGGTCAACTTCCGCATAAGGAGCAGGCTCAGCAACAGTGAACAGCGCTGCCGCAGATTCGAAGTCAGTGAAAACGACTTCCATCATACGGTCGTGCAGGATTGCTTTCAGCTCAACAAGTTGAAGCTCAGAAAGTTCAGCAGAGGTTTCAATGTAGAAAGCAGTACCGCGCTCTAGACGTGACACTTTAGCCAGTCCGCAGTTGTGTGCGATATCTGTAGATTTTGAAGACCAAGGCGAGATAGTGCCCGGGCGTGGCGTTGCAAGCAGCAGTAAACCTTCAGGTTCATGCTCTTCAATCGTTGGACCGTAAGTCAGTAGCTTTTCTAGCTTCTCAACTTCAGACTCATCTAGGTCTGCCGTTAGATCAGCAAAGTGGGCAAACTCAGCGTAAATACCTGTTACAGGTAAGCTTAATTCACGACAAAGCTCTAAAAGCTTGTTAACACGAAACTCAGATAGAGCTGGGGAGCCACGCAAAATTCTCATGTGCTTACGTCTCTTATGCAGTTGATTAAGGTAGTATTGGAATAAATTCAGTGGGTTATAGGAACAACCTAACTGTTTTCTTCGAAGCTATTCCCGAAGGTTGCCAAACCTATGCCGATTCCACCTCTTCAATGCGAGCGCATTATAAAGCATTTCTTTTTGTGACGTAACACCAAAAGCAACCGTTTGCGTGATTTTTTTTATCTTTCTGCGTAAATGGTACTTTTGCTGCATTTATCACCACTTTTACAACTGTTTAATTAAACCTGCTTTGCCAGCCTTCCGGGGTTTGGTATAAAGGGGCTTCCACTTTTCGAGATTTCATTTTGATGCCTAAATTTACGCTCATCTTTTCGTCTAAGTTCCTTCTGCTCGCGATCGCCCTATTTGGGTTGGCTGGATGTCAGATTGAATCTGAACCTAAAAGTGTCCTTGAGCAGATACGAGACCGTGGTGTTCTTCGTGTCGGCACCCTAAATAACCAACTCTCTTATTACATCGGTCCTGATGGCCCTGCTGGCTTGGATTACGAATTAGCTCGTGAGTTTGCACAAGAGCTCGGTGTAAAGCTTGAGGTTAAACCCGCTTACCGTTTGTCTGGCTTATTCCCTGCACTGCAGAAAGGTGAGATCGATCTTATCGCGACCGGCTTAACGCAAAATAACAACCTGACACGCGCTTATCGCGCCGCGCCTGCTTATTACTATGTAAGCCAGCAGGTCGTATACAAAAAAGGTCAGTGGCGACCAAGAAATCTTGAACAACTGATCAAGTTCGAGAATGAGCGTCAGGCTGACTTTGTTAAAGCGCAAACTGAATCAGAAGAGGCGGCGTCTACTGACACATTAACGCCATCTTTGGTTGTGGTGAAAGACTCACACTTTGAGCCAACACTAAAACAGCTGCAGAAAACACACGATGACTTTATCTATGATGCGGTCGGCAATGCTGATATCAACGACCTGTTAAAAGAAGTTTCGACTGGCGAGCGCTTATTCACTGTGGCTGACTCGATTGAGCTGTCACTGGCACAACGTTTATACCCAGACGTAGCTTTGGCTTTTGAACTGACAGAAGACCAACCTATCTCTTGGTATTTGCAGAAGTCTGAAGATGAAAGCCTGTATGCTCTGTTGATTGAGTTCTTCGGTAACCTAAAACAGTCTGGTGAGCTGGCTTCACTAGAAGAGAAATACATCGGCCACATCGGCACTTTTGACTACGTTGATACTCGTGCCTTTATCCGCGCACTGGACAGCAAGTTACCAAAATGGTCGCCGCTATTTCAAAAGTACTCTCAAGAGTTTGACTGGCGCTTGATTGCCGCTTTGGCCTACCAAGAATCACACTGGAACCCTGTTGCGCGCTCACCAACGGGTGTTCGTGGCATGATGATGTTGACATTACCCACCGCGAAGAGTGTCGGGGTAACCAACCGTCTCGACCCGAAACAGTCGGTACAAGGCGGGGTTGAGTACCTACGTCGTATCGTTAACCGAGTGCCAGATTCAATCACTCAACATGAAAAGATCTGGTTTGCCCTAGCCTCATACAACGTAGGTTACGGGCACATGATGGATGCTCGCCGCTTAACCAAAGCACAAGGTGGTGATCCTGATGCTTGGGGTGATGTGAAAGACAGGCTCCCTCTACTCAGACAGAAGAAGTACTACAGTAATACTCGTTATGGGTATGCGCGTGGTGATGAAGCAAGGAATTACGTTGAGAACATTCGCCGCTATTACCAGAGCATTATTGGCCATGTGAATCAGCGTAATAAAGAACAAGAAGCAAGCCTTGAAGGTTTGGTGGTGATCCCACCTTTAGAAACCTCAGGTGCTGAATCAAGTATCAGCGCAGCTCAGTCGACAGTAAGCAGTTCTGAGCCTTCGCAGTAAAAACCAAAAGAGCAATGCCATCTAGCATTGCTCTTTTTTATTGTCTTTTTTCGACTCTTCTTTCGTCACTAAGGGATAAGTGAAGCCGGCAGGAAAATAATGATGAGATCTCGAGTGTCATATTGCAGTAACAATCGAACCTTATAACGGCACACCACAATCAAGATTATGCTCTGTTGCACTGAGATGCTGGCTTTAGGCTAGAACTGCTCTTCTATTTAAGCCAAGCGTGCGACAGGCCAAACAAACGAATAACACTATAATTAAATCGTTAGTCCAAACTAAAAAGTCAGACGACAAATAGGAAATCATTGAAATGATGAAGAAACTGAAATCGAAACGCCTTGATAAGACCGTTGCTGCAAACCGTCGTAAGCGTATGCTTTCAAATAATAAGAAGAAGATCATTTGGCGCAATCGCGCTTTCATGCAGATGATTGCTGAGTAAATGTAGTTACTAAGTCAGCTTGCTTGGCACTCTTGCGATTGAGAGTGCCGAAAGTACGCTGCTATTTCTTGTTGCCAACCTTCATTTCCGCCTCTAAACGCTGCTCTTCCAACTGACGTTCTTGCTTTCGCTTCTCTTTTATCTCTTTTCTACGACGCTTGAAAAACGCTTGTAATTGCTCACGGCACTCTTCCTCTAACAAGCCATGTTCAACGTCGGCATAGTGGTATGAGGCCTGACTTTCAAACAAATTCAACACTGTACCTGCAGCGCCCGCTTTTAAGTCTGGGGCGCCAAATACAATGCGCTTTACTCGACTGTGTAGCAACGCACCTGCACACATTGGGCAAGGCTCTAGCGTGACGTATAAAGTGGTATCGAGCAGGCGATAGTTTTCTATGGTTTGGCCGGCTTTACGCAAAGTTTCAATTTCTGCGTGTGCCGTGGCATCGTGGCTACCAATCGAACGGTTCCACCCTTCAGAGATAATCTCACCATCTTTGACCAACACGGCACCCACGGGAACTTCTCCCTCACTCTCAGCTTGCTTAGCCACCTCGATGGCGCGTCGCATGAAGATTTCATCTTGAGGGGTGAATTGGTGGTCTGACAAAGGGAACTCCAGAAAACAAAGGATAAAAACGAAAATAGGTATGCGGTGAAGCATACCTAATCTTTGAGATAATGAACAATAAAGAGATAAGAGACAACAAGAGACAATGAACCATTGCCGCTTGCTGGTTAGTCGAACTGTTAGCTATTAGCGCCTTCTGTGTCATCGACTATTGGCGTCGCTTTGATGCTCACAATGCGATTGTTCTCAACAGAGATAATTTCAAACTGCCACTGTTGGTATTGAACAACCTCGCCTGCATCAGGTAAGCGTCCTATTAGCCAAGTCACAAGACCATTCAACGTTTGGAAGCTCTCGCTTTCACCCTCAAAATCCGACAACTCTAAACGATTTTTCAGTTCACTGATCGGAATCAATCCATCCACCAGCAAACCGTCTTCCACTTGCTCAGTCCAAAGATCGTTCGGGTTATTCGATAGTTCGCCAGCAATCGCCTCAAGAATATCGTAATGAGTCACAAGACCTTGAACATCGCCATACTCGTCGACAATGAATGCCATCTCAGTACCCGACTCTTTAAAGTAGCCAAGTAAACGCAGAGCTTTCATCGATTCTGGAACATAGATCGGTGAGCGAGACAGCCCCATGATCACTTGAATGCTTAGATTGCCCGCCTGATTCAGCAAGGCTTTGGCTGACACCGTACCCACCACTTTATTGAGGTGGTCTTGGCACAATGGAAACACACTGTGTTTTGATGAGCGCAGTTTCTTTAAGATTTGATCAACGGGTTGGTCGACATCCAAAAAGTCGATGTCTCGACGCGGAGTCATCAATGAGCTCACAAGGCGATCATCAAGCTGCAAGATATTACGAATCATCTCTTGCTCGCCGCGTTCAATCACACCCGATTCAGAGCCCTCTTTCACAAGTGCATGGATATCATCTTCTGTAACGCTATCTTCGTCACCACCTCGGCCCATCAACTTGAGAATGCCTTCCGTAGAAGCCGACAACGCAAACACAAACGGCGTCGCGATTTTAGATAACCAGAAGATTGGCAGCGCAACTAACACAGCAATGTTTTCAGCTTGAGACTGAGCAAAACGCTTTGGTACCAACTCACCGACAACGATAGCGAAATAAGTAATACCCACTACTACGACCGCGGTAGACAAGATATTCGCTTGTGCTGGATCAAGCCCCCACAGTTCAAGTTGAACGGCCAGTGGAGCTGATAGCGTCGCCTCGCCCACAATACCGCTGAGCAGGCCGATAACCGTAATACCGATTTGAATAGTCGAGAGGAAGCGGGTTGGGTTTTCTTTGAGCTCAAGAGCAATCTGAGCGGAACGGTGTTTTTCGGCTAAGCGTTTCAGCCGACTATTTTTTGCTGCTACCAATGCAATCTCTGACATGGCAAACAGACCATTTAAAACAATTAACCCTACTAAAAGCAGAATTTTCATGTGGCTTGGATTTCCTAAATTTACCGGCCAACAATTAGCCGTAATCCGGAGTATAAGCTGAGTGCCTTTCTTTTGGATATAAAAAAAATAGAAAAAGATAGCGAAAAAAAAAGCCCGCACATTTCGGTGCGGGCTTAAGAATGAGTAAAGCTTAATATCGCTTAGTTCAATCTTACATAGTGTAAGTATAAGGTGCTTGGATACCTAGTGGGATACCAAGAGCCCAGTAAGCTAGCAAGAACAAAGACCAACCGATTAGCATGGCAATCGAGAATGGCATCATTAGAGAAGCTAGAGTACCGATACCTGTCGACTTAACGTAGCGCTGACAGTAAACAACAACCAGTGGGAAGAACACCATTAGTGGAGAGATGATGTTAGACACTGAGTCACCTACACGGTAAGCCGCTTGAGATAGCTCAGGAGAGATACCCACAACCATTAGCATTGGAACTAGGATTGGACCGATAAGCGCCCACTTAGCCGAAGCAGAACCTACAAGCAGGTTAACTGAAGCCGTTAGTAGAATCATACCAACAACCGTTGCTTCACCAGGAAGGTCCATCGCTTTCAGACCTTCAGCACCGTAAAGCGCAAGCATTGTACCGATGTTTGATTGACCGAATGCAGATAGGAACTGTGCACAGAAGAACGACATTACAATGTATGCGCCCATCGTAGCCATTGTCTCTGACATTGCTTTGATTACATCATTGCTGTTCTTGAAAGTACCCGCTACGCGGCCATAGACGATACCTGGGATAATGAACAGGATGAAGATCAGAGGAACGATAGACTTCATAACTGGAGCAGAGAACGCTGTTAGCTCACCTTCAGGCGAACGAAGCGCTGAGTTCTCAGGAACTAGAGCTGCGATAAGCAGACCAATACCCGCAACCATTGCCCAACCAGCGTAACGGAACGCTTTAGATTCGATTGCTGTAAACGTACCTAGATCAGGTGCCGCTTCTGCATCTTCATCAACTGGAGTATTAGCAAGACGAGGCTCGATAATTTTCTCAGTTACGTACCAACCGATAGCAACAATAAGAACTGAAGATAGGCCAGTAAAGAAGATGTTCGCTAGAGGGTTAATCACGTATTCAGGGTCAAGAACGTTTGCCGCTGTTTGAGTGAAACCAGCTAGTAGCGGGTCAATACCTGAAGGAATGAAGTTCGCAGAGAAACCACCTGATACACCAGCAAACGCTGCTGCAATACCCGCTAGAGGGTGACGACCCGCAGCGTGGAAGATGATACCGCCAAGAGGGATTACTAGAACGTAACCTGCATCTGCTGCTGTGTGAGACACGATAGCAACAAGGATTAGCATTGGCGTTAGTAGCTTAGCTGGCGTGAAGTTAAGCATCTTCTTAAGGCCAGTCGTAATGAAGCCTGAAGAGTCAGCAACGCCTACACCTAGCATAGCAACAAGTACGATACCTAGAGGGGCGAAGCCTGTGAACGTGGTAACCATATTCGCTAGGAAGCTAGCAAGCGCTTCACCAGTTAGTAGGTTGTTAACTTCAAGAGCAGCACCCGTTTGAGGGTTGATTAAGTCGAATGAAAGATTCGATAAAAGTGCAGATGCTACCCATACAATAACTAGAGCCCAGAAGAACAGAATTGCTGGATCTGGAATTTTGTTGCCGGCGCGTTCAATGAAGTTTAGAAAGCGGTCCATACCACTGATCTTCTCAGTCGATGGTGCTTTTTTTACGGCTTGGTTACTCATTGTAACTCCATATGTGATGTTGTTTTGTTTAGGCCTAATATAAGTTTTGACCACGGCCTATTGGTACAGCACATATTCTATTAAAGTCGTTATTAAAAAGCACAAGATTCCACCTGAATTTCCATAAATGGAGACATATTTTGCAAAAATACCATACAACCACAACAATATAAAAACACAAAAAACACCATTCCATATACAGAACTTTAACTAGCACGCAAACAATGTCCGAGGAGTGAAAACTATCAGTAAAAGAAGTGACGAGAGTCTTGGCATACAGTAAACGTTTGCTTGAGGATCAATCAAACTCACTGTATTTGGAAAGCATAGTTTCGAGGTAAATACTTTGCGCATGGTTCATACGATCTTGCCATGCAATTGTGACAGTAATACTTTTTAACGCGCCGGACAAAGCACCGCCTGCATTAGTCACTTCACAGGTCATGGCATAGGCAGAACCCGACAAACCGGATAAAGGATCTGAACTGCCTCTGTTGAGACAATGACTCGCCAGGTTTAGTTCCGAAAAAGGAATTAAACCTACCGCCCCACTCGTATTAGATACCCGAGTTCGATAATACTCCATCTGCCTTTCAGCAAAATGCAGCGCCTCTACGCTGTGGAGCGCAAAATCCGATTTTTGTTCAGCGTAGACCTGCAATTTAACCAGACCTAACGAGGCAACGCCAATCAACAAAAAAGAGATAAGAACCTCAATCAAGCTAAAACCTGAGTTCTTAGAAATCATTCCATGAGCCTCGCTTCCACTGATAAGTTGAAGGCGGATCAATCGGATTAGAATCCGCACGAAAATCTAAGTCCATGTCACCAACAATAGTCGTCACACCAGCAGGTGAGTCAAAAATAAGGCCACCAGAAGGCAAGCCAGATGCAAACTGAATCCCGACACTTTTTTTGACGACACTGGCGTCATCTATGTCTTTAATAAAAGGCGCAAATACGTTATTCGGCAAAAGGCTCTTCCAAAAGTCATCGACACGCGTTTTTACATGGCTCTTTTGATAATCGACCAAATGATAAATCACTCCGTTGTAAGCCATGGCTCCATTTAGTGCCAACACACCATCTTGCACAACCAACAGCTGTGATGGATTGACTGTGGCCGCAACCGCGGCATTAATATAGCAGTTGCCTTCAACCCACAGCCCTTTGGTTTGCCCTGCCGTAAAGTGGTCCATGATCTCAGTGCCGCACTCAGTCGCATTCAATAGCTGAACATGCTTAAACAAATCCGTATCTTGTGACAGGTCGACAATATTTTGCTCGGTTTTAGCAACACCAAAAAAGGTGTAAAAGGGGTTCATATTCGGATCCGGATTAAAGTCCTTCTTAAAAGGCGCAGGATTGGTTCCTTGATAATAATCAGGGGCATAGATCGAATAAGAGCTACCGGAAGCGCCTTTAGGGATCGCTGTTTTATAGTCGCTATGGCAAATGCCATCAAAGCCAGAAAATGGACCATCAGCAATAGGATCGAGTACCTCTAACCCTAATGCCTGTCCTGAATTACTATGAGTTTCGTTATATTGATAGGTGAACAGATCAGCAAAAGAGACACTGACACACTCATATTCATTGCCATTTATAGGGTCTTCTTTCGCTGTCGGCTTCAGGCTCAAAGTTCCAATAAGTTCGATAGGACCAGTAGACTGAATCGCCCCACTACCGAGCTGAGATCTTTCTCTTATTGTCTTAAAAAGTGACTGTACGTTTGAGGATGACGCTACGATGTAAGCGCTAGGAATTGCACTATCCGAGATTTCGATCTGCGGTTTATTTTCGTAAGGAGAACACCAATCAGAAAAATCTGCAGGACGAGTACTCGCGTCTTTGATATCAGCAATTGTCTTGTCCAATTCAAGTAAGTAGGAGTAGGTACACTCTAAGCCCCCTTCCGACCGCCAATGTTCTTGCCTGCCCTGCACTTCATTTTGTGCGACTTTGATTTGATGGAAAACACTGCGGTACGTGCCTAGCGTCACCACCAAAGATCCAACTAGAAGAACCGATGTCACCAACAAGGTCACCACGCCGCGTTGCTTTCTAAACATCATCATTGCCAGTTCCTTTGTTTAACGGAAATCGAGACCGATTTGGAAACACCTGCGGTTGGAATTGAGGCTGTGATACTGATATCAGTAAATGTGCTCTTGATAGAGTTCTGCTCTAATACCTGAGAAGTAATGCTGAGCTCGTCAACATCAATGAGGCTGTCATCAAAAAGTGAGTAACATCCAGTAACCTGATGAAATGTAGGAATTGCCTCCGATACAGTGATGCCCTTCTCACATATTTGCAGTTTGGTTCCATTTTTTCTGTAAACGATATTTCGATAATCTTTACTTGCGCTTGAGCCCTCTCGGAAGTAAACAAAACCAATAGCAACACCACCGCTTACTTGAATGGTGCCCGTTGCGCCAGACAACTTGATTGAGTAACCATTAGATCCATCGTAGCCCGCTCGTTGAATGTCTTCTTTCATTACCTGCATGGTACTGGTGAGGTTTTGCAGCAGCAGTAACTCGATGCCCTTATCTTTGGCAATTCTCTGCCCGGTGATAAAAACACTCCCGATAATCGAGATCGCGAATATACCAATCACAGACGCCACCATTAACTCAATCAATGATGTACCTCGTTGCTTACTAGGCGCTACCATGATCGGCTTAACACGCATAATAGCCATACTGAGCGCTCGACTCGCCGCATACCTTAATTCGTCCTGGAGGGCTAGATAGCTTGATCAAAAGTCGATCGGTGGAAGCACCATTAGGGAATAGATAAATTGTCCCCCTGGCAGGCCTTCCTCTAACACTCTCAAAGCTGATTCTTGCGCCGGTGTAGTTATGGGAAAACGATACATCTCGAAATGGTTTACCCGACAACATCAGTAACGTTTCACCAGAAAGGTCTTCAGTCGGCTTTAACCTTACAGTCCACTCTCCGGTTGATTGCACCTCATTTTTATCCATAGAGAAATGTACCCACAGATCTTGATTCCTTTTGACCGATTCAGACTTGGCCTGAATGAGAAAACCATTCAACTCTCCGGCGAGTCGCTGCATCTTGACGGTTTCAGTAACCGAACTAAAACTCGGGGCAGCCGTCGCTATCAGTATCGACAGTACCGATACCGTTATTAACAGCTCTAACAAAGTAAACCCGCGAGTCATTTCCCAAATTCCTATGTAACTCAATGCGTAACCGCATTTAATCTTGCAGCGATGCTACCACCGGAGAAGAATGGGCTGAGCTATGAAAGGAAACTACTCGCGATGATTCGAAGAAATATATGCAACAGCAACAACTTAAGCATGAGAGGGATGACATTGATCGAGTTATTGCTCGCTGTCGCTATCGTGGGGATACTCGGTGCAATTGCTTACCCAAGTTATACAAACCATGTCATCAAAGCGCATCGAGTCACAGCAATGGCCGATATGACCAAGATGCAACTGGAGATGGAGACCTTGTACACGGGGAACTATGCATCGGCAGCAGAGAGTATTATTTCAGGAGGGACATGTTTGTTTTGTGATACCGATACTAGCCGGTACACGCTAGCGATATCTGCGAGTAGCTCCACCTATTCAATTCAAGCTGAACCACTCTCACCACAAACAAACGATGATTGCTTAAATTCGACGACCGATATTTTGGAGCTACACCATTCTGGCGTTTCAGAGCCAGAAGCGTGTTGGAAGTAACAAGAGCAACCACCAAAGGGCTCTAGAACTTATCTGTGCAACCTCAGCTCTTTCCTCTATGAGCTTCTTTTCTCTAACCTACAGACACAAAAAAGCCTGCTACATGAGCAGGCTTTTCTACTGTTATCAAAAACTTAAAGTATCAATAACCTAATACATCAATGAATTGATTACTTAGTTAGGTCATCGAAGAAGTTTTTAACGCCGCTGAAGAAACCTTCAGATTTTGGCTTGTGCTTACTTGCCGCTTCGCCACAACATGTTTCTTCGAATTCACGCAGTAGTTCTTTTTGGCGAGAGCTTAGCTTAACTGGAGTCTCAACCACTAGCTTAACGATTAGGTCACCCACACCGCCGCCACGAACGCCTTTCACGCCTTTGCCACGCATACGGAACATACGGCCCGTTTGTGTTTCTTCTGGCACTTTAAGGTTTACACGACCATCCAGTGTTGGAACTTCAACTTCACCGCCTAAAGCAGCCATTGAGAAGCTTACTGGAACCTCACAGTAAAGGTTGTTGCCGTCACGCTCAAAGATGTTGTGTTCTTTTACGTGTACTTGTACGTACAGGTCGCCAGCTGGAGCGCCTTGCTCTCCCGCTTCGCCTTCGCCAGATAGACGAATACGATCGCCAGTATCAACACCAGCAGGGATCTTAACGTTAAGTGTTTTCGTCTTCTGTTTGCGTCCTTGACCATGACATGAGTTACATGGATCTTTGATGATCTTGCCTTTACCATTACAAGTAGGACAAGTTTGTTGAACTGCAAAGAAACCTTGGCGCATTTGTACTTGGCCGTGGCCATGACAAGTGCCACATGTTTGTGCAGAAGAACCCGCTTTCGCGCCGCTACCGTCACAAGTATCACACTCGACAAGAGTTGGTACTTCGATTTCTTTAGAAACACCACGAACCGCTTCTTCTAGAGAAAGCTCCATGTTGTAACGTAGATCTGAACCGCGTTGTGCGCGCTGTTGACCGCCACCACGACGACCGCCGCCAAAGATATCGCCAAATACGTCACCGAAGATATCGCCGAAGTCACCTTGACCACCGCCGCCGAAACCACCGCCGCCGCCCATGCCACCTTGTTCAAAGGCTGCGTGACCGTATTGGTCGTAAGCTGCTTTCTTTTGAGAGTCAGTTAGGATCTCGTACGCTACTTTTACTTCTTTAAACTTATCTGCTGCGGTCTCGTCACCCTGGTTACGGTCCGGGTGGAATTTCATCGCTAAGCGTTTGTACGCTTTTTTAATATCGCGCTCTGATGCATCGCGGCTTACGCCTAATACTTCGTAAAAATCACGTTTTGACATGTTCTAGGTCACCAAAATAATTGCTACTACCGAATGATCACTTCAGTAGTCTGTGTATCAATCTAGATAAAAGTTCTGCCGGCTGAAACGCCGAATAAAGCTATTATCTAGATCGACAAGTCTAAATACAAATTTACGGGCGTGAGAGTTACCTCTGACGCCCGCAATAATAAGCCTTTGAGACAAATTTCTAAGCAGATAGCTTGAGTTCTAGGAGGAAGCGCGGAGCCTACGTTAGTAGGTGAGCACTTCCGACAACGAAATCAAGCTACTCTGAAACGAAATTATTTTTTGTCTTCTTTAACTTCTTCGAACTCAGCGTCTACCACATCGTCGTCTTGCTTAGGTTGTTCACCAGCGTCAGCACCAGCTTGTTCAGCTTGAGCTTTCTGTTGAGCAATTTCCATTAGCTTCTGAGCTGCTTGCATAAGTTCTTGAACTTTAGCGTCGATAGCTTCTTTGTCGTTACCAGACTTAACTTCTTCTAGTGCCGTGATAGCCGCTTCGATTTTAGCTTTCTCGTCTGCAGGTAGAGCTTCACCAGCTTCTTCTACTTGCTTCTTAGTGCCGTGAATCATTTGGTCAGCTTGGTTACGTGCAGTTACTAGCTCTTCGAACTTTTTGTCCGCTTCTTTGTTAGCTTCTGCTTCTTGTACCATTGCTTCGATCTCTTCCTCAGACAGGCCGCCTGATGCTTGGATAGTGATCTTCTGCTCTTTACCTGTTGCTTTATCTTTAGCAGATACGTTCAGGATACCATCAGCATCTAGGTCGAATGTTACTTCGATTTGTGGCATGCCACGTGGTGCTGGTTGGATACCTTCTAGGTTGAACTGACCAAGAGACTTGTTGTAAGTCGCTTGCTTACGCTCACCTTGAAGAACGTGGATAGTTACTGCGTTTTGGTTGTCTTCAGCTGTAGAGAACACTTGATCCGCTTTAGTAGGGATAGTTGTGTTTTTCTCGATAAGCTTAGTCATCACACCACCCATCGTTTCGATACCGAAAGATAGAGGAGTAACGTCTAGTAGTAGAACGTCTTTAACGTCACCAGCTAGTACACCACCTTGAACAGCAGCACCCATTGCAACAGCTTCGTCAGGGTTCACGTCTTTGCGTGGCTCTTTACCGAAGAATTCAGTTACTTTAGCTTGAACCATAGGCATACGAGTTTGACCACCAACTAGGATAACGTCAGTGATTTCGCCTACAGATAGGTCAGCATCTGCTAGAGCAACTTTTAGTGGCTCAAGAGAACGTTGAACTAGGTCTTCAACTAGAGATTCAAGCTTCGCACGAGTCACTTTGATGTTCATGTGCTTAGGACCAGTCGCATCAGCAGTAACGTAAGGTAGGTTTACGTCAGTTTGAGTAGTAGAAGAAAGCTCGATTTTCGCTTTTTCTGCTGCTTCTTTAACACGCTGCATTGCTAGTGGATCAGCTTTAAGATCGATACCTTGCTCTTTCTTGAACTCATCTACTAGGTAATTGATCATGCGGTTATCGAAATCTTCACCACCAAGGTGAGTGTCACCGTTAGTTGAAAGAACTTCGAAAGTTTTCTCGCCTTCTACTTCATCGATTTCGATGATAGAGATATCGAATGTACCACCACCAAGGTCGTATACAGCGATAGTGCGATCACCACCTTGCTTGTCTAGGCCGTAAGCTAGAGCAGCAGCAGTTGGTTCGTTGATGATACGTTTAACATCTAGACCAGCGATACGGCCAGCATCTTTAGTTGCTTGACGTTGAGCATCGTTGAAGTAAGCAGGAACAGTAACAACTGCGCCAGTTACTTCTTCGCCTAGGAAGTCTTCAGCTGTTTTCTTCATTTTCTTAAGAACTTCAGCAGATACTTGAGGAGCAGCCATTTTTTGGCCTTGCGCTTCAACCCATGCATCACCGTTATCAGCTTTAACAATGTTAAAAGGCATGATTTCGATATCGCGTTGAACTTCTTCATCTTCAAAACGACGACCGATTAGACGCTTAATTGCGTATAGCGTGTTTTGAGGGTTAGTAACTGCTTGACGTTTCGCAGGTTGACCAACTAGCGTCTCGCCGTCAGTGTATGCGATTACCGATGCTGTTGTGCGTTCGCCTTCAGCATTTTCTAGTACGCGTGGTTTGTCGCCGTCTAAAACAGCAACACAAGAGTTAGTAGTACCTAAATCAATACCAATGATTCGACCCATCAGGCTATCTCCGAAATATAATCTATATTAGTTTTTTGCTATACCCACATATGTGGGGGGCGGTAATCAGGGATTCAACCCTAATACACAAAATTTAAGTGCAAATGTAATTTGCTTTCGTATGCACCATAGATAAGGGCTCACGAAGCCTTTTCAAGGGTGAAAATGGATTTTTTTACATTTATTTTAATAAAAGGAATGATTAGGCACGAATACATATCATTACCGCCTATATAAGTCCCATAACTGGGTTTATTCACCCTCTACTATCGTTTATTGAGTAAAAGTAGATAAAGTGACCTTCTCACCCAATAAAAAACGGAGCCACTTGGGCTCCGTTTATCTACTCAGGGTTTCAGCTCAGATTAAATCTATAGCGGAAAGAGTCTCTGAATTAAGCTTCTGCTTTCTGTAGCTCAGCTTCTTCATTAGCTTCAACGCCAATTTCGTTTTCAGATTTAGCAACGATAGTATTCACCGCTGTATCACCTACTACGTTTGAAGAAGTACAGAACATGTCACAGATACGGTCAACAGCAGCAACAATCGCTAGACCTTCTGGTGGTAGACCTAGTTGGTGCAATAGAACACCAACCATTACTACACCGCCACCAGGAACACCACCAGCACCGATAGACAGTAGCAGGATAGTTAGACCAAGAGTGAAGATATCAGCAGTGTTGATTGGCTGACCAAACGCGTTTGCTACGAACATAGTTGCTAGTGCGATGTAGATAGATACACCAGACATGTTCATTGTTGCACCTAGTGGTACACCGAAACCTGCTACTGACTTAGATACGTTTAGTTTGTCAGTAAGAGTACGCATTGTTACTGGGATTGTTGCGTTCGAACTTGCTGTAGATAGTGAGAATAGAACTTGCTCACGCGTTGCACGTAGGAACTGCTTTGGAGAAATACCAGTGAATGAACCAACCATCATTGGGTAGAAGAAGAAAATCCAGAACACAAGCATTGCAACCACAAGCGCCACATAGCCAGCAACTGACATTAGCGTGTCTGCATCCAGTGTTGCGCCCAGTTGAATCATCAGAGCAAATACACCGTAAGGTGCCAAGCTCATTACTAGGCCGATAAGCTTCATCATGATTTCGTTAGCCATCTTGAATGTCTTGATAGCTGGGCCACCACGAGAATCAAGTGCTTGAATAGCAAGACCTGTCAAAATTGCCATGAAGATGATTTGTAGCATGTCGCCGCTTGCGAACGCTTCTACAGGGTTGCTAGGAACGATGTTAACAACAAGAGAGAAAATGTCTGGTGTTTCAGTTGTTGTAAGCGCAATTGTCTCAGAAACCGTACCCGCTAGATTCGCACCTGCACCTGGTTGGAAAATAAGACCAATCGTTAGCGCTGCTGAAATCGCGATGATGGTGTTAATAATGTAAAGACCAAAGGTTTTACCACCAAGACGACCAAATGAACGAATATCTTTTAGCTCAACAATACCGCAAACAATAGATACGTATACAAGAGGAACTACAAGTAACTTGATAAGTGATACGAACATACCACCAGCACCCTCTGCAGCACCAAGTAGATACGTATCAAAAATAGCAATACCGCTGAATAGGTACTGAATAGCAGTACCAATAAGTAGACCAGCGAACAAGCCTACAAAAATTTTACTTGAGAGCGATTTATCCATCGTTCTTCTCCAGTTTGTTGTGTTTGAAATTTGTACTTTTATAGTTATATATGCGACCAAAATCGCTATATGGCAGTGGATTTTACATACAAAGATAACAATTAAAAGCGTTTATTTACAAAAACATCACAAATGTGACATCAAAACATTTACTCAATCACAACAAGTTTCATAACACAAAACTCTAAAATACTGATCTAAATGAAATAAAAAGAACGACATTCTTAATGCGGTTTTAATGCTTATTTACGTGGACTCTCAAGCTATAGACATAAAAAAAGAGAGGCATATGCCTCTCTTTTCATTTCACGTAAACCAGTGATTTATTTTGCCGCCACGACTTACTCAGCCAATGCGCTAGTCAATCAGCTGGCAACGTAATAAGTAATTACTTAGCAACCATAACCATCGCTGGACGAACCACACGACCGTTTAGTTCGTAGCCTTTTTGCATCACAAACATAACCGTGTTTGATTCGTGATCTGGGCTTTCTTGGATAGACATTGCTTGGTGGAATTCAGGGTTGAACGCTTCACCTTCAGGGTTGATCTCTTTAAGACCAAACTTAGCAACTGTATCTACGAACGTCTTGTGCGTTAGCTCAACACCTTCAAACAGTGGCTTAACCACTTCGTTTTCAGCGTCTGCCGCTTGCATTGCACGCTCTAGGTTGTCGATGACAGGAAGCAGACCTTCAGCAAACTTGTTCAAAGCGAATTTACGCGCTTTATCAATTTCTTGTTCACTACGGCGACGCATGTTTTCAACTTCAGCTTTCGCGCGAAGAACAGAATCTTGCTGTTCTTTCACTTTAGATTCGCTAGAAAGCAGTGCAGCTTCCAGTTGAGCGATTTTTGCTTCCTGCTCATCAGCAGCGTCTTCATTCAGCTCAGCTTCTTCAACTTTCTCAGCTTCAGCGATGATCTGATCTAGCTCTTCTTCGGTTACTTTGTTTTCTTCGTTGCTCATGATATCTCCAGAATTCGTTTTCAATGCAAGTGACAGGCGTGTTTGCGCCCCAAATTGATATAAAACACTCGCATAGACGTTCAACTTGCCTTTATTATGGGGATGAAGAATTTTGATTCAAGCCTAATTCGTTTGGAAACGTTATGAAAAAGCCATTTGAAGTCATCGCCATTATTGGTAAACCTCGAGATCAGCAAGCAATTCAGACTCATAGAGAGCTCTATCAGTGGTTAAGTGCTGAGGGTTATCAAGTGTTTGTTGATGACAGACTCGCCACTATTTTAGACGACATCCCAAAAGAACATTTTTCTAGCCTGATTGAATTAGGTAAACGCGCCGATCTCGCCATTGTGGTCGGCGGCGACGGAAATATGCTCGGTGCCGCTCGAATCTTGTCACGTTTCGACATTTCAGTGATTGGTGTTAACCGAGGCAACCTTGGTTTCCTAACCGATCTCAACCCTGAAAACTTCCAGAGTGCGCTTACTGATGTTCTCAAAGGCGAGTTCATGGAAGAGGAACGCTTCTTACTTGAAACGGAAATTCACCGTCACGGCCAAATAAAAAGCCATAATGCAGCACTAAACGAAGCGGTACTTCACCCAGGTCAAGTTGCACACATGATCGAGTTTGAAGTCTATATCGACGACAGCTTCGCTTTCTCGCAGCGTTCTGATGGCTTGATCGTTTCTACGCCAACAGGTTCTACCGCTTACTCGCTTTCTGGCGGTGGCCCTATCCTGTCATCAAGCTTGAATGCCATCTCTTTGGTACCCATGTTCCCACACACGCTTTCAAGCCGACCGCTTGTTGTCGATGGAAAGCGCCGCATCAAGCTGATCGTATCGCCTGATAACCGCGGCACTCAGGAAGTCAGCTGTGATGGTCAAATCTCGCTGCCTGTTTCCCCTGGCGATGAGATCCACATTTACCAAAGCCCAAATGTACTCAAACTGATCCACCCTAAAGACTACAATTACTACCACGTTCTACGTAACAAACTAGGCTGGTCGAGTAAGCTGTTCTAACTAAACAGCTCTAGCAATAACCGAAAATTTCAAAGGCTGACGACATTCGTCAGCCTTTTTTATTACCGATTAAAAGCCCACCATCTCTGTCTTTACGCCAATCCACCACATCGTCATTCCCAAGAGGAAGGAACGACCGAGTTGGGAATCTATAGCGGTTTCAGTGATCTACAGACAAGCTTAATTCTGAGAGCTGTCGCAAAAAATTTTCACCTGCCGACTTTACTGTATAAAGAAACAGTATATACTGAGCTTATATACAGTATTGTTCAGTTATACAGGTAAATAAAAATGCTGGCTCATTTAAGTGTTAATAATTTCGCTATTGTTAAGTCTTTACAGCTAGAACTCTCTAAAGGCATGACAACAATCACCGGTGAAACTGGTGCGGGTAAATCTATCGCTATCGATGCTTTAGGCTTGTGCCTTGGAGGAAGATCCGATGCAGGAATGGTTCGACAAGGTGAAGAAAAAACCGAAGTCAGTGCCGCTTTTTTACTTGAGAACAATCTGCATGCTACCCGCTGGTTAGAAGACAACGAATTGCTTGATGGCAGTGAGTGTATCCTGCGCAGAACCATCTCAAAAGAAGGTCGTTCTCGTGCATTCATCAACGGTAGCCCTGTCCCTCTTTCACAATTGAAATCGCTAGGGCAACTATTGATCAACATTCATGGTCAACACGCGCATCACCAGTTGATGAAAAGCGATTACCAAATGGCCATGCTTGATCAATACGCAGGCCACTTGAATCTATTGAAATCAACACGTAATGCTTACCAAGCGTGGCGACAAGCGGATAACCACTTAAAAGAGTTACGTGAAAATAGCCAGCAAAACCAAGCTCAAAAACAACTTCTTGAATACCAAATCAAAGAGTTAAATGAGCTGTCTATTGGGGAGGAAGAATATGAAGACCTCGAACAAGAGCATAAGCGCCTCTCCAATAGCGGAGAACTGGCCACAACCTGTCAGCAAGCTATCGAGCTTATTTATGAAGGCGAAGAAGTTAATGCGCTTGGTATTCTGCAATCGGCCAATAACTCCTTAATTCAGTTAGCTGAGCTCGATGAAAGATTGGCCGAGTTACCGAACTTGCTTTCTGAAGCCATTATTCAGATTGAAGAAACCAACAACGAGTTAAGAACATACCTAGACAGCATTGATGTTGATCCCGGTCGTATGGCTTACGTTGAAGAACGCTTCTCAAAAGTGATGTCAATGTCTCGTAAACACCACGTGTTGCCAGAAGAGCTATATAAGCACCATCAAGATTTATTACAACAAGTTGAAGCGCTTGATTGCTCAGATGAAAAGTTGGAAGAATTAGCAAACGAGGTAGAAAACCAATACCAATCGTTCGTGGCTAAATCAGAGAAGCTTCATAAATCTCGAACTCGTTACGCAAAAGAGCTCAACAAGCTGATCACGCAAAGCATGCACGAACTGAGCATGGAAAAAGCGCAGTTTGCCATTGAAGTGAACAACACCAACACACACCCTTCCCCATTGGGTATGGATAACGTGACCTTCATTGTTTCGACCAACCCAGGCCAGCCAATGCAGCCGATTGCGAAAGTGGCCTCTGGTGGTGAGTTATCACGAATCTCACTAGCGATTCAAGTAATCACAGCGCAAAAAGTGGACACACCAAGCCTGATTTTCGATGAAGTCGATGTGGGTATCAGTGGACCAACCGCTGCGGTTGTCGGAAAAATGCTTCGCAAGCTGGGCGAATCTACACAGGTGATGTGTGTGACTCACTTACCTCAAGTGGCAGGTTGCGGTCACCAACAGCTGTTTGTAGCGAAGAACACGAAATCGGGCAAAACAGAGACTCAAATGCACACTCTTGATAAGCAACAACGTGTTTCAGAGCTTGCTCGACTGCTTGGTGGCAGCCAAATTACCGAATCGACGCTTGCCAACGCAAAAGAGCTATTAATCGCAGCTTAGGTTACATATTCAGCAACTTTCTGATAATTTACCGAAAATTCTTGGCAATTTTGCAACTTAATTCAAAATTGCCAGTCATAACAAGCTCAAAGCGCAAGGAGCTTTTTACTTCTTGCTGGAGCTTGTTTATTATCAGGCAGTATTTTAGCGAAGAAAGATCTCAAACTATGCGAATTAAAAAGTGGTTAGTTGCAGTTCCACTTGCACTAACAATGTTGACCGGTTGCTCTCTATTAGAGAAGTTGGTTTATCGAATTGACATCAATCAGGGTAACTATGTTGAACAAGAAGCTGTCGACCAGCTCAAGTTTGGCATGACAAAAACACAAGTTCGTTACGTTATGGGCTCACCTATGCTTATCGAAAATGGCTACCCAGACACGTGGTATTACATTTACCACCACCAAAAAGGCCATGAAGACCCGATTCAGAAGAACCTTGTCGTAAACTTTGATGCGACAGGCACTCTAGTAACGATCAATGGTGATTTTGAAGCCAGTGATGAGTTCTTCGAAAGCCTTCGCTAGCTTTCAGTCGACAAAACTATCAGTCGACAAGGTATGAATCGCAAAAGCCTGCTCATGAGCAGGCTTTTTAATATCTGCTAACAAATTAGCTACTGTGTCTAACTAACAGCCACAAAAAAGCTCGCCGATATAGCGAGCTCTCTTCTTAGTTAAATTTGTTTTGCGTTACGATGATTTAGCTGCGGCCGCTTTCGCTTGTTCAGCACGTTTGCGACGAATCTCTTTTGGATCAGCCAATAGCGCACGGTAGATTTCGATACGGTCTTTATCACGAACCGTCGCATCTAGCTTCACATTACGACTGAATACACCAACCTTATTTTTCGCTAAGTCGATCTCTGGGTACAATTCCAAAACGCCAGACTGCGCAATGATCTCTTCAACGGTCGCGTGCTTGTTCACTACCAAAGTAAACACACGCTGTTCATGAGGAAGTGCAAACACAACCTCTACGTGGATCATATCCGATTCAATAGTCATGGCTTAGTAGACCTGTTTCGCGCGTTGAGTAAAAGCACTGACCATATTGCTCGTCAGCTCATTGAAAATCTTACCAAATGCCATTTCAATCATTCGGCTAGAGAACTCAAACTCTAGCTTAAGTTCAACCTTACAAGCTTGCTCGTCGAGCGGAGTAAAGTACCAACCACCCTGCAGCTTTTTGAACGGGCCGTCCACCAGCTCCATCAAGATCTCAGCACCATCAGCTAAGCGATTCGATGTGGTAAATGTTTTGCTGATACCCGCTTTAGAGACGTCAACCGAAGCTACCATAGTTGAATCTGAAGATTCGATCACACGTGAACCAGAACACCCTGGCAAAAACTCGTGATAACGAGCAACATCATTGACCAAGCTGAACATCTGGTCGGCACTAAACGACACTAATGCTGAACGAGTAACCTTTGGCATATAGACTCCTGTTAAAGACAGCGTTACATTAACACAAACTGCAATTTTAATTGTATTGGGCCAGAGCGCAAATAAAAAGGATTCCCCAACTAGGGCGCAATCCGTATAATGAGGCCATTATGGCAAAGAATAAATCAAAATCAAAAGCCGGTAGTAATACCATTGCGCTTAACAAGAAAGCTCGCCACGAATATTTCATCGATGATGAGATAGAAGCGGGGCTTGAGCTACAAGGCTGGGAAGTAAAATCCCTACGTGAAGGCAAAACCAATATCGCAGAAAGCTACGTTTACATCCGAGATGGCGAAGCATTCATCAGTGGTATGACGATCACTCCGCTTACTCAAGCGAGTACTCATATCGTGGCGAACCCAACACGTATCCGTAAACTCCTGATGTCGAGAAAAGAACTCGACAACCTTATCGGTCGTATTAACCGTGAAGGCATGACACTTGTCGCAACCGCGCTTTACTGGTCTCGCTCTTGGGCGAAGATTAAAGTTGGCGTAGCGAAAGGTAAAAAGCTGCACGATAAACGTACTGATATGAAAGAAAAAGATTGGGCGAGAGATAAAGCACGAATTATGAAGAGTAATTTGCGTTAATTTTAAGCACTTAAACGCACAGTGCTAGACAGGGTAAGCTTTTCTGGTACTATGCAAATAACACTTGGGGCTGATTTAGGATTCGACAGGAATTTTGAAGTCTGAGGTGCATGCCGTGGGGCGGTTGGCCACGTTAAAAGCCGCAAAAAAATAGTCGCAAACGACGAAAACTACGCACTAGCAGCTTAATAACCTGCTCAGAGCTCTCTTACCCTAGCTTCCGCTCGTAAGACGGGGACCAATAAGAGATCAAACCCAAACTAGCTAGCGTGGCTTCTCCCACCTGAGAGGAAAAGCGCGAATTATAATTCAGGTTAGCCTTTAACTAGCGTGTCGGTTCGCAGGTTGCTGGTGAAATTAAAGATCGACTAAGCATGTAGTACCAATGATGAATGATTTTTGGACGCGGGTTCAACTCCCGCCAGCTCCACCAAACGTTTGGAAAGGGCCAACTCGAAAGAGTTGGCCCTTTTTGTTTGTCTGCATCTTATGAATTAATGATTAAGTTCATTTATAACAAACACTTAACTGCCAGAACATCAATATCAAAAAACAGACAATCAACAAAAAGCCACACATCCCATTGCTGAAATGTGTGGCTGTGTAGAACTGTTCTGATACGAACTTAGATAAGTTTAGGTTTTACTCCATATCACCCAGCACATAATCTTCATCGCTACTCACTACTGCGCCGTGCTTTAAGAAGTTCTTACCTAGAATCATGCTGTATTCGAAGCGCGAACGGTCTTGGAGGTTTACCCGCACCTCTTTCTCTAGGTCACCCAACTTAACCTTCATTTCTACTACAGGGCGAATGTTCACCTTCTCGCCTTTCTTCGCTTTGATGCGCATTACATCAATCACTGGCTTGGTGAAGTCTTGCTTATCGCCTTGGTTGTTTTGATAAGTAAAGGTCACCATGTCTTGGCCATCTTTCTTAAATCGTTTGATATTGACTGCGTTCATTGAACTTACATCCGCGCCAGTATCTAGCTTGGCCGGGAACTTCATACCATTCACTTCAACAACTTCGATGTGTCCAACTTTAAACAGTGGCTCAGCCTTCAGAAGGTAATCAGAACGCGTATTAACGTAAACGCCTTCTTTTGCCATCTTCTTACCTAAAATAAAGTACGCTTCTTTCTCATTTGTGTTGAGCACGTCGATAGCAAACTCTTGCGTGCGCACATTTCCAGACACCGCAAACTCACCACTTACAACCGGACGAGTATCATCCCCGACTTTAAGCTTCTTAATAATGGGCTTGGTTACCTTCTGCTTCTCACCGTTTACATCGGTAAGATAAAATTCAACGGAAGCATCTTTGCCTTTACCTGTCATTTCAAAACTGTCGACCTTCAACAAAGGCGTATTGACCGTGAAAGAAGCCACAGCCTTAAGCGGGAAGTCATCTAGGGTGATGTCCTCTTCCGGCGAGATAATCATAGGCTCACCAGACTCAGCCACATCACTAAAGCTCTCTGAACCTTCTGATAAAATATTCTCCGCACTGGTGTCAATCATGAAAAGTTCGCTGGCGGTACTGGTACCAAATCTCAACTGCGACTCACTACTCGAGCGCTCACGTAGGTACACCAGAACGTCTTTTGTTGTGTTTTCATCGAGTTGAACAGGCACATACACCAAAGGTCTCTTCTTCCCGCTCACGCTTAACATACGAACCAACGGCAATGTCATCTCTTTTTGCTTGCCGTCGTTGTCGAACATATCAAACGTCACTTCTTTGTTCTTTTTGTCTATGTCGATGTCTTTTGCATGCAAAATACTGTAGCGGTTCTTTAAAGAGAAGGTCGCATTCATCGCCATTCCAGAGATAGACACCACCTCTTTTCGGCCAACAACCGTCGCATTTTCTTGCTCTTGCAAGTAGTCATAACCCGCAAACACTAAAGCGTTGTCAGCAAGGAAAGTTTTACCTATTAGCACTGGTGCAGAGAAGTGACTTCTGTCGGTCAGGTTAACGTCTGTTTTTAATTCTTGATCCGCAATGGTAAGCGACATTTTAATAGTCGGGCGAAGCAAAGGCGTGCTGCTGGTACGGCTTCGTATCATGCTGACACGCTCTAAAGGCGCTTCGATTAATACCATATCTCCCGTGCGTGGGTTTTGAACCTTAAAAGACACCACAGCTTCATATTTCGCGAAGGTACTGCCATCCCAATCATCGTAATCAACGTCGGAATTGTTCAACAGGTCTTCGGTTAACGCCGCCATCAACTCTTTGTCTTTAAGGTTTTGGTAGTCGGCATTAGAGCTCTTCACATGAATGTCTTCAGCATGCATAGAAGTGGTTTCTGCACCGGTATCAATTTTACCAATGAAAGGAACGTCTTTTAACCCTTGAACGCTAGATAAGTACACGTTCTCAGTGCGACCTAATACCGACTTACCATCGAGTTCGTAAGTAGGGTTTTGAGTAGTGTGTGAAGTATCTGTAGCCAAAGAATATTGTGAAAAAAGTAAAGTGCTTAAAAGAGTTAGAGCCAAAGGTATCTTTTTCATTAGTTGGTCCGTTGTGATCAGTTCACTAATAATACTGGCGATTCGGCAAAGAGTTCCCCCACCAGCAATGGTTCTCACAAAACGTTAACGCTATGAGTTTTTCAATGACAAACCGATGACTTTGCGCTGCATTAGCTTGTAGATTATTGACTAATGGATACCCAATAACCTTTTCAATACGTGGTGTTCTATTGAAAAAATGAATACAAAAAAAGGCCAACGGCAAGCGCTGACCTTAGCTATTCAAAACACACCTGAAGCGAGTTTAACTTGCTAAAACACAAACGGTTCTAGATAAACATAGCACTAAAAAGTCCCGACTGTTTTCTTTGCACAGATAGCTCGAGCTTTTTCTGCGTCCTCACCTTTATTTTTGAGATAGCACTGTCGATAAGATTCGACGTAGCGCTCAAATAATACCTTGGCTTCAGGCTGTGGTTTAGAAAGCAGTTGGTTAACGAACTTTCTTGAGCCGACCTCAAAATGCTGAGTATCGATAGGGCTATTCCAATCCCCTCCCCAGATCATAAATCCGTGATGGGCAAACAGCTCGACCACATCTTCCGCCATGCCGCGGCGTTCTATTTCATCACGCGCACGAAAACGAGTTCGGTTCACATAGCGAGTCGCAGATTGTGAAGGCTTTACCGTGATTATTCCGTTGCTATCAAACTCTAAGAAAGGGTTTTGAACTGGGTTGATGTCTATCGCCACACCATAAGCATGCTTCGACCAACCACCTCCACCTGTAATAGGACGAGCGTTAAACGCACTGCTGTTGTTCGCGTCCATTGAGGCGTTATCGTCACCTCTGAATTCACGCATTAGGCGAGCAGAATGAAGAGGGAAATTGCGCTGTTTAAGCTCTGAAAAGATTTGTTCAACAGCAGGCGCAATAACATCAAGCACGATAATATTGCCCTGTTGCGTTTCCCCTTTGAAATTAATGAAATCGAAATCCACTTTAGATAGTCGCTCACAACCAACAGGTGCACCACTACTCAAGACATTGTTCTTTTTCATCATGTCGCATTGCCATTGAGATATAGGGGCGACTTGGGCATAACTAGCAATACTGAGCACAGTGGCCAGACAGCCGACAATAAAACGTTTCATATCAAAGACTCAAAAATAGTAAGAGTGAAAAGTAGCAGAAGTTGGGAAATAGCATATTAGGCCAAGTTGAGCGCACGCTTTGTTAGCGCGTTTTGTCCCAATAGACAATCTCTCGAACTCGTCCGTTCTGGTCGACATCCGCTTCTCCACCAACATCAGAAAGCTCAGGTAAGGTCGATAATTGCGGAGCGTAATAGGCAACCAACATAAGTACGAACGCATCATAGATATCGTCTATCGCGACGTCTTTGCGTTTAGTGTTTGAAATGGCCAACGACAAGCCGTCACACCATTGAGGGGCGAGTTGCTGAATAATAGAAAACCTTTCCTCTTTGCCTTCTTGTGTTCGTTTGGAAAAGGTCAGCGGTTCGCCTTTCAATGCTGCAAACACCACCTCAGGATGTGATTCTCTGATAGAAAGATTGGGATGATATTCAATGAGCTCATCAAGCTCACGGATCTTGGGAACTATGCCCCAAGTCTGTTTAGAAAACTTCTTATCAAGCTGCTCAACATTAGCACTACACGCCGCAATGTAATCGGTTTGATAAACCGCCTCTCGGCACGGCACTGGAAACACGGAAGATCCACGCTTGCTGGTTAGGAAACGTCTTGCTGCTTTATCGCATAATCTATCTGGAGTCTGTGCGTCACTAAAACCAATCGGCATATCGATAAGCACGGTAGAGCCGACAAGATCACTCGCCAGCTCATCAAGCGTGTTTACCACTTTGAACGTAGGTAGCTCATTGCTAGAGACAATCCAAGCGATCCACCCCGCCTTACAGCCATCAATTCCGATGTATTTCATTATGTTCTCGATGATTAGTTTGTTGAGGGTTATTTGAGATAACTAACCCACTTAATGATCAGTGCCACTCACTAATCAACAGTCTGCTTTTCACACCCCGTACCTGCAAGCCCATTGCATCGAACACCTCTTCGAAGTCTCGACATTGTGGTAGAATATTGGGTAAAGAAAGCGCTGCTTCAGAAAAGAACTGCTGTTCAAAATGAGCCGAATCACTCCATGCTAACTGCCACCATTCGAGAATACGAGACTTAGACGTGCGAAGTTTTTCAGCGGTAGGGACTTTGTCACTTTTACTTAAGTTCTCTTTGCTTGTAGTAGGAAAGAGATTCCACTTATCGTTGTTTGGCCAGTAAGCGAAAGGCAAACAGTGATCAACGTGATACTCATGTTTTAATGCTTTTCCACTCCAGACGCTGACAATGTCGGCACGATCAGCTCTAAGTTGCTCAACACGTTTACGCACATCGCGAGTATCGTGGTTTTGATCGATCCATACCAAGCAGTCGTGGTAAGTCTGTAGTGAGATACTTCGCTGTCGGTTCAACTCGAAACGCTGCATCTCCATGACCCATTGATTCACCACCAGCGGTTCAATCCAAGAGTGGTAGATTCTAAAGCACTCCCACAAGCTTGCATCGAGGGTAAAATAGCCAAAGCTCTCTAAGAACTCACTATCAATGACCAGCGATTCTCGGCTCTTCCGTCGTTTTTGAGGTGGGTGTATATCGAATAGTCGGTTGTCTTTCGAGCCTTGATAAATAAAAGTCACAGGCCCTGATTTAATGGTGCTGATCGTCTGTGAAAATAGCTTTTGTAGAGCCTTAGCTTCATCGCCGAGAAACATAGCGCCTATCGCTAGGTCATCAGCACTTAGGTGTTTGAGTTTATTCCACCCGTCCTCTTTTACAAACCCAAGTCCCTTCGTTGTGTTGCTATTTTGCTGAATCCCGACGCCTTCTATGTCGATATCAATCAAACGCTTAAACTGTCTTACCCAATACAGAGCGACCAAGCCCACTGGTAGAGAAATTTTCCCATCAGTTCGATCAATCACAGCGCCTGAATGCGCATCCGCAATTCGCAGTAATGTTCTTAACAAGGCCAATTTGTATGTGGCCACTTTATTGTCATTCACAATAATGTGGCGCACCTTGTTCAAGTCACCGGAGCCATCGTCTGGCAGTGTCATCACCACGGTTTGCCACCACACTTCACTGCGGTTCAATGTGTCTTGGCTATCATCGACATGACGAACCAACAAGGCGCTGTTTTTTGATAAACGCTCGAGCTCTTCAACCGAGACTTCATAGCCTTGTCGACTGTCTTGAAACTCCCCATGACGCAGAGTGATCACTAGCTTGCCATTTGGAGCCAGCAAGTTAGACAACTTTCTGAATGCACGCTCTCGATGAGACGGAGCGAGATGCATCCAAACAGCACTCACCAATATCAAGTCAAAACGCATTCCGAGGTTTTCAGTGCGGCTAATCGAGGGAAGTGAGTCATCAATCCAGGTAACGCTTGGGCCTGTATATTTCGAGCCTTGTTCACGTAATGAAGCACTTGGTTCTATCGCAATAACATCAGCTCCGACTTTATGCATCCATAGCGCATCACGACCGCTCCCTGCACCGACATCTAGTACTTTATCGCCCTCTAAAGGCCAATAAGCTTGCCAGCTTTTATGTACCGTCTCGAACGCCACTGAGTTGTACTGCTGGCAAATTGTGTGAGCATTTTTATCGTAAAATGGAATCGATGAGGACATATGCGTTATTGGAGTAAGGAATCTATCTCAATAGTAATGGGGAGCTTGGGCGATTGCTAGCAGCTCATGTAAGTTCAGCCATACCAATCAACATTTATCGTTAGTGACTGTTTTATATCAATATCCACCTAATGAGCTCATCAGGCGAGTCACATCATGAATCAATTTCGTCAGCAAAACAAAAACAAACAAGGTGCAAGGTGACGTGCGAACAGAGATAATTGTTTGAAGATGATTAACTCGCCTAAAGCACCTAGCCGATAAAGACTAATGAACACATACTCGCAAATAGATACCCCATTCAACCTGCGCCACACCTGTTGGTTTTGTGGTGAACCTTCCAGTAACCTTGTTGAATTTCCTAAGACAGCGCAGGTTGTTGCCAAGATTGGCCATTCACCGATAGCACTGCCGGCTTGTAATGAGTGTGCGAGAATTAACTATTCAAAGAATCTGACCTCAATTTGGGCTGTTCGCGATCAGATAAAACACACTCTGATAGACAAGTACGCTAAGCACCTTGGCATTGGTGAGAACTGGACAGAGCAAGAGCTTATTGATTCTGATTTCTCGGGTTCGACGCTTGGCGGGTTTGGGCGCAGCGCATGGAAGATGTATCAAATAGCTAAGCAACGGGTCGATTATAAAGGCTGGCCTTTGTCGGTTGATGACATCCCACTAGAGGTATACGACGAAACCAGTGGTTTTGAGTTTGACGGTACTCGCTATGCCTCAATCAATTCGTGTATCGACTATTTCACCAAAGCAGCAGGCGTAGACAAAGAGCTGCTATCGCAGCTTGTCGACATCGTTTCATCAGACCGATTTAACTACGCACTGCGAATCGCCAAGTTGAACAAGAATGTCTCTAATACCAAGCGCTCGGAGATCGTCGAAGAGATAATACAACAAGAGTCTGAACAAGAAGAGATACTGCTTGAGCAAGCTAATTCCATGTTTAACCCAAACGTCGAAGAGGTGAATATTTCAGGCTCAATAGCGCCTGTATTTGCCATTCAATGGGCGCTGGCTAACAAGGTTATAGATTTAGCCCACCTTTGTGCTCTAGAAGATGAGTATTTTGACTATTTCGAGCACCTCGGCGGCCCTGCAGCTTTCATGTCTTATAACGGCCTACAACTCTACTTGGAATCGCGTCAAGATCCGGAATGGGTAGAAAAATCGGATCCAAATAAACAATATTGGTGATCTTAAGCCATTACTGGTGAACACGTGTAAGCTCGATAACTGTGTCAAACACCCATTGTTAGTCCTTGTTTTATATAAAGATCTAAAAATTGCCCCCTATCACAGTTAATTGTTGCAATTCGGTTAAATAGAGTGAAAACTTCAAGCATCTAAAACTATTTAATCACTGCCATCTGCGGTGAGTAAGGAGTGAATTGTGCTTGCTGTTCTTCGTATTATTTTGGCTACGGTGTTTATTATTTTCACCACTCTATGTGCTTTTGTTTACTGCTTGTTTAGCCCCAAGAACCCCAAGCATGTGTACGTTTTCTGTCGTTGGTTCAACCAGCTCCAAAAGATCATCGGTGTAAAACTGGTGCAGCGTGGCCTAGACAATGCCCCGACACCAGAAAACAGCGTGTATATCTCTAACCACCAAAGTATATTGGACTTTGTGACCGACCCTGGAATGCTAAGACCACGCACTGTTTCATTGGG
This sequence comes from Vibrio splendidus, assembly GCF_001557875.1. Taxonomy (GTDB): domain Bacteria; phylum Pseudomonadota; class Gammaproteobacteria; order Enterobacterales; family Vibrionaceae; genus Vibrio; species Vibrio splendidus_F. The sequence continues at coordinate 71,912 of NZ_LNRF01000010.1, read as the reverse complement.
CAAACGCGATTTGTTGTACGTGCCTTTCTTTGGCCTGCTGTATTGGATCACCGGTAACATCATGATTAACCGTGAAGACAAATCCAAAGCACGCGATACCATCAAGCAAGTGGCGGAAGCGATTCATCAGAGAGATCTGTCTGTTTGGGTTTACCCTGAAGGAACCCGTAGTAAAGGGCGTGGATTACTGCCATTCAAAACAGGCGCTTTCCGAATGGCGATTGAAGCCGGCGTGCCTATCACCCCGATGTGTACCAGCACCACGCACAATAAGATCGACTTTAATCGTGCCAATAATGGCATTGTGATCACCGAGATGCTGGAACCTATCGATGTATCCGGATACAAGCTCAGCGATGCAAGGGAGTTGGCCAATCGCTGTCACGCACTCATGGCAGAGAAAATAGCAGAGCTTGATGCCGAAGTGGCTCGTTTAGAGGCGCAGCAAAACCCAGAGTTGGATTCAGACCGTTCTTCTACGAACTAACTCGCAACGAAACCACTGAGTCATCGCTCAATTACTTAAAAAGACACTCAACGATCGCAACTCTCATTGTTCTTGTTTTACTTGCTGGCACTTATCCGCAAAATAAAAACAGGCGTTAACGGCTTTATAGAGCAATGGGAGCAAACGATGGAAGTGATTCACCATGGTGGCAAACATACTGTCACAGGATCTTGTCACGAGCTAAGAGATTCAGGCCAAGCGGTACTCATTGATTGTGGCCTTTTTCAAGGTAAAGAGTCCCAAGGTGAAGATGCACGCCCTCTTGATATTGAATTTGAAACGTCCCACCTCAACGCTCTGCTGCTGACCCATACTCACATTGATCATATTGGCCGATTACCTTGGTTACTCGCCAGTGGCTTTAACCAACCTATTTATTGCACGCAAGCCACCGCTGAACTCGCCCCTTTAATGATTGAAGATGGCTTAAAACTGCAAGGACTCAGCAATAAACAATCAAAGCTGATACTCAAAAAAATTCATTCGTTAATGGCTCCCAAGCCTTACGGGGAATGGTTTCCAATCACATCTAAACAGCGAAACAACGGAAAGGATCATCATAGGCCAAGTACTCTGCATGCCCGTTTTCAACCCGCTGGGCACATCTTAGGTTCCGCCTATATCGAGATTAAGTTACCCAACAAAGAAGTAGTTGTGTTTTCTGGCGACTTGGGCCCGAGTAACACACCACTGCTGCCGGATCCTCAGCCACCACAGCAAGCTGATTATCTGTTTATCGAATCCACTTATGGCACCAGTACACATGATGATATTGCTACGCGATCTGAGCGTCTCAAGGCCATTATTGATCGTTCACTACTTGATGGTGGCGTTATTCTAATCCCGGCTTTTAGTATCGGCAGAACTCAGGAATTGTTGTTTGATATCGAACACCTGATCTTTGAGCATCAACTCAGCAGCGATATTCCTATTATTCTCGATTCTCCGATGGCTCAAAAAGTGACGCGTTCATACCGACGTTTTAAAGAGTTGTGGGGACAAGAAGCAAAGCAACGCCTTGAACTGAAACGCCACCCACTCGCTTTTGAGCAATGCATTACCGTTGATGGGCATAGAATGCACAAGAAAATCGTGAATCGCCTTAAGTCGACAGGTGAACCCGCGATTGTGGTCGCAGCTTCTGGAATGTGTCAGGGTGGCAGGATAATGAACTACTTATCGGCCTTGCTTCCCGATAAACGAACCGATGTAATTTTAGCGGGCTATCAAGCGCACGGGACGCTCGGACGAGAGCTGCAACAAGGCGAAATGCAGGTTTTTATTGATAACAAAGACGTTGAGGTTAACGCTCAAATTCATGGCATGTCTGGCTATTCTGCCCATGCAGATAAAGAGGATCTCTACCAATTTATAGAAGGCATCGCGACTCCACCGAAAGAGGTGCATTTGATTCACGGTGAGCCAAATACTCAGTCCGAATTCACTCAAGAATTACAAGAGCGAGGGTTCGTGGTTGTTTGAAACAGATATCAAATAAGTAACTTTTACTGATTAGACATTAAAGCCTTAGTTATCGAGCCTTCCAAAACTATAGTCTCTTAGACCTGCTAGCTCACACGATGCAGGTGATATATTCCAACCTAGTTATCCCTGCACTCCTACATCAGTCGTTCATGCTAAGCGACTTCAACTTCTGTTTGCCGCGATTTCGCTTCTTATGCGCACCTCAAATTCCTCTTTCTGTATTAATCACTATTTATTCACTTTGCAAAACACCAAAAATTACAACCAGTTGCATAACAAACTAAATAGAACGATTATCAAATTAGCACTAAGAGTTAACAAACACCCTCTACAACATGCTTTATGTCACAGTAATCCTAATGCGCAGTTAAATAATTTAACACTTGGGTTACAAGTGAAGTATTGTGTTGTTCGAAAAACAATCATAAGCAAAACTAACAGGGAAAATACTCATGCAGTCATTCGTTGATTTTTTGAATGGAATAATCTGGAGCCCAGTACTTATCTACCTATGTTTAGGTGCAGGTTTGTTCTACTCCATCATGACTCGATTTGTTCAAATCCGTCACTTCTTTGAAATGTGGCGCTTGCTACTATCGGGTAAAAGCTCATCAAAAGGCATCTCGTCTTTCCAAGCTCTAGCCGTTTCGCTATCTGGCCGTGTAGGTACAGGTAACATTGCTGGTGTTGCTGCTGCTATCGGTTTCGGTGGCCCAGGTGCAGTATTCTGGATGTGGGTTGTAGCCTTCTTTGGCGCCGCGACTGCTTACGCAGAATCTACGCTAGCGCAAATCTACAAAGAAGAAGATGAAGGCCAGTTCCGTGGTGGTCCGGCTTACTACATTGAAAAAGCAATGGGTCAGAAGTGGTACGCATGGATCTTCGCAATCGCGACTATTTTTGCATGTGGTATTTTGCTTCCAGGTGTTCAGTCAAACAGTATTGGTAATGCTGTAGAAGCTGCATTTGGCTCAGGTGACATGATTGAAACAGCTGTCGGTACATTCAGTTTCGCTAAAATTTTCACCGGTACTGTTGTTGCTATCATTCTTGCTTTCATCATCTTTGGTGGTGTTAAACGTATTGCGAACTTCACACAAATCGTTGTTCCTTTCATGGCATTGGCTTACATCATCATCGCGTTCGTTATCATTTTGCTAAACATCAGCCAAGTGCCAACGGTTTTCGCAATGATTGTTGGTGATGCATTCACACCTATGGCAGGCTTCGGCGCTGCAATTGGTTGGGGTGTTAAGCGTGGTGTTTACTCAAACGAAGCGGGTCAAGGTACTGGTCCTCACGCGGCAGCGGCTGCAAGTGTTGATCACCCAGCTCAACAAGGTTTGGTACAAGCGTTCTCTATCTACATCGATACACTTCTAGTATGTTCTGCTACAGCGTTCATGATCATCATCACTGGTGCTTACAACGTTCACGGCGGCGCTGAAGGCGTGTTCCTTGTTCAGAACCTAGCAGCAAACATCGGTGCGAATGGTCCTGTATTTACACAGCTTGCTATTGAAAGTGCGCTACCAGGCATTGGTAAGCCGTTCATCGCATTTGCTCTGTTCTTCTTTGCATTTACAACGATTCTTGCTTACTACTACATTGCAGAAACGAATATTGCTTACCTACGTCGTACCATCAAGATCCCTGGCATGATGTTCGTACTTAAGCTTGTTCTTATCACTGCAGTTTTCTATGGCACAGTTAAAACAGCGAACCTTGCATGGGCAATGGGTGACGTTGGTGTTGGCTTGATGGCATGGTTAAACATCGTAGGTATTCTGATCATCTTCTTCATGTCTAAGCCTGCGCTTAAAGCTCTAGCTGACTACGAAGAACAGCAGAAACAAGGCGTAACTGAGTACACGTTCAACCCTGTAAAACTAGGCATTAAAGGTGCAACTTACTGGGAAGAGAAGTATAAGCGTAAAACAGGCAAGTCTCCTGAAGCAGAAGCTGCAGACACTAAACCTGTAGAGCAACCTTCAGCTTAAGCTTTCCTTAGCAAATAGATCGCTTTAAAAGAATAGCGCTATTAATAACGCATAAAAAAGGGGTTAGCCATTTCGGCTAACCCCTTTTGTTTATTCATAACCAATAAACGGCTTATAACAAACTAACTGTTCCCGAGTTAGAGTATTAAGCAGCGATTTCTTGTGTTGCCATTTGAGGTGCTTTCTTCTCACCGATAGGCAGTACTGTACGGCCGTATTCGTTGTTGATTACTTGTGCCATTGCAAAGTAAATAGCTGAAGCACCACAGAAGATACCTTCAAAACCAGCGATAGTGCCGATTAGTTCGCTGCCAGTGAAATCACGAGCTGCAAGTAGGAAGAACAAGATAGTTAGTGAACCGAATACTACTTGCTTAGCCACTGGGTAGCATAGAGAGCCGATGAACATGAAGCCTGTGAAGATGCCCCATAGTAGTAGGTACCAACCCATGAATGCTGCAGGGCTTGCAGGTAGGCCCATGTAAGGCATCACGATTAAACCAACCAAAGACAACCAGAATAGGCCGTAAGAAGTAAACGCAGTTGTACCGAACGTGTCACCACGTTTGAAACACATTGTGCCCACGATAACTTGGCTCAAACCACCGTAAAAAATACCCATAGCAAGAATCATTGAATCGATTGGAAAGAAACCTGCGTTGTGGATATTAAGAAGAATAGTGGTCATACCGAAACCCATTAAGCCTAGTGGCGCTGGGTTAGCTAGTTTGGTCGACATTGCGAATTTACCTTATTAAAGTGGTTGATTAAAAAAAATCGATAAGATTTGTAAGAAAATTTTAATCCATAAACCGCTCAACTAGGTAATCCAGTTATCGAAAACTAAGATTGTGTAAATGATCCTATGGAAAATTAGTTTCATAACAATGCCAATCAATTCATAGAAGCTATAAGTGAGCGAATTCCCTGTCACGCTATAAAACAGATGCGAGTAACGAGATACGAGATGCGAAAAGAGTCTTTAGATTCGAGTAAGCGGGATACGAAGAGCGTGTTGAGATTGAAGTAAGTGATATGCATATGAAAAAGGTGCGGGTAACGAGATTCGGGATACGAAAAGAGTCTTTAGATTTGAGTAAACGCCCCATTAATAGCAAACGTAGGCAACAGAGGGCGAGCTCTTCGCTACTCGTTTACTCGCATCCCGTATCTATTCATTGAATCGTCATTCCAGAATCGAGGAACTAGATATCTGGAATCTCCTCTTAGACATAAGCACCGACGATAAACGCCAGAGATTAACTACGCTCATACCTCGCTATAGGGAATAACGGATAGAGTAAGAAAATATGAGGTAATAAAGTGACGAACGATAGGGAGCGAGCTTTTCGCTACTCGTTTACTCGCATCCCGTCTCTAGTCTCTCATTTGTAATCTTAAATTACGCTTGTTGAGCTTTAGAATCAGACACTTGAAATTGAACTTCTGATGAAGCATTTTTACTCGCATCGCGCTTGGCTAACAGCGTCACGATAATCAACTGAGCAACAAGAGCGCCCAACACTACCAATGCACTTCCCGTAAAGCCTGCGACTACAAAACTAATCAGAGCAATAGAGCCGTTCATTAATGCGTAAGGGAGCTGCGTCTTAAAGTGTTCAAACTGATCACACCCTGCCCCGGTTGAAGAAAGAATCGTGGTTTCAGAGATCGGTGAGCAGTGATCACCAAACAAGCCACCCGATAACACGGCACCAATTGCGACGAGAAGCGGAGCATCTATCGCAATCGCGGTTGGAATAACTAAAGGCATCATTATCGCGAAGGTTCCCCACGATGAGCCCGTTGCGAATGAAATAATGGCAGACAACAGGAACGCGACCGCAGGTACTAACCAGTATGGAAAACCACTCTGTGCTTGCTCAGCAATATAAGCCGCTGCACCCAGCTCTTTACCGACAGTGCTTAACGCCCAAGCTAATACCAAGATGATAGCTACAGGCATCATGTTTCCCATACCTTTTAAGTACACAGAAACACCATCTGAAAGCTTTCTTACACCGTAGTAAGCCATTAGCGAGATTAAGGTAATCGCGGCAAAGAAGTAAGCCGATGATAATGCCGCTCTGAACGATGAACCTGCGACCTTTTGGAACGGGAAGCCTTGTGGAACCAACATGGCGCACAACACCACCAGCATCACTAGAAGCGGTGCCCAGACAAAAGATGCCTTTGCATTTTTATGCGAGAACGGATTTAGTGATTCGTTATTCACGCCAGAGTTAATTCCCGCCTGGCAATCACGCTCGGCTTTTGCCATTGGTCCAAAGTCTAAACCTTTAACGGACACTAACGGAACGATGAAAATCGCGAGGAATGCGTAGAACTGAAAAGGAATTGCACCAATGAAAGCATCCCAGTCAGACATGTTGACATTCAACGCTGTAAACTCTTTTTGAATCAGACTCATAATGTAAACACCCCACCCAATGAAAGGGATAAGAATAGCAACGGGCGATGAGGTTGAATCAATGATGAATGCCAGCTTCTGTCTAGAAAGTTTCAGTTTATCGAAAAGAGGACGAAAAACAGGGCCAACAATTAAAGGGGTGCCTAAGTCTGAGAAAAATATAACGATTCCACCCAACCATGCTGACAATTGAGCTTGGCATTTATTGCTTACCCACTCCGTCACACGCTTGGCAAACGCAACTCCGCCACCAGACTTTTCCATCAAGGCGACAAAGCCACCGATGAATACCAACAGCATAATTACGCCAGCGTTGTAGCTATCAGTCAGCTGAGGCACTAGGTAGCCTTTCACCATGGTACCAAACGTATCAAGAGGGTTCAGTTCGCTAAACATTCCAGTGAGCATAGCTACACCACTGAGTACACCAGCAAAAAGGCCAATCACTACATTCCTTGTCGCCAACGACAACACCAAAGTAATAACAATGGGGATGAGTGACGTGATATCTGTCTGTTCCATAGGTAAACCTTAACCCTAAAATAAAGAATAAGTATAATTTAAAAGTGAATATAAATTCACACGAGGTATTTGTACAGGACTTTATTCTCTAAATGGAGAATTGGCATTCAGATAGGGTTGATAGCGTTGGATTCCTCGAGGAGAACTGAACAGAAACGCAAAAGCCGAAAGCAATCACTTTCGGCTTTGATTAGCCAGTTAAGTCACCTAAAGTAAGGTACTTAATGTATTGAGTAATTAATTACAGCTAATTTCATCCCAGAACCAATTTGACTGAACAGGGCTTTCCCATACGCCCGGGCCGTTTTTAGCCACGAAGCACTTGCCGTTATGCGTCACTTTGTCACCGTTACTCACTTGGCTAACGCCCGCTTGCCATGTGATGAACACCGATGGGTCAACGACGACAGGCGGTTCGGTAACAGGTGGTTCAACTGGTGTTGGGTCAACCGGAGCAGGCTCAACAGGTGTAGGATCGACTGGCGCAGGATCGGTGACTACCGGTGGTGTTGGCTCTCCAGCAATCAATTTCCAAGGGCCGCCATTGGCAGGATCATCTCCTTGTGTCCACCATTTCGCTTCGTAGGTTGCGCCATTATGAGTCACTTGTTCACCCGCATTGTAAACCTTGGTCGCACTCCAACCATTACCACCCGGATCAGTACCAGGGTCTACCGGATCAAGCTTATCGACCACTTTCACTTCGGGCCAGCTCGCATGAGAACCATAAAAGTTGGTCACACACTTCTCGTAATCGCCAGCCACCAGCGCTGAATATGCAGTTTGAAAACCAACCAACTCACATTCAAATGAGTATCCTTCCGGGCGGTCTGCGTAGTATTTCCAGTTACCATCCCAGTTGGTGTACAACACATCCGTTGCACCATTCAAGTTCAAGCTTCCGTAAGGCGTTTGCTGCCAACATGTATTGGCTTCATCTGCTTCTACAGGGATTTCATAGTGTGCTGCTAACCCTTCCCAGTAACGAATGCGGTTAACTGGTTGACCTTTATCTTTGTTCTGCTCACCACATTCAATACCACCATTAATCACGTTGATCGTGGTGCCAAATCCATAACCAATACCCGCATCCAATTCGCGTTGAGAGGGCGTCCAAGTGCGGTCGATGACATGCAGCATGGCTGGTTTAGGAGCTTGAGGGGTAAGGAAGAACCAGATAGCAGAAGCTAAGTTCAACCAAGAGTCCGCCACTAACCCCGGATTATTGAGAAGAACCGTCGCATCACCATCGAACATCACTTCAGAGAAAGCGCCGTAGTTAAAATGGTAAGAAAGCTGTTTAGCACCACGACCGAAGTAACCCTGCCCCGCAGCACATGGCCAACGTGCATTTTGCCAATCGTTCTGGCCACAACCCGTGGTGTAACCTTCTTGCCCTTCAGACCACCCCATTTCACGAACATGCACCAGCGCTTGCTGCCACTCTTCTAGAGCTAATGGGTTATCTGAGGTGTTGTCTATCGCGATGTGACCGCCCGTCTCTTGAGAGAAGTGAGCAAAAGCGGTGATGATGGATTTCTTGCAGATGGCATCTGAATCACGGCCATCAGTGTACTCTCCACAAAACGCAGGGAATTTACCAATCGCACGTAAGAAACGAGTGTAAGTGTATTCTGGTGCAGCCATCTGAGTAAGAAAATCCCATTCAGATTGAGGGAATACACGCTCAACCCGCTTTACGTTTTCAGGGTTGGAAGATAAACCGGGTTCAATCGCCTCAACGATGGTGTTCGAACGAGTTTGTAGAGCCTGTGACCAGATCGCATACATAGGGTCCGACGTTTTTGCTTGTTCAGCAGCTTGTAATGCCGACTTTTCAACAAGGTAACCATTCGGGTTTTGCGGATCAGGTTGAATGTTCAAAGACGCATAACTTTGCGCTGCCAATGTGCAGCCCAGTACTGTCGCCAAATATTTGATTTTTAACATGATGGGTTCTCTTATCTGTCCTTAATAAGTCCATCAAAGAGTATGCTTCACATGTGAAATGGCCTAGCTGTAGCTGTATGAATTTATAAAAAGTGCGAGTGATATTTTTTATATATAGCTCAACACAACAAAGCGTCTCATGGTTTCTTGAGCTGATATCTAGTTTCCAACTCATTTGGTTTCTAGGTATTGTTCATTTGATTTCGAGGTATTGCTCATAAGCCTTTAATGCAATGAATCAATATAATGAATCGAAAAGAAAAAAGCCCCGAACTGAGTTCGAGGCTTAAGGTTTTAATCAACGCTGGTTAAATCTCTAAGAGATTATTCCCACTCGATAGTTGCTGGTGGCTTACCAGAAATATCGTAAACAACACGTGAAATGCCGTTAACTTCGTTGATAATACGGTTAGATACCTTACCTAGGAAGTCGTATGGTAGGTGTGCCCAGTGAGCAGTCATGAAGTCGATAGTTTCTACAGCACGTAGAGATACAACCCAATCATACTTACGGCCATCGCCCATTACGCCAACTGAACGTACTGGTAGGAATACCGTGAATGCTTGAGATACTTTGTGGTAAAGGTCAGCAGCGTGAAGCTCTTCAATGAAGATAGCATCAGCACGACGCAGTAAATCACAGTATTCTTTCTTCACTTCGCCAAGTACACGAACACCTAGACCTGGACCCGGGAATGGGTGGCGGTAAAGCATGTTGTATGGAAGACCAAGCTCCAGACCGATCTTACGTACTTCATCTTTAAATAGCTCACGTAGAGGCTCAACAAGGCCCATTTCCATATCATCAGGAAGGCCACCAACGTTGTGGTGAGATTTGATTACGTGTGCTTTACCTGTCTTAGATGCAGCAGACTCGATTACGTCTGGGTAGATAGTACCCTGAGCAAGCCATTTAGCATTCTTCAGTTTCTTAGACTCTTCATCGAAGATATCTACGAATACGTGACCGATGATCTTACGCTTAGCTTCTGGTTCAGCTTCGCCTTCAAGAGCGTCAAGGAAACGTTGCTCAGCATCTACTTTGATGATGTTTAGGCCAAACTTGTTGCCGAACATCTCCATAACCTGCTCTGCTTCGTTTAAACGAAGAAGGCCGTTATCTACAAATACACATGTTAGTTTGTCGCCGATAGCGCGGTGAGCAAGCATCGCAACTACAGATGAATCAACACCACCAGAAAGACCAAGGATAACTTCGTCGTCACCTACTTGTTCTTTAATACGTGCAACTGCATCTTCAATGATTGAAGCTGAAGTCCACAGACCTTCACAACCACATGCGTTAAGAACGAAGTTCTCAAGCATTTTTAGGCCGTTCTTAGTGTGTGTTACTTCTGGGTGGAATTGTACGCCGTAGTACTTCTTCTCTTCGTTTGCCATTGCAGCGTATGGGCAAGTGTCTGTTTCAGCGATCTTTGTGAAATCAGCAGGGATCTCCACCACTTTGTCACCGTGGCTCATCCAAACATCTTGAGTAGACTCAAGGTCAGCGAAAAGTGCAGATTCACCAGTCACTTGTACAGCAGCGTAGCCGAACTCGCGCTCAGTAGACGTTGCTACTTTACCGCCAAGTTGCTCAGCCATAGTTTGCATGCCGTAGCAGATACCGAATACAGGAACACCTGAATCAAATACGTACTGAGGTGCACGTGGAGAGTTCTCTTCCGTTACACTTTCAGGGCCACCAGATAGGATGATACCGTCTGGATTGAATTCACGAATATCCGCTTCTTCTACGTCCCAGCTCCAAAGTTCACAGTAAACACCGATTTCACGAATACGACGAGCTACTAGCTGTGTGTATTGAGAACCGAAGTCCAGAATTAGAATACGTTGGTCATGAATATTTTTAGTCATTGTAAGCAGTCTTATTGGCTATGTGATAAAACGGAGGCGAGTTTACTCACCTCTGATTAACTCTTCAAGAAATAAAGCAAACGTTTTCGTTGGTTATCTATAAGGCGATGTTTTGTGAGAATCACTCTCTAAACAAAACAGGCGGTAGATATAATACCAATCACAGTAAGTAAGTGTTCAGGAATAGCGCAGGAAAAAAGCTTGAGAACAAGGCAGAATTTTCTGATAAGTAGTTATTCTACAATCAAAAATTCTAACGAAGTTATCGAGGTTTTTAACAAGCTAGGATGACCAGTTATTTACTACGATTGGTATAATAATGTGCCGACTAAATCAGCACATTATTCAAACGTTTGGACGTATTATTAACCTAAACGGTAGTTAGGTGCTTCTTTCGTGATTTGAACATCGTGTACGTGAGATTCTTTCATGCCCGCACCAGAGATACGAACAAACTCAGCTTTAGTACGCATGTCTTCAACAGTTGCAGAACCCGTTAGGCCCATGCTTGAGCGTAGACCGCCCATCTGTTGGTGAACGATCTCTTTTAGACGACCTTTGTATGCGATACGACCTTCAATACCTTCTGGAACAAGCTTGTCTGCAGCGTTGTCAGATTGGAAGTAACGGTCAGAAGAACCTTGAGACATAGCGCCAAGAGAACCCATACCACGGTAAGACTTGTAAGAACGACCGTTATAAAGAATAACTTCACCCGGTGCTTCTTCAGTACCCGCGAACATTGAACCAACCATCACACAAGATGCGCCAGCAACGATAGCTTTACAGATATCGCCAGAGAAGCGGATACCGCCATCTGCGATTACTGGAATACCGTATTCATTAGCGACTTCAGCTGCGTCTGCGATTGCTGTTACTTGAGGAACACCAACACCAGTAACGATACGAGTCGTACAGATTGAACCCGGGCCGATACCTACTTTAACCGCACTAACACCCGCTTCAATAAGAGCACGAGCGCCAGCGCCAGTTGCTACGTTACCACCGATGATTTGTAGATCTGGGTATGCAGCGCGAGTTTCGCGGATACGGTTAAGTACGCCTTCAGAGTGACCGTGTGAAGAGTCGATAAGTAGAACGTCTACGCCAGCTTCAACTAGAGCAGCAACGCGCTCTTCGTTACCAGCACCAGCACCAACAGCTGCACCTACACGTAGGCTGCCGCGCTCATCTTTACAAGCGTTTGGTTTACGTTCTGCTTTGTGGAAATCTTTTGCAGTGATCATTCCAGTAAGTTGGAAGTCGTCATTTACAACAAGAACTTTTTCAACACGCGCTTCGTGCATTTTCTCTTGAACTTCTTCACGAGTTGCACCTTCTTTAACAGAAGCAAGGCGAGCTTTAGGCGTCATTACTACATCAACTTTCTTAGAAAGGTCAGTAACAAAGCGAACGTCACGGCCAGTAATAATACCAACAAGTTCGTTTGTTTCAGTAACAACAGGGAAACCGGCAAAGCCGTGTTTTTGGGTAAGGGCTACAACATCAGCGATTGTCGCGTCAGGGCTTACAGTTACTGGGTGAGAAACCACACCAGCTTCGTAAATTTTAACCTGGCGAACCATTTCAGCTTGCTGCTCGATTGACATATTCTTATGAATAAAGCCAATGCCACCTTCTTGCGCTAGGGCAATTGCTAGGCGTGCTTCCGTAACAGTATCCATCGATGCAGAGATCATTGGGATGTTTAAAGAAATGTTTTTCGTTAACTGAGTGCGAAGATCAGCTGTGTTCGGAAGAACGGTTGAGTGTGCTGGGACGAGTAAAACGTCATCAAAAGTTAAAGCTTCTTTTGCGATTCGTAGCATTTGCAATATCTCACAACAAAGGTGTTAAAAGGAGTAAACCCAACTTTATCGTTTCGCATAATAAAGTGATTTGGATTTGATATTGCAGACGGATTATACGCACGGCGAAATCGCTTGGCTACACATTTTTGTACTTTTAATTTGCATTTACCCCCTTGCTATGTATTATATTGCCGCTATCTTCCATACTCACGCCCTGTGAGATTCCAAGAAAGACCTTCCTTCAAGGAAAGATAGTGCTTTTATGACTAATCCAAACATCTTTACTGTTTCTCGCCTCAACTCAGAGGTTCGTCTCCTATTAGAAAACGAAATGGGAATAGTCTGGCTCGTTGGTGAAATCTCAAACTTCTCTGCACCTGTATCTGGTCACTGGTACCTCACGCTTAAAGACTCTCGCGCTCAAGTTAAGTGCGCCATGTTTCGTGGCAATAACCGCCGTGTCACTTTTAAGCCCCAGAACGGTAATCAAGTGTTAGTCAAAGCCCGCCTGTCTCTTTATGAGCCACGCGGTGACTATCAACTGATCATCGAAAGCATGCAGCCAGAAGGTGACGGTAAGCTTCAGCAAGAGTTTGAAAAGCTGAAGATGAACCTTGCCGCAGAAGGCCTGTTTGCTCAATCGAGTAAGCAACCGCTTCCTGAGCATCCAAAGCGCGTTGGTGTTGTCACCTCTAAAACCGGTGCAGCTCTCTACGATATCTTGGACGTACTTAAGCGCCGTGATCCTTCGTTACCTGTGGTGGTGTACCCAACCATGGTTCAAGGCGAAGAGGCGGCGATTCAGATTGCTCAGGCGATTGGACGTGCCAATGAGCGTAATGAGTGTGATGTGTTAATCGTCGGCCGTGGTGGCGGCTCACTGGAAGACCTATGGTGCTTCAATAACGAGATCGTAGCCCGCACAATTGCAGCAAGCCAGATCCCGATTATCAGCGCAGTTGGCCACGAAGTTGATGTCACTATCGCCGATTTCGTCGCAGATATGCGTGCTCCAACGCCGTCAGCGGCTGCAGAATTGGTTAGCCGTGACAACAGTCATAAAGAGCAAGCTTTTGCCTCTAAACGTGCTCGCTTGGTAAGTGCTATTCGTCATGTGTTAATCAGACAAGCACAATCCACTCAAACGTTGAAATACCGCTTAGAGAAGCAACACCCGAGCTACCAACTGCAAAAGCAGAGTCAGCAGCTTGATGACCTAGACATGCGTTTGCGTCGTGGTATGACTCAATACCTAAAACAGCATGCACAGCGTGTTGAACGCAAACAGCACCAGCTTCAGCTGAACTCGCCAGTAAAACGCCTTGGTGAACAGAAACTGCATCTGCAACGCTCTGAGCAAAAGCTACTGGATGCGATGGATAAAACCTTGCTGACCACTCGCCACCAACTAGCCATGGCTGCCGAGAAGTTAGAAACCGTTAGTCCACTAGCAACCCTAAAGCGTGGCTATAGCATTACTCATTCAGCATCGCGTAAGACTGTGTCATCGATTAACGATGTTGAGGTGGGCGAAGTGATTACCACTCAAGTAGAAGATGGTGTGATTGAATCGCAAGTGACTGCGAAAAGCGGTGGCAGCTAATATTTTACTGGGCACAACATCAATGTAAATTTATAAAGGAGCCCTATACAATTCGATAGGGCTTTTATATTTTGACAATAAGTTCCAAACATCAGACTTAAATCGGTTCTAGATACTAAGTAAAAGTCACTTATCGCACAATAAAATAACCAACTTCCCTTAGAGTGAAAGCTAACTTGCGCTCCAACTTTCTTGTTCCCGCTGATCCCGCCCTAGCACCAAGATAATCCAAAACATCGCTTTACTATCCATAAAAACGCACTCTCATTTAGGCAAATTTATATGGTCGCTTTATTGTATTGCTAAAGGGTGGGTAAGAAATGTTGCACAAAATTAGCCTATTGAAGATAGCCTGAAGTTACTTAGTTTTTGCCTATATTAGCTACTTACACTCACACTAATCTTAGTAAAACAGTCTAAAGATTGTGTTGATGTTTTGCGAAATATCATAATGTGCCAAAACCAAAGTCACCAACAAAAAAGTAAAGTCCAATTACATGATTTTACATCCAACACCACCCTCAAACATAATCCGCCAAAAAACAAAAACAAACTTAGTGCTGAGCTGAACTATCACTCTTCCTTGACAAAAGTGTGATCTAGACCAGCTATAACCATCGTCAATTTACGATTGATAATCTGTTACAAGTAAAGAGCCTGATTTATAAGTAAGGGGGGTGTCAAATGTATAAATATTCACTTAACCATGAAAGTGACGAATACATTATACAAGCCGAATTTGCACGCAAAACAATTTCAATTACTTCAAAAGTGAAGAAGAAAAGCTTCAATCTCACTATTTCTGAGAAAGAGGCTGTAATACTAGAGGCAATTCTGAATAGTAGCAGCCCACTTTCACCAGTATCCGCACGCGATATCGAGCAGTACTATTTACTCAAGACAGGGATAGAACTGCACTTTAATTCATTAAAGAATACTATTGCATCTCTTAGGAAGAAGTTTCATACACTCCTCACCTATTTCTATCAGAGTCTTCCATATAAGAGTGATCGATTCATTTTGAATATGAATCGAAAAGGATATTTCTGGGTTCTAAACGAAGCCAAAAGCATACCAAAGTTAAACAATGAACAATTGTCTATTCGTCTACCTTGGTATCGAACTTATGGCCAACTGCTTACTCTACTTAGCTGCAATATTAAACCAAGTAGCGTAATTAAAGCACTATTATGGCCGCTACTCATAACTGTATCTATATATGCTTTGCAGGCTTTACTTATCGTAACGATGTTTAACTCATACTCGATGGACGCAACAAACACCCTTCTCAAATTTCAAGAGTTTGGTTGTGACAAGCCACCAGCCTTACTTCATCGCACCCTGAGGCAAGGAAAAAATATAGATTCGGTTTACTATATATCAAACACGGGAGCCAAGTGCTTTATCAACCCAAGTTCAATATTAGAACCATCTCAATATTCATTTTTAAAATGGTTTTCCAATCATGAAGGCTTCTTTTATACGAAAATAACATCCGATGATAGTGTGGTATGGGGGCGTTTTACTCGATCAAAAATTCATGCCCGTTATAAACTATATATGATTCCCTACTTAACAGATAGAGTGGAAATATATAAAAATGGGCATCTATTGAATACTTTTGATAACACTAAATCTACAGGTAATCTAAATAGATTCTTTAAATATAACGCAAAAAACAGCACTAGTATTGAGCTATTTTCAGATTACTTATACGAGAGGTTTTTGTTAATCCTACTATGTATCCTAGTAATTCAACAAAGGAAGTTAATTATTTCATTGACTCACCTTATAACTCAATGTGCTCGCTTAGAAGTAACGTTAGATCCTGTTATGGATAGAGCAACGGAACAGGTTCTATATTATGAACTACAGAGTTTTACGAACAGATGGAAAGATACAAACTCACAAAAACCAAATAATAACTCACACTGGAATTACATATATACTCTATTCCTATTAGGCACCATATCCAACTTCACTAGTGCTCGAAAAGTTGGTCTTAAAATATGCTCATCAGTGTTCGAGTCTAGATTAAAATCGGATAAGGTAAAAGAAATTATCACTAAAATGAATCAAGATCTTTTGATTATAGAACTATGGGATCAACATGGATTTCATTACAACAAACAAGCTATAGAATGTATAAAGAAGTTAAAAACCTGCAACCGTGTCAAGATAGCTATGACTGATTTTGGGGTAGAAAATAATCACATCCAAAACATAGCCCAAATTAAACCAGATTTTGTCAAAACAAATAGACATCTAACATCTAAAGCTGTTGCCCAAGAACATAAGTCTCTTGTTCACATAGAGACATTAAATACATTACATTCCGTATGTGACGTATATGATGTAATTATCATCTATACAGGTGTAGATGACGAAAAAATTTCGAATTCATTATTTGAAATGGAAGGTTACTACCAACAAGGAAAAATGTTCAATTACTAATACAGTTCTTTACTAGCTCTTATTTTATGAGGTTCCACTTCTGATACTCAATTCAGAGTGGAACAAATTATTAATTAGAAAAGTTCAAAAAAACCAACATTAACATCGCTACAAACTCCTTTTACTGATGATAGCTTGAATTATCCGTCATGCAATATGGATAGTTAAATCCTCCCCCGCACCTAAAAAGCATCCGACTCCCCATTGAATAAATAAGCCACCGAATCATTTATAAACTCAAGAGAATGCTATCGGATTATCTAATTTTTATTTAGATAAATATCTAATTTTATATATTTATTCGTTAACAAGTTTATATTAAAGATTCTTATCGTGATTGGTTGAGCTTTCACTTACCTTCACTATGAATATGTCGCTATGACATCAGTGGTTTTTCGATTTTACTATTATAAAGAATTTTGTTCTTTTAATAGAAATCGAATTATAAAAATCATAAAAAAACAAAGGACTAGTAAAATATGAAATTTGACAAATTGATGCTGATAATTGGCATTCATTTTTCTTCTGGAGCAATGGCCATTAATGGAATTCATATTGAAGATGAATTTTATGTTGGTGGGAAAGTCGGGGCAACAAAACTAAACATAACTTGTTCTAATGGCTATAGCTCATGTGATGACGATGATTTGGGTGCTGGTCTTTATGCTGGCTATCAAATAAAAAATTGGCTTGCTGTCGAAGGTGGTTATAACTACTTAGGTAGCTTCGATGCTACATACCTGTCTCAAAATAAGCTAGATGCGACAATTCAGGATATTGATTTAGGAATTAAAGCCGACTACGGACTGACTGAAAAGTTAGCATTATACGGTAAAGTCGGTAGTGCCTATTCAATAATTAATAAATCAATAAAAAATGGGGCAACCCAATACTCAGAAGAAAAAGAGTCAGACTTTGCCTTATTGTTAGCAACGGGTCTCGATTACCGATTAAATCGAAATTGGAATACTAGGTTGAGCTATGAATACGTCAATAATATCGACAGAGATACTGACCTTCACTTCCTAAACCTAGGGATAGATTATCGCTTTGGAAATAGTGCTCCACAACGTGAGTTAGAACCGACTCCAACTCCCCCTCCTCCAGTTGTTGTTGAGCCTAAGCAGCCTCAAGTTGTGGAGCACTTTACACAGGAGTTGAGCAGTTATAGCAACGACTCTTTATTTGAGTCGAATAGCGCTAATTTAACCTTCTCACTTCGTGAACAACTCAGACCTATGCTAAAGCGATTGAGAGCATACCCAACCTCAACAGTAGAAATTACAGGTTATACGGACAGCACAGGAGCGTCTAATTATAACCAGCGTCTCTCAGAACAACGTGCAAAAGCCGTTGCACAATTTTTCATACAAGAAGGGATCGACACCAGTCGTATTACAACCCGAGGTTATGGAGAACTATTTCCAATATCTTCCAACGATACAGAAAGTGGCCGTGCTAGAAACCGACGTGTTGAGTTGAACTCTCCGAAGCTAACTATAAAAAAATAACAATAATAGAAGGAATTAATTATGCAGTATTGGAAAATAAAGCCAGTAAAAGTTACACCAGCGATGATTCTATTATCATCTTTAATCATTACCGGATGCCAAGATAAAACCAGTGATGATGCACTATTAGCTCGCCATTCCACAAAAGCATGTGAGACTGAGTATACCGACTATTGTGATTCTGATGGAGATGGTATTTCAGATAGTAAAGAAAAAGAAAGTGGCTGGGATAGTAACGACCCGCATGTTCCAGTTGAGAACGGCAATCGTGACTATGACGGTGATGGCATTAAAAATGGTCGCGAGTCCGTAGCTAACTGGGATATGAATGATCCAAATGTTCCAGTGAACAATGGCAACTTCGACAGTGATGGTGATGGCATAAAAGATGGTAGAGAAGCCATAGAAGGATGGGATTCTAATGACCCTAACAGCCCTGTAATCGATGGAGATGCCGATGAAGATAGAGACGGTATCAATAAGGGGCTAGAAGAAATTGAAGGCTTGAGCGACACAAATCCAGATGACTCGGTTAAGAGCGGAGACTCCGATAGTGATGGCGATGGAATTAAAAATGGTAAAGAAACAATTGAAAACTGGAACCCTGATGATCCTAACGACCCCGTAAACAAGGGGGATTCAGATAGTGACGGCGACGGAATAAAAGATGGCAAAGAAACTATAGAAGGCTGGGATCCGAGTGATCCTAACGACCCTGTCGCTAGCGGTGACTCTGACGATGACGGGGATGGGATTGAAAATGGCCAGGAAGTAGTCAACGGTTGGGATCCTAACGAACCCAATGACCCTGTTGTCGATGGCAATATTGACAGCGACGGTGATGGTATCCCAAACGGTAAAGAAACCATCGAAGGTTGGGACCCTAACGACCCTTCCGACCCATATGATGGCGTCTGCTCTTCGCCACAAGAAGATGGAACGCCCGACTGTGACGGTGCAGACAATAATGGCGATGACAACGACTCCTTCTCTAACTTCAGCAACGCTGTATGTGGGGGGCAATTAAATGATACCGACAAAGAAAATGCAAAAGGTAGCTGTTTAAAAATTGCTACAGCCTCAGTTGATGGTAAAGCGTTTTGGTATACATCAAGCCCTAGTGTCTCACTAGTACAAGAACTTGGCTTTGTAACTTTTAAAGGCGGTATCAATACCAACAATGGTCTTACCTACGCCGATAGTTGGACTGAATCAGGTGCTCATGGGCCAACTGGCGGCGTATTTGCAAGGTTTGATCAACTATCATATGACGGGGTGGGTATCGAGAACAGTCAATATGCCCGATGGTGTAAACACTTGGCCTCAATAAACTATGCAGGTCGCGATAATTGGCGCTCAGCAAGCGTGCATGAGCTAGGAATACATCCAGCTAACGCTGATGAATTAGGTCTCAGTAAAGGTCAAGGTTTACGCAATGTCAAAGGTAATATGTGGCTAAACTTTGGCTGGCCAACCGAGCTCCACTATTGGACTACCACACTATATAATGAGAGCTATTACCTCAACTTAGACCTTGGAGACTCTCAATATCGTTATAGTCAATACAACTCTCAAGCTGATTATGCATCGTGTGTTTCAGAATAACTTAAACGCCTGCTCATAGGGCAGTAAACAACAGCGCCACTTTCATTACCAGAGCGGCGCTTTCATTTATTGCACAAACCAGAACATCAACTCATCAACTCATCAACTCATCAACTCATCAACTCAAGGTTAACAGTAATTTGTCTATTCATTCGTTACAGATTATCTTCAATTAAAACTTCAAATTCAAAACGTACTCGTGACTTCGACTTAAGCTCATTGCACTTAGCATGACAAAAGTAGCTGGCAGAACCACACGCTTGCAGTTTTTCAAGCAATTCATCACACTCCGGACAGAAAGCAACTTTCTTAAAATGCAAACTACAACTTTCACAATGATACTTGCCATCCCAAGCTAGCTCAGACTGGCACTTAGGGCAGATATTTTCACTCATTAGCATTTCCTAATTCACTACTCTTTTTACAATCTACTACTGCTGGGACTTAGCTTGCTTGATTTGATACATGTTCTTATCAGCTTGTGCAATCAACTGGTCTAACCCTTGAGGATCTTTTTCACAAGAAAGCCCGACGCTCACAGAGAACTGCACATCATTGATATAAAGAGCCTGTTGTAAGGTTTTTTCTAAGTTGTGGTAGAATTTAACAACACTTTCTTTATCATCAAAGCAAGAGAAAACCACAAACTCATCACCACCATAACGGCCTATCTTGGCACATGCCGTGGTTGCCTCATCAAGAACCTCGGCAACCGCCAACAGCACATCGTCACCGAAACTGTGGCCATAGGAATCGTTGATCGATTTGAACTTATCGACATCGACAAACAGACACGCCATCACTTTTTGTGCAAAGCACCGTTTAGCCAAGACTTTTTCGGCTTCATTGAACAGTGCGCGACGATTCAAGCAATGAGTAAGAGAATCACGATTCGCAAAAAAGTTAAGCTGATTCTCCAACTCAAACTTCTCTAGTGCTACCGAGTACAGGGAAGCTAATAGCTCTAAGATCTCGAGCTCAAATTCATGTGGCTCAGAAATGTACTGACTATAAATAGCGAAGGTACCTAACACATTACCGCGCGACGAGATGATTGGCACCGACCAACAGGCATGCAGATTCGCTTGATTGGTTAAGGCTAAGAAAGGTGCCCAATTTGGGTGTGCATTTATGTTGGAGACCATCACAGCTTTTTTAAGCGCAGCCGCCTCGCCACAGGAACCTATCCCCTCACCAATCCCCACCCCTTCTATCTGTTGATTATAAAAATCAGGCAAGTTCGGGGCGTATTCAAGGTGTAAAGTTTTTGACTCTGAGTTGAGCAGTAAAATTGAAGCCATGCGCTGCCCAAAAAGCTGCTCGGTAAGCTGAATGATCTTGTGGTTTAAATCTTTGCGATCCATCCCAAGAGCAAGCTTACGCAGTAAACTATTTACGGCTCGATGGCCTTCTAATAAAAATTGTTGTTCCATTCACTAAGGCTTTCAATTGTGCAATCGGGTACAGCTTGTTCTTATGCAAGCTTGTTATTGATTAATAATAACACACTAAATTAGTACGACACACAATCGAAGATCATAGGTTGATCTTTCGCTTTATCTATTTTGATCAGCGATCTACCCCAAAAAGAATATTTATATCACCACACACCGAAAGCATAAGTTACATGTGCTGCATTTCAATTTTAAATAGTCGTTTATATTGAAAGTGACATATAAAAACAAAATAAACAGCACAAGCCATTTCGATCTGTAGTCTAAATCATCGAATTACATGCGTCAGCATTTCAATATGTTGGTCATCTAACTGGGTTAACTTAACGGACAATGCCTTAAGCTCTGAGGTGTTCTCAATGTGAGTACCACCACACGGAATAGACACTAAAGTATCGGCATCCAACTGCCATTCCCAATAGCGAGAGTCTGTTAACGCCTCGCCTTCCAGTCTCATCGCTACTGGCGTCGACTTTGCGAGCCAGCCTGCAATCATCTGATTAATGTCGGCTTCAATGCCATCAAGGTTTGCTAGCATGTCCGCAACGTTCAAACCGCGCTTCTTCAAGGTTTTGCCTAAGCGATACTTATCGGTACACAGCTCAGGAGTCACAAAGCTAGTCACCTGTGCGTAGCTATTGAAGTCGTAACTACCAAGCGGATCTTTTCTATCTGCATCTTTGCGCCAGTAGCTCTCAGCCAGTACTTTATTCAGGGCTAAGAAAGCGATGTGGCCAGCACTGTGACCACGGCTCAAGCTGGCTTGGTACTCTTTATCAACCGACAACACGACTTCGTCGTTAATATTAATCATAGAAGCAGATGTAGGTAGTTGGTGGGCAACCACAAACGCCCACCCTTCCGTATCACGCTTAACAGGGATATCTGCTGCGATATAAAGCTTACCAGTAGATTGTTCTATTGCACCAACAAGACAGTCTTCAACGGGATATTGCACGTCGCCTACATTCACAAAGCCTTGGTCCGCAGGGTGATCGGGCCAAATATGGCTCACTGGGTGGAAAGGTGTCACCTCAGTGATCAGGTAAGTTTTGCTGTCGTCGCTTTCAACGTACAGCGCTTTAGCATTGAGCTGCCAAGACTGATGACAAAATTGAGTGATGGTTGGTGTGATTGCTGACGCAGGTGTAATCAAATCGCTAGTAGTCATATCGTTCTTCTTTTGGAATCGAGTCTGATTCGTTAAGCCATGTGATAAAAACATATTGTTATGGCTTAACGTGAATTTTGATTAAAAAAATACCCGAGACAGGCTCGGGTATCAAATCTATTGGAAAGGTTTACTTACGACCTTTAACCATGCTCATCATACGCTTACGTTTACGTTCTTGAGAAATTGTCAGCTTGTTTGTCTTAGCTTCAAATGGGTTCTCGCTGTTCTGGAATTGAATGCGAATAGGTGTACCCATAATTTCTAGTGAACGACGGTAGTAGTTCATCAAGAATCGTTTGTATGAATCTGGCAAGTTACGAACTTGGTTACCGTGGATAACGATAATCGGTGGGTTGTAGCCACCAGCGTGCGCGTATTTCAGTTTCACACGACGGCCACGAACCATAGGCGGTTGGTGATCATCAGTCGCCATCTTCATGATACGAGTTAGAACAGAAGTACCAACACGAGTCGTCGCTGACTTGTAAGCTTCTTGTACAGACTCAAACAAGTGACCAACACCTGTACCGTGAAGTGCAGAGATAAAGTGAATACGTGCGAAATCAACGAAACCTAAGCGACGGTCTAGCTCTTTCTTAACGCGTTCTTTAACGTCGTTATCTAGGCCATCCCACTTGTTTACAGCAATAACAATTGAACGACCAGCGTTCAACGCAAAGCCTAACAAGCTTAGATCTTGATCTGAGATGTTTTCGCGAGCATCAATAAGCAGCAATACAACGTTAGCATCTTCAATCGCTTTCAGTGTTTTAACCACTGAGAACTTCTCTACCGTTTCGTTGATATTTTTACGACGACGAACACCCGCAGTATCGATTAAAACGTATTCACGCTCATCACGTTGCATTGGGATGTAGATAGAGTCACGAGTCGTGCCTGGCATATCGTAAACAACCACACGCTCTTCACCAAGAATACGGTTAGTTAGCGTTGATTTACCTACGTTAGGACGGCCAATGATCGCTAGCTTGATCGGTTGATCTTGAAGGCGCTTGAATTCTTCTTCAGCTTCTTCTTCTGTAAACTCAACCTGCTCTTCTTCTTCGTCTTCAAACTCAGTCAAATCGCTTACTTCGCCATTCTCAGCTTTTAGCGCTTCTGCGAATGGGTTAAGAGCAAGGTCAATAAGTGCAGTAACACCACGACCGTGTGCCGCAGCGATTTGGTACATGTCTTCTACACCTAGTTGCCAGAAGTCAGCACTTGCAGCATCAGGGTCGATACCATCAACCTTGTTTACTACTAGCATTGAAGGCTTTTCTAGTTGACGTAGGTGCTTAGCAATCGCCACGTCTGAAGGGGTTAGACCCGCACGGCCATCTACCATAAATAGAACAACATCAGCTTCATCAATCGCCGCTAGCGACTGTTCAGCCATTTTAGTTTCAACACCTTCTTCAGTACCGTCGATACCGCCAGTGTCAATAACAATAAAGTCATGCTCGCTAAAATGAGCATGACCGTATTTACGGTCACGCGTTAAGCCAGGGAAATCCGCAACCAATGCATCACGAGTTCGAGTCAATCGGTTAAATAACGTAGATTTACCTACGTTCGGACGCCCTACTAGAGCAACAACAGGTACCATAACAACCTCTACAATTTCTTCTCTAAATGTAGTTATAGGTAAGCACTTGTTCGCAAGTTTAAACTCTTACCTATAACCACACGGTTTATTAATTTTTAACAACAAAACGGCTCCTGGCTGTTACCAACCAGGAGCCGACTGTGAATTATATCACGCTTTTATTGGCTAATCGTTAGTTTCTTTACATCGCCATTGCGAGTCGTCACTAAGTAGCCTTCAGGCAGTTCAATTGGTGCAACCGCAAAGCCGCTATCATCGACAAGTTGTTGAGCAACAAACTCACCCGATGAACGATCTAACCAGTGCAGATAACCTTCTGTGTCACCCACGACTACATACCCATTAATAATAGCAGGTGCTGTCAGTAAGCGGTTTTCTAACAATGGAGTGCTCCAAAGTTCAGTACCACTACGAGCATCAACTGCAACCACATGGTCTTTGTCGGTAACAACGAACAAACGGCTGCCATCACTTGCTAAATCAATCGCTGACGAATAGTTACGTTTCCAAATTGGCTTACCAGAACGAAGATCGATTGCAATCAGCTGACCGTTGATACCTACAGTATATAGGGTTCCACCAAGAACAATTGGAGATGCATCAACATCAACCAAACGATCGATTTCCGTTGCACCTTTTGGCGTACCTACTGGCTGTTGCCAAATAAGCTGACCACGGTCAACGATAGCTGCAGCTAGACGACCATTTGCAGTACCCCAGAATACACCACCAGAAACCGCAACAGGCGAGCTATCGCCACGAAGTGTTAGGCTTGGTACTTCAGTACTGATGGTCCATTTTTGTTCGCCGCTTACTTGATCTAACGCGATCAACATACCGCGACTGGTATGAACAATAACCATGTTGCTATCAGTTGCAGGGGATGCAAGCACCTCGCCATTCACTGATACACGCCACAGCTCTTCACCTGTTGATTCATCCATCGCGATCACTTCGCCATTTTCAGAACCAACAAATACTTTGCCGTAAGCCGCCGTTAAACCACCCGATAAACGAGCCAGTACGTCTTTCTCAAGATCGACTTTCCACAGCTCTTTACCTGTATCAGGATCAAGCGCTTTAACCATACCTTCACGGCTCGCAACAAACACTTTGTCGTAAGCCAATTCTGGCGATAGTTTTGAAAAGTAGTGACCAACACCATCACCAACCGACATAGACCATTCCTGACTAGGAGTGAACTCGCTGTTTACCGTTGGTACTGGAGCCATGATTACGGTGTCTTCTTCACCCGCACAGCCAGCTAGTAGGCCAAGAGCAATCGCACACAACGCCGCTTTTGGAAACATCTTCTTCATTCAAAGCGCCTTATTTAGCTAGGTCGTCAAGTTTGATTTGAAGCGTTTGGCTAGCGTCAACAGCTTGCTGTGCTTCTGTGTAAGCACTGTATGCTGCGTCAGTGTCGCCTTTACGAAGTGAGATATCACCACGCAGTTCAGCAACACGGCCTTTCCAAGATTCGTCTGTCATAGCAGCAAGATCAGCCAGCGCTGCGTCAAATTCACCTTGCTCAGCTTTAATACGTGCAACACGGTAAGTAAGTAGTGGCGCAAGTGCCGCGTCCTTAGTTGCCGATTTTGCCCACTCAAGCTGTTCAAGTGCTGCTGCTAGCTCACCCGCTTGTACTTGTACTTTTGCTAATTGCATAGCAGCAAGTACTGAGTACTCAGCATCTTTGTTTGCGTCGATGAAAGCTTGAATATCAGATTGAGCATCAACGCCCTTAGCATCAAGAGCTGAAATTACAGAGGTGTAGCTTTCTGAAGCAGCTTCACGCGCTTCAACGACTGAATCTTGGTAATAGCGCCAGCCAAATAGACCACCTAAACCAATAACCGCACCAAAGATTACGGCTTTACCGTTCTCTTTCCACCAATCTTTAATGGCTTCAACTTGTTGCTCTTCGCTATCGTAAAGTTCCACTTCCTGTCCTCTTTAATTCTTTAAACGCCAGCATAGTGCTGACGTTAGTATTCATTATGAGCGTTTGCTCAATGGCTAATTAGATTAGCGCAGCAACTTTCTCTGCAACTTCCGTTTGAGACACGGTTTCTTGCTCGCCGCCAACCAGATCTTTTAGCACAACTGTATTGTCAGCAACTTCGTTCTCACCAAGTACCAGCGCCACAACAGCACCTACTTTGTCAGCACGTTTGAATTGCTTCTTGAAGTTACCACCACCGAAGTGGTTCATTACACGTACGCCTTCAACAGTGTCGCGTAATTGATTCGCTAACTGCATACCCGCGATCATAGTACCTTCGCCAGCAGCAACTACGTATACATCAACACTACGGCGAACTTCTGTTAGCTCTAGCGTTTCCATCATCAGAACCAGACGCTCTAGACCCATTGCGAAGCCAACTGCATTGGTTGCTTTGCCGCCTAGTTGCTCAACAAGACCATCGTAACGGCCGCCGCCACAGACTGTACCTTGAGCACCAAGACTATCAGTGATCCACTCAAATACGGTGCGGTTGTAGTAATCTAGACCACGAACTAGACGCTCATTAACTTGGTATTCGATACCAACAGCGTCAAGAAGTTCACATAAACCAGCAAAATGTTGCTTCGATTCTTCACCTAGATATTCAGATAGTCGAGGTGCGTCACCTAAGATAGCTTGAACATCAGGGTTCTTAGTATCCAGTACACGTAGAGGGTTAGTGTGCATGCGACGTTTACAGTCTTCATCTAGCACATCAATGTGTTGCTCAAGGAAAGCCACTAACGCAGTGCGGTAGCTTACGCGATCTTCTTGAGAACCGATTGAGTTTAGCTCTAGGCGAACGTGCTTATCGATACCTAGCTCACGCCATAGACGTGCTGTCATCATGATAAGTTCTGCGTCAACATCTGGACCATCTAGGCCAAACACCTCAACACCACATTGGTGGAATTGACGGTAACGACCTTTTTGAGGACGCTCGTGACGGAACATCGGGCCCATGTACCATAGGCGCTGTTCATCACGGTTGATAAGGCTGTTTTGAATACATGAACGAACACAACCTGCTGTGCCTTCTGGACGCAGCGTTAGGCTATCGCCATTGCGGTCATCAAAAGTGTACATCTCTTTAGAAACAACGTCTGTCTCTTCACCAACTGCACGGCTAAATAGGTTTGTTTCTTCAACGATAGGCATACGCACTTCGTTGTAACCGTATGCACTCACCACGTTTTTAACTGCGCTTTCTACTTTCTGCCACAGTGGTGATTGAGTTGGAAGGCAGTCGTTCATGCCTCGAATTGCTTGGATATTTTTAGCCACAGTATTTATTCCGTAATTTCTCACGACCAGGTGTTAGTGCGAATAGACAATCACACCCCATCGCGTTGTATTAATCTTCTAAGTTTTCTACATCAATGCGATTTGCTTGATCAAGCACTGACGCTTTTGCACGAATCTTAGCTTCAAGTTTGTCGACAAGGTCATCGTTGTCGAAGCGCTCTTTCTGACGCTTACCGTCTTCGTAGAAGGCGCTCTTACGTGCACTACCGGCTAAACCTAAGTGAGACACTTCAGCTTCACCAGGGCCGTTAACCACACAACCGATGATTGACACATCCATTGGAGTGATCACGTCTTCTAAGCGCTCTTCAAGGGCATTAACAGTGTTAATAACATCGAACTCTTGACGAGAACAGCTCGGACACGCAATGAAGTTGATGCCACGCGAACGAATGCGCAAAGATTTAAGAATATCAAAACCAACTTTGATCTCTTCAACAGGATCAGCCGCTAGCGAGATACGCAGCGTGTCGCCGATACCTTCAGAAAGAAGCATACCTAAACCTACCGCGGACTTCACAGAGCCAGCACGCGCACCACCCGCTTCGGTAATGCCAAGATGAAGAGGTTGGTCAATCTGCTTAGCAAGCAAGCGGTAAGAACCGACTGCAAGGAATACATCAGACGCCTTAACGCTGACTTTGAATTGATCAAAGTTCAGACGGTCGAGGATATCTACGTGACGCATTGCTGATTCAACAAGCGCTTCTGCTGTAGGTTCTGTGTATTTCTCTTGGATCTCTTTCTCAAGAGAACCGCCGTTAACACCAATACGAATCGGAATATTCATATCACGTGCGCAATCAACAACTGAGCGGATACGGCTTTCATTACCGATGTTGCCTGGGTTGATACGCAGACAGTCAACGCCGTATTCAGCCACTTTAAGTGCGATACGGTAGTCGAAGTGAATATCAGCAACCAAAGGAACAGAGACCTGCTGCTTGATTAGCTTAAAGGCTTCAGCGGCATCCATAGTCGGTACGGATACGCGAACGATATCAGCGCCAACTTTTTCCAGAGCTCTAATTTGAGCAACGGTCGCGGCTACATCTGTTGTTCTTGTGTTGGTCATGGATTGCACAGCAATTGGTGCACCATCACCGATCGGCACATCACCCACATAAATACGGGTTGATTTGCGACGAATAATAGGAGATTCGTGTTGCATATTAACTCTAAGGTAAGGTTATTCTAGCTACTTTGCCTGAAGTATACCCAGAAAGGTCGACAGGTTCACTTGCAAATGTCATTGATA
Organism: Vibrio splendidus; assembly: GCF_001557875.1. Classification (GTDB taxonomy): domain Bacteria; phylum Pseudomonadota; class Gammaproteobacteria; order Enterobacterales; family Vibrionaceae; genus Vibrio; species Vibrio splendidus_F. Next base: position 43,346 of record NZ_LNRF01000010.1, on the reverse strand, counting down.
CGCCTTCTGGCGCACCTAGAATCACTTTATATGGCGCGGTTCCTGATAGATTTAACAACTGACCTGCTTTTTTGATGCCAGTCGACAAGATTTTACCCGTTGCATCTTTTACTTGGATCCAGCAATCAGCAGAGAACTGCATCACTAGCTCGTTAACCACAGCTTCAGGAGTAGTGTTTGCTTCAACAGCTTCTGCATTTGCATTAACTTCAGCAGTTGGTTCTGTCTCTGTTGCATGTGGTGCAGGCGTTTCGTCAGCAACAGCATCTGAACTATCTTCCGCATCGCTTATCGCAGCAAGGCCTTCAGTACCTTCAACAACAGAAGCACCCGCTTCGTTTTGTTCAGCTTCAATCACTTCTAAAGAGGTGAATTCAGGGGCGAGTGATTCTTCTACTGCTAGCTCTTCTGAGCTTTCAGTATTCGCTAAAGATTGAGATAAGGTGTCTTGTTGTTGGTTCTGCCACCACCAAAGTGAGGAGATACCCGCAATGACCGCAAAAATGCTCCAAGTCAGGATCATAATACGGCTGTTGTGCTTCTCGGTTTTGGTCTTACGAGAAAAGCTCAACATTTCTTGTTCTTGATGCTGAGCATCACCGGCGTGATGCAGCGCACTCAATACCACTTTTTCGTCAAGATTGACGTATTTCGCGTATGAACGAATATAGCCACGCATAAACGTCGCCACTTGATCTGACTCGAATTGGTTTTCTTCAATTTGTTGGATCAGCGTAACGCGAAGTTTCAAGCGATCAGAAATCTGCTTTTGCGTTAAACCAAGAGATTCTCGTTTATTCTTAAGCAGCGTACCCGCTTCCAAAGCTGGAGCTACGGTTTCTTGTGTTTGTGTATCTTGTTCTGTGTTCATAGAGAGTGAACTTCTAAAGTATTATTGCAGGTTGAGGAGAGCGTTTTTTTTATTGTCGTTTAAGCTCAATCTAACAACCCACGTTATGTGGAATTTTTCCTGCTATCTAAATCATCAACCCTTAAAGGCGAACATCATTCATTTATTATGGATGACCTTCTCAGGAAGCTAGTTTATCAAGTAGCCAACCTAAATAGACATATTGACGATCAGTAGCAAGCGAGCACTTAAATTAATTTAAGATTAGTTAATCATAAGCTAATGCCATTACAAGGCAAAAACACTTTAAACAAAATTTACCGTCAGCTCATGGTTTTGTCCAAAATTTGACGAAAAATGTAAGAAAGCGTGGGCAAGAAGTCCAAAAAATCAAAAACTGTACCCCAGAAAAGCAACAAGCCAGAAGTAAGACTTCTGGCTTGTTTAGGTTCTAATCGCGTTTTATACCGCTTTTACTTCAATCACATCACCGGCAATCAAGTTCGCTTCAGAGGCTGCTTTAAGCATTTTAGTACGCTTGGTTCTGTCAATAACATCACCGACTAACTGACCACACGCGGCATCAATATCATCACCACGAGTTTTACGAACCGTTACTGTGTAGTTATATTCCATCAGCGTTTTTTGGAAGCGATCAATACGAGAGTTGCTTGGCTTCTTATAAGGCGAACCCGGGTAAGGGTTGAATGGAATCAAGTTGATTTTACAAGGCGTCTCTTTCATTAGCTCTGCAAGTTCACGTGCGTGGTCCATATCATCATTCACATGGTCCAATAACACGTACTCAACCGTTACTTTACCGCGGTTAGCATTTGAAGATGCAATGTAACGACGAACAGATGCTAGGAAGTCTTGGATATCCCAACGGTCGTTGATCGGCATGATTTGGCTACGTAGTGCATCGTTTGGCGCGTGTAGAGAGATAGCCAATGCTACATCGATGTTGTCTGTCATTTGGTCAAGGCCAGATACAACACCAGAAGTTGATACGGTTACACGACGCTTAGACAGTGCGAAACCTAGATCATCAAGCATGATTTCTAATGATGGCATTAGGTTCTTCATGTTCAATAGAGGCTCGCCCATACCCATCATTACAACGTTAGTAATTGGACGGCGACCGGTTTCTTTTTCTAGGCCGATTTCGCGAGATGCGCGCCAGATTTGGCCAACAATCTCTGAAACTTTTAGGTTACGGTTGAAGCCTTGTTGAGCTGTAGAACAGAACTTACATTCAAGTGCACAACCCACCTGTGAAGACACACACAGCGTCGCACGGTCACCATCTGGGATGTATACAGTCTCAACGTCTTGGTCGCCAACGCTCATCGCCCATTTAATTGTGCCATCTGAAGAGTGTTGAGCTTCAGAAACAACAGGTGCAACAATCTCACAGCGACGTTGAAGTTTCTCACGTAACTTTTTGTTGATGTTGTTCATCTGTTCGAAGTCATCGACACCGAAGTGATAAATCCACTTCATCACTTGCTCTGCTCGAAACGCTTTCTCATTCAGTTCTTCTGTGAAAAATTTACGAAGACCTTTACGATCAAAATCGAGTAGATTGACTTTAGCTGTGGTCATGATGCCTCTCAATGACGGAACAATAATTAAGGGCGCGAATTGTACAGGCTTTACGCAACTTCAACAAGCATTGTAAAACCCTGTGTTTATTAAGACATTCAAACTTAAGCGATTAAAATTTAAACAGTTGTATTTATCGGCCTGATATTACCCAATTTGAAGAAAAGATTCCCGATTACACTCCTCCGTCTCTTTCGGGAATGACGTAAATATTCACCAACAGCTCGGTAATATTTACCACGAGATTGTGGCTCCAAAGCTCCCCGTCATTCCAGAGCCGAGGGACGAGGTATCTGGAATCTCCAATAACAAAAACAGATTCCCGACTACGCTCCTTCGTCGCTTTCGGGAATGACGTCGGTATTCACCAGCAACTTCCCATTTATCACAGTAAGGTCGAATAACGTAAAATCCACTGACAAAAAAGGCCTCACCGAAGTGAAGCCTTTAGAATGATTTGCTATGCCTATTATTTAGCTGGGCGTGGGCAAATTTCAGATTCTGGGAAGAAGAACTCGATTTCACGAGCTGCAGACTCAGGGCTGTCGCTGCCGTGTACTGAGTTGTAACGCATGCTGATTGCGTAGTCAGCGCGGATAGTGCCGCATGCTGCTTCTTCTGGGTTCGTTTTACCCATAAGCTCACGGTAACGAGCGATTGCGTTTTCGCCTTCAAGTACTTGAACCATGATAGGACCAGAAGTCATGAACTCTTTTAGTGGACCAAAAAATTCTTTGCCTTCATGTTCCGCGTAGAAGCCGCTCGCTTGCTCTTCAGTAAGACGAACCATCTTAGCGGCAATAATTTCTAGGCCTGCTTTTTCGATACGGTGGTAGATTTCACCAACAAGGTTACGCTTAACTGCATCCGGCTTAACAATTGAGAACGTTCTTTCTAGAGCCATAGGGATTCCTTCACTTCATTTTTTTGTTATTAAATACTGAAATTACTGAGATCATTCGATCTAAGTTTATGAATAAGCGATATCGAAATACCGCTCACACTTATTATTATTTTGCTTGGTCGATAAGAAGACGAGCCAGTGTGCGAACGCCCATACCCGTTGCGCCTGCCGCCCACTTGTCACTTGCTGACTTACGGTAAGTACCCGCACAATCCATATGAATCCAACCTTTTTTGTAGTCATCTACAAAGTAAGAAAGGAATGCCGCTGCTGTACTTGCGCCCGGCGTGTAATCACCCGTGCTGATGTTTGAAAGATCAGCAAAGTTTGAAGGCAACATACCACGGTGGAAATCAGCAAGAGGCAGTGGCCACAGGCCTTCTTTCTCTTGGTTTGCCGCCGTTAGCGCTTGGTGGGATAACTCATCATCAAAACTTAATAGTGCGTGGTAGTCGTTACCTAGTGCGTTTTTAGCAGCGCCTGTTAGCGTTGCACAGTCGATGATCAGATCAGGGCTTTGTGCACTTGCGTACATTAGGCCATCAGCCAACACCAAGCGACCTTCCGCATCGGTGTTCATAATCTCAACGGTCTTACCATTTTTGTAAGTAATGATGTCGCCAAGCTTCAATGCGCGACCAGAGATCATGTTCTCTGCGCAACATAGAATAAGCTTAATACGCTTGTTCAGACCACGTTCAATCGCAAGGCCCAAACCACCAGTAATCGTTGCTGCACCGCCCATGTCAGCCTTCATCGCTGTCATGAATTGACCTGGCTTGATGCTGTAACCGCCTGAGTCAAAAGTAATACCTTTACCCACTAAACAAGCAAACACTGGTGCGTTTTCGTCACCGGTTGGGTTGAAGTCCAGTTGCAGCATTGCTGATGTACGCTCAGAGCCGCGGCCGACCGCGTAGATGCCTTCCCAACCTTCGGTTAGTAGATCCTTATCTTTAACGATCTTCGCTTTAACAGTGCCCGCTGGTGCCACTGACTTGATGTATTCTGCAGCCATAGTTGCGAGTTGACGAGGTGCCACTTCTTCAGCAGTTTTATTGATAATGTCACGCGTCCAGTCTGTCGCGCGAATACGAGCTTCAAGCTCTGTTTGATCGGCTTCTGAAAGTGCATCCCATTCCAATGCATTCTTTTTCTTTGGTCCACGGTAGCCTTGGTAGAAAGCCCAAACGCTTTCTAGATCCCAACCTTCACCACGAAGTGAAACGAATGCGATACCTTGTCCGTCAAGCGTACGACCAGCACGCTGAATTGCGCCTAGATCGTGGCCTTCACCAATGTGAATTGTCGCTCCTGCTTCCGAGAACGATAAAATAGCTCTTGCTCCCCACTGAGGCTGGGCAGCTTCTTGACTTAAAAATACTGACATCTGTGTAGACATGATTTCTCCTTGTCATGAACCACTTTGAGTATGTGATTCTGATTATTTTTTATTAGCGCACTGATGTTAGCATTATGTAGGAGGAAAATGTCATTTTGATAAAAAAACGGACCATAAGGTCCGCTTTTTTTAGTAAGAATTGTTAACTTGGCTGCGTTTTATATTGGAGTATTTCCAACCCGTGACCAAATCATTAGATGAGATGATTAATCCATCTCATCCATCCAGCACAAAATAATAGCCTCTAAGATTTTTTCATTCGAGTGGTTAGGCTCGTCATCAAACTCTTCAAGGTCTAGCACCCATTGATGCAGATCGGTAAAACGTACCGTTTTAGGATCAGTATCAGGGTACAAATCACATAGCTCAATTGCGATATCTCGCGAATCAATCCACTTCAAGCTCATAACACTTCCTTATATTTATCAGCGACGCTCTGTCACCTATATGATCTATATTCTAGGCCAGTTTTCTTAGTCTGTTTGTCTAAGCAATAGCTCTCTCAGTCATCACTGTCTTAGCCATGACTGAGAACAGGTTCTTAGTGGTCTTCAGAAGCCAGGTTCAACGTGTACTTTGGAATTTCTACAACAAGATCCGTATCAGCCACTTTAGCTTGGCAACCCAGGCGAGATTCCATCTCTAAGCCCCATGCTTTATCTAGCATGTCGTCTTCTAGATCATCACTCTCTTCTAAAGAATCAAAACCTTCACGAATCACAACGTGACATGTTGTACATGCACACGATTTTTCACATGCGTGTTCAATACCAATACCGGCCTTCAGTGCAACATCAAGAACCGTCTCACCAGTTTTTGCTTCTAAAACAGCGCCTTCTGGACATAGATCTTCGTGAGGTAAAACAATAATCTTTGGCATGTTTATCTATTCTCTAACTATTAAATATTATCGACTGACTGACCTGACAGTGCAGCACGAATTGATTTATCCATACGACGAGAAGCAAAGTCTTGGCTCGCTTTGTCGGTATTCTTAATTTCTAGTTCAATGGCATCAGCATTGTCGCCATTACGCACTGCAATCAGTGCTTCAATCGCTTGAACAAGTTGTTGTTTGCCTTGCTCATCAAGCAGCTCATCGCCATCGGCTTGCATTGCAGCGATAAGGCCTTCGATAACGCGATCCGCTTCTACGCGTTGCTCAGCCAGAGCACGCGCTTGCATGTCTTCTTTTGCAAACGTCATCGAATCTTTCAACATGCTAGCCACTTCGTTATCGCTTAGACCGTAAGACGGCTTAACTTGGATTTCAGCTTGAACGCCAGTGCTCTTCTCCATTGCGGTAACCGATAGCAGGCCATCAGCATCCACTTGGTAAGTCACACGAATATGAGCAGCACCTGCAGTCATCGGTGGAATGCCTTTCAAAGCAAATCGAGCTAATGAACGACAGTCATCAACCATTTCGCGTTCACCTTGCACTGTGTGCACTGTCATAGCAGTTTGACCGTCTTTGAACGTGGTAAATTCTTGTGCGCGAGCAACTGGGATCGTGGTGTTACGAGGGATGATCTTTTCGACCAAGCCGCCCATGGTTTCGATACCAAGAGACAGAGGGATAACATCCAATAGCAACATTTCTGAGTCAGGCTTATTGCCGACTAAGATATCCGCTTGAATCGATGCACCAATCGCAACCACTTCATCAGGGTTGATACTAGTTAATGGCGTGCGCCCAAAGAAGTCACCAACCATTTCTCGAACAAGTAATGTGCGAGTTGAACCACCGACCATCACGACTTCTAGAACTTCATCTGCATCAACTTCCGCATCTTTCAGTGCTCGACGGCACGAAAGCAGTGTTTTCTTAACGAGCGGTTTAATGATCTCTTCGAACTCTTCACGAGTTAATGAACCAGACCAACCTAGTACGTCAACCTCAACGCTTTCCGCTTCAGATAAGCCAATCTTCGCTTCTGTTGCTGCGTCTAGAAGAATACGGTTCTGTTCTGCTGTTAGCTCTGATAAACCCATTTGCTGTTGGAGATGCTCCGCAACTAAATGGTCAAAGTCGTCGCCACCTAATGCTGAGTCACCGCCTGTTGCTAAAACTTCGAAGACACCTTTAGATAGGCGTAGGATAGAGATATCAAACGTACCACCACCTAAGTCATAAACCGCAATTACTCCTTCTTTACCTGAATCCAAGCCGTAAGCAATCGCAGCTGCAGTGGGTTCATTAAGAAGACGTAACACATGAAGACCAGCAAGTTGCGCCGCGTCTTTTGTGCCAGCACGCTGCGCATCATCAAAGTAAGCAGGAACGGTAATAACAGCACCAGATAGCTCACCACCGAGTGTTGACTCCGCACGTTGACCTAGCGCTCGCAGAATGTCTGCAGATACTTGAATTGGGTTCTTGTTACCTTGCTCTGTGCGAATCACAGGCAAACCATTATCACTTTCTTCAAACTGATATGGCAGAGATGGGTATCGCTGTTGAATATCTGACAGTGAACGACCGATTAGTCGCTTAACTGAGATAATGGTATTTTTAGGATCTGTCTGTGCATTTGCACGAGCTTCATCACCAGTCGTGTACGACTCTGACGTATAGTGAACAACCGAAGGAAGAATACTGCGACCTTGTTGATCCGCAAGTGTGCTCGCCTCACCACTGCGCACCGACGCAACCAATGAATTTGTTGTACCTAAATCAATACCCACAGCAAGCTTGTGCTGGTGAGGAGCGGCGCTTTGCCCTGGTTCTGCAATCTGAAGTAGTGCCATGGATGTGTCCTTGTTATACGAACTAGCCGATCAAACGATCTTCAACTAACTCGATTTCATTCTTTAATTTTGCAATAAACTTTAGCTTTCTTACTCGGTCTGCAGCTTCCAACCAAGCCTGACTGTCTAGTTCTTGTTGGATAGCGCTTAATTGTTGTTTATACATTTTGCTAACCTTTCCTTCAAATGCAAATAAAGCATCTTCAGGGTCAGAACTGTCGGCGATGTCTTCAAGCTCTTCACGCAATTCCATTTGCTCCATAAGAAACATTGGATCTTGCATGGTCTGTTGTTCACCACGGATATCTTCAGCATGTTGAACTAACAGGTATTCTGCACGGCTAATTGGATTCTTCAACACCTGATACGCATCATTAATTTGCGCAGCTTTTTGCACCGCTAACAGACGATCTCGCTCAGAAGCAGTGGCAAATTTATCAGGGTGGAATTGGCGTTGCAGATCTCTAAACTGAGAAGAAAGAAGGCTACCATCCAGTTGAAACTGAAGTGGTAGCCCAAATAATTCGAAATGATTCATGTAACGGTGGTCCTAAGTTTAGGCTCTTCAATCAGAGCCTAATTTTATTCTTCGCTCACTATAAACGCTTAACGATTGAAGCGTTTATACGTTGAAGCTCTCACCACAACCACATTCGCCTTTCGCGTTAGGGTTGTTGAATTCAAAACCTTCGTTTAGGCCTTCTTTTACGTAATCAAGCTCAGTACCGTCTAGGTAAACTAGGCTCTTTGGATCAATGATGACCTTAACACCTGAATGCTCGAACACTTCGTCTTCTTCGTTGAGCTCGTCAACGAATTCTAGTACATACGCCATACCCGAACAGCCAGTCGTTTTTACCGCTAAGCGTAACCCGATACCTTTACCTCGGTTATCTAGGAAAGCTTGAACTCGGCTTGCTGCCGTATCTGTCATGGTGATGGCCATACTACAACCTTGTGTTTTATATAAATTGAGAACTCAGGGGGAGCACAAAGGATGCTCCCAAATATTGCTTATTTTTGTGATTACTTAATAAGACGATTAACGCTTCTTTTTGTAATCCGCAACAGCAGCTTTGATTGCATCTTCAGCTAGAATTGAACAGTGAACTTTCACTGGTGGCAACTCTAACTCTTCTGCGATTTCAGAGTTTTTAATAGCCGCTGCTTCATCAATACTTTTACCTTTAACCCACTCAGTTACTAGTGAGCTAGAAGCGATTGCACTACCGCAACCGTAAGTTTTGAATTTTGCATCTTCGATAATGCCTTCTGGCGTTACCTTGATTTGCAGTTTCATTACGTCACCACAAGCTGGTGCGCCAACCATGCCGCTACCTACACTTGGGTCTTCTTTATCAAACGAACCTACATTACGTGGGTTTTCGTAGTGATCAATTACTTTTTCGCTATATGCCATGATAGTTACCTCGAATCCTCTATTTCAGTGAGATTAGTGATGAGCCCACTCAACAGTGTTCAAATCAATCCCTTCTTTATACATATCCCATAGAGGAGACATGTCGCGTAATTTGTTTACCGCTACACGGATTTGTGCAATCGCGTAGTCGATTTCTTCTTCCGTTGTGAAACGGCCGAATGAGAAACGTACTGAGCTGTGTGCCAGTTCATCGTTCAGACCAAGCGCACGTAGAACGTATGAAGGCTCTAGGCTTGCTGATGTACATGCAGAACCAGATGATACCGCTAGGTCTTTTAGAGACATAAGCAGAGACTCACCTTCAACGAAAGCGAAGCTCACGTTTAGGTTGTGCGGTACACGTTGGTCTAGGTCGCCGTTTACCGTTACCGCTTCTAGATCTTGAACACCTTTCAATAGGCGCTCACGAAGTGCTAGTGCGTGATCGTAATCTTTCTGCATGTCTTGTTTAGCGATTGCAAAAGCTTCGCCCATACCCACGATTTGGTGAGTAGCAAGAGTACCAGAACGGAAACCACGTTCATGACCGCCACCGTGCATTTGCGCTTCTAGGCGAATACGTGGTTTACGACGAACATACAAAGCGCCGATACCTTTAGGGCCGTATGCTTTGTGTGCAGACATAGAGATAAGGTCAACTTTCATCTCTTTTACGTCTAGTGGGATTTTACCCGCAGACTGCGCTGCATCAACGTGGAAGATGATCTTGCGTGCACGACATAATTCACCGATTGCAGAGATATCTTGGATTACACCAATCTCGTTGTTCACGTGCATGATAGAAACTAGAACCGTATCTTCACGCATTGCAGCTTGTAGCTTGTCTAAATCGATGATGCCATTTGCTTCAGGCTCTAGGTAAGTTACCTCAAAACCCTCACGCTCTAGTTGGCGACATGGATCAAGAACCGCTTTGTGTTCTGTTTTGCACGTGATTACGTGCTTACCTTTCTTCTCGTAAAAGTGCGCTGCACCTTTGATAGCAAGGTTATCTGACTCTGTAGCGCCTGAAGTGAAAACAATTTCACGTGGGTCTGCATTTAGTAGGTCAGCAATTTGCTCACGAGCATTATCTACTGCTTCTTCTGCCTGCCAGCCGTAACGGTGTGAACGAGATGCAGGGTTACCGAAGTTACCGTCCATCGTCATGCACTGAACCATTTTCTCAGCAACTCGTGGATCGACTGGGCATGTAGCTGAATAGTCAAAGTAAATAGGCAGTTTCATTTTCTACTCCAATGTAAAAACTGACCGCTAAGAGCGGGCATTAACACCGTGAGGTGCTGCACTAATCGTTGTAGTGCTCGTATTTTTTTGTGCAAAACTATTATTAACCGCAAGATCGATATCTTGACGATCAGAAATCTCTAAAACTTCGTTATCTTTCATTAGCTCACCGAGCGTAATGTCGTTCAAGAAGCTGCTAATTCGGGAGCTTAAATCACGCCATAGGGTATGAGTTAAACAACGACTGCCACCTTGGCAATCTGCTCGACCGTGACACTTAGTTGCATCTACTGATTCGTCGACTGCAGCAATTACAGTTCCGACAGCAATGTCGTTCGCTTCAGCACCTAAACGGTAACCACCGCCAGGGCCGCGAACACTAGCAACTAAGCCAGCTTTACGTAACTTAGAAAATAGTTGCTCTAAGTAAGATAACGAGATGCCTTGTCGCTCTGAAATATCAGCCAGAGGAACTGGGCTTTTTTGCGAATGCAGTGCTACATCTAGCATAGCTGTTACCGCATATCTTCCTTTAGATGTAAGCTTCATATCACACCGTATCCACATTGTTTATGTGGTTGGGATTTTTTCATACCTGACTAAAATGGTCAAGTATTTAATTGACTATTTTAGTCAGGTATTCACCCTTAGGGTTTGCATGGGCTTTATTTGTCGTTTTTGCTCTTCTCAATTGAAGTCAAAATGCCGCGTAGAGTGTTGATCTCTTGCAGCTCTGGACGAGCTCGACTGAACAGACGACGTAGCTTATTCATCACCTGTCCCGGCTTATCCTTAGAGATAAACTGGGTATCGATAATCACTTTTTCAAGGTGCTCGTAGAACATTTCTAGTTCTTCGTGACGAGGGTACTCATCTTGTTGCTGTGGCTTGTACTGGCTAGCCACCATATCAAGGTGTGCAACGCGAACTTCATAGCTCAGAGTCTGCACTGCCATTGCTAGGTTTAGCGAGCTGTATTCAGGGTTAGCTGGGATACATACATGGAAGTGGCACTTCTGAAGCTCATCATTGGTTAAGCCAGTACGCTCGCGACCAAACACTAAAGCTACAGAGTGCTTCTGACCTTCAACCGCAAATTTTTGGCCACACTCACGTGGTTCAAGCATTGGCCATTCAAGTGTACGAGAACGAGCACTCGAGCCCACAACTAAGCCGCAATCTTTTACCGCTTCTTCTAATGTAGAAACAATTATCGCGTTTTCTGCGATGTCACCTGCACCCGCAGCCAGTGCTAAGGTCTGCTCGTCAACTTCACATTGAGGGTCTACAAGAACTAATTGACTCAAACCCATCACTTTCATTGCGCGAGCTGCTGATCCGATATTTCCCGAATGAGACGTACCAACCAGAACGACTTTTACATTGTCTAACATGCTATATGACACCACTTTAAAAATAATCGCGAGATATTAACACATAGCAAAGTAAAATGGTCAGACCCTTCGCGTAATGTGAAATCAAGAGTTCAAAAAATAACCACTTCCCTTTTGGTAAAACTTTGGTATACTCGCCGCCGCTTTAAATTGTTCTTTAACATCTTGTGGGAAAAACCATATGCATCCAATGCTAAACATTGCGATACGCGCTGCGCGTAAAGCTGGCAACCATATTGCTAAATCTCTAGAAACAACTGATAAGATCGAATCGTCTCTAAAAGGTAACAACGATTACGTTACTAACATTGCTCAAGAAGCTGAGTACATGATCATTGAGACAATCAAAGCATCTTACCCAGAGCACAGCATTATTTCTGAAGAGAAAGGCCTGACTGAAGGTAAAGACTCTGACGTACAATGGATCGTTGACCCACTAGATGGCACCAACAACTTTGTAAAAGGTTTCCCTCACTTCTCTGTATCTATCGCTGTTCGTATGAACGGTCGTACAGAAGTTGCTTGTGTTTATGACCCAATGCTAAACGAGCTATTCACAGCTCAACGTGGCGCTGGCGCTCAACTTAACAACGCTCGTATGCGTGTTACTCAACTAAAAGACCTTCAAGGTACTGTTCTAGCGACTGGTTTCCCATTCAAGCAAAAACAACACTCTGAATCTTTCATGAAGATCATCTCTGGTCTATTCATTGACTGTGCTGATTTCCGTCGTACAGGTTCTCCTGCTCTTGACCTATGTTACCTAGCAGCTGGCCGTGTTGATGGTTACCTAGAACTTGGCCTTAAGCCATGGGATCTAGCAGCTGGCGATCTAATCGCTCGTGAAGCTGGTGCTATCATGACTGACTTTGCTGGCGGTACTGATTACATGACTTCTGGTAACGTTGTTGCTTCAAGCGCACGTGGTGTTAAGTCTATCCTTAAGCACGTTCGTGAGAACGCTAACGAAGGTATGCTGAAGTAATTCAGACCTTACGTTAAAGCTCCTTTTTTAGGGGCGCATAGAACTTCCAAAGCCTCGCTATTGCGAGGCTTTTTTGTAATACGAGCACAAGGTGGTGGATAGTAACGATGAGCACCACGCCCTTCGCCGATAAATTGCATAGAGCTTCCCCACAAAATACAGACGTAAAAAAACCGCTAGTTACCTAGCGGTTTTTTTGGTTTAGCGAAACGTATTAAGCCAAGGCCTAAGGCATCTCGTCAAACTCTTCACCTTCTTTTTCCACTTGTGGTGGCATTAGGTGTTCACGCGTAATACCCAACTTCATTGCTAGTGCAGATGCAACGTAGATAGAAGAGTAAGTACCAACCGTAATACCGAGTAGAAGTGCAGTTGCGAATCCGTGAATCATAGCGCCGCCCTGAACGAACAGTGCGATAACTACGAATAACGTTGTACCAGAAGTGATCAATGTACGGCTCAATGTTTGTGTGATTGAGCTGTTCAGCACTTCAGGCGCTTCACCTTTACGCATCTTACGGAAGTTCTCACGAATACGGTCGAATACAACGATGGTATCGTTGAGGGAGTAACCGACTACCGTTAGCAAGGCTGCTACGATGGTAAGGTCGACCTCAATTTGCATTAGAGAGAACACACCCAGTGTGATAATAACATCGTGCGCCAGTGCTAATACCGCACCCGCTGCCAAACGCCATTCAAATCGCACTGATACGTAGATCAAGATACAGATAAGAGAAACTAGGATAGCAAGGCCACCCGCTTCTGTTAATTCGTCACCCACGTTAGGACCAACGAACTCGATACGACGCATTTCAACTTGCTCACCAGTACCATTCTCAATAGCAGAAAGGATTTGGTTACCAAGCGTTTCGCCCGCTACGCCATCACGTGGACGTAAACGAACCATTACATCACGAGCTGAACCGAAGTTCTGTACCGTTGCATCACCAAAGCCTTCTGCTTCTAGTGCACTACGGATATCAGGAAGATGTGCCGGTTGTTCAAAACCAACTTCAATCAGAGTACCGCCAGTAAAATCTAGACCCCAGTTCAACGATTTTGTTGTTAGGGTGAAGATAGCAGTACCAATCATCAAGATAGAAAAAACAAAGGCAACCTTTGACCAACGCATAAAGTCGATCATTTTGTCTGCTTTTAGAATCTGAAACATATTAATTCCTAGCCTTAGATCGACAGTTTTTTAACGCGTTTGCCGCCATACATCAGGTTCACGATACAACGTGTTCCGACAATAGCTGTAAACATTGAAGTCAAGATACCGATAGACAGCGTTACCGCGAAGCCTTTGATAGCACCAGTACCCACAGCAAATAGAATGATTGCTGTTAGTAGTGTGGTGATGTTGGCATCGGCGATTGTGCTGAATGCGTTCGCGTAACCTTGGTGAATCGCTTGTTGTGGACTGCGTCCATCTCGAAGTTCTTCACGTATACGCTCAAAGATAAGAACGTTGGCATCAACTGCCATACCGACCGTTAATACGATACCGGCAATACCTGGCAGGGTCATGGTAGCCCCCGGAATCATCGACATAACACCGATAATCAACACCAAGTTAGCCATTAGCGCAACGTTCGCAATCAAACCGAAAGTACGGTAGTAAAGCAGAGTAAACAACATTACTGCAGCCATACCCCAAACCATCGCCATGATACCCATATCGATGTTTTGTTGCCCCATAGATGGACCAATCGTACGTTCTTCTACAATCGAGATAGGCGCAATCAATGCACCCGCACGTAGTAGAAGTGCCAAGTTATGAGCTTCAGCCGTTGAGTCGATACCTGTAATACGGAAGTTACGACCTAGCGCAGATTGAATCGTCGCTTGGTTAATTACTTCTTCGTGCTTACTTAAGATAACTCGACCTTCCGGTGTTTTACGACCGCTGTCTTTGTACTCTGCAAATACCGTTGCCATTAGCTTACCGATATTCTGACGAGAGAATGCAGACATCTTGCTACCACCTTCGCTGTCTAGCGAGATGTTAACTTGAGGACGACCATATTCATCAACACTTGAGCTTGCATCAGTAATACTGGAACCGCCTAGAATAACGCGTTTCTTAAGTACCACAGGGCGACCATCACGATCTTGCTTGATTTCGCTACCCGCAGGGGCACGACCAGAAGCGGCAGCGGCTAAGTCAGCACTGCTATCCACTTCACGGAACTCAAGCGTCGCAGTCGCACCAAGGATTTCTTTAGCGCGAGCCGTGTCTTGAACACCAGGCAATTCCACTACGATACGGCTAGAACCTTGACGTTGAACCAAAGGTTCAGCAACACCAAGTTCGTTTACACGGTTACGTAGAATAGTAATGTTTTGCTCAACCGCGTAGTTACGGATTTCTTGAAGACGAGCCTCTGTAAAGCTTGCAACCAAAGAGAAGCGACCGTTAGATTCAGAATCTACGAACGTCATATCTTGGTGCTTAGATTGCAGTAGCGATTTCGCTTCAGCAAGCTGCTCTTCGTTACGTAGGATCACTTCAACCGCATCTTTACCAGATGGGCGAATCGCACGGTAACGGATTTTCTCTTCACGAAGTTCACTACGGAATGCTTCTTCTTGTTGACCGACCAGCTTTTGCATCGCAGCGTCCATATCCACTTCCATTAAGAAGTGAACACCACCACGCAGGTCAAGACCAAGTTTCATTGGCGCTGCGCCAATAGATTCAAGCCAATCAGGAGTTGAAGCCGCTAGGTTTAAAGCAACGATAACGTCATCACCTAGTGCTTCTGTGATGATATCACGGGCACTAATTTGCGTATCTGTGTCGTTAAAGCGAACAAGAATGGAACCGTTTTCGAGAGCAACGGATTTAGTAGAAAGGTTTTCTGCTTCAAGAGCATTGGTGACAGCATCCAGCGTAGACATATCTACAGAGGCGCCGCGCGCCCCTGTAACTTGAACTGCCGGATCTTCACCGTATATATTTGGAAGTGCGTACAACGCAGCGATAGCGATGGCAAACACCACCATCAAATACTTCCATAACGGGTAACGGTTTAGCACAGCGAGGATCCTCTAGCTGTTTATAGAGATTTCAGAGTACCTTTTGGTAGCACTGCTGTAACGAAGTCTTTCTTGATAACTACTTCGTTGTTTGCATTCAGTTCGATAGCAACGTAGTCGCTGTCTTCAGCAATCTTAGTGATCTTGCCGATTAGGCCGCCGCTTGTAAGAACTTCATCGCCTTTGCCCATAGAAGACATAAGGTTCTTGTGCTCTTTAACACGCTTAGCTTGTGGACGGTAGATCATGAAGTAGAAGATCACAGCGAACATACCTAGCATGATAAGCATTTCGAAACCGCCGCCTGCTGGTGCACCTTCTGCTGCTGCATGAGCTTGAGAAATAAACATTTAAAACATCCTCTATTTATATTTTCGTAATTGTTTGTCTAATTGGGTCGCATCCCTTTATTTTCAAGCCCCATCACTCGGAAGAGAGATAGGGCTCGCAAAAAAGAAATACTAAGATTCTTTACCTAGTGGTGGCACTTCACGCCCCATTCTTGCGTAGAACTCTGCAACGAACTCTTCAAAGCGGTCTTCATCGATAGACTGACGAATGTCTGACATTACTCGTTGGTAGAAACGCAGGTTATGAATCGTGTTCAGTCGAGCACCTAGGATTTCGTTACAACGATCCAAATGGTGTAAGTACGACTTGCTGTAGTTCTTACAAGTGTAACAGTCACACTCTGAATCTAGTGGTGTTGTATCGGTTTTATGCTTCGCATTACGGATCTTGATCACACCTTCAGTCACAAACAGGTGGCCGTTGCGTGCATTTCGCGTTGGCATTACACAGTCAAACATGTCGATACCACGACGAACACCTTCAACTAGGTCTTCTGGTTTGCCTACGCCCATTAGGTAACGTGGCTTATCTTCAGGCAGTTGAGGACATGTGTGCTCAAGAATGCGGTGCATATCTTCTTTTGGCTCGCCTACTGCTAGGCCGCCAACTGCATAACCGTCAAAACCAATTTCAGTTAGGCCTTTAACAGATACATCACGAAGGTCTTCGTACACACCACCTTGAACGATGCCGAATAGTGAGTTCAGATTTTCAAGCTTGTCGAAGTGGTTGCGTGAACGCTCAGCCCAACGAAGAGACATCTCCATTGAGTCTTTTGCTTCTTTGTGTGTCGCTGGGTAAGGCGTACACTCATCGAAGATCATTACAATGTCTGAACCTAAGTCTTTTTGGATTTCCATAGACTTCTCAGCGTCCATGAAGATCTTGTCACCGTTTACAGGGTTACGGAAGTGAACACCCTCTTCAGTGATCTTACGCATTGCACCTAGGCTGAACACTTGGAAGCCGCCTGAATCAGTCAGGATAGGACCGTGCCAGTTCATGAAATCATGCAAGTCGCCGTGCATTTTCATGATTTCTTGACCAGGACGTAGCCATAGATGGAATGTGTTACCTAATAGAATTTCAGCGCCTGTGTCTTTCACTTCTTCAGGTGTCATACCTTTCACAGTACCGTAAGTACCTACAGGCATGAATGCTGGGGTTTCAACGGTACCGCGTTCAAACTGAAGTTGACCACGACGTGCGCCGCTATTAGTTTTTTTAAGTTCGTATTTTAATTTCACGAAGCCTCCAATATGCCAGAGAAACAATCTGACTGTTAATTCAGAACCTTAAGCCAAACAAAAGTTCAGTCTAGTGGGTTCTATGAGGAGCGGTCGCGTATTCCTTGCGAGAGATTAGACAGACACCCTGCCCGACTCCTAGCTTACTGCTAGCACCCGTAAATTCTGTTTATATCGTTTATAACTAGCTTAAATTAGCTCGTTTTCTTATTGATGAACATGGCATCGCCGTAGCTGAAGAAACGATATTCGCTCTTCACCGCGTGATCGTATGCGCCCATCACATGGTCGTAGCCAGCAAATGCACTTACCAACATAATCAGCGTTGATTCTGGCAAGTGGAAATTGGTAATCAAGCAATCCACCAACTGGTACTCATAACCAGGGAAGATGAAAATTTCTGTATCACCAAAGAAAGGAACTAACTCAGTGCCGTTTTTCAGTGCATCTTGAGCCGCACTTTCGAGTGAACGTACAGATGTTGTGCCGACAGCGATAATACGGCCGCCACGAGCTTTTGCTGCAGCTACAGCGTCAACCACTTCTTGCGGTACTTCAACGTACTCAGCATGCATGTGGTGATCATTGATATTATCGACTTTTACTGGCTGGAACGTGCCAGCACCAACGTGAAGTGTCACGTAAGCAAACTCGACACCTTTCTCTTTCATACCAGCCATTAGCTTGTCATCAAAGTGAAGACCTGCTGTTGGCGCTGCAACCGCACCCGGCTTTTCATTATAGACAGTTTGGTAGCGCTCTTTATCTGCATCTTCATCAGGACGATCGATGTAAGGAGGCAGTGGCATGTGACCAACACTGTTAAGAATCTCTAAAACGCTTTGATCAGATGTGAAATGGATTTCAAATAACGCATCGTGACGCGCCACCATTTCAGCTTCATACTCATCGTTCTCACCAAGGAACAACTTGGTGCCCGGCTTCGGTGATTTAGAACAACGAACATGCGCAAGAATGCTTTTCTCATCAAGCATACGTTCAACCAACACTTCAAGCTTACCGCCTGATGCCTTGCGACCAAATACACGAGCAGGAATTACTCGAGTGTTATTGAAAACGACAAGATCGCCTGGCTCAACTAAGTCTAAAACGTCTTTAAACGAACCATCATCTAGGTTACCGCTATTGCCATCTAATTTAAGCAGGCGGCTTGCTGTACGCTCCTCTTGAGGGTAGCGAGCAATGAGTTCATCTGGTAGGTCAAAGTGAAAATCTGAAACTTGCATGTGTCTAGTCTTGTCTTAGTTGATGAGATTTGTGCCATTAACGAATTATAAATCGTAGTTGATGAACAATGGTTACGGTAAGTCAATCATTACCGGAAACACATCGCAAACACGACTAAAAATTTCGCAGTGGGCTAGTATAGGCACACGAGCCGCAATAGCAAGGTTTACAGCAATGGATTATTGTAAAGAGGCGTAAAATAATGCTACTGATTCACCTCCTTAAACTAAAAAATTAGTTGCATAAAACTCACTCAAAAATGCGTCAGATCTCAGTTATTTTTGGGATAAAAAACTATAGTAATAGTAACAAATAAAAAAGAAGGAGGTTCGTATGATCAAGGTTGAAGATATGATGACTCGCAACCCTCATACTCTATTGCGCTCACACTCACTGGCCGATGCTAAGCACATGATGGAAGCACTTGATATCCGCCATATTCCTGTCGTTGATTCCGACAGAAAGCTACTCGGTGTTGTCACACAACGAGACGTTCTAGCCGCTCAAGAATCCAGCCTACAAAACATCCCACAAGCTCAATCTTTTACTCTTGCCACCCCCCTCAACGACATCATGCACAAAAGTGTTATGTCAGTAGAACCTCGTGCAGGATTGAAAGAGTCAGCTATCTATATGCAGAAACACAAAGTGGGCTGTTTACCTGTCGTAGAAAACCATGAACTAGTGGGGATTATTACAGACAGCGATTTCGTCACGATAGCGATCAATTTGTTAGAGCTACAAGAAGAAGTCGAGCCAGAAGAAGCAGAAGTAGAGTAACGCTCGGAAGTGACATAAAGAAGAGCGGCTAATTAAGCCGCTCGAAGGTTTTTTTTGTCGATACGGACTATTATAAAAGTTCAGAAACCACATCCGCTAACTGATGAAATGTCTCACGACGTGAAGAGCTTGGTCGCCACACCAGACCAATGTCTCGGTACGCCTGTTGACCTGGAGGATCGATCACCACGAGATTCTGGTTTTGCAGCAAACCATGGTCGATCGCCATCTGAGGAATAAAGGTAGTACCTAGCCCGTTTGCCACCATTTGAACCAATGTATGGAGACTTGTCGCTGTGAATGGGTTTATCTTCTCTTTATCTGTTAATTTACAAGCTGACACCGCGTGCTCGGTTAAACAATGCTCGTTCTCCAACAAAAATACAGACTCATCTGGCAAGTCATCATATTTAATCGGGACCCGAATACCATCGGCTTGAGTTCGACTGATCACCATTCTGAAGGGATCTTGCCCGACAACTTTGCTTTCCATATTGTCGATATCGACAGGCAAGGCCAAAATCAGTACATCTAACTCACCATGACGTAGTGCAGCCAACAGATTGGTTGTCGTGTCTTCACGTAACAGTAAATTCAACTGTGGAAAGCGCTGGTTCGCTTCTTGTACCAAATCGCACAAAAGGAACGGTGCAATGGTAGGAATACACCCTACTCGCAGCTGCCCTTGCATCGCATCTCCGTTACATAGGTTGCCGAGTTCGACAAGATCTTGCCCTTTCGCCAATAGCTCTCGTCCATGCTTGACCACCAGATCACCCGCTTGCGTGAAGACCAATGGACTCTTTTTATCTTTCTTCTCATAAAGAGGACAACCAATGAGTTCCTCGAGGTTTTGAATGCCCTTACTGAGCGTAGATTGGCTGACGAAGCAGCGATCAGCGGCATCACTGAAATGACGAGTTTCGTGAAGAGTAACAAGATAGTGAAGTTGCTTAAGACTTGGCCATTTATTCATGAAATTACTTTGTAATATGAGTAGGATAAGTTACGTAAAGGTCATGAGACCTAAGAACAGGACAAAGAATAAGCTTATCGCTTTTTTCGATTAACTTAATCTATTTAATTCGCTTTTTTCTATAGTACCGATTGTACTATAGTTTGTCGCGTAGAAACGGAGCCCAAACAAAGATGTGTTGGGCCAACTAATTTTTTAGGAGATTCCAAAATGGTACTAGTAGGTCGTCAAGCCCCTGACTTTACTGCAGCAGCTGTTCTAGGTAACGGTGAGATCGTTGATAACTTCAACTTCGCAGAATTCACTAAAGGTAAGAAAGCTGTAGTTTTCTTCTACCCACTAGACTTCACTTTCGTTTGTCCTTCAGAGCTAATCGCTTTCGACAACCGTCTTGAAGATTTCCAAGCCAAAGGCGTTGAAGTAATCGGTGTTTCTATCGATTCTCAATTCTCTCACAACGCATGGCGTAACACTGCTATCGCTGATGGCGGTATCGGTCAAGTTAAATACCCTCTAGTTGCTGACGTTAAGCACGAGATCTGCAAAGCATACGATGTTGAGCACCCAGAAGCAGGCGTTGCTTTCCGTGGTTCTTTCCTAATCGATGCTGACGGTCTTGTACGTCACCAAGTAGTTAACGATCTTCCACTAGGTCGTAACATCGACGAAATGCTACGCATGGTAGATGCACTAAACTTCCACGAGAAGAACGGTGAAGTTTGTCCTGCACAATGGGAAGAAGGTAAATCAGGTATGGACGCATCTCCAAAAGGTGTCGCAGCATTCCTATCTGAGCACGCTGACGACCTAAGCAAGTAATTACCTCTTAAGCCCGAACTCAACGCGGGTTAATGGTTGGAAGACTCTCTATAAAGAGACATAAAGCATAAGCTAATAGCGCAAAGCGCACCGCCAATCAGTTAAGAAGTAAAGTCTTATTCAAAGCCCGAAGTTCACGCTTCGGGCTTTTTACATCTATCGCTTCAATAATGATTTATTCCACGCTCATATCCACTATGAATAGGGGTAACCGCAAAGCCAAACTTTACCTCTATTTTCCTCTATCTCTACCTATTCAGAATCATCCCAAGATTGCTATGATTTCCTCAGTCTCAATTTGAACGAGTAAAATAGCATGAACATCGAAATTGAAGTTTGTATCGATAACCTAGAATCCCTACACAATGCCCTAGCAGGCGGAGCTAATCGTATTGAGCTCTGCTCTTCACTAGCACTTGGTGGGTTAACCCCGAGCTTCGGAATGATGAAGCAAGCGGCAAGAATCTCGTCCGTTCCGGTCTACGCGATGATACGCCCAAGGCAGGGTGACTTCATATTCGATGATGACGATATGCTCTGTATGCTTGAAGATATTGAAGCTTGTGCTAGTGCAGGATTGGATGGAGTCGTACTTGGTGTGTTAGCGCCTAACGGAAATATTGATATGCCAAAAATGCAACAACTGGCTGACAAAGCGCACTCGTTAAATCTTGGGATTACGTTCCACAGAGCCATTGATCAAAGCGCTGACTTCCAAGCAGCATTAGAGCAGGTCATCACTCTTGGATGCGAAAGAATCCTGACATCAGGGCTTGCTGTTAATGCTGAGCAAGGCATCAATGTGTTGTCAGCAATGGTAAAACAAGCCAATGGCAGAATCGATATAATGGCAGGGGCTGGCGTCAACGCAACGAATGCCAAAACGATTCAAAGCACCACTCAAGTGCCTGCACTTCATCTTTCTGGAAAATCGACAAGAGCAAGCCGAATGGAAAACAACTCAAGTGCTCAAATGGGCAGTGATGATATTGATGATTATCAGATCCCCGTGACAGATGCGAGTAAGATATCCGATGTAAGAGCCTCTCTCACCGCTTAGGGTAACAGTCGCTCACACAAATCTAGAGAACCTCGCTGACTAATCTAACTGACTGACGTATATTAGATTTAATAGCGCAGAAATTTTTCATGGATAGATATGGCTAAAGACTTATTCAACTCTCTTGATTTAAACTTGTTACGAACATTTCTGATTGTTTATCAAGAAAAAAACACCAGAAAGGCTGCGGAGCGACTCTTTGTTTCACAGCCTGCAGTTAGTCAAGCTTTGCAGAAGCTGCGTCATCACTTTTCGGATGACTTATTTGTTAAAGTCCACGGAGGTTTGCAAGCCACAGCATTTAGCGAACAGCTAGCAAATGAAATCACACCTCATTTAGATGGTTTGAAAACGGCGATTAACTCTTCAAATACTTTTGACCCTAAAGAAATCGACTACTCAATAAAAATCGCGCTTTCCCCTGTCGTACTTTCATGTTTGTCGGGGGCTCTTTACAAAATCATCAAGCAACAGGCGCCTAACTGCGAGCTAGAGCTAACGAGCTGGACGACATCCTCAGCTGAAGACATACAAAAAGAAAAGATCTTTTTAGGCGTTGCTTATCAACTCTCTGATGTTTCAAAAGAAATTCATATTCAAAAGCTCATTGATATTGATGGGCGGCTATTTGTAAGAAAAGATCATCCAATAAGAAAATCAATTGTCACCCCACAAGATTTGGCAGGCTATGAGATTGCATCACTAATATCACCAGGTTGGAACGATAACTTTAGTCAAGCTTCACGAATATTAGAAACCCACTCGATTCCTCATCGCGTTGGATTCCGTTCTGAAATGGTATTAGCTCTTGTAGATGTTCTGCTTAACTCTGATATGTACATGCCACATTCCACCCTCTTTCCTATCCACAACTATCCCAACCTGAGATCCATTGATGTAGACATCGCGAGCGAACTAAAAACGGTGGGAGTGTATAGCCATATCCATATAAAGAATCGTAATAACCCTCTTCATATGTGGCTCTACGATGTCGTTCAGCATGCACTAAATGAACAAATCAATAAGTAATACTTATTAAAACTATATAAAATACTACTTCACCTAAAAATAAAACACTGTTTAATATCCATTCCATCGACACGGAGTCCATCAATTAAGCCATAGTAAGGATGCTCAATATTAAAGTTTATTGAGAGTGTTATGAAATTACTTAAAACAGTTACTACAATCATCGCCTTATCTACAGCAACTGCAGCTTACGCAAATACCGACTATTCAGGCCACCGCATCGGAATGGGCTTTGTTTCTAGCGAAGTCGATCACCTAGATTCAGACTACACCAAAAGTGACTTAGGCAATGGCCTTAAGTTCGAATACGGCTATGATATCAACCGAATGTTTGGTGTGAACGTTGCAATGGACACCAGCAAAGATGATGAGAGTTACCACGGGTATGGTTACGATTCTAAAGTATCGACATTTAAAATTGACTCAGATATTGGTTACGCATTTCTATTAGATGGGTTTAACATCAAACCTTACGGTGCTATTGGTATTGCACGTGTCGAGGAGAAGCTACCTTTAAAAGAGCCAGGAGATAGTATTAGTCTTAAAAATAAAGAAACATCACTCCTACTCGGCACTGGTGTAAGAGCAAACTTTGATTTCGGCCTATACACTGACCTGCGTTTCAATTTCATCATGATGGATGATTACGATATCGACCAGTTATCTTTCAGCGTGGGTTACAAGTTCTAACCTCTCTCGTAATCAGGTACGCTATTTTGCTCACAATTATTTCTTATTGTGAGCAAAATAATTAATACCATCTCTTTTCTAGTCTTCTGGACGCCAACTCAATGCACTCGCGATAGTACCAATAACTAGCGTATCTTTCTTATCATCATTAAGTTCAGGCATCATCTGTAAAGTTAGCATTCCATTCGTCTGAGCGGCTGCTACCTCTTGTGAAGCTTGTTTAAAGCTATACCCTAAAGGTTTTTCAACTGACATCAAAAGGTCTTTGCTTGAGTGGACAGTTTCTACATCATATTTATTCGACCCAATTCGTATGTAGCCAGCTTCTTTCTTCTCTAAACTAACTTTAATCATCCCAGATTGAGGCTCTAAGACGAACTCTCCTACTTTCTCATTCCTTTGGGTTACAGAGCAGCGATAAGGCTTATTGCCACCGAAATCAACACCCATATAGTTAACTGAAGTCCCACCGCCAGAACAAATTAAGTTCCACACCTGACCATTGTCGTTTCTAGTGATCTCAGCAGCAAGCTCTCCGTCTTTAAAAGAGACAGTATCAAACCATGTTGAGCTTGATGAGTTTCGACTGTATTTACCTTGATACATACCTGCAATATCAAACGTTCCTTCTTGTCCCAATCCCCAGAAGTCACCATCTGTTTTAATAATAAGTTGCGGTTGCTTACTAACCACTTCTGATTTGTCCATGATGGCAACGCTGCCGCACGCTGTTAACGTGAAAAGAGGGGTCAAAACTAAAAGAAACTTTTTCATACTGATATCTACCTGAAAAATAAATGTGGAGGATAAATTCAGCAAGAGAATAAATTAAAGATTAATCGGAATATAGTAAACACTAATGAGCCACATCAACATAATCGTCATTTTCATCATTACATCGGAACAAATACACTAAATAACATAAGGTTAAGTAGACGTTTATCTATCAAACTCATTTTGTAAGGCTACGTAAGACAAAGCACTCGCTAAGTAACGATAACAACTACTGATAAGTACACGTTATTACAGAGATAACCAATGCGAATTAGCCTGCCCTTTCAAAGTCCATATAATGATTACCGTTATCCAGTTTAATTCTCTGGGTTCATTCATGGATCGACCTAATGCTAAGGAGAGCAAAAATTACTTCGGTGGTACCATGAAACTAAAAACACTTCTTCTAACTTCGGCTTTATTCTCAACCTCTGCATTTTCAAGTGGTCTTCATTTATCCCCTGAACTAAAAATTGGTTCTTATCATGGCTTCGGGTTACAGGCGGGTATTACTGATGTGGCAAATTTAGGTGCCGTTTACCTAAGTTACTCTCACCTTTGGTATGACAGCGATCGATATGATGAAACTGTCGATGCATATCGTGTTGGTATCCAAAATATGTTTGGAAGAAACCAAAACCACGGCTTTCAGGCTGAGATAGGTGTGGCAAGTTATGATGGTACAAAAACGCGCTCAGGCGAAGTGGAAGAAAAGACAACACATGGGTTAAGCCTTGGCGGAGCCTACGTTTACCAAGCGACACCAATGCTTGGACTGCGTGCAGGTGTTGATATGAATATTTTTGATCACAATAAAACCTTTGTGCCTTACGACACGACGATCAATTTCAATCTTGGTGCAATTCTTAGCTTTTAAAGAGTCCCCTACTTCAGTGCGTCATCTAGGCTTTGATCCCCTAAATGGCGTACATCTTTCCCTTTCACAAAGTAAATAATGTATTCACAGATATTCTGGCAACGATCCCCCACTCGCTCAATCGCACGAGCCGACCACATCACCTGTAAAATATTTGGGATGTTCTTAGGATCTTCCATCATATAAGTCATTAACTGACGAATGACAGCCTCGTATTCCGCATCTAACTTATCATCAAGCTTATGAACTTCTGCTGCCGCATCGACATCCATACGAGCAAAAGCATCTAATACTTGGTGAAGCATGGTGATAGCCTGACGGCAAAGAGGCTCTAACGAAACATGGAACTTTTGTTCTTTGGTCGAAGGGATCTCAATCGCACCTTGAGCGATTTTAGAGGCAACATCGCCAATACGTTCTAGATCGGTAATCGTTTTGATGATCGCCATAATCAGACGCAAATCTTTCGCTGTCGGCTGACGCTTTGCAATGATTCGAGTACACGCCTCATCAATCGACACTTCCATCGCATTCACTTTATGGTCGTCACGAATCACTTTTTTAGCCAATTCAACATCGTCTTTATGAAGCGCCTGCATTGCAAACGAGAGTTGCTGCTCCACTAACCCACCCATGGTTAATACATGAGTACGGATCGACTCTAACTCGACATTGAATTGCCCTGAAATGTGGCGACCGAAATGCATACCTGCTCCTTGAAAGAAATGAAGAAAGCCATTTTTATAGAGTGACTTAGCTCTAGCTGACACCTCTATAGAGGTTAGCCATATCTACCAGTAATGTAGTCTTCCGTCTGATTTTTCAATGGAGACGTAAAAATTGAGTCCGTATCTGAGTACTCGATCAATTTTCCCATATGAATAAAGGCAGTATGATCACTCACACGCGCGGCTTGTTGCATGTTATGGGTAACAATCACCACTGTGTATTGTGTTTTGAGATCGTTAATCAGCTCTTCAATCGTCAAAGTAGAAATCGGATCGAGTGCAGATGTCGGTTCGTCCAACAAGAGTACTTCAGGCTCAATCGCGACCGCACGAGCAATAACCAAACGCTGCTGTTGACCGCCAGATAAACCAAAGGCGTTCTCATGCAGTCGATCTTTCACTTCATCCCATAGCGCTGCAGCACGAAGAGAGCGCTCAACCGCATCATCAAGGTCTCGGCTGTTGCTAACACCTTGCAGCCTCAAACCATAAACCACATTCTCATAGATAGATTTAGGAAAAGGGTTCGGGCGCTGGAATACCATACCAACACGACGCCGTAAGGTCGCAACATCCACCTCAGGATGATAGACATTCTTGCCATGAAGCTTCACTTTCCCAGAAACCTTACACCCCTCAACTAAGTCATTCATACGATTAATGCAGCGCAACAAGGTCGATTTACCACACCCTGATGGGCCAATAAAAGCCGTCACTTGCCCCTTCGGAATTTGCATTGAAATATCATCGAGTGCTTGGCTCTCTTTATAATAAAGATTCAGCCCCTCAATCGAGATAGCAACTTGCTCATCCTTCAGGTTATGAACATCTAGTGGTGCTTGGTAACCCAAGGTTTCATTAATCGAGAACATTTAATCTTGTCCTAAGGTTCGGTATTTTTCACGCAAGTTATTACGGATATTGATGGCTGTTAAATTCAATCCAACAATCACCGTAACCAATAAAAATGAAGTGGCATACACTAAAGGTCGTGCCGCTTCGATATTAGAGGTTTGAAACCCAACATCATAGATATGAAAGCCTAAATGCATGAACTTTCTGTCTAAATGTAGATATGGAAACTGACCATCTACTGGCAAGCTTGAAGCTAATTTCACAACACCCACCAGCATTAGTGGAGCCACTTCCCCTGCGGCTCTTGCGATTGCCAAAATTAAACCAGTGATAATTGCAGGACTTGCCATCGGTAAAACAATACGCCAAAGCGTCTCAAATTGAGTCGCACCTAGCGCTAATGAACCGTGCCTTACAGAGCTAGGAATCCGCGTTAGCCCCTCTTCGGTGGTTACAATAACTACTGGAAGCGTCAATACCGCTAAGGTTAGAGCAGACCATAATAGGCCTGGGGTACCAAATGTCGGAGCAGGTAATCGCTCAGCATAAAACAGCGTGTCAATCGAGCCGCCAATGGTATATACAAAAAAGCCTAAACCAAAAACGCCGTATACAATCGACGGGACACCCGCCAAGTTAATCACGGCAATACGAATCAAGCGCGTCAGGGCGTTGTTTTTTGCATATTCATGAAGATATATTGCAGCAACTACGCCAAGAGGCATCACTACGATCGACATAAGAATAACCAACAATACAGTGCCGAAAATCGCAGGAAACACACCGCCTTCAGAGTTTGAGTCTCGTGGATTCTCTGATAAGAATTTCCAAACTTGTTTACCCCAATGCCCTACCTTCTCAGGGTAAGACATCTCGTTGGGATACCAATAATCTAGAATATGACTGAGTGGTATTTCAACCTTTTCGCCCGTCATATCCTCCACAAGTAAACTTTCTACATTGAGCTGTGTTCTGAGATGCTCAAGCTTTACTTCTGCGTCATCTAACTGACGGTTTAATTCCAGTTTAGTTTGAGTATAGGTTTTAAGGTATTCATCACTCACTGACTCATTGAGTTCAAGCTTACGCCTTTCTAAACGCAAGTTTTCTAATTGCCAGCTGATATTACGGATTTCTTGATTCACCACACGTGATGTTTCTTCGCGTAACGTATCAGCGAATGCCAAGCCTTGTTCGAGCTTTTGATCAATGTTCGAATCGAATGTGCCAGAAGCGGTCTTAAAGCCCACCGGCTTACCAAAGAAATAACCACCACGACTTCGTTCAATCACAGCCCACTCAGACGGAGTTGTTGGTTCATGTAAGTTAACATCCAGAATCGAAACGAAGTCCGCAGGGTACAGCTCTCTGTTCGCGACTTTGATACTTAAGCGTTGTATTAAGCCCGTCGACAAATTTTGAGGAGACAATAGATCGTGTGCTTGTGGAACTTGCTCTATCGGGATGTATTTTCGTTCATATAACTGACCAATCAGCATACCTGGCTTTGATTCCGTTTCGTCAAGCTCTGCAACTAACGAAAGATCTTGGGAGTCGACTTGCCATTGGTATAAAGGAGCTGGCCAAAAATAGGTTAGGCCCTTCCAGCCAATCAACAGCATGAGACCAAGGACAGAAAGCATACTGATGCTCACCGCCCCACCCGTTAGCCATATCCACGGAGAGCCCGATCTGAACCAAAATATTAATGACTTAAATTTATTCATCACGATCTACCTTACTCTTGACGAGCGGACTCAAGGAACAGCAAATGCCACGAGGTAGGCTAGTCAAACAGCTAACAGTCATTGATGCATATTGAAGTACATCTTTAAAACTACAGCGCACGATATTTATCTCTCAGTCTTTGTCTAACCCACTCTGCAACTGAGTTCACCGCAAACGTGAAAATAAACAGCAACAATGCTGCCAAGAACAATAAGCGGAAGTGAGAACCGCCAACTTCTGATTCAGGCAATTCAACTGCAATCGTTGCTGATAGCGTTCTCATCCCTTCCAAAATATTCCAATCGAGAATTGGTGTGTTACCTGTAGCCATCAAGACGATCATTGTTTCGCCCACCGCTCGTCCTAACCCCATCATGATGGCTGAAAAGATACCCGGACTAGCCGTCAATAACACTACATAAATAAGGGTTTGCCACGCTGTCGCGCCCAACGCCAATGAACCATCTGATAGGTGTTTAGGTACAGAGAAAATAGCGTCTTCGGCGATAGTGAAAATTGTCGGGATAACCGCAAAGCCCATAGCAAAGCCAACCA
The DNA here is from genome assembly GCF_001557875.1 of Vibrio splendidus. GTDB lineage: Bacteria > Pseudomonadota > Gammaproteobacteria > Enterobacterales > Vibrionaceae > Vibrio > Vibrio splendidus_F. Next base: position 14,025 of record NZ_LNRF01000010.1, on the reverse strand, counting down.
CCAGCGCATTACGTTGGTCAAAATCGATGCCATAACTAGCCAAAAAAGTACGAATATCACCACCAAACAACAAGGCTTCAATGCTGTTTCCACCAGCAAACACAGCGACCACCGTAATCATCAATACGGGTATCAATATTAAAGCATGCCAGCCATTAGAGAAGCGACTCGTCACCATTTTAGGTAAGCAGTACCAAACAAGCCCCGTAAATAATGTGCTTAGTGGTAATAACACCATTAATGAGAAGACTGCAGTTAAATGCGTTTCAACAATTGGAGCAAACCAAAGCCCGGCCAAAAAACCGATGATCACGGTCGGAAGTGCTTCCATCAGCTCTATCGAAGGCTTCACCACTCTTCGCATTCGTGGAGACATGAAGTATGCAGTGTAAATGGCTCCGAGCACAGCAACCGGCACGGCAAACATCATCGCAAACAGAGCGGCCTTAATGGTACCGAACGTGATAGGTACTAAACTGAATTTCTCTTCAAAATCATCGTTCGCCGACGTTGATTGCCAAACGTATTGTGGCTCAGGGTAACTTTCATACCAGACCTTTTGCCAAAGTGATGAGAATGATATTTGTGGGTACTCATTGTCGACTTTAGCCACACTGATAGTGCCGTCAATCAACGTTGCCAGATGCAGTTCATTGGCAGACATAGCGGCTAATTGTGGTGATTTATCAAACGCTCGTTCAAACAACGACAGCTTTTCACTGGTTGTATAATGGCTTTGTAATGTGCCGTTTTTATAGAAGCTGTAAAAACCTTTTCTATAAGTATCGGGCAGAATAAATTGCACTTGTTCGGCAAGTTGGAAATCTCGAATATGGGTCAGACTACGCTTTTCATCTTTGAGTACATCGAACCACTGAGAAACCTGGCCGTCCTCATGCGTGACCAACAACGAGTATGCCCCAGACAGTAAATCGATACTTTTTACGGAATGCTTCGCATCGTTTAAGCTAAGGTCAATCACTTCACGAACACCAAAGCCGGTATCTGATAGTTTTAAAACAACCAAATCCGATTGTGCTCGGAGATATAAAGTTTGCCCATCAGGTGTTACGAGCAGTTGCTGCTGCAAGCCCAATTTATCCGACAGCCATTCGCTCTTCTGAAAAACATACTGACCAGTAAGGTCACTCTGATACCACTTAACCAAGACTCGCTGGTCACTTAACTGAGCAGCAACCGTAATACCGCGTCCATTTTTTGAGAACGCAAATTTGTCGATCGTTGCCCCGTTTGAGGATTCATCATTTAAAAATGGTTCAGGGAGATCGATTTGCTCAATTTTAGGTTCGGCTTCGCTGCCCTTTTTCAGCACAGGCGCACTATACTCAGGATAGAAAAAAGTAAGATTGCTTGCGCTGTCGGCAAAAGCAAACCAGTTTTCAGATGGGGTATTTCGAGAAAAGGCGACTGGGTTGTCTACAACATTACGCTCAAAGTAAGAGTGTGTATTTTGGGCCTCTAAATCCCAAAACTGTACCAAACCGGATTTTTCGATAGTAAATGCATGCTGACCATATTCATCAACTGATAAGACGATAGGCTTTTCTACGGCAACGGTCTTCACGGCTTGGTCAGTATCTAAACCAGTGTCAGAAAATACCGGTAAAATGACCATCGCCAAATAAACAAAGATCAATACCAGAGCAGCGAGAACACTGACCGCACCACATGTCACCGAAAAACGGACGAGACGATCTTTCAACCATCTTTTTTTGTCGCGCTCTTTCAATGAAAATTGGGCTGAAGCCATCTGTTTATCTACCTTTTTTTAGCTACTGACATAATATGTACCTTAGATGACAATTATATTACAAGTTACGTTAAACAACTGAAACTAATAACAAGTTTGTTAGCCATATTTCTTAAAGTAAGATCATAGATTTTGTGCATTTTGCTATTCTAAATTAAAGTAATCAGCTCTATAGCCAGTACTCAAGGATTCTCATCTCGATGGAAAAAGACTATGTCACAAAAGAACTTAGCTGGTTATCGTTCAACGAAAGAGTGCTCCAAGAAGCGGCAGACAAGTCAGTACCATTAATCGAAAGAGTTCGTTTTTTAGGTATTTACTCGAAAAACCTCGATGAGTTTTACAAAGTTCGATTTGCTGATGTGAAGCGAAAGATCTTACTTCAAGATCCACAGCTACTCTCCAACTCTCCGAAAACCTTACTGACTCAAATGCAGAGTAAAGCGAGCAAGCTCGATGCTCAATTCCATGACCTGTATAACGACCTGTTGTTGGAACTAGCGCGCAATCGTATTTTTCTGGTCAACGAACAGCAAATCAGCGAAGAGCAAAGTGACTGGATCAAAAAGTACTTTAAGAAAAAAGTGCTACCACACTTAACTCCGTTTCTCTTGAACGAAGATAGCCAGTTGCTCAACCTTCTCAAAGACGAACAAAGCTACTTAGCCATCGACATCGGGCATGAGGCATCTTCTCAATATGTCTTACTCGAAATCCCATCAGAGGCACTCCCTCGATTTGTAAAGCTACCGGAAGCTTCGGGTTCGCAGCGTACGACTTTGATCTTGTTAGATAATATAGTTCGATTTTGTTTAGATGACTTGCTTAAAGGATTCTTTGAGTATGACTCATTGCGTTGTTTTGCGATAAAAATGACGCGTGATGCCGATTATGATCTTCAAGAGGACAATGAAAATAACCTATTGGAATCGATGTCTTTAGGCTTAGAGCAGCGCTTAACGGCACTGCCGATACGTCTGATCTATGAATCAGAAATGCCTGCTGAAATGCTCAACTTCTTGCAAGTCAGACTTAAATTGTCTGACTATGATAGTGTCATTGCAGGTGGTCGTTATCATAATTTCAAACATTTCTCTGAGTTCCCAAGCCTTAACCGACGTGATTTAGTTAATCGCCCACTACCCGCGATTAAGTGCGCAAATTTCAACCACCACCAAAACTATTTCGAAGCAATCAAAGCGCGTGACATCTTACTCTATTACCCTTATCACACCTTTAATCACATCACTGAACTTATTAGGCAGGCTTCCTTTGATCCCAAGGTTACTTCCATCAAAATAAATGTTTACCGTGTTGCGGAAGGCTCAAAACTCCTCAGCTCGATCATCGACGCTGCGCACAATGGTAAAAAGGTCACCGTGGTTGTCGAGCTGCAAGCCCGCTTTGACGAGCAAGCCAATATTCAATGGACCAAGAAACTTCGAGAAGCGGATGTAAAAGTCATCCATGGCATCCCGAGCTTAAAAATTCACTCCAAGCTGCTGCTCATTAAACGAAAAGAAGGCAAGCATACAGAGCATTATGCCCATATTGGCACCGGTAACTTTCATGAAGTTACAGCGCGCGTGTATACCGATTTTTCTCTGCTCACTGCGAATGAAGATTTGACTCAAGAAGTGAGGCAAGTCTTTAAGTATATTGAAAATCCTTATCAAAAGTCACAGTTCAAACAACTGATTGTGTCACCAAAGAATACAAGAAAACGCCTCTACCAGTTGATAGATAATGAAATACAAAATTCGATAGAAGGTAAGCCCGCAAGCATCACTCTAAAACTCAACAACTTGGTTGATCGAGAGATCATTGAAAAACTCTATCAGGCCAGCCAAGCCAATGTAAAAGTGAGAATGGTCATTCGCGGCATGTGCTCTCTTGTCCCTAGCATACCCAACATCAGTGACCATATTGAGATTGTCAGTGTGGTCGATCGTTTTCTCGAACACCCGAGAGTGATGATATTTAGTAACGCTGGAAAGCCGAAAGTCTATATCTCCTCTGCTGACTGGATGACACGAAACTTTGATCATCGCATCGAGGTTGCCGCCCCAATTTTAGATCCAAAGATCAAGCAAACCATTATCGATCTCACCGAGTTTCATTTCGATGACAGTAACAAAGCTCGAGTGTTAGACCAATCGATGAGCAATCCTTACATACAACCACCAGCTAACCCACTTGATTACCCGACGTCACAACTCTCCACTTACCACTATATTAAACGTATGGAGAAACTTGCTCGCAAGAAGTACAAACAAGAGAAGAAATCATGCCGCTAATTGATAACAAACATTCTCGATGTATTGCCGCTATCGACTTGGGTTCGAACAGCTTTCACATGGTAGTTGCCCGAGTATTCGATCAACACCTGCAATTAGTCAGCAGACACAAACAGAAAGTGAGATTAGGTAATGGATTGGATGAACGTAACTTCTTATCCGAAAGCGCTATCGAGCGAGGCCTAGAATGCCTTAAAGTATTCGCAGAGCGACTAGCGGATTTTGAACTTGATGATGTCAGAGTTGTTGCGACTCATACTCTCAGAAAGGCCAAAAACGCTAAAGACTTCATAGAGCAAGCTAAACCATTGTTCCCTTTTCCAATAGAGATCATTTCCGGTCAAGAAGAAGCTCGAATAATCTATAACGGCGTAGAACATACTCAAACCGCCTCTGAATCTAAATTGGTTATTGATATTGGTGGAGGGAGTACCGAACTCGTCGCAGGACAAGGTTTTACTCCCTTAATTATGCGCAGTTTACCTATGGGATGCGTCAGTTTCACTCAACGTTTCTTTGCTGACGGAGGGCTAACCTCAAAACCCTTCTCAGATGCTTATACCGCGGCTACTCGTCTATTGATGCCATTAATTGAAGAATATACAAAAAAACCTTGGGAAATCGCCTTTGGCTCATCAGGGACGGCTAAATCAATAAAAGAGGTACTCACTGGCTTAGGGTTCACCGATGGCCTCATTACGCCCCAACGCCTGTCCTATTTAAAGAATCACTTATGTGAATTTTCATCATCCAAAGCCTTAAATCTTTCAGGTTTAAGTGATGAGAGAAAGCCAGTGTTTGCAGCTGGCGTCACCATTCTTTCAGCAGCCATGGATACGCTTGACATCAAAGAGTTACATTTTTCTGATGGTGCCCTGCGAGAAGGCGTTCTTTATGACATGGAGGATCGATTTAAAGATATTGATGTTCGAACAAGAACTGCCGAAACGCTCGTCTCTCGATACCATGTAGACGTAACTCATGGCAAGAAAGTGAAAGAACTCGCTCTTTCATTGCTGAAACAAGTACAGCCTCAAGTGACAACGGCGGTCACTAATGAGCTGTATGATCTGCTTAGTTGGGCTGCATTGCTTCATGAGGTAGGACAAAGTATTGCATTCCAAAGCTATCATCGCCATTCGGCTTATCTGCTGAAGCACACAACAATGCCAGGCTTCAATACTGAGCAGCAACGTCTGATCTCAACATTGGTTCGCTATCAAAGAAAAGCGCTCAAGCTACAAGAGTTTCCGGAGCTTTCTCTATTTACTCAGCAACAAGTCACACTGCTGATTCGTATATTGAGGCTTGCTATCTTACTCAACCGTCAGCGAAATCAAGCACAGGCCCCAGACGTATCGCTAACTATAAAACAACAGGATAACTGGGAATTGAAAGGGTCTAACAGCGATTGGTTGGCCCATAACCAACTGCTTGATTGTGAACTCAGAGAAGAGCAACGACGTTGGCAAAATGCTGGATGGTTGTTGAGGCTAAAATAACGAACCATTAAAATAAAAACAGCCTGCGACATCGCAAGCTGTTCATATGTTTCTTTTCTAAGTTTGTAGTAGCCTCAATCAGAGCCCGACTTTTGCCAACTCTTGCTCTGCGAACTCAGACGGTATCGCTAAATAGCCATCTTTCTCTACCAATTCTTGCCCTTGCTTTGAGAACACAAAAGTGAGGAACTCTCTCTCAACAGGAGAAAGCGGTTTATCTGGGTGTTTGTTCACGTATACATAAAGAAAGCGTGATAGAGGGTAATCACCACTCAAGATATTCGCTCGAGTCGGCTCTACATAATCAGAACCATGCTTGGTAATAGGAATTAACTTAACGCCCGCCACTCGATAGCCAATACCCGAATAGCCAATCCCACTGATTGATGAAGCGACCGACTGTACAACCGATGCAGAACCAGGCTGCTCATTGACTCGGTTCTTAAAGTCACCACCGCATAAGGCGTTTTGTTTGAAATAGCCGTAGGTTCCCGAAACGGAGTTACGACCAAACAGTTGAAATCGATGTTTTGCCCATGGCTGATCGACTCCTAAATCTTGCCAGTCGGTTAACTGCTTCGTTGCACCGCAACGCAGTGTCTCTGAAAATATACCGTCAATTTGGCGAAAATTGAGCCCTTCAATAGGGTTATCACGATGCACAAAAATGCCAATGGCATCAATAGCAACTCGCAGTGCCGTCGGCTTATAGCCATGCTCTCTTTCGAATGCTTCGACTTCTCTTAGGCGCATCGGTCGACTCATTGGCCCTAAGTGAGCAGTACCTTCGGTTAAGGCTGGAGGAGCGGTAGAAGAACCAGATGCTTGGACTTGAGCATTTACATTCGGGTAGTAAGACTTGAACTCTTCCACCCATAGCGTTGTCATGCCTGCCAAGGTATCCGAACCCACCGACAATAAACTCCCTGAAATACCCGGAACCTTAGAATAATCAGGAAGAAAATCGACACCCTGTTCTGCATGGACAGAGTTAACCAAAGCCAACGCTAACAATGAACTGACGGGTAAACGCACCCTGCGTATGAGGGAAATCATGACACAGTCAATCGATTTGGAAGCGTGAAGTAGAAGCGGCTACCGACACCCACTTCACTTTGAATTTCCAAATGTGAGTCATGGTGACTAAGCGCATGTTTCACAATAGCTAATCCAAGACCACTACCACCAGTATCACGTGAACGTGCTTTATCTACACGATAGAAACGCTCTGTGAGTCGATGTAAATGCTGAGGTTCAATACCATCCCCCGTATCTGATACGTCTAAGCAGGCGCCTTGACTAGTCTGATACCAACGTACCTTAACCGTTGCGCCCGGTGGTGTGTATTTCACTGCGTTGTAGACCAAGTTAGATATCGCACTCCTCAGTTGATCTTCATCAGCTAAAACTCGTAGGCTCTTATCGATATCAAATTCCAGCTTATGCTCACGCTCACCACTTAGGCTTGCAGCCTCTTTTTCAAGAACCTCAAGCATCGCCGGAACGTTGACCACTTCATCGAGATCATGCATTGGCGCAGCTTCAATTTTAGAAAGCGTGAGTAGTTGATTAACCAGACTGTTCATGCGATTCAATTGCTCAGTCATCACACCATGCGCCTTAGGCCACATAGGCCCAACGATCATGTCTGGATCTTCCGTCATTTCAAGGTAGCCCTGAAGTACGGTCATTGGAGTTCGTAGCTCGTGAGAAACGTTAGCAAAAAAGTTACGACGCATTCCCTCCAACTGCTTAAGCTGAGTAACATCACGTACCACCATTAGGTGTTCACCCTCGGTGTACGGAACAATACGCAGTTCGAGCATCCGCTCCACATTAAGTGGAGAAGGCATCTCTAATGGCTCAGAGAAATCTTGCTTATTCAGGTACTTAATAAAATCTGGAGTGCGAATCAAATTCGAGATAGGTTGACCAGAATCGTCTGGCCAACGAAAGCCCAACAAATACTGAGCCAGTTTGTTACACCAAACGATATTGCCTTCGCCACGAAATACCACAACGGCATCGGGAAGGGATTCTGCACCGTTGCGGAAACGGCGAATAAGATTAGTCAGTTCTTTACGTTTGCGACGCTGTCTCTGCTGCATACGATAAATACCGTTAAACAGAGATTCCCAGTTTCCTGAGCCTGAAGGTGGCGTTAAACGCTTTTCATCCCACAACCATGCAGACAAACGCATTTGATTGTGCAGATGCCAACCGAGCTGCAATACAGTTGCAGCCAGCAGTAACCAAGGTAAGTAACCGAATATCCATCCGACTAAAACCCATGGTGCGTAAAAAAAAGCCAGCTCCCAAGCCAGCTTTTTCCAGGTTAACTTTTCAACCATTCAGGACTCCGTAAACTGGGTAGCGAAGCCACACTAAGCCTTTGTAGAAAAACGGTAGCCGGCGCCGCGAACCGTTTGGATTAGCTTGTCGTGACCAGCAGATTCAAGCGCTTTACGCAGGCGTCGAATATGTACATCAACAGTACGATCTTCAACGTAAACGTTGGTGCCCCAAACGTTATTCAGCAGTTGCTCTCGGCTGTACACACGCTCTTGGTGCGTCATAAAGAAATGCAGCATTTTGAATTCTGTTGGGCCCATATCAACTGGACCTTCGCTTGCGGTAACGCGGTGTGATACTGGGTCTAATTTAAGACCTTGTACATCAATCACATCTTCCAGTGCCGTTGGTGTTACACGGCGGATAACCGCTTTCAGACGAGCGACGAGCTCTTTGGGTGAAAATGGTTTGGTAATGTAGTCGTCAGCACCCACTTCTAAACCACGAACCTTATCTTCTTCTTCGCCACGAGCCGTCAGCATCACCACTGGGATGTTGCGAGTTAACTCTTCACGCTTCATGTGCTTGATAAAGTTTATCCCGCTACCACCAGGTAGCATCCAATCTAGTAATACTAGATCTGGGAAAGGTTCACATAGCTTGTTTACCGCTGTATCGTAATCTTCAGCCTCTACTGCTTGGTAGCCTTTTTGTTCAAGCACGAAACACAGCATCTCACGAATAGGTGCTTCATCTTCAACAACCAGAATCCTTCTCGACATAATTGAATAGCCTTTGTATTTAATCAACGCATTGCATTATCTGAGTTAATTATGACACTTTTGTGACCTTTGAAAACAAATTTTCATATAACTGTCTCAAACATTTCACTTTATAACTTTTGATACAGAGCTAAGGACAAATCGAATTAGATCTCATATCATGAAGCACTTCTAAAAAGGTATGAGAAAAATTATGTGGTTTAAAAATTGCCTAGTCTATCGCTTCAACCGTGATATTGATTTCAATGCAGATCAGCTAGAGAAACAACTTGAAGAATTCCGTTTTACTCCTTGTGGTAGCCAAGACAAACAGAAATTTGGTTGGGTACACGCAATGGGTAGACATGGCGATATGATGACGCACGTATCAGAAAACCGCATTCTAATCTGTGCAAAGAAAGAAGAGAAAATGCTACCGGCTTCTGTGATCAAAGAATCATTGAACGCAAAAGTAGAAACGCTTGAGGCAGAGTCTGGCACACCTCTGAAAAAGAAAGAGAAAGACAGCCTAAAAGAAGACATCATCATTGATCTACTTCCTCGCGCATTCAGCCGCAGCAACTTCACTTACGCGCTGATCATGCCAAAAGAAGGCTTTATCGTAGTTGATGCGAGCAGCTACAAAAAAGCAGAAGATGTATTGGCATTGCTGCGTAAGACAATGGGTAGCCTACCGGTTGTTCCTGCGATTCCAGAGCAAGCGATTGAAACAACGTTAACTGAATGGGTAAAGTCAGGCGATACGCCTCAAGGTATCACTATGCTTGATGAAGCAGAGCTAAAGTCTATCCAAGAAGACGGCGGTATTGTTCGAGTTAAGAAACAAGAACTAGAAGCGGATGAAATTAAGAACCACATCGAAGCCAATAAGATGGTGACGAAACTTCTTATCAACTGGCAAGACCGCATTGAATTCATTCTTGCAGAAGATGGCAGCATCAAACGCCTAAAATTCAGTGATGAACTAAAAGACGAAAACGACGATATTCCTCGTGAAGATCAAGCTGCACGTTTTGATGCAGACTTCTCTCTACTTTGTGGTGAGTTCAGTGTTTTCCTTCCAAACCTGTTCGAGTCATTAGGCGGGTTAACTCAACCTAACGCTTAATCAGTCCAACTGTAAGCTCAGGTGCTAACGGTATCTGAGCTTATTTCTCACTAAGTTCTCGCCTATATCTTCCTATCTACCCTCTTGTTAATGTCATTGCTACCTTTAGGGCTATCAACCAAACTCATTTTAGCGTAAAATTTGCGCCCCTTTGATATCACTTGGTGGTATCAACCTGACTTGAGATCAGATTAGAGAACGAAGCAATGACGACACAAAAACCATTTGTACCTGAACTATTATCACCGGCAGGAAGCCTTAAAAACATGCGTTACGCATTCGCCTACGGCGCAGATGCAGTTTACGCAGGCCAGCCACGTTACAGCCTTCGCGTTCGTAACAACGAGTTCAATCACGAAAACCTACAAATTGGTATCGATGAAGCTCATGCTCAAGGCAAAAAGTTATATGTTGTATGTAACATTCAGCCACACAACTCTAAATTAAAAACATTTATTCGCGACCTTAAACCAGTTGTCGATATGGGCCCAGACGCTCTTATCATGTCAGATCCTGGTCTTATCATGATGGTTCGTGAAGCATTCCCTGAAATGCCAATCCACCTTTCTGTTCAAGCAAACGCAGTAAACTGGGCGACCGTTAAGTTCTGGTCAACTCAAGGCGTTGAGCGTGTGATTCTATCTCGTGAGCTTTCTCTTGAAGAGATCGAAGAGATTCGCGAACACTGCCCAGAAACAGAACTAGAGATCTTTGTTCACGGTGCTCTTTGCATGGCGTACTCTGGTCGCTGCCTACTTTCTGGTTACATGAACAAGCGCGATCCAAACCAAGGTACTTGCACTAACGCTTGTCGTTGGGAATACAAAACAGAAGCGGCAAAAGAAGACGAAAACGGTCAGATCGTTGAAGCAAACCCTACTGGTGTTGCTATTCAGGAAGTAGAAACGCAAGATATTGAAGTTCAAGACGAACGTCCAGACAACACATTAGGTCTTGGTAAACCAACCGACGAAGTTGTGTTACTTTCTGAGTCACATAAGCCAGAAGAAAAAATGGCAGCGTTTGAAGATGAGCATGGTACCTACATCATGAACTCAAAAGATCTTCGCGCGATCCAACACGTTGAACGCCTAACGAAGATGGGTGTCCACTCTCTGAAAATCGAAGGTCGTACTAAGTCTTTCTACTACTGTGCACGTACAGCTCAGGTTTACCGTAAAGCTATCGATGACGCTGTCGCGGGCAAGCCGTTCGATGAAAGCCTAATGGGTACACTAGAGAGCTTAGCGCACCGTGGCTACACTGAAGGCTTCCTACGTCGTCATACTCACGATAGTTACCAAAACTACGAGTACGGTTACTCTATCTCTGATACTCAACAGTTTGTTGGTGAGTTCACAGGTAAACGCCGTGGCGACCTAGCAGAAGTAGAAGTGAAGAACAAATTCCTAGTTGGTGACAGCTTAGAAATGATGACACCGAAAGGTAACGTTGTTTTCAAACTGGAAGTTATGGAAAACCGTAAATCTGAAGCGGTCGACGATGCGAAAGGTAACGGTCACTTTGTCTTTATCCCGGTGCCAGCAGATCTAGATTTAGAGTATGGCTTACTGATGCGTAACTTGAGCGAAGGCCAAGATACACGTAACGCTTCAGGTAAGTAACTTTACTTAGAAACTCAACTGAGAAGAAAGCAATGGCTCTTTTAATCACTGACAAGTGCATAAACTGCGATATGTGTGACCCTGAATGCCCAAATGGTGCAATCACAATGGGTGACAGCATCTTTGAGATCGACCCAGATTTGTGTACTGAATGTAAAGGTCACTATGAGAAGCCAACGTGTCAGTCTGTATGTCCAATTACAAAATGCATAATCACTGATCCAAACCACATTGAAACTGAAGATGAGCTACTAGAGAAGTTTGTTATCATTCAAGGCTTGACCTAAAAGAAGAAAGGTTCAACTTAACCATAAGTTGAACCTTTTTTTTAACCTGATTTTTCGATTGGGTAAATATTGCAGAAGAGCTCTTTTTCAAATTGGTACTCGAGTCGCTCTCGCCAGTTTATCGACTGAGATACAGGAACAAGATAAAAGTTTTCCCTGCTGGTATCTGTCACAAATGCCATTCCATACTGCATCAATTCATAGTGCACATCATTTACGAAGCTAGGGTCTAAACGTTGTCTGCCCGTCAATTGGGTGATGTCATCCCTCGAAATAGAAATACCCGAGCTTTCAGCGTTGAACCTATGTCTTAACCATCCTGAAAATTCCTTTGCACAAATCATAGTCATAGTCTTATCCTTGAATTATCTATCTACGGGTATCAGACTCTGATTTTACATACTGCACATAAGCCGCATCTTTCACCCCAAAAACACGCCATCCTTGACCAAGCCGTGTCAAATTCGTCATCGCCCTTGCTGATACCGTTATTAGTTTTATTAATATCAAACGATGTTCTTAATCTCGTGTTTATAAACTCTAGACAAAAGTGTGATGTTTCTCCAGTTTTAGAGTCGAGAAAACCAGTGGCTGTACCACTGTAAAAAGCCTCGATTAACAGGATTACTTATTCGATATCAAAGCTAAACACTGACTTGGCATCACTTTAACTTTTTTCTTTTTCTTATTTTTCGCTACTTTTGGGGGAGGTGGAACTGGAATGGTCTTTGGAGCCCAACTGGCAAGTTCATCTCCACAGCCATCACCTTGAGGAGGATTTGCTTGAGCTATACAATTTGAACTGCCTTCAGGACACTTTAAACGAACGTGGAAATGTGAATGATGTCCCCACCAAGGCCTTATTTTGCCTAACCAAGCTCTATCATTAGCGTCAGAGCCTTCTTGTTCACAAAGGGTTTGCTTAATCACTGGATGAACAAAAATGCGTACCACTTTTTCATCTTTCGCTGCATAGCGAATAACTTGAAAATGATCATTCGTCCAATTAGATTGACGAAGTTTGTAGTTGGTAAGATCCACAACACTGACAGGTTTAGGGACTGCGAGTTCATTTTCAGACAGCCTATTATTGGTTAACCTTAACCATATATCAATATCCAAGCCTGTTTGATGACTTGAATGACCAGACGAAAAGCGCCCCCCTCGTGGTAAAGAAATGTCACCAACCAGTAAATTAGTATTGAGTTTCTCGCTGGTAGTTACACCTAACCTCTCAATAAACTTTATGGCTTCTGTATGGCCATAGTAGCGCTCCCTCTGAGGCCGAATAACCTGATAACCTTGGCCGTTAATCGGTAAAGCCTGTGCACCTTCAAGGCAACCATTGGCATAACTACCTATTGATGAGGTTGAGTTTATTGTCGGGCTTTTTTCTTTTTCCCACGGAGTTGCCGATACGTAAAACGAGCAAAAGATCAGAGCCAATATACAAAGTAACCTCATAACTATTCCAAATGAATGATCATTACTTTTCATACTAGTCGTCATTAGGAAATAGGTGCATATTGAGGGCGATATTTTGGATACAAAAGAGGGATTTTATTTAGAGAAGGAGGTTAATTCTCAAATCATAGAAAGCAAAAAGGCTCTAGCATTTCTGCCGGGACGCGCAGTCTAGAGCCTTAAATATGGCAGGGGTGGACTGGGCCGGCACTCCGGAGATTAGACCGGGCTGACGATCCAGCTCCCAACATTCCAACATTGCTTCGTAGAAGCAACAGATGCAAAAAAGCCTCAGCATTTCTGCTGAGGCTTCGTATATGGCAGGGGTGGAGAGATTCGAACTCCCAACACGCGGATTTGGAATCCGCTGCTCTGCCAATTGGAGCTACACCCCTATTTTCAGTTTTAAAGAGCTGAAACTCTGAATAAGTGGCGGAGTGGACGGGACTCGAACCCGCGACCCCCGGCGTGACAGGCCGGTATTCTAACCAACTGAACTACCACTCCGCAGTGGAATACTTGTCGTCGCTGACAAGTGTTCAAATTTAAAGCCTGGCGATGTCCTACTCTCACATGGGGAAGCCCCACACTACCATCGGCGCTATTGTGTTTCACTTCTGAGTTCGGCATGGAATCAGGTGGGTCCACAATGCTATGGTCGCCAAGCAAATTTTGCTTTTACTTTCAGCTTTTTTAAAAACTGAAGGCAAAATAATCTGGAAAACTGTATTTAAAAGTCTCTTTCAAACTCATTCAAGGTCTGTCTTTGAGTCCACAAAACCCCTTGGGTGTTGTATGGTTAAGCCTCACGGGCAATTAGTACAGGTTAGCTCAATGCCTCGCAGCACTTACACACCCTGCCTATCAACGTCGTAGTCTACGACAACCCTTTAGGAC
>NZ_LNRF01000001.1 GCF_001557875.1 Vibrio splendidus | reverse complement strand
GTCCTAAAGGGTTGTCGTAGACTACGACGTTGATAGGCAGGGTGTGTAAGTGCTGCGAGGCATTGAGCTAACCTGTACTAATTGCCCGTGAGGCTTAACCATACAACACCCAAGGGGTTTTGTGGACTCAAAGAAATACCAAACGCTTGAATGAGTTTGATGAGAATTTAACAGCTTTCCGAATTTTAAAATTTGCTTGGCGACCATAGCATTGTGGACCCACCTGATTCCATGCCGAACTCAGAAGTGAAACACAATAGCGCCGATGGTAGTGTGGGGCTTCCCCATGTGAGAGTAGGACATCGCCAGGCTTTGATTTCGTTATTTGCGTAGTAAATAACAACCTCAACAGTGTACTAATCTGTTGATGACAATTTTTTGGAGGGATGGCTGAGTGGTCGAAAGCACCGGTCTTGAAAACCGGCAACCGTTAATAGCGGTTCTAGGGTTCAAATCCCTATCCCTCCACCACCATTGAAAAGCCCGCTGAGAAATCAGCGGGCTTTTTTTCGTTTTACCGTTTCAAACTATTATATATTCCAGTCAAATAGTGAACTTTTCAGTTACTCACTCAGCGTTACTATCAGAGTCCCCTAAATCATCTCATTAGGCTGTTTGCTAACAAGGTTAATGAAGCTCTTGGATAAGTAAAATCGAGCTGATATCAGCTTACATATTGATAAATAAGAGATAACTTGATGTGCGGAGAAGATTACTTACTAAGTAAACTTTATGTATTCAGAATCTTCTGTATCAGTTGTTCGCTTAGTCGATTTTTCTTATCTTGAACTCACTCGTTAACACTGAGTCATACTCCTTTCCTATGTACTCGGTATTGAAGATACTTTTGTTTTGCTCTGTCTGTTCTGAAGATATTCCTACCCATTGTGCAAATGTGTCTGAAAAGTCTCTTAGGTTATATTTAACCGAATGTATTTTTGTTTCTTGTGGATCATTACTCATTGCTATGAAAGGTACTTCTACTGCCTGCCTTGAAAAATGTGAGCCAGTTCCGTGAATCAGATACGGTGGAACGTTTACAGATGTTAGGCCATGGTCAGAAAAATAAATGATTTTATATGTTTTATCATGCATCGTGAGTAGGTCTCTAAGCTTCTCTATAAAAGCCACGCCATAAGCCACTGATTTTGAATAGCATGCTAGATACTTGTTATCAGAGGCTTTTAGTGAAATTTCTTCATCAAATCTCTTACAAAAATCATAATGTGACCCCATGGTGTGAATGAAAATCACTTTTGGCCTTTTAGTTTCTTCACGAATCGCCTTGATCACTTCTGGTAGGAGAATGTTATCGGGTTCGGCTTTATCATAAGACGTATTCTTATAATATTGGTAATGTGCCCTACTCGCGATTGCGGATACTTGTGTCTCGTATTGCCCGATCTTAGCTTGATTTGATATCCAATAAGTTTTCATTCCAGCATCATTAGCAAGATCTATCACATTTAAGCCTTTATCATGCCTGTTTACATCTAGGCTCTTTGATAATATTCGAGGGACTGAGAAATATGTAACAACGGATGGGGAGATAACACCATTAAATATTTCTGCTCCTTTTATATTTCCATTCTCTTCGTTATACGATGGGTAGTAATTTTTAATCACAGATTCACCAATATTTACGATATAAATATCCTTTAATACCTTATTTATATGAACGTTCTCCCATTTCGAAGAGATTATTGATTTCCCTCCTTCGAGAAGAGATAGTTCATAATATAAAGAAATAGGTTTAATGACTGTAATTAATCCTAAAAAACTAAACCACACTTCATGATGGATTGTTTTTAAGTATTCTTCATTGAGGTATGTCGTCTTTTTATTATCATGCAAGCTATAAAATTTTGTGATTAATATGCTGGAAAATAATATCAACATAATTAATGAAAATGACTTACCAACCTTTCCTAAGGTAATGTGGAATGATAAAAAAAGTAGAATGGAAAATATAATAATTTTTACATATGTTATGACGCTAATGCTTTTTATATGTTCAAATGCTTCACCTCGATTAGACTCTAAAACCGAACCTAAGACACCTAAGTCTAAGCTGAGAGAGTGTAACCTTAAGTAGAAGTCGAAAGTCATTATGACCGTGAGAAGAAGAAATACAAATCTATTACCGACAAATGCTATTATAGTTGCTATAAATAACATGTTTAAACTCAATATTGACAGGGTAAACCATACATTATCATCAGCCCCAGTTCTCAACAGGTAAAATGTCATGATACTTAAAGGAATCAGAGTCTTAATATCAATATTTTGTCTAGTTCTCATATGTTTTTGGGTAGCTTTTGTTATCGGCCCTTCGATGAGTGTAGTCATTGATGTATGGAGAGGCAATGTAAAGGCATACCCAAATGAACATAATAATATCTCTGATATTATCGTTAATTCTGGTGGTTTGATCGCACATGCCGGTGGGGGAATCAATGGATTAAAATATACAAACTCGTTAGAAGCGATGGAGCAATCAATTGAACATGGTTTCAAGATGATAGAGTTAGATCTACTTATCTCATCGGATCGAAGGATTGTTGCTGTTCATGATTGGAAGACTTTTCACGAAATGACAAATTCTAATAATACTGGGTCTATTAGTTCAAAAGAATTTGAATCAAAGATAATTTATGATAAATATAAAACATTAAATATATCGACAGCTATTGATATTCTAGATAAAAATGGCGTGGTATTAGTTACGGATAAAATAAAAAATCTTTCCTTGCTTTCAAAGTATATAATAGATAAAGATAAATCTATTATCGAAGTATTCAGCACAGATAAATATAATGAAGCAATAGAGTTAGGTTTTAATAATGTCGCATTAAATATAGATCTAAATACACCATTTATTCTTGAGTGGATTGATTTAAATAAAATTAAGGCTGTGACGTATCGGGGTGATAATCTTGGCTCGCTTGGGAGTGAATATAAGAAGGCGATGGAACTAAGCGACATGGGGGTTTCTTCCATGATCTATTCAACAAATGATTTAGACCTGGATGATATTAAAGCTTCTGGAATCGAAAATTTTGCGTTATATGTCGACTTTGTTCTGCCATCAGATGAACGTTAAGATTGTAGCTTATCCAAAAAGCAGAGCGTAATTGCTCTGCTTTGATGTTCAAATGAACACTCTTTGGAACTTGTGCGTTAGTTGGTTACTTAGCGACGTTACCTGCCACGTTTAGAGCGTCCCACGTACGTGCAAATGGTGGGGCATAACAGAAATCCATGTAGCCTAGTTGTTGAGTGGTCATCTTCGCGGTGATAGCAACAGCGAGCGCGTTAATACGGCCAACGGCTCCTTTCTTACCTACGATCTCACCACCAAGTAGAACGTTAGTTTCTGGGTGATAAACCAGTTTAACCTTGATGTCTTCTTGGCCAGGGTAGTAATCGGTTTGGTTCTTATCTGAAATCGTTGATACTTTCACATCCAATCTATGTTCTGTTGCCAGAAGTTCATTCACGCCAGTACATGCCAGTTCGTAGTCGAGCACTTTCAAACAAGATGAACCTAAGAAGCCTGACATATAAGTATCTTTACCTGCTAGCTTGTCTGCCATCATGCGTGCTTGTTTGTTGGCTGTGGTTGCTAGAGGAACATAAACGGGTTTGCCTAGTGCCATATGATGGACAACGGCACAGTCACCTACAGCATGGATGTAAGCGTCTTCTGTGGCACCATATTCATTCACCAACAACGCGCCATTTTGAGCTTTTGGTAATTCGAATGCTTCAGTGTTTGGTTTGAAACCGAGTGACAGGATAACGACATCCGCTTCTACATTGCCGTTATCGGTTTCTACAATATAACCGCCTTGCTTTGCATCGCGAATCGCAGACACGCTGCAACCGGTTTTAAGGTCGGCACCTGATTCACGAATCGCACCTTCGACCACTTTAGTAATCTCTGGGCTGAACTGACGGCTCATGATGTGCTGTTCACGTTCAATGATCGTCACGTGTTTATCTAAGCCGTGTGCCGCATCAAATACCTCCAACCCGATAAAGCCTGCCCCGATGACGCACACGCGTTGTTTGCTATCATCTTTAAGAGCTTCTTTGACTGCTAAGCCGTCTTCCATGCTTGTTAGTGTGTATACGTGTTCCGGATTGAATTCACCGAATGAAGGCACGATAGGGCGTGCTCCTGTCGCAATGACCAACATATCGTAATCGATGACGCTTTCTTCATTTTGGTGACGTACAGTGATCTGTTTTTCTGCCTTGTTTAAGGCAACCATTTCGGTTTCGGTACGTACATCTAAGCCAGATTTGATGGCTTGTTCTGGTGTACGAGAGATCATTCGCTCGGTGTCCTCAAACATGCCGCCTGCAAAGTAAGGTAAGCCACAGGCTCCAAAAGATATGTAGCTACGCTTATCTAGAACAATGACTTCGTCTGATGGCTGATTACGTTTGTACTTTGCTGCGAAACTCATACCAGCGGCGCTACCGCCTATAACAACAACTTTCATATTTACTACCTAAATAACCTGAACTCAGGAAAAACAGAAGAGCACTCACGCGGAGTGCTCTTAATTAAGTTTGAGAATTATACTGCTGCTTCTTTTGATACTGTCGCCGTAACGTCAGCGTCGTATTGTTCAGTATCCAGTGAGCCGTTTTTCTTAGCCGTTAGAACACCAGACAACATAGAGCCGGAGATGTTTAGTGCTGTACGAGCCATGTCAATTAGTGCTTCGATAGACACGAGAATCGCAACGACTGTGATATCAAGACCCATGATGGTCAGTACCGCGACTGCAGCAAACGTTGCACCGCCACCAACACCAGCGATACCGAATGAAGCAATCGCAATAACAGCAATCAGTTGTAGGATGAAGCCTAAGTCTACAGGCATGCCCATTACTTGTGCCGCCATGATAGCGAGCATTGCAGGGTAGATACCCGCACAGCCGTTTTGACCGATACTGGTACCAAATGTCGCTGACATGTTTGCAGTTTCTTCATCCACACCTAGGCGTTGAGTTTGTGTTTCAACGTTTAGCGGGATAGCTGCCATGCTTGAGCGAGAACCGAAACCGAACACTAGTACAGGCCAGATTTTCTTCATGAACTTAGCAGGAGAAAGGCCGAACATTGACACCATGACGAAGTGGATGCCGAACATTACGCCGATTGCTACGTAGCTCGCTAGAAGGAAGCGTCCCATTTCAGCCAGTGCGAATAGGTCGTTGGTCATCATGAACGTGGTCATCAGAGCGAATACACCGTAAGGCGTTAGCTTCAGAATTTCACGTACCATTGATAGCACCACTTCTTTTGCAGAGTTGATGAAATCAACGAAGTTTTGCACTTTCTCTGGCTTACGGTTCTTCACTTGCAGGATACAGTAACCAAGGAACATACCGAACAGTACAGTGGATAGCGTTGAAGTACGTTGAGAGCCTGTTAGCATGTCAAAGATGTTGGTTGGAATGATAGACAGAGCCATACCAGACAGACCACTGCTCGCCATTGCATCTTGTGTTGCTACCAGTGAATCACCGCGAGCTTCAATCGCACTGTTGGTGCCGATTGTGCTGACTAGCGCGTTCGCATCGATACCAAATAGGTAAATACTTGCGATACCAACGGCTGCTGAGATTGCACAAGTGAAAAGTAGAATACCGATGATTTTTGGTGCGATACGAGATAGCGCGCCGCCGCCTTCAACGTTCATGATCGAAGAGATCATCGCCACGAACACAAGTGGGATAACGATCATTTGTAGAAGTTTGATGTAGCCTTTACCGAACACTGAAATCAGTTCAGCAAAGCCGGAAGTTGCGACGTTACCAACACCGAAAACAAGTTGAATTGCGCCACCGAACAACAAGCCAGCAGCAAGCGCACTCAGTACGCGGAAGTTAAAACTTTTCTTTTGCTTTTTGAAGTTCGACAGCAGTGCGTAGAACCCAAAGAATAGTATGCTTAATCCAATAAATGAAACGCTCATGAGAATCTCCTATGATACCCATTAATACCTAAATCGGTTATTTTGTGTATGCGATGGCTTCAACTTCAACCAGTGCGTCTTTTGGTAGTCGTGCTGCTTCAACACAAGAGCGAGCAGGTGCGTTCTCTGTACCAAACACCTCTGTGTACACTTCGTTAAAGGCAACGAAGTTTTCCATGTCAGATAGGAAGCAGGTTGTCTTAAGCACTGTGTCCAGTCCCGCATTACTCGCTTCTAATACAGCTTTTAAGTTTTCTAGCGACTGACGAGCCTGTTCTTTAATACCGCCTTCAACAAACTGCATGGTTTCTGGAACGAGAGGTAATTGACCTGATGTATAAACCATGTCGCCGTAAGACGTACCTTGTGAGTAAGGCCCAATAGCTGCTGGTGCTTGTTCAGTGGCAATGATCTGTTTCACGATGTAACTCCTAAATTATTGGTTTTATTCTGATTTAAATTCACGGATAAACTTGTAAACCGCCTGACGGCTGATCCCAAGTTGTTCTGATACTTGTGTCGTCGTCTCTTTTAGCTCAAATACGCCGTTATCAAATAAACAACGAATGATGGCTTTGTTACGACTTTTGCAGGAAATCGTTTCGTCTTGTTCCACTTCTTTTATTGCAGCGGTCAGCGCTTGTTGAATCACGTCGTTTGCATTGTTGCTGAAAGTCTCACTGACTAGTGTTTGAGACACATTGCACGTTGGCATCAACGTTTTAACGATTTCGGGGAATGGGAAGGATAAGTTCATGTTGATACACAGCATGCCAATCGGCTTTTTCTGTGGTCCGGCTAGCACACAGGTAGTTGATTTAAGTAGGGAACCGTCTGCTGCATTGGTGAAATAACTCTTTGGAGAAACTTCGCCGGTTTTCTCGAATTTACTCCACATACGTAAACCTAAGTCCGTAATAGGAGAGCCGATTTCACGACCGGTATGATGACCGTTGACGATTTTCACGACCGAGTTTTCTAAGCTTTCAAATGAATGAATGAATGACTATTTCACAGTAGGGGCCAATCAAATCAGCGAGCGTGTCTGCTAAACGGAAGTAATTGTTTAAACATTCTCTGTCTTCATCGGTGAATCGAACTTGTTTTACATTCATGATTTCGGTTTACATTTTTGAACTCGATGGCTGAAATCCACTCCTTTGGTGGTATCTGGGCAAGATGTAGTAAACTTCTGTAAACCAGTAAAAAGCGTCTAAGACGTCAACAAATAACGGAAATTTAACTTAAATTGAGAGTAAAATTTGAACAGGACCACCAAACCATCTTCGATATGGTTTAATTTCTTAAACTCCATCAAAGTTTAAATATTTAAAACCAAAGATTGCATTTTTGAACACTTTAATGATCTAGAACAAGTTCACGATTGAGGTCAAACGGGCATTCCATAATGGGGTGCTTTTTTTATATGTCACTTTCTCAACTATTTGAGACGTCTATCTATTGTTCAGAGAACACCTAAACGTTGTCGTGTTTATTGAGTTTTTTATTGTCAAATTACTGTGAATTACGTCTGTATATAAGTTGATATCCCCATTCAATTATCCTCATTTTTTGTTATTTAAAACAGAGGGTTAAGCTTGTCTAGACAAGTTGACTAACCCTTTGAAATATTTCACTTCTGCAAATAAACCGACACGTAACTTTAATAATCAGACGTCAAAGTGGCCTTAAATCAAACAGGGACATTGACGATGAATAACATCATTGAAGTTAAGAAGGTCAACAAAACATTCGGTTCGAATAAAGCACTGAATGGCATCAATTTGACGATTACCAGCCGCAAGATGACGGCGTTACTTGGCCCATCGGGTTCAGGTAAATCTACGCTGCTTCGCCATTTAAGCGGCTTGATCATCGGAGACAAAAGCACGGACTCTCAAATCTACGTGCTTGGTCAAACCGTTCAGGCAAATGGTAAGGCAGACAGCAATGTTCGCGACCGTCGTGCACAAGCAGGTTACATCTTTCAGCAATTCAACCTCGTTAACCGTTTGTCGGTGATGACCAATGTACTGATTGGTGCACTGAGCTCAACGCCTAAGTGGAGGACGCTAACAGGTATGTTCACCGTTGAGCAGCAGCAGCAAGCACTTGAAGCATTGCGTCGAGTAGGGATGGAAGACTTCGCGGGTCAGCGTGTTGGCAATCTATCTGGCGGTCAACAACAACGTGTCGCTATCGCGCGCGCACTGATGCAGAAAGCCAAAATCATTTTCGCTGATGAACCTATCGCGTCGCTTGATCCTGAATCAGCACGCATCGTGATGGAGCTGCTGACAGACATTAATGAGAAGGAAGGCATTCCTGTCATCGTCACGCTTCACCAAGTCGACCATGCCCTTAAGTACTGCGAAAACATCATCGCGCTTAAAGATGGTCAAGTGTTTTACGAAGGGAAGAGTGCGGAATTGACTAAGCCTCAGCTTGAAGACCTATACCGTTCGAAAAAATCGACAAACACACCACACATCCAATCTAACGACGTGCTCGCTGCGTCTTTATAAATATCAGGGAAATCAATATGTTTCATTCAATGAAATCAGGAATTAAGAAGGCTGTGACATTAGCGACTGTGTTGATGACCACACTCACAGCTGGTCACGCGGTGGCAAAAGATTCAATCAACTTCGGCATTATCGCGACCGATGCACAACAAAACTTGCGCAGCCGCTGGGAGCCTCTTCTGGATGACTTAGGTAAAGCGTTAGGCATACCAGTGAACGCCTATTTTGCTCCTGACTATGCTGGCATCATTCAAGCGCAGCGTTTTGGCAAGGTTGATTTTGCTTACTATGGAAATAAGGCGGCGATGGAAGCTGTTGACCGTGCAAACGCTGAAGCCTTTGTTCGTTACATCGATGAGGATGGTTTACAGGGTTATTACAGCTTACTGATTGTTAATGCTGAAAACGACAATATCAACACACTTGAAGATGTTTTAGAGCAACACAAAACACTCAAGTTTGGTAATGGCGATCCTAACTCTACTTCGGGCTTCCTAGTCCCGAACTTCGAAGCATTTGCCAACAATGGCATCTCGGCGAACGACTTCCACCGCAATGTGACCGCAAGCCATGGCGCTAACGTGATGGCGGTAGCGAATAACCAAGTCGATGTCGCAACTAATCACACCATGAGTCTTATTCGCATTGAAGATCAGAACCCTGAGCTGTTTAGCAAGCTGAAGGTGGTTTGGCAGTCAGAACTTATCCCATCAGATGTAATTACCTACCGCAAAGATTTAGACGAAGGCTTGAAACAAAAGGCGCGTGATTTCTTCGTCAGTTACGGCGAACAGCCAGAGCAGCTTAAAAACCTAAATCAACTGGCTTGGTCTGGCTTTGCTGCTACTGATAACAACCAGCTACTGCCTATTCGTCAAATGGAAGCGTTCAAGAAGCTAGTTGAAGCTGAAAACAACAGCAACCTAAGCGAGAAAGTGAGAGCCGATCGTATGGCGAAATACCAAGCGGAAATCGACCAGCTGCAAACAGAAATTGATGCGCTGAAAGGCTAATTCTAACCCATTGCGCTGCTGTGGGCGGCGCAACAAAAGAGTAATAGAACAATGACTGCAATAACTCAAAGCTACGAGCCTTCATCAAAGCTGTCGATTAAAAACGGCGTGATCGCTGTGATAGCACTACTGGTCCTTAGCTGGGCGTGGCAAGGCGCAGAAATGGCACCAATGATGTTCTTTGAACACCCAGAGAACATGGTTCAGCTCGGTAAAGACTTTTTCCCTGCTGACTTTAGTGAAAGCAATGTGTACCTCAACGAAATGCTGGTGACGATTCAAGTGGGCATCTGGGGAACCGTGCTATCGATTTTGTTAGCGATTCCATTCGGTATTTTGAGTGCAGAGAACCTGATGCCGAGCTGGGTGACATTCCCAATTCGTCGCCTGATGGACTGTTTACGCGCTATCAACGAAATGGTGTTTGCGATGCTGTTTGTAGTGGTGGTTGGATTGGGACCGTTTGCTGGTGTGATGGCGCTGTTTATTCACACTACAGGCGTACTTGCCAAGCTATTTGCTGAAGCCATTGAAGCGATTGAACCCGGCCCGATGGAAGGCGTTAAAGCGACAGGCGCAAACCCATTCGAGGTGATTCTTTACGGCGTTATCCCGCAAGTAATGCCGCTTTGGATTTCTTATTCACTGTACCGCTTAGAGTCGAACATTCGCTCAGCAACTGTGGTAGGCATGGTCGGCGCGGGCGGTATCGGTGTGCTGCTTTGGCAATCTATCTCAGGTTTCCAGTTACAACAAACTGCCGCAATCATGGCCATTGTTATCGTGACGGTAAGCATTATCGACTTCGTTTCTCAAATCATCCGTAAGAAGTTTATCTAGGCATCTCAGATGCCTATTTAACCAAACTTGTCTAGATAAGTGATTGAATTTTAGGAAAGGAAACCCTTATGCCCGTTTACTTAGATATTGCCTCAGAGCTTGAAAAGGAAGTGAAAGACCACTTTGTGCCAGGTGACTACTTACCACCTGAATCCAAATTGGCTGAGCGCTTTGCAGTAAACCGTCACACGCTTCGCCGCGCAGTCGATGAACTCGTGTCAACGGGCTTGATTCAACGCCACCAAGGCAAAGGCAACATGGTGATTCGTCAGCCAAGTGAATATCGACTTCACTCGGGCGCGCATTTCACCAAGAACCTGATTGAGCAAGGCGCGATGCCAAGGTGTGAGGTGCTTCAGTCTCGCCTTATCAATGTTTCTCCCAAGATTGCGGGCTACTTGAAGATTGAAGAGGGGAGCAAGGTTATTCACATCCGTACCCTGCGAAAAACCGGAGATACACCGAGAACTATTATCGACCACTACCTACCCAATGTGGCGTGGTGGCCGATTCTTAAGAACTTCACCAACGGTTCTTTGCATCAATTTATTCAGCGTGGCTTGGAGATTGATTTAGAGCGAAAAGAGACTCGAGTGGGCGCGAAAATCCCAACCAATGAAGAGTGTCGTTTGCTGCAAATCAGCACCAGTACACCGCTACTCAAAATTAAAACCACCAACGTAATCAAAGGCACGCAAGTGATAGCGGAATTTTCAAGTTCGAACACCCGTGCCGACGCAACCGAAATTGTAATGGAGCACTAAATGACAGCTTTGAAAGAGCGACAAAAGTGGATGTCAGTACTCGCGCAGAGCCAGTTCTCAGAATTGAAAACGCGCTGGGAAGCATTAGGGCTAGACGCGGAATACGCAATGGTTCGCCAACCAGAGATTGGTTTAGCACAAGTGCGTGCACGTATGGGCTCAACAGGCCGTCAGTTCAACATGGGGGATGTCACGATTACTCGCGCCGTCATCAAGCTAACGAGCGGAGAGCTTGGTTACAGCTACCTACAGGGGCGAAGCAAGCCTCATGCAGAGCTAGCAGCCGTCGTCGATGCCTTGATGCAAAACGGACAACAAGCCGAAGTGCTCAACACGCAACTGATTGAGCCTTTGGCAGCGATGAAACATGAACGAGACAGTCGACGTCGCCAAGAAGTGGCTTCAAGCAAAGTGGACTTTTTTACTATGGTTCGAGGTGAAGATTAGCTTCGCAGGTAAGCAAAAGAACTACATGTCATTCAAGAATAAGATTAACGAATTAAAAAGGTTAGAACGAATTCAATGAGTATGATTTCTCCTGCATTTCAAGATGCAGTTCATGACAGTCAGCAGTGCTTTCGATTGCTGCTCAAGGCGATGTCTGAACCCGGTACCGTCGTAACACTAAATCGTTGCGAAGGCTTTGGTTCAATGATGAGTGCAGCCGCTCAAACGCTACTTTCCATGGCCGACAATGCAACGCCGATCTGGCTATCTTCGACATTAAAAGCTGATCACGCGGTTACTGAAAACATCAAGTTTCACATTGGCGCACCGATTGTCGAGCAGACTCAACAAGCGAGCTTTGCTGCGATTTCAGCACAAGATCTACAGGATGTTGATTGGTCAGAACTGACATTCAATCTCGGCAACGAAGAGTATCCAGACACCTCAACAACCGTCGTCATTGAAGTGGACAGCTTAACCTCTGGTGTTGAGCTGTCACTGAGTGGTCCGGGAATCCAAAGTGAACAAATCGTCTCAATCAACGGATTACCAGAGGGCTTTGTTTCTTACCTTAAAGAGCGTCAATCACTGGTGAAGTTCCCATTAGGTGTCGACTTTATCTTTGTCGCGGACCAGCAAGCGCTGTGTTTGCCTCGTACAACTAAAGTGGAGGCGACAACATGTACGTTGCTGTAAAAGGTGGTGAAAAGGCTATTAGTCTGGCGCACCAACTGCAAGCGAAGAAGCGTCGCGGTAATTCTGAACTGCCAGAGCTGTGCGTAGAGCAGATTCAAGAGCAGCTGTCGGGTTCGGTAGACCGAGTGATGACAGAAGGTGGCATTTATGACAAACAACTCGCGGCATTGGCAATCAAACAAGCTGCGGGTGATTTAGTCGAAGCGATTTTCTTATTACGTGCTTATCGCACCACGTTACCTCGCTTGATCACTGCGCAACCTGTCGACACTAGTGCAATGCGAATCGAGCGTCGTATTTCGGCGACCTACAAAGATTTACCGGGCGGCCAAATCTTAGGTCCAACTTACGATTACACACATCGCCTGTTGGATTTCAGCTTGCTTGCTGAAGGGGAAACACCGCAGATCCCTACGCATGATGTGACTGACTCTGAACCTTGCCCCCAGGTATTGGGCATTCTTGAAAACCTCGACATGATGTTGACGGAAGAAGATGACCTGCAGGCTCCAGAAGACATCACCATGAATCCGGTGAACTACCCATGCGACCGCAGTGCACGCCTACAAAACTTGGTGCGTGGCGATGAAGGTTTCTTACTGGCACTGAGTTACTCGACCCAGCGTGGTTATGGTCGTAATCATCCATTCGCGGGCGAGATTCGTACCGGTTTCTCAACGTTATCGATTGAACCGGAAGAGCTTGGTTTTAGCATCGACATTGGTGAAATTGAGCTGACCGAGTGTCAGATGATCAATGGCTTTGTTGGTAACAAACAACAGAAAGCCAAACTGACTCGCGGCTACGGCTTAACGTTCGGTGCGACTGAACGTAAAGCAATGTCGATGGCGTTGGTTGACCGCTCTTTGCAAGCTGCTGAGTTTGATGAGCCTGTTGATGGCCCTGCTCAAGACGAAGAGTTTGTGCTTTCTCACTCAGACAATGTTGAAGCTGCAGGCTTTGTGTCTCACCTAAAACTTCCTCACTACGTCGATTTCCAAGCAGAACTAGAGCTGCTTAGAAAAATGCATAAAGAGCACGATGAATTGATGGCCCAACAAGGTGATGACGAACAGGGTAATGAAGTACAAGGAGGTCAGTAATGAACACAGCGACACTAAATACACCGATGGGTAACGCTACACAGACATTCCGTTCTGAGGAGGCTTCATCTCACAGCTCAGTAGGGGCAACGGGTTACAACTATGGCTACCTTGATGAGCAAACCAAGCGAATGATTCGTCGTGCGTTGCTTAAAGCGGTGTCTATTCCGGGTTACCAAGTACCTTTTGGTGGTCGTGAAATGCCCATGCCTTATGGATGGGGAACTGGTGGTGTGCAGATCACCGCGGCGATTATCGGCCAACCAGACACGCTAAAAGTGATCGACCAAGGTGCAGATGACACCACCAATGCTGTATCGATTCGTGAGTTCTTCAAGTCTATCGCCAGTGCGAAAACGACTGAGAAAACCACAGAAGCGAGCATCATTCAGACACGGCACCGTATCCCAGAGGTCGATCTTCAAGAAGATCAGATCTTGGTGTATCAAGTGCCGATCCCAGAGCCGCTGCGTTTCATTGAGCCTCGTGAAACTGAAACTCGCAAAATGCACGCGTTGCAAGAGTACGGAATCATGCATGTAAAACTATATGAAGACATCGCACGCTTTGGCCATATCTCAACGGCTTACGCTTACCCAGTAAGAGTAAATGATCGTTACATCATGGATCCATCGCCAATCCCTAAGTTCGACAACCCGAAAATGGACAACATGGCCGCACTGCAGCTGTTTGGTGCGGGTCGCGAGAAGCGTATTTATGCCGTACCTCCTTACACCAAAGTTCAGAGCTTAGATTTTGAAGACCACCCATTTGAGATTCAGAAGTGGGACGAGCCGTGTGCAATTTGTGGTTCGAAAGATACCTTCCTTGATGAGGTCGTTATGGATGACCAAGGCTCACATATGTTTGTTTGTTCAGATACGGACTACTGTCGCGAACAACAGGAGAACAACGCATGAACGCTGTGACGAATATGAAACACGAATGGAACCAGTCAGAGCAGCCTCTGTTGTCTGTCTCTAATCTCACTAAGCTTTATGCGCCGGGTAAGGGCTTTCAAAACGTGTCGTTCGACCTATACCCGGGTGAAGTGTTGGGTATTGTGGGTGAGTCTGGCTCTGGCAAAAGCACTTTATTGAAGTCACTTTCTGGCCGTCAAACCCCAGACAGCGGTGAAGTGATTTACTTGCGTGGTGATGCGGAAAAGCAATTCTCACAACTGGAAGATTTATACCAAATGGCGGAAAGCCAGCGTCGTCACTTGCTTCGTACAGAGTGGGGCGTGGTGCATCAACACCCAATGGATGGCTTGCGAGGCCGAGTATCGGCGGGCGGCAATATTGGTGAGCGCCTGATGGCAGTGGGTGAACGTAATTATGGTGAAATTCGCGAGAAATCAGCGAAATGGCTCGGTGATGTCGAGATCCCAACGGATCGAATGGACGATATGCCGACGACCTTTTCTGGAGGTATGCAGCAAAGATTACAGATCGCACGCAATTTGGTGACTCACCCGAAATTGATCTTCATGGATGAGCCGACTGGCGGTTTGGATGTGTCTGTTCAAGCCAAGTTGCTTGATCTTCTTCGTCGCTTAGTCACAGATCTTGAATTAGCTGTGGTGATCGTCACTCACGATCTTGCTGTGGCTCGTTTGCTTGCACATCGACTCATGGTGATGCGCCGCAGTGAAGTCGTAGAAAGCGGCCTTACTGATCAAGTGCTTGATGATCCTCAACACCCATACACACAACTGCTGGTTTCTTCTGTACTGCAGAATTAAGGACGATGACATGAATACCAAACTAACCGTAAACAACGTCAGCAAAACCTTTGTGCTGCACAACCAAAATGGCGTTGAACTGACTGTACTCACTGGTGCGAACTTTTCTGTAAACAGCGGCGAGTGTGTAGTTCTGCATGGTCACTCTGGTTCGGGTAAATCAACGCTGCTTCGTGCGCTCTATGCTAACTACTTGGTGGATTCAGGCTCGATTAATGTAGTCCACCAAGGCAACACGCTAGATCTTGCCAAAGCAACACCGAGAGAAATCATCAACGTACGTAAACACACCATAGGTTGGGTGAGCCAGTTCTTACGTGTCATTCCACGTATCAGTGCACTGGAAGTCGTGATGCAACCTATGTTGGAAATGGGTGGCTGCGCGCAAGAGGCAGAAGAGAGAGCTAGGTTACTGCTGACTCGCTTAAATGTACCTGAACACTTGTGGCACTTAGCGCCTGCGACCTTTTCAGGTGGTGAACAGCAGCGTGTGAACATCGCACGTGGTTTTATTGTTGATTACCCAATCCTACTGCTTGATGAGCCAACGGCTTCGCTTGATGCAACCAACAGTGCGGTAGTCGTGAGTTTGATTGAAGAAGCCAAAGCGGGCGGTGCTGCAATCATCGGTATCTTCCATGACGAAGGAACACGAGATTTAGTCGCTGACCGTCTGTATGACGTGAAGCTACAACAAGACATTTCACCAAAACAACTCACTACAGCGTGTGCGTAAAGGGAGCTGACGCAAATGATTATTACCAACGTAAATCTGGTGCTTGAAAATGAAGTGGTACGTGGCTCCGTAGAGCTACGAGATGGCGTGATTGCCAATATGTCTGACTCTACTAGCCAGCTTCCAGGTGCTTTTGATGGTGAAAATGGTTTTTTGATGCCGGGCTTGATTGAGCTGCATACCGACAACCTAGAGAAGTATTTCACGCCAAGACCAAAGGTGAATTGGCCACCGCTTTCTGCAATGAGTGCACACGATACACAGCTGATTGGTTCAGGCATCACTACGGTGCTTGATGCGGTTGCTTTGGGTGACTACCGAGATGGCAATCGCCAAGAGAACCTCGACCAGTTCATTAATACCGTCGCTGAAAGCCAGAAACGTGGTTTAACCCGTGCCGAGCACCGTATTCACTTGCGTTGTGAAGTGCCGCACTCGACCACTGTTGGCTTGTTTGAGCGTTACGTGAATATGCCAGAAGTCCAGTTGGTGTCTTTGATGGATCACGCTCCGGGTCAGCGTCAATTTGTGAACATTGATAAGTACCGTACTTACTATCAGGGTAAGTACAACATGACGGATGCTGAGATGGCGGTGTACGAAAAAGACCAAGTGGCTCAATCACAACGTTGGTCGAAACAGAATCGTGATGAGATCACTCGCCAGTGCCGTGATTTCAAGATTCCAACAGCAAGCCATGATGATGCGACCAGCGCCCATGTGACCGAATCTAAGGAGCTAGGTATGGTTATCGCAGAGTTCCCAACTACGGTTGAGGCAGCGCAGCGATCTCACGAACTGGGCTTGAAGGTGATGATGGGGGCGCCGAACGTGATTCGTGGTGGTTCACACTCGGGTAACGTCGCTGCGCATGAACTGGCGTCTTTGGGCGTGTTGGATATCTTGTCTTCTGATTACTACCCAGTGAGCTTGTTAGACGCGGTATTTACACTGGTTCACGATGAACGTAATAACCTCGATGTAGCACAAGCGGTGCAATTGGCGACATTGAATCCTGCACAAGCTCTTGGCTTAACTGACCGTGGTGTCATCGCGGAAGGTAAGCGTGCCGACTTGCTACTTGCACATCGTGTTGATGACCATCAGCTGGTGTCTCGTGTGTGGCGCGAAGGCAAAAAGGTATTCTAATCCATGTCTAAAGGTTACTCATTTGATGTGAATAGGGTGGTGAACGCTGCCCCTAAAGCTGACAAACCGGGTCAGCTTTATTACATAATTGGTCCTTCTGGGTCAGGGAAAGATTCGATTATCTCGGGCCTGCGTGAGCAGTTCGTCAAAGACTTAGTGGTTGCTCATCGTTATATCACGCGTGCGGCCGATGCTGGTGGCGAAAACCATGTCGAGCTTAGTGATGATGAGTTCTTTATTCGCTACTCGCGCAATATGTTTGCGATGAGTTGGCAGGCTCACGGTATGAGCTATGGAATAGGGCAGGAGGTTCATCAATGGATGAATGCGGGCTTGAGTGTCGTGGTTAATGGCTCGCGTGCGTATTTAAATGCTGCGAGAGATTTATTTGGTGAACAACTGGTGCCTGTCGTAGTAAGCGTTAAGCCAGAGGTATTAGAAGCGCGTTTGCAAGCTCGCGGTCGTGAAAGCGAAGCTGAGATTACCCTTCGACTGCAGCGTGCTTCGGACTATTGTTTAGACTCACTATCCACTCTAAATAACACACTGTGTATCGATAACAGTGGCACGCTTGAACAGAGCATTGCGCAGTTTGCACGATTAAAAGAGCAAGCTGAAAGGCTCGTAGAACCAGCAGGTGGTGTCGCATGAAGTTGACCATGTTAGGCACTGCCAACAGCGCGATGGTACCTGTTTACGGTTGTGACTGTTCGGTGTGCGTGTCTGCCCTTGAAGATCCGAGCTTAAGGCGCGAAAAGTCATCGGCTTTCCTTGAACATAATGGTAAGTATCTACTGTTGGATGCCAATGCTCCTGATCTTATGTGCCGATTCCCCGCAGGATCGATTGACCAGATCTTACTAACGCATTACCACATGGATCATGTTCATAGTTTGTTTGATCTTCGATGGGGCGCTGGCGATAAGATCTCAGTGATTTCTCCTGATGATCCACTTGGTTGTGATGATCTCTATAAACACCCAGGTATCTTGGATTTTTCATCGCGTGCTCAAGCGTTTAAGTCGTTTGATTGGCAGGGAATCACCGTCACACCTTTACCACTCAATCACTCTAAACTTTGCCTTGGTTATTGCTTTGAATTGGCTGGAAAGCGCTTGGCTTATCTAACCGACACTGTAGGGCTGCCAAAGCAAACCGAGCGTTGGTTAAAAGAGTTTCCCGTTGATTGGCTAATTACGGATTGTAATTCCCCACCGATTGAAAACCCTCAAGTTCGAGCGAGCTCCAATCACAATGACTTCCACCAAATACTTGGTATTGATGAGAACTGTCGTCCGAAAAAGCTTGGCCTGATTCATGTTAGCCACCACATGCTTGGATGGGCAGAACAAAACCCCCAAGCCTTTTCCCTGCGATTGCGTATTCTCAACGATGGCGAGGAGATAACCCTATGAGCCAACCTCTTTCCCCAACCTTAAGCAGCGAACCTAGCGTTGCTGAAAGCAGTAAGCTACATAACGTTGAGCTAGGGCGTTGGACTGAAATCGCCGACCGTTGCGTGTTAAACAACGTGCAAGTCGGAGACTACAGCTACATACAAAATGACTGTAATCTGATGTTTACCGAAATAGGTAAATTCACATCAATAGCCGCGTCGGTTCGCCTGAATCCGAGCAATCACCCGTGGTGGCGTCCAACGCTGCATCACTTTACTTATCGCCCGGGCAAGTATCGGCTAGGTGGTGATCCGTCATCACTGGATGATGAGGTGTTTTCGTGGCGCGAAGAAGACAAAGTGCATGTTGGACACGATGTGTGGATTGGTCATGGCGTGATTGTTCTGCCGGGTATTACGATTGGCAATGGCTCGATCGTTGGCGCGGGCAGCGTGGTGACGAAAGACGTGCCGCCATACTCAATTGTGGTTGGTAACCCTGCCAAGGTATTGCGTCCTCGCTTTGATGAACTTAGCTATGCTGAGCGACTAGAAAGCCTTCAATGGTGGCATTGGGATGATGAAAAGCTGGCAGAAGCATTGCCATTGTTTCAGAAAGATTGTGGCGAATTTCTGAGTCACTTTGAGCAATCTTGAATCGAGTCTCGCTAATCCACTAAACGAAAAAAGCAGCCTCAGCGGCTGCTTTTTAGTATGTATTTACTTGTTTGCTTCTGGTTTAAATCAACGCTTAAATATTAGGTCGCAATATTAAGCTTGGCTTCGACTTGCCCAAGTGCGCGTTGATACATAAACCATGCACATGTTCCGGCAAGCACATTACCTACCATAGCGCCCCAGAATAGGCCCTCAATACCAGCAAGTTGAGAGCCAACCCACAAGCAAGGCAGGAAGAAGGCGAACAGGCGCAGCGCTGAAATCGTCAAGGCAGTATAAGACTTACCAAGTGCATTAGAGATAGAAACCATCAGCATACAGATACCCAAAGGCCCTAAACTAATAGGAACGATAAGCAAGTGGTAGTTCAAAATGGTCGACACTTCGTCTTCGCTGGTCATGAGATTTGCCAGCCCGCCGGAGAACAGCCATGTCACCAGTGCAATCACCAATTGGAACCCTAATACGAACATCACGGCAATCTTGACGAGCTTGCGTATGTTCCCAAGGTTCTTCTCTCCCAACATTCGGCCAATCATTGGTGGCATCGACATCGTTAGTGCTAGCACGGAGACAATCGAAAAGAATTCAAAACGTGAACCTAGCGCCCAAGCTGCAACGGCTGCTGTACCGTAGCCTGCAAGCAGTTTGGTCGCGAGCATCGAAGAGACTGGTGGCAGCAGTTGGCTGATCATCGCAGGCCCCATGATGTTACCGATGGAGCGAACACTTTTTCTAATATCAAGGTCGTGCCAGTCGAATGTCATCCAATGCTTCTTAGTCACCTTAGGAGCAACGATAAAGATACCCGCACCGAACGCCAAGATGGTCGCAATCGCGGCACCATTGATGCCCATGTCGAGCGTAAAGATGAAGATCGGGTCTAATATCAAGTTGATGATGCTGGTGGCGATCATCATTGAACCGGGCAGCATAGTATTGCCATTAGCACGACACACACTGTAGAAAAAGTAGAGCAGAGCACCTGTCCAAGAGCTTACCAGCCAATAGATCCAGTAAGAGTCAATGATCGGTAGTACCGTCGGTGGTGCATCGAGGAGTTGTAAAATAGGATCGCGAAGCAGATAGATGATGACTGAGAACAACGCGACACTCACACTGCCCATCGCAACTACTAACCCACCGAGCTGTTTGGCGTAGCGTATCTCGTTGGCGCCAATCGCTCTCGCAATCACAGCCGTTGTCGCGATGCCTAGCCCGACCTGAATACCAATGATGATCATCTGAATTGGCAGCGTGAAACCTTGAACCGCCAGTGGTAGAACGCCTAGCTGGCCAATAAAAGCACTGTCTACTAGCTGGAAGCTCATCAGGGAAAGCACCCCAAACAGCATTGGCCATGTCATTGTATAGAGTTGTCGGCCAAGAGAAGGCGAGGGAGTTGCGGTCGTAGAATTCATAACGCTCATATTAGTCTTGAAGGTAGGTTTGTCGTGGTGACAATTTTCTCAATGAAGAATTGCGTAAAGCATAACGTAACGCCAGCTCGATACCAATAAATGTTACCCGATCTAAACATATTGCCTTTGCTTGTCTTCAGTAGGCTTGGTGCATTCTGCACTGTGACTTAATGGAAGCACCTCTCAAACCTTATTTATTTTATAGACTTATCGGAGTTGGCTAATGTAATTATCAAACCCTTAAACTAATATCGTTGGAGAGAAAAGGAATTGCGAGTCAGCAAGCCGGTTTTTAAATGCATATTGGAGAGGGAGCCAAAATATGCCAGGGACAGAAGAAATTCAGATCAGCCAAGAACAAGTTAGAAAGAATAAGGCTAAGGTTCTAGCGAAGATAAACCAGCAAGGGATTATGTCTCAGGGCTTTCGCTTGGTTAACGTCAAAGACTACCAACAGAAGTTACAAGCTCTGAAACAGAAGGTCGAAAACTTCGATTACCTGAATGCGGCTAATAAGCAGCAAGATCAGGTCATTCTCGACATCATGACGCAGAAAGAGAAGATCCATAATTACTTGGATGAATCATCGAGTCAGAAATTAGCAAACGGCAACCTAGACTTTGGTTCTCGAAATCAGGTCGCAAATGCTACGCTCAAAAAAAAGCAGCTTTTTATGATGTTCATGGAAACGGTCGAAGCGCAAGAAGCGCTCAGAGAGTTTGCCGTTAAAGTCGCTTCAGTATGTAACGGCACACTAAAACAGCCTCCCGGTGCTTATTTAGGCGTAAAAGATTTCCATGGGGCGCTAGATAAGATCACTAATCGAAAACGTCACTACGATATTGGCGATCTCAAAGATGCCGCGCGTATGACCATCGTGTTCGAGAATATGGACGACATGATTGTAGCTAAGGCGATGATCATCTTAACTAAAGAGTTTATTGAGCTAAAACACCATCAGTCTGCGATGAAAGATCGTTACGGTACCAGCCAAGGTGACAATGCTAAGTTCAACTGTGGTGCAACTGACGCTGGCTACAAAGACATTAAGTTCTTCTTAAAAATGGCTAATGGACACATTGGTGAATTGCAGCTCAATACCAAGAACATGATGGTGGCGAAGAAGAACGGTCACATCATCTATGACATCCTTCGCGACGGAGGTAATCTTGATAAAGCATTTACGATTACCAACAGCGAAGTCCTTGCCAAGATAAGCCGTAACATGAGTGAAAAGTGGTTCACCTTTATGAATACTCGTGTACCTAAAGCGAGAGATGATTTGCAGGCAGTTCAACAACTCGTTGACCGCTTAAGAGCGAATCTAGGAAGAGGGCAGAACTCACTTCAAGTGAGCATGGAAGAGATAACCATACTGTCTCGTGTTAGCTTGTATATCTACGAACAAGGTGACAATGCCAGAGCCTTACTAGAGTAGTAAAAAATAAAAGCCAGTCGTAATGACTGGCTTTGTTCGTTTCTCGATTAGAGAAGGTTACTTGCTAGCAACGTTGCCTAGTTTCAACCATGTATCGATGACCGTATCTGGGTTTAGGGATACAGAGCTGATGCCTTGTTCCATTAACCACTCCGCTAGGTCATCATGGTCAGATGGGCCTTGACCACAAATGCCCACGTATTTACCCGCTTTGGTTGCCGCATCGATCGCCATTTTCAGCATCGCTTTTACGGCTGGGTTACGCTCATCGAAGAGGTGTGCAACGTCACCTGAATCTCGGTCTAGACCAAGCGTCAGTTGCGTCATGTCGTTTGAACCGATAGAGAATCCGTCGAAGTACTTCAAGAACTCATCAGCCAAGATTGCATTCGATGGTAGCTCACACATCATGATGACTTTCAGGCCTTGGTCGCCACGGCGAAGGTCAAACTTAGCCAGAATGTCGATAACCGAAGCTGCTTCACTTGGCGTGCGAACGAATGGAATCATGATTTCAACGTTCTTAAGACCCATTTCGTTGCGAACACGTTTGATCGCTTGAGTTTCTAGCTCAAAGCAATCTTCGAATACTGGAGAAATGTAACGAGAAGCGCCACGGAAGCCCAGCATTGGGTTCTCTTCATGTGGTTCAAACGTTTTGCCGCCGACTAGGTTGCTGTACTCGTTCGACTTAAAGTCAGACATACGCACGATGACACGCTTAGGCCAGAATGCAGATGCGATAGTCGCGATGCCTTCTGTCAGTTTGCTTACGTAGAAGTCGATTGGATCTTTGTAGCCGCGAATACGTTCGCTGATTTCTGCTTTTAGCTCGTCAGACTGTGCGTCGAAGTTCAATAGGGCTTTAGGGTGAATACCGATCATCTTGTTGATGATGAACTCTAAACGAGCAAGGCCAACACCTTCGTTTGGAACCTGCGCGAAATCGAAGGCACGATCTGGGTTACCCACGTTCATCATTACTTTGGTTGGCAGCATTGGTAGCTCATCAACTTCAGAACGTTTGATCTCGAAGTCGAGTTCACCTTGGTAAACGTAGCCAGTTTCACCTTCAGAACATGACACTGTCACGGTGTCACCGTCGTTTAGGTTGCTTGTCGCTGTACCACAGCCAACGATTGCAGGAATACCGAGCTCACGAGCGATGATTGCTGCGTGACAAGTACGGCCGCCACGGTTAGTGACAATCGCAGAGGCTTTCTTCATTACAGGTTCCCAGTCTGGGTCTGTCATGTCTGTTACTAGAACATCGCCTTCTTGAACCAGTGACATTTGGTCCAGTGAGTCAACCAAACGAACAGGGCCAGAACCGATACGTTGACCGATAGCACGGCCTTCAACTAAGACATCAGCCTTGTTGTTTAGCTCGTAACGCTCGATAACGTTTTGGTCGCTTTGAGAACATACAGTCTCTGGGCGAGCTTGAACGATGTAAAGCTTGCCGTCGATGCCATCTTTCGCCCACTCAATGTCCATCGGACGTTGGTAGTGCTTCTCGATGATCATCGCTTGTTTTGCTAGCTCTTTGATCTCTTCATCGTTCAGTGAGAATTCATTACGTTCTTGCGTATCTGTGTCGATGATATCTACTTGCTTGCCGATCTCTTGGTTGGTTGAGTAGATCATCTTGATCAACTTAGAACCAAACGTCTTCTTAACGATTGGGTAGTGACCCGCTTCTAACATTGGCTTGTGAACGTAGAACTCGTCTGGGTTCACAGCGCCTTGTACAACCATTTCACCCAAGCCCCAAGAAGAAGTGATGAACACTACTTGGTCGAAGCCAGACTCAGTATCAAGCGTAAACATCACGCCTGAAGAGGCTTTGTCTGAACGAACCATGCGCTGGATACCTGCAGACAGTGAAATGCCACGGTGGTCAAAGCCTTGGTGTACACGGTAAGAGATAGCGCGGTCGTTAAACAGTGAAGCGTATACGTGCTTGGTTGCTTCGAGTACCGCATCGATACCTTTCACGTTAAGGAAGGTCTCTTGCTGGCCTGCGAAAGAAGCATCTGGAAGATCTTCTGCCGTTGCCGATGAACGAACCGCTACAGACAATTCTTCGTTGTCTTCAATTAGCTCACGGTAGTTATCACGGATGTCTTGCTCTAGTGATTCTGGGAATGGTGCATCTAGAACCCATTGTCGAATCGTTGCACCTGTCTTACGCAGTGCGTCAACATCTTCAACATCAAGTTCATCAAGTAGTTGGTGAATGCGCTCATCAAGACCTTTGTAATCAAGAAAGTCGTTAAACGCATAAGAGGTGGTAGCAAAACCATTAGGTACAGAAACACCAGCATTGGACAGGTTAGAAACCATCTCGCCCAGTGAGGCGTTCTTACCGCCGACTTTGTCGACATCTTCCATGGATAGGCCATTGAACCATAGGGTATTATTTTGCATTTATTTCTCCAGAAACATAGCAAGCATTGTAGGGATTTAAAGGCAAACGATTACGTATCAGTTTAAAAAAATGTAAATTATTTTTCAAAGCTGTGGGGGACGTAATAGTCAGCAGGGTTTCGTTATATATATTATGGTTCCCATCCTACTCAAAATAATTTTAAACATTAAATAAAAAATGCAAATTGATATCCAAAGTCGTGATGTATTCTATGTTTCTGATGGAACGGCCATAACATGTGAGACTTTAGGGCATGTTGTTCTAGGTCAATTCCCTTTTAAAGCCAATGAAAAAACCTTTCCGTTTGTGGAAAGTGAGGACAAACTTTCTGATTTATTAAAAGAGATTGAAATTTCGTATCGTGATAATGGATTAGAACCGCTCGTGTTCTTTTCGATCGTGATTCCTGATATCAAATCCAAATTGCTTGAAGCGCCTGCGCACTGTTATGACGTGCTGGAGAGTATCGTTCAGAAGGTCCAGGATGATATTCAAATGGCTCCGGTGCCTAAACTGCAACGTTCACGCAGTGTGAACAAAGATTCGGTTAAGTATTTCGACCGTATTGCGGCGATTGAGTACACGCTCGCGCACGATGATGGCATCACGCTAAAAGGGCTCGAAGAAGCCGACATCATCTTGTTGGGTGTATCTCGAAGCGGTAAGACACCAACAAGCTTGTATATGGCGATGCAGTTTGGCTTACGCGTAGCAAACTACCCATTTATCCACGATGACTTAGCGCGCTTAAAGTTGTTACCCGAATTTGAGATCTATCGACACAAGTTGTTTGGTTTAACCATTGATGCAGAAAGGCTCACTGAAATTCGTGAGAACCGCTTAGCAGGCAGCGAATACGCTAGTGACTCACAATGTTTGTATGAATTGCAAACGGTAGAGGCGATGTTCCGCAGAGAGGCTGTGCCGTACATTAATACCTCATCGTTATCGGTTGAAGAGATTTCGACACGTATCCTAGAGCGAACAGGCTTACGACGTCGTTTGCTTTAGTGTGTTATTGATGAAACCTAAATTGTGATTTCGTTGCGTCTGTCATAAAGAGCAACGAGGTCACTTTTTCTGTGAGCATATCCGCTACACCCTATCTTCCTCTCTCATTGTCAGATCTTTCTCCTACAACACTTATGAAAAAAGTGACTTAATTCTTTGCCTATTTGTTGGATGTATACCTATTGTTTAAGGAACGGTTAACTACATAACCCACAATTATTACAAATACATACGTCAGTTCATCAACAGGTTAGGGAAAACAGTTTATGAAGATATCAGAGCTTACCATCCGTAGTAGATTACTTTTCGGTAATGTCATCACGGTCAGCATTTTAGTTACGCTGTGCGTTGTCGTGTGGAACTCAATTAAAACTTTGAATAGTACCGATGCAATGGTTACGCATACCTACCAGGTGATTGATCAATCGAACCACCTAGTTAATTCGATGGTGGATCAAGAGACTGGCTTACGAGGTTATGCGATTGGAGGTCAGGAAGAATATCTAGAACCTTACCATGCAGGTAAGCAAGCCTTTGAGCAAAGCTTATCTACCGTAAAGAACCTAACCAGTGATAACCCAGCTCAACAGCAACGATTTGATGAAGTTAATCGAATGGCGGCGGAATGGCAGGCATATGCTCAAGAGGTCATTGTTTTACGTAAGAGCATTCATGACGGGGAAGCATACGTGAATGAACTCAAAACACTGATCGCGAGTGGTATTGGTAAAGAGAAGATGGATAACCTACGAGCTGAAATTGCTACAGGGCGCTACCTTAATGGCGAGGCTCTTATCAACAACATGGTGAATATGGAAACTGGTTTACGTGGTTTTATGCTAAATCGCGAAGAAGCTTTTTTAGAGCCTTATCACGAAGGGAAATCGAAGGTAGATAAGCAGTTAGCTTCGATGGGAGACAGTCAATTATCGCGCGATATTCAATCTTGGATTGATGATTACGCATCAACCGCGATTGCATTAGTACGTGAATCCAACCGCTTTAGCTCCATTGACGACCTTTACACAAAGCTTGCTCAAAAGCAGGGTAAACAATATATGGATGGCTTGCGTAATAAAGTTGCTGAAATTATTAACGTCGAGCAAGTGCTTATGGTCGAAAGAAAAGAGGCAGCAAATTCAGCCTCTGACTTGGCACTTATGGCACTCGCAGTTGGTGGAGCCTCTTCAATTGTTTTCTGTTTTGGCTTCGGTGCTTTCATTTCTCGAAGTATCACTTCACAGATCAACTACGTTATTAGTATCGCTAAACAATTAGCGAAAGGGGATTTGACGGTAAATATTGAAAAAGGTGCCAAAAATGAAATTGGAGAGCTAACCAATTCGTTGAAAGCAACCGCAGACAGTTTGAAAACCATCATTAGTAACATGATGGTAGCAAGTGAGCGGTTGAGCAGCTCATCGAGCCAGCTAACTAATATTACGGTTAGTACGAATAACGGTGCGAATGAGCAGATGTTGATGACAGATCAAGTCGCTGTTGCGATGAATCAGATGTCTATATCCGTTCAAGAAGTCGCGAGAAACGCCGTGGATACTGCTCAATCTGCAAATGAAGCGAGTGATGAAGCGATGCAAGGTTTGACCGTCGTACAAGAGACAACA
Organism: Vibrio splendidus; assembly: GCF_001557875.1. GTDB lineage: Bacteria > Pseudomonadota > Gammaproteobacteria > Enterobacterales > Vibrionaceae > Vibrio > Vibrio splendidus_F. The sequence goes on along the minus strand of NZ_LNRF01000001.1, from coordinate 1,778,016 downwards.
ACGAGCATTAACGCTCTAGAGTCTGAAATTGCAAGTACGATGGAGCGACTTGATGATCTTTCCCGAGAAGCGACTAATATTGGTGGCATTCTTGATGTGATATTAGATATTGCCGCTCAAACTAATTTACTTGCATTGAATGCGGCTATTGAGGCTGCACGAGCGGGTGAGCAAGGAAAAGGCTTTGCCGTTGTAGCCGATGAAGTTCGAAGCCTTGCTCAACGAACACAAGATTCGACTTCTGAAATTCAAGGTCTAATTGAGCGTTTACAGCTTGGTACTCAAGATGTAGTGAATAGCATGCAGAAAAGCAGTGATATTGCGAAGAAGAGTGTTGTGAATGCAGAGAAATCAGGACAAGCTTTTGATGTGATTACTCATTCAATTAACAATATCTCTGATATGAGTACGCAGAGCGCCAGTGCATCTGAAGAGCAAAGTGTCACGGTTGAGCAGATCAACCAGAATGTGGTGAACGTTAACCGGATTACCAAAGAGAGCGTTATCGGGGCTGAACAAACGGTTGAATCGAGTAAAGAGTTAGTGAGTTTGTCGGAGCAACTTCAGAAAATTGTTGGCCAATTTAAAGTACAGAATGTCAGCTGAGAAAATAGCGCGACGGGCTAAACGATAACTGTTGGTCAAGTATCGAACCTTCATTTACCGAGATAGAGAGACTCTATTTCGCTACTATTTGAACCCAAAGTAGCATTCCAAACTAGAAACAGCCTCGATACATGTTTGTATCGAGGCTGTTTCTAGTTTGAATATAGTACGTGTTTTTTTGTGCCTTAAATAGCCATAATCCAGTAAATAGCTATAGTCCAATAAGTAGTTATAGTTCAGTAAATAAACATAGTTCAGTAAGCAAACTTAGCTCGGTAAACGCTCTATGCAGTAAACAAGTCTAGCGCAGCAAACTGATATCAAGTTGTTTGCTTTTTGTTTCCATCCAGCGGTTCAAGTCACTTGGCCACTCAATCGATGCCTCTGCGTAGAAACCGCGAAGCATCGAGAAATAGAGGGCTTGATCAATCAAAGGCAACGATGACTCACCATTCTCTAGAGCAAGCAAAAGCTCGGCATCTTTCAGTAATGGATTAATCAGTTGAACGAACTGGGGGGTCTTTTCTAAGAGCTCTTCAAAGTTGAAACCTTCGGTCTCTTTACTGGCACGCCAAGCTTCTTTACTTCCTGCAGAGCGATATTCAGCCAAGTCGAGATTCCACCAACGTGGGCGTCCGATCTGTTGAGTAAGAGGGAAAGCACGGCTTTGGAAAAGCATAGCTTGTTCAGATGGCTCACGTCGCTCGTCACTTGATTTTAAATCCATGAAATAAGCAATGATGTCTAGGCTTTCTGCCATGATAGAACCGTCGCTTTTTTGTAAGACTGGCACCATCTTTTTACCGATTAAATCGATAAGGGTTTGGGCATCATCATAATTCACAGAAACAAGCTCGATGTTCAAGCGTAGTGATTGAGCAATGTAGGCTACTCTTGCACAGAAAGGGCAGTGGTCGTATATGTAAAGCTTCATAGCTTCCCTTAGTTCAGGTTATTATAAATATAAGATGATACTAATATACCAGAGAGTCTTACGAATACTAAGCGTCAATAAACACTAAGCATCTATAAACCGTAGGCTATCAACAGACAATAAGTACTTAGCGTAAATACTCTTTGATTCATTTTAGGGTCTGTAGGGTTCGGTTTTACTGTAACGAGTAAACTAATGGGAAGGCTGGTAAGGAATTGCAGGCATAAAAAAGGCCCTGGCTGTTCACTCTAATGCAGAAGAGTGAAATCAGCCAAGGCCTCAATTTTGTTACCTTTAGCAGAGTGACTACTAAAAGAGCGGAGCGGTTAAACTATGCTTTTTTAAGGTCTTTTGCAGGGTAAGTAAGCGTCATTATAGCGCCTTCTACTGTTGTAACGTGAACGTAGCCGCCACCAGCACTTAGGCCAATTACTACCATTTCACCTAGCTCAACACCTTTTGTTGCTACAACGCGATCATCAACTGAAAACACTTTACACACCTTCAATAAATTAAATTAATACGATAGATATCGAACGCGGATTTAAACAGATGGCCCCTCAATCGACTAATCCAGTTGTTTGTCGTAAAGATTAAATTTAGTTATGCATAAATCAGTCTTTGTTAAAAATCATATGGTTAACTTAACTGTGATGTTATTTATCGGCAGGATAAACGACACCAACTTGCTGACGCATCTCCGTAATTAACTTGGCAACGGTTAAAGCACGCAGTTGGGCTTGAGCTTGTGTGTTTTTGTCACCGGCAATACAGTTTGCAAAGGTTTGGGCCTCGTAACTCATAGAGTTCTCGCTCTGTGCTTGGGTGAGGCTCTCTACAGTACCATTGCGGTAGTAGATCTTAACATCGGTGCACTCAGCGATGTGATCGATGATGATCGCCCCTAGTTCACCTTGGATTTCACTTGGCGCATAAGAGTCGCTGACTTTGGAGTGAGCAAGGGTCACGTCAAACTCAGGGTATTGGAAGATCGCGCAGCCATGCGCATCCACACCTGATTCAAGCAGCTTTGCAGAAGCTTGTGCATGTTTAGGTTCACCAAACAGAGCGACAGTCGCAGCTACGCAGTAGAAGCCAATATCGACCAATGAGCCGTTAGAGAAAGAAGGGTTGAAAGTGTTTGGGTTCTCGCCGTTAAGATATTTCTGGTAACGCGACGAATATTGGCAGTAGTTGATGTGCGCTTTATGTACCTTGCCAATCTTTTCTAGGCCGAGTTGGACTTGCTTAAAGTTTGGCAGGAATTGAGATTTATACGCCTCGAACAACACCACACCGTTTTTCTCAGCGACTTCGAACATGCGTGTTGCTTCATCAATGTTTGATGCAACCGGCTTTTCACAGATAACGTGTTTGCCGTGTTCCATCATCAAGATAGATTGCTCACAATGCAGAGAATTTGGTGAGGCAATGTATACAGCTTCGACCGCGCTGTCATTGGCTAATGCATCGAGTGAGTCGTAAGTGGTTTCAACGCCAAATTCTTGCGCGAACTGTGCTGCGCTGTCTAGATTTCGAGAGTAAACCGCAGCAAGTTGCATCGATTGAGATCCGTGAGCAGCTTGAACAAACTTTTGTGTAATCCAATTGGTTCCAATTACAGCAAACTTAATCATAGAGGTATCCAGTCGTTAGTGTATTGATTCTGCAGCGATAGTAGCACTCAAAGGTTGGTAATGTGCCTGAGATTTGCGGAACAACTTCCCTAAACTTAGTGCCTAATATTAATAATCAGCCTTCATTGAGTGTCTGAGTTGACCAGTGTAACGGTGCACAACTAAGCCATTTTTGCTAAGGTGTTATGGAATTCAAATAAGGTAATACTATGCAAATCCGGACCGCTAAGGTAACTGATATTAGCTCGATCTTGGAGCTCTCTGAGCAGATAAACCGTCAACATCATCTAGGTGCGCCTATGGTGTTTGCACCAGTTTCACAGAGCCGGGCCGATAGTGAAGAGTATTGGTTAGGCTTAATGCTTGATCCGGTTGGTGCTTTCCTGGTTGCTGTTGATGATCGGCAGGTGATCGGCTTTTTAGCGGGGAAGGTAACGCAGAACAAAGGCGTCAGTTTCATTCAGTCTCACAAGGTGGCAAGAGTGAACACGATTGTGGTGAATGCTCAGACTCAGAGCCAAGGTGTCGGTAGAGCATTAATGAAGTCATTCAATCAATGGGCGCAAGCGAGTGGCGCGATCGAACTTCGATTGGAAGTGATGGAGTTTAATCAGCAAGCTCAGGGTTTTTATGAGTCGTTGGGGATGGAAACCCAGTCACGAACCATGTCTATGCGTTTTGAGGAGCTCTAACGGTGCATCTGTTTTGGTCTTTATCACTGTGTTTACTGTTTGTGACTTCGAGTGTATACGCTGAGAAGGTTGTCGTTGAAAAGATCGTATCTGACGCGACGGCTATCGAAACCATCGTATTCGAGTCGGCACCGGCTCATTCCCAACGAGTCTCAACGTCTTCTTCTAACTCAACCTCTTCAGTGAGCTCAAACTCCAAACATGTGATTGTTGTGGATGATGTTCTCAAAAGTGATTCTGGTGAACAAGTTGCTCAGCTATCTCAAGATTCATCTAAACGTTCGCCTCAAAGTTCCTCTCGACAGTTTTACAACGTACCGGATATCGATTCTGAGGTAGATTCGTTGTCGCAAGTGGTCACCTTGGTCAAAGTCGATAAATCGAAACGTAGGATGTATCTGCTTAAAGGCGAAAAGGTGATTCAGGAGTTTCGTATTGCGCTAGGCAAACAACCGAAAGGGCATAAACGCTTTGAAGGGGACAACCGAACGCCGGAAGGTACATACCAGCTCGATTATGTTATGGAAGAGTCGGACTTTTATCGCTCAGTACATATTAACTATCCGCAACCTTCAGATATGCAATGGGCAGAGCAAAATGATGTTGATCCTGGAGGGAACATTAAGATCCACGGTATCAAAAATGGTGAGCGTCGTTCGCCTAGTTTTATTCAAAGCTTTGATTGGACGGATGGCTGTATCGCATTAACCAATCAAGATATGGATGAATTTCTCCAACTTGTAAAAATGGGTACCCCTATCCATATCGAATGGTAGGTATCGGTACCCAATTTTCCTGAACAGCACCGCTAGAGCCAGTTACAGTAAGACTCGACCTGCACTGAATATCGCAATCACGATGAGCAGGGCAATGGTAACTGGTTTGAACTTCGCTCCGCCAAATCTCTCGAACAGTTTAGAACCGACATAGCCGCCAAACATGCTACTTGGTAGGAGTGCTAGAGTAAGCCAGACCACATCACGGTCGACTAACCCCGCGATAGATGCCGATACAAACGCACTGGAATCTGCCAACACAAAGAACGCAATCAGGCCTGCTCTGGCAATGTGGGGTGCGACTGGGCTTGCCAATGCATGCGTGCCAATCGGAGGCCCTGACATTGAAGCCGCGCCGTTCATTACTCCTGCAAGACTGCCCAGAATATAGGGAGCAAATCTAGGTTCACTTTTGTACTGGAACCCTTTGTAGATCATAAGTGCAGACGCAAAAATGAAGGCACTAATGATCAAAATTATTGTATCTTGGCTAACAGACTTGAGCAGAAGTAAGCCGACCGGAGTGAAGGCTAGACAAGGGATAAACACCTTTGAAACCCAGCGCCAATTGACGTGTTTTCGAACCTTCGGTAGCAATTGGATATTGCCCAATAGGTCGATAAGCATGAAAACAGGAACCAGTTCGATAACGGGCACGAATAACGCACTCAATGGCAATGCCACTAAAGTGAAACCGAAACCTGAGAAGCCACGAACAATAGCGGCGAAAATGAAGATTGCGCCCAAAATTGGGAAGATTGGACTAAAAATGAGATCCATAAATTAAGTAACCAATGAAGCTGTCTAAATAGAGCGAGCTAATGAAACCAAGTGAGTAGCGGAATGTACTCCTACTCACTTGTGTTTGCTACCTAATTTTAAGGTTTCCCGAGAGTTAATTTTAAAGTCTCTCGAGGCTGTTTTTGCAGTATTCGCGTGCTCAATTTATAGCGCTAAATTGATTCGGAAAATCAGTGAATACGGCATCGACTTCTGAGATGAGTTTGAAGTGAGATGGATCGTTGACGGTGTAGCACCATGTTTGAATGTTTGCTTCACTGAGCGTATCGAGATCGCTCTGATTTACATGCTCATAGTTCATGTGGCAACTGAATGCTTTAACCTCATTAATGAGCATAAGATCAGCTTGAGTCAGTTGCTCTGTGATCACACCGACGCGGTATCTCGGTAAGTGGCGAGCCATTTCAGCAACCACTTGATGGCTGAAGCTCGATAGTAAGACTTTATCGGTGTCCAAATTTGAGCGAATCAACTCTTCGTGCAGTAAATCAACGACATGAGGAGCTTGATGTCGGCTGTCGACTTTGATTTCGAGGTTGACGCTGAGATCATGTCGCTCAACAAGTGCAAGTAACTCTTCCAACGTTAGTATTTTTTCTCCCGCGAACTGTTCAGACTTCCAACTTCCAAAATCAAGCTGACGCAGCTCTGCAAGAGTATGCTCGTCGACACGACCCTTGCCATCGCTGCAGCGCTCAAGGGTGTGGTCGTGACAAACCACAAGTTGATCATCCTGAGTTGGCTGAATATCTACTTCGATCCATTTCAAGCCGAGTTTAGCGGCTTGTTCAATGCTTGCTTTGGTATTTTCTGGGTGAGTACCTGCTACACCTCGATGACCTACGATGATAGACGACATAATTAATCCTTCTTGAATGCGCATCGTAAATAGTTATTAAATATCACTTTTCTCTTTTACGCTAGATTAATCGTTATATTAGGTTACTCTGCAAATTGAAGGTGTGCTCTAGTGACACTGTTTTCGTTGTCCACATTAATGAAAAACCTCTCAATCGAGAGGTTTTAAAGTTCCAGTGTTAAAGACCAATATTTAGTGTGCGATATCGAGTTGGTTGTCTTTCACGCCGTTAATGCGGAACCAACCTGCAATACTGAATCGCTCTGTGTTTGTCGGCAGGACCTCGTGTGGAAACTGTTCAGATAAGAACACAAATAAGCGCCCTGACTTTGGTGGAATGGTCGCAATGTGGTTGTCTTTTAGATCGTAAACCACAAGCTCACCTGCGTCGTCTTCTGTCCACTCGTCGTTCATGTAGAACACGGTAGTCAGACGGCGGTTCTCATTGCCTTTGAAGCAGTCTAAGTGCTTCTGGTAGAAGTCGCCTTTTTCGTATTTAGCAAAGTGCGCTTCGTACTCGAACAGACCCAAAAAGAACGCTTGGTTTGCCGCTAAACGAATTTGTTCCATCTTGTCTAGGAACAGAGAAGCTGGCTCGCCCATGTCGCGGCGTACCCACTGAATTTTGTCACTACGAATGGTCGACTCTCGTGTTACTTCATCGTTACGGCCAATCCTAGCCTTTTTCCAGTTCTCTGGAATGCAATCCCTCAATGCCACCACTTCTTCATGCGTTAAGAAGTCATCCCAAACAAAGTAACCTTGGGTAGAAAGAGCATCGATTAATTGGTTCATGTATAGCACTCAGACAATAAATTAGAGGCGCATATATAGTCCTAATAACTCATGGCAACAAATCACATGTTTTGTCGTCACGATAAATGATGTTGGTAGCTTGAATCGTAAGGCTTATAGAGCAAGGTATACGGCAATGCGGGCATTCGATAATGCTGAAAACTATCGGATGAAATTGATGGCAATCTTTGGGATCTGTTCCCATTTACACTGAGTTGAATTGGATTTGAGTAACATCGGATTTGAGTAATTTAGTGAATACCAATAGAAACCTTGATTGGAGCTCTCTATCTTGTTTGAGATTGTTGATTTTAACAAAATGATCACAATTGAAGTTGGATTTGCTATTGTATAGGTCTGACCAGTTGTTTTATCACAAGGAGCAGTTTTGCAGCTGCATACCATTAAAGGCTATATCCAAGACATGTATCTCGTAGAGTATCCCGATAGGCTGCTGTTACTTGATGGTGCGTGCCGTGCGGATATTCCTCAACTTAGGGCTTTCATTGAAGATGATCTTGGCCGTGAATTTAGCGATCTACACACTGTGGTTGTGACACACATGCACCCAGATCATGCAGGCGCTGCGCATACGCTCAGAAAGCTCACTAATTGTCATTTGGTGTCAGCAAACAGAGACAAGGATTGGTATCACGGCATTGATGGAATTTTGATGCACCTGACCGACTTAGCGCTTGCTAGGTGGATGGCGAACCGCTTAGGAAAACCGAAAGCAAACCTATGGTATTCAAGAAAGTTGAAACCGGACTATAAGCTGTCGGATGGGGATAGTATTCCGGGGTTTGATGATTGGTTGGTTCTAGAAACGCCGGGCCATACCGACAGAGATCTCTCGGTCTATTGCCCATCACACAGCGTGGCTTATGTGGCTGATTTAATGGTCGAGGTTAAGAAGAAACTGATTCCGCCATTTCCTATCTTTCATCCTAATAAGTATCGAGCGTCTGTATCGCGTATTTATGACATGCAGCTTGATACCTTGCTGGTGGCGCATGGTGGGCGAGTCGATTTCAGTCAGAAAGCTTTTGAACATCTGTTGATGAGTGCCCCAAGAAGGCCTGTTACACATTGGCGAGTGACCAAAATCAAAACCAAGAAATTACTGTTATCGATATGGCGATTTGGTTTTCAATCTCATGGCAAATCGAAGAAATAGATCAGAAGCCTGAATTCAAAACCGTGTATTCAGAACTGAAGTAGAAAGTGGAAATAGAAAAATAGATAGCAATAAGGCCAGTCATGAGACTGGCCTTATTTAGTTATAACCTGTGGAGCGGTTACGATGACTCGGATTAGTGAGTCAGCAGGAATTCACCCGCTGGATCAACAATCACTTTGTCACTCATGCCTTGACGACCAAGCAGCATCATATAAGTCATATCTTGACGGTTGCTTAGCGTGATATCGATAGGCCATTCCTGACCGCCGATTTTTAGCATGGTTTCAATCACACAACGGTGTTCAACTTCGCCGTTCGATGATTTGATTCTTTTACTTGTTTTCAGCTTCGCTTTGCAGCGCACTGTCTCTTCTAGGTGGTAAACGTCTGGGTGAAGATCGAATTCAACGAAGTTCTCACCGTCTGTTTTTACACATAGTAGATTGTCTACGTGTAGAGAAGAGGTTTTAGCCCCTGTATCAACACGTGTATGTAGTCCAGTTATCCCTAACTCTGGTAAGCAAAGTGCTTCTGTATTCCCTATGATCATTTTATTGTTCATGTCATTTCCAATCATGAGTTAACGGCGTTAAATCAGCCTTTGCCACGAGTACGGTTAGCGTTTGGTTTTGCATTTTTTTCGATGAATTCGAAAATCATGTCTGCTACATCTTTACCTGTCGCTTTCTCAATACCTTCTAGGCCAGGAGAAGAGTTAACTTCCATTACAACAGGGCCATTCTTAGATTGTAGAATATCAACACCACATAGGTTTAAACCCATAATTTTCGCAGCATTGATTGCTGTAGCGCGCTCTTCTTTGGTTAGTTTAACCAGTTGAGCTGTACCGCCACGGTGCAGGTTAGAGCGGAATTCACCCTCACCAGCTTGACGCTTCATCGCTGCAATTACTTTGTTGCCAACAACAAAACAACGGATGTCTGCGCCATTTGCTTCTTCAATGAACTCTTGAACCAAGATGTTCGCTTTTAGGCCCATGAATGCTTCGATAACGCTTTCTGCTGCTTTGTTTGTTTCAGCTAGAACCACACCGATACCTTGAGTACCTTCAAGAAGCTTGATAACCAGTGGTGCGCCACCTACGTTTTTGATCAAGTCTTGAATCTTGTCTGGGCGGCTAGCGAAACCTGTTTTTGGTAAGCCAATACCTTTGCGAGACAACAGTTGTAGTGAGCGCAGTTTGTCGCGAGAACGACTGATTGCAACTGACTCATTGATACAAAAAGTGCCCATCATTTCGAATTGGCGAACAACCGCAGTTCCGTAAAAGGTAATGGAAGCGCCAATACGTGGAATAACAGCATCGTATTGAGGTAGCTCTTCACCCATGTAGCGAATCTTCGGATTGTTACTCGCGATATCTATATCACAGTGCAGCGTGTCGATAACATCGACCTGGTGACCACGTGCTTCTCCAGCCGCTTTTAAGCGAGAAGTAGAGTATAGATTTTCGTTGCGAGAAAGAATTGCGATACGCATGGCGTTTCCTTAGTTAATACCTGATTGGTAACTGCAAATAAATTAGTTGTTAGCTGAGCTTTCAGTTTTTCTGAGGCTCCTTGCTTGCTTCGGGGCGAACCTTAAGGCTTTTCGTTTAACTAAGAAAACGAATTAAATTTGTCGAGTCGACAATGGAAATTTATCGAATGCGTGAGCGATTGGTACAGCTGGGTTGAGAGGGGATTTAAAATGGAAAAGCGAGTTGAGACCTAACTCATATTGGGGGTAGGAGCATATTAGGATGTACTCAACTCGCGTTAACTCGGTGCTTAAAAGTGTACTAATAACGCCAGTTACATAGCTCTATAAGTGTTCGTAGTGCTTCTCTTTCGAGCTTGCTACAGGTGCTTTTTAGCTTATTAAGATAGTATTTTCTCATGATGACTACTTCTCTTGTATTAGGCTTTGGTGGGAACTCAAAGTTCCTTGTTGACCCATTAATTATGGTTATTTAATAGGAACTAATAAACAGATGGATTTTTGTTGAGTTGTTCCTGTTTTTGTCTTTTATCAGCACTTAAACACAAATGTGTTTTATAATCGGCTTTATGAGGAAGGGTTGTTTCTAAAAGGTTCATTATTTGTCTGATCTAAACATGATGCGTTACTACACTCGGCTGGATTCGTTCGAGCCTAACATCTCACATTCGGTCACTTTGACTGAGGTGGCAGACAAGCTGTTTACCAGTTTGCGCCATGCACGAACCTTACTCGGCAAGATGCATCAAGCTGAATGGGTGGTGTGGGAGCCAAAAGTCGGTAGGAATCAACGTTCTAACCTGACATTGCGCTTTAGCAATCAACAACTGACTCAACATGTTGCCAGCAAGCTGATAGAGCAGGGCAAGTACGAAAAAGCGCTCTCTATTTTGGATAATGACCGTGCAGTGTTTGGCTCTCTTCTCCAAGAAACATCCGGTGCGACGATGCGCGAAGGGTTACTGCACGTCCAATTAACCTACAAACGTAAGTTCGAAGACCTGTTCCCGCATCATATTCACCGTAGTAGTGAACGATTTTTGATCAGGCAAGTGTTCAGTTGTTTAGTGACATGTAATGGCAAAGGGGAGTTGAAGCCTGAGTTGGCGCATCACTGGCAATATGATTCTGAAAAGCTCGTTTGGACTTTCTATCTGCGCCCGGGACTTACTTTCCATGACGGACAGCCTGTGGATGCTAAGCAATTAGTTTCGATGTTTTCTGCATTGCAAACCTTACCTTTCTATCAGACAGAGCTTGCCCATGTCGCTTCGGTTTACAGTGAGCAGTCATTGAGGATCAGCTTTCAACTCACCAAAGCAGATACGGGCTTTGCTGGTTTACTTGCTGGCGTTAAATACTCGATTCAACCCGCAGCGCAAGTCACCCGTGAACCGTCTCCATTAAGTTCTGTGTCCCATGCTGTTATTGGTACCGGTCCATTTAAAGTGGTTGAGACCAACAATGAACGAATCAAACTCGCCGCATTTGAACACTATTATGGTTGCCGCTCGTTAACCGATGAGGTGACCATCTGGCAGTTTGAGGAATCAATGACGGGCACTGCTCGCTTCGATGACAGCCAAATGCAGGTATCGCCTTATGAAGATTCTTCATGCTTCCATCAATTAGGGAAAAGCGGTGCGGAGCTTGTTTCAGCAGACACAGACGGTCTTCGTAGCCGAGTCGAGGATGGGTGTCTGTTTATCCTGTTCAATCAGAACTCAGCGGCAACTCCGCTTAATAATGAGCAGCGAAAATACCTTTCACAACTGACCAACCCACAAGCGATTTTGTCTCAATTGGAAACGAACAAGGGTTTGTTCAGTGTCTCTTTAGCTCAAAACATACTGCCAAGCTGGCAGAAGTTGTATCGAACGCCGTCGAAAGAAGCACAACTGCCGGAAAAGATGAGTATTGCGGTTTACGACTATTATGCGTTGTACCGATGTGCGATTTGCGTATCCGACATACTCAAACGATATGGCGTGGAAGTTGAGGTGAACACTTACAGTTTTCGAGAATTGGCGCAGCTCTCTCAAAGTGGCAAATTAAAAGAAGACTTGGTGTTGTGTAACCTGAATCTCGATGACAATGCCCCGTCTTCGCTGTTCTCTTGGATGATGAACGATCCTGTTTTGCACTCTGCTTTAGGAGAGATGAACAGTGATTGGCTCAAACAGCGTTTGGATAGTCATAAAGCATCCGTTGAACTGCCTAATTACTTGGCAGAGCTAGAACCTATCGCGTCTACTCTGATCTCAGATTATTGGTTAGTGCCTATGTTCCATCACTTGCAGACCGTTCGTTTCCAAGGGATTCTGAAAAACGTGGCCATCACCAACTGGGGATGGCCAGATTTCAAGAATGTATGGTCTGCTGATTAATTTCTTACCGAGTAGGATAAAGCGTTTTCAAAGTCGATTTTGGCATGCTTATATGTAGGTAAAACCAAATTCTACAAAAAACACCACCGATGATTCGATTCGGTGGCGTTCTTTCGTTTTATTTTGAAGAGCTGCTCTCTAAATTCTGCGCCATTTTCTTTGCAATTTTTCTGAATTGCTCTAACTCATCTTCGGCCATGCCTTTGGTCATTCTCTTCAACATGTCTCGGTCTATATCCGAAACCTTACTCATGACCTCTTGCCCCTTATCGGTCAGAATCAATAACTGGCTGCGCTTGTCTTCTGGATTTGGAGACTTCTTCACAAGCTCTTGATTGATCAATGCATTAACTAATCTCGTGACCTGCGCTTTATCGCGGTTTAAGTAGTGCGCGATATCGATAGCCGTACATGGAGATTTCTTAGTAATGATCTTCATGACACGAATGTTCATGGGTGCGATCTCAGAACCCAAGCTCTCAATCTGTTCACTCATTTGACGTTTCACAGAGTGTACTAAACGAAAGATAGACTCTAACGATGTGTTATCAGACATAAACGATCCTTAGAAATATAGTTGACACTATCAACTATTGTGTTTATGGTTGACATTATCAACTTAATTGTTCGTAAATTCAAGTTAGGAGACAGTAATGACGATGCAAACAATCACAGGCAAACACAATCACTACCGTATCACTATCGAAGAAGTGAACATCAAGGAAGATCGTGAACTGCAAACCATGCAGTTTGAAATTGAAGACAGAGAAAACATGTTCGCGATTGTAGAGAAGATCAAGCAGGACAGTGGCCTAGACGAGCAATCCGCAACGAGACTAGGTGTAAGTATTCGCTTACTGGGACCGTTGATGATGCAAGATAGAAAACACCCTCTGTTTGTTGATTTCATGCCTCACTTCAGAAATTTCATGCAAAATCTTAAGAAGACGCTGAAAGGTGCGTAGCGCTTGTCCGGCAATGACATATTCAAAAAGCCAGCAAACTGATCATCAGGTGCTGGCTTTTCTTTTAATATATTGACTTAGCAGTATGTGTTCACTTACGGGACATGTGACAATAGACCTTTGAACACTTTACGGTGCAACCATCGCATGAGTGATGCCATTGCCCAAGCCTATTTCTAATCGTTCTAAATTAAACGGTATATTATGACAAGTGTATTTGAGCAGGCGGCTAAAGAGTTATTAAGCCGTCGCACCGCGGGAACTAAAGCGCCAAGATTAATCGAACAATATCGCCCAACCAGTTTAGATGATGCGTTAGCCATTCAAGAATCCATGATTGAAATTAGTGCAGATAGGGTGGGGGGCTGGAAGTGTCTATTACCTCTTGCAGAAAACAAATTTATCGTAGCGCCTATTTTCGCTGACAACGTACAGCAAGGTGAAGTTTGTGAACTGTTCGCAGATACAGGCTCAGTGCCAGGTAAAGAGGTAGCCCGAGTAGAACCAGAAATCGCTTTTGTACTGACTAAGTCTTTGCCTGCGAACTCAAATGGTTACAGCGAAGCACAAATCAATGATGCAATTGGCTCTTGCCATATGGCACTTGAGTTAATTCAATCTCGCTTTGCTGATGACAGTGGCGCGGAGTTTTATGAAGTGTTGGCTGACTGCCTAGCCAACCAAGGTCTGCTTCTAGGGCCTGAGGTCGACAGAAAAAAAGCATTTGCAGCTGCGAACGTTGAGGTAAGTTTTACTCAAGGTGAAAAAGTGCAAGCGTTCTCTGGAAAGCATCCTAACTCTTTAGCACAAACCCCTATCTATTGGCTGATCAATACGATGACCAAACGTGGAGTGAGTTTTGAAGCGGGCGAGGCGATCATTACAGGGTCTTACTGTGGTGTGGTTGAGCTTGACTTCAACGAGCTGACATCCATTGCTTATGATGATATTGGAGAGTATCAAGTGACTTTCACACAAAAGCGCTAAGTTATTTACAAGCTCTATTTATTAAGAAAGCAGCTCTCTAAAACTCTGTTTCGTGTATGAGCAATTTGTTCTTGAAAGGCTATTTACTGGTGAGTAAATAGCCTTTTCTATTATGTGATGTTCAATGGTGTGCTTATTACTTTGCATTAAATTGGGCGTTTAGACGTCTAGACGTTGACAAGTCCTAAGTGTGACATTAGTCTGCTCTCCTTCCTGTTCTATAGTGTTGTCGTTCCATGTCCAATTCAAAAAATTCTAATGCGGTAATTGCCCCTTCGGCAGTGGCACTTATCCCTCTGATTGTGTTCCTTGCGCTGTTTATTGGCGTAGGTACCTACCTGTCGTTGCAAGGCGTCGATTTTGCTTTCTATCAGCTTCCAGCTCCGATTGCGGCTCTACCTGCTGTGATGTTGGCGCTGCTGTTGAGCAAAGATAAATTGAACCGTGCTATCGAACAGTTCTTAAGTGGAGTAGGTCACAAAGACATTATCGCAATGTGTATGATCTACCTATTGGCAGGTGCTTTTGCAGCCGTTGCTAAAGCTTCCGGTGGTGTTGATGCGACGGTAAATCTTGGCTTGTCAGCAATCCCTACGAGCATGATTCTTCCGGGTATCTTCCTAATTTCCGCATTCATCGCGACAGCAATGGGCACCTCAATGGGTACTATTGCGGCGGTAGCGCCTGTTGCATTGGGCATTGCAGACTCAGCAGGCATGAGCATTCCACTAACTGCAGGCGTTGTTTTAAGTGGCGCGATGTTTGGTGACAACCTGTCTATCATCTCTGATACCACAATTGCTGCGACGCGCTCGCAAGGCTGTGAGATGAGAGACAAGTTTAAAGAGAACATCCGTATAGCACTTCCTGCTGCACTTATCGCGATTGTTATCTTTGCTTTTAACAGCACGGCAACTCAAGTGCCTGAAACGGGTCCTATCGAGTGGCTGAAAGTACTGCCTTACATTACTATCTTGATTCTTGCAGTATCAGGTATGAATGTGTTCGTTGTGCTAACCATCGGTATCTTACTGGCGGGTGGCGTTAGCTTAAGTTCTGTGGAGAACTACGGCTTAACGGATTACGCTCAAGATATCTATGCTGGCTTTGGCAACATGCAGGAAATTTTCTTACTGTCGATGCTGATCGGTGGTTTGAGTGAGCTGATGCGTCGCCAAGGTGGCCTAGCTTTCTTAACTAACCTAGTCAGTAGCATGATTCGTGCATTCGGCTCTTCACACTCTAAGCAAGCGAACGGCCGCGCAAGTGAGTTGGGTATTGCTGGTTTAGTGTCTATGGTGAACATGTGCACGGCAAACAATACAGTAGCGATCATTGTCTCTGGTAGTGTTGCTCGTCAATTAGCAGAAGAGAGCGATGTATCTCCACGTCGCTCAGCAAGTTTATTGGATATCTTCTCTTGTGTGATTCAAGGTGTGTTGCCATACGGTGCTCAGGTATTGTTATTAGGTTCGGTATTTAACCTATCTCCGCTAGAGATTGTTTCTAACTCGTACTACTGTTTCGCATTGGCTATTGTTGCTATCGTTGCTGTGTTTATTAAGCATCCTGCGCGTCAAACTGCCGCAGCTTAATCAGAAATTGTTTCTAGTCAGAAGGCGCCTTAATCGGCGCCTTTTTTGTGCTTTTAATATGTAGACCGTCAGTTTAGGTGGCAATCACGAATCTGAGAGCTTGCCACTTAGGCGGATCTTGATTAAAGCAGCTTCTCTAGCTCGTTTGCTGTGGCAACGTTGCTATAACCAAAGCTAAGTGCTGCCATGAATGCCGCGTGAACATGTTCTGCCGGTACTTTAACGCCATTGAACTCCATATCCAGTGTGGTGCAAGCATCATGGGCGACGTGACATTCATAACCCAAGTCAGTTGCTGCGCGAGTCACTGCGTCAATACACATGTGGCTCATCGCGCCGACAATGATTAGCCTTTCAACGCCTTGTTCCTTCAATACTTTGTCCAGTTCTGTATCTCTAAAGCTATTGATCTGCTGTTTCACAATCACTCGCTCACCTTTCAGAGGTGCTACGCTGCTATGGATTTGAGCACCATCGGAATGTGGCAAGAAGAACGGTGCTTCATTGGTTGGAAATTCATGGCGTACATGAACAATTGGTAGTTTCTTATTGCGGAATGTATCGAGTAATTGCGCGCCTTTTCCTGCCGCTTTTTCTGTTTCAGAGAGTGCCCATTTCGCGCCTTCGTATGAAGGAAAGTAGTCGTTTTGGAAATCAATAAGTAGTAGTGCAGTATTGCTCATAATCCATACCTTTGTTGTTAATGTCTTGTGGTGTAGGGCTATTATGACTACTCTCTGTTTTTTAACGCACGTCAAAAATGACAGACTCTATGGCAATAGTGACAAAATCAGTAAAGGTCGAAATCATCGATTACCCAGGCTCTCTGCAGAGCGCTGTGTTTGGAGTAAAAGAGTTTCTTCAGATGGCGAATAGCCTTGATTCTGAAAGTGAAACGGTTCAGTTCCAAGTTGAGATTAAGCCTTATGGCGACTTATCGGTTTCATTGGCTAACTCAAATGAAGAGTCTAAAGCCGATATCATTTTATTGCCGCCCAACCTAGATGGCAGCTACTACCTAGAGCGTGATGATAGGCTAACGGATTACCTGATTGACTCTCATCAAAAGGGTTCAATATTGTGTTCAGCGTGCGCTGGCGTGTTCATTCTTGCTCAAACCGGATTGCTAGAAGGGCGAACCGTCACCACGCACTGGCAAGCTCAACAACTGTTTTCGGAGCTCCATACTGGAATCGAAGTGGATATCGATAAAATTCTGATCGATGACGATGACATCATTACTGCTGGTGGTTTGATGTCGTGGATGGATTTGGCTCTATTTATCCTGACTAAATACACGACGCCGACTAATACACGTAATTTGGGGAAGTATCTGGTGTTGGATACGGGGCTGAGAGAGCAGCGCTACTATCAAAGCTTTGTGCCTAACTATGCTCATGGCAATGACAAGATTGTGTCCGTGCAGCGCTTTATTCAAAAGAATCACCACCTCCCTTTGGCACTTGATCAATTGGCGGAGGAAGCCTTCATGACACGAAGAACCTTTATTCGACAATTTACTAAAGCGACAACCTTGACTCCAATTAACTATATTCAACACGTGCGTGTTCAAAGCGCGTGTGAGCTACTGGAAAGCTCACACAAACCAGTAGAACAAATTAGCTACTTAGTTGGATATGAAGATGTAAACAGCTTCCGAAAAGTCTTTATGAAAATCATTGGCTTAACGCCATCAAGGTTTCGCTCTAGATTTTTGTCAGAGGAATGATTTACCATAGATTGATATTCAATATGTATTACTGATTTGCTCAGTTGCTTCGCTAATGAAGTGCTGAAGGTGAAGTAATCTTTTCTCTAACTTAAACGGACTTTTGATGCTTGCCATTCCTTTACCATTTGTCGCTGCGCTGTTGTTATTGATGACAGGCGTCCTGCTTCGATGCCGTTACCCACAAACCAGTCAAAAGCCATTTTGGTTTATCATTCTCTGCGCATTAATGATTACGGTGGTGGGCCTGCGATGGACGGTAGACATTGCGCTGTTTCGCTTCTTACAACCCATTCTCGGAGCCAGTGTTCCTGCGGCGGCTTGGCTGTGCTTTGCGGGAGCTCATCGAAGTCAATCCAGCACACATTTGCATTGGTTAGGCCCGATTGCTGTCTTAGTTGGCTCACTTTTCTACACGCACCTCTGGGCGGGAACCCTTGATGTATTGCTGATATTGCTCTATCTCGGCTATGGTGGTTTGCTGTTGAAGTCGTCGAGCACCTTGCCGGAACAAGTGCGGCTAACCGATATCTCGAAAGTGTTGGTTGCTGAACGGGTTGCAGGTGTAATGCTGCTATTCTCGGCTTTGGTTGATAGTGCGCTTTCTTTCGACATCTTGCTGTTGGATGCGCAGCACACCAATCTGATCTTATCGATTAGCTACCTTGTCCTTATTCCAGCCATTGTGTCCGCTGTGATGGTAGTCAGTATGAGCACGCCTGCCGAAGAAAAAACCATGCAAGTGCAGGCTTTACCTACCATGTCACAAGGTTTTCCAGAAGAGGTCGACATATCGACTACACTAGTGCGCAGCTTAGATGAAGACCAAGCAGAAGAAACCGCACAGATCATGGCTAAGTTCGATGCATTAATGAGTGAGCATCAATTATTTAAGGATCCTGACCTGTCTCTCAATCGCTTGGCACGAAAGCTAGGCATTCCTGCTCGCAAGATATCGTCTGCAGTTAATCAAACTCACCAACAGAACATTTCGAAGGTGATTAACGCCTATCGAGTTGAGTACGCTAAGGCGCTCCTGAAGCAAACGGATGAAGCGATAACTGACATCTTCCTTAGTTCAGGCTTTCAGACTAAGTCTAACTTCAATAGGGAGTTTTCAAGGATTACTGGGCAAACTCCAAGTGAGTTTCGAAGTTCACCACAAGTGTTAGATTGAGTGTGTTTGCTTTTCGTTTATCGATTCAGAAAGCGAACGATGTCATTGAAGAAGAGTTTATGTAGCTGGTTGCGTGATGTGCCAATGCCATCTTTACAAATAATGCCATCCCCAGGCACCTCTTCATTCAGCATGGCTATAGCTCCGGGTTTACAGCCTTGAATGAAGCTGAAATGGGTGGCGTTTTCATAGACCTTGTAGCGTCTTGAGTTCAGTGGCATGTGCTCGGCAATATAGCCAGACTCCAACGTCTGAGGAAGATCTCCTATATCGATCCCAGCAGCCAGTATTAAAGTTGGTACTGTGATGCGATTTAAGCTGCCGACTGAAAAGCTACGAGCAAGCCCTAAATCAAGGCTGACTACACGTTGAATTCTTGGATCTGAAAGATCTTTATTGTTTGATTCTTTAGCTTGGACTTTGGATAGCCCTAACTCTTCGGCAAGCCCACAAGTTCTCGGATTGTTATATTGCTTACATTCCGATTCAAACGTTGCTCTATCTATTTTTGCTCCCGCCAATTGCATCACAGTCCAACCACCCAATGAATGCCCGATCGCGGTAACATTATCGGCGATAGCAGACTGCTTCCAAGGTGCTTCGGATAACAAGTAGTCCAGAATACGTGATACATCTCGTGGCCTTTCCCACCATTTTGCTGCTTGCTTTGGGGATTGGTCAAAAGAGGTGGTACCCGGATGATCTGCGGCTGCTACGATGTAGCCACGACTCGCAAGTTTGGTCGCCAACCAGTTTTGGTTTCGCCAATTTCCTCGATAGCCATGCGATAAAAGCACCACAGGAAAGGTACCTGATTGAACCTCCCCATCCCTGATGACTTGCGTACCGATGAAGGCGGGGTTATCGCCAATCAAGGTTGTGTCTGATTTATCTGATGTGGGATACCAAATGGCAGTATTTAGCGGGCGATTAGGGTCGTCAGTTAAGGTGACTTGAGTGAATCCGACATCGAACGCGACGGCAGAATTGCAAAGAAGAAGTAGGGGTATGAACAGTAAATGTGTCCAATTCATGGTGTTAACTCCAATTGAGGTGATTGGAGTTAATATGCGCTAAGGCTAGGTATCACGAGACCTCAAACACGATCGAGGACGCCCTAAATCGTGTTTCATTACCGAATTTTCGGCTTAGTTTTGGGTTATCTACGTCTTGGGCGTTTTTCTACCAAACCGTTACGCTCTAAGCCGCGTCTTACGCTGCTGCACAGTTTGCCAAAGCGACGTAATTCTTCGAAATTTGGCCCTTGGCCTATTGAAATATTATGTTCCCAATACATCAATTCACTGTCGACCATCTCTAGCAGTTTCTTCGAGCAACCCGAGCAGTTTCCTTTCGGCCCGCAGATAAACGTCTCTGACTCATAAAGAGGAAGTTCGTTTTTTACTTCTTCGATGAGATTCAGCATTGCCGAATTCAGGTCCGGCTTTTTTGTTGTTATTGGGTTCAAACTGGTTGGTGCTTGCGCAGCAAGTAAAGAAGACGTTTGTGTGTTGGATTGTAAATTCAAAGCAGCTGATGACATATCAAAGGCCTCAAGGAATGAAGAAGGTTGGCATGCTACTCTTCGCAACAAAGTGAATCTTGATGTAGTGCAATAAGCGTGGAGATATACCCAAAAGAGGTAGGAGCCACAAGCGTTGTGACTCCTTTCAATAAGACTCGTTATTAATGAGAGATCTTAGAATTCCGCGTCAAACTGGAATTCCATCCACTCTTTGGTGATTGGGTGGTGCAGCGCAAGTCTTTCCGCGTGTAGGTGCAGTCGGTTGGCTTTATTGCCATATAGGCCATCACCGACGATAGGCTTGTTAAGGCCTTCTTCATGTGAACAGTGAACACGCAACTGGTGTGTACGCCCTGTTTTAGGGTGCAGGTAAACCTTAGTGGTTTGCTCGTTTCGCTCAATCACTTCCCATTTAGTTTCTGCAGGTTTGCCGTGCTCGTAGCAGACAATTTGACGAGGACGATCGTACAGGTCACCACGCAGCGGTAATCGAACATAACCCTCATCTTCGGTCAGAACGCCTTCAATCATCGCGACGTATCGCTTCTCGACTTCACGAGTAATGAACTGCTTCTGCAGGCTTTTATTTGCTCGTCGAGTCAGGGCGAATATTAGAATGCCAGAGGTCGCCATGTCTAAGCGGTGTATCACGAACGGCCCTTCCACATCAGGATGCATTTCCTGAACGCGAGTGTAGGCAGAATCTTTGATGGTCTTGCCCGGTACTGAAAGGAACCCTGCTGGCTTATGTACCACAACGATGTGCTCATCTTGGAACAGAATATCCAGTTCTTTGCCTTCAGCAGGGTTCTCTAGTAATGGGTTTGGATCGACTTCAAGGCCTTTCATCATGTGACCTAAAATCGGCACACATTTACTCTGACAAGAAGCGTAATATTTCTTGTGCTTGCGGATTTCCGATTTTGGAGAGCGACCCCACCAAAACTCAGCCAATGCCAACGGAGTGTAGCCATTTAAATACGCATATTGCAGTAATTTGGGCGCAGCGCATTCGCCAGAGCCAGCTGGTGGTATCTTGTTTGGCGTGTTTTCAAAGATCTGGTTAAGGTCTTCAACGTTTCCTTCCGCATTTTGGAAAGCGTATTGTGAAAACAACTTGTGTTGAAGCTGATGAGAAAGGTGTGCCCTTTGCTCTTTGAGTTCAGCCAATTGAGCTGTAAATACGTCAACTTTGCCTTGAAGCTCTTTTAGGGTCTGCTCCCAATTGAGTTTTAGGTATTTTTGTTGGTTTTTATCAGCAACACTGGCCTTGTTTAGCTCGTTATTTAGCTGCTCGAAGGCTTGTTCATCAAGATTCTCTTTACCTTGTTCACGTTGTTCTTTACGTGTTTTTCGGCCTTCAATAATCAATAGGCGTTGAGCTTCAATCTCTTGTTCAGCTTGCGCTTTTTGCTGTGCCAGTTGCTCGCACAATTCAAGGTATTCAGTATTTGCTTGCAGCGCTTTAAACTCAGCGTTTACAGCCATCATATCGGCTGTGTCTTGATGGAAAAAGCTGTCACTACTCAGCATGTCGAATACGGGTGGTACAAAGTGAGGCAATAGGTTTTGGTCGGCGATTTTGCCTGAAAAAGCAGAGAAGTAACCCAATTCACCTTCTGGGCTTTTCACCAGTAACACACCAAACATTTTGCCGCGACCAGCGTCAGAATCTAGCCCGAAGTCATGCTGCCAGTCGGTTTGAGTTTCTAAATATTGTTGAAGCTGATGAGAGGCGATTTCACACAGTGGGTGCGGTTCGTAGTAGAACGGAAAGGTGAAACGCTCAGGCAACGAATATGACTCGATCGGCTGTTGAAAACGAGTGAAGCAATGCTCAGGTGTGTGGCTGTTTTCTGAGTCGTGCGTTGGTTTTGATGAGTGCATAGTCGTATTAATACTTATATCGTGGTGATAAATGGTTGTGAGTCTACTGTGTATGTTTAGAGACGTTAAACACAGTACAAGGCGGCGATTCTACTCTTTATCGAAAAGCGCCTCAAATAAGAAATGCTTCTATTACTGGATAGTTAAATGAGACGGTTAACACTGAGCCCATGAGTTATAGCTTGAACTCCATTAATTGATGAGTAACTTCTCGTTTTTAATCATAGAAGACAATTTAACAAACCAAGGGTGGTAGCCTTGTCGCCCTCTTATGAAAACTAAGGTAACGTTATGATTCCACTCAATACTTCGATTGTATCTGGTGTCGCTATTTCAGAGATCGACGGACAAATGAAAATGCTACTAATGAAGCGTGTGAAAGGTGAGTTTTGGTGTCATGTTGCAGGCTCGATTGAAGCGGGAGAAACAGGCTGGCAGGCTATCGTGCGCGAGTTTGAAGAAGAGACCCAAATTAAAGTGGAAGCTCTGTATAACGCGCAGTTTCTGGAGCAGTTTTATGAGGCTCACGTTAATGTGATTCAGCTAATCCCTCTATTTGCGGTGCTATGCCCGCCCAACCAAGCGATTGAACTGAATGACGAGCACACGGAGTATTGTTGGTGCAGTTTAGAAGAGGCGAAAGCGTTAGCGCCATTCCCTAACCAACATGCTGTCTATGACCATATTTGGTCGTATTTTGTCGACAGGCCAGCGAACCCGCTTTATCGAGTGAAATTGAACTAATACTGGCTGTTTAAGATCTAGGACTTACCAAGGTAAGGAGTTAAAAAGGCGCTTACTTGCGCTTGGCATAATCCCACATCAACCTTCACGCCGTGCGATTCAAGGATCGCGACACCACGACCATTATTGCGAGGGTCTGGGTCTAGCATCGCCACCACTACGTGTTTTACACCGGCTTTAACCAATGTATTGGCGCAAGCGGGTGTTCTACCAACAAATGAACATGGCTCTAAAGTTACGTAGGCGGTAACCCCTTCCATTTCTCCGTCCAATCCGTCGTTATAGCTATTGAGTGCTTCAACCTCGGCGTGGTTTCCGCCAACTTTTTGCGTGTACCCAACAGACACCACCTTATTGTTCTTCACCAAAACGCAGCCTACTGGCGGGTTTGGTTGGCAATCAGGTAAGGCTTGGCGCGAAGCCTCGAGTGCTTGCAGCATGTATTGTTGGTTCATGGTCGTTACTCTGTATGACGAGAGAGCGTAGCAGCTAGTCACCACGCGCGGTTGATGAGTTGGTTAGTGCTAACTTAATAAGCTACTAAGTTAGTTAGCTAACAAGTGGGCATGTTCGATCTGATTGGGATTTTAGTCAATGGTTTTAGCGTTTGAATTCGACTGCTAGTTAACGGTGACTAATCGTTAACTTGGGCCACTGGATCAGCCAGTCCTTGGATTGTACTCTTTGATCAAAGATCTCTCGGCTACGCTTTGGGTTGGGTGTGATTTGCAAATCAAACAAACTTTCTAAGCCAAAAGCAGAAATACACTCAATTTCTCCGGTTAGCTTTTGTTTGATACCAACTGCAGTCTCTTTCTCTGGCCAAAAACTCATTGCTTCTAATGAGCTTTGGTAAGGCTCATCCCGATTTCTGATGTGCATGCAGGCTTGATTACGAACTTGCCAATTCAGTTCGGGTAAGCGTTGTTTAAGCAGAGCCTCGTATCGAAGAGCCGATTCGTAAGAGGTATCAATGGGATCAAAGTAGATCACATCAATATCATTGAGTGGAGTCGGGGAGGCATAATCATGTAGGTGATCCCAAGCGAGGTTTCTCACAAAGCCTGCAGCAACGTAGCACTGCGGTAAATCCAGCTGAGCGACACAGTCTAAAACCTGCATTCGTAAGGGATCTTGTTTGATTAATGTGATGATGCGGTTGGCTAAGGGCTCTGTCATTGTGGTGTGGTCACGTCGGTGACTTGGTAATGACGTGTCACGTTCTTGGATATATCACCCCATTCAGACGTTTTTACTCGCTGTTGGTGGGATTCAAATGCTTCTCGGCTAGTGAATTCTTCATACACTTCAAAGCGATTAGGTTGAAGCGTGCTTTGACTGACTCGAAACACGATACAACCAGGTTCTTCCAGTGTCAGTTCTTTGTGCACAACCAAGGCTTGTGTCACTGCTTCTAGATCGTTGTCTGGAACTAGAATATGCCCTTGCAGAATTACTTTACTCATTATTACATCCATTTAATTACGTCTATTTAATTTTGTCCATTACGGCTTTTTTCTATCAAAAGCTCTATCCGTTACAAACATAATCCCATTTTGATGTTGTGACGTATAGGCTAATGTGGTGATTATTTGTTCACATTGAATTTGGTTTTAGTTACGCGGTAACTTTTAGGATGGTGTTAGCAATAAAAGATAAGACGTTGGAACTAAATCCGCGTTGGTCCGGTCTATTAAGTAGTATCATTGAACTGTATTGATACTGAAATGAATTTGTCATCTGAGAGAACTAACCTTAATTTTGAACAGTGGCTCATAGGATTGAATTGAGCCATAGTTGATATCTAGGTCATACTTTGATGTAAATGGTACTCAAAACTCTATATATTTTGTGATTTGTATCATTGATCTGGGCATCAAACACCGTTAGATTCGAATGGTTGGCAATAAAAATAGCTCATGAAGAGCAGTTAAAGAAAAGGAAATATCCCTTATGAAAAAAATGAGAAGAGCACAGCTTCATCGCGTTCGTATCCAATACTGGAAAGACACGTCAAAAGAAGCATCAAAGAAATAAGCTTTAAATCGTAAAGCTTTAAAAGCTGAAAAGCTTAATCAAATGTAAAACGCAACAAATCGATTTCATTAGCACTCTCAAGGACCTTCATCTGGTCGGCGACTAACGAAGTCATCCTCCAAAGAGCTGGCAGGCATTAACAACAATGCAATTCAATGTCAGCTCATTAATACCTCTCCTGTTAGTTTATCTTCGTTCGTTAAATCTATTCCCCTAAACTAAAACTGTTTGTTCCTTGTTCCTTGTTCCTTGTTCCTTGGTTCCGCACCCTGTATTCGTTAGGGCCCTGATAATAAAAAAGCTCCCGATTTCTCAGAAGCTTTGATTTAGATTTTTGTACCTGATGTGACGCCCGATAAAGGCTCGTGCTTAGGGTAGACTCTAGCGTTGGAACAGCGTCTTTAAACTCACATCGTCTGTTCTATTTAGCTTTAGGCTTAGCAGATAACCGCCAACGCCAATCAGTACGTAAATACTTAACGATAAAATCGGCGCTTCAGCAATCGCGCTGAATGGGTTGCTTGCTGTCAGTACCTTCAGTGGCAGTGATGCGATGAGAGATAGGAAATCGTTGATGCCATAGAACCCAAATACAGCGACAGAGAGGAACTTAATCGCATAGCTTGAGATAAAAATGACAAGCAATGGAGAGTTCACCAACTGAGAAATCGCTAGGGTAACCGTTGCTAGTGGTAGTAAAACCAGTGCAACTAACATCATTCGTCCGAAGAACACGAGCCAGTTGCTTAGCACATAAAACAGGGACTGCTGCTCAACCAGTAACGCCAGTTGTTGCTCGCTAGACACGTTCAATATCCAGAATAGTAAATCGGCGAAAAGCACTAGCAATGCACAGATAGCCGGAATTACCACTAAACCGAAGCCTAGCTTCACGCCGTGAGTCATTGCGTTAGACACTGGCATACTTCTCCAAAACATTGAACTGCCTTCTTGGCGCTCTTTACGCAGCGTTTTAGGGATGTAAAGCGTCGATAGGACCAGTGAAATAAGGCCCGCGCCAAAGTAGATCACTGAGTTGAGGTCTTGTGCGAACTCTCTGTGGATGTCGCTCACGTCACCGTTCACTTGCATTTCGAAGAAAAACTCATGCTGCGCTGCGCCATTGAAAAATAGACTAACGAACAGCAAGAAACCACATAACGCGACAAACAGAGGTAATCGAGTGTTAATTTTGTGCTCGATGAGTTCTTTTTCTAGCATGTAAAAACTTGGATGCATTATGCCTTCTCCGTCTGTGTTGCAAGGAATAGATCTGCGAGACTAACGTTATAGATGTTACCCAGTGATTCAACCTGCGCTTTGTATTGGCCTTCCAATAACCACTTAGTGGTGCCCAGGCCTGATTGTGAGGTCAGTGGTTTGAGCTTTTGTATCTCGCTCGAATGGTTATTTGCGACTTCGATAATGAAATAGTCGTTTTCGATGTCTTCCATGCTCTTTTGCAGCACACAATGGCCTTGTTTTAAAATCAACACATCCGTTAATAAGTGTTCAATCTCTGAAACCTCATGGCTTGCAATGATCATGGCGCGTTCGCCGTCGTGGAACCACTCGAGTAGGTGGCGATAAAAAGTATCGCGGTACAGCAAATCTAGGCCAAGTGTCGGCTCATCTAAGATCAACACTTGAGTATCAGTCGCGATGATGATCGCAAGGTGAAGTTGTACCTTCATTCCCTTAGAAAGTTGCTTGATAGTGGAAGACAGTTTGATGTTGGTGCTGCTTAATGTCTGCTCTGCTTTTTGCTTGTTGAAGCTTTGGTGCACACCTTGGGTGTATCGAAGCAGTTGTTTAACGGTCATCCATTCGGGTAACACGTTAACGTCTGAAATGTACGATAAGTGCAGCATGAGTTCCGCATGCTGGTGGATAGGGTGGTAGCCGTTGACTTCGATTTCACCCTGATAGTTATGCCCACCAAGCAGTGATTTGATGAGAGTCGATTTACCCGCGCCATTGTGGCCCAGCAGGCCAAGCACTTGCCCCGGTTTTAACTCAAAGCTGATGTTCTCGACACCCACTTGATTTGAATAGGTTTTGGTTACGTTTTTCACGGAAAGTAAAGTACTCATGACTTGTCCTTTATATGTTGTGCTAGCTGTTTCACGAGTTCTTCGACACTCATATCAATGATGCTTAGCGTCTCAGCGATGGCTGGGATCTGTGTGTTGATGAATGATTGGTGTGCAGATTCTTTCAATTTTTGCAGTGCCCCTTCGGCCACATACATGCCTTGGCCGCGTTTTTTCTCTACCAAGCCTTCATCCACCAGTAACTGGTAGCTTTTCATGACGGTAAGGTGGTTGATCTTGAGATCGGCGGCAACCGCACGCACAGAGGGCAGTGCTTGTAGCTCTAGCCAAACACCTTGAAGAATTTGGTCACTGATCTTGGCGGCAAGCTGCCTAAAGATCGGCTGGTCGTCTTTCCATTCGGTCATAATTAAAACTGCATGGTGATATATATGTGTATAACACTAACCTTTTTTCCGAGATAGACAAGCTTTTTCTATAAATTAGCTGAATGTTAACTTTTATGGTTGGCTGTTCAGTAAAATGATGACATTATATGGAATCCTGTTCTGTTCTGTTGTGTTGGGTTTATATGTTGCATATTAATGACAAAAAGTTGGTCTGGTTTACCAAATATTTGCCGATTACCATCATCATCTTTTCTGCAATCGTCTTGAATGTAGCGATGTTTACCAGCGTAGATCAGAAGGTCAAGGCATTGGTAGACCTCATCAGAACAGACTACATCTCTGCTCAAAAGGACTCTATTGAGGCGCAAGTACTGCAAGTATCGCAACAGATAAAGCACACTCAGCGTCTTGTTGAAATCGAGGTAAAAAAGCGCATCACACGTCGACTGGATAGAGCCTATACCGCTGCACAGAATATCTACTCCTCGAATCAACACCTGCCGGAAGAAGAGCTTAAATTACTCATTCTTAACGAAATCAGAAAGCTGAGCTACGCGGACAAAAAAGACTACATTTACGCCTACGATATGCAGGGCACAGTGCTGGTTCACCCTCGCGCTCCAGAGTTAGAAAATACCAATCAACTTGAAACGACTGATAGCCGTGGTGTGGCGGTCATCAAACAACAAATAGCGCTTCTTAAGCAGAATAATGGTGCTTATTCCCGCTATTTTGTGCCTCGTCCCGGCTTTGATGGGCAAGACTTTGAAAAGCCACACATCGGCAATACGCACTTCGAAAAACTCAGTTACATTCGTCGTTTCGAACCATTTGATTGGTATTTGGGCACTGGTATTTCTCTCGATGATGTTAAACGAGTCAGCTACCAAAGAATTCTCGATATATTGTCGAAGATAACGGTCGGTGATAATGGATACTTGTTCGTTTTTGAACAGAATGGTGACAGCTTACTTCACGCACACCAAATCCATATTGGGCAAGATCTTAATGTTTACGATGACCTTGGAAACAACTTCAAGCAAGACGTTTTAGCGCAAGCTGAGTCTGGCGGGTTTGTTAACTACATCACCGTTGATAAACAGGGTTTTATCGGCCCCAAAAGTAGCTATGTCAAAAAGGTAGGTGATTGGGGATGGATAGTGGGTACTGGCGTGTACTTGAATAATGTAAATGCTTCCATTGAACACAGAAAAGACCAACTACTCTCGGAATCTCGTAATGAATTTGGGCTCATTCTTATCTTGAGTGTGCTGGCTACCTTGGTCTGTATTTTTATCAGCGTTCTAGTGAGTCGACGAATATCGCTGCGCTTTGATCAAATGGAGCAGAGAATTTCCGACGACTTCAATCGAATCCAAAATAGCCGCCGTCGTCTGCAACATATGGCAAGACACGACTCTTTGACCGCTCTCCCTAATCGCTCTGAACTTGAAGTGCAAGTGAACCGAGCCATCGCTCACTCTAAACTTGAAGGCAAGCTGGTGGCGTTGGTCTTTGTTGACTTAGATAACTTTAAACGCATCAATGACCAATATGGCCACGCAAGCGGAGATGAGCTGCTGAAACAGATAGGTTCGCGATTTGAACGAATCTTAGGGACTAACGATATCGTTTCACGCTTTGGGGGGGATGAGTTTGTCTTCTGTCTGCCGGGAATTCACGATCTTGTGGAAGCGGAACAGAAAGTCCAACAAATCCAAGATGTATTCAAATCGCTATTTAATATTCAGGGTACTTCAGTCTCTACCCAGTGTTCGGCTGGCGTGTCGATGTATCCTTATGACGGGACTGAAGTAGAGGAACTGCTAACCAAAGCCGACATTGTGTTGTACAAGGCTAAAGAATTGAATAAAGGCGAAGCAATTTTCTATGACGATGTGATCAATCGAAAAGTGAAGTACGACTTTTCGGTGGAAGAGCAGCTTAGAACTGCGTTAGAGAGGGGCGAATTTAATGTACTGTATCAACCTCAAGTGGATTCTCATTCTGAGCAGCTAAAAGGCGTTGAGGCATTGTGTCGTTGGAACAACGGCTTACTTGGTTTTGTGTCTCCGTTGGATTTCATTCCTGCGGCAGAGCGGGTTGGGAAGATTCATGAAATAGGGGAATTTGTACTAAGGAAAGCATGTGAAGACACCTTAAACTTGATGCCAAATGGACCTGAGGCGGTAGGAGTTTCTGTAAACGTGTCACCTAAGCAAGTTTTCGAACTTGGTTTCGATGATAAGGTCATTCGCCTCGTCGAAGAGGTGGGCATAGCTCCTTGCCGAGTGACGCTAGAGCTGACCGAAAACATTCTCATCAAAGATCTGCACATTGTCGAGCCGGTACTGAGAAGGCTTAGAGAATATGGATTTGGCATTTCGCTCGATGACTTTGGTACCGGATTTTCATCACTGAACTACCTGAATACCCTGCCGATCACAGAGATAAAGATAGACCGCTCTTTTATTGGAAAATTGAATTCCAGTCAGCACAGTGAAACCTTGGTTAAAGCTATCATCGATATTGGTGCATCGTGCCAGATGAAAGTGGTCGCAGAAGGGGTTGAAACCCCAGAACAGATGGCGAAGTTACAGCAATACCACTGTGATTTACTACAAGGTTATTACTTTGATAAGCCGCTCTCTGCCCAAGGGTTAGTTGACGCGTACTTTCCTGCGAAGCTTGAAGACTGCGTTAGATCTAAAATTAGAGCTACGCCATATCCATTCGACGCAGCAGGGCCAACAGGTGCTGAGCTATAGACGTTTGATATTATAAAGTTACCCGTCGGTTGTGCTTTGAGGTCTGCTATACAGATAACCTTGATGTAAGTTGTAGCCCAACTGACACAAAATATATTGTTGCCTACGCGTCTCGACACCTTCATAAATCATCGTGATGTTTGATAAGCGTCCAATTTCCGAGATATTAAGCAATACACCCTGATGGTGCTCTCCTGACTCGATATCCTTAACAAAACAGCGATCCAGTTTTAAATAGGTGGGAGATATGACATTGATGATTTCGATGTTGTTATTGCCCGTACCAAAGTCATCCAGTGCGATGGTGATACCAAGCTTTTTGACATCCTTAATGTTATCGATAACCTCACATCCATAGCCAATGTTCGAATACTCGGTAATCTCGACGACAAATTCATTCGCTTCCATCATGACTAAATGCTCTTTTAATTTGGCAAAGTTAGAGCCGACCAAGGCACTCGGGCATACATTGACACCATAGATTTCATGGTTGTTGTTTAATTTAGCTCTTCTTACCGTTTCGATGATCAAAATAGTATGCAAGGTAAGTAAATTGGAGCGTCTCATCGTGTTGATGAAGCTCAAAACGCCAACGTTACGAACTCTCGATAGCAACTCGTAATACAGAACGCTGTTATCTTCGGTGTTGATGATGGGTTCTTCTTCGAAGGAAATGTGCTTCCAACGAAACATGTATATGACGAAGCCAAGAATGTAGGAGCGATAAAGTAGAGTGGCGAGAATCAAAGAAAGTGCAGCCCACAGGGCAACAATATCGTCACTGTAGAAGGCGATGGTTGCGCCGGTTGGCAGTGATGCTTGATAGATAGCTTTGCTTTCTTCACCTAGATTCAGAATGTAATAACCATTCTTCTGGATAGAGACTGAATCGACTAACAGAGGCAATAATGAGTTCTTGTATCTAGCTTCAATAGAGCGCTTAGAAATTCGCACAGTAAGGTCAATGTCGCGCTTGGTATCTGCAAAACGTGAATAAGCAAAATCGGCACTATCGTAAAAGTCATCAACTTGATCAAGCTCTACTATTTTCGAGCGCGTTTTGGATATATAACATGAACCGCGAGACGTCGTCATAATGACAGAATCAAGGTTGAGTGAGTGCCTTAGCGAGTGTACGGCCCCTTCGTTATTGCAACCGTAGTCCATGATCTCTTGCGCAATATGTTTGGTGTTTTCGCTGTATTCATCTGCAATCTTCGTCGTATAAAGGATTTGGAAAAAGTAGACAACGAAGAGGAAAAATGAAGAGATGGTGAGCACGGCTATCAGAGCCTTAATCAGTTCTCGATGATAAGTCTTGAACATCAGTTTTAACATCTCTATCTGACTGGGCTTGAATCGGTTGATGTCGTATTTCGGTGCGATACAGTTTGTAGAGCTTTTGTCGAGATCGATGAAGTAACCCACCTTATAAAGGTTAGAGATAAGTTCGCTGTTATTATCGATCTTCGCTTTTTTACATAAATTCCGATACTTTTTTCTTATTGAAGCGATAATGTTCTTTAATGCGTATAAGCTGAACTCTTCATCAAAATGTAATTTAAAAGATTCTTCAACGTCTCTCGCAGATTGAGGGTTAGATATTGATGAATGTTCAATAAGATATTTGAAAACAAAACTCTCTTTACTATTAAGACTTTCCTCTGATATCTTATTACTGTTGTTTTTTATATATATTTTTTCTTCATTGTAGATCAGTTGCAAGCTCTCATTATTGTTATTTATATTGAAAGAACAGTGCATGGCTCAACTCCTAAGCGATAGTTATTATATTGGCGTGATGGCTGGGATTTTCATTCAACACAAGAGTTCGATCTAAATAATATAACCAAAATGTCACCATTTTCTCTCAAGATGTTGATATTAATCGCAGAATTTGGGCTTGAATGAAAGGTTATGGAGATGTTCACCCAAAAGTTGAATTTATAAATGAAAGCCAATTATTTACAAGGGCTAGGGGGGATTTATCCATTTGTTTTGGTATTTATCCATTCCACAGCTCCTATGTGGTAGGTTTAGTTACAAGATTTAGAGGTTTCTAATGTAGCTTTTGATGGTATTCATTCAGTTTATCGATATGTAAGATTTATCAGAAATTTTCAGGATAAAATTAAAATATGTCAACTTATGTGATTGTTAATATGATTTAATTTATATGTAAGTTTGGTTGTGTAAATAATGTGACAAGATGATATAGTCGATGATTTTATTTTTTGTTGTGTGTTTTATTCTTATTTTTATATATTAACTTATAATGAAGAGTTAAGGGGGGAGGGGTTAGATAGCGTGAGGGATTTATTTATACCTATCTATTTATGAAAGGTGTTTAATGAAAACACTGTTAACATTTATATCAAACATGCACCCATGTAGAAATTTACAGACTAATTATAAAGAGTTAAGTTTGTATTATACCTTGGGCAGTGCTTAAAGACGTAAATAGTAACAAAGTAGTGTTATTTTTGAGCAAATATTATCGTACCCTCATGATATTCAAAGAGCTGCCTTGATGGCTTAGCGCTGATTCTTGAATGAGTACATCGTGAGTATTTAACATGCGCCATCAAGTACGACGATCTGAGGTTCTTTTTCTGGTTGATAAAGTACCTGACAAAAATTTCCTTCAGGTGAATAGGTGTAGTTATCTGCGTCAAAAGAGATAGCGGCCACTCTCTCAGCATTGCTGTCAGGAACCACTTCTTTATTGATTACATGGAGCTCTGTTCTGTCGATATTGAGCAGTCTTCTTAGTGAATCAACATAGGCTATCGGATAGCCATGGCAGACGTAGTAGGTTTCAATTTCCGTCTTCTCAACATAGTTGCACTCACCCTCGACACCTGCAATCGCAGACTTAGCGTAAATCATATCGATACCAGTACGTAAGTTACCTGCCACATCGTGTATTTTACTCGCACGGGCGCTCCCCTGAACGTCTAAGAACTTGAGCATAGCCGTAGAAGACAAGATCGCTAGAATCGATACTGCGATGATAAGTTCTAAGAGAGTGAAGCCGTTTTGTCTGCTCATATTTACCGGTGATGTGATTTGATAAAGGGATCGCTTGAGGGTAATCGAAATACCAAAGTCATTACAGAAGGTAGGTATATCTGCTATATGGTGTATGGGTTGTCTTACTAATTAATTATTAGAAAAAACAACAGCTTGGTGTTGTTTTTCCATTATTATGTGTTGTGTAAGCATACGTAAGCGTTCATATTGCGCCACTCTGCTGATTACGGAGTGTTCTAAAACTTGAACTTATTGATAAGTAATATTTTAAATATCGATGAATCAACCCGTTAAAAATTGGCTTTCTACTTCATTTGATGGGATGGGCTTGCTAAATAGGAACCCCTGCAAATACTGGTATCCGCAATCGATTAAGAATTCTTTTTGCACTTCTGTTTCGACACCCTCAGCTACCACTTTAAGCCCCAATTTGTCGCAGATAGCATGGGTAGCTTGAACAATTGCTTTGCTCCCTTTATGCGAACCATGGACAAAGCTTTTATCGAGTTTGACTGTGCTAATTGGCAGATCATGCAACATCGAGAGCGACGAGTAGCCTGTACCAAAGTCATCAAGGTGAAGCTCTACCCCCAACTTGGAGATATCGTTTAACGCTTGTCTGACTTCACCGTGCTTGAAGATCATTGAGGACTCGGTAATTTCAAGGGCAACACTTTGAGGCTGGATATTGTAGAAGTTAAGCATTGCCGATAATTGCTCGGCAAAGGTAGCGTGCATCTGAATGCTCGAGATATTGATGCTCATCATTAATTCGCTATCAAACTCTCGTTGCCAAATCGATAACTGTTTAAGTGCTGAGTTAAGAACCCATTTCCCGAGCGGTACAATCTGACCTGTTTCTTCCGCTAAGGTTATAAACTCATCAGGCCCGATGTTACCCAGCTCTTTGTCCGACCATCGAAGTAGCGCTTCGAAGCCTTTCACCTTATCACTGTTGGTGTTCATGATCGGTTGGTAATGAAGATTGAGATCATCGTTTTCTAGGGCGCGTGTGAGTCGATGGCGGATTTCTACCTTACGGTGAAGAGTTTGTGCCAAGCAAGGAGTAAAAGTTTGGAAACGATTTCGACCATTGGCTTTAGCAATATGCATCGCCATACCTGCTTGCTTAAGCAGTGATTCTTGATCGACGGCATTATCAGGGAAATGTGCGGTACCGATGCTACAACCAACAGACAAGGTACCAATGCCTTTGATATGGAAACTCCGGTTCAAGGCATCAATAATACGAGTGCAAAGCAGCGGGATGTTTTTATTTCGACAGGTATGAGCAATAACAATGAATTCGTCGCCACCAAATCGACCGATCATGCATGTTTCATCAACCAACTGTTTAAGACGCTCGCCAACTTGTTTGAGTAGTTGATCACCGACACTGTGTCCATAAGTGTCATTGACCAATTTGAAGCCGTCAAGATCAACAAACATCAACTCAAAGGGCGAGCGATAGGCAATACTGGTTTCTAGAAGATTAGTTATTCCACGAC
This sequence comes from Vibrio splendidus, assembly GCF_001557875.1. Taxonomy (GTDB): domain Bacteria; phylum Pseudomonadota; class Gammaproteobacteria; order Enterobacterales; family Vibrionaceae; genus Vibrio; species Vibrio splendidus_F. The sequence continues at coordinate 1,743,451 of NZ_LNRF01000001.1, read as the reverse complement.
GATTATAAAGCTCAGTTAAACAGTCGTGCTCTGCGTTGTATCTGGCTTTGAGTAGTTTCTCTTTCTGTTTGGTTGTACAGGTGAGGTTTAACAGCAGCTCACTTTTATCAAATAGCCACTTTCCTTGAACGTCAAAGTGATGGGTTTTGTTATCTATTTGACAGCTGACTTCTTCTAGAATTTCACGACCTTTACGTGCGGCAAACAACCACTGTGCAGCGGTCTCTTCGCTTGAAACAAAGTCGGATAGCGTGCCAAACGGTGAACCATAGTTTTGATAAAATGCGGAGTTAGCACTCACTACGTTTCCAGTCCTATCAAACAAAAGGGAAAGGTTTACGCCATCTGAGCAAGTTAGGTCGTGTTTTAAGCTGCCTTCTTCAGCAATGACTTGCACCAACATTCCTGTTCGACCATCGGGCAATGGGATTCCAGAAAATAGACACAATGCACGCTTAGAGATGTAGTTTGGGGTGAAGTTCCACCAAATCTTGATGCTTTCGTTACGTAGAAATTGCCTTTGGTATTCTTCCAAGGTCGCTTCTATTGCCTTTGACATCTCTATACTAAAGTCGCGCGACGTCAGCTCAAACATAGATTCCGACTCCCAAAGAGGGAGGGCGCTGCTATTTGCCCAAGTTATTCTCTTATTATCAATGTCATATATCCAAATAGGACACTTGAGATGCTCGAAGGGTTGATAACTGGTCATCATATTGAACTCGGTGAACTGATGTTTTGGTCGAACCGCGCCCAGCGAACTTATATGTTCAGCCGGTCGCTGATCAAATTGAATTCTGGCCTTGAACAGCCTTTAAGAAGCTGTTTTAAACAAGAACAAAATGGTATAGAAGAAACAGCGTGTTAAAGATTAAGTGAGCGGATGATTTTGGTCACTTTGCCTTCAGCGTTGCTTTCAATGACATAGCCTTTTTTATCATCAAAAATCTCACCGTCGATGAAGTGCCAACCATTTGGCTTATTGATGATCTCTTTAGGAAAGTTCTCATCGAACATGGAATGATTTGGGTAGACCGTTTCAATAGCTTCAAATAATAACTGAGCTTCATCTTGGTTGGTGACTACGAAGTCTTCTTTAAGGCACATCGTCAATTCCGGAAGGGGTTGGGTGGTGAAGGGTTCTGTCATCGAGCCTAAAACACCGTTGTGCGAGTAAAAACGGTATGAACCAGAACTGCTCTCGCTCCCGTCGGGCGACTTGATATAAGGGGTTGCACTGTAGAACTCACAGTTGAAGACCATCTTTTGAATGATGCTAGTTTGTGGCGTGACCTGAATATCTATCCAAGAGTTAACTTGTGCTTGAATCTGTTTCACCATTTGTTGTTTATTGGTGTCAGCCAAGAGCGGTGTTGAAAATAAAACTGTGGTGGTGAGTAACAGTGAAAGCGGTTTATTCATCTTAAAGTGAACCCTGTGAGAAAGTGATAATGACCAAATACTGAAGCGATGCATCAATTGGCTGAATGTTACTTTAAGAAGATATTGCTTAATAGGACATGCCTCACACTGAGAAATGGAAAGCACTGGTGCTAAGTTGAAGTAATCGATTTCTTTCGATTGTAAGTCTCTATTATTAGTTTTTTAACCTGCTAAATTATTGTTTTATAGTGTTATTGACTATCATGTCGTTAGTGTATGGATGGTTGATTTGATAGGATTTTGTAAATGCCTCAAATGTAAGTGCAAGTAAGAAAATAAAGCGAATGTAAGTGGTGGATAGGCGATTAATACAGCCCTAGCAGATCGTTCTGAATGGTGAAATCTTCATAAATTGAGGCGTATTGGTTGTTGACCCCTGTGTTTGTAAACGTGTATGTACAAAAGTGATTACTATGTTTTGCGTACGGTAAAGTTGGGGCTCTAACCACAATGTTGATGATATATGAACAGTATATATACTGCCCTCGCTTTTAATAAATACTGGTGATAGGAATGTCAAAAACCAAAGTGCTCATTGTTGAAGATGACCAAGAGATAGCTCGTTTAACTACGCTTTACCTCGAAGCTGAAGGCTACAATGTTAGCGTTGTTCATGAAGGGAATTTGGCACTTGAAGCGATCCGAAGTATTGAACCTGATTTAGTTCTGCTGGACTTGATGCTTCCAGGTATGAGCGGCGCGCAAATTTGTCGTCAAGCTCGTGAGTTTTACAATGGAATGATCTTAGTGTTGACCGCCTCTGCCGATGAAATGAGCGAGGTTAGCTTGTTCAAGTTTGGAGCGGATGATTACGTTGCAAAACCAATTCGTGGTCACGCCTTGTTGGCACGAATTGAAGCGTTATTACGTCGAGCTGTTCCTGCTCCGGAAGTAACAGCTGAAAAACAGTGCGATATCGTGATCAATAATGCAGCCCAAAGTGCCACTCTGTATGGACAAAACCTCAAGCTCACCTCGGCCGAATTTGAAATCTTAAATCTTCTTGTTAATAACATTTCTCAGGTTGTCACTCGAGACCAGTGCTGTCAGTTATTTAGAGGCATTGATTATGCCTTTAACGACCGCTCGATTGATATGCGAGTATCTGGTTTGCGCCGAAAGCTACGTATTCACGCCAAAGACAAACAGTTGATCCGCACGGTTCGCAACAAGGGGTACATGCTGGTTGCGTAAGTTCATTACTGCGAAACTTCGCTCGGTTTCGATGTTTGCTCGTTTATACCTTGGGATTGTGACTGGGATGTCGGCAACGATATTTTTATTTGTGAACCTTGGTGAAGGGTACATGCGAAGGACCGAGATCGAAACCTTCCTTAATGATGGAATCTACTTTGCTGAACAGTATGTTCGCCAACACAACCAAGAAGACTCGCTATATAAAACACTCGATAGAACAGGCTACCAACAATTTTATATCTTCGATTTACGCCTGTTGAAAGATTGGTCGGGAGAGACTCCCTGCCAGCGATGTGAGTTATATACGACCTTAAACGGTGTGCCAATATATTTAAGTGAAGATAACCTCTATTCGGCAGTATTTCAGTTGCCAAACTCTGAATTTAGTTTTGGATTCAGTGAGGTTGGGGATTTTTTCTCTCCTGATATTGAATGGTATGAAGATTCAGAACGGCACTTTTTGCTAGGGCTGTTATTAGCTGTGATTGTGGCGATTGGAGCAAGTGTTTACTTACCTGTGAGGCGTTTTCAAGAAAGAATAGAGCTGCTCGTCGAAAAGCAGAAGCAGTTTGGTAAGGGGAAGCTTAGTACGCGCTCTGATTTGGATGACATCCATCCTGTTTCAGATTTAGCTAGCAGCTTTAACTTCATGGCTGAAGAGATCGAGAGCAAGGTGAAACAGAGTCATATCTTTGCCCAAGCTATCCCACATGAAGTACGAACCCCGTTAAGTCGTATTCAATTGGCGACCGATATTTTAAGAAGGGGAGCGCCAAATAATCATCAAGTTCTATTCGATGATATTGATAACTACATTGAGGATATCAACGAACTAACGTCAGAAATTATCATGCTGTCGAAGTTGAATGTAATGGACAACTCGTTCTTTGAGTTAGTGAAAGTCAGAGCGAGTTTACTTGAGTATTGTTTAGATCGGATCCGTTATTCTGAGTTGGACAATGTCAGCTTCGAATCAAAGGTACAACAAGACAGTACGATAAAATGTGATTGTTCAATGGCGCGTTTAGTGTTCGACAATCTTCTTAAGAATGCTGGCAACTACACTCAAGACCAAGTGTGGGTGACGTTAGATGAGAACTCAGAAAGTTGGTTAGTGGTTGTTGAGGATAATGGGCCTGGTATTCCTTATGAGCGCCGGGATGAAGTGTTTCTTCCGTTTTCTCGACTAGATTCAAGCAGAACGTCGACAACGGGGGGGCTAGGCTTAGGCCTGGCGATTGCTCTATCGGCGGCTAAAAAACTTTCTTGGGATATCAAAATTGACGACAGTAACCACGGTGGTGCCAAGTTCAGTATCGTGATTCCAAAGGTTGCATAAGCTGTAGCTTTAAGAGCTCTTCAGGCTCGTCAAGTAACAAAGCCACGGACTTGTGCTGTGGCTTTTTCAAGCTAGTTACTTCTTAGAGCTTAGAGCGATGAAGGCCATAAATAGCGTGGTCAACGATGCGACCATTCAAGTTCTCGTTACGTGTAATGATACCTTCTAACGTGAAATGTAAGCGCTCACAAACCTTACGGCTGCTTTGGTTACCAGTTGCGGCTGATATCTCTACCTTTTCCATATTTAACTCATTGAAAGCAATATCAATTAGCTTCTCGACAACGCGCGTCACAATCCCTTTTCCTTGGTATGTCTCAGATAACCAGTAACCTATCGTCACCTTTTGCTTATCATGATCAATGGTATTGAAACTACAGTTACCGACGACCTTGTCTTTATAGATAATCGAACAAGTCATGCTTTTCCCTTCCGCATAATCGTGCAGTGAGCGTTGGATGAAGATCCTAAAGTCTTGCTCGGTTTTACAATGTGGCGGCCACACGAGCCATTGGCTTAGGTACTCATTCTGGCTTTGTGAGATTTCCGCGTAGTGAGAAGCGAAGCTCTCTTCAACCAATGCGATGGAGAGTTCGTTGTCGATAACCGTTTTAAACATGTCTATCCTTTTCTTATGGCTGCTTATTTAAGCGAATCTTAGTCGGCAGGCTATAATGTCGCATGATTTTTAATATGCAACCACTTGTAACACGAATTTTTCGTGATACGTTAGATCTATCACGAAACTCATTAAACCTTACAATAGTTGTGTATATAATCATTAGCTATGCATTAGTATTAGCGACCTAAATATATAAAAACTATAAAAATGCTAGGCTTAAATAATGAATCAACATTGCCAGGACGTGACCGTGGACCTAAGAAAGGCTCTATTCGGTATTGCTAAGGCGCTTGATAACGTCGGTTTCGAAAGTAAAAATCATGGCCAAAGAGTGGGCTATATCGCGTATCGATGTGCTTTGAGTGTGGGGTGGGAAGAAGAGCAAGCGCAGCTCGCATTTTCGCTAGGTTTGATTCACGACTGTGGTGTCTCGCAAATTGATGAACAGCTCAGCTTAACGTCTGGATTTGTACCTGACTCAAGCTATCACCATTGTCAAAAGGGCTACCAAATCTTAAAAGAGTGCCCGGTTCTTTCTATATTTTCTAAACCAGTTCTTTACCATCATACTCCGTGGTCTGAGCTAAAGGTTATTCATATCAGCGAGTTAGAAAAAGAGCTAGCTGCTATCGTGATGCTTGCCGATAGAGTCGATTATCTATACGGTATCACTTCATCTGATCGTTATGGAAACCTAACACCAGATGGAAAAGCGAGCATTATTGAACGTTTAACTGAACAAGCTGATGAAATGTTCGAAACCAACCTTGTGCAACACATGTGTGAATTGGTTGACTTGGATGATTTTTGGTTTTCGATGGAAATCCCTTACATCGAGAACATGAGGGATAATTTTGAGCCTGTCCCATTTTTCTCTCAGCAAATGTCGTTAGATGAGACGGTGGCTTTTGCCGAATTTATTGCCAACGTTGTTGATACCAAAAGTTCGTTTACCTTTAAGCATTCGTTGAAGGTTGGGCAGCTGTCAGAATATTTAGCTAAACAACTTGGTTATTCGTACACAACGCAGCGAAAGCTTTATTTAGCAGGGTTGGTTCATGATATCGGTAAACTGCAAACCCCAAGCGACATTCTGCATAAGCCGGATTTACTTACTGAAGAAGAGTATTGCTGTATTAAACGCCATGCAACGGACACTCGATTCGCACTGCAGGAGTTGTTCAGTTCACCTCAGGTTTGTCAGTGGGCATCTAATCATCATGAAAGGTTGGATGGTTCAGGTTACCCGATGGGTAAAACGGCGGAAGAGTTGGATCAACCGAGTAGAATTGTTGCTGTGGTGGATGTGTTTCAAGCGCTAACTCAGTCTCGCCCTTATCGTGCAGGTATGACATTAGAAGAAACACTCGCTATTTTGACGGACTACGTTGATAACTTTAAGTTGGATCGAGAAGTGTTTGAGTGTCTTAATAAACATGCGCAATATTGTTTTGAATTATCAACAGACAAACGAATGTACGCGTTTTAACGCCATTGAATGCTTTCGAGGTGTGATGCCTTCACTCATATTCGATGAGAAATGACCAAGCACCAGAAACAGAAAAGCGATAGCCGAGGCTATCGCTTGTTTAATGGGGCTTATCAGGATCTTTAGAGCGAGGTTAGTATCGTTTTAAGATCTCGATGATCGCTTGCTCAGTTTCCGCTGCGATGATGGCATCAATGTCATCATCATTTTGGAACAACTCTGATAGCGCCATAATCGTATGGATGTGGCTATCTGAATCCATCGCCGCCAGAGTAACAGAAAGATAAACATCACCGTTGTCTTCCGATTCTAAATCAACACCCTTTTTGAATACTGTCACCTGCAGTGATGCTTCGTTTACACCATCTTCAGGACGAGCATGAGGCATCGCAATCTTTGGTGCTAGAACATAGTACGCGCCAATGTCCTTGTGCTTTTGTTTGATGGCTTCAACGTAGCTTGCTTCAATCTTGTTGCTCGCTAGTAGTGTTGAACAGGTCACATCAATTGCAGCATCAACTGTCAGGTTTTCTTCAGAGTTGATGATAACGCCTTGGTTACCAATTAAATCGAATAAGCTCATGAAACAATCCACCCTAGGATAAGACCAACAACGCCGAAGTCGAAGTCAGCAAACGTTGTCGCTTCAAGACCAAGGCCACCCAGTACTGGAAGTAGCAGCATTGGTAGGAAAGAGATACACAGACCTTGCGTGAATGAACCTAGAATTGCACCGCGTAGACCGCCTGTCGCGTTACCGTAAACGCCTGCTGCACCACCTACGAAGAAGTGTGGAACGACGCCAGCTACAATGATTGTCCAGCCAAGCGCACCTTGAACGGCCATTGCTAGTAGGCCAGCAGCGAAAGAACAAAGGAAACCGATCAGTACCGCGTTTGGTGCTACAGGGAATACCATAGGGCAGTCTAGAGCAGGTTTTGCGCCCGGTACGAGTTTGTCAGAGATCCCTTTGAATGCAGGAACGATTTCAGCAATCAGCATCTTTACACCTTGCAGTACGATGTAAACACCACCGGCAAACACAAGAGACTGCATGAATGTGAATACTACCCAGTTCTGACCGCCAGATACTGTTTCAACAAAGTCACCGCCAGCAACAATTGAAGCAAACATAAAGAAGATGGCCATTGTTGTTGCCACAGCAACTGGCGTATCACGCAGGAACATTAGGCTCTTAGGTACGTTGATGTCTTCTGTTGATTTTGAAGTGTCACCAAACTTGCTACCAATATAACCCGATACTAAGTATGAGAACGTTGAGAAGTGACCCATCGCCAACTGATCAGTACCCATCACTTTCTCTGTGTATTTTTGAGCAAGTGCAGGCATGATAACCATCAGTGAACCCACAATGATCGAGCCGATAGCAACTAAAGCAGTGCCTTCGATGTTAGCTGTAGACAGAATTACCGCTACCAGCATAGACATGAACATTGTGTGGTGACCCGTTAAGAAAATATATTTTAGAGGAGTAATACGAGCCAATAAAATATTCACAACGAATGCGAAGAACATAATTAGAGCCATTTCATAACCGAATGCTTCTTGTGCTAAAGCAACAATTGCTTCGTTATTTGGAATAACACCACTTACGCCGAATGCTTCAGTAAATACAACTGAGAAGTTATTTAGTGCGCCAACAAGAGCGCCAGCACCAAAACCTAAAATTAGGAAACCCATTACGGTTTTAATTGTGCCTTTCAGAATGGTGGAAATATCAGCTTTCTGTGCAACAAGGCCAATAAAAGCAATTAAACCCACCATGATTGCTGGCTCTTTTAATAAGCCGAGCATGAACTCGAAAAAGTTTTGCATAATTTTGACCCTACATGAAAGTTTTTAGTTGTTCTTCGATTGATGCTTTGTCAAAAATATTTTTAAGGCTGATGATGTTCTCTTTACCAGCTTCTTTTAGTTGGTTAGCAACGTCTGTTGCTGCGACCCAAATATCCGCATTACTTGATGCTGCAGAAGATAGATCTTCGTGATCAACCTCAGCTTCGAAACCGATTTTTTTAGCCACCTCTTTCACTGCCATTTCCATCATTAATGAAGTTCCAAGACCGTTACCGCAAACTACAAGAATCTTTTTCATAATATTTGTCTCAATTGGATTTTAGGGGTTGAGAAACTGCGTTCTCTTATTGTGTGAGAGCATAGTAAAGGAAATAGTTAGGATTCCATAAGATCCCCATCACAAAGTTAAAATGAGATTGTGATGGAGATCTCGTTAATTTATGGCGAAGATCCAGAGTGAGACTTTGATCAAATTTAACTTTTCACTCGAATATGCAACGTATTTTATTGAAAAAGGCAGGCTTAATTAATTTTTATATCAGAATGTAAATTTTTAGAGGCGTTATTGTAGAAAATAGAGAATTAATCATATCGACCGTAGTCAGTAAGCATTTTCTTAAGCATGCTATTAACGTCTTTGGTCTTTTTATTTCTTTTGGTCAACTGGCTAAGGGAGGTCGGTTTTGGCGAAGCAACATTTTCACTATCGACTTCTTCAGTTTTATCTTTCATTTTCTGTACTGCAGGCAATAACATTCTAATTTCTTCATTATTGGCATTAGTCAGTACCACAATATTTTCAGATTCAACTTGGGTAATGGTTAATATTCCATGTTTAACGGACTCAACCTTTTCACCAATCATAATTGATTCAGGCGCGACAGAACGATCGGTCAACTGACCTGTACGTAATTTCGCCGCACTGATAGCGCGGATATTTCCGGTATTTTCAAATGCGACAATGACAGTATAGGTATTATAATATTCAACTACTGTCACATAGCCGTGCCTATTTGTTTTGAATCTAGCTCCATTGCTCATGTCGTGCGGAGCTTCCATTTTCTTCACGTGTTTCCTCTCTTAGTCTCGATGGCTGTTATATCTAATCAGCTCTATTAGTATTTTATAGATAATTATTGGTGAGATCATGCAAAGTATATACGTATCCAAACTTAAGATGAATCTTGAAGTATCGGGAAATGAGGTAGAACACAGAAAAGTGGTAAGAATTACACAGAATTAACCGAGTGATTACGCTCTTATGTTTAAAGGCTTAACATTAAAAATTCAACTTAATACAGATAGTTTACAGTTTTGAAGCTCGAAAATGATGACAAACAACACACTTTGTCTATTCCTTGACCGCGCGATCGTTTGCGTCAAAAAATGTGATGAAAGTCTCACTCAACTGTTTATACTTCTCTTCCGGTTTTAAGCCGGTGCTTAGCCAATACAAGCCGTCACATGGATATGTGAATGACCCCACGGACCGGACCAGCTACGTTCCACTGCTTGTATAAGGTGATTTTTTACATGAACAACTCGTTGTTACATTCGCTAACCCTGTTAGCTCCTTCATCGCGTAGCGTTTTGCTTGCGGTTCTTTGTCCTGTTCCTTTGATGTCATTTGCTTGGCTCATGTTCACTCTTTAAGGATTACTAGGACACATTATGAATATTCTATTTGGTTTTGTCGGTGTTCTTGCACTGATTGCTTGCGCGTACCTGCTATCTGAAAGTCGTTCTTCGATTAACTGGAAAACGGTCTCTCGTGCTCTATTACTTCAAATCGGCTTTGCGGCCTTGGTTTTGTATTTCCCATGGGGACAATTGGCGCTAACAAGCCTAAGTAATGGTGTTTCTAGCCTGCTTGGTTTCGCAGACGCTGGTATTGCCTTCCTTTTCGGTGACCTTGCTACTGAAGGCTTCATTTTCGCGGTTCGCGTACTTCCAATCATTATCTTCTTCAGTGCTTTGATTTCTGCGCTTTATTACTTAGGCGTCATGCAAAAAGTGATTCAAATCTTGGGCGGAGCGGTGCAAAAACTGCTGGGTACAAGTAAAGCTGAATCTCTAGTTGCTACAGGTAATATCTTCCTTTCTCAGGGTGAGTCTCCTCTTCTTATTCGTCCCTTTTTAAAGTCTATGACTCGTTCGGAACTGTTTGCTGTAATGGCAGGTGGTATGGCGTCGGTAGCGGGTAGTGTACTTGGTGGTTATGCTGGCCTTGGTGTTGAGCTTAAATACCTTATCGCTGCAAGCTTTATGGCGGCTCCGGGTAGCCTGTTAATGGCGAAGATCATCGTTCCTGAGCGCAGCACACCAAGTGACTACGACCACATCGAACTAGATAAAGCTGACCAAAGCAACGTGATTGATGCATTGGCAAGCGGCGCGATGAACGGTATGAAGGTTGCGGTAGCGGTTGGTACTATGTTGGTTGCCTTCGTGAGTGTGATTGCGATGGTCAACACTGGCCTAGAAAGCCTAGGTGAAACGTTCGGTTTTGCGGGTATTACACTGCAAGCTATCTTCGGTTACCTGTTCTCGCCTCTTGCATGGCTAATCGGTATCCCAAGTGATGAAGTATTGATGGCGGGTTCTTACATTGGTCAGAAGATCGTAATGAATGAGTTTGTTGCTTTCATCGACTTCGTTGAGAACAAAGCTCTACTATCTGAACACAGCCAAGTTATCGTGACTTTTGCTCTATGTGGCTTTGCTAACATTGGTTCTATCGCGATTCAGTTAGGTTCAATCGGTGTTATGGCACCAGAGCGCCGTGCTGAAGTGGCAAACTTAGGTTTGAAAGCGGTAGCCGCTGGTACGCTAGCAAACCTAATGAGTGCATGTTTAGCGGGTATTTTCATCCTGCTTTAAGCTAGATTCAGTTAAAGCGGACACCTTGCTTACGGAGTTAACGTAAGGAGGGTGTCCGCTTTTTTGTGCCTGTTAATCAGGCTAAATCTGGTTTTGGTTGTCGACTGTGATTTGTCTATAGTGAGTAAAAGCTCACTCGGAAGAGTAATAGAGACAGTTCCTTTTATCCGATATACTTTAATATCATCAGGTTGCGTTTAATAGCATTCGGCTTCGATTAGAAGATCCGGTTGCGATTAAGAACAAGGGCAACCAAGCTAAATTAATCAAGGGTCTCTCCATGAACATGCGCGTTCTCATCGGTCTTATTGTTACCTTCATTGGCTTGTTTGCGATGGTTTACCTAATTGCTGGCGGCGCTCAGTTTCCTATCTACCAGTGGCCAAAAGAGGCTTATCTCGGTTTGGTGTTCAGCGTCGTGTGGGGTACTGGCGTAGCAGCATCGGTCGCGTACTTCTTCTCGGCACTGGTGTTTGTGACTGCCGCTGTGGTGTGTTATGCGATTGGATACAAGATCGGTGGTCTGTTTTCGAACGGCTCTAAAGCCTAGCTGATTTGATCATATGATTGAGTAGTATGTAATGCATTGGCGTGATCGTTTTAAGGTGTATTGGTATCACCGAAAGCAGACTAGCCGCTCGAATGGTGATAAAGCGAAGTCTTTAGGCTGGACTAGCGAAGAGAGCCAATTATGTCGCTTTGAAGTTATTGCTCGCTCAGCCGATTTTGAGAAAAAAAGTGTTTTGGATTTAGGCTGTGGCTACGGAGAGTTGTTTGAACTGCTCGACAGTATCTATCGCATTCAATCTTACACCGGTGTTGACCAACACGTAGACTTCCTCAAAAAGGCTAAGCAAAACTACACCGAGGCTCGTTGTCAGTTTTTATCGGGTGATATGAGTAAGATGAATCTCCGAGCACACGATGTGGTTATAGCAAGTGGCTCACTGAATTATATCTCTCGTGATTCTGACTACCTGACCAACATGATCACTCGTATGTTTGAATTGGCGAATCAAACGGTGATTTTTAATCTTCTCAATTCAAGCCAATATCCTTCGCGTAACACCTTAATGAGTTATCACCCTCAGGGCGTGTATCGCTTCTGTAAAACGTTGTGTGACGATGTCTCTCTGATAGAAGGCTACGCTGAAGGGGATTTCACGATAGTGATGAACAAAGTCTCCCCAGAACCTGTGTGATGGTGTGGTAAGAATTTAAAAAGCCGCAGGCCTCGGAAGGCATGCGGCTTTTGGGGTTCTAAACAACCTAGATATTGCTGCTAGTTCTTCAGCGGTTGGTTTTTTATGAGCCCGTAAGGGATATTAGTAAATACCTTAGGGTTGCCTTCATAAGTCGGCGCCTCGTTCACTTGCTGCCAATCGAGTAGCATGATGGCTAACACATTGCGGTGTTCACCGTACTCAAGATCAAAATCACCGGTGATAGAAGGTATCATGCCGTATTTCTTATCGATTGAGGCTTGAATCGCGAGTCGAGTTTTTTCTACGACGGGATCATCTTCTAAACCTGCCAATAAGAAGGTTAACCCAACTTCAGCAATGACATCTTCTTTTGCGCGAAGCAATATTGTATCGATGTTTTCTCTGAAGTAATCGTAGATCCATTGATGATCTTGTTCGCTTACTTGGTGTTGGTAATATTCCGAATCACCAAAGATCACGTGTGTCATACCATAGATCTTATTGCCGTATTGTTGGCTAGAGAGCTTCTTGTCTTTATCGTCTGGGTACGCTTTTTTGAAGGTGTCGACGAACTCATCAACCACATCTTGTTCACCTAGCTGGCGCAGCCAGTAGACTTGATTGGCTAATTGAGCTGCCCACGCTTTCACCATGTCTTCATTGGTAACGTATCGTGAGAAGTCATAGCGACGAATGATTTCACGCAGTTTGGCATCGTTCTTGTGTTCTAAACCGTATTCATTGGCGCGAGCCATAGAACCAAGAAGGTCAACGCCAAGGTAAAGGTATTCTGGCATGTGCTTGGTGATGTTGTAGCGTCGAACACTGCGTTCATCATCATCGCCAACATAAGAAGCAACGCGCTTCTCTGAGTACAGTACGATTTGTTCCATGGTAGTAACGTCATTCGACAGGTAGCTGAGCTTGCTTGCGACTCGAGCCATGTCACTCCATACCGCAGCGGAATACTTATCGTCTAGTGTCTGGCGATACATGCGCAGTCCATAATGACCCTCTTTAAATGCAGGCAGAGTGTAAAGCTGGCTTTCGTAGGTGGTGCGAATGAGGTCAGCAGATTGCTTGAAAGACTGTTCATGATAGTTGAGTGAATCAGCTTGGGATTGAATACTCGGGGCGCTTGATACTTGCTTATTCTCTTGTATCTTGAGAGTGTCTTGCGCGTGAACAGCCGCCGCAATTGAGGCTGATAGCAATGTACACAGTGTGATAGATTTTAGCTTCATGTTGTGTGATACCAAGCTGATTAATAGTCTATGTAAAATAACATTGATGAATCCTTCAATGTGAGCTTTGAGTCAATACAATGTAAGCTTTATAAGGTTTACTAACCCTTTTTGATTAAACAATTAGCTTAGCTAACGGTCTTGAAGTGATGAATGGCTCAATATTGGATAGATAGTAGACGTTAGTATGGATTTTTAGTGACTTGGAGGCATACTAGATGAATAAGCCAGAAATGAGCCGTTATAAGGCAGTATGTAGAACAAAAGTGTTAGAGGTTCGTAAATGCCAAGTGGTTCTAGCAAGCAGTGGTCTGCCAAAGTAATATCTTTTCTTTTTTTCCTTACGATAGTGAGTGCTATAGAGTTCTTTCACGCCAAGCAATTAACTTTTCTTAAAAATGAATCGTATTCAGAGGCAAAAAAGCAACTATCTATCATCCGTTCTCGTATCGAAGCTGCAATCGTGTCAGATATGTATATCCTCAATAACTTCTCAACCTTAGTGACCATAAACCCCGATGGTGACGTAAAAAATTGGGATAAGATCGCTGAGAATATTATTCAAGATGGCTTCCATATTAGGCTTATTGGATTAGCCAAAGACGACATTCTGAACTTTGTTTACCCTATGGAAGGTAATGAACAGATTCTTGGTATTGATTATCGTGATCACCCAATACAGTGGGAGTCCGTCGAAATCGCCCGTAGTATTGGCAACACGTTTATCGCTGGTCCTTTTGAATTATTTCAAGGAGGCCAAGCTCTCATTACACGAACCCCTATCTTTCGAGACCCGCCTTTTAATCAAAATTACTGGGGGGTTTCCAGTGCCGCGATTGATTTAGATGAGTTGTTTGAAGATGTCGGAATCGGGAAAATCGAGAACAAGTACGAACTCGCGATTCGCGGTGCCAACAGTTCGGGTAAAGATGGTGATGTCTTTTATGGTTCTCAGGATGTGTTTGATAATGCATTTGCGACCGAACAGGTGAGCTTCCCTTACGGCGGCTGGTACCTTGCTCTCTCGGGGAATGAGCATGTATTGATGGACGTACCTTGGTATCGAGTTCAAGTGGTAAGGCTGGTGGGTTACACCATAATGTTAGTGCTTGCGATTGCTTTCATTACTATCTATCGCCTGTACCGCATTGCAGATAGCCGTTCTATGCATGATGAGTTAACGATGTTACCTAATCGTCGATACTTCATGTACAGCCTCAATCAGGCATTTAAAACTACCCAAAAACAGAGAGCGAGAACCTTTGCCGTTGTAAACATCGACCTCGATGGGTTTAAAGCGATTAACGACACGTTTGGTCATGCGGCCGGTGATCAGGTATTGGTCGAATGTGCTAGACGTATTAAGAGGGAGTTACGTGTTTCAGATATCGTCGCAAGGATTGGGGGGGATGAGTTTTTAGTCTTGTTACCGCGTATTATTGACAAACAACATGTTTCTTCGATTGTGGATAAACTTAGAGGTGCGATATGTACCACACCAGTTGTCTATGAGACACACTCGATTTATCTTCGAATTAGCGTTGGTTGGGTGATTCATAATAATAACTACAATGATGTCGATGCACTCTTGAAAGCCGCTGATGAAAAAATGTACGAACAGAAGCGACAAGTTATGTAGGTTGAATTTGAGCTGAGTTTAGAATTTAGTTGCTGAATGTAGGGAAAAGCCTCAGAATACCGCGCTTTGCTCCATATCAATGTATTTAGCGAGCAAAAGCTGAAGCAACGGACTTTTTAACGCGTTGCTCATACTAAATGTTATTCAACTGAGAAAATAATCTATGAGTTTTACCTCCCTTGGCCTTTCTGAACCGATCCTTAAAGCTATTGAAGCACAAGGTTACGATAAGCCATCACCAATACAAGAGAAAGCCGTACCAGCTGTCCTAACGGGCAAAGATGTGATGGCCGCTGCTCAAACAGGTACAGGTAAAACTGCAGGCTTCACGCTACCTATTCTTGAAATGTTATCAAAAGGCTCTCGTGTACGTCAGAACCAAGTTCGTGCGCTAGTGTTAACGCCAACTCGTGAGCTTGCTGCGCAAGTAAATGGCAGTGTAGTTAAGTACGGTATTAACTTACCACTTACTTCTACAGTCGTGTTTGGTGGCGTGAAAATTAACCCTCAGATGCAAAAGCTGCGTAAAGGTAGTGATGTACTGGTGGCAACACCAGGTCGTCTGCTTGACTTATACAACCAAAATGCAGTGCGATTCGATCAACTAGAAATTCTAGTGCTAGATGAAGCGGACCGTATGTTAGATATGGGCTTCATCCGTGACATCCGTAAGATCTTGGCTTTCCTACCGAAGAAGCGTCAGAACCTATTGTTTTCAGCGACGTTCTCTGATGATATCCGTAGCTTAGCAAAAGGCTTGGTGAACAATCCTGTTGAGATCTCGGTAAGTCCTGCAAACTCGACAGCAAAAACGGTTGAGCAAAGCATCTACCCAGTAGATAAAAAGAAAAAGAGCGCAATGCTAGCGAAGCTAATCAAAGATAACGATTGGCGACAAGTCTTGGTATTTAGCAAAACAAAACACGGTGCAAACAAGCTTGCTCGTTTCCTTGAAGAGCAAGACATCACAGCAGCGCCTATCCATGGAAACAAGAGCCAAGGTGCACGTACTAAAGCCTTAGAGAACTTTAAAACAGGTAAGGTACGAGTACTTGTAGCGACTGATATTGCTGCTCGTGGTATTGATATCCCACAACTGCCCCAAGTAGTTAACTTCGATCTTCCGCATGTATCAGAAGACTATGTACACCGTATCGGTCGTACTGGCCGCGCTGGTGAAGTAGGTAAAGCGATTTCACTGGTTTGTGCTGATGAAGTGGGCGAGTTGTTCGGTATTGAACGTCTTATTCAACAAGTACTAGAGCGTCGCGAGCTTGAAGGCTTCTCGCCAGTAAACAAGCTACCAGAATCTCGTTTAGATACACGTCCAATCAAGCCTAAGAAGCCGAAAAAAGCAAAACAGCCACGTGAGCATGCTGATGGTCAACGCTCTGGTGATAACGCTCGTGGACACAAGCCAGCAGGTAAGAATAAGCGTCATGTAGCAGGTAATGGCTCAGCGCCAAAACGTAAGCCAACGTCTGGAAAGAAGCCTACTGAAAACAATTCAGCCGCGACTGGTGAAGATAAATCAGTAAGAAACAACGGCAGTAACTTTAAACGCGGTAATGCGGGCAATAAACCTGCTGCAAATAACGCGGGTTCTCAGAACACTCTGAGCAAGCCAAGCGGTGCGGGTAAATCCAACGGTACAGGTAAGCCTAAGAAGTCTGGTTACGGTGGTAGCTACGGTCCGAGCAAGTCGTCAAATAAGCCGACAGGCAACAAACCGTCACCGTCTAGAAGCCGCTCTAAGCCAGCTCCTCAGAAGTAGAGTCTCTTAGATAGATCATAAAGGTCCAATAACGAGAGTGCTTTTTAGGAGAGTTCTCGTTGATTCGGGACTTTCTGCTATCTAACTCAAATAAGCGTGAATATTGAATTTCAATGTTCGCGTTTTTTTATGGGCGTTGATTTGTAACTCAGGAGAGGTTTATTGCTGTTTAAAGTGATTGAACACAAGGGAAATTCGGCAATTTGGGGAAGGGGAATGAATCTTTAATAATTTATTAATAACAACATAATCACTAGCGTTTTTGTTGTTTTTTGCAATTTGCAATTTCAGTTTGCAAAACAAATAAGTATTTACGACTAATACGTGTCCAGATGCGTAGTAAATACGTGTTTTTAAAGTTGGCACGCATACTGCATTAGTAAAGGTGACCCTTCTTAAGCCGAGGGTCACCTAGCCAACTGACGTTGTTAGTGAACCTTTTTTGTTCACACAAAATATATGACCAATCACCCTTATTGTGATTGGTTTTTTTTTGCCTGGATTCTAGGTTCTACTTGTTGGTTTTACTTTTTATTAATTGTTATTAAGTGCAGCTAACCAAAGCAAAAATAAGCGAGCACGATAATGCACTTATCATGCTCCCACCAGTATTGCTTCTAACACTCACCACACTTCGAGTAACAGCTTGGTTGGCGTGGGCATTCTCCCCCTCTGGAGCAGATAAGCCTAGCCTCTGTCTCTATCCCACGTTCAATCCAATTTATATTTAGAATCTTGGCTATTGTCGTGAGATCTTTCTTGATGTTGCGCGGGATAGCCACAGAGCCACCATTGTTAACACATGATGCTTTTAGCTGCTCTGCTATGTCTCTTGAATTACCGCCTTGAGCATCAATCGCAGGGTTGAGATCTATACCAGCACACAACACACGATTGTTACCCGCAGGATCCGTCATATTGATGGATTCACAGCAGTAGATTCTTGGCTCGTCTCCCACATTTAAAATGGAGATTTGAGCCGAGCTTCCCGCTCGAGGCTCCGATAATCGACGGAACACAGCCCAATGTTGACATGGGTCAGCGACCGTTCTCATATTTCCCCAAGGCAGTGGAATCCCATTCCCGCGGTATACCGCCTTGAGCTTCCCAGGCCCGTAAGCATCAAAGTAGTGCCAGTGAGGATAGGGCGATACTACTGTCATTCGGCGCATTGCAACAGAGGGGGAAACCCCTGCTCTTTTGTGAACGTCGATTTCGTAACCAGTGCGGTCGAGTAACTGTCTAAATGGGACTTTTGGACACAGCAGTGCTCCAGCAAAGAAGCTAGATTCGAAGTCTCGCCATGCTTGAAGAATGTCTTGGGAGTTCAGCTGAGAAGAGCCTGAAACCTGGTTGTCGTCCCATGTATTGTTGTTACCTACCGACAACACACTTTTTAATCCTTCTTTGCTATGCAAAATGCAATGGCCGATATAAACCGAGAGGTCGTATTTCAGGCGAGTTGGATACTCTTTAAGAATCTCGTTTAAGAAGATTGTACCCGGAGGCTCAAAGAATGAAGTAACCAGTTGCTTGGCATTAATACCGAGCTCATCAACTACGTCTTGCGGTGTTCGCGTTACCCAACGGATGTTGATTCCTAGGCTTCTAGCGATGTCTATGAGGTCTTCGACGCTGAGGTTAAGACGTTTTAGACCAACTTCTTCTGCAGCTCGCTCAAGGTCAGGGAAGTGGTTCTGGTTGCTCTCTTGGTGTGCCCGAATCAATAGATGCGCAAACTGGCGACCGGAGATTCCCGTTTGCGAAAGCATCTCAGGAATCGCGATTTGAAGAATGTCGTTGGAGAAAAGGAAGCTCGGTTCAAGTGCCATGCCACTTATTCCCCCCCGATTCCCTTTATCAGGTGCAATGGCTTGTTGTTCCGATTCATCGTCGAGGAACCACGTTGGGTTCTTCTGAAAGACCTGGGCAATCACTTCTAGCATATCGATGCTTGGGACCCGCTTTCCACGTTCAATCATTGAAAGGTAAGAAACGGAAGGTGCGTATTCTGGGTTGATCCTAATACAACGCGCAGACAGGTCTTCCATCGTTAAATGGTTACGTTTTCTAAGGTTACGTATTTTCGTACCTAGGAAATGTGACTGACGAACTAAACTTTTTGACAAGGCCATATTTGTAAAATTCACATTGTAAAATTTTTGTTGTGAAATTGTATGAAAAAAAGCGCTAATCTACAAACTAAGCAATTCACAAAATGACAAATAAATTAAACGTTAGTTTGGAATAATTGCTCTAGGACACATTTTCGCTGTAGAAATCGGTGAGTTTCACCGGACTGGTCAAGAGGGAAAGACTATGAATATGCTGACATTCGATAAAACAGAAATCCAAAAACAATCAAAGCCATTTATCGCTGAAGCTGTCTTTGCCGTGGAGACAATCAGTGCCAACCAACAAACTGAGAAGCAAGTTAAAGCAAAACAGCTGCTTGATCGACTATTCCCACTGGAGAATGGCTCACACCAAGACGTAACCAGCTATGTAGTCGATTACCGTCATATCATGGCTTACTTTAAAGATGGCCAGCATAGTGGCCTAAAGCACCCTAAACAGTTTGTAGCGTACATGGGGGAGAAGAATGACCCAGATTCAATCTTATTCCGAGATGGCAGTGGCAGCCACTTAGAGGTGATGTTTGGCTGCCATAAAGGGACGGGTTGCATCGAGTTGGTGGAGATTGATGATATTCAGTTAGAATCATGCACCACATTCGGCCAATCACCAATGGAAGCTACGACTACAATGCGCGAAGAGACCATTGCAGCAATGCGCCACTGGATCAGTTTGATTCAAGGTGACGCAAAGGGTAAACCAAAGGCATGCAGCGAAGATAAAGAGTTCAGAGCAAAAAGTGGTGAAGACTACTGCCTGAATTACTGCTATCAGCTTTAGTGCCACAAAGTAGGTTTTCGCTCGCTGTAGAGTCTTAACCCTTTAAGTAATAAGTCAATACATATAGCTGACAAAAAAGCCCCCAAGATTAACGTACTAGTTAGTCTTGGGCGCTTTTTGTTGTTCTTTTTAAACGTATGTCGATGAATGCTTCACTGCCTTTAGTTAAGTCGTGTCAGTAATAAAGCTAAAGAGGCATGACTCGATTGCGACCAAGTGATTTTGCTTCGTAAAGCAGTTTATCCGCACGTTCGATCAACGATTGTGCTGATTCGCCGGGTTCAAGTTCAGCAACCCCAAACGATGCGGTGATGCTGCCGACTTGTTCACCACTGCGGCGATCTTTAATTGACAGCTTTTCAAAAGATCGACGATTGGTATCTGCGAGCTGACGGGCAATACGCAAAGACTTGTTTGGCACTATGAGTGCGAACTCCTCACCGCCAAATCGATAAGCAGAGATACCTTCTCGGCAACTTAGCTTCAGCTTACGAGCAATTCCTTTAAGAACCATATCGCCAAACAAGTGGCCATAGGTGTCGTTGAAGTTTTTAAAGTGGTCGATATCGAGAAGAATCAAACACAAAGATTGCTGCGCTTCGCACAAGGTTTCAATATCTCGATCGAAAGAGCGTCGGTTATAGAGTGTCGTAGTGCTATCAAAGAGTGCGTCTTTCTGTACTTCTACCAGCTGGCTTTTAAGCTTGGTGATTTCTGACGTTGCAGAGTTTAGCTGAGAGTTTAAAAACTGAGTGGAGTGACGAATGTGACGTGATTCAGAAACCAGTTGACGAACCAAAGACATGACTTCATCGATCGATAAACTCTCATTATCAACACGAGCTAAATCTTCAAAGCTTTTATCGATCATGTCAGAAAATGCAGAGGTGTCGGTCAGGGTGTCGTTCATCGAATTCGAAACTTCAGAAACTAACAGTTCCAAATTAGCGCGAAGGTCATTGATATTTGTTTCGGATTTACTAGCAACATAATTGTTATATAGCTGCTCACCAACGGCTGGAGGGCAAATACCGTAGTGTTCTAAAACACCGTCCATGTCTTGAGTCAGCTGTGGGATAGCGTTATCGACATAGGTGTACCAAAGTGCGTAATTTGCAGGTGTAGTAGACACCCTGTTTTTCATCATAAGAGGCACCGCTTTTTTTAGATTTGCGGTGGATTTCTGAAATTCGTCTTTGTTCATTATTTTTACTGCAGATACCAAAATAACTAAAGCCACTTGTCGACAAGGTTAGCGGATTTCGCAGGTATTTGCTTTAAAAATTATATGATTAATGGATGAGGATTGGATAAATGACTCATTTTTATTATGAATATCGATTGCGTATTCATATGTAAGAACTAAAGGGTTGTTCTTTAAATATATTTTTGGTTATTCACTTTGTATCATCGATGTAAATATGAACACTAAAGCTTGGCAATGATTTCAGAAAATGACGCTTTAAATTGATGAGTAAAAGTGTAGTTGTTTGAAATAGGGTGGGGCTAGAGATTGAAGAGTGTGGTAGAGGGAGTTATCAACGGAAAGGGAGTATCGAAAACTTTTCGACAGATACAAAAAAGCGCCGATAAAAATCAGCGCTTTAAAATTCTTTTTAGCTAAAAGCTAATTATTGAGCAACAACGTTTGCTGCTTGTAGGCCTTTTTGACCGTTTTCAACTTCGAAAGAAACCTTTTGGCCTTCTTTCAGAGTTTTGAAGCCTTCAGAAGCGATTGCACGGAAGTGTACGAATACGTCAGCACCGCCGTTGTCTTGAGAAATGAAACCGAAACCTTTCTCTTCGTTAAACCATTTTACAGTGCCAGTATTTGTGTTAGACATAATTTGTCCCTTATTCATAAATTTTCTAAATTGTTGATTGCATTACTGCAATGCGCTGATAATTGAATTATTTAATATTGCTAAGAAATAAGGAAAAACTACTTACAAAAACGGGTAACGATTTTACATGTCATTTTTTACTATTCATCTAACTTAAATAACTCCGGCTAACAGAGCGAGTGCATGTTAACACAGTCTTTCCGGTTGTACACTCATTGATTGAGAAATCAGCGAGTTTTTTTGTCATGTTGTGCTGGTTAACAAAAACCACCTAAAATAGCTGATGGTTTTATAAAATCACGCGCCATGACAAACTGAAAAGGAAGCCTAAGCCTCC
This sequence comes from Vibrio splendidus, assembly GCF_001557875.1. Classification (GTDB taxonomy): domain Bacteria; phylum Pseudomonadota; class Gammaproteobacteria; order Enterobacterales; family Vibrionaceae; genus Vibrio; species Vibrio splendidus_F. The sequence goes on along the minus strand of NZ_LNRF01000001.1, from coordinate 1,721,704 downwards.
TTTTCATGATTAGTATAGACGATATTAACGCTTAAAGTTGATATCTTCAGTCTGATCTAAGTTAATTTTTGTTCTAGCTGGTTGAGTCTCTGCAATCACCTTACCGTGACGCACAGAGTACTGCACTGGTACCTGGCGACGTACTGCATCAAAGCCATTGTCAGCAGGAAGAATCAGTAGGCTACCAGGCTTACCTACTTCAATACCGTAGTTGTCTTGGATGTTCAGCGTGCGAGCGGAGTTATTGCTGATCAGATCAAGCGAGTTGTTGATTTGGTCGTAGCCCATCACTTGTGTTACATGCAGCCCCATATGTAGTACCTGAAGCATGTTCGCTGTACCTAGTGGGTACCATGGGTCAAACACATCATCGTGGCCGAAACACACATTGATGTTTGCCGCTAGCATCTCTTTAACTCGTGTTACGCCACGACGTTTTGGGTAATCGTCAAAGCGACCCTGTAAGTGAATGTTCACTAACGGGTTCGCAACAAAGTTGATACCAGACATCTTCAATAGACGGAATAGGCGAGAGGCATAAGCACCGTTGTATGAACCCATCGCAGTAGTGTGGCTAGCGGTGACCTTTTCGCCCATTTCAAATTTATGAGCAAGGGCTGCAAGTGTCTCAACAAAACGAGATTGCTCGTCGTCGATTTCATCACAGTGAACGTCGATCAAGCAGTTGTATTTACGTGCAAGTTCAAATACATAATGCAGCGATTCAACACCGTATTCGCGAGTGAATTCAAAGTGTGGGATAGCGCCAATCACATCAGCTCCGATCTTCACTGCTTCTTCAAGTAACTCTTTGCCATTAGGGTATGAAAGAATGCCTTCTTGAGGGAATGCAACGATCTGAATGTCGACCCACTCCTTCATCTCTTCACGAACTTCAACCATCGCTTTTAATGCAACTAAGGTAGGATCAGACACGTCAACGTGAGTACGAACGTGTTGAACACCATTAGCAATTTGCCATTTCAGTGTTTGCTTCGCACGAGACTTTACGTCTTCAATTGATAGTAGTTCTTTACGCTCAGCCCAACGCTCAATACCTTCAAACAGAGTGCCAGAAATGTTCCAGTTAGGTTCTCCAGCTGTTTGAGTAGTATCTAGGTGGATATGCGGTTCACAGAAAGGAGATACTGCAATGCCACCTTCAGCATCAAGGATGTCACCTTGATGGTTAATTTGTGCGTCATTATCGAGAATGCGAGAAAATTGACCATTTTCAATCAGGATTTGTTTCAAGCCCTCTTGGTCTTGAAGTTTCGCGTTCTTGATTAATAAGGTTGTCATAGTGTGTCCTTAAGCGGCCTGAGATTTCAGAGCTTTTTTATTCAATAGAGGATTTAGCACGAGGTAACTGATTGCACCGCCTAATACTGCGTTTAAAGGAACAACGCCAGGTAGGAAGTGACCAGTGGCTACGCCTGTTGCTACCGCGATAATGCCAGCCCAGTTAACGGTTTGGAACTCTGCATTTGCAAAATCTTTGTAACGTTTACGATTCGCGAAGAAGTCGGCGATGATTACGCCACCAATGGGTGGGATTGCCAGCGAAAGAAAGGTTAACCAACCTACAAAGTTGTTGTATAACCAAAGCGCAAAAATCGTACCGATAATGCCGTTAATGATAGACATTGTAGTACTTGAGCGACCTGTAATGTTAGATAAACCCAGACCTGATGCATAAAGTGCATTTTCATTGGTCGTCCAGATATTCAAGCCAAGCACGATGATAGCTGGAAGAAGTAGACCCTGCGCGATCATGACGTCTGAAATGTCAGCTTGGCCAGTTGCGGCAGCGCCAGCAGCACCAAAGATGAACATCAGTGAGTTACCGATAAAGAATGCGACCATAGTAATCAATACTGCGCTTGCTGGCTTTTTACCAAAGCGAACGAAATCGGCAGTCAACGTACCCGCACTTACAAACGAACCGACAACCATTGCTAGGGCCATAGAGAAGTCCATTGGTGTTTCTGGTTTGATAAGTTGTAGCTGCTCTAAACCGCCAACGCTATCTACTGCTGTTAATACTGAGTAACCACCAAGAATGGCAATGGCAGGAACGGCGACCGCTGAAAGCACCATGAGCGCTTTGATACCGAAGTACACGGTCCCAGTCATTAGTAAGCCAGATACGATAATCAGGGTATTGGTATCAATGCCAGTCGCTTTTTGTACTGGAATCGCGAACATTGCCACACCTACTCCAAACCAACCGACTTGTGTACCGCCAAGTAGAGCAGAAGGGAGCCATGAGCCTTTGGTTCCGAAAGAGAAACGAGCTAGAAGGTGAGTAGAGAGGCCAGTAGATGAGCCGATGTAGCCAAGAAAAGAAGTGTAAATACCGAGAATTAGGTTACCGATGAGAACGGCGAGGAAGAAATCGTTGAATGAAAGGCCTGTCCCGAGTGAACCACCGGTCCACATACTTGCAGAGAAGAAAGTGAGCCCAAGCATTACCATGGTGAGTGAAGCGACTCCTTTCCTAGCCGATGTAGGAACCGGCCCTAGACTGTAGTTATTATCAGCAGCCATTTTTTACCTCCGCAAATGATCAAAATTAAATTTAACGGTCGCCGTATTGCAGGCAAACGTGCGCATTATGGTGATATAAATCACGTAGTCAATGCTAATTTTGTCAATAAAGGTGCTCTAAAATCAGTTATTGCACTAATTGTCTTATATAACATAGGGTTATTTTTTCTATTTATTTCAAAAAAATAAATAGAAAACGTTTTCTATATCGAATTGGGTATCTGCTGCTTAGGGTTGGCTATGAATGTTGATTATTATGCGTTTGAATGGGTGTCTGTATCGAAAGGGGAGCGGTTGACCAAACTGCAGGTAAAAAAATAGCCAATCGCAATAACCGCAATTGGCTTATATATTTCGTGAACAATAATAGGTTCACTAACAACGTCAGTTGGCTAGGTGACCCTCGGCTTAAGAAGGGTCAATAGTTATATTGCAGTTAGTGTGCCAACTCTAATAATCTTGTTTATTGTCTGTTTTATAGCAATTTGGTGCGTATTTGGGCTATTTATTCGCGTTTCAGTACTTCCACTTTGCGTTTTGCAACTGCATTTTGCAATTTGTGGTGGTTTGGTGATGGTTGAAAGAAGAGTTAATTCTTTGGCTATTAGCTATTAGCTTTTCTTTGTGCTTCAAGTCTCTCATTTTAGGTTTAAGTGACGACAAAGCCCGTGTGATACCTGATCACACGGGCTTTGTATTTTTCTACCAATGAAGGTGTTTAGATAGAGTAGAAGAAGTACAACTGAGACTTCATCCGAATGATTATTCCGCGTATTACGTCTAGGAATGCCATAAAACCGATCGGCTTCTCACCGCTTACCCACGCTAACCCGACAGAACCAACTGGAATATCGTAGCCCTCTGTTTCGTCGATTTTTAAACGAACAAAGTGGTGCTTGTTCTGAACGTTTCGACCAGTAGTGACACGTACTTGTTCATCTATACCTAGCAAGCTCGCTTGTGCTTCTCCCGTTGCTTCAACGATACCCTCAACCGTTGCAGAAAATATTTTCCCCGGGTATACCGCTGTTGCAAATTCTGCTGGTTGACCCACCTTAATATTACGAATCGCTTGGTGATTGACTCGCATTAGTACGTACTTTTCTTCGGTATACATCTGAATACGTGGCATTAACGAAACACGCTGTCCTTCACGAAGAATAAAGTTCGTCACAAAGCCGTCAGTTGGTGCAGTGATTTTGGTACTGTTAAGATCCCACTGAGCTTGCGCTAATGTTGCCTTCGCTGAATCGACCTCAGTCTGTTTCTTGTTCACATTGGTTTCAGCTTTGTGGATGTTTAATTTCGCATTCTCGGCATCGACTTCTTTCTTGCTAAGCTGAGATTCTAATGTGGTGACGTTATGTGTCGCTAAGTCTACCTTCGCTGTTTGTTGGTCGATGTCAGTTTCAGTAATCGTATGTTCTACGACACTGTTTTGCTTCTGGTAACGATCAAGCGTCTTTGATTGCAGCACTAAGTCTGTCTTTGCTGATTCTATCTGCGCGACTGAAGCCTTTATGTCTTCAAGTGCCGATTGATAGCTTATTTTAGCAATGCTCACTTCTTGGCGTGCTGTATCGAGCGCAACCTCTGCAGACTCAAGCTGAACGCTAGCTTTGTCTTTTGCGATGACATACTTGGTGTCATCAATTTCATAAATTAGCTGTCCTTCAGTTACATCTTGATTCGGGTGGATGTGGACTTTGGTGGTTTTACCCGACACATTAGTTGAATCTGGACGTAATTGGATATGTGGGGATTGAACGACAGAGCCTCCTGATAAGTCCATCGGAGTGAAGTTGAGTAGGCCAACCCATACAAATAGTAACCACGATGTACCACCGAGATATGCAAATGCCTTGGTGCCTTTATTCCAAGGCATACCAACAAGTCTGAGTAAGTAAATGAACAGTGCCCAAATTGCTAAGCCTTCTAACATGCTTGGCTCTCCTCATCTTGCTTGTCGGAAGTTGCTTTGTCCCTAGGTACTACTGGTGATTTCCAGGTATCTCTTAGATTGATGATGGCTTTTTCCATGTCAACAAAGGCTAAGATAACGGCTAGTACCCATACCCAGTGCCATACAAAACCAATCCATGTTAATGCGGTGATCAAACCGAGTTGTTGATGCTCTTTACTGTGAGCCTTATTGATTGGTAATTCATGCACACGCCAGAAGCCGTAACATGCAGCAGCGATGGTTGCGATTAACACAACGCCTGCCACTACGTGTAGTGCGGTATCTGCGCCGGTTCCGACAAATGGGACACTGACTAAACTCATTGATAAACCCTAGGTTAAATTGAGCGCCGAGTGTGATTGATATCAGATTTAGAGGTTGAAAATTTACCAATTACTTTAATAATGGTGCCAATATGATTTGATCTGTAATGGTGACTTCTAAGTATGGTGGCTAATGAATAATTGTAACTTCTTAAGAGCATTAGGAATTTTGGGTATTTACCAACATGCGATGACCAATAAGCTCGTGAATGTCGAGCAATTAGGCATTCCCAGGTCGGTATTTAATAATCCGATGAATCTTATTCCTGTCAGTGAGGTGGATAAATGGTATGGCTTACTTCAGCACCAAACTGGTGACTCCGATATTATTTTGAAACTCGCTGATAGAGTCGATATTGAAAGGTTAGGTCCTCTTTCTAATTGGTTTTTCTCTGGGCGCGATCTGGCTTCAAGCATACGCCGAGTTAACATTGGACTGCACTGTTTGCAATCTGGCGCCTTTCTCTATGGCACTCAAGTTGGAAAATTTATCAAGTGGTGTTACGACAACCCTGCTTATAACGAGGCGGGCAAAGTCCATGATTCTATTCGAGTCGCCATCTTTATGATGAAGATATTGAGACGTTATTTAGGAGGCGATTTTACCCCGGCAGCTGTGTCTATCGCTGGTTATCGAGAAAACACTCAACTCTATCAAGAGTACTTTGGGTGCAACATTCAATGGGGACAACCACGAACTGAGATTTGGATACCAAGCAATTTGAGATTGTCGATCAACCAATCCCCTTCAGTTGGCAAGATGAGCTTGGCGATGAACTTTCATGACTTAGATCATTACCTTAACATGCCCGATGCCGCTGATGAGCATAAGGTGGCCTATGAGATGATCAATTACAGTCGCCATTTCGGACTCCCAACGCTACATAAAGTATCAAGTTTACTCGGTTTATCTGAGCAGCAATTTCAACGTCGATTACATAAATTAGGTGTCAACTTTTCTACCGTTATGGGGTATGCGTTAAGTAACGTGGCTGTAGAACTTTTGATGTATTCAGTGCCGATAGAAGAAGTCGCGACGAGGCTAGGCTATACCAACGTCGCGAGTTTTAACCGGATGTTTAAGAAATATCGAGGTCTGACGCCTAGACAATATGTGGAGCGCTTGAACAACAGTCTTTGAGTAACAAGGCTTTTCTTAGCCTAAGCGCTCACATTTTTTCTGATCTTGTAGTTTTCGTACCAGTAACCAAGAGTATAGGTACAGATGGTGATGTCTGTAATGGCGAACGGGATGAAACTGGCGTTCAAGTGTGCTGTTTCTGGATTGAAAAAATTCGAAACGAACAGATACACCATAAAGAGCTTTTCGAGAAACGAGTACAGGATGATTGATTCCCTCCAGCGGCGTACGTAGGCTGAAGCTGCAATAAAGAATCCCATTAACCCAACCATGATTCCCCAGTGTCTGAACAAAAACACATAGTTAGAGTCGTAGGGTAGGTTGTTCATATCAAGCAGCGCAGTTTCAGGGTTAATTGCATAAATCCCTGCGTACATTGTAACTAAGCCGCCAATCACAAGGAAAGGTTTGAGAAAACGGTTAAAGAACATATTAAGGCTCCTTTTGGTGATTGATTAATTCAAGGCCAAAATATTGATTTCAACACGGCGATTACAGGCTCGGCCTGCTTTCGTGTCGTTCCCGCAAACAGGGTAACGCTCACCGTAACCTTGTGTTACGACACGACCAGATGCAACTTGCTGACCGATAAGGTAGTGACCAACAGATTGTGCGCGCTGTTCTGAGAGTGTTTGGTTACCTGAGTCGTTGCCTGAACTATCGGTATGTCCTTTGATTTCTAAGCGTGTATCTGGGTATTCACTAAGAACAAGCGCGACACTGTTTAAGGTTGGGTAAATGCCGGATGACAAATGATATGATCCCGAGTCAAAGCCAATGCCATTTTCCATCACCAGCTGAAGCTCTTTGTCGTTGATACGTTTAACCTGTACACCAGAACTTACCAGTTGTTGACGTAGTGCCTGCTCCTGTTTGTCCATGTAGTAGCCTACGCCTCCACCAACAACTCCACCAATAGCAGCGCCTCGTAGTGCGTCAGAGCTATTTCCTGTCGCTGCACCGATTGCCGCACCCGCTAACATGCCGGCTAAAGCACCTTTAGTTGCTGAGTTGGTTTCGGTTTCACCGGTGGTGGCATTTTGTCGTTGAGTTGCCTGGCAGCCCGAAAGCAAAGCCGCGATAGATAGGGTGACGATTACACGTTTCATAGAATTGTTACTCACTAATGGTGGGTGTCTAATTTTATTTATGCCAATGATATAAGCCTTACTGTAGAGCGTAAGATTATGCTCGCTATAATAATTTATATCTGTAAGTCTTATTTTAATGGCGATTAAATAAATACTGTGCAGCAAAAATACTGCACTTAAGAGAGTTTTAAAGGTAATGAGTTTATTTTTCTATGAGTTACATAATTTTAATGAACAATATTATGAGTCTACTACCATTTTATTGACTGTGTGTAATCAGTAAATATACCGAGTGACTATATATTACTCTTAGTCCGTGTTTTTAATATATCTAATTTCTCTTGCAGAGAGTTTCGTACGATGTTGATACAGAATCGGTACAAAGGGTGGTTGTGGTTTCGTTCTAGATAGTAAATAGCATGGCTCATTTGAGCAGGAGCCAGATCGGCTAACCAAATGGGTTGGACGCAATCAATTGTGTTCGGGCACATAGAAGCTGAGAGCGTTTCGGTAATCGCGAGAATGTCTGAGTGCTCAGCGAGGCATGTTAAAACAGACATGCTAGCTGAACGGTATTTGAAATCAAAAAACTCAGGAGATTGGCGTTCAAGTATTGAGTTAAAGTCGGTGAGTCCCGGAACAAGAATTCCACCAGTCGGGTATTTATTGAAATCTTCCAATTTAAAATCACCATCAGACCATGGGTGGTTTTTCCTCATTATAACAATGGGTTCACTTGATGTTAGGGCTATCGTTCGGATCGACTTTGGTGTGTCAATTGGCCCGAAATTCAACCCAATATGGACATCACCATTTTGTATGTCAGTGAGTGTTCGATCTGTCCAGGTAGTGACATTCAGTTTTGCTTTTGGAAATGAGTTAAACACAACGGAGCTCGTTAACTCTGTAGCCATCGCTTCAAGGAATACGCTTGATACTGCGATCGTGAGCTCACCATTGAATTCATTTGGGTCTTCAAAAAGATCGGAAAAAATCCGATTGTCTAGCGCGTCGAGTTGCTCATTTAGGCCTAGCCCTATAGCATCTGCTCTATGGGTTGACTGTAATTTGCCATTGGCTGAGTAAAATAACTTGTCGCCACTATAGTCACGTAATTTCGCTAATGTTTGGCTAACCGCAGATTGGCTAATACCCAATGCCAATGCAGCTAATTTGGTGCTTCTATGAATGTAAATGGCATCAAAAACGCGTAGATAATTTAGGTTCACCTGCTCATTATATTTTTTGTACATAATATTCCTAGCTCTGTTTCGATGATTTATTTCATAAATAGATAGAATAAGCGATGCTTATTTTTTGTATAAGTGGCGTGGAAATAGTCATCTACATATAGTGGCACCATCTTCTTAAGTGTCAGTTTTGGTGTATACAATGGAAAATATTAAGATAGCTTCTCTTTCTTTAATAAGCACAGCATTAGTTTTAGCTTCAACTTCAGTATTTGCAGAGAAAAATTCTGATAAAAACAGTCATGAGTATCATGATGCTGACCCTCGAAACAGCAGCATGAGAGCGGCGGTATTTTCAGATGATGAAGGAGAGCTTAAACTCCTTGCTGGTGGTGGCGCTTCGGGGCTCACTAGCGATATATCTCAGACCGTAGGCTTTGCTGAATATTACACTCAGTCAGAGAATGCTCGATTGAGAGCCGCTCACTTTGATTCTTTTGGTGGTGTTTATGTAGATGTTTACCAACTAAAAGACGCAGCGAACATGTACACAACAGGCTATATGCTGCCGTTAGGTAGTGAAGATGGCACCTTGTTTTTCCCTTCGTTGAACTATACCTATGTCGATGGTGGTGATGCGTACTCAACATTGAACGGATTAGGCGCTCCTCTGCAGGGCAACGAAGAAGCGCATTTGGGTTCTGTTAACATGTACGCATTACACCCTTGGAACGATACTCACTTTTCGGTATTTAATATTAATCTTGGTTCGTCATACGGTGGCGCTGAAATGCAGGTTGCTAACCTAATGTGGCTGCAAGGCATCAAAACCAAAGTAAAAGACAAAGATTTCAACATCATGTTTGAATTTAAATACGATGTGATTTCTGTTCAAAATGAGCGCGGCATTGATGAAACTTCAGAAGAAGTGACCGCCTCGGTTGGTATTGATTACCGCTTCTAATATCGACAACAAAACGCTGAACTTGAGAGTTCAGCGTTTGAAGTTACTGCGGCCAACTTTATAAAGTGATGTTAGCGCCAATAAAGTGAATATGGCCGTCGAATGAACCCGTTACATCAACGTTGGTTCTTTCAACGTTAACAGTGCCTAGGTCAGTAAATTCATAGAACATGTCGATACGAACATCATTCCAGTGCGTGCTAGCGCCCACAGAGTAGCGGTATTGTTCACCAACAGGTAAGTCAACCCATTGCTTGGTTGGGTCATCTTGTGGCGACGTCTCGTAAGAAAAACCTGCTTTTAGAGCCCATTTGGCGTTTAGTTGGTAGTCAGTACCGATGGCGAATTTCCAAACGTCGTCCCAGTCGCGGTCTACAGCTACTGGCGCGCTATCACTGCCGTTGGCATAAAGTGGTGTTTCTGGGTAATCACTCCATTTGTGCCATTGTACTGAGCTTAAAAGCGCTAATTGTGGATTGAGGCTGTAGCTACCACTTAGGTCGACGATAGTTGGAAATATTAGATCAGTACTTAAAGTGTCTAATCTATCTACATCTGAAGTAACATCCACATCAAATTCGTGTTCTAGTTTTGAGCGGTAACTTAAACCTACTGCCCAGTTGTCTTCTTGATACATTGCACCTGCATTAAAGCCCCACGCAAAGTCTCCGTCTAGATCGGTTTCTAGCGTAGAAGTTTTTGCCTCTAGGATACCGTAGTTAAGCTGAGCACCAATGCCCACAGACACTTTCTCGGTAACTCTAAAGCTTAGCGCAGGATTAAACTGTATAGCAGTTACCAAGGCTTCGTCTAAACCAATAGCACCTTCCCACTTGCTTCCATATTTTACGGCTGTACCGCCAATAGAGCCGAACATGAGGCCCAGGTGGACGTGGTCATTGAGTTGAGTTACGTGAAAAACTCCGATTGATGGCATAACGGTGTGTGCACTTCCATCGCCTTGAGCTTTGTCTGTGGCATTTAGAGGGCTGCTATCGTAGGTGTCGGTATAGTCCATATTTAAGTCAAGTACCATGGCATTAACGGTAGTCTTGCTTTGGCCCATATAAGACATAGTTGCCGGGTTCGTATAGCCCGCAGTAGCGGTTTCAGTGTAAACGCCGTCACCGGCACCAGCTGTACCAGCGTTTGCATAAGTCGCTTCTTGCATGAGCGTGCCACTAGCATTGGCTAAGTTTGAAAAGATAAGTAACGCGAGAGCCGTTTTTCTCATGGTGTTTTCCTGCAGGTTAGCCTTAAAAGCTTGGATTAATAAACTGCAGATAGTGTAAGGAAGGAGTAGTTGGAGATATTCAGTATTTTTTCCGTATTGCATAAATTTCAGATGTTCAAACTTCGCGAAAGAATATGAATTAGACACGAGTATTAGCCTAAAGCTCAGCTCGCGTAGTCGGATTTCAGAAGGATGGAAACTCAGCAGCCTATAGGGGAGGCACATCATCCTTGATGTTGCTGAGTTTCCAATATGGTTATATAGCTGTTAGTACACTACTTAGTGCAATGTGAAATGAGGTAAATGAATACTGAAAGTAGAATCAATTGACTCTTTTTTCGATGTGTAATATCTACAAAATCACAAATTTTATGAAATGTATTCATGGCCTTACATGCTATATATGAAGTAAATTTGAGCTTTCATTCGGATGATGATGCCGCGAATGACATTCAAGAAATTCAAGAATGGAATTGGTTTCTCAGCGTTAACCCAAGCTAGTCCAACGGCACCGACTGGAATGTCGTAGCCTTCAGGTTCGGTAATACGCAGACGAACAAAGTGGTGCTTGTTCATCACGTTCTTACCTGTTGTTGCGCGCACGTTGGTTTCACGAGCAAGCAAAGAACCTTGAGACTCACCAGTCGCTTCAACAATTCCTTCTACGTGAGCATTGAATACTTTACCCGGGTAAATGGCGGTAGCAAACTCGGCTTCTTGGCCAACTTTGATGTTTCTAAATGCTTGATGGTTAATTCTCATCAAGACAAACTTCTCATCGCTGTACATTTTTAGTCGAGGCATAGCACCAACAAATTGACCTTCACGAGCCATAAAGTTGGTGACATAACCATTGCTTGGTGCGTAGATCTTTGTTTGTGCCAAATCCCATTCTGATTGAGCGAGAGCTGCTTTCTTGTTTTGAAGATCGGCCTGTTTACTGATCTCGGAAATCTGTGACTTCTCAATTAGGTTTAGGTTTTTATTTGCCGTAATTTCTGACTTCTGATATTGCGACTCAATGATCGTGAGCTGGTTCTTTGCAACTTCAACGGCTGTTCGTTGTTGATCAAGGACGCTTTCTGTAATCGTTTTTTTAACTTTTGCATTCTGGTCGACATAGCGCTTTAGCGTGCGTTGTTTTAGCGTCAGGTCTTGTTTTGCTGCAGATATCTGGTTCTTGATTATCTCAATATCTTCAAGCGAAGCTCGGTAGTTTGTCTTTGCGATATCGATATCTTGTAAAGCTGCTTTATGAGCCATTTCAGCAATCGCTAGTTGCGCTTCTGCTTTGTTAACGGCGATAACGTATGAGTCATCGTCGAGCTCGTAAATCAATTGGCCCTTTTTAATTTCACTGTTCGGTGAGATGTGAAGGGCTTCAATATTGCCCGTTACTCGTGTTGAACCTGGTCGTAATTGAATGTGTGGTGATTGCACAACGGAACCGCCGGATAGATCCATCGGAGCCCACGTAATAAGGCCAACCCATACGAATACAAGCCAGATAGAGCCACCACCATAAGCAAACATTTTAAATGGTTTTGTCCAAGGCACCCCAACAAGGCGAAGTAGATAAATAAACAAAGCCCAAACAGCTAAACCTTCTAACATCGTTATTCTCCTGCCTTTGTAGTTTGAGTTGGTGCGGTGTCATGCCAAATATGACGAATGCGGCGTATGCTCTTTTCCGTGTCGACAAAAGCAATAATAACGGCCAGCACCCAAACCCAGTGCCAGATAAAGCCTATCCAGGTGAGAATGGTGACTAACCCCATTTGACCATGTTTCTTTTTATCTGCGTGATGGATAGGTAGTTCATGGAACTTCCAAAACGCATATAACGCGCCTAAAACAGTACCAACCAGTACCAGTCCTGCTACTACGTGTAAGCCAGTGTCGAATGCAGTGTCGACGAAAGGCATGCTAATTAAACTCATAAAGCTTCCTAAAAGGGGTAATGAAAAAATTAAGCTAGAGCGGGTTCACTCAAGAGTGGTGAACGAGTGGAGAAATGGTACGGAGCTACTAAACAGAGTGAATCAGTAAAAATACGGGTCATGATTTTTAGTCGAGAAAAATATGATCTAGAGCGAATTTAAAGGGTAGGTGAGTGAGTAGAAAGCCAAAAATAAAGCCTGTCGTTTGATGACAGGCTTTCGTTATTCATCGCTTTAAGTCGACGCAGATTCTAGAAGCGTTTAGAAATTACCGCGGTGAGCGCGATAAATGCGATACCCATTAACATGACTTCGCCTTTGCCGCTGTCAAAACCAGCTTTCACGCCCATAAAAGCAACGATTGCGATTGCAAAAGGAATGACGTATTTAACTAAGCCGTACCAAAGGTTAAACAGAGGGAATGAAATTTCACCATTGTTGGTGATCTCATTTTCTAGGTCTTTTTTGTTTAATCTCCAGCCTGCAAAGATACAAATGAACATGCCGCAAACGGCTAAGAATATCTTGTCAGTCAATAGATCGAAGATATCGAACACGCCGGTATCGAATAACTTAGGGCCAATACCTCCCAGCGACAGTGAAGAGAGTACACACATACTGATCATCGTAATGCTGGATACCAGTACCGCTTTAAAGCGTGTCATCTGTTTTTCATCGATTAAGTACGAAACCGCAACCTCTAAAAGAGATACAGAAGAAGTGAGCGCTGCAACACTAAGGCCTACAAAGAAAAGTAGTGCGAATAGTAAGCCGATCACGCCACCCATTTCTGCAAACAGCTGAGGTACAACAACAAAAACTAAGCCAGGGCCAGCAGCAGGCTCCATGCCAAATGCAAACATTGCAGGGAACATTGCGATACCAGCCAGTAGAGCAACGCCACTGTCCATAGCAACGACCATCGCCGTCGTTTGTACTAGGTTCTCTTTTTTCTTTAGGTAGCTACCGTATGTGATCATACAACCTGTTGCTAGGCTTAAAGAGAAGAAGGCTTGTCCGAGTGCTGCAAGCACAACGTTGCTGTCTACTTTAGAAAAGTCAGGGCTAAATAGGAACTTAAGGCCAGCGCTTGAACCCGGTAATGACAATCCTTTTATCGATACGATCACCAAGATCATGAACAACATTGGCATTAGGATCTTACCTGCTTTTTCAATGCCGCCAGAAATACCTTTCATGACGATAAGTACATTCAAAAAGAGATAGACACTCATCCACATTAAAGGCTCTACTGGTGTAGAAATGAAGTCAGTAAAGCTTTCCCCTATTAGTTGGGGAGTGTTGAGTAAGCCTGTGGCAATTTTATAGATGTAAGCGATAGACCAGCCACCGACAACCGGGTAAAACCCCATAATTAGCAGCCCACTTACCACGCTTATTACGCCGGTAAATGTCCAGCGTCGGTCAGTCGCTTTAAATGCACCCACTGCTGATTTTTGTGTATGTCGACCGATAGCAAATTCCGTTAGCATGACACTAAAGCCAATGAAAATGACAAAGGCTAAGTAGATAAGAACGAAGGCGCCGCCACCGCTCTCACCTGCGGTATATGGGAATTTCCAAATATTCCCAAGGCCCACAGCAGAACCTGCCGCTGCCATTACAAAGCCTAGCTTTGATCCCCATGTGTCTCTTGATTGTGAAAGGTTACTCGCCACAACATCTCCGAAAGTGTTCTAAATAAAATGATTGAATTTGATTGCGTTTACTAATGGTCATGAGAGCAATATGCAGTTGTGAACGTTGCACTGCTTCAAACCACCGTGCAGTGTATGGGGCGTGAACGTGAAGCTAAACCGTAGAATTACGGTATAAGTGCGTGTTGGTTTTGCTAAGAGCCAACTTTCTAGAAAAAGGAAAAGAAAAAGACAGGTAAGAGAAATGGAACGGTAGATAACCTTGGGGAGTAGGTTCGAGGATGAATGCGGACATCCGAATATTAGCTGAAGGTAGCTTCATGTTCCCATACAGCTACCAATTTAAGTGTTCAAGCTAAGTGATCAAGTATTATCGAGTCTAAATTGACGTGCGCTTGATCAGTTTTAGAAATATAGAGCCTAGCGCTTTTTCACCGATTACTCGCTGTACGAAAGTCATTAGCTTTGCGTCTAGTGTGGTTTGGTAACTAAGCTTGGGTTTTGAATCAAACCCTGCTTTTAGCATGTGGTTCACAGTTGATTCTGGCGTTGCACCTTTTCTATACGCGTCGTGTAAGAATTGATGAGATTTGTCGACGATCACTTTATAAGCCGAAAGCTGATTGGTTTCTTTCATATCCCGTAGTTGGATTGCATCAAGCTCTGTTTGCACACAACCCGGTTCAATCGTTGAGATTTGAATATTAAAGTCGGCGACTTCTTGAGATAGCCCTTTTGCCATGCCGTTTAATGCATGTTTTGTCGCGGAGTACCAAGAGTTCATGCTGGTGGAGACACGCGCAGCAATAGAGGTAGTAAAAATGATGCGGCCTTGGTTTCTTTCTCGCATGTGAGGTAATACAGCTCTTGCAACACGCGCAGCGCCGTAAACGTTAGTATCGAAGAGGGCGTGTACTTTTTCTATCGGAGTTTCTTCAACAGGTCCTGCAATTGGGTAGCCAGCATTAGAGTAAACAATATCAATATGACCGACTTCTTCAATCATCTTTGCAATGGCTGCATTGATCTGCTCTTCATCTCTAACATCAACTTTTAGAACCGTGGCGCCTAATATTTTTAGATCGAGCATATTATCAACGCGTCTTGCTCCGCAGTAAACAGTATGACCTTCATTGAGAAGTTTAATCACCAGATCTTTACCAATGCCAGACGAAGCACCAGTGACTAATATATTTTTGACGAACATAGACAAACTCCAGATAAATAATCAATAACCAGACCTGAACGGAAATATACATGTGGATACTTGATGGCCTTTATAAAATAGAGCCAATAGCTATAGATATATATTGAAGGGTTCAGTTTGCTGATGTCCTAAATTAAATCCTGTCACCGGCTTTGTAAGCAGTAGTATTACGGCAATAATGCATACCACTATTGCAGTGGTATGCATTATTTTCAGAAAGTAGGCGTGGAACTCATGTGTGTGATGGGACTATTGATCAATTCCAAGGCCGTTGCGTAGTGCAAATTGGATAAGCTCAGTATTATTTTCAAGTTCCAGTATGTCGATCATGCGGTATTTGTGTGACTCGATGGTTCGAGGGCTTAAAAACAACTTTTCTGCACATTGTTTTGCCGTAAAACCTTGTGCAAGTAGAGTCAGAACTGAGCACTGTTTTGGCGACAGTAATAGAAGCTTTTCACTTTCATTCGCATTCGTAGGCTGATCTTGTTTTAAGTTTCTAGACATTGTTGAGTGCTGCCAATAGCAAAGCCAAATGTCACAAATGAGCTTGAGTCGTTTCATGTCTCGATCTGATAGTGGATCTAAGTTGTTGTTAAATCTGGAAAATGACAAAGCACCCCAGTCTTGACCAAATAATTTGAGAGGGATGATGCCATGCCAACGTCCCCCTTCTTTATACAGTGTTCTTATAACTGATATCTTGTGGTCACTCATTTCTTGTTCGTTAAATGTGAGCCAATTTCTTTTGGTCCTTAGCTGTTTTAGATAGTCGAGGTAGTTGCCACTGATAAAACTTTGAGGGTTGAGTTTAGGTACTCCGTCACGAGCGATGGTGACCGTTTTTCCGTCGTTAAGCATAATCATGGAATTGGGAAACAGTGTTACTCTATCTATTTCGAACCAATCCAGTACTGTGTGTGCGATGCTGTGCCAAGTCGCATCAAAGTCTTTAGGTGCCGCTCCAATTAATGCGTTGGACTGCTCTGTCACTAGATCTTCAAAAGACATCTCAACGGTATTTTTCATTGTACACAATCAACCTTATTAACTTAATAGCTACTAATCCTATGTGTAAACTAGCTTTTTATGGGGTTATAAGTCAAATATTTGCCCATATGTCTAGTGGATATCGCTTAGGTTAGATACCTCACTATTATTTAAATCAGTAATACTACTGATTACCCAATTTCTAGTTTCTTAAATAATAGCTCACGGAAAGAAATTACTTTTAAAATTACAAAAGGTCTTGAGCTATGTTCAAAAAGAAAACCTTCCTACAGCTTGCGATGGGTGCTGCACTTGCATCGACTGCAATGGCAAGTTACGCGACCACGGATACGAGCCGCCCTAACATCCTAGCGATCTGGGGTGACGATATTGGTATCGATAATATTTCGGCATACACACGAGGCCAAGCGGGTCACTGGACACCGAATATTGACCGTATCGCGAACGAAGGCGTGCTGTTTACCGATTTTTACGGTGAGAACTCTTGTACAGCGGGTCGTAGTGCATTCATCACAGGTCAACACCCAATGCGTACTGGTTTGACAAAAGTAGGCATGCCAGGTGCTGCTGAAGGTATGCGTCAAGAAGATCCTACAATCGCAACCATGCTCAAGGCTAAAGGTTACATGACAGGTCAGTTCGGTAAGAACCACCTTGGTGACCGCGACGAGCATCTACCAACGGCTAACGGTTTTGATGAGTTCATGGGTAGCCTTTACCATCTGAACGCTGAAGAAGAACCAGAGCATCCAGATTACCCGCAAGCGCCAGGCTTTAAGAAAAGATTTGGCCCGCGTGGTGTTATCCATTCATATGCCGATGGTCGCATTGAAGATACGGGTGCCCTAACGATTAAACGTATGGAAACGGTTGATGAAGAGTTCCTAGAAGGCGCATTAGACTTTATCGATCGTGCTCATAAAGAGAAAAAGCCATTTTTCGTTTGGTTCAACTCAACACGTATGCATGTTTGGACTCACCTGAAAGAAGAATCCAAAGGCCTGTCAAAGCGTGGTGGTTTATACGGTGATGGTCTGGTTGAGCACGACAACATGGTCGGTCAACTACTTGATAAGCTGGACGAACTGAAGATCGCTGATAACACCATCGTTTCGTACACCACTGATAACGGCGCAGAGAAATGGTCTTGGCCAGACGGCGCGACATCTCGTTACTACGGTGAGAAGAACTCAACGTGGGAAGGCGGTTTCCGTGTACCAGCAATGATGCGCTGGCCGAATAAGATTCCAGCAGGTTCTGTTGCAAATGAGATTGCGGCGCACAATGATTGGGCTCCAACATTTCTAGGTGCTGCTGGCGAGAAAAACATTGTCGCTGACCTGAAGAAAGGCAAAAAACTTAACGGTAAAGAGTACAAAGTTCATCTAGATGGCTTTGACTTAATGCCGGCACTTAAGAAAGGCAATAACACAACAGCAGATAATTCTGTTGAGTGGCCTCGTAAAGGTTTCGTTTATGCAGCCGATGATGGTCATATTTCAGCCGTTCGTATGGGCGACTGGAAAGTGATGTTCACTGTGAACGAGTGTCATGGTGTTGAAACTTGGCAGTGTCAGTTTGAAGAGCTGCGTTTCCCTTACATTTTTAATTTGCGTCAAGACCCTTATGAAAATGCACATAAAGATGGTGTAGGCTACCAACAATGGCGTGTAGAGCATCTACCGTACATGTACTTAGGTGCGGCTTACACATTCCAATTCTTGAAAACATTCCAAGAATTCCCACCGCGCCAAGTTCCAGGTTCGTTCTCTATCGACAAGATCGCAGATAAGATGCAAATCTGGCAGCGAGCTCAATACCAATAGTACTAAGCAACAAGCTAATCATATTGAGTAATAAACTCATCTTGTTTGGCTCAGAGGCGAGTTAAATAAGCCTCCGCTAAAAAGCTGACGAACGACTTAAAAGAGCGATCCTTGTGATCGCTCTTTTTGTTTTCGCTTTTTTGATTTCAAGAGCTCTTTTGTTTGCAGCCGCTCTTTGGTTCCCATGATCAATGAATAGAATCCGTAATACTACTGATTACGGCTGACAAGTGCTGTTGAATAATGGCATTAGATAACCGTTATCGGTTTCCATCTTAGGGAAGTAATCGCACAGTGAATGTGAGTGAACGAGAAGAGGAATAACAATGACCCAATCAGCTCAACACAACACCATTATGTTGCCAAAAGCAGCACCCGCGAAACGTATGAATATTATGACCAAGCCTATTGGATCAGCATGTAATATTGATTGCACTTACTGTTACTACCTAAGTAAAGAAGAGTTGCTAGGCCATGAGCGTGGCTGCGCGACTCAAATGAGCGAAGAGATGCTCGACACCTACATCAAAACCTATATTGAGCAGCAAAATTTTCCTGAGATAGTTTTCCATTGGCAAGGCGGAGAACCGACGCTATTAGGCGTGAACTTTTTTCGTGACGTAGTTCGCCTGCAAAAGAAATACTGCCCGAAAGGCGTGAAAATTGAGAACAACCTGCAGACTAACGGGACGTTACTTAATGATGATTGGGGCAAGTTTTTAAGTAAAAACAATTTCATGGTCGGCTTGAGCATTGATGGACCTGAAATGATCCACAACGCTTACCGAACCAACCGCTCGGGGCGAGGCACGTTTAAGCAAACTATGAAAGGTGTTGCCGTTCTTCATAAACACAACGTCAATTTTGCAACGCTGACTTGTGTAAACAACCTCACTGGTTCAAACCCACTCGAAGTCTACCGCTTTCTACGCGATGAGATTCGTTCGCCACAGATGCAATTCATCCCTATCGTCGAACCGAAATCATTCCGAGATACAGCACCACAGAAATGGTCTGAAGAAGAGGTTCTTTTTCAAGGCATGCCCGAAACTGAGCCTAGCCACCCGAACTCAATTGTAGAGTCTTGGTGCGTTTCTGCCCATCAATGGGGGGAGTTCTTATGCACCATTTTCGACGAATGGTTAGAGAACGACATCGGCAAAGTAAATGTGCCGTATTTTGAATCTTGCGTTGAAACTTGGATGGGGCGAGTTAACCCACTTTGTACACTTGCACCTATGTGTGGTAAAGGATTAGCTATTGAGCACAACGGCGATGTATTCGCGTGTGACCACTATGTTTACCCAGAATACAAGCTCGGCAACATCAATAATGCCAAGCTTGAAGACCTGCAATTTTCAAAAGGCCAAGAAGAATTTGGTCGAGCAAAAGAGTCAACGTTACCTAAACAGTGCCGAGAGTGTACTTATCAGTTTGCTTGTTTTGGTGAGTGCCCGAAAAATCGCTTTATCAAAACCCTCGATGGTGAAACAGGGCTGAACTATTTGTGTGCAGGCTGGAAACAGTTCTTCTCACATATTGATCCTTATATCTCAATGGTTGTTGCGACTATGGGCTACCCAGTGAACAAAGGCATCAATAGCGATGCAATGAAGATCAATTTTAAATAGAGGCGTTATCTGATGAAACTAAAAACTGTTGTGTTGCTTGTTGTTGCACTAATTAGCCAAACGGTTATCGCTCAAACCAAAGCGGTATCACCGACAGACACTCTATTTAATCAAGCATCGGTAAAAGTGGTGATTGATATGGCTTTCCAAACTAAAAGCGAACGATATACCGAATTTGCTTCGCTCTTTAATCTTTGTCAGAAGCGCCCTAGTAACCCTCAATGTGGTGAAAAGTACGAACTAAAGCGCACAAACTACGAGATAGCTAAAGCGAATTACGACGTACTTTTAATGACTAATGAGCCGCAATTTATCACTTTGATGATGCCTCCGATTAACTATGATGAGTTGGTTTTAGCTTTAAAAACATTGGGTTATTTAAGCGGAAAGCAAGAAAAGGTCGATCATGCACAAACACTCGATGCTTTGAATGAGTGGCTAGTACTCCATAGCTTTGCAAAAACAGAAGAGATTTACTTTATACATGCGCAAATGGTGCGGGCTGAAGAGTTATCTCAACAACTGTATATCGAGCGCCATCCAATATGAAACATCGGTTAGTTAATTGCTCTGCAGCACTGCGCATTATTGTTGGAATGCTACTTAGCTTTTATTCTTGTGTCACTCTGGCGAATAGTGTTCAACCTTTAGGTAATGTAAGTGTTAGCAAAGGTGTAACTGTTGCGGAACAACGTGAACAGCTTCTAGCTGAGTACTCTCAAAATGAAGCTCTACCCATAGACCAACGTGCTGCAGCGACCGTGAATTTGGGGATGTATTATGGCCCAAACTCGATCATTGCGGTCGCTAGAGCGTCGCGTTCTGAACATCCACAAATGCGTTTGGCAGCAATACAAGCCGCAGAACAGTGGCAGGGTAAAGCAAAGTGGGATGTTGTCTCCCCAATGCTAGATGATGTTGACCGCGATGTTGAAGCTCAGGCTGTCCGAACTTTGATTGTTCTTTGGCCGAAGTTATCCGGTGAGTATCTCGACCGCTTGGCTCCGGCAATCGATAGGCACCTAACCTTACTCTCCAACGATCTTGATGGTGATTTAGAGCGAGCTTGGGTCTACACCTTACAAAGCAAATTTCAACAGGCCGAGCTGATCTACTTAGATCGATATGAAAATCATCAAGAGCCTAGGGTTGCCATTGCTTACGCAGAGTATTTAAAAGGCATTGATGACGATGAACACGCTCAGTCTATTTTAAAGCAAACGTTGATAGAGTTTCCTGAATCGGCGGCATTGCATTATAGCCTTGGCCTGTCTTACTTGCGAATAGGAGAAAGAGTGAAGGCGCTACGTCGCCTGAGAAATGCATATGAACTTGAATCGATGAACGGTTCTTATGGATACACTTACGCGACTTTAGCGCGAGAACATGATGCTGAGGCTGCGATTACTGTCTATCGGGCTATCTATCAAGATCATGAGCAACCAGCCTATCTATACGCTTTGTGCGACACCTTATTAGTTGCAGGACAAGATGCGAACCAGTGCCTTGCTGAACTTGAATCTGTCGCACCTCAAGATGTTGTATCAAAACTAAAAAAACTCTACCAGCCAAATTAAATCAACGCTGATATACCTATTCAGGTACTACAGCTTATTTAGGTAGCCTTACAAGGTAACGTTATGTCTACAGATACTCGTGCAGCCATTTGTCAGTTAATTGAACAGACGAACCAATCCATTATCGGTCAAGCTCATGTCACACAATCAATGATGATTGCGTTGCTGTCGGGTGGGCATATTTTATTGGAAGGGCTTCCTGGCACGGCAAAAACTCGTGCTGCAAAAATATTGGCGGAACAATTGAATATGGCTTTTAGCCGTGTGCAATTCACTCCCGATCTGCTTCCTTCTGATGTAACTGGTACTCAGATTTATCATCAAGAGCAGTCGAAGCTGACGTTCCAACCTGGGCCTATTTTCAGTTCTATGGTGCTGGCTGATGAAATTAACAGAGCACCAGCCAAAGTTCAGGCCGCTCTTTTAGAAGCGATGGCTGAAGGTACAGTGACGGTTGCGGGTGAAACCATGCCACTGCCAGAACCCTTTTTAGTGATAGCAACGCAAAATCCCGTTGAACAAGAGGGCACATACCCGCTACCAGAGGCGCAGATGGATCGCTTCATGATGAAAGTGAATGTTGGCTATCCAGAGCGAGACTCGGAAATGTTGATTATTGATTTGGTGCGTCAGGAAGAACTCGCAGCAATGGATGAGGAAGTGAATAAGAGTATGGATTCAGGAACGCTACAACAAGAACAAAATGAATTGCTAGCTGCGGCATTTGAAGGCGGTGTTGAGCACATTGCAGCTGGTAAGGAGGCGGTAAAGCGTATCCATACCTCGCAGCCCATTAAGCAATATATTGTGGATCTTGTGATGGCAACGCGCTTCCCACACTTGTACCCGGATTCAAATTTAGACAAGTGGATTGATGTTGGCGTAAGTCCTCGCGCATCGATCGCACTAGACAAATGCAGCCGTGCTCATGCTTGGTTAGCGGGGCGTGATTATGTGACTCCAGATGACGTGAGAACGGTCGTGGGCTCGGTATTGGGTCACCGTATTACTCCAAGTTTTGATGCATTGTCGGACTCGGTGACCGCAGAACAGATTGTTGATGAGCTATTGCTCAATGTGCCTCTCTCTTAGGGAACGTTGTTATGAATGTATCTGATGACGTAAGGGTTGTTAGCTCGTTTGAATCTCTGATGGCGACAAAATTGAAGTCGACAGGTTTCTCGTTGCCACCTATAGCTAAAAGCCGTTCTCGACAAGCGGGTAACCATTTATCTCGCTACCGTGGTCGAGGGCTTAATTTTGAAGAGTTTCGTCACTATCAAATGGGCGATGATATTCGTAGTATTGACTGGAATGTCACACAGAGAATGCTTGAACCTCATGTCAGGGTTCAAAGTGAAGAAAAAGATCTGCCCGTGGTGTTGCTCGTCGATCAACGCAGTAGCATGTTCTTTTCATCGGTTGATACCATGAAATCTGTGGCAGCAGCTCAAGTTGCAGCTTGCTGTGCTTGGAAAGTATTAAAAGACAGTGATCGCATTGGAGCGTTAATCTTTTCAAATGAGCAGCTGTACTGGCACAAACCACAACGTCATTCTGCACATGTTGCACGAATTCTTCAGTCTCTGGCGGTTGCGAATCAAGGTTTGTCTCGTAAAGAACAGAAAACTAAAGAGGTTGCAGGTTCTGGGTTATCAGACGCTTTGACTAAGTTAACGCAGCAGAAATTAAAGGGTTGTTTGATCGTGATGATTAGCGACTTCAATGACGCGACAGAACAAGATATCCAACGAATCAAATGGCTAAAGCAACACAATGATTTGATGGGGATTGCAGTGAATGACCCCATGGAACTTGAGCTTCAATTTTCTCAACCGATTCGTATCAGTGATGGTGAGTGGCAGTTATTGGCTGATACTTCATTGAACGAGAAACTTCATCGATACAACCAAGTCACTCAGCAGATCTACCAAGATATCCATCAGTTATTGAGTGCTGGTGGGGTTGATGTGGTTAGATTAGACACGTCTGGAAACCACATCACTGACTTTATTCAAAAAATGAGTGGGGGCTACCGTGTCCGATAATCGAGTTTTACTCAAAGGTTTTATCGATCCCGCTTCTGATATTGATGTCAGTTGGTTGCCAACAACAATTGGTTGGAAAGTCATTTTTATTCTAATTATGGTGTGGGTGGGCTGGAAGTCGTTCCATCTTTTGCATACCTATAAAGCGAACAAATATCGTCGTGTGGCAATAAAAGCGATCAGCAGAAGTGAGCAAGGCGCCATTGATAGTCAGCGCTTACAACAAGAGTTGCGTAGGATAAACAGCGTGTTGAAACAGGTGGCTTGTTGCTCGTTTCCTGGAAGTAAGGTTGCGATGCTCAGCGGCAATGAGTGGAGTGAGTTCCTCACTGTTTCTTCTCCGACCCCCATTTTTGACCGAAAACTCTTGTTGCAATGGCAGCAAGATATCTACAAGCACACATCAGATTATAACTGGACCGAAAGTGAATTAAGTCAGATTCGTTTAAGTGCTATTGCGTGGGTAAAAGGCCATGTGAGGGGAGCTGATGATCGAGTTTGAATACCTTTGGGCTCTTGCCTTATTGCCTCTGCCGATTCTTATTTACTGTTTTGTGCCGAGTCATCAAACTCCACAAATTGCCTTGAAAGTGCCTTTCTTTGATGCATTTGCATCAAGTTTAGGTCTGAATACTGAGAAAGGCTCAAACCAGATCAAGGCGGGTATTTGGCAGCGTTCTTCACTGATTTTAGGTTGGTTTTTAGTCGTACTGGCAGCTGCGAAACCTGTTTGGTTAGGACCTGAAGAGACTAGAGAGCTAGCTGGCCGTGATGTAATGATTGTTCTGGATCTGTCGGGCTCTATGGCGACGGACGATTTCTCGAATCGTGCTGGTAATCAAGTGACTCGTTTGGCGGCTTCAAAAGAGGTGTTGGACACGTTCAGTCAAAAGCGAAGTGGCGATCGATTGGGTCTCATCGTATTTGGTGATTCTGCTTTTTTACAATCGCCATTTACGGCTGATCACGCGGCATGGTTAGCGCTGCTGAATGAAACCGAGCCTGCAATGGCTGGGCAAAGTACCCATTTGGGTGATGCAATTGGACTCGGTATTAAGACATTTCTTTCCGAGAATCACAAAGACAAGCAGGAGCAGTCATCCGACTTACATAGCGCTCAACCTGATCAGCTTTCTTCTGAAAACCTTGCTCCTGAAAAGCATGAGCACGAACACCTTACTCGCGAATATCCTAGCCGAGAGCACTTGATTATAGTGCTTACTGATGGCAATGATACAGACAGTTTAGTGCCACCGATTGATGCCGCGAAAGTTGCTGCTGCACACAATATTAAAATTCATCTTGTGGCAATGGGGAGCCCTAACACTTCAGGTGAGCAAGCGATTGATATGGAAGTCATTGATGCTGTTGCCAAGTTAACGGGGGGGCAGAGCTTTCTAGCGATGTCACCAACTGAGCTAGATAACGTATACGACACCATCAATGAACTCGAACCTAGTGTGTTTGAAAGTTATCGTTATCAGCCGAAACAAAGTCTTCATTATGTGCCTTTACTTATCGCCTTCATCTATCATCTACTGTTTATGGTAGTTCGATCCATTTTGCGATTTCGTATCAAGCCAGAGACTCTTAAAGCGAGGGCTTTATGATGGGAAACTTTCATTTTATTCGCCCCGAATGGCTGCTATTAATCGTGCCACTTGCTGGGGTGCTGACCATGAACTGGCGCCGAAGTCAAAAGCAGGATTCGTGGGTAACCCATTTGCCCAAGCACTTGTCGGATGCTTTGCGTGTTGGTGAGTCGTCTCGAGTGAAGCACCTTCCGATCATTCTACTCAGCGTAATTTGTTTGGCCGTGATAGTGATTGCTTCTGGGCCAAGTTGGTATCGTCAGTCTTCGCCTTTTGCAGAAGACACAACGCCTTTAGTGATTGTGCTTGATGTCTCTGAGTCAATGTTGCAAAAGGATGTTGCGCCAAGTCGTCTGTTTAGAGCGAAACAGAAAATAGCGGAGCTCATCGATCTGCAAGGCAAAGGGAAAACAGCGTTAGTCGTCTACTCGGGTACTGCTCATTTAGCAATGCCTTTAACGCAAGACGTTGCGGTGTTTAAGCCTTTATTAGAGGCTATTCAACCGGGAGTAATGCCAAGAGAGGGTAAGTTTGCGGAATATACCCTTCCTATCATCAACAAACTGGTACCTGAAACGGACAATGCAACGGTATTGCTGGTGACCGATGCCGTTAACCAATTGGCTCACCGTGAGTATCAAGGTTATTTCAAGGAAAAAGGCTACCAACTGCTGATTTATGGTGTGGGCAATCAAGACGTTCCATCCCCTTTACCTATGGAAATTGAGAGTTTGTCGAAACTCGCTAATTCGGTGCATGGTGATTTTGTTGTTTTTACTCAAGATAACCAAGATATACAAAACCTTAGTGGGAAAATAACGTCTTTTGCTGAGCTTTCAGCAGACCAAGCTGAGCCTTGGTTTGATGCGAGTTACCCTTTGGTTTGGGTGGTGCTGGTGCCGTATTTATTATGGTTTAGAAAAGGTTGGCTAGTTCAGTGGTGCGTTGTGGTTTCTCTGTTTTATAGCGCGACTTACAGCTCTAATTTATACGCAGCAGAGTTTTCGTTGGTCGATATTTGGCTGACTAAAGATCAGCAGGGCGCTCTGTATTATCAAGATCAAGAATACCAACAAGCGGCGCAAGTGTTTTCCAATGAGTATTGGAAAGCAACGGCCTATTACCAAGCTGGCGAATACGAAGTAGCGCAACAATTCTACATGCGCAGTGATACCTTACAGGGTCAATTAGGTGCGGCGGCTTCATTGGTGAATCAAAAAGAGTTTGTTGCGGCAAGGTCATTGTATCGAGAGATCTTGGAGCAGTACCCTGATAACCAAGAAGCACTTCATAACTTAAAGATTGTTGAAGATGTGATTGCTTATATTGATAGCTTTACGAAAGAACAATCGAAAAGCAATGAACGTCAGGTGAGCCGAGAAAATGGAGATAAGCCGAAACGCTCGGATGGCGTAAAGCAGCAAGTAGAACAAGATCAAGTGATTCAAGAAGTCTTATCCGCTGAACAAATCTTGAGTGATCCAGGCGCCAACGAAAAATGGATGAAGCGAGTTCAGAGTGACCTATCAAGCTTTATCTCAACCAAGTTTGCATTGCAGTATCAGCAAGGGGTGGCTAACCAAACGGAGTGGAAAGATGAAGTTAAGTAGGTTATTCCAGCTTTTGTGTTTGGTTATTAGCTTAATGAGTCATTTTGCTTTCAGTCAGTCTCATGTTCACAGTCAAAAGCTAACCTCGCTCTATGATCAAGGCAGTGTAAAATTGAATGCCTGGCTGAGTCATGCCAGTTCGGATATTGCCGTGCATGAGCAGATCACTCTCAATATTGAAGTGATGACAGACACCTGGTTCACCAAAGGCACCAAGGTGCACCGTGTCGAGGTTGATAATGCGGTCGTGTTGCCTACGAGTTCTTTTGCTGTGAACTCCACAGAGCGTATTGATGGGAAAGTCTATTCCAAGCAACTCTGGGAAATTGTGCTTTACCCATTACAGAGTGGAGAGTATCAAATCCCTCCTGTCGCGCTTGAGATTGGCGTAAAGCAGGGCAGTAATAATGTTGTTGGGGTGGTGATGACGAAGGCTTTGTCTTTCAATGCGCATAAGCTTTCTGCCAATATGATGTCTAATCAGAAATGGTTAACAGGTACTGAAGCTAACCTAAAAGAAAAGTGGAGGCTTGTCTCTCAAAATGAAAGCTCAGAGGGTTTAGAAAAGCAGCTCAGTGTGGGCGACGCGATTACTCGTGAAATTACGTTATCTGCACACGACACCATCAGCGCACTTTTGCCGGAAATCACGACACTCCCAGATACCTTAACGAGTCAATTTTTGGTATATCCTGAGTTAACTCAGTATCGAGATGATGAGCAAAGGGGTGTGCGTCAGGCTCAAAGGTTAGAAAGGGTGACTTATATAGTGAACAACGCTGGCCGGGTTACGCTTCCTGCGGTTAGCATCTTTTGGTGGGATTCAGAGTTTCAACAGCAAAGAATTCTTGTCTTGCCTGAGCGAAGTTGGCAAGTGTCGCACACCTTCGCTTCTTTTGTGGAGCAGTACAAGGTGCTATTGGGCGGGTCCGCTGTTATCGTTGTTGCTGTGATCTTGAGTACAGCACTGTTGTATCGTCACTTTAAAACAAGGCCTAAAAGCAAATGGCTTTGTTTAGCTCAAGCTATCTATAAGAAAGATATACCTTTGTTCGAGAGTTCGATTTATCTGGTTTTACTGGAGCATTTTCAATCTAGAGTGCTGGTTCCCAGGGTAGAAACGGTCGAAGGTCTTGAGATGATATGGCAAAGATATAAGGAAAGCCCTGAGCATGAAAAACTACGAGAGAGTGAATCTTCCCGATTAGTCTTGTTCAAAGTGCTGGTAGCCTTTCTCTTGTATGCTAAATCGGATGGATTAAACCGTTAACTGTTAACGCGACTGCGTTTCATCAATCTAGACAGATAGACAACTCCCCAAGTACTCAAAATGAAAGGGCCGGTGAGAGGCAGTAGTGATAGTTCATGAAAGCCAAGTGTAATCAGGCTGCTTGCAACAATGCCTAAAACAATCAATGGCCAAGTAACTCCTTTATAGAGAAGTAATGCTAGGGTCACTAGCACGGCATTATAACCATAGAGGCCTTGTTCAACTAATGCGTCAGAAACGCCGATCGCATTGCTAAAATTAGTGCTGATAACAACCGAAGCAACGACCCACAGAGCATGCTTTAGATTGTTTAGTGCGATAGCGACTAAGATAACTATCCCTGACAACGCATTTTCGATAAAGCTGACTTGGCTGATTCCTTTGAGTAGCGGATCGAGAATACTCGGTATGTGAAGCCACTCATCTAAATTAATCCAGTCGCCGATATTCACGTTGATAAGCGGGAAAGGCACAGAAGGTTCAGCGTTAAATGATGACCAATTGAGCGTTGTGTAAAGTGAGTAAATTAGCCAAGAAACCAGTATGAAAGCGCTCGTGTATCCACGATAGGTTTTGAATTGAAACACAATATGCGCAATGGGTACCGTAAGCAGAGCCCCAACAATAGCCAGTAAGGTGAGTACAGGTGTTACACCAAAGATATTGCCAATAAATAGAGCAACTAATGCACCATTCAAGGCATACAATCCGTTTTCAATATCTTGACTAGGCTTGTGGCTATAGCACGCCAGTAAGTGGCTACTTGCTGCTCCAATCAAAGTCATGAATGAAAGCCAAAGTGACTCAATTGAAATTGAGAGAAGAAGTAGGAGTGATGTTGTGGCTGACTGCGTGAAATAGACTTGCCCAATACCATTGAGCAAGCCTTGAAGTGGAAGAATATCCTTATTCGTTCTCATCGTCTGACCACATTAATTTTTCATGTTAAATTTTTGTAAGTCAGATTGTATACAGTTTTATTAAGTTAACCATCTTCGTGTGTTAATTCTGATACCAGCGTTCACCATAGGCTTGTTGGTAATCTGGTGTTTCAATGATGCCTTCTTGCTCTGGAACTGTCTCCAATGGCCCTACGACCGTTCGATAAGGTAATACGCCAGCCCAGACAGGGATATCCATATCAGCCTTATCATCATTCACTCCATGTTTACCAATTTTCACGGATGCTTCGGTTAAAGGGATCGCCAATAGCTCGGTTGCGGTGAGCTCTTTTTCATTACTGAGCCTGACTTCATCGGTTCTTCCCGGTGCGATTTGCTCAATAAAGATATTCAACAAGCGATCCTTTTCTTGATTGTCATCGATGACTGAAAATGAACCCAATACAACAGCAGAACGATAATGCGCACTGTGATGAAATGCCGAACGAGCCAACACCCAACCATCGAATAAAGTGAACGTTAAACAGGTTGGGTCTCCCTTTTTTAGCCCTTTTAGTAGGCGACTGTTTTTGGCCCCATGAATGTAGACCATGTTATCCACTCGCCACGCGAGCATCGGGATAACCATTGGGCCTTGTTCGCCTTGCAATGCAATGTGTGCGATTAAGCTCTCATCAATAATTTGGTGCAATTTCTCTTGTTCAAATACGGCTTTGTGAGCCCCTTTTTTAATCGTGGTTCTTTTCGTGTTAGATAACATAATCGCTCCTTAATCATTGCCTTTTGATTAATGTAGCGATTAACTGGTCTATTAAATAGAGCCACTTTTAAACACTATTTGGATCCAGTTATGCAGCCTATCGATGTCGGTGACCTACAGTTAGACGAACAACACGACACGCGTCAAACCGCCTTGTTTCATGCGATCCGAGAGAAGATCGTCCAAGGTTTATGGAGTAAAGGCAGTAAGTTACCTTCAACACGCAAGCTGGCAGTAGAGCTGACAGTAAGTCGAAATACAGTGATCTATGCGTATGAACAGTTAGTTACGGAAGGCTACATAGAGAGCAGGCAAGGCTCGGGTTTTTACGTGTCGGTTGAACAGCCGGAGCATTTTCTCAGTTTGTCTCAGCCGAAGAGCGTTCAGGATACACAGGTCAAGCTCATACTAAGTAATCCGAGCACAAATATAGCGACACCTAACGACATTAACCGCAGCTTTGCCCCAGGAGTCCCTGACTTAGATGCGTTCCCTTTTGCTAAGTGGCAGAGGCTGTTGCAACGCCACTCTACACGTCAGAACATTGCGGGCAATCAAGAGGTTCAGGGAAGCTTGGCCTTGAGGGAAGCGTTGACCGGGTATCTTGCAAGCAGTCGTTCAGTTCATTGTAGTGCCGATAGAATCATCATTACTGCTGGTGCGCAGCAAGCCATCTCAATTGGTTTGATGGCGACGTTGGCGATGGGCGACAAAATCCTGGTGGAAGAGCCCGGTTATCGACAAGTGCATAAAATTATCGATCTGTTGAGGCTAGAGTTAGATGGCGTAAGTGTCCGAGAAAAGGTCGGTATTGATATTAAAAAAGTGCTCTCCAGTAATGCTAAGGCTCTGTATGTCACGCCGAGTAACCAATACCCAATGGGCACAACACTTAATACCGAGCAACGCCTCAAGCTAATCGATTGGGCCAACAAAAATCAGTCTTGGATTATTGAAGATGACTACGACAGTGAGTTTCAGTTTGCACATAGGCCTTACACCAGTATGCAAGGCTTAGCGGGTAAACTCGGGTTTGATGACCGAATCATTTATGTTGGTTCGCTGAGTAAAGTCATGTTCAACGGACTCCGCTTAGGCTACTTAGTGGTGCCAGAAAGTCTGGTGGCGAAGTGTCTTGAGATTAAAGATGCGCTCACTGGAGACACGGCGTCTCATACACAAGAAGCTTTGGCGGATTTTGTTCGAGAAGGCGACTTGCTGCGTCATATTAGAAAGATGCGTCGTTCATACAAACTCAAGTATGAAGCTATGATAGAAGCGATTGAAAGCGAGTTTAACGGTGATCTTGAAGTGATCAGTCAGGCGGCAGGACTACATGTAACGGTGAAGTGGTACAACGGAATATCTGAACATGAGTGGAGCCGCAGAGCAGAGCTTGAAAATATCATCATTCGTCCGTTTGATTTTTATGAATACGGTTCGAGTGATGCTCGTGATTGGAGTGGGGCGGTGCTGGGTTTTGGAAATATACGTTTGGCTGAGGTAAAGCCGAAGATCAAACAGATCGCTCGGCTTTTTTATCAGTGATATTGGTAGAGTTTGCTTACAACTTGTCTATAGAAACAGTGGGTTTACCCAACCATTTTCGCCAAGGGAGTGACAATGTCACAAAAATAGTCACGGCATAGAGCATCGACCAACTTAAACAGATAAACACTAAGGTACAGATGACCAATGAGAGCATTGCTGTGTATCTAGATGCGCCTGTCAGTAATCGGCAAGCGGCTAACATCGCAAGCAGATAAACCAGAACAAAAATACCGTTGGCGAGCTTGAGAAAGAACTCAAGGTCCAAATTAGATAGTTCACCAATCACACAAGAGAGCAGTGCGACAAAGCCAATTGCTAAGGTTGGGTAAAGTGGTACACCGTGACTGTTCAGTTGAGCCATTCTACTCGTAGGAGCATGTTGGCGAGCTTGAGCCCAGATCATCCGAGACAAGCTTTGCGTATAAAGATTTAGGCTAGCAAAGCAAGCAAAGAAACCTAGCACACTGATGACGGTCTTGAAGCCATTACCAAACAGTTGTTCTGTTACCCACGGGATGGACGCGGCATCAAATTCAGGTGAGCCGTAAGCCCCCAGTTTAAGAATCACCACTGAACAAGCCCAGTACACTAACCCCGCAACAAAACATCCTGCAATGATGGCGATTGGGAAGTCACGTTGTGGATTTTTGAACTCCTCTCCCATGTGAGCAAAAGCTTCTATTCCGACAAAGCACCAAAACATAACAGCCAAAGCAGCGCCGATAGACCATATCGAATCGGACGAGATAGCAGGAAGAGTAACATCGGCTATCGTGATATCGGCTTTCCAAACAAAAGCGCTAACCAAGGCGAAAATCGACAACGCGATTACGGTTTGTAGGCGGCCAGAAGATTTACTGCCCATTAAGTTGACGGCAATCAGCAGGGCTACGGTAAAGGACTGAGCACCAAGCGGTGTGTCGAGAGGTGCGGGTAACAATTGTTGAGCAAAGCCGCCCGCTAATGCAATCGCAGCTGGAATACCGACAGGAATAACACTCACAAACAGCCAAGCGACACTCGTTTCTAAACGCTCGCTGAACGCCTGACGCACAAAGTAAGCAGTACCACCTGCATTCGGGTAGCGTTTTCCTAAGGCAGCAAAGGTCAGGGCGATCGGGCAAATAGCGATAAACAGGATTAACCAAGCGAGCAGTGACAGCTGCCCAGCGATGCCTGCTGCGATCGCAGGGATCATAAATAATCCAGTGCCTAACAAGGTCGTCGAGAGTTGTCCGATTCCTGAAATAAGCGTGATTTCTTGTTTGAGTTGTGTCATTCGCTCTCCTAGCTATTGGCTTATCATATCAGCCTTATTGTGCCTGTCGTTTGATGTTCGGGTGATGCTATGAATGAGAGCATACATTGTCGACATCAATAATACAGCTAGCGAAACGTCGTAAGACACCGTCATTTTAACGGTATTAATCCGATTCTACGTGAAAGTGTCGGCTGTCAGAATGGCTGTTATAAGTCGGAAAGTTGTGTCAAATTAGGCGTTATAAATAGAACAATAAATGGAAAGAATCAGAAGCATGGATAAATTTGATCGCCAGATTTTGGATATTCTAAAAACCAATGCACGATGCTCAGTGAGCGATATCGCCCGAGATGTCAGCCTCTCGCGCTCGGCAGTGAACGCCAGAATCAAGAAACTGGAAAGCGACAAAGTGATTACGGGCTACTGCGCTCAAGTGGCAGAACCCAACCAAACGAAGAATGTGTGCGCTTATATCTTGTTGAAGTTCGACATGTCGAGTAGTGACCATAGCTGTGAGTCTTACGCGAAACAAATCCAGAGTATCGATGAGGTGCAATGGTGCCACTCGATTAGCGGTGAGACAGATATGATGTTGTACGTGGAAGTGGAAAGCATGGAGAGCTTGAACCGAGTTCGCGATCAGCTGCAAAGTTACCCAGATCTTCGCCACTTAATGACTCATACGGTTTTGACCGAGTTTTTCAACAAACAGAATGCGACGGTGCATTCATGTTAGGCAATATCAACTTAAACCTGCTGCGTTCATTGCATGTACTTCTTGAAGAGTGTCATGTAAGCCGCGCCGCTCAACGTCTACATATCACACAATCCGCGGTGAGCCGTCAGCTCAGCCAGTTACGAGATTTGTGTGGTGACCCTTTGCTGGTCCGTGACGGCAATAAACTGGTGCCGACCAACCGTGCATTGCTACTCAAAGACAAACTAGACGATCTACTTGGCGAGTTTGACCACCTGTTAGATGATAAGCCCTTCGAGCCTCAAGACTGGCAAGGTGAATTAGTGTTGTCTTCGAGTGATTATGTGGCTCAGTATATTCTTCCTGTGATTGTTGCAGAGGTGTCCGCTGAAGCACCGAATATCAATTTGGCTTATCGCCTGTGGCAGCCAAACTACCTTGAAGCACTGAACGAGTCGGGTATTCACTTGGCTTCCAGCATGTTTCCCACGAAACCTGAACATGTTTCAAGCATCAAACTTGGCGAAGATAAGTCGGTGTGTTTGATGCGCAAGTCGCACCCATTGGCTCAACAAGCGGTTTTGAGTGCAGAAGATATTGTTCACTACTCTCACATCAAAGTGACGGGTGGTGGAGATAAAGACAGCTACGCGGACATAGCATTGAAGAAGCAAGGGCTGAAGCGAAGAGTGGCTTTACAGGTTCCGTTCTTTTCATCCGCTGGCACTGTGCTAATGCAAGACGACTACTTGATGATCGTGCCAGAACATATCGCTTACAACCTAGGTCGACACCTCGATACTACCTACTTTTCGTTGCCATTTGATACGGAAATGCATACCTATTGGTTAATGTGGCACCCTAAATATGACAACGACTCTGCCCACAAATGGGCGCGAGAAAAAGCATTCCAAGCCATGCAAAAGTCGAGTTACAATATCAGTATGACTTGAAATCATAGGTGTGATGATAATCTTTGATTTCAAATAATACCCCCTGCGAATTATGGTAAGTGCCAAGTATTGAGTATTAAGCGTAGAGCGTTCAACTGGAACGCTTTATTTATTAGGAATGGAATGATGACAGTAACAATTTGGTTTTCTTTATTAGCGATTTGCTTGTTGGGGGCTATGTCTCCAGGCCCAAGTTTGGCGATGATCGCTAAACACAGTTTGGCTGGTGGCCGTATGAACGGGCTTATCGCAGCTTGGTCACATGCCGCTGGTATTGGTATTTATGCCTTCGCAACCATCGTGGGTTTGGCGGTGTTACTAGAACAATCGCCAATGCTATTTAAAGGGATCAGCTTGGCGGGTGCCGCGTATCTGCTTTATCTCGGGGTGAATGCATTGCGTTCGAAAGGCGGGGTAGCGGCGAAATTAGAAGCGGGTGAACAGATGAGCTACATGCAGTCTGCTCGTGAGGCTTTCTTGATCTCTATCTTGAGCCCTAAGATCGCGCTGTTCTTTATCGCTCTATTTAGCCAATTTGTGGCGTTAGGTAACGAACTGAGCAATCAAGTGATTATTGTCTCAACGCCACTGATTGTTGATGGCCTTTGGTATACCTTTATTACTCTGGTGCTCTCTAGCCCGTTGATCGTAGAGCGTATTCGAGCAAAAGCGCAGTTGATTGATCGATTGTCTGGCGTGGTGCTGATTCTGCTTGCTGTGCGTGTGGTGTGGACGATATAGCGATAGTCCAATACTGGTCATTAAAAAGGCTCACTAGACGTTATCTAGTGAGCCTTTTTGATTTCTATGGATTGGCTTTGAAAGACTTGAGCTTGTTAACCTTCAGAGTTCAGCACGGCATCTAACTTCGCCATCGAGTCTGAGAAGTAGGGATTGTAGGTCAAACGCGCATGGTTCTTCCCTTCTTCACGATAGCCCCAAGCTGAGTACCAAACCTCACTGGTTGCATTACATTGTTCTTCAAACCCTTCAGCCTGACCATTGGAGCAGATCTTCTCGCTACCATTGATTCCGTAGTAAGGGTTATTTGGTGAGAACAGTAAGCCCATGTGAGAGCCATTCGAGATACGTTGCTCTGGAATTTTCATGCTGTACTGAACAGCGCGAGGATCCTCGAAAGTCGTTTCTCCTTGCCAAACCAACACATTGTTTGGATTGGGCATAGATTCAGTAAAGGCTTGCTGAGCGTAGTTGGTGTCAATCACGCTGTCGCCTTCACTCATCATAATAAACACTGGTTTGTCGAAGTGCTTATCTTGTAAGTCATCACGTACGACTTCTGATGTCTCGTAGTAAACCGAGGCACCGTTCATAGGCAATGAGTTATAACGCAAAACATTGTCTTCAGGATCTTGATCAGCCCAAGTGACAAAGTAGCTTGCTAGCCCTGCGTATTGAACTGCAGATGAGCTCGGTTGAAACGCAGGTGAGAACAGCAGTAACCCAGAGATCTTTGGATCGTTCATCGCCTGTGAAGTCACGAGGTTCGCGCCGGTCGAATAGCCGCCTAGCCAAACAGAATCATACTCTTGCTCAAGTAACTTAGTATGATGAGCCACCACACCTTGCCAATCTTCTAGGCTCGGCTGCATTAAATCACCCACGCGACTGCCGTGACCTGGAAGTAATACGGTTCTCACTAAGTAACCTTGCTCTGCCAAATGGGTAGCGATGTCTTTAAATGAGTAAGGTGAGTCGCCTAATCCATGAACCAATAACACCGCCTTACCGTTTGGCGAGGTTGGTTGATACTCGGTTGGTGAATTGAGTTGGATCTCGAGTTGCTTGTCTTCCGTCATGAACACACGGTTTTTCAATAGCCAATCTTGGGTGTCATTAACGTAGGCATCGAAGCTGTCTTGCTGATAGTCAGGCAAGTCTGGAGAAGTTTCGTAAGCGGGTATCGTTGTCTCGTTGGAACAACCAACGAGACTTAAAGTCGTTAAGGCCAGCAGTGCTAGGAGGGGCTTTCTTTG
Source organism: Vibrio splendidus (assembly GCF_001557875.1). Taxonomy (GTDB): domain Bacteria; phylum Pseudomonadota; class Gammaproteobacteria; order Enterobacterales; family Vibrionaceae; genus Vibrio; species Vibrio splendidus_F. Next base: position 1,685,757 of record NZ_LNRF01000001.1, on the reverse strand, counting down.
CATTATGTAATCTTGTCTCTGTTGTGCTTTCACTATGTCTGAAACTAAAGTTTAGGTTACTTTTTGCTTGAAAGGTCTTCGTATTCACCTTCAATAACACCGGCATCATTGGTTGATGACTGACGAGTGTTCATATGAGCTGCGAAACCTTGTTTCTTCATTTGATTCTGAATGCGCTTGCCAGTAATTAAAGCTGCAATAGCTAAAGGAATAGCAAGGATCAAGCTTGTGAATAACGCCAAAAGGCCAGTAAACAATGCAACAATCGTAACTAATATATTTTTCATATTCATTCCTCTTTTTCTATGTTGTTACTTTATCGCTTCTATTCTGAACGAAACATGAACGCCGTTAATAAATCTCTGAGAGTCACTATGACACGGATGTGTGCTGTTAGGGAGTTTATATGTAGTCATAATCACGCACTAAAAATATGGAATAAAACTAAGTTTAATAAAATCAATAAGTTAAAAGTTGGCACGCTTGATGCTCTATAGGGTTTGGAATAAGTCACTGTAAGCAAAGTACTTACAGTTAATAAAAATTACTGGAGCCCTTATATGTTCTGTATTCAATGTGAACAAACAATTCAAACCCCAACCGTAAAAGGCTGTTCTTTCGCACAAGGTATGTGTGGTAAAACTTCGGAAGTATCCGATCTTCAAGACGTGTTGGTGCATTCTCTTCAAGGTGTTTCTTTTTGGGCCAATTTGGGCCGTGCTTGTGATGTTATTGATACTGAAATCGACGAGTGGGCGCCAAAAGCGTTTTTCGCAACATTAACCAACGTTAACTTCGATCCTGCTCGTATCATTGAATTTGCACAGCAATCTCATGAATTTAAGCAGCGCTTAGAACAACAGGTTCGCGCGGCAGCGACATTGATTGGTTTTGAGATCCCTGCGCTTTCTGCTGCTGCTCAATTCGACCTTCCAACGGACTCTTCAGAGCTATTGGCGCTTGCCCCTCAAGCGGCGGTAAACCGTGGTCACGACTCTCAACACGAAGATGTGATTGGCCTTCGCCTTCTTTGCCTATACGGGCTAAAAGGTGCGGCAGCATACATGGAGCACGCACGTGTTCTTGGTCAAACTGACAATGCTATCTTTGCTGAATATCATGAAATCATGGCGTTCCTAGGTACAGATCCATCAGACCTAAAACAACTGTTAGATACGTCTATGCAGATTGGCTTGATGAACTACAAAGTCATGGAAATGCTGGATAAAGGCGAGACAGATACATTTGGTCACCCTCAACCAACAACCGTGAATGTGAAGACGAAGCAAGGTCACTGTATCCTTGTTTCTGGTCACGACTTGCATGATCTAGAAAAGATCCTTCAACAAACGGAAGGCAAGGGCATTAACGTTTACACCAACGGTGAGATGCTACCTGCACACGGTTACCCTGAACTAAACAAGTACCCACACCTTGCGGGTAACTACGGCAGCGCTTGGCAGAACCAGCAAAAAGAATTTGCGAACTTCCCTGGTGCGATCGTAATGACATCTAACTGTCTGCTTAACCCTGATGTGGGCTCGTACGCTGACCGCCTATTTACGCGTAGCATCGTAGGCTGGCCGGGTGTTGCTCACCTTGAAGGTGACGATTTCAGTGCAGTGATTGATTGTGCTCTTGCGCAAGAAGGCTTTAAGCATGACGAGATCGAGCAAATGATCACTGTCGGTTTTGGTCGTAACGCCTTGATGGAAGCAGCGCCTGCGGTTGTTGAACAAGTGAAAGAAGGCAACATCAAGCACTTCTTCCTAGTGGGTGGTTGTGACGGCGACAAATCTGAGCGTAGCTACTACACAGATTTCACAGCGCAAGCGCCAGAAGATTCAGTAATCCTGACATTGGCATGTGGTAAATTCCGTTTCAACAAAAACCAATTCGGCGACATTAACGGTATTCCACGTCTGCTCGATGTTGGCCAATGTAATGATGCATACTCTGCAATTCAGCTTGCTATCGCACTGTCTCAAGAGTTTGATTGTGGCATCAACGAACTACCACTAACACTTGTTCTTTCTTGGTTCGAGCAAAAAGCGATCGTTATCCTACTTACTCTGTTTGCTCTTGGTGTGAAAGGCATCTACACCGGCCCAACAGCTCCCGCTTTCCTAACAGAGAACCTACTAAAGATTATTCAAGACGAGTTCGACATGCGTTCTATCTCAACGCCAGAGCAAGATCTTAAAACAATCTTAGCGGCTTAATCTAAGCCCACTCTCAAGCCCCGTTGTTGCTGTTCTCTAGGAACGTGCAGCGGCGGGGCTTTCTAGATTTAATTCTTTAGTATCAGTAAGGTGTGTGAACTATGTATGCATGGTCGGATAGCGATTCAATCAATTTAGTGTGTTTAAAGAAATGGCACGAGACGCCAGATACGGTCAGCTTTGAGCTTGGCTGTATTCCACAAGACTTACATTTCAATTTTAAGCCCGGTCAGTTCATCACCTTGGGTTTAAATATGCCAACGAAAACGGATTACCGTGCCTATTCAGTGGCTTCTTGCCCAGAAGATAACCGCCTGAAGTTAACGGTCAAGCGTGTGGAAGGTGGCTTGGTTTCGAACTTTATTGTTGATGAGCTTGATGAAGGTGACGAGGTTTCTGTGTTGAAGCCGGCAGGCTCGTTTAACTGTATTGATTGCATGCCAACGGCAACAAAGAAAGTAACGCTAGTGAGTGCTGGCTGTGGCATTACACCAGTCATGGCGATGGTAAAATATTGGTTGTCTCAAGGCAGTGACATCGAGATTGATTTCGTCCACATGGCACGCAACAAGCTTGAGACTATCTACTTTCAAGAACTTCATCAGCTCGATGAATCACATGCGAATTTCAACTTAAAACTGCTGTTAAAAGACAACGAAGGAACAACCGCCCCTCAAGGTCGTTTAGATAAAAACTGGTTGGTGAAACTGAGCCCAGATATCTTAGACAGAACGGTTTACCTGTGTGGGCCTGTCGGATTCATGCAAGATATTGAGAGTTATCTGAAAGAACTTGAGTTCAACATGGATAACTTCTATCAAGAAAGCTTTACTCCTGCTACTCAGAATGCTCAATCAGAAGCGTCAAACGCCGAAGTTGCTGACGATAGGAATAGTGCAGTTAAGGTATTTGTGCCAGCGTTCGGCGCTGAAGTTGAAGCGGAAACTGGAACACCATTGGCGGATTCATTAGAAAAAGCAGGCGTTCCAATTATTATCGCTTGTCGTAGTGGGATTTGTGGTTCGTGTAAGTGCAAAGTGACCAAAGGATCTGTGGAATCAAGCAGCCAAGAGACATTGACGCCAGAACAGATTGAGCAGGGGTACGTGCTTGCATGTTCAAGCTCGATTCAGTCAGATGTTGAGGTTGAGTTATAATAGACGTGAAGCTGTGCAAGAGTGATGAAGACAAGGTCTTGTCATAGCGATAAAAGTTAGGGCGCTAGATGTAAAAAGGCCACCTAGATCAGTTAGAGAGAGCAGATCTAAGTGGCAACCCTCTTGTTTATACGGGGGAGTAAAACAAAAGGGTTTGCGAAGCCCATACAGACTTCGCAGATATAGTTATTATGTTGTGGAGCTTTTTGCGATGGACGTATCTACAAGAGCGAAGTTGATTAAACTTCAGGGTATGTCTTGTAGCGTACACCCATCATCTGTTCCATACAGTGAACAACCTGACAGCTGTAGCCAAACTCGTTGTCGTACCAAATGTACAGCACGGCACGGTTGTCTTGTGCGATAGTCGCCACACCGTCAACCACACCTGGGTGACGAGAGCCAACCAAGTCCGTAGATACAATCTCAGTCGAGTCTGTGTAATCGATTTGTGCAGACAAAGCAGAAGACAGCGCCATTTCACGTAGGTACTCGTTCAACTCTTCTTTGTTTGTGCCTTTCTCAAGGTTTAGGTTAGCTACAGCCATTGAAACGTTTGGCGTAGGTACGCGAATCGCATTACCTGTTAGCTTCCCTTCCATTTCTGGCATCGCTTTTGATACCGCTTTAGCTGCGCCAGTCGATGTCAGAACCATGTTTAATGAAGCAGCACGACCACGACGATCACCTGAGTGGAAGTTGTCGATTAGGTTTTGATCATTGGTAAATGAGTGAACTGTTTCGATGTGACCAGACAGTACACCAAACTTGTCGTGAACCGCTTTCAATACTGGCGTGATTGCGTTGGTTGTACAGCTTGCTGCAGAGATGATGGTGTCTTCTGGCTGAATAACATTTTCATTCACACCAAATACCACGTTCTTGATGTCGCCTTTGCCTGGCGCAGTCAGTAGAACTTTCTTCGCACCGTTACACGCAACGTGTTGGCTTAGGCCTTCCGCGTCACGCCATACGCCTGTGTTATCAACCACAAGTGCGTTTTCAATACCGTAAGTCGTGTAATCCACTTCTTCTGGTTTGTTTGCGTAGATAACTTGGATGAAGTTGCCGTTAACGATGATGGCTTTGCGTTCTTGGTCTACAACAATGCTGCCATTGAATTGGCCGTGTACAGAGTCACGACGAAGCAGGCTTGCTCGCTTTTCTAGGTCGCCATCTTTGCCGCCACGTACAACGATGGCACGTAAACGCAGTGGGTAACCCGGACCACTTTTCTCGATCAACAGGCGAGTGAGCAGTCGGCCAATACGACCAAAACCGTACAATACAACGTCACGAGGTTCTGTCATCGCATCGCCTTCAAGCGATTCAATGAGCGCAGTTTGTAGGAAATCACCCAACCCGTGTGTGTCTTCGCGATCTTGCCAGAATGAATGCGCAAGGCGACCAACATCGATACGACATGGAGACAAGTCCATAGAGAGAAGGTGTTGAATGATAGGTTGAGTCTGTTCTGCTGTAAGAGGAGAACCAGTGTAACGTTTTGCGATGCGGTGAGCTTTGATGATGTCGATAGTTGTCGCGTTAACTAAGGTCTTACCAAAGAGGATAACTTCTACGCCTTTTTGACGGTATAACTGACCTAAAGTTGGAGCGATGGATTCAGCAATGGTTTGACTAGTTTGCCAATCTAGGAGGTGCTTTTCGGGACTCATCTTTACTCGGGACCTTTCACGTTAAGTTTCTGCATTCATGGCGGTTGTAGGGAAGCCAATCAGCATAGGGGATTTGAGGCATCAGGCTGTGGTCTTTATTGCCACTTGAATGTGCTGATATACCTTGTGTGTAACTTGTAATTTTTATGTGGCAGGATTGTAAGGTATGACGGGTTATTCTGCTAGGAAAAATAAATGCAGACAAAATATCTGTAAATTGGCTTTATATTAGCCATTAATCAAGATTTGAACGTCAATAAAGACTATTGACTTTAACAATCTGTAGCACTTATTTTTCGTCAAAAAATACTCAATTCAAAAGATAATATGTAATGCAGGTCATAATTAACATTAAAGGTGTGATCACTAACTCAAGTTACACGTAAACAGTAAACGACAAATAAGGGAATCAACCAGTATTGTTGTTCGACCTTTGAATAAGCCTAGCTTGAGCGTGAAAAGTACATCACGCAAACGATTGGATGTCACAATTTTACCCTAACTATCCGCTTTGTTAGCGCGCAGAGTCATTATTCACAGTCTAGTTGAGCCTCTAAATGTGGCCGTTCACTTGTTATGTGGGTGATAATAACTTGAGAAAACGTCTTTTGTTTACATTTTACTCAATTAAACCTCGCTTTTCTAAACTTCACTTAGCAAAAGCACGCCTCTCCGCTTTAAAGCCCTGCTCTGGATGTCTGTTGATTCGAATTTTTCGTTCTTGGTTCAGAGTATCGTTTGTTCATATCCAATTTGATCAATAACCCTCTGTTAATGTCCTATTCTTAACTTGGGCTAGGTAAAATTACTTTCGGGAAGGGAGTTGTTATAAAAATGATAAATATGTCAATTAGATGGCGTCTTATATTTCTTTCCACGGTTTCTGTATTCATCATGTTTGGTTTTACAGTAAATGAAGTGCTTAAGAACGATAAGAAGATGAATCACCTCGAAACAACACGCATCAAAGTTGAAGCGCTTCAATCTTTTAATACGGTTTCAAGTGATGCTTATCGATGGTTAGTTTTGTCTAATGACTCCCTTGAAAAAGGTCAGCTGCTTTTAAAGCTGCATACGGAATTGGATAGACTCACTCAGTATGAGGCGCAACTGCAACAGCTAGACAGTAACTGGAGTGTTGAATCACAATTGGTTGAGCTTAAGGAGGTTTTAGCAAACTTAGCTAGTGCGACCTCGAATATTAATAACAGCGCATCATTGATCACTGACAACAACGCACAGCTAACTGAGCAGGCCTTTGACTTATTGAAAGACGTGTTAATGGAGCTATCTGAATATCGTCTTAACATAGTGGATGAAAAGATCGGTCAAGCTGATGCGATGTTTGTCAATCTTACGCACTATGTGTTCTGGACTCAGCGAGAAGCGTGGTTGAGTTATCACTTGTATCGTGCTCCAGAGCTGATAGAACAATATTTATTGAGTTATGTTGGTGCTTTAGAAAGGCAGCAGCAGTTATTAGATACGTTTTTCCGATCAGGAAGCCGTTCGCCTGAAATTAGAAAGTTATTAAGTACGTTTTCTAAAGATGAATTTCAAAACCGTTTTACAGCTCGAATCCTTAAAGGAGATTTCTCGTCACCTGAAATATATGACCATGTGCAAGGCTTAGAACGGAAGAAACTGGCGATTTCAAATGCGGTTGGTGCTTATACTAAGCAATTACAGTTTGACCTGACGAGAAACATTGCGCTGCAAAAAAGACAAACCTTGATCATGACAGTTCTGATTCTTGCTGTATCTGGTGTTTTATTATGGCTAGGTGTTGCGACGTCTCTTCGCCTAAATAGAAACCTATCGATTATCTTGAAAGGAGTCTCTGAATGCGCAGATAGCTACGGCAAGCCAAAGGTCATTCATATTCAAGGGAATGATGAACTTGCCGAGTTCACTGAAACTCTAAATCGAGTGATGGAGCGCAACTATCAACATAACAAAGAGCTAGTACAAGCAAAAGAAGATGCGATCTCGGCTAACAAGGCCAAGAGCGCATTTTTAGCCAACATGTCCCATGAGATACGTACGCCACTCAACGGGATTATTGGGATGGCTGAGATCTTATCTCAAAGCCAACTGAGCGTGAATCAACAAGAAGTGTTAGGAGATATTGAATCGTCTTCTCACTCATTGCTGGTTCTGCTTAATGATATCCTTGATCTGTCCAAAATTGAGTCGGGTAACTTAATGCTATCGCCACACAATGCTGATCTGAGAGAGGCGGTATACGACTCAGTAAGTGTGATTTTATCCAAAGCGATAAGTAAGGATATCGAGCTCGACATCAATATTGATTCTCAAACGCCGCCACAATTGTTTTTCGATGAGTACCGCGTGAGGCAGGTACTGACTAACCTGTTATCTAATGCCATCAAGTTTACGTCCAAGGGTACAATTACAACAGACATTGCTTATACACCCATGTCTATGGGGAGAGGCAAGCTGGAATGCAGTGTGTCTGATACCGGTATTGGAATTGAGCCAGAGAAGTTAGAGTCTATTTTTGAACCTTTCACTCAAGAAGATGGCAGTATTACTCGCCAATTCGGTGGAACAGGACTAGGGCTTGCGATTTGTCGACAGCTTGTTGATTTGATGGGCGGCTATATTACCGCGCGCTCAGTTAAAGGGGAGGGCTCTACATTCACATTTTGTCTGTATGTAGACACTGTCGAAGTTCACGTTCAAACCTTCAACAACCTAAGCCGTGCGACGATCATCTCGAATTCTTTCAATTACCTCGATCAACTGGTCAAAGAATGCGAACGCTTAAACGTTCGACCTAGTGTCGAGTCATCCATTTCGGATCTTGATGAGAGTCTGAAAGAAAGCGACTTCATACTTTATTGTCATACGCTGCATCACTCCATGGAGAAAGATCTTGCTACGTTGAAGGAAGTATTCCCTTTGACTCGAGTTATCGTTTGTCAGCATCACCTATTTAAAACCAACCTAATCACAGAGACGGTCCACTCGACTCATACCTTGCCATTTTTGGGTCGACGGTTCTTAAACAGCTTACAATCGCTTGATGTCGGTGAAGAGCAAGTGCCGGCGGTGGAAGTAAAAGAAGAAGAGGTTCGCTCTCTGAATCGACGTATTCTGATTGTTGAAGACAACCTGATGAATCAGAAAATAGCGAGCTTCTTCCTTGAGCAAGCGGGTTATGAATATTTGATTGCCAGTAATGGCCAAGAAGCGGTGGACGTGATTACTCAAGGTGCTCAGTTTGATGCGATCTTAATGGACTGTATGATGCCTGTTATGGATGGGATAACGGCGACTCGTGCGATTCGCCAGTGGGAAACCGCTCAACAAGCCGTACCATTACCCATCATTGCTTTAACCGCCAGTGTTTTGGAGGAAGACATTAAAGATTGCTTTGAAGCGGGCATGAATGCCTATTTACCAAAACCTTATAAGTCTCACCAACTGTATGATCTTTTCAGTAGCCTTGATATTGTCTAACTGCTTCATTATCAGGCTAGCGATGTCAAACTAACGAACTTCTAATCCAAGATTGTATTGTGCAAGGCAACGACCTACATAACTAATCTTTAGTAATGCAGCCACCAAGATAGTGCTGATGTGTGCCATGATTTGAATTGGCAGTGAGAAGTGATCGGCCATCGGATAAGCAACAATAATGCTGAGTAGCATAAGCAAGGCGGTGATAGCTAAACTGAAGTTTGAAACAGAAAGTAGAGTTTGAGAGCGTTGAGTCATCGTCTTCATATTGAATTCCTAATTGCTATTAATAATTATGATACTTGTTATTAATAGCAATTAGCGTTCCATTTTATTTTCTCTTTTAATTCAGGCTGTTAAATTATTACCGCTCATTATGTGAGTCTTAATGACTTGATGTTGTAGTTGGTCTTTGTGACTCTGTCATGTGTTTTTCACCATTGCCTAAATCCACAAGTATCAATGTGAAATCGAACACCAGAGTATAACCCCAGCCCAACGTTGTTTTTTTGCCCAAATTCAGCATGAACCTTTTTAAGCTTCACGTGTAGATCTTCACGAGTAATATCATTGGCGGGAACCAAGTCCAACGCGCAAAATTCCAAGTGTTTACTTCGCAGTGCACCGCCAGCTTGCTGATTGTAGATATCGGTTCGCTCTCCAGATACTGGTATAACAACACCGATTTCAGGCTCAATATATTGTTGTATGTACTTAAGGGTGTTGATCATGTTTGGCACATGTTTCTCATTTGGGAGGGTAAACAAGGTTGTATTACTCATTGCCCAATCCGTCCCTTGCAGCAAGACTAAATGCAGAGGCATGCTTTGAGTGATGCCATTGTCCTTGAGTTGTTGTCCGATTGCTTTGACTTGGTCTTGAGCGTGGTTGAGGAGCATCCAACCTCGAAATGCTGAGCGGGTTGGAACCTTGTAGCCATGAACATCGACCACGAGATCATCATAAGTGATTTCTGTATCTTCGGTATAAAGCTTCTCAAACTCTTCAGGGTAGGGTTGTGCAGTTGATAGCGCTAAGGTTATCAGAATACTTGCGTACATAAGGTCTCTCCATAGCTGATGTTCACTCGTTATTTTGTTTCATACTGCTGTTGAGTTATATATCGTTACTTACGTACGCTTAAGTATAGACACTAGAATTTAGGCACAAAAAAACCCACTACAAAGAGTGGGTTAGTAACATTATTACAAGTTAATCAACGAGGTTAGATTACTTCTTACCCTGGATTTGCTTGTCTTCTTCTGTTAGTTCACGAATGCGGCGGCTGATGTCGCGACGAGCTTTAGAGATCTCTGCACTTTTGATGATGTGATCGTCAACACGGTCTTCGTAGTCAGCCTTCATGTTTTTGATAATGCCTAGGATCTCGTCGTGAGTCATCTCTGGCTTGATGTAATCAAGTAGGTTATCCAGAAGGTCGACACGCTTACGGTTGTCGCGAACTTTCTTTTCGTTGTCTAAAAGTTCACGCTTAAGTTTGTTCTTACGTCGTGCTTGGCTAACAATTTCAAATACGCTGCTCATAGATTCCTTTTCCTAATCTTCAAATACATTGTCTGGATCTGATTAAAGCACATCAATTGATGATGTAACAGTCTTTAGATCAAAGCAAAAGTAAGGTTGTTTAATTATTCGTCACTCTCGCTGATGTGTGATTGTTTTTATCTCTCCGTTCAAGTTAGTATCCTATATAGATACTGCATTGATACGAAATGTGAAATGAATCAACAACAATTAGAAACAGAAGATTTGGGTGACGATGTTACTGAATCTTCGGCAGAGCAAAACAAGCTTCGTGATGCGTATGTACAAGAGCGTACTTATTTGGAAGTCGTGGAAATAGAGCTAAACCGTTCTAAGATCATAATGATTGATGAGCAAGGCAGAAAGAAACGAGTACCGATTTTGTCTGAGCACTAGTCTTCATTGACTGCATTGTTAGGTGTTGAGATGGAATTATCAAAATAATAAAAAGGAAAAACGATGAACACAGTACTTTCCCCAATTGAAGCGAGAATTATCGGTTGCTTGATCGAGAAAGAAGTCACTACTCCCGATCACTACCCACTGACACTGAATAGCTTAACAACGGCTTGTAATCAAAAGAGTAACCGTGAGCCAGTTCTCTCTCTTTCTGAGTCAGACGTTTTAGATGCGGTTGATGGTTTGATCGGACGTCGCATGGTGAGCGATGAAAGCAGCTTCAACAGCCGTGTTAATAAGTATCAGCATCGTTTCTGCAACACTGAGTTCGGTGATTTGCAATTTACAGAGCAAGAGCGTGCAATCATCTGTTGCATGCTGCTTCGCGGCGCGCAAACACCCGGTGAACTTCGTACTCGAACGGGGCGCCTCGCAAACTTTAGTGATGTGAAAGAAGTAGAAGCAATACTAGAGAAGCTCGCTGCAAGAGAAGCCGGCGCGCTAGTGGTCAAGCTACCACGCGAAGCGGGTAAACGTGAATCACGCTACCAGCACTTATTGAGCGGTGACGTGGATGTTGAAGCGTTTGCGACGGCATCAGTAAGCATGGCTGCCCCCTCAGCAACGAGTGAAAAGTTTGAAGAGCTTGAATCTGAAGTAGCAAGCCTACGAGCAGAAGTGGCAGAGCTTAAGGCTCTGGTTGAATCGCTGCTTTAAATGTCAGACGTTGATAAAAATGCGGATTGGGTCGTGTACTTGATCCGCAATCGTCACAATGCCCTTTATTGTGGCGTGACGAATAATTTGGAACGTCGGTTTGAACAACACCAAACGGGAAAAGGTGCAAAAGCACTAAAAGGAAAAGGACCGCTGACGTTGGTTTGGAGTTTTGGGGTTGGGTCAAAAAGTGAGGCGTTGAAAACCGAATACGCCATAAAACAATTACCAAAATCTCGCAAAGAAAAACTGGCATCACGCAAATTAATTATTGAGTGGCAAAAAGACAAAATTCAATATATCGATGTCTCATAATTCATAGCCAAATTGTTCGTTATTGATAAAATCTCAATAAGGTTAAATCTTATGTATAATTGACTTAACTTGTTGATTATATAGGGTCGTGAGGTTTTATTTGAACGGTCTTATTTTATCGCGGAACTCGTGATTCCTAGTCGCTCCCCTCAATTAATATGTTACTCATTTAGAATGTCGTTCTAATTACTGTTAGACGCTATCATTTCTCATCGTTGTCCTACATAATATCTTTCAGCCATACAAAGAGATGGTGTCATGCTAGGTTAAAAAATGAGCCAAAGTAGTTCATATAAAACGAGAAAAATATGAAACGTTTACTGATGTTGTTTGGGCTTACAGTCTTTTCTGTGTCCGCTTTCTCCCACGGTACCCATGTCCTTAATGGATATTGGGAGTACCAAGAATATCTCTCCAAGTTTCCAGAGCAAAAAGCATTGACCGACAAAATGGTCGAAGCGGTAAAAAGTCCATCTGTACCATTGAGTCGAGTTCAAAATAGGCCTATTACGATTTCAGTCGTGTATCCGGGTCAGCAGATCTCTGACTATTGGGTTCGTAATATTCAAGCTTTTGAAAAACGCCTTGATAAATTGAGAATTAACTATCAAATAAATCAGGTGTTTACTCGTGTTAATGCAGACCTAACGCAACAAAGCATTTCACTACAAGAAGCGATCGAGAACAAAACGGATTATTTGGTTTTTACATTAGATACGACGCGACATCGTAAGTTTATTGAGCACGTATTGAGCTCTACGGAGACTAAACTTATCCTGCAAAATATCACAACGCCCGTGCGTGCGTGGGCTGATAGACAGCCGTTTATGTATGTGGGTTTTGATCATGCGACAGGCAGTCTAAAATTAGCGGATTACTTTAAAGAAGTAAGTCAACCTGAAAGTAAATATTCTGTGTTATACCGCTCAGAAGGCTATATCAGTGATGCTCGTGGAGATACCTTTATCCATGATGTGAATACTGATACGAACTTTGCCCTTAAGTCTTCTTTTTACACAAAATCAGACAAAGAAAGTGGTTACCAAGCCGCTAAAATCAGCATGGCGAACGATAAGGATCTAGACTTTATCTATGCATGTGCAACTGATGTCGCTCTGGGCGCCGCACAAGCTATTCGTGAGTCTGGCCGAGATATCTTAGTTAATGGCTGGGGCGGCGGCTCTGCTGAACTTGAAGCCATTGCTAGAGGCGACCTAGATGTGACAGTCATGCGTATGAATGATGATACTGGTATCGCGATGGCTGAGGCGATCAAATGGGATTTAGCCGGAGAGGAGGTTCCTACCGTTTATTCGGGTGACTTTGAGATAGTAACCAAGGAAGATTCCCCAGAACGCATTTCAAAACTTAAGCAGCGAGCATTTAGGTACTCAGGTCAATAATGAAGAAAAGCTACGCCAGTACACCAAGGAACACCTTAGCAAAACTCATTACACGTATCATTATTTTAGTGATAGGCGTGATGGCACTTGGCGTGCTTATTCATAATTATGAAACTAGCAGTAGCATCGTCAAACAAGAGACTAATCGAACGGTTCAGCAAACCTCTAGCCTGATCCAAAATATGTTTGATTATCGTTTGTCGGTGTTGCAAATCCACCAAGATAGTAGTTCACACAGTGAGACGCTACGGGAGTATTTTGATACCAACGATGCAGATGCTCTGAGCTACTTTTTCTTTGGAGTTGACCAACGTGAGCCTGATCATGCTCCAGATTTACGCTTTGTCTCTACTCATGATGGTTTGGTCTGGGAAGATGGCAACGGTCAATTTTATGGGTTGGATGAGTCCTACTTAAAACATATCTCTGATGAGGTGTCTTTCAGTAGTAATTGGCATTTTATCAAACTGACGACAGATATTGGTAATCGTCACTTGTTGGCTCGCCGAACTCCGATTGTGGACAACCAAACAGGAGAGGTTCTAGGCCAGCTCTATATCGCTATCGTACTTGATAACAACTTCTCTCTAGCGGAGTCGATTCAACAAGGCAGTAATTGTGAAAACATCGTTATTGAAGCGCATGGGACACCTGTCACCTCTACATTCAATGGTGATGAGAGCTACACAATCTCTGACATCCTTAACTATCAAATGTACGAGCAATTACCTCGCCATTTTGTCACTGTCGCAACGATTAAAATCAATGCTGTTGAAACCCCTCTCACTATTCGTGCCGTTCAAAAGAACACCAACTTCATAGCGTTAGAAGAGAACTATGAACGTGCGATCATTGTTGTGATAGTAGTGATCATATTTATGTCTTTCTTTGCGCGAGCTTGGATCCAAAGAAGGGTAGCTGCCGAGCTAGACAAGTTGATGGACTTTACTCGCTCTGCAAGTGATAGCGAGGAGTACAACAAGTTTGATGGCTCTAACATTTTCGAGTTTCATCATATTGGCTGTACGCTTGAAGATACCTTTGAACGCTTGTCTGAACAGAACCAAAAGTTCCAAGATCTCTTCAATTTTGCTCACTCACCTATCTTGGTTTGGTCTGAAAAAGGGGATTTGATTCAGATGAACCCCGCGGCTCGAATGGCGTTATTTGATGCCGATGACAATTACGGAGCGGTGGCTCAAGAGTTTGAAACCCGAATGCTGCCGAATATTCAGATGGTAGTTCAAGGCTCGAAACTAACGGGTATCAATGTGCCTATTGGCAAGAAGGTATTTCGCTGGAACATGTCTGCAATAAGCGTTGAACACGGTATCACCGGAGTGGTAGTGCAAGGACAAGATATTACCAAGCTTATTGAAGCTGAGAGGCAAGCAGATCGAGCAAGAGAAGAAGCAGAACACCTTGCTAATGTACGTGCAGACTTCTTAGCTAAGATGAGTCATGAGATTCGTACTCCACTAAACGGTATTCTCGGTGTTTCTCAGTTACTGAAGCGCTCTATACACAGTGAAGATAACCGAGAACAGGTGGATGTACTTTGTAACAGTGCGGAGCATCTACTTGCGGTACTTAACGATATTTTGGATTTCTCAAAGATAGAGCAGGGGCAGTTCAATATTCAAAAGAAAAACTTCCGTTTGGGGGAGTTGGTCAATACCTTGGACAGCATTTATCGTCCGCTTTGTGAAGATAAATCATTAGCGTTTACTATTGTGAATCACATAGTTGATGACATCGAAATAAATACCGACCAAGTGCGTCTTAACCAGATCATGTTTAACCTGCTGAGTAACGCCCTTAAGTTCACTCACCAAGGTGGCATTTCCGTGAGCTTTGAACTCGAAAGTATTTTTAATTCAGACCATGCTAGTTTGGTCGTTCGAGTGAAAGATACAGGTATTGGTATCGATGAAAGTAAAATTGATGCTGTGTTCGAACCTTTTGTTCAAGCTGAAGAGACTACGACTCGTGAATATGGTGGAACAGGGTTGGGTTTAACGATTGTAAAAAACCTTGTCGATATGCTGGAGGGGGACATCCAAGTCCGAAGCGTTATAGAACAAGGTTCGGAGTTCATTATAGAAATTCCTGTGGAAGTGCGCTCTAAGTCGCTCTTGAGCATTAAGCAACAAGTGAATATCGAGCCAGAGGTGTTGTTTAGCCGGTCTTTGAAGGTGCTGCTGGTGGAAGATAATCACACTAACGCCTTTATTGCTCAGGCTTTCTGCAAAAAATATGGAATGGTAGTTACTTGGGCAAAAGACGGTTTAGAAGCGATAGAAATGGCTAAGGCGACAACCTATGACCTTATTTTGATGGATAACCAACTTCCCAATCTAGGTGGTGTTGAAACTACACAGCAATTAAGAGGTGAAATTGGTGTCACAGCTCCAATTTATGCGTGTACCGCTGATGCTCAAGATTCAACCAGAGACAACTTTATGGCTGCAGGGGCGAATTACGTGATTGTAAAGCCTATTAAAGAAGAGTCGTTACACCAAGCATTTGTTCATTTTAAAAACTTACACTGGGATGTAACGAAATACTAATTTGACTCTTTGAAAGTGCTATAGAGCAAGTATTGTGAATAAAATCATTTATACAAAGCCGGCAACAAAGGCCTGCTCTAACAGCAGTGTTTTTAACTCGTCACTCATATCTAGGTGTTCAGGGAACTGAATGCCTAATAGCCAGCCTTGGCCTTGTCGTTTCTTGCTCACCACTTTGTAGACCAGTTCACTATCTAAGTATTCACTTAAGACAGAGTTTACTTGTATCTTCCAACCTACATCGATATCTGATTGTTGCGTGATATAAATGCCGCAGCCTGAAACTGAAAAGTCGACCAAAGTGGCATCCAATGACAAAGTATCAAAGGTGACTTCACAGCTAAGGCGTACCTTGTATCTTTCGTGTTCTCGGATAGGCTTGCTTGCAAAGCTCGAAGGAGGACGCAGGAAAATAAGGTGCGCGGGCGAGGTGATATGAGCCAGTACATTGGTTTTAAAGGCGACAATATGCCCCAGTTCAGTATCGGTGATAGCACGAACAATAATATCTACATTGATGAGTTTTCTGAGCGTCAGAGCCTCTGTCGCTTTTTGTGAAAGCTCTAGGATAAGGTACTGATCCTCTTTGTATCCGATATAAAGTGTACTGATCTGGATGGAGTCGTCTGGGCCAAATTCTAATACAGCTGCTGTTTTTGTACCTGGTTTAAGGTATCTAAACAGTTCTAAGTTCTTATCTTTATGCATATTCGTTACTGAACAATGTTAACCGCTTGATAAAATAATATAACGCCCTGATAAAACTATGTCATTAGTTTCATTGAGGTAATTAGCATTGTAAGCCAAAAAGTGAATCGCTGTCCAAAGTAAACAACGGCTTACTCTTACCGAAAAACAAGATACACTGCTGTCAGTTATATACTTGATGGAGAAATAGTAAATGGAACTGGAAACCTTATTAAATACTCTGGCTGAAACCCCAGAAAGCGTGCAATTTGAAGAAACAATGCAGGTGATTGAAGCTCACTATGATTTTACGGAGAGTGAATTTCGTAATGGCGAGGTGGTGAATGCAGCAGGGCAAAATAATGGTTCGTGTAAGATTTTTGCTTTTGGTTTAGCGCAAGGCCTATCAGTAGAGCAAACACTTGCTTGTTTTGGTCAATTTTATCGTAATGACGTGCTAGCTTTTCCTGAGAACACCGACCATCAAAATATTCGTAACTTCATGGTTCATGGCTGGAACGGAATACAGTTTTCTCAGCCTGCGCTGGTTGCAAAAGCTAAGTAATAAGTAAATTGCTTTAAAGAAGAAGTAAATACTTACTAAACAACAAGTGTTTTGAAGCGAGATTTGATTTTCTCGCTTTTTCTTTTTGAGTGGCTTTTATCTTGGTAGGCTACTGAATCGGCAACTCAGACAAGCACTTACGACACATGCATACCCCAGTTGTAGGTACGGAGTTAGTGTCTCTCTTCTCTAGTTCAAAACACCAACACGTTTCTTTACCTGCACTAATATCGCACTGAGCCGGTTCATTGCATTGTGGACACTGGTGAGTGGAACTTACACCGCTAAGGTTATTCATGACAGACAGTCTTTCGTCTTCAGATAAGCCTTTCCAGCCTATAATCTCATCCATAGTTCGAAAGCAGCCACTGCACATTCCACCGTTATTTTTACAAGCCGCTCGGCAAGGTGTTTTCATTTAACTAACCTGTGATTCATTTGCGCTGAAATGTAGCATACTTGTTTCGCTATTAAGAGTCAGAAAAATAAAAATGACCAAGCGAAAGAAGCAAATGACCTCGTAATTTCAAGGCTTTTCAGGTAGCATCTTGCCCCTTTTGTTGAGTGGGGGATACTATGTTTATTGGATTTGATTATGGAACGGCTAACTGTTCTGTCGCGGCGATGGTTAATGGAGAGCCAAGCCTGTTACCGCTAGAAGGTAACAACCACTATATTCCCTCAACCGTGTTTGCGCCTACCCGTGAAAGCGTTTCTGAACATCTATTCCGCCACTTGAATATCAAGCCGAGTGATACGATCGGTGAGCAAGTACTCCGACGAGCTATTGCTCTGAACAGAGAAGAGAGTATCGATCTAGTGCCAGAAGACATGGCATTTGGTCAGGCTGCGTTGGATCTCTATTTAGAAGACCCTCGCGACGTTTATTATGTTAAGTCCCCTAAGTCTTTCCTTGGTGCGAGTGGACTGCATGATGTTCAGGTGAGCTTTTTCGAAGATTTAGTGTGCGCCATGATGGCAAATATTAAACACCAAGCTGAGCTTACGACTCAAGAGCAGATCAAACAAGCCGTCATCGGCCGACCAATTAACTTTCATGGTCGAGGTGGTGAAGAGGCGAACCGACAAGCTGAAGATATACTGTCTCGCGCAGCTAAGCGTGCCGGTTTCTTTGATATCGCTTTTCAATTTGAGCCAGTAGCTGCAGGTCTTGATTACGAAAGCACCTTAACTGAAAACCAAACGGTATTGGTTGTGGATATTGGCGGTGGTACCACCGATTGTTCATTGTTAGAAATGGGACCAACTTGGTCTGGTAAAGCGGATCGTACCCAGAGTTTGCTCGCACACAGTGGACAAAGGGTAGGGGGCAATGACCTTGATATCTATCTTGCGTTCAAACAACTGATGTCACCTTTTGGTATGGGCAGCAAAGGCATTTCGGGTATCGATATGCCACTGACTCAATTCTGGAATCCAATTGCGATTAATAATGTTGAAGCTCAAAAGAATTTCTATTCAAGAGAAAACCTAGCAGCATTGAAATTACTTCGTAAAGAAGCGTCAGAGCCTCAAAAGCTAGAACGTTTGATGAAGGTTTATCATGATACTTTAGGTTACGGCATTGTGCGCAGAGCGGAAGAAGCTAAGATCGCGCTGGCAGAATCCTCTCAATATCGTGCTGCGATTAATGTTGCCTCTGAATTGGTCGAGGTGGACATCTCAATCGAACAGATGGTTGAAGCGATTGAAACCCCAAAGTCTAAGATGATTGAGTTGGTTAAAGAAGCGATTCAACAAGGTCAGAAACAGCCAGACGTAATCTACATGACGGGTGGTTCAGCTCGTTCACCGATACTTCGTGAAGCTGTACAACAAGCTGTGCCTAACGTACCTATTGTGAGTGGCAACTATTTCGGTTCGGTAACTGCAGGTTTAGCTCGCTGGGCTGAAGTTTGCTTCAAATAAGAGTTTAATGATGTGTTATTTAGGGCAACCGGTCGCTGATTGGTTGCCCTTTTTTTGTCTTTTTTCTAGTGAACTTCCAATTGAGTGATTTTTCCTAGCTCAAATTGGGAATTGTTTCACAAAGCAAAATATTTCAGCCGAGTTCTGTGTGTTACAAAATGTTTCAAAGTTAAAGATATGTCACTCAATGGTCTAATGAGTAATATGTTGCTTTGAATTTTAATGCTACTTTTGCGATTGAAAAATCAAAAGTTGATGAGCAATCGGTCTCAAAATATAAAAAAGGTTACGACAGGTTTGTGCTCTATCTTTTTGTTTAGTATTGATTTTTTGTTTTTTATAGTGTGATTTGTTTTATTTTATATATTTTAATGCAACTTTTTTGTCATTCGTATATTAGTGTTTTCCTACTTGTTAAATGCAGGTAACAACTTCTCCGTAAGCACGAGGTTGTTAGTGAATAACTCACCCAGTTACAAATGGATATGACAATGAATAAGAAACTTTTAGCGCTAGCAATTTCTGGTGCAGTATTTGGTACACAGGCAGTTGCAGTAGAACTTTACAACGAAGACGGCACAACATTCTCAGTTGGCGGCCACGTTTCAGTTGCAGTTGGTGACGTAAATAGCGATGACCGTCAAAACAGCGATGATATTGGTGTAGAGACTGTTTCTCCACGTATCAACTTCGGTGCAACTCACGAACTAGGTAACGGCTTTACTGCTGACGCTAAAGGTGAATGGGCGCTAAACATGCTTGACGGTGGTGAACAGTCTTTCACTACTCGTCTTGGTTATGTTGGTGTTTCTCATGATGACTTAGGTCGTGCAGCTGTTGGTACTCAATGGGCGCCTTACTACAGCGTTGCTGGTGTAGCTGATATGCCAATTGCATTCGCGAATGACTTCATCTACGAAGATCACGGCAATCTAGGTACTGGCCGTGGTGAAGAGATGGTTAGCTACGGTAATGCGATCGATTTCGGGAATGCTGGTTCTCTAAACGTAGGTGTTGCATGGCAAGGCCGCAAAGCTGATACAATTGATTACGGTAACCGTGGTCAAATCGCTTTGAACTACTCCATTGCAGATTTCACTGCAAACTACGCATACAACACTGGTGACGTAGACTACGTTGTAGCTGGTTCACAAACTGCGGATTCTCACGTAGTAAGTGCAACTTACGGTTCTTACGGCGCTGAAGGTCTTTACCTTGCTGGTGTTTACGCAATGAACAACTACATGAATTCTGGTAACAACCAGATTCTTGAAGAGTCAGTTGCTATTGAATTACTAGCGTCTTACGCACTTTCTAACAGTCTTAACCTAAGCGTTAACTACGAAGCTGTAGAAGATGATAAGAAGAGCGAAACTGTATACAGCACGACTGCTCTACAAGCTGAATACAACTTCACATCTCAGTTCGTAGGTTTTGCTGGCTACCAGTTCGACCTACAAGGTTCTGGTGAGTACAAAGAAAAAGCTGATGACCAATGGCTACTTGGTGCTCGTTACTACCTGTAAGTCGAAAACTAATTTAGCATAGTGTTTACTCCTTAGGTTTACCTTCAGGATACTGTCCTAGACACCATGCTAAGCCCTCTCAAGCCTTTTGGTTTGAGAGGGCTTCTTTCGTTCTATACACACCTGTTTTAGCTTTTCCTTCATGCTCCCCAACTATTCATTTTGTCTACGTAGCTATGATCTACGAAGCTATGGCTCTTGTCATCAGTTCTTATATGTCGCGATCTTCGGATAAAAGTATTTAAATCATTTAATTGAGCTCAAGATCAGAATTTAGATATTGGTAACCATCTTGTCAAAGACTCTCATTTTATGATGCGTTAAACTCTGCACTCCAAAAATAGTTCAGGGATAAACTATGAGCAGCGTTGTAGATCAGGAACAATTGATGAATTCGAAACGAACAGCAACTCCCAGCAAAGTGTTGTGTGTTGGGCGTAACTATGTCGATCACATCGAAGAACTAAACAATGCAATCCCTGATGCTATGGTGGTTTTCAATAAACCGAGTACCAGTGTTACGTCATCTCTGTCTTCTTTTCATCAAGAAGCACTGCACTACGAAGCCGAAATCTGTTTCATCGTCGAAAGTGGCCAATATTCAGCTGTGGGTTTAGGACTAGATCTTACCAAGCGCGAGCTACAAAGTAGCTTAAAAGCGAAAGGCTTGCCTTGGGAGCGTGCTAAAGCGTTTGATGGTTCTGCTGTTCTCAGTCGCTTTGTTCCTACTACTGACTTGGAGCTCACGGACTTGAATTTAGAGCTGTTTATCAACTGTGTTCGCGTTCAAAAAGGGCATGTAGAGCAGATGCTTTACTCTCCACAAACTATCCTCGAAGAGTTATCTTCTTACACTACTTTTCTTGATGGCGATGTTGTAATGACAGGTACGCCTAAAGGTGTTGGTGAGGTGCATCGAGGTGATATATTCCTTGGTCGTCTAAAGTGTGGTGAAACGACACTGATTGAGATCGAGTGGGTAGCAAGTTAATCAGTCTTTTCTATTTAGTTAATAAATTGGAATTATCGCTTAATGCTGGTTTTTAATTCGAATAAATAAACGACGAACAACTGATTGCATCTGGAAGGGTGTTGGTAATTGATATAAAATCCGCCTCCGTTTTTATCAATGCTGACCCACATGATCGATTTAACCATCTTACCTGTTTACCTGACTGCCGTTGTTGCACTTCTACTTTTACCTGGCCCTGATATGTTACTTATCGCGAGCTCAAGTATGAGCTATGGCCGCAAGGTTGGTGTGTTCGCAAGTTTAGGCAACGCGACTTCTGGAATCATTCTGACAGTGTTAGCGGCTATGGGTGTATCAGCGTTGATCGCAATGAGCCCAATAGCGCTTAAAGCCCTTCACCTTTTAGGCGGAGCCTACTTATTGAAAATGGGGTGGGATTGCCTTCGGACAGAGCAGGGTAACGCGCCTGAGCTAAGCGATAACTTTGCAGCAAAAGCCTACTACCAACGAGCACTTATTAGTAACCTGCTTAATCCTAAAGCCTTGGTTTTTTTCGTGATGTTTTTGCCTCAGTTCGTATCGACGAATATTGAAGCGACTTCCGGTGAGCAGATGCTTGTTCTGGGTTTATTATTGAATGTTCTTGGCCTAACGTTCAACTTTTTGCTGGTGGCTTTAGTGGGTACGATTGGTAAGTCACTGGTGGAAAATGCTAAGTTTCGCACCTATCAACAGAAAGTGATGGGCGGAGTCTTCATCGTATTGGCGATCTGGATGTTGTCTTCTTTCTTTACTTCGTAGACGAATCAAACCAGACATCTTCTTGCGGTTAGCCGCTGAGACAAAAATGGACGCTTCGAGCGTCCATTTTTTATTTATAACCGTTACATGGTGAACACGCTAAATCGCTATGAGTTTAACTCTTTTTGGTGCTGTTCAATCAGTTTTTCCATGTACTGTTCGCCGCGCAAGCGAGTATCTTCGTACGTTTCTGTCCCTTCAAACTTTGTCACAGTCTCATAATAGACTTTCACTTTCGGTTCTGTGCCGGAAGGTCTTACGATAATGCGTGAGCCGTCCTCGAGATGATAGATGAGCACATCACTCGAAGGCAGGTTAATGGCTTCAGTATTGCCCCCAATGACGAAGCGCAAAGAAGACTGTAGATCTTCAATCACAGAGATAGCGACTCCGTTTATTGCATTAGGTTGTGCCGATCGGAGTTTAGAACCAATCGACGGTGAATCTGGGTCGAGGGCAATACTTCGTTGCGCGTTGGTGTGAACCCCATGTTCAAATGAAATCTGAGCAAGGAGATCCCAAACCGTTCGGCCTTGAGATTTTAACTCTTCAACCAATTGAGCAAACACGACGATAGCCGATAGCCCATCCTTGTCTCGTACCTGAGTACCAATGGTGTAGCCTAACGCTTCTTCATAGGCGAACAAGAACTCGTTATTCTCATCTTCTAATTGCATGCCAATATTAGCTAACCATTTAAACCCGGTCAGCGTTTGGAAATAAGTCGCACCATGAGATTGAGCCACTTTTTCAAGCAAGGTTGAAGATACAATACTGTTGCCAACTAACTGGTTTTTGGCATGTGGCTTTGACAGTAAGTAATGTGCGAATAACACACCCACTTGGTCGCCAGTTAGCATTTTGTATGAGCCATCATCTGTTCTAACCGCAACCGCAAATCGGTCCGCATCTGGGTCATTGGCACAAGCAATGTCGGCATCGACACTTTTTGCTAAGTTAACCACCAGATCCATCGCGCCTTTTTCTTCCGGATTCGGGAAGTTCACGGTTGGGAAGTTACCATCAGGCTCTCTTTGTTCTGCAACGCTGAATACCTTATGGAAACCAGAATCATGGAGCAAATCTTCAGCCATTTGTGCGCCCACACCATGCATAGCGGTGTAGGTGATGGTGGTGTTCGCCGATTCAATGTCTTTACTCACATATGGGCTCTGATTGATCGCAGCGCGATACGTTTGGTAATAGCCTTCAGTTAACCACACTAACTTGCCTTGTGCTTCCGCGTCACTCAAGCTCATTAAAGGAATAGGCTTGGTCGATGCGATATCGATTTCAGAGGCAATGCCAGCATCATGCGGTGGAATGATTTGAGCACCATTCTCCCAGTACACTTTGAAGCCATTGTATTCTGGTGGATTATGACTAGCCGTTACCACAACAGCTGCGGCTGCGTTGAAATGTTCAATACCGAAAGCAACGATAGGGGTTGCTGCGACATTCGAGGTTAAGTAAACCTTAATACCCAAAGCCGTGAGTACAGAAGCGGTATCAATAGCGAATTGCTTTGAATCTAAGCGGCCGTCATAGCCCACAACAACACCACGAATCTTGGCATTTGCAACGTGCTCTATCAAATAATGACCAAGCCCAGTCGCGGTTTCTTGTATCACTAAGCGATTCATTCTATTTGGACCACATCCCACTTTGCCTCGTAGACCTGCTGTTCCGAACTCCAATCGCTGCGTAAAGCGGTCTTCTAATTCGTCGTGCATTCCTTCATCGATGAGGTGTTGAAGCTCTTCACGAGTTCTCGGGTCTGGGTCTCTCGCTAACCAATTCATTGCATCTTGCATAATCACTAAACCTTTTAATGTCTGTATGACTTACTGTTGATTTAACTTAAGTGATATTGATTATCATTTCTATGAAAGCAATCGTAAAACTCGATATAAAATAAATTCCAACGGCAAGAGGGCATGTAGCTTAGTCACTTCAAATAATTGACTGTTTAGTAAGTAAACTTACCTTGAACAATTGGATATCACTAACTAGCCTTTTACATAAATATAACAAAATTTAACAAATTCGCCGTTTTTGAATCTTTCATGGAAACCTCCAACGCTTTTGAGCCGTATTGGCTCATGGGGAGATATGAGGTTGATAGTGTTTTAAAGCTGTCTCCATGTGAGTTGTAGATTGAGATTCAGATTCAGCCTTTTCATGTGTAGTCGGGATAACAATGAATGTTGTCTGGCTCGTAATGGCATATAGCTTGTAATGAAACTTAGCTCACAACGAAATATGGCTCGTAACGACATTTAGGTCGCAAGTATCCAATTAGGAAGGATAAGGAGAGATCTTTTGAAAAGATTACTGGTTAGGCTAGCGTGGCTTTTGAAGAGTTTTGTTGTGGTTTTAGTGTCGCCTTTAGTGCATGCAAGTAGTGAATACAACATGACAAGAGGTGTGACTGAGATCAGCGGTGAGGTTTATGAACTTCACATGCTTATCTTCTACATCTGCTGTGCAATCGCCTTCGTCGTTTTTGGTGTGATGTTCTATTCGATTCTGAGGCACAGAAAGTCGAAGGGCGCGGTAGCCGCTCATTTTCACGAAAGCACCAAAGTTGAAATCCTCTGGACCATCATTCCTATTATCATCCTCATCGCTATGGCCATACCTGCCACCAAAACCTTGATAGCGATGGAAGATACCTCCCAATCAGACCTGACAGTTAAAATCACTGGATCACAATGGAAATGGCATTACAGCTACTTTGGTGAGGATGTCGAATTCTTCAGCCTTCTAGCGACCAGCGACAAAGAGATTGAAGGCATCGAAGTGAAAGGCGCGCATTACCTACTAGAAGTTGATAAGCCACTTGTATTGCCTATTGACCGTAAAGTCCGCTTCTTAATGACTTCCGACGATGTAATTCACTCATGGTGGGTGCCAGCGTTCGCCGTTAAGAAAGATACCATTCCAGGTTTTATCAATGAGGCTTGGACAAAAATCGATGAGCCTGGGGTATATCGCGGCCAATGTGCTGAGCTATGTGGTCGTGCTCATGGCTTCATGCCGATAGTGGTGCATGCCATGGAAGAAGCCGAGTTTGACGCATGGCTAGCCGAGCAGAAAGAGTTAGCGATAGCTGAACAACAAGCCGCGAAAGATGCATTAGATGCGTCACTTTCCTTGGAAGAGTTGAATATGATCGGTGAAGAGGTTTACAAAACTCGATGTGCAGTTTGTCATCAAGCAAACGGTGAGGGTATTCCTGGATCGTTCCCTGCCATTAAAGGGAGCCCTATTGCTCTTGGTGATGTGGGTGTTCATATCGACACCATTGTTTATGGACGTGGCGGCACGGCGATGCAAGCATTCGATAATCAGTTAACCGAGAAAGAGATCGCAGCGGTAGTGACCTATCAACGAAACGCTTGGGGCAATGATACAGGTGATATTGTTCAGGCTTCAGATGTGAATGCTTATAAGACCAAGCAAGAAAGCGGTTCTGAAAGCTCATCGGACGAAGCACAAAGTGATGCTAAGGAGCAGTTATGAGTTCACCAATTAATAAGCCGGTGAAATCGGCTCCAGCAGAAGACCAAGCGCTAAGCCATTCTGTGGAAGGTACGCTGGGCAATAGTGATTTGCCTGTTGATGATCACGACTCACATGCGGCACCTAAAGGCTGGGCTCGTTGGCTATATTCAACCAATCATAAAGATATTGGGACACTTTATTTGTGGTTCAGCTTTGCGATGTTCTTAACGGGTGGAGCCATGGCAATGGTGATCCGCGCGGAGCTATTCCAACCGGGGTTACAACTCGTTGAGCCAGATTTCTTCAACCAGATGACCACAGTCCACGGCTTGATCATGGTATTTGGTGCGGTGATGCCAGCATTCACAGGGTTGGCTAACTGGATGATCCCAATGATGATCGGTGCCCCTGATATGGCGCTACCGAGAATGAACAACCTCAGCTTCTGGATCTTACCTTTTGCGTTTCTAATCTTAATCGGATCTTTGTTTACTGAGGGCGGCGGCCCTAGCTTTGGTTGGACCTTTTATGCGCCACTCTCGACCACTTATGGTCCAGACAGTACCGCGCTATTCGTATTCTCAGTTCATATTATGGGGATCAGTTCGATCATGGGGGCGATTAACGTGATCGTAACCATAGTGAACATGAGGGCACCGGGTATGACTTGGTTTAAATTGCCGATGTTCGTATGGACTTGGTTAATTACCGCTTTCTTACTGATAGCCGTTATGCCGGTGCTGGCCGGTGCCGTCACCATGGTACTGACTGACAAATACTTTGGAACAAGCTTCTTTGATGCCGCTGGTGGTGGTGATCCGGTGATGTTCCAGCACATATTCTGGTTCTTTGGTCACCCCGAAGTGTACATCATGATCTTACCGTCTTTTGGTATTGTCTCAGCCATCATCCCTGCATTCAGTGGCAAGCGTTTGTTTGGCTACCACTCGATGGTGTACGCGACTTGCAGTATTGCATTGCTGTCATTCTTGGTTTGGGCGCACCACATGTTCACCACGGGTATGCCGGTCTTTGCTGAACTGTTCTTCATGTATTGCACCATGCTGATTGCGGTGCCGACCGGTGTGAAAGTCTTTAACTGGGTGGCGACCATGTGGCGAGGTGCATTGACCTTTGAAACCCCAATGCTTTTCACAATCGCCTTTATTGTACTGTTTACGATAGGCGGCTTGTCTGGATTGATGCTCGCTATCGTTCCTGCTGATTTCCAATATCATGACACCTATTTTGTTGTGGCTCACTTCCATTATGTTCTGGTGACTGGTGCCGTGTTCTCGATTATGGCCGCGGCCTATTATTGGCTGCCTAAGTGGACAGGGCATATGTACGACCACAAGCTTAGTCTGTGGCATTTCTGGACTTCAGTAGTTTCAGTCAATGTGCTGTTCTTTCCTATGCACTTTTTAGGCTTGGCAGGTATGCCACGTCGTATTCCAGACTACGCTATCCAGTTCGCTGATGTTAACCAAGTGGTGTCGATAGGGGGCTTTGCCTTTGGTTTGTCTCAATTGATCTTCTTGTGGTTAGTCATCAAGTGTGTGAAAGGTGGGGAGCCTGCGTCGAGTAAACCATGGGAGCGCGCTGAAGGGTTAGAGTGGACGGTACCAAGCCCAGCACCTCATCATACCTTTACTCATCCGCCTAAAGTGGATTAGAGGGCTGAATCATGAGTGATAACCAAAGCGATCTAGATAAAAACCAGCCCAAGCGATCATCCAAAAAGCTGACAGGCTACTTAGTGTTGAGCGTGGTTGCGATGTTTGGCTTCGGTTTCGCTTTGGTGCCGCTTTATGATGTGATGTGTGAGGCTTTGGGAATCAACGGTAAAACCAATACGGTTTCTGCGGTTCAACCTCAGGGGATGCAACCTGATTACTCTCGGACGATTCGGGTGGAGTTCATGTCTCATATTAAGCCTGATATGCCATGGCATTTTTCGCCTGAAGTGAGAGTGTTAGAGGTTCATCCTGGTGAGGTGGTTCAAACTAACTATATTGCCAAAAATCTTTCTGGAGCCTCATTGATTGGTCAGGCTGTGCCATCTGTATCTCCAGGTATGGGGGCAACCTACTTCAATAAGATGGAGTGTTTTTGCTTTAATCAGCAACCACTTGATGGCTTCAAGAGCGCCGAAATGGGTTTGATATTTTATATAGAGCCAGATATTCCAGAATCGATTCACACGCTGACGCTCTCTTATACGTTATTCAATATCACGAGTAAGGTGGTTGGGGGAGTAAACGAACCTGAGCCTAATGTACTCGCAAGTAATTAAGAAATTACAGAACCAGAATCAACAAAAGGAGTCGAGCGATGAGTTCTAAAAAGGAAGTGTATTTCGTTCCACATCAAAGCCATTGGCCGCTAGTGGGTGCCGTTGCTCTGTTTCTTGTTGCGGTCGGAGCAGGGTTAACCGTCCAAAACATGGGTACTGACGCTGCTGGTGGCGTATTCGGCAAAGCGGTGCTGTTAGTGGGTTTCGCTGTTCTTCTGTATATGCTCGCGGGTTGGTTTAGTAACGTGATTACAGAGTCACTGAGTGGTGTTTATTCAGAGCAAATATCTCGCTCTTTTAGGCAAGGTATGAGCTGGTTCATCTTCTCTGAAATCATGTTCTTCGGTGCTTTCTTTGGTGCGCTTTTCTATGCTCGCATGATTTCTGTGCCTTGGATTGGTGGTGCGGGCAATAATGAAATGACCCATGAAGTATTGTGGCCGATGTTCCAATCAATATGGCCGCTAACGACTACACCAGGTGGCGTAACGACAGAAGCCATGTCTTGGCAAGGTATCCCATTTAAGAACACCATTATTCTGCTGCTTTCCTCTGTGACATTGCACATGGCACATATCAGTCTTGAACAAAATAAACGTATGGCTTTGATCGTGTGGTTGGAGATAACTATTGTTCTAGCTGGCTTCTTCCTATTCTTCCAAGTTGAAGAGTACCTTCACGCTTATCAAGAGATGGGGCTGACACTTCAATCCGGTATCTATGGCAACACATTCTTCTTACTGACAGGATTCCATGGCTTGCATGTTTGTTTAGGAACCCTCTTTTTGATTGTGTTGTTAGCAAGGGTTGCGAAAGATCATTTTACTCCGAAAGACCACTTTGCCTTCCAAGCGGGCAGTTGGTATTGGCACTTTGTCGATGTGGTTTGGTTAGGGTTGTTCGTATTTGTCTATGTACTTTAACGACATATTGAGCTGCTCTAAGCCACACTTGAAAGAACAAATAAGTTTGAGAGCGTTGATAAACCTGAAAGTGCTAATAAGGTCGTGGATTTGGAGTGATGGTTCCAGAAGCAAGAGCCAGTAAAAGCAACAGTATCACGATGGCAGAAAGCATCACACGACGACCCAAGAAGTGACTGAGCCTTTTTCCATTGTGTTTACCTGAGGCGATTTGGATTAGACCTTTCATCAAATTGAAAGCGATAAAAAACAACAAAGCGACCAATACAATTTTAAATAACAATACAAAGGTAGATGACGCCATAGTGATAACTCCAAACCGATTGATTGAGGATGAACACAAGTTCCGCAGTAAAGGTTTTTGGATAGCGGTTGTTTTAACTGTGGTTTCAGTCAGCGCTTTAATCAAGTTGGGTTTGTGGCAACTAGATCGTGGTAACGAGAAATTGCGTTATGAACAGCAATTAACAGAGAGAGCGCAGCTATCGTCACAACCTTTAGGTGTCGTTATTTCTGAGTTTCGAGACATGAGTTCCTCTGACCAAGATTCATTGCCCCTTCAAACCCTATACGGATTAAAGGTTGATGTTGAATTAGTAAATACGAGTGGCTTGATTCTCCTGTTAGATAACCAGATTAACCAAGGAACGGTAGGGTATGTGATTTACATGCTCGGTGAGGTTCAAACACAAGATGGAAGAAAACAACTGTTGATCGATCTTGGGTTCGTTGCAGCAAATAATGACAGAAGAGAGCTCCCACAAATCGGAAACGTCACGCTACCAACCAACATGTCTGGGCGTTTGTACACACGTTCAGTGAATCCGTTAAGTCAGGAGCTTGGGTTGGAGAATACGGCACCGAAAAGAATTCAAAACATCAATATAGAGGCGTTATCGCAATATACAGGACAAGAGGTGTTGCCGTTTATCTTTCAACCTCAGAGCTTAGATTCATGGCCTTATGAAATGTTATGGCGCCCGACGGCGATGAAGTCTGATAAGCACTTTGGTTATTCGTTTCAATGGTTCGTGATGGCTGCGGTACTGCTCTCTCTGATGTTATTGATTGGCTACCGACACTTAAAGAAACATAGTCACATTAATAAGAAGTAAATGCCCGAAATGACATAAATACAGATAGCGAACGGCAGCGCTTAATACAGGGAATCAAAATGGATAAGTCTCAAGTACAACTTAACAAGGACAGTACCGATGCAAACTTGGCTGCGTTTAAACAGCGTCGCTCACGTGGTCGCCTTGTATTAATCGGATTGATTCTGATCTTCGCCTTACCTGCCATTATCGCTAAAACCGTGTTAGAGCAAAATTGGTACACATCTGGTGTGACAAACACGGGGGAGTTGGTTGAGCCAAGAGTGACGTTGCAAGATTTTGGGTTGACGGCGCCGGTGGAAGGAGAAGGATGGCTGGTGGGTTACATTGCTCCGACTGAGTGCGATAGCTTGTGTGAACAACAACTCCATTACTTGAATCAAAGCTATTTGGCGCTAGGTAAAAACAAAGAGCGGGTGACCCCTGTTGTTTTTGTATCGGAGGGTAACTCGTTAACGGGTTCGCTCGATAAGCCTGCTCTATCTTTGTTAGCTGGTGGTGATCAGTTAAGTACCGAGTTTTCGCCTGCTTCCATTGTCATTATTGACCCACTAGGACAGTTGGTAATGGAGTACAAAAGCGTTTCTGATCCTTCGCAGCTAGTTGGTCAATCTAAAGGCATGATTCATGATTTAAGAAAGCTTCTCAAACTGTCACGAGTCGGGTAGTTGATAAGCTTTAGTAGATGGCGCGAATGCTTGAGTTAAGTAGCGAAAGGGAATAAGTATAGGGAGATAAACGATGCAGAATAAAGCCTCTGATTTACTGATGCTCGTGATGAGATTAACTATCTTGTTAACCCTTACCGTGATTGTTCTCGGCGCTTATACCCGTTTGTCTGATGCAGGCCTTGGCTGTCCTGATTGGCCGGGTTGTTACGGAAAGATCACCGTGCCCTCTGATGCCCAAGCGGTGAATCAAGCCAATCTGCAATTTCCAGAGCGAGCTCTCGAAGCAGATAAAGCTTGGATAGAGATGATACATCGCTATTTTGCAGGAACATTAGGGCTGCTTATCTTTGTCGTTGTAGCTTGTTGTATTAAAAAGAATATTACTTCGATTGGGCTTCCTTTGCTTATTTCAGCCACTGTGATTTTTCAGGCTTTGCTTGGAATGTGGACGGTGACTCTCAAGTTGATGCCCGTTGTGGTTATGGCGCATTTGATGGGGGGCTTCACACTGTTGTCACTGTTGTGTCTGCTCTACTGTCGTTTGTCTCAATTCCAAAGCCGTTTTGGCGAGGTTTCTTGTTCTCCATCACTTAAAGCTTGGGCGCTCTTTGGGTTACTCATTGTGGTTGGGCAGATACTGCTTGGTGGTTGGACATCGTCAAACTATGCCGCTTTGGTGTGTACCCAATTACCTATTTGTGAAGGTAACTGGATGAGCTACCTCGATTTCAAAAATGCGTTCGATTTTGCTCAACGCGGACATGATAATTATGAGTTTGGTGTGTTGGAGTATCCCGCAAGGCTCACCATCCATGTCATGCACAGGTTTGGGGCTATTGTGGCGACGTTAACGGTGCTGATGGTCGTGTACCAGCTATGGAAGTTTGGTCAAGTGCCTCACCAAAAGCTAAGCGTGATTGTCGCAATCGTGTTGTTTATTCAAATCAGTCTTGGGGTCAGCAATGTATGGTTTCACCTGCCAATCTCAGTTGCGGTTTTGCATAACCTAGTCGCAGCGATGTTGCTCATCAGCATGGTTGTAACCAATTTTGTGGTGTGGCAGCGCAAACCGAGTGAGAGCTTGGTGAGGAACAGTGTATTACAAGGAGGTAATCATGGTCAGTAGAACGTCAACACAGCATGAAGTAGTGGTTCAAGACGCAACCTTAAGTCATAAGGTAACAGCCAATAACGACATAGCTTTAAGTAACGAAATGGCTGCAAAAAACAAAGCTACTTGGAAAGTTTATCTAACGCTGACCAAGCCTAAAGTGGTTGCTTTGATGTTGCTGACGGCATTGGTCGGGATGTGTTTGGCTGTGCCTAATAGCTTACCTTTACAGCAAACACTGTGCGGAATGATTGGGATAGGACTAATGGCGGGTTCAGCGGCTGCATTTAACCACTTGATCGATAAAAAGATCGACGGTCAGATGACTCGAACAAACCGACGACCTTTACCGTCAGGTGAGCTGAGTAGTGTGCGTGTATTCAGCTTTGCGGCGGGTATCGGCTTACTTGGATTCGTCACGCTTGTCGTGTGGGTCAATCAACTCACCGCTTGGCTAACTTTTGCAAGCTTGTTGGGTTACGCAGTGATTTATACCATGTACTTAAAGCGAGCGACGCCACAAAACATCGTGATTGCTGGGATCGCAGGTGCAATGCCTCCGCTATTGGGTTGGACGGCAGTCACTAACGAACTGCATTCAAACGCTTGGTTGTTGGTGATGGTCATCTTTATTTGGACACCTCCGCACTTCTGGGCGTTGGCAATTCATCGTCGTGACGAGTATGCCAAAGTGAACATACCCATGCTGCCTGTAACCCACGGGATCGAATACACCAAGACTTCTATCTTGCTCTATACTTTGTTGCTTAGCATCGTGTGTATATTGCCTGTATTGGTCGGTATGAGCAGTTGGATATATCTGAGCGCTTCATTGGTGCTCAACGGTGGGTTTGTTTACCATGCTTGGGTACTTAAATATCGTGATGAGCCTAATATGGCGATGAAGACCTTTAAGTTCTCCATCTATCATCTCATGATCTTGTTTGTTGCTCTGTTGGCAGACCACTATCTACTTTGAACACCTTAATTTCTGCTGTTGCTGAAGAAGAAAACGGATGCTCTGGGCATCCGTTTTGGTTACTCAAACTTATCAATTAAGAGTAAGTTTCTAGTGAGCAATTAATCCACTTTGTTCCAAGCATCTTGCCAGTGTGAACCTACACCTGGTTCGTACTGAGTTGCTGTTGGTGCCCATTGAACACAGTAGCCAGAGTATGGGAACTCTTTACACTGATAAACGCCACCATCGCTGCTCAGTACTTTAGTACCGGCTGTGTAAGATTCAATGCTTTCTGGGAATACGAAGTCGTAATCGCCCGCTGGTGGAGGTGTTTGCTCGTCCATCAGATGGAAATCAAGCGTGTTCTGATCCACTAAGTTACCTTGGTCATCTTTCGTCACAACCACAAGCATGTGGTGGCCAGCTTCAGACTTAGAAAGAGTCAGTTGAACACCTTCAACTTGTCCGTCTGTTAGCTCCGATTTCTGAGATGCAAGCGCTTCACGGTGATGGTTGTACACGGTAAGCTCAGCTTGGATATCGCCTGTTGCCGCTAACGTAAGATCTAGCTGGGTAGGTTGGCTCTCATCGATAATGTACTCTGACTCTAACCCCGTTACTTCTAGCTCATGCTCCGGCTCTGGAGTGTCAATCTTGTAGCCGATTTCTACACTGTTAAAGCCAGAGCCTGCTTTTAGATAAACAGGGTTAGTGCCGTAAACGGGTGCAAAATCGCCTTGGTCGTTCAATTGACCTGCCTTGATTTGCGTCTGCTCTTGATTGATCTTAGAGGCAAGCGCGTAAGACCAATTATTGGCTTTGCCTTGATCAGAACTTTCAATCACAAGCTCAGTGCTGTATGAAGCGTTCTCACCTGATTGGTCGAATACACGAGTGTAAACAGCGTCACCAACATTCAGGTCTTGTGTTGGGTTGATTTGACCGCCTTGATCCCAATCAGGAATGATAGGGCCGTCGCCATCAAATTTCACGTCGATAACGTTGTAGAAAGCCGCAGCAGTATCACCTACATCCCATACCGCAAGGATTACTTGGTAACCTTCGCGTTCTGGCACATTACAAAAGTGGCTTACTTGCATCGGTGGCTGTTTCATATTGCCTTCAACAACACAGAATGGCGTTAAGTCAAAGGAGCTGCGTGCCAAAGGCTGGTTTGGATTCCAGTCTGGTTGAGTAATGTAATATTTCCAATCGCGAGTCTTGTGGTTAGCTGTGAACGTCCACTCAAAGTATTGAGAACCAGACTTGATCGGGCGTTTGACCCAGCGGTCTGCTTTTTGCTCGTCTAGTGCTGCTGCTAAAGAAGATTGCGCACTGGCGATTTTCCCATCAGCAGGGCCGACTTCCGGAAAGCCTTCAGGGCCTTCTACACTTTGTGGTTCATATTGGATACCACCACAGTTGGTGTTTTTCTCTTGCGTATCACTTGCAGGGAACTTACATAGGGCAACACGGCTCTCAGCAGCGCCATTGTTGTATGCAGAGACATAACCGTGACCGAAGCTTGCACCGCTTACGCTAAGTAGCGATAGCGCGATGAGTGATTTTTTTTGGAGTTGTTTCATTATTTGTCCTTACTATATTTGGCCGACAAAAAAGAGAACACTCCGGCATGCATTTACACTTAAATCCTATTAAGTGGCGGCCCCGCTATCATAGACAGAATATTTGTCGACAGACCGGTGGCTTTGCGTCCTATTCTTTCAAATAGTTTGCCAGAAGTGCGTTTGAGCAAACGAAATGTAGCCAACCAGTTTTATAAATGCGAATCAATCGATTGAAATGTGGAATGCCAATCTCGAACTTTTAATTCTTAATACAAATTAACTTGCTATATATTTCTTAAGTTAATGTATAAATTATTGATATAAATAAAGAAAGTATTTGATCTAATTGTTTTTGTGAATGGATTTTGGTTGTTGTGTTTTGCTGTGTACAACAATTGCGCGCATATCAAAACCAAACCTTTGGCTTCCACTAACCGAACTCTGACACGCCATGTATGAAAAACCGGACAATTGATTGGTCTGAATTATATAAAGGAGTCGGTATGGAATTCACAGAACTAGACAGAGACGCGTTGTATCAAACGTGGATGTCACAAAAATCGAGAATGCGAATTACGCAGATGGAGTTTTCAAAAAAGCTAGGGATGAACCAACTTGATTTCTCAAGAGTGCTAAGAGGGGAGACGCCATTAACTATGTCTTTCATTAGTCACTTTTGTCGTTTACTTCATTTAGAACCAAGGAATGTCTTCCCTTCACTCAAAGAGGGTAATGAATCTGGACCTAAAGTTGTCTATCTGAAAAGTAGAATGAGTGTTGATGGTGAGATCCAAAATGCTTATATCGAAGGGAATCAGGTGATTGTAGAGTACGCACACACTGTTCAACATGATTAAATTTAGAGCTATCTCTGATTTTTAACCCCCTTTTTCTACAATCTTTTCACATAGGGTATGGCATACTTGGTTGGATTCCTTAATTTTAGCTAAGTGCGTTATGAACCCTTTAAAAATCTTTTTGCTTGTTGCAACCAGCATTTTCTTGCTTGGTTGTGCAGGCGGCCCAATTAGAACCGCTACTAAATTTACCAGCTACGAAGATTTTCAGGCTGGGCCTGACGGAGGCGTCGACTTGGTTTGGGCAAGGGTTGGGCTCCGTGACGTACAGCGTTTGAAATCCAAGTTAGATGATTACGATTCTGTAGTGATCGACCAAATTTTTGTTTTGGCAGAAGAAGGTTCGTTAGAGCAGGACGAAATTCAGGTGCTCACAGCCCACATGGTTGCGCGTTTGGAAGAGAAAATATCGCCTCATAAAACGATTGTCGATGAACCTACAGGAAAGACGCTGCGCTTGAGTATCGCTCTAAGTAACGTTGAAACACCCAATCCGATCTTAGCTGTAACGAGCAGTGTTCTGCCGTTTGGCCTTGCGATGTCAACCATATCTAAGGTGACAACAGGCGAACACACCAATGTTGGGAGTGCGAGTGTAGAGTTATTGGTCAGTGATGCTCAAGAGGGGACGCCATTGTTTGCTGCAATCGACCGTGAAGCGGGTAACAAAGACTTTTCAACCATGATTGACTCGCTGGATGATGCCAAAGACGCGATCAACTATTGGGTTGAACGTTTAGGTGATACTCTACAGAACATAAATGACGCTTAGAAAGACCGAATAATGCTAGAGAAAGAGAACCTGATTAAGTTGGCTCGAATGCAGATGCCATTTGGAAAGTACGCGGGCCGTACACTGATTGACTTACCTGAAGAATATTTGCTGTGGTTTGATAAAAAGGGATTCCCGTCTGGTGAACTCGGCGACTTATTAAAACTGTGTCTTGCTCTGAAAATTGAAGGGCTTGACAGTGTCGTCAAGCCTTTGAAAATAATGTAATTAAATAAAAGCTCACGCTGATCACGTGAGCTTTTTTGTTTTAAATTCGACACAATTTCACATGCATGGTGGAGCTTGAAGAATAGCTGATCTTGCTTTCCTATAAATTACGCAATCGATAGCTTGTAAATAATGGTGTACAGGGTGTTTTAAATATAAAACACAAAAAAAATTGCGTTTATTTTCAATTAGTGATTGAAACTGTGGTTTTTACTAGTTAAGTTACAAGGAACAAGAAGATTAGTGCTGAAAGAAAGTGACGTGAGACAACGTACATTCAGCTCAAGGATAGAAAAAAGGAAGAAGTAAGCAATGTTCCAGACTGATGATGTAAGAATTAACAAAGTAAAAGAGTTATTACCGCCTGTTGCTGTTTTAGAAAAGTTTGCAGCGACAGAAATTGCTTCTTCTACAACCTTTGAAAGCCGTAAAGCGATTCACAATATTTTAGAAGATAGTGACGATCGCTTGCTTGTAATTGTTGGTCCATGTTCTATTCATGACACAGAAGCTGCTCTTGAGTACGGCAAGCGTTTAAAAGTACTGCGTGACGAACTCGGCGATAAGCTTGAAATCGTAATGCGTGTTTACTTTGAAAAGCCACGCACAACGGTAGGTTGGAAAGGTCTAATCAACGACCCGTACATGAACGATACGTTCAAGCTAAATGATGGCCTTCGTCTAGGACGTAAGCTACTGCTTGACTTAACTGACATGGGCATGCCAACGGCAAGTGAATTTCTAGATATGATCACGCCTCAATACGTTGCTGACCTAATCAGTTGGGGTGCAATTGGCGCACGTACGACAGAATCTCAAGTTCACCGTGAGCTGGCTTCAGGCCTATCTTGCCCAGTTGGTTTTAAGAATGGTACTGATGGCAACATCAAGATCGCAACAGATGCTATTCGCTCTGCTAGCGCTTCTCACCACTTCTTATCGGTAACTAAGTACGGTCATTCAGCTATTGTTGAAACAGCAGGTAACCCTGATTGTCATATCATCCTACGTGGTGGTAAAGAGCCAAACTACAGCGCAGAACACGTTGGTAAGATCAAAGAAGAGCTAGCAGCTTCAGGTCTTCCACAAAAAGTAATGATCGATTTCAGCCACGCAAACAGTTCTAAGCAGTTTAAGCGTCAAATGAATGTATCTGATGACGTAAGCGCACAAATTTCTGGCGGCGACAAAGCTATCTTTGGTGTGATGATCGAGTCTCATCTAGTTGAAGGTCGCCAAGACTTGGTTGATGGCAAAGCTGCAACTTACGGTCAATCTGTTACTGATGCGTGTATTGGTTGGGAAGATACTGAAACAGTACTTCGTCAGCTGGCAGATGCTGTTGAAGCTCGCCGTAACAAATAGACAAATTACAGTTAGCGACTAAGCTACTGAAGATTCAAAGCCCTTATTAGCAATCGCTAGTAAGGGCTTTTTTATGGTTTTTAGTTGAAAATTGGAAGCACCTTGTACTCTTAAATGAGAAAAGACAGTAGCTCGTCGACTTTTAATGATAACAAAGCTTTATCTTGTTTGGTTTCAACGTTAAGGCGTACTAATGGTTCTGTATTCGATTGTCTTAGGTTGAAGCGCCATGTTCCCATATCCATACTGATACCGTCTGTATGATCGATCTCAACGGCATTACCTCGGTAGTGCGACAACACGCAGGCCATGACCTGTTCGGGGTCTGAAACTTTGCGATTTATCTCTCCGGAAGAGGGGAATTTCTGCATACTGGTACTCGTCAATTGATGAAGAGATTGTTGAGTCTTCGACATCAGTTCGATAACCAGTAGCCAAGGAATCATCCCTGAGTCGCAATATCCAAAATCACGAAAATAATGGTGTGCGCTCATTTCACCACCGTAGACAGCATTGTTTTCACGCATCTTCTCTTTGATAAGTGCGTGTCCCGCTTTAATCCCAATCGCTTTTCCACCATGAGTGTTGGCGACTTTAACCGTATTCCATGTCATGCGCATATCGTGCAATACAGTCGCATTAGGCTGTTTAATCAAGAATGCTTCAGCAAGCAACCCGACAATGTAATAACCCTCGATGTAATTGCCTTTGTCATCAAAGAAAAAACATCGGTCGAAGTCTCCATCCCACGCAATTCCAAGGCCTGCAGAGTGTTCTAAAACGGCATCTCGAGTGGCTACTTGATTCTCTCTAATCAAAGGGTTTGGAATACCATTGGGGAAGTTTCCGTCAGGCGTATGATGAACCTTGATGAAGGTGATTGGAATATTGAGTTCGTTGAAACGTTCCTCTAAAGCATCAATGACGTGTCCTGCAACGCCGTTTCCTGCGTTAACTACAATCTTCATTGGCGAAAGCTTAGAAGGTGATATATAGGAGAGTAGGTGGTCTACATAAGGGGCGAGAATACTGGTCGATCTACTAGAGTTACTTGGTTGTACATAAACGAGTGGTAAATCGCTGTTTAGTTCTTGTTCGAGTACTTCAACGCGTCGTTTGATTTCATCTAAACCACTGTTTTTACTAATAGGGCTAGCGTCTACACCGACCAATTTCATGCCGTTGTAATTGATTGGGTTATGGCTCGCTGTAATTTGTATTCCGCCAATCGCTTTTAGGTAACGTGTCGCAAAGTAGGCTTCTTCTGTGCCAGTCATACCTAGGTCTATCACGGTAATCCCTGACTCTATTAAGCCTTTGGTCATGGCTTCTTGTAATGAAAGGGACGTTTCACGGTTATCACGACCAATCACCACCTGCGCCAAGCCATCGAATGAGGTTTCAGGCGTAGCGGACAGGACGTATTCGCCAAATGCCTTGCCGAGTAGGTAGGCGAGTGACTCATTGATTTGTTTACCAATGATGCCGCGGATATCGTTGTTCTTAAAGCAACTAAGGTCCAATGCTGGTTTCATAGATTTGTCGCTGCTTTATTTCGTTTGGTTGTGCTTAGATGAGTGGGCTTGTTGATTGCGCACGACTCGCCCATAGCTGTCTTGATATCGAATAATGTCGCCTTCACTTAAGTGACTGCCTGTTTGTACTTCAATCATCTCGAGTGGGAGATCCCCTGGGTTCTCTAGGCTGTGGATATGGCCTAAAGGGATGTAAGTGGATTGATCTTCTTCGACCAGATATGTTTTCTCATCGTTGGTCACTTTCGCAGTACCAGCCACTACTACCCAGTGTTCCGCTCTATGGTGGTGCATTTGTAATGACAACTTGTGACCGGGTTTTACGGTGATACGTTTAACTTTGTCGCGCTTGCCTAGATCGATCACATCGTATTTACCCCAAGGCCTAAAGACTTCTCGGTGGTAAATGTGTTCTGCTCGACCGGCTTGATTTAGTTGGCTAACGATTGATTTAACACCCTGAACCTTGTCTTTCTTCGCAACCAATATAGCGTCTTTGGTTTCGACAATAATCAGGTTATCGACGCCTACCGTCGCGACCAGCTTATTTTCAGCATGAATGTAGTTGTGCTGAGAGTCGACGGTTAACACATCACCTTCAATGACGTTATTGTGTTCATCTTTTTCACTTACATCCCAGATAGCAGACCATGAGCCAATGTCATTCCAGCCGACATCCATCGGAATCACAGCTGCGTGTGACGTTTTTTCCATCACTGCATAGTCGATAGAGTCGCTCGGGCTGCTTTTGAATGCTTCGGCGTCAATACGGATAAAGTCGAGGTCGGTGTTTTGCGTCGCAAGAGCGAGCTTACAGGCTGCTAAGATCTCTGGACTATGTTCAGCAAGTTCTTCAAGGTAGCGTGATGCTCTAAACATGAACATACCGCTGTTCCATAGGTATTGTCCCGAATTAATGTACTGCTCTGCAGTTGTTAGGTCGGGCTTTTCAACGAAACACTCAATCGCATAAGCATTTCTGGAGAGAGGCTCTCCTTGCTTGATATAACCATAGCCCGTTTCGGGTGCGTTCGGAGTAATACCAAATGTGACGAGTTTGCCTTGTCTCGCGTATTCGACACCTCTAGCTACCGTTTGCTGAAATTCGGTCGCTTTGGCGATGTGATGATCGGCTGCCAGTACCAATAATATTGGATCTGACTCGCTCTGTTGGTTGCTGTTCGAGTAACTTAAGGCCTGTAAGGCTGCGAGTGCGATGGCTGGGGCTGTATTTCTACCTACAGGTTCTAACAATATTCCACTGTGTTGGATATTGGATGCTCGAGCTTGTTCTGCAGCAATAAAGCGATGTTCTTCATTACAGATTATGAGCGGGGCATCGCAGTTACTATCCGTTAAGTGCTCATCAAGACCTTGCAGTCGTTGAAGTGTTTGCTGAAGCATGGACTGCTCGCCGGCAATATTGAGAAATTGCTTAGGGTAAAGCTCGCGAGACAGTGGCCAGAGGCGGCTACCAGAGCCGCCAGCTAGAATGACAGGTAAAATCATATCGTGGTAATTGAGTGCCTTAAAATACTGGCGTCATATTACCACGCTTCACTGTTATTATTTATCGATAAGAAATTTACTTATCGATGACCTTCTGGGTTGGAAATGACCATAGCTTGAGCTTCGCTAAAACCTTGAGGATCAATCTTGAGTGTTTGTGTTGGGAATGCGATATCCGCATTGTGTTTATGGATGATCGCTAGTACCTGTAACAGAACATCTTGCTTAACTTCATGGTATCTCACCCAGTTGACCGTTTTTGTAAAGGTGTAGATAAAGAAATTAAGCGTTGATGGTCCAAACTTATCAAAGTTAACGATCAACGTCTGCTTAGCATCAATGTCAGGGTGCGTTTCAAGCATGGCTTTTACGTCATCCACAATAAGAGCGAGTTTGCTTGCGTCTTCGTAGCGAAGCCCGAAGGTTTCATTAATTCGGCGGTTTAGCATTCGCGATGGGTTCTCCACCACAATGTTACTGAATACCGAATTTGGTACGTACAAAGGGCGCTTATCAAAGGTGCGAATGATGGTCATACGCCAGCCTATACGTTCGACTGTACCTTCAATTTGGCGGTCAGGTGAGCGAATCCAGTCTCCGACTTTAAAAGGGCGGTCGAAGTAGATCATCATGCCACCAAAGAAGTTCGATAGTAGATCTTTTGCTGCCAAACCAACGATTAAACCACCCACACCACCAAAGGTGAGTAAGCCTGACAGGCTGAGCCCAAATGCCTGCATGATCGTCAGGCCGCCCATAACCATAAAGAACAGACGAGCTACTTTTGCAATCGCTTGTACTGTGGTTTCATCTCTGTTTTTTTGCTCTAAGATGTACGCTTCAGCATTGGTGATCATTCGTAAGGTGAACCAAACGAAGGTACATATGATCAATATGTGCTTGAGCGTTTTTAACCAGTTGATTTCGTTGCCAAATTGGTCTTGAAGGATCAACCCGATAGATACGGTCGCGGGCCAACACCAAAGTAACGTACTGACAGGGGTTTTCAGTGCCTCTAGTAGCAGGTCATCCCAGTGAAAGTGGGTTCTCTGCGCCAGAACTTCCAAGCGATTATGGATAATTCGCCAAGCTACCCAAGCGAGAAAACTTGCAATAGTGATGAATAGGACGCTGTTTGCCCAATCACTATGGCTCTGGTTGATGTAGGTTTGTACTTGGGTTATGAATTCATTCATTGTGTGTGCTGCCGCAGAAATTATGAATTGGAAATTAGCAGAAACTCGAGTTGTTCTCTACCGTTATAAATCAAGCGATTATGACAATAGTATAACCTTATTATTACAGAACTAACTTTTTTTGAGATAGAAACTAATGTAGGTTTAACTATCCCGTGTAATTAAAATTTCTAAACAGGATCTCAAATGAGCGATAAACAATATGCAGTTATCGGTTTAGGGCGTTTTGGTCTGTCTGTTTGCAAAGAGCTGCAAGGTTCAGGGGCGCAGGTATTAGCCGTCGATATTGATGAAGAGCGAGTGAAAGAAGCCGCGGCTTTCGTTTCGCAAGCGATTGTTGCGAACTGTACGAGCGAAGAGACGGTTACAGAGCTAAGGCTCGACGATTACGACATGGTCATGGTGTCGATTGGCTCTGATGTTAACTCCAGTATTCTAACCACTCTGGTGGTGAAAGAATCAGGCGCAAAAGCCGTTTGGGTAAAGGCAAATGATAAGTTTCACGGCAAGATTCTCTCTAAGATTGGCGCCGACCATATCATCATGCCGGAGCGAGATATGGGTATTCGTGTAGCCCGTAAGATGTTAGACAGGCGCGTTCTGGAGTTTATTGACCTTGGCAGCGGCTTAGCGATGACGGAACTCGTTATCGGTCATAACCTACTGGGCAAGCAACTCCGAGACCTCAAGCTTTGCAAAGAGAGTGATGTTGATGTGCTTGGTTTTAAGCGTGGTCCAAATCTAACTAAAGCGCCTGAACTGGATATTAGTTTAGAAATCGGAGATGTGGTGATCATCGCAGGGCCTAAAGAGACCTTATCTAGAAAACTACGTAATTGGTAACTGGCAATAAGGCAACAGTATGAATTCGTTTCAACGAAAAGGTACTTTTTATACCCTTAAGAGAGATGAAAAGCCTCGTAAGGGCTCTGAACCTAAGATAATTCTGACCAGTTTCTTAGGCGTTCTCATTCCCTCGGCCATCTTGCTGACGTTGCCTGTTTTCTCTGTCACGGGGCTCAGTTTTACGGATGCACTGTTTACCGCGACTTCTGCGATCAGTGTGACAGGTTTAGGTGTCGTCGATACCGGTGAGCACTTTACTTTAGCTGGAAAAATCTTGCTGATGTTCTTGATGCAGGTAGGTGGGCTAGGGCAGATGACTTTATCTGCGGTACTGCTTTACATGTTTGGTGTTAGGTTAAGCTTGAAGCAGCAGGCATTAGCGAAAGAAGCATTGGGACAAGATCGTAAGATTAACCTTCGAAAACTGGTCAAGAAGATTATCATCTTCGCATTAGTGGCTGAATTTATTGGTTTTGTATTGCTTTGCTTCCGATGGGTTCCCGAAATGGGATGGGCAACCGGAAGCTTTTACGCGCTCTTTCATGCGATATCAGCCTTCAATAACGCAGGTTTTGCTCTATTTTCAGATAGCATGATGAGCTTTGTTGACGATCCATTGGTGATCTTTACGCTAGCGGCTCTGTTCATTTTTGGAGGCCTTGGCTTTACGGTTGTCGGTGACTTATCGAGTAACTGGCGTAAAGGCTTTCGACATCTGCATCTACACACCAAGATTATGCTAACAGCGACACCAACTCTATTGTTGGTCGGCACTGTGATGTTTTGGCTTTTGGAGAGGAATAACTCAGCAACCATGGAAGGGTTATCGACTCAAGGGCAGTGGCTAGCGGCGTTTTTCCAGTCGGCGAGTGCTCGTACTGCTGGCTTTAATAGTGTGGATTTGTCTCAATACACTCAGCCTGCATTGCTGGTGATGATTGTTTTGATGTTGATTGGTGCAGGTTCTACCTCAACGGGTGGTGGTATTAAGGTTTCGACCTTTGCGGTTGCCTTTGTCGCGACGTGGACGTTTTTACGTCAGAAAAAACATGTAGTGATGTTTAAGCGAACCGTAACTTGGCAAGCGGTAACAAAGTCATTGGCCATTATTGTGGTAAGTGGGGCGTTATTAACCACCGCTATGTTTTTGTTAATGCTTACTGAAAAGGCAGCGTTTGATCGAGTCATGTTTGAGGTGATTTCAGCCTTTGCAACGGTAGGACTGACGGCTGGATTAACTGCGAATCTGACTGAGCCAGGTAAATACATCATGATTGTTGTTATGGTGATCGGGCGTATCGGTCCTTTGACGTTAGCTTATATGTTAGCTCGGCCAGAACCTTCTTTGTTGAAATACCCAGAAGATACGGTGTTAACGGGTTAATAATGCTAACAGGCTAGAGTTAATCCTTCTTGTTAGAGCGTTAGAAAAACGAAAGCCAGCGATATGCTGGCTTTGTTGTTTATGAATAGAATTCTGTGAAATTGAGTCTTTAGCTAGCCCTCAAACATTTCAACGTATTCTTCGTAGCCTTCTTCCGCTAATTTATCGGCTGGGATAAAGCGCATTGCTGCTGAGTTCATGCAGTAACGCAAACCTGTCGGTTTAGGACCATCTTGAAATACATGACCTAGATGAGAATCACCAAATTTACTGCGCACCTCTGTGCGTGGGTACAGCAGTTTGTAGTCGGTAGTCGTTACGACATAAGCTTCGCTAATTGGCTGTGTAAAGCTCGGCCAGCCTGTGCCTGATTTGTATTTGTCTTTTGAAGAGAACAGTGGTTCACCAGTTACGATGTCGACGTAAATGCCTTCTTGTTTATTATCCCAGTACTTGTTGTCAAACGGGCGCTCTGTTGCGTCTTCTTGCGTTACGTCGTATTGAAGTGCTGTAAGCTTGGCTTTGATCTCTGCATCAGACGGTTTTACGTAGGCTTTAGCATTGGCTGTCGCATTCTTACTGTCGATGATCTGGCGGATTGTTTTAGGGTTATCCTTTCTGTCATCACCGAAGATCTTGTCTAGATACTGGTCACGGCCTGAAGCGTAGCGGTAATAGTTGTAACGAACCTTGCTCTTCTTGTAATAATCTTGGTGGTAGTCTTCTGCTGGCCAGAATTTTTCAAACTTAATCAATTCTGTTTTTAGTGGGTCACCAAAGATCTGAGCTTTGTCGATCTCCATCATAAAGCTCTGAGCGACGGCTTTTTGCTCTTGATTATGATAGAAAATAGCAGGTCGATATTGAGGGCCTCGGTCTACGAAAGAGCCTTTGTCATCGGTTGGGTCAATGTGACTGAAGAATTGGTCAAGAACCTGTTCATAGCTCACAACATCAGGGTTGTAAGTCACGTTGATCACTTCGATGTGACCAGACTTGCCCGAAGATACTTGTTTGTAGGTTGGGTTTTCTAATTCACCACCAGAGTACCCAGAGATAACGTCGGTGACGCCTGTCAGTTTTTCTAGGTCGGATTCTGTACACCAAAAACAACCGCCAGCCAGTGTCGCGATT
Organism: Vibrio splendidus; assembly: GCF_001557875.1. Taxonomy (GTDB): domain Bacteria; phylum Pseudomonadota; class Gammaproteobacteria; order Enterobacterales; family Vibrionaceae; genus Vibrio; species Vibrio splendidus_F. Next base: position 1,640,808 of record NZ_LNRF01000001.1, on the reverse strand, counting down.
TCACTTTTACCTGAATCAGCCGTTTTATCCATTGTATTGGCAGTGCCAGTCTGGCTTACAAACAGCGAAATCAGTGGCAGTGCGACCACGAGTGATACCAATATTTTAGATAATTTATTCATAGATACCTCATCTTGACGTTTTTCTCATTCGATTTTGAATGTACGAATAGAGACAGGTTTTAGATGGAAAAAATTGCATCATTCACAAAAAAATATGTCGCCTAGAAAATCTTGCTCATGAATGCCGCCAGTAGTAGGGTGTCAGTATTAATATCCAATAATAGACAGTGATGGCGGTTATCGGTCATCTAAGGAACAACATGCAAGCAGAAGTTAAATGGGTCGAAGGCTTTAAATTCCTAGGTCAATCTCAATCAGGTCATTCTATCGTTATGGATGGAAGTGGCGGTGCAACCGCACCAAGCCCTATGGAAATGGTGCTAATGGCTGCGGGTGGTTGTAGCTCTGTTGATGTAGTGGATGGTTTGAAATCTGCAGGCCAAAGCATCACGGGCTGTAATGCAAAGCTTGAAACCACACGTCGTGAAACGGCGCCAAAAATCTTTACTGTGATTAATATTCACTTCGAAGTATCGGGTGAAAATCTTGATCCTGAGTTGGTTGCTAAGGTCTGTGCGGATTCATTAGAAAAATACTGTTCAGTATGTCTAATGCTAGGTGCTGGTGTAGAGATGACTCACAGCTGGGAAATTGTCTAATCTTCTGGTTTACAGTTTGAGTTAGGCTATTTTTACGGCTTATGGGCAAAGATAGATAAAGAAAAGGGCGGCGCACTTAAAGTGCTCCGCCCTTATTAGTTTGGTCAAGGTAGAGTGCTATTATTCAGCTGTTTCTACGATAACTTCTTCAACTTGAACTTCTTCTTGATATTCGAAGCTTGGGATAGTTGCTTCCACACGGCGGTTTTGTGCACGGCCTTCAGCGGTAGCGTTTGATGCGATTGGGTTTTCTTCCCCTTCACCAGAAGCCGTAATACGCTCAGCTTCAATGCCTTGCTCTTCGATGTATGCGGCAACCGCAGCTGCACGTTTCTTAGATATCATCATGTTGTATTCTGCCGCACCAGTTGAGTCAGTGTGGCCAACAATATTAACGGTCGATTGAGGGTGCGCTTGTAAGACTTCAACAATTGGCTGTACAGCTGTTTTACCTTCTTCTGAAAGCTCTGTGCTGTTAGTCGCAAATGTACCTTGAGAGAAGCTCTCGGTTTGCGCTTTAGTAACAACTACCGCTGCTTCTTCTTCAATAACCACAGTTTCTGGCTCGGTGATTGGCTCAGAAGGTGCTTGAGTCACTGCCGCCGCAGAAGCTGCAGCCGCTGCTGATGCGGTTGTGTTGCCTGTACCGAAGTTGTAACTAACACCAACAGAAAGAAGGTTTGAATTTAGATCTTGAACGAAGTTGTCATCGAAATCATCAAAGTATTGGTATTCAGCACGCACAGCCCAATTAGAAGACAGTTGCTTCTCAACACCGATACCCGCAGAAAGAACAACGTCGTCTTCGCCACCGTGTGAAATGTAAGCAGGGCCTGCTTTGAAGAATACGTCAAACTCTTGTTGTACTGGTAGGCGGTACATTGGCGTTAGTGAGATAGCGATGATAGGGTCGCTAAACTGGCTTGTAACACCGTTCTTAGTGAAGCTAGTTTTGTAGTCACCTAAGAAGTCAGAACTTAACTCAATACCAAGTCTGTCAGTAAAGTTATAGCCAGAATAAATGCCTGCGCCAATCGCATCATCATCACACTTCACGCCGTCAACACACGCACTGTCTAACCAGCCCATGCCCACTTTTGCACCAACGTAAGTCGTAGCAGCGATAGATGGAGCCGCAGCTAAGCCTGAAGCAGCGATGACAGCACACATGATTTTTGACAGTCTTTTCATAATCTTATCCTTGGATTTGTTTTTATTTTTGTCTGAACCTGCCAGTAAAGAGAAAACTTACTGGTTTACGACACTACTAAAGTAAGTAAATCAAGGCGTTGGCTCAGGTTGAATCGATTTAGAATTTATTGACGTATTGTTAATCTGATTGCGTATTAGAGTCAATGAAATTGTTAAAAGTTATATAGTTAAGGTGCTATTTATAGCTTTTTTGTCGAAAAATTGTTGTCTTAAATATTGGAAATGAAGAAACCTCGTATCATTTTAGGTGATACGAGGTTTCATTTTGCATGTGTGCGGATTATTGGGCTACAGACCCTGATTTGCAGAAGTGACAGGAGTTATGGACGCTCACCTGCTAGTAAGCGCTTCTCGATATCAGCAATGACACCCGGCAGATCTGCAATAGTATCGATCAGGTAGTGTGGGTTTGATTTGTTTAGCTTCACGCTAGCTTTTTCACGTGCATCGGCAAGTGTTGCTTCATCTGCGTCTAAGTATTCTTGGTAGGTGAAGCCAGCTTCGTTACCAGATAAAACAAGGCCTACCGTCCACATGCCTGCGTTGTGACCCTCATCGATACCAGGTGCTGCGTCATCTACTTTCACACACGCAGCAACGTTTGTTACTCCTAGATCTATCACGTTTTTAAGAGCCATAAATGGAGCTGGGCGACCACCTTGAGGTAAGTCATCCGTTGCAACTACGTTGTCTGGTCGGTAACCGTAATCTGCCGCAGCAGGGATTAGCACATCCATCACCTCACGTGGGTAACCTGAACAAGAACCAATCTTCACATTCTTCTCTTTTAAGTTCTTGACCACTTCTATCGCATTCAAAATAGGTGCTGCATGGTCGGCTACTTTGGCTTTTTGAAGAGGCATAAATGCCGCGTAGATCGCGTCAACGTCTTCACTGGTCATCGAGCGTCCGAATTGAGCCTTCCAACGAGCGTCAACAGCTGGAATTCGACCAACCGCTTGGATGTGGTCCCATTTTCCGATACCCATAGGTTCACGCGCTTCTGCTAAGTCGATATCAAAGTCGAAACCTTGTCTGAATGCTTCAACGAAAATGCTGGTTGGCGCAAACGATCCAAAATCAACGATAGTGCCAGCCCAGTCAAAGATAACCGCTTGGATAGGTGATGTTGTGTTCATAGTCGTGTCCTATTTCTGTTTTTCTCCCAACTCAGGTTGTTCTGGGAGATGAATGATTGTTTTAAGTTATTGGTTAGATGATGGTTTAAAGGTATTCAAAGTCTTTGCAGACTTTTGCTATCGCTTTTTCGAATACAGACAGAGCGACTTCTAGTTCGCTGCGGCTGATGATCAATGGTGGGCTCAACTGAATCACGTTACCTTGTGACACCTTAAAGCTCAGGCCATCGTTCAGACATTGGTAAAGTACTGCTTCCGCTTCATCGAACGCTCGGGTTTTGGTGATACGGTCAGTGACCAACTCCACGCCCCAAAGCAGGCCGATGCCGCGAACGTCACCAATGACTGGGTATTTCTCTTTCATTTGAAGCAGCTGTTCACGCACGAATGCGCTGTCCGTTTGTACGTTTTCAAGTAGGTTTTCTTGCTCAATCACTTCCATGGTGGCAAGTGCTGCCGCGCAACCAATAGGGCTTTTCTCATGGGTGTAGTGACCAAGTGATACTTGCGCAGCGGTGTTGTACTTGTCTTTGGTGATCATGGCTGCAATTGGAACTAAACCGCCGCCAAAACCTTTACCGATACAAAGGATGTCAGGCTCGATATCAAAAGCTTGGTGTGTAAACCATTCGCCACTGCGACCCATGCCATTAGGGATGTCATCAATGATCAACAGGACGTTGTGTTTGTCACAAATCTCACGGATGCGCTTCCAGTAAGCTTTGCTTGGTATTTGAACGTCTGTGTTACGCACTGCTTCCGCAATGAAGGCACCAATGCCACCTTCTTTTTCAATCACATACTCAAGGTAATCGGCGTAGTGAACATCACATGCGGTCTCGTTCGCATCGCTGGAGTTTTGCCCGCGAAGCGAAAAAGAGTCATTGAGGGGGAAAGCACCACGATAAGAAACCGCTGGTGGAATACGTTCTACGCCAGCCATTAATGGCCCCATTCCTTCGCGGAAACACGCTTCGCCACCTACTGAAATCGCATCGAGTGACGCGCCATGGAAGGAATCCCACAGTGATACTACTTTAAAGTTTTTGGTGATATGTCGAGCCAGTTTTAGCGCCATGCCGATCACTGATGTGCCACCGGGAGCAAACAACACGCGATTCAAATCACCACCGCAGATTTGCGTGAGCTTTTCAGCGCACTGAACGGCTGTTTCATTGGTAAAACGACGAGGTGAAAATGGCAATGATGCCATTTGTTGAGTCACTTTATTAATGATGTGGGGGTGACCATAACCTAGTTGATGGACATTATTGCCGTGAAAATCCATGTACTTCTTGCCAGTCGCATCTTGAATGTAGATGCCTTCGGCTGCTTCAAGTGTATCTAGGCAAGGTGTTGACATGGCTTGGTGAAGAAACACGTCAGCATCACGCTTTAAGATCGCTTGAGTCGCATCATCGTTTAGCGATTCGTTCCATTTTTCGCGTGCTGGTGTGGTGTTCACATCGCCTTCACTTCGAAAGTGCGCCGCGTTCACCACTGGCTCTTGGTTAGTTATCGTCATTACTTGATGTCCCAGTACATAGCATTCTTAACTGCGCCAATGAGAGCTTCAATGTCTGACGGATAAACTTCACCGATGTTACCGATTCGGAAGCAATCTGCGTTTGAAACCTTGCCCGGGTAAATCACAAAACCTTGTTCTTTCAAACGGTCATAGAATTCCTTGAATTGGTAATCGCTATGAGTTGGAGAATAGAAAGAGGTGATGATAGGTGAATGAAGATCATCATTAAGCAGTGGTTCAAAGCCAAGAGAGCGCATCCCCGCAACCAATGTGGTTTGGTTGGTTTGGTAGCGATTATGACGAGCTTCGATGCCACCTTCTTGCTCCAATTCAAGTAGAGCTTGGTAAAAAGCGCGCACTGTATGAGTCGGAGAGGTGAAACGCCATTTACCATGGTTGCTTTCCATGCAGTGCCATTGGTCAAACAGGTCTAGGCTTAATGAACGAGCTTGGCCTTTGCATTTCTCAAGTTCCGATTGCTTAGCAATAACAAAGCCGAATCCCGGCACACCTTGGATGCACTTGTTTGCGGAACTGATCATGTAATCGATCCCTAAGTCAGCAATATCCATAGGGATGCCACCAAAGCTCGACATCGCATCTAGAATGACGGTTTTGTTGTGCTGCTTTGCCAATTTGGCGATGTCTTCAATTGGATTCAACATACCAGTAGTGGTCTCGCAGTGCACAATCGCAACGTGAGTAATGTCTGAATCCATGGCCAATGCCGTCTCCATTTCGTTCAAGTCAGGCTGTGATATTTCACCTGGGGAAACGACATGGCATGGAATGTTTAAGTATTCTGAGATTTGAGCAATACGAGCACCATACGCACCGTTGTCAACAACAAGAAGCTTGCCGCTTTTAGATATAACGCTACCGATTGTTGCTTCAACTGAAGCAGTGCCGCTACCTTGCATTAGTACGCTCGTATAACCCGTTTGCTTAGTCGCCAAAGTCACTAGCTTGCTACGAATCACTTCAACGACGTATTTGTTGTATTCATCATCCCAAGTACACCAGTCTTTTAGCATCGCTTGGCGAACGGTTTCAGAAGTAGATAGAGGACCCGGTGTCAGTAGTAGGTATTCGTTTCTCATGTTCAATTCTCGTGATTTGTATTTTGGACTATACCAGTATTTGCAGTTACTTTAACAACCAATTTGAACGGTCGTAAATAGCCCAAACGTTATTTTCACAAAAGCTTCATATTCAAATTTGTCACTTGTGTTGAGAAATTTCCCGATCTTTAAATTGCCATTTTTTGTTCATTTAACCGTCATAAAAGTCGACTAGGTTAATACTCGCCATCTGGTACATACCAGCAAAAAGGCGTGTACTAGTAACCTAAATGAATTTATGGGTATAGAAGCCTCTAGATGGAGCTTCTAGCTTTAACAACTTTAACTTTGGCAATTTTTAATTTTGGCAACTTCTCACTTTAGAGTTGGCCTGACTGGAGAAAATGATGAAAAACCGTTTTATGAAAGGATCACTTGCAGCGTTAGTCACTCTACTCGCTGGTAATGCTTATGCAGCACAGGAAGTGACGGTTTACACTGCTTTTGAAACTGACATTTTAGCTAAATACAAAAATGCTTTCGAAAGTGAAAACCCAGACATCAACATCAAGTGGGTACGTGATTCAACTGGGATCATGACGGCAAAATTATTAGCTGAGAAAAACAATCCTCGTGCAGAAGTGGTATGGGGCCTTGCGGGTTCTTCAATGGCTCTACTTAAAGAGGAGGGCATTCTTAAGCCTTACACTCCTCAAGGTGTAGAAGCGCTGCGTTCAAACCTCAACGATCCGCAATCTACTCAAGCTTGGTATGGCAATGACGCATTCTTCAATGCGGTTTGTTTCAACGAAGTAGTTGCTAAGCAATTGAACCTACCTGCACCTAAATCTTGGGATGACCTAACGAAGCCTATCTACAAAGGCCACATTGCAATGCCAAACCCAGCGTCTTCTGGTACGGGCTACATGCAGGTTTCGGCTTGGTTACAAAACATGGGTGAAGACCAAGGTTGGAACTACATGCAGAAGCTAGATCAAAACATTGCTCATTACACGCACTCTGGTTCTAAGCCATGTGTTCAAGCGGGCATGGGTGAAGTGGCTATCGGTATTTCTATGGCGAGCCGCGGCGCGAAGCTGAAGACTCAAGGCGCCCCACTTTCTGTGATTACACCGGAAGGTATCGGTTGGGAATCTGAAGCGGTAGGTCTTGTTAAGCCTTCAGATGCAGCACAACGTGTTATCGATTGGTCTATCTCTAAAGCAGCGAATGAACTTTACATCGAAATGTATCCAGTTGTTGGCCACCAAGATGTCACAGGTAAAGCAGAAAACTTCCCGAACGTAGAGAAGAACATGGCAAAAATGGATTTCGCTCGTATGGGCAGCGAACGTGCAGATGTTCTGAAAACATGGTCTGAGAAGTTTGACGCTAAATCAGAGCCAAAATCTTAACCTGCTGAGCTAGTTAGTTTATTGGCTACTTGGTTCATTAGGCATTTGGTCCATTAAATACGCAGCCCACTAGAAGTAAGAAATCAGCAAAGGAAGGCTTCGGTCTTCCTTTTTTAGTTTTACGCCTTTAGGTTTTAAGTAAGGTACAACAAATGACAAAGCACTACTCATATTGGTTCAAGCAAGCATTGGAACAGGAATTTGGTAGCATCAATGCGGGGCTAAAATCCGCTACACCGCTTCAAAAAGACGTTAACGGTGATATCGCCATTGTCGGCGGCGGTTACACAGGGCTGTGGACGGCAATTTTAATTAAACAGCAACAGCCTCAAAAGCATGTTGTGGTGATTGAAAAAGGCTTGTGTGGTAGCGGGGCTTCTGGCGCGAACGGTGGCTGTATGTTGACGTGGTCGACTAAGTATCCAACGTTGAAGAAGCTATACGGCAAAGAACAAGCAAAATGGTTGGTTAAAGAGTCGGAAAAGGTCATTTATGAGATCGAAGCTTTCTGTAACGAACATAACATCGACGCGCATCTTTATCGAAGCGGTACTTACTACACGGCGACCAATGAAGCGCAAAAGGGGGGAATGGAACCTGTTGTGAATGAGTTGGTCAAGCAAGGCATAAATAGTTGGAAGAAGTGTGATAACTCTTTGGCTGAGAAAGCGGGATCGGAGCGTCATATTGAAGGTTATTACTCAGAAGCCGCGAGCAGTGTGCAGCCAGCGTTATTGGCGAGAGGCTTACGCCGAGTCGCTCTCGAACTGGGTGTCGAAATTCACGAAAACACAGAGATGACATCACTCGACTATGGCTCCCCAGCTCGTATCCAGACTAAGGGCGGAGTTGTGTTTGCTGACAAAGTGATCTTAGCGCTCAATGCATGGATGCTCGATCACTTTAAAGAGTTCAAACGCAGCATAGTGGTTGTTTCTTCAGATATGGTTGTAACCAAGCCAATCCCAGAAAAACTCAAGCAGTTTGGCCCCGAAAAAGGAGCGGCGGTGGTGGATTCGCGTATCTTTGTTCATTACTACCGTGACACTGAGGATGGACGACTCATGTTGGGCAAAGGCGGCAATAAATTCTCGTTTGCCAATCAAGTTGAAAGCATGTTTAACCAAACGACCAACTACCTGCCGATTCTCAATCAATCCTTTCAAAAACTGTTCCCTAAATTGCAACAAAGTGAATTCGATTACAATTGGTCTGGCGGCTCAGACCGTTCGGTCACCGGATTGCCATTTTTCGGTAATCTAAAACGCCAAAACAACATCTATTATGGGCTCGGTTACTCAGGTAATGGTGTTGCTCAAACTCGTATGGGCGGAAAGATTCTCTCATCTATGGTACTTGGAGCTGATAACGCTTGGACCTGTTGCGGATTAACCAACGGACCGCTTGGGCATTTCCCGCCAGAGCCATTTCGTTGGGTAGGTGCGATGATGGTGCGTGACGCGGTACGAAGAAAAGAGAACGCGGAAGATTCTGGTAAAACGCCATTGTGGCTGGATAAGCAATTGGCAAAGCTGGCTGGTGCGGCGGGCAAAGCCGACAAGGTTAAATCATAGATTAATCTAGCGTTTAAATTAGAAGTTTACATTTGGGCTCTCAGTGATCTTTGGGGAAGTCATTGAGGGCTTTCAACGTTGAATTAAGTTTCAATGCTGAACAAATAATGATCTTTAATGCTTATTATATCTGCAATATAACTGTCATTTAGCTTCTATAAATTTGTCACTTAACTGCAATGTTCTCAGTTTAAATTTGGTATATACCATATAGAGAGTGCTGTAGTATGAGCAACCAAACTTATTTGAATATTGAAAACGTTGTAAAGCAATTTGGCCAATTCACAGCGTTAAAAGACATTTCCCTATCGATAGATAAAGGCGAGTTCGTCTGCTTCCTTGGCCCATCTGGCTGTGGAAAAACCACCTTATTACGTGCGATTGCAGGTTTAGATTTACCTACTTCAGGTTCTATTGAGCAGAACGGTAAGGATACGACCTTCTTACCACCAGAAAAGCGCGACTTTGGCATTGTGTTCCAGTCTTACGCTTTGTTCCCGAACCTTACTGTGGAAGAAAACATTGCGATTGGCCTTAAAAACCAAGGCATGTCGACCAAAGAAGCTCTTGAGACGGTTGAGTCTTGGTTAGAGACCATCGGCTTACCGACGTCTGGTCAGAAATTCCCAAATCAATTGTCTGGTGGGCAGCAGCAGCGTGTGGCTTTGGCTCGTGCTTTGGCTTTGTCTCCAGGTTTGCTACTCCTTGATGAACCGCTGTCTGCATTGGATGCAAAAGTAAGAACACACCTGCGCGACGAGATCTGTCAATTGCAGCGTAAATTGGGCATCACCACGATTATGGTGACGCACGATCAAGATGAAGCTTTGACCATGGCTGACCGCATTGTGGTAATGAATCACGGTATTATCGAGCAAGTGGGCGCTCCACAAGAGATCTACCAAAAACCCGTCAGTCGTTTCGTGGCTGAGTTTGTCGGCAGTATGAACTTTATTCAAGCTTCTGTAGCAGCTCAAGGCAAGATGCGTATTGCTGAGTCTATGTTGCCATTGCCTGGGTTAGACAACCTGACACCAAAGCAGGGTGATATGTTTGATATCGCGGTTCGTCCTGAGCAAATCCAGTTTGTTGATCGTTTTAGTGAATCCTTGCCAGTGAGAATCGTATCAAGCGAATTCTTAGGGGCGTTTTATCGCGTGGAGTGCGAGTTGCAACATGACTCAACGGCGAAAGAGATCATCGTGGATGTACCCGTCAAAGAGTTCAACCGATTGAAGCTGCGTCGCAGTGATATTCGTTACGTTGCATTCGATCAAGAAGGCCTGAGAGCTTACCCATCGAAAAGCTTGCAAGTGATGAAAGACGAGGCGGCGTAAATAATCATGGAATCGACTCAAATGATGCAATCTAAGCTGCTAATTCAACGACGAGTACAACCTTTTCTGGCTCGGTTAAGCAAAGACAACGTAATTCTGTTTGGGCTGTTGGCCTTTTTGTCTGTGGTTATGACGTTGTTTATCCTGATGCCACTGTGGGCAATGTTGAAAAAGAGTGTTCAGAACGCAGATGGTGAATTTGTAGGCTTACAGAATTTCGCTACGTATTTTGCGTCTCAAAGCCTGTGGCAGTCGGTGGGCAATACCTTCACGCTCGGGTTGTTAGTGACCGTTGTCGTGGGTGTCTTGGCGTTTGGTTATGCCTATGCGCTAACTCGTTCATGCATGCCTTTTAAGGGGCTTTTTCAAGTACTGGGTTCAGCGCCGATTCTAGCTCCGTCGTTGCTTCCTGCGATCAGCTTGATCTTCCTATTTGGTAATCAAGGTATCGCCAAAGAAGTCTTGGGCGGCAACTCGGTATACGGCTTGATTGGTATCTCACTCGGCTTGATATTCTGGACTTTCCCACATGCCTTGATGATTCTAACCACTTCACTCAGAACTTCTGATGCTCGTCTTTATGAGGCTGCCCGTGCTCTAAATACTTCCTCGCTTAAAACCTTCTTCATGGTGACCTTACCTGCAGCCAAATATGGCTTGATCAGTACTCTGATCGTTGTGTTTACGTTGGTGGTATGTGACTTTGGTGTACCAAAGGTCATTGGCGGTAGCTACAACGTTTTATCTACAGATATCTTTAAGCAGGTGGTTGGTCAGCAGAACTTTTCGATGGGTGCTGTAACCAGTATCTTGTTGCTATTGCCTGCGCTACTTGCGTTTACAGTGGATCGCTGGGTACAAAAGAAACAGAAGAGCTTGTTTGATACCCGTTCTGTCGCGTACCAACCAGAGCCAAATACCATGCGTGATGGATTGTGTTTCCTTTACTGCACGGTCATTTCGGCTGCTGTCGTTATCGTGTTGGGCATGGCGATATACGGTTCTATGGTCACCTTCTGGCCTTGGAACAAAGCGCTCACCCTGAATAACTACAACTTTGCTGAGATGAGTACCTATGGTTGGACACCGTTCTTCAACTCTCTGACGCTTGGTGCATGGACTGCCATTATCGGTACCGTATTGATTTTCTTAGGTGCGTATTGTATTGAGAAGGGCAGAGCATTTGGTCCCGTTCGTCAGGCGATGCAGATGCTCAGTGTTGTGCCGATGGCCGTTCCGGGTATGGTTCTGGGTTTGGGGTATATCTTCTACTTCAATGACTTGAGTAACCCACTTAACTTCCTGTATGGCACGATGGCGTTCTTGGTGATTAATACGGTGGTTCACTACTACACAGTAGGGCACATGACGGCGTTAACGGCATTGAAACAGCTACCTTCGGAAATTGAAGCCACGGCGGCCTCGGTTAACCTACCGCAATACAAGCTGTTTTTTAAGGTGACGGTGCCCGTTTGTTTGCCTGCGATTTTAGATATTGCGACATACCTGTTTATTAATGCACTTACCACGACATCTGCGGTAGTATTCTTGTATTCTACCGATACGATACCTGCGTCAGTTTCAGTGTTGAATATGGACGATGCGGGGCAAACCGGTGCAGCAGCAGCCATGGCGGTAATGATCATGATATCTGCAGCGAGTGCGAAGTTGATTCATATGCTAATCAACAAGTTTTTCGAGAAGCGCACCCAAGCTTGGCGCAAACGCTAGCGAACCATTTTATATTGCAGTTGGCCAAGGAGTGGCTGACGACAAGAACAAGAATGAAAGGAAATTAAGTGCAGTACGTAAAAATCAAAGATGTCATTGTAGAGCAGATAGAGTCGGGGATGTTAACGCCACGACAGAAGTTGCCTGCAGAACGTAAGCTGGCTGAATCGTTTGATACAACACGAGTTACCTTACGTGAAGCTTTGTCTTCGCTTGAAGCTGAAGGGCGTATTTACCGAGAAGATCGCCGCGGTTGGTTTATCTCACCAGCGCCGCTTCGTTACGATCCAACCCAAACACTGAACTTCACTAATATGGCTCTGGCGCAAAATCGTCAACCGAAAACTGAGTTAGTGGTAGCAAAAGGGATGTTGGCAACCAAGGAGGCGACTAAGCTTCTTGAGTTACAACCGTTCTCCGATGTTTATCGAGTCGATAGAGTTCGCTACCTTGAAGACAGACCGGTTGTGTATGTGACGAACTACATTCGACCAGAGTTGTTTCCTAACTTACTCGATTATGACCTGTCTAAATCACTGACCGACATCTACCGTGAGCACTTTGGCGTGGTGTATCAGAAGATTCGTTACCGTGTGAGTACAACGTCTTTGCTGGGTGAAACCGCGCAAGCATTGCGTGCGACTTCTGGCTCTCCTGCAATGGTGGTAGAGCGTGTTAACTACAATCAAAATGGCGATTTGATTGACTGTGATATTGAGTATTGGCGTCATGACGCGATCAGTATAGAGTCGATCGCACAGTTAGAACGCTAGTCATACGTTAGAACGCTGGCACACCTTAAATTCTCTGAGCTTGCTCAATTGAAACGATCAAAGGTCTCTTATCTGGAGGCCTTTTTTATCCCCTGTTTTAAGCGGTTGCTCTTATCAGTCAATAAGTTAGGAATTAAATGGAATTCTCTGCCATCATCATCGTGATTATCTCGGCTCTGCTGCATGCGGGTTGGAACGTTCTAGGTAAATCTAATCAAGGATCGGGTTCGTCTTTCTTCCTAGCCTCTGGCTTTGCCGCCGCAGCGATATTGACTCCCTATCTGGTTTGGTATGCCTACAGTGTTGGCCTGTCAAATATATCACTTCCATTCTGGCAGTTGGTTTTCTTGAGTGGGATCTGTCAAATCGTCTATTTGATTGGGTTAGGCGCTGCCTATAAACAAGCTGATATTGGTGTGATCTATCCGATGGCACGAGCACTTCCGGTGTTGATGGTGGGGTTAGGCACGGTGTTGATCGGCTATGAATTGTCGGCGAATCAGTGGATGGGTTTTGCACTGATCACATTAGGCTGTTTGTTCGTTCCACTGAAACAATTCTCTGAGCTGAGGTTCAAGGCCTACCTGAACCTCGGTGTGCTGTGGGCATTAATCGCCGCCATTGGTACCACGGGCTACTCCATTATAGATAAAGAAGCGCTCCTGTTATTGGAGCCGTTAAGCACGCCTACCATTACTAATAAACACACGGCGATTTTCTACCTAGGCATTCAATTTTGGGCGATCGTGATTCCGCTGAGTATTTGGTTGTTGGTGTCCAATCAAAGAATCGAATTTACCAACGCATGGATACTACGTAAGAAAGCCACGGTTGCAGGCATTATGATGGCATCGACTTATGGTTTAGTGTTATTTGCGATGACCATGACAGAGAACGTCAGCCTGGTTGTGGCACTTAGGCAAGTCAGTATCATCTTCGGCGTAGTGATGGGGATCTACTTTTTAAAGGAAAAGTGGCACATGACTCGCGGTGTAGGCGTCGTTTTTATTATTGCTGGTTTAGTTATCTCACTGACTTAAAAAGAAATTAATTTACACCTCCAACCTATAATGTGACTTTTTAGGCACATTATCCTTATTGATAGCAAACGTTTTACTAATGTTAAAGATGTGATCCTTCTCATAGACAAGGCAGTAAAGTTACCGGTAACATCCACCCCAACGTTACCGGTAACATATAACAACAAACCGGACTCTGTGAAACTCATAAGGATACCCAAATGAAAGCTCTGACTAAAACGCTGATTGCTGCTTCCCTCACTGGCCTATTTGCTACTTCAGCAATGGCTGCAGACTTTAAACTTAAGATTCAATCTTCAGATCCATCTGGTGATTTGAACTTCAAGGTTCAGCAGAAGTGGGCTGAGCGTGTAGAGACGATGTCTAACGGACGTATCGACATCGACCTTCTGCCTGTAGGTGCTGTGGTTAAACACACTGAAACGCTAGGCGCGATCAAGATGGGCATCCTTGATGGTCATATCACAGCAACAGGTTACTTCTCTGGTAAAGATCCAGCATTTGGTCTTATCGGTAACATGGTTGGTGCATGGTCAGACACAACACAACTGCTTCAGTACATGAACTACGGTGGCGGTAACGAGCTAATGACTGAGCTTTACAAGCCTTACGGTGTTCAGTTCGTTGGTGCTTCAACAACAGGTGTTGAGTCTTTCATTTCTAAAAAGCCAATTGACGGTGTCGCGGATCTTAAAGGTCTTAAATTACGTGCACCTGAAGGTCTAGTACAACAAGTGTTCGCAGCAGCGGGTGCGACTCCAGTAAACCTTCCGGGCTCTGAAGTATTTACCGGTCTAAGCAAGGGCGTAATTGATGCTGCGGACTACACAGTATTCTCGACAAACCAAAAAGCGGGTATGAATGACATTGCGACACACCCAGTTCAACCGGGTTTCCACTCGTTGCCACTTATCGATATCTCTGTTTCTCAGAAGAAATGGGACAAGATGCCTGCTGACCTACAAACAATCTTACAAACATCGGTGCGTGACTTTTCTTACGACATGACGACTCAGCTAAAAATGGCTGACCAAGCAGCAGTTAAAGAAGCGCAAGCGAACCCAGAAATCACTATTCATGACTGGTCTCAAGAAGAGCGTAAGAAGTTCCGTGAGATCGCAAAAGGTCAATGGAAAGTATTTGCAGAGCGCTCTGATAACGCACAGAAAGTTTACACCTCAGTTACCGTGTTCCTAGAAGAAAACGGCTTACTGTAATTCAAACTTAGCTTACTGATGGGGGAGGGCATTGCTCTCCCGTTTTCTCCCAGGAAATTTGGCCATGACAGACAAAATCCCTCACGCACCAGCTGAAAACGATGAAAAGCCAAGAAACGGGCTTGATCGTCTTATCATAAAATTCAGCAACTTAGTTAGCTGGTTGTTTATCTTCACTGTATTGATTTCATTTTACGAAGTTGTGATGCGCTATGCATTTGACGCCCCAACCACTTGGGTTCACGAGACGGCTTCTTTCATCGGTGGTTCTTTATTCATTATTGGTGGCATCTACGCTTTTGCTGCGAATAAGCACGTACGTGTGGTTCTTATCTACGATTCAGTCTCTAACCAAGCACGTAAGTATCTTAATCTTGTTCACCACATTGTTGGTTTAGCCTTTGCTGGCATGCTTGCTTACGCGGCTTATTTCACCGCAGAAGAAGCGTGGGTTGCACCATGGGGCGAATTCCGCCTTGAAACATCAGGCTCAGTGTTAAACGCGCCTTATCCAGCGCTGCTGAAAGGCCTGATTTTTGTCGTTTTATGTGTTCTTGTTGTCCAGTTTGTATTGCACCTAATCCAAGAGTTGATGGGTCTAAGGAAGAATGACGATGTTTGATTTATCCTCGATTGGTATCGCATGGGGCAGTTTGCTCATGCTAGTTATGATGATCGGTTTGCTACTAACGGGTATGCAGCTGGCTTTCGTAACAGGCTTTGTTGCCATTTTCTTCACTCTATGTTGGTTTGGCCCTGATGCATTACCTTTGATTGCGAGCCGTACTTACAGTTTTGCTTCTGGTTATGTATTCCTCGCTGTACCTATGTTTGTGTTGATGGCGGCTCTCTTGGACCGTTCTGGTATCGCACGTGACTTGTTTGATGCTATGAAATCTGTTGGTCGCAAGGTTCGCGGTGGTGTTGCGGTACAAACATTATTAGTTGCGGTTCTATTGGCTTCAATGTCGGGCGTTATCGGCGGCGAAACCGTTCTTCTTGGTATTCTTGCTCTGCCACAGATGCTTCGCTTAGGGTATGACCGTAAGCTTGCGATCGGTACAACATGTGCAGGTGGTGCTCTCGGCACTATGCTTCCACCAAGTATCGTACTGATCATCTATGGTATGACAGCCAGCGTATCAATCGGTGACTTGTTCAAAGCTTCTTTCTTACCAGCGTTTATCCTCGCAGGCTGTTACATCGGCTACGTATTGATTCGTTGTAAGTTGAACCCTTCTCTTGCGCCTATTCCTAGTGATGATGAAACAGAGGAAGACATCGCGAATCAGCCTAGCTACTTCAAGGCCCTGTTCTTCCCACTGCTATCAGTCGCAACGGTTCTAGGCAGTATCTACACAGGTATCGCATCAGTAACAGAAGCGTCTGCTTTAGGTGTGGTTGGTATCATGATCAGTGCACTAATCCGTGGCGAGTTGAACTACAACATGTTGAAAGAGAGTGCCATCGCAACAATGCGTACCTGCGGCATGATCATGTGGATCGGTATCGGTGCGAGTGCTCTGGTTGGTATCTACAACCTGATGGGTGGTATTGATTTTGTTGAAGAAACCATCCTTGCACTCAGTGGCGGCAACGCAACAGTAACACTGCTAATCATGATGGCTATCTTGCTGGTTCTTGGTATGTTCCTTGACTGGGTAGGTGTGGCACTTCTAACAATGCCAATTTTCGTTCCAATCATTACTGGCCTTGGTTTCGACCCAGTTTGGTTTGGTGTTGTGTTCTGTCTAAACATGCAGGTGTCTTTCTTGTCACCTCCATTTGGTCCAGCGGCGTTCTACTTGAAATCGGTAGCACCGAAAGACATCAGTTTAGGTGAGATTTTCTCTTCACTACTGCCGTTCATTGCACTTCAAGTATTGGTTCTGGCACTGGTTATTATCTTCCCTCAGCTCGCGCTTTGGTGGCAATAACAATGAAGGTTCCCGAGCGAATTTAACGTTCAGGAACCGACCAACAGTAACACAAGTTTAACTATTAGATTCGATTGTCAGCCCCAGTATTGGTTGGGGCTTAGGGAAGGCTTGCCTTATGAAAAGCAAAAAAATACTCGTGATGGGCGTATCTGGATGCGGAAAAAGCCTGATTGGTAGCCGTATTGCACAGGCTTTAGATCTTCAATTCTTTGATGGCGATGACTTCCATCCGCAAAGCAATGTAGAAAAAATGCGCCAAGGTATTCCGCTGACTGACGAAGATCGTCAAGGGTGGCTAGAAACACTCAACAAGCAATACATTGAGCAACCAAGTGCTGTGATTGCTTGCTCGGCACTGAAACCGCAATACCGAGATATTCTGCGTAACAATAATGAAGATCTGGTGATTGTGTACCTACAAGGCGGTTTCGATACGATTTGGAATCGTCATAAAGCGCGTGAAAACCATTACTTCAATGGTCAAGAAATGTTGAAAAGCCAATTCGCAGCATTGGTTGAGCCGAATGAAGGTGAAGCGTTGTTTGTTGATATCTCACAAGATGTTGAACAGGTACTAGAAAGCGCACTAAACCAAATTAAACAAATAGGTTAAACCATGACTCAGACAAAAAATGACATTGCGATGATTGGTTTAGGGGTGATGGGTAAAAGCCTTGCACTCAACCTACTTGATAACGGCTTTAATGTTGCGGGTTTTGACCTAAACACCGACAATATTGAACGAGCTAGCGCTGAAGCGAAGCAACTCAATGAAGCCTTTGAAGGAAAAGGGCTGTTTACTAGCGGTGAGAGCCTTGAACTGGTTATACAAGGATTAGCCAAACCGCGTGTAATCGCACTGTCGGTTCCTGCTGGAAAACCTGTCGATATCGTCGTGAATAGCTTGCTAGATGCAGGGTTAGAAAACGACGATATTGTTATCGATACGGGTAACAGCTTATGGACAGATACCGAGACACGTGAACAGAATTATAAAGGTAAGCTTCGTTTCTTCAGTACCGCTGTTTCTGGTGGTGAAGAGGGGGCTCGTGTTGGCCCTGCGCTAATGGCAAGTGGCGACCAGTCTGCTTGGCAATATGTAAAGCCAATGTGGGAAGCGATTGCTGCAAAAGTGGATGTGAACGGTTTACCAGTTGCTCAATTTGAAGCGGGTGAGGCGTGTGCTGCGTATGTTGGCCCTTCTGGCACAGGTCATTACGTTAAGATGGTGCACAACGGCATTGAATACGCCGATATGCAGCTAATTTGCGAAGTGTACCATTTCATGCGTGATGTTCTGGAAATGCCAGCTCAAGAGATTGGTCAAGTCTTTGAGCAGTGGAATAACGGTGTTCTTAATAGTTACCTAATGGAAATCAGCGCGGATATTCTCCAGCAAGACGATATTGTTACTGGGAAGCCATTCGTTGATGTTGTGCTGGATAAGGCCGGTCAAAAAGGCACTGGCTTGTGGACAGCCGTAAACAGTTTGCAAGAAGGTTGCCCAACGCCAACCATAGCACAGGCGGTCTATGCACGTGCGATGAGTGGTCAAAAATCACAACGTATTCAAGGTAGTCAGCTGCTAAAAGGCAATATTGCTGATGCCAGCCTGTTGGACAAGGCGGAGGTTGTCTCTGAGCTTCATGATGCTCTGTATTGCGCCAAACTGTCTGTTTATGCGCAAGGTTTTGATTTACTGAAAACAGCGTCAGACAAAGAGGGTTGGAATCTCGACTTCACTCAAATAGCTAAGATCTGGCGTGCGGGTTGTATTATTCGCGCGGCCTTCTTACAAAGCATCACGTCGGCTTACCAACAAAATAGCGAACTTGCGAACCTGTTGTTTGATGAGGCTTTCATCAAACAAGTAGAAGAGCGCGAACTTGCTTGGCGTATCGCGGTAGCGAATTCATCCTTGTATGGTGTGCCGATGCCAGGAATCAGTTCTGCATTAAGCTATTTTGACTCATTGCGTTGTGAGGTGTTGCCCGCGAATTTACTGCAAGCACAACGTGATTACTTTGGTTCTCATACCTATTCACGAGTTGATAGAGAAGAAGCCGAAAAGTTCCATGTCACTTGGAGTCAGTCCCCAAGAACAGAAGTAAAAGTTAACGCTTAAATAATCAATAACGCCCTCTAATGAGGGCGTTTGTATTTATGACGCTATATCAATATTTTACTAAATTAGACTTCAAATTCTACGTCAGTTGGATACACTGTTACCAGTAACATAATTCATAACTATAACAATTAAATACTATGTCGAATAAGAAAAAACGTCCCACATTGCAAGATGTTGCCAACCTAGTTGGTGTCACTAAAATGACCGTCAGTCGCTGTCTACGTGACTCTTCACAGGTATCAGAAGCACTGCGAGATAAGATCAGTGCTGCAGTAGACGAACTAGGTTATATCCCTAACCGCGCACCAGACATTCTTTCCAACGCAAAAAGTAATGCGATTGGTGTTTTGGTCCCCTCGTTAACTAACCAAGTTTTCGCTGAAGTTATTCGTGGAATTGAGCAAGTCACCGCGCCTGCGGGTTACCAAACCATGATTGCCCACTATGGTTATAGCGCAGAATTGGAAGAGCAGAGTATCGCTTCGCTGCTTTCTTACAATGTGGATGCGATTATCCTTTCAGAAAATGTTCACACCGATAGATCTCGAAAGATGCTGCAGACCGCTTCGATCCCAGTGATCGAGATTATGGATTCGGTATCGCAAAGAATTGAGCAAGCGGTTGGTTTTGATAACTTTGAAGCGGCTAGAGCCATGACCAAAACCATGCTCGACAGAGGGCGCACCAATATCGCTTACTTAGCGGCTCGTATGGATGAGCGAACTCGCTTAAAAATGGCGGGCTATGAACATGCGATGCAAGAAGCCGACAAAGCGCCCGTGACACTGCAAACTGAAGACGCGTCCTCGTTTACGCTTGGTGCAAAACTGATAGGAGAGTTACTTGAGAAGCACCCTGAAGTGAATGGCATTTTCTGTACCAACGATGATTTAGCAATCGGTGCTTTCTACGAATGCGTACGTCGTGGTATTCAAGTACCAGAGCAGATGGCGATTGCAGGTTTCCACGGGCACGACATCACAGTGGCGATGACACCTCGCTTAGCCACTGTGGTTACACCTAGGGAGCAAATTGGTAAAGTCGCTGCACAGCAAGTTGTGGCGCGTTTAAAAGGTAATAAAGAGTGGATTGCCAAGCTTGATCTTGGTTACGAGATTGAAGTGGGTGAGAGTATTTAATCCCACTCCTTGGTTTGCTCTCATCGAATTTAAAAACGCCCTTAGCGATGTATTGATCGTTAAGGGCGTTTTCATATTTGGTCTCAAGACGGGCTATGTGGTGGCAGGTTTAGTCTGCTAGTGATTGAGCATCTTGTTGTTTGATAACCTTATGCCCATCTTCACTGACACCTCGCTTCCAGTAGCTGCTGATGTAGATGTTCTCTTTTTCTACTTCTTTTTCGTTACGGAAGTATTGTCTGAGTTCGCGCATGCTTTCAAATTCACACGCTGTCCATACTGAAACCTGCCCGTCTAACCACGTTAAGCTGCGAACCGTTTGGGATAGAGTTTCTGACGTTTGATCTTCAATTAACCAAGTGATCTTGATGCCTTCAGGGACCTCAAGTATTTGCTTGTCTGCCGCTGAATTGATCTGAATAACAGCGTGACCTGTTACGTTTTCCGGAAGTGTTTTTACTTTTGCTGAAAGCGCAGGGAGTGAGGTCATATCTGCCACTAAGAAGAACCAATCCGACTCAAGGTTCAGTCCTTGAATTAAACCAGGACCAGCCACTGAAATCGTGTCACCTACTTGTGCGTTCATTGCCCATCTCGCAGCAAAGCCACATTGCAAATCTTTAGTGATATGGCGAACGAAATCGACTTCGATAAATTTTTCTACAGGGTTGTAGTGGCGAATGGTGTAGGTGCGCATGGTTGGGCGTTCGCCTTCGTTCAACAGGCTCAAGTCGGTGGTGCCGAGCGGCGAGAATAGAAGCTTGATGTAGCCGCCTACACATTCAGCTGGGTACTTACATAATCCCTCACCGCTAAACGTAATACGCTGCATGTTTGGAGTAATGGTTGAGGTTTGAGTAACGGTTAATGTGATAGGACTAGGCTTGCTCATATAAGGCTCTCTTAGATTTTGATGCCCACATAATAATCCTGAGCCAGAAAACACTCAATACTAATAATTATCATTTACTGTAATTTACACAAGTGCAATTTAATCAAAATTGTTCTGCTTATATCGCTAACTATTATCAACGAAAAAGCCCTTTAGTAAACTAAAGGGCTGGATGAATAGCTTTCTGAATAACAGTGTTTTAGCTGTTTGCTTCTTCTAGTTGAATGGTTTCATCAGCAGCTTTTGCAGCTTCTAGCATCTTACGAATAATGAAAGATGCAGCCATTGCGATACCTACCATCACCACCGCAAGAACAGTCAGCATTTGGAAGTAGTCACCGTAAACCGTTTGTACGATCTCTTGTGTGATCTCTTGACCTTTCTCTAGTGCAATAGACGTTGAGAATACGGCACCAACGATGCCTGATAGTGCGATAGCAACCGAGAACAAACTTACAGAGAAGTTCTCGATGTGCTTAGGTGCAACAGACAGGATGAAGGCTACAACCATTGAGCCTACAATCACTTCACCAAATGCTAGGAAGAAGTGAATCGCTAAGAATATTTCTGGGCGGATCAGAACATCATCACCAACTGTCGTTACTGCCATCGTAAGGATACCGAAAGCGATAGCCGTAAGGATGAACGAGAAACCTACTTTGGTTGCAGTAGAGAAGTTAATGTTTTTCTTTTCTAGGTTAGAGAAGATACCCGCGATGATTGGGCCTGCAACCATACACCATAGAGGGTTCATTGCCATCGAAGCTTCAGGTGCTACAGGGATGAAGCCGAATAGGTCACCACGCATTGTGTTGATCGCTACCATTGTCATCGATGTCATCATCTGGCCGTAGTACACGAAGAAACATGTTGTCAGGAATGTGATGATTAAGATTGTGCCCATTTTAAGCATGTCTGATTTCTTCGATTTCATCATCAAAGAAACAAAGTAGATGATCGCTGCACCGCCAATTGCGTATACGATGTTTTGGCCAATATCCATGTTAGAGAACATGAAGAATACCAAGCCAATCATAGCGGCAGAAAGACCAAGGAAGGCTGCCCAGTTTTTCGTACTTACTGGTTGTTGATCGATTTCTGCACTTGCTTCAACAAGACCTTTGCGAACAAAGATCATCATCAGAAGCGCCGCACCCGCTAGAATAGCAGAAAGAAGGAAACCACCGTGGAAACCAACAACAAGCACTAGCATTGGGAATAAGTATTGACCTAGCAGAGCACCAATATTGTTTACTGAGTAGTTTATTGGGTAGCAGTTCTCAAAATCTTCTTGAGTTTTGAACGTGCGTTTGTAAAGACTTGGGTAAGAAGGGGACATCAAACCACGTGCATAACTTGCTAACGCAATACCACACAACGCCATAGG
Source organism: Vibrio splendidus (assembly GCF_001557875.1). Classification (GTDB taxonomy): domain Bacteria; phylum Pseudomonadota; class Gammaproteobacteria; order Enterobacterales; family Vibrionaceae; genus Vibrio; species Vibrio splendidus_F. The sequence continues at coordinate 1,618,574 of NZ_LNRF01000001.1, read as the reverse complement.
CACATTGGTTGCTGCAGCGCCTAGTACCAGTAAAACGTAACCACTCGCGAATCCCAGAAAAGCGATGGTTAAAGAACGATAAGCACCTAAGAATTTGTCGGCGATAAAGCCACCTGCGATAGCAAATAGCGGTCCGATTGCAGAGAAAGCACCAACAACCATCATGGTGTCGGCTTCATTGTAGTTCAGATCTTCAAGGAAGAAACGAGTCAAGATCACCATGACGCCATAGAACGAAAGTCCGAACATCATTTGGCAGAACATCATTGATTTGTTTAATCTATTCCACATTATTTTATTCTCACATTTGTATTAATATGTAGTGTAATTACCCAATTATAATATCATTAGCAGTAATACATAAACTGAAACATCCATCCCAAACAGAACTTTACTCGATATATCTTTTCTTATGAGTTCATTCATATTTCTCATGAATGAAATTTGCAACGTTAGATTTTGCTGTTGGATGCATAACGGTTTAAAATTTAGCCGCCATCATTTGCGGCTAAGTAATGAACTAATAAAGGGAAAGTTAGAGATAACCATTCTGTAAGTTATTTTGGGTGAGTATCACTTTCAATTGGCTGCTGGGCTTTAGCCAATAAAAAAGCCAGCTTGGCGGCTGGCTTTGTTGATATATTGAAAACTAAGTTTACAAGAATGCCGTCTCTATAGAGGCTTTCTCCACTCGTGTTTTATACCAATCGTAGCAAATAACTGGTCATCCTAGCTGGTTAAAACGCTCAATAACTGCGTTAGAAATTTTGATTGTAGAATAACTACTTATCGAAAATTTCCGCCTTGTTCTTGAGCTTTTTTCCTGCGCTATTTATGATCACTTACTTACTGTGATTGGTATTCGCGGTTATTCACAAGGTGGTGCCATGTGGATCACGGCTAGGCCGCCTAGAGAAGTTTCACGGTACTTCTTGTTCATGTCTTTACCTGTTTGATACATGGTTTCGATAACCTTGTCTAACGAGATAAGACACTTGCTGGTACGTTTCAATGCCATGCGCGATGCATTGATCGCTTTCATTGCACCCATTGCGTTACGTTCGATGCATGGTACTTGTACAAGGCCACCGATCGGATCACATGTCATGCCCAGTGAGTGTTCCATCGCGATCTCAGCTGCAATACAAATTTGTTCGTTGCTACCGCCACGCAGGGCAGTTAGGCCTGCAGCGGCCATTGATGAAGATACGCCGACTTCACCCTGACAACCTACCTCTGCGCCAGAAATCGAAGCGTTGGTTTTGTATAAAATGCCGATTGCGCCAGAGACTGCTAAGAAGTCTTTAAGCTGTTTAGTGTCTAGTTCTTTGATGAAGCGATGGTAGTACATTAATACTGCAGGAATAACGCCAGCAGCACCATTAGTAGGTGATGTGACCACCTGGCCACCTGCTGCATTCTCTTCACTCACGGCAAAGGCAAATAGGTTAATCCAATCCATGATCTCCATTGGATCGTTTTCAATCGAGGCATTTGCTTCAAGCTTTTTCAAAAGAGCAGGTGCTCGACGCGTTACTTCTAGGCCGCCATCAAGAATGCCTTCGGTGTCAAAGCCACGCTGCATACACAGAGACATCACCTTCCAAATTTGGTCGGCTTTCTGGTCAATCATATCCATGTCTTGGAAAGACACTTCATTACGGAGGATTAAGCCACCAAGGCTAAGCCCTTGTTGTTCAGACAATTCAAGTAATTGGTCGGCAGAAGTAAAAGGGAATTCAACTTGTGTTTCTGCTTCTTGCTTGCCGTTTTGTAGCTCATCAGCGGTTGCAATGAAACCACCACCGATAGAGTAGTATGTTTCCATATCCAGAAGGCTACCGCTTGCGTCAAAGGCAGAGATAGTCATGCCATTTTCATGCAATGGAAGGTTGGTTTTGTGGAAGAGTAGGTCGCTTTCTACATCGAAATGAATTTCATGTTTACCGCTAACCAACAGAGATTTGTCTTCAATCGCCTTACGCATTGCTTGGTTAGCGCTGGTAATTTTAATGGTGTCGGGGCGGTTACCTAGCAAACCTAATAAGGTCGCTCTGTCTGTGTGGTGACCAATACCTGTCAATGATAACGAGCCGTATAAGTCTATTTGAATACGCTTCACTTGCTTAAGTTGAGCATCAATTTTTTTGGTAAAATTAAACCCAGCGATCATTGGTCCATTTGTGTGGGAGCTGGACGGCCCAACTCCAATTTTGTAGATATCAAAAATAGACAGCATAGTAACTTCCTGTGAAGACGGTTCGATGAACGAACTCTGTGTAAAATTTATATTTAGTTAGTTCCACTTCTTTGAGTGAACCTATTCGTGATTGAGCGTAATCATTGATTGAAACGGCTCTTTTATCGACTCATGCTAACAAGCATAGAGCGCTGAAATACAAGAGCGTGCTATGTTTGCTTTAAAGCGACACGTCTATTCTTGTATGACCTAAGGTGTTGCTATCAATAGTGAGCATTATTGCGAGCAACATATAAGAATTTCAAAATACTTTTGTTAACAAGTATTGTATACATAATTCACTTCATCTAATCCCCAAAACGAGACTTGAACATAAAATGAGCATTAATCACCTCCTTATTGTGCTGGGTAAGCGACTTAATGAGAATAAATTGACTGATGAAGGAATCAGTCGAGTTGATGCTTTAGTTAAGTATCTGGTGGAGCCTTTGGTCGAAGAGTCGAATCAGCAAACTGCCGTTGCATTCTGTGGTGGGATCACAAAAGGGCAAACCCTCTCAGAAGCCGATGCGATGCACCAGTATTTTAGAAAGCTTGAAAAGCAGCGTGAACATCCGTTCTCCTTAGGATCGATTTTACTTGAGCAGCATTCGACCAATACTGTCGAGAACATTCAGAACTTGGCCTCAGAGATGATTGCAAGCGGGCTGTTTACTCGCGGGCAGAGTGTGAAGGTGACATTCGTTTCTAATGACTACCACTTACAACGTATATTCGAGATTCAATCGCTCATGGACGAGCAAGGTTTGCTCAAAGTTCTCGTCGAGAAGTGTTCAGCACTTGGAGTAGATTTACAGATAGATTGCCAGTTAGAGGCTCATGTTGCGGTGGCATATCCTCATCAAAGTGCTCAAGGGCAATTGTTTTTATTGATGGATGTACTGACGACCTACCGAGTTTATCTTGAAGGTGTTTGTGCGGGCGCATTTAAGCGAGATTTAGAGTTGGTTAGACGAGAGCCAGAAAGACTATCTTTGGAAGCATTGATAGTCGCAAAGGAACTCGTTGGGCGTTCATCTGACTTTGGCATTGTGGAGAGTTTACTCCCAGTATTGGAGCGCTGTATCCGGTATACTTCAGTGGGTACAGACATAAAAAAAGTCAGGGAATACCTAGCTCTACTAGATACTAACCTGACTTTATTGAATCGTTATTTAGACCCGGAATCGGATCACACACATCGCTGGTGGCGATAGGTGATTATTTATTTCTCGTGATGCCAATAACGGTCTTTAAGCTCGCAAAGGCAATCAAACAGTAAGCTAGAAGCTCAGTGCCTTCTTCTGCGATGGTCTTAACATTACTTATATAATGTTCTCCCATTACGCCATGCCAAAAACTACCCATGCCAAATAAGCGAGAGAAAACAAGTAAAAGCATAACACCAGTAATCAGCATGTTCATGTGTGGGGATGCAAGAATAAGCGCAAGCTGATCAATGGTTCGTTTACCGTTTTTAATCGCATAGAAAATTGCGCTACCAGCAACCAATAGGGCAGGGACAACCCAAGCGCCATGTACGATCATGTCAAACCAATAATCTAATTCTCGGATGAACATTACGGCGAAAAATGCGCTGATTAACATAGCGGCATGCTTTACCTCAGGACGTTTTTTAGCGAGGTAAGCAAATGCGCCAGAAGATACGATTAAAAGAAATTGCTGTAGCATTTCAGTGACTGAATTTTCACCGATTCTTCCACTCAAGAAAACGAAATCAATGCGGATTGCAAGGTTGACTATAAAACCAATCGCTAAAACTACCAGTGCTGTTTGACAGCGTTTATAGATTACCGCAGAGGTCGACTGAGATAGGTTGAACTCTGGTATCTCAAGTGACATCTGAGTTTGTTCTTTCGATTTTGTTTGTATTTTCATAATCAACACTACTTGTAAATATTTGTAACAGGCAGGCATTCTATCGGTCTAGATTAGGCTAATGTCAGAGTTGTGTCAGGAATAAAACGGTGTTCAATTGGTGTGTGTGTACGGTAAACCGCTACCTTATGGCAGACAGTTTACGTAACATAATTGAATTTTTAGGGGGAGGGTTTTACAGCTTTGAGATTGGAAACTTGTAATAGAAGTGATTACTTTTCAGTTTCTTGCTCATGGTTATTGCGGTAGTACTCCCACTGTTCAATGCGCTCGCCGTCATCGAATACACAGTAAGTTGTACGTTGATTGTTTTCAGTCACCGTGTCTAATTCACCGTCCTGTTGAACACAATAAACCGCTGCTGGGTTAGCGACTGAAACACGTTGGCCTTCGCTATATTCTGCATAGTCGTTTGCACAACCGCCTAATACAACGGCACATACAGCCATCAAACCAATTTTCTTCATGTCTATCTCCTACGTGATAACTCTATAATCGAATGCGTTAAGTTCTACAGAACCAAATGAGAAGCTCTATGAAATTAGTATATTTTAGATTTCAGAAAAGGTTGTCCTAATTTGGTCAAGATATTGAAATAGGTTGATATTTCTTTATGTTTAACGATTTTTTGAGTGTTAGATCAAGCTAAGTGGATTCAAGTTACCGTTGGAATATCCCCGTCCGATCAGTCCTGGTTGGCGGTTGTGAACCTCGAATCTATTGATGATTATGATATGATGCCGCCAAATTCAGTAGAGCAGTCAGAATCATGAGACACCTAAAAACAACCATCCACCCTGATATCGACCATCTAGACAATAAAACGGTCTATAAGCGCAACGCTGCCCGTGCCATTGTGTTAGATGGTGAAGACATTCTGATGCTGTATACAGAGCGTTATCACGACTACACCATTCCTGGTGGTGGTTTGGATGAAGGGGAAGATGTGATCGCAGGTATGGTTCGTGAACTCGAAGAAGAGACTGGCGCGAAGAATATCCATAGCATCAAGCCGTTCGGCATTTTTGAAGAGTTTCGTCCTTGGTACAAAGACGATGCGGATATGATGCACATGATTTCTTACTGCTACTCATGCAAGATTGATCGTGAGCTTGGTGAAACGGCTTACGAAGATTATGAAGTGAAAAACGGGATGAAACCGGTGTGGATGAATATCCATGAAGCGATCGCTCATAACGAAAAGACGATGGCAGAGAGCCCTAAGAAGGGGATGAGTATTGAACGTGAAACCTTTTTGCTGCATTTGATTGCCAAAGAGATGCTTTAGCCGTTATCAACAGCCCCAAGCCTGTTAAGCTATTTATTTGCCGCCACTTTTGGCGGCAAAGTTGTTTCTAGCAATGCTAAAATGTAATAACGGTAACTAATTACTGAATGTGGTTGATATTGTCAACTAGGTGTTTTTGATGTATCTTTACTCAGCGATGGCCCTATCTAGTTTAACTGCCCGGTCAGATCGCTAAATCTCGCTGTGAGCCTGCCCCAAACAAAGAATACTATGAATAAAAGACAGTTTATTGCCCATTATCTGCGCATGAATCGCACCTCGTACTTGTTGGCGATTGTGTTCATCTTTCTCGTCAACTGGTTACAAGTAGAGATCCCTCGTTATATCCAATTGGCGATAGATTTGATTGATGATGCCTCTTCCACTGGCCACCAACAGCTTCAAACCTATGTTTGGATTGTGGTCGGTATGTCGGTTGCCATGGTTGTGGTGAGAATTTTGTCTCGTATTTATGCGCTTAATCCGGGACGAATTACAGAGGCTGCGCTTAAAAGTACCCTTTTACAAAAGCTAAACCGCTTACCAAGCAGTTTTCACGAACGCTTTGCTTCTGGTCGCTTGATCTCAATCATCAACAATGATCTGAGCGGTATTCGTTTAATGTTTGGTGTCGGCTTCCTGCAGTTCTTTAATGCGTTGTTAGCACTGTCGCTGACGCCTCTGTACATGTGGCGTATTTCACCAGAATTAACGCTTTATTCGATTATTCCTATCTCAATCGCTTTTGTGATTTTCCGTGTGGGCTTCAAGCGTATGAAAACGCTGCATTTAGAGCATATGAAGCGGCTGCAAAACTTGTCTGCGCAATTGATGAGCTATTTATCCGGGATTGATCTGATTAAAAGCCAGCAGATGTCACCTTGGGTGAAGGCGGAAACCGAAAAGCTCAATCAGCTACTGCTTGAATGTCGCCTTAAGATCACTCGCATTCAAGTCTTCTTTATGCCGGTGCTCGATTATGCCAATGACCTGATGAAAATTATCATTCTTGGTCTGGGTGGTTTCATGCTGATGAGGCAGGAACTCACACTTGGTGAGATAACCGCTTTCCTAACTTACTCGGTTTTACTCGCTATGCCATTGATGCAGCTTGGCAGAATCGCGACGATTTATCAGCGTGGCATGGTAGGCATTCAAAGTGCACAAACCATTCTTAATGCCAAAGTTCCAGAGCTTGATGAAGATAAGCTTACTGAATTAGATGTTGAATCGCTCAAGGGAAAAGCGTTTTCCGTTCGCAACCTCAGCTTTAGCTATTCAGGTGAAGAACGCGTGATTCTCGATGACATCAGCTTTGATATTCCTGCTGGTAAGAAAGTGGGTGTGCTAGGCGGAATCGGAGCGGGGAAAACGACATTAGTGAATTGCTTGAACCATCACTTGGATGTACCCGAAGGTTCAGTTTTTCTTGGCGAAAGAGATGTCACAAGCTTCTCACGCAGTGACTTACGCCGTTATGTTAAAACCGTGACGCAAGACCCTTACCTGTTTTCAGCAACCGTCGAAGACAACATCCGCTTTGGTAGCCTAGATACTGGTTTGGCAAAGAGTCAGGTTGATGAAGTGCTGGAGCTCAGCCAGTTGGCCAGTGACGTGACGCGTTTTGAGCATGGTGATCAAACTTTAGTCGGTGAGAAAGGGATCATGTTGTCGGGTGGCCAGAAGCAGCGCTTAAGTATTGCTCGTGCTCTATTACAACCCACCGATCTGATCATCATGGATAACGTTCTATCGGCTGTCGACTATGAAACAGAACGTAAGATCTTGGAAGGCTTGTTTAAGCGCTTGGAAAATCAATCGGTTCTTGTGGTTTCACACCGCGTTAATGCCCTTGAATATATGGATGAAATCATCGTGTTGAACGAAGGTAGAGTGATCGCGAAGGGCGACCACGCGACGTTATTGAAAACGTGTGATTACTATTACGATACATGGCAGCTACAGCAGAACGAAACGGAGGCAGCAGCATGTTAAAAGGTGTTGATCTCAAGTACCTCAAGCACTTTTTTAAGTTTGCTAAGAAATACAAAGGCTCTGCGATTCTGGGCATCGCTATGCTTCCTCTTTCTGTCATCACGAGTTTGTTGTTCCCTTGGCTGATCATTCAAGTGATCGATGTTCACCTGAGTCACGGTGATATGGATGGTTTGCTCGAATACGTCTTCTATCTCGTTGCCGTGTTGGTGGCGAGCTATGTTGTGGATACAACCTATTCGTACAACCTGCGTAAAACCGGACAATATACGATAACTGACATGCGCTCAGTGCTGTTCGCTCGCGTGCTTAAACTGCCACGTAGCTATTTTGATAACACACCGATTGGCGTAACGCTTTCACGACTAACCAGTGACTTGGAAACCATCGGCGAGACGTTTGTTCAATCGGTTGTAGGGCTAGTTAAAGACAGCATTAATACCATTGCTCTGTTGATGATGATGTTCTTCATTGATTGGCAGTTAACGATGATTGTGTTGATTATCATGCCACCAGTGATGTACTTGACGGTGTATGTGAGAAACCGGCTTCGTGCTTTATATAAGGTGACTCGTTCTTCGCTAGCTCGCGGTATTGGCTTCTTACAAGAAGTCTTATTTGGCATGAAAACCGTTCAGATGTACCGAGCGGAAGAGCAAGTCGAGCAACGCTACCAAGGCTATACCGATGAGTTTCTGAGAGCGCAAAAGAAGATCAATAAATACGATGCGATTTTGTTCTCGTTTATCTCTGGCATCACCTCTATTACCATCGCGATTATGATCTGGTATGGCTCTGAGCAAGTGATAGAAGGGGCGCTCACCTTGGGTGTGCTGATTGCGTTCATCAACACCTTAGAAAAAGTGTTCGTGCCGATCCGCGATTTTACTTCGCAAATTGCATCAATTCAGAGCTCATTTGCAGCGTTCGATCATATTGAAGAACTGTTTGTTGAGCCAACTGAAGAGGAAGGACGCAACCTTTTGCCGTCTAACGAGGTAGAGAAACAGCTTGAACAGTTTGTGAGCCTTGAGTTTAAGAGCGTGAGCTTCCGTTATAAAGATGACTCTCCCTATGTCCTAAAGAATGTTTCGTTTGTATTGGAGAAAGGACATCAAATCGCGCTTGTGGGTTCGACGGGTTCGGGTAAGTCGACGATTCTGCGTTTGATCTCTAAAACTTACCAAGACTATGAAGGTAGCATTTTGTTGAATGGAATAGAGTTGTCGCAGATCTCAAGCGAAGACTCTGCTCATTTGTTCTCAATGATGATGCAAGACGTACACTTATTTGAAGAAACAATTCAGTTCAATATTGCACTGGGTAAAACACATTTATCTAGAACAGAGGTTGAACAGGCGGCGCGCTATGTTTATGCCGATAGGTTTATTGAACAACTCCCTAAAGGTTATGATTTCCATCTGGAAAAGAATGGCTCCAATTTGTCTGTGGGGCAAACGCAGCTTATTTCGTTCGCACGAGCGGTTGCACAGGGGGGGCAATTGATGATGCTTGATGAGGCGACCAGTTCGGTAGATTCAATCACCGAAGACCTTATCCAAAAAGCGATGCAGCGTCTGTTTAAGGAAAAAACCGTGATTGCGATTGCACATCGCTTGAGCACCGTTCGCCACTCGGACACCATTCTCGTGTTGGAAAAGGGTGAAATTGTTGAGCAAGGTAGTCATCAACAGTTAGTGGCTCACAATGGAGTTTATGCTGGGTTGCTGAAGGAATCGATTGTAGAAACGAGTGATTCTCACGTTACAGTAGCCTGATGGCTCTAATTTAGGTTCTGATTTTCGATAGGTGGTATGTTGTGCTAATGTCTATTGCTTGCCAATACCCCTTGGGTTAAAGGAAAATAATACATAATTTACGATCATTAATATGTTATGATCTCCCTACTACTAAAGGGGTGTCTTCGGGCATCGGGGTGTATGCGAGCAAACAGGCGTGCTTGTGTCAGTCACTTTCTGGCGAATATGGAATCGAAAATGTTGTTGGAAGAAGTTGTAGAAATTATTGAATTAACCGACTCAGACCATTTATCTCAAGCAATGGAACTGTTTAACGAGCATGGCTTTGTTGACGCAGAGCACTTACCTTTTATGACGGTTGTTTTTGAAACAGCGCCAGAGCACCTTGCGAAAAAGTTGTCGCAAATTGGCTTTAAAGGTTTAGTACAAGTAGAGAAAAGCGAAGACGCAACTGGCTTTATGATTGTTGATGCTGAACGAATCCAGCTTAGCAAAAGCGCGTAATTGGAATCGCTCCGTAACATCCATTATGACTATTTGAGGTTAACACAGTGACAACAGCTACCGTTTCATCAACAGAGCAACACGTATCCAATGAACATGCACTTTTGGGTGCGTCGTTATTAGCATCACAAAAAGTAGAACTGGCGCTGTTTACTGTGATCTCTAAATTAGCTAAAGCCTTATCAAAAGAGCAGCAACAGTCATTAGGTTTGGATCTGGATACCTTTTTAAGGGAGAAGCCAAGTGAACAAGCCTCTACGTTGAGCCTATACGAACAGACGTTTGGTGAGCAGCTTCCTTTGACGAAAAATGAACTCAACGATTTTATTTATCATCGAAACTTGGTAACTCGTGGCTTTTGGCGAGTGACTGGCGCCGATGTTAAAGGCGGCGAGAAGCTTGCTAACCCAGAACTTTATTTAAAAGAGTTCTTGGCAAAATGTGAATACTGGCAAGTGATGCTTGATACCCAAGCCAAGTAAGCGAGTTGAAATAAGAAAGCCATAGCGAACATGCTATGGCTTTTTTATTTGTGCAAACAACATTAAGTTTCTTAATGTTATATGGTCGCATCGAATACTTTGGAGAACAATTTTAGTGCTTAAAGCTCGCCCCTAATACCTAAAGCATCATCTTCAAAACATAGTTCCTAGAGACAAAGTGGTGTTTAAGTGCAGCACTGACATGCAGCACAATTAAACAGGCTAGGGCAATACAACTGGCACGATGTAAATAAAAAAAGAAGCCATTGATTGCAGAGTCAGTAATTAGATTATTTACGCTCACTAGCCAAAATAAAGAGTACGGTTCTTTTAGCATTAAGTAACCAGTACTGAAGACCATAAACATCGTAAGGTACATCAAAGAGTGTGCAAGCTTCGCTACACATTTTTGCCCTTTAGGCACAGAAGTTGGCATGGTTGGCGATGACCGGAAGTGACTCCAGACATAACGAACCACGAACAATGGTGTTGCCACTGTCGCCAATGACATATTGAGTACCGACAGAAAAGAAAACAGCTCTGGATGACTGGTAACATAGTGCATCACATACCCTGCAATTGTTGCATAGATGATTACAGAAGCCATTGCCCAGTGCAGTACACGGCTTACTAAATCGTATCGTGGATTATTCAAATTAACCTCGTTCTGATCGTTATTAATATAAAATTCATCTCGATGCAATAAATCAACTATCGGTATGTTCGCATCGCGAATTAATTATATAGAACAGTATTACGCGGTATTTTTATAATTTAGAAATTAATGATGTTGCTTCAGGTGTTTTATAATTATCAATGATGTTTTAGAGTGTTAATTCCAATGCGGACAAGCCAAGTTTGTCGACTTCCTGGCTTGTATACCTATTACAAGATACAGTTAGCTTAAAGATGAAATATATAAGGAATGTATAATGCTTCGAATCTTATTGATTTTAGTTATCTCGGTGTTCAGCTCGATGAGTTTTGCAAGCGAAGAGGATAAATACTCTGAACAGGAATATTTGGATAGACCACTGATGGAACGCTATATCTTGGATGAGTTGAAGCAACTACGAATGGAACAGCAGGATCTTGAAAGGCGTCTCACCATTCAGATGACAGATCGTGAATTGGCAGTAGCGGATAAATCGTTGAACTATGCCAATGTGACCGTGACGTATTTCTTCTACATTATTGCTGGTGTAGCTTCTCTTATTGCATTGGTGGGTTGGCAATCACTCAAAGAGTTGAAACACACCACCAAAGAGATGGCAGACCGACGACTCAACGACATTGCCCAAGATTATGAGAAGAAGTTTAACGTTCTTGAAAGGGATCTTAAGCGTAAGACTCGAATCATCTCAGAGAACAACCGAGAAATCGAAATCATCAACGAAATTCATAATTTATGGTTAAGGGCTCAGAATGCTCAAACCGCCGAGCAAAAAATTGAGATCTATGATGAAATCTTAAAAGTCCGCCCGGGTGATTTGGAAGCACTAACTTACAAAGCCGATGCCGCAATGGACATGCAGGAGTACCACTGGGCGATGAGCTTATGTAATCGCGTGTTGGAAGTGGACGATCAAAATGCTCACGCCCTGTATCAACGTGCTTGTGCTTACGCAAGGTTAGGTGCTGAAGGTCAAGCGATCGATGACTTAGAGCGCTCGGTTGAAGCCAGTGGCTCAATGAGAGAGCTATTGGCTGATGAACCTGACTTTGAAATGCTGCGCGGTTTAGAACGCTTCGAAGCACTTCGTGAAGAGTAATGTGAGGTAAAGATCCGTGTTAACTAAGGTGGTGGGCTTTGCACGCTCACCATACTTTCACACCTATCGCGCTACGGTTTCTTACATTCCATTTGTTTTTTTGATTGAATTGTTATGTTATAACACTTTCTAAGTTCCTCGTTATAACCGCTAAGTATTTTATGAAGTTCCTCCGTATTGGCCTGATCGTTATTGCTATCAGTGCATTTTTCCTTGCTGCTTTGCTCTCTTTTCACTCCGAACCAGCACCAGAAATTTCTATCAAAATCACACCTTATCAAAATTTTCAACCGAATGATGAGGGAGGTGTCGATTCGCAACCGACTCCCAACTCTTTGGTCAAAGTTCATTATTTTGTGAAAGTTGGTGACACGCTAAGCAATATATTTTCGTCATGGAAACTGCCTTATGGAACGGTTCAAAAGGTAATGGAGGCGGATCTGGAGTCTTTGAAACTCGACACATTAAAGCCTGGTGATCATCTAGAGTTGCTGTTGGATAGTGACTCTAAACAACTCGTTGAGCTGATTTTCCATGAAAGCCTCGTAGAGCAAGCTGTATTTACGAAAAATGATGACGGAAGCTTTGATTACCAATTCAATGAAATGCCTGGTGAATGGAAGGAAAAGCTTTATAAGGGTAGCGTTCATGGCAGCTTTTCAACGTCAGCCTATAAAGCGGGGTTAACTACTAACCAGATAGCCAATATCACCCGCACACTAAAAGACAAAGTCAACTTCGCTAGAGAGCTCAGAGCTGGTGATAGCTTTAATGTGCTGGTTAATGAGCAGTACACAGACGATCACCTTACAGGAAAAACGGAAGTTCAAGGGATCTCCATTAAGTTGAGAAACCGAGAAGTGGGAGCTTTTCTAGCACCAGATGGTCTTTTCTATGACAGAGAGGGAAATAGTCTAGAGCAAGCCTTTGATAGATACCCAGTCGACAGAAAATTCCGAAGAATCACTTCTTCGTTCAATCCGACACGAAGACACCCCGTAACTGGGCGAATCTCACCGCACAATGGTACCGATTTTGCGACACCTGTTGGTTCACCTATCTACTCAACAGGTGATGGTCGTGTGGTGGCACTTCGTGACCACCCGTATGCTGGTAAATATTTGGTGATTGAACACAACAGTGTATATACGACCCGTTATCTTCACTTGAGCCGCTTCTTAGTTAAGAAAGGTCAGCAAATTAAACGAGGTCAGAAAATTGCGCTATCGGGTGCTACTGGCCGTATTACTGGCCCGCACTTGCACTTTGAGGTATTGGTTCGTGGTCGCGCCGTCGATGCGATGAAGGCTAACTTACCAATGGCAAGATCAATTATGCCTAAAGATAGAAAAGAGTTTTTGGCTCGAATTGCCTCTTTTGATGCCATGCTCTCTGAGCCTGCAGATCGCGCGAGTTAGAGATACTCAAATCTAACTTGGTAACGCATACAATCACGCCCCTTAGCTAGCGATTTAGCTAAGGGGCGTTTTTTAGAGAATCACATGATTAAGCGAATGAATCCGTTATTCGATGGATAGAGCTATTGAGCGATGGGTTTGCCACCGACTAAGCAACTACCACCGCCGTGCCACTAGCAGACACCATCAACATGCCATTACCTGTTCCTAAAACTTCGTAATCGATGTCGACACCGACCACCGCGTTAGCACCTGCTTCAATCGCTTTCTGTTCTAACTCTTTGAATGCATAATTACGTGCTTTTTCCAGTTCTTTTTCGTAGGTGCCAGAACGTCCACCCACAAAGTCACGAATCCCCGAAAACATATCTTTGAAAACGTTCACCCCTAGGATAGCTTCTCCAGCAATAACCCCTTTGTAATCGACAATGCGCTTGCCTTCGACTGATTGCGTGGTGGTAATAATCATAATGGCCTCTTGTAAGCTTGCAGAGCTGTTACTCGCTTATTGATTGATAGTTCGGTCTTGCTCTTGAATGTCATCGTTCAGTGCTGTCTCTGAGCGTGTGAATTCATGTCTTAACCATGTTCTCAGTTTTAGCACACTTTCTTGTTTTAATTTGTTTTTCGGGCAAACAAAGTAAAAATCTTGGTGCGGGTTAGCAACCGGTTTACCCAGTTCGACGAGCATCCCATGGCTGATGTCATCCTTCACAAACAAGCGATGTGTAACCAATACGCCTAGTGAACGAATTGCAGCTTGCACTGCTTGAATGGAGACATCGAACGTGAGGTTGCTATGGAATGTGGGCATTGGGATTTGGTAATTGTCACACCACACTTGCCAGTCGTGTTGCCGCCTGAGGTTAAAAACGCCAATGGTCGGGTTTTGTTTGACGAGTTGATCGACGCTCAATCCGGTCTGGTTTTTTAATAGAGTAGGGCTGCACACCAAGACCAGATCATCGTCGCCCAGTTTCTCGCTGTAATATTGTTCCCACTCGTTGGGTTTGCCATGTACCAGCGCAACATCGACCCCTTCCTGCTCGATATCGAAAGGGCCAGTCAGCGTCGAAATGCGGATATCAAGTGAGGGTGCGAAGGCTTGGAAGTCGGGAACTCGTGGGATCCACCAGTGCATCGCGAGCGAATTGACCATGTTGAGGGTAATGCGGTGGTCGTTAGGCGTTCTGGCAAGCTCTTCGGTCGCCTCTATCACTTGTTCAAGCGCTGGGGCGACTTTTCGATAATATCGCTTACCGGCGGCATTAAGAACAACACGACGACCGACTCGTTGAAACAGAGGCTTGTTGACCAGTTGTTCTAACGACTTTATCGCTTGGCTTACCGCAGAGTGACTGACGTACAATACCCGAGCGGCGTCGGTCATGCTGCCAGTCTCAGCAACAGCAATGAAAGCGTAAACGGATTTAAGCGGAACGAGTTTTTTCATTGGTAAGTTTTCCTTACAGTTATGGTTAATATTACTCGCTATTTTTCATTACGTCACGCCTCTAAAATAGATGTCATAGGAGGTGATAATTATGTCTGATATTACCAAGGCGACGACTTTCATGTTGTTGTCGACGTTCAGTTTGTCTTTAAGCGGCTTGATGGCCAAGTATCTATCTGAAGTGATGCCCACTTCGTTACTCAGTTTCGTGCGTTTTTTGTTACCCAGTCTGTTTTTATTTCTTTTTCTGACCTTTTACAAAATCAGCAAGCCGACACGAGAAATGTGGAAACCTTTGGTGATGCGGGCGATCTTTATGGTGGCGTGTCAGTGGTGTTTTCTTACTTCACTGCAAACCTTAACGCTAGTTGAAGGGGTCGTGTTGTTCAGTACGGGTCCTCTGTTTATTCCATTGTTAGAAAAGTTAATATTTAGAACCAAGATTCATACAACGACGATAGTGTGTTTAGCTGTCACCTTTGTTGGCGTAGTGATGATGGCAGGGGATTGGTCGCAGTTTGAGTTGGGTTCGGAGTTCTTTAGACCTGCGCTTCTGCTTGGGCTTCTCGCGGGGGTATTTAATTCTGGCTCGCAAGTGAGTTTGTACCGAGCGTCTAAAACTAGCCTGACACCAGCAGAGCTTAACGCGTGGACCTTTTTAGTTGCGGCAATTATTGTGATACCAATGGTGGTGTTTACTTCAGTTTCTGCGGTGCCTGATGTTCTTGAAAGTGCTGAAAAAGGCTTCGTGTCGGCGTTACTGTCTTTTGACAAATTACGTTGGATTGCTCTCGGAGCACTTGGTCTTGCACTGTTTACCATTAATACCCAAATCTTCCGTTCCAAAGCGTATAAGCTCGCAGACAGTGGCTCCCAGTTGGCACCTCTGATTTTTACTAACATGCTGTTTAGCGCGCTTTGGCAGGGGTTGTTCTTTGATGATGTGTTTTCTACTCAGCAGATGATTGGTATTAACCTGATTGTCGTGGCGAGCATCACCAACACGCTACTAGCGAAAAGATACAGCAAGACGAAAGCCAACCAGAAACCGCACACCACAGTGGCTGTAGCGACTGTAGTGGACGTTGCGGTATTGGACTCGGCAGCTAAAAGCTAACTATTGAGCTATGGCTTATCCTCTGAATGGTTAGCCTAGAACTTAAAACTTAAAACTTAGAACAATGAGCGTATGTACTCTTTTACTCGGTCGATGTGTTCGTGCGGGTCAATCTCGCAGCGTTGGTTCATTTCTAGGAATCGCTCAGCGTATTTGTCGTAGATTTTGTTTTCCAAAAACAGTAAATACAACTTGGGATCGATATGACCGCTGGTGGCCATATCGGTCATGATGTTGAGTGATTCGCTTAGCAGTTTGCCTTTCTTGTACGGACGGTCACTGGAAGTGAGGGCCTCAAACACATCGGCAATTGCCATCGCTCTTGAAGGTAGAGGTAGTTGGTCTTCGTTTAAGCCTCTTGGGTAGCCCTTACCATCGACACGCTCGTGATGGCCGCTGGCAATGTCTGGAATGCTCTTGAGATAAGATGGATAAGGCAGCTTATTGAGCATGGTGAAGGTTTGAATAATATGATCGTTGATCATAAACCGCTCTTCATCGTTTAACGTACCACGGCGCACTTTCAAATTATGCAGTTCACCTTGGTTGTATTTTACTTCTCCAGGTTTGAGTACGAACTCTTCTTGCCAGATATCAGCAGGGTTTAAGCCATTATCCCACTGTATTTTATGTTCAGGTTTGTCAGCCAGTAAGGGCTCCATCACAGGAAGAGTTTGCTTGTTTTCATTTGGTTCAGTTGAATCTTGTAGTGCTGTGTCTTGCTGAGTGTTAAACCTCTCTTTTTCAGACCAAGACAGCCCTAATTGATCATCTAATGTGCGCTTCCACTGGCGTTTCGCTATGTGGTCCAAGCGTTCTAGCTGCTCTTCCGTCATAGATTCGCCACCAAGGTTACACTCAGCAACAAAGGCAAACTCCTCATCCAGTTCAGACAGGCTTTGTTCGAGTATTTTGAGTTGTTCTTCTTGAAGCGCACCGTTTGCTATGGCTTTCCAGTAATCGGTTTCCGCTTGCTGTTTCAACACCTCAAAACGCATTCGCACTTCGTGTATTCGGTCGTAAATGGTTTCCAGTTTTGTTGCCTTGTCTACCACGTACTCAGGTGTGGTTACCTTGCCGCAGTCATGAAGCCAAGCAGCGAGCATTAACTCTTCCCACTGTTTACTCTCCAATGAGAATTGTGGGTAATAGCGGTCATCATCAATGGTCGCTTGAGTCAGCCATTTGGTGAGTTCAGGCACTCTTTGGCAATGCCCACCCGTGTACGGTGATTTGGTATCAATCGCCGACGCAATCAGCTCGATAAAGGCATTTAGCATGTCTTTTTGTTGCTGCATTTGGTCGATGTTATCTTTGGCTATTTCCGCAAAACTGAGTAGCTCTCGCAAAAAGGCATGCTTGTCCGCTTGCATCTTAGTAATTGGTCTTTCATAGCCAATGACCACAATACCCACTAGTAGTTTCTCTCGGTTTAATAGTGGAAAAAGGTACAGGTCTGAATTGAAGATCGAATCCTGGTAATAGTTGAGAACATTGTCTTCTCTGTTTAAATGGATCGTCTCTCCAGATTTAAGCTGACACAGCAACCAAGGGGTGTGTTTAATGAAGTCATTGATGTCGGCCTTAAAAGGGATAATGGCAAGGTTAGCTGCCGTATCAAACACGTCTTTCTCTTTTGATTGAGTGAAGAGGACAATGGTTTCTGCTTTGGTAATTAAATAGCTTTGATGAGCAATGTTCTTGGCTAAGATAGAAAACTCCTGATTTCCGGCGGTGTCTCGAAGTAGTGTAATCAGATCATGAAGCGTATGTTCCATCAGCTCAATCGAGTGAGCGAGGTTAGCCACTTCTTGAATCATACTTTTGGGATAATGAGTACGCCTGAAGTCAAATCTTGCGATGTTGTCGGTGAGTTGCATGAGCGTATTGAGTGGCTGAGACAGACGATTGGCAACAAACCATACGATAGTGAAGCAGATGAACAACATCCCAATCGCGACGGCGACTTGCTTGTCACGCATCGAGATAAGATCAGCGAGCAGCTCATTATGCGGCGTTGCTTCTGCCAAATATAAAGTGACATTCTGAGTGAGCTCAACAGGCGTTAGCGTTAATGCCCAAGTGTTTAAGTTGTACTCAATGTTTTTTAGGTTTAGGTTTAATTTCTCCTCGTCGGAGATAAGTGGTGCAATGACGGATGCTTTCAATGCTTCCATTTGTTCACGCTTGGGCACATTAAAGAAGTTTAGGTCTTGCTCACTGCCAGAGAGCTTCTCAGTTTTACTTGTGTCGTTAGGCTGGGAGGTCAGCTTGGGTATCGATAAATCAAGTTGATGTTGGCCGAGAAGATTAAAATGTTGATCGAACAAAGCGAGTCGGGTTTGCGGGGAATAGGCCAATCCACCGATCTGGGAAGAGAGAGATTTCAACGTAAAGTCCGCGCCGACGACATGTTTGCCATCTGCAGAGCGCCTAGAGAGCGTAATGCCATTGATTTTTAGGAAGTAGAACAGATAGGGCTCAGAAAGTTGTATTGAGCCGTCGGGCTTTGCGTTACGAAACCAAGGTCGAGTGGTTGGGTTGAATTTACTCTCGGCTTGTCTGGTACTGATCACTTGATGTGCACCATCGAGAAAGGTAATAAAATTTTCACCATCTAGATTGGTGCTGCTGACCATCATTGTCGCTTTAGCGGGTGCGTTGTTGTCGGCTCTCTGTTTAATGGAGCTCAGAGGGCGAAAGATCCTGAAGTCACCATCTTCTGAACCATAGAACAGAGCGACCAAGTTGGTATTTTGCTTGAAGATGATATCGACCGAGGCAAGCCAAGAGTCTTTCTCGACTGAGGTGGTTTGATGAGCAACAAACGGGCTCACCGCCATCACATTTAAGGTTGTGATGACCGGGGCAATGGCTTGTTTAAATACTGATTCGAGTTTATCGCGGTGCTCATTACTGATCTCGCGCACGGTGCCTAACAGCAGCTCTTGAGAGTGCCGATAACTTATCGAAATCAATACCGCACCGACAAGTGTTGTCAAAATTAGGAAAAGGCTAGTGATGTGGATACTCAGCGGATATCGTCTTCTTCTCATCTAACACTCCAGTTTGGTAACTGGTTTAAGTATTGACGAACTTGGGTAGGTTGCAAAAAATTGGCGTAATTACTGAGTTCATTGCCGATAAGTTAGGGCTTTCCGCGTTATTTTGAGTTGTCTAAAGGAATGAATAATAAACCTTTATGTTTGGGTGCTAATTGTCACTTTCAGCTGATAAACTGGTCGCATTGCTGCCATTAGGTATTTCTTTTCAGAAAAAGATGCAGGCACTCCTTTCCAGAAAGAAGTTCAGAGTTACTTTCTGAAAAACGTTTTTTGACCAAGCGAAGAGGGCATTGATTCATGGAACTCAAAGTAGATACTCACACTCATACATACGCAAGTGGTCATGCTTACAGCACATTGATCGAAAATGCCAAGTCGGCAAAACAAAATGGTTTAGCCATGTTTTGTACTACCGACCATTCAGAATCAATGCCGGGCGCGCCACACTATTGGTTCTTCAGTAACCAACGTGTCCTTCCTCGATTTATCGAAGAAGTTGCGATTATTCGTGGTGTTGAGTCGAACATCATGAACACTCAAGGTGAAATCGATATTCATCCTAGTGTAGATAAGAACTTGGATTGGGTGATTGCAAGCTTCCACGAGCCCGTTTTTCGGCCATCGGATGTCGCAACGCATACAGAGGCTCTCGTGAACGTGATTAAGGGCGGGCGAATTGATGCGCTTGGTCATCTAGGGAATCCTAATTTTGATTTCGATTTTGAAACTGTCATTCAATGTGCGGTTGAGCATAACGTAGCGATTGAAATCAACAACACCACACTTAAAGGTAATAGCCGAGTTGGCAGCGTTGACCGCTGTTATGAGATTGCAAGAATAGCGAAAGCGAAGGGTGCGTTTATTACTACAGGCAGCGACGCGCATTTCTGTTTAGATGTCGGTGGTTTGGACTTAGTCGCTGCATTGTTAGATGAAGTGGGTGTCGATTCGAGTAAAGTGATCACTCATTCACCACAGCAATTCTTGGCATTTTTAGCTTTACATGGGCGTGAATCTATCGCTGAGTTTTCGGAGTTTGAGTGATTGATCATCTTTTATTAGTTAGCTAGTTTGCATTTCGACACAATCAATTTTTGTGCGTGACGGATTTTTGTATACACTAGCCGGAAAATAATAAAGTCGAAGTGCCACAGTAATGATGGCTCTAACTTCAAAGACACCGCTTCACTTGGAGAAACAATGAAAACTCGCTCAATCCTTTTATCTGGTTTAATCGCTGCTTCAGTATTGTCTGGCAACGCATTTGCTAATGTAGACCTTAAGAAAAACATGCAAGAAATGAAGCTTGCATTCAAACAAGCGGCAGAAGCTCAAAGCATTGAAGAGATGCAAAAGCCTATCGTTCGTTTAGATACGCTAGTAGCAGAGCTGAAAACGGGTGTTTACCCAGTAGAGAAAGAAGATAACTTCATGGAAGGCTTCAAAAAGATCAGTGCATCACTGGATAGCATTGAGCAGAAGCTAGACCAAGGTGACTTAGCGTCGGCACAGCAGGAACTTCGTACTATTGACGGCCTTCGTGAAGAGTACCATGAGAAGCGTAATCCAAGCATTTGGAGTAAGATCTTCGGCTAACTTGCTAATCAATTGAGTTTGCTTATCTATCACGCCGATAGCCATCTTGTTCGCTAGAGTTACCAAAACAAGTTAGTAGATAACAAAGTTCAACTTCTAAAACGCCGCTTATATTTCCTTTTTCAGGAAAATATAAGCGGCGTTTTTAATTGTCTTTTTTCTAATCAGTTTGATGCACTGAAGTACGTAATATTTTATTAGTGCTTCTGTTGTAACCAGTTTTTAACTAAATAGAGTGTGCGTTAGCTTCAATTTTTTAACCTGATGTTAATCTTTACGTTTACCTATATTCCAAGTGCCCCATAATAAGGGAAATTTATAAAGATTTGGAATAATGCGCCGAACCTCGTTCAACTTCTCCATGTTACTTGCAACAGCACTAAGCTGGGCGTTAGTAACATTAATGCCTGTTATCAATGCTCATGGTAACAGTGCGGGAGTATGGGCGTCGTTATGTACGGTCAATGGCTTTGAACTGGTTCAGATTGAAGAAGGTGAACCAAACACACATAAAGGAAAACCGTGTCCGTTTAGCCATTTTTCCACGTTTCACCAAGATGAACTTCCAACTACACTACTGACAACTCGACTGAGTTCTATTGTCTCCGACAGCTACGCTTTTTTGGCTCTAAGCGAACGCTACACGAGGCAAGTTCCACGCGGCCCTCCCTTTGATATTGCTTAAACCTAACCCATTAAAACAATTAAAAAATATAGTATTAAGTAAAGTTAAACATGCTCCGATTACTTTCTGATTTTTCAGAAGGTATGTTTGCGTGTGTCAAAGGAAATAATAATGTTGAGAAATGAATCTCAAGCCTCTGCGAAAGCACAAACTAATTCGCAGTCAGCAAGCAGTGTAAAAACGAAAGACCGCAATAAAACCCTCTACTTCCTCACATGGCGCTGGCACTTCTATGCTGGGCTATTCGTTATCCCATTTATGTTGATGTTGAGTATTACTGGTTTGGTGATGCTGTTTGACGATGAAATCGAACTTGCTTTCCATCAAGATGCGATTGAAATTGCGGTATCGGGCGAACCGATCAAGGTGTCACAACAATTAGCTGCCGTACAACATCAATACCCACAAGGTACGGTGACACAGTTTGTACCTAGCAAAGTCCCTGATCTGGCTAACCGTTTTTCAGTATCACTTGAGGACGGAACGTCCGTTTTCGCCACCGTGAATCAATACACTGGCGAAGTGGTCGGAGAGATTCCGCGCAGCGATAGCCTTTATCAACTCGCGAATGATATTCATGGCACCTTACTAATCGGTGACTGGGGCGACTATCTGATTGAGGTTGCAATCAGCTTATCGATTCTGCTTCTTATCAGCGGTATTTACCTATGGTTACCAAGAGACAACGCAAGCCGTGCCGGTTTTCTTAAGCTGAGAGTCTCATCCGGACCGCGCGTACTGATGCGAGACCTGCATGCGAACATTGGTGGCACGTTATCGCTTATTCTACTGTTGTTTATCCTTTCGGGATTAGCGTGGACTGGTTTCTGGGGCGGTAAGCTTGTTCAAGCATGGAGCACTTTCCCGGCTCAAATGTGGGACGATATACCATTGTCAGATAAGACGCACGCTTCCCTAAACCATGGTTCAGAAGAAGAGCTTCCATGGAATTTAGAACAGACACTGCTGCCTTTGTCTCAAGATAAGCAAGCTGAACACGTCCATCATTTAGAAGAGGTGTCTGAAGCTCATGATCATTCTAAAATGGATGAAGAGCACTCTCAGCATGTGTTGTCAGCAAGCAGTTTTGACATTGATGATGTTGTCCTAAAGGCGCACTCACTTGGTTTTACACAATACAAAGTGAATTTCCCGCGTTCAGAAACGGGTGTTTACACGGTCACAGCCAATACAATGGGCGGAGATATCATTGATCCAACCCAAGATCGTACCACGCACCTAGATCAATACTCAGGTCGTATCCTTGGTGAAGTGACCTGGCAAGATTACAACTTCATCGCCAAGACGCTAGCAGTTGGTATTTCATTGCACCAAGGTGACATCAGTATCATCAATAAGCTTCTAAATGCTTTGTTTTGCTTGGCGTTCATTGTTGTGTCAGTGACTGGCGGTGTAATGTGGTGGATGCGCAGACCTTCAGGTCAAAGAAAGCTTGGTACGCCACCGAAGTTTGGTGATGCAGGACTTTGGAAGACAGGTTTAGTGACCGTGATAGTTATTTCAGTACTGTTTCCACTGGCGGGTGCGACGATCGTGACAGCAATGCTATTGGATTGGTTACTGTTCTCTCGTGTCGAGAAATTCAAGACAGCATTGAGTTAATTGATAGATAAACTGACCTTCTTTTTGAGGAGGTCAGTTTCAATAATCAGATGACATGCTCTGTTTACTAATAAGACATTAAACTTGATATAACTCTATATTTGATAAAGATCTAGATTTCATAAAGCTCTAACGGCAGCCCGTCAGGATCGGCAAAAAAGGTAAATGCTTTACCTGTAAATTCATCAATTCGAATCGGTTCGACTTCGATTCCTTGTGCTTCCAAGTAGTTCTTGATTTCTTGAACGTCATCCACATAGAAAGCTAAGTGTCTTAGCCCTTGAGCTTCAGGAAAGCTTGGTCTTTCAGGCGCGTTAGGGAAGCTGAATAATTCTATTTGAGCGCCATTAGGCAGTGCCAAGTCGAGCTTATACGACTGACGTGTTTCACGATAATTCTCAGCAATCACTTCAAGCTTTAAAACTTCCGTATAAAAGCGTTTAGATAATTCGTAGTCTGAGCAAATAATGGCGGCGTGGTGTATTCCTTTCAGCATTAATTTATTTCTCCTGCCAGCTTGTCACCCAAATGTTCCATCGCGTAATCAATGAATACACGCAATCGGGCAGGCATGTACTTGGTTTGAGCAAACTGCATTGCGATAGCACCATGGTAATTACTCTTGATGGTCCAATCTTCCAAGACTTGCACTACAGAACCTTCAGCCAATGCATCTTGAATCACGAAGTCATGGAAAATACCGACACCTAGACCTTCTTTCACACCTTTTAGCCGCATCTGTGAGTGGTTAACTGCGTAACGTCCACTGACGGGTACCGTGTGAAACTCATCATCTTTAAGAAAGTCCCAAATGTGGTCTTTGTCTGTCTCAGCAAGATACAAACAGTCGTGTTCAGACAGCTCAGTAGGGTGGTGAGGAACCCCTTTCACTTCTAAATAGTCAGGGCTTGCACATAACACGAGGTTGGTTTTGCCTAACTCTTTTAATACTAAGCTTTCGTCGGGCTTATCGGTCAGGCGGAACGCGATGTCTATGCCTTGACGTAAAATATCGATGTCTCCATCAGCCGCTCTTAACTTGAGCTGGATCTTTGGATATTGACTTAAGAATGGAACAACAAAAGGCTGTAGCACTGAGTTTAAGAACGCCTCAGGCGCTGCCACCGTTATAGAGCCCGCAGGTTCAGTATGGTCGGAGGTTGAAAGCTCAACGGCTTGTTGCGCCGCGTTGATCATCACCACGCTCTGATCGTATACCAACTGACCTGCTTGGGTGATGATAAGGGTACGAGTGGTTCGTTCAAACAGTTTCACCGACAGTGCTTTTTCCAAGCGAGTGATGAGCTTACTCAAGGCTGAAGGTGTTACCCCTAACTGTTTTGCTGCCGCAGTAAAGCTCCCTTCATTTACCACTAAAATGAATGAGGCGAGATCTGGAAGTAGGGCGATGAGTTTAGGGTTGACCATAAGTATCCACGAGTTTCGGCGATGAGCGTAAAGTGATTGTGAGCGATTTGCTTGGATTTGTGAATCAATTTCATTAATTGCTTAGCGTGATTGCTCTGATAGATTGATGTGTTTGTAGCTTATCTGTATAGCGGCGTTGCTGATGCACATTCTAAGAGAAGCGGATAATCATCACCATATCGTTCTGAGATGAAAAATAGAGATCTGATATGAAAGTGAAATTAGAGACAAACGGAAGGGGATTTGACGTTAAAAAGAGCAGGTAAGACGCGTTTATGTGCCCTGTGTCACTGGGATGAACCATTATTCGTGCCTGTGATTCATTAATGTTTTTCCAAATAAAGGGATAATCGAGAAGGTGATGTTCAACTAGAATAGGGGTATAAGTTTTACAGTGTAAATGATCGAATTGAAATCGTTTACATCCCCTACATAATGCGGCGCGCGATGCTGCTGAATAATAATTAGGAAGGAATAGACAATGTCTTCTGCATTTTACCAACAGATTCAAACTCAAATCGAAGAAGTTAAAGAAGAAGGTCTTTACAAGTCTGAGCGCATTATCACTTCTGCTCAAAAAGCAGCGGTTTCTATCTCGACTGGTGAAGAAGTACTAAACTTCTGTGCAAACAACTACTTAGGCCTTGCTAACCACCCTGATCTTATCGAAGCGGCTAAAGACGGTATGGATCAGCACGGTTTTGGTATGGCTTCAGTACGTTTCATCTGTGGTACTCAAGATTCTCACAAAGAACTAGAGCAAAAGCTTTCTACGTTCCTAGGTAAAGAAGACACTATCCTTTACACATCTTGTTTTGATGCAAACGCTGGTTTGTTCGAAACGATTCTAGGTAAAGAAGACGCAATCATCTCTGACGCACTAAACCACGCATCTATCATCGATGGTGTTCGTCTGTGTAAAGCAATGCGTTTCCGTTACTCGAACAACAACATGGAAGAGCTAGAGCAGCAACTTATCGCTGCTAAAGAAGCGGGTGCTCGTCACACACTAATCGTAACTGACGGTGTGTTCTCAATGGACGGCGTAGTGGCTAACCTTCCTGCTATCTGTGACCTTGCAGACAAGTACGATGCACTAGTAATGGTTGATGACTCTCACGCTGTGGGCTTCATGGGCGAAAACGGCGCAGGTACTCACGAGTTCCACAACGTTGTAGACCGTATCGATATCATCACTGGTACGCTAGGTAAAGCAATGGGTGGCGCTTCAGGCGGTTACACTTCTGGTAAGAAAGAAGTGATCGACTGGCTACGTCAGCGTTCTCGTCCATACCTATTCTCTAACTCTGTTGCACCTGCAATCGTATCTGCGTCTATCCGCGTTCTAGATCTCCTAGCTGAATCTGGCGACCTACGTACTCAACTATGGGAAAACTCTGCTCACTTCCGTACTCGCATGGAAGAAGCTGGCTTCACTATGGGCGGTGCAGATCACGCAATCATCCCAATCATGCTTGGTGATGCAAAAGTAGCGGCTGAGTTCGCAGAGCGCGCACTAGAGAAAGGCATCTACGTTGTAGGTTTCTCTTTCCCTGTAGTACCAAAAGGCCAAGCTCGTATCCGTACGCAAATGTCTGCTGCACATTCTCGTGAGCAACTAGACCGCGCAATTGATGCGTTCATCCAAGTTGGTAAAGACATGGGCATCATCTAATTTTAAAGGGGTGCCACGGCATCCTTTAATTAGATAGAGCAACACCCAATAGAACATATAGATTTTTGATTCTCGCCTTACAGTTAGGCGAGATGAACTAGGTAACATTATGAAAATTAAAGCACTTTCTAAGCTTAAGCCTGAAGAAGGCATTTGGATGACCGAGGTTGAAAAACCTGAAATGGGTCATAATGATCTTCTTATCCGTATTAAGAAAACTGCAATTTGTGGTACTGACGTACATATCTACAACTGGGATGAGTGGTCACAAAACACAATTCCAGTACCTATGGTAGTAGGTCACGAATACGTGGGTGAAGTTGTTGGCATCGGCCAAGAAGTTCGTGGTTTTGAAATCGGCGACCGTGTATCTGGCGAAGGTCACATCACATGTGGTCACTGTCGTAACTGTCGTGGCGGCCGTACTCACCTTTGTCGTAACACAACAGGTGTTGGTGTGAACCGCACTGGTGCATTCTCTGAGTTCCTTGTGATCCCTGCGTTCAACGCATTTAAGATCCCTGCAGAAATCTCTGACGATCTAGCATCAATCTTTGACCCGTTTGGCAACGCAGTACACACAGCGCTTTCTTTCGACCTAGTAGGCGAAGATGTGCTAATTACGGGTGCTGGCCCAATCGGCATCATGGCTGCAGCTGTTGCTAAGCACGTTGGTGCTCGTCACGTTGTAATCACTGATGTAAACGAGTACCGCCTAGATCTTGCTAAGAAGATGGGTGTAACGCGCGCAGTAAACGTGATGGAAGAGAAGCTTGAAGACGTAATGTCTGATCTTGGCATGACTGAAGGCTTCGATGTAGGCCTAGAAATGTCAGGTGTACCATCTGCGTTCAACAGCATGCTAACTAACATGAACCACGGCGGTAAGATCTCGCTACTAGGTATTCCACCATCAGACATGGCAGTAGACTGGAACCAAGTGATCTTTAAAGGCTTGGTTATCAAAGGTATCTACGGTCGTGAGATGTTCGAAACTTGGTACAAGATGGCTTCACTAATCCAGTCTGGCCTAGATCTGTCTCCAATCATTACTCACCACTACAAAGTAGACGACTTCCAAGCAGGCTTCGACATGATGCGCTCTGGTATGTCTGGTAAAGTAATTCTTGATTGGGAATAAGCTTTAACTGAGTAACAAGATATTAGAAAGGCGACAGTTTTTACTGTCGCCTTTTTTGTAGGAATTTTTAATTGATGAATAACTTAAGTTATTAATATTTATTGGTTATTTTGGTTTTGTATATGGGCAAACCTTACTTGCTTCACCACAGTCTGAATCGATTGCATCAATGGATACATAAATGACAGCAGAACATAACCTTCACAGCCCCCGAATAAAGCGTCTACGAGCATTGAGCATTGACTCTCACTATCGGTGAAAAAGTTGGATTCGCCGCTATCAAAATTCTTGTTGTATTTAATACCCTTATCAATACTAGTACTTTTAATCATAAGGTTTAGCCAAATCATGTTTATGCTAATGAATCAGTACCTCTTACTTTCGTCTTATCGGTGTATATAGCTTTTACTTAACTTACTTAAATTTATGAGAGTAGTGAGTTCTCATTACTGTTGGCTCTAGCACTTTCGAGTACTAGACTGAGCTGGGCAGACATAAGCGTAAAAAGTGTTTAGGTTCTATCAAGTCAATGGGGTATGACACCGCATATTTCTTTTTTGCTACTAATGCTTGTTTAAGGTTATAAGCATCTATCTACTTTCGATGTTCTCTTGGAGGAAGCTAGAAAGTCTATATAGTAACGGATTGCGATTTATAAAAAATTAACTAATCACGAATAAATTATCAAAGAAAGCGTTTTCATGGATGATCTGTATCAAGTTAGTCATAAAACTGAATGTTAATCTATGCATAAAGTCTATTGCATACGAAGGGTGAATGATTTGAGTTGACCGCCTCTTATCCATTAAGGCTGTGATTGTTAGTTTTCAAAGACTTAAAGCAAAGGCCGGATTAATAGATGGCTTAACTGTTTATGTAGAGACGATTGTTCAGCAGAAAACCGAAATTTTGGTCGCGTTTCTCTGTGAGATTAACACGCAAAGAAAGCGCTTTCATTTGGGTGTTAGTGATGACAATGAATTTAAAGTATAGCGAAATTAATGGGTCTTCAATTGGTTTATAACAATGAGAAGTTAACTAAAAAGAATGTGTTATCAGCTCTCTAGCTTAAAGAAATAAATATGAAAACAGATAAATCCATCAACATATTAGGTAACTATTGTCTTTCGGACGCGCTCAATAAAGATTACACCGAGTCACCATTAATTCCAAAAAAGAGTATTTCTGTGATGGGGGAAGAAGAAAAGCTGTCATTTTTCTTCTCTATTGTCGATCAAAGTGCAAACGCTGTTGTCATCACCAACGTGAATAAAAACATTATATATGCCAACAAAAAATTTGAAGAGTTAAGTGGCTTTGCACTTAGTGAAGTTCTTGGAAGAAATCCAAGACTATTAAAATCAAATAAGACTCCGGCAGATACCTACCGCGATATGTACCGCACATTACAGGCAGGAAACTCTTGGAAGGGAGTATTCTTTAATATCCATCGAGACAACACTGAGTACATTGAAGAAGCTGTTATATCCCCGGTAACGTGCGATAGAGGAAATGTTATTTGTTACGTAGCAGAAAAAAGAGACATTACTGCTCAAGTCGCCGCTGAGGAAAGCGTTAAGAGACTAGCTCATTTTGACAGCCTAACGGATTTGCCTAATCGAGCCTACTTTATTGAAGAAACTAACAAGCTTGTGGACTTGCAACCAAGTCAAGAGAGCGGGTTTACGATCTTATTTGCAGACTTAGATAGATTTAAAGAATTAAACGATAGCTGTGGTCACCTTGCTGGTGATGCCGCACTAAAAGAAGTTGCGAGACGTATTGCACAAGTCATTTCGCCTAATGATTTAGCCGCTAGAGTTGGAGGCGATGAATTTGTTGTGGTTCACCGGAAACCAACGCAAGAAAGCACAGAACAGTTGGCAACTAAATTAGCAGCAGAGCTGAGTCGACCGATTCAAATTAATAAAGGCCAAGAAGCTTTTCTTGGCGTTAGTATCGGTGCAGCAACATGGCCTTCAGATGGCACAACAATGAATGAATTACTATCGCATGCAGACTTAGCGATGTACGAAGCTAAATCTACTGAGCGGAACTTTGTCTTCTACACAGAACAGGTAGGCATACGCTTTTATCGCGAATTAGAACTATCAAACAGGCTAAATCAGGCAATCAGACAAAGTAAAGATCAATTTTATTTGGTCTATCAACCCAAATTTTATTTAGATACTGGGCAAGTTACAGGCGTTGAAGCCCTGCTTCGCTGGAACGAACCTGAGTTTGGTATTATTAATCCTGCGGAGTTTATACCTATTGCCGAGAAACACAGAATCATGTGCCCTATTGGTAAGTGGGTCATTAAGGTCGTCTGCAAACAACTTCGTCATTGGCAATTAGAAGGTAGGGTGTTGCCAGGCAGGATAGCTATAAATATTTCGGTACAACAGTTAGAGCATCCAGATTTCTTTGAGGATATCACTAATATAATTATTGATGAGGGGCTATCTCCTACCTTTTTTGAACTAGAGATTACTGAGTCGGTGCTGATGAGCAACTCAGGAAATACCATATACGTGCTGCAACAGTTAGAGCAAGTTGGATTTAATATTGTCATCGATGATTTTGGTACTGGTTTTTCGTCTCTATCGTACCTAAAAATAATTAATGCAAAGATTTTAAAAATAGACAAATCTTTTGTTCAAGATATTTCAACCAGTACACATGATCAAGTAATCGTTAAATCAGTGGTAGATTTAGCAACTAATTTAGGTTTATCAATTGTAGCGGAGGGAGTTGAAACCGAAGAACAAAAAAGTACATTAATAAGCTTAGGTTGTAATATCGGTCAAGGGTTTTACTACTCCAAACCGTTATCAAACAATGAAATATCAAAGTTGTTTAATTATAAGGTTTTTTAATGAGTTTCTTAAAATGGAGTAAAGACTTCGAAGTTGGTATTGATAGTATAGATCATCAACATAAAAAATTAGTAGATTTAATAAATAGATATGGTGAGGAAATAAAAGAAAATGACAAAAAAGAGATACAAAAAACACTTAACGATCTATCTAACTACACTATATATCATTTTTCTGAAGAGGAAAGTATTATGGCAAGGTCAGGCATACCCAAAGATCACATAAAAAAACATCATTGTGAACATGAAAAATTCATTAGTAGTATAGGATCTGTTATCGATGCCTCTTCAAGATTGAATGAAATTCAGTTATCTCAACTTTTTGATTTTTTAGTAAATTGGTTAGCAACACATATTTTATGTTGTGATAAGAGAATGGTAAAGCAAATATCTTTAATCAAAGATGGCCTTGATCCAAACAGTGATTTATTTGATGAAGAATTAGAATACTATAAAGCAATAGATATCCTTCAATCTTCATTGTTCTAGTGAATAATAATTATATTTATGTTGTTAAATTAATCATGAATGTATTGTTTTTTGGTAATGTTGGATTGTAATTTATGTTTTTTGAAAAAACTATATTTATAATAGATGATTCGCAAGTTTTCGTTTCATTGTTAAAAAGTATGTTAATTAGGTTTGGTTTTAAAAACGAAAATATTGATAGTACGACAGAAAGCGAAAAGGCTCTTAGAATACTAAAAAATAATTTCTTTGACATTGTTTTTTGCGACTATAATATGAATCATCATATCGATGGGGCATTGATACTCGATGAGATAAAAACAAAAAAATTACTTAATAATAGTTCTGTATTCATATGCCTAACTGGGGATAATAGCTTAAGTGTAATAACTTATTTTATCGAACTAGAACCAGATGATTATCTAATAAAACCATTTAAAGCGAACGATCTTATTGATAGACTGAAAAAGGTAATAAATAGAAAAAAAGTTTTACATCCTCTAATTAGTTTCGTTGATAATAGAAAATTTGCAGCTGCAATCTCTCTATGCGAAAAGCTTAAGCTTGACAGCCCTCAATACACACCTTACATACTTAGGATTGAGGCTGATTGCCATTTGAAATTAAATGAGATTGAGTCAGCAAAGAGAATATATCTTGAAGCGAGTAAGATCTCTGACTCCCTGTGGCCAGAAATTGGTTATGGAAACACTCTAAGGATTGAAGGAGAATATGAGAAAGCGAAAGACATATTTAAGGGCATATTAAAGTTAAAACCAACCCATCCGATTGCAAGAAAAAATCTAGCAATGTGTATGCTTGCTTCAAATGACATCTTAGGTGCTTTATCTGAGTTTGGTTTTCTAAAAAAAGTAAATCCAGCTAATCCGCA
Source organism: Vibrio splendidus (assembly GCF_001557875.1). Classification (GTDB taxonomy): domain Bacteria; phylum Pseudomonadota; class Gammaproteobacteria; order Enterobacterales; family Vibrionaceae; genus Vibrio; species Vibrio splendidus_F. Next base: position 1,587,196 of record NZ_LNRF01000001.1, on the reverse strand, counting down.
ACGAGATTTGGTTTTAGCAAACTTATTGTTTTCAACTGGTGATTTTGATGCCTCAACTCAAGGCTATCAGAGATACTCAGAGAAAGTTGAAGGTACCAGTAAGTTCGACCCAAAATTAATATGTATATCGATATTAGCGAAATTGCTTAGCTTTATTGAAGATAAAGATAAGATACTAATTGATGATATAAGGAATGACTTATTTCATTCTCGAGAGTCATACATTAATGATTATCAAGAAGATATAGAGTATGGGGTAATGTTAAATTCACTAGCATCAATACTGCTCTGTTGTGAGAATAAATTTCATGATGCATATCTAATTTCAATAAATTTAAGAACGGAAGAAATTAAGTATAATAACTTCTATACAACGATAGTAGTTTCTCAAATGTATGCACTTTGTGGGTTAGTAAGTGACTATAAAGAAACGATGAATGTAGCAAAAATATTAGTTGGAGAGGAGAAAGATGAATCAATAATGCTTAGTAAGTTGGAGTTATACCAAGGAATTACTCGAGTGGTTAAATCTCGGATGTCAACATCACATAACAATAAGCTCAATGCGTTAAAACTACGAGAAGAAAAAAAGCCAAAAGCTGCATTTTGTCTAGCTTATGATGCTTATAAAATAGCTGCATTTAATAGTGATATTTGTTTGCTTTTATTAGAGCTAGTAGCCCTATCAACCCCAGTTAGCATGACAAGAAATGAAATAAAAAACTTGATAAAATCTTGTTTCTGGACAACTATGCATGACAAAAAATCATCTGAAAAAAATAAAGAATTAGCTAGGAAGTTTTATAAAACCCTGAGTATAAAGCTAGAAATATAAAATAATATATAAGCACAGATCATATCTTATTTTATCATTACCTCGTGCTTAAGTGCGTTGACGATGTGTTGACTGGCTCAATAGATTAAAATTAAGATGAAAAATACTTATTATTAACCCGGCTTTTATTTTGGTAAGAAAATGTTTCGCGACCTTATCACCATTAGTAATTCTTCTTGTATATAATGACTTCACTAATCCAGTCTGGCCTAGATCTAACACCAATCATTACTCACCACTACAAAGTGGACGACTTCCAGAAAGGCTTCGACATGATGCGTTCTGGTATGTCTGGTAAAGTAATTCTTGATTGGGAATAAGCAAAAGGAGTAAACACTCCTGAGCTGCCTGATTAATTGAAAATGCCTCAAAGCGATTTGGGGCATTTTTGTATCTAAATTCTACCTAGGGTTAACCTATCTCTCTGTCACTTAATGGCCATTTTACTGCCCAGTAATCTCTAAAATACTCAATAAGCAGTTATACCTTATTGTTTTACTATTAAAGAGAGGACTCATGGCTTGTAAACCACTTGCACTGATAATAACTGGAATATTATTAACGCCGAATTTTGCTAGCGCTAAGGTCGACATTTCGAAAGCTGAAAGCGATCAAGCAGCAGAACAGGCAGCAAAGGAACTTGCAAACCCAAACACAGCTTACGCTAGTCTCAATTTAAAGCTTCAGTATTTAGGTGGTTACGATGGTGGAGGAGATGCTTTCGCGACCGTGTTACAGCCGACATTGCCATTTCCTATGGATAACGGTGACAAAGTGATCTTCCGCCCGGCGCTCTCTTATGTACAGAACGATTTCCATGTGGATACGCCAGTAAGCTCGCGGCATATGGATCAGTCTGGCGTTACAGACATCTCATTTGACTTAGCTTATGCGCCTAAAATGGAGGGCGGTACTATTGTCGCGTTCGGTCTCTTTGCTTCGTTGCCAACGGGCAGTAGTGACTTAACGGCGGATCAATTTGCTGTCGGGCCAGAGTTTATGGTCGGGAAGGCGAGTAGTGAACGAGTTGTCGGTATGTTCCCAAACCACTTGTATGGCGTTTCTGGACACGGCGCTGACCATTCTGATACTCGAATCAACAAGACATCGACACAAGTGTTTTGGGTTGAGATATTAGGAGGTGGTTGGACGGTAGGTTCTGCGCCGACATTCTCGTACGACTGGAATAAGGATCAGGCGGAAATTCCGTTAAACATCAGTGTTAGCAAAACAACGGTTCTGAATGGACGCCCTTGGAAGTTTGGCATTGAAGCGAACTATTACCTTGAGAAGGACGAAGAAACGCGTCCCGATTTTATGTTGAGTTTTAATGTCAGCCCTGTGGTGGAAAATAAACTGGCGTCTTTATTCGACTAGTTATATTTCCTTTATGACATTAAATAGGCTAAAGCTTTGGTATTGATATTAATCAGGATAGCTTTAGCCACTTAACTGAATATGTCACTCCAACATATATTGAATGAAGCATAGATAAAATAACTAAAGATGACTGTTAAAAACAACCAAACACCAATGTCTTTTTTAAATTTATCAAGGATATTTCTCATTCTGTATATTCCTCGTAACTTAAACTCACTAAAAATTTGGTTTTCTACCAACCGGGTTTGGTCTACATTTTCGATTTTTAATAAATAGCGCTAATGGCGAGTTAGTGACAAGGTCTTGCCTTGCTTCTTCTATCTCTTTGAGCTGTTTACAGTGAGCAAATTGAAATGGGTTACAGTGGCTTTTCTTGGTGTAGCCAAATACATTGGTTTGGTAGCAGATAAACCATTCGTCACTGCTAAAGCTCGATACAACGACACCCATGTCGTAAAACTCTAAAAGCCCATTCGCGTCAATGTTTATGTTGTGCGCTCTGATCCGATAATCTAGGTACTGACCTTTAACTAGCTTTGTCGATTTTACTTTCCAATTCTTCATCTCTACTCCTAGAGGAAAATGTTCTTTGTGGGAGTGTTTGGTTCTTTGAGACAAGTCATTTGGGATAACTTTATTCTATAACCATTCATATATTTATTGTTATACGCTTTCGGAGTATGGCGACTTTCAATCTTGCAGGACTTGGCTTGTCGCCATACTTTCCTTTAGTGGGGGCTCTATCTCTAAGTTTCGTTTTCTTTATGGGGTTAGATGCTAAACACATACGTCTTGCTACGCAATATGACAGATGTATGTATAAATTTAACCGATGTTAAATTTCTTTGAATGTTAACAATGCCAAGACAGTAGAAAAATAGTAATTAATCGAGTGTGGTTTAGGAAGGACGTAGAAATAGTCGTTTAGTAAGCTCTAATAATTAAATATAAGCATGATTTTAAGTTTTAATTCCTGTTTCATCACCTCTTGGCAACGCGCATAAAAAATCCGACATTGGCGAACCAATATCGGATTTAAAATTCAACAGATTGTTGGCGCTAGTCGTATTAGCCAGCAGCGACCTGCATGATGAGACCACAGATGTAAGCGCCGTATGTACCTAATGCGTAACCTAGTACCGCCATCAAGATACCTACTGGAGCTAGTGCTGGGTGGAATGCTGCTGCAACCACTGGAGCTGATGCCGCGCCACCAACGTTAGCTTGGCTACCTACTGCCATGAAGAACAGCGGTGCACGAATGATTTTCGCCATCGCAATCATGAGTAGGGCATGGATAGTTAACCATGTAATACCAATGAAGAAGTAACCTGGGTTATCAAAGATAGCGGTAATGTCCATTTGCATACCGATGGTAGCAACTAAGATATAGATGAACGCTGAACCAATTTTTGATGCGCCACTGTGCTCTAGGCTACGTGTTGATTTGAAGCACGAAGCGATCAAGGCGAACGTAGTTACCATAACGATTAGCCAGAAGAAGCCAGATGTTAGGCTGTATTTTGCTAGTTCTGGCGCATTGGTTGAGATCCACGGTGCAATCATGTCACTGAATAAGTGAGCCAACCCCGTTAAACCAAAGGCAATTGCTGTGATCTTCATGAGATCGGTTGTAGTTGTTGGGCGAGCGTTCTCTTCTTGGTATTTAGAAACCGTCTCTTTTAGCTCTTCGATAGATGATGTGTCTGCTTTTAACCATGCATCAATTTTCTTCTGACGACCAGCCATGATAAGTAACACTGCCATCCAAATGTTTGCACAGATAACGTCTACCGTAATCATTGCAGAGAAGAGTTGGTCATCAACCTCAAATACTTCTTTCATTGCTGCTTGGTTTGCACCGCCGCCGATCCAAGAACCAGCAACAGTTGTAAGGCCACGCCATACATCGCCAGATACGAGGTCAGGGTTAACTTGGTCGATGATTAGAATCGCCAAAGGGCCACCAATGATGATGCCGACAGTACCCGTTAGGAACATGATGACGGCTTTTGAGCCAAGGCCGAAGATTTTGCGTAGGTCAGCTGAGATGATCAGTAGAACGAGTGCGCTTGGCAATAGATAACGACTTGCAACAAAGTACAGCTTTGAGTTTGATGCGTCGATGATGCCTAAACTGTTCAATAGAGAAGGAACAAAGTAACAGAGCAATAGACCCGGAACGAACGAGTAGAATTTTTTCAGTGCGCTATTTTGGCTACTTTCCGTGATAAAAACACCGCCAAGAATAACAGCTAACATGCCCATTATTACAGCATCATTAGTAATCATTATTATATCTCCTTTAAGGTGAGCGCAAAGGTCTCACTTTTTGAATTGCAGGACTATACCGACAACCGTCATTCGTTACAAATTGTAACGGTAGACACACTTTGAAATGTTTATGTTAAATTTGATGGTTTGAATTTGTGAATGTCGTACATTGTTTATTTGATTGATGAATGGGTTTATTGGGGCTTTTGCGACGCATTTAGATATATGCAATGTAATTCAATCCTTAGAGAGTGGTCGCTATGAATTGGGTGGATGCTTGAATGGCAGGAATGAGTGCATATATAGCCATGTTTATGTTGTGGTTTATGCAGGGTTGGAATGTTTCAATAATGTAAAAATTGAATCCACTTTTGCTATGTGGTCAGAAATTAAAAATTTTAGCTAGATCACACAAATTTCTCGGATTACGAGTTTCAGCAGCTGATACTTGTGCTCATTTGACGTGTTGTAGGGGTGAGATGAAAGAAAAAGCGGCTTAAATAGCCGCTTTTGATGGTTGAATAGCATGGTCATCTAGAGCTGTAGCTTGGACTTCTGCTTAAGACTCGTCTTCCTCAAAACCATCAGCATAGCCCTTCGGTGGTGGGGTCCAACCACGTTCAGAGCGAGAGTGCTTATCCGAGCGGTCTTTCTTCATATCTTCTTTCATTGCTTCTTCAAGGTGAATGAAGATTTGTCGGTAGTTGTTGTCGTAACGTGGGTTCTCTTCCGCTTCAGACCAAGCTTGGTAAAGCTTTTCAGACTTACGGCTCTCAACACGTTGATACGTCGATTTTTGCTGCTCGACGAAGAATGGGTGGTGCCCTAAAGAGCGCAAGGCTTCTGCTCCCATTTCAAGTGCAGAGTGGTAAGTTTCGGATACTACAGAATCTGCCCCAGCTTCTTTTAGGCGATAACTATGACCACGGTCGAATGCTCGTGCCAAGATCTTCACACTAGGGTAGGTGTGTTTAATATATTTCACCAATTCAACACTTGAGTCTTGGTTGTCGATAGCCACAACCAACATCGCTGCTTCTTCGATACCGGCGGTATGCAATAAGTCATGACGAGTGGCATCACCGAAGTAAGATTTGATGTTGATGGAACGTAGTAAGTCTACTTGGTTAGCTTGGTGATCCAGAACCACCGTATTGACATCGTTCGACACCAACAAACGGTTAACGATTTGACCGAATCGACCAATGCCCGCAATGATAACGGTGCCTTTCTCTTCGATGGTATCTTCTTCGCGGTCGTTAGATTTTTGTTGGTAACGAGGGAGAATCACTTTATCAAATAGAATGAACAGCCCTGGTGTTAGGAACATTGAAAGTGCCACAACCAGCGACAGAGTTTGGACGATGTCAGCAGGCAATACGTGGTTTTGAGCCGAGAAGCTAAGTAGTACAAAACCAAATTCACCGGCTTGCGCCAAGCTCAATGTAAACAGCCAACGGTCACTGTTTTTAATTTTGAAGATTAACGCCAATGTAAATAACACTAAGGCTTTAAGTAGCATAACGCCAAGAGTGAGGCCAATGATCAAACCAAAGTCGTTGAATAGAACATCAAAATTGATGCCTGCACCTACCGTAATGAAGAACAAGCCAAGTAGCAGTCCTTTAAACGGATCGATATTAGACTCAAGTTCGTGGCGGAATTCACTGTTTGCTAAAACCACACCCGCAAGGAAGGTACCCAAAGCCGGTGATAGGCCGACGAGGCTCATTAGTGCAGCAATACCAATCACCAACATCAGTGCGGTTGCAGTAAAGATTTCACGTAGGCCTGAGCTCGCCACAAAGCGGAACAGTGGACGACTCAAGAAGTGCCCGCCGACCACAACAATCGCAATAGATGCTGTGATCACAAGGCCATAAGCCCAGCCGGGTAGGCCAGCAACAAGACTCAACTCTTCATGGTGATCAGAAGCCGAAGCGACCGCGCTTTGTGCAGCTTCGATTAATTCTGGCAACGCCAATAGAGGGATAAACGCCAACATAGGGATGACGGCAATATCTTGGAACAGTAAGACCGAGAAAGCATTCTTGCCGCCTTCTGTCTTGGAGAGCCCTTTCTCGTTAAAGGTTTGGAGAACAATCGCGGTAGATGACAGTGCGAAGATCAAGCCGATAGTCAGCGCGATCGTCCAAGGTTGGCCGAAGAATAGGGCAATACCCATTACAATCGCGGTAGTACCACCAACTTGCAAGCCACCCAGTCCCATAAGGCGGTTTCTCATTGCCCAAAGCATCTTCGGCTCAAGCTCAAGCCCGACCAAGAACAGCATCATAACAACACCGAACTCGGCAAAGTGTTGAATGGTTGTGGTCTCTTCACCTACCAGGCCTATGATTGGGCCAATCACAACACCAGCAATTAAATACCCTAGAACTGAACCTAACCCGAGTCGCTTAGCAATAGGCACCGCGATGACAGCTGCTACCAAGTAGATAAACGCTTGTAGAAAATATCCCGTCATTATTTAACCTCTGCCATTAGTTCTTCTACGTAGTGGTTTAGTTTTTCTGCTTTGCTGGCTTTTTTAATATTGATCTCGTCAGCAACCAGCGCCTCTAACAGTACTTTATAGCTATCGACATGCTCTTGAATACGATTCTCTTCCAAAGCGGTACGCGAACCAAATAGAGCAAATGGCGCGAGATAGGTCATCCCACACAGTGAAGCTGTTTGTTCGATTGGATGAAGCAGTTCTCGAATAGTGAAATGGTTGTAGCCATCACTCTGGTAGGCGTCTTTTTTACCGCCAGCGGTGATACAGCAGAGTAAGCTTTTATCTTGTAGTTCGTTGCCATCGGTTCCGTAAGCGAAGCCATATTCTAGAACGAGGTCTTGCCACTCTTTAAGAATTGCCGGTGTCGAGTACCAATATAAAGGGAACTGAAAAATGATGATGTCATGGTCTAGCAGGCGTTTCTGTTCACGATCGATGTTGATTTTGAATGTAGGATATTCTGCATAGAGATCGACACAGGTTACGCCTTCAATACGTTTGGCTTGCTCAAATAAGGGTTTGTTTGCTTCAGAACGATGTTGAGAAGGGTGGGCGAATAGCACCAAGACTCGATTTTTCGACATATAGCCCTCTTTGTCCATTAACGAATAATATTTATTGGAATTATAGTTATACAATAATAGAAGAATGCTTGAACAACAACGAATTAGCCCATACTTCTCAATTTAGATACGCGTGCTTTTTTATGTTTAATTATATAAGACATCAGTCATTTTGTGTATTTCAGGTGCAAGTAGCCGATGACTGAGTAAAACTAATTATTCACGAATAGTAAAAGCGAATATGGGCATTTTATGTCACCTTTGGTGGGTAACGTAAATAATCCCATAACCCTACATAGAACGATAATGAATAAAGGAAAAACTATGAGCATGGACTTGCGTCAACAATGTGATTTGTTGCTTTCCGGTCACCTAGAACCGACACCAGCACAGACATTCGCTCAGATGGCTGAATGGTGTGAAACACATAATGTGAGCCATGATAGCTACGGTGATGGTGAGTTTATTGAGAGCTTTGAAAACAAGGTCGCAGAGCTGCTTGGTTATGAAGCTGCCGTGTTTGTGGTTACCGGTACCATGAACCAACCAACAGCATTAGAAATTGCGTGCCAAGAGAAAAGAAACCCAGTAGTAGCGATGCATGAGTCGAGTCATATCATACGTCATGAACGCCAAGGGTATCAGCTCCAAAATCGCTTCAACGTGCTTCCAGTCGGCAACGTATTTCGCACTTGGAATGTTGATGACTTAAAGGCGTGGCCTGATGAGATTGCCGCCGCTCTGTATGAGTTGCCGATGCGCGAAATTGGCGGCCAACTGCCAGAGTGGGAAGAGCTTGAAGCTATAAAGCAGTACTGTAAAGAACAATCGATTCACCTTCATATGGATGGTGCGCGTTTGTGGGAATGTGGCGCGTATTACCAAAAATCATACCGCGAGATTGCTCAGGGCTTCGATAGTGCTTATGTTTCGCTGTACAAAGGTCTCAACGGCCTTGGTGGTTCGTTACTGTTGGGCGATAAAGCCTTTGTAGCGAAAGCATCTGCGTGGATGAAGCGCCAAGGTGGCAATGTTTATCACCGAACGCCTTATGTGGTTTCAGCCGCGATGCAGTTTGATGAGCGATTAGAATTGATGCCTGCTTTATACGAACGCACCAAACAGGTTTATCAAATACTACAAGATTATCCTCAGTTCACGGTTAACCCACAGCAACCTCAGGTCAACATGCTTCATCTTTATTTACCAGTGAGCTATGAAGACGGTATTATTGTGAGAGATAACATAGCAAAGAAACACAAGGTTTGGATAGGAAACCCAGCGATCAGCGAGTTGCCAAACCAATGTAAGATTGAATGGTATGTTGGTGATAACTTACTGAATCTGCCTGATCATGAGCTGATCGACATTCTTGATTTTATTAACGAAGAGCTGATTTGATTACGGAAAAGTTGATTACAGAAGAGCTGACTGCGGAATAAATGATCTAGTTGAAATGGATACAGACCGTTGGTCCAGTATCCATTTATGCAGCTAGGATGACGGTTCTGTTACATATACTGGTTGATGTAGACGTCGACTAGGAACATGAATACTGGAACTGTGCTTAGAAGTCCGAAGAAGACGATAGGCACCCAATTCTTCATTTTCTTTTTAGGTTGCTCTGTATTGCTCATAGATTCGGCCTTAAATTCGTTGTTGAGTCAGTGCTTAGGTGATAACTGAATGGTATCAAATAAATTCAAATTGCCCTATGCGGATTTGACGTTTCGTGGCGTGTATCAATCACATAAAATGTAAGTGATTCATAAACAGTTCATAAAGGTTCAACAATAATGAACCTATTACAACAATCATTGCCTTACTCGGCATATTAAATAAACAGCATTCAAAGATTTGGAGAATACAGAATGAAAACAATAGGAAACATCATTTGGTTTCTGTTCGGTGGCGTATTTATGGGGCTAGCTTGGTGGTTCTTCGGACTGCTCGCATTCCTAACCATCGTTGGTATTCCATGGGGCAGAGCATGTTTTGTTATGGGTAACTTCTCATTCTTCCCATTTGGTCAGGAAGCAATTTCTCGTGATGAGCTGACCAATGAAATGGACATTGGCACGAGTCCGCTAGGTGTGATTGGTAACATTATTTGGTTCTTGTTTGCGGGTATCTGGTTGGCTATTGGTCACATCATGTCAGCTGTGGCGTGTTTCATTACCATCATCGGTATTCCGTTCGCGATTCAACACCTTAAACTAGCGGTTATCTCGTTAGCGCCAATCGGTAAGACGGTTGTCGATAAACGTGAAGCAGAAGCGGCACGAGTGAGAAATTATAAAGGTTAAGGTTTCAGCTTGAACTTTATATAATTGAAAAGCACATCGCATGATGTGCTTTTTTTGTGCCTATGTTCTTATCTCTCGATGCTCATATCACAAACAATAACTAAACGTGCTTGAGCTAGACATTGTTAAACAGGACTTCAAGTCGAAGGGTGATGTTGGCTTCTTCGGTATGTTTCTCATTGGGCTCTCGCTCCCATTGATAACGAGGAATGAGTTCGTAGAACAGCCACTCTTTCCATACATTTTGTCGGTAGGTAATCGAAACTTGAGCGTATTCGTAATGATTATAAGGCTCATCCGTTGCATTAATCGTGGCGCTATATTGCAGCGCTTGGTCTTGGGCAAGGTAGTGATACAAGGTTAATCCCGTACCATAGTTCCAACCTTTAAGGTCGTCGTTATACCCCGCAAAGCTCGACCATCGAGCCAAGAAATCATCACTTAAGGAAAGATCAAAATCGATGTCAGTGATTTCGCCAGTCTCTTGTTTTTCTTGATATACACGCTGGGTAATCCTGAATACCGCATCGGTTGTGAGAGGGTAGGTAAAACGGTAGCGAGCTTCGATACGCGGTCGTAATGTCGCCTTAATATTGAAGCTGCTATATCCCTTGGCATAGGCGTCGTAACGCAGACCAAGTGCACTTTCTAATTCCTCAGAATCTTGCGGGAAGAAATCCAAGAACTCTTCATCGCTGACAGATTCGTAGATTAATTTCAGACGCTTACTCACAAAGGGGAGGTGTAAACGCGCTTTTAGTTTTGTGGAGTAGTCGACATCGCCGCCTTCAGAATAAATAAAATCGTTATACCAACGTACAGACGTACCCGCTCTGGCATCTTCGGTAATACGGTCATCCACAAAGAAGCTATCAAACCACAACGCAGGTTGGCAAAACTTACTGTTCAGGAAGTGGTAGGCTTTTTCGACAGGGGCGTCTTCTAACGGCTGACTGTGACACTCATTTTGTTCCTCTGCTTGAACTGAGTATGAAATGAGTGACGCCAATAATGAGGTGCTAGCTATCCTACGACTCAATGGAACCTGTTTGTTATTCTGTATATCAATAGGTTAACTATAACCAAGCGATCGCAACAATGCGACTTTTTCGTGATGAGTGGCTATTGATTAAAGGCTTTAGGGAGTGGGGAAAGCAAAGGTTTGAAAGGGATTGGACAGATAAAAGAAACGGGCTCAGAAGGTGAGCCCGTTTGTGTTTTTATCGATTTGTTTCAGAAACTAGATTACATTGCTGCTTCGAAGATCGCTGAGATCTCTTCGTGAGTTGCTTGTTTAGGGTTAGTGAAACCACAAGCATCTTTCAGTGCGTTGTCAGATAGAGTAGGGATGTCTTCGAGCTTAGCACCAAGCTGTGCGATACCCGTTGGGATGTTCACGTCGTTTGCAAGTTGAACAATCGCATTGATCGCCGCTTCTGCTCCTTGCTCTGCTGTCATGCCTTCCACATTCACGCCCATTGCTTTTGCAACATCACGAAGACGCTCAGGGCACACTTGTGCATTGTAGCGTTGAACGTGTGGTAGCAAGATAGCGTTACATACACCGTGTGGAAGGTCGTAGAAACCACCCAGTTGGTGCGCCATTGCATGAACGTAACCCAGTGACGCGTTGTTGAACGCCATGCCAGCCATGAATTGTGCGTAAGCCATTTGCTCACGAGCTTCAATGTCTTCGCCGTGTGCCACTGCAGTTCTTAGGTGCGCTTGTACAAGTTCAATCGCTTTAATCGCTACAGCATCTGTGATTGGTGTTGCTGCGATAGAAACGTAAGCCTCGATGGCGTGGGTTAGCGCATCCATACCGGTTGCAGCAGTTAGTGACGCAGGCTTAGCAAGCATCAACTCAGGATCGTTTACTGAGATAAGCGGTGTAGTGTGCTTATCAACGATAGCCATCTTAATGTGACGTTCCTCATCAGTGATGATGCAGAAACGTGTCATTTCTGATGCTGTACCAGCTGTAGTGTTGATAGCGATAAGAGGCATCATTGGCTTTTCAGATTGGTCTACGCCTTCGTAGTCTGCAATCTTGCCGCCGTTAGAAGCAACCAGAGCGATGCCTTTTGCACAGTCGTGTGGAGAACCGCCACCTAGAGAAACAACGAAATCACAATCGTTGTCAGTCAGCAATTCTAGACCATCGTTCACGTTAGTGATGGTTGGGTTTGGTTGAGTGCCATCGAATACAACTGCGTCTACGCCGCGCTGGCTAAGAAGGTCTTGTACCTGCTTAACAACACCAATTTGATTCAAGATCTTATCAGTTACGATCAGACCTTTTTTAAAGCCTTGAGACTGAATGCTATCAGCAGCATCCTTCAGACAGCCAGTACCCATGAAGTTGATTGTAGGGATGTAAAATGCAGTAGACATTGGAAAAACTCCGTTAATTATGATTTTTAATTTCCTACATGTTGTCGGCATTCAAGTGGTCGACCATTGATCTGGAACAACTTTGAATTCGAACTACTACTTTGTGATTAGTCGTTGTGATAGGGCTCATATAGCAATCGTTTTCATGGTTTTTGGCTGTGTTGATTGTCAGTAATAGATCGCGATAAATCGACTAAATTAGAGACAGTATGGTGCTCTATAACAATGAAAAATAAGGTTTTTCATTGAAAACTCCTCTAGTTAGGCTGGTGTCGACGTTTTATCTGAGTCATCACTGCATTCAATTTCAGGCTCTTGTGGCTCTTCAGAATCAAGCGTGTCTTCTGACTCCTCGTCATAGTATTTGACAAGAAAAGGGGTAAGCATGACAGACGATGGTAAAAAGTGCTTCATAGTACCTCCCGGTACCTAAGTGTATTTATTGTATGGTATTGGTTTAATATGTGGCAAAATTTGCGATACATCATGACTTGTGGCTTGTTTTCTATAAATTATTAGAACTATATTCAGGCTCACAAAATTGGTAGTAGAATGAACATCTGGCCTTTGAGCCAATGAACAACTAAAGATAAACACAGCTCAACAGCGCGATTAATAGGAAATAAAATGAAGTACGACTGGATATTCTTTGATGCAGACGAAACCTTGTTCCATTTTGATGCTTATCAGGGAATGAAGCTGATGTTTTCTCGTTTTGGTGTGGACTTCAGCGAACAGGATTATTCGGCTTATCAAAAGGTTAACTTGCCACTTTGGGTCGATTACCAAGATGGCCGCATTACCGCAGACCAATTAAAGCACACTCGCTTCGAAAGCTGGGCTGAGAAATTAGAGACAACAACCGCAGCTTTAAACAGTGCATTCTTAACAGCGATGGCGGATATCTGCTCTTTATTACCGGGTGCACAAGAGTTGATGGAGTCTTTAAAAGGCAAAGTGAACATGGGCATCATTACTAACGGTTTCACCGAGCTGCAATCTATCCGTTTAGAACGCACTGGAATGACGGGTTACTTTGATCACGTGATTATTTCTGAAGAGGTTGGGGTAGCCAAACCGGATGCACAAATTTTTGAATATGCCCATAAGCTGATCGGGTTACCATCTAAGCAACGAGTATTGATGGTCGGGGATAACCCACATTCAGATATTCTAGGCGGACTCGATTTTGGCATCGAAACTTGTTGGTTAAACAGCCAAGAAAAGGCAACGCCAGCGGGTATTAATCCTCATTATCAAGTGAAGTCTTTGGCTGACTTACAAGCACTTTTGCTGGCATAGCTGATGGCTAATGGCCTGAGCTCATAATGAAAAACCAGTAACTTATAATTAATTAAAAATAGATAAAGGAAAAGGCGTGCTGAAAACTCATCGCTATAGCTGTTACGGTATTGTGGCTATTTTACTATGGAGTTGCTTGATTGCTCTGTCTCGTAGTGTCTCAGAACAGCTAGGTCCAATTGGTGGCGCAGCCAGTCTTTACACGGTGAGTTCGCTGTTGTTGGTCTGTGTTATGGGGCTACCAAAACTGTCACGCTTTTCTAAGTCTTATTTGCTGATCGGCGGTGCCTTGTTCGTTTGTTATGAAATTTTCTTGGCTCTGGCTTTGGGAATGGCTAACAGCCGACATCAAGCGATAGAGATGGCTGTAATCAACTATCTATGGCCAGCACTGACAGTGTTATTTGCAGTGCTGCTTAGCGATAAAAAGATTAACTGGTTGGTTTATCCAAGTATCTTTTTGGCATTCTTTGGTGTGGCTTGGAGCATAAGCGGTGACCAAGGCCTATCTGTTGAACAAATTGCAGCCAACATTGCGACCAACCCTAAAACCTATTCTATGGCGTTTTTCGGTGCGATTATTTGGGCTGTTTACTGCAACTACACCCAGCGTGTCGCGAAAGGGCAGAATGCGATTGTGCTTTTCTTTATCGCTACGGCGATCACTCTGTGGATCAAGTACGCATTGAGTGATGAAACCGGCATGGTGATGACAACGAGTGCGGCGATTGACCTAGCGTTAGCTGGCGCTTGTATGGGCGCAGGCTATGCACTTTGGAATACTGCGATTCTTGGTGGCAACATGGTGTTTCTTGCGACCATGTCGTACTTTACGCCAATTTTCGCGACCTTACTCTCTTCGGTGATTTTGGGCTTGTCATTGACCATGACGTTTTGGCAGGGCGTATGTATGGTAACTGTTGGCTCACTGGCTTGCTGGTGGGTAACAAGAGAAAAGCCGACGGCAAAGGCGTCGGCTTCTAAAAAGGTTCAATCTCAGTTTTAATTTGCGCTAGTGTGCCAGCGTCATTTGCTAGGTGAAATCTTAGCTCGCGACATTGAGGTTTAGTTGAAGCTCATAAGGCATTTTAGATAGGCGTCGCTTCAGTTGGCGGCGCGTTCGTTCAATATCATCAACCGCAATGGCTTGTTGGTCGTTGGTATGAATATCAACGTTGATTCTTAGCTCAGGACCAACCTTAGTCACGCCCATTAGCTCTAAATCTTGATCCGCTTCTTTGTCTACCGCGACAACGTTCTTATCCACTGCATCACAAATATCTTTGGTCGCCGACATCATAAGTAGTTCGCGCATTGCTTCACGTAACATGTCGAAAGGTACTTTGATGAAGTAGAAAGACATTAGTAACATCATCATAGGGTCTGCATACACTGCGTAAGCCGCAAGAGGTGAAAACGTCATTGACCATGCTACTAAGAAACCAGCGGTTACCGCTACACTCAATAGTGTATCCATCTGCCATTGTTTAGACTCAGCCTGAACCAGCCCTGAAGACATACGTTTGCTCTTATTCGCGATGTACCACCAAGCGTAACCACAACCCAACACGTTGACAATACCAAACAGAGTTGCAATAGAGGCATCAACTTCACGACCACCCGTCATCAGGGCGCCAATTGCAGAGTACAGTGAATAACCAACCACAAGCAGAATCACAACGGCTTTAATCGCAATAACAATTGGTTCAATGATTGCTCGACCAAATGGGAACTCAGTGTCTGATGGGCGATTAATGTATTTCGAGGCAGCTAGTGACAATAAAGTTAACAGTAAGCTGATAAGAGAATAGACACCGTCAAATACTATGACCAGAGAGCCAACGATAAGACCCAACACCAATCCGCCAACTGCGAAGCCTGATGCTAAAAGGGCTGAGAACAATAGTACTCGGTTTTCGTTTTGGCTTTTCCTGTCACACATAATATTTTCCAGATGTTTTTGATAACTTCATTGTTCTAATATTGAGCTAACTTTACAAACTTTATCTGATGATGATTATATTTCTTATTTGGATAATACATATAAATATATTAAATTCAGTGGCTTAAGGCTATGTTGCGGTGTCAGTAAAGATGACGCTGAGTGTTTTTTGGGGATGATGTGCAACTAAAATAGGATCGTTTATGATTAATAAAACACATTAGTCGCTAAGGTCTTATTGGTCTTCTAGATTGAACTGCGACTGCGACTGCGACTGCGACTGCGACTGCGACTGCGACTGCGATGGACTGGACAAGGAGTGAATCAATATGAAGTTTGACGATATCAGTGATAAAGAACTATGGGTGATTGCTAACCCGATCATGGATAACCTGATGGACGGTTCAACTAAGGTTGATCATGAACAGCACTGCCGAGACTTTACTCAAAGGATGAAAGACATCGTTACGCCAGAATATTTAGAAAAGGTGTGTCACCATTATCAGCACAGTAATGGCTTTTTTGCTGAACGGGAGCAAGTTGCGCTATTCAGACGCTCAGATTCCATCGCCTTTGTATGGAAACAAGCGTACACCATTGCAAAAGGCGAGTTTGTAGCCGAAATGGTGTTGGTTGAAGAAGACGGGCGTTACTTGGTTGATCACGTGATGGTTTTCTAGAGCAAGACTTAGGTATGGAGTAAAAGTCGTCTGTCTAGAAATCAAACAAGTAATCACTAAGCTGGTCGGCTAACCAATTCATTCCAGGGTGCTCTGCCATGCCCGCTGCAGTGAACATACAGTAGTCTTCTTGCGTTAAGCCGTAGGTGTGTTTGATCACGGCTAGCTCTTGTTCACGCAATAAATGGCGAATCAATGGCTCTGGCATTACGCCCCACGCCTCTTCACGTAAAATTGTATCCAGCATAAAGTCGAAGCTAGAGAAGCCGATGTAACGGCGAGAGAATGGCTCAAGCTCAGGGTTGTCCTTTTCATTGAGATAAACCATGGTAGCTTGCATCGAATTTCTCAGTATTTCATCAGAAACGCGTCGCATCGCGCTAAGATCATGCCCTTTTTTGCACACAGACATCATTCGAATCTTACCAAGAGGGTTGTAGATAATTCTAGGGTCATCGACACGTTCATAATCTACACCAAATGCAAAATCGACTTGCTGAGTTTCGACCAGGTTGGCTAAGTCACCACTAGATGCGAGAACAAAATTGAATGAGGTAGAAGGGTACTTGTTATTTAAGGCGTGAGATAAGTCCTGCCACATATCATCGGGTAATGAGTCGTCGCGTGCAATCCATATCTCGGCGTTGAATTCGCCCGAAACATGCAAGCAGGTTTGCTTAATACGAGCAGCAGTCACCAATAGGCCTTCGCAATCCTTGTAAATCGCTTTGCCTGCTTCAGAAAGTTCAACGTGGTTTCCGCTACGTACAAACAACTCGACATCTAACTCTTTTTCCAAGGCTTTAATCGACATGCTGAGTTTGGTTCGGTTGCATTCTAACTGACGTGCGGCTTCAGAAACTGATCCTAAATCAGCAACGGAACAAAAGGCTTGGACTTGAGAAAGGTTCATTTCATTTCCATATTAAGCGGGGGTTGGTGCATATTATCTGAATATTGTGCTGACTATCTTAGAAATAGTCCATCTTTGCATGATAACTCTATGACGAATTGGCTAATTTGGTTTACTCTGTGGGGGTTCCGAACCTACAAGAAGTAAAGATGGAGGCCATGATGGCGAAACAATGGGACGAGTACGCCGTTGATTGGGATAAAGATCCCGCGACCGCAGTATTCGCACAGTCCGTATTTGACCAGTTAACACAGCTCGTTGATTTAAACGGAACCCGTGTCCTTGATTTTGGTTGTGGTACAGGACTACTCAGCCAGAAAATATCTCCTTTAGCAAAAGAGATCATCGCACTTGATATCTCCGAAGGGATGATTGAAGAGTTAGATAAGAAAGAGCTACCTAACGTTGAACCGGTTGTTGATATTTTATCGCGCGGACTTGCAGCGCAGCATCCAGCATTCAGAAATCAGTTTGATCTAGTGGTAGCTTCTTCGGTGTGTGGTTTTATCCCTAATCTACAAGACACAGTCAGTCTTATTTACACGTTGCTTGAAAATGACGGCACGTTTGTACACTGGGATTGGTACTTAGAAAACGATAGTGAAGACTATGGCGTAAGCCGACAGCGCTCAGAGAATGTATTGAGTGCAGCGGGCTTTGCAGTGGTTGAAGTCTCTACACCGTTCTCGATTGACACTCCACAAGGAGCGTTAAAGGTGTTGATGGGTGTTGGACGCAAGCAAGCGCTTCCTCACCTGTAATCGTTCGTAGCTTGAGTTAGCATTTAAAATACTAAACCCACATTAACGGCTTTAAGGTCAGTTATGTGGGTTTTGTCTTTTAGGGCGGTATGCTTTCCACTAATGCTAAATCTCTATTAACTCTTCTTGTCCTTTATTGTTTATCTTTCGTGTATATCCCGTACTAACCATAATATATTTCCATTTTGGAAATATATCCTTGCATACATTTCACTAGTGGAAATTTAATGGCCAGATATAGAATAAGCCCATAACAATATTAAGGGTTTAATCATGAGCCACCAATCTGCTTCTCCACAACTTTCAGAGCAACAACAACGCTTTAGCAATATCATTTCAGATGCCAACCTGTCACCAAAACAGAAGTCGAGCTATCTTGCCTTAGAAGCTGAAGCCAGCCTGCCGTATATGTCGGTAAGCAATGAAGTAGAGCAAGCCTTACAACAAGGTGTGCTGTGTGACATGTTCGAAGGCCATGCACCATTTAAGCCGCGCTATGTGCTTCCCGATTATTCTAAATACTTACATCAAGGCTCAAAGTATTTAGAGCTTAGCGCGGCAACTAATTTCGACGAAGCATTGAACATGCTGACCATCCTTTATCATCACGTGCCATCCGTAACATCAATTCCGGTTTACTTAGGTCAACTGGACGATGTGTTGATGCCTTTCGTTGACGACTTAACGGAAGAGCAGGTTTATCAAAAGCTTAAGCTGTTCTGGATTATGTTGGATCGCACGTTGCCAGATGCGTTTATGCATGTGAATATCGGGCCAACAGACAATGTTATCTGCCGTACTATTTTACGTGTCGATGCTGAACTCAAGCAGATTGCCCCTAACTTGACCTTTATGTATGACCCAGCCGTGACGCCTGATGATCTGCTTCGTCATGCGGCGAGCAACATCTGTGAATGCAG
Organism: Vibrio splendidus; assembly: GCF_001557875.1. Taxonomy (GTDB): domain Bacteria; phylum Pseudomonadota; class Gammaproteobacteria; order Enterobacterales; family Vibrionaceae; genus Vibrio; species Vibrio splendidus_F. The sequence continues at coordinate 1,568,408 of NZ_LNRF01000001.1, read as the reverse complement.
TAAGCCACACATTGCCAATTATCCTGCACACGCCGCTGCTTACGGAGATAAGCGTTTTGGCATCGTGAGTTGCTACAACTCTTTGCCTCTGGCGGGTGGTTCAAACACGCTAGTACGTATGAACCTGAAGCAGGTAGCTCTGAAATCTGAGGACAGCGTAGACTTCTTACAACAAGTTCTACCTAACTACAGCAGCATTATGATCGAATTGATGAATGCGCGTAGCCGATTTTTACATGAAGAATCTAACTTTTTTGAGGGTTTCTTAACCCAAGAAGGCTTGATTGAAGAAGACCGTTTTGCGCCAATGTTCGGCATCTACGGTATGGCTGAAGCCGTGAACATTTTGATGGAGAAAGAAGGCCAAGCAGGGCGCTATGGTCACGATGAACAGGCTAATCAGCTTGGCCATCGTATCTCTGAAAAGCTGGCTGAGATCGTTGAAAGCTCTGAAGTGAAGTATGGGTTAGAAGGTAAAGCTCTGCTGCATGCTCAAGGCGGTATTAGCTTAGATGAAGATGTGACGCCGGGTGTTCGTATTCCTTATGGTACCGAACCGGATCCAGTCTCTTACGTTCGTGCTACCGCTGGTCACCATAAGTTTTACACCTCGGGTATCAGTGACATTCTGACCATCGACGAAACAGTGAAATCTAACCCTGAAGCGATGTTCAACTTGTGTAAAGGTGCGATTCAAGCGGGTTACCGTGAGTTCACGGCTAACGTGGCATCAAACGATTTGGTTCGTGTGACGGGTTACATGATTAAGCTGTCTGACATTGCAAAATACGACGAGCAAGGCTCACGTACCAATACCACCTTCTTAGGTGCTGAAGCTGCGAAGAACACGGGCATACTAGAGCGTAAACCACGCGTGGCGAGCTTAGAGATGTCGCCGACATACGAATAGCTTTAACGCGCGTGTGTGACGTGTTTCGAATACAAACGATGTGAATTATGAAAATTTCTGATCTAACAACTCAAGTGGCTAGGGTTAAAAATAATAAGACAGAAAAACAAGCGAAGGTCAGCCGTGTGCTGACCTTTTCTTGTGTTGATGGCCCGGGAAACCGCTTAGTACTGTTTTTTCAGGGCTGCAACTTTGACTGTATTACTTGCCACAACCCACACACAATCAATCACTGTAACCATTGTGGTGACTGCGTTAGCGACTGTCCGAGCAGTGCTCTGAGTTTCATTGATGGCAAAGTTAAGTGGGACCCAGCAGCTTGCACTAACTGCGATCAGTGCATTGATATCTGCGACCATAAGTCGAGCCCGAAAATTACCACAATGACGGTCTCAGAGGTGCTTGAACTCGTCAGACATAATCAATTTTTCTTAAGTGGCATTACCGTTTCTGGCGGTGAAGCGACCATGCAGTTGCCGTTTATCATCGAACTGTTTCAAGCGATTAAATGTGATCCGCAGTTAGCGCATCTCACGTGCTTTATTGATAGTAATGGCTCGTTACCAAAGCAAGGCTGGGATAAGGTTCTGCCTTATCTTGATGGCGCGATGATTGACCTAAAATCATGGCAATCGGAAACACATCAATGGTTAGTGGGCAGAGGCAACCATCGAGTATTTGAGACTATCAATTACTTAGCTGATAAAGGGAGGTTACACGAAGTTAGGTTGCTGCATATTCCAAATAGAAGCGACCTTGAGGACGAAATTGAACAAGTGGGGCATTACTTGAAGGCGCTACCAAGTGATGTTCTAATTCGACTGAATGCATTTCAACATCATGGTGTGATTGGCGAAGCGTTAGATTGGCCGAAATGCACCGAAAAACAGATGCAGAGCTTTCACGACAAGCTCTACGCGATTGTTCAAAGGCCTATGCAAACGCCAGAGGTTTATACCTAATATCTTTAGATAATCAATTATGAAAAGATTTAGGTTTCTACTAAGAGCATTCAGCTTCTAAAAACAGGTCACACAACCATTTTATCGCTTGATCATTCATGTTCGGCTTGTTCCACACTAAGCTATAAGCCACTTTACCGTAATCAAAGGGAAGTGGCTTGCTCACTAAACCGTGCGCTTGTTTTGCATGTTCAGCCCACTGTTTAGAGCAGGTGAATAGAAAAGGGGTGTGATGACACAACACTGCCGCTGCGCCGAAGTCCGCTACCGATATTGCCATCTCTCTTGGCTTATGACATTGAACCAAGTTTTGCTCAAAATAAGGCTGAGACAGTTCGTTATCTAAAATTCCAATGTGCTTGTAATCTAAGTAGCCTTCAATCGTCAGTTCTTGCTGAGCAAGAGGGTGGTGTGCACCCATTAAACAAACCATCTCATCTGGAAGAATCGTCTCCCAAACCAGCTCTTTGTTATCGGTCGGCGGTTGAGATATATCATGGGGTAATAAGATCAAGTTGACCTTGCCGCTGAGCAAAGCATCGAAGCCGAGCTGTTGCTTTGAATAGATGTTGAGTTTGGCTTTTGGCGCGAGTTTAGTGGTGATATTGCTTATCTTAGACGCGAACACCTCGAAGGTACTTTCACGCATCGAAAGTGAAAAGCTGCCTTGATACTCATCAGGAGCAAAGCTCTTCTGATGAAGCAATCCATTCATACTAGAAAGGATTGCGTGAACCGTTGGAGCGACTTGCAGTGCAAAGGGTGTTGGGATGAGCTTAGTACCATCTCGATAGAACAGCTCATCGTTAAGGATCTCACGAAGCTGAGATAGAGTCTTGCTCACACTTGAAGGACTGACACAGAGCTGCTCAGAGGTTTGAGTCACGCTATGGGTGTTCAGCATAATATGCAGCGCAGTGAGGTGCTTAAGGCTCACCCTCGATAAGTGTAAGTAATCCATTTATGACTCACGCATTGAGATTGGCTTGTGATTTTGCATGAACGACAAAACCGAACAAGCCAAATTGGATAAAGGTTATTTACGAGCTAGTTTATGGTGCGCTCGTGAAAAGTGGCCTGCGCAAAATGCACCGACAATCGATAGCTCACCCGCCAAACACAGTGCAGCACAAACTTCAGCGAGAGCTTGTGATTTACCGTTGCCATGCAGCCCAAGTAAATCTAAACAGGCTTTTTGACTTGGTAAGCCGGTACCACCGCCGACAGTCCCTACCATTAAGTTAGGCAGTGTCACGCTAGCGTATAAACCGCCTTCTTTGTTGAGTTCCATACGCGTCATACCAATCGCTGACTCAGCGACACAGGCCGCGTCTTGGCCGCAAGCAATGTAAAGTGCCGCCAGCGCATTCGCATAATGGGCATTGATACCGATAGTACCACTCAAAGCGCCACCGACTGTGGTCATCTGACCAAATTGGACCATCTTCTCTGGCGTCGTATGTAGGTATTTCGCGACAAGCTCTGCAGGAATATTCACTTCTGCAGTTACCTTTTTACCACGAACGCTGCGCAAGGTTTGGGTATTGGCTTTCTTATCGCCTGACAAGTTGCCATCAAGGAAAGCATGGTCGGGCTTCACTGGAGTATTTTCTATGATGTACTCAAATACAGCATTGGTGGCAATGGTCACCATGTTCTGACCAGAAGCGTCTCCGGTTAGAAATTCAAACACCAAGTAAACGTGGTTACCTTCGATGTTGATGTTGATGTCGGTAAGTTTGCCGTGCGAAGTTGTCGATTCTGCCAAGATCTTGAACTGGTCATACTGGGTAACGGCCCAAGCCACAAACTGTCCGGCTTCAACTAAGCCTTGGAATGCAAACCCTGGAGTGCGTGTTACCCCTTCATTGAGTAACATTGCACTTGCACCACCACATGCGGTGATCAGTTTTGAGCCGCGGTTATAAGATGCGACAAGCGCTGCTTCGGTGGTTGCAAGTGGTACGAGGTAATCACCCGTAGCAAACAGGCCATTAACTCTTAGTGGGCCAGATACACCCACAGGGACTTTAACCGTGCCAATAAAGTGCTCAATGTTTTTCTCATAAGCTTGGATCTGGCTTTGTGTATGACGGTCGAGCAGTTCTTGCTGTGAATCTGCATTATCGAGAGCTGTCCAACGACGTGTGAGGTTCTTTTCTGTCAGGTAGGGGCTAGGTGTCAGCTTATTTGCTGGCTTTTCAAAATGAGGTTGAAGCTTTTTTTCTAATTCGTCTGCGGAGATGTCGCCTCCTAAAATAGAAACATAGTCACGGCGATGCAGATTTAGTTTTGGCATAAATAGTATGAAGTAAAGTTTGTGCAGCAAATTGGTTTGCGCTGATTCTACCGAGTAATAAACCAGAAACAAGCGCCTGATATAATGAGTTACAGTTTGTGTGGTTGTTGAAGCAAAAAGTAGCGAAGTTTCACTAAATATAGGCTGTATTTGAGCGAAATTTAGATATGAATGTCGAGAAGGCTACCGATAGCTTCGTTTTGACGATCAACCACACTCGCACCAATGCGGTTATAACTTGCGCTTTGTGTCAGTTTTATCAAGGCATCAGTTGAGGATGAAGTAGGCTCAGGTTCTTTGTCTTTAAACGAAATGGATTGCTCTGGCTCTATTTGATTAAAGCTGAAATCGCTAGTTTGGAAAGCGTCGTCGGATTCTAAGGAGTGTTTAGAGGCTTGATTAAGCTCGATTGCGGCTTCTTCAGCCATGTTGGTTGACTGCTGAATAATGGCGTAACCAGATTGAATACCAGATATCGACATAACAGAACCTTTTATTGACGTATGAAATGAGTCTAGGCGGACGATATTTTGAGCGCAATGATGAACAGATGAAATTTACGGTGAAAATGTGAACTTAAGCTAAAATAGTGATGTCTGTCTATTAACTGAACAGGTCATTTAGTGCGTTTAACTCTTCATCAGTTAGCACAGAAGGTTGGTCTGTTTCAAGATTACCGTCGATCTCGCCTTGAAGCGCTTTCAATTGCTGTGGACTAAGAAGCTGTATTTGCTGCTTAAATGCTTCAAATTGCTGTGTATTCATATTGTGACCTTAGTTCAAATCCATATGCTCTATAGAGCATAGCCTACTGATACAGGAAATCAAACAAGATTAAGTGAATATTAAATGATGTTTGAAGTTTCCTAAAACTAAGACAACTATAAATTCCTGTGGTTGTTTTTTGTCCGAGAAATGTTAGGCAAAGTTATGGCTTGGTCAATCAAAGTCAGAAGATTTTTATAATGTAAAATCTCTTTAACCCTTATGGAGTAAGGCTAAGCAAGTAGTTGCTCTATCAAGATTGGGGTTTCGATAGAGCAATATATAAAAACATCTAGCGATTAAAAGGTGAGCAGATTCTCTATCTTTTTGTTTTTACAGTATTTTGTTTGTTGCTCAAGAAGTTTCTGTTTCAAACGGTTTATCGATCTTAACCTTGACTGCAAACTTGGTCGCTAAGGTATGCAGTTCTGGAAGCATTCGATAAATCAAATGGAGCTGCTGTAGAACCATTCTGACAGAACTCTCATCTTCTTCACGCCATTCACTCAAACGTTTATCCAGTTCAGGGTCATAAGCGTTTTTCACTTCACACTGTTCTTGATGAGAGTAGAGCTGATCATTTAGAGCATCTAGGTGCTCGTGTATTACTCTGTGTGCATCAAGAACTAGCTTATGCGTGGCTTCGTCATCGATACGCGTTCTGTGTGCTCCCAAAGCTGAGATATAGCTAAGTAGGGCATGATTGAGTGTTAGGAATCGGAAGCTCTCATCTTCAGAGGTACGGTACTTGCCCGGCTCAACCAACATGCTACTGATAGCGGCAGTCAGGTTTGCATCGTTATTGTGTGCACTACGACGAGCGATACGATAGTTGAGGCTGTCTTTCTTGCCTACGCGGTATTGGCCAATGATCTGAGCGAGATAATTTTTATTGGAATCGAGCGCATCCGCCATTACTTTGTGTAGTCGCTTCGATTGCCAATCCGGCAATACATAAATGACAGCAAGTACGGCGAGGGCACAGCCAATAAAGGTATCCGCTAGTCTTGGTAGAACGACTGCGTATCCTTCTCCTAACTGATTAAAGCAGAAGAGCACAAGCAGTGTGATAAAACCGGTCGCGAAGCCGTAGTTATTGATTCTGAACGCAAAGAACATCACGCCACTGATCACAATGAACACCAACTGGCTCTCTTGGGAAGGGAAGAAAGTCAGTAGCGGTACGCCAATCAATAGGCCTGCAACCGTGCCTATAACACGGGCAGTTAGCTTTTGGCGGGTGGCGCTATAGTTAGGTTGGCAAACAAACAGTGTTGTTAGCAGGATCCAATAACCACGCTCAATATTAAACCCTTGGATGATTCCGTAGCCGAGTGTCAGTGTGATCGCCATACGAATCGCATGACGAAACAGCATGGAGTCGGTATGCAGGTTGGCTTTGATTTTATGCCACATTGCCGTCAACGTGTGTGGGTTTGTGTCGTCTAATACACCTTCTTCAATCTTCTCTGCATCTGGGTTACTGATATTTGAGAGCTGTTTTTCAACCGTTGCCAGGTTATTGAATAAGTAATCCAATTGGTTTAACAGCGATTTCCACTCGGGCTTGTTCTGTTGGTGTAGATGGTTAAGTGAAGACATAAGCTCATCAAGTGCCAGTACAGATTTATCACCATGTTGGTATTCCGCACCAACCTTTAATGAGCTCGCCACTTCTTTACAGGCTGTGGCTTGGGCTTCGAGTAGGTATTTAAAACGGAACAACACGTCAGAGCGTTCAAAGTGTTTTGCCAGCTCTTGATAGCGATAATGGCTTGAGCTTACGCGTTCATGAATATCTTGTGCGATGAAATAAGTATTTAGGAATCGGTCACTTGGTCCATCAATGTGCCCGCGTTTAGAGCGATTAAGCAGCGTCGCTTTACACATGTTGAGTGCGTTAACAGTACTAGCGTTGAGCTTGGCTTCAATGATTCGGTGTGGTTGAGGAATTAAATCTGAAACGGGATAAAAGAGTTCCGCTTTTGAATCAATGTAATTGCCGATTTGATCAAATACCGTAGCTAGGTTTTGCTGCACGGGCTGCATTGGCCATACTATCTGCCAAATCATCGACATGAAGTAGTACCAAGCGGCGCCAGTTAACAGTAAAAGTGGTTGAAACCAAAGGTTGGTGCTCTCGTGGGCACCGAGCATGGTATAGATAGCAACTAAGAGAGAACCAAACGCGATACTCGCGTATTTAGGGCCGATTGCACCGAGTATGATAAAAGAGAAGGTTGAAACGAAAAGCCCTAACGCGAATAACCAAGGCGTATCGAAGAGAATCTCGATAGAGAAAGCCGCAACGGCGAAACAGATAAAGGTCAGTGTGAGTGCTTTTAAACGGCCAGTAAAGCTGTCATCACTTTCAGCAAGAGCCGCAGCAATAACACCTAAAATCAAAGGAGTGATCAGTGTGTTTTGTTCATAATACCAAGCAGGAACCACAACACCGAGCAGAGTGATGAGAATTAATACGCTGTAATTTATGGTTTTGTTCGCCCAATAGAGGCGTAATTTGGCTGAGAAGTCCACAGTTGCTCGCTTGACACACTAAAAACCATAATCCTAACAGAAATCAAGCACAAGAATTTGATACTTATCCATAATTGCCCGTAGGTGGTCATGAATGCGTCGATAAGATGTGAGATATTATTAATTCTCATTGCATCATGATATAAATTCAATATTCCTAATTAAGAGCACACTCCAATGCAGCTAAGCGCTAACAAGACTGCACAATTTTTTATTCAAAATGAATATCATCAGGTTGAACTTGATGGCCCACGTTTGCTGTTATCTTCAGTAGGCAGTGAAGAGCGTATTCCGTTTACTATTTGGAGTGGCAAGATCGCGATCAAACGCGGATTGTTTTGGGGATCGCTGCAATTCTTTGCTAATCAACAAGATGGAAAACAGCGCAGTTGGTTAGTACAAGGCCTACCTTGGGATAAATGCCGTCAATTTGCACGTGCGTCAGTTGCCGCTTATCAAAAGTGGCATGACACCCAATGTGAACAATTGGCTGAACACGTTCCTCAATGGGAAGCTGAATTAACTCGTTTAGAGCAACTACCTGCGTTCCTACCGCATTCTAAGGTCAACACTTGGGTCGATATGGTCAACGCTGGTTTAGAAAGCATGACTATGACTCTGGATGAAGCCGCGCAGCGTATGCCAAACCGCATCGCGAGAATGCAGCCATGGTTGTCTGAAACGGAAATCAAGCAAGCTGAAAGAAACCAGCAATGGCTAGAGACCGAGCGAAAAAACTGGGAAGTGTTGTTTGCACAATGTGAATCGTCACCACTGAACTTATCACAGCAATATGCGGTGTTGATGAATGATGATCACAACCTTATTTTAGCAGGCGCAGGCTCGGGTAAAACCAGTGTTCTGACGGCTCGCGTCGCGTATTTACTGCAAAGCCATCAAGCTCAAGCTGAAGAGTTGTTATTACTTGCCTTTGGTCGAGAAGCAGCTGAAGAGATGAAGCAGCGCCTCGACAGTAAAATTGGTTTATCAGCAGAGAAGGTACAAGTCAGCACCTTCCACCAGTTGGGTTTAAAGATCCTCAATCAGGTAGAGCCCGAACGCGTGGTTATTTCTCCGCTAGCACTTGATGATAACCAACGCCAAGCGTGGTGTATTGATTGGTTGAAAAAGCACTGGATGACGCCGACTAACTTCAAACGTTGGCAGAAGCACTTGTCTAAATGGCCAATTGCTTACTTAACCGGTGATGATGAGCTAGGTAGTCATGTTTCAAACCTCAAGCTGATTGGTTGGCTTGAAAAGCAGCTTGAACAGTTGAATGCATCGGGTTTATCGAAGAAAGAAGTACAACAACAGCTGATTGATCACCGAGACTATACGCGCCTCAACAGCGAGCTTTCACTGTGTTGGCCATGTGTGACGGCTTGGCAAAAAGAACTGAAAGAACAGAATCATATCGACTTCTCAATCATGATCAGTCGAGCGACTCAGTATGTCGAGAAAGGCAAATTTATTTCTCCTTGGAAGTTCATCATGATCGATGAGTACCAAGATATCTCTCCAGATCGCCTTGCCTTGGTTGAAGCACTTTGTAATCAGTCGAAAGCTCAGCATCAAGCCTCTATTTTTGCGGTAGGCGATGACTGGCAGTCTATTTATCAGTTTGCGGGGGCGGATGTTGATTTGACCACCGGCTTTAAAGGTCGTTTTGAAAGCTCAACGATTCATCACCTAGATACCACTTACCGCTTTAACAATCAGTTAGGAGCGGTTGCCAATCGCTTTGTACAAGAAAATCCGATTCAGTTGCCGAAAGAACTGAACAGCTTCAAGCAACAGAAGCAGAAGGCGGTGTACAGTGCACCAAGTAAAGAAGTTGAGAAGATCTTGGATCAGATCAACCGTCAAGCGAAAGGCAAAACCAACAAGTCTGTGTTGTTACTTGGACGCAATCATTACCACAAACCAGAATTGCTGGAAGATTGGAAAAAAATATTTACCTCCATTGATATCAAATTCATGACTTGCCACGCGAGTAAAGGTAAAGAAGCGGACTTTGTGGTTATTCTTTGTGTTGACGAAGGACAGTTCCCTACGAAGAAGAAACAGTTGCATATTGATGGCGCATTGACCGAATCATCAGACGCGTTCCCTTATGCAGAAGAGCGTCGTTTGTTTTACGTAGCAATGACGCGAGCAAAAGAGAAAGTATGGATTACGCACAGTGGCGACGGTTCTGGTTTTGTACAAGAGCTGCATGGCTCTGATTACCCAGTGGTTCGTAAGAAGTAACCGCTTAGACTAGATGTCTACTAAGGGTTCAAGTTGCTTTCGCTGTATTTTATTCGCAGACATAAAGTAGAAGGACATACATATGGAACATGGCTCAATCAATTACATCGAATTTGCCGCGAAGGATATCGCGGCGACCAAGGCGTTTTTCAGCCAAGTGTTTGCTTGGAAGTTTGAAGATTATGGGCCTGAGTATACTGCTTTTGAAGGGAAAGGCTTAATGGGCGGCTTCTATTTAGCAGATCTGGCGTCGCATACGGATAATGGTGCAGCGTTGATGGTTTTCTATAGCCAAGATCTTGAGCAAACTGAGCGTGATGTGATTGATGCTGGTGGTCAGATAAACCGCGAGGTCTTTAGCTTTCCCGGTGGCAGACGTTTCCATTTTAGAGAGCCAAGTGGCAACGAAATGGCGGTGTGGAGCGACAAATAGCCTCTACTAAGAACTTCTATATTTAGATAAACAAAAGCCTGCGATTTAAGCAGGCTTTTTGGTCTGTTCAGTAGAGATAACATTTACCGTGCGATTACGTGCGCTCAGCTAGGTACGCTTCGTAGTCAGGGATCTCAATGATCACTTCTTCTTCAAGCAGTGAAGAGTTAAACAGAAAGTTTGCCGTAGCGCGGTTAGTCGCTACAGGAATGTTCCAAACACTTGCGATACGAAGCAGTGCTTTTACGTCCGGGTCGTGTGGAACAGCATTCAGTGGGTCCCAGAAGAAAATCAGCATATCGATTTTGCCTTCTGAAATAAGCGCACCAAGCTGTTGGTCACCACCCATAGGGCCGCTGATCATGCTCTTAATCGCTAAGCCTGTCTCTTTACTCAGTAGAGAACCCGTAGTGCCCGTTGCATAAAGGAAGTGTTTTTGTAGTTTTTCTTTGTTCTCTTTGACCCATCTTAGTAGCTCAGGTTTGAAGTGGTCATGAGCGACCAAAGCGATATTCTTATGCGTTGGCATAGTACGCGTCGTTTTTTGCATGAATGTTCCCTAAATTATTGTTTCGTTTTTATTGTTTTGAGTTCTTCAGCCAATATAGCACTATGGATTCACACTGAATACCGGTCGAAACTCAGAAGGTGACAATGAGTCGGCGATAATTTGATCTTTGAGTGTTGCCGGTGTTAGCGTTTCGATAGTTGGTGCGCTATGTTCTTCATAAGGTTGTCCGCGCAAGTAATTCGCGGCTTGTTTTACTGATAGGCGACCTTGCTCAACCATTTTATCTGTTGGCGCAAAAAGAACCTTGTTACGAAGTAAGCCACGGTAAGTTCCGTGACTTAAGTAACTCGAAACCAATCCAATTTCTTTGGTTTTACCTGCCGCTCTCAGCTCACTTATCGCGGCTTCAATAGCAACAGCGCTCCCAACAATATATTGAATATCCGGTTGCTCAATGACTTGCTGTACTAAGTTTCTTTGTAGTTCTTTATCGTTATCTGCCCAATAGCTGATCGCGATTTTGATATCGCTCGACTTGATAGCATCATAAAAGCCAAGTGCAACAGGCTTAGTGCCACCACTTGCTTGTGGGCCAAGTAACAGGGCGATAGGTGTTTCTCCTGATCCTTTAGGGTGTCTCTTCGACAAAAATTCTCCGACTTTGAATCCCATTTGATACCAATCGACTCCGACTGTGCCTTTCAATACCTTCTGTTGCTCTTCATTGATGGTTAACTCATTAACGGTCGCAAACACAGGGGTAGAGCCAACCCAATCTGTAAGGTTGTCGTGATAAGCATCAGGCGAAACTGTGCCTAAAATAATGGCATCGGCTCCCCATTGTGTGCAAAGCACCAGTTGTGAGGCCTGTTTGGCCACGTTAGGGTAACCACCAGCTTCCAAAACTCGGAGTTCGACTTGCTGCTTTGCTGCTTCTGAGACCATGCCGTAGTTGACAGATAACCAGTAAGAGTCTTTTAGGTGCGGATAAATGGCGCAAATTTTCTCTTTGTGTGATGTGGCCTCTGCGGGTTTGATTGGGCTTAAAGGCTCGCTAGCACTTGCAACAGTGGTCACTGAGGCCAGTAGTGAGAGAAGAATTTTTGAAGCGAAAGGTCTAGATAGCATGAATTGCCGTTTTATTGGTTTTAGATAAGAAACACTGCAAAATATAGCGTATTCTGCAGGGGTAAAGAAGAACGTTTTAAGGTTTAGAGTTTATGTTGTTAGCTTCAGCGAGTATTGGACGCAAGCTGCTGGCCTCATTCTTAGTGATGGCACTGTTGGTTCTATTGTCTGCATTGATCGGTGTTTCTGGTTTTAGCTTTGTAGCAAAAACGGAAAGAAACGTCGTTGATTCGGCGCTTCCTGCCATGATCGAAGCTCGCCAGGTTTCTGAGTTGAGTAATCGTATTATTTCATCGGTACAAACGCTTTCTAATGCGAGAAACGAGGCTGAGCGAAAAGAGGCTGGAACGGTATTGTTCGACCAACTTGAGTCGCTTCTTCAGCACATCAAAGAGCTTGGCGTCGACAGCTTCGATTCTCAACTCCTCAATAAACTCGAAAACAATGTCCAAAGTGTTATTAATACACTGGCTGAACTGGGTGTTTCGGTTGAACGTAAGCTTTGGTTAAGCAAAGAGCTGTCGTCTCGTGTTGAAGAGATGCGCCTACTTGCCGAAGAGCTAGAACAGCTGACGCGAACCCAAGTCTTGAACACGGCGACCATTGCAGTTGCTAACGTAACGCACATTTACGACCTGCTAGAAACCAAAGAAACGGATAAAGCCTACCAAGCCCTAGATGCGCTTGTTGAGGTTGACCTTGATTTGTCTGAACGCCTACACGAATTGCATTTGCTGGCGTTCAAAATGCTAAATCAAATTGAAGAAACACAGACCGTTACCAATGTTGAGCGTATTCATCAAATCCAATCTGAATTTGAATCCAACCTAAGAATCATGGCACGTCGTGTTAAAGCGGTCGAAGATCCTACTCGTTCAGCGCAGATGTCTCAGCTTCTTGAAGAGCTAAGAAAACGCCAAGTCGTGTTTGATATTTCGTTAGAACAATATGAGAACACCAAGAAGTCAGAGTTTCTGATGCAAAACACGCTGGAGTTGTTCTCTCAGCTGAATACAACGGTTAACCAACTGGTTGATGATTCAAACCGAAGCACCAAAGAAGCGGTTGACGAGTTGACTAGCACACTGAATCTGGCTCAATGGTCGCTGTCTGTGATTTCGGTTATTGGCTTGGTAATCGTCGCATTTATCGTGTGGCGAGTGGTGTATATCTCGGTTGTTAAACGTCTTACTGAATATTCATCGGCTTTGATGTCTATCGCACAAGGTCGCCTGAATATTGATATCTCGGTTAAGGGTAATGATGAGTTGGCTCATATGGGCGAGGCGATCATTACCGCCAGAAACACCGCGCAGGCACTGCAAGTGGTCGCGGTGGGCGAAGCAAAAGCGAAACGCGAGCTCGAAGAACACAAAGAGCATCTTGAAGAGTTGATTACTGATCGAACTTATCAACTGCAAAAAACCAATGAAAAGTTGAATATCGAGGTGGGCAATCACGCTAAAGCCCGCAACGCGGCAGAACAAGCAAGCCGAGCGAAATCCGCTTTCCTTGCGACGATGAGTCATGAAATACGAACGCCGATGAACGGTGTGTTAGGGACCGCAAGATTGCTCAAAGATACAGGGTTAGACCCTCTGCAATCAGGCTATGCTGACATCATTAACCGCAGCGGTAAGAACTTACTGGCGATTTTGAATGACGTGTTGGATTACTCCAAGATAGAAGCGGGGCATTTAGAGATACGCACGGCTTCCTTTGACCTTCATCAGATGGTTCAAGACACCTACCAGTTAATGGAAGGGCGAGCCGCCGAGAAGAAGCTAAATTTTGATTTTCAGATCGAAAGTGACGTGCAGCGTTATTGGCGAGGCGACGTAACACGAATCAGCCAAATCTTAAATAACTTGGTCGGCAATGCGATTAAGTTTACTGAAAGTGGTTCGGTCGATATCTTCATTAGCTTAGATGTCGAAGATGAAAATCGAGTGATGTTTGAAGTGTCTGATACGGGTGTCGGAATTGATGCAAGCGAGCAAGCTTGTCTGTTTGATGCTTTTACCCAAACCGATAGCGGTCGTAACAAAACGGGTGGTACTGGACTCGGGTTAGCGATCAGCAAAAGTATTATGCTGGCAATGAATGGTGATATTGGTGTTCATTCTGAAGAAGGCGAGGGAAGCCAGTTCTGGTTCTCACTGCCACTTGAAGCCGGTGAGATGATAGAAACGAAAGTACCGGTCATTGAGGCGTGTATTCGAGCGCAAGTACTTCTAATTGAAGACAATCCGGTGAACTGCATTGTTGCCGAAGGCTTTTTGAATAACTTAGGCCATGATGTTGTGATAGCGACAACCGGGCAAGAAGCGAGAGCCATATTCAGTGAACAAGAGTTTGATATTGCATTGGTAGACATTAACTTACCAGATTGCGATGGGGTTGAGTTAATTCAACAACTTAAAGATGATGCGCTCCAGCATGTGCAAAGTGCCAACCGCAAAGTTCCACCTATGATTGCAGTATCAGCTCACGTATTCAATGAGGAAGTCGAGAGCTATTTAGCATCAGGATTTGATGGTTTCCTACCTAAGCCACTTGAAAAAGAAGCACTTTCTCAGCTCATCGTTGCTCAACTTGATGGTAAAACACTATTGTTGCCACAGCCCGATCCAAATGATGCTGTTTGTAAGCAAAACGGTAACCGTATTATTACGAGCAACTATGATGAACTGCATTCGGCACAGGTGGCTGATGTTTTGGCAAAACATGCGACGACAACTGACGCTCAAGATGAAGGAGATGCTCCGGTGAAACTGATTGATTCAAAAGTGATCGAGGGTGACCTATCGATCCTTGGTTTAGAGAAAATGAAGCAAATCGTTGTGCTTTTCGAGGAGAGCAGCAACCTTACCTTGAATGAATTAGTTGAGGCGAGTGAAGCCGATAATGGACGAGAAGTGAAGTCTTTAGCGCACAAGCTCAAAGGATCTGCGGGTAGCTTGGGTTTATCAGCACTGTACAGTTTGTGTCAGAGCATTGAAGCAAGCGAAGATCCATTATTGCAGTATAGAGATAACGACCAAGCTTTGTCTGAATTGGTTAAAGGCTCGTTGGAAGCTCTTCTCCCTTATGTCTCTGCGTAATGGTATGAGCTTGTTTTAAGCAATACCTAAGCTGCACACCCAAAAAAATCCTCTGTACGAATATTCGTCAGAGGATTTTTTATACCGTGCAAGTTAGCCTTCCTTCAGAACGACTAGCCTTTCAAAACTAATCTCTCCCAAGAGCTAGAACCAAGGCTTATCACTTATTATCTATTTTCAAAGCGGTTGTAATCTAATAAACCAAACTCAATCGGTTGGTTTTGTTGATACCAACGGTGCACTCGATCACTGAACGGCCAGAATTCGCTAGAACTGCGTCGTACCGCAAACTTGTCTAGCATCGCCACGTAGTCCTCTTCTGTGTTTAAGTTTTGCAGCGTTTTAACCAGAGCAGGTATCTCGCTCTCGGTTAATGAAAGGTAAGCGGCAGGGTAGCTTCCCACAACGCCTCGTACGAGTGTTAAGTCGTCGTTGGCGTAATCACGGTTACCTTCTTCATTAAAAAGGCTAGAAATGTTGCTGTGGGCGTTATTGTGAATCATGGTGAACAGTTGCTCTTCGCCGTTTTCACCTTCAATCATGATCATCACTAACTGAGGAACATGACGTAGGCCCTCTCCCTTAATCAAATTCACTTGATTAAGCAGTGCTTCATTCTTTCTACCCAAACCGGTTTCGACAATATCAAAGCGATTATCAAGCACAGGTGCAAGCTTATCTTTGATCATATTAAGCAGTTCACGTTTAGGATCGGCCGTTTTGTAAACCACACTGGTTGGTTGTTCAAAAGGTGCAATATTACGCTGCAAGTAGTCGCTCAATTGTGTGCTTTGGTTTTTATACCAACTAGAGTGCTCAATATGTCGAACGTCTTTAGGAAGAAGGGTTAAGAAATTACTCTCACCTTCAAGGCGCAAGAAGTCCATGAACATGCGTGTAATCAGTTGGTGACCAAAGTTACCGTAAACATCGAAGCCTGCAACGAGAAGGTAATGAATACGTTCTAGAAGAGCGTAATCAAGAATCCACGCTGTCTTAGGTTGCGTGCCAACTAACCCTTGCACAACAGATGCGCTATCAAAATGTCTAAAGATGGTGAGGGCTGCATTTGGGTTGGCGCCATCGCCATCCCAAATGATGCCAGTGTCTAGGTTCACGCCACTTTCGAACCATTGATTAGTGAAGTCTGATTTCGCATTTAGGTATCGTGCTTGTTGCTTCGCGTATCTTACCCAGTTTGTGACAGGTACAGTGTTGCTCTTGAGCTCACTAGGTAGCTTTAAGTTTTTCTTTTGGCTCGCGTAGAAGGCATTTATTTCTGGTAAATCGGCTTTCTCGGGGTCGATGAAGAAAATCCAAAAGCGGTCGTTAATCACATTTAGGGCAAGTTGACCGCGGCACACTGGCCCCTTGATAAAGGCCATGATGGTGTTTTGAGCGTTGTCTAACATGAAGTGGAAGCGCGAGTTTACTGGCAGCGCTTCAAACGAAGTCATTGGGTTAGCAGAAACATCAATGTTGTAACTAGGAAGTTGTTTTACAGCGTAGTTAGCATCGACAAACCAGGTATTCCACTTTTGTAGTCGTTCTTTATTGAGTGCGAAAGGCATGTGCGTTTTGTCGACAATGGTGCCTTGCTCTGGAATTAGGCGGTAGTAAACACGGTCTACCTTTGGGTCGTCATAAGGGCGACGAGTTGTGATGCGTTGTACCGCTTCACCTGGAGGTGTTGCAGAGCGAACAAGGGTGAAGAAACGCGTTGGTTGTGCTAAATCAGAAAAATAGACGTGAGATAAAAACAGGTGCTCGTAGATGTAACGAGCTGAAAGTTGGCTCTTATTATCACTTTTATTTAAAAAGCTTTCGTAGACATTAACGAGCTCTTGTTCCGCATCATTCAGCGGAATGTGGTCGTTCATTAACGCGCCATTTTCCAACCAACTCATTAACGTCGCGTATTCTGTTTTATCTAAATTCGGCATCCCATAAGGCATCCCCCAAGTTGGGTAATCTCTCTCATATTGAGCATACTCTTCAATTGTTGGGCACTGTTGGTCGCGATCGGTTGAAAAATCGAAACCTTCAAGCTGTGTTTGATCGGGCAGAGGGTGATTCTCTTTCTGAATCAACATGCGAGAAACAAGGCCAGCATCTAGGTTCGCCGTTGAGTTCTGAATGCGCTCGTTGAGAACCGGATGAAAATCCGCATCGCGCCACTCTTGTGTGGTTAAAGCATCTTCAAATAAGCGAGTAGGGGCTGATGCAGTTAAGCGGGTGCCTTGATAAACGAGTGCTTTGCTCGCGCCTCGGTCTATGCCTTCTACTGAAGACATTTTGAGTTGGCAAGGAGCGTCATAACAAGCGTGACAAACCACGCAACGGTTATCAATGATAGGTTTTACTTCGTCAATGAAGTGCTGTGCTTGAGCCGAAAGAATAGGAGCTTGGCGATCGCGTACTTGTTGTTCGCCAAACAGTTCGTCGAAGTTTAAACCCGCGTAGACGGCACAACCTGAGAAGACACTAACAAAAGCTAAAATGAAGAGTTTTTTCAAATTCATACGTATTTATATATTAAGCATTTTCTCTAATTATATCGAAAATGATTGAAAATGCTCATGTTCTAATAATCTTATAGATAAGATCTTGATGGGACAGAGTAACTTGTCGATGCATGTCACTCGCTTTTGTTCATAAATTAGTGCTTAGACCTAGCTAGATTTAGTCGCTAAGATCTCACAGCTATGAGCCAAAAGTAAGACTCATTGATTGACGTAACAAACAGAGAAAGGGACGGACAATCGCTCAAACTCTTTGATCCAGCGCCATTGGTTGTCTTGCAGTTTATCTCCTGGGCCTTTGACTTCAATCCAATGAAACCCTTCGTCTTTGAACGCAATCAAATCGGGCATCCCGGTTCTAAATAGCTTTAAGTCACTCAATAACACTTTGAAGAGATCGATAATCAAGGCGTTAGGAATAGCTTCCATACTGTGTTCGATGAGTGCTTTAGGGAAATGATTCCAATGAACAAAGGGATTGGCGATGCCTTGCTTTTTATCGTACTGCTCAAGTAAGTGGTTCAGCCCGTATTCGGATATGGTTTGGAACACAGCTTCAATTTGCTCGGCTCGTTTGTTTAGGAAGTCTGAGTGATACAAGTCCAGTGGCCGATGTTGGTAACGATTGATAAAAGCACCTTCGACATCAGAGAAAATGACATTCCAGAAAGCCAAACCGAACAAACCACACAGAAAACTGTTTTCAGAAAAGTAGACATCCCAGCCTTGGCTTTCAAAATGTTGTTTTACCGCAAGCTCGACTCGCGTTTGGCTGAGATCCAATTCTAGTTTTATCTGCGCGCAACTTGGCTTTGAAGGGCGAGGGACCTTGTGGCCCTGCTTCCGTAATAACCTCTGTTCAAGCTTAACCGAGACCTCA
Source organism: Vibrio splendidus (assembly GCF_001557875.1). Lineage (GTDB taxonomy): Bacteria > Pseudomonadota > Gammaproteobacteria > Enterobacterales > Vibrionaceae > Vibrio > Vibrio splendidus_F. The sequence goes on along the minus strand of NZ_LNRF01000001.1, from coordinate 1,550,103 downwards.
AGCTCTGACACATCCGATGGAGTAGCTTGCATTTGCGTGACAATGTCACACATTAAGTCTAATTCATCTTGCTTGTCATAGATGCGCGCAAGTCGCTCTCTGCTCGGAGGAAGTCCAGATTGCTTGAACCAAAAGGTAGCTTGGTCATTTTGGTTAAGCCTTTCTAGGTCACGTGCGAGGTCATTGATCAATCGCGATCGTTTTCTAGCAATGCTTCTGTGTTCTGATTCTGCAGGTATCGATTGTAAAAGCTGCTCAAGAAACTCACCGTCTTTGCGGTCTCCTTCTGAATACAAGCGTTGAATATCGCGTATCTGGAGCAATTGATTGAGTTGATCTCTGGAAGTGAAGAAGCGGCGCTGCTTGCTTAATGGGTAGTTCTCGAAGGTGTTGAGTCCAAGGTCACTTAACACAAACTGGCTTAGGTCTTGGTAAGTATTGGCGAAGAAGAGAATCAGCAATACATCAATTACTTCGGATTCGACCACGTAAATACAGTCGAATGGTAGAGTTTGGAACTGATCAAAAGCTTGTGGTTCAAGGAACGCTAACAGTTGGTCTTTTTTAGCAGTTTTGTTGTTCTTAAGAGATGGGAATACATTTAGCAGTTCAGGCTTGGTGAGTAGGTGCAATCCAAGTTCGATCTGAGTGATTTCCAAGTCATGTTTGTCAGTAGGATGACTTAACGTAATGAAGCCAGAGGTGTTTAACTCACGTAGTGCACTATTTAAATCAGGAATCTCAACATAGCTGAGTTTATCACTTCGAAACCAGCAGCCCTTGCGAGAAAGCAAACGAACCATTAAACACTGACTAGCAATTGAAAGACGTTTGTATTCAGATAACCAACGGCATTCTTCGTCACTCAAAAGATCGGGGTAGAGTGTTTGAGCGTGTTCAACCAGCCGATTGAAGTTGTCGAGATAATAAGTAGGGGAGAGCTGAAGAGTGGTTTCGGTCGTCAATGGAGAAGTCGCTTGATACAAAAAGAGCCTAACCCTAAGGTTAAGCTCTTCAGTAACAAATTCAATCTTTTCTGATGATTAAGCTTGTGATGCTTTTAGTTCAGCAACTTTAGCTTCAGAGATTGGCTTAGTGATGATTGCTAGAACAATACACACCGCCATCATAACTGCAGAGATTGTGTAAGCTAGGCCGTAACCTTCGCCGTTTGCCATAGAGAAACCAACAACTGCTGCACCGATAGCGCCGCCGATACCCCATGCCGTGTAAAGCACGCCGTAGTTAGTACCGTAGTTTTTCAGGCCGTAGAACTCAGCTGTAAGTGTTGGGAATACTGCTAGAAGCGTACCGTAACCAACAGCAGCGATAGCCGTACCAATGATTAGCGTGAATTCAGAGTTGAACGTAGCGAATAGAGCCATGTTCGCGCCTTGAAGGATGAACGCTAGAAGTAGAGTGCGTACGCCACCGATTTTATCTGCAAGCATACCCGCAGCAACACGGCCGCCTGAGTTGAATACTGCAAGGATAGACGCTAGGTAAACTGCGTTTGGCAGGTTAGCTTGAACGCTAGCAATCGTAGTAATGTTACCGATGATCATTAGGCCAACAGATGCAGCGAACGCGTACATGATCCATAGAGAGTAGAACTGAGGAGTTTTCAGCATTACTTTCCAAGTTAGGTCTTCAGTCTTCTTAACCGCTTTAGGAGCTTGGCCTGCTTTTACTTTAGGTTCAGCTGGCGTGTAATCCGCTGGTGGGTTGTTGATTGTTGCTGCTAGAGGTACTGCGATTGCAAGTACACCAACACCAAGAATCATAAAGCTAGTTTGGATACCCATGCTGTCGATTAGCGCAGAAGTTACTGGTGCTAGGTAGATAGCTGCAAGACCGAAGCCTGCTGCGATAAGACCGTTAACCATACCTTTCTTAGAAGAATGGAACCATTTCATTGCTGATGGAGAAAGACATGCGTAACCGAAGCCGATACCAGCACCAGTCATAACACCGAACGTGATGTTCAGCATCATAGGTGTTGTAGCGAAACCAGAAGCAATCATGCCTAGGCCTGTAAGCGCTGTACCTAGGATAAGGATCTTACGTGGACCCATACGGTCTTGTAGGATGCCCGCAACAAGAAGACAAACAGAGAATGTGATAGTTGCAATAGCGTAAGGAGAAGATGCTTCAGCAGCACTCCAACCAGCTTCAGTGACTAGCGCTTTGTTAAATACACTCCAAGCATACAGGATGCCAAGACAAAGGTTGATACAGAAGCCTGCTAGCAGGATACGTGTTGCTTTATCAATCTTGCTCATTTTTATTCTCAGTTTTGTCATCGGTTAGTGGAGAGCCACTTAACTAAAGACGGGTTATTGTGATTGTTTCTTCAAAATTAGTTTGCGTTTATCAACAGATAGCGCAAAAGAGCGCGGATTATAACCAATAAAAATGTGATTGGAATCTCTTTTTCCATTTTTGGTAAATTAAATTCAGTTTGTTAATGGGTTGTTTTTTATTGGTTTTCAAAATGTTTTTAACACCTTTCTATTTTGTTCTTTTTCGCTCTGTCCCCCAATTATTCCTGGGATTTCGAGGTGATAACTTTTTAGTAGACTCGTATTCCGTGCGGATATCACAGAGTTGCAAATAATTTTAATTAATTTCCAAGGTTAAATTTGTGTAACAAAATAAATCGAAGTAGTGCTTTTTTCATATGAGACAAGGAGTAACGGAGTTCTATTAGAAATGGGATGTTAACCAGTTGTTAATGGTGATTTTTTCGGGTGCTTTTGCTTACATTTTGTTCGATATGAGGGGTTGTGTTGTTGGGAAAAAGTGGGAAAATAGTACGCAAACTGAGATTCCAAAAATGAAAGGATGCGTTTCTAGTCTATTACGAGGCGAGTATTATGAAACTATTTTTAATTCTATTGATGTCGATTACTGGTGGTGTAGCAGCTGCTGATCATATTCATTCTTTCTTGTTCGGCTTCTACATCGCGGCATTGGCTGTAGGCAGCTGTTACTGGCTTGCATTCCGCAGCACGCGTTTCCCACAGTTGGCATTAGTGCTATTGATGTGTGGCTTCTTTGCGAAGATTGCAGTGACGGTTATCGGTGTTTCTTGGGGTATCTCGAACGATATCATTCAATCGCCGTTCATTTTCTCATTGTCATACCTGTTCTTCTTAGTGGTTGTGTCTTATGTTTGGTTTGCATACCGCGATAAACTGACGATGAAAAAGCGCGCTAAACAGGTAGAAGAGTCTCGCAAACAAGCGGCAGCATAATTCGATTTGATTCTTAAAAAGCCTTCTTCGGAAGGCTTTTTTGATCCAGAGTAGTCTATATGGCTGCAGACAAAAGAAACCCCAGTATGGTGACATACTGGGGTTTCTTGTTATTCATCTATTATCTAGCAGTTACCATCTACCAAAGACAGTTCTGAAGGCGTGTTACTTCTTCATCATCTTAGCGAGATCGGCGAACGGGTTGTGTGTCGCTGACTGATGATCATCTAAACTCGCTTTTGCATCCACACCATAACGCTCATGGTCAGTGTATTTTGAATGCTCATGATCGTGACAGTATAGGCACAGTAGCTCCCAGTTACTGCCATCTTCAGGGTTGTTTGTATGGTCGTGGTCCACGTGGTGAACGGTAAGCTCTCGGAGGTTTGAGTAAACAAATTCACGCGCACATTTACCACAAACCCAAGGGTACAGTTTTAGTGCTTTTTCGCGGTAGCCTTTCTCTTGGCGAGCATACGCTGCACTCGAACCTGTGAAATCAGAAGACATTGCCAAATCCTTATCAATTGTAATATCCCGATTTTATCACAGCTTTCTTGAAGCTGTTGGTATGTCGTTCGTAAAATCATTGCTAAATGATGCGGTGGATTTATCGATATTAGATTGAAGTTTGAATACAGACTTACCTTCTACACCCTAATGCTTAAGCGGGTTATGTCTTTCTGGAATAAGCCATGCTTAACAGTTTGAAAATAAATCGTATTCAGGGGTTTTAACCACAGGCATGTGACCTAATATCAGTTTGTGAGACCCTATATTAATAAGGAAATATCATGTCAGAACAATACACTCCGCCAAAAGTTTGGGTTAACGATACTGCTAGTGGTAACAAGTGGGCAAACATCAATAGTCCTGAATCTGGAGCTCGCTTTGATAAAGAGCTTCCTGTTGGTGACCATGCTTTTCAATTGTATTCTCTTGGCACACCTAACGGTCAAAAAGTCACTATCTTACTGGAAGAGTTGTTAGCGGCTGGTGTTAAAGAAGCTGAATATGATGCGTACTTGATCAACATCGGTGAGGCGGACCAGTTCTCTTCCGGCTTTGTTGGAGTGAATCCAAATTCTAAAATACCAGCGCTTGTCGACAAGTCTGGTGATGAAGACGTTAATGTTTTCGAGTCGGCATCTATCTTGATGCATTTAGCTGAAAAATTTGGTCACTTTTTACCAAAAGAAGGGGCTGCAAGAACACAAACCATTAACTGGTTGTTTTGGGCACAAGGTTCAGCCCCATTCCTAGGCGGTGGCTTCGGTCACTTTTACGCTTACGCGGATGAAAAGCAAGAGTACCCAATTAACCGCTTTGCGATGGAAGCTAAGCGTCAGCTAGACGTGTTAGATAAACAACTCGCAAATAACACATTTGTGGCAGGTGAAGAGCTAAGCATCGCTGATATCGCGATTTGGCCATGGTATGGCAACCTTGTGCTTGGCAAAATCTACGATGCTGCTGAGTTCCTACAGGTTGAGTCTTACACCAACGTTGTGCGCTGGGCGAAGCAACTAGAAGCGCGCGAAGGTTTCCAACGAGGCCGAGTGGTTAACCGTTCATTTGGCGAAGAGTGGGAGCAAGTACCAGAGCGCCATTCTGCGGAAGATATTGATAAAGTTTTGAAACTAAAACCGTAATCTTTATATAGTTAGCTCTATATATCGTGAGTTAAGAAGCGCCATGTATCGTTTTGTATGTGGCGCTTTTTTGATCCTGTTACTTGGTAAATTGATTCACATTTAAAGTTATTATTACAAATTGGTAAAAGTGATTTTATTTAAATTGGGATTATCATTAATTCTGTTATAAATATAATGCGTTCCATCAGAAAGATTTTGCCTTTAGGCATGGTGGGTAAGCGAATGTTGAAACAGAAAGAAAAAATTGTTGTGGTTGGTGGAGGTGCTGCTGGCCTTGAATTGGTTACGCGTTTAGGTCGTGACAAACGTTATGACGTGACACTCGTTGAGCCGTCGTCACATCACTACTGGAAACCTCGCTTGCATGAAATTGCAGCAGGAACATTCGACGAAGAGCTTGACGCTGTTAGCTACTTCCAGCATGCATCTTGTAATGGCTACACTTACGTTCAAGCTTCAATGAGTGGGTTAGAGCGTGCTAACAAAGTCATCCAGTTGAACCACTTTAGCGGTACGACTCAAGAGCTCGAATACGACTATCTCGTCATCGCTGTAGGTGCCATCAGCAATGACTTTAAAACAGAAGGTGTCAGTGAACACTGTTTGTTCCTCGATTCAGCAGGGCAAGCACAGAAAGCTTGGCAGGAAATTAACCCTCTACTGAGAGCAAACAGTCAGCGTAAAATTTCTATTGTTGGCGCAGGTGCAACCGGTGTTGAGCTGGCGGCAGAGCTGGCAAAAGTGAGCGCCAAGCTACAGCGCTATCGTCAGGAAGGCAGCCTTGAAATTACTTTGATTGAAGCGGCAGATCGCGTGTTACCTGCTGGGCCGGAATGTATGTCGAAACGAGTCCATGAAGCTCTGGTAAAGCAAGGCATTAACGTTAGAACTGGGACCCGAATTCAAAGAGCAGAAGAGGTGAAATTAGTCACTTCAGAAGAAGAGATTATTTCAGCAGATCTGCAAGTATGGGCTGCTGGTATTAAATGTGCGGATTGGCTAAGTGAGTTAGACGGTTTGGAAACGAATCGAATTAATCAATTAGTCGTTGAGCAGACACTAAGAACGACCAACGATAGCGATATTTTTGTGATTGGCGATAGTGCAGAGTGTCCGCAACCGGATGGTTCTTTTGTTCCACCAAGAGCTCAAGCTGCGAATCAAGCCGCAGGTCACTTGGCTCAGCAGTTCAAGCGTTTAGCGAAAGGCAAGGCATTACAACCCTTTGTTTTCCACGATGGAGGCATGTTGGTAGCGGTTGGACATGACTATGCAGTCGGTGCTCTCATGAATGACAGAGTGCTTTTGCGTGGCAGATTAGTACGAAACCTTTACGACACTATTTTCCGTTTGCATCAGCGAGTCTTGTTTAGTTGGGGCAGGGTGACAGCATTGGTTGTTCTGAAAAGGTTGAAATGCGCGTTGAATCCATATAGTAAAAAGATTTAGCAATTGGACATTGGCTCCAAGACTCCGGCCTCAAACTGATTCACCCCTATAGAAACGCCACGCTTAGAATTGAGAGTGGCGTTTTTTAGAGGTTGCTCTGGTTGTTCAATCGAGATGCTCTTTTGTGCAGACAGATGTAGCTCTCGTACTTTAACGACAATCGTGACGAGTCTTTGTAAGTAAAGGGTTCACTTCAACATATTTTACTTTCCTATAGATACTGATTCTAAAGCTCTCCCTAAAACAACAATTTTACTTCTCGTTAATGATCAAAATTTGTTTCTCAAGAATTAATTGTTATGTTATAACGTATCAATTAATTCTTGGTGAGTATTTATAAAAGGAAAAATACAGTGAATAAAAAATTGGTTTCTCTAGCGGTTGGTAGCATTCTCGTTTCCCCTGTTTTTGCCGACACGTTGTCAAACCCTCAAATTGGCGTTGTTCTTGATGGTTATTATCAAGATGGTCAACGTAATAACTCGGAGCGTGACGAAGGCTTTGGTCTTGGCCATACCGAACTCAACATGTCTGCGAATATTGATGACAAGTTTTATGGCTCTTTGACTACAGTTATTGAAACTCACGATGATGAGACTGAATTACTGCTCGAAGAAGCTTTCATTGAAACACTGACGATGCCTTACGGTTTAAGCATTCGAGGCGGTCGCTTCCTATCAGACTTTGGTTACCTGAATAACCAACATATGCATACTGATAGCTTTGTTGAGCGTCCTGCTGCTTACCGCACATTCTTAGGCTCTCATTATTACGATGATGGTGTTCGTGCGAACATCGTTCTTCCTACAGATCTATATGTGAAGTTCGGCGTTGAAGCGTTAAGTGGTAGCAAGATGTCGTCTGTTGATGATGGCTCTGACGTTGGTGTTTACACTACAACTCTTAAGCTGGGTGACGACTTTTCAGAGTCATCAAGCTGGCAGTTTGGTCTGAGCTATTTACGAAATGAAAACGGTAAAGTTCGTGAGTTTGGAGACCATGATCACGGGCATGACCATGACCACGATCATAGCCACGGCGCGGCGGTAACGGGCTCAAACTTATACGGTGCTGACTTTGTATGGAAGTGGGCTCCTAACGGTAATTACAAATACCAAAACTTCACGCTTGCAGCTGAGTACATGCTGTTAGATGGCATCGTTGATGACAAATACAAAAATGATGCGGAATCACCAGATACGCTAGCAGGCTATTATGTATCGGGTGTTTACCGATTCAGCCCAAGCTGGTCTGCTGGCCTGCGCTACGGTGAAGCGGAAAGCTATGATGGGCACGCACATGGTGACCACATGCACTTTACTGCAATGAACGACAAAGAAGCGGATGCAATGATCGCTTGGGATTCATCTCATTTTGGTACGGTTAGAGCGCAATACTCTCGCGTTGAAAACCAAAGTAAAGAGACAGATAACGTATTTACCCTTCAGTATGTGATGACCTTTGGGGCGCACGGTGCTCATGCATTCTAGGAAATCCCTACTTACAATGGCAGCAGGTGTTGCCATTGTATCCTCATCTATAATTGTATCTTCGCCTGCAATGGCGTTGAATGTTTTTGTTTGTGAGTCTGAATGGCAAGCACTTGTTCATAGTCACGCTCCTGATGCCAACATCTACTCGGCGACTACGGCTAAACAAGACCCGCACTATGTTCAAGCAAGACCGTCACTTATTGCCAAAATGCGTCAAGCAGATATGGCGATGTGTTCGGGGTCTGAATTAGAAGTAGGCTGGTTACCAATGTTGCAAGTACGCAGTGGTAATCCTGCGGTTCAAGATAGGGCGCCAACCATGTTATACGCGAGCGATATGGTAGGTATGCTTGATACCCATGACCATGTCGATCGGAGCATGGGAGACATTCACGCTCACGGAAATCCACATGTTCAGTTTGCTGCTGAGTATATGATTCCTATCTCCAGAGAAGTCACCAAACGTTTACAACTGGTTGATCCTGACAATGCACATATCTATATGCGAAATGGCATGAAGTTCCGTGCCAACTGGCGTAATAAATTGGCAGAGTGGGAAACCAAAGCTGAGCCGTTACAAGGTAAAAAAGTGGTCGGTTATCATGCCACGTATCGCTACCTCTTTGACTGGTTAGATATGGCACAAATTGCTGATTTAGAACCTAAACCTGGGATATCACCGACTACGTCACATTTACAGTCATTGACCAAGTTGGATCCTGCTTCGTTTGATGCGATTGTGTATTCATCACATCAAGATAAGCGTCCTGCTAATTGGCTGAACCAACAAACCAACAAGCCTACGATACAGCTACCATTGACGGTTGCTGAGGGTCAAAGCCTTGATCAAATGTACGATCAAGTCATTGATGAGTTGCTGAGAGCGCTGGTTAACCCAGACACATCAACGAGATCGTAATGTTGATTGAATATGGTTGGTTGGCACCTGCAGTATTGTGTGGATTAATTGCATTAGTCGGCAACATCGTGCTTGGAGAGCAAGTTCTCAAGCGTCAGATCATCTTTATTGATCTCGCTGTCGCGCAAGTGGCTGCCCTTGGCGCTGCCTTGAGTCAGTATTGGCTGAGCCGATATGCACTGTTTAGCGGCTCTTGGTTTGCAGAGATGATTGGCCCGTGGGTTATGTCATTATTGCTGTGCGGATTAATTGCGTTAATGGAAAAGCGATACAAACAACACTTAGAACCAATGATTGGTAGTTTATTTGTTGTGTCGGCGTCATTGGCGATATTACTGGTAAGCAAAGATCCTCATGGTGCCGATTTTATTCAAGGGATTCTCAACGGGCAGCTACTGTGGTCTACCTGGGATGATGTCTGGCCATTGGCAATAATCACGACCGCGATGTTGGTGTTGATTAGCGTAAAGCCTGAATTTATGCAGGGTAGTGGCTTTTATCTTATCTTTGCTATTTTGATGCCGATCACCGTAAAGCTGACTGGGATATATTTGGAGTTTGCGTTACTGGTGATTCCCGCGTTGTGTGCAGCTGCGTATAAAGGTGTTCAGTTCTTTATCGCGAGTATTGGGATTGGCACTGTCGGTATTTTATCGGGCTTAGCGGTGTCGGCTTATTATGACTTACCGAGTGGCGCCAGCATTGTGATCACGCTGTTTTTGGTGGGGGTGATGTTTAATATTGTGATGCAGTTGTGCCGATACTTACGTGATACTAAATTGGCTAAGAGCTATTGAGTAGAAACGCCATATCTCGACCGAGATATGGCGTTTTTCTGTTTTAAGGTAGGGAGAGGTTTTGCAATTGGAATGAGAGTCTCAATTATCATTTTATTTATCTTATTCAATTACTTATGAGAAATGGTCTTTGTGGTTAAGACAAAAAACAATAGTCATCGAGATGCAGTAAATCTATAAGATAACGGTCCACTTAAAATTACGACCAACTTCGCTCAATGAAAAAAAACTTAATTGCGCTGGCTATCATATCCGCGGCTCTTTCCGGGTGTAATCACGACTCACTAAGCTATAGTAATGGCCCTGATACGGTTCCTCCAACAGACATTATTCCACCAACGGATATTCTTCCGCCGACAGATATTGTTCCACCAACGGATATTCTTCCGCCGACTGACATTATTCCACCAACAGATATTATCCCCCCAAAAACTTACATCGGTTCACTGTTGTCGAGCGGGGCGTTTGTGTCTGGAGATGTATACTGTGACGGTGTTCACCTTGAAAACGGAACGTTCAGTGTTAAACAAGGCGTGAGTTTTAGTTGTACCTTAGGTCACCTTACTTTAGGTGATTTCACGGCTCCTTTCCCTGAAGTTACAGAAAGCACGATTTCAAATGATGCGCTTCATGCGGCATTTGAGTTGACAGAGTTACATGGAGACAACGTTACTAAGGTACTCGAATCAATTGATGTTTGTGAGACTGAAAGTGCTATCTGTTTAAAAGAACTGGATGCTTTTGATATTGAGGATGTGTTTTCGCAACTTGATGATCAAGATGCTGTTGATGCGTACTTTTCATCGAAAGAAGAAGAGTCTACAGATGAAGTAGGTAAGGCTCCTAGTTCGCACGTAGACACAACTGTTGTTCCTGCGGTTGACCCTAATGCGGACAATAACCTTAACGCTGGTTTTGTTTCTGCAGACGCAGAGTCTACCTATGCTTATAAGCCAAGTATTGAAGGTAAGGTGTTAACTCGCAGTAAGCTTACAGACGCTAGTGGTAAAGCGATTTCTGGGATCAGTTTCTTTTCGGCTAACGCGACGGGCGTGACGGATGAAGAGGGAATCTTTGAGTACCTGTGGGGCGACAGAATCGTTTTTGGTATTGATACGTTTGAGTTTGGCTCCATTACGGGTAATCAGATTGCTTATAAATTGTCTGATGTGACCAATAATGTGGTTGAGAAAGCGAATATCCAGTCATTACTAGAGCGCTACGCGGTTGATCATCTCAGTCATTATGAGATATCTGAAGAAGTCCAAGATACCTTTTCAAAGTACCCTAACGTTATAAATGAACTGATTAACCTAACTCTGCCAAATGGGGGATTAATAGAGGGTACAGACTTTGAACTTCCTAATGAGTTTGTTGGTCAGTTTAGCCAAGGGTTAACGGCAGTAATCGATGAGCAGCTGCGCCAAACGCCTCAGTTTATGGATTATGTTCGTCAACCTGCCGTTTTATCTATGGATTCTGGTCAGTATGTTACGGAGTCTCTGCAGCAAATCTTCCACAACGTCACCACATTCCATGTTTTCAATGACAATGGTAGTTTTTACGGTGCGACGGGGTATACCCGTGGTATGCGAGCTCTGAACATATCGAACAGAGCATTCCCTGTGATGATGCCAAGAACTGATAAAAACCGTGAGCTTTACTTTGGTGAGCAACAGGCCTGGACTCGTGAAGGTAAGCCTTACATCGCACAACACCCAAGTATTTCTATGCCTCCGGTTCCTTTAGTCTCTGAAGACAACGCGACTTATGGTTTTCCATTCGTTACAGCAGGCGAGATAGGCAAAGGTAAAGTCGTGTTCATGGGTAATGGCTTATATCCAAGTATTCTGTCATGCCCTGAAAATTATTGGGCCAATCGAACATTGCATATCGATAGCAACAAACAACAGTGCACTGTTTCGACGTTCGAAAACCTACTGCATGATGACCAAGGCAGCATGAGGTTGTTTTTCTCGAACTTGTTTGAGTGGTTCAATAATGGTCTGCCTATTGCTGGGATGAGTGCAGTCACCAATATTGACCAAGCTTATTCGGCTTATCACCACTCCACAATGGGTAAGCAGTACACGTTTTTTGTTAGTCCTCAGTATGGTTTTGCATCAGTAGAAAAGCGTGGTTCAGGTGACTTTGATGGTTTGGATGCGAGTACTACGCCGATTTTGATCCTTCAGGCATATCCCCCTAAGTTGATTCAAGATGGCATGACTAACCAGTTTGTTGCTGACTTGGATAACCCGAACTTAAGCCAAGACGATATTACCGCTCTTATCAACTATGTTAATAACGGTGGCAATATCTTATTTATGGATGCGATTCAAACGACAAACCCTGAACCTATTGGACGCTTGGCAGATGCCGCAGGTGTATCTCTTGGTGGTGAAAACGTTACGCCGACAAACCAAGCTTTCTGCGGTAGCTCTTATTACTGCCAAGCTCCATATCCAAATCTTCACGTGAAGAGCGAAAAGGAAATGGTGGTTCTTGAGCGTTTCCAAGATAACCAAGGAGAGCCTCCATTCACGGTAAATCAAGATGGTACGGTTGAGTGGATCAAGGATGAGTCCAAGATTAAGTTTGAAATCCCGACTTATGAGGTTACTAAGTTAGACCCTGAAGGGAAACCAGTGCTTGATGAGTCTGGAGTACCAGTCATGGAGACCAAATCCGCACGTATCTTTGTTGAATCGGCAGAAGAGCGTGAAGCGGCGATCAAAGAACTGCAGTCGGCATTCGTTGGCACTGAGCTTTGTAAGAACGAGTATGAATACGAATTTAACTGTATAGAGACTCGTTCTGGAGACGGTGTGACTGTTCGCGGTGCTTATCATAGAGCCGATTTCGATCGCTATGAAGTGAGTAAAACCGTTGTCGACAGTATGGTGAAAGCAGCGAACTTGGGTTCTAACTTTACAGCGCTCTACGAGCACGAGGTTTACTATCGCACGAAAGGCACTCAAGGTAAGCGTCTGTCTAACAGCGAATTGAATCAAGCGTTTGATAACCTGTCTGTTTGGATGTGGAATGACAACGCATACCGTTTTGAATCAGACATACAAGATGAGTTAGGGTTCAAGCAAGCTGTTCAGTTCCTTAACTGTTATACCGAAGGCTTACATCAAACAGACACAATTGATGCACAGTGTCCTGTTGACCTAAAAGCGTCGTTAGTCGCTAATGGAATGATTCATGGTGAAGGTGAGTTATCTGGGCAGTTGAATCCTAGCTATCCATTAAATTACATGGAGAAACCTCTGACTCGTATCATGTTGGGGCGTTCATTTTGGGATCATGAAATCGTTGTTGATACTACAATGTATCCGGGTCGAACTTCAGGAGCATCTTCGTCAAGTTCGGTTCTTATCCAAGCTGATGGCAAGGGCGTCACGTATTCGGCTGGGAACAATCAATCGACAGGTTTATGGGCTCCTCAGCTTCAAAATGTGACTATTAGTGATGGTGTAGCTGCAACGATCACTGTGATGATGGCGGATGACCTTACAGGTAAGCCGAATCATGAAACCAGTTTGAAGCGCCCTCCGCGTATGCAAACTAACTATGCGTACGACGGTTCAAACTTAACCTTCAAGGTTCCATATGGCGGCCTTATTTACATTCAACCGAAAGTAAAAGAGTTTGGTGCAGTCTCGTTTAACATCGATGGCGCCTTAAAAGCTGCTTGGTGGAAAGAGGGAGAGTGGATTAACTCTATTCAATCGGCAGAGGCTCCAATTGCAGAAATCGATACGGGTTCATTTATTTATACGACCCCAATTAGGAATCTAGAATCCACTGATTTGAACCAATTCGCAACAGATATGAATCGATTCGCCGAAGCGGCAAGTGACTTCTACGGGCGTGATGGGAAACAAAGCGATGGTTTACACCGTAGGTTCACTTATACAGAACTGAAGGCGTTCCGCCATCGTTTTGTGAATGACGTGCAGATTTCGATTGGTGCTGCTCACTCTGGCTACCCAGTGATGAACTCAAGCTTTAATGCAAATCGGACATACATTCCAACCAACCCTGTTAATGACTGGCTGTTGTGGCATGAAGTTGGTCATAATTTAGCATCAGCTCCTTTCTTAGCGGCTGGTAGTACAGAAGTGACCAATAACCTTCTTGCGTTGTATATGCAGGAGTTAGAGGGTCGCAATGCAAACCCTGAAATGGATCGCATTAAATCGGATATTAAGAAAGCGCCTAAATGGTTGGAGCTTAATAATGAACATGCGTGGTCGCATGGTGATGCAGGTTTACGATTAGTTATGTTTGGTCAGCTAAAAATCTGGGCGAAATCGAACTTTGCAATTGATGATTGGTATACACGCGGCGCAAGCCAATCTGATGTGTATGGTGAAGATGAAGGCTGGAATATGTTCAAGCTAATGCATCGTAAAGCGCGAGGCGATAGAGAAGGCGACTCGAATACGAACTATTGTAGTGCTAGCGAGACTGGGCTTTCTGGTGGAGACTTAATGATGGTGTGCGCTTCTTATGTTTCAAACTATGACTTAAGTGACTTCTTTGTTGCTTGGAACGTGGGCGAAACCTCAATGACTAATGCTGATGGCTCTAAGTCTTATAGTGGCGGAATTAGCTCTAAAGGTCTTAGTGCGGTTGAACAGTTAAAACTAGAGAAACCAAAGAACAGCCCTTTGAATGTTAATTCAATTTACTAACGCTAACTCTTGCTAAGGCATTTTATAGCCTAGATACAAACGCCACACTTAGATTACGTGTGGCGTTTTTGTCGCAATGTTCTAGAAATTATCAGCTAGATCAGTCTTCTACATGATGTTTAATACTTCGGCTGCCATTGGTTAGCTGTCCTTGCTAGAGAAAGCAGGTTAAACTGTTCGCATCATAATTCTAAAGGATGGTGCCATGTACCACGGTCATATCTATTTCCCTTTGCGATTTGCAGAGCAGGCAGAAACACTGCGTCAGAAAATCCTCTCAGAACGTAAAGATGTGTTAGAGACTTTCCCATTAATCCAGCGTTTGGTTGGCCCACATAAGATGCCGATGTTTGAGATTCACTTTGCTAACAAAGAGTCGGGTATTGTTGAGTGGCTTGAGCAAGAACGCGGCGATATGTCGGTGCTTATTCACCCGGTAACTGGCGGTGAAGAAACTTTGGATCACACAGTACGCGCGATTTGGCTTGGTCGTGAGCTGGGTGTCTTTGAAGAAACGCTAAGTAGCTAATCAAATATACCAATATTGTACTTAACTCATTCCGACCGGAAAATGCACGAATAATAAAAAGGCTCCTCAATTGAGGAGCCTTTGTTCTGTTTCAAGGAACAGTTTATCAAGAGTCTCTGTTTGTCATCTAAACAGAGTAGGGGGATTAAGCCTCTGCAGTTGCCTTAGAGTCGCTCATCTTTTTAAGAGCTGCGTAACCAAAGCCAGTTACCGCTGTACCCGCTGCAATTGCCACTAGGTACATAAGAACTGGAGAGATAGCGCCAGGAATCAGTAGTACGAATAGACCACCGTGTGGAGCCATTAGTTGTGCACCAAACATCATTGATAGAGCGCCAGTTAGTGCGCCACCTGCCATACAAGCTGGGATAACACGCATTGGGTCTTTCGCTGCGAATGGAATAGCACCTTCAGAGATGAAACATAGGCCAAGAACGAATGATGCTTTACCTGCTTCACGCTCGCCCGCTTCAAACTTGTCTTTCACTAGGAAAGTCGCAAGACCCATACCTAGAGCAGGAACCATACCTGCTGCCATAATAGCTGCCATTGGCGCGTAAGTTTGCGAAGCCAGTAGACCAACACCGAACGTGTAAGCCGCTTTGTTTACAGGACCACCAAGGTCGAAACACATCATTGCGCCTAGAATAACACCCAGAAGAATCGCGTTAGACGTACCCATGTTGTTTAGGAAGTCTGTCATTGCGCTCATCACGCCAGAAACAGGACCACCCACGATGTAAACCATCACAAGGCCAGTGAACAAACTCGCGATAAACGGGATGATCAGGATAGGCTTAAGCGCTTCCATCGATTGTGGAAGTTGAACCTTGTCAGCAATGAACTTCGCTGAGTAACCCGCTATGAAACCCGCTGCGATACCACCTAGGAAACCTGCGCCTGTTGAACTAGCCAACATACCGCCGATTAGACCAGGAGCCAGACCCGGACGGTCAGCAATCGAGAATGCAATGAAACCAGCAAGAACAGGAATCATCAGTGCGAATGCAGAGCCACCACCGATAGTCATCAGTGCCGCTGCTAGTGTGCCTTCTTCTTTAAACGCTTCGATACCGAATACGAAAGAAAGAGCGATGATCAAACCACCTGCAACCACTACAGGAAGCATGTGAGAAACACCTGTCATTAGATGCTTGTACACGCCTTTCTTCTCGTCAGTGGGTGCTGAATTTGAAGATGCTGTGTGTTGGTAAGGCTTAGCTTCAGCAAAGGCCTTCTCAACTTCTTGCTTTGTTTTCTTAAGCGCAGGACCCGTTGTCGTTTTGTATAGCGCTTTGCCATTGAAACGATCAAGAGGAACATCGATGTCAGCAGCGATGATAACCAGATCAGCGTCTGCGATTTCTTGGTCTGTCAGTTGGTTCTTCGCACCTACAGAGCCGCGAGTTTCCACTTTGATTTGGTGACCTAGGCGTTTACCTTCTGCTTCAAGCGCTTCAGCTGCCATGAAGGTATGTGCAACACCGGTTGGACAAGCAGTAATTGCTACGATCTTTTTGCTGCCTGTTGTTTCTGGTGAAGTATTTGCTGACGTACCAGTTACAGCAACTGCTTTTTCAACTTGAGAAGCGTCTAATACTGTTGCTTCTGCTGCCGCCTTCTCTAGAAATACTTTTGCATCCGCAGTGCACTCAGAGATAGCTGCTTGGTAAACTTTTTTGCCCACGAAACGTGCTTTATCAACGTTTGTGTTAGCTGCAATAACCACAACATCGCTGCTGTCGATAGCGTCTTGTGATACTGGAGATTCAGGTAACACGCTTGATTGACATTCAATAGCGGCGTTCCAACCCAGTGCTTTTGTTGCTTGCTCTAACAAGCCTGCTGCGATGATGCTGTTTGCTACGCCACTAGGGCAAGCTGTGATAATGGTAATATTCATAATAAACCTTTTGTCCTATTTGCTTGTGTCTAACTGGATAGTTGGAGCACTAAGCGACTGTAATTGGATATTTTGTAGTACTGAATCCAGCTCTTGTTGGCTGGTGATGCCCACACCTACCTGTGAAACTGCTAGAGCAGATAGGGCGGTTGCGAATTTAATAAGTTCTGGTTTTGGCATCTGTTGCATGTGACCCCAACATAGGCCAGCAACCAATGTGTCACCTGCGCCTACTGTGCTTACTACTTGCATACGCGGTGGCTGAGCATGTAGCCATTCACCTTGGTTAAGCCACATCACGCCTTCAGCGCCAAGTGATACCACGATGTTATCGATGCCTTTTTCACTTAGGGCTTGGCCTGCGTGTTGGCATTGGTCACGTGTGGTTAGTTCGGCATTGAACAGCTGAGACAGCTCTTCATCGTTTGGTTTGATTAACCATGGTTGTGCATTGATACCGGCTTTAAGTGCGTCACGGCTGCTGTCGAACAAGACCTTTTTACCTAGGTCACGCAGGCGTTGTACCCAAGAAGCGCAAAGCTCTGGTGATACGCCTTGCGGCAAGCTGCCTGCAATCACGAAGTAATCGTGCGTTTCTGCAAGCTCTAACAAAGTTTCTTCAAACGCTTTGATAGCGTCAGCATTAACAGGAACACCAGGGAAGTTGATGTCGCTAACTTGGCCTGAATTCTCTACCAGTTTCACGTTAATACGAGTTGCGCCATCAACACGGATGAAGCGGTCCGTTGCGCCCATCTGTTCGAACAGTTGGCAGAAGGCTTCTTCATTATTGCGACCAAGGAAACCTGTTACGGTAACTTTTGCGCCAAGCTCTGAAAGTACTTTGGCTACGTTTACGCCTTTGCCTGCTGCATGCAGAGAGCCTTTGTTTACTAGGCTAACTGAGCCGACATTCAGAGCGTCGATAGCACCTGTTAGGTCTAGGGCAGGGTTTAGCGTAACGGTAACGGCTTTGATTTGTTTATCAGACATATCGACTCCTTAACCTTCGCCAAGGCCTGAAGCGATAGCTTTACCAATCGATTCAAGTGCTTGTGCTGCATCATCACCTTCGGCAACAAACTGAAGCTGGTGGCCGTGTTTAACGCCAAGTGCGATTACTTTCATCAAGCTCTTCGCGTTCACTTCTTTTCCGTCACCATCTAGGTTTGATACGCGGATAGTTGATTCGAATTTCTTCGCTTCTGCTACCAGCATTGCACCTGGGCGAGCGTGTAGGCCGTGCGCGTTTTTGATTTTGAATACTGCGCAGTTGTCATCGTCTTGAGATGCTGTAGAAACCGCTTCACCTTTCAGAAGGCCAATCACTTGTGCTGCATCCGCAGTTAACAGTTGTTGCTGTTTACCTTCGAAAACCATCTTGCTTAGGTTAGCCAGAATTGATTGGTGTGCGCTGTTACAAGCGGCGAATGCTACCAATGCTTTCACTGGTGTGCCTTCGTATTCACAATGGTTCGCTGTTGAAACAAACGATACGCCAGTGCGAGTTACGCCTTTGTCGCTGCCCAACAACCACAGGCCTTGGCCTAGGTGAGTCGGTGTTTTTGTTACTAGGTCAGCAACGAATGTGTTGTCAGTGCAACCCGTGTTCTTAAGAAGGCCACCCGCGACTGCCGACATTTGAATCATGTCGCTTGCAGGGAACAGTAGCTGAACTAAAGATGCGTCTAGGTCGGCTTCAAGCTGAACTTCGCCGTTAAGTAGAGCGATGATTTCGTCTTCTGATTTCGCTTGCTTTAATTTCTCTTCAACACCGTCTGCCGCCAGCACTTTTGTTAGCTGCTTAAGGATGCCTAAGTGCTCGTCAGATTTAGCAGCAATACCAATTGCCACGTAAACGCGGTTGCCGTCTGCCCAATCAATACCTTCAGGGAAGTGGTGTACTGCTACGCCAGTCTCTTTTACTAGGCTACGAGTGTCAGTGGTTCCGTGAGGAATCGCGATGCCGTTACCTAGGTACGTAGAGTTCTGGTTTTCACGGTTCAGCATTCCTTCAACGTAGCCAGAGTCAACTAAGCCTTTCGCGGTTAGGTCGCCAGCAATGTTCTGGATAGCTTTGAATTTGTCATCGGCCGTTTGACCGAGAGTGATGTCAGATTTTGATAATTTAAGCATGGTGCCTCTTTAGCGTATCGCTTGAGAATTTGTGTATCGCTACGATTCAGTCTAGAGCAAGATTTATGGAGCTTAACTCGTTGCTTTGCTCTTTGTTCTATCTTAGCTGAATCGGTTCAGCATTCGGTGTAAAAAAATTCAGCAAAGCCGATTTTGGTTCTCAAAATAGTTTTGCTGCGTGTCGTAATTTAAGTTTCGTTAATAACGAGAAGTTGAATCACAACAAATGACGCTCAATCCATACAAAAGGATGATTGAAGTCACTTTTCAGATTTTGCTGAATCCTTTCAGCTTTTATACTGAATCGATTCAGCATATAATTCAACTAATCCGAGGATCAGATCATTGGTTATATGATCCTACGCACAAAATACAGGTCACCCATATGACACTTGATGAAATTGCTAAATTGGCTGGAGTATCGAAAACCACGGCCAGTTATGTCATCAACGGCAAGGCGCAGAAATACAGAATTAGTGAAAAGACTCAGCAAAAAGTCATGGCGGTTGTCGACGAGTATAATTACCGTCCAGACCATGCTGCTTCTTCGCTGCGCGCTGGTAATAGCCGTTCATTTGGTTTGATTATTCCTGATCTCGAAAACAGCAGTTACGCGCGTTTAGCTAAATTGATAGAGCAGAACTCACGTAAAGTGGGCTACCAGATTTTGATTGGTTGCTCTGATGATGATGCAGAAACCGAACGCAAAGTAGCCGAAGCTTTAGTGAGTCGTCGTATCGATGCTTTGCTGGTGGCGAGCTCAATGCCAGACGCCAATGAGTTTTACTTGAAGCTGCAAAACTCAGGTACACCCGTAATCGCGATTGACCGTCCGTTAGATGATGAGCACTTTGCGTGTGTGATCAGTGAAGATTTCGAAGCCGCATTTGAGCTGACTCACTCGATTCTTGATGACAGCATCCATAGTGTTGGTTTAATCGGCGCGTTACCTGATCTGAACATTTCACGTGAGCGTCAGTTGGGTTTTGAAGCAGCGAACAAAGCACATACTCAACAAACAGGGTTAACAGAAAACAAGCCGATGGTTGTGGGTTATGGTGAACACTTTGACAGAGAATCTGGACGTGAGGTTTTTGAGGGTTGGATTGCTAAAGGTACAGTCCCTGATGCCATTGTCACTATGTCTTACACCTTGTTAGAAGGTGTACTGGATGTAATGGTCGAAAAGCCTGAACTGATCAAGCAAGTAAAGCTGGCAACCTTTGGTGATAACCGTTTATTGGACTTCTTACCTTTTAAGGTTCACTCACTGCCGCAGCAATTTGAAGTCATTGCCGATAGTGCTTTTGCACTTGCTTTGAACGCATCAGCTAAACGCTATCAAGCTGGCATTGAGTTAGTGCCAAGAAGCTTAGTAAAACGAGGCTAAACGCGGTTAGCTTGATCTTAAGGTTTAGTTAGAACTAAGCAATAAGCCAAACTCTACAATGGCAACAATGCCGAGCAACAAGGCCAACACTTTCCAAAACTGGATTGGGTTTCGGTTTATTAAAGGTTGCTTGGCTTTGCTTTTCACCAAGCTTTGGTTCGGTGTGTAAAGGTCTGCCACAAAATCCCCCAACACTTGATGACGCTCGCTTGGCGATTCCGCACAGGCTTTTTGTAACACCAAATCCACCCAACTTGGTAAGTCAGACCGTTTTTGTGTGATCGGTTGATATTCCCACCGATGGTGACGAGATTGATTAAGCGATTGTGCGGTCATCTCAGAGTAGGGCAATGTACCCGTTAGCATTTCATAGCCGATCACTGCGATAGAGAACAAATCTGAACTAGTGGTCGCCGTATTGTGCTTGATGGTTTCTGGTGCAATATAATTGACCGCGCCTAATGGTGTGTCGTCCTTGTCTGTGAGCTCTCCCTCTTCAAGGCCCCTCACTAACACTGCACCAAGGTCGATGATTTTTATCTCACCATCACGTTGAATCATGATGTTCTCGGGCTTTAAGTCTCGATGCACCATGTCTGCGCGTTGTAATACTCGAATACCTTGCGTGATTTTTTCTAAGATTTCACGCACTTCATTGAGTGACGGCTTTGGATTATCGTACATCCATTGTCTTAGCGTGATACCTTCGACCCATTCGCAGATTTGATATAAGAATTGCGAGTGCTCTGGCGTTGGGTAAACCTTCATGATTTTCTTGTTGTGCAGTAATAGCCCCGCCCATTGTTCATTAAAGAACGCTCGGAGTTGCGAAGGACTATCGTGATATTGAACAGAAGGGACCTTCAACACGAACTCGGTTTGTGTCTCTTTCTGCATCACACGATACACATGGCTTCTAGTGCCTGCATACAACACCTCAAGTACCATAAAGTTGTCGATACTTTGCCCGAGTTTTAAAGCGGGTGGGATGGCACGTTTAGCCAGTTTTTCATGGAATTCAATGAGCGAAGGCTTAGGTAGGTGGTTAACTTGCACAATCAAGCAGCTTACGTTGTCTGAACTGTTGTGACTTAAAGCGGTATTACAGATCGTTTGTGCAGCGTGTTCGAAATCAACGCCGGGTTTGTCGATATGTTCCTTGAACGTGTTGGGAGAAACGAACTCGTGTACGCCATCAGATGTCAGGATAAAGCAGTCGTTTTTCTTGATGGGAAGTGTTTGATAGTCAACGTTGAGTTGGTTGTCCATGCCTAAGGCGCGTGTTAGGTAATGCTTCTGCCCCATATTCTTGCGCGTATGGTCGCGTGTCAGTTGGCGCAATTCACCATTTCTTAATAAGTAGATACGGCTGTCACCGACATGGAATAAATGCGCGGTGTTTGATTTTAATATCACGCTGCTGAAAGTCGAAACTAGGGCGTTGTGGTTAACTTGTTGTGCGGAATGAATATTAGAAACAGAGGTATTGAAGAGCCAAGAGTTGAGTGACTTTAAGACTTTCTGAGCCGAGCGCTGAATGCTCCAACTTTGTGGCGTTGCGTAATAGTCGTCGATAAACTGCATCACGCTGGTGTGGCTGGCTTTCTGGCCGTGTTCACTGCAACTCGCGCCGTCTGCTATGCAGGCAACACTGCCTTTCAACTCTTGCTCCGCGCGAGTTTTAGGGTGTTTTACAATGATGGCGTCTTGGTTTTCATCACGGATGCCTTTATTCGAATAACCACCAAACTTGAGCGTTAACTGGTTATTAGATTCTGGCGTGATGACTTGCCCTTGGTTGAATGAAATTGTCATAACTGCTCTTCTTCTTAATTGGTCTTCTCTCAGGTCCTTGAGAGAACATCCTAGGAAGAACAAAAGCCCTAGTGAACCTAGAGCCTTTGAACGCAGTACCAAAGTGGTGAAACACACCTTAGTACCACTCCCGATTCAATAATTCAGTGTTTCATGTTAGTGCTGGGACTAACTCGAAACATTGATCAGCGTGACACTGCCATCGTCGTTTACCTCAGCGATTTGTCCGTTTGGTTCTTCCATAAAGAACAGAGTCACAAAACCAAGTACCGCTGTCGCAGCAATCACTAAGAAGAATGTTTGATAGCTCACGAATGACAATACGGTAAGGTAAACCACCGCGCCAACGTTACCGTAAGCGCCAGTCATACCTGCGATTTGGCCTGTCATACGACGTTTAATCAGTGGCACTGTTGCAAACACCGCACCTTCCCCCGCTTGTACGAAGAACGAACACGCCATTGCCGCAACAACCGCTAACCATACTGGCCATGTGCTCTCTACCTGACCCATTGCGAAGTAACCCACAGCTAAACCTGCCGTTAGTATCAGTAGCGTTGGTTTACGACCGAATTTGTCAGAAATCCAACCGCCACCAGGGCGAGACATCAGGTTCATGAAGGCATAAGCCGAAGCGACCATACCCGCAAGAACGGGCGTTAATTCAAACGTCTCCGAAAAGAATAGCGGTAACATAGAAACGACGGCGAGTTCTGAACCAAAGGTTGCGAAATACAACACGTTTAACACTGCGACTTGCTTGAATTTATATTGGTGAATTTCAGGCACTTCTTCTTTAAATACGTTCTTGTTTACTTTCCAAACTTGAGACACTTCGTATACATACAGCGCAGCTAAACATGCATATACAGCGTAAACCGCCATGTCAGACAACATGCCAATACCTGATGGAGACAGTTTCCAAGCCAGCAGAGCCAGTGCCGCGTACATTGGGATCTTCATAATAAGTAGGAAGAAAAAGTCACCCTTTGATGTTACTTCCATTGCGGTCACTTGAGCAGGCTTGAAGTAGGTAGACCCTTTTGGTGTGTCGGATACGTTTTTGTAGAACACCACTGAGAACAGTAGGCTCATTACACCCGTGATACCGACCGCATAACGCCAGCCGTCTTCCCCACCAAACGCTAGGGCTAGAGTTGGAAGTGTAAACGCCGCTGCTGCAGATCCGAAGTTACCCCAGCCGCCGTAAATACCTTCTGCTGTACCCAGTTCATTGTGTGGGAACCACTCAGACACAAGACGAATACCAACAACGAAACCTGCACCAATGAAACCTAATAGGAAACGTGCAATCGCCGCTTGAATGAAAGAGTCTGCCAGAGCAAACATAAAACAAGGGATTGAACAGACAGCGAGTAGCGAAGAGTAGACTAATCTTGGGCCATACCTGTCGGTCAACATACCAATGGCGACACGCGCCGGAATGGTTAATGCAACGTTGAGAATCAGGAGTGTTTTGATCTCTTCAGTAGAAAGACCCAGTGATGTTTTCACCATTTGCAGTAGTGGGGCAAAGTTGAACCACACAACAAAGGTGATAAAAAAGGCCATCCAACTTAGGTGTAAGACTTTCATCTTACCCGTAAATGAAAGCAGCGAAAATTTTGTGTTATCCATGGTTTAAATCCTTTAAATCTGGAAATTACCCGGTTTTAGCATCTGCGTTACTTTTGAAACTCGAACGCATTAATGTGGCTAAAACCTATGCCGAAATTGCTTACGCCTATAAAGCGTTTGCATCATGATGTCGGCGTTTAGTTAACTGGCGATAGCAAGCGGCGCGAGAACTTGAACTTGTTCTCCTAGCTTGCGAACTTCAAATTTCACGAGCTTGAGCTCGGGTTGTTCAAGACATTCGCCAGTCTCTAAGTGGTAATGCTGCTTGTATAAGGGCGAGGCCACGTAAGGCTCTCCGCTTAGTGAGCCAATAATACCACGTGACATCACATTCGCCTTGCCGATAGGGTCGAAATTAGAGAGCCCATAAAGCGTGTCGCTGCGTTTGCAGTAAAAAATAGCCACTTGGTTGTCGTCTACTTTTGCGCAAATTCCCCCGTTTGGAGTTAGGTCGCGTGTGTTGCATACGGTTGTCCAATTTTCCATGACTTTCTCCTGATCTAAATATAAAACTAATCATCAATTTAATTAGGGTGATAGCCGGCAGCAGTTTTCTTGGGCTGCGCCACTGCCGACTATCGATATTAGGTTTCGTTGTTACTGATTCACTCACTCAATGAGGCTTACGAAACTTCCGTGACTTCGATTTGGTCTGCTTTTGTTAGCTTTTCATCGCGTTTTGCATTCGAAGAATCACTCAAACTCGGCTTAGGAAAACGTTGCTCTCGCTCTTTTATGAATGACAGGCTAGTGTCCATTTCTTCGCTGTTGATGTAGTGCTGGAATCGCTTCATCTTTTCAGGGTTTTCAATGGTGGTTTTCCATTCACACTGGTATTTCTCGATGTTGAGTGCGATGTCCGCTTCGAGTTCTTCAGCAACGTTGAGCTTGTCTTCAATCACGACTTGCTTGAGGTATTCAATGCCACCTTCAAGGTTCTCCATCCATACCGATGTACGTTGTAGGCGGTCTGCGGTTCGTGTGTAGAACATCAAAACGCGGTCGATGTATTGAAGCAGTGTGGTTTCGTCCAAATCAGTGGCGAATAGGTCTGCATGGCGAGGGCGCATACCGCCGTTACCACAGATGTAGAGGTTCCAACCTTTGTCAGTTGCGATAACACCAATGTCTTTCGATTGCGCTTCTGCACATTCGCGAGTACAGCCAGAAACCGCAAACTTGATCTTGTGTGGCGAGCGTAAGCCTTTGTAGCGGTTCTCAAGTCGAATTGCTAAGCCAACACTGTCGTCGACACCGTATCGACACCAAGTGCTACCAACACACGATTTCACAGTACGAACCGATTTACCGTAGGCGTGGCCAGTTTCAAAGCCTGCATCGATCAGTTTTTTCCAGATGATCGGCAGTTCGTTCAGCTGCGCACCAAACAAGTCGACACGTTGACCGCCTGTGATTTTGGTATACAGGTCGAACTCTTTAGCGACTTCACCAAGCACGATTAGCTTATCTGGTGTGATTTCACCGCCAGCAATACGTGGTACCACAGAGTAGGTGCCATCTTTTTGCATGTTACCGAGGTAGATGTCGTTGGTGTCTTGCAGTTCGATGTGTTGATCTTCGAGGATGTAATCGTTCCAGTAAGAAGCCAAAATTGAACCGACTGCTGGCTTACATACGGTACAACCTAGTCCGTTTCCGTGAGAATCTAATAGTTCATCAAAGGTCTTAATTTTGTTGACGCGGATGATGTCAGTGAGTTCTTGGCGAGAATAAGCAAAGTGCTCACAAATATCGTTAGAGACTTCAACACCTAGGTTACTTAGCTCACTATCCAGAACCTGTTTAGCAAGAGCAGAACAACCGCCACAACCTGTTGAAGCATTAGTGGTTTCTTTCAGTGCAGCCATAGTGGTGCAGCCAGCAGAGACCGCGTTTTTAATGTCGCCTTTGGTCACATCAAAACATGAACAGATCACAGCGCTGTCTGGCAGAGCTTCAACACCCATTGCCGAACCTGAATCGTCCGCCAAGTTAGGTAAAATCAGTACCGATGGGTTCTCTGGTAGTGGCATATCGTTTTGCTTGATTTGCAGTAGCGAGCCATAGGCTTCTGCGTCACCAACCAATACTGCACCGACAATCTTTGTGCCGTCAGCTGAGATGATCAGGCGCTTATAAACTTGTTCGATTTCATCGTTATAGGTATACGATTGTGCGCCTTCCGTCTTGCCGTGTACTTCACCAATACTGGCAACATCGACGCCAAGCAGTTTGAGCTTAGTGCTCATGTCTGCGCCAGTGAATGTAGCGTCGTCAGTACCGTCAGAGACAATATGCGAAGCCGCGATTTTTGCCATCGAATAACCAGGCGCCACTAAGCCGAAGATCTTGTTGTCCCAAAGCGCACATTCACCAATGGCGTAGACGTTATCGATGTTAGTCTGACAGTGATTGTTGATGACAATACCGCCACGCTCGCCAATCTCGACATCAGAGCTTCTTGCTAGCTCATCTTGAGGGCGAATACCTGCAGAGAATACGATCATATCGGTTTCTAAATGGGTGCCATCGGCGAAGTTCATGCGGTAGCGAGCGTTTTCGCCATCGACGATTTCAGAGGTCGCTTTCTCGGTATGAACTTGCACACCAAGGTCTTCAATCTTTCTGCGCAGTAGGGCACCGCCACCGTCATCTAATTGAACGGCCATTAGGCGAGGCGCGAATTCAACCACATGGGTTTCTAAGCCAAGGTTTTTGACTGCGTTTGCGGCTTCTAAGCCAAGCAGACCCCCGCCAATGACCACGCCAGATTTACTGCTCTTGCTTGAAAGCTCGATGGCGTCTAAGTCTTCGATAGTACGATAAACGTGACAGTGTTCTTGGTCGTTACCGGGAATAGGGGGAACAAAAGGGAAAGAGCCCGTCGCCAAGATTAGCTTGTCGTAACTTTCAACATGACCACTCTCAGTGATGACTTGTTGATTGGCTGTGTCTAGCTTGGCGACTTTCTGGTTCAACAAGTAGTTCACGCCGTTGCTTTGGTAATACTCTTCACTGGTTAATGACAAGTCATCAGCGGTTTTACCATTAAAGTAGGCGGTTAGCTGAACACGGTCGTACGCTAGCCTTGGCTCTTCGCTAAAAGTAATTACATCAAACTCATCACTCTCTGATTGCAGGATGTTGTCGATAAATTTGTGTCCAACCATGCCGTTACCAACAACGACGATTTTCTTTTTGCTCATAATCCATTCCTTATTCTCGGCTTCATCATTACTAGCATCTAATTTCTAGTCGTTAGTAGTTGAATACCGGGTTGAGATTCCACTCAATTCATAATCATCAAGAAAAACAAAAATGTTTTTTCTAAGTCTTGGTTTTTAGTGGAGCAAGGAGGGTGCCAGATTATAGTCTGCTCATTTAAATAAAAATTAACATATAAAATTCAAAAACTTAAAAATCTACAGTGGCACGCACTTACCCCTAAAGTGGTATGTTGGTTTTTTGTTAGACTGGCATAAATGAGCGTTTGTGGTGCAACTTTCTACAAGATGGTGCAAAAATTAAGTTTCCATTTTGATTAAGTTCTGCTGGATTCATTGTTGATATTTCTTTGTTTGTTAAGTTGTTGTTTTGTATTGTTAATTTTTCAACTTTAACAATTGGTGTTAAGTGGCGTGTTATTTGCTTGGTTTAAGTTATTACAATTATGGATAATTGAGCGAGAAACGGATGACCGATTCAAACAGCGGCTGGATAAAATCGACCTGTGCTTATTGCGGTGTGGGGTGTGGAATAGAAGCGAGGCCGACATCGCTAGGAAAACTAGAAGTACGTGGTGATAAAGACCACCCGTCAAATTACGGAAAGCTGTGTACTAAAGGGATTGCGCTTGGCGACACCGTCACGCCTTTAGGTCGTCTTACACAGCCAGCTCATATTCAGAATGACCAAAAACAAGAGCTAGATTGGAACAGTGCAACTCAGTTAGTCGCAGACAAATTCAATCAAACGATCGAAGAATTTGGAGCCGATTCCGTCGCGTTTTATGTTTCTGGTCAGCTGCTTACTGAAGACTATTATGTTGCCAATAAACTGATGAAAGGCTTCATCGGTAGCGGCAATATCGACAGTAATTCTCGCCTTTGTATGGCTTCAACTGTGGTTGGGCATAAGCGTGCATTTGGTGCAGACACAGTACCAGTTTGCTATGAAGACCTCGAGCAAGCAGAAGTGGTCGTTATCACAGGCTCAAATCTCGCTTGGTGTCACCCGGTTCTTTTTCAGCGCCTACGCGCTGCCAAGCAAGCCAACCCAGAAATGAAAGTGATCGTCATAGACCCGCGCTACACCGACACCTGTGAAATTGCTGATATACACTTGGCGTTGGAGTCTGGCTCAGACGTGGCGCTGTTCAATGGTTTGCTAGCCTACTTAGATGACAACGACAAACTCGATGCTGATTACATTGAAAAACACACCCAAGGTTTTACGGAAGCGATTCGAACAGCCACAGATTACCGTTATACCGAATCAGGCTGGGGCAAAAAAAGCGTTCCTGAGCTGACCGGGCTTAGCGAGCAGCAACTTGAACAGTTCTACCAGTTGTTTGCATCGAACGAGAAGGTGCTGACTATTTATTCCCAAGGCGTAAACCAATCCACCCAAGGGTGCGACAAGGTAAACGCCATTATTAACAGCCACTTAGCGACTGGCAAAATCGGTAAGCCGGGCATGGGACCATTCTCTGTCACAGGCCAACCGAACGCGATGGGTGGGCGTGAAGTAGGCGGCTTAGCCAATACCTTAGCGGCGCACTTTGAATTTGGTGATTCGCAATCACACCAAACCGTGAGCGAATTTTGGCAGGCCGACAGCTTGGCCACTCACGCAGGGTTGAAAGCGATCGACCTGTTTGATGCCATGAATGAGGGCAAGATAAAAGCCGTGTGGATCATGGCAACCAACCCAGTCGTGAGTTTGCCTGACAGCGAGAAAATCAAAACCGCATTAGAGAGGTGCCCGTTTGTGGTGGTGTCGGACTGCATTGCCGATACGGAAACCACACGTTTGGCCGATGTGGTGTTGCCTGCGCAGGGGTGGAGTGAAAAGTCCGGTACCGTGACTAACTCTGAGCGTCGAATTTCACGTCAACGCCGTATATTACCAAGCCCAGGAGAAGCCAAACCGGATTGGTGGATCTTAAAAGAAGTCGCGCAGAAAATGGGATTCAAAGAGCAGTTTGACTTCCGGCATGAAGGCGAGATCTTCAAAGAGTATAGCGAGATGACAGCGCTCGGTAATGAAACGGGCAAAGCGCGCGATTTGTGCTTAATTGGATTAACCAAACTGGATGAAAAAGGCTATGGCGAGCTGACTCCACAGCAGTGGCCAGTGCTAGAGTATCAACCAGAGATCATTGAACAGCGCATGTTCACCAATGGCGAGTTCTTTACTGAATCTGGCAAGGCGCAGTTTATTGCGGTTGAACACGATAAGCCGATTGCTGATACCAGTGTCGAATTTCCGCTAATCATGAACACAGGGCGAATCCGAGATCAATGGCACACCATGAGCCGAACTGGCTTGGCGGCTGGCTTAGGTGAGCATACACCCGAACCTTTTGTTGCCATGCACCCAGACACTGTCGCTGCACTTGGCTTCGATGAGTTTGGTTTAGATGCGTTTAACCACACGACTATAAACCCAGTGGTGAAAGTGCGCAGCGCACAAGGCGAGTGCCAAGCGCGCTTAGTGGTAACCAAAGAGATGCGCCGTGAACAGGTGTTTATGCCTATTCACTGGAATGCTCCGACCGCCAAAGACAGTAAGCCGTGTGACTTGATCTTGCCTCATACCGATGCAGCCTCTGGTCAGCCAGAATTCAAACACACACCTGTTGTGGTAGAGCCGTGTGGCTATCGCAGTGAAGCCGCGTTGGTCAGTGACAAAGTGATGGATTGCAGCGGCTTTGATTACTGGGTTCGCCAAAGAGTGGAGGGCGGTTTTCTGTATCGTATATCCTCATCTAAGAACCCAATGGAGTTGGTGATTCAGCTTGCCAACACCCTTGATGCCTTGCCGGAGCCAAACACGGATGTGATTAAATCACTCCATTACCACGGCAATAAATCGTTCAAGAATTATGGCTCTGCCAAGCTGGATCAGTTTGGTGTAAAGCAAGCGTTCGTAGTGAACAGTAAGCTCGACCATGAAAGCATAGATTGGCTGGTGGCATGCCTAACCCGAGAAGCCGATGAAGAGTTTGAAGCCGAGTTTTTGAGTACATTGGCGAAGTAGCTGACTACCTCTAACCTATTCATACTTAAAGTTAAGCGCCGACAATTATGTCGGCGTTTTTGTTTTTAAGTATGCAATACCGATTGATTAAATGACAAGTTTCACATATCATTTTACGAATTGGTATGGTGTTCCATAATATTCTCGGTAGAGGTAAATTGATGTCTAAATTGGCCATTTCTAAATTCTTTGAACAAAAACTGGAGGCTCCGCTTCACAACACCGTGTGGTCTTGGGGAAGTGAGAACGCCAAAGGGATTTACCTACGCGCATGGAACCGCACCAAAATCGGTGAGAAGTTTGATATTGCCAACAGCGGTATGGAAACAGACAACGATGGAAGAACTCGAGCGGGTGGCGTAGAGCGTGCAAAACACGTTAAAGCCATTGCCCAAGGCAAGCCTGGCTACATTGTTGCCATTGATGGAGAGGTTGATGATGAAGGCAAGTCGCATATTAAAGATTACAACGACAAAGCCGTATTTCGCATTTTATCGCTAACAGTGAACGAGAAGGGCAAAACGCTAGCCGAAGTCGACTACGACAACCCGATACTCATTGAAGCGATTGGTGAAGAGACCGACGTAGCCGCGATTATGGAAAGCCTAGAAGATAAACCCAAAGCGCTTGCCACATTAGCCAAGGCCGAAAAGCTCGGTTGGCAAATCACAGGCATGAACGACCAAGGCGTAACCATTCTACTCAAAGGCAAGAAAACCGGCCTTATCTCATACACTGGCGAATTCAGCGCTGCTTAGGAGTGACTATGTATAACCAAGGCGACCTGTGCCCACACTGCGGCTTAATCATTATGCTACCCACAGATCTAGAACCAAAATGCCTAGGCTGCGGTGAAGAAATCAATGAACACGATGACGACTAACTCACACATTGAGTCACTTTCTGCATTTTGCCGAGACTATATGGAATTTTTCTGCTTTTCGTCATGTTTGATAAAGAAGTAATCAGGTAAGATTTTGTTATTAAATGAGTTATTAGATAGAGCCTGAACGGTTTAGATTACTAGACAGAATTGTTTCAGGGACAAAATGTAGAATTATTCTGTCTAATATAGCTGTTATAAGCAAAAGGACAGTATGAAGACAGTTATCATCACACTTCTATCAATTCTTCTCTTTCAAGGGATTTTGGTCGTTTTTTCAGGAGCTTCTGTGGTCTTTAATGACTTAAATGGTGGCTTTACTCTATTTGTAGATGTCGCATCGAAAGGCGCTACAATTGGTGTGTTTATT
Source organism: Vibrio splendidus (assembly GCF_001557875.1). Taxonomy (GTDB): domain Bacteria; phylum Pseudomonadota; class Gammaproteobacteria; order Enterobacterales; family Vibrionaceae; genus Vibrio; species Vibrio splendidus_F. Next base: position 1,518,902 of record NZ_LNRF01000001.1, on the reverse strand, counting down.
TGGGCTGTTTTCCTTTTTCAAGAGCAAAGGAAGGAAAAGAAGGCAGATACTAGCCTACAGCGTTCAAAAGATCTTAGCTTTAGGCTTATTGACTTCGTAGGTAGTTCTAATTATTCACTGAACAAAAATTCAGCGAATGTATTGATAGCATACTTATCATCGTTGAAAGCCGAAGTTGGGAATAAGAACTCAACGGAAACACATTTAAAAGAATACAAGTTGGCTCTTGATATTGTAAATGAGTCACTAAAGGTAGTGACTCTTAGAGATATAATCGGTGTTGAGAGTGGAAATGATTATGATGGTGTTATCGAAACACTCACAGCGCAATATAAAGTTCAAGATAGCTTGAAGGCAATTGATCCAGACCTGTTTAGACGGATTGAAAGTGGCGAAATTAGTAATACAAATTTCTCTATTAGTCCGCCTGATAGCGCATTGCGTTTATGGCAAATAGAAGAAATTATGAAATATGTCTTTGAGGCTACAGAAGAACAAGTCGTAGAATCACTGGAACGTAAGCCAAATTGCTTCACAGATAAGCATCATCATATTCCTGTTTTGTTTGCCTATTATTACTTTTATACGGAAGGCTTATTGCACGTTAGTAAAGACAAAACATGGAGCTTTTCAACTAATGGGATTTTGATGGCATGTGAACGTGAATTTTGCTTATAACAAAGCATTTAAGAGTGATTCGCAACGCTTGGCAGTTTCGCTTCGCTCAAGTATAGCCAAGCGCCGCTCACACCTTAATGCGGCGTTATGCCTTTTGGAGGGGAAATGAAAAATCTGCAAGAATTGGTCCTAAATTTTCGTCGTGTAATGGAGTGTTTAAATCCGTCCGATTTTGTAGGAACGTCCCTGTCTGTGAGTAAGTTTCCTTCTGCTTGTTGTGATGACTCCTCTCAGATTTTAGCCGCGTATTTAACCGATAATGGTTTTTCTGGTGCGGCATTAATTCGTGGGGAATACGGTGGAAAAAGCGAAGAGTTACATTCTCATGTTTGGCTCGATTTAGATGGCTTCAAAATAGACGTAACTGCAGACCAATTTAATAAAAGAGGCTATGACAATCCATCAGTAATAATCGCACAGGAAAACGAGTTTCTAGAGACTTTTGAAACAACGAACGATGGTATTGCTGATTTTCGTATTCACTTAAAAGGCTACTCTGACCCTGGCTTAGAAAGTGACTTTGAATCTTGCTACAAGGTAATATTGTCGCACTTATCAGCACAGGCATAACAAACTGTTCAAGAGGGATTCGCAACGCGTGGCATTTTTACTATGCGTTGGTTTTAGTGTTTAAGGTGGTATGCGGCGGCTTTGGTATTGCGTTGCTCACCCCTTAACAGGGCGTTAGCTTTCCTAGGAGATCATCGTGACTAAATTACTACTAGTTATTGATATGCAAGAGGACTTTTTCCAGCAGGGTAGACTCGCTGAAAAAAGAACGAAATTTACTCGCTCATTGAATGAACTGGTACATGCCTTTCGTAAAGAAAGTCAAAAGATTATCTGGGTGCGACAAGTTTTTGAAGAAGACTTATCGGATACATATTTAGCGTTACGACAATCGAGTCAAAAGTGGACTATTGAAGGTACTAACGGCTGCGAGCTATTAAGTGAGTTGTCTCGACATCCTGAAGAGCATGAAGTTATTAAAAAGCGCTATAGCGCTTTCTTTGAAACAGAGCTCGATGAAATCTTAAATGAAATGCCACCTAGTGAAATTGTAATTGCTGGTGTAAATACTCATGCATGCGTGAGAGTCACCGCTATCGATGCATATCAACGTGACTACCATTTGTTACTGGCCCAAGAGTGCATCGATTCGTACGACCAAGGTTGTCATGATGAATCATTTGGATACATGGTGAATAGTGGCATCGGAGTTCCATTATCCAACACTGAGATCATCGATAGATTGAAAAGCTAACAATAAATTTAAGAGTGATTCACAACGCTCGGCGCTTTCACATCAAGCCAGTTTAGTGTTTATGGCACAATGCTTAGGTAGGGTGGTTAGCGTTGTTCACACCTTAATTGGGCGTTAGGTTAATCTTACGGAGTATTCAGATTCATATGTTTGGTAAATTTTGGCGAGACCCTGTTGTAAGTGCGGTTTTCGGTGGTCTGATTCTCTCGGGAGTAACGGCATCAGGCACATATTTTCTAGGCTATTGGTCGGTACTTAAAGAGTTTTTCGTTGATTTTTATACTTATTTGGTTTCGCCTTCAAATGTGCCGATATGGTGGGTAGGTCTATCGAGTATCGTCACAATATTGGTTTTTGGGTTCGTGTTGTATCTATTTCTTCAAAACAAAAAAGAGACTAGAACGGTATCTTGGAAGGGTTACAAGTACGACAATTTTTGGGGAGTAGAGTGGCATTGGACATACTTTGGTAACTCTATTGAACGTATTAACCCTTTGTGCCCAAACTGTAAGTATCAGTTGATTTCTGAACCGTCATATACGAATTACGAGAAAACGACATACAAATGTGAAGATTGTGGCTACTGTACGGATGTAAGTGGCCACTCAGAGAGTGATGTGAAGCGGAAAGTAAACCTTAAAATACAGCAGAAAGTTCGCACTGGTAAATGGTATGAAACTAATTAACCTAACAATATATTTAAGAGTGATTCACAACACTTGGCGCTTTCACTCCAAGTCACTTCAGTGTTTATGGCACAATGGTTTAGTTGGGTGTTAGCGTTGTTCACACCTTAATTGGGCGTTAGTTGCGCGCGAAAATAGAGAACATATGAAAGAAAGTTGGATTCGGTACGAAGATATTGAAGAAAAGAGACAAGGCTATTTTGTTGTTTACAACCCTGTATTCACAGGTCAAGACTTTGCTATGTTAAAAATTCATGTTTATGAACAAGAATTAGTTTCTGAAATAAAAGGGATCGCCGAACATGAGCTGAGTATTTGGGCAACACGATACGCTACTCCAATTATGGTTATTGTAAAAAACTTTACTCAAACTGATTGGAGAACCAAAGACATTGTGGGGCACAATTTTCTGCTTGGTTACGCTGCTTGGTTACGCTGCTGGTAATGATGTGATAGCGCATTGGGATGAATACCCTAAGTCACAAGAACCGCAATTTGATTTGTCAAAAGAGACCTTAGCAATCATATACTCCGATTTGAGTAGTAGAACTTTTGAGCAAGTAACAGAAAAACAAAAAGAAGAAGCAAAAGGTCGAAAATTACTATTGTTTGTTATGACTTTCTGGTTTTGTGTTATTCCTGCTTTCATTGCATATCTAGGCTGGTCTAGTCCGTTCTTTTCTTTACTAGCGTTACTATATAGTTGGTATCTGGCTACGAAGAAAGGACTTGAGTTGTGGGGTAAGAAAAGTAAATCTCAAAAGGAATTAGATGAGGAAAAGGAGAAGTTACAGAAAGAACATCACCACTATCATTGTAAGCTCAATCCTGATGCATTCCTTAAGCTAAAGTGTGAGAACTTTAAGAAAGAGCGTCTAGAAAGAGAGCGCAGTAAGGTAGAGGAAATGCGCAACTAACAAACTGTTCAAGAGGGATTCGCAACGCGTGGTATTTTTACTATGCGTTGATTTAAGTGATTAAGGTGGTATTCGGCGGCTTAGGTATTGCGTTGCTCACCCCTTAACAGGGCGTTAGCCGACAACCAGAAACTTGAGTTATGGAGAACAAAGTGAACGTAAGGAAAGCGATCAAGCAAGACTCCAGTAAGTTGTTAGAACTTATTGGACACAAAGCTGAGTTTGACAGAAGTATGAAAGGGTTCGACGGTGAAATCTCCACGACTGAAGAGAAGATTGAACGAACCTTATTTGGTGACTATCCGTTTGCCCACGCTTTGCTATTGGAAGTCGATGGTGAAGTCCAGGGTTTCGCCTTGTTTCACTATCGTTATTCATCCTTTCGCGGTGAGCCGTCTATTTGGCTAGATGACCTTCTAGTTGTTAGTAAGCATCGGTCAAAGGGATACGGTGCTGAACTTATGCATGCTTTGAAAACGGAAGCTCAAAAGTCATTAACTTCTCATATTTCTTGGACAGCTAGCCCACATAACTCCAAAGCTCACGAGTTTTACAAAAACTTAGGCGCAGAAGTTGAACGGATGGATGGTCAGCGTCCATATTTCCGTTGGGCAATGTACGGCTAACAAGCAATTTAAGAGGGATTCACAACGCTTGGCACTTTTGCTTCTACTTCAAATTTAGTGTTTATGACACAATGCTTTAGGTTGGGTGGAGGCGTTGTTCACCCCTTAATTGGGCGTTATAAAACTTTATGGGAATGGTCGAAATTGGATAAGTTTGAAGCAATCGTTGTGTTAATTATGGCTCCAGCCTCAGTCCTCGGTGTCATTACCTTTTTAGCAAAGCATTTTATTGATAGTTGGTTTAAATCAAAGCAAAAAGAATATGAATTAAAGCTTAAAAACAGGCTTGATACTGAGTTACATAACCACAAAGAAAACCTTGAGAATGAGAATCTGCGCTATCGAGTCAAAGTTGCGGGGGTGTACGAGCGACAAGCAGAAGTGTTAGTCGAACTTTATACAAAAATTGTAGATGTAGATACTGAGCTTTATAACGCAATTAACTATGCAACAGGTAACTCTCCAATATACGCACGATTTGAAACCGCCTATCGAGAGTTACGCTTGTACTATGAAAGAAATCAAATACTGATTCCAGAGAGTATCGATTCATTAATTGGTGCTTTGCTTAATGACGCTTTTTGGAGTTTTGATGGGCATCGCAGTGCAGAAAGTAGATTGGCAAATACAGGGTACTTCGTTGAGGGGCAACTCGACGAAATTTTTGACAATAAAAAAGAGGCTAGCGAGTTAGCCAAGACAGTACCTCAGATTAAGAAAGAGCTAACGAACAGTTTGCGTGAAATTATCGGGGTACCAGTTTTATAACAAACAATTTAAGAGGGATTCCCCACGCTTGGCATTTTTGGTTTGGGTCAAGTTTAGTGTTTACGGTGTCCAAATTGAGTATCGTGGTAGCGTGGCTCACCCCTTAATTGGGCGTTATATTTTTAATGGAGTTATATGAACCAATTTTTTGAAAGTGAGACGACTCAACGAGTTATAGCGAAGTTCACTAATCGTATTGAGGGGTTGACTTATGAAACAGATTTTGAAAAAACTCGCGGTCAATACCTACTTGTTGTTTGCAAAGCTATAAAAGGTAACCCAAAGCTTTGGGATGAGCGTTGCCAAATAAATATTGGCTGGGTTGGTGATCATCTGCTGCATTTTCTATCGGAAAGAACCTCAAATCTAGACAAAGATGATTTAGATAGTGCTATGGGGTTATTCTTTAGGTTTCTCCTTGAATATCATCTATCGACTCCAAATGATATTCATCGCGACTTGGAAAGAGTTAGACGGTTTTGTACAGAGAATGCTGCCGATTTTAATGATGAGGGTCGTTCGGATATCTACTTCTCTATTGGAGAAATGCCGATAGCCATTTTAAAGGAAATTGCTAATAGCCCAGCGATTGAAAGTGTTAGAAAGCTTCACGTAGCAACTTCTGAGTTTGAAGAGACTAAAAATCGATGGGACGTTGAACTTCGTGAGAGAGAAGAAAAAGCGAGTAAACTAAAAGAGTCCCTAGATAGTTATAAAGATGCATTTAATTTTGTTGGACTGAGCGAGGGCTTTAATCAGCTCGCAGAGCAAAAGAAGCAAGAAATAAGAAATGTACTTTTTTGGTTAAGGCTAGTGTCGATACTAATCGTTTTACCTCTGGGTGCAGAAATCGTATTTGTATTGGCAAATATCGATAAAGGTGCCGAGCTTTCAAGAATCATGATGTTAGTGGCATTACCCACAGTCTCATTGATTGCTATTCTTGTTTATTATTTCCGTGTACTTCTGAGTAACTACAAGTCATTACAATCTCAGTTACTGCAAATAGATCTAAGAATGACACTTTGTCGGTTTATTCATAACTATTCGGAATATGCTAGTGATATGAAAAAACAGGACAAGTTCTCGTTGGAGAAATTTGAGAACATCATATTCTCAGGGATTACTGCTAGTACTGAAAACATACCCTCGACTTTCGATGGTGTAGAACAACTTGGAAAATTGATAAAGTCAGTCAAGCAATAAAAATATAACAAAGCGTTTAAGACAGATTCCCAACGCATGGCATTTTTCATTCCATCGTTGGGTTTTGTGTTTAAGGTGGTATGGTTAGGTTTCGTGGTGGCGTTGCTCACTACTTAACGCGGCGTTATATCAATCAGTTGGAAATAATATGAATTATAAAGAAAAGTTAAAATCTGATAGATTTCGATCTTCCACAATTGGAGGTCGAGATTTCAACGAAGAAATGGAAAGTGATCGCGGTAGAGCAGTGAATTCTGCAGCAGTAAGACGCTTACAACAGAAAACACAAGTTTTCCCTTTAGAATCTAATGCAGCAGTACGAAGCCGTTTAACGCACTCGCTAGAAGTTCAGCAGGTCGGCCGCTACATAAGTAAAATTATTCTCAAAGAGCTGAGCAAGCAGGGGATTGATCTCTCGGAGTATTCGGAGGGCTTTGTTAGTGCTGTCGAGGTATCATGTTTACTACATGATATCGGTAACCCACCATTTGGGCATTTTGGCGAAGAAGCTATTAATCTATGGACGAAGACTTTTCTTGCTAAATTAATAAATGATGCTTTTGGTGAGGAGCCAGAATGCCAGAAATTAATTAAGGATCTTTGTAATTTTGAAGGTAACGCACAGGGAATCAGGCTACTACATCAGATTCAAGCTTTGAATCTTACATATACTCAATTGGCTTGTTTGGTAAAATATACTAGAGCGGCTTACGAAGATAAGCCTTCAACTGATGATGAATTCTGCTACAGGAAAAAAAAGCCGGGTTTTTACCTAACGGAAGAAGCTCTGTATAAATCTATACAAGAAAAGCTTGGTATTGAAGATGGTGCGAGATTCCCTCTAACTTATATTATGGAAGCTGCGGATGATATATCTTACTGTATCGCAGACGTTGACGATGCAGTCGACAAAGGTATTCTTTCAATAGATAAACTTCATTCTGAAATAACGAGAATATGGGAATCTTTTCGTTGTAAGGAGGGTGTTGATGATACTGTTGTTGATGAAGGGTACTTGCTAACAATTTCTGAAAAAGCTATGGAAAAAGCCAAGGAGCAGAAATTCAATAGCAACCATGCTTATATTTTGACCCTTCGTACTACTTTAGTTAATGATCTTGCGCACTATGCAGCTAGTCGTTATGTTGAAAACCATGACTTGGTTTTTTCGGGGGCTTTTGATGAGTCTCTGCTCGATGGGTGCGACAAGTATAACCTAGCAACTGAGACTTTAAGGCTTCTATCTGTAGACAATGTATTTAATCACGCTGAAGTAGAAAACTTGGAGTTAAAGGGATATGCCGTAATCTCTGGTTTATTGGAAATCTATTCTCCACTGATAAAACTATCATTTTCGGAATTTAAGACTTTAGCACAAAGTAACAGATTAAAAAGCCATCCGATTGAAACACGTTTATTTCATAAGTTATCAAGTAAACATAAGAACACTTACTTTTCGGTAGTGTCTGATCTTTATGATGTAGAGACTCCGTCAAATGCTCAAAGGTTAACTGAGATCTATCATCGCTCGAGGTTGGTAATTGATTATATTAGTGGAATGACTGATGGTTTTGCTCTAGAAGAATATCAAAACCTTAGCGCGTCGAAGTAATTGATATAACAATCTGTTTAAGAGTGATTCGCAACGCTTGGCATTTTTGCTATGCGTTGCGTTTAGTGTTTAAGGTGGCATGCGGAAGCATCGGTATTGCGTTGCTCACACCTTAACAGGGCGTTATGTTACAAGATGGTGACCACTATAATGTATGGTGGTATTATGAGTCCTGTTTATTATTAACTTTGAGCTGATATGACAGAACCTGTTGATAGAAAAGAAATTCTGGCTGAAATAAAACATCAAGAGTTTTTGGCTTACGGTACAGCTCAAATATTTGAGAAACGAGCTAATACTTTAAAATTCTTGCGAGCTTGGCTTACATTTTTGGGTATTGTTATGCCTATTACTGTTGGTGGCGTCTACTTGGCATTTAGTAAAAGTACAGAGTTAATTGAATGGACGGTTACTCTAGCAGGAGTTATCGGTGTCTTTCAGTTAGGTTTGTCTACATGGGCTCTTGTTTCAGGTTGGGACAATAAATACGAGTCTGCAATTAAATCGATGCAGGGGAACGTCTCCATTTGCAATCGTTGTAAGCGTTTCTCTAGCGCCCCCCCAATTGATGACATTGATCTCATGAAAGGTTTCAACCAAATTCTCAACGATGTTGAGATGCAAGAGTTGGTTGACCTATCGCAGCATGTAAGTCAGAAAGAAAAGCAGTACGCATATGTTTCTTCTTTAAGTTTCTATGGTGGGTCTTGTCACGCTTGTGATCAAAGCCCAAATCAATTTCATACAACCTCTACTTGCCGTAGTTGTGGACAAAAAAGGTAAAATAATAATGAGTCAAAATGTGGATAATATCTTACGTATGGTTGCTCAATTAACTCCAGCAGAAAAAGCAGAGTTAATGCATAAAGTTTCAAGCGGTGGTGCTGGGCTCGGAAATGACTTTGAGTTTCGTAACAAAGGTGGAGCTCCCGATGCCATTGGTTTTGCGCCAAGAAATGGAGCCAAATGCCCAGCATGTGGAAAGTAACATAACAAAGCATTTAAGAGTGATTCCTTACGCTTGGCATTTTCGCTTCGCTCAAGTGTAGCCAAGCGTGCGTCACACCTTAATGCGGCGTTATATTTTTAAGAGGATTTAGTGTGTCAAACAGAGAAAGAGCAGCCCAAAGAGCGTTAGACATAATCAATAATCTTGGCGGTGTTGCTAGCGAATTTCGTGATAATTGGCTAATAGTTCAGGCATATAGCACAGAATTTGAGGGTGTGGATCAGCGTGCAGCTTTGATTGCCTCTATAGAAGAGTCAATTGACAATCAAAAAGCTACCGAAATTCTAGGAAACCTTCAGTCCGAAGTTCAGTACTTACAACAGACTCCGGTGGGTGATTTAAGGTTTGAAAGTGCAGATGTTCGTTTCAGACGAAATGGTTTGAGAGATATTACAAATGTAGTTGACGAACAACTCGATTCGAATACAAGGCTTGCTAATCTTATCTGTGTTGTTTACCAGATTCGATGCAACATTGATCATGGACATAAGGAACTGACAACAGCACGGAGTCAACGCCTCTTCACTATTGGAAACAGCATCCTATCAACAGTAGTTGGAGCGTTGATGCCATCAACCGAAGGCGCATAAATATAACAATCTGTTTAAGAGTGATTCGCAACGTTTGGCATTTTTGCTATGCGTTGCGTCTAGTGTTTAAGGTGGTATGCGGCGGCATCGGTATTGCCTTGCTCACACCTTAACAGGGCGTTATACATTATTGGATTGCTTCCAAAGCTTAACAATTTTTATTATAATTCTCTTTTTATTAGTTCTTTTAATATGTCTAGATTCAAAAATCTCATTTTAGATGAAATAGTTCCTTACTGCCCTAATACTCTACCTGAGACATACATTGACTTTAACAATACTTTTTCGTCAGAAACTAACTTTGAAGTCAACTCTATCGAAATGATTTTAGGTCGGTCGGTCTCCTTTCCCGTCTATCGAAACCTTAGAAAGCAGATTTCAAAGATTCTTTATAGTAACCCAACGTCGGCGATCACCGGAGAAATGGGAGTATATTTATGTTGGGATGTGATTGACTATGACTCAAGGAACGAGCAATATTTGCTTGAATGTATTTATGTAGGTAAGGGCTGGGCAAAAAATAGAGTAGATAAGCATTTAAAGAAAAAGATGTCTAATAACAGATATTTTATTACCTTTTACGAGTGTGAAAACCGTATTGCTAAATATATAGAACAGCTTTTTCTTGATTATTTCTATTTCGATTTGAACAGGTCAGAGAATCATGGAAAAGAGCCGTTGTACCACTTTATAGATGATATGACTCTTGTTAATGGTTGTTATAGATTTCAAGCAATTGACATAGAGCGTCACATGAATGACCCTAGAGTGCAGAGATCAATGAAATCATTCTAAATAAGAATAATGTATAACAATCTGTTTAAGAGTGATTCGCAACGCTTGGTATTTTTTGCTATGCGTTGCGTTTATTGTTTAAAGTAGCATGCGGAAGCATCGGTATTGCGTTGCTCACACCTTAACAGGGCGTTATGTGTAAGAGGTAAAATGAGTTATATGCAAATCTCTGATTGGATATCGTTAGGTTCTAGTGTCGGCGCCTTAGTAGCAGCATTGGTTGCTTTACTTTCTTTATTTGAACTAGTACGTCAAAGGAAATCAAGTTACAAACCGGATATCGCAGTTTTATCTAGCAAATTTATTATTGAGCATAGTGAAAACTCAGAGCGGTTCTCCTGTTTTTGGTCTACCCCGATTCCAAATGATGAGGGGTTTAGAACTTTGAGAATTGTTAATGTAGGTTTAGGTGTCGCTAAAGATCTGGAGATTGAGTGGATATTTGACGTAAAAAATCTGTATCAAAAAGCAGCAATTTCCTGTCCGAAAGATACGCCAATAGAGGAAAAATTAATACTTGAGGGGGAAGAGGTGTTCATCAAAGTTGGCGATATTTCGACTTTGTTGCCATTAACTACAGAGCCTGAGAATGAACTCCCTTATCTAGTTCCTAGTACCATTTCTACGGATGGGCATTTGATTAATATCCCATCATCGTACGAAGCTTTGGTCACAATGTGGATATACAACAAGGTGATTTCAGGCTCTGATTGGGACTTCAGTGATATTGAGCCTTTGCAATTAAAATTATCTTTCTTTGACCTCGGAAGAAAGAGGCATACTCAAAAGGTTACATTGAAACCAAAATTTAATAGCAGTATAAAAAATTCAGTAAGTGATGAGTTTTCGTATTTTCGGTTAGAGTTCTCGCTTGGAAATTACACATACAAGGCGTTTAAGACAGATTCCCAACGCATGGCATTTTTCATTCCATCGTTGGGTTTTGTGTTTAAGGTGGTATGGTTAGGTTTCGTGGTGGCGTTGCTAACAACTTAACAGGGCGTTATGTACATTCGGAGGAACGAATTCGCAACTAATGTGTTATAGGGATATGTAAAGAGCTTGAACCTTTCTTTTTTGGGGCTAAATATCAAGCTCTTAAGGCGAACTATCTCCACTTTATTATTAAAAGGTAAACCTAAAATGAATGTACTTATCCTACGACACTCTGCTGAACAAGCTGAAATTAATGGTAAGCGCCATGTAATGAAAGCGTCGGAGCTAGAGCACTCCACTGGATATGCTTTAAACAAAGCTCAGATCGCATCAATTAAGGTTGGTGACCCAATTTATATCATCGACAAAGACAATGAAATTGCGTTTTTGGGAAAAATTGAGGCACAACAGCAGCGCTTTGTTCAGTTCCCTACAAAAAAGGAAAAGCGACAGGACTTTACAATTAAGAACATTAAACCTAAGGCTTATGTTCGTGTCCCTTTCGTTAAAGGTTGGGAGACTCATAGAGGTGTTAAGGTAATGCCTTTTCAGGAGTTTGAAGCATTGTTCGCATAGTCTATTGATATGCACATAACAAAGCACTTAAGAGTGATTCGCTACGCTTGGCAGTTTCGCTTCGCTCAAGTATAGCCAAGAGTTGCTTACACCTTTATGTGGCGTTGTGCCACTAATTACATACGGAATTCTATATAAATTGCGGTTGTCATTTAAACCTGAGATCATTTATGAATAAGTTACTCGTTGAAGCTTTATTGCAGTTGGCAGGTGTAGCGTTAGATAAGCTAGAAAAAGATAAAGAACTTCAAGATAAGGTCATCAGCAAATTTCGAGGTATAGCAGATCTGATCCAAGAAAAGTCTGGTCGAGTAAATGTCCATGATATGGATACAGCCATTCAATTATCTTTGGACACAGCGATTAAACGAGATAAAGAAACAATGTGCCAAGTGCTATCTGTTATAACTACCTTATATGCAACTACGGATGTCAAGCGTGGGGCTATATGTGGTGGTACTTTATTGAAATTCTTTGGAGAGGATGTATTCCCCCATATAGACCAAAGAGAGTTGCGTTTTGCTAAAAATATCAATGACAAAGTCTACAAAAATGTCTTAGCTACTGTTGAAGCAAACTTCGATGAAAAAGTATCTAACTATCTCGTTAAAGACTACGCAGACTTTTCAAATGTACAGCCCACTTCTAGTTATTGGGGAACAACTGATGCGATTGAGGGGATATTGAGACCAGTAATGAAAAATGGTTCCAAAATCTTCAATTTTGTAAAAAACGTTGCTGCGAAAAAGTAGCATAATACAAGCATTTAAAAATCAAGCCTACCAAACAGGGCGCCATTAACAGGCGCCCTTTGTATTAGTTGGAAACACTGTAAGTGTCGTAATCACGCAGTAAGAAGAGTGCGACACAGGCTGCGAGCATTGGCCAAGAGGCAAAGAATAGTAGGTTGTTGAACGGGTCCATGTACTTAGCGAAAGAGGCGAAAGTTGAACCTGCATGCAGGACTAAAATTGTGCCGTAGGTGTACTTCTTCCACATGCCGACGACAAACGCACCTAAAAAGCCGAGCTGCGCGACACCCAGCGCCATCATCGCGTTGTCCGAGATGTCGACGCCATAAAAACCAGACAGCACTTTTACAGCGTGTTCAGGGACAAGGATCTTATCCAACCCCCAGAACAAGAAGACGATAAAAATACCGATTCTTAGTAGCAGTAGGCTGGTCGCCAGTTTGGTTTGAAGTGACTTTTCCATGATATTCCTTTTATGCATTCAAGATGCGATGACGTTAAATGTTCATCAAAGGAGACCTATGGCTTTTGTGTTTTCTTTCGCGGTTTTTCAGTGACTTATGTAACAAGGAATGTCTGGTTGATCTTTGTTTATATAATATGTCGTTTTTTTGATGTGGTATCATTCATGCAATTAATTATTAATGGATTATAAAACGTGAAAAAATACCTACTATTATCGCTTTCGGTTTTAATTTTGGCTGGTTGTGGAGCCCCTCGTTACACAGGGAGTGCGATTCCAGAACCTACGACTGAAGTGGATGTTGTGATTGTTAAAGACGCTGAAACACGTGAAGGGTTCTTGAATACCATGGAAACGTGGCTGCAAGATAACGATTATACCTACACCGTCGTACCGGATAAGTCGCAGCACGATCTTGATAAGCTAACTCTGGAGTATGAAGGCCATTGGAGCTGGGACTTGGCGTTGTTCTTAAAGCAAGCGGAGATCAATGCTTATCAGAACGGGCAAAGAGTCGGTGAAGTCGAGTTCAAAGTTCCATATACGGCTAACCCGAACAAGTTCGGTAATGCAACTAAGCGTATTGGGTTCATGATGGATACGATATTTGGTAAGAAAACCGCTGAAGAAGCGACAAAAGCGGCCAATTCATCTGATTCAAAAGCGACGAACTAGTTTAATTGGCTTACTAGTTCCTCCCTTTATTCACTTTCTATTTTTCTTTAAGCTTAGCTCGAAGAGACGAAGAGACGAAGAGACGAAGATGTGAAGCCGTCGCTTTTACCGTTACGGCTTCACATCGTTCATATTAATTAAAGCTCTTGTCTGAAGTGATACCTTACTCATTTTGCTTGGTATTCAGGCCTGATATCAATAAACTTCGTTAGCTTTGCTTCTTTTCATTTCGAGCCAGCCAGATGAGTGGCAGTATGATCATCGCAGTGCCAATCGCCATTGCAATATCAGGCATTTCACCAAACCAGACCAACCCAACTCCCACCGCTCCGAGTAAGCCGCTGTATTCAGCACTGGCGATTTTGTTGCTTTCTGCTGATCGGTAAGTGACTACACATATCGCCGCGTAGATGAGGATAAAGCCGCTTGACCCTGCAGCAGTGATAAGTGGTGACCAATCCCATTCACGGCCTTCCCAAATGGCGAGTCCAAGTGATGCCGGAACTCCTGCTAAATTGGTTAACAACAACGTTTGTGCCACGGTTTGGTGCTTCGGAAGTTTGCGAATTAACAAGTTATTACTGGCAATAGTTAACGCCACGATAAGCGCTGCAATGGCCGCCCAATCGATCTCTGTTGGGCGAATGATGACCAGAACGCCCATAAAGCCGAATATTCCAGCAGCAATGGAGTAGCGGCTGAGTTGTTCTTTGAAAAATACCAAGGCTAACGGCAGCATCATCAAAGGTGCGGCGTAGAAAATCGCGTTGGCGGTGGCTAATGGCATGGCATTGATGGCAAACACCATAAAGATTGCGCCCAGCAACCAGATATGCGCGCGCAGGGCATGCCATTTCAGCCCGTCGGTAAAGCTCTTTTTACTCACACCAATACAAAAAGGCAGAAGGATCAACACGGCAGTTAGCTGTCTGAAGAAGACAAATTGAAACACAGCAGTGTCTTCACCCAAGGTTTTAATTAAGGCATCAGAGAAAACCGCAATTAGATTGCCGACAATGAGTAAACTCATTGCCATTCCAACAGACATTGTAGGCATGAAGAAGCTCCTATCATTGACTGACACGTGTTCAGTGTGAGTTAAAAGAAAATGAAGAAATGTGATGGCGTAATCTTAATGCATAAAATCGTTTCATATATAATGATAAAAATTCACTTAGTATGAGCTGAGCTAATAATGAAATTACCCCCTTTGAGATCAATACAATGTTTCGAATCGGTCGCTCGTTTAAATAGCTTTTCTCAGGCGGCTATCGCGCTTCATGTTACTCAAAGTGCGGTGAGTCATCAGGTTCGCTTGCTAGAGGAATACTTAGGTGAAACCTTGTTTGTGCGTCAGGGAAGGCGTTTATCGCTCACCCCGATAGGAGAGCGTTACTACGAAGATGTGTCTCATTCACTGCAGAATATCGCGCAAGCCAGCTACCAAATTCGCGAAGGTGACAGTGGGAAAATTCGGATTGCAATGTACAGTTCTTTGGCGGTGAAATGGTTGGTGCCTAGGCTCGAAAACTTACGCCAGCAGCATCCAGAAATCGATTTAACGTTAAGTATGGTAGCTGACGAGCCTGAGTTCTCGGATCAAGTAGCCGATTGCTTTATCACTGCCTACCCGCCAAAGAAAAACTACGTTAGTGACTTCCTATACAAAGAGCAGCTCTATCCGTTCTGTAGCCAAAAGGTGTGGCAGAGAATCGAAGATAAACCTTTGCCAGAGGCACTATGGGATCAGCAGTTACTTTCAGTAAGTTCAATCTTCAAAGACGGGGGTGAAGCGAAAGACTGGATTCAGTGGTGTGAACGGGGTGGTTTCAGCTTGCCAAAGGATGTGAAAATTAGCCAGTTCAGCCACATGGTGCTAGCTGCCGAGGCTGTGAAATACCATCAAGGTATTGCGTTCCTGAACGACTACTTTCTTAACGATCAAGATCTTCAACAAAACTTGGTGCGTATCCCAATGCACGATTTGCCGACTGGCGACAATATGTATTTTGTCTACAAAAAGTCGAGAGCTAAACAGTTTGAAATCAAGACTCTAGGCCATTGGCTTAAACAGCAATGTTTTGATTATGAGTAAGCAGTGAACAAGATCTTATGCTCACTGTAAGCGTAGATTTGAAGTAAAAAGAGTCTACGTAGGCTGCAATCATCAAATCTACTTAAATTTGCTGATACTCCTGCGTTGATGCTGAAGGTTCCTCAATGCTATCGGATTCAAAATGCTGTTGCTTGAGTAAGCTGATAGTCAGGTTTATTGGCATTGGCTTATAAAAATAGAAACCTTGAATATAATCGACGCCTAGCTTAGATAAGATTTTTACTTGTGACTCATACTCGACACCTTCGACGATGACTTGCATGCCCAGAGTTTGAGAAAGTTGCAGCATGGATTCAAGCAAAGGGATACCAAGGCTTGATTCGTCTGATATGTTTTTCACGAATACGCGGTCGATTTTAAGAATGCTAAACGGGAACTGTCTTACAAAGTCTAATCCGGCGTAGCCTGTACCAAAATCATCAATCGCAACTCTTACGCCCATGTTCGATAGTTTGGTTAGGTTGTCTCTAATTTTGACCATGTCGGCATCAGAACATTCACCATCCTCTGTTACTTCAAATACCACCTGTTTGAGAATCTCAGGGTGTTTTTTAAATATGCTAAGCACTTTGTTAGAGAAGTTACTGTTGGACACGACGTTTCGGCTGATGTTGACGCTAATGTACTTTGACTCAAATACATCTTGATTGTTTTTCAATGTGATTAAGACCTTGCGTAATACAAAGTAGGTCAGCTCTTCAATTAAGCCTAAGCTTTCAGCAAGCGGTATGAAAATAGCAGGGGAGACGTTACCTTCAATGGGGTCATTCCATCGTAATAGTGACTCACAGCCGACGATCTCGTTGGTGTTTTGGTTAACGATGGGCTGCATGTGTACATGTAGGTGTTTGTTTTTTAGCGCGCTTGAAAGTGAATACTCTAAGCTACGCTGGCTCTGCTTTTTGTGTTTAGCAGAGAGCAGGCAGATAGTGGTGATTCCCGCCATGAGAAACCCAAACCATGAAAAGCTCATGAGGAAGTGTATGTAGTACTGGTGTCCGATGTAGGAGGTAATGGCCAACGGGTAGGCATCTGATTGTATGCGTACTTCTGCGAGATATGATCCGGGATCGGTAGGGTGAATATCTCTTTTAATCACTTCAACCTTAGAGTTTATACCATGGCTACTCAGGCTCGATTCTACAAGATCGTAGATGAAGTGTGGCGGTATCATAAGGCTCACCCCGGCTTCTTCTTTGTTCGAGAAAATGAGCATGATGGATTGTACTTTAGTAATCGCTGCACTCGAGTAGGACAGAGTGGTTAAATTTGGATCTTCATTGAGCCTTTCTCGAATGGTGCTATATAAGCGAAACGACACATCGCCATCCGTGGTGGAGCAATAAAAGCGGTTGTATTTATTGAATACGGCGGCTTCTTTTACCCAATCGGCATTGAATACATTTTGACGAAGCTCGGTCACTACGGCGTCGCAAGAAAGATCGGGCGTGATCTCTGAGAGAAAACTACCAAATCGAGCTTGGATCTCTTGAAGCTTTGTTTCTACTAACTGTGAAGACTTTTCGGTTAACGCATGATAATGAGACGGTGTAAAAGGTATGAGTAATGCCATCGACAAAATGAAAGAAATGGCAAAGTAGAATGTGGTCTTGGCAAAATGTTGGTACTTGATATCCATAGTAGGAAAAGCGTTACCGATTGGATGAGCATTCGATTTAATTTATAAATTTAACGATTAAGTGGCAAGATAAATAATAATTATTGTGAATGCAGACACGAATTATTGATATAAATAATGTGTTTTCTATTTTTACCAGCTAAATCTGAGCGTTATCTCGTTTATTTGAATTGGCGATGCGTCATTTTTGATAATTTATACGGATAATAAATGCTTATATCCTGATAAGTTTTGTTATTTGGCCGAGCTGAATGAACTGAATATTGAGCCTCGTTTAAATGAAAAAAGTCGTGTCACGATTCATTTTGGTGGTGACAGTATTAAGGATGTTTATGAAAAAACTGATATCAGCACTTATAGTTGTGTGCTTCTCATTCTCTGCGTTGTCTGATGAGAGTGTTGTTGACTGCGAGAATGCGATGAATACCATCGAGATCAATCAGTGTGCCGCAATTGAGTTGGAATCCGCACAAGCGGAACTTGATAAATACCTTGAAGCCAGCTTTGAACACAACTCTTATGATGCTGAGCTAGTGAGTTCAGTCAAAAGCGCGCAGGAGAGCTGGCAAGCTTACGTCACGGCGCATTGTGACTCTGTGTATACCCAATGGCGTGACGGTTCTATTCGAGGGGTCATGGCGCTTTCTTGTAAGACTAAGTTAACCAAGCAACGGACTTATGAAGTATGGGAGAACTTCTTAACTTACATGGACAGCACGCCGCCAGTGTTGCCAGAACCTAAATTGATGGAATAGATAGGCGAAAACGAACTTGAGAGTGTGCGCTTGCTTCAACGGTTTGGCTTGAAGCAGGAAAGCGAAGGGCGATTCCCTTACTCTGCGTTTGATTTGTGTTACCCAGTAAGGATTCGATTTTGAATAATGTCAGCATCACCCTTATTCAGCTTGAAGTTGAATACAAAAATAAACAACAGAACATTGATTCGGTTTCTGAGCTTTTGGACGCTGAGTCGTCAGTTGGCGATATTACTTTACTGCCTGAACTGTTCACTACTGGGTATATTTTTAATGATGTCGGAGAAATTCATGAACTCAGTGAAGACTTCAATGGTAGCCCGACCATAGACTCGCTAGCTTTGCTTGCTAAGAAACACCAGACCTTGATTGTTGCTGGCCTTGCTGAGAAAGAACAAGATCAGTATTACAACAGCGTTGCAGTTATTGATGCTTCCGGTTTACGACATAAATACAGAAAAGTCAGCCAAACCAAATTCGACAAGCAGTATTTCTCGAGAGGGGAGGAACGCCTCATGTTTGAGCACAAAGGCTTGAAGTTTGGTGTCGCGATTTGCTTTGATATTTGGTTCCCGGAGATCATGAGAGCCTATCAGTCGGTCGACGTTATTCTTCATCCTGCCAACTTTGGTGGCCATCACAGCTTTGCTATTGCTCAAGCGAGAGCTTTAGAAGAGAGGTGTCATGTCGTGACGTGTAATCGCGTTGGGCAGGATGTTGTTGATGCGTTTACCGCGACTTATTGTGGTAGCAGTAGAACCTATTCACCAAAGGGGGACTTAATGCTTCAGCTCAACGAAAAGCAATCGGTAGAAACTGTGAACATTCAAGATCTCTCGATTGCGCCGCAATATAATGGCATTGATGTCGAAGATGAGATGCAGCAAATTACCGCTCTGTTACAACGTTAAATCGTTAGAACGAAGACTATAGCGATGTAAGATCGAAAAACGCAAGGTGATTAAGCCTTGCGTTTTAGTTTAGGAACGAAGCGTTCTTAAGCCTTATCATTCATTTGATTCAGATGCTCGACTGAATTCGCGGTTTTCATCCGCTGAGCTTGATGGATGTTGACCATAAGCCGATTGAGCAGTTTTTGTAGTAGTTCAATATCAGGCAGTTGCTGGTTTTTTGCTTGTATTTCAAGCTCCAATGCCTGCTTTGACAGCGTGCCGAGGCCTAAATTTAGCGACATGCCTTTAATTGAGTGAAGAGTACGACAAAGTGGCTCCAACTCCTTCGCTAAATAGTATTCGATGACGTGGTCAACAGACAGCTCGAACTCAATAATGGTTGAGTCGATGAGTAAGCTGAACCCTTCCGCGTCGTCTTTCAGTATGTGTATCACCTCTGAATGGCTAATCTCTTCTTCCGTTAACCTTAACGTTTCAATAGGCTTGCGATGAAGTTCGACAACATTTTCATTCTTAAGCGAACCTTCAGCTGTAGTTTGTTTCGGTAATCGACTTGAGAACTGTTGTAGCGCGTCGAAGAAGCTCTCTTGTTGCAAAGGTTTGGTAAGAACATGGTCGACGCCAGCCAGAATAAAGTTGTCATGAGCTTCACGGAATACATCTGCCGTGTAAGCGAATATTAAGGTGTCTAGCTTTAGTTTGTCACGGATGTATTGAGTTGTTTCGACCCCATTCATTTCAGGCATGTGATTGTCCATCAAGATAAGATCATATTTATTGGTTTTGAGGCGTTCAATTGCAAGTTTTCCGTTTTCTGAAAGGTCGACATGATGGCCGAGCTTTTCGCAGAAACCTTGTGCAACGATCGCGTTAATACGATTGTCTTCGACCAATAAAATGCTCAACGAGCTGCAAGTCAGCTTCTCCGTATTGATTACTGGTGTTGCGACATCCCCAGTTTTCCCTTCTTGCCATGCGATAGGCAAGGAGACTTGAAATTTTGTTCCGAGACCGACAGCACTGGTTAATGTGATTTCTCCGTTCATGAGGTTGACTAGGTTCTTGACGATTGCGAGGCCAAGCCCTGTTCCGCCAAACTTCCTTGTTGTCGAAGTGTCGGCTTGTTCGAACGAATTGAATACCTGTTCGTGCTTATCTTTCGGGATACCAACCCCGGTGTCTGTCACGGTGATAATCAGCCGGTTGTTAGGGCGATTGAGGTCAGCTTGAATGGAAACATGACCTTCTTTGGTGAATTTGGTCGCATTGCCGCCCAAGTTGAACATGATTTGGCGTAGCCTTGCACAGTCTCCGACGAGTTGGATGTTTTTCGGTATGTTATTTTCGATCAACAGGCGAATGCCTTTTTCATCGGCTAAGGGTTTTAGAGCGCTGCATACAGGCTGCATGACTTGAACAAAATTAAAGGGTGTCATATCTAGCTCAAGCTTATTTTCTTCGACTTTTGAGAAGTCCAGAATGTCGTTGAGTATCGTCATCAAGTGGTGACCAGAATCGAGAATGATGTTGATGTTCTCTTTTGTTTCGGGTTCTTGGGTCTGGCTTGCAATGATCTGAGATATTCCAAGAACACCGTTCATTGGTGTTCTGATTTCGTGGCTCATGGTAGACAGAAAATCGCCTTTGGCTTTTACTGCGGCTTCTGCTTTGGTTCGTTCAGATATTAGTTCCTGATTTTTCGCTCGCATTTCACTGTCATTACTGATCAAATTGGCTGTCATTTTTTGAAAGCTTTGTTTGAGGTGAGCGATTTCGTCTTGGGTGTTTATATTTGAAGCCAACTCCAGAGTCGCAGCGCCTTGATCTAAATGGCCAGCGGCAACTTGGTTAGTGGCTTCAAGTAGGGTGTGTAATCTTCGATTAATACGCTTTGACACCCATGCAGCAACAATCAGAGAAATGAATACCGAAAAGAGCGTTCCGACGAATAGAACGTAATCGGTTTGCTTAGCGGAGTTATCAGATTTAACAACACGAACACTGATTAATTGTTCTTCTATTTCAATAAATCGAGCGATTTCACGTCGTATTTGGTCAATCAGTTGCTTTCCCGTTTGCTGCTTGGTGAGTTCTACGACACTCTGCATGTCTGCTTCACCTTTGTTAACGAGGTTGCGCTGTAAGATTTCCTTCTCTCCGGATTCTTTGAGCCAAGCTTTATGGATATCATCAATTCTGTTTAGGCGATCAACTTGAGGTGGATTATCGCTAACTTGAGTAGCAAGGGTTTGAATTTTTTGACGCCACACATCGAGTGCGAGGTGGTAGGGCTCCAAAAAGACAGGGTCTCCTGTGATTAGGTAGCCACGTTGTCCTGTTTCCATATCTACGACTAGGTTTAGCAACTCCTGAGCTCGAGCAATGGCTTTGTGAGTATGGAGAACCCAGTGGTTGTCTTCGACCATAGATTGGCTGTTTTCATGAACAGAAAACGAAACAGCAACCATTAAGGTGATAGGAATCAAAAAGCTCACTAATAGCTTCTTTTGCAGGGATATTTTATCAAACCAGCCCACAATCATAAAACAGCGCTCTCCATGTCGTTGTTATTCATTGTTAGTGTAGATGATAATCAGTCGTTAAGTGCGTAAATAGTTGCTGAGTGCGCAAACGCATATTTTAGCGTGTAAGTTTCGCATATTAAGGGCATTTTAGTGGCGAGTAAGTGGCGTTATTATGTTCCAAAGACAAAAAAGCTAGCTCAATAAGCTAGCTTTCAACGGTGTGATGAATGTGGCGAGTATTAAATCGCTTTTACACTGCTTCGCTCGACAAGAGTCGGTTCGAGTTCAACGACTTGCGGGTAGGCGTCTGGCGTTTGTAATCGGCTTAGCAAGGTATCGACCGCCGCTTTACCTAAACGGTGTTTTGGCTGGTGGACTGTGCTTAATGCGGGTGTCATGTACTTCGACAGATGGATGTCATCGTAGCCAATAATAGACAGATCATTCGGAATCGAAGTACCATCTTGAGCCGCGGCGTGAATCACGCCCATTGCCATCATATCATTACTCACAAACAGTGCACTAGGCATTCCACCACGCGCTTTTAGTGTCTGATAAGAATCAAAGCCACCGTCACATTCAAAGTTGGATTCAACAATCCACTTAGGGTTGACCTCTAAATTCGCTTCTTCCATCGCTTGCTTGAAGCCTTGGTAACGAGACGAAGCTTGATTGCGGTGCAGTGGGCCTGTGATACAACCAATTTGAGAATGGCCGTTATCAATCAGGTGCTTAGTTGCCATGTAGCCACCTTGGTGCGAGTTGTCTTGGATCTTATCGCTCGCAAACAACATAGGGCCCCAATCCATTACTACAACAGGCAACTCCGGGTAGCGCTCGAATACATCGATATGTTCGCCTTCAAGGGTAGAACACATCAGCATCAAGCCATCGACACGCTTTTGCAGTAAAGTATCGATGGACGATTTCATGCGTTCGCTGTCGCCCTCGGTATTACACAAAATAAGGTTGTAGCCTTTTTCGTAGCAACGACGCTCCACACCTTTAACTACTTCACCAAAGAATGGGTTGGTAGAGGTGGTAACAAGCATTCCCAAGGTTTTGGTTTGCTTCATTTTCAAGCTACGAGCCAATGCAGAAGGCGCATAGTTGAGTTCTTTAGCCGCAGTGTTAACACGCTCAGCAATCTCTTCGCTGACAAAGCGTGACTTGTTGATCACGTGGCTAACGGTAGAAGTCGAAACCTTTGCGAGCCGAGCGATGTCTTTCATTGTTGCCATAAAAAATCCTTGTGGGAATAACCTATCCACGTTGGGCGATATTCTGCCTGAAAACAGGGGCTTATGCTTGTTATTTGTTGTTACCGAATTTGAAGGCTAACATCCGTTAACCACGGTTTAGCTCAGGAGTTAGGCCTTCAAATAGGTATCAAGCTAAGCAGACAGTTGCTCTGCCAAAAACGCATCAGTTTCAGCACGGCTTGGAATCGAGGTTTGAGCACCAAAGCGTGTTACAGAGATAGCAGCAGCAGCGTGGGCAAATTTAATCGCACGCTCTAGTGGCATATCTTCAAGCAAGCCTGTCACCAACGCGCCATTGAAAGTGTCACCAGCGGCAGTTGTATCTGTTGCTTCAACACGGAAACCTGCGATTAATTCACCTTCGCTGGCTTCATTGCCTTGACCGCGATGACTCACCCACACGCCTTTCGCGCCTAGCGTGATCATTACCGTTTCGATGCCTTTAGCATGCAGAGCCAACGCAGCCTGATGAGCAGATGCGTTGTCCGTCACGGTAATGCCTGTCAGCACTTCTGCTTCGGTTTCGTTCGGTGTAATCACGTCAACACAAGCAAGCAGTGAATCCGATAATGGACGAGCAGGAGCTGGGTTTAGAATGACTTGCGTGCCACTCTCTTTTGCTACTTTCGCAGCGTATTCAATGCCTTCAATTGGCGTTTCAAGCTGAGTTAGCAGGTATTTAGCGCCGCGAATCTTTTCTAGGTGTGGTTCGATTTGATCGCAAGTCAGCTTGTCGTTGGCTTCCGCAGAAAGACAAATACTGTTTTCGCCTGTTGCTGATACTTGGATCATCGCGATACCAGTAGGCGTGTTGTCTGCAACGATCACACCGTCGATGTTGATACCATCTTTAGCAAAATCTTGACGAATGTTGATGCCAAATGGGTCGTCACCAACACAGGCGATGAAGCCAATGTCTGCGTTTAATCTTGCTGCCGCTACGGCTTGGTTTGCGCCTTTGCCGCCAGGGATGACCTGATAGTTACCGCCAATCAAGGTTTCACCCGGACGAGGGAACGAAGGAACTTGCAGTACGTGGTCAGCGTTAACGCTACCTAAAACAATCAGTTGAGTCATGATACGAGCCTTATGATATATCGTATTTGAAAATGCATGGGTCTTTCTCATGGTATTCATTGCTAGCCTTGTCAGCGGCTTATGAGAAACAGCGATGCACTGTCGGATTTTTGCTTTTTGCTTTTTGCTTTTTGCTTTTTGCTTTGAGCCAGTGAGCTAATGAGCTAAGCAAAGCAGGGGATAGGGGACCCCTGCTTTATATCGCGTTATCTAGTAACGATTACTTAGCGATGATTTTTAGAGGTACTGGTACGTACTCGTCTACTGTTTCGCCTTTCAGTACTTTGTCTGCCATTTCGATACCTAGAGAGCCGATTAGGTCAGGCTGTTGTGCAACCGTTGCACCTAGTAGGCCTCGGTTAACAGCAGCGATACCATCTTCAGTGCCATCGAAGCCAACGATCATTACTTCTTTACCTGAAGCTTGTACTGCGCGAAGTGCACCTAGTGCCATTTCATCGTTCTGAGCGAATACTGCTTGTACGTCTGGGTTAGCGGCAAGCAAGTTTTCCATTACGTTCAGACCTTTAGTACGGTCGAAATCAGCAGGTTGGCTTGCAAGAAGCTCAAGGTCGCTGCCGTTTACTGCGTTCATGAAGCCTTCACCACGTTCACGAGCAGCAGAAGTACCAGCGATACCTTCAAGTTGGATTACTTTCGCTTTTTCGCCCACTTTTTCCATGATGAAGTGGCCTGCCATTTCGCCACCGATTACGTTATCAGAAGCGATGTGACTTACTACGTCACCACGGCTTGCACCACGGTCTAGCGTGAGTACAGGGATGTCTGAGCGGTTAGCAATACGAATCGCGTTAGACACAGCGTCTGAATCCGTTGGGTTAATCAGGATTGCTTTAACACCACGAATGGTTAGATCTTCAATGTTCGAAAGCTCTTTGCTTGGGTCGTTTTGAGAATCAAGAACGATAAGCTTGTAGCCTAGCTCTTCCGCTTTCGCTTCTGCGCCATCTTTCATGGTTACGAAGAATGGGTTGTTCAATGTAGACAGAACGATTGCCATTGTATCTTGCGCCTGTGCAGACACAGATACCGTTGTAGAAAGAAGAGCAGCAGAAATAAGAGTCGCTAATTTTTTCATGGTGTAAGTCCTTTGTGTAGGGTGAGCTAGGAGGTGAGTCCTAGCTCGTAGTTACATTATTTATAGATTCTAATATTTTAAGGTAAAACAGGGTGTTACTTGTATTAACCTAGAGTGTGAATAGGTTTTATTTGTTTTTGTTGTCGACCAATACAGCCAGAAGAATAACCACTGCTTTTGCAATCATCTGGTAGTAAGAAGATACGTCTAATAGGTTTAGGGCGTTGTTTAGGAAGCCGATAATCAGAGCACCAATCAATGTGCCCATGATACGACCACGACCGCCGGCTAAGCTTGTTCCGCCAAGAACTACGGCTGCAATGGCGTCTAATTCATAACCCATACCTGCGGTTGGTTGAGCTGATGACAAACGCGATGCCACGATGATGCCTGCAACCGCTGCTAGCAGACCACAGATTGCGTAAACGCCGATTTTTACTTTGTCTACGTCGATGCCTGATAGGCGAGTTGCAGATTCGTTGCCACCTAATGCGTAAACGTAGCGACCAAAGCGAGTGTGGTTAAGTAGGTACCATACCGCTGCGAACACCACGACCATGATCCATACTGGAACTGGGATGCCCATTGCATAGCCTGTACCGAACCAAGCGAATGCGTCTGCTGTGTCAGTAAAACCAGTAGAGATAGGACGACCGTCGGTGTATACCATGGTCACGCCGCGCAATAGAGTCATAGTTACTAGCGTTGCGATGAAGGCTTGAACCTTACCCTTGGCGATAATCACGCCACTGATAGCACCTAATGCTGCACCTGCTACAAGAGCGGTTGGCACTGCGATCATCACTGGGATTTCCATGCCAATCATGCTGGCTGCGAATGCACCACAAAGTGCCAGTACAGAGCCCACACTCAAGTCGATACCCGCGGTTAAGATAACCAGCGTCATACCTACAGCGATAATTGCGTTAACCGAGGTTTGGCGCAGAATGTTTAGGATGTTGTCGACAGTAAAGAAGTTCGGGTTTAAGAAAGAAACGACAACAATCAGGAAGATCAAAGCAATCAATGACTTTTGATCAATCAGCCACTCTTTGCTGATTAACGGTTTTTTCTTTGGAGCTTCAGTTGTTTTGCTCATGGTTTTAGTACTCATGCTGCGTCCTCGTTGATCTTTTTACCGACCGCACACGCCAGTAATAATTCTTGGTTTGCTTCTTTAGCATCAAATTCACCGCTTACACGGCCTTCATGCATCACCATGATGCGGTCACTCATTCCTAATACTTCTGGCATTTCAGATGAGACTAAGATGATGCTCATGCCGTCGGCTTTAAATTTATTAATGAGTTGGTAAATCTCTTTTTTAGCACCGACATCGACACCACGCGTTGGCTCATCGAGAATCAGTACTTTTGGTTTGGTCATCAAGCCCTTAGCGATAGCCACTTTTTGTTGGTTACCACCAGAAAGGTTGCCAATAATCTGTTCGCGAGTCGGGGTTTTGATGTTGAATAGCTTGATGAAGTCATCAACTGCAATCACTTCGTCTTTATGTTGGATTTGACCGCTCTTTGTTAGTAGGTCAAGTGAACATAACGACATGTTTTCTTTAACAGAAAGCCCTAGAACTAAGCCATCGCCTTTACGGTCTTCAGAGATGTAAGCAATGCCATTGGCCAAGCCGTCTTTCGGGCTTACTGGGTTGATGGTTTTGTTTTCTAGGTTGATGACGCCGCGTTCACTTGGAAGGGCACCGTAAATCACTTTCATCAGCTCGGTACGACCTGCGCCCATTAGGCCAGATACACCCAGGATTTCACCGCGTTTTAGCGTAAAGCTTACGTCGTGAACACCAGAACCCGTCAGGCCAATCACTTCAAGACAAGTTTCACCGTGGCTCTGGCCGATACGTGGATATTGTTCGTCTAGCTTACGACCAACCATCATTTCGATTAGGCCATCTTCGTCGGTGTCTTTCACTTCACACTGACCAATGAACTTACCGTCACGCAGCACTGTGATGTCATCACAAATCTCGAAGATCTCTTTCAAACGGTGAGAGATGTAAACAATGCCACAGCCTTCATCGCGCAGTTCGTTAATCACCTTAAACAGAGATTCAGTTTCGGTATCGGTTAGCGCATCGGTTGGTTCATCCATGATGATGACTTTAGATTCAAACGATAGGGCTTTCGCAATCTCTACCATTTGCTGCTCACCAAGGCTCAACTGACCTAGAGGCGTTTTCGAGCTGTGTTTCACGTTAAGGCGTTTAAGTAGCTTGTCTGCTTCTTGGTACATCTCGTTCCACAAGATGCGACCCATGGTGCCCGTGATTTCACGACCTAAGAAGATGTTCTCGGCGATGGTCAATTCAGGGATTAGATTCAGTTCTTGGTGAATGATGCTAATGCCTGCTTGTTGAGAATCACGTGGCCCTTTAAATGCAGCAGGTTTTCCTTGGTAGGCAATAGTGCCGCCGTCCAAGTGGTAGATACCTGTAAGCACTTTCATAAGCGTTGATTTACCTGCACCGTTTTCACCCATTAACGCCATTACGCGTCCTGGATAAACGTTGAGGCTTGCCTTATCCAGTGCTTTAACACCAGGGAAGGCTTTCTCAATTGAGCTAAGTTCTAAAATGGCTTGAGTCATGTCGGTTCCTTTACTCGGGGCCAGTTGTATTTGATTGTTCTGTCTATGTATTGTTTTGGTTCAGTGATAACACTGAGCTGTCGTTCCGTTTTGCTCGAGCTAAAAGGTTACGCCAGCTTGGAAAATAACATTTGCGTAGGGTGTGCATTCACCAGTGCGAATCACTGCGCGGCTCTCATGCGTACGCTCTTTGAATTCTTCATGAGTGATGTAAGTAATCGAAAGCGATTTGCCACAACGTGCTTCTTCTGTCTTGATTAAATCAATCAGCGCTGCGTGGTGCTCTGGGCTTACTTTCGCAAACTCTTCTGCAATCACAACGCCTTCGATTTGAGATTCATCCAGCATGGTTTTTACCGTTTGCTGAAAGCTTGGAACACCGTGAGTCAAAGCAAGATCAATACGAGTTACGTGGTCTGGAATTGGTAAGCCCGCGTCACAAATCGTGATTTCATCTGTGTGGCCAAGAGTCGCCACTAGGTAAGAGAGTTCAGAGTTTATTAGAGTACTTTTTTTCATATCACGACCTATCGAAAAATAACGCTTGATGGGTTGAGAACAACTCAAGAAAAGCCATCGAAACGTTTCGATAGTGATAATAGTGTCTGATTTATCATTTGCACGTTTGATTGTTTTAGAGTGTGATAATGATCATCGAAACGTTTCGATGGGGCGTTTTTTGGTGATCTTAGTCACCGCCATTGATTGCATAAATCCTTTATGTGGGTTCAATCGATAGCGCATATCCAAACTTACTGATGGTAATGATCTGGACGTTGGATGCTCTTAATCGCGCGAACACATTGCGTAGGTTATAGACGACGTTAGCAAGAACATGCGGTGACGAGAGTTGCCCGTCCCAACACACATCAACAATATGCTCTCTTGAAATCGGTCTTCCCACATTTTCCAATAACAAGCAGAGCACTGCTAATAGGTGAGGGCGCAAGGTGATTTTGTTTCCTTGCTGATTGGTAATCGTTCGAGCGTCGATATCAATGATTAAGCCGTTGAAGTCTATTGTGTGGTTCATCGTGTTTTCTGTTCGTCTTATTCTGAATTGTGGAGATTGAGCGAAATTGGCTGCTTTTGGATCGGATAACTATTTAAGTGTGGTTATTTAAGTGTACGAATGGTCAAAGCGCGCGAATTATGCAGAATCGCATCACTCTTGAAAGTAAGCGTTCGTAAGTCTGCGTGAATAAAATCTAAAAATGGGATGGTTTGAAAATTGAGTGGAAGGTTTTATCTAGAAAAGATGTGTTTTTATTTCTTTATTATTCATGTGTTTATTTTGTTATTACTGATTATGTTGGCTGAAGTTACAAAGTGATTATATTTTTATTTATTTTTTTGTTTTCAGTGAGATTAACCTGCTTGCCAATTCGACGGGGTGTCGGATAACTCTAACAAGATTGTGCAGCATAGGAAGGTGTAACAATCTTGATTTGCACTAAGTAAGGTCAAGCAGTAATGAACAACAAATTTATTCTAAGCATCGCGATGATGTCAGCAGTAGCTGCAAACAATGTAATGGCAGCGGACAGCGGTTTCTACCTAGGCGGTGCAATCGGTACGACTGGCATTGATGATGGCGGGCTTTATAACGACTCTTTAGTACCAATTACTGTCGATGCAGACGATGAGACATTTAAGATAATTGCTGGATACCAATTTAATCGCATCGTCGCGCTAGAGGCGCAATACACGAATTATGGCGACGTTGTTGCAAAAAATGCATTAAACCAATCTACTTACACTTGGTCTCCAACTGCATTTTCGATCAGTGCTAATCTAGGTTACACGTTTGAAAATGGAATTCGTCCTTTTGGCATCATCGGTTTGTCGACGATTGATTTAGACCAGTCGCTGCCGGCGCTTGATGACGATAGTGGTGAGGGTATTCGCTATGGTTTCGGAGTTGAGTACACTCCTAAACAGGCTAAAAACGTCAGCTTTAGATTAGGTTATGAAGCGGATGCATTTGTAATTGAGAGCGATTCAAATTTTGAAAATGATAAAGATCTCGTGATCGATTCATTCTACGCAGCTGTTGCTTACCGTTTCTAAATTTTAGACACCATCTAGTAAGTATTTGAATACTATGAACACCGAAGTGGTAATGCTTCGGTGTTTTTATATCGAGATCAGGTGACACGTCTACTTAAAGCGAATCGTAATCAAACAGTTAAGCTTCACGAATATGAGCGGTGACAGCAACGATGGCATGGTCCGTACTGAATTGGTCGTGTTCAAAACTAGGATTAATCAGGTGATGGTCTAACACTGTATAGCTAGAGATCTCCATCAAACTAGACGAGTTCTGACAATCAAACTCGTTCGACATCAAAATGTAGTCGAGTACAGATCCAGAAGCGCCGTAGTAATGGGTAGGTTTACGCTGTTCAAGCAAGTCTTCTTCATGCAGTTGATGGTAAAGATCCCAGCTGTCTTTTAAGCGAAAGTGGGATAGCCAATACTTGCTGTTTTCGTCTCGGTTAATTGAGTAACTCAGCAGCCCTTTAAACTCATCGTGGAACAATGGTTTATTAAAATCACCCATCAACACGACAGGCTGGTCGGTCTGGTAGCGTTGATTGGTGATGTATTGATGCAGCATCTGAGCTTCTAGACCGCGTTGGACACTCGATAACCAAGAGCCAAGCTGTTCTTGGTGGAAGCGTGTGAGTGTGCCACTTTGTGGTTTTTCGCTTTGCTGAGTGTTGTCTGCATCGACAGATTCTGCCTTTGGTTCTGTTGGACGTTGTGATTTGAAGTGCACGACATAACAGTCGGTTGAACCTAAATGGGGTAACGTAATCGTTGCGTGAACAGGTGTTCTGTTGAATGAGAATTTGTCGCCAAGGTTGAATGCTGTCAGTAGTTTCGAATCTGGCGTCACAGGCTGCACGTTTACAATCGGGTAACGGGAAGCAATACCAACGACAGGTGAGGTGTATAGGTAATCATCTTCAACATGTGCGCTATCGACCACAGCAAAGTGAGGGTAGCCAAGCTCATTCATCAATTGTTCTAAAGATTGCGGGCTAAATATCTCTTGGAAGCCGATCACATCACAATCTAATGAACGAATCGCTTCAGCC
The DNA here is from genome assembly GCF_001557875.1 of Vibrio splendidus. Lineage (GTDB taxonomy): Bacteria > Pseudomonadota > Gammaproteobacteria > Enterobacterales > Vibrionaceae > Vibrio > Vibrio splendidus_F. Next base: position 1,488,242 of record NZ_LNRF01000001.1, on the reverse strand, counting down.
ATCCAATGTTGTTTCTTTTGCCATTCTTCGAAGCTGTAGATGTTCTCAAAATCATAATAAGCATTCGGTGGCTCGAGATAGTTCAAAAGGTTGAACGTTGCGAATGTTATTTGGTTTGGTTTGTTCAAAGTGTCATTCCATTTAGACCTAGGCTGCAAGGATACTCCAGTAAAAGTATAGTTTGTTGATTATTTAGAGCCTAAATTTGATTAGTAAAGCCAATCAACGTCAGTGAGGCTTCCATTATTTACGTTAGTGAGATTATTGTGGTGAAGATTTAGCCTGCGTCATCTAATAACTTCGAGCTGTGACGAGTTAATTGTAAATAAACGGTAAGAGATAGAGTGCTGATGGTTTTATTAGTTATTACATGATGTTAGATTTGAACCTATACTTGTTTTAGCGGCATGCATTCAAAGCCGATGAATCAACTTGAATATAGAATTCATGACATTTGAAGGGAGAGTCAAATGGGAACAGTTTTTCGACGCAAAGCCTCGCAACGCACTCAGTTTTTCAGGTTTAACTTGAAGTCATGTGCAATCATGTTGCCGCTTATTGCTTTACAACCCTCCGTTACTTACGCTTCTGATACCCAGTCAACACCTGCTGTCACCGTTATTGAAACCACACAACTGGTTGGTTTTGGTGAAGCAAAATATCCAGCCGATTTCACTCACTTTGATTACGTTAATCCTGATGCGCCAAAGCAGGGCAAAGTGACTTATGGCAGCATCGGTACTTACGATAGCTTTAATCGATTCGGTTCTCGTGGCGTTGCTGCAAGTTACACTGGAGAGATTTACGATACCTTGATGTTTTCTCCGAGCGACGAGATTGATGCGTATTATCCATTGATCGCTTCAAAGGTTCGCTACGCCAGTGATTTCACTTGGATGGAAATCGATATTAATCCGAAAGCCAGATTCAATGATGGCGAGCCTATTACGGCTCACGATGTGGCATTCACCTTTAATAAGTTTTCAACCGAGGGTGTGCCTCAATACCGTGTGTATTACAAAGAAATTAAGTCAGTCACCGCTGTTTCTGATTTAGTGGTTCGTATTGAGATGGAGAAGCCAAACCGCGAGAAGTTGTTTAGCTTTGCCCAAAGCACGCGCGTATTGCCAGAGCATTATTGGAAAGACAAGAAGCTGTCTGAACCTCTAAGTGAGCCGCCTGTAGGCAGTGGCCCTTATAAGATCATCAGCTATAAATCGGGTCAAAGCGTGACTTACGGCTTAGATGAAAATTACTGGGCTGCGGATTTGCCAGTCAATGTTGGTCGTAATAACTTCAAGCAAGTGCAGTATGATTACTACCGTGACGATACAGTAATGCTAGAAGCCTTCAAAGCCGGGGAGTTCGATCTTCGAACGGAAAACTCGGCTAAGTTCTGGGCCAACTCTTACACTGGCGCGAACTTCGATAAAGGCTACATCATCAAAGAAGAGATCAACCATGAGAAGCCAGAAACGACTCAAGGTTTTGTCTTCAACATTCAATCTCCCGTGTTCTCTGACCCAAAGGTTCGTGAAGCGTTAACCTACGCGATGGACTTTGAGTGGATGAACAAGAATATGTTCTATGGTCAGTACAAACGTACTCGCAGTTACTTCCAAAACACCGACTATGAAGCGAAAGGCTTACCAAGCGAAGCTGAAATCGAGTTGTTGTCTCAATACAAAGACCAAATTCCACCGAGAGTCTTTACTGAAGAGTTCCAACCACCAGTCACCGATGGTAGCGGCCGTATTCGTAGCCAAATGCGTACAGCTTTCAAACTATTGAAAGAAGCGGGTTGGGTGCTGAAAGACAAAGTCATGACCAACGAAAAGACCGGCAAGCCGCTGTCATTTGAGTTGTTGATTTACAGCCCAACCACGGAGCGTATTGCAACGCCGGTTCAGAAGAACTTGAAGCGCATGGGTATCGAGATGAAGATCCGCACCATCGATACGACTCAGTACATCAAGCGTCTTCGTGATCGAGATTTCGATATGGTCTCTTCGTCATTTTCTGCAAACCCTTATCCAAGCCCGAACTTAATGATCGTTTGGAACTCTAACTACATTGATTCTACTTACAATACGGCAGGTGTGATGGATCCTGTGGTGGATGCGTTAACAGAAGAAATCGCACGTAACCAACAGAACCCTGAAAAGCTACTTACGCTAGGTCGTTCTCTTGACCGTGTATTACAGTGGAATTTCTACAATATCCCTCAATGGCACGTTGGCGAATACCGCGTAGCAATGTGGGACAAGTTTGAGCGTCCAGATGTATTGCCTAAATACGATTTAGGTATCGATACATGGTGGATTTCAGAAGAAAAGGCGGCATTGCTTCCTGAAAAACGTCGCTAGGAGTTAGTTAGCATGGCCGCGTATATATTTCGGCGTTTACTGTTGGTGATCCCCACGCTGTGGGCGATCATCACGATTAACTTTTTCATCATTCAGATTGCGCCGGGAGGCCCAGTAGAACAGGCTGTGGCGCAGTTAGAAGGGCACAACTCCGGTATCATGGAGCGCTTTTCTGGTGGTGGACAAGAAGTTGATTTAAGCGAAAGTGACCAAGCATCTGCGAGTGGCTATAAAGGCTCTCGAGGGCTTGATCCAGAAGTGGTTGAAGAGATCAAAAAGCAGTTTGGTTTTGATAAGCCGATTCATGTTCGCTACTTCGACATGTTGAAAAACTACGCGACCTTTAACTTCGGTGAAAGTCTGTTTAAGGGCGGCAACGTTATTGATTTGATCATCGAGCGACTGCCTGTCTCCATCTCCCTAGGGTTATGGAGTACCTTAATCATCTACGTGATTTCGATACCTTTGGGGATAATGAAAGCCATTCATCACGGCTCTCGGTTTGATATTTGGTCGAGTGCGGTGGTGATTGTTGGTTATGCCGTTCCGGGCTTCTTGTTTGCGATTATCCTGATCATTTTATTCGCGAGTGGTAACTACTTCAGTTGGTTCCCATTGCGTGGGCTAGTGTCGAGTAACTTCGACCAGCTCAACTGGTATCAGCAAATTGGCGACTACTTCTGGCACTTAGCTTTGCCTATTTTTGCCATGGTCATCGGTGGTTTTGCCACGCTCAGCATGCTGACCAAAAACTCCTTCCTTGATGAAATCAATAAGCAATATGTGGTGACCGCGAGAGCGAAAGGTTTGGATGAGAGCAGTATTCTCTACAAGCACGTTTTCCGTAACGCTATGCTAATCATTATTGCCGGTTTCCCGAGTGCATTTATTAGTATTTTCTTCACGGGCTCTATGTTGATTGAAGTAATGTTTTCACTTGAAGGTATTGGTCTGCTTGGTTTTGAGTCGACCATTCAACGTGACTATCCCGTGGTGTTCAGCTCTCTCTATATCATGACCTTGCTTGGTTTGGTGCTGAGCATTATCTCCGACCTGACGTATACCTGGGTTGATCCTCGAATTGATTTTGAAGCGCGTTAATGGCGAACGAATAACAAGGTATTGATAATAAATGTTTAACAACCCTTTAGCTGAAGCTCGTTGGTTACGTTTTAAAGCAAACAAGCGTGGTTTTATCTCCCTTTGGATATTTACCATTCTGTTTGGACTGAGCCTGTTTGCTGAGATCATTGCCAACGATAAGCCTTTATTGGTTTCTTACAATAATCAGTGGTTTGTACCCGTCATTAATGAGCATGCGGAGACCGAATTTGGCGGCGAGTTTGAAACCGAAGCCGACTACAAAGACCCGTATGTTATCGAACTCATTGAAGACAGCGGTTACATCGTGTGGCCAATTATTCCCTTTAGCTACGACACAATAAACTTCGATATTTCAGGCGCGGTGCCTTCGGAACCAGATTCAGTGAACTGGCTAGGAACCGATGATAAAGGGCGAGATGTATTAGCTCGTATCATTTATGGGTTCCGTATCTCCGTTTTGTTTGGCTTCATTCTGACGATTGTGTCGAGCGTGATAGGCGTGGTTGTCGGTGCAACTCAAGGTTATTACGGCGGTTGGGTTGACCTGTTTGGGCAACGTTTCATCGAGGTGTGGTCCGGAATGCCGACCTTGTTCTTGCTGATTATTTTGTCGAGTTTTATCGAGCCGAATTTCTGGTGGTTGCTTGGGATTATGGTGCTGTTCAGCTGGATGAGTTTGGTGGGCATTGTTCGTGCTGAGTTCTTACGTTGTCGTAACTTTGACTATGTACGCGCGGCACAAGCGATGGGCGTCGATGACAAACGCATTATGCTTCGTCACATGTTGCCGAACGCTATGGTTGCGTCCCTAACTATGATGCCGTTTATCTTGTCTGGTTCGGTGACCACGCTGACGTCGTTAGATTTCTTGGGCTTTGGCCTTCCTGCGGGTTCGCCTTCGTTAGGTGAGCTCTTGGCGCAAGGTAAAGCTAACTTACAAGCGCCTTGGCTTGGTATTTCCGCGTTCGTTGTACTTTCTTTGATGCTTACGTTACTCGTCTTCGTCGGTGAAGCGGTACGTGATGCCTTCGACCCACACCAACAGAAGTAAGGATAGGTTATGACTTCAAATACAGCTCCTGCTTCTCCAGTTCTAACCATAGATAAACTGTCTGTGGGCTTTGGAAGAAAGAAGGCGATAGAGCAGGTAACACACAATGTTTCGCTCGAGATATACAAAGGGGAAACACTGGCGCTGGTGGGAGAGAGTGGCTCGGGTAAATCGGTGACGGCTAACTCGATCTTAAAGCTACTGCCTAAAGGCTCGTCGCATTACTTGAGCGGAAAGATTAACTTCTCTGGTACCGATATTCTGAGTTGTTCAGAAAGGCAACTGCGCGGAATTCGTGGTGGTCGCATCGGCATGATTTTCCAAGAACCCATGGTTTCGCTTAATCCGCTTCATCGAGTCGGTAAACAATTGGTTGAAACCTTAGCCATTCACCGAGGCATGCGAACCAATAAAGCGCAAGCCTTGGCGATTGAATGGCTTTCAAAGGTGGGCATTCGATACCCCGAGCAAAAAATTTCAGCCTATCCACATGAGTTGTCTGGTGGAGAGCGCCAACGCGTGATGATCGCAATGGCACTTATTAACGAGCCAGAGCTGCTCATTGCCGATGAGCCGACAACGGCATTGGATGTATCGGTGCAAGCGCAGATCCTCGACCTTCTCAAAGACCTGCAGCAAGAGCTGGGCATGGCGATGCTTTTCATTACTCATGACTTAAGTATTGTCCGTAAGATTGCCGACAGAGTGGCGGTAATGAAAGATGGTCGCTTGGTTGAAAGTAACGATTGCCAAACATTGTTCAACGCACCAACTCACCCTTACACACAAAAGCTTATCAACTCTGACCCGAAAGGCTTACCAGTTCCTGTATCACCGGAAAGTAAACCCCTACTTAATGTCGACCAACTTCGTGTTTGGTTCCCAATCACGGGCGGCTTATTCAAGCGTACTATTTCGCATGTTAAAGCGGTGACTGATATGGAGTTTACTCTTAAGAAAGGGCACTCCATCGGCCTCGTCGGTGAGAGTGGTTCGGGCAAATCGACAACGGGTATGGCGATATTGAAGCTGGTAGAAAGTGAGGGTTCAATTACCTACGCTGACGAACAAATTCAAGGCTTAAATCGACAACAGATGTTGCCGTTTCGAAGCCGTATGCAAGTGGTGTTTCAAGATCCGTTTTCGGCATTGAACCCAAGGATGTCAGTTGCTCAAGTGATTGGCGAAGGTTTGTTAGTGCATCAACAATTGGATGAGAGCGAACTCGACCAACGTATCTGTGAAGTAATGAAAGAGGTCGATCTCGACCCTGAGACTCGCCACCGTTACCCAAACGAGTTTTCTGGCGGTCAAAGGCAGCGTATTGCTATAGCTCGTGCTCTGATCCTTAAACCAGAGTTTATCCTGCTCGATGAACCAACATCGTCACTCGACAGAACGGTTCAAGCTCAAGTGTTGGATTTGCTGAAGTCACTTCAAGAAAAGTATGGCCTGACCTATTTGTTTATCAGCCATGACTTGAATGTCGTGAAATCCTTGTGTCACTACACCATTGTGATGAAAGCTGGCGAGGTGATTGAGAAGGGTGATACTGAGACTCTGTTTGGTAATCCGCAGCATGAATATACTAAACAGTTGGTGTCTTTATCTGAGGTTGGCACGCCTTAAGCGATGAATTTCGATTCAATGTGCAATCAAAAAAGAGCCTGTTCATTTATGATCAGGCTCTTTTTTAATAGCGTCTTAGTTTATACGGTGACGTTAGAAAACGATATTCGTTCTTAGGCCAAACAACGCGACTTTGCTTTGAGTGCTGACCGCGGGTGTTACGTATTGCGCATCCGCGGTAAAGGTTAACCATGGCGTCGCTTGGAACGCGTAGTAGATCTCAAAACCTTGCTCGTCTTTTAATTCAGCTCCTAGTGGCAAATCACTAATGCTGTTTTGTAACGCATTAGACAAGTTGTAGTAATAGTAGCCTGCGCCCCATTGATCTTGTGGTCTGTCGAAGAAGAAAGCGTTGCCTCCAAAGCCGCCAACAAACGTTCCATCTATGATATTTGGGTTACCGTCTGCCGCTGCTGCTCTTAGATAGACTGCGATAGTATCGTCATTGTTCTCATAGATATTATGTGTAGCTTGAGCACGAATGTTGTACTTATATTTTGCGGTCTCACCCAAAGACGAGTAATCCACTCCTTCTTCAGTGCTGTATGTACCAGACATACCAAACGTAGAACTTCTATCGAACAGTTTGAATGAGTGAGTTGCACCTAATGAGAAGTTCACGCCGTCATCAAACCAATCATTGAACCCTAAGTTGTCATCGTATCGATCTCTTGGATCATAAATCATCGCCGTGATTCGTGTATCGCCGATGGTGTGGTTGAGGATACCGCCAATAAATGATGGGGGAGTTACGCCACTTGGGGGAGCAGAGAAAGCAATGTTCATGAATCCATGACGAGTTGCTCCCCCGTAAAATGGCGCATTTCGTAGCAGCTCAAACGCGTCGATCTTACCAACAAGGAGGTTGGTGTTGTCATCAAACTTGTGTGTGTAATACAAGGATGAAAAGAAAGGGCTGTTGCTGTCTGAGTAATGGGCTGAATTAGGAACTGACAAACTGGAGAAGCCAAAGTCGTTCGCATCACCGTTTAGATAGATCAACTGGGTGCGAAAGCTGCCGTTATTCCACAGGCCCGCATTTTCAGTATCAACCGCTGCAAACAAGTCAAAACGGTGCGTGAATTCATTTGAATTTGATGGTGAGCCAGAAACCGCCGATTGGTAAACGTTGGTGTATTCAGCATCGAGCGAGAGTCCGCTGTTTTTAATGCGACTGCGCTCACCTCCCCAATCACCGGTTAATGTCTCTGAGTATGGCTGGCTTGCATAAGCTAAGGACGATAAAAACAGTGGAGCTAAGCAAAAGGGTAACGATAAATATTTCATAATTAAATCTTATTGTTAGAACGAAATCTGACTAGGCGCATTGAGATAGATACGCAGGACTGTTCAGCATGTTGGATGAACGTGAATGGCGTTGATGTTTAAACAGCGCACTCAAAGCATCAAACGCTTCGGAAATGGACAGATAACCTTGTTGGTAAGCGAAAGATACTGAGCTTGCTTTACCGTCGTTTAGGTCATGTCTTGAGATCGCAATGCCGTGGTTTTGCGCAAGCAAGAACAATGCATCAGCAGTAAGAGGCTGAGAGTCCGTGCTCTGCTGGTGGCGCAACTTGTTGGCGAGTGAGTCAATACGCTCGATACATTGGCTAAGTCGGTGATATCGAGAGGTGTTCACCGTTGTCGCAATATGCTGGCAAACCTTTACCAATGCCTCCATTTGATCTGTTTTCGCTGAAGACAAAACCATCTTTTCAATAACTGCGTTTAGCTCGGCAAGATATTGCGTTCTAAGCTGGGGTAATACCGTCACTTCATCATCCTTAATGTATCCGCGTAGCTCCTTGCTAAGTGACTCTAGATAACCCATATCTAATTCCCAAATGGTAGACATAGTATTGACCTGAGTTGTAATTGACCGGGTCATATTATCGATTTTGGTGATGGTAAAACTAATTTTGAAGTTTTTATGTTTTTAATAAGCTGCTGTATTTAAAGGGTTTTCATTACATTTCATCTGCTTGGGAGACGTTTCAATACTGGTGTCATTAAAGGAGAACAAAAGAGAAGATTGGTGGATAGAGAATGCTGCAGTTACGCTGGTAAACAGCGTAATCAAATCAGATTTGTGTGGCTCTCGTTAGGCGAGGTGAGATGATACGAAAAGAGGTTAGCCAGTTAAAATGAGGAGGTGTGTACTCAAGGGCACATAGAGAGAAGGTGACTAATGAGCGACGTATCTTGACGAGTTATCTGTGATGCAAAAATCTTTGGCTCTGTAAGGATTTAATAGGGTGGCGCTGTTGATAAGGCGTTGGCGGACTTTATCTTTCCCTGCTAACTGCCAAGTTTCAGGTATGACCAACACACTTGTTCACAGCATAAATTCTATTCGCTAGAACAACAGTAAGGAAACTGCACTTGTCGAGAGATTTGGTCGTGATGTGGAATAGGTGAGATAGGGGATTGAAGGTGTGAGAACGTGTTGAATTGGGTTAGAGATCTTTGTATAGAGCCATTCTTATATAGGACTTTCTGTATAGCGAAACAGATCAACATGTAACATAAAAAGAAAAAGTGATAGCGGACGCTGAGGTCACACTATCACTTTGTGAGAACGATGAAGATTAAGCTATTGAGATGCTTTCGTTCTGCTTAGAGCGATGTTCATCGTTTGTTGTGCATAGGTTATTGCTGTTGAATCGCCGTAAGAGCATGTTGGAAGTACAAGCTTGTCGCACACACATCGTGGTCATGATCATGGTGGTGATGATCGTGAGCGCTGTGGTACCTGTTGATTACATTCACAACTTTCATATTTTGCTTAGTCATGGCTAAACCAGAGTTACTGTTTTTTACAGGAGCAGGGATACCTTGGTAAATCGTTGCTTCAACTTTTATCTTGTTGATGTCTTCAGGTTTTACCGTGTATGGGTTATTGTCGAGTACCGTAAAGTTGGCCGTTTTGCCGATATCAATGGTGCCAACTTCATTTTCCAGACGTGCTGTGTATGCAGCATCAATTGTGATTGCACGCATTGCTTCATCAACCGTGATTCGCTCTTGAGGTCCCATTACCGTTTTGCCTGACAGACCGATTCTGTTTACAGCAGCCCAAACCAACCCTAGTGGTTGCGCTGGTGCCATTGGTGAATCTGAGTGCAATGATAAAATGCCACCCGCATCGATGAATGAACGTCCACGCGCCATCACTTCTGCACGCTCTTGACCGATACCTTGTTCTGAATAAAGCTCAGCCAGAATATGTGTGTAATAAGGATTTACACTAAAGTTTGCGCCAAGTTCAACGGCTTTAGGGATGTCGTCTTTATCGGTAATACCTAAGTGGTGGAAGCTGGTTCTGTGATCGTCTCTGCCTTTTTCTTTGTTAAGCTTGTCGACAATGTTCAGTGCAGTCTCAAAGCCAAGATCACCATTGGCATGGATAACGATCGTGTAGTCGTCTTCCCAGTAAGGGCGCATACTTGCTTCAAGATCTTCAGGTTGTTGCAACCATTCACCTGAGTGACCATCGGTGTAACCGTCTTTAAGTTGCATTAATTGGCTGTACATTGCGCCGTCAGAGAACAACTTAACGAATTTAGGTAGCCATTTGATCTGTTCACCTTGGTAAGACGGGTGTTGAGTCAAACCTTCGGCAATCGCTTTACCTTTGGCAGGGTCGTTTTCCGCCATCATGTAGGTAAAGTTACCGGCTGGCATTAACCAGTAATCCATTGGGAAGTTACCGTCTTCAAGAATGTCGACTACTTGTTCGAACATCTCTGGTGTTGCAACAACACCTGGATCAATGGCGGTAGTGATACCACCAGAGTGGATGTAATCTTTGGTTCGCTCCATCCCCGTTGCAAAAATGCCGCTATTTACCCAGAAGCTCATTACATCATTGAGAATGAGTTTGCCGCCAGCTTCATAAGCATGGCCTCGTTCCCAGTCCAACTGAGTATACGCATGGCCTTCACCAGTCCAGTCTTCTTCAGACCAACCTAGCATCTCCATCGCTGCATCGTTGAAGAACAATTCGTGGAAGCTGCGATGCCAAATGATAATTGGTCGATCTTCAGAAATGTTGTTCAACAACTCGCGGCTCATTTCATTGCCGTGGAAGTAGTGATGGTAGCCCCAGCTTACCAATGGTTCGCCTTCAGCCAGCCCACTTTCTAACTCTGTTAAACGGGCTAAGTAGTTATCATGGCCTATTACGCCTTCAACGTTACCCCATGGTAAATCCCAATCAGCAGGAGTAATAAAGTCTGTGCCGATCAATAACGCCATCAGCCAAAGGTGAACGTGAGGTTCAACAAAGCCCGGTGTAAGAACGCGATCTTCAAATGATTTATCAATCGTAAAACCATCTTTAGATTGGTACTTAGTGGTGAGTGTTTTTTGATCGCCAAGGTCGAGGATTTTACCGTCTTGGACTGCGATAGCGTCTACGTTGCTATGATCGTGATCTGAAAGGGTAATGATGTCATTCGATACGTAAAGCGTGATAGGGCTGGTTGAGGTTTCGGCGAAAGCTGGTGTGGCGACTAGGCCAGCAATAACCGTTGAGAGAAGTAGCTTTTTCATAATGGATCCTATTGCTCTCAACTAACGGCCTTGTTCTATGAGAGGGTTAAGTCGACCATCGCGCTTGGGAAAATCAATCTTCCTGTGAGCGCTTAGAAAGTCAGTTCTTTCTTTGTATTCACGGATAAGTGATAAGAAAAGAGAGGCGGTAAACCCATAATTAGCAATGCGTAACTCTGTTCAAATAAGTGTGTATAGCTAACTTCTGGGCTTACTGCCAATACATAGAGAAGCGAATTTTATCGTTCAAATACAGAGTGAAAACTCTCTTCGCCTCACATTTGTTGCTAATTTAGCAGTGTTATTACGTTTCTAATAACGCATAATGATGGGTAAAACCAAACATTGATAATCAAAGGTGGCAGGGATGTTTTCTTACGAACACTTAAACTCATTCTGCGCGACGTATGACGAACAGAGCTATAGCAAGGCTGCAAGAGTTCTTGGTAAAGATAGAACGACCATTCGAGAACAAGTGAAAGCGTTAGAGGACAGTTATCGAACCATTTTATTTACGATTGAAGGAAAAAAGGCGGTACCAACCAACTTTGCACGTTCTATTTATAAGCAGTCAAAATTGCTGGTACAAAACAGTGAGCGATTACATCTAAGAATGATGAACGCCTACCAGCAAGATATAACCCGTCTTGATTTTTATCACGATACACTGATGCCCAATGATTTAGTCGTGGAAATTGAGCAGTATGTTCTGAAGGCGCACCCTAGCATGGTACTTAATTGGTTACATCGAAATCGAGACGAGATCTTGGTTGATGTGACGCAAGCGCATAACAAAGTTGCGATCATGCAGCACCGAATGGAAAACATGTCGGAATACCCAATCAGTGCTATTAAGCTAGGTGACGGTGATTTTGCCGCTTATGCGCGGGTTGATAGCCCTCTGTTCAAAATCAGTGAGATTCGACTTGAAGATCTTCAGTTAGAAACGCAGTACATCAGTGAAAACCAAAGTAAAACTATGCCGGAGTGGTTGGGCGTATCACCGTATTTTCGTACCGTAAGTAATAACGATATGTTATTGGAGTTAGTGAAAGTGAACGGTTGGGCACTTTTACCAAAAAGCTTAGCGACAGAAGCTGTAAATGCGAAGAAATTACGTCGGATTGAGTTTAATGAGCTGCTTACAAGCAGTGCTAAATTTGGGCTCTCGTTTTTTTATCCAACGAGCTTTGAAAACACCAGTGTGTTTAGAGGTTTGCTTGAGGTTCTTAAGGGTTACGCTACTAAGAATTTGTAGAATCACACTTTAGTATCGCTTTGAAAGGTACTTAATATAAGTTGAGAGTGCGGTAGATGCACTCTGGTTGAAGCAGAGTGTTTATTATGGATAGACAAAGGCCAAGTGGCCTTTGTCTCAGGTTTTTCGCTTGTCTAGTTTGCAGATTTAATGATGGTCTCAGTTACATCTCCAATCAAACCTGGCTGGATTAACTGGAAGTTGATCGCTTTTCCAGATTCTTGGATATCTCGCATGTTGTATTGAAGCTGAGTGAAGTCATCTCCCCACTGGTAGCGAAGTAATGTTTCACCTGATTGTAGGTGATAGTTAACCGCGTATTCTGTCGCATAACCAGCCATCACACCATCAATGGGCGCGTTTGGCGCATCATGTGGGATCTTGTAAGTAATCGAATCTAGTTTGACCATGCCATTGATCACGCTGCTCGGCTCGGTAAGGTGTCCCATGTAGTAACTCGAATGTACAAACCTGTCTTCTGGGTTGGCGTTGCCACCTGTGCCTAAGTTGGTTTGTGAGTATTGGGCCTCTTGTGGGCCCCAACCGCGTATAGAGCGTTCTACATTGGCCAAATGTTGGTCATAATCTGGTTGGTTCGTCATTATTGTGTATTCAGCGCCATGCCAGATTCGTGGTCCTTCCTCTCTAAACTCTATAATTGCTGAATCCCCCGATGTGTCTTGAAGGCTAATATGAAGTGCGATTCTAATTGGAACTCCTGGCACAAACTCAGTGGCGGGTTGCGTTTTTTCAACGAATTGAACGGCTTCTTCAACGGTGCTGAACTGCGATAAAACATGCTTTAGGTAGGTCAGCGTACCTAAGTCATCAGCCTTCGTTGACTCTTGTGTATCCATACCACGATCGTACAGCACGTTACCGCTGAGCCCAGCATTATTCATACCATCCGTTATTTGACCGTAAGTCGTTAATCCTGTGACATCGTATTTTGAGGTAACTTGGTTAGTGTTATCTAAATGGGTAACGTAAGTGCTGTCTTTTGGAATGTTGACGAGGTGCACATCCGTTTGTTCTGACCAATCCAGAGTACGTGAAACGAATGTGCCTTGATCTTGTGTATCCCAAAGCAAGCGGGTGCAAGCTTCGGCGGCAGTAACAACGCCCATAGAGAAGGTAGCAATAATAGCGGTAGATAGAATTTTCTTATTCATGATGAATGCCTTTGTAATTGGGAGACACAATCATCATGGCATTGATTCATGAAACGAAAAACTCAACTATGCGGGTTAAAATCCATCAATATGGCTGAGGGCACATTGATCTCGTTATGTAGCCCGTCAATATTGGTATGGAGTCCATTAATATAACTATAGGGCGAAATGTGCTTGGGTAATTGTTTTGATTGTAGGTAGCGGTTCTTTGTTATCCATTGATACCGAGTAATACAGTGTCAGTCCAAAGTTAAAATGATTTGCGACCTGCTTTATATTGAGAGTCACCAACTCTCCGCGTTGTACAAGTGGCTCTGCAAGGTCGGTACTCATGATCGCCCAACCATCATGTTTCACTAACTCTAATAAGAGGTCGTTATTGCTGACGAGGTGGTATTGAGGGGAAATGAGATAAAGCTCTGGTAGGGTGTGGAAATGGTTTTCGCTCACATATTGCTTGTCTAACTTTAGGTCCTCAATAGACAGCGCATTAAGGTGAGGGAGTTTGCTTCTTCTTCCTGCATATATTCCTAACTCACCATAGCCTAAAGATAAATACTCAATATTTTTACTAAAGCGCTGTATGTTTTTATGTTGCATAAGTGCGATGCTGTTTGATTCAGATTCAATGCTATCAAACGCTTCCTCTCGATTGCGATGTAGCCAATGCACACGAAGTTCTGGGTGTTTTTGTTGCAAAGAATGCTCTATTTTTACGGCTAAATTGAGCGGTAGAGAAATGTCGTGATAGATATTGAGAGTCAGCATCTCATCCATATAGATGTTCTCTAATGAGGTACTGAGTTTTTCGGTATTACTCAACACAACCTTGGAACGTTGATAGATATGATCCGCAGCTTGAGTCGGTGTCGCCTTCTTTCCAATGATTTCAAATAACGTTATGCCATACAAGTCTTCAACAGCCTTGACTTGGTCTCTTATTGTGGTGCGATCTTTACCTAACCTTTTGGCAGCAGCGCTGTATGAGGATGCTTCGTAAGTCGTGCAAAATGCCAATAAATGCTCATAGGAAAACATGCTCAAACCTTATTAGAATGTGAAATTATAATTTATGATGGAAATTGCCCTGCATTATTGCTTATTTTGCTAAGTTTCATCTTCGGTAATAAGCTCAAAATGTGATCAATATTACGACTTTATCGTTAGGTTAGCGCGCTTCAAGCAAATGCGGCGTTTCGATTTTAAGCTGCCTAACCAACCCTATATATGGTAATTCAGTGATGATCTCATGTGATGATACAGAGATGATTTTTCTCGGCGTTGAAAACATACTGAGGAGCATATCTCTCGAGAAGGACTTAAACTTAACCTCATCAATTTTATCTGATGCGCCGTCTAAACGAATAGAATCTGCTATCACATCAAACTGTACGTGATTATTTTCAAAGCGTTGCCATTGAGTTTCGAACTTCACCATCACTTGAGCAACAGAGCCTGTTTGGCCAAAAAAATTGAAGTGCATGGCGTGATAAGCCTTGTCTTTGCTCATGAGAACCTCAGATTCCGTTTCGACAACACGTATATCCCATAACTGAGCCAAGTAGCCAAATCGACTTGGGTATCCTCTGTGTTTATAAGACCAATATTGATTCAAAAACACCGATTCTGGACTGTAGTGAGAAATGTAGAGATCTTTGATGACGTAAGACATCAGCGCCACAATAATGAAACCGCTTGTGATTATTTTAGTGGTGAAAGATGACATACCAGTACCTCTTTATTGTGGTCTCGCCAGAACAATTTCGGCAGTGGTGGGGCTGAGCTTTCGCGATGGAACGGTAAAGTGTCGAAGAGTGCATTCTGCTGAGCTTCAATCAGTAACGATTGGCAGATTTGAATGTCTTGATCACTCGGCGTTTCAGCGTTTTGGTGAATTAACATCGGGATAGGTGTTGCGATGGTGGGCTCAGTCACTAGACGACTGAAGGCATCATTGTTGTATAAGCCAACTAAGTTCCAGCCGATAAACAAAACACATACAACCCTGATAAGGGTATGAACAAAAAGAGTTTTGTTATGTTGAATCCAGTTTGCCGATTTTGACCAGAACGAAGCATGGCGTGCAATTAATGATTGGTATTCGGTTTCGCTGAGTGTTTGGGTTTCCCCAATATAGGCGTAGCCCTTCATAACTTGAGTTTGGATGAACTTCGGCTGTTCGCTTGAATCTCCCAGCTGTGCACGCAAGTTTTTTACCGCGGTGGCGACACTCGATTTTGCACGCGTACTTTCCCAAATGGCCTCAAGAATAAACGCCGATGTGAGATCAGAACCTGAGTGTTCAATGAAAAGTGACAGCAACTTCCATTCATTTGAACGTAGTTGCCTCTCTTGTAAAGACGTCAGGTTTAACAGCTTTCCACTTTGGCTGTTAAAAAGCAGGTTTTGATTTAATAGGTAGAAACTCATCGTAGCTCACTCAAGGTTAAGTCTAAGTCTTACTTAAGGCGGATTGTATCAAGGTGGATTGTATCGTCAGTAACTTTTGATCCCACTTGCGACGGCGAGCAAGCTCAAGTGGACTCTCTTGTTTCGCTAATATGCGATCAGCGTGCGCTATTTTATTGGTCAGCCAAAGGCTTTGATACTGCCAAATATTTCTTACTATCGTATCAGCGGTTACTGACTTATTTTTTGATTTCAACTGCTCAATGGCTTGATTTATGTGGTCGAGTTTGGATTTTAATCGAGCTATTTGGTCTTCAGGCGAGAGTGTTGGGCGTCCTCTCTTAACTGTTTTTTCTATTGGCGAGCTACTTTCAGTGCCATTACTTTGCTTAGACTTCAATTGTGAAAAACCGATGTTGTGTCCATTAAGTCGCTGCTCTTGGCACAGTATCTGGTCTTCTAATACTAGGCTCTGGTTGACGAGTTTTTGTAGGTTACTCATCGGTTTTCTACCGACCCTTGTTTGGGGTGTTGCTTTGTTGCTTTTCTCGATCGCGTTGGCGGCCAGTGTTTCGATACTTAGTGCAGGTTGGTTGTGCCCAAGACACGCGTGTCTGTATTCGAGGTACGTATCTTGGAGCGCTTGCTCTTGTCGCATCAATTGTACAGGCAAGGGGAGTGCAGGCCTACCCGCGCTGCTTTGTGCTTGCCTTGGAAGCAGTGAATCAATTTTGTGTTCAATAATATGCAGCATCAGTAAGCGAATGATTTTTCGTTGATGCTTGACGCGATCAAGCACAAATGAAGTGCTGTCACTCCGGAAATTATTGAGACTCTCTGAATCATTCAACAACGTTCCGTTGCTCTCTCTGATGCCTGATTTGAAATTTACGGTGACGGTATAGAACCAATCATCTTGCTCAAATCCAGTCGCCTTAACTAATGTACTTTCGATCCAATGGGTCATTGTTTGCGAGATTACCGTTTGAGAGACAGCTTGCTCATTGAGCCAAAGCTGATCCGCGAAATCACACGCTAATATGGATCTTGGCTGCGACGGAAGAGACCGAATCCGAAGTTGATACAAGCTAATAAGTTGCTGAACATTGCCTGATACTTTCTCTTGAATGCTTTGCCATTGCTTGACCGGATCAGAGTGACGTTGTGCAGACAGCATTAGGTTATCAATACTGCTCCAAATCTTATATTCCTCGGAGCCACTGATGATGACGGCGCTAATGAGAGCCAACTGCTCTGCGTTGTGTTCTGGATAGTGTTGAAGAAGCTGATCTTGATAACGGAGGTTAAGACTCACGTAATCTTGATAGCCTTTTACGACGTGTTTAGCGAGCTTCACAACTGGCGACAGCGTAGGACGACCTCGTTGATGGGTATTCATCATACTGACTCTATTGCAGAGAAAGGTTTAGCCAGAGGTAGTACTTTGACGGCATTCCAGTGAGGCTTACCTTTTACTTCTTCAAGCTCCATATAGACACGCTGACCTTCCTCTAAGTTAATTTCACCATCAAATTCAATGACACTGATGTGAATGAGCACATCAATATCACCGTGATCAGGTTTAGCAAAACCAAACCCGTTTTCTAGGTGAAACCAAGTGATGTAGCCACGAGTGCAAATCAAATCGGACATTTACGAGATTAACTCAGTGAATGGGTAATGAGGTGATTCTATCAGTGGGTGCTATGACTAATTTTGATTTGAATCTATTTAATAAGTAGTTAATTAATTCCAAATTCTATGTGGAACCCGACACAAAACCCTCGGTATTCGCCAGCAAATCATGATTTAGAACAAGTTTGACTCCGACGGCGCTACAGCTCGACCCTCTAAATCGCAAAACTTGACTCAAAAGGGCGCAAGTCCATTCATCCATTTGATGTGTTGGTGGGTCATTCCATGAAAAAACAAACTTCAATGCTTTCAAGTACGGTTGCCGTTCATCACAGAACACCGAGATCTTCTATGAAGATTTCGGCGTTAGCTGTGCTGGTGGCCGGAGCATTCACGAGCTACGGAGCCTTGGCTGAAGGTGTCAGCTTAAGTGAGCTGTATCAGCAATCTCTCGACAATAACCCTGCATTAAAAAGTGCTGCATTAGCCATTGATAGTGCGACTTATGGTGCAGACAAAGTAGGTGCCGGATATTTACCTCAGGTTGATGCAAACCTTGCGTATGGTGTGCTTCGTAACAGCTACACAACACTCAACGAGATAGATACCAACGCGGCACAAGCGTCTATTTCCGTGGGGCAAAATCTTTATAACGCGAAACTGAACGCGGCAAATGAGCTAAGTAATCAACAGGTTGAGTTCAGCCAAGTCTCACACCAAGTCGCGTTAGATAGCCTCGCTTTACGAGTCGTAGTGGGTTATTTCAATGCCCTTAAAGCGCAAGAGTCGTTAAAGCAAACCAAAGCGACACAAGAAGCGATCGAAGAGCAGCTTAAGCAAACTGAACGTCAATTTTCATTGGGGATGATTCCGGAAAATGACGTGATTGATGCGCGTGCTCAGTTCGACTTGGTTTCTGCATCGGTCATTGTGGCTAAAAACGAAGTTGAGAAATCATTAGACGCGCTTTATGAGCTGTCTGGTCATGAGTTTACGTCGGTTTATCCACTGAATACTGACCGTTACGCTGCCAATATCCCAACGCCCGAAAATGCACTGACATGGCAAGAAAAAGCGCAGCAATTCAACCCTGAGATGCAAATTCAGAAACAACTGGTTGAGCTAAGCAAGCAGCAGATTGAACTGGCACAAGCAGGGCATAAACCCTCGCTAGGCTTGGTTGCTGAGTACCGTTATACGTTTGCGAGCGAGATTCGTAGAACCGAGATGGGTCAGTCAAAGCAGCAGTTTAATAGCATTGATGACAACTCAACCGTGTTTGCCGGCGTTGCAATGACCTTGCCTGTTTACCGAGGCGGGGCAACCAGTAACGAAGTACAACAAGCCAAAGTTCAATATCAACAAGCCCTTCAACTTCAAGAGCAATCTTGGAGAAGCGTGACGCGCCAAATCCGCGGTGCAGAAAAAGACCTCAACGCCCTTATTAGTGCCCAGCAAGCTTATGCCAACTCAGTTCATTCTGCTGAACGCTCACTTGTTGCAACCCAGCAAGGTTTTGAAATTGGCAGCAGAACGATTGTCGATGTGCTGAACGGAACTCGTCAGCTCTATGCAGCAAAGCAAGACCTGACTGAAGCGCAAATTGATTTCATTTTGGTGTCACTGCAGCTCAAGTTCTTGGGTGGCGAGCTTCTACCTGAAGACATCAGTGCGATTAACGCTGGTTTGAAACGCTAGTTGAAAAAGTGGGTTAAAGCGCTCGTTCGAAATCATGGCGTCAACGCCGAATAGAAAATAGATCAAATGTGATGGCTCCTGATATTAAAAGCTCAGATTGAATCAAGATGCGGTCACTCAATGTATCGACGTATTTGTAGAGAACATACGATGAAAAAAACAATAACGTTATTAACCGCAAGTATCTTACTTGCAGGCTGTGGTGGTAATTCACAACCTACGGAGCAAACAGCAGCTCCAGTGCCTAGTACACCTGTAACTGTGGTACTTGCAGAAGAAATGGCACATTCGCCAATCCAATACCATGTAGGAAGAATGGAGGCGGTTGAGTCTGCTCAACTGACACCAAGAACCAGTGGTTTCTTGTTAAACAAACTCTTTGATGACGGTGCCTTTGTCGAAGCGGGCGCTGTGCTTTTTGAAATCGACCCAACGTCATACCAAGCGGCATTTGATGCGGCAAAAGCAACCTTATCTGAAGCGCAATCGGCACTGAGCTTGACTCAGCTAAACCATGAAAGAACCACTCAGATGTTGAAGTCGGGCGGTATTTCACAGTCGCAGCTCGATTTGAGTATTGCTGAACTAGAGATGGCGAGATCTCGAGTGGTGTCTGCGCGAGCAAACGTAAGGGTTCAGCAAGACAACTTAGACCAAACCCAAGTTAAAGCACCGTATTCAGGGCAATTAGGGAAAAGTAACTTCTCTATTGGTGACATGGTAGGACCTAACTTTGGCCCTTTGACTGATCTGATCAAGATGGATCCGATCGATGCGACATTCTCGATTAAAGAAAGCGAACTGAGTCAATATCAGCTTAAAGGTAAGCAAGCGACATCAGTATTGCTTGAGCGTGATGGTCAATTGACGGACTACCAAGGCAGCATCGCTTTTGTTGACAACAAAGTGAATGCAGCCAGTGGTACGGTGACGATTTCTGCCTCTTTTGATAACAGCGAAGCGGGTCTGCTGCCGAATCAATTTGTTCGTGTTGGGCTAACGAGTGCAGAACCATTAAGCGGCGTGCAAATTCCTCATAAGGCGATCCATCAAGATCAGCTCACTCAATATGTGCTCACCATTGAAGAAGGCAATGCGGTACGTCGTGATGTCGTTGTCGGTGATCGAATTGGACAAGATGTTTTCGTCGCAAATGGCTTGGACGCCGGTGAAGAAGTGATTGTTGGCGGACTGCAACGCATTCGTCCTGGTGCCCCTGTTTCAGTTGCGGAGTAATAGATTATGCTCAGTAAATTTTTTATCGACCGACCGAAATTTGCATTTGTTATCTCGATCTTCCTGACCTTGATTGGTTTGATTGCGATTAAAACCATGCCGATTTCAGAGTACCCAAGCGTAACGCCTCCACAAGTTCGTGTGGTGGCGTTCATGCCGGGTGCCAGTGCTGAAACCGTAAAAGAGGTGATTGGTAATCCAATCGAAGAGGAAGTGAACGGCGTTGATGGCATGGTTTACATGCAGTCGCGTTCAACCAACGATGGCCGTTACTTTTTAAACATTACCTTTGATAACAGCGTTGATGCCGATATGGCGATGGTTAACGTATCTAACCGCGTTGCCGTTGCTGAAAACATGCTGCCGTTTGAAGTTCGTGCTCGTGGTGTGCGTATTCGTAAAGCCGCGCCGGATGACTTGCTTGCGATTGCTTTCTACTCTGAAGATCAATCGATGTCAGAGCTAGAGCTAAACAGCTGGGTTGAATCAAACTTCATGGAGCGTATCGCTCGTATCTCTGGCTTGGCGAGCAGCGATTTGATTGGTGCGACCTATGGCATGCGTGTGTGGCTTGATATGGACCGTATGGCGTCACTAGGCGTGACAACATTTGATGTGAAGAACGCGATTCGTGAACAAAATGCGGTAGTGCCTGCGGGGCGAATTGGGCAAGGTCCTAGCCGTGAAAATGCCGCATTGCAGTTTAACTTGATCACACAAGGTCGACTGTCGAGTGCAGAAGAGTTTGAAAAAATTATTGTAAAAACGTTAGCGGACGGCAATCAAATCTATCTGAAAGATGTATCAAACGTAGAGATTGGCAGCCAATTCTATGATGCCTATGCAACCTACAATGGCGGAGATGCCGCTTTAGTTGCAATGCAGGCAAACCCAGATGCCAACGCTTTGGAAACAGGCGCTGCGGTTAAGTCGGTATTGAAAGACATTGAAAGCATCATGCCTGCAGGAATGACATACGCGATCCCATACGACACCACTTTATCGGTTGAAGCGTCTATTCGCAGTATCGTTGAAACCTTAATTGTTGCTGTCGGGCTTGTGATTGCGGTGACTTACCTGTTCTTAGGTAATGTGAGAACAACACTTGCACCTGTGGTTGCGATTCCTGTTTCTTTAATTGGTACTTTTGCTTTCATGCAAATGGGTGGCTTTAGTATCAATACCGTTACCTTATTTGGCTTGATTCTGGCGATTGGTATCGTGGTGGACAATGCAATTTTGGTGGTTGAGAACGTAGAACGCATTCTTAATGAAAACCAAACTATTGATGCCAAAGAAGCAACCAATCGAGCGATGAAAGAAGTAACTGGTCCGATTGTCGCTTCGACATTGGTCATGCTCGCGGTGTTTATTCCAGTGGCATTGCTGCCAGGTATCACGGGGCTGATGTTTGCTCAGTTCTCTATCACCATCTGTATCGCTTTGGTGCTATCCGCTATCAATGCACTCACTTTGTCACCTGCACTATGTGCAATGGTTATGAAGCGCAATCCTAAGCCTGCTAAGTGGTTTGTGGCATTCAATGCAATGTTCAATAAAGTGACGACGGCTTACGGCAAAGCAGTGTCTTTATTGGTTCGCAAATCAGCAGTGCTTCTGGTTTCGTTCGCAGTGGCTATTGCTGCCATGGTTGTGATGAATGACAAGCTACCGACGGCATTTGTTCCAGCTGAAGACAAAGGCGTGTTGGCGCTCGCTATGTTCTTGCCTGACAACGCGTCGAAAGAGCGTACTCATGACTTGATCCGTCAAGCTGAAGCGGTATTAAACCAAGACCCAGCAATTGAAGATTTCGCAGGTGCGATTGGTTTCAATGCTCTGACCGGCGGTGTTGCCGCTAACTCAGCAACCATGTTTGTCAATTTGAAAGACTGGGATGAGCGTCTTGCAATGGATGGCGACCATACACAAGCTGCGGTCGCCCAGCGCATCAACATGCAATTGTATGGCATTGATAAGTCGATGAGCATCGCGATGGGTCTACCACCTATTCCAGGTATTGGTATCGGTGATGCACTTGAGTTTATGGTGCAAGACACGTCTGGCCGCACTGCTCAAGAACTCGCGCAAGTGACTTACGCGATGATGGCAGCGGCAAATCAAGCGCCAGAAATCACCAATGCGATGACGACTTATCGTGCAAATGTTCCACATTACAACGTCGAAGTTGATCGCGAGAAAGCGCGTCAGTTAGGCGTACCACTCAGTGCAATTAACGATGCGATGGCGACACATTTGGCGTCTTCATACGTTAATGACTTTGCCCTAAACGGAAGAAGCTACCGAGTTTTTGTTCAAGCTAAAGGGGAACAACGAAATGATCTATCTGATGTGTTACGCATACATGTCCCGTCGGCGCTTGGCGAGCAAGTTCCGCTGTCTGCTGTCGCAACGATTGAACCGACATTAGAGCCTGATCTCGTCACAAGCTACAACATGTTACCTGCGGCACGTTTGCAGCTAAATCCAGCTCCAGGTTACTCATCTGGTG
This sequence comes from Vibrio splendidus, assembly GCF_001557875.1. Taxonomy (GTDB): domain Bacteria; phylum Pseudomonadota; class Gammaproteobacteria; order Enterobacterales; family Vibrionaceae; genus Vibrio; species Vibrio splendidus_F. Next base: position 1,465,615 of record NZ_LNRF01000001.1, on the reverse strand, counting down.
AAGCGATTGATGCAATGGAGCGCATTGCCGAGGAAGTTTTAACTCAGGGTTACACCTATGAGTGGACGAACATGGCTTATCAAGAGAAGTTGGCGGGGAACACGGCTCAAATCGCTCTGGTTTTAGCACTGGTATTCATCTACTTGTTCCTTGTAGCTCAGTACGAATCGTGGGCTCTGCCTGCTGCGATCATCATTGTGGCTCCAACCGCTGCTGTGGGTACCTTCGCGGCGCTATTAGCGGGTGGGCAAGCCTTGTCTATCTACGGTCAAATTGGCTTGATTCTATTAATTTCCCTTGCAGCCAAGAACGCGATTTTGATGGTCGAGTTCTCAAAGCTGAAGCGTGAAACTCAAGGTTTAAGTATCGAAGAGGCAGCGATTCAAGGCGGCAAGATGCGTTTTAGAGCCGTAAACATGACGTCATGGTCATTCATTCTTGGCATCTTGCCTTTGGTGTTTGCCAATGGTGCAGGGGCTATCTCTCAGAACACCACTGGATTGGCACTACTGGGTGGAATGTTGATGGTGCTGGTGGTCGGTTCGATGATGACTCCGGGCTTCTATGCCATTTTCCAAACGCTTCGTGAAAAACTGAAAACGAAACAACAGTAACCCATAGCCTCAATAAAGTGGCGGCAAAGGTGTGTTGTTGCTTTATTGATGGTTTTCACCCCTCGTTATGAATTTTAAAGATTGTTTTTATCGTCTGATAATTGAGGGAGGCAGGGAGTATTTCTCTGACCAAGTTATTAAACATGAGCCATGTGAGTACGGAAGCGGCTATGGCTCCAATGAGAATAAGGTTTACACATGAAAAAACTATTACTGACCGCTTCAATGTTAGCTGCAATGTCTGGTACTGCTTTTGCGAATGAAGAAGAAAGCCAAGTGATTGATCCATCGGATCTAACTCGTGTTTATACGCAAGCGGCTTTTTTTGTTACTTCTGACGCTGATATCCGTTTGTCTTCAATGCTAACAGGAGCATGGTCTGAAACGACTCAGTTCGGTGGCTTTATCGAAGGTAACTTTGGCGACTCCGATGCTAAGCCTGGCAAAGATTCAATGGGCGTTGATTACCTTGGTAGCCGAGCTCAATATTTCCAAGTATCGGCGATTGATAGCTCATTGATGCCACGTGTTGGCTTCATGGCAGACTTCATCCACACTAAGAACTCAGCACTGGGCTTGGATGACAACACGTTGATGTCTGTCGGTGCAATCGGCTTGATCAACCCTGCTTATACCGGCGGTGCAATGCTGTTTCCAAACGTAAACTACACCATCGGTGAAGTGTTTGGTGAAACCGCAGACGGCTACATGCTAAACCTGTTTGCCACCATCCCAATGGGAGATTCTGGCGCGTTTGTTCAAGCATGGCCTGAATACATGAACGTTTCTGGCGATACAGTGGAACTTGAGTCGACGTCTTTTAATGTCATGATGAACGCTCCTATTAAGGAAGACCGAACTCAGTGGCTAATGACGAAACTGCAATACGCGTCTGCAGATGTCACTCTACCAACGGGCGTTACGCTAGAAGGTGACTACGAGCTCAAGGCTGAAGTCGGCGTGAAGTGGTTCTTTTAACGCACTAGGGTGAGCTATCTATGGTTTAGCGACCTAACAAGCGGTAACTGAGCTATGGTTTAAATAAGAAGAGAGCTAATGACGTTAGTTCTCTTCTTTCGTTTTATGGCGCTAAAGATAGCTTTAATCCAGTGAACTAGATGCTTGAACCATAATTCAACATGGTCATTTAGTTGTTTTAAGATTACACTGCGCCCAATATTTCAGAAGTACATATTTAGGTAGAGGTCACCATGGACCAAGAACATTACGAAGACGCTGATTACGAAGGCCAAGAGCTGGGCGAAGAAGGCGAAGAGATTGAAATTGAAGCAATTGGTATTGATGTTTCATCACAGCCAATCGAGCTCTACAAGGTGTTTAAAATTGCTAACCTAGTGAGTGGTGGCGGTGAAGCTAAACACATCATCTCTGAAGGCTACGTAGCGGTAAATGGTGAGCTGGAAACGCGTAAGCGTCGTAAAATGTACGATGGCGACTTTTTTGAATTCAACCAAGAATACTATGTAGTGGTGTGTGATCAGCCAGTACAAGAAGAATTAGAAAAGCCGAAAAAGAAAGAAGCGCCTAAAAAAGAGAACAAGGCGAAGAAAGGTCAGTCTAAAAAGGATTCTAAGAAGAAAGAATCTAAGAAAAGCAAAGCAGAAATGCTAAGCGCAAAGGCTGAGCCAAAGAAAGAGAAAAAAGAGAAGAAACCGAAAAAGAAAGCGGATGCACCTAAGCCAACACGTGATGACAAAAGCGGCCGTAATTCGATTGAGTTCTTCTAACGTTGTTCTTTTAAGACTGAAGCAACGTTAAACCTCGGTTTTACGTTGAATAGACATAAAAAGGCTCACTATCTAGTGAGCCTTTTTTGTTGGAGCTAGTTTAATTTGAGGATAACTCTAGCTGGTTTGTTCTACTTCATTTGACGTCTTAGATCGCTTGAATGAGTAAATCATATAACCTATGACACTTGCCGCAACAATGACAGAGCAGATACGGATAAAGTTAATCAACATCGGTGCATTCTCAATGAACTCGTTAATCCCCCACAGTAGAACGAGCGAGAATACAAACATCACGAGTAGTCCCCAACAAGGTGCATCGACTTTACCCGGAACAACATACCAACCGTCTTCTTTGATCGGTTTGTTCAAACGCGCGTACTCTGCTTGTTGACCTTTGACTGTATAAAGGTGCATTTCTTTTTGTTTGCCAGTTAGCAGCAAGCTTGCTGCGTACGCGACAATTGCATTCACGAAAACACCGATGACACAGTACCAAGGCCAAGCGATATCAGTCGCTACTGCTACATACCAGATTGCTAAGAAGCTTGCTGCGACACCAATTAATAGTCCCTTTTCTGTAATATGTTTGGAGTAGAAACCAAGCACGAACATACAGAAGTTTGCACCTACAAAATAGGAACCCGCTTTACTTAATATCTCTAAAACTGAGCCTGTACTGGTTGCAAACATGAAGGCTGGGATGATGATACATAGCGCCCACATAACCGTGAAGAAACGCGATACTTTGAGGTAATGTTCCTCTGACTCGTTTTTCTTGTAAAAGCGTTTATAGAAGTCAGTAACAGAGACGGTAGCCATAGAGTTAAAAGCGGAGTCTAGGCTCGACATACTTGCTGCAAGAATAGCTGCGGCGATGATTCCCATCAGCCCCGGCATACCATATTCGCTGGCATAGTGCAGGATAATGGTGTTGCCATTCTCAAACTCTTTACCATCGTAGTAAGCGTTAAATAACACGCCTAATAGAATGAATACGAAGTAGATGAAGAACGCAACGTAACCCATCATTAGCATCGCTTTTTTCGCATCACCCATGCTTTTCGCTGCCATGCAGCGTTGAACCATCATTTGGTTACCGCCATACACCGTAGTGTGGAACATTGTCATGGCGATAACGCCAGCCCATACGGTGGTAACTTGGCTCAAATCTAAATTAGTTTGTAGTGCATTGGTCATGCCTTGTGACTTCAGATCTTGCATCACTTCAGTCATTGGTTGTGGCATGCCATTCCAAACGGCTTCGATGATGATGAATGCCCCAAGAAACAGAATGACCGCTTGAATGACATCTGTCCAAATAACGGCGGCAATTCCTCCCATGACGGTATAGATTAGCGCGATAACAGTGACAATGACGATGCAGTACGTAACGTCGATACCGGTAATGAACTCAAGGATTAATGAGGTCGCATATAAGACTGCTGCTGAGCTTATCGCTTGTTTAATCAAGAAAATCAAAGACAGAGTGATACGTGAGGCTTTACCAAAGCGTCGTTCTTGATATTCATAAATTGAAGTGAGACCGTTGTTGTAGAAAAACGGCATAAACACAGCAACGATAAAGAAAATCACCAAAGGGTAGTTTAGGTGGATAGCGATCACTGACAAGCCTTCTTTGTAAGACCAAGCTGGTCCACCTAAGAAAGACATCGCACTAACATAGGTACACACAACAGAAATACCGATGGCCCACCATGGAATATTTCTATCGCCTAATGCAAATTGGTTGGCGGAAGTCACGCGTCTACCAACCAGTGCTCCCATAACTAAAGTCAGGACGATATAGGTACCGAGAATTGTCCAGTTTAAAGCTCCAAACTCATACATGCTCACGTCCTTTTAATTGTTCTTCCATTTGCTCAAACAGATCGTAACCAAGCTGTTTTAAGATGTGTGCGATATCGATAGCGACCCAGTTCTCCTTGAGTAGTTCGCCTTCTCGTCGCCAGATATCCATAACGCGAAGCTCGATGTGCTTGCCTGTCGGTGCCAATCCCAACCAGCCACTGGTGCCAGTATGTGTACCGTGCATGTGTGGCCAGCCACCTGTGGATACGTAGTCATTTTTGGACAAAATATTGAGCTCGATATCGACACTTCGATCAGGGAAGGCAAATACAAATGGTCCTTGGTGGTGGTCGCGGAAACCTTGGATTCCACGTGTCGTACCAATCGCAGCTGGTCCGTACCACATGAAGTCGTCATGCCAGTAGTTTTCTAGATCCATTGAATCAAGGCGTTTACCATCAAATCGACCCAAGCAAGCCAACATGTCTAGCACGAGCTTTTGGCTTTTCTCGCTGTCTTCCGCTGCGATGCTACCGGTCTGTATTCCGTCTTGAGTCGCTGGGGTAGGGACTAATCCTGCATGGCCTAGGCTCTTGCGTAACGGACTCACGCCAGCTTGGTTCATTGCATCAATAAAATCAGGGATTAGATAGGACTCAATAATTTGACCATCTTGGGTGCAAACCATTTCGGTGTAGCGCAAGTAGAGTGTTTTTCCTGTTGCTGGGATACCAAATAACGGTTTTAAAAATGTACCAACAAAGTAGCCAGTAGAGTTTACCCAAGTGCGGCCTTCGTATTCACCTTGCATAATGATTGAAGGGCGTCGTTCAACATCAGGTAGCGAGTTTATTAGCGGTAATAGAAACGCTTGCTCAGTCGCATCGACACCAGAGACGTCGTTAATCGGATGAGCGACACACCATTTAACGTCAGCATTTAGCATCTCTTGAGCTACTTGAGTCCGTTCGGATGAGTGAGCGTTAAAATAGGTTCTGTAGAAATTTTCTATCAAGCTGTTCAACATAATACTTCCTTATATAGTTAACCGATTTGGATGAGAATCTGTTTCCAGACAGCACTTTCATCAAGTAAAGTAAATTCTCTGCGTAGGCCCCAAGGTCCAAACTCTGCATGGCTGATTCCCATGATGTAAACGTCTTTGCCTGTAGGCTTTCCAAACATGCCGTAGCCTTCATGCTTGCCTTGTAGCGACCAACGAATAGCCGCACGAGGTGACATCATTTCGTCATTGCGACCAATACGGTGGTGAATTTTGAACTCCGCGTTCGGAAATGAAGAGCGCAGTGACATCCAAAACTGGTCGATCTCGTTATGAGATAGTGCAGTTTGACCACCCGTGTATTCACCGATACAAGCTCGGTCATATTCTTTTGGGATTACCGAGAACTCAGCACTCATTACACGTCGCAGTATGTCTTCATAGCGCTGACCGTATTCATTGTCATTTCCTACACCAAGGTAAGGGCCTTGAATGTCGACTTGGGGAGTGAAAGGGAAGGGGCATTGCTCAACACCACCCTCTATTTCGATTTGTTGACGAGCGTACTCTTCTGACTTCATACCCAGTTGGTTTGCAATCGCAGCGATGTCTCGGATCATCCACTCGTCATTGATTTGGTTATTGATGGCATGGCAGTCAGCGATAATTCGAAACTTAAGTGTTTTGTTCGTGGCTTTACCAAATACACCATCATTAGTGTGAGTAGCTGTTGAAATGATTCGGTGTGATGAAAGCATGCCTTGCTCAGGAGTCCCTGACCAAATAACGTCTTCACCCAATAAGGTACGGTTCGGGAACTCGGTTAGTGTGCCCATGGTCGCGCTGATGACCTTTTCGTTTCCCTCGGTGATGGAGAGTGGGGTACGGACGATAATGTCAGGTGAGTAATAGTTATGTAGGGTACTCAGACCTCGATCTTCCCAAATTTCTTTAGTGATACCTAATATGTAATCCGGAAAATCTTGCCATTTAGAATCAAAGCCAACCATAGCCATTAATCACCTCCTGATGCGTCATAAAATTAGTTATTGGATTTTTTTTGGTTACGTATCCAATATTGCCTTTTGTTATCACTGTGTCAATGAGGTGTTTTGCATATGTTTTTTTATTGTGGGTTGGATCTGTTTTTTAACAACTCTCAAAATACGGTTCTCAGTAAGATAATTGAGTGATGGTTCCATATTTATCTAGTGTATATGAACAAAATAATTAGGTTGAAATGTAGTGTTTGTCTGTGCAACTAATTGTATTTGTTGATTTTATTTTGGGTGCGGCGAGGTGGGCATTATACCAGAGAGTGCTCTGTGACGATTTATTATATCGAAGTGATGACGAGAGGGGATTTAGAGTAATTATTCTTATATGATGGAACTTCACTCGGATTGTTAATTTTTTGTTTAGATTTGTTTAGTTTAAAATGGATGCGCATGCAACGATAAGTTTGGGAATGGTTGGATTGAAAAAGCCACTCAAAGATGAATATTGAGTGGCTTTGTTGATGGGTACGCTTAAGACAATAATTCTGGAAGGAACAGTGATATCGCTGGCACAAAGGTAATGATCATCAAAGCGACGAGCATGGCACCAATCCAGCCTAAAATCGCCCGAGACAAGGATTCAATCGGCACGTTACCTACTTGGCTGGCCATAAATAAGTTGGCGCCGAGTGGGGGAGTGACAAACCCGATGGCTAGGTTCACGATCATCACGATACCAAAGTGAATTGGGTCCATTCCTAATGCGGTCACGATAGGCAGCAGGATTGGAGTTAAGATAACAATCGCCGCTAATGTCTCCATGAATGTACCGACGATCAGTAGCAGTGCGGTGATACATAGCAAGATGAGCAGCTTGTTTTCCGTGATAGACAGAATGAACTGTGCGATCTCGGTTGGTAGACGCTCAAGCGTTAGGATTCGACCAAAGGTAACTGAAGCGCCCACAATCACAAGTACTGCACCTACCAATAACGAAGATTCTAAAATGATCTTCACGACCTTTTTGTAATCCAGCTCTTTGTAAACAAACATGCCGAAAAACAAGCCGTATAACACACCAATCGCCGCAGATTCAGTTGGCGTGAATACACCAGAGTAGATGCCGCCAAGAATGATTACGGGCAATAGCATTGCCCAAATCGCTTCTTTAAGCGCTGCCATTCTCTCAGGCCATGTTGCTTTCTTATCGTTACCTTTGTAGCCGCGGATTTTAGATACGATCAAACAGTAACCGATAAGGACGAGCCCGACGACAACCCCGGGGATAATGCCGGCCATGAACATTTTCGTTACAGACACTTCTGCAGTAATGGCATATACGATCATCACAACAGATGGTGGAATAATCACACCGATACCGCCAGACGAAGCGATCAAGGCACCGGCAAAGCTTCGGTCGTAGCCTTTTTTAACCATAGACGGAATCATGGTTAAGCCAATAGCCGCAACGGTTGCTGAACCTGTACCAGAGATGGAGGCAAAGAACATACACGCAACGATCGCCACAATCCCTAAACCACCAGTGAAGTGACCAAAGAAGACTTCAGCAACATGCAAAAGGCGTTTTGATATACCGCCTTGGCTCATTAAGTTACCGGCCAATGTGAAGAGTACTACGGCCAATAGTGGGAAAGAGTCTAGGCCTGTCACTAAGCCCTGAACTAAAAATTCGATATTTAAGAAGGGTAGGCTTAAGATTGCCAGCATGCTGGCACCTGCGAGTGCAATACCTACGGGAACGCCAATAAGAATCAGTAATCCGAAACTACCAAATAACAAAGCAGAGGTCATAAGCTTAGCTCCAACAAGCGGTTAGAAGTGCGGTGTTTTGCTTTCAAGTGACGGTAACGGTGTTGTGTGAGTCGAACCGACTTTGGTGAGTAAGCAATAATTGAAATGCGCTTATTGATGCTAACGACAAGGCGAATGGCGCTGAGCACGGCACAAACAAGTACAGAGGCATATAAGCATGCAATCGGGATTTCCATTGCAGGAGCGATTTGGCCCAGTTTCAGGCTTCGACCAATCACTTTGAAACCAAACCAGGCAACGGTGCAGCTGAAGGCAAGGTAAATAAGATCAGAAAGAATCAAAGCGTAGTGGGTTAAATTGCCAGGTAGTTTATCGATGAACAGGCGAATGCGAATATGTCGATCATCACGAATACAGTAGCTGATGCTTAAGTACATCGCCCAAACGAAAAGGTAGCGGGCAAGTTCTTCTGCCCAAGCAATTGAAGCGTCGAATAGGCGCAATGCTATCTGTAAACAGAGTAGAGCGGTCATCAACGAGATAGAAAGTACGATCAGTGTTGGTTCGAAGTATCGGTCGAACAGGCGAAACCATTTCATACGTAACTCCAAAGAGTGTTGAAAAGGGCATTGAATGCCAATGAATGAACTGCACCTCAGGCTTAAAAGCTGCTTATCTATAAAGCGATTTTTAAAAGCTTGGTTTTAAAGTGAAGCCTCAAAGCCTGAGTCAATAACGGGCACCCATGAAGGGCTAGCAATCGTGATCAGTTAATTAGAGTTGCTCTATTTCTGTGATCACACTGTCGAATAGCGCTTCACCGGTTTTGCTACGAAGCTCTTGGTAAACCGCTGCATTCATCTTTTCTTTCATTTGAGCACGAACGTCGGTTGGCACTACGTTGACTGTCATGCCTTTCGCTTCAAGTTCTTTAATGACTTCTTGGTTCTGTTTAGCCGCGAGATCACGCTGTACTGCGATGGTTTCTTGGCTTACTTCATTGATTAGAGTTTGCTGATCACTCGGTAGAGAATCCCAGAACTCTTTATTCATGAATAGCACGTAGTTAGTGTAAATATGATTAGTTAGCGATAGGTACTCTTGTGCTTCATAAAAACGCTCAGCGTAAATAGAGTAGACCGCGCTTTCTTGTGAATTGATTAAGCCTTGTTGTAGCGAAGTGAAGATTTCACCCCAAGAAAGCGGTGTCGGTGCCGTACCTACCGACTTCCAAGCACTGATTTGTGTTGGGTTAGACGCTGAACGAATCTTTAAGCTGTTCAAGTCTTCAATGCTGTTAATAGGTTGCTTGTTATTGGTGATGCTGCGGAAACCAACTTCCATGAAGCCTAAGCCATGAAAGCCTTTTGATTCCATTGATGTAAGAAGTGGTTTGCCAATCTTGTCGCTGTCCAGCGCTTTGTGTGCTTGCGCTTCGTCTTCAAACAGGTAGAAGACATCAAGTACGTTGAACTCAGGTACGTAAGGTGAAAGCAGCACCGATGCACCAAACGTCATCTGTAAGTTACCTTGCTGAACAAGCTCTGTGGTTTCTCTTACATCGCCCAGTTGACGGGCTGGGTAGATTTCAACTTCAAGCTCTCCGTTAGAGCGAGATTCCAACTCTTTTTCGAAGTGAAGCATCGCTTTGTGAACGGGTGATGTTTCTTGGCTGTCGTGAGCAAGGCGGATCACATTGCTTGCAAAGGTATTCATGCTAGACAGCGTTAAGCCGAGGGCTGTAATTGAGGTAAAGATTGCGCGTTTCATCATTCTTCCTTGTTCATCACATGGCTTTTATGTGCATTCATTTGAGCCATGTTGTTCAGTGGGTTATTTATCCGCACTTCATATCCTAATTTTGCATACGAATCCAAAATATAAACACAGAGCTAACAAGTCAATAACAATCGGGGTGATTTGATAGTGAAGTTAATATCAATAGATGAATTTTTAGGCGAGATCACAGAAAAAGCCCTAATACGAGATTAGGGCTTTTAGTCTAAAATTACCGGCGTTGAATGAGCTGGTTTGCAGCAAGTTTGTTAAAGGGGATTAAACACTCTTAAGAGCCCTTGGCTGTACTGCCTCGTTCTATAATGGTGCCAGGTTCGAGCAGGTACTCGCCCTTCGCATCTTCATTGTCGTTAATTCGTTGCATCAAGTCTTCGACGGCACTTTTCACGATTTTATCGATAGGCTGGGCAATGGTAGTGAGGTCATAGCTTGGCCAAGCTGCCATAGGGATATCATCCACGCCCATGATTGCAAAGTCTTGTGGGATGTTACACCCAAGCTTTCTTAAACCATCCATAACGCCCATTGCGAGAATATCATTGGCACAGAACACGGCGTCAGGTTTTGATGTGTGTTCCATTAGCTCTTTTGCTGCCTCTAATCCTGCTTCAAAACTGTATTTTGCGTTGATGAAAATAGGGGAGGCCGCTTCACGTGTTTTTGCGGTTTCAGAGAAGCCTAACCAACGTTTGTCACTGGTCATTGATCCTGCGTCACCACTTACGTATGCCAGCTGTTGGTAGCCTTTATCAAGTAAATAATCAGCCGCTTGTGTGCCAGCTTGCTGGTTGTCTAAACCAGCGCTGTTCGCATTAATGCTTTCTGTATAGCGGTTAATCAGGCTTAAGTGAACGCCAAACTTTTCACATTGTGCAAACGCTCGGGAGGTGAGACGGCTGGTGGCGATGATTAAACCATCAACTTGATATTCAATTGCACGTGAGATAGCCAGATCGAGGTCATCTTTGTCGATAGGGCAGAGTACAACTTGACCGCCACGCTTTTGAATTTCCATCGCGAGCGCACGAGATTGCAAGTCGTACATTGGGTTCGATTCACTATCGAGTGCGATAGCTACAAGTCCTGAGCGATTAGAAATCAAGCTACGAGCAATAGCGTTGGGTGTATAGCCAAGCTTGGTAGCGGCATCCATCACCATTTTTCGCTTCTTCTCACTGATACTTGCAGTCGGGCTAAATGCCCGAGAAACGGTAGATTGAGATACGCCAAGCATCTTGGCGACATCAATAGAAGTAACTTTCGCTTTTATGGTGAATCTCCTTATAACGCGATAAATCCAAGCGCAACGTCATAGTCAATGAGTCTGGTTTGATAATTACAATACGTGTAACCGTTGAAATCACAAAGAAAAATTATGATTTCATGACGGCTTGCTCATTTCGAAAGCCATCAATGATCATTTTGTGTTCAGAACCCACACAAAAGAAGGACACGCCAAGCTCTTTCCAGTCACGCGCAGCCTGAGCATTTGCGACGAACATACCTACAGGTTTGTTTGCTTTTTTAGCCGCCTCAATGATCTTGATGCTTGCTTCACGTACGCACTCTTCGTTAACGCTCGCTGATCCGTAAGATACGGCTAAATCAACTTGACCGATGAACAATGCATCAATGCCTTCAACTTTTGCTATAGATTCAGCATTTATCACCCCCTCCGGGTCTTCTATTTGTGCAATTACAACGGTGTTATTTTGGCTATCTTCTAAGTGTTTTGCCATCGGTTTGGTTGCGTACTTTGCTGCTCGGCTTGAACCGGCATAACCTCGGCCGCCTTCACCGTAATGAGACATTTTCACCAGTTTCTCTGCTTGTTCTGCACTGCATACGTGTGGGATCTGAATTCCAGTAGCACCGCAATCTAGCGCATTCAGTATGGTCGATGGCTGGCTATCTTGGACTCGAACAACGCAAGGCAGTTGGTTGGCACGAGCAGCAAGTAGACAAGCATCCAGTGTCGATCTATCAAAAGGGGCGTGTTCCGCATCTAGCACAATGAAAGGGAGTTCTGCTAGCGCAAGCACTTCAATGATGTGTGGGTGAGGCGTTTTGACAAATGTGCCGAGCAGTTCTGCGTGGTTTAGTGTGTTTTTAAAGTTATCCATTTCTTTTATCTCTCCATTGCAAAGGTATGCAAAACTTAACATGTGTTGTTGTAAAAAAAGAGTAAAAACAATGTGATCAATGCAACATAAATTGATTGTATTTTAATCCAGTAGGTACTGTATCTGGCCATTTTGAAATGATTTTTATCTTTAAAACAATAAGTTGCATTTGATTTTTCAAATCGAGAAATGAACTTGCCAAGTGTTAAAAAAATGTTTATGTTTATTTTGCATTCGTATCCAAAAGTATACAAAACAAAAACTCTGTTAAAACTACACATAAGTAAACACTAGGCATACGCCACAAGGAGAATTAAGCATGGCTCGCATTCTAAAACACGGCATAACTGAAGAAGCATCAGCATCAAACAACGCGCAAGTACGTCAAACGGTTGAGAACATTCTTTCTGACATCGAAAAGAAAGGTGACAGTGCAGTACGTGAGCTTTCAGAAAAATTTGATAACTGGTCTCCGGAGCAGTTTCGCTTAACAGATGACCAAATTCAGGCATGTGTGGACGCATTGGACGAATCTACTAAGCACGACATTGAATTTGCACAAACACAAGTTCGCAACTTCGCTCAGATCCAACGTGACTCAATGCATGATGTAGAAGTAGAGACCATGCCGGGTGTTGTATTGGGCCACAAAAACGTGCCAGTAAACAGTGTTGGTTGTTACATCCCAGGTGGTAAGTACCCATTGGTTGCATCGGCACACATGAGTGTTCTTACTGCGAAAGTGGCTGGCGTGAAGCGTGTGATTGCTTGTGCTCCTCCTTTTAATGGTCAACCAAATGTGGCGATTGTTGCGGCAATGGCGATGGCTGGTGCGGATGAGATTTACTGTTTTGGCGGCGTACAAGCGGTAGGTGCAATGGCACTTGGTACAGAAACGATTGCTCCAGTAGATATGATCGTTGGTCCGGGTAATGCATTTGTCGCAGAGGCAAAACGTCAGCTGTTTGGTCGTGTTGGTATCGATTTGTTCGCTGGCCCAACAGAGACGCTTGTGATTGTAGACGAAGAGGGGTGTGACCCTGAATTAGCAGCAGCGGACTTACTTGGTCAAGCTGAGCACGGTTACAACTCTCCAGCGGTATTGCTAACGAATAGCGAAACTTTTGCAGAAGAGACAGTAAAAGAGATTGAGCGTCAGCTAACGATTCTTCCTACTGCTGAAGTGGCAGGTAAGGCTTGGGAAAACTACGGTCAAGTTATTGTGTGTGATAGCTACGAAGAGATGGTTGAAGTGGCAGATGACATTGCTTCTGAACACGTACAAGTAATGACAAAAGATCCTAAGTACTTCCTAGATAACATGACGAATTACGGCGCGTTGTTCTTGGGTCGTGAGACAAACGTTTCTTACGGCGATAAATGTATCGGCACTAACCATACTCTGCCAACAAACAAAGCAGCGCGCTACACCGGCGGTCTATGGGTTGGTAAATTCATTAAAACATGTACTTACCAGCGCGTAACTGAAGCGGCTTCACTAAAAGTCGGTGAATACTGTTCACGTCTATGTGCACTAGAAGGTTTCGCTGGTCATAAAGAGCAAGCAGACATTCGTGTACGTCGCTACAAAGAAAAATCGGTAGAGGCATAACATGACAAAACTCGCCTTAGTTACAGGCGGCAGTGGCGGCATTGGTGCCGCCATATGTCACAAATTAGCGCAATCTGGCTATCGCGTTGTCTTTACCTACAACAGTAATGAGGTTGGAGCTCAACAGATCTTGGACAGCTTACAAGGTTGTGGTCATGCGATGTATCAACTGAATGTTGAAGACAGCTCTGCGATTGGCGCATTAGCAGACCAAGTTAAAGAGTCGTCGGATTCATTAGACTTGCTAGTGAACTGTGCAGGTATGACGAAGTTTGTCGCGCACAATGATTTAGCGTCTTTGAATGATGAGCTGATAGACAAGATCTTCCGCGTCAATGTTCGAGCTCCATTTGCAATGGTTCGCGCGTTTGAACCTTTACTTCGCAACGCTAAGGGTTGCGTAGTGAACATCACTTCGATTGCAGCACAAACCGCAATGGGCAGTAACGTGGCGTATTGTGCGAGTAAATCAGCGGTTGAAAACATGACTCGTTCATTAGGCCGTGCTTTATCTCCAGATATCCGAGTACTCGCTGTTGCTCCTGGCTTAGTGGATACCGAATTTGTCAAAGGCTTAGACGATGAATGGCGCAATGCACAAGAGCAGTCGACACCGCTTAAACGACTAGCGAGTGACGAAGAAGTTGCCAACGCCGTTTATGCAGCTGCAGAGCTACTGACATTTTCAACCGGTAACACCATCGCAGTCGATGGCGGAAGACCGCTAGGTTAGGTAAGAAGGAATTTAGAATGACCCTACAAAATACAATAAATAACAATCTCGTTCGTTACATGGAGCTTATCCCAGGCACGAGTGCTTTCATTGATGCACGTACACCGGGAAGCGACCTAAAAGATAACTTCTGTATCATTGGTGCTGGTGTGGCTGAAAGCAGCCGTCAGCATGTTCATATTCGTGAAACAGCAGGCTTTAACATTGGTGCTGCAGGTCAGCCACCAGGCATTAAGAACTCTCTGCACTCTCATCATACTGCTGAGCTATTCGTGGTTTTCAAAGGTCAGTTTAGATTCTACTGGGGTAATGAAGGTGAACACGAAGCGGTACTGTCGCACGGCGATGTTATCTCGATTCCTGCGAACCTGTTCCGAGGTTTTGAGGTTGTAGGGCGTGATTACGGCTTTATGTACTCTGTGTTAGGTGGTGACAACTCTGGCGGTGGCGTGGTTTGGCACCCAAGCGTAATTACGGATAGCCAAGGTTACGGCTTATACCTAAAAGCAGACGGTACATTGGTTGATACCATTGACGGTGATGCTATTCCAAATGAGTCTGAGCTGATGCCTCTGCTAACGAGCGAAGAGTTGAGCAAATTTGATACTTACACGGCTGAGCAGATGATGCCTTTTGTTGCGCTGAAAAAGGATTACCGAGAGGTTTCTGGTGATTTTGATAAGCCGGGCGTTAAACAGTTTGCGTTAACAGGGCACCCATCATCTGACTACGACTTCCAAGTTAAAAGCGTTGATGACGTCAGTATCATGGCTTATGAGTTGACTGAAGGTGCAAGCATCCCAGTACACAAACGCAGTGAGAAGCAGGTACTGATTAACTTCGAAGGTGACACGTTGTTAAACATCGTTCAAGACGGTGAGCAGGCGCAAGTCGTGTTGACCACTGGTGATGTGTTCAGTGTTCCAGATGGTGCGTCATACAGCCTTGAAAACCTGCGAGGCACTAGCTTTACTTACGTTGTTCTTGGTTCTGACCAGCCACAAACTGTATAGGGTAACGAATGATGAAACCAGAAGTACCACTGTTATGGCTACCTGGTTTGTTGTGTGATGAAACGTTGTTCCAAGACGTCAATAAAGAGCTGCCCAATTGGGTGGCTCCTTTTACTTGTGATTTAGGAACGGAAACATCCATGCAAGCCTTGGCGAGTAAAGTGCTAGATAATGCCCCTGATAGTTTCGTGCTTGGAGGTTTGTCTATGGGGGGAATTCTAGCGTTTGAAGTGTTTAGACAGGCACCACAACGCGTGAAAGGCTTAATCTTAATGGACACCAATTCCGCAGATGAAAAGCCAGAGGTATCGGTGAAAAGAAACGCCTTGGTCGATAAAGCAAAAGCAGGGGAGTTTGAGTCAATAACCCCTGACATCTTAATGCCAGTGCTTATCCATCCGAACCAGTTAGCGAATCAAGAACTGACTCAAAGAATCACGCAAATGGCGAATAACATCGGCGTTGAACGGTTTGAAGCTCACGCTCAAGCTTTGGCGACTCGTCCTGACGCGAGACCACTACTGGCCGATATTCAGGTTCCTACGTTGATCATCACAGGTAAAGATGACCTGTTATGTCCAATCGATAATCACCTGCTAATGGCAAAACATATCAAGCAGGTATCGCTTCATGTTATTCCTGATTGTGGACACTTATCGACAATGGAGCATCCAAAGATCGTTGCGCAGCATATTCGTAGCTGGTTTGAAGCCAGTCAGCTGTGATTCTTTATCGTGAGCTGAAGAAGCCACTTTTCTGTCGAACATGCAATATAAAGTGCAGTCGCTTTATATTGCACATGTCACCATGTTTGCCACTGTACTTTGCACCTTACCTAAGCACTAATAGCCATCGCTGACTTACAAGCAGCTTCCTATTTGCTTCGCCACAAACTCTACAAACCTATCTCTGAGTGGATTTTCACGCTCTCCATTCCATATCAATCCGACAGGCCAAGTGGCATGTTCACCCTTTAACGAGATGAACTCGACGTTGGTTTTGCTAATGTACTGTGCGCTGCTCGGCACTATGGTGAAGCCAATATTGGCCGATACTAAGGCTAGCAAGGTAAGAATATCATCGGCTTCTTGCGCCTTTGATAGGTCGAGATGATTCGCCAGGCAATATTGTTGAATCTGTCTGTCTAATCCGGGGCCACGATGTTGAGCGAGCTTTAGATAAGGCCATTTAGGTAATTCAGACAAAAGCTGACCTTTGTTTGGCGATTGCTTGAGAAGATCTTTGTGTATCGCAATTACAAGGGAGTCATCGAAAAGCGTTAGGCTTTCTAAATCCGAAGAGTCGGGTATCCGATTGAAGCTGATATCGAGTTCATGGCTCAATAACTCGTCTGTCTGCTGCTTAGACGGTGTGTCATTTAAAGTGACATGAACGTCTGGGTATTGCTGTTTATAAGCCGCAATAAGCTTGGGCGCTTCATGATAAGTGGACACACCAAAGCCTATGTTCAAATGTCCCTGAGTTCCTTTCACCACAGAGCCTGAAAGCTGCTCAAACGCCTGCATTGAATCAACTAAACGTTGGGCTTCTGCCAGTAACGTTTTGCCTGCGTGCGTTAGCTCTGCGCCATTCCTACCACGAGAAAACAGACTCGCTCCAATATTGGATTCAAGTCGTTGAATCTTTTTAGTGAGAGCTGACTGAGTGATGTATAGCTGTTCTGACGCCAAACGGTAATTGCCCGATTTAGCCAACTGACAAAATGCTTTCAGTAAATCAAATTCCATTCCAAATGCTCATTGAATTAAGAATATCTTTCATTATATGGAATTGAATCGATTTTTTATACTGAGTTCATACCCAATCAGATTAAGCGAAATCGAGGACGAATCATGAAGAGAGATATTAAAGTAGCGTCGGTTCAATTCAACCACCATGCAGGTGACAAGGCGTATAACCTATCTGTGATAGAAGAATATGTTCGACAAGCTTCAGAGAGTGGTGTGGAGATCATCAGCTTCCCAGAGATGTGCATCACTGGCTACTGGCATGTGTCTGCTTTGGCGCGAGATGAAATTGAAGCGCTAGCGGAACCTGTGCCGAGTGGTGAATCGACTCAAAAGCTGATTGCACTGGCAGCACAATTTGGAATGAGTGTTGGCGCAGGCTTGATAGAGCAGGGTGTGGATGGCGAGTTATACAACACCTACGTATTCGCCATGCCTAATGGTGAAGTTCAGAAACACCGTAAACTGCACACCTTTGTGAGCCCTCATATGAGTAGCGGCGACCAATACACGGTGTTCGATACGCCGCATGGATGCAAAGTTGGTATCTTGATTTGTTGGGATAACAACTTGGTCGAGAACGTCCGAATCACTGCTTTGAAAGGGGCTGATATATTGATTGCGCCACACCAAACGGGCGGTTGTCAGTCACGTAGCCCCAATGCGATGAAGCGAATTGACCCAGATTTATGGTTTAACCGAGATGAAAACCCAGAAGCGATTCGTGCTGAAATGCAGGGGAAGAATGGGCGAGAATGGCTAATGCGTTGGTTACCTGCAAGAGCGCACGATAACGGTATGTTTGTGGTGTTCAGTAATGGTGTGGGCGTTGATATGGATGAAGTGAGAACAGGCAACGCGATGATCCTAAGCCCTTACGGTGAAATCATCACAGAGACCGATAGCGTTGATAACGACATGGTGATTGCGGAGTTGAAAGCCGAAGAGTTAGACATGTGTACTGGCAGACGCTGGGTTCGTGGTCGTAAGCCTGAGCTGTACCATTCGCTGACACAGCCTCTTGGTCATGAGCTTGACCCGCACCAAGCGCGCTTTGCAGAGAAATAATGGTGTAAGCACTGGTGAAAAAGGATGTATTAGTACCGGTTAAAAGGGTGGGGAAGTTGAAAGAGAAGTGAGGGTTTCTGATGTAGTCTACCCACTTAAATCATGTTTAAGTGGGTAGACTATTTACATGTTAAGTATTAAACATCTAAGTTTTATTCTCAGTGTCTTGTGTGAGAAGAAGTCAGTTCTGATGCACGCAACTGAGCAACGGCTTTCGCTAGTTCTAGCTGAGCTTGTGCAAAGTTAATGTCTATGTTGCCCTTGTTGATGTTCTCTAGAGCGGCATATTTTGCTTCTTCTGCGCGAGCGCGGTCAATGTCTTTACCATGCAAGGCAGTGTCGGCTAATAACGTAACCACATCTGGCTGAACTTCCAGCATCCCACCAGAGACATAAAGCACTTGGCCTTCTGATTTAGGGTCTGTGACAAACACGGTTACCCCCGGCTTGATCTTACTGAGAAGCGGGGAGTGACCGGGGCGAATCCCCAGTTCACCGTCAGCGCCAGAAACGGCTAGGGCATACGCTGGACCTGAAAACAGCGTACCTTCCGCACTTACAATATTAAGTTGAAATGTATTATCTGTAATTCCGATAGCCATGGTGCACCAACCTCTTAGAGTGATTTTGCTTTGTTAAGCACTTCGTCGATAGATCCACAGTACAAGAAGGCTTGCTCTGGGATATCGTCATATTCACCGCTTAACAGGCCTTTAAAGCCTCTTAGTGTTTCGCTTAGCGGTACAAAGACACCTTTCTGACCGGTAAACACTTCGGCTACGTGGTAAGGCTGAGTTAAGAAACGTTCAATCTTACGAGCGCGAGATACGGTCTGTTTGTCTTCAGTAGACAGTTCGTCCATACCAAGAATCGCGATGATGTCTTTTAGCTCTTTGTAGCGTTGCAGCGTTGTTTGTACTTTTTGCGCAATGTCGTAGTGCTCTTGGCCAACCACAAGTGGGTCCAGTTGGCGAGAGGTTGAATCCAATGGATCAATCGCAGGGTAGAGGCCCAATGCCGCGATATTACGAGACAGTACAACGGTCGCATCTAAGTGAGCAAAGGTTGTTGCTGGTGATGGATCGGTCAAGTCATCCGCAGGTACGTATACTGCTTGGATAGACGTGATTGAGCCTTGTCTAGTCGAAGTGATACGCTCTTGCAGCACACCCATCTCTTCAGCCAGTGTTGGTTGGTAACCTACTGCTGAAGGCATACGACCTAACAGTGCTGATACTTCAGTCCCGGCAAGCGTATAACGGTAAATGTTATCAATGAACAACAGTACATCACGACCTTCATCACGGAAGCGCTCAGCCATAGTCAGGCCTGTAAGTGCTACACGTAGACGGTTTCCCGGTGGCTCGTTCATTTGGCCGTAAACCATGGCTACTTTGTCTAGTACACCCGCTTCTTTCATCTCGTAGTAGAAGTCGTTACCTTCACGAGTACGCTCACCAACACCGGTAAATACAGAAAGACCTGAGTGGGCTTTAGCGATGTTATTGATAAGCTCCATCATGTTGACGGTTTTACCTACGCCGGCACCACCGAACAGACCAATTTTACCACCCTTAGCGAACGGGCAGATAAGGTCGATAACCTTCACGCCAGTTTCGAGAAGCTCAGTGCTGTTTGCTTGTTCTTCATAAGAAGGAGCTTCACGGTGAATCTCGTAGTTTTCTTTCTGACCTATTTCACCACACTCATCGATAGGTTGACCAAGCACGTTCATGATACGGCCTAGTGTTTCTTCACCCACAGGAACCGTGATTGGAGAGCCTGTGTTTTCAACCGTTAGGCCACGGCGTAAGCCATCTGAAGTACCCATTGCAATACAACGAACGATATTGCTACCCAATTGTTGCTGTACTTCCAATACTAACGAGCTTGCTTCGTCGCTAGTCACTTTCAATGCATCATAAACGCGTGGGCTGTTGCCGCCGCTGAACTCGACGTCAACCACCGCGCCGATTACTTTAACTATTTTTCCAACACTCATTCTTAAATCCTCAAATTCTGTTCTTGACCCAGTCTTTTCTAGCCCTAGACAGCTTGGGCACCTGAGACTATTTCACTCAGCTCTTGGGTAATGGCAGCCTGACGCGCCTTGTTGTAGACCAACTGCAAGTCATCAATGAGTTGGCCTGCGTTATCAGTCGCCGCTTTCATTGCGACCATTCGGGCTGCTTGCTCACAGGCAATGCTCTCAACAATGCCTTGATACACTTGCGATTCGATGTATCGATGTAACAGCTCTGAGAGTATGTCTTTGGGTGCTTGCTCATAGATGTAGTCCCAACGACGTGCTTTTTTAGGCTCACCACCTTCCTTTGTCTCTGAAGGGTGGGGGAGTAATTGCAAGGTCGTTGGCGCTTGAACCATGGTGTTGACGAACTGGTTGTAAACGAGATACAAGCTATCAATTTTGCCTTCGTCGTAATGCCCCAGCATCGCATTCACCGTACCTAAGATGTCTTCTAACTTAGGGGTATCGCCAAGACCTGACGTTTGTGCGATAACGTTGCCGCCGCGCTGGAAGAACGAGATAGCCTTAGAACCCACTAAGGTTGTTTCTACCTCGACTCCCTTGGTGCGCCATTGCTCCATCTCTTCTAACACTTTCTTGAACAAGTTTGAGTTCAAGCCACCACACAAGCCGCGATCGGACGAGATAATGATGTAAGCGACACGCTTAGGTTCACGTTGTTGCAGGTAAGGGTGCTGGTACTCCAGTGAACCCGATGCAACATGAGAGATAACTTTTCGCATGTTCTCGGCGTAAGGCCGAGTTTGCGTCATGTTGTCTTGAACTTTGCGCATCTTACTTGCTGCAACCATTTCCATTGCACTGGTGATTTTCTGAGTGTTACTAACACTGGCTATCTTGGTGCGAATTTCTTTAGTACTTGCCATAACCTGCTCCTATTTGTTTTGATTTCCAGCTAACAAACCGGAGCACTACCAAGCTTTCATCCCAACAAAACCTTCTAGGATCTCTTTAAGAGCGCCATCGATTTCGTCGTTGTAATCGCCTGTCGCGTTGATTTTTTCGAACAACGCAGGGTTTTGACCTTTGGCGTAAGCAATCAGCTCTTCTTCAAAGCGGGCAATGTTGCTTAGCTCAACACCGACCAAGTAGCCTTTCTCTGCCGCGTAAATAACCGTTGCTTGCTCAGCGACTGACATAGGAGAGTATTGTTTTTGCTTCATTAGTTCGGTAACACGCTCACCATGATCTAGCTGTTTGCGCGTCATCTCATCTAAGTCAGAAGAGAATTGAGCAAAGGCCGCCAGCTCGCGATATTGAGCTAATGAAGTACGGATACCACCAGACAGTTTCTTGATGATCTTGCATTGCGCCGCACCACCCACACGAGATACCGAGATACCTGGGTCTACTGCAGGGCGTAGGCCTGAATTAAACAGTTGGGTTTGAAGGAAAACCTGACCATCGGTGATTGAGATGACGTTCGTTGGTACAAACGCTGATACGTCACCCGCTTGAGTTTCAATGATAGGAAGCGCTGTTAATGAGCCTGTTTGACCTTTCACTTCACCGTTAGTGAACTTCTCTACATACTCTGCATTCACTCGTGCTGCACGTTCTAGTAGGCGTGAGTGAAGGTAGAATACGTCGCCAGGGAAGGCTTCACGACCCGGTGGGCGTTTCAATAGCAACGAGATTTGACGGTAAGCAACGGCTTGTTTTGATAGGTCATCATAGATGATCAGTGCATCTTCACCGCGGTCACGGAAGTATTCACCCATGGTGCAACCCGCATAAGGGGCTAGGTATTGAAGCGCTGCAGACTCTGATGCTGATGCCACGACTACGATGGTGTTTTTTAGCGCATCGTGGTCTTCGAGTTTACGAACCACGTTAGCGATAGTGGAGGCTTTTTGGCCAATCGCCACATACACACATTTGATGCCAGAATCTTTCTGATTGATGATCGCATCGATAGCTAACGCTGTTTTACCCGTCTGACGGTCACCGATGATAAGTTCACGTTGACCACGACCGATTGGCACCATGGTATCAACCGCTTTGTAGCCAGTTTGAATAGGTTGATCAACAGACTTACGTTCGATTACACCGGGTGCAATCACTTCAACCGGGTCGAGTCGGTCACAACTTACTGGGCCTTTACCATCGATTGGCTCGCCTAATGTGTTTACTACACGGCCAAGAAGTCCGTTACCGACAGGTACTTCCAAGATACGACCTGTACCTTTCACTTTCATACCTTCAGAGAGGTCAGTGTAGGGGCCCATAACCACCGCACCTACTGAATGGGTATCGAGGTTAAGTGCGAGTGCGTATTTGCCACCTGGTAGCTCAATCATCTCACCTTGCATAACATCAGCAAGGCCATTGATTGTGATGATGCCATCACGAACCGATACGATAGTGCCTTCGTTGCGAGCCTCGGTGCTCACATTAAATTTCGAGATGCGTTCTTTGATTAGATCGCTGATTTCATTTGAATTTAATTGCATAATTGTTACCTATCTCGCGTGAAGTTGATGAGCCAATCGGTCAATTGATGTGTTTAAAGAACCATCGATAACGGTTTCACCCGCTTTGATGACCATTCCACCTACTAACGTGTCATCAATAACCTGCTTCATTTCAACCTGACGCTCTAATTTCTTCTCAAGTGCAGCTGTTAATGACGTAACTTGATCTTGTGTCAGCACTTCTGAACTGGTGACAGTGACAGGCACTACACGTTCATGTTCGTCCTTTAGCTCGCAGAACAATTCAAACAGATCTCTTACAACAGAAAGACGGCCGTTCTCGGCCAAGACTCGAATAAGATTAATGACGTGGTCATCAACGAGTCCTTGGCAAATATGAATGATGAGGTTTGCCAGCTCTTCTGTTTGGTGTGTAGAAGCACCTTCTGCTGAAGAAATCTGACTAGCGATCGTTTCTTCATCCGCGACAGCCACAAGAATGGACAGCATTGAGTGCCACTCTTGTAACTGGTTTTCACCTAAAGCAAATTCAAACGATGCCTTGGCGTAGGGATGAGCAATATTGGTGTAATCTGACATATTGCCTCTCCTTAGAGTTCGCTAATCATTTGGTCAACTAGCGCTCGGTTCGTTGCGGAATCTAGGTTTTTGCTAATCAGTTTCTGTGCACTTTGAATCACTGCGTCTGCCATATCCGCCTGAAGTTCACGGCGTATCTTTTGGCGTTCGCCTTCTAGCTCAGCTCTACCTTGTTCTAAGATGCGTGCCTTTTCTTGCTCGGCTTCTTGTTGTGCTAAGCTGATGATTTCATTGCGGCGTTTTCGGCCTTGTTCAACCAGTTCAGTCACGTCTTTTCTTGCATCTTCGATGAGTTGCGCGCCATTTGATTTTGCTAGTTCTAGCTCTTTCGCAGCGTTCTCTGAGTGGCGTAAACCATCAGCGATTTCTTTTTGGCGCTCGTCTAACATCGCGGTGAGAGGGGGCCATACATATTTCATGCACAGCCAAACAAAAATCACGAATGAGATTGCTTGTCCAAACATGCTTGCATTTAAGTTCATACCTTCCTCACTAAATCTTGATTATGTATAAATCGATCTTTCAAAGCGGTTTGATTAAGCCACGGCGAAGATGATGTATAGACCGATACCAACACCGATCATCGGTACCGCATCCACAAGACCCATCATGATGAAGAATTGAGTACGAAGCATTGGAGTAAGGTCTGGTTGACGCGCAACACCTTCAAGGTATTTACCTGCTAAGTTACCAATACCAGATGCTGCACCTGCTGCACCTAAACCGATCAGTAATGCACCTGCTACATATAAAACTGCGCTTACGATATCCATTTGTATCTCCGATAAATAATTTGTTAGTTAATTTTTGTAGTTATTAATTAGTGGTGTTCTTCTGTTGCCATTCCTAAATAAACAACGGTCAGTACCATAAATATAAATGCTTGTAAGAATACGATTAATATGTGGAATAAGGCCCAAGGTACACTCAGTGCCCACTGCATCCACCAAGGCATTAGTGCAATAAGGATGAATATCATCTCGCCTGCATACATATTTCCGAATAATCGTAAACCTAGTGATATTGGCTTTGAAATTAATGTTATTAATTCAAGAACTAAGTTAACAGGATATAAAAGAGGGTTATCAAATGGCTGAGTAGTTAGCTCTTTGATAAAGCCTTTCAAACCTTTATTTTTAAATGAATAGGTTAACAGTAGAATAAACACACCGAGTGCCATCGACATTGGTATATTTACGTCTGCTGTTGGTAGGTCTCTAAAGTGCTCTAGACCTACAGCTCGAGTTAACCCTGGGATTAAATCAATGGGTAATAGGTCGACTGCATTCATTAACAACACCCAAACAAAAGTGGTTAATGCCAGTGGTCCTATTAATTTATCTTCCGCTTGAAAAATCTCTTTGACGAGATTATTAACAAAGTCAAAGACAAGCTCGATAAAACATTGAAAACGACCTGGAACGCCGCTAGTGCCACGAGTGGCAACATAGCGAAATGCACCGATGAAAAGTAAACCTGTAATCCAAGATACCAACATCGAGTCAATGTTAAACGCCCAGAAACCATCACCTGTAGTTAAGAAGGTTAAGTGATGCTCTATGTATTCGTGAGCGGTAGTTACTTGATCCATACTACGCGTACTCCGATCTATTAGAGGCGGTAATAAATGGTGTTAAGAAGTATCCAACCATAGTAAAGATGTACGCATATAATATTACTGGGTTATCCAATTTGAAAAACTGGAACGCCAAGATAAACATCAAAAACGTATATGTTATTTTTACGACACGACTCATTTGCATTAAGTCACGTAAACTATAATTAGGATTCTTACGCACCTTTAGGCTTGCATATATAAATCCAAACAGCGGTGGCAACATCGCAATTACGATCCCCAAAGCTGATGACTCCATATCTACTTTATTACCAAAAAACACTTCATATAAAACTACACCGATGGCTAATACTATTTGGCAGAGAACAACTCTTTTAGCGGCAACAAGGATGTCGCTACTAATTCCACTAAGCCTCATAATAAAACCTTATGTTAAACAGTGTAAGTTAATATAAAACACAGTTTAAATTTAACTTGTTACCACATTTCACTTGTTAATAACACTTGATTTGTTTTAAAGAAAAACCCTTGCTGGTTTTATATCTCCTGACGAAATGAAACGAATTAAGTTAATTCGCTATCGTTTCGACAAAATATAAATTACGCCTAAAATTATGTGATCAAAACGACAAATATTGACATCAATAATTCCATTTTTGAAATGAGTGTTTTTCATTTATAAAAGTAATAGTTCTATTACTTTATTCATGAATATTTAAGATGCTTTATTCTTAAAAAAAAGAGGGGGTTTTTAGAAGGGCTTAGCGAGCAAAATTATCAATTTACGATCTTATCAATTAAGATAATTCAAACACTTAGGTTCATTTGCAAGCTGAATTACGAAGTGTGATTTTGGCTGGGGTTAAGCTTGTTTGAGGCAAGGATGGAAGGTTTCGTTTGTCTGGGATATTAAACGTACGTCGCTCCTTATCAATAAACGAATATTTTTTATATTGTTGTCACTTTGTCACTATTTGCGTACGCGAGCGTGAAAATTCAGCGCCTAAATGTTGGTGTTATAGGAGTGATGGTGATGATTGTGTGTGTGAGAAGCATGGTTGGGATAAGAGACACCGAGTTTTGAGGAAGTAAATGGCAGCAAAGTGCTGCCTAATTTACTTAATCTAGGCTCTCTTATTACTCTTCATAACTGAGGTATTGAACACATAAGTCATGGAAAGCCTGTGCTTGTGGTGAGATGGTACGATCAGACAGTCTGAAAATACCGATTTGTCGTTGCAAGGGTGGGTCAATTAACGGAATCCACACCAAGCGGGTTTCGTTGGTAGGGAAAGCCAGTTTAGGTAGAGTGGTAACGCCAATCCCGAGCTCTAACACCGAAAACAGCGAGGTAATATTCTCCACTGAGTACAGAGCTTGTTCGCTGAGCATTCGTGCCGGAGTTGGGTCAAGTAGGGTACAAGTCCCGTTGCGAATGAAAGGCTGTTTTAACAAGGTTTGCCATTCGATTCCTTCCCGTTGAGAGGCAATAGGGTTGTCTTTGAGGCACACCACTCCAATAGGATCAGAAAGCAAAGGCGTGAAGTTGATGCTCTCTTCTTCTAAATGGGAACTATTGCCGAGGGCAACATCCACCTCTCCAGAGAGTAACCTTGCTTCTACACCTGCCGCATTATCATCAATCAAACTCACTTCTACATTCGGGTACTGCTCACAAAAGGCCCCTAAAACACTAGGGATTAGTTTTGCGGCCACCGAAGGCACGCTTGCTATTCGAACTCTTCCTTGTTGTCCTGCTGCCGCTGCTCGAAGGTCATTGTCTAATGCTTTGTAAACATTCAGAAATTGAATGATTTTGGGTAAGCATATTTCTCCAAATGGCGTCAGCGTCGATTTGTTGCCTGTTTCAAACAGAGGCTGGCCGAGTATTTTTTCCAACTCTTTTATCGAAGTCGAAAGTGCCGCTTGCGATCGATTTGCACGGTGAGATGCCGCTCGAAATCCACCTTCTTCGACCACCAAAACAAAATGTTTTAACTGTTGTAGCTTAATACTCATGGCACGAATCCTTGTCTAGCCCTTGCTATACCTTACTTTTTGCAAGGTGATAGGTTTTATTTATCAAATGCACAAAATTTACCGTTAGATTTATCAGTCGTCAAGGTGCAGTATTTAACCATCTTGAAACATAGTTGTTACAAAGTTGGATGGAATCGTGAACGCACAAACTAAAAAACACCCAGTAAAAACCGAGCTTTTCGCTTCAAAAGCACCTCTAGAGTGGGCAATCGTTAATAACGGCACTCTGTATACCGCGCAGATTCCAATCGATGAGACTGGCGCAGTAGTAGAAGGCGGTATTGAAGCCCAGACGCGTCAGACTTTTAACAACCTTGTTCATACGTTGGAGTGCGCAGGCGAATCTATGGATTCCGTGCTGCAAGTTCTGATTTACGTGACAGACCGTGAATACCTAAAAACGGTAAACAGCGTATACGGAGAATACTTCAATGCACCTTATCCAAACCGTGCTGCGGTCGTCGTTGCAGGGTTAGCAAGAGAAGAGATGCTGGTCGAGTTCGTGGTTTATGCATCGGCGTCTCAACCTGAATAATCCGACTGTGAACTAAAGCTATTTGCGGATTAAAACTCTTTTGAATTGAAGTGGTTTATTGATACAAGCGAACGGGTTCACTTTAGATACAAAATGTATAACTTATTTTAGCAATTAATTACCTGAATATTAACAGTTTATTAATTAACCAGATGGTTGCCAGACTCAACCGCAACCTAACCGTTACAAGGACAGAATGATGACTCAATTACAGAATGTTCAAGCAGAAAACGCACTTTACATTGGCGGCGAATGGCAAGCGGGTGTAAGCACCGTTGCGAACATTAACCCATCAGATATTTCTGAAAACATCGGTAACTTTGCACAAGCAAGTGCTGAACAAGTTCAACAAGCGATTTCAGCGGCGAAGCACGCCCAACCAGAGTGGGAAAAAACGCCGATTGAACGTAAGCAAGCAGTACTTCAAGCGATTGGCGATGAATTGATTGCACGTTGCGATGAGCTAGGCACGCTTCTTTCTCGTGAAGAAGGTAAGCCTTTTGCTGAAGGTCGTGGTGAGATTTACCGTGCAGGTCAGTTCTTCCAATACTTTGCGGCTGAAGTGCTTCGCCAAATTGGTGACAACGCGGATTCAGTACGCCCAGGCGTTTCTGTTGAAGTGACTCGTGAAGCGGTAGGCGTTATCGGCATCATCTCTCCTTGGAACTTCCCGACTGCAACGGCTGCTTGGAAAATCGCTCCAGCACTGGCTTTCGGTAACAGCGTTATCTGGAAACCAGCAAATCTAACACCAGCAAGTGCGGTTGCGCTTACTGAAATCATCCACCGCCAAGGTATCCCTGCAGGTACGTTTAACCTTGTTCTGGGTAGCGGTTCAACGGTAGGTGATGCACTGATCAATTCTAAAGAAGTGAATGGTGTGAGCTTTACCGGTTCTGTTGACACGGGTCGTAAGGTTGCGGCTGCTACAGCGCCAAACTTCGTTCGTTGCCAACTAGAAATGGGCAGTAAAAACGCACTTGTTATTGCTGACGATGCTGATATCCAAACTGCGGTTGATGCAACGATTGCAGGTTCGTTCTCGGGTGCTGGTCAAAAATGTACAGCGTCTTCTCGCCTTGTGGTTATGGATAGCATTCACGACCAATACGTTGAAGCACTAATCAAACGTATGAGCGAGCTGAAAGTGGGTCACGCACTGGAAGAAGGTGTGTTCATGGGCCCTGTCGTTGATGGCAACCAACTTGAAGCAAATCTAGGTTGGGTTGAGAAAGCACGTCAAAGCGGCGGTGAGCTGGCATTTGGTGGCGAACGCTTGAGCATGAAGCACGAAGGTTTCTACATGTCTCCAACGTTGTTCTTGAACACTAAGAACGATTGGGAAGTGAACCAAGAAGAAGTGTTCGCACCAATGGCAAGCGTGATTCGTGTCGCTGACTTAGAAGAAGCGATTGCGACAACTAACGATACTCGCTTTGGTCTAACGGGTGGCATCATTACTCAGAGCCTACGTACTAGTGCGATGTTCAAGCAACAAGCGCAGACCGGTTGTGTGATGGTGAACCTACCAACAGCAGGCACGGATTACCACGTACCGTTTGGTGGCCGTAAAGAGTCTAGCTTCGGTCCTCGTGAGCAAGGTCAATACGCGAAAGAGTTCTACACAGTGGTTAAGACAGCTTACCAGCGTCCTTACTAGTTAGATCTGTATTAATTGACGTTCTATTAATGAAAAGTGGCCTGATTCACAGAGTCAGGCCAACACCTAAACCAAAGCAGCAAACGAACTTAGACACGTGATTTAACCCATTTTTGAAAACATGTTACTTGAGCGTGTTTTCAAAACCGAGCTAGAACACTGAGCTTTCAATAGGAGTGGTTATGTACCAGCAACGGATTGTTATAGATGGATTGCAATACTGCAATTGGAACAGAGAATATTTCCAAACACTAAAGGCGAGCGGCATTACAGCAGTTCACGCTACCGCGGTTTACCACGAGACAGCTCGTGAAACCTTATCTCGCTTTGCAGAGTGGAACTTAAGATTCGAGCAGAATGCAGACCTTATCATGCCGATTCACTCAATGGCTGATGTTGAGACGGCAAAAGCGACTGGCAAAGTCGGTATTTTCCTTGGTGCTCAAAACTGTTCTCCAATCGACGATGAGATTGGTCTTATCGAAGTGATGCGTAAGCAAGGTCTTTTGATCATGCAGCTGACGTACAACAACCAGAGCTTATTGGCGACGGGTTGTTACGAGAAGAACGACACCGGTATTACTCGCTTTGGTAAACAAGCCATCGAAGAGATGAACCGAGTGGGCATGATCATCGATATGTCTCACAGTGCAGAGCGCTCAACACTTGAAGCGATTGACTTGTCTTCTCGACCTATTTGTATCAGCCACGCGAACCCAACGTTTGCTCATGATGCACTACGAAACAAATCAAACGATGTGATTAAAGCCTTAACCGCACGCGGTGGCTTAATCGGATTCAGTTTATACCCATTCCACCTACCAAATGGCAGCCAATGTACGTTGGAAGACTTCTGCCAGATGGTTGCGACTACCGCTGACATGGTCGGCGTAGAGCACCTCGGTATTGGCAGTGACCTATGCTTAAACCAACCTCAAGCGGTTCTTGAATGGATGCGAAATGGTCGTTGGTCGAAGGCAATGGACTACGGCGAAGGCTCTGCAAACAACTCAGGTTGGCCAGATGCACTGCCTTGGTTCTGTGGTAGTTCGGGTATGGAAAATATTTATAACGGATTGATGCGTCATGGTTTCAGTGAGTCTGAAGCTGGGCAAGTCTTGGGAGAAAACTGGTTTAACTTCTTGAAAGATGGCCTAGAGCCACAAAGCAAGGGTTAAGCGTTTCTCGCTAGTCATCATCTAACAGGCAGCCCGCTAACAAACGTTCATTTAGCCAGTACTGCTTTAATCAAATTCATTATTTAAAAGGAACAACGGTCTATTTCTCAACGCGGTAACCCAAACATGGATTAGCCTGCCCAACACAAAAAATAATAGGGCAGGTGTTAAATACACCCTTGTAGTCATCATTCAAATGATAGCTGCAAAGAAACCTCTGGAGTCAGAGTATGTCTGATTTAACCAATAGCGTGAAATCTTCAAGCTTAAATGCGGGTCAAGCACACACAACAAGCAACACAAACCTGTCTGAATCTACGTCAGACAAATTAGGACTATCCAACCCAGCACTTTGGTACAGTGGCGGCTTTATCGCTCTGTTCGTGGCACTTGCTCTATTTGATGGCGAGCTGTTATCAAGCCTAGTAAATACGGGTTTTGCATGGTCTGTAAAAGTATTCGGTCCTTACTGGCAAATGCTTCTTCTTCTGACTTTTCTTATTGGTCTTGGCTTAGCGGCAGGGCGAACAGGCAAGGTTATTCTAGGTGGCATCGCTAAACCGGAAATGGATGGTTTCCGTTGGATGGCTATCATCTTCTGTACGCTACTTGCAGGCGGTGGTGTATTTTGGGCCGCAGCAGAGCCTATCGCTCACTACGTTAGCCCACCACCATTGTATGGCGCGCAAGAAAATGCGCAGCAAGGCGCGGTGAATGCTTTATCGCAATCATTCATGCACTGGGGTTTCCTAGCATGGGCTATTGTGGGTAGCTTAACGTCTATCGTGGTTATGCACCTTCACTACGACAAAGGCTTACCTCTTAAACCTCGTATTCTGCTTTACCCTGTATTAGGCGAAAGAGCACTGAAAGGCCACACCGGTGCATTGATTGATGCATGTTGTATTGTCGCAGTAGCGGCGGGCACCATTGGTCCTATCGGTTTCCTAGGCTTGCAAGTGAGTTATGCACTGAACGCGCTGTTTGATATTCCAGATGGCTTCACGACGCAGCTGATCATTATCTTATTCGCTATTGTTTTATACACATTGTCGGCGTTAAGTGGTCTTAACCGTGGAATGCAAATGCTAAGCCGTTACAACGTAATTTTGGCAATGGCATTGATGGTCTACATCCTGATCTTCGGCCCAACAAACTTCATCTTCAATGGCTACATCCAAGGTGTAGGCAGCATGATTGATAACTTCATCCCAATGGCAACTTACCGTGGTGACGAAGGTTGGTTGAGCTGGTGGACAGTGTTCTTCTGGGGTTGGTTCTTAGGTTACGGGCCAATGATGGCTATCTTCATCGCTCGTATTTCACGTGGTCGTAGTATCCGTCAATTGGTGACAACGATTAGTCTTGTGGCACCGTTTGTAACTTGTTTCTGGTTCACCATTGTTGGCGGCTCTGGCCTTGCGTTCGAAATCGCGGATCCAGGCAGCGTAAGTAAAGCGTTCGAAGGCTTTAACTTACCAGGTGCTCTGCTAGCGGTAACTCAACAGCTACCTATGCCAATGCTGATCTCTATTTTGTTCTTGATCTTAACAACGATTTTCATCGTAACGACTGGTGACTCAATGACTTACACCATCAGTGTAGTTATCAGTGGTGAGACAGAACCGAATGCAATTATTCGTACCTTTTGGGGTGTGATGATGGGGGTAACAGCGTTAATTCTGATTTCCCTTGGAGCCGGCGGTATTTCAGCGCTGCAGTCCTTCATCGTAATTACAGCGGTTCCGGTATCTCTAATATTACTGCCATCGCTTTGGAATGCGCCTCATATCGCAATTAAGATGGCGAAAGAGCAGGGTTTGTAGAAGAGCCGAGTTTATAAAAGAGCAGGGTCTTTAAAGAAAAGAACCTGTAGAGAAAACGCTCTCTAAAAATGAAAGAGAAACAAATCAGCCTTTGAAAGAAGGCTGATGCAAAAATTCCGAAAGGAAGAGAAACCCGTACTGGTGAAGATACACCAGACGGCAACTATTTAGGTGAAGAGACCTAGTCAGGACAAATAATGAGGGGTGAGTTCGCTTGCCTCGATAACTATCAAAAACGTGAAAGCTAACCAACATACTGTCGCAACAATGCTTCAAATGACGGCAACGATCGGTTCTGAATGGCTAGCAAAATCCTATAACTATAAGGTGGTGAGCAAAATGGATGCACATCGTTCTACTTACACTGAATCAGTACTACGTGACGCAACCGTCGTCATGGCACCGGAAAGGCTAGGTGCAATGCACCAAACTCGCATCAGCTTCGTGAGAACACTGATTCGTAAAATGGCGCAGCAAGAATGGAAAGTGACTAAGCATGAGTGGCAATTAGACACTCAAGGATTTGGCCATGTTATCTATAAGTTGGCGACACCAAACCATGTTTATCATTTGGTTGTTTTCTGCGATGAGATCGCGGATGACGAACGAAATGACCGTGTAATTGCTGAAAAGTGGGATGTAACGTTTGCGCTTGTTCTTGGTGATGTTGATGTCGCCCTACTTGAAAGACTTCGTGCGAATGTACCGCTACAAGAAGCCGGCCGTAATCCAAATAACGTGCTTGTGTTGGCCCGCGCAAATAAAAGTGTACGAGTGTTTGAACACATCGTTAGTCACCTGGCTAAAGGTGTTCAACCAACACCAAAAGAGCTGGCTGAAGTGGGTTACATCCTGCGAACGACAGCGGTATACGGCAACGGAAAATTTGGAATTGCTGACTTTAAAGTCTTAGAAAAAAATGAAGATTTTAATCAGTCGTTTAGTGCGCAAATGTGTGCGGTTTATATGCTGCGTGAGTTCAGCTTAGATTGGGTTCATTACCTAGCTGAGCAACAGGGCGGTGAACAAGCGATTACCTTGCACAGAGGATTACAACGTTACCTTGGTGTCGGTAATGCGACTGGTTTAGGCATGGCGCCATACTTGATTAACCACCCAAGTATTGTCGACCAATGGATGACAACCCGTGAACATGCATTAGCTGACGTGTTGGCTAATCACACGGATACGGCGTTGATCGAGCCACTACGTACATTAGTTAAAAAAGCGATTTGTCATTTAGAACAAGTCGTTACCATCAATGAAAATCAGCAAGAGCTGAACAAAGCTGCTGTGGATGAGTTGAAACACGCAGAGCAATCGTTAGAAGTGTCTGTCAGCCAATGTGATACATGGGCGCAGTTAGTTGAACAATCTAAACACATGAGTATGGAAGCCCAAGAAATCCTTATCTCATGCTTGATGGAATTGTACCCAGAATTAGTGGACGCCCATCAAGAGCAAATGAATTGTAGCGAAACACTGTCGCTTCCTAGCGGTAAAAAGATTCAAGACCTTTTGGTTGTGTTGGAAGAAAAATACCGCTGGGCGATTACGACTGACTTTACTAAAGCAGAGAATAATTACTGGTTCTGGTATCGCTCTCAAGACAAAGAAGAGCCAAGACTCGGTGTTCGAGGCGAAGAGCTAGGAGAAGAGCGTGAACTTCCGTTAGATATCGGCCGTCAAGCTTACCGTTTGTACCATGCGTTATTGCAATTCGCGCCAGAACTGTCATTGGCTGAGTTTCTTGTTAAACAGCCACAGTACCGTGCAATTGCGCGTCGAGTGTGGACGCTAGGTAACAAAGCGATGGGCGATATTCAAATGAATGTGCTGCACCAATCGTCACTACCAATGCACTTGTTGCGTTGCAAGCTAGCGGTATTTGGAGCGACGAAGTTTGATCCACGATCTGACCGTTGGGTGCGAGTGACATTTTTCCAAGGTGCGCCATTGCTTGATGAAATTCACCAGGACGAATGGGTGTTCCCACTGTTACCAAATGAAGCGGAGCTCGCTGATTCACAAAAAGCTACTACACATATCAATGCTCAACATGGAGGTAAATCGTTATGATCGTTTCTCACAATGAACTGGTAGCGGCCGTCAATAAAGCCTTTCTGGGTATGCGCCGTACATGTGGTGAAGCCGATGTGATAGCGAACATGGTGGCAGATTTACAAATGGTGGGGTTGGATGGTGTTCGTCATTTTAACAATGCGAGCAACTTCATTGGGTTAGAAGACGATTGCC
The DNA here is from genome assembly GCF_001557875.1 of Vibrio splendidus. Lineage (GTDB taxonomy): Bacteria > Pseudomonadota > Gammaproteobacteria > Enterobacterales > Vibrionaceae > Vibrio > Vibrio splendidus_F. The sequence goes on along the minus strand of NZ_LNRF01000001.1, from coordinate 1,431,438 downwards.
CAGTGGACATTCAAGTGCTTAGTGATAACACGGTTGAAGTTGACCTGCACAAGGCAAGTTTAGCGTGCCACCTACCTGTGGTGATGGATTACGCGATTGAAAAAATGGTCGGCAAGAAGACGCTGAAAATTGAGTTAAACAACTGTCATAACCGCTGGCTAGCGTACAGCGAGCTTGTGAAACTGGCCGCGAAAGGTATCGCGTGTACTGCACGTTGGGACAACGGCTCTAACCCTAAGAGCACCTTGTATGTGCTTAACCGCGGTTGCGTTGCTCCAGAACTGTTTTTATCAGATTTGCCTCTGACATCGGACGAACATATCCATAATATGACCATCGAACTTTCCGTCCAGGATTTCGATATCAAGCTTTTGTCAGATGGCTACCAAACACACATTGAGTCGGAAGCGCTTTCTAAAACTCAAGAGAAGGCGTGGAACGAGGGCATTGAAGTTGACGATGGAGAGTGGGGCGCGTTGAAAGAAACGGCAACGGCTATTCTTGTCGAAAGCAGCCAACGTTCAATTCAAGGTGCAGGTGAGCTCACGACTTCATAGTCCAGTGCATCGATAGCATTCTTGATAACACACGCTATAACTGATAAAACCAAAGAGCTTAACGTATCCTCACCTCGTTAAGCTCTTTTTATTTGTCACCCGTTTTCATTCTTCCTCTCTATAGAGCCCGCCTTAAACCTTTTGTTTTGAAACAAGTTGTTACGCGTTTAAACCTAATGGGCGATTTAATGAAGTACCTTCACATTCAGGTTCAACAAACGGTTTCATTTACAAGCGACTATGCGTATCTTGCTAAGTAAGGTGCCAAAGGGCACCGTTTTTATTCGTACCGATGACTTTAGAATCAGATAAAAAAGGAATGAAACGTGCAAGCTAACTTTATTGATGGAACCACCCTGTATCGTCAGCACTCGTTTGAGTTGCCACTCGATTATCAAGCAAAAGACGGACAACAGATCAAAGTCTTCGCACGTGAGCTGGTTGATCTCGCTAAAGATGGGCAAGAACTGCCGTGGTTGATCTACTTTCAGGGCGGCCCAGGTTTTCCTTCTCCACGAGTGAGCGGTCAATCAGGTTGGCTGAAGCGTGCATTACAAAACTACCGAGTTCTGCTTCTAGACCAACGTGGTACAGGCAATAGCACGGTTATCAGCCATGATACCTTGGCGCATTTGTCTCCAGAACAACAAGTTGAGTACTTAACGCATTTCAGAGCGGATAACATCGTTCGTGACGCTGAAGCGATTCGTGAGCAGTTCGGTGTTAAGCAATGGTCGACGATTGGTCAAAGCTTTGGTGGCTTCTGTACGCTGAGTTATTTATCACTGTTCCCACAAAGCCTACAACGCTGCTATGTAACGGGCGGCATTCCATCTATAGAGCGTGAAGCTGACGATGTTTATCGGGCGACTTACAAACGTGTAGAAGATAAAAACAAGGCCTTCTTTGCTCAGTTCCCACAAGCACAAGCTATGTGTCGTGAGATCTCTGATTACCTGCTGAACAACGATGTGAGACTGCCAAACGGTCAGGTGTTCACGGTTGAGCAATTCCAACTTATTGGCATTAACCTTGGGGGCGGCGAAGCGAACCTGCCGATGTATTTCGCACTGGAAAGTGCCTTTGTTGAAGTGAACGGTAACAAGCAGCTGAGCTACAGCTTCCTAAATCAAATGCAGCAAGAGCAGGGTTACTTAACTAACCCAATTTACGCAATCTTGCATGAGTCGATTTACTGCCAAGGCACTGCGTCTAACTGGTCTGCACATCGAGTTCGTCAGCAGTACCCACACTTCAACTACCAGTCAGGCTCTGAGTTCTGGTTTACTGGAGAAATGGTCTACCCATGGATGTTCGATCAACTAGAAACGTTGAAGCCATTACGTGAAGCGGCAAACATGTTGGCCGAGAAGTCGGACTGGGGCACTTTGTACAACGCAGAGCAGCTGAGTAAGAATACCGTTCCAATGGCGTGCGCGGTCTACGCTGACGATATGTACGTAGAGCTTGATTACAGTCGTGAAACACTGGCTAATATTCCAAACTCGAAAGCGTGGATTACCAACGAGTATGAGCACAATGGTTTGAGAGTGGATGGTGAACGAATCGTCGATAAGCTAATGACGATGGTTGATGCATTAGAAAACCTACCTAAATAATTAAATTCTCCCCGCCAGAAACAAGAAAACGCTGCATCCATGCAGCGTTTTTTATGTCATCGAACTATTCGATTTAAGGAACTAGGAGGGGTAGCCCTTGAAGCCATTAAGGTTGGATGACGATATCTTGATTTTCAGTGGTCGATAAGCTGGCGCGGTTCTGTTCGATAAGCTGAGCCGCGTAAGAGGGAGTCACAGCTTGAATTTCGCCTTTTGAACGAATCGTTAATGCTTCCCACGCATGATCACGGTATTTGCCTGTTTGTGTATATTCAATAAGTACTCTCATGATTCTTCCATCCGATGTGTGGTTAACGTGCTACTAACATTAGCGCCATTATTGTGGTTACACACCTGTTAAAAATGGAACATAAGATTAACCAAATGAGAATGCGTGTAACTTGAAAAACAGACCCAACTGCACTTATCTTACTTAACCGTCCTTATCGTAACCAACCGTCCTTATCGTAAATAGCGTCCATAAAAAAACGCTGCACGATGACAGCGTTAAAGTTGAGATAGGTTGAAGATTGCTTAGCTGTTTTCTAAGCCAACAATCTTGCGTGCAGACATCACAGCGCTATCCAAATCGGTCAATCTACCAGCACTTGCTGGACCAAGAACTGATGAATACAAAGCCAACTGCTTCTCAAATGATAAATCTAATTGGTTATATAGATTTTGGCGGATTTGAGCGTGTTGCTGTGGCTTTGCGCTCGACAGGCCTTCCAACGTATCGTAGATGAGTGTAGTTGTATCCATAACGGTCCTTAGTACATCTTTAGAAAATTTTACATATTATGCACTTGGTGTCATCTTTGTTCTGCGAGATTGATCGCATTATGTGCAGGCCTGCTTAATTGTGTAATCAGTTAGTTATAATTGTGTTGTATGACGCCACTGCGTACAAGAGGACCGAAAATGAAAAGGAGGCACATTGGCCTCCTTTGGTTTATTGCAATTCACTGTCTAAATGATATGTCCGCTATCGGATGTTGATGGTGTTATCTCTGCGGTCATACATGTCCGGTGTGGTATGTAAGCCACCTGCGTAACCTGCAGCTTCAAGTGTTTCTCTTACCTCACGAACATGCTCTGCGGTGACTGGTTCTTGCCTGTCTCCAAGATGCAATCGCACGAAGGTAATCAACTCAGCCAGTCTCTGATCCGATAGGACATCCTCAAAACTTGCCATTGGCATGAAGTTTCTATCCTTGTCGAGATAGGTGGGCTGCAAGCCACGAACGGTTACCGCAATGGTGTTGAATGGGTCGCTGTGCATGATAATACCGTTATTCAATAGAGTAGGGGCGATAGGGTCGCGACCCTTACCATCATCACCATGACACGCCCCACAGGTTTGACGATACGTGGTGTAGATTTCAGCTGCGTAAGACTCTTCATCAAAGCCTTGAGGCTGTAACGGCACGGCATCGCTGCTAATGGTGTTGTTGATATCACCGCTCAGCAAGTAGTAGGACATAGACTCAATATCTTCACGCGTCATCAAGCTTAGGCTGTTTTTCACTACATCTGCCATACCCGCAAAAGCCGTACCTTTGTCTGAGTGACCTGTGTGTAAGAAATCGGTGAGTGTTTTCTCATCCCAGCCGTCGATATAGAGCTCATTTGCGGTGATGTCAGGTGCGTTCCAACCGTCTATTAAGTTACCTTGGAAAATACGTTCTGGTATCAGTGCTTGGGCAATGTTTCGTGGTGTATGACACTCCGAACAGTGACCAAGTCCTGCGACCCAATATTTGCCTTGTTGCCACTTATCGACATTCTCAATTTCTCCTTTGAGCTCCTCTGGTACTTCATAATCAATAGGGTCGGTATCCATGAATACGATGTTCCAGCCAAGCAAACCTAAGCGAATATTGGATGGAAACATCATGCTGTTGTCATCATTGCGTCGTGGCACGGCGGTGATTGACTGCATGTATTCCCATAAATCGACCATGTCTTGATCGGTGAGGTATTGATAAGAGGTGTAAGGCATTGCAGGGTACAAGTAACCGTTCTTACCTTTACCCGCAACTAACGCGGCTCGGAAATCATCGAAGTCATAAGTCCCAATACCTTCGGTGGTGTGTGGGGTTATGTTGGTTGAATACACGGTGCCGAAAGGTGTCACGAACGGCAAGCCGCCAGCAAAGGGTTCTCCACCTTCCGCACTATGACAAGCCACACAGTCACCGGCATGCGCTAAGTATTCTCCACGTTCAACAGACGATACTTTCAAACTCGCGATCCTCTGTTGCTCCAGTTCTCCAGCGTGACGTATGTAAGCCCCAAGCGCGAGTATTTCGTTCTCGGTTAGCTGATTCTCAAACGCTGGCATGAGGTTATTCAAGCCGTAGTTAATGGTGTGTTGAATCTCTTCAATACTGCCACCATGAAGCCAGATATCGTCCGAAAGATCAGGGACACCGATCGCAGGATTCGCGACGGCACCATCGGTATGACAAGACGAACAATATTTGGTGAATAAGGTTTTACCGAGCTCGACTTTAATTTCAGGTACATCGGTATGACGTTGGTTGAGAGACGCTAAATAGTAGGAGACCTTCGCCACCTCGTCTGGGCGCATGATTTCACTCCAACCCGGCATAGCACCGTTCCGGCCTTTGGCGATCGAATGAATCACAGCTTCATCACTGCCACCATAAAGCCACTCTTGGTCTATCAGGTTAGGAAAGTGCTTTTGTCCCTGTGCGTTATCTCGGTGACAAGCGGCACAGTGAGTTTGGAACAGAATCCTACCGCTGTTCACGATCTCTGGGACGGCAGCTAATCCCTCTAACGTAGTTTCGCTGGTTTGTGCAAATTGTTCGTTAAGGCTGGTGGTCGGTGAACTGAGCTTATCATCGCTTTGTTCCCAATCGACTAACCCTCCCCATTCGCCAAGCCCGGGGTAGAGCACCAAATAGCCTGCAGATAAAAGAAATGCGACCGCATAACTGACAAACAATAGTTTAGGTGGCGGTGCGTCTTTCTCTTCAATACCATCAAAGGTACCGATGGTGTTGTCATGATCGGCCTTGTGATTGCTTCGCCAGTATTTAACGACAACCGATACCATCAGAACAAAGAATATTAAGGTTAATAATACAGCCCATAAATTCCAAAAAGTGCTCATTGTGATACCTCCTGTGACGTATCTTTACCCAGGCTTTGTAAATAGCGAATCAGCGCTTCACCTTTGGTTTTGCCTCTTACTTGCAAACGGGCGTCACCAATTTCTTGATCGGTATAAGGCACACCTAAGGTACGTAACACATCCATTTTGGCGCTAATATCATCGCCAGTAAGAGTCTGCTCAAACAGCCACGGGTAAGAGGGCATGATCGATGTCGGTACGACTTTTCTAGGATCAATTAAGTGAATAACATGCCACTGGTCAGAATACTTTCTGCCTAAATTAGTGAGGTCAGGGCCAGTACGTTTAGAGCCCCACAAGTTAGGAAACTCATAGATATCGTCCGCTTCTTGGTTCGGGCGACCATTACGCTTCACTTCTGGCTCTAGAGGGCGAACCATTTGTGTGTGACAAACATGGCAGCCTTCACTGATGTATATGTCTCGGCCTGCTAACTCTATCGGTGTGAGTGGCATCGCTAAGCTGCCTTTGGCAATATCATCGCCACGGACAATGCTTGGCACTACCCAGACCAATAAAGAGAAGGAGGCCACGACAACAGTGGTCAAAATTAAAATGACGATTGAATGTGTAAAGTCTTTACTCATCATTTAAGCCCCCTCATTAACGGTGTGTTTAGCATCATGTACTGCGGGCATACGAACCGTTTTGTACAAGTTGAAAGCCATTAAGAACAGTCCAAGTACAAACAGCGCACCACCAAAGAAACGCATGAATAGCCAAGGTGCTTTAAAGTCCATAGCTTCTACAAAACTGTAAATCAGTTCGCCATTTTCATTTTGAGCGAGCCACATATACCCCTCGCCGATGCCTGCGATCCAAAGTGCAATCGCATAAATGGCGACGCCAGCATGAGCGAGCCAAAAGTGCCATTTAATCAGTCGTCGTGACCATAGATCGGTTTGACCCCATAAGCGTGGAATGAAATAGTAAAAAACCGCTATCCCTGACATCCCAACCCATCCGAGAGCCGCGGAATGTACGTGCCCGATGATCCATTCGGTGTTGTGTGCCACCATGTTGAACCAGCGAATAGCGAGTAGCGGACCTTCGAATGTTGCCAAGCAGTAGTAAAGAATCGCTGAGAAAAAGAATAAAAGAATGTAGTCGGACTTCAGCTTTTCTTTGTTTTGTAGGAGGGTCATTGCGCTATTAAACGCACCGGCCCAAGAAGGGAGCCACAGGATCAAAGACATTACGATGCCGATGTTTTGAATCCAGATAGGAACGGAAGAGTAAACCAAATGGTGCGTTCCGGCCCACGTGTAAAAGCCGACCAAGCCCCAGAAATGGATTACAGACAAACGGTACGAGTAGATAGGTCGGTCCGCCGCTTTAGGTATGAAATAGTAGTTCATACCAATCACACCGGCGGTCAGTAAGAAGCCGACGGCATTATGTCCCCACCACCATTGAACAATCGCATCTTGAGCGCCTGCAAACACAGAGTAGGATTTCATCGCCAACACAGGCATTGCGAGGTTGTTCACGATAAAAATCATTGCAACGACGATGATGAAAGCAGCAAAAAACCAGTTAGCCACGAAGATATGGCTCACCTTACGTTTAGCAAGGGTACCAAAGAATAACACCGCATACAGCACCCAAACCAGCACAATCATTAAGTCGATTGGCCATTCAAGCTCCGCATACTCTTTTGAAGTAGTGTGGCCTGCGGGTAAGGAAATGACCGCAAGTAACAGGATGAATTGCCAGCCCCAAAAGACCATCCATGAAAGGCTTTTATTGAACAAGTCACAATGGCCTGTTCGTTGGGCAATGTATAAAGACGTCCCCATCAAGATATTCACCACGAAGCCATAAATCACTCCAGAGGTATGTAGCGGACGCAGTCGACCAAACTGGAAATATTGAGAATCAAAGTTTAAGACTGGCCAATATAATTGCGCGGCGAGAATCACGCCGATGATCATACCTACAATCGCCCACACTAAGGAGGCGATGATGAAGTACTTCACGACCTTAATGCTGTATTGCGTTGTCACTTGTTCCATAACAAGGCTCCTTGCCTAGATATTTTGAATCGCTGACTTAATTTGAATCGCTGAGTGAGCCTGCTTCGTTGCCGAGCACTGAATAGAAGTAGGAAATGTCACGGATGTCTTGGTCTGAGAGCGTGTCGGCTTGTTGTTGCATGAGAATCGCTAAACCACTGGTTCTTTCTCGTGTCTGATAATCTTTAAGTGAAGAGATCAGGTATCCTATTTTTTGACCGCGAAGGTTCGGGTAGGGGTCTTGTGTTGAGATACCATCAACGCCATGACAAGTCATACACACCTTGGCTTTCTGCTTACCCAATTCAAATTGCTCTTTGTTAACTTCAGCAGAAACAGGAAACATGACCAGCGTCATTACTAAGGTAGAAATTGCCGTCATGGGGTTAAGTCTTCGCTTATTTAAACTCATTATCGATTCCCTTGATTATGAAGTGAGTAAACCTTTCTTAGAGCGCAACGTTTGTAGGCTGGTGGACTTCAAAGCGACTAATGTCAGTTTAAAAGGCGCTCAAAACTGGTTACGTTCGTTTAAAGGTTATGCAGCGTCAGGCATTCTCGCTACTTGCTGACTCATTTTTATTGTTAACTTTATTGGCCATTACGTATTCAGTGGCTGGATTGGATTACTCAAGGTGTTTAAAAAGCAGAGATTTCTACTAAATAAACGTGAGCGAATGATTATCTGGGAAGGAGCAAAGGTTGTGTTCACGCTGGATTATAAGGTTGAAATGTTATTTAGTATGGGTTGAGTTGTACGAATCAAAAAATAAGGCAATGTCTAAGCAAGTCAAATGGCTAATATGGACTAGACTCAGATTAGTGACCTTTTTAAAACGGAGTTTGAAATGAGAACTGCACTGTTGTTTATACTTACATTGTGTTCATTTTCTATTTTCGCTACATCGCAACTCACCGTATTTGACCATCTAGGTCAAAAGCACCAGTTAAGCCGAAATCAACTGTTACAACTTCCCCAACAAGAGATTATTACATCATTACCTTGGGTTGATGGAGAGTTGGTTTATAGCGGTGTAACTCTGCAAACAGTGCTTGAAACAATGGATTTACCTATTGCATCTCAGGTAACTTTCGTGGCGTTAAACGACTATAAAATCGCGGTGCCTAAAGAAGATTTTTATGATTATCAGCCAATCATTGCGATAAAACAAAATGGAAAATTTATGTCGGTTAGAGACAAAGGACCCTACTGGTTGATATATCCACTTTCTTCGACTCCAGATATAAATAACACAGACTTTCATGCCAAAATGATCTGGCAGATACGCGATATTCATTTGTAAGGGCTTAGTATGAAAAAGCTGTTGTCATTGACTGCCATTAAAGTCGTCGTGTTATCTCTAGCGGCAGTTGTGCTTACCGTTAATATTTACAGTGTCACCCGTATCAATGATATCAATAAGAGTTTCTCGAATCGGCAAAATGAAGCAACGTGGTTCGTTTTTCAATTGGTAAAAGAATATGCCAACTTCTTGATGGTGAGCCGTTCTGAAAACATTGATTATGACGAGTTATGGCTAGCATACGATATTACTTGGAGCCGTTTTGATATATTAATTAACAGTACCGAGTCTTCTAATTTTATTAAATCAGCAAACTTTAGGCCTTATTTTACTGCGGAGTTTGAGAAATTTAAGAGTTTGGAAGCTTCAATTAAATTGGTTGAACGAGGTGTGTTACCGAAGAATTCTTTACAGAAAAAGGTCGATATTTGTTACCACACACTCGTTGGTTTTATTAACGACAAGTTTCGCTTACAAAGCCCTGTGATTGAAGAAAATACTTCAATGGTTGATAATTTAGTTACCGTCCATCGAATCAGTAGTGTGTTTCTAGTTGCCATCTTGTTGATTACAGGGGGTATTTTCTATGTGGATTTCTCTATCAAAAGAAAGCTCTATTCTACGGATTTTATTACAGGGTTTCGCAATCGAATCTCATTGATGAAATTTGTGAAGAATAGCTATTCGAAGGACAACAACTTTGATCTCTATTTTGTCCGAATCAGAAATCTTAGCGAAATTAATCAAAAATATGGCCTTGAATATGGCGATCTTGTCGTGAGTTCGGCAGCTAAGTCTTTGACCGCTAAGATACCAGAAAGCACTATTTCCTTTCGCAGTAGCGGAAGCCAATTCTTATTTTTTATTCCTGACCATTTGTATGCGAGTGATGAAATTCAGGAGAGGTTTAATGATGTGCTTAGTGATTACATATCAGCGGGGAATTTAGAGTTGATGATTGACGCTGTAGTAAGGCATAAGAAAAACATAAGCTCTAAAGACATGATGGAGTTATTGACTACCATCAAGGGATAAGATTGTTTAAAAGTCTTACTCCTCATTAATATCGATGTGTCTACCTTTGACTAGGTGTACAGCCTTATATAACAATCCTAATCTAAACGTATTTTATTCGCTTCGGATGAAACTCATGTCTGTTTACTAAGCGTTAATTCCAATACACCTAATGGTTATTACTGCGTTTGATTTCTGGTGGTAGCTCAGGTTAAAAGTAGAATAACAATTATTTTTGATTCAGCGCTATGATCCTTTTGTTAGGGACCGATTTTAAAATACCTTGCTGATCTAGAATTGTTTGTGGATTATGGTCACGAACAAATTCGATAAACTCAATGTAAGTTAATGGTTGGCTGAAATAATACCCCTGTATTAGATCGCAGTTGGCTTTTCGAAGGTGATGATATTGCTCGATAGATTCGACTCCTTCCCCAACAACTAAGGTGTCACAAGAGTGCCCCAAGTTAACCATGGATTCGACCATCTTACGGTCAGCTTTGTCGTCGACGATATTGTCGATAAAGCTCTTGTCAATTTTAAGCTCATCGACAGGATAATGAAGAAGCTGATTAAATGCCGTGTAACCCGTTCCGAAATCGTCGAGGGAAACCTTTAATCCCAAGCTTCTGATACTCTCGATGGTTTGCACGGTCAGTTTGCTGCTTTTTACGTAACTGGTCTCAGTAATTTCTATAATGATGTTGCTAGGCGGAACTTGATTACGTTCGAGTACTTTTCGGATATTGTCGGCAAAATTACGATTGTAGAGCTCCATTGCCGAGATGTTGATGGATAAGGTGCCCTTATAATTGTGGATCTCAGAGAGCTCTTTATAGCTCTTAATTGCGGTACTAATTACCCACATATCGAGTTTAGATATTAAATTACTTTTCTCTGCGACCGGAATGAACTCATCTGGACCGGCACTAATGTCGAATAGTGCAGGGCAGCGAATGAGACACTCCACACCAGCGATATCTAGTGTCTGAGCGTTGAAAATAGGCATAAATCGCAACTCAAAGTTGTCACTTTCACAACACTCCAATAGCCTTTTCTCAATAACATCGTCTCTTTCAAGTGAGTGGATCAGCTCTTCTCCGTAAACAATTCTGCTTTCTCCGTCACTGTGAGCTTTTGCATTAATCAGCATCGCATCAATGCATCGATGCCATATCTCTTCAAATTTCGGGGTGTCGACAGGCAGGACGCCAGTAGCAATAGAGAGCCTGAAACCATAGTAATCGAGGAAGGTTGTGCTCGTTAGGGTGTTGTTAATATTCTCAATTTCTTCGTTGATAGATTGGCGCTCGCCTATTTCTAATAGGGCGATAAATTGGTTTCCTCCAAGCCTTGCCACTGAATAGTCGCTGCAACTAAAGCCGAAAGAGGATTGTTGGTTCTGTAACGTTTCTCTGAGCACTTTAGCTAGGCTTACCAGTACATTGTCACCCACTTTTGCGCCATATAAATCATTGATTTTACGAAAGTCGATAATGTCCCAGCAAACTAAGTAACAACGTGGATTCACTGAGCTTTTTATGCGTACATCAAGGTGCCTAATGAACGAACGTCTGTTGGCAAGTTTGGTCAGTTGGTCGAATTCGGCTTCGAATTTTAATTCCGTAAGTGAATCTATGTAGGCGTTTTTTAGCCCATCAATTTCGCTTTGCCCTGATGAGCGTTCGAAATATCTGAGCTTCAGACCACCAATGGAAATTTCATGTAACAAGTCTTTGAGCGGGCGAACTAATTGATAACGAACCACCATGTGTACGATGAGTATAATACTGAATAGTGTCGCTAAGCTACCAAGTAAGGTCTGCTGAGCGATGATGGACTTTTCTGGATTGAATTTATTTTCACGAATATTAATTTGAGCGAGAAAGTGTCGACTATTCATCTCAACGTTGATGCTGTCTTTAGTTTGTTTAAAGGATTTAATAACGAATTGCGTGTTGTCAATATGCTCGGTATCTGATGATGGTTCAATTAGAAGTTGCATATTGTCATCATCGTTATATTTGGTGAGTAAATTCGAGAGTTGTTTTAATGGGCCATCTGCAATCAATATATATCGATTCAAACTCATTTTTGCGCGCTTGTCCTGGGGGAGTAAATAAGGGTCTATTGCAGCAACATAGGCGTATCTGAGTTCACCACTCACAGAGATATAAGAAAAGCCTTCGTGGGAGAGTTCATTCTTATTGATCAAAGATGTATAGATATCGAAAACTTCCTCGTAGATATTATCGGGGATTTTTAGGCCTTCAAAAGGGTCAACTCGTAAAGTAGATAGCGTTAATTGGAACTTAGGATCAACAACATAGATATTACGTTGACCAAATTGATTTACGTGACTTTGGTTTAAGACTCGAAGTACTCTTTTTTCCAATAGGGATAAGGTGGTGTAGTCTCCGGGGTTTTGAATATATCGTAAGAACTGTAAGGATGAACCAATATCTTTTACTAGTAAAGACAAGCCGAGTTGTTCGTACTCAGCCGCAACTAGGGCGGTGTTTACATCGGATTGTACTTCGTCTAAATACAGGTGTTTAGTGTGGTTAGAGGCTAAGTTATAGGTAACCACTCCGCCTATTGCAAACACGAACAATAACGTAGGAACGAGTACAAAATAGAGCTTCTTCAATAATGGCATTGATTATCTCAAACTGTCGACAATACGGTTACGGATTTGAATACCATTGGGCTCGAGTTGCTCATATAGATAGCTGCGTTCTAATACCTCTTTGCTAGGGAATAGCTCCGGATCGTTTTGATACTCTTGAGTGGTCAGTACTTTTGCTTTCGAGCTTGGAGTTGCAAACCAGGAATCCATCGCGTTTTGAGCGGCGATCTCGGGTTGAGATAAGAATGATAGAATCGTGGTCGCTTGTGGAGATAGCTCACCGTTGTTAATTGCAGCAATACATTCCAACCATAACGTAGTACCTTCGTGAGGGACAATATAAGCCCAAGAAGCATTAGGTTCCGCATCGTTCAGTACATAGCTATCGCCTGAGTAGCCGTAGGCGAGGTTGATCTCAGCGAGACGTTCAGGTTGGTGGATATAGTCAATGACGTATTCACTGCTTTCAATATGAGGCTTTTGAGCTTGCAGGGTTTTGTAAGCTACGCGAAGTTCTTGCTCGTTATTAGTGAATGGCTCAAATTCATTTGCTAACAATGCGGTACTCACCAAATCGGTTGGTTCGTAATACATACTTATGCGACCTCGGCTGTTCGTGTCTGGTTCGAGAATAGCTTTCCAAGAGGTGGGAGTGCTTACTTTGTCACTTCGATATAAGATTCCCGCTGTCCCCCAAGCATAGGGGATACCATGCTCTCCACATCCTTCAACCCACCTTGAATCGATGTTGCCAGCAATGGATTGTTGTAGTTCACGAAGGTTATGAAATAGATTCTGTTTGGCTAGTGCATTGAGCTTTACACTTTCTATAATCACTAGCTCAAATGCGCCCCGACGTTCGCTTAATAGCACTTCATCTCTGATCGACTCGTCAGAAAAAAACTGTTGTTTCAAAGAAATGCCGTATGTGTCACTTAATTGGGTCACGACGCTGTCAGAGAGAAATTCGTCCCAATTGTAGAGATATATGTCGTTCTGTTGGCCAAATGCCGTGCCAGTCAAAATGGATGATGACACAAGAACTGAAGCATAAAGTGATTTCACTGGCGGATTCCTTTCCTACTTTACCTAACTCAATCGTAGCCCAAAATTTGCGACATGGTTCAAATTTATCTCTCTAATTTCACTTCAACTTTATGCATTGCATGTAGATACCAAACTCTTGCGATCCAGTTAGAACGATAAACCAGCTTTGGTTACAAGATAATTAAGTTAAATCATGGTGATATTACGCTTTAGTGAACGAAAAGCTGAAAACGCGCTTACATGAGGTCATAGACTTCTGACTTTGGATTGATGAAAACGCGTAGTCTGTCTAATTATTTGAAAATGGGCAAATAAATATGCAATTGAACGAGTGCTTTTCCGTTAATTATGCAATAGTAAAGCATTAATTGAGCTACAAGGAAGTTAGTTTATGGATGCAGGTTTAGTTGGTGTATTTGTTACCGTGGCGATTGCCCACTTTTTGGCGTTGTTAAGTCCAGGGCCAGATTTTGTGATTGTGGTGAAGAGTGCTGTTCGAAATAAGGGAAGAAAGGCGCTAGGTGTTGCATGCGGTATTGCCAGTGCAAATGCTGTTTATATTGCTTTATGCCTAGTTGGTGTCGGCTCGATTTTGGCGGCATCCGTTTCTGTTATGATTGCATTGAAGATTATTGGTGGAGTATTTCTCGTTTATCTTGCTGTTCAAGCGATAAGAGCCAAAAAATGTAATTACAGTAATATTGATGTTGCTGAAGAAAGTACCTCCAATCAAACGACTTTTCTTAAAGAATTCGTCACGGGTTTTCTATCTGGAATTCTTAATCCTAAAAATCTTTTGTTCTACTTGAGCTTATTCACAGTTGTTTTGAACAATGAGGTGGGTTTCATGTTCAAATTGGGGTTAGGTATTTGGATGACGGTGGTTGTCTTTGTTTGGGATGCGGCGATCATCTTTCTTTTATCGGCACCAAAAGTTCGCCGAGAATTTACGCGTGTCGCTTACTACATTGATAAAGTGACTGGTGTCATGCTAGGCCTACTTGGCTTGACTATTGTGAAATCTGCTCTAGTACGCCATTAGATTTAATTAAATCGTAATTACTCCGTAAGCTTACGTTCGTAGCTCAATATGATATCGGTGTGCCGCGAACGTGCGCTTATTTGTTCCCTAATTAGGGATTGCCAATCCTTATCTTTGGTTTAAGCCATATACTCAACGCTCTGTTGAACTCGTAAACTCTTTTGATAACGCCTAGTTTATCAATCCATATTTATTGAATAAGCAATAGTAAAGTTGCTGTTAAACACTTGTAGCACAGGGTGTTTGTGCTTATTGTAGTCAGCAATATTTAATCAATGCCAGAGCTAGGCAGTATTGTGAATTTAGATATATATCAAGTAGATTCGTTTACAACTCAAGCGTTTAAAGGGAACCCTGCTGGGGTCTGTATCTCCAAAGAGCCATTGGATGAGTCGTTAATGTTTTCAATCGCTGAAGAGATGGCGGTATCCGAAACGGCTTTTCTTTCGCTTAGCACCATGACGCTAAAATGGTTCACTCCCGAAGTACAGGTGAAGCTGTGTGGGCATGGCACACTGGCAACTGTTCATGTAATGAAGGAACAAGGGCTGCTCAATACCGGTGATAGAGTTGTGTTCAACACCTTATCTGGGGAGTTATCAGCCGCAGTTTGTGAATCGTCTATTGAGCTTGATTTCCCAAGTACTCATTTATCATTGCGTTCCGAACCTAACCTCACGTTACTTGAATATCTAGGTTTAGAGCCGCACCAAGTCGTTTCATTCAGAGAGTTTGACTCTAAGCAGTTAATTGAAGTTTCCAACGAACAAGTGCTATTGGAGCTTTCACCGAACTTTGATGCTTTAAAAGGTGTTCAAGGACGAGGTGTTGTGGTGACAGCACTGTCATCAAATGCGGAACTTGATTTTGTTTCTCGCTACTTTGCACCCTGGGTTGGGGTTAATGAAGATCCTGTGACAGGGTCGGCGCATTGTGCATTGACGCAGCACTGGGCAGAAAAGCTAAACAAAAGCAGCTTCAGTGCGTATCAGGCGTCTCGTCGTGGTGGCTATATGTCGACAGAGCTATTAGCTAATGGGCGAATAAAGCTAATCGGTTCTGCGACCACTGTGATTAGTGGTGTGTTGAAGATTTAAAGCGTTATTGGCTGTATCTGTTTGAGCGCATCAAGCGAGTTCGTTCGATGATTGATTGAATGAAGCGGCTAAAGCGTAAGTTATTATTGAAGGAATCACTGTGTCAGCGTTTTATCTATCTCAAGTCTTAGTCGCCATTGCGATTTGCTTCGATCTTCTGTCATTCCAGTTCAAGGAAAGGAAGAAAATCGTCACTTGTCTGTTCTTTGCCGGTGTGCTTATTTCGAGTCACTTTATTCTACTCGAGCAATGGACAGCGGCGAGCCTAATGACGATTGCCACCATTCGCTATTTGACGAGCGTATTTTCTACCTCGTCTAAGTTTAAATATTTATTCTGTTCGATGTCGGTGGTCGCAACGGCCGTGACTTATTCGGGGCTGACTAGCGTACTGAGTTGCTTTGCTTCCGTATTTCAAACCTTCGCTGCGTTTAATAAGGATGACCGCCGCTTAAGAGAATTGATGATCATCGGCACCAGTTTTTGGTTGGTTCACAATTATTTAGTTGGCTCGCCAACAGCGGTTCTTATGGAAGCGCTGTTTATTTGCAGCAACTTGGTGGGTTATTACCGTTTTTACTTCAAAAAGAATGCGATAGCTTAGAGTTTGAATCTGTTGCTACGCAATAAAGTACACCGCATGACGATGATTCAAGATTTAGGAGAGCTCGATGCCAAATATCTACGCTGATATCCCTTCGTCGCTGCCCAATGAGATGTTCAACGCTCTCATTAGTAACGAGAATATTCGAATTGAGCGAATTCTGTCACATGGACACAGTTCACCAGAAGAGGGGTGGTACAACCAAGATGAGAATGAATGGGTAATGGTGCTCGAAGGTCAAGGCGTCATCGAGTTTGAAGAGGGGCGTGTTGTTACCTTGTCTAAAGGAGATTACATCAACATTGCTGCGCGAGAAAAGCACAAGGTTATTGGTACAGCCAAAGATATGGTGACGATCTGGTTGGCTGTGTTTTATCGTTGATCTCTTGCTCGAAAGCTGAGGTTGTTGAGTTTGGATTATAGAGCCTGTTGATTCAGCTGTTTATTTGCACCTCTGAAAGAACTTAAGACAAAAAGGAGTATGTCGTGGTTAGAATTCGAAATTATCAAACGAGTGATGACAAAGCACTGTGGGAGATCTTCTTTCATACCGTACGTAACGTGAATGTTCGAGATTATTCTCAACAGCAAGTAGAAGCTTGGGCACCCAGTAGCTTTGACTTTGCGTTATGGCAAAAGCGTATGAATGGGTTACAACCCTTTGTGGCTGAGCTCGATGGTTGCGTTGTTGGCTATACTGACCTGCAACCCAATGGCTTGATTGACCATTTTTTCTGTCACCATGAATATCAAGGAAAGGGTGTAGGGAAAGCGTTGATGGAACATGTTTTCACTGTGGGTCGAGTTCGTGGCGTATCGAGGTATTTCTCTGAAGTAAGTATTACCGCAAGGCCTTTTTATGAGCACCTTGGCTTTAAGGTAGTAAATGAACAGGAAGTCGAAATGCGTGGCGTAAAGCTAACCAATTACGTGATGGAAAAAGTAGTTGAATAGGTGGGTTAGTGTTCGTTGGAATACAGAAATCGAGTTTGAAATATTAATGAACCTTTTTAAGGATAACTTTTCCTGATCTATTGATATTGTCGATGAGTTCAAATTGTGTGCAAGATAATTTGTCTAATCTAAACATTGAATGAATACAAGGAGTGTTGTTCATGAGTCATGTGAGTAGATCTAAACTATATACATTGGTGTCGATGTTGTCCTTCGCTGTTGGCGTTCTTGCCTTAGATGCTGGGGTGTCGGGGCTATTTCCTCTCTTTGTTGTCGTCATCTCATTCTTTTCATTCGTCATCAACTCGTTTCTTTGTTTGTTCGGAGGTAAAAGCGAAGATGGCTTCGATGCCTATCAAAAAGCAAATCAGACTCGGTCGGGGGCACTGGTCAAAGGCTTAGAAGACTCGAACAAATAAATCTTTGCGTTCAGACGAATGGTAATCTTATTTTTGTTACAGTTTTCACCAGCTTTCTGTTCTCTTCTTAAAGAAAATTCATCACTTTAGAGATAATATTCACTTCAATTAATATCAGTGAAGGAAGTAAAGTGGGAATTGAAGCTTTAGCGTTTGTAATGGACGCATTAATCACCGCATGTTGCATGTATATAGCCTCTAAAATGTCTTTCGTGGTCGCAGATTTTAAATCCCTTCTTACTATTGCTGTAATCGTTGCTTTGGTGTCATTGATTCCGACGGTGGGATGGGTGTTAGGGTTGATTCTGTTTGTGTTCCTACTTGGGAAAGCGACTCACTCTGGTATTGGTGATTGCATCTGGGTGGTGGTCTTCACTAAAGTGGTATCGATGGCGGCATTTCTGATATTCGGGCGCTTGTTTATGTAACAGGTGGAAGAAGAAAAGGGTGCGAAGTGGTCACACCCTTTAAAGGATTTTTGAAGGCTTCTTACTAGCGATAACTATTAATTACTTTGGTAGCAGCACCGCATCAATCACGTGGATGACGCCATTGCTCGCGTCAACGTCCGGCATCACGACTTTGGCGTTGTTTATCATCACACTGCCATGATCGATTCCAATCATTACCGCTTCACCTTGGACTGTTACTGCACTGTTCAGTTTCGTTACTTCAGCCGCCATAATCTTCCCAGGTACGACATGATAAGTAAGTACTGCAACTAACTTGTCTTTATTCTCTGGTTTTAACAGCATATCCACCGTTCCTTCTGGTAGTGCAGCGAACGCTTCATCTGTTGGCGCAAACACAGTGAAGGGACCATCTCCTTTCAATGTTTCAACCAAGCCTGCCGCTTTTACTGCAGCGACCAAAGTATTGAAAGAGCCGTTTTCAGCCGCCACGTCAACGATGTCTTTCTTCATTCCGTGGTGATCAGCGTGAGCAAAAGCCGTAAAAAGAAGCGTCGCAACGAGCACTGACATGGTTTTGATCAATTTATTAAACATATTGTCATCCTTTGAGTTTTGTCCGTTATTTTCGAGAGATATTACGAAAGCTCAATCGTGATAGATCAATTTGTTGTGCCTTTGTGCCTTTGTGCCTTTGAGCCTAGGGTTAGCTATATCGAATGCTCCAAGCAGATAGGCTTATATTGTTAAATGATTGTTATTACTCCGCTTTATTGCTTATAGTTACTTTATGATTATTCAAGTAGTGGATGTAAATATGAGATTTTCTTTACCAGTTGTATTTTCTGCATTGGCTTCAATGCCTGCTTACAGTGGCCTTGCTCCAAATGAAGGCTTCAGCGGTAACTTCAGTGTTTTGGCCGGTTTCTACTCTGACAGTAGTAATTTGAGTACTGAACAAGATTCTAATCAAGCATGCAACACTAAGGAAGGGAACAGCGAGAACCAAGGCTTACTCGGCTTTTTAGGAACAGTTCAATATACCTTCGGTGAATCCCTAACCCATCAAGTTTATGCGGGTACGACGCGAGAAGATATTGCGACAGGTACTATTGCGTTTGAGATTGGTTATCGATACCAACTCTCAGGTGGCACCATAATGGATTTGTCTGTGTTACCGACACTTATTTCTGGTAAGGCTTGGTCAGATCCTTATGCCGTTGGTATGAATAGAAACGAAACTGATGTCAAAGGTAATGTTGGACGGTTACAACTGACTAATATTGGTGGCACTGGTTTTCGAACGGATCTCGCATTTGGGCAATCTGATGTTGATGAAGAGTTATCTGGTAGCCAAGGCTTATCTCCGGAAGAAGCTGTGTTGCTGGATAGAGAAAGAACCTATGTATACGCCAAAGCAGGGTACCGCTTTATCTTGCCAAACCAAGCAGGTCTATTTGTTCCTTCAATGGTGTATTTCCACTCAGACGCAGAAGGCGGAGCACTCAGCTTCGATAGCTATGGCATAGAATTAAACTACGCTAAGCGAATCGGCCGTCATGGTTTCGTTGTTACGCTCGATGCTAGTGATCGTGAGTACGATGAAGCCAACCCTATTTATGGTAAAGCGCGCGAAGATAATGAATATGGTGCCTTTTTAGCGTACGAGTTTGGTGGCTTGATGGGCTATAAAGATTGGTCGTTTGTCACGTTACTTGGCTTAAGATCTATTGATTCAAATATCGACTTTTATAATTCAGAACAAGTATTCACAAGCGTTGGTGTGGACTATAAATTCTGATATTCACACTACGTAAAAAACTAATTAAAGTAGTTTCTTAGGCTCAGCGTTTCTATTTGTTTAAATATTTCTTGCACTTACAGCTATTAAGAGTTGTAGGTGCTCGTTTCTATCCGTAATATAAAATTAGATTATGGATAGAAATAATATATAAGGAAGCGCTTTGGAAATACAAATAAGACACCTTGAAACGACAGATAGCCAAGATATGTTTGATATCTATCGACACCCATCAGTATCAGAAAATACGTCACAAAAGCCTTTCCTTAGCTCTGATCAGGTAGATCGGCTGTTTGGTCATTCAGACCATTTCACTTTGGTTGCTGAAGTGTCTGGCAAAGCAGTAGGCCATATTACTTTATTCATGACCACCAAGGTGAGAGACAAACATTGTGCTGGCCTTGCGATAGCGATTAACCCGGATATACACGGCAAAGGGGTTGGTCAAGCGTTAATGCAAGAAGCGATTAATCAATCCGATAATTGGCTTAACCTCGTTCGACTTGAGTTAGAGGTTCATGCTGATAACCACGCCGCTATTGCTCTGTACGAACGCGCAGGCTTTCAGTTAGAAGGCACCAAAAGGCTGAGTACATTCAAAGCGGGTAAGTACATCGATATGTTACTTATGTCTAGAATTAGGCCTGATTATCAATGTTAGTGAGCAGAATCTGTTTCATTCGACATTAGTCAACAAGATAGCTATTACTCAAAGCCCGTATGCATAAGGGCTTTGTATTTAGGGTTGAATTTTGTATCCAATTAAAGTTAGAAGCACCTAAAGGACCAACAAGTGTAGGTCATTTTTATTGGTTTTTAAGCTAGATAAATGAATTAAGATACTAAGAACTATGATTTTATTTAGAGGGAAATACAGTGTTGTAGTTGTAATGAGCTACATTTAAGTAACGCGGAGAAATACCGTGTCAATGCTGTATGAAGACTATCGGAGGAGGAACTAGTTATTGTTAGAACCAACAATCAGTGAACAAATACAATGGCCATGTGAATTGTCAGCAGATCTGATAGAAAGCTTGATCGACATTGCGGTTCTCAAAACAGGGGTCCATAGTATTGAAATTACCCAAAAGTTTCAGAATTTGCCCGGTGTCTTTTATATTTTGAGTGGCTCCGCGGGAATCTGTTTTTCTACAGAAAATATGAAAAGCTTATCTGGTGGTATTATTGGAAGGGGAGATTGGATCGGCGCTTTGTCTATTCATGCTGACTACAAACTGTTTGCTGTGGCAGAAGAAGTTGAGCCTATCACTATGGTACTTTTCCCTGCTAATAAGATCTTAGAGCTCGCCGAGAGAAAGTGCATGGTCTATAAGTGGCTACTTCACAGTGGAACCAAAGCGCAATCTATTTGGATGCAGGCTTACTTATCTTCGATTCATGAAAAAGAGCAGAAAACCATATACGTCTTGTTGGAACTTGCTGCACGCCAAACCAATATTGCAGGTGCGACCGTGAGTATTAATATCTCACAAACTCAATTGAGCACCATTACAGGGATCTCGAGACCGAGATTGAATGAGGTGCTTAAAGGTATTGAGCAACAGGGCTTAGTGAAGACCCAAAGAGGGAAGGTTTTTATAACCGATGTTGAGGGGTTGTATGAGCATATTTCACCGATGAATTTGATGATACGAGATCCTGTCACTGAGATTAAGTCCTAACATGTGTATAACAAGAGCGAACTGAGTCGAATTTTTCTCTCATTATTGTTAAATTTACCAACACTTAATGGGTATTTCACAACAAAATTAGCTTCTGTGTTCCTTTTGGAACATACATTGTTTTTCCATATCTATAACTTCCTCGCTAGATTTATAAATTGAAATAAAGCGGAATAGAATTGTTATGAAAATGGCTGTACTGGAATATAAAGTATTGGGGCTTGGTGATTGGATTAAAACCAGAGTTTCTAGTCGTTGTGCGCATTTGCTGGCAGCAGAGTACAAAGCATTAGGGTGGCCAACAAAAGTGGATGGCAAAGTGTTATCTACTGATCCTGCTTAGTTTACGCAGCCTAAATTGTCTTGGTTAAACAAAAACAAAAGAAACTGGCAGAATGCCAGCTTCTTTTGTTTGAACGAGAGACCTTAATCTACTTGTTCACGTAATCTTTGAATTTCTGCTTGGTTTCAGCATCGGCTTTTTCGTACCAGAAATACAGCATTTCTTCAGCAGTATTCGCCGCATTCGCATCAATCTTTGCTGGTAGAGTGACTGGTTGTACTACAGTCGCAGCTGTGCCTGTACTAGCTCCTAGTGTTAGTGCAGCGACACCACCTTTCTGGTTGTATTCCTTTGCTTCCTGAGGGAATTTACGACCAATCTGCATACCATCTTTCAATAGCTTGTCTTGCTTAACACTGATTGTATTTTGGTTCTCATCAACTAATTTCCAATCTAGGTTCTCAAAGCCTTTCTTTGCTTCAGCGGTATTACGGTATTTAGGCATATCAAACGTTAATACGGCGTTTGTCGTGCTAAAGGTTGCAATAATAGCGTCGCTATCAACAAACTCGCGGTCGTTACCTTTATCAAAAGCAAGTTGATATTGGAATACGATTTGGTTTTGGCCATCTGGAACGGTGAGGGTTTTATGAGATGAAAATAAGCTGCCATCTAGGTCAGGCTTGGCTTCATTTACTGCCAGAATATCAACACTTGATGGAACTTGGATTTCAACGTCAGCTAATACTGCTGGTGCAGCAATGATAGTTGAAAGTAGGGCAATGCTTTGGATTGTCTTCATAATCATACAGTTGTTATGGTTAGTTAAATTACAATCGCACGGTAAGAACTCCAATTCAAGTCGTGTCATAAGGATTTGAAAAAATTTGCGAAATCTTAACGCAACGGTCATATATCAAGGTTCATATTGACTAGTGTGAGTTCTTATTTTTGAAAAATGAGCGGATAGCTTTGGTATGAATTGTATTAGTTGACGGTTTCCGCCTATATGTTCTTTGTATTGGATACTAAAAAGCCGAGATAACGTTCGAGCTATCACGGCTTTGTTTGCTTCACTAGGAGGCTGAGTGTTAGCTAGTTATTACTTAGCTTGTGCTGCAGCCGCTTCTAGTTGCTGAAGTTTACCCTGAAGCATGTAAACGTTCTGGTTGAAGTTACCTGGGTTCAATACTTGGCTGTTCTGCATTGGGTAGTCAGGAAGAGTTTGCATGAACTCTTGAACTTTGCCACCTACTGGGACGAATAACCACATGTTGTCTGCCATCCAGCGTAGGTACATGCCAGATTCGTGTGGTGCTTTTTCGAATGGGTCAGCACGTAGGTGAACAACTTGAGGCCAGTTCGTTTGGAAACGTACAGCATCTGTGATGTTACCTTCCATTACAGCAAATGAAATCTTGAAGTCATTCCAACGTACAGCGTTTAACTCAGCGTTTGCAGAGAAGTAAAGCATGCTATCACGAGGGCCTTTCTCTTCTTTACCTTGAAAGTAAGGTAGGAAGTTGTAGCCATCTAGGTGAACACGCCAGTTTTTACCGTTGTAAGTTGCACCTTTGTCAGACGCTAGTTTCTCAACCACTTTATCATCACCAGCCGCTGCTAGTAGAGTTGGAATCCAGTCTTGGTGACCCATGATGTCGTTGATCTTAGTTCCCGGTTTGATAGTACCAGGCCAGCGAACTAGCTGAGGAACACGCATACCACCTTCGTAAGTTGTCCCTTTCTCACCGTGGAAGTAAGTAGCACCGCCATCAGGCCAAGATACTGTCTCGGCACCGTTATCGGTAGAGTAGATTACGATCGTGTTGTCTGCGATTTTAAGCTCATCAAGTTTATCTAGAAGGATACCCACTTGGTCATCGTGTTCTAGCATGCCATCAGCGTAGATGCTGATACCAGATTTACCTTGGTATTTCTCTTGTAGACGAGTCCACACGTGCATACGAGTGGTGTTGTGCCAGATGAAGAATGGTTTGTCAGCTTTCACTGCTTTTTCCATGAAGGCTAGAGATTCTTCTAGGAACTCTTCATCCGCGTGCTCCATACGTTTACGCGTCATAGGGCCTGTATCTTCGATCTTACCGTCAGCAGTTGACTTGATAACACCACGAGGGCCAAAGTTCTTACGGAACTCAGGGTCTTTAGGGTAGTAGTATGTCTCTGGCTCTTCTTCCGCGTTTAGGTGGTAAAGGTTACCAAAGAACTGGTCAAAACCGTGGTTCGTTGGAAGGTGTTTGTCTTGGTCACCCATGTGGTTTTTACCGAACTGAGCTGTCATGTAGCCCTGTTCTTTAAGAAGGTCTGCGATCGTTGGAGCCCAATCAGGGATACCGTGGTCAGAGCCTGGCATACCGATCGTCAGTAGACCTGTACGGAAAGGTTCTTGACCAGTTAGAAATGCAGCACGACCAGCAGTACACGATTGTTGACCGTAATGGTCAGTAAATAGTGCGCCTTCGTTAGCAATACGGTCGATGTTTGGTGTTTCGTACCCCATCATACCGTTGTTGTATGCACTGATGTTGAATACACCAATGTCATCACCCCAGATAGCAAGAATGTTTGGTTTTTCTGCTGCTGTTGCCGCTGAAGAAGCTGCTAATAAGCCAACACCTAATGCTAGTTTATTAATTTTAGTACCCATAAGGACTCCGATTCACTTTTAAGATTAATGCGTTAGAACAACACATCGATGAGCAAATGTTATTCCCAAAATTCCGTCCCGTCCTTTTATAGTGCTTATAACCAATCGTTATGATGTCTGATTAACCCATTGATTTATATGAACTCCAGTGGGTGGCAAGAATAAAACCTTAGTTTGTATGTGTGATCCTTATCATGTTTGTTGGCGTAAACCCTATCGATGATTTCTGTATCCGCCTCTCAATGAAAATGACAAAAAGATTAATAGCTTAGGGAATCTCGCGCATGCGTAAAAAATGAACTATACGTTGTAGGGCAGGATGCAAATAACTTACGAAGAGGTTTCTATGACAGCGAAATATGGCGCTAAACGTCGATTAGCGATTTTGGGTTCAGCAATGATGGCCGCGTCCAGCGCCACTTTTGCGGCAGAAAAGCCAAATATATTGGTCATTTGGGGGGACGATATTGGTCAATCCAATGTGAGTGCATACACCTTCGGTCTGATGGGGTACAAAACCCCGAATATTGATAGCATCGCTAAAGAAGGGATGATGTTTACTGATTATTACGCTGAGCAATCTTGTACTGCGGGTCGTTCTACGTTTATTACCGGTCAAAGCGTCTTAAGAACAGGTTTGAGTAAAGTAGGCTTGCCGGGTGCAGACATTGGCTTGCAAGCAGAAGATGCAACCATTGCTGAACTGCTTAAACCTATGGGTTACATGACAGGTCAATTTGGTAAAAACCACCTTGGCGATAAAGATGAATTCCTTCCAACAGCACACGGGTTTGACGAATTTTTTGGCAACCTTTACCACCTAAATGCTGAAGAAGAACCTGAAAATGAGGATTATCCAACCGATCCAGAGTTTCGTAAGAAGTTTGGGCCTCGTGGCGTAATCAAATCATTTGCTGATGGAAAGATTGAAGATACCGGGCCATTAACGCGTAAGCGTATGGAGACTGTCGATGAAGAAACACTCGACGCGGCACTTGATTTCATGGATCGCGCAGTTAAAGCGGACAAGCCATTCTTCGTTTGGTGGAACGCAACACGTATGCACTTTAGAACGCACGTGAAAGTCGACAGTAAAGGCGTGACAGGTGTCGGCAATTACGCTGATGGTATGGTGGAGCACGATCGACACGTTGGACAACTACTAAAACAAGTAGATGAATTAGGTATCAAAGACAACACGATCGTTTTCTACTCAACGGATAACGGCCCTCACATGAACTCTTGGCCTGATGCTGGCACAACCCCATTCCGTGGTGAGAAAAATACTAACTGGGAAGGGGCATACCGTGTTCCAGCAATGGTTCGTTGGCCAGGTAAGATTGAGCCAGGAACGGTATCTAACGAAATCATGCACCATATGGACTGGATGCCAACCTTCGTTGCCGCTGCTGGTGATGATCAAATCAAAGAGAAACTACTGAAAGGTCATACTGCGGGTGATAAAACCTTTAAGGTCCACTTAGATGGTTATAACTTCCTTCCTTATCTAACAGGTGAAGAAGAAAAAGGTCGTCGTTCGGAGATCTTCTACTTTACTGATGATGGTGATTTAGCGGCGCTTCGTTACAATCAATGGAAAGCAGTATTCATGGAGCAACGTGCTACGGGTACGATGCAGATTTGGTCAGAACCGTTCGTGACGTTGCGTCTTCCTAAGTTATTTAACCTGCGTATGGATCCATACGAAAACGCAGATATTACTTCGAATACCTATTATGACTGGTTGCTAGACCATGCTTATATGTTTGTCCCTGCGCAAGCGTATGTTGGCGAGTTCTTAGAAACGTTTGCTGAATACCCACCACGCCAAAAAGCAGCAAGTTTCAGTTTGGATCAGGTAATGGAAAAACTTCAAGAGAACCATAATAAGTAATTTGCGTTTCAAACAATTACTCATAAATGAACACCTACAAATAGAAAGAGCTCTTCGGAGCTCTTTTTCTGTGTATTTCAATGAGTAAATCCTCGCCACGAATAAGAGTCACAACTATCGCGAACGCTGCCACTAAATACTTGTATTTTAGTCGTTTTTACGTCTACCTTAATAAGCATAAGGATGTATGAAAACAAGGAATGTTATGTCTGCATGGTCGTGCTTATTAGTGAACGGATTTAAACACCTGCGAGTCTCAGCATTATCCTCTATGTTGTCACTATTTATGTTGTCGATACTGAGCTTTAATGTCTATGCCACTGAACAAGCTTCGCCTTTTAACTCTAAAGCTTCACATGTCGGCTCTAAAGCCACCTATGTCGGTTCGGAAGCCTGTGTTGATTGTCATAGTGAAGAAGTCGAAGCGTGGCAGGGCTCTCATCATGATATGGCGATGAAGCACGCTACAGACGAATCTGTGTTAGGCGATTTCAACGATCAAACAGTCACTCATGACAGTAAACCCAACCGATTTTTCCGCAAGGGTGAAGAGTTCTGGGTCAATATCGAAGGGCCAGACGGCCAGTTCAAAGATTACAAAATCAGCTATACCTTTGCCTTTGAGCCTCTACAGCAGTACATGGTTGAATTTGAAGATGGTCGAGTACAGTTGATTCCTTTTGCTTGGGACTCTCGAACTAAGGATGAAGGTGGCCAGCGTTGGTTTCACCTCTATCCGGAGATGACTAATACTGATGAGTTTTATTGGACCAACAGTGGCCAAAACTGGAACTTCATGTGTGCCGATTGCCATTCTACGAACCTAGAGAAAAACTACGACAGCACGAGTAATACCTATAACACTACTTGGTCTGAGATTAATGTCGGTTGTGAAGCCTGTCATGGCCCTGCGAGCGAACACGTAGAGCAGGCCAAGCTAGCCAAAGCTAACGGCGGAAAGGATGCTCAAGTCTCGGCGCATTATGGTTTTGATCGCGACTTGTCGAAGTCGGTGAAAGAGTGGATCTACCAAGAGGGCAACTCAACCCTGCAACCAAAAGACATCATCCATACCGACCAAGTTCAAACCTGTGCTCAATGCCACAGCCGACGTACTCAGTTGAATGAAACGGGAGACCACGTGAACGGGTCATTCTTTGATAAGTATCGCCTGAGCTTAATTACTCCTGAGCTTTACCATAACGATGGTCAAATCTACGATGAAGATTACGTTTACGGATCTTTCCTTCAATCAGTGATGGCTGAAAAAGGCGTCACATGTACTAACTGCCATGATCCCCATACCGCTGAACTAAAAATTGCGGAAGAAGCCGTGTGTAGCCAATGTCATATTGCATCAGAATACACGCCTGAAAAGCACACATTCCACGAAGCGAATACAGAAGCTTCACAATGTACGACTTGTCACATGCCAGAGACGACTTACATGGAGGTCGACCCAAGGCGTGACCACAGTTGGCATATCCCACGCCCTGATATTAGCCAACATATTAAAACACCAAACGTCTGTACTAGCTGTCATGAAGACCAAACTGACCAGTGGGCAGATAAACAGATTGGTGAGTGGTTCCCAAACTCTAAGTATCGTAACCAACAACATTTTGCGGTTGCTTTTTATGCCGACTCAATAGGACACAGAGGGGCAGAGGATGCGTTGGCATACTCGGCTCAAGATTCTAACTTAAGCAATATCATTCGAGCATCAAGTTTAGAACGCTTGGGTGGCAACACGGGCAAGAATACACTTATCTCACTTGCAAGAGCGGTGAAACATGACGATGAGATGATACGTCTAGGAGTTGTACAAGGTTCATCCGGTTTTCCGTTTACCGATCGTTGGCAGATCTTAGAGTCACTGCTCACGGATCCGGTTTTGTCGATTCGTGCAGAAACTGCAAGCGCATTGGTGCGTTACTGGGGAGAAATGAATCCGCTGCAGAAAGATCAAATCAAGCCAGCACTGGAAGAGTACATCGAGATACAGCAATTTAATGCCGACAGAGGGTTTGGACGTACTAACCTAGGTAACGTTTTCCGAGATTTAGGTCAGCATGAAAAGGCGATTGAGTTTTATCAAGGCGCTATTGAGATAGAGCCTTATTTCGAAAATAGCTACGCCAACTTAGCTGATTTGTATCGTGCACTTGGCGACGAGCTAAAGGCATTGGCGACATTGAAAAAAGGCATTCAAGCACAACCTAAATCGAGTGTGTTGCCATATAGTGCAGGGCTATTAATGCTGCGAATCAAAGATTACAAACAAGCAACCAACTACTTAAAACAAGCGGCTGAAACGGGACAGACGGATCCACAATATTGGTATGTGTATGGTTTGGCATTGGAAAAATCGGATGTACTTGCGGCGAGCCAGTCATTACACAAGGCTTACCAATTTAGCCGTAACCCTCAACATTTGTATGCACAATGTGAAGTATTGGCGCGAAATAGCCATATACCGGGCGTACCTAAAGCGTTTGAACAGTGTATTTCATCATTGAGTAAAGTGGCGCCACCAGAAGCTATTAACCAATTGAAAGCTAGGTTTAAATAAAGCGATGAGGTGAGCTTGGCTATCGAGCTTGCTGCTTATTCCGCTTGTAACCAATTATCGCGTTTATAACTAATAGTTATGGGGCTTGTGAGTAGGATGTACGCAGCCAGATTGAATTAAGGGAAGACCTATGAACCATGCGCAACAAGCAATAAACCAACTGATTGAACAAACAGAGAAAAGTGTTATCGGTCAGAGCCACGTCGTTCGGGCTCTGGTGATAGGGTTATTGACTAATGGCCATGTGCTTTTAGAAGGGCTTCCTGGTACAGCGAAAACTCGCTCAGTAAAATCGCTGGCGAATCTACTTAACACCAGTTTTGGTCGAATTCAGTTTACGCCAGACCTACTGCCATCTGATGTGACGGGTACGGAGGTGTATCAGGAGCTTGATGGAAAGCCTCAACTGCATTTCCAACCGGGTCCTATTTTCAACAGCATTGTATTAGCGGATGAAGTGAACCGTGCGCCTGCAAAAGTACAGGCTGCTCTGCTTGAAGCGATGGCGGAAGGTACAATTACGGTGGGTGGTCAAACTCATATTCTGCCAGATCTGTTCATGGTATTAGCTACGCAAAACCCAGTTGAGCAAGAAGGTACGTATCCACTCCCTGAAGCTCAAATGGACCGTTTCATCATGAAAGTGACGGTTGATTACCCAGAAGATGAAGCAGAGCGCGACATCATTCGATTGGTGCGCAGTGAAGAGTTAGGGAATGAGACCAGTTCTGAGCTTGTGACTCCACAGCATATTGAGCCTGAGTTGGTGCTTGAGGCTCGTCGTCAGCTTCCAGATATTACCGTTTCCGATTTAGTTGAGAGCTACATTGTGGCCTTGGTCATGGCGACACGAAAACCTGAACGTTACCCAGAATCAAACCTATCAAAGTGGATTGAGATTGGTTCAAGCCCGCGTGCTTCCATCGCGTTGGATAAATGTGCTCGCGCTTATGCATGGCTTCAAGGGCGTGACCACGTCACTTTGGACGATGTGCGTGCCATGTTGCCAACCGTATTCGGCCACCGATTCTCGCTGTCTTACGACGCATTGGCCGATGGTGTTGACCATCAAAGAGTGGTTGAAGAACTGCTCGATAATGTTGAGATTGGATAACTAGGGGGCGTCATGGCGAAGCCAACACAAGCTCCTAAATCACAAGGCCTTGATCCTCGACTGTATTGTGATTACTCAAGGTTAGTGCGAATTCAGGCTCAAGCTGAGTCGTTTTCTTTACTGCCTCATCTAAAGGCGGGCAGTGTACTGTCGGGTAGACACAACTCATTGTTCCGAGGTCGAGGCTTGAATTTCGAGGAGCTACGTCACTACCAACTCGGTGATGATATTCGTAACCTCGATTGGAAAGTCACGATGCGAACAGGCAAACCTCATGTACGCAGTTATACCGAAGAGAAAGACCGTAATGTGATGATCTGTGTTGATCAGCGCAGCTCGATGTTCTTTGCTTCTCAAAATACCATGAAGTCGGTTGTAGCAGCCGAAGTGGCAGCATTGTGTGGATGGCGCGTGCTGAAAGATGGTGACCGTGTCGGTTTCGTTTTAGCCTCGCACCAAAAGCTCTTTCATACTAAAGCTCAACGTTCTCAATCGGATTTATTGGTTCAGCTAAAACATCTTACCAAAGCCAATCAAAGCTTAGGCGTCAATGTAAGTGATGGCGATAATGTTGGTTTTAGCCAGTGGATTGAACTGATCAAACGAATGAGATTAAAACAGTCGACCTTAATCTTTATTAGTGATTGGCGAGATTGCCAAGAGCAACATCTTGACCGACTAAAGCAACTACAACAACACAACGACATTCTAGCCATTATGGTCACCGATCCATTAGAGCAATCTCTGCCTCAAGATCTTGCAAGTGCAAACTGGGTGGTGGGAGATGGTCGCTTTCAACTTAATCTGGATAGCCAATCTAAGGTTAACCTCGCAAGTGAAAGTCTTGCTCAGAAAGCGGCACTTCAGAAACAGTCCCTTGCTAAATTGATGGCGATGAAAAACCTCCCTTATATCGAATTAGACACGTCAGGCAATCACATATCTCAACTGCAAAAGCTAGTGGGAGGGCGCTAGATGGCCGTTGAACATACGCCTCCAAGTACTTATATCCTTCGCGACCTGCACGATGTCGCCATTCCCGAGAGCGTGAGCTGGATGCCGCAAACTATTGGTTGGAAGATCCTCGGTGTCGCCTTGTTGTTGGTTGTCATCTATCTGGCTTATCGTTTGGCGCAGAGATGGTGGAATAACCGTTATCGCAAAGAAGCTCTTCAAGAGCTCATGGTATTGGATGCAAGAGACAAGAACTCAACCGAGCGAACTTTCAAGGTACTGAAAGTGGTGCTTCGTTACCTAGACAGCAGCAATGCCAAGCTGTTTGGCCAAGCCTATGTGAATCGTCTGAACGCTTATCTGCCTGTTAGCGCCAACACGAGTGAAAACAGCAATGCGTTCTTTGCCAGTGAAATCTCAGAATTATGGATGCAGAGCTTAATTGACCCTAATGTGCGTTTGAGCTTTGAACAGCGTTTAGAGGTGATTCAAACTGCGATGATGTGGTTAAAGCTTCATAAACCCGATGTACAAACAAAACCGAATGTACAGGTAATGGCTGAGGGGCAAGATAATGTTTGATGTTTTATCTGCCAGCTTTGAATTTGCGCACCCGCTATGGTTTATCGCGCTGCCTCTGCCGTTGTTGGTCTACTTTGCCGTGCCAGCTTATCGAACTAAGCAAATGGCGATTAAGGTGCCATTTTTTCGAGAATTGGTTGAAGCGATTGGGGAAGCGCCGTCAGAAGGTGCAAGCCAGTTAACACCAAGCTGGTGGCAACGAACTACGCTCATTATTACTTGGGTATTGGTCGTGTGCGCGTTAGCGAAACCAACCATTCTTGGTGAGCCACAGGTTCGCGAACAATTAGGTCGGGATGTGATGGTGGTGGTCGACTTGTCGGGCTCGATGGTGGAGCAAGATTTTACCTCTAAACAAGGCGATAAAATCTCTCGCTTAGATGCGACCAAAGAAGTGTTAGCTGACTTTGCAAAAACCAGAAAAGGTGACCGACTCGGTTTAATCTTGTTTGGTGATGCAGCGTTCGTACAAACGCCATTTACCGCAGACCAAGAGGTATGGCTTGAACTGCTTAATCAAACTGATGTGGCGATGGCAGGGCAAAGTACGCACTTAGGCGATGCAATTGGCTTAGCGATCAAGGTGTTTGAACAGAGTGAAAAGCAAAGTGCTGCCGTTCAAGATTCAAACGTCGATACCAACGAAAAAGAGAAAGTCGTGATCGTATTAACAGACGGTAATGATACAGGAAGTTTTGTTGAGCCTATCGATGCCGCAAAAGTTGCCAAGGCTAAAGGCGTTCGAATTCACGTGATAGCGATGGGTGACCCACAAACCGTTGGCGAAGTGGCTTTAGATATGGAAACCATCAAGCGTGTGGCTCAAGAGTCTGGTGGCGAAGCCTTTGAGGCGCTCAACCGCGACGAACTGACCAAAGCCTATGCTCAAATCGGTGAACTAGAGCCTCAGCTGTACGAGAGCACGACTTATCGTCCTAAACAGGGGTTACATCATTACTTGATGGCGATTGTTGTTGTGATGTATTTGACTGCGTTTAGCTTGGCGACAATCCGTAGAAGATCGCTTTTGGTTTCTTCAAAGAAAAATTTGAAAGGAGAGAAAGATGCCTGATTCTCTCATGTTGCAACAGTTCTTTACTCAGTTTCACTTTATTCGACCATTGTGGTTGTTGGCCTTTATTCCGATGTTCTTCCTGTTATGGGTTCGTTGGAGAGAAGAGACAAAACCAACGTGGAAAGACATTCTACCTGCACATTTACGTGATGCATTGACCATTGGCGAAACAGGTTGGCGCAAGCAGTTACCGTTGAAGCTATTGGTGGTGATTGTGACTATCGCGATCATTATCTGCTCGGGCCCAACTTGGCAACGCGAAGCTTCGCCTTTTGGTGAAGATAAAGCGTCGATGTTGGTTGTACTCGATAATAGTGAATCCATGCTCGCTAAAGATTTGCCTCCAAGTCGCTTGGAACGATCTAAGCAGAAAATTAGAGACTTATTGGCAGCTCGCAAAGGCGGAAATACGGGGTTAGTGGTTTATTCAGGCAGCGCACACGTCGCGATGCCCGTCACGCAAGATAGCAAGGTATTTGAACCGTTCCTTGCAGCTATTACACCTGACATCATGCCTGTTTCAGGTAAGTCAGCAGAAGCAGCGCTGCCACTAATTAATCAGCAATTGTCTGGTGAGTTAGGCTCTTCTGTACTGTTGGTATCAGATGGTGTAAACCCAAGCACTATTAGGGCGTACGAGAGTTTCTTTAACGACAATCCGTATCAGTTGCTCATTCTAGCCGCAGGAAATAGTAATGTGGTGAGTGATAATCCAGTTGACCTCGATTCATTGCGAAATTTGGCGAATAAGACAGGTGGTCGAGTGATTGAGGTGACCGTTGACGATTCGGATATTCGACAACTGAATCAAGCCGTTGAAAGAAACATGCAGCTTAACGGTGAGTCTTCAATGCCTTGGAAAGACATGGGATACGGTCTGCTTGTTCCAATGGCGATCATCATGTTGTTGTGGTTTAGGAAAGGGTGGTTGGTTCAGTGGTGTGTGGTTGGCCTGATGATTTCAGGCAGTATTTATTCACCAAGCACTTTGGCGAAAACAGTCAATTTAACTGCTGAGAAACCAGTTGTGGTGGAGTCGCTTACAGTTTGGGATAAGACCGCTCAATGGTGGTGGGGTTTATGGTTAACGCCCGACCAACAAGGTCAACGTTTGTTGAATCAGAAGGAGTACCTTCAAGCCGCCAAACATTTTACTGATCCAATACGAAAGGGCGCGGCTTATTACTATGCTCGTGATTTTAAGCTCGCTCACAGTGCGTTCTTGCAAACCAAAACTGACCTTGGTTTGTACAATGCAGCCAGTGCGTTAGCTAGGCAGCGTGAATACCTTGCGGCGCGAGACCTCTTGAAGTCACTAAGTGAGAAAGAGGATCTGTCATCAGAACTAAGAACGGATGTGGAGAACAATTTTGCTGTGCTTAGTGGAATTGTCGAAGAGGTGAATCGAACCAGTGAAAGCCAGTCTGGAACCACAGATGGCCCTGAAGAATCTTTAGAACTCGAAGACGATCAGCCGCGAACGGGTGATGGTGCTGAAGAAGAAACGGTAGCGGAATTGATGCTTAAGGAAACGCTTAATGCCAATGAAATCTTGGGCAGCCAAGAGCTTGCCGACAAGTGGTTAAAACGAGTCGAAGCGGATCCTAAGTTCTTCTTGAAGTCCAAGTTCCAAATTCAGTTAAGAGACCCTGCACCGTCTATTAAACAGGCGCTAAAACAGGAACAGGCATCAAAACAGGAGCAAACACAATGAGTCGATACGATTTAGCTCTTGAAGCGATTCAATCAAAGCGAACGCGATTCACAGCCCGTACATGGTTGCTGTCGATGACTCTTATGTTGAGTTGGTTTGTTCCTGCCGTTTCTTCTGCTGCCGATATCTTCGATCTGCAAAAAAGTGGTGATGTGGAGCTTATCGCTTGGGTAGGTGAGAAACCCAAGTCAGGCGACAAAATAACGCCGGCCAAAGTCAGCGTAAATGAACAGGTCATTCTGAACATTGAGGTGGCGACACCGCGCTGGTTAACGGGCGGCACTCGAATCGGCAGTATCGAAATCCCTAACGTGATCGCTAAGCAGCGTAACCAACTCGCGACCAACTACACAGAAAGAGTCGGTGGTACTACATGGTCACGTCAGCGTTGGGAAGTGACGCTTTATCCGATGACTTCCGGTGAGTTTGTTATTCCAACCGTGCCGGTTCGTATCCAAGTTTCTGCTCCTGATGGTTCAAACGTGGGCGGTACGCTTTACACACAGCCGATTAAGTTTGAAGCTTCGTTGCCTTCAGGTTTACTCGATAATGAAACGCCTTGGTTTTCTGCGACAGAAGTCGATGTAGAGCAGCAATGGCAACGTTCGAGTGAAGAGCTAAAAGTTGGCGATGCCATTACTCGAGCTATCACGATTAAGGCAAAAGACAGCCTTTCTGTGTTGCTGCCAGACGTGCTAACCAATGAGTCCACTCAGCAGTTCCAAGCTTACCCACAACCCAACCGTTTGGATGATACTCAAGAACGAGGTGATTATCGCTCAAGCCGAGTTGAAGAGACGGTATATGTTATTCAACAAGGTGGTGAGTTTACGCTCCCAGAGTTTTCATTTCAGTGGTGGGACAGCAAAAATCAACGCCTTGAAAACGTGGTGATAAAAGGTGAAGTGTTTGAAGCCAAACACACAGTCCAATCTTTCATCAAGGCCTACATGTCGGTGTTTATTACTGTTGGTTTGGCGTTGTTGGTCTGCATTGCGTTGATTGTTTCCGTTAAGCGTTACTACGCAAATCGCCCAACACCGAGTTGGCTAGTATTACGTCGTTTACTCAAGCAGGGTAATTGGGCTGCATTAAGAACCTTTATCTACCGTCAATTGCGAAATGAAACCTCTCAGTTAGAACTGAATAAAGCGCAACATGGTAAATCAAACGAACAAAAGCGTTGGCTAGAAGATAGCGAAGCCCTTCAACAAGGAAGTGAAGATAAAAACGTATTCACTCGTTTATTGAAAGGGTTACGTAACTTGCCCAACGATAAATCAAGCCAGAGTGAATCTCGTTCAATTTTCGACCGCTTGAAAATTCCTAAAGCCTTGCCAGACTTAAAAGATAGAACTAAGTAGCAAACTTTAGTTATTCGCATCGAACATCATCGGCAGGTTCTCTACTATGGGGAACCTGCTTCTTTAATATGGAACTGTATGAAAAGTACCGAACTAAATCTAATTCCTATATTTGTTGCTATCTATGAAGAGCAGAACTTATCTAGGGCTGCTAATCGCATGGATATAAGCCAACCAGCAGTGAGTAAAGCACTTGCAAGGTTGAGAGATATCTATGATGAACCACTGTTTCATCGCACTACATCAGGCGTAGAGCCAACCACATTCGCTATTGATATCTATCCTGCAATGGCCGCTGCACTTAAAAACTTTACTTCTACCTTATCTGCATCAAGAGATTTCGACCCTAAAACTTCAGGTCGCGTGTTTTCAATTGCCTGTGTCTCGGCAGCGAGCTACGAAATGATGCCAAAAGTCATGCAGTTAATCAGCCAAGTCGCACCAGGTATTGCGTTAGAGGTTCATCCTCTGTTTACCGAAGACTATGAGTCCGATTTAAGGCTTCAAAGACACGATGTTATTATCGATATGACGCCCAAAGGAAGAACCATGCTTAAGCACGAGGTGATCTCTAAAGAGGAGCTGGTGGTGGTGTGCCATAAAGATCATCCTACGATTGGTGATACGATCGATATGGAGCAGTTCTTAGCACTTGAGCATGTGGTTGTATCTCGTTGGCATGCTCGTAAAAGCCTATTGAGTTCTGAACACTACAGTGACCTTGAAAAACGAAGAATAGTCTATCGAGCTGCAGGTGTCGTTGAGATGTTGCCCGTTATTGAAGGCTCTGATTACATCGGAGTTATGCCTATTTCATCTGTGCGTTGTTTTTCTGAAAAGTACAATGTTAGAACGCTGCCTTTACCTTTTGAACTCGATGATCTCGACATGTGTATGATTTGGCACCCAAGCCGCACTAACGAGCCAAGCCATAAGTGGTTGCGCGCTAAAATAAAAGCGGCAGCAAAGGACACATCAAGTTAGCCCCAAAAGGACACTGTTATCGACTGCGTTCGTGCGATTTTGAATGGAAAAAAGCCAATACAGTGACACTTTGACTATCGATAAAGGCTGTTTGGCCAGTGGGGCAGTCCGAAGGCTACCCTTTATTAGTCAAGAATCAGTGAAGGAACTTAACTCACTGAAACATTCCGAATGTAAGGAACAGACACTAAGCTTCTTTTGGCCTATGTTCTGAGTTATGTAAGAAGTAAGACACCCAATCTTCAATCGGCAAAGGTCGCGCAAAGAAATAGCCTTGAGCATACTTACAGCCTATTTGGCGCAGCGTCTCAACATGGTTTTGGGTTTCAAGGCCTTCTGCTATCACTGAAAAATTGAGTATTTGCGCGAGTTTAAGCACCGCGCAAGTAATCTCGTAATCAACTTTTGATGAGTTGATATCTTCAATAAAGCTCCGATCTAACTTTACGCAATCAGCCGAAAGATTCTTCAATACCGACAGCGAAGAGTAACCCGTACCAAAATCATCTATAGCAATCTTGTAACCCTTAGAATGAAGCACCTCAACGGTTCTCGAACAGGTTTCAAAATCACGCATCATGTCTCTTTCGGTAACCTCAAGCAGCAATTGGTGAGGTTGGCAATCCGTTTCATCCAGGATCACTTGTAGCTGCTCGGCTAGGTCTGTCATATAGAACATTCTCGCTGAGAAATTAATTGAGAAAATCACGCCTTGTAGATTTATTCCCGCACGTTGCCATTCAGTGATCAAGTTCGCCACTTTCTTGAACACCCACTTATCGATGTCGATAATGAGGTCACTTTTCTCCGCAACTTCAAGGAAATCAATCGGTGGCAGTAAGCCCAATTTAGGGTGTCGCCAACGAATAAGAGCTTCGGCGCCAATGATGCCCTGTGAGTCTAAGTCGACTTTGGGCTGGAAGAATACTTCAAGCTCGTCATTAGCAATCGCTTGATGAAGCCCTATGTTAGTTTCGATTAAGTCGTTCACTTCATGGGTCATTTTATCCGCATAGACTCTGTATTGGTCTCTACCGTTTCGCTTGGCATGATACATGGCGGTATCTGCGTTGCGAATTAGGGTTTCACGGTCCAAACCATGAGTAGGGTACTCACAAACACCAATACTCGCGGAGACGAAGATAGAATTATCATCGATGTAATACGGTTTTCTTAATGCTTGGTTCAAGCGACCGGCGATCGGTTCACCTTCCTCTAGGCCAATGTTGGAATACACAACCAAGAACTCGTCGCCACCCATTCGAGCAACAAAGCCTTTATCGCCGACTAAGCTACTCAGGATGTCAGAAACATTGACTAATAAGTTGTCTCCGGGCGCATGTCCTAAGGAATCGTTAATGGTCTTAAATTCATCAATATCGAGATAGAACAGTAAGAAAGAGGCGTTGCTCTCACTGGATTTTCTAATCTCTTCATCCAATTGTTTGGTGGCCAATAGTCGGTTAGCCAAATTCGTCAGTGGGTCATGGTGCGCGAGGAAGTCGAAGTTCTTCTTCTCTTCAGTGAGGTCGAGATAGGCCTCAGACAGCCTTAAAGCCATGTCGTTATAGGCTTTTTCTAAGTGATACCATTCGTCACTTCTACCCAAGTTGATTGGGTTTTTGAGGCTACCGGATTCTAAACGGTCGAAGCCATGTCTAAGTGCATTGAGTGGTTTTCGAATGTGGTGTCTAACAACGTGGCTAACCAGCAACATCGACAATACAACAGCTGAAAAGCTGATAACAATCGCATTGAGCCTTGATTGACCAATCTCTTTTTCGAGCTGGTCGGTTAATTCTAAGGCTTGGCTTTGTACGCGTGATTCGGTTTTTTCTACCATCTCCAACAAGTCACTTTGAGCAACTAAGAGCGATGCCATCACCAACCAACGCTGTTCCAAATTCGCTCGAATGCGTTTTAAAGCCGCGTTGTATCGTTTCACTGTTCGATGAATTCTTTTCTTCTCAGCAATCACCGCTGAGGTTTCGATATCGACGTTTTCTAAGTGGAGCAAAAATATATCGAGTTCCTTCTCAACCTCGATAAGCAGGACTTTCTCCGTTTCTGGCGTGATGCGGCTGTGAATATCACCGACCATTTTCCCCGAGGTGAGGAACGACTCTCGTAGCATATTGATGAGGTCTAATTCATTGTTATAACGGATGAAATTAGGTTGGTCTAAGTGCCTTAGCTTACTGTCGGCTATCGCAAATTCGAGTTGATCAAGTTGCTCGGCTAATGCAGCGTCGATTTGATTGGTCTGCTTAAGGATTCGATTCAATGCTAGTGAACTGCCCAAGAAACGGTGGAAGTTATCGATAAAGGCATCGATCTTTTGCGAGAAACCTTCGTTGGTTGAGAGACCTCTCAGTCGTTGCAGTTGGAAATCAACATTGAACGCTTCTTCAGACAGCGTGGTTTCGCTGAACAAAAAAGTCTGTTCCAGCAGTTTAACTCGAGAGGTGAGCGTAAACACACGACGGCTGATTTCAGAGTTAACAATCAAATCTGATACGTGTTTGGAGGTTTCGGTTTTGAGCGTCGACTCGACGTAATAGAGCGAGCGGATCACCATGATGACCGCAAGGCTCACAATCAATAGCGAAAGCAGATTCGAAATAATAAGCCGTTGGGTGATGTTTATCTGAGGTAGTTTCATTGTGGCTTCCAAATTTTCAGATATGCTTCACGGTAGCCATTTTTAGGGTCGTAGATGCCTTTGTCTGACTGGCTGATAAGTTCTTCAACATTATCGGGCGTAACGAGATGTACAGGGGCAGAGTAGCCACTTGGAGGCATCTGGTTGAATGCTCGGTTGAGCTCGTCGACAATTTGCCAGCCTTGTAGGTATAAGGGCTCAGGTACAGTCGCCAGTTGGAATTGGCCGCTATTGATTCTTTTGTACGCGGCCTTGCTGCCGTCACCCGCTGAAATGTTTTGTGGTATTAACCGATACTCTTCGAGATTAGATTCCAAAGAAGGGATCGCGTAATCAATGTAGAGGTCGTTAATGGCTAAGATATGAGTGATTTTTTCGCCATATTTATCATCAAGGTTCTTCAATGTCGCAGGCATCTGCTCGGCAATTTTATCGAGCGGCAAGTAGTTCAACTCAAGTACATCACAAGTACCGCAACGCTTGATGGTGTTGATCATCGCGTTGGCTTTGATCATCGCAATTTCATAGTTCGGGTCGGTAAACACCACGGTTTTTGCTCGTCCGTTTGAGTTTACAATCGCGAGTAGCGCGGCTACTTCCGCCACATCGAGAGGGTCGGTGGTAATGTTGGTGTATAAGCCGATTTCAGGGTTGCCACCGACCAGCTCAGTCGCGTGCCAGCCAATGACAACGATTCCGAGATTTTCCGCTTGTTTCAAAATGGTTTTGTGTCGAACAGCATCAATGCCGCCAAGAACAATGGCATCGGGTTCAAAGCCAATTGCTTTTCGGATAGCCGCACCCTGGCGCACTTCTGAGCCTAAGCCATCAATGAACCTCAGATGCCAATTGATCTTTGAAATGGCCTCCGAGATGCCTTTACCCACCCCGTAAACGCCACCATTACGTAAATCAGACGCGACAAAAATAACGTTCTTTTCATGGCGCACAGCTGGGCCTTGTGTTGGGCCATCCCACGTTCGTTGGTTAGAAACCGCACGCATCACTTTTTCTTCAGCATATTGGAAGAAATCGCCTTCATGATTACCCGCAAAACTCTGAGAGCAGCAAGTAGTAGCGAGCAACAAACTCGCAAAATTTAATCTCTTATTCATATGGCTTATAAAACACTTTAACTTATAATCGCCCTATATTTATAATATTGTTAATGAACATTCAACATTTGGTAACAGTTATGCCGGGTCAAATTTATAAAAATGTTTTACTAACCTTACTGACAGCGTGTTTTTGCCTCCCTTTATACGTCAATGCTGACGGGGTAAGGTCGGAGGCTGATGTAAAGAAACTTGAAAAGTTTCAAGAGACTGTAAGTGGCGAGCCGATTTCATTAGCTCCGATGTTGGTAGAAAAACCGGTAAGAATTGCACTAATTTACCCAAGTGCAGATATTTCTGACTTTTGGACAAGAAATTATACTGCATTGAAGGAAAGGCTCATCGCTTTGGAGCTACCTTTTGAGATCAGTGAGTTTACCTCAAGGCAAATTGAACACTCATTACAAACCCAATACACCGAGCAAGTCCTGAATTCTGAGACGCCTTATGACTTCGTCATTTTTGGTCCTTCTGAACTGGGTATTCAAGCCGGCAACATTCAAAAGTTGTCCGCTTCCAAAGATT
The DNA here is from genome assembly GCF_001557875.1 of Vibrio splendidus. GTDB lineage: Bacteria > Pseudomonadota > Gammaproteobacteria > Enterobacterales > Vibrionaceae > Vibrio > Vibrio splendidus_F. The sequence goes on along the minus strand of NZ_LNRF01000001.1, from coordinate 1,390,578 downwards.
TCAAAACCTTTATTTGGGCGTTTCACACACCTAATGAGCAATGGAAACATCAACCAGACAGCTGGTTTGATTTCTCAAGCGCGATGGGGGCTGAGGTGCTTTGTAAGCATGTGGTGAAAGAGTTGGGAAATGAAGTCGAGTTTTCAGCAAACCGAGGGATCCCGGGAATAACAGATACTCAACGTTCACAAGGTTTCATTGATTGTGTTGAGGATAAAGGTGATTGGTTAACTGTGTATGAGCACTTCGGACAATACCAGAAGATAGGTGGCGCCGATGGGGTTCGTTTGGTGCTCGGCAACTTCCCTGAAGTGACCATGGTTCACAATGCAAATACGGCGATGACCATGGGAGCTGTGGATGCTTTAAACAAGGCTGACATGTTGTCTGAAATCTATGTGACGGGTTGGGGCGGTACCGCGAAAGAGATAGAAAAGATCCGTTCCGATGAATTAGACGCAACGCCGATGCGAATGAGTGATGACCTTGGTGTGGCAACGGCCGAAGCGATTAAGTTTCACTTGGAGGAGCGAGAGGCAGAGGTCCCATTGGTTTATTTAGGTCGTATCACCGTTGTGCATAACAAGATGAATGACGACCAATTAAATCAGCTAACCAGAGAAGCGTTTCGTTACTCGGGCAAGAATTAGGCTCGATTTAATCTATCCGTTGTCAATCAAAAAGAGCCGCTTATCTGTTTCGACATAGTGAGTCAGAACTAGATAAACGGCTCTTTTATTGCGTGGGTTCCGGATTCGAAATCAAAATGACGAAACCTTAGAGATTGAGTCTACTCCGTGATCTCTTGTAACACCTCTCCAATTGAGCCACTTGGTTGAGTTATGCCCAGTTTGTTCGAAAGCGTTGGCGCAATGTCGTATGGCGTCACTGCTCTTGATACCTTCTGAGCTTCAACGTCGTAGCCTGCGAAGATTACAGGCACATGCGTATCGTACTTCCATGGCGAGCCATGTGTAGAGGCGATTTGAAGGCCTTCCATGTCGTTAATGTAGCTGCGCGGTGCAAATACCACATACACGTCGCCAGAACGAGCTGGGTGGTAGTTGTTTTTGATTAGCTGCATTACATGCGTATCCGGTACTCGGTTGGCTGCAATATCACTGCTTGATACAGCAAACGCAACGCCTTTCACTTTTGCAATTTCATCAGCAATGGCTTCTTGTACCATAGCTAGGTCAAGCTTCTTCTCAGCGATTAGATCATGATTCAGATAGATGTAAGGTTGCGCATATAGGCGAATCGCGTCTTTGGTTAACCCAAAGTCATCCTTCAATCGTTTTTCAACACCACTTGAGAGTAGTTTGTCTTTATTGAAGTATTGAGCTTGATTGAAACCAAGCGCATTTGCCGCAGGTGAAGATTCAGGAACACCGTGGTCGGCAGATAGCACAATTAATGTGTTTTCTAGCCCGACTTGGTTATCAACGGTTTTGAAAAGTTTAGCGAGAGTCTTATCAAGTCGGATAAGGTTGTCTTCTGTTTCTAGACTTTCAGGGCCGTAAAGGTGCACCACGTAGTCATTTGATGAGAAACTCACTGACAGATAATCAGTCACGTCGCCTTGGCCAAGCTTCTCTTGCATCAACAAGGTGCTAGCGAAGTTTTCCGTGATCTCGTCACCAGCAGGGCTCACGGTCAGGGTGGTGCTGTAGTACTTGTAACTTGCCGGGCCGTATGGGTGAGGGAAGGTACGTTGGAAATCACCGAGTTTCACTTTGTGTTCGGTATCGTGTTCTTGCAACGTGTACTTATCACGCGGTAATGAGAGCTCCCATTTCTGTTTGGAATACTGAGCAGCAATCGCTTTCTCGTTCCAGCGTGATACCCAATCTGGATACTCGTCGTAGTAATAGTTACTGGTGACAAACTCAGATTGTGCTTTGGAGAACCAGAAGGCTTTACCACTGTGTCCTGCCAATGAGATTGCGCCGCGGTCTTTCACTGATACACCGAACACTTTTGATTTGCCACTATTGGAAATCGTCAGTTCGTCACCAAACGTGGTGGAGAGTATTGGCTCCGGAGAGCGGCCATCGCCTTGTGCTGTCTTCTGCGTTGGATCGATCTCTGTTGCTTTATCGACACCTGCTCCAGAGGTCAGCATTTGATAGTTACCGTCTTCTACGTTATACACCAAACGTTCTTCGCTACGGTCATACCAAACATTACCTACCATGCCGTGTACGCTCGGTGGAGCACCTGTTGCAAGCGACACATGTCCCACAATCGTTTCCGTGTTGCCATGTTGGTAGTTCGCGTTGGTGTAGTAAGTACCCTCATCCATTAAGTACCGGAAACCGCCTTCACCGAAGTTGTGCTTATATCGCTCGATTAGATCTGCGCGCAGGCCATCTACCGTGATTTGAAGGACTAGATCTGGCTTGTCCGCAGCCGAAGCTGGGAGGGCACAGAGTAACGCGAGTGTGAGTCCTGAAAGCTTGGTGTATTGCATAGAGTTTCCTTATTCACTGTTGCCGCAGAGTTCTAACGTTTGGTCAGACTTCTAATGTTTGGCCAGATTTCTAACGTGTGTACAGTGCGAATCGTATTTTTAGTATTGTTGGTGAAGATTATTGAGCCATAACCGTCGGCATCTTTTGTTCGTTCGCTTCTTTAGCTGGTTAACAGTTTAAGTTAGTTCGGATCCTTAACTAAACGCAGGCCCATGTCCGACATAGTGATCGATTGGCTTGCGAAGTCACGACGGTAACTTTCAGATTCATTTTCGTCATAAGCAAAACTGCCACCGCGAACTGACTTGTGCGATAAACCAACGTCGCTGTGTTTTGCGTTGTTAGGGTTATCTGTTGGGCCGAATCTGTAGAAGGTGTCATCGAAGGCATCGATAACAAACTCGCCCACGTTTCCTGTCATGTCATATAAGCCTAGTTCATTTGGTTTCTTTAACCCGACTGGATGTGCGCTATTTTTAGAATTTGCTGAGTACCACGCAACATCATCTAAGTTATTGGAACCACTGTAAGTATAGCCTTTGCTTTTGTTGCCGCCTTTCGCTGCAAACTCCCATTCCGCTTCAGTAGGCAGACGGTATTCTTCACCCGTTAGTTCATTCAACTGCTCAACAAAATAGTTTGCTTGCTGCCAGCTAAGGTTATTAACCGGAACTTGTGGGTTTTGGAAATAACTGAGAGATGAACCCATCACCGATTCGAACAATTCTTGAGTCACCTCAAACTTCGCAATATAGAAACTATCTACAGTTACATTACGTGCGGGACGCTCTGCTTTGGTCGCTTCTGGATCGTTCGACCCCATGGTGAATGTGCCGCCTTCAACCAACACCATCTCTTGGTCGATTTGTTGGGCGATGGGGTGTGTAGGCACGCTTGAACAGCCGCTGAGAAGAATAGTCATGGTGACGCCGCTGACTGCTGCTAAATGTTTGTAATTGATAAATTTCATCACGTGCCTCAAATGTTCGAAATAGGGTGTGATTCTAACGTTTTTGGTCATTCCTATTGGTTATAAAGGGTATAACATGCCACTGACTTAATTCGGAATTATGATGGGAACAAGATAATAAGATAGGTAGGTAAATCATGCATATTACTCAAGGTCCTCAATATAATGGTAAAGCGTCTAAACGCTTACATGTTATGGCGAAGCCGATTGGCGCAGCGTGTAACATTGACTGTAAATATTGTTACTACCTAAGTAAGCAAGATTTGTTGGAGTACAAGAAAGGCAGTTCTCCAAGAATGGATGATGAAACGTTAGAGACGTATATCCGACAATACATCGAAGGCCAGAATACGCCGGAAATTATCTTCTCATGGCAGGGCGGTGAACCAACCATGCTAGGTTTGGCTTATTTTGAACGCGTGGTTGAATTACAGAAAAAGTATCAACCTGAAGGTGTGTTGATTTCAAATGACCTACAAACCAACGGTACTTTGTTGAACGACGATTGGGCGCAGTTCCTCGCCAAGAACAATTTCCTGATTGGCTTGAGTATCGATGGCCCAGAGATGCTGCACAACGCTTATCGTACTAACCGAGCTGGCCGTGGTACTTTCAAACAAGTGATGGCGGCTGTTGAGCTGTTGCACAAGCACCAAGTCAAATTCGCAACGCTGACTTGTGTGAATAACCTGACCAGTCAAAATGCACTAGAGGTGTATCGATTCCTGCGTGATGTGGTGAAGTCTCCACAAATGCAATTTATCCCTATCGTAGAACAAAAAACCTTTAGAACGGTTGCACCGCAAACGTCTCAAGTGAGCGAGCAATTGAAGCAAGGTGACAAACGTCTTATCCCAGGTCACAAAGATTCGATCATGGAATCGTGGTGTGTATCGGATTTAGCGTGGGGCAACTTCCTGATTACTGTGTTTGATGAGTGGGCGAAGAACGACATCGGCAAGGTGTTTGTTCAGTATTTTGAAGCGAGCGTAGAAACATGGATTGGGCGCCCGAACCCACTGTGTACTTTGAATGAGATATGCGGAAAGGGCTTAGCAATGGAGCCAAATGGCGACGTTTTCTCATGTGATCACTATGTTTACCCTGAATACAAAATTGGCAATATTCACCACGAGAAACTTGATGATTTAGCGTACAGCGCACCACAGCAAAAGTTTGGCTTTGCTAAATCACGCACACTGACCAGTCAATGTCAGCAGTGTGATTACAAGTTCGCTTGTCATGGTGAGTGTCCTAAGAACCGCTTTATCAAAACTCGTGCAGGCGAACCGGGCTTGAACTACTTATGTGCAGGTTGGCACAAGTTCTTTTCGCATGTCGATAAGTCGATGGCTTATATCGCTCGCGCCATGGGGCATCCGGTTGCTCATGGCAAATTCAGCGACTCAGTATTGATGGCGCATCGAGCAAAACAGGCGCAACAAGCTACGTTCGAGGCCAAGTTTTAACTCGTTCTTTGGGTCAACAGGTCCAAGACAAATTTAATCAGATACGAGTCTAAGGACAGGCTAAGTTCTCCAGTTTAAGGTAATACTATGATGAAGAAGAGTTTAGCGACGGCTGTTGCTTTATTGGTTTCAACGTCCGCATTGATTTCAACGTCTGCGATGGCTGCGAATAGCGTTCAACAAACGGTTGACGCACCAGCACAAAATATCAATCAAGTACTTGAAATGACGGACACTCAAACCCGCATTCAACAGTTGTCTTACATGGCACAAGATCAGAATCAATCTGTTGAAAATCGTACTGGTGCACTGCAAGAGCTTGCTTCATACCCAAGCCAAAATGCGCTGGTGGCGGTGGCCAGAGGTTTAAAAGATCAAAAACCTGAAGTTCGTCAAGCGGCGGTTATCGGTTCTGAACCTTACCAACTTGAGCATCGCTGGGCGTTAGTATCCCCCTTGCTAAAAGACAGCGATACCATGGTTCGCCATACAGCAACATCCAACTTAGTCCGTGACTTCAATGCGTTAGATGACGAGCAGAAATCACAAATTGAACCACCAGTAACAGAGTTGATTAGCTTCTTGGAAACGCAAGAATCTGAAAAATACCAATTACTTTTTGCTGATGTGCTTCGTTGGCACAACGATTGGGACAAGGCGGAAACAGTTTATCTAGAACTGATCAATACTCACCCGAAAGAAGCGCAAGTTTGGTTGAGCTACGCAGATAATTTTCGATCGCAGAACAAAGACAAGCAAGCCGTAGAAGTATTAGATCGTGGTTTGGAGAGCGTGCCAAACAACGCAGCTCTGCACTATTCTAAATCATTAACTTTGGTTCGTCTTGAAGACAAAACCGCGGCAGCCAAAGAGATTGAAGTGGCCGCGAAGCTAGCGAAAGATAACAGCTACTACTGGTACCTAAATGGGGTATTACAAGAAGAGTTGGATATCGACAAGTCGACTAAATCGTTTGAGAAGGCGTATTTGATCTCTGGTTCTCCGGAACAGTTATATGCGGTATGCGATATCTACGTGCGCTATGGCAATGAAAAGAGCGATGATTGCTTAGGTGAGCTAAGTAAAGTGGCTCCTGATTATGTTATTGAGCAGTTGAAAGAGAAACGAGTAGTACCAAGCTCATAATATTCTAATGAGTAAATAGCGAAGCCGATAATGAAAAGCCAGTCGACACGTTCGACTGGCTTTTTCGTCTCCATGAGCTGCTTAGACAAGGTTCAAGCAACTAAAAACAAAATAAGGGCAAGCCTGTTACTTGCCCATTTCGTTTTATCATTCACCCATAGAGCTTGATGCACGGCGTCTGTCGGTCGCGCCATAGATCTTGCCATCTTTGACTTCAGTGGCATTCAAGCCACTGACGACTGGAATGACATGCACCGGGTAACCGAGCTGCATGAACTCTGGTACTAACATTTCGGCGTAGGTCTTCTTCTCGACGAGTAAACCCGTTGGGTCATAAGGTTTGTTTGCTCGCCATTCCAATACAGGGCTTCTATTTCTGGATCTTCAATCAATCGTTCTTGTTCACGAACCACAATGTCGTAGGTTTAGCTGTTCATCGCGTAACCCTTGCTTGCCAGTTCAATCGCAGGTTAAACAAGCTCAGACCATGGCAATCTCCCGTATTTTTGATGAGTGCTGTAGAGCAGACGAAGTGTGCAGGGAACCGCAACTGAACGAGCCCCTAAAATCTCGTTTCGACTTAGCGCTTCTACATTTAGCGGTTCAATTCATTCGCTCTAAGGTTGACTGAATAAAAAGAGTAAGTTCGTGAGCCTGTTGCCTTCTTACACAATGCTGACGGCTCTGACATTAATCGCCAAATCACCTAAATCATTTCAAATAGAAGGATACCTAAGGCTTATGTTTAACCGTGTTTAAATCAAGTTCTAGAGACAAAAAGCCCAAGGTAGTATGACTGCCTCGGGCCTTTAAATAATGACTTTTCATCCTTGATTAGAGCATGGCACTTAACTAGAAAACGAAACTCAACATGATGCTATAGAGCAGGGCATCTTTATCATCAAAGCCTGTTGGCGTGAAGTCTTCAACAAAGGCTCCGTTGGTTTTGCGCGCTTCAAAGTATTGAACTTCACCATTGATAGAGACGTTTGGTAGTACATCATAATCGACACCAATCAAATAACTGTTCCCAGCTAGGTGTTCGTTGGAATCAAATTCTGCTCCATAAACGATATAAGGCGTAAACGAATTCAATCTATAGCCTAAACTTGCATACATTGATGAAGAGAAGTCACTGATTTGACCTTCACTGGCCAGTATTGCTTGACCAAATTCGTACTCAGTACCTAACGACCAAAGTTGAATGTGTTGGTTGTCTTGTTTTGGAAGAGATCCAACGTTTTTAATCTTAACCGTCTGATCAAAGTTTGAATCTAAGAAGGATAAGTTCCAACGATAATTTTCTCCGCTTAACTGTACGTTAGCTCCGAACATTCGATTCGTTTCAAATTCAAGCTCAGTTGTCGAATTGAAGTCGACTTCGTTTTTATCTTTTACTCCGAAGAAAGGGGAGAGTAATAGCGTTGCTTCATCACTCACATCGTGAGTCCAGCTGACTTTAACCCCATTAAATGCGGTTATACCCAATACGGCGTTATATACCTCTGTCGGTGGCCTTGCTGTCATGTAGGCTTGGCTTACATAGTAGTATTCAGAGGCAAGGAATAGCGGCAGTCGCAATCGACCAACGCTGACATCAAAGTCATTAAATTCATAGCCTAAGTAAGCCCACTCTAGCTGGGGGTCACTCCAATCGTATTGGGGTGCTTTAACCACTTGAACAGAGGCTTTGAATGAGTTGTAAAAGTAGTCTAACTGAACGCCAAATGTGGTATCACAGTCGTAACAGCTCTCATCAGTAAAACCTCGGTTAATGATGAGTGGATTATCATTGTCTGATTTCGCCCAAGATGTTGAACCAAAGCCACTTAATGACAAATTATCGGTAAGTTCAATAATCGCAAAAGCCGGAGAGGAAATCGAAGCACATAGCACTGACGTAATTATCTTTTTCATATTATTTCTCCGAACTTATAACGTAGAGAACGTTGGCATTTTGAGGAACCGAAGAGAGTGGGGAGTAACCAATACGGTTTGGTTTGTCATCAAGCCAGTCCACTAAGCTGTCGGTTGATGCCGTTTTGATTTCTCTTGGGTAACGCGCTTTTCCAGAAAAAGATAAGCCAGCCCAGTGAGCGTTCATTTGAGCCGCATTTTTCCCAAGCAAAAGCTGGTAAAACTCTCCTCTTTCGGTGCTGTTCTCAGGCCAATCAGACAGTTCAACACGCTTGCCGTTGAGGCGTTTAGTTTTACCTCTATATAGCTTTCTCGCTTTGTTTATTGATATCTCTTCAAACCCTGTGTCTAAAGTAAATATTGCGTAATCTTCAGTGGCATGAGCAGGGTTGAAAATAAGTAAACTTCCGAATAACCCTAGAACTGCTGGTAGCAGAACGCTGCACTGGAGTGATTTCACTGTTTTGATCCAATCCATTAGTTTCTCCTAACAAGTAGCACTTTCTATTTGGTGGAATAGTTTTTCTTTTCTTACGGGTTTCGCGACGTACCCATCCATTCCGGAATCAAAGCACTTTTGAATATCATCATCAATAACACTGGCGGTTAACGCGATGATAGGAGTTTTTCTTAAGCCTAAGCTTTTCTCGTGTTCTCTAATCTCCCTAGTTGCGGTAAAGCCGTCCATAACGGGCATCATGCAGTCCATGAGAATAATGTCGAAGCTGCTGTCCTTTTGGTACATGTCGACAGCGATTTGTCCGTTGTCTGCAATTTCAAAAGCATAACCGGCCTTTTTTAGCATTACGGAAGCAACTTTCTGGTTCACCCGATTGTCTTCAACAAGCAATATTTTCTCTGATTTGATCGGAATTGCGTTTTGTTCCGTTTCTTCAGGCAAAGTACGTTTTGTCGCTACAGCACAGATAATCGGAGTTACGGTTGCGGGTTGTTTCGTAGGTTTGGCTTTAGCGGAAGCAGGTAATGGCATTGCTTCGACCGCTGTGAGCACTTTCTCTTTAAGCATTTCGAATTTGAATGGCTTTGGTACATAGTCATCCATACCAACGTCGAAACACTTCTGAATATCGTCATCGATGACACTGGCGGTCAATGCAATTATAGGGATGCGTCGTGTCGCTTCCGTTTCTTTTTCAATTCTTCGGATGTTGCTTGTTGCATCAAAGCCATCCATAACCGGCATCATGCAATCCATGAGTATCGCCGCGTAATGAGGATTAGCGGTGAACATGTCGATGGCTTCTTGACCGTTATTCGCAAACTCGAATTCAAAACCACTTTTTCCTACATGAAGGCCCGCAATCTTTTGGTTGATCTTGTTGTCTTCAACGATGAGGATTTTGTGTTGAATCTCGACTGGTGGCTGGCTCGCCTCTGATAGTTCCGCTAAACCTCGTGTATCACAAAGCTCAATAGCTTTAATTAAACGCAAGCCGAGTAGGGGCTGTGCGACTTGTGCAGTAACGCTGTCACCAAGATCAGCTGGCTCACTTAAGAAGGAACGTATCAAACAGATAGTGATGCCGTTTTGGTGCAGCTTAGCTAAGTTATCGGCGTGGGAGTTAGCTAGGAATGCGTCATCTTCAGCGAAAACGACAGTGATAGGTTTAGTGTGTTTTTGAGTGGAGAGCTGCTCTGTAATTGCCGTTACATCATTCGTTTTATCAGTAACCTTCAAACCATAAAGGTTAAGGTCGGACTCGATTCGCTCGGATAGCATGTTTTCGTTACCCAGCACATAAATATCAGACGTTGCTGTGCTTGGTTTCGGTAGCATAATATCGACGGGTAATTCTAAGTCGAAGTAGAAACAGCTGCCTTCGCCCTTGACGGAGTCGAGCTGAATCTTGCCTCCCATAAGTTCAACCAACTGTGTGCTGATGGCTAGGCCAAGACCAGTACCACCAAATTGGCGTGTGGTTGAATCATCTTCTTGAGCAAAGGGTTCGAATATTTGTTTCTGTTGTTGTTTGTCGATCCCAATACCGGTGTCTCGTACACCAAATCTAAGGGTGACACTGTTTTCTGACTTGTTGAAGGTTTGGATTGATAGGGTGACGCCACCTTCTGCAGTAAACTTCACTGCATTCGACATAAAGTTCATCAAGATCTGTCTTAAACGGTGATCGTCTATCATCACGCGTGCCGGTGTGTCTGGGCTGATATCAACATTAATTTCTATTTTTTGTTCTTTCGCTTTTGGCGCCACAATCGAAGCTATGTCGTATATCGATTCTCTGACGGATGCGGAATGCGGGCTGATTAATAGCATACCCGATTCAATCTTAGAGAAGTCTAAGATGTCGTTAATTAAACTCAGTAGGAGTTGAGAAGAGGTTTCGATCGTATCAACATAGTCACGTTGTGTCGGAGTAAGCGGCGTATCTGCGAGGATTTCCGAAATACCAATAACACCATTGAGCGGGGTACGAATTTCATGAGACATGTTGGCCAAGAAGCTACTTTTCGCTTTGCTGGCCTGTATTGCGTGGTCTTTCGCTTGCTCGGCGTCTTCTTTGGCTCTCTCAGCGTCTTCTTTTGCAACCGTAAGTCTCTCTTTAGCGAGTTCTCGTTCGATGGTCAATCGTTCGACTTGTTGAGCAAATAGGCTGAGCTCATCTTTACCCCGAATTAGCTTGTCTAAAGAAGGGCGCTGTTCATCGTTTTCGCTTTTTAAGAAAGCTAATACTAAATTCAGGTTGTTGGTTACTTGTCTCGCTAAGCTTAAGGTTAGCCCCATGACAATGGTAGCGAGCAGGGCAACGATGGAGATAAACAGTGTTCGTTGCACTTGCGCATCTGAGATCGCTTGCTCAACCTCTTGTTGGAACTCTTGCTTGATTACGCTGCCAAGGCTTTGTAATAAGTTGAGTCGAGCGCTCATCGCTTCCAAGCCGACAGACACTTCTTGTGGTGTCAGTTGGCTGATTGCATTTAGGTCGAGTAGCGCGCTTCTTATCTCTTGGCTTTGAGCAAACACATCATTTTTAAACACTTCAACCATCAAAGACACTTGATGTTCGTTGGCATTCAATGAAACAAAGCGCTCTAAGAACAATTGCTGTCTTTCTCCCAAGGTTTTGATCTGTTCAGCGAGTTCTGGATCGTACTCTTGGCTACTTTGGAAGATCTCAATCAGTGAACTACTAAGCTTGAACTCTTCGTTCGACCAAAACATCAACCATTCAAGTTGCTGAAGGGCTGTGAGGTGCTGTTGAATTTCACGTTTAGTGTTTTCAAAAGGGACCTTCTCTACTTCAAGTAACAGTTGCTTGTATAAATCGCTCTGCCATTCAAGGGCATCCAACTTATCGTAGCTGTCTGTGGCTTGCATCGTCGATAAGGTCGCTTCGCTGAAATCGGCAACAAGTTGGTTCATTTCATCAGATGCGTCTAAATAAATGATGGGAGACAGATTTTTAAGTTCTGCCTTTACTTGATTGCTTTGAGTAGCAAACTCTTCGGGGCTAGAGGCTAAGGTACTTCTATACAAGACAGAAATATCTTGAAGATAAACAGATAACTGACTGGTTCGTTCAAAATCGGTTAACTGAGTCGTTAATATATAAGCCTGTCTACCTGCTAGGAAGAGCAGAAGTGAAATAGGGAGTAGAACTAAGCCAAAGAGTTTATGTTTGACTGAAAGATTGTTCCAGACCGTAATCGCCATATAAGGATCCATCCAACTGTTTTTATATAAAAACAGTAGAATAAAAATGCCAATATGGAAACTTTGAAAGGGTAAATTTCATGGAAGTGTGGGAGGAGTATAACTTCTTGTGATTCTGTAGCTTACCTATAAATACAATTCATTTACGGTAAATTGTTGAGACAGCCAGTCGGCTTGTCTTTTATGCTTATTGATAAAGAACTCATACATCGAATTAATGAGGACGATTGTTATCGAGGCTTAATTCGAAAAGAAGTTGCTCTAAAACCGTTTTTGCAGAGGGCTCTAATGTCCAAATACCGAGCATTCTGTTAAGTGCGGCGCGATACACTCTGTTTTTGAGTAGGAAGGCGAGTGTGCTCGTATCGCTGTTAAAAACGTGTGTTTGTATGATTGTGAGCTCTGGTTTATTTGCGATCTCAATTTTCTGTAGGTTAAAAGCAGGCAGGAATGAGCACTCGTACCAAATTTCTATGATCTCTCGAAGCTCGATTTCTTCTTCAGGCACGTCACAGCCCTGAAATATATGATTCTCAGGAATTGCGGATAAGTAAGCTATATCAAGCTTGTCTGCAACGAATGTGTACATTTGTTTCCTTGTTACCTTTGGTATTGGGGCGAATCATCTCTCTCGCTTATGAATTTGTCAATTGCATCCATTTCTCTCAATAGCGAATTGTGATTAAGCGTTGAGGTTTTAGCTTAAGCTGTTTAAGTATTTGTCTGTTAAGCCAAAATATTTCAAATTTCCATCCGGCTCTAACACTAAACTCATGTTTGATGTTGCGATCAAACCAGGGTCGTTAGTCGAAAAAATCACGGTCTTATTCAACAATTTATCGGAGAACAGGCGATTAAAGTATTGAGCGTTTTCTTGCTCTGCACCGTTGAACGGTTCATCAATGACAATTAGAGATTGCTCACAGTTACCTAGGCCAAGTGCCAGGCGCAATTTTTGTTGAATTCCATTCGGAAGACTTTTGCATTTATCCACGCTTAACTGAGTAGCTAAGCCTTCTGGCAGCCATTCATCTAACTCGAAGAAGCTGACCATCTCTTGCATTTTGTCTGTTGGAATAAGCCCGTTATGTAGAATGAAGTTGGTCTCGAGTGAGCCTTCAAAAATATGCAGATTAAAAGGGATATAGTTAATCGACGTGCGATAACGGTAGCTATTGAACTGCTTAATGTTGTAACCATCGACAGACACTGCGCCTTGATATCGGTCTTCTAACCCAGCTATGATCGAAATTAGCGTCGTTTTTCCGCAACCCGTAGGACCACAAATGACCACTTTGGCACTGGATGGGACTTTGAAACCAAGGTTGGTTAAGCCGGTTGCCGCTCCTGCATATCGATGGCTGACGCCGCTGCCCACAATGCTGCCTTGGAACAGGCGAATAGGCGGGCTTTTCTCCAAGGTTAATTTGTCATCATTCATCGACATCAAGTTGTTGATCTGTGCTGATGAAGCCTTAATAGACTGGAACTTAGAAATTGAGTTATAGATGCCCATGATTGGACCTAATGCTTTCCAAACCAAAATAACGGTCGCGAGCATGGCACCCGCATCAGAAGTACCTTCCATCACGCCAATAACTGCGGCCACGATACTTGCAGTACCAATCACTTGAATCAGACTGCCGCCAGCTGCCTGAATCTTACTGTTAGTTACGGCAACGTTCTCTGCATCACTGGTGCTTTGCATATGCGATGCACTGAATCGAGATTGAACGACACGAAGTAAAGGCAGACCTTGGATAGTTTTGATACCACGAAGGATTTCGTTCCATTGATAAGACACCATCGCATTAGCGCGTGAGCTTTTGGATGTGGCTTGCGAGTAGATATAACGTGAGTAAATACAGAACACTAACATCAGTATTAAGCCGCCCATCACCACCAATGCAGCTGTACCAGACATTAGAGCTATGGCGATGATAAATACAATCACAAACGGCATATCAAAATAGCTGAGAGTTGATTCTGCAGTCACCAAGCGTCGGAAGGTATCGATATCTTTCAAACGAGCTAACTGGGAAGATACTCCGGCCGTGGATGTCATCGCATAGGGTAGCCAAAGTAGCTTAGATATAACGGCTTGCGAGATGTGCACGGCGAGATCTTTACCTGAAGTGGCAATGATGTTGACCCGCATTTTCTTAAAGAAGTATTCAGAGAAGCCGACAATGATGGCAAACAGAGTTAACCAATACAGTGTCGCCTCAGAACTCGAAGTGAGTGCGAAATTATAAACACTCATAATAAAGAAGGGTTGTAACGCACCTAGAATACTGATGACGAAACTCAGAATGATCAAGCTCTTTAGTTCGTTGTTATAACGATAGAAAGCGTATTTGATCCAATTGCTTCTGTCTTGCGATTCCGGAGGTGGTTCGCGGAACAAACGAGAGTATTCGCTAATAGAAATTAGAAAACAGGGCTTTTTACACATTGGGTATTCAATGGTGTTGTTGTTTGTGTAATCAAATAGGATCAATTTTCCATCTTTAGTGCCTAAGAAGATCGCACTTAGATTCTCTATTTTAATAAAGCATGGATGAGGGTACTTATCGATATTCTCGAGAGTTTTCAGCTTGGTCACATCACAGCGATACCCAAGACGCTCTATCGTCGCAGTAAAACTGTCGCCATCTTTCGGCTTTGGAATAAAGGCGTCACTGAGGATAGACGGTGTGCCTTCCCATTCCAATGCTATCAAGGTGTAAGCTAATCCGCGAATCAGTGGCGACTTACCGTAGCGTTCATCATAACCACTTGCTTCAAAGTCCAAAACTCGCTGCGGAACATTGTTGAAGTCTACTAGGATACTCATTGGTCACCTCCGGTAAGTTTTACGCGTTTGAGGCGGTGGTTAAGTTTGTCCATCTTATTACTGGCGATGATTAGGATTTTGTCATTGGCACGATAAGCTGTACTGGTGAGTACCACTCGTGCAAATTCCTCGTCATAGACACAATCGATATCATCAAATATTAATACACGTTTGCTGGCTAGTAGGGCTCGGACCAATAACAGAGCATAGCCAACTTGGCGTGAGAACGGATTACGCATATGGCCTTTGAGTTCTGTATAAAACCCGGCAGGAAGGCCATCAATTTGCGCTTTGATGTTCATGGTTTCACACAGCGCAAACGCCGTGTTATTCAAGCTTGGGCGGAAACAGGTGAGGTTATCGATAATCGTCCCTTCTACGAAAGAACTGGTTTTATCAACCATCAATACGCTATTACGCCAAACGTTGTAATTGACGTCATCCAAAGGTGTGTCGTTAATCATGATTTCGAGTTTGCTATCACTGTTTTGGCGAGCAATACAGTTAGCGAGGTGGGTCTTACCTGAACCACTTTTTCCTGTCAGCAAATAGGTTTGGCCTAGTTCGAACTCAATACGCTGCTTTTCAGAATACTTAACCGAAATACGTTCAACCTCTGTTGTCTCGTGTTGACGTTCAACAGAAGCTGCCAGCTCAAGGAGGTCAGCGATACGTTGTATGTGGAGTTTGTTTAATTCCCAGCGGCTCGCGGTGCGCATCACTTGCTGGTAAGGCGCAAAATAACGGTTGGTTAGCATGATAATGGCGGCCATGATGCCTTGACTCGATTCCATATTGATTACTGCAGTCGCCAATACCACAACGACACAAGCAATGGACAGCTGTTGGATGAGCGCCAATATTAGGCTGAAGTTCGATTCAATCTGCTCATATTTAATGTTCTCAACTTCGCGCTCTTCGACCATTTGTGTCATCAGACTTTCAACTCGGTACTCCATGTTTCGAGCTTTAATATCAAGTGGGCTTGAGATGATCTCAATGATTTTGGAGGTGGTTAATCCTTCGATGTCTGACTTATTCTGCAAGCTACCAATCTTTTGTTTGGAAAGGCTCCACGCAAAAATAGCTAAGATGACAGAGGCAATCAGAAGGGTAATGCCAGCCCATATGTTGATGAGTCCGATGATGAGGATCGTTATTACACTGACGGCAAGGTTGATAAGCGCTCGAACCGATTCACCACCAAAGAAGGTCTTAAGTTCAGGAATGGTTGAGATTCTTTCTAAGTATTCCCCCGGCTCTAAACGGCGGAATTTAGAGATCTCAGCCAAACAGATGGATTGAAATACTTTATTGGTTAAGTTGGTCTCAAATTGCCTCATAATGACAGAGGAGATCTTCTCTTCCTGATTTTTTAAGTGGTAGTCGAGGAAGATGGAAATCAAGATAATTGCGAACAATAAGAAAAGAGTATCTTGGGCTTGGTTGGGTAACACTCGGTCAAAAATGATCAGAATAGAGAAGGGCAGTACCAAGCCAAAAAGGGTCGATATTATCGTTGAGAAAGTCAGATAACACTTATCTGCCATATTGATCTTTTGCGAAAATTGCTCAGTTTGCATTACGACCTCCTTTTCTCAATGAATCGGTTGAGAGAAGGTGTTTCGGCACCAAATCTTGATTGTCTCGTCCCTCAATATTACTCATCAATTGCATGATGCTCTCTATCGATTGAATAGAGAGTATGCCCTTAATTTGCTCAAGCTTGATGGTTTCTATGATGTAGTCGTATCGCGCGCTTTCGTAGTCCCTTAAGGCGCTGAAAAGCTTGCTTTCTGCGGCAAGTAAATCAGTGATGGTACGCGTGCCTAACTGATACGCCCTCTGAATCCCTTTATAGGATGCGTAGTTGGCGCGAATGATGTTTTCGTAACTGCTTATAGAGTGTGAGAAATCGTTAATGTTGAGCACTGAGGTATTTACGCTGTTACGTGTGGTATAAAGCGAATCTTGGTAAAGCAGCTCAGTACGCTCGATGGCCGTTGATGACTTCTGGTAGCCGTAGTAATCAGAGCCACCGGACAAGATAGGCACGGCGAGGTTTAAGCCAACACTGGTTGAGTTACTTTCGCCCGTTGCTGTAATGTCGGTTTTATCGTAGTTATTGGCGTCATCGTGTCGATAGCTGGCTGAAAGCGACACGGTCGGTAAGAAATTCGAACCGCTCTCTTTCAAGCTTCTGCGGCTTCTCTCGACGTTTTTCTTTGCCACCAACAAGTCGTTATTCAACTTTAATGCCTGATCCATGATCGTTCGTTGCTCGATTTCGTTGATCTCTTTTAAAGGCACGCTTTCGTATATGTCTTGCGACGGAGTGATAGGGTATTGAATTTGAATAGAGAGTCCGTTGAGAATGACACGTCGGTCTTTCTGTAAGGTTCTTAGTCGGTTCGACACACCTTCTTTCTGAGCAATCACTTCGTACAGCTCACTGGCTGCGGTGTTACCTAGCTCTACATTGCGTCGCATTTGATGTTCACGCGTTTCGGACGACTTAAGCTCAACCTTGGTCGCTTTAATTTGGGCGTTGTTTTTTAAATACTCAAAGTATTGAGAGCCGATTTCCGAAATGGTGCTTTGGATTTTGTTCTCGTGTTTAATCTCTTCAATATTGAAGTCGAGCTTAGCTGTTCCATATTTAAAAATATCGCCCAGATTGAAGATCGATTGGGAAAGAGAAAGGCTGTAGCTGTTTGAGTTATAGCTAGAAGTCTCATCAGGCACACTCGATAGCAAAGTTTCATTTTCATTCCATGTGGTATCGGCCGCACCATTTAAGGAAGGAAGAAACTTAGATCGACTGATACCAATGTTGTACTCGTTTTCTTCCACGCCCTTATCACTGGCGCGAAGAGACAGGCTGTTTTGCAGGCCGAGCTCTACCGCCTCCAGCAGGGCAGTCGCCGATGCTGAAGGTGTCGTGCTTAATGCAAGCGCAGCTATGATGCTGCTAGTTAAGTTTCTGTACTGCAACATACTTGTTGATCACCTTGATGATTTGGTCGCTTTTATAAGGTTTGCTGATCACGTAATCCATTCCTGCTTCAATACAAGCCTGATGTTCGTTACTGCTGGTCAATGCGGTTGCACCTATGATGGTACAAGGTTTTTTCTCGTTTTGTTGTTCGAACTGGCGAATGCGTTTTGTTGCTTCGATGCCCCCCATCCCCGGCATGATGCAATCCATGAAGATGATGTCAGAACGTTTATTTATGAAGTGTTTCACTGCGTCAGCGCCATCGCTAACCATGTCTGGTTCATATTCTTGTTTGGTAAGAATCCGTTTAAGTAAAATCTGCTGAACTCGGTCATCCTCTACGATAAGGAAAGAGCTGTTCTCCATTTGCTCTTCCGAAGCTTCTGCTTCCATAATGGTGAGTAAGTTAGGAATAAATTCATAGGGGATAGCAGGTGAGTTGATGATCTTGTCGACGAAGCTATGGCACTCTTGTGCTTGTTGAGTGTTAGTCACTGACAGTAACAGCTTGGTGTTTGGGTAGTTCTTAAGCTGAGATTTCACCGTCTTACTCAACGACGGCAGCTTGTTAGGTTCAAAGATGTCAGTCAGCATAATCGCATCGTAATCACCGAACGTTTTCGCCGCTGAGAAAAGCTCATTTGCAGTACGAATCTCGGTGATGTCCAGTCCTAAGTTACTGAGCATTTTCTTCATTACATCGATACGAATTTGAGTGTTGGCACACAGCAGTAAACGCTTGCCATCGAAACGAGTCTTCTCTGTGTGAAAGTCCTTAGCCTTAAGATCGAGTTCAATCTGAAAACGTTCCTGAGCCCCGGATTGGAACCAGTGACTCTCGTAATATCCGTAATCCTTCAGAACACTTTTCGCCAAGTCATCGGTGTTCGCAGTATGGTCTTTGTGATCGCTCCAATGGAGTTTATTGAGCTTGGCAACAGAGACATCTAGCGTGGATAAGAAGTTGAGGTTGATGGTGACACGGGTATTTTCCATGTCTGAGGCCGCACCCGATTCAATCGTCACAAACAGTTTTTTATTCGATTTAAGTTGAATAGCGTTAGAAAGTTGAAGAAACAATATCCAGAATAAGCTGGTGGATTGGCCTGCAACACGATTCGGTAAGTTGTCAGAGATAAAGCAGTCAAGTTCGCCTTCATTTCGCTGAATCTTTGCACTGATATGAATCATCAATTCCGACAAGACGTTGAGTAGTGAAAACTCTTTCGATTTGCTTTCCGTACCCTGTGAAATCAAGCGATTATAGTTCTCTGCTAACTCAGATAAAGTACTACATGCAGAGGTAATATCCTTCGCCATTAAGACGCCGTTTTCGTCGGTTTCTTGAACCAGATATTGGACGCCACCATTGATGGTGTTTGTAATTCCGCGAATCTCATAGCCGATCAGCGCATACAACTGTTTGTAGAGATCGTTATTGCGCTTTTGGTCTTCCAATTTACCGAAGATTAGCTTCAAGTGAGAGTAGATCTGGCGTTGTTTTGGATTGATGCTCACTTCGTTAAGAAGCTCTTCAAGCCGTTGTAAATCGAGTTGCTTCAGCTCTTGATACAGGGCATCGAATTCATAGTCGATTTCGCGTTCGTTCGAACTGGATTTCTTCAGTTTCAACATAGCAACTGAGTTGGATAGAATCGTAATCACAGCCAATATCAGGACCACCATAAACAACCAGATAAAGAACTCGTTTTTCTCAGACATTAAGTCATTCGCATGGTTGTTAAACATGGTGCGATAGTTGTCATCCATCTTCAGGTAGTTATTGGTCAATGAAAGGTACAAGCCCAATACGTCGTTACGTGTTTTTTGGCTATCAGAGAAACGATTAATCGCCAATTCCAGTTGCGTGTATTCGGTTGCTCCAACCAAGCTGAACTCGGTTTTGTTCAGTGAGGCTAAAGAGCGAAATTCATCAATTTCACGCTTTAAGTTAACTAGATTGAATGCATTAGTACCGCAAGTGTTGGTACTTAAGCACTGCTGCAAAGTTTGAATATCTTGTTCTATGGTCTGATTAAGCTTCTGAGCTTGTATGAGCAGTGGGGCGCTTTGCACTTGTGCGACTGAGTCTATTTTTGACCAAGAAAAGTATAAATAGAAAGCGAGCGCAGCCAATACCACGCTAATTAGTATGCTTAGACGTAGAGCGGGTAAGGAAATATTGTACGAAGGTTTTCCGCTCATCGATTATCTCTCATCAAAAGCATCCTCGATGGCTGACATCACAGGTTTCGCAGCGTATTCGATCACGCGACGCGAGCCTGTTTTTACATCGGCGGTAAACTCCATATAAGGTGATAATTTGTATTGTGTTCCTCCTCGTTCAAGAAAGTTTCGGTCGATTTCAATCTCTGCTAAATAGAATTCAGCGTCTTCTTCTTCGTATGATGAACGGCTGATTGAGGCGATGGTTCCCTCAACAAATCCGTATTTTGCAAAGTTATAGGTGTCCATTTTTACTTTTACCGCCTGACCAATTTCAACGAAGCCCATGTCTTTACGTGGGATTTTCGCTTCACCGTGAAGGGAGTTATTGATCGGTGCAATATCGGCGATACTTTCACCTGGCGGAATCACTGCGGAACGGAAGTTGAAGTGAAGTTTGTCGACTACGCCATCCACCGGAGAGTAGACGATTAGGCGATCAACCTTGTCGGAATGCTGTGGTTGTAAGATTCGCTTCAACTTGAGGTCTTTATTCGCTTGAATGATTTGCGCTTGATACTCAGAGTTTCGGTTCTCAACCAAGTCACGGTGTTGCTTTTCAAGCTTGTCCAGTTGGAAGCGCTCATTCATCACAGACTCGTCAAGGTTTTCAATCTCACGTACCATATTAGACTCTTGTACTTTCATGTTAAGTACGTCGACATAAGACGCCATCTCTTCTTTATAGAGGGTGTTTTTGATGTTGAGCTGCTTCCGTATCAGAGAGAGTTGATTCTCTGAACTTTTGCGACGCTTTAGCATTGAACTGATTAACGAGTTCTTGTGCTTAATATCGTGAGTGATGAGCTCTTCATTTGAGCGGTTTTTAGAGAACTCTTGCTTCCACGTATTCATGTTGACCTGAACTTGTTCAGGGTATTTCTCTATAAAAGCATCGAAGTTAGGCTCTACCATGTCGCGTAAGCTTTCATAACGAATCTTATCGAGCTCTATCTGGATAATTTCAGTATTTACGGTATTAAGCTGGGTGTTGCGGTCGAGTGATCGTATGCGAGCAATAGGTTGCCCCTCATAAACGACTTCCCCTTTTCTGACTAACAATTCTTCTAATATCCCGCCTTCTAGATGTTGAACCTTCTCAACATCAGATTCTAATAACAGTTCGCCACGTACTGAAACAACAATGTCGATACGAGCTTGTGACGCCACGGCGATAGCGACCAAAGCGAGCAAGAATATAATGAGCAACGTTTTGTGAACGCTGGTCATGGCACTAGCAAGCACAATAGTGTCATCTGCAGTGACCTTAGAAGCCTCGTTATTGGAAACAAGAGCTTTTCTGAGGTGATGTTCTATTTGGTTATTGCTCATGACTGACCTCGGTTACTTGCCATCTATTGCTTCCTTAATATCCAACAAGTGGTTGATTTGTCGATTAACGTTGTGCAATTCAGTTTTCACATCCTCTATAAGCTCTTCTGGCGCAGGGAACTCGTGTCTACTCAAGTGTTCCAATTTGGCCATTTTGGGCGGAAGATCTTGGTCGCATAGCAAGGTTAAGATGGTCTTCAATTTTTTTGAATAACTGTTGAGTTCATCAAAACGATTACCTTTATGAAGCTCTTCTATATTTAGGGCTGCATCAGAAAAGTCACTGTAAAAGTCGCCCAATAGCAATTGCAGCCCTTTG
Organism: Vibrio splendidus; assembly: GCF_001557875.1. Lineage (GTDB taxonomy): Bacteria > Pseudomonadota > Gammaproteobacteria > Enterobacterales > Vibrionaceae > Vibrio > Vibrio splendidus_F. The sequence continues at coordinate 1,369,200 of NZ_LNRF01000001.1, read as the reverse complement.
TGGTTGTCGTCGACTGAGCGCAACAAATTCGTCATGTCTATCATTGCTCCACTGCCTTAATTGCTTTAATCACAATAACTAAGGATGTTTAAGGGCAGTTTTCAAATTTTTTTTGATTCTTTCTCTCTAAAAAGAAAATATGAAAAATGTTGTATAAAAATTTGGTTTTTCAAAATGGTGTCCTTTAATGCTTCTAGATACGATCAGTTAGCTAGTAGCAACGGAGGCTGTAATGGCAGGCGAAAATAACCAAAACAACCAAAACGAAGATCTCAATGACGCAGTAGAACAAACGGACACGAACGACGCGGGTACGCCCTCCCAACAGCAGAATCAACAAAATCAACAAAATACGATTGCGTCGACAATAGCGACGGGTGCTGAAAATACGGATGCGGCAGACGAAGTTAACCAGGCTTTAGACGATAATCCGAGCGGTGCAGGTAATGCTGAAGATGCCTCAGCTTCTGGTGCGGCTGTGCAAGAAGAGACGCCAGAAAGCGATGGAGATTCAGACGCAGCACAATCCAATGTAGTGGGTGGGGCTGCTTCTGAAGCGGGCTCGGATAACGCTGTTGGCAGTGGTGGCGGAGCTGGAGCTGGAGCTGGCGCACAAGCTGTAGGTGGTGATAACGCAGAGGCTGCGACAGGTGGCGCAGACGCAGAAGGTAATGAAGAACAAGGTCAAGCTGCACGTACTTCAGCTGCGCCGAGTACGACATCTTCGGAGTCGGGTGACCAACAGGTTGGTGATGAACTCGATTCACAAACAGTAGAAGAGACATTTGCAGTTGATGTTCAAGCTTCTGACGAAGAGACCATCAGCGAAGTAGAAGATGACTTTGATTCTGAAACGGTAAGCGAAACGTTTAAAATCAAAGTCGAAAGTGAAAATGATGCACCAGAAGCTGAACAAGATCTGGCTTACATCATGGATGAAGATGGCTCCATAACATTCACTCAAGAACAATTACTCGAATACGCAAGTGATGTGGATGGGGACGAGCTTGTTGCTTCTAACGTTCAAGTTGGTGCTGATGCAACAGTTCAAGACAATGGTGATGGTACTTTCACCGTTGTTCCTTCAGCTGACTTTAATGGTGAGCTCGACCTTACTTTCGACATCAGTGACGGCCAAGAAACGATTAGTAGTGCAATTGATTTAACGGTACGTCCGATTAATGATGCGCCAGTTCCTGAAGATAAAACGTTTGAAATCGAGGAAGACGGAACTCTTGTATTCACCGACGCTGACCTTCTTTCTGGTGCTACTGACATTGAAGGCGATAACCTGACGGTTGAAGGTGTGACCTACGATGGCGGCGACGGTATTCTTACTGACAACGGTAATGGTACGTACACCTTTGCTCCAAACGAGAACTTCAATGGTGACGTAAACTTCGGTTTTGATGTATCAGATGGCACTGATACGGTCTCTGCAAACATCGACGTAAGCGTAACTGCCGTTGATGATGCTCCGGTATCGGGTGACCTAGCGTACTCAATCGACGAAGACGGTTCGATTCGTCTAAGCCAAGAGCAGTTGCTTTCTCAAGCATCAGATGTGGAAGGCGATGACCTGACAGCCAGCAGCCTAACAGTTGATGGCGATGCGACGGTTGTAGCTAATGATGATGGCAGTTTCACCATCACGCCAGATGAGAACTTCAATGGCGACATCGGTATCAGCTTTGATATCTCAGATGGCACCAATACCGTTCAAGCATCAGCTGATCTAACGGTTAATCCAGTTAATGACCTGCCAGTGCCTCAAGATCAACAGTTCAGCGTGGAAGAAGACGGCACGCTCATCTTCACCGATGCAGACCTATTAACAGGTGCAACGGACATTGAAGGTGATAACCAAACGGTTGAAGGTGTGACCTACGATGGCGGCGACGGTATTCTTACCGACAACGGCAATGGTACGTACACCTTTGCTCCGAATGAAAACTTCAATGGCGACGTAAACTTCGGCTTCGATGTCTCTGACGGTACCGATACGGTCTCTGCAAACATCGATGTGAGTGTTACAGCGGTTGATGATGCGCCTGTGTCGGGTGACCTAGCGTACTCAATTGACGAAGACGGTTCGATTCGTCTAAGCCAAGAGCAGCTTCTATTGCAAGCGTCTGATGTTGAAGGCGATGATCTAACCGCAAGCGACTTAACGGTTGACGGTGATGCAACGGTTGTAGCTAACGACGATGGCAGTTTCACCATCACGCCAGATGAGAACTTCAATGGTGACATTGATATTCAATTCAACATCACTGATGGTACTGACACGGTTCAAGCAACCGCCGATCTTACTGTTAACCCAGTTAATGACTTGCCGGTTCCTCAAGACCAACAATTCAGTATTGCTGAAGACGGTACGCTGCAATTTACAGATGCCGACCTACTTACCGGTGCTACCGATATTGATGGCGATGACTTAACCGTTGAAGGTATTAGCTATACAGGTGGTGATGGCGTACTGACCGACCACGGTGATGGTACTTATACCTTTGCGCCAAATGAAAACTTCAATGGCGATGTGAACTTCAGTTTCGATGTATCTGATGGCACAGAAACGGTCAGCGCTAACATTGATGTGAGTGTGACGCCTGAGAACGATCCGCCAGTTGCGGGTTCAACCTCATACATGGTCAACGAAGATAATGCCATCACAATTTCTGATGAACAATTGTTAGCAAACTCTTCTGACGTTGAAGGTGCCGTGTCGGTTGACAGCGTAACTTACAGCGGCACAGATGGTGTGTTCCAAGATAATGGTGACGGCAGTTACACCTTCCTTCCTAATGAAAACTTCAGTGGCGATATCAGCCTTGACGTTATTGTTGCCGATGAAGACGGTTCGATTGATGAAACCACCGCGGGCATTACCGTTCTAGAAGTGAATGATCCACCAGTTGCGGGTCCAACGTCATACACCATTGATGAAGATTCGGTTCTGACGTTCAGTGAATCTCAGATTCTTGTGAACGCTTCGGATGTCGAAGGCGATGTAGAACTCGTTGGCATTAACTACGATGGCTCGGACGGTATCTTCACTGTAAATGGTGATGGTACATGCAGCTTTGCACCCAACGAAAACTTCAATGGTCAGGTTCAACTGGGTGTGACCATTCAAGATGAAGATGGCGCAACGGTTGAAACACACATTAACGTTGATGTATTGCCAATCAATGATGCGCCAGTATCGGGCGATTTGGCTTACACCATCAATGAAGATAGCTCCATCACGCTAAGCCAAGAGCAATTGCTAGCACGAGCAGGTGATATTGATAGCGACAACTTAGAAGCTATCAATCTATCTACTGATGAAAATGCGACCATCCAACACATTGATGATGGCAGCTACACCATTACACCTAACGCCGACTACAACGGTGACCTAGACCTGAACTTCGATATCATCGATAACGATGGTGGTTCAGTTCAAGTTGGCCTAGACATTACCGTGAATCCGGTTAATGACTTGCCACAAGCGCAAGATCAACAGTTCACGATTGAAGAAGACGGTACGTTACTCTTCACCGATGCTGACCTGCTTGCCGGCGCGTCAGATATTGATGGTGACGAGCTGTCGATTGAAAACGTGCTCTACACAGGTGCAGATGGTGTTCTTAGCGATAATGGCGACGGCACATATAGCTTTGCTCCAAACGAGAACTTCAATGGTGATGTTCAATTCTCATTCGATGTCTCTGACGGTACTGATTCAACATCAGCTGTTATTGATGTCAGCGTAACACCTGAGAATGATCCACCGGTTGCTGGCTCGACATCTTACACAGTTCAAGAAGATGGCCAAATCACGATCAGTGATGAGCAACTATTGGCAAACTCTTCCGATGTAGAAGGCGATGTATCATTGTCTGGAGTAACTTACTCCGGTGATGACGGCTCTTTTGTTGATAATGGCAATGGTACTTACACCTTTACGCCAAATGAAAACTTCGATGGTGATATTTCACTAGACGTTGTTGTCGTTGACGAAGACGGTGCAACCGCAACCACAACCGCTGGCATCGATGTTATTGCTGTGAATGATGGACCTGAAACTTCGGGCATTCAGGCTGAAGTCGATGAAGATAACGCAATTACCATTACTCAAGAGCAGTTGCTAGCGAACGCAACGGACGTTGAAGGTGATGATTTAACGGCATCTAACCTACAAACCAACGATCCAGATGCGACAATTGTTACTAATGACGATGGTTCATTCACCATTACGCACACAGAAAACTTCAATGGCGAGTTGGACTTCACATACAACATCAGTGATGGTGAGAATGAAGTTCTGACGACACTCGACTTGACGGTTAATCCTGTCAACGATGCGCCGGAAGCGGGCGATGAAATCTTCATCCAAGCCCAAGAAGACCAAACAGTTGGTGTAACACTTCGTGAAGAGCCAGCACTACGTTTAGACCAAGCACCAGAAAACGGCATCATTGAAGCGAATGTAAATGAAGAATGGGTGGTGCTGGAAGTAGGACAAGAAGTTCCTGCCGACACAGAAGTACGCTTTATTCCAAATGATGACGCATTGGCTAACGGTACACACACCACGCAAATCGGTACGTTTGACGATAACGCGAGCGTGGACGATTGGGGTACAGAAGTCGACCCTTACACTCGTGAGTTCTCGGATGGCGACTTAACAGTAACCGTTCAAAGTAACGATGATCCTCTTGGTGCCTGGAATGGTAACACCCATATTGGTCACGGTATCGGTGATACCGACCGCCAAGGCTTGAGCGGTGATGAAAAGCTGACTATCTCGGTTGAAGGTCAAGACATCAATGAGATCAGTTTCCACCTAGATGGTTTAGGTGGTTGGTTCATGGAAGAGTCCCGTCACTTTACCGAAGTAGAAATCAAAGCATTTAATGAGGATGGCGACCTAATTGACTCGATGACTTACCACAAAGAAGACCGTGGTACGTTCGAGACAGACTACACGTTGACCGTTGACCAACCTGTGTCTTACTTTGAGCTGGGTACAGTGCAAGGTAATGGTACTTACGTTGTACAAAACATGACAGTGTCACAAACTTGTCATGATGAAGCCGTGTTTACATCGATTGGTGTGGATGGCTCCGAGATCACCGAAACGGTTGAGTTGAACATCCATGCGGGTGATAACGAAATTGAGCTAACGGCAGAACTTCCGAATATTACTGTCGATACCGATGGTTCTGCACAGTTTGCTTCGGTTGTGATTACCGAAGAGCAGCTTCTGGCGCAAGCATCTGATATTGATGGCGACGACCTTGATATTCAAAATCTAGAGTTGGTAGGCGAAAACTCAGAGCATGCAACACTCACCGATAATGGTGATGGTACTTGGACGGTAACACCGGATGAAAACTTCCACGGTGAAATCGAACTCGGTTACCAAGTTACCGATGGTGAGCTGACAGACAGCAACATCATCAATATCAACTTTGAATCGGTGAATGATGCGCCAATTGTATCTGGCCCAATTGTTCTATCGACAGAAGAAGATGAAGGGATCACGTTCAGTGCGGATGACTTGTTAGCGAACACCACAGATGTGGAAGGTGATACCCTGTCTATTTCTGACATCACTTACGGTGGTGACAACGGTGAGCTAGTTGATAACGGTGATGGTACGTTTACCTTCATGCCGAATGAAAACTTCAATGGTGAAATCGACATCGACTACAAGGTGTTTGATGGTACTGATGAAGTTGCAACGCATCTAGACCTAACGGTTGTACCGGTCAATGATGTGCCGGTTCCGGGCGAACCATTACATACCCAAATGCTTGAAAATGGCTCTATGATCATCGAAGCGAAAGATCTATTGTCTGGCGCGACCGATGTTGATGGCGACATTCTTCATGTCGAAAACCTATTACTTGCAGACCAAACGCAAGGTACCTTAACGGATAATGGTGATAATACCTTTACCTTCGAACCCGCAGAGAACTTTTATGGTGACGTGAACCTGACCTTTAATATAAGTGACGGTCAAGCAAGTGCACTAAGCACAGCAAGAGTTGAAGTTGAAATTGTTAACGAGGGCCCAGAGGTAAGTGGTCCAATTGAAGTGGCTGTCGATGAAGATGGTTCAATCACCATTACGCAAGAGGATTTGTTAGCAAACGCAACCGATGTTGATGGCGATAACCTCGAAGCCGTTAACTTAGCGACCAACGATCCAAATGCGGTAATCGTAGAAAACTCAGATAGCAGTTTTACTATCACACCAAGTGCAGATTTCTTTGGTGAAATTGAATTTACTTACGATGTCACTGACGCAATCGAAACTGTTGCAGCTGACCTTAACCTAACTGTAAATCCAATCAATGATGCACCAGACGTACCGGATATGTCTTTTACTACGGAAGATGGTCAAGCGATTACTATTACCGAAGCTGAGTTACTGGCACAAGCGACAGACGTTGAAGGTGATGAACTGTCAGTTGTAAATGTGACGAGTGCAAGCGACACGGTAGAAGTCACAGACAATGGCGATGGTACATACACATTAACACCAGAGCTAGGTTTCTTCGGCAATGTTGACCTAGCGTTTGATGTGAGCGATGGCACGGATGTGGTTGGTGCGAACATCGACCTAAAAGTTGAGTTCGTCAACGATGCACCGGCGGCGACGCCAACCGTAGCTAATGTCGATGAAGATGGTTCAATTCTAGTGACTCAAGAGATGCTACTAGAAAATGCGACCGATCAAGATGGCGACGATCTGTTTGCAAGTTCATTGGAAACTAACGATCCAAATGCAAGTATCGTAGACAATGGCGATGGTACGTACACGGTGACACCTTCTGAAAACTTCAATGGTGATATTGCATTCACTTATGAGGTGAGCGACGGTGAGCTGAGTATGTCTAATGACATGATATTGACCGTTAATCCGGTGAATGACATTCCAATTGTTGCTCCAGGTATGTACCACATTGAAGAAGATGGCAGCATTCTGTTCACTCAAGAAGATTTGTTGAGTGGTGCGATTGATATTGATGGCGACGATCTAAGCGTTACTAGCATCAATTACTCTGGTGACGAAGGCACAGTCACCGACAATGGTGACGGAACGTTCAGTTTCGTTCCTGAAGATCACTTCAGTGGCGATCTAGAGTTCAGCTTTACGGTGACCGACGGTACAGATGAAGTTGAACAAGACATCAATGTTCACATTGAAGCCGTGGCTGATGCGCCTGACTTAGTGATTACGGATGGCGATGGTGTCAACGTTGATGATGAAGCAATTCTGGTTGAGCCAGGCGGCATTGTTGAACTGAACATCGCAGCGGCACTTGTCGACCAAGACTTGTCTGAGGCACTCACTGTAACGGTAGATGGTGTGCCAGAAGGCTCGGTTATCCAATACGATAACGAAGGCGTTCTGAATGACCAAGAGAACGGCATCACCAGTTACAACGATACTGAAATCACAGTAACGTTTGAAGGCGAAACCGCAGGCTACCAAAACGCAGCGGGTTACTACAAAGTAGACGAAGACGGCAACATTACAGGCGTCGAAGTTGTATACGAGAACGCATCACAAGTTGGCGGCGGTGGTGACCTTGTTCCTGGGCAAGATCAGTTCAGCTTCCAAGTCGCGGAAGGTGAGAGTTTCAACCTGTTCTTGATTCCAAACGGACATCAACATAACGATTTTGATTCGATGCAAGACGGTCAGTATGAGTTCCGTGCCGAGGATGGTTCACCAGCGAACATGGATACGGTTGATCCTCAACTTGTCTTTGTTGCTGCCGATGGAACTGAAACTGTAGTTCAAGGGCAGAATGGTGATGCGATTTTCCATGGTGGTTCAAGCTCTCAGCTAAACCAAGATGGTATCGAGCATACTCGCACGACTGTTAATGAAGATGGGGAGCTGGTTTACGGGTTTGAAGACCTTTATGGCGGCGGTGATGCTGATTATACCGACTTCAACTTCACGATTGATGTGGGGGAAGTGAATAGCCAAATCTATAGTGGTGAAATTACGGTAGGCCCCGATGGCGCGGTAAACCTACCAATAACAGCGATCGAAAACGAATTACAACTCCAGTTACCAGAAGACTTTAATCAACAGCTTGAAGTTCATGTAACGGCCACCGCAACAGAATTATCAAATGATGACTCTGAAGTGGTCTCTCAAACTATCTATATTAATGCGACGGGAGTGACAGTTGATCATGCTCCTGAAGCTCTACCTGTCGCTGCTACCGTTCAAGAAGATGGCTCCATTGTGATCTCGCAAGAAGATCTGCTGGCCAATGCTAGTGATCTAGATGGTGACCAACTGACTGCTATTAACTTAGCAACCGATGATGATAGCGTTACGATTACTGATAATGGTGATGGTACGTATACATTGATACCAGATGCTGATTTCAATGGCGATGTTAGCTTTACGTTTGATGTTTCTGATGGCGATGATGTCGTTTCTACCAACCTTGAGTTAACGGTTTCACCGGTGAACGATGGTCCAGAAGTACAAGACCAGACATTCACAGTCGGTGAAGATGGCGTGTTAACTTTCAATGACCAAGACTTATTAACAGGTGCGATGGACATTGAAGGGGACGATCTAAGTGTTGAAGGTGTGACTTACACTGGCGCAGATGGTGTCCTCACTGATAATGGCGATGGCACATACAGCTTCGCGCCGAATGAAAACTTCAATGGTGATGTGAACTTCTCGTTCAATGTATCAGATGGTACCGATACGGTAACCGCTAACATTGATGTGAGCGTGACGCCAGAGAATGATCCACCGGTTGCAGGTAGCACGTCTTACACGGTTCATGAAGACAACGCTATTACGATCAGTAATGAGCAGTTGCTTGCTGACTCTTCAGATATTGAAGGGGAAGTGGCGATTGATAGTGTGACTTACAGTGGCAGCGATGGCGTTCTGGAAATCAATGGTGATGGAACTTACACCTTCTCTCCAAACGAGAACTTCAACGGCGAAGTCAGCCTTGATGTTGTTGTCACCGATGAAGATGGTGCGACCGAAGCAACAACGGCGGGTATAACTGTCCTTGAGGTGAACGATCCGCCAGTTGCTGGCCCAACGTCATACACCATTGATGAAGATTCAGTACTGACTTTCAATGAGTCTCAAGTTCTGCTGAACGCTTCTGATATTGAAGGTGATGTTGAGCTTGTTGAGATCAACTACGACGGTCCAGACGGCATCTTCTCTATCAATGGTGACGGTACATGTAGCTTCGCTCCGAATGAAAACTTCAACGGCCAAGTGCAGTTGGATGTGACCATTCAAGATGAAGACGGCGCTCAAGTTGATACGTTTATTACGGTTGATGTATTACCAATCAACGACGTACCAGTATCAGGCGACCTGGCATACAGTGTTGAGGAAGACGGTTCGATTACCTTGAGCCAAGAGCAGCTTCTTTCTCAAGCCAGTGATGTAGATGGCGACGACCTTATTGCTTCTAACTTGATTGTTGATGGAGACGCGACGGTTGTTGCTAACGATGACGGCAGCTTTACCATTACGCCTGATGCGAACTTCAACGGTGACATTGACCTAACGTTCGACATTAGCGACGGTACAGATACGCTTGTTGCGACGGCTGACCTAACCGTTAATCCAGTTAATGACCTTCCACAACCACAAGATCAAACGTTCAGCATTGGCGAAGACGGCACCTTGAACTTCACTGATGAAGACTTGCTGACAGGTGCGTCTGACATTGATGGAGAAGACCTATCGGTTGAAGGCGTTACTTACACAGGTGCCGACGGTGTTCTTACCGATAACGGTGATGGTAGTTACAGCTTCGCTCCAAACGAAAACTTCAATGGTGATGTGAACTTCAGTTTTGATGTGTCAGATGGCACGGATACGGTTCAAGCCAACATTGATATCAGCGTAACACCAGAGAACGATCCACCAGTTGCGGGCAGCACGTCTTACACCGTTCACGAAGACAACTCAATCACGATAAGTAATGAACAGCTATTAGCCAACTCTTCTGATGTTGAAGGTGAAGTGGCGATTGATAGCGTGTCTTACACTGGCAGTGACGGTGTCTTTGAAGACAACGGTGACGGCACGTACACCTTCTCACCAAACGAGAACTTCAATGGTGATGTGAGCTTAGCGGTTGTTGTTACCGATGAAGAAGGAGCAACAGAAGCGACCACAGCAGGAATCACCGTACTTGAGGTGAACGATCCGCCAATCGCAGGTTCTACCAGCTACTCAGTGAATGAAGATGAAGTTATTACCATCAGTGCAGAGCAACTGTTGGCGAATGCTTCAGATATCGAAGGTGAAGTGGCGATTGATAGCGTGAACTACACAGGCGCTGACGGCATCTTTACTGACAATGGCGATGGAACATTCAGCTTCGCGCCGAACGCAAACTTCGACGGAGATGTTAGCCTCGATGTAGTTGTGACCGATGAGGATGGTGCAACGACGGCCACGACGGCAAGCATTGATGTTCTTCCAATTAACGATCCACCAGTATCGGGTGATTTGGCATACAGCATTGATGAAGATGGTTCGATTACTCTGACTCAAGAGCAGTTGCTATCTCAAGCATCTGATGTGGATGGCGATGACCTGACCGCGAGCAATCTAAGCGCAGGCGATAATGCAACCGTCGTTGATAATGGCGATGGCACCTTTACGGTAACGCCAGATGCGAACTTCAATGGCGATATCGACCTAAGCTTCGATATTTCGGACGGCACTGAGTCAATTGTGGCGAATGCCGATCTGACGGTAAACCCAGTCAATGACTTGCCAACGACATCTGATGTTTACGCGAACGTTGATGAAGATAATGTCATTACCATTACGCAGGAGCAGCTACTTGCGAATGCCGCTGATATTGAGGGCGATGATCTTGTCGCTTCCGACTTAACCTTAGTGGGTGACGATGCAACGATTGTCGATAATGGCGACGGTACGTTCTCAATCACTCCAAGCGAGAACTTCAATGGCTACATTGATGTTGCCTACAGCATTAGCGATGGCGACACACCAATTGCAGCTAACCTAGGCTTGACCGTTGACCCAGTTAACGACGCACCAATTGTTTCTGCTGATGTAGCGATAACCATTGAAGAAGATGGTTCGTACACCATTACTCAAGAAGAGCTCCTACAATTCGCGACTGACATCGAAGAAGATGACATGACCGCAATTATCGGAGAGCAGGGCGATGAAACGACCGTCACCGGTACAGTGTTGGATGCTGAAACGGGTAGCCCAGTCGTTGGTGCAGATATCACAATGACCGATAACGCAGGTCACTCGTACAGCACTGTGACAGACCAATCTGGTAACTACTCTGTGAGCGGTCCAGTTGTTGACCAAGGTACAGTAACTATTGAACAAGAAGGCTCTATTACCAGCAGCTTCCTGGTTCCAGCAGGTGAAGATACTAACGGCGGCGTGACCGCTATATCTGAAGTACTTGAAGAAACAGATATGCGTATTGTGGTGACCTGGGGTGAAAGTCCTCGAGATATGGATAATCACTTATGGCTATACGATACAGATAATGGCAATGAGCTAGACCATATTTACTATCGCGACATGAGTCATGATTTGGGCGAAGGTAATGTCGTTCAGCAAGATGTAGATGACACGAATGGCGGTGGTCCTGAAACCATCACTATTCCAAATTATCAAGATGCTGACATGCACTATTCAGTACACAACTACACCAGCAGAAGTTGGGATGTGGATGGTGTTGAAGATGTACAGGTTCAGGTATTTGTTGGCGATACATTGGTTGAAACCTTTAGCCCTGATTTATCTGAAAACCCATCGGGCGATCACTGGCATGTATTCGATATCGTGAACGGCATCATTGTTCCAAGCCAAGATGTCGGTACTCAAAATGCGTTCGATTTGCCAACGGCAGAAGAAGCGCTTGCGAATGAAAACGGCATTGATATCTCTGAATTGCTAACTGGCGATGAAGGTGATGACTCTGGTGATACGGGTGTAAACGAACCAAGTGTCGGAGATGTTTCAATTGAGAACGCGCTTATCACTGACAATGGTGATGGTACTTACACCATTACACCGGAAGAGAACTTCAATGGTGAATTCTCGATTAGCTACAACGTGGACGATGGTAACGGTGGGGTTACGCCAGCGGAACTAGACGTGACCGTAACAGCAGTTAACGACCTTTCTGTAATTTACGACCACGACTATACCATTAATGAAGATGGATCGCTGACCTTTACCGATGAACAGCTATTGGCTGGTGCAACGGATATTGACGGCGATGACCTTTCTGTTGAGTCGGTTTACTACGAAGGCACAGACGGTGTGTTCACGGATAATGGCGATGGTACTTACACCTTTGCGCCAAACGGGAACTTCAATGGTAATGTCGACCTAACTTACGATGTGAGTGATGGTACTGATGTTGTATCGGCAAATATTGATGTTCAAGTTGTTCCAATCAATGACGTACCGGTAGCGGGTTCTACAACTTACAGCGTTGAAGAAGACGGCAGTATCACCCTAAGCGATGCACAACTTCTAGCGAATAGCTCGGATGTTGAAGGGGAGGTGTTTGTCAGCGATGTAAGCTACAGCGGCACTGATGGTGTATTCACCGATAATGGTGATGGTACTTACACCTTTGCTCCAAACGAAAACTTTAACGGTGACATCAGTCTTGGTGTCTCTGTTATGGATGAAGATGGCGCAACCGCTGAAACAACCGCAGGTATCGACGTCATTGCTGTTAATGACTTGCCAGTTGCAGGTTCAACGACCTACAGCGTTGACGAAGATAATGTGATTACCTTTTCTGAAGCGCAGCTTCTTGCGAACAGCTCAGATATTGAAGGTGATGTATCCGTTAGCGACGTTTCCTACTCAGGTGCAGACGGTATCTTCACTGACAATGGCGATGGTACTTACAGCTTCGCACCAAATGAAAACTTCAACGGCAATGTCAGCCTAGATGTCACCGTTGCAGATGAAGACGGTGCAACCGCTCAAACGACTGCGGGTATTGATGTTATCGCAGTCAATGACGCACCAGTGTCAGGTGACTTGGCTTACTCAGTGGATGAAGATGGTTCAATCACGCTAAGCCAAGAGCAACTACTGGCTCAAGCATCGGATGTGGACGGCGATGATCTTACCGCTGCCAACCTAACCGCAGGTGATAACGCGACCGTTACGGCAAACGATGATGGTTCATTTACCATTACACCGGATGCCGATTTCAATGGCGATATTGGTCTAAGCTTCGACCTTTCTGATGGTACTGAAACGGTTGTTGCAACGGCCGACCTTACTGTGAATCCAGTGAATGACATCGCGGTTGTAGAAAATGTCGCTTACACCATTGAAGAAGATGGTTCAGTTACCTTTACAGACGAGCAACTGCTAGCGGGTGCTTCTGATATTGATGGTGATGAGCTTTCAGTTGCCGATGTTTCATACACTGGCGCAGAGGGTGTGTTCACTGACAATGGTGACGGCACTTATAGCTTTGCTCCGAACGAGAACTTCAACGGTGACGTAAGTCTAGACTTCTCAGTATCTGACGGTACAGAGATGGTTGATGCAAACATCGACGTAACGGTAACAGACGTTAACGATGCACCAGTGGCTGGCGCAACGTCTTACCAAATGAACGAAGATGGCACCATCACAATCAGCCCTGAGCAGTTAATTGCCAATAGCTCTGACGTTGATGGTGAAGTGTCGCTTGAAAGCGTGACTTACTCAGGCTCTGACGGCACCTTGGTTCAAAACGATAATGGGTCTGTGACCTTCACGCCAAACGAGAACTTTAATGGTGATATCAGCCTAGATGTGGTTGTGACAGATGATGACGGTGCAACTGCAACAACAACGGCGGGTATTGAAGTTCTGGCTGTGAACGATGGACCTGAATCAGAGGATGTGAACCTAACCACAGCCGAAGACAGCACTATCCTTATCACACAAGACATGTTGTTAGCTCAAGCGACGGACATCGATAACACCGCAGACGAGCTGTCGGCTTCTGGTCTACAAATCGACCCTAGCTTGGGTGAGTTGCTAGATAACGAAGATGGTACTTGGTCATTTACGCCAAACGAAAACTTCAATGGCGATGTGCCAATGACGTTTAACGTTAGCGATGGCCAAGAGAGTATTGCAGTCGACGGCAACATCGATGTCACGCCAGTGAATGATGCACCTGACGCGCCTACGATTGAGATGCAAGGCGAAGAAGATGTGGTCATGGTGATTGACCCAGCTTATATCGCGGGTCAAGTTACAGACCTTGATGGCGACGAGATCAGCATTGAAAGCATCACAGTTCGAGCTCCAGCGAACGCGACCTTAACTCAGCAACCAGACGGCATGTATCACTTAGTGACTACTCAAGACTTCAATGGCTTAGTAGAACTCGGTTATCAAGCAACCGATGGTGAAGAAGTGGTTGATGGCTCGCTGAATGTGGATGTTATTCCAGTTAACGACGCCCCATTCAATGTCGGCAACGCAATGATGACCACAAACGAAGATGGCGCGTTCACCTTCGATGCTGGCGACTTGATGAACTTGTTCGGTGACATTGATACTGCTGACCTTGTTGTTTCTCGCATTATCACCGCAGACGGTGAAGATGGCGGAGAAGTAACAGACAACGGTGATGGTACTTGGACATTCACACCAACCGGTGACTTCTCAGGCGTTTCTGACCTACAAGTTGTCGTGAGTGACGGTGAGTTTGAAACGGTTCTTGATGTTCCTGTTTTCGTACGTCCGGTTGCAGATGGTGCGGTTATTACCACCGACCATGACGGTCCATTAGTCTTTGGTGAAGATGAAACGGGTCACTTAGGACTGAACGTTGGCCTTGTCGACGACTCAGAAACGCTAAGTAATCTAGTAATGACAGGTTTCCCTGTTGGATTCGAGGTAACCGATGGTGTGAACACCGTGATGATCACCGAGCCGGGTCAGTACATCGACCTGTTCGACTGGGATATCTCAAACATTCAAATGACGCCTCCTGAAGACTTCCATGGTGAGTTCTTCGTAACCGTAAGTGCAACAACAGTTGATTACGGAGATGAGCCGGAAGCGTTTGATGATGGCATCGATACTAGTGATTTCGAAACCGTTGCGGGTGACTCGATTATCCTAACAGCAGATGACC
This sequence comes from Vibrio splendidus, assembly GCF_001557875.1. Classification (GTDB taxonomy): domain Bacteria; phylum Pseudomonadota; class Gammaproteobacteria; order Enterobacterales; family Vibrionaceae; genus Vibrio; species Vibrio splendidus_F. Next base: position 1,354,009 of record NZ_LNRF01000001.1, on the reverse strand, counting down.
TAATCGAACTTGCTGAAAACGTGAACGCAGATGGTGATGATGAAGTGAAACTGGTTCACCTAGCGGACCGTAGTCAAGGTGAGATTGTCGATAATGGCGATGGCACTTGGACGTTCACACCAGCTCCTGGCTTTACAGGCGAAGCAGACATTGCTTACGTGGTTGATAAAGATGGCGTGCTTCATGATGAGCAAACTGGCGTAGTCGTGAAAGAAGGCGACTCGCAAGAGAATGCTGCACCGGAAGTTAACAGCATCACAACGACGGAAATCGCAGCGGATGCCACCTTATCGTTCACTGACGAAGACATGTTAGCGAACCTGAGCGATGCAGAAGGCGACAGCTTGAGCATTGAATCAGTAAGCTTGATGGAAGGTCAGGGGGTAATTGAGAGCGATAACCAAGGTAACTATCAATTCACACCTGCTGAAGACTACACCGGAGATGTTCAAGTTGGGTTTATAGCGACCGATGGCGAAAATCGCATCGAAAGCTTCTTCAATGTGGATATCCAAGGCGGAGATGAAGCGGCGTCGAGTGAAGGTTATACCTTAGCTGATGATGGTTCACTAACTATCACGGATGCACAGCTGGTGGATGAATTGGGCGTGAGTGATTCTGCACAAGTTGTTGATGTTGCAGACGCGAACGATGCTGGCTTCTTTGCCGAATCAGGTGAAGGTGAGTGGACTTACTGGCCGAACGAAGACTTCGATGGCAATTTAGCGATGAATGTTGAAGTCAACGACGGCGGTGAAGTATCAAGCCACAGCGTAAGCATCCAAGTAGCCGATGAATCAGTGCAAAGTGATGAACCACAAGTCCAAGTTGCTCAAGCAACAGAAGAGCAACAAGTGGGAGTGGCCCAACAAGCTGATGACCAAGCTCAAGATGCTGAAACTGAAGACAGTACAGCAGATGTAACCGCGGCACCGGGCGAGACCATCTCTATCTCGATTCCAGATGAGGTGGCTGGTAACGAATCGGTTGATTACGCTGATATGTCCGGATTACCTGAGGGCGCTACTGTGAGTAATGCATTGGATAACGGTGATGGTAGCTTCACAATCAGTGGCAACCTAGAGCAGTCAGTATCCGTTGAACTTCCAGAAGGTTACGAAGGTACTAGCGAGATCCAATTCCAAGGTTACGACGAATTGGGTAGCTCAATAGACGGTGCTAGCGGTTCTGTTGAAGTTGAGATCGATGATCAATACACCATGCAAGGTTCTACGCAAGAGCAGCAACCGGACATGGCGGGTATGGAATCTGGTGGCAGCGACTGGACAAGTGTGGGAGGTCAAGACCAAGGTGTTGACTTCACGGACGACTCTGGAAGCTTCGATTCCGATTCTCAAACTGGAACCGATCAAGGCAACGACTTCGACCAAAGCTCGATTTAATCGAGAGGGCTTAGTTTTAGTCTAAACCAACAAGTAGATAGGGCAGCGTAAAGTTGCCCAGAGCAAAGCCATGTAGAGTGACCTTTGCATGGCTTTCTTATTTGTAGCTGAGATTCATTCTTTGGCTTCAAAAAACTTGAGAATCCACAAGAATGTTCTTAGTTATTATAGAGAGAGTTAAAAAGGAGTGAGGGCATGTATCGTTATGTCAGTTCACCGCAAGCGTCGAAGTACATAGTGCCACCGCCTCAACATCGAGAGTTGTCGAGTGTGGATGTGCCTGAGTCTGAATTAGAGATGCGAGAAATATTGAATAATTGGTTTGCTGATGGTTTAGCGCCCATTATTGAAAGTGAAGATGACTACATCTCTGCGAGCGATCACGTTCGATTTGAAAAGCTTAGCCGCACTGTTGGGATGCTGTTGAGAAACAAAGATTATTATTTTGCGGCCAAACGGATTTTATCAGTGTGGGAACAAGATTGTCTTGAAACCACTTATATCAATTATCTCATTTTGCGTAGTGAACGAGTTACTTCTTAAGGTAAGTTAATGCTGTGGCACTTGCCATTAGTCATTAGCGACTTAGGGTTCGTGTGCTTAAGATCTTTTTGTTTTTCTAGCGAATTAGGCAAACAAAAGGGCAAGCTTTTAGGCTCACCCTTAAGGTTCTTTCTTTACTTAACGTTAATGTTTTTACTTACCGTTATTTTCACCTAATTCTATACAGGTTTGCGACTTACACCCAACCATCAAATTTGAGTCGTTTTTGAATTCTTTCGACTGCTTCTTTCTGCATTTGTCTAACGCGCTCATTAGAAACATTGACATCAAACATTTCGCCCACTTCAGCTAGTGTTTTCACGTTGTTATCAAACAAACCAAAACGATGGATGAGCACCTTTTGTAATTTAGGAGGAAGTGTATTGATGATTTGTTCTAGAGCTTGGGTAAAGGATTGATCTTCACAATCTTGTTGAGGGTCGAGGATGTATTCACATTCACATTGTTCAAGTGCCATCGGTGCATGACTCGTTCCAACAGTCGTCGTCACGTCAATAAATCCACTTAACGCCACCAATTGATCGACGCGTTTGGTCTTAACACCAGAACTATCCGATAGTTCAGAAATAGAAATTTCTTTACGCATTTTCTTACTAACATCGAGCCTCTTTGAGGCGAGGTTATTTATTTCTTTGCATACGTGCGATGGCAATCTGACGGTACGACCGATGTTCATTAAGGCGGCTTCAATATTTTCGCGGATCCACCATACAGCATAGGTTGAAAAACGATAGCCTGGTTCTGGATCGTATTTGTCGATGGCCTTAATCAAGCCAATGTTGCCTTCCTCGATCAGGTCGAGCAGGGTGAAATTATTACCTTTACGTTTTAGGTAACTCTTTGCGATTTTCACAACAAGGCGTAGGTTTGATTCGATCATGACATCGCGCGCTTTTTTATCACCCGCGCGATTTAATTTTGCGTAATAGACTTCATCTTCACGCGACAGTAGATCGATGCCTACAATATCCTTCAAATAATGAGCATAAGGGTCTGCACTGGTAGAAAATGATTCAGTAATGGGTGTTTCATCCGCAAGCCCCTGAGACGCAGCAAAACTATCGTTGTTCATTTCCTTGTCCTTATCTAGCCGACTGAACGTTTTATTTTATTATTATGCCACTAAGTGATTAACTCTTGGTTTCATTAGAGTGTAGATAACAGTTTCTTATTTACCAATAAATAAAATGCAATTTCGTAAACTTATGTCACAAAGAAGCATACAAATATTTAACCATTTCGCATCTAATCAAATGTGTTGTTTTTTAATTTAAAACATCAACATAGTTGGCTTACAAAGTATCTGTTATTCATTACCCACCCTAGATAACGGACATGAATTTATAGGTGTGGGTTGGCTATATAATTGAGAGAGGAAATGATAAGAAAAATGGCAAGAGTCGAGGCTCAATGTTTCGAAGTATCTCAACTCTTTTGCAGTTTCGGCTATTAAGTATCGCCAAGTAAATCTTAATTCTATCGACTAATAAGTGCTAAGAACCTCATCGATTTGCTGATTAATGATCTTCATTTCGCTGTAGATAACGGAAAGATCATCAGCTTGCGGCGCAAGCTTATTGAGTGTGTTTTGTTCTACTCTTTCTAATGCAACAGTCGCCGTTTCTTCCCCAAAACTGGCTAGGATGCCTTTTAAGGTGTGCACGGTAAAATGAAGTTTGCTCCAATCTTGTTGTTGAACCAACTCTTCGATCTCTTGTAGCGAATTGCCATGGTCTTCTTGATATGTAGACAAAACGGCGTAAATGACTTCTCTGTCGTTGTCTAAATAGGCGTTTAAAGCATCAAAGTCTAGCATGTGGACTCCTGTCGGCTGCATGTTGAGAATGGGCTAGGCGGCTTAGTGGAAAAACCATACCGTGATGAATCACTAATCCATTGGTTCCATTTTGGAGGAAGTTCTAATTGTAAGATTTCTTCTAAATAGTCGTCGCTAAGTTTCTCATCTATATGAGCGTTATGGACTGCATATATATAGTCAAGTTTGGCGGCAACTGAATATGGGTAACTGTGAATGTAGTCCTTTAATTCCTGGATCGACCCGAAGTTTTCAATGTTTATACACGTTGAAGGGTCGACATTCTTGGACTCAAGTTTGTGACTTACTGTTTCTCCACGAGATTTTAGACATTCTACCGCTAAGTGATAAAGAGAGTACTCACCAAAATGGACGAGCAGTGGTAATAGTTGAGCGAGTAAGTAAGTCGGTTGGCTGTGGAAATTATTCGCTAACAGGGTCGAGGCTCTAATCACTTTTTTATGGGCAGCGTGAGGACTATTTTCTACGAGCAAGATGTTGCTTTGAAAGAGGGCTAAACTAGCCAGAACTTGATGCTGTTGCTTTACAGGAAGCTTTAGGTTCACCAACTCTGTGAATTGGTTGGCATGCTCAAGCAAAATACGTTTGTACTTTAGTTTCGTCTCTCTCTGGTAGGTCGCTTTTAACGAATTAAAGTGCGCACCAATGGAATGGATGACATCAATGTCAGCAGCCGAAATGTGGGTTGCATACATCTCACCTAACTTTATGATCATATGTGTGTTATCTGCGTTCTCAGCTAAGTCGATGGCCCTGATTGCACGATGGCTGATACTCGGTGTCATCTCAAATGCACGAATCGCCAATTTAAGAGCAGGCAGCAGCATCTTGTGTTTTTCATAGATACAGCTTAAGCAATCAATCACGCTTAATGAGAGTGGCTGCGCTATCAGAAAATTGTGGAGCTTATCTATAGCTAAATTTGGCTTTCCTAAGCTGTCGAGAATTAGCGCTTCAGCCACCAATTTTGTCGGGTGCATGTTGGTTTTCGAGTTGTTAATGACGCTAGAGAGTAACTGCCATTTCTTACCTGCAATTAAATGTTCAATCAATGTCGCTTCGAACTGGACGCTAGTGCCATTAGGGGAGATCGCCAAAGCTTGAACTAACCTTTCTTGACTGGCAATTGGATATAAATCATTCAGTTGGGTGAGCTTCTTCGAAACGGACACGGCACTTAGGATCTTTTTACCTAACCTCTGAGTATGAATCGGTTTAGAAACGAAATGGTGTGCCTCACCTGAAAGGGCAGTTAATACCGTTTCTTGACGCATATCCCCAGAGAGCAAGATTGTCGCTACAGTGTGGTCTATTAGGCGATTTCGATACAGAATCCCCAAAAGCTCAAACCCAGTGAAGGATTGCTCTAAGTGGTAATCGATGAGGAGTACATGAAAAGAGTGCGTTTCGACCGCTTTAATGGCTTGTCGATAGTCGGTCGCAATAAAGATGCAATCATGTGAAATGCCTAAGCTCGAGAGTTGCTGTTTTATAAGAATAGTTGCACTCTTAGAGTCGTCGACAATTAAAACTCGTAGGTCAGGTGGTAAGGTCAAATCCATTTTCCTCAATACCAAATGTTATTTTTAATTTAGGTGTCAGGTTGCACATTGTCAAGATGATTGTATCAAATACAAACACTCAATAAACCATTGGTTATTAAAGACTATTTAACAACATGTCTGAAAGCGACTAAACGGAAACAATTTGACGGCGTTTTTGTAAGGCTATAACTGTTTTTACAAGTGAAAAGAGGCAAGCCGATAAGCTTACCTCTCTGTCTAATTTTTCGAAATGTTGTCCTTTGCTTGAAGCTTATTCACCGAAACTCTAGCGCTAATCACGCATGTTTAGAATCAATATTGCCGCTAGAGCTAAGAACGCCGTCATCATTAAGAACACATCGTTGTAAGCCATGATTGCAGCGTCACGTTGCATTGTGCCAAGTAAGCTTGCTTGAGCTTGTTGCATCGCGGTTGCGGCATCACTTCCGGACTGAATGAAAAACGCTTGTTGCTGCTGAAGCGTCTGCCAACCAAGTTGACTCACTGAAGGTAACGACTCCTTGATGTGAGCCAAATGCTCACGCGTCTTGTTGTCTAGTAGAGTAGCGATAATCGCGATGCTGAAAGCGCCCCCTAGGTTGCGCATCACGTTGGTTAACGTTGACGCGTCTGGCGTGTCCATTTTGCTGATGTTTTTCATGGCAACCAAAGACAGCGGAACCATGATAAACGGACTACCAATAGCACGTAGGACCATAGACAAAATCAGCTGTTGCCCGCCAAAATCGATTGTCATGTGTGTATTTACGTAACAACTGAAACCGAACATCGCGAAACCAAAGGTAACCAAGTACTTAGGCTTAATGATCTGTGTTAGCTTAGGCACAATTGGGAATATCAGAAGTTGTGGGAAACCCATCCACATTAGCACTTCACCAATTTCCATCGCGTTATATTGCTGAATTTGAGTGAGATACATCGGCAGAACATAGATAGAACCAAGCAGTGCCATCCCTAGAATCAAATAGGCGATACAGGACATTGCAAATTGCCCATCCCGCAATAGCCGCAGGTTAACCAATGGCTTCTTGTGTTGGAGTTCATTTATCACGAAGTAAACCAAACTCACTGCAGAGACGATACTCAAGCCAATAATAAAGCTCGAGCTGAACCACTCTTCACGGTTACCTTCTTCTAGTACCACTTCTAGACAGCCCAATCCTAACGCCATGGTGGCGATACCAAACCAATCCGCTTTTTTTAGCGTGCCAAGGTCGAGCTTTTCATCGTCTAAGCCATATCGGATCATGGTGATCACAAGCAAAGCTGGCGGAATATTGATGTAGAAAATATAGTGCCACGAGAAATTCTCTGTCAGCCAGCCACCAAAGGTAGGGCCGATCGATGGAGCAAAGGTCGCGGTTACACCAAACAGTGCCATACCCACAGCGCGCTTGTTGACAGGCAATAACTGAATCACTAGTGAGAAAGCAAGTGGGATTAAAGCACCACCACTAAAGCCTTGCATCGCACGGAACACGATCATCGAGGTCATGTTCCAAGAGAATGAACATAACAAAGATGAAATGGTGAAGATGGCCGTAGTCCACGTGATATAACGGCGTTTACCGAGCGCTTTAGAAAGCCAACCACTGAGTGGGATAGCGATCATCTCTGCGACTAGATAAGACGTAGATATCCACGAACTTTCATCTAAGGTGGCAGAAAGCGCCCCTTGAATGTCTTTGAGAGACGAGTTGGTGATCTGAATATCCAAGATCGCCATAAACGCGCCAATCAAGCCGCCAAATAGGGCGATCCAATGGCGTCTTGAAACCTCTTCATCATAATTAGTTTGAGTGACAACACCGGCATTACTCATGGTCTAGCCTCGTTTATCGATGGTCGCGACCACAGACAAACCAGGAAGCAATCGACCTTTCAATTCTTGCTGATCAGGAATAGTAATTTTCACTGGTACGCGTTGAACGATTTTAGTGAAGTTACCGGTCGCGTTTTCTGGTGGTAAGAGCGCAAACTTAGCGCCAGTCGCAGGGGAGAAGCTGTCGACCACACCTTCAAGCGGCTGCCCCGGGAACGCATCCAGTTCTACTTCAACCGTCTGACCTTTATGAATGCCACTTAGCTGTGTCTCTTTGAAGTTGGCTTCAATCCACACTTGGTTGTTTGGTACCAAACTCATAAGTGGTGCACCTGCTTGAATCAACAAGCCTTCACGTACACTGCGTTTACCAATTACGCCATCTGCTGGCGCGTAAACCTTGGTGTAGTTAAGGTTAAGTTGTGATTGATCTCTTTGGGCTTGAGCTTCGGTCACGGATGCGTTTGCTTGCTCAATCTCACTAGCGATAACGGTTAATTGATCATTGCTTGCAACGAGGTTTGCTTTTGCTTCTTCTAAATCTGCCTGAGTTACTTTTTGTTGTGCAACCATGCTGTCGACTTCATCTTGAGACGCGTAGTTACGTTTTAGTAAGCTACGAGAACGTACCACTTGTTGAGTCGCACGTTCGTATTCAGCTTGTGCAGAATCGACGCGACTCTCTGCTTGATCAATCTTGCTACGTTGTAACGTTTGTTGTGCCACTAGATTTTTTACGTCTGATTGCACGACGCTTAAATGGGCGTTTGCTTGAGCGAGTGCTGACTGGTAATCACGGTCATCGATTTGAACCAACAAATCCCCTTCTTTAACCGATTGGTTATCACTCACGTAAGACTTAACAATATAGCCAGAGACCTTAGGACTAATATTCGTGATGTCGCCTTGTAGGTAGGCATTGTCGGTAGATTCAAAGTACTGGCCATAGCCGTACCAGTATCCAGCGCCGGCTAAACCCAATGACAGCATGATCGCAGTAGCAATAAGCGGTGCTTTTTTACGTTTTTTTGTGCTTACTGTTTGCGAAGCGTTGTTGTTCTCTGTCATTTTTTATTTCTCATTTTGTTTTTATTTAGATGTAACGAATTGTAAATGAATTCGATTGATTGATAAGATAGGAAAAAAGGGAAACACTGTTGCAAAAATCAAGCTAATAGCGCTTTGGGAGAAATACGATGGACTTAAATGCTGTGACTGTTTTTACGCAAGTTATTGATTGTGGTAGTTTCACGCACGCAGCTGAGGCATTGAACATGACCAAGTCGACCGTCAGCCGAAAGCTAGACGAGCTGGAACAGCACCTAGGTGTGAGGTTGATCACTCGCTCGACTCGAAGTTTAGTCTTAACGCCAGAGGGGGAGAGCTTTTATCAGTCGAGCATACAGATGCAAGAGATCATGAACCAAGCTGAGCTAGAGGTTTCAGCCAATCAGGATTTGATCCGAGGGCAGTTGAATGTTGTGTTGCCTGTCGAATTGGGGCATCAAGTATTAGCAAAGTACATCCACAGCTTCCTAAAAGAGCACCCAAACGTGACTTTGAACTTAGAATTGACGAATCGAGAAGTCGACATCATTGCGGAGGGGATTGATCTTTACGCGCAAATTGGTGAGTTAGTGGATTCGAGTTTGGTTTCTCGCTACCTCACAACATCAAAGCGTGTATTGGTAGCCAGCCCTGAGTATTTAGAACAGTTCGGTGAAATTTCTTCGCCCAATGACCTTAAACCGCCATTTAGAATGATTGAGGTGGTGAACAAGGCGGCGCGTCTACCCAAGTGGCATTTACAATTAGAAGGCGGAGAGTCGATTTTGATCGATCTGCCGTGTCAGTTGCGAGTGAATACCATCACGGCATGCTTAACGGCATGTTTGGATGGGATCGGCTTAGCGGTGCTTCCTGAATTCATTTGTCGTGAGCACTTCAAGACAGGCAAGTTGATTCGTTTATTACCTGAATATGAGATGCCAGAAGTTTCAGTAAGCCTAGTGTATGCAGACAGGAAGTTGATGCCGAAACGTAAGAAGGTCTTTATCGACTATTTACTGACTGCCTTTCAAAATAGGGACCATAAGTAGGGTGCGACTATTAGTTACGGGCAACTTTTAGCTAGGGGCGAGTCTTAGTTAGTGTTAATCCATAACTCCAGTCATCTTCGTTAACGGCTCTTTGGTAAAAGCTAAGACTAAAAGCCTTGGAAATGACTTCTAACCTGCACGTCAACATGTGCTCTCTGAATAGCAATTGTTGAATGTTTTTTTAAAAATGGTGAAAATGCAGTAAGTATCATTGTGAACGTAATAGCTGGCTAATTGTATACTTATTGTTATCCGATGGCGGGTCGCTCAGACTATACTGAGTTCATACCTAATCAGAGGAACACAATCATGAAAGCATTCACTAAATCAGTATTGGTAATTAGCATTTTATCTGTAGGCACTGCCCAGGCGTTTGAACTAACGAGTAATGATATTCAAGAAGGTCATCCAATGGCGAAGACCTTTGAATACTCAAGCTGGGGCTGTGATGGCGAAAACCTATCACCACAGTTGATGTGGAAAGATGCACCAGCAGGTACTAAAAGCTTTGCTATCACAGCTTATGACCCAGATGCACCGACTGAAAGTGGCTTCTGGCACTGGGTTGCGTTTGATATCCCTGCAACTGTGAACGAGTTACCTCGCGGTGTCGACATCTCTAAAGTCGGCGGCAAAGAAGGTCGTATTGATTACGGCACAGTTGGCTACGGTGGCGTTTGTCCTCCAGAAAAAGATGGCATGCACCGCTACCAGTTCACGGTTTGGGCACTGCCAACGGACAAACTTAACCTAGACGAAAATACGCCGTCGGCAGTGGTTGGGTTCACGTTGAACAGTATGGCTTTAGACAAAGCGAAATTGACCGCAACTTATACACGTTAATAGCTTATGTACGTTAAAAGCTTATACACGTACATAATAAGTAAACAAGGGGATGAGATGAATCATCAATATCAAGTGACGATCTTTCGTGCAGAGCAGTTACAAAAACTGCGTAATGTGAGGATTCTATCCCCTAGTATCATTCAGATCATTACAGGCAGTAAGCGCCTGTTTTGGAAAGATTCAGCGGCAGAGCTCTCACATTCTGAGCTGTTGTTGTGTGAGGCATCAGCGTCACTAAGTTTTGAGAACATGCCCCACAAAGGGCGCTTCTTGTCGCGAGTGTTCAGCTTTCAATTCCAACCTTCTCAGGCGATGCTTGATTTAAGTGAGGAACGGTCGAATGATCTGGGACTGCCTACAGTAAAAGCGGATCGAAACTTACAAGACTCACTCAACGCGCTGTTTTCGTTTGATACACAGAGCATGAGCAAAGAGACTCAACAGTTTTGGCTGCAGGGCTTGTACCAGCAATTAGCTGAAAAAGGGGTATTGCATCGACTGTTTGCCAGTGCCAACGTCTCGTTTAGCCAAAAGCTTAGCCATTATCTTTCACATTCACCAGATGAGAAGCATCCGCTAGAGTCGGTGGCGGAGCGTTTTGCGATGAGCCGAGCGACACTGATTCGAAAGCTCAAACTGGAAGGTATGCAATATCGTGAGGTATTAGCTGAAGTTCGCTTGAGTCACGCGCTTTATCTGATGCAAAACGGACAACAGAATGTTGCGATGTTGGCTCAGTCTTGCGGTTATCAATCGGAAGGGCGTTTTAGTCAGCGCTTTAAAGGCAAATTTGGTTTGTCGCCAAGTGAATACATCAAGACAGTCGCGGTGCCTTAAAAAAGTAGTCTATTAATGCACATGGTTTATCTCTCATTGAATGATATTACAAATACCGTTTTAATAGGCTTAAATCACCTGAATGAACGAGAGCAGACCGCTCTAAACCAGAGAAAGTAATCCATGACTGTATTGAATATCGACAAGCTCATCTCAGACTTCCCATTGCTTCAACAATTAGTGGCACTCGAAGAAGTGACTTGGTTTTACCCAAACATCACGACTTTGGAGCAAGGTTTACCCTATGTGGGATTAGGCGAACAAGATATTCACGATGCGAGCATCAGGCTGCAAAGGTTTGCTCCTTATCTAGCCAAGGCGTTTCCTGAAACTCAAGCGACCAATGGCATCATCGAGTCTGAGCTTGTTGACATTCCATCTATGAAATCAGCATTGGAAGCGCATTATCAGCAACCTATCAAAGGGCGTCTGATGATGAAGAAAGACAGCCATTTACCGATTTCAGGTTCAATCAAAGCTCGGGGTGGTATTTATGAAGTACTAACGCATGCCGAGAAATTAGCGTTTGAAGCCGGATTGCTGAGTGAAAGCGATGACTACAGTAAGTTGCTCGAACCTGAATTCCGTGACTTCTTTAAGCAATACAGTATTGCCGTAGGTTCAACGGGTAATCTAGGCATGTCAATCGGTATCATGAGTGCCAAATTAGGCTTTACGGTCTCTGTTCATATGTCGGCAGATGCGAGAGCTTGGAAGAAAAGCAAACTTCGTGAGCATGGCGTCAACGTTGTTGAATATGAACAAGACTATGGCGTTGCAGTGGAACAAGGACGTAAAGAGGCTGAACAAGATCCGCGATGTTTTTTCATTGATGATGAAAACTCGCAAACCCTGTTTCTTGGCTACTCGGTGGCAGGGCAAAGGCTCAAACAGCAATTTGAACAACAACACATTTCAGTGGATAAAGAACACCCACTATTTGTTTACTTGCCATGTGGGGTAGGTGGTGGCCCCGGTGGTGTCGCATTTGGCTTGAAGATGGCCTTTGGTGATCATGTCCATTGTATTTTTGCTGAACCGACCCATTCACCTTGCATGTTGCTCGGTGTTCACACGGGTTTGCATGATGAGATAGCGGTGCAAGATCTTGGTATCGATAACTTAACAGCCGCAGACGGTTTAGCGGTGGGGCGAGCATCTGGATTTGTCGGTCGCGCGATGGAGCGTTTGCTTGATGGTTATTACACATTAACCGATGAACGCATGTACCAATTGTTAGGTGAGCTGAATCAAGCAGAGGGCATTCAACTTGAGCCTTCAGCGCTAGCAGGTATGCCGGGTGCGGTTCATGTTGAGCAAAATAGTGAATACCTTGCTCGTGTAGAAATTGATGAGTCGACGCTAGCGAATGCAACACACCTTGTGTGGGCGACAGGCGGAGGCATGGTGCCACCACAAGAAATGGCAGCTTACTTAGCGAAGTCATCGGTTTAACCCTTAATCTTTTATCGTTTGTAAATATCAGTTGTTGAAAATATAAGCTGTTTAAAAGGTAAGTCATTATAGAAGAGTGTTGTTTATAGCTTGAACACACTCTTTCTCACCTCTAAATCCCACCGTAATTCAAACAATAACTTGCGCAGATCGTTATCCAAAACACACATTTTATAAATTAAGCTTCTTAGATGTTCTAACTGTCAGTTAGTTTGAGTGGCATTCAACTTGATAGGGATTTAGCTATGCAAACGGATAAAGTGATGCAGACAAGACACATAAACACACCAGAAAATTTACTACAGCGTTTAGAAGCGATTGGAGAGTCTTTGGAAGCGTCGGGTAAGGCTCATGCTTTATTGGGACTGGGCTCAGTAGGTATTGAAACGGAGCGACTTGATCAGTATTCAGATGTCGATTTTTTCGCGATAGTACAAACTGGGCACAAGCAGTATTTCTTAGACAGTTTGCATTGGCTATCTGATATTCACCCAATCGACTACGTAGTTAGAAATACCGTCGATGGCTATAAAGTCCTGTACGCTGACGGAATCTTTTGTGAGTTTGCAGTGTTTGAACCTCACGAGTTAGCGCATATCCCATTTGCTGAAGGGCGCATTGTTTGGCAGGAAGCCGACTTTGATACTCAGTGTTGTGTGCCACCAGAAAAACCTGCTGCTCAACCTAATTCACAAGAATGGATCGTAGGAGAGGCACTCACCAATCTTTACGTGGGTATGTCTCGCTATAACCGAGGTGAAAAGCTATCTGGGAGCCGGTTTGTTCAATCTTACGCACTTGATCGTTTGATCGATCTTGTGGAGCAAACTGAACAGTCTGAGCCTGAATTCGTTGATGAATTTATGTCGGATAGAAGGCTAGAAGCACGCTTTCCTAAGTTTGCCCAATTGCTACCAACTTTTACCCAAGGTTACGAGCGCACCGCTGAATCGGCACTTGCCCAACTAGCATTCCTCAACATCCACTTCACAGTCAATCAAGCCATGTGCGACCGAATCACTGAATTGTGTTCCAGTAAAGATTAAGCCTATAACCTGTTAATCTTAAAACCTACTTTCTTGGTTCGCGGTTCGTTATTATTTTCCGATACTAATATCTACGATATGGCAACGCGTGATCTAAAATTCCAGCTTTCAAGTAATGGTAATCAAATGAAAATTAACGTTTGATTCCCTGTCTTATTTTCGGCTTTGGCCTTAATTTCTGGCCGTTCAGATGCGGTCAGTGATGAGCACTCGACCTATGCTCAAGCCAAAGAAGAGCGCTTGTTCGACAGGGGATGGTTACCCGACATTCTGCCTAAGTCTACCGTGAAGATTGAAGTGAATAACGATCTGGATGTGAATACTTAAGAAGGAAGCTTCATCATCAACGAGCCAGCATTGTCTGAGTTTATTGGGAAATTAAAGCCGACTGAATCAACCAATCAATTTCAGTTTGTAGATGGCGAGAATGTTTGGGTGTTCAAGGTCGGTGATGATAGTTTAGTTTCCTACACGCTCAGTAACCGCGAAGGCTAAGTTAAGTAATTCCAATCTACATTCCTGTTATGGGTTATGTAGGTTGCCGAATGAGATTGTTCACCTAACTATGCCTAGTCAACGCCAATGAGCCCGTATCACTCTTAGTTACAGGAAGGTAATGATGGAAATCAGGCAGTTGGATCATTTGGTATTAACCGTGAGTGATTTACAAGTTACGGTCGACTTTTACCAACGGGTGCTTGGAATGAAGCCCATCGAATTTGGCGAGGGTAGGTTGGCGTTGTCATTTGGGACGCAGAAGATCAATTTACACCTCAAAGGTAGCGAGTTCGAGCCAAAGGCAAGGCATGTGCAGGTCGGTAGTGCAGACCTCTGCTTTGTTACCAATACACCAATGGCTGAAGTTGTCGAACATATCCAAGCGCAAGGCGTCGTGATAGAAGAGGGACCCGTGCCACGAACAGGTGCAATCGGAACAATTGTCTCTGTTTATATTCGAGATCCTGATGGCAACCTGATTGAGCTCTCGAATTATTAGTCTTAAGCACTAAATCCGTACGCTTTTCTTTACTATTCCAGAACGCGACTTTTAACGTTTATTTCGCTTATCACTGGATGTCGTCAGCCAAATAAAATACAATCGAACAATGTTTTATTAATTCGTGCTTTATCACTATGATGAGAAACTTACTCATATTCATCGTTAGCTTGTTTTTCTTAACAGCTTGTTCTTCAACGAGCAATCATCAGCTAGACGACAAGACATTGAGCAACGAAGACGCTATTTCGAAAAGCGTAGAGGGAGATTGTAATCTCGAGACATCAAAGGGTAAAAATCCTGAGGCCAGCGTTGATTCTTCCCATGATTCAAATAAGGACACGGTAGCTGACGCTGAGTCAGAATCAGTTGAACCTTCTCAAGTAGCAGCGACAGAAACCACGGAAAGCGATCCTAACAGTAGCGGTGACAAAGGCATCGGAAGCTATTTTATTCGTCATAACCAACCGACCAAGACCGTGATTAAATCACTAGAGGGCGTGACAGATGCATTGAACGTCATGACGTTTGGGATATTTGCCACCGGTAACGGTTAAATCGTTAACCAAGAACGCCAAACTAATAGATAGAATGAAACGTGAAGGCGAGCCAGATGGTTCGCCTTTTTTGATCTTCTAAATCTGGCCATCGTTCTTCTTAAGGATCGTGTTCACTTATCTGAGCGTATAGTCAGGCGACGGTTAACGAAAATAGGAAATTATTAGTTCTGGAAGGGACTCGCCGAATTTACCCTGTTTGACTTGTTATATGCACCAAGGGTTCTAATACTCATCCCAAAGTAAGCAATGAAATCTAATCTTACAAAGACAAGTCTTATATTCACTTGCGAGCATAGTAAGATGTTTGCTGTTAAGTTCGGTTAGGTTTAGTTATCAATATTCTAGGGAAGAAAAATGAAGAATAAGAGCGTGTTTTTAAGTGTCGCGATGGTTATGTTGTCAGCTCATGCAAATGCATCAGACGCGAACCATGAGTCTGTATCAGATGGTGTTATCGCAGAACAAAGAGCGAAGCTTTCTGAAAATACCCAAGGACAAGGTTTTGGACCGCAAGCTCCTCGAGATTTGGGTTCATTAGAAGGAACAAATACCAGGTTGTTCTCGGATGCTCCTGATTCAACAGCGATGAACTTATGTAATATTCACTTCCATAAAAATGCTGAGCATAAAGGCGGCGAGTTTACTCAATATGCTGGCAATGGTGATGGTAAGGGATTCCAGAGTGGCTTTAAATACACAGGCAAGTTGAGTTCTGCTGAGCTGAAACCATTTGAGGGTAAGGTTTGTCCGAGCGATCATGGTTCTTTGCATTCGGGTGACACCATTGAAGTTCACTATGTTTATTCAACGGCGCAAGTTGAACCGGGTGAAACATTGGGCGCTTGTTTTAACGACGCGATTACCAACCCGCAACTGCGTGTAGAAACCCAAGTTTACGTATTAGTGAATGACGACAATGCACTCGACTTTGAAGCGCTCGCTAAACATTCAAAAGTGAACGGCTTACACCAAGCACCAAACATCCCACAAGATACGGGCTCAGCGATTCAATACGCAGGCTCTACAACGGGTCCTGGTTATAATGAGCAAGGTTCACCTTTCCAAGTAACATGGAGCGTTCGTCCACAAGTAGCGAAAGTAAACATCGCGACAGTGGGTAGCTGGTGTGAAGGCAATGACTTTAACGAAGACCATGCCCACGGTGTGAGAAACTTGGTGGTTAACCCTGCGTTGTTGTCACCAATGGCAAACTAATCTTGTTACCTTGATTTGTACTCAATATTTTGCAGAGGCGAGCCACTAGGTTCGCCTTTTTTATGCCCTAATGAAAAGTACTTAGGTTTAGGTTTAATTAAGCCTGGTGTGTAAATTACGAGCGACACATATTCAAGACATGAGTTGTGTAAATCGTATTTATTCAAAAACGTTCTTTACCAGAATCGAAGCTCCATGATACGTTCATGATCAATTATGTTGGGTTATAGAAAAGGACAGTCCAATGTCATTAGAAAGTGCGATTACATTCTTTATTGCCATGTTTATATTTGGCATTACTCCGGGGCCTGGCGTCTTTGCCATTTTAGCTCGTGCTATGGTTCAAGGATGGCGAAAGTGCGTCACGCTTTCGTTAGGTATGATATGCAGTGATCTTATTTACCTTGCGCTTGCCTGTTTCGGTCTAGCGACGATTGCCGAGAACTGGTCGATTGCGTTTGAGGTGATTCGCTACGTTGGTGCAGCTTATTTAATTTACTTGGGCTACAAGATGTTTAAGAGCCTGCCTGAAGTGCAA
Source organism: Vibrio splendidus (assembly GCF_001557875.1). GTDB lineage: Bacteria > Pseudomonadota > Gammaproteobacteria > Enterobacterales > Vibrionaceae > Vibrio > Vibrio splendidus_F. Next base: position 1,337,225 of record NZ_LNRF01000001.1, on the reverse strand, counting down.
GGTTCAGCGGAGCTGGCGGCAAAACAAAGTCAGAAATCAGAACTTGCTAGCTTCGCGCAAGGCTTTCTGATCTCAGCATCAAACCCTAAAGTGATTCTGTTTTATATTTCGTTCTTGCCGACTTTCATTGATCTGACGGTTTTGCGTTCACAAGACATCGTCTTGGTTTCTGTTTTAGCGGCAGTTGCTTTGATGTCGGGCTTAATGATTATTGCAATGGGCGCGGGCAGAATGGCAAGTTTGCTTAAAACGCCACGCGCACACAAAAGGTTAAACCAAAGTGCTGGTGGAATAATGATTGCGGCTGGCTCATATTTGGCGATCAATCGATAGATATGGGTTGTTGAGCTCGTTTTTCTAAGTACGACTCTTGAAACATGAAGGCGGACCAATTGGTTCGCCTTTTTTGATCCCGCATTCTGATATGTTTCTTGTCAGTCTGATCAAATTAGATGTCTAGGTGTTTGATAGGCTTCAAGCCAGTCTAACGGTAATTATGGAAAAGAAAGCTAAGTAACTAGATAAGATAAAGACGATAGGTAGGTAATTTTTCATCTGTCACTCCTTCTTATTGGTTTAGCCCTATTTTATTGATATTTAGTAGGAAAGACATGAATAAGAGATATTCATTTTTGCTGTTAGTGATGCCATATATGAATATCTCTAAACCATAGCTGATATGAGTAATTCTGGAATAATGTGTGCAATAAATTAAACCTTAAAAAGGGAATAGCCATGCATTATTTACAGCAACTTCTATCTACGCTCATATCCATAAACTATTGCAGTGGAAGCAGTGATTACCTTGATGATCACTTATATCCTACTTATCTGCAACTCACAGAAGAAGACCAGCCAACGCATATTGATACAGGTGATTCAACTGAAGAGTCTCTGTCTAGCCACCAGCCTTACATACGTATCCCAACCAAACCATTCGACGCAGAAATGAATAACTCTTATTCATCGAGTTAAATTTGGTTAGCGATAAACTAAGCAGCATATAGGAAAACAACAAGGGACGACCAACGTGACAGCGTTACACGTTAATAATCAAATTATCCGTTTGGAGAAAACTGTGAACAAGACAAACACAATAAAAACAAAGGCATTTAACCCGACAGCTATAGTCATTGCTATGTCATTGTCAGTGTTATTAACCGGCTGTAAGCAAGAATCTAATGAAGTAGTTGCAGAGCCTGTCGTTCGTCCCGTATTTGTTGAAAAAGCTTCTGCTGTAAGAGTTGAAGACTTGTCATTTAATGGTGTTATCCAATCTGCGAGTCGAGCAGATCTATCCTTTCGATCCAGTGGGCGCATTGTTGAAATGCTGGTGAAAGAAGGTGATGAAGTACAACAAGGGCAATTGATAGCGAAATTAGATTCTGTTGACGCAAAAATTGCACTGACATCAGCTCAAAATGAACTTGCGAATGCGCGCTCTGAATACCAACGCGCAAAAACCTTGTACGAGAAGCGCCAGTCCATATCAAAAAGTAAGTTTGAAGAGCTAACGCTTCGTTTCAAGCTTGCTGAAAACCAATATGAAGAGGCACAAATACGTCTTGATGATACTAATCTGAGAGCGCCATTTTCAGGAGTGATAAGCCGGACATTAGTAGATAACCATGTGTTGGTACAAAGTAATGAAGTGGTGGTATCGATTCATGATTTAACCGATTTAGAAGCGGTAGTTCAAGTACCAGAGAGTGTGATGACGCGTAACAACGACGCGGCAACGACGTTCGCTCGTTCACCTTTAATTCCTAATCAAACTTTTGAACTGACGTTGAAAAAATACGAGACCGAGCCGGACCCTGTAACGGGTACTTATGCAGTTACATTATCGATTGATACGTCTGACGATAGTCGCCTGTTGCCTGGTATGAACGTAAATGTTCATTCGCATTCAGAGCCAACTAAATCGAAGCAAATTCAGGTTCCTTTGGCTGCAGTTAATCCTGATAATACGGGTAACCAATATGTTTGGGTCGTAGACGAAAACAATACACTGAAAAAAAGAAATGTGGTAACTGGCAGCCTAAATGGTGAACGAGTTGCTATTGAGTCAAACCTAGCTCTAGGAGAGCAAGTCGTTGTCTCTGGCACACAAAAATTACATGAGGGATTAGTTGTACAACCTAAAGTGATTGAGGCTCATTAAGATGAATATCGCTCAACAAACAATTGCGAAGCGAACCAGTGTATGGGTGATGATTGCACTCATGCTTATTGGTGGTTACATCAGCTATCTAAAGCTAGGACGTTTTGAAGATCCTGAATTTGTCATTCGTCAATCGGTTATCGTGACACCTTACCCTGGTGCAACGGCTCAAGAGGTTGCAGACGAAGTTACTGATATTATCGAAGGAGCTGCGCAATCGCTTCAAGAAGTGGATGAAATTACTTCTGTATCTAAGCAGGGAATGTCTGAGGTTACCGTTGAAATTAAGCGTGAGTTTTCCCGTAATGAAGCAGAGTTACAACAGGTGTGGGACAAGCTGAGAAGGAAGGTCAATGATGCTCAGCGATCACTGCCTCCGGGTGCGGTTTCATCGATTGTTAATGACGACTTTGCCGATGTTTATGCTCAATTTTATGCAGTCACGGGTGAAGGGTTCTCCGATAAGCAATTACAGGATTATGTTGATGAGTTAAGAAGGGAATTGGTACTTGTTCCTGGTGTCTCTAAAACGACCACTTACGCCGAAAAGCAAGAAACCATCTTTGTTGAGATCTCAAATGATCGCTTAGCTCAATTCGGAGTGTCAGCTCAGCAAATATACGATGTATTAGAAAAGCAAAATGTAGTGACGGTTGCAGGCGCGATGAACGCCGACGGCATGCGCATTTCTGTTATCCCTAAAGCAAATATTAGCTCTTATGAGCAGCTAAAAAGCGTGCAAATCAGCCTAGGTGATAACAATACCGTCATGCGATTGAGCGATATCGCTAACGTTACTCGCGGTTATCAAGAGCCTGTATCACAGCTGATGCGCTTTAATGGTGAACGTGCGGTTGGGCTTGGTATTTCAAATGTCGCAGGCGGTAATGTTGTGGAAATGGGAGATGCGGTAAAAGCCCGTATCGCCGAGCTAGAAAGCCAACGTCCCCACGGTATAGAGCTGCATGAAATTTCAATCCAGTCTGACTCAGTGCGAGACTCAGTAGCGGATTTCATTAACAATCTAATCGCAGCGGTAGTCATTGTTTTTGTAGTACTTTTGCTATTCATGGGTTTGAGAACTAGCATCGTAATCGGCTTTGTATTGGTACTGACGGTGGCAGGTACATTAATCGTCATGTTGATTGATGACATCGCAATGCAACGTATTTCGTTAGGCGCGTTGATCATTGCGTTGGGAATGTTAGTCGATAATGCGATTTTGGTTACAGACGGCGTGCTAACGCGCTTACAGAAGAACCCTGAAGCTGACAGACAAACCGTGGTTAATGACATTGTAAACGAAACTAAGTGGCCTCTATTGGGAGGTACGGTTGTTGGTATCTGTGCTTTTAGTGCTATTGGTCTCTCACCGTCTAACATGGGTGAATACGCAGGGTCGCTATTCTGGGTAATCCTGTACTCGATGTTGTTAAGCTGGGTGCTGGCTATTACCGTAACACCATTGCTATGCCACGACTTTTTGAAAGTTGATAAAACAAAGGCAATTAAAGGCCCTAGCAAAGTTAGCCTTTGGTACAAAGGAACGTTGGAATGGGTTCTTAACAACCAAAAGAAAAGCTTAGGTGTAGTCGTTCTACTATTTATCCTAGGTGTGAAGATGTTTGGTCACGTTCCTCCAGGCTTTATGCCTGAGTCTCAAAGAGAGCAGTTCGTTATTGATGTATTTCTACCACAAGGTACCGATATACGCACAACAGAAAACGTATTACTCGATATTGAGCGTGATGTACGATCAAATGATGGTGTAACTAATATCACGAGTTTCATTGGTTCGGGTGGCTTACGTTTCATGTTGACATATTCGCCTGAAGCTCAAAATGCCAGCTACGGTCAAATGCTGGTTGATGTTGATAACTTTGATGTCATTGCACCACTGATCGCTAAGCTGCAAGTTGAGTTGAATGAGACTTACGATGAAGCATCGATTAACGTATGGAAATTCGTGCTTGGTCCTGGTGGCGGTAAGAAAATTGAAGCAGCATTCAGTGGCCCGGACAGTGCTGTTCTTAGGGAGCTTGCAGAGCAGGCGAAGCGCTTGATGGCGGAAACACCTGAACTAATTGCTATACAAGATAACTGGAGACAGCAGGTTCCTGTGGTTACACCGGTTTACTCGTCTGATAAAGCGCAGCAATTTGGTCTAACGACGCAGGAGCTCAATCAAGCTTTGGAGCAGTCATTGGTCGGCAAGCGTGTTGGCGTATTCCGTGAAGGTAACGACTTGATTCCGATCGTTGTGAGGTCGCCAGAACATGAACGCACACACGACCGAACTATCGAGAACACTCAAGTGTTCACTCCAACAGCAGGTCAATATTTACAACTAGAGCAATTTGTTGAGCGCGTTGATTTAACTTGGCAAGACTCGATGTTACGCCGTGTCGACCGTGTGCCTACTATCAAAGCTCAAGCTGATCCTCAGTCTGGTGTATTAGCTGCAGAGGCACTAGAAGCGGTAAAAGATAAAATTGAAGCGATGCCTTTACCATTGGGTTACCAGTTGGAATGGCACGGAGAATACAAAGATGCGAAAGAAGCAAATGAGGGCTTAATGGCATCAGCGCCTTATGGCTTTGCTGCGATGGTCTTGGCTGTGGTCTTCATGTTCAATGGTATTCGCCAAGCATTAGTTATTTGGTGCACGGTTCCTCTAGCGGTATTGGGTGTTGCAGTCGGTTTAGTGTTGTTCCAAACACCGTTCGAGTTTATGGCAACACTAGGGTTTTTAAGCCTAGTTGGTATGATGGTGAAAAATGCAATCGTACTTGTAGACCAAGCAGAGAATGAAATTCGAAATGGTAAAGAGGCGTATAACGCTATCATTGATGCCGCAATGAGTAGGGCAAGACCAGTAATACTGGGTGCAGCCACTACCATCTTAGGTGTAGCACCACTACTGATCGATCCATTCTTCAAAAGTATGGCGGTAACCATTATGTTCGGACTGCTGTTTGCAACAGTGCTAACACTGGTGGTAATACCTTTGAATTACGCGCTGTTTTTTAGAGTGAAGGCAAAAGCGTAAGCATAATTAAATGCGACTGAACATCGGATATGGAAATACTAAAAAAGCCCGACATTGTTGGGCTTTTTAAGTATTGTTGTGATACTCATATTTACAATATCCATGTTCAATAAGTCTCTGAGTGTTCTAGTCTTTATGTTATGTTGTAAACAATAACTTAGTAAACAAGGGAACGATTTGAACTATGGGAAACAACCTTGATAATCTCGACCTAAACTTGTTACGTTTGCTAAAGGTGGTTGTAGAGACTCAAAATACCTCTGTAACGGCAAAAAGATTGGGTATCTCTCAAACCAGTGTTAGCCGAGGGTTAGCAAAGCTTCGAGAAACCTTTGGTGATCAACTCTTTATTCGCAAAGCACACGGTGTCGAGCCGTCTGAACTAGCTGAAAAGCTGGCAGAAGCATCAGACAATATGCTCAAGCCGTTCACTCAGGTGCTGGAAGCGTACCAAGAATTTGATCCCGTGGAATATTCTGGGGAAATTGTCATTGCTTGCGATGTCACTTTGTTAGATGTATTCGGGAAGGGGCTGTATCAATCGTTGAATCAAGCGCTACCAAATGCCTGCTTCAAGTTAATCAACTGGCAACAGCACTCTTTGCAAAATATGTTAGACCGACGAATTGATTACATGCTGCACTATACGCTGCTACCTCTACCACAAGATATTTATACGCATCATCTATCTAATATCGAAATTAATTTGGTCGCGAGAAAAGATCATCCAGTTTTGTCTCAGACATCTAATTGGGATGATATAAAAGACCTTCAAATTGTGAAGTATGCTTCATCCTCTGTTGAACCGGGGGAAAAGTATGATTTATATGATGATTTGTTTATAGCGAAAGGTGTGAAGCCAAAGATCTGTTTGAAGAGCCAAAGCATTCCCATTATTGTTGATAAGCTAGTTAACTCGGATGCTATTAGCTTCAACAGTAGCTATATCTTGATGCATAATGAGCAATTGGCCTGTTATCCACCACCAACAATGCCTGACCATTTAAGAACGATTAGCGTGTCTGGTGGTTATTTACAGTCAAAACGTGGTTATCCGCTTAATCAGCATCTTCATCAAGCGGTTCAGTCGTTCTTTAATTCAATCGTTCAGCCAGATAATCAATCGTATTAAAAAAAAGGTATTTAAGAACGAAGAAAATAAAATAGAACGCGAAAACTAAAAAGCCTCTATGTTGGTAACGCCTTGGTTACTACGATAGAGGCTTTTGAGATTGTGTTACACATTTACTTTATTAGAGCTGATTGTCGGCTAAGCAAAGAAGGCGTTAGAATTTGTAACTCACACCTACAGATGCTAGGTAATCTTCACTCTTATAGAAATTAATATTCGAATCGTTGTAATTAACGCCAGCAAAAGAGACTAAATTCCAATTTTCTAAACTAGCGATATTCGCGTACTCGTAGGCTGCAAAGAACTTGTGTTTGTGGTCGGAGCGAGTTTTTCCGTAAATAGAGTTTTGACCATCGAAATCTCGATACGCGTAGCTGCTCGTTAGTGCGACTTTGTGGGCTCCATGAGTGACAAAGTACGTCATTTCTATCTCATACTGGTCGAAGGTTTCTGCTTTACCGTCAGCATCATTATGTAAGTAACCCAAGCTCGTACTTAAGCCCATGTTTGGTGTGAAGTGAGCAATATACCCACCTTTTAGTAAGTACATGTCACTATCACGTGCAAGCTCTGTGGCTAGGATCTGTTCGTTGTCTACTTCGGTTGTCGCAAAAGCCATATCTAGTGAAAAACCAGAACCGACAATGTTATTTGCTTGGAATCTGTATGCGTTTCCCTCAACGTCTGTCTTGCTACGACGACCTTCTAAGTATGGATCTTTCCATACTTCGCCAGAAACAACGGTTGGAAGGTAAGCAATATCTAATTGAGTACCGTTTTGCATATTGTACTGATAGCCGATTTCGAACGCTAAATCACCGACGGCTAAGTCATCTCGGGATGTGCCCAAGTATACTTTTTGATTATGATGCTCACCAAGTTGATAACCGATACTACCTAGCGGCATAACAATTACATCGTCGTTGTGCGAACCCTTATTATTTCTATTTTTTAATACTGCGTCGCTTTCAGTACTCAAGTTTGAATTCGTTGATACATAACCTGTGGCGAGGATAAGTTCACCGCTAATTCGTGAAGAATCAAATGCGAAAGCGCTTGTTGTTAATGACGATAAAATAGCGACTGACAATATACTCTTAGTGTTCATTTTTTGTTTCTCTCAAAAGTTTGTTTTTCCTTTTATTGGTGCAACATCCGTTTACGAGGTGGATATTAAATTGATAAAAAATAATTAATATGGATAACAGATATGCATTTTTGAAAGGTTCGAGAGAAGAATATGAATATCTCTTATTCATGTATTGAACATGAGATGGTGTTTAAAGTGGGTTTATGTTTTTAGTCATGGAAAAGAAAATGCAGTTAAGCTCAGTGTCAAAACAGGATAAATATCAATCTACGATATATTTAAACGACCGCCCCTACGATGTTCTTGATATGGGGGAGGGAAGATGTTCTATCATCATCGTTGAAGATATTGATGACTATCTCGACAATTTAAGCAATCCGCCAATAAAAAACAGAAACATTCTTGTGGATGTGTCAAAGATGCTTATCTGGCAAACAAACGGTACGGAGTCGATAGAGGCTTTGTTGGCAAAGGACCTTCACTTGTTGTTTGATGTGTTCTGGTTAGAAGAGGTGGATGTAAGATCAGAAGTACCTAGTTTAAAAATGAGTGAAATATATAGCGTAGTAAGTATAAGGAACTACTCTTGCTCTTTGTTGAAAAGAAACTCCCTAGGTGCAACTGCCAGTTGAAAAGCACAGGTTGTGTTAAGCGAATAGAGTCTATTAGGATAGTGTAAAGGCATTCATAGGAACGCCTTTACACTAGGGTTCCACATACTATGTGTCTAGAACGTTAGGCATCGACAAAAATCACTTCACCAGTAAGAGAGTCATTGACCGAGCGCTCAAACGCTTTGCCAATAAGTTTGCTTGGTACAGGTTCAAAACCTGGCATCATTTCACCGTAAACATCCCACCTTCAGCAAGAATGGTCGGTTAATGACATTGATACGCGTGTTTCTTGGCATTTCAAAAGCAACAGTCTTAACGAAAGTGTCAATTGATCCGCTAGTGGTAGCATCAACAATCGCAAAAGGAATGGGTTTAACATTCAAGATACCGCTAATTAGAGTAAATGGACCGCCATCAGCAATGCACTTTTGGTCGATGCGAACAAGGTTGACTTGTCCCATCATTTTACTCATTACCGTGGTCATCCATTGTGCCCATGTATTTAAACACCACAGATTCTATTGCGTTCTTACCATCCAGAGCTATTGAAGGGTTCAATTTGGTGACGATCCCAATGGAGCACTCCCCTGAAAGCTTTGATGTGGTGGTTGCTTGGCACCCGAGATATAACGAAGACCCACTACAAAAATGGGTCACATCCTTGCTCAAGATTGAGGAATAACGGGTATTAAAAATGACAGTAAAGTAGGGCGCATCGACTGAATAGCTCGCATTATTAAACGAAACGTTTAGCCAGTTATCATCACTACTTGTTTGTTAGCCACATTGATGCAATTATTTAACGAGTGATATTACTCGGATGCATGTCTTATGATGACTATCGAACAGCAGCTTTCTCGGTTAGACCTAAACTTATTGGTGTCTTTAAGTGTTTTAATCAAAGAGAGGAACGTAACGCGAGCCGCTAATACCTTGTATTTGTCTCAGCCTGCGATGAGTCGTACGTTAAGTCGCTTACGAGAGTTGTTTGATGACCCATTGTTCTATCGAGAGTCCAATGGTTTAGTGCCCACACAAAAAGCGCTGGAACTGCAAGCGCCTTTAGAAGAGTTACTATTGGCTATGCGAAGCCTAGTAACAAAATCAGCGTTTGATCCTGCTGAGTGTGTTCAAACGTTTGTTGTATCTTTACCACCATTAATGAGTAGGATGCTTTCTGTCCCCCTTGCTGAACGATTCATGCACGATGCTCCAAACGCGAGTCTTATCGAATATCCCATTGCGAAAACGCCAACCAGCCAGCTGTTATCACGAGATGTGGATTTTACGATTCACATCGAAGCCCCGAGCAATCCAATCGAGTTTCCATACGTAAGCCTGGGGCAGATCTACCCGATATTTTATGTTTCTGAAAACCACCCTTTAGCGAAAGCTAAAAATGTAACGCTTGAGCAGTGCCTCGAATCTCGCTTTGTCGACCTCACGCTCGATATCCGCTCGAATTACGGGTTGCAACACCCAGTAGACTCTTACTTAGTTAAGAATGGAATGCAGAGAGATATAGCCTTTAAAAGCGGACAGCTTCTTACGCTGGTGGAAGTGATGCAGAGTTCGAATACTATTTTGGTTGCAACTCACAAATTGACTGAACTAGAGGGAATAGGCGACAAGATAGTGCCAATATACTCTCTAGATAATGTTCCTGAGTTAATGTTCGAGCTGTTTTTGATTGAGCATAAGAGAACCGTTACCAGCCCGGCGCATCAATGGTTTAAGAACTTAGTGGTGTCAGTAATTGAAGACGTTGTTTGTGAGAGTTGAGCCCAACGTCTTTGCTAACACCGCAATCTAAGCTAAGTTCTCCGCTTAGTTCAGGTTCCAATTAAACCTAAATGGCGTTCTTCGGGTTTTGGGCGAGTCATTGATAGCTTTTAATAGTGTTTTGGCTTCTGCTCGTGATACTGAGAGGGAAGCTGAAACTGAGCCTTCAGTATTTTTTGCGTAGCCAAGCTTCAATAACTTCTTCCAAATGTCTTTTGATTCAGAATTTAGAGGAAGTTGAAGCGTGCCTTTCGAAAAGGTTTTTCGCCCCGTGATCTCATAGATATCTTGCACCGCTTTGCTGTACTGTTTGTCTTCGACATGTCGACAAAATTGAATATTCAACTTTTTGGTATTTAATTGCTGGCGTGCGACAAAATAACGTTTTAAATCAATGAAATGCTTTCCGAGCAGATGAGCAATCGCAGCAAGGAATACTCCAGCTATGGCAACGTAATGCCAATATTGGCTCAGCCAATTCGATAAGGTTTTAGCCCCATCGATAGACCCTAAAGTGTTACTTAACGAGTCTAATAACTTTGCGTCACCGACTTGAATTGTTTGCTGCGCTACAGTCAACGATTCCAACTGATTGGTCTTCGTATTCCACCATGCCATGGTCTGTTTTGGTAAGGTGACTTTTCCTCGTTTTTGCAGAATTAACGTTACCTTTTGTTTGAGTGTGGCGGTATTGCTCTTATTCAAGCGATTAAATATATTTTCTTTGACTGCTGGCTTGCGATACAGCTCTACGCCCGAAATATCTAGGATGTTGATTTCCGGTAGCAACATCATATGTGAGTTTGCCACGCTCAATGTATACGTGGCAGTGACAGCGTGGCCAACTTCGAATTCGTCGGTTAGCGGGCGATCGGTTGATATCGAAAGCTCAGCATTAGGGCTTACAATCAACGCGTCTGTATCAATGTTGCTCACGGGCATTTGGGATGAAAAGTTTATTGGTTGCGATCTAATTGCCCCTTCAGCAACGTTATCATAGGCAAGCTTTATACTAACGGGAATATTCAATTCAGGAACAGTAAACTCGCCAGCTTGCATAGGGTACAAGTAGTAGCGTGCTTTTTGGGTAAACCACTTGGTGCCTTCAATTGTGCGTGCTGAACGCGCGACTTTCTGCTCATCTTTCTTTACGACTGTGTTGGGTATATCTAAGTAAGGTAATGCCAACTCTTCTTGAAAGGGGCGGGTACTCAATATTTCAACGTCAAGTGCGACTTGTTGTTTCACAGCGACATCTTGAGTTTTAATTTCAACTTTCAGCTTCAACTCACCGTCACTGACAAGCTGGTCTAGGTTAGTAGCACTTGCTGGTATTGAAATTAAAAGCATCATCGCTGATAAGACCGAAAACCAACATTTCAGAAGGGCGAATGCTCGGGCTGTCGATTTAGTTTTGTTCATTGCTGTATTCCTGCTGAAATTTTTGTCTTAGAAACTTAGATGGATTCTGTCTGACCTGTTTTAGCCAGACTTGGTCAGAGATCACGAGCTCCTTCTGACTCCCTTCTTTTGGTTCGTCGTCGACCAATTTCCTGTCATCAATGACTTTTTCTGAATCTTGCTTTGTCGGTGGTGTGCTCTTGATCTTTTCTATTGCAGCTTCCACAACTGCAAGGTTGTTGGTTGCTTGTTCTGCATACGTTTCGTTGTTCAACAGTTCGTTGTAAAGCGCAGTAGCTTTATCAAATTGAGCTGTATGAGCGTAGCTGTTCGCGACGATTAACTTAGCGAAATCAGTGAGCGCTGCCGGTTCGTCACCTTGTTCACTTGCTTGTGGACTTAATTGCTCAATCGCACCAAGGAAATCACCAGACAAATAACGACTGTAGGCTTTCCATGTTGAATCATCGAACAGAGCGGCACTTTGCGCGTAGTTGCCTTGCTTGAACTCGACATAAGCGTGTTGATCGTTGGATAGCCAAAAATCAAAAAATGAGTGCTTATTGGCGATTCCCCAAATCAGATTTCCTGCAATAAGCACAAGCAACAAGTGCATTGGCTTAAGTTTGGATAACCAAGCTAAACGGTTGGACTTGTTCGGAGTCGAAGTAGTTGGCTTCGTCAGATTATCAATCTTTTGATTGATTACCTTTTGATTCACTACCTGTTTATTATTTACCACTGTAGCGTCCACCCTTTTCTAAACCACATTAATTGGATAGGCAGCAACAAAAACAGCAACCAATAGCCCGCGTCTAACCAAGGTAGGGCGTTATCGCTTACTGCAAACAGGTTGTTTTGAATGCCCTGATAAACCGCTTCTACGTCGCTAGTGTCATGAGTGAATGAAACCATTTTTCCATGCCCCGCTTGCGCCAGTTGTGACAGTGAAGCGAGTTGGGGTTCGGTTAAACCTGCCGTGCCATTTCCGCCACTCTGCGGGTTTTCCCCCATCGCCCAAACGATCACTTGGTGTTGCTGTTGTTCAAACGCTTTAGAGAATTGTTCTATCGCTTCGTCATTGGTCTTGTCTGTCAGTATCAATACCGTTGATGGCGCTTTTGCTTGTGCAATTAGCTCGAGCGTCGGCTTTAACACCGAAGCTGGTTTGCTCTCGTTATCTGGCAGTAAGCTTCCATCCAATACATCAAGGAAGTATCGCGTTAACTCTTTGTCTTTGGTGACAGGCATCGCGACATGCGCACTGCCGCCGTATATCACTAAACCAGTTTTTGCGTCTCCACGTAGTTCAACAAGCTGATTGATCTTCTGTTTAGCGCGCTCTAATCGTGACGGCTGAATATCGGTTTTATTCATTGAATCAGAGACATCTAAGGCGATCACCAGCTCGGAATTGTCCTTAAAAAATGGTGAGGGTTGTTGCTGCCACGTTGGACCCGCCATAATGATCGTGGCTATAACCGCAAACACCAAAAACAATCGATTCGGAGAAACCATACGCGCTCGATTTTGGTTGAGAGACAGATGTTCTACCATGTTTTTAGACATTACAGGCTTCCACTGTGCGACTAAATCCTCTTGTTGAACGAGTGCACGATAAAACAACACGAACGGGACCAATGCTAACAACCACAGTGGACGCATGAAATGAAACTGGGTGATATCGCCACCAAACAATGTATTGAAATCAGTCATTGGTTAGCTCCTCTCTGCGGCGAATAACATGCTTTACTTCTTTTTGATGACGTCTTTGACGGCGTAGATTGGCACCAAACACGATTAAGGCCGCGAGTAGGTTGCTCACCAGACAAACGCCAAATACATAGTGGTGCAAGCTGTGTTTAGGACGGTGAGATAACAGTTCAAACTCTTGCTGTTCTAGTTCGTCTATCGTTGCGTAAGCTTGTGCGAGTTGTTTTCGGTCCATGGCATGAAACATCTGCCCGCCAGTTGCGGCTGATACCTTCTCTAAAGTGGGAAGATCCATCTTGTAGCGGCCTTTGGTGCTCGGGTCACCAATTGCAATGGTGTAAATCTTCACCCCATATTTGGCGGCGATTTCCGCAGCTTTGACTGGAGGCATTTTCGAGCTTGTGTCATCACCATCGGTTAGCAGAATCATCACTCGTTGGCGGCTCTGCTCTTGTTCGAATACGGCAATTGATAAGCCAATAGCATCGCCAAAAGCGGTTTGAAATCCGGCATAGCCAAGCTCAACATTTTCAAGCAATGATTGCCACACCTCAATATCTTCAGTAAATGGCGCTTGAACATAAGCTGAGTCTGCAAATAATATTAACCCTAAGCGGTCATGTTCTCGCTGGGCTGCAAACTCACGTAATACCTGCTTTGCAATGGTTAAACGGTCGTGTTTATTGCCTTGTTTATCGGCAAAATCCTCTTCTGACATCGAGCCTGACAGATCCAGTGCGACCATAATTTCACGAGCGGATTTCTTTTGTTCGATTGGTTCGCCCACCCACATAGGTTTGGCAATCGAGATGACTAAAGCAAGGTAGCTGATGATCACCAATAGCCATTGCACTTTACGACGGCTCATCTTGACTGCGGTTTCAGAGGGCTCTTGTGAAGACACGGCAATAAGGCGCTCAAAAAAGGGCACTTGAATCGCGCTTTTTGACTCTTTGTAAACCGGCAACAACCAATATACGACAAAGGGTAAGCAGAGCAGTGCAAACGCTATCGGGTATTCAAATTCAATCATGTGATACCTCGTGATGTTTTATCCAAAGTGCAACGTTATCCATGATGGCGTTTCGTTTTTCTTGCGTTAATGTCGCCGCTGAAGAGTAGGCGAGCTGAGCAAGTACACCTGAGAGTTTTGATGTAGAGAACTCGGATGAAAATTGGCGCTTGGTGCAATGGGCATCTAGCCATTTTTCCCAATCTGTACCGGTTAAAGGCGCAATATCTGTACGAGGGAAGGCGTACAATGCGGTTCTTCGTAGCAGTTGTGGTAGCCTTTGAAATGATGAAATGTCACCCGATTGAGCCTCTAAAGAGAGTTGCTCGAGTTCTACCAAGGCAGCGCGTCGGTATGTGTTTGCTAGATACTTTTGAATAACCAAATAGACACGATATAAAGCGAAGCCAAACAGCAACAAGAGTAGCCAGTACCAGCCTGGTGCATTCGGTAGCCACGAGATACTTTCTGGCAAAGAAGGCTCAGACAAAGAGGCCATTAAAGGATTCACATTTTCTGGCTGTAAAGGCTCAAGCCCAGTGTTAGTCGTCATAGTCTGCATTCTCAGTTATTTAACTCGCGCCGAGTGCTTTTCTAAGCTGAACATCGGTTGGATCGACGGTGTTGAAGGGCAAGACTGGAATTCGATATTTCTTCGCCACTGCCGTGAAATTATCAATGGCTTGAACCACGTCTTTGGCGAATGCATCGCGTAACTGCGCTTCTTGGCCTGATACGGATAATTGCAATTGCCCGTCGCTAAGTACCATTTTATTAAGCATGGCTAAATCATGCTCCAGCGGGTCGGTAACATGACACAGCACCACATCGTTGTGCTGACACAACGCTTTTATCTGCTCTTCGCTACGCTCGTTATAGCCGTAACCATCGGTAATCAAGATCACGAGCCCATCATGCTTAACCAACCTTTGCGCCTGATGAAACAATTTAGCGAACGAGTTGGATTGCGTGTCTTGAGCCTTTCCCGCTTTGAGCAGCTGATTCTTACTCGCAATCTCATTGAGTATTTTGAGTACGTGGTTTGCGCTGCGTTGTGGTGAAATAGGCAGAGCAGTGTTGTCGTTATAGACAATGGCACCCACACGATCGGTACTGTCTATGACTTTCCAAGCAATCAAAGCTGCGATTTCTGCAGCAACTACAGATTTCATTCGACCTGTACTGCCAAAGAACATGCTAGTGCGCTGATCGACCATGACATAAACGTTACGCTCACGCTCTTCAGAGAATATTTTGACGTGTGGCTTGCCCGTTCTATTCGTCACTTTCCAATCCATGGTGCGAATATCGTCGCCAATCTGATAGTGACGCATTTCTTCAAAGTTCAATCCACGTCCACGTAGCTTAGATACATGACGACCCGTTAACGCACTGTTGATTGGCTGAGCCGGTAGAAAGTCAAAGCCATGCGCCTTGTATTTCAACAATCGCAATGCCTTTAGATTCGTGTAGATATCAGGATCAAGTGTTGGTTTCGTCTCCATGGTGACCTCTCGCGTTACGCTACTGCAACCTGAGACAAAATCTCATCGATAACTCGGTCGGAACTGACGCCTTCAGCAAGTGCATCGTAAGACAGAATCAGGCGGTGACGCAGAACCCCATGAACCACTTTACGAACATCATCAGGGTCGACAAAGTCCTTACCGTTTAGCCATGCCATCGCTCGTGAACATTTGTCTAACGCAATGGTTGCACGTGGGCTTGAACCAACACCAATCCATTGTGAAAGAGGAGATTCTGGGTACAACTCTGGCTGTCTTGTTGCTACAACAATCGCGACAATGTATTTAAGAACCGCGTCGCTACAATGTATGTCTCGCAGTTGTTCTCGAGCATCAAAAATGCACTGAGGGTCAATGGGGGCAGGTTTTTCCACACTAGGTTTTTCCTCACTGCGAACCATCTTAATGATCTGCTCTTCGGCATCCGCATCTGGATAGTCGAGATTTATTTTCATAATAAATCTGTCCATTTGCGCTTCGGGAAGAGGATAAGTACCTTCTTGTTCAACCGGATTTTGTGTCGCCAAAACCATGAATAGCTCAGGTAGTTTGTAAGTCTTGCCTGCAACCGTGATTTGTCGCTCTTCCATCGCTTCCAACAACGCAGCTTGCACCTTTGCTGGAGAACGGTTGATCTCATCGGCCAGTAATAGATTGTTGAAAACTGGGCCAGGTTGGAATGTAAGAGTCGGTTTGCCGTCGACGTCTTGATACACCTCTGTGCCTGTCACATCAGAAGGCAGTAGATCCGGAGTGAATTGAACACGACCAAGGTCAACCTGTAGGGCAGAAGCCAATGATTTGATAGAACGAGTCTTTGCTGTTCCGGGTAATCCTTCAAGCAGAACATTACCATTCGTAAGTAAAGCAACCAGTAATGTATCGACCATATGTTGCTGGCCAATTACTGAAGATTCCATCTGATGCTTGAGTTGGTTTATTGAGTCTAGAGTTGGATTCATTTGCTTACCTATTGACTGACTAATCAAGTGAGAATTTGGTCACTCGACGGAGAAAAAGTGAATATTATTAGTTAAAGCAATTATTTAAATCACCTTTGCTAAGGGTAGTCGAAAATAATATCGTCATACGCGACTGACATACCTTTGTTAACTACTCACCTTGGAAATGCTTAACCGCATGGTCTATAAATAGGCTACTGTATTGTTTGTATTTTAATCAAGAATAAAGGTTGGCATATAACATTACTTTGCTGCATATCTCTTATACGGCAGTGTCATTTGTGAATTTATGCTGCATTGATAACATTGTTCACAAGTTGAGCGGTTAACGAACTAATTGCTCCTACAGAAACAAATGGACTATGTTTGGTTTAGCGTTATCGATTTTATTAGAGGTCAACAATGAAAAAATTAGCATTAGTAGTTTTAGGTTTAAGCGCAGTTTCACTTTCTTCTTTCGCAGCTGAAGAAGTTTCAACTCTTACAGAGTTCTTCAACACCGATGGCGACGTAACAACCGTTGATAATTACGCTGTGCATGAAACTTCACGTCAATATTTGAAGAACCAAGAGATTGTTGGCGTCAATACATTCCGTCACAAACGCGAGCTAACGCCAACAGATGAACAGGATGTGGTTCGAATGAACCGAGACACCTACTACTCAATGGCAGTAATTAACGTATCAAAGGGGGCGACCGTTACGTTACCTGAGATTCCGGAAGGCAAGTACATGTCGATGGAAGTGATTACAGAAGATCACCGCATTCAGCCAATGCAATACGGTTCAGGTACGTTTGATCTTTCGACTCATATCGGCGATCACGTTTATGTGATCATTCGTACAGACGCGACGTTCACCAAAGATGAAGTTCATAAAATCCAAGATCAAATGAGTATTGATGCAAAAGCGGAAGGCGAGTTCACTGCTATGCAAGTGGATGAGAAATCCTTTGAAGAGGTAGAAACAAGCCTCAAGATGGAAATGCCAAAAATACTCAAACGAGATGGTGCTCAAGCGACGTTTGGTATGTTTACCAGCCCTGAAGATGCGTCAAAAGAGATGTTTACCAAAGAGAAATACGCGGTTGGTGCGGCTGTTGGCTGGGGTGGAGCACAGCTAGAAGATAACATCTATGAAATTTCTGGAAACTTCCCAACAGATACCTGTCATCAGGTAACCTTTGAAGATCCTAAGAACCAAGCATTTTGGTCTGTCACGGTCTACAACAAGCAAGGCTTCATGTTTGATGATGTAGCAAACGTAAGCTCAAACACGGCTGATAAAAATGCAGACGGCACTTACACACTAAGCTTTGGCTGTGGTGATGGCGCTGTAAATAATATCAAGACAGAAAATGACTCTGGCGCGTTTAACTTGGCTTTCCGTCATTACATCCCAAGCCAGAAAGTACGCGATGGATTCCGAGTACTTCCTTCTGTGAAAGCGATTAATTGAAAATGATATAGCCAAATATCAATTCGAGAAGCGCGTTGTTGCCGAATGACAGTAACGTGCTTTTTCGCATTTATAGTCTTATAGATAGTATTAATTAATGTTGGTAGGAATCTTATTATTCTGTTTCGCTAATTGTGTAAAGCTTCCCAATAACCAAGCTAGTAACATAATATGCCACATATTGCGTTAGGGATTAATGTGGACTCTCTTCGAGTAATACTGTTTTATTTACTTTTACCATTTCTCATTTTATGTATTTAATAAATGGTGTTGTTTTGATGGTGTTTAATCTGTAATAAGGTGTGCCATCTGTTTAGGCTATGAATTCGATTATATCAACATTTGATTGTTATAAATTAAATTAAAATTTGTATTGCGTTGACATGTATTACGATTCGAACGAGAAGATTGGAAATCTAGAAGTCGATATTGGTATTAACTATGAAGATGAAATTAGAAAGAAGGCAGTATATGAAAAAATCAGTGTTTTTAATCTCCAGTTTATTAAGCTTAAGTTTGCAAGCTAAAGTCGATATGGCAGATCCCACCGCTGTCTATAGTAGTTTAGGGGCTGAAGTTAATACCGCAGGTGTAGACATGAGCGTAGGGGTTGCTTCTGGCCGACACTTGGCTTTATTGGAGTCAAAAGATGGCTTCGATAAACTAAAATTAACATATGCAAATATGAAAGATGGCCAAGGCTTCTACACTGAAGTCGGAGGGAATAGCGATGTTAGAAATGTGAGTGCTGGTTATATTATGACATTTAAGTTAGATTCCTTAGTTATATATCCAGTTGCAATGCTAGGGTACACAAATAATGAAGTACAAGATGATTATGATATGACATCAACATTGGGTTGGTATACTCGTTATAAGTTTGCAGATAATTTCCACCTTGGTCTAGATCCTTTTTACTCCTCACAATATGGTAGTGAATATCTTGACAGTTTATCGACAGATCTGTTCGTCGGATATCAACATGGTCGCCATAGGTTCAGGCTTGGTGTTAATATGATCAGTAATGATGAAGAACAATATTTTTTAAACTATAAGGTTGCTTTTTAACTCAACCAAAAATAATTATTATGACGACCTAAGATGTAAATCTAACAAAAAATTTGGGTTCCACATATTTACATCGGTGAACATTGAAAGAATTTTCGTTCTAACAGTTAATAACTTTAATTCTGTAAGTAATTAGATCAATATCGATTTATGAAAGTGCGTTATTGGCAGTGGCAATACGCGATTTTTCATTTCGTTCCTAGAAGTGTGCCTAGTTGTCTGTTGAATTGTCAGTGTGTGAAGACGTTTAAGAAATGGGTGAGACTAAAACAGTTCAAATCTCAGCTTG
Organism: Vibrio splendidus; assembly: GCF_001557875.1. Lineage (GTDB taxonomy): Bacteria > Pseudomonadota > Gammaproteobacteria > Enterobacterales > Vibrionaceae > Vibrio > Vibrio splendidus_F. The sequence continues at coordinate 1,317,965 of NZ_LNRF01000001.1, read as the reverse complement.
CTTAACTTGCGTTAGCTCGAATAAATAGATTAAACATTATCTGTATCTTACTGGTTTTTGTTTCGTTGTATCGGAGCTTCAATGATTACTCATACCCTATGCGACAAGGCTTCTGGTCAAATCGACAAAGTATAGAGTCAACAATCGACTTATATTTGCTTTACCTGTTTCTCATTGAGGATGTTTTATGTGTTCTCTTTGCGATGTATAGTTAATGACAAATTATTTACTTATCGAATATTTAAGTTACAAACTGATGTGGATGTCATGAAGAAAAACGGATTTACTTTAATGGAATTAATCATCGTGATCGTGATACTCGGAGTGTTGGCAGTAACTGCGGCTCCAAGATTCCTTGGTATTCAAGAATCAGCGAGAGAAGCGGTACTTGAAGGTGTTGCGGGTGCGATGGAAGGCGTGATCACGCAAGTGACTTCTAAAGCTATTATCGCAGGGCTTGATCCTGACGCAACAAACCCAGGTGACCAGAGCAACTACGTAATCGATTTTGGTATTGGTAGAGTTGAAGTCGACTGGGGAACACTTTGCCCTGAAAGTGAAGGGGATGAAGGTAACAAACTCGAGATGATCGATTTTCTTACGTTATCCGAAGATGACAATTTAACATCGGCTGTAGGAAATCGGCACACTGTTGTCGGATACACTCATTCATTTAGTGAAGCAGACCTTAATAGCAACAATCTAACTGATGATGCTTTGCCTGCTGGTTGTTATGTTATCTATGACTCTTTTGGTGGGCGAGTTACCGGAAATGAATGTCCAGTTGATGGTTGTGAATGTACCGTTCGTGTAGTGAACGACGAATGTTAACCAGAGCAGCTAAACGATTCTAGTTGGAATAAAGCTTATTCGAATTAGATAAAAAAGCGCGTTATTACCAAATGGCAATAACGCGCTTTTTTGTATTAGATTATTTGTCTATCTTAGCTTGCTATTGCAACATCTGCTGGTGGCAAGTCACGCTTCCTAATTATGTATCGCAAGCGAATTAACATCAGTGTCGCTGAAACGCTCAAGCCCGTCAGAATACCAATCCAGAAGCCTTCTTCACCCATTGCAGGAACAATGTGGTCTGTTAAGCCTAACACCATGCCGAGTGGTAGTGCCAAGCCCCAGTATGAAGCGATGGCTAAGATCATCGGGATCTTAGTATCTTTATAGCCACGTAATGCGCCGTTAGCAGACGTTTGCAATGCATCGCTGAATTGGTACATCGCCGTAAAGGTCAACAATACCGCTGCTGTTGCGCTGATTGCAGGGTCGGTGGTGTAAAGCCTAATTATCCACTCAGGGAACAGCAGGAACATCGCAACCGAAAGCAGTGAAATCAAAGCTGCAACTAAAATACCGACTTTACTGCGCTCAATCGCGCCAAGTTCGTCTTTCTCGCCTAGTGCATGCCCAACACGAATCGTAATACCAAATGAGATACTCATCGGAATCACGTAAGTTAGGCTCGAGATGTTAAGTGCAATTTGCGCCGCTGCCACGTTCTCAGCACCAATACGGCCGATCATCAGAGCGATTACCGCAAAGATACTGCCACATACCGCGATGTTCATCCCGATAGGTAAACCTAATCTTAGAAGGTGAAGCATCTCTTTTGCTTTTGGCTTAGCGTCTGCAAAGCTAATAATAGTTTTGTAGTGGTGATGACCTTTAATGTAGGAATACAGCATTCCCGACATTAGCCAATACACCAAGCTTGTCGCCCAGCCACAGCCCACCGCACCCATTTCAGGGAAGCCAAACTTACCGTAAATAAGCACGTAGTTGACCGGAATATTTACCAACAGACCAACCACGGAGATGATCATCGGTACTTTGGTGTTGTTCATACCTTCACAAAAGCCATTCAAAGTGTAGAACAGGGCAATACCCGGCACACCAAAGGCTAGGGCAAACGCATAGTCGCTGCCGATAGGGATGATTTCAGCTGCAACCCCAATCCATTCTAAGATCGGTTTAGCACTCACTAGGTAAGCGATGAGCAGTACACTCGCTATTAATGCGAGCCATACCATTTGGAAGAACTCGACAGAGATGCTTTGGAAATCACGTGCGCCGCGGTGGTAAGCAACAACAGGCGTTAATGCCATAATCACCCCACGCAGTAGCAGCAATACAGGAATCCAAAGGCTAGTGCCAAGTGCAATAGCGGCAAGATCGGCAGGGCTGACTTGGCCAGCCATTGTCGTATCGACAAATCCCATCGCTTGGGTAGCTATTTGAGTCAAAATGATTGGAACCGAAAGGTGCATCAGCGCACCCGATTCACGAGTAAAAGGACGAAGTTTCGTTAGCATGGAAGTTCACAACACCAATATAAATACACGAATGATGGCAGGATGGCCGGTGTGCATTTTAGGATGTGCCCCGTTGGGCGGGCGACAATATAAACACCTTACCGTATAGGGTCAAGCATTGGATTTATAGAGTTCAAGTTGCTCTGATATATACCGCCACGTCTTAGCTTCAAACCTAGTGCTGGATAACTATCCTATTGCCACAGAGCCAGCAGAATCACTAAAAGACCAATCCCAAACGTGACTTTTAGAAGCAAGCCAAGAGGGGCTCCACCTTTTGGCGCTTTGTTGCAACATCCCATAATTGTTTCCTCATTCTTCATTGGACTCATTTCACCTTAAACCTTTCCCTTACGGTAAGGTCAATCCATTTATTGATCTTGAATTTCAGAAAACAAAAAGGCGAACCGTTTGGTTCGCCTTTTGTTATGTTTCGCTGCTTAGCGCCGCTTTGATCACAGATAACTAAGATGGAAACTTGTGATCTTTCTTTATCAATCGTTTGGAAATCATGTTTAGGGTAACTAAGTTGGAAACTGTTGGTAACTTGGAAGTCTTATTAAACTTTGTAGCGATAACTAAAATGGAAACTAAGAGGGTAGGGATTAGTCGGTTTTAGCTTCCATACAGCGAACCGCCACTGTTTGATATAGTTAAGGAGAACATCATTGAGAAATGGCCTGCTAGAGCTTCATTTTTTGTGGCACTCTCTTTCAAACCTCTTATTCTGATGTTTTTCTCAAACTAGCTTCTTAATCTGATACTTTTCCCTTTGGCTGCATTTACTCTGATGTTTTTCTCAAACTAGCTTCTTAATCTGATACTTTTCCCTTTGGCTACATTTACTCTGATGTTTTTCTCAAACTAGCTTCTTAATCTGATACTTTTCCCTTTGGCTGCATTTAATCTGATGTTTTTCACAAGTTAGCCTATTAAACTGGTGTTTTTGCTTGTTCGGTTCATTAAGCTGGCATGAAATGATCATAAGAAAAGAATTTTGAAGGCTGAATCAGTAGTAAGCCCATGTAGATCAGAGCACTAGTTAGACTTCGGGCAACCTAGTTACCATCGAAGGCTACCTTTTAATTGGAATTATGTTCGTAAAAACAACATTATATAGACTCTGTGAATAATTGATTACGATCTGAATCGAACTGCCTCTTAATAGAACATTGGCTATTCGTAAACTTCTAGAGCAACGTATTCAATTTTAGATAAGGATTATGTTCTACTGGATCTGATTCAAGATGTTTAGCTATGGAGTAAAATTAAACTGTTAACCGAACTTTTAACGCGACTATATTCAAAAATGTTGGTCAAGTGGCTGTTAACAAAGAACATCATGCTGAGAAAAGCAGATAAACTTTAATCAACTAACTCCCTTAGATTAGAGATCAAAATCTGCAAATAAAAAACGCCCCCACAAGTGAGGGCGTGTTATCACCGAATTACCTTTTTGTATATACGCTTTTCGCAGTCGCTCTAACTTTAAACTTCTCCCGAAGTACCTACATTAATTCGGCTATAGAGCGGGTGGAAGGGCTTTTTCAATTCGACTAATCCTTCTCTTACCTAAGCCTATTGTAGCTGAAGTCCCGCTTGTAGACCATCATTGACACGAAAACACTTGAAAGTAGAAGCTAAGGCAGAGCAGGCATCCCGCACGGACAATTTTGTGTTAGTGAAACTACTAAATTAGCAAATTATGGATTATCTAGGGCTTTGCAAATCGCTAGTTAAGGTGGCCAAATTTAGTATTCCACTACTGGGGTTCGATAATTCTCAAAATACAATATCTAAGGATTTTCGGGAAAATGTTAAGTTCGAACCTACAGTAGCAAGTTGTACCGATGGCCTGTTATTCCTTTTTTTATCAACGAAGCAGAATCCGTTAAAGCCAGCGAGATTTGATTTCGCTAATTGATATCCTTTATAAGGGAGCCTGTCTTCATAAAGTAACAGTTCAGTTTCCGACATTGACCTGTGTAACCACTCTAAAGCGCTCGATGAATCACTTTCAAGTAAGCTTTCCGCAGTTTTAAAAGCCTTTTCATCACCATCTAACCTTTGCATCAGGAAAAGCATTTGAGCGTTTGCGCAGTGAATGATTTCGCATTCTTTATCACTATTTGATAGCCGTGGAGCGTCGCTATAGCTTATGCCTAACTTAAAAAGCAACCACGAGACGTGTGCTAACAACTGGGTGTATTCGTTGCTGTTGTAGATGTTTTCACTGTCATTGAGGATCTGAATTGGAGATTCTTTTTCATTAAAGAAACGGAAAAAAGAGATCTCTCTAAGTTTTTTAAGGTGCTTCTCATCAACTATTGGTTTTGTTTTGTTGGCATTGTCTTTAGTCGGCTGTACCTTGATTTCATGCGAACCGACAATAAACTCGTGACGGCTAAGGTTATGAATTACAACGAAGGCCATTAGTAGAAAGCTCATTTTATTGGCTTCATTATCCGAGTTCGAAACATATACCTTTTCAAGCTTATTAAGTATTTTCATGAGCTTTTTATGTACATATTCTACTTGCTCAGGAGAAATACTTGGGTTTTCAGCGGTATCTTCATCATCTGTTCCGACAAGTTCTTCCTCATTGCGTCCTAAATGGTCTTCTCTATATAGAGAATTGCTGCCTGGCTGGATAGAAGGTATGGCATGAAGAAACATATCTAAGATTAGGTTTAAACCATCCGACGATATGGCACGCCTTCCTGACTTGGTGTGAGCGTAGTTTTCTTGATCAATGCTAACAATGAGCGAATCTCTCTCATTCGTATCACCATGAGTTTGTGGTATATATTTTTCAGATGTACCGACAGGGCGGCGTAATTGAGGTGTTAGCTTCTCAATGCAGTTAAATAGAAGATCAAATTGAGGGTAATCAGTACTTAATGATGAAACAGCCTGTCTTAACTGGCGTTCTTCAGAAGACTCACATAGTTTTTCTAGCGAGGGGACGTTATGTGTAACGACAGTAGCGATTAACTTTTCATTAAGGAGTAGGTAGATCAGTTTCCCGCAGTCTAACAACTGCTCAGATATAATAATGACCTGATTTTCTAGAGTATGTTCAATTTGGTAATAGTCACCAAACTCATCCTTGTAAAACGGCTGACAACCTCTATGGCTATCCTTGAGCTCGATTTCTAAAGACTGGTTAAGTTCTAGTTCAACAAATACCAACTCGATATGTGTAGTGTCTGTAGAGCCTTCGCTTAGCTCTTTGCTATTTACTTCCAGTACTTCTTCTGACGCTACCATATCCAAAAAGTTGGTTGAGATTATTGCGTCCTTTGCATCTCCATTTCGGAGAAGAAGCATTGCCTCAGCATTGGTATTACTGCCAGTCTTAAGCCATGCATTGCTACTGAAATTAGCACTACCTGATATGAAGAATGTTTCTTGATTGGCGATAAATACTAAAGCTTTTGCATGAGCGTATGTTGTGAACTCTGGCATACTATCAGGTTGGATAGATTTTATATCTACAAATTTTACGGTGCCACTGTGCAGTATTGTGGTATTCAGGCAAACGCTTTTAGGCTGTATTGCAATGATGGGTTTAGCTACAGAAAACTCAGAAAGAGATGAAACGAACTGTCCCGAGCTGTCAAAGAACGCTGAAACGCCGTATGTTTTGTCAACTGTTTTCGGTAGGTGCGTTTGGAGGCTTCTCCAAAGACATTCTTTATTGGAAGAGGATGAAAACAGGAAGCTATTGCTACTAGGTAGCTTCGGCTTCTTTTTAACCCATGGAGCTAAAGTCTTGGCTTTACCTAACATCTCTCTAACTATCTGAGACGAGCTTTGCCCATAATCATTCAGCCATATTTCAAACGCATGAAAAGCATCTTTAAAAATAGAAAGATCTTCTTCGTTAGATTTCTCATCGAACCTAATTACATTTGTAACTTCTAAGTTGCTGCCGAAACCAGATAGAGTCATGTTGTGGCTTCCAACTACAAGCAAACCTTTCCTTTTACCAAGGAGCATATACACTTTGGGGTGAAATGCTTGGTTACATTTCATAGGTGCAATGCCGTATGCGTAGCCAGCAAACTTAGGTGGAAAATTCTGGATAGCCGCTTTTAACATGCGATTATCAATGAACAGTAAATGATTTGTCACACCAGCAATTTGCATTTTTCGAAGAAGGTACTCTTCATAGAATGCAAAGTTAATAGAGTAGCTTGTCATTAGGCATGAATCGTAACCACCTTTCTTCAGCTCTTCTATGAGCGAAATAGGGCTGCTCATAGGCTCACCTTCAGAATGTCATAGCCCGCAGGTTCTACTAGAAAAGAGTTCTTTGTTATACGAACCATGCCAAGATCTGCCATAATTTGAATAACTTGCTTAAATCTTGGTGACGTAAAAGCTGCTGGGGGTGGCTTTATTATTTCGATACCAAATTCACTGGGTAGGAAACGAAAGGTCATCTGTTGTTGGTTTCTTAGCTTTCTCATAGCAACAAGAAAGTGGTTCTCAAGTAAGCTATGGTGAGTTAATTGTATCAACCCTGACAGAGTAGATTGTTTACTCAATTGGGTATTTAAAGTTTCACAGATAGCTAACAGATTGAGTGGGTATCTATCTAAAAAGCTTTTCTGGAGCTCTACGCTGTTATACCCCGACTTATTCTGAGTGCGGGAAACCAGTGCTGCCAAGATCATTAGGCAATTATTAGTTATGGATTCTAAATCGTTACTGCCATTCTTTGTAAGTTTCTCTACTCTGTGGGCAAGAGTCATTTCATGGTTATTTTCATCCCATCGTTCATAGTTAGGTAACTGAACAGAAAGTTGAGACAAGGTTTGATCGAATTGTTGGTGATGATAATTTGATATTACCTTGCCACCAGGCCCTTCTTGCCAGTACCACGCAGCTATTGACTGAGTGTCTTTGAAGTTCGGTCTGTGAGATTCAGTTGCTTTTAGAACACAGTAAAATATTCCTTGCATGGCAATAGAGGCTATCTCATTTCTAGCGTAATCTTGCCAGCTAGATTCAATGTTCCAAAGGTGCTCGTATTTACCTGTGTATTGAAGAGCATTTGTATAAGCCAGTTTTCGGAAGACCGCCACATCAAAACTTTGAGAGGTGCCTGTTTTAGTAATATGCTCGGTGAGAGCAAGGATATAAGCCATCGATTCAACGCGGCTGAGAGCTTGAAAGTCAGTTTCGTATTCTGTTTGATAAAGTGACGCGAAACCTTTGGTGAATAGGTTAATTAAAAGAGTTCGTTCTTCACTGTCGCATGATAGATTACATGGGCAGAATGACTTTAAATAAGTCAGAGTTTCGTAGGTAAACTCATCATTTTCAATAGTTTCCAAAAAAAGTGATGAGTTAACGTTTTGGTCAAATGCTTTGGCTAGTTTTAGTCCTACTTCTTCAATGAGCTTCCCGTTTTTAGGAGACTCACCCGCTAGTATTTTTAGGTTGCAAAGTGTGCCAAAGTAATACTGTCCTAGGCCGCCAAAGGAGTTCTTAAAGTATCGAGAGGAATCAGGATTAGTATGGCTAAATTGCGATAGCTTGAATTTTTTCCCTGAGGTGATGTCTTCGAAGTGTTTCTGAAATGTATCCTTGCCTACAAGAGCCCCAGAGTGATTAACTGTACCGTCATCACTTGTTTCATGTGCCATAGCGGCAAGTGTGAATAGGCAGTCTGCTCTTCGGAACATTTTTAAAAAAGTGTCACTATCTAACCACTTTTTCCTTTCGAAGGCATAAAACACCCATGCGTAGAACGAATAGTACCGAGCTCTATCGGTAACATTAGTGATTCCAGGAAGAAGTTTACCGTAGACTTCGATGCATGGAGCTTGCACTCCTAAATGGTCGAGGCCAGTAATCTGATTAATCGGCTTAACCCAGCCAGTATCTGAGGTAGCTTTCAAGCTCATTGTCCTACTCGTTAAGGATATACAAAACAAATATGTATAGCTGTCTATACGCTAATTTGGTGTTTAGTGATGGTCATCGGTTTCCTGATTTAAATCCAGGTACTAGGGCTTGAATAGAGTCAACATGCTCTAGCTCGTGCCTATTCATCAACTGCAAGTTGAAAGCATGCGGCGGCAAAGAAGCATCAGGCGTACAGTCTACGTGAAGGTCATTGAGCACGTAGCCCGCTAACGCCTCATTGATTGTAATGTTTCGAACGTATTGACCTTCCATACCAAGATCAATGGCTAAGTCATTTCTATTTTCATGCTTAGAGTGTGGTGCAACACTTAAGACGACATCACGGTTCCAAAGAGTATCGTCCTTTATAGTCTTGTCGTATGAGCAGTCAGTTTGCTGAGCCTTAAGAATTCGACTGATTCTAAAGCACAGGAATTTACGTCTTTTGCTGTCCCAAGCACGGATGTGCCAAGCCCCAAGTCCTTTGAATAGAGAATGAGGCGTAAGGGTTCTAGTCTCGGTGCTAGTTGAGGAACTGTACAGGACAGAAATACAGTGCTTATTCAGGATCGACCTTGTGACTTGAGAGACGATATCAATGGATAGTGAATCCAACACTGTCGCGAAGCTGCTCACACCATAAGTTGTTACTGGAATTGAGTTAAGCTCCTGACCCCATGCGATTAACCTCAGAGCAGCTTCTGGGGCATGCTCAAAAGCTGGACTAAACGATGCTGACCTCATATATGCACGCAGGCTTTCGTTGAAAACCGTGTTGTCGGAAAAACGTTCCTTGTAAGCGTTAAAAGAACGGCTTGCTGTAGCAACGGCAATATCACCGTGCTGAATAAGGTCGGAGCGATTCACTTTCCCGAAGAAGCAAAGATAGAAATCAATAAGCCTTAGTCGTTTTGTTTGTGGAGATTCAACACAACGCACAATGATTACCCTTATCAAAATGAACTGTACTAATTTACTCTAACGAATCTTTTGATACCAGTGTAATATAAAATCAGTTGATTATCTGACCGCTAGTAGACACGTTACACTCGGCTCTTATGGGTGTTGAGGCATTTCTCTTTTAAAATGCCTCTTAACTCTAGTGGAAGTTGGAAGCGCAAATAACGGACTAACTTAATGGCAGCCGAGTCAGTAAGTTTGTTGTAAATCATTCACTAGCCGAGGGGTTGAGAATATCTCTACCGCACTGTAATGAAAGAAATAAATAAAACTGAAACGAAGAGTTCAAAGCTACTAGGAATCGTACTTTTTCACTCATTTATCCCTGGAAAGTTATTCAAGGTCAAAGCTATTGGGCATAGCAACAATACAGGTGATAACGGAGCTGGCAAGTCTACTTTATTAAGCTTATTGCCTGCGTTCTATGGAGCCGAGCCAAGTAAACTGGTGGACAGACAAGCGGATAAAGTTTCCTTCGTTGATTACTATTTACCGACTCCAAAATCTGTCATCGTGTTCGAATATGAAAAGCTTGGTGAGAGAAAGTGCTCTGTAATGTATCGGAATGGCTACAGTGTCGCCTATAGATTTTTGACGGGAACCGCTGAACAATTGTTTTCTCAGCATTTGTACGACGAGCTGATTAAGCAAGGAAGTGAAACTCGAACATGGCTTAAAAACGTTGTGTCTCAGTCAATGTCGGTAAGTTCGCAAATAGAAACCAGCGTCGATTACCGCTCAGTAATTCTAAATAACAAAAAGCGTTTGGCCCATAGGCACCGTGCGGGTAAAAACTTAGTTGCAATCGCTCATGAGTACTCGTTGTGTTCTGCGAACCATAACATGAATCATATCGATATTTTGACAGCGACAATGATGCGCCACAAGAAAATGTTGAGTCGTTTTAAGACGATGATTGTAGATTGTTTCTTGAACAATACATCGATGGACGATGTCCCATATAAGAAAGAGTATATCAACCTAGCAAATAGCCTAGACGTATTTGTTCAACTAGACACTAAAAAGAGCAAGTTCGATGAAGCAGTTGCAAGTAAAGACAGCCTTGAAGAGTACATCAAGCAATTAAACTCGTACCGAGCTCAAATCTCTTCTTACTTGCATCAACTGGCATTTAGTGACACTCAGTTGTCAGACAAGATTCATTCGCAGAAGGTGCTGTACAGCTCGTTAGTCGGTGAGAGGAAAGATCATCTTCAAAAGCTCGACACTGAGTTAAGCATCCATCGAACTGAGTTTGAAAGGAAATCCAAGGTTATTGATGCTATTTACAATAAGCGTGACAAGTATGAAAGTGAAGATGATATTTTAGGAAAAATCACGTTTTACAATAGCTTGAGCGATATGCTGAAGGAAGCGGAATCGGCCAAGAACCATTACGACAATCTACTGGAAGATGTACAAACAGAAGAAAGTACATTTAACGCTCAGGTTCAAAAACTGGAACTCGAATGTTCGGATTTCCGCTCTCGCAAGCACCAAGAAATCAATGGCATACTTAAAACTAAGGAAAAGATATTCGAGCACAAGTCTGACCGTATAGAGGCGATGCAAAGTGACCTTCACCTTGAAAGAAAAAGGTTGCAAGATGAGTTCGATGAACAGTCTGAAAAGATAAGACAAGAACAAGTTCGACTTGCAGTTCTTGAAGGACAATCTCTTGAGTTCACACAAGAACAAAAGGGTGAATTACGTAGTCTGGAAAATGATCTTGAGGGTAAGCGCCAAGACCTTAGTGCTTCGCAAAGTGTAGTAATTCATCTAAATGAGCAGCTTCGTCAAGCAACCAAAACTCATGAGGACAGTCTATCGGCTTACCATGCTTGTAGGGATGAGCTGAAAGAAATCTCAGATGAAATCATTTCTGTAAGTCGTGCATTGTTGCCTACAAAAGGGTCACTCAACGAGTTTTTAGAACAGAAAGTGCCTGATTGGCGTTGCAATATAGGTAAAGTAATCGCCCCTAACTTGTTAAATTCAAAGAATCTAAAGCCAATTTTTGACCTCGATACGAGTGAGTCAATGTTCGGTCTTCATCTGGATCTTGATTCAATTGTGCTTCCTGATTTTTGTCTTAGTGAAGAAAAGCTTTCAGAGCGTCTAGATACTTTAAAAATTAAAGAGTTGGAAACAGAAACACGCGAAGAGAAAGCTAAGAGTCGAGCCAAAAGTGATGAGCAAGAAACAGAGAATCTTCAGAAAGAAGTGAAAATTCAGAGTCAAAGATCAAAAGTCTTTGAGGATGAACTGAGTAAGCTTAGCCTCCTAAAAGATCAAAAAACAGGCCAGTTTGAAAGTGATGCTGAAAGTCGTACATACGAAGTTAAGAAACAAAAAAGCGTACTAGAGTCTGATTTTTTTACCATTAAGTCCGAGTTGAAAGCAAACCTTGAAAACGAAGAACAGCGCCACCAACAGGAGCGTGTTCAGGTAAAAGCTAATTTTGACTATAGGTTGTCAGAAGAAGACGCGAAAAAAAGTGCTATTGAAGCTTTGATCAAAGATAAAGAAACGGTCACTTCAGACAGAATCAGAGACTGCAAGTTAGCGTTCAACCATGCGTTGATGAATAAAGGCGTAGATCCAGTCAGCATCGAGAGTGCCAAGTCGAAGTGGTGTGCACTCGAACGCCAGTGTGAGGAGATCAAATCTTTTCAAGCTTTAATTATCGACTACCACACTTGGCTCGAAGCAGAATGGAAATATATTGATACTTATAATTCTGAGAAGCTGGATTTAGAGCGACAGATCGCGAGAGGCGTTGCGAAGAGAGACGATTATGAAAAATCGGTGGGCAGAAAAATCGATGACGTAGCGACTTCAATTAAATTGGATGAACAGGAGCTAATTTCAGTCAAGGAGGCTATAGGGCAGCTTACAACTTGTACCAATAACTTGGAAAAAGCAGTCGATGAATCAGATTTAGCTAGCTTAGAAGATGTATCTGTAGATTTAGAATTTCATTCTGTTGAGCATGCCGTAAGTCTAGTGACAGACAAAATCACTGCTATTAACACGCTTAAGAAAGAAATCGTTAGTAAAGTAAAAGATGTAAGTAACACAATCTTAGGATTGGACGACAACAATGAAATAAAAATGATGTGGGAGCAGATGCGCTCTGCGACCATGACGAAGCTTTCAGAAAATTATGACTATGCTATCAACTACGATAGTCCTCAATTTTCCCTTGCTTGCTTGGGAGACCTTGAAGAGCTTGTCCTAAACGTGATTCCAGATGTTAGGGACGTTAAAATTGAAACTCTTCGTTCAATCTCGACTCAGGTTTCTAACTACCACCAAACCCTTAAACAGGTGAATAGTAAAGTAGATTCAGTTTCGAGCACTTTGGACAAGTCGATTGAAACAGGCAATCCTTTCCCTGCTATCGACAGCATACACATCAAACTATCAAGCAAGATCCATACTTTTGATCTTTGGAAAGACCTCAATCTCTTTAGTGTAGAGTTGGATAGATGGTCAGGCGAAACCTCAAGAGGTCTACCTTCCAAAGCGTTTCTTGCTTCTTTCAAGCAATTGTTGGCTTCATTTAAAGAGGCTCAGATATCTAAGAACCTAGAGTCTTTGGTCGAGATGGAGATAACGATTGTTGAGAATGGACGCCCAGCAGTGGTTCGAAATGATGAAGATCTAGAAAAGGTCGGCTCCGAAGGGATTTCCAAACTAGCTATTATCGTTGTTTTCTGTGGGATGACTCGATTCTTGTGCCAGGATGAAGACGTTGTTATTCACTGGCCGCTAGACGAATTAGGGAAAATCTCTATTTCTAACTTAGCTATTTTATTCGACATGATGGCTCAAAAAGGCATTTGCTTGTTCACTGCTCAACCAGATCTGCATCCAGCCACTTACAAATACTTCGCGACTAAAAATCACATAGTGAAGAATGTAGGTGTTAAATCATTTATTGGCGGACGTAGAAGCAAAGTCAATCCATTGCTTTCTGAGTCGAAGCAAAATCAGTCTATAGAGGTGGTTGAATGAATAAGTTCGAATCGGTTTTCCGACTGCTCATGAGTAAAAAAGTGATCTGTGAGTATGCGACTCCTATTGAGTACACATATTTATCCGATACCAGAAATCGAAGTGACATGAACCAATACTTGTCTCGAATAAGTATGACAACAGTCGAAACACAAGACGGGCTAGGTTTTTACTGTGGATACGAGAACATAGATAACACACGTAAGAAAAACGAAGTTCTCAAAGACTTTGAAGTTTTTTCGCAGACAATGGAAGGGATAATAGCTTGGCTAAAGCTAGCCCGAAATATTGACTCAGACTCAAGACCTATAATGGCTGGTGGCAAACTATCGGAGTCAGAGTTACTCGCAGCAATAGAGGAAAGTAACTCTCTTCAAAATCAGCTTGATCATATTGCACATAAACTTAAAAGAGCTCATAAAAGCAAAGAGAGTAAAACGAAGCTGAGGTCGATCTTAGATTACCTTGTCCAAGAAGGATACTTTGTATCTCCATCCTCAACTGGTTCTCTTTTTATTGCTACAGCGAAATGGTCGCTGCTTTATGAGACTTTGGAGTTTATCGCTACTAATGAAGGGATGCTGGAAATCGAAGCTGATGCTGAAAACCAACTAGATACTCAAATGGGGTTAATTTAGATGTCTCGACAGGTGGAGTCAAAAGAAGCTGTACGAGCGCTGAGTACTCATACTGAGGTAGTAGACGAGGCTTGCTATGAGCATGCTGGAGTTCTTCATTATAGTGAAAGCAATAAGGCTGCAATCGCTGCGCTTACAAAGCATCAGTTAGCGTATGACTTAGATGATGAACATGGAGTCCAAATCCATTCGTCTGTTAAGCGTTTACTAGATAGGGTGACTAGCCGTTATAGATTCAGAGAACGTCATGGCGAGTTTTCTAATCAGATTGAAAATTTGGACTATGCCGTTGAAAGTTATAGACGAGTTAAGGATTTCAATGACGATAAAAAACAAAACTATTTAGATGAAATTCGAGAGATAACCGTCGAGGTAAATGACGCCTTGGTTGAGACTGTGTCTTCTTTTCATAGGATCGTTGCGGATGAATTTAGCATGGTCACTGATGTTGATGACAAAATTCGCCAAATCGGTCGATGCAAACGTGAGATCGGTAGAATCAATGATATCTTCGAGCACTTAAGTGTGAAAAAGCTTAGGGAGTGGGTACAAACTGATATTCATCTTGAGAGAATCCTTCTTAAGGTACTTAAATCTAAAATCGATCTAGCATTGAAGGATTTAAATGTATCAAACAAAAAAATGGTCGATATGTTGGCAAAGCTTCAGCGAGATAAGAAATCGTCCAAGCTTAATCGTATTATTGATGTTTTTGCAATTAAATTCCAAGATGACAAAACCTTCTCTCCATCCATAGATTCAATTGAATGCTTGCCTGACTGCTTGTCTCAGGTTTCGGAAACGGAAGTACGAGCCTATGGAAATACTAACAGTGAGCTCCAAGCTGATGACTTAATCGATTTGGCAGTGAGGGCTCTTGCTAGCGGTGAGCGGAAGAAAGGTAAAACTTCAGATTTAGACAGTATCGAAGTCATGGATGTCCGTGAAGATGAGGAAGAGTTTGAACTTAATGAGGTAGACGAAGCGTTGGAATTAATGTTTGAGGCTATTAAAGCTGATCTGAACATTCTCCCTCTGTCTGCTGCGCAAAGCTATATGATGTTTGACCTTAATATAGAATTAGAAGACTGGCTTTTATTGGTCGATGGATACATTAGTGCGCAAAAAATTGGTTTGAAGAGCATTGTCCAAATCAAGGAAGAAAGAGAAATAATACTTCCTTATGACGGTAATGTGATTATTAGTGACATTGTTTTTGAAGCAATCGGTGGTGCTTAATGATGTTATCTCGATCGTTAATTAATGCAGCTAAGAGGATTGTTGCCAGTTCTAGGGAGAGGATATCTGCCAACAAGTCCAATACTGAAGTTTGCAGACTCGTGGAAGTAGGGGTTGTTAGTGGCAATTCAATTCTCGTATCCCGCTCCGAATTGAGGGAAATTGATAATTATTTTACTTCTGCATTGGGGCAAAATTTATTGACCTTTCAACAGTGTAGTAATTCAAGATTGGACGCAGCAGGCCCTAGTATTAATGAGAAATCAGCTAAAGGTGGTGTGTTTCAGCAGCTAATTAGCTTAGCTGGTAATGTGAATATCCCGTTAAAGAACCAGCCAGATGTACCGAAAGAAGCTAGCTATATTGTTTCTGTAGAATTGGATGACCTTGATTTCCAGCGTTTTAGCCGTGTCCTCATTATTGAAAATGGTGAGCTTATTGTGCGATGGAGAGATGTCGTACACTCCTTACCTGCGGAATGGCAATCCGCAGTGCTCGTCTACCGTGGTCACGGAAAGAACCAAAAAGACCTACCTACTATGATTGAGTGCTTTGACAACAATGATGTTGAGGTGGGTTTTTTCTTTGATTACGATCCAGCAGGCTTAGATATGATCGACCAACTAAGTAATGATAAACATCATTGGATTGTACCTGTCAAAAATCTGGAGTTGTTCCAAAGTATCAACAAGCTAGATGAATTTTTGAAGCAACTAGAACAGCTTGATAGGCTAAAGAACAGAGTTGTTAGCGCATCAATACGAGAGCATTTAACCTTCATTGAGGAGAATTCACTGGCAATAACTCAAGAGCACTTGATTAGAAACCAGTGCACTTTGATTATTATAGATTTATCTAGAGCTCCCTTGGTTTAGTCCGTACCTAATTTTGAGTGTTCAATTCTAATTTAACTGTTATTTAAACAGAAAGTCTAGTTCAACATGATTAGTATTTAGTGGCTCCATTAGAGGATAACTACTAGTGCTGTGAATAGAGTCAATAGTAACGTGTTAATGAGTGGGCTTTAATGGCAACTTTGTATATTTTGATTAACTAGAAAGATACTTAGACACTATCTATTGAATTTGTTGATATGCACCCCAATGTTATGAGTTATATTGCATTTTCAGGAGATAGGTGTGCTATGCGATTCGAACAATACTTAACAGGTAAAATACTTGACCCCATTCATGGAATAATTCGGCTGACAGAGCTTGAACTAGCATTTATTGATCATCCTCTATTCCAGAGACTTAGGAATATAAAACAAAATACATTCCTCTATAAAGTCTTTCCATCAGCTATGCATAGCCGCTTCGAACACTCATTAGGTGTGATGCACTTGTCATATGAAATCCTTACCAATATGGGAGTGAATGCACATCGGTATGAGAATAAATACAATGATGACTTGATTTATACTGGCCTTACTGAGTTACCTGTCAATTTTGTTAAAGAACTTCGTTTGGCGGCGTTATTGCACGACATCGGTCATGGCCCTATGTCTCATCAGTTTGACTCCTTTATGTTTTCTAAGGATGACTTTCAGGAGTATTTTGGAAATGATTTCCCTGAGATATTGGAACTGATTAAAGACGGCAATAACGTAGAGCATGAGCACATTTCACTTTTATTTATTAAAGCTATTTACAGTAGCTTGGATGATAAACATAAAGCGGATATAAATATCGATAACGTCCTCGCAATTATTGAGAAGGATTACAAGAGCAATAACGTGTGCTTGGACATAGAGGTTGAACAAGGAAACTTAAACATACTACCTCTTTTGACTTCAATAATTTCATCATGCCCTATTGATGCAGATCGAATGGACTACCTTCTAAGGGATAGCTATTTTTCAGGCGTGAAATGTGGAATCTATGACCATAACCGACTCTTTATGTCTATGGTTCCTGTCCAGTGTGATGGGGCTGTTCACCTAGCTTATAAAGAAAGTGGCCTAGACTCTATTGTTGAATTCATCAACGCTAGGGCGAATTTATTTGGACAAGTCTACTACCACAAGACTAATCGCTCTTTTTCTTCTATGTTGAGCAAAGTGTGTAGCTTAGCAAAGAAAGTTAACGCAGATGTTGATTTGTTTGAGTTCACTTTGCCTTCAGATGCCGAAAAAAAGTCTTATTTAGAGCAAATCCAAGATTTCTATGAGAATAACTCGGATGATCATTTCTTGAACGAACAACTGGCTGTGGCGATTGAAGGGAACATTGCTGCTGAGGAAGTGAATAACGACATAATCCATCGTACGCCATGGGAAAAAGTCTACGAATCAAAGTTGTATCCCGAAAACTTGAATATCACGGATGTTATCAATAAGGATACAGTCAAGCTGTTAACGTTAACAATCGATGAAATGATTACAAGCCAAGGTATTGATAGGTCGAAATTTACCATAGATGTCATGACCGATAATGCTTTCAAAGATATCTCAAAGACGGAGATTAAATTGTTAGAAAAACAGCTTGATGGAAAGTATTCTGTAACAGCGTTTAAGGATTCAAACAAGAAGTTGTCAAGATACCAGTCCATAAAGTGCTTCATCAGGATATTCGCTCATAATTCAATTTCCGATAGTTTTGGCATGGAACTAGTAAGGCGAATAGACCAATATAAGGCTGAGTTTTTACATGAACATAAACTAGTCAAATCAAAGAGCGACTAGTTTTTAATCTGTTCGTTGGAAGCCAAGCTGCTAGTTTAGCTTGGCTTTTACGTCATGAAACTTAAGAAAAACTGTCATTACCTCATACTCTTATAGCGGATTAGTTGCGTATCAAGTATCCTATACAGTCTTAAATTCACATTTGTTAGTCCTGTTTTTGGGACTACCTTTCACACTAACGAACTAACATGATTACATACAAAAAAGGTGACTTGTTCGCTGATGATGCTGAAGCCCTAGTCAATACAGTGAATACAGTAGGGGTAATGGGTAAAGGCCTTGCTTATCAGTTCAAAGAACGTTATCCAGATAACTTCAAAATTTACAGAGATGCTTGTAAAAATGAAGAGTTATCAGTTGGTAAGGTTTTGTTAGTAAAGAACATTGCTGAAGGTTCTCCCCGATACATTATTAATTTTCCAACTAAAGCGCATTGGCGCGGTAAATCGAAAATAGAGTATATCGAGAATGGTTTAGATGACTTAGTTAGAGTTGTTTTAGATAAGGGGATTAAGTCAGTGGCTATCCCTGCCCTCGGTAGTGGATTAGGGGGGCTACCATGGAGCCAGGTTGAAAGACAAATTCATGATAAGTTGTCCTCGTTAGATGACGTAGAATGGAGAATTTATGCTCCAAATGACGCGCCTCCAAAGGACAGAAGCCTTGAACTAACGCTAGGTAGGGCAACACTTATAGTTGCATTGAAAAAGTATCTGTCATCATCGCGTAAGAAACAAATGTCGGAGCTTGAGGCTCAGTGTTTACTTTATATTCTAAGTTGTAACGGTGTAGAGCTAAACAAGATGGAATTTAATGAGTTCAGGCAGGGGCCGTATTCATCTGTTTTAAATAGTGCGATAAAAATAATGGATGGAGATTTCTTATATATCTCTGGGATTAATAAGCCTGCTGATAGTACTTTCATTATGTTGGAACCTAAAGTTGTGTCTAAAGCAACTCGTATGTTGCGAGAACAGAATTCTAATGAAAAAAGTATATCGTACGTTAACGACCTCATTGCTGGCTATGAATCTAAAGATGGAATGATTATTCTGGCATCTACTTTGTGGTCAGCTAAAAAAATGAGTGACGCTAACAAGGAGGTCTTTGCAGAGTCTCTTGTGGAACATGTGTCATCGTTAACATCATTACAAGCTCGTGTGTCCCCGACTTTAATTAAGTCCGCATATCAACGTTTAGTTGAAGAAGGGCAGTTTACCTAAGCCCTTCTTATCTGAAGTTTTCGAAAGTTTTTTATTGCTAGAGACTAACCTGCAAACATATGAGTATTAACGTTTACCCAACACTTGATACCGAAGTCTCGCAGCAAAGCCTCAACGGTTTGTTTGTCTTGCTCTGACTTTACAAAGATCTGTTGAAAATCTTTTGCAGGGACTGTTTTGGGTGAAAGGCATTCTGCCATACATACGCTTTTGCCTTCGCGTGTAGTGTAATCTCGAGCATTCATTGCATCCCAATCAATTGCTTCGATACCTTTCGCATAACCTAGCAATTCAAATTCCCCATTTAATGGGTGCTTCGCTGATATGTTCCAATTATTCGAGTTGGCATGTGTGCGAGGAATGCCAATAAAAATAAAGGTTTCTTGAGGGTGATCTTTTTGGACTCGTCCATCAAAAGGATTGTCGGCAAAAAAATGGAAAGGAACCATTGAATCTAGCCCATACTTTGCACGACCAGTAAGTATTTCTTGGTCTGCTACATCGACAACTGGCTTCCTTTGATTTCTGGGAAGTAAACCTTCTTTCAAAATACTCGGAAGATTTTGGATTGAAGTTATGTGGTAAAGTAATCTACCATTTTTGTAGTCTCGAACAGACATATTCATTAGTCCTTGTTATTTAGAGGGTTACTGGACTATATCACTAACATATGTGTTTCACAGTGTTAAGTTTCACATTGTTAATTTGTCGCTGAGGCTATTCAAGTGTCAACTTGTCTTCAGAGAATAGGTCACGTATTGACTATTGACCTGAACATAGAGCTTGTGTACTTATGCTTCTGATTTTCGTTAAAATCAATTGGCGTAACTTTCTAAATCAATGGTTTGTTTGAACCAACGCAGGTGGAGCTACTTGCGCTCCACCAGAGTCAACTCTTCTGAGCTAATCGATATTTTGGATAATTTCGATTGTAGAACTCATCATTTTCTTCGTCGTAATCGTCTTTGATGATATTACAGTCAGCGATAGCCGCTTTATGATGTCTCTGTTTTTTCTTGTATTCTTCACTCTGCTGATCGATGCGGGAAGCTTCAGCAAACCAAATAACCCATTCAGTCGTTGATATCTCTTTGCTTTCAATGGCAACGGCGTTAAATGTACACATGTAATCACAGAACATGTTGAATAGTTTGCCGTTGTCATTTTGTTTGAGGAGTGATTCAGGACTCGCAGTTAGATAGTTATGGCTTCGCTCAAACATTTCTAGTGCTTTTAGATGGTCGTTAAGTCGCTTATCAATAAGATGTTTATAGTCAGGATGCACTTTATAATCCCAAACCTGGTAAGTTTTGGGGGTAAGAAACCACCTTACCGCGTTGTGTCGCTTGATTACCTTTATGAGGTTTAGGTGTGGCGCGAGGTACGGGTGAATGTCTCCATTCTCATCAAACTGCTCAATTGGGTAGAGCCTTGTATCATTCAGAGTCACAAACATGGCAATGTCACGCAAGTGAGGTTTAACTTCGTGTGCTTCGAAAATTTGTTTGAATTTACCGAGAAATGTCATAGTAATTGTTCCTAGTTTTTAGATTTTTCGACGATTTGTTCCGCTTGCTTAATCGAAAGGGGTAGGCGTTTTCTGTTTTTGATTAAGGAGTGTCGTGAGTTCACTTGTCTTTCGACGTGAGACACCGAATTAGCCTTATTTACGTGTTGCTTAATTTGTTTAGCCAGCTTTTTATCTACCTGATTCCAATCAATAGATTTATGGAACTTAGCTGGCTCTCGTTTTGGTAAGTGTTGGTTTAGCCAATCTTTGTCATATCGAAAGAGCCACATGTAGCAACTGCTCGAATGTTTAATCTCTGTTCTAGTTAATGTTGGGTTTTGAGAAATGATTGACTGGAGTGTTTGACGATATTGATTTCGTTTTTGGCAGAACCAGAGCCGTTTTCTCCAAGCCGCTAACCCTGACATCGAGTTGATTTTTTGTTCCACGGTTCCAACGCTAACACCGCATAATTTCGCGATATCTCGTCGATGAAGTCCACGGAATGCGAGTTTTATGATCATATCGACTAGCGAGTTACTTAGTCGTTTGAATCGATGATTTACCGCTATCCCATTCCTCTGCGCTAGGGCTGCTAGATAGCCCACCGAATATCCTGTCGCCTTGGCGACAGAACGAAGCGAGTTTCCTGAGGTCAGCTCTGATAGACAGACACGAGGTTTAGATGATTCCCGATTGCAATAATTTGAGGCCTGCTCAGTTTGTTGAAGATAAAACTTGGCGTTCTTGGAAAAAAAAGCACCAACCAATGCATGCTGTATGTAATGGTTGTAGTTGCCATTTAAGAGAAGGAATCTTAAGAAATTAAACTGGTATAGCTTCGAAGGCAGTAGCTTTGCACCAGCAAATAGAGGAGCCCAAAAGTTTTGTAGACGATTGACTGCTTCTGATTGCCTGATCTGTCCTTTCGGAGTTAACAAATGAGCCTTACCCATCCAAGATGAGTGAGAGGGCGTAACAATATGATCGAATCGACGTTCGCATTCATATTGATGCCAACTACTGATGAATTGCGACAACCTCAACGCTCGTTCTAAGCACAGATCCGAACCATGGAAACATCTATCGTAAGGTGTTGGTGGTAGTTCAATGCGTTTGTTAAGACCATCGGCATTTGTCGGTGCATATTGCAGCCAACATGCATGCTTTGGGCAAACGAACATACCGTAATACTGATGTACGGTACGCCAAATACCATGCCCCCATTTCAATGCATCTTCCTCTAGGCATCGCGAGCAGAGCTTTAGTGCACTGCTAAACTGTAACCGAGAACAAGCGGTACGTGATACAGCAGCGATGTGACTGCCATCATTACTCAACATGTGCCATCTAAGTCTTGCTTTGCTTTTGTTATCTTGAAGGCAAGAGCCGACAACAGGGAAACAAGTACCGTCAAACAACAACCTTTCCGCGTCTATTGAAGTCTGTTTGGCAACGTGTTTGAGCATGCAAGGAAGCTGTGGGTTAATGCGCACATCTGTACGCCCAAGGAGAGCTCGGTTTTTTTCGCGTAGCGAGCGTCTTGGTGAGGCTGCGTGGTGTCGCGCAACTAGACTATAAAAGGCTTCTCCAGCTATTTCGTGCAGGTACATAGATCTATAGTTGTCCTGTAGCGACCAGCATGAGAATGTAGATCAGTGGTGGACTAAATCTGTTTGTTGAAGTTGATAAAAATAGGCGTGTAGTCCTCATAGTAGGAGTAATTATGTGATCATTTACTTTCCTCGTATTCGAGAAGTACTGCTCTAGAGCGCTTTTCCCTAGAGTCATGAAAATCTCTTTGTACCAATCGCCACAAGCTTTCTTAAAAGCTAACGTTTCAGTTTGCTCAAGCGTAAATCCCATGTGTGCCAACGTATTTTGTTGCACGGATTCAAGGTCTAGGGCGAGTTCTCCATTGTTTAATGCAATCATTAGCCGTTCAACCTTCAGCGTTGTTTCATCAGAATACAATTCTTGACATGTCATGCTGGAATCACATTTTGGACAAGCTAAAGCTGGTGTTGGCATTCGGCTGATGTTCTTCAAGCGGTAATCACATGACGAGCAGGCGTTGATAAGTCTTGAACCGTGTTTGTAACAGTGAAACACACCTTGCAGTTGATGTGGTTGATGGAAATATGCCACACCATACGTGTCATGATCTTCTTCTATGCAGTCTTTGCAGCAACGCCATGTGCGGTTGTGAACTGTTTGCGAGTGTATAAATTCAATGTCATATTGTTTCCCTATCAGGAACAACGGAACCTGTCTTTTCTCATGTTCGTTCAGGAAAGACTCAATGACGTTACCGTGCAAATGCTTTTTCCAAATAGTACGATTATCACTATTTAAAGTGTCCATGAGTAAGAAGTCGAGATCTGAGAACACTGTCACTGGAGAAGAACTAAATTTTTCGAGCCCTAAACGTCGTGCTGTAGTACTAAAAGTACCAAATGGAGACATAATATGAATCCGATGAAGAAAACTTCTCAGATGTTCGTGGGGAAGCAAGTTTAAGATGTTATTCATACTTGCGAGCCTGTGCTAAAAGAGATTCAGGAGTAAGGTTCTCAAGCATTTCTTGATCTTTTTCAGATAGGTTTACGGCAGAGCGAGAGCTTTTAGTGGGTTGCTTCTTGAGTTGGTCACTGCCAAAATTTGAATCGCCGTAGAGAGAAAAATCCTCTTGAACCGAGTGAAGTTGAGACAAAGGAATACAATCTTCATATTTATGGAACTGACCACGTTTTAGAGCCGTCAGTGCTCCTGAAACCAGGATGAACTGTTCTTTAAATACATGGTTTAATGCCGCCATGCTTAGATCTTGATTGCTTGGCGTTAGATAGGTCAGATAAGACAACGTGGCCTTTATTAAACTACTTGCTATGGCAGGTATTCCTGCTGACAGGTAGTGTATATGACGCGTTAGAGTATCGATGTCAGTTGTCTGATTCTTAAGTAATTGTGTAGAACACATTTGCTTAATGAAGCGTTTCCAAAAAGAACTTTCAACATCACATTGTTCTAAGATAAGCGAACCTGTTTTTCCAATACGCCTAGCGGAGGTCATCTCTTTGGAAAATAGATTGAGTGTTGATAATGTCCCGACCAATAGGAGCGGTACACCAACTTTGTTAAACAACTCTTCAACGAACTTTAGTGTGGCATTTTCGTTGTTACCGACTTTTTCGTACTGTCGAGTCTCTGATAGGTTTTGAGCTTCATCTAGAGCAATAAGCCCAACTCCATGAATGAGTAAAGCTTTACGAACAGCAATCATTAGTGCCGTGACTGAACTTTTTTGATGTGATTCGTAATAATTCTCTCCCGTTACACTATCAATAGACTCAAGGATCCTCCATAGCAATGCCCGCTGGCCTCTCGCTGTTGGGATATCCACCTTAAGCCAGACAATCTGTTCGTAGATGAATCTTTTCCCTTGATACTCTTGATGAGAAATGATTTGAGGAATGGCTGACAAGATGCTTTCAACCATCGCAGACTTGCCGCGACCTGATAGACCCGCAACCAAAAAGCTCTGCTGATTTGCTGTTTGCTTTAGAGTGCGTTCTTGCCCTTCAGGTATTTCAATAGAGTTGGCAAATTGCAATTGTTTAATATCGCCATACACCAAAGGATTGCGGTAGATATAGCCTCGCTCAATCATGCGAAATACTGTGTCATAAAGGCGAGGGGCTTCATCCTGAACAACATAGCACTCAGATAGGTTATCAATGAATGTTCTGGTGTAGTAGCCATGATGCTCAGTAGGGAGTGAACTCACATCAATCAACATGTCAGGAGATAATGTTGTCGCCTGTATAAATTGTTTAGGTAGCAATGGCATTCCAAGCGCTTCAATCAGAGGATTTCTTGCCATCTGAGAGTTAGGGTGAGGTGTATAATTAGCTATCATCTTGTTCATCATCAAAGTCAAAAAAATCAGGTGTTTCCAAGTGTTGGGTTTTCTTTTTAGCGGTCGAACTATCGATCTCTTCGTAACTTAACGTTGCTGCTATTTGTTCAGATTGTTTGTTGCGTTCAATAGAAGAAACAATATTCTTTCGTTTTTTAATGCCAGTCTCGATAGACTTTGCTGACGATGTTTTTAGGAATCTAGCGTCAGCTTTTGCTTGTTTATCGATTTCATCCAGTTTGTTTAAGAACTCAATTTTGTTAGCGAATGAATACTCTTCATGAAGGCTTTGTTTTTGTTTGGTTAATTCGATTTCATGCAGAGTCGATTGCCAAATCTGATTACGATACGCTTCAGAGCGGTCAGTGAGTTCTAGAGTAATTAGTTCGTTAGATTCAAGGTCTTTACACCAAATTAAGTTCGTTGAATTTTGGTCGTATCGAACCTCTACTGTGTATCGACCAAAATTACGAGCTTTGTCTAACCACTGTTTCTGAATGATTTTGTTAGAGCTGTAATACAGCCCCTTAAAGTAAACACCCTCCATTCTCACAGTCGCCTTGTCAGCAGGTAGTAATGCGAAACGAAGTTGCTCCTCAGGTATCTGAGCTGGTGGGATCATCATTTCTTCTAGCCCATAGAGATATAAGTCTCTAGGAGAGAAACCAACATCATCTCGAGACATCTCAAAGTTATGGTTGTTCTTTCTCAGGCGGTTATTGTTGGTATAAATGATTGTCCTTATGAGCTTTTCCATGAACGCTTCGAAGGACATCGACGCTTTTCTAGAAGCGTGTTGTTCCTCCTTGCAGGGCACTTTCATAACTTGACCAGGTACAAATCGAACAGCATTTTGATGAAAGATATCAAACGCTTTCTCGACAGTTCCTTTACAATCCCCGCGATGATACGGAGCGAAGCTGGCGACTGATAAGCCAATTTCCCCTTTGAGCATGCTTTCAATATTACGGTCTGTATACTCGGAGCCTCGATCCATGACTAACTGAGAGCAGACATGGTGACACGGCCATTCATTTTCAGTAATTTCAACGCCATAGCGATTAGCAAACTGGACTTTGTTGGTAAACGCGTTGAAAAGGGCTTGTGATGCCCCTGTCCAATCAGGGCCGTGAAAACAAGCATGAGTGCCTACAAACATGCCAGACCACGTATCCACAACTAGATAGATCACAGGGCGTCCCGTCGCTAACTGATTGGTTTTGTCATAGGGGTAACGGATGTATTGATCAACAACTGTTGCATCTATTTCGTAACGGCTCGTGGGCCCACGGACGCCTTGTCGAGCAAGACCTGATCGGCCTCGATGGTCTTTTTGGAAGTTGATTGTACCGACAGACTTCCGAATCAATTCAAGCTGATCAACGTTTTGCTTAAAATGGTAGTTAAAGGTGTTTCGTGAAATGAGCTTGGCTCTTGGAACGGGTAAAGCTATTTCATGTGCTCCTTCAACCATTGGTCTAACCCGTGCATACATGAACTTGCGTGTAAACTGATCGTAAAGGTCACTCAACCTGACTTTTCCGCCGTTTGGAATAGTTTTGGCAAATCGTCGAATATTTTTAATATCTTGTTGAGTGACTCCACGATAAGGTGTTCCATACCTAGTTTTGGGGCCACTTTTGCCTAACTCAGGGGCTTGGTCAAATGACGGTGATTCAGGTAAAGACTGATTCGTTCCACAGTTTCTCCATAGAGGGAGTAGAGCATTGATATGAGAACCGTAATACCAATAACGATTTAAAATTTTTGCTACATAACTACGACTGCGGCCCGATTTTTTTATCAAACGATCTAGGATTGAACTGCTATCGATAAATAGATAGCTGTGACGTAGTTCGTCGTTATCGATTAGCGGGGCAATGATGTGGAAGCTGTTGTCTCTACGTTGTAACCATTTACTGCGCTTTTTGTCTTTCAGTAACTCTTCGTCTGACATGTATAGGTAAGGGCTAAAGGAATGCTTTAGCACTTTCCATTTGCCTAGCTCTATTTGACTCAACGTATCACTCAGCGAAAGCGTATAAGGCCTTTTTGGGCGCTCAACATTGAGTTGAGTGACAGCAATCATGTCGAGGTTTTGGCATATATCTACGATGAGATATTCAAGCCCCTTTTTGCCATCGACTAATTTTTGATTAATTCTCATCGTGCTTCGAAATCATGATTACAGGGCGAAAAACTTCTATGCGTTCGTTCAGATCTACATTTAATTGGTTTGAATAGACCAAGTGTTGAAAGATCTCTAGAGCGGCAAGTTCAGAAACATCGTGGGTTGACGCGGAGTAACTCAGACATTGCTTGAGAGTAAATTCAGGATTGCTTAATAAGCAATTGCTGAGGGTTTCTAGCATTCCTTGGCATAAATGACCGTCAATTTGACTCTTCCTGACGTGGTGATATGTCTCTCTAAGCCATTGAAGGTTGTATGTTTTATTAGGGTTTAAATCTTCTTCTGTCACCTGAATTAGGTGATGGTTGTGACGACCCCAATACATTTGCTCTATTCTGAACTTCTGCTTGGTTCGCTTTACTTTTTGCGGAGACTCAAATTCAGTACTCAAAGCTGAACTTGGCTTGTAATTGTATGGCTTAATATAAAGTTGTCCGCTTGTAACATCGTGAATTGTGGCAACAAAATCTGTGGTCATCGTTGCAGCAGGGATTTCTCTGCCATCTCGTTCTTTGTATTTCCCTGGGTGACGATAGTTCAGCTTTTCAGCGCATGAAAGTGTCTCATTGATCGGTAGTGGGTACTGTTCTTGTATGTCTAACACATCAGGGTCATGCTCTAGATGAAGGAATAGCGCGAGCTCGCCCAAACTAAATAGGTGATGACAACGATTAGTCTTGTGGCTGAACAAAATATGCGATAAACCGACACTGTTAGATCTTCTAACTGTAATAAAAGGCTCATAGGTTCCATTTTTAATTTTACCTAAGTGTTTTCTTAATTTATTAAGTTCGCGTCTTGTGATGCTTGGTTGTAAGACTGGTTTCATAATATTAATCCTTAGTGACTAATATATAAGTAGCAGTTCACGACTAGGCTGTCCAACTTATTTTTTCATTTAAGTTATTGTTATAAAAGGATTTATTATAACTTAAATAAATCAAAATCAAGGTGGAGTATAAAAGAAAATTCTTCATATTCAATATGATAATCGAGATTGTTCAAAATAATTACATATTTTTTAGTGACTTTAATATTATTATCTAAATAATTGTCACTGTTTTTAATGTTTATATTTATCAGTAGCTTAATCTATAATTTTTGAGTTACTTGTATTTTTTGATTTTATTTTTCATTGTGCGCCAAAATAAATGTTTTTGTGAGTGTATTTGCACATTATTCTCAGAGTTAGCTATCTATTTTAAATCGACTACTCTTAGAAGTATGTGATCGTTAGTTAAGCCTCGTTATGGTTAGTGCAGAAAGATTTATCAATATGGCATGGGAATTAGAGCTTACCATCTGCTCACTAATAACTGAGCGTACGCCTGCGGGCTATCTAGATATGTGTAGAGACCAAGCGAAGCTTAGAGGCATCGATGTCTTTAGCCTGAACTTTAATGACTATGAATCCCCTCTAGCTGCTTTCGCAGCAGAAGAAAATCGAGAATTAGTTGTTACTTTGGAACAATGTAGACGCAAGACACTTGTCATCTTTGAGGGAGCTGATACGCTCGCCCCGCTGGAATGTCATGAGACGTTTTGGTTGAGATCAATGCTTGTAAACACTAATGAAAATTCTTTTCTTGTGTGTGTGTTCGTTTCAGATGGAAGAGATTTGTATGAGAGTACAGAGTCAGCTTTTTTTGAAAGTATGATAAGAATAGTTTCATAACGAAGTTAATAGTTGTCTTATAGAACAACTAGATACAATTTGATTATGCTCACTGTTTATTAGTGATTATATTCTTATAATCTAGTGTTTTAGTTGATGTTACTTGTGACGCATTATTGAGCAGATTTTAATGGAATTGAGCAACGACAAAGTATGGTTTCCTGATGAGTGGGAAAGCCATGCAAATGACCTTTTGAAAGAACGCTACTCGTCTGCGAATTATATCCCTATACCTGACCATGACAAGGGAGATGGTGGTATAGAAGGTTTCTCACTCGATGGATATGCTTACCAGATGTATTGTCCTGAAGAAGTTGAAAATGTCTCTAAACTTTACGAAAAGCAACGTAATAAGATGACTAGAGATATCGGGAAGTTTATTTCTAATACGGTCAAAATGAGTGGCTTTTTTGGAGATCTAAAGATTAAAAGATGGATTTTGGTAGTGCCTGCTCACAAAACTAAAGACTTAGTGGCTCATGCGACCAAAAAGACTTTAGAAGTTAAGGCTGCAAACCTTGATTATGTTGACAATAATGATTTCAGAGTTTTGATTTGGGATCGTAGTGAGTTTAAAAAAGAAGAAACTATGCTCTTGCGGGCAGGTCTTGCCACATTAAAGCTGGACGTATTGGATATAGAGGAACATCACGTAGCCTCTTTTATCGAAGATACTTCAACGGAGTTTATGTCAAACCTGACTACTAAACTTAGTAAACTCAACTCAACCCCTAGTGTTGTTGCTAATGGCAAAGGTCTTTTAACGCGTAAGGCGATAATGTCCCAAAACATGTTAACTCTACTAAAGGAAGATTACCCAGAGTTCCACAAAGCTATAACCTCAACGAAGGATAAACGAGCTGAAGAGATTTTTATCGAGGCTTTAGACTCAT
Organism: Vibrio splendidus; assembly: GCF_001557875.1. Lineage (GTDB taxonomy): Bacteria > Pseudomonadota > Gammaproteobacteria > Enterobacterales > Vibrionaceae > Vibrio > Vibrio splendidus_F. The sequence continues at coordinate 1,288,768 of NZ_LNRF01000001.1, read as the reverse complement.
CCCCCGAATCCCAAAGCATCGCTTATCAGAAAAATGCGTTGCGAAAGAAGTTAGAAAACTCTGGCAAACTACATGAAGACAATCTAGATACTATTGCTCTCGGAACTGTTGCTGATTGGCTCATGAACTGTACATTGGATTTTCACTAATGGATTTATTTGATATTGAACCCCAACACGGCATCAAGTTTAACTATAGAGGCGCTTCTGTTGACGCGGAATTTAGACCTCTCTGGCGTATATCGTTGTTAGCATTAATCCTATATAAGCTATGTTCTGGTAACAAAGCTAACTTGAAAAAAATCCAAGTGCTTTATGCTCTTGTTTCGTCCGATAAAAAGCGTGTTGCATATCGGAAAGGTTTACTTTCTTGTGAGAACAGTAACATCCGTTTTGACCCACTTGTAGATCGAGCAATAGATATAGGTATAGGTGAAAAACTATTTGTCATTGATGATGCCAAGAGTATCAAGCTCACCTCCAAAGGGGCGAATTTTGCTAAAAAAATAGATGTTGATACAAATATTTTTATTCTCGAAAGTGATTTCATTAATGTTTACTCGAAATCCCATTTTAACGATCAAAGAATTAACAACATAATTCAGGGTAATGTCATATGTTAAACCTTGTAATAGAGAAACTATCTATTCGTACTCAAACCAATGATGGCCTATATGGTACAGATATTCCTTTCAAGCAAGGTCTCAATATAATTCATGCTGAGAACACGCACGGTAAGTCTACTTGCATACAATCCATTATATACGCGCTTGGATTGGAAGGTTGTTTAGGCCCATCGAGAAAAGTACCTTTAAAAACAGCATTGACCAGTCAATTAAGGGTCGAAGGTGGAAGGAAAGTTAGTGTTATTGGGTCGAAAATATATCTTCAAATTTCTAATTCGACCAAGCGCATGACGATAATGAGGAGCAGCAATGAAGATAGAAAAGATCTGATTTCTGTATATTTTGACTTGTCGGTTGAAGAAGTCCTCGAAAGGAATGACATAGAAAGTTCAGACTACTATTTAAGAGTTGAAGGAGCTGCATCTCGAGAGAGGGGCTTTCACTACCTGCTTGCTGATTTTCTGGAGATAGACCTTCCTATAGTCACCAAATATAGCGGTGGTGAATGTCCACTTTACCTAGAAGCTATATTTGCGATGAACTATGTTGAGCAAACGCGTGGATGGGGCGGTATTCTTAATATATTGCCCACATACTTGGGTATAAAAGAACTATCTGAGCGAGTAATCGAGTTTACCCTAGACCTCGATGCTAGGGGGGTCGCTAAAAGAAGGCAAGAGCATGTTCAGAAGAAAAAAGATGCTGAGAGAGCATGGGAACTAGCTCTTGATAACCTTATGAATGAGGCGAAGAAAACATATGGTTTTGTTTCGAACCAGTTGGACGAGAAAATTGGAAAGAAAACACAATTAGCCAATAGTTCGTACCTTTATTTTTATGATTCTGACAATGCGGTGTCCTATAAAGAGCGTATAGGAAACCTAAATATTGCTTTGGCTAAGCTAAAATATGAGTTCACTAGTACTAAGCTTGATTCGAAAAAAATTAGCAAGCTAGAGCGTGATTTAGAACAGCAGCAAACCCTTCTAAGCAGCCAAGAAAAGAGCATTAGTATGTTACTTTCTGACTTGTCAGTATCTGATAAGTACTTTGGCTCCATTAAGGATAGGATCCATGATGTCCAAGACAGTTTGCGAAAGTATAAAGATCTCCAACGTCTTGAGGAAATTGGGTCTGAAGAGAATTTTTCTATCGTACAAAAGCAATGCCCGACTTGCCAAAGGAAAATGCCTGAAACACTGCTAACGGAATTAGGAGATAATGATTCAAAGGTTTTGGGCTTAAATGACAATATAAAATACCTAGAAAAGCAACTGGATGCATATAGCGCCTTAGCGAAAGGAGAGGCACTAAAACTTGATAGAAAAGAAAACTTGTTGGGAGAATCTCGGTCTGAGTTGACTAAAACTCGTGCAGTCATAAGAAGTATCAAGGACAGTTTGATCGACTCGACTGCTGCACCATCAAGAAGTGATATTAAGAAAGAGCTTCTTCTAGAAGGAGAGGTTTTTTCATTGGAAAAAGCTCTCCGAAGCGAAGAAGAAATCAAGGGAAAGATGGATGAAGCCTTGTTGTCATGGGGTATAGCCGAAAAAGCTCTAAGCGCACTTCCATTTAATGGCTTAAGTGCCAATGATCGTAGAAAGTTAAGAGCTTTAAAAAACAGCTTTGTGACTAATCTAGAGGCGTTTGGCTATAGCAGTAGCGATCTCAAGGACTTCGAAATATCAGAACGAAGTTTCAAACCAGCGCTTAATGAGGTTGATATTAATTCAGAGGCTTCAGCCAGCGATAACATTCGTGTTATTTGGTCATATCTATATTCGATGTTAACTCTAGATAGTGCTTCTGGACAGGAAACGAATCATTTGGGATTACTAATCCTCGATGAACCTCGACAACAAGAAGCTAAGAACGAGAGTTTTCAAGAGTTCATTATAAAATCATCGGAAGTAAAGAGAATAGGTAAGCAGATAATCATAGGAACAAGTGAAGATTACAATAATCTCAACTTAGCTACTTCTGGACTTGATGTTGAGTTGAGACACTTTGATTCGTATATTATTGGTAAGCTATAACGAATTTTTCTTGTTACAGGAATAGGCGGATTGTTTAAGCTTTCGAGAATTTATTGGCTTTCTAATCGGTATAGGTTCTGCGAGTTTTCCTCGATCTGGCTTAAATCATAGCAGAGTTCCTAGTCTCCGAAGTTAAAGCGGTAAAAAAACAAAAGGCGAACCAAACGGTTCGCCTTTTTTTATTCGAGTTAGTTTCCAACTTAGTTATCGGTTTCCAACTCGGTTATCACAGTTTCCAACTTGGTTATCTGTGATCACGCTTCGAATTAGTCTTCGTAGTTATCGATGCTTGGGCAAGAACAGATTAGATTACGGTCACCGTATACGTTGTCTACACGGTTAACTGTAGGCCAGTACTTCGAGTTCTTCGTTGCTTTCGATGGGAAACAACCAAGTTCACGAGAGTAAGGGCGATCCCATTCTGCGCCAGCTAGGTCAACTTGTGTGTGTGGTGCGTTCACTAGAGGGTTGTTGTCTAGTGGCCATTCACCGTTTTTCACTGCTGCCATTTCGTGGCGGATTGCGATCATCGCTTCACAGAAACGGTCTAGCTCTTCTAGGTCTTCAGACTCAGTAGGCTCAACCATTAGCGTGCCAGCTACTGGGAAAGACATCGTAGGCGCGTGGAAACCGAAGTCCATTAGACGCTTAGCAATGTCTTCTTCGCTAATGCCTGTCTCTTCTTTTAGTGGACGAATATCGATAATACATTCGTGCGCTACGCGGCCATTAGTACCACGGTAAAGAACAGGGTAGTGAGGACGTAGTTTTTCCATCACGTAGTTCGCGTTCAGAATCGCAACTTTAGTCGCGTCTGTTAGGCCTGGTTCGCCCATCATTGCGATGTAAGCCCAAGAGATAGGTAGGATTGAAGCACTACCCAGATCTGCTGCTGATACCGCGTAGTCAGAACCTTGTACACCATTTTCGATGTGACCTGGTAGGAAAGGTGCTAGGTGCGACTTAACGCCGATAGGACCCATACCCGGACCGCCACCACCGTGTGGGATACAGAAGGTTTTGTGCAGGTTCAAGTGAGAAACATCAGAACCGATGAAGCCCGGAGAAGTAAGGCCTACTTGAGCGTTCATGTTCGCGCCGTCTAGGTAAACCTGACCGCCCGCTGCATGCACTTGTTCACACACCTCTTTCACTTGCTCTTCGTATACGCCGTGCGTAGAAGGGTAAGTGATCATGATGCTTGATAGGTTGTCTTTGTGCTTCTCGATTTTCGCTGCTAGGTCTGTCATGTCGATGTTGCCATCTTCATCACACTTAACAACTACTACCTTCATTGAAACCATTGATGCTGTTGCAGGGTTAGTACCGTGCGCAGAGCTTGGAATCAGACAAACGTTACGGTGACCTTCACCGCGGCTTGCGTGGTAACGTTGAATAGCGATTAGACCAGCGTATTCGCCAGATGCACCAGAGTTAGGCTGTAGTGAGAAATCGTCGTAACCAGTGATTTCGCATAGCTTCTCTTTAAGATCTTTTGCTAATGCTGTGTAACCAGCCGCTTGCTCTAGAGGTGCGAATGGGTGAATTGAACCAAACTCAGGCCATGTTACTGGGATCATCTCAGCAGCAGCGTTCAGCTTCATCGTACAGCTGCCCAGTGGGATCATGCCGTGCGTTAGTGAGAAGTCTTTGTTCTCAAGCTGTTTTAGGTAACGCATCATTTGCGTTTCGCTGTGGTGCGTGTTGAATACTGGGTGAGTTAGGAACTCAGATTCACGACGGCAGTTTTCTGGAATTGCTGCAAATTCGTTTGATGCAATGTCAGAAGATAGTGCTTGAACGTCTTCTTTCACGTCGAAGATAGCGAACAATGCGTTCACGTCGTCGATCGTTGTTGTTTCATCTAGGCTGATACCGATCTTACCTTTAAGAAGGCGAAGGTTGATGTCTGCTGCTTGCGCTTTCGCATACAGTGTATCGGTCTTCTCTTCAGAATTGATCGTGATGGTATCGAAGAAGCTGTTGTTCGTTAGCTCGTAACCCGCTTTAGTCAGGCCAGCCGCTAGGATAGCTGTCATGTGGTGTGTACGACGAGCAATAGTACGTAAGCCTTCTGCACCGTGGTAAACTGCGTAGAAAGACGCCATGTTTGCTAGAAGTGCTTGAGCTGTACAGATGTTCGATGTCGCTTTCTCGCGGCGGATGTGTTGCTCACGAGTTTGCATTGCCATACGTAGCGCTTGGTTACCATGAGTATCGATTGAAACACCGATTACACGACCTGGCATTGTACGCTTATGCTTTTCACGAGTTGCCATGAATGCAGCGTGTGGACCGCCGTAACCCATAGGAACACCGAAACGTTGCGCGCTGCCGATTACTACGTCTGCGCCCATTTCGCCAGCTGGCTTAAGTAGAGCAGAGGCAAGTAGGTCAGTTGCAACCGTTACAAGAGTCTTGTTTGCTTGAGCTTTGGCAATGATGTCTGTTAGGTCGCGAACTTCACCTGTTGTACCAGGGTATTGAACTAATGCACCAAATACGTCTTGCTCTGGAAGTGTTTCAAGAGCGCCAACCATTACTTCAAAACCGATGTACTCAGCACGAGTTTTAACAACTTCTAGTGTTTGAGGGTGAACATCGTCAGCAACGAAGAAGACTTTGCTCTTGCTTTTACCAGCACGCTTACACAGTGTCATAGCTTCGCCAGCCGCTGTCGCTTCATCAAGAAGAGACGCGTTCGCGATTTCCATACCTGTTAGGTCCATTACCATTTGTTGGTAATTCAGTAGAGCTTCAAGACGACCTTGAGAGATCTCTGGTTGGTATGGTGTGTAAGCTGTGTACCAGCCTGGATTCTCTAAAACGTTACGTAGAATAACGTTTGGAGTGAATGTGTTGTAGTAGCCTTGGCCAATGAAAGTACGTTTCACTTGGTTTAGGTTAGCGATCTCTTTAAGAGAGGTCAGCATGTCCATTTCGCTCAGTGGCGCAGCAAGTGTCATTGGTTTTTCAAGACGGATTTGTGCAGGAACCGTTTCGTCGATCAGTGCTTCTAAGCTAGTCGCGTTGATCGCTTCAAGCATTTTTTGCTGGTCTGCTTTATTAGGGCCGTTATGACGAGCAACAAACTCGTTTTGAGTACCCAGGTCTTTCAGTAATTGGCTTTGAAGTAATTCAGTCATGATATGTTCTACTTTCTCTCTGGAGCCGTGAGCTAGCCCCTAAAATTAAACTGCTCAAAAGAGCAGCTTTATCGTAATGAGGTTACCTATTAGTCTTCTTCGATAGAGCTTAGGTATTCTTCCGCATCCTTAAGGTTGTCTAGTTCAGACGCATCAGACATCTTCACTTTAACAATCCAACCACCTTCATAAGATTCTTCGTTAATTAACTCAGGGCTATCTTCTAATTCTTCGTTGATTTCTACGATTTCGCCAGAGATTGGTGCGTAGATATCAGAAGCTGCTTTCACTGATTCAACTAGAGAGAAGCTTTCGCCAGCTTCGATTTCGTCTCCAGTGTCAGGCAGGTCAACAAACACAACGTCACCTAGCATCTCTTGAGCGTGCTCAGAAATACCGATAGTTACAGTACCGTCACCGTTGTCTTTTACCCACTCGTGGCTGTCTGCAAACTTTAGTGTATTGTCCATTGCTTATTCTCCAAAAATTTATGAGGTTTTAATTTAGATCTTAAAAACGGTTTAACGGTAAAGAGGGAAGCGTTTGCAAAGCTCTTTAACTTGCTTGCGAACACGTTGCTCAACTTCAGCGTTGCCTTCAGGGCTTTCAACTAAGCCGTCAAGAACATCGCCGATCCATTCACCGATAAGTTTGAATTCTTCAGTGCCAAAACCACGACTGGTTCCAGCTGGCGTACCTAAACGGATACCAGAAGTAATCATAGGCTTCTCTGTATCGAATGGTATGCCATTTTTGTTACATGTGATCCCTGCACGCTCTAATGCTTCTTCAGTTACGTTACCTTTCAAGCCTTTAGGGCGAAGGTCAACCAGCATTAGGTGCGTGTCTGTTCCGCCAGTCACAATGTCACAACCGCGAGTTTGCAACACTTCAGCAAGAACTTTTGCGTTGTCGATCACTGAATCAATATAAGTATTAAATTCTGGGCCAAGTGCTTCGCCAAACGCCACTGCTTTAGCCGCGATAACGTGCATTAATGGACCGCCTTGAAGGCCAGGGAACACTGCAGAGTTGATCTTTTTGTTGATGTCTTCGTGGTTAGTAAGAATCATACCGCCGCGTGGACCACGAAGTGTTTTGTGCGTTGTTGTTGTAACAACGTGTGCGTGTGGTAGTGGGCTAGGGTGAGCACCTGTCGCGATAAGACCCGCGATGTGTGCCATATCGACCATTAGAATAGCGCCAACTTCGTCAGCGATTTCACGGAACTTAGCGAAATCAATCACGCGTGGAATAGCACTACCACCAGCGATAATCATTTTAGGTTGGCTTTCGATTGCTAAAGCGCGAACCGCTTCGTAATCAATTTCAAGTGTGTCGCGGTCTACGCCATATTGAACTGCGTTAAACCATTTACCAGACATTGCAGGTCGCGCACCGTGTGTAAGGTGACCACCAGCATCTAGAGACATACCAAGAATAGTGTCGCCAGGTTGAAGTAGGGCAAGTTTCACTGCGCCGTTCGCTTGAGCGCCAGAGTGAGGCTGTACGTTTACGTATTCGCATTTGAACAGCTGTTTAGCGCGTTCAATAGCGATAGCTTCTACTGTATCTACGTGCTCACAACCACCGTAGTAGCGACGGCCAGGGTAGCCTTCTGCGTATTTGTTGGTTAGGCAAGTGCCTTGAGCTTGCATTACTGCTTTAGAAACGATGTTCTCAGAAGCAATAAGTTCGATTTGTTCGTTTTGACGAGTGTTCTCTGCTTGGATTCCAGCAAATACTGCATCGTCAGTACCAGATAGGTTCGTAGAGAAAAAACTGTCTAAGCTATGGTTTTGGTAAGCGTTCATTGTCGAGACCTTTCATTAAGCTAATGGTGATTGTTTTTATAGTCCATTAGGTCTTACGTTGATTTCTGCATCGGAATCGTTTGCGCTATATAGGTATAGATAAACGTGAATTGCGTTATAAATATACTCTTACAGCGTCTAAGCGATCGTTGTAGGGTCAATGCAGCACGAATTGTTTCCCAAAAAGTTCGGGTAAAAAACAGCTCTTACAAATGTTAAATCTATCATTTGCTGCAAGCTGAAGTAGCATCTCTTCATCTAACAAGTCGATAACATAGCTCCGATAAAATCAATTTTCAACAAAAATTTCCAATAGGAAACAACTTTTCTAGTTTTGCTACAGGGAGCACGCTTTATTTCTCTGTGTGCTCTTTAATCAACAAAGCGCTTCATGCAACAATGAAATTAATAGACAGGAAGCAAGAAATTAATGAGGGACCTATGTCAGAAGACATTTATGATGAGTACCCATCTTTAACGTTGGCGAAAGAAACGTTAGACCAGAATATCGAACCACTTAGGCTTGGCCAACGTATTAAAGATATCCGCGGCAAGCTTGGGATTACATTAGAAGAAGCAAGCCAAAGAACAGGCTTAGCTCGCTCTACGCTCAGCAAAATCGAGAACGAACAGATCTCACCAACATTTCAAGCAATGCAGAAGTTGGCGATGGGCTTGCAAATAGATATGCCACAACTCTTTGAACCGCCAAGGAAAAAAGTGGCAACAGGACGTCGCGACTTAACCAAGGCAGGCCAAGGTAAGCCACACCCAACACCGACTTACGAACATGAGCTGCTTGCGACTGAGCTTTCTAATAAGAAGATGATGCCGTTTAAGAGCCGCGTGAGAGCTCGTACTTTTGAAGAGTACAACGATTGGGTGCGTCATGACGGTGAAGAGTTCTTAATGATCATCTCAGGTGATGTGATGTTCTACTCAGAATTCTATGAACCTGTCCCGATGAGTGAAGGCGATAGCATGTATTATGATGCCAATATGGGCCATATGCTGATTTCTACCAGTACAGAAGATGCACTCATTCTGTGGGTGACTGCAAAATAAGTTAACAAACTTAGAATTTCTTATAGTGAATGCAAACGTTTGCTTTTGTTTCGAACGTTAGCCAATAGACGCGATATTGATGTGAAAATCATCAATATCGCGTTTTTGTATGTATCGATAAATTGTTTTTAAATTGTTAAATGTCACATTTTGAGCTGTTTTAATCTTGTTAAGGGTGTAAAACTCACTCAGGCTTGTTTATTATAGTGAACACGGTTTACTCATGTTGATTGAAGTTTACTGAAGTGAATTCTTAGAAAGTGAGTTGTATGGGATTTGTACAGCCATTCATGTTTATAAAGCTAACAATATAACCCTATATAAAAGACATCACTTTCTACTATCTACTGTTTCTAACGTTAATCCGTATCGTTAGAGGCGACTCTAAATAGAGATATAAGCGGCAGACTCGATTTTGGACAGCCTGCAACGCTTCATGGAGAATAAAATGACTCAAGAACACGCTAATCAAGACCTACTAAAAACACCACTGCATGCACTTCACGTTGAAGAGGGTGCAAAAATGGTTCCTTTCGCTGGCTACGATATGCCAGTTCAGTACCCACTAGGTGTAAAGAAAGAGCACTTACACACTCGTGACGCTGCCGGTCTTTTTGATGTTTCTCACATGGGGCAACTTCGTCTACATGGTGCAAACGCAGCTGCTGTCTTAGAATCTTTGGTTCCTGTAGATATTATCGACCTTCCTTCTGGTAAACAGCGTTACGCGTTCTTTACTAATGAGCAGGGCGGCATCATGGATGACTTGATGGTTGCAAACCTAGGCGATCACCTATTTGTTGTTGTGAACGCGGCTTGTAAGACACAAGATATCGACCACTTGACTGCTCACCTACCAGCTGACGTAGAGATGGAAGTGATTGATGACCGCGCTCTATTAGCACTTCAAGGCCCTAAAGCGTCTGAAGTTCTTGCTCGTTTCCAACCAAGTGTTGCAGACATGCTGTTCATGGATGTTCAAAAAGTCGATATCGACGGCGTAGAGTGCATCGTAAGCCGCAGTGGTTATACCGGTGAAGACGGCTACGAAATCTCAGTACCGAACGATCACGCTGAAGTACTTGCTCGTAAACTAACATCAGAAGCAGAAGTAGAGTGGATTGGCCTTGGTGCTCGTGACTCACTTCGTCTTGAGTGTGGTCTATGTCTGTATGGTCATGATTTAGATACAACGACAACGCCAGTAGAAGCTAGCCTTTTATGGGGTATTCAAAAAGTGCGTCGTACTGACGGTGAACGTGCAGGCGGTTTCCCTGGCGCTGACATCATCCTTGAGCAAATTGCGACTAAAGACGTTCAACGTAAGCGTGTTGGTCTTGTTGGTCAGACTAAAGCACCAGTACGTGAAGGCGCTGAGCTGTTCGATGCGGAAGGAAACAAAGTAGGCGTGGTAACGAGTGGTACTGCTGGTCCTAACGCAGGTAAGCCTGTTTCAATGGCGTACGTACGTACTGATCTTGCTGCTATCGGTACAGAAGTATTTGCTGAAGTTCGTGGTAAGAAGTTACCAATGACAGTAGAAAAAATGCCATTCGTACCTCAACGTTACTACCGTGGCTAATCTCTTTTAAGAGAAACCACTAAGCTAACTGAAAGCCTATCGCTCGCTTCTCTGTATTGAGATGTCAAACGGTAGGCTTTTTTGTTGTTGGGATAGTATTCCCTTCTGTATTACAACTCAGTTCGGTTACTCAAAATTAGTTTATAAAATGAGAGATGTGGCAATATCGTTACAAATACTTACTATACTGTTGGTTGTGACGTGTTATGGTGGCGACTCATCATTTCTGTAAATAAGTAGTAGGGGTTACAAGGAGTTATCTATGAATGTGAACCATACAGTGAGTCCGGTTCGTAAGGCAGTTGTTGGACTTTTAGCGCCATTGATTTACACATCAAGTGTTATGGCAACGGAAAACTCGATCGAAACTTCTCCTGACGCGAGCGTAACACCTTATATCGTGAATGGTAGCAATGCTTCCGTTGTCGATTTCCCTTCAATGGCGAGTTTGTTTATCGACCGTATTGATTATGATGGTGTTTATTCTACCGGCCCATACTGTGGAGCAACCATTTTAGACCCAACGCATATTTTAACCGCAGCGCATTGTATTTACGGTAATGAAGAAGGGCAGTTATTTACTACTGTTGTCCCTCAACTTGAAGATTCGTCTCAATTCCCTAACGGTAACATTCAAAAAGCGCGTGTATCCGAAGTTTACTATCGCAGCGACTACTCAAATGCGTTGAGTGATTTACTACGCAACGATGTGGCTGTCCTAAAGCTTGAAAGTGCACTTAATATTGATTCAGTGAACGATGTTGTTAAGCGCCCAAGCTCCGACGGTTACCGAAGTTCTTTGGAGATGTTTACCGCTGTTGGCCATGGCGATACACGTTCAGGGTATGACGCTACTACCTTGTTGCAAAAAGCATCTCTTAATTACGTAGACAACGCGACTTGTGCAAATGCCTTTATTGATGGTTCGGTATTAACGGATAATCAAATTTGTTTTAATGGTGACTACAGTGTATTTACTGGTCTTTATAATGGTACTTGTCAAGGTGACTCTGGTGGTCCAGTCTATTGGAAAGATGGTGCTGACTATCGACAGGTTGGTATCACGAGCTTTGGTCCGGACACATGTGGTGGTAACTCTGCGGTGACGTCTGTATTTACAGAAATCTATGATTATAGAGATTGGATCGATAGCGTTATTGCTGGGAATGAAACCGCTAAGTTTGTTGCAACAGACGCCAAACGAACGGCTTATGTCAATGCACGTACTTCGTCTGGCTCTGGTAGTGGCGGTAGTGTTTCATTTAGCTTGCTAGGCGCGTTGATGTTGCTCGGTGGGTTTAGAAGAGCAATATCTCGTTAGATACCCACGTTTTCATGTTAGTTAAACAAACGGCCAGTCATTCAACTATGACTGGCCGTTTTTGTTTTGTTCAGTTTGTTTAAGCCGTTGAGAGATTTACGCTACTCGTTGATACTAATTGATTAGACGCACAATCCAGTAGACGCTTTTCTACTGTACCTTTCGACAATCTCATCCATCTCTTTTACTGCGTCGTTGATACTTTGAATCCCGCCGTGTGCGACACCTTTTTCATTTTGGTTCAGAGCAGAAAAGGCCTGCTTTAATTCCTTTTCTTCCAACATACTCCCGTGCAGTAACACTTCTTTGTAAGTGAGTAGCTTATGCTGCACTGCAATAATTTCGGAGCGGGCATTGTCCGTTTCTAATGCGTGCTCAATGCAAGGAAATGCCAATTTATAACGATTCGCAATTTCCAATATGACGTCTTTCTTATTCGCAATTTGCAATTTTTCTAATTTCCCAACACTTGAATACTCAAGTTAACAAGCCTATACGTTCAAGACCGATCTAAGTGTGAAAGTTGATGAAACGTAACGTTTTTTAATAATCGAATAATATGCTGTTGATGGCGTATGTAAACCGTCACTAGTCAATATGGTCTGCTTCTTGCTGAAATTAGGTCATAACTGTCTTTTGAGGATGAGCTTATGTCACAAGAACCCATAATAATGGCGCTGATTGAGCGTAGGAAACAAGCCAATCTGTCTCAAGAAAAGTTAGCTTCCAGTGCGGGCATGAGTTTAAAAACTTATCAACGGATTGAACGCGGAGAAGCTGACATCAAGATGTCTCAGTATCGTTCGATCGCCCGAACCTTGAAAGTAACGGATTTGGATGTAGTACTTGATATTGTTGGTGCATCACAAGCAACAGCGGAAGATGTGGCAGCGGTCAGTCGTTTGCTGACCAGCGAAGAGCGGATGTTGTTGATCAAATTGATTTTGTCGGTCAAAAAACAACAGTAGTCTTTCTTTTAAATTTGTTAGCTTTTGAGTAAATAGCGTTAGCTATCGAGTGATGTTCAAATAAATTGGTTAGAGCGAATGTTTCATGGTTAATGCGCTCACGGATGGCATGAAACAATCAATTCACTCGTCCGCGTAGTTGTTTGGTGGTACTTCTCTGTTTTTTACTTTCTAAACGCCTTTTCTGAGAGCCGCGTGTTGGCTTAGTTGCTCGTCTTACTTTTTGTACTTTTGTCGCTTCCAAAATCAATTCTTTCAAACGTACCAAAGCATCGTCACGGTTTTGTTCCTGCGTTCTATACTGTTGGGCCTTAATGATTATCACGCCATCTTTAGTGATACGACTATCTTTATGTGCCAACAGCTTTTCTTTATAGAAGTCGGGTAGGGTGGAGTGCTTGATATCAAAACGTAAATGTATCGCGCTCGATACTTTATTGACGTTTTGACCGCCAGCTCCTTGTGCTCTGATCGCAGTTAGCTGGAGTTCCCAGTCTTGAATCGAAACAGAGTTAGATATTTGTAACATAAACACCCATTTTGAACGGTAATATAGAGTCATGATACTGAATATTAGTTATGGTATCAGTAACTTTCTCAAAGAGTGGTAGTAGTGATGAAAATAGATTTAACGGCATATGATGGATTAATCTTTGATATGGACGGTACGTTGATCGATACAATGCCTGCACATGTAAAGGCGTGGCAACAAACAGCTGAAGAATTCGGTTTTCATTTCGAAGCGTCTTGGCTACACAGTTTAGGTGGAATGCCGAGTTATAAGATAGCTGGTGAGGTGAACAGTAAATACGGCTTATCGCTCGATCCACAAGCTGTTTCAGCGTTTAAGATGGCATCATTTGCCGCTATTGAAGATAAAGGCGATATCATCCCGTGTACTCATTCTCTACTGTTAGAGAATCTAGGAAGTAAGAAGATAGCAGTAGGGACGGGTAGTCAACGTAAAAGTGCGGAGCAGCTATTGGATAAAACAGATATCCTGAATAAGCTCGATATCCTAGTGACAGCAACAGACGTTAAGAACCACAAACCAAATCCAGATACTTTCTTAGATGCGTGTTTTGGTATGGGATTACAACCAAAGCAGTGTGTTGTGTTTGAAGATACCAATCTTGGTAAGCAAGCCGCTCATGCCGCGAAGATGGATTGTGTTCTTGTAGTTGAGGGGAACAAGTTAGAATTTTATCCAGCTCCAAGCTGATCGGTTGCCTAGCAAGGGGATGCCATTGTCTTTTGCTAGGCTATTTCGCTCATCTCTTTGTCTAGGAATAAGCATACGTTGTTTCTACCTGCCGCTTTAGCTTCGTATAACGCTAAATCGGCGCACTTGTAATTAAGTGCTGGATCATTTGTTACGTTAGTAATCCCACCGCTCACGGTGACCACGTTGTCGAGTTCAAGGCTGACAGCGACTCTCAGCCTATTTAGAACGTATTCAGCTTCTTCTGTTGTTGTGTGAGGTAGAATCACGCCAAACTCTTCACCACCAATGCGAGCGACGAAATCAGTTTCACGGCATTCACGTTGAAGTACTTGAGCAACTGTTTGAATGACTCGATCACCATAATCATGCCCAAACCTGTCGTTTATGCGTTTGAAGTAGTCAATATCCAAGATGGCTAAACAAGATTGTTCGCGAGTAGGGTAACGATTAACACGAGAACACTCATCTCGAAGTTCAAGGTCAAACTTTCGTCTGTTCCAACACCCAGCTAATGCATCTTTCTCACTTAGGTTTCTAAGTTTGTTTTCAAGTTCTTTGTGTTTACTGATGTCGACAAATGACGCGACATAAAACTGAATTACACCTTTAGAGTCTTTAATGGTTTGGATGCGCAGTATTTCAGTGATCAAAGACCCGTCTTTGCGGCGGTTGACCACTTCACCTTCCCAAACTCCGGTCTTAGTGATAATGCTCCACATTTTGATGTAGAAGTCTTGATTGTAGCGGCCGGAAGCAAACATGGATGGTTGTCGGCCTTTTACATCTTCTAACTCATACCCACTAACACGAGTGAACTCTTGGTTTACTTTGATGATTCGGTTGTTTCTGTCTGTAATGACTAAAGCAGACATACCATTCATGGCGGCCTTTGCGAGTTGGCTATCTATGCTGTTTTTTTTATGGTTTCTGTTCCACAGAACAAAGCCTGCGGAGATCATCGAAATGAGGAAAGATAAGGTGATGATCTGAACGAAAATAGCTTGTTTTTCTTGTCGGTATTGGCTGTTAAATTGCTGGTTTTCAATATGAAGAACCATGTAAATAGGGCCTTCAAACTGCTTTATCTTAGGGCTGATGTCGGAGTGAAAATACCAATTCTTACCATCAAAATAGCTCGATGATGAATTGCCTTGAATATCTTTCCACAGAGCAGGGTATAGCTTTGCGTATGTTTTGTCTGCGCGCGACTCAATCACATGGCCAAATGATTCAGTTGGATCTGGCCCCATAATGACATGGCCGGTTTTGTTGAGAATGACCGGGACTGCTGCTGATGTACCAATCTGGTAATGTAATCGCTTATAAATCTCAAGCATGTTCAGGTTCGCAATGAAGTAACCAACAATACTGTCACCTTCAGCTACGGGGGTCATAATTCGAAGTGCAGGAATCAAAGGGCGGACAATCTTGCCGTTTTCGACTTCAAGATCAATGCCTTTAGAGCTGACATCTCCAATCTTTAATTTTTTTAGTGCCTTATAATAACCACGCGAAGATTTATTTTGCAGCTCGTTATCCGGAACTACCGTGGCTTGGCCGTCTTTGTAGTTAACACGGTAGACTTCGTTACCATCTAGATCTAGGTAGCGTAGCTGAGAATAGTATTTTTGGCCACGCGCTAACATAACCCAAAGATCTTGTAGTGTTTCTTTGTGGATGAGTGATGGTTCTTGAACTGCACGAAGTAACGTTTGAGAGTCTGCTATAGAAGGGACAGAGTTAGATATTTGCTCAACAATAATGGCGAGTTCGTGAAAACTGTATTCGATTTGGTTTTGGCTGGATTGTTTTATATTGAGCGTGTGCTGAGCATCGACCCTGTCAAACTCAGAGCTTATGTAGAGGGCAGGGACTAATCCTAGGGCTAAGATGGTGCATAGAAATTGGCCGACTAGTTTTTTTATACTTGTATTCATCACTGTCCTCAAAGAATCAGCGCAATACTATATATTTCGTAAGGTTTTTAATGTGATCTTGCCCCAGAACTTAAGATAAGATGCGCATATAACTACGATTTTAGTGCAACTTTTTGCACTAAAGCTTGATTGTTGAGCAATCACTTCGTATTAAAATCATTGCTCAATTGATCGATACAGTCTGTAATCAGAGCCAGTTAATCGCGATTTTTCGCAGGTTATCTAGCTAAGGGCATCTAGCTCAGGCCGATAATATTTCCTTTACTATCAATATCTAATGACATGAAAGCCGGTTTGTCGGGTAGGCCAGGCATGGTCATTACATTTCCGCACAGCGCGTAAATAAAGCCTGCCCCCGCACACAGTTTTAGCTCTCTAACTGGTACGTTAAACTGAGTTGGTGCACCTTTTATATGTGCTTCTGTAGAGATCGATAGAGGCGTTTTTGCCAAACAAACCGAGAGGTCGCTATAACCGTGTTGATTAAACTCAGCCAATTGTTTTTTCGCCAGTGGTGATAGCGAGATACTTGCTGCACCATAACCCACTTCAGCGACAGCCATCAGTTTTTCTTCTATGCTTTGCTCCGAGTTGTATAAAGGCTTAAATTCACTGTCACTTTGGCATGCTTTTACCACGGCGTGCGCCAACTGAGTTGCCCCTTCGCCGCCTTGGCCAAATGCTTCACTCACTTCAACGCTAACGTTTGAATCAAAGTCAGTGATCATCTGTTTCAATGCTTCTAGTTCTTGAGCTGAATCTTGAGGGAATCGGTTAATCGCAACAACTGTCGGTACTCGGTATTGCTTGACGTTATTGATATGCCATTTCAGGTTCTCAAAACCCGCAATAAGCGCGTCTTGATCATCACTAAAGATTGAATCTGGTAACGGAGTACCCGGTCTCAAATCGTATAAACCAGAATTGGCTTTTAATCCACGCAATGTTGCGACAACGACAGCACAATCAGGCTTCTTGTTGGATGCTTTTACTTTGATGTTGCACGCTTTCTCAAAACCCATGTCTGAGCCGAAACCACCTTCAGTTACAACAAAGTCACTCAGCTTTAATGCTATCTTGTCGGCAATAATGGAAGAGTTACCGTGGGCGATGTTTGCGAAAGGCCCTGCGTGTATGAGGGTCGGTACGCCTTCAAGGGTTTGCATCAATGTAGGCTCAATAGAGTCCTTCATTGTCACTGTCATTGCACCCGCTACGTTGAAATCATCTGCGGACAATGGCAAGCCTTGTTTATTGTAAGCAAGTACCACTCGCCCAATACGCTTTCTTAAATCTTGAAGGTCATCAGCTAGAGCAAGAATAGCCATCAGCTCTGAAGCGGCTGAGATATCAAATCCATCTTCTCGCTCAAAGCCATTAATTGTTTTGTCTGCTTCGTTCTTGCCAACCGTGATCATGCGCAGTGCGCGATCATTATGGTCGAGCACACGTCGCCAAACAATTCTACTTGGGTCGATATCTAGTGCTTTTAAGCCTGAGCGCACTTCAAAGGCTTCTAACCCTTCACGCTGTTCATGATACAAACGCGCATCAATGGCGGCAGAAGCGAGGTTGTGAGCGGCCGTCACAGCATGAATGTCACCCGTTAGATGTAGATTTAATTGTTCCATAGGCGCGACTTGAGAGTAACCACCACCCGCAGCGCCACCTTTTACGCCAAATACCGGGCCCATAGAAGGTTGGCGAATGCAGGCCATGGAAGATTGGTTAATCTTTGCGAGGCCTTGTGCTAATCCAATAGTGGTGACGGTTTTGCCTTCGCCAAGAGGCGTTGGTGTGATAGCTGTTACCACGACCAATTTACCATCTTGTTGGTTGACGAGGCGTTCAAGTGATGTGAGAGACACTTTAGACTTGTATTGCCCTAATGGCTGATGTTCGTTGTGGTGCAGGCCAGCTTGT
Organism: Vibrio splendidus; assembly: GCF_001557875.1. Classification (GTDB taxonomy): domain Bacteria; phylum Pseudomonadota; class Gammaproteobacteria; order Enterobacterales; family Vibrionaceae; genus Vibrio; species Vibrio splendidus_F. Next base: position 1,271,123 of record NZ_LNRF01000001.1, on the reverse strand, counting down.
TTGGCAACCTCACTGATGTTTTTAAGGGGAGTAGAGCGACAAATATCAATATCAGACAGCATATTTGATCCTTATATCAGAACCGAAAAGGTGGTACGTAAACGTTTGCGTGGCGATAGTACTGTATAAATTTGCCAAGTAAAGGCAAACCACACGAATTATGTGCTGGAAGATGACAGATCTCAAGAGTCATTGCGCGAGATCAAATCTTAAACGAGCAAAATATTCGACCAGATTACCCTCAGCTGCAGTTATATTAGTGTCGAATACAAAAAGGGCTGCATATCGCAGCCCTTCAGGAAAAGGTAATCTAGTTAGGCGCTAACCTCAATCAGTCAGCAATCTAATATGGTCGATTAACGATCCCAGTATGTTTCTTCTAAGCTATCTTCGCGTTCAGGTAGTGCACGAGAAAGGCGAGGAGAGTGCTGAGTCAATACTTCGTAGCTTACACGGTTTGCGTACTTACAAATTTGAGACAGTGAAGAGTAAGTTAGACAAGCGTGCTCGTGTTTCTCAGAGTTTGGTACATTCACGTGGTGGTAGCTGTTTGCTGCCATGTCGTGTAACAGTGCTGAAAGTGCACCATCACCAGCACCGTTGGTGTTCTTAATTTCAAGTGGGCCACCAAGGTAAGGGCCAATATGAGAATACACTTTTACGGGGTCTTTGCAGTCTTGCTTACGCATCGCGCGGCTAAATTCGTATTTATTGAATTCAGGGATGTTACCCGGTAACAATGGCAGTGTGGTTTCGCGTTTCGCTGGCTCGTCAGTGTAACCTGCCATGTATAGGCCAATAGGACCTGCAGTACATAGAACTAGGTCAACCCATTCAAGTGCTTTGTTAGCAGCTAGCAGAGGATCTTTTTCGCCTGTTAGCGCTTCACCTTCGTCTTCGTTCATCGCGACGATGGTTACGTTTTCTTTCAGGTATTCTTGCCACCATTCAGCATTACCTTCGATCACATACTTAGTACCAAGCGTAAGTACAACAGGCACATTGTGTGCTTTCGCATATTCAATCGCTCTTTGTACCGCTTTTGGCATCGGATCTTCAGGTTTGCCACGCATTAAGTATGACGACACAACCAATGCAGAAGCTTTCTCGAACACTTTTTCTGGAATGCTTTCTGGAAGTAGTTGGTTCATGTGGCCTTCATTGATTGCAAACGTACGTTCGCCATCTTCAGAAATAAGCGTGTAGCAACGACCAATTGGACCATCAACAGTTTGAAGGTGGTTTAGATTCATACGAGAAGAAGTGCGGCAAAGATAACGATAACCAAATGAGCCAACTTCAATCTTCTTAGACATTACGCCAAGCAGGACAGATTTGCTGTCTGCAAGTACGGAATAGTTGTGCAGTGTGTTGCCGATAGTATCGCCAGGGTATTGATGCGTGATCAAACCGCGCTCAACTAACTCTTCATACAGCGCATCTGCTTTACTTTCTTCCAATACCAGAGAGTGACCTTTACTCAGCTCGTATTTTTCTAGGAACTCGTTGTCAACACGGGCTTCGATATCAACAATTGTTTGGCCAACACCGACAATCGTTGCGCGGTGAAGCTTAGGTGTTTGTTGAATTTGGTTGACCAACGGATCACGTGCGTGAGTTGGAAAGTAGTGCTTAGATTTACGCTGTCCAGGAAACTTCATATGAAAAATACAGTGAAAAAATTTTGCCGCATGATATCACATTTTGTTTCTGTTTCTTTCATTTTTATTACATTTTGAATCACCTGCACAATGTCTGTACAGGTGATTCGGCTTACCTTTCGCGTGAGGCTATTGAGCTGGAACAAGTGTTGCTGGATCTACGTAAGCCTCTGTGCCCCAAAGCGGAACGGTTGAAAGGCTATGTTTGAAGCTGCCTTCTGTTTCTTTGGTGGTGTAAGACAAATAGAGCAGGGATTGATTCTCTGCGTCGTAGATGCGGCGAACTTTCATTGTTTTAAAGAAGATACTCTTTGATTGTTTGAATACCACTTCACCTGACTTGCTCTTGTCTATTTGAGCAATCATTTCTGGTGTGATTTCACCCGTTTGACGACAAGAGATTGAGCTATCACTTGGATCAGAAAGGCTAAGGTTCGCCTCGATGGATGCGATATGACAGGTAACACCTGCGATCTTATCGTCATCTAATGAAGACATCTTGATATCTTTCATGGTGAAGAAACCCAGAGAGACGTCGCCAACCTCATTGTCTGAACAGCCAGCTAACATTGTGATGATACCTGCTGCTATTAAGGCTTTTTTCATAAGAAGTCCTTTTTATTTATATAGTTCTGTTTACTATAAGGATATTGAAAGCTTGAGTACGAGTGTAGAGCTTTTCGTTAAGTTCTTAAAGGGGGTTGTTGGATGATGAAAAAGATGAAGTATTTAAAGTACTTGTTGGCCTTGGTCATGCTCTGTATGCTTTCTGCTTGTAGCTCGGCACCTCAGCCGACCCTATGTCTTCCAAATAACTGCGATATTTGGGGATACTAACCGTAGGTACTAAAAGAATGAATAACGAAATACCTGAAATAGCACATAAGAAAAATCAATGGCTGTTTAGTCAGCTCGACATTGCTTACCCCGCAAAAGAGAGCCTCCTAGGCCGTGAACTTTATCAAAGCAAACTCCCATCCAAGTCATACCAACTCCTAGCTCAAGATCAAACGCCTTCCCAAATTGATGAACTGCATAAAGTCGATTTCCATAAACTGACCGTTCTGTTCTCGCTTAACCAAGCCAGTGTGTACCAAGATGAAGCCGAAAGGGCGCACATGCTTGAGTTCTTGAGCCAAATTATGCTGTCTGATGATCATGTTTTATATATTGGTACTCAAAATGGTGACGTGGTGGCGAGTGCAATTGTCACAGCAGCGGAAGGTTCGCTGTTGATATCGGACGTGGTTGCTGGGAGTGGTCAAAGTATCAACGACTTTGCTAAGCAGTTACACGATTTTTGGGCACAAGATCATGCTTCTTGCGATAAAGTGTGGATCGAGAACTAAAGATTCTTTGACAAAGCGTTAATCTAAGTACAATACCCCATCTTATTTAAAGGGTATTGTATGTACAAGCTATTGATATCAATCGCTGTATTGTGTATTAGCGCTTATTCTTCACTCAGTTTTGCTAACGACTGGGATATCAAACGCATCCTAGTTTTACACTCATACGAACCTTCTTACCAATGGACCGCTGATTTCCAAAAAGGGATAGACAGTGCGTTCAGCAAATCTCAAACCGAAGTTAAACTCTCGATCGAGTATTTGGATTCAAAGCGTATCCATAGCCCTGACTATTACGGCTCTCTCTCGAACTATTTGAAAGTCAAATATGCTGGCTACGAATTTGACGGTGTAATTGCTACTGACGATAATGCAGCCAATTTCCTTGAATCATTAAGCACTTTAATTGATCGTTCGACACCAGTGGTGGCCGTTGGGATTAATGACACCAGTACAGATATGTATGCAGTATCTGACAGAGCAACTGTGCTTTACGAGAACGATCAGATAGACGTAAATATCCAGCTGATTTCTAAACTAAGACCTAATCTAAAGAATCTCTATTTCATAAATGATTACAGTGTCACTTCTGAGCTGATCCGTAAAGAAATGAATATCAGGATGGCCAAATTCCCAAATATTAATTTGGTAGAAATACGCGATTTATCACTCGAACATACAAGCCAATTTTTGAAAGGAATTTCTGCTGACGACGCAGTTTTACTTAGTCACTACAACACCGAGTTGAAACAAGGTGTCTATCACACTTATCAAGAAATTGCGGACACTTTGTCTACGGCAAGTGCAGCTCCTGTGTTTGCTTTGTGGCAGTTCTACATTTCAGGTGATGTACTCGGTGGGTATGTTAACCATTCACAAAGTATGGGTGAAGAGGCAGTCGATGCACTCGATAAGTACCTTCCTCTTGGTTTTACGACACCGTTGACCCCCGGAGACAATAAACGTTTTGTATTTAATTACCTTGCAATGAAACGACACGGGATTAGCACAAACGCTTTGCCAGATGAGGCTGTATTTATTAACGAGCCTTCATCTTTCATTCGCAAAAATTTTCAGTTGTTATTGGGTTTATCGATGGTGATTGCGGGTTTGAGCCTGATTATTTTGATGCAATTTGTCACTTTGCGCCAAAAGAAAGAACTCGCGAAAAAGAATAAACGAATTTTAAAACTACAGAAACAAACGCTGAATATTCAGAAAGATATGATCCACGTTTTAGGGGAGGCGATTGAAACTCGCTCCGGCGAAACCGGTAATCACGTTAAGCGTGTTGCCAAACTATCGGCATTGCTTGCTAAGCAACGTGGCTTAAGCCATCGTGAGGTCGAAATGATTGAGATCATCAGCCCGATGCACGATGTGGGTAAGATTTCAATCCCAGAATCAATTTTGGATAAACCAGGTAAGTTAACCGATCAAGAGTGGGAAGTAATGAAACTTCATACCACTGCAGGTTATAACTTATTAAAGAGCGGATCTGGCGATATTACTAATTTGGCAGCAATCATTGCTAACGAACACCATGAGCGCTGGGACGGGACTGGATATCCTAGTGGTAAGGTGGGGGAAGACATTCATCTGTTTGCTCGTATCACGGCGGTTGCGGGTGTGTTTGATGCGCTACTTAGTACTCGTTGTTACAAAGAGCCGTGGCCATTAGAGATGGTTGTCGATTTGTTCGAGCGAGAAAGTGGCTATCAATTTGATCCTCAGCTTACTAAGCTTTTATTGAACCACTTACCAGAGTATGTTGCTATCCGTGATTCGTATCCAGACACAGGTAGTATTGAGCTGGTGCCTATGCCCGTGACCGAAACTAAAGTTTCGAAAGAGTCGACTATTATTTAACGGCCTTTTCTCATTTATCTTCGTTCCAGCTTAATCATCTTGATATAAATAGGTGATTGAGCTGGTTCTTATATCTCTAGTTCATCTGCCTGTTATCCTTCGTACCATCCTCTATCGTAAATTTACATTTTCAACTGCAATTGGGCTAACTTTGTATACCTATCAAGGCTTGACTTTGTAGAAACCTTGTCAATTTGGTGAAAACTGTTGCTTATGCTGAGTCATAAAGTGATCAACTGCATATTTCGCGAAGTGAAATAAGCTTGTGTCGGTAAAGTGTTACCTTAATCATCTCGACACTTCACATAACCCTATAGGATAAGGGATTGAATTCAATACGAGTGAGAGAGCTATGCGGTTAGAACAGACTAAATGTGTAATTTTCGATTGTGACGGGACACTCATCGATAGCGAAAAGCTATGTTGCCAAGCCTTGGTGAATGTATTCTCTGGCTTTGGGGCGAAGTTAAACGTTATTGATTGCTATGCCCACTTTCAAGGTGGAAAATTGGCTGACATCTTAATGGATACACAAGAACGTTTAGGGTTATCTATCTCGATTGATACACTTGAACCACTTTATCGCACTGAATTAGAAGCACTGTTCCAACGTCATTTAAAGCCGATGGATGGTGCTATTGAGCTTATTGAATTTCTAAAGAGACAAGACATTGAGTTTTGTATCGCTTCTAATGCACCGAAATCCCGAGTGGAATCTTCTTTAGCAATGACCGGAATGCTCGACGACTTTAAAGGCAAAGTGTTTTCTGCTTTCGATGCTAATAGTTGGAAACCAGAGCCTGATCTTATTATGTACACCGCAATGAATATGGGCTTTCTACCTAATGAGTGCATCTATGTAGATGATACTTTGAAAGGAATTGAGGCGGGTGTTCGTGCGGGTATTCAATCGTTTCGATTACGTCCAAGTATTGATGAAGCAGTCGTAGATCCCGAAGCCGGCTCAACAGAGCTAGCAGTTCAGGATATCTACAGTTTGGAAGAGATTTCGGTTTGGATTAATGGCAAGCACTGCTCAAGTGGTGGTATATCGAATTCTGCAGTTTTGGTGGGGTAGAGCCTAGTGAAAGGCTGATTACCTTACTAAATTGTTTTGTGTGGAAACCACAAGATGCGCAAGTGAACTTTTCTCCACTTTCTGAAAGCAGATATTCGTCGTGTTGGCATAAAGGGCATGTAATATCGTCGGTGTTTGGTGCTTCTGTTTTATTCATTATGTGTCACCTGCAGCAAGAGGGTAAGCGAAAAAGACCCGTTCAATTAGATTACCCCTAAGCTCGAATATTAGACAGTTCTGACACCTCATAATCTCCCCTTTGCGACAAACTTCATGGTAATGATAATAGAATAGTTAAATATTATACAGTTTGCTATACTGGAATGGAGCACCATAACTTCGGACCATCCCGTGAAATCTATTGCTCTGTTATTTACTGTCTTTGCCCTAACGGGATGTAAGCAACAAACTGCTATATCGGATTCTGACGCAACTAACCCCATTCGTAGCGTCAAATACATAACCACTGTCTTTCAATCACATACGCAAACTCGTGAGCTTAGCGGTATAGTGCGCAGTGCACAAACGTCTCCTTTGAGCTTTCAAGTAGGGGGAACGGTCAGTGAGCTTAATGTTTCTAAGGGGCAACGTGTTGAAAAAGGGCAAGTGCTTGCTCGACTTGAAACGAATGATTTGGTGTTTGCGTTACGCAAAGCAAGGGCGTCATTAGGAGCGGCAAAAGTCGCTAGGTTGCAAGCCGAAGACAAGTATCAACGTTCTGCAAAATTGAGTATTAAAGGCTTTGTATCAGAATCTGAGCTGATCGCGATTCGCGCAGACTTAGATGCTAAGCAGCAACAAGAGAACCTCGCTCAAACCGACTTGTTGAATGCTGAGCTGAACTTAGAGCGTGCCAAACTATACGCGCCATTTTCGGGTCAAGTCAGTCAGGTATCTGTTGATGAATTTACTAAGGTCAATTCTGGGCAGAAGATCATCGAGCTGGTTAACGATTTCGTCTACGAAGTTGATTTATTGGTACCGGAGTCATTGATCTCTGAGGTTTATTTCGGCGAAGAAGCTAAGGTTAAAATCCCTGCACTAAATGACGGCCTATTAACTGGCATTGTCTCCGAAATTGGCGCTGTGGTTGAAAGAGGTAATGCGTATTCGGTGACATTACAACTGAGTGAGCCAAAGGTTGAATTGCGAAACGGCATGTCTGCTGAAATTCAGCTCAATATTGGTACTGAAAATCGTGGCGTTGTTTTACTTCCTATCGATTCATTTAACTTCAACGATCGCGATTCAAGCTCAGAGAGAAACAATGCTGCAATCTTTGTAGTGAATCCAGAAAGTCATGTGATTGAAAAACGTTATGTTGAAATTAATCGCAGTGTCAATACTCAAGTTGTCGTGATCGGAAACCTTTTAGAGGGTGAACATGTCGTCACTGCGGGCATTCCTTATCTTTATGAAGGCCAACAAGTCACTTTGTGGGAAGGCTTGTAAGTATCATGCATAAAATTACTGAACTCGCCCTGAAATATCATAGATTTACGCAAGTGTTCTTGGTAATGCTTTTTGTCATAGGCATTAGCACCTTTAAGAATGCGCCAAGCAAAGAAGATCCGGAAATTATAATTCGTAGTGCTGTCGTAATTGCACAATTCCCTGGTATGTCACCAGACCGTATCGAAAAGTTCATCACTAAGCCCTTAGAGCGAGAAATCAAACAGATCCCCGAAGTAACAGAGATAAAGTCCTGGTCACGGACTGGGGTTACACAGATTACCGTTACCGTTCACGATAAGTACTTCGATCTACAGCCTATCTGGGACACGCTTCGAAATCGTATGGACAGTATGAAATCAAGCTTACCAGATGGTACACAAGGTCCTTTTGTTAACGATGAATTTGGTCGTGTTTATTCGTCTACGATTGCTCTTACTGGTGATGCTTTCGATGACCAAGAGTTGAGAAAAACAGCTGAAGCACTACAGGACCGATTAAGTAGCGTTCAAATGGTGTCGCAAGTTGAACTCTATGGCGTTAATGAAGAGCGAATTTGGGTTAACGCACGAAGTGATGCATTGGCCAATGAAAAGTTTCAATTTCGTCAGATCGTATCGGCACTTCAGGCCCGTAATGTTGTGTTACCCGGTGGTTTAATTGAAACAGATACTTTGCAAATCGAGATTGAACCTACAGGCAACTTCAACAGCATAGATGAGATTCTCGATCTTGATTTGATAGAGCGAGAGTCCGGAAACTCGGTTTACTTGAGAGACTTGGCCGACGTTGAGCGTGGTTATGAAAACCCATTTAATACACCCGTTTATTTCAATGGTAGGCGCGCGATTGTCATTGCTGCGTCTATGGCGTCAGGCAGTCAAAGTGATGCTTTTGGTGCTGAAGTCTTGGAGTTTATTGAATCTGCTCAAGCAGAACTGCCGTTAGGTATGAATTTAGAGCTCGCAACTTTTCAACCAGAAAAAGTTGATGAGGCAGTGAGTTCCGCAACCAATAACCTAATGCAAACCATTGGTGTCGTTCTAGCCGTTGTGATGGTGTTTCTCGGTGTAAGAATGGGGTTGATCATTGGCAGTATTGTTCCGTTAACCATACTCCTTACCGTTATTGGGATGTCGATTTGGGGTGTTGGACTGCAAAGGATGTCTATTGCAGCGATCATCATTTCACTCGGCTTGCTGGTGGATAATGGAATCGTAATCGCAGAGTTCATCAAAAGTAAAATGGCTGAAGGTGTCGACCGTGTTGAAGCGGCAGTCTCGGCATCGAAAGCCATGGCAGTTCCGTTGTTAACGTCATCATTGACGACGATATTGGCCTTTATGCCACTGTTATTGGCCCAAGATGTTACCGGAGAGTATCTACGATCTTTGTCACAAGTGATTACTGTAGCGTTATTGTCTTCGTGGTTTCTGTGTTTATTCGCAACGCCGGTTATGTGTGTTTGGTTCATGAAACCAATCAGACAAATAGCACATGACGATAAGAAGCGATCGCTTTCTCGTTTTCATCTAGGCTACCAACGCTTTATCAGTACTATTTTAAACAAGCGCTTAGTCACTTTGGCCGTGGTGCTGAGTATCTTTGCTGCCTCGATCTATAGCTTCAAGTTCGTCACTGTACAGTTCATGCCGGGCTCAGAGCGAAATCAGTATCTCGTGTTTGTCGACCTTCCAGCAGGTACTAAAGTTGAAGAGTCTGAAAGGGTGTCCGCGAGACTTGAAGATTGGTTGTTGGATAACGAACAAAACCCGAACGTCACCAGTACTATTCGATATGTAGGAGACGGTGGGCCGCGCTTTTTCTTAGCACTTTCACCAATCGATAGAGCGCCTAATCGCGTTTTTATGGTTGTTAATACAACAGACTATAAGGCCGCGTTGGCGATGGTTAATAAAACCAACCGTTTTATTGTTGAACAGTTGCCAGAAGCGAGTGGGCAAGCCAAACGAATGTGGTTGGGGGGAACTGAGTTGGGTTTGGTTGAGTACCAAGTGGTGGGTAAAGACATATCGACCATCCAGCATATTGCGAAACAGATTGAGTTAACCTTGCGACAAGTACCCGGCGCCGTTGGAGTCTCAAATGATTGGGAAAACAACGTCCCTAAACTTATTCTCGATATAGATCAAGCTCGAGCGATTCGCGCTGGTGTGAGTAGCCGAGACATAGCCACAAGTTTAGACAGCTACTTGCGTGGTAAAGAGGTCACCAGTTTTAGAGAAAATGAAGATGTGATTCCCGTTATCGTTGGTGCAGAAGATAAAGAGAAAACCATCGACAAGCTCTTTACCAAACAGATCGTGTCTTCCACTAATGGTGAGGCTTTGCCGCTTATTCAATTTGCCACCATTAAAGCAACCAGTGAACCTTCGATCATTCGTCGTTTCGATTTACAAAGAACGGTGACTGTAAGTGTTAAGCATGAAAGCTTACAAGCGAGTGAACTTAACAAGCTGGTTCAACCTAAGCTTTCTCAGATTGAGCTTCCACCGGGCTACCATATAGCGCTAGGTGGGGAACTTAAGGGTGCAAGCAAAGCTAATGGCGCTTTGTTTGGGTATTTGCCCCAGTGCTTCGCTGTGATGATTCTGTTGTTGCTGCTTCAATTCAACTCTATTCGTCGACCGCTGATTATACTGCTGACGATTCCACTGTCTTTGATTGGGGCTGTATCGGGCCTATTGATTACTGGCGCGTATTTCACGTTTCCCGCGATGCTCGGTATTTTCAGCTTAGCGGGGATCATTATTAACAATGGAATTGTGCTGATTGATTGCATTGAACAGAATCGTAATAACGAGATGAGTGTACGTGACGCCATTATTGAAGCTTGTACGAGTCGCTTTAGACCTATTGTTATGACCACGCTAACCACCATACTTGGACTCGTGCCGTTAGCGGTTTCTGGCGGTGAGTTTTGGTATTCAATGTCTATTGTGATGATTTTTGGAATGGTAGTCGGTACTATTCTGACACTCGGTGTAGTGCCTGTGCTTTATAGCTTATTCTTTCGAGAATCAGTGAGAGAACCCAATAAGAGAGGGTTGGTGTTGCCCGCTTACTGAGTCAATTCATTAGTTAAGCTCGCTCTTTGGGTTTACCAATTAGTTAAAGAAAAAGGACTCATTTGAGTCCTTTTTGTGTTGCCATACTTGGTTTTTAGGTGCCATTTGACGAAACAAGACAGATTGAGCTGAATGTTAACCCTAATTAAGTGCGGTATCGCGCCAGCGTTTGAGACAGAGAAACCGACGCTTCTGTTAGTCTAGATACGCCATTTGACGAGTTTTGAGCGACTTCTTTAATCACATCGGATTGGCTGCGAATATCGTTAAGTTCTGCTGCAATCGTGTTGGCAACGTTACTTTGCTCGTCTGCCGAGGTTGCAATCTGAATACTCATGTTCATCAGTGCTTGGGCAGAATCCGCAATAGAGTTTACATCGTGACCAATGTTTGAAATCAAATGGCTACTGGTTTGCGCTTGATCGACTGTCTGTTCGGTGATCTTGGCGATATTCTGGCTCTCTTGCTGCAATCGTTCAATCATCGCTTGGATCTCTACCGTTGCTGACTGAGTGCGACTTGCAAGTGTTCTTACTTCATCAGCAACGACAGCGAAACCACGTCCTTGTTCGCCTGCGCGAGCAGCTTCGATTGCAGCATTTAGAGCAAGTAAGTTCGTTTGTTCTGAAATAGCGTTGATCGTCGTGATGACCTCGTTAATTTGGCTTGTGTTTACATTCAAGCTCGTAACAGAAGAAGAGGTTTGCTCAATTAAAGCGGAAAGAGTTGTGATCTCTGAAATTGCTTGTTGAACCTTCGCGTGGCTATCGTTGATCTGCTGTGCGTCTTGTTCAGTTTGCTCTGTTGAGCGTGCAGAAATGTTAGATACTTCATTCGCTGAAGCCGTCATCTGATCCATTGCAGTAGCAACAGAATCTAAAGATGCGTTCTGGCTCATGATTTGAGTCTCACTGCGCTTCATCTCTGTTTCGAAAGAAGCCGACGTTTCACTTAAGGTCGCTGCACTGTGGTTTACGTTGTTGACTAACTCACTAAGCGTGTCCATTGAGCGGTCAAGAGCACAACCAATCGTTCCAAACTCGTCACGGCCAGGGTGGAAGCCAAGGCGTGATGTTAAGTCACCATCACCAATCTTTTGTGTCGTTGAATAAAGAACCCAAAGTGCGCCACCTAGGAAAGTCGCTACCCAGTAACAAAAAAGACCAAAAGGCACACACCATAAAAAACTGAGTAATAAAGAGTAAAGTGCTTGCTGCTTTTGATTCTGTATATCTTTAATTGAAACGGTAAGTGAGTAGTAGTTACCATCCTGTGCAAGTGCTGTTGCAGTCACCGAACCATTGTTTGAAAGAGAGGTTTTGTGAGGGCTGCTTTGTTGACTAACAGAGCGAAGAGAACCGGGGGAGTCTGACGCTGATAAAATGCCTTGCAGTTGATGTTCAACCTGCTGTTTAGCACTAGTATCGATTTGTTTGATTGTGTTGACGTAGTTGAGGCCAGCAAGACTTGCCACTGCGGCGACAAAGATTAAGAAAATGACCCAAAACTTGTCGTTAATAGACATTTTAATAAACAGGTTGTCTATCGTTCGAAATTGTACTTCTTTCATAAAAACTCCACGGTAAATCCTTTACCGTGGACTCTAAATAACCGACCTTAATAAAAATGTGATATTAATCGACTAATTGTGAAAATTAATGATACCAACATATCGTTTATGAGATCTCAATCAAGTATTTTTGTGCGGTATGGATTTGTTAAGCTAGAGAAGGCAATAGCCCTACTGAAATAAGGACTTGAACCGCAATGATAAACACGCCAACGCTACCTGCTAAAAACAGTGCTTTGCTTCCACCTAACACTTGGTACGTCGCTTCTGGAGCTTGAGGTTTAACTGAGAAGTCAGTGTAACGGACCTTGTATACCATGACTGTCGGTAAAAGAATCGCGAGTACTGAAAGTGCAATGGCTGCATAGCCTAAAGCCATTATGAAACCTTGTGGGTAGAACAGGGCAAAACCTAATGGCGGTAAGAAAGTGATAGCGGCCGTCTTAACACGTTTAGCACTGCCTAGTTTCTTGCTTAACGAATCGCCCATGAATTCAAATAAGCCCAAGCTCACGCCAATAAAAGAAGTCAGCAGTGCAAGATCCGCGAATACACCGACGATGACGCTTAAGTTTGATTGATGAACGGTTTGCGATAGTGATACTAAAAGTGCCCCCAAGCTTGTATCGGACAACAATTGTTCTTGGCTAACCACACCCAAAGTAACACTCTGCCAGAAAACGTAGATAACTAATGGTAGGGCAGAGCCTGCAATCATAACCTTACGTAAAGAACGAACATCGCCGTCTAGGTATCGAACAATAGATGGGATACTGCCGTGGAAGCCAAAAGAAGTAAACACAACGGGAATCGCTGCAACAATCAAACCTTGCTGTAAAGGCATGCTTAATAGGTACTGAGATGTAATGTTTGGTGCTAGGAAGCTGAGTACTAGTACCATTGCAATCAGTTTGAGTCCGAATAAAACACGGTTAACTTTATCAACACTGTGAGTACCAATCGTAACAACGCCGGCAACTAATAGGGTAAATAGTAGTGTGGTGATTTGACCATTGAGTTCGATACCCGCGATATCCGAAATACGTTGGTTAAACTGCGCACCACCGCCCGCGATGTATGCAGCGCATAGCGCGTAAAATAGGAACATAACAGCGAAGCTCGCAATCCATTTACCTTTTGTTCCTAAAATGGTGTGAGCTAAAGTGTGTAGGGTTGCGTCAGATTCTGCAAATTGGTGAAGCTCTACCATTAATAGAGCCGTAAAGGCCATTAATGCCCATAAACCAAGCATCAAGAAAAGTGAAGTTGAAAAGCCAATACCTGCAGAAGCAAGTGGAAGGGCGAGCATGCCAGCACCGATGGTTGTGCCTGCAATGATCAAAGTACTACCAAAAACCTTTGATTTATTCATTGTATATAATTCTTTACGTTAGGGTGTGTTTTGATTGTAATTCTTCTAGCTTAAGCGCATAAACCCAAAGAATATCTCGATTTTGAAGTATTCTGATTGAGTTTAATGCCAAATGCAATGCTTAATGTAATTAAAAATATCCACTGTAAATATATATTTACATCAAAGGGCGTGGCAGCATTCAAATGACCAAAGCAAACGTTTGACTATGATCGGCTTCAAAATTTGTAGAGTAATTTGTTGTACTTGGTGTAAGGTGGCAGTACATATGTCGTTCGCGTATACCCCTTTAGCGTAAAAAGCGCTAATGATCGCGAGTAGCTTCAAGCTATAAATATGGATCGGGTAGAGTAGAGTGCTTTCATCAAAGTGACATAATATAAGTCCAAGATGGTGCACTAGTTAATCGGACATCATGTCCACACTAAGGAATAGAGGGGGCACTATGAGTGACCAATCTTACAATGACGAAAGTCTTGAGTTGTTAGATGCTATGGAAATTGGCATCGATTTATCTGACTATGAACAGACGGTTAAACAATTAGCAGAAGAACTTTTTAAGTCTTCAAACTAGGTGTCACCTGAACTAAAGGTTTCTGTAGTTCAACGTTCTCAAATTAAACAATTCTTAAACTGAGCAAATCTCATTCGCTCACACGTCATAACAAAACTATCCTCATTAAAGTTCGCGAAGATAAACGAGTACGTTTACCATGTTACTTAGTTCTCGATACTTTAATGAGGTTCAATGAACTTTCTCGCACACCTTCACATCGCCAAGCACTGTAACAGCAACTTAGCAGGTAACCTGTTGGGTGATTTTGTTAAAGGCGACCCCAATAAACAGTATTCGGATTCACTTTCTGACGGCATTAGGCTTCATCGATTTGTTGATAGCTATACTGATCGCCATGATGTATCTCGTTCTGCTAAATCGCTGTTCTCAGACCAAACACGCCGCTTTGCGCCTATCGCACTTGATGTATTTTGGGATCACTGCTTAGCCAATCATTGGGCTCAGTTCTCGCAGCAGACATTAGAGCGTTTTTGTTTAGATAGCCATCAACAGATCTTTGAACATCAAGAGCTGAACTGGCCTGAGAATTTCATTATGATGCATCAAAAAATGGCAGAACAACGTTGGTTGGAAAGCTATCAAGACATGTCGTCTATAGAGGTGGTATTACAGCGAATGGCGCTGAGAAGGCCCAAGCTCGGTATGCTCGAAGCATGTTACGATGATCTCGAACGTCATTATAATACGTTACAGTGTCACTTTAATGAGCTTTATCCCAACGTTTTAGAAGAAGCGAAGCAGTTTAATGCGCTTCAAATGAAGAAAAATCAAAAGGAAAGGTAAACAGCGTAATGCAGGTTTGCTACAATCCGCGCCTATTTAATCTTTGAGCATCATACTATGTCTGAATCTACAAAATCTTTTAACCAACTAGGATTATCTGAGCATCTTCTTGCCACACTGTCTGAGCTTAATTTTACGGCTCCTACCAATGTTCAAGAACAAGCGATTCCATTGGTATTAGAAGGCAAAGATGTAATGGCTGGTGCTCAAACGGGTACAGGTAAAACGGCTGCATTTGGTTTACCGATTATTCAAAGATTAATCGAGACGAAAGACAACGTTATTCCGAATCCTAAGCTCGTTCGTGCGCTTGTGTTAGTACCAACCCGTGAATTGGCACAACAGGTTTTCGATAACTTAACTAGCTACGCAAAGGGCACCGACATTAAAGTCGTGGTGGCTTACGGCGGCGTTAGCATGAAGGTTCAAACTGATAACCTACGCGGTGGCGCAGATATTCTTGTCGCGACGCCTGGTCGCCTTATTGATCACATGTTCACTAGAAACATCATGTTGAACCAAACGGAAGTACTGGTACTGGATGAAGCAGACCGTATGTTAGATATGGGTTTCATGCCTGACATCAAGCGTATTCTTTCTCGCATGAACGAAGTGCGTCAAACGCTGTTCTTCTCTGCAACGTTTGATAACAAAATCAAAGCGATTGCACACCGTATGATGCAGAAGCCAAGTGAAATTCAAGTTACGCCAAAAAACAGCACCGCTGAAACCGTAACACAGATGGTTTACCCGGTAGATAAGTCGCGTAAAAGTGAACTATTGGCGTATTTAATTGGCTCAAAAAACTGGCAACAAGTGTTGGTGTTCACAAAGACTAAACAGGGCACTGATGCTCTCGTTAAAGAGCTTAAGTTAGACGGCATTAAAGCGGCATCAATCAATGGCGATAAGAGCCAGGGTGCGCGTCAAAAAGCACTGGACGATTTCAAGTCAGGTAAGGTTCGTGCGTTGATCGCAACCGACGTGGCAGCTCGTGGTATCGATATTCAGCAGCTAGAACAAGTTGTGAACTATGATATGCCATTCAAAGCAGAAGATTACGTTCACCGTATCGGACGAACTGGTCGTGCGGGCAACAGTGGTCTAGCTATCTCTTTGATGAGTCAGGACGAAGCTTACCTATTGGGTGATATTGAGCGATTACTTGATACGCGCTTGCCTCAAGAGTGGCTAGAGGGCTTTGAACCAAGCTTAGAAAAAGATCTAGCGCCCGATCGCGGTGGTCGCAGCAAGAGCCGCTCATCAGAAAAGCGTAAGATGAAAGCAAAGCTTAAGATTCATCAAAACCGTGGTAAAGCGAAAGCACGTCGCTAATTCTTTTGGTGGTTGATGCTTATCGCGTTATTGACGCGAAGACATCAATCTAATCCAATATAAAAATGCCCCATTACTGTCATTCAGTAATGGGGCATTTTCGTATTAAGTATTAAGTATTAAGCATTGAATTTGAAGCAGCGTGTTTAGTGTTTACTTTGCTCGTGTTCGCACTTCCACACGCAAGGTACTTCATAAACTAGCTCTTCAATCGAACTTGGATTCAATACCCATTCATCACTGATATTGAACGTATTGATCATTTGCGTGTTGAAAAGTTGCCAATGCTTTAACAACGCTTCTTCCGGTGTCGATTGCATGTCACCTTCATTCCATGTGCTTTCCATGAAAGGGGTTAGGCATACCGCTCCGTGTGCATACATAATCATTTGCCATTTAATTTCATAAATGTTGATCAAGTTATCTGGGTTCGCATCATTATATTCTTCTGCCAACATATTGATTTCTTTTTCGACATCACCAACATTGTCGATAAAGTAATCGACCAAGTTGTCTTTTTGGCGCACAGAGTCAGTGATAAGTTGCATTGGCTTACGTGAATGAATCATGTTGCTAAAGAGGCGCATGCTAAATAGATAAATAGTAATACTAGGCGCAACACCTTTTGGTAGCTCTTCCATGATTTTAGCAATGTAAGACTGAAAATATTCGTGTAAACAATCGCTTATGGAGTGCCAGATCTTTTCTTTACTACCAAAGTGATGGCGAATAAGGCTATGCGAGACGCCGGCTTTTTCACTGATGTTTCGCAGTGAAACGCTATCATAACCATGCTCACAGAACATTTCCGCAGCAACACTCATGATCAAAAATCGAGTCTCTTCGGCGTCTTTGGCGCTTCTTCTACCTTGTTTCTTTTCTGTCATCTTCATTTCACATAATTGCCTGATTACCACATTCTACACTGTTTTTACTGAAATAAAAAATACTGCACAAGTGGAAAGTAAAGCTTGAGAATTCTTTAATATTAAATATACTGCCCACCTGTGTAATAAATCATAATAATTAAATGGAGAGGCATCATGCATTCCAATTTGTCTATCAATGCCATATCGAGCAAGCGCATGGTAGCTGTTATTGCAGCATTATTGCTCGCAGGCTCTCTAACTGGATGTGACAAAGTTCAGTCAGAGGAAAATGAGCAAGTAATCAAGCCAGTCAAGCTGTTCGAAATCCCGCAACAGACTGATATTGATCTTGATAGCTTCATTGCAAAGGTTGATGCAACTGACCGTGCGGCACTTTCTTTTCAAGTCGGTGGTGATATAGAAACCTTCGATGTTCGTATGGGACAAGAAGTGAAGAAAGGACAGGTGCTAGCCGTATTAGATTCGACGGATTACCGCATTGCCGTTGATGCCGCTCAAGCTAAATTTGATCTGGCGAACAGCCAATACAAACAAGCTTCTGAGTTGTATACGAAAAAGCTGGTCAGTGCCGATTACTACGACCAAGCCGTGAACACCTTTACTGCCGCTGAAGTTGAGCTGGACCAAGCAAACACAAACCTTGGCTACACTACCTTAGTTGCACCATTCGATGGCGTGGTATCGATGGTGTTTGGAAAGCAATATCAATTGATCGCAGAAAAGCAGCCTGTACTGAATATCTTGAATCACAGTGAAATGGATGTGACGTTTTCAATTCCAGTATCAAAGCTTGAAGACCGTTCCATTCAAGACCTAACAAGTTCAAACATGTGGGTTGTGATGGACAGCCACCGCGGCATTCGTATCCCGACTCGCTTCAAAGAAATCTCAACGCAACCAGATGAAGATACCAACAGCTACCAAGCGGTTGTGTCTATCGAAAAGCCAGAAGGCATCAATCTACTTTCTGGCATGACAGCGCAAGTTGAAGTTCAGAAAAATAAATCTGACTACGGCATTGGCATTATGGATTCAGCTTGGCTAAACAAAGACGCGGATCATGGTGAACTATGGCGCTATAACCCTGACTCTCAATTGATTTCTAAAGTACGAGTCCTTCTTGATGAGCAAGGTAAAGTCATCGACGGATTGTCGTCTGGCGACCTTATCGTTGAAGCAGGTGTGGATGTGTTATCAGATGGACAGCAAGTAAAAGCTTGGCTTCGTGAGGGCGGTATTTAATGAACCTTTCAAAATTATCAGTTGTTGTTGCGTCGGCGTTGTTACTTCAAGCCTGTAACAATGAAGCTGTACACCGAGAACAACCGCCTTTGTTGGTTTCTACCTTTGACGTTGGCGCACCGCTGACTGATCAGTTCAGAAGCTTTAATGGACAGGTGATGCCAGCTGAATTGACTCCTTTGGCATTTAAGCTAGCTGGCGAAATTCAACAAGTATTAGTAGAAGCGGGCGATAACGTTGAAAAAGGGCAGTTATTAGCCACCATAGATAACGCAACGTACCTCCAAGATCTTACTGATGCTAAATCTCAATTCAAACTGGCGAGCAAACAGTTGGCTCGTGGTACAGAGATGTTTGGCAGCGAGATGTTATCGCAATCAGAACACGACCAACTGACGGCTAACTACAAGCTAGCATCGGCGAATTTGGCGGCGGCAAAACGCAAGCTTAGTTACACAGAGCTATTATCGCCATTCTCAGGAACAGTTTCGACTGTCGATAAGCAACGATTCGAAAACACAACGCCTGGAGAAACACTACTGAGTGTGTATCAAAACGATAAGGTGTATGTGCGAATTCAAATATCAGATTCGATCTTGGCATCAATTAGCCCAGACATGCGTTCAAATAACTATCGTCCTCAGGCGACGTTTGGCGGTCACACTGGCCAATATCCACTGACGTATCTAGAACACACGAGTGAACTGCACCCACAATCACGTACCTATGAATTTTGGATGCAGATGCAGCAGCCTGAAAGCGAAATTCTGCCGGGCACGAGCGTTACGGTCAATGTGGACATGGCGCAAGCGGGCCTGAGCGATGTTCAAGGCTACCAGTTACCAATGACAACACTAGAAGCGGGCTCTGACGCTAATCAGTTTTATGTGTGGAAAATGGAAGACGGACAAGCATTCAAAAGCGAAGTAGAAGTCGACAAGATCAGTGGTCAAGGCGCATTAATCGCTCATGGTGTTGAGCAAGGTGACCGACTCGTAAACTCGAATCTAAGAAAACTCCGTGACGGAATCCAATTGTCAGGAAAAGCAGAATGAACATTGCAGAATATTCAATAAAAAACAAAGTAATCAGCTGGCTGTTTCTAGTCATTTTGGTTATTGGCGGTGTGTCGTCTTTTGGCAACCTATCCCGTTTAGAAGACCCAGCTTTTACCATTAAAGATGCCATGATTATTTCAACTTACCCTGGCGCTACGTCAATGGAAGTTGAAGAGGAGTTGACGTATCCACTCGAAAAAGAGATACGACAGTTGCCTTATATCGACAAAATCACCTCAACGTCGTCGAATGGTATGTCTCAAATTATGGTTAGCATGAAGATGGACTATGGCCCGGACGAGCTACCTCAAATCTGGGATGAAATGCGTCGAAAGATCAACGACCTACAGCCAACGCTACCTAGTGGTGTTAACTCTGTTCAGATCATCGATGATTTTGGTGATGTGTTTGGCGTGATGATCATGCTAACGGGGGATGGATACGATTACGTAGAGCTCAAACAGTATGCTGATTATCTAACACGCGAAATCGAACTGGTTGACGGTGTAGGCAAAGTAAGTATTGCAGGCGACCAACAAGAGCAATTATTCGTTGAGATGTCACTTGAGCGTTTAGCGGCGTTAAACCTAGACATGTCGACAGTGACATCATTGCTCGCACAGCAAAACAGTGTGGTATCGGCAGGCGAGGTAATGCTCAACGGTCAAAGCCTAACCATCAAACCTAACGGCACGCTGAGCACGGTTGAAGAGTTAGAAAACCTGATCATTCATGGTCGTGATACGGGTAACCTCATTCGTTTGAAAGATGTCGCTGAAGTGACTCGCGGTATTCAAGAAAAGCCGGGCAATGTATTAACGTACAATGGTAAACCAGCGATCAACTTAGGTATTGCGTTCTCTTCAGGCGTAAACGTGGTTGAGGTTGGTAATGCGCTTGATGCGGAACTTGATCGCTTAGAAAGCATTAAGCCAGCTGGTGTAGAGTTGAATTACTTCTACAACCAAGCGCAAGAAGTAGACAAATCAGTAGCTGACTTCTTAATCAGCCTAGTTGAAGCTGTGGCAATTGTTATCATAGTACTTCTGTTCGCGATGGGCTTACGCAGTGGCTTGATCATCGGTTTAGTGTTGTTACTGACAGTGTTCGGTACGTTTATCTTGATGGACTACAACGAAGTAGAACTGCACCGTATCTCGCTAGGTGCTTTGATTATCGCACTGGGTATGCTGGTTGATAACGCGATTGTTGTCGTTGAAGGAATTTTGGTTGGCTTGCAGAAAGGCAAAACCAAGCTTCAAGCAGCGAAAGACATCGTGAAACAAACACAATGGCCACTGTTAGGTGCGACCATTATCGCTATTACAGCGTTTGCACCGATTGGTTTGTCGAAAGATGCGACAGGCGAGTTCATGGGTTCGTTGTTCTGGGTACTGTGTTTCTCACTGTTTTTGAGTTGGGTAACGGCGCTAACGCTGACGCCATTCCTTGCTGAGATGTTGCTTAAAGAAGAAGACAAGGTCGATGAAAACGAAGATCCTTACAAAGGCATCCTGTTTGTTATATTCGGTGCGAGTCTGAAAGTAGCACTTCGATTTAGATGGCTTACCATAGTAAGTATGGTTGCGCTATTGGCGGTTTCTGTGGTCGGTTTTGGTATGGTGAAGCAGCAGTTCTTCCCACCATCAAACACGCCCATGTTTTACGTAGATATGTGGATGCCAGAAGGCACCGATGTTCGAGAAACGATCAAGCAAACAGAAAAAGTTGAAAGCTACATTCGTCAGCAAGATGACGTTGAGTTTGTTACAACCACGGTAGGACAGGGCATGCAACGTTTTGCGCTGACATATCAACCGGAGAAAAGTTACGAAGCGTACAGTCAACTGCAGGTACGAACGACTGACCGAGACGCTATGTTTAAAGTCCTCGAAGGGCTAGATAAGGACTTGGCCAACAAATTTGAACAACCTACGTTCCAATTTAAACTGATTGAATTTGGCCCGTCGCCAGCTTCAAAAATCGAAGCTCGTATTAGCGGTGCAGACCCACACATCCTTCGCAGCATCGCTGTTGAGGTAGAAGATATATTGTTGGCGGATCCTGGTTCTCGAAATGTGCGTCACGACTGGCGTGAACGCACCAAAGAGCTAGTGCCACTGTTTAATGAATCAAAGGCACGTCGCCTTGGTATTTCAAAGACGGATCTGTCTGAGACACTACAGATGGCGTTTAGTGGTTACAACATCGGCTTACTGCGTGATGGTACGCATATGTTACCTATCGTGGCACGCCTGCCTGAAGAAGAGCGTTTTGACTTTGAATCACTGAACAATGTGAAGATTTGGAGCCCATCACTGCAAACCTATATTCCTGTAGAACAAGTGATCGATGGGGTTGAGCTTCAATGGTCTGAGCCACTGATTCAACGTCGTGACCGAAAGCGTACGTTAACGGTTCTGGCTGATCACGATGTATTAGGTGATGAAACGCCGGCTAGCTTGTTTGCTCGCGTAAAACCAAAGGTTGAAGCACTCGATTTACCAGTAGGTTACAACATTAGTTGGGGCGGTGAGTACGAAAGTTCGAAAGATGCACAAGAATCTCTATTTGGTTCACTTCCAATGGGTTACTTGCTGATGTTTATCATCACTATGCTTCTGTTTAACTCGGTTCGTAAGCCACTAGTGATTTGGTTTACGGTACCACTCTCCATCATTGGTGTTTCGATTGGTCTGTTAGGTACTAATATGCCATTCAGTTTCACTGCTTTCCTAGGCCTATTAAGTCTAAGTGGCATGATTTTGAAGAACGGTATCGTCTTACTTGACCAGATCAACAGTGAGTTACAAACAGGTAAAGACCCATATTTAGCGGTTGTCGACAGTGCGATCAGTCGTGTGCGACCGGTATCTATGGCAGCCTTAACAACTATCTTGGGCATGATTCCTTTGGTCTTCGATGCATTTTTCGGCTCGATGGCGATTACCATCATGGCAGGCTTAGGCTTTGCTACCGTACTAACGCTAATAGTAGTACCAGTGATGTTCGCCATTCTATATAGAATCAAACCGTCCACTGCGGGTTATTAGGGATTGATATAAAAAGATTCTTTTAAGCCAGCCCAGTCAATTTTGACTGGGCTTTTTTATGCACATTATTTGGCGATACAAGACCATTCTAGAGCACAACCTCAGCGAGCGTGCTCACTAATTGATGGGTATTAAAAAGCCGCTAACCAATGGTAAAGCGGCTTTGTGCGGTATATAGGGCAGTTCTAGATTGCAACGCGTATGTCCAACTCAATCGGTTTTGGCATGGCTAAGTGATAGCCTTGATACATATCGAAGCCTAAGCTCTGCATCGCTTCGAGTTGTTGTTGGGTTTCTATGCCTTCAATGACCGTTTTCGCGCCAATTTGCTTTGCAAGATCGAGTACTAACTCCATTTCGCGAGGGTCACCGTTTTCAAAATCCAACATTACTGAACGATCAATCTTGATGATATGAGGATTAATATGACGAACACGCTGCTCTGTTGATGCTTGTGTTCCAAAATCATCGACTGCGATTTGAAAACCATTCTCCGCAAGAGAGAGAGCTGCATCTTTCAAGCGCTCTTCACTTTCGGCATTCAGCTCTACCAATTCCATCACGATCTGTTCACATGAAAGATTCAACTCATGAAGGCGTTTTGCTAGAAGGCTGTCACTTACTTTTTCAGCAGCAAATAACTCACCAACGTTTGGAAGAACGTTCAAAAATAGGTGCAAATGACGAATAGATGACTGTGCAAAGTTACGAATGTGTATAGCGCGACTCAATCTCTCTACATTGATCTTGTCAGTGCATGAAGTGTCATCGGAATGGAAGAAGTGATCAGGACGAACAATATCCCCTTTGCTATTCGAAATACGCACCAAAGCCTCTACGCCTATCTGAGTCATTGAATCGTCAAATACAGGTTGATAGACACTTCTAAGTGTTAAGTCTTGATATTTCGCAATAAACTGCATATCGGCATCCACAGATATACAGCTAATAAATTCACTTCTGTCTGATAAAATCATAGTCGCTAATAAAGGTGTTTATTTAGTGACGAAAATATACGTCATGGCTGTCACAATATTGACAGGTGTTAGTAAATTGTCAATTAATAAAAACTCATTTGCAGGGTCAATATTTAAATAAATATAATTAACGAAAAATCAGCATGATAAATGATATCAATCATTATTGTAACTTATCACTTGTTGGGTTTGATAGTTGCTGTGAATTTAATGGCTGAGTAACATCTCACATATCGCTCCCAACCAATATAAAGCTAGAGCGGCGATACACCAGCGAAAAGTAGGGTTAAAGGCTTAGATTATGGGTAAATGTCAAAGTTAGAAAATAAAGATACTTGTTGGGTTACATAGAAGTGATATCTATCTCGCAAAATAGATAGGATCAGAAAAATACTCATTAATAATTTAAATTAGAACGTTCGAATAATTAATGAACAACGAAAGGACGGTTTTTATAAAAATTGAGATAAAGGTCTAAAAATTTCTTTCAATATTGAATGAAAAAGTTGACCCGTATTATCACTACCATTGAAGTACGGCATAAAGTTGCAGGTATTTACGAACTAATTGTTGATTTCCTGACCGTTTTAGCGGGTGCCCGTATTTAATAAAACATGGACTGATATTGAAGTTGTTATTTAAATCAGCGGCAAATTGAGAATCACTCTCTCTTAGTGTGATGCCTTGTTTGCTGTACTCGGTTATCTCGTCAGGGAGTTCTCCCATCCACCAATGCAATAACTCGCCACTGTTTTTACTTCGACTAATCCAATGGTCAGAGACAATGATCAAAACGTCATTCGGTTGAATGGCAAATCCATACTCTTGTTGCCAATTATGGATGTCCAACATCAACTTTCTACGACAGGTTTTCCCGGCGCTCACCATATGATGACTGATCATCCAAACGGTACCGATTTCAGAAGAGATTCGGAAGTGGCGGGGCGTTTCGCCAGATGAAAGCATTTCAAGTGGGCTGATGTTGCTTGCATGATTAAAGCTAACGAAGGTGTGCTCCATTCGGCGGGCAAATGCCTTACCTATATGGTGCTCACTGATCCCTTGATTGTGCACAGTAGGGTAGTGGCGTTCACAGAGCTTTAGGCAATCGTCTTGAAATTGATTAACGCTTTTAATCACTAGATCTAATAACAATGAAGTCCCTTATACACGGCTACTATCTTATTGATGGGCAATAGTACGGTAATTGCGATGCTGTTACCTATCGTCAAAGTGCGAGTTCTTGATCTCTCTATCAAAATTAACCATTGCTGAGTGATTTTATGAATAGCACTGGCGCTCTACTGGTCTGTATTCTAAATTATGAGGAATTCTAACTAGTTACCACGATTATAGTCTAGTCAGCAATTCGCGATTGATTTACTTACTCTTTATTTGGAAACATTTATGACCATTCAATTAGATTCAAAGCAAAAGTCTGAGCTCTCTCATACGCTCCAAAAGTACCTTCAAGATGAGCTTGATGTGGAACTTGGTCAGTTCGACACGGAATTCTTAGTCGACTTCATTAGTAAAAAGTTCGGCGCAATCTATTACAACAAAGGGATAGAAGACGCTCAAAAGGTAATGGAGCGTAAAATGTTAGACATCTCAGATGAGCTTTATGAAATTGAACAAGTCGTTGAAATTTAAACCAAACAAGTACTTTTTAGGGAAATGAATTTATCAATAAAGCAACTTGTTCAAAAATTTTGAATAACTCGTTTAATTTGAAATGATGTAACTAATGTAAAGCTTGGTAAATAATATGTTACACAAACTTAGTGTAGGGTACGCTTTTCAAAACTACACGACTCGTTAACATTCGGAAGAGATGCATGGACAACAACGTTAGAAACTACAACCCTTTAGCAAGAGCGATGCATTGGCTTTCAGCCCTCGCAATATTTGGCTTATTTGGTATAGGCCTGTGGATGGTTGATCTTTCATACTACAGCGAGTGGTACAAAACAGCACCAGACTACCACCGTTCGGTAGGCATTCTTTTGGCTGCAGTTACCGTTATCCGCTTGGTTTGGAAACTAGTTACCGCGTCACCTAAGGTGAAAGGCAAAAGCTATGAAGTTGCAGCGGCAAAGGTAGCTCATGGCTTTATGTACATTAACTTAGCGGTTTTATTTATTTCCGGTTATTTGATTTCAACATCGGATGGCCGCGGGATCGATGTATTTAATTGGTTCACAGTTCCAAGTATGGGCGAACTGTTTGCAAACCAATCTGATCTCGCAGGTACGGTTCACTACTATGCTGCATGGGTACTGATCATTATGGCATCAGTGCACGCCTTAGCGGCGATAAAACACCACGTTATCGACAAAGACGATACGCTACGAAAAATGATAGGAGCTTCAAAATGAAAAAGTCAATTATCGCTACAGGATTAGCATTTGCTATGGCAATGCCTTTCGCTGCGAACGCCGCTGATTACGTGATTGATACAAAAGGTGCGCATGCTTCAGTTAACTTTAAAGTTAGCCACCTAGGTTACAGCTTTATCCAAGGCCGTTTTAACACATTCTCAGGTGACTTTTCATTTGATGAAAGCAACGTTAAAGCGTCTACAGTAAACGTAACGGTTGACACTACAAGCCTTGATTCAAACCACGCAGAACGTGATAAGCACATCCGTAGCTCTGATTTCATTGATGCAGGTAAGTTCTCAGATGCTACTTTCAACAGCACAAAAGTGGTTGATAAAGGTGACGGCAAACTTGAAGTTATGGGTGACCTTAAACTTCACGGTGTAACTAAGCCTATCGTTATCGAAGCTGAATTCATCGGTGCTGGTCAAGACCCATGGGGCGGTGAGCGTGCAGGTTTCGTTGGTACAACTCGTCTAGAGCTTGCTGACTTCAACATTCCTGTAATGGGCGCTTCAAGCTATGTAGATATGGATCTACACGTTGAAGGCGTAAAGAAGTAATCTAGCTTTTTAGCTCTCTGACAGGTATCAACATTTTTTAGAAACATCAAAAGTTTGGTCGATACTAAGAAATAGAGAAAGGCGCAAAGTTTTCACTTTGCGCCTTTTTTATTGAGATAAATGGCAACGCGTTTAGGTCTGTTTTGTGTCAAACCGTTTAGTACGTTAAAAGCCACCATTTGCCTCTAGCCAGTCAACGTTGCCATGACTGAGTGATCTAATTGAACTACTAATCCCTAATAGTTCAACTTACGATTAGTTAAGCCGTTTCTAGTTCAGCTTGTGGAACCACGTTTAGTCGGTCACCGTAGATTGGACGCAGTGCTTGCATCACTTCAATGCGAGTCAACACACCCACCATTACGCCATTTTCTAACACTGGAAGCATATGTGGTTGGCTTACTTTCATCGCTTTTGCGCGCTCTTCTAGAGAAAGAGAAGTCAGGCGAGTTGCAAAGCCCATGCTTGTAGTCGGGTACAGTTGCTCTTTGTCGATACATAGGAATTCAGCAACGTCTACTAGCTTGTCGTTTGCATCGATTGCCACAACGTCACGGCTCATTAGGTCTACGACTTTTTGGCCTTTAGTTGGGATGTAATCTTGGCACCAAAGGTCAACCATTACGTCATGAACAGAGAAGATACCTACTAGACGACCTTCAACATCGCAAACAGGAGCGCTAACAAGTTGTGCGTCTAAAAGTGAATCAATCGCGACTGATGTTGGCATTTCTACGCTCAGTGTCATTGGTTTAGTGTTCATGATTTGCTTGATAGTAGTTGCTGTGTTCATAGTAATTTCCTTAACTGACGTAATTTCTGTTGTTTGTGTAATAGCGGTAATTTTTGCTGCTTTAAGTTGTGGGCGACGGTAGATACTCCAGTTGGCTAAGCCGACCAATACTGAACCACCTACGATGTTGCCGATTGTCACTGGTATTAAGTTTGCGGTGACAAATTGCATGATGTTTAAGTCTGCGTACTGCGCCGGTGTTGCGCCGATTTGCATCCAAAAGCTTTCTGGTGCGAATGCTTGAATTGTGATGCCTAGCGGAACCATGAACATATTCGCCACACAGTGTTCAAAGCCTGAGCTTACGAACATTGCAACGGGTAACACGGTCATCATTGCTTTGGTCATTGCGTTAGCAGAGCTGAACGTTAACCAAATGGCTAAACACACCAACAAGTTACAAAGCACCCCCAAAGCAAACGCTTGAACAGGGCTGTGGTGCAGTTTGTGTTGAGCAATGTTCAGAGCGTTTAATCCCCATTGCCCGCCATCCAGTTGATACAAGCCTGCAGCGCTTACCAAAGCCAATAGGAACATGGCACCGATAAAGTTACCGACATACACCTTGCCCCAGATAGACAGCATCTTCGTGAAGGTGATTTGCTTGTTAGCCCATGAGATACTTGATAACACTGAGCTGGTAAACAGCTCACCACCGCAAATCACAATCAAGATCAAACCCATACTGAAGGCAAGACCGCCGGCTAAGCGACTCAATCCCCATCCAGCATCTGCGCTACCGGTGGTTACCGTGATGTAGAATAAAAAAGCAAGCCCGATGAATGCGCCAGCCATGATTGCCAAACTCAATGTCATGCTGCTGGTTTTATTTGCTTTGCTTAATGCAAACTTCTCGGCTTCCGCCATCATTTCTGTTGGTGAGAACAGTTGATGATTTTCAGAAGTGCTGGTTGCCATATCCCCCCCTTGAACAATCCGTCATGTGTAATTCCTAGTGTTAATGAATTGGTTAATCCGTAATGGTTAATCAATCGTGTTTTGCAGGGCTCGTTGTGTCCTGCCATTCCAGATTAGGATGTTGAGGGGTAGAGGTAAAATTGATAATTTTTAGAAACCACATCAAATTTATTGATATAGATTTTGTTACGCGTAGAATGAAATTGATTGCTCATCGGCTTAATAATAAACGAGCATCAGGACACAAATAATTAAAAGCATTAAGGATGAATTTTGCGTTATTCATTAAAGCAACTCGCGGTATTTGATGCAGTAGCAGACTCCGGGAGCGTTAGTCAGGCAGCAGACAAATTGGCGTTGACTCAGTCAGCGACAAGTATGTCTCTTGCACAGTTGGAAAAAATGCTCGGCAGGCCTTTGTTTGAAAGGCAGGGCAAGCAAATGGCCCTGACTCATTGGGGCATGTGGTTAAGACCAAAAGCGAAGCGTTTACTGCAAGATGCGCAGCAAATTGAGATGGGTTTTTACGAGCAGCATTTGTTGAGTGGCGAACTCAAATTAGGTGCTAGCCAAACTCCAGCGGAACACCTCGTTCCGGATCTCATCAGTATTATTGATAACGACTTTCCTGAGATGCGAATCTCCCTCGGCGTGCAAAGTACCGATGCTGTCATTGATGGTGTATTAGATTATCAATATGACTTAGGCGTTATCGAAGGTCGTTGTGATGACAACCGAGTTCACCAAGAAGTGTGGTGTACTGACCATTTAACGGTGGTTGCATCGGCTCATCACCCGTTTGCAAAGCGTGAACGAGTAAGCTTGGCGCAATTAGAACAAGCAAAGTGGGTATTACGCGAACATGGTTCGGGTACTCGCAAAGTTTTTGATAGTTCTATTCACCATTTAATTGGCGATCTCGATGTTTGGCGAGAGTACGAACACGTTCCTGTTTTAAGAAGTTTGGTTGCAAACGGCCCATATTTAACGTGTTTACCTTATCTAGATGTCGAACAGTTTGTTGAGTCAGGCCAACTGGTGACGTTGAATGTTCCTGAGCTTGAAATGGAAAGAACCTTGTCCTTTATTTGGCGTGCTGACATGGCAGAGAACCCACTTGCTGAATGTATCAAGCGTGAAGGTAAGCGTATGATGAAAGGCAAACGGTCGGTTCTCTAGCGACGATTCAACACAAAAACTAATAACTATTTATGTTGAATAAGCGATTTCGGTCTCTATCTAGTGATAAATGCACATTTGCGTACATTATTAATGTGATCGTGATCGGCTAAAAGAAGGCGTTCTTACCATAGTATGCTTACTTGATTTTAAGTGAGGCTGAATCCGGTTGCGTTCAATTACGTAATTAGGCTTTAGAAATAGTATGAGTACATTAGTCGCGATTTCATTAACAACAGGTATTTTGTCAGGTCTATGGGGATGGATTGCTATCTCTTTCGGCTTATTGTCATGGGCAGGTTTCCTAGGTTGCACCAGTTATTTTGCTTCGCCAACAGGCGGCGTTAAAGGACTAGCAGGTAGCTTATTGACCAATATGACAGGCGTATTCTGGGCAATGGTGATTATCGAAAGCTCAACCTTTGCAGGTTTAGAGATTTTAGGCTACATGATTACTGCTATTGTGGCTTTCTTTATGTGTATTCAAGCGAAACAAGCGTGGCTAGGTTATATCCCAGGAACCTTCATTGGTTGCTGTGCGACGTTTGCTGCAGGTGGCGATTGGCAACTTGTAGTACCATCTTTACTGCTTGGTGGTGTGTTTGGATACTTGATGAAAGCAACAGGGCTATGGCTTCACGAGAAATCGACTCAATCTTCGGAAGTTGTTGAACAACACGCTAAACAGGCAAAGGCTTAATAAATACGTTAAGAAAGCTATGGATTAGTCACTGTGAACTCTTGCAAGATAACCCCCAATTAATTTGTATATCGATTTATACAGGCACACCATTTGGTGTGCCTTTTTTTGTTGAGGTTTTGGTTAAGGCAATCAACTAAAGATTTCATCAGTAGAGCAACTGATAGCATCTATAAAACAAATTATGCCTAGGTATTCCCGTTCGCCATGGTGATCACGCGTTTTAACGTCCACCTCAATAATAACGGAATGCATTCTTGCCCTTGGTCCTCGCAATGAGAAACGATAGCTAATGCAAGGTCGGGTTTTGCGTGTTTCTTTAATACCTTTGCGACCACTTTTTTGGGTGGGATAGGATGGTCATAAGGGATTTTAACCATATCCCGGAAAAAGTTTTCAAAACCATTCATGTACAAGTAATGCTCGATGTCTCTATCTGGTAGTTCAGTGAGGCGATGTCTTGCTTGGTCTTTTCCTAACTTCGATAATACTGTTGCGGCGTATTTCTTACCTGCCGCATCTCCATCGGTCACCACGTGCCAATCAATCCCGAACTCTTGAGCTACTTTGATTAGAGCTTTAAGCCCCGATTGAGCGAATTCTATAATTTGCACACCTTCAGCAGCAAGGTTGTAACCACATTGGTTGGCTAATTCATTGAATAACCATACTTCGGTTTCACCCTCAACTAATAACCAGCAGCGAGCAAACAGGGCACCGGAACGATGGAAACGAATATGAAACCCAATTCTTCTAAGTTCATCTTTGCTGAAGTGATTCATGTTGAGCTGATTGGCGATGGTTTTGTCTGATTGACGTACCAAGCGACGAATCGATTGAAAAGGCACTGCTGCAAGTAAATCGCCGCTATTAGTGGTAAGGATTTTCTGCATGGGTAACTTTTGCATCAAACTCCACGCCCTTGCTAAATGGGTTGGATGTAATCGACCTTCGGGATCTTCAAGGATCAGAAGAGGGCGAGCACATCGTCGTAGGTCGTTTGGCCCTTTAGCTTGCAGGTAGGCGTTAAGTAACCCCATGAATAATAAGCGGGTTTGTTTGTTTTTTGTCTCTTCAACAAGTTGATGAATGCTCTTGTCGTTCGCACCAGCTGAGTAGAGTAGGCCATCCCTTTGTTTTCTAGGATTACGACGAGAAGTACTTTTGAAAGAAAAGTAGTGCTCGATTAGGCTTTGCATCGACTCTAGGCTACTGCGCATTTCACCTTTATTGACATGGCCAGGTATCGCCATTAAGCGACGGCAGGTATTGTCGATTCGTTTTTCTATTCTTGCTTGCCGCCCATTACCATTGGTACCATTTCCGTTCGCCCCATTACCATTGCTTGTATGATTACTGCCGTTTCCATTTCCATTCGTATTACTAGCCTGACCGTTAGTTGGGAGGTGAGCATTATGATTAAGAGACTTGCCGTTGAAAGGACGATCAAAGTGCCTCGCATCACGCAAACGGATGACGGGATGTAAGGTCATTAATTCTTGAGCGAGCTTTTCGGAATGATGAAGCTTAAGCGGATTACCATCCAAACCTAAAAATGCATAGTGTGTGGTCGTTTCGTACTGTTCTAACGTCGCGCTTATTCGGTAATAGATGCGAAATACACCAAACTCATCTTGAACCCAGATAGGTTTAAGTTTGCGATAACGACCCGCGTTAAGTTCGCTCTTATCGTTAGCTTTTAATGCGAGAACAATTTGAAGATGTTGAGACTGTGGATGTGAAACAGAGTAATCGACATGAAAATCGGTCATTTCAAAGTGATATGGCACACCGTCTGAGGGCAGAACGACGGAAAGGGCATCCAACAATGAAGACTTACCCCAAGTATTTTCACCAATAAGCGTGGTTAGCTCGTCAAACGCGAGTGACATGCGCTTGATACCTCGAAAGCCAGAAATCTCGATTCTTTCTAGTTGCATAGGCTTACTCCTAACGGAAGGCTCTGCTAATTATTTGAAAGCTAACAGATATCTTTAATCATAATCGAAAAATTCAAATCCGGTATGCTCACCTGTCACAAAACCCGTTGTTTATTAATACGGTGCAAAATCAGATTTTTGATCTATCTCGAGTATTTTTTTGCAGTGCAGTTTCATAAAATTCACGATTCTGTCATGATTCTCGACCTAGTATGAAGGGACAAAGAGAGAAGAAAATATGACTAAAAAGAATAAGCCGACAAAAATAGTATTGGCACACATCAACGACACCCACTCATACTTTGAACCAACCTCGTTACAGCTATCACTTAAAATGAACAACCACATCATTGAACCTTATGTCAGTGCTGGTGGCTTTGCTCGAATTTCAACACGCTTCAAACAAATAGAACAAGATGCCCAGCGTCAGAAGGTTGGAACCTTGTTCCTGCACGCTGGCGACTGCTTCCAGGGCACTTTGTACTTTTCTTTATTCAAGGGAAAAGCCAACGCCGATTTGTTGAATGCCCTTAATATAGATGCCATGACGCTCGGTAATCACGAGTTAGACATGGGTAATGAGCCCGTTGCGATTTTTGCGAAAAGAATCAAATTCCCACTGTTGGCCGGTAACTGGAATCTATCGAATGAGGATATCAATAAAACTCATACGTTGGCGGACAACGAAATTGTTAAGCCTTATCTACCTGAAACGCGAAGTGCTTCTTTTATAACGAAAGAGTTTGATGGCGAAAAGGTCGCAATATTCGGTTTAAGCATCGACAAGATGGCAGGCATCGCTAACCCAGATATCGATACACCGTTTGAGAATGCTTTGGAAACAGCAAAAGCGACCATTGAGCAAATCCATCAAGCAGGCATCAACAAGATTGTGTTACTTAGTCACCTTGGTTATGAAGCCGACTTAGAGCTAGCTGCGAATGTGAAAGGTATCGGTGTGATTGTTGGTGGCCACAGTCATCGCTTACAAGGTGATTTCTCTGATATCGGCTTAGTTAAGGATGATGAATACGGTGTGAAAATTGGCGATACCTATGTTGTGCAAGCGGGTTTCCACGCCATGAGCTTAGGCCACTGTGAAATCGAGTTCGATGCTCAAGGCAAAGTGACACACTTTAATGGTAAGAACGAACTGTTATTAGGTCGTCGACTCTTTATAGACGCGAAATTGAGTGAAGTAGGGCAAGACGACGCACATGATATGGCGTGTGAGTTTTTAAACAATCACCCCAATATCGCAGTGTGTAAGAAAGATCCTGAATTGCAGAGCATTCTGACGGATAAATACCAGCCGCGAGTTCGAAAACTTCAGCAACAAGTGATTGCTCATGCAGATACTAAACTTCGCCATGTACGTATCCCAGATGACAAAGGCCCGAGCCAACTAGCCCCCTTGGTTGCTCAATCATTTCATCATCTAATGAACAAGAAAGGCCATCAGGTTGACTTTGCCATTCACAACGCAGGTGGTGTTAGAAATTCACTAAATAGCGGCGATGTTTCTGTTGCCGATATTGCCGGAAAACTACTACCGTTTGCCGTACCCATTGGTGTGTATGAAGTAAAAGGTGAAACGATCGCTGGCATGCTTGAAGGTGCAATCAATAACGCGATTGATAATGGCGTCGTGGGAACGGGGTCTGGCAGTTTCCCTTATACGCACAACCTGAGGTTTTGTTACCACAAAGAAGCGCCTTTAGGGCATAGGATTCACCATCTAGAAATCCACTCTGATGAATCGGGTTGGCAAACTGTTTCTCGCAACCGTATTTACCGTGGCGCGTCGTCTGCCTACACAATGAAAGGGAAAGAGGGCTATAACGCCGTGTTGGATATGATAGGCGATGGCACGGTAACCACTGACTCTATGGCAGACTGCTTCATTGAGTTTCTGCAAGACCACCCAGAGTCGCTTCAACACACTGAACCGTTGAATTGCATGGAGTGTTTTAGATAATCACGGTTGATACGGGCACTTAGAATTATTACTTGGGGTTATTTATAAAATTGGCATTGTTTATGCTTCATCTCTGCAGGTCGCCTTGTTGTGGAGATATGCATGGATAAGAAAGATTGGTTAGATGCGGTAGCGGTTGTTGGTTGGGTATCAGTTTGGTCAGCGTTAGTGTATTTGGTGCCGACTACAGGTTTGTAATGGTTTGCGTGCTGAATAAGATTGGTTTTTGAACAGCCGCAGTATTCCTATTATCAATACACGCTATAACAAGCGTAAGTGGCAGAAATAAAAAAGGAGCAGATCGCTCCTTTTTTGCTTTTTCTGTGCAAATTTATATAGACGAAACACAATCAGAGGATTATTATCCACGCGTTTGGGGAGTAGTTAGCGCAAGTTTACATATCGTCATCTCGTTAGGCCAAGAGTCTATCCGGTATGTAAAGGTGAAATCCCATATTTCACTTCAACGAGACCAACGCAATCACAGTCAAGATCCGTAATGGAACTTGATATGCTTTGTTTGCGGAAGGTCTTTGTACAGTTCTTCCGCCCGGAGGAATAATGAACTCAACTCAATCTCTATTATCTACCAATAGTGAATCCTTTTTTTCATCGCCAATCATGACGACTTATGCGGGCTTTTTCCTACTGACGGTTATTCTCGTCTCTATTGATATCTATCAGACTCGTGGCGGTAACGTTACTATCAAGAAAGCGGCAATCTGGAGTGTTTTCTGGTTTGTACTTGCGTTTTTGTTTGCTGGCTCTATTTACCTATTTTGGGACATTTATGCGCCGAATAGTGACTACACAGCGCAAAAAGCAACCGTGTCATTCATTACGGGTTACTTGTTAGAAAAATCCCTTAGCGTAGACAACTTGTTTGTTTTTGCGATGATCTTTGCTCAATACCAAGTTCCTGAGCATCTAAGACCTCGTGCGCTTCTTTGGGGGGTAATTGGTGCATTGGTGCTTCGTGCAATTATGATTGCACTAGGCGCACAGCTATTGGCGGAATACCACTGGGTGCTTTACGTGTTCGCTGCGTTCTTGATTGGTACAGGTATTAAGCTGGCATTAGACAAAGGCGAAGAGGAGAGTGTGAATACACTGCCTGAAAAGCTACTTCGTAAAGTGATGCCGGTAACCGAGGATTTCCATGGCCCTGCATTAATGGTTAAACAGGGTGCTAAATGGGCATTCACTCCAATGATGTTGGTCATCGGAGCGATCGCAGTGATGGACGTGATGTTTGCATTGGACTCTATCCCTGCGATCTTTGCGGTAACACAAGAACCGTTCTTGGTATTAGCAGCAAACGTATTTGCGCTACTTGGCCTTCGTTCGTTGTATTTTGTACTGCAAGGCATGATGGATAAGTTCATCTACTTGAAACCGGCACTGGCATTCATCATGGTGTTCATCGGTGTGAAAATGCTACTGGTTGACAGTGAGTGGGCTATCCCAACTTACTGGTCACTTGCTGTACTGATTTCGACTATGACGATTGCGGTTATAGCGTCGATTTATGCGAAGAAGCCAGGTATTGAACAAGTAAATTAAAAACAAATATAACTTATCGAAAAGTTGATAATGAACACGTGGTTGATGAAGTGGAAAATTTATTTATGTAAATTTTATGTGACATTGGCCACTGTTGTTTGCGGGGTATTTGTACTAAATGCATGATTTAAACACCATATTGAATTTATACTCACATGCTGTGCATATCTATTTTGTGGTGTTGTTAATGGTTTGTTTTGTTAGAAAAACTAATCCCAAAATCTAATTTTAGTCATTTTTTAACCTGCAAAAGATCACCTATTATTCTTGTCATCAGAACGAAACACATTAATAAATTTATAGAGAGGCAATCATGGCTCAAGCAGTACAAATGAATACTATCGCTGTTCCTAACTCTATGGATAAGAAGACCTACTCGGTTAACTTCAAAGGATTGATTGCACACATTTTCGATATTCTTTTCGTAGACAACTCTCCACGTAGTTACTACGCAAGCGACCTATCTGGTCACATGCAACGTGATATCGGTATCAACCGTTAATCTAAGCGTAAACGCATAGAATAAAAGAAAGACAGAATTAAAAACGCCAGCTTCTGAAGCTGGCGTTTTTGTATTTGAAAGAAAAATATAAGCATAGCGGTCTTTATTGAAGTTACAGTAAATTCGCTTTGTATAAGGAGCACGGTCTGTCACACGCCAAATGCGACAATGATAAAGCTAAGAATGTATGTAAACGAGTTGGATACGGTGAGTAGCGACGTTCTCACATTGATAACTTCGTTTCTGATGGGTATTAATCGATGAAATCGAAGCGAAAGGGCGATTTAGTTACGTAATACTGCTGAAATACGTTAATATAGCGCGCTATTATTTTAGCTTTGAGTTTCTGCAATTAATGACTAACACCACTACACCAACCAACTTCTCTGATCTTGGCTTAATCTCTCCTTTGATGGCTCGTTTATCTGAGCTTGAATACCAACAGCCAACGCCTATCCAAGCGCAAGTTATTCCAAGTGTGTTAGCAGGACGCGATTTAATTGCAGGCGCAAATACCGGTTCAGGTAAAACCGCAGCATTTGCACTTCCACTGTTACAAAAGATTCATGAAGATGCACCTCTGGACCGTCGTTCAGGCAAAGGAAACTTTGTTTCTGGCCTTATCTTGGTTCCTACTCGTGAACTTGCTAAGCAAGTGGCCGACAGCGTTAAATCTTACGCTGTACATTTCAACGGCGCGATTAAAACGGTGTGTGTGTTTGGTGGTGTATCGGTAAACACTCAGATGCAGGCGCTACGTGGCGGCACTGATATCTTGGTAGCAACACCGGGTCGTCTGCTTGATCTCATTTCAAGCAACGCAATCAAGCTAGACAAAGTAAAAACGTTAGTGCTTGATGAAGCTGACCGAATGCTAAGCCTAGGTTTTACCGAAGAACTTGATGCAATCTTGAAGCTATTGCCGAGCAAGAAACAAACATTATTGTTCTCTGCGACTTTCCCAGAGCAAGTTCAAACGCTTACTCACGAACTACTAAGCGATCCAATTGAAGTTCAACTTCAAAGTGCCAATGCGAGCACACTGGTTCAA
Organism: Vibrio splendidus; assembly: GCF_001557875.1. GTDB lineage: Bacteria > Pseudomonadota > Gammaproteobacteria > Enterobacterales > Vibrionaceae > Vibrio > Vibrio splendidus_F. The sequence goes on along the minus strand of NZ_LNRF01000001.1, from coordinate 1,234,200 downwards.
CGTGTATTTGAAGTAGAAAAAGGTCGCAAGACAGCGTTACTCGCACACCTAATTCAACAACACGAATGGCGCCAAGCTCTGATCTTCGTTAATGCGAAGAACAGCTGTGAGCACCTAGCAGACAAGCTCTACAAGCGCGGCATCATCGCTGAAGTATTCCACGGTGATAAAGGGCAAGGTTCACGTACTCGTATTCTAGAAGATTTCAAATCAGGTGAGATTGACGTTCTTATCGCGACAGACATTGCGGCACGAGGCCTGGATATTGAGAAGCTGCCAGTAGTAATCAACTTTGACTTACCGCGTAGCCCGTCAGACTACATGCACCGTATTGGCCGAAGTGGTCGTGCGGGCGAGGTTGGTCTTGCGCTATCTTTGATCGATCACGAAGATTACCACCACTTCAAAATCATCGAGAAGAAGAACAAGATTCGTCTTGATCGTGAGCAAATTGAAGGCTTTGAAGTGGATGAAGCAGCGACAGCTGAATTGATCGCAGCACTAAAACCTATTGCGCCACCGGCTGGTACAGGCAAGAAGAAAAAGAAGAAGAAAGCTCCACAAAACCAAGATGTGTGGCTAAACAACAACTGATCCAGAATCAGTAAACTATATGAGTCAGTAAACAATAGACATTCTAAAGGCGCTTAATTGCGCCTTTATTGTTTTTCTTATCCCAATTTTCGCCACGCGAGTGTTGAGATTAAGCGATACTTTTGACTCTAAAGAGGTCAGTGAATAATTTGCCTATCATCAAAATGATGAGCAATGTAGTTAACATCAGTAATGGTGTTTGGATTTGATAAACCGGTGTTAGATTAAGCGCACCAGATGTCAGTACGACCAGCAGGTTTATGCCAAGTATTCGATGCACCATAAGTTTAGGTGTCGCGAACACTTTCCATATCACTATGCTGTTGATGAAATAGAACAGCGCCAATTGCCACAATTCAGTCATCATCGGCATGATAAAGATATATTGAAGCAAGATAACCGTGCCGGTTCCAATAACCCCAAAAAACGCATCCTTAATAACACTCGGCGGCATAGTTGGAAGCATTGAAGAAAATATGCCAGCAATCATCGGGAAGATAAAACCACCCGGTACAGGCAGGTATATCCAAACCAATAACGATGTGACAAACATCGATACACCTTGTAAGACTTTTCGCCCATCTTCATTTAGGTGTTGAACAAACGTACGGTGCTCATGGTGCCAAGAAACGTTTTTCTTCTCACTCATCACAAATGGCACATCATCAATCAATGAAGAGTTTGGCGCCATTAACTCTAGTTTTTCCATTTTTTGGGTGAGAGTGTCCCAATCAATAACTTGAGTCAGTTCATCCGAGGCGAGTTCAAGCAGACGATCTTGAATATGCGCCATTTCGTTGATTCGTAAACGCCATGCGTGAATATTTTCTTTTAGGTGATAACTGCCAGCGAGCGGCAAATCCAACAGTTGATAGAGCTTTTCAATATTAGCGGTATTGGACTCTAATGCTTCTATATCAAGGTCGTTAGTATCGCGCATTGCTGCTATCAGCGTTTCTCTGCTTGTTTCAAATCGTTGTATAAAGTTTTGCTCAGTATTTACAGGCCAGATTAGACGATAAACAATCGAGAAGGTGATAACACCTAATAGAGTTTCTTGTATTCGAAGCACTGCAAAATAGAATGTAATTTGGTTATCGAATCCACCCATGCAAGAGATGATAGAACAGACTGCAAAGCCTATAGAAAAGACATAACCGTATTTTTCATCACTCGACATGAAGATGCATGTACCGAGAAATAAGGTGAAAAACATCAGAAATAGAAAGCGGTCCTGAGAAAACATCGCAATCAAGAAAAAGGCATAACCAGTCCCTAACAAAGTGCCCATTAATCGGTTGTGGCCTTTGTTTATTGAATGAGCAAAGCTCTCGTTCAGTGCCATGACCGCAACCGCAATTGCTGCCCAATAAGGTTTCTCCCATTGAAACCACAACGCAACACAGATAGAGATAACAATAGCGAGAGCCGCTTTAATGGCTTCTTTGGTTGATGCACTGAACATAAAAGCCATCCAACTATTTGATTATTTTGAGCGAAGCTGTAATGCCAACACGAAGTTGTAAGTTTTCAGGCACGTTATCGAGCTCTACTTTGATTGGTATGCGTTGAGCAAGGCGAATCCATTGAAAATTTGGGTTCACGTTAGGAAGAAGGTCATTACCAGTGCTGCCGTCTTGTGTTGCAATACCAAACCCAATGCTTCTGATATGGCCCTCTAATTGAATATCGTTGTGCATCATAAGAGTGACAAGCGCTTTGTCGTTAGGGCCAACATTGACCAGATCAGTTTCTTTGAGATAGCCTTCGATCCAGAAACTGTCTTCATCGATTAATGCAACTACCGGTGTGTTAGCGACCACTTGAGAGCCTTCTCGTAGGTTTAAGTTCGTGATGTAACCGTTTGTTGGCGCGTACACTTTGGTGTATTCAAGATTCAAATGCGCTTCTTCAACATTGGCTTTTGCTAGTGCTACGTTTGCTGCGTTTGTCTCAACCGCGTTATTCAGGTTATTCAACGTCAGCACTGGCATAGCGCCAGGCGTTCTCTTTTCTAAGTTCAACGCACGTTGCTCTTCGTTTTTAGCTTTTGCTAAGAGCGCGCGAGCCTGTTTCTGTGTCGCCAACGCTTTATTGTAGGCCGCTTGATAAATGCTTGGGTCGATCTCAAACAGCAAGTCGCCTTTCGCCACCTGTGAGTTGTCCTCAATATGGACTTTAGTTACTTGCCCTGTAACTCGGGGAGTAATTGAAACAATGTAAGCGCTGACCTGACCATCTCTAGTCCAGGGGTTACTCGAATAAGATTGGTAATAGCTATAAACCACAGAGCTTGCGGCAACGACCAGTAGTAGCGTGATGAGATAACGTTTAATCAAGGTGAATGCCTCAGAAGATGGTAATGAATTGACCGATAACGCCGACGAAAATTACGATCAAGCTTAATTCGGCAATTGCAGGAAAAGCGACATATTTATGTAGCCCAAGTTTTGTCGCGATTGAGCCAGTCAATATCGTCAATACATAGGCTAAAGCGATAACCAATAGCAAAGGAGGGAAGTAGATCTCACCCCACACGAGTTCATGTGGCATTGTGTTCATGGGTCTGTCTCTATCGTTTTAAGAAGATAACGATAAAGGAAATGCGGTGATGTTAATAATCGTATATAGAGGATCAGATCCATCAAATACAGACTGGTTTAGGTATATACTAGGAAGGATAGGCAGCAAAGATACAAATCAGTAGTCACTTTTGCGCTGTCTTTTTATCATTATTATTCTGATGCAGTAGATGTTTTTCTATCTCGTATGCATGACCAAGAAAGTAAGTACATCAAAATGAACTTTAGTATTGAACAACTTCTCGCGTTTGTGACCGTCTATGAACAGCGGTCATTTAGCAAGGCGGCAGTAAAGCTTAACAAGCACAGAACGACCGTGGGTCAGGTGATTACAAACTTGGAAGATCACCTTGCGGTGAATCTTTTTGAAAGGGTCGGGCGCTCTGTTGAACCAACGGAGGACGGGCACCTCCTTTATCACTACGCAAAACAGACGATTGAGCAAGCTCGTACTTTTGACAAAGTGGCGTTGAGCCTCTCTTATGGTGGGTTAGAGAAAATAACAATCGCGTATTCTAGTTTCGTTCCACAACGTGTTTTGGTGGATATACGAAAACGACTTAAACACGATTTCCCAATGATGCGAGTGAACTTTCTGGTTAGGAATAAGAACGAAATTAAACAAGGAATACAAAGTGGGGAATATCACTTTGGACTTGTGAATGCTCACAATAGCCGAGCGATGCACAGTTTTGATTCTACTTTCCTTGGGCATTTTGAGTTCTATCCATTCGGACAGAAAGGGGGAGATCTCTCACATATCGATAAAGACGAAGTATTAGTCGCACTTAGGAACTCTAAACAGTTCGTATTGAAGTCTCTGATTGACGAAGGTATGTCTGAAAAGATTATCGTGAGCTCTGACTATGAAGAGATCGATCAGCTTTCGTTAATGATTAAAATGCTTGAAGAGGGTTTTGGATGGGCACTTCTTCCTAAGGCATTTTTTACCGACTCTGAATTTTCAAAACATTCAATAGAGCCCATTCACTCTGCGCAAATGGTGGAAGGATTCAAATTTGGATTCGCGCTGTGGTGTCCGCATTCGAAACAAGTCAGTGGTATCAAAGGCTCTTTGGTGTCGGTCATTAAAGAGTACCGTGAGCAACTTATTGATAGTTTTAAGTCGTGAAAATTTGAGATATCAAAAAGGCGCTAATTATTCATTAGCGCCTTTTTAGATTTTGTTCAGCTAAAAGAATAATTACTTTTTACGGCAGAACTCAGCGATTACGTACATTGATTGACCGCCGTTTGTTTTACCAGAAACAAGCTTAGGGTCGTCACCAACGCTGATACCGCGGATAACAGTACCTTGCTTTATTACTTGGTTAGTACCTTTGATTGGCAGGTCTTTGATTACTGTTACGTCGTCACCTTTCTTAAGTTCAACGCCGTTCACGTCAAGAGGCTTGTCATCAGCAGACATACCGATTTGTGCCCAAACTGATGTTGCTTCTTCAAGGTACATCATGTCTAGCGCGTCTTGAGCCCAGCTTTCTGTGTTCAGACGAGTAAGTTGACGCCATGCTGTTACTTGAACTGGCGCTTCCTGGCTCCACATGCTGTCAGTCAGACAACGCCAGTGGTTGATATCTTTAGGATCGTCAATCTCACCAAGACATTTGTCACATACCATGATGCCGTGATCCACTGTTACGTGGCTGTGTGGCGGCACTGCGTATGCAGTAAGAGAAGAATCAGAACCACATAGTTCACATTTAGATTGGCAGCGTTCTAGCATAGTAGCTTCAGAAGACATAATGGACTCACATTTATTAGGTATTAAATTACGGGGCTATTATCCACTTTATTTACAATAAAGAAAGAGGTCGTACGGTATTCTGTCTTGATTAATTTTAGCTGAGATCAACCATTTGTGTTTTAAAGTTTTATGCAAACGGTTAACTAGGGGACTTGTTCGAACGACAGATACAAAAATGCCAGCGGTTAGGCTGGCATTTGGTTAAATTAAATTTTGCTCATGCGCTTACTTACTCGCATCTAACAAGCCAGCGGTTACGGTTGCAATGCCAGTACCTTGCGACAAGGTAAATTGTACAATTTGTGAGGTCATTTCTGCGTTGGCTGCTGCATCACCAGCATTTTGCTGAGAAATTACAGTGGAGTGGTCTGCTTCTGAAGATGCTTTGTCAAAATACGAAGCCAGCTTGTCTCCCGAAGAGTCCAGTGCAGTATTAACCAAGGATAACTTTTTAAACAGGGGTTCGGTACCTGCTGTTGGAAACTCAGCGACCGAGTTTGGTATCGTTTCGTCACCATTCGCTTGAATACCAAGCACAGGTCCCGTAGTTGTAGATGCAATATTATATGGGTCAACGTTATCTAGAACTGTTTGCGCAGCATAAGTGAATGAAGTAAGGGTCGAATCGATTGTCGCTTTGACTGCTTTGTCTGAGGCTGAAGCACTATCACTACTTAGGGCTGTGTAGTATTCATTAAAGCAATCACCACCTGACTTACTAACTGGCACACAGTTACTTACATAATGTGCTTGGTACTCGGTTACACTTGATAGGCTCACGGTGTGCTTAATCTCAGGAGAAAACGAGCCTGACTTAAGCAAGAAAGGTGCAATGCCACCACCTGGGTTAGCAAGTGTTGCACTTGTATAACTAAACATAGAATCAATAGCAGGGTTCAACGAACTGTTACCAACGGTATAAGAGCTGATACCTGTAATCGCCCCGATAGAATGCCCAAATAGAGACACATTCGTTTTGTCGAGGTTACTAAATGCTGCATCAGTAGCAGAATTTAACGCAAAACGAACTCCAAGACCATCAATGGCGCTCTGACGGATGTTATCTCGTGCAACAGGTAAATACTCAAGATTCATGTATACAGTAGGTGTTGTTGGTGTCGTAACAACATCTGCACTTAGTGCGCGTTGACCGTGAAGTGGTTGGTCGATAGCAATAATTGCATAGGGTTTGTATGGTGCTGATCCAGTAAGTGCGCCGCCAATATGCTGCATCGCAAAAGCATAAGCACTCTCTTTGATGCTAGTGATACCGTGTTGGTACTGTAAAATTGGTAAACTGCTGTCGATAGCTGCTCCTTCAGGTACAAACATAACGAATGGCACTGACTTTGCTGCTCGAATTTGCGGTACAGCGCTGTATTTCGTCATAACTCTAGCGCTATCCAATTGCTCTCCGCTTGCAAGAGTTAACTTTTCTCCAATGAGTAATTGTTGGTACTCTGCTTGATAGAGTTGAGTAGCAGGCTCTGTGATCCCTAAGCCTGCCAGCTGTGTAGCAATAGCTGTTTTGTCCGAGTCACTTCCTGAGCTGAGTACATTCAAGATAGTTAAAACACTAGGCATCGCACTGCGCCAAGGCGTTGTTTTCCACGCATTGTTAGTTAACGAATCTGACAGGAAGTACGGTAATTCAACTGTTCCTCGATACACTTGAATAGAAGCTGCTGCTGGTGTTGAAAAGTTAGTGTTATAACCCGCAGCTAATTGTGTTGCAGCATCGTCACCAAATGCACTCTTAAACATCGCGTCAGCTTGTACAGCTGTAGCAAAATCCTGTTTCGTTCCATCAACTGTAAATGTATACAGATTATCAAGATCAGCTTCCGAAATACTATTTGGATTCGCTAGGTTCTTCCATATATCAGACGGGGTAACTGCGGGGCTAACTGTTTGTGCAATTGCAGCTTTGGTCCCGTTCATAACGTTACCTGCCGACGCCGTAGTAAACCAAGATGAGTATATGATTTCATCTGAGCTTGATACAGAACCATAGCCAGCGAACAACGCTTCAACTTGATGGATGATTTTCTGTGGTAAATCGAGCGAGCCTGCTTGGTCAATATCTTTCGTTTTTAAAGATGCGTAAGAGCTTGATGTTCCAAGTGGTTCATCTGCGCTATCAACAATTGAGTCAGTTAATGCATAGATGTAGTCAGAGCTAGGATCTAAACCTTTAAGAGGTAAAACTTGTATGGTCTTAAAATCGCTAGATGCCACTAAGTAGTCAACTCCAGCAGTTAGAGCAGTAAAGTTAGACATGACACCGGTGCTCAGGTCAACATCCACTTTAGCAACTTTTACACCGGCATTTAGGTGCGCGCTAAACGGTGTCGTACCCATCATCACGACATCATTCTTCAGCGTCCTATCACTTGGAAGATTCACATTGATAGTGAACGGCATGATAGTACTCCAACCATCAGCTTCACCCATGGCTACTTTTGGATCATTCAAGAGTCCCGTTGAATTTGCATCTAACGGAATATTTAGAGTGTGATCGTTGGTATCGAACAAGAAAAACGAAGGAAGAGGAACATCCGCTTCATTACCTAGAAGAGTGAAGCTAATTTTTGAACTTCTAGCTAATGATTGGTTGATTGCATCTGAATAAGGTGCCGCTGTTGAATCTCCAGAGCTTTCACTATTGTCCCCACAGCCCGCAAGTAGTAATGCTGAGCATACGAGAGATAAAGAAAATTTGTTGTTCATGTAATTATTCCCGTACGGTTAATTGAAGGTGTAGTTAAGTTGTATCGCTGAAAGGTAAGCAACGCCTTCAGCATCAAATGTAAGCTTTTGTCCCGCCGCATCAGTTTCGGTAAACGAACCGCTTTCACTTTGTACGAGTGCAAATGCAGCATCGACAGTCATATTCTCTGAAATAGAATAGGTGAGGCCTGCTGAATACCACATACGATCGCTGTCTGGAATGCTTAATGTCGCTTCACCAGCTTGCTCGTCATACGCTAGACCCGCTCGTACCGTCCAATTTTGATTAACCATGTAGGTTGCACCTACAGACCATCTTTGATTGTCTTCGTAATGTTCGGTTTTTAAGAAACATTCATTGTTTTTACAATCTGAACTAGTGGCTTTTAACTCTTTGAACTTACTCCACTTAGTTAACTGCCAACCATAGTGTATTGCCCAAGCATCGTTAAGTTGATGAAAAGCAGATAATTCGAAGATATCGGGCAGTTCAATTTCTAGGCGCCCTGTGGTTTTACCAGGAGCGCCGTTTTCCATTTTTAGACCTGTGTAATCAGTGAACTCACCGTCATCAAAGTCGAGTTCAACGGATGATCGGTAACTAAATCCAAAACGGTTGTACTCGTTCAGTTCATATAACGCGCCCACATTCCAACCAAAAGCAAAAGTCTCACCAGTCATCGAGATTAGTTTGTCACTTGGTGAGCCACCAACAGGAAGGCTGCCTTTGTGTCTGTTGAGCTCGGCCTCTGCATAAACAAAGTTAACGCCAGCTCCTACACTAAAACTATCGTTAACTCTGTACGCGATATTTGGATTTAAGTTGACTGAAATTAGTGATGTGTCACCTGCCAAATCACCTGCATAAATATCATCTGGGTAATCAGTGGCTACTCCGTAAGTCGTGAACATGCCAATTCCCCAAGCCCATTTGTCGTTGATAGGACTAATGTAATAAGCAGCAGGGACAATTTGTAAAGGAGCGACATCTGATGATTTTTGGTTGAAGTCGCTGTCATTGATTTTGGTTTGAGTAACGTCTACCTCGGGATCAACGATAGAAACCGCGCCTGAAAATTGGGCTGTATCAAATAGGGTCATTGCGGCGGGGTTTCTCGCTAGTACACTCGCGTTATCGGCTACAGCGCCTTCACCTGAGAATGCGCGACCAAGACCTGATGCAGAATGCTCAGCAACTTGGAAGCCAGCCGCAAGTGAATTGCACGCAAATAGCACAGAAAGCGAAACGAGAGAGCGTTGTATTGTTTTCATCCTTGACCCTCCTAGGGTATCGAATTTCATTATTATTGTTTGAAAACACACTGAGCATTGTTGGTGTTGAAGCTCTAATGTAAACAGCATGTTAAATTCATGTTTTATATAAAGTCAAAGAAATAGTTGCTATTTTGTGAGGTTATATTTTCGAGGGGCGGCACTTTAACACTAATAATATAACTACAATCAATAGTTTATTTGTGGTTGGAGGTGTGACCAGAATGTTTATGTTAGCTATTGGTACAAATAGTGTTCAATAGCTCAATATGTAACAACTTTGTTTATGTTTACCGCCAATCGCTAAATCGGCATAATATCGACACTCGTTAGAAGTCATTAAATTGGAATTTAAGTTTGGAATTACTCGCGATAGAGTTTCTTGGTAAACCACTTCGATTAGAAGGGTCAATGGCAGGGTGGCAACAGTTGTATTGGGACAACACTCTGGTATCTCAATTAGATGCGACCACAGACCAAGAAGACGCACGAACACACGAATTTGCACTACGTGCTGGAGAAGAAACGTTGCAGTGTCACGTCGAATCGACCGTTCAGTGGCAACCGTTTGAGATGACGTATAAAGCATCGGTTAATGGCCAAACTATTACCGAAGGCAATCGAAATACCAAAGATATCGAGCAACAAACCCCTATTGTTGCTCCTATACCAGAGAAGCGTTTTAGCTTAATTGGGTTGGTGTCGCTTGGCATGAAAGCGCTGAAAAGCGCTAAGCTAATTAAGGTCGTTCTTGCTTCTGCGAGTTTAGCGGCTTACTCATGGTTGTTTTCAATTCAGTTTGCTCTGGCCTTAATTGCCTGTTTAATGTTCCATGAGTACGGTCATATCAGAGCGATGAAATACTTTGGCATGAAGACCAAAGGCATCTATTTGATACCATTTCTTGGTGGTTTGGCGTTATCCGATGAAAAGATTAATACGCGCTGGCAAGATGTGGTTATCTCAATCATGGGGCCATTGTTTGGCTTGATATTGTCGTTGATATTTATGGTGTTGTACTGGGCGACTGGCGAGATGTTCTTTGCTGGGCTTGCGGTATTTAATGCCTTGTTAAACCTGTTCAATCTACTGCCGATTTTGCCTCTTGATGGCGGTCATGTTCTTAAAAGTATCAGTTTCTCGATGAACAGTTTGCTTGGCATTGTATTGTGTGTCGCGGCAGCTGTTGCTGGCGTGGTATTGAGTTATCAATTGAATTTAACCCTGTTTGGTTTCTTATTGATCATGGGCAGTGTTGAAATACTGTTCGAATGGAAAGGGCGTCATCACAGTCATTTGTTGCCGTTAGACAAATACGGTCAAGTCGTGTCGTTCGTTTGGTATGTGGGTTTAGTGAGCAGTTTGATCGGTGTTATCTGGTATTTTGCATCGACAGGTGATCAGCTATTGAGCCTACCTTTACAAATTCTTGGTACTTAACCAGTGAGTTTCTGTTGTTGGGTTTATTTAACTGCATAGTGTACTTGAACTGTTAGTTAGCAATAAACTAAAAATGCCCTAACCAATATGGATAGGGCATTTTTGTATTTACACCAACTAATCGATTCTAACTTAGACTACGCTTTGCAATTTGGTCTTGGTGAACCCGATTGAGGAAGCGTCTTTATCGTTGCTTGAAGATCTTTAATACGCGTACTGTGGGAAGGGTGCGTAGAAAGCAATTCTGGCGGCTGATTTCCACCTGATGCCTTCGCCATGTTTTGCCATAAGTTGACACTTTGGTTTGGATCGAACCCAGCTCGAGCCATATACTCTAAGCCAACCACATCGGCTTCAGACTCTTGAGTTCGTCCATACGGCAGAATAACGCCATATTGAACGCCTAAACCTAACGCGGCCATCGTCATACCTTGATACTGCTTGTACTCTGATGCACCTAACGCAACATTAGTAATAGATAATCCAGTATTAGCGATTTGAGACTGAGAAAGGCGCTCATTACTGTGGTCCGCTAGAACGTGTGCCACTTCGTGACCGATAACCGTCGCGAGTTGGTCCTGATTGACTGCAACCTTAAGTAAGCCAGTGTATACACCGATTTTTCCGCCAGGTAGGGCGAATGCATTCACTTGGTCGCTATCAAAAACCACCACTTCCCATTCACTAAAACCTTGCTTAGGAATGTGTTGAGTAATACTGTTCGCTACGCACTGTACATAAGCGTTAGTTTTGGCATCTTTACTGATGGGTTGTTCTTTCTTCATTTGTTCAAAAGATTGTGCTCCGAGCTGAGACATGTCTTTATCTGAAAAAAGCAGCAATTGGTTTCTGCCTGTCGGAGAAGCGCTACATGCAGTTAGGCCTGCAAGTGTGAGAAGCGAGGCAAACTTCATCCATGACGTCATAAAATATCCTCTGTGTATTCGGTTTTTATGCATGTTAACATCAACTTGCGTAATAGCTAAGGGCTGTAAGATAACTAACAGCGGTAATATAGAAAAAAGCTATGCACGCGATAACAAGATCAATAATTAAGGAACCTATATGAGTATTTGGAAAAAGCCCGTTGACCTAGATACCTTCAACGCGACCTCAAAAAATACCTTAATTGAACACCTCAACATTGTTTACACCGAAGTAAACGATAACTCCTTGGTGGCAACCATGCCGGTTTGTCATTTTACGCATCAACCACTTGGCATGCTTCATGGAGGCGCATCAGTTGTGCTGGCAGAAACACTTGGCTCATTGGCTGCAAATTTCTGCGTACCAGAAGGTTACTATTGCGTTGGGCTCGATATCAATGCGAACCACGTAAGATCAATGCGTGAAGGCCATGTCATCGGTACCGCTGAGCCAATTCACTTGGGTGTCTCTACTCAAGTATGGCAGATCAATATCACTGATGAACGTCAACGCTTAGTTTGTACAAGTCGCTTAACCATTGCCGTGAAAAAACACAAGCGATAATAGAGTCAGCCGATTTTGTAATTAGAACGAGTAATCAGTATTTAAAGAAGTAGTCCGAGAAGCCCATGGTCATAACGTTTAAAAGTGGAAAAGTCATCGCAACCGCACATGAATTGGTTGTTCGTTTAGATGGTGAGCATAGAGTCACGTTGCAAGCTCAAGTTGATGCAATTCAACTGATCGGAAAAGGGGCAAATGTCATTTCAGCCAACGGTTCTGAGTGTAAATGGTCGATAAAATTAGACGACGAACAGCAGCTCCGTGAAATCGCTAACGAAATTGGCTGCGATGTGATGTAATCCTATACTATAAAAGCACTTAGCCCTTCAGATTGAATAACATCTTAGGATGTCATACTCAATAATTCGCAATAAAATCGTGGCAGTAATATTGATTTTACGCTACAAAATAGGGAAACTGAATTCAATGTCCTTTGAATAAGTTTTCCTCTTTATGAGCAGCCCAAGACTTCGCGTTCAATTTGAAACCCTGTTTGAATACTTCGATGGTAAAGATTCTGATGTTCAGCTCGACGACATCACGGATGTGCTCTGTTGTACCCGTCGTAATGCCCGAATGGTACTCAATAAGCTTGAAGAAGAAGGGTGGGTAGAATGGTTACCCGCAGCTGGTCGAGGCAAGTTATCTCAACTTATTTTTAAGCAGAATCGTTGTGATGTCAGCGAGAACTTAGCAAGACGCTACCTACAAGAAGGTAAAATTGGGCAAGCGCTGTCAGTGCTTGATCACAATGCAGCCAAACTCACCCAAGTTATTCAAAACTACTTGGGGGTACAATATCAAGAAGGTGAACAGGTTATTCGTTTACCTTATTACCGACCGCTTTCAATGCTCAACCCAACCAAATCGATGCGACGATCTGAACAACATATCGTTTGCCAGGTATTCAGTGGCTTAACGCGTTTGGATGAGAATGATCAGTTACAGCCCGACCTTGCTCATTCGTGGCAAAAAATCAGTGACTATCAATGGCGATTTTTCTTGAGACCGGGTGTTCGTTTCCATAACGGGGAGCCTCTGTTAACCAATCATGTTGTAGATACGCTTCTTGCGCTCGAACCTCTCAACATGTTTTCACATATCAAAGATGTCTCTTCACCTGCAAATTGTGTAGTTGATGTCTTTCTCACACGCCCAGACAAGTACTTTCCGCTCGCGCTAACGGAATCGGTCGCTAAAGTTACCTTACCAATGACTTTACGTGGTGAAGACTACGATATTCGACCGATTGGTACAGGACCTTATCGCATTGAAAAGAATGACGAAAAGCAACTTGTGTTGAACGCATTCAACGGTTATTTCGGTTTCAGGCCGTTGATTGATCGTGTGGAGGTATGGGTGGTCGATGAGGCTTATTCCTCAATGGTTTACCCAAGCTTGTCTAAACCAGTAATGGCAGACCGTAGTGAAAGTGACGAAGTAGAACTTGACCCTGGCTGTACGTATTTACTGTTGAATAGAAAGAAGGGCATCGCGCAAAACCCTGCATGGGCAGAATTTTTGTCTAACGCTTTGAATGCCGCAGATCTGTTTATGCATATTCCGAAAGAAACCTTGATCGATTTAGGCATGTTGCACGCATATGGAATAAAACCGGGTTGGTATGACATAAAGTTAAAGGCACCAGTTTGCCCACCAGCAGATTCGAAGCCTACCATAAGATTGGCATACCAATGCCAACACTCAATGTTCCCTATAATTGCCAAGGCCATTGTCACCATGTTGAAACAATACAATATCGACGTTGCTCTTTACGGTTACGAAACGGATCCTCCACATGCCGACGATGTTGATATTTGGATTAACCCAATGGGTATCGCTAATAACAGAGACGATGCACTGGCATGCTGGCTTATGGATTATAGTTTCCTCGATGAATCGAGCCCCGCAGACGATTTTGATCAATGGTGCCATATGATTGATCGTTGGCGCTCTGGTGAGTTTGAACAGTTCCCAGCAAGGCAACTCGGTAAGCAACTGGTACAAAGCAACCAATTGATTCCGATGTTCCATTGTTGGCTAGGCGTAAACAAAGACCAATGTGGTACGTTGCAAAACGCAAAGTGTAATGCATTGGGATGGTTCGACTTTAGCCAAGTTTGGGTGAAGCCTGACGTTGATTGAAATCCAAGAAAACTCAATTAGGGAAAAACGATGCAAACTATGATGGTCACATTTATTACGCTGGTGGCATTTGCAGCCAATTCAGTGTTGTGTCGCTGGGCTTTAATGGATCAAACGATTGATCCTTTGAGTTTTTCGATCGTGCGTGTCATCTCCGGTGCGCTTACACTTCTGATTTTATTGACTTTATCTTCGAACTCCAAACCTAAACAGGGTTCATCTAACAGCGGTATATCGGTATACACAAAGCTCAAATCACAGTTTCAATTAACATCAATATTGTCACTGCTCGTGTACATGTTTGGTTTTTCGTTTGCTTACTTAGAGCTTGGCGCAGGTCTTGGTGCTCTGGTGTTGTTTGTCGCAGTGCAATTTACGATGATTGCCGCGCACTTGTTTTCTGGCAACAGAATGTCACTAATTGAGTGGTGCGGATGTTTGTTATCTGTGGCAGGGCTTGTTTACTTGTTAATGCCAACGGAATCGACACAGGCACCCGACTTAGTTTCTATCATCTTGATGTCTCTGGCTGGAGTTGGGTGGGGCATTTACACATTGGCAGGAAAGAAATCCACAAACGCGTTGCAATCTACGACAGCCAACTTTGGATTTAGCTCGCTAGCGATCCTTGTGTTAGTAAGCCTGCTACTTGTTATCCCTAGTGTGGCATCGCAAACCTCCATCACTGAACAAGGTTTGATTTACGCAATATTGTCGGGCTCAGTGGCTTCTGGTATAGGTTATAGTTTGTGGTATTACGTGGTAAAAAAACTGAATACGGTGGTTGCGTCTATTGCACAGCTTTCTGTTCCAGTTATCGCCACACTTGGTGGTGTATTACTGTTATCCGAACCTGTTACCATGCAATTTGTTATCTCATCGACTGTCATTTTACTTGGGATAAGCTTGGTTCTTGTCGCTCCTAAACTTAAGAAATAATAAGGACAATCACTAACCTCTATGGCTAAACCCAACAAGAAACAACCGACCAAAACGGTTCAGATATTCTGCGCTAAATGTAAGACGCAACTTTTCAAGTATCGAAAAGGCGGTAAAGGTGCACTCGTGAAATGTTTTAAGGAGCGTATCGTTGAAGATTTCACGACAAAACCATGTGTGTGCCCTGAATGCGGGATTGAGTTTGCGCGAGATACCTTGGTTCGAGGTACGCCAGCCTACAAATTTGTTGGTGGCAAGGTAACGATGAAATAACCCGTCACGATGAAACAAGCAGTCATATTAAAACTAAAAATGCCACAGCACAGTTTGTGTGTGGCATTTCAACAACGTTGCTTTTGATACTCAGAATAAAGGATTGAGCTTAGTAAGCTCTGACACGACCTTGAAGCTTAAGAAGTAATAACGAGACAATTGCGCCCGTGGTGTCACACAGCATATCTTTCTGTGCATCCCAAATATCACCTTGTGAACCAAGGAACGCGATACCTTCATCACCACCTGCAATCTCCGCGTACCACCACTCTATAATTTCATAACCTGCAGCAACACTCATGATCGCAAATAGCGCAAAGAAACATGCCAGTACCGGTTGAGCCAGTTTTTTACTAATTAAGTACTCAGCGAGCGGGTAAGCATAAAGGCCAATAGAGAAATGGGCGACACGGTCAAAGTTATTGCGTTCAGAACCTATCACGTTATTGAACCAATCAAATGGCACTTCAGCGAAGGTATACTTCGCGCCTATCGTATGTAAAATCAGCCAGATAAACATCAAAATATACGCTGTCTTAGTGAAGGTGAGCTTTGTTGATAACCACCAAATCCCCACCAATATCGCAAGCGCTGGGACGATTTCAGCAATCCATACCGCTCTTGAAGAGGGAGCAAACGCTGAAAATAGAAACACAATTAAATACAGCGTCGTCAATGACAGTAATGGTCGATTTTGAGCAAGTGGCGTGATTGTCATATCAAGATCTCTCGTCGAAGTTTTTAATAGTGTTACACAATAATGAACAGTGTTCAATTGGACTTTAATCACCAGATTTGTTGAAAAGTAGCGTTATCGCCCAGTATCTAGACAAACGGTTGCTAGAGTTTCACAAAAGTTTGATTTACAACAAAGCGATCCTTAAAATCGCTCTATTACTACATTACAAGAAAGAAAGTCATGAAACTGGAAACTGTCGATTATCTTGCTGACGACGCAGCAGAACAATTTGTTCGCTCTCTACGTGAAACTGGTTTTGGTGTTCTTAAGAACCACCCGATCCCAAAAGAGCTTGTTGAGTCAATTTACGAAAACTGGTACCAATTCTTCATCTCTGAAGAGAAAGAGAAAGAGAACTTCCACTACAATGTTGAAACACAAGATGGATATTTTCCACCTTCAGTGTCTGAAGTTGCAAAGGGCCACACTGTAAAAGACATTAAAGAGTATTTTCACGTATACCCTTGGGGTCAAATCCCTGAGCAGTTGAAAGAACAGATTCTGGATTACTACCAACGTGCGAACGCTTTTGCTCAAGAGCTTCTCGGCTGGGTTGAAGCGCATGCCCCTCAAGAAGTTCAAGAGAAGTTCTCTATTGCATTATCAGAAATGATCAACGGCAGCGAACAGACTTTGCTTCGTGTTCTTCACTACCCACCAATGCAAGGCGATGAAGAACCAGGTGCAATCCGCGCTGCGGCACACGAAGACATCAACTTACTGACGGTACTTCCTGCTGCAAACGAGCCGGGCCTTCAAGTTAAAGCTCAAAATGACGAGTGGTTAGATGTTCCATGTGACTTCGGTAACATGATCATCAACATCGGTGACATGCTTCAAGAAGCATCAGGTGGTTACTTCCCATCGACAACTCACCGTGTAATCAACCCATCAGGTGAACGCCAAGAGAAGTCTCGTATCTCTTTGCCTCTATTCCTTCACCCGAAACCAGAAGTAGTGCTGTCTGAAAAGTACACAGCAAATGAATACCTAATGGAACGTCTAAGAGAGCTTGGCGTTATCTAATGAGTTAAATGCTCCGTCCCTAAAACTAGGATAGATGTGAAAGGTCAGCTAAGTTGCTGACCTTTTTTGTATCCACACCAAAGAAGAACGGCTTTATTGCTAACGATTGTGTTCAACTAAAGGTACTCAGTTTTTGACGATGGAAGGTGTCTTTAAGCCAAACGTTAGAAAGTTGTTTGTCCTTAAGCTCGACAAATCGTAGAAAATCGCTTTCAATTAAAGAAGATACGCAATGGATGAGAAACAGGTTACTTATAGAAGCACTGTTGTGAAAATCCATTAATTCAGAAAAGCTAACTGAGTCAACTATGTCGAATCATCAAGATGTGAGAGCAAACTTTCATTGCCATATGGAAAACCCGTTGCTTTGGCCGATAATGGAAGTGCTTAAGCAAAAGCCAAGCGGATGGAAAGTACATACATTGGCGGCTCATTTGAACGACCTTGGGTTTGTGCCAGTGTTAGACCCGATACCTGAGAAAGAGTTGTTTAAAAAGAACTTCCTCATCATGAATGCGCTTTATCAGCTTCAAGAAACTTTACACCCTGATGGTTGGCTCCAAGTCCAAGCGATGGACATTGAATTGATGAACGGTCGTTATCACGGAAGCAGCCACAGCATCGATCATCAAGACCCACTTCGAGACTACTATATTAATTGGGTTAACTATGAAGCGGATGAGGGCGAAGTCAAAAGGCTGTTGAACGAGTTTTGGACTCGATACAGAAAGTTTGTAGGTGGTGATGAACTCGATATGGATCGAAGCCGAGCATTGAACCTGTTTGAATTACCGCTGGATGCGACCCACCACGAGATTAGAAAGCGTTGGCGACAACTGGCGTTGAAATGGCATCCAGACAGAGAGCAAGGTAACACCGCAAAATTTCAGACACTCTGTGAAGCATGGCATGTATTACGAAACTCGTAATCGAACGTAGCTTTTAGCTGCCTAGTTGGTTGGACACCTAAAATAGAAAGCCCCACATTGTGAGTGATACAAGCGGGGCTCGCTAAGTGCTGTAATTACGTTATGCGTTGTAACTACTTTATTTGTTGGTGCTACGAGTGATCTTTACTCTCACCACTTTTATGCTCAAATGCATAGTCGAGTACTTTACGAATATAAGGAGCGCCGACTTTTGAACCGCCGTTACCATGTTCAATAACCACAGTCGCGACATATTCTGGGTGTTCATAAGGTGCAAAAGCCGTGTAAAGGGCGTGGTCAAGTAAGTGCCTAGCGAGTTTCTTCGAGTTGTAGACCTGATCTTTCGCAAGATCAAACACTTGTGCCGTACCTGATTTCCCACCACTCGTGTAGTCGCTTCCCTTAAATGCGCGTCTACCACTACCACGACTGCCATGGTTTACGAGTCGCATTGCGTTGAGTGGTACATCCCAAATTCTATCGGGTACTTCTGTAATCGAAGGCATTGGCTCCGGTTCGACAAGTTGCTGTGTACTAAAATCTTCACCGTGCTCTAAGGTGGCTCTTAATATATGCGGTGGCATTACCTTTCCATGGTTAACCAGCACCGAGGTCGCTTTCGCAAGTTGCATTGGCGTGGATGTCCAATAACCTTGACCAATACCAATCGGGACAGTGTCGCCTTGATACCACGGGGTACGATAACGCATCATCTTCCACTCTCGAGTCGGCATGTTGGCGGTACTTTCTTCATAGATATCGATACCCGTAGGTTCACCAAAGCCAAAGCGATTCATCCAGCTTGAAATGCGGTCGATACCCAAATCAAACGCGGTTTGATAAAAGAATGAATCAACGGACTCTTCGATGGCTTGGGTGACATCGACAGGACCGTGACCCCAGCGCTTCCAATCTCGCCATGATTTAGAGTTTCGTTTTGACCCCGGAATTCTCCAAACTCCATGATCATTACGAATAGTATCCTCAGAGATGACGTGTTCTTGCAGTCCTGCTACTGCCATAAATGGTTTAATAGTTGATGCAGGCGGATAAACACCTAAGGTCGTGCGGTTTACCAACGGATGAGCAGGATCATTTAATAGACGTTGGTAGTTCTTACTCGAAATGCCATCCACAAATAGGTTCGGGTCATAACTCGGGCTAGATGCCATCGCCAACACGCTGTTGTCTTTCGGATCGAGAATAACTGCGCTGCCAGTTCGGTGATTAAGTTGTTCAAAGACGTATTTTTGTAGCTCAAGGTCTATATTTAGCACGATATCTTTGCCGGCTACTGGCGGCACGTACTCAATAGTTCGGACAACTCGTCCACGACTATTTACTTCGACTTCTTGATAGCCTTTAGTCCCATGTAGAATATCTTCATAGTAACGTTCAACTCCAAGCTTCCCGATGATTGTTGTAGCTTGGTAATTTGCGTCTATACCTTGTTCTTCGAGCTTTCTGAGGTCGCTATCATTGATGTGTGCTACATAGCCTAATACATGGGTAAGGACTTCACCATTCGGATAAAAGCGCTTTAAGCTGGTATCAATAGATAGACCGGGGAATTGGTATTGATGCACAGAAAACTTTGCAATCTCTTCTTCCGTTAGATTCTCTAATATCGTCACTGATTTGAAACGGCGAGTGTTGTGATAACGTTTTTTGAATCGAGCGATCTGCTCGGCATCACGTGGGACGTATTTGTCTAGCTTGGCGAGCATTGCATCGACATCATCGGTTTGCTCTGGAATCATCGTCAGATCAAAGACAAGCTTGTTCTCCGCAAGCAAGACGCCGTTACGGTCGTAAATAAGCCCACGAGTAGGGGCGATAGGGAGTACTTTGATTCTGTTGCCATCGGCACGAGTTTGATAACTTTTAAAGTTTTCGACTTGGAGTCGGTACAGGTTACCAACTAAGACAAGAGTGAAGAGCAAGATCCCACAAAAAGCGACGATTACACGATTTTTGAATAGGTTTACTTCTTTTTTATGGTCACGCATCTTAACGCGTTTATGATTCATTGAAGCCTCAAGGTTTTGTTACATTTAGTTACACTTGTCGAGTCGGGACTTTATCTGAATATCACTAGGGTTTTGTAAAAGCTGTGTCATGATTTTTGGGATCGACAGTATTAGATGGTAGTAAACAGCGCCTTTAATTTTCTTATTACACAGAATGATAAGTAATTGATATAAAGATTGGTTTTATGAATTCATAGCGTTGGAGAGTCTTGATAACACTAGCGGTTAGGTAAATAGAGATTAGATAAATTTACGGCCCTCAGAATGAGAGCCGTAGAAGGTTAATTTGCTTACTTAATAGCTTAAGAAAGTTAGAAACTTAGAACTTCAAAAGCCTAGAAGTACAATAAATCCGATATTTAACGAAATCAGTTCGAAGGCTTGAACTGAGATTTACGCATACGGTTCAGAGCAGCCATCACATCTAATGTTCTTGGTTTCGCTAGGTCACCGTAATTAGGCATGTTAGCGTGCCATTCGTTTTCTAAAATAGCGTTGAACTCTTTCGCAGGGTTGTTTGACCAACCTGGAGTTTGTGCGAATTGGAACCAAGCCCAACCGATCGCGTTCACTTCAGACGGCGACTCTAATTGCTCAAGGGCAGAAAGGTCTGCAAACTCTTTACCAAAACGCAGTGACTCTTTGCCTTTCGCATTAACACGGAACTTACCGTCAGTAAGAATGTTCATGAGTGAAGCACGGTTCAATGAACGTGGCACAAACGTTTCTAAAGCCGTCTCGCATTCGTTAGTTCGCTGAGTAGGGTGCTGAGCAATAACGTCTTTTGCTTTTTCAGTCACATCTACCGCTTGGTAGTCGTGCATTTGAATCACAGTGTTCGCTACATCTAGGTAATCACCAGAACCGCCCATTACAACAATGGTAGAGATATCCATCTCTTCACGTAATTGGCCTATACGGTCAACAAGTGGGGTAATTGGTTCGTCGCCTTTTGACACTAGCGCTTGCATACGTTCATCACGAATCATGAAGTTAGTCGCTGACGTATCTTCATCGATAAGTAGAGTTTGAACACCGGCTTCAATCGACTCTTGCAACCAAGCAGCTTGAGACGTAGAGCCAGACGCATCTTGTGTGCTGAAATTAGACGTGTCTTTCTGCATTGGTAAATGATTAATGTAGTTTGACAGGTTCAAGCTGTGTACACATCGACCATCTTCAGCGCGGATCTTCATTGTATCAATCGCAGTTACGATGCCTTCACGACCGTCACCAGGAATATGGTTGTAGATAGAACGTTCAACGGCGTTCAACAGTGTCGATTTACCATGGAAACCACCACCAACGATCAGCGTAATACCTTTTGGAATACCTAGGCCTGTCACGTCACCTTGGTTTGGAGTGTTTAAAGTAACGCTCAATGATTCTGGAGCAACGAAAGGCACTGCATCTTTCATTGGTAGGTCACAGTTACCCGCGATACGTGGTAGCACGCTGCCGTTTGCAACAAATGCCGCTAGGTTGTTTTCATCTAGTTGAGCACGCAGCGCTTCTTGGTCTTCGATCGTTTCACAATGTTTAATCATTGCGTCGATGTTCAGCTCACGCTCAAGCGTCGCGCGACGAATAAACTTCGGTAAGTAAAACGTAATAATATTGTTCGCTTTCTTAGCAAGAATGCTACGACCATCAGCTGGTAGGTTGATACGAAAACGGATTTCGATGCCGTGTTCTGTGAAAACAACAGCTGTGTTGTCTAATACCGTTTGACCTGTCAGTGCGATAGACACGGTTGATTCTTGTTTTGCGAACTCAGAGAAGCTACGCGCGATAAAATCACGAGCTGCTACTTGGTATTCGTAAGACTTTTCTTTCAGCCAATCTAACCCAGTTAACGACCACGCGCGCGTTGCACGAAAACGAGAAGCTGACGCATATGGGTCACCTTGGATGTGGTCGATGTGTAATTCAAAATCAGCAAAGTCGTATTGACCTTTAATTTGTTGATATGCACGGTAGTTTTGTTTTTCGAGCTTTTTAAGCTTTGCAGTCAACTGATCCATAACGAGGAATGCCTATATAAGGGGAAAGATAAAAACAGAAAGGCGGCGATTATAAAAATCACCACCTTTAGAGTAAAGAGAAAGTAGACCTAAATCCAAAACTAACTGCTCTTTTTCGCTTTAAGCGTAACGAGTCGTCCCCAAATAGTTTTGATTGATTAAGCTGTGTTCGAATTCTTGGCTCGGCATTGGCCTTCCGTAAAGGTAACCTTGGCCCACATCGCAGCCTTCATTGATAATAAATTGCTCCTGAACTTCCGATTCTATGCCTTCAATGGTTACTTTTAGGTCGAGCTTTTTGGCAATTTGGACAATAGAACGAACAATTTCCGAGTCTTCTTGAGAGTTAAGCATTTGATCAATGAAGCTCTTGTCAATTTTAATGGTATCGAACGGAAATTTCTTCAGGTAACTGAAAGAGGCGTAGCCTGTCCCAAAGTCATCAAGTGACAATGTAACTCCAGTGTCGTGCAATGATTCCAAGGTGTTCTTAGCGACAACTTCATCTGCAATAAGGCCGCTTTCCGTGACCTCAAGCTCTAAGAAGCTAGGCTCTAAGTGGTAGGTTTCGAGTAGGTGAACCACTTGTTCCGCAAAGTGTACGTTCTTGAGTTGAATCGCAGATACATTCACGGCCATTTTGAAATCGTCGACGTATTCGGACCACTCTTTGGCTTTTTCAATCGCATTACGTAGAACAAAGCTACCCACTTCGAAAATCAAACCGTTTTGCTCAGCCATATGTATCAGGGTTTCGTTAGAGATGTCGCCCAAAACAGGATGTCGCCAACGAAGCAAAGCTTCTGCACCCACCCAGCGATGCGTCAACGGGCAAACTTTGGGTTGAAAGTAGAGCATAAGGTCATCATTACGAACGGCTTGAAGTAAATAGCCTTCGATCTTATTAATGTGGGTTTGCTCTTCGGTATGGGATTGAGAGTAGTAAGCGAATTTTTGTCCTGAATCTTTACACGCTAACATCGCTTCAGAAGATTTCTGCAGAATGCTTTCCGCGTCATCTTCGTCGTTCGTAATTGCAATCCCAATAAACGCGTGCAAATGCACTTTGTCACTTTCGATGTCGAATTCTGAATGACCAACTTTAACGAGAGTCTGGCAAAGTTCTTCTAAGCGCTGGTGCAAATCTTTAACGCTAAACGCCAGCACGAGGTCAACCGAAGTAGGGCGTGCAGTTAATACATCGATATCAGAAATACTGTCGATGCGTTTTCGGTATTCAACAAGCACTTGATCTAACGCGTTATAGCCGTATCGAGCCTGAATGCGTCTACCGTTTGTAAAACCAATATGAACGACGGCAAACGAGCTGTCTGTCAGCCTTCTCTGTGACAGTAGCTTGTGGTTTAAGCGGGATTCAAATGCGTTTCGGTTTAAAAAGCCCGTACCGAGATCGTGATTCTTTTGGAAATTAATCTTTTGCTCTGCTGCTTTTCGCTTATCAATCTCTTGATTTAATGAATAATTAAGACTCGCAAGGTCTTTAGTCCGAGTGTAAACACGGTTTTTTAAGTCTCTATTCATTTGAGTGAGCTTAGCATGCTGAAACAGGGTTTTAAGCTGAGATTCTATTGAGGTACGAAAGCTTTCCAAAAGCTTAATATAGGTTGGTGTGTAGTGATTCTCTTTCGAATCCAAGATACAAATGGTACCGAACAATTCACCGTTAGGCCAAAGTAGTGGTATACCACAGTAAGAGACTAAGCCTAGTTTGATGTCAGGGTTATTTTCCCAGTCAGGATCAGCGAGGGCATTGGGCACAACAAGTTGTTGTTGAGACTCCATCACCGTTTCACAATAAAGCCCATTGCCTAAGGTTTCAGAATCGCCTTTGTTGTATGGGTTGCTTTTACTGCGACTGGTTGAGAACACTTCAATATAGTTGGCGTGAACACGCATGATGAGTGCGGCAGGCACTTGAGTGATTTGAGCTAAGAGGTCAACAATGTTCTGCCAACCGGACTCCATATCGTCTGGAATATCTAAGTCTATCGTTTTTATTTTCTTCATATGACTCCGAGTCAATTATGCTAAATGCATCAACACATCCTGTGTTAATTATGATGAACCAAATAAACTATGAACCTTACGTTTAGTAAGTATAAGAAATGTTGCACGAAAAAACCTCCGCAATTTTGCAGAGGTTTTCAAATGTGAATCCGGGTCTCAGTAATGAGATAAGTTTCGATTAAGGCTTTAACTTTATAAAATCTTCTGTATTAAGTTTCTGGCTATAGTCTACCGATGGTTGAGCAAACCCATTTAATTGCAGAAATTCCTCTTTAAACCCTTGGTAATCGCCTAAAGTTTGGAAGTTGTTTTCATCCATCTTTTCTAATAGCTCAGTTACGTGCGCTTGGGTTTCTGGGTCTAGTTCCCAATCATCCATACGAATCAATCGCTCGCCATCAAGCGGTACTTTTGATTGACCATAAAGTTTGCTGCTAAACAGACGCTGCATTTGCTGGATACAACCTTCGTGGGTCTCTTTCTCTTTCATCACTTTATACAAAGCAAGTAGGTACGGGCTGAGTCCCGGGATGAAAACGCTCGCTTTAGTGACTAGGGCTTTACAGACCGTAGCGTAAGCGTTGCCATCAAAGTTTGCTAACTCTAGGTTAAGTGCGTGGCTTGTTTGATGAAGGTCAATCTTAGCGCGCCCCAGCGTACCATCTAAGTAAATAGGGTGCGTGACTTCTGGACCAACATATGAAAACGCGATTGTCTTACAGCCTGGTGCAATAGATTCAGCGTTGATGAGTTCATCTATCCATTGTTCCCAATCTTCGCCGCCCATCACTTTGAGTGTGCTTTCGGCTTCTTCTTCCGTCGCGGCATCAAGAGTGTTGGTCACCCAGTTGTCGTGTTCCAGCGAAATAGTTGCACCGGTTACGCTTTCCCCAATAGGCTTAATCGCAGAGCGCCAAAATTCATCAGAATCAGGTTTCGGTCGCACACCCGCAGCTAAGCTATAAATAATCAGATCCACTTCACCTTCAAAGTAGGTTTCAATGGCTTCTACAACTTGTGAGCGTGTTTCTTGAGAAAATGCGTCGCCAACGATGTTGATAGCAGTTCGCTGCTCTCGTTCGGCTTCTTTCTTGAAGTAGATATTGTTGTACCAACCGGCACTACCTAGGGATTTTTCGTTTGGAGCGCGCTCGAATGAGACGCCTATAGTGTCAGCTTTTGCGCCGCCAAAGGTAAGGGCAACACGAGCGGCAAGGCCAAAGCCTGAGGAAGCGCCGATAATCAGTACTCGTTTAGGGCCATCTTTGATTTGCGGCGCACTCTTAACAAACTTGATTTGTTGCTTTACGGCTTCTTGACAGCCAAGAGGGTGAGCGCTTTTGGCTACCACACCCTTGATAACAGGTTCGATCAGCATAAATAACCTTACAGTTAACGGTGATATGCACTCAGGCTAACGTAAAGCTGTGTAAAATTTATTGAGCTAGACCATTAAAACTTAAAGATACTGATATAATTCTTCGGCGACGAATTCAGCAATCCAAGGTTGAGCTTCTGGTTTTGGATGCAGTCCATCGTTCATCATCCACTCAGGTTTAAGGATGATATGCTCTAGGAAAAACGGCAAAAGTGGCACGTTTTGTTGATCAGCAAGCGCTGCAAAAACGTATTCAAATTGCTGGTTGTAACGCTTTCCGTAATTCGGTGGGATTTTAATCTGCATCATTATAGGTTTCGCGCCCGCAGCTTTTATCTGCTCAATGATTTGATCAAGATTCGCAGACATCAGCTTAGGTGGGAATCCACGAAGTCCATCATTCGCACCAAGTTCAATAAGAACGGTGTCTGGAGCGTGTTCTTCAAGCAGTTGTGGTAGGCGAGCTAAACCATTGCCAGTTGTGTCACCAGAAATACTTCCGTTAACTACGGTTACCGTTTTGTCATGCTTTGCTAACGCGCCTGGTAATAAACTTGGCCAACTCTGTTTGATGTCCATGTTGTAACCAGCACTCAAGCTATCACCAAGGACCAGTAACTTAGAATCTAACTCGGTATCTTGAGCCAAAGAAGCGGTTGAAAATAAAATAAAGAATAAAAAGGAAATTAGTCGAGTCATGCATACATCCATCATTAAAGCCGAATCCGTTTCGAAGACAGTGTCTACTAATCAAGAACATTTAACAATCCTAGAGCATGTTGATATTGATATTCGCGAAGGCGAAACTGTCGCGATTGTCGGCACGTCTGGTGCAGGTAAATCGACCCTAATGACGTTGCTTGCAGGACTTGATGTACCAACGAATGGCGAAATCAGTTTACTAGGGCAGTCACTTTCACAGCTTGATGACGAAGCTAGGGCGAAAATCCGAAGTGAGTCGGTCGGGTTTGTATTTCAAAGCTTCTTATTAATTCCAAGCCTTTCTGCGCTACAAAATGTCACGCTGCCTTGTTTGTTGAAAGGAGAAGACGAAGATATCGAACGTGCGTCTGCTCTGCTTGAATCAGTAGGCTTAAAAGACAGGCTCGATCATCTACCATCCCAGTTATCAGGTGGAGAACAACAACGTGTTGCTTTGGCTCGTGCGTTCATGATCAAGCCGAAAATCCTGTTTGCTGACGAACCAACCGGTAACTTAGACCAACAAACCGCAGCAAAAATCGTTGAACTATTATTTGAGCTGAACTCTTCTCACGGCACCACATTAGTATTAGTGACACACGATCCTAAGCTTGCACAACGTTGCCAAAGAACACTTAAGATGCATGTCGGTCAGATAGAGGAAGTCTAAATTGAATTCATCAAACGGACTGAACAAACGCTTGCTTTCATGGAGTATCGAAGAGATTCGACACGGTCAGTTGTGGCCAGTTTCAATCGCTTTAACGCTTATTATTGCTTGTGTATTTGCATTATCGGCGTTGGCCGAACGTATGGAACAGGTAATTGTTAAGCAGGGCAAAGATGCGCTTACTGCCGATAGCGTGTTTATCTCAGCAAACCCAGTTCCACAATCCTTATTAGACCTCACTAAAGTTGAGCAATTAGAAAGCTCTCAGTTGACTCGTTTTTCAACCATGGCATTCAGTGACAACTCGATGCAGTTAGTGACGGTGAAAGCGGTTGAAAGTAATTACCCATTACGCGGTGAGATGATCTTAGAGGGTGCTGACAAAGCATCCAGTAACCATGTTAAGCCGGGTGAACTTTGGTTAGACGAGCGAATATTCGCACAGTTAGAGGTTGAAATTGGTGACAATGTCACTATTGGCGATGCCGATTTAACGATAACTGGGCGAATCACACAAGAACCAGGCTTGAGCTTTAACCCATTCCAACAAATGCCAGCCGTGCTGATTCATACAAGTGATATCGATGCCACGGGAGCGATTCAACCGGGCAGTCGTGTTAGTTTTAGGCTGTTTCTAAATGGTGATGATACAAAACTGAAAGCCGCGCAAGAGAGCATAGAATTAACACCAAGCGATCGCTGGCGTACTCAAGATTCAGCCAGTCGCACCAACGACATGTTCGAAAGCACGACTCAATATCTTTCGTTAACCGTTGCTATCGTTGTGATCATGGCTGCGACCACTTTGGTACTCACATGCCAACATTATGTTGCGAGTCGTCGTAAAACCATCGCGATGCTTAAGAGTTTGGGAGCAAGCAAGCAGTGGATTGTTAAATGGTTGTCAGTACAGGTATCTCTGTTAGTGGTTATCGGTGCAGTATTGGGAATTGCCATCGGTATCGGACTCGAGTTTTTGCTTCGTATACCTCTGGCCGACTTATTGCCAACGCCACTTCCTAGTTATGGTATTGAACCTGCTATCTTGGCGATTTTATCAAGCATCTTAATTGGTGTTCCTGCTCTTGGTATCCCGCTGGTTGGCTTGGTCAATACATCAGCAATCAGCGTTATTCAATCAAGTCACCAGTCAAATGAAAGCTACAAGAAATACCTATTGTTACTAGTACCTGTTATTCCAATGATGCTGATGTATGGCGACAATCTATTGGTATGGATAGTTCTAGCGGGTATCGCTTGCCTGTTCTTAGTGCTCGCGATTATCAGTACGTTTGTTCTGCGTTTAGTTGGCAAGCTGCCGACAACGACATCTATGCGTTTGGCATTAAGCCGAATTAATCGCACACCATTAGCAACGGGGATTCAATTTGGCTCTTTGGCGCTTTCGCTGATGCTGTTGTCTATCATTTGGTTGGTGAGAAGCGATCTACTGTCAGATTGGCAACAAACCTTACCTGAGAACGCGCCCAATGCGTTTGCACTGAACATCGCTAGTTATGAAAAGGACAGTTACCTTGCCACCATTGATGAAAATGAAGTCGAACGTACTCAAGCATTCCCAATCATTCGTGGACGATTGACGACTATCAATAGTGTCGAAGCATCTGAGTATAGCGACACATCAGAGCGAACTGATGCTCTAAGTCGCGAAATCAACTTCACATGGGGAGATAGCTTGCCCGAGTACAATGAAGTGCTTGAAGGCAAATGGACGCAAGAGCAGGGCGTATCTGTTGAATCTGACGTGGCTGAACAGCTAGGTCTGAAAATTGGAGATGAACTTACTTTTACCATCAACAGTCAAAATGTATCAGCCAAGGTTAACAGCATCCGTAAAGTAGAATGGCGTGAAATGAAGCCGAACTTCTATTTCATCTTTACGCCAGACGTGTTGAGCTCTATTCCTTCTACTTGGCTAGTGAGCTTTAGATTAGAAGAGCAACACAATCAAATGCTCAACGAACTCTCTCGAAATCACCCAACCGTGAGTTTGATGGATATTCGAAAGATGGGTAGCAAGATCCAAGAGTTGCTCAAACAGATTGTTTGGTCGATAACCGTACTTGCGGCGTTAGGTGTGGTGGCGGGGCTGTTGCTTATCTTCACTCTATTGCGATTGAGCTTATCTCAAAGACAACAAGAGATACGCTTGTACCGAACGTTAGGCGCGAGTAAGAAGCGAATTCTCAATACTATTTGGTGTGAGTACGGGTTAATGGCGTTAGTCGCAGGCTCAATTGCAGCGTTTGGCTCTGAACTTAGCGTTGCAGGCGTTATGAACTTTGGCTTTGAGTTACAACCTTCACTTCACCCGATGTTGTGGATAGCGCTACCCGTGCTAACGTTCATTACATTGGCCGCGGTAGTGAATAGCTTAATCAAACGTTTGTTGGCACCAGTAAACAAGGATTTTGGTTAGTCGTTAGCGTGATCTAACCAAATGCTTAAAACGGTTTAAAAGTGAGATTATTTGTATTTAGTCATGCACTATTTACAAGGCGTCTCTTTAGACCGTTTTTTATTTGACCAATGCGTAGCATAAGTAAAAAATATCGCACCTTATATTCCACTCTTTTTAGCATTTTTTAAAACTAATTGCGCAATAATGCCGATTTAATGAACTGCGGTTAGTCCCTGTAAATAAAGGGTTTGCGCAACTTAGCAAGAACGTTATCAACAGTTATCCACAAAAACGGTGGATAACTTTAGGGATAAGTTAACCTCTATGTTTTAAGAGTACTGAGGCAGCCTTTATGTGGCGTCACTTAGGACAAATTTGACTGTTAGAATAACCTTTAAAACTCTATCTGGAGTTATTGAGTCAAGAGATTATTTATGTTTTTTACATAGATATTAAATCCCGCCTATCTAAGACCTTGATAAAAATGTGTTTTAATTCATCTCAGAACAAAAGTAGAATAGCGGCAGTTAATCTTATTCTACAGAACACGATGAACCACAACAAAACGGATACAAATCAACCTTCTATTGCCATTGTTGGTGGTGGTATTGCCGGAACCACTAGCGCGATTCACTTTAGTGAGTTGGGTTTTAAGGTCACTATCTTGGAAAAAGGGCCGAGTTTGGTTAATGGTCCACCAATTTGCCACCTGCATGCTGGCGGTAATTTGTATCGAGATATTTCTGTAGAGCAGTGCCTTCAATTGCTCACACAGTCAATTGATACCGTCCGCTTGTTCCCTCATACGATCAATATTCGTCCTACAATCATCGCGGTTCCGCACAGTGATGGTGGAGAACCGTTGGATCTACTTCCTCGCCTTAAGATAATCAAGAACGCTTATGCCGAGCTTGTTAAACAAGATAAAAGCAACCAAGTGCTTGGTGATCCGGAAGAGTATTACAAGCTATACAGCAAACAAGATTTATTAGCGCTTTCTGCGAAAACACAGCCTCTGAAACCCACATCGCTTGATGATTGGTGTATTCCTTTTGCCAAACATACCGATTTAGAAACCCTTAAGTATCCTGTTGCTATGGTTCAAGAGTATGGTTGGAGCGTATTCCGCTTATCTGCAACCGCTCAACTCTCTTTGGGGCAACAAGAAAACTGTACTGTGTTAACCAACAGCCGATTACAATCTGTTGAGTCGACAGGACAAGCTTGGACTTTGACTTATACAGACGCCGAAAACCAAAGTTGCCAACTAACGACCGATTACTTGATCAATGCCAGCGGCTTTGAAACGGGCATCGTGGACGACTTTGTTGGCTCAAAGCAGCAAAGACTTGTTGAGTTTAAAGCTGCATACGTTACAGAGTGGCCATATTCACAACAATGTAAGGAAGAGTGGCCAGAGGTTATCTTCCATGGTCCTAGAGGCACACCGCAAGGCATGGCCCAATTAACGCCGTATGCTGATGGTGTGTTCCAACTTCATGGTATGACAGAAGGGATTACTCTGTTTGAGGGCGGTCTTGTTTCTTCATCAACAGACTCGTCACAGCCACAGTTACCTTCGAAGCTTCTTAAGAAAATCGTATCGGGTTGGAGTGAAGAGCAGCTTGAATTAAGAACTCGTGCTGCAATAAAGCATATGTCTCAGTTCATTCCAAGTTTTCTCTCTGCACAGGTGGGCGGCAAGCCTTTGTTCGGTGCTCAACAGATTCCGGGAACCGATCCTAGCTTAAGAGCTTCAGACGTCTCATTCTGTGGTGACCGCTATGCTCGACTTGAAGTAGTAAAAGCGTCTTCAACGTTAGAGGCGGCGCAAAAAGTTGCTGAGCAATGGTTTGATGTATCAGAGGCGGTATCTATTGAAGATACGCACTCAGTGACAATGTCACTTAATCTAAATGATATTGAAAACAGAGCGATAGATTTGACCAAAGAACGCGGATACCCAGAAGCGCTTGCAAAGGTGTCAGGTCAAGATCACACTTAATAGCCAATCATCATCGACTGCGCTTAACTTCTCCAATTCGGCTTACCGTAATAGGTAAGCCGAATCTTCATTCAAACGCCAGCTTAGATACCGAAACTCATCCAAACTACATCTTCCTAGCTAATTATTCTTAGCTACATAGCAATTAGCACATAGCAAAAACTAATAGCCGAAAAACTGAGCCCATTGGCACCAAACATCTTGCAAGCCTAAGCGATCGCCTTTGCTGAACGATATCTCATGTCCCGGTTTGGCTTGTGCTAAGCGTGGTAAGTCGATTCTCGCGACGCAGCCAATCTTCGGATAACCACCAATGGTCTGCCTATCATTTAGCAAAACGATAGGCTGCCCATCTTGGGGGATTTGAATAGAGCCCAAGGCAATACCTTCTGACAAAAGCGAAATGTCAGGCGAGTCGACTGGGTCGCCACTGAGTCGATAGCCCATCCGGTCAGAATTTTGATCAACGCGATACTGTGCGTTATACAAAGTCTCTTTTGCTGACTTCGAGAATAGCTCGCTTTGATAGCCTTCAATAACTCGTAGGTTCACGGGTAGATTGTAATCAGGCGTGTATCGGAACGTAACACTCAACGCTTTAAACGGGCACGAGAGTTGATGTTGGGTAAAAGCTATTTGTTGCCCTTGCTGGCATGGCTCTCCATCTTGTGTTAATCCACCAATTTTTTCACGAGTCACTGTAGAACAGCTATGAAGAGTTAATGGTACATCGAAGCCACCCTTAACGGCTAAATACGCCCTTAGACCATTTTTAGGTAAACCAAATGAGAGAACTTGCCCTTCGAAAGCTTGAAAAGTACGCCAGTTACACAGTGGTTTACCATCGAGCTTAGCTTGTAAATCGCCACCACATAATGCCATTTCGCAATCAAAATCTATTCGCAACGCGCATTGCCCAAGCGTGATTTCCAACGCCGCTCGGTTTACTGGGTTTCCCAATAAGTGATTGGCCCAGCTATAAGAGTAATCATCAACCGGGCCTCCTTGTGTCAATCCAAGATGAGCAACACCAAATCGCCCAAAGTCTTGAATTAAACTCAACGGTCCAGGTTTAATCACTGTCAGTGTTGGTTTAGCTATTGTTTTAACCATTAACGGCACCTCCACTAATCTCCATAAACCTAAGCTCAATAAATTCTTGTTTTGATATCGCGGTGAAACGAACGGTGTCACCGACATTAAGTAGTGACAGCGGCGTTTGCGTGGTACCAGCGTTCTTCAATTGGCTGTGCTCAAACAACGGCAGCGGGCAATTGCCAATAATATTCCAGCCACCCGGTGAATCCGAAGGGTACACAGCCGTTTTTGTATCCGCGATGGCGATACTGCCTTTCGGTACATTTAAGCGGGGTGTGGAGTGACGGGGCAAAGCAAGCTCATTAACCACATCAGACATAAACGCAAAGCCAGGCGTAAACCCAATCGCACTGACACTGTATGTCTGTGAGGTGTGGTATTGAATAATATCGTCCAGAGACAGGCCTTTGTCTTGATACCTGTCTAAATCGAGCGCCGTTTCGGGTGAATAATAGGCAGGAAGATCAATAGTATTACGAGTGTTACTCACATTAGAGAAAGACGATAGAGAGTGATTCAACAAATCATTGAGTTGTTTAATGAACTGATGTTCTGAAATTCGATAAGGTAAGTAGTTCACCAGAATGGTGTGGTAAGCCGGTGTCACATTCATCAACACTGATGCTAAGTTTTGGCGAATAGCATCGGAAAAGTGAGCCATGTACTGCGCATATTCAGCACTAGATTGTTTATTTGAAGGCGATAGCGTCAAGGTGATCAAAATACTACATTCTGCGACTGGCACTATATTGAATTCAATCTGATTCGTCGTCATTTCGTTTCCATACGTTTGTTTGCTTACCTTTGGTTTGATTACTTGGCGTGTCTAACTTCCGTATCCAGGAACTAGAATTTATGATCTATTGGTTAGGCGAGCGATTAAGCCGTGCACCCTACACATCACACGCGCTAGTTAAAAGCATTGAGGTCTTGTCTGATTTTTCTAATTAATGCGATGGATTGAGGGTTATCGCCATGGACACAGATGGTATCCGCTTCAATGGGTAGCCTTTCACCTTCAATGGTCGTGACAGAACCATAGTTAATGATTTGCATTACTTGGTTGTAGATGTCGTCTTGATTGACGTAAACCGAGCCTTTTTGAGTTCGTGGTGATAGCTGTCCGTTATTTAAATAGGCACGATCGGCAAATGCTTCAAATAAGAGTGGCAAGTCGTGATCGTCAGCAATATCCAAGTATTGCTGATTGTCTGATGAAGAGAGAATCATCAAGGGGATGTTAAACTCTGCGACCGCTTGGGCCACAGCGTTGAACACATCGATATTTGCCATCATATCGTTGTAAAGGGCGCCATGAGGTTTCACGTAGCCAACAGAGGTATGGTGATAGCGGCAAAGGGCTTGTAGTGCACCGACTTGATAGCAAACCAGTTCACTGATTTCATCCATGGTATGGGGGATAGAGCGACGTCCAAAACCAACTAAATCTTGATAACCGGGGTGAGCACCAATTTGAGTATGATAGTGCTGAGCCAGTTTAATGGTCTTGGACATAATGTGCGGATCGGAAGCGTGAAAACCGCAAGCGATGTTTGCCATATCGACCCATTCCATGACCGACTCATCATCACCCATCTTCCAATTCCCGAAACTTTCTCCCATGTCGCAATTAAGCAAAATCTTCGTTGTCACTTGGTGCTAATCCTTTACGTTGAGGTAAGTAATGACGGTCTTATAAATGCCATAAATAAACAGTGACCTAACTCAAACTTTCGACACCAAAAATTTACCAGTATGGCATTTCATATATAGTTGAACTATTGATTAAAGGATTAATATCTATCTGTATATTAGGTGAGCACATGATATCCCGCCAGGTTTGCTTAGGGCTAGCATTAACAACACCTGTTTTTGTACTTGCTCAAGAAAACTCTCTAGACCAACTTATGTCAATGAGCCTTGAAGAGCTGTCGATGTTAGATGTCGAAATGGAAACAGCTTCGAAAGTGACACAGAAACTCACCGATATTCCCTCGTCGGTATATGTACTTTCTAATGAGCGTATACAACGTAGTGGTGCAAAGACCATCGCGGAAGTGTTGACGCTTGTCCCGGGCCTCAAAGTGACCAAATTTAATGAGACGTCGTGGTTTGTTTCAACGCGCGGTTTTCATGATGGGCTGTATAACAAGATGTTGGTTATGATGGATGGGCGAAGCTTATTTAGCCCTGTCTATGGGGGCACGTATTGGAGTGATGTTGACTACGTGCTTGCTGACATTGAGCGTATAGAAGTGCTTAAAGGCCCAGGAGGTACCATTTGGGGAGGTAATGCTGTAAATGGTGTTGTGAATATCATTACTAAATCTGCCAATGATACACAAGGAACCTATCTCTCTGGTGTCGCTTCTAATACTGATAATTACGAGTTTAGCGTTCGTCAGGGCTTAAGCTTGAACAACAGTGTGAATGCTCGTGCATTTTATAAGTACCGCGAAGAGCCCACATATCGCACAAACGAACCTGAAAAGTGGAAAGCGCAAACAGCTGGTATGGTATTTCAGCCGAGTAATGCCGAAGAAAGTTGGTCATTACGTATAGGCGGTGAAAAAAGCTATCATGAGTCGGAGTTGTATACGTTCCAATATGACAACTCAGGATCGTTTGTCGGATCGCAAGCCAACGATTTTGATAACAAGAGTCAATCCGTTTACGTCCAATTTAACGATTCTCGTCACTTTGATGAAAGCTCGACACTCTCATATTCGTTATGGGGCGAATATAATGAGGATAATGCGCCAGACGCTCCAGGTAGCTATTCCACCATCGATTTTGATTCTACCTATATCCATCAGATATCGACGAACCACCAAATGACACTTGGTGGTGGATTGAGATATATGTATCTCAACTTCTCCTCGAGCCAAGTTTCCGACGTCGATTGGTACAATCCCGATTACTACGGTCGAGCCTATAACATTAAGTCAGCAAATGACTATATTGCGAATGCTTTTGTGCAATCTCAAATTCAACTGAATGAAACACTGTCTATTACTCTAGGCGCCAAGATTGAGCACTTTACACAGAGCGAAACGACAGAGCTTTCACCTCAGCTACGCGGCTTATATAAATTTAATCAACGTCATTCTGTTTGGGCTGGTCTGAGTCGCGCGGTGGTTGCGCCTTCTTATATGGATTCAAACTCCACATACTATTTCAACAGTTACTATGCCGATTCAAACGATAGTTACCTAGATGTCTATGAATCAAATTCTAATCTCGAAACGGAGAGCGTTGTAACGGCTGAAATGGGTTATCGCTATTCTAATAATTCAAATTTCGAGCTCGATGCGACACTATATTTAAGTGAACATGACAACCTTCGCTTCCATAGTTATGACGCTAGCGATATCCCCGCAAACCATATCTATGTCTATGCGTTATCTGACGACTATAAAGCGAAAACTTATGGGTTAGAGTTGGGGGCGAGTTATCACCTAACTGAAGATCTAACCAGCTACCTAAGCTACGCTTACACAACGTTAGAAGGTGAGAATAAAGGTGATGACCCTAAATCTAGCCCTCAAACGAGCGTTTATTACGATATTGATAATGAACATTTAGCTACGGCACAGTTGATGTGGAATATCACCGACAGTTTTCAATTCGATGTGATAGGCCAGTACATTAATGTGAATTACCCAGACTATTGGGTAGCAGGTGATGGCACTCAATATGAATGGCAATCTTACCCGCATGAAATAACCTTTGATGCGCGTCTCGCGTGGAAAAAATCGTCCGCAGCACCTTTAATTGAAGTGGTTGTTGAAAACATAGGTAAGAGTGACGGCTATCAAGCTGAATTCACATCTCAGAAAAGCGTCAATCAAGAGTCGGTGTATGTGAGGGTCTCTCATGAATTCTAAATGGCTTAAGCACCGCATTAAGCTCAGCTTCACTAAATTAGGCCTTGCCGCTTTGACTATGCTTATTGTGCCTTGGAATACATCGGCGGCTAGCTTCAAACCGCATGAAGTTAAAGCGGTGTACCTGTTTAGAATTGCGAACTTTATTCGTTGGAATGACGAAAGCACAATGAATGTTGTTAACTTTTGCGTTATTGGCGATAAAAAAGTAAGCAAAGTACTAGCGTCAATTACAGAGGGGAAATCTATTCGTTCACTCGATATCCGAGTTCAACAATCGGTGGCGCCTAAGTGTGACATCACCTATCTATCTGATCTGGATAATAACGAATTTAATAGCAATGCACACTCACCCCATACTGTCACGATCAGTGATATTCCTAACTTTACGGATATGGGAGGTGTCATTGAGTTAACGCACATTGATAACAAGCTCAAACCTAAGATCAACTTAACAAACGCGAGACGTGGTGAATATATCATCGGTTCAAATTTGTTACGAATCGCTATAGTGGAGGGCCAGTAATGTTGTCTTTCATTAATAATATATCGATTAAAAACAAGCTGATCTTGCCGATTATTATCTTTATCGGGGTTACTTTCATCACTATTCAATCAGTTAATTACACTGTCACTTTTGAGCGAGAGAAAGAGAGCCTGATCCAGCGAGTTAAGGTATTGGCGCAAGGGGTAGCATATAACCTACAAGCTGCAATCTTATTTGAAGATAAGTCGTCTGCTCAGGAGATTTTGTCTGCGTTCGTTGCAGATAAAGATATTGTGAGGGTAAAGCTCTATGACGCTAATGAGCAGTTATTTGCTAACTATCAAGTGAACAATACCTTGATCCCAAGGCCAAGTGCTGATGAATTAATTGATATCGCGGATCATCAATTTGCCATCTCTGAACATTTCATCTTCTTACTTGTTCCGGTGACTCTGGATGATGCTGTTATCGCGAACTTGAGAGTGACAATATCAAAACAGACGTTTAATTCGATCTTAACGAATATTTTCAAGGTTGCAGCCGTCTACCTGTTGTTTCTGGTGATATTAGGGGGAATACTGGTCAAATTGGTTCAACGCTTGATTATCAAGCCGATGTTTGACCTCAATGAGGCGATGCAAGCCTTTGTCGAGCGCCGATCAGAACAACCAAAATTAGTCGCAACCAACCGTGATGAGATAGGGGATCTGGTTCGCGCATTCAATACCATGCTAGAAAGGCTTCAACATCGCGATAACCAAATCAATTTTACGCTAGATAAATTACAAGAAGAAAAATCATTCGCAAATGAAGTAGTTGAAACCGTTCAGCACTCGTTGTTAGTCGTGGACGAAAAAGGGCTCATCGTTCATGCGAACGTAGCCACTCGTGATATTTTTAAGTGCTCAGAAGCGTTTCTTGACAACTTGTTGATCCAAGAGCTGATCACAACGAAGCAAAAAGGATTTTTACAAGACGTCATCGACGCCAATATTGAGCTCAATGACGAACTACTTGAAACCACAGATCTATTTCAATCAAAGCGCTGGCTTCGTGTGAGTAGTCGTTCGTTGTCAAAACAGGGCCGTATACTTTATGCAATACAAGATGTAACCGAGATAGAGATAGCAATGAGCCGTCAACGTATTGCGGCAGGTGTTTTCGAGAACAGTAAAGACGGGCTTATAGTATTAAATTCGTCTAACGTAATTACTATGGTTAACCCAACTGTGACTCAACTTCTCGGTTATCACGCCGATCTGCTGGTGGACAAAACACCATTTGAAGCATTTTCTTGGCAACAATTCTCTTCATTAATGCCGACTATTCGTAGCTCATTGGAAAATTATGGCCAGTGGCAAGGAGAAGTCTGGGAGAAGAGTGCGTCTGGTACCTTGATTCCAATGTTTGTCAAAGTGAATAGAGTTTCATCAGACAATGAAAAAGATGAGTTTGATATGGTATTAACTCTGTCTGATTTATCTAACGTCAAAGAAATGGAGAGGCTCGAGCACTTGGCACATCACGACGCGTTAACAGGATTAGCCAATAGGGCTCAACTGTATAAGGTGATGGATGATGTCATAACCTCTAGCCATTATTCAAATCAGCTCTTTGCAGTGATCTATTTGGATCTTGATGGTTTTAAACACGTAAACGATAATTATGGACACGATGCGGGCGATGCAATTCTCAAACAAGTATCAAATAGGCTGTTATCTCAGGTACGAGCAGGAGATTTGGTTGCACGTTTGTCGGGAGATGAATTCGTTCTTATTATTAAACAGACAAACAAAGCCTTGTTGGTTAAGTTAGCTGAACGATTGTTAGAGCTTATTGGACAAGAAGTAAATTATAAACAGAGCTCACTTCATGTTGGAGCAAGCTTGGGGATCCATTTAGTTGATGGCTCTGAGCGCGATATTGACGTGATTCTGAGAATTGCTGATGAGGCGATGTACCAAGCGAAACGCAAAGGGAAAGGTCAATTTGTGTTCTCTCATGATGGTTAATTGTCTCAGGCATTTGTGACCTCAACCTAAGTTGTTGTATCATAAGTGATAGGTTGAGTATTTTAATTAAAAGGTCTGCTAAACATGAATGTTCTAGTTACAGGTGGCATGGGTTACATTGGTAGCCATACAAGTATCCAGATGATTAACGCAGGTATGACTCCTGTACTTTTTGATAGCTTGTACAACAGTAAACCAAGCGTTCTAGAGCGTATCGAAAAGGTATCTGGCGTTCGCCCTAGCTTCATTGAAGGCGACGTTCGTGATAAAGCGCTTTTAACTGAAACCATGAAGAAACATAACATCGAAGCGGTTATCCATTTTGCAGGCCTTAAAGCAGTCGGTGAGTCAGTGGCAAAGCCTCTTGAATACTACGACAATAACGTAAACGGCACGTTAGTTCTTGTTGATGCAATGCGTGACGCTGGTGTTAAAACTTTGGTCTTCAGTTCTTCAGCAACGGTGTACGGCGATCCTGCGAGTGTGCCTATCACAGAAGATTTTCCAACTAGTGCTACGAACCCTTACGGTCGAAGTAAGCTAATGGTTGAAGAGTGTTTAACCGATTTCCAAAAAGCCAATCCAGATTGGAGTATTACACTGCTGCGTTACTTTAACCCTGTAGGTTCACATCCAAGTGGTGAGCTAGGTGAAGACCCGCAAGGTATCCCAAATAACCTAATGCCATTTGTATCTCAAGTAGCAGTGGGCAGACGTGAATTCCTATCTGTCTTTGGTAGTGATTACCCAACAAAAGACGGGACTGGTGTTCGTGATTACATCCATGTAATGGATCTATCTGACGGCCACATTGCAGCGCTCGAGAAAGTAGGGCGTAAAGACGGTCTTCATATCTACAACCTTGGTACAGGTAACGGTTCAAGTGTATTAGATATGGTTAAAGCATTTGAAAAAGCGAGCGGTAAAGATATCCCTTACCAACTTGTTGATCGTCGTCCGGGTGACATTGCGGAATGTTGGGCTGACCCAGCCAAAGCTCAAAAAGAACTCGGTTGGAATGCGACACGCACACTGACTGAAATGACCGAAGATACATGGCGCTGGCAGTCAACCAACCCCGATGGTTTTCCTGGCTAATCGAGTTGTTTCATGAATGGTTAATGTACAAAAAGATGCTTTAGGGCATCTTTTTTGATCTAAATCGAATAAAAACTGAATTAGCGGTTAAAAAGTATCATTCTGTATCGATTGTTGTTATCATGCTCGCGAATTATATGTTTAATGTTAATTTTCTTTGGAGTTAATCATGGAACTAGGCCTAATCATCACTTTTATCATTGCTGCTGCAGTAATGGTTAAGAAAGAAATGGCAGAGAAGTAATTTCACTTACCCCTTTTTGATACAATTTTTAGTGAAATAATAAAAGCCAGCATTTAGCTGGCTTTTTAGTATCTGCAGTTCAGCTTTTTAACGAATTAGAATTCGTATTTAGCTGAAATACCATAGTTTCTTTCCGCTTGAGAGTTTTCTTTGTAAAGCTCATCATCACCGCGAACATCATTCCAACGGTAGTATTCTTCGTTTGTCAGGTTAAACACACCGCCACGAATCGTTAAGTCTTTGATAGGCTTGTAGTAAGCCGTTAAATCAACAACCGTTGCACTTGGAAGCTCTGCTTGACCAGCGTTACCGCCATTTTCATCATCAAAGTTGATATCTGAACCAGATTTATCAGCTGTATAGTTTAATTTAAGGCTAGTACCCCAATTTTGGTTTGGCGCATCATAGTTAAGACCTAATACTGCATTCCAAGGGTTCACACTGTTTAGTGCGTTTCCTTTACCGTCTTCACCTTCAGTGTAAGACGCCACGAAATGAGTTGAAATGCCTTCAGGTGCACCCACTAAAACATCCCAAAGTAACGTGTTAGAGAACTCAATGCCCTTAATCGTTGCAGATTCTAAGTTAACATTAGAGTAGTGTGTCGTACCACCAACTTTCTTAGTTACCACAGTTTCAATAAAATCATCGTAATCACTGTAGTAAGCGGCAATTTCAGATGAAGAAGCCTGAGTATTGTGACGGTACCCTAACTCGTATGAAATACTTGTTTCTGATTTCAAATCTGGATTCGGATCGTTTACGTAACCATGACCAGGGTTGTCATATGTATAATACAGTTCATCAAATGAAGGAGCTCTAAAGCCTTGGCTAATTTGCCCAAAAACAGTTCCTGTATCTGTGAGTTTGTAAGTCGTACCTAAACGCCCTGTTACTGCAGAATCTGAGAAATCAGTTAATGATTCAGCTGTATTTTTTCCTGGATCTGTTGAGAAGTAATCGAAACGAACACCTGGAGTAACAACAAGTTTGTCGTTCATTAAGCTAATTTCGTCTTGTACAAACAGACCAAACTTCTGCTCTTTAGCATCAGGAGTGTATACATAAAGCTTGTCATCAGTCGCTGGATCAGAGTTGTGCTCCATATTTGTGTTGCTGATGTCACTATATGTATAAGTAGCACCATAAACTAGGTAATGGTTATTAATCTCTTTATCAAGCTGTGTTTCTATCTCTAGCTTGTCTTCGGTGTATTCATAGTCTTTTGTTTGCAAGTTATCGTTGTTAGCTGGCACCCAAGGTGGCATACCTGGGCCCGCAGGCTTAAAGCGATTCGTCACACCATTCTCTTCTTTAGAGATGTATGACACTTTGCTCGTCACTGTGTCAGCGATAGCACCATCCGCGAACCAAATATGCTTGATTGCGAATCGATTTTGTTTAGTGTCATCTTCACCGCTGTAGCTATCATAGCTTGAGTGATAAATGTCAGAGTCGGAAGTATCTTTGATTAGCTCAGCTAGAAATTCGATACGGTGGCTTTCATTCAATTGGTATTGCAATTTTACCAATAAGTTATCTGCTGAAGTATCTTGATTTTCTACCGCGTAATTCTCTAAGTTATTAGAGTCACGGAAGTTTTGAAGCTCTTCACCGTCACGGCGAGTGTAGGCAACCAGTGTTTCTAAATCGCCAAATCGATTAGCTAAAGCGACATGCTCACTAAAAGAGTTATCTTCAGAAGAGTAGGAGAGCTTAGCTTGACCGCCGAAGTCTTTGCCATCTTTCAAGAAATCAGAAGGGTCTTTAGTTTCAAAGGCAACAACACCACCAATTGCGTCACTTCCGTGTAAACTTGATGCAGCACCTTTGATGATTTCGACACTTTTCAGCATATCAGGGTCTATTGAAATACCACTAGAATTGATAAAGGCGTAAGGACCACCATCAAACGAACCAGGCTGCGATGAACCATCTACTAGAATCTTGACGCGTTTGCCTTCCATACCGCGGATATTAATAGTTTGTGCACCTTGGCGAGAGCTGGAGTTCATCGTTACACCTGGCGTGTATTCGAAGATCTCATTCACGTCTTTTGCCATATTCTCTTCAATTTGCTTATCAGAGATGACGGTGACAGAAGCAGCGGTATTAATAAGTGTTTGATTCGTACGAGTCGAGGATACAACAACCTCGTCAAATAGGGCATAATCTTCAGCTAAGGCTGAGGTTGATGAAAGCGCTAAAACGATTGAAGCAGAGAGTAGGGATTGCTTATACATCTGATAGTTACCTTAATTCCATAGTATTATCTTGATTTCGCAAAAGATGATATTGGATCTAAATGATAATTACTATTATTTGCATTTCAATATATTTATAACTTCGTCACTAAAAGCCCACTCAAACTGTATAACTTATTGTATTTAAAGACCTTTAATGGTTCCATTTACCTTGTGAATGCTTCCATTTTTGTGATAGACCTCTCATTTACAAAGTGGAAAACTGATGCATAGTCCAATAACACTTGAAGCGTTACACATATTAGATGCCATCGACAGGCGGGGAAGTTTCGCCGCCGCGGCCAATGAAATGGACCGGGCGCCTTCATCACTCAGTTACCAAATTCAGAAGCTTGAGCAAGATTTGGATATCATGATTTTCGATCGTTCTGGCCATCGTGCAAACTTTACAGAGGCGGGGCAATTGATTCTCGAACAAGGTAGAGTAATTCTTGGAGCGACCGAAAGGCTAGTGAACGAAGCCAGCATTCTAGCCAATGGCTGGGAATTGGATTTAACCATAGCCTTTGATGGCATCATCCCAATTGCTAACTTTTTCCCACTGGTAGACGAGCTAGGAAAAATCAGTAAAACACGCGTTCGTTTACAAGAAGAGATCCTAGCAGGATGTTGGGAATCACTTTCAGACGGCCGAGCAGATTTATTGGTATGCCCAAAGGTTGACACTATTCCGAACGATATAAAAAGTGACGTTATCGGTAAGATGGAAATGGTTTGGGTTTCGGCTTCAAATCACTATGTTCACAAGCGTTCTGGCAAGTTTGACCAAAAGGCTAGAGAAAGTTACAGGGTTATTGCAATCGCGGATACGGCACGCGACCAGCCCGCTTTAAGTATCAACATTTTAGAGAAACAACCGCGCTTAACGGTAACGAGCTTTCCAGCAAAAGTAGAAGCGTTAACTGCTGGGCTAGGTATTGGTACTTTACCTTGTAGTGTTGCTAAGCCTTTGATCGACTCTGGCGTTCTACAGCAGATCTCGGGGACTGAGCCGCAACCGATCGATATCGTTATGGCTTGGCGACGCAACAAAATGGGCGACGCCAAGTCTTGGTGTATCCAACATCTTAAAAAGACCTGGGCGTTAAAGTAACGGTAACACCATATCTGCAGTACCGTCTTCAAAACTGATATCTAGCTTAAAACCGAGCTTTTGAGCTAGTGTCAGCATCCCTCTATTGGTTGGCATTGTCATACCCGACATCTGCTTGGTTTGCTTCGCTCGGCAGTAATCGATAAC
Source organism: Vibrio splendidus (assembly GCF_001557875.1). Classification (GTDB taxonomy): domain Bacteria; phylum Pseudomonadota; class Gammaproteobacteria; order Enterobacterales; family Vibrionaceae; genus Vibrio; species Vibrio splendidus_F. Next base: position 1,190,686 of record NZ_LNRF01000001.1, on the reverse strand, counting down.
TTTCGTCATTAGAATACGACCTAGACCAACACCTTTAAGATCAGACCGAATCAATATCGCGAATTCAGCGTCCGTATTCTCCGGGTTAATCAGCGCACGGGACACACCAATAATCGCTGGAACGCCTTGTTCCTCACGTACCACCACAAACGCAATCTCTCTATCGAAATCAATCTGAGTAAAATTAGCTAATGCTTCATGATTAAACTCGCCCACATCACTAAAGAAACGCTTGTAGAGATCCTCTTTAGAGACACGATTAATGAAGTCGGCATGAAGTGGTTCATCTTCAGGAAGAATAGGGCGTAGCAACACTTCTGTCCCATCTTTTAACTGGATGCGTTCTTCAAGCTCTACAGGGTAAGGGCGAATGGCCAGTCTTTCTTGTGGATCACCTTCGTAGGCTTTCAAGATAATATCGGCATCCAATATCGTAAATTTGTCTCCATTAGCGAGTACTGGGTGTATATCCAAATCGTGTATCTCTGGGCAATCCACCACCATTTGAGAGATACGGACCAACAGCTCAGACAAACCTTCTATATCAATGGGGTTAGGCAGTTTTTGTAGGCGAATTTTGCCACTCTTTATCGCTCGAATAATCAAGTAGCGCGCCAATGTCATATTTAATGGTGGGAAAGCAGCAGCGGCATCAATTGACTCATCCCACTCAGAGCCACCTTGACCAAGTAATATGATTGGGCCAAAGGTTTCATCGGTTGTCACTTTGACTCGTAGCTCTTGGCCACCCGCAAGCTTTGCCATACCTTGAATCAACAAGCCATGAATATGAGCGGTGGGGAACGACAATTGAGAGCGATCAAGAATTGCCTGAGCCGCATTTGCAACTTCACTACTGTTTCGTAAATTCAGCATCACGCCTTGAACGTCTGACTTATGCGCAATGTCTGGAGAACGAAGTTTTACGGCAACCGGATAACCAATTGTTTCGGCTATATGTACCGCTTCACTTGGGTCAGAAGCGATCCATGTCGGTAGCACATCGAGGTTAAAACTCTTGAAAAACTGGCTATTTTGGTGAGTATCAAGACTAACTGTATCTTTACCCAGTAGTTGTCGTTCTATCCAACTTTTCGCATCTGCTAAATCTTCTATATGTACTTTTTCTGCCGTGGTAGGCGTTTCCATTAACTGACGTTGGTTTCGTCTGTACTCGACTAAGTGCATGAATGCGACCACTGAGCTTTCAGGCGTTCGATAGGTCGGGAAACCCGCTTCGGTAAACAGCTTTCTCGCAGGCCTAGCTGTTAACTCACCAGACCAATTCGTCAGGATGTTAAAGCGCTTGTGGCGAGGGTGCTTCTTAATCGCTTCAATAATTCGTTCAGCCGTTCTAGCGGAATGTGCAATCGCTGAAGGGCTATGCATGATAAGAATCGCATCCGCTTCATCGCCATCGAGTAAGATGTTTATGGTATCGATATAACGCTGATCACCAGCATCACCAACAATATCGATAGGATTGCTATGAGACCAACTCGATGGCAACACCTTGTTCAATTTGTCGAGTGTCTCTTCAGATAACTCTGCGAGTTTACCACCGCGCTCAAATAGGGTGTCCACTGCCATAATTGCAGGGCCGCCACCATTGGTAACAATAGCCAAACGCTCACCACGCAAGGGCACTGAATGAGTCAGTGTTTCTACCGCAGCAAACAGTTCATGTAAGTTCTTAACTCGTAGCATGCCACTACGTCGGATCGCGGAATCGTAGATAATATCTAAAGTATCAGCACCGCCGGTATGGGCCATTGCTGCCGCTCTGCCTTTCGCCGTGCGACCGCCTTTTAACACCAGAATGCGTCGGTTTCGCGATGCCGCACGCGCCGCAGAGATAAAGCGCCGAGCATCAGTAATGCTATCAACGTAAAGTAGTATCGCTTCCGTATGAGAATCGGTACTCAGGTAATCCAATAATTCCGAGAATTCGATATCACTGCCATTGCCTATAGAGATAAACGCTGAAAAGCCGATCTCTTTGTCATTAGCCCAATCTAAAATCGTGGTACACACAGCAGCAGATTGAGAAACAAAGGCGATTTTACCAGGTAATGCTGTTACTGGAGAGAATGATGCATTCAAATTTAACCAAGGGACAATTACCCCCAAACTATTAGAACCCAACACTCGAATGTTGTGTTTTTTGGCAATCGCTAGGCATCGTTCATCATACGTCTCACCATTATCGCTTTCTTGCTGCATGTCTGAAGAAAGCACAATGACAGAGGCTATACCTTTCTCAGCCAGCTCTTCAAAAATGGCGACATTGCGGGTCGCATTGGTACACAAGATTGCGAGATCAGGAACAATCGGTAACGACAAAATGTTCTTGTAAGAAAGCACGCCGGCCACTGAATTATATTTCGGCGTAACCGGCATCACCGCACCTTTAAAATCCCCGTGCAACAAATTGTTCATAACAATATATCCTGCTCGCGTTTCTCGTTGAGAAGCACCAACAACAGCGATTGAACGGGGTTTAAGTAGGGGATCAAGATGATTCATAGACATATCCTAACAATGCACGTAAGTTCATCGTAACTTACTTTTCACTAACGGGTTGATGGCAAATTCACCGAATTAAGATGAATAAGCAGACACTGCATAAAGTTTGTGAAATAGGTCACCCACTAATGGTGTATAATCTCAAAGTTAACTTGATTCTAAACCGACGTATCGGCATGATTTATAGTAATTATTATTAAGGATATAGAGCTTTCCATGAAAAAATTTGCAATTGTGACTTTGCCACTGCTCTTGGCTGCATGTGTATCTGACGACTACGTTACCAATGTCACTTCAGATAGTTATCAAGAAGAGTACAAGACGGCTAAAGTTGAAGCTCCAGTTGTATCTCAATCTGAGCAAACAGGCGTTGTTGAAGAAAACGTTGTCAACGTGATCAGAACTGAACCTGTTGAACAGAAAGTCACTCAAACGACTAAAGCTAAGCCAGTTGCAGTAGTGACAGGACCAACGAAGAAACAACAAGACATGAACCAGCGTTTTGGTTACACAGTTCAAGTTGTTGCTGTTGGCAGCCAAAGTAAAGTCGATTCTTTCGTGAAAATGCTACCTACGACTTCTCAGCCAGTTTGGGAAAACTACAAAATGGTTAACGGTACTAAGTGGTTCACCGTACTTTATGGTGACTATGCAACGCGCTTAGAAGCTAAAAAGGCAATCTCAACGCTGCCGAGCACTTTCCAAAACTTGAAGCCGTTTGTTAAGAGCATTGATGACATCAAGAACTCTGAATACCCAACGCTTAACAAGTTGAACTAAGTTTTAATTCATAAAGAAGGGGCGAATGCTCCTTCTTTTGTTTTAAGACTCGCTGTTTTGTTTAATAGTTAATCGCTCGATCTTTCGAACGCAATTTTAACAATCAAAACACTGTACCTATCTCGACTTTTGTTTATCATTGAAGTCAGTATTCCTAGTTTCAAGGACCGAATTTACCCATGAACACCACAAACATCCTTCTACTTTGCGGCGGTGGATCTTCAGAGCATGAAGTGTCTTTAGTTTCAGCTAATTACCTTTTTGAACAACTCAATAGCGTTTCAGATTTTAATGTTGTAAGAGTTGAAATTAAAAACGAGGGCTGGTGTATTGATTCAGGTGAATTGGTTTATCTTGATATTAATGATCAAACCTTACGCGGTGACAATTTAGAATCTAAAGTCGATTTCATTGTGCCTTGTATTCACGGTTTCCCGGGGGAAACTGGTGACATTCAATCTCTGTTTGAAATGGCTAAAATTCCGTATCTAGGCTGTGGTTCAGAAGCAAGTAACAACAGCTTCAATAAAATCACTTCAAAGCTTTGGTACGACGCACTTGGCATTCCAAACACGCCTTATCTATTCTTATCAGATAACAATGATCAAGCTCACTCACAAGCGACTCAAGCCTTTGAAAATTGGGGCAAAGTGTTCGTGAAAGCTGCCCGTCAAGGCTCTTCCGTAGGTTGTTACCAAGTTAACCAAGTAGAAGATTTAAGCGAAGCGATCAACAAGGCGTTCACTTTTTCTGACCAAGTGTTGGTTGAGAAATCAGTTGTGCCTAGAGAGCTAGAAGTTGCCGCTTATGAAATCGATGGCGAGCTACATATCAGCAAGCCGGGTGAAGTGATTGCACCTAATGGCGCATTTTACTCTTACGAAGAGAAGTACAGTGCAGACAGCCACTCCATTACCGAAGTTGAAGCAAGTAACTTAACAGACGAACAGCGCGAATTGATTACAGACAGCGCACGCAAAGTCTTCACTCAGATGAAGCTTCGTCATTTGTCTCGTATCGACTTCTTCTTAACGCAAGACAACGAAATCTACCTGAACGAAGTCAACACCTTCCCAGGTATGACGCCAATCTCCATGTTCCCTAAAATGGTTGAGCATGACGGCCACAAATTCAGCCAGTTCTTGGAGAACTGTGTGAGAACGAGCCTTTCTTAGATATCTAACTCGTTTTCGTGCCCTTAGAGCTGAACCCAAAAGTGCCTTAAGCTTTCGCCAAGGCACTTGTTGTTTTTAAAGCCAGCTGTTTTTAAAAATCTATCGGTTGAGCCACAACTTATATCCAAGTAATCTGCGACCCATCATTGCCAAGGTATTAACGCCTTAAACTTCATCTTCTCACTCTCAGCCGTTCCCGTGAAACCTACATATTGGGCTGGCATTGCGGGGCTGAGCCAACGACCAAAGTCCTGAATTTCTCTAACCTTAAGACCTTGTTTCGACAACTCTTGTGCAGCACCAACACGAATCGAATTTCCAGAGAAATGGTGGTTTTCCGGCAGTTGAAGTAAGTCGCTAGCTCGTCTCAATATCCGGTAAATGGACGAATCATCTAAAGGCTGCAAACCAATATTCTCATGCTTGTCTATCGCACGAAATACTGGCAACTCATCTTTTGTACCAGTAAACGAAAGCCAACGTTGAAGTGCAACACTGGCTATTTGTGACAACTGATAAGCCGAACCTTTGACCGTTACTTGGTAATGATCTTCAACGTACTCAACATCAGTCATTGATAACGCCTTAAGTTCTGAGCGTTTTAAAGCACACTCGAACATCACGTTATAAATAGCTATATCCCTGATCTCTTTCAAGTTTGCTTTGTCATCGGAGAGTAACACATTTAAATCAGTGAGATGCTTAGATGTCATAGCATTGGTTTGCTTCGCGTCACCGGCCATTTGGGACTGTAAGTGGAGCAGGGTAAAGCGAACTTGCCTGTGCTTGATTGGATTAGCAAAGTTCAACACAGTATGAAGCATACTAAGCGTTGCGGTGTAACGTTTTAGAGATGCGTATTTTCTATCGTTAGACTCCGTCTCGAGAAAACGACGAACAGCGGTTATAGATGCGGGAAGTGTGTTAATACGATGTTTGGTACAGAACGCATGATAGCGATTCCAATCACTGTAGATACCTAACAGTGAATTACGAGAGTATTGAAATCCTGTCAACTCATCTATAATTTCAATTGTCGCGCACCTGTTTAATTTTTCAACAAATGAATTAATTCTCACAGAGTCGGTTAGAATAGGGACATTTTTTCTCAAATTACCGTACCTCGACAGGTGTTTTTACCATATTATGCTTGATATCATTATAAGTATACTTATGATTAATGTAGTGAAAACAAAAAGATGATTAATGGATATGGCTAATTCAATTTACCGAAGCGTCCATCTGCAATCGACGGATGCCACTAACACGGTTTGGCGTGCTAAGTTAAAGAACAATGTTATTCAGGGCAACCTAGCTGCCGTGAAAAAGAGTATTGATTGGTGGATTGACACCGCATCTATTATTGACCCGAAAGAGTTCACGACGTTAAATAAGTCGAGAGGAACTGGTGGCCAAACTGAAAACTTCAACGGCTATCAGATAAAGAATGACACAGGTGAGCCTAACGCGTGGTATTGCATGTTTAACGGACGTCTTATCAAAGGCGGCAAAGTTGCAATTCAGCGTCATATAGAAGCTTACTTACTCGCAAAACAAAAAGCAGAGCAACAAAAGAAATAAGTTATGAGTTTAGTATATTCAACAGAAACAGGTCGCATTAAGCCTGAAGAAGAGAAAGTCCAGCGTCCTAAAGGCGACGGTATCGTTCGAATCCAAAAAGAAACCAAAGGCCGTAAAGGCAAAGGCGTTTCTGTCGTAACTGGCTTAGACCTAGATGACGCACCATTAAAACTAATGGCAGCAGAACTTAAGAAAGTCTGTGGCTGTGGTGGATCCGTAAAAGATGGCAACATCGAGATTCAAGGTGACGCTCGTGACAAGATCAAAGCGCACCTTGAAAAGAAAGGCTACAAAGTTAAATTTGCAGGCGGTTAAGCTCTAACTAATACCAGGGTTAAAATCGAAGATTATTATCACTGGTTATTAGGTATTTTATGGTAAATAACCACTATGGTTAAATACACAGTATAATTCAGAGATTATCGACACAGAAAAAAGGCAGGGCATCACACAAAGAGTCCTGCCTTATAAATATCAAATTCAATTTAACATAACGTACATAATACGCAGTGGTGTTGTTGGGGTAATTTAGTAATGTCCGGTTTGAGCTACTTAAAATCTCCTCCTAATCTAACCTGTATTGGTCTACTTAAGCGTTCAGCAGCGCTCTTTAAGATCAAAAAAACAAATAGCTATATATGTGTCCAACGTCTGTACCGTCGACACAAACTTTATCAACGGAAGAATTTTCTCTTCTCGTTTATTGATTCATGCTCATGTTTAGACTCAATTTGCTGTGTTGTGTGTGAATCTTGCGGACATTGCTGTTGTTTTCTTTTCAGATTTCACACAGGCGACCATCTTTATTCATAACACCAAAACGACACCTTTATCAATAGCCAATCAAATTGAATTATTTTACCTACAACCGTCACCAATTTTTTATGTAGCTCTTATTCTAACGCCAATCTTCGTACTAGCATCTAAAACAATTAACATGCGTACACGTGTTCACATAGACACTTTACGCCACGCTTGGTTTACTGGGATATCGTTGGAATCGTTCTAGAGCATATATTCCGATAGCTTTAAGATATTTACGCCAAGCTTATGATGCACAGCAGCCCTTGCTTACCAGTCTCACCCTGACAATTCGAAGTTACGTTGTATCTTATTTTCAACAAGCGAACACTAGCTCACTGTCGCTCAACAACCAGATAAACCACTTAACAGGTCGTTATTTTCTCTCGTGAACTCTACACTGAATTTCCACTGCAACAAAAAATACACTCTGAAGATTTAACGGCGATTAACCATCAAGCAAATGACCATCCAAGCACTCACAACACAACTGTATAAATAAACAGTTAAATTAACAACCCTGTAAAAGTGGCACTTATTGTTCAAATAACATTCAAAATCAATGTTCTGCGTTCGAATTTTGAACTCCAGTTTGGTTTAATGACTCAGTTTCGTGTATAACCGTCAGCTGTATGTTAATTTTTGGGTATACCGATTCCACCGAAGGCAATACTCAAATAGAATATCCGGTTGCGCCAACACAAGGCATCGCGCATAACATTCAAGTCACGTGTACGGGTTAATATTATGAGCGACAAAGCATTCCGAAAACTCAACATATTCCTCTCGATTTTTTGCCTGGCAGCCACCCTATTGTCGCTGTTCTCTTTTGATAAACTAATGAACAAGAGCTACGTTATTAGCCCAGACAAATACCCTACACTCGCCAATACAGACAGCGATCATGATGGCGGCACGGTTGCTTCATTATACCAGTCAAATAGCGGCATTGAGTTACAGTGTGACTTTAAGCGAACCTACAGCAAGCCTTTCTGTGAGGTTGAATTCGTCATATCGAAAGAAGGCAAAGGGTTAGATCTCTCCACGTTCGATTCGGTAACCATTAATATGGACTATGAAGGCCAAGAGAACCCAAGATTTCGTTTCTACATTCGTAACTACGACGAGAGTTACAGCGTGAAAGGCGATGCAATGTCGAACAAGTTCAATCGCTTAGACTTTTCGCTACCAGATGCAAGCCAAATTGACTTGGGCTACTTTAATGTTCCTTTCTGGTGGATAGATCATTATCAACGCCCTGTTTCTGATAGCGCTGTAGACATTACGAACGCGGTATCTGTTGAACTCGGGCTTGGTGCCAGCACACTTGCTGGGCATCATTCACTTAACATCTCGAGTATTGTGTTCCACGGTAAAATCATCAGCAAGGCTTTGCTAGGTGAGCTGTTGGTTGGACTATGGATGGTATACGCGATCTACTATGTCGCTTGTGCTTTACATATTGCACAACGAAACAAAACGCGTTCAGCACAGCAACAACGCCAATTAACTCAAGAGATTGAAGAGTTAAAGGTCAAGGCCACGACTGATCCGTTAACTGGCTGCAGAAACAGAACCGAAGCGCTAGATACCTTCTATGATTTCGAATGGTTAGCGCAACAAGGAAAAATAATTCACATCGCTCTGTTTGATTTGGACCATTTTAAGCAGATCAATGATCAACACGGCCATGAAGTAGGTGACAAAGTTCTTATTCAGTTTGTCGCAACGGCGAACGAGAGCCTTGGTGAACAGTATTTGCTTTATCGCTGGGGCGGTGAAGAGTTTCTATTAGTTTGCCTTGAACAAACTGCGCTACAGTGTAACGAGTCTATTACTAATCTTTATTTAGTAATTGAGCAATGCCTATGGCCTAAGGCGCTAAAAGTAACGGCTTCTACCGGCGTAACGCAGCTTAAGCAACATGAATCGATACGTTCTGCCATCAAACGCGCAGACAAGGCACTGTACCAAGCGAAAGAAAGCGGACGAAACCAAGTAGTTACACTTTATTAAGTTGAGTGCAGCTACACACAACACTCAATCAATACCTACTCCCCATTTAAGCAGCAGTGAGATTTTTAACTGCTGACTAAACAAGCCCATAATATTTACCGTCTCATTCGAGTTCTAACCTACTCACACCTCTAAGTTCGCTGTCACTAACCTTAATGACGCATCAGCAGTATTCTCATCTTGATACGTATCGTTCCTGAATCGCTCTATAAACAGCTCTTCCTTACGTCTCTAGCTTCCCAAGCACTTGTTCTTAAAGTCACATATTTGGCTAGTAAAACTTGCTCTAAGCAGCGGTTAGTCACTCGCACTATTCTCAGATGAAATCCTCATTTTTCTGTTACTGAACATTCATACACTCGTATTCGCTAAAAATAGAAGTCACAACGTCACCAGACTTAAAAAACACCATATATTTAACCACTTAGACGTGGTGACATAAATACTGACACCTAAGGTTACGATCGTCTTACTTTCAAGCCTCGCTGTAATTTAATTACAGATTAAAACCAGAAAAAGCCTACGAAGTGGATTACTCCGATATAACTTATTGAATAATATTAATTTAAGAGGATTGGGCAAGCTAGGGGGTTTAGGGTGACCAAAGAGTTGTATGTGCGAGATAATATACTAGAGGGTAATGTATTTAGTTATAGTGCATGAAGGTGTTAAAAAAGAAGGGCTGATGCCCTACTCTTCTTTATTGCTCATTTCTTCACGAATTTGCTCAGCAACGATTTTGATAGCTTGTGCTGTGCTGATGCCCTGAGTCATCATTTCTTGAATTCGTTCAACAGCTTTCTGTTGTTCTTCGTGAGAAAGGGTTGGTAAGTCGTTTAGCATGCTCTGCTCCTTTATTTAGGAGCAGAACTATATAAGGACTGTTAGTAACTAGCAAGGAAATTGATTGAAGCACCCATTGCATTTTCGTTTGTGTAGTTCGCACTTAGATCTAACTGGAACAAGTTAAGTGGCGAGATACCAATACCGGCTGTGACTGTTCCTTCCGAATCAGAGTAAGCTAGGTTCTTGTAGTACCCTCCCCTTAACTTAAGCTGACGCAGAAGATCAACTTCAGTACCTACACGAATCATCTGTTCGTTATCATCAAACGAAGTAAACTTCTCAGTCTCATTTAGGTCGTAATCAACACTAAACGAAAAGTAATCCGATACGATGCCTGCACCAACCGTATAAACAGGCTCTAGTTGGTAAGTGTATTTACCACCGACTTGGTGTGTCGCACTACTTGTGCTGCTATTAAGCGTTCTCGTCGTATCTTTGGTTTCTATATCTCTAGAGATCAAATTAGTTGCTGCAACACCTACTCGGAACGGGCCGAAGAACCAAAGTGCACCGGCATCCATGTTGAATGCTGTATCACCATCACTGTTTTCTCTTACGTCAGATAAATCGTAATCATTAACCGACGCGACATAGTTGTACGTGTAAATACGTTGGATTTTAGGTGTGATACCAAATGAAATGTGTTGGCCCATAAAGGTTTGGTATTTTGCTAAAGAAAGCCCGACTTCTGCCACACCGATTGAAACCGCTTCAACTGTAGACAGTTCAACTTTGTCTTCATCTGAACCTATCGTATATACGTTAGGTGTCGCAAATGATTCGGTATAAGCTTTAGCGAAAAGGTTAGCTGCAACAAACTGATTAGGAAGAGCGAATGCGACAACACCACCCAGTTCAACATTAGCTTGGTTGCCATCAAGATTATTAAGCGCTGCGTCTAGGTCTGCGGTATTTGACGCATCAACGACGCTATCGATATTCGATTTCATATCGTTAGGGTCATTATAGCTACCGCCAAAACTTGGCGTAATCATGCCCATATCATCGTTACGACGATAAATAGCAACAAGTGCCGGGTTATAGAATGGAGCGGTTAGGAAGTTTGCTGAAACAACACCAACACCACCCATCGCATCACCACGCGCTTCAATGGCGTAGTTTGCTGCTGAAAGAGGAAGACTGGCGAATGCAATTGATGCTGCGAGTAGTTTAGTTGTATTTTTCATGCCGTTTATCTTTGTTAGATCCCTTACATAGTTAACGGCACAATTTTAAATTACTTTAACTCTTCTTCGCTAGAAATATCATAAGTTTTACTGATAGTTTGTGCTTGTTCTATCGCTATGTCGCCTTGCCAGCGTGAATGAACCATTGATACTGCCAAAACGTAGCGATCATTTGGTAGTTCTTCGCCAGTTAGGTTCATTGGATAATCAGATTCATAGCTCTTGCCCCACACCTGCTCATAGCGTTCATCGACGTAATCGTACAAACCAATTTCTAGCTTAGGGAGTGGACAATATGGGTTCAGCAGCTCTTTTTTATCGATACGCCACGTGTCTTTTGACGCCCAGCGAACTTGCTGACGCATGGCTACTTCGCCAAGAATAATCCAAGTACTCCAAGAGTTGCCGCCATCGCCTTTCACACTTAAACGATACAAGCCTGATTCAAGCTGAGATGGCAAATTGTAACGCTTGCGGTATAAACTCACCGATGCGTTATTTACCATTTCACTCTCTTTAGTGAGTTCACTATCCGAAGAAACGATCTTATCGACCCACCTCTCAAGAGTGATATCTTGGATGTTATTATCGGATTCAACATTAATCGCGACACGAAAAGTATCTCGACCAGGGCTTTGAATGATGTGTCTTTTAACGATTACAGAACTAATCCAATCAGGTAGAGTTTTTCTAGTGAGGGTTTTTCCACAATCTTTGTTCAATGCTTGATCAAACAGTTCATTGAGGTGATCTTCGCGAGATTGAGAAGAGTTGATTTGCCAAACTTCCACTAATGAATCAAACATCTGAGGTAAGTCATTATCTAATAGATGTTTATGTACTTGAGTCAGAGCATCACTACTCTTGAACCAATCCGCTGCTTGCGCGGAATTAGCTACACAAGACAAGATTAATAGTGGAAGTAAGACTTTTTTCATTACGCTTTCATCTTGTAACCAACGCCACGTAGCGTTTCGATTTCTAGACCAGGTAATTTCTGTCTTAGTTGCAGAACGTGGGTGTCTACTGTACGTGTTGTTGGGAAATGGTTGTAACCCCATACATGGTCAAGCAGCTCGTCACGTGTGAAAACACGGCCAAGATTACTTGCCAAAAACAGCAGTAGGTCAAACTCAGTACGAGTTAAGGTTACTTCTAGCTCGTTGAAAAACACTTCACGAGTCGCTTTATCAATAACAAGGTTTTGAGCGATAACTTTTGATGCGTCTTGTTCTTCAGCGTCTGGTAGACGAAGTTGAGCTCGAATTCGAGCAAAAAGCTCAGCCTCTGCGAATGGCTTAGTGAGGTAATCATTCGCACCTGAGTCTAAGCCCGCGACTTTGTCTTTTACTGTCACAAGAGCCGTTAGCAGGATTACAGGAACATCTTTCTTTTTCTTCCAACCTGGAAGCGAATCTACTGAGTCACCATCAGGGAGTTGACGGTCTAGGATAACTAGATCCGCTTGCTCCCAATAGCCTTCAACTTCAGAGATCAGTTCTGCATGCAAACATTCATATCCAGCTTGCTCAAGGCTAACTAATAAACCGTCAGCTAAATTTTTATCATCTTCAACGAGAAGCAATGTCTGTTTCACAAGGTATCTCCAAAATAAATGTTGTTGGGGGGCCGATAAGCGTCATGTGACCGCCCATTTTCCCGACCATAGATTCAACTATCGTCAGACCTAAACCGAGTCCACTCTTACTTACGAATGGCTTTCTTAGTTGCCCCCAATCTTTGCGAGACAAGTCTCCATTATCTATAACTTTGAATGTCAGCTTCTTGTCAGAAGTATTCAGTTCTAGTATCACTGGAGCTACACCGTATTTCACGGCATTTCTGATCAGGTTGTCGATACACGTTCCTAACCAATATACGTTTACTTTTGCAGCAATATCTTTGTTTACGCGAAGTTCTATACCTGGAGCAAAGTCTTCTTCAACTTTGTATTGAAGCCACTCCTCCACACTTGGTACCCACTCTGTCGCCAAGGGTTGGTTGTCTGATTGCAAATAGTCTTTACTGGCTTCTGCCAACTGCCTCAAACGGCGCGTATCTTCGCACAGCCGGCGAAACTCATCATATACTGATTCAGGTAAGTGTTCGAACTCGCGTCTGAACCCTTCAACCGTCAATGACAAACTCGCAATCGGCGTTCTTAATTCGTGCGTTAGAATTTGAAGAACCAGCATACGGCTCTTCATCTCTTGTTTCTTACTGTTCCAACGGTAAATCGCCCAACCCAAAACAAGCATGATGTTGGCAACCACCAAGATAAACATGGCAACTTGCAGAAGCTCTGAATGATCTTCTATTTCCCAACACACATTGCCGCGTTGTACGAAGCAGCTTTTACCTTCTGAAGACAAACTGAACGATAAGCCAGAAAGTGTTGCGTTTTCATTCCAAACTGATTCTTTGTACAGGTAATATCTATCGCCGCGCTTTACCCACATTTCGTCAAGCTCTACAAACATGCTCGCACCTGCTAATAGTGCTGTGATGGCCTCACTGTCCATGTTTTGTAGACGAGATAAAAGTTCATCATGCTCTGTGTTTGGGCGCTCTTGAATATGCATAAAACGTTTTAGAGAGTCGAACTTGTCTGGATATTTTTCTACATATCTCGCCGCATAAGAACCACCACCAGGGTGAATCAAACCACTACGGCTAAACCAGCGATCAGAAAGCTTAGTTCCTTTGCACATTGCACGAGTAAAAACCAAGGGTTCTGTAATCAAAGGGCTTAACGGTAGTTTTCCGCTACACGTTTTTGATAACTGATATAAACGCTGGATGTCTTTTAACGGATACTCTGCAGTTTGTGGCAACATAGAAGACGGCATGATCAAGCGTGTTGGATAATCAGCCTGCAGCACTCGAATATCATAAGATTCGATTGCGGTTTCATGATCAAAAAGTTTGGTGAAATTATCGATACGCTCAGGCAAAGAGTCAGCAAATGCGTTTGCAGACACAGATAACGTAGCGATAAGAAGAGTAAATGTTCTTTTGATGATCACAAACCAACGCAAATTCATATAGATCAAACAAATATATACCATTCGCTATCAAAGATAAATTTTTAACCGCATGAAAAACAGTAGTAATGGCGAGTTATAACAATAAATACCATTATATTAGAATTGTGTTGCACAAGCGTACTCACAAGTTTAGTGGATTAATCCAACGATCATTCGAATACGTTTTACGCCAGTTTCCACGTCCTAATTGTTATTAGTTTTGAATAAAGCAACTTAATAAGGACAAAAAAAGGAGCTCAACGAGCTCCTTTTTAGTTATCACACAAAGTGCTTTCTATAGATGTTCTAGAATACCTAGACAGCTCTGTTTCGCATCACCAAACAGCATCTGCGTGTTCTCTTTGAAGAACAATGGGTTTTGTACACCTGCGTAACCCGTATTCATCGAACGTTTGAATACGATAACGTTCTGAGCATTCCAAACTTCAAGTACTGGCATTCCAGCAATTGGACTGTTTGGATCTTCAAGCGCAGCTGGGTTAACGGTATCATTTGCACCAATAACCAATACAGTATCTGTCTCACTTAAGTCATCGTTGATTTCGTCCATTTCAAGAACGATATCGTAAGGCACTTTCGCTTCAGCAAGGAGTACGTTCATGTGACCCGGTAACCTACCAGCAACTGGGTGGATACCAAATCGAACATTGATGCCCTGCGCTCGTAGCTTCTCAGTGATTTCATGCACTGGGTATTGAGCTTGAGCTACAGCCATGCCGTATCCTGGGGTAATGATGACAGACTTTGAGTTTTTCAACATGTCAGCTACATCTTCAGCTGATGTTTCGCGGTGCTCACCCTGCTCTTCATCGCCATCAGACACAACCACTTCTTGGCCGAATCCACCAGCAATAACGCTAATAAACGAACGGTTCATCGCCTTACACATGATGTAAGACAGAATCGCACCTGACGAACCAACCAATGCACCTGTTACGATAAGCAGATCGTTTGCAAGCATGAAGCCTGCCGCCGCCGCTGCCCAACCAGAGTACGAGTTAAGCATAGAGACAACCACTGGCATATCTGCGCCGCCAATCGATGCCACTAGGTGGTAACCGAATGCGAATGCGATAAGTGTCATCACCATAAGCGCGAACATGCTGCCGTCCGCTTTAACGAACATAATCATTAGCAATGTAGAAGCAACGATAGCCGCTAGGTTCCACTTGTGCTTATGAGGGATGTTCAATGCAGACGAAGAGATAACGCCGCGAAGCTTACCAAACGCAACAATAGAACCTGTAAACGTCACCGCACCGATAAACACGCCAAGGAACACTTCCACTAGGTGGATAACGTGCTCTGCATGAATATCTGCAGGGTTGATAGAAACAGCAGCAGGTGGATCAATATAGCTGTTGTAACCCACAAGTACCGCCGCCATACCTACGAAGCTATGCAGAATTGCCACCAGCTCAGGCATCTCAGTCATTTCTACTTTTCTTGCGTAGTGGATACCAATACCACCACCGATCACCATAGCAATGATGATCCATACAATACCAGCAGAATGAGGGCCAAAGATCGTTGCGATCAACGCGATTGCCATACCTGTGATACCGTAATAGTTACCTGCACGTGCAGATTCCTGTTTCGATAACCCAGCCAAGCTCATTATAAAGAATACAGCAGCAACAATATAAGCTGCTTGTACTAATCCTTCAGACATCTGTTACTCCTTAGTCTTTACGGAACATTTCAAGCATACGTTTGGTCACAGTAAAGCCACCAAAGATATTGATACTTGCAATTAATACGGCAATAAATGATAAGAACGTGACGACGCCACTTCCTTGTCCTACCTGTAACAGTGCACCGACTACAATGATACCTGAAATCGCGTTAGTCACGGACATCAAAGGCGTATGCAGAGAATGGCTTACATTCCAAACTACGTAATAACCCACCACACAAGCGAGAACAAAAACGGTAAAGTGAGATAAGAACGCAGCAGGAGCAACCGACGCTATCCAAGCGAAAGCACCAACCGCAATTGCAATGCCGGCGACTTTCTTGACTGGAGACACAGGTTGTTGAACCTTCGGTGGAGCTTTAGCTTCTTCAGGTTTAACTTGTTGTGGTTGAGCTGACACTTGAATTGGTGGTGCAGGCCAAGTAACTTCGCCCTCTTTAACCACAGTTACGCCACGCAACACGACATCTTCAAAGTCAATATTGATGTTGCCATCTTTCTCTTTACATAGCAGCTTCAGTAGGTTGACTAGGTTAGTCGCGTATAGCTGAGATGACTGAGTCGGCAGTCGACCAACCATATCGGTGTAACCAACAACTTTTACGCCATTAGCGGTTGTGATCACTTGATCTGCAACCGTGTATTCACAGTTACCGCCATTCGCAGCTGCAAGGTCAACGATAACGCTACCTGCACTCATGCTGTCTACCATCTCTTTAGTAATCAGCTTAGGTGCCGGACGACCTGGAATCAGTGCCGTTGTAATGATGATGTCAACGTCTTTCGCTTGAGCCGCATAAAGCTCTTCCGCTTTCTTGTTGAATGCTTCAGACATCTCTTTTGCGTAGCCATCACCCGCGCTGGTATCTTCCTTGAAATCGACTTCCAAGAATTCAGCGCCCATAGACTCGACTTGCTCTTTTACTTCAGGACGAACATCGAACGAACGAACGATCGCACCCAAACTACCCGCAGCGCCAATTGCCGCTAGGCCAGCAACACCCGCACCAGCAACCAGTACTTTTGCTGGTGGAACTTTACCTGCCGCGGTAATTTGACCCGTGAAGAATCGACCAAATTCATGCGCCGCTTCAACAACCGCACGATAGCCCGCGATGTTAGCCATAGAACTCAATGCATCTAGCGCTTGAGCTCTTGAAATACGAGGTACAGAATCCATCGCCATCACATTGATGTTACGACTGGACAATTGTTCCATTAATTCAGGATTTTGAGCAGGCCAAATAAAGCTGACCAATGTTGCGCCATCTTTAAGTAGATCGATTTCATTTTTAGACTCGTCAACGATCGGAGCGTTAACTTTAAAGATAATATCGGATTTCCAAGCTTCATCTGCGGTAACAACTTTTGCTCCAGCTTGTTCATAAGCTGCATCTTCAAAACTTGCTAACGCACCTGCTTGTGATTCAACACAAACTTCAAATCCTAATTTTAGAAGCTGTTCTACCGATTTCGGCGAAGCAGCGACTCGCGTTTCACCTGCGAGTGTTTCTCTTGGTACACCAATTTGCATAGCTATTCCTTGACTATTGGCACAATGACTTATTCGTTTGTATCTAACGACAACTAATACTTCAAGCGTTTTGTTCAAAGAACAGGAAAAGTTATTACTTATAACGATTTGGATGGATTTTGAGCGCTTCATTTGAAGAAATGACGAGCCTCTCGAACAAAGAGGTCAAACCACTTGCAAATAATCCTTTAAATAACAACCTTCTAGCTGTTCTTTATCCCTAAAACTAAAAAGAGCCTTCAGCATATACACTGAAAGCTCTCTAAATTATGACCAACATCAATTCTAACCCTAATTGGTTAGCTAAATATATTGTCGCCCATTTGGTCGATAAACATCTGCGATTTTTTAAGCATCAATTCATCGGCATCTTGTTTGTTTGAAACAACATCTGAACGAATGAAACGGTGAGTTTTGATTTCACCATCGAATTCTTTCTCGATTCGCCCAGCAACACGGTATTGACCAGATTCTGCAATGGCATCTTGATAGATATTGAAGCCTTTATATTCGATTGGTTCAATCTCTACTTTTTGTTCGGTTTTTTCTTTGCCACCAAATAATCTAGAAAAAAATCCCACGTTTTATACTCCTTAAATGACCGTATTAACCCTAAACTATCATGAGTGTTTGCGGTTCAACAATGGCTTTTCATACCATTGCAATTCTACATCTTCATCAAAATTGTGTTGACTAAATATAACGGGCACATTGTCGTCACGTTCGCGTCTTCTATCGTCAATAATCATGCTTTCCGCATTCTTGACCGCAATCTCACTATTTCGTTTATAGAGCACCAGTTTGTCTTCTGGTAATGCCGAAAGAAAATCGATATCGAAACGAATATAAATAGGTTTAAGCTGCCCTAAAGCCAAGCACGCAAGATCAGCCAGCTGTTCGTTGGTATAATTAGACACATATTCCTCGGTAGCCAAAACGTGACCAACCAGAGTTTCCATATAGTTATGTACATCAACACTAATTTGCATACCACACCTCCATTTGTAGCGGTTTTTCCTAATAGCAGTCGTTTCTAAGCTTATTCAAGCAGTACTGACTAGCGGCTACAGAGAGCTAATAGAATTCAATTGAACAGCTTTCCATAACTAGGTTCTTTCCATAGTTGAACTTTCTACAACGCCGATAAGATTTCCCAATACAACATAGCGAACTTACCCTAACTTCGTTACAAATTTTTCGTTGTTCGATTGTGAGTCATCATGTCGACTTTAAGCCTCAAGCAAGAACCACCAAGATTTTGTTAAGTATCTATAACGACTAATTTATTTCTCATATATACTATGTAGTTCGTTCTATGGTTAATAGCAACTCAAAAACATATAAAAATGGTTGCACCATTAGCGACCTATGACTATGTTTTTGCTCTGATTTAGGCAAAAAACTTGGTATTCGCTTGTTTAACCGTATCCTACGTATAAAATTAAATTATAAGATCATCAGTATAGTTAGGCTCACCAAATAAATGGCATCTTCTTTTGTAACGTCGAGCATGTTTCGATTTTGCTTCCCCCTATTTTTATTGGCAATTATACTCGCTGGTATGAACAACGTCATTCTTGTGACGGATTCAAACTTAGGGTTTGCTAGCAACCTTCCATATATCCTATTGAGCGTTGCCGTTTTACTATGCCATACATTCAGACAAGGGCGTATGGCCATGGTGTCATCAACCATGCTAGTAGCATACCTGATCATCCAAGTTCGCTTACAAACGCCTCTTAATACCGGAACGACTTTGTTAGAACTATCGCTTCTTGCGGCATTAGTTCCTGTAACCTGTTTATTGGTGTATGCATTCCCTGACAACGGCGTAAACTCAAAATCCATGCTCCTCTACGCCATCGTTCTGGTTCTTTTCATGGTTTGGGCACAATTGATCGTTTCTCACTTCCATGCTGGTGGGTTTGAATCATGGAGTGAAGGCCTTCTTTTTGTTGTCAGAGATTTCTCAAAACTGCCTTTGGTTCTAGTGTTATATAGCCTTTGCTTACTTGGCCTTACAGCCATTCTTGTGTTGGTGTATAACCGCTCTATTGATGTTGTCGTTTATAGCGCAATCCTGCTTTCTTCTTGTACGTTCATCTTCTTTGACGTGCAATATATCTCTAGCACAATGTTCTCGTTATCAGGCACTTTGATCATCGTTTATGTGATGTCTGCCAGCCACGATATGGCCTTTAATGACCAATTGACTAACATCCCTGGCCGACATGCCTTAGAAGTGGATATGAAGCATCTAGGACGTAAGTATTCAATGGCCATGGTCGATATCGATCATTTCAAAAAATTTAACGATACTTACGGCCATGACATTGGCGACGACGTATTGAAGCTAGTAGCACGTATATTGAGAGAGACCACGGGTGGAGCTAAAGCTTATCGCTATGGTGGTGAAGAGTTCACGATCATTTTTAAAGGCAAATACTCGGAACAAGTTAAAGAACACCTTCAAACTTTGATTTCCGAGATTCAGAGCTACGACATGACGATTCGTAATAGCCACGAGCGTCCTGATGATCATGAGGTGGGTATGAAAAAGCGTGGTAAGAACGGCAAACCATCGGAAGTAGTAAATGTGACAGTAAGCATTGGGTTGTCTGATAGCACGACTACCAAACACCCTGAAGAAGTATTAAAGCTTGCCGACAAAGCGCTTTACAAAGCGAAAGAAACTGGTCGAAACAAGCTATGTGTTGATAGCTAAACGTAAGTGTTGATAACTAGACTAAAGGGAGCTTAATCTTGGTTAAAGAAGATAACTAAGCTCCCCCCTTTTAAACTACTTCCGTAGTTGATCGTAAATCCAATTCCCACATTATCGACCCATTCATTAAATAGATTTGGATTAAGCAACCAACCTACACTACCCTCATAGTAAGAAGTGGTACCCATAGAAGCCACGGTGTCACCGCCAATATCAATTCTTCTAATACTTGAGTACATTGATGTGATATTTTTATCCCAACGTACTAGATCATAAAAAATCTTGGCCTCATTAGCGATATACCAACCTTCAGGGTTTCCGATATCACCGTTATTGGCTTCTCCCCAACCTACACCATTAAAGTAGTGCCAACTGGTACTAAGCTTGTATTTGCCCCAATCATTCTTGTCTTCGAAAGTCAGCTTGATCTTAGGCTCAATGATGTATGCCCATGCATCAGTATTATAATAGAGCCCGTCCAATTGATCTTGAATAGGTTCAAGCAGTGAAGAACGATATTCAAAGTCATTACGGTAATATGAGATATGGTTACCAATTGCCGAACTGAAGCTCCAGTGTTCATCTAACTGGGATATATTCGCAAATTCCACGTATCCGGAAACCACCGACTCTTTTTGAAAGTCACTTTTGATTGTTGATGTATATTCTACATCATTCTCAATCCGCAATGCTGATAAGCGTAGTGTTACCTCTTGATGGTTGTCTTCAATGTAACTTGGTAGTTCAAATGTATAAGGGAGACTGAGGGAGGTGATGTTTTGTCGGCGACTCACTGAATCATTCGAACCAATATCTTCATTATCCAAGCTCAACACTTTATTTGGATCGAAATTATTGATACCAAAGGTAAAAACATCAGTATCATTAAGTAATACACTGGTAGCAAAGCGCTGCTCTAATTCCTTACGGAAGAGATCAGACAGAGTGCTGGCATATACGGTGGTTGACACTGTTGTTAAAAATAGAGGAGCCGCGGTTAAAAATAGAGGAACCGCAAGCGCCCAATAGGTGTTAGTCACAGAAAATGACTTTGAATGTGGCATTTCTTTTATCACTTAAAGCATTTCCTAGCTCAAATGCTAGTAAAGTATAAATTCAAATATCTAAAAGAGCTCATCAACTAACGTGCTAGCTCTAAAATGTTGCGTTGTATAAAGGTATTTCTGCCAGTTTGTTTCGCTTGATAAAGCGCTTGGTCAACCTTTTCGTAAATAGAGGCGATAGATTCACCACCTTCTGGTACAAATGACAATACACCTTGTGACGCTGTCACTCTATCGGACACCGTTGAATAATCGTGGACGTAATTCATTTCATGTAACGCTTCTTTTATACGTATCGCCTGTTGCATAGCAGCATCACTATCCGTATCACTTAAAATAAGAACAAACTCTTCACCGCCATAGCGACCGACAAACTCTCCCGCTCGAACAAAAAGCAGCCTCAAGGTATTAGCAAGCTCTTGCAAGCACTTATCCCCTTGAATATGGCCGTAATTATCGTTGTAAGGCTTAAAGAAGTCTACATCTAGTAATATGACTGTCATGGATATATTACGTCTTCCATGCCACGCTATGCTCTCTTCAAGCTTAGTGTCCATATATCGACGGTTATACAATTTAGTCAGGCCATCTTCATTGGCTTGTTGCTGCAGGAGGATATTCAGCTCTTCGAGCTTGGCGGTACTCTGTTTTAACTCTCGCCTCATATGCGCGATACGCTGCATCGCAATCAACTTGGAATTCAAAACAACTTTGTTCACAGGCTTTATCAGATAATCATCCCCACCAGCATCAATCGCTTTCGCAATCATTTCAGGTTCTTCATGACCACTCAAAAAGATGATAGGAACCCATTCTGGGAATTGCCTACGAACCTCGTTAGCAACCTCAAAACCATCCATTTCTGGCATGCTGATATCAAGCAACACAAGTTCAGGATCAAAATCAGAATAAACATTCAGGGCTTCTTTTCCGCTACCGACAGCTTCTACAATATGACCCAGCTGCTTGAGTCGAATAGCAAGTTGCATCCTGTCTAGTTGAACGTCATCAACCAGCAATATGCGCATCGAAGATCCCTTTTCTATCATCACATCACCTTTATCTAGTGTTGAATATTCAAAGTAGCTCAAATTTGAGCTTAAATCATGCCCTAATCTCTATATTATATTGACTTTTTTACAGATCTTTTTAGCATTGTTTCTTTTTAAAGAGAAATACTATGTCAGACGCTACAAACAACGAAGTACAAGAAATCGATTTAACCACTATCTCACCAGAGCTTCGCCAAGTTATCGAATTTGATGAAGTGCCTAAAGAGATGCACAACATGGTTACTTCTATTCATGAGGTGTCTGAAGAAGCAGTGCGTGAAACTTGGAGCAGTCTTCCAGCAAGCGCACAAAATGTTTTGGACAATTTTGAGCAGTTCCACGCTCTAATCTCTGTTAGCCAAGCTTTTGCTGGCGTAAACATGATGGAAGAGTTCCCTACTCTTAAACTTCCAGAAGGCATGTCTGATGAAGAAAAAGAAGAGTACCGAGCTCAACTGCTTGACCAAATTTTACATAACTGTGTAAAAGACATGGCTAAGCAAATCAAGAAAGCGCGTCGCGATGCTATCTTGAAGCGTGATTTCAAAGAAGTTTTCATCCGCTAAGCTATTCATCACTCCTAAATTTAGGTTGAATGCTTAACACAAACTTAATGATTAAGCCGTATGTTACTTCAAACATGCGGCTTTTTTGTGCCTGCTACTTTTCTGTTCGTTACTTGAGAGCTTCGCTCACAATATCTTTGTATTTTTGCCACTGAAGCTCTTGTCAGTGCTAGGCAATTAATATGCCTTAGCACTCATACAGTGTGGCGCAAAACTGGCAGTGATACCGTATAAAAATGACGCATGTATCCATTCATGGAATCAAGATCGAGTTTTACAAACTATAGGATAAAAATAAGAACGAAAAACACCGCGTGAACTTAATACCTTGCAACGAGAACTTGATACCTTGCCGTATGGACTTAGTGTGTTACAGCGATATCTCTTTGAGCGACACTTACACCTTTTATTTGCACATAAACACGTTGTCCAATTTCTAGGTTCAACTCATCAAGCGCCCACAATGTAATAGTTGCCCATAGATAGCATCCAGGCTCCAACTCTAACTCTACAGCCACACTCTGCTTATTCGTGCCTTGTTGATGCGTCTCTACGCTTTTAATTGACACTGGAAGGATATTACGGATTGAAGTGCCTTTTGGCTCCTGTAGCGTTATTGAGACATCATTTGCCCTGACCTGAAGCCTTACGGCAGCACCAATCTCACTCGACACTTTCTGAACCCACAAAGACGTAGACTTTCCGAGCGTTAAACGAGACAAAGCGTAATCGTCGTTGTGCTCTGCCAGTTTCGCTTCAAACAGTGAGCTTTGCTCTGAGAAAGACTGCCAAGGCTGCATCGCACGTGACGCCCATACCTCTTCCGTCACGCCCGATGAAATAACTTTACCTTGGTCAATAATCACAAGGTGATTTGCCAAGCGTAAAATTTCATTGAGGCTATGAGTGACATAGATGATCGGTATTTGCACGCTTTCGGATAAGTTTTCCAGAAATGGCATTACTTCGCGCTTACGGGGCAAGTCGAGAGATGCCAATGGCTCATCCATCAACAAAATGCTTGGCTTTGATAACAAGGCACGGCCAATCGCCACTCGTTGCTTTTCACCGCCAGACAAACGTGCTGGGTAACGATCAAGCAATGAACCCAAAGACAATAGCGAGACAATTTGTTCAAAATGCGCTTTATCAACACCTTTCATACCGTACTTAAGATTAGCCGCTACCTTCATGTGTGGGAACAAGCGTGACTCTTGAAATACATAGCCCACATTGCGTTTGTGAGTCGGCAGGTTAATGCCATTTTGACTATCAAACAGAGTGGTTCCAGATACGCTGATCAAACCTTTATCGGGCTGTTTAAGGCCACTAATCGCATTGATAAGTGAGGTTTTACCTGCACCAGAACGGCCAAAAATTGCAGTAATTCCGCTGCTAGGCAGTTCTAAATCGATATCAAAAAATGTTTCACCAAGCTGTTGCTGATACTGGAGGATCAAAGCACTCATGCATTACCTCCTAGTCGCTGTGCAGACTTTTTGTTAAGCCATTCAGATAGCATCAATGAACTAAGGGCAATCACAATAGAAATGATACACAAACGCGCCGCTTCCATTTCTGCACCAGGGGTTTCAATAAAGGTATACATGGCCAATGGAATGGTTTGAGTTTCACCGGGAATATTTGAAACGAAACTAATGGTCGCACCAAACTCACCTAGGCTTCTTGCGAATGAAAGCATGGTGCCGGTAATGATCCCAGGGATCATCAAGGGCAACGTGATCGTAAAAAACACACGAAGAGGTGAAGCCCCCAGTGTGGCAGCGGCCTCTTCAAGCTTACTGTCTACGGTTTCTAGGCTCAATCTGATAGAACGAACCATCAACGGCAACGCCACAACCACGCAAGCGAGTGCCGCGCCCTTCCAGCTAAAGCTGAATACAATACCAAACACGTCATTGAGCCACGAGCCAATAATGCCTTGCCTACCCATCATCACTAACAGTAAATAGCCGATGACCACTGGTGGCAATACCAAAGGTAAATGGACAATGCTCTCTACAATACTTTTGCCTACAAATTGCTTCTTAGCAAGCAGCCAGGCTAAGCCAATGCCGATAGGAATAAGCCATAAGATGGCAAACCCAGCAACTTTCAAGCTCAGCATTAAGGCTTGATATTCGTATTCCGATAAATACATCATTTAACGCACTTCAAATCCAAAACTGTTCAAGGTGTCCTTCGCTTTTTCGCTATTAAGGAAAGTATAGAACTCTTCTGCAACGACTGTATCGCTCAATCTCGCTACAGGGTAACGTATTGGCGTATGTAAATCTGATGGGAACGTCGATACTAGGCTCACCTCTTTAGACAGCAGCGCATCTGTTTTGTAAACAATGCCAAGCTTAGCTTCACTGCGCTCTACTAAAGCTAAGGCCATACGAACATTGTTACTTGGTGCTAATCTAGTCTTTACATCGTCCCATACACCTAGCGTTTCTAACGCCTCTTTAGCGTAGATACCCGCAGGAACAGAAGTGGTATTGCCCACGGCAAGCCTTTCATTAGTAAGCAGTTTAGCCCATTGATCACCTTTTGACAGGTTCAGTGATATCGACATCTCTTTTGGGGCTATCAACACAAGTTCGTTTTCACATAGGTTTGTGACATTGTCACTAGAAACTAATTTACTATCGACTAGGTACGTCATCCATTTCTCATTTGCCGAGATAAAGATGTCGGCTGGTGCTCCTCTTTCGATTTGTCGTACCAAAGAAGATGTGCTCGCATACACAGGAATCACATCGACAGAATGGTCTTTCTCAAACTCTTCAACCAACAAGTTGACTGCATTGGTCATTGAAGATGCAGCATAAACTCGTAGTTTTTCGGCAGCCAAAAGATGACTAGAACTCAATACCGAAGTTAAGGCCATGGTTAAAAGGAAGACTCGCTTTTTCATTGTTATCACTTATCTATGTTCGTTTAGGTTCTTTAGCTAACTTCTAAATGGCGGCCAAAGCTGTTAATTCAGGCCAAAGCAGGTCAAGGTTTAAGTACTCTTCGATGGCATCCGCGATTCGATTAATACCCAGCTCTTTAAGCTGTTCGTGGTCAATCGCTGTCACATCGTTGGCGCCTGCCCAATCGCAAATAAGCGACAACGCATCACTGTTGTCGAATACGCCATGCAGGTAAGTGCCAAAAATCGAGTTATCTTGATTCACAGCGCCATCAAGGCTGCCAGATTCTAACTGAACCGGTAATGCTGTTTCTTTGACATCAGTCTTGCCTACGTGAATTTCATATCCTTTTACTTGTGCTGTTTTGCCATCCAGCGTCATAGTGCCGCGTACGTTTGTTAAGGTTTTCTGCTGTGTAAGAGTCGTTTCTGTATCCAAATACCCTAAGCCGTTACTGCTGCCGGACGCACCCTCAACACCATCAGGATCGTGGATGATGTTACCCAACATTTGGTAGCCGCCGCAGATACCCATCACTTTGCCGCCTAAACGCAAGTGGCGTTGAATATCTTTATCCCAGCCTTGTTGCTTTAGGTAATCCAAATCTGCCCTAACCGATTTTGTACCTGGCAAGATAATCAAGTCTGCATTATTTAAGCGTTCACCCTTACCAACATAACGTAAATCAATTGAAGGGTTCAGTCTTAACGCGTCAAAGTCTGTATGGTTGCTGATTCGAGTCAGTACAGGCACCACAACCTTTAGCTTAGCTTCTCCCTCAGATTCTTGAGCAGAGGTAATCGCATCTTCGGCTTCTAAGTTAAAACCATGCAGGTACGGCAGCACGCCAATCACAGGCTTACCGGTTTTCTCCTCTAACCAATCAAGGCCAGATTGTAGAAGTGCTATATCGCCTCTAAAACGATTTATCACAAAGCCTTTTACGCGAGCTTGTTCAGATTCAGACAACAGAGCCAATGTCCCGTACAGGTGCGCAAAAACGCCACCACGGTCAATATCAGCAACGATGATCACTGGAATGTCCGCTTTCTCAGCAAACCCCATGTTAGCAATATCATTTTCGCGGAGGTTGATTTCAGCTGGGCTGCCCGCACCTTCAATCATTACGCTTTCATATTCTTCAGAAAGTCGGTCAAACGAATCGATAACCGTATCCATCGCAACTTTTTTGTAATCATGATAACCCGTCGCTTCCATGTTACTCAGCGCTCGGCCTTGCAGAATCACTTGTGCGCCGGTATCTGAATTAGGCTTTAGCAATACCGGGTTCATGTGAACGGTTGGCTCAATATTACAAGCTTGCGCCTGAACCGCTTGAGCGCGACCAATTTCGCCACCATCTTTTGTCACAGCACTGTTTAACGCCATGTTTTGTGGCTTAAAAGGTGCCACTTTGATTCCTTTCCTTGCCAAAACACGGCATAAACCTGCCACCAAAACACTTTTCCCGGCATCTGACGTTGTCCCTTGAACCATAAGGGCACTTAATGGTGCTCGCATTTGTACTTAAATCCTTAATTTCTTAATTTTCAATTTCTAGCTGTAGGCAACATTTCTCTGCCTCCATCTTAACGTCATTGCCGAGTAGATGCTCAATAAAATGAATGGAAAATGAATATGTTACTCACGCTAGATTCAACCCCAATGTTGTTTAATAGCTACATCGAAACGAAGCTTGTGAACGATAACAGGCGCATTAACGCATAAAACGTACTAACGAAAAGAAACGTTTCAAATTAAGACTAACGTTTCTACTAAAAACAACATTAAGGGATTCACCATGAAAAAAACTGTATTAGCTATCGCATCTACTATTATCCTTGCTCCTACTTTCGCAATGGCTAGTGACCACCACAGCAACAAGCACGAAAGCTCTATTGCTTACACAGGACCGATTGAAACCGTTTCTGTTGCAACACTACTTGCAGACACAAGCATGTTCGCAGAGCAAGAAGCGATAGTGGATGGCAAGATTGTTCGTCAACTAAAGAATGATACGTTTGTCTTCTCTGATGGACAGAGTGAAATTCAGATCGAACTGGATGATGATATCCGTCTTGCGCAACCTCTAACCGCAGATACAAAGGTTCGTATCTTCGGCGAATATGAAGGCGGAAAGACACCTGAAATCGAAGTAGATCATATCCAAGTTCTATAAGCGATAATAATAAAACATACTGACTTCAAATAATTGGCCTGCATATTGCAGGCTTTTTTGTATTATACTGCCGAAAAATACAATTTATATGGAGTCACCATGCTAGGTTGCACGAATAAGACTGTCCTTTTAGGACTCGCTGCACTGTGTTCATTCTCTGCGTCTGCAAACAACTTTAACTACAATACATTCGAGCTGCGCATGGGTACTAGCCCAAGTACTTTCGGTGGTGAAGTCACAACAATGTTCACTCAGAACTCACACTTTGTTGCTCGTATCGATTCAGAGTTTGAAAGTGATTGGGATGCCGCAGTAGGTATGGGATTCAACGGCCCAATCAGTCAATTTGCTGACGTTACTGGCCAAATGCTGTTACACAACATTGAACGTAATGATGACAACCACATTAAAACAGAAATCAATATTGGCTTAAGAGCTTGGTTAATGGCAAACGTTGAAGTTAACGCACGCCTTGGACAACTGATAGACAATGATGACACTCGTTCTATTGTCGGTATTGGTGCTCGCTTCCACTCAACCGATCAACTGTCTGTTGGCCTTGATATGCGAAACAACGGCACTTACGGTCACCAAATCCTAATGTCGGCTAGATTCGGCTTCTAAAAGCTTCCCAAGCGATTTCAGCGTTGTAAGTGACTAATTCTCACACTATTTACTTACAATGACGATCTTCAAGGCTAATACGTTCTGATACTTATTAGCCTTAAAAACCCTTCACGCTATGCCTTTTATTCTGCAGCCCTGCTTAGTAAATAATTCTGCTTCCTTTTTGACCAGCTTCTAACCTCACATTCTGTTTTAAAACCCTTTCATTTGACTAACTGATTAATAAAAGCCAATTGATAAAACAACTTTACGGTAGTACGCCGTACTGATACTCTCTCCTCCAAATTTTAATAGAGTGAAGTACCGTAAATGGGTGTTAGCAGCATTTCAATCAAGAACAAATTAACATTGATGTTTGTTGTCATTATTTTCGCGATGACAATGATTCAAACGTATATAACAGGGAAGCAACTTCTTAACGAAACATACCGCTCTATTCAGCAGTATTCGACAACCTTAACGAATGCCAATGTTGCGGGTATTGAAAAGTGGATTGAAGGACGCATCAACGTGGTAAATGCCGCCAAAGATGCCTTCAAGTACACTGACGACCCAAGCAGTTACTTCACACAAAGCACCAATGCAGGTCGATTTCA
This sequence comes from Vibrio splendidus, assembly GCF_001557875.1. GTDB lineage: Bacteria > Pseudomonadota > Gammaproteobacteria > Enterobacterales > Vibrionaceae > Vibrio > Vibrio splendidus_F. Next base: position 1,161,764 of record NZ_LNRF01000001.1, on the reverse strand, counting down.
AATTGCGTATGCGGGTCTTTCTAACGGCCAGTTCTTGCAAGGTGTCGATTTACCCGTACCTGAAGGTTATGACCCTCGTACCCGTGATTGGTACAAAGACCCTATGGCAACAGGGAAAACTGTGGTCACTGAACCTTATATTGATGTGGCAACCAACGACCTTGTTGTGACTATTGCGAGCCCTTTTCGTACCAACGGTTACTCTGGCGTAATTGGCGCTGATCTTAATCTCAATACATTGATCAATGACGTAGTCAGTATCGAGCAACCCGGAGTTTATGCATTCCTAGTCGACGGTAATGGTAATATTGTCGCCCATAGAGATCGCAGCCTAGCATTGAAATCCATTTCTAACATTTCCAAAAACCTTTCAGCTCAGAAAATTAAATCGCTTGCCCACGAGCCTGAATTTGAAGATCTAACAATTGACGGCGCTGAATCCCTACTTTCGGCTCAGAAAGTCCCACATACCGATTGGTACTTTACTGTCGTGATCGATAAGACCAAATCTTTTGCCTCTTACCGCTCATTGTTACGTCAATCGGTGATTTTTGGCCTCATACAGCTTGCTGTTATCGCATTTTTGGCAATGTTCATCATTAAGAAAGCCCTAGCGCCTCTAACAACGCTAAGCTCGGCAATGGAAGCATTGTCTAAAGGTGATGGCGACTTAACACAGCGTATTACAGTAAATAGCAAAGATGAAATCGGCACCCTAGCGCACCACGTCAACGCCTTCATCGCCAAGCTTCAAGAGATCGTATGTGATATCGCAGACTCCTCTAGCCAGTTGAACCAACAGTCTGAAGTCAGTACCAATGTTGCTCGCCAAACCAGTGAAGGCCTATCGGTTCAACTTCATGAAATTTCTCAGATTGCGACCGCTGTGCATGAGATGTCAGCTACAGCAGAAGAAGTGGCAAACAACGCGCAAATGACCGCTGACTCGGCGATTAGCTCGACAGAGAACTGTGAACAAGGTAAACAGGTTATCATTCGTAACCAAGATTCGATCACCAACCTTGCACAACAAGTTGAAAATGCGTCTGGCATCATCCAAGAACTCGAGAAGAACGCATTGGATATCAATACGATTCTATCGACTATTTCTGATATTGCTGAACAAACTAACCTACTCGCTCTTAATGCGGCGATTGAAGCGGCACGTGCCGGTGAACAAGGTCGTGGCTTCGCGGTTGTAGCCGATGAGGTGCGTGTTCTTTCGCAGCGCACCCATAGCTCTACTGACGAGATTCGTGAAATGATCGAGACTCTACAGAAAAACAGCGTAAGCGCAGTTGAGTCAATGCAGCGTAGCCAAGACTTGGCGCAATCAAGTGTCGATGACGCAAACAACGCGACGACTGCATTAGAAGAGATTGCCACATCTATCCAGCAAATATCTGATATGGCTTCACACATCTCTAATGCGGCTTCCGAGCAAAGAACCGTAACTGGTGAGGTAAGTAAGAATATTCAGTTGGTTAATGATGTGTCAGACAACATGTCGACAGAAGCGGATAACTCTCGTCAACTTTCTGAAGAGCTGCGCGGTATCGCTCAACAATTGAATACCCAAGTTCAGCTGTTCAAGTACTAACAAGATTATTGGCCATGAGCCAACAAAAAGCCCCCGACCACAACTGTGTTCGGGGGCTTTTTAGTGATGAACCATTAAGTCAGTTCACCTACCTCAATCCGTCTCGTTTAGTGACGATTACAGGTTAACCATCAACATCTTTTTCTGGTGATCTAGGTACTCTTCGTAAGTACCTTGGAAGCTCACTAACTGCTGGTCTTTCACATCAATAATGTGTGTTGCCAGTGAAGATACAAACTCACGGTCATGGCTTACGAAGATAAGCGTGCCAGTGTAAACCTTCAATGCATCATTCAAGGCTTGGATTGCTTCCATATCCATGTGGTTGGTTGGTTCGTCCATTACAAGCACGTTGATGTCTTGCATCATTAGCTTGCCGAATAACAGACGGTTCTTTTCACCACCAGAACAGTTACGCGCTTTCTTGTTCGCATCATCAGCAGTAAACAATAAACGGCCTAGAATGCCACGTACCATCAGGTCATCGTGCTTGGCAGTGCGCCATTGTGAAATCCAATCGAAGATGCTCAGATCGTTATCAAAGTCAGCCGTGCTGTCTTGCGGACAGTAACCTACCGATGCGTTTTCTGACCATTTAACGATACCTTCATTTTGCTCTAGCTCTTGAACTAGGCAACGTAACAGCGTGGTTTTACCCACACCGTTCTCACCGATAACCGCAAGGCGTGTACCCGCTTCAAGCAACAAGTTGCCACCAGCAAATAGTGTTTCGCCATCAAAGCCGTGGCCAAGTTCTTGAAGCTCAAGCGCTTGGCGGTGCAGTTTCTTACCTTCGCCAAAATCAATAGACGGGCTCATACGGCTCGATGATTTCACTTCATCAAGCGTGATTTTATCCATTTTCTTAGCACGTGAACTTGCTTGCTTTGCTTTAGATGCGTTAGCACCAAAACGGTTTACGAAATCTTGAAGTTCACTGATTTCAGCCGCTTTTTTAGCGTTGCTTGCTAGAAGTTGCTCACGAATCAAACCAGACGCTTCTAGGAAGTACTCGTAGTTACCAGGATAAACACGAAGCTCACCATAGTCGATATCTGCCATGTGTGTACACACAGAGTTCAGGAAGTGTCTATCGTGCGAAATGATGATCATTGTACATTTACGCTGGTTTAACTCTTCCGCTAGCCAGTTAATCGTGTGAATGTCCAAGTTGTTGGTTGGTTCATCAAGAAGCAGGATGTCCGGGTTTGCAAACAATGCTTGTGCCAATAGCACACGAAGTTTCCAACCAGGAGCAACTTGCTGCATCAGGCCGAAATGGAACTCTTCTTCAATACCCGCTTGGATTAGGATATCGCCAGCACGGCTTTCTGCAGTGTAGCCATCCATTTCCGCGAATTCGCTTTCAAGTTCTGCGACTTTCATGCCGTCGTCTTCGCTCATTTCTGGCAAAGAGTAAATGCGGTCACGTTCTTGTTTTACTTCCCACAGTTTTCTGTCGCCCATGATCACAACGTCGATAACGCTGTACTGTTCGAAAGCGAACTGATCTTGGCTTAGCACACCCAGTTTTTCTCCTGGAGTGATAGAAACGTTGCCTGAGCTTGGCGTTAATGCACCACTTAGGATTTTCATGAACGTTGATTTTCCGCAACCATTGGCGCCGATCAAACCATAACGGTTGCCGTTACCAAATTTAGCAGAGATGTTTTCAAACAGCGGCTCTGCGCCAAATTGCATTGTGATGTTCGCGGTAGATATCAAAGAACTAATTCCTAAGCGTGTACTGACAGATAATTATTAGGCTATTTCAAGAACCTAAATAAGAAGTACGAAAGTATGGATTAAACAAAAATCGAAGCGCGGATTATATAGAGATCTCGATCACGTTGTCGAGGCTAAACAGTAAACGAATAGTAAACATAGACCATTTAGATGCTTTTCATACGTTATTGCGGTGTAAATACAAAAATCCCCACCAGCAAAACCGACAGGGATTTCATTTATCAACACTAAAAGTCTTTAAGCTAATTGCTCTTAAGCTATTTGCTCTTGGAACTAATCGCTCTTAAAGCCCGTCACCTTTGAAACTATGGCTCTTCAAGACGAAAAGCTATGATAACGAGCAGAGATGTTATTTAGTAATTTTCTTTTGAACGTACTTTTGGCTTACATCTACTACCGCAACATCTCTAAAGAAGCTTCTTCCCAAAAGAAGTGGGAAAGAAAGGTGCGTTCGGTCTGCAAGCGTAAACTCAGTCTTGTCTTTCAGATCACCGATTTGAATTGAAGCGACAACTACCGCACGTCGTTGTGTACCTTCCGCGCTCGACTGCTTGATCTTAACCCAACGCTCTACCGGTAAGCTGATCTCTTCCGTTGTAATGCCGTCATGTTCGATTTTGAACTTAACCCAGTCTTTTCCGTCACGTTCAAAATCAACAATATCAACCGCACTGATTGAAGATGTTGTTGCACCTGTATCTACACGTGCTTTAAACGCTTCTTTCAAACCAGGAACAAATACCCACTCTTCTTCACCAAGAATCAGTTTGCCATCGCTTGTTTTAGTCGGCTTTGGAGCTGGCTTTTCTTCAGGCTTTGGTTTCGCTTCTGGCTCAGTCGGTTTTACTTCTTCAGGCTTTTCCGTAGGTTCCGTTACTTTCTCGCCTTCAGTTGCGTCTGTCTTTGAAGAGTCATCCACAACAGGTTGTTCTACTTGAGGCTTTTGTTCTGGCTCGACAGGAACTTGAGTAGTCGTCGAACAAGCAAACAGGCCACCACTTAGCATTAAAACTACAATCGCTTTCCAATTATACATTCAGTCACCTTCTATTTTGAAACGTTGGCTATCGCTTTAGCTACATAAGGAATATGAGATTCGGAAAGGCCTGCGATATTGATACGTCCGTCACCAACACCATAGACTCCATATTCTTCACGTAATTGATTCATTTGAGTTTCTTTAAAGCCTAGTACACTAAACATGCCTTTATGGCTTTCAATGAAATCAAATTGTGACGTGTTATAAGTATTTCGCAATTCATCACATAAACTTTGGCGCAGATTTAACAAACGTTGCTGCATTTCACTCAATTCTTGCTTCCAAATCGAGGTTAGCTCTTGATTCTGAAGAATTGTTTTAACCAAAGCAGCACCATGATCTGGCGGCATTGTGTAAGTTGAACGAGCAAGAGTAAGAAGCTTACCTTTAGCATTGCCAACGTGTTCGCTGTTCTTGCCAATCACGATAGCGGCACCCGTTCTTTCACGGTATAAACCGAAGTTCTTCGAGCAAGATGTTGTAATCAACATCTCTTCAACGTTGTTAGCCATGTGTTGAAGACCTTTTGCATCTTCTTCTAAGCCATCACCAAAGCCTTGGTAGGCAATATCAACGAACGGCAAGAAACCATTCTTCTGAGATAATTTAGTGATTTCCTGCCACGCTTCATAGTCGATATCAGCACCCGTTGGGTTATGACAGCAACCGTGCAGTAGTACCACGTCTGATGGACCCGCTTTTGAAAGGTCATCCAACATTCTTGCAGTATCAACTTGCTTCGTTTCAGGACTGAAGTAATTGTAGTAGCGAATTTTTAAGCCTGCCGCTTCCATCACCGGTTTGTGGTTAACGTAGCTTGGGTTTGAGATCCAAACCGTGGTGTCTGGTTGAGAAACTTTCATTAAGTCACCCAACATACGAAGTGCGCCACTTGCACCCGGTGTTTGAATCGCAGCAACGCGATCCATTGCAGAAGTCCCTTTAAGCAGCAAATCAACCATGCTCTGGTTAAACTCTTCACAGCCCGCTAGGCCAACGTAAGCTTTAGTTTTCTGAGTTTCAACAACGATATCTTGCGCCATAGATACGGCTTTCATGATAGGAGTTTCGCCTTGGTCGTTTTTGTAAACGCCAATGCCTAAGTCGACTTTATCAGTACGAGTATCGCCGCGGTAAGCAACAGAAAGAGATAGAATTGGATCTAAAGTTGGTTTTGGTAGATGTGAAAACATGAAAGTCACAACCCTTTGAAATTCAAGTAATGAGTTTCACGTTAACATTATCGTAGACAAATCAGAAACATTTTTTAATAGAAGCGCTTAGTTAGAATAAGTAATCAGAGATTGGTCATTTTACGTCACTAAACAGCGCAAATTTCGAACACCTACTGATGAGTTATGAAATTATGATGACTGGTTTAGTCAGTTCCCTATTAAGTTTCCAACTGAGAACCATGTTTGAATTGCCTAGGTGTCATTCCTGACCAAGCTTTAAAGCGAGTGCTAAAATTGGCTGCATTAGGATAACCGACTATCTCGCCGATGTGTTGAATTGACCAATCACTCGATTTTAATAAGCGAGCTGCGTATTCCATTCTCATACGCATGATATGAGTCATTGGGCTATGCAAGTAATAGCGCTGGCACAAACGATGAAAATGCGGCTCAGAGCACGGAAACAAGCTCGCCAGCTCATGAACATTCCACTCTTTGTGGAGCTGTTTTTGGACTTTGTCGAACACTCGTCTTAAACGGATCAAATTGCGTGATTGCTGCTGAGGCACTGGCGCATTAATCATGAACTCTATTTGAGCCACACTGTGACTGGCGATCGCTCCCCCCAAATCGATGGGCAGAGCAATACTTCTCAACAAAGTATGAATGCAAGACGACACCACCTCTGCTGCTGGCGAAAGCGTGTAGCTAACTTCATCACTCACGACTTTATCCCATTGCTTATCTGGCGAAAGAAAGATCCATGCTATTTGCCATGTTTCTTCTTCAATCCCAAAGCCATTCTCGATGCCTGCAGGTACAGTAATACACGATCCCGGTTCTAGAATATAGCGACATGCCCCACTCTCTAACCAACCTTTTCCTCTAACCGTATATAACAGCATGTGCTTCTGTTGGTTTTTCCGATGTACCGAAAAGAAGTCACGACACGATGCTGTCCCACACTGGACGATACCTAACTCTTCGAATGCCAAGACATGACTTTGATCCACAAACTCTTGATGCGTCCTATCAGAGATCTCATACCTTTCTTGTTTATCACTCATATCACTGCTAGCTCGTTCATGTTGCCAAATCACCAAAGTGGATAGTTTGACAAAAGTTTGTGATGAACCTGAACAATACAGCTAAAACAAATGCCGATAAACTTCTTGCATATTTACTACCGGGGAAATGCGATGCTCTCGACATATCGTCATTTAGACAAAGATTTCTGGCAAAAGCTTTTACACATAGGTTTGCCCGTATCGTTGCAAACTATGTTGTTTTCGTTATTGGGTGTGGTCGATATTTTTATGGTTAACCAACTAGGTGACTCTGCAACCGCAGCAGTTGGTGTTGGCAATCGTATATTCTTCTTCAATTTGATCATGGTGTCCGGGGTTAGCGGCGCCGTCAGCGTGCTAGCTTCGCAATATTTTGGTGCAGGTGATTTTAACGGAATTAGACGCACACTAGCGCAATCATGGGCATTGTCGATCCTTGCCATAACCCCCTTTGTGTTCATTTATACATTGGTTCCTGAATCAGTCGTGTCTGTGGTGGCCTCAGACCCTGATTACGTCCTCTTGGCAACGGATTACCTTTGGATAACAGGAGCCAGCCTTATTGGTACGGCAATCGTTGTGCCGCTAGAAAGTGCACTGCGCTCAGTCGGTGAAGCCAAGCTACCAACCAAAATCAGTATTTGGGCGATCATCGTCAATGCGATTCTCAATGCACTGTTGATCTTTGGATTGTTTGGTTTTCCAGAACTCGGCGTGGTTGGTGCAGCAATTGGCACCACGGTTTCAAGATGCTTTCAAACGATTGCCCTGCTAGTTATGGCGAAGCGACACTACGCCCACCTATTTCCAACACTGACCAATTGGCGCGATGCAATATTACCCAAGCATAGAAAGAAGTATTTCAAGGTAGCGATTCCGATGCTGGTTCATGATACGGCTTGGGCGGGTGGAATACTGATTTATAACGTTATTGTTGGTCAGATGGGTGTTGGCGAGCTTGCGATCATCTCACTGTTATCGCCAGTAGAAAGCATTTTGATCTCGGCGTTCATGGGGTTTGCGGTCGCGGCTTCGATCATTTTAGGCAACGAGATCGGCGCGAAGAACTATCAACGTGTCGAGAACACCGCTTGGGGGTATGTATTGGTCAGCTGTGGGCTTGCGGCTCTGTTAGCCTTGCTGTGCTGGTTTGCTAAACCCGCGATCGTATACATGATTGGTCTTACTCACTTAGAGCTCAAAGAGACGGCTGTTAACGTTACATTAGTCATGGCACTCGGCATGATACTAAGAGTCTTCAATATGGTTGGCATTGGTGGTGTGCTGAAAAGCGGTGGAGACATCAACTATAGCATCTTCATCGACCTGTTTGGCCAATGGGCAATCGGTATTCCCCTTGCCTACTTTACTGCGCTGGTGTTGGGTTGGCCGCTAGAATGGGTTTTGATGATTGTATTACTGGAAGAGCTAGCCAAAATAGTTCTGACCAGCCAGAGGATTCAGTCTAAGAAGTGGATAAACAATCTAATCGACGAGCCTCAGAGCATTCCTATTTAAACAGACGATAAGCTGACACTGACGTGCAGACGATAGATTCAAAAGAACTCACACCCAAGGGCCGATTTGTAGCATTGCGCTAACGAGGAAGCCCTTTTTTCTGTTCCTTTTAGGAGAGCCCTGAATCAGAACAAGCTTATAAGTCAGTGAAGCTATAAGTCGGTAAATCGATGAATGATTTGGTTTGAACTACCACGCCAATCTAACATTGGGTCCGCTTTATCTTGTTCAAAGCGACCGTCAATCAATGTATCCACGTATTCAAGCACTTGCTTCTGCTTTTCATCGAGTTCGTCGAGTTCGTAGCCTGTCCACATCCAAATATCTTTACCTTCACATTCTGCTTTTACACGCTGAACAAGCTTAAGCACTTCAGATACGTTTGCAGGATGAAGAGGATCACCACCAGAAAGCGACAAACCACGACGCTTGATTCGCGGATCATTCAGATCAGCGATAATGTGATCTTGCAGTTCTTGAGTAAACAAATGCCCAGAGTCCAACCTTTGCGTCGATTGGTTATAACACCCGCGACACTGGTGTACACAGCCCGACACAAACAAAGTGCAGCGTGTTCCTGGGCCATTTACAACGTCGATTGGGTGATATTGGTGATAATTCATAAGGCAGTATTGAGAACTCGTGATGGCTCAGTGGTTTAACTCGAAAAATAGCGAGAAGTGAAACAAATGAATTGGTATCGACATAGCGCCGATACCAATCTTATTTCTTAGAAACTTAGCTCTTGTAAATAAGCTAGCTATTGATCTTAGGGCTTATTAAAGATGCTTCACTCGGCGTTTAACTTCTTCTTGCTTACCGAAGTTAAATGGTCGTGCATCTGGGCTACCAAGGTAACCACAAACACGGCGTGTTACCGATACTTTGGTTGAGTCATGGTTGCCACACTTAGGACACGTAAAGCCCTTACTAGTACAGTCAAACTCACCGTTGTAACCACATTCGTAACACTCATCAATCGGCGTGTTAGTGCCGTAGTAAGGAACACGTGTGTAGCTGTAATCCCATACGTTTTCTAGCGCTTCGATGTTCTTCTGCATGTTCGGGAATTCGCCGTAACAGATGAAACCGCCGCTAGAAATTTCAGGATAAGGCATCTCGAAATCGATCTTGTCGTATGGGTTCACTTTCTTCTGCACATCTAGGTGGAAGCTGTTGGTGTAGTAACCACGGTCTGTTACGCCATCAATCACACCAAACTCTTTGGTGTCGATGCTGCAGAAACGGCTACATAGGTTTTCACTTGGTGTGCCGTATAGGCTGAATGCGTAACCTGTCTCTTTCGTCCAAGATTCCACTTCACGCTTCATGTACTCCACCAGCTCAAGCGCTTTAGCACGCATTTCGCCGTCGTCGTACAAGTGAACGTCTGTGCCGTAAAGTGCCGTCATTGCTTCGTGGATACCGATGTAACCAAGAGAAACAGATGCACGACCGTTCTTGAAGATATCAGCAATAGAGTCGTCTGCTTTCAAGCGAACGCCACATGCACCTTCCATGTATAGGATTGGAGCAACACGCGCTTTCACGTTTTCTAGACGAGAAATACGAGTTTCTAGCGCACGACGAGCTAGCTTCAGTTTTTCATCAAGCAGTTCGTAGAACTTAGTCATATCTTGTTTTGCGTTAATCGCAATACGTGGCAAGTTCAGGCTCACAACACCTAAGTTGTTACGGCCTTCATGAATTAACTCACCATTTTCTTCGTAAGTATTCAAGAAGCTACGGCAGCCCATAGGCGTTTTAAATGACCCTGTCACTTCTACTACTTTGTCGTAGTTAAGAATGTCTGGGTACATACGCTTAGATGCACACTCAAGCGCTAATTGCTTGATGTCGTAGTTTGGATCTTGCTTCTGGTGGTTCAAACCATCTTTGATTGCGAACACCAGTTTAGGGAATACCGCTGTTTTGCGGTTCTTACCCAGACCTGCGATGCGGTTTTTCAAGATAGATTGCTGAATCAGTTTTGAACCCCAGCTTTCGCCTAGACCAAAACCAAACGTAACGAATGGTGTTTGACCGTTAGCCGTGTGTAGCGTGTTTACTTCGTACTCCAAAGATTGGAACGCGTCGTAACACTCTTTCTCGGTACGAGAGATAGCAAAAGCTTCTGGGCTATGAATGTCCCACTCTTTCGCTAGCGATAAGTGCTTCTCGTAGCTCGCCATCACGTAAGGTTCTAGAACCTCGTCGATACGGTTAATCGTTGTACCGCCGTAAATGTGGCTCGCCACTTGCGCGATGATCTGCGCTGTTACCGCAGTCGCTGTAGAAATCGACTTAGGCGTGTCAATTTCCGCGTTACCCATCTTGAAGCCATGCGTTAACATGCCTTTCAAGTCGATTAGCATACAGTTAAACATTGGGAAGAACGGTGCGTAGTCTAGATCGTGGTAGTGAATGTCACCGCACTCGTGAGCTTGTACGATGTCACGCGGTAAAATGTGAGTTTTTGCATAGTGTTTAGCCACGATACCCGCCAGTAAATCACGCTGAGTTGGGATAACTTTACCGTCTTTGTTGGCATTCTCATTGATCAGATCAACATTGCTTTCTTCGATCAAACCTTCGATCTCGCGAGTTAAAGCGCTTTGCTTCTCACGTGCGATGTCGCGGTCATGACGATATTCAATGTAGGCACGAGCCAGAGACTTGTATGGTCCCTGCATTAGCTCGTTCTCGACCATGGTTTGAATTTCAGAGATATGAACTTCATCGTAGTCTTCGAGCTTCAACTCAACTGCTAATGCCACATTCAGTGCATAAATAGCAATTTCCTTATCGGCTTTGTCTGATGCTGCTTCCACTGCAGCTTGGATGCGATCTCTACTGAATGGAGCTCTTGAGCCATCACGCTTGATTACGATTGATTTCACCACTTCTCCTTACTCTTGATGTATTCACAGACTTATCCACAAACACACTATATAGAGCGATTTATCGTTTAACTAACACTAGATATTGTGGCGTATTTAACGAGAACCACCAACTTTGAGTATTGATTTGGATCAATAAAACTCTCACGCTGACTAAGATCAATTCAATATTATTACGCTAGTTCTCAAGTCGAAAAGAAACAATGTAACAATAAAAAAACTGCTAAAAAGAGTTGAATTTTTGGTAAGTGTTGTAGGATAACGGCTCAACTATATTGGACGACAAAATTAGGGATATTTGGGATGAAACGACTTCAAAACTGGATAATGTTAGGCTGCTTACTCAGTAGCCAGACATTTGCTGAACCTTTGACCATATCCAGTTGGAATATCGAATGGTTATCAACCAACGAGGCTGTGAATAAGTTTTCTGCCCAACGTGATCAAACTGATTTCGACAAACTTGAAGAATACTTTCAATCCTTAGATGCGGATGTGCTCGCCTTTCAAGAAGTCGACGACGTAAATGCCATTCAACGCATCGCCGGCGATCAATACAAGATATTGATGTCTGACCGAGCATTACCAGAAAACAGTAACCATCAGTTCAAAGAAGTGAACCAATACACAGGGTTCGCGGTTCGTAAAGGAATCACACTCACCGACTACGCTGACTTCCCATTGGAATCGAGCGCTAACAGCAAGCTTAGGTTTGCCAGTTACATGATTTTAGAAACGGAAAGTAAATCGATTCACATGTTGTCAGTGCATTTAAAAGCGGGTTGCAGCGGCGCTTATAAGTCGAACCGTGATTGCTCTAGGCTCAAAGAGCAAGCACAACAACTTAATAAGTGGATACAGCAAAGAGAGCGCACAGGTCAGGATTACGCGATACTAGGCGATTTCAACCACAACCTATCCTACTCAAGAGATTGGATGTGGAAAGACTTAACTCAAGATACCGATGCTCAGTTGGCAACAAGAAAAACTCGAGCTGATTGTAAGGTACGCTCTAACCGCAATAACCATCGCACACACCAGTTTCGTTCTGTTATTGATCATATTGTAGTGAGCAAGTCCTTGGATGCCTCTCCTGCGAAGCAAAAGGTATTTGAAACGCAAGATGTGCTGGACTTCAAACTCAGCGATCATTGTCCGGTTTCTACAAAGATCAAACCGTAGATTATCGATAACAGTAGATACAAACAGAGGCTGACTGGCTTTTGAGTTAAAGCAAGTCAACCTCTCAAGTGTTCATATCAAGCCTATCTGATAAGTGATAGGCGCACTGCTAGCAGGTTTTATTCGCTCGTCCCGCCAGCCACATTCCCACCAGCATACTTAAGACGAACAGCCATACCGTTGGGTTTCCGCCACTAAGACTCGTCACAGCAGGGCCAGGACAAAAGCCTGCAAGCCCCCAACCTAAGCCAAACGCTGTTGAGCCTAGAATCAGCTTTCTGTCGACTAACGGATTATTACGGCTATCTAACGGCTCACCATTGATCGCTTTAGCGCGCTTTTTAATAACTAAGTGATAAAACGGAGCGAACACCAATAACGCCCCGCCCATCACGAATGCCAAACTGATGTCCCAATCGCCAGTAATGTCTAAAAAACCAAGTACTTTGTTCGGATCAACCATGCCTGAAATGATCATGCCAGAGCCGAAAAGAAGACCTGCGAGCAAGCCAATAATGATAGTAAATGAAGAGTTTTTCATTACGCCCCCAAACCAATCAGATTCTTAACCAACACAGTTGCCATTGCCACACCCATAAACACACAAGTCGCGACAATTGAACGTTTAGATAAACGCGCCATTCCCACAATGCCATGGCCACTCGTACAGCCATTCGCGACCTTGGTACCGAAGCCCACCAATAGTCCGGCTATAATAACCACTGCGAAGTTGATCTCTTCCAATTGTGGGAGCTGGTAACCAGTCGGAATCAACAACCAGCCGCTCACAACCATTCCGACAGCAAAAGCAAGTCGCCAATGTTTCTCGGTTTTCTCAATTCGGGTGTCCGAGCTGGATTCAGGTCCTGATTCTAAGCTTTCATTCTTTCTAGACGGCAACAAGCGGCTTACGATTCCGCTGATTCCAGCTACTCGTCCAATCCCCAACATCAAAATAATTGCCGACGCGCCTAGCAGCATGCCACCGAAAAATGCATCCCAAGGTATAAAACTAATCACTGACCTCTCCTATCCACAAACTCAAATCTAACTCACCACAAGTTAAATTAGAGTTTACTAATAAATATAAATTAGTCAATGCTAATGTAATACCATTATGTTTCGGTTAGTAAGTCAGTAATCAAGAAGCTTCCCCCATGAAAAAAGCCCCTAGGCGTTAACCTAAGGGCTTAAGATTTATTCTGTCTTTGGTAAAGAACAGCTATTTGATCTTGTTCTTCTCAGCAATCCACTGCGACATGTACTTAGTGCTTGCCATGCTGTGGTGCTTCAGCATAGAGCCAAAGAAGTTATCCAGTCGATGAGACTCAAGCTCAGACTCTAGCGCAATCAATCGCTCGATCAATTTGTCGCCCAGTTGATTCTGTTCGTAGTGCGCTTCAAGAATTGAATGACACTGACTTTGAGCCTTAAGCCACTTCTCTTCATCTTTATAAAGAGCAACAGCTTGTTCAACAAACTCGTCGATATCATCTGAAACCGCACCCGGCCATTGCAAATCCCCTTGCGGCAACATGCCTTCACTACCAATTTCGCTGGTCACGTTTGGAGTTTGAAGCTTCATTGCATCAAGCAACTTACCTTTAATGCCCGCACCAAAACGCAGTGGTGCGACACACACACGGGCCTGCTCCATCACTTCTTGAGCATCTTTCGCCCAACCTTTGATATGGAAACCGGTTTTAGGGTTGTGTAATGCGGTCGCTTTTGGCGGCGGATACGATCCATAAATATGAAGTTCAGTGTCAGGCAACTGCTTGCGAATCTTCGGCCAAATCTTTTGTAACTGAAGCACGGCATCCCAATTCGGGGCATGTCTAAAGTTACCTATCGTCATGAAATGCTGACGTTCTTGAAAGCTTTTCGTGCTTTTAGGAAGCGAATTAAGATCAACCATGAACGGCAGATGATGAAGCAATTTAGGATCGATATTGAACTCAGATTGGAGCAGTTCCATCTCGTAACTTGAGATGATCAACGAAAGATCACAGCGCAGAATCGCGGCAATTTCACGTTTAGCTAAATCACTGAATAAGTGCTCTTTCGACAGCTCTGTCTCTTTCTTAACGGCTTCGTGTCGGGCATTGCGTAGGAACTGTAAATCTTCAGTATCCAGTAGCTTAAATGCTTTCGGGCATACCTTCTCAACTCGCCAACCGAATTGCTCTTCCATCATGAAACGGTCGAACATCACGACATCAGGCTGTAGCTCTTCGATGTACTGGTCAAAGCTATCGCAATTTAACTGAATAGATTGGCTAGTGATGCCCTCTTCCGAGAGATCTATCATGTGCTCGGTTTCTTGAGCTGGTGTTGCGAATTCAACTGACCAACCTTGTCTCTTAAATAGACGTAAAAGAGACATCATGTGGCTGCCAGCCGCCGATGAATTCGGTTCTGGCCAAACGTAGCCAATTGCTAAAACTTTCTTCAAAACACTTCCTAAGAAATAACAAAAGGGACTCTACAAGTCCCTAGTCAAATATTTATTGCTGATTACAATGAGTTCTAATCACTCAGCGATCAGATTCGCTCACCTACATTGCGAGCTATCATAAGCACTTCATCAGCAGAATAGAGGTTTGAAATCGTGGTTTCGACTTCTGCACCTAACGTCGATTGATAAAGCTTTTGTGCAAAGTTGTCAGCTCTGGTGGTCACTAATACATGTTTTAGCGTCGAGCCTTGCTCTGCTAGCTTATGCTTCACTTGCGGCAGGGAGTCCAGAATCAGTTTTTTTCCCAATCCTTTCCCCTGCGCACTTGGTAACACGGCAAGTTGCTCTAGTTCTAAAACAGCTTCAGGTCTAAACCCACTCTTTTGAACCCAAATAATGTAGCCAACAACCTCACCTTCGCTTTCAACAACAAAGTTAAGAAAGCGTGGTGAAGCGCTTAAGTTACATTGTAACCAATCTCGTGAGTTTTTCTGTCGAACAAAGGCTGATTGATGAACCAAAGCCGCCCCATCGAGGTCGGCTTCTGTCATAAAACGAACTTGCGCCATGCTGCTAGTCGTTGTCAGAGTTAGGACGCGTTTTACAGTGTAAAATGGCTCTTTCTAAAAGCTCTAAAGCAGATTTATCAACTTCTGGAAGCTTAGCATCTGATTGACCTAGCGGTTCAACACGACTACCCCACTTAATGTGACCAGCCCCCCAAGTTAAACCAGCGCCAAATGCTGCAACAAGAATGTTGTCGTTAGGCTTAACGAAACCTTGCTCTAGCGATTCACACAGTGCAATTGGCACAGTAGCTGCCGATGTATTACCGTAGTTTTGGATGTTGACAAATGCTTTCTCGCGCTCAATACCCGCCATATCACACAGAGTTTGAATGATTCGGATGTTCGCTTGATGCGGAATCACAACGTCAATGTTGTCGGTTGAGATGCCAGTGCGACTCAATACAGTATGTGCTGCAGCGCCCATGCCTTTCACAGCACGCTTGAAGATCTCTTTGCCTACGAAATCAAAGTCCCAGTAACCGTTATCAGCAGCAAAGCGATCCATAGAAGTACCGAATTTTGGTACAGCTAGAATGTCACGGCCCTCTGCGTCACAACCGATTTGAGCTTCTTGTAAACCCACTTGTTCTTCAGTTCGTGATAGAACCACAGCGCCAGCGCCATCACCGAAAAGAACCGCAGTATCACGCTTGGTCCAGTCGATGAAGAATGAAAGACGTTCTGCACCCACAACGATTGCATTGCGGTAGTTGCCAGCTTGAATCAGTCGAGTCGCTGTTTCAACACCGTAGATAAAGCCAGTACACGCTGCGTTAAGGTCGAAAGCCGCTGCACTCTTAATGCCTAAGTTCTGTTGAACCTTAGATGCGGTATTTGGGATAAGAGAATCAGGGCTGCACGTTGCGATGATAACGAGGTCGATGTCTTCGGCAGTAAGGCCAGCACACGCCATTGCGTGTTGAGCGGCAACAGTTGCTAACTCAGAGGTATTTACATGACTGATACGACGGTTTTCGATACCAGTTCGTGTTCGAATCCACTCGTCAGATGTATCAATAAAAGTGCTTAAATCATCATTGGAGAGCACGGTTGGTGGCAGACACTTTCCCCAGCCAGTTATTTCGGCGTAAAATTTTGTCATCATTTACCTGTTTATTGTTTGTTTTTATTTAAGTATCGTATTCTAGTTTTAAACAGTATAAGCGCTCCGTGCGTGATTCGTAAATCGCGTTAGCCACGGAGTTACAATAAAAAGAGAAAGTTATGTCTACATTCAACACACGTTGCCCTTCTTGCGGTGGCGTAAACCGAGTTCCTTCAGAAAGAATTTCAGAAAGCCCAACTTGTGGTAAATGCAAAAACTCATTACTAGACGGCGCGCCAATCGAAGGTACATCACTGAATTTCCAGTCTATTTTGAACAGTTCACAGCCTGTGGTTGTCGATTTCTGGGCGACATGGTGTAATCCATGTGTGGGCTTTGCGCCCGTGTTTAGTGACGTTGCAAAAGAGCGTTCTGGAGATGTTCGATTCGTTAAAATTGATACTGAAGCTCAGCAGCAACTTGCAGCAATGTATCAAATCAGAAGCATTCCGACGGTGATGGTGTTTAAAGACGGTAAACGTGTCGATACGATTAACGGTGCACTGCCTAAAGGTCAATTTGATCAATGGCTTAATCAAGCTCTAACGAAGTAAGTTTGTTTCGATTCTTTCAGTAATTAACAAACAAAATAGGTTAAGGAACCTTAATGGATAAGGCTCCCTAACCTATTGTAAATCTATCTGTTATCTCTACTCTTTCCGGCTAACCAGCCATATCGCGTTCTGCGTTATCGTCTTGCTTATTCAAAGCACTCTTGTTATTCAATCCGCTTTGTTCACTCAAGCCATATTGATCTTTTATTTGATCAGCAATCTTCTCTGCAATCATAATGGTTGGTGCATTAGTGTTTGCCCCGATTAGTGTTGGCATCACCGAAGCATCAATGACTCTCAAATTATCCAATCCATAAACTTTGAGATCTTTATTCACCACAGCTAAAGAATCACTACTAGGTCCCATTTTACAAGTACCGACTGGGTGATACTGAGTGTCTGCACGATTACCAATATCTTGCTCGATAGCCTTGTCATCACTGGCGTCCACAGGGTAGAAAGCATTGCCACGGACATCATCAAACGCAGAACTTTCTAACATTTGATACTGCTTCTTCCAGCCCTTAATCATGATCTCCATATCTTCAGGATGACTGAAAAACGCAGGATCGATCTTAGGCGGATCATAGGGATCATTGCTATTCAGTGTCACGGTGCCATGGCTTTTCGGACGCAACAAAGTGACATGAGAGGTAAAGCCATGACTGGTATGGATTTTTCGGGCATGATCATCTACAACAGCAACGACAAATACAAACTCTAAATCAGGCACGGCGATATGATCATCAGAGCAAAGAAAGCCGATTCCCTCTGCAAAGTTGCTGCTCATCTTGCCACGGCGCTCTTTGTGCCATAACGGTAAGGCTTTGGTCATTTCAGAGGCCATTTGCAACGAGATACCAAAAGTTTCACGCTTTTCACTGCATTTGTATGAGTGAACTAAGTCGATATGATCTTGCAGGTTCTTGCCCACACCGGGTAATTCATGAACTTGTTCGATGCCATGCGTCTCTAGTTCAGCTTTAGCACCGACACCAGACAGTAATAGCAATTGGGGAGAACCAAACGCGCCAGCGGATAGAATCACTTCCTTGTTACATCGAATCTGATAACGTTTGCCGCTCGATCCGTATTCAACGCCAACCGCCTTCTTGTCTTCAAACAATACCTTATGGGTGGTTGCTTTGGTGACAACCGTGAGATTCGATCGTGTCAGGTTTGGGGTTAGGTAAGCCTTGGCAGCACTACACCGTTCGCCATTTAACTGTGTTACCTGCGTTGGCATTGCCCCAAACTGAGCGACACCATTAATATCCTCGTTACGCGGGACACCTATCGCCTCACAGGCTGTTAAATAGCGTTCCAACATAGGGCTTGGCGATCTAAGGTTCGCCACATTTAAAGGGCCACCTTGACCATGAAACTCATCTTGGTGTACTTCGTTGTGTTCAGCTTTCTTGAAGTAAGGCAGACATGATTCATAGTTCCAGCCAGCATTGCCTAAGCTCTCCCATGTATCGTAGTCATAACGATGTCCACGAGCGTACATCATTGCGTTAATAGAGCTAGACCCACCGAGCGTCTTACCTCTCGGCTGGTAACCTTTACGACCATTTAAACCTGGCTGTTCGACTGTCTCGAAAGCCCAGTTATTGAGCTTTGTTGGCATCATAGCGACCACGCCAACGGGTGTATGAATGAATGGGCTCGTGTCTTTACCGCCAGCTTCTAACAAGCAAACAGTCACACTAGGGTCTTCCGACAATCGAGAAGCCATCACACAACCAGCAGAGCCACCGCCAACAACAATAAAATCATAACTATCCATTTACCATCTCCGCTATTTCTAGTGGGTGTAATTCACGCTTCAAGATTTTTCCGGTTGCTGTCATGGGTAAGGCTTTACGAATGAATACCTTACGCGGATATTTGTAGTCAGCGAGTTGCTCTCGACACCATGCTATCAACATAGCACTATCACATTGTGTATGTTCGTGAAGCACCACATGCGCGTGGATCTCCTCGCCTAAATGATCATGATGCTCGCCTACCACCGCAGCCATTTCCACATCGGGATGGCACATCAATACTTCTTCAATTTCTCGTGGATAAACGTTGTACCCGCCACGAATAATCATGTCTTTAACACGGTCAACAATGAACAAATTGCCGTGCTCATCGACGCGTCCGATATCTCCCGTTAAGAACCAACCATCACGAATGGATTCAGCTGTCGCCTCTGGCCTTTGATAGTAGCCTTTCATGACACTTGGACTTTTGATACAGACTTCACCCAGTTCACCCATTGCGACAGAGTTGCCTTGTACATCAGTAATCTTTATGAGGTGGCCACATAACGGCTGACCGACACTGCCGGACAAACGATCACCATCAATATGATTAAAAGTAGCAACAGGCGCCGTTTCTGACAGTCCATATCCTTCAAGGACTGGAAGCTCAAATCGGGATTCAAATTGTCGGATAACCTCTAGCGGCATAGACGCACCACCAGAAACACCCAACCTCAAGCTATGTTTAACCTGTTCAGACCGTTTGCTTGTTTTTTCTGAAGTATCAGGAGACTCTTCACCAGCTCTTAGAAGCGCAATATACATAGTAGGAACGCCCGCAAAGACACTGACTTTATGGCTAATGATCTGCTCGATCACCAGGGACGGCTCAAAGCGAGGAATCAACACCATGGTAGAACCCGTTAACACACTTGCGTTCATCATCACTGTCTGGCCGAAACTGTGGAACAGAGGAAGTGTGGCCATTGTGGTATCGCTGTACTCTAATCTCATTAAGTACTGTGATGACATCGCATTGGTTTGCATGTTGGTGTGGGAAAGCTCAGCCCCTTTTGGCTGCCCAGTCGTACCAGAGGTATAAAGGATCACAGCAGTATCATCGCCATGACAAGCGACAGATTCAAAAGGAGTAAAAGGTTGTGCCAACCAATCAGCTATTGATTCATGCTGCTCATTACTTTCTAAAGTAGTGTCTGCGCTTGTTGGGATAGGCATCTCTACAAAGTGTTCACAGTGGTTTGCCTGCTCAAAACCTTGTAAACCATAGCGACCAATTGGAAGCTCTTCACTGCCCTCAAAGCATAAATAGGCTTTCGCGTCAGAGTCATTAAGGTGATAAGCGATCTCTCTGGCCTTAAATAGCACGTTCAAAGGCACGACTACACAGCCCGCTTTTAGAATGCCGTAATAGGCTATCGGAAAGTAAGTGACGTTCGAGCATGACAATGCAACCTTATCTCCCTTCTGCAACCCAAGCCTTTTCAGGTTAGCAGCCACGTTTCCAGAAAGTTGTTCTAACTGAGAAAAGCTAATTTCATCCGATCCCATACGCAGAGCAGCTTTAGTTGGAAAAAGCGAAGCACTACGCTCCAAATTAACAGCAAGATTGTGCATCCATGATCTCCTTATGCGGCTTAGACCTGTTAGTGGCGGTCACCGTAGACGTTCTAATCGTTGTAATAAGTGTCTTTCTTGTAATCACGAGCCTGCACACTGGTGTGTCATGTAGATAAGAGTAGTTATTGAGCAAAATATTTGAGACGCTCCAATGTGCAACCCAAGAAATTACAACATTTTGGTAACATTTCGAACAGGTTTCAAAAAGACAAAAACCGGTGAAATTCGGACAAAGCCTACGCAAGCCCAATAAAACTTTGAACAAGCTTGGGAAAGTGAGAACAAGCAACAGGCATAAATGTTAAAAGTTCGGTTAAGATATCGATATTCAACAAGAGGCAGCTTATGGAATACACCGCAGTTTACGAACCCGATATGCAAGCATTCGGCATTCTGGATCTTCAGTTGCTGCATCGTTACCTATCGCCTGCTCTCTGTATCGAAGAGTTACTCGAAGGCAGTAACATCGATGCTCTCCAACTCAACACACCTGATACACACATCACTTTGGCGCAAAAGCTTGCTGTGTTCAGTAATGCGTTAGCGAACACAGATGAAGGTGGTTTAGGGCTAAGAGTCGGCCAACAAGCACGATTTAGTGACTTTGGTGTTTTGGGTTATGCGGTATTCAGTAGCGAAACGCTGTTGGATGCTTTACTGATTGGTTTCAAGTATCTGCAACTTGCTGGCCCAGTTCTTAGAAAGACCATGTCAGTAGAAGGCAACGTTGGCTACTTTCGCGCAGAGCAACTGATCGAGCTTGATTCTTTACTGCCCTTTTGTTGTGAATACTGGTTCGCGGCGATACACAGTTTGTGCGAAGAAGTATTGCAACAACCTTTTCCTTCTCAAGTGATCCGATTCCCCTATCCAAGACCTGAATACGGGGATCTTTATACAGAAATTTTTGGTTGCCCGGTTGAATTCAATAGTGACCGTCTTGAATGGGAGTTTGATGCAACGAGCTTGTACTCGCCTCTGCCCACAGCCAATACCATCACTTTACAGATGTGCTTAAAGTCGTGTGATGACATGTTGGCAAAAGTCAGCGCACCCACCAGCCTCAAAGAGAAAGTCTCACAGATGCTGATTGAAAGGCCGGGATGTTACCCTTCGATAGAATCCATTTCTTCAGAACTGGGCATGTCTTCTCGAACACTGCGCCGTCACCTGAAAGCGGCTGATACAAGCTATCAGAAGATACTTGATCATGTTCGCTATCACCTTTCCCGGCACTACCTTTCTTCAACTCAAATGAGTATTGAAGAGATATCTGAACGAGTTGGTTTTTCTGATAGTGCTAACTTTCGACATGCCTTTCGTAAGTGGAGTGGTAACTCGCCACGCCAATACCGTAAAGAAACGGGCTAACACTTAAACTCCCATTCAATCCAAATCAGAAAACGACAATCACTTTGCGATCTTTTTCTAAATTAAACCACCAATGAACAACGGCTTAACGACTTTTTGACCGCATAAAATCTCGCCAAATTGCTAGGGCGTGTTGACCTTTCGTGGTGAAATTTTGTTCGAAGTAAAAGCGTTTTAATCGCGGCGAGGGAGAAGTAGCCTAGTCATTCTAAGCAAATCTCCCTCAACAAAGAGTAAAGCGCTTTTAGTCGAACCCTTCGGGCAGCGTTTGCTGGTCATTTCTACTGCGTTATCGGCTTCTCATGTAGACTAGCTACACATCAAAGCCTCTGCCTTGTATAAATCCCCAGCAATTCGCTGCAAAAATCAGCTCAAAAGATCAACACGCCCTAAATATCGCAATGGTATTTTAGTTTAGATTGGTGATAAATTTCTTTTATCTTAACGACCATTTTTATTCGTTTTACCCAATTCAGTTTCTCCCCCATAGTCGCGGAAAATTCATCGTTTCTTTTACTATCAGAGGCTCCTGCATTGGACAACATCCAACCAACAACTCGCATAACTGTTCCTGTTATTGCATTGTCTTTTTACGCGATCGCTTCAGGCTACTTAATGAGTTCATTACCATTAATGCTGTCTGAGTATGGCTTAGACAAAGATCTATCGAGTTGGTTGGCGAGTGCATTCTATGCAGGTCTACTGGCTGGTACATTATTGATTGAACGTGCCATTGCGCGTGTTGGTCACAAAGACGCTTTCGTCATCGCATTGAGTGTGTTCATCGCAACGATCCTTGTATTGCCATTGATCCCACACCAAGCGGTATGGCTATTAGCTCGCTTTGTGGCTGGTGTAGCGGTTGCAGGTATCTTTGTGATTGTAGAGTCTTGGCTAATGAGCGGTGACGAATCACAACGCGCAAAACGTCTCGCTATCTACATGTGCTCACTGTACGGTGGTTCTGCAGTTGGTCAGCTTGGTATCGGTTACCTAGGTATTACTGGTGGTGTGCCTTTCATCGCAATGTTCACCCTTCTGTTTGGTGCGATCATTGTTCTGATGTACGGACAAGCAACACCACCACAGATCCACGATGCGCAATCTTTGTCTTTAAAGCAGATCAGCAAATTAAGCCACAGCGCTCTAATTGGCTGCATTGTGTCTGGATTAACGCTAGGTGCGATTTACGGCTTGATGCCAGTTGAACTTGCTCAACGTAACATTGCGCACGAAGACATTGGCGGTTTGATGGCTTTGGTTATCATGGGTGGCATGGCTGTTCAGCCGATGGTGACTTGGTTATCTCACCACGTAGGACAAGTGTTATTGATGGCTCTGTTCTGCCTGCTAGGCGTTGCAAGCATTGGTGTGCTGACTATCAATCACGATTTCTACGTACTAGGCATAAGCTTGTTCGTATTAGGCATGGCGACATTTGCGCTATACCCAATCGCAATTAACTTGGGTTGCCGAAACCTTGACCCAAGCTACTTGGTGTCAGTGACTCAGATCATGCTACTTTGCTACAGCATCGGTTCTGTTGCCGGACCAATCGTTGCAGACAGCTTTATGGATTCACAAGCAGGATTATTCACTTACCTGTTCGCGTCTCTACTTGCTACAACGATCTACATGTTGATTGCTAGTCTAAAGCGCTCACACCTACAGATTGCAGGCGAGTAAGCTCGAATAGACAGACACAAGAGACGTGTCATCAGGGCTCTGAGTTAAGACTTCATGTCTAAGCGAAGGGCCCTTTTTGTTTTATGCCAACGGTAAGAAAGATCGATAACAAATAACAATAACGTCTATTATTTTAGAAAGTTAAGGTTGAAATACGTAACCTTCACCAGTGATGGTAATGATTAATCCATCTCCGAATAACGATCTTATTTCAGATATCGCAACAATCACAGATGAGTTGGTCACTTTCTCACTTTCCCAGCCAATCTTCTTTAATTGACTAACACTGAACAATTCACCTCGATGTCGATTCATAAATAGAATGATCTTTCGATACGCTAAAGGCATGGTAGCCAGTACATAGCCGTTTTCAACATTACGAATAAGTTTAGTGTTGAGTTCAACAATTTTACCGTTTAATTCAAGTACTACGTTATTTTCAGAATGGTTCGTTTCTATTACAGGATAAGAGTCCATTTTTATATCATTCCCTTACTATATAGCCAGCGACAATGTCAGATTTGTTCGTATTTATATAACGTCGCTTATAAGTGGACGTTTTAGATTTGACGATAATCAATGGAATTCGTACGGTAAAGAGATTAAATTTTTATTATTAACATATTAACAGGATATAAATAGAGGATTATTTATTGCTCCATAACATACCCTTCGTTGGAAACTGTTTGAATACAACGACAGTCAAGAACTCTTCTGATCTCGTAAATAGCAACCAATACAGAAGCACATGTCACCGCTTTACCGGCCCAACCTACACGCTTCAAAATTTGCTTACTCACCACTTGGCCTTTGTTCTGGTAAAGATAAAAAAGTACTTTACGGTGAGGCTCTGAAAGCGTTCCTATAATCGAACCACAGCCCTGTTTGCGTACGATTTTAGTGCCTGATTGAAACTCTTTGTTGTTTAAAATGAGCTTTGACGGGAGATCTAAATCATTTGTCTCGCTGATAATTTGTTGCATTAATTCCTCATGTTGCATAAGCAGTCGTCTTCTGAGATATTTCCAATACTATCGAATAGACCAAAAATACTAAATTGATAGATAGCTCAATACGGTAATATTACTGCAAAGTTTGATCTTGCGTAATTGATCGAGGAAATAAACAAGGCTAACCGGAAAGCCGATGACTCTTTCGATATTGACTTGGTGACAAGCCGAAATGCTTTTTGAAACGATGCGAAAAGTTATAAGGATCTTTGTAGCCCAAGCGATTAGCAATCATAGAAACTGACCAATCTTGATATTTCAGCAGACTCGTGGCTTTATCCATGCGTAATTGAATCAATTTGCTGCGTGGTGACAGGCTAAATAGCGTCTTGGTGACTCGATTCAGTTGCTCTTCACTGATGAACACTCTTTCAGCCATCCCTGCAACTGTCCATGGCTGGTGAAGACTGCTTTCAATCTCGTTATAGAGCGCTTGAACACGTGCGGTGGTACTGGTCGACTTAGGCTCAAACCCCGTCAATGTTCGGATGATTTCACTCAAGAGTAACTTACGGTAGCTGGCTCTACCGCCTATCTCAAAGTAAACCAAGTTCATTAATGACCAGATCTGCTCACACTCTCCAAAAGGCACAATCCCCTGACCTAAGCTTGCTATGTGCTGCCACTGCTTAGTGTCAGGCGTTAGCATCCACGCCATTTTCCAATAATTATATTGAGGATCGAGTTCAAAACGAAATGGGGTTTCAGCAGGAAGAACCACGAGCGTATAAGGCGTAATCGCTTGGACCGATGTTTCGGTTGTTAGGATACCGCCACCTTCCATAGTGAAAATCAACGTATGAACATTAACGGATTCGCGCTCAACCCAGTAGCCATCATATAGCTTCGCCATGCCGCCCATATAGACACCAAAGCTTTTCATCTCTGGAATATCTTCAACGGTCAAAAAACGTTCTTTGCACTGTTCAGCGAGAAAAACATCATCATGCCAAGTTGATTTTGGTCTCATTGAATCAATGACAGATTCGCACAGGTTTTGTTGTTTTTTAAACATGTTGTTACTTCGCTCAAATCACTATAGTTCTGCCATAAATCGGAGAGCTTATGACAACTAACATCAACCCTAACTCATCTATGAATAACAAGCCAGAGAGCATCTTACCTCGTATCGTTAAACTTGGTTTGCCTGTTGCTTTGCAAAGTGCGCTCGTCGCTATTCTTGCCCTTGCTGACGTATTAATGGTCAGTGACTATGGTATGGAAGCAGCTGCGGCTGTGGGAATTGCATCAAAATGGCACTTCGTTGCTATTATGATTATGGCAGGGTTGGCCTCAGCAAACGGAACATTAGTCGCTCAATACTGGGGAAAGAATGACCGAAAAAGCGCGCGAACGGTATCATCTATCGCGATGGTGTTTGGCTTAAAAGTTCTGCTACCTGTTACTGCAATCATCACTCTTGGTTCTCAGTTTTTAATGATGTTGCAAACCAACGATCAAACCGTGATTGAACTTGGCGCGACTTACCTATGGTATGGCTTCCCTGTTCTACTTCTGACTCACATTGTCGTAGTGGTAGAAGCAAGCATGCGCTCATCAGGTGACACCGTAACACCGCTACTATTAGGCGCGGTGACCATTGCACTCAACATTGCACTTAACTTCGTTCTAATCAAAGGTGCTTTTGGTATTCCTGCTATGGGCGTAGCAGGTGCAGCATTGGCGACGACACTCGCTCGCGCAATTCAAGTTGGCTTGATGTATGGCTACATGCGCACGCGTAAACACTGGTTGTTAACTACGCCTAGCTCACCACATCGTCCGTCATTATGGTTGTCTTACCGCCGTATTGCTTTGCCACTAACGATGAACGCGGTGTTATGGGCAATGGGCACTATGGCGTACCAAATGATCTTCGGTCACATGGGCACAACGGAACTTGCCGTGTTCTCTATGCTCGCGCCGTTTGAATCACTGTGTTACTCGATTTTCTTTGGTATTTCGGTAGCGTGTTCAGTGTTGCTTGGTCATTCATTAGGCCGTGATGAGTTTGATGACGCAATGAGTATGGGGCTGACATTCATTAAAGCCGTTGTTGGCTTTGGCGCGGTTGTCGGATTGCTACTATTTATGGGCAAAGAACATGTTCTAACATGGCTGAACCTTTCTACAGATGCGCTCTACCCGCTCGCTTCACCTGCAATGACCATAATGTGTTTTGCTGTGGTGATTCGTATGCTGAACATGGTGATCATCAACGGTATTATTCGCGCTGGTGGCGATAATGCATTCTGTCTGCGTATGGACTTCATCGCGATGTGGATGGTCGGTATTCCAGTATGTGTTTACGGCGCGTTTGTCGCTGGATGGGATTTCAAATACATCTATGGTTTGATGTTGGTGGAAGAAGTGGTGAAACTGGCAATTTGTTCTCATCGTTACCTAAGCCGACGCTGGATCAACAACCTCACAGTGACCTACGACGAGCCTCAAGCGGCATAGGCTACTTGGCTAGATTCAAGCTGAGATAGCAGCGTATCTACATCAAAAAGGTCTGAGAAATCAGACCTTTTTCGTTTCTTCAGCAACCACTTTAAAACGCCACTTACTTCTTATTCATTCGGATATGACGGTTCGACACATTCGGCAGTGGCTTTTCGGGTACTTTCCGTTTCTCATGAATCAGATGCCTGATCGCTAAAATCGGATGCTTGAGTAACATTCTTGGCCCAGCATAGCGCATCACTAAACGCATCTGCTCTTTAGGATCGGGCTTATAGCAATGAATCGGACACTTATTGCAGGTCGGTTTGGCTTCACCATAAGGGCAACGGTCAAGTCTCGTTTCGGCATAGCGTAACAGTTGCTCACACTCTTCACATAACGCGCCATTCTGACGCACTGCACCGTGGTGATCTTTACAGTAGATGTGCACCATCGCAATAACGGTTTTGTACTCCGTTGCGAGCTCGCCTTGTAGAATATTGTTATGTTGAAACATGATTAATTGCCTAATGAGAAACCGTACAGGTTGAGATTAACGCTTTCGCTTATCACATCTTCAACTCGCTCGAACACAAAGCCTAACTTAGTCAGTAGTGTGATACTTCGAATGTTATCAGAGGTAGTGATGGCAACTAAATGATCGATATCAGCATTCTGCTTAGCTTGTTCAATTATCGCCTCCGCGGCTTCTTGGGCAAAGCATTGACCATAAAACTCAGGAGCAAACCCGTAGCCAATATCATGCGACTCTAAGGTGTCTCTTTTTATTAGTCCGCAGATACCAATTGGTGTTGAAGAATCCTTGATTTCAACCATCAACAAGCAGACACCCTTCTCTTCGTGCATCTTAAGAATGTTGTTTTCGATGTATTCGACAGCCTTTTCAGTGTCGCTGATTTCCTTATCACCAATGTAACGCAGGAAATCTTCTGAGCTGTATAATCGTTGAATAAACACCGCATCTTGAGGCGTGATCATTCTTAATCGTAAACGTTCGGTCTCGACTGCCTGCATAGTGATATTTTCCTTGCTGAATACCATGTAAATATTGAGTTCTAGAGCTAAAATGATTATCCTCCACCGCCTAAACTAAATACAAGGCTATGCAGCAATGAACCGTAAGAAAAAAATTAATCAAATTCTAAAAAAGAAGCAGAAACAGGCGAATTCTAAACTGCATAGTAGCAACAAGCCTCGCTACATTTCTAAAGCTGACCGTGCAAAAATGGAAGCTGAAGAACAAGCTAAAGCGGCTCAAGAGCAAGCAGAAGGTGCAGTAGAAGCAACTGTTGAAGCTGAAGAGACAAAAACTGCAGAGTAAGTTAAAACTCGCAGTCCTCTGTCTAACACTCTTTTCAGAGCCAACAGACAAGAACAAAAAAAGCAGCCTCTAATTGGGCTGCTTTTTTGATCGTATTTTTAAGCGAACTGGTTGTTAGCTCACTTATCTTAGCCATCTAACCTTTGAAAGGTTGCACTTCCCAACGGGCAAACGGTGCTTTTCCATTAATCCCAGCTCTACCCCAACGATCAACAGAATCCACCACTAAGATACGCTCATTCGGTACCAATGATTTAATCAAGTTGCTTGGCTTTTTCGCTGTAACTAACCATAGAGCATCATCTTCCGAAAACATCTCTTTAAGCTTGGATTTGTCTTCGTCTGTCCATTCCAGTTCAGCTTTGAACATACGATCTTCAACAAACAGTTGGCTGCCAGAGGCGAAATCTTCCAAGCTTTCTGAAAGTAGCAATACTGAATCTACGTCATTATCTAGCAATACTGCTTGCTGCTTGTTGATCAGTTCACGAACATCCAACATCACACGTTGTAAGTTGCTATCAATCGTTTCAGCTTGTGTCGGCCACAATAACTTAAAGTCGTCAGCCACAATCGCCGCCATACGAGTCAAGTTGGTTGGATTTAACCATGCGTATTTAGACACATCACCATTGGATAACGTCAGCGCTGCAACACCTTGTGCTCGCGGTGTAATGGCTTGAGCGGCATCCACCTCAACCAAACGGACATTCCCCTGTCTTGCGTAAACAAATGTAGGATCAGCTTGCCAGATGGATGACAACGTGACTGCTACCGTCGCCTTTTGCCCGGATTGAAACACTTTACTTGCGCCCTTGGTATCAAACCAATTCGGCAGACGGTCAATGCCGTAGCGTTTTGGTGGCAGATATTCGGTGGTAATGTCTGTGCCTTTGGTTAGCTCTGTCGCCAAGGCATAAGTCACAGGTGTACTGGTTAGGATGTCTTCTGCATTCACGTTCAGTGACATCACAGAACCAGCCATTAACACACTACCAAGCACACCTACTTGAGCCGCTGTTTTTACTGAACTAGCGATACGATTCATTAAACAAGTCATGATTACGCCTTTCTTACAATTCGGTATAGTGTTGCTGCAAGGAAAAACGTCGCAGAAACAATGATGATTGAAGCACCCGACGGTACTGGCAGTTTAAGTTCCATTGGTAATACCGTGCCAACCAAACAAGCAGTGGTTGCCAGCAACGCAGAAAGCAAAACAAAGCTGCCCATGCGTTTAGTCAGCAATCGAGCCGTAGCACCCGGAATCAACAATAACGCGCCGACTAAAACAGCACCCACGATCTTTACGGCTGCAATCGTGACTAATGTGATCATCATGACAAACAAGTAGTCGTAGAAACTGGTGTTGTAACCACGTACCTTGGCAATGTCTGGGCTAATACAGGTAAGTAGGATACGGTTGAATGTCGGTATCAATAGCAAAATGATGATTGCACAGCTGCCTGCGAGAATCGCTAAGTCTTGATCTGTTACCGTAAGGATCGAACCAAACAATACGTTCTCAAGCATGTGAATATTGATCTTACGAGCCACGTACATCAGCAACGCCGCACCCACTGCCAATGCCAGCGCTAGGAACACACCAACCAAGGTATCGTATGGCACGTTGGTTCTGTTTCTTACAAAGTGCAGAAGCAAAGCGAAGATCATACAAAAGCTAAACAGCCCAATGATCGGATTTTCTGGTGGCTCGCCAAGCAACACACCAATAGCGATACCGGTTAATGCCGCGTGACCTACCGCTTCAGAGAAGAAAGCCAGACGCTTTGCAATCACCAAAGTACCAAGTCCACCTAGCAACGGACCAAGTAATAATGCTGCAACCAATCCATTGACCATGAAGGCATACATGAAGCTGTCTGATAACCAGCCCGCTTCCACGCCACTTATGGCAAGTTGTCGTAACCAATCCATTACGCAACCTCCTTCGGTTTGTTCATCGCTGCGCCACTACTGTAATGCTGGAACAGGCTCTCGATTTTAGTTGGATGCAGTACCTTTTCGTGTGGACCACTATCCACCAAGAATCGGTTCACGACATGTACGTTAGCTTCAAGACGACGCACCGCGGTTACATCGTGATGAACCGCTAGAATAGTTCGACCTTCATCAACGCATTCACGAATCAGCGATTCCAGATAGCGAACGCCCTGCTCATCCATACCGGTCGTCGGTTCATCCAACACCAATAGACTTGGGTTATCCAACAGCGCTTGGGCAAACAACACACGTTGCTGTTCACCTCCGGACAACTGTCCCATACGGCGGTCGCTGCGTGTCGCCATACCAACGCGATCTAATTGTGCGAGTGCAAAATCCAATTGCTTAGATTTACGACGCCAAAACAGAGGAATTCTCGTCTGGTTAAGCAATACGAAATCCATGACAGTCAAAGGCAAGCTCGATTCGAAGGTCGCTTTTTGAGGTACGTAACCAATACTCTGCTTTTCTGGCCAGTGGATATTAATTTGGCCAGAGAAAGGCGTAAGGCCAAGCACAGAGCGCAGCAAAGAAGTTTTACCACCTCCGTTTGGCCCCATGATCACATGACATTCGCCCTCTTTAAGTTCTAGCGAGATATCATCAAGAATCACGTTGTTATCGTACTGTAGACCCAGTTTGTTAATTGAGATTGATGGACCTAGCATTATGCGTGCCCGTTTTTAGCTTGGTTCGCCGCCGCAAATTTCATTGCTTCGATTAACGTCTCTAGGTTCTTCTTCATTTCAGCTTCTACTTTATCGTCTTCATATTCGCCGTGCGTCATGTGAGAGAAACGGTAAAGCTGGACGCCTGTTTCCGCTTCAATCGTGTCAACAAAACGGTTTGGCATGTTTAACTCGTAGAACAGAACATCGATGCCCGATGCACGGATCTTCTCGATCGTCTCTTGAAGTTGGCTAGCACTTGGCTCAACACCATGTGCTGGCTCAATTACCGCCGCCACATCAACACCAAACTCTTGAAGAATGTAACCATAAGCGTTGTGTGTAGTCGCAACCTTCATGCCTGATGTATCTAACTCACCCAGTGACAACATCGCCTCACGTTTCATGAAACGAAATTGTTTTGCGTACTTGCGCGCATTCTTGCGATAAAACGCAGCGTTGTCTGGGTCGAGCTTAGAAACTTCACTGGCAATGGTGTAAACCTTTTGAATAGTTGTCGAAAGCCCAACAAAGGTATGCGGGTTAACAGCGCCCTGACCAACAGACTGACCAAGAGCCGGAAGTAAAGGCACTTCTTTGTTTGCTTCGATCACAACCAAATCATCACGTTGCGCTGCTGCAATTACTTTAAGCGCAAAGTCGTCGTGTCCAATTCCGTTTACTACGATTGCATCCATCTGGCTCAATCGCTTCAGGTCGTTAGGTTGTGGTAGGTAGTTATGTGGGTTAAAACCCGCGTCAACCAAAGGAAGAATGTTCACTTTGTCGCCGACTACGGCTTTCACATAGCTGTAGTAAGGTTGAAGTGTGATACCAATCGTCAGTTTGTTACTGTCAACCGTGTATTCTTTTGCTAATGCACTCGGTGCCATGAACACCGCTAATAACGACATGAACAGAGTCATAATTCGCATAGTAATTCTCTTATTATTAGTGAGCATCACTTTCATGATGCAGTTCGATTTCTGATTCATTCACAACCATTTTCCAGCCGGCAGACTCAAGCATTTGTTGGTCAAAAGTATCAGGCTGTTTCGCTACACCACCCAAGAAGATCCAGATTTCCGGAGAAACGCTGTTCGCGTTTAAAATAAAGGAATCCGCAGAACCATGATCGGTTGGCGCAGCTTGTTCACTTGGTGTCGCATATTCACTTGGAGTAGAAAAATAATAACCACGCTCGTCCAATAACCAAGTATGAGAACCTTTGCGCTTCCAACTTTGGTCTTCTACAAATGGCGCAACCCATTCATCTTTAAGTGACGCGACACTCGGCCATTCGCCATCTGAGTCAATACGTAGGTCACGAATCTCTTCATGAGCCAAACGCAGCTCTGATAACATCGCCAAATTTTCTTGTTCGACATCGGTCACTAAGATTTGATGATCAAGTGCCGCTTTGATATGCGATTCTGCTTGGTGAAATGGAATAGCAACCGTGGCAAAGCTCAGAATGAACACAATGATCAGCCCTACCCATTTGCCTTCTCTGCCACCCGTGTCAGCACGTACACCTTGAATCATCATTTCTCACTGATCTCAACAACGTCCACTTCAACAGGAAACTCGTGGCCTGAATCAAACACAAGATAGAACTCAGTGTCTGGGTTTGGAAACTCAACGATAGAGCGCTTATCCGTCATCTCTTTCGCAATCAAGTTGTCTTCGTAGTCGTACATCTCAACCGCGTAATCAATCGCTTTACTACCGTCTGAATAGCCAGCTTCGCAAGCCACGGTTTTGCCTTCAAACCAGCAGCTCATCAATGGAAAGTGTGCTTGCGCAGGTAATGCAGCGAAACCAAATCCCAGAGCTAAGCAAGGAGTCATTAATGCGTTAAGTTTTGTTTTTATTGTCATGGTTCGTACCCTAGCCACAGTGCAAATTCTCAGTAATAAACTGAGCGATAAAGGGCTCCAATGAGCCCTTAAGTTTTTGGTCGCTTAATCAGGAACCTAGCCCCCGATAGCACAATTATTGAAGCAGTGTTTCGAACGTTAGGTGAACGTTCGCGCTTGCTTTGTCTGCCAGTGGATTGTCAATCAACTCACCTTTGTAGTTCGCTTTCATTACGTAACGACCCGCTACGTCTGGAGTAAAGGTGATTTCGCCGTTCTCATCGCTCACCACGTCAATCTGCTCTTGGTGGTTGCGGTAAAGCGTACCTTCACGTGTGATTTCCGCCTTCACGCCTTTCTGAACATCACCGTTGTAGAAGAACTGGAATGTCACCGGTTCGCCTTCAACGATGTCTGATGGGTGTGTCACAGGCTTCATTTCAAGAAGCTTGCCTTCAATTTTGAAGACTGAATCTGTTGGCTTACCTACCGTGATGTAGCTTTCTGCGCGCGTGAAGCTGATTTGTGTTACCACGTCACGTGATTTTTCAGGAAGCACAGAATCACGCTCCGCTTTGTTTGCCTTCATCCATTTCACCGTGTCACGGCGGCCCGCTTTGTATTGTGTGTAGTAAGACGGTTCATTGTTGATCGCCACTTTATGTGTCCCTTCTTCTTCAAAATAGAAGTCGAAGATTGAACGACGCTTGCCACGAATCACAAAGTTAGGACGCTCGCTGCGACCATCAGGCATGATGACATGAGCATTTTCGCTGCCAGCAGGCTTATCAAAAACAAACGTACCGTGAGACGCAGTAACATCGAACGTTAACCAATCACCACCTTCTTTAGACACAGTAAAGTGAGACGGCAAGATCCAACGTGGGTGAGCTTGTGCTGTTGTCGTTGTTGCTAGGCCGAATGCCATCACACCCGCTAGAGCAAGTGCTTTGATTTTTGTCTGTTTCATCATGTTCAATTCCATTATTTATAATTGGTAGCCGTGTCGCTCAAACTGAGCCTACGATGACGACTGTCGATTCTTTTCAGATTCTTTTCAGATTCTTAAACTACTCGCTATTAACTACTGCGCTTTCTATTTAGCGACGTAATTCAGTGTGATTTCACCTGTCTCTTCTGTTGCCTTTAGCTCATAAGAAGCGTTTGAATCTGTGAGTGATACTTTTTGACGAAGGTAGTTACGGCCGCCGTGTTCACGAACAACTTCGATATGAACCGTGTATTCGCCTTGCTCTAGAGCTTGGCCGTCATCGCTCTTACCATCCCAAACGAAACGGTACTTGCCAGCTGGACGCGTTGCGGATGTTACAGCGTCAACGAGTTCGCGATCGTAACGTCCAACTTTTCTCCACCAGCTCCGTAGATCCTTAAGCCATTCGTCTTTACCGACCCAAAGCTCAATGGTTTTCACTGACTTTCGCTCGCTGTTCTCAACCCATACCGCCACATAAGGACGCGCATACATCGAGGTATCAATCTTTGGAAGCTCAAGGCTGACATCAAGTTTTGCCGTATCAGGGATCGCTTGTGCCATACCAAGGCTTGGCAAAAGAGATAAAGCAAGAAGTGCCTTACTCCAGTTCATTTTTTTCATGTTTAACAACCTTTTAAATCCGTTTAACCTTAAGTTCGTTCTTCAATCCGATTCATCAATCGAATCAAGTGTTAAGGGACGGCGACAAAATAGATAACAAGTGAGATTGCAGACCCAAACACTGTCCACTTGATGGAGGTATTGAGTGTCTTTTTCTTAGGTAACAGTAAGCACACGCCAGTCAGCACAAAGAAGATCATCAATAGCGCGCTGATATCGATAAACCATTTCCATACTTCACCGCTGTTACGACCTTTGTGTAGATCGTTCAACAATGCGATAACGCCGTAATTAGTGGTTTCGATTTCTACCATTTCAGAGGTGACGTCAACAAACACGGAAGCGTTGTAGCCTGGTCCTTTGAAGTCCATAGACACTTCACCGATGAGCAACTCACCGTCTTCAATCTCTGCGTAGATGTCCAAACCTGAAGGAACACCGGAGAGGTTGGCTTCTTCAAGCAGAAACGCTTCAAAGCCTGTCTCATCGGCTTTTAAACGTCCGTCTTGGATCGTAAATAAACTCGTAGGAAGCGTTAGCGTAGAGCGTTGGATATTGGGTTGGCTAGATTCGAATAACTCAGGTCGGTTCAGGGTGATACCTGTCACTGAGAAAAAAAGAACCACGAACAGAAGTGCCATAGAAATATAAACATGAAGTCGACGAGCCCATGACTGAACCGCCCTACTTTTTAACGACATATAAACCAATACCTATAAATTTTATGGCGATAATTTAGTTGATAATCATTCGTATTGGCATTCAATTTACATTGTTTACGTTTGCCGAGTGGCGTAAGAAAATTTACATAACATTACGTGGGAAGTAATCGAACTGTATGCATATTCTTGTTAACTTGTACTAGAGGGAGTTGATGAGTTCTGTTAAAGGTTATCGATAACAGGGTCAAACCTCAAAAAAACTCAATCTCAACATACTTGATTGAGATTGGTTTAAGGTAGCAGTTGTGGCTTTAAGGATAGAAAGTTGGGACTATTTGATCGTTGGCTCACTTTTACGATCATACAAACGATGGTTCATCGGTTGATATGGTTTATTTAAAGTTGAACCAATCACTGGTTTGATGATAGCCAATTGAGCTTAAAAGGATTTGAAATGCGTATTATTGTTTTGGCTTTTGCTACGCTAGCAACGGCGTGTACCAGCCAAATAACCAGCACGGAAGAACATATTCAACAATACATAGGTGCAAGCATAAGTGATGTTCAAGAGCAGTATCTCACCGAACGCTCACGCCCTATTAGTTTTTGGGCATCTCGAAACTATGCTTGGATTGAGACTAAGAAGCCACTAGACAATGGCTATACGCTGCATGCCTTTAAAAATCCTTATCGCGACTGCACCATTAACTGGATTGCAGATACCAACGGCATAATTCAAAGTGCAACACCAAGTGGCACGATGTGCGAACCTTAACCAAGCCACAATAACGATAGATGAGCTAAGTCGCCGAAATTAAAAGGGTGTCATTTGAACGATCAAACGACACCCTTTCTTGTTTTCAACTTTCTCTTGTTTTCTGTACTGCTATCAGAGCTTAGACGTTGCCGTTATCACTGACTGTTCTTAGCTGAGTCAGATATTTAATCCAACCTTTTGCTTCAGAAGACGGTTCAATGTTGTTCGCACGCTTAGCTTGAGCAAGAGCATTATCAAGATTCTTTAACTTGTACCATGAACGTACTTTCGCTAATGCGACGTCGGCTTGCTTGTTCTTATCTTTCACTTTATCTAACACAACCAGAGCTCGGTCGTAGTAACCTTGCTGAACCAATAGCTGGGCCACATTCCAATGATACTGAGTGTCTTTTTTAGACGCTAACGTCCACACTTCAATCGCATTGTCCCACTCTTTCGCTAGCTGCCAGTAAGTTGCTTGCTCTGCGAGAAGTTGAACGTCACTGTTCGCATCGTCTAACTTACTAATTTCTTGCGCTGCGCGCTCTGGAATGCCGCGTTTCGCGTAAAGCTGTGCAAGCAAGCGGCGATCTGAGTTCTTCAGTTCAACACCTTGAAGATCAGCTAGCGCTAGCGTGTTCAATGCATCGCGGTTACGTTCTAGTCTTAACTGAATACCCACAAGTTGACGCCACCAGTTGTCTTTTTCTGGTTGAAGTTCAATCAAGCTTTCCAGTGTCGGAATAGACTGTTTCCACTGCTTTAACTGAAGCTGTGCGCCCAGTTTTAGCGATAGAGCTGATAACTCTGGTTTTGAATTGAACTTGTCATGATTACCGATGGCCACTAGGACTTTCGACCAGTTTTCAATTTGGTATTCAGCTTGTGCAATTCGCATCCAAAGCACGTCTTTCTTTTCAGCCTCTGGTGCTGTTTTTACTAACTCATAGTAATGTGGAAGCGCATTTTTGAACTGCTGATCGTTTAATAGCAGATCGGCAAGCATACGCTTCGTTATCCAAGCTTGCTCATCCACCAGCAAATCAGTATCGACCGCGTAAGTTAGCTGCTTGATCGCCGCGTCAGTTTTGCCATCTTGCCAGTAAAACACACCCAGCATACGAGCTACGTATGCTTTGTCGTAGCCTTTAGAAAGCTCTAAGCCTACAAGTACATCAATTGCCTGTTTAACCTGTTCATCTTGAGCAAGCTTATTCGCCTTTTGAACACGAATAGCAGTATATTGGGTCAGCTCTTGCGCTTGTGTTGTAAGGGGCATTAACAACAAGCCCACTAATATCCATATCTGTTTCATCATTTTGCCAACTTAAACTCTAGTTTCACGGTTTGACCAACCTGAGCTATCGCTTTTCCATCGACGACTTTTGGTTGATATTTCCATTTTTTAAGTGCTCTCATCGCTTCACGTTCAAACATACGACGTGGGTTTGCGTCAGTGACTTGAATGTCAATTGGGCGTCCCGTTTCGTCGATGGTAAAAGACATAATGACATGGCCTTCAGCGCCACGCTTTAGCGCTTTAGCTGGATAACGAGGTTCTACTCGATACAGAGGCATTGCCTGTTGGTTTGACCCAAAATCAGAAAATGTCGGAGCGTTAATCGCCAAGCCATCAATCGATGTATTCAAATCCAATGACGGCAGTGAAGACATCGAATTCAGAGGCGTAACTTCAGCTTGTGACTGAGACGTTTGCGCTTCCGGTGGCGGCTCTGGCATTTCTGGTTTTTCAGGAACTGCACGTTGCCTTCTTTGGACTTCTTGTTCTTGTTCCACCATCACCATGTTGAAACTTAACGTCTCACTGTTGTCTGGTGAACGTTGGTGGCCATTATCGACCATCCAAGCCATAAAAGAAAACAGAGCTAAGCCCAATGCGCCCGCTAACGGTAAAGCAAGAAATAGGCGAATCATTTATGAAGATCCTCCAAGATCATCGCTTTTCAGCAGCAAGCGCAATGTTTTTAACACCCGCACCTTTAGCGGCGTCCATCACTTTAACAACGGTACCGTTGTAAGCGTGTTCATCCGCTTGAATAACCAAAGAAGCATCAGGTTGTTCTAACAACAAGTGCTCTAACGTCGCTTGGACACGTTCAACATCAACAACACGTTTATCGATGAAAATGTCATTCGCAGAAGTAATCGCAACAAAGATGCCCGCATCCTTTTGACTTACTACGTTAGACGCTTGTGGGCGATTGACTTCAACCCCTGATTCACGAACAAATGAACTGGTCACAATAAAGAAAATAAGCATGATAAATACAATATCAAGCATCGAAGTAAGGTCTATTTGAGCCTCTTCGCTTTTTGAATGACGTCGACCGAGTCTCATCGTTGACTCCTTAAAGATTTTTCTAATTTCAATTCTAAGCGGTTACACACTTTCGCTAAACGAGCGTGAACAAACATGCCCGCTAATGCAGCAACCATACCCGCCATGGTTGGCAGTGTTGCCAACGAGATACCTGAAGCCATCAATTTAGGGTCACTGCTACCTTGTGTCGCCATCACATCAAAAACAGAGATCATACCGGTGACGGTACCTAGCAAACCCAACATCGGACAAATAGCGACTAACAGCTTAATAAAGTTCAAGTTTTGGTTAAGTAAGATACTCGCTTGCCCTAACCAACCTTCACGAATGGCTTTGGCATGCCAAGAAGAGTGATCTTCTCTTTCATGCCACTTAGTAATCCAAGCTTGGCGCTGCTTTGGAAAGTAGAACGCAAGATAAAGCACACGTTCTACTACAAGCACCCAGTAAACTAGGACGACAGCCGCTAGCCACCACAGGACGAAACCGCCCTGCTCCATAAAGCTTGATAAAGACAGCAGCCAGTCACTCGTTAACCAACTCGCTGGTAATAGAGAACCCGACAAAATATCCATTACGCAGCAGTCCCAACTGGTGAAACCACAGCTTTTGGTTCAACCGTTTTTTCTGCTTGCTCAGCCACAAGACCAATACCTTGTTTCTCAAGAATGTTGCGAATGTTTTCAGCCTGAGTGCTAAGAATGTTGTGTGCTAATAGAAGAGGCATTGCTGCAACAAGACCAAGTACGGTTGTTACCAGCGCCATCGAAATACCACCCGCCATCACTTTAGGGTCGCCATTACCAAACTGTGTGATCACTTGGAATGTTTCGATCATGCCGGTTACAGTACCTAGAAGACCTAACATTGGAGCAAGTGCCGCCAATAGCTTAAGCATCGATAAGCCTTTCTCTAAATGAGTCTGCTCATCCACTACCGCTTCTAAAAGTCGTAGCTCTAGTGCTTCAACGGTTTGGTTTTGCTCTTTGTTGTAAACCGCAAGAACACGACCTAGAGGGTTGTCACCCGCTTGCTCAGGATTCTTAAGTTGGCCGCGAATTTTCTGGCGTGCGATAGCCAAAGAAATACCACGAACTAATGCGATGATTAAGCCAATTGCAAGCAAGCCAAGAATCACTTTACCAACTACACCACCCGCTTGAAGGCGGTCAGATAGGCTAGGTGTTAGCGCCAACTGCTCCAACATGAATCCACGTGAAGGATCAACAACGACATTCGATACTTCACCATTAACTAATGTAGAAAGAGATGACAATGTTGGGCCATTCGATGGCTGTTTCAGATACGCAATCGCATCTTCACGCTGAGTGTTCCAGCTCACGTAACCTTGGTCTGTTACTAAGCCGATTGAACCTAAACGATAAGCGTCGACAGTTTGTGCGTTGCCTTCACCATTGATGAATGCAATTTGAGATTTGCTAAGCTCAGAACTCGCTTGAATCTGCTCAACCATGCTCATCCACAATCCAGAGAGTTGTGGCATTGAAGGCAGTGATTTCGCATCAATGATTTGATCAACAGTTGCCGTGTGTTCAGCGCGATCAACACTGTTCACGGTTGAGCTAAGCTCTGCGCCAAGTTCTTTTGCGTTTTGACGAACGACACCGAACAGCTCGCCTAAGCTACCGGTTTCTAAACG
The DNA here is from genome assembly GCF_001557875.1 of Vibrio splendidus. GTDB lineage: Bacteria > Pseudomonadota > Gammaproteobacteria > Enterobacterales > Vibrionaceae > Vibrio > Vibrio splendidus_F. The sequence goes on along the minus strand of NZ_LNRF01000001.1, from coordinate 1,122,042 downwards.
CAGCTTCTCTTCTAAGCGAGCAAGCTTGTTTTCGTTATCACTGAATGTTTGAGTCAGAACATCTGTCGCACCTTGGATAGAGCGACGTTTCGCTTCAAGCTGCGCTTTGATCGCTTTCAGTTCTTGTTCTGTCTTTTTGAAATCAGCTTCACGCACTACGTTGTGAGAAGCTTGAGTTCGACTCTCTGATTTTGCTTTATTAACTAGCTGAGCCGTCGTGTCTGATGCAGAGAAAGCAGAAAATGAAATAGACGTAATGCAAAGCAATGCTGCTAATGGCTTTAAGTTCATTACTTAACCTCCGCAACAGTTAAAGAAACAGGTAAAGTAATTAGGCTTGGCGCCGCTTGTTGGCTTGCAATGTCGTAAGCTTTATCTAGCTCAGATTTCATTGAAGAATCTAGCTCCTGCCACTGATTTTGTGTTTGATTCCAAGACCAGTATTGGCTGCCATTTAAGTTACGAGCCACCAAAGAGATACGACCTAAGTGCAACACGTCTGCTTCAATCGTTCTGTCGCTGCTCAATGCAACACGGCCTTGGTAAGCACCGAGCTTGATGCCGTAGTCCATCTCGATTTGGTAAGCTTCTAAGATACGACGATACTTTTCTGCATCACTCACATCAGCACGAGTCATCATCGCCTGAAGCTTTTCAACTCGCTCTAGTCGTTGCTCTTTCTTAATCGGTACGTCTTGTTCTACTAACTGTTGAAGACCGTCAATCATCTGATACATCAATGGTACAACGCCTTGACGTGTGTATTTGATTTCGTCGATCTGCCCTTCAATGCTCTGAGCTTCTTGATTCTGGCTTTCAACCAATGCAGCAAGGTGATCGTGATAGATTTCTAGGTTTTTGACTTCTTCTTGCAGGCGCTCAATCTCAGCTTGCAGCATTAAAGTTGCTTGTGAGCTTTTATCAATAACCTTTTGGCTCGAAGCCGACGCGTTATTGGTTTTATTTTGAATTGATTGAGCTTGTTCTAAGCTATTTGCCATAGAAGACGTTGCGGCCAAACAGATGGCAAGCGCTAGGCTAGTTTTTAAAAGATTCATAATTGTAGTCATTTACTATAAGAAGAAGGTCAAATGAGTTTTATTGATAAGCAGTCTCATTATCATTAAAACCCACTCACATAGCTAGGGATATTTCAAGAAATAGCAGAATCACGAAAGGGGAAAGTCGAAACCTTCCCCTCTATATTTAAGCTAACAATAGTACCCTACTAACAAATTAGTATTTTACCTGTAACGTTGCCATATAGTTGCGGCCTTCGCCAACAACAACGTTGCTCGTGCTGCCACCTTCAAGGTAATCCGTATCAAACAAGTTCTCTACGTTGAAACGAGCAACAAAATCTAGGTTTTCGTCATACTTCATTGTATGTGCGATACCCATATCTACACGAGTATAAGCGTCTTTTTTGAAGGTATTTGAGTCTTCAGTGTAACGCTCACCTACATGGTAAATACCTAGATTTACGTCCGTACCGTTATTGAATGAGTAAGTAGACCAGATGCTCGCTGTAAATTCTGGTACATCAGCCGGTGTTTTGCCTTCAAGTTCAGGGTCATTCTGGTATTCAGCATCTAGGAACATCGTTGATGCACTCAATGAGAATGCCTCCGTCACGTAACCAGTCGCTGCCAATTCAACACCGGTATGAACTTGTTCACCAACCTGAGTTGTACGTGCGTCTTTGCCGTTGTTGTTCGCTGGGTCTAGATCTTCCGTCACTTGCATGTTCGACTGAGTGATTTGGAAAAGTGCTCCAGACACGAACAAGCGCTCATCAAACAGTTCCCACTTAGAACCTAACTCGTAGAGTGTACCTTTCTTAGCATCTTGAGATTGGCCAAAGTTCACATCATCTTGATCTGTGATTTCGCCGACAGGTTCGAAACTTTCAGAGTAAACCGCATAGATAGAACCATTTGGAGCTGGAGAATAAATCACGCCAAACTTAGGAAGGATGTTGTTGTAGCTCTCTTCTTTATCTGAACTGCTGATCGTTTTATCGTAAGCGAAACGTGCGCCACCAAGTACTTGCCATTGGTCATTAAGCGTTACTAAATCTTGAACGTATAGACCGTAATGTTGGCTCTCTGAATGCGAAACTTCATCGTCATTTTTATAGCTAACGTTAGAAGGCATATCAAAACCGTTACCACATGCAGCGGCTGCAGCGACTTCTGTTGCGTTGACACATGTGTAGCCAGAGTCGTATAAGCGCTCGTAGTCGTAATGTAGGCCATTCACACCGACAAGTAGACGGTGGTTAACACCTAGCGCATCAAAGTCACCAGTAAAATCTACATAAGCTGTATCAAACGTCCACTCATCATGACGATCTGATACTTTGTAGCCGTAACCGCCGCTCTTATCGCTATATACCGTATTGTTCGACTCTGTACGTTGGCGTTCATAAAACTGACGGCTAATGCCAGTTTTAACAGACCATGCTTGGTTTAGGTTTGCAGTTACCGAAGCTCCGTAATTAGCAACATCGTTATCTGTTTGAGCAAAACGCTGGTCGTTAACAGTGTTAGGGTCGATAACTTTACCAGTAGACGTATCGATTTCAGAACCGTTATCTAAGTCGCCCTCTTCAACTGTTCGGTCGTAATGAACGGACAACATGACATCTTCGTTGATATCGTAATCAACAAATAGACCGCCAACAAAACGGTCAGTCTCTACATCTGTACCATCAAAACGTGTACGGTAAGAGTCTTGATTTTCTTGCGACACAATAAGACGCGCACGTAGTGTTTGGTCATCGTTCAATGAACCACTTACATCAGCGGTAGTACGTGTGTAGTTGTCTGAACCAATATCTTGGCTCACGTTTACTTGTGTTTCATACGTAGGCTTCTTGGAAACCATGTTAACGAGGCCGCCAGGTGCTGACTTACCGTAAAGTAGACCCGCCGGGCCTTTCAATACTTCAACGCGCTCCAACAGTTCTACTGGTTGACGATAATGCGACCAGTGTTGAACGCCATCACGCAAATAGCCAGAGCTACTTTCTAAATCAAAGCCACGAAGAGTAAAACGCTCGCGGTTCGTTGATTTAGAACCAGCACCTACAGACGCATCATTCTTGAGTACTTCACCCAAAGTGCTTGCACGTTGTTCGTCGATGATTTGCTCATCGATTACTGAAACTTGTCCCGGAGTCTCTAATTGAGTCGCCTCCATACGCATCGCTGTTGTGTTCGTGTCGGCTTTGTAACCGTAATCACGACCTTCAACAACCATATGCTCGTCTGTTTTTACTGTTTCTGCCAATACTGCTGGTGAAGCTAATACTGCACCGATCACTAAAGCCAATGGGCTCTTTGAAAACATGTCCTTTACTCCGCTTTTATTCTTTATCCGAACACCTTGTTATTTATTCGATGTGTTCGTCTAACCGTTTCCGGTACCACTGAATTATTTCGGGAGTGAATATAAGTGATAATTATTACCATTTGCATTAAATTTACATTCTTTGCATTCGTAAAGTTTTGTAAAGGCGTATCGATGACTTGTTTTTATGATATTAAGCAAATCCAATTCAATACAGATATTTAGAGAGCATTTACGCTAAAAATGGTTGTCGCTATCCAGTTTTTTTGAAACGGCGTTATTGGCCGGGTCAATTTAAGGCGTGAAGATCAATAAGAAATTCATCTCTTCTTATTTACTACCTTTGAAATGACAACTTTATGTATAAAACCCTCGATAAATGTAAAATTATGGTGAATCGTATTGTTCGATTTTGTTTAATTGGCACAAATATCAGTGATTATGATCACATCTATAATTTCAAACTCATTTTTTGTTTTTCGATTTTAACAACCGACTGCTAATCTCCTGCTCACTTTGAAAAGGTATCAAAGTTATAAATAATAAGGAGTGTTCTAAATGAATACCAAGAAACCTATGTCTCTGACCGGTCGAGTAATCCTCGGTATGGTCGTAGGTATATTAACGGGATTTGCCATTCAATCCCTTTTTGCAGACAGCGGATTTGTTAATAACTACATCGTTAACGGATTCTTTGAGGTAGGCGGGCAAATCTTTGTCGCCAGTTTAAAAATGCTTGTTGTGCCACTAGTCTTCGTTTCACTAGTGTGCGGTACAAGTTCTCTTAAAGACTTATCAACTCTTGGCCGTATGGGTGGCAAAACGCTTGCACTTTATATCGGTACTACAGCCGTTGCTATCACTCTAGCACTCACTATCGGTAACCTGTTCCAACCTGGAGCTGGTGCGGATCTTACTGCTGCGAGCTCTTTCAAATCAGCTGATGCCCCTTCTTTGGGCCAAGTAATCATCGACATGTTCCCAACCAACCCTATTCAGGCGATGGCTGAGGGTAAAACACTGCAAGTTATCGTATTTGCTGTGTTGTTTGGTATCGCAATTAGTGCGGCGGGTAAACCTGGCGAACGTATCGCTGCCGTTTTCTCTGACTTGAACGAAGTGATCATGAAGCTTGTTGCGCTACTGATGAACCTTGCTCCTTATGGCGTGTTCTTCTTGATGGCGAAACTGTTCTCCGGCCTTGGCTTGGGTGCGATTTGGAACCTAGCAGAATACTTCTTAGTGCTCGCGGGTACCCTGCTGTTGCACGGTTTGGTGACTTACAGCGCAATGCTTAAAGGATTCACTGGCCTTAGTCCGATTACGTTCCTACGTAAGATGGAAGATGCAATCATGTTTGCATTCTCAACAGCATCTTCCAACGCAACGATTCCAGTAACAATGGAAACGGCGAAAAACCGTATGGGCGTAGACAACAAAGTCGCCTCTTTCACAGTGCCACTAGGTGCAACTGTGAACATGGACGGCACTGCAATCATGCAGGGTGTTGCAACTGCGTTTATCGCACAAGCATATAACATCGACCTAACTATGGGTGATTACTTGATGGTTATCCTAACAGCGACACTGGCGTCTGTTGGTACTGCAGGTGTTCCTGGTGTTGGTCTTGTTATGCTAGCGATGGTATTAAACCAAGTTGGTCTACCGCTTGAAGGTATTGCTCTAATCATGGGTGTTGACCGCCTTCTTGATATGATCCGTACTGCTGTAAACATCACAGGTGATAGTGCCGTATCTATCATTGTTGCTAAGTCTGAAGGTGCTCTAGACGAGTCTCGCTTCAACGACCCTACAGCAGGTGAGAAAGAAGAAGAAGTTAAGCTAGCTCGCCAACAGGCATAGTCTCGCTTATCTGATGCTCTTGTCTTCAAGCTCAGGCGTAATTAATGGCTACGCCTAGCCCATACCAAAGCGCATAAAGAAAAACGCCACTGCAGATGCAGTGGCGTTTTTTATTAGGTATCGCTTAAGTCAGTACAACTGAGTTGGGACAATTATCTATTTAGCGTTCTTCTCAATAGAGAAAGTTAATCACTGATTGGGAACATCAAATTTACTCTCAGTCCCCCGCCTTCTCTATTCTCAGCGGTTACATGCCCATTCATCACACCCATCGCTTCTTTTACAATCGCAAGGCCTAGGCCGTAACCACCAGATTGTTTATCTCGGGCTGATTCTATTCGTGTAAACGGGTCGAAAATCCCTGCAATCTTGTTATCAGGAATGCCATCACCGTCATCTTCTACAGATATGACGCTGTAACGTTTGTCTATGACCTGTTCATATGTAGTGACGACAACATGTGCACTATCACCAGCGTATTTGATGGCGTTACCCACCAAATTGCCGATAACCCTTAGCAACAGCCGCTCATCAATATTTACCATTGAAGTCGGAGTATCTAAATCTCCGATTAAGGTTTGATTCGTTTGTAAATCACTTTGCATTTGAACAATCAGCATCGAACAGTAGTGCTCAAGATGCATTAGCGTTAACTTAGAGTCGTAGCGAGATGTTTCTAGCCGGCTGAACTCAAGTATCTCACCTACCAGCTTATTCATCTCTTCAGTCTCATTTTCCATCCGTTCAAGCAATCCTAAGCTTTTCTCATCCACCTTATTGCGTAGTAAGTGTAATGCGAGGTTTTGCCTTGCTAATGGTGTTCTCAGCTCATGTGATACATCACGAATCAGTCGACGTTGCTTTTCTGCCAGAGACTTGATCTCAAATGTCATATGATCAAAATCATGCGCTAGTTCGTTAAATTCGCGCGTCGTGGAGTTTAACTCCGAAACCACACTGACAGTAAAGTCACCTTGAGCAAGTCTGCGGCTAGCCTCCCTCAATCTATCCAGCGGTTGCTGCAAGCTCTTCGCCATAATAATTGAGAACAGCGACAATACGACCAGAGCAATCAAAGCTTTGATCATATAGGAGTATGGAGCAAAGGATTTAGCCGGATGGAACTGGTGCGGTAGTTGAATTACAAGCGTGTTGCCATTGTTCAGAGGTAGGCCGAATATAGGCTTACTAACACGATCACTCAACTGGTGATCTAAGGTACGCAAGTACTTCAATTTGAATTCAAAATGCGGATGCATGTTACGGTGCGTGATCGGTCGATTATCTTCATCGATAACGAACAGATAATACTGTTGAGCATTCCCCCAATCCGCGAGTTCATCCATGTCTCCATCTTCGATCAACACATTCGCTTGATAAGCAAGATCCAACATTTCAGCTTTAACGGACTCAGGGACTTTTAGCAGAGCTTTCATCAACGCTCTTTCAGCGACACCTTGAAGAATCAAGATACTGACTAAGATAACCGTGAGATAGCTAAACAGTTGGAAAGTGAGCCCGTCTTTACGTTTAGCAATGAACTCCGGGCAGCGTACCAACTTAGCACTCATGCGCCGACAGACTCTAGGTAACTGTAGCCTTTACCACGCACGGTTTTTATATGCTGTTTCGACAAGCCAGCCTGAACCAATTTTCGGCGTATATTGCTAATATGCATATCTAAGTTACGGTCGAAAGGACATAACTCTTTCTTCAGGACATGTATCTGCAGATCAGACTTGGATACAACGATACCATCATTTTTGATCAGATAATCAAGTAGGTCCTTTTCAGTCCCCGTTAGAGGTAAACGGGAGAGTTGTTCACACAAGCCGTGATTAGATGAAGCAAAAGATTGCCTCTGACGCTCAAACCCAACCCGGCGCAATATTACCTTAATTCGGGTTAAGAGTTCAGGAACATTAAAAGGTTTAGCGATGTACTGATCGGCTCCAGCTTGGTAGCCATCGAGCATTGAGGCATCGTCATTAAGAGCCGTCAGCATAAGAATGGGAGTAGCAAAACGCTGACAAATACGTCTTGCTACTTGAATACCGCTTAGATTTGGAAGCATTACATCGAGTAAAACCAGATCAACAGGGTGAGACTGAATAAACTCTAAAGCCGATTCACCACAATGAACGGTATCAACGTGATACCCCTCATTTTCCAATACTTCACCCAGTAACTCACACAACTGAATATCATCATCAACAACTAAAACGCGAGACATTGCACACACCGACAAATAAGAACTGTTTGCATTCTAATTATCGTTATTATTGATTTCAATTATAAAGTGACTGATTTCCTCTATAGAAGAAAATCTTTTTCGATCGGTACAAATTTTGATGCAGAATCGATAAGATTTTGAGCGGTTAACCCCGGGACACCATACACTTCAACAGGTTTACCAAAACGCTCTTTGATTCGCTCTACAAGAATTTCAAAATCACCGTCTCCTGATACTAAAACAATCGTATCAACCGTCTCTGCAAGCTCTATCGCATCTAACGCAATACCCACATCCCAGTCACCTTTTGCACTACCATCTCGACGCTGAATAAATGGCTTTAACTTCACATTAAACCCCACACCACGAAGGATATGATGAAATTGACGCTGCTTTGGGTCTTGGCTTGAGATTGCGTAAGCATTTGCTGCAACAACATTACGCCCTTCCGTGGCAACATACCAAAACTGGTTATAGTCAAAGTTAGAACGGTATTTATCCCGTGTTGTGTAGTAAACGTTCTGAACGTCGACCAAAATTGCTATGTTTTCCATAAATTCATACCTTTAGATTTTCCGTATACCCTATTCTATTCACTTCTAAAATGCGAGTCGCTTTAGACAATAAAAATGAACCTATCCGCTCTCTTTAGCGTAAATCTAACTATGCTTATTGTATGCCTATTGGCTTTACTCGTTGCTCAATAGGACTGAACTTCAGCCGAGTCACATTCAAATAACGATCAGGCTTAAAGTTATTAAAGGGAGGCTGGTTATGCTACACCGACAAACACGCGAAATGTGCTTAAGCATCAAGTCAACCCAATCAGTGCTGCCTGTGGATCAACCATTCGGACCTGGCGTTGGTACTGGTTTGCTTAAACTAATTACTATCAGCCTGATCTTAATCATGTGTATGACGATTAACTCAGCCCTCGCCTATCCAGCGTACTCTCACTCCAAAGCACTACCGCACCGAAGTGTTATTTATTTCGCACCAACCGAAGATTCGATCGTTAAAGAGTTTCTCAATGAGGTTTTAATCAATAACTGTCAGTTAGAAGAAAGAGATGTTGTCATTATGGTCATTGCGGAGAGCGGCTACACTGTCCCAAATTGGTTAGTGGAAGAGTTTAACCTGGAGGCGGTAACAAACAGCTATGACATACCGAAAGGATCGCACACCGCGGTATTGATCGGTAAAGACGGAAAAGAGAAGCACAGATGGAATGGTAAGACAGATTGGAACCTAATCACCAGCATAATTGACGAAATGCCCATGCGCCAGCAAGAAATGCAGCGACAAGGCAGTCGCTGCAGTATTTAACTCAGAACAAATCGATCGATTTTGACTTGGTTAGTTGTTAAACCAATCGAGCTTTTCATGAAGTTGAGCCACGCTGCCAACGACGATCAAAGCCGGGCTTTTAGCTACGCTCGCAAGGTTAGCTAAGTCACTCAATCCACCTCGATACACCTTTTGCTCTTGGCGAGTGCCGTTTTCAATGATCGCTACAGGCATATCTGCTCGCATACCATTATCAAGCAAGTTTTTCTGAATGTTCGGACTCTCTTTTAAGCCCATGTAGAACACGATCGTGTGATTGTGTTGAGTAAGAGATTGCCAGTCGATATCTTCGCCATCCTTCTTTAAGTGACCAGTAATGAACTGGACGCTTTGCGCGTGGTCACGGTGAGTCAACGGGATGCCCGCATAAGCCGTAGCACCAGCGGCTGCCGTAATACCAGGAATGACTTCAAATCTCACGTCATTCTCAGCCAGAGTTTCACACTCTTCCCCGCCACGGCCAAAGATAAACGAGTCACCACCTTTCAGGCGTACTACATGCTTATTCTCTTGTGCTTTAGTGACCAACAACTGATTGATCTGATCTTGGGGCACACAGTGGTGGTCGAGCTTTTTGCCTACATAAAGCATTTCCGCTTCAGGGTTAGCCATCGCCAAGATATCTTTTGATACCAAGCGGTCGTAAACCAGCACATCCGCTTGTTGAATAACGCGGGCAGCTTTTAAGGTTAACAAGTCTGGGTCACCAGGTCCCGCACCTACTAATGATACAAATCCATTGCTCTTTTTATTAACATTCGATGGCGATACTTCTGACATACTTTGCTCCGAAAGTTAGCTTGTTATATTCCAAGCTTAATTCTGTATAGCGATTCGTATAGACTCTACGAATCACTAATATCCCTACATCTAAGACTATCAGGTGTTGCCATAAAACTTCACGATTAATTCTAATCAAGATAGAAGTTTATATAACAAAACAATCTATTACGCTGGAACACGCTGACTTTTGCACCATTAACAAGCACACAATGCTCATTGATAGTGCACCCTTGATCAAGTAGAGACTGTTGAGATCAAAAAAGCCCCAAACCAACTGCTTGGGGCTTATCATTTTTCATCATTTGCTCATTAATCTAGAGCAAAAGAATTACTTAGCGCCTAGAGAAGGAGCTGTTCTAGCGTGTGTTAGGAACAAAGGAACACATGTTAGGAACAAACCACCAACGATGTTACCTAGAATTGTTGGGATAAGGTTGAAGTTCAACCATGTCGCGATACCGAAATCCGCGCCAAGAATCATACCCAGTGGGAATAGGAACATGTTTACTACGGTATGCTCAAATACTAGTGCGAAGAAGATGAAGATTGGGAACCACATCATTGCTACACGGCCAGCGACAGTACGTGCCGTCATGTTACCAATCACACCTAGACATACCATCAGGTTACAGAAAATACCGCGTACGAAACATGTGATCCATCCGTCCATACCCATGTTTTCAAAACCTAGGCTACGCCCTGTAGAAACTGCAATAAACTTTTGCGCAACAGCGTTTGGCTCTAGAGAAAAGTTACCCGTTAGTGAAACGGCAACTAGGAAAGCAACAATCAAAGAACCGATAAGGTTACCAAGACCAACAATACCCCAACAACGAAGGATACGGCCCCAAGTAATGCCTGGGCGGTTGTCAAATTTAGCTAAAGGCGCAAGGCCGAATACGCCAGTTACTAGGTCATAGCCCATTACACTTAGAATGACAAAACCAACCGGGAACACTAGAGCGCCAACAATACCGATGCCTGTTTGCACGATAGTTGTGATAGCAACAACAACCGCAAGAGAAAGGATGATACCGGCCATAGTGCTTCGGATCAGGAGATCACGAGTACTCGTTTTAGTTTTAGCTTCACCTACATCGATCATAGTTTGAACGAATTCTGCCGGTTTAAAATCAGTAGACATAAATTGCCCTTATTCAAAAGTTATAATTAAAAGTTAAAATTAAAAGTTAAAATTGGATAGGAAAAGGCTCTAGTTGCCGAGTTAAGGCAATATCGATAACTAGAACCCTTGAACTATCAAATCTTGCTAAGCAAACTGTTATGCAGAGATTTCTACAGCACCTTTGGTAACACGAGATTTGTACGCTTTCACGTTGAAGTTCTCGTCTTCCATGCACACACCTGTTGTCAGGTTAAAGCGTTGCTTCTTAAGCGGGCTCGCCACCCAAAGCTCTTCTTTGTGTTCAACAATCAAACCACGTGATAACACGTTAGATTGGAAGTATGGGTCTGTATTGCTAATCGCGAATACCTCTTCAGCCTTAGTTGGGCGGAAAATAGCTACTTGCTCACCACCAACCAACGCACAAACACCTGTACCTGGGATAATGTCTTCGATCTTACAAACTTTGGTAAATGCCATGATGTCGTCTCCCAATTAAACCAGTTCAACGTGAAGGATATCGCCCTTCGCTTCAGGGTGTTTCTCGGTGAATGTTGCTGGACGGTGTTGTTCACGGCCATCTTCAACAAACACAACGTTATCATCACGGTCATCAGCATTGATGAAGTGTGCGAAGCGCTTAAGTTGAGCTTCGTCGTTGATTGTATCTGTCCATTCACAAGCAAAGTTATCCACTAGGCCAGCAATGTCAGTTTCAAGTTGGTCATTGATACCAAGCTTGTTGTCTACAATCACTTCACGTAGGTAATCAACACCACCTTCTAGGTTGTCCATCCATACCGAAGTACGTTGTAGCGGCGCAGCAGTGCGGATGTAGAACATCATGAAACGGTCGATGTATTTGATTAGCGTTTCTTGGTCTAGGTCGCTTGCAAGTAGGTCTGCGTGACGAGGTTTCATACCACCGTTACCACACACATACATGTTCCAACCCGCGTCAGTTGCGATAATACCTAAGTCTTTGCCTTGAGCTTCAGCACACTCACGAGTACAACCAGACACACCAAACTTCATCTTATGAGGAGTACGGATGCCTTTGTAACGGTTCTCGATCATCACGCCTAGGCCAACTGAATCTTGAACGCCGTAACGACACCAAGTAGAACCAACACATGTCTTCGCCATACGAAGCGCTTTTGCGTAAGCTTGGCCAGTTTCGTAGCCTGCTGCGATTAACTTCTTCCAGATTGCTGGTAAGTCATCCTTTTGAGCACCGAAAAGACCGATACGTTGTGCACCCGTGATCTTGGTGTACAAGTTATATTCAGCAGCAACATCTGCAAGAACGCTTAGCGCTTGAGGTGTTACTTCACCACCCGCCATACGAGGGATAACAGAGTAAGTACCGTCTTTTTGCATGTTACCTAGGAAGTTATCGTTGGTATCGTGCAGCTTCACTAGCTCAGGCTTAAGAATGTGCTCACCCCAGCAAGAAGCAAGGATAGAACCCGCTAGAGGCTTACATACTTCACAGCCGTAGCCCTTACCGTACTTCTCGAGCAGCTCATCGAATGTTTTGATCTCTTCGATACGAATCAAGTGGAAAAGCTCTTGGCGAGAGTAAGCAAAGTGCTCACATACATCGTTCTTCACTTCAACACCAGCTTTCGCAAGTTCAGCGTTTAGTACTGAAGTCACTAGTGGAATACAACCACCACAACCCGTACCTGCGCCAGTCACTGCTTTGATATCACCAATGGTATGGTGACCTTCAGCAACCGCTTGAGCGATCTTGCCTTTCGTTACATCAAAACAAGAACAGATAACTGCAGACTCAGGAAGAGAATCCGCGCCAAGTGTTGGCTTTTCAGCACCTGCATGAGCAGGAAGAATCAAGGCATCTGGGTGCTCTGGTAGGTCAATTTCGTTCAGCATTAGCTGTAGAAGATCGCCGTAATCAGACGTATCACCAACCATTACTGCACCAAGAAGCTTCTTGTTGTCTTCAGAAACGATGATACGCTTGTAGACTTCTGACTCTTCATTTTGGTAAACGTAGCTCTTACAACCAGGAGTACGACCGTTTGCATCACCAATAGAACCTACTTTCACGCCTAAAAGCTTCAGCTTCGCAGACATGTCAGCACCTTCAAATGTGCTTTCGTTACCAACAACGTGGTCAACAGCAACCGTCGCCATCTTATAACCAGGAGCAACAAGGCCGTAGAACGTTTGGTTCCAAGACGCACACTCACCGATAGCGTAGATATCTTTATCAGTCGTTTGACAGTGATCGTTAATCTCGATACCACCGCGAGGCGCAATACCTAGACCCATTTGACGAGCAAGTTTGTCTTGTGGGCGAATACCAGCAGAGAATACGATGAAATCAGTTTCTAGCTCTGTACCGTCTGCAAAGCGCATTACGTTACGAGCTTCAGTGCCTTCAGGAGCAATCTCAAGCGTGTTCTTACTTGTATGTACGTTTACGCCCATACGTTCGATTTTTTGACGAAGTTGGTTACCACCCGCCTGGTCAAGCTGCTCAGCCATTAACTTAGGGGCAAACTCAACAACGTGAGTTGTCACGCCAAGTGCTTTTAGTGCGCCTGCCGCTTCAAGACCAAGTAGACCACCACCAACAACCACACCAGACTTAGAGTTTTTAGCCGTAGCTTCAATCGCTTTCAGATCTTCGATTGTGCGGTAAACGAAACAATCTTTACCTTCGTTACCTTTGATTGGTGGTACGAATGGGAAAGAACCGGTAGCAAGAACAAGTTTGTCGTATTGAATTTCGCGACCAGTGCTTGAGTAAACTGTTTTCTTTTCACGGTTAACGTTGATTGCACGTTCGCCGATCAGCATGTTGATGCCGTGTTTCTCGTAGAAGCCTTCTTTAACTAAAGAAAGTTCGTCTGCAGTGTGGTGTGAAAAGTAAGAAGAAAGGTGCACACGGTCATATGCTACTCGTGGTTCTTCACAGAACACGGTGATGTCCATGTTTGCAACATCTGTCTTCTCGACTAAATCTTCGATATAGCGATGGCCGACCATCCCGTTACCGATTACGACTAGCTTCATCTTGCTCATAAGAATTCCTGAAGGTTATATATTTCTTAACTGAGCGAATAATGAATTATGAAAGAAAATGAAAATATGATGTAAATCAATTACGAAAACAAACTACCCTAAAGGGGTAGAACAAAAGAGGTAGATCTGCTTAATTATCAGGCTAAGCAAACGAATAACCGTAGGTTTAATGGGGTTTAGCGGGTTTTTATATACACTTTCTTGCACTAGAGAGAATGTTGTAAAGTTTCATAATAGGTTAGCAACAACGTAAGTAAATGACAATCATTTTCATTTATAGTCATAAAAACTGTAATAACTCATGAAAGCGTTACAGGTTCATGAGCAACTATGTATAAATATGAAGAACTTAATGACCCAAAGAACAGGCGCCCTTTTCCATTCCCTACTAATTCCACTTACAAACAGCGCAATTAGTTTAAATATGCTGGTGGTTGTTTAGTAAATGATAGATTTCCACAAGGAAAAGACCGACAAACAAAGTCATCAGATAAGGACTTGTTCCTAGAGGTACTAATGAACAGAGCTCAAACATCGGTATTAGGAAGTAATGCTAGGAAATGAAATTTCAAATAGCAAAAAGGCCAGCATTTCTGCTGGCCTTTTAACTTTAAGTAATGGAGGCGCCTCCCGGAGTCGAACCGAGGTCCACGGATTTGCAATCCGCTGCATAGCCACTCTGCCAAGGCGCCTTCAATAGTGTTTTAAGAGAACAACTCTTTTGACTAATACCAAGCGAGGTAACAATCAAATAGATGGTGCCCCGGGCCGGACTTGAACCGGCACAACGCGAACGTCGAGGGATTTTAAATCCCTTGTGTCTACCAATTCCACCACCAGGGCACGCAATTCTTTATTGCGATGCCGATTACTGAAAAGTAAAACACCATCTTAATGTCAAAATGAATCAACATTACAAAATTTGGAGCGATACATCGGGTTCGAACCGATGACCTCAACCTTGGCAAGGTTGCGCTCTACCAACTGAGCTAGTATCGCATTTTCATTCTTAGCGTCTCTTAACTTATCAAACTAAGAGAAAGAATGGAGGCGCCTCCCGGAGTCGAACCGAGGTCCACGGATTTGCAATCCGCTGCATAGCCACTCTGCCAAGGCGCCTTTAATAGTGATTTAAGAGAACAACTCTTTGTTCATCACTCTACTCAAAAAGTAAAAGCTAGATAGATGGTGCCCCGGGCCGGACTTGAACCGGCACAGCGCGAACGCCGAGGGATTTTAAATCCCTTGTGTCTACCAATTCCACCACCAGGGCAACGCAATCTTGCGAGGCCGATTACTGAAAAGTAAAAACACCATCTCTCAGCGACCTAAGCCGTGAGAACGAGGTGTACTTTAACGGAAGGAAAAAATTCGTCAACTATAAATTTTATCTTTTAATTCAAGTGATTAATTATCGAACTCAAAAGAATAAATTTAGTGCAGCTTGTACGGTTCTTATACTTGGATTTCTAATTTAAAGGGACAACTCACTGACAACCATTGATTCTAATACAGATTCAATGCGGTGATTTTGTTGTTTTAAACCAAGCAAATGACGTTTTCATGTGCTGTTCACATTCGACGACTAGAGTTTTAAGTCACTCTTATGAAGAAGTAATCATGTGAAACCACTAAAACGATATCAATATGAGCGCTATGCCGTTCTCTGTAACCTCGCCTACCCTAGAGTTTTTAAACAAACTCGCTATGGTTTTGACCCCAATGGACAACGCATCATCAAAAACCAGTTTGGCAAAACCATGATTCGAGTGTTGTGGAGTAGAGACAAAGATGAAGTGGTTGTGGTTATCAAGGGGTCGCACAGTATCTCAGATTGGTTACTGACATTTGCTCTATGGACAAAAAGTTGCAAAAGAATTGGGCTCAATTATCGTGTGCATGCGGGCTTCCACCATCTGATGTTTCAAGAAAGCCAGCCAAGTCGTAATGAAGATAAGCTTGGCTTAACCGTTATTGAACGCTTGGAAGCTACGCTCACTCCACTCATAGAACAAGGCAAAAGAGTTTCTATTACTGGCCACTCTTCCGGTGGCGCTATCGGCTGTGTCTTCGCTGATTACTTTGATCAGAAGTATCCGGGCTGCATTAAGCGAATAGTGACCTTTGGCCAACCCGCCATTGGTGACTGGAGCTTTCGAAAGCACTATCGCTTGAGTAAGAAAACCTACCGAATCTGCTGTGATATCGACATCGTGACCTTCATGCCTCCAGTCCCTTTGCTCTATTGGCATGTAGGCAAAGTGCTTTGGCTTTATAACGGGCGTATCTACGAGAACACCCCTACACTAATCCGTCTTGGTCGCTCTATCTTTAGTTGGTTGATAAGACCTTTCTCATATCACTTGATGAGCAAGTATATCCGTAACAAAGATTTCTTTGATAAACATTGAAATGGGTACGTAGGAAGCTTTTAGCGAGGCCAGAAACGAAAAAACCAGTCACTAGGACTGGTTTTTCTGAATGATGGAGGCGCCTCCCGGAGTCGAACCGAGGTCCACGGATTTGCAATCCGCTGCATAGCCACTCTGCCAAGGCGCCTTCAATAGTGTTTTAAGAGAACAACTCTTTTGACTAATACCAAGCGAGGTAACAATCAAATAGATGGTGCCCCGGGCCGGACTTGAACCGGCACAACGCGAACGTCGAGGGATTTTAAATCCCTTGTGTCTACCAATTCCACCACCAGGGCACGCAATTCTTTATTGCGATGCCGATTACTGAAAAGTAAAACACCATCTTAATGTCAAAATGAATCAACATTACAAAATTTGGAGCGATACATCGGGTTCGAACCGATGACCTCAACCTTGGCAAGGTTGCGCTCTACCAACTGAGCTAGTATCGCATTTTCATTCTTAGCGTCTCTTAACTTATCAAACTAAGAGAAAGAATGGAGGCGCCTCCCGGAGTCGAACCGAGGTCCACGGATTTGCAATCCGCTGCATAGCCACTCTGCCAAGGCGCCTTTTTAATTCAACACTTTAGGGACTTAAGTAAGCCGCGCTGCTGTGTTCGGGTGCCTACTTTACGGATTGAGGAGAGATAGTCAAACAAAAAAGTGAATTTAAATTCCGTTTGCTGACATTTAAATCAAATTGCTGCATGTTCGATCTCTTCAATCAAAAAACACACAGCAAAATCGATTTAAATAAGATGTTTTAGCGCTACCACTTCTTCATGAAACGACCGACAAGGCTCGGATGATACGCCCAGCAATGGTCGAACATCGTCATAAGTTGAGGGTTACCATACTTAGAAAGACTAACCGCATGGAAACGGTTTTTGTGTTCTTTCAACTTTTCAACCTGAGCAATCATTTCGTCAGATTGTTTAGGTGCAATAAAGTCCGAAAGTACGATTAAATCGGCGTTCTTGTATTTATCACCCGTCATCAAATCAATCGACTTCATAAGAACAGGTTCTAGATCCGTACCACCGTGGAATGAGTAACTTAAGAAGTCGCTCGCTTCACGTAGGCCATCTTGCCTTGTTAACTCATAGGTAATCTGCTCAGAAGAGAACAGAATCACGTAACAGTCTCTCTCTTCCGCAAGAGCAATTTGCATTAAGGCATAAGCCATAGCTTTAGCAGACTGCTCAGGGAAACCACTCATAGAGCCAGAAGCGTCCACACAGACGATAAACGGACCCTTTTCAATATCGATGTTCTTGCTATCTGGCTTTTGCGCTTTCACTTTACGTAGCGTGCGTGATTTACCTTGCGAGCGATAGCTCAGTAAACGCTTGTCAGCCAAGTGCTTGTAAAAGATAACCTCAAGTTCAGGGTAAGCTAGAAACATGGTTTCGTTTGGCAGCATCTTGTTGAGGTCATCACTTTCGTGAATCCCAACAATATCATCGACCGCTTCATCGCTTTTCTCTTCAACCATCTGCAATTCTTCTACAGGGGCTTTGTGTAGCGAAGGATCATCTTCCTCACCAGCCATACGGCCTAGCTTTTCAGCGATCTCTTGCAAGCCCTTGTGCTTATTCAAGAACTCAGCATGACGTTTCATGATGGTAAGGTCTGTTTTACTTAACTTGGCAGATGCCATGTCCCACAAGCGCCCTACACTGCCTTCATCACCCGACTCCGTCACTTTGTCCATGTTTTTCATGGTTTCCATGCGCTGATAAAGATCGGCTAAGACTTTTTCTTTGCTCGTTTCAAGTTCGGTTACTTGAGCTTGCTTGATCGCATCTGATAGTGATTGGTACCACTGGTCGCAAAAGTAGTGTGGAAACATCGCGTTATAAACGCCTTTATTGTTCTCCATAAGGCGTCGAGCTTGTAGATAAAACGCTGAGTGCCACTCCAGCTTTTTGATAACACTGTCTATCTCATCAAAGAACTGAGGTTCATCCCAGTAAATAACTTCTTGGTAAAGTGCGATCTCCTCTTGGAATCGATCGGTTTCACACACTTTAGTAACGCGTTTTTTAACTTTACCGCGCCATTTCACTAAGTGGTTTTTCACTGATGTCTTCACACCTTTGTTCTCTGCAGCCATCATGACTTGAGAACGAGCGATGAGATCATTCATCGCGGTATCAATGATTCCTGAGTCAGCTACCATCAAAGCGAGGTTTAAGCCGTCTGCTCCTAACATATGCTCTCCTCTTACTCGAAGTACTGGCTCATAAACTTAATACGCTGAGCAATCTTGGCACTCTTCACTTTCGTGGTTTCAAGATCTTGCGTTACCGCTTGCAAACTTGCTTCCATCGCTTTCGGTAAATCAGGGTCAATATAGTTATGAGGTAACGCATCATGGAATTCAGTACGAACACGTTTTAACTTGAATTCAGCTTCAGTTAACTGCTCTAAGGCTTTCTCAGCACCACTCAACCACTTGTTATACAGTTCTTGATCCAAACCGTCGGTGGTAACCACACTCACCAAGACAGAGCGATTGGCAATGTCTTTAATCACTAATTGGTTCGATGCATCCAAGTCGAGTTTTAAACGGCATAGGTTTTTATTTTCGTTTACGTAACCGTAAATATCGCCGTGACCTTCTTTAAGAACACGATCAAAATCGTCTTTGGCTACATATACCCAACGGCTATCGCCTTTCTCTGATTCAGACACCGACATGTTGCTTTGTAGCATAACTAGTTTCACTAGATTGTATGCACTGCCCACGCTGTACATTTTCGCGTTCTTGATATCATTCTGGTAAACGTCTTTTCGCAACAAGCCGCTGGTTGACTCCATAGAAAGCGAAACAGATAGCGTCGATTCAACATCGTCTTGAATCTCTTCTAACTCTTCACGAGACATTTCAATTTGAGCTTTCGACTCTTGTTGATCAAACGCTCGGTTCAATGCAAAGTCTTTCACCACACTACGAACTACATCGCGCGATTCAGGGCTATGCCATAAACAATCCTGCAGAAGCATAATATCCAGCGGGTTTACGCTATCACGACCACTGAAGAACGCACTCGCCTTCAATAACTTAACCGCTTTCTTCCAACGTCGGTCTGATACGTATAAATCGGACTCTGATGCTGAGCCTTGCTTCTTAACTGTTTCCTCAAGCATGGTTTTCAGTTCATACAGCTTATTAAACGAGTTATCGGTCAGCTCAAGCTTGTCGAGCTCTTTCTGCCATTGATGATATTCAATGTCAGTGATCGCCAAACCTTTTGGAATCACAGCTTCTTGAGAAGTACCCGTTGTCAGCATTGATTTGAAATTTTGTTTGTTCTGAATACGGTTAACAAACACGCGAACCAACATACGGTCATAAAGGGCTTCTAGGCCGCTGTCTTCATCTGGAAGTTCATTAGATGCAGAAACCAACAAACGCATAGGTACGCGTTCAATGTCGCTGCCGTTCTTAAATGTTTTTTCGTTCACTACAGTAAGCAGTGTATTTAGGATTGCAGGGCCGGCTTTCCAGATCTCATCAAGGAATACAACTTGTGCTGTTGGTAGGTAACCTTCGGTCAGTCTTACATAACGACCGTTGTCTTTTAATTCTTGGATACTTAGGGGGCCGAACACTTCCTCTGGCGTAGAGAAACGTGTCATCAAATATTCAAAATAGCTACTGTTGTCAAAAGCCTGAATGAGACGTTTTGCGATAAGGCTTTTTGCAATGCCCGGAGGGCCTAATAGAAACACGCTTTCACCAGCCAATGCAGCCAGTAAACATAGCTTAATCGTGTCTTCTCTTTCATAGACACCATCAGAGAGAGCATGCGCTAATTTGTTGATTCTTTCAGAGAGTAGCGCCTTGTCAGCATGTGAGGAAATAGAAGGGTTCATGCGTTACTCCGAAAATCTTTGAACAATTGAGAGTGTAGATATGTTTTTATACATTTGTTAGCACTTTGTTACAAGTGTATTTTATTATTGAGTTGCATTTATATCAGATGGTTACGTCGGTAATTTTGGCGCAATCATAGATTCCAATTATGAGAGTAACATCACGAACGGCGTGAAACTAAATCTATTGCTGACCCTAATTTTTCTTTTATTTTCGACACCATAGACGTTATGGTGGTGCACGTCTTCCGTTATACGAAAAATTGGCAAGGAATGTGGCCAGACTGCATGAGTAAAGTTATCCATAAATGGAAAAGTATTTCTCTCATAGAAGAGAACGTGACGCTCCCTACGAACGTCGTGGTAAAACATACAACAATAAACCACCCTGGCGCGGCCGTTATTCTTCCTATCACTTCGTCTGGGAAAATCATCCTCATTAACCAGTTTCGCCCTTCTCTTAAGAAATGGCTCTTGGAACTACCCGCAGGCACGATGGAAATAGAGGAGACACCTCTTCAATGTGCCCAGCGCGAACTGGAAGAAGAAACTGGTTACAGTGCAACTTCTTTTCAAAGCTTGGGGCAAGTCACCCCTTTGGCTGGCTTCTGTGATGAAATACAGCATCTGTTTGTCGCAAAAGAATTAAGCCTCACTACCCGCTTTGAATGTGATGAAGATGAAGTCATAGAAGTGATCGAACTGAGCTTAGAAGAACTGCAAGATAAAATACGACACGATCAAATCACCGATACAAAAACTATCGCTTGTTTAAGTAAAGCCCAACTCTGCGGCTACCTATAATACTCTAGGAGAGAAACATGGACTTTCGTTCTGATACCGTAACTAAACCCTCACAAGCTATGCGCGATGTAATGGCAAACGCAGAAGTCGGTGATGATGTATATGGTGATGACCCAACAGTAAACGAGCTTGAGCAGTGGACAGCCAACGAAACTGGCTTTGAAGCCGCTATGTTCACCTCTTCAGGTACGCAAGCCAACCTACTTGGCCTAATGGCGCACTGTGAGCGTGGTGATGAATACCTATGTGGTCAACAGGCGCACAACTACAAATACGAAGCCGGTGGCGCGGCGGTATTGGGCTCGATTCAACCTCAACCAATAGAAAACAACCCAGACGGTACTTTAGATTTTAAAAAGCTTGCTGCTGCGATTAAGCCAGACGACAGCCACTTTGCTCGTACTAAGCTTCTTAGTTTAGAAAACACGATCAATGGTAAAGTGCTGCCAATGTCTTACCTAGCGGAAGCTCGTGAGTTCGTAAACCAACATGGTTTACAGATGCACTTAGACGGTGCACGCGTATACAATGCGGCAGTCGCGTTAGACGTTCACATTAAAGAGATCGCACAACACTTCGATTCGATGACGATTTGTTTATCGAAAGGTTTAGGTGCTCCGATTGGCTCTCTGCTACTTGGTAGTAAAGAGTACATCGCTAAAGCACGTCGACTACGTAAAATGGTCGGTGGCGGTATGCGTCAAGCAGGCATTCTTGCTGCTGCAGGTAAAATGGCACTGACTGAGAACGTTGCTCAACTTAAAGCTGACCACGAGAACGCGAAAAACCTAGCGATCGGCCTAAGCAAGTTAGAAGGCTTTTCGGTTAACCCTGATTTCATTCAAACCAACATTGTATTTGCGAAGTTAGATGAGTCCGTGGATATCAACCGAATCGCTCGCGAACTGAGCGAGCAAGGCATTACGATGTCACCAGGGAACCCTGTTCGATTTGTTACTCATAGAGATATCAGCTCTGAAGACATCACTACTTTCCTAGCAAAGCTAGAAAATGCGCTTTAACTCTTAACGAGAAGAGCCTATATCGCAATTAACACTAAAGCTTCCCTCGGGAAGCTTTAATTTTTCATCAAATTTGTTAGGCAATTCCACAACAAAACCAGCCTTCGACACCTGCTGGTTTTCTAAAAAACACACTAGATTGACTGGAACAGAACGCAATCTCGTTTTGGCCTATAAGGATACCTGCTACTAATTATCCCTACATTTAAGTATTCAATTATCCTTTGAGCTGGAGTTTCATTAATGACTTAAAGCTTTGCCTTTTTACTAAAGGGAAATAACTTAGTGATAAACATTTAAAGTTTTTAATTACCACGCACAAGGTAATTAAAAATAGATACACCTCTCCTATATCATTTATTTAAACAACTAATTTCAATAAAGAAATAGTAGATAGTCACTCTCTGTCATTACAATTTATAGCCACTACAATAAACTTATAAATTAAACTTTCAAGTTAGTGTTTCCGTTAATAACACTGTCATAATTGTGATGACAGTAGCCCACCGCAAAACTCAACACACTCGACGTAGACCATACTTCTAATATTATCAATTAAATAAAATTTCCTCGTCAAACCAAGTTTGGGGTGAAATCCTTCTATCTAATTGAATATAAGATTAATACCTTGTAATTTAGCCCCTACCTCTCAGGCTAAAATCATACCAAAACTCATACTTTCCTTAAATAATAAACTTTTTTTACTACTTCATCATTTTTCAAAGCACATATAGTTTTCAAAGTTAAGCAACAAGTTACATTCAATCGTTGAGAGGTGAGATTATGGTTAGAGTATTTCGAATTCTTCATAACTTAATCATCTCAGCGTTAATTTTCAGCATGTCACTTTCATTATATGCCAGTGCTAACAAATTAACGTTAGGAATTAGCGGCCAGATCAAAGACCGATGCGAAATAAACTTCTTTTCTGGCAATATCATGAATTTTACGGAACACCGTGATGTGCAATCGTTGCCTTTTAATATCTATTGTAACCGTCCGTTGGGTATAACGATCAACTCAAAATATGGAGGCTTAAAATATCAACATCAAGGGGTTGATATTATTGAAAGTTACAATTTGTCATTACAAATAGACGAAATTCGTCTTCATGAAAGTAGGCACAGTAGCCAACTTACTTCACCGGTAATGATAAACAGTTCTGGTGTTATTCCTTTTGCTCAACATGGGAGCCTTAGGGTAGCACTCGAAAATAGCTTGCGTTTCGCTGGTTATTATCAAGACGTTATTGAGATCGAAGTTTACCCTTCGATTCATAGCGTGACAAAGTGAAAACTCTGCAATGTATCTGCAGAACAACAAACGCTCAGCAGTATTCGAGCCAATCATTTAAGATAAAGGAATTTCTAATGAAAAAGCTAACACTCTACGTAGCAACAGTCACTGCTATCTTTGGTGCTCAAGTCCAAGCCGCTCCTGGTGATGTCCAATTAGTGGGTTTTGTTTCACCTGTATGTGAAGTTACTGGTCTTTCAACGCAACTGATGGACTTTGGTAACGTATCTCAAATTCAAAATCTTTCTGTTAGTGGTCTTAACATGAAGTGTAATGACGTCGATGGTGCAACGGTGACACTGACAAGTGCTGAAGGTGGTCTAGAGTCAGACGATAGCGAAGACTACGCTCTTACATATGATGCAACATTCAACCCGTCAGGCTTAGCTCCTTTCACGCTTAATGCACCAGGGGGCCCTGGTCTAAATGACGTTTCAGTCAGTAATTCTTATGCAGGTTCTGGCGCATTAGCGACAGGTGTTGCTGCATCTATTGATATTGTGACGACAGAAACCTCCCCATGGGCAGGTGGCTACTCAGATACATTAACCGTAAATATCACCTCAAATTAGAGGTTAATAAGTCGGGGGCTATTATTTGGCCTCCGACTTAATCTCAATCTCAACTACATAAGTTTAATTTGGAGCTCTTCGCTATGTATCAATGGAGCATGCATAAATGGATCGTTCTTTTCCTATTGTCATTCACTTGTTTGTCCGCTCATGCGTTCAAAGTAGAACCTATGTCTATGGAAATGACACCGCTTGGAAAAAGAGCTCAAATGACCATGAGGGTTGAGAACTCTTCTCAAGAACCACTCACGGTTGAGTTGTCTCCGGTCTACATGACAATGGACAAATATGGCAAAGAGACCACCACTCCTGCTGATGACGAGCTATTAGTTATTCCAGTGACCGCAATTATTGAACCTGGACGATCGCAATCCATTATGGTGCGCTATTTAGGTGATCCTTCCATCACAGAATCTAAAGCGTATCGAGTTGCGGTTAAGCAAGTGAAAGTTCAAAGAGCAAGCAGCAACCAAGGGCAAGTAAGTCTTTTACTTCAGTTTAATACGCTTATCAACGTCCGACCTCAGAACACGGTTTCTCACCTTGAAATAAAAAGTATCGAACAAAATGACAAAAGGAACAAATGGGTTCTTGAAGTAATTAACAGTGGTAATAGTTATGGTCGATTAACCAATACAACATGGAAAATATCTGATGGTAGAAACTCAACCTATTTAAAAGGTGTAGAAATCGCTAAGCGTATTCCGGGAACTTTAGTCCTTCCCTACTCCACTCGTTATTTTGAAATGCAGCCTCTTAAAAATTACAACGTGAATAACCTAACGATTGAAATAGAGCAGGATCAATAGCAATGGGACGTTATATTTGGGGAACGCTCGTCTATTGCTTTCTATGCACACAGGCGTTGGGCATAACACTGTTTCCAACCGTCATCGAGCTCAACACAGATCACAGAGCAACGTCGCAGCTAGTTGTGACTAACAACTCAACACAAGCTCTCCCACTTGAAGCTAACGTTCGTCGATTAAAATTCTTATCTGATGGTACATTCGAGACATCGGAGCTAGCGAGTGAAGAGGTGTTTGTGTTTCCACCAGCCGCGATGTTAGCCCCCGGAGAACGCCAAGTATTCCGTATACAATGGTTGGGAAATAGAACACTCGAAACCTCTCAAAGTTATTTCATTCGTTTCAGTACCGTGAATATTGGACAGAACAACGCGAGAACAGATAAACCCATCGGTTTAACCACCGGTATCAACTTACAAGTTCACTACAATGCGTTGCTGCACATTCACTCATCGTCGTTAGAGCCTGACGTGAAATTGCGCATAGATGAACAAGGCAAGCTAACACTCACTAATTCAGGATCGCGATTTACCTATACGTCGTTACTTCACTTTACAGGACTCGAATCTCAGAGCCAAAGAGTACATGAGGCTTTAGGTGAGCAGTTTATTCCACCACGCTCCACTATTACTTTCCCTTCTTCTTTAAATTACTTACCAATAGGCACTTACCATGGGCATGAAAACTGAAACCCATCACAAGATGTGGCACGTTTTATATGTCTTGGGATTAGTACTTTTTTATTGTGCCGCCTTAAGCCCCGCAGCTTGGGGCAAGAAAATGGTCTTGAACCCAACAGGGCGAGATATTCAACTTACCTCTTTGCTAAGGATAAGTGACACCATACTGGGGGAAGCAGACATTATCATTACCGCAAACAACGAAATTTTGTTACCGAAGGAAAGCACGCTTTCTCTCCTTTCATCCGTCGTAACTCAAGAAGGTATTGGGAAACTCAATGACACGACAGACGATAAGATGCTGTCGCAGCACGATTTTGAGAGCGTAGGATTAGGCCTTAGTTTCGATTTCTCTTCATTAGAATGCATCGTGACGGTACCGCCTGAACTTAGCTTAACCCAGCAACTATCTATGAACGGCGCAGATGATTTCTATAACTATGCTGAGCCAAGTTTGTTTAGTGGGTACGTTAACTTTGCCCTTTCCGCCAATGAGAGCCAATATGTCGATCAGAATTCGTCAAGACAGGACCTCTATCGCAGTCAGTTTGACTCAGCACTCAACATTGGTTTTCTAAACTTTGAATATGAATCCTATTTAGAAAACAGCTCATCACAAGATTCGCGCTACGTAAGAGAAGGGTCTCGTCTTAATATTGACTTTGCCGAACAAGGCACACGACTTGTGCTCGGCGATATGTATAACAGTGGTCAATCTTTTCAGGACAGTACCGACATACTTGGTATTGGCTTAACTCGAGATTTCACTCTCATTCCAACCAGAAATGCACGACCACGAGCCAATCAAACATTCACACTCCAACGCGCTTCAAATGTCGATGTCTATATAGATGGGATCGCAGTCCAAAGATTAACTTTAGGCGCTGGTAGCTATAACCTTAGTGATATCCCCCTGGCGCAAGGTAGCAATGATATTGTACTCGTCATCACCGATCGCTCCGGGAATGAAGAACGTATCGAGTTTTCTATTGCAACCGGTAACGACTTGCTCAATAGCGGTGAGTTTGAATATAGCATCATGTATGGAGCGCCTTCTGAATTACAAAATGGACAACTAGAGTACCTAACCGACGAACGTATTCTCCATGGTTATATCGCTGTGGGTATTAGCCCCTGGTTAACGTTGGGCACTAACCTTCAAAGCCGTGAAGATCTTTATCAATATGGTGCCACCGCGTTATTCGCTTCTACATGGGGCGTCACTGAACTCACTGCCTCTCGTAGCGAACACCCTACATTTGGAACTGGCGACGCTTACAAATTTGCGTTCGATGCGGAGTTTTCCAATACGAACACGCTGTCCCCACAACTGAGTTTCAGTTATGAATATCTGGCCAACAATTTTACTGGGGTTTCAGGGTTTGATGCTTCCGATATCGATATCAACTTAACCACTCATTATGTCTCCGCATTCAGCTCCATTTATCTTGGTCAGTCCTTACGTGCCGCCATTACGCTCAATTATCGTTCAGGAGTAGACAAAGAGAACGATTATTGGGTGATTAGCCCGAGTTTATCGGACGGACTGTTTGATACACCCGCCACCTGGAGCGCACGCGTTAACTATCGGAACAACGCAACCGAAGACGATGATATCAGCACGACAGTCACCGTTAGCTGGCCTCTTAGTCGACAAACTCGTGTCGTCGGTCGATACACCACAGAACTCAATGAAGCCGCCTTAGATTACAGCTATCAAAATAATATTGGTAACACAGGAGGGGTGTCGGCGTTTGCGAGTGTCATTAATAACGAAGAAACGGATGCTGATATGGATGCCGGAATTAACTACACGGCAAACCACTATGAGTTGAATGCGACCCACGCTTCACGGCTTGAAGATATTAGTGGTGAAACACGAAACCACAGTACCGACGTGACTATTAATAGTTCACTTGCTTTTGCTGGTTCATCTGTGGCAATCGGCAGACCAGTACGCGAAGCATTTGCGATTGTCACCAAACATAAGAGCCTTAAAGAGAATGACGTGGCTATCGATCCCACAAAAGATGGTCAGTACGCACGCGTTTATCTTAAAGGAGATGCAAGTGCTTTGGTCCCAGACCTTGTTGCTTATAATGGCCAATTAGTCAGTTACGAGGTCGATAACTTGCCGCCAGGGTATGACTTAGGCGACGGCGCTTTTTGGATTAAGCCGGGTTATAAACGGGGCTTCCAACTCCAGATTGGATCTGATGCTGTATTAACCGTTATTGGTAAGCTATTCGATCGTCAAAGTAGCAACCCTATTTCACTTGTCGCTGGTGTAGCACATTACCTTGGTGAGGCAAAACAGTTGCCAATTGACTTCTTTACCAACCGTAACGGCATATTTGCTATCTCTGGATTAAAGCCAGGTAAATATCAATTGGTACTAGACACTAAAGAGCAAGAGTCAGCCATCATTTCCCTGAGTGAACGCAGTGACAATTTGATAAGACTAGGAGATGTGTATGTTGAATAAGCAAGTACGTTGGGGATCCTTGTTCCTCTTCGCCATAAACCACCTGCCTTATGCATTTGCGTGTGAAGCTAATGCGTTGACTATTCAACCCGTCTCATCGAAATCACAATATGATGTTTTCAGCGCAGGCACATTCGCAACAATAAACACTTACCGAATAGATGCGAACATAATTGGCGAACCATGCGAGTTAACCTTAATTTTGCAGCTTAACGATACAAGTCGCTCGTTAAAAGGGGCAAACCAAGACAAACTCAACTTTGAGTGGAGTGGACAGATTGGCATGCCGGTGGCTAATCAATGGCACTTATCATTAACCGATAGCCGCCCTTCGGCAACGATACAAATGCGCTTCCCAAGTAAACAATGGTTAGCATCAGGAACCTATCGGGGGTTATTGGAAGTCTCGCCTTCTTATACCTCTGATAGTAAACAAGTAGAAATTAGCCCTAGCTCCATCCCGGTATCGGTTAACGTTCCGCCTGCTGCGAAAATTCATTTTTATGGATTAACCCAACAACATTATGACCTTGATCTAGGGACATTATATTCAAACAAGATTATTCGCTCTGCACCTAACCTATGGGTTCAAAGCAATACAACTTATACCATCGTATTCGAATCATCCCATCAAGGAATGCTACGTCATGAATCTAATGAGACTAAGTGGGATATTCCATACCAACTTTCCCTCGATAGCGACAGAATAAATCTTGAGCAACTGGATGCGCGAATTCAACGTCTTTCCGCAACGATTGGTCAACCTATTCCTTTGAATTTTGTCATTGGTGAAACAGAGAACAAACCAGGAGGGAAATATGACGATACATTACAAATTTCTATTGAACCTCGACTTTCACAGCAACCATAATTATGCAATTATGTAAAAACTAAGCCGCAGAGCTCAATTTTATAAAACACAACGTCATAGAATCAAAACTTGATTTACCAGGCTCGGGATAAGTTATGCATAGAAATAATTTAAAGCACATGCTCCTAATTGGTGACAACGGTATTAACAACCAGTTTATTCAGCGCGAAATAGAAAAATACAGTGGCTTTTCTTTTAGCAGAGAATGTTTGGCAAGCATTGGGCGCTCGAGTAACCATAAAACTTTCGATGTCGTCCTTATTAGCTACTTACTCTTGGCAAATATCGAAGATATCAACATCATCTTATCAAGAATAGAATCCAATAAATGGGTAGTCTATGATGTTCCTGCAGACATTACCGGACAGAGTATTACCGTAGTACAGCTATTCAACTTGTTTAATATAAAGGGGATCATCTATCAGGACGCACCTATTGATCATCTTACCCGTTGTTTAAAAACAGTGTGTGATGACGATTTGTGGTTACCGAGAAAGTTAATGTCACATATTTTATCTAATAGACACGATTACACTTTTAAGTCGAAAGTAATACTATCTAGCCTTACAAAAAGAGAAGTTCAAATATTCAAACGGGTGATTAGAGGAGATTCAAATTTAGAAATATCAAACGAACTGTTTATTTCAGAAAGTACGGTAAAAACACACGTATACAACATATATAAAAAAATAAACGTCAGTAACCGAAAAGAAGCAATAAGAAAAGCAAATTTTATCAATAGTTTAGAGAACATTATACAACCAGACATGAAATTCAAAATATGAATATTCATTTCAATACACCTTTTCACGCTATAGGTTTATTTTAGAGTTAGTAGGTATGGATTACTAATTTGCGTTAAGAATATTGATAATGCGGCGGTTTTTGTTCTGAGAGATTTACGTGCTATTCGTTGCTGTGGCTCGTTCTATTGGCCACGACAATCCTGCCCCTAAAATGGCTTTTAGAGTGGCTCGTAGGCACGATGGAGTAGCTGACGCACCTCACCGTCAAAGGCTCAATAAGAACTGGAAACAAATTACAGTACAACTTCATTTCAAAGCTTGGTCCCCGCTCCCCTTAGTAGTTTTCTATACTAAAACTCAACAATAGCCGATCTCAGAAAACCTAGACCTCCCTGCACTCTTCTCGTCGGCGAAAAACTGTTTTCAAAAAGTTTAGGTGCTCCGATTGACTCACGACTTGCCTAAGAAATCACCAATAGCACCATAAACCATATTAAGTGTTCATCTAGAACAAATAATCCTTGAGCTTCCCCTAAGGGGAAGCTTTATTGTCATGCTTTTACTGGAGTAAAACCGTGACTTACCATCCCTTCGCTTTGATCTTGCTTACCCTTTCGCCTAGCCTTCATGCTGCTGATTTTGGCAACTCTGCTCTAGGTAAAATGAAATCTCCAAGCTGTGTGTTTTGCCATAACCCCACCAGCCCATCAACTAATAGCACCTACCCAAACCTTTCAGGTCAAGATCCCCTCTATCTCTTTAATGCAATGAAAGCGTATCAAAACGGAGACAGACAAGGCGACTACGCAGATATGATGCAAGCACAACTAAGTAAGCTCAATGATCAAGATTTGAAAGACATAACCGCATTTTATTCATCTCAAGATAGTGAATAGCTGATGCGTTTAGCATTGCTTAAATGAGACGTCACATCATATTACTTTGATGTGTTTCATTGATATTGTCGAGACAGGAATATCACAAGACTCGAGCTTTCCGACTTTAACATTGCTTCTTCTTTGAGGAAGCTCATAATAGTCAAAACAATAGTTATTAATGTTATCGACTTGTTCTCCCACCGGTAGCAACTTATTTAATTTGGAAATATAACTAGGATGTAGCTTGTATAAATCACTAATGTTTTTTCTGTTAACCATCAACGTATTTCGATTTGTATTCGCGTAGCTTAATATTTTGTTGCCTTTACGGTTTAAATCAAAATCACAGTTACTACAATTCGAAATCTGTGTAAGTATAGTCTCACCACTGTTACTTAAAAACACTTTAACCTTTGTATGATTTGTACTTAACACGCTGTTATTATTACTATTAACCTTAGTATAATCAAAATAGCCAACGGACTCGAAACCTCTATCAATTTCAAATAATCGATGTTCACCATCGGTAGAGATAACGTGCTCATCAACGATCAATGAACCAGAACAACCCACTAATATGAATGAAAACAATAGGTAAACCGTAGCTTTAAATTTCATAATTAACTCCATAATTATTTTTCAAAACCCTATAAGCAGAGGATTCCATAACTCATGTATTAGATGAAAATTAATAAAAAGCCCCAATATTCAATTGGGACTTACTCTCTGAAGGATGAATTAAGATGCTGCATTATCCATCAATTCTTTCTCCGTCAGGTATGCTTCAATGATCTTTTCAGCAGAAAGGTCAATATCTTCCATCGAAGTATGGCAACTCAAAACCGAGAACAGCATCGTCTTTAAGCCTTTGTAGCCCGAAGTTGATGGATATAGTGTTCCTTCTTCCTGCAAACGGTGAACAACTCGATCCGTGAGTTCATTGCGGTAGATATCATCACCTTGACCAAATTGAGCTGAGAAACGATTGGATACAACATCGTTCAGAATCGTGATGCCTTCTACTGCAGAAAGTTTTTTCGCCATACGCTGTGCTAGTTCAGTACAACGATCAATGTGCTCAACAATCCCTTCTTTACCTAATGATTTGAACGCTGCATACACCGGAACGCCACGTGCTCTTCTTGATGCAGAAATACCAAAGTTAATTGCGTTTCGATCTGGTTTTTCCATTGCATCGTTAAGGTAGTCACCCATATTACTTCCACCCATTGCCTTAGATAGCGCAGCGGCGTCT
Organism: Vibrio splendidus; assembly: GCF_001557875.1. Classification (GTDB taxonomy): domain Bacteria; phylum Pseudomonadota; class Gammaproteobacteria; order Enterobacterales; family Vibrionaceae; genus Vibrio; species Vibrio splendidus_F. The sequence continues at coordinate 1,090,566 of NZ_LNRF01000001.1, read as the reverse complement.
TTTACGATGATCATTCCACTGTCATACGGCATGTTGAACCATTTATGGCCATCCGTATCAATAGAATCTGCTCTCTCAATCCCTTTCAACAGGTATTTTTGTTTATCACTAGCTGCTGCCCATAAACCAATTGCACCATCTACGTGTAGCCATGCATTACCATGCGCTTCTACGGCATCAGCCAGTTCATTAAATGGGTCGAATGCACCTGAATCAATACAGCCAGCCTGTGCGCAAACGAGAGTTGGACCTTCTAGCGCAGAAATAGTCGCTTTGAGGTTGTCTGGAATTATGCGTAAGTTATCGTCTGTTGGCACTTTGACGATTGTTTCTAGACCGATACCAATCATTGACAGTGCGCGCTTTATCGTTGAGTGGATTTGGTCACTGACAACAACGTTAATACGAGGAGCTCCAAACAAGCCTTTGGTGACTACATCCCAACCAGCACGTTCAAGCAGTGTATTGCGGGCGGTTATCAAACCGGTGTATATAGCTTCTTGCGCACCAGAAGTGAAACCTACCGCCGTACCTTGATTTAAACCTAATAGCTCAACCATCCACTCTGCCGCTGTTTCTTCAACAACAGACATAGCAGGGCTAGAAACGTAATAAGGCACATTTTGGTCCCAAGCACTCACTAGCCAATCTGCTGCTAGTGAAGCAGGAAATGAACTGCCAATCGCGTACCCAAAGAAACGTGCACCACCAGAAGCCATTAAACCAGCATCGACATTCTTTACCATTTCATCAATCACTTGTGATGGGTCTGTTGGTCGCAATGGTAAGTCTCCGCCGATAGATTCACGTAAAGCTTGTGAGGTTGTACCTTTCTCTACCGGTCTATCTGCTAAAGATTCTAGGTAAGACACTGCATGTTTCAGAGAGCTTTCAAGTGGTAAGCGATATTCATTAAAACGGTGTGACATGATGATTCCTCTATTTGTTGTCTACCCAATAATGTTATTGGATCTGGGCTTTGAGGAATTGTCATATCACGCCACGCGAATACGATTTACTAAAGTTCTTATGGCAAGAAAAAGAAAGCAAAGTGTCACTTCTAAAAATAAGATATCGAGTATTGAATCAAATATAACGCTTCCCCATAAACACCAACCTATAAGCACTGATGTCTACTGCGGAACTGTGAGGGAGTAAAACCGGTTTTGCGTTTAAAGAAACGAGTGAAGTTAGCAGACTCACCATAGCCGATATTGGTAGCTATTGACGTTATTGAGTCGTCCGAGTGCTTCAGTCGAACCTGAGCCTCATTTAAAATAAGATCATCTAACACTTCGCGATAAGTTAAACTTGCGCCGAGTAAGCGCCTCTGGATAGTCCTAGGACTCATTCCCAATATGTTCGCAGCCGTTGATATAGGTAACTTTCCCATCGACAAGTATGGTTGCATGGCATATTTGAATGAGCACAAAAAATCACTAGGGATACCTTCTCGATCTGTGAGTACTCTTCGTTCTGACTTTTTTAGTGAGTTAACTTTCTGATTCAAAAGTTCGTTATTTAGGCGAATACCTGTGACTGAACGGAGTGTGAAAAACTGAACATGTGCTAACTTTGAACATTCAAAAAAGCACTCCGTATGTGGGCTAACAATTGTCACATACTTTTCTTTGCTGTTTTGTTTTGTCAAAGCTGTTACCAACTCATCCAGAAAAATGATCGAAAATATCTCGGCGTACTTAAACCAGTCTTGTGTAGCGCCCTCTTTTTCACGAACTAACCAGTAACAATCATTATGGAGCTTTAAAGATATTCTAACTCCGCTTGAGTAATATCGAATGATTTCACAGAATTCTTCTAGTGCTTCTTTTACAGTGCCCTCCCTTGCTTTAACCAAATGAGCAATCACGCCAGGTATATAGGTGTTCTTACACATTAACCAAACACGAGTCACAAATGTATCCAGCGAAACACTTTCACCAAACATTCTGATGATGTTCAGTAAAACAGTCTCAGGTATAAACGGGAATTCACATGTTTGTATGTCAACAGGTGCTTTAACACCAGTAATCAAAGAATGGACATTAATATCTTTTTCACTAAAGAGTTCAGCTAGATCATGAATACAATCTGTGCGAACAAGTGGTACTCCTCTATTCATATGCTTTCACCTTCCGACCTTATTCACTTCACGTTGATATGTTGAAAATCCTGCCTAAGAATTAGAAAGCCCCTTATTAGTAAATTGAATAAGGGGCTAAATGCATACTATTTAGTTGTACTGAATATAAAGCATCTTTCTTAGGCTATTGCATCGATTCTTATCCAGAGGATCCCCTAAATACTCGCCTTCTTCTGCTGCCGTTTTCATTAATAACGCTCGTCACTAGGTAGATCTCGATACTTGTCATAGGTTTTGATTTTTAGAATTTTGTATTTCGAATTTTGGCTAGGGTCAGAAAAGTTATCGTAGCAGTAATTCATAGCACCTGAGTTTGCGCCAATCTTACTGGCATCTGTGATTGCATACGCGTTGGCAGTCAACACAATCATAGATAACGCGAGAGTCTTTATCAGTTTCATATCCAGTTCCATTTAACGTTGGTCTTATATTAATTGCAGTTATCAAGCCATTAAATTGACAGCAAATAATATTCAAAAATTGATGCTAATCATTCATCTGACGCCATGCTAGCCATTTGGCGACACATCAAAAATAACTACTTTAATTTATACCGATTGGACTCTGCCCGAGGATACATTTCAATTTCATCACGCCAATAAAAATTTCAATGTCACGATATGGCCATTAAATCAAGATATTTGATCTTATGTTCATCTTAAAAACAGTTCACTATCTCATTAATAACCTGATGGTTCATTGATGGGAGTAGAACACCTAAATCCCTACATATCAGAACCTTAAGTTGAGAGCCTCGCATGTCAGAAATAAAACAAATCGACACCGAAACGCAAAAAAAGAAACCAATCAATAAAGTAAAAATAACAACAAACAGCTTATTGGCATTCACCATCCTTTCCATCGGCATCGCTGTAGTTTCAGACAGAATTATTCCAACTACCGACAACGTTAGGGTTGAAGGCAACGTCATTTCCTTAAAACCACAAGTATCAGGACAAATAGAGAGAATTAATATTACTGCAAACACTAAAGTTGAGAAAAATGACGTGTTACTCAAAATTGTCTCTACCGACTATGAGATAGCCGTTAAACAAGCAGAAGCAAAATTGAAGATAGCCGGACAGCAAGTTGGGGCGCAAATGGCCAGTATTATTTCCGCTCAAGCACAACTCACAACATCGTTAGTTGCACAACAAAATGCTCGGCGTCAGGGTCAACGAGTATTGGCTATGGCAGACAAAGGGGTCGTATCAAAGTCTGATGCCGATACAACACGTGCCACGATTGATAAAGCTAATGCTGAAGTCATGAACGCTCACGCTAATCTAGAAAAAGCCAAAGCTCAAGTGGGTTCTGAGGGAGAGGAAAATGCACAAATACAATCAGCACTACTTGAGTTACAAAAAGCCCAATTGGACTTATCACGCACAACCCTAGCAGCGCCTTCAGATGGTGCGGTAACCAACTTGAGCTTATCAGAAGGTTCTTACGCTTCTTCAGGCTCTCCATTGGTCACCTTCGTCGAAAGCGACAATTTATGGCTTGAAGCTTATTTTAGAGAAAATAGTCTCGGTAACATAAAACCAGGCGATGACGTTGAAATTGCATTAGATCTTGCTCCAGGCACGACATTCAAAGGCACAGTTTCTTCAATCGACTTGGGGGTCACATGGGGTAAAAACGAACAACTTGGCGACCTTGCGAATGTACAAAACCAAAATGGATGGTTAAGAGACACACAACGTATTCCAGTTACGATTAAAATAAACGAGCCATCGGCGATCCATTCAATGCGAATTGGAGGCCAAGCAGATGTCATCGTTTATACTGGCGAAAACACTCTATTTAACCTGCTTGGAAAAACCTGGATTAATGTAGTGAGCTTGTTCTCTTATGTTCGATAAAATAGATCAAGCACAAGAACGTAGGATTTTTCGCTACGTCACGACAGTCGGCTTAGCAACATTCCTTGCACTATGGTTTAGCTGGCCATTAGCTTTTTGTACGCCACTTCTGACCGCAAAATTTATCGCTGATAAGCCTCAATTTCATATTCTCCATGTCAAACAGTTGGCCTACGCGCTTCTATCCACCGCTGCTATTGGATTCGCAGTATCAACAGGGCTACCTGAGTATAAAATTGCCTTTCTTTCTACACTCACACTCGGGATGCTTTGGGCATACTATTTGTTTACCGACCCTAAATGGGTCATGTTCGCAACATTCTTAATGATCGAACTGATATTACTTCCATCTATAACGATAATCGATCAAGCATCCGCGCTTAATGTAGGAATCGGTTTTGCGTTTTCAGGCACTTTGGCCGTCGCTTTGTACGCCCTTTCGCACGTTTATTTTCCAGAAGAAGAGAAGACGGACTTTGAAGGGTTTCCCGCATCCCCACTGACCAAAGAAATGCGGTGGACAGCCGCTGTGCGCGCATGGGTGATTTCGTTTCCGCTCGTATGCTTTTACTTCTATTTTCAACTTTCTCAGATACTACTTACCGTTGCATTTGTAATGTTATTATCGTTAATGGCAAGCAGTGAAACGTCCGGTAAGACCGCGTTATTTTTCACAGCAAGTAACATCCTCGCAGGCCTAATTACATTCGTCGCTTTTCTCATCATATCTTTAGCACCGAATATGTATGTATATATGATGGTTGTACTCAGTATCATTACGCTTTTCGGAATAAAGATTTATACCGAACCACAAAAGGCGCCTATATATATTACGGCCTTTACCGGGTTCAATGTACTTATGGGAACATCAATAAGCAGCGGCGCATTGGATGACAAATTCTACGTTCGTATTTTCCAGCTATTTTTAGTCTTACTATACATGGTATTTATGACCTATTTCTTAGAGTCTCGATCTAGGAAATAACCCGTCAAACCAGAACTGTCAGTCGTTCGTACAATCTCATCCATTGTTACTAAGAGTTGTTAAATGGCAGGGAAACTCCTGCCATATCTAGTCAGGCGACATCCATAGCTCCGAGGTAACACTGTAAAGACATGGCTTCAGGTACAACATAGCGCTTTACACGCCCTAGCGAACCCTTACAATGTGCAGCAAATATATTTATCAAGGTTTGTCTCTATGTCTATTCAATGGTTTCCGGGTCACATGCATAAAGCCCGCAAAGAAATCGAAGAAGTTATCCCACAAGTTGATGTGATCATCGAAGTATTGGACGCTCGTATCCCGTTCAGTAGCGAAAACCCAATGATCTCTTCACTGCGCGGCGATAAGCCTTGTGTAAAAGTGTTGAACAAGCGTGACCTTGCAGACCCTGAACTGACTCAACGTTGGATTGAGCACTTCGAGAAAGAGCAAGGCGTTAAAGCGATTGCGATTACTACTAGCGTAAAAGAAGAAGTTAACCACGTTATGGAGCTAGTACGCAAGCTGGCGCCACACCGTGAACAGATGGGCAAGAACATTCGTACAATGATCATGGGTATCCCTAACGTAGGCAAATCGACGATCATCAACTGCTTGGCTGGACGTACGATTGCGGTTACAGGTAACCAACCTGCGGTAACTCGTCGCCAACAACGTATCAACCTACAAAATGGCGTGATTCTTTCTGACACTCCTGGAATCCTTTGGCCTAAAGTAGAAAACCCACACAGTGGCTTCCGCTTGGCTGCAACAGGTGCTGTAAAAGATACGGCAATGGAATACGATGAAGTGGCATTCTACACAGTAGAATACCTAGCAAAGCAGTACCCTAACCTTTTGCAAGAACGTTACCAAATTGAAGAGCTGCCAGAGTCTGACATCGAATTGATGGAAGCAATTGGTCGTAAGCGTGGTGCACTACGTGCCGGTGGTCATATCGACATTCACAAATGTTCGGAAATCCTACTTCACGAATTGCGTAACGGCACTTTAGGTAAGGTAACACTTGAGCTACCTGAAATGATCACACAAGAGCTGATCGAAGTTGAAGAAGCGGCTGCGCTGAAAGCCGAACAACAGATTAAGAAAAAAGAAGAGCGTCGTAAGCGCTACTTGAAGAACAAGCGTTAATCGCTATTAGTTTTTATTAATCTACTTTAGTTTCTGTTTACCACTCTTACACCAGCCTCTAAGATATTCACGTTCTATCGATAATAGAGCGTGAGTATTGCGTGTTACCGTTTGTTGATCTAGCTAACATACTGACAAATCTATAGAAACGGCCGTTTACAATCCCAAAGACTGTGACATACTACGCAAATTATTGTGTATCAATCTCGGCTAATTTCTCAATGCGCTCTTATTCTGGGTTCAAGAATCAAAGATTTAAAACCTATTTCGATAATGAAATTTATTTGCCGTACATAAATTTCATCTACATCCCAATCTCAATATTCTGTGCTTTCATCATCACCGACTACATCCACTTTGGTAGCGAGTGCATTACACCTATCATATTCCGAGTCATACTTTTTCTATTGATGATGGCTGTTGCCAGATACTGCATTACAAACAAACCCAACGTTTTGGAACTCGTAGAAAGCACTTTCCTTGTAATTAGCTCACTTTTCTTGGTCTATGTCGGTCGACTTGCTATTGAGCTGAACAACTTCGATTACCAAGGCGGTATCATTTTAGTGATGATCTACATTGGTACGTTTTCAAGGTTGTCAGCCAAGTACAGTATCTCTACCCTGTCGTTTATCTTTTTGGCTTATCTCATCGGCCTTGCACCACTGCTTTATGAAGCCGAGCCAAAGCATGAGATCGAAACAATTTCTGTTTATATTTCGGCTTACATCCTAATCTCAGCGGCCTGTATAAGACGTGATTTAGAAGTACACAAACGTTTCGCTCAATCCGAGCAACTGCGTAAACAAGCGATTCAGCTTCGCAAACAATCCAATATGTTTGAGGCGCTTTCTTATCAAGACGCGCTAACGGGCTGCTACAACCGCCTTTATCTTCATCAGGTGATAGAACCGAGCATAAACCGTCAGCTATCCATTACATCGATCATGATAGATATTGATCATTTCAAACTGATTAACGACACCTACGGCCACCAAATGGGCGATATGGTGATCAAAGAATTGGCCGATGAAATTCAAAAACGACTACCGACCAGTAGTAACTGCTTTCGATACGGTGGTGAAGAGTTTTTGGTGATGGTTCAAGGAGAAACCGAGGCTTCAATTAAATCGCTAGTTAATTCCCTTTTAGAATCCCCTTCTCGCCTTAGGTTAGAAGTAACGATTTCAATCGGTGTGAAACATGCACCGCAGGCCCTTGGTTCTGTAGAGCAACTTATCGACGACGCCGACCAAGCACTCTACATTTCGAAGAAAGGCGGTAGGAATAAGATCACATGGTGTGATTAATCGCCCAGTATTTCACGCGTCTTAGCGAATCATTAAAACGGCCACGAATCCAATCAAAAAAGCCCCGAACAATTTAATGCTCGGGGCTTTTGTCTTTGTTCTTCGACTTTAAAGTAACTTCGGTCAGAAGTTGTTAATTAGCAAAAAACCAGTATTAAACAAGAATCAACTAAGAATACACGACGCTTGCTGTTTTCTGTTCAAGTTCAACAGGAGAGTTCCAAGAAATCACTTTCTCGTTCACTTGGCTACCGCATGGTGCGTTCCAAACTTGCTCAAGTTCTTCTTTGCCGCCAATCGCCTCATAAAAAGCTATCGCTTGGTGGTTCTCAGACATCACCTCTAGGTAAAGCCCTGAGTCCGAATAGTATTGCTGCAACCATTTCGATAATTCAGACAGTAGACGCTTACCAATACCTCTACCGCGATAATTATTGTCTACATGTAACGCATCAATGAACGTGCCACGCTCAAAGTTGTGATTACCAAACGCGCAGACGAAACCAACCAGTAAACCGCCTTCTTCAAGCAATAAAACATGTTGGTTGAAAGGAGGATTAATCAAACGAGTCTGCCAAATAACAGATCTGTCCTCCAAAACATCATTCTCTAAGTAATCATCAGCAAGAATGCCGCGGTAATATAGCTTCCAGCTATCCGCATGTAATTGGGCAATCCGCTCATAATCTTTATATTCAGCTACCTTAATTTCCATTTATTAGCCCTTAGTACTTCCATTTATGACTTGCTACTACATTTCACACTACCTTTATACAATATTTAAGTAAAACATACTAATACACGTTTACACTTTCAATCTTGACTTACACGTGTACGCTGATATTCTAGCGCACAGATGTAAGCCCAATGGAAATTTGCTAATGAATAGTGCCGATAACCCATCAACAAAAAAGCCGCCATTAATCTGGCTCAATATTTTTATATTCTCTTTTAGTATGCTGCTTGCTGTTGTTGCGGCCCCTGTTTATGGCTACTTTTTTGGCTATGGTATGGAGCACTGGATATGGCTAGCGATCTGTTTTACGTTCTGTAACCTTTCAATCACGACAGGTTATCACCGTTTATGGTCACACAAAGCTTTTGAAGCGCATTCAAGCCTAAGATTCTTATTTGCATTAGGTGGTGCATTTGCCCTGCAGAACAGCGCGCTACACTGGTCTTCTGATCATCGAGTACACCACAAGCATGTCGATAACAATGACAAAGACCCATACTCTGCAAAACGAGGGTTTTGGTACTCACACATAGGCTGGATGATTCGTAATTACAGTACCTCAATGTATGAAAACTATGAAAACTGCCGTGATCTTAAAAAAGACAAGATTGTTATGTGGCAGCACAAGCACTATGTTCTGTTGGCATTGCTGATGAACTTCGGTGTTCCTATCGCTTTAGGTGTTATTTACGGTGACGTGCTTGGCATGTTGTTAATCGTAGGTGCTGTTCGTTTGGTACTTAACCACCACACGACATTCTTCATCAACTCCCTTGCTCACATCTGGGGTAGCCAACCTTTTACTGACAAAAACACAGCCCGTGATAACGGTGTGTTAGCAGTTCTTACTTTTGGCGAAGGCTACCATAACTTCCACCACATCTTTGAGAACGACTACCGTAACGGAATTTACTGGTGGCAATACGATCCAACAAAGTGGTTGATCAAGAGTGCTTCGCTGATGGGACTGGCAAGTAAGCTAAAGAAAACCCCTCAAGCTCGTATCGAGAAAGCCGAAGCGTCTATGCTACTTAAACGCACGCAGCAAAAAATTATGCACCGTGCCGACAAGCAACAAATCGCAGACAAGCTTCAGCAAGAGTTCGATGCTCTAGTATCAAACATGAACGAGTACTACGAAGTCAAAAAGCAGCTACTTGAAAGTAAACGTGAAGATGTTGTGAAGAAGTACGAACACTCAGTTCTTAAAGTTCGTTACCAGCAAATCAAAATGAATTTCGAACAACAGAAGAAAAATTGGGCGATGACAGTGGAACAATATGCTTAAGGTGGTGTAGTACGCCTAACACACCAATAACAAGTCTGTTTATTTCTCATTCAGAAGCCCTCATCTTGCCATGAGGGCTTTTTTATTTCACAGATCTAATTAAATTCATGAAATTTAAGTATTTATTCTAATAACAGATACTAGTTCCAAATGTCACACTTTTAATGCAACAAGGTGTCAACATATATAATTAGCTGTGACAAATATCACTTACAGAACGATATCCATCCCATAATATGCGCGTCCCAAAATTCTTTCAGCAATTAGCGGACCCATTTTATGAAATTGTTAAAAACATCTATCGCTTTCGCCATCTCTTCTGCACTTTTAATTGGTTGCAGCAACGACACGGATTACGTTCAACCTGAAGAAGTTAAGATCGCTACCTATAACTTGTCATTTGACCGCGCAACCTTTCAAGATCTCGTCACTGAAATGCAAATCGAACCTAGCGTTCAAGCGACGTTGGTGTCCGATTATTTGGACAATACAATTAGCGCCGCTGACAAAGAAAAGGCAGCAAAAGTTATTCAGATCCGCAACGTCGCTGCTGTGATTCAAAAGAATCGTCCTGATGTGCTTATGATGGCTGAGTTTAACAATGACGGAACAGGTGCTGATAAATCAGCGCTTGAAGGTTTTCAAAAAAACTACCTTTCTGTTGCTCAAAGTATTGAAGGTGCAGGTGGCGACACGAACCTAGAGCCAATTTCATACCCATACTTTGAAAGCTATTCTACCAATACAGGTTTACTGAACGAGTTTGGTTTTGATTTAGATAATGATGGTAACGCTGGAACACTGCCAGGAGATGCATGGGGCTTCGGTTTCTACCATGGTCAATACGCGTTTGCTCTGATGTCTAAATATGAGATAGACACTGCCAATACTCGTACATTTCAAGAGTTCAAATGGAAAGATCTTGAAGGAGCAACTATCCCAACAATCACTGTTTGTGATGGTTCAAATACGATCCCTGCAGGCATGAACTGCGGCGATGAATGGTACTCAGCTGAAGAGTGGAAAGAAGTTCGTTTGTCTTCAAAGAACCACGTTGATGCACCAATCCTAATCCCTACCAAAGATGGTACAGAAACCGTTCACTTATTAATGTCACACCCTACTCCACCCGCTTTCGATGTAGGTAAAAACATCCAACAAAACGCAGCAGAAGTCGACTTCTGGCACCAGTACATCCAAAACAAATCATTCATCTATGACGACTCAGGAAAAACTGGCGGCTTAGAGCAAGGTAAACACTTTGTCATGATGGGCGATCAAAACCTAGACCCAGTAGATGGCGACGGTATTAGTTCTGTAATGCAGGACTTGCACAATGATGCATTAGTTAACCAAGATGTCACCAATGGCAGCTTGTACCCAACAAGTTACGGTGCCGCTGAACATGCGGTAGATAAATCATCGTCTCACCCACAGCCGAACCGTATCACTTCGACATTTGGACTTGCTGTAGATTACGCACTACCTTCAGCAACACTTAACATCGTTGATTCTGGTGTTTACTGGGCCGCTTCTTATGAAGAAGGACGTAAGCTATTCAATGACTCACGAATTGGTGATTATGGTAATGGAAAGGATGTTTCTTCAGATCACCGTATGGTTTGGGTCAAGGCTGATTTCAGTAACTAATCCATTCAATTGAGACCTAAGAGGCCCTCATATTACTATGAGGGCTTTTTTAATAAGCTTAACCGATTGTCACCAGCGTTATGCTCTCGAATTTGTATTGTGGATACCAAGAACCATAGTTATTGGATTTCAGAACTCTTTCTTCAATCTGAATTTATACTTATATTACTTGCACTTATTGAGTTAAAAACCAAGGAATTAGAATGAGTAAGCTAACCATTATTGCAACAATCGTCTCTAAAGGAAGTAAGATTGAGTTAGTTAAATCCGAGATGATTAAATTGGTCGATAAAACCCGTGTTGAAGATGGCTGTATTAACTACGATCTACACCAAGATAACGATAATCCGGCTCACTTCGTTTTTCATGAAAACTGGGAGTCTGAAGCTCATCTAGAGAAACACTTAGCGAGCCAACACATCGCTGACTACATGGCTGCGACCGAAGGTAGTATTGAAACCTTTGTGCTTAACAAAATGACGCACATTGCTTAACCAGTCACTCAGTACTGATTCAATAAAAACCCTGCTCTGATCGCAGGGTTTCGCTTTTCTTGCCTGTCATGCTTTTTCGAGTTCATTTTGCACCCGCCTCGATGTGCCACTTCCTCCCTCATAAACAGAGCCTAACCTATCCACAATCGAAATATTCCTAAACGAATATCAAGCAACCTCACGAAAGATCATTCACATTCATTTAAATACTGTTCGCGCGCTTTGACCATAAACTAAGCGACAAAGAACAACAGCCGACAGGAATGTAGATGAATAACAAACAACTTGAGGGCGCTGTAAGTGAAGTAAGCTTATTCAATCAGCACCTACACTTAATCCAATCCGTGCATACCATTCCGACTCCAAAAATGAATTGGGAGTCGATAACGATGAAAGCTGCACCGGCAATACCAACGGTTCGATTCGATCACTGACTACTCATCACGACTAACACTTAGTTCGTCGTGTTCAATCACTTTATGTACCAAACCATTATGTCGACACACGCTATCTCACAAACAACGCGCCCATTAACAAGCACAGTTTCATCCACACGATCCCTAGCAAAGCTACCTTTAGTTCTAATCGTTTTCTCTGTGCCCTTATTCTCAGAAGAGGTTGAAGAAGTGGAACTCAAGGATGAAATCGTATTAAGCGAGGGCTCTGAGTTACAAGAAGAAGCTGAAGAATCCCCCTTCACAACCTTGACCAAGCTCGGTTTTATATACTCACAAAACACCAGCTCATCTTTGTCGATCAACTCTGGAATCTCTGTTGGATACAAAAAAGAGAACTGGGGCCAACGAGTTCAGTTTGACACCTACTATACTGATGCTGAAAACGATGAAGACGGCACCAATCGCTATACCACCAACTATGGCATAAGCTATGACTTAAACGAAGTCACCTATTTGGTCGCGACAACACGTTTTGAACACGACCACTTTGGTACTTATCGTAAACAATTCATAACGGCTACAGGATTGGGGCGCCACTTTTATGATACTGAAAGAATTAAACTTCAAGGCTCTGCTGGCCCGGGTTACCGAATCAGTCAACGCCAATCCTCCGATGAAGAGTTTTCGAACAAAGAGAACTATGAACTGATCGTCAATGCCAGTATTGATGGTTCTCTGACGCTTACAGATACATTTTCCATGGGCACTACAGTAAATATGGCTTACGGTGAAGAGAACACCAATTACAACCTCAAAGGCTATCTAAAGAATATCTTGATGGGCAATTTGGCTCTTACTTTTGATACCGAATATATCTACAACACCACTGTTGCATCTGACCAAAGTAACGCCGAAATCTACAGCTCAATGAATCTAAACTACGACTTCTAACCGCCCTCACCGCTTTCCTCACTTAATATAGCCCACAATAGCAAAAGGCCCTCACAATGAGGGCCTTGAAGTATCTAGTTAAATCTAAAGCATCTCGCTACGCTGTTTTGGTTCTTAACCGAGTCAGCACATCCATTTGCTTTAAATTCGCCATACCAACGTAAGCCACTGGCACTAAGAACAGTGAGAAGAAGGTTCCGGCAGTCAAACCTCCAACTAACACCAAACCAATATTGATTCGACCTAAGGAACCCGGGCCATCCGCCAATGCCAATGGCAATGAACCGAGGATCATCGTCAGTGAGGTCATCAGGATTGGGCGTAACCTTGAACGCGCACTGCTGATCGCCGCTTCTTTGGCACTCGCGCCAGATTTGCGTTTCTCGTTGGCAAACTCCACCAGCAAAATACCGTGTTTGGTCACGAGGCCAACCAGTGTCAGCAATCCTATCTTCGAGTAGATGTTGAGGCTTTGACCAAATACCGAAAGCGTCAATGTAGCGCCCACAATACACAGTGGAACGGTCAGCAAGATGATCATCGGGTCGACAAAGCTTTCAAACTGCGCCGCCAAGATCAAGAAGATAAAAATCAACGCCAATACGAACAGAACTTGTGCGCCCGCGGTTGAATCAATCAGGTCTTTAACGATGCCATTGAACTCGTAGCTCTGAGCAGGTTTCAACAGGCTTGGTACCGTATCATCAATGTATGCCTTCACGTCGCTCGCCGTATATCCGGGCATCAAGTCCGCGGTGATTTCAGCGCTGTCTTTACCCATGAACGTCTTGAAGTTAGATTCCGATGTCACTTGTTTGATGGATACAAACTGAGACAAAGGCAGCCTTTGACCTGACTGTGAATCCACATACAGCTTATCGAGCACCTTGAAATCACCAAGGTCACTTCGGTTCACTTGAACTTGAATTGGGTATGTATAACCGTCGTCCGCTTGCAAATCTGCCGCTTTAACAGAACCAAGGAACGTCGATAACGCATTGGTTACGTTACCGTAATCAACACCAGACAATACAATCGCATTTCGGTCAATCGACAAGTCGTAACGTAATTGGTCACGCAACATTGAGTTCTTAATGTTGGTCATGCCCTCGTAATCCTCAAGCAACTTAACGACTTCGCTCGCAGTTTCAGACAGCACAGTGGTATCACGGTTAACCGTGGTCAGTTCTAGGATCATGTTGGTAGCGATGTTCAAGTTATCTGCAGAGCGAACCTTGAAAGACATACCGTAAGCAGAGACCGAACTTTGTGCTTTAGCGATAAACTCGTTAACTAATTCATCCGCTGACTGGTCACGTTCACCCCACGGTTTCAATAAAACGTGATTGGTCGGTGTACCTTCAATGTAAGATAAGTTCGCTTCTACTGAACTATCTCCTTTGAACACGCTGTTAAGTTGTTCGTTGTTATCTAGATGGTACTGACGACCAACACCTGTTGGTGGCGTAGAAGTCACTTCAACAAAACCGGTATCTTCCGTTGGAAGTAACACTTTAGGCATTTTCCAAACCGCTAAGGCAGATAAAGCGATCAGCACTAAAGCTATACCACTCATCAGAGCCTTACGATCAAACCATTTGCCTAGCTCTTTGGTGTATAAATCCGATAACACATTCAGTTTCGCATCAACCTTTTGATACCACTTCGCCGGAGTTGATACTGGCTTCATTAAGTAAGCACTCATCATTGGTGAGAGTGTTAACGCCACAAACCCAGAGATGATCACCGCTGCTGCAAGCGTGAACGCGAACTGCCTGAATAGATCGGCGGTTAGGCCTGCCATCAAGCCAATTGGTAAGTAAACAACCGCCAAAGTCAGCGTCATCGCAATCACTGGAAAGACTATCTCTCGACACCCTTTAATTGCAGCATTGAACGGCGTTTCACCCTCTTCGATATGACGGTAGCAGTTTTCAGCCACAACAATCGCATCATCAACCACCAAACCAATGGCGAGAATGATAGCCAGAATCGTCAGTACGTTGATGCTAAATCCAAGTAAATGCATGACTGCAAATACGCCTATCACACACACCGGGATGGTGATGATCGGAATTGAAGCAACTCGAAAAGAGCCAAGGAACAGAACCACAACCGCTGAAACCAGCACAATCGCTTCAACTAAAGTCATGAAGCCTTCGTCAATTGCCGTTTTAATGAAATCCGCTTGGTTATAAACCATCTTCATCTCAATGCCTTCTGGCAACTGAGGCTGAATCAGATCAATTTGTTTCTTAACTTTATTCGCAACTGTGACTGGGTTTTCACTTTTCAGTGGCAACACCTGAATCGACATTGCTAGGTTGTCATCAACACGAAGAATACTCGGCGTAAGGCTCTCCTCACCCATTTTGACTTCAGCAATATCACCTATACGAATGATCTTGCTGTTATCAACACGAACCACCAAGTCTCGTACATCATCAACGCTGGTTACTTGGTTTACTGGGTTGATGGAGAAATCTCGGACCTGCCCCTTGATTGTACCTGCGGTAAACGTTGCGTTGTATGAGCTTAATGTTCCAACCACGTCTGATGCACTCATATTGAGCGCCATCATGCGATCCGGTTGCAACCAAACACGCACCGCCTTCTCACTACCACCATACGGCCCCCAAATGCCACCCACACCTTGGATGTGCTTAAATTGAGGCACGACTTGTTGGCTAATGTAGTCGTACATGTCTTGCTTAGACATCTTGCCAGTATTCACAAACGTGATGATGTTACTCGGCATACTGGTGTCAGAAGAGTCATCCGTTACCGTTGGCTTATCCGTCATGCTCGGCGGGAAATCACCAATCGCTTCGACGCTGCTGCGCAGGTTGTTCATCAAGCTGGTGTATTCGACGTCATTAATGTCATCTTCAAAGATGATTTTTAGATTACACGTGCCTTCCTGACAGTCCGTCGTCATGGTTTTCACGCTGTCGAGGCCCGTTGCAGCGGTGATGAGCTTATCTGCCACATTGCGCGACATGAACTCAGCACTAGCGCCATTGATAGCAGCGGTCACCGTTGCTGAAGGTGTTTTGTGTTCTGGAAAGTACTGAATTGAGAGTTTTTGAAACGACAAAAGCCCAAGCAAAACAATGGTGATGCTCAGAACGGACGCAAACACAGGGTGCTTGATACAAATCTCAGGAAGCTTCATTCAGATTCTCCTTCGTTGCAGCTTCCTTGCTTAATGTTTCTTTGCTGTGAGTTTCCTTGCTTTGTCTTTCGCTCGATGATTGCTCAACAGTCGCACTCGTCTCTGCTTGCTCGCTGTTTGCGTTGACCGCTTCGTCTACACCTTTCGATGCCTCCGTCCAATCAACCGAAAGCTCAATCGGATGTGGTTCGCCCACGTATGTTGCGGTCTTTTCTACTTTAGGCTCAGCGGTCTGCTGAATGTTCTCTTTGCTTGCCGGTTCCGTTATTAGCTCAACGGTTTTCTGTTCAGCATTTGGGTTCATGACCTTAACTAACGACGCTTTCTTAAGGCTCTGTTGTCCCGTCACAACGACGTTATCACCCAGCTTCAAGCCTTTCTCGACAACAACGTAACCATCGTTAGTATTCACGCCTAATTCGACAACGCGTTGCTCGATTTTTTCACCATTCACGACCCAAACAAAGCGCTCTGCATCTTTTGCTTGAACGGAGTTTTGAGAAACCACCATCTGTGTTGAATCTTCGCTTGTCATCTGACTTACTTTGGCAAACATACCCGGAACTAAGCGATGTTCTGGGTTAGTCACGTGCGCGTGCACTTCTACACGGCCTGAGCTCTCGTCCACCGCTGGCGCAATGTAATCCACTACGCCAGAAAACGCTTCATCGACAAATGCATCAACTTGGATGGAAACATTCTGCCCAAGCTTTGCGTTTCCTAAATCCGACTGGCCAATCGAATACTGAACTTCGACAGGATCGAGTTTGATTAAGCTCACCAACGCAGTTGCGCTATCAATCTTACTGCCCACAGAGTGGGTAAAATTAGTTAACTGTCCATCAAATGGCGCAACCAATAAATAGTCATTCATCAGCGCTTCTTTCTGACGGAAATCAGCTGCGGCTAGATTCGCCTGTTCTCCCAGTTCTTCTACATCTTGCTGAGACATAGAGTCGGGCTGTTTCTTTAGTAATTCTTGTACTCGCTTTAATTTTGACTTTGCTAACGCTAGAGAGCTTCTTGCTTTGTCTAAATCGGCTTTCGCTTTGGTATTGTCCAGCTGAGCGATCAGTTCGCCTTTTTTAACTGAATCTCCATCTTTGAAATGGATGTTGAGAATTTTGTCGGAAGCACTAAATGTCAATGCAGCAGAATCCGTTGCCCTGATTTTACCTACCTCGTTGATTGAAGAAGTGAATGCTTGTTTGTGAGCTTTTTCGATAGTCACAGGAATCAAGTTTGAGTCTTGGGCAAACGATGGAGAGATATGTAAGGCGAACAGTGCCAAACAGATTGTTTTACTAAGCTTTGTAAATTTCATTTTTAATAACCATAACCGTTGAATTCGTCTGAATTAAAACGTTTTTCTAAGCAGCTATTTCTTACTTAATGAGCTTCCAGCTATTTAAATAATGCTAAAACAGCTAATAATGAGAAAAGGGCTCAACTCACTGTCGAGCCCTGCAATTTTTATATGATTCCTAAATTTTTACGTTCTGAACTCCAAAGTAAAAGTTAAAGTTAAAAACGATGCTGATACTGAACACCGAGTAAGAGAGCATCGGCAGTCACATCAGCAGTTATATTGGAACTCGTTCCTGGGATCGTCGTCAGGCTTTCGTCAATATCTTGTGATTCTCCGACGATAAATCCGACACCAATGTCCACAGAACTGGCGGCCGTGAAGTTATATGTCCCTCCGACTGTGAACCAATGACGGTTAACATCAGGAATTGATAACGATGTGAGTTCGTCAGTTGGGGAAATGTCGTACATGTAACCCGCTCGTAGAACGATGTCTTTGGACATGATGTATGTACCACCGACAGAAACATGTCCTGCATCTTTCCACTGGTACTCTTTGATCGAATCGTCATATGAGTTAGATGTTAGCGAGTCAAATTCAGACCAGTTCACCCACTGCAGGCTGTAGTGGAAAGCCCACTGTTCGTTGAGTTGGTGCCATCCGGAAAACTCTAGAGTGTCTGGTAACGGAACATTCATCTTGTCGGCAGGGACACCACCTTTGGTAATGTCACCTTCCACTTCAATATCTGGGCTGTAACGGTAAGTAATACCAAACTTGTTATGTTCATTAACTTGGTAGGTCGCACCAACGTTAGCCCCCAAACCGAAACCATCGGCATCTACGTTTAACAAGTTTTGGCGGTATATTTCACCCTCACCGTAAATAACATCTAGCCCTGCGCCCAAATTGATTTTTTCAGACAACTCATAAGCCACAGCGAAGCCAACATTGATACTGGAAAGCGCCGTTTTTCCTCCAAACTCATCCGCTTCGAACGACTCGTCAAACTCAACATCAGTACCGAAATTGGAATGGACTGTTGCGCCCAGAGTGAACTTAGAACCTTCGATAGGATGCACATAATGAATGTTCGGAACTAATGTCCCTGCGTCTAATGATTGGTCATCTAACATTTCAGTATCACCAATCATTGGTGTGTAGCTAACACTAGACACATCAATACCACTCTCGATATAGATAGCGCCGACAGAGAGTGTTGGTTGCTCGATGTAAGCCATCGCAGCACTGTTCTTAGCAACAATCACAGCGCTATCTGCCATCACTGCATCACCGGCAAATGCACGACCTAACCCCGTTGCTGACTGCGCGTTAAGTTGAAATCCAGCCGCATTAGTTAAGCAAGGAACAAGAGCAGCGGCAGTGCCCAATAAAAGTTTATTCTTCATCTTGAGGCACCTCTGTTTCGATATGATCTTCGTTATTAATAACGACTACAGCTCCGTCACTCATTACCATTGAAGCAACAGCAACTTGCTGTGTGTCGACAGCTTCACGTACATCAGACATGTTTTCACCTGGCATACCCGGCAGTCCATCTTCATCAACAGGACCTTCGTACGGGAACAAATACGTACCATGCCCGCCGGTAGTTGTTCTCACGGCTCCGCGCTTTTCATCAATATCTTCTGATGTACCTGTAATTGGGTCTAAGCCAAGCGCAGTAATCAGTGGTTCAGTACCAGTACGAATGTTATCTGGCGCGGTGTTTGGAATTACGCTATCTGGGACATAGTCAACGCCAACGTCACAGGTTTCCCCGCAATCTCCCACGGCAGCCAACAAAAGAGTTGGTTGCTCAGCAGCTACTTGGCGAGAGATAAAGCTAGCAGGGTCTGCACTATCTATTGTGGCTTGGACCCCTTGTTTAAGGTCGGTAACAACTAAATCAAAGATGTCATTCTCTAGCTGACTAACAAGTAGCGCGTTATCAGATGAAAGCTCTACAAACTCTCTAAGTGCCTCAATACATTGTTGATTCGTTGCTTCTGTTGTACATGTATCTGGTATGACAGTTTCAGCAATGCCACGCTGCACATCTGGGGATTTCTTAACCCCTTCAGACATCTCAGGGCCTAAAGTTTGAGAAGACAGAACCAAATTAGTGAGCCCCTGGCCTGGGACAACAAAGTTCACCGTGTTGAATCCAAAAGCAGTATTAGTTGGGAATCCATCTTTAACTTGGCTGAATTCGCTGACCATTACCGACATGATTCCACCCAAGGATTGTCCAATTAAGTGAACGTCATCTTTTTTAACCCACGCTTCTTTACTCAAGGCATAGCGAAGACCTAAAAAGTCAGACACTGATTGCTGAAGGTTAGAACGCAGTGCTAAAGGGGAATCAATATTGATGAAGAACGCCTTGTCTGCTCTAGCACTAATCTCTACCCCTTTCTCTGGCCCCTCACCGTCTGGATCGGTATTGTCATAGCGCATTCTTTCCCCGTGATATGGCATATCGATCGCCACCACGGCATAGCCTTTAGTGGTGTAATCTTTAGCCATCAAAGAAGCTGTGCCGCGCTCAGCTGTAACACCATGGATAAAGATCGTGGTCGGCAATTGTTCACCTTTATTCCAATCCCAGTTATTTGGAACATAGATATCAGCGGTTATTTCAAGGTCCTCAGTTATTTGAGGCGTAGGGTTATCCGCAGTAGGAAATCCCCCCGAAGTGTTCGTAATCCATTCATACAGCGGTGGACAATTTTCTTTCGGGTCAAATTCGTCGACGGTACACTCGGCTTCTCTCTCTTTTGTAAATGGTAAATAAAATGGTATTTTCAGCGTCTTATGGTACAAGTCATAATCTGGTTTTAAACCCGTAACTTCACTTCGAGTACCAATAAACGAACTCCCATACAGCACGTGGTTATTTCTCATCGTATCCAGAGGAGAATAAGCACTCTGAGTTTTAAATTGAGCAGCGTATACAGGAAGACCGTTACCCGGATATAACGCTTGATATGAGCTAATGGCATTAATTATCTGAGTATGAAGAACTTCTTCTTTTTCACTATTTAATGGAACGTCTGAATAAATCAATTCATCAAAACTAGCGTCTGCTTTTAACGGTTCATTAAATTCAGTTTTTACCCCATCCGTTACTACAATCGAATAAGTACGATTTTCAACTAAACCTGATTCACATTGAATTTTAATATTGGAACCATCAGCGGATATTTGAGTGATAACTTCCTCACCTGTTACGTCATCAATTAATACAACATTCCCGGCTAAGGTTTCGTTATTTAGTGGATAACGTTTGTCAGAATTAACACTTTGTAGAGGAATTAAAATCGGTTCTGCACAAAGTCCCCAACCGTCTAGGGCTGCGTATGAATTGTTGTAGTCCTGATAATAGGCGTCATTCTTAGATGACATCGTCACAGCGTGTTCACCAACACCGGATATTGTTCCATCCTCGTCATACCCATACCCATCGTTCGGTTTTGGTAGTTCATTAATGTTGTAGGGAACCAATACCGATACGGCATCTTGAGTCGAGTCTTCAGACTGACAGCCGAGTAAGACAAGCGTAATTAGTCCACATATATATGGCTTACTGAAATCTTTCAAAACAGCTCCTTCGTAGCTTTCGCATTTAACTGGTGTGGTCATGCGATTTATCGTTATTTGAATTGCCGATTGAGTCGGAGGTAAGCTCGACTTTTATTCGTAGAGAGCAAGGCAACACAGAGTTGGAATGACACGTTGATAAAACTACGTAAGAAATTTGAGCAATTAACCCACACCCACTAAATCAGCGTCACCCGTTAATGATCTAATAGCTACTAACGGCAAGCACCTGAAACCACATTAAACAACCTCAAAAAGGTATATCAGGAAATCTAATTAGGTTGATAATTAACATAAATTCATACACTTAAATATCAAAGACGATGGAATCAGTAAGTTTATGTTTGTTGTAAGATTTGTTATATTTAGGTTAGAACGCTTATAACAATGAGAACCCAGATGTCTGCTGAATTTATTATCAATGATGATATACAGGTCAATTTAGAAGAGAGTGAAATCCATCACTTTAAGACGGGCCGTACCTACCCAATAGGTTCTAATGAATCAGAGCTGCTTAAGTTTTTTATCTCGAGACCTAATGAGGTGATCACTCGCCAAGTTCTTATTGAGCAGGTGTGGGTGTCTAAAGGTATTTACGTAGAAGATGGCAGCCTAATGCAAACCATCTCGATTTGCCGAAAAGCGTTAGAAGATAAGAGCGGAATGATCATTGTCACTGAGCGTGGTAAAGGCTACCGATTTGCAGGACAAGTGACACAAGACAAAGAACGCGCGCTGCGTAAAATTCAATCGCAACCAAAACAAGAAACGAAACATCCTCAAAACAACACAGCGACAAAAAGCTCAACAACCGAGACAACGGTCGCTACGAAAAAAACAAACAGTCTATTAGCACTGGTTGCATTATTTGTAGTGACTGCAGGTTTATCCCATTATTTGTTTTCTTATTTAGATAGAAATAGCCTAGGCGAAGATCTCGTGGGTCAGCATTTTATCTCATGTAAAATTGAATCCGACGAATTCACTTTTAATGAATTATTCAACGTGACGCTTTATGAATATATGGAACGAAAAATCATCATCGATAATTCAGGAAAATCTCTGAGCTTCCCTGCCGGATTTAAAGGAGTGGCTTGTGAATAACAAAACGAATACAGCAATTTTTGTGGTACTGCTTGGCGTATTAGTCGGCTGGCTTTCTACTTTTATTCCTAAATCACATCTTGAAGGGCATTATTTAGCAAATACAGCATCGATTATTAACCCGTCCAATAATATGATTCATAACCAGTCTTCTATTAACATCGAATTTAAGAAGAATGACAGTTATGACCTATTGTACGTATCGACTAAGCAAGTCGGCTTTACGTCATCGGGATCTTACTCTGTCACTCAACACGACATCTCACTGGATGAGAACCACCACCAGCAAATCATCCCGAATCGCGAGTTGTCGTTTTACGAAAAGGTCATGATAAGTGAAGGGTCTACCCTATCTTCTGACGCGATGCCTTACATTCCATTGAATAGAGAAGAGCTTTTGCTCGTTACTCGCTATGGGATGATTCATTTTTGTAAGAAGGTCGTCTGTTCTGAACTGCCAACGTATTCAAATGACACCCCTAACGTTGATATCAACTAAACTCGATCGCTATTTTTAAGCTTAATTATATTTTGGTGACTGCTTGTGTTTTAACGCTTACTTAAATGAAATAAGTAGGCGTTACACATAAGTAAGCTTTAAACATAAGTAAGCTTCAAAGCTAAGATTCTCATCTCTTTACCCCGATAAATACCCACTTCGTTACACGTTTCCTTCCAAAGTACAAAAAACACTCACGATTTATAAAACAACACCTCCATATGCAACTAGAACAATCAAAGGTGATCCAAGTTATATTCTAACGAGCCACAAAATTTGTTTATTAACATCTAAACAACAGTAGTTAATCACGATTTATAACCACAATTAACATCGAAAAAAATGTTTGTCTTAGATCATATCAACCTCAACTATGCCTCGTGCCACAGTGCAGTTTTCTGTACATTCATTGTCATATTCTGAAACACTTTCTTATATTTTTTAAACTTTGTGGAGATTTCTATGTTAGAGCTCTTGATCGGATTAGTGATTACTATTGCTGTTGGTTACTTTATTGTGAAAGGCTATAAAGCGGCAGGTGTATTACTAACTGCTGGCCTTGCCCTACTTCTTATTACTGGCCTTATTGGTCACACAGTCTTACCAGCTAAGGTCGCTTCAACAGGTAACATGGTTACCGACTCACTAGAATTTGTTAAGTACATGCTTCAGTACCGCGGGGGCGGCCTAGGCATGCAAATCATGCTACTTTGTGGCTTTGCTTCTTACATGACGCACATTGGTGCTAACAACGTGGTAGTGAAACAATTCTCTAAACCGCTTGCTGCTATCAAATCTCCATATGTACTTCTTGTTGCGGCTTACATCGTAGCGTGTCTAATGTCTCTAGCAGTAAGTTCTGCAACGGGTCTTGGTGTGCTATTGATGGCAACCCTATTCCCAATGATGACGGCAATGGGTATTTCTCGCCCAGCAGCAGTTGCGGTTTGTGCATCACCTGCAGCCATCATTCTTTCACCGACCTCTGGCGATGTGGTTATCGCGGCAGAAAAATCAGGCATGTCTCTTGATGTGTTTGCGGTTCAAACAGTACTGCCTGTTTCTATCTGTGCGATCATCGTGATGGCAGGTGCGGCTTTCTTCTGGAACAAATACCTAGATAAGAAAGAAAACACACCAATGGAAAAAGTTGACGTTTCAGAAATCGAAACAACGGCACCAGCTTTCTACGCTGCGCTTCCATTCCTACCTATCATCGGCGTTTTCCTATTCAACGGCCGTACGATTCCAGGGCTTTCACTTGATATCTACACCATTGTGGTAGGTTCTATCTTCGTGGGTGCAGTTATCGATTACGTTGTTAAGAAGTTTGACGGCGAGAAAACACTAGAAGATTTAGACTCTTGCTACCAAGGCATGGCTGACGCGTTCAAAGGCGTGGTAATGCTGTTGGTTGCGGCGGGCGTATTTGCTCAAGGTCTAATGTCTATCGGTGCAATTGATAACTTAATTGGTCTTGCTGAATCTGCAGGCGCAGGCGGTATCGCATTGATGCTTATTCTAACAGGTCTAACAGTTGCTGCAGCTATCGCGACAGGTTCTGGTAATGCGCCTTTCTATGCATTCGTAGAACTGGCTCCATCATTAGCGGCGAAAATGGGCTTGAACCCAGCGTTCCTAATCATCCCAATGCTTCAAGCGTCTAACTTAGGCCGCACAATTTCTCCAGTATCTGGCGTAATCGTAGCGACTTCTGGTATGGGTAAAATCAGCCCATTTGAAGTCGTTAAACGTACGTCTGTACCGGTAATCTGTGGTCTTATTACCGTTATCTTCGGTACGCTTGTATTGGTTCCTATGGCAGCGTAAGCCAACGTTAGTAAGCACAGCTACTTAGTAACACCAATATCGATATAAAATGCTTAAACAAAAGGCGCTGAACTTAATAAATTCAGCGCCTTTTTTAATATCACTGTCTCAACATCGTTAAGACTATCGAGACACATATAAGCAGTCAGGCTTGAAATAGTTTTATTTCAAAGGAACAAGCCCTACTTCATTTCACCATAGCGTTCTAGATACAGAACCGTGGCAGCAGTACGTGAAGGCACTTGCAGCTTTTTCAACAAGCTTTTCATATGTACCTTAACTGTCGATTCAGAAATAAACAGGTGATCAGCGATCTGTTTGTTGCGGTAACCTTTCGCAACTTCTTGAAGGATTTGCATTTCGCGTTCAGTCAGTTGGTCGAAGATATCGTTGCGGCTACCGGCGTCGTTCAGGTAACGAGCAACCACACTGCTGTATGCCTTGTCACCGCTGTGTGCTTGCTTAAGCAGTTCGATTAACTCATCGGGTTCTGTGTCTTTCAACAAGTAACCGTCAGCGCCCGCTTTTACGATCGCTTCAATGTCTGCAGGGCTATCAGAAACCGTTAGAATAACGATGTTAGCACTTGAGCCATCAGTACGAAGTGCTTTCAGCGTATCAAGTCCAGACATACCTTTCATATTAAGATCCAATAAGATCAAATCAGGTTCTTCTTCATGGGCAAGAGCGACTGCTTCAGTACCGTTACTTGCTTCTGCAATCACTTCGAATTCATCTTCAAAGCTCAGTAATTGGCTTATACCTCTACGCATCAATGGATGATCATCAACCAGCATTACTTTACAAATCGTCAACTTTAACTTCCTTCAAACTTTTATATTTCAATATGACTGTACAGCCTTCACCTTGAGCTGCTTCAATCGTTAAGTCGCCATTCAGTCTTGCCGCACGCTCCTGCATAATGCTCATCCCGTAGTGGTTCGTCTTGGAACTACTTGAGTCAAAGCCATCTCCATTATCTTTAATCACGACTAATACTTCACCGTCCTCATCGATACAGCATACATCTATCAAGTCGGCATTGGCGTGTTTTATTGCATTTATTGTTGCCTCACGAATCAACTGAAGCAAGTGAACCTGACTATGTGCATCAAGCTCTAAGGATGAAAGATTATTGGTTAGGTTAATCTTTGCATCTGTTCTTTCGCTGAGTTCTTCAAGCATGGTGCTCAAAGCATCTCCGAAGTTGCCCTCTTTTATCGTCAACCTAAAGGTTGTGAGCAACTCTCGTAATTGAGTATAGGCATCAGCTAAACCGTTGCCGATTTCCGACGCTATTTGTTCAGATTGCTCTCGATGCTGTTGTTCTGGCAATTTACCAATCACGCGCTTCAACAGCGTCACTTGAATTTTCAAGTACGACAGTGATTGAGCCAACGAGTCATGCAGCTCACGGGCAATCGTCGCGCGCTCTTCCATAATAATAAGCTGTTCGGCTTTCTTCTGCGCGCGATTATAATAGATAGCTCGCGATAAGAGTTGAATAAAACTCTCAATTAATGTCTTAGTTGAATGACCATGATGATATGAACAATATAAATAGCCCAAGATAAGCTCGTTATCATCCAACTTCATTTCAAATTTTTCATAATCCAAGTTCGAATCATACCCTTCATCCATAATCAATGAACGACCCGAGTTATCAGCTATCTCAAGCCTTAACGACTCTATTCCTTCTAGACTGACTAGGTGCTGCAGAATAGCTCGGAAGTTTTCTGGGGCGATACGTGTAACCGTAAGTTCTTGTGAAGAATGATAAAGCGCCTGCAAAGATTGGTTGGCGTTTTGCAACTCGACGGTCTTAGCGTCTACAACTGACTCAAGGTTTCGATACAGCACGCCCAAATCTTTAGCCATCGAGTTAAACGTCTTAGTCAGAATGCCCAGTTCATTATTGTTGGTGACCTTTAATTCCACCTCAAAGTCACTGTTTTTGATCCGCTGACTGGCTCCAACGAGCGCGTGCAGTGGCTTAACAACTTGTTTACGTACAAAGTGAACAACAAAAAGAGATATGACCAGAATTCCACCGAGGCCTATACCACCAGCCCATGCTAACTTTATTAACTTGTCTTCAGAGAACTCTTGCAGCTTATAAACGAAGCCATCGATTTCAGCCACGAAGTTTTCAACCAACACGAGGTAGTGATCGCGATCTTCACTATTCAAGACCTGTTTCAATTCATGCCAACGGCCAATAATCAGATAGTAGTCTTGTGTAATGTCAGCTGGCACATTCCAACTGACTAAGTTGGTCATGGATGGCGAGTAAAGAGAGCTTTCGAATTCATGAATATGAGATTCGTAATCGACAGATTCTATTTGAATATCATGGGCTAAACGATAGCTTTGCATGCGCATTGAACCAGCCACGTTAACAGCCTCTGCGTCGTTTAGACTTGACGCCAATGTGAAGATCGCAAAACCAGTGGTAGCAACCGATAGAAGAAGTATGGATAGCAGTGATTTAGCTATTGTACTCGTTACAGATGAAACAGGTTTAATAAGCAAAATCAATATCCTGAATGTAAATAAGTGGCTGTCCGAAACCTATTGTCACACATCAAAAAACAGAGCTCCATTCAATATGTGACCAAACGCTTCGTAATTTATTGATCTAAGACAATATAGAATCCCATTTAGCCCTTAAGGGGTATTTATACAAATATTTCTAAAACTACACTACTTGTGAGGATAAATGACAAGATATTAACGAAACAATGATCTACAATTACAACATCTTAGCAACACAAGTAGGCATTTAGTGGTAGACCTATCAAGACGACGCCTATTTTCTAGGCAAAAAGTAGATTCAAGCCAAATTAGATTGCCTTGGATTAACAACCTAGAAAGCTTTACAGATGATTGTACACGTTGCGGCAAATGCATCGAAAGTTGCGAGACGCACATCATCATTGTTGGCGACGGTGGTTTTCCTACTGTCGACTTTTCAAAAGACGAATGCACGTTTTGCTACCAATGTGCTGACGTTTGTCCCGAACCTATTTTTAAGCCAAAGCAAGGAGAGCCCTGGCAAGCAAAAGCAAGTATCTCTGATAAGTGCTTAGCGCAACAAAATGTTGAATGCCGAAGCTGTGGTGACATGTGTGAACCTATGGCCATTCAATTTCAACTTAGAGCAGGCGGTGTTGCTCTACCAAAAATCGAGTTAGATGAGTGTAGCGGTTGTGGAGCCTGCGTAGCAGTTTGTCCTACTTCAGCTATTCTTGTGAGTAATGCATAAAACAAAAATAACGAGAGCAATTTATGGCACTAAATGAAGTGCATATATCAAGTTTAGTCGTTCATGTGAGCCCAGAGCATCTAGACGAGATCAAAGCACAAATCGAGAAATTCGATAATGCAGAGATTTACGGCAGCAGTCCTGAAGGCAAAATCATAGTGGTTCTAGAAACCGAAAACCAAGGTTTTGTAACGGACACCATCGAAGAAATTAATAATATTACGAACGTTTTAGGGACAGCTTTGGTTTACCACCAAATCGAGACTGGACTAGACGAAACGGATTTAGAAACTGGAAGCAACAATTCTCAACTTGAGGGTGAAGTATGAAAATGACAAGACGTGCGTTTGTGAAAGCAAACGCAGCTGCATCAGCGGCAGCCGTTGCAGGTGTATCTCTACCAGCAACAGCAACCAACCTGATTGCTAGCTCTGATCAAACAAAAATCACGTGGGATAAAGCGCCTTGTCGTTTTTGTGGTACGGGCTGTTCGGTACTAGTAGGTACTCAAAACGGTAAAGTGGTTGCTACTCAAGGCGACCCAGAAGCACCTGTAAACAAGGGCCTTAACTGTATTAAAGGCTACTTCCTTTCAAAAATCATGTACGGTAAAGACCGTCTTGAGACTCCTCTTCTTCGTATGAAAGATGGTGAGTTCCATAAAGATGGTGATTTTGCGCCTGTATCTTGGGATAAAGCTTTCGACGTAATGGCAGAGAAATGGAAAGCTTCACTGAAAAAGAACGGTCCAACTGGTGTTGGTATGTTCGGTTCAGGCCAGTGGACAGTAATGGAAGGTTACGCAGCAGTTAAGTTGATGAAAGCGGGTTTCCGTTCAAACAACATCGATCCAAACGCTCGTCACTGTATGGCTTCAGCGGTAGGCGCATTCATGCGTACTTTCGGTATTGATGAACCAATGGGTTGTTACGATGACTTTGAACACGCAGACGCATTCGTACTGTGGGGTTCAAACATGGCAGAGATGCACCCAGTACTATGGACTCGTATTACAGACCGTCGTCTAAGCCACCCACACGTTAAAGTAAACGTACTGTCTACTTACTACCACCGTTCTTTCGAGCTTGCTGACACTGGTTACATCTTCAACCCTCAGTCTGACCTTGCAATTGCGAACTTCGTAGCAAACTACATCATTCAAAACGATGCAGTTAACTGGGACTTCGTAAATAAGCACACACACTTCAAACAAGCAACGACTGATATCGGTTACGGCCTGCGTGACGATGATCCGCTACAGAAAGCAGCTGCGAACCCTAACTCAGGTAAAATGACTGATATTAGCTTCGAGGACTACAAAGCTTCTGTTGCTGAATACACAGTTGAAAAAGCGTCTGAAATGTCAGGTGTATCTCAAGATGACCTTATTAAGCTGGCTAAGCAATACGCGGATCCAAACATCAAAGTAATGTCACTTTGGACTATGGGTATGAACCAACATACTCGTGGCGTGTGGATGAACAGCCTTGTATACAACATCCACCTTCTAACAGGTAAAATTTCTACTCCTGGTAATAGCCCATTCTCACTAACTGGCCAACCATCTGCGTGTGGTACAGCTCGTGAAGTTGGTACGTTCTCTCACCGTCTACCTGCAGATATGGTTGTTGCTAACCCTAAACACCGTAAGATTGCTGAAGACATCTGGAAACTTCCAGAAGGCACTATCCCACCTAAACCTGGTAAACACGCTGTTGCGCAAGACCGTGCGTTAAAAGACGGTACTATCAACGCGTACTGGGTAATGTGTAACAACAACATGCAAGCTGGTCCAAACATCAACACTGAACGTCTGCCAGGTTACCGCAACCCAGACAACTTCATTGTATGTTCTGACCCGTACCCAACCGCAACAGCTCAAGCGGCTGACCTTATCCTTCCTACTGCAATGTGGATTGAGAAAGAAGGTGCTTACGGTAACGCAGAACGTCGTACTCAAGCTTGGTACCAACAAGTTAAAACGGTAGGTGAAGCGAAATCTGACCTATGGCAAATCATGGAATTCTCTAAACGCTTCACTGTTGAAGAAGTTTGGGGCGAAGAGCTTCTTGCTAAAGCACCTGAGTACCGTGGTAAAACGATGTACGACGTGCTTTACAAAAACGGCAATGTTGATGCATTCCCACTGTCAGAAGCTCAAGAGCTTAACGACGATGCACAAGCACAAGGTTTCTACGTTCAAAAAGGTCTATTCGAAGAGTACGCTGCATTTGGTCGCGACCACGGTCACGACTTAGCACCTTACGATACTTACCACAAAGTACGTGGCTTACGTTGGCCTGTAGTTGATGGTAAAGAGACACTATGGCGCTTTAAAGAAGGTTCAGATCCATACGCTAAGAAAGGCTCTGGCTGGGACTTCTACGGAAAACCAGATGGCAAAGCGCTGATCATCAATGCTCCATATGAAGCTCCACCAGAAGTACCAAACGAAGAATACGATATGTGGCTATGTACAGGCCGTGTTCTTGAGCACTGGCATACAGGTACTATGACTCGTCGTGTACCAGAGCTTTACAAAGCAGTACCGGATGCACTTTGTTACATCCACCCTGCCGACGCTAAAGCTCGTGGCCTTCGCCGTGGTGATGAAGTTCTTATCGAAAACAAACGTGGTGAAGTACGCGTTCGTGTTGAAACTCGTGGTCGTAACCGTCCACCACAAGGCTTGGTATTCGTACCATTCTTTGATGCAAGAATTCTGATCAACAAGTTGATCTTGGATGCAACGGATCCTCTGTCTAAACAGACGGACTACAAGAAGTGTCCAGTTAAGATCACTAAAGTTTCTTAAGAGCCACATGCTTTTAGAAACTAGATACAAGATCTAACGTATTTAATATTGCGACTACTTTTTTCGTGATTTTTTGGAAAAAGTAGTCCATTCAAAGAATTAGCCTTTAGGCGGAGAAATTAACCATGAAAAAACTGATTACTGCCCTACTATCAGCTGGTCTTTTGCTAGCTGGTGCAGCTCAAGCAGAGCTAGATAACCCAGGCGGCATTGGTGGCGTAGAATCTCTACGTGGTGCAAGTGAACTTGAAGCAACTCGTGCAGCAGATGACTTCAAAAAGTTCCCTCGTGACCAAGTACTTGAAAGTGACTACGTATACCAACCACCTCTAGTACCTCATACTATCCGTAGCTATGAAGTTTCTCTTAACGCTAACAAGTGTCTTTCTTGCCACAGCTGGAAAAACGCAAAAGAAATGGGTGCGACTAAAGTGAGTGTAACTCACTACATGAACCGTGAAGATGCGGTACTTGCAGACGTATCACCTCGTCGTTACTTCTGTCTACAGTGTCACGTACCTCAAGCTAATGCCAAGCCACTAGTTGAGAACGAGTTCAAACCTGTAGATTCACTGCGTTAATCGTAGCCGGACTGTAAGAGAGGCTATATATGATAAAATTACTTAAAGCGTTTTGGAAAAGACTCGCGACACCAAGCAAAGCAGCGGTAGGCGTTGTTTTATTCTTGGGTTTCTCGGGCGGTCTTTTGTTCTGGGGTGCATTCAACACGGGTATGGAAGCAACCAATACAGAAGAATTCTGTTCTGGCTGTCACGCACCTATCGTTGCTGAAATCCAAGAGACCATTCACTACTCTAACCGTTCAGGCGTTCGTGCAATCTGTTCAGACTGTCACGTACCTCATGAATGGTCAGATAAAATCGTTCGTAAAGTACAGGCATCAAAAGAACTGTTCGCTTACTTCGTTTTGGATACCATCGGTACTGAAGAGAAATTTAAAGAGCGTCGTGCCCACCTTGCTGAACGTGAGTGGCACCGTCTAAAAAATAACGATTCACTTGAATGTCGTAACTGTCACCAGTTTGACTACATGGATTTCTCTGAACAAAGCCCACGTAGTGCGAAACAGCACTCGACTGCATTGGCTTCTGGTGAAAAAACGTGTGTAGATTGCCACAAAGGTATCGCACATAAACTACCAGACATGCATGGCGTTGAAGGCTGGCAATAAGGAGCTATTAAATGAGTACTTTAGAAAATGTCATTTGGCATATCCTAGGTTACAGCGCTATGCCAGTTATCGTACTTGGCGGTTTCGCAGGTGTTGCAGCCGTATCTCTTTGGATTTTATCTATGGGTAAAGACAAAGAAGTCGATTAAGAGTCGACATTACGTCTACTTATGTCAGTTATTTTTTAGATAAGTTGATGCGAAAAAGCCACTGAATTTAGTGGCTTTTTTATTATCTGACGCTCTGTACTTTTACTTTCAAATACGTATACGTACTCTAAGCTTCACTTTCCGGTACGTCTTTCTTAGCAACTTCTGTATCAACGTTCTCTTTATCGACGATAGGAAGTACCTGTTTTACGTAGTTACCCGGCGCCTTGCCAATCACAGGATGTAGCTCAGAACCTTGATTAAACGGTTCGATTTTCTCGTCTGCTTCAAAACCCTGAAGCCATTGATTCCAGTGAGTCCACCATGAACCTTCGTTGTGAGTAGCGTTCGATAGCCACTCATCTGCAGAATCGTCTAGGTTATCGTTGAGCCAAAAGCCGTACTTCTTCTTGTCTGGATGATTAACAATACCTGCGATATGACCTGATTCACCAAGCACAAACGTCTTGTTACCACCGGTATTCAGTGCACCGCGGTAAGTCCCCTGCCACAAGGCAATATGGTCTTCTTTCGCAGAGATGAAATAGCTTGGTATCTTGATCTTATTCAAATCGATCCAAACACCGCCTACTTTCACACCTTTGTCTTTAACCAGTTTGTTTTCAAGATAAAGCTCTCGCAGCAAGAAATTATGGCATTTAGAGGCAACGTTAGTGCTATCACTGTTCCAATACAGCAGGTCAAACTCCATTGGACTGCTGCCCTTGAGATAGTTATCGATGTAGTAGTTCCAGTACAAGCTGTTTTCACGAAGCAAGCTGAATGTCACGCTTAATGAGCGACCATCCATGAAACCTTTAGCGTCGTTCTGTTTCTCTATAGCGTTGATGATCGTTTCATTGATATAGGCACCCACCTCTCCCGGCTGAGAGAAGTCTAACAAGGTCGTAAAGAAAGTCGCGGTTTTAATGCGTTTCTTCATACGCTTTGCGGCGTAATAAGCGACAGTTGAAGCGAGCACAGTGCCACCAATGCAGTAACCTGCGGCGTTGATTTGCTCTTTACCTGTGATGTCTTCAATTGCCGTCACGGCTTTCGCTACGCCTTCAGTGACATAGTCGCCAAATTCTAAGTCTTTCTGCGCTTCACCTGGGTTGCGCCAAGACATCATGAATACGCTATGTCCTTGCTCTAGCAGCCAGCGCACCATCGAGTTCTTCTCACGAAGGTCAAGAATGTAGTACTTGTTGATGAATGGCGGGACGATCAGCAAAGGCGTCGCATTGACCTGCGGTGTCTTAGGATAGTATTGAATCAGTTCAAACAATTCGTTTTGAAAGACAACATCACCTTCGGTGTTAGCAACATCAACACCTAATCGGAAAGCGTTATTGTTAGTCATACGGATCTTGAGGATATCGGCGCTCGCTTCAACGTCTGCTTGTAACTGCTCTAATCCATCAAGCAGGTTTTCACCATTTCTTTCAAGCGTCAGTTTCATCAACTCTGGGTTAGTTGCAATAAAATTGCTTGGCGACAGTGCATTGATTGCCTGACGCGAAAAGAACGCAACACGTTCTTTAGTTTTATCGTCAATACCTTCGATAGAGTTGATGGTATCAATATAGCTTTTACTGAATAACAAATAGGATTGCTTGATAAAGCTGTAGAACGGGTCGTTTTTCCAAGCTTCATCAATAAAGCGCTTATCGCTGCGATCTTCAGAAATAACACTTTCGGTGTTGCCCATCAGCGCGGCATTCTGCCAGATCTTAAGTTGCTGTTCCCACCATTGAGATTGTAGCTGAAGTAGAACTGCGGGCTGGTTGGCGGCTTGTTCGAAGATTTTTGATGCATCATCAAAGTTCAATTCTTGCATCGCTTGATTGAGGGGAGATTGCGCGGCTTCCTTGTTTTGTTCAAAGCTTTCCCACCATTGCTGGTTTGTTTGTTGAAGTTTAACAAGGTAGTCCGAAAAGAAGTGTTGAAACATAACATGACTCCAATAATCGGAAAATCGCCACCGAGCCTCACAGTAAACACATTGCTAACTCGATGGCGATTTTATTTATGCAGGTGTAACTGTTTTCAAGTTTTCAGTCGTTAGTGTTTCAACATCTTCTTTGAACTCTTTTGCCGCAGCTTGAAGCTTAGCACTGTCACTCATCATCTGTTGAGACAGCTGAGTTAGCGCTGCTAGTTGCTGGCTGTTGAAAGCCGTTAGGCTAGTCACGTCTTTGATTTCAGTCACTGCCTTCATTTGCGCAAGACCCATGTCCGTGTAAGTCTGCATCGCATTCATTTGCAGCTCTGTCATCGTTTGGACGTTCTTTGCAACCAACTTGTTGAACTTTAAGTACGGTTCAAATTGCTTTTCAGTTTGGTCAGTAATTGTTTTGAAAATATCCGTGTACATAAATAACTCCTGATGAATACATAGTTTAATAAATTTGTGTCACTATCAATTCAGCCGACGCTCATCGACTAACTCACGATGCTTTGCAAAGCTGAATCGATCTTTTTAAGCTTGCCACCGATATGTCAGGTTCTAACCTTCCATACCTTTTAGCAAAACAGCGGTTCCCATTCCTCCACCCACACAGAGCGAAGCAACGCCATAAGTCGTTTTCTGTTCAAGCATTTCATGGATGAGTGAAACAATAATTCGATTGCCTGAAGCACCTAAAGGATGGCCAAGCGCGATTGCACCACCATTGACGTTGACCTTTGGCTTGAACGCATCAAGCGGTAAATCATGCTGCTCTGACAATTGGTACATCACGCCAAGAGCTTGAGCTGCAAACGCTTCATTCAATTCAAACAAATCTACTTCTTCTAGAGTTAGATTCGCCTTATCAAGCGTTTTCGAAACAGCTTCTACGGGTCCTAAACCCATGATCTTTGGGTCCAGACCAGACTGTGCGTAACTGGTCAGTTCCACTAAAGGTGTTAGACCATGTTTCGCTACCGCCGATTCAGACGCTAAGATGATTGCACTCGCGCCATCATTGATGCCCGAAGCGTTACCAGCCGTGACTGTTCCTTCACGGTCAAAGGCAGGACGAAGCTTTTGTAGACCTTCGAAGGTTGCATCTGACTTCGGGTACTCATCGGTATCAAAAGTGACAGTTTGTCGACGCTGCTTAACTTCTACAGGCACGATTTGCTTGTTAAACTTACCGGCTTCAATCGCCGCGACTGCTTTCTGTTGGCTTTCAAGGGCATAGTTATCTTGAGCAAGGCGAGAAATATTCAACGTATTCGCGATATTTTCAGCGGTCATGCCCATGTGGTAGTGATTAAACGCATCGGTTAAGCCATCACCAACCAGTAAGTCTTTCATTGAGATGTCACCCATTTTGTGACCATTACGAACGCTCGCTGGAACCACAAAAGGAATTTGGGACATCACTTCAACGCCAGCAGCAATAACCACTTCAGCATCTTGTGCTTTGATGTGCGCCGCTGCGTCCATCACTGATTTCATGCCGCTACCGCAAATCATGTTCACGCCATATGCAGGCGTTTCCTCAGGAAGCCCCGCATAGATGGAAGCCTGACGCGCAATCCCCATGCCTTGGCCTGCCGAAATCACGTTGCCGACAATCACTTCATCAATCGCATCCAACGAAAGATCGACAGACTCAAGTGCACCTTTGATCGCAACGCCAGCCAGCTCGCCAGCGGATATGTTTTTTAGCGACCCGGTAAATGCACCAATAGGAGTGCGCTTAGCCGCAACAATAAATACTTTTTCCATCATTCCAATCCCTTCAGTTTTGCCAATTAGTGCATGTACAAGCCGCCATTCACAGACAATGTCTCGCCTGTAATGTACGCGCCAGATTCACCCGCTAAGAAGCCCACTGCGGCTGCAATTTCAACAGGTGTCGCTAAGCGTTTCATCGGGATTTGGTTCTTGATCGAATCCAGTACTTCAGGCTTCATTTGCTCAACCATAGGGGTTGCTGTGTAGCCAGGGGCAATCACGTTCACGGTTACGCCGCTACGAGCGCCTTCCGCAGCCAAAGCTTTAGAGAAACCAATCATTCCAGCTTTCGCTGCCGAGTAGTTAGTTTGTCCGAATTGACCTTTAAGACCATTGACGGAAGAGATATTAATGACTCGGCAGTTACCCTTTTCACACATAGGAGCGAACAAAGGTTGAGTCACGTTGAACAAACTGTTTAAGTTCGTTTCGATAACCTCTTTCCACGCTTCTGCATCCATCTTTTTAAAGACGCTATCACGTGTAATACCCGCGTTGTTGACCAGCACATCCACAGTGCCTTCTTCTTCTAACAACTTGCTTAAGCTCAGCGCACATTCCGCAGTATTGGTAACATCTAATTCAAACAATCTCACTTGATCTTCGGTGAATTGTTTTTCGTTAAACCAATCCAATGCACATTGGTAGTTTCCAGTAAAATAAGTCGCGATGACACGATAACCGTCTGCAACTAATTTAGAGGAAATTGCTGAGCCGATACCGCCTTTTGACCCTGTAATTAAAGCAAGCTTTTTCATTAATGGTTCCATCCCTTACAAGCAATTAAATAACAATGATGTTAATAAGATAATGTCTTAGTTGATAATTAAACTTTACGTTTTGCTTTAATTAAACCCTACAACTCAAAATCAAAAAATATTATTACAAATGGGAAATATTTATATCTTATGATTAAAAACTTGACTTCTCTCTCAAAATCAATGAAATGTTGCGAACATGTAAATCAACGCAAGATACTGATAACAATAGGGTTTATTTACTTTTAACTTTATCATCAAGTAGATAAGTCATTGTTAATAGGAGATAAACCTATATTTTTTAGCTTGTTTCAAGAAGAATGCAAAGTGAGAATTTGAAACGATTGATCATGGAAATAATAATAAAACTCTTATTATCCATTAATAAATGGTTCCTTATCATTCTATATAAACTTCAATATGATTAACGTTCTGGATTGGAAAACTGAACATTATGGATAGGCAAAAAAAAGCCCACTCAATCTATGAGTGGGCTTAAGTAAAAATTATTAATAAATAGAGCGTGGGGTGCTACTTCGTAAATATTTCATTTGTATTTACATCAAGATAAATTTTGTTTTCAAGGGACAACCCGCCACAATAAATAAAATAAACATCTCGATTGCTATACTTAACCGATTTCACCCATCCGCCGAGTTCTTCAAAATCACTTGGGGCACACTCCCCTTCAGAGATCAGTTTAGCCACTGAATTACGGAATTTCTCTTGATAGATCTTGAGGTCATCAGACTTAACCAAATAGGAATCTAATATCTCTTTGCTTTCTTTTTCTGAGATAATCACTTCATCATTAGATAGACCTGACATAGACACCCATTCAGCGGTCTGCGGGCCACCTTCTTTGAGAACAATATAATCAGAGATACGAGCCCATTCGCCTTGTTTCTCTAACACTTCGACCTTTTCACCTTTGTAGAGATAATCTGTTATCAACCCATCAATTTCAGGCTGCTCTACCACTTCAAGCTTTCTATCCAAAACGTAAAATTCCGTCTGCTCTGGTTCAGGCTGAAGATCCATGATGGGTACAAGGTCAGATTCTGGCTGCTGAGTAACTTCTACAGCTGGCTCTTCCATTTTCTCCGGTGGAATCGGGGCTTTATTCATGACCAAGAAGTAATACGCAGCTCCTCCTCCGCCCAATATTAACAACACAAGTAAAGCGATCAGCGCTTTTTTCATCAAATCCACCAGCTCTTCCGTTTCAGGTATGCCTCAAGTGTACATCAACTCATGCTGCTGCTCATCTATACTCTATATAGAGAACGCGGTAAGTAGAGGAAAGTCATGAGTTTTTGGGTGAAAGTTATCATTGTGTGTGTACCTTTGAGTACTAATATCGTGCTAGCAAACCAATGTAGCAGTGAAAACTGGCAAATACTGTTGGATCGCCAGCTCTCATTTGAAGGACGTTACAACCAATACACCAAAGAATTCAACCAAGTTCTCTCAACCTACAAGTCACAAACGCTGTTATCCAAACATTTCACCAAAAAGCAGATCATTGAACTTTGGGCAAAGTACGAACAAAGGTTTAATGTACAGCTCAATAGTCATATGAATACCGCTTACGATGTTTCTGAGGTTCTATTAAAACAGGCATACGTTGTGTCTACCGAGTTAGATGGGGCTGAGTCTCTCACACATTCTTGGCAAGCCGTCGCTAAACATTGTGCTAGAGCAAAACTACCGAGACAAACAGAAAGTGCGCAGGTGCACGTACAAAGCTCACAATCACTTTCCCGAGATCTCCATACACTCAGTGAAAAATTCCGGCAGCTGTCTTCAATATACCGCAGAGAAGCTACGATGATTGATGAAGCACGCCACACAAACCAACCGGTAAGCGATGTATCAAACTGAAGAAGCCATTAGATCACCTCACTGTTCGACTGGACTTTCCCGATAAATATGCTCTACCCGATTCATAATATTCTAAGAGCTCGCTAATCAAAGCTTTATCAATAAGTTGTAAAACTAATGTGCTAACTATCAACAATGAAGTTCAATTTCCGACCAATGCAAGCGAGTATGTGAGATATTCATCACAAAATAGATTTACAAACGCCAGAAAATTGTTATCATGAATCTTCATATAACTTAATAACAAGAAACATTTTGGCTAGGTAATATGCAAAAGACTATGGCTTTCAACTGCTTGAGTAACACGGAATGGACTGCAGAGATAAGAGGTAAACTTTTATCTGTAGCTAAACACATGGAAGAGTTCGGTTCAGTAAGTGAGCTAGAGCTATGTAGGATATTTGGAGAGACAATTTGGAATGACGGTGTGGATTATCATTCACATGCTTTTTCATTCAGAATTAATGCACAAACAGGGGATTGTTCAATCTCTAACTTTAAGTATCACTAAGTTTTGCACCTATCATATACGGAGTACCTTTCATGAGGTGCTCCGTTTTTTATTGCCGTGAGTTTGTCATCCTGTGAGAGATTTTTGGTAACTTTCGCGCTCTTCTTTAAAGATCAAACCATTTCGTTTTCAGCTCATTCAGCCGTCGTGTCGCTTCTCTAATTTTGGCTTAATCGGTATAAATTGGCAGTGGCGCATTGCCTTTTACTTGTCTTATCGCAAGGTGAGTATGAATGTCTTTCACGTTAGAGAGCCTTTGAAGTTTTCTTGTAAACGCCTCGTAGGCCATCAAGTTTGGGCTAACCACTTCCAAGAGGTAATCATATGCCCCAGATACAACGTGGCAACTGATAACCTCTTCCATCTCTACAACAGCCCCTTCAAACTTATCAATCGACACTTCTTGGTGATTATTTAGGCTCACCTCAACAAACACACTCATTGCGATGCCAACCTGTTCTCGTGACAAGCTCACACGATAACCATCAATAATGCCCTTTTCTTCTAGCCTTTTGACTCGCCTTGCACAAGGAGAAGGTGATAAACCCACTTCATCAGCAAGTTCAGCCGTGGTTAACCTGCCATCTTTTTGTAGCAGTTCAAGAAGATGTCTATCAATTCTATCCATAGCAAATACCAAATATTAGTTAAATCCGTTAATTATTTTATACATGTTAGCAGAAATCATTAATAACAACTCAAGTTAGACCAAACTTTGCCAACCTGTGGCACACCAACTACCCCATAATAAGTCATTACCCACTTTCCTTTTATATTATGAATCTTGGCTACTTATCTATTACAGTCACCCTACTCATTTGGGCGAGCTTTTTTCTTTCTCTTAAAGGCGGCGCAAATTCAGATTTAACACCTGCAGATATCGCTCTCACAAGATTTATCATACCGGCTTTGGTGCTATTACCTTTGATGTGGAAAGCACGCAGCGCCATTGCAGTCATCCCTAAACGATATCT
The DNA here is from genome assembly GCF_001557875.1 of Vibrio splendidus. Lineage (GTDB taxonomy): Bacteria > Pseudomonadota > Gammaproteobacteria > Enterobacterales > Vibrionaceae > Vibrio > Vibrio splendidus_F. The sequence continues at coordinate 1,050,796 of NZ_LNRF01000001.1, read as the reverse complement.
AACGGGTATGTTTGTGGGTAGCGGATTGCCCTATCTACTTGTTGCCGGAACGGCGATGCAGTTTGTTCCCGTATCACATGGCAGTGCGTTAGTTCCGGGGACACTTCCGCTGTTCGTCACAGGAATTGCAGTACTCTTTTTTAAGCAGCCACTCAGCCGACACCGTGTTGTAGGTTTAGGTCTGGTTTTGCTCGGCATACTGTTGTTTTTGGGGAGTAGCTTAAGCAGCTTCAACTTTGAATATACCAAAGGCCATTTGTTGTTTTTATGCGGAAGCTTAATGTGGGCGACTTTTACCATCTCAGCCCGTGTCGCTAATCTTAATGCGTTAGTCAGTGCCGGTTTTATTTCTCTCTGTTCTACTTTGCTGTTACTCGCCCTAATCCTGACTGGCGCCCTCCCTAGCCACCTAATGGACACACCGATCGCTAATTGGCCCTACACAGAGCTTGCCGTTCATTCAGCAGTGCAAGGCGTTGGGGCGGGTTTAATAGCGGCGTTCACTTACCTTTATGCGGTTAATACCTTAGGGGCTGAGCGTTCTGCCGCTTTTGGCAGTGCAACACCCGCCGTTGCGACTTTGTTGGCGATCCCACTGTTTAACGAGATTCCCGATGCGATGACTTGGCTCGCCCTTGGTTCGATTTGTATTGGCAGTTTGGTCGCGAGTAACATTTTCATGAAAAACGACCAGTCGATGCAGTACCAACCGCCAAGCCATAGCAAAACCTGATACTGCGTTCAAACCTAAATACAGTTCCCCTAAGCATCGATTTAGGGCTTGTAGTACACAGATAAGCCTGCCAACGTAGGCTTATCCAAAATCTGCTTTTTCTAAGCTCGCTTCTCCATTAAACTATCCGACCTTTTTGCAGATCCAAGAGAACACCATGCAACGCGACTACACCTTAAATTGCTTAATCACCATGCCTCGCCATGAACTAGAAGAATTTAGTTTAAGAATGATTCATCGCCTTGTTCCTGAAGATGCAATGACGGAATTGTTTACGTTCGAGCAAGAAGAAGTCACCAGCGAAGAACGCATGCAATCGGCGAAATTTGACGCCATGCTTCGAATGACCGCTATCGCGCTTGGTGAAGTGAACTTAGCCTTCTCTGAGTCGGATAACTCGCAACAGAACATCGAGCGTATGACTCGCCTACTGCTTTGGCACTTCTACTCAATTTCTTTCAACCTTGAAGAAGCAATCGCAATCGAAGTGCACTGTGAGAAAGTTGAGAAAATCTTAAAAAACGCACCTAAAGATGCGTTTGGCTGGGTTAAAGAATTAACTGAGCTGCTTCACTTCTACGCGAAAGTGAACGAAGGCAACGAAGGCACTAAAGACGCTTAACGTTCCTTCTACGTAAGTACACATCAAGCTAAACCGAAGGCAGACTGGGCTATACAGAAGGCAAGTAAAAGCTTTGCTGAAAAGAGTTCTCTGCCTTTGTTGTTTCTAGCACGCTGTGATGTAACATCAGTATCGACTGCGCGATTTTAGTGCCAATGCCTAACGAACCGTTCGGTGCTTCCTGTTCGACCTCATTATGAATCACCACCTTCACCCGTTTGGAATCCGCTTCAAAACCAACATCTAACGACACCACGGTTCCACTTGGGCTATGCCTCAATGCATTATCTAATAGATTCAAAATCAGCCTCTCAAGCAGATCACCATCACCCACAGCCTTAACTCCATTAGGCATATTAACGTTCAACTCAACATTTTTATGGCGATACTGGCTTTGTATCGTTTCTAAACATTCGCTCATCAGCCCATTAAAATCGATTGAAGCGTATTGATATGTAGGTACCGGGTTATCATTCTTGGCGCTATCTAGCAGCGAATGGAGCTGTTCAGACAACTTATTGCCATTACGGTAAGCCACGTCAATTAGCGGGTCTGATTGCGGGTTTTGAATCTTCCATGTTTCTAGATAACCCAACACACTCGACAATGGCGTTTTCAAATCATGGCTGAGCTGCAATAAGCTTTGTCTGCGATGTGACGACTGATATTCAAGTTGCAAAAATTGCTGTTGAATGTGCTTCGCCATCAGTTGATACGAGCGCGCAATCGGCACCAATTCTGGTACTTGATGAATGAAGTTCGGATCCAATCGAAAATCTTGCTCTGCTTGCTGTTGCAGCTTGTTGGTTACTGCTTCTATTGGGTTTAACAGGCTACGTTTGACCAACAGATAAGCCCCAACCGCAAAACCTAAGATCGAGATCAGCATGAGCCCCGCTAGCGCGATGTATGGCGTGTCGACCTGAGAATTGGCAATCACGGTGTGACGATTACTGCCAATTAACACGTATAGATACCCAACGGTAGAACCTAGCTCTTCTATCGCTGCCACGGAAAACACCTTGCGAGATCCCGGATTGATCGGATCGTCCCCAAGAATGGGATAAGGTTCGTCGTTTAAAAACTGTTGAATGGGGGCTAAGTCTATCTGGTTGGCTAACACAGTGCCTTCTGGCGCAGCATGAGTCGTAATTTTGCCCTGACTGTCGAGGAAATAGATATCGAAATCTGGCCCTATTAACATCAAGGTGTGGAATATGGATTTGAGCGCTTTAGGGTTGTAGTCAGTACCAATCATCAGAGGATTATCATCGCGCATATGAACCGCGAGCTCTTTGTGTAAGCTCTGCTTAGTTCTTTGTTCTATGGTCTCTTTTTGCCAATGATAGGTGTAAGCAATCACCACACTCACGAGCAGAAACCACAAACTGGTGAACAGCACTAAACGCGATTTGAAACTCATGTTCTCTCCTCAATGGCTCGTATAGGTCTTACTGGCCTTTAAGTAAGCTTAGGACGCGACACATAGACCTAGGCTTTTGACTCAAACTTATAGCCAACACCCCAAACGGTTTTAATGAAATCATCATCACTATTCGGCATCGCAAGCTTGGTTCTTAGACGGTTGACTGTGCTACACACGGTATGGTGATAGCCAGAGTGATGAGTATTCCAAACATGATCGAGCAGCTCGTCTTTGCTATACACACGTCCCGGACGGGTTGCTAAGAAATGAAGTAAGGTAAACTCGGTAGCAGTCAGCGGTACGTCTTGGTTATTGAGTGACACCTGATGACGCTCAGGTTGGATAGTAAGCCCGCCAAAACTCATTATGGACTCTGTTGATAGTGTATCTTTCACTGCTGATTCAGAATGACTTAAACGACGCAGCACGTTCCTCACGCGGGCTTGAAACTCGAGCACGCTGAAAGGCTTCGTTATGTAGTCATCAACGCCTGCTTCTAAGCCTGACACCTTGTCGAGCTCAGTATCCCTTGCCGTGAGCATGAGTACTGGCGTCCAATCTTCTTGCTGACGTAACATTCGACAAAAATCGAGTCCGTCACCGTCTGGTAAGCCACGATCCAGTACGATCAAATCAAAATGACCATCTTTATAGAACGCCTGAGCTTTTTCAATCACATTGGTTCTGATTACGTTATGGCCTTGGAACTTAAGATGCATCTGCACCAGCTCAGCCAAGTCATCATCGTCTTCAACCAACAATATGTTTGCCATCAAATTTACCGCAGCACTATTCATGATCCCTGCTCTGTTCTGAGTCTGCCCACCTTTCAATTGACCGGAACAGAGCAGGAATTATTTCATCTTGCTTTCAACCTGTTACTCAGTTCGAGTAATGGTGATTCTTGCACCGGGGTTAAGGAAACGATGATTTGCACTTAAAGTAGAAGTCGTAAGGCCGTCATCTTGGCTGATTACGCCAGAGTGGAAACTCACTACATCGGTGTCGTCTCGTGTGGTATTAAAACCCTCCCCACCGCCTGCTGGTCCCGGAATGGTTGCAGCAAGCTCATCGTTCAGCTCAGTTCCCGAATCCCAAACATTCATGTTCATCACGAAGGTATCACCCACCGCTAATGACTTGAGTGATAAACCGGATTCGCCGACAAACGCATCATTGGTGTTCACCAACATGGAAGCAACAGAAATATACCCTTCTTGATTTGGGTCGACACGAATAGACACCGTGTCTTGCTCACCTGAAAGAATCAGCCCATTGCCTGAGATGCCTTGATAAACATTGGCGTCACTGTCACTGAGCGCAAGCAATTGTGCATTACTGCCACCTTCCGCCAAGTATTCAAGATCGACAGAAGCACTTTGCCCAACTTCAAACAGGTCAAAATTCGTATTATGAGTTAACACCGCGAGTGGTGACATTGGTTGATTAGGTGTTAGATTAGTAACACTCACATCATATCGATAGTAATCATCGTCATCGTCCGGACAACCGGCCAAAACAGCTACCGATGCAGCGATAAATAGAATTCTAGCTTTCATACATCCCCCTTACTTCACAACAATGGTGATAGTTGCAACAGGGTTTAACCAACGATGGCTGCTATCGAGGTCACTGATACCGCCCGCTGCGTCACTATCACCAATGTTACCCGGATGAATATGAACCTTAGTATTGGATACCGCAGTTTCTACACCTGTACCGCCAACGCCAAAGGTAATGAATGGAGGGTTCGGCATGCTGCCCGCCAACTCATCATTGGCTTCTGTACCCGCGTCATAACCATTTAGAGTCGCTTTGTAGGTGCCCGCTTGAGTTGGGATTTTCCAGCTATCTAGACCAACAAAACCGTCGTTTGTCGGCAGCAACATGGCACCCAATGATAGGTACTCTAAATCTCCAGTACTGATATCAAACGTAGTTGCGACGCCCGGATTGAGGATTCCGGCCGCTGGATTCTCAACCACCACGCCTCCCGCGTTAGCAATGACACCAGATAAACCTGAAATATCGCCACCTTCGGCCATGGACTCTAGTTCCGTAGAAGCAGCTTCCCCCGTTCTAAACATGAACAAGCTTGAGTCATGAGCCGCCGCTAAGATAGGCGTAAAGTAGATCCCTTTAGTTGCATTAGTGACAGTGACTTCAAGCTCAGTAGCCTGAACTTGAGCCGCTCCGAAGGCCAGCATAGCCGAGCTGATCACTAAGCTGATTTGAGTACGTTTATTCATTTTGATTCCATCCTTTATCGAGTCCTTTCGTGACCGGCAAATCAATAACATCGAAATACGTGTTATCTATGTCAGCCACGAACTGTGGTGTTGTTGACTCTAAGAATGGCGATCAAATCTATCAGCAACTTCATTGAATTCTCATAAAACTCTCACAAGTTTATCCAAACTTCTTACTGCCAATAAAAGTAGCGATAAGGTACTTATATTTAAACGAAAACTATCAATTCATCATTTGCGTAGGAAGGAGGACAAAAGAAGGTAATAAATAGAAGTAGAGCGAATTAAACGCAAAAAAGCCGAATCGACTTACCGATTCGGCCTTTATTCTGGCGTCCTGTTGTTGCTCTTTCCTAAGCCGTATTTGGCCTTCAAATTAAGCTAACAACACAACATCAAATTAAAACGCGTAGTTTGCGTCAATCAGTTCGCTAACTTCCACTTTGCTTACTTCAGCACGAGCTTCAAGCCATTGAGCAACTTGCAGTTGTTCTGCTTCTGTTACTGAACGGTAGCGCTCAATTGAGCATAAGAAACCTTCAAACAGCTCAAGGCCGCCGCCACCAAAGCATAAGCCGATGCTGTCGATGAAATCAATGAACTCATCAATGAACACATCGTATTGGTCAAAATCAGCAATCGAAGTCTTGCAGCTTACTTCAAAACCCAGAATCGCGAATTCACCTAGGTATAACTTTTTGCGTAGGCGGCGATTTTTGTTTTCGATTTTATCTAATTTCATAACTGTCTCTCTTTTCGTTTGATAAAGCATTTATACACAGTTCCACATCAATCCCCAAGAGTTTTGTATTGCACGAGGGTGTTAATGGCAAAAATCGTGCTACAGAAACAAAAGCTTAATGAAAACTATAAAAATCTGTCACTTAACTGCTTCACGATTGGTCACACATTTACCCAACTTGTTAACCAATTAGTTAGTAACTGGGTTAGTCATGAATAACGAATAATAAAATCAGCTAATAGGAAGCAGTCGCGATGAGCAAGGAAACATTTGATAGCACTCGTTTTAACAAGAGTAATAACAAGCCCTTCGAAGAAGTTCTAGATGCAAAACTTTCAAGAAGAAATGTATTGAAAGGCGGTCTTGGCATCAGTGCAATGACGGCGTTTGGCGCGTTTGGTTTAGCGGGCCACAGCACAGCTAACGCTTCGACAATGCAAGCAACAGGCGCACAGAAAAGCACCGCAACACTTGCATTCGAATCGGTTAAAGGCTCATTGACAGACAGTGTCGTTGTGCCAAAAGGCTACACCGCACAAGTATTGGTTCCTTGGGGTACGCCACTTAACAAGCAAGGCAAGGCTTGGTTAAAAGACGGCACCAACAACGCACAAGATCAAGCAAACTCACTGGGCATGCACCACGACGGTATGCACTTCTTCCCGCTTGATGGCAACAGCAATGACGGCTTGTTGGTGATCAACCACGAATACATCGACCAAAAAGCACTCCACGCTAATGGCCCTACATACGATGAAGGCAACCGCCCTAGCATTGATGAAGTTCGCAAAGAGATCAACGCTCACGGCGTCAGTGTGGTTCGTGTAAAACTTGATGGCAACCAATGGGTGATGGTCGATAACGATCCTCTGAACCGCCGCTACACGGGCGCGACAGTAATGGATCTGTCTGGCCCTGTCGCTCACAGTGAATTTACCAAAACCAAATTCTCGCAAGACGGCAGCCAAGCTCGTGGCACATTAAATAACTGCGGCAACGGCTACACACCTTGGGGCACTTACCTAACTTGTGAAGAGAACTGGCCGGGTTACTTCGTCAATAAAGGTACAACTACACCAGCTCAAGAGCGTATCGGTATCGCGACAGATAAAACACGTTACGGTTGGGACACGCTTTCAGGTAACAAACAAGAACGCTTAGACGAATTTGCACGCTTTGACGTAACACCAACAGGTGAGTCAGCGATGGACGATTATCGTAACGAAGCACATGGTCACGGCTACATTGTTGAAATCGACCCATACACAGCAAACTCTCGCGCCAAGAAACGCTCTGCATTGGGTTGTTTCCGCCATGAAGGCTGTACTTTTGGTAAGTTGACCGAAGGCGAGCCAATCGTATTCTACTCTGGTCACGATTCTCGCTTTGAATACCTGTACAAATTCGTTTCTGAAGAGAAATGGGACCCACGTGACGCAGATCCAAGCAATCGCCTAAGTGCGGGTGACAAGTACATGGACAAAGGCACGCTGTATGTAGCTAAGTTCAATGATGACGGTTCAGGTACATGGTTACCATTAACACTGAGCAGCAAAACCACAAACGGTGGCAAGCTAGGTGATACGTTTGACTCTCAAGCAGCACTTATCGTTAATACCGCAGGTGCAGCCGACCTTGTAGGCGCAACGCCAATGGATCGCCCTGAATGGTGCTCTGTTGACCCAATGACAGGTACGGCTTACCTAACGCTAACTAATAACAACAAGCGTAAAGAAGCGAACTCTGCGAATCCTCGCGTAGACAACAAGTTCGGTCATGTTATCCGTTGGGATGAAGGCAAAACAGCAGGCGAGTTCGATTGGGATATCTTCGTATTTGGCTCTCCAGCAGTGGAAGATAAATCTATCAACCGCTCAGGACTAACAGACATGAACCAATTCGCGAGCCCTGACGGCTTAGCGTTTGATGCTCGTGGTATCTTGTGGATTCAGACGGATAACGGCGCAGACGAAGTAACTGGCTACACCAATGACCAAATGCTGGCAGTAGTTCCATCTCAGTTAACGGATGACAACGGCAACAGCGCGGTGATTGATGCAAATAACCAAGCACAGCTTAAACGCTTCTTTGTTGGTCCAAACGGGTGTGAAGTAACTGGCTTTACCATTAGTCCTGATTTCAAATCACTGTTCGTGAACATTCAACACCCAGCAAACTGGCCATCGTCTGAAGATGCAACGGCTCAGACTCAGGGCAACGTTCGCCCAAGAGCATCTACGGTCGTGATTCGTCGTGAAGACGGCGGTGAAATCGCAGTTTAATACACAAATATAGCTAAGATCAGCAATCTTACTGTTATCTAGTTTCTGTTCGCTAGCTAAGTAAAATCAAAAAGAGCGATAAGGCCAAATGCCCTATCGCTCTTTTTATATTCTATGCATTCTTCGGTTTAAGTAAGAATCCGAGCCTTCAAGCTCATCGTCATACCAAGAGCTCGTTATCCCAAGCTCTCGTCATCCTCGAGAAGGAGGAACGACTGAGTCGGGGATCTCTATACCCGTTATCGTTAATCACAGTTAACTCACGAACAACCAAACACCAACGCCCATCATCAACGTACCTGCAATACGGTTCATCAACTTAACGTTATCGGCTTTGCCCAGCATATGTTTTAAGCTCTTTCCACCTGTCGCGTACAGAGTCATGCAAACAAATTCAGAAGCTAAGATAATAGAAACCAGAATCATCAACTGAGGCGCTAAATCTTTACTGCTGTTGATAAAAGGAGGCAGCAGAGAAATCATAAACGCCCAGCCTTTCGGGTTTGCAATCGCAGTAACAAAGCCTTGAACCACCAAGTCCCAATCATTGCTGACTTTGGTTGTTTGATTATCAGTACTGATCGCCAGTTTTCCTCTTGAACGCCACATCTGTACACCCAAGTAGAACAAGTACCCTGCGCCCACAAACTTGAAGCCTGTAAACAGCCATGGGTAGTTCAGCATGATAGATGCGATACCCAATACCGCGGCAATAGAAACCACAGCGACACCAGCCAGTTCACCGATCATCATCCATAATGTACGCTTGTATCCAACACTCATTCCTAGCGTCAACGCCAAAGTCATACACATACCGGGCGTGATTGAAACAAAGAAAAACGTGGGAATAAAAGCCCAAAGTAGCGCGCTATCCATATTATTACCTTATCGACTTATTGTTATTTGAGTATTCAGCTTGTTGAGTTGTCTTTGTAAGGAGCGACCTTATATTTAGCGACACAACGAAAAAGAGCCACAATACAGTGGCTCTTTTTCAGTACCAACCGTAATTTTACTTACGACGGTTTTTAATTCGCTTCATCATAGTCAAACGACGTTCAGCGCTTGCTTGATCTTGTGGCTCTTCGTTCGCGTTGTTCTTACGACCCTGGCGGTTTTTGTAAGCCGATTTAGTGTTCAGCTTCTCGATGTAAGCATCACGTTTCTTCGGTTCATAACCCGGTTGTTCAACACGGCGAATACGCTGTTGAATCAATTTTTCAACTTGAACAACAGTCAGCTCTTCTTCGCGATTAACGAAAGAGATTGCGTGACCTTGTTTACCAGCACGACCTGTACGGCCAATACGGTGAACGTAATCTTCCGCTAGGAAAGGCATGTCGTAGTTAATTACATGTGGTAAGTCTTCGATATCAAGACCACGAGCCGCAACGTCTGTTGCTACCATTACACGAGCTCTGCCTTCTTTGAAGTCATCCAACGCACGACGACGAGCACTTTGCGCTTTATCACCGTGGCACAGTACTGCTTTAATGCCGTCTAGCTTAAGCTCTTTAACCACATCGTTCGCTGTTTCTTTGTAGTTCACGAACACAAGCACTTGGCGCCAGTTTTTACGGCCAATAAGCTCAGAAAGCAGTTCAGTTTTACGTTCTTGATCGACTGGGTAAACCACGTGACCGACAGTAGCAGCCGTTGAGTTTTCGCGCTCAACACTGATACGTTTTGGTTTACGCAGAATATCAACAGACAGTTGGTTTAACTGAGTCGATGTTGTCGCAGAGAACATCATGATTTGCGGTGATGTTTCTACATCCAACATGATCTTGCGAACTGCATTGATAAAGCCCATATCAAGGATACGGTCAGCTTCATCAAATACTAGAAATTCTAGGTTTGCGATAGACACGTTACCCGCTTCTAAGTGCTCTTCTAAACGGCCTGGAGTCGCAACCAAAATATCAACACCCAGTTCTAATTGACGAACTTGTGAAGACATCTTGTTACCACCGTAAACCGCAGAAACGCTTAGATCCGTGTATTTAACATAGTCTTTAATGTTTTGAGCGATCTGCGCAGCAAGCTCTCGAGTTGGAGCAAGAATAAGGCCGCGAGCCGTTCCTCTAGACGCCTTTTTACCGCTGTTCAAAAGGTGTTGGATAACAGGCAATGAAAATGCCGCTGTTTTACCCGTACCGGTTTGAGCAGTAGCAAAAATATCATGGCCTTTACGAGCCATTGGAATCGCTTTTTGTTGAATTGGAGTGAGTTTTTCATAACCACACTCAGTCAACGCTTTGACTAATTCAGGAGCAAAACCTTGAGAGGAAAATGACATTGTTACGGGTTCCTTAAGCAGACAGCCTACATTCTTATTTCAGCCGAGCACTATAAAGTAATTAGAGTGATTTATCTCACATTTATCGTGATATAACGCAAACTTTCTCATTTAATCTGGTGTTTACCCCTCCTTAAACGAAGTAAACACCGAGATCCTTAGTTCAAACAGCAAAAATAGCGCTATTTGATACCAGACAGCTTGAGAAGAATCTGCTCGAGATCGCCCCATGGCATGAGCTGCGAGTCGATCACTTCCAGTCGAGATTCAAAACCATCAAGCGAAATTTCGTTCACAGACACAACTTGATTCGCCACATTAAATGCGTAGCAACCTTGGTCGGTATTCACCACGGCTTTTACACGTTCAGCCGTTAGATCCGACAACATTGAGAATAGCGCATCGAAGTCAAATTTATGTTCTGCGCCAAACAGCCAACCGCAACTAAAGTAGCCCTGACCTTTATTCTCTTTTCGGATAAAGGCTTCACCGGGAGGAAGTTGGAATTGAGGCTCTTGTTCAGCGTGATCGTGGTGGTGAGCTTCAATATGAGATGAAGCACTGCCGTATACTCTTTCAATGTCCAACACTTCTAATGGCACTTCACCATCATGAATTAGCTTATGGAACACTTTGGCTGGCGTTTGATCCGTCACCCAATCATTAAACACATCGATATCTTCAGAATGAACAAGGTCAACCTTAGTACCAAGAATCACATCTGCACTGTCTAGTTGATCATTGAAATTCTGATTAGACGTGTATTTTTCATTGGATAAATTGCGTGGGTCAACCAAACCTAGTGTCGCTTTTAGATCAACATACGGCGTGTACTGCTCAGAAGTCAGTGTTGCAATCACTTGTTTAGGGTGACCAAGACCTGTTGGCTCAATCAATAAACGATCTGGCTTTTGGCGAAGTAAGGCATTAATACCTACCGACATAGGCACACCCGCAGTACAACACATGCAGCCACCCGGAACTTCTTTAATCAAAGCACCTTGGTCTGTCATCAATGCGCCGTCAATGCCGATTTCCCCGAACTCATTAACCAGAACAGCCCAGTTTTCATTTTCAGGTTTGTTTTTTAGCAGGTTCAAGATGGCTGTCGTTTTACCAACACCCAAGAAACCCGTAATGATGTTTGTAGGAACTTTTTTGGTCATATCAGTTCTCCTTTTTTAAGGAGTATATACACAATCACGGAGAAATTGACCCCAATCGCTTGTTTATACGGAGAATGATTTAAGCCAGAAGTTGTATGAGTGTCACTAGAAAGGGGGTAACGATGAAAAATGAATGCTCCAGACGGACTAAAGGCGTACTTACTCAGTACGCCTCACCCTCGTTACTCAATCGTGAGTTCGCGAATCAGGAAGCCTTAAATATCGACCTGAACATTTAACGAGGAACTAAAACTTTGTTTCTGAATCCATCCAAATTGTGTGTAAAACCTCACTTCTCCTTGCGGTTCGTTATGTTGCTTTACGATTTAACTATGGTTCATTTTTGGGGATATTCAAGCCACCACCAGAGAATCGATCAAAATTGTGACGGCGATTCCACAATTGCCCATAGATTCCATTTATGTAACACGTACATTCCATAAATGAAATTCAACTTTTCATCTTTGTTGCTATAGGATATGCAGAGGACGCGTATAATTTATGACAACCCCACCTTAACCCATTCAGGAGCCTTATCTCAATGACCAGAAGAGAGAAAATTAAGCAATCCTTATTAGCCAAAATGCCAAGGGATGCTATTAATCAATTTCTCTCAAGAGATAAGACCCCCGCTTCCGTTCTCTTTCTTTCTTGCATTGTTGGCGTACTTGCTGGCGTTGTTGGCACTTATTTCGAAGTTGCGGTTCATTTCATCACAGAAACTCGAACCGATTGGCTGAAAGATGAAATCGGTAGCCATTTACCACTTTGGCTTGCTGCTTTCCTTATTAGTGCTGCATTTGCCTTTATCGGTTATTTCCTCGTACACCGCTTTGCTCCAGAGGCTGCTGGCTCGGGCATCCCTGAAATTGAAGGCGCGATGGACGGCATGCGCCCTGTTCGGTGGTGGAGAGTATTACCCGTAAAATTCTTTGGCGGCATGGGCGCATTAGGTTCTGGAATGGTGTTAGGCCGTGAAGGACCAACAGTTCAAATGGGTGGCAGTATTGGTCGTATGGTCACAGATATCTTTCGAGTCAAAGATGATGACACTCGTCACTCGCTGTTAGCGTCAGGTGCTGCCGGTGGGTTAGCCGCCGCATTCAACGCACCACTGGCTGGCATCATGTTTGTAGTCGAAGAGATGAGACCACAGTTTCGCTACTCACTCATATCGATCAAAGCCGTCATCATCTCAGCGATTTCAGCCAACATTGTGTTTCGTTCTATCAATGGCCAATCTGCCGTTATCACAATGCCTCAATACCAACCGCCTGAACTGGATGCATTGTGGTTGTTCTTGTTGTTAGGTGTTTTGTTCGGCCTATTTGGTGTGATTTTCAATAAACTGATTACGCTTTCACAAGACCTGTTTGTAGCGATACACAAGAATGACCGTAAACGCTACTTGATGACAGGTACCCTACTTGGCGGTTGCTTTGGCTTGTTGCTGCTCTATATACCCGAATTAACTGGTGGTGGTATTGGTATCATCCCGAATATCACTAATGGCAGCTACAGTACCAACGTATTGCTATTAATCTTCTTAGGCCGAGTGATCACTACCCTGCTTTGTTTTGGCTCAGGTGCACCAGGCGGTATCTTTGCACCAATGCTTGCGCTAGGAACACTCTTTGGTTATGCATTTGGGCTTATCGCTGCGGCATTCTTTCCTGAACTGAATATTGAGCCGGGCATGTTTGCGATTGCTGGTATGGGCGCGTTATTTGCCGCCACCGTGCGAGCACCTATCACTGGTATTCTGTTGGTTATTGAAATGACCAATAACTACTACCTCATCCTGCCGTTGATCATCACCTGCTTAGGTGCTGTAATCATTGCTCAAATGTTTGGTGGGCAGCCAATTTACAGCCAATTACTCAACCGTACGCTGAAAAATGAGAAGCTAAGACAACAAGACCTCCCTCAGCAAGAGGAAGTGCGTTAATTACAAATGACTCATGAAACAAAAGCACACATTCAACGTGCTTAATCTCCCGATTCTGTATCAAAATCAAAAAAGCAAACGTTAAACTTGGTATCATCCACTCAAAATTAGTTGAGTGCCCTCAAAATCTATTGATGGGTGACCTACACACTCTAACTAAAACAAAAAATGCAATATTCTGTAATTAACTAAGTCGGAGTAAGTCGTTGAACTGGAGAAGATTGACCCAAGTAAAAAATGTGCCGCCATCTCAGGCGTCTTTAGCACTTGGCGTTATTGGGTTAGGACAAGCTTGGGCATTATATATCCCGGGTATTGGTGAGATCATTCGCCCCTACCTCGCTTCATTCGGCGCGCTATTATTGCTGCCTGTTTTACTCCGTTATCTAACGAGCTTTAATACCTTCCTTAATGACATTCGCCACCCATTAGTGGGTAGCTTAATGGCACCAATGAGCATGGCACTTCTGATTCTGTGCGACTACTTAGCCGAGATATCGCCAGTCATCGCCTACCCAGTTTGGTTCTGTGCGCTATTACTGCACTTTACCATGATGGTGTTGTTCTTTAGCTTTCAGATCATCAACTTCAAAATGTCGAACATTGTACCGAGTTGGTTTCTGTATCCAGTGGGTTTGATCAGCAGTTCTTTAGCAGGTACACAGTTCGGGCACACCGTCTTTTCAGAAACACTTGCGGCCACTTGTATTGGTATCTATTTCCTTATGCTGCCAGTAGTGTTGTACCGCTTGGTGTTCGAAGGTAATCTTCCTCGCAGAGCAAGACCAACACTCGCTATAATGGCGGCTCCGGTTAACTTATCTTTAGCCGCTTACTTGGTTAACTTCGACAACCCAGACCCGATTCTGACAGGCGCATTGGCTGGCATTGCTATCACCATGACACTGCTAATCTACTTGTGTTATATCCGTCTAATGCGTCTGAAGTTCCAACCTTCAATTGCTGCCGTCACCTTCCCATCCGTGATCAGCGCTATTGCCATGCATCGATTAACCACGTTTTTCGGCGCGGAATACCCACAATGGTATTGGCTGCACAAGTTCGGGTTCTTTGAGCTAACCATCGCCACCATCCTAGTAATTTGGGTTGCAGGTGGTTACGTGAAAATGTACTGGCCTGAGTTTTTTGATTCCGACTACATGTCCAAGAAGGTGAAACGTTCTTAGCGTTTACTTAATAAAACGCTGTTGTTTATCTGTGCAAGCAAGACTTATCTTCTAACTCCAAGCTCCAAGCTCCAAGCTCCAAAAATAACGCCATTTGTTACTTGTAACAAATGGCGTTATTAGTTCTCGCTAAATCAACTTTCGACCGTAATGTTTAATCGATCAAAGCACCGTATTCGTCAAAGAATGGATAAGGGCCATCACTATCTTCTATATAGCTGATATGAGAAACCACGGAACTCTCAGCTATTCTCAGAAGCTGTATCGCTTTAGGTTCTAATGAAAAAGACGAATTTGCCTTTGGGTTTAGATCTAATGTGACTGAATGACTATGAGAAGGCCCTACCCAAACTGGAATTGAATTCCAAACTGCCGTAATTGGTCGATGTAGGTGGCCAGCACAAATACCCAGAATATTGCTAAAAGGCTTAATGACTTCGTAAAATTCATCAGAATTCTGCAAGTTCTGCACATCCATATGATTCAAGCCTACGGCCATCGGAGGGTGATGGATGAACAACATTATTGGCCTATCTCGATATTGCTTTAAGACCAAACTAAGCCATTCCAAAGTATCCGCAGTTAAATATCCATAGGGTTTACCAAGAACTGAAGAATCTAATCCAACAAGTACCTTGTCATGGCTATCTTCGACAAAATTACAATATTCATCATGATCAAACGAAACAAGATTCGACAACCCTTGACGCAGATTATGCCTATCATCATGGTTACCAGGAATGACATATAACGGCATTTCGAATTTCTCTAGAGCTTCGTTAATCAGTCGATACTCTTCGAGCAAACCAAAGTCACCTAAATCACCAGTAACCACGACACAATCAGGTCTCGGGCTTAAGTCGTTAATATGATTTACAGCATCATATAAACATTTTAACGTATCAACTTTCTTATAGGCCGGCTTGCCCCCCTGCTTGATGTGCAGGTCTGTCAGCTGTGCAATTAACATAGTATTACTTCTTTAAAGGAATTAGCCGCTCGGGGGCGAACGAGATAGCGACAACTTGACCAATTTGATAATCAACTCGAGCAAAACAATCAACCATCAGAGTTCTGTTTTTCTGTAAGCCCGACAACGTTACGCGCGTACGGTCGCCAAGAAATACAGTGCTAATAACGGTTGCAGATAGTGCGCTGTTTTCATTAGTTACTTGCGTTAACACAATATCTTCAGGTCTTAGCATTACACTGATATCTTTATTAGTAGATACCTGTGAGAGAACTTGATCAGACAAAGTAATCTGTTTGCCTGTATCCAACATCAGTTGTCCGTCATCCACACTCCCTTCAAGTCGGTTCATTTGACCAATGAAATCGGCAACAAAGTTGTTAACTGGCTTTAAATAGATATCTTTTGCTGAACCAATTTGCGCAATTTCTCCATGGTCTAAAACCGCAATGCGATCCCCCATAGCCATTGCCTCTTCTTGATCATGAGTGACATATACCGCTGTAATGCCGAGTTTTTTTAAGAGATTTCGGATATCACCACGTAACCTTTGTTTCAACAGAGCATCTAATGCAGATAACGGTTCATCAAGTAAAAGAACATCGGGTTCAGTGATTATTGCTCGTGCTAAAGCAACACGCTGACGCTGTCCTCCAGAAAGTTGATGGATATTTCGACTCGCATATTTTTCTAAGTCGAACATGCTAAGCATCTCTTTTAGCTTTCTGGTTATCTCAGACGGAGCGACTCCACGAACCTTAAGCCCATAAGCAATGTTTTCGCTAACATTCATATTAGGGAATAGAGCATAAGACTGAAACACCATCCCAACTTTACGCTGTTCGATAGGCAAGCAAGTAACATCATGCTCACCAAACACAATCGTGCCGCCATTTTCATCAGCAAACTCTAGGCCTGCAATCATACGCAATGTAGTTGTTTTGCCGCACCCTGACGGACCAAGCAAAACTAAGATTTCACCCGCCTCAATTTTGAGATTTGTCGGCTTTAACGCCAAAGTTCCATCTGGGAATGTCTTCGTAATATTATTTAGCGAAATTTCCACGCCATTTTGTTGTTCTAACATATTGATTTTGATCTTAATTATTTGTCACTGGTTTCTTGTTCAACGCTTGAGCCAAGACCAATAGAGGGAGAATTAAACAAAGGAAAATAAGTGTGTACGCTGAACTTATTTCAAGTCGCATAGAAGCATATGAATCAGCAAGTCCAACGGGCAGCGTTTTCGTCAATGGCGTGTGTAGCATCCATGTCAGGTTAAACTCGCCAATAGACAAAGTGAGTGTCATCAACATGCCTGCAACAATGCCAGCCTTGCAGTTGGGAACAATCACATCAAAAAATCGCTGCCAAAAAGTTGCTCCAAGACTTGCAGCGCCTTCCTCAAGAACGCGGAAGTTAATACTCTGCAAAATTGACAGGACAGACTTAACCATGAAAGGCAGTGTGAAAATCACATGACCAACGAGGATAAACATCCAACTTGAACGGAAGTCAGTGAATCCTCCATACGCCAGAATCAAACCTAGCGAAATTGCCATCCCCGGAATTGCAATGGGCAGTGTAAGCAGCTCATCAAAAATAGAAGCCCATCGACTTTTACTCTTCGCAAGTACGTAAGCACAAGGTACGCCTATGACAACGTTGATTAACGTGGTTGCAATGGCTATTTGTAGGGTTAACCAAATCGTATCTGAATACAGTGCCCATACTTGTTCAACCCAACGAAATGTAAACCCACTTTTAACACCGACAAAATAGTTATTTGTAAGACCAGCGACTACCGACATAAACACCGGCACAATCAAGAATGCACATACCGTCAATGTGAAAAACAGCTGCATGTAAAAGTATTTGTCTTTTTTCATTATTATCCCCCCATCGCTGCAGATGCGTTGCCATGACGCTTAGCCAACGCCAAACAAAACCACGTCACTAGGCCGAGAATCAAACTCAGTGCAGCTGCCATTGCGAAATTAGCGTTGAGCGTAAATTCGGTATATATCGTCATAGGAAGAACGTTGATATTGGTCGCCAACGTAAACGCGGTACCAAATGCGCCCATAGATGTAGCAAAACAAATCGAACCCGAAGAAATTAGGCCCGGGGTTAACGCCGGAAGTGTCACATCTTTAAAGATCTGCCAACGATTTGCACCCAGGGATCGACCGGCTTCAAGTAAATTATGATCAAGCTTTTCCGCCGTTCCCATTACGGTCAATACAACCCGTGGAATAGAAAAATATAGATAACCCAAAAACAGCCCAGCCATCGTATAAGCAAACATCCAACGCTCGCCCGTCAACATCAATCCAAGCTGAGCGAAAAGCCCCTGCCGCCCTGAAAGCATGATGACAAAAAAACCAATAACAACACCTGGAAAAGCCAGTGGGAAGCTCAGCATAGCGACCAAGACCTGCTTACCTTTAAAGTCATAACGAGTCAAAAACAACCCTGAGATAGTCGCTATCGCTAAACTAACCAGTGTTACTAAAACAGACAGTCCAACTGTCGAAATCAAACTTTTTAAATAGATAGGTCTAGTTAAAATATGCCAGTAACTTATAGCGCCGCCATCCATTAGCGAAACCTTGATTAACTGCACGACTGGCAATAGAAAAAATGCACAGCTCACGGTGATGGCTGGCAAAATCAGAAATAAGGAAATACGATCATTTTTCATAGAGATATTGGCGGGTGTAACCCCGCCATCCAACATTTTGATAGGCTATTAGTTCACTTCTCGAATATACATATCCGCAAATGTAGATTGATTTTCAGACATTCTTGCGAAATCAACAGAACCTACTCGTTCGTACTCTGAAGCTGGGAGGAACTTACTTTGCGCCTCTTCGCTCATCACACCATCAATTACCGGGCGTAAGTAGGCTTCTGCCCATAACTGCTGGCCTTTTTCAGACAATACAAAGTCTAAAATCTTCTGAGCATTCTCTGAATTCGGAGCATTCTTCACTTTACTCATTACATAAGGAACAGCGATCGAGCCTTCCTTAGGAATAACAAAGGCTGCATTAGTAAAGTCGTTGTATTTTGCGCGATACGCATTGAAGTCATAATCGATTAAAATAGGGATCTCTCCAGAAATCACACGGGCATAAGAAGTTTGTCGAGGTACTATTGGACGATTCTTCGCTAACTGCTGAAAATACTTAATAGCTGGTTTGAAATTATCAATATCGCCCCCCATAGCTTCATTAACCGCTACAGCACTTGCGTAACCAACAAAAGCACTCGTTGGATCTAAATACCCAACCATGCCTCTATAATCAGGCTTTAACAGATCTTCCCAACTCGTCGGCACCTCTGCGCCATCAAGAGCATCAACATTCACAAAAAAGCCAATCGTTCCTGAGTGAATAGCAAACCAGTTCCCGTCAGGATCTTTCATACCTTCTGGAATCTGGTCCCAATTTTTAGGCTTATATGTATCAACAACGCCTTGTTCTGTTGCGTTAATACCAAAAGAAACACCGTAATAGACCACATCTGCAACTGGGCTATTCTTCTCTGCAACCAACTGAGATAAAGACTGGCCTGAGTTCTTATTATCCATAGGAACTCGGATACCCAACTCTTTATTAATTAACTGAAGTTGGCCTCCCCAGTTAGCCCATTCCGGTGGACAGTTGTAACAAATCGCATCCGACGCCTGCGCTTGAAAAGTGATGCCAACAAAACCAAGAATTAAGCTCGCTAATTTTCTAGTTTTTGATGACTTTTTAACTCGTAGTAATTGATGTGGTGCCATTATGTTCTCCAACGAATTTTCCATTAATTAAATTGGGTTATAACGGGAACCGCACCAAGCGATCCCTTCATTTGTAATTCATACTTCAACGCAAATTCGAACCGCTCGATTGAGCCTGCTTTTGCGTTAAACAAAATATCGACGGCCATTTTCCCCATATCGATATGAGGAACAGCCACAGTAGCCAAATTCGGACTCACTAATTGCCCAAGCCCCATACCATCAAAACCCACAACTGAAACGTCTTGTGGGATTCGTCTACCTGTACCCTTCAACGCATTTATTGTTTTCAGCGCGAGCAAATCATTGCTGCAAAACCAAACCGTAGGACCACACTCACCACTTAGTAACCTCATCTCAGAGTCAGTGAACGGGACAAGCTTGTTTTGGTCGACTTCAAGAAGCTGGCTTAATTCAACACCTTTCTCGTAGAGACCTTGTTTGAACCCTTCATAACGTTTTTTTGCACGGTCGGATGAGGCAAAGTGCCCTGTAATCATTCCTATTTTGATATGGCCATATTCTAGAATTTTTTGCGCAACATCCTTACCGGCCTGATAGTTATCAACGTAGACACAAGGTTCGTTTTCAACAGATTGGTTGTGAAGCAAACAGTAAGGAAACTTAAAACTGCGGAGTAATTCGAGTGCAGCATTATCAGACACATCGGCTATCGTTAGGATCACACCTTCCACTCTTTGACGGATCAGATCGATAGCGGCTTGTTGTTCTTGTTCACTGTTATATTGAGTGTCCAACACTATAGTCGAGTAGCCAAAATGCCGTGCGCGCTGCTGAATACCTGCAACAACTTCTGAAAATACGGGATTCAATAAACTCGGAATCAATACGCCAATCGTTGGGTTTTTATTTAACTCAAGAGCATGCGACTTCCTATCTATTCGATAACCTGTCGTATCGATGACGCGCTCGATCTTTTGAGCTGTAGCTGAAGCCACAGATCCGGGAGTGTTAACGAATCGAGAGACTGTCGCAGGGGAGACTCCCGCGAGAACTGCCACATCCTTGATATTCACTCGTTATCCCTACTTATCCCGTTAATTGATGAACGCAAGACTAGATGACGGGTATGACAGTTTTATTAATGAAACCAGGCAATATCTACACTTTTAGCCAATGTTAAAAGCACTTTCAAAACAAATAGCGACACTTTGATTCATGAAACAAATTTGTTTCACTCAATAACAAGGATTTTCTAATGATTTGTTTCTAGTGAAAAAAGTCATTTATAAAAGATGTAGGTCAATAAGATCAGCGTAAGACGATTCGACTAAATAGAATTGGGGATTTCGACGACTCAATCTAAATCGCATATTGCACAGCCATGACGAATACTATTTGAAGGGACGAAAACCAAAAAAGGCCTCACAATGTGAGACCTTTTGAGTAGGCAAGGTTTTTAATAGATCAGGCGAGTGTAATAGAACTCTCGAGAACTATTAGAAGTTAGCGTGAGGGCCGAATACTTCGTAGTGAACGCGTGAACGGTCAACTTTCAATGCATCTAGCTGCTCTACGATGTTCTTCATGAAACCAACAGGACCACAGATGTAGAAATCGCTCTCTTCAAAGCCTTTAGTAGCAGAGATAGACGCTAGATCCATTTGGCCTTGATGCGTGTTTTCACATGCAGATTCGTCTTTGTTCATGTACCACGTTTTCGCTTCCCAACCTTTGTCGGCAACAATATCTTTAACACGAGTCGTGAAAGAGTGTTGGCCTACGTTCTCACAAGCGTGAAGGTAAAGTACTGGCTCGTTTTTATCTTCCGTGTTTAGGAACTCAAGCATAGACTGCATTGGCGTGACACCAACACCTGCAGAGATAAGCGTTACTGGCTTGCTGCGCTCTTGATACATGAAGTCACCTGCTGGTGCGTATAGGCTAACTTCATCACCAATAGCAACCGTATCGTGTAGGTGGTTAGATACAACGCCTTGTGTCTCTTGGCCTTGTCCTTCACGTTTAACAGAAATACGGTATTGCTTGCCGTTTGGCTTATCAGACAGTGAGTATTGACGAATCTCACTGTATTGAGAGCCTTCCGGTTTTACTTCAATGCCGATGTATTGACCTGGTGTGTAATCCAGAACTTCACCGCCGTCTTTTGGCTGTAAGATGAAGCTTGTTACTAGCGCTGACTCTTCGATTTTGTCTGCAATCACAAACGCACGCGCTGCTTCCCAACCACCAACAGCTTGCTTACGCTGTAGGTAAAGTTCAGCTTCACGATCGATGAATACTTGAGCTAAGAATAGGTAAGCGGCTGTCCATGCTTCTTCCACTTCTGGAGTAAACGCGTCAGCAGCTAGTTCACGTAATGTTTCAATCAGGTGTAAACCAACAATTTGGTAGTGCTCTGGTTGAATGTTAAAGCTTGTGTGTTTCTGAGCAATACGTTCAACGGCTGTTGTTAACGCTGCTAGATTTTCAATGTTCTTTGCATATGCCGCGATAGCTTCAAACAGTGCTACGCCTTGGCGACCTGTTCTTTGGTGAGTCATATTGAAGATATCTTTCAACTCAGGGTTATGCGTGAACATACGTTGATAAAAATGCTGAGTTAAAGCTGGGCCTGCGCTTTCTAAAAGAGGAATCGTCGATTTGATGATGTTGATATGTAGATTGTTTAGCATTGATTTACTCCGAACACATAGCCTTTTGACCTTTCGTGTCAAATTGACTAGTTTATTTAAAGATGACTTTATACCAATTCTTTCTCAGTGAGCTCTTTGGCTACTATTTTTATGAGAATTACGTGGACTGATAAATTCGCATTAATTGATTCAAATCAATGATAGGTCAGTTATTCAGTCATATAGACAACACGTAATGGACACACTGCACAAACGGTGCCAACATGCGAAAGCTAGCTGTGTCTAGCATCCTTTCAAAAATCCACTTCAAAATTTAGTCAAAAAGACCTTTTTTTTGTGTCATAAAGACTCTACCATGTATAAAAATACAAACAGTATGAGCCTTTTATGCAAGATATTTCAGCATCCACTCTCATGGAAATGACCATTGGTTTAGCCAGCGGTGTAAACGATCAAGACCGTTTTAATCGCCTAATCGATGCCATTCGTAAAACCATAACGTGTGATTGCGTTGCGCTTTTAAGCCTTCAAGGCGACACGCTAGTACCCATCGCAATGCAAGGGCTCAGTCGAGATACATTCGGGCGCCGCTTTATCATTTCGGAACACCCGCGCTTTGATGAGATTTGCGCATCGCGCTCTCCTGTTCGTTTTGATGCTGATAGCCCATTGCCAGATCCTTTCGATGGCTTACTGATCGACCACGACGGCGATTTACCGATGCACGCCTGCATGGGTTTACCTCTGCTGTTTGGTGACAAATTGTTAGGAGTGCTAACCCTAGACAGCCTAAAACCTGATGTCTTTGCGAATATTCCAGCGCGTAACCTTGAGGTGCTGGCAGCTATTGCAGCGTCAACCATGCAGATGGCACTGACCTTCTCGCAACTTGAACATCAAGCAAAACAGTCAAAGCAATTACTGGAAGAATTGAACGTAGAAGCGTGGGAACGTGACGGCGGCGAGTTGATTGGTAACAGTGATACCATGGTCGCACTCAAGAACGACATCGCGGTTGTCGCACCGTCTGAGTTTAATATCCTGATTCATGGGGATACTGGTGTTGGTAAAGAGCTCGTGGCTCGTACCCTGCATCATCAATCTCAACGGAAGCGCAATCCGCTGGTCTACGTTAACTGTGCTGCTATTCCTGAGAACTTGGTAGAGAGTGAACTGTTTGGTCACGTTCGTGGTGCGTTTACTGGCGCAGACAAAAACCGCTTAGGTAAGTTTGCTCTAGCCGATGGTGGCACACTGTTCTTAGATGAAATTGGCGAATTACCCTTAGCTGCGCAAAGTAAGTTACTGCGTGCGCTGCAAAACAACGAAATCCAACCTGTTGGCCAAGACAATATCCAAACCATTGATGTTCGTGTTCTGGCTGCAACCAACCGAGACTTAAAGCAAGAAGTTGAAGACGGTCGATTCAGAGCCGATTTATACCATCGACTGAGTGTGTACCCTATCGCGGTGCCTGCACTGAAAGATCGTGGTGACGACATCAGCCTATTAGCTGGTTTCTTCTTAGAACAAGCGCGTCGTAAGCTTGGTATCAACCAAGTTAAGTTCCGCTCTGACGTTCTTTCTTTCCTAAACCGTTATGGTTGGCCAGGCAACGTTCGTGAACTTGAGCACGTGATCAGTCGTTCAGCATTGAAAGCATTGGCGCGTAGCACCAATAAAAACCTCGTGACAATCACTAAAGAAGATTGTGGTCCACTCGACCAAGATCAGCCGATTGCAACTACACAGGTGAAGAACACGCCATTATCAACACCAACGATTGACCTTTCTGCAGGGTTACGTGGTGCAACGGACGATTTTCAGCGCAGTATCATTACTGAGGTATTGGAAGATGCCAACTTTAACTGGGCACAAGCAGGACGAGTTCTGAAAACAGACCGAGCAAACCTGACTCGACTTTCTAAGCGTTTAGGGCTAAATGTGGCTAAGTCTCACACGATCGAACGGACAAAATAGATATTAGCGGTTTGTTGCGAGCATCTGACAAAACTTGTGTATATAATGCTGCAAATTGTAACGCTAATTTTAAATATGTAGAGAGAGTTATGAAGTTTATCCGTTGGTTCTTAGGTCGTGTCATCTTGTTATTGAACTTTGTTTTCAGCCCACGTGGTGTGAAGCGTTCTCAAGAAGAGCAAAGCAAAGTGAATGAGCAAGCAAAAACGCACACGTTATACCAATTCGAAGCATGCCCATTTTGTGTGAAAGTGCGCCGCGCGATGAAACGTCAGTCGGTTCAATTTGAACTTCGTGATGCAAAAAACAACGAGCAACACCGTGCAGAACTTGAAGTTGGCGGCGGTCGTGTGAAAGTGCCTTGTCTACGTATCGAAAAAGACGGCAAAACTGAGTGGATGTACGAATCTTCAGATATCGTGACTTACTTAGAAAAGCAGTTTGCATAAGCAATAAAACTACAAAAGCCAGATACAAAAAATCCCTCGAATGTGAGGGATTTTTTATGTCTGTTATCTAGCGCTAGTCGTTTTCAAATTAGGAGTGAAAGCTCAAATGACTACTTCGCGACAATCAGCATCAGCTCCACACGGCGGTTACACGCCTTGCCTTGCGCAGAGGTGTTTGTACAAGCTGGTACATACTCGCCAAAGCCTCGTGTATAAATGGAGCGGCTTGATACGTAGTTGCTCTCTAATCGAGCCTTCACTTCTTTTGCACGCTGCTCTGATAGCGGATCGTTGATACGATCTGTGCCCGTATTATCGGTGTGACCTTCAATCACCACATCAATATCTTGGCGCTGAGCAAGGTAGCTGCCTAACGTATCTAGCCATTGGTTATAAGCTGGTTCAGGGAATGCTGAACCTGTTTTAAAGTTCACTTGCTGCTCAAGCTTTACCATCACATGGTTACCCGGCAACACTTCAAAATCGATACGGTTTTGTCTTAGAAAGACTTCCAGTGGATCGTTAGTCGATACGCCACGTCCGTAGTTGGTAGTGATGGTGCTTTGTTGATGGGTGCTGCTCTGAATCGAGTATCCACGATTACTTGCTACATGAGTCGTTTGAACCACACCCCATTCAGGATGCATCAAGTCGTAATCGGTTTGCGGTGCAGTTTCTAGCATATCATCGCCCAACATGCCCGTTGGTAATGTCGTTTCACACCCTGCCAAAGCTATGCTTAACATTATCGCTAAATATCTCATTACTTCACCAACCACTCATGCAGATAAACCATTCACTAATGTCTATATCGGCACCGAGGGAAAAACTTTAGACGAAAACTTTATATCAAAAGAAAACAGATCCAAAAAAAGTGCTGTTGATCACAGTTAACCGTCAACTAGCCTGTCTTCATCCGCTAGTTCCAACTGTTTGCATTTATTTACCTTATAATTGTTTTCCAATTCGTACTAAATAGTTAGAATCTCAGGACTTCTCAACGCTAGAGCAAACATTATGTTTAAACCTTTTACTAAATTCATCACAGCACTCGCTGCCGTACTTATTATCGCGGGTTGTAGCGAAACAGACGAGCCGCAAAAAGGCGTTCAATACGAAGCGCTTCCAACTGCTCTAACAGAATTTAACTTGTCCCCGATCACTGAAATCTTCTCTCTTAACTGTGGTCACTGCCGTCAAATGGAAAGTGCAATTCCAGAGATTGAGTCTCTAACAGACCAAACTATTGGCAAGATGCACGTGACGTTCAACGAAAGCGCTCAAATCAGCGCAATGATCTACTACACAGCAGTGATGCAGCTTGATGCTACACCTGACCACGCGTTCATGGACGACTTATTTGGTGCAGTTCAAATGGGTGCAGATGCAACACCAGAGCAACGTCAACAAGCACTAGAGACAGCGTTTACTTCTCGTGGTTTGGTTAGCCCATACCAGTTGAACAAAGAACAGCAAGTTGCTCTTTTCGACTACGTTAAAAAAGCAGAAGAGATCTCAGTAAAAGGTCAGATCAACTCAGTACCAACCTTTATCATCAACGGTAAATACCAAGTACTAACAGCTGGTCACCAAGACGTTGCTGGTATCGCAAAAACGATCAACTACCTTTTGACTCAACCATAATCGCGGCTTTGCCGGCGGATTAACACATTCTGCATTAACTACGAAATTCAGCACTCAATATAAATAGGTTTTACTATGTCTAAATTTGTCATCCCGGTCATTGTCTTTCTTTTGGCGGGTTTCATGATTTACCGTACTTGGACGAATCATAAGTCTGGCGGAGAAAACTTCGAGCAAGGCCAGCAGTTCTTACTCGAGAACGGCACTAAAGAAGGCGTGATTACGACTGAAAGCGGCCTTCAATACCTTGTTCTTGAGGAAGGTACAGGCACAGAGCACCCAACTAAGAACAGCAAAGTAACGGTTCACTACCACGGTACGCTGATCGATGGCACTGTTTTCGACAGCTCTGTTGAGCGTGGCGAGCCAATCTCATTCGCTCTTAAGCAAGTAATCAAAGGCTGGCAAGAAGGTTTGACTTACATGGTTGAAGGCCAAAAAGTTCGTCTATTCATTCCAAGCACTCTAGCTTACGGTAAAGGCGGTTCAGGCCCTATCCCACCATCATCGACTCTGATTTTTGATGTAGAGCTCATCTCTATCAAATAATCGAAGGCGACCGATTTAAGCCCCAACATACGCGCTATGTTGGGGCTTTTTTATATTTGAACATTTGAAGCCACTTTAGCTACTTTAGCTACGGCCGAATATACCCTTGAAAACCGACCACTAGACGACTGGTCTAATTTAACTTATAGTACCGACCATGAACGAAAAAACGAATGACACACGCCTACATGTTTTAGATGTTGGCTATCAACTAATAGTAAACAATGGCTTTAACGGCGTTGGACTATCGCAATTGCTTAAAGAAGCGGACGTGCCGAAAGGATCGTTTTACCACTACTTTAAATCTAAAGAGCAATTTGGCGAGGCGTTGATTCAACACTATTTTGAAAACTACATCACTAAGATTGAAGCAATTTTAGTACACGGTGAAGGCAATCATTATCAGCGAATCTTGAGCTATTTCTCGCTATGGGCGAAGACCGAAAACGGTACCTGTAATGCTCATAAATGCTTGGTCGTTAAACTCAGCGCGGAAGTTTCTGATCTCTCTGATCCTATGCGCCAAGCGCTATTAAAAGGTGCTGAGAAAGTGACGAATACCATCGAACAGTGCATTGTCGGCGGTATTGCAGATGGCTCTATAAAGGTTGAAGACAGCCAAGAAGCAGCTCAGAACCTATACTCTATGTGGTTAGGTGCAAGCTTATTAAGCAAACTGAGCCAGAGCTCCCATAGCTTACAGTCGGCTTTGAGCCTTACTGAACGAATTTTAAAAGGTGAAAGCCAATAACGCGCAGCGCGTTTGATTGGCTTTAACTTAAAAGAAATCACCCGCCCTCTTATCAATTTGATGACGGCGGGATTTTTAGACAACAAGACTAGACGACTGGTCTAATTCTAAATATATAAAACATAAATTAAGGATATCCAATGACTCAACAAGACAATCGCCGCATCGTATTGGCATCTCGCCCAGTTGGCGCACCGACTCAAGACAACTTCCGTTTAGAGACAGTAGCTGCGCCAAGTATCAAAGACGGCGAGATGTTACTTCGCTCAGTTTACCTTTCACTAGACCCATACATGCGTGGTCGTATGAGCGATGCTAAATCTTACGCAGACCCCGTTGCGATTGATGAAGTGATGGTTGGCGCAACCGTATGTCAGGTTGAAGAATCAAACCACGCTGATTACGAAATTGGCGAATGGGTTTTGGCTTACACAGGTTGGCAAGATCTTGGTGTGTCTAACGGTGAAGGCCTAATCAAACTCGGCAAAGAACCAACGCACCCTTCTTACGCGCTTGGCATCATGGGTATGCCTGGTTTTACCGCTTACATGGGCTTGCTTGATATCGGCCAACCTAAAGAAGGCGACACGCTAGTCGTTGCGGCAGCAACAGGTGCTGTAGGCGCAACCGTTGGACAAATCGGCAAACTAAAAGGCTGTCGTGTTATCGGCGTTGCAGGCGGTCAAGAGAAGTGCCAATACGCGAAAGATGTACTTGGCTTTGATGAATGTATCGACCACAAAGCTGACGACTTCGCGGAGCAGTTGGCTAAAGCGTGTGACAACGGCATCGACGTTTACTTTGAAAACGTTGGTGGCAAGGTATTCGATGCAGTAATGCCTCTGCTTAACACAGGTGCTCGTATTCCTGTGTGTGGTCTTATCTCTCAATACAATGCGACTTCACTGCCTGAAGGCCCAGATCGTATGTCTAGCCTGATGGGTATGCTGCTGGTTAAACGAATTAAGATGCAAGGTTTCATCATCTTTGATGACTATGCACACCGCTACAACGAGTTTGCTGTTCAAATGACAGAATGGCTATCTCAAGGCAAGATGCACTATCGTGAGCACCTGGTTGAAGGTTTAGAGAATGCGCCGCAAGCATTCATGGGCCTATTAGAAGGTCAGAACTTCGGTAAGCTCGTTATCAAAACGAACGAAGCTAAATAAATTCAATAAATTGAACCCGTTAACTAGGTAGAATCATGATTACATTGCATCACCTGAATAAATCACGCTCAAAGCGTATCATCTGGCTGTTGGAAGAGCTTGGGGTAGATTACCAAATCAAACCATACCAAAGAGACAGTGTCACTTTTCTTGCGCCACCAGAACTTAAATCCATTCACCCATTGGGTAAATCTCCTGTCATTGAAGACGATGGCGTCGTGATCACTGAATCTGGTGCGATCACGGAATACCTAATCGACAAATACGGTCAGGGTAAGTTCGCACCTACACGCGGCACCACAGACTACGTGGAATATTCGCAATGGCTTCACTTCGCTGAGAGTTCAGGTATTTTACCAATGTTGCTTAAGATCTTTGTGATGAAAGACGGCTGTGAAACTAACTTCCTAGGCGGTTATGCAGACGATGAAAACCAAAAGATCTTAACTTACGTGAATAGTGCACTTGAAGGTAAAACCTACTTGGTTGCAGACACACTAACAGGTGCAGACTTTATGATGTCGTTCATCGTAGAAATCGTTGGTAACTTTGGTGCAACTGCGCTTTACCCGAACATTGCTAAATACGGTGAGCTTTTAACGAGCCACCCTGCTTACCAAAAAGCAGAGCAAGTAGAGCTAGAACACTCGAACTGATCGAGTTTCACTCAAACGCGTGCTTTCTAGGGTAATACAAGAAACTAAATGAAGCCAAAGCCGATTTATCTTCTGCTGTGGCTTCTCATTTGTCTTCATTTCGACAACAATACCGAACTCTAACTGAACAGCCATAGAGTTTGATCTTAATGCCAGCAAACCTCGCTCAATACACACCTCTGCACCTAGCAAACACGAATGTAGATTTAGCGCTACCGACTCGCTTTACGTTCCCGTATTACTATACGCCGCACCCTGTGTGTGAATTAGCTATGCTGCAACTTCAGCAGTCACTTGTCGAATATGGTATTAATGAAACCTCGCAAGGTAATCTCTACGCAGTGCTTCTTGTTCAGAACCCAACTACACAAGAATTAGGCTACCTTTCTGCATTTTCAGGCTTGCAGTTAGATCCGGCTTTGGTCTCTCAGTTAAACAACATTCACTTTGTTCCACCAGCCTTCGATTCAAAACAGTTTCAATCTCAAAATAGTGCGAACCTTGCTCGCCAAATGCAACTAGCGAATGACATAAAGAAGCTACAACAGTCGCACAACCTAGATGCATTATTGGCTGAGCTTGAAGAGTTAAAAATCAAATCAGCTCAAGCTATCGATACCTTTCAGTTAGCAATGGCCGCGAACAAAGCTCAGCGTAACGAACTCAGAGAGCAAGCAAACCAAGAAAAAGCATTAGGGAATCAAGAGTCAGCGACGAATTTGCTCAAACAACTGGGCAATCAAAGTAGCCAAGAGAAACGTGACCTAAAAGCACTCCGTATTGAGTGGAAACAGAAGATCGCAGAGCGACAATCACAAGTTGATTTGATTGAAAGTGAACTGAAAAACCGTAAGCAAGATCACCAAGCAATTTCAGAACAGTTGGAAACGCAACGTCTCTCTCACTATCGCTTTATCAATCAAGCCAAGCAATCTAAGAATTTACTCGAGTTGCTCGATGGCAAAGACGCACTTGAAGGCTCTGGTGACTGCTGCCTACCTAAGTTGCTTAACTTTGCGTTTGAACACGGGTTTAAGCCGTTAGCATTATCTGAGTTTTGGTGGGGATTACCGCCTACAGATATCATTCGACAACACGCAAACCTCTACCCTGTTTGCCAGAGTAAAAGCTTTGAGATCCTCGAGCTTCAGCTGAGTGGTATTGAATTAGAAGATAACCCACTTATCGTGAACCCTGCTGTAGGTAAGTCTTTTAATATTGTTTATGAAGACGATGAGATCGTCGTCGTCAATAAACCTGAGGAGTTTCTCTCAGTTCCCGGCAAGTTTATCGAAGACTCGGTTTATACACGCATTAAAGCGCTTTACCCGAATGCGACAGGGCCTTTGATTATCCATAGATTGGACATGTCGACGTCAGGCTTATTGATCTTGGCGCTGACGGCGGAGTCAAACAAGCACATCCAAAAGCAGTTCATCGATAGAACGGTCGAAAAGCGTTACACCGCACTACTTGATGGTGAAATAAATGGCGAATCTGGTGACATCAGCCTTCCTTTGCGCGGCGACATAACAGACCGACCAAGACAACTGGTTTGCCATCAACACGGCCGAAATGCAGAGACCCATTGGCAAGCGGTGAGCACTCATAATGGCAAAACCAAAGTTCACTTGTACCCTAAAACCGGGCGAACCCACCAGCTGCGAGTGCACTGTGCTTCTCCACTAGGGCTTGGTGTACCTATTCGTGGTGACGACTTATACGGATACAAACGCGAACGGTTACACCTGCACGCTGGCTACCTAAAGTTGATTCACCCGACAACAGGTGAATGGATGGAGTTCGAAGTGCCTTCTGAGTTCTAAATGGTTTCGGTTTAGTAGGGCTTCGTGCCCTACTCTTATTTTCTTTAGCTCTCATCTCTATCGCTGCAGACAAATAAACTTAGTACGATGCAATGACCAAGAAGCCAGAACCCAACAGTGTCACCATCGCGGGAATACCATCCTTCCACGTATCGAATCTCAAATGAAAGTAAATCGCCCCTAGTGAAGTACTTGCTAATATCAAACCTCCCATCAGTCGCGTATGTTCAGGTACTAAACCAACCAAAGCACAGAGCAACAATACAGCTCCAGTAAACTCAACCATGCCAACTAGAAACATGATCACTCGGTTTAATCCATAGCTTTTAAAAAAGCCAAGTTGGATTTCAAACACTTTACGCTGCCAAGCAAGTGTCTTGATTGAGCTTGCCAATAAAAAGAACACCACCAGTAATACACTCACCACTGTAATCATATTGTCACCTTTCTTAAGAGTTATTAACGTCAATGGGATTATTTAATCATTCATAAATCGAACGATAAATGCTAACTTTATGATAGTTAAGATTCCAATTTGGAATGATTAGGTTTAGATAGCAGACATAAGGCAAGTAGAATGGATAAAATTGAGTGTATTCGTATCTTCGTGGAAACTGCGCAGCTGAACAGTTTTACTGCTACTGCCAATAAACTCGACATGACACAAAGTGCCATCAGTAAAAAGATTGCGTGGTTAGAAAGTGATTTGGGAATGACGTTGTTTCAGCGAAACAGTCGCAAAATATCCCTAACCCATGCTGGCAAAGACTACCTGACTTATTGTGTCCGCTTCCTAGAAGAAATGTCCGCAATAGAAAGTCAGCTCAAGCGAGAAACCGAGTCCGTAGAAGGTGAATTGAAAATATCTGCTCCAAGTGCCTTTTCAACCATGTTACTCAGTGAACCGCTTCAAGCATTCATTGAACAACATCCGGGGATACGGATTAATCTCAGCGTTGACGGCCACATCGTTAATCTCAATGAACACAATATTGATGTCGCCATCCGCGCATCACAGCTTAAAGACTCAGGGCTAAAAGCACGCTTGTTGTTTAATAACAAAGTTCACTACTTCGCATCACCTGAATACCTAGAGAAACACGGAGCACCGCAACAGCCACAAGAACTGAGCAAACACCAATGCTTAACCTACTCACTGATGACGCCTGCGAATGAATGGCGTTTTACCGACCAGAGCCACAAAGCCAGCAGTATTAAAGTAAATCAAATATTCACTTCAGACAGCCCAGAGATGCTGCTTAAAATGGCTCATCAAGGTTTAGGTATTGTCGCTTTGCCGAATTGGATGGGTAAAGAGTTTGTAGAGAAAGGGGAATTAATACGGTTGTTGGAAGATTGGAGTAATGACCAGTTACCAATGTACGCGGTGTATCATGCGAGCGACTATTTGCCCCAAAGAATCCGAGTGTTTATCGATTTTCTTGCAGAGCATTTGAGCTCAAGGAATAGTTAAAGCTCTACGAACAGCTAGAGCTCAACTGATATCAATATCGATAGCTAAAATAAAGTCTTAGCCCATTACATCCTTGCGCTGATCAACGCATTCATAAGAGCCCATTTCGAACTCACGACAGATCCATGGTCGGTTTTCGTAGATAGTACACATCAGTGTTTCTCTATCTACCGCAGAACACCAGCCGTCATCTAAGCGCTTCATAGTTTCACCGCCCCATTCGTCGTAAGCGATGTGCTCTTCAGGTACGCCCGTATCTGTGATGATCATAACCTCTAAACGACAACAGCATGCCTGACAATTGGCACAGGTTACTTCGGGTTCGGTTACGTTCTTTATCTCTATCGTCATAAGTGACTACACTGCTAAATTTGGCGTATAGTAATCGAAACCGCCCGCTACGGCTAATAAAGATGGTACGAAGCGGTGTTTTCATTGATGTAAAAATAACAATGGGCGCTGCGATTCACTCACAACGCCCATATATTTCTACTTTTCATTGCGACTTATCGCCACAAGCTCTATTTAGAATAGGCTCGCGAAGAACAACTTAACATAGTCCATTAAACGTTTGAACAAACCGCCCTGTTCAACCGCTTCCAGCGCAATTAACGGCTGGGTTTGTACATCTTCACCATCAACGGTGTAATGAACCACCCCTAAAGTTTGACCTTCTGCAATTGGCGCTTTCAGTTCAGAGTTAAGCTCGATAGATGCAGTCAGCTTTTTACTGTCTGACTTAGGCAGCGTAATAAACGTGTCTTCTGCAACACCTAACTTCAATGTGTCTTGATCACCAAACCACACCTTCTCTTCAGCCACTTGATCGCCGCCTTGGTGCGGGTTTAGTGTATCGAAGAACCGGAAACCATAGCTCAACAACTGCTTGCTGTCTGACTCACGGCTCTTAACACTTGATGCGCCCATCACAACTGCGATAAGTC
Organism: Vibrio splendidus; assembly: GCF_001557875.1. GTDB lineage: Bacteria > Pseudomonadota > Gammaproteobacteria > Enterobacterales > Vibrionaceae > Vibrio > Vibrio splendidus_F. The sequence goes on along the minus strand of NZ_LNRF01000001.1, from coordinate 1,017,319 downwards.
TCATCTCACCTTGTGTCGCTGAACTCGCTAAACTGTAGCCTGCGCCAGATGTGTAGCCCGTTTTCATACCATCAACCGTTAAGCTTCTATCACGCAACAAGCCATTACGGTTGTGTTGTGTAATGCCGTTGTAACTGAAAGAGCGTTCGCTGTATAAACCATACACATCCGGTAAATCACGAATAATGGCACGACCGAGTAGCGCAATATCATAAGGAGTCGAATAGAGATCATCAGCGTCTAAACCATGTGCATTGGCAAAATGGGTATTTTCTAGCTTCAGAGATGTAGCCCAAGAGTTCATAAGATCGACGAATGCATCTTGTGAACCTGCCACGTGTTCTGCGATCGCAACGCTTGCATCGTTACCTGATTGAATAATCAAACCTCGATAAAGGTCCATCATGGCTACATCAGTGTTTACTTCGATAAACATTTTTGAAGAGTCAGGGAAGTTCTTCGCCCATGCGTTTTCGCTGATTCGTACTTGATCGTCAGCAGAGATGTTGCCTCGCTTCATCTCTTGTCCAGCCACATAGCTGGTCATCAACTTGGTCAGACTCGCTGGGTTTAACTTAGTGTGTGCGTTTTTTTCTACCAGCACATCACCAGAATTAAAATCAATTAACACATAGCCTTTTGCGCCTAGGCTAGGCGGGCTTGGTACAATAGAAGGTGCTGCGATAGCTGCATTACTGACCATCGCTGCGTTACTTACAATGAATAAACTTAATAGAGGGAGAGAGTATTTGGAGAACAGTTTCATTGAATCAAACCTAAGTTAACGTTTTGTGCAGTATAGACAAATGCTAGCAAAAGAAGCGCGAACTTTACGTTGCTTTACGTATTTGTACCGTTCGTTACAAATAAAAAAGCAGAATCTGCGATCTGACCATTTTTCCAACAGATAATATTGACTCAATGAATGTATATATCACTTAATTCTAGCGTTCGGGCATACGTCTAAATAGCATATCTATAAAGCCAGTAATTCGCTGTTTGCTTTCGCTTGGCTCTAAGTCAGGCTGGATACCAGACTGAGCTAGAGCTTGCCACAATACGACTTCAGATTCAGGAACGAAAAAGGCAATGTACAAAGAGCCTTTCTCGGCTACCTTCCCTTCACCATCATAAAATGGTACACCAGTAGATAACTTAATCGCATCGAAGATCGATTCATCGTTTAATTCAGACTCTTCCGCCAACCCAAAGCCGACAACAACATCACCGACACCATCCTGTTTTAACTGATAGCCTTTACTAGAGAGTTGTTCTTGAATCGCGTCACGCACCAGATCAGTAACCACGGTTTCATCGTATTTTCGTGAAAGGTAAACCTGTTCTGACTCAGGGTGCCATGAATACGTCAGTACTCCGTGTTTCATGAACTCAAAATCACCGCTCGTGACCACGCCGTAATTGTGTGTTGGAGGTACTTCTTGCGTGGTACACGCGGTCAGTCCAATCGCTATTAAAGCCAACAACGCTACTTTTCTTATGCCTTTTGTTGTACAAATGGATCGCTTTATCATTCGTGACTCCCTTACCCATATAATAATAACTATCAATTCAACCTCCAACATAAATAGTAATTATGTTAATAGAAAGGTCATTAAACGTTTGCGTAATCGCTAACCTTCACTTCTGTCCATTTTGGGGGTTTTATCACAAAAACAGAGTTGGTATAGTTTACCCCGTTAAACAAAACCAGACCATTCGAGGCACGGAGCTTCCTCAATCATCTCATGAAGAGAAGAATTGGTACCGACAAAGTATCGGCAAATTTAAGAGGGTCAAACAATGGAATTCAATATGGTTGAAATTTTAGGTTACGCTGCGTCTATTATGGTCGCAATTTCATTAACAATGAAAGATATCGTTCGTCTGCGTGTCCTTAACTTTGTTGGCTGTACACTCTTTACAGCATACGGCGTTATGATTGACGCATGGCCAGTTGTCGCGACCAACGGTTTCATCGCTTGTGTAAACATCTACTTCCTTGCAAAAATGCAAAAGGAAAAAAAAACGGAAGCGATGAAAGCAGCGAAAGCTTAAATTAGCGATTAGCATTTCAAATAATTCTGAAAAAGCCCAAATAGAGCGATCTATTTGGGCTTTTTTGTGGCTGTCGTTCTTCATAGGCTTCCTTCTGCACATCAATTCTTTTGACACATTAAGTGTAAGCAACGCGATATTCGTTCTCTCGATATAACTGAGTGTTATTACGCCCACTTTCCTTTGCTTGGTAAAGCGCTTTATCGGCTTTATCGATAGCCATTTCAATATCAGTTAGCGCTTGAGCATGGCAACAGCCAGCACTGACTGTCACAGGAGACACCAAACCTTGAAGCTGCTCGATACACAGTCTTAATGCCTCAGCCAATTCGAATAGTTCACGTTCTTCACAATCAAAGGTCATCAGAATAAACTCTTCACCGCCATAGCGTGCTATCAAACGACGACGATTAATAAATCTCTTGAGTGATTTCGCTACCGCACAGATAACCCTGTCGCCTTGAGCATGACCAAATTGATCATTAACCAATTTAAAATTGTCGATATCAAGCAAAATAACGCCAACATTTGTTAACGGATAAGGCGAGCAGTCCGATATTTTGAGCTTTATCTGCTCAATGAAGCTTCGTCGACTAGGCAGCCCAGTTAGATAATCGAGACTAGCAACATCCAAGATTTTGAGGTGACGATGCCGCAAGTAAAGCACTAACACGACAATAATGCTTAGCAAACTCACGACCAAAGCCATCAAGCTCACAAAAAGCAAGCTGTGATTCCTATTGAGCTCTTGTTCCAAGATACCTGCAGAAATGACCCAATTCAGATAGGGGTAAAACTTATAGAAGACGTTTTTATTAGTCGTGCCGTTATCACTGGAAATCGAGTAGCTAAAGTGACCTTCAGGCTTGGTTGTGATTCGATCAATAAGAAGTTCAGAAGAGTATCCGATTATGGCTTTCCATGATTTGCGCTGAGAATCAGGATGAAGCACCAAGTTGCCCTGAAGATCAATAATGTACACATACCCACTATCACCAAACGCGTACTTTCTCAGTTTGTCTTTTAGGCCTTCAATATCGACCAAATACATCAGCTCTTCTTTATAGGTCGTAGCAACCAAAGTATTGCCACTTGGTAGCCTCATCGAATAGGCGACTTTTGCACGCCGACTTATTTCATGAGGATTGGCGTGAAAGTATTCGATCATACCAAAGTCAATACTAAGCTGCTTTTGGATATGGGTAAGATGCCCACGCTCCTTACCTTGCAAGAAAGGATGATATAGGTGAATGCCTTGAGGTGACATCAAATAGATGTAGCCCGATTGCCCAATGAGCAATTCACTGGCAATTTGGCTTACTTGTTCAATTTCTTGTTCTGGCGTGACATGCAATACACGGGAAGCAATAGTATCGGTAATTCCTTTGAGATATGTCTTTATCGCCTCATTGACTGTGGTGTCGACAATATCGTAACTCGCATTCACAATCGTACGAAAAAAAAGCTGGTTGGATTCGAGTAATGACTTTTCAGTTCGATTGAATTGAATGGCAGAAAGAATCATCGACACAATGGCGAGCGCAACGGAAAAGCGAAGAATATATTTACGTCTGACTTTCAAGATCACCCCGTGGATTTATAATTTTAGGTAACACTACGATCTTTTTATATACAGCTTGTTTTATATCATAGATTTATATTTTACTGAACGAGCGTCGATATTTCGAACGGTTTATATGTGCAATCTGTGACTTATAGCAAAAACGCCGAACTAGATTCAGTTCGGCGTTTTAATTCTACGTTTAAGCTGTTTATTCAATTCATACTAAAAGTCTGATAAATAGACCTAAAAGCATTCACATTTATTGCCTATCAATTCAATCTATTGTCTATAAATAAATTGTTGAGCATTAAATTAAGAACAAACTTGAGTCCAACTACCATCGCTACCCGGTTCAGAACTTGTCCACCAGTTTGCTTGGTAAATACTACCGTTATGAACCACTTGATCGCCTGTGTTTGCATGGCTTGGATTACCCGCCCAATCTTTCTGAGGTAAATCAGGGTAAACCGCTAAGCCCGCAGTATCACAAGTACCAGGATTTGTACCGCCATCACCAGGGTTGCCACCACCAGTGCTGATATCACCTAATGGTAGATCCGGTTGCTCGAAGCTAAACGCGTAATCAACACCACCGACGTTCACTGCGTAGTTAGCAGGACCTGAGATTGGCAAGTAATACACCATATCTAACTCATACACGCCACCAGCAGGAAGCTCTTCCCATGTCGGCAAAGTAAACGCCACTCGGTGCATGGTTCCATCTAACCCACCGATGTTATCCGCACGAGTATGACCCGAAGCAATCACCGTTAAACCGCCACCCGATTGATCTTTCGCGTTATCAGGTGCAGATACTGGAATATCGAATTGGAACTCAGTTCCACCTGGAAGTGCTTGCCCTGTATTGTTCGTGAACGTGATCTTAGGGTTGATTGGGTAGTTTTGGTCCCCGACCTTGAAGCCACCCACCGATACCGCGATATCTAGCGCTTCTGTTGGGATAGCGCCAGTCGCAACCTTGTTCCCGTATGGCGTCGCTGACTTAAACTTATCGTAGATAGCTTTCGTCATTGTGTTACCCATGTGGAACTCACCGTTACCGCTATTACACGCTTGTTCGGTTGTATCGATTGAAGTTCGGTTGCCATTTGCATCGAGTACATAACAGTTGTAATCCCCTGCTAGTTCCCAGAACATGATGCCACCGATCTCTTTGTCGATAACGTAGTCAGCTTTTACGTCGATAGACTGTTTATCTTCCGTTGAAAGGAATACGCCCTTCTCTGCATTCCACAGCCAAGGGGCAACTGCCACACTGTCGTAGTTACGCGTGTAAGTTCCCGTTAGAACATCTGAAGGATCATTCACAGGATCAAGCTTGTAAGCTTCTGCATATGAGCCCCAAATGCCTTTTTCTAGGTTCTTCGCGTGCCACATTGGGTTTGAACCCGCGCCCATCTCGTTGCCTTTCGGATCGGTATCGTGCCACATGTTGTCGATACCAATAGCGCCATGACCACAGTTGTTCTTCTCGCCTTCGCCTGTGCCCGCCGCACATTCAGATTGATTTGGTAGCGCAGCTCGACCCCAAAGACCATTTTCGCCACCAGTTACACCTTGCCAACCACGCGTGTAGTAAGGCACACCGATGTTAATACGACCTGCTGGCATTGAACCACGGAAGTAATGGTAAGCCCAATCCGTGTTCAAATAACCGATACCGCCGTAAGCCGCAGTGCCGTAAACATTCCACTGTGCTAACTCAGAATCTTTACCTGTATCAAACAAGGCAGCGTTATGACCGACGTGATCGTTCCACGCACCGTGAAGATCGTAAGACATGATGTTCACGTAATCGAGGTACTTGGTTACATCGAATGTTTCCATACCGCGCAATAGGTAACCAGAAGAAGGAGCCGCGATAGTTAACATGTAGTGATTGCCATCTTGCGCAGAGGCAGCATCAAGCTTCTCACGCAACACTTTCATCAACACTTGGTACGAAGCCCATAGGTACTGACGACGTGGTTCCATAAAGTCTTTATCATATGGATTACCTGCGCCCGCCATTGACGTTGGGTATTCGTAATCGATATCTAGACCATCGAACTGGTATTTACGAAGCATTTCAACCGCTGAAGTTGCGAATGTTTCGATGCCTTGATGGTTGATAGAGCCATCAGCATTGGTCGTCATAGTGTAGAAACCACCGTCAGCAACTCGGCTGCCATCGGTCGCGAAGTGACCACCAGTTTCCGCCCAACCACCGATTGAGATTAGCGTTTTCACGCCATGTTTTTTCTTCGCTGTCGCTAACGCACCAAAGTGACCTTTAAAGCCCAATGCAGGATCAACTTCAACGCCTGGCCACTCTTTGCCAACCGCTGCGTTTTCAGGATCATTCACATCACCAACATTTACTTTGCCATCTGAGCCGATGCTCACAAAAGCGTAGTTAATGTGTGTCAGTTGTTCCCAAGGGATGTCATTTACTAAGTAAGCGGCTTGTGGGTCATCCCCTGCACGCCAACTTGTGAAGTAACCAATGACACGACGTGGGTGATCCGCACCCATTTTCTCACGACCTTCATCATCGTAAATCGTACAGTAAGGAACATCGACACCTTGAGTTTGATACAAGCCATCAGGACGACATGTGCTCACTGTTGGAGCGCCGTTCACAGTCAACGATGCCAACGCAGAATCTGCAGTCGCACCTTGGTCGTCTGTTGCTTTCGCGTAAACCGCTAAAGAACCCGCTTGAGTCGTTGTGTAATCTAACGTGTAAGGGCTCGTTGCTGCTGTACCCACAAGAGCTCCCGCTACGTAGAAATCAACCTTATCGACTGTGCCATCGTTGTCTGCTGCCGTTGCTGTAAAGGTCACAACACTACCAACATCCACAGACGTCGCTGAAAGTGCTACTGATACTGTCGGCGCTTCATTACCTGGTTGTGCTGAATCAACAGAAACGGAAACCGCGCTTGCAACACTTGCGGCACCTTCATTGTCTGTTGCAACAACAGAAACCTGATGGTTGCCAGACGTTGCAGCCCAAGCTGCTTCAAATGGTGCCGCTGTCACAACCGCGACCGAAGAACCATCAACAAAGAATTCTACTGAAGTAACACTACCATCAGCATCCAGTGCTGTTGCGCTTAAGACAACATTGTCGCCTTCAACAATCACATCTGATGCAGTTGGCGCTGTTAACGAAGTCGTTGGTGCTTCATTTGGTGTACCACCGCCTCCATTGCCACTACACACATCTAGCTTTTTCCACTGTGCATAGTCACCTTCAAATTGGCTCGGATTGTTGTTTTGATTCCAGTAATTTGCTGAGTACGCGCTGCCGTCATGTGAAACCTGATCACCACCGGTGTACACCGTGGCAGAGTCCCACGTTTCTAACGTTGAACAATCAACAGCCGCATAACTGTTGAACGCCATTAAGCATGACGCGGTGAGTGTACTGAGTGTAAAAACCTTCTTGGCCACTCTTCCTTGATTTAGGTGCATGTTAGCTATCCCTTAAGTTGTTGTTTCAAGATGTTTAATTTAAATGGGACTTTCCTCGCCACTTAAATCTCTTCGCAAAACAACTGTAGGTAACAGCGCCAATTTAACACCTAAAATATTCAGTATTTATAAAATGACTCGCATTAATTTGTTTATAGCATGCAATGAGTCGACACTTATTTTGCACCAACAACTAATATTAATTTATTTCGGAAAGCTAAAAAATAATGTCTCAAAAGTCAGAAATGTGACTCAGCGTTGAGAAAAAATTCGCATTAAAACTAACCAAAAAGTAGAGATTTATAGATGATTTGGGTTTCTTTTGGGAATTCGCCCACTTTTTGGTAACAAATGTGTTAGTATCTGCGGCTTTTTTGACGAACCTCACATTTCCATGCAAATGTGGGAGAAATACATAGGCTTGAAAGAGCCAAATATAGCGAAGAAATAATGTCCAACTTGACGCAAGTCGCCAACGAAAACATCAACGCAGAATCTACTTCTATCGATTTCAACAAAGCTCAATCTTTGGGTGAAAAACTGGAACTCGGAAACCCAGTATTTTGGCTTAGTGGCAGTTTTTTAACCCTCTTTGTCATCCTCGCTTTCACCAACACCTCCGTGTTGTCCGAACTTGTTAACATCGGCTTTAGTTACTCAACTAAATGGTTCGGTGCTTTCTGGCAAGTCCTACTACTTCTCAACTTCATTATCGGCTTAGTGCTTGCACTAGGGCGCACAGGTCACGTTCGTTTAGGAACGCTTGCCCTCCCTGAAATGACCACCTTTAAATGGATGTCTATCGTCCTATGTACGCTGCTAGCCGGCGGTGGTGTGTTCTGGGCAGCGGCAGAACCTATTGCTCACTTTGTTTCGGCTCCGCCACTGTATGGCAACGCTGATCCACAAGCGATGGCGTTTAACGCCCTATCACAATCTTTCATGCACTGGGGTTTCCTTGCATGGGCAATCTTAGGTGGTTTGTCTTCTATCGTGTTAATGCACCTGCATTACGACAAAGGCCTTCCTCTTAAGCCTCGTACTCTGCTTTACCCAGTACTAGGCGACAAAGCAATTAATAGCTGGATTGGTAACGTAGTCGACGCATGCAGCATCGTCGCTGTAGCCGCGGGTACTATCGGCCCTATTGGTTTCCTTGGCCTACAAATCAGCTACGCTCTGAGCGAACTGTTTGGTATTTCAGACAGCTTTGCGACTCAAAGTGTTGTTATTATCTTTGCCATCGCTATGTACACGCTTTCTGCTTTGAGTGGCGTGAATAAAGGTATCCAACTGGTCAGCCGTTACAACATCATCTTGTCTGTGTGTCTAATCGGCTACATCCTCCTTGTTGGCCCAACGAGCTTCATCGTTGATGGCTACCTGCAGGGTATGGGCGAAATGGTTGATAACTTCATCCCAATGGCGCTATACCGCCAAGATACAGCGTGGCTAGGTGGCTGGACGGTGTTCTTCTGGGGTTGGTTCTTAGGTTATGGCCCAATGATGGCTATCTTCATTGCTCGTATCTCACGTGGCCGTACTATTCGCCAAATGATCGTTTCTATTAGCATCGTTGCACCGCTTGTAACGTGTTTCTGGTTCAGCATCGTTGGTGGTAGTGGTTTAGCGTTTGAATTAGAGAACCCAGGTGTGATTTCTAGTGCGTTCGAAGGCTTCAACCTTCCTGCTGTGCTACTGGCAATTACCGCTCAACTGCCGTTCCCGACTCTGATTGCGATTCTGTTCCTGATTCTGACGACCACGTTCATCGTGACGACAGGTGACTCAATGACTTACACCATCAGTGTGGTAATGACAGGCACAACAGAACCAAACGCAGCAGTACGTACCTTCTGGGGGATCATCATGGGTGCGGTAGCTATCGCGCTTATCTCAATGGGCTCTGGTGGTATTTCTGCACTGCAGTCGTTTATTGTGATTACTGCGGTTCCGGTATCATTTATCTTGCTGCCATGCTTATGGCACGCACCGAAGATCGCGAAGCAGATGGCAAGAGATCAAGGTCTCGCTTAATACCTAATCCGATTTAGTTTCGGATAGCGTAGAACACTAAAAAGCCACTCAAGTGATTCACCTGAGTGGCTTTGTTTTATCTGTTCGTTACTTGTATCGACAAAGCTTATTTCTACCGATAGTTCGGCTTATTGAAACTTTTCACCCGCAGCAACCATGAATGACATTTCAACCAATAGCTCAGGATTAGCAAGTTCTGCTTTCACGCATGCTCGGCTTGGCGCGCAACCTTCAGGGAACCACGCTTCCCAAACTTCATTCAGTGCATCAAAGTTAGCGAAATCCGTTAGGTAAATAGTCACTGACAATACGCGAGATTTATCACTGTCTACCAAACTCATCATTTCTTCAGCTTGATCAAAAATTTGCTGAACCTGACTCTTAATTCCTGCCGTTGTATCCGTCTCTGGTACTTCAACAAAGCTTGCAATACCGTTAAACACCGTCACATCAGACCAACGTTTGGTCGGGTTAATTCTATGAATTTTCACTGGTTATACTCTTCTTATAATTAGGGTGAACATCAGCGTAATCTAATCCAAAACATGAATATTGAAAACAAAAATTGGAAAGCTCGCTGTACCTTTTGAACAGCACTATCGCCTGCCCACTCCTTAGGTTCTCAACATCACTAGCCTTTAAGTTCCTATCAAGACAATAAGTCGTCACCTGTAAAATCTCTAGATAAATCTATTAAGTATTATTCACAACACGAAATTTAATCTGAACTCTTGCGGTCATATTCAGGGATTTTATTAAATGGAGTACTTTTATGCATGTTCAAACCTATGATTTAAAGCAAAGCAACATCGGATACAACCTAGGCGTGATTGGCGTAGCATTAGTGTTAGCTTGGATTGGAATTTACAAGTTTACGCCTACTGAAGCGATGCTTATAGAACCGCTAATCGCAAATCATCCTGCAATGAACTGGCTTTACAGTCTGTTCTCGGTACAAGCTGTGTCTAACATGGTGGGTGGCGCGGAGATCATTGTCGCGATTGGACTGATCGTTGGCTTTAAGAAACCGACAGTTGCCTTCTACTCAGGCATTGCAGCAGCGGCTATCTTTGTTGTGACACTCAGTTTCCTTATTACAACGCCAAACGCTTGGAAAATATCAGATGGTATCTTAGTCACTAACTTCTTCCTCGTGAAAGACATCCTGTTTTTGGCTATCGCGATTAGCGTAATCGAACGTAATAAACCTCAGAAGTAACCGTAACGTAAACCTTTAAATAAAAAGGCTCGAAGCTGGCTAGAAGGACGCTGCCAGCTTCTGATGTATAAGGTTTTACTTGGTAATACCATCGTGATTAAAGCACTGTCTCGTTACTAAGCCCCATTTTTCGTCCTGATACTGGTCTTCAACGTAGTTGCCTGAAGTGTAGTCATTGACCACCTCTCTCCAGAATTTAACTGCATGCTCTGCACCTAGTACTTGCTTGATCTCCCAACTGCCCTTTAGATGTTCAAACAGTTCAGAAATAAACTGTTTTCCTACTTTATTTTTTCGAAAATAAGGCACTACATAGAAGTCGCAAATCTCAAACTCGTTTGGCGCTTTGGTTTCAATGGCGGTTAACGCGGCAGGAACTCCATCAATGTAGAGTAAGTAACCCGTAACGGTATCACCAAGCGTCGGGTAAATCTCAAACAAGCCGTACTCGTCTGGTTTATCTCCAATGATCTTTGAAAACTCGGCCGCATACCCCTGATACAAATTCGCGTATACCTGTTGATTACCGCTATAGACGGTCACAATGTTCATAAGCAACTCTCTTTCTAACAATCACTATTGATGCCATATATTATGAATCATCAACAGCTAGTTTGTCTCTTTCAACCTATGATAAGTCCCTTAACTTCTTAGCCGGATTACCTGCGTAAATACCTTTTTCGGTGATGTCTTTCGTCACTACACTTCCCGCGCCAATCACCGCCCCTTCACAAATGCTGATAGACAACACTGTCGCATTGGAACCAATGGTAACGTTATTTGCGATAACAGTGCGTCCCCAATTGTCTGGGTTTGGATCTGGTTTGCCCTCTTTGAACAAGTCATTCGCAAACATCACGCCGTGGCCAACAAAGCAGTCACTGCCAATAGTCACATACTCGCAAATAAAAGTATGAGATTGAATCTTAGTTCTTGCGCCTATCACGGTGTGCTCTTGAACCTCAACAAAGGGGCCAACGAATACATCATCTTTAAGCTCACAGCCATAAACGTTACTTGGCTCGATGATAGTGACATTCTCGCCACAGGTAATATCAGTAATCTGTGCCTTTAACACTCTTGGACTTGCCATATTTCCTCTCAACATTAGCGTCATAACTCAACCTAAGCGATTGTGTCGTAAGTATTTAAGTACAAGCAAGTCGGAATAGAGAGAGTCGGCTATGGATCAAAGATTCTGCATAAATTAAAACAGTGCTACCAACACAACTGACAACAACACCCCGCCAATAAAACTCGGGGCGTGGAAAGGCCGAGATCGAGATTTAACGTACTCTTTCTGAAGGTCTTCTTGGTAAGTTTTAACGGCAAGTTCTTTTACGTAGTTATTTTGCATAATAAGCTCCTTCTCATTGGGTCAGAGAAGCTTAAGACTTGAAGTTATGTTGAGGTAAAGCAAAAAATCAGATTAATTGAACACTTTATTTTTGTTACTCAAGAATCACCCTAAAAATATCGTTGTTCACGCCACCCACATCCACTAACTCTCCAGTTTTCATATGAAGTGACGTGGTTAGTTGTCGAGTCGAGCGTGGTTCTTTCGTTTCTCGAATCACTAACATATCGACAAGATAGCCTGAGTCTTGCTTTGATATTGAGCCTGAAAACGTAACGCTTTCAACCCTATCGGCTAGGACTGAATTGAATGTTTTATCCTCTAAAACACCCGCGGAGATGGATGTATCACCATAAAATAGCGTGATGGTTGTTGGATCAGGTACCAATTCTTGATTGGACGAACACCCTATTAGGATAAGGCACAGCAGTAAAATGGCTCGAAATTGCATAAACTGGTTTTCTTTTTTACGTTAAGCGTCTGTTTTTCATATTAAAACACTTCGAACCAATAAACGCCATAAGTTGGCAGAAGCCTGTTTTGAGTGATTTGTGGAGAGAAGCTTAATGGAAGGGCTACGTATTGAGATGGGTTCATTAATCAGAGAATCGGCTCTAGCTCCTTGTTCAGAAGCTAAAGCCGACATTAGATCGAGATCATCGAATTGGATTCAGTGAATTAAGCAACAACGTCTTGGGGAGGCGTCCCTTCACAATTAGAAACGACAGCATCAATTTGTACTAAAGCATTCATTGGGATTTCTGAAACCCCTACTACAGTTCTTGCAGGTAGCTCAGCATTAAAGAATGTTGTGTAAATTTCGTTTACCGCATCAATATCTGAAATATCCTTAAGTTGAATATTAATTTTCACCGTATCGTCCATGCTATGGTCAACACTTTCAATTATCGCCTTAATATTATTTAAACATTGTTCAGCTTGTTCTTTTACCCCACCAGCAACAATTTCATTTGTTTTCGGGTCTAAAGGTAATTGTCCTGAAATATGATTGTAGTGAGAGAAAGCCACAGTGTGCGAATAAGGCATAAATGGTGCAGTATCGGTATTATTGGCTTCTATTACCAGTAAACGAGTGTCTTCAGGTAATTGTGGTGGTGTTCCGTCCCCATGTGAAATTGACGTATCGATTTGAACTAAAGCACCCATTGGTAATTCAGCTGCGTTAACAACGGTACGAGCAGGAACGTAGCTTGGGAAGAATTTAGCACATACTTCATTTACCGCTTCCGCGTCTGCTATATTTTTTAGGTAGATAGTCGTTTTAACGACATCATTCATTACATGGCCGATGCTTTCTAGAATAGCTTTAATGTTTGATAAACATTGCGCTGTTTGCTGTTCGATACCACCTTCAACCAATTCACCTGTGGTTACATCTATAGGTAACTGAGCTGAAAGGTTATTGTAGTGAGAAAAAGCCGCTGTTTGTGTCGATACAGAACTTTGAGGCGCATTGTCCGTATTTCTAGATACCTTAATTAACGCACAAGGTGCTTGTGGTTTGGTACCTTCACCGTTAGAAATGAGAGCATCCATTTGAATTAACGCATCACTGTGTGGCAGTGCAGCTACACCCACAACAGTACGTGTAGGCAGGCTGTTGTGGAAAAAGCTTTTGTAAACTTCATCAATAGTATCGATATCAGAAATATTCTTAACGAAAACATTAATCTTCACGACATCATCCATAACATGATCGATACTTTCAACAATCGATTTAATATTATTCAAGCATTGTGTTGCTTGGTCTTTAATATCACCAATTACTATTTCACCCGTTTTAGGGTCAACCGGAAGTTGAGCAGAAAAGTTATTATAATGAGAAAAAGCGACCGTTTGTGTAGATACAGAATTAATTGGTGCATTTTCAGTGTTTCTTGAAATTTTAATGATATCGCTACTCATCGGTATTATCCTTTTAATAAAATAGGTATACGTATTTATATTTAACAATCGTATTGGAAAGAATGATTAAAGTAGCGCCATGTTAAGTGAATTATTTTAAGGTGAACGTGATATCCATCAGACTCTTACCTGACTATAAATCAGTGAGTTATAGAATAATTAGTCATCAAACGACTAATTATCCGCAAATAAGATGGCGAACCGAGTAATAAATCCCCTTTATCTTTTGATATATTCAACAATCATGAATACTCACTCAGATAAAGATATAGATAACTTTTAAAATTTAGAAAACATTTGATAGGTTGTTCACATTAAAGCCCTGAAAAATCACTTACTAGATGAATTGTGAAGAACACACTCTTAAATTTGTGCATAAACTATTAGCCCAGATAAGTAATTATTTTAGAGCCATTTTATTATATAAATACATTAATAATATATTCTACAATCGAATACCAGAACACTAATATCACCCATCATTAGATACATTTACTCATCTTGCTTAACAAGGGGTTGTGATCGTTCAAACTCTCTCTTTTTACATTAAACCTCTCTCATAACCACTCAAAACGGCCAATCCATAAATGAACCATGATATGCATAAGACAAATAACTCTTATGTTTCAAGGTCATTATCCAACATGTGCCAGCCAAGATAGTATGCCCCCAACATGAAGACCACCTATAGCTTCATTAAGTCTAAATCTATTTGTCGACCTAGAAGAGAGTTCAATATCAATGATTAAACTAATTAGTTTAATCAACTTGAGGATTAGAAAGTGAACAAAAGAACGAAACTGTTAGGCCTGTGCTTAGCTATAACCTCCCTCTCAGCCCTTGCTGGTGGTGGCTACATCACAGACCCAACAACTCACATTTCATTCAATTACGACAACGTGACTCTTGAGGTTGCTCAGAAAGAACTCGCAACGTGTCAAGGTGTTGCTGAATCAACACTGACAGCCCCCACAGAAACCAAGAAAGGAAGCGGCGTAAAAGGCGCTGCTAAAGGGGCGACCGCTGGCGCTGCTGTTGGCGCTATTTCTGGTGGCTCAGGCTCTGACGCTGCCAAGACTGGCGCGGCGATTGGTGTGGTCTCCGGTAGAGTTAGCGGCCGAAGAGCCGGGGCTCAGGCTGAAGAAGATAACAAAGCCATGTATGCGACAGTGTTAAGAAACTGCATGATTGATAAGAAATACAACGCCCTGAACTAAGGAGATTCGGCAATGACAAAGTTCATTAAAACAAGAATGTTAGCTGCTCTATTAGCGGGATTTTCCGCTCCCTCTATGGCTGATATTGCGTTCGGCTTGGGGTATCAGGAGGGAGATAAACTCTCCTCTCAGTACATTGACCTAATGTTTCGCGGTGACATATTGGAGATTGGCGGTGAGTACCAGCACAGAAAGCGTGATGACAAGCTAGAAGACTACGACCAAGACGCGATCAGTGACGGCATGGCATTTTTAAAGGTCGGCGCTGGTTACAGCTTCCCGCTAAAACGCATCACAGTTCGCCCTTATTATAATTTTGGCATAGGTGGCGCTCAGGTCAGCGACGAAGTTGATGACGCGGCCAACCCTGACGCAACCTATTTCAACGCCCTCGGTGTATCTACTAAATGGAAATTTGCAGAGCTAAAAATGGAGTGGAGAAACTACCAAGTGGACAGCGGCGAGTCAGAGGGTGAGGAGCTGCCTTATGACATTGATGAGGACACGTTTAACGTGTCTATTGGTATGGCTTTCTAGCGATTGATTTTTATAGGGCTAAACTAAACAAACTCGTTGTAGCGGTGAGGTCTTTGGCTTCAATGTTTACTATCAGGAAATGATATTAACTCGTATCCAAGTGCAGTGAAGCCTTCTACTTCCTCTCGTCAGCCTACAATATAAAGAACTAAACCGCTCTTGGGGTTGTGTTGAAATGACGCTTAAATTCGCGACTGAATTGGGATGGGCTGGAGTAACCAACTCGACGAGCAGCGTCACTAATACGGAGGCCTTCTAGCTGAATCAGCTCTTTGGCTTTATTAAGTCTAACCTTCTTCAAATATTGCAGCGGAGACTCAAACGTCACATTACGGAATGCATTGTGAAAAGCAGACACACTCATGTTGGCTTCGTCAGCAAGCGACTGAACAGTAATGGTTTGATCATATTCTTCATGCACTTTGGACAGCGCTTTAGCGACACGTGCGTAATGACCATCATGATGAGCCAAATCAAACAGTACGCGACCTTCAGAGCCTGTTAATGCTCGGTAAACTATTTCCGTCACCATCGCATCACCCAGTATGTTAGCTTCAATATCACAATGTAATGTCTTCGCTAACCTAGTGAAACTCTCTAGCATTGCCGTTTCCATTGGCGTCGATTCTAAGCCGCTCGAATTCTGTTTGTGCTTGTTGCAGTAGCTCTCTAGAAAGCCTTGGTCTTCGAGCTTTTTGACTAAGCTATGCAAGCGTTGAGAATCGATGCTAATCGACAAACCAAGCAATGGTTCACCATTAACAGGCAAGGCTTCGCACTCTAACGGCATTGGTACGCCTACCACAAGATAATCACCCGCAGCGTAAGTTACTGGCCTTTCGCCAATGTAGATGTTCTTTTTGCCCTGCCCTAGCATGATAATACCCGACTGGTAAGTGAATGGCTGACGCTGATTCCCACCACTGCTTCTATACAACCACACGCCTTCAATCTCTGTTTCTCTGATCCCTTCAAGATCATCCCAACCTTTGTGTTCTACATAAGACTGTAATAACTGCGCGAGTGTTTTCATAAGTGGCGACTTTCCATTCCTAGTGCTAAGAGTAAGTAAGCTAAAGCAGAGAAAGAATATCAACTTTGTAGAAATAGGCAATTTATTTGGAGGATCAGCTCTTCATCACCCTAGATTACTGTACTAATATGCAAGATATAGAAATTGAGCAATCAACTAAAATAACAAATTGAGCTTTACACAAGGAATCTATAATGCAATTCACTTATGTTAACCCTACAGTTATCCACTTCGGACAAGGCCAAATCAGCGCTATCAGCCAAGCGGTTGATACTTCAAAGAAAGTACTGGTCATCTACGGTGGCGGTTCAATCAAGAGCAACGGTGTTTACGACCAAGTTGTAGAGTCTTTAAAAAATCACTCTTGGATTGAGTTCTCTGGCGTTGAAGCAAACCCAACCAAAGAGACGCTAGACAAAGCCGCCGCGCTTGTTAAAGAAGAAAACGTAGAGTTCATTATCGCTGTTGGCGGTGGTTCGGTAATCGACGGTTCTAAGTACGTTGCTGCAGCGGCTAAATACGACGGTGACGGTTGGGATATCCTAGCGGGCAAACATCAAGTAACTGAAGCAACTCCTATTGGTGCAGTACTGACGCTTCCTGCAACAGGTTCTGAATCTAACATGGGCGCAGTAATCACTCGTACAGCGACTCAAGAAAAACTGGCATTCATGAACCCTGCAGTACAGCCTAAGTTTGCAGTTATGGACCCAGACGTAATGAAATCGCTACCTGAGCGCCAACTGATCAACGGTTTAGTTGATGCTTGGGTACACGTGTGTGAGCAATACATCACAATGCCAACAGACGCAATGGTTCAAGACGGTTACGCTGAAACACTGCTTAAGAACCTACTTGTACTGGGTAAGCAATACGACGAGCGTGACAACGACGCATGGCGTGCAAACCTAATGTGGACAGCAAACCAAGCGCTTAACGGCCTGATTGGTACAGGTGTTCCTCAAGATTGGGCAACACACATGATTGGCCACGAGTTCACAGCACTATGGCACGTAGACCACGCACGCTCACTTGCGATTGTTCAACCTTCACTACTTCGCAACCAAATCGAAGCGAAGCGTGGCAAACTAGAGCAAATGGGTCGTAACGTGTTTGGCCTAGAAGCGGGTGCTGACTTAGCTGAGCGCACTATCGATGCAATCGAAGCCTTCTACCACAGCCTAGACGTTGCAACTATATTCGATGGCTTCGAATCAACAAAAACGGCTGCCATCGACAATGTCGTTTCTCAACTAGAGTCACACGGCTACCTACAACTCGGTGAAAACCAAGCTATTACGCTGGAAAAAACACGCGAGATTCTAGAGTCTGCGATTCAATAACGGTCAAAGTTACAGCAAGGAAATCAGGTTTTTCATGAAAATCGCCATAACCTAAAATTTATGCCGCGAAAACTGAACCAAATTCTTTGCCCTAGCGTATATCCACAAGCAGCGTCCAAATCAGGCGCTGCTTTTTAATTTGCCCTACAAGATGCTATTAAATTCTCATAAGTCCTTAATTTTATGTGCATTCAGATTTCTATATTGGTAAGGTAAACCTGTCTCTTTACTAGGTATGAACAACGATTTGAACAATCTCAAGGAAATGGTTAAGTTTAAGTCACTTAACAAGCGGTATGGTGATTTTCATGCCCTAAAGGATATCGATTTAAATATTGAACAAGGAGAAATCGTGGTGATTTGCGGGCCATCAGGTTCGGGTAAATCAACTTTAATCCGTTGTATCAATCAGCTAGAACCGTTCGAAAGTGGAGAGCTTTCCGTACTAGAACAAGTACTACCGAGTAAGTTCAACACACCAGGTCAAGTCGGAATGGTGTTTCAGCACTTTCATTTATTCCCCCATCTTACCGTGCTTGAGAACTTAACTCTGTCTCCAATACGTACGCTGAAAAAAAACAAACAAGAAGCCGAGAAGATAGCAATGCACTATCTCGAGCGTGTGCACATTGCAGAACAAGCCAACAAATACCCAGTGCAACTTTCTGGCGGTCAGCAACAACGCGTGGCTATCGCCCGCTCTCTTTGCATGAAGCCCGAACTGCTGTTGTTTGATGAGCCAACATCTGCGCTTGATCCGGAGATGATCAACGAAGTGCTCGACGTGATGGTTGAACTGGCGAGCGAAGGTATCACCATGGTGTGTGTGACCCACGAGATGGGCTTTGCGAAACAAGTGGCCGACCGCGTTATCTTCATGGATGAAGGGCAAATTGTGGAATCCAATACGCCTCAAGCGCTTTTTGAAAACCCACAACATGAACGTACTCAAGCGTTCCTAAATCAGATCCTGACTTATTGATGTTGATTCGAATTATTAAACCCGCCCTATCCGCTTTGGTACAAATTATTGTGCTCGTGGCTGCGGTTGTCTGGATCCTCGATTCTGGCGCACAAACCATGGGATACAGCTGGCAATGGGAGCGCGTGCCGGACTATATTGCTTTCTATGAAGATGGTGAATGGTGGCCAGCAGAGCTGGTTGAAGGGCTACTGGTTACCATCAATATCTCTTTGATTTCGTTGGTCGCTACGTTGATCATCGGTTTGACGACAGCGCTATTGAGAAACTCAAACTCTGTAGTTGGACGCACCTTAGCCACCAGCTATGTTGAACTGATTCGTAACACGCCGTTATTGGTACAGATTTATTTACTCTATTTTGTATTTGGCCCCGTATTAGGGCTGGATCGATTTAGCACTGCCGTTTTAGCCTTGGCACTTTTCCAAGGTGCTTACACCGCCGAGATATTTCGTGCCGGTTTAAATGGCATTGCGAGAGGACAATTTGAAGCAGCTCAATCCCTGGGCTTATCAAAGACCTATACTTACTGGGATGTGATTCTTCCTCAGGTGGTGCAACGCACCTTGCCACCTTTGACCAATGAAGTGATCTCTCTAATTAAAAACTCTTCGATTGTGAGTGTCATGGCTATTTTCGACCTGACAACCGAAGCCAGAAACATTGTTTCTGAAACCGCGATGCCATTTGAGATTTGGTTCTCTGTGGCGATCATTTATCTTGCTCTTACACTTTCACTTTCTGCCGTTGCTGCTTGGCTTGAGCATAAGCTCGGAGCTAACTGGCGAACACAATAAGGATTTATCAGCATGAAGCTATTTAAAACCGCGATTACAGCCCTACTTGCGCTTGCCGTAAGTTTGCCTGCACTTGCTTCTGAAACGCCTAACCTCGATAAAATCAACGAACGTGGCTCACTGCGCGTTGGTATGTCGACATTTGTTCCTTGGGCGATGCGTAACAAACAAGGCGATCTCGTTGGCTTCGAAATCGACGTGGCGAAACGCCTTGCCGAAGATTCTGGTTGGAAAGTCGAATTTGTACCAACGGCATGGGACGGTATTATCCCTTCTCTATTGTCGAAGAAGTTTGATGTGATCATCGGCGGTATGTCTATTACTGAAGCGCGAGCTAAAAGCGTGCTGTTCACTGAACCATACTCGCACTCTGGTGTTCAATTGGCTGCTAACAAAGAGCTAGCGGAAGGTTTTACTCAAATCTCTGATTTTGATTCTCGCCGAGTGAAAATTGCTGCTCGTCGTGGTGCGTTCACAGTTCAAGTGGCTCGTGAAACCTTCCCTAAAGCGAAAGTTCTACAGTTCGATGACGATGCTCAAGCATTCCAAGAAGTGTTAAACGGCAACGCGCACGCAGTTATCGCGTCTAGCCCGAAACCAGAACACGAAGCGATTAAAAACGCAGATACGCTATTTATTCCATTTGAAGAGCGTCTATCCAAAGGTAACGAAGCATTTGCAGTTCGCCTAGGTGAAACCGACAAGGCAGAATTCTTCAACGAATGGATCAAAGCACGTACTGAAGACGGTTGGTTGAAAGAGCGTTACGAGTACTGGTTCTCTACTTTAGATTGGCAAGACCAGATTGCTCAAGGTCAGTAATCTGAAGTTGAGCTCATCTTTTAATATGAGCTAAT
Organism: Vibrio splendidus; assembly: GCF_001557875.1. Classification (GTDB taxonomy): domain Bacteria; phylum Pseudomonadota; class Gammaproteobacteria; order Enterobacterales; family Vibrionaceae; genus Vibrio; species Vibrio splendidus_F. Next base: position 996,915 of record NZ_LNRF01000001.1, on the reverse strand, counting down.
CTGTCGAATCTAAATCAAGGCAGTGCACTGTTTGCACTGCCTTCTCATCGACGATTTAAGTAGCCTTTTTAAGTCGCTTTATTTGATTCGTTTTAGCTCCAAGCAACAACCCCATAATAATTAGTGTTTAAACAGGAATGACGTGAGTAGTACTAACGCATTATCAACGCCCAAGCCCAATCTTCACATGAAGCCTTGGTATCAACGACTTAATCTTTTGGATGGCGTGTTACTCGCTGTCATTTGTGTTTTTGCAGGTTGGCTTTATTATCGTTCTGCTGTTGGTATTAACTATCAGTGGCGCTGGGAAGATGCGTTTACCCTGATTTTCATTCCGCCTTCTCAGGGCAGTGTCCCCTATTTTTTCCAAGGCTTGATCGCAACGCTGCGCTTGAGTGTTTGGAGCATGGTGTTAGCTCTCTCTTTCGGGACAATACTCGGTGTAGCAAGGCACTCTAAAATCACTTTCTTCAGAACGCCTGCACTGATTTTTATCCAGCTGGTTCGAAATATTCCGCCACTGGTATTTGTCTTCATATTCTATTTCTTCGTTTCTAACCAACTGATTCCATTGCTTGGTTTAGAAGGTATCTTGCGTGAACACAACGGCGATATTAACGCTGCTCAAGCCTTTCTCTTTGGTCCCGCTAACCTTTGGGAAAACTTAGCGTCTGGTGTTATCTGTATTGGTTTACTCTCTTCTGCTTACATCGCAGAAGTAATTCGAGCAGGCTTAGAAAGTATTCCAAAAGGTCAATGGGAAGCGGCTGATTCACTCGGCTTATCTGCGTTGTCTAAATATCGATTTGTAGTTGGCCCACAAGTATTAACTGCCATTACTCCGCCATTAGCTGGCCAAGCAATCTCCTTGGTTAAAGACACGTCGATTGTGTCTCTAATTTCGATCCAAGAGATGACTTTTGTTGGTACTGAGATGGCAAACTCCTCGGGGTTGATCTTCGAGATTTGGCTCATTGTCGGCTTCGTATATTTTGCTTTATGCTTCGCGCTTTCGCGTCTGTTCAAAGTGATTGAGCAACGTTCTAGTGCCTACCTTAACCATCAGTAACGTCATTAATCAAAAGCACCGACTCGCCCGACCATTCATCCTCTATATCAATTCCACCTGATTGGTTTAAGTTATTGACCAATCAGGATTAATCCCTTGATATTTCTTCTTCAAAACACAGCAAAATGCTCGTCTAAAAACTATACTTAAAGTATCGAACTACGTTGATTCTTCCCAAGGACACCACTCAACATGGACAATCATAAAGAAAGAGCTTTTTACGCCGTTGTGGGCGCATTGGTTGGAGACGCCGCTTCAATGGGGCTGCACTGGCTGTATGACCAAGAGCGGATCTTACATGTAGCTGGTTTTGAGCCAGAATTTCGCTCACCAAACCAGTTCGATTATCAAGACAAAGGCTACTTTGCACATCAAGGAAAAACCGCAGGCGAGCAATCACAATACGGTGCCCAACTATTGGCGATGGTCGACAGCTTAGTCGACAACCAAAAATACGATGAAGCTAGCTACATCAAACACTTCCGCTTCTGGTTTGATTTCGGTGGTAGTTGGCGAGGCTACATTGATAAAGCGACTCGCATGAGCTTGTTGAACATCCATCAATTGGAATTGACAAACGCCCCGATTACAGCGTGTGGCGCGGATGATACTCAATTGCCTTCTGTTTCAAAGATCATCCCTTTGGTCGCGTGTACTTACACCTCTCACACCTTACCCGCGATGGTAGAGAGTGCGGTGCGAGTGACCAATAACAACGACAAAGCCGTGGAATGGGCACAAGCCATCACCTTATTGGTTCAAGCGGCAATTCAAGGCAACTCGCCACTGCAGTCGGTAGAAATGGTGCGACAAACTTGTAGCAAATTTATACACGATCAAATCGACGAAGCACTGGCTGATCCGGATCTTTCGATTACAGATGCCGCGAAGAAGTTCGGATTACATTGTGAATTGAGTGCTGCGTTCCCACTACTGATTCGCATCATCGCGGGTGCTCAGAGTTATAAACAAGGCATTCGCGATAATATCTTAAGTGGCGGTGATAGCTGCGGTCGTGCGATTGTGATTGGCGCAGTATTAGCGGCGTGTTTCTACGAAGAAGATGGCGCGATTCCAACAGAATGGCTGAACCAAATCGAACTCAATGGTGGCGTGCTGTCTTTGCCTATTGAGTGATTCCCACAATAACGAACTAGAGTCTGACATAAGACAAGCAAACCTCTAGGTCGGATGTCGTTCCTATAAAGTTGGAACACACTGCGATAACTCACTCTTCAGCCAAACAACAAACGGGCTTTCTGGCTCATCATGGTTGCTATCTTGTGTGAGCAGTATGTACTGGTGACCTGAAGGCACAAAGCCAAACGGCGCGATCAAGTTACCTCTTTCAATATCGTCGGCTACAAGTGGATAAGACCCTAGAGCGGCTCCTAGCCCATCAACGGCCGCTTGAAAGCAAAAATAGAAGTGTGCAAAGGTCTGGTTTGAACTAGCTTGCGACACCATTCGGCTATCAAATTCACTACCTTTGGTGATGGATGCCCAGTGGCTCCAAGCGTTTGGTCGCGTGCTGCTGTGCAGTAATTTCGCATCGGCTAACTTGTCTTTAACTTGTTGCCAATAATCAGGCGAGAATACAGGGCCAACCCATTCTTCGACTAACGGAATCTGTTTGTAGTACTCGGTTACGTTAAAGTCGTCTCGGCGAATTGCCATATCTAATCCAGTTTCACCTAATGTCACAGGCCCACCCGCCGTAGACAAGCGAACATCAATTCCGGATTCGTTATAGAAATCACCGAGTCGAGGCATTAACCAACGCATGGTTAATGTTGGCTCGCACGACACCTCAAGTGCATGGTTGTTAAGTTGGTTGAGCTTTTTAACGCCAGTATCCAGAGCCTGAAACGCTTGCTCTGTGTAACCTTTAAGTAACTCACCCTCTTTGGTGAGACACACATTCCTGCCCTGTTTGTAGAACAAAACTTGGGATAAGTGATTCTCCAATACCTTGATCTGCTTACTCACAGCGCCATGGGTGATATTGAGTTTATCCGCCGCTTCACTGTAACTGCTCGAATGCGCTGCTACATGGAAAATATGAAATGCTTTCAAATGTCTCATGTGTGATTTTTTCTCACAGATAGGTGGAATTCATTTCGATTATAGGCAGCAAACAAAAACCATACAATGCTAGCTCATCAAATATAAAGAGTTGGAGTCATTATGGAGTGGTTAAGCCTAGCAGTATTAGGACTATTAATTGTTATAAGCCCAGGCGCGGATTTTGTTTTAGTTTTGAAAAACAGTATCAATCAAGGACGACAAGCAGGAATTTGGACTGCAATAGGTGTGAGTTTAGCGATTTGTGTTCACATCAGTTATTCAATGCTCGGTATCAGTTACTTAATTTCACAGAACGAACAGCTTTTCGACATCATTCGATATGCAGGTGCTGCTTACCTTGTTTACCTAGGAATAAAAGGAATCCTGAGCGCAGACAACAAACTTGCACCGATGGAAGATACGAAGCAAAGCACCAGTGTTTGGCGCTATTTAGCCCAGGGCTTTTTGTGTAACGTGCTCAACCCAAAAACCATGTTGTTCTTCTTGAGCATCTTCACTCAAGTCATCTCACCTGATGCAGAGAACCAGCATGTCGCACTCGGCTATGGACTTTATATAATTGTTCTTCACGGATTATGGTTTGGAGTTGTCGCCATGCTTTTCACTTCGAAGACGTTGCAAAAGCACTTATTGAGAGCTAAGAAAAGGCTCAATCAAGCGTGTGGGGTTGGATTGCTGACATTTGGGGCATTGTTGGCGATAAAGTTATAAGTGAGTCACTCAAACGCGGTGGGAAATAACTCAATGGCGCATTGTGCCATTGAGTTTCAACATAATTAGATATTGGGAGTTCGTACACTCCAACCTTCACTAATAATGTCACTTTGCACAACCAACCCCTCAAGATAAATAGAAACATCTTCTCTTGATTCTACTGTGAAATAGAACTCTTTTTCTGTTTCTTGAGCAGCAAAAATAAGATCATTGCTTAAGGTCAACGTATTCGGCATTACTGTATATTTACTCGAAATTTCTATAGAGTGATAGCGCTTAAACCCATCAATCACAATTCCTCTTGGAACGTTACAACGAGCTTCTTTAACTACGTAGTCACCAGGCTTGATATTGTCAAACAACACGTATTCCAAATCTTCATAGACGGACATTCTTAACGTCTCAGGTTCTTGAGCGAGCCCATCGCCTAATTTTTCATACATTAGAAGGGAGAAAGTATCACATGGAAAAGTACTACTTACTTTGATTATCTTAGTCGCAATGCCAATTGCCCCCTTTCCATTAGGTGTCGATAAAGCATTAGTAGCAGTATTGGGTAGCGTGACACATCCCGATAAACTAGCCACTAAAGCTAGTGGTAAAAAAAATCTCATACAGAGCCTTTATTGTTATAGGCAGAATCATCTGGCGACCCTATCATTAAAAGCTCAACCGAAAAATACAGATTCATAAAATATTGATATAGTTGGCATTATTTTATAATTCAACTGACAATTCTCTTATTTACACGATCTCTGTTAGCAAATTAAGACAACTAGCTGATAGAGATACAGGCTAAAAGGAATGAGTTCATCTCTATTATTACTAACTATTTACGCCACATATAAACAAACTGATCGTTTTGCGAAGTGATTTCAAAGCCAAACCTAAGATACAGCTCCCCAACTCGATTGCCTTGTAGGTAACAAAGCTCAACGGGCTTATTGAGGCTGTCAGCCTTAGTTAAGCAATCTTTCAATACTTGGCTGCCAATGCCCATGCCATGATATTCAGGCAGTAAAAAGAATCGGCAAAAATAGAAGTGGTCACCTTTGTCTTGCAGTAACACACTACCAATTTCTTTGCCCTGATATTCAATGATTTCAGGCTTTTCTTCTGCCCACTCTTCGGCGTGTATATCTCGTTGAACTTGCTCATCCCAGCCAAAAACAGCCTTGATTGGCTCAAATTCAGCCGCCTTTTTTAGCTCGAACAGAAATTCATAATCTGATGACTGAGCGGGTCTTGTCGAATACTTCAAAATATCTCCAACAATAATCGATGAACTATAACCAAAGAAACCACCATAAATAATGGTTTCATCCATTAAAAAATCGTTTACAGAAAGCAGGCGTGCCTAGATAAATGCCGTACTTTAGTGTTCATTTTGGGTCTAGCTGATAACGCAACACTTTTTGCTCATCTTGCTCTGAATAAAAAGTATTTAAGAACTGGCCGCCGCACTTCTCAATCACTTTTTGCGAAGCAACATTGTTGCAGTCACAGGTAATAATAGTGCTTTCCGTCAGTACATGACGTTGAACCCAATACAACATATAACTTGCGACACCCCGTCTTCTCACTTGTGGCAAAGTCTCGTAGCCGATATGTCCTATGACATCGTGAATGTACGGACTGGTGCCATGACGAACTCTTATGACACCAAGGATTTGACCAGAGCCGATACAAAAATAGGTAGAAGCGGGCGTCCACCCTTCTGGCAACCCCTCACCTTTTGAATAAGCAATTCGTCTTTCTAAATAGGCATCACTGCTATCAGGAATGCCTGTGTAAATATCTAATCCATCTTCAGTACAGGCATTCACATAGTGATAAAAGGCAGTTGAGTGCGATATATCGGCTTTGACTAAATCCATATAGTTTTGAAGTCCCGATTACTGCTTCTTAACGTACTTCGCTGTAACCAGCATTTCACCGCCACCATCAAGCTTGCAATCTAACTGGTGATCTTTGCCTTCATTGATACGTCGAATCACGGCTTTTGTGCCGATTTTCAATACGCTAGAACTGCCTTTTACTTTTAGATCTTTAATGAAAGTTACTTTGTCACCAATCTCTAGTACAGCACCGTTAACGTCCTTAACACGCGCGGCTTCTCTTTCTAGACGCTCTTCTTCTGGGTTCCATTCGTAGGCACACTCAGGGCAGATTAAGTGATTTTGGTCTTGATAGACATATTCAGATTGGCATTGCGGGCAAGGAGGTAAAGACATACGTTAATACTTCATTTAAATAGAATTTGTTCCATTTTAATGACTCTTGTTAAGCTTAGCGAGCATAAATCTAACCAATTTTCGGTAGCGTAATTTAACGGAAAAAAGAACAGTACCTATAAACAAACACAGCCGCTAAGCTGTGTTTGTTTATAGGCTTGAGAATCGGAATGGCTTAACGTTCGACTTTTGGTGAGTAAATGGAGTAAGCGGTGATTTGCCCCGCTACGATTGCAGAGAACATAAATAACGCAGACAAACCAATACTCGGAATAGGCAAAATCGATTGTTCAAACACCGACTGGCTGGCACTCACTAATACTCGGCTACCCGGAACCAAGATGATGATCCCTTGCACGATATAAATAGAGCCCGTGAGTTCCATCTTCTTGGCAATCCAAGTTCCGTACAAAGTAATAAGAACCGTGGTTACCCAAGTGCCTACAACCCAACCACTATCAAAACCTAGATAGAACGGCCCCCACATGCCGAGAACCGCAACTGGCAAGCCCAGCAAGATATCTTTAGGGCGTGCATTGAACATCACACCGATAGATACAGAGATCAGCACCAAGCCAAATATGTGCATCCACATCGGTACCGCATTGGTATAGTCGATGGAGACCGCTTGTCCCCATATGGCTTCACCAATATTAAGACCCATAATAATCCCAACAAACAGCTTAATCAGGGTTAAGGCGCTCTGCCCTAGCAAGCTGGTACCAGAGACTAGATCATTAAACGCCAAACATTCTAGTGCGTTGGCTATGGATAATCCGGGGACGAACAAGACTATCGAGGCGATACACAATGCCCACACCGGAATCGGCAACCCTGTGCTTGCCAAAAATGCCACAAAGATACCCGTTAGCAGTGCCGAAATGAATTCAACCGCAATAGCACGACGTGAATGAAGAACTTGCTGGCATACCCAAACCATCAAACCCAGCAACGCAGAAAAGCCAACCGCTTCTAACGTACTACCCACCAGCATCAAATACGCAGGAGGAATCCCCATATTAGCAAGTGCAGTTACAAATTTAGAGTAACCGACAGGCTCTGGTACAGGTTCACTACTCGGTTGGTTAATACGAATGATCGTATTGGCCAATAAACTCAGGTTAATTGAGGCAGGTTTTAGACGCTTAAGAATAACGGCGTTGTTATCATCTGGAAATTGATAGTTAATCGCAGTTGGCGTTGCTTGGATCATCACGTCAACACCATGCTTTTTTGCATAGAATTGAGTGTATTTCTCTAGCTTGTAAGGAGCACAGCCACTGCGGTGAAGAGTATCACCAATTTCAACAATTTTGTTAATTCGGAACTGAGAAGGCATGAGTATTTTAGGGGAGACAAAATGTGCGGCAAATGTACCAAACGATAGACGGAATGACGAGGATTTTGCGTGAATTATCAACTGAATCCGTTACTTTTTTCCTCGAACGCTTAGAAGCACCTATAGTTCTACTCATTTGGGATTAGTTTACTGAATGTTTTGACCGGCTGATAAGTTAAATTTATGCATTCAGATTGTTATTGACGAACGGTAAAATACGAGTAAAAATCAGTTTATGTTAACATCCCAAATTCCTTAATTTTCATGAGATTTATGACAGCCAAACACCACTAAAACAGGTTTATAAATTAAAGCAGATCTATCACAAAAAGCAGCACGACATTTACTATTATTTCTCGCCCTCCTTTTAACGAGATTTTAGTCACATTTTATTCACTCTGAAAACGCCGAACATGATGGAAAAACTAGCGGAGTGGTGGTTATGCGAGCACTTAGAATAAAAATGAAAGAAAAAGGTTTCGTTTTCAGTTAGATGTGGCATTATCAAACTCGTTAAGACGATGTGCGTGCATCGTATAATGGCTATTACCTCAGCCTTCCAAGCTGATGATGCGGGTTCGATTCCCGCTGCACGCTCCAGTCTCTTAATACCTCAGTCTTACTCATAAGACAGTGTGCGTGCATCGTATAATGGCTATTACCTCAGCCTTCCAAGCTGATGATGCGGGTTCGATTCCCGCTGCACGCTCCAACTTCTCCTTAAGCTCCATGACGTGCTTTCTTTCAGTGATACCCTATTCAAAAACTTTCTACGTTTGCTAAGTCCATAGTCATTAAATCTATACTGATTAAACTTATTTTTTTTAAACTTGGATTGACGAATCAACGCTAATTGATCACCCAAAGCTATTAACTCCTTAAATCGCTTTGTATTTCTGACACCTATCCAAATCACACATTGCAGTTCAGTTTTTAATGATTTTCAAAATTGTTCCAATTTAATAATCTTGGTCAATATCTGCAAAAATCATTGTGGTAATGTGCGCGCATTAGCAACAACCTATAAATAATAAAAAATGTTTAAAAGCAATGAGTTAACGATTAACATCGAAACGATTAATGTCGCGCTAGCAAAAGTTGAGAATGCCAATAAAATTCAGCTAGATATATTGAAAGGTTATGTGAACAGCGAACCAGAACATGCCGTGCTTGCGTTTCGTTCTTTGAATGAAGTGGAATCGATCGACGACAAACTTAAGAAGATCATGTCAGAGCTACCGCACCTCAGTAGCGAAGCTCACCACCTACTGGAAACATCGATCCTATTACAGTAGTGGCCAAGAAAGATAAGTCTCAACTAGCGCGATGAGCTAAGACTTATCTTTTAGCTTTCTGTTTTTAGTACTTTTCCAGCAGCTATTTCTAGCTCTATTAGATAATGCCTAAAGCGTTATCGACTTCGCCATGCCCGCTTCCGCATGTCCTGGAATATTGCAGGCAAATTCGACTTGATTATCACCGTGGAAATGCCAAAGCATCTGTTTCGCTTTGCCCGGCTTAACCGTAACTGTGCTACCAGAGTCATGAGCGTAATTACCCATATTTTTCATCATTTCACGATGCTCTAATTGCTCTGAAGCAGAACCAATCGAGAATTCGTGATCAATCTTGCCTGTATTCATCACCACAAACTGCACCACGTCGTTCGGCTCAATATCGACCTTGTTCTTAAATGTGATTTTCATATCGTCATTTAGCAGAACATGAACCACTTTATCCGGTTTTGCGCCTGTCGCGGGCATACCCACTTCAGACATGCCTTCCATATTCATCATCGAATGATCCATCTTTCCATCCTTCATCATGCTGTGATCCATATTTGAATGGTCCATCTCTCCATTTTTCATCATCGAGTGGTCCATATTTGAATGATCCATTTCAGCAAAAGCCGTTGCAGTAGTTAATGTCAGTGCAATCGCAATAAGTGTCTTTTTCATGATCGTTCCTTAGATTAATTCAGTTATTTATTTGTTTGTTAGTTTCACATATTCATGTTGTACGCCCTTACCCACTCTGTTTTTGGTCAGTAAGGGCTAATAATCAGTACGTTATTTGTTTGTCTCGTTTTGGCTATGCGTAATCTCACGCTGTTTCCAGAGCTTAAAGATTGCAGGCAACACCAGTAAGGTAAGCATCAGTGCAGACGCCATTCCGCCTATCATCGGTGCTGCAATTCGCTGCATCACTTCAGAGCCCGTTCCTTCGCCATACATAATTGGAATGAGGCCAATAATCACCGTAAGTACTGTCATCATCACTGGGCGGACACGTAGCCCTGCCCCTTCACGAATGGCATCAGTGAGATCGGCTTGTTGAAGTGTTTTCTGGCTCTGTTCGGCATCGAGCTTTTTGAAGTGCCACGCTTGGTTGAGGTAAACCAACATGATCACACCTATCTCAACCGCAACACCGGCAAGGGCGATGAAGCCAACACCCACCGCAATGGAGAAGTTGTAATTGAGGATATGCATCAGCCATAGGCCACCAACCATTGCGAGTGGTAATGTCAGCATGATCATCATCACCTCACCGACACGGCGGAAGCTGAGGTAGAGCAACAACATGATGATGGCTATAGTGATTGGCACAACGACACTCAAACGCTCCTTCGCGCGCTCCATGTATTCGTATTGACCAGACCATGCCAGTGAATAACCCGCAGGTAAGACGATTTGATCTGTAACGACCTTTTGCGCCTCTGCCACATAAGAACCAAGGTCGCGCCCTTCGATGTCGACGAACACCCAACCATTAGGACGCGCATTCTCTGTCTTGATCATTGGTGGACCATCTTCATATCGGATATCCGCGACATCAGACAAAGCAATACGAGCACCGTTTGGGGTTACTAACGGTAGGTTCTGCAACTTGACGACAGAATCACGATAGCTTTGTGGATAACGGACATTGATAGGATAACGTTCAAGCCCTTCAACGGTTTCGCCTACGTTCATGCCACCAACCGCAGTGGAGATGACCTGTTGCACTTCTTTGATGCTTAACCCGTAACGAGCAGCAGAGCGGCGTTTGATGTCTATCGTCACATAACGACCACCAGCCACACGTTCGGCATACACAGAAGCCGTTCCGCTAACACCATTTAAGATAGGTTCAAGCTGAGAACCAATATCTTCAATAACGCTCAGCTCAGCGCCAGCGATTTTGATACCGATTGGGGTTTTTATGCCGGTCGCTAGCATGTCGATACGAGTTTTGATTGGCATAACCCATGCGTTGGTCAAACCCGGGAATTGAATCAGATCATCAAACTCTTTACGCAGAGACTCCGTGGTGACACCGTCACGCCACTGATCTCGCGGTTTAAGCTGAATCACGGTTTCAATCATGGTTAACGGTGCAGGATCGGTTGCTGTCTCTGCTCGACCAATTTTGCCCCACGTGGTTTCGACTTCTGGAATGGTTTTGATGAGCTTGTTGGTTTGTTGCAACAACTCACGCGCCTTACCTATCGAGATCCCTGGATAAGTAGTCGGCATGTACATCAAATCCCCTTCGTCCAAAGGAGGGATGAACTCGCTGCCAAGCTTACTGGTTGGGTAATAAGCAGACGCCATTAAGCCAAGTGCGATAACAATCATCACCTTGGGATACTTTAGGCTGAGGTTTAGAAGCGGTTTATACATCGCCACTAAGCTGCGGTTTACTGGGTTTTTGTGTTCAGGTAGCACGTTGCCGCGAATGAAGTAACCCATCAGCACAGGAACAAGCGTGATAGCCAAACCGGCTGCGGCGGCCATTGCATACGTCTTGGTAAACGCAAGTGGCGAGAACATCTTGCCCTCTTGCCCTTCTAGCGCGAATACAGGCACAAAGCTCAAGGTAATGATAATCAGAGAGAAGAACAGCGGTGCGCCAACTTCTTCTGCTGCCTTACCAATCACTTGCCAACGGTTTTTGTCAGTGAGCGGAGTCCGTTCAATGTGTTTATGAACGTTCTCTATCATCACGATGGCACCATCCACCATGGCACCTATCGCAATAGCGATACCACCAAGGGACATGATGTTGGCGTTAATGCCCTGCCAATGCATAACAATGAATGCACCTAAGATACCAACAGGTAGACTTAACGCGATAACCAGTGATGAACGAATATGGAACAAGAACAGCGCGCACACCACGGCGACAACGATGAACTCCTCAGCCAATTTCTTCCATAAGTTTTCAACGGCTGAATCAATCAAAGTAGAACGGTCATAAGTCGCGACAATCTCGACACCATCAGGTAAGCCAGCTTGCAGTACAGCAAGCTTGGTTTTAACCGAGTCGATCACTTCACTGGCATTTTCCCCAAAGCGCATCACAATAACGCCACCGACCGCTTCGCCCTCACCGTTGAGTTCAGAGATACCACGACGCATTTGCGGGCCAAGGTTAATGTCTGCAATGTCACCTAATAGCAGCGGAGTACCCTTGTCTGTCACTTTTAACGGCAGAGATTGAATATCTTCGATGCTTGTCAGGTAACCCGTTGTACGAACCATATGTTCGGCTTCGGCAATCTCGACGACAGACGCACCGGTTTCTTGATTACCATCTTGGATTGCCTTGTTGACCTGTTGAAGTGTTAGGTCATAAGCACGTAATTTGGCAGGATCAATCTGTACTTGGTACTGCTTCACCATGCCGCCAACGGTCGCCACTTCAGACACGCCTTCTACAGTTTGCAATTCATACTTCAAGAACCAATCTTGCAAACTACGAAGTTCAGCTAAGTCGTGCTGACCGGTTTCGTCTTGCAACACGTAGCTGTAAACCCAGCCCACACCGGTTGCATCTGGCCCTAGTGTTGGCTTGGCACTTGACGGCAAGTTAGGTGCAACTTGGCTTAAGTACTCCAACACTCGTGAACGCGCCCAGTACATATCGGTATCGTCATTGAAGATGATATAGACATAGGAATCACCAAAGAACGAATAGCCACGGACGGTTTCAGCACCCGGTACAGCTAACATCGCAGTGGTGAGCGGATACGTTACTTGGTCTTCAACCACTTGCGGCGCTTGACCCGGATAACTGGTTTTGATGATCACCTGAACATCAGACAGATCAGGAATGGCATCAACGGGCGTGTTTTTAACGCTGTATAACCCACCAAATACGATGGCGACAGTGGCAACCAGCACTAAGAAGCGGTTGCTAATAGACCAGCGAATGATTGCATTGATCATAGTTCGCCCTCACCTGCTTCTAAAGATTTGAGCACATAATCTGAACCCTGCTTCGCCACTAGAAACCGAATGGTTTGACCCTCAGCAAACTCAGATAAATCAAGGTCATCACTGGCTTGGAAATTCATTTCACCCGCTTTCCAATCCCACTCTGGTACTGGCTTGTGGTTTACTGTGATCATGCCGAAACCTGGCATTAGCATAGTGATGTCGCCCTTCACCCACACTTCACCCGCCATCTGATGCTCGCTGACCTTGTAATCAACGATTTCGTATTGGCCTGATTCCGTTTTTATCATCTCAAAATCAATCGCCTTACCTCGTTGCACGTCGCTCATGTCCAAACCTTCCGCAAAGGTGAAATTCATCACCATGCCCGGCCAATCCCATTCTGGAACAGGTTGATGGTTAATCGTCACCATGCGACTGCCTTGCATAACATCGGAAATCTCACCGTTTGCCCATACGGTTTCAGCTTCTTCCTCAACACCATTGATGCGTGACAGATCAGCAGATTGGCTCGATTCAGAATCCAACATGAAGTGCGCAGAAGTGACAATGTTCTCACCTTGCTCTAGCCCTTGAAGCACCTCAATTTTTTCGCCAGCTTCACGACCAACCTCAATACGAGCAGAACGATACTTGCCAGAACCTTCTGACATCACCACCCGAGTCATACCACCGGAGTGAATCACCGAAGATCTTGGGATAGTCAGAACGGCTTCATCACTGATGGGTTTCAACGCAATATTGGCAAACATGTTCGGCTTAAGCTCGCCATTTGGATTGGAGAACTTCAAACGAACACGCAAGGTTCGAGTTTTCGGGTCAAGAATCGGATATACGTAATCCACATTGCCTTGCCACTCTTTGCCCGGAATCGCATCAAGTGTCATCTCTGCGTTGCTACCCGATGAGATCCAGTGTGCTTGGCGCTCAAACACTTCGGCATCGACCCAAACTTCATCTAATGGCCCTGCACTGATGACTGCTTGAGCAGGTGAAAGATAACCACCCTCACGAATATTGAGGCTAGCAATAACGCCATCTGCAGGTGCTTTGATTTCAATGGTTTGTGAAGCTTTACCCTGTCGAGTAATCGAGCGAATCTGTGCTTTATCAACGCCCAGGGTCACCAAGCGTTCAGTCGATCCTTTTATCAATCCTTTGCGGCCCGTTTTGTACGCACTCAGCAGCTCTTCTTGTGCCTTAACCAGCTCTGGAGAGTAAAGCGTGAAGAGTACATCACCTTTATTCACTTTCTCACCAACCGCATTGATATACAGCTTCTCCACCCAGCCCGCAGCGCGAACGTTGGTTTGCCACAGTGTACTTTCATCGAACGCCACGTAACCGACGGTTTCAATACGTGGCGACAAAGCTTCCAACCCTACCTTCGCCGTTTTAACGCCGAGGTTGTTTTCCACAGAGGCGTCGATAAACACAGTTCCTGCTTTGTCTGAACCGCCAGTTAAGTCATCGGCATAAACCGGAACCAAATCCATACCCATTGGCGATTTGCCCGGCTTGTCACGCTGATAATTTGGATCCATCGGTGCAACCCAATAAAGTGGGTCATCACTTGAACTAGCTGCTGAACTTATCCCGCTAGAAGCAGTCATAGCCGACATATCGTGAGTTGAATTAAAGAGAAAGTGATTTGCACCAAAACCTAATGCACCACCGACCAATAAAGCGATTGTTGCTACTTTTACTGATTTCATTGTCTGTTCCTTATTGATGGTTTGTCGCGGTAAGTTGTGGTTGTTCAACTTGATAATCAAAGCCACTAACGAGTGACGCGAGCTTGCTGTTCACGATGTTGAGATCGGTAAGCAAACGCTGTTGTTCTAGCTTTAGAGCAAGCTCGTCTGCCGTTGCAGAGATCACATCATTAAATTGTGCGGTGTTGTTTTGATAGCCTCTTTCAACTGCACTGATCCGTGCCGTCGTCTGAGGTAATAAGGAATTTTGGTAACGCTCTAAACGTTGGGTTAGGTTCGCCTTATCCACCAATAACGCATTCACTTGCGCGTTCATTTGGGAAAGTAATGTGTCTTTTTGGGATTTAGCCGCACCAACTTGATACTGAGCCGCAGACAGGTTCTTGTCTTGTCGGTTGCCCGTAAATAGAGGGATGTCGACCGTTAGATAAGCACTCACAAGATCAGACGCTGGTTCGCCCGCCATGTTGTTTGCTTGTCGATGGGCATACATCACTTCCACACCAAACTGAGGTGTGTAAGCTTGTTCTGCCAATTCAACTAGTGTCTGATTAGACGAGATGGTCGCATCCGTTATCTTAACGAGCGGATGGTCCATCAACAGTTGATAGTGCTTGGTTGCATCGATATTGGTCGCTAATTTGCTTTCCAACAACGACCAATCGATTTGGTTAGTTGCATTCAGTGTGCCCTGAGAATCAAGAATCTGAGAGCCTAACCAATCAGATCCCAACCATTCAGAAAGCTGAGAGATTAAGCGGCGCTGAACTTGCTGGTTTGCCTGAAGTTTCTCATCAAGCTTGCTCACTTGAAGCTGAGCATTAAGCAGATCTTGCGCTTCACTTTTACCAATCGAGTAATTAGTTTGTACATAATTTTCAAGCTCAACCAACAAACGACGATTTTGACGAATCACCGACTCAGCCTTTTGCTGATAATCTAACTCAAGCCAAAGCTGCGTCATGCTATTCGCAACCGTCAATTCTCTTGCTTGCACCTGCAAAGCTAAAGCATCTGCCTGTTGGCCTGCCTTTTTCTGTTGGAGGTTAAGCGTATCGCCACGCTCAAACTGCTGCATCAGTCCTACCGATATATTGGTCATCGGGTCTTCATCGAATTGAAAGCTATCGACAGGCAAACCGCCAAATCCGACTTTCAATTTCGGGTCCATTAAGGTCGCGCTGGCAATACCCGTTTCTCGCATCGCTTGAGACTGAGCAAAGTACTGTTTGCGATTTCCATCTTGGCTTAACGCGATCTCAATCAGTGTATTGAGTTGCTGCGTCGAGCTTAGTTGGTCCTGTGCTGAAATATGTTGAGCATTTGAAGCTGACGCCGTGGTAGCCGCGAGCGTAGCACTTGAAAACAAGGCCATAGGCAAGGCAGCAGCAACCACTAAGCTCGTGTTCATGACAAACACAGAGGTTGTTGGTTTCATATTCACAATGAATGTCCATATCTAGCGCTAATTAGCGCATAAAAAAGAATGGCTTATCAGATTTATCTAACTGATAGAGCTGTATTTTTAGATATAGATTTATGCGGAAGGTGGGCGTAGCAAAGATTGTGCACGAGTCACTTTTTGACCGATAGTGACAGATTGAAAACGAGCTAGTGAAGAGACAAATGGATTAGCGGCTTGAACAGCCTGAATTGGATAAGAAGTTGCAGAACATACTGAGGCACAACAACCGGCACTCGAACAATGGTTACCCATCATCTGACTGCCGTCTTCGCTCATTGAAGACATATCGCATTGAGCCATCAAATCATGGGCACTCATAGTAGAGTGTTCGGCGTGTACTTCTTGACTCATCACATGGCATCCCGACATTGAGTCATTAGCCGAAGTATCGCTGTGGTAACAAGCCGATTTACCCGAACTCATTTCCATCATCATAATGTCAGTCATCATGGCTGATGAGCTTGAAGCATAGCTAGACATCAACATCGCGATGATGCTGAAAACAGTAATCCAAGTTGTTCGGAGTGTGTTTGTCATAGCTAACCTTTAAATTTATAAGACGACTATAAAGGTTGCCCTTAGGGTAAGGTCAAGCTTGTTAAGCGTTATCCTTAACTCATTGATGAAATTTTTAACTGATTGACCAAGGATTATTCAACACGCCTTACACTAAAGTGAGAGAGTCGTTTGATTTAAGGAAATTTTCTTTAAATATTATCCGATTACCTCGCGAAATCTCTATCTGTGTATTTTACTTAAGAAAGTGCAACCAAGATTCACGGATGAGAAAATGGCTAAAAACAACAACGTCGAAACACATAAGAAAAATACAAAAATAGAGAATGAAAAAAGCAGCGAGCTAAAGCCAAAAGAAAGAACAAAAAAGAAGAAGCTCAGACTGCATTCACACCTAAGGGTTAACATCCCACTCTTCCAGTCTCTCATGATGATCTTACCCTCATTGGCTAAGCACGCTGAAGCTACCGAGGAGTCAGGTGATACTCCCCATGACAAAGATTTAACAACGACAAATAGTGTTGCAGATGAAACCATCGTCGATAAACACGTAGGTGCAACTCCCTTAGAAGCTGCTCATCCAAACACTCAAACAAATGAGAGCCAAGAAAGCCCTAATACCAATGAAAGTCAGGTCCCTCACGGGGCAAACACGCATTTAGTTCCTTCTCATCACCTATCGACGCTTTCACACCCGCAAGTTCATTACATACCTTCAGTCTCCATGCCAACCATTTCAGCAGGAGGTAACGGTCAGCCTAGTCATTCAAACACGCCTCCTACACCAACTACACCCGTCACTTTTATTCCAGAAGTGATCAAGGGGACGTACGGAGAGCTTCATGTCGATGTAAACGGCCAATACACGTTCGTTCTAAACCCCAACTCACCTCAATACATCTTGCTGAATCAACACCAACAAGGTACTGATCACTTTGCGTTACACCTATCTAATGGTGCGAGCATCGTTGTTCAGATACCGGTAACGGGTAAACAAGATTTGCCAAGTATTTCTGGTGATTTAACTGGGGTCGTTACCGAAGATCACAATATCGATTCACAAGGTTTACTCCATGCGAATGGTAAAATTGACGTCGTTGACCCTGACCAAAATGAAAGTTCAGTAACACCAGAAGTTATCTCAGGTAAATATGGCTCATTAACCATAGACGCGAATGGACACTGGCAGTATCAAGTAGACAACTCGCTTTCTAACGTTCAAGCGTTAACCGGAGCGACTTCATTACATGAAAGCTTCACGATCCACACTAAAGATGGTACCCCACAAACCATAGATATGACGATTGGTGGTAACGATGACAATGCGGTTATCACTGGTGTAGACGCGGGCTCGGTCATAGAGGATCTAACAACTCAAGTACAAGGACAACTTTCAGTAACAGACCCAGACCTTGGAGAAGACCATTTTCAAGCGTCTCAAGTTAATGGTCATTTGGGGACATTAACCATCACTAAGGATGGAGCTTGGACCTACGATCTAGACAACTATAGCCCCTACGTGCAAAAGCTTACCCAAGGTTCGACTGCAACAGACATTATAACGGTTCATTCCGCCGATGGTACCGCACACCAAATCGTCGTTACTATAAATGGCACCAATGATTCAGCTTTGATCACCAATAGCACTGGGGGTTCACCAAATTCATTTTTCGCTATTGGAAAAAGTACCCAATCGAATCAAGTTATTGAAGATCATAAGCTCACGGTTTCAGGTCAATTGAGCGTAAGTGACATCGATGCAAAAGAGGCGCATTTCTCTGATACCGACCTGCAGGGAACACTAGGTACTTTTCACCTCAAAGACAATGGCTCTTGGACCTATGATCTAGATAATAAAAACCCACAAGTCCAAGCTCTTGGTAAAGGTTCTTTAACAACAGACATCATAACTATTCATTCTGCCGACGGCACACCCCATCAAGTTTCTATTATCATAAACGGTACGAACGACAGAGCGGTTATTGGTGGCTCAAGTTCAGGTGCTGTGACTGAAGAAACTCAGCTGCAAACATCCGGTACATTGACGATTAGTGATGTCGATACGGGTGAAGCGCATTTCTCCAATAGCAATGTGCAGGGCACGTTTGGTACGCTGCACTTAACGGATTCTGGTTCGTGGACGTACGATTTGGATAATACCAACCCTAAAGTTCAAGCATTAGGCCAAGGGAAAACCGCGACCGATACCATCACGGTTCATTCTGCTGATGGCACACCACATCAAGTGACGATTACGGTAAATGGCACTAACGACAAAGCAATTATTGGTGGAACAAGCTCAGGAGCTGTCACCGAAGAATTTCAGCTTCAAACCTCTGGTACGTTGACTGTCACTGATATCGATACAGGCGAAGCACATTTCTCCAATAGCAACATTATTGGAACTTTAGGCACATTACACTTAACAGATAATGGTTCGTGGACCTATGATCTAGATAACTCAAACCCGACCGTTCAAGCACTTGGGCAAGGTCAGCAAGTAAAAGATATTATTACTGTTCAGTCAGCCGATGGAACACCCCACCAAATTGCAATAGTGGTAAACGGTAAAAACGATGCAGCTGTCATTACGGGGACAACCACAGGTGCGGTAACAGAAGATCGTATCAATGGTATGCAATGGTTGTTAACCGATGGGAAAATGCATGTCTCCGATAGCGATTCTGGAGAGGCTAAGTTTGATCCGGTGATACATGCGCATAATTATGCGGGCATTGGCTATACATCCATACTTGGTGCAGAGGTAATTGTAACTCCAGATGGCGATTGGCATTACCAACTGGATAATAATATTCAGCAGGTTCAATCTTTAGGGCAAGGTCAGTCCTATGTCGATAAAGTCACAGTGCATACCGTCGATGGCACAACGCAAGAATTACAAATCACCATTACTGGGACAAACGATAATCCAACGGTCACAGGTTCTAGGGTATTACCCGCAGGTTCCGAAGATCAAACATTGCATATCACTCAAACTCAGCTCCTAGCTGGTGCGAGTGATATTGATAAGAACGATGCTAGCACTTTGTACGTTGATGCTGTTACCGCTGATCACGGCACGGTTACGCATAATACCGATGGTTCCTTTACTTTCCATCCGGACAAAGATTACAACGGCCAAGTCCACTTCACTTATGATGTAAAAGACGCTCATGGTGGTTCAGCACAAGCAACGGCATCGACAATGCTTACTGCAACATCAGATTCAGCCATTATTAGTGAGGTATCGACTGATCATGTCACTGAAGATGGTCCTCACAGCAGACACAATGCAGGAGTAACAACCGAACTCGCAAATGGGCGGCTACAAGTTGTGGATCCTGATAGTGGTGAGGATAAATTCCAATACAGCCAGTTTGGTGAAACGGCCATTCACGACCCGTTTGGTGGCATGTTACGGATTGATAGCATGGGCAATTGGGGATACAGCGTTAATAACGCGAATTTGCAGCACCTTGCCGAGGGGCAAACTAAAACCGTTGTCTACCGTGTACATAGCTATGATGGAACGGCTTACGAGTTACACATTAATGTAGTCGGCACCAACGATGCACCAACCGTTACTCAAGTCGCGCTGAGCAACGGTACTGAAGATACCCATTACCAAATGCAAGCCAGTCAATTTGGATTCAGTGATATCGACACTGGCGATACGCTACATTCCATAGCAATCACAGATCTACCACTAGCAACACAAGGGAAGTTTGTGCTTGATGGACATGATGTTACATCGGGACAACAGATCCCTACAGCTGACATTAGTAAGCTTCAGTTCGTTCCTGCGCAAGATTTTAATGGCGATGTTCAGTTTAAATATACTGTTAACGATGGACATACCGACTCTAAAGAGGCTACCAACACACTTCACATTGATGCTGTGGGAGATGTGGCAGTTATAACAGGTGTTGATATTGGCGATGTCCATGAAGGACATGGCTATACTGCACCAGATGGCAGTATGTCCGTTGGCAGTGTTGATGATCGTTCACCTGACTATATGCACGGAAATATCGGGAAGTTGTGGAACGATGAAATCCATACCGATGGCCACCTATCGATAGTGGATGCTGATGCAGGTGAAAGCCAGGCCCAAACAGGCACTTATTACGGCACTCATGGTCGTGTCATACTTCAAACTAACGGAGATTGGAGTTACTTTGCCTCCATCGGCCAAGATGCAACCGGCAGAGCTATTGATCATCTGGGCAAAGGGGAATCACTAACCGATACTGTCACCGTTAAATCTGCAGATGGTACCACACACGATATCGTTATCACCATTCATGGCGATAACGACCGTCCGTATTGCTCTGGTGAGGTGCAACTCAACAGCGGTAAAGAAGACCTCGCGCAAACCATCACTGCATCTGAACTTTTGGCAAACACCATAGATGTAGATACCAATGACATAGGCAAACTGACGATTACGAATCTTCATGCCGATCATGGGTCTGTTCTAGATAACCATGACGGCACTTACACTTTTACCCCAAGCAAAGACTATAACGGTCAGGTTCATTTCACTTATGATGTGCAAGATGCACATGGCGGTGTTACTGCTACGGGCGCAACGTTGCAACTTGTTGCGGTATCAGATGCTGCCCAAATTATTGCAGCTGGTGTGACTTTAAAAGAAGATCATGTTCTCAGTGGCACTACTTCTCTGCATTCAGAAGGGCAGTTTCATGTTATCGACCCTGATGGCCCTTCCGAGTCTCAATTTGCCATGGCTCCGGGACAGATAACGTCTTTCTATAAAGGCTCATTCGGTGGTGACTTACAAATAAACTCCAACGGAAATTATTTCTATAACATTGATAATAGTACCGTTGATCATCTAAGAGATGGTGAGCATGTAACAGACCGATTTACAATAAAAAGCGTTGACGGTACAACGAAGGAAATTGAATTTGTGATTCAAGGTACGAGTGATACACCGACGATTGCCCGCTCTAGTTTACACGAGTTTTCCTTTGAAGATGGAAGCGTTCTACATGGCAGTCTCTATGGACTCGATCCCGATAAAGGTGATAAACAAACTTTAACGTATGAAGCGTTAGGGAGTGCCGCTGGATTTCATTTAGATCCAGATGGTAGTTACACCTTCGACCCATCTAATTCGGCATACCAACACGCTTCATTAACTTATGGGAGTGATTTACAAATCTATGTCCCAGTCAAAGTTACGGACAGTGAGGGCTTGTCGAGTGTTCACAATATGCGCTTTACTGTTATGCCCACCAACGATGTGCCAATTGTAACCAGCTCTGTTTCCCTAAGCTCAGGCACTGAAGATCATTCCGTCGTACTGCATAGCCGCGAGTTGTTGGCTCATGCCAGTGATGTCGATGATTATGACCGATTGCATATATCCAATCTTCACGCAGACCATGGTTCGATTGCTGATAAGCATGATGGGACATTTACCTTCACGCCTGATAGCAATTATAATGGTGCCGTTAAGTTTAGCTACGATGTGACGGATAACCATGGCGCATCGACGCATACCAGTGCCTCTATGACGCTGGCTGCTGTGGAAGACAAAACTGAGTTTATTGGCGCTAACCACGGGGTTGCTACAGAAGACATCCGCACCCCAATGAGTACAAATGTTTCGCTATTAGATGCCGTTGATTGGCAGGCATTGCAGATTACCGATGTTGACAGTCCCAATACACAAGTCACGGTCGAATTTGCGGGTAAACAATACACATGGGATTTAGGAGCTGATCTCGACGTTACAACACCCTATGGTAAATTCCAATTCCACACCATAACCAGTGGGCCCCATCAAGGTGAGCATTCTTGGAGTTATATTGGCGACAATAATAATGTTCACGTGCAAGAATTAAAGCATGGTGAATCATTAACTGAATCAATAAAGCTAATAGCAACCGACGGTACTGAATTTCCTATTACGGTTAAGGTTAACGGCACAGAGGATGGGGTCGTAATCGATTCCAAATCAGAACTTGGTCATGTCGTAGAAAATGCCCAAACAGGTGCTTCAGTTTCCGGCAATGTGGTCGCACACGATGTTGATCTCCACGATACGGTGAGTTGGACACAAACACCAACCGGTGGCGTCAACGGTCAATATGGCACGTTCCACCTAAGTGCAGACGGACAATGGCATTATGACGTTGATCAGAGTAAAGCGACAAAATTAGGAGATGGTGACGAGTATTGGGAACACTTTACAGTTGAGGCAGTATCTACTGATGGTAGCCATGTCTCGAAAAGCGTATCGGTTATTGTGCATGGCAATAATGATGCTCCGACTGTATTACGTGGTGAGGTAACTTTACCTGCAGGTAAAGAAGATACTTCAATCCATATTACACAAGCTCAATTAGTCGCCAATGCTATCGATATAGATGCCAATGATAGAGGCTGGTTACACGTTCAAAACTTAACCGCTGACCACGGTAGCTTAGTATCAAATTCAGATGGTAGTTTTACCTTTAACCCCGCCCCTAATTACAACGGAACGGTCCACTTTACTTACGATGTTGCCGATAGACACGGTGGTATTACTCATACTGGTGCGAACACAACACTTGCTGCCGTCAATGATGCTGCTGTTTTTAGTGGTGTCGATACGGGAAGTGTTACTGAAGATCACAACGTCCACGCTTCTGTACAAGGAAACTATTCTTATAAGCTTGAGACAAGTGGGACATTAACGGCGACAGATACGGATACCGGTGAGTCAGGCTTCGATTTTAGAACATTGATAACAGCTTCAACTCATCCTGAATGGGCACCTTACCAATCAAAACTGGGAGGACAGCTGGAAATAGATCAACATGGCAACTGGAACTATTACATTGATAACCGCAAACCTGAAGTTCAGGGCTTAGGTGCAGGTGAGACTCTAACTGACACCGTCACTATCCAATCTAAAGACGGGACTCCACATGTCATTACAGTCACAATTCAAGGCACCAACGATGCTCCAATTCTCGGTGTCAACCAAACATCATCGACTACGGGTACATTAACAAAGACTGATATGGATGTGACTGACTCTCATACCTTCTCTGTCGTCAATACTACGGGTCAATTCGGTTCATTATCGGTCGACCCAAACACTGGTGACTACGTCTACACACCCAATACGTCTATCACAGGGATGAGTTATAACTCTGCCACCAACACCTATCATGGTGTCGATGTATTCGAAGTGAAAGTTAACGACGGCCATACTGAGGATTCGAAATTCATCACCTTTGATGCCTCGGGACATATCACTATGTCACCAACGGGTGGCCTAGTCATATCTACCACAGTACCTCAACAACCTACGGTTACAACGACACTACCAACCTTGCTAATGGTCAACAACGTAGCGCCAACGAACTCGGTGACATTGGATTTAGCATCGACGAGTGACTCGGGTTCGTCGAACACTGACAACCTTACCAACGACACTACCCCAACGATTACCGGGCACACTGATATTCCGTATTCGCAAGTGACCGTTTACGATGGTTCCACACCCGTTGGACACGCGCTGTCTGATGCATCTGGACAATATAGTGTTGCAGTAAGCAACTTATCGGACGGCGATCATAATCTAATCGCCAAAGCGTTGGCTCCTTCGTCAGTGCTACCGGCTACCTCTTCGCTTCTTTCCGTCCATATAGATACGCAAGTACACGTCGGCATTCAAACAGACCCGATTACCGCCGACAATGTGATTAATGCTCAAGAATCTAACAGCTCCATTGACATCACCGGATCCGTTTCTGGCGATTTTAATGCAGGCGACATTGTGACTTTATATGTAAATGGGACACAGCATACAGGCATGGTCGATGCAAAAGGACACTATTCAATTGCCGTACCTGGCAGTGAGCTCATAGCTGATACTGATCAAAAAATAGAGGCATCAATAGCGGTAACAGATAGCGCAGGTAACAGCGCTCAAGCCACTGCAGATGTTACTTACCAAATCGATACACAGGTTAGCGTTCCTACGATTACCTTTGAAAACGCTGGGGCAGACAACTTATACAGCAAAGCTGAAATCGCCCGAGGACAAGCAAACACGATCACTGCAACCGTTACGCCTCCTGGTGATGCCAAAATCGGAGAGCATCTTGTCGTTAACGGACAAGATCATGTATTAGATGCTCATACTCTGCAGCATGGAATACAAATTGAAGTTCATCCCGGTTCTAATGTACAAGCAACAATGACTGACGAACACGGTAATACCGCAGGTAGCCAAGGTTTTGCTGCAAGCGCTATACCTGAACCGATCGTTGTCAGGCCACCATCAGGAAGTCACCAAGTGTCTGGCACGCTTGGGGTTCCTCCACTGTTGCCATCTTTAACTCCGGTACCAACAGCACAAAGCGGTTGGCGAATCCATTTACCTAACGGACAGTACGTCACTAGTCATCATGGCCAATACGGGACATTAACTATTGATCCTCAGACTGGTCATTTACATTATCAAGAGCAAGCCCAAGTACACACGGGTCCTCATGGCAGCGCTTCAGGCATCGGTCAACATGAAGATAAATTTGAAGTGGCGCTGCAAGGGACAAATCAAGATGAAGTAGTCGCCCACGTGAACGTCCAGATACTCAGTCATGGGCCAGGGCATAGTGGCAAGCTTACTATTGGAACGGAAGTGGTTGATATGACGATCACACCTGTTGTCCATGCATCTCACCCAGCTCCCCCACCACCGCCTCCTGTTCAACATGACGAGCCAGACATAGCTTCGCAAGCCGACTTTACCGTCACTCTAAGCGATGATAGTAATCTGGATTTAACCCAGCAGACCCATCAAGAACCCGATCAGAAAACCAACCACCATGGTGCAGCCGCTTATCTGGATGCATTGGGCATTAAACCCGATGCAACATCGACAACGGTTCTCGATCAACCTGCGGATATGGATATCGTACTTGCACAAGTCGACCAACCAGATGCAGCCACACACGACCAAGCGCACTTGGATATGTCAGACGCGCTGGAACACCATGATGCAAACATCAACCATAACCAAGATGATGAACACCACCATCACAACGACGTAGACGGGCTGCCGGACATTGATCCAAACAGTTAAGCGATAACGAGACCAAACAGAAGGGAGCACATAATGTGCTCCCTTTTTATTATTTGCTGTGGTTATTCGTTTACTCTCAGCGACTCTTTATAACGATTACCTTTCACCAAATGCGACACTGACATTGGTGTAAATCGGTTTCCAAAGGTACTGGAACACAGACTTCTCACCCGTAGTGATGTCAACTTCACCCGTCATACCTGGCAAAATAGAAAAGCTTTCTGGGTTATCGCGAAAATATGGCGTATCAACCGAGACGACTACTTCATAGTAAATCTCGCCTCGCTCGCTTTGACTGGTGGTCGGTGAAATACTCTCAACCGCCCCTTTTAGCGCCCCAAAGCGGCTGTAATCAAACGCATCAATCTTGATTCGAGTCGGCTGCCCTACACTCACAAAACCAATATCTCTTGGCGACAAACGAGCTTTAAAATCGGCTTTCCCACCAACAGGAACGATTTCAACCACCGTGCCACCTGGCTGAATAACACCACCGTTTTGCGTGCTTGGCAGGCTTTGCACCAAGCCTTGTAGCGGTGACACCAACATGGTGTTGGTCAATTTAGCTTGGCTTGAACGAACTCTAGCATTCAATGCTGATAAGTCAGATACGGCTTTAGAACGATCGTCGCTGACTTTCGCCTTCGCCTCTGCTAAAAGCTGTTCAATTTTTTGCTCTGTGCGGTCTGCTTGCTTGATTAACACCGCTTTCTTACCACGAGCTTCTTCGATTTTCTGTTCGATACTGGCCAGCTTTTGTCGCATTTCAAGCACACGTAAACGTGAAATATTGCCCGCTTTATAACCCTTCTCTAGTATGTTCAGCTCTTGCTTGGTCGCATTCAGCTCTTTCTCGTAGCTAGGCAGTGACTTATCTACACTACGAAG
Organism: Vibrio splendidus; assembly: GCF_001557875.1. Taxonomy (GTDB): domain Bacteria; phylum Pseudomonadota; class Gammaproteobacteria; order Enterobacterales; family Vibrionaceae; genus Vibrio; species Vibrio splendidus_F. Next base: position 970,556 of record NZ_LNRF01000001.1, on the reverse strand, counting down.
CTGCTCTGCAATCTGCTCGCTCTCTTTCTCAAGCACCACACGCTTTTGGAAGTAGAGGGCTTTTTGCGCGTTCAGCTGCGCTTTTTGTTGGCTAACGATCTCTGGGTAATCGACTTCAAACTCAGCAAGGTTTGGCTCACGTTGTTCTAGCAGAGCATTCATACGTTCTACACTGGCTAGAAGCGTCACTTGTTGAGATTTCAATTCTTCAAGAGCGGTACGTTGGAAGGTCGCATCAAACTCAACAAGCGGCTGACCTTTCTCGACCAACTGACCTTCTTTAACGAGAATTTGCTTTAATTTACCGCCAATCGCGCTTTGTAATACTTGCTTCTCGCCTTCTGGAATGACTGCGCCTTTGGCTTTAGCAATTTCATCAACTTGGGTGACGACAGACCAAGTGGCAAAAGCGATAACACACAAAGCAACTGACCACGTCGCAAATGCCAATGTTCGAGCCGTATTTTGTGATTCAACAAGTTCACCGTAGCGCTTGCCCTTCTCGATAGGTTGTTTAGCCATTAGCGACTCCTTGCTTAGACTCTGATTGTTCTTGTGGGGCTGCGTCTTGCTGAGCAGCCGGATCTTGTTCTTGAGAAGTTTGAGGCTCCGAACGCTGTTCCTGCTCCGAACGCTGTTCCTGCTCCGAAGACTGCTTCGGCTCTAATGGACCGGCATAAACCACTGCACCTTCATTTAATACCACCACTTTATCGGCAAGCTTGATTAAATCCGGATCGTGGGACGTGTAGATCACTGTTGCTTTTCCTTTTTTCGACTGCACAAACTCACCAAATATACGCTTAGCGTTTGGATGAGCATCAGGCACAGGGTTATCCATTAAGAACATTGGGTAGTCATAAACCAACGCTTTTGCATCAATAAGGATTTGCGCGACGCTACCAGACAACATGTCAAAAAGGCTATCCGGCTGAATACTACTGATGGAGGTGTCTAGCCCACCTGACAATGTCTCGAACCAACGCTTTCCGCCGACCATTTCAATCGCAGAGATCATCTTCTGGTCTTCGACTTTGTGACCGTCGTTTAGCCACTCTCGAATACTCAGCGTGAGCAAATCAGGATATGCGGCTCGAATGAAACACCAGTGGCGATAAAGCTGCGGATCGTATTGAACGAGGTTAACGCCTTCAAGCTCGACCATGCCATTTTGGATAGGCTGCAAGCCAGACAGCACTTCGATCAATGTTGATTTACCGCTCCCAGAAGGGCCGGTAATCGCGACAATTTCACCGGTTTCAATATCAAAACTGACCCCATTCAAGGCCGGGCGACTCTGTTTAGGATAGCGCAGTGTCACTTGGTCTAATTTCAAGTTAGGCGCTACCACAGGTAACGGGTGATGCTGGTAACTGAATTCACGCTCGGACGGCTGAGACAAGATACGGTTCACTTGCAATTTGGATTGATTAAAGCTGTTAAAACGCATCGCGCTGTTTGCCAATACCTGAGCAGGCCCCGTTACCTTAGATATCAACATCATTGAAGCAATCAAGCCACCCGGGGTCATCACTTGTTCAAAAATAAGCCCTATCCCTAGTCCCATCACAGCTAATGTCGAACCAACCCCAATGAAATAGTAAATCGAGGTGTAACGACTCTGGAGAACCGATTGATTAAAAGTCACAGTAGACGCAAGAAGATTGGCCTTTTTGAAGCGTTGAATCCAGTGCTCTGAGAATCCAGCACTGCGAATAAAAGCGAGTTTGGATGACAGCTCATTGGTCATGTTTTGACGATTCGTACCTGCCACTGTCGATTGCATCGAGCGCTTACTGCTAGAGCGTATCGAGCGTTTTGCTAGCAAGTAATAAAGGATTAAAGAGACGGCTGGAACCAGTACTAACCACCCACCTAACACACCGATCGCAAGTACAAAAATGAGAATGAATGGCAGATCAAACAGCGCATTACCGAGTGGTCCTGATAGCACACCTGAAATGCGCTCCGACAACATCACTTGGTTTTGCTGACTAGAAGAGGCTGTTTGCTGATTTTGAGCATAGCTATTTCGAAGCAGACGCTGCACGAGGGATTGAGATATCTCACGACTCACCCGGTTTGAAACTGAAGCAAACACTCGGCTGCGCAATGTTCTTAACCAACCCATCATCACAAACAACAAAGCCGCGCCAATGGCGATACCTTGCAGCTCATGTCCTGCATCACCACCAATCACATGGTCATAAATCGACATCGTGATGAAGGGGACGGCAAGTGCAAACAAGTTGGTGATAAAACTGACCAACAACAATTTAGGAATGATGGGACGAAACGCATGTAACCTTTCGCCAACCCAATCAGGAGAAGCCTTCTCTAGTGGTGGACCTTCGATAACGATGCAAAACTGAGGGACATCGGTGATGTCGTCATTGGCATTAAAGGCAACAAATTGTTTGGATTCTAAATGACCAGAAACCAGCTCATTTTCACCAAGCACCAGTAAAACCAATTTATGCTCACCAACTTCATCTAGGTTGGCAACCAAGCGATAGGGCAATGCAAGCCTATCGAACAAGGCAAACATATCGTCGATTGATTCAATCCCATTTTCATCGACCCATTGATGTGCGAACAACTGGATATTCGCATTCACTTCCAACTGCTTAAGGACAGAAAGGCTTTCATTTTCTAAATGGTTCATCACCTCTTTTCGACCATTCGTATCTGCATGATTGCTAGCATCTAAACGATTCATACGATAGCCTCCTGGTTGTTCTCGCTGTCGACCGCAATAGTTCGACTTTCCACTGTAATGATTCGATTAGCCAATTCGCGAAGTTTAGAATGATAGCTCACCATCAGTATCGTCCGTCCTGCCGTCACTTCTTCTTCCAGCACCTTAACAAGGTTACCGAGAGCATTGAGATCGAGTGACGAATCCGGTCTTTCTATCATAATAACGGGCTTGCCACTCGCCAATTGAGCCGCAATATTGAGCATTTTAATATTGCCCATACTCAACAAAGAAGCACTTGTATGGCCAATTTGTGTCTCTAGTCCATCGGGTAATCGAGTGATTTCCTTGGTTAAACCCAAACGCTTAGCATAGTCACTGGCACTTTGCGTTTTCTCAGGGTCAAAGCCACACAAGTTATCAAGAATGGTCCCCGACACCAGTTGTCCTTTAACGCCACAGTAGGCTGCAATGTTGGTTACCGATGCGATTGAAACGGCAGCTCCGTTAATGAAGCACTCCCCCGCTTTTAGATCATCAATCCCTGCTATCGAAGACAGTAAGTGACTATTGGTATGGCGATCTTCACTCTCTAACAACACTAGTTCGCCTTTATTTAACGTCACATCTGCATGAGCGAGTTCACCGTATCTTTCAACGGTCGCTTGCTTGATTTCCAACACCTCAAAGTCAAATAAGTAGCTCTCAGCTTGCTCAGAATCTGAAGATTCCGATAATGATAAGTCACTCAATTTTTCTATTGCCTGATTGGCACTGTGTATTGAATTAAGCTTGATTCTAACCCCAACCAGAGCACTCAAAGGCGCAACCGCTCTGCCAGATAAGATAGAACATGCCGCCAAGCCACCAGTGGTTAACTGGCCATCCAACACCCATAAACTCCCCGTAATCACCAGTAAAACTGACGTCGCTAATGCTGCAAGCTGAATACACTCTTGAGCGAAGGCATTCTGTTCCTCTTCTCTCGCTTTAGACTGAGAACGAACATTATTGAGGGATTTGAACTGATTGAAGATTCGAGACTCAACGGCCTGACGTTTGATTCCCTGTATGGTTTGGCTCAGCAAAATCAAAAACGCTTTTCGCTCCTGCTCATCTTGGGAAGCTTCTTCACTTAGGCTTTTAACGCGAATCGAAGATAACCAGACAATTCCGAGAGTAATCAGCCAAACTGCCAAAGGTATTGCCACTAGCTCACCGCCGATATAAGCCACCAACCCTAAAAATATCAATGCAAAAGGTAAATCGATAAAGCCAGAGATTATTCCACCAGAATACCAATCCTTAACTTTGGATACCGACCCTAACCCCTCTTCGACACCACCCACACCGAGCTTACGAAGGTGGCCTGATGATGCAGTCGTCACCCTTTCAACCAAGGTTTGATAAGTGGCTTTTTCTGTATTGCTAGCCGCCGCAGACAAAAGCCAAGTGCGGACAAAACGTATGAGTGCTTCCATGGCTACGGCTAGTGTCGCCCCCGCTAAAAGCAGTGTGGCCGTACCATAGCTTTGATTGGGAAGAATGCGATCGTAGATCTGGAGAACCGTTAATGGAACGGCTAATGACAAAAGGTTAATAAGTAAAGAAGGCAGTAAGACTTTTCTTACTACCCCATTATTTTTTACTGACGTTACAGGCATACACAATCCTTATCCATGCTTATGAAATAAGATTGGTACACCATATTGGGTATTGCAAGGTAACGAACTGATTTAACGTGTTTTTCAATATAAATATGACACAGGTCTTTTTACACAAATCTGTGGCTATATCTGTACCTTAAAAACACTCCTTACAAACCATTGTCGTAATCCGTTATCGCCTGCTTTAACTTTGAAAAGTCTGAGTTACATAAATACGGTTTCAGTGCTTCAAACTTCTCTTCTGGCCAATCGTATATCTTCATTGAAATGAGCTCATCAATAACGGACTCATCAAAACGGTGTTTAACCACTTTGGCAGGAGAACCACCGACAATGCTGTAGGGAGCGACGTCTTTAGTCACCACACTATTCGCAGCAACCACAGCACCTTCGCCAATCGTCACGCCGGGCATCACCATCGCTCGCATACCTAACCACACCCCATCTTCAATGTGAGTATCGCCTTTGCCAATGTAGGCGTCGTCGATGACATCCATAAATGGATACAATGAAAACCAATCAACTCTGTGTGTATGGTTACCGCCCATTAAAATCACAACCTCTGCGCCAATACAGACATAATCACCGATATAGAGTTCGTCGATGTCCCATCTAGGCTCCCACTGGCGACTGACTTCATCGCCGTGTAAATAGCGCACAACCGATTGTTCAAAGCCATTATCCCAGCAATCACTGTAATAACTGTGTTGACCTTTTACGTGAATATTGGGGTTGGTTACGACTTCATGTAGCAACTCGAATTTGGACCAATGCTTCTTTTGCATTTTTACCTCTGAATGATCTATTTAGTTTTATTCGTTTCAATATCAAAATGTTCGACGCTACAAATCCAAGGTGTACAAACTAATGCCCTATAAACACAGGGTTTACTGGGATGAATAATGAGTATCACGCTTAAATCATAGCAAAGTCGCTAAAACTAAAGAGTCGTCAGTGGATTCGAGGTTGCTTAAGAAGAGGAAGTAATTTCAAAGTTTGCTCAGCTTGTTATCGATAACTTGGTTGGATAATTTACAGGTGTAGTGTATCTGTTTAATCGCACCAATTTGACAGTCAGATGTGATTATTAAGGTTTCAAATTTCGTTTCATAGAATACGGAATGAATAGAGCCCGCGCGATTACACAGGCTCAAACATAGGCTCGGCTATAAATTTCGGCTCACGCTTGGAGCTTGGTTCAGCGATTACATACGAGCAAGCTGTACTTTCCTGTCTTTATTCACCACACAGAAGTTACCGCGCTTAGCACGACACTTAGAGCATCGTTCGCATTCAACAGGGCTTCTATCCCCTTCCTTCCAACGCTTAACTAAATGCGGTTCAGACAGCAGCGGTCTTGAAAGCGCGAAGTATTCAATGCCTGTGTTGTTTGCAATCGCTTCGATAGCATCAAAATCCGTCAGACCACCAACCGTGATAACTGGGATATTAACGTCTTGGCTGATCGCGTGACCATACTCATGGAAATAGCCTTCAGCTTGAATGGTAAAACCATCGTGCGATTCGCCAATCATAGTGTCTGCTTTACCATGAATATTACCTGATACGACAATGCCATCCACACCCACTTGTTCAAGCTTTTTACAGACAATGCGTGTTTCGTCGAAGGTAACGCCACCTTCAAAAAACTCCGAAGCTGTAAGCTTAACTAAGATAGGGAAATCATCACCCACCAGCTTACGCGTCGCGGTATAGATCTCTAACAAGAATCTCATGCGGTTTTCTAAGCTACCGCCGTATTCATCTTCACGTTGGTTGTAGTAAGGGCTTAAGAACTGATTAATCAGGTAAGTGTGAGCGGCATGAATTTCAACGCCATCAAAACCTGACTTCTGTGCTCTCAAAGATGCTTGAGCAAAGGCGTCAACAATGTAGTCGATTTCCTCTTTGGTCATCGCTTTGCCTAGTGTTTGAGTTCCTTTTTCTGGAACCTCACTTGGTGCGTAGATCACTCGTTCGCCAAGATCATGCGTGGTTTTGGTACCACCATAAGCCAATTGCATCACGATTTTAGAGTCGTTATCGTGCACCAGTTGAGTCAGCTTTTGATACTCTTCAATGAATGAGTCGTTATACATACCCATCATGCCCGCATTCGGCTTTTCTTCTTCGACGATGTTCGCGTAACCCGTCACGATCAGGCCGACTTCACCTTGAGCCAACTCTTCATAGATAGCGTACAGTTTATCTGTCATATGGCCATCTTCGGTGGCCATATTTTCCCACGTTGCACTTCTCATGAAGCGGTTCTTTAGTGTCATCTTGCCAAGGCGGGTTTCTGTAAACAAAGTACTCAAATCTAATCCTCACTCAATCGTGTTACGCAATTGCCCCATCTAGGGAGCACTGATTGACGCGGATACTACAGAGAATATGACAGGCAAAACTTAATCTAGATTAAGAGAGCGGCACTCTCATATAAGAAACAGGCAACTATTACCAACAAAGAAAGGATTAGAATAGATTCTAAGAGTAGGCTCACCCAACCGGTAAGCCTACTCTCAGTTCTAATTATTTAAGACAATACGCAGAAAAGCTATTTAAACTCGTAGGTATAAGATGCGCCAACACTGTTATTTTCACCGAAATCATCCTCAGCAAAGATAGTGAAGAAGTTGAATGATTGAGCATCACTCAACTTGTAGCTAGCGCCGACGCCGGCCCAATAACCCGAATAGTCATCAGAGCCCATAGAGCCACCGCCAAAACCAATCAGTGACCACTCGTCAGTAATTGGTTTTAGTCCAAACGCACCAATATAGCCACCGTGTATGGAACTAGGCATCAGCACATAGTCGGAACCAACGTTATCATCATCGAACACTGCCACTTCACCATCATTATAACTGTAACCAGCCATCGGGAAGATTTGCCAACCGAACGGCTCAATATCGAAATAACTCAGTGGTATAAATGTACCAATACTGTAGTTGTTCTTGTAAGCATCGTTATCATACTCAGAGCGGCTAAAGTTGAAGTTCACGATACCCATCGGCAACAGCCATGAACCACCTACTCGCCACTCTTCACCATCTGCATTGACACGAGCATTGATCATTCGTGCTTCATCTAGCCCAATAGACCCAGAAAACTGCAAATCTTCGTTATAAGCAACGCCAGCTTTAGTTACGATTTTAGTCGGGTCGTCAGGGTGCTTCTCTTCAGCAAAAGCATCCGTTGAGCCCAGTATGACGGCAGTAACAATTAATAGATTACGTAAGGTCATTAGAAGGTCGCACTAACACCAATAAAGTGGATGCGGCCATCGAAAGAACCGTTGAGCAGTTTACGTCCAGCAGGTCCATCACGATTCATATCGACTGAACCTAAATCTGCATATTCATAGAACATGTCAATCAAGATGTCATCCCAATAGGTTGAAGCGCCTACCGAGTAGCGGTACTGTTCGCCTACAGGAAGGTCAACCCATTGCATTGAAGGATCATCTTGCGGAGAAGTCTCATAAGAGAAGCCGGCTTTTAAACGCCAGTCAGAATTAAGTTGGTAGTCAGCACCAACAGCAAATTTCCAAACGTCATCCCAATCACGTTTGATCGGAATTCCATCTCTATCAATTGCTCCAAAATCCAATACCGTTTCGTCCCACGCACTCCAGCGATGGAACTGAATACTCGCCAATAGGTCAAGTTGTTTGTTCAATGCGTAGCTAGCACTGACGTCGATGATTTCAGGTAAAGCAATATCTGTCGATAACGAATTCAAAACGTTAGCACCTAACTTACCGTTTACATCATTGTTGAATTCATGCTCGAGTTTAGAACGGTAGCTAGCACCTAACTTGAGTTTATCTGTAGGCGTGTACATTACGCCAAGGTTATAACCGTATGCCCAGTCAGTATCTTGTTTAGCAGTAAGCATTGACGTTGTTTGTTGGAATGCAGCCCAACTGAATTGCACACCTGCGCCTACTGACCACTGTTCATTTAACTGGTAGCTCAGTGACGGATTCACTTGCATCGCAGTAAGCGTAATATCTTGAAGTAAAAGATGACCTGCCCATTCACTACCGTAATCTAGGCTAGAACCGCCAACAGCGCCAAGAGCAATACCAAGGTGTAATTTGTCTGTGACTTGATGAGCATGGAACGCACCAAATGAAGGCATGACTGAATGAGCTTTACCATCTGGGTTACCATCGTTGTCTTGGTATTTCATCTCAAGATCAAACGCCATGGTATTAATGGTCGTTTTGCTTTCGCCCATGTGGGACATAGTAGCAGGGTTGGTCCACATCGCCGCAGCCGAACGAGTATAAACACCGTCACCAGCTCCAGTAGTACCAGCGTTGGCAACGACAGCTTCTTGCAAAAACAGGCCACTTGCAAATGCATTTAAGCTAGTAAAAATTGCAGTGGCAGCTAGAGAGTAAGTAAAAGTTTTGTTCATCAGATTGCTCATTTAGCCTTAGACATTAAATTGCTCTAAGGTTACCGCAAAGCCCCATAAACAAATGGAATATCCGTTATTCCTGTACAAACGCTATTTGAACGTTCTCGCGACGTATGAACGTTGCTTGTCTCGATGAGTTTCACGTTGAGCAGCAATGGCTCTATTCTTTCCAAACCCTACCTTTATCTGATACCAGGTCTCATAAAATACGGCCATGCCAGGGCTTGACCACCAAGTCTTGTTGTAGAGTTTCTTATTAGCAGCGACAACATCTGGCGACCGATTCGCGCACTCAAGCGCCAACGCATAGGCTTCAGCGTAAGGGTCTTCAGCAATCTTGGTCACCAATCCATAGTCTTTCGCGGTTACGCAGTCGATCACTTTAGCGGTCATCGCCATTTCTAAGGTGTGATCTTTACGCATTAATTCACGAAATGCGATGGCGCCTCCCATATCAGGAATCAGACCCCACTTAGCCTCTAGTATTGAGAAGTTGGCGTCCGGACTAGCGATCCTAAAATCACCACCACTGACCAATTGCAGGCCACCTCCCCAACAGCGACCATGAATCGCAAAAATGACTGGGCATGGAATATCTCGCCAACCAAGTGAAAAGCGTTGTGCAGCGTTAGGCAATATCGGGAGCCATTTAAACAAGAGCTTCATCGCCCCAGACTTACTGGTTAAAAGCGACTTAACATCAAGCCCTGAACAAAAATCAGATCCCTCGCCCTTCACTATTACGGCACGAATCTCGGTGTTCTTTTTCAGCTGGGTCACCATTTTATTCACGCCTTGGAACATTGCCATATCAATAGCATTGAGCTTATCGGGGCGATTCAACACAACCGTGGCAATTTGGTTTTCATCGATGGAACAAGTAATACGATCGAGGTTTGGCATGGTGGCTACCTTATCAGTGGTCAGACCTTTAGATTATACATTTTATTAACATATGCCAAACTTGCACATTAAGAAGCGAGACCTGTGTTGCTTAACGATTCTCCCTTACATAAACGACATCAACAAAAAAGCAGTGATGGATCGCTCCATTCACTGCTTTTTATTCGTAGCTTTGGTTGCCAATAGCTTTGATTAGCAATGGCTTTAGGTCATGAGCAGAAGCTATGTTGTTCGAGATTTCAGTAACAAGAAAATGAAATAACTGCCACCAATAATGGAAACTAACGTACCTGCCGCAAGTTGCGCAGGGAACACCACCACTTGCCCTAACCAATCAGCAAATAACATCAATGCCGCACCAATCAAAAACGATAAGATGATCTGTTCACGAACCAAGCGAGCACCAACCATCGCCGCGATATGTGGAGCCAATAGACCAACAAAGGCGACCGGCCCCATAGTGGTTGTGACCATCGAACATAACACCGCGACAATACACAACAGAGCCACGTAAGCGATGTTGGTGTTCAGCCCTCTAGCACTCGCAAACTGACGGCCAGTTGCAATTAACGTCACCCAACGACTCAACAGTAAAGCAACACCAATACAAACGGTGATCACGATAGCCATGCTCGTTGCAGCATCAGGTTCAACACGATACGTAGAGCCAGCTAACCAAGCCAATAAGGTGTATTTCCCCTCACCGACTCGTGTTAAGGAAAATTGTACTAAAGCTTCCAACACTGCGGTCAGCGAGATACCGGTCAGAATTAGGATAGACGGAGCAAACTGATGCTTTTTACCAAGGAACAGCAACAAACAAAGTGCAATCGCACTGCCCAAAAACGCTACCCAAGGGATTAGTGAGTGAATTGAGTATCCCATAAACAAGCTACTGAAAATCAGTGCTAACACCGCACCTGCCGATACACCAAGAATACCCGGGCTTGCAAGTGGGTTGTAAACGAGCCTTTGTAAAATCACCCCTGCCACTGCCAAACCGCCACCAGAAAATATTGCAGTTAACATTCTAGGCCAACGAATAGACCATTCAAACGCATCCGGGATAATGAAGTAACCCATATCTGCAGAAGGTTGTAACAATGTGCTTAATGCCAGTAACCCGAAGATCATTCCGCCCAACAAGAAATAAGCCAAAGGTGAAATAGACTTTTGCCCTTTAGGCATAGAGAAGAATAGCTGATCTTGGGCTGACATCTGCTTACGAGCAATAATGATCAAAGCTGGAGCACCAATCACCGCGGTTGCCGTGCCTGTTGGAATCATATCCAAAGACCATTGCGCCAAGAAGATTGCCAAGCTGTCGGTCACACAAAGCAACAGTGCACCTAACACGCAGCTTGCAATGAGTTCAGATTTCGCCTTTAAAAAGCCCAAATGTCTCGCGATATTTGGCGCAATCAAACCAATAAAGCTGATCACACCCACCGAGGTAATCGACACGGCAACCAACCAAACGCCAATTGCCATTAGTACAAAGAAGGTCGTGCCGATGTTAAGACCACGTGCAGCAGCCCCTTCTGTACCAATCGAAAGCAAAGTCAGAACTCTTGGAGCCAACAGGAAAATAGCAAAGATTGGCAGTAACTTAGGCATCAGCCAAAGCACTTGTTCCCAACCGTTCTGTCCGAGATCACCCGCTCCCCAAACAAACAAGTTTTGCGCATATTGGTCATTAAGCAAAATAATCGCAGTTGCGAATGCGCCTAACAGCAAGTTAACTGCCATACCCGCCAAAACAATCGGTAAACCGCTCATATTTTTAATGCCAACAATGGAGACAATCAGCCCCATTGCAAGCAGCGCCCCGATTAGTGCGAACCAAACCGAATATTGAGCGACCAACATTGGCGCGACCACATTCAGAATGACCAGACCAAGCCATGCACCAGACGATGTACCGAGTGTAAGCGGAGACATCATGCGGTTCTGCGTTAACTGTTGGAACAAACTACCTATGGTGCCGAGTGTTCCACCAACCAGAATCGCCATCACTAAACGAGGTAAGTTGACATAGACTAATGCCATCAACTCGAATGAATCATCGACCATTTTATTAAATGTAACGATGTCACTGATCTGTGAGACTTGCTGAAACAACTCACCGATAGGGCCAAATTCAGACTGGCCTAACCATAAATGAATAAGGGCGGCGATAAATAGTACCGCCCCCATCATCAAACCACTGGATTTCATTACTGCTCCGCTAGCGTCAACAACGATTGCGCCATCGCTTCTGCGTTATACAAAATCGACATAGCACCGCCGTAGCTCCAACTTGCTGCTACAGGGCTAAATTGACCATTGCGAACGAAAGGCATGCTCTTCCAAACCGGAGAACGATCTAACTTGTCTTGATATGGGAAAGGTTCAAAGTAAAGCGCAATGCCACCCTTAACCTTCTTAAGCTCGGTCATACGCTTTTGACTGATGCCCCATTGACTCGCAGGAAGATCCATCGTATTTTCAAAGCCGAGCTGCTCAAGCGCATATTGTGGAATCGAGTTGTTACCGTATATGTAAACCGAAGTCGTGCTCGCAAAACGGAAAGAGGTCACTTTCGGCTTGTCGCCCGGATACGCTTTATCTAGTTCAGCTTTTAAAACCTCAAGACGCTCATCCATCGCAGCCAGTTTGTTGTTCGCTTGCTCTTCTTTACCAAGCAATTGGCCTATCTTCTTGAAGTTATCGATAGCCGCCGCCACATTGCTGTGCTGTTCACTGTACGTTTGGTAGTAAAGTACTGGCGCGATTTCTGAAAGTCGCTCCTGAAGATCTTTCTGAGGTGAAGCGATAAGAATCACATCTGGGTTTAGCTTCTTCAAAACAGAAAAGTTAGGTTCAGTTCTAGTACCAATATCCGCCACACCTTCTGGAATGACAGGTTCAACAACCCAATCGGTGTATCCTGCAATATCTGGCACCGCGACTGGCGTTACGCCTAATTCGACCACTTGCTCTGCAATATCCCAGTTAAGCGCAGCCACTCTAACAGGTTGAGCTTCAAGGGTTTTAATCCCCTCGCTGTCTTCTACTTGAAAGTTGGCCCACGCTTGAGCTGATAACAACAAGCTCAATGAGACAATGAACGAACTCACTTTAGGAAAACGAGAAGTAAAATAATTGGCTTTCATATAATCACTGTCACTTTTTAAGTGTTTATTTAACGACAAAAGCAGCCCCACAAGCTGCTTAGATTTATGCATTCAAATGAATTAGAACTCGTAGTTCACGCTTAGCTCTACAGACTGCTCTGCGCCAAACCAACAGTTCGATTGGTCGTAGCAGGTGTAGTACTCTTCATTCAACAGGTTATTCACTAGCAAGTTAGCTGTTGCACCAGATAGCGTATCGCTTGCTGCACCCAAATCATAACCCACCGACAAATCAACAACCGTGTAAGACGGAACTTTACCTTGAGTGTTCGTCGCATCCATCTCCATTTCACCCATGTAACGAGCACCAGCACTGAAGCGAGTCCCTGATAACGCACCACCATAGACATAGTAGTTGCTCCATAGGTTAGCCGTGTGTGTCGGTACATAGATAGGTGTCGTGCCTTCTAGATCTGGGTTAGCATCTTCCGTCACTTCCATATCAACATACGTGTAGCTCGCATTAACATCCCAATCTTCCGTTACAAACCATCGGCCTTCGACTTCCACACCTTGAGAGCGTACTTCACCTAATTGGATCTTAGAGCGATAAGTCGGATCTGATGGATCTGCTGCAATTGAGTCTTTCTTAGTAATATGGAAATAGGAAGCCGTAACCTGTTGCGACATATCTGGAGACAAGTATTTAATACCCAGCTCGACCTGTTCACCTAGCTGAGGTTTTAAAGAGTTGCCATTAATATCAGTACCTGCAGCTGGCTCAAAGCTCGTCGCGTAACTTACAAACGGAGAAATACCATTATCTAGCTCATACAAGGCACCTACACGATAAGAGAACTGGTTATGTTCAGCTTCTTCTTTTCCATCATAAGTTGGGTAAGAGCTATTTTTATCATCGCTCGCCTTGAACATGTCGTAACGACCACCAGCAAGTAGAACAAGCGCGTCGTAGCGTACTTGGTCTTGGAAATATAGTCCTAGCTGCTCGGTCGTAATGTCGTGAGATTCACGGTAGTTCTCTTGAAGCTGGCTTTTATCCAAAAGGTCATTGTTCGGGTTGTAAGCATCAAACCCATAGAAGCCCGCATTCGCAGTGAATTCTTTGTACAGAGAATCACCTGTTAGCTTTAGGTAGTCGACACCGAATAGTAAATTATGCTCTAAGCCACTAATTTCTAGGCGACCTGAAACTTGGTTATCGAGAATAAAGCTCTGTGAATCCTCATCCGTACTGTAAGCATTTCGAATTAAACTGCCTGTCGCAGGATTGAAATTAGTCGCAGTGTGGTAAGTATTCTCCTGGTACAGAGATGCATCGGTATAGCGGGCGTTCTGAAGAAAAGTCCAATTATCGTTGATTTGATGATTAATCTTATAGCCTAACATCAAGACTTCACGTTCAAAGGTACTCCAGCTCTTGTCGCCCATGGAGACAGATGGATCACTTGCCTTCAGCACTTCAAGCGGCATTGCGGAGTTAGTACCCATTGACGGATCATTTTGATAGTAAAGGTTGAAGTTAATAAGTGTTCTATCAGAGACCTGCCAATCTAGTGAAGGAGCAATCACATAGCGCTCTTCTTCGGCGTGATCGACTTGGCTGTCTTGTTTACGAGCGAGTGCTACCAAGCGGTAAGAAAAGTCACTGTCCCCCAATTGACCTGTTGTATCAATTGACGCTTCCATAAGATTTCTTGAGCCAGTAGATACTCCTACTTTTGTAGCCCCGTCTTCTTGCGGCGTCTTTGCAATCATGTTGACCATACCACCCGGTGGCATAGCTCCATACAACACAGACGTAGGGCCTTTAAACACTTCAACTTGCTGAATCGCAATAGGGTCTATTTGAGGTTGTAAGTTCCAACCAGTAAGGAACGGAAGTACCAAACCATCGTAGTAGCTTTGGTTATTACTAAAGCCACGAATCGAGAACGTATCGTACATCGTTACTGATGCGCCCTTCTGCTCGGTTACAACACCCGGCGCGTATCTAAGCGCTTGGTTGAGGGACTTCACACCTCGTTGCTCTAACTGTTCTTCATCAATAACGGTAATACCTTGAGGCGTTTCTTCTGGCTCAAGTGCCGACTTAGTCGCGGTATTACGATAGGCTTTACCCATAATCGTAACAGTTTCTACATTCGAATCTGCTGCTGTAGCTGTCTCTTCCGCCAAGGCTTGCGCTGAAAATGCAGTGAGCAACGCTACTGCTAGTGATGAATACTTAAAACGAGTGTGAGTGGTCATGATTCCCTCGGTACCAATGCTTAATATAAATAATAATAAATCTCATTTGCATTGTATGTATCTATGAATGGGATAATTAACAATTTGGTGCAAACTCACAAAGAACTTGGCCTATTTTCAATGGAATCAGGTCAATTGCTGATTAAAAGCACAATTTACCTTATCAGTAGCAAGGCTTTGCTAGGAAGGGAATGACGAGGATATGACTACGATTTAATAATAGGAACCCAATACTCCATCTCAGCGTCAGAGGCGTGAGCTTGATAGCCAAATGGGTACACTTCGAGTTCATAGCCATCGACACCGCGATAACCCGAACTCGGTAACCAATTAAGAACAAACCAACTCAAGGTATATCGCAGGTTCTCTATAGGCCCGCAATGCTTCACCACGGCATAGGTTTGCTTGGGGATAGTCAGCACTTTTAACTTTTCAGAAATTAGACTTGGTAGTTGCGGAATTGAAACTTCGTCATCAAGCTCGACACCTGCCCAATAATGAATGTTAGTCCCGTCGAAGCATGACTGAGTGAGATCGATAACACCAATAAACTGCAGTGCGTTGTCATCGGGCAAACTCACCTCACTTTCCAAGCGTGACCATAACTGAGGGACTTTTTGTGCAAAATCTTGCGTCAGCGAAAACAAGCCGCTGATTTCTGATGTTATGCCTTTAACAAGGAAAGACTCTCTTTCGTCAATACGAACTTCAACAAAACTCAGAGCGCCTTTTTCTTCTGCGCTGACAGTTTCAGACACTTGTATCGGCTTTCTTAGCCCTACTCTTTTGCCCGCTTTTCTATATTGGCTTGGGCTTGCCCCAAACATCTGTTTAAACGAACGACTAAAGCTAATCTCTGAATTGAACCCAAGACCAAGTGCAACATCAATGACACGCTCTTTCCCATCAAGCAACTCTTCAGCCGCCTGACTTAACTTTAGTTCTCTCACATAGTTGGCCACAGTAAGCCCTGTTTCCGCTTGAAACACTCTTTGCAGCTGCCAGCGAGACCAACAGCTCTGTTTCGCAATATCTTCTAGCGATAGTGCCGAACTAAGGTTCGCATGGATATAAGCCAATACGCGGCTGATGCGGTCAAATGCAGGAGTGTTCATAGTCACGCTTTTATAATCTCGATAGTGGTAACAATTAAGTCTATACAGGAATACTTTTTAACATTTAAAGCGACTTTTATCACTTAATAATGGCCAAGGCGCATTCAATTTATAAATTTTTCAAACCAAGAGTTCTCTGAAGAGATGCACCATTTTGTATGGTTATCGTCAATGAGGTTCGCTATGATAACGCAACTGATTCTCATTTAATGGTTTAAAATGCTTTCCCAGCTGCACAATATTGCCACTCGTCGCAGAGCCCCCTCCCTGCACCAGAAAATCTTCGCTTACTCAAAACAAATAACGCCTTATCTAAGTGGAAGTTATGGCTCTCTGAGCAGCAAAAGCATCGCAATGACAAACGATAAAAGCCATATCGAGATCAAACGCGTTTACGATGGCTTAGCGGAAAATCATTCTGAAGCAGGAAAAGCGTATTGGTTGACGCGAACTTGGGATCTAGTTTGCTGGCAGCCTATCTATGTGACCTTCGTATCTATCTACGGCCTTCACTCATTGCCAGATATCAAGAATATCGGTCAGTTTAGGTACAAAGAGTTTGTGACAGGGTATCGCTTCTTCAATGGTGACCATCAACACGGTTCACCTGAGGAGTTGATACCTAAAGCTGGCGAAGCCATACTTGCACTCACTGAGTTTTATCGCAGCCAAATAAGTGAATGGACACGCATCCGCCCTGGTTTTACTAACCATTTGCTGGCGGATCTACTGTTAGGCAGTTTGATCAAATTGCAGCAGCATGAACCGAGCCTGACCAACGACTACATCACAGCACAAGCTAAGCTTTGGTTAGAAGCATGCCAATTACCTGAAAGTCACTTAGACAGCCTCAAGGTCGATGCCGATTCAGGAATGCTTAAACTGATTAGAGTCAGCTGTTGCTTAGTTTACAAATGCGATTCGGGAAAGTATTGCGAAGATTGCCCTAGACACCCTGACAACAAAAAACTGGCTCAATAACACCCTCTATTTTTAAAGACCAATAAAGTATGTTTGATTTCATTAAGCGTTTTATTGGTCTAAACATAGGACTGACATGTTTCAGCTTTCAAACATCAAAATTGTTCGTGATGAACGAACCATTCTCTCAATTGAAGACCTTGCGATTCCGACCAATGAACTGACTGTCGTTCTTGGCCATAATGGTTCAGGTAAATCTACACTCGTTAATTTGCTATCAGGGCAGATGTCACCGGATCATGGTAGCGTTGAACTGGACGGCACTTCTCTTTCTTCACTAAAAAGCAAAGACTTAGCCAAGAAGATTGCGTATTTGCCACAAAAGCTCCCTGCTTCTGCTGGCTTAACGGTGGAAGAGCTGGTTCGTTTAGGGCGTTTCCCATGGAGAGGCGCGTTAGGTCGTTGGAATTCAGAAGATAAGTCGATCATCCGACAAGCAATGGAAAGAACCGGTGTTACTGAATTCTCACAAGCATTAGCGGATGACTTATCTGGTGGTGAACGTCAACGAGCGTGGGTCTCTATGTTGCTGGCTCAACAGTCACCGGTATTGATCCTTGATGAACCGACTTCTGCATTGGATGTTCATCACCAATTCCAACTGATGAGTTTATTGTCTGAACTGAACAAAAATGAAAACGTTGGCGTTATCGTGATTCTGCACGACTTGAACCTTGCACTGCGCTACGCGACGCACATCGTTGCTCTGAAGAAAGGTCAGATTGCATTTGAAGGCAGCGCCGATAAGTTACTCGATGAACAGGCTTTGTCTGCACTGTATGAATCCCCTATCCGACTGATCGATCATCCAGCTCCAGCTAAGACAGCAGCAAGCGAAAAGGTCGCCGTTGTCTGCGAGTAACCCGAAGAATCAAAGTTAAGTGAATGAGGTACTCATTCTTTGGATAACTCACCAGCATAACGAGTGAAAACAGAGTAAATGTTTCCTTAAACTTAAATCAACACAAGCTACACTAATACCACCTCATGAAATCAAGAGACTTCAATGAACACTTATCACCGCATTCTATGCTCTGCTTTGGCACTTGTTGTGTCCGGTCCTATTGCCTCAGCGGCGGCCTTCGCCTGGCAAGCCGAGAAGATCACCGACGGACTCGTGATCCCTTGGGGACTGGCTTATGTCAACGATAAGTCCATGTTAGTCACAGAGAAAGCAGGCGTCATTAAACATGTCGATTTAAAAACAGGCGATCAAAACACACTGTTCAGGCTGCCCAATGTATGGGCGAAAGGCCAAGGTGGATTATTGGATATCGCACTCTCCCCTTTTGAAAACGGAAAGTTTTACGTCACTTACAGTAAAGACGTCGATGGTGAAGGCGTAACGACACTGGCTTCTGCTAATTACAGCAATAATGAAGTCACCAATTGGACAGACGTGTTTGTGTCAAAATCTAGAACAGACACAGGGCGTCACTTTGGTAGCCGTATCACCTTTGATGAGAGCCACCTTTACTTTTCAATTGGTGATCGCGGTGATCGAGACAACGGCCAAAACACCATGACTCACGCTGGCTCAATATTGCGATTAAATGCCGATGGAAGCACACCAAGCGATAACCCCTTCACAGATAACGACAAGATTCTCGACGAGATTTGGAGTTATGGTCATCGCAACCCACAAGGGCTTTTCTATGATTTCCCAACTCAAAAGCTTTGGTCGATTGAACATGGGCCACGTGGTGGTGATGAAATCAACCTAATAAAAGCAGGTGCTAACTACGGGTGGCCAGTCACATCACACGGAAAAGAGTATTGGGGCCCTATCAGCGTTGGCGAGTCTAAAACCAAAGATGGCATTGAAGCGCCTAAAAAAGTCTATGTTCCTTCAATCGCACCGGGGAGCTTGATCGTCTACCAAGGTGACAAATATCCAGATTTGAAAGGAAAGCTACTGGCTGGCGCGCTTAAACTTACTCATATCAATATTGTGACAGTCAATAAACAAGGTGAGGTAATCGAAGAAGAACGCATTTTAGAAGATTTAGGCGAGAGGATAAGAGACATCGAAACTTCACCAAATGGTGACATCTTCTTCAGCACTGATAATGGCAACCTTTACCGCTTGAAAAAGTAGTCTAGACATCGTTCACGTAAAGACATTTCCCTTACAACGAAATCTATAGATATAAGCCGTAAAAAGTGGGCTCAAGACCCAATTAGCGGCTTTTAATTTGCAAAAATGAATGCGCCAAAACAGTGCAATTACTCCAAATTCGTCATCAATTTCGACCACCTTTTTCACAAAAACGACAACAAATCACCATACAACTGTAACTACATGATATTTAAGGAATGCAAAGTTTGACTACCCCCAAGTTTCTGAAACCTTTCACTATGGATTCGATTGACTATCCCCTGATTTAATTTAGACTTCATCTCGGCTAGAAAGAAAGTTCTTTGTATATAAACATTTCGTTGGATTACTAGTAACCCCGTTGTGTTGTACGCAATAGCAATAAACTTTTCCACGCTATCAGTGCCACAATTGGCTCAAAATAAAAATTTAATTTTAGGATATCATCATGTCTAACACAGTTACTGGTACAGTAAAATGGTTCAACGAAACTAAAGGCTTCGGCTTCATTCAACAAGAAAACGGTCCAGACGTATTCGCACACTTCTCAGCTATCACAGGCGAAGGCTTCAAAACTCTTGCTGAAGGACAAAAAGTTGAGTTCGTAGTATCTCAAGGTCAAAAAGGCCCACAAGCTGACAGCATCAAAGTACTTTAATTTAGTATTTTAAAGCTTTCTAAAAATAGCCAGCCTCTGCTGGCTATTTTTTTACCCGCTATTCAGAGATTTAAGGTAATATTCCCCTTCACTATTTCTACCTAAGACACCCTCTCAATGGCTCTTAAACCCACAATCTACAAGTTTCGTATCTCTTTAACCGATATGAATCGCGACTATTACGACTCTTTTAATCTAACGGTTGCACAACACCCTTCTGAAACGGAACAGCGAATGATGGCTCGAATCATGGCTTTCTGTATCAATGCATCACCTGAACTTGAGTTCACTAAAGGGTTGTCTAGCATTGAAGAACCCGATTTATGGCAGAAGTCGTTAGATGATCAAATCCTAGAGTGGGTTGATGTGGGCGAACCCGATCCAGAACGCGTTAAGAAGGCAACTCGCCTATCTAAATCAGTGCGTGTATTCAGCTTCAACACTAAATCGAACGTTTGGTGGGAACAGAACAAAGGTAAATTCGGTTACCTAAAAGCTCAAATCGTTCGTCTAGACAACGATGGTATTGAGCAGCTAGCAGCAATGACGCAACGTACGATGGATCTTTCAGTGATGCTGACAGGCAACTCTGCTTTCGTTAACAGCGACACGCAATCTGCGGAAGTAACGTGGGAAGAGCTACAGAGTAATGACTGAGCGTCCAACCCCGAATAGTTCGCAGACAGAAGCTAGCCAGCTAGAAGAAGCCAAGCAGCAAGCCGACGCGCAGCAAGACATCAAAGCGAAACAACAAGCTAGAACCAAACTTCACCAGTGTTTAAAAGAAGCAGGTTTAGATTCAGTAAAAGCGCTCTCGACAGGCTACGAGAAAGAGCTGTCGTCATTTATTGATGAAAACCACGCTTTGTTTAAACACGCCTGCGAAAACAAGCCGGACAACTCTGCACGTCAGACGTTGCTTGGCTTGCTAACCAAGGTACATATCGATGCAAGCTATCGCTTTGAAAGCAATAAAGAAGCGAATGAAGCGATGCAAAATGTATTCGATAACACAGTAGGCACTGAGCACTGCGACAAGTTTCAAAACTCTAACGCTCAACAGTTAAAATTAGTGACTCATTTGTGGTTGTTCATTCAAGGACGACTCGGTATGGATTACAGCCTAGCCAATGATCATGCAGCTGTAGCCGCTACACTGTTGTCTCGCTTATTACGAAGCTCAGACGATGAGATCCGAGTGGAGTTCATGGCGAGCTTCTATGATGGCTTGAACATCTACCAAGCAGAGAACAAACCGTCAGGTATTGTTCACCACTTAAAGCGTTTGTTTAACCTTTCTTAAGCATTCCCACTAGCGATCAACTCTAGTTACGCTCTATATTTTTATAGAGCGTACTTATTCTACTTAGCCGCCAGAGATTCCCTATTACGTTCGTTCCTCACTTTAGGGAATGACGGACTCGTGTTACTGAGATTCAACGTTTCGGTTTGCCTAGACAGGAACAGGAACAAAAACCGCTTTAGGTGAAATACTATTGAGCTAATTCCCCCACACTCTTCGTCATCCTCGAGAAGGAGGAATGACTGAATCAGAGATCTCATATCAAGTCAGAAACCACACAGTTCAACAGATTCCCTACTCGCTCATTATTCACTCTAGGAAATGACGACATTCGTAGTCATTACAGGCGTAAAAAAGCCCCGCAGAAAGCGAGGCTTAGAATATTTTCAACGAACATCAATTTACAGAGGCTAAATCGCGTTCATCCAATAACGAAACGTATTAACGTAGGCCGTGTAAGAATTCGTGGCGCGTTGCTGGGTTTGATCTGAAGATACCACCCAATGCGGTTGTCGTCGTTTCGCTAGTTGCGTCCATAACACCGCGAGATTTCACGCAGTAGTGAACCGCGTCCATGGTTACAGCAACGTCATCGGTTTCGAGTAGCGTTTGCAATGCAACAAGGATCTGCTGAGTCATGCGCTCTTGAACTTGTGGGCGCTGAGCAAAGAATCGAACAATACGGTTGATCTTTGAAAGACCAATAATCTTTCCTCGCGGGATATAAGCTACAGCAGTCTTACCATCGATGGTTACAAGGTGATGTTCACAAGTACTGGTCACGGTAATATCTTTTACACGTACCATCTCACGAACGCCCATCTTGTTTTCAATTACGGTGATTTTAGGGAAATTGGCGTAATCCAGACCTGAGAAAATCTCGTCCACGTACATTTTAGCAATACGTTGCGGTGTTTCTTCCAGGCTATCATCCGTAAGATCAAGTTCAAGGAGAGTGAGAATCTCACGCATATGGTGTTCGATTCGTTCCTTTTTCTCTTCTCGGCTAACCTGATTAGGACTCATTGGTGTCTCTAATCCGCGGCTTGCTAGCGCATCTTTAACCAACTTCGCTGATTCGCTAAGACCTGACATTGAACTTCCTCTTTTAGTACCCCTTCTGGATGGCAAACAAGGATACTCGGAATTTTGAATAAATACACCCATATTTTAAGGGAGGTCATTATTTACGGGGCTTAAACTGTGCTAAAGTGGCTGCAATTTCGTTGGTGAACCATCATGATTTGATAATTATTGAATCCCTATTGCCAACCACCAAATCAAAATAATAACGATCAAAGGATTTCAATTATGGGCTGTTGCGACGCTCCGGGCTTGATGCCAATTGAAGAAGCACTAAATAAGCTGCTATCACCAATTAAACCTATTCAAACGACCTTATCACTGCCATTGGCAGAAGCATTGGGTTACGTACTTGCTGAAGATATTCTATCCCCTATTTTTGTACCTCCTTTTGATAACTCAGCAATGGACGGCTATGCACTGCGCTTAGCAGACCTAGAGAACGGTAAAGTGCTGCCTTTAGCGGGTAAGTCCTTTGCAGGTCAACCTTTTGAAGGTGAATGGCCAGCAAACACATGTATTCGTATCATGACAGGCGCAAAGATCCCGGAAGGGTGCGATGCGGTCATCATGCAAGAAAATACGGCTGAAACTGACGCTGGCATTGAGATTCAACAAGACGACATCAAGCTGAACAATAACATTCGCCCTACTGGTGACGACATCAAACAAGGCGATATCGTTCTTAGCCGCGGCGAACGTTTAACACCTCGTGACATTCCAATGATTGCTTCGCTCGGTGTGAGCCATGTAACTGTGACACACAAGCCTAAAGTCGCTTTCTTCTCTACTGGCGATGAGCTCAAGCCATTAGGCCAGCCTCTTGAAGACGGTCAGATCTACGACAGCAACCGCTACGGCATTAAACCGCTGATTGAAGCGTTTGGTTGTGAAGCGATTGACCTGGGTATCATCCCTGATTGCCCTGCAACGCTTAAAGAAACCTTCGAAAAAGCTCAAGAACTTGCAGATGTTGTCGTGACTTCTGGCGGTGTGAGTGTTGGTGAAGCGGATTACACCAAAGATATTTTGGAAGAGCTCGGCCAAATCGGCTTTTGGAAGCTAGCAATCAAGCCAGGTAAACCGTTCGCATTCGGTGAATTGGATAACGCGTGGTTCTGTGGCTTACCGGGTAACCCAGTGTCGGCGATGATGACCATGTACGTTTTAGTTCAGCCCATGCTGGCTAAATTGGCTGGTCACACAGCATGGACAGCACCAGAGTCGATTCCTGCTATCACTAAGTCTGCATTCAAAAAAGGCCCAGGCCGTACTGATTACCAACGTGGCATCTACTCGATCGAAAACGGTCAGTTTGTAGTAGAAACAACAGGTAATCAAAGCTCCGGCGCTTTCCGCTCAATGAGCTTAGCAAACTGCTTTGTGGTCCTAGAGCGTGAACGTGGCCGCGTTGAAGTCGGTGAAACGGTTCAGATTCAACTGTTTAACTCGACGCTTTACTAACGAGGCTTGATGATGGAAATACTGTCTGACGCAGAGATGCTTCGCTACAACCGCCAAATCATTCTTAAACAGTTTGATTTTGAAGGCCAAGAAGCGCTGAAACGGAGCTCAATCTTAGTACTGGGTGCCGGCGGCTTAGGCTGTGCCTCTGCTCAATACCTTGCGACGGCGGGCATTGGTAAGCTGACATTGATCGACGATGATATTGTCGAGCTTTCAAACTTGCAGCGCCAAGTGCTTCACACCGATGCTGATATTGGTAAGAAGAAGGTCGATTCTGCCGCTGAATCGTTACAGGTCCTGAACCCTCACCTGACGATTGAAACTGTCGATCACAGGCTTGATGACCAAACACTTGGCAAGTTGATTGAAGCACACTCTCTTGTTCTTGATGCCAGTGACAACGTTGAAACACGCAATCAATTGAACCGCTTATGTTACGCGTCAAAAACGCCACTCGTATCAGGTGCAGCGATTCGTATGGAAGGTCAGATCAGCGTATTCACTTATCAAGATGAAAACGCACCTTGCTACCAGTGCTTGAGCGCTCTATTCGGCAACGCTGCTCTAAGCTGTGTTGAAGCCGGTGTGATGGCACCTGTTGTTGGCATGGTGGGCGCGGCACAGGCTTTGGAAGCGATTAAAGTTATCGCTCAATTTGGACAACCAAAGCAAGGCAAACTTTTGATTCTCGATGCCATGTCGCATAGCTGGCGTGAAATGAATTTAATGAAGATGCCTAATTGTTCGGTGTGTGGATAGGCTGAATCCTATCCCCTCTTATCGAAAATCTAAGCCTTGACTAGATGTCAGGGCTTTTTTAGGTCTCGACAATAGCTTCTCAAATCGCTTTATCAATTTGAAATACTCTATGAGTAATTAGTTTCATTTGAATTCTCATTTTGAGAATACAATGAGAACCTCAGCAATTCAAAATATAAACATTAAAAATCAACAACTTAAAAATGGCACGTAACTTGTAAAAGTATCTAGACCTTCCATGACAAGGATGTAGATATGAGAATTACAACGTTAAGTTTGCTATTAAGTGCGCCCCTAGTCGCCAACGCAGCCCCATTTGATACCTGCCCGAGTAAGGCTTACTTGTTTCAGTCCAAACCCGTTGAGGTTTGGGGTGTCAATCTAGTAACTGGTTCAACTACCCTTCTCGAAGACGACACGGGTATGAATGCCAATATCAATGGTGTCGGTTTCGACTTTCAAGACAGATATATATACGGCTACGACACCACTAATAAACGCCTAGTTCGCCTTGGTCAAGATTTCCAAGCAGAAGTAATCAATACCAGTGGCTTACCAACCGATCACACCTTTTATGTTGGTGATGTCTACAACCATGTGTACTACTTATATCGTACAGGAAAAGGGTTATTCACCGTTGACCTATCGCCTTTAGATGCCGATCCAAATGCGACTGTTACCGTTAACAAAATTGTAGGCAGCCCAGCAACCGTAAAATTGACTGATTTCGCCTTCCATCCAAGTGATGGCTCTTTATATGGTATCGATAATAACTCTGGTGGCTTATACAGCTTCAACCCTACAACTGGTGCCGAAACCTACATCGGCGACACCGGCGAGTTAGGTACGTTCGGTGCTGGCTATTTTGATGTCAATGGCTACTACTACGTATCTCGAAACCAAGACGGTAAAATTTACCGTATCAACCTGTCTCCAGACAACGCTGCCAATATCGCGGCAGGTATTGTTCCAGCCGTTGAATTTGTTTCGAATGGCCCAGCTTCTGGTCAAAACGATGGTGCTCGTTGTGCTAATGCACCTGTTGTTGATGAAGACTCAAACATCGACTTCGGTGATGCTCCAGACAGCTACCTAACGTTACTGGCGAGCAATGGTCCTCGACATGAGCTTGATGGCATCACTTGGTTGGGTACAACACCACCAGATGCTGACTTGGATGGTTACGTTACACCGCAATCTGATGAAAGTGTTGGCATTGATGATGAGTGGGCAAACGGTGGTATCGGTTTTGTTACTGCGCTTGAAGCCGGGCTTGATTCAAAAGTGGTGATTGAAGCTTCAACAACCGGTTACCTTTCGGCTTGGATCGACTGGAACCAAGACGGTAGCTTCGATGGTGCGAACGAACAAGTATTTACAGATTACCTGTTAGATGCCGGTGAAAATGAGTTATTCCTAAATGTCGACATTAACGCACTTACTGGTAGCACATGGGCTCGATTCAGATTCAGTCAACAAACCAACTTAAGCTACTTCGGCGGTTCAACCTCAGGTGAGGTAGTGGATATTCAAGTTGATGTATTGAATGATGGTGCCACTGCACGCTATTTCCCAAGTGCTTCTGGTTACGCCACCCTCGCATACGAAGATAATTGGCCTTACAAAGCCGATTACGACATGAATGACGCCGTTCTTTTCTATCGTATAACCGAGATTATTAAAGAAGGTAAGGTCGTTAAATCTACTATCGACGGACGCTTAGCTGCTGTCGGGGCATCGTACAGAAACGGGTTTGCAGTTCGACTTCCTAACCTAGACCCGAGCTTAGTTAGCAGCGGAAACTCTTACATGAAGCACAATGGAGTGTTCACTGATTTAGACTTAGAAGAAGGGCGTAGCGAGGCAATATTTGTTATTGCTAACGACCTTACAGAGAAAGTCAGTACCGGTTGTACCTTCTACCGTACGAGTAACGGATGTAAGAATGACGAACAGTTCTCCTTCCAAATAGGTATTACTTTAGCTGGCGACGGAGTGAGTACTGTCAGTTGGACTGACATGCCTTATGACCCATTCATCTTTGCAACACCTGGACATTATCACGGTGAAAACCTACCTCTACATCCAGGACGCAGCTGGGAGGTTCATTTACCAGACCAAGCGCCAACCGAGGCCTTTGATACCACAAACCTCTTTGAGGCAGGATTAGGCGTCGATGACAGCAACCCAGCAACAGGAAAATATTTTAAAACGACAGAGAATCATCCATGGGCACTGATAATAACTTCAGACGATGAATGGGAATGGCCTCTAGAGTATGTGGATATTGTGACTGCTTACCCAGAGTTCAAACAATACGCGGAATCGGGTGGTGATACGAACCAAACATGGTACCAGTCACCTGCAGACAACCAACGCTATGAACCTTAAGGAGAGACGTTATGACTATTTACACTAAACAATATCGAGACAATCATTGCGTTGATTCAAGTCGCAATCTCTCTAAGGAAGAAAGTATGTCTGTACAAAGCACTTGGAACATGAAGAAATCACTAGCTGTTATTTTAGCTGCAACGCCACTGGTATTAGTCGGTTGTGGGGGCGGTGGTGGAGGTGGCGGCAGTGCATCGACACCATCACCAGCAACTCCAGTAGTAACGACACCAACTCCTTCGCCAGCACCAGCGACAAGTGCTGTAGCTACGCCATCCTATACAATGAATGACTTGGTGGTACCTGACGGGTTTGACTACAGCTCTGTTGAGCAGTTTGATCTCGACATCGACATCAGCAGCATTTCGACAGACCGTTCTTTTGTGACTATTTATAGCCGTTTTAGCACAAGAGCCGATTCAACCTTGAAGCCGGACTACTCCAGTAAAGTCATTGCGGGCCCATTAGACAATGGAGTATTCGCATCAAACTTTACTGCACCAGTGAATCACGACTCACTCTTGATAGAGATTTGGTTTTACGATGGTCAACCGCCACTGCAACAAGTGGTCTCCAGCGGGGAGTCTCAGATAGTTTGGTAGTTAGTGGCTAATCATCTGGTAGCAAGTTGTTTAATAGCAAGTAGCTTGTCGCTAGCGAGCTCTAAGACGAAACAGATTCAGAATTGATTCTTTGTAAGTAGAAAGTGAGCAGAAATGCTCACTTTTTTATTTTCATCGAATAGCGGTTAGTTCAGCTTTCTTAGCCAGCAGCATTCACTTTACCGCCAATCTCACTTATATTTTCAATATAACCTTCAAAGACTTACTCTCATGAAACAGTTTAAAATAGGTCTATTTATATTGATATGCGGTGTGGGTGTGTTATTGGCCCTCACCTATTTCCCGCTAACATCTGAGACAGGGCAACGCATTCAAGCCAAGGTGATTTCGAACACGCTTACTCAATCCTTAGATGGGCACAGGCGTTACCTTACGGTTCAGACAAAAGATAATGACGTATTTCGGATCTCTATTGCTCCAACCACAGACTGCCCTATTGATTCTGTGGTTGCGCTTGATACATTAATCAATCAAATAACCGGACAAAGCAGTTATCAGTTCATCCACTGTCGATCCGCACAGTAGCCATCGATGTAACAACTGTATTCGCTAAAACAACAAGAATGGATATAACAATAATGAATCAGCCACTCATCTCACCAGAACAACTTCAACAACGTTTGCTAGCAGAAGACAATATCATCATCCTCGACGCCAGTATCGAGTTTCAAATTCCGAGTGAGTCAGAAAAGATCAAAGGACAAGTGATTCCTGGAGCGATTCGTTTTGACTACGATAAAGACTTTTGTAACAAGCACACTTTGCTCCCTCACATGTTTCCGACCGAGAAACACTTCAACACACGTGCACAAGAAATCGGGATCAACCAAGACAGTACGATTGTGGTGTACGATAACTCCGGAACCTTCGCTTCGCCCCGTGCGTGGTGGATGTTTATGGCAATGGGACACAACAACGTACACATTTTAGACGGTGGCTTGCCAGCATGGATAGACGCAGGCTATGCAACAGAGACTGACTATCGAACCGAAGTGCAA
Source organism: Vibrio splendidus (assembly GCF_001557875.1). Classification (GTDB taxonomy): domain Bacteria; phylum Pseudomonadota; class Gammaproteobacteria; order Enterobacterales; family Vibrionaceae; genus Vibrio; species Vibrio splendidus_F. The sequence continues at coordinate 941,994 of NZ_LNRF01000001.1, read as the reverse complement.
ACAGGCAATTTCGAAGGCAATATTCAAGAAAACTATTTTGTTAGTGCTCAGCAGATCGAAAGTTACTCAACTGACAAGAGCGCAAGCATTGTAGACGCTCGTTCTCAAGCTCGTTTTGACTCAGAAGTTCCGGAGCCACGCGAAGGCCTGCGCAGTGGTCACATCCCAAACTCAGTTTGCTTACCGTTCGCTCAAGTATTAAATGATGGCAAATTAAGAACTCAAGATGAATTAGTTGAGATCTTTTCAACCTTAGATCTCCCCCCTTCTCAACCAATGTTCTTTAGCTGTGGTTCAGGTGTGACAGCTTGCATCATTTTATTAGCCGCTAGACTGGCTGGTTATTCAGGTAAAATGGGCGTTTACGATGGTTCATGGACGGAATGGGGTGCTAACGACAAACTGCCTATCGCCGTGACTAAAAAGTAATTCAACTTCGCTTACTGCCACTGTTAGAATATACTGCGCATGCATAAAGAGCTTACTGATAATGATGACCTCACATCTCATGAAGTAAGCCTTTGTGCCGCAGTTAACACTATGTTCGCTTGAGGCCAAGACTCGATTAACGCTGTTTGATTGGTAATCCACATCAACTTGCTAACCATAATTTGTGATTAATCATAAACTAATCGTTATCAAAATTATGAATACTAACATTTCACTCAAGAATCTCTGCTCATAGTCGTTACACTATTTAATCATTAATACTTTCATTTTGGATATTTGTATCCTTCGTTGCATGAATCACGCTGACGACCCAATAGTTTGTCACTTGCTCTCTGTTAATAGTAGTAACCAACAAAAGGCATCTCATGGCTCTATTTAAGAAAAATATCTGGTCGCTGTACGCTCTGATCGTGCTGCTTACCGTGATACTTTTCGCCGTGTTGGGCGTAACCAAATGGCAAGCAAACAGAGCAGACTTCATTGAGCAACAACTTATCCAGGTCGAGCTCTTTTCCAGTTCGGTAAGCTCTCTGTTAACCAGTCAGGAAGCATTGCTTGAAGTGGTTGGGCACCAATTGGCTCAACAGTCTGACTTTACCCGTACAGCTTCTATTCAGATTCGACCAATATTAGATAAGCTACTTGATACTCACCCAGCAATTGCTGCATTTGGATTACTTAATCCTCAAGGCGACTATCTTGCAATCAGTTCGAACCTACAACTGTCTGATCAATATAACTTGCTGAATTACCCGCATACTAGAGACTCATTTCTTGAAGCTATGTCTAGTGAAAAAATGGTCTTGGGGCGAACTTATTTCCAAGAATCACTTAACAGCTTAGTGATCCCGTTAAGAAAGTCGATTTCAATCGATGGCAAGAACATCGACGCAGTTATGACTGCGGGGTTGCGTTTAGACAGTACGATCGTATTTGAAAGCAATGCACACGCAGGTAGCTACAACACGTTAACCCTGCTCAGAACAGACAACTATCGTCAGTTCTTTTCTAGCGATATCGAATCACTTGAGGCCTATTTGAACCCTGTTCCTAACGACCTGATGAAACGCATTAGCAAAAGCTTTTCAGAACAAGTGAACATCAGCGTCAAAGAGGCAAAAACGGGCAAAGGCACCTACTCTTTCAGTATTGATGACGACACATATCACTCACTCGTTAGCGCGAAATACATTCCAGACTACAAGCTTTGGGTTGTCGGCCGCACAGACCTATCGCACGTCGATGGCCTATTCATCAAAGAGTTCGGAATTCTTTTTGTTGCTTTTGTTTTTCTTCAGTTTGGTTTCTACTTTTTAGTAAAGTCGATTGCCAAAAACGAGCAACGTACTCGAAGCCAACTCATTTACCAAGCGAATCATGACCCATTAACCTCCCTACCCAATCGTTTATACATGCGTAAAAACATTGGTCAATGGATTGAAGATGAGTCTAAGCAATTCTCTCTATTGTTTATCGATATCGATAACTTTAAATGCGTCAATGATACCCACGGGCACGACTTTGGTGACAAAGTACTTAAACAGATCGCCTTGCGTTTGATGAGATTCCGCTCTCGAGTCAGCCTGCTGGTACGCGAATCCAGTGATGAGTTTTTATTCTTAACACCTTTATCGAATGAAGCTGAAATTAAACGGCTCGCCAAGCGAATTATTGAAGTGCTTTCCCAACCTTATGAAGTCGAAAGCGCTCAGTTTTTGTTGGGTTGCAGCATTGGCGTCGCGCGGTTCCCTGAACACGGACAAGATTTAGATAGCCTGTTACGCTCTGCCGACATTTCCATGTACAAAGCGAAGCAACAGCAAAACTCGTACAGTATTTTCACTACGCAAATGCAAGATGCCCACCTCTACAGAATGAAAGTAGAACAAAGGCTACGTATCGCTATCGAGAAACAAACGCTGTTCATGGTATTTCAGCCACTGGTTCGCGCCAATGAAAGTATTCACGGTGTAGAAGCTCTTGTTCGTTGGGTTGATGACGAACTAGGCTTCGTTCCACCTGATGTCTTTATACCGGTGGCTGAAAGCACCGGTTTGATGCAAAAGCTCGGTACTTTTATTATTGAATCCAGCGTTATGCAGATAGCTCATTTGCACCGAACAACCGAACAAAAGATCGGGCTTTCAATCAACATCTCTGTTCGTCAATTTTCTCATAGCTCTTTCTCTGAGCACTTGTTTGCCACACTTGAGAAATATCAGTTCTCTGAAAGTTGCCTAACATTAGAGATCACCGAAAGCCTGTTTATCGAAGATGTCGATATAGTGAAGCCGATTTTCGAGGCTCTACACCAAAAGAATATCAAGATATCTTTAGATGACTTTGGTACAGGCTACTCATCACTGAGTATGTTAAAAGTACTCCCTATTGATGAACTGAAGATCGACAAGAGCTTTATTGAAAATATTGCTGTCGATCAGCAATCACTAACGATGGTGCAAAACATCATCGCAATCGGTAAGAACTTTGGCATGGTGGTATTGGCTGAAGGCGTAGAATCAAACGAACATTTCGCGATTCTAAAGGCCTGTGGATGTGATTTGATGCAAGGCTATTACTTCTCTCGCCCTATTCCTTATGATGAGTTGTACGAATTTTTATCTCCAACTTCAGTCAAGGAAGTAGAACTGACAGAACCCGAAAGTTAACAGATAAGAAGAGATATTTGCATCTATGCTTTCCCAAAAACAGAGATGAATTTAAGGCTCACTTAATCTGGATTCGGTAAGCTTTGACTCCATAAGTCACTCTCTATCTTTTTTTGATATCCATACGCAAACAGCTTTTGCATATACTCTAGGCTAAACGAGTTAAGGTTATCTTTCGAAAAATCATCGTCTATGTAAGCAAGATGAAAGCCAATCTGATTTCGCTCACTGTAATTATAGATATGTTCTATATCACCAATACTTTGCCGGCGAATCAAGATCGATAAAGCACGGTAAGAGACTGACGCTAAACCATTTTCCACTTCTTCGAATTCTGGCTTCAGGAAACCATTACGTATGACGTAGATGTTCCTTTTTACGTCTCTTGACGTTGACGCCAAAGGTGTTTGAAAACCTTGAGGAATGAGAAACACTTGTCGTGACACGCCACCATCTACATGCAACTCATCTAGCGTTCCTCCTTCATAAGGCAGCACAATTCGAGTCGCGGGAAACAGGCCTGGTACAGCACTACTCGCGATAATAATATCTTGGATCAAATATCGTGCTTCAGGCGTACCGATCTGCGCTATTTTTCCAATGTCCCAAATTGCCATTTTTTGATTATCTAAACTGGTTGTTGCTATCAGCAATAACCGCCCTTTACTTCTCTCAAGTGCAAGCTGATTAAGCATAGTGACATCGACAGCGTGACGCACTTTGCGTTCAAAGCCACTCACATCCACCATTGAGTGACGAAAAGGTAACTTAAAAATCGAGTTACGCTTAAACATCTCTTCAGCTGTCGTTCTCGTATAGTAGTACTCTAGTGCTTGATCGTAATCACTTCCTAAAAAGGCAAACACCGACACAATTGCACCGGTTGAAACTCCCGTGACCACGTCGAACTCCGGTCGAGTACCGCTTTTGGTCCATGCATTCAAAACACCAGCAGAGAAAGCTCCATCAAACCCGCCCCCAGACAAAGCAAGATGATTCACCTGTCCAGACAGGTTGCTGTACTCAACTAATGAATCTATCGCGTTATCAATATCGTAATTATCAGCAGAGTTGACAGACTCATCCCAAAATCTCAACCCAGGAGTATTAAGGGGATTTATCTGCTCAGACTTTAAGGAGATGTTTCGCTCAGGGGTTTGTGCGCACCCAGACGTGACGAGTATCAGTAACAGCGTAATAACTACCGCATAACGTGGCGTCATTATCGTTTCTCTTTCAAGCTTGGGGAGTTATCTAACGCTTTATATTCAAGTATTTCTTGCATCAACAAAATAAACAAAGCGCTAACGACAACTGCAATAAAAATTGAACTAAACCTATATAAAATAGAAAAAATAGCGTCTTGCTCACTTGGGGTTAAAGCCGTCGTCAAAGGTACCGTTAATGAAGCCATCCCGGCAGAGGCAAGGGCAGATTTTAATTTACCTTGTGTGTGCCAATAACAGAATGGCCCCATAGCAATTGTGAATAATAACCAATACAAAATTGCATTTTCGTACCATGGTCCAAGAATCAATTGCACAGCCAAGCCTGTAATACAGCCCAGCGCTGTACCAATCACTCTCACTTTGGCCATTTGCACTGCACCTGAACAAGTTAAAGGTGCCAAAATTACAAGTATTGATGCGTATGCAGCCGATGAGTCATAAAGATCAACAACTTGAAATACGATAAAAGACAGCATCACGACAACCCAAATAACCATGATTTGCGTTGCATCGTACTGAATAGGCAGTGCTGTTTCTTCTGGCTGTTGGTTCTTGTCTGTCGCGTCCGGGAATAACCAATGTGCCATAGAGCAGATCACAATATTCATAAAGCAATACACGCCAATCGTGATTGATATTTCTTCTATATCGATAAAGTCGTAACTACTTAGATGCAATAAAATAGATATCGCAATCAATCCCATATAGCCGATAATAAAGGTTTGTTTCTTTGTCATCGCAATACATTTAAAGAGAAATACTCCCGCTACAGCGATCAACAAAGCAAAGGGGTAACTTCCGAAAGCTCCCCATAGTAAATTAGCCTGGATTATTGACCAAAGTGCACTAGCCGCAATGATCAACAACAGAGGTAGGTTCAAGCTATCACTTAGGCTAAGTACAAAAAGGGGCAGCAGGATCGCCAAAAAGCCCAGTTCCCAGCCCATACTCATACTTATGGCTAAACCGAATGAACAACCAAACCATATTCGAAACGTCTTCATCGCGACCGCCTAATAGATGAAATGAAACCAGCTAACCAAACGGATACGCATCTTAGCGACAAGCCCCCAAAAGCGATTATCGTTTGAGTACAAGGCTAACGTCGCTCTAGAACCAACAAATAGTGGGCTCGGCAACACACCGTCACTCTGTAGATTGATTCTTGTTCGTTGTGCATCGCGTACCCAACGGTTATTCCCTTCAATTTGAGTTAACGTACCGTTTGGGGTTTGGTGAGCGGAAGCAACACCTAAATCTCGACTCGCGACACGATAGTCAAATATCTGTCCGGGATGAGCATCAAACGTAACAAGCGCTCGATAGCTTTCTTGAACATGCGCCACAGACTTTTCTCTAAAATCAGCCGCGACCCACATAGAACCATCAGATATTAATGTAATCAACGGCATATTGGCTGTCGCCATTGCTCCAACTTCTAAACGTAAGTTAGTAACGACACCATCGCTTTGTGAACGCACTGTGGTATTCATTAAATCAAGCTGTGCTTGCTTAACTCTATTTTCAGCCAGCAATACATCAGTTGTTGGCTGACCCGCTTCTCCTAAACGAGCGACCAAAGTGCTAAGGTTATGCTTTTCAATCTCAAGTACCGAGCTTGCAACTTGGTACTGTTTAAAAACATTGTCTAGATATGATGCCGACACTGCTTGATTTTTGGCAAGCTCGGCAATTCGGAGATAGTCTGTTTCTGCATTTTTATAACTGGCTTCGGCCCTAGATATGCTCGCTATCGCCATCTTTTTCTGAGCATATAAAGAACGTTCTTGTTCTTTTGCCGCTTTCAATGACAACTCAGCTTGCTCCAGCGCTATTTGGTATCGACTCGAGTCCAGTTCGAATAGCACGTCGCCCTTTTCAACCACTTCATTGTTCTCAACGAATACTCGTATGACTCGACTTGTCACCTCTGGCGCTATCTGCACAACTTGTCCATAAACACGTCCTTCAGTTGTGAAAGGGGCTCGACGATCCGCGATAATTAAATACACAAATAAGACAACAAATACGCTACCCAAAATTTTCATGGTGCGCTTAAATACTTGCTTTTGCTGCATGCTACATCCTCACCGAACAGATTTTTGTGCAATTATAGTCATAATGAAATCTATCTGGTATGCTCACAAAGAGCCCACACTTGAGCTAAAAATAGGACAATGAAAGCAAGTTTTGACGATATCAGACTATTTTCCCAAGTCGTACTTCATGGAGGGATCAGTGCTGCAGCTAAGGCAAATAATATGCAGCGCTCAAAGGTCAGCCGTCGCTTAAAAACGTTAGAATCCTCTCTAGGTACAGAGCTCTTGATTCGTACCACGCGGAATATTGAACTAACTGGGGCTGGGAAACACTTGTACGAATTGGTGGCTAAGCAGGTTTATCACATTGAACAGGGAGTCGAAGCGTTGCAGGAAAGTCAGCGGGATTTCAATGGCCTATTGCGCCTAGCCATTCCGTCAGCTTTAATGAGTTCTAGTATTTTTAATTCCACTATCGAAGACTATTCAGCACAGTTTCCCAATGTGCAAATCGAAATTGAAAATTACCAAGATTCCGTGGACTTAAAGCGCCAGGGGCTTGATCTACAGATACTGCCTAATACCGTCGAGATCATCGACGATAGTTATGTTCAGTTTAGCTTGCTACATTATGGCTCAAGGCTCATCGCGACCAAACAGTACCTTGATAGTCACCCCTTCTGCGAAAGCTTAAATGACTTAAAGCTCCATCGTATTTTGTCCAATAGATACAGCGCTGACTTTCTTGATAAGTCCATTCAAATCCATTTAAAGTCCGACGATCTAAACCTTTTACTCAAGTTAGCGTTACAACACCGAGGGATTGCCTTTCTTCCAGATATCTATCTAACGCGATCAGGGGATGAATCCAACCTAGTACATGTTTTGCCAGAGGTTGATTTCCCTAAATTAAGTTTGACCATGATCTACCCTTCCGCGAATTCGTTATCGAAAAAGACTCGCTCATTCATCGATCTGTTTAAGCAAAATTTGGAGCAAAGTTTTTCACCAGAATAATTACTAAACCGACAGTACAAAGCGCAAATTTATGAGGTGTTTACATATAAAATAGCCAACTATTTAACCGAAAAGGGAGCCTAAGTTGGCTCCCTTTTTTACTCTATAAATGATCTATTTATACACCACTTAACAGAGCCGCCCAAAAAATAAAAACACATACAATAACAACAAAACCCATTATGACTTAACGGTGATGACAACTCTTCGGTTACAACCCGTCACCTTGTTGTCCGCCACCTTACAAATGGGTGCGCTTTCGCCATACGCATATTCAACGATGCGACTTCCTTGGTGAAGATCTTTCTTCAAGTAGCTCGCCACTTGTCCGGCACGGCGAGATGACAGGGTTTTGTTGTAGCCTTTACTGCCTACACTATCTGCGTGACCCTCTATATAAATCTTGGACTTATCACTGACTAAGCTCAGGTATTGTCCTAGTACTTGTTTATGGCTTTCATCCAATTGGTACACATTAGTTGAATAATTAAGCACCAGGGATTGCGTCGCTTTATCATAGAAACACACATCGTCTTGAGCCGCGACTTGGATCACCTCACTCTCTTTATTAAGCAGCTCATTCTGCGGTCTTTCATCACGCTCTAACAATTTACCCGTTACTTGAGTCGTCACAATATGAGAAGAGACTAACGTGGTCGATGTTATGTATTCATCGACATTGCCCAAGCAATTCGCATAGCCAACTGGAGAGAGCAGCATCATAGAAATAATCACTAGGTATCTCATGTTAATCCTTAAGTTTTCCTGTTTCTTCATTAATCAAATTCAAAATATACTTGTACACATCTTCACCATCTTTGGCGTGATAAATGTTTTTCTTGCCGAAGCAGTCTCCAAAGCCATCACTTGCTTGTACGCGGTAATTAATACCAATAACCCCCATTGTTACTTTTGTTTTCTCAGCTTCAGTTGGTGCATTGCTTTGGAAACGATTCCGTTTCGCTGAAATGGTTGAGCGCAGCTTTTTACACAACCCCTGATCCACTAATTTCTGTAAATAGGTCTCGTCGCTGTCACTACCATCGGATAACACAATGAACACCTGTTCAGGGTTAAGGTTGGTCGCTTTATTGGCTTCCTGTGCCGCAGCAATGATTCCATTCCAAGAAGAGGTGCCTCCACCAGCTTTCAACTGAGTGCTCATTAACTGAGCTCGAAAATTGTCATAATCCTCAGTCAATGGAATATCGTAAAACTTGTAGTAATCATCAAAATCATTGTTTCGCTTATAAAGTCGCTCTACTTCATATCGACTCATTCCATACGATGGTTCGATGATCTCGTCATACAAGATTGGTTTATCAAACATTCGTCTCACTGTTGTCCCGGGAGAGTTTCGAGCGTAGTCATAAGCGTATTTCTTTCTCCATGCGCCCCGATAGCCATAAGCGTTAAGCCTCACTATCTCATCGTCTTGTTTCACATGAAGAGGGTTGTACCCAAGCAAAGCGACTCTGCTTTTTTCTTCGGTATTAAACTCTTCAATGTCATCAACGACTCGCTTAATGGTTTCTTTCACGACATCTAACTTCATTTTGCCGTTCTTCCACGAGTTGCCCATAGATCCACTGAAGTCACCAATAAAGTAGACGTCTACTGGCTGAGGAAGATATTTGCGCGTCACAGCTCGGCCACTGACTGAAAATTCAGGCTTTAAATTCACGTCTTCGTATGCAATCCAAGACGTGTATTTGGCCGTTGCGCTCACCACAAAGTCGCTAAACGGTGCAAGCTCACCACTTGCTTGTACACAACCATCTTTGTACTCACATTTACTGGTATACACCGCTACATCGACATCATCTGTATTATCGACAACATAACGATCAACTAAGTAGCGTGCATACTTAACGTTGTTCTCTTCATCCTCTCTAGGGCTTGCGATAAGCGCTAGGCTCGCTACCTCTGCCGCTTCCAGTAACCTGGTATGCGCAAGCATCTGTTGCGACATCTGCATCGAAAACGCCATAAAAATAACCATCATTGGTAACAGGCCGACGAACAGAATACCCGCTACTCCCTTATTTCTTTTTATTGAACGCATCTTAAACCCTCGCAAATGAATAAGAAGAGCTCACAAGACGGAAGACCTCACCGTTCGCGATACCAATCAGGTTTGTTGGGATCTCGTAGCACAATGAAACCTGATACATGGGTAATCTGCGCCCTCTGGAAGTGACGGGAAGCATTTCAATCGCTTTTTCTTTGGTGATATCGCTCATATCAGGAAAATCACAACCCTGTATGTTTCCTTTGGTTAGTGTCTTTTGAACCCTTCGGTAGTTCACTTTACTTCCAGAAACGGCAGTCTCTTCGAGCCTTATCTCATCAATGCGCATTCCGAATTTGGTTTTGTCAAAGTTCGGAATCATCCGCTTCATCGAAGCCGACGCAATTGCAAAGGCGTTGTGTTCTGTTTTCCTGCAATCACCTGCGCAAATGTCCATGTTGGCGTTAAATAACTGCTTCCGCTCTGCGAAAATCGTGGTCATTGAATATGTGGCTCTGTCCAATTGGCCTTTCTTGTTAATCGCTAGCATGTGGTTCACTACAACTAAGAAAATGCCAGAAGCAAAGACAAGCACCATCGCCAGTTCAACCGCAAACGATCCTTTTTGTTTAACTTGCACAACCTGCCCCCTGACCAATTTTGAAAGAGCATCTTTCATACTCTTGGATCGTAATAACTTCGCGCTTTATCGGCATATCAGGGAACCAAATAGACACAATGGGATCGTAAGTGTATTCCAAAGCGTAAACTGCAAGTGCCATGTCTTCTGGTTCATCTTTCTTATCTGGGCACTTGTCTGCAGAGGCATAAGTGTCAGTGCATTTCAGAAAACCTTCGTAGTCTCGGAAATAGTTCACATGAATGATGACGCTGCCCTCTTTAACGACGTTACTCCATAATGCTCCACCGGCTTTGTTCAACTCATCTTTGATCATTTGCCCGTAGTTAATGGATTGACTACTACTCGAGTCACCCGCTTTTTTGGTTCGCATCACTGCCGTCGTTAATGCGTGGTCAGTCATACTCATTGAAAACGTCAAAATGCAGATCTCAACCCAGCCAAAGACAATCGCGAGGAAAATCGGAATACCCATAGCGACTTCAACCGTCAATGCACCCTTTTGCTTTCGTTTAAACGATCTCATAAACGGACATACCTTTTCTTGGTGTAATCAACAACAAATGCTCCTTTGATATCAATGCTATTGAGAAACGCCTTGGCTTCATCCAGATCATTGAAATCACCTATGCAGTAACGCTTCCACAGCCCATGTGTATAGGAATAGACAGAGCCATAGTTTGTTTTCAAATAATTCAAAAAGTCTGAAGGAATCGCAGTGTACGTTGCCAAAACTTGTACGCGATAAATAGGCTTTGCGTTTGGTTTAAGTTTTCTAGGATCAAGTACCGAACCGTCCACACTGTGTTTAGACGCTTGAAAGTCTTTGGTAGCATCAAGCTTGCTCACACGTGATGTTGGGGCAACAAAGCCACCTGAATTAGCTTGAGAGCCAATAAACTGTTGTTCCATCTCTATTGTTGACTGTGTCACGGTCTTGTTCCCTCCGCTTTTAGATATTGACCTCATTAGCGCCTTGAGTTGCTTACGCGCTTGTTCATCACTATTTGAATGTTTCAAAACCTCGAGTGCGATATCTGGCCTTTGAGATTTAACTGAAGAAAGAATCAAGTTAGAGCTCACTCTTTGATCATTCGGATTCGAAAGATATAGGTCATATAAAATGTCCGTCGCACCTAAATAATCAGCCTGCATTATTTTCACCACGGCAATGTTATTACCGGCCTCTCTATCAGATGCACCTTGTTTACGACTCTCTTCAAAGTGTTCGATGGCTTGGACAAACTGCTTCTGCTGAGCCAGAATTTTTCCGGTTAAAAGTTGATACTCATATTCGGTACCACCTTCGTCACGGTATTTATTTAGTTCTTCTAGCGCGCGTTCAAAGTTCTTTTTCTGATAGTAAATACGAGCATTAGTTAGTATGTATTCCGGGTCATCAAGGTTGCTCTCGCTATAGGTATTGCGATATAGCTCCGCCGACTTGATATCCTTTAGGTCTAAATACAGGTTAACGAGTTTTACTTTATATATAGGGTCAGACTGTATGTTTGCTTTGTAGAACTCGATAAGTTTCTGCGAATCGCCGGCCCCTATGAGTAGTTGTTCTTTGGTCTCAAGTTGATTATTCACGGTTGTACAACCAGAGAGTAAAGCGAAGAGCACAGTGATAAATAAATACTTTTTAATCACATCAACATCCTTAAAATACCTGGGGCAGCAATGAGAACAACAATAGGAACCATGATAAAAGCGATCAGAGGGATGGACATTTTTGCCCCCATCTTCCCAATTCTTTCTTCCAGATCCATCATGTTCAATTCTCTAATATCGGTCGCTAGCATTGCCAATACAGGGCCTACAGATGAACCAAACTGCAAGCTCTGCACCATGGTCATCACAAAGCTTTGCGATTCACTGGTTGGTACAAGGTCGTAAAACTCCTCTAGCGCCTTTTCCAAGCCAACAAGACGTGAGCGTTCCACCGTAACTCGAACGACGTGGGCAAGGTTGCTATCGACCGAATGAAGTTCCTTAGCTAAGTATTCCAGGCTCGATTCGATAGTCATCCCGGTATGAACACACACATTCATCAGGTCGAGTAAAAAAGGCAATCTCGAACTAATGTGTTTGATATTGGCTTTACCCCGAGCAGACACATAAGTATCGGGCGCAATAACAAACGCTAATAACGCGCCCAATAAATACAACAAAGAAAACAGTACTTCGGTTTCTCCGCTATAAAAATCAAAGCCAATAAGAATCAAGCAGATACTAAAAGGAATGATTTTAAGTAGGTAATAAGCATCAGCGAGAAAGTCACTATAAAAACCCGCGGCCACTAACTTGCGTTTAGTTTCATCTTTATTAAAACTGATTCGAGATAATATCGATTTAAATAAGTCGGTTCGTTTCTTCTCTTCGCGTGTCGAACCAATGATCTTTCGGGTTTCAATATTTGCTCTGGTGTTGTCCCAAAATCGCAAGCAGTACGTGGCAAGCACCATTGAAACTATAAATATCGCCCCCCAAATACCCAGGGTTTTCATGTCCATTAGTTAACACCTCGCAATATCAGCCAAATGCAAAAGAACCCGAGCAACTCACTTACTAGAACGTAATAAAAAATCGGCTGACCAGCTTCTTCGAACATAACGAAGCTGTAGTTCTCTGGGCTAGTGAACTTTAAAATGATCAGGAATATTACCGGTAAGCAGGCAATAATTTTTGCCGATGCGCGCGCTTCAGAGGTCAACGCATTCTTTTTCTTCTCTACCGCCCTCGAATCAAACATGAGTCGGTTAATTTTGTTGATCACATCTTTTAGCTGACCACCTCGTGCTAGGTTGATACGGATTGTTGAAGCGAAGAAAAAATATTCTAAATAAGGGAATGTATTGCTGCTTCGTTCCAGTACGTCATCAGGGGCCTCACCTATCAGTAGGCGCTCGGCCATAAATTTGAACTCTTTCCCTACCTCGTTATCAAGTTGCTTACCAACATATTCAAATGCATGGATAATACTTTGCCCAGAAGATATCGCCCCACTCAAAATGTTTAAGGCATCAGGAAAGTTGGTTTTAAACCGGTCCATCTGTCTCTGCTTGAGCTTGTTATAAAAAACGAAGAACAAAACGGGCTCAGCGATCATCAGGCAAACAAGGTAATCCTGTCTTAAGAAGAACTCATTGATGGCATACACCGCTGACGCAGAAACACAGACAAACAAAATAAGCTTCAGCGACATATTAGGCTGAAATACCTTGACTATCTTCTTGTAGCTTTTCCGGAATCTGGCTTTGTAGCTCTCTTCAAACTGCTGAGAATCAATAACAGATCGAACGCCCTTTACCCCTTCGAATTCAGCCTCCATCTCGATCAAGCTACTCAACTTTTTGTTTTGACGAGATCGATGAATAAGGAAGTAGATCAGCAACGCGCTCCATGACGCAATCAGAATGAATGTCATGAGAAGATCTCCCTGACCGCTTGCTCTAGCCCGAAAAACTTAGCACGTTCATAAATGACAGAGCGGGTAGATAAGCCAGGCGTTCTAAACTCACCGACCATTTTCCCATCTTTAAAATCGGAGCTCGCCTCGTAACGAAAAATATCTTCCATCACTACGCTATCCCCTTCCATGCCGATAATTTCCGAAATATACATCACCTTACGGCTGCCATCATGAAGACGCTTTACCTGAACAATCAGGTCTACTGCACTCACGATGGTTCTGCGTATTGCAGATATCGGCAGGCTCGCGGTTGCCATCATCACCATGCTTTCAGTACGAGCAATCGCATCGCGTGGCGTATTGGCGTGCAATGTCGACATCGACCCATCATGGCCGGTATTCATTGCTTGAAGCATCTCGAACGCTTCTCCGCCACGACACTCACCCACAATGATTCTGTCTGGGCGCATACGAAGAGCGTTGATCACGAGATCGCGCGCAGTAATTTCTCCCGTACCTTCAACACTGGCTTGTCGAGTTTCAAGCCTAACGATATGCGGTTTTTGAAGCTGCAATTCGGCAGCATCTTCTATGGTAACGATACGTTCGCCTTCACCGATGAAACCAGATAACGCATTGAGTAGCGTTGTTTTACCTGAACCTGTACCACCAGAGATCAATATGTTGCATTTACAGTGGCTAGCAATCGACAAAAGCTTTGCCATCTCAACAGACATAGCACCAAACTCTGCAAGGTTCTCGAGCTTAATTTTCTGCTCTTTGAACTTACGAATAGAAATGGAAGTACCATCAATCGCCAGCGGAGGTATTACGATGTTGACACGGCTGCCATCCATTAAACGTGCGTCACAAAGTGGCTTAGATTCATCAATACGACGCCCTACGTTAGAGGCGATCCGCTTAGCTATAGTGTTTAACTGCTTTTCGTTAACAAATTGAATCGGCGACTGTTCTACCTTGCCATTGATTTCAATGAAAATATCCGAAGGCCCATTGATCATAATATCCGAGATGTCATCGTTATCGACCAAGGCTTGCAGTGGTCCCAAGCCTTTCAGTTCATCAAGCAGTGCCTTAACCAAATCAACCCGTTTCAAGGAGCTAACTTGCAACTGCTTCTTATCGATCAAGATATTCACAGAGTCTTTAAGCTGCTCTTCGAGCTCTTGATTACTGATTTCGACGAGTGTCGCCGCATCCAACGCATCGAAAATTTCATCGCGAAGTTGAATGTAGATTTCTTTTAATTGATTCATTTTCTAAACAAACTAAAGCGTGATTTAGGTTTAATTTTCTTACCCGTCAATGTCGCGACCATACTCAGCACAGCGGACGAGGACTTGGATTTAAGCAACTCATTGATACCTTGCTGGACCACCATCTTCTCGAGCGACGGTTCATACATGAAGTCAATGCTGTCTTTGGCTTTGATCCGCTCTTTAGCGCTAGCAAGCGTCACCATAAAGTCCTTTGCTGGCCTATTTAAATTGAAAATGATTTGGTGTTCGGATTTACCTATCTTTTTCTTCAAAGAGTTATAGGAGCGCAATGAAGACACCGACGGTTCACAAACAATAAAGATGCGATGGTACTTATCTGACAATTCCTGATCGTGCATTTCTTCGTAACAAGACAGCGGCGCTGAATCGATAATAAAGTTATATTGATCAATCAGTTGATTAGAAAGGTTGTAAAGCGTCGACGCGTGATCAGAGAGACAAGCGACGTTCTTCTCTAACACCAAATAATCAAGCTTGTCTTTCACCGGATGTACGTAGGTCTTGGCGATGGCACTGTCGATATCAATTTGATTCAAATCGATACTGTTGTGTTTTGCTTTTAAACCTTTCACACCGATATAAATGTCGCTATTCAAAGCCCCTGAGTCATGATCGACCAAAAGCGTTTTTAAATTCGCTTGTTCAGCCAAAGAGTGAGCCAAGACTGAACTAACACACGAAACACCAATTCCACCCTTTGTTCCGAGTACTAAAATACGCTTAGCTACACGCGTTTTTTTAACGGTGCTTTCCCCCTCTTGCGTCGACTTAATTGCCGCAAGTAACGCATCAAGTTCAGAATCCCACAGCACATATGTCGCACCTAAAGCGTGCACTTGGTTACGCAGCTTTATCGAGTCAACATCACATAGAACGAGTAAAGAGATGTTCACATCCAGTCGAACCGAAATCTCAGAGACTTGCTCTATTACGTTTGGTGCACTGCGAAGGTCCAATACAACATGGTTCAACTTGATGTTTGACTGATTCCAAGCGCCGTCCAAATCAATATCGGTCACTTCAAGAGGTTTGGGAAAGCCTTCGATTGCGTAAAGATCTTGGATCGATTCAGTTAACGTGCTGTCGTCAGAAACAACCAAGTCTGTCGCTTGAACCGACGATTTCATTTTCGACGACGAGTTACGAAATAAAATATCTAAGTCCATCGCTACTTCGCCTTTTTGATTGGGTTAACCAAACTAATGTTACGGTTGTGCTCAACACTACAGCCAAATTGGTAATCTTCACGTTTCGAAAACACCATCACGCCACAGTCACTGCTTTTAATGCGAACGTATCGCCCTATGATCAGGATATTTTTCTGCTGATCGTCAGCGGCAAGTTCGACTTTGTATCTGTCTTTGGCAATCGACTCCGATTTAAACCTGTCTCGAAACTTAGCCACGAACTCACTCGCATCTGGTTTGTATTTGACGTAGAACGTTGACTTAGGCTCTCTTGCATTCAGCTCTCGAATAAAAGCCACAGAGCGTGACATTGAATCTTCGCTCCCCGTCGTATCAAACTCGAAGCGTTCTTCTAGTTGCTCAATAACACTGGTGTTCGTGCTATCAACATGTGTACAAGCTGAGGCAAGCAGTGCTAGTAGAGTAATAGCGATCCATTTCATCAGTTGAACCCTCCTTGGTTAATTGTGTTTTCTAGCTCTGGCTCATCAAGTTCAGAAAGGTCGATTCTCAGGAGTCGTTCAAGGTCGCTGGTACGCCTAAAGCTCGGCAGCTTGACCTGCTCTTGCTCAACTGGATCGACTAAATTAACCGTAGCGACGATAATGAGTTCAGTTTTAGAGCGGTTAGTAGAGGTGTGACTAAACAGTGCACCCAAGATTGGGATGTCACCCAAAATTGGAATCTTGGTTAACGATTCGCGCTCTTCTGATGTCAGTAATCCAGCGAGTACAAAGCTTTGGCCATCTTTCAAATGGACCGTGGTTTGGGCTCTTCTGGTGCGTAACGAAGGCACGGAAATAAGCCCTGTTGTGGTCTTGTTTGATTCATCAATTGAGCTCACTTCAGGTATCAAGGTTAAGCGGATGTTCTCTGTATCCGTGACCTTCGCCACCATCGCCAATTTAACACCATACTCTTTATAGGAGATGGTAATGCCGTCTTCGTCTCGCACCGCGATTGGGATTTCACCACCCGCTAGGAAGCTAGCCTGTTCGCCAGAAATAACGGATAGATTTGGCTCTGCCAGTACGCGCCCAATCTTGTCATCACCGCTCGCAGAAATAACAGCAACAATATCTTGAGCAGTAAAGTCGAGCAGCTTATTAACAAAAGTACCTGGCTCACCGCTGTCACTATAAGTCACACCCAACTCGGT
This sequence comes from Vibrio splendidus, assembly GCF_001557875.1. Classification (GTDB taxonomy): domain Bacteria; phylum Pseudomonadota; class Gammaproteobacteria; order Enterobacterales; family Vibrionaceae; genus Vibrio; species Vibrio splendidus_F. The sequence goes on along the minus strand of NZ_LNRF01000001.1, from coordinate 924,877 downwards.
TAAAAATGAACTCGAGACTTCCGCTACCGTTAGTTTTACGTTGATCTGCTCGGTAGTAAGCACTTTCAAGTTATTAATCACTTGGTCGTAGTTGTATTGTGCAGTGTACTCTAGTTCGTCTAGCGCTTCGCCGTCTGCATCTTTGAGTTCGTAAGCGGCACGACGACGTTCTTTATTAAGCATTTCACCAACAAGGCGATTAATCTTCTGTTTAATCTCTTCGCTGCCAACAATGCCATCGAGTACCACTTGATCACCGACATTGGAAACCACTACGTTTTCATCAGGGAATCGCGCGATTAGCGTCTGCTTTAGTAGCCTTAAGCTTTGATTCACCACCAATTCAGCATTGTAAATTTCGTTTCCGCCACGATCATAAACAATCACTGAGGTAGTGCCTTGGCCAACGCCATAAACGACAACCTTGTTTTCATCAATAATTTTATAGTCAGCGATCTCTTGGTTCGCTACAAATACTGTCGATATCTGTCTCTTTAAATTAATGGTCTTCGCCGCACCTTGATCTAAGTTCATTAATTCAGATGCGAGCAATGGGCAAGAGAGAATTGCAGACAATAGCAAGGCTATATGTTGTTTGTTTAAATTCATGTTAGTCCTTACCACGTAGTTCTCTGACACCAAACTGTGTTTCTAATAAGTCACTACTGCGAATAGATAAATAACGGTTTTCAATTTCTGAAGGAATGATATTTACATCCCCAATTTTTTGAGCCATTTCGAGTTTCAATACACTGCGCATATTTAGAGCGATAACTAAGCTGTATTTTTTATCTTCAGCATCTTGTGAGTCGGTATCTGCGCTACCTTTAATCACCTGTAATACTCGCGCTCCACTAATAATGACTCGACTGACCAAATCACCGATGTCTCCATATCCACTCTCTACGAGGTTTGATTTTGAAGATGTAGTAGAAACAAAGCTCACTTTATCGCCAGGAGTGAGAGTCGATGTTTGTACAACCCCAATGCCTGTTACTTCATAAAAATAAGGTAATTCACCATCATTAAGCGACAGATACATATAATCTCGGTCGCCCGGGTTTGAAATCATCTCTTGTGTTAAATAAGTACCTTCCCTGATGTCTTCTTTAAAAAGAGCCCCAGGTTGAACAACGATGTCTTTTTCTAAGGTATAGTAATAGCCGTCTAAGTCCGATATATGGACAAACTTCTTCTCGTAAAAATTGGGAGTCAAGGGCTGAGAGCGTTTGATCTCTTTTTGAGCGACTAAAATGCTCACTTTGGGTTCTTCTTTTTTCTGGACTTGTTGTGGCTCTTCGTCCAATGAAATATAGTTGCTGTTGATATATATCAATGTTGAAAAAATAGAGAAAGCGATAAGAAGGAGAATGATAATTCTGTTCATATTAAGCCTAAAATAGGGGCCAAAGCCCCTTAATATATTATTCTTAGTGGCCGTTTATTTGCCTGTAGTCGCAGTAGTCAAGTTGGTTGTAACCTTGGTCAAGGCACCAGTAATTGCATTTTTAAGCGCATCAGTTTGAAATGCAGCAAGTACTAAAGCTGACATTACAACAGCAATAATTGCATATTCCACCGCAGTAACACCGCGAATATCATCTTCGAACTTCATTTTTAGTTCAGCTAGTTTTGCTAAAGTTTGGTAGTACATAGTAATCCTCTAAAAGTATATCGACCATTGGTCTTATTGAAATTGCGAAATGAAAGTTACCGGATTGGAAAATATACATCCAATTAATAGTTATTATGATCGCATAACAGAATCTTATTTAAGAAATAGATAAACTATTTTTATGACTTCATAATAATTTTTAATTACAATTTTATTGATATAAGACACAATCATAGATACCCTTTTATTTATGAATATAGAAATAATCAATTACTCATTTTTAATCGCTCTAAATCTCTCAATATTTTCTTGTGTATGCATTTTTGATTGGAAACACAGAAAAATACCAAACAACTTAAATAAAATTGCATTGGTAGTTAACCTAGTTGTAGCCTTATTAAACGGTTATTTGGCTTCATCTCTGCCGATCTCTATTGTGTGTTTCGTTGTTGGAGTTTTACTTTGGTACCTCAAGGTAATCGGTGCTGGCGATGTTAAGTTACTGACAGCATTGGTCGTTGGGATTCAACCTGATCTAGTTATTGCAACCTTGATTTCTATAGGTTTTATGGGAGGGGGGTTAGTTTTAATAATGTATATAATCGGTAAGATAAAGCGTTTCAATAGCTACAAAAAAGGTATCCCTTATGGGATACCCATTGCTTTAAGTTGTTTCATTTTCAGCACAATTTCAACACTATCAAATTAGTCACATAATATTATGCTTTATTCCTGATTCGGAAATATCACTAATCTGAAAGATTTGCTGTATTTTATCTTTTATCCCTAAAGTTTCTAGTTCTTGTGAAATTTCATCACTGCACCAGACATACATATTAACTTTCTGACGTAACGGGATTGTCTTACACTTTTCATCACATACCGACCACTCAGGAAAGATTAAAACCGTCCCATTGGTCTCGAGTTCATTTTTAAGTAACTGGCATGAACTTGTTTTAACCCAACTCGTTACGTGAGACGAATCAATATTATAATTGTTTAGTAATTCTTGAACATATGACTTAGACAAAGAGCTACAGAAAACAACTCTCTGTGGATAGCACTCATAAGGGTCAAGTGAATTTGAATGTGCGATCACATAGTTTACCGTTTTTAATTGATAAGATTTTCCGTTTCCTTGTGGAATTCTATCCATAGTAAATATTAAGTCATAACGCGACTGGTCCAACGAAGAAGACTTAGTAAAACTGTTTATGGACAAGTCGATGTTGTTCAGCATCCGAAATTCATTAATGACTCGATTGACCATATCGAAACAAAACGACTCAGCGATCGCTATGTTAAATTGATCTCGTAGTTCAACTTTTTCTAGGTCTTCAAATAACCTTTCATACATGGACATGGTTTGGTCAGCATAATCCAGTAATACTTTTCCATGTTTAGTCAGTAAAAATCCTTCTTTTCGGTCAAAAATACTTGCCCCTATTGTACTCTCGATCTTTTTAATGTGCTGGGATACAGCAGGCTGTGTCATAAATAAAGACTCAGCAGCCGCTGTAAAACTTTTGTGCTTAGCAACGTGTGAAAATGTTCTTAAATATTTTACGTCGATAGACCTGTTGACGTTTTTCATGGTGCAAACTACCCCGATGTTGCGTTCTTTTATTAATTATTCTTATTAAAAATCAGCGTAAAAGTAACAATAGTGCCATTGAGATACAAAAAAACATTATTTATAAAGTCATAAATAATGTTTATATGCATCTCAATAAATACAGATATCTTTTTGCAACAACAACTGATTCACAAGTCCTGATGTGCTTTTACAAACAACATATTTTATTTGTCATTTGTCCACCTGGCCCCTTACAGAACACCTCCTCCAGACAAATGACAGTCAACACAATTATAACCAAAACGTATGCAGCCACCACCTTAAAGCGCTACAAAAGCTTTGAAATTTATGCAAAAAGTCGACATTTATAAGACTTCAGGTCAAAAGTCACTCAAGAGAATGATTGTTAAAATTTGTGATCTAGATTGCCATCAAATGAAACTAAACACCTATTAATATTACTTGATTCCAAAAAATGCGACAAAATATGCTGTTTTTACTCTGAAGTGAGGTTAAGTCAGGTGTAAAAAAAGGGCTGATAACTATAGCCCTTTCGTATATGCATAATTATTTTATGGTTTTATTTCAACGTTTCGTTCGTAATCTAGAGAGTAAACAAAGTATAAAAAGAATAGACAATGATGAGCTGCCTCCTGACGATTCTCCTTGATTCAATGTCACCTCTGATTCATTGGAAACATTAGGCAAAACTTCTATATCAAAAGAACCAACCCACTCATCACCATCGGACAATAAAACCTTATATTTAATATTGTCATATAAAGCCAGCCTGCGCTCTGCAGGCGCATTATAAACAATCTGAGCATCGATTATATTAGCTACCCCATTACGCGGGGCTTCAAGAATATTTAACGCTTTCACCTCACCATTAATATTTGGAAACAATTGGACTTCATCACCATATTTGACTTGTAGAGATTTCGTTTGCAACAACAATGCCTTCTTTCTTCGAACATCAATAGTGACCGACTGTTCGGCATATCCACCTACGGGGTCCGCCACCTTAACACTCAATCGATACTTTTCACCTTCCAACGCTCCGTTTGGTACATGTATAGTCAATGTTTTCGATTGTGTACCACTCAATGCTAATCTAGCGCCTTCTGTCTGAGTCCAAGTGACCTGATGTTCAGCTGAATCAACATCCGTAATCGTCGTTACTTCGAATACCACTTTCTCACCAGCTACAGCACCAACCTGAATCTTATTGAGCTTAAATTGGGGAACATCATTAACCGGCCTAATTTCAACGTCAACAGTCGCGTAATCACTTTGGTATCCACTACCATCAACAAGACGATAAGTAAAACTATCTCGTCCAAACTGGTTGTTCGAGGGGAAATATGTACTACCTCTGATAACACCTTTAGCTGGCTTACGACCTATCTCAATTGAATACGGGTGAGATCTAGGCAAATTGAGGTCATTGGCCAATAAGTTGAGCATAAACGGACTGTCTTCTTCCGTAACGACAGAGTCATCTACCACAATAGGCTTGGATTGGCTTGGTTGTTCAAAAAGTACCGCAAAAGGGAAGTTTTGGCCGAAGCCACGGCTCAAACCTCGAGTTTTATACTCAGATATTGCGCCTAAGAATTGCGTTTTCCTCTGTCCGTCACCCAAGTAAGCGTCTAAAAACTGTGTTGAATATTCAGGTGTCCCGTTTTCAATTTCTAACACCAGTAACTTGGATCCAAGTCCAAGCTTTACAGGCTCATCAAAAATAATCTGCCCACCACCTTGCTGCGCAACACCTCGATGCAATAGACGGCCAGCAGCTTCATTAATCACTGCATTACCAAACCTTGATTGAAACGGGTATTCAACCAGGCGATAAAACATCGGCATAGCAACACTCGTCGCCTTAGCGTAGAAGTGCAGCCCTACGATATCCTCACGCCCCTCAACAACGTCAATGGCGAACCCAAGTACGTTTGTATTTGTACTATAACGTGGATAAGTTCGGCCAAATGACGTAACCCAAGACGACTTAGTGGTCGCATTGGGAATAGCTAACGAAAATGTTGCCTTATCAGCATCACTACTAATATTTGAGATGGTTACATCGGTACTTCTTCCTGCAGTAATGTGAGTCAAAGATGGTTCAGAGTCATCAGAGAGATTCGTCACTGTCTCTCTGCCGGGGAAAATATCGCCCGAGTCGCCGGATGAAAACCCACTATCGAGTTGCCCATCGCCATCAGCCTGAAATATCTGAACCTGCATCGGCCCATCACTATTGAACTGGTTATCTATATTTACCGCCGTAATGAGCAAGCCTTCGCCACGAAGTGCTTGGTCATAATCGATTTTACGTCGGTTCTCTATATAAGCTCGAGGCCCAAACTGCTTTAAGTATGGGTCAAGGTGAATCACACTTTCCCCCTTAATAGTGTCAATTTGGATCTGGCCATTCTCTGAAAGAACGGTTGGCTTAAAAAAACCTGACGCCTCTTTACTCCATGCCAGCATGTTTACTGGAGTCTGACCTGCGTACTCGTCGCTAGGCTTTCTTGCCCAGCTTCCGCCTCCCATCAACCCCCAATGTCCAATTGAGCCGTCATGTTTATAAGAGTAAAGATCCGGCAAACCCAACATTAAATGCCCAAGTTCGTGCGCAATTACTCCCATCGTTGACTGATGGTCGTCTTGATAATCAGCAAACAAGCAATAAGCGCTGATTCGCTTTCCATCAATCTCGACGGTACTGTGAGCGTACTTATGAGGCCAAATCGTTGGGGTCTTTCGTGTACCGCTAGATTTATCATTACCCGCAAAGACGAACATAACAGAGAGTTCTTGAGGCGAGATGCTGTCGTCATTGTTCGAGTCGTATTGAGCAAGATTGAAATCCACGTCTAAGGCTTCATACGCTTTTTCAAACACATTATTGAGTTTAGTTTGGCAATTACGCTCTGATTTGGAGTGGCAGTTTGGATGTTCAATATCTAGAGTGACATTAATGACACCGTCATTCTTTGTTCCTTCACTCTCTTTCGCTGGAACAACTTTATAGTTACCGTAGCTATTTTTTAGAAAGTAATCTTGGACGCTTTGTTGATTGGTTCCAAATATCGTCGACTGAAAGTCATGGTCCACTTTTTCGTTTGAAAAGCCAACCTGTACCACTAATAATGGCTGCTCTATAATTTTATTATTTAAAGCTCGGCTTTCATGCGAACTTTGGTTCCTTATATAATTAAACCTCTTGTTGTTAGCCGCGGGTGATTGGATTAGTTCATTGAAATATGTTGGCTCTATTTTTATATGCCTAACATTAGATTCAGAAGGTACATCTGTCTCACTCGAAGCTAGAACTCCGGTGGAAACTATTCTGCCTTGCTCTTCTTCATTCTTTTCATATCTAGCAAAATACCACTGACTGTCAGAGTCTTGGATATAGAGGCTACCTGCTTGGTCTTGATACCAAAACATATGCTGAGAGCCCATTAACCGCAGTTCTTTAGAACTGCCGTCAACAAAAGTTATTGTATGCCAAATTGGTGCAGGTAAAGTGCTTGCTTGTACTGTACTAACAGCTAATAACGCTGTTATGAAGGTACAAATTAGTTTTGTCCTCATTAGGATAATCCCATTAATAATTCTTTCTCAATAAGAGATAATTGATGCGTTAAATGCAACGCGACTTTATCAATGGGGATTTATGTAAACCAATTAAGTTTCTAACTAAACCTATAAATAATAATTATACCTAATCTGATATAAATTTAATTTATGACAGTATAAATAATATAATTAAATGGGAAGGCTGAATAACCCACCCATTTTTAATCAGAATAAAAGCGCATTAAAAAGGAAGAAAACCATAAATAGTTTATTTATCAATTAATGTCATCTGCTCATCTAAGTTTAAAACCGTCAAAGCATTGCTCACACTGGTTGCTATAACATCAACCACGCCGGTTCTTAGAGCTCCTAATAGAGCTAATGGCTTACTGTTCTCTGCTGCGATAGCAATAACTTCCGCTATTGGGCGAAACTCTTCCAAGCCTAATCCGATCACACGGTCACTCATTACCGTATTTGCCGCTTTACCGTGTACGTCGAAAAAGTCATAGCCAGCAAAGTCACCAACGACACCTTGTAGTAAGCGAGACTGTACGACCTCACCCGCGGTAAACCAACCTAAGTCGACCATATAGCTGTTCTCACTCATATCACCGATACCCACTAAGGCTACATCCGCTTTACGAGCTAGATCGAGTGTTTGCTTTACAGTACTGTTTTCCATGAACGCGGTTTTTTGTGCTTTGTTTTCAGCATAAGCAGGAGCATACAAAGTTTCAGAGGAGCCACCGTACTTTTTCGCTAGTTGTCTACATATATGGTCGGCGTTAAACATGCCGCCTCTTGGGTGTATGCCGCCGATACCGCATACGAATTTACAGTCACGCGGAGTAATTACGCCAGTGTGATGAGCAACAGACGATACGTTTCGACCTTGGCCAACCGTCACCACCATCCCGTTTTTCAGTGTACTGGTAAGATAATTAGACACTAAACCGGCTACTTGGAGTCTCTGCTTCTCTTCATTTGGTTGATCTAGTGCCACAAGTGCTCGCTTCACACCAAATCGTTCGATCAAACGTTGCTCGATCTTCGCGCTAAAGACGGGGTGGTATTTCACGGTGATCTCAACTATGCCCTCATCTCGGGCTTGCTTGAGCATTCGACCAACCTTTGCACGGGATATAGAGAACTTTTTGGAGATCTCTTCTTGTGTCGCGCCATCCTGATAATAAGCAACCGCCACTTCAGTGAGGAGATCAGTGTTTTCTTCGGAAACATCTTGGATATTCTTACTCATATACCACGCAACCTATATTTAACAATTAATTTACCTACTTTGAGATCAAATGTTCGACGCCTAAGCAAATGATGCACAAGTTTACACCCTGAACATATGTAACAGCAAGGTACATTTGTTCAGCATGGTAACCTTGATTTTATTGTTGATTAATTCGCCTTACTTTGTTCGTTAAACGTTTGCTTGCATAGCCCATGATTACTAGAGCGAAATATATTTGACTGAAGTCACCATACCGCACTATTTACCGTTGACTTTGATGCTAGATCGGATAAATATGGCTACATCATTTACTCATCGAGCGATCAAATGTTCTGTGCAAATGTTCGTTCGGAGAAAAATTTAAATTAATGTAAGTTTGGCTCACTGGTACAACCATTGAGAACTTCATTAGTTAGCTTGCAAATGCCCACACCTCTCCCATTAACGAGGTGTTATGCGATACATAGGATGATCAAAATGAGCAATAAATTAGAGCAACTTCGTAAACTAACAACTGTTGTAGCTGACACTGGCGATATCGAAGCTATCAGCAAGTACACGCCTGAAGATGCAACAACTAACCCATCTCTAATTCTTAAAGCTGCTCAAATTGCTGAGTACGCTCCTCTAATCGATGCTTCTATCGAATACGCAAAAGCGCAAAGCGATGACAAAGCACAGCAAGTTCAAGATACTTGCGACATGCTTAACGTGAACATCGGTAAAGAAATCCTGAAAGTTGTACCTGGCCGTATCTCTACTGAAGTAGATGCTCGTCTTTCTTACGACATGGAAGGCAGCGTTGCTAAAGCTCGTCAACTTATCAAAATGTACAACGACGCTGGCATCACTAACGACCGCATCCTTATCAAACTGGCTTCTACTTGGGAAGGCATTCGTGCTGCTGAAATCCTAGAGAAAGAAGGCATCAACTGTAACCTAACGCTTCTATTCTCTTTCGCTCAAGCTCGTGCTTGTGCTGAAGCTGGTGTATTCCTAATCTCTCCTTTCGTAGGTCGCATCATGGACTGGTACAAAGCGAAAGAAGGTCGTGATTTCGAAGCTTCAGAAGATCCAGGCGTAATCTCAGTTTCTGATATCTACAACTACTACAAAGACCACGGCTACAAAACTGTTGTTATGGGTGCGAGCTTCCGTAACATCGGCGAGATCCTTGAACTTGCTGGTTGTGACCGTCTAACTATCGCTCCTCAACTTCTAGCAGACCTAGAAGCAGCAGAAGGCGAAGTAGTAGAGAAGCTTATCGACTCTAACGGTACTAAAGAGCGTCCAGCAGCGATGACTCACGCTGAGTTCCTATGGGACCACAACCAAGATGCAATGGCTGTTGAGAAACTGGCTGAAGGCATCCGCAACTTCGCCGTTGACCAAGGCAAACTAGAAGACATGATCGCAGCTAAGCTGTAATCACTCTTACCAAATTCAAATAGGGGAACGTTCAGTTCCCCTACTTTTATCAATTTTGTTTTTCTTAATTTTTATTCGGAAGTTCTTATGAATCGCAAACATCTAGCTAACGCTATTCGTGCTCTAAGCATGGACGGCGTACAACAAGCAAACTCTGGTCACCCAGGCGCACCTATGGGTATGGCAGACATCGCTGAAGTACTTTGGCGCTCTCACCTAAACCATAACCCAGCAAACCCAGAGTGGGCCGACCGCGACCGTTTTATCCTGTCTAACGGCCACGGCTCAATGCTGATTTACTCTCTGCTTCACCTAGCAGGTTACGAGCTTTCAATTGAAGATCTTAAAAACTTCCGTCAACTGCACTCTAAGACTCCAGGTCACCCAGAGTACGGTTACGCACCAGGCATCGAAACAACGACTGGTCCTCTAGGTCAAGGCATCACTAACGCTGTTGGTATGGCTATGGCAGAGAAAGCGCTAGCTGCACAGTTCAACAAAGAAGGCCACGACATCGTAGACCACTACACTTATGCATTCATGGGTGATGGCTGTCTGATGGAAGGTATTTCTCACGAAGCATGTTCTCTAGCAGGTACGCTAGGTCTTGGTAAGCTGGTTGCTTTCTGGGATGACAACGGTATCTCTATCGATGGTGAAGTTGAAGGTTGGTTCTCTGACGATACACCTAAGCGTTTTGAAGCTTACGGCTGGCACGTAATTCCCGCAGTAGATGGTCACGACTCTGACGCTATCAACGCAGCAATTGAAGCGGCTAAAGCAGATCCTCGCCCTACTCTAATCTGTACTAAAACAGTAATTGGCTTTGGTTCTCCAAACAAAGCAGGTACGCACGACTGTCACGGTGCACCACTAGGCGCTGAAGAAATTGCAGCAACACGTAAAGAATTAGGTTGGGAGCACGGTCCTTTTGAAATTCCGTCGGAAGTTTACTCAGAGTGGGATGCGAAAGAAACAGGCGCAGCTAAGGAAGCAGCGTGGAACGAGAAACTTGCAGCTTATGAAGCAGCATACCCTGAGCTGGCAGCTGAATTCAAACGCCGCGTAAACGGTGATCTTCCTGCAGAATGGGAAGAGAAAGCATCGGCAATCATCGCTGATCTTCAAGCTAACCCAGCAAACATCGCATCACGTAAAGCATCTCAAAATGCACTAGAAGCGTTCGGTGCTATGCTACCTGAATTCATGGGCGGCTCTGCTGACCTTGCGCCTTCTAACCTAACTATGTGGTCTGGTTCTAAGTCTCTTGAAGCAAACGACTTCTCAGGTAACTACATCCACTACGGTGTACGTGAATTCGGTATGACAGCTATCATGAACGGTATCGCCCTGCACGGTGGTTTCGTACCATACGGCGCAACGTTCCTAATGTTCATGGAATACGCTCGTAACGCTATGCGTATGGCTGCTCTGATGAAAACTCAGAACATCCAAGTTTACACGCATGACTCTATCGGTCTTGGCGAAGATGGTCCTACCCACCAACCAGTTGAACAGATCGCTTCTCTACGTCTAACTCCAAACATGAGCACATGGCGCCCATGTGACCAAGTTGAATCTGCAGTGGCTTGGAAACTGGCAATCGAGCGTAAAGATGGTCCTTCTGCACTTATCTTCTCTCGTCAAAACCTTGCACAACAAGATCGTGACGCTGAGCAAGTTGCTAACATCGCTAAGGGTGGTTACATCCTGAAAGATTGTGAAGGCAAGCCAGAGCTTATCCTTATCGCAACAGGTTCTGAAGTTGAACTAGCGGTTAACGCTGCTGCTGAATTAACAGCTGAAGGTAAGAAAGTACGCGTAGTTTCTATGCCTGCAACTGACGCATTCGACAAGCAAGACGCTGAATACCGTGAGTCTGTACTTCCATCTGACGTAACTGCACGTATCGCTGTAGAAGCTGGTATTGCTGACTTCTGGTACAAATACGTTGGCTTCGGCGGCAAGATCATCGGTATGACAACGTTTGGTGAATCTGCACCAGCAGGTGAACTATTCAAGATGTTTGGTTTCACTACTGAAAACGTAGTAAACACAGCGAAAGAGCTTCTAGCTTAATCTTGAATACAATGTCTCGCCCTTAAATGGGTTGATACATACAGAAAGCCCCGCATGAAAATGCGGGGCTTTTTCTTTTGTCTGTTGAAGACTAAAGCCTAAAAAACTAGAAGCTAAATCGCGCACCCACTCGAATCGTATTCTGCTTTAGGTTTTTGCTATAAGTATGGTCATATCCAGCATCGACAGCGAGCCAAGAAAGAATATCAACCGAACTCACAATCCCGAAGTTATTTAGACCATGTTGATGGGTATCTGAATAGCGATAAAAAGGTTGCAGTGACCAACGATCATTGAGTGAAACGACCGCCCCCGCCTCACCAATAAAACCCTCATCGTAATTTTTAATGGTCTCTCGATCACACGGATCCCAAATGGTGTCATTACGACACGAAGAGCGTCTCTCCGGTCTGACCCAATTCACACCACCAGAGACATACAATTCAACTTGTTGGCTGACAGAGTGGTACAGACCCAAGTGAATAGATAGGTCAGACAATGTCGTTGAGGAGCGTGTCGTCGCGGACGAATCAAAACCTAAGAAGAACGCATCGTTTAATGCATAGTTTCCACCGAAATAGCCACCGTAAAGTTGCTTACTTCCTGAGTTATTATAGGCACCATCAAAGTAATCTTGAAAGCCATCGTCACTCACCCTCGTATTCTGATACCCCGTATAAAGGTAATTCGATCCTTTTGAGGCTATACAAGGAGCACTAATAAAACTTAAGCAAATGGTGGTAACAATAAGGGGGCGCATGCTGATGCTCTGCCTTTTAATTGGAATATGGGAAGTGTAACTTAATCACAATTGAACAATGTTTTATTTTTGTTTCAAAGCTTTTCTAACCGCCACTTTTCACCTATGAAAAAGCCCTGCATATTATACAAGGCTTTCTGCTAAGTCTGATTCAGATTATCTGCGGCATCTATTTTTCTTCAAAACGTTTAGCCAACTGATAGAACTCATTGACTTGCTCTTTTAGCTCTGTTGAATGATCTTTAACAGAATGTGTGGCAACCAAGTTTTGTTCTGCGGTCGATGCGATAGATTGCATGTGAAGGTTAACTTCACTCGAAAGAGTACGTTGCTTGTGAGCTGAGTTTTCAACAGACTGCATCAATTCGTTCATGGATTGCATTAGGTTTTCGACTTCAGACAAGCGCTCTGCACTCACCTTCGCAACATCACCACACGCATCTGTTTGCTCTCTGTTTGCAAGGATATCTTTTTGCCAGCCTTCAATCGTTGCCAGCATGGTATCAATACTCTCTTTGATCTGAACCGTAGCCTTTGACGTTCGACCGGATAGCGCGCGTACTTCGTCGGCAACGACGGCAAAACCTCGTCCTTGTTCACCCGCTCTAGCCGCTTCAATTGCAGCGTTCAAGGCCAACAAGTTGGTTTGCTCAGCAATTCCACCAATCTCTTCCATTACCTTGCTGACGCTTTGTGCTTGGTCGCTCAGTTGGTAAGTCGTTTGCGTCGCCTTTTCAGCCTGAGAAGCTAGGCTCTCTAAGTTTTGATGAGTTTGATTAATGCTTTCTTTAGCGCCAGCACAGGTTTGCAAAGTCACATCAACAATCTGGTGCGCTTCTTCTGCGCGAGAAGAGACCTCATTGGCGGTGACTTCAACCTCTTCAGTCGCCTCTCGCACTTGAAGAATGTCTTTTGTTTGTTGATCTAAGGCTTCAGATACTTCATATGACGTGGCATTCAGATTATCAGCTAAGTCTTGCAGTGGTTTCGCAGAATCGATCATACGGCCTAGTACCGTGCGAATTCGAGCAGACAATAGCTTTAAGTGAAAATCGGCAACAGAGAACTGACTATTACCCGAATAGACAAGGCGACTGACACTGTCGAATTTCGATTGCAGCTTTTTCAACTGTAGAGGCGTGTCAATCAACTCTTGGCGGAACAATAGCGCCAGAGCAGAAACAGGTAATAAGCTCAGAAGCCATTGAGACACTTGCCCTACTTCAACGAGGTTTGAAATCAGAGGCGCAGCCAAAGAGCCTAGCAACACGGCGCAACGAACACTGTCACTGATCTTTAAGGACCATTGGCGACCCGACTTCTCTGCCTTCAATAGGCCTTGGTAAGCCTTGTCTGCAACTTGTATCCATTCATTCTTTGGCTTAACACGAACAGATTGGTAGCCACTCACCTTACCATTGTCGTAAATTGGAGTTACGTAAGCATCGACCCAATAAAACCCACCGGATTTGGTTTTGTTTTTTACGATGCCACGCCACGCTTTACCTTGCTTTAGGTTAACCCACATATCAGCAAAAGCGGCTTTTGGCATATCGTTATGCCTTACGATATTGTGGTGTTGCCCTAGCAATTCTTGTTGGCTGTATTCCGCTATGCGACAAAAAGCATCATTACTGTACGTAATCACGCCTTTTAAGTCAGTGGTAGAGACAAGTTGTTCGTTTTCGCTGAGAAGCGTTTCACGAGATTGAGTAGATGAGCTGACAGTCATTATATTAACTTAGGTTAATTATTATTTTAGGCGAGGAATATATACAATTATTAAAGTTATGACAAAATGTGAACGTCACATTTTGTGTAAATGCCTGCTATTTATACAAATATTAGCTAAGTACCTCACAAAGCTAATAACTTCACATATCTTCTCAAGCTAACAGTCATGACTCATCTAAGTTTACTGCAGTGGTAAATTTCACGGTTCTCATTGAGACAGAGGTATGGAATTTACGAATATTCAGATCTTTACGCAGTACTCGCTCCACAAAGTCTTCGTAGGCTTGAAGGTCTTTGACCGTCACAATCAACATGAAGTCAAAGCTGCCTGATATCTGATAGCACTGAGTGACCTCTTCTGCCTTTGAAATAGAATGGCGAAAGATTTGGTAAATATCCCCTCGGTCACGCTCCATTTCCACGGATACAACCAAAGTCATCTTACTGCCAGTCAGTTCTGGGTTGATGATAGATACATCACCAACTATCACGCCCTCTTCTCTCAGCCGTTTCACTCGCTTTAAGCAAGCAGGCGGTGATAACCCGACCAACTCTGCTAATGTTAAATTTCACGCCATTGAAGCACTGAAAGTTACTCTCAACACCCTAATTATTGACATTTCGAGTAAAAATAATTTGATCATGGGTATTTACTAATAAGTCAGTTATTACATGCGTATGTTTAAACGCCGATAATAAAAATTCATCTTATTATTTAGAACCCCACACCTTGTATAAAGTGCTCTCCAGAATAATAACCACCTCCCAATCAATGTTATTAAGTATCCAAACTATCAACTATTCATTCAACAAAACTCATTAAATAACTAACAATAGAATAAATAACACTCCTTATTTTATATTAACTCTAAATGTTGAAATCGGAACGAATAATTAATTGTAATAATTATCCATTTGATTGGTTAATTTTATAAATATATTTTGTTACATAATCAAAACTGATGACTCTTATGACTATGCTCCTTATAACAACGCCTCTTACAACCGAGATTCTTACAAAAACACTCGGAAAAACAACGATTTTAATGGTTCTAATGTTTTCCTCACTGTCACAGGCTTCCACTATTGAGAACGACGAACTATTGCTTAAGTCATTGATTAAACAAGGTGTTATTTGTTCAGGCTTAACCTATGAGGAAAATCAAGAAGCTTTGCGTATCTATCTCAACGCTAAAAAAGTGAAGAGCACTCCGTTTGATTCAAAAAATAGAAAAGAGACAACCAATACAAAAGAGATAGAAGGTAAAAAACATACAACAAACACACGTCAGTTAAATAAGACACCACAAGAGTGTATTAGGCCAAACTCGGACAACAGATCCGAATAAGGCAAGTTGATACTGATATCGACATGGAAATATAAAAAGGAAATATAATGAAAATGATGAAAAAAACATTGTTGGCTTCAGCAATGCTTACTCTATTTAGCGTTAGTGGTTATGCAAAAACACCTATTGATTTAGGCGTAGTTAATGAAGACAAACTCATTGAAATGCTAGTTAGACAAGGCTTAATTGACCAAGATGCAACCGATGTGGCAAAGCATGATGCGCTTGACCGTTACTTGAAAAATAAAATCAATTCCGGTTTTAAAGGCGATGCTCAATTCGGTAAAAAAGCACTTGAGCAACGCGCAAAAATACTCAAAGCCATAGAAAAAGGGGCTGGTGTTAAAAAAGCGAGTGTCTTTGCTTTAGAAGTCGGCACCAAGCGTACAGACAAAGTGCTTGCTCTATTGGTCGATTTCCCTGATTTGAACTGGGATGACAACAAGTTGACCGAAGAGCACACACAAATGCTCTACGAGAGCTACAACCCAGAGCATTATCAAGAGCTGTTGTTCTCTAATTCTGGCTACACAGGGCCCAACGGCGAGAACCTAATCTCGATGCGCCAATATTACCAAAGCGAATCAGGTGACAGTTACAGCGTTGCAGGTCAAGCGGCAGGTTGGTATCGAGCTTCTAAGCCAGCAGCTTTCTACGGTGGTAACTCCTTGACTACGGATAACGACCTAAATGCTCAAGAGCTCGTTCGTGAAGCCCTCAATCAGTTAGCTCAAGATCCTAATATCAACCTCGCTGATTACGATATTGAAGATCGTTACGATTACGACGGTGACGGAAACTTCCGTGAACCCGATGGTGTGATTGATCACTTGATGGTATTTCATGCATCGGTAGGCGAAGAAGCCGGTGGTGGCGTATTAGGTCCTGATGCGATTTGGTCTCACCGATTCAACCTTGGTCGCACTCATGTACTTGAAGGCACCTCTAGCTCGCTTCCAGATCGATTTGGTGGCCAATACGCGGCGTTCGATTACACCATTCAACCAATTGATGCGGCTGCCGGTGTTTGTGCCCACGAGTATGGACATGATTTAGGCTTACCAGACGAGTACGACACGCAATACACAGGCAAGGGTGAGCCTGTCTCTTACTGGTCAATCATGTCTTCGGGTAGTTGGGCTGGTCAAATTGGTGGCACACAACCAACGGCATTCAGCTCTTGGGCAAAACTCTTCCTACAGAAATCGATTGGCGGCCGTTGGGTTAACGATGATCAGATCTCGATTGATGACCTAGAAGATAACCCACAAATTTACACCTTGTTCCAAACAACGGATAACAGCCGTCCGAACATGATTAAGGTCGATCTTCCTGAAAAGCAGATTGAAAGCCTGAAGCCCTTTGAGGGCGAGTATTCATTCCACTCTCAAAAAGGCGATGATCTGAAAAACAGTATGACTCGTAAGTTGGTGATCCCTGCGGGTGATTCTGCTCTGCTTTCCTTCAAAGCTTGGTATGAGATTGAAAAAGACTACGACTTTGCTCGAGTGCTAATCAACGGACAATCCATTGTAGGCAACATTACCTCAATGGACGACCCATACAACACTGGCCTAGTACCTGCTATTGGCGGCGAATCTGGCGGATGGGTTGACGCTGAGTTTGACGTTTCTCAGTGGGCAGGCCAAGAAGTTGAACTGTCGTTTGAATACATCACTGATGGCGGCTTGGCGATGGAAGGCTTCTACTTGGATAACCTTGCTGTGGTTGTCGATGGTGAAGTGACTCCCATAGACGATGCTGAAAGTCACTCTACGTTTGCCTTAAATGGATACAAGCTAAGTAATGGATTCCATCAAGCGCAGCACTACTATCTACTGCAATGGCGCAGCCACATGGATGTTGATGAAGGCTTAGCGAACATTAAGCGCATGGGTCAACTCATCTCATTCGATCCGGGGTTGATCATTTGGTACGTAGACGAGTCGCTGACGGATAACTGGGTAGGCAAACACCCAGGTGAAGGTTGGCTGGGTGTGGTCGACGCAGACCAAAATGCCATGGTTTGGCAAAACTCAGGAAAAGTAGCTCAGACACGTTACCAAGTTCGTGATGCCGCGTTCTCATTGAAAGACCATACTCCGATGCGTCTTGTAAACAGCGATAATGATGTGCTCGAAGATACCAGCTTGGTTGGCAATGCTAGCTTCTCAGATGACCAAGATTACACATCACCTCAAGCACCAGATTCAGGACGCATCCTGACGGAGTTTGGTTTAGCGGTCGATATTGTGAATCAGAGTGACAACAACGAATACGGTGTGGTTCGCTTATCTAAAGTAAGCCAACACAACGTCGCTCCTACTGCGAACTTCGAGCTTAATGTTACTGACCTGAATGTTTCTGCACGTAACTTCAGCTCAGACCAAGACGGTGAGATCATCAGTTACCTATGGGACTTCGATAACGGCACAACAAGTAACGAAGTGGCACCAACTTGGTCTTATGAGCAGGCTGGTGAATACACGGTGAACTTGACTGTTGTCGACGACAAAGGCGCTACCGATTCATTTAGCTCCGTAGTGAGTGTTGAATCTCCAAACGCCCTTCCAGAAGCGAGCGCGAAGTACATTCACTTGGGGCGCTGGGTAACCATGTGGTCTACAAGTTCAGACAGTGACGGTCGTATTGTTGATACTGAGTGGACGCTTCCAAATGGAAAAGTAAAACGAGGTCGCACATTCACTTCTATCTTCCCTTCATATGGGAAACACGAGGTGACCTTGAAGATAATCGATGACCAAGGCGGGATTACGACTAAAACGGTTATGGTCGACCTGTAAATCATCGCAGGCTCTGTCATGCGTATTTACAACACAAGCTTAAGTACTGTTGTCACAGGATATAAGCCACGACAGCAGTTTTAAGAAAACGTTATTATTTAAGCCGTAAGCAAAAGCCCTACCTTATTGGTAGGGCTCTTTATTGGTCAGTGCTTAGATAGCATCATTAGCACTGTAAAGAGATTACCGTAGCATTACGTTCAATTTTCAGCGATTCAATTGGTCCTTAAACCGGTTGTTTTTGAATACGCGATTTACGAGCACTGAATGCAAACAGCAAGATAACTGCTAATACGAATGGTAATACATAGAGATTGAGGTTCTGCCACCCTGCGGTCGATTCTAACCAGCCAGAGAGCATCGCGGTAATCGTCACACACCCAAAGACAACAAACTCATTAAACGCTTGTGCCTTGGCTTTGTTCTGCGATTGATAAGACTGACTAAACAAGCCCGTTGCCGCGATAAACATGAAGTTCCAACCGACACCGAGCACGACCAAGGCCGCTCTGAAGTGCCAAATAGATTCGCCATGAATGTTAATCACGATACAGACAACGAACAGCACACCACCCGCCAAAATCATCATTCGTGAGCCAAACTTCTCGATAAGTGAGCCAGTAAAGAATGCAGGAACAAACATCCCCAATACGTGCCACTCAATCACGCCCGCCGCTTTGGTAAAGTCAAAGCCACAACCAATCATTGCCAATGGCGTTGCTGTCATCAGGATATTCATCACCGCATAAGCGACCATGGCAGCAAACACGGCACCAATAAAGTTAGGCGCTTTCACTATCACACTGAGAGGATCGGATTTAGGCGCCTGACTATTAAAGGAGACTTTTGGGAATTGAATGGTTTGTAAGATGAGTAACGCAAGAATGTTCAATCCAATCAATGAAGCAAAAGCACCAATGTACAAGCCATCTTGCGACCATTGTTGCGACATGATCGCTAAGTTAGGCCCGAGAACTGCGGCTAAAACGCCACCAGCCATAGAGATAGATATCGCTCGATGACGGGCATTTTCATCACACACCTCGATTGCAGCAAAACGATAAAGCGTGCCAAAACCTATGCCTATCCCAAGAAGGAAAGTGGCGAAACAAAACAGATAGAAATTTTGCTGAGACAGTGCGTAGGTGGCAAGACTAGCTCCTGTAATGCCAACCACATTACCAATGCTAAATCCTCGCTTTCTCCCTAACTTGCCTGAAATTAAAGACGCAGGAATAGTGGCTGCCATTAAACCCAAAAACTGCAGTGCAACCGGCAAGGTAATCATGCTGACACTGGGCGCAATCTGCTTACCGATCAAACCAATCACAGAGATCAGTAATATGTTACCCGTCATCAACAAGGCCTGACACAGTGAAAGCAGCCAAACATTTCTATTCATCTTCGTTCCTAAATATGAGCACAGTTGGTCAATAGACCAAAAATTCAACAAAGTCGCAACACTTTGTTACTCATAGGAACTCTACAAAGCGGCCAATAGACCAATATAAATAGTTACCAACATATGACTTTGATTAGCGTTACTTGAGACGCTAGAGTTGAAATTATCATTACTTAAGATAATAATAATTTTCTGTTATTTATAAGCTTTGTTACTTAGAGACTTTATTACTTATAAGTCTTGTTATTTATAGGCTTTAGCATTTGAAGGTGAGTATGATTAATCCACTTTGGCTCAATACGTTTAAGACTCTGGTTGAAGTTGGACATTTCACCCAAACGGCTGAAAAGTTGTACATGACACAACCTGGAGTCAGCCAACACATCAAGAAACTTGAACAAGCTTGTAATTGTGACCTGCTCTCTCGAGAAAATAAGAGCTTCGAGCTGACCGAGCAGGGTCGGATTATGTATCGCTATGCGCTCAAGCTAGAGAAAGACCAAGAAGATCTTTTTGAATCTCTGAGTTTTGATAATCCTTATGCTGGGCAATGTCACCTGTCTTGCTCTGGTTCACTCTCTTTGCGTCTGTATCCCAAGCTTCTTGAACTTCAACAGCAACACCAAGAGCTCTGCATTAACTTAGAAGCGGCGCCAAACAAAAAGATATTGAATGACCTAATCGAAGGCACTACCGATATCGGCATTGTTAGGCATTCCCCGAACGACAGCTACTACCAAAGCCAAGTCATCGGCAAAGAAGCACTGTGTCTAATTGTTCACCACAGCCTTGCTGATTTAGAGATAACGCCGCAAGTACTTCATGACATTGGCCTGATTGCGCACCCAGATTCTGCACACTATCTGTCTTTGTATTTCGACCTTTGCGGAGATAAAGACTTAGCGAACATCAACGTTAATGAGATACCAAGATCTGGCTACATCAATCAGCTTCACCAGATCTTGCTACCCGTATCAAAAGGGTTAGGTTTTACCGTGTTACCGGCTGGCGCGGTTGAACACTTCCCAGATAGAGACAAACTACATGTTGTGCCGCCAAAGGTAGAAGTTGAGGAAACGCTGTATTTGGTTCAAAAACGAAACCGAAAACTGCCGCACCGATACGATACGGTTGTTGAGCTAATCAAACAGAACGTGAGTGGTTAGTTCGATATAGATAGATTTAAAGCCTTTAGCTCGTTCGTTATTTCGCAGTAGGAGCTAAAGGCTTTAATATTGAAGTGATATTTATAAAAACAGCTACTCAGAAGCGCCTAGCCCCTCTTTGGCTTGTTCAAAGTCATAATTATCTAACGCACTTCGAACATCTTTGAGAACAGCAGAATGTGGATACTGTGCCAGTAACTCAGTCACATACTGACTTGCATCGTTATCATAAGCATCCAGCAGTGATAGCAACTGAGCATGCTGTTCTGACGTGATGCTCGGTGAGTCAGAGGTATCACAAATACTCGCATCGGCTTCATCAGTACTTGTCGTATTGGCTCCTTTGGCACCAGACTCATCAAAGCTGCTCTCGACCTCTTTAATAAGCTCAATTAGACCAAGTTCACCTTGTTTAAGATCCTCTTCATCACACGCCTTGTTATGAGCCTTGTGTTCTAAATCGCTGAGTAACTCTGCCAATCGCAATCCACCAATCGAAGCTGCCATGCTTTTTAAGGTATGTAGATTACGCTCTAACGTCTCCCATTCGCCTTGTACTAAGTTATCAAAAGCATCCGACATCATGTCTAGCGATCCTTGGCAGAACCTATCAAGCATTTTGGCTTGCAGTTTCACATCATGATAAGTCAGTTGCTCAAACCTTGGCTGCGAGAAAACGGGCAGAACCGTTGGAACATCCGATATCAGTTTTGAGCGATTAGGGTCATTGGTCTGTATCGAGTTCGAAGATGGCTCCGGTGACATTTGGCCTTCAATCAACACCTCTGGCACTATGTATTGGCAGATCAACGAAGTTGCTTTATCAATAATAATCGGCTTATCTAAAAAGTCCGTTACACCTGCTTCCCTTGCTTTTTGTTTCGCATCAGCAAACACATTGGCCGACATTGCAATAATCGGTACATCTGTATCGAATTCACGAATCAAACGGGTAGCTTCAAAGCCGTCCATAATTGGCATTTGAAGATCCATGAAGATTATTTCGTAATCGTTGTTTTTAGCTAACTCTAGCGCTTCCTTTCCGTTTTCAGCAAGATCGGCATTTAATTTAGAACGACTGAAAAATGCTAAGGCTAGATCTTGGTTCAACTCATTGTCTTCAACCAATAGCACTCTTTGGCCTTTGAACTCTATCTGATAATCCGGTTGCAGCTCTTGGGCTTTGAAGTCGGCTAACGCACCCGAGCTTGAGCGTGGCAATGTCAGCACAAAGGAGAACTCACTGCCTTGCCCGTAAACACTCTCCACCGTAATTTGACTGCCCATCGCATGCACTAATTTCTGGCTAATGTTGAGTCCTAATCCTGTGCCGCCGAACCGACGCGTAGTTGTGCTATCCGCTTGGCTAAATGCTTCAAACAGCTTGTGACGGTTCTCATCCGAGATGCCTATCCCGGTATCCATCACACTCACCTTCATGGTTAGGCTGTTATCGTTCGAGTCAACATGCTCCACAGTTAACGCTACGTTGCCTTTTTCCGTAAACTTAATCGCGTTGCCCACAAGGTTGAGTATGACTTGAAACAACCTTAATGGATCGCCTTGTAATGGTGTGTCTAACTCTGGGTCTATGACCATCGACAAATTGAGTTGCTTCTCAGCCGCTTTCGACTCCATCAACTCAATCACATCTTTAAAGGTCGTCACGGGATCAAACGGGACGTTATCAATAACAAGTTGCCCAGCTTCTATCTTTGAAAAATCAAGGATGTCATTGATGATACCGAGCAACGAATGGCCAGAACGGTGCACTTTCTCAATATAATTTCGAGCGACAGGATTAGATATTTCGCCAATCGCCAGATAAGACAAACCAATAATGGCGTTCATTGGGGTTCTTATCTCATGGCTCATATTAGCTAAGAATTCAGACTTCGCTTGACTAGCCAAGTCGGCTCTTTGTTTCTCTTCTTCCAATTGCTCGTTTAGGCGCTTCATTTCAGAGATATCAAAAGCCCAAAATAGTGTAGCGACTTCACCATCAATCTCAAAAAGATAGTAACTGACCAAAGCAACAAATCGGGTTCCATCAGACTTCCTAAGTACCAACTCTCTATTTTCAACCTTGCCATTGAGGCTAAGCTCATTATGGATTTTGTCACGAACATCTAAAGAGTCGTGAATAGAAGCCACATCGATAGAAGTCAGTTCTCGGTCTTCAACTCCAAATAAGCGCTTCGCGGTGTCGTTCGCATAACGAGCCTTCTCCTCAAGTACAACAGCAGCGGCAATTGGAGAGCTGTTCAACATATTGTAAAGCTGCTCCTGAGCTTTCTTAAGCGCCTCTGTTGCATCATTGGCGATGCTGATCTGCTTAGCGAGCTTTCGATTCCAGAAAACAATAAGCAATACAATGACAAAAGAAAAGGCGGAGATGGTGTAAACCAATTCGTAATCAACTCTTTCTATTGCCTTTGGTGCCGCCCACTTTGCGGAGATTTTCTGATGGTCTTCAGCAGAAATACCCTCAATCGCTTTATTTACAATAGTAAAAAGCAAAGGTTGAGACTTGGTGACATGTAAAGTTGGTGAGAGGAAAAAATCAAGTCGTCCGATAATTCCAATCTCTCGGTGACCAAATGAGTCAATGAGATAGTTGAGGACGTCGACAGTATCGATCATGCCATCTAAGGTTTTATCATCCAATCTGTTGAGCCCATCTGCCGTGGATTCTACCTCCACCCAGTCAACGTTCGGGTACTTATCTAAAATCGCGTTAGTATTTGCCGCATTCTTCAATATACCGATTTTCCAACCATCAGCTTCTTCAAGTACCAAGCTACTAACGTCTCTTCTCGATGCAATGGCCAAACGACTTGAAAACAAGCTTTTAGCTGCTTTGACGTTATCTCCTAACGAACGATTCTCTTGAGCTGCAGAGACCAGTTCCACTTCATGATGATCAACCAAGCTCCGGGTCTCAGACCAATTCGCCACGTCGACATGATGAATACTTAGCCCTGTTTTTTGTTCAATCAGCGTTAGGTAATCATCTATCATCCCGATGTATTCACCTGTATTGGATACCGCCTCATAAGGTAACGAATTCGGATCGATACCTATACGCACATCCGGATTATCTTTAATCCACGCCCTCTCTTTTTGGCTAAGGTTTAAGATCTCTCCAGTCAGATTATTGGTTTGGTAGACATCGGCAATGTAGCGTTTCGCAGCATCACCGAATGAACTGAATTGCTCGACGGCTGGAAAATATACATGGTTCCGCTCTAACGAATTAACATCAAAGTAAAAAGTCATCGAACCAGAGTTGGTACTCCCTCCCTTGGTTCTATAATTCGCCACCTTGGTGACTGATGAAAAGTGAGAGGTATTTTTCTTCTCTCCATATTCATCAACTAGGTTGCCTATGTACCAAGATTTGATCGGACGACTATTGTTATCCGCTTGTGCGGTGATCACCTGAAAAGAACTGTCCGTGTCGAAAATTTCAAACACTTCTGTCAACTCTTCAAAGCGGTCATTGACGATAAAATACGCAGATATTTGCGCGATAATATTGGCTTTTTTAAGGACTTGGCTTAAATTACTCTGAACCTGTATCTCGATAATTTGGTTTAAGCCGTCATCCGCCTGCTTAAGCCTTTTAATCGCGGCATTGAAACTATCTCTGATTTCTTCACTCTTAAAGTCAACATAGATCGGATACTCAATCTTATAATCGTCATGTAACGTTAGCTCTGCCATTTCGATAAAACGAGTATTGGTGATAAACCATTCCAGTACTCTGCGTTCAACCATTAACAGGTCAACATTTTGAGCCCTAAGCTGTGAGAATGCCGATTCAAGACCTTCGTAGTCTTCGACACGATCGATGTCTAACTTGCCCTTCAATACTTCAACAGAGTTTTTAATTGGGGAGGTCTCGTCAAACAGTAGCGCCCCCAATGACAACTCTTTTTGGGATTGGAGGTTAAGTTTGCGGCGAGTCAATGAAACCGGAACAAACTCAACATTAAGAACGTTATCACTTAAAAAGTGCGCATTAGGATCATCAAACTGAACACCAGAA
This sequence comes from Vibrio splendidus, assembly GCF_001557875.1. Classification (GTDB taxonomy): domain Bacteria; phylum Pseudomonadota; class Gammaproteobacteria; order Enterobacterales; family Vibrionaceae; genus Vibrio; species Vibrio splendidus_F. The sequence continues at coordinate 900,082 of NZ_LNRF01000001.1, read as the reverse complement.
ACAAAGGCTATAGAATTATTGTTATCGATGGCCTTTCTAGCGGCGCTAGGAGGAAGGGTGACAACGTCACCTAACTTGTATCCCATATCATTAAGTGCACGCTGAAGAATGTCGTGTTCTAGCCCGACTGCGGTGCTGTCTGGGTACATATACGGAGGGTTACCAAAGCCAAACACGCCTTTTAGCGGCACTCGATAGGGCGAACTGTCTAGCCACTTTGATAAAATCTGGTTCTTGCTATCAACGTCGAAGGTTTCAATCTGTTTGTTGATTAGCGTCAGCAGTTCTGGTTCATCGGTTCGAATCACCATTGATGCTTCTACCCTTTTCCAATGGTCCAGAACATAATTGACCGCTAAATCATGAACACCAATTTTTTTTGCAAGATCCATGATGGTGATAGGCTCACCGACAATACCTTCGACCTCACCTTCCCCTAAGGCTCGTACCGCATCGATAACATTCTCAAAATCGACTCTTTCGATAGAGCTCAACCTCACTCCTGCACGCTCCAAATCAATGTTTTGATTAACCATGGCAATACGGCGTTTATGATTTTGATCCAAGTTAGTATCAATCTTGTTGTCGATAGGGACAATCACGGCTACCTGATAAGGAATATACGGCTCACTCGCAAGAAACCGCCCCCCCTCACTGGGATCAAACTGTTGAAATGGGAAGATATCGCCGCGCCCATCTAACAAGGCTTCTTTCGCCTCAACACGCGAGCCCACACTGATAAAACGAGCATGAACACCAAATCTGTTTTCAAGATCTAATGCCCAATCTTTAATGATCCCAGACACCTTTCCATCATCATCAATAAAGGAATATGGGTAATGGTCGGTAAGGCCAATAAAGGTTACGGTTGGCTTGTTGTCTAACCACTGATTTAACTGCTCTTCAGTAACTTCAGCGGCCAACGTAGTGCGAAGACTTAGTGGCCACGCCAAAAACACAATCATAAAAGGAAGGACAAAACGATTAAGTACCGATGTTAAGCGATCACTCATCTTTAAATTGCTCTTTGATGCTTAATATTTGAGGTAGGTTTTCAAATAGTAAATCGACAATTCTAGGGTCAAAGTGTTTGCCTTTTTGCTCTTCAAACAAGGCGAGCGCTTCATCGACACTCCACGCTTTTTTATAAGGACGCTCTGCCGTCAGTGCATCAAATACATCAGCCACCGCAGCGATTCTTCCTACTAAAGGAATTTCTTCACCCGCGATCTGTTTTGGATAACCACTGCCATCCCATTTTTCATGATGATATTGCGCGACTTGAATCGCCATGCGCATCAGCTTGGAATCACTCTGTCTTCCTAGAATTTCAACACCATACTCGACATGCTTCTGCATGATGGTCCACTCATTGGCGTCCAATTTACCTGGCTTCAGTAACACGCTATCTGGAATACCAATCTTACCAATATCATGCATTGGAGCCGCGTCACGCAGGGTTTCAGCGTCTTCGTCTGTCATGCCTAACGCCTTAGCTAATATTTCGCAATAATGGCTCATACGCATTACATGCATGCCGGTTTCATTATCTTTAAATTCAGCCGCCCTACCCAATATGTTAAGAGTCTCTAGCTTACCCAAATTAATCTCTTGAGTTTTCTCTTTCACCTGACTGAACAACGCGCGTTGTTGGTCATAAAGAGTAATGTGAGTCTTAACGCGTTGCAGGGCAATTTCCGGAGTGATCGGCTTGGTCAGGTAATCAACAGCACCTAACGATAGCCCTTTCACTTCGGCTTCAGGATCTATTTTGGCGGTCACAAATATAATGGGAATATGCGCAGTATTCGGTTGTGCTTTTAGCTGACGACACACTTCATAGCCATCAATGTCAGGCATCATGATATCGAGGAGAATAAGGTCTGGCTGCGGCACCATCTTCGCAATCTTGATACCAATTGTGCCGTTAATCGCTACTTTCACTTGATAGGTATCTTTGAGTATTGTCGTTAATACATCCAAGTTACTTGGGGTGTCATCCACGACTAACACTATAGGCTTCCGACTCATTGATACCTCTTATACAAATCAAACAGTTATAACCCTAGTGTAGATGGGTTTTCGTACCTCTCAACATGAAAAAGACAAATGATTGTTAAAAATGAAGGATAGATCTTCGAGTGACATCAAATTAACACCTTAAATGAGTAAGATGTCAAAAACTCGACGGAAATTAGCTTATAAAACAACGAACTACATACGCATCTATTATCACATCGTCTAAACCGTCCCCGAGAAATTGATTATTGCGGCCTGCTGTTAGTCGCTTTTTCACTAGCAAAAGAACCAATAGCCAAAAACAAAAAGAGCTCCTCATATGGGAGCTCTTTCTACAACCACAACACTTACCTCAACAATTAGTATGTGAATTTACAATGTAAAGGCACGTAAAAACAGAGAGTTAAAAAAGAAGACCTATAATGATAACAAGCAAACATTCTGAGCTAAGTCATCAGAGCAACCATCACCTATCGGCTAGCCAGAAAGCAACTAACTATTACTGCGCGACTCTCATTTTCACCTCAACCAGCGATGGCAGATCACTCAAAAATATTTTTGAATTTATTTTAAAATAGGGTTGTAATTTTAAAAACTAGGCGTATAGTTCGCCACCTGGCTCTAATCTATAGAGCTGTTAATGCTAAAGTAAGTCCAAGTTCCACATAGACAGTTCTCGATTCCCTCGTTACACCATCTCTGCGTCAGCTTTCACCTAGATAGTCATTCAATAGCTTTTAAATTCGATCCTACTACCGTTCTATTCGTCATTTGCTTTGTTTTAGCGAATTCAAAATAGATCTACAACTTAAATATAAATGTAATAAACACAAGGCACAGTTATGTCACGCAGAACAACACGACAAACCCATTGGTACCAACTATCACGCGAAAAAACAGTCAATAAACTAAAAGGTAATAAATGCTCAAGATTAAAATAGACTTACACAAAGAAGAAATTTCATGGATCACCGAGATTCGACAGCTCAATAGCGATATACTCCACCGCCACATATTGCCCAAGCTACAACATCACAGTTATCTCATCGACTTTGAATTTAATGAACGAGAAAGCATCGGAACTATCGTTTCAGGCAACGGAAACACCCTAGGACATTTCACACTCCTATAGCATTTCCCATAGGCTACAGAAAGAAACACCGTCTAGTCCCAAAGATGTAAAAGATGTCACCCTCAATTCGCTCTAGCAGAACAAAATAGAGCAGAAGTAAAACAGATCAGAAACCTAGCCTTTTTGCATTTCACACGCGGCTAACGCTAGCTAGGTTATCGTGCTTCTATTAAAACCAACTTATATCGAACTCTGAATCACCAATGAATCATTATCAGTGCATTCATGGACTAATAAGTTAACGGCATCGACCTTAACTTCTGATCAAGAATATATAAGTGTTCTGCAGCTTGCATGTATTGAGGGTAATCACTGAACTTCTCACGATTCTCCTCATTCATCTTACATGTCTCATCAACCAGCATTAATTTCCAATACAGCTTTGTTGTATGTAACATCGCCAATAAAGGCTTGAACACCTCTTTCTCATAAGCTTGAATCAACTCTTCGATCAACTCGTCACGTTCATCTTCACTTGCAATTGAACCCTCGGTTGCCGACAACACTTTTTGATACTTTAGATTTTGTTGCAGCTTAGCCATCACCGTTTGGTTATCTTCCGCCAATTCGACAAGCTTTGACTTAATGATATTCAACCAATTAGCTTGGCTCAGAACCATATCATCGACACTGGTAAAATCTTCACGTATCTGTCGCTCCACATCTTTTTGAGCTTTCTTTAAAACGGCACGCACCTTTTGGAAAGGCAGCTGATATTCCTTACTTAGCTCGATAATCAGTTTATGAAAACCACCATTTGGAAGGTGTAAGTTTTCCTTAAACGTCGCCATTGCAGCTTCTTGCTGTTCGGTAAGGTGAGTCATTCTGTTTCCTATTCTTTTATCACTTATGGTGCTGAACCCACGATCATACCATTATTAGCCACGGTTTTTAGGTAACTTGATGAGTTACACCTAGGTACTTACTTAATTTCTCTCAACCCTTTATCTTTTGGCTGGTTTCTACACTATTTGGCATTAAATGGTAAGTTTCTATCGATGAATATTCGTACATTACTTGCACAGGGTACATCGCCAGACAGGAGTCATTACTTACATATGAAAGACAACAGCGAGAAATGAGAAAACACATGACCTATTCAGAATATAAAGAATCCGATTTGCATAAGTGCGTGACCATTGGTGCAGATGCAATGCTATCAATTACCAAATTTACCTTTAAAGCCACTACCCTTTTATTTCGATTTTTCCGCTGGCTTATCGTATCGGCTTATACCTATGTGATGAAGTGATTCTTTATTGGAGTCGTTGTTTTCATTACAACTTATCTAAACACCAAAAAGCGCACCCTATTAGGGTGCGCTTTTTTTATGTCTATTTCTTTACCTAAAATTTGAGACCAACTTTCTATCATCCGTGGCGTTAAATGGTAAAACTCATAATCGAATAAAAACCATACTACACCTGTTCCAACGAAACAGACTTCTAACTTATACAGGTACTAAAATGAAAAAGATTGCACTTAAAATTGTAGGACTAACGGTTTTGGCTTCTGCGCTAACTGGTTGTATCGGCAGTAACGCCGTAACAGGGAAAGTAATGAAATTTAACGTTGAAGTTGTCGATAACCGCTATGCTCGTGCAGGTGTAAACTTCTTATTAGCGCCTGTGTACGGTATTACAACTGCAGCAGACTACGTAGTATTCAACTCCCTCGAATTCTGGACAGGTAAAAACCCAATCAGCGGTGCACCACACGTATTCGATACAAAAACAGACACTCACTTCAAAGTGAACGATGACCTTGATCCAAGCTTTAAAGAAGCGCCTGTAGGGCCAATTTCAAACAATCGTACAATTGAAACAGGTGAGATGATTAAGATCGACGAGAACACAGTTCAAATGGACATCGTATATACCTCTGGTGAAACGGCAACTCTGACTGGCATCAAAGATGGTCAAAACGTTAGCTATTACATGGATGGTCAGCTTGTATCGCAAACGACTATCGCTGAATTAGAAAAGATTCAAGGCTCTGAAGCTTAAGATTCATAGCCCATATAGATTTTTAAGATCGTAAAAATATAACAAGCCCGGCAATTGCCGGGCTTGTTTGTATGTGACCTATTGGGATTGAGACTGTGCAAGTCGAACACTCACCAAACTCGCCACCATGATAGCCAAGTAAAAGCTGCCGATAATAGATTCCATAAATACAAAGAACTGAGCAATAGGCAAAGCCGGTGAGATATCTCCATAGCCAACGGTGGTCAGAGTGATAAAACTAAAGTACATCGCATTGAACAAATTCGTTAACCAGACTTGCTCTTCCAAACCGTAAAATGCACTAGGAAAGATTTCCAAAATCAACAAATAGATAATCGACCACGCAAACCCCAACAACAAGTAAATACAGATCGATCCGATAATGTGATTGGGTGTTACCGTTTTTGCTTTCATCACCTGTTTTAACGCCGAGTAAATGTGTGAGAACATGAACACAGCTAACGCCGATAACGTCACTATCGAAAGGTTATAACCCTCTAAGAATGAGAACACGCCAGACACCGATGCCGTAATCAGTAACATTCCATACCAGGAGCGATACAAAGCTCGCTCTTTATGAATACCAACGATTGAACTCGCCAGAGTAATGATGATGAGAAATAGTATTGTTTTCTGACCTTGCGGATAAAACTGCTGCATCACCGCACAACCAAAAAACAACACTAACAGTGCATAAAACAAGAAGTAGAAGTTGTCGTCTTTAGAGACTGGCTTCATTTATTTCTCCTCATGCTCTTCTTGCTTTGTCTCTTCAAGGCCAAGCCACGCCATCATCAATTCGTAAGTCAAACTCAGTATCACAGCACCAACAAACAGGCCGACGATTCCTGACATCGCCATTCCACCCAACGCGCCAAGCAAAATAACCAACATTGGAATATGAGAGCCACGGCTCAACAGTACTGGCTTCAAGATAGCATCACTACCACTGACTAAAATACACCACACTAAGAACAAGCTCGCCGCCAGTGTCGATTCAACGCTGAACATGTAGATAATCGCAGGTAATAGAGCAAGAATCGGTGGCAGTTGGATTATTGCAATGAGCAGCACAGCTAACGCCCAAAACGCAGCAGCAGGAACGCCTGCAATCACCAACCCTATTGCCGACATCATGGATTGAATCACAGCAACACCAATGACACCTTGCACAACACTTCGTACAGTAGATTTAGATAGCTGAACCAATTCTTCACCTTTGCTATCCGTTAAACGCGCCACTAAGTGAGTCACACCCGTTTGACATTTATCGGCATTGCTCATGAATGCACCAGCAATGATGGTAGAGATAATGAACTGAATAAAGCCACCACCTAGTGAGCCAAGAACTGAAGCCGCTTTCGTCGCAAACTGTTTAAGTTCGTCCGCATACTTTATGAAAGTGCCTTCAATATTGTTGGAGGCGGCAACCAAGGTTGAATAAACCTTCTCACCTATGAATGGAATATCTTGTAAGGACTCTTTCGGTTTAGGCAATGACAATGTGCCATCTTGAAGGCCTGTCATCAGGTCAGTCGCGCTAGTGTAGATACCAGAAGAAAGCGCAGCCAAAGGAATAAATAGAAGAATCACACCAATAAAGCTCAGCAATGCACTGGCTTTACCTTTCGACATCCCAGTTTTATTTGAAATCGCCACAGCAACTGGGTACAGCGCAGTCGCAATGATCGCCCCCCACACCACCAAAAGAATGAATGGGCGCAAAATCGAAAAACACCAATACACGAGCATGGCAATCGCTGCGATTTTGATGGCAGCGTCTATCGCCTGTTTTGAAAAATCATCGGTTAACTTCATGAGACGTCCTTGTTAGACAGAATTAAGGCTGATTTTGTAGGAACTTCCAATTCCGAGTTTCTAGGAATAGAGAAGCTAAAATCATATATATGCCAATTAATACTAATTGGAATATGCGTATAAGAGTGTTGCTATCGATGTCGCCTGAGCTCATCAATGTGCTACCGACCAGTACTAGCAACGTACTAAATGCAGTAGCGAAAATCGGCGCTTTTTCGGGAACCGTGTAGATCTTTTTGGCAATCACAATAGCAACCAAGCCTATGAATAAAGAGTAGAAGATAATATTAGGAACAATCGAAAGGATTGAAAAAGCCGCTATCGCGAGTAACCCCCCAATACCATTACTGATCACCAGAAATGCACTCAACTTGACCGATTTTTCCGAAGTAATCATTAGTGACAATAATGCAATAAACATCATGGTTAGCAATGCTTCAGATATCTGAAATATAAAGAAAAAACACACAACAGGATAAGAGATAATCATGGCGCGGAAAGCTGCATACCAGCGCTCTCTTCTGTTGAATGGCGCCGACGCAAAGCCGGAGAATTCAGTTTTCGGTTCAGGGAAAAAGATATGAACCAGCGCAAAAATAGTCACCGAAACCACACCAGAGGTGGCCAAGCCAGATGCTAATAATACCGAAACTCCAGGGTTATCAATCGCCATAAATGGCAACATCAGTACAGCAATTAATAATATGGTTGCGAACAGATTCCACTTAGGATCAACAAATAAGTAGTAACCCCAAAGCATCACTAGCCCCACCAAAATCAATAATGGAACTGGATAATGGGTAATTCCTCGCGACAACAACAACCCCAACCCCATGGTCACTACTACCGCCAAAAGCAGTTCATAGACCGTCTCCTTATGAAGGCTTGGTTTATCAATTAGAAACTTAGCGGTGAACACTGGCGCTACAAATGCGAGCGGCCAGTTAATCCACGCAGCCAAAAACACAGCTAACGTAACCCCAACGGTATACCGCAGAATCCGTCGTTGTGTTTGTTGGTCAGGGATCGATTTATCGGACATAAGACAACACGCTAATCAAACGAATCCACACTTTGCCTATTGCGTTGAATACAAAGTTATCACCACTATAAACAATCACATCCGCCTGCCCACCAACTCGGAGCATACCTTGCATCTCATCTCGTTCAAATTCTATGGTGATAGGAAGCATCTGTGTTTGACGTAACCACCCCGTTTGTTGGCTAGCTTGAGCAAGCTTACCTGCTTGATCATTTTGCCCCCAATCAACCCCCCAATCGATGCTGCTCACTCGACCTTTCACAATTTGTCCTGGAGCAAAATCCAATGCCACTTCGACTTCATCACCGACCGTTACGTTGCCAAGGCTATTTTCACGATAATAAGCTTCAATCCAAATATCTTCCGTTGAGACAAAAGTCATGATCGGTTGACCTGCTGAAGCGTAAAAACCTTCAGACAAGCTAAAGTTAGAAACTCCACCTTGTGTCGGTGCGGTAATTACGGTGCGCTCTAGGTTCAATTGAGCTTGTTCAAGAGCAAGCAACGCCGCTTTCACTTGGCTATTTTCTTCACCTTCTTTACCCATTTGTTTCTTTGCACGATCAAGGTCAGCTTCCGCATTCACAACTGCTGCTCGAGACGTCGCTAATGCAGCTCGCGCTTTATCTGCGTCTGATTTAGAAACGACACCTTTGTCGGCCATCTCTAAAACTCGCTTTGCTTGTAGTTTAGTATTTTGTCTTTCAACGATCGCTGAAGTAAGTTTCGCTTGAGCTGAAGCAATGCTAGCGGTTTGAGCTCCCACATTTTGGCCTGCAATTTCTAGATTTTGCTCTGCTTGTTGTACGGCAATTCGGTAATCAGACTCATCCAAAATGGCTAACTTATCGCCTTGATTAACCAGTTGGTTCGGCTGAACTAAGATATCTAGCACTTTACCCGACACCTCAGGCTTTATAGGAACGATATAACCCTTTACACGAGCATTGTCAGTAATAGGGATGATGCGATCTGAGATAACACTGAAGATCAACATAAACGCCACAAATAACAGTAGGTAATTTGTTATCTTTCTTACTTTGTCTTTTCCATTTGTTTGTTCGACAACTTCTTCATTGGCTTCTTGCTTGTTCCCTTCAACTTCTGACATGGGACTCCCTTCTAGATAACTAACATCAATAAAATTAATACTTTAAAAATAAACCTAGCAATGGAAAACTCAAGTAAATAAGGTTAGATTTAGTAAATAAAACGTTGCAAATGATATGCTCGTCTAATAATGCGACAATATATACAGGATTGTATTCTCATGACCTCTAGTCACTACCAAGTACCGGTAATACAAACAAGTTATGCTAAGATCTTAGTCCAAATCTTCACTGACTATGGATTAGACCTACACAAGCTACTTGAAGACTCGGGCTTACCACCCGATCTGATTCAATCAGAAAGTGACTTTGTACCCTCAGAATCAATCAAGCGACTGATTTATTTGACCTCATCACAACTAGGCGTATCTCGATTTACGGACATACTTGGCCTTGCCTTTAAGCGAAGAATCATCCCATACGTCTTGCATCAATTTACCGAATTTGAAACCATTGGAGATTCGCTAAAGCATATCAGCACGATTTTCTCTTATGATTCTCCCGGCAGTAGAGTCGACTTCATTCAAGAACACGGACAGAGTTGGTTTTGTCGAACTGCCCCCGCAGATAATTCACCCATGTCCCAATGGGGAGAGGTATTTGCCATCACCTACATTATTGAACTAATAACGATTCTCTCTCAGTCACCTTGGCAGCCAAGCAAAGTACGTTTACAAGGACATGACACTGATATCGTCAAAACACTGCTTCCAAGTCGCTGTCAGCTTTTTGTTGACCATAATTCAACGGCGGTCATGATTCCTGATGATATCTTAAAGCTCCCAATTCGCCTTACTGCCAAAGACTTAAGTAACAAACCCGCTATCGTTGAGTGGCATACAAGCTTTACCGACAGCGTTTACGAATTACTCAAGCCCTATATGAAAGAGCAGGACCTCTCGCTTGAAGAAGCTGCAGAGCTTCTTAATTTTTCCGTGAGAACGTTTCAACGAAAACTCAAAAATGAAAACACCACCTATCGAAAAATCAAAGAGAACCTGATGTTTTCTGTTGCGTGTGAATTGATGGAAGAAGGCCATACTCTGACTTATATTTCGAGCCAATTGGGTTACACCAATATCTCTCACTTTTCTAGAGCATTTAAGCGAGTTTCCGGTCTTACGCCTAAGATTTATCAACGCTCAATTTCCGCGTAAAACAGTTCTAACCGATTAACCAAGTGCAATAGGCGTCGGATAACCCTAACTGGAACTACACACTCTATTTCGGCCGTTACCTTTTGCACGGTAAAGTGCCCTATCCGCGCTGCGATACGTCGCTTCGGCATACGCTTGTATTTCAGACACACCACTACTTACCGTTAGGTTTAGTGTTGTGCCTTTAGCAATCACTTCTTTTAACCGATACATAGCTTCAATCGCTTCTGACAGGTTGGTTTCTGGCATCAAAATAGCAAATTCTTCACCCCCAACTCGTGCCACGATATCGGTATCTCTGATATTCTTCTTCAACAGTTCGGCCACCTCTTTAAGAGCTGCATCACCTTGATCATGACCATGGTTATCATTAATTGCTTTAAAGTGATCCAAATCGATCAGTGCTAAACAGGAGTGTGTATGACCGTAGCGATCCGCTAGGTTTGAGTAGTGACTTAACTCTTTATCAAAGCGGCGGCGATTCCAGCAACCTGTGAGTGAGTCCGTTTCAACCAGTATTCTTAATCGGCGTTCGAGCACCTTACGTCGACTAATATCGGTAAAAGTTACAACGTATTTTTCGTTGTTCGGCAATATTTCGGTTAGCTTTTCGACAACTGCATTGACCGTAAAGTGCTCACCAAGTCTGCTAACTCCACTAAGCTCACCTTTCCATCTCTGGTTTTCCTTAAGTGAGCGAGTAATGGTCGCGATTAGGCTGTTGTTATTCATAAAGCAGAGGTCAGAAATCGGGCGAGATTCCACTTGGTCAAAGGCATAACCCGATACCCGAGAGAACTGTTGATTAACTTGTATGACCCTCAATTGACTATCGAGAACAATAAAGCCTGCGACACCATCAATGATCGCTTCCGACAAGTTACTCTTGCTTTGAGCCATTTCATGTCGATAAAGGCGTGCGGTAATAAGAGCGCTAAGTAAAAACAACGCGCACACCGAAAAAACCATGGCCGTCGTAGATGCATTACTCAGCAACCACAAGCTAAATGCCATATTGAGGACAAGTGCAGACATCACGTATAACGGCATTTTTCGGTCATAACTTAACTTGTTCATAGTTTGCTCTGGTGATGGGCGAATGACTATGATGGCTAAATTTTGATTAAGATATTTACCATTTTACGACACATATGAATTCAAATTAAATGCCAACCAGTAGGCTCACTGACTTATGCTAATTATTGAGTAAGAAGAGCAAACTGCCACCACTGAGCGAACTGCCGTAGTTGAAGTTAATCCCAACACCGAAGTTATCAAAGAAGTAGGAATCGTAAGGGACATCGAACACCAATCCTGCGCCAAATTCATAGTAATAGTGCGTATCAAGCGGATCAGTGAGATCCCCTGCTACGTCTATTCTTCGAAAATTGTAGTGAATTTGAGGGTTCTTTAACGACCAAGCATCCAATGCCACATTCTGTCTGAATTCAATCTCATTGATAAACCTCAAACCTTCTGGGTTGCCGATATCGCCATCATTGGCTTCACCCCAGCCAGTGCCATAGAAATAACGTGCTCTTGATGAAACATTCCAACTTCCCCAGTCTTGTTTCTGTAGGTATTTGAGTTTGACCGACGGCTCGCCAATCAATGCCCATGCAGAAGTATTCAACGCGTATCCATCGAACTGAGATTGAAAGGCTTGAGAGTAGCTGTTTTTATATTCGTATTTATTGCGGTAGTAGAGTAAATGAGTGCCCAAACCATACGCGATAGACCAATGTTGATTTAAATGGCTTTGAGCGCCGAAAAAGCCATACAGGCCCAATACTGAGTCTTCATTGGGGTTAATTCGGCGGTCTGATGTGACGTCTGACGAAATCTCAATATCTTGCTCAGAGAGCGCATAAGACCCTCGCACCGACCAAATCAAATCTAGGTCAGGATCATCGGTTTTAATCACGGAAGAATAAGGGATAGAGCCGACACTGACTTGGCTTCGAGTGTCGATAGTTTTATCGGAGCCAAAACCACTGTCGTTCAAGTTAATAAACGAGTTGGGGTCGAAATCCACAAAACCAATTGAGACTGCATCACTATCAGTAAGCGCTATAGAAACAGCGAATATCTTTTCTAACCGATGTTGAATCGCTTCATTCGACGCATGGGCCGAGGATGAAAAAAAACCAGTTAAGATCAGAGCAATGGAAGAGGAATACGGCGATTGGGGTGAAAGCATTAAGTTGACTCCATTCAAACTTATGCTTCAAGTGTAATTGGTAACTTAACTATTTCAATCAGAGAGTTAACGGTGTGGTTGATACTGATCTCAGTTCCAACTGTAAGAGCGTTGCCAAATCTATGGCTCCCCAAAGTTCTTCTACATCTTGGATTCTAAAATGAATAATCATATGCGCCTCTGTCTAAATTGGAGTCTTATCTTGAGTCATTCTAAAAAAGCTTACTTACCATAATACGCCAAGCCGACTTTAAGACCTGTCGAGTTACGTGGTTCTCGTCGGGTCAAGATTTGTGATGTTAGAAGCCATAAATATCTTGTTCGGTGACAAAGTCGATTTTACAGATCCATGGAATAGTACCGTGGCGTTCTTCACCGTGGTATTCACTATTTTGGTCGCAGAGATTGTTGTTTCAAAGATCTACTTCGCACTCGATGACACCCCGAAAACCGGGAAAGCATAGCCTTTATGTCTAAACACCAAAGACAAAAAAGTGAGCCTTATTAGGCTCACTTTTTTATATCCAAATCTGATTATAAACAAGGAGAATTAGATAAAGATTCTCGCACGAACACCAAACACCCAAGCGCTGCTTTCATTGGAGAACGCTGGATCTTTAATGTATTGAATATCAGGTGTCACTTGGATGAAATCGTTAAGTTGCATGTTGTAGTAGAGTTCTGCGGTAAACTGTTCACCGTCATTACCATACACACCAGTCGAAATGCCTTTTAGAGCGTACTCATTTATTTCCGACCAGTTAACCGCAAAACCAAGGTTGTTCTTTTCGCTTCCTAGGCCAAAATACCCAACACCGACACTCAATGAGCGTTCATACAGAGCAACATCTCCATCAGAAAAACCACCTCTCACAAACGGCATTACTTGAGGTGTGACAAACTGACTCCACGAGAAGTTAATACCTTTACCAGATTCACCTCCGCCTGTCGCATCCGACAAGCTATGACGAGTACCACCATCAAAGTGCCACGCTGTAATGTGGAAATTATCAGTGAATATTTGATCTTGCGATGCTGTCCAACCGAGCTCAAGCGTGGTGAAAAAGTCACTCTCGTCAAATAATGTATTGAAGCCATCAAAGATATCGTCTGATTTTCCGTTGGCGTCGGCGATACCCGCAATCACATAGTAATTGTCAGTCAGCATATGCCCTGCAGAAAGGGCTAATACACCATCATCAGGTAACCCCATAGCTCCAGCTCCAGTTGAAAATGCAAGGTTGCTAAAGCCCGACCATGGGCTCGCTAGTGCGTATGTGTCCACATAGTCGGTGACATCCTGCCACCCAGCGATAACTGAGGTTTTACCTCCATTAAACTTTTGTTTCCAATGCAAATTGGTGACGCGGAAGCCTTGGTCGCTAAAGGCAGAGCCAATCATACCTACATAACCTAACCCTTCTTTAGTACCGTTATTAAATAATCGGTCGGTATCATCAATGAAGGCTAGATTTTTGGGTGCTGAATCAGAATAGGCATGGCGATGTTCGACTTTCCATACTATTCCGCCTGTATTACCCGTCTCTTTGCCGACCAAATTCCAAGAGCCATAAAACCTCGCAACCCCGGAAGAGGCATCAACATCGTTCCCCATAGACCCGTTGTTAGAGGTTAAACCCAAAGCGTTATAATCTGCTCCAAATGTAATGCCATCATCGGCCAACGACTCCCTCCAAGATTTCTTTTGTGCTTTCTGCTCTGCAATTGTATTTTCAACAGAGTCAGGGCCCTCAAAGTTGGCGCCATAAACAACGCCGCTCATTGGGCTAGCCGCCATCACAATTGCCATACTTACTTTAGATAATCTTGAATTCATCATGTCACCAGTGCTTTTTAAGTTAGTTTTATTTTAGTTATTACTCACATTGAAAATTGTCATTTGATGACACTGAGTGATTTAAATACTTCCAACATGAAATTGGAGCGCACTAGGTGCGCTAGCTTAAGGTTGATACTGCTCTATACCGTCCGCTTTCATCGCATATACCGACTGCACGTTGGCAGCGCCGTCAGAGTAATTCACATTTTCTTTCGATTGATGCCCAGTTAACTCGCCTTCAACCCAAACCGGCGTCATTAAGCTCACTAATTCAATGCCTTGAGGGTAATCTATCAGCACCAATTGATTCGCTGGAGGTGGTGGTGTGTGGATACAAGCTCCTGCAGAAGGCACTAAGAAGAACTTAGTAACTTTAGTTCCGTCCATTTCAATCGGAGTGATATAGCCAGGGATTCGATGCTTACTGCCTACAACCTCATTATTTGGTTTAGAACCTAACGCTTCTCGTTGCTTCATAATCTGCTCACGAGCAACAAACAGCGCTTCAACATCCACGTCCTGCTTTTTGAGCCTTTCTGTTACTTCCACTATTTCCTGTTTTGCTTCGTCACTTGCGACAAAACCGTCTTCAGTTTGCGCGTCTTTAAAGCGAGCAATGGTCGCCATATCAAACATCTGATTCCGATCAAGCTTTTGAAATGGGTCTTCTATCAACTCCATGCTTGGAACTAGCTCGTCCCAGTATGTAACCTTCACTTCGTTAGCTAGTGATGGAAACGACAAACAACACAATACAAACAGCGAAAAAATTGGCTTCAAAATAACCATGAAACTTTACCTCACAAAAACATCGTTAAGCTAAGTTAGGTAGAGGAGGCACTCCCCTACCTAACTATTAAACATCAAGCCAAAGATTACATTTCGTTGCGGTATACAACGCCATCTTTCATTACCAATTTAATCGTATCGATAGTTTTGTATTCAGGATCAGCGTCAAACCACTCGGTGGTCGCACCTAATACCTTCATGTCTTCCAATGGGTTACCATCTACTAATAAAATATCTGCAACGGCACCTTTTTCGATAACACCTAACTTGCCTTGGGTTGTGCCTCTAGGGCCTGACATTGCTAACATTTCACCAGCTGTAGAAGTCATTTGTTTCAACACTTCGAAGTTGCTACCAAACGCTTGCGTTCTCCAGTAGATTTCGTAACGACGAGCTCGCTCGGCATCTGAGTCTGCACCTACATAGTCTGATGCAAAAACAACCTTCACGTTATTTTCAAGTAGGCGTTTACCGTAGTCACCGTACTGCTCTTGAAGCTGAGCAACCATAGGAAGTTTTTCTGCAGGCATAAGCGGGTTCTTTGCTAGATCTGGCGATAGCCCCCACATCTGTGGAACAACATATCCGCCCTCTTTTGCAATTCTCTTCATCGTGTCGTCATTAATAAAGAATCCGTGCTCAAAGGTTTTTACACCACAATCAAGAAGACGGTTTACCGAGCGATCATTGAATGTATGCGCAGCAACATAAGTGTTCCAATCTTTTGCTGCTTCAACGATGGCACAGGTTTCGTCTACCGAGTATTGAGTTGTATCAATCGGGTCAAATCGAGATGAACCACCACCACCGGCCATGATCTTTATCTGAGTCGCACCATTGCGTAAGTTCAGTCTTGTCGCTTTGAGAACTTCAGGCACGCCATCGGCTACAGCGCCAATGCCCATTCTTTCAAAGTTAGAAATATCCCCTACCGAATTAGGCGTGAAACCGGGATCACTTCTATCTCGGAAATCACCATGACCTGATGTTTGAGAGATAAATGCACCAGACGGATAAATTCGAGGACCAACAACATTGCCACTCTCAATTTCGCGAGCCAAACCGAAGGCAGGTCCGCCCATATCACGAACGGTTGTAAAACCATCATCTAAGTAGCGCTTAGCCACTTGCGTTGCATGAATAGAGATGTCAGTGAGATCTTTATTGGTTTCGATGTCACCAAAATTATAGTTAATCATAACGTGGGCATGGCCATCGATTAAGCCAGGCATTAACGTTTTACCTTCACCTTCAATGACGGTAGCTTCACTGGCTTCGATTGGGTTTGCCGAGATTTGTTTGATTAGATTGTCTTCGACTAATACGTGATGATCTTCGTAGAGTTTGTTTTCTGTACCATTGAAAATATCAACATTGGTAAATAACGTTGATGCTGCATTTGCAGAAAGAGCAAATGAACACGAAAGAGCAATAACAGAGAATTTTAAGCCTGCATTTTTCATTTATACACCTTGATTCCGTTTATGAGTGGAGTCCACTTCCCATAACGATTCCGTAACTACTAATGAGTGTCATGAGGTTTCAAAGGTGTTTTTATTAGCCGCGATAATCACAAAAATCTAATCAAAATTCCGGGAGAAAATCGAGGTAAAAACAACTCATCCACATTCAATAACTTAGTAGTGATACTGCCAGTGTTCAAGGTTCACAAATGGCCATTTGGTGACAACAAATAAATCTTCGCCTGCGCTCTATCGTTAGGTACCTGTAGTCTGTGTAAATACTTTAGCTATTCGCCTTTCGATACTGTCTTGGCGTCATGTTCATTTGTCTTTTAAAGGCTCGGGTAAAGTGGGAAGAGTCGGAATAGCCCATCTTCGCGCCTACTTGAGTGATCGATAGATCGGGCTGCTTGAGCAATTCTAAAACCTGAACTAGAACCATCTCTTCAATCAAGGTTTTGTAGACCACCCCTTCACTTTCCAACCGACGCTGAATCGTTCTGACATGAATATTTAGAATCTCAGAAGCTAAGCTAATTGGGAGTTTCCCCATCGTGAGATAAGGTTTAATAACAAGCTTAAAAGCGCTCAGGAATGAGCTAGGTAAAGGCGCAGTGATTTCTGATTCTTGAGCTACCTTTGGTAACACAATAGGTGCAAGCATGATGTCTTCAGGGATCTCAAAGGCAGTGACCGGTCTATGCGTATAAAACTGAGCACTGCCCATTTGTGGAAGAGATTGAAAACATTCGAGATCGCCACTTTGAATGCCAACCTCAGACGGCTTCCAACGACCTTGCGTTAATACTGAAAGCAGCTCGTTGATGAAAATAACAGAGAACAGTTCAGCGAACTTAAACCAAGGTGCGTTAGTAAACGGCTTCTCGCGAACCAGCCACCACTTGCCTCCGGATTGCTTGGTATAGACATTCGCACCGTTGGATATGAGCTTCAACTGCTCGCCAAACTGGTCTAGCGCACTTTTCAGCGAGTCTTGCTGACTCAGTTTAGCGACGAACCTTGGCACATAGGTTTGCTTGCAAAAACTCCACATAAACAGCGAGAATTCTTCTCTCGACGCCGACTCCCCCATAATCTTGACCACATTTTTAACGGTTGTCTCAGGGAGATAATCGTAATGCTCATTGTTGATAAGAATATCATTAGGAATTTTAGCGCAGCGTAGCAAAGTGTAGATTTCACCGTCGATATGTTTGAACAGTTCTGCAAACAGCTCAACTTCTTTCTTATCTACAACCGTCATTTGAAGGGTATTGGACATCCTTTCCTCTTAATCTGTTCTTTCACGAACTCAAACTATCACCTTATTTAAGATAGCAGAATAAATGACGAGTGACCTAGGTTTACTAACCGACCATCTCCGTCAAAATAACGAATAAACAATCGGTTAGTAGCTAAACTAGCGTTTACTAACTTGGCAGATTACTGAACTGCTAGATCCGAACTGCGTACCCAGAATGCACGCACATGATCGTAAATCAGATTAAAAACAAACGCGTAAATGGTAATAAAAATGGTCACGCCGATGTCCATTAAAAATGCCTGCCAAATCCCCACATCAAGTAAGTAAGCCATCACTGGGATCGTCGCCACCAGCAAGCCTGCCTCAAATAACACCACGTGAAAAACACGTAACTTGAGCGAACGCTTGGATTTATCACCCGTGAAATACCGATCAAAAACACGGTTAAAACAGTAGTTCCAGATCATCGCGATAGTCGCAACAACTATCATGGTTCCTGATAAGGCATTCATATCGTGATCGGTAAATATCGCTAAGCCGATTATTGAAAGCGTTACGGCTAAAACTTCGAATAACACTGAGTGAAACACTCTTTCTAACGTACTCATACATTCCTCTAAATAATCTAGTATGTGTTGGATTAGCTAGGATTATGTCATCGGAAATAATAAGAGAAAGTTAACAGCCATCACGATTAGTGATAGCCTGAGTGGAATATCCAATTTTGTATTGAGCGGGAGATAACATGTATAGTTTTGAACAATTAAAAGTATTCGTCACTGTATGTGAAAGTGGCTCTTTCTCTGCCGCGGCACGCAAGCTGAAACGTGCTCAGTCTGGAGTCAGCCAGTCGATCGCCAACCTAGAAATCGCCATCGATCAAGAGCTGTTTAATCGAGAGAAAAACATCCCCGTTTTAACCAACACAGGCAAAGCATTATTGCCTGTGGCTAAGTCGATTCTTGACCAGCAAAAGTATTTCGATCAAAAAGTAGAGTCGCTAACACAAGAAGATGAGCATGAACTGATCATTGCGGTTGATGAGAGCATCATTGATAAGAACTTCATAAAGATAATCAGCTCACTAACTGATCAATTTCCAATTACTCACTTCGATATCATTACCGCTTCTACCTTCGATGTTGAGGACATGGTGAGGCGTGGAAAAGCGCAGATTGGCATCATCTATGCGGATGGTGAACTTAAGGTAGATATGGACTTTTTCTTACTTGGCCAAGCACGCTTTCTCACTGTCAGTTCTGCCACGCACGAACTAAGCCAAATGCCCGTTGTGCAAGATTCCGATTTAAAACGTTACCGCCAATGCGTGCATCGCAGTTCAAAGCAACGCGAACTGTGGTTCACCTACGGAATTAGCTCCATGCTTTGGTATGCCAACAATCACAAAACCATTATTGATCTCGTTGAACAAAATATTGGGTGGGCAAATGTACCTGAAATGATGGTGATGGAAAGCATTCAAAAAGGTGATCTTGTGGCGTTACCTGTCTCGCACGAGCATGGTGGTTGGATTACTCCTGTGGGTTGTTTGGTGTCTCGTAGCCACATCAATGGCCCAGTTCTCACTAGCCTTATTGAAAAGCTTAAGGGACACTCACTGCAATACAATCAATGGCAAGCCAACTAGCCTCCTGTATTTTTGAAAGCACCTCTGTTTTTGAAAACATCTCTATTTTCAAAACATCGTCAATTCAGAGATTCAATATCGGCGTGCAACTCACCAGCGCTACCTCATTTCTACTTATCTTGCCGATAAATATCTTTGTCGTGTGGATAAAACACCCTAGTTGATGTCCCAAAGTGACCTAACTACACTGCGATCCCAACGGGTTTGTCTTTTAAAACGAATTTAGACAGACCCAAATCGCTCTTTAACACCACTGACCCAACTTCAAATCCCCCAGATAAACGTTCTGCCTTGCAGTCGCTTATGCCGGTTTCAAATAGATCACTTTTTGAATATTAATTCGCACCCAGTTTATGAGCGCTCTTCGAGTGCTTTTCTATATCTAAATGAACCTTTTGGAAAATTTGTCGTGAACGTTTTAAGAAATATTTGCCCTGAGAAAATGGGTAAAGAGCGTAACAAACGAGAGTATGATTTACGCGTACTTAATTGTGTCAGTGAAAGTGAATATGAATCGCGTATGGCGGTTTGGAATAGCCTAGCGTTAACTGCTACTCCGTCTGCTTCGGAAACAAAGGGCTTCATCGATGAGTCTTTCAACAAGCTTCAGCAAGACCTGAAAGAAGCTAGCCGTGAGTTGTCGATTAACTACACGGACTTCATCGCAATGGCGCATGAAGAGATCAACTACATTAAGGTGTTTGTTGCTGATAAAACCGCTCAATACGGTTGGTACGCTGCGATCGTTCTTATGATCATCGGCACCGTTGCTCTGTGCATTCAGTAAACCAAACCCTATGTTAGATAGAGCATCTTAAATGCTCAATCGATAAGCACATATAGCACAGCTCTGTGTTTTCACTAGAAAACAGATGACTAACCTCATTTGTTTTCTAGTCTATAACCCCTTCACTCTTCCATTAGAAATAGCAAATCCTGTGTCGCTTGTTTTGGGCTTTCAGCGTGACATATCGCTGATACCAAGGCCAATCCATGAATGCCTGTCTTAACTAACTGCGGAATGTTCGACTCGTTAATTCCACCAATACCCACAATCGGCAACTTCGTTGTTTCCAAAGCCATTTGAATGCCTTCATAACCCCAATGTTTCTTTAGATTCGTCTTGGTCGGCGTAGCAAAAAGCGCACTGAGTCCAATATAATCGATCGGCAAACTATTGGCTTGTTGTAGCTGCTGTTCAGTTTCAATTGATAACCCAAGAATCTTATCCGGGCCAATCAACTGACGTGCTAACTCTGCAGGCATATCCGATTGCCCCAGATGCAAACCATCGGCGTCGACAGCCAATGCAACTTCCACTCGGTCATTGATGATCAACGGTACACCTGAACCAGCCAAAATGGACTTAACAGCTTGTGCTCGTTCAATGAAGGCTCTTACATCCCCATGTTTCTCTCTCACTTGGACCATAGTGACGCCACCCACAACCGCTTGTTCAACCACGAACTTAAGCGTTTCTAAATCTTGTTGGTCGTCCGTTACTAAGTAGAGCTTATAAGGGTTCATATCGTACCTTTGGAGTCGATGTCTAAAATTGGCGTTGCACCATTTTACCGACAAATCGCATCATGTGCATGGAAGTTAATACTAAATTAGCTCAATTACGCAAACACCATCAAATACGCAACTCGTTGAAAGCATGCCGAAAAACCTGAACTTTTTAACTAAAGCGTTACTTATTACACAAAGTATTCACTTCAAGCATGCCCAGAACGCTGTTTTATGAAATACTCCGCTGTGAAGGAATCAGGTAAATATAGGGATAGTTATGCGCCACCTTTCTATAGCGCTCAAGATCAAGCTGGGTTATGCCATCTGCTTGCTCTTTTTCGTCATTTCAGGCTTTGTGAGTTACAAAGGTATCCAAACCTTGTCGAACGGCTTCAGCCAATACAGTGAACTCAGCCATAAAGCGACACTCTCAGGCAACATTCAAGTGCACTTTCTTCAGATGCGTTTAGCCTCTGAACGTTACTTAGAGTCATTGGATGAGCAGTACGAAACGAATTATCAAGCAAGCAAACTCGCGATCGATAGTCTGCTCAATAACTTAATCCAATCCACCACCAAAACCGATAGCCTAGCTAGCCTGCAACTCGTGCAAGACAGCGTTGCGGCGTTTGATGTGGCTTATGGGTCAATGAAGCAGAGCCAGCTAATGATCGACCAGCTCGTAAATGTTGAGATGGTCAAAAGAGAGACTAACGCGCTAAAAGCCGCGCAGAGCTTGTTGTATGAGTCTTACAATAACAACGATCCAAACGCGAGCTTATACGCGGGCATGTTGATGGAGAATTTCCTCGCAGCCAAGATCACCGTGCTCAGTTACTCAAACAACAACGATCTTAAAACCTATGAAGCGGGTAAAGACATCTTTGAATACGCGCTACCAGGTATTGAAGGCGATATTGAATCTCTCAAATCATCACCTTATCAAAGTGAGCTGATTGAAGACTTCTCGAACCAACGTGAAGCGTATGCAAAAGGCTTTGAGCAAGTTCATCAACAGATGATTGAGAACACGCAAAGAACCGCTACCCTCGCCTCTATTGGTGACAGCTTAGCGATTGCGGTCGCTGATGCTCAAAGTATTCTCGAGCGGCAGAAGCAAGCGCTCACGCCAGTGCTACAAGCCAGTGAGAAACGATCAATTCAAATCATCATATTGTTGACGGGGGTTGCCTTAGTTATTGGTATGACGAGCGCCGTGCTGGTGACTCGCTCTATTACCAAAGGCATCGAGCAGGTTAAACAGATCACCAACGAACTTTCTCAGGGCAACTTAAATGTTGAAGTGAACATTGAGAGCAAGAACGAGATTGGCGAACTGCTGACCAACATGGAGATCACCATTGAATCTCTACGCGATATTGTTGGTCAAGTGAACCGCTCTAGTGTGCGCATTGGTGAGATGTCGGAGTCGCTGAATCAAGTGACCAATAACAGCTCGACCAACGCAACACAACTAAACAGTGAAATGATCAATATCTCATCCGCGGTTGACCAACTAGCTTCAAGCACATCAGAAATTGCTTCAAGTGCTAACCACGCGTCTCAAGTGGCGAACCAAGCAACCGAGAATGTGGCAATGGGACTGAAAGAAGTAGACAAAACTCTGCATGAGATTGGCAGCGCCGATGAAAGCATGCAGGTCAGCAGCCAAAAAGTGACTGACCTACACAAAGAGTCGATGAACATCGGTGCCATTCTTGAAGTAATCAAGGGCGTTTCGGAACAAACCAACCTACTGGCATTGAATGCGGCTATTGAAGCTGCGCGCGCAGGTGAACAAGGTCGTGGATTTGCAGTCGTAGCCGATGAAGTGAGAACGCTCGCTAAGCGTACTCAAGACTCTGCAAGCCAGATTGATGAACTCATCACATCGCTACAACGTGGCGCTAAAGATGCGTTAGAGTCGATTAAAGAGAGCCACAGCACGGTTTCAGATGCTTCAACTCAGGCACAACAAGCTTCTCAGAACTTGCATGTGATTAACCAACACATCCAAGATTTAAATCAGGCCAACAGCCAAATCGCGATATCCGTCGATGAGCAGGATTGCTTGACCAAATCACTGGGTGAAAACGCGCAAGGTGCCAATACCATCGCGCAAAGCAACCAAGAATCGGTCAGCAGCATTTCAGGTGCAGCGAGCGACTTAACCGAGGTTGCTCATCACTTAGAGAGCCAAGTGAATCGATTTAGAACCTAACGAAACCAATTGCTCACATAACGAGATAGCTAACACAACGACGAGTTAATACGGTTTTGAAGCAATAATAGAAAAGCCCTCAACACATATGTATTGAGGGCTTTTTAATAAGCTACGAATGCTAATCTAGATTGAATCTACTGAACCTTCAAACGTTGGATCAACGTCTCTTCATCCAATTGATACAGCTCATCAAGCAAGTTCATCTGTAAGCTACCTGGGCCGCGTGAGTTCTCAGCAGCAATTTCACCAACCACACCCAATACCGCCGCTGCCGCCAAACCACTGTCATCTCCAACAGCAGCGAAAGCGCCCGTTAATGCAGTAAGAGTACAACCCATGCCCGTCACATACGGCATCATTGGATGTCCGTTGTTTAACGTAACAACGCTGTCTTTAGTGACAACGTAATCTGTCTCACCAGAAATCACCACATTCGCACCGTATTCAGCGACTAAGCATTGCGCTGCGCCTAATGCAGCATCACTGCTATCCAGCGCATCAACACCTTTACTCTGTGCTTGCTCACCCGCTAACGCGATAATCTCAGACGCGTTACCACGAATGATCAACTTGTCGGCTAAGCGTGCAATTTCACGAGAAGTCTCGGTACGCAACGTACTTGCCCCACAACCCACCGGGTCAAGAACCACTACCTTGTTGTTCGCATTCGCTTGTTCTACAGCAAAACACATTCTTGGCGCCCAAAGACTATCAAGCGTGCCAATGTTGATCACAAGCGCGCCAGAGAAAGACATCATCTCTGCCAGCTCTTGCTGTGAATGCGCCATAATAGGCGAAGCGCCAAGCGCCAATAACGCATTGGCCGTGTTGTTCATCACTACATAGTTGGTGATGTTCACAACCAGTGGTTTTTGCTCTCGTACTGCGCGCAACGATTGGATGATTTGTTCAGTTAGCATGGATTAATCCTTATTCGTGAAAGTCGCTTTTAAGCCGCGGTTGAGTCATTAAGTGCATTCAGACCTTGCTGCCAAAAAGCCACTTCCATACGCGTTGCCGTTTTGAAGATATGAACGATGTTCTGACCGCGCTCGCTGTTGATATCAATTTCAGCCAGTAGCTGATTGAAATACTCAGCGCCCGTTGCCACGCCCGACTGGAACTCTTCACCGCCGTAAAGCTGTAGCCAGCTTGCATATGGGTTGCCTTCTAAAACGGTATCGCTACTTTCTAGAAGTGCTTTACCAATCACGGCATAACCAATTGAACACGGAGCCAGTGCCGCATATAAGTCGACAAGATCACCCGTCATACCCGCATCTAGAACGTAGCGCGTGTAGGCAACAGTGCCGAAATCTTCAGGTTCGTTTTCTAAATCCGATTCGGTTAAACCCCACTGACCACAGTAAGTCACGTGGTGTGAAATTTCACAATCTAACAGAGCATGAACACTAGGCAGTGCACGACGCATATCAGCCAGTGTCTTTGCCTTGTAAATTGCCAATGCATAAGCGCGAGCATATTGCTTCAAAAACAGAAAATCTTGCTTTAGGTAATGCAGAAAACACGGCTGAGCAAGAGTGCCATTTGCCAACGTTTTAACAAAATCATGCTCAGTGTAGTCTTGCCAATCTTGCTGACAGGCTTGGATTAAGTCTTGGTATTTCATGAGATTCCTTAGTCAAAAGTCGGTACGTAATCAGCGGCTTTTGGTAATGATTTGATGATGCCTTTGTCAAACATGAACTTCGCGTAATCGTCGTAACGCTTCATATCTACAGCTGAAGGGCGAAGTGCAAAACGAGTCAGTGTATCGTTCCATGCGCGTTGGTTAAGCTCGTTGTTCAACGTATCTGGTGAATACGCGACAAACTCGCTCCATGACTCTTTTGGATGATTCACGATGTAAGTCGTTGCTTGCTCAAGAGCTTTGTTGAACGCTTTGATTGCTTCGTCGTCGTGTATTTTTGCGTTCGCCACAAAGATCAGCTCATCGTAAGCTGGCACACCGTGCTCTTCTGGGAAAAACGCTTTGGCTTTAAAGCCTTCAAGGGCTAGCTGGTTAGTTTCGAAGTTACGTAAGCCACCCCAGATCGCGTCTACCTTGCCTGATGCCAATGAAGATGAAAGTGCCCAACCGACATTGATGGTTTGCACGTCGGTAAACGCAACATTTTCTTGAGCCAGCATAGTGCCGATAGTCGCTTCTTCATTTCCTGCGATCGCAATACCGATCTTCTTGCCTTTCAGATCCGCTAGTGAATCGTTCTTGCCGTTATCCAGTACCATTAGTGTGTTCAGTGGCGTCGCGATAAGGGTTGATGCACGAACTAAAGGAAGACCCGCTGCCACATCCATGGTTAAACTTGGTTGGTAAGTGACCGCTAAATCGACCTTACCTGCCGCAACCAATTTTGCTGGCGTGCTTGGGTCAGCTGGCTCTTGAATTTCTATGTCTAAGCCTTGGTCAGCAAAGTAACCACGCTCTTGAGCAATCACAATCGGGCCATGGTTCGGGTTTACAAACCAATCCAACATCAGTGTCAGTTTTTTCTGTTCCGAATCCGCTAATGCATGACCGGAAACTAGAGCAGCAAGCAGTGCCACTGCACCGACCAATTTGGTATTTTTCATAGTTAACCTTTCCTTTTGAATATTATTATTGTGTTTATCGAGCTAATTTTTAACGAGTTATTGTTGAGATAAATAGCCTTGGGCGAAGCTTTATTAAACAAAGAGTTATTGAGTGAACCATTACTGGTTCTCCCAAGGGATAGCTTTTTTGAGTAATTTGTCTGTGATGAAGTAGAGCGAGATAGACAGCACCGCCAAGATGAACAAGGCTGCAAACATCTCATCGATGATCATGCGCGCGTTGGCCTGTAGCATTAGATAACCCAGCCCTTCGCTCGAACCAACCCACTCCCCGACGACCGCGCCAATTGGGGCAATAACCACCGCCACACGAATGCCAGACGCTAAGGTTGGCAGCGCAGCAGGCAGTTGGATATAACGCAGTAATTGCCATTTCGATGCGCCCATCGTTTTGGCAAGATCGAGATAGCCTGTCGGTGTATTACGTAAGCCGTCGTAGCAACATGTGGTCACAGGGAAGAAGATAATGATTGCCGCCATCACCACTTTTGACGCGATACCATAGCCAAGCCACAGCATCAGTACTGGCGCGATAGCAAACACGGGGATCGCTTGGCTGGCAATTAAGATAGGCAATAGCCAACGCTTTAGCGGATCAAACATCAGCATCTGCAGGGCGAAAAACAGCCCCATCGACAAACCGAGTAACAAGCCAAGTAGGATCTCTTGCGCTGTCACCCAAGTATGTTTGAGTAACACATCGTAACGTTCAATTAGCTTGATGAAGACTTCTGCAGGTGCTGGCAGAATGAAGCTAGGCATTTCGAAGATAACCACCACCAGTTGCCATAAACCGAGAATCACGGCGCTGCTGATAAGCAAACGCATAACGGGATTCATCTGACGAGGACGTGTAGTGGCAGTCTGTACGTTAGCTGAACGAGCCACAGCTTCGCTTCGCGTTAAATCATTCATAATCAAGTTCCAACTGATCTAAGATCGCTTGTTGCAGCTCAGCACATTCCCCATCTAACACGCGTGGCGTTGACGTGTGAGGCACAGATAAAGAGTGAGCACTCGCAGGCGTGCCTTGCAGTACATACAAGTTATCCGCTAAACGCACCGCTTCTTGTGGATCATGGGTGATCAACACAACGGTTTTATCTCTTAACAGTTCATACGCTAAGCTCTGTAACTTGTGTCTTGTTACCGCATCCAGCGCTGAGAAAGGTTCATCCATCAACACGACTGGCTTGTCTTGCATTAAGGTTCGAGCCAAAGCAACACGCTGACGCATACCACCAGACAATTGATCCGGCATGGTATCTGCGTAATCAGCCAAACCAACCGATGCTAGTAACTCCAATGCTTGGTTAGCTTGAGCTTGGCTTTGATGCTTATCTGCGGAATCTTGAAAGCGATGACTCAGGCATACATTGTCGATAACCGACAACCACGGCAGTAACAAGTCCTGCTGCGCCATGTAAGCGATGCGATCCGTTAAAGGCAATTCATCGGACGTTACCAATGTGCCCTGCCACTCCACTTTGTCGTCCAGCAAGCCTGCCAGATAACGCAATACCGTGGTTTTTCCGCAGCCACTTCGACCCAGCAATACCGTCCACTTACCTGCGTTTAAGCTAAGCGACAACCCAGACAAGGTCGCGTGCTCACTGTCGTTATAACGTAAGGAGGCATTGCTGAGCTGAACACCAACCGTATTAACGGACATTACCGTGTCCAGCGAAGAAGTGATTTACCGGGCCATGACCTTGGCCGACTTGCAACTCATCAGCGTGAGCAATTGCGCGAGAAATGTATTGTTTGCCTAGGTCAACAGCCTCTGACAGCGTGTTGCCTTGCGCTAAGAAAGAAGCAATAGCAGATGAAAGCGTACAACCCGTACCGTGCGTGTTTTTAGTCGGGAAACGCTTAGCGCTAATCAATGCAGACGTAGTTGGCAGAATCAGTAGGTCATTACTGTTTTCATCTTTCTCTAAATGGCCGCCTTTTAGGAGTACCGCTTTCGCGCCCAAAGCACGCAGGTCTTCAATCATGCCCTGCATTTCAGCTTCGCTTTCAGGTACTGGCTTGCCTGTTAATGCTGCGCCTTCAGGCAAATTAGGCGTAATGATGTCTGCCAGCGGAATCAACTCTTGTTTCAGCGTCGTGATGGCTGAGTTTTCTAAAAGCAGGTCACCACTTGTCGCGACCATTACAGGGTCAATCACTAAGTGTTTAGGTTGATACTGCTTAATTTTGTCTGCAACGACTTTAATGATTTGCGAATCGGCCAACATGCCGACCTTCACGGCCACGATATTTAGGTCAGTGAAAACCGCGTCTAACTGACTCGCGACATGGTCGAGTGGAATAGGAAAAATGGCAGAAACGCCTTGAGTGTTCTGGGAAGTGATAGCGGTAATTACCGAACAAGCGAAGCTACCTGTAGCAGACATGGCTTTAATATCAGCTTGGATACCTGCACCGCCACCGCTGTCTGAGCCAGCGATCGTCAATACAATCGGAGTGTTCGTTGAAATCGAACCACCAGCAGAGTGCTGTGAAACTGAGGCTTTTGGCGCTAAATCTTTTGAAATAGAACTGTGTGTCATTGTCGCTCCTACTATCTTACAAGACGTAGGAGAACGAACACCGATCGAAGGAGAAGTCGCAATAGATTCATGAACAGTCTTCATGAATGCAGACGTAGATCGAGTGCTTATAGTTCCCTACGCCAGTGTTAACTGAATCAGGTTCAACGGGTCTCGATTAACGATCTCAGCAAACACCAAATAAGGTATATGCCCCCCGACTATTGATAGCGATAGTAACAGCACTCTCACAACTGAGATACTGATTTTATTCAATTATAAGAATTACGCATGAATAAATTTCAATTAGATGCTACAAAACAAATACTTATAACGTTCCTTTAGCTGACTTCGACTGTATAAACAAGCACAGCACAATCAGAGACATACCTAGCCAGCCTATAAAAGGAATCAGCTCACCGACAACGCAGACGGCAAGCACCGCTGCAACTACTGGTTCAAACAGAGTCAGCAGATTGGCGCTACTCGCGGTCACGTGGCGTAAACCAAAACTGAAGGCGACATAGCCCAAGCATTGTGGGATTAACGTCAGATAACTGATGACTAATACGTTAGTGTGCGAGGAGAACAGGTTATCACCAGTAAACCAGAGCGTTGGCAGCAACAGCATCGCGCCGAGGCCAAAAATACTGCCCATCGCCGCTTGCGACTTAATCCCTTTATCGATCAGTGCCTTTGTCGCCCAAGAATAAATGGCGTAACACAAGCCTGCGAGCAGACCTAAAGCAATACCCAATAGCTTGAGATCATCACTGGATTCATTCGTCGATGAAGATTCTGAAAACACCAACAGCCCAATACCCACCACACCAATCGCAAAGCTAGTGAGCCAACGTTTGTTGATATTATTCTTTTTGCTAATCAGACACTCTAACAGTGCCGAAAAGAAAGGTGCGGTTGCAATCGAAACCACTGTACCAACCGCTACGCCTGATAATTTCATTGAAGAATAGAAAGCTAAAGGATAGACCGCCAAAGCCAAAGCGCTCACTGTCAGCAGCTTCTTGTTCTGCAAAAGTTTGTCGAAAGCGAATAGGATTTTTCGATACGCCAAGCCCGCTTGCATTAGGCCGCCGACGCCCATAGAGAATGCACCAATCGCTAAGGGGCTTAGATCAGGCACAAAACTTGCAGCGGTGCCTGTCGTGCCCCATAAAATAGAAGCAAACAAGATGGCTAAAGTGCCCGTTTGGAATTCGTTAACACGATTGATGGCAAGATTCATTTCTATTACCCAATTTTCAGTTCTGAAATAGATAATAGTGAAGATTAATAAAGTTTAGTTTGCCGAAAGGACGCTATTGTTGTTTCTAAAGACTGTCTTTCATTGAGCCTAGAAACGCCCTCGGAGACATTCCAAAGTGCTGAGAGAAACGGCGACTGAAAGCAGAAACATCATTATATCCCACATTTTCAGCAATCAACTGAACCGGTAAATCGGTGTGGGTTAACAAGGCTTGGGCTTTCTCCATGCGATATCGAGTGATGTATTTAAGCGCACTGATACCCAGACACTCTTTGAAGCGTTTTTTGAATTGAGTAGGACTCAAACAGGCCGTTTCAGCAAGCTGTGAAATGGATAACGGCTGGGTGTAATTATCCGCGATCAGCCTTTGTACCGCGCGGATTCTTGGGTCGATGCTCTTGCTCACTTGTTGTTGCTCTAACAGCAATGAAAACACATCCAAGATTGATGACTCAATGCCACTATCGACCTGATATTCCAACTGCTTCTCTACAAACAACAGGAAGCTCATTAAAGGTGGTGTTATCGTGAAAACCGAGAGCTCATGCTCCAACAAGTGCTGCGGCAACTCTGCCATATCTGCGACAATAAACCGCGCTGCTTCATCCGCCTTAAACGCATGCGCTGTGGTTACCGGAATCACCACACATTCGCCCACGGCCACTTTGCCGATATACCCCTCCATCTCGATATTGATACTGCCTTGGATCGGCAATACCAGTTGATGATGGTCATCATGAGCATGGGTATTAAATTGCTTAGTGTAAGATCGAATGCTTAAGCTAGATTTCATGAGCAACGCCGGAGTACATTTCGCTAGGTTAAAGTAAGAGATACAAAGTACATTATCACTTCCCTAGAGTCACACTTAATGCGCATCAAATTCATGCTAGCTAGGTGACATGATCAAAAGCGGCCTCTAAATAAGAGACCGTTTTGATTAAAAATCGTCATTCACATCAAGGTTAGAATGACACTTGGCTATCTTGACCAACCGTTACTTGCACGCCGTTTTGAACATCATAGATTTCAAAACCATCAGCAACCGGATCAGCATTATCTTCACCACTGTCATGTTGCGCAGTACAGGTATAACCTAATGAGTAAGTACCTGGATCAATGAAGCCCAGAGAGAACTCATAGTTAGTCTGTGCTTCATTCATTGCCACTGATGCTGAAGTGATCGGTTTCACTTCATCACTGCCGCCAATCGGAGCCATGTCAGCTTTAGCGATGTCACCTTCATACAAGTAGACCGCCTGAGCAAAGGTATTATCATTTGTAGGGTTACAAGCTCCAAAAGTTGTTGTCGCTACAGTACCTTCAATGTTTCCTGTCTCAACCGTATTGATAAGGCTTACAGACGTTCTTTGAATAGTGTAATCAGGGAAAGTCGAACTGTTCTTTAGCCCACGTCGAAGATCGAACTCGACAACAAAATCGTTACTTTGTTGGTTCACATTAAATGAGTTATTAAAGTAAAGTACGCCAGCGTTATCTTCTTTACCCACACCTTGCGGACACGCACCTTCACCTTTCACCGTTAGCTCATGGGTCGTATCATCGTTTTCTATCACGTAAGATGGATCTGTTGGATGATCGCCGTCATTTGCGAACACACACAACTTATAACTGCCTACCGGAATGACCTCATTTTCAATCAAAGGAAGCGCATCGCTGCCTTGGTAATCCAACAAATTCACACTTAATGGAATCGGATCCTCACCATCTGGCAAAGGATCGCCATTTTCATCAACGTAATCGCCGTTTTCGTCCGTTTTATACACATCATAAATCAGTGGCGAACCTCCCCCTTGAGGAAGTAAAGCGACCTTACTGAATGTCACGGTGACGTCTTTAACATCATCAATGGGCGCATCACTCACGCTCAAGGTAATGGGAGTCGTGCTGCTTGATGAACCTGAATCACCGCCACAACCAACAAGCCCAGCCAGCACAAGGCTCGCTAAAGCTGTTTCCTTAAAATACTTCATAACTCATTTCCTATAAATCACTGCTCAATAAAGGGCTTAGTTTCTTGCCTTCTTATTCTTTTCCTTAATGTGACTCATAGATAAACCGCGCTCATGGCCCAAATCGGTTAGCCCTATTATTTAGGGCTTTCTTCATCCAAAAACTCTGTTCATCAAGGTGCACATATCAGGTCGCACATAGGTTAGTTAAGTCTAGTAAGTAAATTGTCAGTAGTCACACAAATTTGGCAAGGTTGCTGTCAATTGTGTTGAAATGGTCGGTATGTATAGGATCGGAGAAGATGATTGAAAGTACTCAAATCAAAGTCAAAAATCGCCACCAAGATCAAAAAAGGCCGTTAAGACAGCCTGTTGCTGAACTTAAACGACCTTTTTATTGAATGTGGATTAAGCTAAATCGATATTAGCTCATTCAAATTCACTTATTTTTGAAGTTGCTCTTTAGCCGCTTCAACCTTAGAAAAATCTAGGCCAAGCTCTTCAACTGCTTCTTTGATTAGTGCAGGGTTTTGCATTACCTGACCCATCAGCATTTGAAGTTTGTCTTGAGGTAAACCAAGTTGGCTGATCGTCGCCATTGCTGCAAGAGGGTTCTCGGTCAGCGTTTTGAATAGCTCACTGATCTGCTCGTCGCTAATATTGTTCTCTTTCAACATTGCTAAAATCGGGTTCATTTTTTTGCCTTTGAAACACTAAATTAAATAGGAGTACAGCATATCATCTAGCTGTGCTCGATTGTACTAGCAACTTATACTTTGCCTAGCGAGACTCTAATGGATAAGAGCGGTAGCTCCACATCCCATACGTTCTAAGAGCGTCACGATAGATACCTAGGAGCTCACCACTGCTTGCTTTCTTAAGATCTTCTAGCGGCTTGTCTGGGTAAGAAACCGTATCAAATGTGATGCCCTGAGGGCCCGTTTGCCAGCTCGCAATTTCAAACAGAGTTTGACCACGACGCACGTGGCTCGCCGAACTAATAATGGTCGCGTGTTTAATATCATGACGAGCAAGCGCGTAGCTACTGAACAAGGCATTACCTACCGTACTGGTCGCGTAGTTCTCTTCAATGATGCGATCTTTGCTTACCCCTTTTTCGATAAGCCAATCTGCCATCAACTTACCTTCTGT
This sequence comes from Vibrio splendidus, assembly GCF_001557875.1. Classification (GTDB taxonomy): domain Bacteria; phylum Pseudomonadota; class Gammaproteobacteria; order Enterobacterales; family Vibrionaceae; genus Vibrio; species Vibrio splendidus_F. Next base: position 867,317 of record NZ_LNRF01000001.1, on the reverse strand, counting down.
CTTATGGTTTTTCGGCACACCACCCGTTAACACGATCATCGCATCTGGGTTCGCTTTCGACATTGCTAATGTAGTTTCAAGGCGTTCAATCAAGATTTGATGCATAGAACCATCAGGGTTAAGCGCGTAACCCAAAGTAACAATCGCACCGTGTTCATCCAATAGACCTTTGTCCGCCGACTCTTTCAACGGTGTTTCTAACACACGGTCAACCGTAGCAATAATACGTTTGATGTCTTCTGCTTTGCCCTTGTTCAGGCTTTCCAGTTTCTCCATATGCTTGTTGGATTCACTGTCATTACCTTCAAATCTCTGCCAAACCGCAAGGTAAGCGTGCAAGTCGACATCGTCTGGCGCAACCGTCAGCGCTTGCTCAAACAGCTCGATAGCGCGCTCTGCATTTTTGTTGTAGATTTGAGCGTTCGCTGCCGAGATAAGCAAATCAGTACGGTAAGGTTCTAGCTGGTAAGCTTCTAACAATCGGTTAGTCACAATTTCCATGTTGCTTGGCATTTTAGCCGTGAAGCCCGCGTGAGAAATTCTTGCCGGAGACTTAAACGCCTGCAACGCATCAAGAAGTAATTGGTCGACAACTTGTCGCTTAGTCACCAACTGCGCGTAGTCCGCAGAAGCCTGTACTGCGCCATCGTTAGCAGCAAAAGAATAAGGTGTTGCGCCAAAAGCGAGCATGCCACCAAGAGCGAGGGCGATAATGTTCTTTTTCATGGAAAGATCCTGTGTCGTTAAGTGTTCACATCAGATTTGCTCACCAATGTAAGTCCCTAAGATTAAAAAACCGTGAACCACACCAGAATCTCCGAGTTAATATTCATTTGTTGCATAAGGTGTGGCAACAGATCACGATTTTGAACTTATCAATAAGCCTGTGCATCGAGATAATTTTGGTTTAAAGGAGAACTCACCGAGCATTTTGGAACATCTAACTGCGGATTCCATACGCCCTATTCCACCAAAAACCACCCATCACAAATCCAAACTCCGCAGAAGACAACACGTCCAAACAACAAATTTAAGCTTATCTTTTCAACAACTTAAAATCCGGCACACTGAATTGTTCGATGTTAATCCTCCCCCAGATAACAAAGTTCTAAACGTATGGCCGCTAAATACGAATCGACATATTTTTAAATGATTCAAAACCAATCATTGAACGATCGTTCAAGTGGTGCTTTAATGAATCACCAATACAAGGAGTTACCCCATGCTTAAGTTCTATTTTCACCAAACACCCAACCCAATGAAGATCGCTCTGTTTCTAGAAGAGACAGGCCTAGATTTTGAACTCGTTCCCGTTGATACCTTAAAAGGCGAACAACACACGCCGGAATATCGCTTAATAAACCCGAACGGTAAAACACCAGCCATTGAAGACGAGGGACAACGCGTGTTCGATTCAAACGCTATCCTTCTGTACCTATCAGAGAAGACAGGCAAGCTAGGTGGACAGCCAGAAGACAGAGCCGAACTACTCTCTTGGATGATGTTTATTGCCAGTGGTCTTGGTCCTTATTCAGGCCAATCGGTACACTTCCGTCATGCAGCACCAGCAGGCCTAGACTACGCAGTGAATCGTTACCTACGTGAAGCGCAACGTCACTACGAAGTGTTAGAAAAGCATATGGAAGGTCGTGAGTTTATCGTCGGTAATGAGTACACCATTGTCGATGTTGCTGCATGGGGTTGGATTGATAAAGCACCTTTCGTTCTTGGTGAAGAAGGCCTAGAACCTTACCCGAACTTGAAGCGCTGGTTTAACGCCATCAACACTCGCCCTGCCGCACTTCGCGCCCGTGAAACAGGCAAAGACATCGAGTTTAAAACCGAACGTGATGAAGAAGCGAAACGAGCACTGTTTCCTTCGAATTATGTGCAAGAGAAATAGTCGACTAAATAATAAGAACATGCTCACCAGGTCTAGTTTCTGGTGAGTCTACGCAACCTGCATCGTGACCCTAGTATTTTCCCATCCTAATCAATAATAAGTCTATACCAAACAATTCGAAATCATCACTGTACAACTTGAATATCTGAATCTAACACTCACCTCACCACATAAAAGTGATAAATTAAGTGAGTATTCACATAGTAAAACAAGATTTTATAATTTTTACAATTCACTTACTTACGATATGAATGTCCAACCAATCTCTTATGAAATTAATTGACACAAAATAAGAATACCGTTCCAAATTAACTTGCTCATGAGTTCCTAGAAGTATAGGAGGCTCAAAACCAATACCATGAATAACACCTACAAGCTCACCTGAACTATTTACAGCAGGCCCCCCCGACATTCCTGATTTTTGAGGTGCTGTGTTTAAACTATAATGACATCCAGGATATTCCTCTATCATTACATCCATAATATATACACCTTCACCTTTAACTATTTCTCCATTAAATTCATAGCCATAATTAATTAAACTCTCTCCGCTATAAATCACTCCCATCTTCAACTTATTTTTATTTCGATTATTCGCTTCGATTAGCGCAACGTCACAAACGGGATGATATGCAATCACAGTACTGTAATCATATCTAGCTACGTGAGCGGAAGTTATACTTATAGTGTCGGTGATAGGAATTGCAGACCCATGCCCCCCCAATAGAAAAGGGATAAGGACAGGTAAATAGTTTAAATCAGGTGGGGTATCATCAACCTCTAAAACCCCATTCCCGACATGCATACAACCGTGTAAAAAAACTAAAGTAACAAAAAGCAAAAATACATTACTCGTTTTAAGTATCCAATTAATAAAGTATTTTTTAAAAAACACAGTTACAAAAACTATAATCTTGACTTTTATCAGGAATTTTAAAAAACACAAGGAATTATTAAACCTAGTCATAAATCACCTATTAAATAAAAATCACTATTTATAATAGGTCGTATGATTTTAATATTCCATTATCGATCGGATAATATTATTTTTATGGTTAAAAATCAGAATTAAATTAATATGAAACTTTGCTTATATTAACTTGGATTAATAAACCATATTTAAAATGATTATAATTAATATATTTCAATAACCTACAAAACTTAATTTAGAGTCAATTTACAATAATAGAAATTAGATCAGAATAAATTTAAATTGAGAAAATAGGCAATTAATTACATATTAAATCGCTAATGAAACTCTCCAATTTGATGTTGGAAATGTGTCACCATATTTAGGACGGTACACACCTAAATAAAGAGCCGCTAAAAAGCGGCTCAATTCTTAAAATTCAAACAATCACGTTAAACGTTACTCTTTACCGAATACGTTGTTCTCTTGCTCTTGTACACGGATGAAAGTTGTACGCTTAGTTAGCTCTTTAAGCTTCGCTGCGCCTACGTATGTACAAGTTGAACGTACACCACCAAGGATGTCAGAAATTGTGTTGTGAACAGAACCACGGTATGGAAGTAAAACAGTTTTACCTTCTGCAGCGCGGTACTTAGCAACACCACCAGAGTGCTTGTCCATAGCCGACTGTGAAGACATGCCGTAGAACTTCATGAATTGCTTACCGTCTTGCTCTACTACTTCACCGCCTGACTCAGAGTGACCAGCTAGCATGCCGCCTAGCATTACGAAGTCAGCACCGCCGCCGAACGCTTTAGATACGTCACCCGCACATGAACAGCCACCGTCACCGATGATCATGCCGCCAAGGCCGTGTGCTGCGTCGCCACACTCGATGATTGCAGAAAGTTGAGGGTAACCTACGCCTGTTTTAACACGTGTAGTACAAACAGAACCAGGGCCGATACCAACCTTAACGATGTCTGCGCCAGCTAGGATTAGCTCTTCAACCATGTCACCTGTTACAACGTTACCCGCAGAGATAACTTTGTCCGGGAATTCAGCACGTACTTTTTGTACGTATTCAACTAGGTGCTCTGAGTAGCCGTTAGCGATATCAATACAGATAAATACGAAGTCTTCGCTAAGCGCCATGATTTGCTTAGTTTTCTCAAACTCAGCTTCAGATGTACCTGTTGATACAAATACGTTGTTCAGTGTTTTCTTGTCTGCTGTTTTAGCGAACTCAGCCCACTGCTCTACTGTGTAGTGCTTGTGTACTGCAGTCATAACACCGTGCTCTGCTAGAGCAGCTGCCATTTCAAAGCTTGCTACCGAATCCATGTTAGCTGCAATTACTGGAGTACCAGACCATTGACGACCGCTATGCTTGAATGTAAAATCGCGGGTTAATTCAACTTGAGAACGGCTTTTAAGGGTAGAACGCTTCGGACGGAAGAGTACATCTTTGAAACCTAACTTAAGTTCTTGTTCGATACGCATGGTGTTTTCCTTGATTCATAAAATTATGTGTCTCTCGCGAAATGCGTAGTAAAACCGTTGGCAGACGAGTTTACTTTTCTTCGGACACAAAAAAACCGGAGCGTTGGCAGACGCTCCGGTTTTCAGCATTATAGGTCGTGATTTAGTAACAGCAAGTCTGATATTTCATTTTTTTTTATGCTATCCTCTCAAAGATTCCATATCTGCTAAAACTCCCCTTGCTACACTTCCCAACTAAATTCTTACTAATTAATAACTTAGCTAACCAATCACGCAAACGCTGTCGGTTTATTGCGCAATCGTTTTCCTCCCCTTTTCACACAATATCGCCTTCAATAAGCAAATATGTGAAGAAAGTGCCTTGAATTCAAATAAAAATCACACTTTTCTCCAACAAAAAAATGCCTTTTTTCTTAAATAAATTCGATTTTTTTCCTAATTTTTTCTTTTTTCGACCAAATTAGACAAACTCATGGTGCTGTTGGTTAGCATCAACTAAGAAAAGTAGAGTGATAAAGACTCAATCTAGAGACCAATATTCACTTGGGTTTGATAATTCGACCTTCACACTCCATTAAATACCCCTTTCCAGCCTGTACTTTATAAATCCAACTTCTTTTAACCCGTAGCATTACGATTCCAAAAGCACGTTTCGTCCCAGCCCTTTCGTTCATTTAACCTAGAAGACTCTGCAAAGCGCACAGAAAAAGAGGATTGGTTGACGTTAAAAACTGGGGAAAAGATAAGATTTGAAGAATAGAAAACAAAAAAATGGCTAAGGTGGTTAACCTTAGCCATTTTATTCGCTGATTAAACTGATGCTAATACGCGTATAGGAAAGCGTTGTTTGGCGAATAGAACTATCTAGTTCTTTTGAGAGACTAACGCTTCTGCAGTCGCATCTTGAATTGACAGGAACAATGAGGTCACTTGCCCTGTTGGTGAGCGCATCGGATTTAGCGTCACGTTCTGATACATGAAATCAGCTTGTTGGGTCACAGGCCTAACGTTACGACACTTAAACAGATAAGGCCTTTGTTGCCATGTAATGAAGCTGCGGCAGCCTAAGTCATAGACTGGCTTGGTTTTCAGCCTAAACCACTCTTCTGGGATTTCAGGGAACAGTTCAAAGATAGACTTACCAATCGCATCATGCGATTGCTTACCGCTATGGTGCGTCATGAAACCGTTCCAGACTTGTACCTGAAAATCACGGTTAATAACCACCAGCCCCATATCAACGTTTTGAACCATATCCACCATCCAGTGGAACTGTTCAAATTCAGCAGGAAGATTCAGCATATTAAAACTCCTCCATTAGGTAGGCCAATTTGTTGTCTAGAAGAGGCAGAGACTCATCAACAAACATAAACAGAAGGTCACAACGGATGGAAGTGCCGTCTATGTTGTAGCTGACTTCGAAAGTCATGGTCTTTTTGAACGAGCCACTGGTATTTTCGATGACCGAATCAATCGAGATGTGTTGCCCAAGCAGCACTGGCGAGCTTTGGAAGAAACGAACTTCCGATTGCTCCCCTAACCCATTCAAGAATGAGCCTACTAAAATATTCGATACATCCATCAGCAGCTCTAATTCTTCTAGCTGCTCGCTTTCTGTTGGCACCTTCATGAGCTTCTTAAGATCGCTCACACTGGAATCACTCAGCAAAACTAGCGCTTCACCTGCGATACCTTCTCCGCTGAAGCCTTGGCAAACACCCGACACTTGGTCGTTGTCGGCTAGGTCACGAAGTGCCATGTGCAATTCACTCACTTCGAAGATGTTGACGTTCGGCAGCGGTAGATGAACAAACACATTAAAGTGACGAGCCAGTGCATCAGCTGCACGGCCTATCGCCACGTTCGCGACTTCCATATAGATATCGCGCCTGCGAAGTATCGGCAGCTCTAAAGCGGTTGGAGTAATAATTTGAGGTTGTTTTGGCGGCTCAACATGCTCACGTAAAATCGCTTTTAACGCTTCTTTATCGATCGGCTTTTGCAAAAATGCTTTGGCGCCGAGATCCATCACTCTCTGTTGTGCTTTTGGTTGTATATCACCAGAAACAACCACAACAGGTGTGGTATCGCCTAAACGTTGCATCTCTTCCAATGTGCCATAACCATCTAATTCCGGCATGGTGAGGTCGAGGAACATCAGTTTGAACTGGTTTTGAGCTAACTCTTCAAGTGCATTAAGCCCATGAACAGCAAAAGTTATATCTGCATTTAGAGAACTAGGCAGTGATCGAGCCATCTGCTTCCTTGCTAACGCAGAATCATCACATATAAGAACTGGGAATGACATAAATGCACCACTGACAAATTAAAGCTAATTCGAACGAGTGTAACAGAACATTATGGTATCAGGTACGGGGTGAATGGATTTATGTGCAGATTATTAGTAAGAATGATGAAACAAGTGGGTAAGCTATTATTTCGTATTATTCTTCATGAAAAACAATATGCTACAAAGGCAATAGCCACTCCTTATTATTGAGTAATAGCACTATTTTATTTAATAGTAGCCTTAATAAGCGGGTTTATTAAGGCTTGGTTTACTCATTCATTTTGGCTTTATATACCCATAATAAGAGAGATAGTGTGAAGAGCTAGAACTGATATGTAGGCCATAAAATCAACAATGCGAAGCGGATGATCACGGCAAAAACCAACAACGCGATACCCAGACGGTACCATTTGTATTCCGCAATATTCATTGGGATACGCTTGTAGAACATAGTAATCACGCCTTTCCAATCGCTACTGCGTCTTCCGTACTGCATCATGCTCGTCAAAACAAACAGTGCGCCAAGCACCAACATCCCTTTTTCAGCCCAGAACAATCCAACTTCCATTTGTGTATTCCTTGATAAAACGGTGAGCAACTTAAGTCATTCTAGTCACCTTTTAGCTCGGTTTCTGTAAGACCAAGGTCTAAATTACGAAGTACGCAATTCAGGGCTTATAGGTCATTGTTGGTAATTAATAGTTCTCGGTCAGCAATACAAAGTTTATCGTTCAAGGTTCCATGGTAAAGGCGAGCATCACAAGCAAATCACGTATAAGCATGATTCGACAAATCTGGAGATTGGTTGTTCTTTTGAATAACACGCATCAATTGGATAAGTAGCAAAATACCTGTCACGCCTAAACCAACGCCGATTCCACCCCAGATCCCTGCCAATTCGAATTTTGGCATCAAATACCAAGCTGCAGGTAGACCAAATACCCAGTAACCGATGGCAGTCATCACGGTTGGCATAGAGACAATCTTCATACCTCTTAGCAGGTTAATCGCCAGTAGTTGCCAAGCATCCACAATAAAGCACAACGCCACTACCCAGATAACTGAAGCCAATAGTGAAGTCATTGCACCCGTACCATCGTCTAGCTTGAAAATAGAAGCGATCATCTCAGGCCATATGATAAACACGGCCGACAAGGCGACACTCAACACCGACACCAATATAAAGCTTTGAATCGAGGTTCTCTTGATACCTTCGTAGTTACCCGCACCAAAATCACGGCCAACTAAAATCGCCGCAGCTTGTGAGAAACCAAAATTGAAGTTCCAAGTAAAACTTAAACATTGCAGCAGAATTTGGTGCAGAGCTAACGAAGCGATACTGATCGTACCCGCCATTAAGGTGCCGCCGTAAATTAAGCCATGCTCAAGTAAAGCCGCGAGTCCAATAGGTAACCCCATTAACAATAAAGGGCTCATCAGCTTGATGGAGTACTCTTCGGTATTTAGCCAAGGGGCAAACTGCTTGAATTCGTCACGTTTGAATACCCACACTGTGTATCCAATCATTACGATGAATGCCGCGATAGCCGTGCCTAACCCTAGACCAGTTAAGCCCATGTCTAATTGGAAGGTTAGGAAGTAGCTCACCGGCACATTCAAAATTACGGTGATTATCGACATCACCAGAATAGAACGCACATTACCAAACGCACTGGTTAAGCCACGCAGTACCAACAAGATAAGCGAAGGCAGCATCACCCATTTCAAGGCATGGACATATTCCATCGCTAAAGTGATCACTTCTGGCGGCTGTTTGGCTGCTTCTAATACCAGCGGAGCAAACCAGAAGCCCGCCATTAAAGTCACACTGAGCACGAACGCCAACATGGTTGCGCCTTTCACTGCCAATCTGATTTGTGTATTACCAAACTCTGGGCGAGCGACGCGCTGACCATAAGCAATCGCGATCAAGTTTGCGACACAACCCACAGTGCTGCTCGCAATAATGAAGATGAAAAAGTAGATAGAAGCGCCTAAGCCACCAGCCGCAAGGGCTGACACACTGATACGCGACATCATCCAAACATCAGTAAGGACTAAAGCCATGGAGATCAGCTGTGAAATGATCAAAGGGAATGCAAGAATGAGTATTTTTTTCATGAGCGCCTCAGTTAATTTCGCCCAAAATACGATCGATGAGGCTGGCGTTCAATTGATAAATTTGCGACTCTAACATTCCATAAACTCATGCTAACGAATTATGACCCCATATCCTAGCTTGCCATCATCACATAATGGCTTAAAAGCCTTTGAAGCAGCTGCAAGGCTGATGAGCTTTACTCTGGCTGCCGAAGAGCTGCATGTGACACAAAGTGCGATCAGCCGACAGATCAAACAGCTTGAAGATGAGTTAAACGCATCACTGGTTATTCGTAAGCATCGAGCCATTGAATTAACGGTACAAGGTCATGATTTGTATGTGGCTTTACGAGAAAGCTACGGCAATATCGAATCTGTTATCGCCTCTTGGAGTGAGCCCAAGCAAAAGCGTATCGTGATCAAAGCGACCTTAAGTTTCGCGACGCGAGTATTGATATCCAAAGTGCGAGAATTAAACGAGCGTTATCAAGATTATGAGATCGTCATAGTTCCTGTAATTGAGGAAGACGAATCAATTAATAGTAGTGAATATGACCTACTTATCTTCCACACGCGCTTCAAAAAACGCTATGACAAAGCACCAGATATCACCTTCTTGCGTGAAGAGTTTATGGCGCCGGTCTGTTCTACTAGCTTAATGAATTCTACCAGTTTAATCACCAAAGACACCAACCTCGATTCGATCTTAACCTTACCAAGGCTCCATCCAACCTTAGATCATCACGACTGGAAAGTGTGGTTAGCCGATGTTGAATCGCCACCGACAAAGCCCGTTAGAAATACCAGCTTCTTATCGTTAGATATGGCACTCAGTGCTTGTTTATCCGGTGAAGGGGTGACGGTCACGGATCTATTGTTAGTTCAACAAGATCTCCAACGAGGCTTCTTGTACTGCCCTAAGAATGCCAAGATCCAACACAGTGCTTGGACTTACTTCATTCACCAGCGTAGTCACACGCCTATCATCAATGACCTTATTGAATGGCTTAAAGAAGAGACCACAAAAGAGATCGAGTTACTGAAAGCACTATCTCAACAGAACCACTGGTTTGGTGTCATCCAAGATCATTAGGGGATAGGTGCCTCATTTTTCAAAACCGAATTAACCTTATAATTTATAACGTTTATTTATCGATTCGAATGACCTATCTTACGCCCTATGAACCAGTACACAGATATTGGCATCTTATTCTTAGGAGAAAGTCATGGGACAACAACCTCTAAAAGTCGCAATTATTGGTGCGGGGCTGAATGGTTTGGCACTCGCATTATCACTGCGTAAATTTGGTATTAAAGCTCGAATATATGAGAAGGCAGCACAACCACGTGCTGACGGTACTGGCATAATTATGTGGCCAGAGGGCATGCAAGTACTTGCGGCACTGGTTGGTGTCGATAAAGTCAAAGCTGCATGCAACCAAGTCGATACCATCTCGACATTAACGGCGACAGGGTTGCCTATCAACACACTCCATATGAGTGACTCTCCGAGTAAAGCCAACGCACCAATTGGTTTGTTTCATCGCAGCCGTTTATACCAACTGCTATTAAATGAGCTAGGGGATGATTGTATCGTCACTAACCAAACCTGCACCGTTGTTCAAAACGACGATGAGCCGCAGATTCTTATCAATGGCGAACCCATTGATGCGGATATTATTGTCGGTGCCGACGGCGTGTTCTCTCAAGTGAGAAAGTTTGTCGCGCCTGATGTGTCACTAAGACAACCGAACGTCTATTGCTGCCGTGGTGAGATTGACTTCAAAGCATCAGAAATCAGCGATGATGAGTGTTATGTTTTTGCGGGTGATAAATCTCGTATCGTAACCTACACCTACGATCGAGAAACCCAAGGCAAATACTGGTTTGCTGCGTGTGCCGTTAAGGAAGGTGAAACGCTGTCTAAACAAACCGTGTTAGACCAGTTCTCTCACTATCCGAGCTATTTACTGGATATGATTCGAGATACGCCTGAATCGAAGATCTTGCCTTCTCCACTCACCGATGTTGCCCCATTTGATACTTGGTATCGCGGCAATGCTGTTCTACTGGGAGATTCCTGTTGCGCTGTACTGCCGACCATGGGGATCGGATTCAGCTTGGGTATTGAGAATGCTTACGTGTTGGCACAAAGCATTGCCTCTAACTTTGAAGGTACAGAGCAAGCATTCAAACGCTATCAGCAGCGTGCTCAGCAACGGTCGCATGAACTGCAAAACATCACACACCGACTCAGTGAGTTGACTTACAAAGACGAGTTCAACCCGGTCGAAGTGGCGGAGCTTTACCAACAGTTCGCTATCGCGAATAGCCGCTCGCCTTTCTAAACAATAGGCTCGTAAAAACGCGCCGTTCGCTAAACTACTTGTTTAAAAACAATAAGCCGCAGCACTTGCTGCGGCTTATGCTTTCTACCGGTGGTGTTCGCACTATTAAATAAGCATTAAAGCTTAAACATACGCGCACTGCGTGGTGGTAAGTTGAAGGTGTGATAGCGAGAAGAAATGGTTTCTGTCGCGCTGCTTAATACGTCTTTGTATTGAACATGCCAATTGAACTCATGCTGGTAAGTATCAACCGTCACGCCACGCGTTTCGCCACACTTGTTAATACCAACCACACCTTCTTTGCCACGCTTAAACAGCAAAGTACATTGGTCACTTAAAATCATGGTCATTGTTTTGCCTTGCATCGCGTTATGAAAGCTCAACATGTTTTTCATTATCGAACTGTTCCACACATTACCCCAACGACCATTATCCTTATCTTCAGAATCAGGAAGATCATCACTATAGATCAACGGCGTACCGCCATCTTTGCCAAGGATATAAGCGTAAGCGAGTTGCTCGTCTTGTGGATCCATAATTTGGTAACGGAAGCCGTCATTGGTTGGAATATCATGTGTGATCGCGAAGGTGATCGAACGATTATCATCGAGTGCTTGGCCGTACGCTTTTGGATCATGCAGTTGGTTCAAGCCACCGCCCATTGAGAATGCCGAGCGAATCGATGCAAACAGCGGGAAATCGTACGCTGCATGATTGGTATTGTTTAAGTAAGGTGCAAGGAACGACTCATAGCCGCTGTTCCCTGCTCCACCGCTGGTAATCACTTCACCGAATACATGCATGTTCGCTGTAATTTCAGGCGTGAACACTTGGTCGATTTGGTACTGGCTCATGTGTTTGACGGCATCAATTCGGAAACCTTTGATACCCATATCCTTTAATGCCTTCAGATATAAGCGCTGCTGTGAAACCACCCAATTATTCGGATCAAGGTCAGGTAAACCTACATCACCCTCAGCCCCACACAAGCGCCAATATTGAACATGACCAGGATCGTTCCAATCTGAAATACAGCCCGCGGCATGGAAATCATTTGCGGATACAAAACCTTGCGCTAAATTACCAAACAGAGTCTGGTCAGCATAGTAGCTTGAACGGCTCGCATAATCGTTTAGCACTTCAGTACCAGGGTAATCCAGGTCACTTCGCTTCCAGCTTTCATTCGCCATATGATTCAGAACCACATCGGCATAGACATCAACACCCACACCTTTGAGTGCGGCAATCATTGCGGTCAAATCTTGTTTGTTGCCGAGAGGAGAATCAATGGTTCGAAGGTCTTGAGGCTGGTAACGCGCCCACCATTGGCTGCCGCTCGATTTCATTGCCGGAGCAACCAGTACTTTTTTATAACCGGCTTGCGCAATCTGATTGGCGTTGGCTGTCACATCTGAATACTTCCAATTGAAAGCATGTAAAATGGTGTCTGCATAAGTAGCTGAACTGAAAGAGCAAAGCGCGAGCGTGGATATGAGTAGGGTGTTTATTGGTTTCATAGAACATATCTCTTATTATAAATTCACGAGAATGATATGACTAAGAAAGATAATTAAAACGACCGATAAATCAGAGTTGAATTAGCGTCACCTTCTGTTGATGTTGATTTTATAAAATTGTGTTATAGCCGATATTATGTGGGATAAAAACGAATCGTTAGGAAATGAGAATTAATTGAATCAAGTTGACTAGAACAAGACAAAGACTTTGGTCGGCTCTTCTAAACTAAGTTATGATTCCTGTTCCCTCAACCGATTGATATTTTTATGCCCTCTTTCTCTTTTTCAATGATCCCTGTTGGGGTTCGATTCATGATCCTCTCCGCTTTTGGATTCGCACTGATGTCTGCGTGTGTGAAATACATCAGCAACTACGGCATACCTGTATTCGAAATTGTTGCAGCAAGGGCTTTGGTGTCTTTGATCATCAGTTATATCGACGTTAAGCGAAAAGGCATTTCGATCTGGGGAAATAACAAACCTTTGTTGTTTGTTCGAGGCGCAGTTGGCACAGCAGCCTTAATGTGTGTTTACTACGCTGTGACCACCTTGCCATTAGCAGAAGCGACCATTCTACAATACGTTCACCCTGTATTTACCGCCCTACTTGGCGTGTTATTTCTGAAAGAGCGCGTCCAAAAATCGACCATGATCTGCATTGCGTTCTGCCTAGCGGGACTATTAGTAATGGTACAGCCAAGCATGAACAGTGGCGCGAGCAGCGAGTTACCGCTATTTAGCATAATGGTGGCGTTATGTGGCGCATTTGGTAGCTCAATTGCTTATGTAATTGTGAGAAAGCTTAGCCAAACGGAAGACAGTTCAGTCATCATCTTCTACTTCCCACTGGTTGCTCTACCAATCTCAACCGCCCTTATCTGGAACGACTTTGTGTGGCCAAGTCTATTCCTTACCGTGATGCTCGTGTTAGTCGGTATTTTCACTCAGATAGGCCAATACGGTTTGACCAAAGCGATGCAAACCCAAGCTGCTGGCAAGGCTTCGGCTTACTCATACGTTCAAATCGTATTCTCAGCGCTATTAGGTGTGTGGATCTTCAATGAGATCCCATCAGTTTGGACTTACCTAGGTGGTGGCCTAATCGTAACAGGCGCGCTAATCAATGTGTTTGGTAAACAACTGTTGGTGCCGTTTAAAGCTAAGTAAACACCAGCTAAAAGAGCTCAATATCAGTTAGCCAATCAGCGATCAAATAGATCTAAAAAGGGCATTGCGGATGATTCCACAATGCCCTTGTCTATAAATGTTCTCTAGCGCGTTTTCATGCCACTAACTGGCAGTATTACGTGATTAACTCGTGGCATTTCGTAACTTGGGATCATCACTCAGATACTCAACAAACTCGATTTCAAAGCCCGCCGGATCCACAAAGTAGACGTTTTTTCGATAAGGTTCTTCGACGCCGGGTTTGGCAATTGGGAAACCCGCATCAACAAGCCGTTGAGTGACACTTTCGATATTATTGGTCACATAAGCGAAGTGCGCGAGGCCAACAGAATGCCCAGCCAAATCTCTATTTTCACCTTCGCCGTGATCACTTATTGCTATGTATTGGTACTCATCACCAAAATGCAGCCAGTTACGTGGCTTACCTGACCACTCCCCTTTTCCCTCATCACGGACATACCAATGAGGGAACGCCGCTTTATAGAAAACCAGCATTTCTGGGATGTCTTTTACCACTAAATTCACATGTTCAAGTTGGATCATTCTTCTCTCCTTAAAGTATTCTCGTAAGCAACGTTGCATATCCTAATACCTCAAGTTAAGTTGAGGTAAAGCACTAATTTGCATTTATTTCGAGAACGTCTTTAGAGCCCAAATTGTCGTATTTGCCGCGATACCAACTTTAAGTTTAGACGACCTAATCTAATGTGACTGAACTCAACCTCAAGAGTCAGCAAACCCTTGATGTATGACAGAGATTAGACGAACCAACCACTGCTTCTTGCTCAATATATACACATATTAATATCCCCTTATTGACTGATACATCAAGTTACAATTCGATTTCATATTAGCCAACAACACTGATCTGGGTTAATAAACGAGTCTCACAATAACCTTACTTTCATTGCGGTCAGATAATTAATAAAAAGGAAGTTAAAGTGAAAAAATTATTAGCACTTGGTATAGCAGCAGCAATCTCGGCTCCAGCAATAGCCGATCACAGCACAATCAATGGTATGGATTTTGGTCCATTAGCAAAGTTAGTCGGCACATGGAAATCAGTCGAAACTGGTGGCGTTGATATTTCTCCAGGTCAAGAAGGCACAGAAGTGGGTGCAGGTGGCCCCGCGGTCACACCATTTTATGAAGTGATGACGTTTGAGGTTGCGGCAGATGCAACCAATGCCAGCGATCAATATCTGGTTGCTCTGTACTATAAGCAAGAAGTATTCAGAAAGGCCGACGACTCTAAATTCCACGATCAACGTGGTTACTTCATCTACGACCAAAAAAATCAGATCGTCTACAACTCTTATTGCGTACCACGCACCACATGTGTCACAGCAGAAGGCCCTGCTGGCGATACAATGACGTTAGTTTCCTCTAAACGTGGTATCGCTGAGTCTGAATACATGACGGACAACGCAACCACCACAGGCTTCACGATGAACATTAGCATTTCAGACGATACGCTAACGTACTCTCAAACAACAGGCTTAGAGATCTACGACAACGCATTTGCTCATACAGATTCGAGCACTCTAGTTAAAGTGAAGTAAAACTAAAAAACGCCTTTCGCAGCTCTGTGAAAGGCGTTGTTGATTAAGTCAATCTCAAGAAAATGACAATCAGTATATTCTCCTAAACCGCAACACACATTGGTGTATTTGAAATGGGGTCTCGAAACACGCTCGCTTTGAGATCAAACACGTTACTGAGCATGGTTTCGGTCATCACTTCATCAGGCGAGCCCTCTGCGATTAAGCACCCTTTTTCCAAAACCACTAAATGGTCGCAATAACGGCTGGCTTGGTTCAGATCATGCAACACAACAACCACCGTTTTTCCTTTGGCATTCATCTGTTGCATCAGGTTCATTAATTCCACCTGGTGAGACATATCAAGGTATGTGGTCGGTTCATCCAACATCACTACGTCCGTATCCTGCGCAATTACCATCGCAATCCATGCTCTTTGACGCTGGCCACCAGACAATGACTCAACAGGCTTATCAGCAAACTCGAGTACACCTGTATCTCGCATTGCTTGCTCGACAATCCTTTGATCGTCCTGTCCTAACCTTCCCCAATGGGATACATAAGGCGAACGGCCATATTCGACCAATTTTCTTACCGTAATGCCTTCCGGGCTGACCAAGATTTGCGGAAGAAGTGACAACGAACGAGCGAGCGCTTTATCGCCATAGCTTGATAGCGGTTTGTCTTCAAACAACACCTCTCCAGCTACTGGCTTGTTAATTCTGACTAACGTCTTTAACAAGGTAGATTTACCGCATCCGTTAGGTCCTATCAATGCGGTAATTTTTCCCTTAGGGATAGAAACCGACAGGTTCGGTATGATCGTTTGTTTGCCGTACGCGACGGAAAGATTCTGCGTTTTAAGCATGGTTACCAACCTCGATAACGATAGAGAAGAAAGATGAAATATGGCGCGCCAATTACGGAAGTTAGAACGCCTGCTGGCAATTCAATCGGTGGTTGTAAACCTCTAGCTAACCCATCAGCGCTGGTAACCAGAATTGCCCCTACCAGTGCAGATGCAGGGATTAACAACTTATGATTATGCCCAAACAACAAGCGTGCTAAGTGAGGTGCCAATAAACCCACAAAACTGATCGTTCCAGCAACAGAAACGCTAACACTGGCAAGCAATACAGCGGCCAATAACGCGAGAGCCTGAATCTGTTTTGGCTTAGTACCCAATGTGGTCGCACTTTCCTCGCCAAGTCCCATCACATCTAATCGCCAAGCAAGCCATAATGCCATAGGCAACAACAAGAGCAGTACACTCCAAATAAACGGGACTTGCTGCCAATTTCTGCCCCAAAGACTGCCTGTTAGCCACACCATAGCCGTGTTGATCTCTATCGGATTGGTGACCAACAAGAAGTCGATACAACTGGCCAGAAACGTACTCACCGCAATACCAATCAGCGCCAATTTGGCGGGTGTTGGCCTTGACCACCAGGCCAATACAGCTATCAGTCCAGCAGCCAATACCCCACCTAACATCGCCACCATAGGAAGCGCACTGACTGGTGCATTGGGAAACCAAACTAAACTCGCTGTCGCAGCAAGTCCTGCCCCAGCACTAATACCCATAAGATCAGGCGATGCTAACGGATTACGTATCACGCCTTGCACTAATACCCCTGAAAGCCCTAACCCTGCGCCCACGCTTATCGCGAGCAACATACGTGGTAGCCGATACTGATGGATAACAAAATCGTCACTGGAAAACGCGACCAAATGTTCGATGACTTGAGGAATAGAAAGTGACGCTGCACCGACAAACAAACCTGCAGATGCCACTAATATGAGAATTCCGGATAACAAAACTATCTTAGTGTGATGATGCATTAAGACCTCCTCGTCGCAATCAAAATAAAACAAGGTGTCCCTAGCAAAGCAGTAATAACACCAACGGGTGTTTCAGTCGGGAAAGCAATCGCTCGCGACAGCGCATCTGACCAAGACACTAATGCTGCGCCTGCCAATGCTGAAATAGGAATCAGTAAATGGTAATTGTGCCCAACCATAGGTCGAACCAAATGAGGCACTAACAATCCAACAAAGCCAATGGGCCCCGCGATAGCGACGCTTGCTCCAGCAAGCAACACGATCGTCAGTCCACTCACGAGGCGAGTAAGCCTGATATTGCTGCCCAACCCCACTGCAACTTCTTCGCCAAGTGCCAGTAAGTTGAGGTTACGAGCAAGGCTCATTGCCAGCACCAAACCAATCACTACAGGCGGCCAAAGCTGTTGCCATTGCCCATCATCCACACTAGACAGTGAGCCCGTAAGCCAATGCAAGACGCTATAAGCCATATCGTCAGCAAGAATCAGCGCCGCACGTGTCAGTCCGAGCAATAACGCCGTAATGGCGATACCCGCGAGAACCAAACGTAACGGATGAGAACGTGCGGAGAAAAAGCCGCCCAGAAGCATCACAGCACCGCCACTTAGCAACGCACCAAGAACCGCATTGAGGATTGGGTTTAGCTCACTGAGCACAGGTATACCTATCGCAGCTAACGCCATGAAACAGGCTGCGCCTGCGTTAATACCAAGAATCGACGGAGACGCCAGTGGGTTGCGCGTTAATCCCTGCATCAATAACCCAGCGACGGCCAAACTCGCACCAATCAATAGCCCCGCATAAGCTCTTGGTGCTCTTAATGTCGCCAATATTTGATGAGTCATGCTGCTTTCATCAAACGCAAACCAGTAGTCAATCAAGTCACTCAATGCTAATGAGAAATTAGACCACCCGGTCATAGAGGCCGCGTAACCAGACAGTGCCAAACACGACACGAATGCCGTAAATAACGTGACTCGCCACGACAGTATTGGCCAGAATCGCTTACTTTTAGAGAACGACATCGTACTCATGATCGGTCCAAGATCTGCTCAAGATTTTTCGCCATTTGTTCTGCCGCTAACATGCCTCGATTCAATGACCAAAGCGCCGGTGACACTTCTACAACTTGCTGTTTTTTTGCAGAGGTTAGTACATTGAATAACGGATTTTTCTGCCAATCATCAACAATATTTGGATGGGAGTAAGCGCCAAGGAGTAACCAATCCGGGTTGGTTTTCAACAACAACTCAAAGCTGGTTGGCAAATATGCCTTCTCTGTTGGTTTCACTATTGGGCTCGCAATGCCTAATGTGGTCAGCACGCCTCCTGCGTAAGACGCTGGGCTATGTAACCACATACCTTTATCCGACACGACAGCAAACTGGACGGTATGTTTGAGCGAGAAATGACTTTTGAATTCGGCCATGGCGTGTTGATGTTGTTGAATTCGTTGTTCCATTGACGATTGCTTGTCGAGAGCGATGCCAATCTTGAGCGCAGACTCCAAATTCTCTTGATACGTCTCGCCGCGGCTTTTCAGCAGCAGAGTTGGTGCGATGCGTTGTAGATCTTGATAGACAGTACGATGACGCTCTGCATCTGCAATGATCAGGTCGGGCTTTAATACCGCAATGGCTTCTAGGCTAGGCTGAGAACGCATGCCAACCGATTCCCATGGTTGAACCAATTCACGCACCGCCGGAATCACTCGCGAAGCATCATTGTCATCAGCAACACCAACAGGAGAAACACCCACCGCAGCTAACGCATCTACAAATGAGAACTCCAACACCACAATACGTTGCGGAGTAGTCGCTATCTCAAACTGACCCTGCTCATCTTGTATGACCCTGGTTTGTGCTGAACTGGATAATGAGAACAAGCTTAAAACCAGCAAAGCTAAGGTTACTGCTACCCTGTTGAATAAAAACGGCCTATTAAATGACAGCAGTCCGTTCGACAGCTGAAATTGATTCGAAAACAAAAGGCGAGAGCTGTTTTCCATATTTAATTTTCCTTAAACGCTAGAACCGTGAAAGCCGCCAAGAGTATTGGCGACTTTTATTCGTTATTACTTTCAATAAATTACGTATTAGAACTGATAATTCAGATCCAAAGTGTAAGAACGTCCCGGTGCTGGATAACGACCGACCGGGCTGGTATCAATACCGCGGAAGTAATAGTCCTCATCAAACAAGTTGTTCACCGCAAGGTTCATGCGCAGCTTACTGTTTTCATCCTTATACAAATCCGAACCTAGGTTGAAGTTCCAGACCATATAGGCAGGTACTTTACCTGTCGCGCCCGTTGAATCTTCGGCACTTGTGTTCGCATTGTCAGAGTAAGACTCGCTGAAGTAGTAACCAGACAAAGTCGTATCTACCTTGCTAAAGGCGTAAGTCGCATCCCAACTAAATTGATGTTTAGACGTATAAGGAAGTTGATTACCTTTGTTTGCACCCTCTTCCTCTATCGTCGCATCCAAATAGTTATAACCAGCGCCGAGGCTTAGAGCTTGCATCGCTTGAGGAATATAACGACCAGAGAGCTCAACACCTTGATGAAGGGTTTTACCAATGTTATCGAAAGTTTGGGTAGCACTTTGCCATTGCAGCTGATCTTCAAAATCAATGCGGTAAAGTGCAATGTTAAAGCTGGTTGAATCTTGGTTGTAGCGAGCACCCAACTCGTAGTTCCACGCTAGCTCACTGCCCTCTTCACCTTTACCACGGATGTAAGCGATTTGTGGTGCACGCAAAGATTTCTGTGCATTGGTGTAACCAACCCATTGCTCAGTCAGATGATATGCCACGGTTAAGCCCGGCAGCCATTCCGTCACTTTATTGTCTGTGCTCTGTGCTGTACCCAGATCATCAAACGTCATATCAATCGATTCGTAACGAATACCCGGCGTGACTTTCAATACGTCATTGAACAAGCCGATTTCATTGCTGATGTAACCAGCAAAAGCGTCAGTATCTAAGTGCCAGTCACGTGGGGTTGTTGTAGCACCACCAGCAATTGGCGTTTGAGTCAGCTTGTAATCAATGTCTTCGTTAACGTAGCGTGCACCCACAATGACGTTTTGCGTTACGGTATTTCCGTCAAAGTACATCGCGAGTTTAGGTTCAACACCATAAACAGCAAATTCACGTGGTGACGTACGAATATCGGTTGATGGTAATGCAGGATCCGCCCAGTGGCCGCCAGCGCTATTAAAGCCCCATTGGAAGAAACGCTCAGAACGGTGGCCAAACGTCAGTATTTCCAATTCAGCACTATCTGCAAGATTCAAGTCATGCAGATACTTCAGGCTCCAACGCGTTGAAGTTCCCTGATATTCATCGTATGGACGCTTCGACTGAGTACGATCTTTTTCGTAATCATCCGGCGATAAAGCACCGGGCATTTGGGTGTCAGCATCATAACGCTGCACGAAGGCTTGTAGCTCTTGAGTATCACTCAATAACCATTGCAATTTCGCCTGGAAGTTTTTTACATCTGTGTCGGAGTGTTCACGGAAGCTTTCACCTTTTAAGAAGTTACCTTCCACTTGAAGTGCTAGCGTATCGGTTAACCAACCACCTGTGCGCAGGTAAAAATCATTGAGCGGCGTATCGCCATCCTCGAATACAGTAAAGCGATTACTGATTTCCGTTTGCCACTCATGTGGAATAGGCTTAGTCACCAAGTTGATCACACCACCGACGTTGTTTGGTCCGTACTGAACCGCCGCACCGCCTCGCACAATATCAATACGATCAAGCATCGACAGCGTTGCTGGGAAAATTGATTGTCCTGTGTGACCATACGGCGCCAGTGTGAGAGGAACACCATCCATGAGGAATTGAGCGTGCCCACTGCGACTCGCTTTCAAACCACGCACCGAGATGTTAGGCAAAACACCGGTGCCTGTTTCATCTTGAACCTTAATGCCCGGTACACTTTGGAAGGCCGAATCAATCGAAAGTGCGCCAGTCTTTTTAATTTGTTCATTAGTCAGAACGGTACGAGCTCCCGGATACTCTTTCACATCCTCAAGTTCTGAATTACCGATCAAGCTGCCCGTCACGACAATCGTTTCCATGGTCGTCGTTTGCGGATCAGACGCGGCAAATGCGCCCATGGAAGTCACTGAAGCGATGGCCATTGCAAGGGCACTTAGACGCAACTTTTGATGTGATTGAGTACAGGGTTTACCATCCAAATTCTGGTAAGGCATGAAAATCTCCTAAATAGGCAAGTTAGGATCAAAGGCCGTGTTTACGATTCGGCGCTTTGATCCTATGGGCTCAACGGCCTCAAAATGAGGCCAACTGTTCACTCATTCGTAGCGAACAAATCAATCGGTTTTAGAGTAGAAAGAGCTCTTAGAAATGAACTAACTCTTAAAACTGAACTAGCTTTTAAAACTGATAGCCGTAGCTGAGCATGAATTCGGCTGGTGCTCCGTAGCCAATCTGGTTAGTACCAGACGTGCCGTTGGTTGCACCCAGAATGTATTCCTCATTAAGTACGTTGTAAGCGTTCGCTTGAACTTTGTGACGACCCGCGGTGTACGCTGCCATCAAGTCAACCGTGGTGTAGTCACCTAGCGCTACCGCTTCATCATTACCCGCGTAACGGTCGCCTACGTATTTCACGCCACCACCTAAACGCCAGTTGTCATCTAACTGATAAGTGCTCCAAAGCGAAAACAGGTGATCAGACACATCGTTTGGCTTTTTGCCTGTATCTTTGTTCTCCGCGTCTAAATAGCTGTAGCCCACCGAAATGTCCCACTGCTCTGTAAACTGACCTCGAGCTTCTAGCTCAATACCTTGGTGACGAGCTTCGATCTTGTAAACAACATCCCCGTCTATATTGGTTTCAGGTTGTTCTTGATCGATTTGGAAGACCGCGGCATTCAGCATCAAAGCGTTATCTAATAGGTAAGCTTTTGCGCCAATTTCTTTTAGATCGGTATGGAAGAATTCTGCTAATTTAGGGTTGATGTATATACCTGAGTAAGGCAATTGCCATGAACGAGCTAAGCTTGCGTACACTGACATATCATTGTTGAGACGGTAGACCAAACCACCACGGTAGCTCACTTTGTCATCGTCTAGATTCTCTTTTGCTGAGCCCGCTTTTTTCTGTTCAAGCTCCATCGAGTCGTAACGCACATTACCGATCACTGAAAGATCACCAAAGGTGTAAACGTCTTGAATGTAGACACCGGTGGTCGTTGTCGTGTTATCACGGAAAGGTTTGAAACCCGGATTCGGTGTTGGACCTGCTACAGGGTTATAGATGTCTTTCGGAGGTAAGGTTTTATCGCTTGCGAGCGTTAAATCGATATTGATCTGATTATAATCCGCGCCGATCATCATTTGATTGGAATCGGTTTCCCAAACTAGCTCAGATTGAAGAGTCGTCGTGGTACGAGGGTCGTAACCGAAGTTATTTACAGTCTGAGATACTTCATTCCCAGTTACCGTTCCTTGGCGCGTACCCTTTTGCTCAAGCTCGATATGGTTGTATGCTGCGCGGTTTGTCCATACCCATTCACTATTCAAAAGCCATTCATAATTAACGCCAACACGAATGCTGTCTGACTCTTGATAGTCGTTCGTGCCACCATAAAACGTGCTTTCAGAGACGTCGACAGGCTTACCATTCTTTGATGGAACACCACGATATGGCACCAGTTCTTGGTGAGAATATTCAACATCGAGATCAATAATGTGTCCATCAGAAGGCATCACTCGAATTGTTGGGGCAATAAAGAAATCATTCGAGTCGACGTGGTCTACATAGGAATCAGACTGTCGACTTTCCACGTTGATACGACCACTGACTTTGTCAGTAAACGCCATCGAGCTGTCAACCTGACCAACAAACAGATTGTTGCTGCCAACACTGCCATTAACGTGAGTAAAGTTGTCTCCGTTAGCACGCTTGGTGACCAAGTTAATGATACCACCCGCAGAACCACGGCCATAAAGTGCGCCCGCAGGGCCTTTTACCACTTCGACTCGTTCAATATTCGCTAAACTTCGGTACGATTGAAGGGTTCCATCATCACGCATCCCGTCACGATACATGTCGTTGAGAGCATCAAAACCACGAATCACAAATTGGTCTCGGCTTCCCTCCCCCAAAGTGTTGTTAACCCCGGCAACACCGTCAAGTGCGTCCACCAAACGTACAGCACCACGGTCTTGCATTTCCGTCTTAGTGACTACTGATACTGCCTGTGGTACATCCAACCATTCAACATCCGTTTTAGTACCCGATTGCGGCATATGCTCCGCGTAACCTTCGTACTGATGCCCAATAACTTGCAGAGTTTCATCTACCGCGACGTCTTCTGCTGCCATTACATTTGACATAGTGGTCATTGCGGTTAATGCACCTCCAATTGCCAAAGCGAGCGGGGACAAGGCCAATCTAATGTTCATTTTCTAATTCCGTTTTAGTTTATAAAATTACAACAGTGCGAATGAAAACAAATATCATTTGTGTTTGCAATATAAATTTTATGATCTATATTTGTTTCCCTTATGCAACAAGCGTAGTGACACAATAGTCAATAAAAACAAAGTGATAACAAAACACTCTTTCCTTAAACCTTGAAAGAGACCGCTTGGAAGTCATGTGTGAGTAGGTAACAACAACGTTAGAAAATTAGGAAAAGCCCATGAAATCTACGATTATTATCGTGAGTCATGTCGTGAATGACGCAGTCACTCATGGCTTCGTACCGACAGCAAAAGCGATGGGTCTCCACGTCGTTTTAGTCACTGATCAAAAACTCAACCACTTAAAACTGGCGAATGAAGATGACCGCTTTAATCCAGATGAAATTCTAGAGTGCGATGTGTTCAACCCTCTTGAACTCATCGAAATCATCACAGAGCAAGATCTAGAACCTCATGCTGTTTTCAGCAACAGCGACCACCTACAAACCTCAACCGCAATCTGTGCACAGTTCTTTGGCCTACCTGCTAAAGATTGGAATGTGACGCTCAAGGCGAAAAACAAATACTTAACTCGTCAGGTTCTCAACGAAAAATCGTTACCTAATACTCAAAGTGTTTTGTTAAGTCGAGAGAGCGCTCCTGTATTCGATTTCGATTTTCCTGTCGTTGCGAAGCCCAAAGAGGGTGTGGCTAGTTTAGACGTGCAGCGCTGCGATTCTGCGGCTGAGCTGGATAACTATTGCGATATGTTTTGGCAAAAGCACCCTACGACTCCCATTTTAGTTGAGGCGTTTTTACAAGGTCCGCTTATCACTGTCGAAACCATTGGCGACGGGGAAAATTTGATCGCACTTGGTGGGTTCGATGTAGAACTCTCTGCGCCACCTTACTTCATCGAAACTGCTGCGAGTTGGAATGGTATTAACAGCGTTCACTACCGTGATGAATGTATACGTCAGCTTCAAGAGTTCGGGGTGGGGTTTGGTGTCTGTCATAGCGAGTTCATCATCACAGATTCGGGGCCGGTAATGGTCGAGATCAACTATCGAAGTATTGGTGATGGCCGGGAATTTTTGCTTGATAACCTCAGTGGCGGGAATTGGTTCAGTTCCATCTTAAACCTTCACTTGGGTTACAAAATCGATCCCACATTTCGTATTGATGGCAATGCCCATGTGCACTATGTAGTGGCCCAACAAAGCGGTTTGATTGAAGGATCATCAACCTCTTTCATCCACCAAGAGGGCGATATTGTCATTCAACAGCAAGTGCTTAAAAAGGTTGGCGAGACGTTCCAACAAAGTTATTCCAACAAGGATTACTTAGCGAGAATTTCGGTCGTTTCTCCTTCAGGCCAAACTCTAGAACCCGCACTACAACAGGCAATCTCTCGCTTCAATCTAACATCAAAAAACGAGGTAACAGCATGAATGAAAACGCGTTATACCTCACTCAACGGTTAGTCGATACTTGCTTACGTGAAGATTTGTTCGGATTAGTTTCTCAAAGCCAATTTAAATCTCAGCTCCCGAGTTCACTCAAGCTATCTTCTTATCCTCGCAATCAAATTTGGGCCATTTTTTCAGGTTCAGACTTTACGCTCTACCTGCCAGTTACTCCGAGCTATTACATGCAGCGTTGGGTATACGGTCAACCAGATGGTTCGAAAGGTGATGGTTGGCTCATCGAGAGAAATGGTGTCGTTGAAACCCAGCAGCACTATCAAGATTGGATCGAATTATTGAAAGCAGGCGCTCACGAAAGCTCGCATTCGTTATTAGATGGTTATTTGCAAGAACTCGAATGCGCAGAAAAACATAAGGGATTGTGTGATAGCGCCTTCAGTCAGCAATCCGAATCACTCATGCTGCCGATTTCTCAACTAGAGCGTTGGGAGCAAAAGCTATTGCGTGCCGATCAAATCGCATCCTATCTTGACCACCCTTACTACCCGACAGCACGTGCTAAGTTCGGCTTAAGCGATCACGATCTAGAACAATTTGCGCCAGAATTTGCACAAAGCTTTGAACTTCGTTGGCTCGCAATCGAAAAGTCTCTGGTTACATTGACCAGTCCACAACCTGAATGTTGGCCAACGATGGTGCAAGTGGGTCTGCCCGCCGACTTTACTCTTAGCCATGAGTTATTCCCCGCACATCCATTGACACTAAGGAGTCTTGATGGACTTCCTGACGGTATTATCAAAGCTCCGCTTGCCTATCTAGAGGTGACTCCAACTTTATCAGTACGTACTGTGGTCGTGAATCAAGCACCACAGATCCACATCAAGGTGCCGCTGATCATGCGATCTTTAGGTACTAAAAACATTCGCCTAATCAAACCATCCACACTCTATGATGGGCATTGGTTTGAACGTTTATTGACGCACTTAGAGCAAACAGATCAAGATTTACACGGCACGCTTTTCCATTGTAATGAGAAGCATGGCGGCCATGTTGGAGACGATAAAACCTTTGCTTACATTGTGCGTGAATACCCGCGGAGCTACTTCCAAGACAAAGCACTGGTGCCTGTGGCTGCCCTTGCTAGTCCAATGCCTGACGGACGTTTGTTCTTGGAACATCTCGCCGAACAGTATTATCAGCAAGATACGCTGACTTGGTTTAAAGATTACGTTGATCTGCTATGCAAAGTGCACCTTACATTGTGGATTCGTTACGGTATCGCTTTAGAGTCTAACCAACAGAACGCCATCATCGCATTCGATGAGCAAGGCAAGATGACCTTAGCCATGAAAGACAACGATGCAGCGCGTATTTGGCCAGAGCGTTTCCAAACGTTTGAGCAACAATCGCCCGTAAAATGCGATCATCTTTTAGACCAGCGCATCACAGTAGACAGCGAGCTTGCTCTTGGTCAGATGTTTACCACCATTACTTTGCAGTTAGACATTGCCGCGATTGTGGAAGCAATGGCGACGAAAGGAATCGCCACATCAGCTTATCTGTATGAAATGGTCGCCAATAGCCTCTCACAACAGCTTAGCCAATTGGGCAAACAAGGACACAACACCAAGCTCGCAAACGAGATGTTGTTTGAGTCACCCAGCCTATATGCTAAGTATCTATTGAGCTCGGGGAGCTTGTTGTCTAAAGAGGCGTCTGGCGCAAGCGATATCAATAAGTTCTATGGCTTGTCGGCACCAAACTTTTTATTGCTAACCAGCGAAGAAGCACAACACGCTTACCTTGAAAACATCAAGCAGAGCGTGAGTTAGCCCATCATGACCAAACTCATCTATTGCGTGCTTTTAAGCCACTTTATCGCCGCGTTTGCAGCTTTAGGAATGCCGTTGTTTTTGCCAATGGTATTGCCGACATTGGATGCAAACATTACTTCGGACTGGGCGGGGGTACTGTTCATTTTACCCACCTTTTGCACTGCCGTTGCGGCGCGTTTTTGGGGGCAGTTTGCTGATAAATATGGCAGACGTCGCTCTCTATTACGTGCTCAACTCGGGCTTGCAGCAGGCTTCGCGCTGTGCGGTTTAGCCGATAATCTCTCAATGTTTGTGTTTGGTCTTATCATTCAAGGAACCTTTGGTGGCACCATGGCCGCCTCAAACAGCTACTTATCCAGTCAAATCAACGATGCGAAAGCACTCGGTAAATCACTCAATAAAACTCAGCTTTCTGCCCGTCTGGCGCTAATTATTGCTCCAATTGGGCTTGGCTGGAGTTTATCAGAAACAAACCCGTTGAACGCGTATCTGTGGCTGTCTGCTTTGCCGCTATTCGCGCTATTGATCACCTTAACATTACCCATTGATGACTTAACGAAATCTAAGGGGATTGTAAAAGATCAGGCATCGAATAAAGCTCAATGCAGCCAAGTCAATTCGTTAAATACGCTTTATTGGGTGTTTGGCGCGCAGTTCAGTTTTGCTTTCGCCATGGTCGTCACGTTCCCTTATTTCTCACCTTATGTGCAGCAATATGGCGTGACCAGCCAAGCGTGGATTGGATTTTTGTATGCCCTCCCACATGGTGTTTATCTCCTCTTTGCAGGGAAAGTTCATCTGTTCTCAGAATGGATTGATCGCCACCAGCTTGAACGCAATCAAGCGCAACGTACTTTATGGCTGGGCTTTGGTTTGCTTTCACTCAGTGCCGTAATGCACCTCACTCCTTATCAAGAAGTGTTGATTATTGCTCGTGTTGTTTTCGGACTTGGCATGGTTTGCTGTTATCACGGCTTGCATCAAGCGTTAGCAAACCAAATTGATCGACGACAAAGCGGCAAAGTATTTTCGCGCTTTGATGCTATGTCTAAATGGGGGGGCGTTGCGGCTGGGTTAAGCGCGTCTTTCATATCAAGCCTGGGCTGGCTTGAGGTTCCTTTCATACTTTCTATGTTGGTCAGTGGCATTACAGCTATCGCGCTGATCATCCATTCAAAATTTGGACATCAACATGTTACAGACTCAATTATCTCAAAGTGAATATTTCGCTGAAGACCAAGTTCTTCAAAATCATAAAAAAGTACTGCTAAACCGAGAAAAAGCCCAACTCAATACCATCATGGGTGTGGTGAACTGTTACTTACGTGAATACGCGATACCCAATGAACAGGTTGATTGGTGCTACAGTTCTGCCTCTCTGCC
Source organism: Vibrio splendidus (assembly GCF_001557875.1). Classification (GTDB taxonomy): domain Bacteria; phylum Pseudomonadota; class Gammaproteobacteria; order Enterobacterales; family Vibrionaceae; genus Vibrio; species Vibrio splendidus_F. The sequence continues at coordinate 839,084 of NZ_LNRF01000001.1, read as the reverse complement.
TCAAACTTTGAAAAGAAACTACAACGCTCACCAGCGCGTGGCCATTCACCTACCTCACCAAAGTCAGCCTCAGAAAAATGGCTTGATGGTTTTACCTGTTGAGTACACCAGCAAACTGGGAAAAGTGAAGCTCTGCGATACACCTTGGGCCAAAATGCCCGGCTCAGCTTGGTGTAAGCTGGACGCGACGCAAACCCTGACGCTTCTACTCAGTTACCTAAAACAAGTGCTGACGATTCCATTCAATCACGAGTTGATCGAGCAAATGGAAAACAGTTTGTTGATCACCGAGCAGTTCCTAAACTCAGACAGATCACCTCAGCATCACAATGCGTTTATCGCATCAGAGCAATCGTTACTTTGGGGACATACTTTTCACCCAACGCCAAAGAGTCGATCAGGTGTCAGTATCGATGATCTGCTAGCGTGCTCCCCTGAGGTTGGAGCGAAAGTTCCTTTGTATTGGTTTAAGGTGGATACTGCGTTGCTCGACGTCTTGAGTTCAGATGACCGAACCTCACCAACGACCATGCTTGAACAACTTGCACCTGACGAAGACAAACCAGCAACTACCATGCTTTACCCTTGTCACCCTTGGGAAAGTTACACACTTTTGCAAAACCCAGTGGTCAAAACGGCCATTGAACGAGGCAAAATCATCCCGCTTGGATTAGGTGGTGAAACACTCTTACCCACCTCATCAGTGCGCACTCTGTATCACCCAGATATGGATTGGTTTGCTAAGTTCTCTATCAATGTACGTTTAACCAACTGTGTACGTAAGAACGCATGGTATGAGCTCGATAGTGCCGTTCAATTAACCTCAATTCTGCACCCCATCAAAGAGAGTGAGCAGTTACGTAATCCTGTCTTCAAGGTAATGACAGAACCTTACGCAACCACATTGAATCTAGAATCTGTGGCTGAACAAGAACATGCTGATGTTATTAAGGCTCGAGAGTCATTTGGTATTTTATATCGAGAGAATTTCACTTTAAGCGAAACCGATATTTTGCAGCCAACGTTAGCGGGTGCGCTCTTTGCTTACGACACAGACGGGAACAGTTGCATTGCCACTCAACTCAAACAAAAAGCCCAAACAACACAAAGCCAATATGAAAATGTCGCCACTCTATGGTTTGAGCGCTATCTGCATTGTTTGATTCCAGGCGTCTTTAACTACTACTTCAAGCATGGAGTTGCATTTGAACCTCATTTACAAAATACGTTGATTGGATTTGAAAAAGACATGCCATGCTGTGTATGGATTCGAGACTTAGAAGGCACTAAGCTGCTACCCGAGTTTTGGCCATCAGCGACTCTTCAGCAACTTTCAGAGCGTGCTCGTCAATCGGTGTACTACAGCCGTGAGCAAGGTTGGAACCGTATCGGCTATTGCACCTTCATTAACAATATCAGTGAAGCGATTTTCTTTATTGCTGAGGGGGACTCAGCACTTGAAAATACGTTATGGGGAACTTTAAAAGACGCCATCGTCCGCTGGCAGTCGATCAATGGTCAGCAACCCGAACTAATGGTATTGCTTAACGATGGTCATTTCCCTAGCAAAAACAACTTCACAACACGTTTGATGAAAAATGCCGATAAAGAGTCTGGGTACACTCAAGTAGCAGCACCTTGGCCTACTCATAAAAGAGGAGCTCACCATGCTTAATTCGCCTCAACTTCCTGAGAACATCCACCAAGAAATACACCAATTGGCCAAGCAACAAACTCAACCATTATGTGCTTATCTTTATGATCTCGATGCATTGGAGCAGCACATTAAGCAGATGCGCCATGTATTGCCAAAAAACGTAGAGCTCTTTTACGCCGCGAAAGCGAACCCTTCAGCGCCAATACTGCGTACTTTAGCCCCTTATGTTGATGGTTTCGAAGCGGCATCAGGCGGAGAGCTTACACACCTTCACCAGCAACAACTCAATCAACCACTGATCTTTGGTGGCCCAGGGAAAATGCCAAGTGAACTAGAGCAAGCAATTGAACTCGATGTTGATGCGATTCATGTAGAGAGCCTCACTGAGTTACAACGCATTGGTACTTTAACTCAGAAGTTGAATCGACCGGCTTCGATCTTCTTACGTATGAACATAGACATTGGTGACATCACGCTTAGCAAGTTAGCCATGGGGGGGAAACCCACACCATTTGGACTCGACGAGGGTGAACTCAATAACGCCTTGATGTATCTGCGCGACTTTCCTTTGATAAAGCTAAAGGGCTTCCACTTCCACTTAATGTCACATCAACTTGAAGTCGATCGCCACCTCGCCTTGATGCAACGTTATTTCCAAGTCGTCAAAGAGTGGCAAAAGGCATTCTCACTCGATGAGCTGAGCATCAATCTAGGTGGCGGTATGGGAATCAATTACCAAAACCCGAAGCAACACTTTCCTTGGATGGAGTTCTGCGACAAATTGGAGTTCTTGATTGCTAAAGAACATATACAAGACTGGAAGCTACGTTTTGAATGTGGTCGCTACATCTCCGCACCGTGCGGTTATTACGTGATGGAGGTACTGGATATTAAGCAAAACCTTGGTGAGAACTTCGTGATTGCTCGTGGTGGAACACATCATTTCCGTACGCCAGCTGCACAAAACCATGACCATCCTTTTGCTATCGTGAAAAGTAGTCAACAACCCACCATTTCACATCCGATAAACCATGCTAAAGCCACGTTGGTTGGACAGCTTTGTACTCCAAAAGATGTTCTGGCACGAAATCAACATATCGAGCAAATCGATATCGGTGACTATGTGGTGTTCACCCTAGCAGGCGCTTATGCTTGGAACATCTCACATCAAAACTTCTTAATGCATGAACCTCCGGTGTTTCATTATTTCTAAGCACTCCGTCGTGCTCTATGGTTTCTAACTGACGGTTTGATTTGAAACTCCATGGAGCTAGCTAAGACCACAAAATAAAAAAGGCGTTAGCAAACTCAAGTCTACTAACGCCTTTCTTATGTTTATCGTAGCCCTTTTTCCAAACAACTACAGACTCAAACATCAAAGACTAGTATTTGATGGCTGTTTTACCAATCGAGGCACTGCTTTCAATACGTTGGTGAGCATCTTTCAGTGTATCCACACCAAAGCCATTTAGGGTCGTGGTAAGCGTCGTTTTAATACGACCAGCATCAATCAGGTTCGCAGCTTGGAATAGGATGTCTTGCTGCTTCTGGATATCGTCGGTGTTAAACAGTGAACGCGTGAACATCAGTTCCCAAATAAAGCCCGCAGATTTACCTTGCAGCGCTGATAAGTCAATTCCGCCATCGAATTCTACAATCGAACGATCATGCCTTGTGGTGCGATCAACTCAACCATCGCGTCCCAGTGCCCTTTTGTATCAGCAACATTGAAGATGTAGTCAACATGTTGAATGCCTTGCTCTCGCACTGACTCGACAAGATTACGGTGGTTCACCACATAATCCGCTCCCATATCCCTTACCCACTGTTCCGTTTCAGGTCTTGAAGCTGTTGCGATAACTTTTAGGTTGGTCAGCTGCTTAGCCAGTTGAATAGTGATCGAACCTACACCGCCCGCTCCACCAATAATCAGAATAGACTTTTTCTCTTCAGGACGAACACGTAGGCGGTCAAACAATGCTTCCCATGCCGTAAGTGTTGCTAGTGGCATAACCGCTGCAGCTTCATCAGAAAGACTCTTAGGCGCTTTAGCGGTAATACGGTAGTCCACAGCTTGGTATTCTGCGTTAGCCCCTATACGTGTTACGTCACCCGCATAGTACACACGGTCACCGACTTCGAAGCCTTCAACGTCTGTGCCTTTGCCAACAACTTCACCAACTGCGTCATAGCCCAGTACTTTTGGCTGCTCAAGTGTTTTGTCTTTGGCATTACGAATGCGAATTTTGGCGTCAGCAGGGTTGATAGAAGTCGCGCTCACTTTTACCAGCAAGTCATTATTTTTTAGTTCTGGCAGACTCGTTTCAAACTCAAATAGGCTTTCTTGTTCTGCAATCGCTAGTGACTGAGTAAATCCGATTGCTTTCATTGTTAATGGTAATGACATGATACTTCTCCTTAAATTCGATAATTGAATCTTAGAGACTTCTCGCTTTAGATAAACAGCCTAATATTTGAATTATTATCAAATAATTTTTGATAATGAGATGTGTATGCGCAGGCAAAATACTAAGATTAGCAATTAGAAAATGCCTAATTTATGGGGAAACGAAATGCTTCTTGAAGACCTACAAGTGATTTTAAAGGTAGCGGAGTTTCGCAGTATCACTGGAGCAGCCACCAACCTTGATATGCGCACTGCCACCGCAAGCGCGGCCGTGAAACGTGTTGAAGCGGCACTGGGAGCAGAGTTATTTGTAAGAACCACGCGCCACCTAAGACTTTCTTCAGCAGGCGAGCGTTATTTACCTGAGTGCGAACAAGCCTTGAAATTGTTAGAGCAAGCGAAGCTCAACATGCGCGACGAACTCGGTATTCTTGACGGTGAAATTCGTATAGCGCTTTCATCGGACCTAGGGCGCAACCTAGTTACACCTTGGCTTGATGAGTTCTTACTTGAATATCCCAAGGCGACGCTTCGTACTAGCATCAGCGATAGCAATATCGATTTCTACCGAGATTCCGTCGATATGGCGCTACGTTACGGATCCCCGACCGATGCCAACATGTATGGTTTTAAGATATGCGACGTGCCGAGGGTATTGTGTGCGGCTCCTGAATACTTGGCTGAAATGGGATCACCAAAACACCCGAGAGACTTAGCTCAGTACAATGGTTTGCTTTACCAACTCCATGACATGTTGCAAGACGAGTGGGTATTTAACGACGGCACCCAAGACCACAAAATGAAGCTAAAAGGAAATCGCGCTTCGAACGACGCAGACCTTGTTAGACAGTGGTGTATCGCAGGTAAAGGAGTGGCAATAAAATCTTGTCTAGACATGTCGCGTCATCTGCTTTCAGGTGAAGTGGTTAAAGTCATGCCTGAGTTTAAGCCGACACCTACCGAGCTGTGGTTAGTGTGTCCAAGTCGTCAGTCCATCACCCCGACTGTGCGACTACTGAGAGATTTATTCAGAGAGAAGACCGCAGAGATCCTTTCGCAACTGAGCGAGCAAGGCATTATAGATACTCAAAAGTCTTAGCGACCTAGAGATAAAAAAGGCGTTAGTGAACTTTTAAGCCACTAACGCCTTTAATCATTTGAACATCACACCATATTGATGGATGTATCGTCTAATACGAGTGCTTAGTTTGACTCGTCTTCAACATCACAGTCAGCACAGCACTGAAGAGCAATCTCATGTTCGAAGGTGATGGTGTCTTTACCTTCTTCTACTAGCTCTGCGATTTCGTCTGCCACTTCTTTTTCATCATCCGCTTCGATTCCGCTTGCCAGCTCTTCCTCTGAATAGCCGAAGAAGTTAAGCAGTAAGTACTCGCGAGCTTCATCTTTCGTACAAACCACGTCTGCTGAAAGATCTGGTGTAACCTCGCCTTGTGCAAGTGTCGCTGTCACTTGTGCGATAGCATCATCTTTCATCGCAGGCGTTAACCAACCAAGATCAGTACTTACTGTCGTTTTTTTACAGTCGAAGCAAGGCAGTTGGTGAAAGTAGTATTGAAAGGTAGTCATAGGTAAATTCTTCTTTAAATGTTGTATAGCGAGATTATGCGCGTTTTGTAGCAAAATACTATCTCAATCAACGTTGGACGTTAATTCTTGCTTATTATTTGCACTGAGAGTGAGGCAAGATGATGATATGACCTCGGAGTTGCAATATACCTATCTAGAATTTACTTACGAAAAATTAAATGCTCTAGCGATTAAAGTCGCAAGAGCATTTTCTTAGTGTATTTGAAATACTGAAGGGAGGAGATCAACCAAGTTAGAAGTAGTAACTGTAGGTAAACTTCAGCTCAGTTCCCTGTCTGTTGTGACCAAAGCTTTGCTCTGCATCATCGAAGAATTCAGTGTAGGTAACTTTACCCCAGTGCTTACGGTTGTCAGCAAGTGGCCCTTGGAAAGCGAGATCAAGTTGTAGTTGGTTTATTGTTCCAACACTGCCACCGAAATCAAGGGAGCTGTATTGAGGGTTTATTTGTACATGAGTGCCGTTTTCATGCAAATAAATCGAGTTCAAGAAATTAAATTGAACTCCATAGGTATAGTCATCGGTAAGACCTAAGCGGCTAAAGTCGCTATTGTTTTGCCCTACTGCACCTGCCAAAATCGGAAAAGATAACCAATTATCAAAAGGGGTATTTACACGAATCAATCCGCCGATTGCGAACAAGCGGTCTGATATAGCATCAGTAAAACTGGTTTCTATATAATCTAGTGACACACCAACCATTGGCGCATGTTGCCAATCAGTTCGACTGACTTCGAAATAGCGAGCTCTAACTTGAGATAAGTTAAAATCTTCACTTCCCACTTTTCCGTTATCTTGACCTTGTATCGTTAGCTGTCCTAAGAACAAATTTTCATTACTCTTCTGTCCGGACATCTGGCCTTGAATTTGTACAAAGTCATTGTCTTGCTCTCTAAAGCTTTGTTTGCCATATGTAATGTTGAGCACGGAAGAAACTTTTGTGTGATCACCAGGGTCAGGGGCATCTTCAGGTGTGATGTGATCATCTGATACTGCAAAAGAGGAGAAAAGAATAAGGGCGCTACTGAGTGTTATTTTTTTATAGTTAGCCATGGTCAAAAACCTATAGTACGTTATTGGGCTCTTAGCCTAAGTAGGCCAAGTTCCAAAACACTCTAGAGAAATTAAACCCAGCGAGATAACAAAATAAAAAAACAAAAAATAAAAAAAAGTATGTCCTTATTATTCTTAGTGTCTAAGTATGGGATAACGTTAATCTTATCACTTTTTCGAATAGATAATTTCTATCCTGACCATAACTAAAATTGAAGGCTTTGATACATAAAGCTATATGTATATTTAACAGACGTAATATCGAACATATTTATTTACACATTGATACTTTCACTTGTGCTTAGTTTCTCATTTTTTAAAATTCGATTTTTGATGCGATGCATTTATTGCTGTGGATCAAAATGAGAAACAACGAATCCCAGTTAGCATATTTAGAGACGTTATGTAAATGAGAACACTCAATGGTCAAACTATACTTGGAGCCACCCATATACAAAGTCGGTGAACTCTATTACTCACCAACTTCTGCCGTAATCGACAACCAAGGAGAACGAAGTCGCCTACGAGCCAGAGAAGCTAACCTGCTCCATGAGTTAATCAAAACATTTCCTGAAGTACTCTCCCGCTCATCGATTGAAGAAACACTATGGAAAGACTCATATGCTACGAACGCGACCATCAATCAAACAGTCAAAGCGCTCAGGTTTTCTCTCGAAGATGTAGAGAGAACCCTGATCAGAACGATTCCAAAACAAGGCTATGTGCTCGCTGTTGCCCCGCAGCTTGAGGAAAGTATCGCTCAACAGACACCTGACGAATCTAACACTAGTGAATCTCAAGCAGACAAACAACAGACGACAGAGAAGGCCAAGGTTGACGAAGAGAACACGGAACAGCAAAAGGCCAGTATTCCACAAAACATCATTCCTTCGGTCTCCGCCCTTCTAGTTGTTGCGATAGCCACTTTCGCCCTAGCGGCTTCTGGAGTTTTTACTGCATCAAACGAACGTATCAGCCACCAATATGGAAATCACTGGATACTGTTCAATGCAACAAAACAAGAGCTCAAATCACTACCGCTTAAGGGCGAAGGCCCTGCAATGTATGTCATTAAGCACGAGTCTTCCTACAGAACCTGTACCGAGGTAAAAGGAGTATTAGAATGCAAAAAAATCGAATTTTAATCTTTTTTTCTCTGACTGTTATCATATTGATTTCTGCCGTACTAGGTACCTACGTTTACCAATACTTGAATAACCCCTTGCGTCTCAATGAAGGAGCATGGCAAGGCAAAGGTTCTATCTATATTGATAATGCAAAAATCGATAGCAACGCACTGATGCTAATTGAGAATAATAAAGTTCGACTTTCAATAAACAATCAATACAACGAATTTAACTTCACCTATGATGTCACTTTAATACTAAGACGCTTCGAACATGTGAGTTCTGACTTCGATGTAGAGAAGAGAGTGGTTCGTGGATTAGATGCCTTTATTGAAAATACTAATATTGATATACCAACAGGCGGTAATCTGATTCGAGTACACGCTTGGCACCTAGATGAAGGTCGAATATTTATTGACGTAGAACAAAGTACAGGCTTAGGTGTTTCTTATATTTTAAATATTAAATCAGATAGTTAGTCGGGATTTACTTTTTTTTACACCTCAATTTACAAATACAATTTTTTTTCTTCTAAAGATACTTTTTTTGGTTGGAGAGTAAGTGCACTCACAGGGTTAAATGGTGATGAAGATTATTTCATAACTATAACGACTTGAGCTTTCGCTCTTCAACTTAAAGGTATCTACAATGACGGTATCCGCATCTACACTCCCTACTCCGGAAGAAAAATCAGGGTTAGCCAAATGGTTTCCTTTGATTGTCCTTCTTGCAGCTCAGTTCTCAACGATGGCTGACAACTCTGGGTTAGCTATCTCTACTGAGGCACTTATTGCACTTCACGGTGCAAGTATGCCACAAATTCAAATGGCCAATGCAATGTACCCGCTTATTGCTGGCGCAGGCATGATCGCTGGTGGTCTCATCGGTCTGATTATTGGTTGGAAACGCCAGATGGTCATCGGGGCAGGTATGCTTGCTGTTGGTTCATTTGCTGCAGCATTCGCTCCAAACATGGAAGTCTTAAACTATGGTGCTCGTGTGGGTTCAGGTTTAGGCGCTTGTTTACTTATCCCAGCGGTACTCGCAAACGTTGCAGGTATCTATAAAGGCAAAGATCAAGCGATCGCATTCTCTGCGATTGCAGCCCTAGTAGGTCTAGCAAGTGCTGTTACTCCTTTGCTATTTGGTTTTATTTTGGATGTCGCTAGTTTCCAGGTCGCTTTTTGTGGTCTAGGTATCTACTGTCTATTCGTAATGTTCGGTAGCATGAAATTGCCAACCCTTGAGTCAAGCCCTTTTAAAGGTAAGCTAGATACTTTGGGTATCGTACTTGCGGGTATTGGCCTTCTTTGTTTTGTGACTGGTTTACTTAAAATTTCTGAATGGGGTTTAATCAAACCTCTAACTGACTTCAGTATTCTGGGTATCTCTCCAGCGATTCCAACAGTACTAGTAGGTGCAGCACTTCTTAAAATACTTATGGTTTGGGAACGTCGTTTTGAAGAACAAGGCGGTACCCCACTACTTCCTTCTTCTTATGTTAAGAATCCACAAGTTGTTGTTGGCCTAGTGCTTTGTGCGACGATTTTCCTACTGTTCGGTGCAACTGGATTTATCAATGTTTCTTACATGCAGCTCGTTGCCGGTATGAGTGCATTTTCTTCTGGTATGGCTCTATGTGCCTTCGCACTTGGTATGATGATTGGTTCGCTTGGCGCTCCTGCGAAGCTATCTCACCTAACCTGCCAACGTATCTGCCAGCTTGGCTTTGTTATTGCAGCTACGGGCACAGCTCTAATGTTCTTGGGCTTCACCGCTGATGGTATTACTTTCTGGCAATACATTTCTTTAACTATCTTTGGTACAGGTGCTGGCCTGTTGGCTTCTCAAGCATCTATCGTTGTGACCTCAGCACTAAGTGAACGTGAAGCTCAGCAATCTGGGGGGATTCAAGCAACGTCTCGTAATGTTGGACAAGCATTTGGAGTGGCTATTCTAGGTTCAGTAATGCTGTTCTCTTTGACTGGTGCAATTAAATCAAATGTCGCTGAACATGAAGCATTATCAGCACAGACGAAACAAATCATTATTGAGCAACCTTCATTACCATTTGTATCAAATGCCATGGCTATTGACCTTATGGAAAATTTGATTGCAGACAAAGAAGAGCAACGAATTGTGATTGAGGTAATGGCGGAGTCTCGCTTACAGTCAGTTCATTACGCGCTATTTACTTTGATTGGATTGATGCTTGGTGGATTGGCACTGTGTTCTAAACTTCCCCAACGCTCATTGATGAAGAGCGAAGAGTAACGTTTCAAGCCTCGGCACTGCCGGGGCTTTATTCGTTTCACAACACCCAATTTCCACCACCTAGTGAGTTTTTATGGATAAGACGAATGACAGTAAAACAACTTGGTTACTCATCGCGCTCTGCTTAGCTCAGTTTACGCTATCTGCCGATGTGGCTAACCTTTCTATTTCCACTTCGGCTCTAGTTAATGTCTTCCAAACCGACATTTCCAACATCCAACTTCTAAGCAGTGTTCAGCCTCTTGTTGGCGCTGCATTCATGCTCTCGGCCAGTATTTTCGGTTTAATTATCGGTTGGCGAAGATTGCTCATTCTTGGTACAAGCCTTGGTTTTATATCCACGATGGGATTTATCGCCATTGATGACATAACCACCATTTCCCTTGTCGTCCGTCCACTTACAGGTATTGCTTCAGCTTTAATACTTCCAGCCGTTCTCGCGCTTGTGGTCGCGCACTTCCCAGGCAAAAATCGTGCTATAGGCTTCGGACTAATGGCGGCAGCAACGGGACTCGCAGCAGCTATTATCCCGCTACTAAGTGGCTGGCTACACGATAATACAGATTGGTATTGGCCTTTTATTATTATCGCAACTTGTTACCTGTCTAGCTTAGTGACTGCAATTTTTGGCATACGTCCAATTCATACTAACAGACCAACCAAGTTTGATTTTGTCGGTGCATTGCTTGGCGCAGTGAGCACTGTCGCTATTTTTCTAGGGCTAATTAAAATGCCTTATTGGGGTGTTCTTACTATTTTAAATGGTGCAGATTTCCCGAGCTGGTTGAGTTTCGTTCTTCCTATGAGCCCTGCGTTATTTCTATTAGGCGTTGGTGGTTTCCTATTTACACTGTTTGTAGTGCAACAAATTCGGTTTGAAAAACAACACGGCTTTGCTTTATTGCCATTAAGCTGGTTTAAAAATAGTGCTTCTAGAATAGGATTCATCATCCTTTCATTAATGTACATTGCGTTGGGGGGCAGCAGCTTTGTCATTGTCACTTATTTGCAAGTAGCAATATCACTCTCTTCAGCTCACTCTGGCAGTATCATTCTTCTATTCTCGGCCTGCATGATTGTTTTCTCAGTGGCAACCCCAATCATTTTTAAAACACAATCACCCAAAAAGCTCTGTCAGTTCGCCTTCACAACGATGTTTATCGCAGGTTTAACGCTCATCCTATCTAGCCAAAATCAGCAAATATTGATGTCATTTTATTTTGGGATGGCGTTACTAGGCGCTGCAATGGGCATATTGGCTTCCCAATGCCCAGTTATCATTACGAGCGCTTTGGGAGAAAGAGACGCAGAACAGTCAGGCGGCTTGCAAGCTACGGTTCGAAACATCGGCTTGGTGTTGGGTATCAGCTTGTTTGGTGGCTTAAATCAGGGGGCAATGGACCACACTATTCGTTCTAACAATGAGATCATTACTTATTATCCGAGCGCCTTTGTCTCTGATTTAAAGCAATTGTCTCATGTTCCTTATATTGACGACAGCAGGGTAAAAAACCTTATTGAGCGCTATCAACTCGATAAGCATCAAACTAACTATCTACTCAAAGAAAATGCTAAAGCACGGGCTTTTGGGTTTAACTTGGCGATGATAATTTTGGTGTTCATTGCACTTCTGGGAGGGTATGTCAGCTCCCGAATAGACAATCCTCAACAAAGGCTTATTCCCGAGTCTGGAGAAGCTAGGCGCTCTAAGAGTCCCTTAGTAGAAGGTTAACCATAATGCGTTGGCCTTCTTCACACTATTCAGTGATTCCGGAAAACAAATACAAAACCTGATATTTTTAGTTAGCCACTTCTTTCCTATTTTTTCCACCAAACTAGCACTACCAAACCTATCATACTGAATCGCGATAATGGCATATCATTATCGCGGTCACTGTCGCTCCCGACTATCACCAACACTATACATGACAACGCCTACTCGAAAATATTCCGGTCTCACTTTCGTGGTCAACAAATTCCGTACACTTCCAGGCCTTTTTCGAGAGCCTAACTTAATCGCTATCTAGCGTGACCTCTACCGACTTAAGTTTTAGAAATAATTCACTTCAGCCGTAACCATCGTTAGTGAGTTATAGGTTATAGGTTATAGGTTATAGGTTATAGGTAGCAATTATGGGGATACTTGATCTCTGAACACTTACTCCAGAATATATTGAATCTAGTCAGCTCGCGGGCATAGAGAAACAACGCTCGCAGCGCTCTTGAATATGCCAACTACCCTATTGGGTTCTGATGAATTATGACTTTCTACATATACAAAAAAAGAGCACTTACGTGCTCTTTGAGTTGGTGTGAAAGTCTATTTTTATGATTAAGCCATTTCTGGTTCTTTCACTGACGTTGTTGCATTCTGGTGTACGGTGACATCACCACCTAGCATTGTTGCATGCACACGAATGTCTTTAATTTCTAGCTTAGGCACCTCTAGAGGATTGGCATCCAGAACTGCAAAATCAGCTAGCTTTCCTGCACATATAGAGCCCTTGCTGTCTTCATGCCCCATAAGGTAAGCAGCCCCTAGTGTAACCGCATGAAGAGCTTGTTCCGCAGTTAAACACTCCTCTTCACCGTATACATTGCCAGAGAAAATACACTTACGGTTCATAGCGCCCCACATCATAAACAACGGATTAACCTGAGTTACGCCATCGTCACAGTGAATAGAGAACGGAATACCTTTCTTTGCAGAAGTTTGGAATGGGTTCAATCGTTTAACGAACTCAGGCCCTACAGTTTGTGTAGCGTGTACATCTCCCCAGACTGGAATGTGAGTACCAAACAGGTTGTGACAAACACCTAATTCAACCATTCTATCCATTTGATCGTCTGTCACCATTTGGTTGTGCTCTAGACAGTGACGAGCCTCTGGCATTGGCGTATCTTTCTGCATACGCTCAATAAGATTCAGTAACGTTTCTGTTGTTCCGTTGCCATTACAGTGGAAAGAGATGTTGTAACCTGCTTTATGAAACGGTAATACCGATTCGTAGATTTCTTCAACATCACGCGTTAGTGAAGTACTTGGTTTACCATTGTAGTAGCTTTGACCTTCTAATAAATTAGCCGTAAAGCCCTGAATAGAGCCGTCTGTGTTCACATACTTGACGCTACCAATGCAAAGTCTGTCGGTATCGTCTTGCTTCATCGTATGTACATCTTCCAAGTTAAACGGACCAATCAAAGGGTAAGCCGTAATACGCAATTTAAACGCAGGGTTTTTGCTCAATGCTTGATACAGTGGGTATGGATTTGAAGGCAAACCCATTCCGCAATCTGATACGGTCGTTACACCCAGCGAATGCGCAATATTCGCGTAATCTACTAACGTCTTTCCGATAACCGCAGGGTCTGAACCATAGTTAAATGCACCAACATTGAGTGCACGGTAGATGTCTTTCATTTCCGCAATATCACCCGTTAAGCGACCATTTTCACGCAATACAAATTCAGGGTTGTCGTCCAAGCTAAAACCCGACTTTTCAAGTGCTAATGTATTTAGCCCTGCAAGGTGACAGCTTGCGTGCATGAAGAATACTGGAGAGTCATCAATCACTGAATCTAAGAAATCACGGTTCACAACAGTGCCATCTGTCATCAATAATGGATCTAGCCCCCACAGATTGATCCACTCTCCCGTTTTTCCTGCCTTGTCGTGTTCTTGTTTAAGCTCTTTTAGGTGCGCTTTTAATGTTTCACCCGTTGCACAACCCTTTAGTAACTTACCTTCTACACCGAGACGGTCGTATTGTCCGCCATATTCGAACATACCAGTAAACAGTGCAGCAAGCAGTGGATGCATATGCGCTTCAATGAAGCCTGGAACAATTGTTTTACCTTCGAACTGCGAATCTAAACGATATTCTAAGTTCTTATCGGTTAAAAATGTTTCAGCCTGATCTTTGGTACCTGTGAATAGTATCTTTCCATCTTGTACAACGGTAGCCGCTGCCTTTGGAAGCTCTTCATTCATAGTAATAAAGTTGCCCGTGTAAAGTACGGTTTCTGCGTTGTATTGAATACCAGGCTTAAGAGCTGTTTTAATTGTCATAGTTAAACTCCAAATGTGTAGGGTTCATTGTAATTTTTGTTCCTCTTCAACTTGCCTTAACCTGCATTTCGTTTCGAGAATTTTAAAATGAAATAAAATGATGAAATAAAATAGCGATATAAAAAAAGATAAAGATGATGATTTATATGGATTTTTAACTATAAGGAATGCCAATGCTGATCAAAAAATGCTTGGACTTCAAAACTACCGATGGGGTACTCATGCTCCATCTCCGGTGCAAAAACAAAGGTAGATAACTCTAGGAAAACAAAAAAACTTAATAGTGATCCAATTATTGCGACAACGAACAACTTAAGATAAAAACTCATCACTGCATTCCTTATTTATTAGTAATGCAGCCTTTATAAGGCTTTTTTAGCCACCGTTTATTGACAATCCACGCTATAAAACAATTTCTCACCTTTTGTCATTTTAATTGGTTTTACTCGATATCATGAATAGAGATATTTAGTAAAAAAGCGAACCATATAGGTTCGCTTTTGAATAGTATTTCACTCAATTAAAACTAATCTTTACAAGCTATCACAGCACCATAAACATCTACTTATAGAGCTACTTGTTCATTGGCATTGGCATTGGCATTGGCACAATATCAAAGTCTGGTGTGAACTTGTCGATTGATGTTGCCATCTTCTGGAACGACTCTACGTCTCCTTTGATACCTGCTTGGCCAGATTCAAATAGAGCCTGCAGCGTTGTCTCTCCAGATATAATTCGAGTCATGTCTGCTTTGTGTAGGTATAAACTAGTGTCCGCTTTTTCTATTGAATCTGTTTGAATAGCCGTTAAGTTACCGTTGCTTACTTCCGCGTAGAAGTTCTCTTTCACATCTGGGTGAACAATGGTTAGGCTGAAATCAAGGCCAAGTTCAATCGCTTTAGGACCGTTCATCGATACAGACAGGAAGTCTAAGAAACCTGTCGTTGGTGTATTGGCAATGATATCAACTGATGCCATCTTAATTGTCTCACCAATAATGCCAGTACGAAGCTCATACGCACCTTGTAGGTACGAGTTACGCCATGCCATTGTCTCAGACTGGTAACCTTGCTGCTCCCATGTATCTGCTAGCATTTCACGAACAGGTTCATTGCTATGGTCACATTGAAGAACATCATTCAACAGTTGTGATGCCTCTTGGTAACGGCCCGCTTCGAAGTGCGCCTTACCGGCTTGGGTTAATGTCTCAGCACCTGCAGCTTCAACATAAACACAAGACTTGTCGATCGTTTGCAGCGGATTGATCGTTGTTGGGTTTAAGTCTAAGTAACCTAAATATAGGTTCATGATTGCGCGAGCGTTATGGCTATATGAGCCATGGTAACCACGTGAATACCAAGTTTGCTGCTGAACTTCTGGAATGATCTTCTCGATTTCACGTCCCATATCGTTAACTGTTACACCTTGGTTTGCAAGACGCATTGTCTGGTTATGTAGGAAACCGTAGTTATCACGTTGAAGTGTTAGGTACTCAGAAATCTCAGTACCGTTGTCATTCCATACTGGCGCACTGTGTGCTTGGTGTAGAACTTCGGCTTCATCAGCAAAGCGCATTTTCATTTCATGTAGGTACTTAGACCATACCAAAGCATCACGTATCTTAGCGCCACGGAACGTGTAGATATTATGTTGGCCGTCGTACGTTAGCTCTGCCGTGTGCAGCGCTTTGTACTCTGGGATCCAGTGGATGTGCTCAGAGGGTGCTTCCGCATCAGGCATGTTGATGAACAAAATATCAAGGCCATCAACATTGTGCCACTCTTCACGTTCATTGATCTCAACAGTATGAGGAACTAACGTTACCGCACCGTGCGAGTGAGAAAGACCCAGTGCGTTATCAACAATACCTGTCTCAGATGCTGGTAGTGTCGAACCGTATTGATATTGCGCTCGTCGACTCATTGCATTCCCGCCAACCATCGCTTCAGCAGCAATCGCTTCCATGAAACCATCTGGGGCGATGATTGGGCCGTCAAATGACTCATCAATAATTCCGCGAGATCCACCAAAATGATCTTGGTGTGAGTGCGAGTATATGACACCGGTAATTTTATGTTCACCGTTGACTTTTGGTAAGTTCGCTTTTGCAAATTCCCATGCCGCCGCACCCGCTGCTTCTGTTAACAGAGGGTCATGAATTAAGTAACCATTATCAGTGCGGTAGATAGTCATGTTAGTGATGTCTGCACCACGTACTTGCCAGATACCATCACGAACTTTGTATAAACCATTGGCTTCATAGTTAACCATACCTTGGCGGAACAAAGACGGGTTAACCGTATTTGGAATCTCATCTACAGACATATCTGCGTAATGTGGAAATTCGTCACGAACAATTGCAGCATCACCAGTGAGTTCAGCGATCAAACCACGAGTTTGACGATCAAATGCCGTTGTATCGTTCCAAGGTAGGTTCTCAGCAAACGCTTTATTAGCTTCAATCGTATGCGGCGTTGCTGGCTTTCCTTGGTAGTTGTTAATCGAGTCATAATCAGCCAGTGCAATATGTGGAACAAGTCCAATAGCGATAGCCAGTACTGTTTTATTCATAACGTTTCCTCGGGAGTACAAGTAGATAATAAGTGAGAAGCTCTGCCAAACCTTCTAGCGAATTTTTCGTCTTCAAGGTGAGCATCCTGTTGATGAAGAAACTCTATCAACTTGCCGAGATAATCAAAATTAACTAAAGTATATCTCTGAGATAAATTTTACTTATCTAAAGGGAGGTGTGATGGACTTTTCAAAGTTTGATCTTAACTTGTTTAAGGTCTTCATTAAGGTGATGGAAACGGGTAGCTACGCACAAGCAAGTGAAGCATTAGATGTGTCTCCACCTGCCATTAGCTTGGCTATGAGCCGTTTACAGAAGGCGTTACAACAAGAACTGTTCACCCGCAGTAATGGAAAGGTACAGCCAACCTCCGCAGCATTGGCACTATACGAGAATGTACGCGGTGAGTTACTCACCTTTGAGGCAGTACTCAGTTCATTCGATGATTTTGACCCTCTATCTTCTACCAAGCAGTTTTTCATCGCACTACCGGAGGAGTTCCATACTCAATTTTTACAAAAATCACCCAATGAAGAGAACCAGAATATTACCTACTCATTGTGTGAACAGATCTATGATGAAGAGTTAGGGATTGCGGAGCTTAGAAATAGGAAGCTCGACTTAATCGTTGATAGCTACTTACTCGCAGACAAAAGCCTGGATCACGAGCTACTTTTTGAAGATGAGATAGTACTGATTGTGGCAAATTCCCACCCTCACAGTTGCATTGGAATCAACCTTGATGACTATCAGACCCTGCCGCAATCAGTGCTAAATTTACGTCGTAATAATAAATTGGCACTGGACCTGTTTTTCGAGAAAGAAATAAACATCAAACGCCACATTGTCAATCAAGCCAGTTCAATGCTAGCAAACATGTTAGTTGTCAGTGAAACCAATCTATTCTGCCATGTGACCAAAAGCCTCGCTATGCAGTACAAAGATAAACTCGGTCTTACCATTATCGCGCCTCCTATCCGCCTCAAATCCATTCCATTCTACTTACAGTGGCACAAGGCAAACTCTTCCTCCTCTGCACATCAATGGCTAAGAAAAAAAATAAAGTTTCTCATTGAGAAGTAAATTTAGCATTGAAGCTCTTACGTTTTGAGTCTCTATTGCACACATAAACAAAAAAGCGAGCCACTTGGGCTCGCCTCTGAACAATCAGTATTATCGCTAAGATTACAGAAGTTCGATTTGCTGTAAAGCAATCACGAGCCCTCTATATGTTGGCTAAATATAACCAAAAGCGCTTATCGTACATTCCACGCGATACTCCAAATAATACGAGGTTATCTCCCTGATAATTCCAATGGATATCCGACTAGCGTTGATACCTTGAATTAAAAAACAAATGGCGCTAATCAAAACGATAATAGAAACCAAGGATCACATCATAACTTGCGTCATTTTCCATATCTTTAAGCATTAGGTAAGGCTCTAAACCTGATTCCCCCATGTATCCAACATAAAACTCGTGGCTCACAAGATAGTTATCTGACACTAAATGACCGGCTTTAACGACATCTCTCGTTATATCATTTTGAGCGTAATTTAGACCGGTGCGGTACACCAAATTGAGGTTTTTAATAGGTTGATAAACAAACTTCGCTCGCGCACGGTACATGCCGAT
The DNA here is from genome assembly GCF_001557875.1 of Vibrio splendidus. Taxonomy (GTDB): domain Bacteria; phylum Pseudomonadota; class Gammaproteobacteria; order Enterobacterales; family Vibrionaceae; genus Vibrio; species Vibrio splendidus_F. Next base: position 820,680 of record NZ_LNRF01000001.1, on the reverse strand, counting down.
AATGGTCTCGTTGACCACGTCTTGCGTTGCCATTAAATCAAAGGTGGTCATAAAGTTTGGTAGAACAAGATAGTTAAGAGTTGCGCCACCCCAAATTGCGCCAGCCTCCGTCTTAAAATCATCTGAAATGCCCAACTGCTTCGCAATAGCAGCGTAGTTGTCACCCATAGATTCATACGCTAGACCGAAATCAAACTCTGCGCTCATTTTCTCAGACAAAGGCATACGATACTTACCATAAGCCGTTGCTAGGTTGTACTCCAACCCTGCGGTCTCTTTGTTGCCTTCAACACTAAAGATACTAGCGACAGAATCCGTCACTTTCACTTCAGTCTCTAACTTGTAAATGTCTCGGTTAACGCCACTTTCAAGTCGAATGTAATCCGCTGCTGCCGCTTGAAAAGAAAGTCCTAGTGCTGCGCACATCAAGGTTTTTGTTAGTTTCATCTGCTTTATTCTTAATATTTGAATGTCATCATGGACATGACCGCTATCCACTAGCGGTCATGGAAGTTAAAAAGGTGGTCAGCATCGTTACTTCTTGGCGTTATAGCCTTTGAAGTCAGCGCCAGTTGGGATGTTCGGGTACTGGTGCATTGAGCGAGCAGTTTCAGCGATGATCTTGCCAATAGGCTGTACTAGCCATGAGTGTTGGTAACCTTCATTGGCCCAGATTTCGTATTGTTCACCCGGATCACGCTCAAGATCGTAAATCAAAGGAAAGGTAAGCGTTTCAAATCGGCCATGGGTCTCATAGGCAACTTTGAAATGCATCTTGTAGTTGTTCCATTTCACCGCAAACAGCTCATCGTTCACGTACGTCAGCACATAGTTACGATTAGATTTATCACTGCTACCTAAAATGAAGTCACTCTGGTCAATCGAGTCGATAGGACGATCGGTTGGGATTTTGTCTTCATTACCAGTCAAATGCGCTAAGGTACTGAACCAATCCAGATCAGACATGATTTCATCAGTCACTTGCCCTACCGGTACTTTGTTGCCGTAACGCACCACAGCTGGAGTACGCATCCCCCCTTCAAAAGCGGTACTTAAACCGCCTCGCCATGGGCCATTGCTGCCTAAAGGCTCTTCACCTGGTTTCAAGATATTTCCGTCAACAATGTTGCCTGAGCCGTTGTCTCCCGCGATGATGACGATGGTGTTATCAAGCTGCCCACTTTGCTTCAAAGCAGCCATCAAACGTCCGATATTATGATCGAGCTCAAGTTGGGTATCAGCATACGTCCCCTGCTTAGACTTTCCTTTAAACTCATCAGACACCGTGTATGGAGAGTGGAATGTAGTAAAGCCAACATAAGTATAAAAAGGTTTGTCTTGGCTGACGCTTTGGTTGATGAACTCGATGGTTTTATCCACCAGCTCTGCATCCATACCTTTTTTGGTGTCTAGGTTGAACTCTTTTACTTTCTCCGGAGTACCGCCTCTTGCGCCATGCCAGATGTATGGAACCTCAGCAACGCTAGGGTCGAAGTCTTTGCTGCTTGTATAGCCCGCCTCATCAGAACCACCTCGGTAGCCATACCAATCGTCATAACCTTGGTCGATAGGCAGACGTCCATCAACCGAACCAATATGCCATTTGCCATATAAAGCGGTTTTGTAACCGTCATCACTGAGCATTTCTGCAATGGTGTATTCCCAAGGAGCCAACCCATCTGCCGCACCTTTTAGAATGGGAACCTTATATGTGCCTGAACGAATCGGAAGGCGTCCTGTGTGCATCGCCGAACGGCTAGGGGTACATTGGTTTTGAACGTTGTAGTTAAGAAAACGTATTCCCTCCTCAGCCACTTTATCGATCTCTGGTGTTGGGATTTGACCACCTTGGCTAGAAATATCCCCCCAGCCCCAGTTATCCACCATTAAAAACAGGACATTGGGCTTTTCAGCAGCTTGGGCGGAATGAGCGACACCAAGCGCCCCCGCAACAGAGAGTGCGACTAATTTTTTATGCATAGAGTTCTACCTTTCTAATTTAAGATTTATTTGTTTTAAATTGTCCGTGTTTCACAGGAAGCGCGTTAATTCGTAGAAGATGAGCAAATTTTTCATCAATATGATGGAAGAATTGATACCACCCTTCACATAAGTAGTTGTGACCACTCTCGCCTGATGATGACGAAATAATGCGATTTTTGGGGCACTCACCAAAACATGCAAATTGATAAGGGCATGCACGGCACTGAGCCGTTAAAGACTGACTTTTGGCATAACCAAAGGCTTGCTGAACCGCACCAAACGCCATCTCATCCAATGACGATTGATGGATATTTCCTGCCAAATAGTCGGGATAAACAAAGTGGTCACAGCGATATACATCACCGTTTGGCTCAATTGCTAAGCCTTTGCCACAAAGCGCACCTAACGTACACAATGAATTTTGCTCTCCCATCCAAGTGGCGAAAAGCGCCTCGAAATACTGAACATGGACGCGGCCTACATCATGTCGATACCACTCATCAAATACCGTTTTGAGGAAAATTCCCCAGTCTTTGGCTTCAACAGACCAAGGTTCGACAATCGAGTCTGGGTGAGATGGTGATAAGCGAGGGTCCCCTTGAATACAGTGACTTGCTTGTGGGGAATGTGTACGAAACGTTTTTGGTTCCACAATCGGAATAAACTGAATCAGTGGCGATTGAACTACGTCACGTAGAAAGCGATAGACTTCCAGCGGATTTTGACTCGTCAGGCGATTCACACAGGTTAGAGTACAAAATGAAACTTGATGTTTTTTAAGGAGTTCAATTGCTCCCATGACTTGCTGCCAAGTACCTCGGCCAGCACGGTTGGTACGGTAAGTGTTGTGAAGCATCTCATCACCATCAATACTGATGCCAACAAGAAACTGGTGTTTTTCTAAAAATAAACACCACTCATCATTAAGTAGCGTGCCATTAGTTTGTAAGTCGTTAAGAACTTCTACACCGTCAGGACAATACTTTTTCTGCAATCGAACAACATTACGGAAGTAGTCCAAACCCAGCATTGTTGGCTCACCGCCCTGCCATGAAAAATTAACTTGAGAAGCATTATGAGCTGCAAAATATTGCTTGATGTACGCTTCTAGGCTTTCCTCATTCATTCGTTCGCAATCACCTGGGCGGTCGGCTAACAGATCCTCTTTACTAAGGTAATAACAGTATTTGCAATCGAGATTGCACTTTGATCCAATAGGTTTCGCCATAACATGCATGGTTTTTTTTACTTTTTTATTAAAACACTGAGTAGTTAAAAGCATATTTTCGCCTTAGCTATATTTCTACAGCCCAATATATTTCTTGAAGAAAGAAGTACGAATAGATATATCTTGGCTGAAATAACGCATGTATATAAGGAAAAACTGATTTTCCCCTCAGGCAAATCACCTCTGATAATATTCCATTAAATTCGTTGGAGTATATTTATGAAAAAAACGCTCTTAATAGCAGGAATAGTCGTTACGTATGTAGGAATGGGAATGCTGGTCTGCCCGTTTGAATTTTTTGACTTTAATTCAGACGTACCTTTCACGTACTCAGTAGATAGAGCTAGTGAGTTTAGAGGAGTAGGCGCATTCATCTTGCTTTGCGGCCTATTTATCACTATTGGAGCCATACTTAACAAACAATTAAACAATATATATTTATTGTCCCTAGCAATTTACGCCAGTTTTTCGTCAGGTCGAATTACAAGTTTAATTATTGATGGTACTCCAAACCAAACCATCTCCCTTATTTTAGGCATCGAAGTCTTTATCTTTATAGCATGCTTAATTAGCTTTTTTAAACACCAAACAACCAATAAATCTATTTAATTACTTTCTAATTAAATAAGACCCCAATAATTATCTCTTATAGGTATTGAAGATGGACTATATTGATCTTGTCGATAATGCTCGTTTAGAATTTGCATTTAGTATGACGTCCCACCATGTGTGGGTACCCATTTACCTAGGTGCAGCTTTGATCGCAGCAATCCTTGAAACGCTTTATGTAACAACAGGCCGTATCGACTACAAAACATCCTCTATGTACATCAGTAAAATGCTGTTGCCGACTTTTATCGTAATTATATTTTTGGGTATTGCCACTCCCCCCTTTTCTGATGATTGGACAGTATGGTGGAGTTACGTCAAGGTACTTGACCCTGAAGATCTCACAGGTCGCATTCCTTCGACTTTAATTGTTGTCACTCTGATTGCGTTTATTACCAGCCAAGCAGGGTGGAAGCGACTACCACCTAAAATTCATGTTATTGCAACTTGGATCTTACCTTTAATGCCTGCAATAGCGGAATCTTCTGCTATTGCAGTTAATGGTTGGATGCACGCACCTCATACCACATCATCATTTGATTTGGACACCTTGATGTATGTTCGTGACAGCTTCTCCGCTTACTTCTTCCAACCAATGACTGCCTTACGCTTTGCACATAACTTTGCCGCCACTTACATTGTCGGTATCGCTGCCGTCCTGAGTATGAGTTGCTACTTTCTACTGCGTAACAAGCATGCGTTCTTCGTACAAAAAACGGTACTTATCGCCTCTGTCAGCGGTTTGCTCCTTTCTCTGTTTTTAGCCGTAGCCGGGGATGAACAAGGTAGAGCAGTAGCTGAAACTCAACCGATGAAGCTGGCACAACTTGAAGCACTTTGGGAGACAGATGCAGATCCACACTTGGTACTCTTTGCTATTCCTGATATGGAAGAGATGACCAACAAATACGAGATTTCAGTACCTTACATTCTTGGCTTTCTACTTGGTAGCGACACTGATAACCCGATAAAAGGGATCAAACAGCTACTTAACGAAAACGAGCAACGTGTACGCAACGGTATGATCGCGTACCAAGCGATGCTCGATTACCAACAAGACCGAACCAATCAAGAAGCAGAGCAACGTTTACTTGCTCATCATAAAGATCTTGGCTTTGCCTACCTATTGGGTAAATACACTAACGATATCTTGTTAGCGAGTGATACCGATATTCAAAACGCCGCCAAAGACACTATGACGAACGTAACTTTCTTGTTCTTTAGTTTCCGCATTATGGTAGGTTTGGGAATATTACTTACTGGCGTATTTGCTTACTGGTCAGTGAAAAGTTATAAAAACTCGCTTGATACCGCTTCACCTTGGATGATTAAATTTTCGATACTTGCTCTTCCAATGGCATTGGTTGCCTACTTAGTTGGCTGGGCACTTTCAGAAGTTGGACGTCAACCCTGGATCATCTATGAAGTTCTTCCAACCTTTACTGGTGGGGGCGACTATCAAAACGGGGAATCTGCTGGCTTCCCGATCACTACGCTCATCATGATCACTACGGTATTGTTCTCAAGCCTTAGTCTTTATATTGCGTGGCTTATTCGCCGCGGCCCTCAACTCGATAGCAAGTAAGGATTTATTATGATTTGGTATATTGCATTCTACGCAACACTCGTCCTCTCTGTCTTGCTGATCGCAAAGATGGATAAGCGCCAGAAAGACGCGGATTAATAATAAAAATAAGGCCAAGCGCGCACCTCATCGCTTGGTCTTACTGATCAAGGCTACATATATTGATATGCGATAAGCTCCAAGATTAAGGATAGCAGTACAATACCAATCATAGATTTCTCGTCTTGAGACAACATGCTAAGTACCAATTTTGATCTAAACCTGATTAGAGTCTTTCTCACCATCGCAGAAACTCAAAACATCAGTGTTGCTGCGAAACGGTTAGGGAAAACACCCAGTGCCTTATCAAAAAGCTTACAAAAGCTACGCGATGAAACTGGCGATCAACTGTTTATCCGCAAATCCTCCGGCCTCTCACCAACACCGTATGCGGTAATGCTAGAACGAAAGCTCAAAGCGGTACGAAGTGATATTCAAATAGCCTTTGCCAATGAGAAATTTGAGCCTAAAAATTTTCAGGGTGAGATCGTGATTGCTATCAATGCGGCTCTACAAGACATTTTTCAACCACACTTAATGCAAATGTTGGCATCTCACGCCCCTAAAGCAACCTTCAGTTTCATTAATCGCCAAGCGTCAACTTATCAAGACTTACTTGCCGAAAAAGTGCACGTTGCAGTTGGTTTTTGGAGTGATATTTGCTCAAAAGAAATCAAACAAAAGGTGATCGGTGAGAACCGATTCTCTTTGTACGCAAGAAAAGCTCACCCTGCGACCACCCTTGAAGAAGCGTTACGTTCCCCATTAGCCATACTACGTGTCAATGGCTGGAACTCGGAATACATTAACTTCTCTCAGCACTTAACGCGTGAAGGTCTTGCCCATCATATTCAATATAAGTTTGAAGATCTTAACGCTTTCTTAAGCTGCATAGAAAATACCGATTGTGTAACTCCACTTCCATACTTTCCGAAATTAGAAGAGTTTAAGCACTTCGCTCTTGATAAGTTCGAATGCGACATCAAACTCGTTGCTTGCCACCCATCAAGTCACCGCGATGCAGCACTTAATCAATGGTTAGTCAAAACCATTGAGCAAGCATACAAAAAATACGATAACCACAAGCATAAATAAGCGACTCGTTCAGAGACATCAACCATTTACCTTACCCAACCTAACCATCGCATGTAACTAATTTTAAAACAATTAGTTACATGCGACATTCATACTCCTCTATAGTTACCCCCAAAGACTTCCATTCGTTCCACGATGAAACACTCTATCGTAAACCTCAGACAGAAAAGGGAGCAAGCTCCCTTAAATCAACTGGTTATTCGCTATTCGTAGCCCTTGAATTCTTCACCTGGCTGAATGTTTCGATATTGATGCATGCTGCTCTTCAAATCTGCAATTCTTTTCATAACCGGATCAAATATCCACGTATGTGAGTAACCCTCGTTACCTAGTAATTCATAGGCTTCTTTAGGGTCGTTTTTAATATCAAAGACTTGTGGGAAAGTGAACTTCTCTATTCGAGAGTGTGTCGACTCTGCCGTCATAAAGTGCATTTTGAAGTTTCGCCACTTAACAGCAAACAACTCATCACCGACAAAAACAATAAAGTGATCACGATTAGATTCTGGCTTACCAAGGAAGAAGTCCTTCTGGTCAACACCATCAATTGGTCGATCGCTTGGTACAAGACTTTCAGCCCCGGCAAAGCTTGCAATCGTTGTGTACATGTCAATATCACCAACGATCTCATCAGAGACACGGCCAGCTTCAATTTTGCCAGGGAATCGAATCATAGCCGGAGTTCGCAACCCTCCTTCATAAGCCGTACTTAAACCACCTCGCCATGGGCCATTTGAACCGCCTCCACCACTTTCACCTGCGGCAAGTGCAGATCCCTGCGGGAAGTTACCAGCACCATTGTCTCCACTCAAAATAACAAGGGTATTCTCTTCAACACCAGCTTTTCTTATTGCTTCTAAAATTAGGCCTATGTTGTGGTCAACCTCCATCTGAGTATCAGCATAGATGCCCGCTTTAGATTTGTTCTTAAAGTCATCATGTACTGTCAATGGGGGATGGAAATGTGTGAAACCCACGTAGGTAAAAAATGGCTTACCTGACTTCGCCTTCTCTTGAATATGGGCAATAGATCGTTCAGTGATCTCTCTATCTAATATCACCTTAGCTGGGATATCAAAAAGCTTAACCTTCTTAGCGGGCTTTCCTTTTACCCCCTCCCAAATATAAGGCGTTTCAGCCACTTCAGGATCCCATTGCGGGGTTGAGGTATAAGAAGCTGCGTTGGTCCCTTCATTTGTTCCCCAGAAGTAGTCATAACCTTGATAGTTCGGGAGCTTTTCAATACTTGCACCTACGTGCCACTTGCCAAATAAAGCCGTGCTGTAGCCAGCGTCAGAAAGAAGCTCCGGTAGCGTATATTCCCATTGTGCAAGGCCGTCAGGTTCCCCTGGAGCAGGCACTTTTTGATTACCCGTCCGGATCGGCAATCGACCTGTATGCAGCGCAGAGCGAGTTGGAGTACATTGATTCTGCACATTAAAGTTGGTTAGTCTAAGACCTTCTTGAGCAAAGTCATCTATGTTTGGCGTCTGTATTGTACTTCCCTGCACACTTAAATCACCCCATCCCCAGTTATCAACTAGTAGATAAACAATATTCGGCTTTTCCGCTGCCATAGTGGCGTTAGATAGCGATATCGCACTTGCTAACAAAACTTGTTTAAGCATTTTCCCTCTCCATTTAAGTCCATTTAAATCAGAAGTTTGGGCAATATCCAATTACCTATAAACGCCCTTATTTATATATACACGCAATATCATAAACTGGCCACTTTCGATGCACTGGTTGATCGCTGCAACATCACCACGGTTGCCATACCTAAATCATAGCAACAAAAAAGCGAGCCACTTGGGCTCGCTTTTCGTTATCTGATTTTCTTAGAATCTATTACAGAAGTTCTACCGACTGCTGTGCAATCACAAACTCTTCGTTAGTTGGGATAACCATAGCTACTGCGTCTAGCATTTCAGACTTACCGATGATGCCTTCAGCACCAAAGCGAGCAGATTCGTTACCTGCTACATCTTCAACGAAACCAAGAATCTTAAGGTTGCTTAGGATCTCACGACGAATTGGTAGAGAGTTCTCACCGATACCGCCAGTGAAGATAATGCCGTCTAAAGAGTCTAACGTTGCAAGGTAAGAAGCAATGTATTTTGATACGCGGTAAGTAAACACCTCAAATGCTAACTTAGCACCTTCATGGCCCTCTTCCATCGCCTCTAAAATGCCACGAGCATCGCTCGTAAGACCAGACACGCCTAGGAAGCCAGACTCCTTGTTTAGAGAGTTGAAGACTTGCTCTTGCGACCAACCTTTCTTAAGTAGGTACTCGATGATGCCCGGGTCTAAGTCACCACAACGTGTACCCATCATAAGGCCAGAAAGCGGTGTGAAGCCCATTGATGTATCAACACTGTTACCGTCTTTGATAGCACATACAGACGCACCGTTACCTAGGTGAACAGAGATGAAACTCGCTTCTTCAACTGGCTTGTTTACCATCTTCGCAGCTTCACGACTAACAAAGTAGTGGCTCGTACCGTGGAAGCCGTAACGACGAACACCAAAGTCTGTGTATAGTTCTTTTGCGATTGCACCAGTAAATGCACGTTGTGGCATTGTTTGGTGGAAAGCTGTATCAAATACAGCAAATTGAGGTAGAGAAGGGAAAGCTTCAATCGCAGCACGGATGCCAATAGCACCTGCAGGGTTATGAAGTGGAGCTAGGTCAGATAGGCTTTCAATTTCGTTCGTTACTTCTTCAGTAATACGAACGGTTTGAGTGAACTTCTCACCGCCGTGAACGATACGGTGACCGATAGCAACGATATCAGCAGTGAAGCCTAGATCTTCCATCAGGCCAACAAGTTTGCCAATGGCAATTTTGTGGTGGTTACCCTCACCTTGAATGGCAATTTCAGTTTTCTCGCCTTGATATTTCCAGCTCATGCGAGCATCTTCAAGACCAAAACACTCCCCTAGGCCACTCAATACTGCTTCACCAGAAACAGAATCAATGACAGCAAATTTTAGGGATGAACTACCCGAGTTAATAACCAGAACAAACGAATTAGACATTGGATATGGATCCTGTTTCAGTACGAATTGGATGAAGTATTTACTTCAATTTTAGTTAAGCCCATTATTCAATAATTTTTGAATCTTTCAACTTTTGTTTTGAAAAAATCACTAAATGAACACAATTAAGTTGATCTTAGTCATCAAACCATTTATTTCGAGAGCGAAATTAAAAAATAGTTGAATAAGAAAGTTAGCGAACAGGTGACGCAAACGAGTGCTCACGTTATTTTGAACTTGATTGAGTTAATTAGAGCGACTCGAACAAATGCAGGCAATCCGCCTAGAAAACAACCGCCCTTCCCTTTCGTCTGCTTATCATTACCGATAACTTTTTACTCGATTTCTCAGTGCTTACATCAAAAATATCACAGGTGTGTTGAGAATAATGAACGACAGAGCCGATCTTCTTTTGATTGCCTTCGAGCACAACTCTACGAATAGATGCTCTGTAACGTCGCTGAGATAGCCTTCACTCTTTGTTTTAATATCTTGTAGCACGTTCTCGTCGTATAGACTTAGAACGGGATACAGCTAAGTTTAGGCGTGAAGCTTAGTTGAAGTATGCTGACTACATATATCGAGCAACCAAAGCTTCAGTTCAAATAGCAGGTACAAAAAAGCCGAGCATTACGCTCGGCTTTTAAATTCAGTGTCTAGACTAAGCGTCTAAGCGACGGGTTGATTAACCTTCGTTGCGCTCTGGACGACGACCACGGTTACCACCGCCATTGCCGTTACCATGGCCACGTTCGCCACGGAAGTTACCACGGTGATCGCCACCACGGTTACGGTCGAAACGACGCTCGCCATCACGGCCGCCTTCACGGTTGCCATCGCGGTTTCCGTCACGGTTGCCACGGTATCCACCACGACCGCCTTCACGGTTGCCACCTTCGCGGTTACCATCACGGTTACCACGGTAGCCGCCACCATCACGACCGCCACGACCGCCGCCACGGTTGCCATCACGACCGCCGCCGCCACGACGAGGCTCACGGAAGTCGTTGAAATCAACAACTACAGCGCCAGCTTCTTTTTGACGAATGCGAAGTTTGCTTAGCTTACCAGCAGTTTCAGAGTTCATTGCTTTTGGCAGTTGAACGTAAGTAGAACCTTGGTCAAGCTTGATAGCACCGATAGAGCCTTTAGTTAGGCCTAATTCGTTTGCTAGTGCGCCAACGATGTCTTTAACCTGAACGCCTTGCTCACGGCCAACTTGTAGTTGGTAAGTATCCCAATCTTGAGTATTGAAGTTGCGACCACCACCGTCACGGCCGTTGTCACGATCTTCACGACGCTCTTTACGACGGTTCTTATCGCGCTCAATAGCAGCGATCATTGGGTCTTCGCCAACGTAGAATAGTGGGCTCTTACCTTGCTGACGCTTAAGAAGCATTGCAGCTAGAGTAGCAGCATCAACTTCTAGAGACTCTTGAAGAGTAGAGATAAGACCTGCAAAGTTTTCTAGTGCTTTGCTTTCTTTCTCAGTTTCAAGTTCAGCGCCAAGCTTAGCAACACGTGCAGCAGCAACTTGGTCACGTAGAGGAAGTTGGATTTCTTCCATAGATGACTTAGTTACGCGCTCGATTGTGCGAAGCATGCGAATTTGGTTAGTGCGAACTAGTAGGATCGCTTTACCTTTACGTCCAGCACGGCCAGTACGACCAATACGGTGGATGTAAGATTCAACATCGAATGGGATGTCGTAGTTGAATACGTGAGTGATACGTGGAACATCAAGACCACGAGCTACAACGTCAGTTGCAACTAGGATGTCGATAACACCTTGTTTGATATGATCAACAGTACGCTCACGTAGAGACTGAGGAATATCACCGTGCAGTGCAGCAGCTTTGAAGCCACGTGCAGATAGCCAATCAGCTAGACGCTCAGTGTCTTGACGAGTACGTACGAATACGATTGACGCGTCAGTTTCTTCAGTTTCTAGAAGACGAGACATTGCTTCGTCTTTTTCTACGCCTTTAACAACCCAGAAGTTCTGCGCTACTTTATCAACTGTGTGGTTAGTACCAGCAACGTCAACTTTAGCCGGGTTACGTAGGTAACGGTCAACAATAGTCTTAACCATTGGAGGCATAGTTGCAGAGAAAAGTACACGTTGTGCAGATTCTGGAGCTTGCTCTAGGATCCAAGTAACGTCATCTACGAAGCCCATTTTTAGCATTTCATCTGCTTCATCAAGAACAAATGTGTGTGCTTCATCTAGGTGTAGACGGTCACGAGTTAGTAAGTCTTTAACACGACCTGGAGTACCAACAACAATATGAGCACCGCGGCTTAGAGCACGCATTTGGTCAACAATTGAAGCACCACCGTAGATTTCAATAACCTTAAGACCTTTGATATCACGGCCAAGGTTTTTGATTTCCGCAGCAACTTGAATCGCTAGCTCACGTGTAGGAGCCATGATGATTGCTTGTGGTTTGTGTTGGTTTAGGTTGATTTTGTTAAGTAAAGGCAGAGAGAATGCTGCTGTTTTACCAGTACCAGTCTGTGCTTTACCTAGTGCGTCACGGCCTTCAAGAAGAAGAGGAATAGCTGCTGCTTGGATTGGAGTCGGAGAAACGAAACCCATGCTATCAAGAGCTGAAAGAATGTTATCGTTTAGGGCTAATTCATTAAATTGAATTACAGATTCGGACATTGGGATCCCACTATATATAAGTAAACAAAAGGTCCCGGGAGCTCTATCAATTCCAATACTGATCCAATCAGATACTGATTCCATTCAGAGTTACGAAGCAGTAATAAAACACTTCAAGCCATTAGGGACGTCTAAGGGAGGCGGATTATTCCCTAAATGCATAAAAAAAGCCAGAAAAAATTGAAATACATCACATATTTTTCGGTTTTCCATCAATACTGGCTATCATATCGTCAAAACTTGATGAATATCTCGTCAGGACGATAGAGTTCGACCAAATTGATAGAATTAAATAAGAGGGCAATTAATTTACGCTCACTTCGGCTTTAAGTAGTAATCGAGCCTCGCAATGATTATAGTGTGCTCAATTGTTCTCGTTAGATAAAAGTCAAATGTTTCAAGATAATCCTCTACTCGCTCAACTCAAGCAGCAAATCCAAGAAACCCTCCCTAAGAAGGAAGGTACTATCAAAGCCACTGAAAAAGGTTTTGGTTTTCTCGAAGTTGATAGCAAAACAAGCTTCTTTATCCCACCTCCGTACATGAAGAAATGTGTGCACGGTGACAAGGTGATTGCCATCATTCGCACAGAGAAAGAGCGCGAAGTAGCAGAGCCTGAGGAATTGGTTGAACAAGGTCTTACTCGCTTTATTGCGCGAGTTAAGCTGTTCAAAGGCCGATTGAACGTTGTTCCTGATCACCCGCAGCTAAAAAAGCTGCAACTTAAGGCGAAAGCAAAGAAGGGCCTAAACCCTGAAACGCTTAAAGAAGGTGACTGGGTTGTTGCTCATATCGTTCAACACCCATTAAAAGGTGACAACGGCTTCTTGGCTCAGATCTCGGAGAAAATCACAGACGCTGACGACAAGATTGCACCTTGGTGGGTAACGCTGGCACAAAACGACCTACCAAACAGCGAGCCTGAAGGCATCGACAACTGGCTAATCAACGATGACGCCGCTCTTGAACGTGTAGACATGACGCACGTCCCTTTCGTGACTATCGATGGCGAAAGCACAAAAGACATGGATGATGCGCTTTACGCGAAGAAGAAAGAGAACGGTGATTTTGAACTGACTATCGCAATTGCTGACCCAACAGCTTACATCTCTCCAGATGATGCGATGGATAAAGTGGCACGCGAACGCGGTTTCACGATCTACCTTCCTGGTCGTAACATCCCAATGTTACCTCGTGATCTTGCTGACAACCTATGTTCACTCATAGAGAACGAAGTTCGCCCAGCACTTTGCTGCACAGTAACGGTATCTAAAGATGGCGTTATCGGTGATGACATTAACTTCTTCGCTGCAAACATCAAATCTCATGCTCGTCTTGCTTACGACAACGTATCAGACTGGTTAGAAACAGGTGCATCAGAGAAATGGCAACCATCAGAAGAGATTGCTGCGATCGTTTCTGATCTTCACCAATTTGCTCAAGCACGTTCAGCATGGCGCTCAGCAAACGCTGTTGTGTTCCCAGATCGCCCTGACTACCGCTTTGAACTTAGCGAAGATAACGATGTTGTCGCTATCCACGCTGACATGCGTCGTAGCGCAAACAAGCTGGTTGAAGAATCAATGATCAGCGCGAACATCTGTGCGGGCCGAGTACTAAAAGAAAGCTTCAACCAAGGTGTGTTTAACTGCCACTCTGGTTTCAAGGCTGAGAAAGTCTCTGACGTTCTTGAACTGGTAAACCCGCAAGCAGAAACACCGTTCACTGAAGAGCAGATCGTTTCTCTAGAAGGTTTTGCAACTCTACGTCGTTGGTTAGGCTCTTTAGACAACAGCTACTACGACAACCGTATTCGTAAGTTCCAAGCGTACAGCGAAATCAGCAATGAGCCTGCGCCGCACTACGCGATGGGTTTAGATATTTACGCAACGTGGACTTCTCCAATTCGTAAATATGGCGACATGATTAACCACCGTATGCTGAAAGCGCACATTTTAGGTAAAGCACCAATTCAAACACCAGATGAAACCATTGGTGATGAACTTGCCCTTCACCGTCGTCACCACGGCATGGCTGAGCGTAATGTTGGCGATTGGTTGTATGCTCGCACTCTAGCAAATGCTCCAGCAGAAGAAACTCGCTTCCAAGCAGAGATTTTCGATATTAACCGTGCAGGTATGCGTGTGCGTCTACTTGAAAATGGAGCGGCTGCATTTATCCCTGGGTCTCTCATTCTTGATAATAAAGAAAGAATAGAGTGCAACGGTGATATGGGTACTGTATCTATCGATAAAGAAATGGTATACAAACTGGGAGACGTTTTAGAAGTAGTTCTCTCCGAAGTTAATCAGGAAAACCGTAACTTAGTAGCTAAACCTACTCAAGTATTTGCGGACTTGCCTAGCGAGCCTGAAACGGCAAACGAAACCGAAGCTTAATAGCTTTAACGGTTAGAGCTTTTAAGGTTACGGCTTTCAAGGTCAAAGCTTTCAAGGCTAAAAGCTTCAAAGGTTCACTTCTAAAGGCGCTAATAATTAGCGCCTTTTTTGTAAATGTCTCATGCTTAAACAATACTTAAAAAAAATAAGCGATCAATTTACAACGTCAAAGAAGCGAACTATGTCATCAATCACTGTTACCCAATTTAGAAACTTCATACCTAGGAAGCGAGAACGTTACCCCGCCTCTAAAAACGGTATTTTCATAGTATCAAAGGGCAGCATTTCTTTCGTGTTACCCAATGGCACTGAAGCCTCGTTACAAGCGGGGGATTTTACGCTCTACAATTCAGGACAGATTAAAGACATTACGGTTAACACCGAAAATGGTGAATTTAGCGCAACCTGCGTAGATTTCGATCTGACTATTTTCCAGAAATTCATCAATCAGTTCAGTGATTTAGAACCCACTCGAGTCCCAGATAAGTACATTAAGTTCAATCAAACTGACACCGAAATCTGTCAACTAAAAGGACTCATCATATCGCTTGCAAATTCATCTACTGAGAATGACTACGCACTCACTCAATTAGGCTTAGGCTTGCTTTCTCTAATGGTGGAACAGCACCCTGCTCTATTGGTTATCATTGCCCGAGCTTCAAGGTTGACCGTGACACAAAAGGTCATCCATTACATTGAACAGAACATAGAAAATAATATCTCACTCGATACTCTAGCCAGCTATATGGGGATGTCACCAGCCACACTTAAACGCCGTTTGTCTGCTGAAGATCTTTCCTTTTCAAATCTATTAAAGATCAAGCGAATCGCCCACGCAGCCACTCAGCTCAGAACATCGAATAAATCTATCACTCAAATTGCGTATGAATCTGGCTTTAAGAGTGCCGCTCACTTCAGTACCGCCTTTAAAACCTATCACGGAAAAACGCCAAAGGACTTCCGTTCGTTAATTGCGAGCGCGCAACAACAAGGTATTAAACCGCCCGTCTAAAGTGTAGGGAAGCAAGTTGATTAGGCGCAAATGGTTGAGCTTCGGCGTTGCGCCATCTGACTATGAGGTCAAGCCACCAGCGACGTTGAAGTGATCGGTTATGACCAAAAATACGATTTAGGATCTTTTTCTATCTCAGCCAGAATTGCATCAAGATCCTTCGATTTAGGAAGGTAGGGATAAGGTCCCCAATTCACGGAATCAGTTTCGGCATCGCCTTCAAGCGGCACCATCACCAACCAACAAGATAACGATTCATCAAAGGTCACGCAGGCAATCTCGTTTATATAATCACTGTGAGATGAGTCGAGTAGATAATGCGCCTGAGAAAACAGCACTCCCCCCTCACACTCTTCATATAGGGATTTGCCTAACTCAACAGGTAAACTGCTATTCCGAAATGTACAGAGCCTCTCAGCTCCAATTAAAAGACGATTCAGTTCGATATGAATGACGGACATAACACCCCTTGTAACTTCATAGAAACTTCTAAGTAGTGAATTCCTCTACTTAGCTTAGGACTCAACCAACATTTTAGCGAACAAGCGTAAACAAAATACCCGCATTGCTCCCAGAAACGAATCTTGCTTTCGTAAACCCCACTAGCTTTCACCCATCAAGCTAACAACGACATATCGAGCATATAGAATTTCACAAAAATGTCATATAACCGACCTATCATAGCCGGCAAATGTTATTAACTAGGAGTTGTTTATGTTACGAGTCGCGCTTGCCTCTCTTTTATCCTTAGCCCTGTCTTCTCACACTGCTTTTGCACAAGAAACCAATATTTCGGGCTCCACTTCTGTATCACGTGTGATGGATGTATTAGCTGAGGAGTACAACAAGACTCACCCTGATAACTATATTGCGGTTCAAGGCATTGGTTCTACAGCGGGTATTACCATGGTTAATAAAGGTGTGGCTGACATCGGTATGAGCTCGCGTTATTTAACCGACCGCGAGCAGGATGAGAAATTGAAGGTATTCCCAATTGCCTTTGACGGCCTAGCAGTCGTAACCAATCGTTCAAACAGTGTAAGCAACGTTACACGTGAACAGTTGTTCGATATCTACAAAGGCAAAATCACAAACTGGAAAGCAGTAGGCGGTGCGGATCAACCTATTGCAGTGGTGACTCGTGAAGCTTCTTCTGGTTCACGTTACAGCTTTGAGAGCTTGCTTGGTTTAACCCAAATCATTAACGACCGTCTAGTGTCGGACATCAACCCAAATAACTTGGTTGTAAACAGCAACAGCATGGTAAAGACGATTGTTAACCATAACCCGCATGCTATTGGTTTTATCTCGGTTGGTTCTATCGACCGTTCGATTAAGGCAATCACATTTGAAGGCGTAGAGCCGACATCTAAGAACATTGCAAACCATACCTACGAATTAGCTCGCCCATTCTTATTGCTGCACAAAACAGACTCTGTTTCTGAAGAAAGCAAAGACTTCATCAAGTTCGTGAAGTCAGAGCAAGGGCAAGATCTTATCGAAGAGTACGGCTACACTCGCATTAAATAAGTGAGTTAGTTTTATCTCATGAAAACAAAAAGAGAGAGCATTAAGCTCTCTCTTTTTTTTGGAATCTATATTGTTAGTTTAGAAGTGAAGTTGAATCACTGAAACGATAACAGCACCAGGACGACGAATACCTTCGATTTCTACGCGGATTTCGCGCTCAATCTCTAGCCCTTTCTTAATTGGCGTTACTTTTGTTAGCGTGCTTTTAGCACGAACGTTACTGCCCGATTTAACAGGATATGGGAAACGTACTTGGTTAAGGCCAATGTTTACAACCATCTTCGCCGTTGGGAATTGAGACTTGTCAGGGTCGACACTGTCAGTCAATCTAGGAAGCAGAGATAAAGTTAAAAAACCATGTGCGATGGTTGTTTTGAACGGAGAGTCTGTTTCTGCTTTTTCTGGCTCGGTGTGAATCCACTGCATATCTTCAGTAACAAGACCAAACTGGTTTATACGGTCTTGGCTGACATTGATCCAGTCGCCAGTATGGATTACTTCACCGATCTGCTGATTAAGCTCATCAAACACAAGTTGTGCTTCTGGCTTTAACACGATCGGTTGTTCTACTGGCATTTCTGGTGCATCTTCATTGACAGCAGGTTTGTGATGATCACGAACCCACGCAAAGAAATGGCTATTTTGCGTGCGATTTAGAAAGTCACCCCAGTAATCTCTAAGAGCTGGAGACATCCATTGCATAAACTCTGAGTGTTGCGAAGACATGCTATCGCCTCGGTGTTTAAATAAATCAATGACTTTCATAAGAACCTCAATGCACAAAAAATTTCAATATAACTAGGTAATTTTGAAACACTTCACACTATTGTGCAAATGTTTTCGAGCATACACTCGTTAGCTGAACCCTATTAATTTTATATTAAACAAACACTTAATAATAAAACATCATTTTATTACAAAACCAAAATTAGAGTGTTAACTCTATCACATAATAAACATTTGATTATATAAATAGCGATTTTATTCATTAGTGGAATAAAGAAAGGCTTAGCGCAACGCTAAGCCTCAGTTTTTATAAGGAATTAATTTTCCAAGGGTTACTCTTGTAAGGGACTAACCATGCAAGACATTCAGTTCCCTATTCGTCATCAAGTGGAACCAGCTTGGTATTACCACCATGCGCCTTCTCACGCTTACGTTGCACGAATGCATAGAAGCCTGGAATTAGGAACGTACCCGCTAACAACACACATAGCAGACCACCGATCAGTGAAATACCCAAAGAGTTCTGGCTTACGTGACCTGCACCCGCCGCAAAAATAAGCGGGAAAATACCTAAGATGAACGACCAAGACGTCATGTTCACAGCACGGAAACGTAGCGTCCCCCCTTTCACCGCCGCATCTTCGATTGGTGCGTCTTTCTCTTCACGCTCCACCTTAGCGAATTCAACAATCAAGATTGCGTTCTTCGCGGCCAAGGCTATCAAGAGAACCAAACCAATTTGCGCATAGAGATTCAGCGGTGTGCCTGTCAGGTTCAACGCCAAGAAGGAGCCTAATGTTGCGACAGGTACCACTAGGATAATCGCAATCGGTATTGTCCAACTCTCGTATTGAGCCACCATAAACAGGTAGATGAAGATCAGAGCCAGTGCGAAAGCAAAGATCGCTTGGTTGCCAGCCAATACTTCTTGGTAAGCCATGCCTGTCCACTCGTACTGATACCCCTGAGGTAACACTTCAGCGGCTACACGTTCCATTGCAGCGATCGCATCACCACTTGAGTAACCCGGCGCTGGTTGGCCTTGAATCACGGCACTGCGGTACATGTTGTAACGCCATGCGACATCCGGTTCGAAGATCTGGTCGTAAGTCACCAATGTGCTTAACGGGATCATCTCGCCATTAGACGAACGCACGTGGAATCGTTGTAGGTCATCCATGCTGCTACGGTGTTCACTGTCAGCTTGCATGGTGACACGGAAGTTCTTACCAAACATGGTGAAATCATTCACATACAGAGAACCAAGGTTGCCTTGTAATGTTTGGAAGATTTCCGACAACGGAATACCAAGTTGCTGCGCTTTCTCACGGTCAATGTCGACATAGTAGTGCGGTACATTGGCACGGAAGGTACTGAAAGTATGTGAAATCTCAGGCTGTTTAGTGGCCTCAGCAATCACGTCATTCATAACCATCGCTAGATCAGTACGGCTACGACCTAATGTATCTTCTAGAACAAACTCAAATCCAGACGCTGCACCCATACCTGGTACTGCTGGAGGTCCCATTGCAAACACGATAGCTTGAGGTAGTTCAGTGGCTGCTCGGCCATTAATACGTTGCGAAATTGCTTGCGCAGAATGTTGACCATCCAGTGCGTTACGCATCTCCCAATCGTGGAGCTTGATGAACATCGACGCACCATTCGAAGCAGAAGCGCCCGTCATGAATGCATAGCCGTTAACCAGTGTTACACCATCAACGCCTGGCTCTTGTTCAACCATCTCTAGCAACTGCTTCGTCACATCCTCGGTACGAGACAATGAAGCCGCATCCGGAAGTTGAACGTTAACCAGTAAAATACCCTTATCTTCTTGAGGTACGAACGCCGTAGACGTGGTTTTCGCGAAGTAAGTTACCGCTGCTAGCGCCACAACGAAGAAGGTAAACAGCAGAACGCCTTTTTTCACAAGGAAGCCTGCAATTTGACCGTATTTGTTGGTTACTGATTCAAGACCACGGTTAAACGCTTGATACCAACGAGCCGTATTACCACCGCCCTGCTTAAGAACTAATGAACACAATGCAGGTGACAGTGTTAGAGCATTAATAGAAGAGATAACAACAGCGATACAGATAGTTAGAGCAAACTGACGATACATGATACCGGTAATACCTGGCAGCATAGCTACTGGAATGAATACCGCTAACAGTACCAACGTCGAAGTAACAATCGGACCCGTTACTTCCTTCATTGCGATAAGCGTTGCTTTACGCGGTGAGATCGTTGGGTCTTTGGCCATCGTGGTATCAACGTTTTCAATAACCAAGATCGCATCATCTACTACGATACCAATCGCCAATATCAAGCCAAATAGAGTCACCGTGTTGATGGTAAATCCTGTCATCTGCATGACTGCAAAAGTACCAATCAAAGATACAGGAATCGCAACCACCGGAATCAAAGTCGCACGCGCACTACCTAAGAACAGATACGTTACCGCGATAACCAGTAAGATCGCTTCAATTAGCGTTTTTACTACGCCTTTGATCGACTCTGCAACGAAGAGTGTCGTGTCATAACTCGCCTCATAAGCAACGCCTTCAGGGAAGTTTTTGCCTAAATTATCCAGCATCGCCATTACCGCTTTACCACTTTCCAGCGCGTTAGCGTCTGATTGAAGTGACAACGTTACGATTGAAGCGTCTTGACCACGGTATTTACCATTGCCATCGTAGAACTTTTTACCAAGCTCAACGCGTGAAACGTCTTTTAAGTAAACCGTTGAACCATCTTGGTTTGCACGAAGTACAACATTTTCAAACTCATCAGCCGTTTCTAGTCGGCCTTTGGTTACCAAGTTGAACTGCACTTCTTGTGCGTTATTGTAAGGTGCTGCACCAATACGACCAGCCGCTACCTGAACGTTCTGTTCAGCCAAGGCGCGATTCACATCAGAGGTGGTTATATTGAGGTTAGCCATTTTCTCAGGGTCTAACCAAACACGCATCGCGTATTCGCCACCACCCAATACGTTAACTTCACTGATGCCCTTTACACGGGCCAATTGGTCTTTAATGTTCAAGTTCACGTAGTTGATCAAGAATTGATCGTCATACTCTCCGTTCGGCGAGTAGAAGTTCAATACCATCAGCAAGTCAGGAGAACGCTTCTTGACCGTTACACCCACCATTCTTACTTCTTGTGGAAGTTTCGATTCGATCTGAGCAACACGGTTCTGAACGTTGACCTGAGCCATATCAGCATCAGTACCGACATCAAAGGTCACGTTAAGGTTGTATGAACCATCGTTAGCACTTTTAGAGGACATGTAGATCATACCTTCTACGCCGTTAACCGACGTTTCTATGGGGTCGGCTATCGCCTGCTCCACCACTTCAGCACTTGCGCCCGTATAGAATGCCGACACACTGACCGACGGTGGGCTAATTTTTGGATATTCAGCCACTGGCAAGATAGCGAGAGAAATCGCCCCTGCCAGCGTTAATATGATGGATATAACAAGGGCAAACTTAGGCCTTTGAATAAAGAAACGACTCAACATAAATAGCCCCCTTACTCAGCTTGTTCAGCAGAAGGTTGAATGCGTACGGACATACCATTACGTACACGCTGTAAGCCTTGAGTGATGACTGCGTCGTTCTTCTCTAATCCAGAATGAACAATCACGCCACCTTCAACCTGACGACCCATCTCGATATTTCTGCGCTCAGCAATAGGTGCCGCTTCACCTTCAACCAATACCATCACAAAGTCACCTTCTAGGTCGGTTTGTACTGCTCGGCGTGGGATAGTCACAACATCAATAGATTGCTTTTCACGTAGATCCACACGAACGTGTTGACCAGGAAGTAATCGCTGATTCGGATTATCAGCGATTGCGCGCATCGCGATCGTACCGGTATTGAGATTGATACGGTTGCCCAAGAAATCAAGCTGACCTAGGTGTTCAAACGCTTCACCATTCTCAAGCATGATCTGAACTTCAACACCTGCACCGTCACCTTCAATACGGTCCATACCCAGCTCAATACGCTCACGCTCACTAATGCTGAACGATGCATGGATTGGATCTAGGCTAACCAAAGTCGTCAGTACACCCGAAGACGGTGAAACCAGATCACCTTTACTTACTTTAGTGTCACTGATTCTTCCAGAGAAAGGCGCGATAATTTTGGTATGAGAAAGTTGGACATTCGCGGCGTTTAACTGAGCTTGGCTGGCTTCAAGCTGTGCTTGAGAACCTAATAAGTTTGCCGTTAATGCATCGAATTCTGATTGAGAAATACTGCCTTTCGGAAGTAGGTTTTTACCACGGTTAAAATCAAGCTCGGCTTTCTTAAGGTTCGCGTTCGCTTGAGCAACAGACGCTTTTGCGCTTGCAACTTCAGCTTCAAACGAAGATGGCTCAATGGAATATAGCAGCTGGCCCTTTTCGACCATTTGACCTTCATTGAAATGACGGCTTTGTAGATAGCCCGAAACTTGCGCTGTGATAGCCGTGTCTTCAACGGCTTCAATACGACCGATGTACGACTTACTTTGCTGGTGAGAAACAACGCTAACATCCTGTACAGCTACGAGAGGTAGAGGCGCTTGCTTGGCATTTTGAGCATCTTGCCCACATCCAGCAAGAATAAGAGAGCTTGCAAGAGCCGTAAGGATCAACTTTTTACGCATGGTTATACCGTCACTTAGTAGTATTTGAACAGCATAAAATTTACGTAACACACTCGTTACCATTGTCCGAGGAATATCAATTATAACTAGCCAAAGTGTATCAATATGTTAATTGAAACCAAGTGCTTATAAAGTGATTACAAACACGCTACAATTCCTAAGTAAATCAACCTCTCAGCTTTTGTTCTCTATGGATATTGTCTAACATAATGTATTGTCAGACAGATAAGCATTCACATTTAATTGTTAAGGAATTCTCATGATTTCAAAATGGGCTAAACGTTTCTATCAAATGGCGGAATTGGTCGGTTCTTGGAGTAAAGATCCTTCAACTCAAGTCGGCGCCGTAATCACTAAGCACAACCGTATTGTTTCCGTTGGTTTTAATGGCTACCCACATGGCGTGTCTGATAGTGCGGATACTGATGACAGAGAGATGAAGTACCTAAAGACGCTTCACGCTGAAGAAAATGCGATTCTATTCGCTAAGCGTGATTTGGACAGTTGTGAAATATGGGTAACCCACTTCCCTTGTCCGAACTGTGCAGCAAAAATCATTCAAACAGGAATTTCAGCAGTACATTGCCCAGAGCAAAGTGAAGATTTCCTTTCTCGCTGGGGTGATAAAATCAAAGTTAGCCAAGATATGTTTGAGCAAGCTGGCGTGCAAGTCGATTGGCTGCCACTCGCTGACCTAGACTAAGCTATTAGATAGCAAGAACAAAAAAGCCGAGAGTCGATATTATCGCTCTCGGCTTTCTGTTGTTTGGACTTATAGTTTGGACGCTGTAGTTTAGTCGCAATAGACCGATGAGCAAATTAAGCGCTCGTTGGAAATTCCTCCGCGTACGCTTCCATAAAGTCCTTGCGAATGTCTTGCTCTAAATGAATCGCTTTTTCGGTCGGGCAGAAGATCATAAAATGTACTTCTTGCTCACCCGTCGAACTGCTCGTGATATGGATGTGAGGCTCAGAACCAGGAAGGTCAACACCAGCGTGCTTTTCGATCACTCCGTTGTAACGGCGGGCAACATCGATAAACTCTTCGCAATGCTCTTCAATTTTCACAATAAGACCCGGCACCATAGGGTATAGGTTTACAAAGTCTTTCACCGTCACAACAAAGTTATGGTAAACATAGCGCTTCATGAAGTTGAGGTTCTTTACCGGATAAGTGAAGAACATGCTATTGGGTAGCGTGGCAGTCTTGCCAGTGAAGTGATATTGCCCATGATACAAATCTATTTCTTGAATCACAGTCGCCATCAAATTGTGCTCAATCACCTCACCGCTGATTTTACCCACCTCAATCCAGTCACCAATTCTAAATGAACGAGAACTCGCACGCTGAATAGAACCTGTGAAGCACAATATTATCTCTTTAGATGCGACGACTATAGCAACCGCTATGGCCGTAACTGACAGTGCAAACTCGCTGATTTCGGATTTCCACAACACAAATAACGTCACAACAATAATCGCGAATGTGCCGTTTTTGGTTCGTGACATCCAGTTACGTTGGTCTTCGCTAAGGAAAGCAACATCACCTCTTATTTGAGACAAAGTGATTCGGCGAATGATTAAAATAATAGTGATAATCAACGCACTAAAAATAAACTTATGAGCGAGTAGAAAATCAATTACTTGCCACACTTTTTCCATTACTTAATCCTTAGCATTACAACAGTTAGCTTTACAACAGTTAGATTTACAAGAAAGCCGCTAATATCAGTGCTATGAAAAAGCGCTCAACTCCGGAGCGCTCATGTTCATTCTGGTATTAACCTAACTAAGGCTATCATTTTATCTTGGCAGAAGTAATAAATTGGCCAAAAGTTTCACACCAAATCACAACGGTATTAAATCGATTAAGATCAAGACCTTCAGGAAGCTCAACCATAAAGCGGTCGAATGTTTTCACATCTCCGACTCTCAGTAACTCATTCTTGCTGTCATTGAAAGCTTGCTCGGTTTCAATGAACTTAGGTGAGAGGTAAACCTTATAATCAGGCCCCGGCGCCAGTTCGCCTTCAAACGCAATCGCACTTTCAGATACAGAGACGATGCCTTCTCCCCAATGCAAGAAATCACTGTCTTGTCGATCTTTAGTGAATTCGCCCGTGTAGATAGCCTGCTGACTGATCGCTTCAACAGAACTTGAGGAAGGAGAATCAGGCTCAATCAAAATAGGTAGTGCATAAACACCCAGCCCAAAACCAAAAGCACCCACGGCTAAGTGGGTGCAAAGTAAAACTAACTTTTTCATCGCGTACTCCCTTATGCTTAAAGAGAGTATTATTGAATACTCTCAAAAATACAAAGAGATATAACGCTCTGATGTTCTATTTTTGGTAATGCGTTGCTGTACGTTGAGACAATTCAACAATCACTTTTACCGCTTGCTCCATACCTTGAATGGTAATGAACTCATGAATACCGTGGAAGTTATAGCCACCAGTAAAGATATTCGGGCACGGTAGTCCCATGAAAGATAAACGAGCGCCGTCTGTACCACCGCGGATAGGTTTGATCATAGGCTCAACATCGCACTCAATCATCGCTTGCTTAGCCAACTCAATAATATGCTGATGAGGTTCAACCATCTCTTTCATATTGAAGTAGCTATCGGTAAGTATCAACTCAACATGGCCTTTCTCAAGGCGCTCATTCAGCTCATCCACTTTCTGTTGCATGAATGCCTTACGAGCCTCAACACCCTCACGTTCAAAATCACGGATGATGTAACCTAACTCAGATCGAGCCACGCCCATTTCAGCCGATTTCAGATGATAAAAACCTTCATAACCTTCGGTGCATTCTGGTGTTTCTTGCGCTGGCATCATCAGTTGGAATTGCGCCGCAATATTCATCGAGTTCACCATTTTACCTTTTGCGGTACCCGGGTGAACGTTCACGCCATGACAGATAACACCAGCGCTCGTGGCATTGAAGTTCTCAAATTCCAACTCCCCTACTGGACCGCCATCAATGGTATACGCCCATTCAGCACCAAACTTCTCAACATCAAACAGGTTCGCACCACGCCCAATCTCTTCATCCGGTGTGAAACCAATGCAAATGTCGCCGTGTTTAATCTCTGGATTCGCTTTCAGGTAAGCAATCGCGCTGATGATTTCAGCGATGCCCGCCTTGTTGTCGGCACCAAGCAGAGTCGTGCCGTCAGTCGTAATAAGGTCGTGACCATGTAAAGAATCAAGGTCTGGGTATTGGCTTGGGTTCAAACTCTCGCCACTTTCACCTAATTCAATCGTTCCACCTCGGTAATCTTTAATCACTTGTGGTTTCACGTTGGCGCCTGATGCGTCAGGAGCGGTATCCATATGCGCGACAAAGCCAATCGCAGGTACTGGGTAATCGACATTCGACGGCAGTTTCGCCATCAAGTATCCATTTTCATCTAAAGAGACATCAACTAAGTTTAATGCAACCAATTCTAACTTTAAGGCTTCAGCAAAGGTAATTTGACCCGGTGAACTTGGGCACTGTGGATTAGAAGGGTCGGATTTAGTATCGAAAGTAACGTAATTCAGAAAACGTTCTACAAGCTTTTCCATAATTC
Source organism: Vibrio splendidus (assembly GCF_001557875.1). Lineage (GTDB taxonomy): Bacteria > Pseudomonadota > Gammaproteobacteria > Enterobacterales > Vibrionaceae > Vibrio > Vibrio splendidus_F. Next base: position 794,522 of record NZ_LNRF01000001.1, on the reverse strand, counting down.
ATCTCACCATGGATTAAGTAATTGATTTACTGACTTAATAGTTAGAGCGCGTTGATAAGTAATTTGTTATTAGAAAAATACCTACGCAGGGTCAGTAGCGAGGTTTTTCATCTTACGCCCCTGACCATCTATGTATTTGCTCTAAATCATTATTGTGTGAAATTAGAGAGGCTTCCTATACTTGAAAACAGAGGGTTTCGTCAGTTCCAATATTGCATAAGGATGATAAGCGATCGCTTTGTACGCATTCTACGCCCTTCGCTCTCAGCCCAAAAAAAGTACAAAGTGGATGATGATCACAGTTTATCCTTGATGCAGAATCAGTCATACGTTACACGGAGACATAGTTATGACGATTAATAAATATTTCATTTTCTCTCCTCAAGCCTCTGAGGAAACACTTCAACCAGTATTAACTGAGAAAGAAGTTCAAAGGCAGGAAGCTCTAAGACAGGCGCAGACCCAGGGTGGGTTCGATACAAACGCGACCTCGTAACTCAATGAATACCTAGCACTATTAAGACCCCTATAAAAAAGCTCTACGCTCTATCCTGTAGAGCTTTTTTATTCTTGATGTATTTTCATCCCCCAGCCCCAAAAAAGTTGACGATTAATCCTTCGTTCATTGCTTGTTGTTCTTCACTTCTCGCTCACCGTTCGGCTCATAATTTCTCCCGAATGTATTTTCACACATTGCACACGTTAGCTTACGACGCCGAGAAACGACTCACTAAACTCCCCGATGCCATACCTTGTCGTGTCATTTTGTGCTAATAATTCATATTCGTTTTCATTCCTCACTCGCCCTCTTTTCAAAACTATAATGCGAGTACCAGAGAACCTAACCACAGGAACCCCGAATTCAATGGAATATTCAAAGCTAGGAAGTAGTCAAATTCCCGTTTCCCGTATCTGTCTTGGCAGCATGACTTGGGGGCTACAAAATACGCAACAGCAAGCCGACCAACAGATTGAGTACGCATTAAGCCAAGGTATTAACTTTATCGATACTGCAGAGATGTACGCAGTTCCACCTTCTCCAGATACCTACGGCAAAACAGAAGCAATCATTGGTAACTGGTTATCGCGTAACCCACAGCGTCGCCAAGAGTTGATCATCGCAAGCAAAATTGCTGGCCCTGGACTTCCTTGGGTTCGAGATGGTGGTCCTATAACCGGTGAAGCCGTGATCGCAGCCGTTGACGCATCATTAAAGCGCCTACAAACAGACTATATCGACCTTTACCAACTTCATTGGCCAAATCGCACAACGCCTCACTTTGGCAAGCATTTCCCGAATCACATTCGATTCAGTGATATTGACCGAAAGCAGCATGAAGCTGAAATGTTGGAAATCCTACAAGCATTAGCAAGCTGTATTAAGTTGGGTAAAATTCGCCATGTCGGGCTTTCAGATGATTCCACTTGGGGCATCAACACTTACCTCAAGCTGAGCGAAAAACACGATTTGCCACGTATGGTTTCGATCCAGAATGAATTTAGCTTGCTGCACGCAAAAGACTGGCCATATCTGATTGAGAACTGTGTGCATGAAGATGTCGCTTATCTGCCATGGTCACCTTTGGCTGCCGGTATGCTAAGTGGTAAATACATTGATGGTGCAAGGCCGGAAGGTAGCCGCTGGACTTACATGCAACGCAAAGGTATTTTCCGTGACACTGAATCTGCCAATGAAGCGGTTAAAGGCTATGTTGAAGTGGCGAATGCTCATGGATTTACTCCGAGCCAACTGGCATTGGCTTGGTGTAATCAAGTTGATGGAGTGACGTCCACCATCATTGGTGCAACCACTATGGAGCAGCTAAAAGAGAACGTAGCCGCTTTCAGTAAACCGTTATCAAAAGAGATCCTTACCGATATCAATACCGTCTTTAAGCGCTATCCTGCTCCGTATTAAGCTGTCAGTTCAGCGAGACTTAGGTAAGTCAATCCCCATAAGAGCGCGCTATTTAGTGCGCTTTTCGTTTTTATGTGGATCGCATTGAGTCATCACGCTTTTGGTTATCCAACCTTTGCTCTATAATGCGCGGGCTTATATCTAGGATAAAAACATGATTTCAAAAAACCAATTAAAACTCCTTCGTGCTTTGGGCCAAAAGAAACAACGTAAAGCCCACGGCCTGTTTCTAGTTCAAGGTGAAAAGAACGTTCTTGAACTGTTCAATAGTGACTTAGTCGTAAAGAACGTCTTCGCTACTGCTGATTTCTTATCTGAAAATCACGCATCACTGATTGAGTTTGATTGTGTTGAAGCCTCGCTAGACGATCTAACCAAGGCAAGTACTTTGGTAAGTAACAATGCCGCAATTGCTGTGGTTGAGATTCCAAAGGTTGAATTACCAGAAGCGACAGGCTTGATGATTGCGCTTGATGGCGTTTCAGACCCTGGCAATCTAGGTACGATTATTCGCGTAGCAGACTGGTATGGCATCAAGCATATCGTTGCGAGCAGTGATTGCGCAGACCCATACAACCCTAAAACCATCAGCGCGACTATGGGCAGTTTTGGCCGAGTACACGTAAGTCAAACTGACTTACCAGCTTACTTAGAACAAGCGAATCTACCGGTTTACGGTGCATTTTTGGAAGGCGAAAGTGTTCATAAGACTGACTTCACTGCAAATGGCATTTTGCTGATGGGCAGCGAGTCTCACGGTATTCGTGAACACGCCGCTAAATACGTGACAGATAAGATTACGATTCCAGCATTCGGTGGCGCAGAGTCTTTGAACGTTGCAATGGCGACTGGCATCATTCTCGACAACATGCGTCGCCAGCATAGTTAATCGATTCGAGAGAAACAGCTAGCCAGATTTAGCGAATACAAAGAGCAAGATTCCCTATCTTGCTCGTCCCTCACCGTAGGGAATGACGTAAAATAGAGAACCGAGGTAAAGTTTACTTCAGCCGTCATCCTCAAGAAGGAGGGCCGACTGAATTGGGGATCTTTTTTGGGGAAGGTTTATTTCAAGTAGCAGAATTACTTTTCTAGCATTGCCAACTTATCAGTTACACCATTCCACTTTTCAGCGTCATCCATTGGTGCTTTTACTTCCGTTTGTACCGGCCAGATTTCGGCAAGTTCTGCGTTCACTTCGATGAAGATCTTTTGATCTTCTGGCAGTTCATCTTCTTGGAAGATTGCTTGAGCATCACATTCAGGTACACATAAACCACAATCAATACATTCGATTGGGTTGATTACCATGAAATTTGGGCCTTCATGGAACGCATCTGCGGGGCACACTGCCACACAGTCTGTGTATTTACATTGAATACAATTATCGCCTACGACAAATGCCATGATGCTCTGCTCTATAAGTTAGTCAAAATTGAAGAATGGGGATAATACTCATCCCAAAGCAAAATTCAACATCATACGGCTCTAATATCGTGTCTATTTGCTCCATGTTTCCAAATTAGTATGACAGATAAATCAATTTCTCGTAAAATGCGCGCCATTGTGAGCTTATCGCTTCTTTCAACATCAGCGTTTTCATCAAACTCTGTATAAAGAAACGAACTAGCTAAGACACCTATAAAAACGAGACATCGAAATGATACGTTTAACCGAAATTAAACTCCCACTAGACCATGAAGAGCCAGCTATTCAAGACGCTATTGAAGCGAAACTTGGTATTAACTCTGATCAGGTACTCTCTTTTAATATCTTTAAACGTGGCTACGATGCTCGTAAGAAATCAAAGATCTTACTTATCTACACGCTTGACGTTCTCGTTGAAAACGAAGCTGAGTTGTTGGAACAATTCATTAGCGACCCGCACGTAAAAGTAACTCCTGATATGGAGTACAAGTTTGTTGCTAAAGCCGTTGAAAACCAAACTGAACGCCCTGTGGTTATCGGCTTTGGCCCTTGTGGTTTATTCGCTGGCCTAGTGCTTGCTCAAATGGGTTTCAACCCAATCATCGTTGAGCGCGGTAAAGAAGTTCGTGAACGTACGAAAGATACCTTTGGCTTCTGGCGTAAGCGTACACTGAACACTGAATCAAATGTTCAGTTTGGTGAAGGCGGCGCAGGTACCTTCTCTGACGGTAAGCTATACAGCCAAGTTAAAGATCCAAAGCACTACGGCCGTAAAGTAATCGAAGAGTTCGTTGCTGCTGGCGCACCAGAAGAAATTCTATACGTAAGTAAGCCGCACATCGGTACCTTTAAACTGGTTACCATGATCGAGAAAATGCGTGCATCTATCATCGAGCTAGGTGGCGAAATACGCTTCAGCACTCGCGTAGATGACCTTCATATGGAAGATGGCCAAATCACTGGCTTAACGCTTTCTAACGGTGAAGAGATTAAATCTCGCCACGTTGTACTGGCTGTTGGCCACAGTGCTCGTGACACGTTTGAAATGCTGTACGATCGTGGCGTTTACATGGAAGCGAAGCCTTTCTCTGTAGGTTTCCGTATCGAACACAAGCAATCAATGATCGATGAAGCTCGTTTCGGTAAGAACGCGGGCAACCCAATCCTAGGTGCTGCGGACTACAAACTGGTTCACCACTGTAAGAATGGCCGCACTGTATACAGCTTCTGTATGTGCCCAGGTGGTACTGTAGTAGCTGCAACGTCTGAAGAAGGCCGCGTAGTAACTAACGGCATGAGCCAATACTCTCGCGCAGAACGTAACGCAAACAGCGCAATCGTTGTAGGTATCGACCCTGAGCGTGATTACCCAGGTGATGCTTTGGCTGGTATCCGTTTACAACGTGAACTAGAAAGCGGAGCTTACGTTCTTGGTGGCGAAAATTACGACGCCCCTGCTCAGAAAATCGGTGACTTCTTGAAAGGTCGCGATCCAAGTGCAATCGGTGAAGTACAACCGTCGTTCACACCGGGTATCCACCTGACTGATATTTCAAAAGCGCTGCCTGATTTTGCTATCGAAGCGATTCGTGAAGCAATCCCAGCCTTCGAGAAGAAGATCAAAGGTTTCTCTACGCCAGACGGCCTACTAACCGGTGTTGAAACTCGTACGTCTTCTCCTGTATGTATCAAACGTGGCAAAGACTTCCAAAGCATCAACCTTAAGGGCTTCTTCCCTGCAGGTGAAGGTGCAGGCTACGCAGGCGGTATTCTGTCTGCTGGTATCGATGGTATTAAGGCTGCAGAAGCACTAGCGCTATCAATGGTAGAGCAGAACCAAGCTGAGAAAATAGAGATTGTTTAAGCGCTTTCAATAAAGCTAAGCCATATAACGGTCAGCAAAACTAAAATCCAGTGTCTTGTAGACACTGGTTTTTTTATTGCATAAAGGTATCTAGAGTTATTAAGTCACAACTTCGTCAGTGTTACTTACAAGTGTCTTTTGACCAGTTCACACCATCATCTGAACACTCAAATCGACTTGTGCCATTTTGGTAGTAATAACCTTTAGTCCAGTTACCTTGAGAATATCTAGACGTTATCGTTTGAGTATAATCAAACGGCGTATTTTCAATGTACGCATACTTATGTCTGTTCCAGCTGTCAGATCCATAGGAACTGTTGTCATTAAAATCTACCGATAGGTAGTTGAGCGCATCAAAGTCGCTGCGCGACACGCTATCCAATGAATCGCCTAGATTAACCCACTCTGGATGTGGTGCGTTATTCTCAAAATTAAATTTCGCTTGTACTTGGGTAAACTGATCTTTGTAGTCACCGACAAGATCTGCCGACAAGGTTTGCATGAATCCAGCACCGACATTTTGACGTGAACAACTGTCCCAATCAGGTTGTTTAGACCAACCACGGTTCAACACACCAAAGGTCGCGAGTGAGTTAGGCAAAACCTGTTGCTTGATCGTCTCTTGCACCGAACATGAATATTCCGTTCCATCACTATCCAATGAGAACCAAGCTTCTTTGTCATATTCCAAACCATTTTTCTTTTGGCTATTACGCTCAATATGCTTATTTAACGCTAGTTCGGTCTGCAAATCAGCGGACACTTCATGTTCAATAACAATCAGCTTGTCAGCGGTCATCACTGTTTTAACTTTATACCACTTATTAATTTCGTTCTTCTTAGTGTAATCCCAATGCTCCCAGTAATAATCAACATAAGCTTGCTGAGCTTTTGGGTTCTCTTTTTGAATATCTTTCGTCTCTTGATACGACTTTTTAATAGCTGGCATCATTTTCTGCGCTAACTCATAGAGCTCGGTATTTTGATTCTTAACGAAATCACCATACAAATCTTCCACTGCGATGTTGTATCGGTTCGCAATTCGGAAGTCATGCTCTTTCACATTTTGGATAACGCTATTTTGGGTGTTCACGGCTTGCTTTAAGGCAGAGCAACTGTTTAAGCCACCTTTATACAAGTCGGCTTGAATTTCATTCCATAGAACGGTTGTCAGTGGTGTTGTAGACTTAATTTCTTGATCGGAACTCACCGTCATGACAGGCGGAAATACTAGCTGATAGGGTTCAGTAATCGGCGTGTTGGGGTTATCCGCATCAATGGCGCCGACAGGCACATTTACTACGATTGGGGCATAATCCATACAGTCTGAATTAGATCCCGTTAAAGATAGTTCATAGCTCCCTTCATCGTCAGTGATACTACTAGGCTCCCCTTCATCTAACACACCGTTATAGTTGATGTCTAAAAACGCAGTCGCCCCTGAGATATAACCATCGATAGCCACACCTTGTAAGGTTTTCGTTTGAGGTGCTGGCGTATTGTTACTGCTGCTACCACCGCCACCTCCGCCACAAGCCGTGAGGCCACCAGCAATAAGTGCGATCGAAATAAGCTTAAGTTTCATTCGATTAGATCCTAATGAAATAGATTTATGAGTAGGAGTGTCATTGGGGGGATGACCGAGAATGACTTTAATCGTCATGCTGAGTCATGGTAACGATTGGTGTTCAAAAGAAACATGAAAGGGTGATAGGCAATTCATGCATGTTTTCATTATGATCGAGAAGTTAGGAGGGAAAGGCATACACTAAAAGGTGGATTAATTACCCTTCGCTTGAAGATATCCAAAGCTTATAAAAATCACTATAGCCGGTTTGATTTATCTCTACACCATGAACTTCAACACTGTTAGATACTTTCTCTTTACCGTGAAATAACGGGCAAAGTAACTTCTGTTGATAGAGCGACTGTTCAATTTGTCTCAACTCGTCAATTGGACTATCACTACTGACAGCTGAGCGAACTCTCTCACAATGCGCCTTCATCTCAGCACTGTTAAAAATAAATCTGAGTCCAGACGAGGCAAGCAACCAATCGTAAAGACCGTACTCTTTTGGCTGTTCAATAATCTCTTCGATAAACAACAAGTCTGCCGACTCACTCATTAAGCTAGGATCACTAATATTAGGAAGTTCAATGACTTCAATAGTCACGCCTGTCTTCGTGATAGTTTGCTCGAGCCAGTCTGCCATATCTTGAAGCAAAGGAATCGTCATTTTAGGTCGAGTTAAAACAACTCTCCCCATCAAAACAGGAATGGGATTACTGCAGGTTAGTTCACTAAGCGAGAAAGATAAGTCATCCGTCACCATATCGGCATCAAACTCCTTACTACTGGATTTGATAAATGATACCAAGCTGTCTAAGTCTTCAGGGGTAATGCCTGAGTTTTCTCTACGATTAACCGCAAGATACGAAAGTGCATTAATCATAGTTTCTTCCGCAATGCCCGGTTTATTGAAACTCAGGGTATGATCATTTAAACCTTCGATGTCGGTGAGCGTTATCTGTTCTAACAAGGCATTTTGAGCAAAGTAACCTCGGTGACGTTTAAGAACCAAGCGCTCTTCGCTCCAATCATCTAATGAGAAAGGGCCGGTTCCGATATAGGCACTGCGTCCACTCGCAAAATAGCTACGCTTGCAACGGTAAATAGACGCGTGTGCACTACACAGCGCATAGATAAACATTGGGTTTGCGTGTGTTAGCTCAATAGTCAATTGTTTATCACCCAACACTTGAACATCACTGACCTGATCAAATAAAGACTGTACTGGCCCTTCGATATTTTTTAGCTGCAACAAACATTGAGCAACATCTTTGGCCGTTAAAGTTTCACCGTCATGGAATAACACATTCGGTCTCAACCAAAAATGCAGAAAACGCCCTTCCATCTTCCAATGGTGTGCAAGGCTGGCTTGGGGATTTCCTTCATGATCTTGGACGAGTAACGTATTGTAGAGACTCCTTAAGATGTGATGTTCGGCAGTTCGGTATGTTTTTGCTGGCTCAAGGTTATCGACCCACGGATATTGAGTGATCAGCAAATGGTCATGTTGTTGATTGAACAGACTATGTTTTTCAGTCGCTAGCGTCAGTGCCTTTATTGCCGCATCACCATAGCTTTCTAGAAGACGGGGAATAACGTTAAAGCACCCCTTTTCTAACTGAAGTGCTAACACTTGTTCTAACGCTTCGGGAAAGCTGACCAAAATTCTAAATTGGCTAAGCTTGCCTCTTCCTTTAGAAGGAATCCAACAAATCCAGCGGTATTCCGATAAGCATTTAAGAATGATCGAAGTGTTTCTACGAGAAGTCGATAGCGAGTGTTCTAAATCATCGATCGTTAGGTGATACTCTTCACCTAATTCATACTTTGCAATAAGCTGCTGAAATCTACGTAAGTTAGCGTCGTTCAATGGATATCCGAATTAAGCGTCTAGAGGAACGAGAATAGCTGTAACCCAAATGGGAGGCCTATTTACTCGTTCAAGTTGGAATATGCTTTATGAAACTGTTGATATAAATAATATCAAGATCCAACTTAATTTATAAACACCTCTTTTAGCAAACAAAATAATCAATGATCGTGCATATTCAGTGATAAAAATAAATGGGAGATTAATCCTCCACTGAATTCGTTATTTGCTCAGCATTCCACTTGCCTTCATGAATCGCTGAGTTGACGTCTCTTCTTGGTAGCCACCCCATGGTTTCAAGTTCTGGTTTATCTTTGAAATGATCAACGTAGCCAATGCACAGGTAGGCCACAATATCGATGTTTTCCGGAATATCGAGTGCGTCTCGCAGTGTTGAGTCGTGAAGAATGCTCACCCAACCTAACCCAAGGTTTTCAGCTCTTGCCGCGAGCCACAGGTTCTGAATCGCACACACGGTGCTGTACAAATCCATCTCTTGTTTGATGGTTCTTCCTAAAACTACTTTTCCGGTTCGGTTTCGGTCGCAAGTCACACAGATTCCGATAGGCGATTCAACAATACCTTCAAGCTTTAATCGCTTATACATCGCCTGCTTTTCATCAGTGAACATTTCCGCGGACTCGGCATGAGCCCGATTAAAACCGGCTTTGATTTGTTGTTTGGTTTCGATATCACGGACAACGACAAAATCCCAAGGCTGCATAAAGCCAACACTCGGTGCATGGTGCGCCGCAGCTAACACACGCATCAACACATCTTCAGGGATCTCTTCTGGTAGAAACTGTCCACGAACATCTCGGCGAGAAAAAATCGTTTTATACACTGCATCGCGTTCATTCGGCGTAATTTCCATACATCCCTGTCTTATCGTCGTCTTAATTGAGCCAGTATTATCCAACTAAAGTGTCTATGTTGCTAGGGCGTGTTGACCTTTCGTGGTTAAATTTTGTTCGAGATAAAAGCGTTTTAATCGCGGCGAGGGAGGAGTAGCCTAGTCACTCTAAGCAAATCTCCCTCAACAAAGAGTAAAACGCTTTTAGCCGAACCCTTCGGGCAGCGTTTGCTGGTCATTTCTACTACGTTATCGGCTTCTCATGTAGGCTAGCTACACATCAAAGCCTCTGCCTTGTATAAATACCCAGCAACTCGCTGCAAAAATCAGCTCGAAAGATCAACATGCCCTAGTAGTACACAAGCAACATGGTAGAATGCCGCCATTAATCTTATCCTTGTATAAGATTGTTAAACCTTTCCATCGCTATTTAGCCAAATCATACCGAGAAACTTATGCCATTTTCCAAGCTTGGATTAAGCTCACCTATTGTTAAAGCCGTTGCAAAACAAGGCTATGAAAAGCCAACCTCTATTCAAGAAAAAGCAATTCCGATTGTGCTTTCTGGTAAGAACCTTATTGCGGCAGCACAAACAGGTACAGGTAAAACTGCGAGCTTTGTTCTCCCTATCTTAGAAATGCTAAGTAAAGGTGAAACGCAGCGTAAAAAACGTATCCGCGCAGTTATCCTGACGCCAACGCGTGAGCTAGCGGTTCAGGTTGAACAGAACATCACTAAGTACGCGAAGTTCCTAAACCTAACATCACTAGCGATGTACGGTGGCGTATCTTACCAACACCAGAAAGACCGCTTGATTGAAGGTGTCGACATTCTTGTGGCAACACCAGGTCGTTTGATCGACATGTACGGTCAGCGCGCAGTGCATTTTGATGAAGTGGAAGTACTGGTTCTAGATGAAGCTGACCGCATGTTAGACATGGGTTTCATTGAAGACATCAACAAGATCATCGCGCGTCTGCCACAAGACATTCAAAACCTGCTGTTCTCAGCAACGCTTTCAACACCAGTGCGTGCGCTAGCGAAAAGTGCAATCAGTGAAGCAGAAGAGATTTCGATTGCCAAGACTGATGCGTCTAAAGCGAACATTGAGCAATGGTTAGTGACCGTAGATAAAGACCGTAAGTCGGCACTACTGAGCCACATGATTACCGAAGGTAACTGGGATCAAGCGCTTATCTTTATTGAAACCAAACATGGCGCGGCTAAGTTGGTTGCTCAACTTGAGAAACGTGGTATTCAAGCTGAAGCTTTCCACAGTGGACGTAGCCAAGCGATTCGTGAAAAGATCTTAGCTGACTTTAAGAAAGGTCGCCTAAAATACTTAGTCGCGACGGGTGTTGCTGCTCGTGGTATCGATATCGACAACCTAAGCCGTGTAGTGAACTACGACCTGCCTTTCCCAGCAGACGATTATGTTCACCGCATTGGTCGTACTGGCCGTGCTGATGCGTCTGGCGAAGCAATCTCTTTCCTATCGAAAGATAACTTCAAGAACCTGTGCATTATTGAAAAACGTCTTGGTCACCTGATTGAGCGTCGTGTAGTGGAAGGTTTCGAACCACGCAAAGAAGTGCCGATTTCAGTGCTGAACTTCGTTCCTAAGAAGAAAAGAGAACAGCAAGAGAAAGAAGGCAAGTAACTATCAAAGCTCAACTAGCAGCGATAACGTGTTAGCCAACGTATTACTTAAACGAAGCCCCATGTGGCTTCGTTTTGTTCTTTGATACACAGATAAAACAGAGGTATTGAGATGATTACTCCTATCGCAACGAGATTAACCCGCGGCCAAGACCTAAAACTTGAGATCCAAAGGTTAGTGACCACACACAACATATCTGCAGGCTCTATTGCCTCTTGTGTCGGGTGTGTTTCTCAACTCAATATTCGCTTAGCTAATGCCAACAACACCAAGCTAATTCAAGCTCCGTTCGAAATCGTATCTGTGATGGCAACGCTAACCCCGAACCACCAGCACGTTCATATATCCGTTGCTGATGAGAATGGCAATGTAATTGGCGGTCATTTACTTGAAGGAACAATAATCGCAACTACAGCTGAACTGATCGTTCACCGTTACGATACTTTGACCTTCAACAGAGAGCATGACGATTCGACGGGTTACACTGAGCTTACTATCAGCAGTAACACGTAATAGATTCACTAATAGCAGCACCAAACGCCTCATATAAAGCGATACCACCCAATAGTAATTAGGAAACACGATGACTCCAAACTCCGCAGATTCCGTTATCGTTCTCGATTTCGAAACCACAGGCTTATCACCCAATATGGGTGACCGAGCGATTGAGATCGGTGCGGTTAAACTCGTTCACGGCGAAGTCGTCGACACCTTCCAACAACTCATGAATCCAGGATTTCGTGTCAGTGGCTTTATTGAAAGCTACACCGGCATTACTAACCGCATGCTGAGCACCGCGGCCAGTTGCAGTGAAGTGATGGATGAGTTTGCAGACTTTATCCAAGACAGTCAGCTCGTGGCTCATAATGCATCGTTTGATAAACGCTTTCTCGACGCAGAATTAGACGATATTGGACGAGATTACAACGGACAGTTTGCCTGCTCGATGCTGATTGCTCGTCGGCTAATCCAAGACGCACCGACCCATAAACTGGGCGACCTTGTTCGATTCAAGAATATCGACAACGACGGTACTTTCCACAGAGCCTTAGCCGATTCAGAAATGACAGCACGCTTATGGCTATTAATGATTGAAGAGCTACAAATCGACCACGGTATTCAACAACCAAGCTTCCAATTAATGCAGAAAATATCGAAGACAGCCAAAGGTTCGATTCCAAAACTGTTGATGAGTAATCGAGATTAAACCCTTACCATACGATAATGACTGTAAGGCTAATTGGATTAACACGATCAGCCTTTTTAGTTATTAACGAAGCTTACTCGTGCCCTACTCCTGCAGTGTCACCAGCGTTGACTTGAGACTCTCTAATTCATTCATGAAATAAGACCATTGCTTATCACTACTGGTCGCGGCGATATCTACTAAAAACTTGGCTGATGTTTCCATATTTTGGTTGAGCTGCGGTTCAAGTTCATCAGGATAATAAGCTTCATTGTTTAAAAGTAAATTCATGATAATCGGCTGAGCAATATGCAGATCGCTCTTCTTTTCCATCAGCGTCGTTAGCTCTTGATAGGTGTTGTTTTGATATTGTCGCCAGCTGTTATTGGTGTTTACCCACTCTTGAGACCAAACCAGAATAATCTGGTTTTGTTCTTTCGATACTGAGCCTAACCATCGTTCTGTCCGCTCTTCTATTCTGTTTCGGTATCGCTCTCTCGAATCGGCATCATTCAACGACAACCTTTCTTCATAATAGTCTTGTTGCTTTTCACGAAAATTCTTTAAGAACTCTCTGTCTTGCTTAGGGCTAAGCTGCATACTTAACGCGTAAATATCTGGAGCGAACTTATTGACGATCGTGCGAATATTCTCTTTCGTTTGTTCACTTTGGCCAACAATAAAAGCGAGGGACATATCCGACCGTTCTACATTTTGAATCGCTTCTAATTGCGAAATATACAGAGGTAGCTGAGTTTCTTTATGCCATTTCTGTAATATATCTAACCGCTCTTCAAGCTCCGATTCTTGGCTATTTGAGAGGGAGACAAAATCTTCTATATAGCTAACGATAAACCAACCTATATTATTATAGGCGAACTTGGTCCCACACCCAGTAAATAGAAAACAGATCACTAAAACTAACCACCGGCACTTTCTCATTCTACCCTCTCACGACATTCAACAAAGCCAAAACCATTAGCTCATCTCTTTAAGGTTAACCTAGTTCTTATAACGCTAATTCTAGCTCTTATAAAAGTAGCCTTAATAAACAGTGGCCGTAAAAACTTTGAGATAAATTGAGATCCAAACTTGCTAATCTAGCTATTTAGGCAAATGATTAAACTAAAAATAATTAATAGCAGTGATGTAATTTGATTTTTATTACTCATTTGACGTAATGCGAACCCTATAAAAGAATCGGTGTAACGTATTTCAAGTGATTGATATTTGGGAGGGAAGCTATGGCCGCTATTCCTGATCATCCAAGCGATTTAGAATATGAGCTTTGTTATTTTGACGATGGATCAATAACCACAATCAAGATATTGGTTCACAATCGACAGGAAGCGATGACTTGGTATCTTAGCGAAGGAAAACATATCAACGACCTTTATTCGATAAGACCCGATGAATAATGCTTTGGCATAGAGGACTAGGTCGATAAACCTAAGAGAAGAAACTTGAGTGACATTTTGTGGAACACCCTTTACTGCAATGCCATTAATTAGCATATCGCAGCAAAGGGATTCAGTCTCGAATTACTTCAGAATTCGGGCGCGGAATTGACGACCCTTCATTTTACCTGATTCGATTTTGTTCAGTGCTTTCTTAGCCACAGATCTTTCTACCGCTACGTAAGCACGCATTGCGAACAGATTGATCTTACCTACTGATTTACCATCAATGCCGCCTTGACCCGTCAATGCACCAAGAATATCACCAGCACGAAGCTTAGCTTTCTTACCGCCATCAATCTGGATGGTAACCATGTTTGAGTAGTATGGCTTAGCAATTGGTTTTGCTGGTAGTTCAGATGGCTCGATTGGCATATCCATGTACTCATCAATTTGAGCAACACGGTACATCTCTTTTTCGCTAAAGAAGCTGATCGCTACACCTTTGCTTCCTGCACGGCCAGTACGACCAATGCGGTGAACGTGAACTTCAGGGTCGCGAGACAATTCAAAGTTGAATACAGCATCTAGGTTATCAACATCAAGACCACGAGCCGCAACGTCTGTCGCCACTAGAATCGAGATGGTTTTGTTTGAGAACTGAACCAAAGCTTGGTCACGTTCACGCTGTTCCATGTCACCATGAAGTTCGATAACACTGAAACCGCGGTGGCTTAGCTCATCGTTTACGTTCTGCACTTCTTTCTTAGTGTTACAGAACACAACCGCAGATTCCGGTTGGTGATGAAGTAACAGCAACTCTAGAGCGTCATCACGAGCTTCAGAACCTTCTAACTTGTAGAAGTGTTGTTGGATGCTTGAGTGATCGTGTGTTGATTCAACCTTCACCATTTCTGGGTTACGCATGATGCGGTCTGCAACAGACTTGATCTGTTTAGGGAAAGTCGCACTGAATAGCAGAGTTTGGCGTTCTTTTGGAGCCGCTTCAATCACTGCATCCAAAGCGTCTTGGAAGCCCATTTCTAGCATGCGGTCAGCTTCATCTAACACAAGTGTGTTCAGCTCAGACAGATCAATACGACCTTTCTCTAGGTGATCTAGAATACGACCAGGTGTGCCCACAAGAATGTGTGCACCATGCTCTAGTGAACCAATCTGTGGGCCCATTGGCATACCGCCACATAGTGTCAGCACTTTAATATTGTGAATACCACGAGCAAGAGTACGAATCTCTTTTGCTACTTGGTCTGCAAGCTCACGAGTCGGACATAACACTAAAGACTGAACACGGAAACGCTTAACGCGTAGGTTCTGCAGCACGCCTAAACCAAAAGCAGCTGTTTTACCTGAACCCGTTTTACCCTGACCTATAACGTCCTTGCCATTTAGGATAGTAGGAAGACTTAACGCTTGGATCGGCGTCATTTCAGTATAACCAAGAGAATCTAACGTGTTTAGAAGCTCTGGCTTAAGGGCGATTGAAGAGAATTTTGAAGTGCTCAATGGAAATATCCAACTGGTGAAAAACAGAGTGCATTATGAGTGTTTTTGAAAATTATTCCACCTTAATCACAGTTTTGAACGAACAAACAACCATAACAAATATTTATCAGTTGGCAGTGTTAATTACAATTAAAGTACGAGATACTATAAAGGTGTAATTTACCCCTGAGGATTGAACAGTATGAAAAGATCACAGTTACAAAAAGGCTTCACACTTTTGGAACTGATCGTCGTTATTGTCATACTCGCCGTTATCGCTGTGGTCGCCGCTCCACGCTTTTTGTCTATTGCAGATGATGCAAGAGAAGCGACTAGCAGAGCTCTGTTTGATAACTTCCGCGCTGGTGCCGAAATCTACCAAGGGGCATGTCTAGCTCGAGGTGGAGATGTAACCGAATTACGAGGACAGGATACTTCAGATTTCAATATCGACGGCATTTACTCGAACTTCTCGGGCAGTTGCTACCCAGTGCGCAATAGCAATGCAGGTGTGCGTAGAGATATTAACAATGCGAGAGGTTGTTACGAACTGTTCCAAGACATCGTCAACAGCGATCATTTCGAAGATATCAACTTTGGTAGTGGCGGCTGGAAAAATGGGGAAACGGTTAAGGAAAGTGAGTTGATAGCGGCTCGTGATGCTAGTTATCAAGTGTATATACATCAAAGATCGAAATACTTTTCATACTGCCACTACTACAACATCGAAGGTGATTTAAGTAACGCACCTTACCTGCTTTACAACGCGGTTGATGGAATCATGGTATCTGGGACAAAAAACCTATCAAATGGATTTAGCTGGGGCTAGTGAGCTTCAAGAATACTCGGTAGCCACTCCCCCGCCATACAACGAATAAGTAATTCTGAAATAGCCTTTTCGAAATTAAAGGGCCTCCTACACACAACGCAAAAAAGCCAGCTTACTTAGCTGGCTTTTGCTTCTATACGAATTGCTTTCTATGGCACACCGTGGCCTTTAGAAGCTACCCACACGCGATACCATTGTTCGCGAGTCAGTTCAATTTTCAGTGCATCAACAGCTGTCTTAACGCGCTCAATCTTACCAGAGCCAATAATGGCAATTGGGTTAGACGGTAAACGACGAACCCAAGCGTAAATCACTTGGTCAATGCTGTCTGCACCCACTTCTTGACGAATCGCTTCTAGCTCATCACGAACGCGAACCGCTTGCGCTGAATCGCCACTAAAGATGCTACCACCACCGAGACAAGACCACGCCATCGGGCGAATGCGGTTCATCTGCAGTTGATCTAGCGTGCCATCATGAGCCACTTCGAAGTTCAATGGGTTGATTTCAACTTGGTTGGTCACTAACGGCTTACCAAGGCGAGATTGAAGCAATTCGAACTGACGCGGTGAAAAGTTAGAAACACCGAAGTGCTTAACTTTACCTACTTTGTGTAGCTCTGCGAACGCTTCTGCTACTTCATCTGCATCCATCAATACGTCTGGGCGGTGAATCAACAATACGTCGATATCGTTAACACCTAAACGCTCTAGCGAGTTATTTACTGATTGGTAAATATGCTGCGCGCTGGTGTCATAGTGATTGATCTTACGATCAGGAGTGTGGTCACCACATAGGTTAATATCGCACTTGGTGACGATTTGAATATCATCACGAAGGCTTGGTTCAAGCGCCAATGCCTCACCGAATAACTTTTCACATTGGTAGTTACCGTAAATATCTGCGTGATCAACCGTTGTGATACCAAGATCAATGTGTTGCTTCAGGAAAGTCAGGCGTTGTTGCGGGGTCATACCCCATTCTGCTATACGCCAGTATCCTTGCACCAACTCAGAAAGTTCTGGGCCTTGTGGCGCTATCGTTACTTTTGCAACCATGGGTTGTCTCCTTTATCAATACTGAACGTATCCTAAGCTCGTTTTACCGAAGGCTCAACGTATAACAAATGGCAAACGCAAACGCTTACTAAAAATGTGAGAGCCGCAGAAAAACGAACACTTAAATGAATTATAACTTGCCGTCTGCCCGCGTTCCGTTCTCCTGAAAGGCTTGTTTAGCCTAATAAATAACGAAACTATCTATAAATTTGAGCAATTAAAAGCGATTAAGTTCAACCGTTAAGTTGTCACCATCACTGTATAACTGAATCCAAGGAGAGGAAGATCCAGGAGAAGATAAGTTAGGAACATTCCATACACTCATTTGCTCTGATGAACCGTGTGGCGCGTTGATAAATTCGACCAGCTGTTTATCCACCTTATCGAAACCAACACCTTCATTTCGAGCTCGTTCGAGTTGAGCAGTAACATCGAATTCATCTTCGCCAATACGAATTGAACTGAGAGCAAAGCCATCTTGGCGAAGGTATGCCTGAAGCTTTGTGTAACTTAGGTTCGAATATGGCAGGTTTAAGCGCACTGTTTCAACGCTTGAGTCCCCCAACTCCAGTTCAACATAAACGTCCAGATCGTAATAGTGGGTTAAGTCACTACACAACAAAGTGCCTTCGGTCTCACCACAATCCATCAAGTCGATATCGTTAATATAGTTTTGAGAATTCGGCAGGCTTGGGCTGCTGTTAAATACTGTTCTTAGCCACCAGCTTTCGGTTGCTTGCGCGGAAAATGCAAGAGCATTAAGGGACAGCATTAAAGGCAAGATTAGAACTTGAAAGACTTTCATCGACTGGGCTTATTTAGCGCTATATGAGGTGTCCATTATACGTGACCAATCGACAAACAACTGCTCGAGTAGCAAATTTTAGGCGAAAAAAAACGGGCATACATGCCCGCTAGATAAATTCATCACCGAATAACGTAATCCGTCACGTTGAGAACCATTACGAAAGAGAGAATATCACTCTCCCACGATAGTTACAACATGTCGTACCCATTACTTATATCCACCTTCAATAGCAGGCTCTTCAAGCGATAGTCTCACTTTGTTTCGTTGAATAGCTTCAGGGGGCAAACTGATGAAACCGTATTGGTTCAAAACGCTTTGATGATCTTGTGACAAAGTAAGCCCTACAAAGAACTTCTCTTGTTCCGTAAAGTCTTTGCGATGAGCTGGAATATTCAAGTACATGTAATAAACCGTTGCTAACGGGTAACGACCAGAGAGGATCGTCTCTTTGTTTAGATCGTAGTTTACTCCTAGGTTGTCAACCACACTTAGCCATTTCACATCAGAAATTTTATCAGAGTATACGGTGTAACCAATAGCAGCTTCTTCATCTTCAATCTTATTTATAAGATGCGGTAAATCCGCTAAAAATTGAGTATGAGCGTATTCCCCGTCCGTTTCACACTCAACCCAACTTGAGAAGGTGGTGTGCCCCTTCAGGTTATGATCAATGGCGAAAGGCAACATGTGAGTATCTAGGCTTTCACCATTACGAGCATCGCTACTAGCCAACCATTTCGGGTGTTTAGGATCGTTAGAACACCCAAACACATCGATGAGTTCAGCAACAGTGATGGATGTAGCAGGGTTTTCCTCATTGGCCAGAATCGCAATCACGTCAGCGGTAAACATCAGCTCTGTAGGTCTATAACCGTAGCGCATGTCAAACCTAGCCATCTCTTTGTCAGTCCACTTTTTGGAAGTGATACCCACACGCGAGCGCTGCATGATCATCTGTTCTGGGACGCTGTCACTCAACAAGATTTCTAAGTCGATCTCTTGGCTCTCAAGCAGGTCTTCAACAAGTCCCTGCATATTAGGCTCAATCGCGACCAAACCAATGTCACTGACATCATTAGCCAATGTCGATGCAGATAACAACGCAGGTACAGCAGCAAGCAGCAAGCCCGATTTATTAGATAGACGTTTCATTACTGACCTCCTACTGGATCAATCGACGTTTTAGACTCAACATCGCTATTACTATCGAGCTGCATTTCTGAAGTGAAGATGTTCCAAGATGGATTCACTTCCATGCTTTCTGTTTTAATCACCGCAATCGTTCTGCGCTTACGTTTGTGAAGATGCTGAGTTAGGCTAGTGATCTGAGTAAACTCTTGTTCGAAAATACGCTCACCATCAACGCCTCTGTCAATCAGTGCGTCTCGAATCACGCCAGTTCTTTTCTTGGCTAGTGCTTTGTTATAAACGTTTGTACCTTCAGAACTGGTATCACCAACCAAGGTAACCGAGGCGTCAGGTTGCTCTCCTAGTAAACGCACCAACTCATTTAATACAGCCGTATGATCAGGTTTAAGGTCATACTTATCAAAATCAAATGCCACGCTTAATACTTCAACGTCTTCGACAATTTTCCAATTGGCACACCCTTTAATGTCTACCGCTACACCTTCTGGCGTATCGGCACAAAGATCTCGCTGATTAATCACACCATCGCGGTCATTATCCGCTAAGTCATCAATTTGATGGCGTGTCATGGTCGTATCAGGCGTTTCTGCACATCCCATCAGCAAGATAGAGCTAAGTAGCGCTAGTTTAAAATGTCTCATTACTTATTCTCCCCTTGCCACTCTTCTGGATGTTCAATCCTTAACGCATACGTCAACATGCCCATCGCATTCAATACTCGATAAGCCGCTAACGTTTGATCATATTCAGTGCTAATGAAATTTCTTCGAGCCAAAAACACTTCTACTTTTGCATCAAGTACATCAAGAAGGCTTCGTCTGCCAACATTGAATTGCTGGATATAGCCAAGCTCTGCAATTTTCGCTGCATCAACGTTCTGTTGAAGTAAGGATTTTTGCTGCTCAAGCATCTTGTATGCGTTCCAAGCCAGTTGTGTGCCTTCCCTAACCTCACGCTCTGTTCGTAATCGGATCGCCCTTGCCTCTTCTACTCGCCAAGCCGATGATTCAACTCTGGAGTCGGTAGAAAAGCCATTAAACAGGTCATAATCCATCGTCAGCATCAGTCGAGCGTCTTCATCGACACCACCTGGAGGGTTAGATACGTTGTCATTCTTGTTCGCATGAAGCTCGAGTTTTAGCTCTGGGTAGTAATCCCCCTTCTCGCGGCGCATCTCTTTACGAGCAGCATCAATATCAAGCAAAGAGGCTTTGATTTCCGGGTGATTCTCGACAGCTTGTTCAAGTGCGACCTGTGCTGAGCTTGGTAATAGAGCGTAATCAAAACGGGGATATACCAAGTTCACAGCAGGTTTGCCAACCAAGCGTAGATACTGAGTTTGCAAATCAAACAGGTTGTTCTGAGCAGCAATAAGTGAAGACTGCGCGGTCGCAACACGAGCAGAGATCTGGGCCAGATCCGAGTTGCTACTCAAGCCTTTGCTCTTTTTATCTTGGATATCTTGATAGATCTCTTGGTGCTCTTTTACGTTACGCTTAGACAATTCAAGTAGCGTTTCTGCCTTGAGGATATCGAGGTAATTTCTCACCACATCTAACGACACGTTTTCAGCTCGCGAAATCAGAGTTAGACGCTCGGCTTCAGCTTCGAACGTTAGTCGGTCGACATTCGACGTGGTTTTAAAACCATCGAATAGTAACTGGGATACTTTAACGCCAATTTCAGTTCGTGTTAGGCCTCGGTCGTCGGTATCAAGCTTGATGCCGCTGTTATAGCGCGTCTCTTCATAACCTGCCGCCGCGTACAGATTGACTTGTGGCATATACAAACCACTCGCCGCGTCTCCGTCTCTGACCACCGATTGGTATCGGGAGTACTGCGCCAATATCTCTGGGCTATAGTCGATGGCAAAGGCCACGGACTCTTCTAATGAAGCTGCTTGAGACAGCCCACTCATTAGTAAGCAAGAAGAGAGTAAGAATTTTGAATGCATTACACTTCCTTTTATATTTATGCTTAACGCACTTCATCGTTCGCGAAGTGAGTTTTCCTTAGCTCGTAAAATAGGTTTTAACCAATAACTCAATACTGTTTTCTCTCCGGTCAATATATCAACCGCGACTTGCATCCCTGGGATAATGCTAAAGGCAGAGTTTTGTTGCTGGTCTTCGTTTAACTGAATATGGGCGCGATAATAGGCGTTGCCGTCTTCCGTTTGTAAGGCGTCGGCACTCACGTAAATCACCTCGCCTTTAAGTCCGCCATAAATGACGAAATCATAGGCCGTGAATTTCACTGTCGCACCCAGCCCGTTATGAACAAACGCGATATCTTGTGGAGAGATTCTCGCTTCAACAATCAGGTCACTGTTTGATGGGATAATCTCAATGATCGGCTCGCCGGGACGAACAACGCCACCAATGGTACGCACAAAGATCTCTTTGACTGTGCCATCAACGGGCGCAACAATTTCGGTACGCTTGAGTTGGTCGGCAATCGCCTGCTGGCTTTCGTTCAGCTGTGCTATCTTGCTCGCCACTTCATTCAACTGACCTTGCACTTTGGTACGAAAATCTAAGGCAATGCTTCGATGATCCGCTATCGACTCTGAGTAGGCGGCTATCTGCTTCTGCGCTGCCACTTTTGAGCTAGCAATATCACCTTTGAGTTTGACCACATCACGGTTCAGTTTCAGCAGTTCAACTTCTGCTACGGCACCACTCGCCACCACGTCTTTCAACATGTTGCGCTCTCGAATTACGATATCTAGGCTGCTCTCTAACGTCTGAATATTATTGAGCGTATCGACTCGAGCCTGGTCTTGTTGCTCGATACGAAGTGCCGCCTCTTCCAGTTCAGATTTCAACTGTCCTAAACGCTCTCGATAGTTCGCCTTAGCATTCATTAACGCAGGGTGGCTTGATACATCAACAATGATATTTTGCGGTACTAAGACTACTCGCTCATACCACTCTTCTGCAGCGTTATTTAAAACGACCGTCGACAGCTCCGCCTTTAATCTTAATTGCTGAGCAAGCAAGGTATCCGCTTGTTGAGCCGACTCTAAAAACGCCGCCTTAAAGCGTGTGTCTTCTAACTTAGCGAGAGGTTGCCCTTTCACAACAGATTGGCCTTGTCGCACCATGATCTCTTGAACCAGCCCGCCTTCTAAGCTCTGAATAGTTTGCACCGAAAGGCTTGGAACGACTTTGCCTTCACCGATCACGACTTCTTCGAGAGTTGCCCACGTCGCCCAGCCAATGATCGACACAATTAATAATGCACTTAGCCAAATCAGCTTTCGAGAGCGGAATGCTAAGTGGTTGTTGGTCCATTGAATATCGTTACTCATGACGGCCTCCCTTCACCACTGAAACAGTCTTAAATCGACTCGCCCCTTTGGGTACACTTTTCTTCTGTAGAGAGAGGATATCTTTTGGCTCACCTTCCGCCACGATCTGACCTTTGTCCAACACAATCACTCGATCACACATCATCAAGAACGAAGATTTGTGCGAACTGATCAGCATCGAAGTTTCTCTTGGCATACTTTGAAGTGCATTGAAGAACTGTATCTCGGCTTGATTATCAAGTGCGCTAGTAGGCTCATCCATGATCAATAGTTTTGGACAACGGTATAGTGCTCTTGCAATGGCGACTGCTTGGCGTTGACCGCCAGATAACAACCGGCCACCTTCGCCAACTGGAGTCTCAAGACCATTACTCAAACGCCCCATATAGCCGTTCAAACCCGACTGTTGAAGCGCTTGTCTTAGTTTTACTTCATCAACGTTGGTCGCACCAAGCGTAACGTTGTCGTAAACACTGCCAAAAATAAGATTGGTGGTTTGCCCCACCCAACCCATGCCACTACGCAGAACACTGGTTGGCCATAATTGCCCATCAATCTCTTGATAGAAAGCTTGTCCTGTTGTTGGCATATACTGGCGAGCAACAACCGATAGTAGGGTTGTTTTGCCCGCGCCTGCCGCACCAACAAGGCCAACTCGTTCTCCCGGCTGTATCTCCAGTGAGATATCCTTCAATGCAGGGCTTTGAGTTTCTGGGTAAGTAAATGTCACTTCATCAAGCCTTACCCCACCGTCAAAATCCCCCTTGTCTATCACCTGATGTTTCGATTCTTCCTGAGGCAGTTCCATTATCTGATTCAAGCCTTCGACTGCCGAACGGGTTTGTTGAAACCTCAGTAATAGAAGGGAAAGCTGATTCACTGAACTCGCAGCTCGCCCACTCAGCATGACTACAGCGATTAACCCACCCATACTCAGCAAGCCTTCAGAGATCTGATACACGCCGAAGATAATCAGAGTGATGGTGACGATCTGCTGACTCGATTGAATAGAGTGCGTCACGATATTGGAGTAGTGACGAGATTGAGTTTGCCATTGAGAGAGCGACGAAATCGTCTGTTCCCAGCGTTTTTGAGTAATACCTTCAGCGTTATTCTGCTTGATATCAGGAAGCGTTGTTAAACAATCAAACAGCTGTGCTTGTCTTTGTGTCGACAAACGTGCGGTTTCATCGAATGTTTTTTCTACCTTGCCTTTCATCGCAATGCTAAGCACGATCAGTACCAGCATGATGGCAACAGGAATAAACATCATCGCGCCACCGAGCCAGCCGATAAGCAGAAGGAACAGTAAGGTGAACGGTAGATCGACTAAGGTCACTAAAGAGATGGAAGTGAAGAAATCTTTTACGCTGTCGAAATCTTGAAGCTGCCTTGCGAAGGCGCCCACCGATTGTGGTCGGTTTTCTAGCTTCATGCCAAGGACTTTAGAGAACAATTGGGAGGATAGCTTATTATCAATATAGCGCCCGGCCATGTCAGTCACAGAGCTTCGTGAGCTTCTCAACACCCAATCAAATATAACGACAATACCTACACCTGCCGCCAACACCCACAGCGTATTAAACGCTTGGTTTGGTACCACACGGTCGTACACATTCATGGTAAAAAGTGGAACCACCAACGCCAGTACGTTGATCAAGAACGAAGCGATAAACAGGTCTCGATACCAAGGTTTCACTTCTTTGACCACACGCCACAACCAGCGCGTGTTCGATTTACTATCACTGCGTTCGTGAGATTGAACACGAGCATCGTCCAGAGCTTGTGCACCGACTTGCCAAACATAGGGTTCGACTTGAGCGACCAGCTCTTTTAACGAGGTTTGCTGGCTTGAATTCGTTTCGCAATCCAAGACATCAAAGTCATCTCCGGAGCCTTGGGTAACGACAACAGGAGTCCCTGTCGCAGAGTTAACAGCAACAACAGGAAACTGACATTGAGTCAGTAATTCTTTTTTTACGTGGCTCAGAGTTAAACCCGATTTCTCAATCGCTCTTGGAAAAAGGGACTCATTAAGCCTTCCTTCATCTAAAGGAAGGCCAGACACTATTTTGGACGAGTGGCTACGAACATTAAAATGCTCACATAACCACTCCACACAACCTAGCCAGCTGTCTTTTTGTTCTACCAATCTAAAACTTCCTTTTATAGACTGTACATCTAACTTACAGCGTTAAATTATTGTCTTCTATCATTTTTTGTAGAATCTGTGCTTCTAATGCACTACTGCTATCACCTTGGTACAAGTCATCATATGTAACATCGGCGAGCAAAATATTTTGCTGAACGTCATCGTCTCCATTGGTCTTGATAGATATCGTTACGCCTTCCACTGATTCTTCTAGATCGAGGTATTGTGTTGCACCGATACCAGTCGCTATGCCTAAGCCTCCTAGAATCCCCGACAAATCAATTGCATCCGTGTCCGGTGACGCATCAAAGTCTTGAACCACATCGTAGCTTGGTGCCTCAGCGCTGCCCAAACCTGATGATTCAAACACAAAATTGTCAGAGCCTGTACCGCCAATCAGCAGATCGTTATCGTCTGTCGCGGTAATCGTAGAATCTCCTTCAGCGACAAACTCAATCGATACGGTTTGGGGTAACCCGACCGCTTGGTTATTGCCTATCTCTGCAGACGGCTCTATCGTTAGGTCAAATTGATCACCACTGTTGTAGCCTCCTGTTATCGCTAGGTTAGGCACATCTGCCAAGTCCACCACGTATTGTCCGCCGACCGTCGAACCATGTGAGAAGGTCAAACCAGCAGGGATGTCATAGATGGTGATAAAACCTTCCTCTGAATCAGCGGGGTTAACCAAAGAAAGATCTAAGCCTAGAGGAATCGTGCCGCTTGCTTCCGCGACTATTGATGGATATTCAACGCTCAGCAACGGAGCGTCAGGTTCCGGTGTGATAACCAAGGTCATATCTTGTGAACTTGGATCACCAATATCTGTGACCAAGTCACCAAGCACCGTATTTTGGTCGACAGTTTGACCAGTAATCGTGATGTCGAGATTGCCCCACGCGTCGCCAGCAAAGAATTCGAGTTCATCCACAGAGCTAGCAGCAACGAGGATCGTTGCTTGTGCACTACCATTACCTAAAGAAATAAATGAAGAGGTCTCAGAGCCAATTCGAATTCGATCTAGCCCGACTAAACCTGATGGATCCGAAGTCGAATTCACCGTTACGGTAATTGATAAGAACTCATCACTATTAGTCTCAAAACTATTGGCATCGAGCGGTATAACAATGCCGTCATCCTCGCTACCAGATAGTTGCTCTGGCAAGTCGAAAAACTCAACTTTGTCACCTATAGGGTTAACACCTACAGTAAATTCAGATTGGGTATAACGGATATCCGTCGTACCAATTTCTTGAGTAATCGCCTCTAGAGACAGATTAATGTCACCACTAAAGTCTCTTGGTGGCAGAATGACTAGATTAGATAACTGACTTGGATCTAACTGCCACTCATAGGTAGGGTTTCCATCGAAGGTACCGCCATCAGCACCATTGTTTGGAACCAGCTCATAGTTGTCTCCGATTTTAATCGCGACAACTGCGCCTTCAGGAACTCCCTTCAACGAAAGCGACATATTTTCAGAGCCATCTTGGTCAATCAGCTCTGCGCTAAGTGATGACAATGAAATGTAATTATCTTCGTCTCCGATAATATCTTCTGTTATCAAGTTCGCCGCATCAGCGACTGGCTCAACAGTAATAGTCACGACTGTCGTTTTATCTTGCGTATCCGTTTCAGTCACGCAATCTGCTTTATCGGTAATATTTGCTGTCACAGTGAGGGTGATTTCACCACTATAATGCTCAGGTGGCGTAACTAACACATCACTCAAACGGCTAGGGTCTGTGACCGTCCAAGTCCCATCACCATTGTCAACTAACAGCCCGGTGTCTGTTGGAGTTTCAGACAAGGTTGCTCCATTAGAAATACTCACCGTCAGAGAGTTAACAGTTTCTTTACCAGTCGCGCTGTTACCTTCACCTGTTATTAACTGCCCTGTTTCAACGCTGTCACCAAGGACTAGCTCAAGATTAAGGTCTGTCGCGGTGTCTTCTTGAACGGTTGTAGCGTCAGTCACGACCGTAATGTCGTCCACAACGGGTAGAACTTGAATACTGATTGTTTGGTCTGTTGTGACGGTATCTCCGTTACAAGGAGAAGTCTCAATGGTTTCAATCGTAAAGTCGATACAGCCAGCAAAGTCTTCATCTAAGCCTGTTAACGTAAGCTTAGAAAGACCATCTGCAGTGATTGAATAACCGACGATCTCACCAGAAGCATCGTATTCAGCAATCACACCATCACCGGAGATCTCAACGCCTTCAGGAAGTGAATCGGCAGGAATATAGAAAGAGATTTCATTGTCTGGATCACTGCCAACATCGGTGTTTAACAAACCAGTAAGATCAATATCTTCCCCTTCAGGTGTTTTAATTTCGCCATCGGGTTGAATCGGGCTTGGTGGACCAACAGGATCACAACTGCCGCCACCGCCATCATGACCAGTAATTTGCAGCGGGAAAGTCGCATCAATATATCTCGCATCTTCGCCATCAATCACACGAGCACGAACCACAATATCCAGTACCGGAGTATCACTTGGACTGGAAATCGTCGCATTATCTAAAATGTACGCTGCAAGCTCTTGGAAAGAGTCACTCGTTAGCCCATCCGCCGATATAATCCAGTTCCCCGAGCTATCTTGCGCGGCACCATTAGGGTGCTCAACAATCAACGAATAGCCGTCGGGAATTTCGATCAAAATATAATCGAGGTACTCTGACCCATCGATATCCGCGTCGACGAATGTCACGGCGTTAGATATATCAACAGGCGAGCCATCTGTACTCTGTAACAGCTCTGTAGAACCTTCTAATCGAGTATCTAGTTCGACACGAGCATCTACGGTCACACTAATAGAGCCTGCAATGTCTTTAACAGCAGTTGCACCCGTTGGAGAAGTGTCGGTAACTTGATAGGTAATTGGTATTGAGAAGGTACCACTCAAATCTTCCGTTGCAGTTACTGACAATCTCCCACTATTTAAAAGCTCAGCCAAAGTTGGCGTTGTGCTATCCAATAAACTTTCTAAATCTAAACCTAAAGCAGGCACTTCAATTATACTGCCGTCGAAATAAAGAGTGAGATCTGCAGGTAGGCTATCAATGACATATCCCGTCAAGGATTCGCTGCCATCAATATCCTGATTCACTGAAGGCTCAAGGTTAAGGCCTATTTGACTATCTTCGATCCCTTCAGTACTCACCACTTGACCGTCTTTTTGATCAACAACAGGCGCTAACTCTACTTTAAGTGTCATCGGAAATTCGCCCGAATCACCATCGGGCTCAGTTGAGATAGCAATAACGGTGAGTTCTAATTCACCACTAAAGTCAGGAACCGGCTTGAGGTACAGGTCATTCAGTTGAGCGTTAGATACTTGGAATACAGGTCCTGTAACACCATCAACATACGCAATCGTCAGTGATACTGGCTCACCCAGCGCATTCACCAGCAAAGTGCCTTCCGGAATGTTGGTAAGCAGTATGTTGATCTCTTCTGAAACATCGTCATCCGTCGTTTGTATGAGGAAGTCGAGCTGTATTAACCCATCTTCATTTAAGACCGATTGGTTGCTGATGACTTTACTGTCACTGTCGTATTGCCAATGACCATTACCACCGTCTACCGCGATAGGTTCATCCACCACACCTTTCAAAAAGATGTTGATGGTTTTTGTATCACTTGACGCTTGCCCATTGATAGGAATAAGTGAATCGACCGTCGACTCGGTCGCTATCGCTGTTACGTTTATTGACAGGTCTTCAGTAAAGGAACTGATGTCTTCTTTAGGCTGAATATAAGCAACACCATTGGCGATTGCTTCGGCAGTGACTGAATAGGAATTATTGCCTATCTTTGCGGTACCATCACCTTCAACAGACCAACCATCTTGAACTTGGATAATATAACTTAACGATTCAGAACCATCGGTGTCGGTAAGAGTGCCTTCAATGACATCTTTGAGATAAATAGCTTCATCCTCTAATCCCTTATAATCTTTCACTGATAAATGCGGAGTATCTGCATCCGGTGAAATTTCGACCACTACGGTATTGACAATATCGGCTGTTTTATCACCAGGATCCGCGAAGGTATTACCCGATTCTGTTGCGACCGCAGTAATCTCAAATTCGAATCGACCCGCTAGGTTTTCATCGGCTCTGATTTCCATTTTATCGATTTGGTTCTGCGTGTACGCTTTACCCTCTTTAATTGAGGCTCCATTCAAGGTGATATTTAACCCATCGGGAATACCACTAATGGTGTAGGACAGTGCTTCAGAGGAGTCTTGGTCGACGAGTTGAGCGGTAATATCAAGCTTAATAGGGTCAGCGTCATCTTCTACAGATTGATAAGTGAAGACCGAGTCTGACCAATCCGGCGCATCGGCTACAGGTAAAACGGAAACCGCAATATCGGCTGTGAGTTCTTTTGGAACAGTATCCGTGCTAATGATGGCGTTAATCGCCAAAATAACCGTCGACGTGGTGTTAGATTCATGGAGGGCCGGACGATAGGTTAACTGTCCATTAGGACCAGTAAACTGACTATCAATCGCTGTCAGCTGACTTCCTGATAAGGTGACCTTGCTGTCAACAACTTGAAGTAGCACCCCATCAAGGTACAAGCTACCACCGTTTAGCGATGCTTCGGAGAATTCGATAGCCGTAACCGTTTCGCTTTGGTCAATATCACCTGTTGAGACACTGACGACAATAATCGCATCGTTATCTTCTGTGGTTTCAGAATCTTCATAACGAATAAAACCTTCGTTATCATCCAATATAAGCTCTGCGTTACTAACGACTTCATCGCCATCCGCATCTCGCACCAAGTAATCAATGTCATCGACAATCTTAGGATCGGCAGGATTAGTCGTTACATTCGGGTTCGTAGTTAACTGGTAGCTACCATCTGGTGAGAGCGTAAACTGGCCGTAAGTGGAACCGCCATCATAATCATTAATTAGATTGATCGTGATTGGCGTACCTGCGTTATCAAAGGTATACGTGATATTTCGATAAGTGAAGCTAATAATTTCTGCGCCGTCTGCGCCTGCAAATTCTTCGGTTAGGAACTGTCCATTGAGGTTATCACCCTCAACCATTTCAATAGAACCATCTCGAGCAGTCGGAACATCATCTGTTACGTTGACAGAATAAATAGCAGGATCAGAACTGTCTCCATCCGCATCATTAACTGTCAGTTCAAAATTAAGAGCTAGATTGTTTTCACCATCGCCCGTGGCATGGTCTAGTGGTGCGTAGAGATCAAATTCAGTGGTTCCGTCAGTATTAAAGCGAATCCTAAATACGTTGTTGCCGTCAGTATCTTGCCCATAATACCAACCATCAGAATCAGCAGCTTTAAGGGAGAGCACTTTCCCAGCACTGGTGTAACCAAGGCCATCAAAAGCAGCAGTGTTTACTGTGACAGAGACAACATCATCGGAGCCCTCAATAATACCCAAAGAAGGACTGCTATCTTCTACTCCAACTTGCTGACCATCTCCTAGTAAACCATCTTCATCAACTGAGATACTTCCAGTCACCGAGATTTCAGGATCTTTACCATCATAGATCTTAATATCAGACTCTTGCGTGTCTCTCGAGCCATCAGAGTCAATGGTGACGATAGAAGCTGGAATCGTCAGCTCGGTGTCTTTTAAACCTGAGCCGTGATCAATGGACTGATACAGCTCAATAACGACATCAACGTTTGTCGAACCATTGGCTTCAAGGCTGAAGTCATCGGGTAATTTGATTTTGAAAACAGCATCGCCATTACCAAGAACAGCATCAAAAGTACCATTACCGTTATCACGCCAAGTCAGTGCTTCACCATTACTGGTTACCGGGACACCGTCGCTATCAAGAACAGCTTGGCCTGTGGTTACATCCAAACCTAAGAAAACCAGAGGGTCATTGCCAGCGGTAACAGCCAAGCTCACGTTTGCTGTTGACCCAACTCCCGATGGAGTACTATCAGCAACAGGAATTTCACTCAATTCAACCATTCCAGAACCAATCGTTGGCTCGCCGCCATCAGTCACTGATACATTCAAGGTTAACTTGGTTTCATCGTTGTCATCATCTCTAGCGGTGACAACAAATGGTAGTTCGTCTGTAATATTGTCTTGGTCAAGCCCTTTGAATAGTTCAAAGGTGTAAGTGACATCAGTATCCGCTTCACCTGACGGAGAGGTAAAGCTCAAGGTAAAGGCTTTGTTTTCTGCACTTTCCGAGCCGATATAACCGACCAGTTCGCTTCCATCAGCAGAAACCACATAAATGATCTGTACGCCCCCACTAAATAACTGCGGCTGATCTGCAGCATCGAAAAATACGGACTCGACAAAGTCACTTCCAACGTTGAGATTGAACGTTCCTGTATCAGAAACACTGCTGTTAATAAGATTTGCTTCGTCCACAGCAGCATTGCTAGTTGAAGTTAGTACTGGGTCGACTCCATCTTGGATAATCCAATCGAATTGCCCTTGCTCTAAAGCAGTACCATCTAAATCTTTCCCATCAATAATAAGTGGTAAAGTAATAGAATCGTTGCTGATCAGGTGGTTTATAGGCTGCTCTAACACTAATGTCACATCTGCTAGAACATCAATCCCACTAGCAACTGCACTCAACGTTAGCGTGAATATCGTTTCACCATTTGCTTGTGCAGTAATCGCTTTACCATCATTGGCTAACGTGTAAGTTAGAGGAAACACCTCATCTCCAGTCGTCAAGCCCAAGGCGTCTAGCTGCACTAAGGTATTGGCATTAAATACAATCGAGGCGGGATCTGGATTATCTGAGCCTGCGGAAACAGTAAACTGACCGACGACAGTTTGGACTCCATCAGATACATCACCTTCAGAGCTGGTCGTTGTCCCATCGACAACTAACCCCGTATCACCATCAAAAATATCGATGACTGCCGTGCCATTTCCGAAATCATTGCTGCTATCGCCTGCGACATAGTTGAAAGTGATATTTTGAGCTACGGTGTGATCTAAGTTTCTGTTGGCGACAAACGTCCAGTGACCATTTGCAAAAACAGTTAAAACACCTTCATCAAGAGTAAATGATACAGGGGCACTGCCTGATATTGTTTGGGTCGACCCATCAACTTCAACGCTTTTTATGGTTAGCTGGGTATCAAGATCGATATCGTTATTGAGTACATTGCCGGATACCACCTCACCTTCAATAACTTCATAAGATTCATCAAAAATGAGTGGGTCCGAGTCTTTGATCACAATAGGTAGATGACCAATAACGAGCTCTGTGGTGCCGTCCGCATCCGTTTGTAAACCCTCAATAACCAGAGCGGTCTGAATTGAATCTAATCCGGCCTCTTGATCGATCGCCTTAAAGAAATTGATGTTTACGTTACTACCGGAAATAGCAGCATCGAATACAATTTGGCCATCGCTTCGTGTTCCAACCAGGCTTTGCTTGTCAGCCGATACTGCGACGGTGATCGTTAAGCCTTGAGAGGTTAATGACTCAGCTAGACTTTGATCATCACCAAACGAGAAGTCTGCAAAATCGATGCGAATATCGGATGTTTGTGTTTCATCGCCAAAAATACCGATGACGTTTTCCGAAAACACCACAGATTCAGGAAGAATAATCGTCGGCATGTCATCGATGGCCTCGTTGCCGACTGTATTGAAAACTTTTGCGTCAATCGTCCATTCCGCAGATGAATCTAGGGCAGAAATATCAATATTCTCCACCAGCCAATTACCCGCAGAATCAACAACACCTTCAAAGACTAGGGTCTGAGTCCCATCGCTTACTTCAATGTAAACTGGCAGCCCTTCTGCAACATTGGTTGTACCCTGCATCGTGGTAAGTTGGCTACTACGAAAGGCCAAAATGCTAAAGCCGTCTAACGTATCAATATCAATAACAGGCGAGACGGTATCAATAACAATGACCCCTGTACTATTTACCGCAGTAGCTGGGTTACCAGCTATATCAATAGTATCAGCCTCGATGGTAATACTACCGTCAGCAAAACTCGTTAAATCCACACCTTCCACAGACCAAGCGCCATTGACTACCGTTGCCGTCAGCACGATAACATTGGTGGTGCTGTCTGAAATACGGATGTTTACCGTTTGGCCATCCTCAACATTTTGTACCGTACCGTAGAATTTAGCGGATTGAATTTCGAAACTGTTGAGGACACCATCTCCGCCATCATCAACGCTTGCAGTAATACTCGCAAGCGTATCCTTAACGATGATGTCAGTCGCTGTGGTTGGGTTTCCGGCGATATCGATAGTATTGGCAACAACGGTCAGCTCGCCTTCTGCAAAGCTTGAGTAGTCTTGAAGAGTCAGAGTCCATGTATCACCGGATACAGTCGTTGTGTAGTCTTGTGTGAGACCTTGGCTATCGGTGATTGAAATGCTTATCGTCTGGCCATCTTCAACATTAGCAACAGTACCGACTAAAACCCCGCTGGAAATTTCGAATTGGTTGTAAAACTCGTCACCAAAGCCATCAAAATCGACATCGATTGTGGCTAGGGTGTCTTTGATTGTAGAGTCGTTGGCAGCAATACTATTCCCAAATTCATCAGCGATAACCGCATCGACCTTGAGGTCCCCTTCAGCCAATGATGAGAGATCAACGCCGTTTACTACATAAGTTTCATCGCTTGTGATTGCCGTTGTGGTTACCGTATTACCATTAATGTCAGTGATCGTTAGCAGAACGGTACGCCCGTCTCGAACATCCACAGCCGTACCCGTAATCGTGACACCAGGTACTTCGAACTGGTTTTCGTAACCGTCACCACCATCTAAAATATCTACGGTTAACGCAGCACTCGGTAAAAGTATGTCGAGGTTGCCTTCATTCGATGTTGCGTCGTCTTCAAAGTATTCTGTTGGTCGAGTATCAAAACCGGCTTCTGCCAGGGTTTCGTCTAGTGTAGATCGGACATAGGCAATAAAAGAGGCACTAGCGCTAGGTTGGTCGTTTGAAGCACTCGGCTGTTCTGGCGAGCTTTCAATGTTGTTTACAAGCTGTGTCACAACCTTTTCCAACTGTTGTTCTACAGCTTCTATTTGTGGTTCTGTCAGAGGTTGAGTCTGGTCCAAGTTTTGAGGTTCAATACTCACCACTTGCACGCCATCGACCTTCGCTTGCGTAGCGGGTAATAGCTGCCAAGTACCGTCAGGAAATACCTGCCAAATTACCCCGCCAACTTCGATATATAAAATAGGATCCATCCTAAACCTCTTCCTTACAAAAACGCTGACCTTGAGAGCATCAATTTACTCAATAAAAGGCTGGAGAAATCAGCGAACTCTCTCTCATAAATACTAGCAAACAACAAATCATTAACAGTTAATTAATTACCATTGATACGCTGTAAAGTAAACCGATATGCTGTGACTTGCATTCAGTTATATCTATCGTCACAAAATACATTCAATGAATGTGTCATAATGTTGAAATTACTGGTTAATTTTCAAGGAATGTCATGACTGCAACGAACTATCTCAACCAATTGAATCAAAAGTATCTTGCGACTCATAAAGCGAAAGAGGACTTCTTTTGGGATACCTATATGGGAATCAGTGACGACCACGATGGTTCGACACTCGCGCAGACTCAGTGGACCGAGTTTCTAAGCTCTGCCGAACAGATTACCGCTATTGAAATGCAACTTACTGCGATCGATGAAATTCAAGATCCCCAAGAAAAAGAAAGTACGTTTATTGGCTTAAATGGTTGGTTAGCGACCTTTAGAGCTCACGCTATTGAGTCTGAGCAGTCACAGAAGCTTAAGGCAGACCTCATAAAATTTGAGGCTGAACTGTTTGAGAAAAAACAAAATCACGTAATGACTTACGTAAATGAAATGGGTGAAGAAACAGAGGGCTCCTTACCAGTTCTAGGCTCAGCAGTTAGAAGTAATAGTAATGAACAAGTAAGGTTTTCTGCACACCAAACACTATTAAATTTAGAACAATGGCTGCTGACTAACGGATTTATTGAGCTAATCAAAAAGCGTAATAAGTTTGCTCAATCTCTAGGATTCAAAACATTTTTTGATTACTCAGTCGTTAAAACTGAACAGATGACCACTGAGCAACTGTTCACGATTCTGGATGACTTTGAAACACGTACCCGTGATAGTCACCAACAAAGCTTGAAGAACCTAGCAGAGCAAAAAGGTCAGAGCGCCCTCGAAGGCCATAACTTCACCTACTCTTTTGCTGGTGACGTAATGAATGACCTCGACCCTTATGTTCCATTCTCTAAATCACTAAGACGCTGGGTTGAATCTTTCGGTCGCCTGAATATCGAATATTCACAAGCCACACTGAAGTTGGATCTGCTTGATCGCAAAGGTAAATACCCAAATGGTTTTTGTCACGGGCCTATTCCTTCGTTCTATGACCAAGACACCTGGGTGCCAGCTCAAGTCAACTTCACAAGTAACGCTAAGCCCGATCAAGTAGGCAGCGGCTATGATGGCATCAACACACTATTTCACGAGGGTGGTCATGCGGCGCATTTTGCTAACGTGAAAATGAACGCACCGTGTTTCTCTCAAGAGTTTGCACCAACCTCGATGGCTTATGCCGAAACGCAATCCATGTTCTGTGACAGCTTGTTGAATGACGCAGACTGGCTCAAACAATACGCGCTTAATGCAGATGGCCAAGCAGTACCTGACGAGTTAATCAAAGCAATCATCGATAACAAACAACCCTTCAGAGCTTATCAAGAACGCAGCATTTTAGTGGTTCCCTATTTCGAACGAGCACTTTACGAATTGGCAGATGAAGATCTGACGCCTGAAAAGATCACCGCTCTCGCTCGTAATATTGAGAAAACGATTCTTGGATTGGCTTGTAGCCCTCGCCCATTAATGGCAATCCCGCATCTATTGTCAGATGAAGCGTCTTGCGCGTATCAAGGTTACCTGTTGGCTCATATGGCGGTGTATCAAACTCGTGCATATTTCACCGATAAGTTTGGCTACTTAACGGATAACCCAGAGATCGGCCCTTTGTTAGCTAAGCACTATTGGTACCAAGGAAATAGCGTGAATCATAATGGGACAATCGAAAGCCTGACTGGTGAAGGTTTTAATGCCAAATACCTCGCTGACGAGTGCAACTTATCGCCAGAGGAAGCATGGGCTATTGAGGAGCAAAAAATCAAACAGCTGTCGACAAGAGAGCGTGCACCAGTTGCTGATTTGAATGCGAAGATATCGATCGTTGATGGGGCTACCGAGTTGGCGAATAATGACAAATCAAACCATCATATGTGTGATGAGTTTGAGCACTTTATCGTTGGGCAATACGGTCGATAGATTGTGTTTGAGCCTCTGTAACAAAAATTGAGTTCAAAACTAAAATGAAAAAAAGGACGATAAGTTATCGTCCTTTTTAGATTCAGCTTGGGATCTATATCGTGAAACATGCTGAGCGAATTTTGCTATTAAACTCAACATCAACAGAATCAACACTTCTTAGTGATTTTCGATGAATGCCGAATACCTGCCCCGTCAAAACAATATAAAACTTTTCTGTTTTGAGTAAATTCCAAGCTTCATCAAGAGACTCAGCATAAACCTTGTTCTTGAGATCTTGTGGACGAGTACCAGCGGCTCTTCCATGTTTACGTGCCAATTCAAATAGTCCGTTTCGATTCGGTTTACATGTAAACAGGGTGTCATTTCCGTAAATAACACCCTTGGCAGTAATGCTTTCAACCATTACATTTCTCCAAATAATAATTCCACTCGTAACACTTGAGTGGCATACCACATGTCGATTTGTGGATGCTTAAACTGCGAAAAGAAGAGAACATGGTGTAACGACCGGGCAAGCTATTACACCATTACCATCAAATTTCTTAGAAGCTCTCAGAGTTCAAGTTCTTAGAAGTAGTAGTAAGCTGCTGCAAATACGTGAGTTTCTTCATCATATTGCGCGCTAGTTTTGCCTACACGGTAGCCATCTAGGTCTTGCTTGATATCAATACCCATGTCAGCGTTGTCAGCAATACGGTACATTGCCGCGATGTTGATGTAAGAAGCATCTACATCGGCTTCGCCATCAAGCTCATTGCTGCTAGATGCGTAACCCGCTGCGATTGTCAGATCTTCAGAAACTGTGTAACCACCCGAAACGTAGTAACCAGTGTTCTTAGCAGATTCACTCTCTTCAATCCAAGAGTTCATACCTAGTTTAAGAGCACCAACCTTAACGTTACCTGTTACTGTGTAAACTTCGTAATCAGCATCGTCATCACGAGCTTCATAACCAGCGTATAGGTTGAAGATTTCTTGCTCTAAACCGATGTAACCGTTAATGCCTTTATCTGCATCATTATGATCGTCACCTGTTTCAAAGTAAGAAATACCGTAAGCGATACCATTGCTTGCACCCTGGAACTTAACCACGTTGAAGCCGTCTGAAGCATCGCCAGCAGAAGCACCAAACTCGTATGTGTTGTCGCCTGCGCCATCCACTTTATCTAGCGCTGTATCGTTTTCCCAACCGAATGAAGCGATACCAAAACCAGTGTCGAAGCCAAGCCACGCCTTGTCTACGTCTGTTGCAGGGCCAGTATCGATACCGTTTGTCCAGCCAGCGGTTGCTGCATTCTCTGAAACGTTGTTATCAGTGGTATAGTTGATCATCATGTCAGTTTCAAAGTAACCAACAATACGGTTGTTACGGTAGTTTACCGCCAGAGTAACGCCGGTTGCCCAGTCATCGTAAAGCGCTTTAGAGCCAGTGTCGTAGTAACCACCAACACCGAAAGAACCTGATACTGAGAATTGATCTTTGTGCATTGAGTCAAATGCAAACATGTCTTCGTTTTGGCTGTTTTGGCTGCTTGTGTTTACAGCGAAAGCTGAACTTGAAATGCTCGCAATCGCAAGTGCTACTAATGTCTTTTTCATGATAACCACTACCTATATATTGATTTGGCCTTGTTAGTCCGGCCTTTTGGAGTGGCGCTATTGTTCAAAAAAATACGTTATTGATATACCGTAAAACTACTGAAACTTTATAATCGAGCTGAATTAAATTAAATAATGATATGTTGATATTGCCTTTATATTGAGAATCGAAAGCCGAGTGTGAAACCAATATCAGTACTATTGTCCATATTGCGAATATTTTCGATCATCAGAGCTTCTATCGCGAGTTGATGCAGACGATAGCGGTACCCTGCAACCACCTCGTTGGAAGGTTCAGAAAAGTCCGGGGCACTGGTCGCCCATATACTGGCCTGTGTATAAGAGGATTTGAATTCAATGGTTCCAACTCTTTTCGGCTGAGCAGAACGAAGTTGTGTTGAAAGCACATTTGAATGAATGGGTGACTGAGCATACACAAACATTGGAGAATTATTTGCATGTGTAACGGAATGAAAAAAAGTCAATATCGATACTGAAATAGGCAACAACGCCCTTGAACTTATCACAGTGTTTACTCAGTTATAGAAATGCCCGATTCTATTAAAAAACACCGCTCCATTAATGCGGTAAATATACTGCTTATCACTCTGCAATATAGAACCAAGAGTTATAAAAAAAACGGAGACTAGAACCTCTGATATATATAAAAATCTTATCTTGCACTGAGCTAGTTGAACGAATATCTTCTGTGCATTGACCCAATGAATGTATCGAGTAAGGAAAAACGTGTCTGCTTTAAACCTAAGTTTTGAACAACTATTAATGAAACAATCAACGTCACTTATTAATAGCGATCCTAAGAACTTTCAAACAACTTGGTC
Source organism: Vibrio splendidus (assembly GCF_001557875.1). Taxonomy (GTDB): domain Bacteria; phylum Pseudomonadota; class Gammaproteobacteria; order Enterobacterales; family Vibrionaceae; genus Vibrio; species Vibrio splendidus_F. The sequence goes on along the minus strand of NZ_LNRF01000001.1, from coordinate 756,203 downwards.
AGAAGCAAGTTTTGACGTACTCGATTGGTTTGGGATCGATCGTTTAACGCTATACCCTAATTCAATGGTTTTACTTGAAGATGGGAAAACGTGCTCGGTTTCCAAAGCAAACATACCTCCTGTCGACAAGAAAAGTTTGGTTGGCGGTAACTATCTTGATTACCTAAAGCTATTGAAAACCAATGAAACTTATCTCACTTTTACCAGTGACGAGCTCGTTTCAACCAAAAACTATGTGTTAAAGAAGATCTACAAAGAAGGAGGGAGGTGGCATTGCATCATTCCTTTACAGCTGTTTAACCAACGCTGGGGAGCATTGTCTTTCACTAACTTTCACGACAACGATACCACCTTCGATCTCGAAGATATCCAGCGCTTAAAGTTAGTCTGCGAGCTTTGGCTCTGTTATTGGCAACATTCAACGTTAGCCAGAACTCTAAAACAAAATGAGAACTTGTTAGAAGATGACAGTGAGAAACTATTGTTACTCACAAAAAAACAAACCAAGGTTCTGGCTCTGATTGCTCAAGGGTTTAGTGCAAAAGAGTGTGCCGATAAGCTTCACTTAAGCTCGAGAACCATTGAGTCACACAAGTACCGCATGCTAGGTATGCTGAATCTAAACAGCCATAATGACCTTATTCAGTTCGCCTTACGCAATGGTTTAGGTATTGCAGAGAACCTGCATACAACACGTTAGAACAAGTTGTTCGATGCCCTTCTGCTGTTTATATCTTAACGTTCGATGTTTCTTGAGTTCAGCTTTTCTTAAATTCAATTACGCGCGCTACTCATTGCCTTCACTCAGAGCAAATTTGATCTCGTCAGAAGAGAACCCTTTTCGACTTAGCATAGCGTAAGCCTTAGAGCGTTCTTTATGATCGTTTAGATCATAAGATTTCTTCTGTAACTGTTCTAAACACGAAGAATAGAAGTCTAGTTGCTCTTCATTAATCAATCGTTCGATGAGCGATGACAGTTCACTTGTGTCGATTTGTCGTTGTCTAAGTTCTTGCTGAATGGCAGTCAGGCCCTTGCCTTTACGAGCATACTTCAACACCTCTTTTTCCAAATCGGCTTTCTCGGCCTTAATTTGAATGTTACTTTTCAGTTGATGCGCTTGTGGGTGCTGGTCAATCGCTACCTTAACTTGTTGATAGCTAAAGCCACGCTTTTGCAGGGTCGCGACAAGCTTTTCACGGCTCATGGTAAAGCTTGAGTAGTAATGGTTGATTCGGTCTATCAAGATGGTTTGCTCATCGATAGACTTTTCGAATGACACCTTATGGATTGCATCAGAGATCACTGAATCGGTCAGGCCCTTCTTCTTCAATTTTTCGACAATGTATCGAGAACCAAATTCACCAGAGAAAGCTTGTTCCACAAATTGTTCTGCAAACACTTGGTCAGACTTGAGATACCCAAAGCCTTTCAGAGTCCCTAAAGTTTCATCGATCCATTCTTGATTGTCGGTTTTCACTTTGAGCTTCGCAACCAACTCACTTTCCGTCATATCCCTCTGAGTTAAATGCCACATCGCAGAGTTCATAACACTTTCAATTCGCGTCGCTTTTCTTACCGTTGTATTTCTACTATTCGTTTTTTGCTGTGAATCATCCATTCGCTTTCAACTGTCCAGATTGAGCCTACCCCATCATAACTTAATTCTAAGATGGGTGGAGTGACATAAAGAATGAAGCTCAATATAAACGGCAGCCAAAAAAAATGGACGCTTATTCAGCGTCCATTTGATATCACATTAAGAATGACGGCTCGAAGCCACACTTAGCTTTTTCGTATTAGCTCTTTCGCTTAGTTCTCTTCGTGATTGTAAATATGTACATCTCGTTGAGGGAATGGAATCGTGATGCCTTCTTCATCGAAGCGTTTCTTCACGGTTTCCGTCACATCCCAATACACATCCCAGTAGTCATCAGTCTTAACCCAAGGCCTTACGACAAAATCTACAGAAGACGTATTCAAGGTATGAAGCTTGATCATATGCTCTGGTTTTTTCAACACTAGAGGGTGCGCAACAATGATGTCGTTCAATACCGCTTTCGCTTTATCGATATCATCTGAGTAGCCAATACCGAAAACCATATCAACACGTCTCACACGCTCTGCCGTGATGTTGTTGATCACGTCACCCCAGATTTTGTTGTTTGGGATCACCAAGCGTTGGTTATCGATAGTTTGAACGGTCGTCGATACTAAGCTCATATCTTTTACCGTGCCTTGCACGCCCGCCACTTTAACCATGTCGCCCACATCATAAGGACGGTAGATCAAGATCATCAAACCCGATGCAAAGTTAGATAGCGTATCTTGCAATGCGAAACCAATGATGACACCTGCAACACCGAAACCAGTAAGAAGTGGTGCTAGCTCTATCCCTATTTGAGACAGTGCAATAAGCAAACCAATAAACACGACCGCTTTAGATGCAATGGATACAAAGAAGTCCTGCATCAAGACACTGAAGTCCATTTTTGAGTGCGAAACACTCTTACGAACGGTCTTACGAGCCACGTTAGCTATAAGGCGAGTTACATACAAAATACCGAGAAACAGAGCGAGTTTAACGATAAAAGAAGGGGTATTTTCAAAAGCCCATGAACTAAACGAACGAAGCCAACCATCCAACAACTCAAGTGCAACATCAACATCCAATACATCGGCATTAATATCTCCCGTCGTCGACAGCAACACTCGCTTGTAAGAGGTAACATCCACCCCAAAAGGTTCCATTAGGGATATGGTCTCTTCTAAGCTAGCAACCATGACACTAGTACGCTCATTAAAGCGTATTAGCTCCTTTTTGATGGTCGCTTTCTCTTCTTCAGTGACAAAAGACAAACGTGCCTCTTGGTCTTGGCGCTGTGTGTCAGTGTAAAGAATGGCATTGGTTAGATACTTGGAACGAGATATTAGAGCCATCTTGAGCTTATCTTCGGAGACAGTAACATCAACGCCACGCTCTTTAGACCAATCTAATGTCTTAGCAAGTTGCTGATAATAAGCATCCATCATTCCGATTCGTTTTTGAATTCGTAACTCTAGAGGTTTCTTAGCATCACCTTCTGCTGAACGATTTTCTTTGCTCAATGTAACGATTTTAACTTCATTCAATGCCAACAGTTTTTCTAAGAGTTCAACCTGCTGAGAAAGAATGACATCAAGTCCATCTTTTTTGTCAGATGATAATTGAGAGAATATCTCTTCACGTAAGGCTTGATTCTTACGCCTTAATATATCCTCAAGAAAGGGCTTCTCTGCATCATGCGCCGTTTCTAATGTTGCCAGATCGAGCATTAATTGATCTTGTACTTCTGCTATTTTATCGACACTTTGTGCAAAACTTCCAAATGCAACAAACGCCAACATTAACAATAGACAACGCCAAACCTTCATCATATTAATTCCTATTACTGTCTAAATTGACCCTATAAATAGTAGTAAAAAGAATATGGATAACAAGCATTTAAACGTATGTTATGTTAAAACTTCGCAAATTATCAGTCAGCTTCTAATATTTGAGAGTTCCAATCCCCTCTTATGACCTGTAGAGTACGCATCCAACAAAGAACAACGGCCAATATATTCACTCGGGCACATGCACTAAAGCGCCTTAAATACGATGTTGGCTCACAGCAAGAGAGCATAAAAATGAACAACGAACTTGATATTATTGAGTCTCTGGAAGAACTAGAACAATTCCTAATTTCAGTGGAAGCTGGCGGTTTAGGTCTTGAAGGCGTTGAAGGCGTAGGCATGGCAACCAATAATTCAGATGGTCGTCACTTCGTTGCTGTATTCAACAGCAGCCACAAAGTTCTGCTTGCTCGCTGGATCACCAAAGAAGTGTTTGATAACGGTAAAGACTTGGTACGTAATGGCCCTCGCCGCACTCACTAAGCCTTTCCAATAGCACCAATGATTAAAGCCCAACACGTCCATCGACGATCTGTTGGGCTTTTTTGTATCACCTCATTATGAATAACCCCGTCAATACACAATAAATTCTCAATAAGTGTCGATTGTTGTGAACTTTAGCTCGAGCTCAATGTCGTATTCGCATGAATTGGGGTTTATGCGTCGTTTATCGTGTATCTTCGGTTTCCCGCGTTTATACATAGTTTCACTTTAACCATTTTATGACTTGTGACGCGAAGAGAACTTATCTAAGCTAGCCACAATTCAATGAGCTCGCTTTAACGACTAACAGATTTGATTACTGACTAATTTGCTGAACACATCGCTACTTTTCTTATCCACACAGAACCGCCGACAAAAGCACTCGCTTTGGGCGCTCTTCCTTACCGGACTGGTTATCATAACTTGTCTGGCAAGTACTCTGGCCGTAAAGAAAGTATCGTTATCTGCATCCGCTAATGGTCAATCTGTCCTGGTTGATGCACAAGCTCACACAGAAACCAGTAATCCTCAAACCGACATTGCTTCTTCAGAAAAAATGGCTGCTCTATACGCCAGCGTTTTCGGTTTAGAAGCCTCAAAAATGTTAACGTCTCCCAATTCAAGTTCATGCAGCCTAAGTTCGAAAATGCTGACCTTTGCCGCCCCGAAAACCGGCTGGCTGATCCCATTCGTACTTATTATTGCTGTTGCATTTAACTTACCTCCTCACATCTCGAGATTATCTAGAGACAATCATCGCTCTACTCGACCTACAAAACACCGATTGCATCTAAAGCACTGTATATTTAGAGAGTAAATAACCGGGCTACTACACCCTTTTATTTATTTTTTGGAGATACATTTGTGTACAACACACTACTAACTAAGTTTGTCGATTCATTGGCATTCTCTATGCGTACATGCGCGAAAACCTTAGTCACTGCCCTTTTGGTTATGACGTCATTTACCGCCTTGGCACAGACAACGGGCTGGCTTAGTGTGCCTGAGCATCCGCCTGTTAAGATGCGAATGATGTCGACAGGTGAACAGTCGGATGACGGCTCTAAGATCCAAACCGTGCTCGATGTCGTGCTCGACGGCGACTGGAAAACCTATTGGCGCAGCCCTGGCGAAGGTGGCATTCCGCCAAGCTGGGACTGGTCTGGTTCAACAAACATTGAGTCAGTAGATTGGCATTGGCCGATACCTAAGTATTACGAGCAGCTTGACGTCATGACGTTAGGTTACAAAAAGCACGTCAGCTTTCCTGTCACGTTAACCCTGAAAGACAACACAAAGCCTGCAATATTCAGGGCGTCGTTTACCTTTCCGTCGTGTACCAATATCTGTGTGTTAACCGATTACGATATCGAACTGCCGATTGACCCACAAACTTTAGCGATCGATCAAGAAGCGATGTTCTTGTTCAACCAAGGCATGAGCCAGTCGCCACGAGAAGCTAACCGCACTTCGGTGAACGGTCTGTTTTGGGATAAGAGCAAGCAGCAATTGGTTACTCAGCTGACAAGTAAAGATGGCTGGGACAAGCCGATGGTGTTGATTGACGGGCAAGAAGTGATTGATGACTTCTTCTCTCAACCAAGCGTCCACATCACAGACAATACAATGACAGCCGTATTTGATGTGAGCAACTGGATCGGTGAAGTCGACTTAACGGACCGTACAGTGAGTGTCACTGTTTCAGACACTAATTTTGCCGAAGAGATGACGGCTCAAGTTGGGTCACAACCGATCACTTATCAAACAAGCAACAACGGCTTTCTGGCAATGATTGGCTTTGCTTTAATTGGTGGTTTGATCCTCAACATCATGCCATGTGTGTTGCCAGTATTAGGAATGAAGTTAAACAGCATCATTCAAAACCAAGGTGCATCTAATCGTCATATTCGACTGTCATTCCTAGCTTCTGCTTCAGGTGTCATTACATCATTTGCGCTGTTAGCCCTAGGTATGACCGCTCTAAAAATGGGTGGTAATGCGATTGGTTGGGGAATCCAATTCCAAAATGTTTGGTTCATCGGGTTCATGCTGATCATCACTTTGCTGTTCTCGATTAACCTGCTTGGGTTATTCGAATTCAGACTACCGTCAGGTTTAAACACTTGGATTGCAACCAAAGGCGATGACTCACATTCAGGCCACTTTGTTCAAGGCATGTTTGCAACGCTGTTAGCAACGCCGTGTAGCGCGCCATTCCTAGGAACCGCAGTCGCGTATGCACTCGGAGCAAGCTATCAAGAGTTATGGGCAATCTTCATCGCGCTTGGTATCGGTATGAGTGCGCCTTGGTTGATCTTTGCGCTATTCCCAAGCCTAACCAAATTGCTTCCAAAGCCTGGGGCGTGGATGTTCAAAGTTAAGCTGGTGTTTGGCTTAATGATGTTCATTACCAGCTTATGGCTAACAAGCCTTATGAGCCCATTCATTGGTAAATTCCCAACTATCCTGCTGTCGCTATTTATCGTGATTTCAGTATTGGTTTGGATTGGCCGTAAGTTGGGTCGCAAGGTGCTTATTCCTATCGTCGCTACCACAACCTTGGTGTTTGGTGCTGCATTGATCGTCGGCAGTGTCACCGCTGATAACTGGGCGACTCCGATTATTGACGATCTCGCTTGGCAAAAGCTGGATGCGAAGCAAATCCCTCAGCTCGTTGATGAAGGCAAAACGGTCTTTGTTGATGTAACTGCTGATTGGTGTATCACCTGTAAAGCCAACAAAATTGGCGTCATTCTTCAAGATCCTGTCTACAGCCACCTGCAACAAGAAGACATTGTTTTGATGAAAGGCGATTGGACAACACCAAGTGAAAGTGTCACTCAATACTTACAAAGTAATGGGCGATTTGGTGTGCCATTTAATATCGTCTACGGTCCAAGCTATAAAAACGGTATTCCACTGCCTGTCATTCTCAACAGTGACACTGTCGTTCAAGCCATCGATGCTGCGAGATAACTGATGAAGACTCCCAACAATGAAGAGAAATCTAGCTCGGCTGAAGACAGCACTGTAAAGAGTGAGGCCAAAAAGCCAAGTCGTCTTAAGAAGTGGGGAAAGGAACTGGTTTCAATGATACTTATCGTTGGCGTGGTTTCATTCGCCATGGACTTTTATCACAGCAGAAGTATGCCTCAGGGCGATGCGGTTCCAATTGTGGGTCAATCGCTCCAAGGCGTAGATATTGATGTTATCGAGCTAAGCAAAAATGGTAAGCCAGTCATTGTCTATTTTTGGGCGACTTGGTGTGGTGCCTGCAAATTTGTGAGCCCAACCGTCAATAGCTTCAACGACTCCCATCAGGTGGTTTCGGTCGCTCTATCGTCTGGTCCAGACGAGCGTGTCCAACGCTACTTGGATGCAAAAGAATATGACTTCCCTGTTATCAATGATCTTTCTGGATCAATCAGCAGAAGTTGGGGCGTTAATGTCACTCCAAGCATCGTCATCATCAAAGACGGAAAGATCAGCAGTATCGCAACAGGCGTTACTTCTCCTATAGGACTGTGGTTAAGAACCTACTTTGCCTAACTCGCTCATAAAGAAAAACAGAGCAAAGCTAAGTGAATAAACCGACTCAGCCAGTTTAACAAACAACATTAATGTGAGCGCAACCCAATAAGCGCTCACAATTATCACGAATTAGAGAAAAGACAATATGAAAAAGCATCTGATAAGCGCACTGATTTTAGGCTCACTATTGAGTACTAATGCCTTCGCCGAATTAAACAAAGAGCAAACTCAACAACTTGAAGAAATTAATCAATTCCTGAAAGAGAACCCTTCAACAATTTCTGGGTTGCATACCAGTTTAGAGCAGTACGTAGCAGGTCAAGAGCAAGCGAAGAAAGCCCAAGCGGAAAGCCATGATTGGTTATACAACAATGACGCTCATCCGATCCTTGGTAATCCAGATGGCAAATCGGTCATCGTTAATTTTACCGACTATAACTGTCCTTACTGTAAGCGCTTGGAAAAAGGCTTGGTTCAATTAGCCTCTGAAAACAGCGATATTAAAGTGATCAACGTATACTTATCGTTTAAGCAGCAACAGGTTTCAGGTCTAAACACCAACGCAGCGCTATACGCGATGAAGGTATGGAAAGATAACCCAGAAGCATTCCCTGAGGTTAATAAATTATTGATGGCGAAAAGCGGCATTCACTCGAAAAGCTCACTAGAGGCCGTTGCCAAGAAGACGGGAACAGAGACGGAGCTAAAAACAACTCAAGAACAAAACCAAGTTCTAACCACTAACCATCAAACGTTCAGTGCACTCGGCTTAACGGGCACTCCAACCATGATGATGAACGGAAATGTTTTACCAGGATATGTGCCTTACGACCGACTTAAAGATATCGTGGATGACGCTTTTTAATTGAGTGTAGTTAGAGATAAAGATTCGAAAGAGAAGTGAATAAAAGCCGACTCGCGTAACTCGCAGTCGGCTTTTTGATGAGCTTAAGATAATGTCTTCAATATTATTTTTGACACAGATAAACAGTCGAAGTGTCACTATCTTGCAATGGATTCTTAATCTACCCTCGCTACTCTAAAAGCAGTTCTCTCGATGAGTCCAAGACGGGTTAACTCAAGAAAACTGTCCTTTGACCGAGCCCTGCTCGGTCTTTTTTTTACGCGTTTTAGATAGCGACACAGTGCATTAACACTGAAACGTCCAATCGACTGAGCCCTAACTTAGCAAGCGACAAACAAGTGCACCTGGCTCCCTTAACGCATCCACGTTATAGCTAAGGACACGTCCAGCAGACGGCGCGTGATAACGGCGACACTCATTTCCAAAAGCATCGTATTGAATGGCTAACAAATCATCTTGCTCCACGCTTTGTAAAAGCTCGACCTGAGGCAAAACAAAACCACCAATATCAGCACGAATAGACACCACACTGTTACCTTCAATCCAATCCATACTCGGCAGCTGCATTTTGTCTGGGTTATTTAGGTCAATTTCGAACATTTGATAATAAGACAGCATGTTAAAAACACCATCTACCGCTCGTTGAATCATGTCAGGCTGAGTAAACTTACCCATCCCCACTTCCACCGTGATGCTTGGTATTCCACTTCGATTCCAAACTGTTTCTAAAATACCTGGGTCGCCAGGGTCATTCAGAACACAATCGGGCTGCATCAGCCTCGCCATCTCCAAACATTGTTCAATTCGATAATCAGCAAACACATAGAGTGGATAGACTGCACCACGAGTTTGAGTGTGGAGGTCAACGGCAAAGGTGGCATTATGCTTAAGTAAGCGCTCCCACAAAGACGCAACAAAGCGCTCCGCTGCCAAGCCATTAGCATCACCCGGAAAGAGTCGATTAAGATTGGCAGGGCAAGAACCCGGATCCGAAGATATAAAATCACGGCTATGGTTTAGCAAACCAGACAAATTCACCGTAGGTACAATCGTTACCGTACCTTTGAGAGTTTTACCGACTAAGTCTCTGATAATTTGCTGTGCAGCCAACACTCCGTTTAACTCATCACCGTGAATGCCGGCAGTGATCATCAACTTAGGGCCTTCTTGACTGCCTTTAAAAACAGAAACCGGCATGTTCTTAGGTTGCCCTAACCCATCACTGGTGACTTGAAACCAAAACTGGTGCTCTCCAACGGGTAGGTCTTCAACATTCAAGGAGCCAATAACCTGCCTACCTTGTAAAACATCGCCTAAGTACTCTGTTTTCATCCAACGTCTCCATCTTGTTGAGCAAAATCGATTCTCTTCTAAGTTTTTGCATCATAGAGGATATCTTAACCAGTACAAGCAGTTAATCAGATTAACAAGCCCTGAAGCGCTCCCAAAATTCACCACCATCGACATACGTGATTCCGAGGTAAACTTGTCAATGTGACCTTTGAAATACGCGCAACTTGTATAACTATTCACAGAAAACTCAGCCTCATGAAATAAAAGTGCAATAAAATCAACACTTAAAAAAGTTCCCCATTCACGAAAATGTAATTTTATGGAAATGAAAGCTTAATTTGTCTGATCTAAATTAGCTTCATATCGAAACGGAGAGCACATTGCTCACGGATTTTAAAATACAAGGTAAGTGATTATGAAAAAGGCAGTTCTAGCTTCTGCAGTGGTAGCGGCACTAGTTTCAGGTTCATCTCTAGCAGCAACAGTTTACAGCTCGGATGGTACGGAGCTTAAAATTGGCGGTCGTGCGGAAGCTCGCTTCAACGTCTCTGATAACAACGAAAGTGCGTCTGACAGCTCTTTTAAAGACAAGTCACGTGCCCGTGTAAATATCTCAGGAAAGACTCAAGTTTCTGATGAACTATACGGCTTTGGTAAATATGAAGCTGAGTTTACAGGAGACACAGCTGTTGGTGTTAACGGAGAAAAAACTGACTCACTTACTAACCGTTACTTCTTTGCTGGTCTTGGTACCAACTTCGGAGAATTTTCTTACGGTAAGCAAGACTCGGCTCAAGTAATGTTGACAGATATTACAGATACGATGGCTACATTTGGTGCAGATGCCGCTGATGCTGTCGCTGGTAACAAAGACAAACGCGAAAACAACTTCCTTTACTCTGGCGAATTTGACGCGTTGACAGTTCAAGCAAACTACATCGCAGCCGATGAAAAAGATGCGGACAGCTTTGGTCTTGCTGCTATGTACAACTTAGGCGCTTTTGATCTTGGTGCTGGTTACGTTTCTCAAAAGAATGGTAACTTCGATGATGACCAGATTAACCTTGTCGCTCAATTCTCGATGGATGCGTTTACTGTTGGTGGCTTATACACAATGGCTTCAGTTGCAGATGAAGATTACACTGGCTACGAGCTTTCAGCTATCTTCAAAGCAACTAAGCAGTTATCACTAATTGGTGTATACAACTACGGTGAGTTCGATAAAGCGGCTGACGAAGAAGCAAATAACTTTGCTGTTGAAGCGGTATACAAGTTTAATGGCCATATTCGTACCTATGCTGGTTACAAGTTTGAACAACTAGACAATAAAGATGACCAGCTACAAGCGGGCATCCGTTACGACTTCTAATCTAAATCGACTTTAGATAGAGGCTAAAAAGGTTGGGCAATGGCTCAACCTTTTTTCATGTTCAAATATTCTGACTGACTTCATCGATGCTTTTTCTGGTTAAGTCTTGCTAAATCCGTATCATAGGCGGACCACATCAAATAATTAGAAGCATCATGTCACAACACCATCCGATCCAAGGCGCTAGCTGGATGCTAACCGCAGGCCTAGCCTTTGCCATTATTAATAGCCTAACCCAAATCGCTAGCATTCACTTCGGACTGACTTCTACTACCGTTGCCGTCATTCAATACGCTATCGCGTTGTTCGCGATTCTTCCTTATCTGAAAACGCTGGGGATTCGCCGCGCGCTAAAAACCGACAACCTAAAATTGCACGTATTTCGTGTCTTCTTGTCTGTTATTGGTATTCAACTTTGGATATGGGCACTGGCTTACCCAGTACCTATTTGGCAAGGCATTGCCCTTCTTATGACATCGCCACTATTCGCTACCATAGGTTCAGGGTTGTTTCTCAAAGAGAAAGTTGTGGCAGCTCGTTGGGGAGCGACCTTAGCAGGCTTCGCTGGTGCGATGGTTATTCTCGAGCCATGGGCTGAAGACTTTAACTGGGCAACACTGTTACCAGTTGGCGCCGCTTTCTTTTGGGCATGCTACTCATTGATGGTGAAAAAGCTCTCTTCACAAGACAGCCCTTCAACCATGGTGGTCTACCTTTTACTATTGATAACGCCATTTAATATCCTACTTGCCGCGCCTGATTGGCAGACTCCAAGCGGCGGTACTATTTGGGGAATATTGGTTGTTATTGGTGTAATGACAGCACTCGCTCAGTGGGCAATTGTAAAAGCTTATTCCGTCGCTGATGCTTCATTTGTTCAACCGTTTGACCATGCGAAATTGCCGCTAAATGTTTTAGCTGGTTGGATTGTGTTTAGTTGGGTTCCGCCGGGGCGTTTATGGCTAGGGGCTGCTATTATTATTGCGTCAGTAGCGTTTATTACCCATTGGGAAACCAAAAAACCGTCGAAAATAAAGAAAGCTTAGAGTTGATGAAATAAATAGTTCGGCTGTCCGTTCTATATGGATAAGAGAATTCAAACGAGGCCGTAACCATGAAGAAACCAGTCAAGATTACACTATACCGTTGGGCAGGCAGCTGGGGTCCATTTAAAGTTAATATTCCATGTGGGGAATGTACCCTTACCAAAGACATTCTGAAGGATACTTTCGAGAATGAGTTGGCCGGTGTTGATGTCGAACTGGAAGTGAAAGATTGGTTATCTCACTGGTGGGAACCTTTAAAGCTAGGCTCTTGGCATGCTCCGATCCTTGTTGTTGAAGGTAAAGTAGTAAGCCAAGGCGAAGCACTAAATCGTGGTGTTCTGATTCAATCGGTCATTAAAGAATGGACCAAAAGAGATACCCTAAAAGGCAATATTGTTTATGGTAAAGCGACCTGCCCATTCTGCGTTAAGGCGAAGAAAATGCTTGATGAAGCGGGTGTTGAATACCAATACCATGATGTCGTAAAAGACAGCGCAGCTTTGTATCGCATGATTCCAGAAGTAAAAGCGCACATTGGTGAGAAAACACCAGTAACTGTCCCTCAGATCTGGCTCGATGGTAAATACATCGGTGGAGCAGACAACTTAGATGCATGGATGAAAGAGAATGGTTTAGATAGCATCCCAAATAATGTTGTCGATCTGTCCAACCAATCGGCAGGCTAAACTCACACAGAGCTATAAATCCAATCGTGAATTAATCAGAGTTTTTTGTGTCCATCCACAACAAAACAGGGCGATGAACTTCATCAATCGCTAAAACGACAAAGGCCTTAAACATCATAGATGTTTAAGGCCTTTTAAAATTCCGTTTTTGAAAATGCTTATTTAGCCATTTTCTTCATCATTCGCTTAAGGAATGATGTTTTTTTTGGCTTTGGCTTGCCATACAATGCTTCGTGCATCATGTTTTTTGCTGCCATTTGACCAAGGTATGCGTGGCCTAGTTCGTAATTCATGCTTATCTCCGCACATAATCAACTTTCTTTAGCGCGGATTTTACACTTAAAACGCCCAAAAACAAGATCTAAATCACACTTCAATGCAATGCAATGCAAGCTATTAAATTGCAATAAACCTAATTTTGCCTCTGTGCTAATCAGCATTGAATATGCATATCAATGAGTTAACCTGAATTCTGGTTTGAACTTAATGCTCCATTGCTAATATCAGTCCAAGACATTGATTTAGACGCTTATAAAAAAAGCAGCTCAGAGAGCTGCTTTCTAAAATACTTTACTGAGAACCCTAGCTGCGCTTTGGCTGTCTGTAAGTTTTACCAGCAATTTGGTATGTGTCTTTTTGCTTCAATTCAAACATTGTTTCAAAGAACCAAGCTGCAAATTTGATTAAGTCATCGCCTTCATTCATGACATGTTCGATGTACTCTTGCTCTTCGCCTTGTTCATTTTCTTGAAGCGTCACGTGGTAAATACGCTTTTCGCCTTCCACTTCAGCTAGTGCAAATTGACCAGTCAGTGATGCAGCAGCCTCAGCGACTTCTGTATCCTCATTGGATTTCAATAGCTCAAGCGCTTGAGGCAGGCCATCTAGTGCGCAGATAGCTTTTACCAGTACTTCAAATTCATTTTGCTGCATGTTTATTACCTATTAAATGGACGCAGGTATTGTAGAAAACCATCCATACAAATACAACGTATTAACGACGGTGGGCTAAACAATAACGAGCTAGTTTTTTAGCTGTATTCAACCTCGGTTACTGTAGCTTTCTTATTCATTCTCTTTGAAGACCAAAGTACTGTGCCCATACAAGCACCAATAATTAGATAAAACACACCTAACTGTAGGTGAGTCGTCACCCAACTTTCCACTAAGTAGCCTCCTAACAAGCCCGCCAAACACATCTGAATTGAGCCTGACAACGCCGATACTGCGCCCGCTTGCTTCTTATGAGGCTCTAATAACATACTGATTGATAGTGGGAACGAGATGCCTTGTGCTATCGCCAACCAAGTAAACGCCCAAACTAGGTTAAAGATGGATAATTCATGAGTAAGAAGCCAAGTTCCCGACGCCAAGATAATCAAAATAGCTAGGCTCATCAGCTGGGACGTACTAAACCTACGGTTGAGCAAGTTTAAAGCGACGCTACCTATCAGTAAGCCTGCCGAAGGGACAATCATCAATGAGCCATATTCGGCGGCGGTCAGCCCCAGTTGCTCTTGCATTAAGAATGGAAACAACGACAACGAAACCAAACTCGCCATATAGCTCATCCAGTTGTAACTGGCACTGGTTAACACTTGGCGATTGGTCAACAAGCGTCCGTAGTTCTTCACCACTTGGCAGGCATCAAAGCGACTCTTTCCGTATGGCAACGTTTCATGAAGAACAAAGTAACCTAGCGTAAATATCGCCAATAAGTACATCAGAACAAACAGGAACACCGCTTGCCAACCGAGGTGAAATGAAATCCAACCACCAAATACAGGCGCAATGATTGGCATGATCGAAGCGGTGATCGAGATATAAGACAACGCTTTGGTCAGTTGAGGGCCATCATAACTGTCGCGGAGTACGCTGCGCCCAAGCACCGAGGCACTACCAGCCCCTAAGCCTTGTAACAAGCGGCCGACTTCTAGTGCTGTTATGTTGTCAGAAAAGACAACACAAACAACAGTACCAATCAAATAAACACCCTGACCTAACAAGAAGATAGGTCTTCTTCCCACCGCATCAGACATCGGCCCGTAAAATAGCTGAGATAAGCCAAAGCCTACTAAAAATAGCGTGACAAGAAGCTGTACATCAACTTGAGTGACACTTAAGTCAGCAGCAATGAGCGGCAGTGATGGCAAGTAGATGCTTACACCCACTTGTCCCGTCGCAATGATCATCATCGCTAACAGTAATGGCGTTTTTTTAAAGGTCGATTGGTTCAAAAAATTCCCTATTCGTTTGATATTTGTTCATGATATAAGTCTATATTCAAAACCAGTAATTGATAATTAACCAAATTGGAATTTAATTAAGTCCCAATAGGAAATAATATGGATTGGATTCTCAACGTAAAAAGCTATGTTAGAGTGGTTGAAGAAGGCAGTTTCAATGGCGCTGCGCGTAAACTCAACACCACCAGCTCAGCGATCAGTAAAAGAGTAAACTGGCTTGAAGAACGCATTGGCACTCAACTGTTAAAGCGCACTACTCGCTCAATCAGCCAAACCGAAGCGGGCGCACTATTTTACCAAAGAGCCAAAGATCAACTCGATAACTGGCAGTCAATCATTGATGAAACTCGCTCAGTTAACCAAACTCCCGCAGGCCTATTAAAGATTGGAGCAACCATCGCAGTTGGCTCTAAATTTCTCGTGCAACACATGGACGATTTCCTAGAAAAATATCCAGATATTAAGGTACAGCTCATCACCACTACGTCTGGTCAACTGCCTGAACTTGGCTTAGATCTCGTGATCAGCCGTGAACTGGAGCAGCTCAACTCGTTAAGCTTCAAGAAAACACCGCTGTTTGAACACAAGGCCAGTTTCTATGCTGCGCCGAGTTATCTAGCCAAACATGGTTACCCCACAAGCGAGCAGGACTTAGAACAACACAACTCCTTGATCTGGGGAGAGCGTCCAACCCGTGAAGTCACGCTAACCAAAGGGCAACGCATCACTTTAAACGGCAACTTTGCTACCACGAATCCAGAAGCTTTGTTTCATGCTGCGAAGCGAGGAATGGGAGTGTTGTTAACCATCAAAGCGATGATCAAAGAAGATCTTAAACAAGGGACGTTAGTTCCAGTATTGCCAAATATAACCGCCGACGAAGTGATGGTTTACGCGTATTACCCTAAGCTTGATTACTCACATACGCGAACCAAGTTATTTCTGGATCATTTAAAAGAGAGGCTAGACAAAGAGCGCAGCACTCAGGCTCTGTGAAATAAGTCACATTTTAATTTGAAAAGTTATACAATACGAACAATAATAAACTAGACGCATATGGGTAATATAACTTAAGACTGCGTAGTGCCAAAATCGTATAGACAAGATCATACACATACAGCTTACACAGTGAATCTGGTTAACTAAGGATGGTGACTATGACTCAACATACGCATAACAGCATGATAGACACAGAGCGCATTGGTCGTTTACTGAAATTGGAAGGTGTCGACCTTTTAGAGTCAGCCGTACTTACTTTACATCAAACCTTTGGTACTCAGTACACCAGTATCATTGAGAAGAAGCACTTCCCAGATCAAATCGTTCCTTTGGTGATCGCCCACTCTGACCATGTACTGCATGATAAAATCAATGCACGTCATGGGCAGATCTACCAACAAGCAGTCAATCAAAGACACCCGGATTGCTCGTTTGCTCAGCATGTCGTCCAGTCATTGCCAACATCGGCATTTAGGCAGGAAATCACCTCACAAAACTCCATCGCGATCCCTACTCGTACTCAAAGTGGTGAAGTGATGGGGGTGTTGTTCTCAACGTTCACCTCGCCTCTAAGTCCAGTTCAACAACAAGACGTGATAAAACACCACCAATTGTTCGCTGACATCATCATCCACACCTTGCGTGAAATGTGGTTCAACGACCGTTCTGAACAACTGGTTAATCAACTCAGTTACGAAGTATCACACGACAGCTTAACGGGGGTACTAAACCGAAGCTGCTTGTCTGATACCTTGGAATCGATCACTCAACAGAGCGTCACTCCATTCTCGCTCGCCCTGCTCGACATCAATAGCTTCAAAGCCATCAATGACATGCACGGCAATTATATTGGCGATAAGGTACTTCAATTTGTCGCAGAAACATTGCGTAGAACCTTACCCGAAAGCAATCTGACTTTCCGGACTGCTGGCAATGAGTTTGCTTTCATTACCTATCATTCAGACCCAATAGCAGTTTGCGAGCAAATCCTAGCCAAGATAAAGCAAGGTTACAGTAATGTTGATATTAAAATCGATTTCGACGTTAGTATCGGCATTGCCCGTTCAGATGGGGATGACAAGGACGTAGAACAGATCATCTTCAACACTAGCTTGGCACTTAAAGAGTGTAAACACAGCCAAGATACCCACATTCAATGTTACGACACTCACTTGAGGGTCCGTTATCAAAGGAAAACCGAGTTAATCACCGCCTTACGAAGTGAGCTTGAGAGTCCTATTGCAGACAGTTATGTACCCAATGGTAATGGCATGTACGTAGTTGTGCAGCCGATCGTGGGTCAAGCTGATACTCGATGGGAATATTTCGAAGTACTCACTCGCTGGAAAACGAACAAACATGGTGATATATCGCCTGTGGAATTCATTCAAGTGGCAGAAGAATCAGGGCTGATTGTAGAACTGGGAGAACGCATCATCGAGTTGGTGTGCCGTGCAAAAACAACATTAGAACAAGGCTTAGGCTATAAAGTTAAACTTGGAATAAACTGTTCCGCTCATGAACTTACCGACTCTAAGCGTTACATTTCCTACCTCACTCGTACCATTGAACAATATCACTTTAAAGCAAACGAGTTTGTTATTGAGCTAACTGAAACGGTGCTGCTTTCACCAACTCAAGAGATAAAATCAGCGCTAAACTTCCTTAGAGGACAAGGCTTCACGATTGCACTCGACGACTTCGGTACGGGCTACTCCAGTTTGAACTACATCCACAGTTACCCTATCGATTGCATTAAAATTGATGCCACCTTTATTCGTAACTTACTAACAAGCTCAACATCCGAGAGCGTTGTCTGGTTGATTGTTCAACTTGCTCATAGGCTCGATGTGTCATTAGTCGCGGAAGGGGTCGAGAAGCTTGAGCAATTAGAAAAACTGCACGCAATGGGGTGTGACAAAATTCAAGGCTATCTCTACTCACCACCGATGCGACCTGAGGCTATCGTCAGCTATGTTACTCATTCGGAGCCTTTAGCTTAAACAGCTATCCTTATATTGAGCTAGGATCAAAAAAACCGCGAGAACATGACTCAACTCGGAGTGATGCTCTCGCGGTTTTAATTAGCGGCTTGATGAATAACAGCCTTATTCAAGGTTATCTCAAAGAGTCTAACTAGCTGTTATTAGATTGGGCTTCTAAAGCGACTTTTAACAGCTTATCAGCTTCATCTCTTGCTGCTACAAACGTCGCTTTCTCCTTTTTAGGCACAGAATCTGCCATAGGGATATTTGCTGTCATTGCATTCACAGGACGACCGCGCTCAATTAGCTCGTAGTGCAAGTGTGCGCCCGTCACTCGGCCAGTTTTACCTGATAAGCCAATGCGCTGACCACGAGATACCGTTTGTCCTTTACGCACGAGGATCTTGCTCAAATGTAGGTAGCGTGTTTTATAAGTACTACCGTGCTGAATAACCACGTAATTACCGGCGTATGGGTGCTTACGAGTCATAATCACTTTGCCATCACCCGTCGCTTGAACTGGGGTGCCAATCGGCGTCGCGAAATCTGTACCATTGTGCGGTGAGACTCGCCCGGTCACGGGGTGTAAGCGCTTAGGATTAAATTGAGAACTTTGACGCCAACCACTGCTCACAGGGTAACGTTGGAAAGCACGCTGCAAGCTATCGCCATTGGCATCGTAATATTGCCCATCAGTATGTAAATACGCAGACACAACACGATTACGATTCATGATCTTAATCGCTTCAATTTCACGTTTTCCGGTTGCAACACCATCAACAAATTGAGCCTTTTGAAGCACTTCAAACTGATCACCAGCACGCAAATCACGGCTAAAATTCAGCTTATCTTTCAACAGAGTAACAATATGATCAATCTCAAGACTATTCAGGCCAACCTTGTTAGCTGACATCGAGAAACTGCCTTGAATATCACCCACTAAAGGCTTTTGCTTCCATTCACCCGGAATAGAAATATCTTCGAATTCGTAGCTACCGTCATCAAGCAGTCGATAAACCACTTTATCTGCGACGCTAAATTGAAGTTCCATTTTGGAAAGTTCACCCGTCGCTTCATCACGCCAGAAACGTAATGTATTGCCCGGACGAAGCGTATCTAACGCAAGAAAGTTCAAATCGGTTTCCATCACGCTCATCATCGATTTATAAGAAAATCCAAGTTGAGTGAAAATGCTACTCAAGTTATCGCCCGTTTGAATTTGATACTCAAATGTCGGTGGCTCAATAACGGTAACAGAAGAAGGTGACAGAATTGACTCAATAACGGTTGAGTCTGGTAAATCAAGATCGATCGTTTTCGTCAGATCCGATTGTGAAGATTGCAGAGCAACACCAATCGCTGCAATAAGTGGCAGCCCTAAAATAGCTACTTTTTTTACAGGTGAAAGCTCAGCAAACGGAGAGGGAAATATTTTTGAATACACGGTAAACAGGTCTTTCTACGATATAAAGGCATAGGATATGCTTTTCAAACGCATAAATCATCAATGCATTGTCATAATATGATATGAATCTGCTCAATTTAGGCTAAGTCATTGAGTTGCCATAGATGAAGAAGCAATTAAACGAGAAATAAAATTAACCGCTAAATTTGAAAATAAAAAAGCAGAAACGGCTAGTATCTGCTTTTGATTGATTTACGTTATTCCGTTTCGATTAATTAATAGACGAAGCGAATTAGTTGATAATTTAGGCCAAAGTTAAGCGTTAACCGTCGATACCAAGCAGTTGTCTTCACCAAACTCGTTAGGGATGTAACGATCAGCATTTGCATCGTTAACCCATTGTTGGTTATCAACTAGGTAGCGAAATTGAAACTCGCCATCTTTAGGTAAGCGAGTTTTAAACTTGTAAACCTTCCCTTTCGCCAGTTTTTTCATTGGCGTGGCTTTCCAATCAAGAAAGTCAGCAACGATGGATACTGAGTTCGCTTCTTGAGCTTCTAGCTCGAAGGTCACTTCAACTTCATCTTTCGTTTTAAAAAAACGTTTATTAATCATTCGCAAGCTCCATTTGTAAAAGTAAGCAGACACAAAGCAAAGTGTGTCTAAATTTCATTCATCTACCTAAGATAATATGTAATTTGGCTCACATAAACAACAGATCCTTACACTAACAAAAACGTTATTGCTTACCAATTGATTGCGTATCAAAAGAAAAGCTCATTAACACCTTTTCAGAAGGGGATTCTGCAAATGATTGTTCCGAAGAATGCTGAGTAAAGCCGATAAAACCTTCCCCAGTGAGTTTATTCTGTGATCGCGAATCTGGCTGCTGAGCGACCTCCAATGTTTGAATCTGTATACGATCACCCAGTAAAAGTTGGTCGACTAACACCACGCGGCTTCGTTGCTGGTCATGTTTAAACAGGCCAAGATAATAAAACACACCGCTGCCTTGGTTAGATATCCACATCGGCGCGACAAAGAAACTCGCCTTACCCAGCGTGACAGCTGAAAGGTTATTGGTATCTACCGTTACCACACCGCGCTCAACACCTGAGTCATAGCGTCCAAACGCGATAGCTCTAGGCTCATCGACTTCATTGATAAAAGCGTACGCGTTGGTCTCAGGTACTTTAATTGTCCATGGGTTAGTCGTCTTCAAATCAAAAACGGTTTCTACGACTGGTTCATAACTCAATTGAGAAGAAGGGAACTTCGCCAAGATCTCTTCGTCACTTAAGCTAAAGCGATAAATCCCCGCCAGTATGACTACAACTAACATGATAATAGGAATCAGTAAAATCAGAGGAATAGGTAAGATTTTCTTTTTCATGAGCAATTATATTCTTTTGTTTTCATCCAGTTGTGCAGACCATAAAGGGCTTTAGTATAATTATCAATACAGGGTTAACCAGAAGTGGAGCATGGATGGATATCAGTCATATTAAAGATAGAAATATCAGAAGTTGCGAATGCCGCTGTGGATCAGTCAACCTAGTATGCAGAGGTGAACCTCAACGAACCTCTGTATGCCATTGCTATGAGTGTCAGAAACGCACCGGAAGTGTATTCGGTGTTCAGGCTAGATTCCCAATAGAGCAAGTCACCCTAAGCGGAGAAGTGACCTCTTTCTCACGCATCAGCGACACGGGTAATGAAGTCACCTATCAGTTTTGCCCTAAATGTGGCACCACCATGCTCTTACAATCTGTTGCTGCTGCCGATTTTTATATTGTCCCGCTCGGATTATTTAAAGAGCAAGACTTTCCGCTACCAAGCTTTTCAGTCTACGAAGAACGGAAACATGGTTGGGTCAAATTCGACCATCAAATGAGTCACTACAACTAGCTTGTTACTGACCTTTATCTTTATAAAGCAACAGCATTAAAACAAACTGCAATACTGTTGCCTAAGATCAAATATCAATGCCCCACAACGCTAGCGTATCTTTTCGCTAGCGTTATAATCTGCTCCTCTTTTTAACCCAGGGTGAACAACATGATTTCTAAGCTACCTCGCTGGGTTGAATACGGCGCCTTACTGTTAGCAGGCCTTGCTGGCAGTGTTAATGCAATCGGCTTACTCGGTTTCCAACACCAAGCAATCTCCCACATATCGGGCACTATGTCTTTACTAGGCAGTAGTCTGCTCACACCAACTTCGGCTTCTATTCATCTCCTGCTGGTAATCATGAGCTTTATGTTAGGTGCAGCTTTCAGTGGGTTCTTTATTGAAAACCAAGCCCTGAAGCTAGGCCGCCGTTACGGTGTTGCTTTATGTATAGAGGGTGGATTACTGTTCTTGGCGCTGTGGGCACTGTTACAAGGCTACACTTCAGGCCAGTATTTCGCTTCAGCCGCGTGTGGTTTGCAGAATGCGATGATCACCACTTACAGCGGTGCAATCATTCGAACAACACACATGAGCGGGATCATTACCGATCTTGGGATCATGATTGGCGCACGCTTAAAGGGAATGCCCTTTGACCGCCGAAAAGCCAAGCTGCTGATGTTCATTGTGGTTGGCTTTCTGTTTGGTGGTTTAAGCGGCGCATGCCTGTTTCAGCGCTTTGAAATTTTAGCGTTGGCTTTCCCTGCCTCTTTCGCCTTCATTATTGCATTTAGCTACTGGGTCTACCTGACCTATCGAACTGAAACTACAATCAATTTATAAATACCTGGCAATATATCCTCAAACTACGTAACATCCGCAACACTTTATTCTAAACTCTTAATGAGTTGCAGAACAACCAGTGTGAATAGTTAGCGATATTTGATGAATAGTATTGCAAGCGCTATCAATACTGGGTAATCTTGCAGCCAGTGAGAAAATACGGATGTTTAGAGAATAAAAACGCCAAGGATGTGGCTTTTTTACATGTAGAAATACGAGAACAATTAACATGTCTAACAACACGAATACTGCTCAACCAGAGAAATCTAAAGGCAGTTTCTGGGTTTTCTTAATCCCATCTCTGATTGGTTTGTTCCTTTTCATGGCTCCAATCAGCTACCAAGGTGATCTAACGATCCCTGTCGCTATTCTAGCCAAATCAATTCAAGCGGTTTTCGGTGAGTCTCTAGTTGCTATTATTACGGCAATCGTTGCCTTCATGTCTGTAGCTTCCATTTTAAGTACCATTTTCAAGCCTGCATTCATTACATCGAATTCATTTCTAAACGGCCTTTTCAACCCATCTCCATTGTGGCTGCTGGTTCGTTTAATTGGTGGTGCTGCTGCATTCATGGCTTTCTTCCAAGTCGGCCCTGAGTTTATCTGGGAAGAAAACACCGGTGGTTTAGTTCTAGAAGGTCTGCTTCCGACTCTATTTTCAGTGTTTATTTTTGCTGGCTTACTACTGCCACTGCTGCTTAACTTCGGTTTGTTAGAACTATTCGGTACCCTGCTAAGCAAAGTAATGCGTCCAATCTTCAATCTACCTGGTCGTAGTGCTATCGACTGTATGGCTTCTTGGTTAGGTGACGGCAGTGTCGGTATCCTGCTGACAAGCAAACAATACGAGAAGAAATTCTACACTCAGCGTGAAGCTGCGGTTGTTGGTACGACGTTCTCTGCAGTATCTATCACATTCAGCCTTGTGGTTATTGCTCAAGTAGAGCTAGAGCACCTATTCCTACCTTTCTACGCAGCAATCTGTTTAGCGGGTATTGTGGCCGCGGTAATCATTCCTCGCCTTCCACCACTAAGCATGAAGAAAGATACCTTCATTGATGGCAGCAAGCCACACAAAGACGCTGATGCAATCCCGGCAGGTCACTCGACATTCTCTTGGGGTCTTGAGCTAGCGGTAAATAAAGCATCACAAGTTAAGTCAGCTAAATCTGTATTTGGCGAAGGCGTTCGTAACGCAGTTGATATGGTATTTGGTGTTCTGCCTGTGGTTATGGGTTTGGGTACAATGGCACTGGTTATTGCAGAATACACCTCTGTGTTCTCATTCCTAGGCCAGCCTTTCATTCCATTCCTTGAGCTACTTGGTGTACCTGAAGCGGTTGCAGCATCTGAGACAATTGTTGTTGGTTTTGCGGATATGTTCATCCCAGCAATCCTTGCAGCTTCTATCGACAACGAGATGACTCGCTTTGTTATTGCTGCAATGTCAGTCACTCAATTGATCTACATGTCTGAAGTGGGCGCTCTACTTCTAGGCAGTAAGATTCCAGTGAACATCTTAGAACTGTTTATTATCTTTATTCTGCGTACTCTAATTACGCTTCCAGTTATCGCTGGTGTAGCGCATCTAATATTCTAAATTAGATAGTACTTATATAATTCAGTAAAGATTCAGTTTATAAAGCCTCACTTTTGTGGGGCTTTTTTGTACGGAATATATTCACACATCAATTTCAAAGCCCTGAAATATATAAAACTGGCATATCATTTGATTTCATATCGTTTATTCACCCCACCTCTTGTTAATAGAAAACTGAACACATAACCAACAAATTAATACATTCTTAATTCCCCCTTAAACTCCGTCCAGCCCCATTCCCCAACTCATTGAACCAAATACTAAAAGTAACAAATATGTAATTTAGTGAATTTTGTATTGTTTAGGTTGTTGTATTTTTGTAGTCTATTTTGTGAATTTACATTCAAGTAATTTTCAATCTAGTCGATATATATAATTACAAAAACACGATTAACTTTAGTCTTCGCAAAGCCTGTGAGAAGGGGAAAACTCAATGAAATTTAGCCATAAGGTGGTTGCTGCATCATCAGCCTTGCTGCTAGTGACAGTATCATTGCTTTCAATACAACAACTTTACACCGTAAGAAGTGCTGTAGAAAACCACGTCAATGCGAGCCTGAAAGAAATGGTCTCTGGCGTTAAAAATACCGTCGAATCAGAGATGAACGCCAAGAAGGCGCTGGCTCAATCGACGACTGAAGTCATCGAGATCAACCCTGAAGATCGCGCTTACGTAAAAGAAATATTAGAAAAACCAAAGCTTAAAAACAGCTTCCTAGCGGTTGGTTTTGGTTATGAAGCCAACGGTTTCGTTATTGAAAATGATGACGGTTGGGATGCAGGGCCAGATTACGACCCACGAATCCGTCCTTGGTACATTGATGCTAAATCCAAAAACAGTTTAGTTGTGACCGCTCCTTATGTGGATGCATCAAGCAAAAAAGTCATCATCTCAGTGGGTACACCCGTTAAAGACAACGGTCGTTTCACTGCGGGTATGTTCTACGACCTAGAATTGACGAACCTCGCTACCTTGGTAAACCAAGTGAACTTGTTTGATGCGGGTTACCTATTCCTAGTAACAGCCGACGGCACCACGATTGCTCACCCAAATGCTAAGAACAACGGTGAAACGCTTTCAAGCTACATGCCTCAAGCGACTATTCGTGAAGGCTCTCAAGAAATTGAAGTCGACGGCAAAATGTTCTTAGTTAACTTCACCCACATCCCAAGTGAAGATTGGTACATTGGTGCCATCCTTGATGAAGAGATCGCTTTTCAAACCGTTGAAGAATTGAAGAACAGCTCGATGATCTATTCATTGATTGCGGTGATTCTTAGCATCATCGCACTGACTGTTCTGATTCGTGTATTAATGCGTCCACTGGATGCGCTTAACCAAGCAATTCAAGACGTAGCAAGCGGACAAGGTGACTTAACTAAGCGTCTAGATACCAATACCGACCAAGAGTTTTCTGACCTAGCGAAAGGCTTCAACACCTTTACCGAAAACCTGCAAAATCAGATCATTCAATCGAAAGCGATTGGTGTTGAGATTAAACGTGGCACTGAAATCACAGTGAAAGGTGCAGGCGAATCAGCGAACGCAATGAATACCCAGCTGCAAGAGCTTGAACAGTTAGCAACAGCAATGAACGAGATGGCGGTTACCGCAACAGAAGTCGCAAACAACGCTCAAGGTGCGGCAGCTGCTGCTCGTGAAGCAGACGAAGCAACACTAGACGGCACTTCTGTAGTTAGTGATACTACTCAAGCGATTGATAACCTATCTGAGCGCATCGACCAAGCCGTTGCTGAAGTACAAGTACTTGAATCAGCAACCGCAAACATCGAAACGATTCTTAAAGTAATCAACGATATTGCAGACCAGACTAACCTACTCGCATTGAACGCAGCGATTGAAGCGGCGCGTGCTGGTGAATCTGGTCGTGGTTTCGCAGTCGTTGCCGACGAAGTTCGAACTCTGGCGCAACGTACTCAAGAGTCAACCACTGAAATCCGCAACATGATTGAGCAGCTCCAAGCGGGGGCAAGCTCAGTATCGAACGCGATGAACCAAAGTAAAGACACTGCTACTGACGCTGTTGAACGTGCTCAGCAAGCGAACTCTTCACTTGACCGTATCCGTGACGCGATTCAGCGCATCTCTGATATGAACATTCAGATTGCTTCGGCAGCAGAAGAGCAGAGCTTGGTAGCGGAAGAGATCAATAACAACACTGTTAAGATCAAAGACCTTTCAACACAAGTATCAAACGCGGCTCAAGAAGCGAACACAGCAATGCAGGTACAAACGGACAATGTTCGCCAACAAGACGAGCTACTGAACAAGTTTACGGTTTAACCGCCTTACCGTTTAACTAACACTCTGTTTAGTAAAGAATAAACAGCTTCATATTAAAAGCCCCGCTTACTGATTACCAGTAGCGGGGCTTTCTTTTCAAGATTGTATTTCTAACCGATTAAGGACAACTCGTAACTCGACCTAATTGGTCGTTAGCATCATGCACTGGTTAGGCTCAACCTTAATGGTTAACTCCTTACCAACACAGTCGAACACTTTTCCAGACAATAAATCGGTCACTGAACCAGTCCAATTTAATGAGGCTGTTTTGCTTCGTTTCGACTTGTTGATCACCACAATGCCTTTATCGCCACGAACAAACACCAACAAATCATCATTCGCTTCAACAACACGCATCGCTTCGCCATGAACATGATTGTGGAATTGAATCATGTTTTTCATGTAAGGCGCTTGCCAGTCATTGAGCCAGCGAGGTTGACCGCTCTTGTCCAGAATACCGCTGGTGCTCAGTTCACTGTAAACAAGGGGCACACCGCCGTCTCGACCAAGAATGAAAGCATGAGCCAATCGCTCATCCACTTCATCCATCACATGCTCCAAAAACACCTCGTTGTTTGGAATATCATGAGTGACCGCAAACGTGATGGCTCGCATGTTCGATAAAGCCTGACCAAAACAGTAAGGGTTAATCAAAGACTTAAAGCTGCCCTGCTCTTCAAATGCTTTGAAGATGGTGTTGAACAACGGGAAATCGTACGCCCCTAAGCGAGTGTGTTTAAGATATGGTTCAAGGAACAGCTCATACTCTTCTTCCGTCGCTCCGCCATCAGTAATGATCTCGCCAAAGATGTGCATTTCTTCGCAGATATCGTCAGTCCACACCTTACGCAAGTGTGACAGTGTCATGTGTTTCGCTGCATCGATACGGAAACCTTTCACACCAATCGCTTTTAGAGCTTTTAGGTACGCTCGCTGCTGTGCGACCACATTATCGTTGTCTAACAGTGTTGGTAAGCCAGGATCACTGGCTCCACCAGTAATACGCCCGTTCTGAACTTCCCATGTGTCTTTCCAGTTCTTGATACCAAACGCTTCCACGAAGTCGTTTTCATCAAATAATGGTTTAGAAAGGTCACCAAACAAGCGGATGGATTCGTAATAGTCAGCATCTTTTTGATAAGACGTCATGTCTTGCTGGTTGGGATACGTTAAATCACCACGGATGCCCGATTCGTTGGCCATGTGATTAAACACTACGTCTACATAGGTACGAAGCCCGTGTTGCTTTAACGTGTTCACCATCGCAGTGAAGTCTTGCGTGTCACCCAACTGATTATCAATCACACGATAGTCTTGTGGCTGATAGCGTTGCCACCATTGAGTACCAGAATCTCGGTCGCAGCCTTTAGGACCGCGCAGCGATTTCATCGCCGGTGATACTAAAACAGATTTATAACCCAACTCTTGGATCAGTGGGGCGTTCTTCATTACGTCAGCGTAGCACCAGTCAAAGGCATGCAATATGACATCTGTCGCTGGGCTGCTTAACATAGCTGAACTCTCCATGTTGTTCTCCTACCAAACTCGTTTACAGCTTTCTAGATAAATACAAAGGCTAAAAGGCAAAGCTGCATAAATTTCCTCAAGAATGGCATTTATTATATGAGTTACTCATTAAAAACCCTCCTCCTCCTACCAATTACTCACGGCGGATAGTTGAGGGCGTAGCGCCAATTATGGCATGCCATCTGGGATGAACACTCAACCATAGTGCTTTCAAACGCACAAAAAAGTCACAAAAAAGGAGCGTATATACGCTCCTTTTATTCAATCTAACACATATTTATGACTAAGTTCTGTAAAGAACTTTAACCACATGCCAACCAAATTTTGTTTTTACAAGATGTGGTACAAGCGTCTCGCCAGAGAAACACACCTTATCAAACTGAGGCACCATTTGACCTTTTTTGAACTCGCCTAGGTCGCCGCCCTTTTTACCAGATGGACAGGTTGAATGTTTCTTTGCTAGCGTTTGAAATTTAGCGCCCTTTTTAAGCTGCGTCATGATGTCTTCTGCTAGTTCTTTATGCTTCACCAAAATATGAAGCGCTGCTGCTGTTCTTGCCATGATAATTCTCAGTTTGTTGCTGCCAGTTTACTTACGACGGTTGCTTAGAACATCGCTAATGAACTGACTGTTGTAAATCTGTTTGCCGCTAGCGACTTATCGAAATAAATTCATCGACAGCCAGCGTTTAGCGTGATTTTAACCCAAGAACAGCTATTCTTCACTCTATAACCGAAAACAACTGCCTTAAAGGCCATTAAAAACCGCATCGCGACTTGCTGCGGCTTCCATTTCCCTTTAAATTAATCCTTATAAATTAAGCGCGTATTAAGTAGGAGCCACTTATGGCCAAACCGATCAGTAAAGCGAGTCAGTCACAGGGAATGTTGATGTTCAAGTTATCCCTCACTCAAAGTTTTGCGATTGGCACGCTTAAGGTCAGAGAAATCGTCCCTTTTCAGCCGATGACTCAGATCCCCTACTCCCATCATCACGTGATTGGTACGGTGACTATCCGCGACCTAACGGTTCCAGTCATTGATATGTCCGCTGCGATTGGCTTCCGCCCGATAACACCCGCTGAATACCAAGATTGTGTACTTATCGTCACCGACTGTTTAAGAACCGTTGTGGCATTCTTGGTTCGTTCGATTGATAAAATTATTGAATGTGACTGGAAGAGTATTGAATCTCCCCCCACCAGTGTGGGTCGTAATGTTTTTGTAACGGGAATTACACGCTTTGAAGACCGTATTGTACAAATGCTCGACGTGGAACTGCTGCTTTCTAAGATCTACCCAGATTATGAGAATGCGCATATCCCGATGCTGACCGATGTAGAAAGAGAACGCCTCAAAGCGTTGAACATCTTATTGGTGGATGACTCTTTGATTGCGCGTAAACAGTTATCTGATGCCTTAGACAGCATCAACATCCCTTACAGCATTTGTAACAACGGCTTAGATGCCATTGACCTAATGCGACGCCAAGCCAACGCTGGCAATGCCATTGATCTTCTCGTGAGTGATATCGAGATGCCGGGATTAGATGGTTATGAGCTTGCATTTGAAGTGCAGAACGACGGCGCTCTAAGTCACGCTTACTGTATTTTGCACACTTCACTATCCAGTGAGATCTGTGTTGACCGTGCCAATCAGGTGGGGGCACATGAAGCGCTTGAGAAGTTCAATGCGGGTGAGTTAATCGAAGCCATGCTACGCGGTGCAAAAGTCTTAAACGACGCCTCCACGGCTGCTTAAACCCTGTCTTAAAAGCTAAACCACCTTTCACTTTGGTTTAGCTTCCTACATGCCAAATCATCTAACGCTCGGTTAAGACTTTTTTGGCATGGAATAGCTCTTACTCACGAACTCCACTTCCTTAACCTTATTGACGTGATTGGTATAAGACGCCAAGGCATAGAATGTGTTTGCGACTAAGTTGGCGTATTTGAAAAGAATCGGGGCTGGCGACTTTTTGCTTTCATGATGTTCAATACTGACCAGTGCTCGCACGACCTTTTTAGCCTGACAACGACACAAGTGGAGTTCACTAGACACTCGGTGCCCGCCGGGTAAGACAAAGCCTTTAAAACCACCTTCTAGCTGATCACGGATACGATGATAGTCTTGCTTGAGCTCGACCAATTCAGATTCGGTAATGGCGAGCTTACCGCGCACAGAACCATTCAAGTGATAGATGTTTGGCTGCAAGCGTTGCAGGATCTCACGAACCTGAGGCTCTAGGTCTAAAGACAACACCACCCCAACTCGGCAACAAAGTTCATCCGACAAAATCTCAAAATCACAGATAGGACTGTCTTCATAGATAAATGGGTAACAGAACTCGTCCCAATCTCGACTTACTGGTTTCACGTATCGATCCTTACACATAAATATTAATCAGACGCCAATATACCAAACCCTTTGATTTAGGCATAAAAAAGCCCTCACTTCATTGGAGGGCTCTTTAAGCAATAAGTTAAACGAGGTTACTCGTTAGACACTTTTTTGTGGCCTTCTTGTAGGTGAACGAAATCCACCAGATCGTCGCCTGACACTTGATATGCTTGACCAAAACCTTTCACGAACAGTCCGTTCTCTGCTTTAAGGTTGAATAGAGAGAAATCTTGAAGCTGACTCAAACCATCGATTATCTCGCCAAAACGCTCTTGCATCTGACCGATCACTTGAACCCAAAGCTCCGTTTCACGCTCAACAACACTTGCTTGAGCATCAAACGTTAAACGCTTACGTGCGTATAGTTGCTTCGAGCTCTCTTCGTCTTCAATCATCATCAAAGAGACTTGAGGGTTCGCTTTCAAGTTACGAGCATGACGAGCAATATCAGAAATTAGAACAAAGTAACCTTCTTGGTTCTGAACGAAAGGTGCGTAACTTACGTTCGGGCGGCCTTCTTCATCAACCGTTGCAAGTTGAAGGGTACGGCGCTCTTGGCGAAACTCTTTGATTTCTGGACCTAGGCGACCTTGTAGACGTTCTTGTTTTACTTGCTGTTCCATGGATAATTCCTTTCTTCACTTTCTCTGATTTATTATTTTTGCCCGAGGTTGAGCGATCATTAGCGAACTAAACGATCCTCGAGCATTGATGTCTTGCTTAAGCTAGTTGGCAACCCTATGTAAGATTGCTGCTGATTATTTACTATTGATTAAGCTTGTTCTTTTAGCGCTTTGAAGCGTTCTACTTGGTCAGCAATAAGCTCACGCTTTTCGTTGCGGCCTAGGTAAATCTTAAAAATGTTCTCGCCCGTTTCACTGAAAAAGCCGAAGTAATGACTTTCACGACCCATGAACGACTTGCTCACCAAACCAATATGTTTAACGTTATCAAGCTTTAGGTGGCCATGAAGCTCGCCCTCTTTGCCCATCAGATTGTAGTAACCACGCGCGACTTTACCTTTCGGGAATGGCGCTTTTACTTCAAAGATAGAACCAAATGAATGCACGATTGTGGTCACAGGGCCCCAACCCACTAAACCTTCTAGAATCTCTTGAGCACGGCTGCCATCGAGCATTACCGCCATGTCGTTTGGAAAAGCAGCAACCACTTCAACCTCTGAAACACCGAGCTTCTCAGCAATTGCTGTCGGCAGTAGTTTTGGCTCTTCTTCTAAAATTAGAGCTACGCGTTGTTCTAGAGTTTCCGTCATTTCTAATGTTGTCTCTGTCATTGAATATGTTTCCGTATAAACGAGTAAGTTATAAACTAAAAATTCGATATTAAGCGTGCTTCAAACTTGCATGCGGGTGTACGCCCGAACCTGACGCTTTAGGCGCTGGGTGCATAGCTTGGTATTCAGCGTTAAGCACTTGAATCACACTCTGCGCTAGGCTTACCGCCCAAAAGCTGCCGGCAATAGTCAGGCTCAGATAATCTTCCGAAAGCTCAACTAAACCGTTCTTTTCCCAATGCACGAACAGAGGTTTTAGGTAGTCGAACGTGTCTTGTCCCATAAAGCTCGGTAGTGTACTTCTTCTAACAACACCAGAATCAAAACCTGCCTTTAATGTTGAGAAGATAGGCTCTAATGAGCTTTGTTTAGTCATCATGGCAATAGGTAATTGACCTTGCTTTATAGACTCCATGTAGCTGTCTAAAGTTCGATGTTGCATAACACCATGACCGCCGATGTTGCCACCAGCGCCACAACCAATGGGTAGAACTTCGGCATAAGTTTTCGCTAAGCTGTTGTAAATGCTGCGTTCGCGGTTATCACGAGTCCAGTGATTTACGCTCAGTTGTTTGACCTTGTGCTTTGCCATGAACTCCACACCTGCCAAATACATGCTCGCCTTGTCTGGCGTATTTGCCGGTGGTGGGATTTTTCCTTTCTCAACAAGATTAAGCATAGGTGCATTGCCCGCAACAATCAGTTGGTACAGGTCAATGCCGTGTGCACCAGTGGACATGTAGTCTTCTAAATCTTGTTGGAACACTTCCATAGATTGGTGTGGTAATCCGTATAACAGATCAAGAACGATTGGCGCTTGCTCGGTACGACTCAGTGAACTGATGCGTTCCAGTACCACCTCTCGGTCATCTAGGCGCTTAGCACTACGTCGAACTTGAGTATTGAAACTTTGAATACCGAATGAGAAACGATTGAAGCCACCTTCAAGCGCACGATCAAACATCTCGTCACCAAAGCGATTGATACGCCCTTCTAAGGTCATTTCCACATCGTTTGCTAGAGGGAAATATTGACGAATCGCTTTACCCAGCTGCTCAACTTGTTGAGGAGACAAATCGGTGGGCGTTCCGCCACCAATATAAACGGCGTGAAATAGTCCAGACTGAGCCCAAGGCGTTTTGGCTTTCTGCTTTAGCTCGGCCATCAGTGCATCGAAATACTCATCTACTAATTTACGGCTTGCGGCATTTTGGAAGAAATTACAGAACGTACAGCGCACCCGACAGAAAGGAATGTGGATATACAAGCAACGCTTATCCTGTTTTTTCCCTTCACTCAGCATCAATTCATCAAAGAGTTCTAACTTCTTACTGGGGTCGACCGGAATTGAACTTCCTCCGGCGTGGGCAGAATGCTTTTTCGCAAACGCAAAACGAAGCGGATCAGGGCTAGAAACACCCAAGATTGATTCGTCAAATTTATAAATATCAAGACTCATATAATCTCTCTAAACACTTACATAGCAAACCCTGGAAGACTATTCGCTAAAAACTGAGAGAATCATAAATACACGCAAATGATAATGCAATTGATAATTGATCTTATTTAGATTCTAAGCAATAATCCGATACAGAATTTTGATTTGGTAAAGGATTGATTGTGAACGTTCCTAGATATGTTATTGCAGGCGGTGCATCGTTAGTGATTCATGCAGCGTTGTTGTTTGTCGCTCAAGAATCCAAAGTATTTGCGATGCCTGCAGGTAGCCAATCGAACACGGTATCGATCAACTTCACTCCTAAAAGCGTTCCCTCACAAGCTCAGCAAAAAACAACCACAGAGCGAGTTGAACCAGAGCCAATAAGAGAAAAGGTCTCACAAGCCGAACCTAAACCTGTCGAACCAAAAACGGTTGAGCCAAACCAAGCTAAGCCAACCCCAAAGAAAAAAGCGATCACCAATAAGCCTCAGCCAAAGAAAGTTGAGAAGAAGGTTGTTGAGAAAAAGCCCGTTCCAAAGAAACCGGTGACTGAGAAAAAGGTGGTTAAGAAAGAGCGTCCAGACCTAAAACCAGAACCAAAGTCCAAACCAACCACTCAACCAGAGAAACTGGCCAACAAGAAAGTCGATAAGAATATGGACGAATCTGCCAACCAGCCTCAGGAAGTAAACCAAGGCGTATCAAACCAAGAGCCAGTCTTAGTCACAAAACCTTCATTCTCTGCTCGCCCTACACCGCCGAATTACCCTCGACAAGCACGACGTCGGGGCGTTGAAGGTGTCGCGACTTATGAGATCTGGCTAGACGCTGAAGGCAAACAAATTAAACAAGCATTAGTAAATTCATCAGGCGCACTGATGCTCGACAACGCCGCATTAGATGCCATTAAACAATGGAAATTCTCACCTCACACTGTCAATGGTCGAGCGATTGCTCACCGAGTACAAATACCTGTTCGTTTTAGGTTGGATTAATCATGCAACAAATCAGTTACTTACAAGATCAACTTGGCTTAATGACTTGGCCTCTTCTTATCTGTTCAGCACTAACAGCAATGATCATCGCAGAGCGTGTATTCCAAGTCATGCTCAGCATTGGTGTGGGCAAACGTGCCATTCGTCGTGAGCTAAACCAAATCTCACCAACCAACAGTAAAGAGATTGAAGCGCTTGCTCAGTCGATTTCAGGTAAACGCCCGCTACTGTACAAGGGCGTTTCAATGTTGCTTGCTCACCACTCTTTCTCAAAAGGGTTGCGTGAAGATGCTGCTGGTATTTGGCTACAAGAAAAACGCCACCAGCTTCATGCAGGTTTAAGACTGCTTGGTTTGATCGGCGTGATCAGCCCACTCATCGGCTTGCTTGGCACAGTACTTGGTCTTATTGAGATGTTTAAAGGTGTTGCCGCTACAACAGGCAGCATTACACCGAACGATCTAGCCGACGGATTAGGCTTAGCAATGAGAACCACGGCAGCAGGTTTGATGATTGCGCTTCCTGCTATCTCAGGGGCGCAGCTACTAGGGTTATGGGCCGATCGAGTGCTAGCTCAACTGGAGCATACATTGAACTATGTGAATGTATGGTTAGAAGGCATGTCGATTCAAACCAATCAGTCCGGCGATGTGAATAGCGCAACCGTAAACCAAGCTTCTACCGGTGATGTGAGCCAAGCATGATTAAAACGCCCAACTCATCGAACACGCAAAGCCTAGCGCCGGACTTAACGCCGCTACTCGACATCATTTTTATCGTGATGGTTTTCCTATTGCTTACGGCATCGGTAAAGCTGGAATCGCTAGAAGTTGAGCTACCAAGCTCGGATGTCAAAAACGTTTCTGAAGTCCACAAAGATTCGATTAGCGTCAATATTTTAGACCACGAACCCTACTGGGCGATTAACGGCCAAGAGTACATCGACTGGGAAAATTTCAAGATAGCCTTGTTAGAAGAGACAGGTTCTACGAATAAAAAGCCAATCATCATTGGGGCAGATAAAGCCGCCAACGTGGAGAACCTAGTGAAGTTGCTTTCATTCCTTCAAGAGAACGGAATACCAGCGACTCAACTGCTCACTGACGATGGCTAGAACAACTCTCTATTTTCATGAGGTTAGGCTCCTGATTGATAAGACTAAACAACCAGAACTCAGCCTCTCTATAGATTCGAACTCACAATGCGAACGGACTGCTCACTGAGTATCTTCGCGATACAAAAAGAAAATATAAAGAACTTATTATGAACAACTTAAACGTGCTCAATAAATTAAAGACCAAGACACATCTCCTTTCAGTTGCCGCTATGAGCTTGGCACTTAGCGCACCCGCAATGGCCAACGACGCTGAACAGCCTCGAATCATCAGTGCTGGCAGTGCCGTTACTGAGTTGGTTTTGGCATTAGGTGCTGAAGAGCAGTTAGTCGCGATAGATGTAACCAGCCACTTTCCTCAAGCAGAAAACCTGCCAAAAATTGGCTATCACCGAAACCTGTCTGCGGAAGGCTTACTTGCCCTAGAACCAACTACTTTGATTGGCTCAGATGAAATGGGACCAGACAACGCTATCTCTCAATTAAAATCGGCGGGTATCGATGTAGAAATCGTCAACACCGAAGCGAATGTTGAAGGGTTATTAAAGCGTATAGACCAAATCGCCAAGATTACCCATACCGAAGCTCGCTCAGAACAAGTTAAAGCAGAAGTAAATCAGAAGATTGCGGCACTGAAAGCGAACCAAGTACCAAGCAACGAAGCGAAGAAAGTACTTTTTCTATTGCTGCACGAAGGTCGCCCTGCGAACGTTGCCGGTGGTGAGACTTCACCAAACGCAATTATCGAGTTAGCTGGCGGTATCAACCCTGCCGCTCAAAGCCTAACGTCTTACAAGCCACTATCGATGGAATCACTGGTAGAAATGCAACCAGATGTGATTCTAGTCAGCGGCCGTAGCTACCAAAAAATGGGCGGCGCTGATGCCATCCTTAAATCGTTGCCTATGTTAGCGGCAACTCCTGCAGGTATGAACAAGCAAATCATTACCGTTAATGGCAGTGCTT
Organism: Vibrio splendidus; assembly: GCF_001557875.1. Classification (GTDB taxonomy): domain Bacteria; phylum Pseudomonadota; class Gammaproteobacteria; order Enterobacterales; family Vibrionaceae; genus Vibrio; species Vibrio splendidus_F. Next base: position 720,485 of record NZ_LNRF01000001.1, on the reverse strand, counting down.
TGGTTGGTGGACTTGGCCTTAAGAGCCTTTCTGAAGCTAAGCGATTAAACGCACTTATCTACCCGCTATAACGCGACTCCCCTATTCTTACCGTTGCTAGTTCAGTGCCCATCACCAGCCTACTTTTCGCAATTTTGGTGATGGATATTGAAGTTAGTTACGGATATTGAGGCCCTTTATGTTGTTACGATCCGTCCCACTGAAAACATCGATGTTAGGCCTAGGTGCTACCCTAGTCTTCGTCGCACTGTTTTCAATCACCGTTGGGCCAATGAACATTAGTTTGGCTGACAGCGCAGCGAGCTTACTCCAGCCAAACAATGATTTAGCACCCCACATCAACTTAGTGATTCAAGAGATTCGCTTGCCTCGAACCATTTTGTGCATGTTGATTGGTGCGATTCTCGCGTTATGTGGCGCTGTTATGCAGGGCTTATTTCGAAACCCGCTTGCTGAACCTGGGATCATTGGTGTGTCTGCCGGTGCGGCGCTAGGTGCAGCACTGGCCATCGTGCTTTTCTCTGAGCTATCGCTTCAATACCCTGCTTTCATGAACTTTGCTGCGGTTCCTGTGTTTGCCTTTTTAGGTGGCGCTTTAACCACACTTCTGGTTTACAAGCTTGGCACTGGTAAATTCGGTACCTCAGTAACCATCATGCTGTTAGCGGGTGTGGCGATCAGCGCTCTTTCAGGCGCAGGGATTGGCTTCTTAAACTTCATTGCTGATGACCAAATGCTGCGTGACCTTTCATTGTGGTCGATGGGTTCATTGGCGGGCGCTAAGTGGTCAGGCATTTTGCTGGCTGCAGTCACGCTCGTTGGATTGTTTGTGGTTTTCTACCGCCAAGCAATGTCACTGAATGCCCTATTACTGGGCGAGTCTGAAGCGCAACATCTTGGCATCCCGGTACAAAAGCTTAAGCGAAAACTCATTCTACTGACAGCCGCTGGCGTTGGTATCACGGTTAGTTTGTCTGGAATGATTGGTTTTATTGGGCTAGTTATACCTCATTTAGGTCGCATGTTGGCAGGCCCTGACCACCGAGTACTTCTACCACTATCAGCGGTACTAGGCGCACTACTACTAACCGCCGCAGACATGTTCTCACGTGTGGTACTTGCACCAGCAGAGCTGCCTGTCGGTATTGTCACTGCGATTATCGGTGCTCCATTCTTCTTATACCTTCTATTTCAACAGAAAGGGAGAATCCTTTAATGTTTCCTTCAGCGTTAAAAGCGACCGGTATCGTAGTGAAGTTCGGCAGTAAAGTGATATTAGATGGCGTTTCTATTGAGATTGAAACGGGAAAGGTAACCACACTACTTGGGCCAAATGGCGCAGGTAAAAGCACGCTGCTTAAAGCTTTGTGCCAAGAGATATCAAGCAACGGCGATATTCAATACTTTGGACACAGCAAAGACAAGTGGCCTTCTCACAAATTAGCTAAGCACCTTGCTATGCTTCCTCAACACAGCACATTGACTTTTCCATTCTTGGCACATGAAGTTGTCGAGCTTGGTGGGATTCCTCTGCAAGAATCCAACAAGAAACTGACCAGTATTGCTAGCCAAAAAATGGATGTTGCTGATGTGACTCACCTGAGTGAAAGACTCTACCCTTCACTATCGGGCGGTGAAAAGCAGCGTATCCATTTAGCTCGAGTGTTAACTCAGCTCCATTATTCTGGCGAGCAATGTATCTTGATGCTTGATGAACCAACATCTGCACTGGATCTTGCCCACCAGCACAACACCTTAAAGATCGCGAGAGATTTAGCCGACAACCAAAATGCGGCCGTAATCGTAGTGCTACATGACTTAAACCTGGCCGCTCAGTACTCCGACCGACTCGTAGTACTAAAAGATGGTCACTTAGTTTGCGATGGCAGCCCTTGGGAGGCACTTCAACCTTCCATGATTGAGGATGTATACGGCTACAAAAGTATCGTCGAAAAACACCCAACCATGAGCTTTCCTCAGGTTCACCCCGCACAATAGACTCGATTTAGCACCCACTCATTTTGAGTATTAGTTCCTAATAACAGTTAAGTCATTCTAAGCCTCGATTTTCTCGAGGCTTTTTATTGGCTCATAGCCTCTCTCTCGCCTGAAACTCAATTTTATTAGCAACCATAGCAATGAAACCCACAACGTCTCACTCCGAGCGTTTGAGGCTCTAGAAATCAACAATATCAGTTAGTGTTGCTTAGTTTTTTGCAAGTAAGATTGAATATAAGACGCAAACGTAAGCATTTAAAAAGAAGAGAAATAACTTCAATTGGAACTAAATAGAGTTAGCGGCAGCGGAGTGAGAGCGAGAGAAAAAAAGTGAGATAAATGAAATTGCAGGTACAAAAAAAGCCCCCGTAGGAGCTTCTTTCATTGTGTGTTGATTATTGGCTCATTCGAATCAATGATTTACCAATCAACCACTCAAGTTCTTTACCGCTAGTATCACCAAACTGAGTTTCAGTCAGCTTGTATAGACGATCAATACCGTTTGCAGCGAACTCATGAGCACTCTCAGCAGTAACGATATGATGGAAAAGTAAACGTAAGATTGCTAGGAACTCAGCGTCTTCAAGTGCTGCAACCCAGCTAGCTGAAAATGCGTCAAGGCCATTTTCGAAGTCAATGTGTTCCATGAACATCTTGAAAATACGACCGTCTAAAGCAGCAGTAAAATCCGTTTTCTTTGGAAAGTGATGACTAATACCTGTACGAGAAACGCCTGTTTGTTGACTCAACGTCGTGTATGACATCTTGTCGTAACCTAATCTCAATAGCTGGTCTACAACGGCATCCATGATCTTCTGGATCGTGATTTCTGTATCTTCTTTACTACGCTTTGGCATATTCAGGCTCTTCTCTTTGTAAATCCATCTAACTCAATCAAATGAAGTCAGAATGAAAATCGTTATCAGCATTATGTGAGCAAGGTATTTTTTCGCAAGTATTTATAACTAAATTCACACAAATACTATGTACGAACAATTTTACAGTGATGTCTCTTTGGACACTTTGTCTAATTATTCTTCGAAAATCACCTTACAATCCTAAGTCGATAAGTTTAAATAACTACTTAGAATATGAAATACCCAACGAAAAATTCATTGTATAAATACCTATCAAGCGATAGATAGTCTTATAAAATCATTCCTGGCGCAACTAAGTGAATGATATTCTGACAAATTAATAACATTCCTTTTCAACAAAACGTGAGGTAAATCACATACATATTTATCGGCGCGAATGTAGATATTCATTAAGCACCTTAACAAACAACATAGCATACCAGTGCAAATTAGTTCAAAGGTTTTAATTTTTGTAGATACAGTTCAAATTGCTCGTTAGAATAACCTCAGACTTTGTAAGAGGATTATTTATGAGCCAAGATATTGGTAACAATGATGTATGTGAGGCTTGCGGTTGCGCAGGCGAAATTGGCTTCATCATCAAAGAAGGCGACGATGTTGCTGAAGTAACGGTTTACGGTAACTCTAAAGCCCTTATTGAAGCTGAATTCGCTAAGTATGTTGAGTTAGCAAAGCAAGTGTCTAGCAATGTTGAGTTTGAAGCATCAGAGATGACAGAAGAAAGCACAGAATTGCACGCACGCTTTAAATTTGAAGTCAGCGCCGAGAAGATTATTTTCGAACTTAAGACCCGCTCTCTAGCGCGTTAATATAAGCGCCTGTACACATACAATTAAAAGACGAGTTTACTGCTCGTCTTTTTTTATTATTTCAACCCAACCTAGAGCACCATTAGTCTCAAAGTCATTTTCAGCCGCACATTTAATCACAACACCTGATACCTCAACGACAGCACCGACACTATATGCCTTATCATTGTAATAACAAACTCGTTGCTGTGAACCACTCTGAGTGACGACGACTGCCGCCTTTGCAGGCGTTGATATTATTTTATTAGCACTTGCTGATATTGAGCACAGCAACGCGGATAAAATCACAAAAATTTTCAAAATTTCACGCTTCATTCGAATCAAAGATTTACCTTTCATTGTCTCTTAATCCTTTTTACCTACCAACAAATGAGTAAAACACTATGCGAGGATAATTTTTTCATTATAGTGTTAACGTCTATCGTAATAAGAAGCCCATTATGCTCCGAATAATTGCACTTATTATTGGTTCTTTAACCATAACAAATGTGACTGCAGAACCACTCGATCAGTATCAAATATTGAACCATCTGGATAATTACGGAAACTTATATTTACGAAATAAGCCTTACACCTCACTACCCACTGGGTTAATCGTTGATGGCAATCTAAATATAGAAAACACGGCGATCACTCGCCTGCCTAAAGGCTTAGAAGTTAACGGTAGCCTCAAAGCGTCTAACAGCCAGCTCTCTCGAGTTCCGACTGGAGTTAAAATAAAAGGCTACGCCGACTTAATTGGCAGCAAAATCACCAGCTGGCCAAAAGGCGTAAGAGTCGGCGGGTTCATTAATTTCACTGACACTCCACTTCAGAGGCTACCCAATGGCTTTAGAGTGAAAGGAGATCTGAGCGTGATTCGTACGCCTTTGACAGAGCTACCAAACGGGATAGTCATTGATGGTGACTTATATATAGGTGGTTCTGGAGTGACAACGTTTCCCGACACCATGACAGTAAAAGGCAATATATACCTAGGTGGCAACAACGTTACGACTTGGCCAACAAACCTAGAACTCGGTGGCGCCGTCGCTCGATAGTTCAACCTAAACTTTAGGTCTTAAAAGCAGATGACCAGCAACAAAAAAGGAGCCTAAGGCTCCTTTTTCAGTTCCATCAGTGAACTTGTTTGCTAACACTCGTTAGCCGATATTCTTCACTGGGTTCGCATAGCTATCGATCAAGTATTGACGAGCGCCTTGTGGCAAAGTCGATAACTTCTCTTCAAACTCTTGCTTAACCGCAGCGGTAATCGACTCGTCTTCTCTTTCCGCTGCTAGCAAGTTAACTGGGAACAGCTTGTAGTTATCGTGGATCTGACGATCGATCTCTTCAGCCAATGCTTCTGGCGTATCAAAATCTTGGTCGATAACCTGACCGAAACCGACATGAACACGACCTTTATTACCGATGATACCTTGAATGATACTTTCGATATCTTCAAATTCACCCTTTTCGTAACTGCCGTTTACGTCTTTTTCAAAAAGCTCTATCGCTTTAGCCATATCACATGGGTCATTCTCGTAAGAAATAGCCACAGGAACGATCTTCAATGACTTCACGTATTCAGGGAAAGCAATTTTTTGCTTACGTCCTTCAACGTGAAACATTTTCAAGATTGCTGGCTCGGTAAAATCGTTACCGTCTTTAGCGCGACCTTCCTTTTGAGCGATCCAGATTGAGTTGCCCGTTTCTAGAGAATGCTTAATGTAAGAAGACAGCTGCCCTAGTGCTTTCATCATCTCACGCGGTCCTTTCAAAGAACGCTTTACGATGAAGCTCTTGTTTAAACGCATCAATTCCGTCGCACATGGCTTCTTCAGCAGGTTGTCACCAATAGCGATACGACAAGTCTGATGATTATTTTGATGCAGAGCGTAGTTTACCAACGCAGGATCCATAGCAATGTCACGATGGTTTGATACAAACAGATAAGCTTGATTCGCATCCAGTGACTCAACACCAGTGTACGTTACACCTCTAGTGGTTTTCGCTAGCGTGTCACGTAAGTACTTTTTCACTTCAATCTGAATGGATTCAACGCTGGTCAGCTTGCTCCATTTCATTTTTAAGTACACGCGCAAAATCGGGCTCATTAATGCTTTGAACCAAGACGCATGGTTTGAAAAACGGTAATGCAAGATTGCACTGATAAATTCTTCATCATTAATAAGACGGTTTAGTGCCGCTGGAATTTCATCATCGCCGTAAGGACGAATATCAACATATGGATCGGTTGGAGAGGTCATTTTTTCATTCATATAATAAAAAGCTGGCTCATTCTACGCGTTGTTTTGACTTCTCGCAGCTACAGAGCCCATACTTTTGACAAGGTCAGACCAGAAACATCGAAAATCCCCTGTTATTGTTGGCATTCTTGAAGATTAACGGTAATCTTGACGCCCCAAAACTAAGGTACTATCTATGAACTTTGCTATTGAATATACATCGGCTTACTTTTCACACTTGGTGATCACACCACGCAAGAAAGTACTTAAGCATAGCCTTGTATCGGTTCAAAGTGGCTTGGTTTTGATAAAGCTAGGTAAACAAGAGTATGCCGTTGAACCAGGACAAAGCGTCTGGATTCCATATGACTGCCTAACATCATTGACCTACTTTCCAAACACTCAGGTTAACCGCGTCGACTTTTCTGTGCGTTTGACGGATTCATTCCCGAGACAAGCGGGCTACATCACGCAAACAAACCTCTCTTCTGCGTTACTGGAAAAATTAGAGCTAACCAAAGCTCGTACTTCAAATGCCAACAATACCGAGCAAGCGTTTAAAGATATGCTTTCTGTATTGAAGCAAGAAGTATTGGCGTTTAAACCACTGCTTTGTGAAAGTGCTTTGTCTCAGCGATTCAATCAATGGAACATTGATGACTCAAACCTACCGCAAGAACACACCTTAGTGATGGTAATGCGCGAGGCGAAGAAGCGCATGCAATCTGGTCAGAAACGCGCACTTGTGATTGATGATTTGTTCTCAGGTAAAGAAGAAGAGTTCGAACAGCTGTGCATGCTAGTGTTCGGTGAAGACCTCTAGGCAAAGAGAGCCAGCCCCGTTTTTCACTCACTAGACTAGTGATGCCGAACTTCAAGTCGCTCTATCACCCAAGTTTTTGAACCAAGCTAAAAACACCAGATGCTAAAAAGCCGCAAAACTCAGTTTTGCGGCTTTTTTAATTCTTAACATTTTAACGTAGGTTAACTATCTAACAGTCTAGAAAGGCAATTCAACCTGCATCATTAAGTCAGCGTCTCGCGAGTCATGCCAACGATAATCAAAGCGCATGCGCGGTTGCCCTTCCACTTTCTCACCAAAACCGATGCTGAGTTGAAGACCATGATTCATCAACCACTCTTCGGTCGACATATCATACTGTTCATCTTCAAGATCTTCTGGAAACCACATACCCAAACCAACATAGTTTGATTCAATACTTTGTGTCAGCAATGGCGTGTCTTTACTTTGAAGAACCCAGTCAGACCAATAGTCCGGTGTGCTTTCAGGTTCATCATCACTCAGACCACTGATTTCCATCATGCGTTGACCGAAAGATTCAAGGCTTGTAGAGAAATCTAGACAGCTATTTTCATCATCAGAGGTCAGCATGATCGAATCTAAGCTAAAAAAGTCACACTCAGCATGAGCAGGTAAACTGCATGCTGCAATGATCATCGTCGCTGGTATTACGCGCTTTAGCATAGTCCTCTGACCTCTTGATTAGTGAACTTACATTATCTGATACAGTCCACTATCTTGCAACATCTTTGTAACTGACTTTGTACTCAGTTTTGCCACATCGCTTCCACTTATCAACGCATTACGTATGTCTGTGCTACGAATTTTGACTTTTTCAGGGCAAGCCATTACAGACCACTGCTCGGTAATCTCATCTGATTTATAGAAAGATGAGAACTTAAAGAAGTTATCTGGGCCAATAACAAACGTCAGTTCAGCGTCACGATGTAACTTTTGAAGCTCACTGAGCACTGCATAAGTCGTTACGCTTTCACCTGGAATAAATAGGCTCTTTTCGATCAAAGAAAGCTCAACTTGATCCAGTGAAAGATCGCTAATAAATGCGTTAACTAACTGACATCTCGTATCAAAGTCTAGCATCTCTTTTCCCCAAGCATGGGCAATACTTGGAACCAGTAGAATTTTGTCAAAGTGAGCCAACGAATCAATCACACTTTTGTGCCCTAAGCTCGGTGGATTAAACGCACTACCGAAAATGGCTATTTTTTCCATTATTAATTACTGCCTTCTCTTTCTAAGCTTGTGCAAAGAGGTTTTTAAATCAGATGATTTAGGTATGATAACACTAGATTTTTAATTTGCTTGCAGGAAAGGAATACGAATGGAACAGTTAATTCGTGACGAAATGCGCGTACTACCTTCAATTGACCCTCACTTCGAAGTGACTCGTCGTGTGGACTTTATCAAAACGAAACTTCAGCAGTCAGGCTGCAAGTCTCTGATCCTTGGTATCAGTGGCGGCGTGGATTCGACTACCTGTGGTCGTTTAGCGCAAATGGCAATCGACGGCCTGAACGAAAGCACTGGCAGCAACGACTACCAATTCATCGCCGTTCGCCTACCTTACGGCGAACAAAAAGATGAAGACGAAGCACAGCTTGCTCTGTCTTTTATTCAGCCTTCTCAATCTGTTTCCGTAAACATTAAAGCAGGTGTTGATGGGCTTCACGCTGCATCTCACGTTGCGCTTGAAGATACAGGCTTGCTACCAACAGATTCAGCAAAAATCGACTTTGTGAAAGGTAATGTGAAAGCTCGCGCTCGCATGATCGCACAATACGAAATTGCGGGGTACGTTGGCGGCCTTGTAATCGGCACCGACCACTCAGCGGAAAACATCACAGGCTTCTACACTAAACACGGTGATGGCGCCTGTGATTTAGCACCTTTGTTCGGCCTGAACAAACGTCAAGTTCGTGAACTTGCTGCAACACTAGGTGCTCCAGAGCAACTTGTTAAGAAAGTACCAACCGCGGATCTCGAAGAGCTTGATCCACAGAAAGCGGATGAAGCTGCACTGAACCTTTCTTATGACCAAATCGATGATTTCCTTGAAGGTAAAGAAGTACCTCAAGACGTATCCGATCGCTTAGTAAACATCTACAAAGCGACACAGCACAAGCGTCAACCAATCCCAACGATCTACGATTAATTTTTGAATTAATCTCAGAATCCAAAAGGCCAGAAATTCATTTTAGTGAGCTTCCGGCCTTTTCTGTTTAGTGCTTGTCCTTTTGACCTAACGAGTCGTTAATCCACAACTTCGATATCAGTTTGAGGCACACTGCAACACGCCAGTATCTGCCCCATGTTGCGCTCATGCTCTTGTAATGCAGGCACATCAGGTTGGTGAACTTGCCCAGACTCAAGGGTCACTTTACAAGCGCCACAGAAACCAGCACGACAGCTAGAAGCGATAGACACACCGGCCGACTCAGCTTGCTCTAGCAGGGTTGATTGGTTATTACCTTCAAACAGGTAACCGTTCACACTTAACTGCAGTTGTTTCACAGCCTCTTCAGTAGACTGAGCAACACCAAACGCTTCTTGGTGGTAGTGCTGAGGATTAAGCCCCATTTGAATCAACAGTTTCTTAGCATTATCCATGAAGCCATCAGGGCCACACACGAAGGCCTGACGTTTGTGTAACTCTTCAATTTTAGCGACATGAGACACGCCCAAACGTCCAGATAAACCATCCCACTCTTTAGCTGGTTGGCTTAGCGAATAAATCACACGTAAACCTGCATGCTCGTTGGCAATCTTATCGATCTCAGCTTGATAAGGAATGTCTTCTTCGCTGCTGCATTGGTGATAGAAAACCACATCATCAATCTGACCATGGTCGGCCAAATAACGAAGCATCGACAACATTGGCGTAATACCGCTACCCGCAGACAAAAGCAGTAGTGGGTGCGTTGGATTTTCTTCTAAATAGAAAGCGCCATCTGGATTTTGAGCAACAAGCGTGTCACCTACTTGGAAGTGATCATTGAGCCAGTTTGAGATTTGACCATCGTCCACTCGCTTCACAGAAATAGCTAAGCGACCTACACGAGATGGGCTAGAAGATAGTGTGTAACGACGAGACACTTTCTCGCCATTAATCACCATTTCAATCGGTAGGTGCTGCCCCGGCTGATAGCTTGGTAATGAATGGTTCTCTTTCGCTGGCTCTAGCCAGAAAGTTGTAAAGTCTCGAGCGATCTCTTCACGCTCGACACAAGTTAAGTGCAGCGACTCTACCCATGTGTCTTCATAGTGCTCTTTCTCTTTGGTTTCGAGTACTTCCACCACGTCACCCGCTTTCACCAGGCCTTCATTTTTCGCCACAAGGTTCTGGCCAAAGAAAACACCACCGCGTTCATTAGCTCTGAATTTAGAAAAAGTATTGAGCGGCTCTTTTGTCGTTCTAAATTCGCCACTCTCAACATCGACTGTCGTTAGGATACAGCGCTCACAAGGCTTCACCGCTTCGAATTCAACCTCACCAATTCGGATACGCTTCCAGCCATCTTCAGCAAAGGCTTCTGTATTTGAAATAACAAAGTTGGTACGGAACTGATCCATTGAATGGGTTTCAGGGCTGCGACGATTCAACTCATCAAGAGAAGCTTGGCTGATGATTAACATTGGATAGCCGTCGGCAAAGCTCACGTTATGACCCAACTTTTCACGAACACGATTCGATTGTTCACCCGAAAACAGTAATTCAACACGCACGCCCAACACATCACTAAACCAATCATCGGCTTCATCACATGTCGTGTATGCCGTGAAGCTGTCTTTCCACACCGTTGCTGGTGCTTCTTGCATCTTGAAGTTTGCATACTTGAGGCGCAGCGGCTCTTTGCCTTCGTAAGTAAAAATCAAACCATCTGGCTGCAAGCTTGAAGACACCTTGACCATTTTCGGATATTTACGCGCGGTAACCATTGAACCGTCAGCTAATGCCAGCATGAAACGTCTGTCAAAAGTTAGACCCTGCTTTTCAACCCAAGCAGACGAAAGCGCAATTCCGCCTACTGATTTAACCGGAAACACGTTGATTTGAGATAAGGAAGGAGCTTGCTCTGAAGCCTTTCGATCTAGAGGTGACTGCGACATAACGATTCCAATGTTTTGTAGTTTGTCCCAATGCTAACAAATGGTTATAAATAGATAAACTGGCAGCTATTAAACACTTGATACTAAGTAGACATAGGTAAAATGTTAGAGTCACAATATGTTCTAGTAGATCTACAATCTTAGAAGCTAACGACGATGATGCCAGACAAACTAATATCGCCCCTTTGTTATCCAACAGCATCAATATTTTCTTGCTATAACAACCAACAAAATTCAACTTCAGCTCCAAGTCCCCTTACGGTTCAATAAACACAATGAACCCAAAACTACATTTAAGGAGATGAGCAATATGCTGTATGTTTTTTTGACAACTGATTCAGTGAGCCCGGCTTACCCAAGTAATACCCTTGGAAGTAAGCTATGCCCTGTGCCTTGGCAAAACGCAGGTCTTCATAACTTTCAATCCCTTCTGACAGCAATTCAATTTGATATTTTCGAGATAAAAACCTAAGACGCTCCCAAAAAGCCGAATGCTCACTCCTGTTTCTCATTAAAGACCTATCAATCTTTAACACGTTTGGTTTAACTACACGAAGTAGAGCTTCACCAACGTTATATCCGCTGCCATAATCGTCTAACGCAATCTTAATCCCAAGGCCTCGACATACTCCAAACTGTGAGACCATCCGTTTCTTATCTATACCTTCTGGATATTGTTCATTTTCTGTAATCTCAATCCAAAGGGTGATACCTAACTTATTGCATGCCTGCCAAATTGGGTAAATATCACGAATAAAAGTAAAGCTCAAAACATGTAATGGAGAGATATTAATCGTTAGAAACTCTATATCAGTCTTACGAGACAAAAGCTCTTTCGACACAGCGAGTAAGAATTTTTGTGTAAACCATGCAATCTTCTCAGAGTCTAATAGACAGCGGATTGACGATTCAACGTCATGCCCTCTTTCCCAACGTAATAAAACCTCAGCACCGACAGTTCCATTGCCATTAGTTATCGGTTGAAAGACAGGGTAAAACAATCCCTGGTCAACATCTTCAATAAGTGCTTCGGCTTGCAAATTTTCAGACAACATGCTCGTATTCATAAACAAACCTCTTTTTGTGATTGATCGATACTACAGAGCAATAGATGGCAATGTTTAGCACGAACAAATCACATGTTGCTTTGAATGCCTATTTCCTGACACCAGAAGAGGACGAGAACACAAGCAGTTAAATGAATTTATGAGTCAGCTACCTTTAGGTATGTTACTAAAAAGACGCCATAATCCATCTTGACTAGCTATACTTCAATGAAGTCAAATTACACATAGAGATAATGGATGTTTGGTGACTATTTAAAGGAATTGAGACTCTCACTTGGCCTTACTCAGAATGAACTTGCTGTTAAGTTAAACCTTGCAGATGAAGAGTTTCGCTCTGTAGACGTAGTAACGCTAAGCCGCTGGGAAAGAGGAAGAACTAAGCCAACGCTTGCCAAGTGCCTTAGAATCTTGCGTTGCTTACAACTTGACTTGAGCGATTTTTATGAATTAATACCAAACCCAAACGAATCAAAATTATTAAATGAATTTTCTAGACTACGTTTTAATAACCAGCTGAGCAGGCTTTCATCGTCAAATTACGAAACGACGCAAAAGCCACAAGTATGTTTGATTACTGAGTTGCCACTTCTTCTGAAAGACGATGATAAAATACTATATAACCTTAAAGCTTTTTACGAAACGGCCAGCTATATTCCCAAAGGTCTATTCGACATCAATTTATACGACTATCAGCAAAACAAACGAGCTATTTTCAAAAGGTTTACGACAAAAAGTGGGCAACTTATAGGCCATTCACTTAGTTTTATCTTTGAAAGTGAATATTTTGACAAGGCAATCCATTCCAAAAACTTCAACATCAACCTAAAAAAGACTGTCAGTTATAAAAGTACGACTCCACTAGCCGTCTGTAACTATAACCGTTACTCTACTAGTTTCGAGGTGTTTAGGTGCATGTTAGTTTCTCAGTATATAAATCTAATCCGCTATTCAAATGTGCAACGTTATTACTTCTTTAATGCCCTACCTGAAAGTGGACAAATTTTAGAACAACTTGGATTCACGAAGGTAGCGTTTGATATTGAGTCAGATACCGGAGGTTTTAAATTGGGTAACCGAGCATTCGAACATTGTTTGTATGAAATTGATACTGCGACACTTCTTTCTCATCCTGAAATAATAACTCTTATAAAAACAACACAGTGGAATAATCAGAACTTAACACAAAGTAATTAAGCAAACCCAGAAAGTGCATACACTGTGATACCTACCAGATTAGAACCCCATACGTTCTATACTTTGAACACGATTAATGCATTGAACTTTCATTGAATAAAAAGGATTTATCATGAACAAACTCGTCATTATCATTTTATGTGTACTGCTTCCGCCTGTTGGCGTGTTCTTCGCTCGTGGCGCAGGTAAAGATTTGCTGATTAACATCGTCCTGACCTTCTTCTTCTGGGTACCAGGAATGATCCACGGACTCTGGGTGGCGACTCGCTAACCCGTATCCAAAAATAAATACCAAATTAAAACGCCATAAAAACAAGCTCCTAGCCCTGAAGAGTTAAAAATAGGATGAAATGAAAGTACTTTTCCACTATCATCCTGTCGCCTAAACGTAAGCGATTGCTTTCACAGATTTCGCTGAGTTTAGGCTCCAACTACATAACACTTAAATTGGTGGGAGCCTTCAATGACACAACTTACGATTACTCGTCCTGACGACTGGCACGTTCATCTACGCGATGGCGAAGTATTAAAGGATACTGTGCGCGATATCAGCCGCTACAATGGTCGAGCGTTAATCATGCCAAACACCATCCCACCGGTAACCGATACCGAAATGGCTTTAGCTTACCGTGAGCGCATCATGGCAGAGCAACCAAGCGAGCAATTCCAGCCTCTAATGGCACTTTACCTGACAGACAACACAACACCTGATGAAATTCGTAAAGCGAAAGAGTCTGGTGCAGTAGTGGCTGCAAAACTTTACCCAGCAGGCGCAACAACTAACTCAGATTCAGGTGTAACGTCAGCGCAAAAGATTTACCACGTGTTAGAAGCAATGCAAGAAGTGGGTATGCTGCTACTGGTTCATGGTGAAGTAACCACTCACGATGTTGATATCTTCGACCGTGAGAAGCAGTTCCTAGATACAGTGCTAGCGCCGATTGTTAATGACTTCCCTAACCTGAAGATCGTTCTAGAGCACATCACAACTGCTGATGCTGCAAACTTCGTGAAGAACGCGAACGACAACGTTGCTGCAACCATCACCGCTCACCACTTGCTTTACAACCGCAATCACATGTTGGTTGGCGGCATTAAGCCACACTTCTACTGTCTTCCTATCCTAAAGCGTAACACTCACCAATTAGCGCTTATCGACGCGGCAACAAGTGGCAGCAAGAAGTTCTTCTTAGGTACAGACTCGGCACCACACGCCAAAGGTGCAAAAGAGTCAGCATGTGGTTGTGCGGGTTCTTACACAGCACACGCTGCCGTTGAACTGTACGCAGAAGTATTCGACTTAGAAGGTAAGATTGATAACTTGGAAGCGTTTGCAAGCCACAATGGCCCAGATTTCTACGGTATTCCACGCAACACGGACACCATCACTCTTGTTAAAGAAGAATGGAACGTTGCTGAAACCATGCCTTTCGGTTCAGACATCGTTGTGCCAATCCGTGGCGGCGAGACGATTGCTTGGTCTGTAAAGTAAACGCTTGGTCGGTAAAAATAAGCGCTTATATTGTAAAATAAGAGCGTGGTGTTAATTAAACACGACCCATTAGATTAAAAGGGGCACCATAATGATTATGGTGCCCCTTTTTCGTTTCGTAGAGAGATAATTTTATTAAGATCAATAATGAGAGATTACTTACCGCGAATTTTCCCAATCGCAGTCCAAACAGCAACAACGATCAATCCAGCTAAGACACCAATAACACCGTTCAATAGCGTTGGTACAACCGCTGTCGCTATCGTATGTCCACGAAAATCCATAATAATTGGCTCAATTAAGTGATGAATCGCAGGAACGTTGTGCACCACAATACCACCACCAACCAAGAACATCGCAGCCGTCCCAACCACCGCAAGCGTCTTCATTAACTTTGGCGCAAAGACAACAAGCCCATTGCCAAGCTTTGTTTTTACTGCACTACCGTTAGATGTGCGTTGAAGGTAGAAACCTAAGTCGTCCAACTTAACGATCCCTGCCACTAAACCATAAACACCAATCGTCATCACAACTGCAATTAAACTTACGACAAGAACCTGAGTAAGGATACTTGTACCTGTCACAGTACCCAATGCTATCACTATGATTTCTGCGGATAAGATGAAGTCGGTACGAATCGCGCCTGCGACCTTTCTCTTCTCATATTCCTCTATGGATTCACCAGTACTTGTGTCCTCCCCCTTTTCATCGTCTTGATGAGCATGAGGAAAGAGCTTCTCTAAGATTTTCTCGGCACCTTCAAAACAAAGAAACAGACCACCAATCAAAAGCAAAGGCATGATCAGCCAAGGAATAAAGGCACTGATCAATAATGCCGCGGGCACCAAAATCAACTTGTTTTTAAATGAGCCTTTGGCAACCGCCCACACCACTGGGATCTCTCGTTCAGCAGAAACACCAGATACCTGCTGGGCATTCAGCGCTAAATCATCCCCCAGCACACCAGCGGTTTTTTTCGCGGCAACCTTAGACATCAGTGCGACATCATCCAGCACGGTTGCAATGTCATCCAGTAGCGTTAATAAACTTGCTCCAGCCATTTTATGGTCTCTTTTAAGGGATTAAACAATTGATAAAATGTAACACCATCAATCCAGTCATCAAAGTTATGAGTCTGTAAAAAATAGAGTCACAAGTTGTGTTTTCTATTGCCGTCTCAGCTAGACAGGACTAGTCTGTCTTCATCTTTCGCGAACATAAAAGAAGAAGTATAGATGAAAAGTGAATACTCCTACCCAATTGGTGAGCCAGGACAAAAATGGCAAGAAGCAGAACGTCAAGCATGGTTCGCTCAAAGAACCGTTAAGCGTGAATACCAGCAAGAAGTCGTGCCAAAAATCCAAGCATTGGCAGACCGCTTTGACATCGAGCAATACGGCGCATTGAGCTACGATGAAGGTCGCTTCCCGCTTTTCGCAATCAAAAGCAAAAACTGGGACGCATCAAAACCAACTATCCTTGTAACCGGTGGTGTTCACGGTTACGAAACCAGTGGTGTGCATGGCGCGATCAAGTTCGCCGCAACTCAAGCAGAGAAATATGCAGCGCACTTCAACATTGTTGTTGCACCTTGTGTGAGTCCTTGGGGTTACGAAGTGATCAACCGTTGGAACCCAAATGCTGTCGATCCAAACCGCTCTTTCTACGACGGTACGCCAGCAGAAGAATCAGCAAACCTACGTGCGTTAGTCGCTTCTTTACCAGAAGTGTTGGTTCACGTTGATCTACACGAAACAACGGATTCTGACGAAACAGAATTCCGACCAGCACTCGCAGCGCGTGATGGTATTGAGTACATTGAAGGTATGATCCCTGACGGCTTCTACACAGTTGGTGATACTGAGAATCCGCAGCCTGAATTCCAAGCGGCGGTAATTGCTTCAGTTGAAAAAGTAACGCACATTGCACCAGCAGATGCAGACGGCAAGATCATTGGTTCTGAAGTTACTCAACATGGTGTAATTAACTACCCAATGAAGACGCTTGGCTTATGTGGCGGTGTGACTGATTGTAAGTACGGCACAACCACTGAGGTTTACCCGGACAGCGACAAAGTGACAGACGAAGAGTGTAATGACGCTCAAGTTGCTGCGGTAGTCGGTGCTTTGGATTACGTAATTCAGCACGAATTAAACGCGTAAACTAATACCTAGCTCCCTAGAGCTAATCCCTAAAACTAAAAAAGAGCCACAAGTGACGATTCACTTATGCCTCTTTTTGTCCTTTCTGCTTGTCTCTAATTTCTTCTCAGGCATAAAAAAGCTCCCTTATACAATGCAAGAGAGCTTTGAAATCACGCTTAGCGAGGAGTCATTCACTAACTCCCTGCTTGGTTTCTTTAGTTAGCCGTTTCGCTAACGCTTGCTTGCTCTTTATCTACTTCAGTCAGTAGACCTTTCAACAAGCTGAAACAACCAATCAGAAGAATGATCGTAAACGGCAGTGCTGCAATGATCGTGATCGATTGCAGAGCTTGGATAGATTGAGTACCACCAATCCACAGCATTACCATTGCAATAGCGCCTGAGATAACCGCCCAAACCACTTTCTGTTTCACTGGTACTTCTAGTTTACCACCCGCTGTCATGCCATCGATAACGATAGAGCCTGAGTCTAGCGTTGTAACAAAGAACACAATGATCAGTGCGACTGCGAGAACTGACAGAATGCTACCGAATGAGTAAGCATCTAGCATGTAGAACAAGCTTAGAGATACGTCTGTAATACCTTGGTCGAGGCCAAGTTGTCCCACATGGTTAATTACTTGCTCGATAGCCACGCCACCGAAGATCGACATCCAAGCCGACGTTACCAATGTTGGGATAATCAGTACGCAAAGTAGGAACTCGCGAACCGTACGCCCCTTAGAAATGCGCGCTACGAACATACCGAAGAATGGTGCATACGCAACCCACCATGCCCAGTAGAACACTGTCCAGCCATGCAGCCATGTTGTATCTTCACGGCCAGAGCTTTGGCTCAAAGCTACGATATTTTTCACATAGCCCGTTGCCGCAGTCGCGACAGAATCAAGCACTGTCGTAAAGTTCAATACAGCGATAAGACCGAGGAATACGAACGCAATAACCATGTTTAGGTTACTTAGGAACTTAACACCACCGTCCATACCACGTAGCACAGAGATGATCGCTAAGCCCATGATCAGAACGATGATAGATTGCTGAAGGAAGATGTTGTTATCCAAGCCAAACACGTGGCTGATACCACTTGCTGCTTGTGTACCACCTAAGCCTAGTGAAGTCGCAAGGCCAAACAGAGTAACCAGTACCGTTAGTACATCAATCACATCACCGGTTTTGCCCCATACTCGCTCACCCAAAATTGGGTAGAACACAGAACGCATTGATAGCGGTAAGCCTTTGTTGTAAACAAAATACGCAAGGCAAAGTGCCGTCATGCCATAAATAGCCCAAGCATGGAAGCCCCAGTGGAATACGGTCGCACCGAGTGCCAGTTCACGGCCGGCTGCCGTAAAAGGTTCTGCATCGAGTGGCGTTCCGAACCAGTTGGTGAAGAACGCGGTTGGCTCTGCAACACCCCAGAAAATAAGTCCAATACCCATACCCGCAGCGAATAACATCGCAATCCAAGATGACATTGAATAATCCGCAGTTGCATCTTCGCCACCTAAGCGAACTTTACCTAAAGGTGAGAATGCAAGAATAACGGCAAAAACTAACATGATGTTGGCTCCCCACATAAAGAGGAAGTCAAACTTTGACAAAACAGCACCCTTGATAGAATCAATCGCAGCTTTGGCATCTGCAGGAGGAAGAGCAAGAAGAGTGATGATGAAGAGAAGAGATAAGCCTACTGAGGCTACGAAGACTGTGTTATGGACATCCATGCCCCATTTACTGACGTTATCTTGACCAACTTGATAGTCAGTAGAATCAATACTGTATTTTTTTGATTTAAAACTCATAAATTATGATGTTCGCATATCCGAATCAACGAATATAAGGACGCTCTCCGTATCCAATTACTACTTGATTGGCTCGCCGAACCGCCTAAATAAAAGGCAATAAAAATCACAATAATTAGTGACAAATGGACTTACTGGCTCAATCCCAAGGCGCGCATTATAGCACAGCTCAAAGCATTTTGACTGAGTTTTAGCTCAATAGTCAGCCAAACCACCGCTGATAGTGATAGTTAACCCAATAAAAACAGAATAAAATAAAAGAGCAAAAACCTTTAAATACAACAATTTAAAATAAAATATCGCACCGTAAAATCTCATTCAAACTTTCTAAAGATAAATTTAACAACAGCCTAATTTATTTATAGCTCTAACAAAAAAGCCCCGCTATAGGGGCGGGGAAATTACCAAAGGTAAAAGAGAAATGGATATTAGCACTGCGTACTGCAGCGCTCGATATTAGAGTGCGAAACAAAATCCAAGATTGTAGTCATCACCATTTTTCGCGGTGAACTCTTTGTCTTCACTTGATGCGTTTGGTCGGCCGCTTTCGTCGCCTTTTACTAGACTCACCCAGTGTCGGATTCCAGAAGAAATGCTTGCGTCTGTTTGGCCGAAGGTAGTGCATGTCTCTAGTTGGATATCTTCAATATCAACAAGCTCAAGGTTACCTGTGCCTTTTCGGGCGCCAATCGTCACTTCAACGTGCGTACCACTTTCATCACGGAATAGGATTGCTGAAGGCTTAGATTTATCACCTGTGTAAGCTACAAAGTGCTTAGCACGTTTCAGGCCTGTATGTTCGCCATTTTTGAAGTAAACCTGAACATGTCGGTAGTCAATCTCGTAGCTCACTACATCTTCATGCGAACCTGTCTCTAGAGGAAATAGAGTATCAAGCAACTGTTTCGCCATTATTTGTTTTTCGACTTGCTTGTCTGCTTTCACCATTTCGACGGCAAAGACAGCTTCAGCAATAAATGTTGAATGGTTTCTGTGAAGTTCTGTTTTGTCTAGTGTCAGCATATTCATAGTCTATCCCTCGTACGGCTTTAAGTTTCATTTAGGTCAAACATCCCAATTGACCCTTTTCAGATTTGTTCTTTACTGCGTGGTTTCCATGTTTTTCATACTACTGTTATTTCTGAAACAATTTCACAACAAAAATTACACAGTGTGAATTTTACTAAATCGCTTTTTTACACAAACCGGCATTTCTAGCCCCCAGCCCTTTATTTAACTGGGTTGAGGGTTCCATAGAAACGCGTTTACGTGTTGTTTGAATTTGTGTAATAACCCACCCCAACCAACTTATTGTCGATCACTCGATAGTAAGTGTGCTTGGTTTCCACTTTGCTCGACAGCGGGTTTAACCATCGATAGGTGTAAACACCTCGGCCGTTTTCTTTGGCAAGGTTCAACATTTCAGTAAGAATCGGCTTATCGTCAGGACTTAGGATTTCGTTGTGTGATCGCCCCACAAGCTCAGGTGACACACCATGCGCGAGCAGTTTTCCAGAGCTCATATCCATCACAAACACATACAAATCCCCTTCGACAAAACTGCCTTCAGCGTCATTAAACTCAGCAAGGCTCTGTTGCTCAGACTCCACTATCGCGGTCATCGCTCTCGCCAGTAGGTTCTTAGCCTCGGCCGCACTGGAACGCTCTGGGTAAAAGCCCACAGCAACAATCACATCTCCAACACGCTCAAAGAAAGTGGTTTTCGGCTCCCCCATGCGATCAGTTGGGTTGGTCCAGTGATACTTAACTTCACCAAAGCCGTTGTGAACCGCTTTAGTGATCATTTCACGGAAAAAAGGATTGCCGTAAACGTCTTGGGTATCCAACACACTGTCGCCCACCAACACCATCGAAGAGCCGCCACTGGCAAGGAATTGACCATCAATACCAAGAGCAAACACATAGAGTTCACCGTCTATATATTCGGCATCACTCATGAAGTCTTTCACGCTTTCGTCACCTTCTTTTTGAACGTGCACCACCGCTTTCGCAAGCAAGGTTTTGGCTCTTCTTTCCGCGTCACTGACCACATGTGGCTCAGAAATGTCGAGCACATTGACTGGCTTGGTTTCTTTCTCGGCTTCTGAATGTTCGGCACGTAAACCAATGCCACTCACTACAGCAAACACGGCACATCCAATGAGGATTAATCTGGATAAATTCATGGTTATCTCTCCTAATATCCGACTAAGGACGGTAGCCAAAGCGTAATTTGTGGGAAGAAAGCGATAACAAACACGCCCACAACAGAAGCAAGAACAAAGGGATGGATCTTCGCGGTAATTTGCTCAACCGTGGAGCCACCGATCCCCGAGGCGACAAAGATGTTTTCGCCGAGCGGCGGCGTTGCAAAGCCTATAGATAAGGTACACACCACCACAATGCCCACGTGAGTTGGATCCGCGCCCAACATGTACATGATTGGTAGCAGCACTGGCACAATAATCATGATCGCCGCCAAAGTTTCCATAAACATGCCGATGAACAGCAGCAAGGTAATCGTCAGAGCCCACACCATGTACATGTTGTCGGTGAAACTGAGTAATGATTCCGCCACAACAACTGGGATTTTTTGCTCGATCAACAAGCGTCCAAACACGGTGGCAGCAAAGAGGATTAACAATACGCGTCCAGTGATCCACGTGGTGGTCGACAAAGATTTCATCACGCTTTTGAACGATAACTCTCGGTGGATAAACACACCCACAAACAGCGAATAGAAAATCGCCACAACCGCTGATTCTGTTGGTGTGAACATTCCGCTGTAGATACCGCCAAGAATCAAGAACGGCGCTAATATCGACCATAATCCGCGGCGCAAGTAATGCCTTACATCACCAAATGACCACGTTTCAGTTAGCCCTTTATAGCCTTCTCGCTTAGCAATGAAGTAGTTGGTTACCACCAGCGTCGATGCCATGATGAAACCCGGCACAACCCCAGCGACAAAAAGTTTTGGAATCGATAAAGAAGCAAACTGGCCGTGTTGAGCGATGGCTTCTGGCGGTGCCATTAAGCCCATCGCAGAAATGCCAAAAATAACCAAAGGAATGGATGGCGGAATGATGATTCCCAAGCCTCCGGATGCAGCCGTAACTGCCGATGCGTAGCTCTTATCGTAGTCACGCTTAACCATCGCGGGCACCATTAGCATGCCGACCGCTGCGGTTGTTGCAGGGCCCGAACCTGAGATAGCACCAAAGAAAAGACACGCCATTACCGTTGCTGCGCCAAGGCCGCCTGTTACGGGACCAGCTAAGCTTTCTGCGATATCCACCAGACGTTTGGAGATACCCGCCGCCTCCATCAATGCGCCCGCAAGAACAAAGGCTGGCAGTGCCATGAGCGGGAAGTTACCTACAGAGGTAAATGCGATTTGTACTAAAGCGATGGGATTTTTGTCGAGCAACATATAGGCCGCCATTGAAGCGCCGGCCAGTGATACTGTGATTGGTGCACCCAGAATTAACAGGGTTAAGAAGCCACCAAATAAAATTAGAGTTAAATAGGATTCCATTATTACATCTCTCTATTACGACTATTCTCTGTGATGACTACTGTGCTGACTTTTGTGCCGTCATTTTTCGCAGCTCTTTGACTTCTGGATCTTCGTTGGTTGCGCCTTTAAATAAACGCTCGTAGTTGTTCCAGATAATTCGAATCATCATTAGGGAAAACGCGATAGGTAAAATCATGTAGAAGTACTTCATCGGGATACCTGTAGTCTGAGACTTCCAAAACAGGTTCATTTTGTTAAACACGAAGTCGTAACTGAGGTAAACAAAGTAACCGTTGAAGCAGAGCCATAAGAAGTCAGCGATGGTTTCACTAACGGTTTGCACAATTGGCGGAAAGAATTTGAAGTGAAAGCTCACTCGGTTGTGGGCCGACATTTTGGCGGCTACAACAGCGCCTAAATAAGCAAACCACACGAACATATAAGTGGCTACTTCATCCCCCCAAGGTATGGAGTAATCAAAGAACTGACGAGTAATGATTTGTGTGAACAGCAATAGGACAAAGCTTGCGAGCAGCAGACAACAGGTATATTCCTCGATGTTGTTAAGGTGCTTTTTTATTGTTTTAGCGACTGACATATAACCTCCAATGTTGATTTCCACATGACAACCAGTCGCTCACGGTCCTAAAAAGATCAGGTACAGAACAGATCAACGAGTACAGCCATGTAAATGCCCTATCTCACTGTTCTATCGCTAGGTGATTAGGTAGCGGAGAACAGCAGATAGGGCGAATCTAATCGTTACTTTCTACCTAGTAACTCAAGAACGTCGTCTAGCTTGTCTTTGCCCCCAATGCTTGAGTAGAACTTAGGCCAAACTGACTTAGTCACCTTGCTGATCCACTCTTGCTCGTTATCTGCTGGGTCGGTGAATACCATGCCTTTTGCTTGTAGTTCTTCACGGATTTTGTTTTCCGTATTTTCTAGATAAGCAAAGCTGTGTTCTGTCGCTTCCTGACCCGCTTCAAGAATGATTTTTTGCATTTCATGCGTCTGTTGTTGGAAGACCGTTTCACTCACGATTAGCGGCTCAAGCGAGAAGATGTAGCGAATGTTGGTCACGTACTTTTGTACTTCGTTGAACTTCATTGCATGCACAGTGATGTATGGGTTGTCTTGACCATCAACCACGCCTTGTTGCAGGCCGGTAAAGGTCTCAGACCATGCCATTGGCGTTGGGTTTACACCCCATGCTTGGTAAGAAGCAATCATGATTTCGTTACGAGGAACACGAATCACCAACCCTTTAAGATCTTCTGGCGAAGCGACTGGCTTTTTCGAGTTAGTCAAAACCCTAAAGCCAGAATAAGCCCAACCTACGATACGAACACCAGCATCACGAATCGTGTTATCGACGAGGTCTTGGCCAACTTGGCCTTGAGTCAGTAAAACCGCTTCTTCTGCGCTTTGAATCACGTAAGGCATGGTCAGTAGACCAACAGTTGGAGAGAAAGGGGTTACGTTATTGATCGCCAGTACAGAGAAGTCGAGAAGACCGATTGCCGCATCGTTGACGGTGTCTTGCTCATTGCCTAATTGACCATTCGGGAACAGATCGATTTTCACTTTTCCATCTGTTTTTTGCTCCATCAGTTCAGAAAACGATGTCGCCAATTCCCACTGCGTGCCACCAGCAGCATCGCCGATAGCCATTTTAAAATTCGCTGCTGCCGCGGTATGAGATAGCACCGCTGTTGCTACAATGGTGACACCAGCAATAATTTTATTTTTAATAAATTTCATAGTCTTAACCTTTCCTATCGTACAGACTTCCTGCCTGTACTTTGCTCACAAGGTGACCTGGTACAACTTTCCTGGTCGTAGTTCTATTTCCCTATTTTGGAAACAATGTTCGAGTCGCGATTACAGCTTTTCATCCTTTAACGAATACCACTGATAAAGGAACCGCTGCCCCATTCTGCGAAACGGTGCAAACATCTCTGATTCCACCACTTCCCTCACGTTGGGGAACGGAAGTTTTGATTCAAATATTGGCAAGTCCAACTTGTGGCCTTCACCTGCAATCCACTGAGCGAGGCGCTTACCTGCTTGAGCGGAATACATCACGCCATTACCGCCATAACCCAGCGCGTAGAAGATGGATTGCTTTGGATTAGGCTGATAGATTCTCGGCATCATGTCGTGGCTAACATCCACCCAGCCCCACCATGAGTAGTCGATTTTGATCTGATCGAGAGACGGGAATTTTCGGGTTAAATCCGCTCTCAACATGTCTTCGTATTTCTTTTCAGGTGCGTTCTTGCCACTGATGGCACTGCGTGTACCAATCTGCACTCGGTTATCTGGTAACAAACGGTAGTAGTGGCGCAGAATTCGAGTATCAGTAATCACTTGATTGGTTTTGAAGTTACACGCCGCGATTTCGTCTTGAGTTAACGGACGTGTCACCATCGAATTAGAAAGTACCGGCAACAAGCGATTCTTAAGCTCGGAATGCAAACCTTGGCTTGTGTATCCACCCGTACACACCCCAACAGAGCGCGCCTTCACAACACCACCTGGCGTTTTCAAGTAATGCACACCGCCACGAGTTTCCCAACCCATAACTGGGCTAGATGGATGCACTTTTACACCGAGTGCTCTCGCCTTTCTTAGATAGCCAAACGCCAATTTCCCTGCATGAATACCAATGCCTTCTGGCTCATGCATTGCGCCTGCCGCTTCTTGGTCACCAACGTAATCACGCTTTACGGTTTCCGCATCTAAGATCTGCGCATCGTAATCGAACGTGTCACGCAGCAACTTGGCTTCTTTCTCAAGTGTTGCCATCACTTTTGGACGGTGAGCGACATATAAGTGGCCGCCCGGTTGTGGGTCACAATCGATGTCTTTGATTAGAGACTTAAAGGTGTTCATGCCATCTACGCATTCGCGGTGCATTTTCAGCGCAGTTTCTAATCCCCAGCGTTCAATCCACTGAGAACGCTTCAAACGCCCTGACGCACACTGTGCCTGACCACCATTTCGGGTGCTGCATCCCCAACTCAAACGGTTGGCTTCAATCACTGTCGCTTTAATACCGTACATTTCAGCAAGATGTATCGCGGTGCTTAGTCCAGTAAAGCCTGAACCGATAATCGCCACATCGACATCCATATCCGATGTAATTGGGCCATCATCTTCGGGTGGTGCGCCTGCCGTATCTACCCAGTACGTTGGTGCATATTCCTTACCATGGCCTGGGTTCTTGTCTTTGAGTGGATCGTATTTTGGATCGTATTTATCTTTTGCTTGGGTACTTTCTTTTGCTTGGGTGCTTTTCACCTTTGGCGGCACATCGGCTGCCGGTTGTTCCATTACTAAACTCATAATTCGACTCTCCTAGTCATAACACGTGAACGGGTTGTGGTTTCGTGTCTAGCTCTTGGGAGTATTGTTGGGAGTCAAAAGAGGTCGTGTTTTACGGAAGGCATTTTTTACGCTGATTTTTCCATCTTTCAGAGTAAACACGTCGACCATACGAGCTTCGATAACAGTGCCATCAGGATTAGTCGCAGAGAACGTCGATTCACTCACCGCGCGGTCACCGCACACAAAATGGACAGGGTCGCTCCAAGCTGCATCTGGGAAGTTCTGCCAAACCAATTCAAAGCTATTGCGAACGGCTTCGTACCCTTCAATAGTATTTCCAAGCAAGCCTTCACCTGCCACTGTGTGGAAGACGCAGTCTTCAGTCATAAACGACATCAATGCTTCAATGTCGTGGTTATTCCACGCATCACTGAAAGACTGTAAAAAGGCGGTGTCGACTTGGTTTTCCAGCACGAATGTCGCTGCATTGGTTTGCATATTCATATTCCAGAATCCTTTATGTTTTCGTTATTGGTTTAAATTTCAGTGGCTTTGCGCCACTTTTTTATTAGATTGTTTAAACTAGATCTGTGGAAATTTAACAACTTGATAACAAGCTTCGTCACTCTAACTTCGAGTTACTTTGTAAACAATCTCTAAGCTCACAGATTTCATCTTTTTATAAACTAATTAGTGTTCTAATTTTATTTACCTGAAAACTAACTACGTTAAGTCTAAAACTAATTTAATATAGATATTAGCCTTTAGTCGAAGTCAAAATCTTGATGATACTTTCGGCCATACTGCTCAAGTTTACGGTTATGGGTATTCACTTGTAATTCAATATTACCCTCACCTTTATTAATAACTTGATTGTTATCTACATGGGCTTCATTTTTTATATCAGTTAGCGTCTCTTCGATATAATCAGTCGGTTCATTTAAAACATTCATGGGTATTAACTCCTTTATCAGGTTTACTTTTGCTGATGGAAGAATATGAACGGACACTAGACCGTTTGAATATTCTTTCTCATCGTACAAAGGTTGAATGGCATCATTACTGCCGTCCTTAAATGGATGAATGGAATACCACTTATCCGCTCGTTGCTCCTGCTTATCGCAGTCCGCCACTTTAAAGATCTGAGTTCTTTCAAGTTCATAGGGTGAGTTAAAAACACTAACCCTATGATAATTATCCGCTTTAATAATATTAATGCAGTCTTTACTTTGGCTATGACACACAGACCATAACGCATTAATCAGGCTATCTGTCCATTCAAGCAAGCGGGTTGGAAACCCCTGCTTCTTGGCTAAACACATCAGTAACCAATCGTTTATCTCGTGTGAACTCAGTGAATGCCCACCGTAAACTCTCACAGTTGAGAGCAACTCTTGTTCGACACGGCGAATGTTTTTACGATTTGACCGGCCTAAACTTGGCATCAGATTACTGTTTTCATAATCACACACGTTATAAATCAAACCACGTTCTCCACGACACCTCGAGATAAGTGAATCGATTATTTCATACAGCTCTTCGAGTGAGCTTATATAACGTTTATTGTTCACAGCATGCATGTAATAGATCGCTTAATTTAAAATCCTGACAATTAAAAGTTTAATTATCAGGATTAATCAGTATCGTTACGAATTATTCTGAAAAATGATAACAGCTATATATCCTCATCAATAACTAACAGTTATAAAACCATTAACTAAAGAGAAACTATATAAGGGCCGATTAATAAAGAACGACAAAGTTTATATAACTAAAACCACTTATATGTACAACGGTCATTTAATTCGTGTTCTAACGTTTGACTAAGATTTATTGAAATACGGGTTGGCGGTCTTCACTTAAGTACATTGCCAATCCCCGTTCGTATTGCCCGATCACATTCTCGATTGCACTTCCTCTAACACTCTCGAAAATACCGTGGCCGGGCAAACTTCCTATGCCTTATACGTAATCTTTGTATTTATCTAGGAAACGAACCGGTGTTGATAGTGCATCTCGGCGGAACGGGTCGCCCAATTCCTGAGTACACATAATTTCAATAATGGTTGTTTTGCCTTCGTTCATTTGCATGTCGATGGCTTTTTGTAAGGTTGGTCCTACATCTTCTAGCTTATCAACCGTGATACCTTCGGCGCCCATTGCTCGTGCTATTTCCGCAAAGCTCTGGTTATCCAATTCACCAGCAACAAAGCGTCGGTTGTAGAAGTCGACTTGGTTCTTCTTCTCTGCACCCCATTGACGGTTGTGGAATACCACGGCTGTCACAGGAATGTTATGACGAACACATGTCATGGTCTCCATCAAGCTCATGCCCCACGCACCGTCGCCTGCGTATGAAATGGCTGGACGATGAGGTGCCGCGGCTTTCGCACCAATGATGGTAGGGAAGGCGTAACCACAGTTACCAAAACTCATTGCAGCAAAGAAGCTGCGTGGTTTTTCAAAACGTAAGTAGCTGTTTGCAACCGAGTTGATGTTACCGATATCCGTTGAGACCATAACGTCTTCTGGCATCGCTTTTTCTAGTTCACGAAGTACTTGGCGTGGGTGAAGATATTCACCACCAGAGAACGGAGTCTCATGTGAGTTTTCTTCAATCATGTCCAAGCTGAACGAGTCACGTTCGTGCGTCCACTCATCAAGCTCTTTTTCCCACAGCGCTTTTTCTGTTGCGACTGTGTCTTGGCGAGCACCTTTGTTGTCATCACACAACAATGCACGACCTTCTAGTCTTTCAGCTAATGCCACCGCCGCTGCTTTTGCATCACCACAAATACCAACAGAGATCTTCTTAACGAGGCCAAGCATCTTGTTGTCTGCATCGATCTGAATGATTTTCGCGTCTTTCGGCCAGTAGTCCATACCATGTTGAGGCAAGGTACCGAATGGACCAAGACGTGTACCCAAGGCAATAACCACATCCGCTTGAGCCATCAACTTCATTGCTGCTTTCGAACCTTGGTAGCCTAAAGGACCACACCATAATGGGTGACTAGCAGGGAAAGAGTCATTGTGTAGGTAGCTGTTTACTACGGGTGCGCCTAGTCGTTCTGCCAGTGCCGCACACTCTTGAACTGCATCAGCCATGACCACGCCGCCACCAGAAATGATGACTGGGAATTTCGCTTCAGCAATCAGGTCTGCCGCTTCATTCAGAGACTTCTCACCACCCGGGCCACGGTCTAAGCGTGCTGGTTTAGGGATCTCGGTTTGAGTTTCACCGTAGAAATAGTCACGTGGGATATTCAGCTGAGTCGGACCCATTTCGCTCATTGCGCGGTCAAAACATCGGCCTGTGTATTCCGCCATACGGTCAGGGTGTGTTACATGTCCTTGATACTTAGTAAACTCTTGGAACATTGGAAGCTGATTACACTCTTGGAAACCACCTAAGCCCATTGTTTTAGTGCCAGTCTCTGGCGTCACAATCACGACCGGGCTGTGTGCCCAGAATGCCGCTGCAATCGCAGTTACACAGTTACTAATACCTGGGCCATTCTGCCCGATAACCACACCATGACGACCAGATACACGAGAGTAACCATCTGCCATGTGAGCAGCACCTTGCTCGTGTACCACTGGGACTAATCGAATGCCAGCAGGAGCAAAGATATCCATTGCGTCCATAAATGCTGACCCCATGATGCCGAACATGTCGGTAACATCATTAGCAACCATAGTTTCAACGAACGCTTCTGATGGTGTCATTGTTACTGTGCCGGAAACAACCGTACGTTTTTCTTGCTCGCTCATTCTTCCATTCTCCTTGAGTTAATCGAAATTTCATTTTTCGGAATGAATTGTCTCTTTTTCGAATTCAATTTCACCTTAGTAGTAGAATTTTTGCGCGTCAACTTTTTATATTAAATTGGAACAATTCATTCTAATTAATAAAACTGGATCACATTATTGGTAGTTTTTCGCACAAAAAGTGCCGTTAACTCATGTTGAGCTGTTAATAATCGACGGCATAGCGCAATAACAGCGGCAAATAATGGGTTATATAGAGGGAAGAATGATGAAAGAGTCGGAATTGATACCAACGCGACAGGTAAGTGTGAGAGAGTGTTTTGGCATCGACAGCAACCTAACCGTACTGGCGTTTGAACATGCGGGAGAGTATGTACCCAAGGTCGATCCTAACTACTGTTTTGATCCTGAAGTAACACTAGCGATATTGGCGGGTTTCACCTCTAATCGCCGCACGTTGATACAAGGTACACACGGAACGGGCAAGTCTTCCCACATTGAGCAAATCGCTGCGAGATTGAACTGGCCGTGTTTAAGGATCAACCTAGACGGGCACTTAAGTCGATTGGATTTCATAGGTAAGGACAGCATCGTCATTAAAGATGGAATGCAGGTGACTGAGTTTAAAGAAGGTATTCTTCCTCAGAGCATTCAACAACCCATCGCACTGGTATTGGATGAGTACGATGCTGGTCGCCCTGACGTGATGTTTGTGATTCAACAGCTGTTGGAGCAAGACGGCAAATACACTTCTTTAGAACAAAACCGAGTGATCACGCCTCACCCTTCTTTCCGCCTGTTTGCTACTTGTAACACGCTAGGTTTGGGCAATTTCTCGGGGTTGTATTCGGGCACTCAAATGCTTAACCATAGTCAGTTAGATCGTTGGAACATCATTGCTACGCTCAACTATTTAGACCCACAACATGAAACCAAGATCGTGTTATCCAAGCGCCCAGAGCTGAACAATGAAAGTGGTCAGCAGTTAGTAGAGAAAATGATCGCAACCGCTGGTTTAACTCGAAATGGCTTTAGAGCAGGCGATCTGTCGACAGTAATGTCCCCAAGAACCGTGATCACATGGGCTGAGAATATTAGAATATTCAACAATGTAGCCACGGCATTTAGGCTTTCATTCCTAAACCGTTGTGAAGATGAAGAGAAAGAGTTGGTAAGCGAATATTACTTCCGCTGCTTTGGTGAGGCCCTAGAGACGCCTACTCAGAGTTATGCGCAGTCGGAGTATTAATCGATGGCTAATATTTCCTCCCAACAGAAAAAGATCCTCGATATTGGCGTGTCGGTTGCCAGAGCTATCAGCGGTGAGTTGAACCTGAATTACCGAGGAGAGCGCCTCTATAAAGGTAGTCGTCCTTGTTATCACTTATCGGCACACACCAACGATCTCACCTTTGTTTCACGCCATGAGCTCGTCAACAGCAAATTATCGATGAACGGTAAAATTGACTCATCAGCATTGAGGTTGCTGCTTTCTGATGCTGAACTTCACTATTCACTGCGCCCAAAAAACGAAGTCGAGCGTTTACTGTTTGATTTTTGCGAACAGGTACGAGTTGAGTCACAAGTCCCAGCTTATCTAAAAGGCGTTACTAAAAGCATTCAGTTCAATTTTGCGTACTGGAGCGATCAATATCATCAAAATGGCTTTACTGAATCCCGCATTGGTATTTTGTTGTTCACTTTAATGCAGGTCATCTACACTCGCTTAACCGGTATCCCTGTCGCTGAACCTATAGCAGAAACCATTGAATCTACTCGCGCAGGCATCGTGCCTACTTTTGGTCACTGCCTGAAGCGCTTAAAGCAACATAGAACCGACCAAAAGTCATTTGCACACAGCGCCAATGAGCTTGCCGCGCTTGCACAAGAGTTAATAATCCAGGAACAAGAAGGTGATAATTCGCCCACCCCAACAGTCGAAGAAGACATCAAGATCCTTGCGCAGCTTGCCTTAATTGTGGATGGCGACATTCAAGATCAAGACGTCGACAGCGACATCACGGGCAGTAGCAAGGTATTCGAACTGTCGGGCGCCAATTATCAGATCTTTAATTCCGAATTTGACCAAGTGGTCTCCGCAGATAAGCTCGTCAGGCGCGCCCTGTTACTCGAACTGAGGCAAAAACTCACCGATGACATTATGGCGAGACAAGTAAACACTCGCCGTTTAGCCGCTATGCTTACTAGCTTTGTTGCCACACCACAGAGGAACCGACGTCAGGACCATTTAGAAGAAGGCATTGTTAACGCCACTACCATCACCAAGCTCGTCACATCACCGTTGGATCGTGCTGTCTTCTATCAACCTGACATTGGCGCATCTCATCAATGTGCCATCACATTTCTAATGGACTGTTCAGGCTCAATGCAAAAACACAGTCACAAACTGAGTCTACTGATGGATACGATTCTCAAATCCGTTGGACTCGCCAATATACCCTTTGAGATTATCGGCTTCACCACCAATAACTGGAACGGTGGCAAGGTCTATCGGCAGTGGCTCAAGCAAGGTCAACCAGAGCACCCTGGCCGCTTGAACGAAGTTCGTCACATCGTGTTTAAGGATTTTGATACTCATTGGAGACGCTCTCGTCTTGGCATTGCTAGCCTTCGCAAAGCGGATATCTTTAAAGAAGGGATTGATGGCGAAGCGGTTCAGTTCGCTAGCCAGCGCTTGCAGCAACATAGCGCACAGCGAAAGGTTTTGATTGTGTTCTCAGACGGCTGCCCGATGGATACCGCCACTAGCACAGCCAATGATCAGTTCTATTTGGATAACCACCTCAAACAAGTGATTGAGCGCGAGTCGATCAAAAACAATATCGAAATTCATGGCGTGGGAATGGGCGTCGATTTGAGTCCGTATTACCGGAACAACATTACCTTGGACGTACAAGAAAGTTGCTTGTTCGGGATATGTAGGAACATCTTTGAGATGCTAAAGCGTTGATGTGTCTGTGAGGAGGGTTTCATCAAGCGCTAAACGAGAATTTAGCCCTCCTTCAAAAATAACTTTGATAAAGAAAACCTTCTAAGCCACAAACAACGACCATGCCGAGACAGCCATCAAATATCCGCCTATCAGCATTAACACCGTAAACACCAGCTTTCTGAGTTGATCATTGGACAACGGTGGTGGGAAACGTCGAGCGAACATAGTCACAAGCGCCACCAAAGGAACAGCGATAGCGGATAACCACAGTATGCTCGGTTCCATGTCGCCTGCCGCATAAACATTGACAGTACGGGACATCGACGTACAAGCGAATACCATCAACAGTGTGCTTCGCACCAGATCGAGCGTAAAAGGCTGACGATAGAGGTGATAAACAATCGGTGGACCCGCCATGCCAAACAACCCACCCGCTAGTCCAGAACTAAATCCAGAGACAAGGAAAGATACGGTTGCCGAACGAACCGATCTGGTTTTAGGTTTAAACATAAAGCTCAAGCCTGCGAACAACACCATGGCACCCAATAAGCCTCTTAGGATTTGGGTTGCCGACTCGCTCAATTCATCCAGTAAGTACACGCCCATCGATACGCCGGGAATAATACCGATGACTAACACCACCAGAATTTTGAGGTCCCCAAGCAGTGGCTTACCCATCAACGCAACCAAGCAATTGAACAACGTCACAATACTGACCACCGCGGCAATAACTGGCAGCGATACCAAATTAAGGCTGACCGTTAACCCAATCACGATGATACCGAGGCCGAATCCGGTAACAGTTTGGAAATAGGTACCCACCGCAATGGTGGCAAGAATGGCGAGTAAAACAGGTAACTCCATTAGCTATCCTAATTAGGTTATTTTGGGGTAAATCTAGGTTCAGGTTCAACATTCGTTCTAGGAGCTAGATATTAATACCGGAATTCAAATTCCGACTCCTCTCTTTCTTCAACATCAACCTCAGAGTCAGACACTTTCCTTTGCTGTGCTTGTACCGCGGTAACGGCAATGACGTTAAAGATATCCTCTGCGCTGCACCCTCTTGATAAATCATTGGCCGGTTGATTCAGCCCTTGCAACAATGGGCCAATCGCAACCGCGCCACCTAACCTTTCTGCTAGCTTATAGCCTATATTCCCCGCTTCTAAATTTGGGAAGATCAATACGTTAGATTGGCCTTTCACTTCTGAATCGGGCAGCTTTTTCGCGGCTATTTCAGTGACAATCGCGGCATCGAGTTGAACGTCCTGATCGACAGCGATTCCGGGACAACGTTGTTTCACTAACTGAGCGGCATTACGAACCTTATCGACTGATTCGTGTTTGGCACTGCCGTTGGTCGAAAATGACAACATTGCGACTTTAGGTTCTTCCATCAGTAGCGTTTGAGCACTGTTTGATGCAGCCATGGCAATCGACGCCAGCTCAGTTTCATTGGGGTTAATCACCAAACCACAATCGCTGAAAATCATGCCGCCTTTAAGATTATGGAAAGGCTCGCACAACATCATTAAAAAGAAGCTCGATACCAATTCGCTGTCTGGTGCTGGCCCGATGATCTGCAGCGCAGCTCTCACCACATCAGACGTGGTATAAACCGCGCCATTGACCGTGCCGTCAACCAGCCCTTCTCTTACCATCAAGTTGGCAAAAATCAGTGGGTCTTTAACCTTCTCCAATGCATCTTCATAAGTCATGCCTTTGGCTTTTCTTAACTCATACAGCCGTTCAGCCAACACAGCTTTAAGTGCTGATGCTTGTGGTGAAACAATATGAATGCCCGCTAGGTTAATATGATGCAACTGAGCGGCTTCAATAATCGCCTTTTCGTCGCCCACCAGCGTGATATAAGCGAGCTGTTTATCTATCGCTAATCGTGCTGCTTTGAGTACACGAGGATCTTCAGCTTCGCTCAAAACCACACGCTTACGATCTAAATGCGCCTTATCAATAATCCGTTCAATTGCTTTCATTTTAAAATTCCATTTATTGAGATTAATTGTTCCATAATTTACATTTATATTATTGAAATAATAAAAAAGGTCAAATTTTATTCAGCTAATTGAAGAATATTGATTTGGTATGTACACTCTTACACATAGACATATCGCAAGGATGAATCACTTTATGCAAACAGAAACACCACAAGTTCAAGGGGATACACCGACCCTCCGACTTTTTGCACTATTAGAGGTGATAGCCCAAAAAGACGAGTTTATTTCTCTGCAAGGTTTAGTCGAAGAGACCGGATTACCAAAGCCTACGCTGCACCGAATGCTTCAACAGTTAGAAGCCGCGGGCATCATTCAAAGAGACGGCGACGAAAAACACTACAGCTCAGGCATTCGACTCAGAAAGCTTGCCGAAAACCTACTATTGAATAGCACCATGCACAGCGCCCGACGCACCATCCTTGAAAGCCTAAGAGCAGAAGTCGGTGAGAGTTGTAACCTGACGGCTCTTTCAAGTGGTGAAATCATCTATCTCGATCGTGCCGAAACTGAAGCTCCCCTCCGCTTTCATCTGCACCCAGGTTCTCGTGTTCCTGTGCACTGCTCGGCTACTGGCAAACTGTTTTTGGCGCACATGTCTAAGCCGCAGCGCAGACGACTAATTGAAAATGTGCCGCTGACTCAATACACCGTAAACACGATTACCGACTATTCGACTCTAGAGAAAGACATCGAAGAAGCAAAAATCCAAGGTTTTGCTATTGATGATGAAGAGTTTTTGCCGGGCTTAGTCTGTATCGCTGTGCTGATACCCTCACCAACAGGTCAATCAAACCTAGGCCTAGCGATACAAGCACCTGTGATTCGAGTGAAACCGGATGAAGCAATAAAATTCTTGCCCGCACTTCAAAAAGCAGCAAAAGCGCTAGCGAAGATCGAAGCTGATAATTGGAGTCAGCAGTAAGCACTTTCTTAGAGAATTTCGAAGTCCATGACTTAGCTGATCATGGATTTCGAAAGCCCTACTTTGGTAAACAATGCTTGCGCAAACAAGGGCTTCAAAACTATCGAATTAAACACCACAATCTGCGACTAATGAACATTTGGTCGAAGTGTTCTGAACACTCACCAACCCGCACATCAGCAACACGTCTAAAGTAATCACGACAAAGGAATCACGATGCTAAACATTGATAACCAGCACTTACTCTCTTTTATGGTGACAGAAGCGAACAACGCAGTTGCAGTCACAAACCCAGCAACGGGTGAACTCATCGGGCACGCACCGATATCATCAGAAACAGAGTTAGCGAGCGCGATTGAACGAGCTCATGTAGCGCAGAAAGAGTGGGCAAAAATTCCTGCTAAATCTCGTGCTGCACTACTTCATCGTTGGCACCAGCTGATCCTCGAAAACAAAGATGACCTTGCTCGAATCATGACAATGGAACAGGGCAAACCGTTAGCCGAGGCGATAGGTGAAGTCGTGTATGGCGCGAGCTTCATTGAGTGGTTTGCAGAAGAAGCAAAACGCACTTATGGTGATTCCATTCCTAGCACGGTTGCAGGCAAACGCTTGGTGACCATCAAGCAACCGATCGGCGTAGCGTGTGCGATTACGCCATGGAACTTCCCGATTGCAATGATCACTCGTAAAGCCGCTCCTGCCTTAGCTGCCGGTTGTAGCTTTGTCGTGAAACCTTCGGATGAGACACCGCTTTCTGCGTTTGCTGTGGTTGAATTGGCTTATCAAGCGGGTATCCCTAAAGATCTGCTCCAAGTAGTGCTTGGTGAAAGCCCAGAGCAAGTGGGCAACCTATTCACTTCGCATCCGCTTATCAAAAAAATCTCTTTCACTGGCTCTACTCGAGTGGGCAGTATTTTGATGGCTCAAGCGGCAAAAGGCATCAAGCGCACCTCTATGGAGCTCGGCGGCAATGCACCTTTTATTGTGTTTGACGATGCCGACATCGATGCGGCCGTGCAAGGCGCAATGGCCTCGAAGTTCCGTAATGCAGGTCAAACTTGTGTCTGTGCAAACCGATTCTACGTTCACAGTAAAGTGTACGATGAGTTTGTGGCTAAATTCGATCAAGCAGTTCAGCAGCTTAAGATTGGTAACGGCTTAGATGAGGGTGTCACGATTGGACCTGTTGTCAGCCTTAATGCGAAGAACAACATCCAAGCATTAATAGACAGAGCAGTAGAACAAGGTGCAACACCTGTAACACCAACTCAAGAGCTTGATGGGCTATTCCTTCAGCCTGTCATTCTTAAAGATGTCAAACACAGCATGGACATTGTTCAGCAAGAGATCTTTGGCCCTGTCGCTCCTGTGATGCAATTCGACACGGACGAAGAGCTTATTGAAATGGCAAATGACACAATTTACGGTTTAGCATCTTACTTCTACAGTCAGAACATTCACCGTGTATGGAACATTGCAGAGACACTTGAATACGGGATGGTCGGCATAAATGATGGCCTAATCTCAACTGAGGTCGCACCTTTCGGAGGCGTTAAGCAATCAGGTATTGGCCGAGAAGGTGCGAAAGAAGGCATCGATGAGTACATGGACATTAAATACTTATGTTTTGGTAGTAACTAGGTTTCAGTAGCAATTAGGTTTCGCAAGTAATTAAATCTTAGTGAGCACTAACCTGGACCACTCTTCCCCTTCCCACCACAAAAATGAATCAAAAAAAAGCCGCGCAATAAAGCGCGGCACCTTGGGCTCGGTTAAAGGGGGTTTCTTTTTTTTTAGTATTTTTCTTTCTCTGTTTTTATTATTAGATCACTTTGCTATTTCAGTGATTTAGGCTTTTTGTGCTTTCGCTTATCTGCGACTCAGCACTTTCCGACTCAAACACTCTGAGCTTTCAGCTTTAGACGCATCGCGTGTAACACTGGCTCGGTATAACCACTCGGCTGAGCACAGCCTTCAAATACCAACTGACACGCTGCTGAAAACGCAATGCTGTTTTCAAAATCAGGCGCCATATTTTGGTAGCTTGAATCGCCAGCGTTTTGCTCATCAACCACTGCTGCCATGCGCTTCATGGTTCTCATTACTTGGGCTTCATTACAAATCCCATGACGTAACCAGTTCGCAATATGCTGGCTCGAAATACGCAGTGTCGCGCGGTCTTCCATTAGCCCTACATCGTTAATATCAGGCACCTTCGAACAACCTACGCCTTGGTCAATCCAACGAACTACGTAACCAAGAATACCTTGCGTATTGTTGTCCAGTTCATTTTGGATATCTTGAGTTGTCAGCTTTTGCTTGCCCAGTAGCGGGATAGTTAGAATATCGTCAACGTTCGCTCTCACTCGCTCACGGAGCTCTTTCTGGCGGCTTGGTACACTCACCTTGTGATAGTGCAGCGCATGCAAAGTCGCGGCGGTTGGCGATGGAACCCAAGCGGTATTAGCACCCGCCTGTGGATGTCCGATTTTCGCGTCCATCATCTTCGCCATATTGTCTGGCTCTGGCCACATACCTTTACCAATCTGGGCTTTACCTT
Organism: Vibrio splendidus; assembly: GCF_001557875.1. GTDB lineage: Bacteria > Pseudomonadota > Gammaproteobacteria > Enterobacterales > Vibrionaceae > Vibrio > Vibrio splendidus_F. The sequence goes on along the minus strand of NZ_LNRF01000001.1, from coordinate 682,842 downwards.
GCAGGCCACAAGCTAAGCCAAGATCAACGTTTTGATCTTCGTATGCGCCAATCCAAGTCATGGTTTTCAGTTGTGTTTTAGGCGCGAATGGTCCCGCTTCCATACTGGTGTGAATCTCATCGCCCGTTCGGTCTAAGAAACCTGTGTTGATGAACACGACACGATCTTTAGCCGCTCGAATACATTCTTTAAGGTTAACCGAAGTACGACGCTCTTCGTCCATGATGCCGACTTTAATAGTGAAACGTTCTAAGCCTAATGCATCTTCAATACGACCAAACAGTTCATTGGTAAAGGCTACTTCTTCCGGGCCATGCATTTTAGGTTTTACAATGTTAATGCTGTTCGCGGTCGAGTTTTGGTAAGCACTGTTACCTTTTAAATCGTGCATTGCGATTAGCGAAGTGATCATGCCATCCATAATACCTTCAGGTACTTCATTACCGTCAGCATCAATAATGGCAGGATTAGTCATCAAGTGGCCGACATTACGGATGAACAACATGCTGCGACCTTTCAGCGAGATCTCACCACCCGTCACACTGGTGTATTGACGATCAGGATTCAGGTTACGAACGATGGTTTTACCGTTTTTCTCTAGCGACTCTTGTAGGTCACCTTTCATCAAACCTAACCAGTTACGGTAAGCCAGTGCTTTGTCTTCACCATCAACCGCAGCAACCGAGTCTTCACAATCCATAATAGTGGTCAGTGCCGCTTCGACTAACACATCTTTTATACCAGCAGCATCAACACTGCCAATTGGCGCGCTCGGGTCAATTTGAATTTCTATATGCAGATTATTGTGCTTAAGTAGAATACATGACGGTGAACTTGCTTCGCCTTGATAGCCAATAAACTGGTTGCTATCAATTAGAGTGACTTCTTCACCGTTATCCAGTGTCGCTATCAGCTTATTACCGATGCTAGCTTTACTGATGCTGTATTTGGTGACGTCTTTATGAGAGACGCCATTTAGTGGTGCTGCATCATCAAGGAACCCGCGCGCATAGGTCACTACTTTAGCACCACGAACAGGGTTAAAGCTTCCACCTTTCTCTGCGCCGTCGCTTTCGCTGATCACATCAGTGCCGTAGAGGGCATCATATAAGCTGCCCCAACGTGCGTTGGCTGCGTTAAGCGCAAAACGTGCATTCATAATAGGTACAACGAGCTGCGGACCTGCTTGTGTTGCGATTTCAGGCTCAACGCTGGCGGTCGTTACTTGAAAGTCATCGCCCTCAGGAACTAAGTAGCCAATCTGCTGTAAGAATTGTTTATATTCGAGCGCATCCAAGGTTTGGCCTGCTCGCTCTTGGTGCCAAACGTCAATTTGATGTTGAAGATCTTCACGCTTGATAAGCAATGCGCGGTTCTTTGGAGCCAAGTCTTCAAGGATGGTTGCAAAAGATTGCCAAAAGTCTTCAGCGACAATACCTGTTCCAGGAATTACCTGCTCATTAATTAATTGGTAGAGGGTGCTATCAATGTTCAAGCTTCCCTGTTGAATACGACTGCTCATAAAATCTCTCTCAAGCTAACTGATGACTACTCAATAAATTTACGCAACGGACATGAATTTAGCTAATTTATGCCCGTTATACTGGATATTCATATAAAAAATACCCTACAAACTGTGTTATTCCGTCACTCCACTCTCGATTTCGTTAGCGACACTTTTTATCAAACGACGCATCCACTGATGGTCTGGATTAGTTTGTAATAATGGACTCCACGCCATTTTTACCTCAAAGGGCTCAATCGCAAATGGTGCAGGTTTGATCAATAACCTTGGATTATTGCGCTGCAGTTGCGCTGCTTTTGTTGGAATAGTAAGGATCAGATTCTTCTGTTGTGCGAAGAGAATCGCCGACAAGTAGTGTCGAGTAAACACCGTGATGTTACGGGTTTTACCAATGCGCATTAATGCTTCATCTATCCAACCGAGCTTTTGTGCTTCGCTTGGGTTGATCCCCACTCCTGTTCCCATACCTGTCTTACTTACCCAAATATGTTGCGCCTTTAGATAAGACAAAATATCGAAATTGTCGGCAATCGGGTTGTCACAACTAAATAGACATGAAAACCCATCGTGCCAAAGGCTCATCTGGTGAAACGACTGAGGAATATCGTCAAATCTGTTGATAATTATATCAACGGTACCTTGCTCTACATCCTGATAACTCACGTCACTTGGCGTCATGATGTCCAGCCGTATTTTCGGTGCGATCTCACTCAACTTTTTCAATAACGGCTGAATAATGGTCGATTCCGCATAGTCACTCGCCATGATACGAAACACACGCTCACTGTCTTCTGCATTAAATTCTGTGGTCGGCTGCAGCGTCTTTTCGACGTTCGCCAAGATGTTTCGAATCAGTGGCTGCAATTTATGTGCTCGCTCGGTCGGTATCATCCCTTCACTTGTTCTCACCAACAACGGATCTTCAAACAGATCACGCAATCGGCGTAGGCCATTACTCATAGCTGGCTGAGTAATACCCAGTTGATTTGCCGCACGCGTTACGTTTCTTTCACGTAGCAACATGTCTAAATACACAAGTAAATTAAGGTCTATACGAGCAATATTCATAAGAAAAATACCGAATATAATAACTATAAATTAACAAAATTATCACATACATGATTATTCTTTGTCCATGGTTAGATTTAATCCAAATCAAATGACCTCGCCAAATTGGCCAACATGTCCACGTGAAACTAAGGAATAGTTATGTCGCAAATTACACAAGATATCGAAATGATTGAAGTTGCAAAAAGCGCTGCTGGTGCTCCATGGGATGCAATTAACCCTGAATCTGCTGCTCGTATGCGAGCTCAAAACAAATTCAAAACAGGTCTGGATATTGCGCAATACACGGCAGATATTATGCGTGCAGACATGGCGGCTTATGACGAAGACAGCTCTCAATATACTCAGTCTCTGGGTTGCTGGCATGGTTTCATCGGCCAACAAAAACTGATTTCTATTAAGAAGCACTTTGATGGCAAGACAGACCGTCGTTACCTATACCTTTCAGGTTGGATGGTAGCGGCACTTCGCTCTGATTTTGGTCCACTTCCAGACCAATCTATGCATGAGAAAACATCGGTTGCGGGCCTAGTAGAAGAGCTATACACCTTCCTGCGCCAAGCTGATGCTCGTGAACTGGGTGGTTTATTCCGTGAGCTAGACGCTGCGCGTGAAGCTGGCGATGTAAACCTACAAGACCGTATCCAAGACAAAATCGACAACCACGTAACACACGTAGTACCAATCATTGCCGATATCGATGCAGGTTTTGGTAACGCAGAAGCGACTTACCTAATGGCTAAGCAGATGATTGAAGCGGGTGCTTGTTGCCTGCAAATCGAAAACCAAGTAGCGGATGAGAAGCAATGTGGTCACCAAGACGGCAAAGTAACGGTTCCACACGCTGACTTCCACGCAAAACTTCGTGCGCTTCGTTACGCTTTCCTTGAACTAGGCATCGACAACGGCATCATCGTTGCTCGTACCGATTCACAAGGCGCTGGTTTAACAAAAGAAATCGCAGTAGTGAAAGAGCCGGGCGACCAAGGTGACATCTACAACTCTTACCTAGATGTGGAAGAGATTGATGTTGCAGATATGGCTGAAGGCGATGTTTGCTTCAACCGTGACGGCAAGCTAGTTAGACCTAAGCGTCTGCCTTCAGGCTTATACCAATTCCGCCAAGGTACTGGTGAAGATCGTTGTGTATTTGACTGTATCGAAGCAATTAACGCAGGTGCTGACCTACTTTGGATTGAGACAGAGAAGCCACACATCGGTCAAATCAAAGAGATGATGGACGGCGTACGTGAAGTACACCCTAATGCGAAACTGGTTTACAACAACTCTCCATCATTCAACTGGACGCTAAACTTCCGTCAGCAAGCTTTCGATGCGATGGTAGCAGAAGGTAAAGATGTTTCAGCTTACGACCGTGCGAACCTAATGAGTGCGGAATACGACGAATCAGAATTGTCTGCAAACGCTGATGAGAAGATCCGTACATTCCAAGCAGATGCTTCACGCGAAGCGGGTATTTTCCACCACTTGATTACACTACCGACTTACCACACTGCAGCGCTGTCTACTGACAACCTAGCGAAAGAGTACTTCGGCGACCAAGGTATGCTGGGCTACGTTGCGAATGTTCAACGTAAAGAGATCCGCCAAGGTATCGCATGTGTTAAACACCAAAACATGTCTGGTTCAGACATGGGTGATGACCACAAAGAGTACTTTGCTGGTGAGAATGCACTAAAAGCAGCAGGTGAAGCGAATACATCGAACCAATTTGATTAATCGCTAACGCTAAAGCCTCCCCCGCCCTTCTCTCTTACTTCGGTAAGATCCGGGGGAAGGCTTTGAGATAAAGCTACTACTGCCAGCTTTATCTCAAAGCCTCAGATTTGTGTGCCACACCACGGTTAACCGAACAACTTCTGTTTAAGCTAACTGTATTCATGTTTTTTTGAGATTCCAATTTATTGAAATTCTTATTTGTTGAGAGTGCCTATGACTTCAATACCCACACACCTACAAGATGCAAAAACACTGTTATCAGAGAATGGTTTCGCGACGGGTGATACTTGGTATCACGGCACATCTTCAGCTTTATTGGCTTCTATTCAAGGCCAAGGCCTAAAACGTTCTGGAGACAAAGCGCTCAACGAAGCAGCTTCAAAAACTATGGCGACCATCGGCAACAACTATACCGAATCGGTCGAGCCAGTGTTTCTTACCCAGAGCAAAGAACTGGCGTACTACTGGGCTAAGCAAACCGTTCGTGAGCGAGGTGTTCGCTTCGAAGGTGAAGAACACCCTATCGTGTTAGCGGTAAACCTATCTCAAAAGCAACGTACCAAAGTAAGACCGGACGTAGGCGCAATGAGCCTATTGATGATGAGTGTTGGTGAGCAATTCATGTCTCATCTCACTGAAATTTATCAAGCCAACAACATTGCAGGCCCCGACATCGAGCTTCGCACTGCCGACCGTATGGACTACCTCAATAAACTTGGTATGGCCTACATTGATGAAGACATCAGCCGAGCTTGTATTCAAGAGTTAGCTGCCCCCGAGCTAGCCGACTAAAAACGCTCAATAATCAGTCTCCTTAAAAACAAAAATGGCTCCCAATAAGGAGCCATTTTTATTTGCAGTCTATCTAACAAAGTACAGACGCATCTAGACTATGAACACAAACGACCTTTCTGTGCTGGTTGCGTCATTTCGATATCACCCTGTAGAGAACGATATACGATGGTATTCCACACTTCACCATTATCCATTTCAAATTCGATAGCATAGTTCAAACCCGCGACGACCTGAGTTCGAACACTCAAGATCTGCTTGAGCTCAGCTGAAGTATTCATTTGGCCAAGAACCGCGTCTAGAGCTTGCTTAGCTTCTGGTGTGATATCGCTTTGCGACCAACCACCAGTTAGGTTTTTAGTGCTACAGATAGGGTTCGCATTTTCTTGTGATTGAGCTGAAACCTCAGCCTTCTGGCTGCATCCTGCTAACGCAGCAACACTAAACAAGGTTGCCAATAGTACTTTCTTCATAAACCCTCACTAAATAAATCATTAACGAGTGACCACTCGCAACGATGTTTCATATGCAGACAAGCTTAAACCTCTAATGTCATCACTTCATCAGAAATTATGGGATAACTAATCCATAAACACAGAATACTGTCAGAAAAAGCAGCCCCAGACATGGGTATATGTTATTCGCCACCTGATGTTAAAACTATTTAGATAGGTAATGCGGGAATAAACGGGGTGAGACATACAACATTCATTAGTTAATCGTATGTTTATGGCGATTTACATACCTTGAAATAAACAATACGAATTAAATTTCGCTTGATTTATGAGGTTAGTTCAAAAAAATAGATATTTTCCATTATTTTATAAATCCAAGGGTTTATTCTCGACTTAATTATTGCCTAACCAACAACATTACAAAATATCACAAGCTATTGATAATAATGTATTTTATTCACCAAAAAACTAATTCAAATATGACAAAGCTTTGTTGTTAAGGGTGAACGCAAGTAGTAGAATTTCGCCTGATTATGCAACTGACATCTCACACCATAAACACAAGAAAAATTACGACAAGCTCGCACAAAGTAACGTAGCTTCAAACACATTATTAAAATCAGTGTCATGTAGATAGTGCAGATTAAATAAAAATAATTATATAAACCTAGGCTAGGTTAACCACATGAAATTAACGTCGTCTTTAGACTCACTGTTGGCTAGCAGTCTGTCTATCGAAATAAAGCAGCGAGCACTAATGGAGCTCGTTATCGGTACTTATCTACCACAAGAGCGCACAGCTCTTTTCCAAAAAGTAACAGAGTATCGTAGAAGCCAATTAGAATTACTTTTCCCAGAGCATCAAAACAAAAGCTATTCGGTACTGTTTGAATTAATGGACTATCGCGATCTGATTCAGCGCTATCCAAATACGTTGTCAGAAGAGACCGTGCGTCTTGAGGAAGCCGTAGGGCAGTGCTATATGCATTGGTTAGATTTTTGGTGTGAATGTGAGATTGCTGCGATCAAAGCAAAATCACCATTAAATTCAAGCTCCATTTCTCATATCGACCTCCCTATCAATGACAGTGCTTATTACGGTGCGATCATCGAACAGATAGAACATGAGTCACTTTTGGTACAAACACCAAGTCACCCACAAGGAATGCCAATCAGCGATGCCATTGCTTTAAGCAATCTTGAGGTGTTCATCAAGGGTGAGAAATGGTTTGAGATGCTGCCTTTATTACACCTTTCTCAGGCAGGTAAGCATTTTATTCTGCTCAAACATCCCGTCGATGAAGCCTTTCCGACACTGGTTTCCTCCGCGCTGATTCAAGACTGGTCTAAGAATGACACTTGGCTAAGTTACGCGCCGCCGTTCAGCAATGAGCAATGGCAATACTGTTTACCCAATTACGGCTACGATGAGCTCGCAGGGTTACAACTTTTCACACCGCCTACACTATCAAAGTGTTACTCTCTCCCAGAATTTGACCAACAATTCCAGTTACAATTATCCGATAAAGACGCCCTGTGTGAAGTGCTGCGTCTGACAGTCAGTGGCAATATCCAACAAAAACTCTATTTCCTCTATCTTGCTCAAAAAGAGCTGATGAGTGTCTTGCACCAACTAGGGTACAAAGTCGGCTTCACTATTATCGAGCAACCTTTCATGCTTCAGTTTTATCAAACCATTGAACCCAATGCGTACTTCCACTCAGGGTACTGCGAATTAAATGATGACGGCACAACAATTTATCGAGGGTTCTGGAATTTTGAGATGATGGTAAAAGCATTCAATGACGTCGATTTTCGCAGCTACAAGCGCGCGGTTCGTGAGAGCAGAAGTATCCGCTCTACAGAAAAAACATGCTCAGAAGAAAATACAAGTTCTGCAGAAAAGCCAAATTCGCTAAGAAAGGATGAACATGTTTGATTTCGGCTTAGAAGCAATCATCCATGCAAGAGCAATTACTCTGCTTACAACCGTGGCAGTGGTTGTTATGTGGTTGCTATATTATTGCTACCGCTTAAAACAAAAGAACGAAGTGATTGCGGGAACACACCATGCCCCTTACATTGCGTATTCGATCTGTATTGTTGCGTGGATCAGCAGTAACGCGTACTTCCATACCGACTTACTGCCAGAACTTGGGGCCCCTGCCGCCGTGTTTGCGGCAAAGTTTGCCAACCTCGCCTCTTTCTTCGCGTTTGCCTTTGCCTATTACTTCTCGTGTCAGCTCGCGGCAGAACAGCGCAATGGCAAGGTTCAAGTGTGGCAACAAGCCATTTTTGTCACCCTCACTGTCTACTCGTTCTTTATCAATTTAAGTCCAGGGTTAACCGTTGAACACGTGACCATTGCTGGCCCAAGCCTGTTCGTGATCGAGTTTGGCCCACACACTCCGTACTTCTTTATCGGAATGATGAGCTTTGTTGTCCTAACACTGGTTAACCTAGTCGCCATGCGCGCTAACAGCAGTAAGCTTACCTTAGCCAAAACTAACTACATGATTGCAGGCATCTTGGTATTCATGCTGTCTACTGCAACGATCCACCTAGGTATGACCTATTTCTTACGTGATTTCTCACTCACTTGGCTGCCACCAGCCTTGTCGATCAGCGAGATGTTATTCGTTGGGTATGCTCTACTAACCTCTCGTTTTTACAGCTTAAAATATCTGACGTACATGAGCCTAAATACACTATTAGTGTGTGCTATTTTGGTGATACCTTTCGGTGTAATATTTATACCACTGACAGATGATAATCAATGGCTCATTGCAATCCCAATCTGCGCGATGATCGGCATCACTTGGCATGTGCTCTACAAACGCGTTAGCCACTATGCCTCTTTCTTTGTCTACGGAAACATGAAAACGCCTGTACAACAAATCCTCGCGTTAGAAGAAGATTTCAAGCATTCAATTGATGATGCCATGCGTCGTTTGGGCAGCCTATTGCAGATTCCCGAAGACAAACTTCGCCTAGTGAACAGTAACTACAACGAAACGTTCTATGAGGACTATCTGTCTACCAACAAATCCGTTTTAGTGTTTGACGAGTTGTCTCAAGAACTTGATTACACCGCACCAGCCAAGCGCTCGATCAAAGCACTGTATGACAAGATGAGTTCAAACGATACCGCCTTGGTGATGCCTTTGTTTGGTCAGGGGAAATCGCTCACTCACTTGTTAGTGTCATCACACAAGAGCAACGATCAGATGTTCTCTAACGAGGAAATCTCTGCCCTGCAAACCTTGTTAATTCGTGTACAAAGCACTATCGAAGCCGATAGACGCATTCGCCAAAGCCGCGCCCTTGCTAACTCTATCGCGCATGAAATGCGTAACCCACTGGCTCAAGTCCAGCTGCATTTTGAAATGTTAAAACAGCACATTGATAATCAATCCCCGGCCAAAGAGATTTTGCTCGACATTGAGAGTGGCCAATCGGCTATTCAACGCGGGCGACAATTAATTGATATCATCTTACGCGAGGTCAGTGACAATACGCCTGAGCATGGTCCGGTGACGATGACCTCTATCCACAAAGCTGTCGATCAAGCAGTAAGCCACTATGGCTTTGAAAACGAGAAGATAATCGAACGTATTCGCTTACCACAACATGCTGATTTTGTTGTAAAGCTAAATGAAACCCTATTCAACTTCGTTATTTTCAACCTAATACGTAATGCGATTTATTACTTTGATTCGTATCCAGATAGCCAGATCGAAATCAGCACCAAAATAGGCTCTTACGAGAACGTTTTAATATTCCGAGATACCGGCCCCGGCATAGACGAAGCGATTGCTCACAAAATTTTTGATGACTTCTTCTCTTACCAAAAAAGTGGTGGTAGCGGCTTAGGGCTAGGCTATTGCCAACGTGTAATGCGTTCATTTGGTGGCAGAGTTGAGTGCCATTCTAAACTTGGTGAGTTTACTGAGTTCCACCTGTACTTCCCTGTAGTACCGAATGCCCCCAAAGCAGACGCGCTTCGTACACCTTATTTCAATGATTGGAAACACAACCAAACGACTACTCAAGATAAAGCCTGCGCTGATACAGAACCAACAAGTTCGCGAGAATCTGAGAGCCATTTAGCACCTACCGTGCTCATCGTCGATGACAAAGAGGTGCAACGCACACTTGTTCAGATGTATTTGAGTCAACTTGGCGTAAATAGCTTACAAGCCAAAAACGGTGAGAATGCCGTCGAGCTGTTCAAAACACACAAGGTCGATTTGATCTTAATGGACGTGCAAATGCCGATAATGAATGGTTTTGACGCAAGCCAAATCATCAAGGCACGCTCACCTCAAACGCCAATCATTGCTTTATCCGGCGAATCAGGACAACGTGAATTAGACATGATCAATCAGTTAATGGATGGTCGACTTGAAAAGCCAACGTCTTTGAATGCACTGCAACACGTACTCGATAACTGGCTTGAGAAAGGCTGGGCGTCAAATGCTTCCAAAGAAGCCGAAGGTGAAGAGTAGATGGCTAACAAGTAAACTAACGACTGATTAAAAATCCCCTCAAGAAAGGTTCTTGAGGGGATTTTTATTTTGAGATATTTCGGCTATTCGAAGAGATACTAAAGCTCTTTAATCTCGATTTGACGCAACGTTTCCATATACTCTAAAGTTTCATCCACATCGACTGGCTCATACAAACGTAATACACCAGCCCAACCTTCAGACACTTCAAAATCATAAGCTGCACCGGTACCACAGTTGAATGTGACAGACACTGTGCCGTCACCGTTATCACGCATGGATTCTCCAGAAGCATAGAAGTGCTCAGAGTCGATCCAACCATCCGCGCCATAAGTGGTTAGAGAGTAGTAACCACCGCGCCCCTCAAAGTCCAAATTTGGCGTTGGAATCGTCCACTCTTGGCAAGTCGTCTTACCTTGACCTGGCACGCGCTCTAGGTATTGCGCTGTATCGGCTGGTAGCCCTGCGTAACCAAATGCCGTCACGTACTTGAAGTGGTGGTCTTCTACGTCATCCAAAGTCGCACCAAATCCCTTTAACCCTTCAATAGGCGCGCCGTGTTTCATTACATTGTTGATCAATTTTAAACGGTAGTTTTCAACATCACTTGGGTTATAGCCTTTACCTTGATAAGGCTTATCTGAATTCGCTTTGATAGAAAGCAGACTTTGGCGACGTTTGGTATCTTCAATAGAATCTGCGATACGTGTTCTGGCTAGTACATGAACATGTGTACCTGTCGTCAAGTCACTTGCTGTTAGGTTAAGTGTTTCACCACGACGAACCACCTTATGCACCAGATGATTTTCGTCCATGATATGGATGATTTGGAAATAGTCGTTGTCTTCTGCGGGCACATGGAACGTTGCACCTTCTGATACATCAACAACCATCGTCGAGTAAACAACATCACGATTTGAGCGAATCACCGTTTGCGCGTCTTTGGATACTGGCTCAGCGTGCAGCCAATGGTTAACACCCACTTTGTTTTGCAGGCCAAGGAAGTTCCAGTCAGACTCCGCTTCAGGATAGTTATCCCAATTAACACCACCGATAGCCGCGTGGTCATAAACCGCTGAGCTGTTATTGTCTGCAGCCGTTGCGCCAAATGCAGTTAACGCTAATAGCGTCACTAACGTCGTTTTCTTCATAATGGTTTCTCATGTTTGTTTCGATGAACTCAGTATGTAGACGCTCCGTGATATACTCCAATTGATTATATGAAATCAAGATATACAATTTAGGTATATCTAAATAGTTTCGATGATGGAATCCCGTGATGATGAGTAACCGCTTTAAACAGCTAGACCTCAATTTACTCAAAGTATTGAAGGTGTTGGTTGAGGTAAAAAATACACGCAAGGCTTCAGAATTACTGTTTACAAGCCAACCCTCTATCAGTCGCTCACTACAAAAGCTACGTGAGTACTTTGACGATGAGTTGTTTATACGCTCCCAACATGGCTTAGAACCAACCGCCAAGTTGCTTGAAATTAAGCAGACCTTGTTACCGGTATTGTTGCAGTTAGAACAAGTACTTGAACCAAAGTCTGAATTTGATGTTGCTCAGTTTGATGGCACTGTGAACATCGCCATTAATGGCTTTATTGCTAACAGCATCTCGGCAAAGCTAACTCAGATATTGTTAGCGCAAGCTCCTAAGGTCAAAGTGAATATTGTTGATTGGGGCGCGAATACTCTGGATTTACTCACCTCTGGTGAGATTGATTTAGGTGTTAATTATTACCCATTAGAATTATCCAAACAGGTATACCAAAAACGTATCGCAAGCGATGATTTTGTCTTGGTATGCCGCACTGGGCATCCACTTGCCAACACGCTTTTGCAAAGTGACCAGCAAGAAACCTTGCAATTGGCGAGCTTGGTGGTCAGTGATTGGAACGACAATATTGCGTTAGCACCGAACGTGTTAGCCGATGTGGGCATCAATACTGAGGTAAAAATACGTTCGACTTACTTACACAGCTTATTGTCTATAGTGAAGCAGAGCGACGTATTATTCCCATGCTCAAAACTACTGGCCAATTCGCTTTCAAATGAATTTTCTTTTGTGCAGTTTCCTCACATGCCCAATATGCCAAATGGCGACATAGGTATGACTATCGGGCGTAAACATCGCAACCAGCCGAAAATGCTCTGGTTGGAATCGTGTATCGAAAAGGTATTCAGAGAGTAATTATTGACTGTTCTTAGCACTAGAGGCAAAAACTAGCGTGTAACCCATTATTAGCCAAGAGTTCGAAGATAATCTAAATAAGATGTTTTAGGGATTCAGCAACAATTCAATGATTTAAAAGAGTAAAAGATATATACATAAGAGTGCACTGTCTAAAGTATTGAAATCATTATGACGAGAACATTTTTATCAGCTAACATCTGAATAAAAAGACCGAATCACACAACAGAGCGACTGTCTTCAGCTTTAAAGGCCTGGCTTTTAACCTCGGATACGGCCTGAACAGTATTCTGCACGCTTACTACTATAAGTTGGTGTCTAAGGGTTACACCGAACAAGAAATAGAACAGAACCTTGCCTTCTTGGCCTCACTATCTTCGTTTTTCTATTACTTCACCTTACTGTTCGTTTCGATCAGCGCGCTGTTCTACTTCAAGAACAAAAAAACAGCCGATCTTCTGAAGAGCAATCTAATACTGAATAGAGAATAAAGGTGAGCCTCTGGCTATAAACAGACCATGTCACTTCTTATCATGTGATTTTTTGTTAGTATCATCATCAAATCACATCACACATGGAAGCGTCATGTCTTTTAGTTGGATCGCCTTTACTCTTCTCGCAGCCTTTAGCCAATCTTGGCGCAATGCCTTTCAAAGCAAACTCAGTGGCACCATGAGCGTAGCAGGCGTAACGCTGGCTCGCTTTATTTGGGCTGGCCCAATAGCCCTTATTTACCTCTACACCCTCTATCAATGGCAGCCTGTAGCTATCCCCGACTTTTCGGGTGAATTTGTTTTCTATATTGTTGCTGCCGCCATTATGCAGATCCTCGCGACCGGCTTAATGGTGATGCTGTTCAAGCTAGAAAACTATGCGATAGGCGCTGGGTTAGCCAAGTGTGAAGCTCCTGTTTCTGCGGTGCTCTCCGTGCTGTTTTTTGGCACCGCATTAACAGTGACAGGTTGGGTCGGCGTACTTATTGGTACTTTAGGCGTGCTAATAATGAGTAGCGCTTCTGGCTGGCGAAGCTTGTCCCCGAAAGTGTTCTTGTTAGGTATGGCGTGTAGCACCGCCTTTGCTTTAACGTCTCTTTGGGTACGGGAAGCAAGCTTGAGCATAGGGTTGCCCTTCCCTCATCGCGCTGCTTGGGTGCTGTTTCTGGTCATTACTCTTCAGACATGCATGATCTGTACGTACCTTTTCTTTAAAGAGCGAGACACACTGCGCCTAATATTCAAGAAATCGAAACTGGTGGTAATGACAAGCCTAGCGAGTGTTATCGGTTCCCTGGGTTGGTTTAGCGCGATGTCGCTTCAAGCCGTGCCGTACGTAAAGACACTCGGACAAATCGAGGTGATCTTTATGGTCTTGATATCTTACTTCTGGTTAGGGCAAAGCATCGCGCGCAAAGACATTGTTGCGCTCATCTTACTCTCTATCGCAGCAGTATTAGTGATGTGGCAATGAGTAAGTTTCTCAATGCTTGGGCGTTGGCAAATAATACCCGAACAGAACATTCATCCACAGTATAAATCTTACCGTGGCATAAAATGATAAGAACGACCGCCACATAATTTTTATAGTGCTCGTATCAGCTATTAGTAACTCCCCAATAGGATACAGCCAAATGAAAACGCTCGCTCAAATCGCACTAGCAACGATCTTTTTTACAACCTCAATGATGGTATTCGCTGAACCCGCGACGACAAACCAATCCCAATCAAAAACGGCAACCACAACTGTGAAACATGAAGCAATGACTGTAACGTTAACAGATAAACACTTTACGTCTTCAGATGAAAAGCACGCTGCTACCACCCAAGTACCAAATCACAAAACAAACTCTGCGCCACAACCCGCTATATAGTTATAACGTGGGATAGTCATAACACCGCACGAGCGATGCTAACAACATCAATTTGATACGCAGCTCAGAGCTAATAAACATGTGTAGCTATTTACGCCACTGCATCTAACTGTTCTCTCATTTCTTACTTGGTTGAATGACGCCTGTCTGGCATTATGCGCCCAAGAAATCCGTGGTTATTAAACGGTAAAAAATGAACGAAGGTAGTCAGTGGTAGAATACAGCCAACAATTAAGTAACCAATACGACAAACATGGTTACTTTGTTATCCGAAATTATTTCGGCGAATCTCAGATTGAATCTCTTAGAAAAGTGGTACTGAAATTCCATGAATCTTGGAAAGCAGACAACGAAGAGTTCTATCAAGAAGAAGCTTTTAACTCGTCTTTGATCACGGGAAGCGAATACCTGCCTGCGGACGATAGAACCGTACTGTTTGACTTCATCAGCTCAAAACAAGTGATGGACGTGGTCGATGCAGTGATACCAAACAAACCGGCATTCATGAATACACAGCTGTTCTTCAACCCTGTAAACCCTCAGCAAAAAGACTTCTGGCATCGTGACTGTCAATACGACTACGACATTGATGACCAGATGAGAGTCATCATGGAAACTCAGGTATTGCATCTGCGTGTACCCCTTTTTGATGAGCCCGGCATGGAGCTTATCCCCGGCACGCACAAGCGCTGGGACAACGAAGAAGAGTACAATGTTCGCCAAGAAGTGAACGGTAAAGTGAGCAGTGATGACATCTCTGGCGGTAAGCAGATACCGTTAGCAGCCGGTGACTTATTGGTATTTTCAGCGGATATGATCCACCGAGGCCGATATGGCTTGGATCGTTTGGCTTTGGATATTTTGATCTTCGATTCGGCAGCAGACTATGTCGACTACGTTGATGACGACTGTTTACCGACACCAGCTATGCTGAACAATATTACCGACCCAAGATTGTTTATGAACACGCTACACTTAAAATCAATGCAGTACTCATAATCCATAAAGGTACCCGAACGATGACTGACACTAAGCAAAATACCCAAATTAGCCAGTTCCGTTTCGGTCAGCCGAAAGAGTCTCTCAAGCTAGAACATGCCACTTTAGGAACGCTTACTAGAGGCAAGGTTCGAGTACAAATTGAAGCGACCAACATCAACCCTAGTGATCTGTTGTCTATTTATGGTGTTGGGCAATACAAACACAGCCACCAACCGCCGAGAGTTCCGGGATTTGAAGCGGTAGGAAGGGTTGTAGAGTCCAGCAATGCTGAGTTTGCTTTAAACCAGCGCGTGCTCGTGGCTACTAGTGGGACATGGCAGAACTATGTCGATGTATCACCAGATGACCTGTTCCAAATTCCTCAGTATTTAGATAATGGCTACGCCTGTCAGTTGTACATTAATGCGCTAACCGCATGGGTACTGACGACAGAAGTAGCCAAGCTAACCCAAGAAGATGTGTTAATCATCAACGCAGGCAACTCTGCCATCGGTAAGATCTTCTCCCAGTTATCAGCATCGCTCGGCTTCAACATCATTGTTGTTACATCACAGCCGAAACGATACCCAACTGCCACAAGCTGGGTATTAGATGCAAACGATGATTTAGTTAATCAAATTAAGGCCTTAGGCTTGCCTACTCCAACCGTCGCCTTTGATGCAATTGGCGGTTCACCCGGAACCGATCTTATTCACACCCTTGGCAATAATGGGCGTTTTATCAACTATGGGACGCTGTCTCTGGATTTTTACGAGCCACGCTTCTTTGAGTACGCGAAAAGCCAACACATCGATTTCAGCACCTTCTTCTTACGTTATTGGGAAGAAGCAGAAGGTAAAGATGTTCGCCGTGATAAATTCACGACCATGCTAGATCACTTCATCACAAACGACATTCAGCTCGACGTCGACCGCTATCTGCCATTCGATGAAGTGCAAACCGCGATTGATCTCATTGAATCGAAAACCACACGCTTGAACGGCAAGATCATCTTGCTGCCTCTATAGTTTGGTGGAATTGAGCACACACTATTTACGCCAAACAAGATACAAAACGAATAACCCGCCAAGCGCTGCCGTCACAATACCTACAGGCAGTTCTTGTGGCGCTAATATGGTTCGGCTAATCACGTCCCCAAACAGTAAAAGTACCGCGCCCCACAAAGCAACCAAAGGCAGAGCTCGCTTGTGAGTGACACCTGAAAATGGTCGTACTAAGTGGGGAACCATCAAGCCAATAAAACCGACCACTCCGGTCATCGATACAATCGACGCAGTGCAAAACGCACAACAAAGAAAAATCTCGCTTTGTAGGCGGTGTACGTTGATCCCCAATGAGCTTGTCGTCTGTTCACTCACTAACAAAGTATCGAGCTCGCGATAACGCTTGAAAATTAACACAATCAGACACAACACGCCCGCCAAGGCAAAAATCAAATTATCCCAACGCGCGAGCCCTAAGCCCCCCATCGTCCAGAACAAAATCGAACTCGCCGCTCTCTGGTCGCCTGAATAGATCAAAAAACTGGTGATGGCTCCGAATAGAAATGAGATCGCCAAACCACACAAGATCAAATTGTCATTGCCCTTTTTCTTCTGCATCGAAAACAGAATCAGAACAGCGGTCGCCGACACAATACCACCCGAGAATGCTGCTAGTGGGAGTGACCAAACACCCAGAGCGTCTCCCACTTTGGTGATCACCAACACGGCACCAGCAGACGCGCCAGATGACAAGCCAAACAGAAACGGATCCGCCAGATCATTTCGTGTCGAGGTTTGAAGTAACGCGCCAACCATCGCCAGCCCTGCACCCGCGATAACCGCTAACAATGCTCTCGGCAACCTTAGATCGATCAGTATTCGACTGGTCATATCCGGCATTGGATCAGTGAAAGAGCTCAGCCCTACAATCACTTCCTTAAAAGACAAAGGAACTGAACCAAATTGTAAACTCATCATGAAGGCGAGTAGCATGGCGGTGATACCTGTTAGCCATGCTGCTCGATATTTATCGCATAAAATCAAAGGACTACTACTCTTATCAATAACAAGCTTTCATCTAACAACTCTCCCGATCACTCAGAAACGAACGCCTCTGCAAGTTTCTCAATAGCATCGATATTGGCAGGCCCAGGGGTGAGTTGCTCATAACGCAGTTTGACATAACGACCAGAAGTGACCGCATTGGTGTATTTCATCAACGGATGGGCTTCTAGGAAACGTTGCAACGAATCGGCACCACTCGCCGATTGGTAATCCAGAAGAATAATCACATCTGGGTTTTCACGAGCGACATTCTCCCAAGAGGTTCTTGCCCAGCTTGCTTCCATGTTGCCTGTAATATTTTGGCCACCAGCAGCTTCAATCATTGCGTTTGGCATTCCATACTTACCGGCGGTGAAAGGCTTATCTTCACCCGAATCAAACAAGAACACTTTTGGACTCGGCTTACCTGATGCTTTCTGCTTTTCTGCTACTTTTTCAACTCTCTCTTTCCAGCTGCTTACCAAAGCCTCGGCTCCTGCTTGCTTGTCGAAAATAACGCCTAACTTTTGCATGTCGCCATAAAGCAGATCCATTGTCGCGCCTTCCTTTTGACCTTGGGTATGAATGCAGCTTTCAGAAAGCACTACGGTATCAATCCCGCATGGCTTCAGTGTTTGAGGC
Organism: Vibrio splendidus; assembly: GCF_001557875.1. GTDB lineage: Bacteria > Pseudomonadota > Gammaproteobacteria > Enterobacterales > Vibrionaceae > Vibrio > Vibrio splendidus_F. The sequence goes on along the minus strand of NZ_LNRF01000001.1, from coordinate 665,019 downwards.
GTCACTTCACCACCCACTTTCATTCCGTAATTCCAGCCAGCGAAAAAGAAGTCAGCATCAGCAGCAATCAATGTTTCTAATGAAGGATACTTCGGTGCGAGCTCAGGAATGTCTCCTAAACGTTCTTCGAACGAACTCGACATCTTGTACCAACCAGTAATGCCCGTAACACCCACCATCTCCTTTTGAAGACCAAGGGCAAAAGCCATCTCGGTCATATTGATGTCGTGCACAACCGCTCTTGAAGGTCGCTTTTCAATGGTCAGTGGGCTCCCACAGTTATCAACCGTCACTGGGTATTGAGTGCTTGTCGCATGCGCAAAAGAGAAAGGTAAAAGAAACAAAAGACTGGAAATTACAGGCCACTTCATTGGGCTGCTCCTATTAAAGAGTGATTAGAGTGAGTTAAGTGAGTTGATGCAGCTTCAAAATGATGGATGGTGCTGCACAGATTAGGATGATTGAACGTGAGGACGCGCAATCCAAAAACAGGGACCATGTATCGGTCTTGCATCACGGTATCTGGGGCTGAGAACGCCACCATCTTTTGGTCTGACATCAACAGGACTTTGTCGGCGAATGGCGCTACCAAAGGTAAATCATGCAGCACCACAACAGATGCAATGCCGCGCTGTTTAATTAGGCTCAGAAGTTCAAGGCGAGCGAGAGGATCAAGGTGGTTTGTGGGTTCGTCTAAGAGTAAAAGCCTAGGCTCTTGTACAAAGGCGCGAGCAATACTTGCACGTTGCTGTTCACCACCGGACAGCTCACCAAAGCACCGCTGGCTTTTGTGAACAAGCCCAACATCTTGCATCGCCTGCTGAACCGCTCGTTTGTGCTCTTTTGCACTACAACAAAACGTATGAGGAGCACGGCCTAAGCCGACATACTCAGCAACACTCAAACGAGGATCAACATGCTCATGTTGAGTAACCACCGCGACTTGCTTGGCTATCTGCTGCCGCTCAAGGCTTCCAAGTGCAATGCCAGACAACATCAACTCACCTGCGACGGCTTTGTATTCGCCTGTAATGCCTTTCAGCAAACTGGACTTTCCACTTCCATTAGGCCCAATGATGGCAACGCATTCACCGTCGTTCACATCAAATGTCACATCGGAGACGGCCCTCCAGTTAGCCAAGCCATCAGCGCTGAGCCCGCGCACAGACAATACAGGTTTATTCAAATTCCCACCGAACATCCAAAAACAACACTTGTTGTTATGTTATAACATAACAACAAATTAAAGGTATAGTTATTAATAGAAATATTAAGACCGCTCTAAGAAGTCATGGGAATGGCGGGATAATCCAATCACCTTGAATAAATACAGTCGTGTTTAAGAAAAGTGATTCGCTTAGAAAGTTGGATTACAGAAATCGAGGATTGAAACGAGAGCGAAACGAGAGCGAAGAAGACTAACTCATAGCTGGACAAAAATGAGTTTGGAACAACGGGAGAAATCTACCCTTCGGATAACTTCTGGTATTTTAAAACACAGAACGGCACCGCTTGATAAGGTGCCGTCCGTGAACGGAAATGGATAAAAGCTGTCATCAACTATACGACATATCCAGCTTACAGCATCAATTTATATCTCATGAAACAGCATATTCAATCACAATCTGTTGAAATGTGCTTACAGATATAGCAAACATGCATCAGCTAGGCTATTCACACCTACCAGTTTTTAGATATGTAACCCAGTCAGTGCGGTTTCTTGCTTTGGCTTGCTCAATCGCAGTATTTACGTCGTACTTAACTCTACAGAATGAAATATCCCACACTTCACTGTCTTGTTTTTCTAAAATCACATAAGAGGCTCTAGGTGTGTAGTTCTGCATAATATGAGGAGTTGGCTCATCATCTGCATATGCTTGTAGTCCAACACTTCCGGGATTTATTACTATTTGTCCGGTTGATAGCTCCACACAACGAGGTGTGTGAGTATGACCACACAAAATGATTTTTGAGGATACTTGCCCCAGTAGTCCACGAATCTCCACTTCGGTTCTTACCGAGGCATGTCCGCTGGTAACATCTTCTAATAAATAGATAAGATCATCATCTGGTGTGCCATGGCAAGCGTAAATCTCATCCGTTATTTCTAAATCAAATGGAAGAGCCCTCATCCATTCAAGAGGAGCTTCGCCTAGCTCATCAAGAATGAATTGCATTGTAGGATTGGACGCAACCTCTGATGCGGAGGATTGGTAAATTTGTCTGTCTTGATTTCCAGATATAGTGATAGCGTCCAGCTCACATAAGTAGTCATATGTCTCTCTAGGAGCAAGTGGCCCATAGAAGATATCTCCAAGGTTGACGAACTTAGTCACTCCCTTTGACCGTGCATCTTCAACAACAGCTTTTAGCGCACATACATTGCTATGTATGTCTGATAACACTGCATATTTTTCCATAGAATCACCTTGCTCCTGACTACCATAAATCAATATCTTACAGGTTAAACTCTAGACAATGAAGCCCGAAGTGATTACGAACCCAATGCATAGTTATGTGAAGTGATGTTATCTGAGAAAACGAGTGCGATATGCTAGGAATTGGGAGATTCCGCGCATCGGTGTTTCGCGGTCTGTCATTAATAAAAGTCTGGCTATTTTCTGGCAGGATTTACCAGCGTTCTGTTGCGCAAACTAATAAAGGGGCAAAAGCAAGCTAGAGGACAAGCTCTAACCTCCCCACTTTCTTAAATAAAACGTTTAATAAGTTGAGCTATGATTTTTTGCTCATAAACGTGGTCACGAACCATCTGACGAAAAACCCAAAAGCCTCCTAGGTGACTCTAAGCTCCCACTAACACCTGTATTCCTCCTCACACTGATCTATTTCCCTCTTTTCGAAGTACAAGTTATTAATAATTCGATATAAATCGCTCTATTGTTTGAAATTGTTGTCTACAGTTTTATAGAGGTTGCCATTGCGGTAGTTCAACAGAAACGACACGTTTAGATTGTCATTTTTGGTTATGTTTTTGGTTCTAAGGAGAAGAAATGGAAAGCCCAATTGTCACACTCACACATGCCAGCAAAAGCTTTGTTGATGGCAACGATACCCATCACGTGTTGGACAATGTCGACTTCGCTTTGGCGACAGGGGCAAGCGTGGCTTTGACTGGGGCGAGTGGCAGTGGGAAAAGTACTCTGCTGAATATCATTGCGGGGTTTGAACCTCTATCCGGTGGCGAACTATCTGGTGGAGAATTGTGGCTCGATGGCGAGAACACATCAAATTGGAAAGATCCACAATGGAGCCGATTTCGTCATCAAAAATTGGGCGTTATCTTTCAACAGTTCAACTTATTGACCCCACTCAACGTAAAACAAAACATCGCCTTCCCTCTTCATTTAAATAAACAGAAATGGAGCGACTGGTGCGATTATTTAGTTGACGCATTGGGCATCAGCGAGCTACTCGAAAGACACGTATCCGCACTCTCTGGCGGTCAGCAACAACGGGTGGCAATAGCGCGTGCGCTTGCCCATAAACCCAAACTACTGCTTGCCGACGAACCCACAGGCAACCTCGACCACAAAGCAGGCATTGAGGTAATGAAGCTGCTGAGTGAAATCACTACGCAAGGCAACACTGCGGTGCTTTTGGTTACGCACAGCCCAGAATGTGCCAGCTTTATGCAGACAAAATTGGTGTTAGGTGATGGTTGTTTAAGGAATGCGGATCTAACCCCAAGAGCAGCAGCGTTGTGATTAATCCAATGAAGCAAACTGGCTTCGCTCAGAACCAGCTCACCCATACCAAACTGACTCTGAATCTATTCGCAGCACACTATCGTCAGTCACCACTGCAAGCCGCAGCGATTCTGATCGGCATTGTGTTAGCGGTCACCTTGTTTGTCGCAGTGCAAGCCATCAACCTCAATGCCAAGCGCAGTTATGCAGAATCGACCGAGCAACTTAGCGCTCAAGCGCAGAACCTTATCATTCCACCAGCAGGGCAAAACTATTTGCCGGAATCGCTCTACTTCAGCTTAAGACAAAGTGGATTAAGCGCAGCGCTACCAGTTATAGAAGGGCGAGTAAGAGACGAGCAAGGTCGACGCTGGTCAGTTCAAGGCAGTGAGCTGATCGCCGCTCTCACTTCAAGATCTCGCCACTCTCGCGTCGAAGAACAAAGCAACGCTCAAACCAAAGAACCAAACATTTCCCTGTTCGACAATTCCTTACCTTTGCCGAAACTCTTAGCGGGTGAACCCATTGTGATGATGAGCCAATCACAACACCAGAACTTGGGAGAAGTAGACGCACTCACTTTGGATGAAGTGCTCACTCAAGTGGTAGTGCTACCAGATGAATGGCAGCTAGGCAGCCGAATGTTGATGGATATTGGGTTCGCTCAGCAACTGCTTAACAAGCAAGGGCAACTGAGCTACATCGCTATTTTTGACACTAAGAGCGACACTAACAGCAATGCTCAGGATAAATGGCAAAGCCTTATTGGTGAGCAAGGACAATGGATATCCAACAACCAAAGCACGGATCTCGGTTCAATTACCGATAGCTTTCACCTCAATCTCACCGCCATGAGTTTGTTGGCGTTTTTAGTTGGCCTGTTCATCGCTTACAACGGTGTGAAGTACAGCTTGCTGAAACGTAATCGGCTGTTGGTACAAATTCAACAAGCTGGGATTGCGCCAAGCATCGTATTTTCAGCTCTGTTAGTCGAGCTGACTGTTTTAGCCACACTGGGCGCGTCGCTTGGTTTCATTCTCGGCATTCAACTCAGCCATTGGCTACATCCCACCGTCGCAATAACGCTTGAGCAACTTTATGGTGCAACACTGCTTCCCGGCACATGGCAGTGGCAATGGTTAGTGCAGGCACTGCTACTCACGCTGGCCGCAACGCTTGTCGCGTGTTGGCAGCACTTTAAACAGCGAGTGCGACAACCCCTCTCTTCCCATGGCGGTTTCTATCAAGCGCCGGAAACGTCTAACGAAAATCCGCTGTTTGTTATCGGGGCAGTATTAACCATTGTCGCGTTAGCAGGGTTATGGCTAAGCGAACATCATCGCTTCACCATGGCATGGCTCGGTGTGTTAGTGGTGTCGATTCCTTTGTATTTGCCCAAAACACTCAGCGTGCTAGCGAACTGGAGCGAAAAACGCACCCAATCGGGGTTAATACAATATCTGTTCGCTGAGCTGCGTGAACTTATCTCCCCTCTCTCCCTTGCCATGATGGCGTTGCTTCTCGCCGTCACCGCAAATGTGGGAATGAATACCTTAGTCGGCAGCTTTGAATCCACGTTAAAACAATGGCTTGAACAGCGCTTACACGCAGACATTTACGTTAGCCCTGCCCAAGGTGAAATCGCGAATATGGAACGTGCGTTAGAGCAGTTTGAAAATGTTGAAACCGTTTATAAGCAATATTATGTCGACGATAACTTGCAGGGCTTACCTACTTTGCTCGGCACCAAAGACAAAGACACACTTGAGCAAACCATGGTATTCCAATCCCACCTTGATGATTTCTGGACGCGCTTTTACCAAGGCGAATTCGTGGCGATCAGCGAACCTACGGCAGTGAAGCTCGGCTTGTCCCTTGGAAGCCGACTCAAGCTCGACGCGATCCAAGACAAAACACTCATCGTCGGGGCGATTTTCCATGATTACGGCTCACCGAATGGCGAAGTGTTGCTTGCACCTAATTTATGGCTCGAAAGCGGGTTTACTGACTTACCCACCAGCTTGGGAATCAAAGTCTCTGGCGACCCACAAGTGGTGTACGAACAGCTACGCCAACAACTCAATTTGCACCCTAGCCAGCTTTACGATCAAGCGCAGATCAAATCGATCGCTTTAGATATATTCTCACAAACTTTTGCCATCACTCGGGCGCTTAATGGCGTCACTTTAATGGTGGCGGTGATAGGGTTGTTCTGCGCCTGTTTCATGTTGCTCGATGCACGCAAAGCCGCCATTGCAAGGCTGTATGCGCTCGGTGTTAGTCAGAAAAAATTGATGGCGATGGTGGTCGGGCAAATCGTTGTTCTGGTCGCCTTCACTCTGGTTATCGCCTTACCACTCGGCGCTATGGTCGGTTATGTGTTGACGGACATCGTTACCCTGCGCGCCTTTGGTTGGAGTTTAAATTATGTGTGGAATTGGAGTGACGCACTCAGCATCGCAACCATCACCATTTTAGTGGCGGTGATTGCGACCTTGATTCCACTGTGGCGTTTGGTCAGTAAACCCGTGGTATCCAGTTTACAAAGCGAGGTGTTGTGATGAATCGAACAATGAGAATTTTCGTTCTCACACTTGGCATCTTGCTCCTTTTAGGGTGCGACGAGTCCACTCAACCATCAGCTCAAAATATGGGTTCGATACTCGGCACTGGAACACAAACCGAGAATGAAGTACAAAAAGAGACTGAGCAATTCACCCCGGTAGTAAAAGGTATCGACATCACCTTCCCTGCCGACCATCAAGCACACCCTGATTTTCGTCATGAATGGTGGTATTTAACCGCAAACTTGATTGATGAAGAAGGCAATACGTTAGGCGTGCAATGGACACAGTTTCGCTTCGCCTCTGCCCCACAAGAAAACGACAATCAAGCCAAGCAGCCTAAGCAAACCGCGTGGCAAAGTCAGCAAATCTACATGGCGCACAGCGCTGTCACCACTAAAGACAAACATTATGCCGATGAAAAATGGTCACGTGACCAAGCAGAACTGGCTGGAGTAAGCGCTTCACCATTTCGTGTCTATCTTGATGATTGGCAATGGACGTCGACGACCGATGACCTGTTCCCAGCTACATTGGTCGCTAACTCGGATCAATTTGGATATTCGCTTAAGTTAACCAACAACGCGCCATATCAAAAGCAAGGCGAACAAGGCTACAGCATTAAAAGTAGCGATGGCAAAGTGGCTTCCTACTACTACAGCCAACCATTCATTAATGTATCAGGCGAGGTAACCATTGATGGCGTCACCCATCAGGTTTCCGGTACAGGTTGGATAGACAGAGAGTGGAGCTCGCAATTTTTACTCGACTCGCAACAAGGTTGGGATTGGTTTGCGCTAAGGCTAGGTGATGAAACCAGTTTGGTGGTATTTCAACTTCGAAACTCAACAACAGGCGAAGCCAGTTATGCTCACGCAAGATTGATGCTGCAAGGTGGTTCTGGCATCACGATTAAGCAGCAAGACATCAGCTTAACCGCCATCAAGCAAACGGAAATCGATGGACGTGACTACCCAACAGAATGGCAAATTTCAATTCCAAACCAACAAATCGAACTGACCGTCTCGGCACTCAATCCAAATGCCAAAATGCCGCTGTCGGTTCCTTATTGGGAGGGGCCAATCGTGATTAAAGGTTCTCATTCTGGGTCTGGCTATATGGAGTTGACGGGGTATTAGAGCGAGCATTACTGACAACAAATACAAAGCGATAACCATCGACTAAACCACTTTCAACCAAAGCCTCCACAGCGAAGGCGCTTTGGTATTTGCAACGTTCGACTTACCTTAACGCCTGTTGAAAAATATCTAATTTAACCAAACGCTGAGTTCCCCTAAAATACCAATCAAATGGTTAGGGGAGATAGAACATGATTAGCTCAGTACATAATGACGAACTCAACAGATACATAGAGAAACTCGACTTCAACCTTACAAAGGCTCAGGTTCGTGAACTTGGTTGGCAAAAAAGCAATGAAAAGGTAAGAAAAGAAAAAACGGTATTAGGCTCGTGGTTTTTCTTTTCTTTCTTTGGCTTATGTACGTCTGCATGTCTTGCACTGCTGGTGTATATCTCATGAAGATAAACAAAACAATGACCACGTATAACCAGCATGGAACGTTCAATTGGTTCGAGGTCGACGGAGAAACGTACATACTGTTCAAGGTCGGCAGCAACAGCGCTCTATTGAACCAACACTATGAGGATGTCACCGAACAACAGAGTAAAATATATGGGCTGTTAGAGACTAGTAAAGAACCCTAGGTGCCTCGCTTGTTAAATTGATCGTATGATGTTTGAGTTATGTTCCAGATAACAACAAAAAATAGATTGGCGATTCCACGATAATTCACACATCCTATTCCTTCATCTGGCGGGAACAGACTCACCCATGTACTATTGTATAAAAATCAACAAAATATAGTAGCTACGCTTATGGATGACGGTCTGTTAAGGAAACTGGATTTTAACTCTATTAAACTTCTCAAAATCCTTGGAGAAGAACGCAATACTAAACGTACTGCGGAACGAATGTTTTTGTCGCAACCTGCGGTTAGCAAACAGCTCAAAAAACTTCGTGAAGATATTGGTGACGAATTATTCATCCGCCGACAATACGGGTTAGAACCAACGCCTTATTGTTTAGAGCTTCTAGATAAATTACCGGCGCTATTCGAGTTACTGGAAGATGTTTTTTCTCGAAACCAAAATTTCAAACCTAGCGAGTACACTGGTGATATTTGTATAGCCATCAATACTTCAATGTATCGCCCTATCTCCCGAAAATTGTATACACACCTTAGCGCCTCAATGCCAAATGCAACATTGAAAATCATCAATTGGGGTCAAGATACCGAGCATAACCTGGCCATGGCAAGAGTGCACATCGGTATTAACTATCTTCCGCTCGATATTTCTAAACAAATAATTCAGAAGAAAGTGGCGCGATGTACCTTCAAGCTTGTCTGCAGAGAAGGACACCCAATCATCAACACCCTGCGTACTGCTCACGATGTAGGGCAATACCCTCTCGCTCTTCTCCAACTTCCAGATTTCAATAAAAAAGAGAATCTAATTGAAACAAAGTTACGCGAATCGGGAGTCACACCAAACGTGGCACTTCGAGCAGACCAGTTAAGTATCTGTTTGCACGTTGTATCTCAATCCAACGCACTAATGCCTTGCATCGATATCTTTGACACCGAACTCCCAAAAGGGACGAGGTTTATATCCCCGAACAAAGAAGATACACCAAGTAGTGATATTGGTGCTTTCATCCCATCGAAACTCTCTAGAACGCCCTTAGTGACATGGTTGCACAAAGAAATCGATCAAATCTTTTCGCATGCTAATTAGGTCAATTAAATTCGTATCGGTAGCTCATGGGAATAAGGCACTGTCCTTAGCTACCCGATAAACATTAATTTCCATAGTTAAACGAAGCTTTCGGAACCATTAGACTTTCCAAAGGTGAGCCCTGATAAATCAAACTTTGCACGGTACTACCTGCTAAGCCTTCCTGAGGTAGGTAGTAACGAACGACAAAGTAGTAGTCTTCGCCATCCACTACTGGCATCCAGTAGGTTTCGTTCTCTGGATTATGGCTTGAGAATGTAATGGTGATATTGCCATCAGCGTCAGGTGACGTGTTTCCTCCAGCCCATACTTGTCGCTGTGACCCACCAATCGTTGCAGGATCGAGAGGCAAACGGGTCTCATCCGAGTAACGCGTGACAGACCAGAATTGTCCAACGGCTTGGTCATGAGGCATAGTCAAGACAAAATCTTCAGCTCCGTTCAACTTTTCGCCTTCAGGCGTCATCGGGATCAACTCATAATATGCATGCTCTGCAGGAAAGCCGAGATGCCCTAAATGCGTTAATACTGAACGTCTTCTTTCATCGGCAAGATCATCAAGATGACCAGGGTGTTCAAAGCCAGACAAATTGTTCACCACTAGCCCGGACGAGGCTAAGTTATGCACGTAACTCCTAACCTCAGTTAGCCTTTCTTGGTCGAAGTTTTCATCTGCGATAATGGTTTGCATGTTGTCGTGAGTCTGAACCCAGCCATCGGTAATTTGGTCTGCAAAGCGGAGGACCTCTCGAACATTGGCACGATCAGGCAATACAACATTTGAAACAGCTGAGTGATTGTCGATAACAAGTTGCTTACGCCACTCATCAGCCCCTCCGTTGTCACGATACTCGAATGTTTGCACTCGAATAAAAGCAAAAATCAGGTCATCGTTGACCTCGATGGTGTCGATATAGTTCCCCTCTGGCGTGTCATAATCTGAACCAGAACGAACAATAAGGTAGGTTCCACCTTCATCAGGAGTCACTTCGTGATAAGCCGCGAAATGCTCAGCGTCCAGTAAATGGAATGAAGCATATCGACTAGATTCACGAGCTGGTACCTTCACTTCAATAGGGCCATTGGATACGTCAAGCATCGCTTTAGCGTAAATGTGGTCCAGTGCAGGCGTGATAACGTCCCAGGTATGATCGGCTAAGCCAGGAAATTCAAATTGATTTAGTCCATTTTTCTCCATGAAACCAATCATGTTTTCCATGTGGTGATACACTCGTTGCCCTGTTAATTCAGCATCCGTTGGTACAATTTCTTCTGCATTAACTACATTTCCAAGAGAAATAGATGCAATCAACAATGATATTGCTGTGTTTTTCATAATAATCCTATTTTTAAATTAATAGTTAAAATAATTTAATTGATATTGTTGGGTTGATTTATTTACTGTGGTTTTTTCTAAATTTAAAATTGATGGTTATATTCGATTCTAAAATCGGTACCAGTGATAACTTCACCAAAATTCCAGAATGCTCGTATATTACTCTGGCTATCTATTTGGTAACTTGCAGCCACTTCATGCTGCCAACCATAAAAATCGCTCGCGAGCTCTACACCACCAAGTTGAGTTGTATACATGGGGTTATAGTTGAGCCAAATATTGTCCGTGACGTCGATCTTGGAATACGAACCGATCACCGCAAAACTAGATGGAATGGTGTAGCCAATAGAGCCTTCATAGTCGGCGCCTGGTTTGATCAAGTGTGAATGCACATCTGCAACTGACAGTCCCACACCGGCAAGAGGATACAATTGCACTGGCCCTATGCTTGGTAATGCTTGAATAAAAGAGTAAGAAGTAGAACCTACTTTGTTATCGAAGTCCCAGTTCAAATCAAGTTGAGAGCCCAATCCACTCTCTATGTTTACGTTGAAGTGGCGATAGCGCAACGAGTCAAAACTGTCATCACCTTTTAGGCTTAAACTTTCGGCAGCAAAGCCTTTTACCTCTAGAACATGCATAGCCATTGTTTCATCATTTCTTGTGTCATAGGCTTGGCCAAACTTAAAATTAACACCTTTATTTGTAAAACCTAATCCTGCTTGAGAATAGACAGCCATAGGGTCAGACATGTCCTGATATTCATCCGCAAAAACTGAGGTGAATGATAAGGATAAAATAGAAGCAAGTGCTAACGTCAAATTTGATTTGTTTTTATTTAATAATTTCATACTGTTCTCTCTTATTTATTATGCTCTCCTTTGCAATTGCAATTATTAATTTAACTGCATCATAATTTTTTAATTAACCCCGAAGCGAGGTTGTTATTCCTAAACAACCTCGTTTCGATAAAAGAATATTAAATAATTAAATTTAAATTCGGAAATGAACTAATGAACATCAAATATTACCCAGAGGCATATCTGACGTATCTTAGCTTTCGGATCCAAAGTTGTCAGTGGTCTAAAAAGAGGAAAAGTCAGCCATAAATGGTGAAGGTGTAGTCAGTATTAACTGAAAAATAAGATGAAAAGCGTTCAAAGAATATAGGGAGAGGCAGGATATGCTGTTTAACTACGTCCAAGAATAAAGAATCTCTCTGGAGCTTTAGAGGTTTTCTGAGTGGTTAAGTAGTTAAGTAGTCCAATGGAACAAAATTAGGAAACTAGGAGGGAGGCCAGTGGTGGTTCTACAACTTCGCTATCCGAAACAGCCGCGTACCGATTGAAATTCAAACATTTTATCTACGATACATCTTGAATTCATCGGCAAAATCTCAGATATGCCCAAACAGAGTTCCAGGACTTGATTGGGCATGTTGTAAAGTTTAAGTACATAGAACGAACTACAACAAACGGTTCTTATACTGTTCTGGCGTTTGGTTCGCGTAACGTTTGAACATGGTGATAAATGGGCTTGCTTGGTTATAGCCCAATGTAAGAGCGACCTCTTTGACCGATTGCCCGTTTCTTAACAAGTCCATCGAGTACAGATAGCGGACGCGTAATCGCCACTCTGTAAAACTCATTCCAAGCTCTGTCTGGCAATGGCGAGAAAGGGTTCTTTCTGTGGTGTGGACACGCTCAGCCCAATCTTTCAGCGTCACTTCGTCTGTTGGGTTTTCTTCAACAGATGCCAATATAGGCGCTAGGTACTTATTGTCGGTTGAAGGCAAGAAGTGATGCTCAACCTCACGCTGCGCAAGCTGGTCAAGCAGTACCTGGACAAGCCTTTGATCTTGTTCTGTTTCCGCAACATTTATTCCACGCTCGCGAAAGTCATCGATGATAGAAGACACAATCGGCGTGATCTTTATAAGACTGGTTTTTTCTGGCAGGTGTTGCGTGAGTTCTGGCGCGATATTTAGCGAGCAGTAGTCCAGAGGCTTACGGTTATAACTGCAATGCATCACCCCGGCCGGCACCCAAATCGCCAAATGCGGTGGTGCTAGAAATCGGGTGTTTTCCGCTTCCATCTCTAATATACCGCCACTGATCAATTGAACCTGTCCCCATGAGTGGCTATGAACTCGGGTTTCAGTGTTCGAAAGAAACGCTTCAAAATTCATAAATACGTTGGATGGTGCCTTATCAATTGATAAGGATGGGTGAAGGTTTCTGGACTGTTTTTTCAAACTTGTCTTCCTATCGCGCCTGATGTCTTTCTAAAGATACTTGTAAGTATAACGACCTGTCAAACTAGCCGCATCAACTCATTTGCGACGGAATTCACATGCATTATCTCTTACCATTTTTTACAGTCTGTATCTGGGGCGCCAATGCAATCGTCAACAAGCTTGCTGCAAGCACCATAGAGCCTAGCGCGATGAGTTTTTACCGCTGGTTTTTTGCGATGTTAATTCTCACGCCTTTCTGTATTCGCCCGGTGATGAAGCAGTGGGCTGTCATTAAGCCAAACCTATCGAAATTAGCGTTCCTCGGCTTTTTGGGCATGGTGTTGAACCAATCTCTAGGTTACTACGCAGGCTTAACCACAACCGCTTCCAACATGGCATTGATCACGTCTTTAGTCCCGTTGATCAGTGTGTTTCTAAGCGTTCCTTTGTTACATAAGTCCATTTCTAGTTTGAGTATCGTGGGTGGTGTGTTGTCACTGTCAGGCTTAGCTCTGATGTTAGGTAAAGGCGATCCTTTGTTCTTCATCCATCAAGAATTGACTCAAGGCGATGGCTATATGCTGATTGCGGCCTTTGTTTATGCTTCTTACTGTGTGCTCTTGAAACGCTGGAAAATGCCAATCAGTAGCTGGGTGGTGATTTACATCCAGGGTCTGTTTGCTGTCGCAATGCTTACGCCACTTTGGCTTACCAGCGAACAACTTTTACCACCGCAACAAGCGCTCCCATTGATTGCTTACGCCGCGGTTGCCGCTTCGATTTTAGCACCTTGGATGTGGGTGAAAGCAATTGACACCATTGGTGCTGACTCAAGCGCGATGTTCATGAACCTGCTTCCGGTTGTTGCGATCGTATTAGCTGCGACATGGCTTGGCGAAGAGATTAACCAGTTCCACATCATTGGTGGTGTGATGGTAATTTCAGGCGTCATCCTTGCTCAAATCAAAAGAAAACCAAGGCTCGAGGCTCCTCTCCCTCAGCAAAGCTAAACGAATGGGACAACGCTCATATTAGGGCAAATACTCAAACTCACTATTTTCACAGTGCCTACTCCTAAAGTAGGCACTGTTGTTTTATTTACAAGTCTTTAAAATGCTTTTAATAAGCGTTCATTGTGGTTGCAACATGTTAGCGAGTCAGGTTTAATGCATTGAGTACCGTTTAAGTTGTAAAAGGAATTACAATGACTCAACCAACGATCCCTGTGATCATCTCGTCCCTGCTTGCTTTGTCATCTGCTTCAAGCTTTGCTGCCACTGTTCCTGCTGATACACCGTTAGCTGAGGAACAACATTTTGTACGTGGCAACGGTGCAGAGCCCAATACACTGGATCCTAGCTTCGTAAATTCAGGCATGCCCGGTGACATTATCGTCAATGATATGTTTGAAGGCTTTGTGATTGAGAACAGTGACGGGCAAATCATCCCAGGGCAAGCCAAAGAATGGTCTATCAGCAAAGACGACAAAACCGTGACGTTTGTGTTGAAAGAGAATCTCAATTGGTCGAATGGCGATCCAGTCACAGCGTCTGATTTTGTCTTTGGTTGGCAGCGCGCTGTGTCTCCTCAAACGGGTAACAACACGGGTTTTGTTTTTTCAACGGCTAACATCGTGAACGCTAGCGAGATTCTATCAGGAGACAAAGATCCCTCTGAGCTTGGCATCAAAGCATTAGATCAGCGCACGGTTGAAATTTCACTTTCAAAACCTACGCCCTACTTTATGAGTTTAATGAGCATCAAGACCTTCTTCCCTTTGCCTGCTAAGTTGGTTCAAGAGAAAGGTGACCAATGGACTCGCGCAGAAAATATCGCAACCAACGGTGCTTACACTTTGAGTAAATGGGTACCCAACGAATACGTTGAGGTCGAGAGGAACCCAAATTATTGGGATGACACATCGACAGTCATTAACAAGGTGACCTATTTAGGCTTATCATCTCAAAATGCCGAGCTTATCCGCTACCAAGCTGGTGAGATCGATATGACCAATCGTGTTCAGCTTGAGTACTACCAGAAATTAATCCAAGAAAGTCCTGAGCAAATCAAAGCGCAAGCTCTATTGGGCTCATATGTTTATTCATTCAATACGCGCCAAGCGCCCTTTGATGACGTCAGAGTTCGTCAAGCACTGAGCATGGCCGTCAATCGTGAGATTCTGGTCGAGAAAGTTACAGGTCAAGGTGAGCCTGAAGCCTACAGCGTGACGCCGAATAATATTCCTGATTACACAGCGCCTTTATCCGAATTCAACTCTTTAGACAGCGCTCAGCGTTTAACAAAAGCCAAAATGCTACTGGAAGCAGCTGGATATAACGAGAACAACCCACTTAAATTCACACTGACATACAACACCAGTGAGAACCACAAGAAAATAGCTATTGCGATTGCATCAATGTGGAAACCACTTGGCGTAAAAGTTGAGTTAGAGAACATGGAATGGAAAGCGTATATTGCAGCGAAAGGGGCTGGTGATTATCAGATTGCGCGCTCATGGGCGTTTGGTGACTACCCAGAACCTTCTGCATTGCTAGAAGCCTTCACTTGTGACCACACTGCAAATGAGAGTGGTTACTGTAACACCGATTATGATGAGCTCTTACAGCAAGCAAGTAAAACGGAAGAACAATCTAAACGCTTCGCTCTATACCAGCACGCAGAGTCGATACTTAACGAATCAGCAGCAGTTATGCCTTTATATCATTACAATCACACTCGATTAGTGCGAAATACACTAAAAGGTTTCCCCAATAATAATCCGAAAGGAAATATCTACGCGAAGGATCTATACTTTATCCAAGAGTAAAAATGAGCTGAATAACAAATATTTTTAACTACCACTTTAGTGGTAAAGAAGCTAGAATCATTTAACTAAACCAGATAAACAGCGGTTAGTTGGCTAAAACAAAATAAGGTACCGTAATGAGTACCACACGGCTTAGAAACACCTAGCATTACGCTAGGTGTTTTTTTTTACAATCAACCTTTCGAGCAACTTACTCGATAAAGTACACCTCTGTTGATGCAACGCCTTTAAACGCCAATATTCACCAACTTATTACCTGTTCGAAAAAATAGTCTTAATCGTGAGATTATCCGCTTTAATTTATGTCATCTTAAGTATATTGTTATTAGCAAGTAACAAGCATGTTATGTAGCACAATAATAATGAAGGAAAATAGATGAGCAGTAGCAATAGCCGACAAGATGGTAAACGAGACGTTACTCTGCGTTTTTTAGCTGAACCAGGGGATGTGAACTTTGGTGGTAAAGTTCATGGTGGTGCAGTAATGAAATGGGTCGATTTAGCGGCTTATGCTTGTTCTGCTGGATGGAGTGGTAAGTATTGTATTACCGCTTATGCCGGTGGTATTCGATTCGTTGCCCCAATCCATGTAGGGAACCTTGTTGAAGTAAGTGCGAAGGTCATCTATACAGGCTCATCTTCCATGCACATAGCTATCGACGTTCAAGCCAGCGACCCTAAAGAGCTCAATAACCGACTAACGACTCACTGTATCGTTATTATGGTCGCTGTCGATGAAAATGGTAACCCGACAAAAGTGCCGGAGTGGACGCCAGAAACGCCAGAAGACATAGAATTAAGAGATTCAGCTATTCGTCTAATGAACATGCGAAAACAGATCGGCGAAGAGATGGAAGCGCACGTGAAGTACCTTAAGTAAAGCCCACCAACCGCTCTACCCTACAAAACCTTATTACTATGCCAAGTACCTGCTTGGCATTTGCTTATCTAACCCCTTAGCTCTATGTATCTATACAAGGCACGCCTATGAAAGCGTGATAGCCAGCCAAAGGTTGAAATGAATCGAAGCTGTCTCTCGGATTTATTTTAACTGTAATAAAGTCGTCATTTTGCTCTGTTTAAATACCGCCAATCATAATGGATGTATTTGAATTTCCCGGAGCCACTCTTGAGCGTCACACGCCCCACTCTTAGCGAATCTACACTGAACAATTTAAAGGCTGTTGAGTACCAATGGGTTAGAACTTTGTACGTCGAAGGCTACGACAGCAATGAAATCAACCACTACATCCAAACTTGTTTTGGCGGTGACCAGACGTTTGCGGATCTATTTCGCCGTGTGGCACTCGATCAAGAAAGCATCTATGTGCTGTTGCAGCATCTTGGTTGTGCTCCTTCTAGTAGAGAATTCTAATCCCAACATCTGATTCCCTCTTAGCTTTAAATCGAAACATGCTTCCAAGCAAATTAATAACCGGCAGTGATGATTACTCGCGATACATCAACAGTCGCCTGCCGTTATAGACATTTCCTGTGTAATCTGGCTAATCGTTGCATACAAATCATTGAAGTATCACGCATTGGATTATTAGCAATATATCAATAGATCGACAGCCCCTTATACTGAGTGTCTGATTTGTGAGACTCGTTCATGCCTTCAAGTAAGAGGAATGAGTCAAGAAAAGCGTAGAAGAGAAGTGACTCGAAGCTTTTAATATTAAAGCGCTTATCAGCACAATAACGGTGATGGATACAAGAGTTGACGAGTAACGCTGACACAAAAAACAAAAAGTAGTAGGCATAAAAAAACCCAAGTAAATACCTGGGTTAGAGTTACAAAAACCACTAATCATTAATAGCGTAAGGAACCTGATTAGTAGCCAGCTATGCGTAACCTGAGGGTTATTTTTATTACTGATCGGCGGCCAAACCAAATGATGTAATAAAAATGCCAATATAGAGCGACCTAACGGTCGCTCTTTTTCTTTCTTATAGGGTATAGCTTATCCTTTTACACCACCTGCCGTCAAACCGCCAACTAACCAACGTTGAGCAAGTAAGAACACGATAGTAATCGGAAGTGCTGATAGTACAGCCGCTGCCGCAAAGTCACCCCAAAGATAGTTCTGAGGGTATAGGTACTGCTGCATACCTACTGCTAGCGTATAAGAGTTCACATCTGTAAGTAGGATAGATGCTACTGGCACCTCACCCACTGTCGCGATGAAAGATAGGATAAACACAACCGCTAGGATTGGCACAGACAGCGGTAGTAGAACCAGTCTGAATGCTTGCCAAGGCGTTGCACCATCAAGGGCTGCAGCCTCTTCCAGAGAGTTATCAATCGTTTCAAAGTAACCTTTAATCGTCCATACGTGCAGTGCAATACCACCTAGGTAAGAGAAGATTAGACCACCGTGTGTGTTCAAGCCTAAGAACGGGATGTATTGACCAAGTTTGTCAAACAGCGCGTAGATTGCTACTAGAGCCAGTACTGCTGGGAACATTTGGAAAATCATCATCGCTTTCAGGATAGTTTCTTTACCTTTGAAGCGCATACGAGCAAATGCGTAAGCCGATGTCGTTGACAGTGCCACGATTAAAATCGAAGTAACACCTGCCACTTTAATCGAGTTCCACAACCAAGTCAGTACTGGGAACGGAGGTGCCGTTACCGAGCCATCTGCGTTCGTCACTGAAATACCCAAAGCTAGCTTCCAGTGTTCCAATGATGGGTTATCTGGAATCAAACTACCGGTTGCGAAGTTACCTTCACGGAACGAGATCGCGATGATCATCAGTAGTGGGAAGATAATCATTGCCAAGAAGCACCACAACACTGCATGCGTTGCCCACACTCGGTATTTAAGGCCTTTACCTTGTACCATAGCCATTTGTCGAGCTCCTTAATCTTGAGACAGTTTAGTGAAACGAAGGTTTAGTAACGCTAGTGCACCAACCAATAGGAAGATAAGCGTTGCGATAGCACTTGCTAGACCGAAGTCTTGACCGCCGCCGCCTTCGAATGCAATTCGGTACGTGTAGCTTACAAGCAAGTCTGTGTAACCCGCTGGCTCAGAAGTACCAATCATGTTCGGGCCACCGTTCGTCAATAGTTGAATCATTACGAAGTTGTTGAAGTTAAAGGCAAACGCTGCAATCAATAACGGTGTAAGCGGTTTAATCATCAATGGGAACGTAATGCGCTTGAAGTTATCAAGGAAGTTCGCACCATCGATTGCTGAAGCTTCGTATAAATCATCAGGAATCGCTTTAAGCAGACCCATACATAGAATCATCATGTAAGGGAAACCGAGCCATGTGTTAACCATCAACACCATGGTTTTCGCAAGAATCGGGTCTGAGAACCAGTTCGGGCTTAAGCCGAAGATATTCTCGAGCACCATGTTGATCTCACCAAAACTTTGGTTGAATAGACCCTTAAAGATAAGAATCGAGATGAACGCAGGTACGGCGTAAGGCAAAATCAGTAGAACACGATAAATAGAACGACCTTTCAACTCTTCCCATTGCACGATGTTAGCCAGTACAAGGCCGATAACTAGCGTGAAGGCAACAGTACATACCGAGAAGATAACCGTCCAAATAAAGATGCTGATAAACGGTTCTTTAATGCCGTCATCTTTCCATACACGCTCAAAGTTATGCGTACCAATGCTAACCACGAAACCTGGAGAGATGGTATTACCCGTAAACTCACCGTTTGCATCAACAGGCTGGTAGAAACCCACATCCATATTTGGCTTGAGAACTTCACCCGTTTCATTGTTGATTAACGTTTCTTCATCGTCTTGTAGCGTGTAAAGCGGAGCAACAGAAGCAAACTTACGTAAGCCACTCATGCGGATGTCACCACCGTCCGGTAGATTGAAATCAACACCACTGATCGCTGCTCGGTTTTGGATGATTGCTTTGATCTTCTCTTTTTCACCTTGCGTAGACTCGATGACAGATAGGTCCATCTCTGTTGCTGTCATATTGTCTAGAGAAAATACGTCAGTCGCTAACAGTTGGTCGCCATCTTTTACGACGATCTGGTGACCGTCATCTGTCTTGTACAAAGTAAATGGGTAGCTCTCACCGCTTTGGAAAGAACGGTCTAAAAGAACGGTTTGAGTACGCTCTAGAGAAAGCTGGTTTTTCGCGCTGTAGTTAGTAAACGCAAGCCCTACGGTGTATGCCAATGGGAAAAGAATGAACAAGATCATTCCGGCAATACCTGGGTAAATATAACGGTGGGCGTAAGTTTTTTTACTACCAAAAATGTAAAGTGCCAAAGCCGTTAAGATCACTGTAAGCAGCGCAAAAGCGAGCTCACCGCGAGAATACATTAGAATTGTAGCGTAGCCGTTTATTAAGCCAACGCTACCAAGCAACCCCCATTTGATGAAGACGCTTTTACTGCCTGGAAGGCTTGATGGTGCTGGGATAGCATCTGTACCTTGAACTGACTGCATAGAGGAACCTGCTAGCGATATAGATAAAAAATAGAAAAGTAAGGAGAGGTTGCCCCCTCCTTAAAAGGTAGCGCTTGGTTGTTACTTAGTCATACGACCTTCAGCAGCTTTTAGTGCTTGGTCTACTGATTGACGGCCGTCAACTACGTTGCCGATCGCTTCTTCCATGCTGTACCAGAATGTTGTGAACTGAGGGATGTTAGGCATGATTTCACCGTTCATCGCGTTGTCCATTGTTGCTGCAATACGAGTATCGCTGTCTAGTTGACGTTGGAAAGAGTTAAGAGCAACAGCGCCTAGTGGCTTGTCATCGTTCAGGCTCTTCATACCTTCATCAGTTAGTAGGTAGTTTTCCATGAACTCAACAGCTAGGTCGCGGTTTGGAGACGCAGTGCTGATACCACCTGCCCATACACCTACGAAAGGCTTAGACGCTTTACCGTTGAACTTAGGTAAAGTTGTTACGCCGTAATCTACGCCAGCTTTCTTGATGTTTTCCCAACCCCAAGGGCCGTTGATTGTCATTGCAACGTTACCCGCAACAAATTCAGACTCAGCAACTGAGTAATCCATGTCTGCGGATATAACTTTGTCTTGTACCATCTTCTCGATGAAACCTAGAGACTTCTGAACACCGTCAGTCGCTACGCCCGCATCTTTAATGTCGTAACCTTCTGCAGTTTGTTTGAATGCGTAACCGCCGTCAGCTGCAAGTAGAGGCCATGTGAAGTAAGCGCCGCCACGTAGAGGCCACATGATCGCTTTTTTGCCATCTTTTTTAAGTTCAGCATCAAGTGCTGGGATCTCTTCCCAAGACTTAGGTGGGTTAGGAACAAGCGCTTTGTTATAAATTAGAGAAACTGACTCAACCGCTACAGGGTATGCGATTGTTTTACCTTCGTATGAAACAGCGTCCCATGCGAAGTCTACGATACCTTCTTTAGTTTCTTTAGAAGGTTTGATATCAACAAGAAGTCCCGCTTCTGCATAGCCGCCAAAACGGTCATGTGCGTAGAAGATCATGTCTGGGCCATCGCCAGCTGCTGCTACTTGAGGGAATTTCTCTTCTAGCTTGTCAGGGAAAGCGACTGTTACTTTAACACCAGTATCTTCTTCGAAGCGTTTACCTACTTCAGCCATGCCTTCATAAGCTTTGTCACCACCTACCCAGATTGTTAGTTGTCCTTCTTCGATAGCAGCATTTGCACCAAAAGAACCCAGAGCAACTATTGTACCTAGAGCTACAGCGCTTAGAGCGTTTTTCATGTGAATATCCTTTTTATATTTATACGTAGGGCACATCTACCAAGACGAGCCAGTTTTCGGAGGTTATGATCTGAGAAAACAGACCCTAGCTCATCATCCTAGCCACTACGCCCTAGCTATTATGGCTTAAATTCGTGATCGCCATCCGGTCAGATTAGAGACTGCAATCACAAAATGCATAGTCATCGTGATCAACATCACCGTTATGTGGTGGATTTATTTGAACTGGATCGCCAATTATTAATAACCCCGTATATCTACTCCTCCCCTCCTACTCCCCCTAGTTAATTTTCCATTAGGAGGATGTACCCTTACGCCATTTCACCGAAACTGCATTCATCCAAGAGTGGATAGTAAGAACCCTTTACCGGCAAGTGTTATGCGTTGACGCAGTATTCATTTAGTTGGCTTCACTGCCCGCTGGTGTCTTATATTAGCATCGAGCTAAATCTGTGATTGAATCACGGGGGAGGTTTAGCTGGATGTGGGGGAAATGGGCATCAGTTTGGCTATGACGGGTGGGCTTGGTTAAAGAAGCCAAGTCTCACCCACTTTTTTCTTACTCACTCAATACTTACCAATTCCTACAGTTACTGCTGACCCAAAAATTTCTTATAATGATAAGCAGTAAAACTTAAAATTTGATCGATCGAGGACAAGCTAGATGGCGAGTGTCACGTTAAAAAACGTTTATAAATCATATGGTGATGTACAGATTTCTAAGGACGTAACCTTAGACATCAACGAAGGTGAATTCGTAGTATTCGTAGGACCATCAGGTTGTGGTAAATCGACGCTATTACGTTGTATCGCAGGTCTAGAAGACATTACGTCTGGTGATTTGTACATTGGCGACCAACGCATGAATGACGTTGAACCGTCAAAGCGTGGTGTGGGTATGGTATTCCAGTCTTACGCGCTTTACCCTCACCTTAACCTATATGACAACATGTCTTTCGGTCTGAAGCTAGCAAACGCAAATAAAGCTGAAATCGACAAGCGTGTTGAACATGCTGCAGAAATTCTTCAGCTTGGCCACCTTCTTGAGCGTCAACCTAAAGCGCTTTCTGGTGGTCAACGTCAACGTGTTGCGATTGGTCGTACTTTGGTTTCTCAACCAAACGTATTCCTACTTGATGAGCCTCTATCAAACCTAGATGCTGCACTACGTGTTCAAATGCGTTCGCAAATCACGAAACTACAGCGTCAACTGGGTTGTACCATGATCTACGTTACCCACGACCAAGTAGAAGCGATGACAATGGCGGATAAGATCGTTGTTCTTGATGGTGGTTATGTATCTCAAGTCGGTAAGCCGCTTGACCTTTACCACTATCCTCAAAACCGTTTCGTTGCTGGCTTTATTGGTTCACCGAAGATGAACTTTATGTCGGTACACATTGAGCAAGCTGAAGCAGAGCGCGTATTGGTACAGCTTTCTAACGGTATGACTTTCTGGATTCCTGTTGACGGGACGACGGTTAATGCTGGCGATCGTATGTCGCTGGGTATTCGCCCTGAACACTTGATGTCTGCTGAATCAGGTGACGCGACGATTGAAGCTGACGTGATGATGGTAGAGAAACTAGGTAACGAAACTCAGGTTTACCTAAACCTTGAAAGTGCCGATGCTGATGTTATCTATCGCCAGCCAGACACGTTAAAAATCGAATCAGGTGACAAGTTGGCGATTGGTATTCCAGCGCACCGTTGTCACCTGTTCCACAGCGATGGCCGCGCATGTCGTCGTTTGTACAAAGAGTACGGCACAGACTAATCGCTTAGCCTTTTAGGATATAACTTGCCCATATCGAATCCCTCTTACTCAGTAAGGGGGATTTTTTTTATGCGCTGGAGACGGTTTCACTTACATTGAATAGTTCATGAGTCAGCCACTAGGTCTTTCGCTAGCGGCAATAAAAAAGGCCTAGCAACCGCTAGACCTTTATCTGTTAGTCAGGCTATAAACCCAACCGCTAATATCACTTCTTTCAGACAAAAGACCTGCCTAAATCAACTTAGTGAATTGGCGTATCATTCTGTTTGTTGAACTGGCCAAAATGCTTCTCTAACACTTCTGGTGTCAGTTTGCCTTCCGCTTCTAGTCGCTTGAACTCAGCAACAATTGCTTTTTGCTCTTCAAGTGATGGCAGTTTCACCTCAGGCTCATCACCCATCTCTTGAGTCATCTGCTCTAGTTCTTTTTCAAAATCGCTCATGATACATACTTACCTAAATATTAAACCTAATCAGATTTTACTCATTTCCGCCCTATGATGCTAGGTTGATTGAAAGCAAAGCCCGAAACCAGATCAAGCTAAAGGCAGTTAGAGGCAAATTAGCGCACCAATAAAAAGAGCCGGATTCACGATGAAATGACCCCAGCTCTTCGTCTATATCCCTTTCTAAGCCGTGTTATAGCTTGAAAGAATTAAAGCTTAAATGAACCAACCATCTTATCTAGACGAGACGAAAGGTCTCGAAGCTCTTGGCTCGCCTCAGCAAGTTGCTCAGCCGTGCCCGTTGTGACTTCGTTGATCGCGTTGATCTCTTCAATGTTCTGATTGATGGTGTGAACTACGGTTGATTGCTCTTCCGTTGCCGTTGCCACTTGAGTGTTACGGTCTGTGATATCAACGATACGGTCTGAAATGCCACCCAGCACGTCCACCGCTTCATCCGACGCTGATACACCTTCAAGAGTAATCACTTTACCCGCACTCATTGCGGTCACCGCGTCTTTAGCATCGCTTTGCAGTTGGTTGATCATCTTCTGGATTTCTTCCGTTGAATCTGCAGTACGACTTGCTAGGTTACGAACCTCATCCGCTACAACCGCAAAACCACGACCTTGCTCACCGGCACGGGCTGCTTCAATCGCTGCATTCAATGCGAGTAAGTTAGTTTGCTCTGAAATATCACGAATAACACCCAGAATAGAACCGATGTCTTGAGTTGTAGAAGCCAGTTGCTCTACTACCTGACCTGTGCTTTCAATATCTTGCGCCAAACGACTGATCGCGTCTTTTGCTTTGTTCACCACAGAGCGGCCTACTTCCGTATTGCCTGAAGCTTGAGTTGCCGTTTCTGCTGCGGTTGCCGCGTTCGATGCAATCTCGCTGATGGTCATACCCATTTGGTTAATTGCAGCAACTACTTGAAGCGTTTGGTCACGCTGTTCTTGGCTGTTGTCGTGAGTAATATGCGCTTTATTAGAGACACTCTCTGCTGCCACTTGAAGCGCCTGGCTTGTCGAACACACCTCTTTCATCGACTCGTGAATCTTTTCAATGAATCCGTTGAAGCCCTTTGAAAGCTGTGCAATTTCATCGTTGCCTTTCACTTCGATACGCTGTGCAAGATCACCGTCGCCTTCGCCAAGGTCACCGAAGCGCTTAGCCAACAGCTTAATTGGCTGGGTGATGCTATTTGCTAGCACTACGCCCATTAGGATAAAGACTAACGCCACAACCGCAGTCATGATCAGCATCTTTTGTGCTGTCGCATCTAACTCTGCAAATACTTCACCAGTCGGAACTACACCAATGACAAACCAGTCCATTGAAGACACATACAAGCTCGCTACAAACAGCTCTTGTCCTTGGCTTTCAGTGGTAATCAGATTGAAACCCGATTTGTTCAGTAGTTGATTTGCTTGAGGGCCGTAAAGTTGTTGAAGTGAAGAATCACTGCGAGAACGTTCACGGTGAATTTGAACATCACCTTGGCTATCGGTTAAGAATACGAAGCCTGTATTTTCAATCTTAAAACCGTTTAGCAGGTTAACCATGTCATCCATCGACTTTGATAGACCTGACATCGCCAAACCAGAAGGCTGTTGGTAGTTAGCAAACATCTTAACTTCGCCATTAGCTTCTTGGAACATGCTCACCATGGTTGGCTGACCAGATTGAGTAAAGCCAAAGAACCAACCATCTTGTTGTTGGTTTAGCTGACGCAAGAATCCGTTTTGGTTCCAGTAATATGCAGTTTGACGGTTCGCTACCGATGCATCATTCAACTTATATTGGTTGCGAACATTGTTCAGCTGTTTAACCAGTTTATTTTCTAGTGCTGGATCGCGATCGGTCGATTCAATAGCATCAGAAATAAATTCATTTGAAGCAATTTGCTCCGCCGCTAGTAATAGCTGAGAGACTTCTCGGTCAATTTCACCATTGATTCGCTCTAGCATTCCTGGAAGTTCAATATCGATCAATCGATGACTTAGTACATCTCTTGCTTGCTGTTGCGCCATCGCGCCGACAATCACTGTCGATGCAAGAACCGCGAAGGTAATTCCAAGTACAACTTTTTGCTTGATACTCAGAGAGTTAGTTTTAAACATATTGGGACCTTTAAAAAGAATCGCTCGTTATCGGTATACCCTGAACAGGACTTTTTAGTGCACGCCAACAGCAATGCACAATCTGAGTGATGTATCGGCCACAACCAATAAAACTAGAGACTTTTCTCTCAAAAAATTGCAAATGTGATGTAACAACCAAATTATTTAACCTTGGAGTAATCATCCATCAGGAAATGTGATTATTTAGCTTTATTCAAATTCATTATGTGTGACGCGATATTTACCTAGCTAACCCTTCCAAAATGAATGTATTTAGCTTGTCTTGATTGATGATATCAATACGGCGATAACCTATTTCAATCATGCCTTCCTTCGCTAGCAACTGGAGCGAACGACTCAGTGTCTGACGAGTACATCGAGATAGATGGGCAAGTTTGTCTTGGGTATACAAGATTGGATTTAACTCATTAGGAGCCCCATTCAAACGGCTTACCAATAGAAGTAATTTAGCTACGCGATAGTCATTTTTGAGAAGCACAGATTCTGTCGTCCACTCCATCAAGAGCCGGAACCGAAAACTGATTTCTCGAATCGCAATCTTATAAAGTTGAGGGTAACGGTCAGCGATAACTCTCATTTTTTTGACCGGAATGGCCACGACTATACAGTCAGACGAAGAGTAGAAGTTATGATTAGTAGGATGATCGTCAAAGCAGCCAATCCACGTCAACCAACTGCAAGGGCCTAACATGGCGATACATGCCTCATCACCACTTTCGCTATAACTCATCAATTCAATATGCCCCCTAACGACAAGACGCATGGTATCTACAACAGCATGAGCTGAATTCAGTAATGTCGGTACCTTATAGACTTCTATTTTCGCAGCACTAACTATTTCCTCAACAGCTTTCGGGTCTAGCTGATTTAGTGTTGGATCATTTCTTAAAACCAACTCAAGTATCGAGTGCTGCTCTTCACTGCCCATCGTAGGAACAAAATTAGAATGTAAAATTTTACACATTGTTCTCATCCAACCCCTGATAGCTTGTTAATTAATTGTTAAATACAGATTAGCAATTTATCGAATAGAAAAGCTAGGAAAACCACAAGGTCGTGAAACGAGGATTCAAGAATGCAAATACCATGCGTAAACACATTGAGCCGCTGGCTCATTAAAGGCTCTATAGCAACAGTTTTAATTACCTGCGCTAGTTGGAGTACGATCTCAATAGCCAACGATAAGTTTGGGGGGATCCCCGGCGAAAGAACATGCTTCTTCCGTTATGGCCCCGTATCTGCAGACCCATATATCAACGTTGCCTACCCCGATGCTGCGGTCAAATATTGGGGAGCAGCTTTTACAGTACCGGATGGTGCCAAACTAAGGTTAGAGGGACAATTCCCACATTCTCGCTACATGTCGTTCATTAGCTATGATGATCGTGGAAGGCCAGTGCAATCCTTACCGGATTATATGATCAAACCTAGCCAAAGCAGCGTGAACCCTTTCAGGGAGCAGAGTCAACGTGACAGCGTTCTTAGAAGCTATCAAATCAATATTCTCAACTCTCAACCAAAAACCGATTACACCGCAGGCCAAATACGTGATGGTGTTGAAATGGATGAGTTGCATACGCCGAAGTCCTCAGCCAATCAGCAGGTGGTCATTTACCGTATCTATGCAAGAGATGAAAACACTGATGGCACAGGGAACACTGCATTACCGCAACCAGTGGTCACTCTTGCTTCAGGAAAAGAACTGCGTGGACAGGAAGCGTGCGATTCTCTGCAAAGTTCACAACCCTTAAAAGCTCAGTTGAATGCGCTAGGAATCCCAGTCGAGAAATACCGAGAGTTAGTTACACAACCCAACAAACCCGCGGGTTTCCCTGCGACAAATCCATCTACATGGCATATTCAGTTAGATCGCAAAAGCTTATTAGGCATCTATACAGGGCAAATAAATCCAGAAGCTCGACGTAGTACCGGTGGCTTCTATCCCAACCTAGATAACAACTATATAAGAACCGTCGTAAACCGAAAACATGGCCCAGTATTCGTGCTCAGAGCCAAAGCGCCAGTGACGCCAAAAACTTTCCATGGCGAAAAGATAATGACCAGAGGTGACCTTCGTTATTGGTCGGTTTGCTCGAATAAAGGCTTCGCTGTAACCAAAGTAAACGACTGCCTGTACGATGAAGCGATTCCAGTGGACAAAGATGGGTATTACACCATCGCCGTAAGTCGCGCGGCCGATAGGCCACGTAATGCCTTTGCCCAGTGCGGTGTAGGCTGGTTACCAATGGCCGATGATGGCGATGGTATTATTGATAAAGATGCATCCATTGTTCAAATTCGTCACATGCTCGCAGCGCCAGAATTCAGCCACGCCATACAAAATATCCAACAAGATAAAGATATTGCCCCTGTGATGGGGGAATACTACCCAAGAACCTTCTACACCACGACCAACAACTTCGAGCTCATGATTCCTTGCTCGGGGTAATACTCTCCATCTGAATAACCAATTAATAAAACTATGAAATGGCAGGTTCCCCGCCTGCCATCTATGACCGAATACCATCAATTTCTGAGGTTGTCATGCTACCCAAGCTAATATTATGTCTTGCCGTTCTTTCCGTAATAATGACGGCACAAGCATCACCCACTTTAAAATCAAAACAAGTCGAAGACCTTGACGATCCTACAGCACTAACGTCATTTCTGGGGATACGAACCGGAACCAATGGATATGGCGCTATAGCACAATTTGGATTCAACAGCCCCGACAGTGCTTTGGGTCACAACAGCTTCATTCAATTTAAAGACGATTTTGAAACCGTACACTTGCGCCACTTTTCAATCTATAAACAAAGTGGGACAGGATTGTTTGTCGATATGCAGCGCAACAATGCCAATGCAATTCCCGTTAACCGAGCTTCTGTTGGCGCAATCCAGATAGTCCCTATATCAGATAAGCTTAGAATCAACCCAGCCCTTTTATACGGCGAAACCTGGACAGACGATAAGAAAGCTCAAAAAACACTATTTCCAAATACGTCGATCATGACCTTATATACTTTCATTCGCTGGCAGGTCGCCGACGACTGGTTCGTCAATTTGGTACCTCAATATACCTACAGCGTAAATGGACGAAAGATTCGCTTGTTTGAACTCGTGACACAACTTGGGCACAACATAACCAAGGAGACGAGCATGGCGATAAATACCGATGAAGACGACAACTTCTGGTTAACACTAAAACACGCCTTTTAAGTCTGACTATGGTAAAACTCATTGAGACTAGCTGTGTTGTGGCTAAACACTTGTAAATCTTTTCAATTTTGGAAACATAAATTACGCAAATGTACTGGAACTTTTTCCTCGAAATCAGTGACCAATACTCAAAATAAAAATCAAATGGATACCCAGAGAGTCCAAAATGCACAAATCAAATTTCGAAGTCCTTCAAAACTATTTAGAGTCTCAAATCATTGGTCAGCAAGAGCTCGTCAAGCAACTGATGATCGCACTACTTGCTGATGGTCATATTCTTGTTGAAGGTCCACCGGGGTTAGCGAAGACCCGAGCAGTCAAATCACTCGCTGATTGCGTTGAAGGAGATTTCCACCGTATTCAATTCACTCCCGATCTGTTGCCTGCTGATTTGACGGGTACCGACATTTTTCGTCCTGAAACTGGAGAGTTCACCTTCCAATCAGGCCCGATTTTCAACTCACTGATTCTAGCGGATGAGATCAACCGAGCTCCGGCGAAAGTTCAAGCGGCAATGCTGGAAGCGATGGCAGAAAAACAAGTGACTGCAGGTCGAAAAACCTATGCGCTGCCTGAGCTATTCTTGGTCATGGCAACACAGAACCCGATTGAACAAGAAGGGACTTATCCGCTGCCGGAAGCTCAGTTAGACCGTTTCTTACTTCACCTAGAAGTTGAATACCCAGATATGGAAAGCGAGCTTGAGATCTTACGACTCAACCGTGGTGAGGCTCAAGGCAACGGATCAACTCAGCCACAAGAAATATCTCAGCAAACGATCTTTGAAGCTCGCCAAGAAGTGCTCAACATTCACATGGCAGACACCATTGAGCAGTACATCATCAGACTGGTAATGGCGACTCGCCAACCTAAGCAATACAGTGACCAACTTGATCAATGGTTAGACATGGGTGTCAGCCCGCGTGCAACCATTGCGTTAGACCGTTGTGCCCGCGCTCACGCTTGGCTTGCAGGACGAGATTACGTCACTCCACAAGACGTTCAAGCGATGGCATTCCCTGTGTTACGCCACCGTCTACTGCGGAGCTACCACGCACAAGCTGAAGGTGTCACCGCAAACCAAGTGATCGCACACCTTATTTCATTGGTTGGCAGCGCATAGGGATACGCGCATGAATAATCAACTACCCAACCATAGTGACGGCGTCACGTTAAATCTAGACGAACTTCTGCAATACAAAGCGCAGTCTGTTCGCTGGTTGCCTCCAGCCAAGAGCCTTTGGTCGCAGCTTAACGGTCAACACGAGAGCAACCGCAAAGGTCGCGGGGTGAATTTCTCTGAAGTTCGTCAATATCAAGCGGGCGACGATATCCGAAGCATTGATTGGCGTGTAACAGCCAGAACGGGCAAAGCGCATACCAAGCTTTTCTCTGAAGAGAGAGAACAGCCTGTCATTTTGTTCTTGGACCTATCCAGCAGTATGATTTTTGGCTCAACCTTATTGCTGAAATCGGTTCAACTTGCGCACTTCGCTAGCCAACTATGCTGGCTTACTGTGGCTCAAAAAGACCGAATTGGCGCGGTGATCGATACTGGCAAAGAGGTCATTGAGATTAAGCCAAGTGCAAGCAACCATGCTCCACTGCGTATTTTGCAAAAAGTCATAGAAATCAATAATGCGGCACTGTCTAATCACGACAATCATAATGACACGACCTTAGAGCATGGGCTGAAATCTCTGCACCAGCTTTGCCCTAAAGGAAGCGATATCATCCTCCTCAGTGACTTTGTGCGCTACCAAGAAAGTGATTACTCACTTATCAGTCAAATACGCCGACACAACAGAGTGCGCTTAGTGCATTTTTATGACCCACTTGAGCAAGGTCAAACAGCCTATAAAGGCTCTAAACAAGTCACCGATGGCAGCAAAACGCAGTGGTTTAATTTCTCCTCCAATAAAGAGAAGCAAAAGCTCAACCACGCTTTTTCACTAAAGAAGCAGCAGCTACAACAGTTGGGCTTATCTCTCGCGATACCCTATAGCTCGCTGTCGAGTGCACAACCATTGATGAGCCAGATATCAGGAGCTCAGTCATGAAGCAGCCCTTAGATTTAAGCCCTGTTATTGCGCCAGACGCACCAACATGGTGGCCTTTGGCGTGGGGTTGGTGGGCCGTAATTGTCACAGCCATTATCCTGATTGCTTTGGTGTTTTTTATTGTAAAACGCAGAAAAAACAATCAACAGGCGAAGCAAGAAGCGCTGTCTTACTTTAGTAATAGTCAGTCTCCAGATGGCTTGTCTCCGAGCAAAGCTCAAGACATGGTTCGCCAGGCAGCATTGAGCTATTTCCCACGAGAAAAAGTGGCAGGTTTGTCTGGTGATGATTGGTTGAAGTTCTTAGATGCGCAATTAGCGAAGCCGTTATTTGTAGCAAAACAACCCCAGTGGCAGAAAGCGCTCTATCAAGATGCAGCCCTAATAAACGACGACCAGAAAAAGGCTCAACAGCAATTAGTTGATGACTGCGAAACATGGCTTCGTAAAGCCCTTCCTCCAAAGCGAGGTCGTTATGACTGATCTTTTAAACACGAGCTTACTAAACATCGAGTTCGTTTGGTGGTGGATGTTTTTCCTCGCGCCACTGCCGTTTCTCGTTTACTTATTCTCACCTAAGGCGGAATCAAGTAGCGCCCTCAAGCTTCCATTTCTGCCAGAGGATTCTAATACCAAAACGCCAAGCACTCGCTTGCCAAAGGCGTTGTCCGTCATGGTCTGGCTTTTATTGGTGACAGCACTCGCACGCCCCGTTTGGTATGGCGAACCCGTTGAGTTTCAACCGAAGCATCGTGATTTGATGTTGGTTGTCGACCTCTCTTACTCGATGAGTCAAGAAGACATGCAGTTCAATGGCGAATACATCGACCGGTTATCGGCTGTGAAACATGTGTTGAGCGACTTTATTGATCGCCGCAAAGGCGACCGAGTTGGGTTGGTGCTCTTTGCCGATCATGCGTATTTGCAAACGCCGCTGACATTAGACAGAGACACACTGTCGCAACAACTCAATCAGGCGGTACTGAGACTAATCGGTAATCAAACTGCGATTGGCGATGGCATTGGCCTGGCTACCAAGACCTTTGTTGATAGTGATGCACCTCAACGTGTGATGGTGCTACTCAGTGACGGTAGCAATACCGCTGGGGTATTAGACCCATTAGAGGCCGCAGATATTGCCAAGAAGTACAACGCGACCATCTACACCGTCGGTGTTGGCGCAGGCGAGATGATGGTTAAAGAGTTCTTCATGACTCGTAAAGTGAATACTGCTCAAGATTTGGATGAACGTACGCTAATGGAAATAGCCAAACGCACTGGCGGTCAATACTTCCGAGCTCGTGATAGTAAAGAGTTAGCAACGATTTACGACACCATCAACCAGTTAGAGCCTGTGACGAACGCCACTGAGATATGGCGACCGCAACAAGAGTGGTTCGTATGGCCACTGTCGGCGGCAATGTTCTTCGCATTTATGCTGTTAGCCATTAGGAGAAACAATGTCTAACTTTACTTTTATCTACCCATATTGGTTGTTGGCGCTTGCTGTGCTGCCCGCTATTTTGTGGCTCAGCAAGAGACAATCGAAACAAGGGTTATTGGCGTCCCATATTGCTCGATACTTAGCTCCAGAAACGAGCAAGCCATCTAAAAACCGTAGTACTTACTTTGGTATTTGGTGGTTAATCGGTGTCATTGCGTTGGCTGGGCCAAGCTTTCAAAACAATGAGCAGCCAAGCTTTGAAAAAACACAGGCACGAGTTGTAATGATGGATATGTCGATGTCGCTCTACGCTACCGACATAAAACCAAACCGTTTAACACAAGTGCGATATAAAGCACTCGATCTGCTCTCATTGTGGAAAGAGGGCCTAACTGGAATGGTCGCTTACGCCGGCGATGCTTATACTATTAGCCCGCTAACGTCAGACATCAACACCATCAAGAGCCAAGTACCAAACTTGTCTCCGGATATCATGCCTTACCAAGGCAGCAACGCTCCCGCTGCGGTTAAGCTTGCCATTGAGATGATGACTCGCGCGAAGATCTACCAAGGTGATTTGGTACTCATTGCCGATGACGTCGATGACCAAGAGAAGAAAGAGATCGACTCTCTGCTATCTGGTAGCAATTGGACGCTATCTATCTTAGCTGTGGGTACTGAAAGTGGTGCACCCATCTCGTTACCAACAGGCTCGATGCTACAAACCGACTCAGGGCAGACAGTGATAGCCAAGACTAACCTAAAAAACATGCGTGATCTTGCACGCAGCTATGGTGGCACGTTTACTGAGGTTCAATTTGATAACTCTGATGTTGAACACATCGCGAACTATCTCGACCGCATTGCAACAACCACAAGCGTGACTAAAACAAATAACTCACTCAACACCAGAGTCAACAATGGTTTTTGGCTACTGCCATTCCTATTACTTCCGGCTCTTGGATTATTCAGGAAAGGGATTATTTGGTGTGTCTTAGTTGGCGTTATCTCTGTTAGCCAACCAAATACTGCATTTGCGAACCCGTGGAAAACCGATGATCAAGTAGGCTATCAGTTGTATCAGGACGAGGACTTCCAACAAGCTGCTGAACAGTTCACCCAGCAAGAATGGAAAGGCATTGCTCAATATAAAGCCGGCGATTTCGAAGCCGCAGAGCAGACGCTGCAAGACCTCTCTGATGAAGATGCTCGCTATAACCTTGCTAACGCCCAAGCTCAACAAGGTAAGTACGACCAAGCGATAGAAGAGTATCAACGTATCCTCGAAAGCAACCCTGAGCATGCTTATGCCAAGAAGAACTTAGAGATCGTCGAACAAGCCCAGAAGCAACAGCAACAGCAACAGCAACAGCAACAGCAACAGCAACAGCAAGGAGATTCTGAATCCAAAGACCAGAAAGACCAAAACCAACAAGGTCAGCAAGGTCAGCAAGGTCAGCAAGGTCAGCAAGGTCAGCAAAATGATTCTTCGCAAAGCTCTCAGGATCAACAACAAAGCTCTGCTGACAATGGCAAGTCGCAAGATCAAAGCAGTAATCAAGATAAAAGTGAGAGCCAAGATCAAAACGCAGCGCAAGGCCAACCTGAAAATCGCTCTGACTCTGCAAAGTCTAAACAAGACGACAAACAAACCGCTCAACAAAGTAAGAGTGATCAGCCGAAACAAAGTGACCAAGAAGGCTCGACACCTCAAAGTGCTAGCGCACAACAAGCTTCAAAAGAAGATGGTGAGCAAAATGGTCAGCAAGCTGTAGCGCAAACCTCAGATCAACCTCTGTCGAGCGATCCGGACATGCGAAAACTTGAACAAGTAGAAAGCGCCCGTGACCCGAGCCAGCTACTTAAAGCACAAATGATTTTACAAGCACGACAAAAAAGTGCCCCTAACAACCAGAACAAAAAGTGGTAACCATGCGATTTCTAAACAAGCCATTTTTATCCATAGCCCTAACGCTGCTGTTGGGCGCTTTCTCGTCATTTTCAGCACTAGCGGCAACCGCCGTGGCGAGCGTTTCACAAAACAGTGTCACCAAAGATCAAGTATTCCTACTTAGAGTCGCCACCGATGAAAAGGTCTCTTCTGATGCTTTAGATCTCACGGCACTCCAGCAGGATTTCTATGTCGGCACACCAAGCTTTGGTTCATCGATGCGAATAGTCAATGGCAGCCGTTCGGTGTCAAGCGAATGGAACATCAGCCTTGCGCCACTGCGTTTGGGCAAGATACACATTCCTAGCTTCGATATTGAAGGGGCGAAAACCAAGCCAATCACGATCAATGTTGCCGTTAATAAAGCTGCGCCCACTCAACATGATATGGCTGAATTCCAGCTTAATCTGAGTAAAGACTCGCTGTACCCACAAGAAGTCGCTGAGCTTGATGTAAAACTGATAATTAAAGCTGACCCAAGAAGGCTGCAAGATCCTAAAATAGCGCCACCGAGCTCTCCAAGCTTAGATGTGGAACCTATTGGTGAATCGAAGCAATTTCAAGATGTCCTCAATGGACAAGAAGTCACAGTTGTTCAGCAGTCGTTCCGTATTTCGTCTCCAAAAGCTGGGCAGTTTAAGCTGATTGGTCCGAAGCTAACAGGGGCAGTCGTTTACTCGACCAACAACTCCAGCACAACGCGTCTGTTCCAACTCGACACTCCCGTTGAAACCCTAGAAGTCACCGTCAAAGAGGTGCCAAAAGGCTACCAAGGTGAGTGGTTACCAACCTCTAGCTTCAAGTTGATTCAGCAATGGTCAGATAGCCAAGGCAATCAACTAGCAAATAGCAGTACTCTCAGTGACGACAAACCGAACATTGAAATGGAAGCGGGTGATTCGTTAACTCGTACCATTACTATGACGGCTAGCAATTTAACGCAACACCAGCTGCCAAAACTAAACATCACCTACCCTAATTCGGTGCGTGTTTATGAAGAAAAGCCGCAATTTGGCACAACTCAGTCAGGTGATGCTGTCGTTGTTTACAAGCAGGTCTTGATTCCGAAAGAGGCTGGAAATATCTCGCTTCCTGATGTGTCTCAAACTTGGTTTAACACCGATTCACAATCAGAACAAACCAGCAAAGCGCAGGGGCTAGAGTTAACTGTAAAAGCAAGTGATCGCGCAGCGTCAAGCACTCCACCAGTTACTGCTACGCCCGCCCAACAAGTAAGCCCGACGGTTATTACTGTGGATAGCCCTGGGATCTGGCCTTATCTCACAGCTCTGTTTGCTGTTTTATGGTTAGTCAGCTCAGCAATAGCGTTCTATTTCTGGTCACGACGTGGTGTAACGACAAAACCAACACACATAGTTGAACGTCAATCAAATACAGCAGACGCTCTTATTGAAGCGCTGAAGGCGAAAGATGGCGTGATGACCAGAACCTTGTTTGAACAGTGGAAAGCTGAAAACCCAGACTTGGATGATGAGACGTTAAAAGCCGTCGAAGCCGAATTCACTAAACTAAACCAAAGCCTTTATGGTGAAGCCGGTTCATCAGCCCAAACATGGAGTCCTGATTTGGCAATCAAAGCGGTGAAGAAGCCCAAAAGAGTCGCGAGTAAAAAGCATAATAGCTCGCTAGAAAAGCTTTAGTCGAAACAGTTCGTCCAAAGTAGTAAAGCACAAAGGCCGTTGATCATATGGAGAACAACGGCCTTTATTTTAAGAAAGAGAGGCAGTAACCTTTTTGCGTTTTAACGCAGAAACGATCCGATTTCTCCCTGAGTCTTTGGCTTGATACAAGGCTTTATCTGCCTTGCCATACAACAAATCAAAATCGAACTGGTGCTGGTCAGAAGTTATCGAGGCATAGCCAACGGATGCGGTTAAATACGGGCTTGTGCTACTTTCACAATGTAGGATTTTTGCCTCTTCAATGCACTTTCTGATCGACTCGGCACGCTGTTTAGTTTCAGAATGATTAGTGCCAATCATCAACAACATAAACTCTTCTCCCCCAATACGACAGAAAGTCTCTTGCTCACTGTAAACATGGTTATTCAGTACCTTACCTATCGTGCGTAAAGCTGCGTCACCTTCCGTATGACCATAAACGCTGTTGTACAAACCAAAGTGATCAAGGTCGACAAGAATCAGTCCAAACGTGACTTCATACTCTGTGGCAAATGCCCCTTGATCATCACAATTGAGATCATCTAAAACCTGAGACAACATACGACGATTTCCAAGACGCGTCAGCGGGTCTAGTTTAGAAATGATATCCAATTGCTCATTAGCCAACTCTAGCTCTTGAGTGCGTTTGCTGACCTCTTGTTCAAGCGTTTCATTGAGCTTTTTCAGCTCCTCTTGAGCCATGGTTCTTTGCAGCACCTCAGCGAGACTAGAAGCAAAGATACGAATCACTTCGCGCAATTGAGAAGTTAAAGGGCTGCGTGTTAGCAAGTTATCAGCGGCAATAAACGCAATCGGCTCCCCCGTATTGGTGGTGAGCATCGTCATAGCCGTCCAACCGACTCCGACAATATTGAAATCGTGATAAATAGGGACCGACTCTTCAAATGCAACTTGGTTAGGGCAAGCACGAGCCGCGGCGACAATGTCACGTTCCACCAGCTCAGAGCGATAGTAGGATTCATCAACAATGTCACCTTTAATATCGGTACCCCATGTACCTTGCATGTAGCTACAGTTCTTATCGGTAAGGAAAACCGCCAATCGGTCGATGCCTAAGTGCTGAATAGCAAAACTTACTGCAGACTTACACACTTCACTGACACTATCACAGCGAGACAACTCAACCATACTCGAGTGCAGCATACGTATGTTCTGTTCTTGGCGTTTACGAATGTAGATTTGAGAAAGCAGAGAGCCGAACGATTCAAGCATCTGCTTTTGGTAATTGGTGATTGGCGAGCGGTGAATGTAGTTGTCCATGGCGATCCAGCCGACAGGTTTATCCCCTTCTCGTAAGATCAACATACCATTCCAACCCTGTCCAACCACTTTGCCTTCAGTGTATAGAGGCGCTTGTTCAATAATAACCAAGTTGGTGTGGTTGTCAGACAGAGCCTCTATATATTCCGCTTCAAGCTGATGTAAGTCGTATTGAGTATGATGTTCGCTGTTGGTTTTTCCCAGTTCATCAGTGCCGTAAGTTCCACTAAAGCAACGCTTTTTCATATCAAGCAACATAAAGATCGCACGATCAAAGCCTAAGCGGTCACGTACAGCTTCTACTGACGCTTTATAGAGTGCGTCTAAAGATTCTGGGTTCGATAGCTCTAACGCTACCTGATGTACTAACTTCATGTTCTCTACAAACAATTCGCGAAGCTTAATTTCATCCAGGTACTGCGCCTCTCGGGTATCCCGATGCTTAATCTCGATAGCAGCGTTCTTTTCTGCACGAACGCATTGCCAGCGGGCTGCGGCGAGTTGGAGAACATCAAGATCTTGATCGAAAGTTTGGTTTATCTGTTCAGCACTGCAATTTTGAACAATTAAATAAGTTCTGCAGGCAGGCGCATTATCGAGCATCATGAT
Source organism: Vibrio splendidus (assembly GCF_001557875.1). GTDB lineage: Bacteria > Pseudomonadota > Gammaproteobacteria > Enterobacterales > Vibrionaceae > Vibrio > Vibrio splendidus_F. The sequence continues at coordinate 627,213 of NZ_LNRF01000001.1, read as the reverse complement.
GAATGACTCTCCACCGAGCACCTTCATATGCTCCCACTTACAAGTATTGATAGCCATAGGCAACACCCCGTCCGCGGTATCGAACTGGGCAACCCAAGGCCAAAATGTGGAAGGATAACTCGATAACGAGGTTAATTCGCCGTAAGAGAACAGCGCTAACGAATCGCTCTCCGGCGTCGGTTCCGCAAATATTCCAATCCCTTGAGGAGCGAGTACCTTAACCAGATAGTCAAAAAGAGATTCAGCCAATAAACGATGGTCGCGCGCAGCAGATATTTGTTTTGCAAAGGCTTTAACAGGCACAGCTTCCGTCCATTGGCTATTGAGAATGAAGCAAAAATACCGAAGCATTGATATGCAATCAATGTAACTAAAAATGAGATGTTAAGCGGGTCGCAATTTCACTTTTAACATTATCACAAGCATGAGAAGAACGACAAAAATGGGATTTTCTGCCCAAAATTTCATCGACATTGTGACTTTTTTAAGAACATAAAAAAGCCCCACATTAGAGTGGGGCAAAACTTCCATCGCTTATAGTTATAGTGATAATTCTGTAAGTCAAATCGATTATCTAACCTGCGTTTCAGTTAGCGCGCTGGTTTGCTAAAAGGACAAAAACAGCACTTAAATAATCAATTAACCAAAGTCACCATTTACGTAACCTTTAGTGCGATCATCTTTTGGCTCGCTGAAGATAACACTCGTTTCGTTGTGCTCTACAAGCTCTCCCATTAGGAAGAAAGCAGTACGGTCTGAAATACGACGCGCTTGCTGCATTGAGTGCGTTACGATAACGATAGTGAAGTCTTTCTTCAGGTCTTCCATCAATTCTTCAATCTTGTGTGTCGCGATTGGGTCTAGAGCCGATGTCGGTTCATCCATCAGGATTACATCCGGTTCCATTGCAATTGTACGAGCGATACATAGACGTTGTTGCTGACCACCAGACAAGCCAAATGCGTGTGCTTTAAGACGATCTTTTACTTCGTCCCAAAGTGCTGCACTGCGCAGTGAGCTTTCTACTACTTCATCAATGTGCTTCTTGTCTTTGATGCCTTGGGCACGTAAGCCATAAGCTACGTTCTCGTAGATGCTCATTGGGAATGGGTTTGGCTTTTGGAATACCATGCCTACACGAATACGTAGGTCAGCCACATCAATATTGCCGTAAATGTTTGTGCCATCCATATCCAGCTTACCTTTGATAGTAACGCCTTCAATTAGGTCATTCATGCGGTTCAAGCAACGTAGTAGCGTTGACTTACCACAACCTGATGGACCAATCAGTGCCGTAACCTGACGAGTTGGAATTGGCAGATTGATAGATTTAAGCGCTTGGTTGTCGCCGTAAAACAGATCTAGGTTCTCAATATCAAATTTGTTCATGTTCGTAATCTCTAAATTCTTAAATTCGTGTCTAACTTGACGCTTTCTTTATCACGGGGGCTCTCTTTATTATTGAGCCGGCTAATGAGCTTAGTAAGTTGCCGTGTTGAAGCGTCTCGCAATCAGTTTTGTAACCATGTTGATCAAGAGAACCAGTACGATTAGGACTGTCGCCGTGCCGTAGGCTTGGTTCCACTCGTCGATAGTAAATAGCTCTGTTGTCAGCTTATATAGGTGAACCGTTAGTGTACGGCCAGAATCGAATACCGACTCAGGAACACGTGCCACCATACCTGCTGTTAAAAATACAGGTGCTGATTCGCCAATTACACGACCAATACTAAGAATGACCGAAGTTAAGATACCTGGCATTGCGCTTGGTAAGATCAAACGCCAGATAGTGTAGATTTTTGAAGCGCCAAGGCCGTATGAGCCTTCACGATAAGTTTGTGGTACAGCCATCAATGCTTCTTCTGTAGTACGAATAATTACAGGAAGAATCAGGATACTTAGCGTTAATGCACCCGACAAAATCGAGAAGCCGAGACCAAGAATCGAAACAAAGAAGGTCATACCGAACAGACCAAAGATAATCGATGGGATACCCGCTAGCGACTCAGTACAGAATCGAATCACTTTCACCAATCGACTACCTACTTTCGCATATTCAGTTAGGTATATCGCCGTCATGATGCCTAGAGGCGCGGCTACCGCAATCGATGCAATTACCATGTAGATCGTGGCGATGATCATTGGGAAAATACCACGCTCTTCACCAGTACGAGTGTAATCGTCACTAATGAAGTTCCAATCTACGTATTGCAGACCGTTCGATAGGATATACCAAATAATCCAGAATAAGAAACCAACGGTTACAGCCGCAGCTGCCCAGATAAAACCTTTTAGGATGTTATCTTTGGTTTGACGTGCTTGTTTTAGTTTTACGCGATCCATATTACTTATCCTCGCCTACTTCGCTTTTTCACGGTTAAGATAAAGTAGAGCACCATTTAACATCATGATGAACACTAGAAGTACAACACCTGTTGCGTACAGTGCGTTAGCGTGAACGCCACTTGCGTAAGACATTTCAATTGCAATGTTTGCTGTTAGCGTACGAGCAGAATCCAAAATACCTTCTGGCATTGCTGGCGCATTACCCATAACCATGATGATTGCCATCGTTTCGCCAAGTGCACGACCGATACCCAAAATCACACCAGTCATAATGCCTGAACGTGCAGCAGGAACCAGTAGCTTAAAAATCGTGTAGATTTTCGAAGCACCCAGTGCAAGTGAACCTTCTTTGTATGTACGAGGTACAGCACGAATCGAAGTTTCAGAAACCGTGATCACGGTAGGAAGAATCATAATACCTAGAACAATGATACCCGCCAGGATAGTGTTACCTGCTGGTACTTGGAAAATGTTCTGAATCATTGGAACGATAATTACTAGACCAAAGAAGCCGTAAACTACCGACGGGATACCCGCGAGAAGCTCAACTGCTGGTCGAATAATATCTGCAAGACGTTTTGGAGCAATCTCAGCAATAAAAATAGCGGTTAATACACCTACCGGTACACCAACAACTACAGCTCCAAGTGTCGAAACAATCGATGCAACAATCATGGTTGCAACACCGAATAGAGCTGGAGGTAACCAATCAACACCCAGAACGATTCCAGAAACACCGGCCTCTTGGAATGCAGGTATACTCTCTGCAACGATAAAGTAAGCGATAACGGCTAGTGATACGATGCCGATTACAGCACTCGATAAGAACAAGCCGTGGAAGATTCTTTCTCTCCAGTCGATGCGCTTCTTAGCACGTAGACTTGGCTTGTTGATTTGAGTCGCTTCAGTATTCATAAGCTTTTCACTATTTGCGATGGTCATATATAAAATCTCAAACTTTGTGGCTCAATAAGAGCTCGAAATAAACAAAGTTGAAAGAAAAGGCTCAGCCTAAAGCAGGCTGAGCAATAATTAAGATTGAGTCAGTTAAGATTAGTTAACTGTGATGTAGCCTTTCTTACCAGCGATAGCTTGAGCTTCATCTGCAACCATCCAGTCTAGGAATTGTTGAGTTTCAGCTGTTGGAGCGCCGGCTTTGTAAAGAACTAGGAATGGACGAGCAACTTTGTAAGAACCGTTCTTAACGTTGTCTACAGTCGCAGCAGCGCCGTCGATAGTTAGAGCTTGAACAGATTCGTCAACTGTACCTAGAGAGATAAAGCCGATAGCGTATGGGTTGCTTGCGACAGAAACTTTAAGTGCGCCGTTACCGTTTGCAACTTGTGCACGCTGAGAGATAGCCGATACTTTCTTATCGCCGATCTTCTTCTTAAGCTTCATGATGTCTTCGAATGCACCACGTGTACCAGATGCCGTATCACGAGTGATTGCTACGATTGGCTTATCTGCACCACCAACATCTTTCCAGTTAGTGATGTCGCCTTTGTAGATTGAAGTGATTTGCTCAGCTGTAAGAGCAGATACTTCGTTATTTGGGTTAACAACAACTGCGATACCGTCACGAGCGATAACTAGCTCTTTCAGGTCAGCTGTTTTCTCTTCTTCTTTAAGGTCACGAGAAGAGATACCAAGGTCAGCACTTCCATTTTTTGCTGCTTTGATGCCTGCAGAAGAGCCTGGAGCTTGAATTTCGATGAACACTGGTTCGCCTTTATTCATGTAGGTTTCTGCAAAAACTTCAACCAGTGGAGAAGCACTGTTAGAGCCAACTACAGAGATAGTTTCTTTAGCTGAAGCTGTATTCACTGTTAGAGCGCCTAGTAGTGCGATTGCACCGATAACTGTCTTTTTCATCACAAATTTCCTTTAGTGGCGTAATTGCCGTAATGTTGTGTTTGCTTGAACGGTGCCCACTTTAGAATCCGAATGTGACAGTTGTGTTTCACTAAATTGAAGCCTATATGACAACTGCAATTTATTTTCTTATTTTTCCTCTATTAGATGCCCTCAAAGCAATACATTGCCTTGTTCTATAAGCACTAAGTATTTATTCCAACCAAATTAAAACAACCCGCTCAATTAACAATCACTGTTTATCTTTACGTCCTACTTGTCGAGTTCACCACTTATTAGCCTTACCTTTAAAAAGGTTAAAACCCTGGATTGAACGATAAATAATCAATGCTTATCAAATACCTATCGCATATATCTAAATCGAATCTATTATTGATTGAATTATCAGTCTCATTAGTTAGAATCGCCAACTAATTCTAATAATAATAATTCTCATCTATTTCTTTTATTCAAAGAGGGACATTACATGCGCCAACTTCTCAGTGGCTTATCAATCAAAATACAAATTCTTATTCCAGTACTCTTTTCCGTCGTATTACTTTTGACGGGTGTCATTATCGGTGGTGACAAACTGGAAAATGCTTTTAAAGATGTATCAACAGCAACAGACCAATTAATCTTACATAAAGAAGAACTCAGCGAAATCGTCGATAACAGCTACGGCATGCGTATCAAAGCGATCTACAGCTTGTTTAATCCTGACGACGTTAAAACACTGGTCGAAATGCTAAATCAAAAACGCGACCAAAATACTCGCCTACTAAATTCATTAGACACAGTGCCAGGCATGCAAGATGAAGTAGCGGCAATGACCAAGGCGATGAATCATTATGTCGACTTTTCTCGAGCCACCATGCTTCCTCTATTAAGAGTGAAACACGGCGATGCATCACTCCCTTCAGATTTTGAAAACCGCTACCAGACTGCAATCGACCAATACCGTCACGCGGGTAATGAAATGGTGCAAGCGATCAACACTCTGTCTAAGAAGCTGAACTTGCTTGCGACTCAAGAGGTCGACATCAACGGACAGCAACACACCAGCACACTGGATACGGCGACCATTGCCCTACTAGCGATTCTTTCTATCGCATTAGTCATCAGCTGGACGCTTGCAGGCATCATTGTTAAACCAATCAGCAATATTCAAGCAACCATGCGCGAAGTAGCAAAAGGTAACCTGCTGGTTAAAGCCGAAGAGTATGGCGACAACGAAATCTCGCGCCTTGCACAAGATGTAAACCAATCTATTGAACAACTACGAGACACGGTAAGTTCGCTGTCTCGAATCAGTATCGAAGTGGCTTCTGCGTCGACAGAACTAGCGGCAGTAATGACACAGTCAAGCGCTAACTCAGATCAAGAGAAGCAAGAAGTAGAGCAAGTTGCTTCTGCTGTGAACCAACTTGAGAGCACCGCATCGCACGTTAATGAGAATGCAGTACAAGCCGATTCAGCTTCTAAGCAAGCGGACGAGATGGCAACGCACAGCATGAGCTTATTCAATGAAAGCAACCAAGCGAATGAACAAATGGCGATTCAGCTTAGCGAAGCTGCGAACGTTGTGGGTACACTAAAAGAGCACTCTGAACAGATTGGTAAAGTGATTGAGGTTATTCAAAGTATCTCTGAACAAACCAACCTGCTTGCGCTTAATGCAGCAATCGAAGCCGCTCGAGCAGGTGAAAGCGGTCGTGGTTTCGCAGTTGTAGCTGATGAAGTTCGAATGCTGGCAGCACGCACCCAAGATTCAACCAAAGAGATCCAAACCATCATTGAAGGTTTGCAGGTTCAATCGGGTAACGCCAATGAAAGCATGAGCAGCTCACTGGCTATGCTGGAGCACAACCAAACTCTTGCAGGTGAAGTAAGCGCAGCGCTTTCAGGCATTGCTAACTCGGTAACGGACATGACAGAGATTAACACTCAAGTAGCCTCTGCAGCCGAAGAACAAAGCCAAGTAACCTCAGATATCAACCGTAATATCTCGAACATCTACAGCCTAGTAAGCCAAAACGTCACCGGCATTACTCAAGCAGCAGCAGCAAGCCACGAGCTATCTAACCTAGCCGAGCAGCAGAAACAGCAGTTGGATTACTTTAAGGTATAAAGCTAAAGGTATAAAAACTTAAGATGTAAGTGCTTACTTTGCATGTATAAATTGCAGTAACTGTCTTAAATACTGTTAGGCCAACTATTGAATCATCAGTAGTTGGCTTTTTTGTGCGCCAGACATCACTGACTAGACTCAGCAGCTCTGATCCTTTCAATCGCTTCCACTCTTCGAAGTTGCTCTGGCTGAAAGTACATACTCCGAAGCCGTGCGATAGTCTCTTGTTTCTCAGTGGTCGACAGAACTGAATCACTCAAGATGTCATTTCGCTCTGTAAAATAAACCTCTAACGAACCTTCAAAGTCCGCCCTTTGCTTATCAAGCGCTTCGAGTCTTTGGGTTGCTTCTTCACCAACGAGTTCGCTTCTCTTTAAATATTTACCCTGCTCATCGAGGCGTTCAGAGCTAGAGAGCTGTTGGAGTAACACCTGATTCTGATGACTCGACTGAACATAATCGGGTTGCTCAGATAGATAAGATTCGAGTCTTTGTTGGTATTCTTCATCCTCTAATCCCTCCTGCTTCAAAAGTAACTTTTCTAAGGCAATTTCCCTCATTCTGTTGTCATGGGTAAATAGAATACTTACCTCGCTCTCACTGAAAAATTGAGATTGGAGATCGAGCAACGCTTGATTCAGCGCGCGTAGGTCCTCTGCGGATATTGATGTGTTGTCGAATTGAACATCCAATGCTGTCAGTGCCGACTTGTACTCAAGGTACTTTGCGAACAATGCTTCATCGACCACTACTGCTTGTGATTGCTCGTAGTGCTGTGCCACATTGTCACGAATCTCTTCGAGGGTTAATTCTGTATTGCCTGACACGAAATATTCCATCATGTCTTTGGCTGACGCACTATCGATTTCGGTATCTTGTTGAGTGCTAACCTTCAATGAAGAAGCGCTTTGTTCGTTGTTATTATATGAACTTGTATCTTCCTTCTTTAGATATAAAAAGACCGCCGCTGTGCTCATCAGGGCTATCGTGGTTATCGACAAAAGGGCGGTCTTTTTCATGTACTTTCCTTATTTTTTAACGGATGTTCAGCCTACAAACCAGCCAACTTTAATCGATTAGCGTGCTGACGATATAACGTCACTGGATCGGTCTCAAAGAGATGGTGAATACCCAACAACCCATTGATCTCATCTAGGTGATTCATTTTATAATCGTCACCTATCACTTTGCCCAAATGCGCGCTGCATGCTCCCACTAAACCATCATTAGGTTCATCGAATGCTAAGCCAAGGATTGTCATCGCTCCGTCGGTAGGATCGAGAAGGTTTGTGAAAGTGGAGGATCCTGTCCATGAATAGTAATAAACGCCATTACTTGCTTGCCACTCACCATCACCACACTCAGACGTCGGAACACCCTCAGGATAAAACTGGTTGAATGCTAGCGAGCCTTCTGTGGTCAATGCTTCAAGAGAAGCGAGGCCGTCTTGATCGAGATCCGTTCCACCAGATAAAAGGTTAATCAGTGTCGTTAACCCACCCGCTAATTTAACCGCAATACCTTCTGTGATTGAGCCTTCAGATACTTTCCCTCGAACGAGATCAGCAACCTTAGAGCCTTTATGTACGCCACCAATACTGGTCACTGATGCCACAAGATCCGGTCGAACCGACGCAACATAACGAGCCGTAGGCCCACCATGACTGTGACCAACCAGATTCACCTTGCTTGCTCCCGTTGCGGCTAACAGTGTTTCAAGTTGACTGAGTAACTGTTCGCCACGAACCTCAGAACTGTTGGTTGCAGAGACCTGAGCGACGTATACGCTCGCACCATCTTTGGTTAGGGATTCAGGTACGCCATAGAAATAGTCGACGCCCGCTAATGTATCGAAACCAAACAGACCATGTACCAACATAATGGGGTATTTCGTTTCAGTATATCCGCTGGTTTCTAATGCTGATGCGCTCGTTCCGGCATTTGCGCCAAAACTAGATAGGCAGGCTATCGTCCAAATTAATATCTTTTTCAATGCTCTTTCCTTAAACAGATTAGACCTCTGATGAGTAAAAGAACCGTAGTTGATGATTTTATAAAACAGAAAGTAGCAACTCGATATTTGTGATATTGAACTTGAATTAAACAGTTGCGATGAACATCAGGCGAACAGAATTAAGATAAAACCAAAACCATAAGCAATTGATTAAATTAATGTTTAGCAAAAAATAATGAGATTTATCTTTCAATTTCCTTATTAAAATATCAATTCAGCATTCGCAATAAGCCAAAGTCTGACGAGAGATAACCGTTTGGAAACAGGTATTTTTCAACCACAAACTCGTTGAAAACTTGATACTTATGCCATTAACGACACACCACAAACCTGAATATATTGACGTTAATTATTGATTTTAGATATAGGTCGTACCAGTTATTTACTTATCCAATTATCAGCAAGAAACAAGCAACAAGCAACAAGCAACAACGTTTTTGTTTGGCTCATCTAAATATAAAAGAGAATACAGTGATGAAAAATACGGCTTTAATACTCGCGTTAGCCCTGCCTTTTGGCGCTTATGCCGCTGAAGACTCAATACCAACACCTGAATCCATAACATCCGCACAAGTACTCAGTACACAAGGCTCAGAAACCTATTCATATGTTCGATGTTGGTATCGAACCGATGCGTCTCATGATTCTCCGGCCACTGACTGGAAATGGGCAGAAAAAGAGAATGGTGACTACTACACGATCAACGGATATTGGTGGTCCTCTGTTTCCTTCAAAAACATGTTCTACAGTGATGCTCCTCAGTCGGAGATTAAAGAACGTTGCGAACAAACTCTCGATATCCAGCATGACGTTGCTGACATCACCTATTATGCGGCAGATAATCGCTTCTCTTACAACCACTCAATCTGGACCAACGACAACGCGTTCCAAGCCAACATCATCAACCGTATCATCACCTTCGGCGATAGTTTGTCCGATACTGGCAATCTATTTAATGGTTCTCAGTGGGTTTTTCCGAACGCTGATTCGTGGTTTTTAGGCCACTTTTCAAATGGTTTAGTCTGGACGGAGTACTTAGCCAAAGCGAAAGATGTCCCTCTGTATAACTGGGCAGTGGGCGGCGCAGCAGGTACCAACCAATACGTGGCATTGACTGGTGTTTATGATCAAGTCACTTCTTATCTGACCTACATGAAAGTCGCCAAAAATTATCGCCCTGAAAACTCATTATTTACTTTAGAGTTTGGCCTCAATGACTTTATGAATTACAACCGAGAAGTCGCCGATGTAAAAGCTGACTTTAGCAGTGCACTGATCCGCTTAACGGAATCTGGTGCGAACAATATTCTGCTGTTCACACTGCCCGATGCGACCAAAGCCCCTCAATTCAAATACTCAACCGAGCAACAGATCATAAAAGTTCGTGGCAAGATCTTAGAATTCAACCAGTTCATCAAAGCTCAAGCCGAGTATTACCAAGATATGGGGATAAACGTGGTGTTGTTCGATGCGAGTGCGTTGTTCGCCAGCATTACCGATAACCCACAACAACATGGCTTTCGAAACGCGAGTGATGCTTGTCTTGATATTAATCGAAGCTCATCGGCCGACTATTTAAGAAGCCACAGCTTAACCAATGATTGCGCAACCTATGGTTCAGACAGTTACGTATTTTGGGGCGTGACGCACCCAACCACCGCCACGCATAAATACATTGCCGACCATATCTTAGCTTTTTCATTCTCGACCTTTAATTTCTAAAGCCGTCCGAGTGACTCGTAATCCGGGGTAGCGCCTCTCAGGCACAGAAGTCAGCTACAAAAAAACCGCCCTTCATAGGCGGTTTTTATTTACGTTAGCTTTTATAAAAATCTGTTTTTATAAACATCAGCTTTAACTCACGCGAGTTGGTTACTCGTCGTCAGTTTTTGGCGCAACTTTCTTCTTAGGGATAAACACGGTATCACCCACGGCCACATTCTGGTGGAAGCTCTTATCACGCTTGACTGGTTTCTTCGGCGTTTTCTTCGCTTGAGTGTGAGCCTTCTTCTTCGCAGGGCCGCCTTTAGCAAAAGCAGGTTTACGAGGCTTAATACCTTTGAACTTACCTTTTAGGCCTTCAAGCACAGAGAAAGTAAGATCTTGTTGAAGGTAAAGCTCAACACGCTTGAAGCTATCCCAATCTTTTGGACCAACTAAAGAAATAGCATCGCCTTTGTTACCTGCACGGCCAGTACGACCAACACGGTGAACGTACTCTTCGGTGTGCTTCGGCATATCAAAGTTGATTACGTGGCTTACGTTTGGAATATCGATACCACGTGAAGCAACATCGGTTGTAACCAAAATCTTGTAAACCGCACGCTCAAACTGACTCATGATCGCATTGCGCTGCGTTTGGTTTAAGTTACCGCTCAATGCAACCGCTTTAAGCTTCTTCTCATTCAGCTTGTCTGTTAGTCGATCAGTATCGGCACGAGTTGCTGTGAAGATCATTACCTGACGGTATTCAGCTTCTTCCAATACTCGGTCTAGAATCGCTTCTTTGTGATCTAGGTGATCACATAGGTAGAATTTCTGAGTGATATCCAAGTGCTGCTCGTTAGAAACACCCACCGAGATGCGCTTAGGTGCGTCTAGCATTTCATTTGCGATACCATTCACTTCGGCGTGATCCAGCGTTGCAGAGAACATTAGAGTCTGACGACGACGGTGCTTAGCCGCGTTTGCAATACGACGCAGTTCTGGAGCAAAGCCAAGATCAAGCATGCGGTCCGCTTCATCAAGGATCAGCGTTTCAACACCATCTAAGAACAAAGAGCGGTGCTCTAGGTGATCAGCAAGACGGCCTGGAGTCGCTACGATAAAACGAGGGTACTTACGCAGTGCTTTAACTTGGTCGTTAAAGTTTTCACCACCCAAGATAAGCGCCGCTTCGTAAGACAGGCCACCAAGCATACTACGTAGTTCACCGTAAACTTGCTTTGCTAGCTCACGAGTAGGAGCCAAAATTACACCACGAGGATCTTTAGCAGAAAACGCTTTTGTTTTTAATGCTTTATGTATCATCGGCAACACAAACGCCAATGTTTTTCCTGATCCCGTTTTTGATGAAGCCAATAGATCCTTACCAGCAATAGCAACAGGGATCGCTTTTGATTGGATCTCTGTCGCCTTCTTGAAGTCGTAATGTTTTAAGTTCTTCAGTAAGCGGTTATCTAAGCCTAAATCTTTAAAGTGCAAAGGACTCTCCAGTCATGATGGTATTGAATAAAATTAATTTAACGTGACATGATACCGCGAAAGTACTTTATAAGGATAGAGATCACAGTAAATTTATCCCTTAATCTATCTTCAGCTAGAACATTGTATGCATTGCAAGTAAAGGGGCATCTACCTAAAACCACATCAAAGCCGCATCCAAATTTCACATCTCATAAGTGAGACAGAACGTGATACTCAGCTAATTACCTCAAAAATTTAGCAATTTCTTTAGTTATTGTTTTTGCGCTTAAAAAATTAGTCGCTACAATCATTAATGAAGCGACTATATGATAAAGAATGTATAGCGCATCTTTTGATGATAAATAAGCAAGGAGTTCTTATGAATAAGACGTTAATCGCAGCTGCGGCCTCAGTTTTCATTTTAGCCGGTTGTTCTTCAGAGCCAGAAGAAGCTGCAGTGTCAGAAATGGATCAACTAACTAACCAAGTTGCTCAACTTACAAGCGAAGTTGAAGCGCTTAAGAGTGACAAAGCAGCAGCAGAAATGAAGGCTCAAGAAGCATCTGAAGCCGCTATGGCAGCAAAAGAAGAAGCAGATCGTGCTAACGACCGCATCGACAATATTGCAGAGTCTTACACTAAGTAATTTAGCTATAAGCGCAATTAAGCTGTAGATTTCAAAAGACGTATATACATTGCAGTAAATTGATAACACCACCTCTTCACAGAGGTGGTGTTTTGTTTTCAAGGTCAATAAACCAAAGTTCAACAGATGAATGGGCAGAACAGCTCTGGGTGCTCACACTATTCGAAACTTATAAATAGCATATTTAGTTAGAAATCATTGGCGGAGCAATTTCAACTGGCACGCCATTTTGAGCAAAGATAACCGCTTTGGCTTTTGAGTTAGGCAAGTCTGCATCTTCAAGCCACCATTCTAACTCGACAGGTATTTGCAAGGATTTCTTAGAGCCATCGCTTCGTGTCAATGGTTCATGCGCTTCAACAAACACGCTTCTATCTGGTTCTAATGACACCTTAATGGGTTCATTAATAATAGTGACCTGTTCACCACGACTCACTTGTTCAAAAAGCCACTCGATATCTTTAGGCTCCATGCGAATACAGCCAGAGCTTACGCGTAAGCCTATTCCAAAATCTTTATTGGTACCGTGTATCAAATAGTCGCCTGCGCCATAAGCAAGCCTTAAAGCATACTCACCAAGTGGATTTTCAGGCCCTGCAGGAACGACCTTAGGCAACTCAATTCCCTTCTCTAAATACTCTTTGCGGATCGACTTCGGTGGCGTCCAAGTCGGATTTGGTCTTTTTTGGCTTATCTTGGTGATCATTTCCGGCGTATCACGTCCGACTCGTCCGATACCGACAGGGAACACATGCACCTGATTTTTCTCGGGCTCAAAGTAATACAGCCTTAACTCCGCAAGATTAATAACAATACCTTTTCGCGGGGTATCTGGCAGGATCAAACGGCTAGGAATACTTAATATATATCCTTCCGCAGGTAGAAAAGGGTCTACCCCTTTGTTTGCCGCCATTAAAGAGAGAAAGCCAATATCGTATTGTTTAGCAATAATAGCTAACGTTTCACCCGATACCACTTCATGCTGCTGTATTCTCCCCACAATGCGGCTTTCTGCAGGAGGGAGCTCAAAAGTTGCCGCAGAGACCCACGACGACACCATCCCACCGGCAATCAAAGTTACTTTCGCTGCAAGCAACACTACTTTACGTAATTGTGTTTTCATCGAATGCAAAGGCGTCGAGTTAGCGCAATACGACATACAAATCCTTGGTTTGTCTTTTTATCAAAGTTTAGATTATCGCTGATCAAACGTCTCTACAACGGTTAGTTACAGCTAAACTAACGTTGGTTTATATAATTAAAAGCACCTTTTAGTACTGTTGCATATCCATATGGACACGCAAAATCGATTGCCTTTACGCTTTCAACATATTTGGTTATCAATATTAATAAAACTATAATGGCAAACCTATTTTGTGACTAAAGTCTCATGGAGCCTCGTTTTAACTCGCTAATATTGCCTCAACAAAACGAATTCAATTCAACAGAATCGGTAATTGATTAAATCCTGTTCCTATAATTACCGTTTAAACTTTGGAGAACGACCATGGCTACACCTCATATTAACGCTCAAGCTGGTGATTTCGCAGAAACAGTACTGATGCCGGGCGACCCGCTTCGCGCAAAATACATTGCAGAAACATTCCTTGATGACGTGAAGCAAGTTTGTGACGTTCGCAACATGTTTGGCTACACAGGCACTTACAAAGGTAAGAAAGTTTCTGTAATGGGCCACGGTATGGGTATCCCATCATGCTGCATCTACGTACACGAGCTAATCGCTGAGTACGGTGTGAAGAACGTTATTCGTGTAGGTAGCTGTGGTGCAGTACGTGACGACGTTAAACTAATGGACGTTGTTATCGGTATGGGTGCTTCTACTGACTCAAAAGTAAACCGCATTCGTTTCAACAACCACGACTTCGCGGCTATCGCTGATTTCGGTCTTCTAGAAGAAGCGGTAAACCAAGCACGTGCACAAGAAGTTCCAGTTAAAGTTGGTAACGTATTCTCTGCAGACCTTTTCTACACTCCAGAAGCTGACCTTTTCGAAAAAATGGAAAAGCTAGGCATCCTTGGTGTTGATATGGAAGCAGCAGGTATCTACGGTGTTGCTGCGGACCTTGGTGCTAAAGCACTGACTATCCTAACAGTATCTGACCACATCATCCGTGGTGAGAAACTGAGCTCAGAAGAGCGTCAAAAATCTTTCAACGACATGATGAAAGTTGCTCTAGAGACTGCAATCAACATCTAACGATTTGATAAAAGATACATTGAAAAGCGTTACCCCGCAGCCAAGCTCACTTGGCTGCTCAAATAATCCCGAGGGGGAGATCGTGTCTAACGACAAGCTGCCAAAAGATGCGGATGGTTTGCAACTCAACTTTTGTAAAACATTGGCGTGTGACAACTTTGGCTTGAGCGATGCAAAACGGTATGTTTTGCAACACGCTAACCCTAAGCGTCCAGCGATGGTTTGTCGTGAATGTGGAGCTTTCCCCCCCTTACTTAACAACCGTGAAGTGTTAAGCGAACTTCATCGCCTAAGACAACTTCACAGCGATGGGCTCCCAGCTTGTCGTAATGATGATTGCGATAACTTCGGCTTATCGGTTCATACCCACAAACATCTTTATCATGCCTTCGGCTACAGTGGAGACAGGCAGCGCTACAGATGTAAAGATTGCCAATCAACCTTCGTTGATAAATGGTCTGGGTCCAATAAAAAACTTCAGTTTCAAGAGAACCTCATGGGCCTATTGTTCATGGGTTATTCCGTGCGTGAAATCTGTAGAAAATTAGAGATCAACCCAAAGACCTTCTATGATCATGTTGACCATATCGCCAGCCGTTGCCGTCGTAAATTAGCGATGATCGATGCTCGATGGGTTAACCATGCGAAAGATTACGAATTCGCTTCTCACTACCAACGTCTACAACCACAAAGCAACAACGGCGTGGTTTGGATAGCGACGGGTGAGGCGCATTCTGGTTATATCCTTTGCCAGCACGTTAACTACTCTCAAAATGAAGAGCCGTCAGGGAATGTGGACCATAATCCTTATGATGATGTTGCGCGCTTTGTATCCAAAGAACACTCTTCAGAAGCTAATCTCGAACTACCTCAGCCCTCTGACAAGCTAAAAGAACGCATTGAGCAGCAGTATCAAGTGATTCTAGCAAGAGGTAATGTTGAGGACCCGATGGGCAACCTCACTACATTTAGCTACCCTTCGAAAGGCGCACTAATTCGGCCGCCTTATACCTCATATGCTCACTTCCTACATGTGCTTGATATGTGTAATGAAGACAAGCATGTCGCCATCTATATGCCACAAGATCCATTACTAAGATCTGCCGCTTTAAGCGTATGTTTGCCGCGCATCCAGAGTCAAAATATTGACCTTATGTATGTAGAGGAAGATTCGGGCTGGCAAGACGATCAAAGTTTCGAAAAGATCGACATCGTTCACATGAGTTGGTGGCGCGATCGCTGGGCTATCGCGAATCAAGGTGATAATCAGAAAGGCATTTGCTACCTAACGGGTAACAATCCAGAACCAAAACAGTGGTTTAACACGGCCTCTATTCAGCAAACTAAGTTCTATCAACAACGCTTTCAGCTACTATTTGATAGCTTCATTAATGAACCTAGACGTAAGCTTCGTCCTGGGGGCATTCTTCCATTACTCGACATATTTAGAGCTTGGCACAATCTGTGCTACCAAGATAAGCAAGGGCTCACAGCAGCGCAGCGCTTAGGTGTAGCAGAGCAGCCATTGACCCTAAAGCAACTACTTTCATAAAAACGGACATCTAGATAATTATTCGGGAACTCATTGATTTTAAAGCGACAACATGAGGTAACACCCATAATTGGAAAAGATACGTGTTCCTTTGACGCTCTGGGAAAGATAATTGGTGCTTATCTCAAATCACACTCTTATAATGATTGTGTTATCAATATGTTCGATAATTATGGATCTAAGTCTTGGACAAAAATCAGTACCTTCTTGAAACAGAACTAGAACAACTCAAAACTCGTGCCGACTCTGAGCCCTCAGTGATCCTAGAGGTTGCTCAACAGTGCCTAGTCAGATCAGAGCAAGTTCTGTTTGAAGAGGGGGCAATCCAGTCATTGATGTTGATGGCAAGATGCTGTTGGAACCTGATGGATTACCAAAAAGGTTTGAAATACATCAAAGAAGCCTACAAGCGCCAAAGCCGACTAGATACCGACCTTTTTCTTCCCGAAATTCTCCACTTACACGCGCTCCAATTCTGGGGGCAAGCAAAGTATTACTCCGCTCAACAGTTCTGGATCAATGCCTTAGAACAATCTGCACTGGTTGATGAAGTCGAGATTCAAATTGAATGTCTCATTGGTCTGGGCAACATTTGGCGAATGACTCACGAATATAAGCTTGCACGTTCTACCCACCAGCTTGCCGTTAAAGTGGCTAACAATAGCCGCATTGGTTGGTTAGAAGGCAAGGCAAGAATACTGCTCGCCTGGGATTACTACCTGCTTAGCAACTACGTTGAAATGTTGTCGGTGCTCGATGGTGCGGAAGAAGCATTAAAAGACCATAAAGATAACACCTGGCATGCTGAAGTTTGGGACTTTCGAGGTCTTGCACTACTGGGCCTTGAGCGTTTAGATGATGCCGAGCGCGCTACAGCCAAAGCGCACAATCTAGCGGTAGAGCACAACCTTGTCTGGATGAAAGCGCACTCTTACATCAGTCGAGCTCGATTAAAGCTCCTGAGAAAAAAACCAGAGCAAGCAGCTGAGTTACTGAGGCTCGCTGAACAATCCGCAAATGAATTCGATAATGGTGAGTTGCTTAGCCAAATTTGTTACCAGCAATCCTTGGTTGCAGAAGAAAACCAAGATTTCAAAGCTGCGTTAGTCGCCTTTAAAAAATACCGTCAATATTCTATCGGCATGCTTAAAGAGCAAACTAATCGTGTCGGTTTGGACAAAGCACGCAGTTCAAAACGCCAGCTTGAGCAGAGAGCACGAAAGCTTATTAATCGTATTCGTGGTCAACACGAGTACGATCCTGAAAAGCACCTCTCTTATGTCGTCTCTGAAACCTTTTGGTGGGAGAAACTGGTACTCTTTAAGACAGAACTTAAGCGTTCAAACCACAGCATCATTATGTTCCATCATGTCGATACTGATTACTTAGATGTCTGTACTGAGATTGCTCATACCTTATGTAATCAAAACGACTTCATAGCAAGGCTGAGTTCCGAACGTGTTGCGCTTATGCTTTCCGAAAAAGGCGAAGTCGCAGAGCAAACCTTCCAAACTCTCAGCACCATGCTTGATATCTATCCGTGGCATAGAAGAGGATTAAAAGGTTCGAGACCCGCTGTCAGCCTCAACGATATTTTGACGTTCCCGTTCACTCTTGAACAACTAGAAGAAGACGATGCTGAGGTCACAGGATGATGGAAACTCTACTAAGCAAGATCACAGATGCCGGTTTAGACCCTTCATCGGTATCAGGTGAAGAAGCGATCATATTCTGGAACCACATTCGCCAGCACGTTTCGACTACACAAACAGAGCAAGCGCATTGCTATATTATCAGCTCTGAATACCGTGCCGAATTACAACAAAAGCAAACCAGTATCGAAGAGCTAAGACTTGCTCTTGACCTACTCCATCTTCCTGCGGATATCGAAGACATTCTTACAGTAAAAACCAGCCTAAGTGACCGCTTAGTCGAAATTGGTGATTACACTTCTGCACTGAATGAATTTGTCAGCTCATCAACCATCGCTGTTGAACACGGCCATATCGATGAGTATGTATTGGCAATCTTAGGCATGGGGAACTTATGCGATGCCTATGGTGATCACAACAGAGCCCTTCGTTACTATCAAAAAATTGGCAGTATTGACCATGCGATAAGCAGTCGCTCACTTCGCCTCAAGTTCAAACTCCATATGGTGGCAAGCTTGCTCCTGCTCAACCGCGTTACTGCAGCCAGCGATTTACTGAATGAATGCGAAGAACTGAGTATTTTGGTAAGTGACAAGCTGCTCACTGCTCAGATATTGCTTTACCAAGCGAAGGTACTGCGCGCTAAGAAAAGATACAATGAAGCGCTACGCTGTCTATCTAAGGTTCAATATCCAGCCAATAGTACTCAAGCAAGCTGGCTTGCGACCATGACTCGACTAGAGTTAGCACATTGCCTAAGTGCAATAGGAAAGCAAGACTATGCAAGCATGATCTTATCGAGCACAGACAAGCGTGTGAAAGCATACTCATCGCCAGTGCTTGCAAAGCGATTCTACGATTCGCTGAGTGATGTATGTATGAATCAAGGACGTTTTCAAGAAGCCCTGAGCTATGAGAAAAAAGGTTACCGAATTGAAACCGATCTGATGAAGAAGATCCCGATCAGTGAGCTGGGTGCGAGTCAATTACGCCGCCTGTCACGTTTTGAGTTACAGCTCAAACTCATCCTTTCTGAACAAGAAAACAGAGAACTGAAAGAGACGACTGAACAACACAAGAATGCAGTTGCTCAGCTACAGCAAGATGTTTTCACCGACCCACTGACAGGGTTACACAACCGTCGCTGGTTAGATGTGAAATTAAAGGATATGTTGCTGCATGAAACCTCTTTCGCGCTGATGGTTATTGATATCGACCACTTTAAATCTATCAACGATGAGCTAAGCCACTTAGTGGGTGATAAAGCGATCGTCAGCGTCTCTCAAGAACTTAGAGCGTACTTCAAGTTCAGAGGAGCTTCATGTGTCAGGTTTGGTGGAGAAGAGTTCTTGGTCATCCTAGAGAACAGCGATCTTGCTAAGGCAGAAATGCACTCTGAAAATTATCGAGAACGCATCTTCCAATTCGGATGGCATGAAATACTCGGAGAACGAGGTTTAACCGTGAGTATCGGTATCACTTTACATCGTGAGGGAGAGAACACTCAACGTACCTTCTACCGCGCAGATAAAGCCTTATACCGAGCCAAAGCCAATGGCCGCAACCAAGTGTGTACTGAATAGTAGAAATAGCAGTAGTGAAAATGGAAAGTCATTCGTATTCTGCCCTCTCCCTCTCAATAATCAGTCGCACTGAATAGAACGACTGATACTGACAAAATTGAACTATTGATAGAAGAAAAGAGAGATCCCAGCTAAAGCGGCAAGTGTTCCAATAACACTTTGCTTAGATGCCTTCTCCCCTTTAATCGCATAAATTACCAAAATAAAGACCGGGCTGGTTGCTATTAACGTTTGTGCAATCGCTGGGTTAGCATTTTTCAACGCCACTTGCTGAAGCCATAGAGCGAGAAACGTACCGACAAAGATTGCCGCTGAAAGCCAAAGTTTGTCGATCTTTGTCATTTCCCATAAATCTCGTTTTATCGATGAATACGGCTTCTTTTCAACAAAAGGGATAATCAGCATTACAGCACACACGCCAATAGTCAGGCGAACTAAAGCACCTAACAATGGTGGAATGTCACCCGCCACTAACGCGTAATGAGAAATAACCACACCCGATGCCTGACAAACACTCGCCACAAGCCCATAACCAATGCCCCCCCACTGCGCTTTGTCATTCGATTCACCGCTCGCCGATTTTGATGGCTGGAAAACTACGAAGGTTACCGCAAGTGTTGTAATTACGACACCGAGCCAACTTTGAAATGTTAAGGCAGCGCCAAGGAACATTAGAGCTAACACGCCAGAAAGAGGCGGTGCCAAAGATTCCAGTAGCAGAGTCTTATTTGCACCGATTCTTTTTAATGCCGCAAAATAGGCGCTATCTCCAATCGCAATACCAATCACACCTGAAATTGCCAATATCAGAAAATGGTTGGTACTCAGTTCAAACTCCGGCATAGGGATAAGAGGCATCACCAGCAACATCATCCCAGATGCCACTACCCCCTTAACAATGTTCAATTGCATAGCAGAGAAGCGATGTCCAAATTGTCCATAGATCCATGTCGCACACGCCCACACAATCGCAGCGCCAATGGCCGCCAATTCACCTATATACATCCATGTTTATCCTTTGTGATTTGGTACGTCATTTAGAATCGTAACTGTCATCATTTCAACTGAAATACCGACCAGAAAGCCGAAATAGCCTCTTCAATGCGATGGAATTTTATAAGATCCATCAATGCTTTTATCCGCATTAGAAGCGACAACACATTATTTTCAACTCGGTAAATCATTTTTATAACAATTACTTGGATGATAGCGTACTATATTTATAACTAATATCTAACATTACAAGGATCTGTTATGTTTTTAGACTACTTTGCACTCGGTCTACTGATTTTCGTAGCATTAGTCATCTTTTACGGCATCATCGTTATTCACGATATTCCCTATGAAATTGCGAAAGAACGTAACCACCCTCATCAGGACGCTATTCACGTGTCAGGCTGGGTTAGTCTATTCACCTTACACACTATTTGGCCCTTCCTTTGGATCTGGGCAACGCTCTGGCGTAAAGATCGTGGTTGGGGCTTCGCTAAATTAGAAGAAGAGCAACATGATATTCATCATCGCGTGGATATTCTCATCGATCAAGTGAGTACCCTTCAGGAAGAGATCGCACAGCTAAAACAAGCGAACACCGAACCAAGCAGCACAGAAAAAGAGTCAAACAACGTTCAAGATCAGGAGGCTAAGTAATGGATTTACTACTGATAATGACCTACGCGGCACTTTGTATCACTATTTTCAAAGTATTTAATATCCCATTAAACAAATGGACAGTGCCTACCGCTGTGCTTGGTGGTGTAGTCATAGTGGGAACATTGATCTTATTAATGAACTATAACCACCCTTTCACACAACTCGGCAACCAGGTTTACTCAACGACCCCGATAGTTTCAGGCGTTAGAGGTAAAGTGATTGAAGTGCCAGTAGAAGCGAATAAACCTCTTAAAAAGGGCGATATCCTCTTTAAGATCGATCCGATTCCGTTCGAGGCTGAAGTCGCAAGATTAGAGGCAAAGGTCAAAGAAGCAAGCCAAGGTGCACTAGGAATGGAATCTGATGTTGCTGAAGCAGAAGCCGCAAGAATCAAAGCCATTGCCGAGAGAGACAAAGCACAGCGTGAATTCTCTCGTTACAAGCGTGGTTATGATAGTGGCGCCTTTACCGAACAACAATTGGATACTCGCAGACAAGCTTATAAGGCATCAGAGGCTGCTGTAAAAGTTGCAGATGCGACGTTAGAAAAAGCAAAAATTGCCTTGGATTCTGAGATCGGTGGTGAGAACACCGCAGTGTTAAGCCTGTTAGCTGAATTGCGTAAAGCTCAATTTAACTTAGAGCAGACCGTTGTTCTAGCTCCAACTGATGGATATGTTACACAACTAGCACTGCGACCAGGCGTAATGGCTGTACCGCTTCCTCTAGCTCCTGTCATGACCTTTGTCCATACAGAAGAAAAGTACTACATCGCAGCATTCAGACAAAACTCATTACAACGACTGCACCCAGGCTTCGAAGCTGAGTTTCTGTTTAGAGCACTACCAGGCAAGATTTTCAAAGGTCGTATTGACGAAGTAATTCCTGCAATCGGCGAGAGTCAAATTCAAGCACGCGGTACACTTATTGGTACCAATGCACTTCGTACTAATGGACGTGTATTTGCTAAAATGACCATCACTGATGACTTGTCTGACTACCATTTACCTATGGGTACTGCCGTTGAGGTTGCCGTTTATTCTGATAGCTTCACTCACGTGTCTATCATGCGTAAGGTACTTATTCGTATGAAGAGTTGGCAAAACTATCTATACCTAGACCACTAAATGGTCCTAGATAAACGACGAACCCACTTAACACATTGTTAATACGAATGAAAAAGCCAGACCCGTTCTGGCTTTTTTGTTGCTTGATTAACCATAAAATTGCGCTTTTCACACGATATTTAAATGTTCAGATGGAATTTTAGACATCTAGACACTTACCTTCCCTTATGGAAGGGTTCTACTGTATAATGCGCGCCTTATTTTTTATATTTGCCCAAAAAACGTTCTCATTGAGACACATATTAATAATGGTGAATATTCGTTATTTATTTTGCTTTATCTTTCAGTATTCGAGGTTATCTATGAACTTTTCAGCTAAAACAGTGGTTGTTATCGCCATTGGCGCGGCACTGTATGGCATTGGTGGTTTACCTATGTTTGGTGTCCCTGTGTTTGCTAACACGACATTGAAACCAGCAATGGCAGTCCTAGCACTGTTTTCTGTATTGTTCGGCCCTATTGTTGGCTTCTTAGTTGGCTTTATCGGTCACTGGGTAACGGATTTGTTCGCAGGTTGGGGCGTGTGGTTAACTTGGGTTTTAGGCTCAGGTATCGTAGGTATGGTTATCGGCTTATTCCCTATGATGACTAAGAACCGCCTTCAACAAGGTGAACTACCAATGAAAGATTTTGTATTGTTCGTGGTACTTGCCCTTGCCGGTAACGTTGTAGGCTATGGTTGCTCTGCGTTCCTAGACACCATCCTATACGCAGAACCGTTTACTAAAGTATTCACTCAACTGTCTATCATCGCAGCGGGTAACACCGTTCTGATCGCTGTTGTGGGCTTCCTGATCCTAAAATCAGTCGCTAAACGCAACAAACAAAGCCGCAACCTGACTGAGGCATAAGCGATAATGACTATAGCATTTTCGAACTTCTCTTTTAGATATGAGTCGCTGGATAAACCGACGCTAAAAAATATCAATCTAAGGATAGAGAAAGGAGAGAAAATCGTCATTATTGGGCCAAGTGGTAGTGGTAAATCTACCCTAGGTCAGTGTCTCAACGGTCTAATACCTCATGCAATTAAAGGTGAGGTAACGGGCTCTTTAGAGATCAACGGCAAGAACATCTCTGAGTTTTCGATGCACGACTATACCGAGCAAGTAGGTACAGTATTGCAAGATACTGACAGCCAATTTGTGGGTTTGAGTATCGGTGAAGATATTGCTTTCGCACTCGAAAACCAGTTGATGTCGAATATTGATATGTACCCGTTAGTTAAGTCGACTGCAAAAATGGTCGACCTAGCGGACATGCTTGAGCGTTCACCTCATGACCTTTCTGGTGGTCAAAAACAGCGAGTATCGTTAGCGGGCATCTTAGTTGATGACGTTGATATCTTGCTGTTTGATGAGCCTCTAGCAAGCCTTGACCCTAAAACGGGTAAGGCAACGATTGAGATCATTGACCAGCTCCATAAAGAAACCAACAAGACTATCGTGATTATCGAGCATCGCCTCGAGGATGTCCTACATCGTGATATCGACCGCGTGATCTTAATGGAACGCGGTGAAATCATCGCTGACACGACACCCGATGAAATCTTGGCTTCTGAATTACTTGATACACACGGCATTCGTGAACCGCTTTACTTGTCGGCGCTTAAAGCGGCGAAAGCCCCACTAACCAGCAAAGATAAGCTGTCAAACCTCAAAGCTTTAGACTACAAAAGGTTCCGCCCTGCTGTTCAAGCTTGGTTTGCTGAGCGCCCTGCCCCGATAGCAGAGAAGCAGTACCCACCTTTACTTGAAGTTCATGGTCTGACTTATTCTTACGACGGCGAAAAAAATGCACTCGAAGATGTAAGCTTCAAGATTGGCAAAGGTGAGTTTGTTTCGATTCTGGGCAAAAACGGTTCAGGTAAATCTACCATCACTAAACTCATCATGGGGGTAATCGATGCCGATTCAGGCTCTTCATATCTAAATGGTGAAGACTTATCCGAGCTTTCCATCTTCGAAAGAAGCCAGAAAGTCGGCGTAGTGATGCAGAACCCAAACCACATGATCTCACATCATATGATTTTTGACGAGATTGCTTTTGGCCTTCGTAACCGTGGCATTGCAGAAGATCTTATCGAAGAAAAGGTAGAGAACGTTCTTGAGCTCTGTGGGCTGAGCAAGTTCCGTCACTGGCCCATCGAAGCACTAAGCTACGGTCAGAAAAAACGTGTAACGATCGCATCTATCTTAGTGTTAGAGCCTGAGCTCCTCATTTTAGATGAACCGACAGCAGGTCAAGACTACCGTAACTACACATCCATGCTGGCATTCATCCAAAAGCTTAACCGTGATTTGGGTATTACCGTTGTGATTATCTCTCACGACATGCACCTCGTTCTAGAATACACCACACGTTCAATCGTAATCGCAGACAGCAAGTTGATTGCAAATGCAGCGATGACGGAAGTATTCAGTCAACCATCACTTCTAGAACGTGCAAACCTTTGTACCACCAGCATTTATGAACTCGCGACTATGATGAAAATCGACGACACCAATGCGTTCATGCAGTACTTCATCGACTATGAGAGAAGCGCTCAATGAACGCATCAAAAGTAAAATTCGGCATCAATTACATTGATACAAAATCACCGCTTCATGCTCTCAATGGCATCACAAAATTTGCGCTCTTCTTAGCTTGGGTAACCGTGGTATTGACTACGTTCGACCTAAGATTGATCACTTTGCTTATTGTGACTGGTTTATACCTGCTAAAGCTTACCAATGTCCCTGTACGCGTGTATAAGCCTTTGTTATTAGGTACAGTGAGTGTATTAAGCCTAAATGCTTTGTTCATGTATCTGCTGGCCCCGCAGCAAGGTACTGAGCTCATCGGCAGCGAAACTTTATTGCTGACATTGCCGGGTAACTACTCGTTGAGCCAAGAGACTCTGTTTTATTTAGTCACTGTCACACTTAAGTACATGAGCATGTTCCCGATAGCGTTGATTTTTGTTTTCACAACGCATCCGACTGAGTTTGCAGCGAGCCTCAACCGTATCGGTGTTCCTTACAAGATCGCCTACGCGGTGAGCTTAACACTGCGTTATCTGCCTGAAGTTAAAAAAGACTTCATCAATATCATGCATGCTCAACAGGCTCGTGGTGTAGAGCTTTCAAAGAAAGCGCCCTTAATTACTCGTATCAAAAATGTGGCTAAGGTTCTAGGACCGCTCATTTTCTCTAGCTTGGACCGCGCAGACGAGATCTCTAACGCAATGACGTTACGAGGTTTTGGCCGACACAAAGCACGGACTTGGTATAGCTATGCACCTTTGAAACGTATCGACTTTGTTTGTTTGAGTGTCATCGGATTAATCGTGGTACTAGCGATAGTAAAACGCATTCTGGAGCCTCAGCTATTTTGGTATCCGTTCTAACTGTCGGAATTAGCAAATATAAACAACAACTTTAAATAACACACCGCTCATTAGGGCGGTGTTTTTATTTATACAAAGATCTGATTGATAATTGAACTAATGACACAATACTGACCATATTTAACGACAAATTGACCATTTATTTACCTTTGAGGTTTGAGGTTTAGTTCATAAGCTCTTAATATGCTCTGCTTACAGAATGTTACACCCAATAGAGGCTTGTAATGGCTCGAATTACCCAAGTTCAGAAAATAGAAAATCAAAAAAACTACGATGAAATCGTATTAAATCTTTTTCTAGCAGAAGGACATGAAGCGCTAACTTATGCAAGGATTGCTCAAGAAATCGGCATTAGTTTAACTACGTTACAAGGGTACTATCCTTCAACACGTGCAATAAGAACTGTCTTACATGAACACGTATTGGCTATTATGATGAAGTCATTAGACTTTTCAGATCAGGGGACGTTTTACAGCTCTTGGCAAAACGCACTTACTGAAAAACCTTTTAGACACTCTATCAAATTGATGTTTTTCCATGCATCGCAAAACTGTCTTCCAGAAGAGTTTAACTTACAAATTGATGGTGAGTTTCGTCAGAAGATGACTGAAAGGTTCGGTTCTGATGCAAGGGCGATCATTGAAGTGGTCATTGGACGCTCACTATTACAACTCACCAATTTTAGTAGAACTCCAGCGTAAAACAGCAACTGACAAGAACAAAAAACGGGAGCCTTTTGGCTCCCGTCTTGTTTTAAGCTAGCGCTTATTTCAACTTATAGAATACTGTTGAAAGTGGCGGTAAACGCAGCTCAATCGAAGTGTCTAGCCCTTCGCTTTCTACCGATTCAATCTCAGCTATCTGCTTCACTTCAAAACCACTGCCCGCATAATCAGTTGAGTCTGTATTCAACAGCAGTGAGTACTCACCTTGTGCAGGAACACCTAAGCGGAAATGTTCGTGAGGAACTGGTGTAAAGTTAGAGACAACTAATACACGCTCACCAGATTCACTGATGCGCTCATGCGCAAGAATGCTCGCTTCAGCAGAGTCCTGTAGACGCCATTCAAAACCTTTCGGGTCAAAATCAAGATCGTGCATTGCAGCTTCAGAGCGATACAGGTTATTCAGGTCTTTAGTTAAACGCTGAACACCTTGATGACGCTCGTAATCCAACAAGAACCATTGTAGTTGGTCATCATGATTCCATTCAGCCGTCTGACCAAATTCTGCGCCCATGAAGTTCAGCTTCTTACCCGGCTGCGCATACATGTAACCCATATAAGCACGAAGATTTGCCGTTTGCTGCCATTCATCACCAGGCATCTTGTTGTGGATAGAGCCCTTACCGTAAACCACCTCATCGTGAGACAGAGACAATACGTAGTTCTCACTGTGAGCGTAAACTAACGGGAACGTAATTGTATCGTGATGATATTTACGGTTAATTGGGTCTTCTTGAATGTATGACAAACTATCGTGCATCCAACCCATGTTCCACTTAAAGCCAAAGCCCAAGCCGCCCATGAAAGTGGGTGCCGAAACACCTGGGAAAGCTGTCGATTCTTCGGCAATCGTCATCGCATTCGGGAAATGCTTGTACACTTCTTCGTTCATCCACTTAAGAGTTGCGATAGCGTCATAGTTTTCGTTGCCGCCGTCTGCGTTCGGAATCCATTGATCATGGCTGCGCGAGTAATCGAGGTAAAGCATCGAAGCGACTGCATCAACACGAATGCCATCAATGTGGAATTGCTCGAACCAGTACAATGCGTTAGAAACTAAGAAGCGACGTACATGCTCTTTGCCTAAATCGTAAATGTACGAGTTCCAATCTTGGTGCCAACCACGACGTGGATCTGGATCATGGAACAATGGCGTACCATCGAAGTTTGCTAGGCCGTGATCATCACTTGGGAAGTGAGCAGGAACCCAATCCAGAACAACACCAAGACCCGCTTGGTGACATTGATCGACGAAGTATTTGAAATCATCTGGAGAACCAAAACGGCTAGTCGGTGCAAATAGACCTACTGGCTGATAGCCCCAAGAACCGTAGAATGGGTGCTCTGAAACTGGCATTAGCTCAACGTGCGTGTAGCCAAGATCTGTTAGGTATGGGATCAGCTCTGCCGCAAGCTCGCGATAATTTAAGAACTCGCCTTCAGCGTTACGCTTCCAAGAACCCGCGTGCAGTTCATAGAACGAAAGCGCTTCTTTACGCTTTTGCGTTACAGGGCGATTCTGCCATTGAGTATCTTGCCACTGGTAACGAGCATGATCGTAAGTCACAGATGAGAATGATGGGTATTGCTCAGAGTAGAAACCCCATGGGTCAGCTTTGTGTGGTAAGCCTTCGCCATTTGGTCCTTTTAATTCAAACTTATATTGAGCGCCTTCTTCCAGTTCAGGAATGAATAGGCCCCACATGCCGTAATCTAGGCGCTGCATTGGGTGGCGACGACCATCCCAAGCGTTGAAGTTACCCACCAAGCTTGCCGCAGTTGCATGCGGTGCGTACACCAAGAAACGCGTACCTGAAATTGTCTGACCATCACGCTCTAGCGTAATAAACTGAGCCCCCATGTGATGGTACATATCTTTAGGTGTGTGAAGATCTTCGTAGCTCGCGTACAGATCGTGGTACTGGTACGGATCATCGATGATCTGTTCTACGCCAGCCCAATCAACCGCAAGCTTATAGTGAGTGAAACGTAAGTCTCTCTCTTGCTTAAGAATAAAACCACTTTCACCCTCTCGCGATAACTCAATACGAGGTTCCTTTCCAACTATCAACTCGACTTTATCTGCCCCAGGAATCCACACACGTAATGCACCTTGCTCAGAAGGTAAGTATGGCCCTAAAAACGCAAATGGGTCTGTGAAACAAGCCTGTGATAGTTGGGTATATATTTGTTTTTGCTTTGAAATCGAACTTAGTTCCAAAACGTTTCTCCCTAACCAAACATCCAAAAAACATAATACAAAAATGCCCGCTATTAGTGCGGGCAATATAACGACGGTTTATTCTACCAGATGAGCATTCATTATTGAGTGACCGAAGTTGTAGTTTCGTACGGCGTAAGCAAAAAACCACCTAATTTCAAGTCACTCAACGTCATTACTTACCTGCTTTTTCTCGAACGTCAGTTAGCTTAGAAGCGATACGATTAACGCCTTCATGAGCAAAGATTTCGTCCAAGTTCATTGATAGTTTACGACGCCAGTTCGGGTACTCATCGACCGTGCCAGGAATGTTTACCGGCTTATCCATCTCTAACCAATCTTCCAGCTGAACACTCAGTAGTGTTGAACCACCAGCTGCTACGTGCAGTTGAAGAGCTTCAGCAAGGTAAGAATCCATCGGCACTTGGCTCGCATCGCGACCCACACCTTCAGGTAGGAAACCATGCCATGCCACTGAATCTAAGATACCTTGTTTGCACTCAAGACGGTCATCGAACAGAGTTTCTAACTGTGCTGCGTCTGGGTATAAACCAATCTCTTGACCCATCTTCAAGTCATCACAGTGCCAGAAGCCACGCAGTGTTGGCATATCGTGCGTACACAGTGCCGCCATTGATTGTGATGCATAGTGTTTCGGTGAGATGAAACCACCGTCTTCTTCTGATGTTTCAAAGAAGAACACTTTGTAAGAGTGCACGCCAGCATCTGCTAGGATGTCTACGATCTCATCCGGTACCGTACCTAAATCTTCACCGATAACGCTACATTGGTAACGGTGAGATTCGAGCGCAAGAATCGACAGCATATCTTGCACTGGGTAGTAGATGTAAGCGCCCTTAGTTGCGTTCTCACCCTTTGGAATCCACCACAAACGCAGTAGACCTAAAACGTGGTCAATACGCAGTGCACCACAGTGCTTCATGTTTGCACGAAGCAGCTTGATGTAAGCGTCGTAGCTTGTTTCTTGAAGCACTTCCGGGTTTAGCGGAGGTAGACCCCAGTTCTGACCCAAAGGACCAAGAATATCAGGTGGAGCACCAATGCTCGCATCCATCACAAGGTTGCCTTCGTCAGCCCAAGTTTCGCTGCCTGAATCTGCAACACCTACCGCTAAGTCACGGTACAGGCCAACAGCCATGCCTTTCTCTTCAGCAAGAGACTGTGCATCGTTGATCTGGCAATCTGCTAGCCATTGTAGGTACATGTACAGATGAACGTTTTCTAGGTTCTCTTTGATGTACTTCTGTGTCGCTGGGCTGTCGAATGTACGGTACTTCTCAGGGAATACCGGCCATCCCCACATGCCAGAATCTTCAGCGTGTAGTTCACCATGTAGAGCATCGAACGCGGCTTGATGCATTAGGCTGTCGCCACCCTCTTCTACGAAGGCTAAGAACGCTTGTGCACGGTCGCTGTTCTTGTCTAGATGACGAGTCTTAAATTCTGCGAATAACAGAGGCAAGATGCTCATCTTAAGTTCAGACACTTCGGTGTAGTTTACCCAGTGTGCTTCACGCGCTTTTTGTAGACGCTGCTGGAACTCTGCGCTGCCTACCGTTTGTTGTGCTTCTGCACTTAGTGCGAATTCAGGTACTGAACTCACATCAATGTATAGGATGTTCAACCAGCGACGAGAAGACGGGCTGTATGGGCTCGCGCCTTCAGGGTTCGCAGGGAACAATGAGTGGATTGGGTTTAGACCAACGAAATCACCGCCGCGAGAAGCGATATCAGCAACAAGCTGTTTTAGGTCACCGAAATCACCAATACCCCAGTTGTGCTGAGTTCTTAGTGTGTAAAGTTGAACACTTGGTCCCCACAGCTTTTTGCCTTGCTCGATTGGTGACTGCTTGAAACACGCTTTTGGCGTAATAATCAGTGTCATCTCGTAAGGCTTCTTACGGCGCTTACGGCTCACAATTAGCTTGTGATAACCCCATGCCAAATCACTTGGCAATGCAAACACTAAAGGGCCACCCTCAGCACGCTCATCACGAACGACTTGAGATTGAAGATAGCCTTCAAGTACCTCTCCTTGCTCGGTTTCTAAGCGCCAGCTGAACTCACTTTCACGAGCACTTACACCTAGATTAAGCGCCACTTCTACTGGCTCACCGTCACGCAAGACAAGAACTGGGTCTAGTACATCTTTTTTGTGTTTTCTTTCTGCTGACTTAAGCAGTGCATCATCGCTGCTTGTATCGTAGCCCAACGAAGCCAATAGAGACGTAATCGTCTCGTCTGATACTTGTGCTTCATCGCCCCACGCACTAACGTAACTGTCGGCAATGTTTGCCATTTCTGCGACTTGTTTTAATACGGTCTGTTCTTTCATCGCTCTCTCCGAAAACGTTCTGACGCTTTCTATTTTGTAGGGTTGTTA
Source organism: Vibrio splendidus (assembly GCF_001557875.1). Lineage (GTDB taxonomy): Bacteria > Pseudomonadota > Gammaproteobacteria > Enterobacterales > Vibrionaceae > Vibrio > Vibrio splendidus_F. The sequence continues at coordinate 596,513 of NZ_LNRF01000001.1, read as the reverse complement.
ATTTAATTTTTTACTAATCAATTAGCTTGTGACAATCAGTTTGTAAGCATTGCTATCGGATAAGCCATCTGTTTGCTCACAAGCTAATTGAGCCAAGGCAGAAACTGCCTTGGCTACTTTGGAAGTATTAACGGTTAACCGCTTCAAGTTTCCAGATGTTGTTCACGTAGTCGCGGATAGAGCGGTCTGATGTGAACTTACCAACCAATGCGGTGTTAAGAATCGCTTTCTTAGCCCAACCTGCTTGGTCTTTGTATTGCGTGCCCATGTCTTCGTGCGCTTTCACGTAAGATGCGAAGTCAGCAAGACATAGGTAAGGGTCACCACCGTCTAGCAGGCTATCAAACGTTGCACGTAGAAGACCTGGTTGACCCGGTGTAAACTCATCGCCAGTCAGAAGGTCTAGAGATGCTTTCAGTAGTGGGTCTGCATTGTAGTAGTCGTATGGGTTGTAGCCCTGAGCTTTCAGTGCTTGAACACCATCAACGTCTAGGCCGAAGATGTAGATGTTTTCATCACCCACTTCTTCACGAATCTCAACGTTTGCACCATCCATCGTACCGATAGTTAGCGCGCCGTTTAGAGCCATCTTCATGTTGCCCGTACCAGATGCTTCTTTACCAGCTAGTGAGATTTGCTGAGAAACGTCTGCTGCAGGGATGATGATTTCAGCCATGCTTACACGGTAGTCAGGAATGAATACCACTTTCAGTTTGTTGCCGATACGAGAGTCGTTGTTGATCTTCTCTGCAATCTTGTTAACTGCGAAGATGATCTCTTTCGCTAGGTGGTAACCCGGAGCTGCTTTCGCTGCGAAGAAACATACGCGTGGCTCACACTCGAAACCAGGTTCGTTAAGAATACGGTGGTACAGAGATAGAATGTGTAGCAAATCTAGATGCTGACGCTTGTATTCGTGAAGACGCTTGATTTGCACATCAAAGATAGCGTTAGTATCTAGCTCGATACCCATGTTCTCTTGAACCCAATCAGCTAGGCGCTGTTTGTTTTCTTTCTTAACAGCCATAAATTCTTTTTGGAATTTCGCGTCTGTTGCAAACTTAGCGATGCCTTCTAGCTGCTCAAGTTTTACTGGCCACTCAGTACCAATCTTATCTGTAATTAGCGTAGATAGACCTGGGTTACAGAACTTCAACCAACGACGTGGCGTGATGCCGTTCGTTACGTTAGTCAGTTTACCTGGGAAGATTTCGTTAAACTCAGGGAACAAGTCTTTCTTAACCAGTTGTGAGTGAAGCGCAGCTACACCGTTTACTTTGTAAGAGCCAATCACACATAGGTTTGCCATGCGAACCATGCGGTGGAAACCTTCTTGGATGATAGAAAGCTTCGCTTGCTTCTCGCCGTCACCAGGCCACATCTTGCGAACTTCTTGCATGAAACGGTGGTTGATTTCAAAGATGATTTCCATGTGACGTGGAAGAAGACGGTTGATCAAAGATTCAGACCAAGTCTCTAGCGCTTCTGGAAGTAGTGTGTGGTTCGTGTATGCGAACGTATGAGCACTGATTTCCCATGCTTGGTCCCAAGATAGACCTTTCTCGTCAATCAAAATGCGCATTAGCTCAGGAATCGCAATTGTTGGGTGCGTATCGTTAAGCTGAATCGTTTCTTGCTTAGGCAGATCTTCTAAAGAGAAACCTGCTGCTTCGTGACGACGTAGAATATCGCGAACAGACGCTGCTGAGTGGAAGTACTGCTGCATTAGACGCAGAGTCTTACCTTTCTCGTGGTTGTCGTTCGGGTAAAGAACTTTCGTGATGTTACCTGCATCGATTAGCGAGTGTTGCGCTTCGAAGTAATCACCGTTGTTAAAGCTTGCTAATGAGAATGGTGCAATTGCCTGACATTCCCAAAGACGCAGCGGGTAAACCGTGTTTGACTCGTAACCTACGATAGGTAGATCCCAAGGCATTGCTTTTACTTCCATACCTGGAACCCAAGTACGTACTTCTTTACCGTCAATGAATTCAACTTCTACATGACCGTAAAAACCAATGTGTTGTGCTAGTTCTGGACGAGCTACTTCCCATGGGTAACCTTCAACACCGCGCCACGCGTCAGGTGCTTCTTGTTGGCGACCGTCTTGGAAAGACTGTTTAAATAGACCGTACTCGTAGTGAAGACCGTAGCCTACTGTTGGGTATTCTTGAGCGGCACAAGAATCCATGAAACAAGCAGCTAGACGACCAAGACCACCATTACCTAGTGATGGGTCGCGTTCTTCTTCTAGAAGGTCAGTTAGGTTTTGACCTAGCTCTTCCATTGCATGAGTGATCTGCTCGTACAGACCCATGCTGATCAAGTTGTTACCTGTTAAACGGCCAATCAAAAACTCTAATGAAAGGTAGTTAACGCTTTTCGCGTTCTTAATTTTTTCATCGTTTTCAGTTTCTAGCAGGTCGAATGTTGTGAGTTCTGCTAATGCGCGACCCATTGCTAGGTACCATGCGCGGCTATCCGCGTTTTCAATCGTTGTTGCGTAGGTTGCAGATAAATGCTTCTTAACGCTTTCTTGGAACGACACTTTATCGAAAGTTTTTTGCTGAGTTGGTTTCATTTCAGAAATCTCGCTTTAATAGTTCTAATTCATCTGTGACATATCGTGCATGGTCACCATAAACTAAACATCCTCCCGCTAACGCGACTAACTAGGAGTAGATGGGAGGGCGTAGGGGGCGTACCGACTTAGGGTTAGTGATCTGACTCTCATGTTCTGACTTCGAACAAAAACTTGAAGTGACTAAGATCACAAGCTCCCGTTCGATAACTTAACTTCAATTGATGTGACTTTTATTTAACCAAACTGAACTCATTGCCAAATCTGAGTTTGAGATCACGAAATTTTTTTCCTACTCTCATCTTTTGCATAAATCTCCGTGTAGAAATGAACTAAGTCACATTCAAAAACCAACCCACAACGTGAGCAAAGTCTCAAATAAAGGGCGTAGAAGCCTAAAAACATGCAGGAGTGCAAGGTTTCTGCGGAGGATCATAGTCGGTGTCGTTTTGCTTCACGTAATATGAGTAAAGACTTAAGTAATTAGGCTAGTGTCATTGGACTGCACTCAATGAGTGCTTGAAATATTCCAGACCATAGCCACGGAATAGGTGTAAAACTTCGACATGTGGATCCCATCGAAACTGACTCGTCCCGGCCGCTTACATAATGCAATCCTAAGACCTAGGGTTCTCGATCTGCTTCACAATGCAGATTGCTATAAGCTTGTGTTGTTCCGCTCTCCAGCGGGCTACGGCAAAACCACCATGGCAGCACAATGGCTGGTAGATAAACCCAATGTGGGTTGGTACAGCATTGATGATAGTGACAACGATGCCTTCCGCTTTATCAACTACCTACTTCAATCACTTAATAAAGCGACTCAAAATGCTTGTCCGAATGCCCAAAAGCTGGCAGAAAAACGACAGTTTTCATCACTGCATTCTTTATTGAGTGAAGTGTTCGCCGAGATGTCGGAATTCCATCACGAGTGTTTTCTGGTGTTGGATGACTATCACTTGGTCAACAATGACGACATCCACGAAGCCATGCGCTTCTTCCTCAAACACATGCCCGACAACCTAACGTTGGTTGCCACCAGTCGAGGTACCCCACCACTTGGTACAGCAAACCTGCGCGTTCGTGACTTAATGATCGAATTAGGTAATGACTCGTTGGCGTTTGATACCGAAGAAACTACACGCTTTTTCAACCAACGCGTAGCCGACGGCATTGATGACACCACTGCAGACAGTATTTGTAGTTATGTAGAGGGTTGGCCTTCTGCGCTGCAACTTATCGCGCTACAAGCACAACACCAAAAACGCACCCTGGCACAGTCCGCAGAGTCTTTCTCTCACTTTAACCACGCCCATCTTTGGGACTATTTGGTTGAAGAAGTATTCGACCTGCTAGACAAAGAAACCCGACAATTCTTGATGCAGTGTTCAGTGCTTGATCACTTCAACGATGAGCTTGTTTGTGCACTTACACAGCGCGAAGATGCGTTAGGTATGATCGAATCACTCAACCGTTTTGGTTTGTTCATCTACCCACTTGAGGGCGAAAAGAACTGGTATCGCTTCCATAACTTGTTTGGTGAATTCCTCGCACATGAGCGTCAAGCTCGGATTCCTCAACAGGAAGCTGAACTGCACCGAAGTGCTGCAAAAGCGTGGATCAAGCAAAACACTCCACACCAAGCTCTGCGCCACGCACAGCGCGCTGAAGATCCAGAGCTGATCATTCAAATCCTGACTGAGCACGGTTGGCCAATGTTCAACCAAGGTGAGCTTTCATCTTTAGAGATGGCGATCAAGCAACTGACTACCGATCAACTCTACAGCGAGCCAAAGCTTTCAATGCTGCGCGCATGGTTGGCACAAAGTCAGCACCGCTATGACCAAGTGGGTACTTTGTTGGAAGAGGCTGAGACTCAATATCAAGCTCGAAACATTGAACTCGATACTCAGCAGCAAGGCCAATACAACGCCTTACGTGCACAAGTTGCCATTAACAGCAATGAGCCTGAGAAAGCATTGGAATTGGCTGAGCTTTCGTTGAGCCAACTGAACACCACCGTTTATCGTAGCCGCATTGTCGCAACCTCAGTTGTGGGCGAAGTGAATCACGTAATGGGTAACCTAAGCCGTGCGCTACCGATGATGCAACAAACAGAAAAACTGGCACGTCAGTATCAAGTTTACCATCAGGCACTATGGGCGATTCTGCAACAAAGCGAAATTCTGATTGCTCAAGGTTATGTTCAAGCTGCGTTTGAACTACAAGACAGTGCATTCAAATTGATTGAAGAGCATCAACTTCAATACGTTCCGCTGCATGAATTCTTATTGCGTGTTCGAGCTCAGATCTTCTGGTGTTGGAACCGATTGGATGAAGCGGAAGAGTGCTGCTACAAAGGCTTAGACATCCTTGGCCACCACTCTCCGAGTAAACATCTGCACAGCTATTCTATGCTGGCTCGTATTTCACTAAGTCGCGGCGAGATTGATAAAGCGTCGAAATTTATTGACCAAATCCAACACCTTCTGCGTCAATCAACTTACCACGTAGATTGGACGGCAAACGCTTCTCTTTCTTTGATTCTGTTCTGGCAAGTAAAAGGCGATAAAGAGGCGATACGTGATTGGCTGAGTGTGGCTGTTCGACCTGAATCGGCAAGCAACCACTTCTGCCAACTTCAGTGGCGAAACATCGTTCGCGCTCACATCATCCTTGAACAATACGAAGAGGCCGAAGAAGCTTTGACGTTCTTGAAGAATGAAGCTCAGCGTTCACACCTGATTACCGACACCAACCGCAACTTGATCGTTGAAGCGGTGTTACGTACACAAATTAACGATGAAGACAGCGCTCGTGTTTTGCTTGAAGAAGCGCTTCATATGACTAACCAAACTGGTATGGTCGGTAACTTCTTGGTCGACGGTGGAACTATCGGACATATCTTGGATAAGTTGAGCAACAAGCCAGGCTTAGGTGACTTAGAACGCCATCGCGCTCAACAGATCATGAAGGATATCTCGACCACGCAACGCAGCCGTTCTGTTCACTTCGATGAAGACTTTGTTGAGAACTTGGTTAATCACCCGAACATTCCTGAGCTGGTGCGCACTAGCCCACTCACCCAGCGTGAATGGCAAGTACTTGGTCTAATCTATTCAGGGTTCAGTAATGAGCAGATCGCTCAAGAACTCGATGTAGCGGGTACCACTATCAAGACTCACATCCGTAACCTTTACCAAAAGCTCAACATTGCTAACCGTAAAGAAGCAATCAGCACAGCGGAGAACTTGCTGCAGCTGATGGGCTACTAATACTGATTCGAGATTCGAGATTCGAGAAAACATAAGCTGGTCACCGATGGTGGCTGGCTTTTTTTTGGTCTGCAGTTTAGGGCCTAAAAGTATAGGGGCGGGAATAGAAAAAAGGAGCTCACCAAACGACAGGCAAAAAAATAGCCAACCGCAATAATCGCGATTGGCTCTATATATTTGTGAACAAATCATAAGTTCACTAACAACGTCAGTTGGCTAGGTGACCCTCGGCTTAAGAAGGGTCAATGTACATAATGCAGTTAGCGTGCCAACTTTTATTCGGCGTTTTATAAGCCCTACATCGCATAAAAACCATGAATTTATCATGCGAATTGCAAAGTGCATTTGCATAATGCAAGCAAGATGCAATATTGATAAGAGATCAGTTTCATCCCTGCCATTAATGATAAATTACTAAGTGATTGTATTTTAAATATTAGGCAGATATTCACATCAACGTATTGCCTTACAATTAAAGAGGTAATAAAAGCATCGACCCAGTGGCATATTCATACTTTTTTTACACTAAAGTTTGTATACTGCACAAAATCATCCTCAACTCTATGAAGCAATGAACTACTTAAGTACTTTTTTCAAAGGCATGGCAATGGGCGCAGCCGACGTTGTCCCAGGCGTTTCAGGCGGAACCATCGCATTCATCACAGGTATTTACGATACGCTTTTAGAAAGCATTCGCAGAATTAACCCTAGCGTACTTGGTTTATGGAAGCGCGAAGGCTTCAAAGCCGCGTTTAACCACATCAATGGCTTTTTCCTAATTTCACTGTTCGCAGGCGTGTTCACCAGCATTGCGACATTCGCAAAACTGATTTCTTGGTTATTGGTCACCCATCCTGTTCCACTGTGGTCTTTCTTCTTTGGCCTGATCTTGGTGTCGGTTTTCCATATTCTTAAGCAAGTAGAGAAGCGCGATATGATTCGATTCGTGTTTTTGCTGCTTGGCGTTGCTTTCGCTTATAGCATTACCGTGCTTAAGCCGCTGCAAATGGAACCGACCAGCATCAATGTCCTCATTGCGGGCGCGATTGCGATCTGTGCGATGATTTTGCCGGGTATCTCGGGTAGCTTTATTCTGCTATTGATTGGTATGTATGGTCCGGTTCTTGGTGCAGTTAAAGAGTTCCAAATCGATGTGCTTGCGCTATTTCTTAGTGGCTGTGTGATTGGCCTACTAACTTTCTCACACGTACTTTCTTGGTTATTACGCTCATTCCGCGATTTCACATTAGTGTTCTTAACCGGTTTGATGATCGGTACGCTGCCTAAGATTTGGCCGTGGAAAGAGACCATCAGCTGGCGTACAAACTCAAAAGGTGAACAAGTTCCTCTGATTCAAGAAAACCTATCACCGTTTGATTTTGAAGCCGTAACCTCTCAGCCTTCCCAACTTGTCATGGCGATTGCGATGATGTTTGTTGCGATTGCATTGGTTCTAGGGCTAGAGAAATTTGCAGAGCGTAACGCTGACTAGGGCGTGTTCAGAACGGATAGAACTTAGAAATACTAAGCTCACCTCTCTATTAAACAAACAAAAGCGAAGCTTATGGCTTCGCTTTTTTATATCTACCATACGCACAAAATTGCTTTTTGATACAAGCACATATTGAGGGGTGTGATACCATCGCCGTTCTTATAAAATCAAATGAGAACACGACATGCACCCAGTATTAAAGGTTGCAGCGCTTGGTATTGCTCTCGTGGCAGGTTTTTATGGACCACAAGCAATCGAGCAATTTAAATCAGTAATGGAGAGCCACTCTCCTGACGTCGATTTAAAAGACTACTGCATGCTTTCAACGATATCGTGTGAGCAAAATACCGTTGCCATGACTCTTGAACATGAGACTGCTCAACCTCTGGTCCCAACAAAAATCAAAGTGGTGTGGGAAGACTCAGCCTCTGACACATTAATGCTGTCGCTTACTGGCTTGGAGATGGAAATGGGCTCGGCACGTTTTCAATTAAAGCATATTGGCAACAATACCTATGAAGGTGACGTGATTTTACCTGTGTGCACCATGGATAAGATGACTTGGCTTGGTGAACTCACCGATGGTGTTGAAACCGTAAACCCTGCAATAAGGATGGCAAGATGAGTAAGAATTGGTCGTTAGCATTAGTGGTAGCGTTTGTACTTGGCTTTGGTGTCAAAAGCTATCTTGATGGGCAAAACGAAGCTCAAGAGCAACACGCTGCAAAGCAAGAATTCTCTGCAACAACCCTTTTTGGTAAAGATAACCAACCAACGGAAATCTTTGACCAGGCCGATGACAGAATTCGCATCGTTTACTTCGGTTTCACACGCTGTCCAGATGTGTGCCCTACCTCACTAGCAATGTTAGCCGGAGCGCTTAACCAGGTTTCTGATGAAGCAAAAGCCAAGATTCGTCCGATGTTTGTTTCTCTAGACCCAGAGCGCGATGCAGCTGAAGCCTCATATGAATACGCGCAATACTTCCACCCAATGATGGAAGGATTAAGTGGTCCGTTAGATGTGACAACAACGCTTGCACACAACTACGGTGTTATTTTTAGAAAGACCAAGCTTGAAGGTTCAGAGTTGGAATACACCCTTGACCACAGCTCATATTTTTACTTTTTAAAGCCCGACGGTACCTTGATTACCAAAGTGCCGCATACGTTAACACCTGCGCCAATTGTTGAGGCCATCAACAAACTGACGCAGTAAAACGTAAAAACAAAGAACTTAACGAATAGAGTTCAAACATAAAGTTAGGTCCCAGACCAAAACATAAAATATAAGGACAACAACATGAAGTTAAAAGCACTTGCTCTAGCAGGCTTACTGCTCACTCCTCTTGCTCACGCTAATAGCGACATTATGGTTCATGACGCGTATGCTCGTGCGACACCGCCAACGGCAGTGAACAGCGCAGTATTCACGACTCTTATGAACCACAGTGATAAAGACCGCGCTATTGTTTCAGCGACAACTCCAGCAGCAGGAAAGGTAGAGCTTCATGATGTTATCGTTGAAGGCGACGTCATGAAAATGCGCCAAGTTCAACAGATTACAATCCCTGCGAATGGTGAAGCGGTACTAAAACCAGGTAGCCTACACATCATGTTGTTCGACCTAAAGAGCAGCCTAAAAGAAGGTGAGCAAATCGAGATGACACTGACCTTTGCCAACGGTGAAACGCAAACCTTCGATGCACCAGTGAAGAAAGTGATGAGCGGCATGAAAAAGATGAGCCACGACCATCATTAATCGTACTCACAATTGATAAAATAATTTAAGCCACGATGACTTTTCGCCATCGTGGCTTTTTGCTAAACTGCGCTCGCTTTTTATTCAAAGCTCGACCACATTAACAACCTAGGAGAAAAGAAGATGATTGTAATGAAAACACTAAAACTGGCAGTAAAAGTAACGCGTTAATTTTGTTTGGTTAAGCAAACTTTAATTTCGAACTACCAACATTAAGCCACCAACTGGCTACCGCACACTTTTACCCGGTTTACACTTGATCGCACATGATCAGGGCATGCACATTATGCATGAATCAATCCGGGGTCCTATCTATTTGAATTCGACCCAAACTCTAAAGCATTTTTGACGTTTCGACGCTTTTTAATTCATACCATCAAGCTCGCACGTCTGGGTAAATAGACATGAATTCACAAAACGCATTTTCTCATCCAATGTCACTTCAACAACTTGGATGGCAACCTGTATTCCAACAACAACTGACACTCGAAGACTATGACCATTCTGTCATTGCTCGTATCGTCGCACATCACCGTAGTGGCTATACATTAGCGTCAGAGCAAGGCGAAATAGTTCTGCCCATTCACCACAACCAACCGGCAATGACCGTTGGCGACTGGGTAATATTGAACTCTGAACTTCAGTTCGACCGCTTGCTAGAACGCCAATCACTCTTTAGCCGAAAGGCAGCGGGCAGTCGTGTGGCTGAACAATATATTTCAGCCAATATCGACACCGTTTTTATCGTGGTTTCGTTAAACAACGACTTTAATCTAAGCCGTATCGAACGCTATCTCGCGCTCGCCAATGAAGCTCAGGTTGAGGCGGTGATCGTCCTAACTAAGAAAGACTTGTGTGACGACTACCAAGACAAAGTACAGCAAGTGCAAAGCTTAGACTCAATGCTGATGATAGAAGCCGTTAACAGCCTAGACCAAGGCTCTACTCAAGTATTGTCGCCTTGGTGTAAAACCGGCAAAACTGTTGCTTTGATGGGTTCGTCTGGTGTCGGAAAATCGACGCTAGTCAACTCGCTGCTTGGGGAAACTCAGCAAGCCACAGGTGGCATCCGTGAAGATGACAGCAAAGGCCGACACACAACGACGTCGCGATCACTGCATTTACTAACATCGGGCGGCTTACTGCTTGATACTCCAGGAATGCGAGAGCTGCAACTTGCAGACTGCGCCGAGGGGGTAAGTGAAACCTTTTCTGATGTCGAAGAGTTAGCCATGCACTGTCGTTTCTCTGATTGCCATCATGAATCAGAACCTGGATGCAAAATACGCAAAGCCATTGAGAGTGGTGAGTTGTCTGAAAGACGATTTAATAACTATCAAAAGCTATTGCGAGAGCAAGCCAGAAATGGTGCCTCATTGGCAGAGCAACGCGCTAACAGTAAGCAGCTTTCGAAGATGTACAAAACCGTTCAATCAGAAAGTCGAAATCTTAAAAAAGCTTCTGACTAAACCTTTAAGTTAATGACTATAAGTTGTATTTGAGACAAGCTTAGCCCCATAGTGTTAAACACGTGGGGCTTTATCTACCCATTCCCTTCCTCATCAACAAAAGATATTAAGATATCGGCTGCTTCAGAAAGTAAAAACTCACCATTTATAATCGTTGGAATTTTTCTTACCGAGTTAATCATCACGCTAACGACTCCATTTATTCAGTTCAATATAACTCCTCCTTGAACAATAAAGTCAAAATACGATTAATCACATCACTTTTTACTATCAAATTGACTGAATATAACGAACAAAAAATATCGAATACCAGACAAGTATAATCACCATAAGAAGAGATATTCATTTCAAACCACCTTCCAAGGAGATAGAAAATGCTTCGTCTAACAACCATATTATTAACGTTTCCTCTAGCAGCGTGCTCTACAATACAAACCGACTTTGATAGACAAACCGATTTTTCGAAGTATAAAACCTATGACTTTGGTTCACTTAAAATAACGAATGAAGCGAAGAACAAAAGGCCAATTAGTATTGATTCAATTAGAGTTGAAAATGCGATCATCAAAGAAATGGACCGTACTGAAGTAGAGTTTGTGGAAGACGGCGGCGACCTATATGTTCGCTATCAACTTCAGCAAGAATCAGAAGTTGTTTCTTCAAACTCTTCCTTTGGTGTTGGCTATAGTCGGAACAATGTTCACGGGATGATAGCCACCCCACAAAATTATCAAAAACAAGCGTATGAACACCTAGTTGTTGAGTTGATCGATGACAGAACAAACATCGTAGTATGGACAGCGAATTCAAGTCGAAAGTTAACTCACTCAATGAGTTCAGAGGAACGTGAAGAACTGATTTACGAGGAGATCGCTGAAATGTTTCAACAGTACCCTTCGTACAAATGATTGAAAACTTCTAGGTGATTACTTCTCCAATATTGGCTATTCAGTTTACAGATAGCAAAAGCCTAGGCCTTCAAGGAAGAAGGCACTAAAGTCACTAATGCAATAGACCAAAGCTTCATAATATTGTTATATATCCTCAACCGTAAAGCTAACGTTGTAACTCACCTCCGATTAACGAGTTTGATTCCAAGTCACGTTAGGGTCTCCATTTTCGTCTATATATACCAAGACTTTTAAGGGCATGTCTAACGCAATCAAATGTTCTTTTTCTATCAGACTCGACTCTAAAGCAGGGTCTTGAAACATAATTTCCGACGAGGGAAAAAGCGGCTCTTCAGCTTGATTGGGAAATCTAGAATGTTCAAACGTGATAACATTTGACAGCTGCGGTAAGTCTTTAATATTTTTATTAGTAATATCGATATAACCATCAACGAGTTGGTGTTTTTTCTCAGCTGCCTTATTTAATGAACAGCCTAATAATAGGGTACAACTTAACGCTAAAAAGGTTAGCTTCTGCATTTACAATGCCTTGATTAGTTTTAGATAGGGAATGGAGATGGTAAAGAGATCGGAAAGCGATCAATTGATCGACTTTTACTGAGCATGAACTTCCTCCTTGTTCCACTTCAATTATGCTAGCTCAATCATTTAACAGTTCTTCTGTCTTATCTATCCAATTTATTTGTCGTTCTAAATGGTTCTCAAAGATTGTATTTGAGGTTTACTCAACTCGGTATTTATAGCTATCACCAATAGTAGTTAACACCATTATTAACTAATATTGGTGTCACCACTTCACCGATATAATTGATGTTACCTAACATCGTTGAGGCCTGTTATAACTCGTTAATTTACGTCATCAATGCTATATTTATGACATAATCTACTGAGGATTGGATGGATCAATGACTATCAAAAAAACTTACTTTATAAGGGTAAATAGCCTGATGAATTTGTATTACAACGTATGTAATCAATATTATTCAGCTCAAACCTCCCCACAGACAATTCCCCAATCCGCGTTTAGTCACACAATGAATCTGTTGCCCATTTCTGAGGTATTTCAGCTTTATGACGAACTCGAGTGCTATACAAAAAATCCAAACTTTATGCTCGAGGCTGTGCGCCATTTTCGGGTCGAAGATTTGGGCGGGTTAGGCCAATGGATGTTCTCTGGCCATGACTTAATGTCGACGGTCAGAAAGGTGAACTACGGTATGGGATGTATTCAATCTGGCGCTTTTTGGGTTGCTGCACCAGCCGGGTCTATCATCAAATGGACTTACAACAATCAGTATGATGCAGAGTACTTAGACGTTCATGACAGCATTAGAGTCGCTGTTTTAATGTTAAAGATATTGAAAAAATACCTTGGGACAGATTTCGCTCCGATGCGCGTATTACTTTCAGGAGAGCGTTCTGATGAGAGCCTATATCGAGACTATTTTGGCTGTGATGTAACATGGCGTCATCATCAAACGGAGATCTGGTTTCATTCCAACTTACGCTTGGCAAACCTGGCTGAAAATCAAGATACCAAACAAACCTTTTCGTTAAATTTTGAGGACTTGGATCGATGCTTAGATATGCCAGATCCAAGCGATGATACCAAGTTAGTTTATGAAGCCATTAACTACTCATGTCATTTTGGTTTACCTACACTCGAAAGAGTATCGAAGCTGTTAGGCCTATCAATTCAGCAGTTTCAACGTAGATTCCATAAATATGGCCATAACTTTACCGAGATGTGTGGGTTTGTCTTGAGCAACAAAGCGGTCAAGATGCTTAGCCAATCAACACCAGTTGACGAAGTTGCAAGTAGCTTAGGGTATAACCATCTAGATAGCTTTACGCATATGTTTAAGAAACATCGAGGCATGACACCGAAACAATACCTCAAATCATTGGAATAAAATAAAACACCCGCAAAGTTTCTCTACTTTGCGGATATGAAAGCTTGTGTCGCCTCGCTAGATGGCTTGGATACTGATCTCGACACGGCGATTGCAGGCTCTTCCGTCTGCGGTTGCATTGTCACAAATAGGATAACGTTCACCAAGGCCGCTGGCACTGATCCGTGCGCCTTTAACTTTTTGATTCACTAAGTAAGCTTTTACTGAATCAGCACGTTTTTCAGACAACTGCTGATTAAAAGTGTCATTACCTGTACTATCGGTATAGCCTTTTATCTGCAAGTACGAATCTGGGTACTCGACCAGTATTCTCGCAACACCATTCAATGAATTGTATAGCGTCGGTTCAAGTAGGTATTCTCCAGAGCGAAAACCAATGCCGTTTTCCATCACCAACACTAACTCATTTTCACCAACACGCTTTACTTGAACGCCTGAATCTAGCAACTCCTGACGCAAAGCTTCCTCTTGCTTATCCAGTGAGTAACCGACTCCTCCACCGATGAGACCACCAGCCGTTGCCCCAATTAATGCTCTCTTTTTCCGTTCTTTTGAGTTATCCCCGGACAGGAGACCAATCGCAGCACCAGACAAAGAACCAATCGCAGCACCTTTCGTAGTGGAATTCGTTTCCATCTCACCAGTCGTTGCGTCCTGACGTTGAGTCGCCTGACAGCCCACCAAGCTCGATAATAACAATAGAGAGATAATAGGTTTAATGCGTTGTTTTGTTGCAGAAGACATGAATAGCATAAATATATTCCAGTTAAGTTTAGACTTTCGATTAAATATTCACTGAATAGCAAACATATTAAAATTACAGACCACGACTGTGGCCCGTAATTTCATTAATAATTTTATTTTGAATAATTCGAAATTAAATAACCGAATCAACTCTGGCTCTAGAAAGAGTAGAAGTAATAGAGCTGTGACTTCATACGTAAAATGATTCCACGTATCACATCAAGAAACGCCATAAGCTCTGTTGGCTTTTCTCCGCTAATCCAAGCTAAACCAACCGAACCGACTGGTACGCTATAGCCTTCAGGTTCAAAGACTTTCAACCTAACAAAGTGATGTTTATTTTGTAGGTTCTTGCCTGTCGTAGAGCGAACATTCTGGTCAAAGCCGAGTAAGTTGCTTTGTGCTTCACCTGTCGCTTCAACAATACCTTCAACCTCTGCAGTGAATACTTTCCCTGGATAAACTGGAGTAGTAAATTCAGCCAATTGACCCGGTTTCACATTTCTAATTGCTTGATGATTCACGCGCATCAACACGTATTTTTCATTGGTGTACATCTGCAATCTTGGAACTTTAGAAACAAGCTGCCCCTCACGAAGAATAAAGTTAGTCACAAAACCGTCAGTGGGCGCATAGATCTTAGTGCCATCGAGATCCCATTTCGCCTTATTCACCTTCTGCAGTGATTCGCTATAGTCCGATTGACGCGACTCAACCAAGAGTTCCGCTTTAATGATTTGTAGCTTGGCTTTCTCTACATCAGATTTCTTTTTGCTCAACTGTGACTCAAGCTTGGCCACAGTATACGTAGCTGAATCGGCGACCGTTTGCTGGTTATCAATCATACTTTCCGTGATCGTGTTACGCACGACTCGATTTTGTTCAAGATAACGCTTCAACGTTCTTTTCTGTAAGTCTCTATTAGACTGTGCCGTCAGGAGTTCACTCTGCGTCATTTCAAAATCATGTAACGCTGCCTGGTAGCTGGATTCGGCAATTTTTACTTCTTCTATCGCAGTGCCGATGGCCACATGTGCTGAGTTACGAGAAATCTTCGCTTGCTCATAAGCAATTTGATAAGGCTCGTCTTCAATCCCATAGATTAACTGCCCTTCCTCAATACGTTGGTTTGGGGAGATGTAAATCTGGTCGACCTTGCCCGACACATTGGTTGAGGTTGGGCGGAGCTGAATATGAGGGGACTGAACTACAGAGCCACCAGATAGATCCATCGGTGTGTAGTTAATTAGCCCGACCCAAACAAACAATAGCCAGCCACTGCCTCCTAAATATGCAAATGCTTTAGTTCCCGCATTCCAGGGCATACCAACCAGTCTTAATAAATAGATGAATAAACACCAAACAGCTAAACCTTCTAACATTTAGACATCCTCTGATTTGTTAACTTGAGCCGGCGAGTTCCATAAATCACGCAATCGGATAATGGCTTTTTCAAAATCTACAAAAGCAATGATAATGGCGAGCACCCACACCCAGTGCCAGATGAAACCAATCCAGGTAAGCGCGGTAATCAGCCCTATCTGATGATGATCTGTCTGATGAGCCTTTTGAATAGGAATTTCATGAAGCTTCCAAAAACCGAACAGGCCCGCCGCTATGGTGCTGATCAGCACGATAGCGGCTGCTATATGCAAAGCGGTATCTGCAGAGGTCTCTACATAAGGAATACTGATTAAACTCATTGCTCTTACTCTTGTAAATTAAGACCGACACAAGATATACCCGTCTCCTTCACAACAGCTAAATCAGGTTAATTACGTCAATAACTAACTTCTTGTAAGGCAGATCACCGAAAAGACCGTGATATACATCAAATATATCTGCGGGAATATTTACGAAAGCTTAGAAGGGAGTCCTTGATAAACATATAAATACGTTAGTTAAACGATTAGGAGAGATACCATGATTAACAAGAGTTGCGAAGCGCTGGTTAACCAAAAACAACCGCTACATACGCTTTTACTCCATGCCGTTAATTAATCGAGTATTTTGATAATAATCAGGATATAGACGGCTATTTATGCACACAATGTTCTTACCAATAGCCATTTACATTTCCAAATTTACAGTATATTGAGTCTATTAAATGTCACTTTGCAGATTTATAGCTCAATCAAAATACATTTATTTAACATTTAGCTCTAAAAACACCACGTAGCGCAAACAATCACCCTAAAAGTAAACTATTCCTAGACACCCTCTTAGATCCCGCTAATATGAGCGCCCATTCCACTAGTGTATAGTCGGATTTGGTACAACTTTATAAAAAGATACATCACTATAATAAATTAACAATTGCAGGTATTTTATGCAAAATCACAACATGCTCGCCCGCATCGCTCGTGGAAATCTCGTTCTACAGATCCTTGCTGGTATTGTTTTCGGTGTCGTTCTCGCCATGGTTTCTCCTTCAGCAGCCCAAGATGCAGGCCTACTAGGTAGTCTGTTTGTTGGTGCTCTGAAAGCTGTTGCCCCAATTTTAGTATTCATTCTTGTTGCAGCTTCTATCGCAAACCAAAAGAAAGGTCAGCATACTCATATGCGTCCAATCATTGTGCTTTACCTGATTGGTACGTTCTCTGCAGCACTTACTGCTGTAGTACTGAGCTTCATGTTCCCAACCACTTTGACACTGGTTGCTGGCGCTGAAGGTGCTAATCCTCCTCAAGGTATTGCGGAAGTTCTTCATACCCTTCTATTCAAGCTTGTAGATAACCCAGTGAGCGCACTAATGAACGCGAACTACATCGGTATTCTTGCTTGGGCAATCGGTCTTGGTCTTGCACTGCACCACGCATCTGCAACAACCAAAGCGGTTTTCGAAGACCTTAGCCACAGTGTTTCACACATTGTTCGCTTCATTATTCGTCTTGCGCCATTCGGTATCTTCGGTCTTGTTTCGACAACATTCGCAACAACGGGCTTCGATGCACTTGCAAGCTACGGTCAACTTCTAGCGGTTCTACTAAGCTCAATGCTGATCATTGCTCTTGTGGTTAACCCACTGCTTGTATTTGCAAAGACAAAACAGAACCCATACCCACTTGTACTGCAATGTATTCGTGAATCTGGCGTAACGGCATTCTTCACTCGTTCAAGTGCTGCAAACATCCCAGTTAACATGAACCTTTGTAAGAAGCTAAACCTAGATGAAGATACGTACTCTGTATCTATCCCACTAGGCGCAACCATCAACATGGCGGGTGCTGCAATCACAATTACTGTGTTAACGCTTGCTGCTGTACATACGATGGGTATTGAGATTGATATCTTCACTGCGATCCTACTAAGCCTTGTTGCTGCGGTATCTGCGTGTGGTGCATCGGGTGTTGCTGGAGGCTCACTACTGCTTATCCCACTAGCATGTGGCCTATTCGGTATTTCAAACGACGTAGCGATGCAGGTTGTAGCGGTTGGTTTCATTATCGGTGTGATTCAAGATTCAGCTGAAACAGCGCTTAACAGCTCAACAGACGTAGTGTTCACTGCGGCTGTATGTAAAGCTGAGCAAAACAAAGCTTAATAAGCTCTTAGGTATTAGGCTTTAGCTCTAAGCTCTAAGCTCTAAGCTCTAAGCTCTAAGCTCTAAGCTCTAAGCTCTAAAAGCAAATAACACATAAATAAAAAGGGAAGCATCTGCTTCCCTTTTTGTTGTCTTGAGATTCTCGATTAGAGCTAAAACTATTGCCGACTAACCGCAAGTTGATCCATAGACCATCGTACACAGCTAATGAGCGCTACTTACTGATTTCGATTCCAGTTAGACTCAACAGCAGACTGACTGAAGTCTAGGGGGCCACTATTCTGGGTAGCTTGTTTATCTGTTGGGGCCAGCTCGGCATTCACCTGTTGGCTGTAATCGACATTAGTCTCTTGAGCATTCGACACTTGAGTCTCTATCTGACTCGCATCTACATTCAACTCATTACCTTCTTCATCGAGCACTGCTTTTACTTTCTTAGGAACAGGTACATTGCGTTTGTAGAGCTTATTAAGCGCTTTAATGATTGAATGCTTAGTGATTGCTTCTTGGGTCAGCTTAGTCATTATCGGCTTAGTCAGAGCCTGTAAGCCCACGACGGCATCTACACCAAGCTCCCCGCCGACTTTATCCCTCAAATGCTTCGCTTCTGAGTAACCAAAATGGGCCGATAGAAATAGCCAGATATACGCGATGGCGTTGCCGTGTTCACCATGGTCGATCCAAGCCTCACCAGCTCTAAACATCGCTTCTGCACTGTTCTTTTCCGCAGCCGTCTCAAACCAGTAAACAGCCTCACCATGATTAGGCTCAACACCAACCCCGTTCAAATAACTCATACCGAGCTTGATCTTGCCGTCTAGGTTATTTTTTTCAGCAGCCTTTTGGTACCACTCGACAGAGCTTTCAGCCGAGTAGTCCGGATTTTCTTTATCTAGACACCAGTCACCAATAAACAGCATCGCTTCGGTATTACCACCAGCCGCAGACTCTTCGATATAGGTGTAGCCTTTAGGGATGTTCTTATCGGTTCCACGACCAAAGACGAGCGCTTTACCCATCTCGAATTTCGCCGATACGTCATTGTCTAAAGCAGAGATTGCTAGCTGCCAAAAGTTGGCTTTCTCTCTTAAAATCAGGTCTTCTTTGCGCTTCATGCTTAGGCGTACAATGCCGTACATGCCATTGATATTATCGAGTTGCGCCGCTTTGTCGTACCAATACAGAGCTTCCTTAATATTATTACGTTCAGCTTCTTTCGCCAAATACAGAATCGACGGTACATGCCCGGTTTCGGCTTTGAAGTGACGCTCTTTTTGCTCTTGTATGCGCGCTTTTTCAATCGCTTTGCGGTAAGCGACAGCACGAGCCTTACGTTCTTGTTCCAAGCGCTGCTTTCTTAGCGATAAAGAGATCAGCCACACAGCGACAAGTATTAACGAAAGAGCCGTCGCACCAATTGCGATTCCCATTGTACTCATAAAATATTTTAACCTAACTCGGCTGATATCAGCCTCGGTGTCGAGGAGTTATCAACCTATAGTGAATGTTTCGAATTACAGGGAAACGCGCCGTTATTAAAACGTTCCGCCATAAAATGAACTTAGTTCAGTATCTCAGGAATACATAGCGATAAAAAGTCTCCTAAGACCCATCCTTATGCACTCAATAAATGGTGTGATCTTGCTTCAATATCGATTACTGATGAAGACCACCTGTCATCAGAGAATCAGTGGTAAAAGTAATGATTCCCCATCCCTAATACCTTACATCTATGCTTAGGTGAGCTGCCCATAAATGTATGCTAACTCAGCAACTGTTTTCGCAGAAAGCTTCTTCATCAAACTCGCTCGGTGTACTTCCACAGTTCTCATTGCGATGCACAATTCATCAGCAATTTTCTGGTTACGCTTGCCGTCGATAATTTGTTTGAGGATGTCTATCTCACGCTCGGTTAACGATGCGTACGCTTGGCGATGCACATTCATGTGTAAGTGCTTTTCAGAAGCGTCCAAACCTTGTTTGATTGACTCGGCTAACTCATTACCTTTGACAGGCTTTTGAAAGAAGTTAACCGCGCCAGCTTGTAGGGCTTCAACCGCCATTGGCACATCACCATGGCCCGTCAGGTAAATCACCGACAGTGGGCTCTGCACTTTCACCATCAACTCATGAACTTGCTGCCCTCTCATCTCTGGCATTCGACTGTCTAATACCACACACCCCGGTGCACTCAAATCTACTGAGTCCAAAAAACTCGGGCCATCTTCAAAAGCTGACACGGTGAAATCATGCTCTTCTAATAGGAACACCAACGAGTCACGCATCGACTCATCGTCATCAACCACATAAACAGGAAGCCTTTGATGAAGTTCAGACATAACAAGATTCCTTATGAATCACTTGAAAGAGAGAAAGGCAGTGTCACCGCAACATGACATCCATGTGGGGTAAGTGACGTGATCGTCATTTGCCCACGGTGATCTTCAATAACATCTTGGCAAATCGCGAGCCCAAGCCCCAAGCCGTTTTCTTTGCTACTCACAAAAGCTTGAGTCACATCTTGTTCAGTGAAATCTAAACCCGTGCCGTTGTCGATAATCGACAACATCATTTTATCCGGTTGATACTCGGTAATCACTTTAATTGTCGCCGGCTCACTGTTTTTGTTATCAATATCAGACATCGCACGTTGCTGTTGTGCGTTGCACGCATCGGTCGCATTGTTGATCAGGTTTACAATTACCTGTTGCAAGCCCACTGGGTCAACATTTAGCTTGATAGATTTGCCCACCGCATAACGTTCAATGCTGATCTTGTGCTTCTGTAATCGGAATTGCAGTAACTCAATGGTGTCTGTTAGCAACTGCTCAATATCGGTCTGAGACTTCTCTGATGAACGTTTTTTGATCATGTTTCTCAAGCGCTGGATGATTGCGTCAGCACGATCCACTTGCGACTGGATCTTCTCGAAGACAGGCTCTATATCAGTCAGCGGTTTGTTCTTCGAAATCCGCAGTAAACCACCTTCGCTATAGTTACGAATAGCTGCCAAGGGTTGATTGATCTCGTGTGCCAAACTGCTTCCAAGCTCACCAACTACCGCGATACGTTGAGAGTGCTCTAACTGCTCGCTCTTACTTTTCAGCTTGTGCAGCGTTGCTTCTAACTGCTTTTTGCTGCGACTGAATTTGTATTCCAACCAAAAGTGGTAAGCATTCAGTAACACCACCAAAATAAAGAACGCCCATGCCCACTGTTGATTGTATTTAAGCCAAATTAACGCCTCTTTCCACCAAGGTTGTTGCAGTGGGTGCATGTCGAGTTGTTGATAAAGCTTGTCTATCGAGAGCAGGCTTGTCGGTGGCGTCCAACCCGATGCATTCGCTGCAATCGCGGGCGCACTGCTCTTAGGCATCGCAAATAACACCTGACTCATTTGTTTGGCCAGTGCCGAAGAAGCCCGCTCTGTTTTGGCAAACGACCAGTTGGGGTACAACGGAGTAGACACTTGGCATCGGAATCCTTCTGGTGCTTGATTCTCGATAATTCTATATTGCTCTGCCACCAGCAAACCTTCACTGATCATGTTCTCAACTAAACAGCTTGGTACGACAGCCGCTTCAATGTGCCCTTCACGCAGTTGATACAAGCTGGCGTCAATTGGGAAACCTAAAAATTGGGTGTTAGAGAAAAAGTGGTTGGGATTAAGCCCTTGTTGCATCACTTGATAACGCATTGTTAGATAGCCACCGAATGCATTTTCAGATACTGCCGCAATCGGCTTACCACTCAATTGTTCGAGCGAAATATAAGGCGACATTCTTCTCACCACCAAGGCAGAGCCAATACTTCGGGTATTGCTGATGCTTCGATCTTCGAAGTTATGGCTGGTCATGGTCGCCATCCAAGAGAGGTCATATTGACGACCTAATCGTACCGCCTGACCCGGGTTGGTGATGACAAAGTCGACCTCAACACCTTTTACCGCCTCGGCCATCTCTTCTAAGTTGAAAGGCTTGAGAACAAAGTGTTTGCCGGGAATGCGCTCCGACAACCAATCCATCGTCGGCTGCCAACGCTGCTGCGCGGAAAGCTTACCTCGGATCGCCAGCACACCGACCTCAATAACCTGCTCCGACTCAACAGTGCTTGTCGTTGTAATTTCTTGCTCCGTTTGAGCGGCTAAACAGATTCCTGCGGTTAAGCTCAACCAACAAAGGCTAACAATTGATATTAGGTTTCGGACTGTCACTAAAATCTCTTTCTCCACACTGACGGCATATCCATCACTCAAATAACGCATTGACGACACGTTAAATAGAGCCTTTAAACAAAGCATAACAGCTAGGTTGCTAAAACCACATTTGTTCTAGATCAACTTTGATCTGGGTATGTGGAAATCCACAATACCCCGCGTACGCCCAAAATCTGACAATGAGCCCAACAGATAGAATACCCATTTATAGGTACCAATATGGACTCATTGAAAAGACGGTTTCTCAGCCAGTTCGGCAAAGTTTCCGCTGGTGCTGCGCTCATTCCCATTACCGGAATCAACACCGCAGTTGCCAGCACAGCCATTCGCAATAACAACCAACCAGACCGCAAAGGCGAAGTGGGTAAACGCTACGCCATGGCGGTTGATTTACGTAAATGCGTTGGCTGTCAGGCGTGTACTGTTGGCTGTAGCGTTGAAAACCAAGCGCCAATTGGTCAGTTCAGAACCACCGTAAAACAGTATGAAGTCTCCCTTGATGATGGTTCGACTGCTCAACAAGAGGTGAAGTCATTCATGTTGCCTCGCCTGTGTAACCACTGCGACGATGCTCCGTGCATCAAGGTTTGTCCTGTTCAAGCGACCTTCCAACGTGAAGATGGCATTGTAATGGTCGACAACGAACGCTGCGTAGCTTGTGCTTACTGTGTTCAAGCCTGCCCTTACGACGCTCGTTTCATCAATAACGACACCCTTACCGCAGACAAATGTACCTTCTGTGCACACCGCCTTGAAGACGGCTTACTGCCCGCTTGTGTCGAAACTTGTGTTGGTGGCGCGCGTGTCATTGGTGACCTTAAAGACCCAAACAGCGAGATCAACCGCCTGCTTAATGAAAACCAAGACGACATCAAAGTGCTTAAGCCAGAGCAGAATACCAACCCACATGTTTTCTATATCGGCATGAACGAGCGTTTCGTTAGCCATATCGAAGGTCAGCCTGCGATTTATGATCCAGCCACCATCGATAACTCATCCTCTAGCAAACAAGAATTGGCAATCGCGACACAAGGCAAACAAGGAGAGACAGCATGAATATCACTGAGGTGTTAGTTCCCGCTCAAGAGATCGCTTGGCTACCGTGGGCGGTTCAATATTTCTTCTACATTGGTTCGGCTTATGCGGCGGCTATTCTGTTTTTGATTGCACTGCTCTTCAAAAACTCAACCAGCCATCAATTTCGAGCAGCCCTCGTGCTTGTGATGGCTATCGGCGCGATTGTTGGGCCATTAGCGTTAACAGGTGACTTGCACCAACCCGGACGTGCTTGGCATTTCTATGCTCACATCACGCCTTGGTCATGGATGTCGTTAGGATCTCTGTTTCTCCCTCTGTTCTCTGGTCTAGCTGTCGCGACTGCTTGGGTTTATCTGCGAGATGACATTGCACAACTTAAAGAGAGTGAAAACCCACTTCTAAAACGCTTGTCTTGGCTGACACTAGGTCAGTGGCAAGTATCGACAAAGCTGATGATTACACTCGCTGCTGTGACAGCTATTTCGGGTTTAAGTATCGCGCTTTACACTGGTGCAGAGATTGCGATTTTGGCGAGTCGCCCGCTTTGGCATCAACCAGCTTCTCCACTGCTTTGGTTTACGACCGCATTTTTTGCTGCAACGGGTTTAACGCTGTTGATTTGGGCTCTACTGCCTTCAAGCAAGCCAAGCTTAAAACCAACAGACCTCGCTCTGGTACAAAGAACCATTACGTTAACGGGTGGCCTTGCCATCATTCTTACGTCGATTTGGGCATCTAACCATGGTCACTTCAACCTGTATGAGAACGACGCTTGGGGTATCAATCTAGGCATCATGACCACCAGCATCTTGCTGTGCATGATCTTAGTTTTGCCTCTGCAACGTCTATCGCAAAGTAAGCTAGGAATTATCTGTGTTGCGCTTGCGACCATCGTTTCAGCATGGGCGGTACGTTGGGTCACCATGATGGAAGTTCAAACCATTCCACGTTTTGATGTGGGTCTATTCCCTTACGAACTGCCTATGGGTAGCGCTGGGTTACTTGGCATAGTTGGCATGTGCGGCCTTTGGTTAGCGCTTGCGTTGTTCGCCTCTGAAATCGTGTCTGCTGGATCGACAAGAACAACTGGCTCTGCGACAAAAACAACATCTAAGCCAAACCAAAATACATCGTCACCACTTAACCGCTCACATAGCTTGTAGCCTGAGGAATCATCATGGATAACAAACGTCGTCAATTTTTGAAAACAGGCCTTGCTGCCGGTGGTGTTGGAGCTTTTGCGGCAGGTTATGCGACAACCACAAAGCACATGGTTCACGGTACTATCGATGGCACCGCAGGTAAGAAAACCAACCACATCCATCACGGTAACTCACTAGAGACGGAATACAGTGTCGATGAACAAGATAAGATCTCGCCGAATCCAAATCAGCGCGTAGCACCATCAATGTGTTTTGGTTGCTGGACACTGTGTGGCTTGCGTGTACGTATCGATAATCGCAATGACGAGATCTTGCGTATCTCAGGCAACCCGTACCATCCACTATCAAGCGACCAACAGATCCCGTTCAAAACACCGGTAAAAGACGCCTACATTGGCTTGTCTGGTGAGTCCGGTATCAATAACCGTTCGACAGCCTGCGCCCGTGGCAACGGCATGTTAGAGATTCAAAACAGCCCTTACCGAGTCACTCAACCGCTCAAACGCGTCGGTAAGCGTGGTGAAGGCAAGTGGGCACCGATCAGCTACGAACAACTTATCTCTGAGATTACCGAGGGTGGGGATCTATTCGGAGAGGGCGAAGTCGAAGGCTTACGTTCGATTCGCGACATTGAAACACCACTTGATCCACATAATCCTGAATACGGCCCAAAAGCCAATCAACTGCTTGTGACCAATGCCGGTAATGAAGGTCGTGACGACATCTTGAAGCGCTTTGCTTTTAACAGTTACGGCACACGCAACTTTGGTCACCACGGATCTTACTGTGGCTACGCGTTCCGCGCAGGTTCAGGCGCGATCATGAACGATCTAGACAAGTTCTCGCACTTAAAACCAGACTTCAACAACGCAGAGTTCATTCTTTTCATCGGTATGTCTCCGGCTCAAGCGGGTAACCCGTTTAAGCGTCAAGCAAGACAATTAGCTGAGGCTCGTACCAACGGAAAACTCAGCTACACCATAGTGACTCCAAGTCTTCCAGCGGGATCGTCAAGCCTTGCTGCAGGCGATCGTAACAACTGGCTGCCGATCAAACCGGGCACCGACTCAGCATTAGTTCTGGGCATGATCCAATGGATCATTGAAAACCAGCGCTACAATCACGACTTCTTGTCTCGCCCAAGTGCGCAAGCGATGAAGAAAGCAGGCACCACGCATTGGTGTAATGCATCTCACCTTGTGATCAGCGACGAAACACACCCACAAAACGGGCGTATGCTACGCGCATCAGATATTGGTTTGCTAGAAACGGGTGAGCCACTATCTGACGATGATGCATTTGTTGCACTAAATGTGACAACGTCACTATTATCATCACATATTCAGGTCAATGAAGCGACTCTGTTCGTCGATCAGGACGTAGAAATTGATGGTCAGACTGTCCGTGTTAAGTCTTCCCTACAAAGATTGAAAGAAGAAGCCTTCAAATATGACCTTGCTTACTACAGCGAGCAGTGTGACATCCCACAAGACCAAATTATTGCATTAGCGAAGCGTTTCACAAGCTACGGAACGAAAGCAGTGGTGGATACTCATGGTGGTAACATGCACACCAACGGCTTCTACAACTCGTTCTCTATTCTGATGCTGAACGCGCTGATCGGTAACATCAACGCGAAAGGCGGTGCGATGGCGAAAGCGGGCGGCTACCCAACTTCGGTCGCAGGTCCTCGTTACGACTTTACCAAGTTCAAGGGTAAAACGAAGCCTCAAGGCGTGTTCTTATCTCGCAGCAAATTCCCGTATCATAAAACCAGCGAATACAAACGTCGTGTTGCCGCAGGTGAATCCCCCTACCCAACGCGAGCGCCATGGTATCCAATCTCTGCGCCGCTGTTAACCGAGCACTTATCAGCTGCGATTGATGGTTACCCTTACCGCGCAAAAGCGTGGATCAACCACATGGCGAACCCACTTTATGGTGTACCGGGTTTAGACAACTTGCTAGGTGAGAAGCTTAAGGATCCAAAACAGCTTGGTTTGATCGTGTCTATCGATGCCTTCATCAATGAAACCACAGCGTTGTCTGATTACCTAGTGCCAGACACGGTAACCTACGAAAGCTGGGGCATGGCAACACCGTGGCACGGCGTCGCTACCAAAGCGATCACCGCTCGTTGGCCGATAGTTGAGCCTAAAACCTCACGCACTCAAGACGGACGAGCCATCAACCTAGAGAACTTCTTTATTGATCTGGCAAAAACACTCGAGCTAGGCGGCTTTGGTGATGATGCAATCAAAGACAGCCAAGGCAATTGGCACGGTATCCACAGTGCAGAAGACTTCTACCTGCGCTCTGCGGCGAACTTAGCATTTGCCAAAGGCGGCGTGCCGAATGTGGACGCTGAGGACATTATTTGGTCTGGTCTTGAGCGCCTTGTTCCTGCGATGAACAAAACAATTAAGTCTGAAGAGATGCTAAAAGTGGCGTACATCTTTGCGCGCGGTGGTCGTTTTGAAGACGCCACCAATGCCTACACCAATGAAACCATGAAGTACAAATGGACCAAGCCACTGGCTATTTGGAATGAAAAGCTTGGCACCTCTCGCAACACCATCAGTGGCGAGCAGTACATGGGTTGCCCAACGTGGTATCCACAAAAGTTGGCAGACGGCACGCCATTGGCTGAGCAGTTCCCAGCAAAAGAGTGGCCATTTACTCTGACTAACTTTAAATCCAACATTCACAGTGCGGTGTCTAACCTGTCGCCGCGCTTGGAATCTATCAAGGGTGTGAATCCGGTGTACATTCATCCGCAAGACGCCTCTTCAGCGGGCATAAAAACCGGGGACGTATTTGCGATTGAAACGCCGAGCGCAACCACAAAAGCATTGGCGATGGTGATCGATGGTATCAAGCCGGGCACATTAGGCTTTGAACATGGTTTTGGCCACAAAGAGCTCGGTGAACGTGCGCACTGGATTGGTGACACACAACAACCAGTGAAAATGAAATCGAACGATGGCGTTAACATTAATGATATAGGCTTGATTGACCCGACGAGAGAAGGCAAAGGTGTAATGCTGGATTGGGTTGTGGGCGCAGCAGCAAGACAAGCACTTCCGGCTAAGATCTACAAAGTCTAGGCGTTAAACCTCCCCTATTTCAGTCAAATCAAGACAGGGCAGAGTAGAGCAACTTCGTCATTCGAGGTTGCTCTTCTTTTTCTAACCGATTCAACACCCAACCATCAACTCTTCACGTCACTTCCCTACAAATCTCTTACCTAGCCCGATCAAGCGGCTATGCTTATACAATCGGTGCCATAAAAGAGCCTTAACAAGCAGTTACACCGAGGCGAACATGGCAGTTCCCTTGCATTTCGTTAACGGCAGTTGGATTGGCCTATCGAAATTCACATCAATGCCATTATGGTGGTTGAGGTTATTAATGTGAGACTTACCTCAAGTTCCAAGTGAATTAATGTGGAAATCCACAATAGCGCGAGCAACCAATTATGTCGAAAATGCGTGCACTATAACCAATAGCGACGCCTCATGATTAAGCTGAACATAAAAACTCAATCTCTAACGCTTTGCATCAGTGCTCTAGGAAGCCTTTCTTTATCAGGCTTTGCACAAGCAGTGCCTAATCCAATGCCAGAAGCCGCAGAAACTTGTAGCGGTTGCCACCAAGCCGACGGTAAAGGCATGCCTAACATCGCCCCTATGCTTGCTGGGCTGAATGCTGACTACCTAGAACATCAATTGATTCTATTTTCTAGTGGAGAGCGTCAAAGCGCGATCATGAAAGGCATGGCCGATGGCGTGTCTGATCCTGCTATTCGTCGCGAAGTTGCCGAATACTTTGCCTCACTACCTTCATACGAATTCACAGATTTAGAGCAGCGCGGCTCACAAGCAGATATCGAGAACCCGTATCGCAAGCTTGTATTTCAAGGCGATTGGGACCGAAATATTCCAGCATGTGCTACCTGCCACGGCCCAAGTGGTATGGGCGTAGACAAGTTCCCACGCCTAGCGAGCCAACACGCCGACTACCTTCAAGCTCAGCTCAACGCTTGGAAAAACGGCACTCGTAAGGGGGATGATTTGAACATGATGGGCAATATCGCCAGCAAGTTAACCGACGATGAAATCAAAAACCTGTCTTACTACTTCGCATCTTTTCGATACTAAAGGGCTAGCATGAAAACACTACTTTTAATTACCGCAACCCTTGCCTCTGGAATCGCTTACGCCGAAGGTGAGTTACCCGATCGTCAAACCGAACTGCCAGCCGTTGAAAAAGCGAAAGACAACAAATACCTGGTGCCACGCGACTTAGTAGATATTCCAGCGGGAGAATTTGGCGACAAAGTAAAATTGGGTTACTCACTGTTTGTTGATTCACAACAGATGCGCGGCAAATACGTCGGCAACGAGCAAAACTGTGTCAACTGCCACATGCAAGCAGGCATGAAGCCCAATGCAGCACCACTTTGGGGCGCGTACATGGCTTATCCGGCTTATCGTAAGAAAAACGACAAGGTCAACAGCTACGCTGAGCGTATTCAAGGCTGTTTCACCTACTCAATGAACGGAATCGCACCAGCCCTCGATTCAAAAGAACTGGTCGCACTCAGCGCTTATTCCTATTGGTTGGCGATGGGTGGCATCTTAGATAAAAACGGTATGCAAAACACGCCCGTTCCTGAAATCAGCGATGCAGATTTGCAAGTCGGTGGTAAAGCAGAAAGCTTCCCTCTCCCTAAAGAACTGTTAAGCCAATATCCAATCGATGACAGAAGTAAATTAGCTGGGCGCGGCTACCCTAAGATAGCTAACCCTGAACAAGAACCTTCGATAGCGCGTGGTGAGAAGGTTTACCAAACCAGCTGCCAAACATGTCATGGTCAAAATGGCGAAGGCATTAAAGGGGCTGATGGTCGCTCATACTTCCCACCACTTTGGGGGGAAAACGCGTTTAACTGGGGCGCTGGGATGCACCGCATAAACACAGCGGCTTACTTCATTTACGAAAATATGCCACTTGGTAAGAGCCAACAGCTTTCAATTCAAGATGCATGGGATGTGGCCGCGTTTGTGAATAGCCATGAACGCCCACAAGATCCGAGATACAAGGGTGATGTTGCCGGCAATGCTGAACGTTATCACAACCACCAAGGCTACTATGGCAAAGAAATTGATGATCATGTGCTGGGTACAAAAGCCTATCCGAGTGGTAAGGAAGTGATCCACAATCATTAGTCTCGAATAAATAGCCACGCTCTTCGAGGAAAAGAACTGTTCACGCCAGCTATAGCTCAACTTTACATTGTAAACTAGTGAACGCTAGAAAAGTAAAAAGAAGCCAGTTCGTGTAACGTTCTGGCTTCTTTTTTGATTTGATATAGCAGAGAAACCGTTAATCTTGCTGCATCTTCTCCCAAATCGTCGGCGACCCAATATAATCTTGAACTGAGGTAATGAACTCTTTCACTAACTTGGTCTGCTTGCGGTGTGGGTAGACAGCATAAATAGCGGTATCAGCTGTTGAGATGGCATAATCAGGGAGCAGTGTGACTAAGCCCAACTCTTTCATTGAGGCGTACAGGTTTGATTGATCGAGGAAGCCATAACCTAAGCCATCTTTCACACAAGACACCATGGTACGAACGTCACTCACTTTATAGTTACCGCGAATCGTCAGGCTCTGGAAAGTATCGCCGCCCGGCTCTTCGCTGATACACAGATGATCGACCGTCATATCACCATTGGTATAAATCACAGCAGGTAGCGCAAGTAAGTCTTGTGGCGTCTTCGGCTCACCGTGCTGCTTAACAAAATCATTCGACGCGACCAACATGAAGTTACTGTCAGCAATCTTCTTCGCAATCAAATTCGATTCAACGAGCTTGCTAAAACGAAACGCAATATCAAACTGTCCCGCAATGATGTTGGCGATCTTATCGTCCAGTGAAAGTACGATCTGAACATCTGGGTATTTTCTCATAAACTGAGTGATGATAGGTTGCAGGTATTGCTGACCAAAATAGATCGGTGACGTAATTCGTAGCACACCTTTAGGCTCAGACTGATAGGAATCAGCAATGCCCTGTATCTGATTGATGGTGTCTTTCAGCACATAAGTTTGCGCAAGAATATCTTCCCCAGCAGACGTCAGCGAAAACGAACGAGTAGAACGGTTGAGTAGCTGAACACCTAAGTCTTGCTCAAGCTTTTTGATCTGTTTAGAGAGAGAGGAATTGTCCATGTCGTGCAAGGTTGCCGCTTTGGTAAACGACCCTTGTTGAACCACATCTAAGAACAATAACAACTGATTCGTATTTGGCACTGTGCCGCTCCTGATATTAAGCTCGATTAACGCTCATCTTTAGGGGTGTCCATCACCACCATGGTTGTGATGGATTGAACCTGAGCACATTCCCCAAGCACATCGGCATGAAACTTCTTATAGCTCGGTAAGTCTTTAGTCTCAACTCTCAATAAGTACTCATTGGCACCGGTAATGTTGTGACACTCGACCACTTCTTTTTCCATGGCAACGTGCTCTTCAAACTCCAATTGAGCGGCTTTTTTGTGGCTTGATAAACCGATCGAAACGTAGGCAATAAAACCCACGCCCATTAAGCTGTTATCTAGAACCGCACGGTAACCTTGAATGATGCCTTTGCGCTCAAGATCTTGTACACGCCTTAAGGTCGCTGAAGCCGATAAACCAATCCGCTCTGAGAGCTCTATGTTGGAGATTCTGCCGTCCAACTTAAGCTCTTGCAATATCCTTTCGTCAAATCTATCCATAAGTACTTATTATTGTGCATTTAGTGATAAGAGAGGAAATAAAAGCACATAATTGCCTCACTTTCCACCTACTATGTTTCTCAACACGTGAAAGTCATGACCGGTCAGTCACTTCGTTCATTTTTTTGCTGGAGAACCATAATGCCTTTAGAACAACTTAGCGCACTTGCCTTGTTTGCGTTCGTCTCGACCTTCACGCCGGGTCCAAATAACATCATGCTCATGACATCAGGAGCAAATGTTGGTTTTGCCCGTACCATTCCGCACATGCTGGGGATTGCTCTAGGGTTTGCAGCCATGTTGCTATTGGTTGGCTTTGGGTTAATGGGTATTTTCAACGCTTATCCGGTCACTCACCAAATATTGAAGTACCTAAGCCTTGCTTACCTCGTCTACCTTGCAATTAAGATAGCATTGAGCGGCAAAGCCAAAAGCAGCGAGGCTTATAAACCAATGACCTTCATCGGCGCAGCAAGTTTTCAGTGGGTGAACCCGAAAGGCTGGTCAATGGCGCTAACAGCGATTTCAGTCTATAGCAGCGGCAGTTCATGGTGGGAGCTCGCCATCATCGCAGGTATCTTCACGCTAGCCAACTTGCCATCAGTGACCTTCTGGACGGCAGCAGGCAAGCAACTGCAACACTGGCTAACAACGCCAGTCCGCATCAAAAGCTTCAACTATGGTATGGCGGGGTTGCTATTAGCGTCGACAATTCCGATGCTCTAATCGAATAACTTCTATATTGTAACGGTTAGTACTCCGGTGCTAACCGTTATTCTCGTTAAAAGTAACCCACAAGCTCACTAAACCAACGACCAAACATCTCCTGCCCGCTCGGCGTTAACGTCCAGACAAACGCCGCTACATTGATTACCACTGTTAACCAATAAATCGCTCTGAACGGTTGTTTTTGTGTTTTATGACGCAGCTTATCTTGTGCGATCAAAGCCCCTAGCCAGCCACCAGCTACCGAAAAGATGTGCAAGGTTTTCTCTGGCACGCGCCAATTACCATTAATCGCCGCTCGTTTGTCCTTTGCGTACACAAAAAACGTCACGACACCGATAACTAAATACCATACCAATAGCGCTTTAGAACTTTCCGCAAACAGCACAGACACCGCCACCAGAACAAGATAAGTGGTAGCGATTTGAATAGATGAAGACAACATCAACTCCTTTTGGGTAACAGCTCACATACTGTGGCAATTACGCCCTGTAGATTTTGGTGAAAAGAGACAAGCAGCATGAATTGAGCTTCCAAGAAACCTCTCCCTAAATACACATGGAATCTATAGCAATTGCAGCTACCTGCAAAATAAAAATGATGTTATTTTCAATATTATATTAATCCACTATATTACGCGCCATAAGTTGTGGTTGTTCTGAAGGTATTTGACAAGGTTATTATTAATAAGACTGGAAGGGCATGAAACTTTATTACCCTTAGAAATTAAGGGCATAAAAAAGTGATATTCATCTCACATTAATAAGGATGAGCTCTCATCCTTATTAACTACGCCTAGCTTCTACGCCCTATATCATTGATATTAAACAAATGAGTGATTGATCCAATTAATTTAACCACAACCAGATACAAAGCGTGATATTGACACTAGGTTTCCTATATTTACGAATTAAAAATAACTTTATACATTTCCATCACAAATAGTTGACCTTAGTTAAAGCTAGGATATTCATCTTCATAAAAAGTGAAATATGGATATCAAACGTGAACAACATAAATATTAATAACAGCACGATTCTACGAAATACCTTCAACATAACCAAAAAGAGAAGCTTCAAGCGTTCTACTTTGGCCAAAGCGATTTTACCTCTATTCACGGCTACTTTGATCGCTGGTTGTGGCAGTGATAGCGACAATGGCACCGATGCTGGCGACAGTGGCCTATACAAAGCTGGCGAAAACGAAGTTGTTGTTTATTACAAACGTGATGTTGCAGCCGCAAGCACTTCAGGCTCTACTTACGACGGCTGGGGACTTCATCTATGGAATGGCGAAGGCTGTACTAGCACAGACTTAATCGCGATGGGTCTCAGCGAAAGCGGTACTAACTGGGAAGCACCTTACGAATTTGACGGTATTAGTGATACTTACGGTGCTTACTATGTGTTGAAAGTCGATCCTGATGCTTCTGACCCACACAAATGCATGAATTTCATCTTACACAATGGCGACGAAAAAGCGTTTGGTAGTGCCAATTCAAAGATCGAGTTAACCAAACTTGGTGACTCGCAAGGTGTATTCGGGTTCCACGGCAGTAGCGAGTTGTATTACGACCCAATTTCAGAGCGCCCAGTGAATATTGATGGTCAAAAAGCACATTGGTTGGATGCGACCACCATTGCTTGGGAAGCCGCTGGCAACGCCGATTCTGTGAAGCTGTTCTACGCTCTCGATAACAGCATCACGATGAACGACGACAAAGAGATCGTGGGTGGCACTGCAATTGAACTAAGCAAAGACGGCGAGCTGTCTTCTGAATTGAAAGAGCGTTTCCGCCACCTTGCAAGCTTACCAGCCCTAGCTATCGACGTTGACGACAGCACACTTCGCACTATTTTAAAATCTCAGATAATTTTTGTTGCCTACAATGCCAATGGCGATGTTATCTCTTCAACTGAGGTTCAAAAACCTGGAGTGCTTGATGCGATATTTGCTAGCGAAGACGCTGGTAATGCGATGAGTGAAGAACTAGGCGCGATTGTTGAAGGCAGTGCCGCTACCTTCAAGCTTTGGGCACCAACAGCGCAAGATGTAGAACTGGTCCTATACAGCGAAGATCTGCAAAGTTCACAAGTGATCCCAATGACGGAAAACACTGAGACGGGTATTTGGGCTACTGATGCGGTACCTAACGCTGTCAACAGTTACTATCGCTACCAAGTGAAGGTTTACCATCCAACCACAGGCAACATTGAGACTCGCCTAGTAACTGACCCTTACTCACTCAGTTTGTCTAAGAACTCTGCATACTCTCAAGTGATTGACCTTAATGATTCAGCATTAATGCCTGAAGGTTGGGCTGGATATGAACGACCAACCGTAGAAAAAGACGAAGACCACGTACTTTACGAATCACACCTACGTGACTTTAGCTTCAGCGATAAGCTCGGCACACCTAGCCTAAATGGAAAATACCTCGCTCTCACAGAAACAAATCGTGAGTCGGTCAAACACCTACAAGCTCTGCAAGAAGCAGGTTTAACTACGCTGCATATCTTACCAGCATTTGATATCGCTACCGTCGATGAAGATGCCGCGAGCCGTGTCGATATTACGGATACGGTCGGTAAACTGTGTGATGTAAAACCTGCTGCCGCTTTGTGTGGTAACGAAGATGAAAACAAAAAAATCCAAGAAGTATTAGACAGCTATGACCCTTCAACGGGTGACGCCCAAGCGTTAATGAATGACCTTCGTATGCTTGATAGCTTCAACTGGGGCTACGACCCATTCCATTACACGGTTCCTGAGGGAAGTTACGCGACCGATCCTAATGGTTCTCAGCGTATTCTCGAATTTCGTCAGATGGTGAAAGCCACGCACGACATGGATCTCAAGCTGATCATGGACGTGGTATACAACCACACCAATGCGTCTGGTGTGAACGATAAGTCGGTACTGGATAAGATTGTCCCTGGGTACTACCACCGTCTTAACGTCAACACTGGTGGCGTAGAAAACTCGACTTGTTGTGACAACACTGCGACCGAAAACCTGATGATGGGTAAATTGATGGTCGACTCTCTTAAGGTGTGGGCTGACGACTACAAAGTGGATGGTTTCCGTTTCGACTTAATGGGCCACCAGCCAAAAGACGTGATGGTCGAAGCGCTAGAAGAAGTACGTAAAATTGACCCGAATACTCTGTTCTACGGGGAAGGCTGGGACTTTGGTGAAGTCGCCAACAACGCTCGCTTCGATCAAGCGAACCAAGTAAACATGGCAGGTACAGAGATCGGCACATTCTCAGACCGTTTGCGTGACGCCGTTCGTGGCGGTAGCCCATTTGATGGTGGCGTCGATTCAGAAGGCAACCACCCACTTCGCTTTAACCAAGGCTTTGGTAACGCAGCGATTGCCAACGAAGAAACCAAAGTTGACCAAGATTCGATCAATGGTCGTTTACATAACCAAGACCTTGTTCGTTTGGGTATGGCAGGTAACCTCGCAGAATACGTACTGATTGATTACAAAGGCGATACAAAACTGGGTAAAAACGTTGATTACAACGGTGCTCCAGCTGGTTACACCAAGATGCCTTCAGAGAACATCTCTTACGTTTCAAAACACGATAACCAAACGCTTTGGGATAACAACGCATACAAAATCGCCACTGGTACTAGCTCTGCAGAGCGTGCTCGCATGCAGTCTGTATCGCTCTCTACAGTGATGTTAGGCCAAGGCATACCATTCATCCATATGGGTTCTGAGCTATTGCGTTCTAAGTCGATGCAGCGCGATTCTTACGATTCAGGTGACTGGTACAACCGAGTCATGTTTGATGGTACTGATAACAACTGGAACGTTGGATTACCACGTGAAGACAAAGATGGCGCCAACTGGGATCTGATCAAGACTATCATTGCTGACAGCACGGCTAAACCAGACACAGACGACATTGAACTGACTAAGCAGCAATTCCTAGAGCTATTAAAAATCCGTAGCTCAAGTGAACTGTTCCGCTTAGACACTGCAGACGAAGTCATGAAGCGCGTCGACTTCCGTAACGTTGGCGAAGATCAAGTCGAAGGCCTAATTGTCATGTCTATCGATGATGGTGTGTCTGCGGGCGAAGACCTTGACCCTGCCAATGATGCGATTGTGGCAATTGTAAACTCAACCAATAAATCTCAATCGTTCAAGATCACAGGAGCGACAGGCTTTACACTTCATGACGTTCAACAAAACTCTGCTGATGACACGGTGAAAGGTGCAAGTTTCGCCGCTGAGACCTTCACGGTCCCTGCACTAACCACCGCTGTATTTGTACAAGCTCAAGGCGATGCACAAGGTGCTGGTTTGCCAGTTGATAACTCAGACAAGGATGTATCTAGTATTCCACCATACGGACAAACAACGGTTTACGTTCGAGGCGACATGAATGGCTGGGGCGCAGCTGATGCTTGGGCAATGAACTTTGTCGCTAATGGGGTTTATTCTGTAACAGGCAATTTGGAAGCGGGTAACTATGGCTTCAAGTTTGCAGATGCTGATTGGAAAACACCTAACTTTGGTTGTGACTCCGTTGAACTTGCTGATGGTTCAATCGACCTAGGTGGTGATGGTAACTGCCAACTAAGCGTAACAGAAGCTGGCAGCTACACCTTCACTCTGAATGCGATTAATGAGCTGGATGACAATGTAGAAAAAGCGGTCGTTTCAGTAACCAAGAATTAAGCCTTAAAGCTTATAATTCTAATAAACAGATAATAAAACCAGCGCAAGCTAGCCTTTTGGGAGACGTCAGTCTCCCTTTTTTTGTGCTCAACAAACACCAATCCCAACACGTTCCCCCCTTCCCTGACCTTGATTAACATAAATGTTAAGAGATAAACGAACCGCCTGAGTTCTTGGTTCTTGGTTCTTGGTTCTTGGTTCTTGGTTCTTGGTTCTTGGTTCTTGGTTCTTGGTTCTTGGTAGAAAGTATAACGATGTCGTGTGAACGTATAATTCCAGTGTACGTAAAGTTCAGGATGCCGAGTTTAGGTCACTAGATGAAATAGCGATTCGTCAATAGAGCTCGTATTCAGCTATTTGATAAGAGTAAAATAGACGAGAGTGTTTTTTTAGTAGTTAGTAAATCAAAACTATAAATAACGAATTACGCCCATTTATATTAGCTATTGATTATTATGTGTAAGCCTGAGGTTATTTACATTCAAGTATTCTGGTTAACATGAGTATTACTTTAAATTTATTACAAGCAATAAAAAAGGCTCCCTACTAGGAGCCCTTCTCTTTATATCAATCAGTATTTACAAACTATTCGACTACTTTTTATTGACGGCTTTTACAAAGACTTCTTGCGCGCCTTCAATACCTAGTGCTTTTGCTTCATCTAATAAGCTCAGAGCTTTAGGAATATTGTCTTCAGTTACAGCCGTTTGAATCGCATTGTGATAGTAGGTTTGCGTTTCAGGTTG
The DNA here is from genome assembly GCF_001557875.1 of Vibrio splendidus. GTDB lineage: Bacteria > Pseudomonadota > Gammaproteobacteria > Enterobacterales > Vibrionaceae > Vibrio > Vibrio splendidus_F. Next base: position 559,451 of record NZ_LNRF01000001.1, on the reverse strand, counting down.
AATGGTATCGATCTTAGTCGCAGCGGCTGGTTTAGCGTTAGATTCGCTGCTCGATGAACCAATAGAGAAGAAGCTCGCTTTATCGATTGTTACTTCTATCTTACCAACGTTAGCATTTGGAATCGGGATATCTTTCACTTCAGGTAAATAGTTACCACGACCTTCCGCATCTAAACGAGCAGGATGGATCACATCAGTAAAATCACCAATATCAGCTTGATCTGTATAGATAACTAAATAAACTGATTTTGCTGTTGTCGGTGGGTAAAAATCGTTCTCAGCAACGAGACGGTTCCCCAAGTGTAGTCTTGGTTTAGCGTACTCGAAACTCTCTTTACCGTAACGCTCTAGCTCACTACCGTTTTCGTCATAGATAACCGCATTAGGAACAAACGCTGTATCGCCGATAATGCTCGTGATATTAATCGAGTACTCACCGCGATCTGCAGGCAGTTCAATCGCTACTACAGGGCTGTTTATTCCTTGATAGTTTAATACTTGGCTATTTGGTGTCACATCAAAAACTGCCGAGCTTGGAAGCTTCATCGGGGCAAATTGAAGACCAGCAATCGAGTTAACTTGTTCAGCCTGTGCCACTTGCACTTGCTCGACTACTTGTGCAGATTGGCAACCGGCCAATGCAACACAGCCACTCAACATTAGAGCTTTAAAATACATAACCCTTCCTTTTTTATTTTTTTAAGAAATTTACTAACTTTAATTACCACAAAGAGAACTATTCACCTAGGGAACGATCAACTTAATCGTACATTCCTTAAAAAAATAGCCGACGCAAGCCGGCTATGAATTAGGACAGTTTAGGATTTTAAGCTAAGTGGCTTACCACCAAGCTTCAACTTGGATACCAACAACGAAGTCGTTGTCTGCGCCTTGACCAGTAACAACACCGTTTTCATCTTTCACTTCACCGAATGAATCGTTTTCTAGATCCATCAAGTAGCTACCGTATACGCGGATTTCAGGACGAGCCCAGAAGCTGTCACCCATTGCCCATGCTTGAGCAACAGTAAATTTAGCGCCACCGAAGTCAACGTTGTCTACTTCACCAGCGTTATAGCCTGCTTCGAAGATAGTACGCATTGTGTCGTTCCACTTATACATTGGACGAGCTACGATAGAGTATTGGCTTGAATCATGTTTATCAACACCTAGATCTGAACCTGCTAGGTATGCAAGTTGGTGACCCATTTCCCAAGATTCGCCTAGGTTCATTACACCCCAGTTAAGGATACGGTAGCCAAAGCCATCATCTTGAGCACCAGAGCGATCATAGTATGCACCAGAACCCCAGAAGTTAGCCATTTGAACGCCGTAACCAGCAGTACCTAGCTGAACAACTGTTTGGTTGAAACCATTGCTCATATTTTGGTGGATAATACCTGTAGCAAGTAGGCCGTCATCACCATCGTATTTGCCATTTTTATTTTCAGTACCGAAGTTGTAAACAACGCCAAGCTCTAAACTAGCATCTTCCCATAGACCGATATTCGCTAGGCGAGCATCAGCCATGTAACCAGCACCGTTCTCATCTTCGCCATCTTGAATAATTGCTAAAGAAAGTTTCTGGTTACCAACTGAAATGTTTTCGATACCACCACCAGTACCCGATGTATTTAGGAAGTAGAAATCAGTAATGTGGATGTCTTTACGTTGGTAGTATGTTTTACCAGCCCAAAGAGTCGCTTCTTCATCGAAAGATAGAACGCCTTTTGCTTTAACAGCGAACTGAGCAACGTTAAAGTCACCGTCTTCCCAACCATTTGCGCCATCAGCACCAGAAGCAATCATTGACTCTAAACGCCAAGTTTGCTCACCAGTTTTTAGTTCTTCAGCCAAGCCAAACTCAGAGTAGTTGTCGTTTTCATTACCTAGACGACCAATACCATTCTTCATGAATGAAACGTCACCACCATCATTTCCGCTAATACCAGTACCAGCACGCATGTAGCCATTAAAATCTACAGCGAACGCAGAGCCAGCAGCTAATGTAGTTGCCACTGCAGCAGCAATCAAACTTACTTTTTTCATTCTTAACTCCATTAAGGACGATTTATTTTAGGTTTTTATATTTTTGCTCTCTTGCGGCAACCAAAGGCAGTAATGGTAGTCGTAAGATAGAGAGGTTTAGGGTTTCCCCTGATTCGTTTCAACGGGGTCAATATTAAGAGGGGATGACAAGTTTGACTTCCTCCACCCCTAAGTTAATTAAGGGGGACTAGAGGGGAGTAGAAAATATACAGAACGGTGTTTTAAAGAGGTAGATCACTTAATCTAGGAGGAGTAGACAGCACACAGATCTAATTATTCACCTTAAGTGAGATCTACTTCAAATATATAATTTGAACCTAATCGGTAAATTATTTTTTTAACAATAATTATTCTGTGAAGTTGCTTGACCTTACTGTGACAAAGCTTTTTACTTATAGTTCACTGATGTCGATAAACGAACAAGAAATCAAGCAATGACTAGAACGCTCGCTCGCCCTTATCCACTAGGCGCAACGCTAGGAAACACTGGCTGTAACTTCTCAATTTATTCTCCTGACTGTAAATCCCTCTCTCTTGCTCTTTTTGACGAGAACGATGAATTCACCACTTATAAGTTGGAAAATGAATACGCTGATATCAGATATGTTTTTATTGATGGTATAAAAGCGGGGCAAAAATACGGCTTCATTGCTGACACGGACAATGGGCCAATCCTACTTTCAGACCCGTATGCCAAAGCAATCAGCGAACCGCTCGATTACGTCACGCCGTATACCAATGAGAAGAGCTTTGCTATGGCGAAATGTGTTGTTATTGATGACACTTTCGATTGGCAAGGCGTAGAAAAACCACGAATTAGCCGCGAAGAGACCGTTCTTTTTGAAACCCATGTAAAAGGCCTATCTCAACTTCATCCGGAAGTGGCAGCCGATACGAAAGGCCGTTACTTAGGGTTAGTGAGCCCCGAAATGCTTGCGTTCTACAAACAGCAAAATATCAACTCTCTACAGCTTTTACCCGTTGCTGCGTGCATGCATGAGCCTCATCTCCTGGACATGGGTAAAGTGAACTATTGGGGTTACAACCCATACCTGTTCATGGTGCCAGACCCTCGCTATGCAGAAAAAGACGCGGTTAATGAGCTCAAAACCGCGATTCGTGAACTGCACCGCAATGGTATCGAGGTCATCCTTGACGTCGTATACAACCACACAGCTGAAGGTGGTGAAGGTGGGACAACGTTCAATCTCAAAGCGCTGGATAGCAACGCCTACATCAAACATGGCTGTCATTATGCGAACTTCACAGGCTGCGGTAATACGGTCGATCTAACCCATCAACCTGCACTCAACTTAGTAATGGATACGCTTCGTTACTGGGTAAGTGAATTCCAAGTCGATGGCTTCCGTTTTGATTTAGCAGCCACGCTGGGGCGAGAAGGTGACAACTACAATCCTGAGGCCGCTTTTTTCAAAGCCGTTGCTCAAGATCCTGTACTTAAAGAAACTAAGCTCATCGCTGAACCTTGGGACATCGGCCCGAATGGCTACCAAGTTGGTAATTTCCCGTTAGGTTGGAATGAGTGTAACGACAAGCTCAGAGACATCACACGCAGCTTCTGGCGCGGTGATCAAGGCTACCTGAAAGAGTTTGCGACTCGTTTAATGGGATCGCGCGACATCTACAGTGCAGCACACTGGCCGTACAAATTGACCGTCAACTACATCACTTATCACGATGGTTTCACCATGCAGGATCTTGTTTCTTACAAGCACAAACACAACGAAGAGAATGGTGAAAACAACCGAGATGGACACGGTGACAACCGCTCTGAGAACTATGGTGTTGAAGGCGAAACCGAAAACCTGTTAGTTATCGCCACGCGTGAGAAGCAGAAACGTAACTTCATGGCGAGCTTGCTGTTTGCTTTTGGTATTCCACATATTCTGACGGCAGATGTGTTATCTCATACTCAAAAAGGTAACAACAACGCTTACTGCCAAGATGGCGTAACCAGCTGGCTCAACTGGGAAGATTCAGAGCGTAAGAGTTACTTCAAGACTTGGCTGTCTGAGATGATCTCCGCACGTCAACAATACATGGTGCCATTTATTAAGGCATTCAGTGGCGAAAAGCGTAACTCTAACCGCATCTTCTGGAGCCGTGTCGATGGCACACTCATGGAGCATGATGACTGGAACCGTTTAAGCTCAGTTGCGCTGCATTTAGGCATTGGTAAAAATGGGGACGAGTTGATTTATCTGATCAACCAAACCAACGCACCAGCACGTTTTTCTTTACCTAGTGATCGCGATCAAAACTGGGTGAAGATCTGCGATACTAATCTACGAAATGTAAAACCAGGTCATGCTGAAGGTGAAATGTTATTGTCGCCAACTTCGATGGCGATTTTGCACTATTCACCAGGCAAGACTGAGTTAAGTTAAAAGTTAAGCCAACGTAATAAAACACCGAAAACCATAGAAGCCAGTTATATTTATGACTGGCTTTTTTGTTAGCCTAATATCACAAAACTCATTCATTTATATGGAATCATTTGCATTGATGTGATTACGAAAACTGTTTAGTATGGCCGTACTATAAAAATGAATCTATAACGTCTTTGGATATCATGGCTTTACCTAAAACATTAATTCGGCTTTTTAAACCATACATTATTTTATTAACTGGAGGGATGCTCTATCTAGCTGTGGCTCAGCTTGAAAAAGTAGAAACAGCAGCAACTGAACAATCATCGTCAAACATTCGTATCGCAAGCTCCACTATTCGTTCCAACATCGAAGCGACATTCGGCAAGCTCTATTTTTTAGAAACCAGTCTAGGCTTACCGAAAACGGCTCCAATCGGTGATAAAAAATTCAGAGAATTGAGCGATAATATTCTAAAAAGAACGCCAAACTTCTCCGATATCGTTCGATACCAACCACAATCCCAACAATATATATCAAGTCGTGGATTACCTCTTTCCCATGAACAAATCGACTCCATAAAATGGAACTCAATAGACAGTGTGGTTGAGGATTTCTACATCTCTTCGATTTACCAAAAAGCAGATGGTCGTTGGGTGTTCGCAGTTAAACATACAGCGGAAAGATTGAATGAAGAAATATGGATTGAGTTTGACCTTTTACACACCACACAAGGATTAAGAGACTTAAAAACGCTTAATCACGGCTATGTGTTTGTAGTTGACCGAGCAACAGAACGACTGCTCTTCCACCCAGACCCAAAGCGTATCGGATCTAAATCAATCAGCTATCACGCAGGAATCAGCCATCAACTTTCACAAGGCGAAACCGTTGGTAAGCACGAATACTACTATCAAGATAACTTCAAAATATCGGTATTTGACGCTGACAACAGCTTGAATTGGGTATTCGTCGCAGGTACCGATCGCCACGATATCTTAACCAGCTCACACCAATTTACACTAACTGGCTTGGTACTTGGTTCACTGCTTCTATTGTGGATTGGTGCAAACTATTTGGCTTATCGTTTGAACGTGTCCTTGTCACAACTGAATAAAGTCGATGACCTTGTAAGCTTTAAGCGAGAGTTAAAGTCCATACTGGATAGCTTCACCTACCAAAAAGGCATTCAATTCTGTCTCTATCAGCCTGAGAACCACTCATTCAGCACCATCGACTATCACGGAAATAAGTCAACGGTACATTGTGACAAGGCCCTTGCAGAGCGATTTGCACCGGACACCATGGCTTATAGAAGCGGAAAGTACGCAGACCCATTAGCGTGTAAACTCAAAATACACCAACGTCATTACTGTATTCCTTTGCACTCTCGTAAGCAGTTGATCGCAGTGTTATACGTAAACGCAAACTTACCGATCAACCAGAGTATTCTTCGAATGATCCGAGATTACACTGAGGTCTCTTTGTCCAACTTATTGCTTCAACATCAATTGAGCAGCAAAGATCTGATGACGCAGTTAGACAATAAAAGCAGCTTCAGTATCGCCATCGAAAACTACGCGAGCGAGCCCGATACCTATGTTGCTCTGCTTGATATCGATAACTTCGACCACGTAAATCGTGCCTACGGTGAAGCTGTGGGCGACAAGATGATCAAGCTGACTGCAGAAGCGATACGCTATTACTTCCCTAAGCCGAAAGGACTTTGCTTGGCTCGTGTTGGAGGAAAGGAGTTCGCGGTATTGTTCAAAGCTAATGATGTGAAAGATGCCAAATTTCAGCTAGACCAGTGCAGAGTCGGAATCTCGGAGAAAACCATCGTCACTCCAGATATCACCTTATCACTAGGGGTTAGCGTGGGATACTCGCAAATAGAGGGTGAAACAGACTCAGCTTTAGCGCTGGCGGAACAGGCAAAGCTTATCGCACAACAACTTGGTAAGAACCGAGTGGAAGGCCATATCAGAGCTGTTGTCAAAGCATCGTAAACCTATACTAACAATTCTATAGCCACTACAAAGCACCTAGGATTCACACCCTAGGTGCTTTTGTTTTTCTCGAAAGTCATTACAATGCGCCTTCGATAAGACAACATCCCTTTTCTAACGACGCGAACCTTATGAAGCTAAGTAACCGACTGCAAACTCTCCACTCCCTTGTCAGCAATGACTACCAGCATATTTGGGACTGTTGCTGTGATCATGGCTTTTTGGGTGTTCAACTGTTGTCGGATAATAAAGCGCCTCAGATTCACTTTGTCGATATTGTCCAGCCTCTAATGAGTGAACTTGAAGACAAGCTAGCGCACTACTTTCCACAAGATAACAGAGCTGAACAAACGGTTACCAGTCAATGGCAAGTCTACTGCATGGATGTCGCCGCTATTCCGCTTGAGAAGCATACTGGCAAACACCTAGTTATTATTGCAGGCGTCGGTGGCGATCTTACTCAAAAGCTCGTTGATGATATTCATCGTAAACACCCAGACAAAGCGATCGATTTCTTGCTTTGTCCGGTGCATCAGCAATTCGAGTTGAGAAGCCATTTAAAGGCGCTCAATTTTGGTCTTATTGATGAAATGTTGATCGAAGAGAACCGTCGTTACTACGAGGTTTTATTGGTGAGTAATAACCAAGGCGAGGCAGAAAAGAGCCAAAACGTTAGCGAGATATCAAACGTAGGTGACAAGATCTGGACACCAAGTTGTGATGAACAAATGAAGATATCACAGCAATACAAAGCCAAAACATTGCAGCACTACTTACGTATCCATCAAGGACAAGAGAAGCAAGGCAAACCGAGCCAAGTGAAACACATCATCGAGGCTTATCAAGCAATTTAGCTATAGTAGGTACTCACTTTATCGCTTACCTATGATAAAGCCAATTCAACAAAAAAGCCGACAGTTCATTGAACTATCGGCTTTTTTAATGCTATCAATTTGGTTTAAGCTTACTGCTCTTATTTCTTATGAACCGCATCAGGCTCATCAGTCGTTTCAACCTCAGAGAGCGTATCAACACCATAAACTGTATCAAGATAGTCGTCTTTCTCTTTCCACGTATTGTTCAACCAACTGTGGAAGCGACGTTTAAATGCCTTATCTTCAAAGTAGTTACCATTCACGTTTTCATCCATTGGATGCAGTTTAATACGCACGACTACCTTGGTCATTTTGCCTTTCAGCATATCTTCAAATGGAGAAGTCTGGTTTTCCGGATAAGCCAAAGTAACATCGACGATACCATCTAAGATTGGACCCATTGCCGATAGAGCAAACGCCACACCGCCGGTTTTAGGCTTGAGTAAGTGACGATAAGGTGTTTTGACTGTCGCTAGTTTCTCATGATTGGCACGAGTCCCTTCAACAAAGTTCACCAAGGTTGTCGGCGCAAGTTTGAACTTAGTACACGCTTTGTTGATTGCATCGAAGTCATCATTACGACGCTCTGGGTTACGCAGCAAAAACTCACGAGAGTGACGTCTCATAAAGGGCATATCTAGCCCCCAACATGCCAACCCAACAAATGGGACGTACAGCAGTTCATGCTTAAGGAAGAACTTAGTCATCGGCATTTTGTCTTTCAAGATAGAAGACAAGATCACGATATCCGCCCAACTCAGATGATTCGACATCATCAAATACCACTGTTTAGTCGAGATATCTTCCCCGCCTTCCACTTGCCACTCGATGTCGTTGTTCACGTTCAACATCCAAAGGTTGAGCGAAGCCCAGCACCAAAATGTGAAGTTAGCTAAACGAGTACACGACTTCTGTACAACAGAGATTGGCAGAATCAGTTTGATGAGGCCAAAGAAACTCACGGTAAACGCAGTCATTGCAGTATTGATGGTCACGAACAGTACGTTCAAGACCATACGAAGATTATCAAGCATAAAACACGGCTATATTGAGATCGAAAGCCGCCATTATACTCATCTGCAAAATATTCTCTTCAGTAATTGATTGAATACCCTAGGGGTCAAACCACTGTACTAATTTTGCTCGTATCCAAAGACTAATTCATCGTTCTTAATCAACAAAACCAGCATCAAAAAACATCAATAGCGTCATTTAGACTCAAAACTAAATAAGTCTATTTGACACAATTCCAAATTATTTTTACGACAAACTTAGTATTGATAAGCATTCTCATTATTGGCATGGTACATGCAACTCCAAAATGTAAATAGTTGAGTATCCTTAATGAGATAACTTCTCTACGTAAAGGTGATGATATGACAGATATTCCTCATGGTTTGGTAACCGGCAAAGTCTTAAACAAGACGGATTGGACAGATCAACTGTTCTCACTTCAAGTCAGTGCTCCTATCTCTCCTTATCAGGCAGGTCAGTTCACGAAACTGGGCTTGCTAAATAGTGAGGGTGAGTTCGTAAGACGCGCCTATTCCATGGTAAACGCGCCAGAGCACGAACAAGGTCATCAACATCTGGAGTTTTTGATTATTAAAGATCAGAACGGTCAGCTTTCACCTCAACTTCATGAGTTGAAGGTAGGCGATGACATCTTTGTTGGTAAAGACCCAAGCGGTTTTATGACCTTAGATGAGATCCCAGAGATCGCCGATGACCTATGGATGCTTTCGACCGGAACCGCGGTTGGGCCTTTTATCTCAATGCTCGAAAGCATGCAGATACAGCAGCAAAACGGCTCTGAATCTGAAAAAGTCACCTCATTCAAAAACCTTGTACTGGTTCATGCCGTAAGAACAAAGCAAGACCTTACTTATCGAGACCGTATCACTCAACTCGTTGATCACTTTCAAGGGAAACTACAATATGTGCCAATTATTTCTAGAGAACCAGTCACCGGAACTTTGCGCGGACGAATCCCAAGCTTGTTACTTGGAGGCAACCTTGAGCAAGCCGCGTCTGTCGCTTTCAATCAAACCCACAGTTTCTTCTACCTTTGCGGCAATCCGCAAATGGTTCGTGACACAAGCGAAGCATTAACCAGCTTAGGTTTCGAAAAGCACTTACGTAGAAAGCCTGGTCAGTTCAGCAGTGAGAACTACTGGTAGACATTGACCACCAGCAACAAACAAGCACAGATTTTAAAGCGTCGTTAGAGTTAAATAAGAGGTTTTATATGAGTCATTTACGTATTCCATCACACTGGAAAATCCAGCGTTCAACACCGTTTTTCACCAAGGACAATATTCCAGCTGCGCTTCTCAATCATCACAATACCGCTGAGGGTGTATTCGGCCAGATCTGTGTAATGGAAGGCACCGTCACCTTCTACGGTTTTGCCGATGCAGAAGCGACAGAACCAGAAAGTGTTATCACGATCGAAGCTGGGCAATTTGCCACAAGCCCACCTCAATATTGGCACCGAGTGGAACTGAGCGACGACGCGCAATTCAATATTAACTTCTGGTCAGAAAAGGAAAATAAGAAGACGCTCAACACTCGTAAAAGCAGATAGCGGGGTCAATCGGCTAACCTTATGCTGAAATTAGTAATTGTGACTAAATAAACAATAACCTTAATAATAACAATGACTAATGATGATAGACAAGATTATAAAACTCTAGCACACTGCACAAAGTTATTTGTTTTACTCCCGTTTCAGATAATGAATATGTGGGGTTCTTTATATTTTAGGTAAGAGAGGAAGCCATGCTCAACATTGCTTTTTTTAGCTCAAAATCATACGACGAAAAGTCATTTAACCTTGCGAAAGGTGAACTCAACGCTGAGTTTCATTTTCATGATTTTCGCCTCACCACCACAACCGCAAGAATGGCGCACGACAACGAAGTCGTTTGTGCATTTGTAAACGATGACCTATCTAGAGACGTACTAGAGGTTCTTGCACAAGGCGGCACAAAGCTGATTGCAATGCGCTGTGCAGGCTTTGATAAAGTCGACCTAGACGCAGCCAAAGAGCTTGGCCTACAAGTGGTGCGCGTTCCAGCTTATTCACCAGAATCCGTAGCAGAGCACACGGTTGGCATGATGATGTGTTTGAACCGTAAACTACACAAGGCATACCAGCGTACTCGTGATGCGAACTTCTCCCTTGAAGGCTTGGTAGGGTTTAACTTCCACGGTAAAACCGTTGGTGTGATCGGTTCAGGTAAGATTGGCCTGGCGACTATGCGTATCCTGAAAGGTTTGGGCATGAACATATTGTGCTATGACCCATATCCAAACCCATTAGCCGTTGAACTAGGTGCTAAATACGTGGAACTGGATGAGCTTTATCAAGAGTCTGACGTGATTTCTTTGCACTGCCCTATGAGTAAAGAAAACTACCACCTATTAGATGCGACTGCATTTGAGAAAATGAAAGATGGCGTGATGATCGTCAACACCAGCCGTGGTGAACTACTGGATTCAACCGCAGCGATCGAAGCACTCAAACAAAGCAAAATCGGCGCGCTTGGCCTTGATGTTTACGACAACGAGAAAGAGCTGTTCTTCCAAGACAAATCTAACGATGTGATTGTCGATGACGTGTTCCGTCGTCTATCTGCTTGTCACAACGTCTTGTTTACAGGTCACCAAGCTTTTTTGACCAAAGATGCTCTGTTCAACATCGCCAATACAACCCTAACCAGTGTTGATGCCTTTTTCACAGGCAACACCAGCGGCAACGAACTGGTTCAATAACAAACTGAGTTAATAGTAAACTCGGTCTACAAACACAATGCCACGTTATTCCTAAGTGAACAGCGTGGCTTTTCGTTTATCCAGTATTCACAAACCGTGCCTAGACGCAGAAATGACAATCTTCGGTGTCTAAACCATACACGCCTTTTCGAATAGCAAGATGTTCTTCTCCTGCTTTGACGCCCATCTCGTAACCTGTATTAAGAGTACTTTGATCCATAGTTAAACGCTTGACCGCGAACGCTTCCGGTGGCGCTATCACCTTGATAGTCGCATCTTTTGGTGGATTACGAATGAACTCTAAAGATTGGTTGTAGTTTTCGGCACGCACCGCCATCGACTCAGCAATATTCGGGAATTTGTTTAATAGTTTTTTCAGCATCCACTGATACTTCTGCGGCTTCATTCGGTAGCTCAGAGGGTGAGAGAGAATCACCGTAATGTCTCGCGCACCACGACGATAGGCTTCACGAACCGGAATTGAATCAGCGACACCACCATCGGTATAACAACCACCAGAGAAACATGGAGTTTCACGGTAAGCGATAGGTAGTGCCGTTGTAGCTTCAACCACGTTAGATAAGTTTTCCGGCTTAATATGATAATAGTCAGCACTGCCAGTATCGATATTAGTCACCGCAGCGATCAGTGGAATACTTGAAAATAGCTCCCCACAATCCAGTGGGTAACGTTGGTTTGATTCATTCCATAACCACTTCACATCCACCAAGTTACCACCCTTAGCAAAACGAGCTGGGTTGAAGAAGGTTTTGTCGGTCGCCATCGTAGTGATCACGTTATAGCTGCGTTTTGGCGCTTGAGATAAGTAACCAACCAAATTGGACACGCCCGCAGATACGCCAATGGCAAAATTATAAGGACGGAAATCGTCTTGCATAAAGGCGTCCAACACTCCAGCAGCGAAAATACCTCTCATTGCCCCACCTTCAACGATTAATGCACTTTTACTCATCTCAAACTCTACTACTTTATAAACTGATAGCCGTAGGATAATCCCATCAAAATCATAAAGATAATGGGCATAATTTATTACTTCGATAGGGAAAAGCTATCGTTAAATATCGACTAAGATTCAATAGCTTACCAAGCCATAGGATCAAAAAAGGCCGTGAGTGAATCACTCAACGGCCTTTCATTTAGCTAATCAAGCTTATTGATTACGACTTAAATTCGCTCACATCGATTTCAAGCAGCTTACCAATGCCTTCACCGTATGCTGGGTCGGCTTTGTAACAGTGTCTTAGGTGACGCAATTGAATCTCTTTTGGTACGCCGCCTAGGTTACGAGCAGTGTTATCAAACAGAATCGCTTGCTTCTCTGGTGTCATTAGGCGGAACAAGTCACCCGGTTGCGAGAAGTAATCTTCATCTTCGCGGTGATCCCAGTGTGCTGCTGCGCCATCTAGGTTCAATGCTGGTTCAGCGAAATCAGGTTGCTCTGCCCACTGACCTTCGTTGTTTGGTTCATAACCCAATGTGCTACCGAAGTTACCATCAACACGCATCGCACCATCACGGTGGTAGCTGTGTACTGGGCAACGAGGTGCGTTCACTGGGATATGCTGATGGTTAACACCCAAACGGTAACGTTGTGCATCACCGTAAGCAAACAGACGGCCTTGAAGCATCTTGTCTGGCGAGAAGCTAATACCTGGAACCACGTTCGCAGGATTGAATGCCGACTGCTCTACTTCTGCGAAGAAGTTTTGCGGGTTACGGTTTAGCTCGAATTCACCCACTTCGATCAACGGGTAATCTGCATGAGGCCAGATCTTAGTCAAATCGAACGGGTTGTATGGCACTGTCGCTGCATCCGCTTCTGGCATCACTTGTACTTTCAGCGTCCATTTAGGGAAGTCTTGATTATCGATGCTGTCTAGCAGGTCACGTTGGTGACTTTCGCGGTCATCACCGATCAGCTTCGCTGCTTCAGCATCTGACAAGTTCTTAATACCTTGCTGAGATTTAAAGTGGAATTTAACCCAGAAACGCTCATTATCACTGTTGATAAAGCTGAATGTGTGGCTACCAAAACCGTGCATGTGGCGGTAAGTCGCAGGGATACCACGATCACTCATTACGATAGTGATTTGATGAAGTGCTTCAGGTAGAGAGGTCCAGAAATCCCAGTTGTTCTTCGCGCTACGCATGTTAGTGCGAGGATCTCGTTTAACCGCATGATTCAGATCTGGGAATTTAAGAGGATCGCGTAAGAAGAACACAGGCGTGTTGTTACCCACCATGTCCCAGTTACCTTCTTCGGTATAGAATTTCAATGCAAAACCACGAATATCACGCTCAGCATCAGCTGCACCACGCTCACCTGCCACTGTCGTAAAACGAGCGAACAAGTCGGTTTTCTTGCCTACTTCAGAGAATAATTTGGCCTTGGTGTATTTGGTAATGTCGTGTGTAACAGTAAAAGTACCGTAAGCACCAGAACCTTTAGCGTGCATGCGACGCTCTGGAATCACTTCGCGATCGAAGTGGGCCAATTTCTCTAAAAACCAAACATCTTGAAGAAGTTGAGGGCCACGCTTGCCCGCAGTTTGAACATTCTGGTTGTGAGCGACAGGACAACCCGCAGCTGTGGTCAGTTTTTTACTCATGGTCTATTCCTTAAGGTTAAAGATGTCACATCGTTGCCACATCTTAGGTTCAGTAGGCTTTATCATTTAAAAAAACCACTAAATTAGTATGGGTTAAGAATAGACCTGAGTTGAAAAAAAATATAATCGTTTATATTTATCGTTGCTATCTATAAAACCTATCAAACTGCATCAATAAGTAAGCGTCTGTTTGATATTGGTTTATTGTAAAATAGAAGCCCCTAATTTAAGCGTCGCAGCAATGTTTCTCGCCGTTCTTGTTAGGTTCACTTCTGCTTCTTTTAACACCTGATTAAGTGGCTGAGGAGAGCGTACTGTTCCAAACAAACTACTCATTTCACCATACAAAGCCTCTACTTCAGTACCCAGTGACCCGGCAATACCTATGGTTGGAATACCTTGTAAACTTGCACGCTTGGCAATGCCATAAGGTGTTTTGCCTTGCAGGGTTTGGTTGTCCATTTGTCCTTCGCCCGTAATCACAAGGTCAGCACCTTTCAGTATCTCATCGGCTTGTAATACATCGAGCACCATCTCAATACCGGGTTTAATCTGCATATTGAATAGCAAGCTAAGCCCCATCGGCGTACCACCAGCCGCACCGTAACCAGTTCGCTTGTGAACGGGGTCACCGCCACTAGCACAACCCTGCGTTTCAGCGATTCGAGCAAAATTCGTAAGCGCCTTATCAAGCATCAATACTTGTTCTGGTGTCGCTCCCTTTTGAGGGCCGAAGATATGGCTGGCACCATTATCACCACACAATGGATTATCAACATCGCACGCCACAATCAACTCGACATCAGCGCAGCGCGAATCTAAACCTGTAAGATCTATTGATGCGAGTTCCGAAAGTGCATCACCACCTCGGCTAAGATCTTGTCCATTATCATCTTGCCCTTTATTATCTAACAAGCGCCCACCTAGAGCTTGAACAATACCCGCGCCACCGTCATTAGTCGCACTGCCACCCAATCCAAGAATGATCGTTTGAGCACCCTGCTCTATCGCTTCCAAAATCAATTGCCCAGTGCCGAATGAAGAAGCAAGCAATGGATTACGCAGCTCTGGCGAGATCAAGTCCAAACCTGATGCCGCAGCAATTTCAATCAATGCCGTCTTTTTGGGGTTGCTATCTGACGGTTCAAGCATCGCCCATTCAGCATTAATCAATTCCCCTAAAGGGCCTTCCACTTGATGTGTCCGCTTTTGCCCCGTTAAGCCTTGCAGTAAGACATCGACTGTACCCTCGCCGCCATCGGCCAAGGGCAGCGTTACGCACTCAGCGTCAGGGAAGATTTCACGAAAGCCTTTTTCAATACACGCCGCCACCGATACAGCCGATAAAGATTCTTTAAACGAGTCTGGTGCAATAACAATTTTCATACTGAGAGATCCAAAAGATGAGTAATTTTGATGAGTGCCCGATCCAAAAATGCCCCTATTGAAGATCAGCAAGCTAATCACTTAATAGGGGCAGTATATAAAGGTAAGCAGTATTAGTTAGTAATAGCTGTCTTTACTTGTGATTTCTCTTTGCTTTTTAGCCACACAAATACAGCACCTAGAACCGCAATTGGAATCAGTGGGTCGATCAACGTGCCGCCTTTACCAAACACTAGGTTAAGAATCATGATGATGCTTGCACCAATCGCCCATGCGATAGTTGAAGACACAGACCAGATCTTAATTTGATCAGCCAGTTCAGTAATGCCTAACGTACGGTTGATGATGTGGAAGTATGAATCGTTCAAGTGAGAGAAGCCAACTGGACCTACCGCACAAGCAAGCGCTACGAATACAGGGTCTAAGCCAAGTGTCTCAACCAACGGTAGCGTCATTGTCGCTGCAACCATCATAGAAGCTGTTGCTGAACCTTGGATTAAACGAAGCATTGAAGCAATTGCTAGTGGTACAAGTAGAGGTGGAATACCGCTGCTCGCGATAGCTTCGGCTACTTGAGGACCAGCACCTGATGCTTTAAGCACGGCACCCATTGCGCCACCACAGCCAGTTACCACAAGAATTAGACCTGTAGTAGACAGAGCATCATCCATAGAGCTAACCATGTCTTTACGCTCAATGTGGCGAGTAAGACCGTACAGCGCCATAAGAACACCGATACCAACCGCAACCACAGGGTTACCAATTAATGAGATCACAGTGTGCATTACGCTATCACCCTGACCAACAAGCGTGTTGATTAGGATAAATGCGATTGGTAGTAGAATTGGACCGAATGATAAAAAGTTACTTGGTAGCTCTTTGTCATCTGTTTCTTTTACTTTCTCTAGGTTCGCCCAGTCAGCTTGGTTTGTGATCCAGTTTTCACCATTTGGTACGCGGTAGTACTCATTGCCTACGCGGCGGATGTAAATCATAGAAAGCAACATCATAGGGATAGATACCATCAAGCCCCACAGCATGTATTCACCTAGATCGACACCTAGAATACCGGCTACCGCAACCGGACCCGGTGTTGGTGGCACAAGCGCATGAGTGATCAGTAGGCCAAGCGCCAGCGTCACACCTAAACCAACCGCTGATTTACCTGTGTCACGTGAAATTGCGCGAACAAGAGAGTGTAAAATAATGTACGCTGAGTCACAGAAAACTGGGATAGCGACAAGTACACCTGTAAAACCTAGTGCTAAGTCTTCACGACCTTTACCACACAGCTTTACAAACGTTTTTGCCATTCGAACAGCTGCTCCAGAACGCTCGAAACAAGCACCCATGATTACGCCGAACGCGATAATCAAACCAATACCACCAAGTACACCACCAAAACCGGCTTTAATTGCATTAATCAACTCTGTTGGTGCCATACCAGCAAACAGACCCATGATGATACTGGCAATAATCATAGCAAGTGCGACTGGGATTCTCGTTTTAATGATCATACCCATCATGGCTAAGATGCCAATTACAATGCCTATCAGTGCTCCATCCATTGTGTATTCCTTTCTGTACTATTTTTGTTGTGTAGGGTTTGCAAGCGGGAGACATACGTTCACCTCCCACTGCACTTTGTATGCTGCGGTTTTTTATTTTGACCGCTTTATCGTATTTTTAAGTGTTCAAGAGTCAGTCTTAGTGCTCAAAAAGGCTGCCTTTATAAATAAGGTTTAACCCACCCCAAGCCTGCTTCAGTTGAGGCTCTCGGGTTGTATTCGCAGCCAATCCAGCCTTGGTAACCTGAATCATCCAAAACTTTGAATAGATGTGGGTAGTTCAGCTCGCCTTCCGAAGGCTCGTGTCTTTCAGGTACCGAAGCGATTTGAATATGGCCGGTATAAGCCGCAACTTCGCGAATCAAAGTACTTAAGTCACCATCCATGATTTGCGCGTGATACAGGTCGAGTTGCAGTTTCACATTTGGTCTATCGACCAACTTAATCAGTTCGACAGCTTCACGTTGATGCGCCACAAAATAGTTCGGAACATCACGGCTATTAAGAGGCTCAATCATCAATTCAATGCCTTGCTCAGCAAACTTATCAGCCGCAAAGCGAATGTTTGAGATGAAGGTTTCAACGTGTTGTTGCTTAGTAAAGTTCTCATTCAATATGCCTGACATTGCATGGACTTTTTTACAACCCAGAGCTGTCGCATACATAAGCGCCGTATCAACACTGGCTTTAAATTCCTCTTCACGACCTGGAATAGCGGCAAAACCACGCTCACCCGCATCCCAATCACCTGGAGGCATATTAAAAAGCGCCTGCTCAAAACCGTATGTATCCATTTTCTCTGCTAGTTCTTCTGCTTCAAACGCATAAGGGAATAGATATTCCACCGCTTTGAAGCCCGCTTGATGCGCTTTTTCAAAACGCTCTAGAAACGGCACTTCAGTGAATAACATGGTTAGATTTGCTGCGAACTTAGCCATTATTTACCTCTCCCTTTTAGGTCCATGACTTCTTCGTCTGTCAGGTAACGGATATCTTTATCTTTCAGCAGGAATGCCAATTTAGCGGTCTCTTCTAATTCTTCAGCGTTATCCACGGCATCAACAAAATCAGTACCAGTGACAACAGGTCCGTGGTTTGCTAATAAAAAGGCTCGATAGTCGCCAGCTCGTTTTGCCAATTCTTCTGCGATTTGCGGATCCCCCGGACGTAGGTAAGGAATCACAGGTAATTCACCAATTCGCATCACAAAGTACGGCGTAAACGCCTTAATCGCGTTGTTGCGATCAAGCCCTTCAAGGCATGACAGCGCCGTAAGGTACGTAGAATGCAAGTGAACAATGGCATTGCATACAGGGTTATTACGGTAAATCGCTAGGTGGAACGCCGCTTCTTTTGAAGGTTTCTTACCTGAAATGTGGTTGCCGTCGATATCAACAACAGACAATTCCTCAGCGACAAGGCGGCCAAATGAAGAGCCTGTTGGTGTTGCCAAGAAGTGTCCATTTGGCAATTTAATCGACAAATTGCCCGCCCCACCTGTCGCATAGCCTCGTTCGAACATTGAACGAGCGAGCGTCACCATTTGCTCTCTTAACTGTTGCTCGTTCATCAAAATTTCACTCATCTGAATCTCGCTTATGAAAAGAATGATTGCGCTTTAGCGAAGAAGTTTTCATCTCCGAAATTGCCCGATTTAAGCGCCAGTGAAAGCTCACCTTCAACCGATTTCACCCAAGGCACACCCGGTGCAATTTGAGGACCGATATGAAAACCTTTCACCGCTAAGCTCTGTGTCACTACGCCTGATGTTTCACCACCAGCAACGATGAAGTTTTTCACTCCATGTTGTTGTAGTTTGATCGCCAGTTGGCTAAAGAACTGTTCAACGGCGTGGCTTGAAGCTTGCGCGCCATACTCTTCTTGAATCGCTTTAAGCACGGCAGCATCTGCGGTTGCGTAAACTAAAGGTGCGAACTCGCCTTGGTTATTGGTCATCACCCAATCGAAGACTTCATCGGCATATTGGTCATTGGTTAAGCAGGCCTTTACATCGATAGCAAAGTGAGGGGCAAGTTGCTTGTATACCGCAACTTGTTGGTTAGTCATCACTGAGCAAGAGCCTGAGAACACAATCGTTGGCGCTTTTGCTGGGGTACCGGCATGTTTTGCATCGCTTTGGTCAGCAAGATGTTCTGTCCAATTTTTAGCGATACCAGCGGCTAAGCCTGAGCCACCTGTGATTAGCTTCAGAGGTTTCACGGCTTGACCTAGCGTCACCAAGTGCTCTGCATTGAATGCATCAACTACCGAGTAGCGATTGCCTTGAGCTTTTAACTCGTCAAAACGGGTAGTGATAGCATCAGAACCTTGTTCAATAGTCTGGAAGTTAACTAAGCCAGAAACGCCCTCTGATTGTGCATCCATCATTCGAACCACACTTGAATCTGTCATTGGTGTAACCGGGTGATTACGCATACCTGAATCACTTAACAACTCACCAAAAACAAACAAGTGACCGTTGTAAACCGTGCGACCGTTTACAGGCAATGCAGGGCAAACGATAGTGAAAGATTCTCCAAGCTCAGCCAAAAGCGCATCTGTTACAGGACCGATATTGCCCTCAGCAGTACTGTCGAACGTTGAGCAATATTTAAAATAAAACTGTTGGCAACCTTGAGATTGAAGCCATTTAAGCGCAGCAACAGAATCCGTTACCGCTTCGTCAACTGGGCAAGAGCGAGATTTAAGGCTGATCACCACAGCATCTGCTGATGCGTCAAAGTCTCCCGTTGGAATCCCGTTCAATTGAACAGTACGCATACCGTTTTCAACCAAGAAACCAGCAATGTCTGTTGCACCTGTAAAGTCGTCTGCAATAACACCTAATAACATGATTATTTCTCCCCTTTTGACGAGTCAACGCCTGGAAGGTCAATGCCTTGGAACACTTTAATCACAGCACTATCATCTTCTTGGCCAAAGCCTGCATTACTCGCACTAACGAACATGTTCAATGCTGCACTTGATAATGGGAGTGGGAATTTCAGATCTTTTGCCGTATCAGATACAAGGTTAAGATCCTTAACAAAGATGTCGACCATAGACTTAGGAGAGTAGTCTCCATCAACAACATGCTTCATGCGATTTTCGAACATCCAAGAATTGCCCGCCGCGTTGGTTACTACGTCGTACATCAGGTCTAGAGGGATATTCGCGCGAGCAGCTAATGCCATTGCTTCTGCACCCGCCGCAATATGAACACCTGCAAGTAATTGGTGGATGATCTTTACAGTCGCACCAAGGCCAATCGCTTCACCGATGTTGTAAACTTTTGCCGCTGTCGCATTGAGTACAGGAGCCAGTGCTTCGAATGTACTTACGGCGCCTGAGGCCATGATGGTCATTTCACCGGCTTCTGCTTTTACTGCACCGCCGGAAACTGGCGCATCAAGCATCACAAGATCATGTTCAGCTAGCTGAGTTTCGATTTGTTTAGCGTCTTCTGCTGAGATCGTTGCCGAGACCATTACTGGTGTGTTCGGTCTTAGTGCCGCCGCAAGGCCAGTTTTAAACAGTACCGTGTTAACTTGAGCGGCATTCACAACCAATACCAAAACAGAATCCAGTTTGTCTGCAAACTCAACGGCATCCGTCGATACCGCTTTAGCACCATATTCACCCAGAGTTTCAAGCGCTTGCGGATACAAATCGAAACCATATACATCAAGCCCTGCACGCACGCATGACTTCGCTGCGCCCATACCCATAGAACCTAAACCGATAACACCAACAGATTGAACTTCATTCATAGCAAGATGCCTTTCACGTAATTATTGAATTCTAGATTTGTTAATTCTTGTTTATGTTTGTGATTATATGTGAAGCAACCGAGTGCGACTTAGTGATAAGTCACATTTTTAACAAAAGTTAACATGCACGCGTGATTTACCCCTTTCGAGGCATTAGATAATGGTAATTTCGGCAACAATCACAGTTCTTATTGCTATATCACAACAGATATTCACAGATATTCACAAAACAACGAAAGGTTGATAGGATGATGAAAAATAAGAACATAGAAGAAGAATCATGATTCCAGCAGAACGTCAGAGAACCATTTTGTCACTATTATCACACCAAGAAGTGATCAGTATTTCTGAACTTGTTGAGCACCTAGAGGTGTCTCATATGACTATTCGTCGAGATATAGTAAAGCTAGAGACTTCAGGAAAAGTGATTTCGGTTTCGGGTGGTGTTCAGCTAACTAAAGCACTTCACAGCGAATTGTCACACGACATAAAAGTAGAGCAGCAAGCAAGCGAAAAGGCTCAAATAGGTCAACTAGCTGCTCAATTGGTTCCTGAGTATTCGACTATCTACCTAGATGCAGGAACAACCTCTTTGGAGATCGCCCACCAACTTGCAGGGCGAGATGATCTGCTGATCATCACCAATGACTTCGCAATTGCCGCGTACCTAATGAACAACACACAATCTGAGATTTACCATACTGGTGGCAAGATTGACCGTGAAAATCAATCAAGTATTGGGGGCAAAGTAGCTGAGTTCTTGTCTGGGATGAATATTGATATTGCGTTTATCTCTTCTTCATCTTGGAATCTAAAAGGGCTCTCGACACCTTGTGAAAATAAGGTATTAGTCAAACAAGCCATTGTTCAAGCAGCTCATACAAACTATCTGATTTCAGACTCAACCAAATACGGACGCATCGCTACCTTCCACGCCTTAGATTTAAGTATGCTTGATGGTGTAATCACGGACATCGATCTTTCGAACAGTGTGATTGATGAGCTTCGAGACAAAGGCATTAAGGTTATTAATTCGTAACTGATCCCCCATCAAATTTCACGCTCACCCACCGCACATTCAGAGCCTGAATAGATCTCATCCCAAACCATCTATTTATCTACTCGATAAAATAATTCTTACAATTAAACAGTTATATTCATTAATAATATTGGCGGTGGGCGGCATAATAGTCACGAATCCTTTTTACGAGTTTGGTTATGTTCTACAAGCGCCTTTTGGTATTGGCTTTACCGCTTACTTTTGTGTTTTCCATCCATGCTGAGACGTTTGGTGAGCGAATGGCGCGCATCGAACAAGAGAATGTACTTGCGAAAACCATGAGTGAAGAACAAGTCGAATTGATACAAAAAGTCGTACAGACCAACCACTGCGCTAAAGTGGCATTAACCCACCACCAACGCATTTTAGGCCAATATAAGGTTGAGACATCTTCTTCTGAGTTATTCGTCAAATGGCGTCAACTCGGTAAGCAGTTAGACGCTCAATACGAAACGGATTACCCCGGATACCCTAAGCACGCTTTTCAAGAATACCCAGCAGCTTCAAGCAAAGTCGATGGCTACCTTTTTGCTTTAATCGACAATGGTATAAACGAGCAATCGTGGATCGCCAAAGAGTTCAAGCAGTGTAAAAAGAATAAGCTAATTTCAAAAACCTAAACTTGAATTAGCGTCGGTTCGAAATTGCGCTAATTCAAATTCGCCCTCGTTGAAGTTCGCTCTAATAAAGCAAAAACAACCCTTCATAACCGCCAATCTTGATTTCACTCACATACTCACCAACGTTACCGTTAGCATCAACAGGTTTCATTGGGACATCCAGTGTGACAGTAAGTTTTACCGCTTCATAAAAGTTCACGTTCTTGCCGTGGAAGTCGGTTCGGTATAACACTCGCCCATTGCTGAATTCTCTCGCTAACACCATGTCCTCAGGACCACCAGCCACAACAGAGCGTTCAGATTGATACAAGAAATAGATGTACGTGGGAGAAAGGCGTGTCCGCCCTTTAGGTAGGTCAGCGTGAACCACTTCACTCATCGAGGAATCCCCAACAATCGTGTAATCCGCGGGTTCAGGAGTTCTTGTCGACAGCATTAACGAAACGGCCTCATAGCCCTCAGGGACGATATTACTTGGCTCACCTAAATCAACCGCTAGTAACGAGCTTGGTTGATAAGCCACATTCTTGGGCACCCCACTCTTCCAAAAATTATCTTCCGTCGTGTTATCGCTCCCGTAAACATAGCCGCTATTCCATTGATTGAAATAACTGTGTTGCGAGTGATGATTCAGGTAATAGATAGCTAAGGTTGAGTATTGATCTTGTCGCCAGTTTTGTTCGCTGTTACCAAAGAATTGAACCCTACCGAAACGAGTCGTCGCTTGAAAAATCACACTTTGACTGGCGTAAGCCAATGCAGAGCTATCCCACAACTTTGCAATACCTGAATAGCCACTAAACCCCGTTGATGGAAATAGATAATGCTCCCTGAAATACAAAGTGCCCGCTTCAATTAAATGGGATTGACCATTGCGTCCAAACAAATTAGCGGTCCCAATATTTAGTGCAACCAAAGCATCGCTACTTAATGAAGAGAGTTTTTTTAGGAAATTGGCAAATTGTGTTTTATACAGCTCATCGGCATCTGACGAGCCGACAACAAATCCTAGCTCTTGAACGTTGCCACCAGAGTGAACATAGAACTGATTTCCGCCGAGCAGCTTGTTAGTGTCATCATTGTAAGCACCATTAACCCCCTGCTCAATCCAGCTTTTCTGATAGTAAGCATGCATCGCAGCAACATAGTCAGGGTTAGCGACATTGGTTATCGCCCATGATGATTTATGGCTCCACATTCGCCCAAAAGGGATGACACGTGATTCCCAGCGGAATCGAGCGGTGGCATTTTTATTGGTGCGGTTGTTATATTCACTTTGTGATAAATAGTTATCGTGGTTAAGGTCGGCAGACACATCAAAGCCACTGATCTTCCGCCATTGGCTAATAACACTGCCGTCAGGTGCCGTCTCGGGAGCATTAGTTAACCGAACCGCTGGAAAGCTATTTTTTAGCGTAACTTCTTTAAGACGCGGCCTGTCATCCACGTTATCACCTTGCCAACGGATTCTCGCCACATACAAACGACCGCCGTCGCGCAAAAAAGTAGATCCAAAATATGGTCCACCACCATAGCTAGCACCGCTTCCATCGTGTGTGGTTACTCTCACCCAATCAGAAGGAACAGCCCACAAAAAAGTTTGATCCTTTCGCATATTGAGGGTTCTGCCTTTCTTTAAATCTAGCCTTTTCCATTGCGTTACTCTCCCGTGGGCATCCAAATCGACCGGGTATTCCAGCCAAAACTGACCGCTAGAGGCAAACTGAGAAAACTTAAGTGTCAATCTATCGAACTTCTCTGCGTGATATACATAAAGCGCACCACCTTGTTCGAAGTTTTCAAACACATCGACGTTCCAGGGAGGGTCCTGATAAAGCCAAAAACCAGCATGCTCTTCGCTTGCTGTATAACCGACGATCATAGGTTTGCGATTTAGGAGAGTATTTTCACTGTGGGTGTTATCGACTTCTGCGAGCACTGTGTCTTCAGAAAAATGGAGAAAGAAGTCTTCAAAATTGACGCCCTGTAATTCCGCGTTATTACGAAGATCGTTCTCCAACCAACCCGAATTAAGTTCCAACTTTTGGTTATACATGTAACCAATTGTCATCACTCGCTTATTGTCGACTTTGTCCGCATAAGAGCCAAACACGAGGTCACTGTTCGCAATTTCCCAATCAATAACATCGTGCTGAGACATTGGAAAGCCGCTTGAATCGACGCCCTGTTGATGCAATCCGGGTAATACAATTGCAGTATCAGCAGCAAAAGAGGCACTAGTGATCAGGTATAACGGAATCAGTGCTAGTAACCATAAAATGTAGAAATTCTTCATTCAACCTTCCTAATCGACACTTCCCCAAATCAAAACATCTGATTTAAATCAACAGGTTACAAGCTAACCCAGGATAGCAAAGAACGAAAAGAGTATCGTCTACAACTGTTCATTGTTCAAGCGTTAAGCCCCCGATGAGACTTGCCTAAAAGCATAGTATCGGATACCCGAATAAAGACGATCTGAAACTATCGTCCGGTAACGGGTAAATGACATGCTTCAACCCAAATGCGCACGGATTCCGGGATTAAATGATCGCGTTAGTCGATAAAAAAGATAAAGAGAGATAATTGGATTAACGTATCTAAGCTCAGTTTCAAGGGCACTCTATTGAAACTCAGTTGGGATAGGTTAGTCTCTGTAATTAAGCCTAGAACGATAACAACAGAGAGTGGTAAATAAATTGATGTACGTTGACTATCATAAGCGACTTATTCCTGTGATCCGCTATTTAGAGCAGCACTTTAACGATCCGCTCAACCTGATCGAAGTCGCGGCGTTAGCCAACTTTTCACCCTACCATTTTCATCGTACTTTTAAGGCAGTTCAAGGCGAGACGCTTGCTGATTTCATCAGGCGGTTGAGACTTGAAGCGGCAGCCAACGATCTCTTCCAATCCAAACAGCCTATTATTAACATCGCACTCGATTATGGATTCTCATCTTCTCAAAGCTTTGCCAAAGCCTTCAAGCAACACTTTGGTGTGACGCCTAGTGCCTTTCGTGATTGTGAAGACTACCAAGCGTTCAGTGAGTTAACTAGAAGTAGCAAGATTGGACACACGTTGCGCAAGAATGGAAACGATACTGTCGCCAGCAATTCATATACTGACTCCGAACTTTCAACATGGAGTATGACAATGAAAACGCAACAATTCGAACCATCAAAACTGGCGTATGTGCGAGTGACCGGCCCTTATGGACAAGGCTATGAAGAGCCAAGCGGTCGTCTTTATCAATGGGCAGAAATGAAAGGGCTATCGGGAAACAGCAGCATCTTTATCTATCATGACAATCCAGAAATCACTCCTACAGATAAGTGCCGAACAGACATCTGCTTGATGGTTTCAGACGACACTGAAGTACCAAGTGGGATCGAATTGAAAAATTTTCCCGGCGGGCAATATGCGGTGATGAGACAAACGATTACCGACATCGGCCAATATGCCAAAGCGTGGGATGATTTAATGAGTAACGTCATTAAGTCCGGTATTGAAACAGACGATCGACCTTGTTTTGAGCTTTACCACAGCTACGACCCGCAAACTCAACATTCAGATGTCAGCTTCTGTACTGCAATCAAGTAACGACAATGAAAGCCTACCTCGCGTAGGTTTTCATTTCTCTGGATCGCTTACCAAATAGCACAACCAATAAAGCGCCTTAAAGCCGTTTGTTCCACTTCCCTTGATGGTCGCGGTCGCAATTTTCCTGTGTATCGTAGCTAACATGCTTGCCGATATTCTTCAGTTGAATTCCAACTTGATTGAACGCTTGTTGAATAGCCCCAGAGACACTCTGTTGACCTTCGCCATTTAGGAAGTTCGTTCTATCCTGATTGGTATCGAATACGCAGACAATTTTCAAACTTTGCGGGAATGAAGAGAAGTTGACCGAGTGAGTCACCCACAGAAAACCATCGAAGCCTTTTAACGTGTCTTCACAAATGTCAGTCAAAACGTCTCTGATTTGATTTTCGATCTTCTTATCTGATTTACGCATGCGGCAAATGTCCTATTTAACACCTTAAAAAATAAGGTTTTTCGGTCAGTTTCGTACTACCTGATATTGGACACTGTGGCGCTTTCAAATGCAAAGTATTTATTGGGAAGAGTCAGCTAGAAGATATAGGGAAAGCCTCATGTTTGATCACTTACGAGGCAATCAAACATAAGGCTGGTACAGAGTTCACGAAGACACTAGCTCGCCGATTGTTCCCAATCTGTCAGTAACTTCATGATTACGCGAGAGTCTTGATGCATTGCCATTGGCGCAGCAAGCTGTGTGTCATCTCGCTCAACCGCTTGGCGGATATTGCGCACTTGATAATGAAAGCCATCGCCTTGCGCTTCGACTTTCACTTCACGGGTCGACGTCTCATAGATCTCTACGGTAAACGTGTTTTCTACAGTCGGTAGCCATGGATTCGTATCTAGCGTAATGCAGCCTTTGCTACCTAGAATCGTAAAACCATGCTTTAAGCCGTGGTCTTCAGCAGTGTGGATTTGCGCGGTAAAGCGGTCATTGAAACGCATCATCGCCGACGATTCACAGATGTTACCATCTTGGCCTCGTCGACCGATTGCTGAAATCTGCACGTCATTAAACACGCTCTCACCAAACTGGTGTTGCGCGACAGAATGAATAAGAGACATTGGGTAACAACCTAGGTTGTACAATGCACCTTTACTTTCTGGATTCACAAACTGGTCAATCGCCGCAACGTATGAACCTTGAATTGAGCGTACTTCGCCAATCTCACCTGTCGCTAGTTCTTGATGAAGCTTGGCGATAAGTGGGTGGTTTAAGTACATCAAACCTTCGGCAAAGAATACACCCGCTTCTTTCACCGCTTGCAAAGCTTGTTCGGTTTTTTCCATATCAACCGATAACGATTTTTCACACAGAATCGCTTTGCCTTTTTGAGCAGCTTTAATCACGTATTCGTGGTGAACGTGATTTGGTAGAGCGATGTAAATAATGTCGACCGACTCGTCTTCAATCAAGGCTTCATGGCTGTTGAAGGTTCGTGTTGGTTGGTATTGGGCAGCAAACTCGTTAAGTGTTTTTTCAGTGCGACCAGCAACGGCATACAACTCGCTTTGAGCATCGCCTTGAATCGCATCTGCCATTACGCCTGAGATAAAGCTGGTTCCTAAGATTCCCCATTTCATGACTTACTTCTCCTGCTTCTGAGTTTCAAATGCTTGTACTAACTCCGTAATATCACGCTCAATAAACGCTTGGGTATGAGGCATCACAAAGTGCTGATTAATCGCCTCACGGTTTGCGTATTGCTCAAGTAAAATGACGCGGTCGATTTGGTTTTTATCATAGGTTGCTATCGCTTGCAGGCAGCCCGGCTCACTCTGCATGTCTAAACAAAACTGTTCGATAGCTTCGATCGCGGCAGCTCGCTCTATGTTGGTTTTGATCTTAAGTTCGGCAGTGACAAAGATGATTTCATTCGATTGAGGCATTTCACGCTCTTATTTTAGTTAATTATCAGTTTGCCATTAATATAATTAACCCCTAATAATTGATAAACTTACCTTTTGTTTATTGTTTATCAACCAAGAGTGTTTAATGGATAAGTTAACCAGCATGAAGGTCTTCGTTTACGTGGTCGAGCAAGGCAGCTTTCGTAGCGCCGCAAATCACTTCAACCTGTCGGCGACTATGATCAGCAAACATGTCCATTCCTTAGAAACCGGTTTGAATTCTCAACTGATCCACCGCACCACGCGCAAACAATCATTAACCGACTCAGGGCAGCTTTACTATCGAGAATGTAAACGAATTCTCGAAGACATCAGCAATGCTGAAAACCTCATTCAAACCTTAGAAAATCAGCCTCAAGGCACAGTGAAAATTAACTGCCCTGTCACTTATGGGAACAAGGTTCTCGCCCCTATTGTGGCTAAGTTCCTCGCACATCACCCAACCATTAACGTTGAGCTGATGTTGAATAATGACCTTGTTGATCCTTACTCATCCGACATTGATTTGATGGTGCGAATTGGTGACCTGTCCGATTCAAGTTTGGTCGCAAGGTATTTAGGGGACTATGAGATGTGTTATTGCGCCGCTCCCGATTACCTTAACCAACATGCTCAAATCATAGTATTAGAAGACTTGGCGCAACACCCATCGCTTGGGTTCAGTTACAGCAGTCAAGCCCCTCACGCCACACCGAATAAAGAACGGGTGCGCTTGATGTCGAATAATGGTGATGTGTTGCGATATGCCGCCCTACAAGGTGTGGGCGTGTTGTTGCAACCGACTATCTTGGTATCAGAAGAGATTGATCGTGGTGCACTATTGGAAATCCTACCCGGCATGGCACCGTTACCCAAGCCTATTCACTTACTCTACAAAACCAAGCAACTGTCGTTGAAGAACCGAACCTTTGTTGAGTTTTTATTAGCCTCTCTTTCCAAGTAACTAAGCGCTGACTAATTCAAAAAAGGCTTTTAAGTAATGAAGGATTTCCGGAACAACAAAGACCGCTAGACTGTTTGCCAATGGCTCATCAAACGTTTACCAAGATCGGAAGGTGTGGTGTTATGGACGATCATCTCATCACATTGGTTAAACACCATGAAGTGCTTGAGTTCTTCGCATAAAGCGAGAATCAATGATTCATGGTTTTTGAGCCTGTCTTCAACAACCAAGTTGCGAATATTGAGTAAACCACTCTTCCTATCGACCTTACAATCCATTCGCGCCACCAGCCCACCTTGCCACAGAATAGGCAAACTAAAGTAACCAAACTGACGCTTGGCCTCTGGAACATAGCACTCAAGGAGGTAATCAAAGTTGAACAATGATTGCATTCGCTTTCGTTGAATCAGCAGGTTATCAAACGGAGACAGTATCTTAAGCTTGGTTCTGGAAAGAGGTTGATTCAACAGCTCAAACGCATCAGGCAGGACATAATAGTCCGAGCCTTGAATATCCACTTTCAGCACCTGCTTGTCTTCAAGCATCTGTTGGAGTGTTTTCTGAACCAGAGACTTAGTGTTCTTGAGCAGGTAGCTCATTTCCGATGCTATTCCAACTCCGTTAGCCTCTAAATAACGTGTTATCAGATGCTCTATGTACTCTTGTTCAGTTGGCTCAGAGGTATCAATTCCGCTCGGCAAAACTCGCTCGGTGAGGTCATAAACCTTATGAAAGTTCACTCGGCTTGGCACCATTAAGTCGCCTTGCATAAACAAGGTTTCTAGTGCCTGTTTGGCTGGTTTACCGCCCCACCCACCGCGATTTGGCCTGTCCCCTTCAAAGTCTTTCGCCATCAACGGCCCTTCATTCTCAATACGTTTGAGAACATGAGCCATCAGTGCATCATCCTTTTTATACCAATGCTTGAGCTTACCGCTCGCAAAACCATTCTTGCGATGTAGGCTGAATCGGAAGTCACGCATGGGTAAGTACGCGGCGGCATGCGACCAATACTCGAACACCTCTCGACGCTCTAACAGCTTGTCGATATGATCAAGCTGGTAGTCTTGATTACGATTCCACAACGTATGATGGTGTGCTCGCTGAATCACAGAAATAGTATCAATTTGCACATAGCCAAGGTTTTCAATCGCAGACAGCGTGTTCGCCAAAGCGCCCCCATTACGTTGCTTTTTAGGTGGCAGCTTTTGCGAAAGCAGTACAATTTTTTGCGCTTGATCGAGTGAAAGTGATTCCATGAAATTCAGACTCTGTTTATTCCAAATGTCATTAATTAGTCGTACCTGCAGTAAAAATGGAGCCCCATATTGATAAGCAGGCTTTCAATTAATCTTAGTAAAGCAAAACAAAAGAATTACGCTAATAACTTCTCAAGCACTTGGAATACGCCCGCATCAACATTACTTGGTGCACCAAAACGAGCTATCTCTTTAAGTTTTGGATGTGCATTTTCCATAGCATATGAGTGGTAACTTTCTTTAAGCATCTCGTAATCATTTAGGTAGTCGCCAAAGCTCATGGTCTGTTCGTAAGTGAAGCCTAATGTGTTTTGTAGGTGCTTAATCGCCGCACCTTTTGACGCTTCAGCATTCATCACATCTAACCAAATTTTTGCACTGACAACCACTTGGTAGTTCTCACCGAATTTGGCATCAATAGTTGGGTTCACTTTCTCTTGTGAACCGTCGAAGTGACAGATAGCCACCTTGATGAAATCGTCTTCTACCGCCAGTAAGTCTTCTACTTGCTCTCGGCGATGGTAGTACTTAGAGATCTCCGCTAAAGCACGCTCATCTTTGGTTTCGATGTACGCTGATTTCTTACCACAAAGCACCACATGTGCACCTTCAATGGCACGCGCTTCTTTGATGATGTCTTTGATGGCATCAGTATCAAGTAAGCAGCTGTAGAGCTCTTGCCCTTTGTGCATCACCAATGTGCCATTTTCAGCAACGAACATCATGCGATCTTTTAGCGGAGAAAATGTTTCCATCAAGCTGTAGTACTGACGACCCGATGCCGCCGCAAAAATGATGTCTTGAGCTTCTAGTCGCTCATAAAGATTGAAGAATTCTGGGTCTAACTTTCCGTGTTCATTAAGCAGAGTGCCGTCCATATCAGCAGCGATAAATTTGATGTTCTGTTGTGGCATTTCAGGGCTTACCTATAAGTAAAGATTAAAGTGTAAATTATGATTTTTCGTTATCTTGTGTAACGGTTCTGCGTTCGATTATATCGCTAGAATAGCCAGTGAATGCAATGCTTTTCGGTCGATTTCTTCGTTTAAATCTAAGATCTTGTTTATGCGTAATAAGGGGGCGAAAACAGATAAGAAAACGAGTATCAGCTTAACTAAAACGACTGATTTAATATGCCAATTTAGGCCGACTTTTAAATTTCGCGTTGACCAATAAAAGAAATAGGCTTACCATTAATCGTCTTTTAACGATTATGGAAAGCGAAACATCAATATGAACGAAACTTGCTCTACAACTGGTGGCTGTGCTCTGCCAATCGGACATGGTGATGCCGAAGCTGAAAAGCAAATGGCAACTCTAGCGAAAGCGCTCGCTCACCCGGCAAGAGTTCGTATATTAAGTATCCTTTCAACGTTAGAAAAATCGGGCGGCTGTTTGAACAGTGACTTGGTGAGTGAATTAGGTTTAGCTCAATCAACAGTATCAGAGCACCTAAGAATCTTGAAAACCTCAGGCTTCATCACTGCTGAATCGATACCGCCGAAGATGTGCTATCGCATTAACCGAGATAATATTCAGCAATTTGAATCGCTTATCGACACCATTTTAAAATAGATTAACCACGCTTAGTTTGTCGAACACAATAAACTAAGCGTATTTTTTGCCTTTAAATATCGCTTTTCGACGATTAACGATAACAACCAAAGAGATAATATAATGAAACCAAAGTTAGGTTTTCTAGATCGCTACTTAACACTCTGGATCTTCATCGCCATGGGTATTGGTGTGCTGCTTGGCACCGTATTCCCACAAATCGAACAGTGGAACGAATCTATGTCTGTTGGCACAACCAACATTCCACTCGCGATTGGCCTTATCTTAATGATGTACCCGCCTTTGGCTAAGGTTAACTACAGCCTATTGGGTACCGTGGTAAAAGATAAGAAAGCCATCAAACTGTCTCTGATCATGAACTGGTTGGTTGGCCCTATCCTAATGTTCGTATTGGCACTGACGTTCTTGGGCGATCACCCAGGTTACATGGTCGGTGTGATTCTGATTGGTCTTGCTCGTTGTGTGGCCATGGTTCTGGTTTGGAACGACATCGGTGGCGGTAACAAAGAATACGGTGCAGCGTTGGTTGCTCTAAACAGTGCGTTCCAAGTGGTGAGCTACAGCTTTATGGCGTGGCTATTCATCAGCGTTCTTCCTCCGGTATTCGGTTACGAAGGTATGTTGGTTGATATCTCAATGATCGATATTGCACACAGTGTGCTTATCTACCTAGGTATCCCATTCCTAGCAGGCTTCCTAAGCCGTAAGATCCTTGTGTCGATGAAAGGCGAGCAGTGGTACAGCAATGTGTTCATTCCACGTATCTCTCCAATCACATTGATTGCACTACTGGCAACTATTGTTCTGATGTTCAGCCTAAAAGGCGAGATGATTGTTGAGCTGCCAATGGACGTATTATTGATTGCTGTTCCACTGACTATCTACTTTACGGCGATGTTCTTCATCAGCTTCTTCATTGGTAAGAAGATGGGCATTGAATACGACAAGAACGCATCAATTGCATTCACAGCGACAGGTAACAACTTCGAGCTAGCGATTGCCGTTGCTATCTCAGTATTCGGTATTAACTCAGACCAAGCGTTTGCAGGCGTTATCGGTCCACTGATTGAAGTACCCGTGCTGATTTACCTAGTGAACGTTGCGCTTAAGATGAAAGACAAGTACTACAACGGTCTGACGGTTAAATCTAGCGCCTAGCATCTAGAGTTACAGCTAACAAAAAGCAGCATCACATCAAACAGAAAGGCTCACACGTTAAACGGTGAGCCTTTTCTTTATTCAGTTTGATCCAATTTAAGTTTCGTCCAGTTTTTTACGTTTCGTCTAATAAGCCTTTCAAAGCTTGTTCAAGCCAAAGCAAGGCTGGGCCTTTAGAGCGTGTTTTAGACAGAACAAGATCAACGGGCGGCGACCATGTTTTGTGATCGAATGAGACATTAATCTCCACTAAACGCTGCTTATTCAACTCCTCTTCGACGAGGTGCTTAGGTAAGTATGCCCAGCCAATATCACTGCCGAGTACCATCTCTTTGATAACAATAAAGCTATTTGACCACCATACCTTGCCCGCAATGAGTGGAAATTGATCCATCACCTTACCTTTGTCTCCCCTCAACATTAACTGACGATGCGGGAGTAAGTCAGAAAGCTTCGCCACACCTTTTTTTGCGAGCGAATGACTTGGATGGCACACCGCAATAAACGGTAAATGGCCAATAAAGCAAGGCTCAGAGCCGACATCAAAAGCCAAGTTGGTAAACATCAATCCAATGTCGGCTTTCTCTTCGATAATTAACGGATTGACCTCTGTTGTGGTACACGCAACCAGTTCGACTTCAGTAGCAGGGAACTGTTGACTGAACTGACTAAGGATCTTAGATAGGTTCGGGACCAATAAGGAATCATCTAATGCGATCTTGATGAGGCCCTCTTCTCCGCTCCCCATCGCATTAACCGTCACATTCAGATCTTCAACCTGAAGTACAATCGCTTTCACCTGTTTAAATAACTGCTCGCCTGCTTTGGTTAGTGAAGGCTTTCGAGTCGAGCGATCAAAAAGCTCAACATTAAAATCTATTTCAAGATTACTGATGCCTTGGCTCACCGCCGACTGTACCTTACCCAAATGACGAGCACTGGCAGAAAATGACCCTAATTCAACGGCATACACAAACATTTTCAGCTGTTCAATGTTGTACATTCGGTTTCTCCCAAAACTTACCATCACCATATGTGATGCTAACTATCTTTATATTATCACTTAACTAGATATTATCTAACCAAGTCATTAGCCCATCGGCGGCTATTTAATCGTAAAGAGAGTTAGAAAATGTCACATAAAGAACGCATGTTGCACATGGTGCTATTTGAATTGGTTGCTTTGGTTTTGATGGCAGGGCTTGCAACCTATATTACAGGAAACGGCGCAGGTGAAATGGCAGGCTTAGCGCTCGCAATATCATTGATTGCAATGGCTTGGAACTACATTTACAACTATGGCTACGACAAAGTATTCGGAGCTGACCGCAGTAAACGAACCAAGAAAACACGTGTTCTGCACGGATTAGGTTTTGAACTTGGCTTGATGACAGTGACTCTACCTGTTTTGATGTGGGTTCTACAACTCGACTTCCTAACCGTACTGATCATGGACATCGGCCTAGTGATTTTCTTCGTACTTTACGCGATTGCGTTCAACTGGGCATATGACTCGGTTCGAGATCAATTGGTAGCGAAAGGAAAAGTGGCAGCTCTGGTTTAGAGCCCCAGTTCGTAGCATGTAACTAGAACAAACACCTAAATTGAAACTGCCAAACTACAACTTAGTTGGCAGTTTATTCATTTATGCATATAAGCTCATTGATTAACGCCCTTGTTACATAGCAAAAACATCACACAACCCTTCCTAATTAAGTCTAATTATCAACCACTCACGAAGTAGCATCACAAATCCAAACATAAACTCCTCGTACCAGTTGTGCATCCGTTTACATACAGGTAGTTTTAGCGACCTCGAAACACATCCATTCGAACAATGACGTTCATGCGAGCATCTTTTCCGAGCAAAAGTGTTCGGATTAACATTTCAAGTGACTTTAATTAACAATTTTATGCTCAAACGCTCACTTTTGATGTTCGTTTATTTTCGAGTTCGCAAATTTATGCACAATACGCGTGCTAGATAAGCAAAACTAAAAAGGACTCGAACATGACAACAAACAAACACCCTTCTTTATTTGGGCAATGCTTGGCTGAATTTATCGGTACAGGATTACTCATATTCTTTGGCGTTGGCTGTGTGGCTGCACTGGTACTAACCGGTGCAACATTCGGACAATGGGAAATCAGCATCATCTGGGGCTTCGGTGTTGCGATTGCAATTTACTGTACTGCCGGCGTGTCAGGCGCACACATCAACCCAGCCGTAACGATTGCACTGGCCATGTTCCATGGCTTTGATAAAGCGAAAGTGCTGCCTTACATCATTTCGCAACTGCTTGGCGCTTTCTGCTCTGCAGCATTGGTTTACAGCCTGTACAGCAACCTATTTACTGACTACGAAATCGCACACAACTTTGTTCGTAGCAGCCAAGACGCACTATCAACTGCTGGTATCTTCTCGACTTACCCACATGCTTCACTCTCTTTCTTCGGCGCTTTTGCTGTGGAATTCGTGATTACTGCAGTGTTGATGTTTGCCATCTTAGCGTTAGGTGATGAGAACAATGGAGCATCTCGCGGCGCAATGAACCCGCTACTGATCGGTATTCTTATCGCAGTTATCGGTGGTTCTTTAGGTCCACTGACTGGCTTTGCAATGAACCCTGCTCGTGACTTCGGACCAAAACTGTTCGCTTACTTTGCAGGTTGGGATTTCGCACTAACAGGTGCTCGTGATATTCCTTACTTCATCGTACCAATCCTTGCTCCAATTGCGGGTGCATGTTTTGGTGGCTGGTTGTACCCACGTGTTATCGGTGCTTACCTACCTATTGAAGGCCAAGGCTGCACAATTCCAAACCAATGTGAAACAGAACAAGAAGCTGAACAAGCTCAAGCTTAATCACTAAGCGCCCCTACATTTACTAAAATATAAATAACAAAAGAAAAAGGATTCTTACCATGACCGAGCAAAAATACATTGTTGCCCTAGACCAAGGCACCACAAGCTCTCGCGCTGTAATCCTCGACCACGATGCAAACATCGTAAGCTCTTCTCAACGCGAATTTACTCAGATTTATCCTAAAGCCGGTTGGGTTGAGCATGATCCAATGGAAATCTGGGCGACGCAAAGCTCTACATTGGTTGAAGCGCTTGCTAAAGCAGGCATCCGCAGCGATGAGCTAGCGGGCATTGGTATCACCAACCAACGTGAAACCACCATTGTTTGGAACAAAGAGACAGGCAAGCCGGTTTATAACGCAATCGTATGGCAGTGTCGCCGTACAGCAGACATCTGTGAAGACCTAAAAGCACGTGGCCTAGAAGACTACGTACGTGACAATACAGGCTTAGTCCTTGACCCGTATTTTTCAGGTACCAAAGTAAAATGGATTCTAGACAACGTTGAAGGTGCTCGCGAAGACGCTGAAGCTGGCAAACTACTGTTCGGTACGGTTGATACTTGGTTGGTTTGGAAGATGACTCAAGGACGTGTTCACGTTACGGATTACACTAACGCGTCACGTACTATGTTGTTCAACATCAACGACCTATGCTGGGATCAAAAGCTACTTGATGAAATGGGTATCCCGTCATCAATGATGCCTGAAGTGAAGCGTTCTTCTGAGGTTTACGGTCAAACGAACCTTGGTGGTAAAGGCGGTACTCGTATTCCAATAGCGGGTATTGCGGGTGACCAACAAGCGGCACTTTACGGTCAAATGTGTGTAGAAGCAGGCCAAGCTAAGAACACTTATGGTACTGGTTGTTTCCTTCTAATGAACACAGGGCAAGAGAAAGTCACATCGAAAAACGGCCTACTAACAACACTGGCATGTGGTCCTAAAGGTGAGCCTGCATACGCACTTGAAGGTGCAGTATTCATGGGCGGCGCATCAATACAATGGCTACGTGATGAAATGAAACTACTGGCTGGCGCAGAAGACTCTGAGTACTTCGCAACCAAAGTAGATTCTTCAAACGGTGTTTACGTTGTCCCTGCGTTTACGGGTTTAGGCGCACCATACTGGGATGCTTACGCTCGCGGTACGATTGTTGGCCTGACTCGTGGTGTTAACTCTAACCACATCATCCGTGCAACCTTGGAAGGCATTGCTTACCAAACGCGCGACGTACTAGACGCGATGCAAGCGGACTCTGGCATCAAGCTAGCGAACCTACGTGTTGATGGCGGCGCAGTAGCGAATAACTTCCTAATGCAGTTCCAATCAGACGTGCTTGATACTGAAGTTCACCGTCCTGAAGTAACGGAAGTAACGGCTCTGGGTGCCGCTTACCTTGCTGGCCTAGCGGTTGGTTTCTGGGACAGCATTGACGAGCTTCAAGACAAAGCCGTTCTTAACCGCACCTTCATGCCACACCACGACGAAGAGAAACGTAACCGCCGTTACAAAGGCTGGAAGCGTGCTATCAAGTGTGCACAGGTTTGGTCTGAGCTGCACGATGACGACGAAGAGTAGTACTGAGTATTCAGCTCATCGTTAATCATTAATCGTTGACCTAGGAACTCGAGCAATCTCATCGATTAGATTGCTCGAACCTCAGCAAACGAAACTAAAAAGAGCACTCTTTTGTGCTCTTTTTTGCGTTTCAGGCTTAAATTCCACATTTTGACCAGCGTTTTTGCGGTTTAGACATGATTCCTTACCATCATTACTTCTCTCTTTTCATCAATTCGAGCACAATAGCGTGAGTTTATATTTTCGATTTTGACGCGCTAGAGCCCTTTGCGCGCAGGGAGTGGTAAGTTAAGTGAAGCAGATACCAAGACACCAGCAGATTGTAGATCTGGTAAAAACACAAGGATATGTGAGCACCGAAGAGCTCGTTGAAAAGTTCGATGTCAGCCCACAAACCATCAGACGAGACCTCAATGAACTGGCCGATAGCAACAAGATTCGTCGCTATCATGGTGGTGCAACCATTCCTTTAAGCTCGGAAAACACCTCTTATAACACGCGTAAAGCGCTTAACTTCAACGAAAAAGACGTGATCGCCGACGAACTGGTTAAGCACATCCCAGATGGTGCAACCCTGTTCGTTGATATCGGCACCACGCCAGAATCGGTGGCACGTGCGCTCAATAAAAATCACAAACAATTACGAGTTGTCACCAACAACATTAACGTTGCCAGCATCCTTCTGCCGAACCCAGAGATAAAGGTTATCTTGGCCGGTGGCGAAGTACGCAACCGCGACGGCGGTATTGTTGGCGAAGCGACACTCGATTTTGTGAAGCAGTTCCGCCTCGACTTCGGTATTTTGGGTATCAGTGGAATCGATTTTGATGGCTCACTGCTCGATTTTGATTACCACGAAGTTCGTGTGAAACAAGCCATCATCGAAAACAGTCGCAGCATCTTCTTAGCCGTCGACCACACTAAGTTTGGCCGTAACGCGATGGTTAAGCTTGGTAACATCTCTCAAGCGCACATGGTGTTTACTAATAAGCAGCCACCGGAAGAGATTCTCAACATCCTTAAAGATTCGGCAATACCATTAGAAGTGATCGATACAGCTCGTCCTATGAGCGAATAAATCAAAACAAGAGCTCAGTGACACCACTTTCTTAAATGAATCACCATTCTTTATAGAAAAGTTAATAAAGTAAAACTTGCTCGCTGTCACTGTCGCTTCTATGCTCGAATTAGTCTTATTTGAACCTCTACTTTCATAAGCAGAGGTTTTTTTATGCCCAAATCACATAAAACGCGCATAAACGAAAATAATAAATGACCGCAAACGAAAGTTCATATAGGATTCAATTATGTTCTAAAATGCTCGTTCGCTCAGAAAGAGGTCAAAACCATGAGTGCTCAACAAAATAATTCAAACAACAGTACATCTTCCACTTTAGACTTGATCGTGATTGGCGGCGGCATCAACGGTGCAGGCATCGCGGCAGACGCATCAGGTCGTGGTCTAAACGTTGGTTTATACGAAGCAAATGATTTCGCATCTGCAACGTCTTCTGCCAGCTCAAAGCTTATCCACGGTGGCCTACGCTACCTTGAACATTACGAATTTCGTTTGGTTTCGGAAGCACTCGCTGAACGTGAAGTCTTGTTAAGAAAAGCGCCTCATGTTGCTCAGCCAATGCGTTTCCGTTTACCTCATCGACCATTTTTACGCCCAGCTTGGATGATTCGCTGTGGCCTATTCCTTTACGATAACTTGGGTAAGCGCACCACTCTTCCGGGAAGTAAGACAGTCAACCTAGCGAAATCGGGCCTATTAAAGCCAGAAATGAAAACAGGTTTCGAATACTCAGATTGCTGGGTTGATGATGCGCGCATGGTATTGCTCAACGTGTTGGCAGCGAAAGAGAACAACGCAGAGGTACGTAACTACTGCCGAGTTGAAAAAGCGCACCGCGAAGGTGGTATTTGGCATGTAACGATCCTTGACGTAATGACAAACCAACGTTTTGAACGTAAAGCAAAAGCACTCGTTAACGCAGCCGGACCTTGGGTTAAGCAGTTCTTTGATGATGGATTAGAGCAAGCGTCACCGCGTAATATTCGTTTGATCAAAGGCTCACACATTGTTGTGCCACGCATTCATGACGAACCACAAGCGTATATTCTACAAAACAAAGACAATCGCATTGTGTTCATGATCCCTTACCTAGATAAGTTCTCGATCATCGGCACCACCGACCTTGAATACAAAGGCGACCCACGCGAAGTTGCCATTGATGATGTCGAAGTAGATTACTTGATTGATATTGTTAACCAACACTTTGTTAAACAGCTTGGTCGTGAAGATGTGGTTTGGACATACAGTGGCGTAAGACCGCTTTGTGACGACGAATCGGATTCACCACAAGCGATCACTCGTGACTACACGCTGGAATTAGATGCAGAGCTTGATCCAGCACCACTGCTTTCGATCTTCGGTGGTAAGTTGACCACTTATCGCAAGCTTGGCGAAGCGGCACTTAAGAAGCTTGAGCCACATCTAACCAACATGGGGGCACCATGGACAGCCAACGACACGCTTCCAGGTGGTAACTTTAGTTGCAGCAGAGAGCAGCTTGCGAAGATGATCCACACTAAATACTCTTGGGCATCTGAAGCGTTGTTACTTCGTTATGTGACTCAATTTGGTACTTACACATGGAAGCTACTAGAAGGTGCAAATAGCGAAGCTGACCTAGGCATCCAATTCTCAAGCGAAGCGCATGGCGTTTATCAAGTTGAAATCGATTACTTGATCAATGAAGAGATGGCAATGACTGACGAAGACATCTTGTGGCGCAGAACCAAACTTGGCCTGTACATGAGCGAATCCGAGCAGCAAGCGGTGACGGATTACCTGAAACAGAAACTACAAAGCAAGGTAGTGAGCTTTTCTCAAGTAGGCTAACCCCACCAGCCCAAACATGTTTCAAGAGCATAATTAACCATGAAGCTTAGCGTCCCCCGCGCTAAGCTTTTTTATATCCAAAGAAACCCAAGCTTATGTGTTCAGATAAAAATGGGAAAGCCAAAAACAAAAAAACTCCCGAAGGAGTTTTTTATTGTCTAAACCAACAAGCAGCCATTTAGCTAATCAGCAGAATTACCAGCCCACTAGCCAGTTAAACGTGCATGCAGTGCATCTTTCAGTACAGAACGGTCATGTTTCAGTTGGTGCATCGAACCGTCATCAATGGGTGAATCTTTCAGCTCTAGCTTACGAATCTCTTTATCAAGGTTGTCGTACGTCTTCATATCTTCTGCAAAGCCATCATCAGTTTTAGCAAGCTCAGCAATTTTGTCTTTCATTTCAGGAAATTCGTGAACAAGAGAGTGATTTTCACCTAGCATAGAAACCTCTTAAGTTGAGTAAAGTGATTGGTATTAAGCACATTTCATTATTAACCTTAGCAAGTGCTTCAAATAACAAATGAGATCCAGTACACAGCCTAGAATATAGACAATTCAGATTCACAAATTTACAACATGTATTTGGAGAATCGGTTTACTGATTTTGATTAATCCCCATAGAAAAAGTCATTAGCAAGGTTCTTTAAACAAAGAGCACCAAGCTCCTTGTTGATATTAGGTGTTTATACGTTATAGTGACAAAAACGATTTGGAGAAAACGAATGGCACGCATATCAGCAAAAGAGAAAGAAGAGAAACAAAAGAAATATGACGACGTTGTCTTTAATATCTTCATTACTGAAGGTTGGGATGCAATCAGCTATGGACGTATAGCTAAAGAAGTCGGAGTCACCGCTTCATCACTACAAAATTATTATCCTCGACTGGTCGATTTTGGCAGAGCACTGCAGGGACGTGTTTTCCCAATGGTCGCACATCAATTAGATTTCTCTTCTAAAGAAGCATTTGTGGCTTCATGGGATATAGCGATACAAGGTGGAGGCTTATTTCCTTCATTGGTGAGAATGCTCATTCAAAGTGCTCTGGAAGCCGAGACTAGCCCGCAAACAGTTCAGGGTATCATCCGACTAAAAGGTATTTTAGGGCAGCACATGAGTCCAGAAGACGCAGATTCGGCAATAAAATCCGCGTTAGGTACAACAATAATAACCCTAATGAATCAATAGCTTAATAATAAATCAATAAAATAAACTAAATTTCTTTTAAAAATCGCTTGTCTTTATTCGTATATATACCCATAATTCACTCCATCGAAACGGAACAGCGTTTCTAAGCCGGTCAACCGGCTTTATTTTAAAACTTAATACGTACATATATGCTTTTAATATTTTATAGGTAATGAAATGAAAAAGACAATTTTAGCTACAGTAATCGCGGCAACTTCTTTTGGTGCAATCGCAGAAGCTACTATCCCTCACGTTCCGGAACTGGGTCACCGCATCCCCGATACAATTGTCGCTCCAGTACCAGATGTGATTGTAAAGCCTATTCCTGTTGATCAAACCCCAATTCACGGTGGCGACGGCACTGGTCGTGAGGCAGTAGCAGCTTACATAAAATCAAACAACGGTGATGTTGGAGTTAACCCTCCTGTAGCTAAACTTCCACCTGTAGATGATGTAATCGTTGAACCTGCGCCAACTATCCCTCACGTTCCGGAACTGGGTCACCGCATCCCCGATACAATTGTCGCTCCAGTACCAGATGTGATTGTAAAGCCTATTCCTGTTGATCAAACCCCAATTCACGGTGGCGACGGCACTGGTCGTGAGGCAGTAGCAGCTTACATAAAATCAAACAACGGTGATGTTGGAGTTAACCCTCCTGTAGCTGAACTCCCACCTGTAGATGATGTAATCGTTGATCCAGTAGATGGTTCAAAGCCACAACCATCGGAAGGCCAAAAAATCGTAGAAGGTCTTAAAAAAGCAGCTGATGGCATCCGCGATGCAGAAAAAGATTGGGGCGAGAACTCTACAGGTTCAGTGATAGCACACTCTCAAACGGTTCAAGCTCAAACACAGCAACAGCTTGCCGATATCGAAAACGATGTAGATGTTCTATTCGGCGAAGTTGACCGCCTAGATACTCGTATTGACCAAACTCAAGCATTAAACGCGGCAACGGTTAACGCTCGCCCAATGGTGACAAACGGTATGACTGCTTTCGGCGCTGGTGTTGGTTACGCAGGTTCTGAAACTGCACTAGCAATCGGTGTTGCTCACAGCTTTGAAGATACAGGTTGGTCTGCTTCAGGTACTGTTGCAGCCTCTTCTGATGATTCAGTACTAGGTGCGGGTGTTCAATACGCATTCTAAGAGTTACCTATAAAACATAAGTTTTAGCCCCTCGAAAGAGGGGTTTTTTTCGTTTACGGCAAAATAAAAGCCTTGT
Organism: Vibrio splendidus; assembly: GCF_001557875.1. Taxonomy (GTDB): domain Bacteria; phylum Pseudomonadota; class Gammaproteobacteria; order Enterobacterales; family Vibrionaceae; genus Vibrio; species Vibrio splendidus_F. The sequence goes on along the minus strand of NZ_LNRF01000001.1, from coordinate 517,095 downwards.
GATAAAACAAGGCTTTATAGGGGATAACTCTTTATGGGGGTCGCTATCGGAGCAGCTAAAAAGGTGTTTCTGAAAAAGAGATTAACTACTACACCCACTCGTATCCACTTTATTCATTTGATCATGTGAAGATGTGTCAGAGCCTGTCGATTGGCATCCTGCCACAAACAATAGCGTTACAGACAAGATAAGCCATTTCATAATTAATCCTCTTTTAGTCATGACTAAAGCATAGTGCTTTTAAGTGCAGATACCTCAGTCATTAACTAAAGCCTTACCTACCGATAAAGCCTTGGTTAATGAACAAAGCATCGCTTCATTAATTAACGACCTGCTTTTGTACAAAAAACTTTCACTCAACTGAATAAAAATCGTTCAAAAACTGGAAGAGGACAGTTGTGGAGCCATGACGAGGATCTAAAAAACAAGTCGCTAAATGTTAGTCACTAGTCGCCAAACGCACTGCCGCTTCTGCATGGATGGCAGTGGTATCAAACAGAGGCACATCGGTATGTTGTTGCTGAATCAGCAGGGCTATTTCAGTACATCCCAAAATAACGGCTTCAGCACCTTGCTGGCTTAGCTTCTCGATGATTTGACGATATACATCTCGAGACTCTTTTTTTACTTCGCCTCGACACAGCTCTTGATAAATGATGTTGTGCACTTTCTGTCGGTCACTCTCATCAGGAATAACAACATCAATACCGAACTTGTTAGTCAGGCGCCCTTTATAGAAATCTTGTTCCATCGTGAAAGCGGTACCGAGTAATCCTACTTTCTTCACGCCCTGCTCCAGCAGCTTCTGCGCGGTGGTATCAGCGATGTGCAAGATAGGAACCGTGATCTTTTCTTCTATTTCAGGAACGACCTTATGCATGGTATTAGTACAGATAAGAATGAAGTCCGCCCCTCCTTTTTCAACAGATAGAGCCGCTTCCGATAAGATGTCTGCCGTCTCTTCCCAACGACCTTGATGTTGGAGCTTTTCTATCTCATCGAAGTTCACGCTGTACATACAAACCTTTGCAGAATTGAGCCCACCAAGGATCGCTTTAACACCCTCGTTGATGGATTTGTAGTAGCTCACTGTCGACTCCCAACTCATACCGCCGAGCAAACCGATCGTTTTCATGTTTTTATTCCTTTATTTTTCGACTATCCGATTAAACCGTCATGAGTTAAGAACTTATAGTACGTTCTTGCTTATAGCGAGGCATTAAGCCTTCATTGTTTTTAAACGTTCATTCCAAACCTCTGATTTCAAATACGTCCGCGAACAAAAAAGCTCGAATTAACAATCCGAGCCTTTATGATTTTGACCAAAGGTAAACGAGGCGTTAGTACACCTCACACCAATCTGATTTCATGTCTATCAGCGTCCAGTCCTCCCTGGAATTCGCTTCATCTAGAGCTTTATCCAACTTACCAACATGAGACTTACGATCGTACTTCCACTCTCGCTCAGCATCAGTGTGATGAACAATCATCGCCATTGAGTTGGGTTGGCTCGTTGCCCATTGCATCATAGCTTGGTCACCGTCTGAGTTGCCTACTGCTAAAATAGGCTTCTTACCGATAATATGCTGAATATTCGTGACCTTTCCAGCTTTGTCATCAATGGTCAAAATGGACGAATCCTTAGTAACCGTCGGCTTACCATCGTTGTAGCTATAATTGTATTTAAGCGCGCTGCCGATAATCTGTTCGGTAGGAATGTTGTAAGCTTGCGGAGCCCACGCTCGCATGAAATCAACACCACCTCCCGACACAATGTAAGTTTTAAAGTCATGCTCTTGTAAGTAAGTCAGCATCTCTTTCATTGGCTGATAAGTCAGGTCTGTGTAGGCTTTATTGAAACGTCCGTCTTTTGCTACCGTCAACCATTGCTCAACGTCTTGTTGGTATTGCTCAACAGTCATACCAGAATGTGTCGCCATAATAATTTTCAATAACCCTTCTTCACCGCTGCCAAGAACGCTCTCGATATCATCTTCAAGCACAAACTTAAAAGGTGCTTCGGTTTTCCATTCAGGGTGATCTGGTGCCATCTCTTTTACACGGTCTAACGCAAAAGCCAGTTGGAAGTAGTAAGGCTTTTCCGACCAAAGCGTACCGTCGTTATCGAACACGGCAATACGATCTTCAATCGCCACGAACATATCAGACTCAGCTTTGGTGGTTTTCCCAACATAGTCGACGATAGCGGATTTGCTCTCGCTATCTTTCCAAGAAGGCAGCAAATTGGGATCACAATCTTTAGCAAAAGATGAGAAAGAAAGACTGGATAAAATCGCGACGGATAAAAGGGTTATTTTCTTCATTGCAACTACCATGTTGTTGAATTAATTGTAGGGTTTAATTCAATTCATCCTAGTTGGTCTACTCTAATTTTCCACTTATGGACACTATAACCAATACTCATGTTGGTATTGGATTAGTGCCGCAACAAGGACTGACCGAAAGTGCTATACGACGTATTTCTCGAGAATTCAGATTTTAAAAGAGACAAACAAAAAAGAAGAACTTCGATTCCTCAAAGTTCTGCTTTAACAATCCATTACTGCTTACGCTCTGCGCTTTTTGAACGCGTGCCAGCCGGCGCTGAAAACTGTTTTTAACACCACACCGAGTGCGCTTAATTTAGGGTCGGCATTCTTGCCAGAGGCAATACGCCACATCTGATGCTCATACCAAACCAACCCGACCATCGCCACCTTGTCTAATGCGGGTTTACCTGTGGTTGGCACCGTTAGCGGCATGCCGTGGCTAGGGTTTTTGATTAACTTGTTAGGAAAATCAGGATCAACCGCCATTGTGCGCGCAATACCAATAAAATCGGTTGCCGATGTGTTTAATGCTTCATTCATTGCTTGCGCGGTTCGAAAGCCACCCGTGACCACCAGCGGTGTGCTGACGAGCTTTCTCGCCTTAACCATGTAATCCATAAAATACGCTTCACGTTTTACTGTGCTGGCCTTGATGGGTTCATCCTTGTTCTTTGAACCCATCATTGAAAGACTTTCATAGGTACCGCCGGAGATCTCAATCAGGTCAATGCCATTATCACTCAGTGTTTGCACAACCTGCATCGACTCTTCTTCCGTGAAGCCTCCTTTCATGAAGTCAGCGCTGTTGAGTTTAATTCCGACAGGGAAATCGTCACCAACCTCTTTTCGAATCGCACGATAAACCTCAAGTACGAAACGAAGTCTGTTTTCGAGTGAGCCCCCCCATTTGTCTTGGCGTTGATTGTGTCTCGAAGACAAAAACTGACTGACAAGATAACCATGAGCACCGTGAATCTGCACGCCAGTAAAACCCGCTTGTTTTGCAAGCTTTGCACTCAACGCGAACTTATCAATGATTGCGATTATTTCCGTCTCAGTAAGAGCTCGTGGCGTATTGAAGCCTTTTTCTAATCCGCGCTCTAAAGAGATAGCTGAAGGGGCAACCGGGCTATCACATAAAAACTTAGGAATTTGCTTACCTGGGTGATTCAGTTGCATCCATATCTGAGAACCGTTCTGTGTCCCAGCCTTCGCCCATTCACGAAATATGGTTAAGTCACTGTGCTCATCCAACACAACGTTCTTAGGTTCACCAAGCGCACCTCTATCGACCATCACGTTGCCCGTCATGGATAGACCAATTCCTCCTTGAGCCCAACGCTGGTAAAGCGTGACTAAACCTTGCTTAGGGTTATGGTGTTTATCACCTAGCTGTTCACTCATTGCCGATTTGAACAGGCGATTTTTGATTACTTGGCCATTAGGAAGAGAAAAAGGGTCGTTGAGGCAGATGGGATTCATGCGCATGGTTACTTTCTTGGGTTTATATATTGCGTCCAGTATGCCCTATTTTATCTGACAGTTCTGAGCATTTAACGCCTATTTCGAAGCAAGCTTTGCTCAATAATAAAATGCCAACTGCATAACAGCTGGCATTAATCGATAATAAACAGAGTCTCAAAAATCGAAGCGGGCGCTACGGAGTTTCGCTAACAAGAAAAGCTCTATCTCCTTTACGCTTATGGTAATTGTCGTTATTGTGATTCCCTACGTCATCATCACCACAAGGACTGTCAGAGAGCATGAATAGCACGATTGAGACCATTTTGGGGCATCGCTCCATTCGCCAATATACGGATCAACCTATAGATAAGCAGCACCTCGATTTAATTGTTCAGGCAGGCCTTGCCGCATCGTCATCGAGCTTACTGCAGGCTGTTTCTATTGTGAGAGTGACCGACAAAGAGAAGCGAAAGCTGCTAACAGAATACGCAGGCAACCAAGCTTACGTTGAAAGTGCGGCTGAGTTTTTAGTATTCTGCATCGACTATCAACGCCACGCTCAAATCAACCCTGAAGTGAAAACCGACTTTACTGAACTGACCCTGATTGGCGCAGTCGATTCAGGCATCATGGCGCAAAACTGCATGCTGGCTGCTGAGTCTCTTGGCTTAGGTGGTGTGTACATTGGTGGCCTGCGTAACAGCGCACAACAAGTCGATGAACTGTTAGAACTACCACAACACACCGCCGTGTTGTTCGGGATGTGCTTAGGTCACCCGGCACAGCAACCGGAGGTGAAGCCTCGCCTCCCTGCTCACGTAGTGATGCACGAAAACCAATATCAACCATTGAGCCTAGATGAAATCGCAAGCTATGACGATTCAATGCAGAGCTACTACGCCAACCGCTCAAGTAACCAGAAGCAAAGCAGTTGGTCACAGCAGATCACGCAAAAGCTGTCTGGTGAATCTCGTCCTCATATTCTGCCGTACTTGAACAGTAAGCAACTGACTAAGAGATAGCATTCAAGACCTAGCTCAGATAAAAAGCTCAGTTTCAATCACCATAAACAAAAATGTCAGCGTATTATGCGCTGACATTTTTATTCTCTATGGTTCTGATTTTATTATAGATATTTCTCTATCGGGAGAAGCTGTAGGAAGCCTGATTGCATGCGTTCCCACTTGCCGGTTTCTGGTTCGCTGTCCCAGCTTTGCTCACCTGAGTACCAATACACATCACCATCTTCTAGCTCCAAGCGCCAACTGTTATCTTCGCTCATCGCCTGTTCGATAGTTTCAGCTAGCGTTTCAGCAATCGCTTTGTTTTCGATGATTAACACAGACTCCGTATTTAGGTAAGTCGAGCGCAGGTTGAAATTGAATGAACCAATACTCGCAATACTGCGGTCAAATACCACTGATTTAGCATGCAGACCATAAGCCGTCTCTGGCGCACACTTAGACACGTCTTGGGTAGATGCTTCACACAACTTGGAATCTGGTTTTAGCTCAAACAGGCCGATGCCATGCTCTAACATATCGTAGCGTCTGCCCGCGTAGGCAGAGTGGTTAGTAACCAAGTCATTTGACGCCATTGAGTTAGTCAGTGCCTTTATCTCAACGCCTTCGTCATTCAGCGTTTGCCACTCATCTAATTGACCATCATCGAATACCAAGTAGGCCGATTCAAGTAAGATCTCTTGTTTAGATTCACTGGCTAGCTGACCTAGCAGAACCGCCGTTGCTTTAGGTTCATCAGTATTGTCTGAATCAACAGGCACAGGACGATCATAAGCAAAACGAGCATTCACCCAAGTCATCTCATCTAGAGCCTCTTTCAGCAGGCTATCTGCCGCTTCACGATTTAATGGTAACTCTGGGTAGTTTTTGTATTTTGGAACGGTTATATCGTCAATCTTTGAAAGATCCGGTTGTTCCTCGTCACCTAACATATCGACAGGGTAAGACCAACGGCTGTCCCAATACTCAATAAAGCTGGTTTGGATAGTGGTAACGACGGTACCCATCACCAATACATCACGATCTCGGAAGTTGATTTCATCAGAAAGATCGAAATATTCATCACCAATATTACGTCCACCAACCACAGACAAGGTGCCATCTACGGTAAACGACTTGTTGTGCATACGGCGGTTTAAGCGAGAGAAGTCGCCAAGGAAGCTCAACCACTTACTGAAACCACGGCGCGTTGGTGTTGGGTTGAAGATGCGGATCTCGACATTCGGGTGAGCATCGAGTGCTGATAATAGCCCTTCACGCTCATTGAGGTTGATGTCATCCAACATCACTCGAACCTTAACACCACGATCAGCGGCTGCTAATAAACGGCTAGCGAGATATCTGCCCGATTCATCGGAGTTCCAGATGTAGTATTGAATATCAATGGTGTACTCTGCACTTTCAACCAACGCCAATCGCTGCGCTAAAGCATCCCAACCGGATTCTTGTAAACGAACGGCGGTCGTCGCCTGCTCTGATGCGGGTTGATATTCATCTGCCAAAACCGACAAAGTGCTTGGTCCATAAGAGGTGTACGGTTCTGCAGGGTGGTCAATGCCTTCTGGTAATGAAGAACAACCGCCCAGAATAGCGGCTAAAATTAAGATTAAACTGATGCGTTGGAGCACAGGCATGTGTCTGACTTCCTTTTCACGATGACGTCTTTGAGAATAGCCTCGACAACTTTACAACTATCAAGCTATTCGGGTTTATTCATTGATTATTACTGCTAAATCCAGAAATTTATAGGTAATTATCCAGTATAAATAAAACTTAGTTGCTCCATCGTGGAGAATACATCCCCAAAGCTCACGATCTGGCTATCAAACTGTGCGGCAAGATCACGATGATTTCAGTTGTTCGATGCCCAAACAATAAAGACCTAAAGGCTTTCTCACTATCTCAACCGTAATCTCTGTTCTATCTGGGTTACAGTTCAATGCAAGCGCATAACCATGCAAATAGTCCACTAGCAAATGAAGGGCGTCTTCGGTTTGCTCTGATGTGAGATTCAGCGGGCTCAACACCGCTTCAAAGCGTTCACTAAACACCTCGACAGGCCCAAGCGATTTCATCGTTAGTAGAGTTTCAAGCAGCCCACGGTAGTCATTCAACACCGACAGGTAACTCACGCTAAGCTGATAAAGATTCTCTTGCCACACTTGGTTTTGCTCAGGCAGCGCCACTTCTCCGACTAAAGAGACAGTGATCGATTCCAATAGATCATTTTTGTTTTTGAAGTAATGGTATATCGCCATCGCATCCACACCAAGCTCTTTGGCTAACCCTCTGATACTCGGCACTTTACCGCCTTCACGCATCATGCACTTTGCCGTATCTAAGATCTTTTCGGCACTTAGTTGGCTTGATCCACTCTTTGGTCGACCTCGCTTTTGAGCCTTGACAGTCATAACACCACCTCTTAAACTTAATTTTCTACACTGTAGAATATTTTAATTTAATACAGTGTAAATGCCAAGTTCCTGTTCAATTTCGGAGTTAACAATGTCAAATATTGTCTTTATCGGTACGAGTCTTGATGGTTACATTGCAGACAAAAACGGTGGTCTAGATTGGCTACAAGCCATCCCAAATCCAGAGGGTGATGACATGGGGTACAACGCCCATATCGATCGTATCGATGCTTTGGTAATGGGCCGAAATACAATGGATATGGTGCTGAGCTTCGGTATTGATTGGCCTTACACAAAACCTGTTTATGTATTGAGCAACACGTTGACGGAAGTACCTAAAGAGGTTGAAGGTAAAGTGTTCTTGATAAAGGGCAAACTCACTCAGATCATCGAAGACCTCAACAGCAAAGGCCTTAACAATCTGTATATTGATGGCGGTGTGACCATTCAAAACTTTCTGAGAGAAGATCTGGTTGATGAACTGATTATCTCGACGCTCCCTGTCGTTCTTGGTGGAGGCGCTCCGCTATTTGGTGACTTAGTCTCTCCTCTCGACTTTACGCTGAAAAGTGTCACCACTTACCTTGATGAGATCGTAACCACTCACTACTTGCGTAAGCTTTAAACCATTTAAATGATCGATGCTGATGAGCCAAAATCGAGTTGGCTCATCATGACTTACGAAATCTAAAGTCTGCAACCGCAGCTCTCACCTCAAAGCCACTATCTATTTTGTTCACAAGCGAATTATTGACAAGCTAGTATTTGACAAGCTAAGCCGACATTGACACTCTGTAATGCTGCGTTGATTTTGCCGCACTAGCTGCACTGCAGTTCTAACTTGTTAAGATAGGTAAAATATGAACTACCCAAGCACTCTTCCAGCACCTCACAAAGCACTTCTCATCAAAGTGGTTGATGTCTTGTCTCAAGATCCTCGTATATGTGGCATTGCCGCAAGTGGCTCCTTTGGCGCTGATTCGATGGACAAATACAGCGACTTAGATTTTGTTATCGCGGTCAACCCAGCCGACTATGAAAGCGTAATGCAAGAACGGTTCAACATTCTTGATAGCATTGGAGGTAAAGTCGCGGCCTTCACGGGTGAACATGTTGGTGAACCACGTTTAATTGTGTCGATATTTGGCCCAGAACCTGTGCACGTTGATTTCAAATTTGTCTCTCTGCCAGATGCAGCAATTCGAGTTGATAACAACCTGGTGTTATGGGAGCGAGATAGCTTATTAACCGATGTATTCAGCAGTGCGGAACCACGCTACCCACAACCAAACCCGCAATGGATTGAAGATCGTTTTTGGATTTGGACGCACTATGCCGCAACCAAGATAGCTCGTGGCGAATACTTCGAAACGGTTGAGTTTCTCTCTTTCGTTCGTCAAAACGTTCTATCGCCGCTGGCGCTAAAGCAAGCAGGGCTCACGCCATCTGGTGTTAGGAAAATTGAAGAGCGACTGCCTGAGTTTGCACAAGCACTCGTAAAAACAGTCGCAATGCCAGAACGCGACGCGTTAATCCCTGCACTCAAACAAGCTGTCACACTGTACCTTGAGTTAAGAGGTAACGAGCAAGTCAACATTGATGATCATGCTCAGTCATTTTGTCTTCAATACGTTGAGGACGAGTTAAGCTAATTCCGTATTAAGTGAACCACAGGTTTTAACTGTCAATTCATAAATGCGCCGAGGGCTAATTGCTCTCGGCGTATTCACCCTCGACACATACATTATAAATACAGCAATCTTGACACGACACTTGCAATACCGGGTTGCTCGCTCCTACACAACACTACCCAAAATTAGTACCATTGATCGTATCTCATTCTTAATGGTATTTATGCCTTATGAAGCTTTTAGTCGATCGTACTGGTGAACAGTTTTTAGAAATTCTGGAAGAATCAGGAGACAAACTGACGGTTCAATTCATTAGCAATGAAGGTAATCGAAAGGGTAAACCGTTCCAAGATAGCTTGAGTGGCTTGTTCCTCACAGGCTGGAAGCCTCGCACGACCTCTACCGCCATTGGCTTAGAACGCTTTAAACAAGGCAAGCTGCAAGACCCGAAAGTGAGCTTCGCGCTTCATCAGCTCTACCCACTTGGCCGAGATGTAAAACTGCCTACTGGAGATATCGCCACAATAGCAAGTTACGCCAATACTCACAGCGACGGCTACTATATGTTTGTGCGCCTCAACGATGAGTTAACCCGACTCAGAATTACGCCCGATTGGGAACTGCAACCTTCCGCTCAAAGATTGGCTCTGCCTTATTACCCTGCTCCAAGAAGCCAACAAGAACTCGACAATATTGATGATTTTGATGCTTGGGCTGGCGGGTTTTAATACTCTTTAGCCCATACCCGAAAGACTGTAAACCTAAGTTTATTATCAAATAATTTTTGATAATTATTCTAACTGCGCGCGGTTTATCGTTTTGAATATCCCTACTATTATTTATCCATCGACACAGACGAGCTAGATAAACAAAGCGCCCTGTGACAAAGAACAACACCACTTCGGTGAATCAAATATATAGGTAACGAACATGACTCAACTGACTATCATTGCAAACATCGTCGCTAACGAAGACAAAGTTGAACTGGTTAAAGCAGAGTTGCTAAAGCTGATTGATATCACTCGCGCTGAAGAAGGTAGCATCAACTACGACCTACACCAAGACAATGAAAATCCTGCGCATTTCACGTTCTACGAAAACTGGACATCACGTGAACTGTGGCAAGCGCACATGGGTAATACTCATCTCGCTGAGTACATGGCTGCAACCGAAGGTTGTGTGGCGTCGTTCACTCTCAATGAGATGACGAAAATCGGTTAGTCACTGACTGCACACATTAACAAACAATAAAAAGCCCGTTCAGAACACCTGAACGGGCTTTTTCATTGAACTTGGTATTCTCTAAGCTACAGACTCGCTCAGTGCAGGTTCAAACACTGTCTTTTGTTGTTTCTGCCATTTATCCACGACCAATGCGGCAATCATGTCACCTTCTACGTTGACCGCAGTACGGAATGTATCCAGCGGTCGCTCAATGATCAGTAAGATCGCTATCGCTTCAAGTGGGATACCTGCCGCCAATAGAACAAGCTGCATGCCTGACATCGAGCCAGATGGCATGCCCGGAGCACCTACAGAAGAGACCATCGCCATAATGAAAATCATCACCAAGCCAGAGGTAGTGAGGTCAACACCAAATAGTTGAGCCAAGAAGATTGCCGCAACACCTTCAAAAAGTGCCGTGCCATCCATATTCATCACTGCACCCAGTGGCAGCACCATGCTACTCGTACTTTGCGATACACCGAGTTTTTCTTCTGCACTCTGCATCGCCAGTGGCAATGTAGCAGAGCTTGATGACGTTGCGAACGCCATTGCCATCGGTGCAGAGATACCTTTGAATAATGTGCTGAGACGAATCCCAGTCATCACCTTCGCAATGGTCGGCAGTACAATCGCCCCGTGGATCAAAGTCAGCACAAACACGAGCAAAGCAAATAGTGCCAATTGCTCAAACAGTGACTCACCACCACGCACCGTAAAATCGAAAACAATGGCGAAAACCGCGAGTGGAGCTAAACGAATGATCCAACCAACAATGGTATTGATGCTCTTGTTCAAGCCATTAAGCACCTCAAAAATCGGATGTTTTTCTGGCAATGAAGAAAGTAGAGCAATACCCAGCATGAATGAGAACACGACAATCGCGAGCAAGTTACCATTGGTTAAGGCCGCTACCGGGTTCACGAGTGCCATACTAAAAAGCTTGCTAGCAATCGCAGCGCCACCTGCCGCATCTTCGCTTATAAGCTGAACATCATCTCCAATCGTAGCAACACTGGTCAAAGGCTCCCAAGCAGGCAACAGCAGTGAAGCACCCAAGCCCAAAGAGATGGCTATCAACGTCGTGAAGCTATAGAAAAGCACCGTATTGCGGCCAATTTTCTTCAATCGAGTTATCGAACCAATGCTTGTTATGCCTTGCAGTAACGAGAATAAAACCACTAACCCAACGACCATTTTTAGCAAGCCGATATAGGTAGTTTTGCCAAGCATTAAAAACTGATACCAACCCGATTGGGTTACATCAGATGTTGGAGAAATAAGTTGTGCGAGAAACCAAGCAAGCAATGCAGCGAGCATTAGTTGAAGAGGTAGAGAGTGGCGAAGTTTGGTCAACATAAGGATGATTCCAGTAACCCTGTAGGACAATTCAGATACCTTTATTAAAGGGAACAACCTTTAATAAAAATATTCCTTGGTAAAGTGTGCCTAGGAAAAAATAAAGTCCGTTAGAGATTCAATCTAACGGACTTTATGAAAACCAGATGAGGTTTAAGATTTAAGGCTATTTATCCATGTGTAGAACAGTGCGGATAGACTCACCTTTGTGCATTAGTTCGAATGCTTCGTTTACGTCTTCAAGACCCATAGTGTGAGTGATGAACTCTTGTAGTCCGAACTCACCCGCCATGTAACGGTTTACGATTTCTGGAAGCTCAGAGCGGCCTTTAACACCACCGAAAGCAGAACCACGCCATACACGACCTGTTACTAGTTGGAACGGACGAGTTGAGATCTCTTGGCCTGCACCTGCAACACCAATTACAACTGATTCACCCCAACCTTTGTGACAACACTCAAGAGCTTGACGCATCACATTTACGTTACCGATACACTCGAATGAGTAATCAACACCACCGTCTGTCATCTCAACGATAACGTCTTGGATTGGCTTGTCGTAGTTCATTGGGTTGATGCAGTCAGTCGCGCCAAGTTGTTTTGCTAGCTCGAATTTGCTCTCGTTAATATCAACACCGATGATTTTGCTTGCACCCGCCATACGAGCACCGATGATTGCAGAAAGACCGATACCGCCTAGGCCGAATACAGCAACTGTGTCACCTTTTTCAACTTTAGCTGTGTTCAGTACCGCACCCATACCAGTGGTTACGCCACAACCTAGAAGACAAACTTCCTCAAGAGGGGCTTCTTTGTTTACTTTCGCTAGTGAGATTTCTGGAAGTACAGTGTACTCAGAGAAAGTAGAACAACCCATGTAGTGGAAAATTGGCTCACCGTTGATAGAGAAACGGCTTGTGCCATCTGGCATTAGGCCTTTACCTTGAGTTTCGCGAACCGCTTGGCAAAGGTTAGTTTTACCAGACTTACAGAATTTACATTCGCCACACTCAGCTGTGTAAAGTGGGATAACGTGGTCGCCGACTTCAACGCTTGTTACGCCTTCGCCAACCATTTCAACGATACCGCCACCTTCGTGACCAAGGATAGAAGGGAAGATGCCTTCTGGATCGTCACCTGAAAGAGTGAATGCGTCAGTGTGACAAACACCAGTAGCAACGATACGAACAAGTACTTCGCCAGCCTTTGGCAGTTCAACGTCAACCGTTTCACGCTTTAGCGGCTCACCAGCTTTCCAAGCAACCATAGCTTTAGATTGGATATGAGTTTGACCAGGTTTGATTTCGATAGTCATGTGATATTTCCTATATTAGTCAGTCAACGTTGAGCTTGTTTGTCATCGCTCTCTCGTTTTGTTGAGGCTAGTATAGGTGCGACCATCCAATTTGATAATCCCATATTTTTGATAATGATTATTACATATTGGTAATAATAAATAGCAAGATTAATTTCGTCTAACAGTGAATCAAAGGTTTAACCTAGGCTGAATAAAATCAATAAACGCGGAGATACGCTTGGATACCGAGGATGACTTTTAGAACACAGCATTGACTCGCTACTGTATTAACTCGATTCAGTGGTGTTCGAGACAAGAAACTAGATCAGCAAACTGTCCCTGCTAACACCTCACTAGAATAGAAAAAACAAAGCCCGAATCTAGGTTCGGGCTTTGTCTATTTGGTTGTTCTACTATTCATTATCAATTGGCTTCAAAACTCGGCATGGATTACCGACCGCGACCACATTGTCTGGAATATCTTTGGTCACCACGCTACCTGCGCCAATCACACTGTTCTTGCCTATGTTCACGCCCGGGCAAATGATCACACCTGCACCAATCCAAGCATTGTCACCAATCGAAATTGGCGTACCGAACTCAACGCCTTCAGCGACGCGGCTCTTCACATCCAATGGGTGACCTGCCGTAAGCACTTGTACATTCGGAGCAAACAACACATTGTCGCCAATCGTAACTTCTGCCACATCTAAAACGACGCAATTAAAGTTGGCATAAAAGTTCTTACCCAGCTTAATGTTTGAACCATAGTCACAACGAAATGGTGGCTCTAAATAAGCGCCTTCAGAATCAGGAATTAGAGTGTCAATTGCAGAGCGCCATTCGTCACTGTCTGGAATACTGTTGTTAAGCTTTTGAAGAACCTTACGACACTCGATTCGCTCCGCGTACAGCTCTTCATCCCATGCTAAATAAGGCTCTCCGGCCAACATTTTCTGTTTTTCTGTTTTCACGTTATTTACCTATTTCCACACTACTTACCCAGTAATGGTCAATTCATCGACCAAAAAACGCAATATCGCATATCTTTCCCTCTCACAATAAGAGCGGTTTTAAGAGTCTTACGGAGATGCGCTTCCTGTCACGATTTGTAGTGAACGACCCATTAAAATTCATGCACAACAAACGAAACACATAGATGACGCCAATAAAAAAGCCTTTGTTATTAAGCAAAGACCAGTATGAAATTGATGTGTTTTCGTTTAGGTACGCTGAGCAACTGAATCCCGAATTACAAGGCTGCCAGTAGTGTCGATGGCACCTGATTGTTCCGAATCTCCAACGATTTGCAGAATCGCTTTTTGCGTCATCTGCTCCAGCGGTACGCTGACAGAGGTTAAGCTTGGTGTTAAAAACTCGCCCACTTTGCTGTTATCAAAACCGACGATAGAGATATCTTGAGGTAATGAATATCCCAGCTCAGTTAACGCCTTAATCGCACCAATCGCCATGTCATCGTTTTCAGACAAGATAGCAGTGAAGCTTGCTTTGCTTTCCACTAAAGCTTGCGCGGCACAGTAACCACTCTCCATCGTCCAATCGCCTTGAACCACACTAGACTCGTTCAGCTCAATACCATGCTGAGTGAGCATATCTTGGTAAGCTTGATAACGTTGCTCATCGGTCGACGACCCTGCTTTACCACGAATGACCGCAATCTCTGTATGACCTTGCTCGATGATGTGTTCAACCATCAAACAAGCGCTTTGATAGTGATCTGTAGTGATCGCGTGATCAGGCTTCGAAGGCATTTCACGGTTGAGCACCAGAATCGGTGTATCCGTGCTTTCGATGATCTGAGCTATCTCGCTTTCTGTTAGACATTGCGGATAGATGATGATGCCCGCGCATTTCATATCAAGTAAGAAATTGATCGCCTTTCTTTCGTCTTCAGCACTGTGTTTACCATCGGTGATCACCAATTGGTGATTCGACTTTTCACTGTATGAAGCCGCGTGGTACATCAAGGAAGAAAAGTAAGGGCCGTTGAACAACTCATTGGTGATAACAAAGCCGATGAAGTTGGTCTTCTTGGTCGCCAATTGCTGAGCTAACAAGTTTGGTCGATAGCCCGTTTCTTGAATCGCATCAAATACCTTTTTCACCACATCAGGGCGCACGATATTCTTGCCATTTAAGACACGAGAAACCGTCGATTTAGATACCCCTGCGCGATTCGCGACATCAAGCATTGTGACCATTCGCTTCTTTTCCTCATATAAAAAATTAGCCGACATAGGCCGACTAATTTAATGTTAATTCAGTTTGCGCGTAACGACGCAACAAAACGCATTCTAAATAGTGGCACCGTTAGATGCAATCACGCCTTTATACCACTCGAACGACTTCTTACGCTTGCGCTCTAGTGAGCCAGATTGATCGTTGTGCTTATCTACGTAGATGAAGCCGTAGCGTTTTTTCATCTCACCCGTAGTAAACGACACCAAATCGATACAGCCCCAAGGGGTGTAGCCCATCAAGTCAACGCCATCAATCGCAACGGCTTTTTTCATCTCTTTGATGTGGTCGCCAAGGTAAGCAATGCGGTAGTCGTCATTAATGCTGCCATCTTCTTCAATGCTATCAACAGCGCCAAAACCGTTCTCAACGATGAACAATGGCACTTCATAACGTTCATACAGAGACGCTAAACAGAAACGCAAACCTGTTGGATCAATTGGCCAGCCCCAATCGCTCGACTTGATAAACGGGTTATCGACCGAGTTTTCATGACCGCCGTCCATCGCTTCTTCTGTCGATTGGTGAGAAGACGAATCCAATGTATTCGACATGTAGTAGCTAAAGCCTAAGTAATCGGCCTTACCTTCTTTTAGGATCTGCTCATCTTCTGGCTGCATTTCAATATTGAAGCCTTTGATAGCCCAATCGCGTTTTGCGTAGCTTGGGTAATGACCGCGAACCATCACATCTGAGAAGAAATAACGATCACGCATCGCTTGCTGTGCCACCATGATATCTTCTGGCTTTGAAGAACGAGGGTAGAAAGGTACCATCGCACACATTGCACCGATCTGAAGATCTGGGTTGATCTCATGACCTTTCTTAACCACCAGCGCACTCGCAACAAACTGGTGGTGAACCGCTTGATACATCGCCTCTTGCGGTTTTTCGCATTGTGGGAACTTCACGCCAGAGCACAGCCAACCGAAGATGTCTGCCGAGGTGTTCATCTGGTTGTTGATCTCGTTAAACGTCATCCAGTATTTAACTTTGTGCTGGTATCGCTCCATCACCGTAGTTGAATACTTAACAAAGAAATCGATCACTTTACGATTCATCCAGCCGCCATATTCATTAGCTAGATGGTAAGGCATTTCAAAGTGGCTCAGTGTTACCACAGGCTGAATGTCATATTTTAACAGCTCATCAAACAGATCATCGTAAAACGCTAAACCCGCTTCACACGGCTCAGATTCATCGCCATTTGGGAAGATACGTGTCCACGCGATACTGGTGCGGAAACACTTAAAGCCCATCTCAGCGAATAACTTAATGTCTTCTTTGTAACGATGGTAGAAATCCACTGCGACTTGGTTTGGATAGTTTTCGCCATCAATCACACCATCAGTGATTCGACGCTGTACCCCATGAGCGCCCGCTGTTAATACATCAACAACACTGACACCTTTACCATTCGCATCCCAGCCGCCTTCTAACTGATGCGCTGCTACTGCACCGCCCCATAAAAAATCGTTCGGAAATTCGTTGTTCATACCATTACTCGCTACAAGTTATTCGTGAAAAAGATCAGGATTAGAGATGTGGCTTCAACTCTGAAACCGATTTCAATAAAAACAAAGATACAGATTGAAACCGGTTTCAGCAATACCTTTTTGATCTTTTTTTGATCAAAGCTAAGGGGGGATTTAAGGTCACATCTGACAACTTGACTCCTTTAACCAAAAACCAACTCAAACGGTAATTCCTTACTTTCTAAGAACAATCTATACCAAAGACTGTGCTTTGGCGCACACTCATCCAACTAGCGCTCACTAAAATGGCAAACGTTTCCTTCACTGACATGAGCACGCTATGAAAAACCTTAAAATGAAACCTTTATGCTTTGCTGTCTCCGTATTAACGACAGTGGCTTCAATGCCAGCCTTAGCCGAAATAAAAGAGATCACTCTGCTTCATACCAACGATATTGAAAGTGTTTACGAACCCGTAGACGCGTTCTGGAATGATGACATTGAGCTGATTGGCGGTATCCCTTACTTGGCGACGTTAATCAAAAACGTTCAAGCTGAGGAAGAAACCAGTTTTCTATTAGACGCTGGTGATATTTATACGGGCGCACTCTCTAAAAAGTCGAAAGGGAAGCTGCCTTTCGATCTTTATAGCTCAATGGGTTATGACGTAATTACACTGGGTAATCATGAATTTGAATACGGTTGGAAATCATTGGTAGAAACCATGCCTCGTGCAAGTTTCCCAGTGCTCAACGCGAACATCTTCCATGAAGCTTCTGACTCAATGTTTGCTCAGCCATACACAATCATTGAACGTGATGGTGTTAAAATCGGCGTGATTGGTGTCATGGGAATAGATGCGTTCTACAACACAATGTGGAAAGGAAACCGTAAAGGGCTAACCATCAAAGACCCGACAGAAATCGCTCAAAAATGGGCTGATAAGATCCGCGATGATGTCGACATGATCGTGGTATTAACGCACCAAAACAAGACGGCTCCAATGCAAACCGATAAAGAAGCCGACGCAGAAGTTCAGCGCGGATTTGATGAAGATTACGAAATGGCAGGCAAACTTAAGGGAGTGGATGTCATCTTCGGTGGTCACTCGGATAATGGTTTAGTTGAACCAGTCGTTCATCCAAAAACAGGCACCGTTATCGGCTTAACCTTTGGTCAAGGCATGCACCTTGGCTACACCAAATTTACCGTCGATACCGAAAAGCATGATGTGACATTCTTAGGCGGAAAATTGATTCCCGTTGAATCTGCCAAATTAGAGCGTGACGAAGCAACTTACGCATTGATTCAGAACATTCGCGATGCTCACCCAACATTAGCAGATCAGCTTTCTACCCTAGATAAAGCCGCATCACGCCGTTACTATCGAGAGTCGAATATTGGTAACCTTGTGGCTGATTTGATGAAAGATGCAGGCCAAGCTGACATCGCGATGATCAGCTCAGGCAGCCTTCGTGTTGACCTAAACCCGGGTGCTGTCACTCGTGAAAATGTAATGAACCTTTTCCCGTTTACTGACACACTAACTGTGGTTGAATTAACGGGTGACAACGTTCAAGAGCTGCTTGAATACAGCTACACATTACCTTACGGTCTGGCGCAATTCTCAGGGATCAAAGCCACTTACGACAGTACACAACCGGAAGGGAAGCGTTTGATTAGCTTGAGTATCAACGGCGAGCCCGTTACCAAGAATCAGAAGTACAAAGTTGCGACGTATTCATACGCGGCCAGTGGTGGCGATGGTTACACTGTATTTAATAAAGGCGAAACACTATCGAACGGAGACCCGGTCATGCAAGTACTAATTGAAGGTTTCCAAGAACGCAAAAACATCACAGTTCCTGAACTTGGTCGTCAAGTCGATGTAAGTCGTCAGTAATAAAGATATCCAACAACCAACGTCATAAAATATGTATCAGGGGTTAGCAGGTACAACGCTCATGAGAACTCAGTTCAATTGCTGTAAAACATATAACTGTTTTAACCTAGCTAATCCTGATCTAAGCCTTTATCAGCGCAGCGATCAATTAGGCTTCGCGTCTTATAAATGCCCCTTGTGTGGGGCATTTACTCCGATACTGGAAAACGAGCCGATCCTCGCTTTAGCGAAGCAAATCGAAACTAATCAACTCCGCTTAGCTGATATTGAGTGTCCTACTTGCTTAAAACACACCGAAACCAGCGCCTATGGGAGCACAAGGATCGACACACCGCGTGTTAAATGCAAACAATGCTCAACGGTGTTCAGCCTACTCAATCCACACAAGACTAGTAGCAAACTGCAACCTTTGTTAACGCTGCTCACTTCTGGCGTTTCACCTAAAGATCTTCAACGGTTATCTCAACTCAATAGCAAATTGTTCTACGCACGACTAAAACAGTTGGCTCAGTTGCTGCAACAGTTCAATCAACTGCTGATTAAAAAATATCTCAGCGAAACCGAAAGCCGCGTGTCTCTGCATACTTCAAGCTTTACGTTTTTATCGCGCTCAGGAAAAGGAAACACCCTAAAATGCTGGAACCTGTCGACCACCGATAGCCAGTATGGTTTCCATGTTTTGGACAATGACAACTTTTATCAACATGACACACGGAACAGCCCTACTGGGCTTTATTACTTAGACTTCGTTGAAGCAACTGATGAATGGTCAAGCTCTCCTTTAGCAACGGTTCAAAAGACTTACGATAAGATTTTCTCTCGAAGTAAATTTGATGAATTAGGTTACGCCCATCAAATAGAATGTCAGTCCAATGAAGGGAGTGTTCTTCGCCCCGTCTATGCAGCACACGCCCATTGGATAAGTTTGTCTAAGATATTTCCTCAACATCACAGATTCGACTTCTTTCTAGAACACGAGAGTTTCATTCGTGGTGGCGCTATCACCAACCTTACCCAAGGTATAATGGCTGGTCGTTACAACCTTTATTACCTATACACAACACCTTCGCAAAACAATGCGGAGACTGATATTGAACAAAAGAGTATTGGTTGGTGGGGAGAAAACTGGTCGACCCAAACCAAGCAATATCCAAGTGGCTATTGGGATGTCACTCTATGCGCTCTAACTGAAAGCAAAGAACCGAACCTTGAATTCAACGGCATTGAATGGCACCAAAACTACTTAAACCAGCTAGTTCAATGGCTACCAACCCAATATCAAAAGACCATCTCTTACCAGATGTCGCAGCATTGGCGTACCATATTCAACTACTTATACAACTTCACCTATAGCCAAGATAGACGCCAATGTTTCGCCGAATTTGAATTCGAATCAATTCTAGAAATAGTCACAGCACTCAACGCCTCAGCTTCCAAATAACGCTGTACAAGCCTCTTATCAAAATAATCAAATCATCATGTTTGACCCGTCTAGCAGTGTAGGCTTTAGATTTCACACTCAGACAACCATTAGGTGTGTTATGTCTATAAACCGTTCCTTTGCGTAGCCAGTGCGTATATCGCACTCTATTTTAGCTTCTTAACCGAGAGTAATATTCCATTAGCCGACGCAACGGCGCTTGGTTTTATGAAGGTGTTTTCAGTGCCATGATGCCTTTTGTAATCAAACTCAAGAAAGGTCAATAATTCATGGCTCGATTTCCCCTACCAATTCGATAGGGATAAATGGCATCCCGACATCAATGCTGCTCAAAATACTGATCATGCTGCGATTTGCCAGATTGGTTTTGAGTTCCTGGGTAGTACTGGACGAGTGTCTGATCGGCTAGTGTGAGGTGAATCCAACCCTCTTTGACTTTCAGCCAATTGGTGCCGTTGGTCTCATAGACCGCAGGAAAGGTGCCCCAACCTGACTCTGATACCTGCAGCTCTTGAAAGCGATTAATCGGGGTGAGTTTATTACTATTGAAGTCAGCATAGTAGTAAACCAACAGAGGCTCGATAGCATCGTTTGGCTTAAACGTATAACAGCTTACAGAGGCGGAAATGTGATCAAACCACTGGTAGGGTTGTGCGCCTGTTAGATCATAGACCGTACAGTCGTTAAATTGAATCGCCCACTCTTGGTGAGCTTTAAAACCGAGGTAGCCTATTGGCTGTGATGGTTCAGGCGTAGAGTCAGTCTCTGGTTCATAAACCGGTTCTGAGGTAGCACATCCCATAAGCCCAAGACTAAAAAGGAAAGTCACTGCACACTTCATCATTGTCATACCTCAGTCCCGTTTGTAGATGAGTAACCCAATTAAGTCTCTACATTAAACGGTAAGTTCCAATCGATTACCATCAGGATCGAGTACACAGCTCTCATAATAGCCATCACCCGTTCTTCTTGGGCCATCTAAGCGTTCATAACCATCTTCAACCAAACGTTGAGTCAGTTTATCAACCGCTTGTTCCGAGCCTAATGAAATCGCCATATGAATGAAGCCGGTAAATTGATCATAGAGGTCATCTTTCGATTCAGGAACCGAGTCCATTTCCATGATCTCTAGACGACTTCCTGTTTCGAAAGATAGGAAGTATGAAGAGAAACCTCTAGTTGGGTTATGGTATTTTAAGTTCGATGTCATGCCGAAATAGTCTTCATAAAATCGTTTCAACACTTCGAGTTGTTTGGTCCAAATTGCAATGTGTTCAATCTTCATTTTGTTCACCTAAGTTTGATGTCTAACGCTAGATTACTCATCTAACCAGGATCAATAAACAGAACGAAATCAATCAAATCCATTCCTATTTAAAAGCTCGAACCTATACCCACATTTGCCAATGTTAAGATCTAAGTTTGTGTAATACTTAGCTTTGATTCATAGTCGGTGTTTTACATCTTCAGAGGTTCATGCTGTGAGCTTTATAAAACTAATTATCCTCGCTGCGATATGGGGTGGTTCATTTCTTTTCATGAGAATCGCAGCCAACCCTTTGGGCCCAGCAGTCCTAATTGAAGCGCGAGTTCTGTGCGCAGCAGTCACCCTACTCTTGGTTTCTTTTTATCTGAAAAGGAAGCTCTCTTTTAATACTCATTCGCAGCACTTTTTCATTCTTGGCTTGTTTAACACCGCGCTTCCTTTTTTGTGTTTCGCTTATGCTGCTCAAACTTTGAATGCTTCAACCCTTGCGATTTTAAATTCTACGGCACCGATATGGGCGGCAATCATTGGTGCGATATGGACGAAAACCGCACTTGAAAGAAAGGTATTACTTGGATTAGGTATTGGGGTAACTGGCGTAGGCGTGTTAGTTGGTTGGGATGCGATAAACATCGGCCAAGAAGCCATTGTTCCCATTTTTGCCGCGGTAATGGCCGCATTTAGCTACGGCATCGCGTCTAATTACACTAAAACAGCACCAAAAGTTGAAGCCTTCAATAACGCCCATGGCAGCATGTGGGCAGCCGTATTACTCGTATTGCCGTTCGTCTTCTTTTTTCCGATAAGAGAAGCACCGGACCTCACAATCACAACATCGGTGATCTTGTTGGGTGCGATTTGTACCGGATTAGCGTACCTACTGTATTTCAATCTCATCTCTGAACTCGGCGCACCTTCGGCACTCTCGGTAACTTTCTTAGTCCCGGTTTTTGGTATCCTTTGGGGTAGTTTGTTCCTAGACGAAGCAATCGGCATTAATACCATTGTCGGATCTATTCTAGTTATCACTGGCACCATGTTAGTCACTGGCTTATCCCCTGTTCAGATGATTAAGAATGCGCGCCAAAACCGAAAACGAAAAGCGGAATGAGAAGATACAGAAACGGCCTCATTTAGAGGCCGCTTTTACATGCGTATCTTTTGAATTCAGCTGTTCTCAGACTTCTTCATATATTGTTGAATTTTGTTTCTCAACCACTGATGAGCTGGATTGGATTCGGTTCTTTTATGCCAAATCATGTATTGCTGCATCGGCAACACCTCAAATGGCTGCTCAAGAACTTGAAGCTGGAATCGCTCCGCAAATTGGTTTGCAAAATCACGAGAAGTACTGCCGACGCAATCAGAACCTGATACCAGCACACACATCATCATTAATGAGTCGCACTCTGAACTTACTTTTCTCTGTTTGATCGCCTTCTTGGTGAAATAGTCAGCCGTATAGAGGCGAGAACGACGCATCCGAAAAGTCACATGCTTCTCATCGTAATACTGATCTTCGGTCACGGCACCATCAATTCTTGGATGCCCCTTACGAGCAATCAATACTAACTTGTCCTCAAGCACTTGCTGATTCATATAACCATTCACTTGTGGGTAGTGGATATCGATCGCTAAGTCGGCTTGCTGCATGCTCAAACTCTGAAGAAGCTCTTCTTCGTTGTTCGGCACCATATTGAACTCAATTGAGATATTCCCCAGCGTTTCATCTTGTTCGACAAGGGGTTGAAGCTTGGTTAAACCGATCTCATTCACTAGAAGTCGGAATACATGATGCTGCTGATTATCGAATTGCTTTAAGGTACTGACAGCGCTGGTGATCCCCTCGAGTGCGGGTTCCACTCGGCTTGCCAGTTGCACCGCAGCATTAGTCGGGATGATCCCTCGCCCTTCACGAATAAACAAATCAGTATCAAGCTGAGATTGGAGTCGCTTCAAGGCTCCACTCACTCCAGGCTGAGTCATACCAAGTGATTCAGATGCCAAAGTGATCGACTTTAATCGATACACTTCCAAAAATACGCTCAGTAAATTCAGATCTAATTTTTCAACATCACTCACAGTCACTCTCCATGTTAGGTGTGCTCGCATCGAGCATACGACGAGCTGTTGGCTTCAATATGCCACTGATAAAGCAGACAACACATAACAGTTCGTGATGTGTTAAATAAAGCTTACTTTATTTTTTGCTATATGTCTTATTCCTATAATCATCTCAACGAAACAAAATTCTGAAATGAAGAGGCTCTTATGACAACTTCTCGCACGTTCAAAAATGCATCACTGTTCCTAGCTATCTCGCTCGCATTCCCTGCGGTTGCAGCCAATCATGATCACGCACACTTTAGTGAAATTGGCGACCAAGGTGGCAAAAGCGCAACCGAGATGACGACCAAAGCAAACCAAGAGTTCGCAAAAACACTTAACTTTGCCGACACTCGTGCTTTCGACAATAACAACAAGGGTCTGATTGCTAGCTTTGATCAAGAGACGGGCGACATCATTCGCAATAGCTTTAACTTCATCGACCCAAGTGTGACGAATGCAGATCAAGCACCTGATTCGGTCAACCCTTCGCTTTGGCGCCAAGCGGTATTGAACCAAGCGGCAGAAGGTTTATATGAGGTTGTTCCGGGTAAAGTTTACCAAGTTCGAGGTGCGGATTTAGCGTCTATCTCTTTCATTCGCAGTGACAACGGTTGGATCGCTTACGACGTTCTTCTTACCAAAGAAGCGGCCGCTAAATCTCTCAAATTCTTCAAGAACAATGTGCCTGATGGCGGTGAACTGCCCGTCGTTGCAATGATTTACTCTCACTCGCACGCTGATCACTTTGGTGGCGCAAGAGCAATCAAAGACGCGTACCCAGATGTAAAAGTGTACGGTTCGAAAAACATTACTAAAGAAATCGTCGACGAAAATGTATTGGCGGGTAATGCAATGTCTCGTCGTACCGCTTATCAATATGGCGCAACTCTGAACCGACACGAGCACGGTATTGTTGATGCGGCACTGTCGAAAGGTCTATCAACCGGTAGCATTACTTACGTACTGCCAGACTACGAGCTGAACCATAACGAAGAGATTGAAACTCTGGTTATCGACGGCCTAGAAATGCAATTCATGGATGCTTCAGGTACCGAAGCGGCCTCTGAAATGGTGACGTATATCCCGAGCATGAAAGCACTTTGGACAGGCGAACTGACCTACCAAGGCATGCATAACCTGTACACTCTGCGTGGTGCTAAAGTACGTGACGGCTTGAAATGGTCTAAGAAGATCAACGAGATGTTAGTCACTTGGGGTGAAGATACTGAGGTGCTGTTTGCGTCTCACTCATCGCCAATCTGGGGCGAACAAGAGATCTCTGATTACCTAAAAATGCAGCGTGACGCTTACGGTTTTACTCATAACCAAACGCTTCGCTTAGCCAACAATGGTGTGGTTCTGCAAGACATCGGCGACGAGATTTACAAGGTAATGCCAGACAGCATTCAACAGTCTTGGCACACCAACGGTTACCACGGTACTTACTCTCACAACGCTCGCGCTGTGTACAACATGTACCTTGGTTATTTCGACATGAACCCAGCTAACCTAAACCCATTACCAATCAAGCCAGAGTCAGTGAAGTTTGTTGAGTACATGGGCGGCAGCGACGCTGTGATTGAAAAAGCGCAGCAAGATTTCCAAGAAGGTGAATACCGCTTCGTTGCAACAGCACTCAATAAGGTGATTCAAGCTGAGCCAGAGAACAAAGTTGCACGTGGCTTATTGGCAGATACGTACGAGCAATTGGGTTATCAATCAGAAGGTGCAGGTTGGAGAAACATCTATCTAACGGGCGCTCAAGAACTTCGTATTGGCACTCAGCCGGGCGCACCAAAGACTGCATCTCCGGATGTGTTAGCGAACATGACCATTGAAAACCTACTCGATTACTTAGCAGTAAAAGTGGATTCTCTAAAAGCGCAAGAAACACCATTTACATTGAATATTCAGCTACCAGATGTGCAAGAGTTCTACTACGTTGAGATGTCTAACGGCAACCTGAACAACATCCAAGTATCAGAACTGCGAGATGCGGATACAACACTTATCATCAATAAGTCTGATGTGTCTGATATCGTGCTTAAGAAAACAAGCCTTGGAAAACTGTTAGAAGACGGACAAGCAGGCGTGAAAGGTGATAAGACATCGCTTAACAAACTGCTGTCTTCACTGACAGAAGCTGACACCTCTTTTGAGATTGTACCGCGTCCAAACAAAGGTGAAGAAGTTGATGCAGAGCTATACCAAGATTCAGCGGTACACGCTCATTAAACGCTCAAGCGATAAAGCGATAAAGCGATAAAGCGATAAAGCGATAAAAACTATAACAGCGTCAAACAAAGCCTAAAAAGGCAAGATGGCTAATAACGATAAAGCCTCAACCGATTCGATTGGTTGAGGCTTATTTCGTATTAAAAGTGACCAGCCACTCTTCCAACAGCATTAATTACAACATGGCACAAAATGGTAAAACCTCCGTTCCCATACTTTTTATAGTGCGTACACCAGGTACTTACCACAAAGCGGGATATAACCGCTTATATATGGCAAAAGCCGATTAATACAATGGAAGACTGAACAATGAAAAAACTGGCACTAGTAGCATTAATCACAACATCATTCACAGCCTCAGCAAGCTGGTTTAGCAGCGAACAGGATGACATATCAGAAATGATGGGAGTCATGCAGGCATGCGTATTATTCGAGCAAGTAGAAAGCACGCCGGCCTCTTACACTGACCTTTCCACACTGATTGAAAGCCGATATGACCATGAACAGATATTTAAAAGGGTGAGTGCTGAGACTTTAATCAAACTCAAACACGGCACGATGGCCACTAGCGAATGCAGAACTAATGAACAGCGCGCTCTAGAATTTTTAACGTCAATATAAAAGCCTATCGCCAATGGGAAGCTATCATTAACAATACTAGTTACAACGGCAGTAATAGTAACGACAGCAGCAACGGCTTAGGATGATCGCATAGGTTTAGGATGATCGCATAGGTTTAGGATGATCGCATAGGTTTAGGCACCCAAAATTCGACCGTTTGGGTGGTACCTAAACCGTAATTGATATGGGATATGACTTCCCCCGAATTCTCGGTGTCTCTGCTACGTACCGACTAGCAGATGATAAACAACCGAAGTGGTAGAACTTGATATCGTGGCGGAATACAAATTCAACATATCCAAATGTTGAACAGAAGTTTGTTAGTTCGTTTACTCTAAATTGAAGCTATCAGCTAAGAAAAAGTATACTTAAACTCCACAGCTCCAGTACAAAATGCCACTGAATCGAATATCTAGTCCTGTTGGAGCAGAGCAGGTAATCTAAATCCCCAAGAACTCACTAAATAGTGAACTAACTAAGTATGCTTATGCTGGGCTAGCTCTATTAAGATCAGGAGTTGACATATTTACCACCTACCGCTTGAAACACTTCACCATTTCTATTGCTACAAATAGTCGCTTGATAATAGGTGGCAACATCACTGGCAGCTATTCCGTTACTGCTATCGATACCCCACTGAACCAGGGTTTCTTTCACCATACCTGGACTCACCACATTAATGCGTTTGCCATCCTTTAACTCGAGCGCTGCCGTAGCCACAAAAGCATTGACCGCAGCAACTCCCATTGCGATAGCAGCCGTACCTGGCATTGGGTGATTAGAAGCCTGTCCCGAGGTAAGCGTAATCGAGCCCCCCTCACTTAGGTAATCCAAACCGATACGCACCAAATTCACTTGTCCCATCACTTTGTTGTTTAGAATGGTTTGATATCCGGATTCTGGCATATCCTCCAGGCTACCCATTTCACCATTACCCGCCATGCTAATAATGGCATCAACTTTTCCGACTTTCTCATAGAGAGCACTAATGGACGTCTTACTCTCAATATCTACCGTATAATCACCCCAGCTATGTCCAACTGCTATTACCGAATGTTCTTGTTGTAAAAGACTGACGACCGCCTTGCCAATAACACCATTTGCCCCAATTGCTAGAATTTTCATATTGTCTCCGATTACTTAATAGTTCGTTTTTTCTAACCAGCTGATCACGTTTTCTGCCAACTGCTGAGATTGGTCTTCTTGCAAAAAGTGGGATGCATTTTCAATAGTGATGTGGGGTTGTCCTTTCGCACCACTAAAGTTCGCCTGAAATTTCTTGTCGTAGCCTTGATCAGCTAAGAATGGGTCTTTGTCACTAAACAAGGTAAGAACGGGTTTATGCCACTGTTTGAGTTTTTTCCAGTCGGCGTTAACCTGATCGAGTTCAGATGCAACAATTTCCGGCATCTTCCTAGGTCCCGCAAAGTAATCTGCTGTTGGGAATGGAGCATCATAAGCTAGCATCTCAGCTCTACTTAATTGCCTCGTTGTTAACGTTTGAAGAATTTGGCCAATCTCTAGCTGATCAGCATGCCGAAAGTAACCAGCCCAATTCCCGTAATTAATATTGTTTGCAAATTTTTCGACACTTGGCTTCCCAGCCAAAGCTGCCATCAGCTTAAGCACTTTGGGCACCATGAATTTTTCAAGTCCTGACATTTCTGCAAGTGCCGTATTGGAAACCACAAGTCGCTCTAACCACTCAGGCTCTTGTGCTAAGACTCTCAGACCAATCATCCCGCCCCAGTCCTGCATAAAAGCCGAGGCATTTTTGATCCCTAACTGACGCACAAAGCTGGTCATCCAACGTACATGGTTACCGTAAGAGTGGGCCTCGCTAGAGGCAGGCTTGTCGGACTTACCAAAGCCGATTAAATCTGGCGCAACGACCCGATACCCAGCCTCAACAAACAAAGGCACCATATGTCGGTATAAATAGCTCCACGAAGGTTGACCATGCAATAGGAATATTGTCTTTTCGTTGTCTTTACCTTCGTCGATGTAATGCATTCGCATTCCATCAATATCCATATAATTTGCCGAATATGGGTAGTCCTGTAGGTTCGTAAACGCGCTCTCTGGTGTTCTAAGGATCTGCTGATTCATATCCATTTCCTCACTGGCCTAATAATTTGACCACCCTACCTATCCAAATAGCGTCAATGTGCTCATTTGGGTATAAGTGCCCTTTAGTTAAGGGAGCTTATAATTGGGTGCGATTGATGAAGTTAACTTTATTCAATAATAACGACCGAAAAAAGCATATCTTTTCGACCTTAACGGTCATATTATTAGACCATGATTGCATTAGAACATTTACACGTTATCAACGTGATTCACCAGGAAGGCAGCTTTCGTAAGGCCAGTGAACGCCTATTCAAAGCACGCTCTGCCGTGTCTTATTCAGTAAAACAGGTTGAAGAGTATTACCAGATTGAGATCTTTACTCGTGATACCTACCGACCGGAATTGACGCGCAATGGCAAAATATTAATCAATAAAATTCAGCATTTGCTTAATGAAGCCAGTGACTTTGATATGTTTGCCCGTCAGATGAATAGTGAAGTAGAGGCTGAACTGCGCATCAGTATTAGCGCGATATTTCCCATAGACAAGGTCACGCAATTATTGGGGCGACTTAAACAAGAGTTTCCAAAAACGATTATTCATTTGGACATTGAAACCGCATCGGGAGAACGGATGTTGCTGGATGACTTGGTCGATATTGGTATCTATGGTGGCTTCATACAGGATGCAAGAGTGCAATACCGCTGCATAGACCACTGTGAACTCCCGGTCTTTATTTCGGATCGCTTTCCTTTGGCAGACAAGGACAATATCAGCCAAGTCGACCTAATAGCATACCCACAAGTCGTCGTAAAATCTTCATACAAAACAAGCCCTGATTCTGGCATCGTGAAAGATGGTATTCAGTGGTATGTCTCTGATCATAATACAAAAAAATCACTAATACGCAGCGGGCTTGGCTGGGGGCGATTACCAATGCACGATGTTGAGCAAGAAATTAAGGAAAAGAAGCTCATCCAGTTGAATACCCAAAAGACGATGGATGTGCCTGTTTATGTAGCCAAACTAAAGAGCAAAGCCTTGGGACCTGTCGGTATCGCCGTATGGAATTTCTTTAATGATTATGTGTGAAAGCAATGAAAAACCAACTTGTATATTCCTGAACTATCACTAACAAGTACGCTTCTTGCGTTGTTCCTGTGAACTACTAGAAACTTTGCGCAGTTAAACTTTGTTATAAAAGTGGCTAGTATTCTGTTTTAAGGAAGGGATATGCAAAAAATAATTCTGATCACAGGAGCCACAGATGGCATTGGTTTGGAGACCGCCAAAGCGCTGACTCAACAAGGACATCACCTTCTAATTCATGGCCGAAATCCAGCCAAGGTGAGTAAAGTCGTGGCCGCTTTATCTTGCCTTTCTAAGAGTGCAATCATCGAAAGCTACATCGCAGACTTATCGGCGCTCTCTGATGTCGATAAGCTCGCCACCCAAGTCAAAAGTAATCACAAGCGACTCGATATACTGATCAACAATGCTGGCGTATACAAGGTTTCGGAAGTCACCACCTCAGACAACCTTGATGTACGTTTTGTTGTGAACACCATTGCGCCTTATCTACTGACACAGAAGCTGCTCCCTCTTTTTGATGCGACAGGTCGTATCGTCAACCTATCTTCAGCAGCCCAATCAACCGTAGATTTAGAAGCGCTTATCAGTCCGAAAGCAGGAGAATTAGATGGCCCTATTTATGCGCAAAGCAAGTTAGCGCTCACGATGTGGTCTATCAACTTAGCTCATCAACTCGGGTCTAACGGTCCTTCGATTCTTCCCGTCAATCCGGCTTCATTTCTTGGGAGTAAATTGGTTAAAGACGCATATGGATTAGATGGCAACGACTTAGGAATTGGTGCTGATATTTTGTGTCGAGCGGCACTGTCTGATGAGTTTGCCAACGCATCAGGAAATTATTTTGATAATGATTCGGGGTTATTCAAAGACCCTCATACCGATGCATTGAATCCCGCTAAAAACCGTAAATTAGTGGAAGTTCTTAACCAGTTGCTAGGAGAAAAGTTGCACGTCGCTCCATCTAATTCTGGAAGCGCATAGTATTACGCGTACTTGATGAAAGCTTGGCTTAGCTGCTGAAAGAGAGTGTCTACATTGGGGAGAGTTGCCAAATGCGCAGACAGCGGAGTATGAACCTGCGCATCCACTACGGTTGGGTTGCCGCAAACTTGATTATAAAAGTTCACGGGGGCAACGATGTGCTCTAAATCAGCGTCTAGCAAGATACAGGCTTGCGAAAGGACGATTTGGCCGCCCCCTTGTTTAAGCAATACACGCTGCGCAGTACCCACTATTTTTTGTTTATTGATATTGAGGTTGTAGTCACCATCACAATAAGAGCCGGGGGTTGCATGGACATCCACATCGACGCCCAGCTCCTTAAAAAATCGCGTTAATACATTGCACAGATGTAGATACGCTTTTTGGATGTTGTAAGCTTCATCACGAGGCCAATGGTAAATGTGCGATAGGTTAATGATCCCCGGCAATTGAGGAACGGGAGCACCACCTGTTTTACGTGAGGTGAGTTGCCAGCCTTGTGCCGCAAGTTGCTTTCTAGACTCTACGGTCACTGGCCACTTTTTTCCTGCGGGCAAAACGAGTGTCGGCGTTTTTGCTTGCCACAGCATTAAGGCTTGTCCAATCTCACCCGCCTGAATTTGCTGCAATAATTCAGCTTCTTTTTCAAACGCACGATCAACATCAATGTGCGGGTAACGTACGAGTTTATTCGTTAACTTCAAGGTACTTCTCCTCTACAGATTGTTGTGTTCGAATTATTCACAGGCCCCAATGATTAATAATATATCTCCCAAGTCCAATACAACATAGCGCCATAGGGACAATATTTTATTATTCCAATTATACGGTACGACTTAGCTAACGCCCTTCCGTTTGGATAGCTTTAGTCAGACAAGGTTGTCTGATATGGTGGCGGCAGAACTTCAGCAATTGTTTAGATAGTATTGAATATGAAAACACTAACCATACTTGATGGCGGCATGGGCAGAGAGCTCAAAGAAATTGGCGCGCCGTTCTCGCAACCGCTTTGGAGCGCGCAAGCTCTGATTGAGGCACCCGAGTTTGTTAGCCAAGCGCACCAAAACTTTGTCGATGCAGGCGCTGAAATCATAATTACCAACAGTTATGCGTGTGTGCCTTTTCACTTAGGTGAAGAGCTCTTTGAACAAAGGGGATTTGAGCTAGCGGCACTGTCTGGCGAACTGGCAAAAGCAGTTGCTAACAATGCCCCTCACACAGTTAAAGTTGCAGGCGCGATTCCACCGCCATTTGGCAGCTACCGACCAGACTTGTTTAAGGTAGAAGAAGCGGCACCTATCATCCAAGCCCTTTACGATGCGCAAGATCCAAACATCGACCTTTGGATAGCAGAAACCATCTGTAGCCTGCAAGAGTTCGAATCCATTTATGCGGTACTTAAGCAATCAAACAAACCGTGTTACTACGCATTCAGTTTGGAAGACACCAAGGGTGATTTTGCAAACATGCGTTCTGGTGAGAGCGTAACAGACGCCATCAAACTTGCCTGCCAATCGAACGCGAAAGGCATTATGTTTAATTGCTCAGTGCCTGAAGTGATGGATCAAGCAATTATCGATGCCAAGAAAGTGATCGATGAGCTAGGCAGTGATTTAGAAATAGGTGTCTATGCCAATAACTTTGCGCCTATCAGCAGTGAACATGAAGCGAATGATATGTTTCAAGAAATGCGTGAGTTGGATGGCCAAGGTTACTTAACTTACGCCAAACGCTGGCATGCACTGGGCGCAAATATCGTCGGTGGCTGTTGTGGCATTGGGCCAAAACACATTCAAGCTTTAGCCGATTGGAAACGCTCCACACAGAGCTGATCCAGAGCTTCAACTAGAATAAAATAAATAGAGAACAGGTTGAGAAGTCTGTTCTCTATTTGTATGTGCCGCCTCTGAGTACACTGATACAAAACAACGATTTGGAGTAACTGATGAGCGACACGCAACGCAAAATTAAATGGGGTATCGCAGGGCTAGGCAATATCGCCAATCGATTCGCAACCGCAGTCACAGAGCACTGTCTACATGGTGAATTGTATGCCGTTGCTGCGAGAGACCAGACACGCGCAGCAACGTTCGCCAACAAGTTTGGTTGCGGCAAGGCTTATAGCTCTTATGAAGAGATGGCGAATGACCCAAGTGTTGAAGCGGTTTACATCGCTACGGTTCACCCATACCACCAGCCACTTGCTGAACTGTTTCTGAAGAACAATAAGCACGTATTGGTCGAGAAGCCGGCTTTCACCAACCTTACTGACTGGCTTAAGATGAAAGCCCTCGCCAAGCAAAATGGCGTGATGCTGTTAGAAGCAATGAAAACTGTGGTGTTTCCCGCGTATCGTGAGCTCCAATCATTCTTGGTCGACAACAACATTCAGATAGACTCAATCGAAGCCAGCTTTGGTAACCATCACGACTATGAGCCCGATTTGTTTATCTTCAATCCGGATTTGTCAGGTGGAGCAACACTCGATGTCGGCGTCTATGGGCTTTGGTTCTTCTACGACCTGTGTCGAACACTGGGTGTGAACCCTTCAAAACCTCAGGTAGAGATGTCATGTCTGTATGAGGGGGCGAATGTTGATACCGATGCGTGCTTTACCTTCTCTGGTGATATGAACGGCAAGATATCGGCATCAACGGTGCAAAACCTTCCCCGATCAGCACATTTGAGTGGCCTTGATACTAAGATCACCATTCACGAAAAATGGTGGAATCCGACCTTTATTGAGATTGAACATCAAGGCAACAAGTCGACCATCAACTACCGTGTGAAAGGCAATGGATTCGAGTTTGAAATCGACCATTTTTCAGAGTTAGTTCTTCAAGGCAAAACTGAATCGGATATCCTAAGCTCAGAGATAACCTCTCGAGTTCTCGATACGATGGAAAACGCACTCATTGACTCTAGCTATCCACATTTAACTCAACCTCGTCGTTAGGAAAAGCACATTGGGCAACCTTAAGCGCAAGCTTGAACTGTATGAAAAGATATTTCAGGCTTTTGGGCCTGGTGTATCACATTGTCAGATCAACCAACTGGCCACCCTGCTGCACGTAAGTGAACGTCATGTTCAGACCTTACTCAAAGCGATGACAGCGCAAGGTTGGATTGAGTGGAAAGCCAGTTCAGGCCGAAGTAAGAAGGCACAACTCACGTGTCTGGTTGAGCCCATTGATGCCTGTTACCAATACGCACAAGCCCAAGCTGACGCAGGCAACATAGAACAGGTGTTTAGCACCTTAAGCTTCAACGGCCGCAATGCTGGCGCTGAGTTGCAAGCCTTTCTAAGCAGCACCAATCCGTCGGCGCAAAATATCGCGTATATCCCTTTTCACCGAGAGCTCGAGGCTCTTCACCCTCAACGAGTTCTTAGACGTACCGAGCGTTTTTTAGTGATGCAAATTTGCCAACGCCTAACCTCAGTTAAGCATGGTCAACTCAGCGGCGATCTGGCTTATCATTGGCAGCCTAATCAAGATGCGACACAGTGGCGCTTTCAGATTCGCAATGGTGCGCAACTCCATAACGGTCGAACACTCGAACCTCAAGACATAGCACGCAACCTTAACTCGCTCTGCCAAAGCAAAATATGGTGTCGTTGTTATCAGCATATAGATGAAGTCTCTGTCTCGACTGGTAATGTGGTTGTCGTGAAATTGAATCAACCTGATTGGCATTTACCGCGCTTACTTGCCAGAGTTGAAGCCTCCGTATTTGATCACTCATCACCGACTGATAGGCTGATTGGATCTGGCGCATTCTCATTAGACATCTTCTCAAGCAAGATGTTGAGATTAAGCCGCAATAGCGCCTATTCACACAACACACCGATTCTCAATCGAGTCGAGTTGTGGGTCTACCCGGAATGGGCACAGAGTAAAGCCTGCGCTCAAAATCAGGTGTGCGTGAAACTGCCCGAAAAGACGATTACCGTGCGTGGCGATGACCATGCTTCCCTACCGGATTTCGGTTCAACGTTTTTCAAGGTTCAGAACCCAACATTAACTAAGTCAGTTCGTGAATTCACCGTTGAAGACACCTCTGAATGCCAAGCCCTTTTCGAGCATTTGTCAGTGTCTGGCGACCACAAAACCAGCGTGGAATATGGACACTACCTAACCACCAAAGACATCGCGCTATGCAGCATTATTGATGAGAACGACACCTTCACTTCGTGGTTAAGCTTTTTCACTCGCTTCCCGTTTGAGGACTTAGCGCTGCCTTCTGAGATGCTAGAGAAAATCCAACAAGGCTTAGCCGCAATAAGAAACCAGCCAAACTTTGAATTAGCGATGAATGCACTGTTGGCGCTTCGGCATTGGTTGCATGAAACTGGGATTGTGGTTGAGCTCAAGCAAGAGGCGTTCAACTTAGAGGTTTCTGAAAAGATACACGGCGCGCAAGTGAATGGCTTCGGCTGGTGTGAGCTCGACAAGCTATGGATTAGCCATTTGTAAGCGTATTTCGTAGCTGAACTGTATTTCACAACCTAGCCCAACCAAGCTGCAACCAATCATTATGTTCAGTCACAGCGCTGGTCGAATAGGCTAAGGGGTTAGCTCACTAGTGATAACTCAGACTCTTTATAGATACGCTTTGCCACTTTGAATGCCGCTGGAGATAAGAGTGTCTCTTTACATCGAGTCTTAAACTGCTCTGCTTCAATCGTTTGCTCTTCCAATAAATATTTCAGCTCACTCAAATAGTTAGCCTCAGACACTGCTCGCCCAAGTGGCGTGCATGTATAACGGCTCGACTCTTGATATCCAATCGCGGTCAACACAGACTCTGGCAGCTCCCAGAACTTAGCAATGGTGTAAGTCAGGCGAATAGAGTAGCTGTTCATCAGACGCTTCAATGCTAACGAGTTAGGCGGAACAGAAGGATCTACATGCTTGAAAGCTTCTACCATCATCTGGAAAATAATCATCTTGCCTAAGTTGCGAATTAACCCAGCAAAGTACGCCGCGGCTTGATCTTCTTGGGATGAAGAGTCTTTCATCAACTCCTTAGAAATAGACGCGGTTTGAACACTGTGATTCCAAATTTTCTCACCGAAGTGACGCCAGTAAATATTGTTCCCCGGCGTGAAGTTCTTCATGTAGCTATTCACCACCCCTTCAACAAGCCCCTGAGAACCCATATTTAGGAATGCTGTTTTTAGGTCAGTCACCTGTTTTTCACCACGCTTATAGAAAGCACTGTTAGCCAGTTTAATTACATCAGCCGCCATACTCGGCTCGCGCTCAATCACTCTTAACAATGCATCGACATCAAACTCATCGCTCTGTAATTCTGCCATTAATGTGGTCACAGAGGCTGGCATCACTGGCAGTTCATTAAGCAAAGCTTTTGGAGAGCGAATCAAACGTTCGATCTGACAAGCGACAAAATCGCTAAACGAGTCTGACTCAGTTCGAAGGCGAGACTCTCCAAACAAATAATCAAGGAACTCACCATCATGAAGGCTAAGCGTCTTATCGACGATTAATGATGATGGTTTAGCTGACGAAGGCGGAACAAAAATTGAAGACTGAACAAAATCAGTAGCAACGGCTTGTTGTTGCTCTTTTGGGACAGGCTCAGCAAAGGATTTGTTTTTTGGATCAACAAAAGGTGAGAATAAAGCCTGCAATACCCTTTTAAACATCAATACGGCTCCTAGATGATTATCAAACAATTCGGGATATATAACGGCGGTGATTATCGCACAGTTAATTCATAAACCACACAATGATAAATGAATCATTAATTTCTCAGCTGTATAGGATCTGTTACTCAACAGGCTGCAAGACTAAACCCGCCTGTATTCTCCAGAAACGAAAAGAGCGAGCACATCACGCTTGCTCGCTCTTATATAAATCTAAACCGTGAAGCTGACTAAAACTAGCGTTCTGCCACTTCCAACACGATCTTACCGACATGCTTTTTCTTCAAGAACTCATCTTGTGCTTTATGGATATCGGCTAGCGGATAAGACTCTGCAACGATGGCGCCAATCTGCTGCTTCTCGATACGGTCGACTAGATTCTGGAATACCTGTGGTTCTAAAACCGTGCAACCAAAAAAGCTGAGATCTTTGAGATACAAAGTGCGAACATCAAGCTCAACCATCGCGCCACCAATTGCGCCAGATACGGCATAACGACCGTGTGGTTTCAGCACTTCAAGGAATTCCGGCCACTTGTCACCAGCAACCAAATCGATAACCACATTAACGCTGCTTTCACCTAGCGCTTTAACCAAATCAGCATCACGAGCAATTACTTCATCAGCGTCAAGTTCAAGTAACTGTTGGTTCTTGCTTGGGCTAGTGATGGCAATAACATAGGCGCCGCGAGCTTTTGCTAGCTGAATAGCCGCAGATCCCACACCGCCCGATGCGCCAGAGATAAGCACGCGATCACCTTCAGCCACATTCGCGCGAGTCAGCATATTCTCTGCCGTCGAATAGGAGCATGGGAAAGACGCCAGCTCAACATCCGACATGGTGCTGTTCACCGCGTAAGCATGCTTAGCTGCTACTTTGGTGTATTCAGCGAAACCACCATCGCACTCAGAACCGAAATACCATGGCTGTGGCAGATCTCGTCCGTACACTTCGGTTAAACAAGGTTCGATAAGAACACGCTCACCAATACGGTCAGCAGAGACTTCATTACCCACTGCTACGATGAAACCACACACGTCAGCACCTTGGATACGAGGGAATTTCAACGCTTCACCCGACCAACTAGCATCGTCTGAATCATCGCTTTTTGAGTACCAGCCGATTCGTGTGTTGATATCGGTATTGTTAACGCCAGCTGCCATCACTTTGATTAGCACTTCATTAGGCTCAATTTGAGGAACAGCAATGTCTTCACGGTACCCAAGCGTCTCTGCCCCACCGTGTCCTAGCATCTCTGCGCCTTTCATTGTTTTTGGTATCTCGAAATTCATACTGTTTCCTTGAGTAATTTTGTCACCATACTCTGTGCCGATGCCACTGCTTCTTCGCCTAAGACTGGCCACGCGCTTGATACGCCTTCATGAAGTAAAAACAACGGTGTCGCGAGATCCTCTCGCAGGCTCTGCTTGCCTATTAGCAAACGAACTTGTTCTTTATGCTGTGTAACCGCTTGGCTGATAAGCTCATTATCAGGAAATGCGGCCATCGCATTCATCGACATACACCCGTGCGGCGCATATTCTTCTAACCATTGTTGAAGCTTGTTGAAGATATGAGTAACCGATGCGAGCCCCTTTTCAGGCGACGTTTCCAACAAGAAATCTAGGTAACGTTGGTGTCGATATTCCAAGGCACCAACGATCATCGCTTCTTTTGAAGGGAAGTGTTTATACAAGGTTCTTAGGCTTACATCGCACGCCGTTTTCAGCTGTGCAACGCTCGGCTCAGCAAAACCTTGTTGGCTAAACGCCACCTCTAAGCTTGCTGCAATCTGTTCTCTCAACATAGTGCTCTCTTAATACCGAATACCAATCGTAGTAAATAACTGTAATTGGCATAACAATGGGTAGAATGATTGTTCTACTTACAGGGTAGAACAATCATTCTACCCCTGTCAATATCCAGATTTACAAACCAAGAAATGATAAATTCCGCGCCAAACAGGACACGGAATTTATCACTACAAATAAGAGACTTAGCGTTTAAGCTAGAGTCGACTGCGTATCGTCACCAGCACAGATAAAGCGCCGCAAAGTACCAGCACCACACCTAAATCTTGAATCATTCCCGCTAAAGCGAGCCCTGAACCGATCAAGGTGTAGTACATCAAACCAAACAGTGCGCCTGCACTTCCCGCTTGAGATTGGTAGCTGACTAATGCGCGACTCAACACATTGGGAATCGCAATACCAAACGCCATAACCACCAGCATCATCGGAAGTAAAAACCATATTGAGTGTTGTGAAAAATAGACACCCACCGCACCTAATGTTTGAAGCCCTGCTGCAATACCAATTAAAGACATTGAAGACACCTGTCGCTTCAATAATGTCTTGTTCACCAAGCTTCCTAACAGAGTCCCGAATCCAAGCACAATGCCGCTGTAGCCAAACTGCTCAACGCTAAATCCAAGTTGAATGAAGGCAAATGAACCCAATTGATAATAGGAAAACAGCGCAATATTGAACGACGCGACCAGCAACGCAGACATCCATATATCGCTATCTTTGACCATGTGAATACTGAGTGACTTTAACTGCAATGGCTGCTTAGATTGTTGCGTTTCAGGCAATGACCATAGGCTATGTACCAACAACGCTAACACCATAATAAACAAGGCAATAAACACATATTGATGCCCGCCTGCTTGGCTTAGTTGGCCGCCAAGAAGCAGCCCGATGATTGGGCTAATCGACAGCCCCATTCCCATGTAACCAAACACTTTAGCTAGTTCAGTACCGCTGAAAGCATCTCGCAGCATGGTTTGTGTCACCACCGAGCCCACCGCAAGCCCGAAAGCGCCAATGGCTCTGGCTACCATCAACCAAACAAAGCTATTGGTTTGCATAGCAATAAGTGCTGAACACGCGAATAAACCCAAGCCCAATAACATGGTTGGCCGGCGTCCCCATTTGTCTGCCAATATGCCCCATACCACAACACCGAGCGCAAACGCTGAGAAGTAGATCGAGAGGGTTTGCGCCGCTTGTGCGTAACTGACATCAAAGGATTTCGATATTGAATCCAGTGTCGGGCTATAGATAGTTTCTGCGATTTGAGGGAACATCAGCAATAGCACCATTTGCCATAAAGAAGGTTTTGCTTTCATCATTTTTCCAAGACCAGTGAACTTGACGAGAAGTCTAGGGGAAACTAACCTTGGCTCGTTAACAACATTAAAACCAAAAACAACAAGATTGGGACAAATGGCATTAATCAGCGAAACTATTGAGTTTGATGCAGACAGCTTACCTGCGCCCGTAATAGGGATTGCGGCAGAGCTAGGTCAGCATGATTCGGGAATACATCACCACGTAAAAGGACAGCTGCTGTATGCTCCGCAGGGTTGTATTACCTTGACCTTAGAAAACGCTATTTGTATTTTGCCGCCGACCAAAGCCGTGTGGATCCCGCCTTATACCAAACATCGCGCGCAGATGACTAATGTGGTTGCTTATCGGTCGCTCTATTTTGATAGCAGTATTTACACCTGCCCAGAAGCGATTGAAATTGTGGAAGTGAATGAGCTTTTAAAAGCCCTGATCAATAAGATGGCTTTCTGGGATTGGGACATTGCCCGCGAGCAAACCACCAATACCGCCAATCTATTCTGGGAAGAGTTTTACAGCGCTAACCAACACTCGTTTATCTTGCCGCTACCGACAGATCGCCGCTTTAAAAGCTTTTGCAAACGAGTCCGAACCGCCTCGTTTCTTGCCCCAGCCCTGTCGACATTAGCGAGCTCGGTTGGCGCAAGCACCAAGACGATTACTCGATTATTCAAAGCCGAAACAGGCATGACCTATCAAGAATGGCGTCAGCAATGGCGCTTGTTTAAAGCGATTGAACTGCTTTCAGAAAACCGACAAGTTGGTGATGTGGCACATTTGCTAGAGTTCTCGTCCAACAGTGCATTTATCGCTTTTTTCAAACAGCAAACCGGACAAACTCCGTTGGCGTTTACAAAGTTAGGGGCATGATTCTTGTTATCCAAACTCTTAGGTTTTACTTAGCTCAGATACAAAAAAAACCAGAACATGAGTTCTGGTTTTTAAAAGTATTTTAAAGCTAGATGCCGTCGTTACTTGGTATAGAAAGCGCGTTTCAATGCCATCTCTAAACCACGAACTTCAGCCAAACCTTTCAATCGACCAATCGCCGAATAACCTGGGTTAGTGGTTTTCTTCAGGTCATCCAGCATTTGATGACCGTGATCCGGACGCATTGGAATTAAGCGGTGATCGCCTACTTCTGCACGACGATTTTCTTCATCCAAAATGGCCATCACAACATTGTACATGTC
This sequence comes from Vibrio splendidus, assembly GCF_001557875.1. Lineage (GTDB taxonomy): Bacteria > Pseudomonadota > Gammaproteobacteria > Enterobacterales > Vibrionaceae > Vibrio > Vibrio splendidus_F. The sequence goes on along the minus strand of NZ_LNRF01000001.1, from coordinate 476,909 downwards.
CACATCACCATCTAGGTGCGCTGCTTCATGGAATGTCATTGGATTGCTCTCTTCGCGCTTAGTTGAACGCAGGTGCGTAAAGTAAATTCGGTCACCGTGCTTTTTGATCATGTTAACCAAATCGTTATCGCCACGAACACCGTATGACCCCGTACACATCGTCAAACCATTCATTTTGCTCGGTACATGCTCGGTCAACCAATCAATGTCTTCGATCGTTGAAACGATGCGAGGCAAGCCTAGAATTGGACGCGGTGGATCGTCTGGGTGAACCGCCATCTTCAAGCCATTCGCATCACAGATAGGCATCAGCTCAGCGAGGAAGTAAGACATGTGCTCACGTAGCTTGTCTTTGTCGATTCCCGCATAGCGATCTAGCTGTGCTTGAAACGCTTCTAGTGTGTAACCTTCTTCAGCGCCTGGCAGGCCAGCGATGATGTTATTGGTCAATTGCTGAATTTGCTCTGGCGTCATGTTGTTGAAGTAATCCAACGCTTGAGCTTGCTCTGATTCTGAATAGTCCGATTCTGCACCTGGGCGCTTCAAGATATGCAGCTCAAATGCCGCAAACGCGATTTGGTCAAAGCGCAGTGCGCGCGAGCCATCAGGCATTTCAAATTCTAAATCGGTACGCGTCCAGTCCAACACGGGCATGAAGTTATAACAAACCGTATCGATGCCACACTCAGCAAGGTTAGACAGAGTTTGCTTATAGTTATCAATCCACTGCTGGTAGTTACCAGTTTGAGTTTTGATCTCTTCGTGCACAGGCACGCTTTCTACAACCGACCACGTTAAACCTTTCTCTTCGATAATGGCTTTACGCTTAAGGATTTCTTCTTTTGTCCAAACTTCACCATTTGGAATATGGTGCAGTGCATTCACAATACCAGTTGCGCCCGCTTGACGAATATCGTCTAGCGAAACTTGATCATTAGGGCCGTACCAACGCCACGTTTGTTCCATGAGACTTACCTTTCTTTAAGACGCACTTAGCCGGCTCGAATTAATCAAGCTAAATGCAATAACGACTTCTTAATGGCAGCAATGACAATTACTGCCCGAGATAGCACCGGTCTACGCCGGTCTAAAGACGATTACCTATCTACAACCTAGTGATTGAATCAGCTTTCAAGAAGAACCTTGTCGCTGAATTCAACATTAGCTTCAGAACTAGCTTTCTGAGCTAAGCAGCACCACTGGGTTGGAGCTAAATAAGTAACCATCAAAGTTTGGGTCATCAATGTCTGACAGCGCTAACAAACGCTGTTTAACATTCTCAAGGTGTTGCCACATTGCGTTCTTAGCAGCGACAGGGTCTTTGCGCTGTAAGGCGGCGAGGATACGAGCGTGATCATCTAACCATTCTTCACGGTAATCTTGACCACTGATGTGAGAGTGGAGTTTATTCCACATTGGACTCTTTTCGCGTCGATCCCAGGATTGTTTCAACATATCTACCAATACAGAGTTTTGAGTGGCCTCTGCAATACACATGTGAAATCTTTCATCTCCGCTGCAATCGGTAGTGCCGCTTGCAAGCTCTTCGCGCTCGAGTTCGAGTGCAGAGCGCATCTTAATAATGTCGCCCGGAGTGACCTGAGTTGCCGCAAACTCCGCGATATTACTTTCCAGTAATTGGCGGGCCTGCAGCATCTCGAATGGACCAGCGTCATCGCTGACCACATTCTCGCGAGAATGAGTTGGAATGTTCAGGACATAAACACCCGACCCTTTTTTCACCTCAACTAAGTTTTCAAGCTCCAGCATGATGATTGCTTCACGCACTACCGTGCGACTGACGTCTAAACGTTCAGCAATATCGCGTTCTGGTGGCAACCTATCTCCGACCTTATACAGACCTTCAATCAGTTCTCTTCTTAGTACTAACCCTATCTCCTGATAAGGTCTTTTCGGCTCGAAAGGCATCATGATGATATTGTCACTTCTTTCCATTGTATTTCTCTCGCCATCATAATGACCAAATATAATTGGTCAACCTCTATATCCTAAAATGCAGTAACACCTTGTTTTTGTATTACTATTTTTTCTATATTTGCTAGTTATTCAACAGCCTGAATACGGTCAATCAATGCGCTCAATTCTGGGTCCGCTTTATCTAGCGCGTCATACATAGGTTGAACCGCGAGTGCGAACGCAGCCTTGTCTGGCTCCACAAAAGTCACGCCCATTTTCTCGGCTTTAGCACGCTCTTTTGCTTCCGATTCAGCCCACAATTTTTTCATCAATTCAGATGAATCACTTGCCGCTTTCATTAGCGCATCTTGTTGTTCTGTAGTCAGTTTATCGTATGCTTTGGTTGAGATAACCAACACATCCGGAACCATCGTGTGCTCATCTAAGCTGAAGTATTTAGACACTTCACTGTGACGGCTCAAGCTGAATGAAGGAATGTTATTTTCGGCCGCATCCACCACACCTTGCTGCAGTGCTGTGTACAACTCACCGTAAGCTAGTGGCGTTGGGTTACCGCCTAACGCTTTCACCATCGCAATTGCTGATGGGCTTGGTTGAACACGAACTTTCAAACCTTTCAGATCTTCTGGCGTGTTAATTGGCTTATTGGTATAGAAGCTACGCGCACCAGCGTCGTAGTAAGTCACACCAATAAAGCCGCTATCACGAGAAGAGTTAAGAATGTCACGGCCTACTTCACCATCAGTCACACTGTAGTAGTGTGCTTGATCGCGGAATAAGTAAGGCATGTTGAATGATGAATAAGCAGGAGAAAAAGCTTCTAGCTCAGCAGCATTACTTTTCACCATATCTAAAGCGCCGTTCTGCATCAGCTCCATAGATTCACGCTGTGTACCCAATTGAGCATCAGGGTAAATACGAATACGCACCTCACCATCCGTCAATTCACGTACTTCTTTCGCCATAAACGTCATCGCTTCATGTACTGCATGGTCACGAGGGTGGTTATGGCTCAGTTTCAATGTTGTCGCTGCATAAGCAGAAGCTGTTGCTCCAAAAGTGAAAGCAGCACCGACAACCGCACTAATCAAAGTTTTACGCGTCATCATCATTCTTATTCTCCGTGGATTGGTTATCCAAAATGTAGGGTGTTTTTTGTTATGGGCTCATATTGGGGCTCAAAAAAGGAACCGTCAAAGCTGAAATTAAAATTGATTGACCAATATCACAATAAAAACCCACAAATTGGTCAACCAAAATCATTTGTGAAGTTGCTCACGCCAACCAAAAAATGAATAGCTTATGATTCAGCCAGATTTTTGAACATCCCATCCCTACATAGAAACAATTTCTTACATTGGTAAACCAATTGTTATGAGATACGCAATTTTGTTGAAAGGAAATAAACATGAATAAATTGGTCAGTTACATAAATAGAGGGTTGGCCGCCTTTACAGTGTCTCTATCGTCTTTCTTAGTACTGTGTGTGATATGGCAGGTCTTATCCCGCTATGTTATTGGCAAACCAAGTACTGTTACCGACGAGCTCGCGCGTTATCTCTTTATGTGGGTAGCCTTAATTGGTGCTGCTTACACTACGGGTCTGAAACGCCACCTTGCCATCGACCTGCTTACGATGAAGCTGACTGGCAAACGCAAATTAATCAACGAAATCGTTATCCAAATAGCCATCGCTTCTTTCTCTTATATCGTTCTGGTACACGGTGGAAGCCAACTTGCTGCTAAAACGCTTGCGATGGGACAGCTGACTCCCGCTCTAGGTTTAGAAATGGGCTACATCTACTTCTGCTTACCGATTAGTGGCGCTTTGATGATTTTTTACTCCGTCGTATTTACCTACGAACGCGTTAAACAATTAATGTCAGGTGACGATTTGATCACCGACTCACAACTTGATTGATAGAAGGATTTCACAATGGAATGGCAAGTAATACTGACCTTATTCGGTAGTTTCGCTGTACTGCTTACAATCGGTGTACCGGTCTCTTTTGCGATTGGTTTATCGTCACTGGCAACCATCTTGATGAGCTTACCGCTTGAGCCTGCAATCGCTGTAGTTGCTCAACGTATGGCCGCTGGCCTTGATAACTTTGCTCTACTGGCAATCCCGTTCTTCATTTTGGCGGGCAACATCATGAACCAAGGCGGCATAGCACTGCGTTTGATCAACTTTGCAAAAGTGTTGGGTGGCCGTCTACCGGGTTCATTGGCACACGTAAACGTGATGGCAAACATGATGTTTGGTTCTATCTCAGGCTCAGCGGTTGCATCGGCGGCTGCAGTTGGTGGCACCATGTCTCCTCTGCAAAAGAAAGATGGCTACGACGAAAACTTCTCTGCTGCGGTAAACATTACTTCGTGCCCTACTGGTCTATTGATTCCGCCAAGTAACACGCTGATCGTTTTCTCATTGGTTTCTGGTGGTACTTCAATTGCGGCTCTGTTCTTAGCAGGCTATATCCCAGGTATCTTGATGGGATTAAGTATCATGATTGTGGCGGGTATCATCGCGAAACGTCGCGGTTACCCAGTGGCAGCGCGTCCTTCATTATCAATGGTTTGGGATACCTTCCTAAAAGCGGCACCTTCTTTAGCACTGATCGGCATCATCATGGGCGGCATCATTGGCGGTATCTTTACTGCAACTGAGGCTTCCGCAATTGCTGTGGTATACACGTTTGTTTTAGCTGTGCTTGTCTACCGTGAAGTGAAATGGGGTGATATTCCAAAGATCATCCTTGAGTCTGCAGTAACAACATCTATCGTTCTATTACTGGTTGGCGCATCAATGGGTATGTCTTGGGCAATGGCGAACGCCGATGTGCCTTACATGATTGCTGATGCATTACTGGCGGTTTCTGATAACCCGCTAATGATTCTGTTGATCATCAACATCATCCTGCTGATTGTGGGTATCTTCATGGATATGACACCAGCGGTACTGATCTTCACACCAATCTTCTTACCAATCGCGCTAGACCTAGGCATCGACCCTGTGCACTTCGGCATCATGATGACTTTCAACCTTGCTATCGGTATCTGTACGCCGCCAGTGGGTAGTGCTCTGTTCATTGGTTGTTCGGTTGCCAACATTGCCATCGACAAAGTCATCAAACCTTTGCTGCCATTCTATGCAGCACTGATTGCAGCCCTAATGGCCGTTACTTTTATCCCTGAGCTGAGCTTGTTCCTACCTGAATTGGTACTGGGCTACGGTTCGTAATTTGGTCACAGATAGATTCTAAGACTGCTAAACACTCAAACGCTTTATCAAATAATAAAATCCCGCTGGTTCGCTGGCGGGAAAAGGAACTGAATAATGAAGACTGTTGCTAACTCTACGCTGCCAAACACTGTATTACGACCTTACTACGACCGTTCAGCACTCCAAAGCCGTATCGTGCACCTTGGCTTCGGTGCATTTCACCGAGCACACCAAGCGCTGTTCACCAATGAAATGCTCAGCAAAACCAACACTGATTGGGGCATTTGTGAGATAAACCTATTCGGCGGCGAAGACCTAATTGAATCACTTCGCGCGCAAGACCACCTTTACACCGTAGCTGAAAAAGGCGCTGAATCCACAGACGTTAAAGTGATCGGCTCAGTGACAGAGTCTCTTCATCCAAGCTTAGACGGCATCAAAACCGTATTAGAAAAAATGGCAGAGCCTCAAGTCGCTATCGTGTCTATGACCATCACAGAAAAAGGCTACTGCGCTGACCCTGCGACCGGAAAACTCGACAAAAATAACCCATTAGTCATCGCAGACCTAGCTAACCCAACTCAACCAAAATCTGCGCTTGGCTATATTGTCCAAGCCCTAAAAATTCGCCGCGAACGTGGCTTAACACCATTCACGGTGATGTCTTGCGACAACGTGCAAGAGAACGGTCATGTAGCAAAAGCAGCGATCATTGAGTTTGCTCAACTGCTTGACCCAGAATTACGTGATTGGATTGAAACTAATGTCACCTTCCCATGCACCATGGTTGACCGCATCGTACCTGCAGCAACAGAAGAAACACTGACAGAAATTGCAGAACTGCTTGGTTGTGAAGACCCATGTGGTATCGCCTGTGAACCCTTCCGCCAATGGGTGATTGAAGATAACTTTGTGGCAGGTCGTCCAGATTGGAATGTCGCTGGCGCAGAGTTCGTCGAAGATGTAGTGCCTTACGAAGAGATGAAGCTGCGCATGCTCAATGGCAGTCACTCTTTCCTTGCTTACCTTGGATACCTTGGTGGCTACGACCATATTTCCGACACCATGACAGATACAGGCTACCGAAAAGCCGCTTTTGACATGATGATGAAATCACAAGCGCCGTCGTTAACGATGCCTGAAGGGACTGATTTAGAAGGTTACGCAAGCTTGCTGATCAACCGTTTCACTAACCCAAGCTTGAAGCATAAGACCTGGCAGATTGCGATGGATGGCAGCCAGAAGATCCCTCAACGTATGGGTGGCAGCTTACGATTCCATTTAGAGCAAGGCTCAGATTTCTCGTGGCTTGCAACCGCTATCGCTGGCTGGATGCGTTATGTATCTGGCGTTGACGAGCAAGGCAATGAGATTGATGTTCGCGATCCAATGGCAGATACACTTCGTCAGATCTGCGACCAGCATGGACTCAATGTTTCTGTGGTTCCCGCATTGCTTGCGGTTGAGGCGATTTTCCCTGCTGAGCTAGGCCAAAACCCGCAGGTCATTGATGTAGTAAGTTCAGCGTACCAATCACTAATTGAACACGGTGCTGTTGCGACCGTGGCTGCGTTATAAGGAGTACAAACAATGAAGAATTTCTTATGTGAAGACTTTTTACTGTCGAATGAGACTGCACGCCGTTTGTACCATGAACACGCAAGCCACCAGCCGATTTATGACTATCACTGCCACCTAAACCCGGCAGAAGTGGCTCAAGACCGTCAGTTCGAAAATATGTCTAAGATTTGGCTTGAAGGTGACCACTATAAATGGCGTGGCATGCGTTCAGCAGGAATTGACGAGCGTCTGATCACCGGAGATGCAAGCGATTATGATAAGTTCATGGCGTGGGCTAAAACTGTCCCTCAAACCTTAGGTAACCCTCTTTACCACTGGACGCACTTAGAGCTACGTCGCCCATTTGGTATTACTGGCACTCTATTTGGCCCAGAGACAGCCGACCAAATTTGGCATGAAGGCAACGAGCTATTAGCGACACCGGAATTTAGTGCTCGCGGCATCATGCAACAAATGAACGTTGTGATGGCAGGTACGACAGACGATCCGATTGATTCTCTTGAACACCATAAAGCGATCGCTCAAGACAGTTCATTTGATGTGAAAGTTCTACCGAGCTGGCGCCCAGATAAAGCGTTCAAAATTGAGCTTGATGGCTTTGCTGATTACCTGCAAAAGTTAAGTATGGTTGCTGACATTGAGATCACTCGCTTTCATCATCTACTAAGTGCTTTAGACAGCCGCTTAGCGCATTTCAACGACCATGGTTGCCGTGCAGCAGACCACGGTATTGAAGTGGTTCGCTACGCACCTATTCCATCGGAATCAGATTTAGATTCCCTCTTAGCTCGACGCCGCAATGGCGAAACGCTCACAGAACTAGAATGTGCACAGTTTTCAACAGCGGTTCAAGTGTGGTTAGGCAAGCGTTACGCCGCAATGGGTTGGGTAATGCAGCTTCACATTGGTGCTCAACGCAATAACAACACGCGTATGTTCCAACTGTTAGGCGCAGATGCAGGGTTTGATTCGATTAGCGATAAGACGTTTGCATTCGAATTGGCTCACCTGTTAGACGAGATGGATCAAAGCAACGAGTTGCCTCGCACCATCCTTTACTGCTTAAACCCTCGCGATAACGAGATGATGGCCACCATGATTGGTAACTTCCAAGGCGGCGGCATCGCGGGCAAAGTTCAGTTCGGTTCTGGTTGGTGGTTCAACGATCAGAAAGACGGCATGCAACGCCAAATGGAGCAGTTATCTCAACTTGGCCTGCTTAGCCAGTTTGTCGGCATGCTGACCGATTCTCGCAGCTTCCTTTCTTACACTCGTCACGAATATTTCCGCCGTATCTTATGTGACATGGTTGGCCGCTGGGCTGAAAATGGTGAAGTACCAAATGATATGTCACTGCTTGGTCCAATGATTGAAGGCATCTGTTTTGGTAATGCTAAGCGTTACTTTGAAGAGAGGGCATAACTGATGAAACATATCGCCATTATTGGTGAATGTATGATTGAGCTGAACGGAAAACCGTTTGGCTCAATGCATCAAACATTCGGTGGCGACACACTGAATGCCGCGATTTATCTAAGTCGTGGCTGTGAAGCCAATGTAAACCTTGGGGACGTTAAAGTCTCTTATGTCACTGCTCTTGGTACCGACCCAATTAGTACAGGTATGCTGTCTCGCTGGCAAGATGAGGGTGTTGCGACGGATTTAGTGCTGCTCGATGAAACTCGCACACCCGGCTTATACCTAATCCAACTTGATGACCAAGGTGAGCGTACATTCTTGTACTGGCGCAACCAATCTGCAGCGCGATACCTGCTTCAACATCCAAGTTTCGCACAGATCAAGCAAGCATTAACTCAAGTAGACGTGGTTTTCTTAAGTGGCATTACCTTAGCTATTTTACCGGAAGAAGATCGTATCTCGTTGCTCAATCTGTTAGTCGAACTCAAAACACAAGGGGTTGAAGTCGCTTTTGATAGTAACTTCCGCCCAGCGCTATGGCCACAAGACAACAATCAGACCGTCAAAAACATTTACCAAGCCATGTATCAACTCACTGATGTTGCACTGGTAACGTTTGATGATGAACAGCTGATTTGGGGTGACAGCTCCCCAGAACAAACAATAAACCGCCTGAAGACATTAGGCGTAAACAAGTGCATCATAAAATTAGGCGCTGACGGCTGTCTAATTCAAGATTCCACGAATCAGGGTTCAGGTACGGTTTTGGCTCCACAATCCGTGCCAACCCAACCTGTCGCACAAGTGGTGGACACCACCTCCGCTGGAGATTCATTTAATGGTGGCTTCTTATCGGCATACCTTGTAGGCGCAGATTTAGCGACCGCATGCCAAAGAGGCAACGCAATGGCTGGCGCGGTGATTCAACATCGCGGCGCTATTATTCCAAAAGCATTCACACAACCGGCGCTTGGCGTCGCTTAAGGACCACACATGTCTAGTATTAAAGAACAACTAAAAGCACTGAAAGTCATTCCTGTTATCGCTATCGATAAGGCAGAAGACATCATCCCTCTAGGTAAAGTTTTAGCCGAAAATGGCCTACCAGCGGCAGAAATCACTTTCCGCTCTGAAGCTGCTGTAGAAGCAATTCGTCTACTTCGTGAATCGCAACCAAACATGTTGATCGGCGCTGGTACCGTACTAAACCGTGAGCAAGCTATCGCTGCAAAAGAAGCAGGCGCAACGTTTGTAGTATCTCCTGGCTTTAATCCAAATACTGTCCGAGCATGTCAGGAGATTGGTATTGATATCATTCCTGGGGTCAACAACCCGAGTACAGTAGAAGCCGCTCTAGAAATGGGCTTAACCACATTGAAGTTCTTCCCAGCAGAAGCATCAGGTGGCATCAACATGGTTAAGTCACTTCTTGCGCCTTACACGGATATTGAGATCATGCCGACAGGTGGCATTAACCCAAACAACATCAAAGACTACCTAGCGATACCTCGAGTGCTCGCATGTGGTGGTACTTGGATGGTGGATAAGAAGCTAATTGAAGAAGGTAATTGGGAACAGCTGGCTCATTTAACTCGTGAAGCCGTTAAGTTGGTCAATTAAACCTAATGCAACAACACCTTTAACGTTATATCTAGCCCTCCTTTTGGAGGGTTATTTTATGGTTGAGCATTATTCTCTCAAAATTAATCGTTGTTCGCGTTCTATAGCATCTTAGAAATAAAGGCTAAATATGGAAAACTGGATAACACAAGGAGTTGGCGGCCTGGCTTTTTGTATCGGTGTAATGGCCTTTTGGCAAAAAGATGATATGCGTTTTCGCTACCAGATGATGATCTTTTGTTTTGTTATGAGTATCCATTTCATATTAATGGGTGCCATAGTAGCCGCCATAGGTGTAATTATTAATGCGATTCGCAGTTACGTATCGATAAAAACTCAATCGCGCAAAGTGATGTGGTTCTTTATTGGCTTGATGTGGTGCATGACTTTGCCCAACATGAACCATTTCTTTGAGTTTATTACGGTTGTTGGTTCATCCGTTGCGACATGGGCACTCTTTTCAAGACAAGGCATCGCCTTGAGGTCCTTGATCTTATTCAATTCCTTCTGTTGGGCCAGCCATAACATTTGGATTGGTTCGATTGGCGGCTCCTTTGTCGAAATCACCTTTATTGTCACCAACATGGTCACTATCTATCGTTTACATCAGCGCAGATTGTTAACTATAAAATAGGCAATATATTTTTTATTCTAAATTTAAAATATGGAAGTAACACACCACTAATTAAACGAAAGATTAATTGGATATCAAATGAATAACTCTAACTAAGTTTACGTTATTTAAACGTCGTCAATATATTTCCAAGACTAAATTGAATTAAATCACCAATTAAATTTATATGGTGATCCAAATCTTTAGTTTGCTTTATTTTGGTTAACCAATAATCCGTTAATTATTAAAATTGGTCATGTACTTATTATACTAACAATAGGATCGTGACCATGAAGCGTCTTACCCTGACACCTATAGCAATCGCGTTGCTTCTTGCAGGATGCAACTCATCTGATAGCGACAATAACCTCCAGCAACCCCAAGTTCACTCTCGTGTTCATGATGTATTGAACGTTGAGGGTTACCAATTCCGAGATTCTAACGGCAATGGAAAACTGGAACCCTTTGAAGACTGGCGATTATCTCCAGAAGAACGAGCAGCAGACTTGGTTAGCCGAATGACGCTAGATGAGAAAGCCGGCATGATGCTCATTGACACCTTAAATTCAGCGGAGGGTGGGCTTGTTAGCAGTGCCGGGCAAGACATGATTGCCGATGCCCAAATGACGCGCTTTATCTTCCGTAACAGCGTAGTTGAAACCCCAACTAACACACCTGATTGTGATGCTGGCCGTTCAGGCTGTCAGATAACCCCAACAGAAGCGGCCCAGTTCATGAATAGTGTTCAAGAACTGCGTGAACAAACTCGAATGGGTATCCCCGCTCTATTCAAATCCAATGCTCGTAACCACATAGACCCATCAGCTAAAGCAGGGATCAACGTTTCTTCAGGTGCCTTTTCTGCTTGGCCTAAAGAGGCAGGTTTAGCAGCCACTCGGGACATGGATTTGATCACTGAATTTGCTGGCATCATGAATGACGAATGGTCTTCAATCGGCCTGCGCAGTATGTACGGATACATGATGGATTTGGCGACAGAGCCTCGTTGGTACCGAGTACACGAAACCTTTACCGAAGATGCCGATTTAGCGTCTGACATTATGCGTTCACTGATCAAAGGCTTGCAGGATGGCGGTGAGGTCAACGAAGACAGTATTGCGCTAACCATCAAACACTTCCCTGGCGGCGGCCCACAAGAAAACGGCGGTGACCCACACTATGACTTTGGTAAAAACCAAGTCTACCCAAAGAACAATTTTGATTACCACCTAAAACCGTTTATTGCCGCGATTGAGGCTGGCGCTTCATCAATCATGCCTTACTACGGCATCCCTGTAGATCAAAAGTGGATGCCAAACGATGTTGGCATGTCCTTCTCAAAAGGCATTGTTACTGACCTTCTCAGAGACGAATTGGGCTACACAGGTAACGTGAACTCAGATACCGGCATTATTGGCGATCGTGCATGGGGTGTGGAACACAAAACGATTGATGAGCAGGTTGCCATGGCGGTCGAAGCTGGAGTCGATGTTCTTTCAGGTTTCCATGATAAAGAAGTCATCGTGAAACTCGTGGAAAAAGATCTGATCACCGAAGAGCGTGTAGACCTATCAGTCACACGCTTACTTGAAGAACAATTCAAGCTTGGCCTTTTCGAAAACACTTACGTTGATGAGAAAAAAGCCCAAGAGATTTTAGGCAACGATAAGTACCAAGAACGCGCTGATTACGCACAGAAAAAGTCTGTCATCTTACTTCAAAATACCAATAAGACTTTACCTTTAGCTGAATCAACCGCACAAAATCCTGTTGCTCTGTATGTCATGGGAATGGACGAAAACATTGCAGGAGACGACAAGTACAACTTTACCGTGACGTCTGGAGATTACGAAGCGGGAGAAACGCGTCCACCAGTACCAGCCGATACGGACTATGCGGTTATTCGTGTTCGCGTATCTAACGAAGGCTCAGATCCTGATCTTATCTTTGGTGGCGCGAACCCAGATGAACTCGATATTCTTGCGTTCAGTGAAATGGCTACAGCTGCATCTTGGCATATTGAACCAAGCCTAAGCGACATTAAAGCCGTTATGAACGAAGTGGGCGCTGACAAAACGGTATTGTCCATCAACTTTAGACAACCCTTCGTGCTAGACGATCAAAGTAATCTTAAGCAAGCCGGTGCCGTGATCGCCACATTTGGTGTCTCGGACAGCAACCTAATGGAAGTACTTTCAGGCAACTTTGCTCCTCAAGGAAAACTGCCATTTGCTTTAGCGAACAGTGCCCAAGCCATTCAAAACCAAGACTCAGACTACCCTGGGTATGATCAAGCCGACACCCTTTACCCGTTCGGACATGGTTTAAGTTACGAATAATATTTGAGCTAATTCAGGCAGTGTTGAGCACTGCCTTTCCTTCTTAGATACCAAGGACAAAGTCATGGAACATATCTTACAACTGGGTTGGGATGATCACGCTATTCCACATAAAATCTGGATAGAACAATACTACGATGGGTGTCGTATCTGCTTGAAAGTCGTAAAGGACGTTGAGCCAGAAATGCTCTCATTGATTGTTCCAAATATTGATGTGCAAACCACTCATAAAGCGTGGCAAGGTAAAGCGACGAACATTACACCGGCCTATGATGACGGCGTGTTATTCACGCAAACTCGCTCGCTATTCAATTTGCCTCACGGCTGCGTGATCTGGGCGGTAACACATATCCAGATGCAAAACGGCTTAAAGATGTCGGCAGACAAATTGTGCTTCGTACCAAAATACAGCAATCAAGATTCTTGTTTTAAGGTTCCAGCGTAACGCAACGACAAGCTGAGTCACTTATCCAACTTGGCGCTAACCTGTAAAGAATCATAAAAAAGGCCAGCGTATAAACGTTGGCCTTCTGTCTGTCATCAGAATTAAGCACTAATCAATCAACACCAGCGAATCGAGAATCCCTTTTCCACTGTGGATTCCACCTTCATTTTCGCTAGCGGGTTTGCTGCGGATTAAGTAGCCCGCGTAGCCGCCAAGCTCTGTTACTGGTTCACCTTGGTAGTAAGCGGTGAACAAACCCACTTCGCTGACTAAGTCTGTCACGAGCGTTTGTTGGGTATCACGCACTGCAATAGTCGGCACGTCACGTTCGTGTGGGTATAAGCGCTGCATCAGTGCCCATGCGTCGTACTCTTCTGGCTTAAGTTGACTCAGTTGCTGGCTTATATCGTCACCAAAAACACAGTGGCCACCTCCCTCACCTTGGTTTTTCAACACCCACTCTTGCTTATTAGCTTGCGTGTTAAACCACTCTATCGATTCACTGGTGATTGGCTTCATACCGGCTAATACACTCTTGACCAGTTCGGCTTCTTGTAACGTTAAACCCCAGCGTGCGTATTCTGTTGCTGGCATCATGGTCAGCAGCATTTGCATGGTTTTACTGGTCGCTAACTGTTGGCTGATGGTCGCGTTCATTGCGACATGGTGTTGTTCCATAAATAAGCGAGTCTGACTTAGCGTGTGGCAACAAACCGATTCGTTGAGTTCTGGAGCCCAGTAATCTGAATACTGATAGCCAGCTCTTAGATACACCACATCGACCGCGCCAACATCTTGCAGCAACAAACGTTGGTTATCTCCTGTTGAAAGCTGACAGCTCAACTGTTCAAAAGTACGACGCACCGTGCGAATGCCTTGCTTTTGCAGTTCAACTTCGAGCAAATGTTGGTCATATACGTTGTCTTCGTTCTTCTGCACCACCATCAAGAAAACTGGTTTATCTTGCTCATTAAAATCGGTTTTCACTTGCCTTGCAGCATTAGCGATACCATAAGCCAACTGCGTTAAGCCTTGGTTTTCCGCCGGTGTTGCTGACAATTCTTCCAACCAATTGTTATAAACGTTTGGCCACTGATTTTGCATGAACGCATGAAATTCCGTTGCGCGTTGACCAAAAGGCGCCATTCCTGCAGCAATGCCATTAAACTCAATCACTTTTGCACCGTGTTGGCGGTCATCCATGAAATCAGTACGCATCAACAACAAAGGTTGTCGAGCTGGATTCAAGCGCTCATCGGCACTGCCATGGGCCTGTTGATGAAGCTCCATCAAGCGACCAAAAAACGGATCGGCTTTAGCCATATCGCTCAATGATGACTGTAAAAAGTCATGGTCTTCCGAGACATTGTTGATGAGCTTGGTGATAAGCGGCGTCACCTTCAACAGGTGTTCAAAAACCTCACGCTCAATACTCATTGGAGCAAGGCTAAAAGGGCAATGTCTCGCGGTATTGTCAGACTGACGAAAAGCGACACCGTGCATAATGGCCCACTCACAAGCATCTTCAATTACTTGCTGCGGAATCAATGGCATTGAATTCATTTAGATATCTCATTCTTGGCGGGCATTTGGCACCCGTAGTAAGACGATGCTCATTCTAAAAAGACGAAATAAATTTCAAAAAGTTATTTCACCGTTTTGCTCATCGTTGCTTGAAGTTTACAGCTGAGGTTCTTGAGTCTTATTAACAATGAGGTCGCGGAGCCATTTGTGGCTTGGTTCAGATTCAAAGTAACGATGCCAAAGCAAAAACAAACCACCGGGAACCAACTCAATGGGAATAGGCTTCATCACCAGCTCGCCACTCTCAATATAGTCACGAACCGAGTTGTACGGATAACACATCAGCAAATCGCTTTGTTTACACAGCTTTACTGCGCTGGTGATGTCTGACACGTTGGCGGCTTTGTTAATTTGAAGCTGTTTGGCTTGCAAGATCTCCAGAAGCAACCAGTCGCCAACGCCACCAGTGACTAACTGAATATGACGGTATTTAAGGAAGGCTTGTAGGTTCCAATCTTCTTGAAGCACCGGGTGATCATTACGCATCAAACACACAGAGTAATCTTGCAACAATTCGACATGGTTTAGCTCAGCAGGGATATTTTGAATGTGAGTACTCGCTCTTTCATCGAGCTCAAAAATTCCAATCCCAAAATCGACCTCACGCTTTAGTAGGCGCTTGAAGGTTTCGCTACTCCAAGTAGTGCTGTTTACCGTAATGTTCGGCGCATCTGCCAACGCGTTAGGCATAAATTTAGGATAGATCGCGGTATAAGCTGTTTCAACAAGATCGATATTAAAAGTGCGCTCGCTGTCTTTCGGCTCAAAAATGTCCGGCACAGTTAGCTGTTCAACTTGCAGAAGGATCTGATGAATCTTAGGCGCTAAAGAGGTGGCTTTCGGGGTTGGAAACAGACCTTTTGACTCGCGTTCAAACAAAGGGTCATCAAACAAAGAGCGTAGCTTGGTGAGTTGTTTACTCACCGCAGACTGGCTAAGGAACAATCGCTCTGCCGTTTTGCTCACGCTGCGCTCTTCAAGCAACACGTGTAAACACAGCAGTAAATTCATATCACATTTGAGTAAGCTCTTAACATCTACCATGATATTCCTTAGATTCAGATTAATGATGACTTTATGTCACTTTAAATCATATCACAAACTTGTTAATTTAAGCCCATGTAACCTATGAGTTAATAACTCAAAAAATAATAGACCTAAGGAATACTCATGAACTTTCTAGCACTCCCTAAGATTGATCTGCACTGCCACCTAGACGGAAGCGTTCGTCCAGACACCATTATTGATCTGGCGAAACAGTACGGAATCGAACTTCCAGAAGACCGTGAAGCGGTAGTTAAGTCTCTAACAGTGCCTGAAGATTGCAAAAACCTTGATGAGTACCTAGCTTGCTTTAGCCTGCCGCTGCAAGTGATGCAAACGGAAGAAGCGATCGAACGTATATCTTTTGAGCTTTACGAAGACGCTGCACTAGAGAACGTTAAATACCTTGAAGTTCGTTTTGCACCGATTCTTCACGTAAACAAGGGCTTGTCTCTTGATGCGATCATCGCAAGTGCGGTTAAAGGCATGAAGCGTGCAGAAGAGAAATACGACATCAAGGGCAACTACATCATGTCTGTACTGCGTATGTTCCCTAAAGACTCGATCAAAGACGTGATCGACGCCGGCCAACCTTACCTAGGTAAAGGCGTGGTTGCATTTGATATCGCTGGCGGTGAAAAGCCTGGCTTCTGCGCTGAATTCCCGGAGTACACGCAATACGCGATCGAAAAAGGCTACCGTGTGACGGTTCACGCAGGTGAGCAATGGCATGGTCAGAACGTTTACGATGCCGTAACACTGCTTGATGCTGAACGTATCGGCCACGGTGTTCACATCCAAGGTAACGAAGACGCATACAACATCGTTAAAGAGAAGCAAGTTGCGCTTGAAACTTGCCCAACAAGTAACGTGCAAACTAAGTGTATTCACAAATTCAGCGACCACCCAATTGCTGAATTCAAGAAAGACGGCATCGTTGTAACGATCAACACAGACAACCGCACTGTGTCGAACACAACCATGACTAACGAAGTGAAGCGTGTATGTGAAACCTTCGGCCTAACACAAGAAGATTACGCAGAGATCTACAAGTACTCTGTAGAAAGCGCTTTTGCTTCAGACGAAGTGAAACAGCACTTGATGGGTTTCGTTAAGCAAATCTAATTTAAGCAATCTTGATTGCTAAGTAGAAAAACAGGAAGAGAAAGGCTGAGGCTTTTCTCTTTTTTTATGCCCGAAAATCGCTAATCTTGCAGTATTCGTCATTTATACCAATCACAATAAGTAAGTGCTCATAAATAGCGCAGGAAAAAGGCTTAAGAACAAGGCGGCTCTATTCTACAAAGAGTTTCGATAAGTAGTTATTCTACAATCAAAATTTCTAACGCAGTTATTGAGCGTTTTAACCAGCTAGGATGACCAGTTATTTACTACGATTGGTATTAAACCGAGACTCTCGGAGAGTGGGCAAGCATGAGTAATACAAACGTTAAAACTGAACTAGAAAAGATGCTATCTGGGCAAGTATATAATGGTGCAGACCAAGAAATTGAAACCATGCGTTCCAATGCCAGAAAGTCGCTAATGGCTTTCAACAGCCACCAAGACCCAGACCAGCAACACACATTGCAAGAGCAGCTATTTGGTAAGGTTGGTAGCAGCAGCTTAATCCAGCCCCCTTTTCATTGTGAGTTTGGTAAAACAATCGAGATTGGTGACGACACCTTCATCAACATGAATGTGGTGATGCTTGACGGCTCCAACATCAAAATTGGCAACAATGTATTGGTGGGACCAAGTGTCCAGTTTTACACTGCCTCTCACTCACTGAACCACCTCAGTCGTCGCAAGTGGGAAACTTTCTGTCTACCTATCGCAATCGAAGATGATGTCTGGATTGGTGGAAACTCGGTGATTAACCAAGGCGTGACCATTGGTGCTCGCTCTGTGATCGCAGCCAACTCTGTGGTCAACAGTGATGTACCACCAGGTTGCTTGTACGGCGGCACACCAGCAAAGCTGATTCGACACTTGAATGCCGAACAAGCCCACGACTAAAAAAGCAAGTTGCGTATCCAAATCTAAAAACAAAAAGAGCCATGTTTCAATAACATGGCTCTTAATCTAATAAACAGCGTTGTTCTATCGTACGGTTAACTTTCTACACAGTTAATCTCACTCACTGCTCTGAGGCCTGCAATGGGCTCCGTTCTAAAGCCTTCTCATACTCGCTTTGTGGTGAGCTAAGATAGGTATTTTTCACGAAATCCTTCCACCCTGAAAATAGCGACTCTATCGGCTCATTCGTTATTCCAGATACATCACCGTTACTCTTTATGAGCTTGATAAAAGCCTCCTCCCCCCAAGAACGCTCGATAAACTCACCGATGGTATAACCGACTTCATAGATTGTTGAACCACCATTAGGGTTGATATATAACTCTTGAACAAGCCCATCAAAACGGGCTTTGATGGCATTCCTGTTATTCATGTGGAACCAATAATCTTCAGATTTATAGATAGCCACCGCTTCCCACAACCAACGAGGGTTATTCGCAAAATTGGGGTTGATTTGAAGTGTCAGTAAGTGCACAAACTCATGCAATGCTATTCGTTGGATTTCACCACCAAAATAAAGCAGCCTGATTTCATTACTTTTAGGCTCGATGTAGCCTGTAGAAAACGCATATCGCTGTCCAATGCTACGCTCTTGCTCATCTAAATAGGCCTTTTGGCTTTGCCATACTCTCACTGTTATGACCGGTATTGAGTCCAGGCCGAAGCTCTTCATCAAAGGAGCCTGCTTGAGTAATAGCTCGTTGTGAATACTTGGAATTATCGCAGGTGAAGTTCCATCGTAAAGGACAAACTTAAACTGTCCTTTATCTGATTCATAGCAACTATCACATGTTTGTTCACCGCGAATTTGAAGCACGAAAGCCACGACTAAAACCAGCACCGACATAGTCAAAAACAAGAATGTAACGATAGACTTAGGTGGGTATCTTTTCATTTTCTACATCCTCAAATTTAACTCACTCGCCAAGGTGTCAATCTATTAAATTAACGCCAAGCGCCTGCAAGCTGTTTTCACACAGAACGGCATCGGTAAACTGGATAGCAGCCATACCCACAGATCTCGCACCTTCAACGTTATAAGGCATATCGTCGAGGAAGACGGTTTCTGAAGCTTTAAGCCCATAATTAGATAAAAGCGCTTGGTAGATTTCAGGTTGTGGCTTAAGCATACCAAGCTCAGCGGAGACTGCCGCACCATCAAACAACGCCCAAAATTGATAGGTATTTTTTAAGTAATCAACAATCTCGACCACATTGTCTGTAAGCGCGTACACACCATACCCAGATCGCTTTACACGCTCGATGAGTTCAACTGAACCGTGCAGTAAGATCTGCGTTTGCTTAACGTAATAGAACAGGCGATCGCACTCTAATGGAGATAAGCCGAGCTCATGTTGATAACGCAGCTTAGCCTCACTTTCGGTCAAGAATCCTTTGTTCAAATCCAACCAAATCGTGCTTTGGAAAACAGAACGAGCTCGAGACTCCAAGTTTTCAGTATCACCAAAAGTAAGACGGGCAATTTCCAGAGGTGCCCAACGCACAATGACATTACCCACATCAAACACCACATTTTTGATTTCATTAGAACTCATACATACTCCTGTGATCGCCATGTTATTGATGGAAAAAGACACAAAGTGCCACGCATCAAGATTCATAGCGAACGTTTATAAATTAAAAGTCTCGAGTAGAATATACAACCAATAGAGTACAAAAAAGACCATCATTACGACGGCCTTCTCAATATTCACTAACGAGTCAATCATCAACATAAATCAGCTTCAGATGGGAATATGGTCGGTGCTTTATAAGCGTTATACGTTTATGTCATCACCTGCACTCTTTTTGTTCTTTTTCCATTGAAGCGGTGTTATTCCGTTCGATCGCTTAAACGCTCTTATAAATTGTGAGGCATCTGCGTATCCCAAGTGAAGCGCAATATCTGAGATCGAATAGTCTTGCTCAGTCATAACGCGCTTGGCGAACTCAAAAGACAGAGCTTCTTTGATAGTCCGAAAAGTCGTCCCCTCTTCACTAAGCGCCCTTTGGACTGTGCGCTTACCCATTCGGTTTATCTGACCAAACGAGACCAAATCTACATCTACTCGACCGATATAAGGAAGTAATGCTTGTGTCACCTTGAAGGTAGAAGTAGTGGCCGTTGACACCGCTTTGATTGAGCAATCTCGATCAATGGGGTGATACGAAATGCACGTCTCATTTTGACCTATATACTGTGGCGTTTCCGTTTGTATTCTCAACTCACTTAACGCACTCGCCGACACCGAAACTAAATCGTAACGAATTGGCTTATCAATATTAGTCTGCTGAGTTTTGAAATAAGTGTGGCTATAAACAATCAAAAACAGCTCGGCTTCAATACCATTGAGCGAGCTATTAGATACTCGAAATGAAAGCTTCAATGACTGTGAAGACGATTCAACGGACCATTGTTCAAACGGAAAAAGGGCGAGAAAATCTTGAGCTGAATGGTTGGAAAAATCGAGTTCGAGAGCGGCTCGTTTAGCACTGCCTAATAACGAAGAAACAAACACCTCAGACGGTAATACCTTCCTCAAACCCTCTAAGAACTGAGTAAACACATTAAACGAGACATATTGAGCAACTGAAGTCTCCATTGAGAATGGCATGCTCACTTGAACTGCGAGCGCTTCTATCGCGGCATGATATAGATCTAATGACTTATCTTCCCGCACACACTGTTGAAAATGGCTCACAACACTCTTCGCAATCAATGGTAACTCAAGCATCAGTTCACGATTCCTTTATCTTGTTCAAAACAGGTAAAGTCCAAAACTCAACCCAATATCAGCATCAATATCTTCATCAATATCTTCATCAATACCGGCTCTAAGCTCATTGGCACAAAATGCGCATTTTACTTTTCTAGCTTAGCTACTATTACCTCAAGTTAACAAGAGACGCTTTAAGTTTTTGCATTAAGGCGAAATCACAATTCAGGACGTAACGCTTTGATTACAAAGTATGACAGGGTTATCAATTTTAAATGACTCAACGATACCGTCAGGGTCTACTATTAAATCTAGGCATAAATATAAATGGACTTAAGCCTGTAATTGAGAGGTTTTCATGTTTAAAAAGATCACGTTAGTAGCAGCAAGCATCGCAATGAGTGTTGGTGTTGCACAGGCAAGTGTTGAGAGTAAGACCTGGCCAGCATCAGACAAGGCTAAAACATTTGTCCAAGACACCATTGTCATTGGTATGCTCGCAAGCCCTTATGGTGCTGGTTGGCAGGACGAGCAACAACTGTTGGATTACTTCCAAGATGCTCGTGATGCAGGTATCACAGGGCATGAATACACCATTACCGCTGCTGATCACAACTTTGATGACTTCTTGTTTCACCATCATAAACACCGCTCTGCAATGGCAAAGCAACCTGACAATTTCATCATCGCGCATTCCAATAATGACATTGAAAAAGCGCACACCGAAGGCAAAACCGCCGTACTTTGGAACAGCCAAACCGCCACTATTCTGGAAGAAGATGTGACCAAAATGGCGATTCTAAAAGACATGGGTTTAAAAAGCATGATCTTGGCGTATAACGACATTTTCAGAACAGGCTCAGGGCAATTAGCAGCATTTAACGGTAGAGATATAGGCCTAACACCTTGGGGAGAATCTGTTATTGATTCGATGGTCGAGTACCAAGTCATTCTCGATCTCAGCCACACAGGCTCAAAGACTGCAAATGACGCGATGGATTACATGGAAGAGAAGTATCCTGGAACTCCATTTGTTTACACTCACTCAGTGCCTGCAGGGCTTTATAAGAGTGAGCCAGATGCAACACCACAAGGTTGCTACCGTGCTATTCCCGATGATGAGGCAATACGCGCGGCTAAATCAGGTGGCTACGTTGCCCCAACCTTCACGGAATGGATGATGGACGGCGTTTGGCCTGAAGATATACCTCCTGTTCAAGCTGCTGATATGATCGATTACTACGTAAAATTGGTAGGCGTTGACCACGTAGGTATTGCAACTGATGATATGTTCTCTACCGCAATGGTTGTGGATTTCGCAACCAAGAATGCAAAAATGTACGACGATGGCGGCTACATGATAGAAGCATTCAACAAAGGTGCGACCGGTAATGGTGAGCTGTCAAAGATCCTAGCGGCGATTACCGATGAACTGTGGAAACGCGGTTACAGCAACGATGATCTTGCCAAGATCTACGGTGGTAACAAGATGCGAGTGTACGCTCAAGTATCTGAGGGTACTGACCCAGACAAGTTCCAAAAAGAGTACGCAAAGCGTCTAAAAGCGCTCACCAAGTTAAGAAATGAAAACTTAGCTATGTAGCTCGCTACTAACAAAGCTCAAACACTCGAAGCACGTCCTATTGGGCGTGCTTTTTTCTTGCCTGCTTGTAGGCAATCTCCTCATTCCGCCTATCAAGCAAAGAGAGAAAGGTGAGATACCAAGTATTTTTAAGATCGAGTAATAAATAGGACAAATATATAGTAAGTTTAGGAAATAACTATATAATATGATTACGCTTCAATAATTAAACTCTCCATTTAACTAACCTCCTTACTCCTTATAACAATATTTTCACTGGTCACCTCCTCAATAAAATGCCAGTCAATCAGAAATATTTTGTGATATCAGTCTAGACTAAATTACCAAGTACAACTTTTTGATACTGCCCACCCAATAAACTAATCTCTCGTAAGAAAACTTTTACTAAAATCCACCATAAACTTAATTTTATGCATCAAAACAATTATACTCATCGCATACTGACAAAGAGATAAACAGCAATAATATTGAGTAAAACTTGTACAAATAACAACAAGTAAAAACCTCAAGTTTGGCAATTATTTAACTCACAGTAAATATTAGAAATATTTGGAACCAGAATCACAAGAGTAGGACTCTCTTGAAATTATTATCAAGGATGCTGACAAAAATAAAACAGGCATTGTTAGATGAATAATTCTGCAACGTATTTACTTGCTGCTTTACGAGAAAAAATCAAAGAGAAAGGTATTTGTTATTCCGATCTCTCTACTGGGATGGCAATTCCTCTCTCAACGATTAAAAGACAACTGCACAATACGTCTTTGGGGCTGGATAAAATACTTTCGTATGCCACTCATTTAGATACTGACTTAGTAGAATTATCTATGCGAGGCAAACAATTACAGCAAGAGAACGAGCAGTTTATTACCGACATCAACAGTGAAATATTTAACCAATATCCATATTTGTTTGATTTCCTGTATCTATTACGACGCAAGGAATGGTCACCACAAGATATTGCCAAAAAATACCAACTGAGCCATACGTCAGTCGCCATATATTTTCGCGCATTAGAAATGATGGATTATGTTGAATTGAAAGGTAATGACCAATACCGATTCAAAGATCAAGGCCGTTTTATTTTTGAAGAAGGTTCTAAGCTTGATACTTTATTCGCTAAACGTTTTCGAAATGAAGTTTTCAGCCATGATGTACGTCCCCCTATCTGTATGGGAAGCATTGCCATTACTGAAGAACAAGAAGAGAAACTGGCGAACGAAGTATACAACAAACTGATTGAGTTTGATGTACAAAACAAGAACAGTGAAGGTAGCGAACGACTCAGGAATGTGTTGATGACCTACACACCAGGCAATCAGATATTTCTTTCTGATACGATTCCAAATATTGATGGTGAATTATTAAAAGCCATATCGATGGCAAACGAACAATAATTAATTACTTGTTGTTTAAACAAGTTTAATAAATAAAGAAAAGACGTAAATAAGCGATCTTTTCTCATACCAATAAGTGAAATAAATAAAGCTGAATCTTCTTCACGAAACTCGGCAGGGCATGTCTCGACCTTTTTTCGCCTGATCAGATTCAAAAACCAATAAATGAAGGATATAACATGCAGTTTAAAACGTCTTTATGTGCGATTGCTGTCGGGGTTGCTCTAACACTAAGCGGATGCAACAGTAGCGATAATAGCTCGAATGTGGATGCTCCACTTAAAGCGACCGAATTCCACAACACCATCGATCGTGCTGGGGTACCAGTGGCATTACGTGATTTGCACGGCGGTCACCTGCGCTACATTCCGATGTTCGATAACGGCTCATGGCATGGTCATACGCTAGACACCAAAGGTGGTGAAATAACTCTAGGTGGTACAGCACTGCTGACCGAAGAATACGTGTCATTCATGGCCGCACGTTTTGACCGTTTGGCCCTAACTGTCGACGGCCAGCCAATGCCGCTAGAACTGACAAAAGCATACTCACAACCAGGTGCGTTGATCCAAACGTATACTGGCGATAACGGTATTCAAGCCGAGCTAGAAATGCGTTTTGTGACTAATCGAACTTCTCTTGTGAAAACCACCATCAAGAACCCAAATAAGCTGGATATTCAAGGCGAATGGGGTGGTGAATTGATGCAAAACTATCGTGCAGATGATGGCACGGCATACAAGAATGAAGACAGTACAGTCCGTAGTGTTGAAGAAGCTTACCCAACTTACTCCCGTGAAATTACAGCGACAGACAGTGGTGTAGAAGTCTCTTTTGGCGCAGTTCGTGATTCATGGTCATTGTTGACATCTGGCGATTCAAAGTTCGAAGTAACGCGTTCTATCAAACCAGAAACTTCTACCATCAATGATGATAAGAAAGGTTTCGTGCAAACGGCCTCTCTAGGTGATGGCGAAGAGATCACCTTATACACGGCTTACACTCACGTTCAAAACACCAAAGAGCAAGCGTCTGAGTTTGCAAAACTGGATAAAGTGATGGCCGATCCAAAAGGTTACATGCACGATTCAGCAATGCGTTGGGAAGAATACCTAGAAAACGGTCTCACCAACGATGCGGCTTCAAAAGAGCATGAGTTTGTTGCAGTAAAAGCAATGGAAACATTGAACGCGAACTGGCGTGGTGCTGCGGGTGCGATTGACCACGACACGGTAACCCCTTCCGTTACAGCTCCTTACTTCTCGGGCAACATGACATGGCCGTGGGATACATGGAAGCAAGCTTACGCAATGTCACACTTCAACCCAGATGTAGCGATGGAAAACATTCGTACTGTATTCCAATACCAAGTGCAGTCTGATGATCCAGTCCGCCCTTGGGATGAAGGCTACCTACTTGATGTCGTGACTTACAACCTACCAGCAGAACGTTGGCAAGGCATGTCTGCGGAATACAAAAAAGTATTCCCTCAAGCGACCGATGGCCTGAACTGGAACGAGCGTAATACTAAGCCATCACTGGCTGCATGGGCTGTTTGGGAAGTGTATACAGCACTGAAAGACGAACATAACCGTCCCGAAGAAGCACAGAAGTGGCTAGAAGAAATGTATCCGAAGCTAGTGGCATTCCACGATTGGTGGTTACGCGCTCGTGATACCAACAAGAACGGAATACCGGAATATGGCGCAGCGAAAGACCCAATTCATACCGTTTTCGAAGATGATGTGAATAACGGTTCTTGGGGACCAGATGCGTCTGTGGACGACATGAAGTTCCAATATAAAGACGAAGCGAATGGCGATACGTGGATCAAAGAAACGAGTATCGAGAAGTACAACGAATTACTGACTTCTGGTGAGTACACTGCGATGAGCATACCTGCGAAAGTTGCAGCGGGTTGGGAGTCAGGTCGTGACAACGCGGGGGTGTTCGGTTTTATCGACACCATCGACAACCTACAAGGATTAACTGAACAACCGACTCAAGAAAAAGCGGAAATGATAGACCAAATGGGTCGTTACGCTCATGACACTAATGGTTTCGACAATACGTATGACATCGCTATGGGCACAGACGGTTCAGTGGTGACTTACCTCGATGATTCAGTTGAGAACATGAACAAGCTGGCTCAGGCGAAGAAAGATTGGGAGGTGAAGTTCAACGAGAACACAGACGATTCAAACAACTTATCAGGTTATTCACTGATGCAAGAGTCGGTAGATCAAGCGTCTTACTGGTACTCAGACAACCTATACCTATCTCAAATCGCCGACGTATTGGGTAAAGCCGACAAAGCCGCTGAGTTTGCAGAAAAGGCGGCCGACACCAAAGAGTACATCAACCGTTGTATGTACGATGAGTCAACAGGCTTCTACTACGATATCGAAGTAATACCAAATGGACTGCCTAACCAATGTGCAGGTCCGGTATTGGTGAAGCGCGGTATGGGACCTGAAGGTTGGTCACCACTATTCAACAACGCAGCGACGCAAGAACACGCGGATAAAGTCGTAGAGAACATGCTAAATACCAGCAAGTTTAACTCACCTAAGATTCCGCTAGGTACGGCATCAATGGACAACCCGGCTTACGGCCCAGACATTTACTGGCGTGGTCGCGTGTGGCTGGATCAGTTCTACTTTGGTGTACGCGGTATGGACAACTATGGGTACGGTGTAGAAGCGCGTCAAATGGTCGACAAGCTATTCCAAAATGCGCAAGGCCTAACAGAAGCTACCCCGATTCAGGAGAACTACAACCCAGAAACGGGCGAGGTTCAGGGCGCGAATAACTTCTCTTGGAGTGCCGCGCACCTTTACATGTTGTACAACGGTTTCGTGGGTAAATAGCAGCCACACTCATTAGATATTAGGCGTTGCAGATCCCCCCCTAGCATCTGCAACCGCTTAACCCTCTTCAAGTTAGATTCAAAAGTCACAGTAAATGCTGTGGCTTTTTTATATCTGCTTACACGTAAGTTCGCCTTCACGCTTATCTAACCAAGAAAGAGAATGAAGTCACACACCCAGAAGTAATGCTCGAACTCGCCCTTCAAAACACCCTATTTCTCATCATCTAAATGGCCTTCTATGTTAGAATTATCGGCTAGTTCGGAATGTGCTGAGTCTCTGATTTAGTTAACTATAATTTTATCACCATGAGTGTTTTTTTAAGTTTTTAGAATGAAAAAATATGAATTAGTTGTTCAAGATATTGTGAGCAAAATTTGCCAAAACAGTATCAGCCATAAGCTTCCTGCTGAAAGAGAACTGTCTGAAATATATGGATTATCTCGTTTCACGATTCGTAAGGCACTAGCCAAGCTAGAGGCCATTGGAATGGTGAAATCTAAGGTGGGTTCTGGTTACTTCGTCAACACTTCTCTCATTGGTACACCACTGGTGTACAACTCCATTACTGAAAACAGTTTTGAAGAGATCTCTTATAAAAAGCTCCAGCTGAATAAAGCGCTACCCGACAACCACGAACAGCAGATTTTTTCTTTAGACGACAATGATTACATTTGGAAAATTAGACGGCTTCGATTGATTAACAACAAAGTAGTTCAGATCGAAGAAGCCAAGATCCCTGTCAATGTCTTCCCAGAGATGAATGCCGAGATCATTGAAAACTCAATCCAGAAACATGCGCTAGCAAAAGGCCTTCAGATCGATAGCTACTTAACGACGTACCAAGCGATCAATGTGTCTAAAGAAGATGCGGAGTTGCTCGGCTGCAAAAAAAATGCGGCGGCGATGAATATCACCAACCGAGGTTTCTTAGCATCGGGGGAGCTGTTTATCGTCAGCGATATCATCGACATCAACTACCAATGCACCTACCACACGCCTTTTAACAGTGAGAGCATGAGCTTCCGAGACAAAAAGTAACGGTTTTATTTGTATTCAGCTACTTTGTCTTCCCATGTTTAGTTTCTCTAGTTTCCGTTATTCCCTAAAAGCAACAACCCGCACAGTGGCGGGTTGTCAGTAGAATTGAATCAACTGTTATTAGAATTCGTAGTACAAACGTACGCGAGCACCAAAATCATCGTCTTCAGAGAACGCAGATGTATTGGTCGTTTTGTTGTCGACCGTCGTGTAATAAGTACCAAGAAGAACAGAGAAGTCTTGTACTTCGAGCACATTCTGGAACTCATAAGATGCGTAACCCGTGTTAACCGTCACATCACCTTTCGCCCATGTGGAATCATATTCGTTCGCACCATAGATGTAACCGATACCGAAGTTGTTATAAAGCGCGTTCAAACCCGCGGTTGCATTGGTCTCATCTACCGCATCTAAGTAAGCAAAGTTAGCGTTAACGCTCCAAGAATCATTAGACCAATTACCTGTTAGACCATAGCCAGTTCGGTCAGAGATATCTTTACCCGAGGTGTCGACAACGGCATCGCTAACTAAGTTAGTTTCCATTGAGGCTGCAACAGTAAAGTCACCCATTTTATATGACACAACCGGGCGAACAAGGAACGCGTCTTTGGCGTTGTCGTGGTCTACGTCCACACCATGGTAGCTATCAGAGAACAAGTCAGAGCGGTCACCGATCATCGTACCAACCTCGACATACAGATCCCCAAAACTTTGGCTATACATCAACTGACCATCAGAACCACGACCGCGAGCTTCTTTCATCTGGTAGATATAAGCGCTGCCACCTGTATAAAGTTCATTTGAGGTATCACCTGAATACTCTAGGAAAACATCAAGGCCGACAGGGAACATATCGTAGGCTTCAAAACGACCCGCTTTGATCGCCCACCCGTCTTTTTTGCCGAACTCAAAGTAGGCATCATCGAGTGCAACATTGCCTGTGCTTTCAAATAAAGGCTGCGCTTTAACCCCAACATAGTGACCATTACTGGTGTACTTTTCGCCAGCGAACTCAATCAGAACTCGACCATCTTGGTTGAACTCTGCGTCACCATTATCATTCGACTCTCGATCTTGGTAGTTGAAGTTCAGCTCCACGTTACCACCAACAGAGAAGTTACCTTCTTCTGTATCAACAATGGCAATGCCTGCATGAGCCCCCATTGCAGAAGTAACTAAAACAGCAGCTAAAGACAGTTTGAATGTGCTTTTCATATAAACCCTAATATTATTTTATTGTTATTAGTTGCATAGCAACTATTTGATCTTCAAGTTGAAATATATGGACAGTATTCGACTCGATTTCTAGGGCGTATATTTACTAATTAACTCCTCATTCACAATATTATTAATCTGGAATTGCAGACCTAAATCACTGTTTTACACTTATCAAAATAACCTTTAAATTCAACACTTTAAATATAAAACACAAAATCAAAAACTAAAATAACCTCTATTGCACAATACAGGCCAAATAACACTAAAAACTTGGGTAATTTTATAACAAACACGCTAAATTACTTAACTTTCAATACCCTGAAATTTATTTAATAACAGCTAAATTGTTAATTAAACTTTCAATAGCTAAAGGTTAATGAAGCCATATTAAAGATATTAATAGTGATAATTAATGTAAATCACTACTTTTTCATGAACCGATCAAATCAAACTTAAATTTTTATCAAAAATAAAACCCTAGTAAGTAGCCAAATTAATGTGCATTTATAATGAAGTATTTTCATGATAATCAGCCTGTTAATTCTGAACTATTTAAAGTCAGTTAATTGAAGGTATGTGAGAGGTAATACTAATAGTTTGGATATGAAAATTCTGATTACTTGCTGATTGATTAGCTAGGCCAGCAACAGCAACAGCAACAAATCGAGAACGAAGACTGACAAAAAAGCTAAAACTAACGATAAGTTTCAGACAAAAAAAGGCCGCTATCTGCGGCCATTTTAGTTAACTCAATGAGTTATGGAGTGTGAATCGCGCCATCAGGAAGGCGACTTTGAGTCCACTCGTGGGGGCGATACATAACGGGGAACTCGGCTGCAACCTCTCGGTCAATTTCAACACCAATACCTGCGATTTCTGAAGCGTATAAGTAGCCATTAATTGGCTCTGCAGCGTTCGGGAATACCTTGTGCGTATTCTCGTTATATTCGACATGCTCTTGAATCGCTGCATTATGTAAATGCACGTTCAAATGCGTATTCACCGCAGCGCCAATTGGCGTCATATCTGGCGGACAGTGCCACGCAATACGTACACCGAAGTTCTGGCATAGATGCCCGAGTTTCAGAGCTGGCGTAATACCACCGATTTGTGAAACATGACAACGGATGAAGTCGATTCGACGATTCGCGATTAGAGACTTCCACTCTTCAGGGTTATTAAATAACTCACCTAAGCCCAATGATACTGAGCTTTGGCTACGAATATTGTCTAGCCATTCCGTTTGGTTTGGCGGAAGAATATCTTCAATGAAGTACGGCTTATATTGCTCCACTTCTTTGGCAAATTGTATCGCTTGGTTCGGGAAAAGGCGCTCGTGAACATCATGAAGAATATGGAATTGATTACCATACTTCTCTCTCAACGACTTAAACATGGTTAGCGTGTTGTCCATGTACTGATCTTGGTCGTAGTACGAGCCTTCAGTCGGGCTTTGAGTGGTATGCAAATCGGTTGGAACGCCACCATAGAAACCAAGCTGACAACGAATGTGCTTGTAGCCTTTGTCTAAGAAAGATTCCACCAGCTCATAAATACCTTCCATTGTGTCGCTAGTCGCGTGTGTGTATACAGGAATAGCATCACGAGACTTACCACCAAATAACTGGTGTAACGGCATACCCGCCAATTTGGCTTTAATATCCCACAGTGCCATATCAACACCGGAAATTGCATTATTGATAACAGGGCCATTTCGCCAATAAGCGTTGACCATCATCATTTGCCATAAGTCTTCAATATTATTGGCGTTTTTACCAATAAGAATAGGTTTTAAATATTCATCGACCATTATTTTTACAGCAAGCGGTCTTTGTTGGAATGTCGCACAACCAAAGCCAGTCACACCTTCATTCGTTTCTACGACAACGGTAATGAGGTTGTGTCTGTCTGGTTTAGTAATAATACAATGGATATCGGATATAATAGTTTCTTTCACAATTAAATAACCTAAACTTAAGTCAACTCCTATTATCTAACCGCTTTAAAAATCACATTTCAAGCGCTAATTTTTGCCCAAAAATAATTGGTACGTTAAGTGTTTTTTTTTGATAAACAAAACATACCAATTGGCAAAAAACGCTGAAAAATTAATTTTTCGAATTTTAAATGTGATTGAGATCTCTTTTTTCTCCGTTGGATTTAAATTGGTTGTCGTTATGATTTCTCGAGTTAAATATATTCCAATAACAGGTGTAGTATGCAAATGGTAGAAAAGAGTGATGCCGTTGTGAATAACTCTAAGTCATCATCGAAAAAGAAAAATTTCAACGAAAATATACAGTTATTAGTCACCGCTGTTGGTGGTGAAGACAACATCGTGAGTATCACGCACTGTATGACAAGGTTGCGCTTCAAATTAGCAGACGAATCGCTGGTAGACGAAGAAGCGGTCAAGCAGATCGCAGATGTGAAAGGTGTGGTCCTTCAACAAGGCCAAACCCAGGTCATCATTGGAGTTGAGGTCGAGAAGTGGTTCAACGCACTCTCAAACACTCAGCAAGCTGACGCGACTCCTGCTGATGAGCTAGAGAAAGGCAAGCTATTCCAAGGTGTGATGCGCATTGTCGCGGGCATCTTTGGTCCTGTTGTACCAGCCATTGCTGGTGCCGGTATGCTCATGGGTCTGTTATCAGGTCTCATTGCAACCAATGTTATCTCTGAAACCTCAGACACGGTTTACTTCTTCCGTTCAATTTCTGTCGCGGTGTTCTTCTTCTTACCTATGTTGGTTTCTTTCTCTGCAGCTAAAGTATTCAAAGTAAACGAATATATTGCGCTTGCTGTCTCTTCAGCAATGCTAGCGCCTCTGCTTGTTGATAAAGCAGCAATGCTAAAAGACGCAGGTGCAGCTCCGGAGCTAACCGTTCTTGGCGTGGTTCCTATTGAGCTGCTCAACTACGGCGGTGCAATTGTTCCTGCGATTCTTGCAATCTGGTTACTGTCTAAAGTGACTCCGTTAGTTGACCGTCTA
The DNA here is from genome assembly GCF_001557875.1 of Vibrio splendidus. GTDB lineage: Bacteria > Pseudomonadota > Gammaproteobacteria > Enterobacterales > Vibrionaceae > Vibrio > Vibrio splendidus_F. Next base: position 445,183 of record NZ_LNRF01000001.1, on the reverse strand, counting down.
GTACCTTCTTCAGCGAAGCCTGTATTTACACCACTGCTTGCCTTTACGGTTACTTCAACCATCACGCTATCATTTGTTGGTCCTGCTGGCATTTGGCTAAGTAACGGTGCTGGTTGGGTAATGAGTTCATTGCTGGAGATCTCTCCGACGTTAACAGGCTTTGTATTTGGTCTAACTCGCCCGATTACTATTGTATTTGGTATCCACCACAGCATGACGCCAATCAGCCTGAACAACTTTGCACTGTATGGTAAGGATCTACTTATGCCAATCATGTGTTTGGGTAACATGGCAATTGCTGGCGCGACAATGGCTATCTGGCACAAGCAACGTAAAACGGTTTCTAAAGAGCAATCTTCAATTACGATGGGCTCAAGTGTTACCGCTATCTTAGGCATCACGGAGCCAGCTCTATTTGGTGTCCTAACTAAATATACCAAAGCGATGATGACTGCGAGTTTAGCAGCAGGTGTGTTCGGTGCTATCTCAGTAACGATTGATACTCACTTAACGAGCTACATTCTTTCGTCTGTATTCAGCCTGCCAGCTTACCTTGCAAGCGGTACACAAAACTTCCTTCAAGCAATCATGGGCGTGGTAGGTGTGTTCGCACTGTCTTACGTATTAACACTGTTGTTCGTGAAACTAGACAACAAATAATCGGCTAGTCTTACTCCCGTAAGATTAGATTCGAAAAAGCATGACCATATCTCGTTATGGTCATGCTTCCTCAATACGAACAAAACCAACCTTTCCTTTCTAAGGCTATATTATGACCCACATCGCAATCATCGGTGAGTGCATGATTGAACTAAATGGGGCTCCATTTGGCAACATGCATCAAAGCTATGGTGGAGACACATTAAACGCGGCAATCTACTTGAACCGTAGCGCTGCGGCTAGCAATCCCATGAGTAGCAATAACACTGCGAATCCAGCGATACAAACAAGCTATGTTACGGCGCTTGGCTCAGACGCTATCAGCCAAGAGATGCTTAACCGATGGCAGGATGAAGGGCTATCAACCGAGTTCGTACTGATTGACGAGCAGCGTTCACCCGGGCTCTATCTCATTCAACTCGACAATGTTGGTGAGCGCACCTTCCTATACTGGCGTAACGATTCGGCTGCTCGCTACATGGTACAGCACTCAGATTTCGATAAGATAGCGAACCAACTTCGTGACGTTGATATGGTGTTTCTAAGTGGTATTTCCCTCGCGATACTGCCACACAGCGATCAACTAAAGTTGCTCACTATCATAGAAGGCCTACGTGAACGTGGCGTTACCATCGCCTTTGATAGTAACTATCGACCAAAGTTGTGGGGCTCAGAGGCCGCAACTAAAGAGTGCTATCTATTGGGCTATAAAGCGACCGACATAGCTCTAGTCACGTTCGATGATGAACAACTGTTGTGGAGCGATCAAACACCACAAGACACCATAACAAGGCTGCATGCACTCGGTGTCAAAATCGTTGTTGTCAAGCTTGGAGCTGAAGGCTGCTTGATCAGCGAAAACCCCGCAAATGAGCCCGTAAAAATCACAACGACACCTGTCGAGACTGTGGTTGATAGCACCTCTGCTGGCGACTCTTTTAACGGCGGTTTCTTCTCTTGCTATCTCGCTGGAGGTTCTATTGAAGAAGCCTGCCACCAAGGTAATGCGTTAGCCAGATTGGTGATTCAACATCATGGCGCAATCATCCCAAAATCCATCACCGACACTCTTTCAAACTGATATTAAGAAGTACACATGTCTACAATTAACGAACAGCTAAAAGCACTTAAAGTTATCCCTGTTATCGCCATTGATAACGCAGAGGATATTATCCCTCTAGGCAAAGTATTGGCTGAGAATGGGCTTCCAGCAGCTGAGATTACGTTCCGTTCAGACGCCGCTGTTGAAGCTATCCGACTGCTTCGCCAAGCACAGCCTGACATGCTGATCGGCGCGGGCACCATCTTAAACCGTGGGCAAGCACTCGCAGCAAAAGAAGCGGGCGCGACGTTTGTGGTATCACCGGGCTTTAATCCGAACACAGTTAAAGCATGCCAAGAGAGCGGCATCGATATCATTCCAGGTGTGAACAATCCAAGCACCGTTGAAGCGGCATTAGAGATGGGCCTAACAACCTTGAAGTTCTTCCCAGCAGAAGCATCAGGCGGTATCAGTATGGTTAAATCGTTAGTTGGCCCATACGGCGATATTCGACTGATGCCTACAGGCGGTATCACGCCATCAAACATCGATAACTACTTAGCAGTGCCCCAGGTATTAGCCTGCGGTGGTACATGGATGGTGGACAAGAAGCTGGTTATAGACGGTGAGTGGGACGAGATCGCACGCCTAACGCGAGAGATTGTTGAGCAAGTGAATAGTTAAGCAAACTAAGGCGTTCACCAATTTGATAACGCCTTACATACAAAAAGAGCGAGTAGCTTACCTCTCGCTCTTTTTTCATCTATCTATTGTGACAATTGTTGCTCTACAAGCGTCTTCCAGAACCCAACGCCATGTTCCAGAATATTATCGTTGAAATCGTAGTGTGGGTTATGGAGCGCAGTGCCTCCACATTCACCGACACCATTCCCAACTAGCACATAGCACCCTTTTACTTCGCGTAACATGAACGAGAAATCCTCACTGATGGTGAAGCGTTCACAAGCTCCATTCACATTCTCTTCACCAACAACCGCTTGTGCTGCTTTCACTGCATGAGCCGTCTCTTCAGGCGTGTTAATCGTTGATAAGAAGCTGTTGTTGAAGTGGTATTGATAATCAACACCTGCCGACATGCACTGGCCAGCGACGACACGCTCAATCGCTTTCTCAATTTTATGCAATGCTTGATCGGTAAAGCTGCGAGTGTCACCAGAAATAGTCACTTGCGAAGGAATCACATTCACGGTGCCATTGGTAACAAAGTTAGTCACCGAGATAACCGCCGTCTCATCAATCGCGCTCAAATTACGCGAAACGATGGTTTGCAGTGCTGTGACCACCTGAGCTCCAACAACAATCGGATCGGTTCCCATGTGTGGCATCGCCGCGTGGCCGCCCGTCGCTTTGATCACAATCTCAAAACTGCTTTCACTTGCCATAAGCGAGCTTGGACGAGTCACAAATTTACCTTCTGGAATACCCGGTAAGTTATGCATAGCGTAAATCGCATCCATATTCCAACGAGTGAACAGGCCATCAGCGATCATCGCTTTCGCTCCTGTGCCTCGCTCTTCATCTGGTTGGAAAATGAAGTATACAGTGCCATCGAATTGCTTACTGGTTGCTAACTCTTGCGCCGCACCCAGTAGCATCGCGGTATGGCCATCATGTCCACAAGCGTGCATCGCTCCTTCATGTTTTGAAGCGTGACAAAAAGTGTTCTGTTCATGAATGCGCAGCGCATCCATATCCGCACGTAGACCAATCGAGCGATCGCTTGTGCCATTTTTCAGAATTCCAAGCACACCTGTTCCGCCAATACCGCGGTGAACTTCAATGCCGAACTCTTCGAGCTTGTTCGCTACAAATTCAGATGTTATGAACTCTTCAGTACCGAACTCTGGGTACTGATGTAAATGGCGGCGCCATTCTGTAACGTTGGCAATGTTAGTCATGGAAACTCCAATAAATACTTAAAATTAATTTGTTAAAACTGTTTTAGGTGTCATCTCGCGGGACTTGTTGGATGCAGCAAATAGCATCATTGCCACAATAATCAAGCCAACAGCCAGCGCCCTAAAAGGTGTGATGGGTTCTCCAAACACCAAAACAGCGATGAAAAATGCAGACATAGGGATGAGGTTTAAAGCCATACTGCTGCCTTCAACACCAACACGCTCTATGCCGTATATGTATGCGATGTAGCCCAGCCCTGATACAAAGCCACCTAGCACGATAATGCAGAGTAACGACCAAGAAGGGCGAATCACCAGTAACAGGCTTGGTACATCAAGGCCTGAAACCAGTAAGTAAATGAAAAATCCAACCGCCGCAAAACCAAATTGATAATGCATGGTGCAAGTTGCACCGTATTTTTCTGCAAGCTGAGCGCGCAAATGAGTCACCGACGCAAAGCTCAGCACACTCAATAGACAAATCAGGTGCCCGATGTTTACTCCTCTATCTTGAGACGTAAACGGAGGAGCGAGCACTAACATGCTGACGCCAACCAAAGCAATTCCGCTAGAGACGATTTGCATGCGAGTAAATCGAGCGCCGTAAAAAATCTGACCTATCGCCAAGATAGCAATGGGAACAAGTCCCTGAATGACGCCATTTTCTGACAGTGAAATATAGTCCAACGAGAGAAACGAAAGAAAGCTAAACAAACCTTGGCCAACGACACCGCATACCAACAACTTGAATAGATCGCTCCGATTAGCCCAACTAAACGCCAACTTCGGTTTGCTTTGAGTTTTCTTGTGGAGCATTGCCGAGAAAATCAGGACTAAAGATAAAACAAAGAATGCCATCATGTAGCGTAGCCACACCAACAATCGCGCATCAATGGTTTGTAATGGCAAGGTAGCTAATGCGCCCTCTGAACCCCATAACAACCCTACGCCAATCGCTGCCATCCAACCTTTAGTCACTGATTTCATCACTTAGCTAGCTTCTGGTGTTGCTTTTTTATCGCAAGCTAAATTTTCTGATGATTGCTCTTCCTGCTTTGTCTCAAACTTCGTAAACACGTAAAGTGCGACCACAATTAATGAAACAACGATGGTTTTACCCATTGCCATCTGTTCGCCAAGTGTTAAAACCGCCACTAAGTAGCCAACCAAAGGCATGAGATTTAATGCCATCGTTGCCTTTTCGACACCGATACGCTTGAAAGAATACAATTGAATCAAGTAGCTACCGCCAGAGATACCCGTACCTAAGAAAATAAGCAAAGCAATTAACAGCGGGCTAGAGAAGATAATGTAAATCTGAGATAGGTCTAAGCCCATGGTCAATACAACGATGATGCCCATTACTGCAACTGAGATGTATTGGTAAAGCATCGAAACAACTGAACCGTATTTGTCCGCTAAACTAGCTCGTAAGTGAGCTGTCCACGCTAACGCCAACATTGAACACGTCACGTAAACGTAACCTAGTAGTGGCGTACCACCTTCAATGGAGTTTGTCGGGCCAACACTCATTGCGTAAATACAAACCGCCGAAGCAATGAAAGCACCCCACTGAATCTTGTTCATGCGGAAGTTCATAAACATCATGCCAAAGAAAACCGTCGCGAACGGCTGCATGCCTTGAATAACACCGTTTTCAGTCGCACCAATGTGAGAAAGAGAAAGGAAGTTGAACAGTGAAAACACCCCTTGTCCAACGATGCCACAAAGCGCAATGCGACCAATATCTTTGGTATCGATCTTTAACGAAGAACCCAAGTCAGCGCTTAAGCTTTTGCTACGTGATGTAAAAAAGAAAATGGTGGAAAGGCCAATTACCGCAGTAACGTAGCGGAAAAATACCAATGTCATCGGGTCAACAGCCATAGAAAGCGGCTTAGATACCACCCCAGTTACGCCCCAGATACAGGCAACAGCAATGGCAGCAGTCCATCCTAAAAATGTGTCTCTGTTTGTTGTGTTCATCTGTCTATCTTCCATAATTTTTAGGTAACGGCGGTGCGCACACCGCCTTGTTACTCATAATTTTATTTAGTGGTTTTTCGCTAGTTAACGTCTGTCGCCGTTTTCAGCTGAGGCGCTTTTTTCTTCGCCTTACCAAACTTCATGAACAGCATCATTGAGCCAATAACGACTGCAATCGCTAGTAGTCGCATTGGCGTTACCGCTTCACCGAGAGCAAACACAGCCAGGACGAAAGAAGACAGAGGCATCAAGTTAAGTGCCATACCCGTTCCGTCTACGCCGACTCGTTCCATTGCATAGATGTAGATTAGGTAGCTGATACCTGAAATACCCACACCCAGAATTGCAATACAAGCCATACGAAGTGGAGAACTGAAAATACCGAGAGCTGAAGAGAAATCGGCGCCGACAACCAGTAGGTAAAGACCGAAGCCAATTGCCGCAAAAACAAACTGGTGATACATCGTCGCTACTGAACCATATTTCTCAGCAAGCTTGGCACGAGCATAAGCCATCGTAGAGAAGCTCGCGGCACTACCCAGACAGATCAAGTGACCAATGTTAAATCCGCTGCCTTCAACAGAAGGGTCCATGACCAAAATAGCGACACCAACGAAGGCGCCAACAGCTGCCAAGATTTGTAGTGGTGTAAAACGCTCGCCGTGGCGAAGGAAACCGACACACAAAATGATGATCGGGATAAGGCCTTGGATCACGCCGTTTTCTGAAGCAGTAATGTAATCAAGAGATAGGAACGATAGAAAACTGAAAGCACCTTGACCAATAATGCCGCAACATGCCGCCCAGAAGATGTCGTGTCGGTTTGCCCAATTAAGTTTAAAATCGACTTTTTTCTGTGGTTTACCCATTGCATTGCTGACTTGGATAATCACAAACAGAGTAATGAAAGCGACGGTATAGCGAACCCATACCAAGACTTGTGCGTCCATTACTTCTAAAATGGGTGTCCCTACGATCCACGGAATACCCCAAAGCATGCCAATGAAAATGGCAGCTAACCAACCTTTAGTTGTATTACTCATCTTAAAATTCCTTTATTCATTGGTTGCTATTGATTTAGCAATTGTCCGTAACCTGGACATTGAGCTTTGTTGCCGACTAAGTGCATGCAGTGCCAGAACATCGCAGAGTTGCTGCACACGACTGGGATACCAAATTGATCTTCAATCTCTTGAATGTGGTCAAGAACACGAAGGTTGGTGCAAGACATAAACACCACATCGGTACCAGAGCCCGGCAACATTTTGCTCAACGCTTCCATCATTGATTCCTTTGAAACCGTCGTGATGTCAGTGTCTTTCTCAATGCCAAGTGAACCTAAGACAGGAACTTCAAAGCCAGCAGCAATCAGTTGTTGATAAAGAGGGAAGTTCACTTCTGTTGGGTAGGGGGAAAACACGGCAACTTTTTTTGCACCCAAGTGCTTAAATGCGGCTTGAGCAGCTGTCCATGGATTGGTTGCGGGAATATCACCGCGATTTTGTGTAAGAAGGTTAGCGACTTTTTCTTCACCGATAATGATAGAAGCTGAAGTGCAACCAAACGCCATGACATCCATGGGTAAACCCGTCGCTATCAGATCGGATGCTTCGCTGATCCCAACCGCAATTTGGTCGAGTGCTTCTGGAGTCATTTCGCTACTGTAATAAACACGGGAGCTAAACACTCCTGCTTGTGTGCCCAGTAATTTTGCCCAGTCCATCTCTAAAGAGTGGTCAGTACTTAGTTGCACTAAACCGATATGAACTCGACCAATCCTTGGAGCCTGAACGTGCTGTAATGGGATTTCAAATTGTCGAAACTGTTCTATTGTTTGCATGAGAAACTCGTATTTTTATAGTTTTTATGTGCTGACTCCAGAGTCCAGAGTCAGCTTTTGTAGGGTGTTAAATTTGTACGGTGCTAAATTTTTAGCTAAATAATGATCAGTTCTGGTTCAGCTCGTTCGCTCAACCATTCAGCGCCGTCTTCAGTGATCACGATGTTCTCTTCGTGAACCATCGACTTACCCGGTGCGTAAACCATGCCCGGTTCTAGCGTCATCACCATGCCAGGCTTAAGTACTGTGTTGTCGGTAGCGGTGTTAGACGGGCGCTCTGTCAGTTCCATACCTAAACCGTGGCCAAGACGACCAACGTCGTTACCCAATGCACCATTAGCTTCTAGTACTCCCCACATCGCGTTGTAGATATCCGTCGTGGTTGCGCCCGGTTTCGCAGCCTCGAAACCTTTAGTTGTTGCTTCGTAAGTAGCGCGGTATGCCGCTTTGGTTTGCTCACTTGCATGACCAAATGCCCAGTTGCGGTCGAAATCAGAGAAGTAACCATCACGTACGGCGCCCGTATCGATGATCAACACATCTCCCGGTTCAATAATGCGATCGGTAGGACCCATGATGATGCTGTCATAACCATCAGGCCCTGAGCCTGCGATGATGTAAGGGCATTCGTCCGCACCTTCTAACAACATATCGATACGGAACTGTTTACAGATTTCACGCTCGGTCATGCCGGCTTGTGCGTAACCCGGAATCTTGCTAAACCCAACATTAGTAATGCGGCAGATTTCGCGAGTTTTTTCGATTTCAGCTTGTGATTTAATCTGACGAAGCTCATGCATTGCTAAAGACACATCAACAAAGTCTTTCTTAACCATGGTGGTTAATTTCAAGTAGTTGTTCACCGGCATACGTAGGTGAGATTCAATGCCCAGCGTTGCGCCCACTCGGCCATGACGACAAGGCAGAGAGTTCAATGCGCTAGCTACTAAGCTAATGCCATCATCTTCAGGACGAGGAGAAGGCCAAGTAATAATGTTGTCGACCCATGTTCCCGCCATACCACTTGCTCCGATTTCAGGAACAATCGCAATCGGCTTTCCTTCTGCAGGAACGATGACAAACCATGGACGAGTTGGGCTGTGCCAAAACTGAGTGTGGAAGCCAGTAAAGTAGCGAACGTTTGGCTCGGTTGTGAAAATCATCGCATCCAGATTCATCTCATGCATGACTTTTTGAGCGCGTGATGTTCTGTGTTCAAACTCAGCTTGTTCAAAGCCGCGGTTTAGGTAGTTAGTCATTGGAACCTCTAATTATTGTATTTAGGTAGGCACTTCTGCTGCTCTTCACAACCAGTAACCAACCCTATAGTTCAATTTTATTTACGTTACGCTGAGCATCTTACTGACATTTCAGTTAAATAATGTGACCAAGATCTTAGGGTTAACTATAGTGACCAGAAACCATCTAAAACTGGAAATATTGTTGATTACGATCAATTTTGGGTACTTATTTGTAACTTTAGGCTTGTGTAGGGAGCGAAGATATAGTCTTATAGTTACATAAAGTTAATTGGCAACTTGAAATACATCGATTAACCAAAGATAATGAAAGGCAATTAAAGTTAACAACAGTGGTCTAAAATGAACGCATCAGCATATAAATCGTTTAACGTTGAATTCACCGACAATGATAGAGAGCATCTCGCACTGAATTTTCGCTTAGCCGAAACTATTGCCGACTTTATTGGTCCGCACTGTGAGGTTGTGATTCATTCATTTGAGAGCTTTGAAAAGTCGGTAGTGAAGATAGTGAACGGCCACCACACGGGTCGAGAAGTAGGGTCACCTATCACCGATCTAGGGCTGAAAATGCTGAGTGTGTTTGAGAGCACTGGTGAGGTCACGCCAAAGAGTTACTTCACCACCAGCAAAGATGGGTCACTGCTTAAATCTACGACCTGTGTGCTAGCTGGAGAAAATGGCAAACCGATTGGGCTGTTCTGTATCAATATGAACTTGTCTCACCCGTTTCCTGAGATCATAAAAACTTTAATGCCAGACATGGCTCATGCCCCTGTGGGTGTGCATGAGAACTTTGGAGCTTCAACAACAGAAGTGATTGAGCAAGCGCTTGAGCACGCTATTTTTGAAGTCGACAACGATGAGTCAGTCAACTTAAAAGGTCGAAACAAAGCCATTACCAAGCTATTGCTTGAGAACGGTATTTTCGAATTAAAAGAGGCGACAGCATTCGTATCTGAGCGTCTTGGTATTACTCGCCACGCTATTTACAAATACATCCGCGAGTTTAGAGCATAGAAACCCTATAAAGAGAAACGAAATGAAAACAAAAATCCATACAGATCTAGCACCAGCAGCAATCGGCCCCTACTCTCAAGGTATGGCATTCAAAGACCTAATCTTCACTTCAGGTCAATTACCGCTTGATGCAAAAACAATGGCGTTTGTTGAAGGTGGCATCAAAGAGCAAGCTCGTATGTCACTAGAAAATCTAAAAGCAGTTTTGGAACAAAGTGGTGGTTCACTGGATACCGTTATTAAAACCACATGTTTCTTATCTGATATGGAAAACTTCGTTGCATTTAACGAGGTGTACACGGAAGTATTTGGTACAGAGAACGCACCTGCACGCTCTTGTGTTGAAGCGGCTCGTCTACCAAAAGACGCATTAGTTGAAGTAGAAGCGATCGCTTACATCAAGTAATCACGAACCGCTTTAATTGAAGACGTATAGCTTAATCCAATAACGTGAAGCTATAACGAAAAACAAGGTCATTAAGCATCGTTGATGGCCTTTAAATCCTCTGCCTGTATCTAAGTGTGCCCTATGTTAAAACTATCAAAAAATTCATTCTACACTGGTCAAGTCTGCGAACTGTTTACCGCTTCTCAAGCGCAACAAGCGCGTGAGTTTCACCGCCAGATCGAAGGCTACCAACCTACTCCTCTCGTGTCTCTTCCACATCTTGCTAAACAGCTTGGTGTTAAGGCGATCCTCGTTAAAGACGAATCAAAACGCTTCGGTTTGAATGCATTCAAGGTACTCGGCGGTTCTTACGCTCTGGGTCGCCAATTGGCAAAACACCTTGGCATTGATATATCTGAGGTCAACCTTAAAACGGTCGCTTCAAAACTAGAAAAACCACTTGTTTTTACTACAGCAACCGCAGGCAACCATGGTACAGGTGTCGCTTGGGCTGCTCGTGAAATGGGCCAAAAAGCCGTGGTTTATATGCCAAAAGGTTCATCTCAAGCAAGCGTTAACCGTATTCAAGGCCTAGGCGCTGAATGTATCGTGACAGAAGTGAACTACGACGACACGGTACGCATGGCGAACCAAACCGCTCAAGACAACGGTTGGATGTTAGTTCAAGACACGGCATGGGATGGTTATGAAGAGATCCCAACGTGGATTTCTCAAGGCTACATGACAATGGCAGATGAAGCAGTTGAGCAAGCTCAAGCATTGGAGTTTGGCGCTCCAACTCACGTTCTTCTGCAAGCCGGTGTAGGCGCAATGGCAGGTGGTGTGTTGGGTTACCTTGCAGATAAACTGGGAGCTGACACATTTGAAACCATCATTGCTGAACCAGCAGCGGCAGATTGTATTTTCCGCTCTGGCGAGAAAGGTGAAATGGTTAATGTAACGGGCGAGATGAACTCCATCATGGCAGGCCTTGCTTGCGGTGAGCCAAACCCAGTAACGTGGCCTGTACTGCGCGATTGCAGCAATCACTTTGTTTCGGTTGACGACAATGTTTCAGCAACGGGTATGCGTATCCTTGGCAACCCACTTAGTGGTGATGAACAAGTGATCAGTGGCGAATCTGGTGCTATCACACTTGGTTTACTTTACACGTTATGTCGTGAAGGTGCAGACCAAGCAGTACGTGATGAGCTAGGTTTAAACCAAGACGCAACCATCATGCTATTTAGCACTGAAGGTGATACCAACCAACCGCGATACCGCGACATTGTTTGGAACGGCTTACACCTATCTAGTTAACTAAAAGACTCCACAACTCCAATCAAAAAGCCACAGCAAAACGCTGTGGCTTTTCTTTTATCGGGTTGTATCAATATCGCTAACTGTCTGTCGTTGTTAGCGGCCGCTTACCGTCACACGCCCCTTTCTCAAGGTCGTATAGCGGACTGGCTCCATGGCTGCTCCATCGGTGATCTTCTCTAGCTAATTTTCTATATTGAGTCGGCGTGACACCAATGTACGTTTGGAAGGTTTCATAGAATCGGCTGCTCGAATTAAAGCCCACCGTGAGTGAGATATCAAGAATGGTTCTATCCGTATCACTCAGCAAAGCACGAGCGTGGTTGATGCGCATCGCAGTAATGTACTGCTTAATGGTCATCTGCATCGTACGCTGAAATACGTTCATCGCGTAGTTGCTGTGTAACCCGATATGTTCAGCGATATCTTTAACGGTCAATGGCTGATTATGGTGAGTCGCAATATATTCCAACATCTGGCTGACATAGAATTGGGAGTGTTTCGATACCCCTTTCTTGGTCGACTTATCCTGTCGATTTACCAACAGTTGTTGCCAGCCATCAAGGCAGATTCGTTTAAGCATCAAGCCAATTTCATCCATAGCCAACTGTTGACGACTTTCGGACGAATGCTTTATCTCTTGCGCCCAACGTGAGATTTCAAATTCACTGATCAACGAACAAGAATCCGATTGCAACACACTGCCGTGAGTGATCTGGTTGACTAAATCTCGACTGAGAGCCCACGACATAAAATGGTGAATCGGTATATTGATGATCCCCATATTATGGCATTGGCCTGGATTCGTAAGTCGATGAGGGACCGATGCCCAAAACAAGCCAATCGACCCACTTTTGACCACAACCGGACTGCCGTTAATGATGTACTCCACATCATCGCCAAAGGGTATATTCACCTCAATTTGACCATGCCAATGATAACCAGGCATGGAATGAGGGGCTCTGAGTTCAATATCGATTTTCTCATAGGAAGAATAGAGAGACAGCGGGCTTACCGACACGGTCTCGGACGAGTACTTGTCTAAAGTGATAATTCTCACCGTATCTGGGGCTGATTGCGACATGTCTCGCTCCTTAGGAAATCGTATATGTGACTTTTAGCAGCTCCTCGATAATAAAACTCAGAAGGCGATCATAGAGCTGCAATAGCCCATTTCATAAGATTATAACTCTGTGATTAGAGTTCAAAGCTTGAGTGTAAGACAGCCTTCATTGCACAACCTATCTCCTTAAAACCCGATAAATTATCCCATTTCCTAAGATTTCCATTCGTGAATTCAAAAATATTAGAAAACCGGAGAGCTCTTCGGTTATCTGAGACGAATCGGCATGGGTTCTAGGTGTAATTTATCTGCATCAACAAAGAACTAAGAGAGATAAAGGATTCCACTATGCAAAGCCCTAAAATCACATTCATCGGTGCAGGCTCAACCATTTTTGTTAAGAACATTCTTGGCGACGTTTTCCACCGTTCAGCACTACAAAATGCTCATGTCGCATTAATGGATATTGATGAGAACCGATTAGAAGAGTCTCACCTTGTCGTCAGTAAGTTGATGGAATCATCCGGCGCGACCGGCTCTATCTCATGCCATTTAGATCAAAAAGAGGCACTACAAGGTGCAGATTTTGTTGTCATAGCCTTTCAAATCGGTGGCTACGAGCCATGTACCGTCACAGATTTCGAAGTGTGTAAACGCCACGGTCTTGAACAAACAATTGCTGATACATTGGGGCCTGGCGGGATTATGCGTTCACTACGCACTATTCCGCACCTTTGGAGTGTCTGTGAAGATATGACCGAAGTTTGCCCGAACGCGACCATGCTCAACTACGTCAACCCAATGGCAATGAACACATGGGCAATGTACGAGAAGTATCCGCACATTAAACAAGTCGGTTTATGCCACTCTGTTCAAGGGACTGCAGAAGAACTAGCACGAGACCTAGACTTAGATTACGCAGACCTTCGCTACACCTGCGCTGGCATCAACCACATGGCTTACTACCTAACCCTCGAGAAGAAAACAGAAAATGGTGAGTACGTCGACATTTATCCAGACCTACTTGAAGCTTTTGAGAGTGGCAAAGCGCCTAAGCCGGGTATTTATCACAATGGTCGCTGCACCAACTTGGTTCGCTATGAGATGTTTAAGAAGCTTGGTTACTTCGTGACAGAGTCTTCTGAACATTTTTCTGAATACACCCCCTACTTTATCAAACCAAATCGTCCAGATTTAATCGAACGTTATAAAGTGCCACTTGATGAGTACCCTAAACGTTGTGTCGAACAAATTGCAGATTGGAAAAAAGACCTTCAAGAGTTCAAAACAGCCGACAAGATCACCGTTGAGGAATCTCACGAATACGCTAGTACCATCATGAACTCTATCTGGACAGGTATACCGAGCGTCATCTATGGCAACGTTAAAAACGAAGCCTTAATTGACAATTTACCTCAAGGTTGCTGTGTTGAAGTCGCCTGTTTAGTGGATGCCAATGGTGTTCAACCAATCAAAGCTGGACGCCTACCAAATCACTTGGCCGCATTGATGCAAACGAACATCAACGTCCAAACTCTATTAACAGAAGCCATTCTCACTGAAAACCGCGACCGTATTTATCATGCTGCGATGCTTGACCCTCATACTGCCGCTGTACTTGGAATAGAAGAGATATACGCGCTGGTTGATGACTTGATTGAAGCCCATCAGGGTTGGTTACCAGAGTGGGTTAACAAGTAATTTCATACTAATAAAAACATACAATAACGTGAATATTAACGCCTTCTCAGTGAGGAGGCGTAAGGAGTGGCAATGAGTATCTCAATGAATACCAAGCTAAGTTATGGCTTTGGCGCATTTGGTAAAGACTTCGCAATCACCATCGTCTATATGTACCTAATGTTTTACTACACGGATGTAGTCGGTATTTCTGCCGCTACAGTCGGAACTATTTTCCTCGTCGCACGCATCTGGGATGCAGTCAATGACCCTATTATGGGGTGGTTAGTCAACAATACACGTACTCGATGGGGCAAGTTCAAACCTTGGATTTTAATTGGCACACTCGCTAACTCCGTGGTTCTTCTGATGGTGTTTAGTGCGCATTACATCGAAGGTCCTTGGTTAATCGCATACGCCGCTGTCACCTATATCTTGTGGGGCATGACTTACACACTAATGGATATCCCTTTTTGGTCACTGGTCCCAACACTGACTTTGGACAAGCGTGAACGTGAAGAGCTTGTTCCATACCCTCGATTTTTCGCGAGCCTTGCATGGATAGTAACCGCAGCAATCGCTATGCCTTTCGTGAACTACGTAGGTGGGGACGATAAAGGGTTCGGCTTCCAGATTTTTACTCTCTTGTTGATCGCTTGTTTCTTGGTATCAACTTTCATTACTTTGCGTAATGTAAAAGAACGTTATTCAACCGCCAACCTAGACACAACACAACCCGAAGAAAAGGTTTCACTGAAAAAGCTTCTAGCGCTTATCTACAAAAACGACCAACTGACCAGTGTTCTGTGTATGGCGCTGTCTTATAACCTCGCAACCAACATCATTACAGCGTTCGCGGTTTACTACTTCACTTATGTGGTGGGTAATGAAGAACTTTTCCCTTACTACATGGCTTATGCAGGTATTGCTAACCTCATCACACTGGTGCTGTTCCCTAAACTTGCCCAGATGTTTTCACGCCGAGTTCTGTGGGCATGTGCGTCCTCTTTCCCTATTTTAGGCAGTGCAGTACTCATCTACGTTGGCATGTACGACAAACAGAGCATTCTGCTGATATCAACAGCAGGCGTTTTTCTACAAATTGGTACAGCACTGTTCTGGGTACTTAACGTCATCATGGTGGCAGACACGGTCGATTACGGTGAGTTTAAACTAGGGTCTCGTTGCGAAAGCATCGCTTACTCAGTGCAAACCTTGGTCGTAAAAGCAGGTTCGGCATTTGCCGCTTTCTTTATCGGTATCGCGCTCACCGCTGTTGATTATGTACCTAACGTAACGCAAAGCCCTGAAACCGTATTCGGTATGCAATGCATCATGGTCGGCCTACCTGCTTTCTTCTTTGCCATTGCGTTAATCATCTACTTCCGCTTCTACAAACTGAACGGTGCCTATCACCAAAAGATTCAAGATCACTTAACAGAGAAATACGACCATATTACAAACGAAGGCTCAGACAAAGGGGAAACCGCGAAACCGACAGAACCGGCACAAGCAACATAAATCATAAAGCGACGTCAATGTAGGTTTTCGACCACATTGACGTTCATACCAACACCCCTCACTAGCCTTTCTACTTCCAATAAAAGAGATCCGTATGAAACTCAAAGTACTTGCTTCTGCCATCACTTGTTCCCTCATGCTATCAGCTGGGGCACACGCACAAAAAAACGACAACATTCTTACTAACCCTAGCTTTGAAAATAAAGGGTTAGGATGGAGCTATTGGTTTTCTAACATCAAAAACGACTTCACTCATGAAGGAGAATACCGGGGTCGTATCGCTCAAGGTAAGAATCACCACATCAGTCAAATCGTAACGATTCCCGAGACAGGCTACTACGATTTATCTGCGTATTTTATTAGTCCTTCAAACGACGCAACCCTCGCAATGACTAACCTCACCGATCAAATATTAGTGAGTGACAAAATAAAACAAAGCACCAAATATCAACGAAAAAACCTAAAACACATCCCACTAGAAAAGGGCGAGCAGCTAAAAGTCTGGTTCTCAGGTTCTAACCAAGGAGGGGTCAGTGTCGACAGTGTTGCATTAATCAAAAGTAATAAAAGTAAACCTCTACATTTCAACCAAATTATTCAGCTCTCAACTCAAGAACAAGTCGGTGTCACTAGCGTTAATAAGATTTCTAGGGATATAAAGTTCCAGGTCCCGTTTGGCACAGATCTAACCGCATTAACCATAGGAAAGTTCCTAATCTCTGAAGGCAGCTATTCGTCTATCAACTCGGGTGATGTCATCGATTTCAGTCAGCCGGTACAAGTTGCAGTGATAGATGACAACAATAAAGAACAGCTGTGGACGCTCACCGCTATCGAGAGGGAAAAGCAAGTGGTGGTCACCTCTTCGAATACGAAGCTCCAAGACTCTTTCGAATGGGCTATAGATAAAACTCAGCGCTTCGTAATGACAGGTCAACATGACCTCGTGAATCGAGATGAATACAATAATGATGGTGATGGCAGCGCAGATTACATTCCATCTTATTGGGCTGGCTACTTTGACCGAACAGCCTTTTACTCAAGAGATTTCTTACATCAGGCAAGTGGTGCAAAAATCGCAGGGCTTGAACCAGAGAATTTCTCAATGTTCAAAACCTTCGCCAAGCATTCAACGGAATCAAGAAAGTGGTACACACTATGGGCCATTAATTTTGATGGTACGCCACACACTATTGATTATGATGACGACAATTGGTTTGTTCGTGAAGTGCCAGCACAGTTTGAATTTGTTGAAAAGGCATGGAAGCAATATCAATGGACGGGAGACAAACGTTATATAGAAGATGATGATCTCTGGCAGTTTTATACCAAGGTTCTCACCGATTATATCGAGCTACATGATGACCAAGATCCAAATGGTATCGCTGAAGGTTATGGTGGTATTTTTGAAGGTTCTGCCACGTACAACGAACGAGGTGAGTTTCCAATCGAAGCGGGAGACGGAATTGGTTCTCAATACCAAGCGACACTCGCTTACTCAGCAATGCTAGAAGCACGAGAAGAATACAACGAGGCGACATTATGGCGAGAAAAAGCCCAAGAACTTAAGCGTTATTTTAATGAAGACTGGAGCATCGTAGACCCAAATAAACCATTAGAAAACTACGTTAACATTGTTCAAAAAGATGGACTCCGCCTAAACGATTTTGGTAAAGAGAATAGTTGGTTCATGCCGATGAAACTCATTACAGAACCCGGAGAGCGAAATAACAGATACCTTGATTTCATTGCTAGCAATCTAGGTAATGGCATTGGTAGCACACCAGAGGCACCAAACAATATTGAAGCCTACACATACATTCCTGAAACCTACTTCCCATATAACCGCAATACTGAAGCATGGAAGTGGATGCAGTACATAATGGACACTAAAGATCAGCCACACGAACGTCCAACTCAAGGAACCAATGGTGACTACCCAGAAATATCCTTTACATTCATTTCGAACACGATTGAAGGCTTAATGGGCATCAAACCAAACGCAGCAGACCACAGAGTGACGACAGCTTCTCATCTCACCAGTGACATAGAATGGTTAAGTGTGGATCAGTTACCAATGGGTGAACATGAACTAACCCTACGTCATGATGGGCTCACGAAGTCAACGCTGACCAATAGCTCTGATCATGTCCTCGAATGGGAAGCATGGTTCTATGGTGATTACCCAACGTTAATCGTAGATGGCCAAGCAATCCGCAGCCAAAACAAACAAGTGAACGGGCAACAAGTTAGCTATGTGATTGTCCCCATAGCGAAAAACTCTACTCGTGTTATTGAAAGGTAACGCTTAAAACAGAGCCTAGCGAATAATCGCTAGGCTTCTTAGTTCAAATGTCAGGCTAGTAACAAGCTAAAAATAAACAAGTGAGGGCATTCCTGTTTAGCTACAGCTTACTTTAATGGGTCATTGTCCGGCAGTGCTTTGTGAATCCATAACGCCAAACGTTTTTTAATATTTGCCCCATCCAGCTTATTTTCAGGCAGAGGCGTAATCTGGTTAACTTCGACTAAGAACAAATACACCGCTTTAACCTTTATCGGTTGGGATGAATTTGGCAAATCAAAACCTTGTAGTTTTGCCATCTTAAAACCGACTTCAACTGCTTTTTTTACCAGTTTATCTTCATTAATGATCTTCGCGGTTTTCGACATATCATCTCCATCATCTTCATCGAATGAACACTAAGTATATCAAACCAAAAAATTCACAAGATTACTTCGCTCTCAATTTGAGGAGTCGCTTTGATAAATAACATAAAACGAATAACAGGCTCTAAACTGATTCTAATTAGATTTATATTTACGCCATCAATACCTATACGCAAACGATCTCTTAACAGAACACTCAATAAATGAGATCCTCAGTCAATAACTGAAAATCGAACCATATTTCACTTACTATTCCAAAGAATACGGAATACTATGATTCTCATTACAATGGTGTACACTCTATAAAAGATAAATAAACTCCTGTTATTTAACCAGTTTTATACTAAAACGACTTAGATCATATTTACAGAAACCTGTAACAGAATATTATTTACAAAACACTCACTAAGAAAATAGAATAAAACCACTAATATTATACTGGTGTTAAAAATGCGTTACCTATGGGCTTCATTCTGTCATAAAAATCCGGTCATCGGACGAATCGTTCATATCTTTGTTATGTTGGTAGCGTTAGCTTCTATCGTTGTTCCATTGATATCAAAAGACGCAACAACCATCTTAGTTTCACTGTGTGTCGCTCTGGTATGTTTCGTACTATTTATCTTCTTTGCTCTTGCCGACAAAATGCGCTCAGGTATGCACTAAACTCAAATTTTCATAACTCGCTGTCTGTTTTCTAACAATGATAATAGACGGCCAGTTTCCAGATACAAAAACGCCCAAAGTTATTAGCTTTGGGCGTTTTTGTATCTGGAAGGTTAATTTCGATAAAGTTCTTAATATAGTTCGGAGAACTCTTCTATTCGACTCTTACCGCGCAATAATAAAAAATTCAAAAAGCGAGATGTTGAGGTCGTGATTATTTTATCTTCTTCCACTCCGTGCTTTTCAAGTAATGCTTTTACGAGATCCAAACGAGCAATTTCTTCGCAGAAATGCGCATCAGAACCAGTAGAGAAATAAACGCCAATTCGCTTACCAAGCTCGACAATTGTTGAGCATCGCACATCACTTCCTTTACGGCTTTTACCCGTCAGTGATGTGTTGTTCACTTCAATCGCGACATTGTGATCCTTTGCGCACTGCAGAACCGCTTCCATATCAAACTGATAGTTTGGGTTCCCTAAGTGCCCCAACACATCAACTTTGCCACTCTTAATAACATTCATTAATGCCTGTGTGTGTTCTTGCTTCGTCGAGGGCTTGAAAACTGGTTCATGTAAACTAGCAATCACCCAGTCTAAATGTTGGTAAGAAGAAGGAGGAAGATCCAACTCACCTGCAATGTTCAGCGTGTTAGCTTCCACACCGCGCAAGATACCGACACCATGAAGAAAGCGGGGCAAAATCCTTTGGTTGTTGAAAAACCAGTAGTGGGGGGCTCCCGGCATTTCAGGAGCATGATCCGTTGTACAAAGGAGTTTTAGCCCCTTATTTTTTGATGCTAGAGCATTCTCAATAATGGTGCTATAGGCATGGCCACTTGCCAATGTATGGGTATGGCTGTCGACAACAATCTCCATCATGACCTCCTATTTGTTTAATTAATTTCAAACGAACCGTCTTGGTTCATATACAGAGTCAGATCAGCCTTAATCGAATGGTTTAAGACTTTGGCCACGTTCTTCGAATCCGACTTTTCGTAAAAATCTTGTGCCGCTTCCGGAGTTGAGCCGCCACGAATTTTTCGGTTAACAAGGCGCTCTTCCAGAAACTTGGGATCGGTATCGATAAAGATAGTGAAATCCGCCAACTCATGTAGCCCATTCCAGACAGGCTCATCTAGCAACAACCAATTGCCCTCAATCACCACGATCTCTTCATTGACGGCTATCGCATTATCTACTGGGTCATGAAGGTTGCGGTCATAATATGGCCACATTGGGTCTTTGATCTTAAGCTGTTTAAGTTTTTCAATCAGTGACGTTAAATTAAAGGTTTCGTAAGCCCCTTTAATGGTGCGAAGTTGAATTTTTTCATCTCCTCGAACGATATAGTTTGAATCCAATATTTCGTTGGGATAATGAAAACCATCAAATGGCAGAACTTGAAGTGGCTGACAATTCGCTTCTGTCTGTGACAAATGCTCCCAAAACGCGGCTAACGTCGATTTGCCACTACCAGGAGGTGCAGCTAAGAAGATGACCGTTCGATCATTTTTCTGTTTGTAGAGCGAGGTGAATTTTTCAACCAGCGGTTTATGAATAAGCTCAATGTCGCGATCGGGAAAAACAGCTTCTGTTTCAAAGCCACTGACGTTTAATGACACTTGCATGCTAACAACCTTAATTTAGTATTTCTTTCTCAACAGTTTCTAACAAGCTTTCACAAGATAGTTTGAGAACCGTCTTGATGAGCGACTCGTAGCGAGCTTTAGAAAATGCATCGAATGACGAAAATTTCAATTGATTAATAGAGTCTAAATAGATGTTGTTTTCAGCTTTAGAGAATGTCGACTGATTACAAATGAAGTCGTAAATCATGTCATCATCAAATTGAATCGCGTGAGGTTGCTTGGTAACAAACCCATGCATTTGTTCGAACAATCCAATATCGGCATAAGTTTCCAACGATATTTTTCCCATGGCGAACATCAATTTTGATACCACATCAATCTCGACCAAAGGGCCATTTTCTTTAAGGAGAGGCGTCACCGCATACTCTATAACCAACGGATCTTGCACAAACACCCTTGGGAGCAGTTGCTTTAGCTTTGAGTTGATCAGTTTATGAGATGCTTTAATGAAACAAGTCGCATTGGCGCACTCTTCTAGAGCATCTAATAATTCTTCTTGGACTGTAATATCTAACTTCCTCATGCATTGTGGTAGCAGGCTAGCTACCACAATATCAATTGTCGATTAAGCCGTTAAATTCACATCGTAGAACTCAAGCAGGGCTTTTTCTGCCTGTTCATTCCATACGTAATTGTTGGCTTTAACAATAGCGTCAAGTTCGTTAAAAAACGGATCAACATCCGCTAAGGTATGGAACTCATCTATCGCTGTTAGTGGCATATCTATATGAGGGTAAATCAATTTCTTGCCACCTGGAAGATCCAGCTGATTCAAAATGGTATGTGGCGCGGCTTCAAGGCCACCGATGTGCGTTAACATGAACGATGGGTTGATCTTGCCTGCTTCTGACAGCTCTACTGACTCAATCAAATCACCTGTTGAACCACCAGAGGTACCGACGATATGCGTTGATTCGTAGTGAACGTTGTAGAAATTAAACGGTACTTTGAATTGTTTATCCGTAGGACCAGCAAAGAAGTTTAAACAGCCATCATTACCAAGTAGTTCATCGGCTTGCTCTAGCACCTGTGCAACTGCTGCGTATACCATGACATCGTCATAGCCTTTATCTTTATTCAAACTTTTTAGGTAGGTAACCGGGTCATCAACTTTAGCAGTATTCACATAATGTAATTCAATACCGTTTTCCGCAGCTTTTGATACTGGAATAAGGCTTTCAGCGCGCGCTAGACGTGCTTCATCAATGTCAGTCACTACAATCAAGCTTGGTTTCACAGGTCCATTAATCGCATAATCAATCGCGCCGATGCCCATAGGACCAGCACACGCAAGTAAAGCGAGTGAACCACCTTCTTTAATACCCATTTGATGTTCATAGACATATTGCGTTGTATGGTAGCTCGCATGGAATGCACCAATAATGCAAGACATTGGCTCTGCTAACGATGCATTTGCGTAATATGGGCTTTTGTATGGGAGGACACAATCAAGGTCAATCGCCACTTTCGGGATAATCGAGTAAGTCGCATTCCCACCAAAGGTTTCGTAGCTATAACCTGCTGAGTAGCCAGTTGGTAGGCCCATTGCAGGTTGCAGTACAAATGGTTCGCCCGGCTTGAAGCGATCTTTTAGATTAGCGCCAACTTCAACAATCACACCCGCATATTCGTGCCCTGTCATCACTGGCACTTCAGAGATGTTGTCAGGAACTCGTTTATGATTACTACCTAGCAGTGCTGCTTTGTAAGTTGAGAGGCAAATACTATTAGAAATATTTTTTACTAGCAGTTCATCATCCGAAATCTTTGGTAGATCAAAGGTTCTAAGTTGAACGTCTTTCTCACCACAAATAACCGCTGCAGTTGTTTGAACCATGATTTTATCTCCGAAAGGTGGGGCCATGACCTGATCCCAAAATTTAAAATTTAGGCTTGTTGACCGATTGTATCCATTAGCGTGTCTAACGCTGGATCGTGAAGGAAGTTCTTAATTGTTACTACTGGTAGCCCTGTAGCTTTGATTGCACGACTCTCTAGGCTTTCGTGAGTAACCACCACATCGGCATGGCTCGGCACTTTCTCAATCGCATAGTTTTTTACTTCAACTTCGTAGCCTGCTTTTTCGAGCTTACGTTTGAACGTTGAAGCGCCCATGGCACTTGAACCCATCCCTGCATCGCATGCAAAAGCTACAAATTTGATGTCTTTCGCTTCAGTTTTCGCTGCTGAAACAGGAGTTTTAGCCACTGAACCTTCTGCTTTCATGTCTTTCATGTCAGTCATCGATTGTTCGAACTCATCTTCAGTTTCTTCCTTCTTGCTCACTTTTAGGATTGCACTTGCCACTAGGAAAGACACAATCGTTGCTGTTGCTACACCCGCGATGGTTGCGAAGAAGCTGCCTTTTGGTGTTAGAGCTAAGTAAGAGAAGATTGAGCCAGGGCTAGGGCCAGCAACCAGACCACCATCAAGCAGGTTGAATGTTGCGATGCCTGTCGCTGCACCCGCAATCATCGCGAGAATCATGATTGGCTTCATTAAAACGTATGGGAAGTACAACTCATGGATACCACCAAAGAAGTGAATGATGATTGCACTTGGTGCTGACTTCTTACTTAAACCTTGACCGAACTTAGCGTAAGCCAGAAGCATACCTAGACCAGGACCAGGGTTAGATGCCACCATAAAGAAGATAGATTTGCCCGTTTCCGCCGCTGCTTGCAGGCCTAATGGATAGTAGATACCTTGATCAATAGCGTTGTTCAGGAACAGAACTTTTGCTGGCTCATTAATAATGGCGAGTAAAGGGAGGAAACCAGTCGCTACAAGCGCTTCGATGCCCGATTTAACGAATAGGTTCGCTGCAGTCACAGCAGGACCAACAATCGCGTAAGCAAACAGACACATCAACATGCCGAAGATACCTAGCGAGAAGTTGTTTACCACCATCTCGAAACCTGAAGGGATCTTGTCTTGTAGACGTTTATCGATTTGAACGATTACCCAGCCACTCAATGGGCCCATAATCATCGCACCTACAAACATTGGAATTTCGGCGCCAGCGATAACCCCCATGGTACCGATAGCACCCGCTACCGCCCCACGCTTATCACCTACAATTTGGCCACCGGTGTAACCGATAAGTAGTGGCAGTAAGTAAGTTATCATTGGGCCGACTAACTCACCGAAATATTCGTTAGGCACCCAGCCCGTTGGAATAAATAATGCGGTAATAAAGCCCCACGCAATGAAGGCTCCAATATTTGGCAAAACCATGGCGGTCAGATGACCACCGAAGGCTTGTATTCTGGCTCGTAAATTTGTAGACACGTTATATTCCTTATACAAGGTTATTATTAGTAACTTTTGATTATTTCAAGTACGTCTTGTTTCGATGAAGAAGCGGCCAGTTTGGCAATATTTTCCTCATCACAAAGCATTTCGCTTAATGCTTGAATCACTTCAATGTGAGTATCTGAATCTTGTGCTGCTAGGGTCAGTAATACATGCGCTGGTCCCATATCTGAACCGAAGTCGACTGGGTTAGAAAACACATGGATACCAAGGCCTGTTTTTAGAACTCCAGCCTCTGGGCGAGCATGAGGCATTGCAATACCTGGACAAAGCACGTAATAAGGTCCATTATCATGCGTTGACTGAATGATCGCGTCTGCATACTTATCGTTTACATAACCTTTATCCTGCAAATAACGCGTCGTTTCTTTAACTGCATCTTCCCACTGATATTCTGAGTGGTTAATGACGTCAATTAAGTCATGGTCAATAAGGTCATAAAGCATAATAAATCCCAGTTATTCGTGTTCGTTGTTGTTGGGTTTATTATCAATGGAAGTATAGAATTAGAGAAATGACCAATAAAGTAGACATGGATCACTAAAAATATCGAGTCAATCAGCAATTAATGATGAACATCACGATAATTAAATGTTATTTAATTACAAATTTATAATTAACAACAAGTCAATAATGTTAATTAGATATAACCCTCATATTTGATATTATTTAAAAATCCATAAAACGTGACAAAAATCAAATTAACCCTATTGACCATAAATTAAACGTGATGATGATTAGGTTTATATCTAATGATAATTAAATGTAGCACGTAAAAATTAGTGACCTAGATCGCGTGTGAAATCCAAGCACCATTCAACTGAAAGTTTACGACATAACAAACTGCTAACTCACTCATCCAGCCTCACAACATGCAAACGACCTGCATAAAAAAGTCAGACGAAACTCCAAATACGGAAAAGCCCAAAGTTATTAGCTTTGGGCTTTTCTTCTAGCGACTGTGGTTGATTACAACCGAATGATAAGAATCAATCAGGCATTACAACAATACCCATGCTTTCAAGCAGTTGCTCTTGCTGCCAAGCGACAATTTTAATTCCAGATGTATCAACCTTACGAGGATCTAACCCTTCTAATTCAGCATGGCATAAATTAGCACCTTGCATACTGAACTGCCCCCAGACATCTTCCGAGAACACGCCTCGGCTGAGATCAGACTCTTTCAGTGACGCGCCTCCAAGGTAAGTACCTATCCAACGGTTCTCAAACAGCTCGCACTTCTCTAAACAAGCTTGCTCCAAGTTGGCGTATGACAGGTTGCAGCCCGTAATATACGCGGAGCAAAAATACATTCTATTGCTTACCTGGTTGGCAAAGTTAGCACGAGTAAAGTTCGCCCCTTTCAGGTTACAATCACGTAACTCAATACCATAGCAATTCGCGTTACTGAAATTCGCCATCGCCAGCTGGCAATTCTGAAAGCTTGCATCTCGTAAGTCGGCAATATCAAAGTGGCATCCCTCAATATCGCCTTGTTCAATAAACTTACAGTTAATAAACGTAGCATCACGTAAGTTCGAACGTCTGAAATCACAACGGATAAACGTGCAGGCTGTAAATGTAAGCTCTGATAAGTCTTGCTGAGCAAAACTGTGGTGATGATAAGTGCTGTTATTGGTGTCCATTTAACCCCCCAAAGAAATCAAGCTAAGACTACCATTGCGATCTTAAGAAAACACCAAATTAAAAACCAACAAAAACAGCAACTTAAAACACCCTATTTTGGCCAATTTAAGGCATCAAACAAGCTCTTTAAGGGTGTTATTTTCGTTTTATAGCATGCGCTTATCTTGAAAAAAGTTTTGTCGCTTAGAAGGAGTATATAAGATGAGACACAACGAGAAGATAATCATCATATGTCAGTATGAACTTGATGCATACCCTATACAGATACACTCGCTGACAATCGGTCTTTCTCAGGCCAATTTGTATCGACAGGCCACAACTAAAAGGTGACTTTTACCAGTAAAATCTGAGGTGTAGGGAGGCCAAGATCAAAAATGGCCGCTTAATGCGACCATTTGATAATTATTTAAGTTGTTGTTCTAAATAAACAATTTAAAAATAACGTTAGCTTTTGGCTACGTTTGCAATGCCTTCAAGCTGAAGTACTGGAGCGGCGTCGATGTCTTCTGCGTTCATCATTGATGATACTCGCTGCATTGAAGAAAGCAGTAAGCTTTGCTCCCACGGCTCTAGGTTTTGGAATTTTTTAACGAAGTTATCTTGCAGCGGTGGTGGCGCATTGTTTAGCAACTCTTGACCTTTTTCAGTCAGATTTGCGTGTACTTTGCGGCGATCTGACGAGCTGCGAACACGTTGTACATAGCCGTTCAGTTCCAAGCGATCGATGATCGTGGTTGTGGTGGCTTGGCTTACATTGGTGTGATTAGACAATTCTTTGATCGTCACATTACCCATTTCTTGGATTGCTCTCATTAAGATTAATTGAGGGCCAGTCAAACCATACTCTTTACTCAGCTTTTTCGAGTGTAAATCGATAGCGCGAATAATTTGGCGAATAGCGACCAGGATTTCGTCATGTTTGTCCAAGATGCAGACCTTTGTACTAATATACTGTGAATGGTTTTACAGCGTCGAAGCGATGAAATGTCCTGATTATTTACGTCAGGTGAGCTCGAATTACACTGTAAATTGATAAATTACTTCATTGATTTTTCCGCATTGTACTGATGTTCATACTATTCTCAATCTTTTATATGCCTCTGAATTTGCGCATGGCAACACTTTTGTACAATGAGTAGCGATCTTCAGTCTTAAAGTGGTAAACAAGGCAAGAAAAAGCGAGATATTGTCGGTAAATAAAAAGCCGCATACTCAAAATAATTGGATTTGCAGCTAGGCAACAAGTAAGTTCATCCTTATGAGCGTAGAAGTTCTATGTGATTAGGGTGCACTTAAGCAGTTAACAACGCTGCAGCTTCAAGAATGAAGAGTATAGATTCATCTAGGTAGCGAGATTTGAACACCTCACTACCTATTTTATTCGTTAGAGAACGAATTATTTCAGTTCAAACCACTAAGCGGCATTATTGAGTTGAAAATTACCCGTTAGCGCGTTGTAAAACTCGCTGTTATCCAAAATACCCACCAATTGATTGTCTTCCACCAGCAAAATCGGGTGATTACTTAGCTGTTTCAATTTAATCGCATCACGCATGCCAATTTCCGGGCTTGCCACAACTACACTCGACGCGCTGATCGCGGTTAGGTCGTCAGATTCGCTCCACTCGACAAGCGCCAAAGTAGATTCACCTTTTACTGATAAAGCACCTTCACTCTGTTCAATCCAGAGATCTTTAGAATCGCAGATCTTCCAGCTTTCATTCTCTTGCGTCAGCGAATCAAGAGGCTGCATCAAAGAACGGCCTTTAAGCACATTCAATGGGTTGGTGTGAGCAACGAAATCTTTCACATATTCGGTTTTTGGCGTCAATACGATCTCTTCAGGCTTACCGTGTTGAATCAGTTTGCCGGACTCCATGATCGCGATGTTGTTACCAATCTTCAGTGCTTCATCTAGGTCGTGACTCACGAACAGAATCGTTTTGTTGAGTTTGTTTTGCAGCGTGATCAGTTCATCTTGCAGTTGAGCACGAATCAATGGGTCAAGCGCCGAGAACGGTTCATCCATCAATAGAATGTCAGTATCCATTGCAAACGCACGCGCCAAACCAACACGTTGTTGCATGCCGCCAGAAAGCTCATGAGGGAATTTGGTCTCCCATTCCGCTAGGCCGACCATTTCCAGTTGTTCTCGCGCTTTTGCACGACGAACGTCTTTCGGTACACCCTGCATTTCAAGACCAAACGCCACGTTATCTAATACGTTAAGCCATGGCATTAATGCAAACTTTTGGAACACCATTGATACACGGTGAGTACGAAGATGACGCAGAGTCGCTTCATCACACTGTGCTAAATCGACTTGTTGGTCACCGTCTTTAATTGTTAGTGAACCACGGCTGATCTCATTCAAACCGTTAACTGCGCGAAGCAAAGATGATTTACCAGAACCAGACAAACCCATCAATACACAGATCTCGCCTTCTTCAACGGTCAGCGACACATTGTCTACGCCGACAACTTGACCGGTTTCATCGATGATCTCTTGGCGAGTTTTACCCTGGTCGAGTAGTTCCAGCGCTTGATTGGCTTTGTTACCAAACACAACATCAAGGTTTTTAATGGTAATCGCGTCCATTGCCTTTTGTTCCTGAGAGATAGACATGATTAAGCTTCCTTCTGGTTTGGTGTTTTGCACAAGCGGTCAAGGATGATTGCGACTAAAACAATCGCTAATCCGGCTTCAAAACCTTGTGAGATGTTCACTGTGTTCAATGCACGAACAACAGGTTTACCAAGCCCGTCAGCACCAACAAGAGCGGCGATAACCACCATCGAAAGCGACAACATAATACATTGGGTGACACCCGCCATGATGCTTGGCAGAGCGGCAGGTAATTCAACTTTGAGCAGTAACTTCATGCGACTTGCACCAAAGGCTTTACCCGCTTCAATCAGCTCTTCAGGGACTTTCGTTACCCCTAAGTAGGTCAAACGAATCGGTGCAGCTATTGCGAAAATAATGGTCGAGATTAAGCCAGGCACGATGCCTAAGCCGAATAGAACCAGAGTTGGAATCAGATACACAAACGTCGGGACCGTCTGCATTAAATCGAGAATTGGGCGCAACATCGTATAGAGCCAAGGACGGTGAGCAGCCATGATGCCAACCGGTACGCCAATTAATACGGAAATCGTTGTCGCCGCAAAGACGAGAACAAAGGTTTCCAGCATTTCTTGCCAATAACCAAGGTTAAGAATTGTCAGCAGTGCTGCGACCACAAAGATCACCAGCGAAGGTTTACGGTGCAAGTACCATGCAATCGCAGCGGTCATCACGATTGGCAATGCAGGCGGCATCCACTTAAATACATCGACTAAAAACATAATGACGGTTTCTAAAAAAATCGAAATAGCGTCAAAGAATCCTGCAGCATTGATTGTTAGCCAATCAACACCCGCTTCCATCCATTGACCAACAGGGATTTTGTTTTCCGTAATAAAATTCACAATATTGCCTTTTATTATGGGTGGGCTACTTCAAACCAATCGATAAATTGGCAAGCCCACCTTTATTATTTATGTAGCTGTTGAGATAGGTAGAACTAAGCTTTAACTTGCTTTAGGTATTCAGTAACCGCTTGAGTCGCTGATTCACCTTTATGCGTTTTTACGTTGTCTAACCAAGCTTCAACTTGTTGAGGGTTGTTGTTCAACCATTGTTGAGCCGCTTTTTCTGGCTTCACTTTTTGGTTAAGAATCTCTTCCATCAACTGGTTTTCCATTTCTAGAGTGAATTCTAAGTTTTGTAGAAGTTGACCGACGTTTGCACACTCAGATAGGTAGTTTGAACGAACGTTAGTGTAAACATTCGCGCCGCCGTAGTTAGGGCCGAAGAAGTCGTCACCGCCTGAAAGGTATTCCATCTCAACATTGCTGTTCATCGGGTGCGGAGCCCAACCAAGGTAAACAATCCACTGGCTACGGCGTGCTGCGCGTGATACTTGAGACACCATGCCCGCTTCGCTTGATTCCACTAGGCTGAAATCTTTCAAGCCAAACGCGTCAGAATCAATCATCGATTGGATTAAGCGGTTACCATCGTTACCCGGCTCAATGCCGTAGATGCGGTCTTTAAATTTGTCGGCATGTTTTGCTAGGTCGGCGAAGCTTTTCACGCCAGAGTCGTACACGTATTTTGGTACGGCTAGCGTGTATTTTGCGCCTTCAAGGTTGGCACGAACGGTTTCAACCGTGCCCTCTTCGCGGTACTTAGCAATATCGCCTTCCATGGTTGGCATCCAGTTGCCTAGGAATACGTCAATATCGCCGTTCGCCATTGAAGAGTATGTCACCGGTACTGAAAGTAGGTCGGTTTTGGTTTTGTAACCAAGACCTTTTAATAGTTCAGAAGTAACGGCGGTTGTTGCGGTAATGTCAGTCCAGCCTACATCAGCGAAGCGAACGTTTTCACATTGCTGTGGTTCTAATGAAGCGTTGGCGTAAGCACTGAACGCGAATGAACTGATTGCTAGCGTTGCGAGCGCCTTTTTTGTAGCGGTTTGTTTATGTTGAGTCGTCATAATGATTCCTTTTTATCTTTCCTTTTTCTGCCCTAACTCATACTCATCGGGGCTGTTTTGCTGACTTTTGACTAATTTTGCTATTTTTACCTCAATAACAGAGGCTTACGCATCTCTTACTGGTTTATTGATTCTTTGCTTCTCTTCCCACTCAGGTGCAATCCACACTGGAACGTCTTGCTCTTTGAGCATTGGTTTACCCAAAATCAAATCGGATGCACGCTCGGCAACCATAATGGTCGGGGCATTCAAGTTTCCGTTTGGAATGGTTGGGAAAACAGACGAATCAACAACACGCAGATTATCAATGCCGCGAACACGACACTCTTCATTAAGCACCGCCATTGGGTCGTTATCAGCACCCATTTTGCAGCCACATGAAGGGTGATACGCACTTTCAACGTTCTGTTTAACCCATTCGTCGATTGCTTCATCGGAAGTAATGTTTAGACCCGGCTGAATCTCTTCGCCTCGGTAAAGATCCATCGCAGGTTGCGACAGAATTTCGCGCGTCAGACGAATACAATCACGCCAATCTTGGCGGTCTTGTTCGGTTGAGATGTAGTTGAAAATGATCTCTGGCTTGGCATGCGGATCAGCAGAAGTGATCGCAACCGTGCCGCGACTCTCTGGCTTATTAGGCCCTACGTGTACTTGGAAACCGTGACCATCAAAGGCCGCTTGTCCGTCGTAACGCATCGCTGCTGGCAGGAAATGATATTGAATGTTTGGCCACTTCAATCCTTTACGAGAACGAATGAACGCGCACGATTCAAAGTGGTTAGTGGCACCAAGGCCTTTACGAGTCAGAATCCATTCCGCGCCAATCATGCCCTTGCTGACCAAGCCAAGCTTGCTGTTGAGCGTGATGGGTTCGTTGCAGTGATATTGGAAGTACACTTCTAGGTGATCTTGAAGGTTTTCACCGACACCGCTCAGTTCGTGTTTCAGTTCAACGCCGGCCTTTTCAAGCACCGCTTTCGGGCCTATACCAGAAAGCTGCAGCAGTTGAACAGAACCGATAGAACCCGCAGAAGAGATCACTTCTTTGTTCGCCACAGCCACCTGGGTATTGCCTGACTTTTCAAACTCAACACCAACGGCTTTTAAGCCTGATTGACCTGTTGAGTCTTGTGCTTCAAGTAAGAAACGACGCGCCACGATACCTTTCTTCAAGGTCAGGTTTGAACGCTTCAAGGCTCGACGTAGATAAGCGTTAGAGGTTGAGGCTCTAACACCTTTGTCCACCGTCATATGCATAGTGCCGAAGCCTTCTTGCTGGTAGCCATTGTAATCTTGGGTTTCTGGGTAACCGGCGTCTTTACCTGCATCGATGAATGCTTGGTAAAGCGGGTTTAGCTCCATATCGTTGCCATTACATGTGCCAACAGGGCCGTTATCGCCACGGTATTCGTCACCACCTTTATTCCATGATTCAGCACGGCGGAAGTAAGGCAAGCAGGCTTGGTAATTCCAACCGGCTGCGCCCTCTTCTTCCCACTGGTCAAAATCACACGCGTGGCCACGAACATAAACCATGCCGTTAATTGATGAGCTGCCGCCTAACACTTTGCCACGTGGGCAATGCAGTTCACGTCCATCAAGGCCCGGTTCTTGTTGGGTCTCAAATTGCCAAGCGTACTTTTCAGTATTCATCGGGTAAGAAAGCGCAGTCGGCATTTGGATAAAAATGCTCTTATCCGTGCCACCCGCTTCCAGTAATAAAACGCTATGTTCACCGCTTTCCGTTAGCCTATCCGCTAACACACAGCCGGCCGAACCCGCGCCGACGATAATATAATCGTAGCGTTGTTCCATGTTTTGATTTCCCTGAGATGAGTCAGTAGGGCTAGCTTTTTTAAGCTAACCCATAAAATTGAGTGTTACGCGTTAGGCATAAGGGCTGGCGTAATCGCCAAGTTCAATAAGAATGCTCTTAGTCTGCGTATAATGAAGTAGGGTTTCTGGTCCATTTTCACGGCCAATACCCGAAAGCTTGTAACCACCAACAGGCATTTCTGCCGGAGAGTCGCCCCACGTGTTCACCCAACAAATACCTGCCTGCATTTGATGAATAATACGGTGCGCACGAGAAAGGTTTTGCGTGAACACACCAGCTGCAAGGCCATATTTGGTATCGTTAGCGCGGCGAATCACATCGTCTTCGTCGGTAAACTTCAACACTGACATCACAGGGCCGAAGATCTCTTGCTGAACGTGAGGCATGTTGTCTTCGCAATCCACAAACACGGTTGGGATAACAAAGTTGCCGTTTTCGAGGCCGTTATCTGTCACTTGATAGCCGCCCGTCAGCAAGGTTGCACCCGACTGCTTAGCTAGCTCAATTGCTTCAAGGACTTTTGAAAGGTGTTCTTTAGAAATCAACGCGCCGATCTGAGTCTCCATCTCCATTGGGTTACCAATGATCAGCTTCTCAGTGCGTGTCTTAAGTTGGTCGATAAATGCATCATAGATGTTTTCGTGTACATAAACGCGAGTACCGTTAGTACACACTTCGCCTTGGGTGTAGAAATTAGCGACCATTGAAGCCGACACCGCATCGTCCAATTTCGCGTCATCAAACACGATCATTGGTGATTTACCACCGAGCTCCATCGTTACAGACTTGAGTGTTTTAGCACTGTCTGACATTACCGCTTTACCGGTACCAGTTTCACCAGTAAACGACACTTTAGCGATGTCTGGGTGAGCCGTTAGCATTTGGCCGACACGGTAATCGCCCTGAACTACGTTGAATACTCCATCTGGAAGGCCAGCTTCTGTGAAGATTTCAGCAAGTTTAAGTGCCGTTAGCGGCGTTTCTTCTGAAGGCTTGAAAATCATCGCGTTACCCGCGGCCAATGCCGGAGCCGATTTCCACATTGCGATTTGGATAGGGTAGTTCCACGCACCAATACCCGCACAGATGCCTAGCGGTTCACGGCGAGTGTAGAAAAACTGAGATTCGCTCAGCGGTTGTTGGTCGCCTTGTAGCGTTGGAGCCAAGCCAGCAAAGTATTCAATAACATCAGCGCCAGAAGCCACATCCACTTCAATTGCTTCTTGCAGCGGCTTACCCGTATCAACAACCTCAAGGTTTGCAAGGTCATCATTTCGAGCTCTAAGTATTTCCACTGCCTTCAAAAGAATACGGCTGCGTTCCACAGCGGTCATTGCAGACCATACCGCAAATCCGCGTTTCGCAGATTCAATAGCACTGTCGACATCTGCTGAAGATGCTTGGCCTAACGTCGCGATAGGTTCACCGTTTGCAGGGTTAATGCTATCAAAGGTTTCACCAGAGGTTGCTTTAACCGCTGCGCCATCGATGTATAACGAGTTCATTTCCATTTGAGATTCTGACTTAATTATTGTTATTAGACTCTACTGGTCTATATGTGAGTATTGGGTGTAATTAGTGGTCGTTCTAGGTCTAGCGCTACCACTGCGATCTATTTGCTGTGACACGAGTAGAAAGTAAGTTGTTTGTCTAGATAATCATTGATGATGGCACGTGCCTTTTGAGCATCGATACCATCTGGGTTTAGTGTGCCTCTCAGCCACAAACCATCAATCAGAGACGCAATCCCGTGAGCAACGAGATCCGCTTGTTCATGATTCAAAATACCTTTCAACTCAAGACGTAAGTGTGAAATCAAACGTTTTTCATTCACACGCTGCAGTCTTTTCAGCTGCTCGTCATGCATTGAATATGACCAAAATGCCAACCACGCCTTCGCGACCTTATTTTCAGCTTGGTAACCTTCGAAGTTACCATCGATGATCGCGTTGATTCTCTGTTGGTGAGCATCAACAGGAAGCGCTTTTAGTGAAGTCGTGATCGTGTTGGAGAGTTGGCGAAGGATTTCACGCATGGTCTCTTCGAGCAGCCCATGCTTCCCGCCAAAATAGTGATTAATAATGCCAGTGGAGACTCCCGCTTCTTTGCTGATCAACGCAATACTCGCGGCATGCAAACCAACTCGATCAATCACCGTCATGGTCGCTTGAACAAGCTGTGGTTTACGTATGTCAGGCATCCCAACCTTCGGCATTTCTTAGTCCTTTTATTTTTTATTGAACGTTCAGTTAAATATAAAATGACAGAAATTTAGTTAGGGTTCAAATGATTATTTAAAACAAACTTGTAACAACACAGCATTCAAAACAAACAAAGTCATTATAAAACAATGAATTAAATATCATTTAGAGCGCTAACGAAAACAATTAAAGATTTGAGGTGTGATAGTTAATGGTCAAATGTTTTTGTTCAATAAGTACAATATTCAGACAGAAAGAGAGATTATCGAAACAAGAAAGAATTCGGAAACTAGAGGGGGTTGGGTGTAAAAGATGAAGGGGTATGGTGAAGTAAAAAACAAAGAAGAGCATCCAAAAAGATGTTTGAATACCCTACGCTGTGATGGTTTGATATTAACGCTAGATTCTAAGCACAATTAGCCAATAATCGGCATCGATTGCCAAGCTCTTTGATGCAGCATTTCGCAGCCAGATTCTGTGATGACGATATTTTCCTCATGTACCATCATGCGATTTTTCGCAAATGCCATACCCGGCTCAAGCGTTAACACCATACCCGGTCTTAAGATCACATCACCGTTAGGCACATGTGATGGCCACTCTGTTAGCTGCATGCCTAAGCCGTGCCCCAGGCGACCCACATCGTTGCCGAGTGCACCGTTCTTTTCGAGCACCGACCACATAGCTTGCCACACGTCTCCAGTGGTGCGTCCCGGCTCTGCAATCGCGAGCCCCGCCTCTGTCGATTGATAAACAGCATCATAAGCTGCGATAGTGTCAGGTGTTGCATGCCCAAACGCATAATTCCTGTCAAAGTCACTGAAGTAGCCATCAAAGTTAGCCCCCGTATCGATGATCAAAACATCCCCTTCAGAGAGTACACGATCGGTTGGCCCCATGATGATGTTGTCATAGCCACCTTGCCCGGATGCCGAGATCAAGTAAGGACACGCATCGGCACCCAAACGCAGCATTTCTAAATGCATGGCTTTACACGCCTGTCGCTCTGTCATGCCTATTGCTAAATTTTGGCGAAGGTACTCAAAACCCGCCGCCGTGACTTGGCACGCAAAGCGTACTTTATCGATTTCGACTTGAGACTTAACACTGCGCATATCGCGAATCATCAGCGATACATCAACCACACTGTGTTGGCTTAGCTTCTGCTGTAACAATGCATAGTTAGTGGCCGGCATACGCAGATGTGTTTCTGGGCCGACCATCGAACCGATTCGACGAGAACCTCTCGATACTTCAGACAACGTGGACGCTAACAAAGAAATACCGTCATCTTCAGGCCTTGGTGACGGCCAACTGCGTACATCTTCAATCCATGTTTCTTCAAAGCCAGCGACACCGATCTCTGGCACTACCGCTATAGGCTTGCCAACCACAGGTATCACCAAAAACCAAGGTCGAGTTGGACTTTCCCAGAACTGCGATTTGAAACCACTGAAGTAGCGGAATTCAGGCTCGGTTGTGAAAAACGCAGCATCAATGTTTTGAGCACGCAGACGTTGTTGTAACTCGACAGTGCGTTGCTCGAGTTCTGCTGATTCAAACCCTCTCTGCGGAGGTGTTAACGGCAATATACTCATATCTCTATCCTTGAATGAAGAAAGGTAACCCTAGAATTAATTGAATAAAACATCTCTTGGTAGCAGAGCGATGCTTGGGAAGAAAATCAGCAAAGCAGACATCAATATCAAAATAAGGAAAAACGGTAATGTCCCACGGATCACTTCCATGTAAGGTCGCTCGAAAATAGCTATGGCAGTAAAGATGTCACAACCGAATGGAGGAGTTGCCGACCCAATGGCCATTTGCAGCGTTACCATCACACCGACCAAGATTGGATCAATACCTGCAGCGTCGACAATCGGCATGAAAATCGGCGTCAAGATCAGTAGCACCACCAAAGAGTCCACAAACATGCAGCCGACAAAAAAAGTCAGTGCGATGACAAACAGAATGAATTCAGGTGAAGCATCTTCTAAGTTGAGAGGAGCCAGTAATTCCTGAGGAATTTGTTCAAACGAGATATACCAAGAGAACGCCTGGCCGACACCCACCAGCACAAACACAACCGCGGTAATCAAGCCGGTATTTAACGCCGCATCACAGATGTCTTTTACGCCAAGTTTGCGATAGAAAATGCACTCAACGATGATTGCATACAACACTGCAAAGGAGGCTGCTTCGGTAGGTGTGACTACGCCAGAATAAATACCACCGATGATCAAAGCGGGGAAACCAAGAGGAAGAATCGCTTTCTTTATCGCTTCAATGCGTTCTGCGGTGTTGGCTTTTTCAACCAAAGAGATGGTGTCACTGTGTTTCACGCTGTAGGCGTAGCTATAAAGCGAAAACAGACTAGCGAGCACTAAGCCCGGACCAATACCAGCAATAAACAATTCCCCTACACTGGCGTTGGCTAAGGTGCCGTAAAGAATCAAGCCGATACTCGGCGGAATAAGAAACGCGATGTCACTGGCATTGATAATCAACGCCATCACAAAGCTGTCTTTGTACCCTGCTTGTAGCAACTTAGGGCGCATGATTTGCCCAACCGACACCACGGTCGCTTGGGTCGAACCGGAAACAGAACCAAACAAGGTACAGCTGATACACGTAGTAATAGGTAACCCGCCACGCAGATGTCCTACAAAAGCTTGAATCAGACCCAGTAGGTTATACGCCGTGTGACCACGCGTCATAATATCCGCAGCCAAGATGAACATCGGCACCGCAATCAGAGCGTTCGGCGAAATACCTGTCACCATCTGCTGAATCAATACACCGGGCTCAACCTGAGAGAAATGAATCAAGCCAATCAAAGCCCCAACCGCTAACGGCACAATCATAGGGAAGCTCAAAAACAGCAAAATCACCATCACAGAGACAAGAGTAAATGTGATGACATAAATATCTAATTCGCCGGCAATAATGTCCGAGAAAAACTGTGCAACATCGCTCATTCGAACTCACCTACTTTTGTATTTCTATTTTCAATCACGTCAAATGACACGTAGATCTCTTTATGCAGTAAGTTCATCAAGAAACTCATGCTGTATTGCAATCCCGCGATAAAAAACCCGATCGGAATGATCGCGTACACCCAATACACAGGGAACTGTAAGGCTGGACTTAACCGGTTGATATCTTTCAGCTCTTTAACGTAAAAGAACGCATGGTAGGTGAGATAAAACATCAGCATTGCAGTTAATAACGCAATGATGGTTGTGAGAATTTTCTGAGCTTTAGTGCTCAATGAATCATAGACCGCGGTCATGCGTATATTTCGGCCTTGGCGCACCGCATAAGCGAAGCCGATGAAGGTAACAGAGACAATCAGAAACTGGTTGAGCTCTTCCGAGAAAAATAGGCTTTTATTGAAGGCGTAACGACCAATCGCATTGGCTGTTGAGTTGATCATCATCGCGAGAATGGCAGTCATGATCAGAAAGCGCTCTAGCTTTTCTGTCGCGACACTTATTTTATGTAGCAGTTCTTTCATAGCAGGCAGTGCTCCATACTTCGTTCAGTGACACGAGTCCATTGCCACTATTTGGAGAAGGTTGGGATAAGCTATCCGCTGACACATATCAACGGATAACTATCATCCATACTCACGCTTTCTATTGCGTTGCTGAAGCAGCCTTCACTTCACCTAGGATCTCTTCGAGAATGGTTTTCGCACCCTCACGAGCTTCGCTTTGCTGACCCGCCGGGTAAGCATTCGCCACTACGTCGTAGTATGTCGTGTGCAGCTTCTGGCTTAACGTTTTAAAGCGCTCACGCTCTTCATCCGTCAAGACAACCACTTGCATGTTTGGACGCTCTTTCAAGATCTTGTCCATGTTCTCTTTGTTGATGCGGATCTGGTAGTCATAAGCAGCTTGGTCTGCGGCTTTGATCGCTTTGTCGACCATAGCTTGCTTCTCTTCCGACAGACCGTTGTACCATTTGCTGTTGGTCGAAACGGTGCTCACATACGGTTGCTGACCTGGGAACATCAAGTAGTCTTGAACTTCATGCCACTTCGCGTTGTAGATGAAGTAGATAGGGTTAACCATGCTATCGATAGTCTTAAGTTGCAGTGAACCGTACACTTCACCCCAAGAAAGAGGAGTAGGTGTTGCACCAAACGCTTTGTAGGTTTCAACAGGAATGGTTGAAGTGAAAGTACGGATTTTCTGGTTAGCAAAGTCCTCAGGTGTACGGATAGGTTTGTTACCACCCCATACCATTTCGCCTTCCGACATCATCGACAGCAGCTTTAGGTTTACGCTCTCAAACTTGGGTGCCAATTTGTTGTAGATGGTTGGGCTTTCCGTTAATACCTTATGCGTGATCGCTTCGTTGGTACCCAGTACATACGGCAAGCTCACCGCTTGTACTTCAGGAACATAAGACCCTAAGTGACCCGCGCCAACAGACACAAATTGAATCGTGCCTTTAGCAGCCAATTCTACGATGTCGTTCTCTGTGCCCAGTTGTCCGTAGTAATAGATGCGAACACGAATATCGCCATCAGATTCCTTCTTAATCACTTCCGCAAATTTTTGCGCATAGATGTCTTGAACGTCTGTTTTGTCCTCTTCTGAAGCAAACTTCCATGTTTCGGCATGAACGCCAAAAACCATGCTCAAACTTAGCAGTGCTACGCCTAATCGTTTCATCCTATCTTTCCTTTTATTATCCTAATTGCGCGCTGATGACTTTGGTCACTTCACGCGCTTCAGTTTTGGCTGTGTCGACAATAAACTCCGTTTAAAGTCAACCATCTTGCAGTGGCAAATACGTCACTGTCACTGCTGAATCTGTTTCTCTACTTGTTGCTTCTAATTGAGTTACTTCTAATTGAGCCGTTTCTAAATTGATCTTGCTAAACGATCGTTCACCAACTGAATCCAGTAACTCGCACCGAGCTTTAAGATGCCGTCGTTAAAGTCGTATTCAGGGTTATGTAATGCGCAGCCACCGACCGATTCCGTGCCATTACCCAACAACACATAACAACCCGGTTTTACACGCAACATGCTGGAGAAATCTTCCGAAATTGTCAGTGGGTCGCAGGCGTCATTAACGTTCTCGACACCAAGTACCTTCTGCGCGGCGGCAACCGAATATTGGGTTTGTTGCTCACTGTTGATGGTTGGGTAGAAGGTATTAATAAACTCGAAATCGTAAGTCGCACCTGCCGCCTGACAAATGCCCGCCACGATTCGCTCCATACTTTGCTTGATTCGATCGAGAGAAGGTTCAGTAAAACAACGGCAATCTCCCTTAATATTCACTTGAGTCGGGATGACGTTAACCGTGCCGTCTGTAATAAACTCGGTCGCAGAGACTACAGCCGTATCGTGGATCGCACTAAGATTGCGAGAGACGATGGTTTGCAGACCAAGGATTACTTGCGAGCCAACGACGAGAGGATCGACCCCTTGATGCGGCAGAGCGGCATGCCCACCCACACCGTTGATCGTGATCTCAAAGCTGCTCTCACTGGCCATTAATGATCCAGGACGAACCATCAATTCACCTTCCGCTAAACCGGGAAAGTTATGTACGCCATACACTTCATCAATCGAAAATCGCTCAAACAGGCCGTCATCAATCATCGCTTGCGCGCCGCAGCCATGCTCTTCATCGGGTTGAAAAATGAAATACACCGTGCCATCGAAGGTTGGGTTCCCTGCCAATAGTTTTTCGGCCAAATAGCTTGCAGCGCCAAGCAGCATTGCGGAGTGTCCATCGTGACCACAAGCGTGCATCTTCCCATCATGTTGTGAGCAGTGTTCGAAGTTGTTTTGTTCGTGAATATGTAGAGCATCCATATCAGCTCTCAGACCAATGCTCGCTTCACTTGATCCTGAACGAAGTATCCCTACTAATCCTGTTTTACCGATGTTACGCACCACTTCTATACCAAAACTGTGTAACTTGTCGGCGATGAAATCGGAGGTCAGATTCACGTCAAAACCACACTCAGGGAAACGGTGTAAATGTTGACGCCACTCCGTCATGCTTTGAATAAGCTGAGAAGACAGTTGGTCTGGTTTAATCGAGAGAGTAGACGGCATAGTAGTAGTCCCAAAGTGTAATTCTTTGTATTAACGTAAAATGTGGAGTTAGCTTGGCTGCTGAATGTAAACGCGAAGCAAGCAGCTTTAATCAAAGGTCGTTACAACGACTTCGACCTTCGGTAATTATCTGAGGGTGGCTCAAGATGGTGCTCTAGTAGTGCACCGAAACCTTTTATGGGTATGGGGTAGTTCATCAACTGAAGGGAGTGCCAAGCCAATACCTG
Source organism: Vibrio splendidus (assembly GCF_001557875.1). Taxonomy (GTDB): domain Bacteria; phylum Pseudomonadota; class Gammaproteobacteria; order Enterobacterales; family Vibrionaceae; genus Vibrio; species Vibrio splendidus_F. The sequence continues at coordinate 404,638 of NZ_LNRF01000001.1, read as the reverse complement.
ATTACTGCTGACTACAGGTTTATCTAGTTCAGCTTCAATGATTTCGATGACTGATGCTGCACGCAATGCAGTACAAGAGATAAACAGCAAGTCCGCATTCGGGTCACAGACTTCAATCGCGGCTTGTTTAATGTCCTGTGGTGAAATGAACGTCATCGCGGTGTCATCTTCAAAGCCGAAGCCAGCAATGCTCAACACCTCAATGCCTTGCGACTCAAAAAACGCGGCCACGTCTTGATTCACAGCTTCGGTATAAGGCGTTAATACCGATATGCGCTTAGCTTTCAAGCTGTCGAAAGCCGCTAAGGCCGCGGTCACCGGATTCGTTACTGCCGCATTTGGGCAAGACTGATGAACCAGCTGAGTAATACGTTCACTGCCGATAGCAACCGTGCCAGATGTACACGCATAAATAACCACATCTAGATCTGTGCCGGGCAAAATGGTATCAGCACACGCTGCAATTCCCGGTTCCATTTTTCGCAGATTATCAATTGTCAACGGGTTGTAATTTCTAACACGGCTAGTGAAAGATTGAACGCCATCTGGGTAGAGTAGACTGAGGTCTTGCTCAATATTGAAATCGGTCGCCAAAGCGATCACACCGACACGTCCTGCGGGTGCCAATGTTTCTAATTCAAACTCTAAAGTTGCGATTCCAGATCTCATATTTGCCGATTCCTTGAGCTTATAAAGTTTTAATGAAATGTAGGATTACAAATTACAATCGAGCCAACCAAAGCTTTACATTTCATTTACAACATTAATAATGCCCCGATAAGTTTAAGGATTATCGTCAAATGAATGCTTTATTGTGCGGAAATTCCGCATTTTTATTGCGTTATAGTGGCTTTTCGTTCTCAACGGTAGATGGCTAATTGTTAAGGAAAAATACCTTTATCTTGATCACACAACGACCAATCAGAAATAATGAATTCACAAACTTGATATTGAGAAGCAGATACGAGGAAGAATAGGGATGACACAGCAAGCAACATGGGTAGTCGACAGTTTCGACAAAAAGATCCTCAACATCGTACAAGACTCAAATCGAGCGACTTCGGACAAAATCGCAGAAAAAGTTGGGCTCTCCCCTGCTGCTGTTCAGCGTCGTTTAAAACGCATGCGCTCACAAGGTGTGATACAAGCGGATGTATCTGTCATCAACCCCAAAGCGGTCGGTCATGCGATGACGTTTATCGTCCAAGTGACCTTGGAGCGTGAACGCGTTGATTTGATGCATAACTTCAAAAAAGAGATGAGTGCCAATCGATCTGTACAGCAGTGCTATTACGTAACCGGTAGTTCAGATTTCATAATGATAGTCACGGCAGCAGATATGGAGGGTTATGACAACTTTACTCGTGAAGCCTTCTTCGACAACGCCAATATCAAGAGCTTTCAAACTAATGTGGTGATGGATAACGTCAAGGTTGGACTGACTATTCCGATTGATGAGCAGCGTGATTAACAGGTTCAAGTGAATGGAATATATCCGCAATGACCATGCTCTAAAAACAAAAAAAGACGGCATGACATTACTTTGTAAAAGTAGCATCTATACCGTCAACTTGGGGCTTACGTTCTTGTTATGTAATCTTCTAAACTAGCAATAAAATCATTAACCTATGATCTGTTGGTACAGCTCAGGGTCAGTCGCCCCTTCTGTGCCAATCACCAGCACTCGGCTGTCTTGAGTTAAATTCAATTTTTCAGCGAATGTCCTATCTTGCTTAGCGATGATCGCAGCAGCAAAACCAGGAACCGCAGACTCGCCACCTTCAATCGCCACTTCCGTGTGTTCGCCACTCGCCAACATGCGCATTGCTTGTGGGATCGCATCCTCACTCAGGGTCATGAAATCATCGGCGCCGTTTTCTAAAATCGTCCAAGCCAAGCTTGAAACCTCACCACATGCGAGGCCTGCCATCAGTGTCTCTAAATCGCCTGTAACTACCACGGGCTTGCCCGCTTGAGCACTCTTCTGTAAACAGTTAGCTTGCTCTGGCTCTACGATGATAAAACGTGGACGCTGTGCTCCCCATAGATCCCAGAAATAGCCACAAACAGCAGAGGCGAGGCCGCCAACGCCACCTTGTACGAACACATGAGTTGGAATCGCGCCATCCAATTGATCGACAATCTCAGCCAACATCACTGTGTAGCCAAGTGCTACGTCTTTCGGAATTTCCATGTAACCTTCATAAGAGGTATCCGAAACAATCACTCGGTTTTTCGCTTTAGCTTCAGAGTCAGCCATCCGAACCGATTCATCATAGTTCCCAGTAATGCGTATAACTTCAGCACCGAACGCTTCCATTGCTTGTTTACGCCCTTCAGATACGTCACGGTGAATATAGATCACACAGCCACAACCAAACATTTGTGCGCCCCATGCCACTGAACGGCCATGGTTTCCGTCAGTTGCGCAGCTAACGACAATTTCTGCGACCTCTGATTTCCAGTCGCCATTGAGTAGCTCGCTGATGGTTGGACTTTTTCCATAATGCTTAGCAATTTCAACCTGTAGTTGACGAGCCACAGCATAAGCACCACCCAAGGCTTTGAAACTTTTTAAACCAAAGCGTTGTGATTCATCCTTATACCAAAACTGACTTACATCGATTTTCGCTGCGATGTCTTTAAGTACATGCAAGGGCGTCACAGAGTATCCCGGCCATTGCGAGATATCTTTAATCGCCTGCTCAGAGGCCACCACACTTAATATTTCACGTTGCTGACTTGAGTATTCCAGCTCAGAGTGAGCCTCAGGGTTAGAATAATGTGTCAAAGTGCCTGTCAGTAACTGCATAAATGATCGTCCTTATTAGTCATTCACATTGCTCCTTACAGTACTAAGCTTATTCTGCTTTGATCTGTAAGGCTTGCGGATAATAAATTCTATCGGTAAAAAAGTGCCGTGATCGTGCTTTCTAAAATCAAAATCTGCGGTAATTAATTGTTATAGTGCGTTTAAATGCAGTATTTATTCACCGCTAACTATCGGTACTTGACTCCTCTATAAGCCAGCACGTTAAACAACAGATACCAAAAAGGTTGGTGACAACAACGTCATCACCAACCTTTTAGTTATCTCTAATGTTATTACGAGCCTAAGCTACTCAATGCGTGTGATGAAACCGTATTTATCTGACTCAGCCTTAGTCACCCAGTGTTCACCAGAAGCCGGAGCAGAATCCAACGTGAAGATATAGAAGTCGATTCCTTTGTCTCCCATTACCTTTTTAAAGTAGGTCGCTTGCTTGCGATGACTTTCGTTCGTGTATGGGAAATCTTTGGCTGTTTTATCATCCTCAGCCCAACTGTGCACACCAACCTGCTTATTAAGCTCAATGGCTTTGGTGGTATCTGCTCGTTGCAAAACCCGTGGGTTACCCGCAGCGAAAAGATCCGTGCCGCCAGAAAACACCGACCCCGTAGGCGTTACGATCGTCGTCATGTTGTTACTGTGGATCATGCGCCCGGTATACATATTGATATCGTCGTCAGCGCTGCCACCAATATGGTTGGTAAACTTCAATGTCATCTCACTGCCTCGATACAATTTCACGATATCAAAAAGCTGAGAATAGGTTGATGCACCCAGAGTCGACTGAATTCGCTCAATAGCACCAGTCTCATTAAGCACATCGCGGTAAAAAGCGTTGAAAGCAAACGATGTGGTAATGGTTACCTTGTTGCCAGTTTTGGTGTTACTCAAAACCGTAGACCCGAGACTAGTCACGTATTGCGACAGCTCGTTTTGGTATTCAAGCTCAACAGCAAGCTTTCTATTGCCCGTTGTCGTTTGGATTAACGTCGTATCATTGCCAATTGAACGTAGAGCCGTACCACAATCAAATGAATCAAAAAAATTACCCTCGCTGTAAATCGCACAATCATCGACTCCTGCATCTGGAAAATACAGGTCAACGCTTTGGCCTAAGCTATCTGCAAGCCTAACTACTTTTTGCTTATCACTAATATCTTCAGCAAACTGAATTTTTTCATACTGAACACCATCATAAGTAAGCTTCATTGCTTCTTGGAGCTCTTGTCGCTCTTGATACAACTCACCAAGCTTAGCCGATGAAAATACGTAATCAGCTTTAGGCTTCGTTTGCGCCTTGGTGTCAGCCTTGCTTGAGCTTGAATTACAGCCAGCTAAAAAAATCAAAGGTAACGCCAGTAATGCCTTTCGATAGTCGTTCATAAAATCATTCCCATAATGTTTTGATGGAGATGATTCTATTATTTAAACCCGCAAGCATCTGTCCCGTGAATGTATGAGAATGTAATTCTTTTTGAACGTTGTTTTTTATTTTCCCCAAAAGTCAAAATCATCATTGAACTGACGTAGAAAGTGTTTAATCATTCACGTTAGGTATTTTTCGTGAAGCGTTTAAATTTAATATGCGATATCGACTTGCATAAGAGGAAAATCGCTCACGTCATCTCGATAAGTGAAATGCATGATAAGGCTGGGAGTGGAATGACAAAACCTAAAATGATCATCGTGGAAGACGATTTAAAACTTCAGAAAATGTTGCAGGATTACTTTGTCACGCAAGATTTTGATGTCTCCACGTTAGATGATGGCGGTGATGCCGCGCATACTATCCTATCTGAGCAACCTGATATCGTACTCTTAGATCTGATGCTTCCTGTAAGTGACGGACTTACAATCTGCCGACAGACGCGTACACACTACAAAGGTAAAATCCTGATGCTCACCGCTAGTGATGACGACTTCGATCATGTCGCTGGTTTAGAGACAGGGGCTGATGACTATGTCACCAAGCCAATCAAACCCAGAGTTCTGCTGGCAAGAGTTCGTTCACTATTACGTCGCCAAGATACCAATACAGCTTCAGCCGACGATTCAGGCAGCCTACAGTTTGATAAACTGGTGCTGAAAAACACCTATAAGAAATGCGAACTTTCAGGTGAGGTTTTGTCACTCACAGACAGTGAGTTTGACCTACTTTGGTTATTGGCAAGCAACCCCGATACTCCACTATCACGTGACTACTTGACGAAAACGCTGCGTGGTATTGAGTACGACGGAATCGACCGAACAATTGATAACAAGGTGGTACGTCTAAGAAAAATATTGGGCGACGACCATGCGCCAGCAGAGAAAATTCAGACGATTCGCGGAAAAGGCTACTTATTTGTTTCCACCGCCTGGCATTAAACCTCGCTCAATACGAGCGTAATGAAAGAGAGCGATTATGCGACGTATCTATTTGGAGTCCCTACTAGGGCTATTGATTTGTTTTATTAGCGGTATTGTCGCCTACGAAATTTGTGTTTATCAACTTAATACCGACTACGAATATGTACTGCAAGATTATGAAGCAACAGCCCACCAACAACTGATAGAAAACATCGCCAAGAATCAAGGCCTTGAAGCGGCTCATCAAGCGATAAACCAGTTTGTAGAAACCACACGAAATAAACTGGTTACGTTCAGCCCAGACGATGAAATACCAGGCCCCGTTTCTAAGTTTTTCAGTACCAACCCGAGTACCTTTATCTTTCATGATGAAGAGCGAGATCTTTGGTTTCGCTTAGCAAACAGTGATAACACCTATCACTACCTACCCAACAGTGAAGCATTCGTTAGGCAAAAAATCGAGTTAGAAGATGACCTGATTTGGTTGTTCTTTTTAGCAAGCTTTATCTTATATGGCTTATGCCATGTACTGATCATCTTCCGCCGAGTAAAAAAACTGGAATCAGCCACTCTGAGTTTTGCAGAAGGGGATCTCTCCTCGCGCGCTGAAACCTCAAGTGGCATTGCGATCGGTTCACTGAACAAATCCTTCAACCTAATGGCCGACCGAATTCATCGCTTAATTGAAAGCAATCGCTCACTCACTAATGCTGTCGCTCATGAACTGCGCACGCCAATATTTCGTATTCAGTGGCAAGCTGAAATGTTGAAGGACACCCAGCTAAACGCAGAGCAAGAAAGTACGATTGAGAGTATTGTCGAAGACACTGAAGAGATGGAAAAAATGGTTGATGAGCTATTGTATTACGCCAAACTTGACAGCTGTGACCTAGAAAATTTGCAGCAACCATTAGAGATAAGAGACCTTCTCGACCACGCAATGACGCGCTGGAACAAAGATACAGAGCTCGACATAAACCTATCACTGCCAGAGCAACCTTATGAGATTCTTGCGGATGAGATACTGCTAAACCGCGCTCTAGATAATCTAGTACGCAACGCTATGAAATTCGCACGCTCTCAAGTGCTAATTGAAGCAACCGCGCAGCAAGAGCAGCTGCAGATTGCGGTACATGACGATGGTGATGGCGTAGCACAAGAACATCAAGCTCGCCTATTTGAACCCTTTTACGTTGGCGACAAAGCGCGTAATAAAGCCAAGAGTGGCCATGGATTAGGGCTTTCTATCGTCGAGAAGATCTGTGCTCAACACGGCGCTACCGTGGAAGTAGGTCAAAGCCAAACCTTAAAGGGTGCAGTATTCACTATAACCATTCAGCTATGTAATGATTCAGCTGACAAACCCATACAGTAACTACAAAACACCTCTGGAATAATGTTCAACATCGGTCGGGAGATGCTGTCTCCCTGTGAACCTATTGAATCTAAACTCCAATCATTCTTAAGGTGTGTTTATGAAAAAGTTATTAGTTGTTTTAGGCATTGTTTCTCTAGCGGGTTGTTCTGGTATTAGCCACAATGAAGAAGTGTACACAGCGCACGCAGAGAGCTTCAACATTGTCGGTTTCCAAGTTCCAGGTAATACTCAAGACCGCGCAATGGAGTTGGTTCCTGAAGGCGCAACCGTTGATACGATTCGCTCAACAAACTCTGATACGAGCTCTGTTCTGGGTATCATCAACCGTATTATCGGTATCGACTACGTTCAAGTTGGCGGTAAAAAGCAGTAGTTCACTTTAGTTATATACCTAGATAAATACTTGAGTTACGTACCTTTAATCAGTAGCCTGTACAAACTAAGTTAATCTAAGCCAGTGACCCGTCGCTGGCTTTTTTCATCCAGCAGATTTTGTGCTCTGTGCCAAAGAAGTGCCCAATCACCCTTCCCTCTTGTAACTAACAATTCGAAAAATAAGCCTAAAAATCTTCAAATTCTTATCAAAACTGCCCTTAAAATCGCTTAATAACCTTCAGGCTAAAATGACACCTTCAAATCGTTGATCCTTCTATCAGCTCGGAACACCTTAACTGAGGCACAGATCAATTTACTCAAGAATCTTAATTTCCAATAGAAATTAACACTTAATAAAAGTGTCATGATTTTATAAATAAAACATATAGGTGCGTTCAAAAATAAACAGAAACGATAACTATCTGTAAATACGAAAAATATAAGTTTCATGAATAAAAGAGATCGTTGCCATGCTACTAATTAATCGGATCGAATGATGTAAATTCGCTGTGAGAATTTTGTTGCGTTTTCTTGGATTTTACATGGAAAGAGAAAATAACAATGAAAATAAGAAAGCGTTTAGTCGCCGTTGCTATAGCCAGTGCTATGTCTTTGTCAGTGCATGCAAATGAATCGGTTCAGATTGATCAACCGATCAACTTTACTAACTTTTCTGGGTTGAACGGCCAGTTAGGTGTTAGCAATGCTTCTAGCTTCAAGATGGTTAAAGAAGTGAACCTGAAAAAGCGCGGTATCTACAAAGTTAAGATCCAGCAAAACATCTGGGGAACGCCGGTATGGGGGCACTACCTAAATGCAACCCAAAGTGTCCAAGGTGGCGCACTTAAGTCCGTTCAAGGCCGCTACCTTAAAACAACAACCCTAGAGCGTTCTTTTGTTAAACCATCCATCAACAGCGCTCAAGCGATTGAACTGGCGAGTAAAGATCTTAAGATTCAAGGCTTAACCAGCAAATCTCTAGACAATGTCCAACATCAGCTATTTATCTATCAAGGTTCAGTGAAGCAAGGCATCGGGCAACAAAGCGTAGATAAAACACGACTAGTATACGTTGTCTCTTACCTAGTAGAAGGCAGTGAGCAACCGACTCGACCGTTCACCATGCTAGACGCACACACAGGCGAAGTTATCGACCGCTGGGAAGGTATTGCCCACGCTCAGATCGGTACAGGCCCTGGTGGTAACGAAAAAACAGGCATGTACGAATACGGTACCGACTACCACTACCTTGATGTTCAAGAAGTGGGCACAGAGTGTGTGATGGAATCGGAAAACGTGGTCACGGTTGACCTGAATGGTGCAACAGACGGCGACACCACTTACAGCTATGAATGTCCTCGCAACGAACACAAAGCCGTGAACGGCGCATTCTCACCACTGAACGATGCCCACTACTTCGGTAACATCGTGTTCGACATGTATAAAAATTGGTTCGACACAGCACCACTCTCTTTCAAACTCATGATGCGTGTTCACTACGGTAACAACTACGAGAATGCATTTTGGGACGGCAGAGCCATGACCTTTGGTGATGGTGAAAGCTTCTTCTACCCACTTGTAAGCCTGGATGTATCAGCGCATGAAGTGAGTCACGGCTTCACAGAGCAAAACTCAGGTTTGATCTACGCGAATCAATCCGGTGGTATGAACGAAGCCTTCTCTGACATGGCTGGTGAAGCGGCAGAATACTACATGAAGGGCACCAACGACTGGATGGTCGGCCGCAATATATTCAAAGGCGAAGGTGCTCTGCGTTACATGGACGATCCCTCACGCGATGGCTCTTCAATTAACAACGCATCCGAATACTACGATGGCTTGAACGTGCACTACAGCTCGGGCGTGTTCAACAAAGCGTTCTACCACCTAGCAACCACACAAGGTTGGGACACCAAGAAAGCGTTCGAACTGTTCGTGTTAGCCAACCAAATCTACTGGTCTGAAAACAGTGATTTCTGGCAAGGTGCTTGTGGCGTGAAAAACTCAGCAACCGACCTTGGCTACAGCACCGATGATGTTGTTTCTGCGTTCAACTTAGTGGGCGTGTCATCTTGTGGCGAGCCGCCACTTCCGCCAGAGCCGGAATATCAACGTCTTGAGAATGGTGTTGAAGCTGCAGTTGCTGGTGAAACAGGCTCTAAAACTTACTTCGATATCGAAGTGCCAGAGGGTCAAAATAAGCTGACGATTAACCTTGCTGTCACTACCGGTGACCCGGATATGTATGTCGGCCTAGATTACGCACCAAGCTCTCAAGAGAACATCTGTAAGAGTGAAACCGTGACCGATGAAGTGTGTGTGATTGAGAACCCAACAGCTGGTCGCTACACGGTGAACATTCTGGGTTACTCAGATTACGCAGGTGCAAACCTGAAAGCATCGTACGAATCAGGCAATGCTAATGTACCGCCAGTTTCTTCTTTCGAACACACGGTCGTAGGCAAAGAAGTAGAGCTGCGTAGCACAAGTTCGGACAGCGATGGCCAGATCGTTTCTTACCAATGGAACCTAGGCGATGGCAACACGCAAACTGGTGAAGTGACTCGTTATACCTACGCTGAAGCTGGCGACTACGTGGTGACTCTAACCGTGACTGACGATGCAGGCGTTGCAACATCGACAAGCAAGTCGATCACGATTGAAGGTGACTCAGCAGAAGGCTTCCCGCTAAAACTGAAGTTTGGTAACAAAAACCCGAACGGTAAGGCTCGCGTTAAGCTGGCATGGGATTACGACACCAATGACTACTTCGTGATTAAGCGTAATGGCAAGAATGTTGGTGCTACAGACTTTAACTCATACGTCGACAAGTTCCGTCACAACGGCACAGTGGATGTGGAGTACCAAGTGTGTACCTCAAGCGATATCTGTTCAGAAACCAAGCACTACCGTTTCATTAAAACACAATAATCGATAGTAAATTCAGGGCTCCGAAAGGGGCCCTTTTCGCGGTTATCTGTTCAGAAAATGAAACATCTACACAAAAACATCCACGTGTTACACAAAAATCACCCCCATCAACATAACAATACTCACCATAAAAAGGACGACAAATGGCTATTCAAAAAAGCATGCTAGCTTTGGCTGTACTCGGAGGCTCTTTAGCCTTAATCAACAGTACTTCGGCTTACGCATCCCTAGGCATCACACCACCAGCGAACGAAGAAGTCTGGATTACCACCGATGCTGACGCACAGCATATAATGACTCAACATGGCGCAACGGTTTATCCAAGCGTGACTGGGAACAAGCACTCCATCGTAGCTAAAATCAACCAGAAAGAGCTGGCGAAACTATCCAGCCACATGCATGAAGAAACTCACCGTTGTGGTGGCTACATGGTGCACGAAGACAAAGCAAGTGCACTCAAAGCCGCAGCGATGCCACTGACAATGAACACCTTCGAAAAACCGGTGATCAGCCATCAAGACACAGTGAACGATCTGCTATCTCAGGTCGAGCCGAACAACATGGTCACGACTATTGAAAACCTAACCAACTTCACCAACCGTTTTTATACTACTTCTACTGGTGTCGCTGCTTCAGATTGGCTTTTAGAGCGTTGGGAAACAGAAATTAAGGATGTGCCGTATGCGTCTGCACGCCAGATCACGCATGCCGAATACCCACAGAAATCCGTTGAAGTGACACTGCTTGGCGCTAAATATCCTGAAGAGATCGTCGTAGTTGGTGGACACCTTGATTCGACCGTTGGATCTTGGACAAGCGAAGGCACCATCTCACCGGGAGCCGATGATGATGCGTCTGGTATTGCAACGGTAACAGAGTCGCTTCGCCTGATGATCGCCAGTGGTATTCAACCAGACAAAACCATTAAGTTCTATGGTTATGCTGCAGAAGAAGTTGGGCTACGTGGCTCACAAGATGTCGCTAATGCATTAAGAGACGAACAAGCAAACGTTGTATCGGTACTGCAATTAGACATGACCAACTACAACGGTTCAGCACACGATATTACCTTCATCACCGACTACACCGACAGCAACCTAACGGCTTACCTGAGCGAGTTGATTGATACCTACGCGAGCGACATCAGTTACAGTTTCGACCGTTGTGGCTATGCCTGTTCCGATCACGCATCATGGCACAACGTTGGCTACCCAGCAGCTATGCCGTTCGAGAGCATGTTCAACGATTACAACCCTAGCATCCACACGCAGCATGATACGATTGAGAACTCAGATCCAACTGCAACCCATGCCTCGAAGTTCGCTAAATTGGCGATTGCTTATCTCGTTGAAACTAGTCTGGATTCACCTGTTGCAGGTCCAACAGAACTTCAATATGACGTCCCTGTTGAAGGACTTACTGCAGGATATGGTGAAGAGCAATTCTTCACATTTACGACGGAAAGTGCAGGTCAGTTAACGGTAACATTAACAGGCCCTCGTAGTGGAGATGCCGACTTGTATGTGAAACACAATGGTACCGTATCGAAAGCGAGCTACGATTGCCGTCCATACCAGAACAGCAGCAACGAACAGTGTGTATTGAACAAGCCAGCGGGTGAATTCAACATAATGGTGCGCGGCTACCGTAACTTTAACGATGTCACCATCGTCGCTAGCTTCGTGCCGGGTTTGCAGTAACTAACCAATAGTAGCTAATCATTAGTAACTGGCAACTGACAACCCAACGAATCTTGGTGGTAAGTTTCAATTAAGCATATACCAGATTTACTCAGCTAACCTATTGGCTAACCACTTAGACAAAAAACATAACGCAGCTTAATTGGCTGCGTTTTTTCAGTAGTAACGTAAGTGTAGATGTAGATGAAAATAGTTACTTCACCAAAATCTAATTAAGCATCTCTAAATATAAATCAAAAGTTATATTTAAATTAAGTAATTTGACCACCTTACCCCAACACACCCACCTTATATTCAATTCTATAAATAACCAACACGAATAATAAAGCGATCACTTAATTAGTTAATGCTTATTCTATTGCTCTCTAACCCGTTAAGCAAATACCTAGCACCCAAATCCAAACGCCAATTTAAATATAATTCCACAAACGCTCATTTAATTACTTATTTAACGAAGCTCAACATCATACCCATATAATAAAAGAGGATAAATACTAAAAAAGGAGTAAGCGACAACAAAGATATGGTCAACAAAAACAACAAGTAAGACCAGTTCATCGGCATAAGGAAGAACTGGTTCAATTAAATCCAGCACTCCACATAATCATAAAAACAGACAACAAACACATATAATAAATATTGCATATATCAAACGGATATATATTATCTATAAATTATTTTAGCCTATATGTGCATTTTGTAAGTTTTGTTTTCAATTCAACAGGGACAATCCTGAATTATAAAAATCAAACACGACTTATATTGGGATTAGTTATGAGTAATAAACTAAAAAACAATATTTATTTTACGGAATTAATTGTCATTTTAACCATGACGACGAGCTTATTGAATTGGAATAATTTCAAAAAATCGTCAACCGTAAGTAACAGAAAACCGTTGGGATACAAATTTAATGCCCCCACCGAAGCTGCACTCGCTGGTGTTCAAGGATTTGGCTTTGCCATCTTAGCCGATGAGGTTCGCCACCTCGCTAACCGTACTCAACAAAGTACCACCAAAGTTAAAGAAGTTATCACCTCACTTCAACACGAGGCTAGCAACTCAATCACCACAATTGAAGATATGAAGGCTCCCGTAAGCCGTAAGCACGTTCAAGATAAACGGTTAAAACCTGTGTTCATTTAACGCTAAGTAGGAGAAGCAGTTCCCCCTACTGACAACATCGAAGTTAAACAATCAAGCCACCTCTAAGGAGGCTTGATTCAACGATTTATCGCATCAACCAACAAACTAAATCCCTAGCGTTCTCTTTACCATATTGGCAAGGAGAGGCTTTTTGCTTTCTAAAACAAGCAAACAACTTCGCAAAAACAAGGATAACTCTATGAAATTAAATAGATTAGCGCTCATTTCAGCCATGATTTCATCTAGCGCCGGCGCTTTTGAAATCTGTAAGATTGGGGACGAATATAACGTCTTAGATAGCGAAAGCTTCCACCAAGTCCGTCAAAAAAACTACGACGCATTTAGTGATGGCATTACCCCTGAAAACCTATTTCCATCATCGCCAGAGCACATTGTCGACTTAAAACCTTCTCTCTCTGAAGCCAGTGATGTTTTCCCAGAAACTGCCACCTTACTAGAAACAGGACCCGCCTCAGCTGTTACGCTAGCACCTGAGGAAGCAGCAAGGCTGATGGACACTTTGGGCCGTTCAACGACAGGGCTAGCGCAAGGTGCACTAGAAGCTCTGGGACCGATTGGCGACGCAGTTGCCGTTGGACTTTGGGCAAATGAGGTCGCAACTAGCTTCCAAGATGAATCACGTACCTCTTACGATCGATTTGCCACAGTAATGGGACTCGTCGATTGGTTTGGCGTTTTAAAACTTCCCGCGAGGGAGATCGACCGCCAAATTTTGAGTAGTCGCTGGGATAGAATTGCAGCAGGTAACCATTACAGTTATCACGTTCATGAGGATCTCGTCACCCAGCAAGATTTAAGAGACAAAATTTATTGGGCCGAACTCGCCTCAGACCAGCAAGCGATGTGGAACGCCGTAGCACGCGGCTTTGCCACCGATCTTGCCCTCAAATACGAGCAGAATTATCAAGAAGTGGTAAAGGCTCAGACCATTATGGCGGAAGAGCTGATCACCGCGGTCGACCACGAGCTACGCAAAGCCATCTTTAGCCAACTGGCTCTCGACCATAAAGACTCTCGACTGTTTGCATCGGACATTGCCTCTAGCTGTAACGAGGAAACTAAAGTGCTCGCAGACCTTTATCCTGATCATGATATTGATATTGATATTGATATTGATATTGATATTGAAGAGAGTAATTCCCTACCACCAGCATTACCTTCAAAACGCCAAGCGAACCGCGCACTGGCTAAACTTCAGCATTGTCAGCAGAATCTGCTAGATCAAGCAATTACCAAACTGAATGAGTTACGAGCAGGTCAAATTGAAGGGCTTGACCAAGCTGCAGTTCAACAGCTTTATGCACGCACACTTGCAGCCAAAACCCAGATCATTGAAACCGCGGACAACCATGTCAATTTGCTCAAGAGTAAGCTGCAAAGAGATATGTTCACACAAGGTGAAATCGCCGTTGAACGACTATTCCGTTCAGGCTCTGTAGAGACCATGCATAACTTCTTCAAGGCGCAAGCTGAGCGCAGCGCCATTGACGAGATGACACGCAGCATTCTAGGGCGCCCAGCAACAACACAAGAAATACGCAACAAAGAGATCGTTCTTCAAAGTGGTTACGAAAAATGCGTTCGTATTGGCATTCTAGGAGGCGACCCAAACTTTAGAGGTTGCGTTGAGTACGCTTGGGTGCCAGCAGAAACTCGCCCATTTATTCCATCTGAAGATACCGTTATTGCTCAGATCTCGCCGCCAAGCAAAGAAGCTGTAAAGCGCGTGCTTTTCGATTCACTTAGTAACCTAATTGATCATGGTTGGAATGCCGAAGCTGAGGAGCGTTGGTTGGAACAACAGTTGCTGGACTTTTCTGCGCAGCAACGCCTAAAACAGCAAGCCGAATTCGACAAACAACAGGTTTATCACTGGTTACTGGACTCAAGCGCAATGCTTGAAGGTGAATGTGGTGGCGGTAGCGCATGTGCTGGGTGGAGCTTGTCTTACCTTCAAAAAGAGAACCTTTCACGACAAGCGTCGCTGCATTACATCAACAATTGGCACGCAAACTACTCAGGCAAAAGCGCCTATGTGCACTCGAAGCGCTATCAAAAGCTTGGTGGCTTGATTGCCGCTGCGCTAGAAAGCGAGTGGCAAGCTAAGAAAGCTGTCGAATTTCATAGCTTCACTTACCCAGGTAGCATTGATCTTCAAAAAAATGCACCACTAATTTATTCCGCACTGAAATCATCCTCACTGGATCTTGCTCATCTGGAAGGCAACACGCTGCAACTCGCGAAAGGGATCGTAAAAACTCGTCTTGCTGAAGCGATCAGTGTCTCCGACAGCAACGGTGTTAAGTGGCTACATTCACAAGTGGGCCAATTCCAGCGCTATACATCGATCATACATTCTCAGCATATCTCTACAGGGCACCACGCCTCTGGGGAAGGTGAAGTCACCGCTCTGTTTTCAGAGATGCTGCCTGCTCACCTTATGCGCTACCTGATTTCAGACATCATCCCTGATAGCTACGATGCGCGCATTGAGCGCTCTATCGATGCCATCTTTAACCTAACGTCTGAACTCAATCAAAAGCTCGATAAGTTAAGCAATACAAACGAAAACTTTACCGATAAACCGGGTCATAGCTGCATGATTTACTACCCATACCTTAAGAGCGCACTGCTTGATGTTGCGGCTGATGATGACCTGTATTGGATTTCTCCTATCTCAGAATGGTACGACGCCGTCACTCGCCAACAGCTCAATATGTTTGGGGCGTTGAAGTTTGCCGTCATCAATCAGAACAATTTCGGCATTCCATGTGATTTAAGCCCTAACAGCTACCAATACCAATAAAGGGCGGACACTATGAATACTCGTTTTTTATTACTTCTCTGTTGTTTGAGTTTTGCTGCCTTCTCTCAACCGTTTGATGCGATCAAACAGCCAAACCGTTCAGAGGAAGAGGTCACCCAGCTAGCAGAAGACTTCAAAGACTGGTCAAAGGCTTCCAATGGTTGGCGCTACTCCTTCATAACTGCCAATGAAAAGGAAGCGGTGGAAGACTTTTCAATTTCCGGCTATCAGACCGCTAATGACTACCTAAGGGCGACTGACACCTCAACATGGGGTGTCGCTGGAGCAGATGCGAGGTATTACATTCGCACGGTTAAATCGGCCCTCAACAAGCTGCCGAAATACAAAGGGACCGCCTATCGAGGGGCTTGGGTAAAACTATCTCTGCTTAACAAGCTCGAAGAGGGGGACGTGTTGGTCGAGCCAGCATTTACTTCAACCTCTACTCTCCCAGAAGTCGCTAAGCGCTTTTCGGTAGTGCATCCCAACTCACCGCAAAGACTCAAGCGAATAGTCTTTGAGGTAAAGGTCAATCAAGGGGGTCACACCATTGCAGGGCTTTCGGAGTACAGCAAAGAAGCAGAGGTTCTATTTGCACCAAATGCACACTTTCGAATCACCCAGATAGAGCGAACTTCTAACCATACCTACATCGGCGTTGAGACGGTGAAGGCGTCTGCCGTCAAAAATACTCAGAAATATAATCTCTATTCAGGCGAAGAAGTAGAAGCATCATTTTGGCACTCTCTCGTTTGCACATAAGCTAAGGATCAAACAATGAAAAAATTTATTGGAGTGCTTTGTCTCTCTTTAATGACAAGTTTTTCGGCACAAAGTGAGGAGTTTCCTGAGTTTAAAGGGCGTTCACTCTCCTATCAGGCGCAACAACAAATTGCGGATGACTTGATGGACTGGGCAACGACGCACCATGTAAAAGCTGAAAAAAAGATGGTGCCTGAAGAATATTCCGCAATCAAAAACTATGGCCGAGTGGATCACGACGTGGTCAATGAATACATGCGGGCGGGAGAACCAGAAGGATATTTGTCTGAAATGTTTGGTCGCACATTAAAGTCGCGAGTCTTTCATATGCGAAATGTCATGAATAAACTTCCTAACTACAAGGGCACAGTCTACCGTGGCTCATCGATAAAAAATACGCTACTGGATAAGCTAAATGTTGGTGATATTCTGCACGAGAAAGCCTTTTTATCGACATCGACACTGCCTAGTGTTGCCAAGAACTTTTCGTCAGCTGGTGTTTACGAAGGCGCCTCTGCAGCTCAATTCAAAATTGAACTCAAGTCAGCAGGTCGCGCCATTAACGCGTATACGTTCAAACCGGATGAAGCAGAAATACTCGCGAAGCCAAACACCTACTTTCGAGTAGAAGCGATTGAGCGAGTCTCACCAAACAAAAACTACATCAAGATGCGAGAAGTAAAGAACCCTGCTCGATACCTAAAAGCGGAGCCTGATATCCACATCTATGACAGTTACAGCGGTGAAGAAGTCTCCCTTCGAAGTCGTAGCTCACTCTATTGCCTGTAGTGTAGCGTGCCTACGATTTTGTAAGCGGCTGATAAAAAAAGACCATCATCAAGATGGTCTTTTTTATTACTGGGGCTAGGGCTATTTAACTGGCTGTTTTACGCATTATCTCGCCACAAATGTATTCGCCAATAGGCATCGCTGAAGTCGCCGCAGGCGATGGAGCATTACACACGTGCAGGCTTCTTGGGCTTTCCGCAAACAGGAAGTCATGAACCAAGGTGCCATCCTTGAGTACCGCTTGAGCACGAATGCCTGCTGGGTAAGGTTTGAAATCTGACACAGTAATGCTCGGGCAGTACTTATTAACTAATTTTAGGTAACCCGGTTTCCACCATGAGTTCTTAAACTCGACCAATCCCGTTTTCAGGTGATTTGCAGTGACCTTCCAAAAACCCGCAAAACTGAGCATCTGCATCGTGTCCTTGAAACTAAAGTTCAGCTTGCCATACCCTTCTCGCTTCCAGCCTTGAACCGCATTTGGCCCTACTGTTACGGAGCCATCAATCATGCGTGTTAAATGCACGCCCAAGAACGGTAGCTCAGGGTCAGGGATCGGATAGATAAGATGATTCACCACTTGGTTGTGCTTAGCGTCCAACTGATAATATTCACCGCGATAAGGCACGATTTGGAAGTCGGTTTCAATACCAAGCATCTTGGTCATTCTATCCGCCATCAAGCCCGAGCAAGTGATCAAGAATCGACTGTTCAGCTGCAAGGTCTGCCCATCCACTTTGCAGGTCAATTGAACCTCATCGTCTTGCTCATCGACTAAAATCACTTCAGTCCCTAAGCTCAATTCCCCGCCAGCCTCAACAAACTGCTGAGCCATTACTTCGGTGACTTTTTTGTAATCGACGATACTGGTGGTTTTGACATAAATCGCCCCCAATCCCGTGATGTTTGGCTCGGCAAGTTTGAGTTGCGCTTGATCCAACAAATCGACATCAATATCGTTATCATGACAACGTTGATAAAGCGCGTTCATGCGCTCCACTTCCTGCTCATTGGTCGCGACCAACAACTTACCGCAGTTTTCGACGGGGATATCGTGTTGGCTGCAAAAGGCGATGGTGCGCTCTACGCCACGCTTACAAAAATCCGCCTTTAAACTGCCTGGAGCGTAGTAAACTCCAGCATGAATCACCCCGCTATTATGGCCAGTTTGATGCTGCGCAAAGCCACGCTCCTTTTCGACTAAAAGGATACTTTTATCAGGGTGAGCTTGCTGTAATTGCCATGCCGTTGATACACCAACAATGCCGCCACCAACGATAATATAGTCGTATATTGAGTTCATAATATTCCTACATTCAATCCTTTTAATTATAGGGGAGACACGACAGTGTCAGCCTCGGTTTGAGGTAAAGACTCTTGCTCACCGTCCGATTCCTTTTTCACTTGATTGATGTCGTATTTACGACCGCTGTAGATGAAGATGCCCACAAACAGCGCTACACACACCAAGCGAATCACGATTGACACATCAGGCCAAACCAAAGCCACACCCAAAGCAATCAATACCGCGCGCAGCACAAGATTAATTTCACTCTCTAAGTACCCCTCAATCGCGGCAACAAACGCGTAAGTACCAATGATAGCAAAGCCACCAGTGACCAAAACCGAGGTCACATCCCAACTTACTAAGTTGGTGTAAGCGATAAGCAGTGGCACCAAGTACAGGCCTTTGGCGATCTTCCATGCCATTAAGCCCGTTCTCATTGGTGGGGTTTTAGCAATGGTCGCGGCTGCAAATGCGGTTAAACAAACTGGCGGAGTTACGTTGCTGTCTTGTGATAACCAGAAGATGATCAAGTGTGCAGAAAGCAGCGCAAGGCTGATCGCTTCCAAGCCTAAGCTTTGCTCAAGTAGCGTTTCGACAAAGTCAGCAGGGACTAACGCGATCATCTCTTTGGCTGTTTCGAGAGCCATTGGCGCATTCAGTAAATCTAACTTGTCTGGTGCCGCTAACATGAAGATGGCTTTCGCCTGCTCTGGTAGCTGACCCGAAACCAACAGATCAAGCAACTGACTCTCAGCAATCAATTTATACAAAGCTGGAGCCGACAAAGTACCCAACACGATATAGGCCGCGGTTACTGGCAAGCCCATACCTAGAATCAAAGACGCTAGTGCGATCAAGGCAATCATGACTAGCAAGTCTCCATTCGCCCAACTGTTGATCATCAACGAGAAGGTGTTACCAATTCCGGTGGTGCTGATAACGTTAATCACAAGACCAATACCCACCAACAGCACAGCGGTGGTCGCCATGTTTTTCGCACCTTGAGAAAGCGCTTCGATGATCGCCTTTGGACCCATTTTGTGATTTTTAGAGAACCATGAAGCCACCACAACAGACAGAATTGAAATACCTGCAGCGTACGTTGGCGTAAAGCCTTTAACTAACAAAGTCACCAATACCGCTAGCGGGATCAGGTTGTGCCAACCCGACAGCAATACCTTCAATAGAGGTTCACAACCAGAAGTGACTTTTTGCACGCCACTTCGTTTTGCTTCAATACGCACAAAAAAGGCCACAGACAAAAAGTAGATAAGCGCAGGTAAGAAGGAAACCGCAATGATATCGACATAAGGGATCTGCGTGTAAGACGCCATGATAAACGCACCTGCGCCCATCACAGGTGGCATCAACTGTCCGCCCGTCGATGCAGCCGCTTCCACACCAGCAGCAAAACGCGAAGGGAAACCGGCTTTTTGCATCAGAGGAATACTGATGACACCTGTCGAAACCGTATTTGCTACGCTCGAACCAGACACTGATCCCATCAAACCAGAACCAATCACCGCAATGAAGCCGGGGCCACCAATCACTTTGCCTGCTGCCGCACGAGACACATCGATAATGTAATCACCAACGCCAGATCGCACTAAGAATGCGCCAAATAGGATAAACATGAACACGAAGGTCCAGCTGATTCTTGAGATAGAACCAAACATCCCTTCTGATGAGTAAAAGCTTCGATAAAGCAGTGTTTCAAGGCTCAAACCCGGAAAATGGAAGATGCCGCTGGTCCATTGCCCCCACAGCACCACATAGCTCAAACACACCAAGATAAGCACCGGAATAAACCAACCCATGGTGCGTCGGATAAGCTCGATTACGATAGCGATCGCCAAGATAGAGAAGAACCAGTCACTGGCGACAAACTTCACGCCTCGCTCATAAAGGGCATCTTCTGCAAAGGGAATGTAGATAAGACAAGCTAGAGCCGCCAAGGCGATCCCGATGTCCACAGCCAAAGCAATTTTGCTTCTTTTCAATGAGATGTGGGCGGGATACCAAAGCGCGCAAATGACCGCAAAACCGGCGAAGTGGGTCGCTGAAATCCAAAGCTCTGGCAAAGTAGATAAGGTGTTAAACCAAATGTGTAATAGGGAGAGGATCACTCCCATGGTTGTTATCGCTTTACCCACCCACGGAAAATCCGTTCGGGTCGGCAGTTCAAATTTTTTCAGTTCCTGCTGCAGCGAATCGCTCATAGAAAACTCCTGCTCTCCACAGCAAACGCGCAGAGAAAATCCATAAAGTAAGGAGGTGCACGAACACATTGTTGAGCGAACGTGCACCAAGCAATTAAGTCACGAAGTGGTTAGTTGATGGCAAACAGCTAGTTGACGATCAACTCAGAAGGGATCTCGATACCCACTTCTTGGTAGTAACGTGCTGCGCCTGGGTGAAGTGGCACAGGTAGGCCTGCAATTCCTTTCTCTAGTGCCATTGCTTTGGTCGCTTTGTGGATACCTTGTAGGAAAGGTAGGTTTTCATAAATTGCTTTGGTGAGCTCGTACACATCTTCTTCAGAGATGTCTTCACGAACCGCTAGGAAGTTAGGTTGTGCGATAGTCGTGATCGGCTTATCAACACCTGGGTAAGTATTTGCTGGGATCTCATATTTGGTCCAGATATTGTAATCACCGTTCGCTTGTTTGATCTGTGCATCAGTAAACGACAGGATTTGAATGTCTTCACCCAAGGCTGCAAACGCTTGAGTTACCGCACCAACAGGCACGCCAGCGGGTGTGTTCATGCCATCAATAGTGCCATTCTGTAGTGCACTCGCACTGCCGCCGTAACCCATAAAGGCAAGTTTAAATTGTTCTGGGTCTACGGACAGGCCTCGCATGATTTGACGGCCTGAATTCTCGGTACCTGAGTTCTTCTTACCGATAGAAAACTTCTTACCGTTCAAGTTATCAAGGTCACTCATGGTGCCCGTTTCTGTCAGATCAGAGCGCACGATAAAGTGCTCCACGTTCTGCCAAAGCATAGACACTGAACGTAACTGCTTTTGACTACCGGACTTCTCATATGGACCTAGCCCTTGCCACGCCCATGCGCCATACAGGCCTTGTAAGATGGCAAACTGTGCTTCGTTCTCATTCAGAAGTTTTACGTTCTCGCCAGATCCTGCCGAACTGATCGCAGCCAAAGAAAAGTGCTGCTTGGGCGCAAGCTTAACTTTACTCAATGTCGCCAACGCTACGCCTACAGGGTAGTAAGTGCCGCCTGTTGAAGCCGTCGCTAAAATGTAGCTGCGATCTTCTTGAGCTGAGGCATTACTGATGAGGCCAATAGATGCCATTGCGATTGCCAAAGTTTTAACTAGCTTGTTGTATTTCATTGTTACTCTCCATGTAGAGTTATTCACGTTATATTTTTGTTAACAACAATTACTAGATAGCAAGCGCAATGCCAATTTTTAACCACTTGTTTTAATTGTGTTTTATTTTAAAGGCTACTTTATATGAGCCATTTATTGCTTATTTAGTTGCTATTGGATGAGCTGTTTTTTGCTTATCCAAAGCAAGCTTTAACATCTATTTAAAGATAGCTAAGTCACACTGCGTCGTATTTATGTGATCAATATTTATAAAGTGACAAATATGAGGTGAGCTATTTTTTGCTCATTGATTCAGGCTGCACCTCTCATCTCTTCATCACTGCTTAATCAACATAATCACTTCGGTTCAACGCATAACGCACCATTTTTTGGTTTAGTGTTCGACGGGGTAAATCCAAATCTTGCATCACATCATTAATACGCCCCTGATAGCGAACCAAAGCATCATGAATCACCTTCCTTTCAAAGCTCTGTACCTGAACCGCCAACGGGATACCCGCCGTAGTTGTTTCTGTTACTGAGTTAGGTCGACACGCCAAAATATCCCCAACGGTCAGGCTTTCATCTAATGCAAAACGAATAGCCACATTACGTAACTCACGCACATTGCCCGGCCATGCGTACGAGAGCAGTGCATAGCGATCAGCCTCACTGGCCACTCGTGTTTCAGGGTTAGCTTCTTGGGTAAAGTGTTCAAACAAAAGCAAGGCATCTTCTTCTCGCTCACTTAGCGGAGGTAAATGCAATTGAGCAACGTTGAGACGATAGAAAAGATCTTGGCGAAAATCGGGGTGATTGAGTAGATCGCTTTTCGAGGCAGACACCACTCGCAGGTCGACATTTTGTTGCTGATTACCACCGACACGTTCCACGACATTATCTTGAAGAGTACGCAGCACTTTGACCTGCATCGACAGCGGCATACTTTCTATTTCATCAAGAAACACCGTGCCTTTATCGGCAAATTCAAGCTTACCAATGCGTCGTTTGGCCGCGCCAGTAAACGCTCCAGCTTCGTGTCCAAACAACTCACTTTCAAACAGGTTTTCTGGAATCGCGCCACAATTAAGCGGTACAAAAGGATGAGGTTTACGCTGACTAAACTCATGCAGACAAGAAGCAACCAACTCTTTACCACAGCCCGTTTCCCCATAAATAATCACATTAGTGTCAATGGAAGCGACTTTTTGTATTTGTTCGCGCAATTCGCACATCACTTTACTGCGACCGATCAGCACCTGTTCAATGCCTTTCAAATTATCTAGATAGCTTTGGCGGCTGATTCTGTCTTGAACACTTTGATGCTTTTCGACGGCTTCAGATACCGTTTGAGACAAACGCTCTGGATCGAATGGCTTTTCAATAAAATCATACGCGCCCTGTTGTAACGCCTTTACCGCCATATCGACATCGCCATGGCCAGTGATCAAGATAACAGGCACATCTGGCACAAGGCTTTTAAAGCGCCCTAGCAGTTCAACACCATCAATATCAGGTAAGCGAACATCGGTGATGATGGTCTGAAAATCACCCAACTCGACAGCATCTAACGCATCTTGCCCCACTTCAAATGCGGTGACATCAAACCCCGCCAACTGTAACCATTGGCTGGTTGCCTGACGCACAATCGCGTCATCTTCAATTAAAGCAATACGCTGCATAGTTTGGTTCCGTCGCTTACATCTGGATAATGTCGCCCACGGTATGTAAAAAAGGCGCAGACGAAAAGGAGCTAGCTCCCACTTTGAATAACACTCCTTTAACAGTTTAATAATGTTTGCTAGCTTCGATTTGTCCCACACTCCACCTTCCAAGCAATAAAACAGTGAAGCTTCGTATCTCATTAATCTAGATAGGTAAATCACTAATTTAAAAAGGATTTAATCAAGAATGGTTAACAACAATCGATATTGGTTATTCCTATGTGCCTGTTTATTGATTGGATTGGTGCAGGTCACCACCAAGAATGGCATCAGCCAGTGGAAACTCGAGCAAGCCCAACGCTACGCCGAACAACGCTTCCTTGGTTACATTGCCGAAGCGAGGCGAACCCTTAAACGTTTCTATTATCTGCCCTACCTGGTAACCAACGATGAAACCACGGTTCGTTTTATCGATGGTGAAGACCGCCTTGAAAAACGTATCAAGAAACAACTGATTCAATTGGATAAATCCGCCAATACCAAGGGCTGGTATCTGCTTTCTGGCGAAGGTGGTTTGTTGGTATCGAGTGTCGAAAGAAGCAAACTGAGCAATAAGAACGCCAGCACGATTGTTTCTAAGATCCACCATCAAGGTGGTGCGATTTCAGTGGTAACAAAAAACAAAGGTGTGACGCCCGATTACTTCATTGCCGCACCCGTTTATCGAGCATCCGATGTAGTGGGAATTGTGGCGGTACAAATCGACTTGTCGTTACTGACCGATCAATGGTTCGCCGATGGTGAAGCGATACTGTTCCAGAACCCTAGAGATCAGTTCTTCCTCTCCAGCGACAACAAGCTGAGTGCCGATTGGTTCAATGACACCTTCAATTCCCAACCGACAGCCACAAAACGCGAGTTGTACGACCAAACCCATATTCGTGTTTGGCGACTGCAAGGTAAGGATTACCTGATTCAGTCAATCAAGTTAGACGACCTCAATTGGCGTTTAACCTACCTCACCCCATTAACTAGCCTTAATCAAACCACTAACTGGATCAGCTGGAGCGTTGCGGTTGGCTGTCTTTTCATTCTGTTGCTATTGGTTATTCTTTACCAAAGACGCCAGAAAAAGCTCAGCAACCTGCGAATCCAAAAGCTCATCGAAGAGTCAGAGAAGCGACTGTCTGGGATGATCAATAAGACACATGTTGGATTAGTGCTGATTGACAAACACGGTCATATCCACGACATCAATCTAATGGCGAAAAACTACTTTTCCCTATCCAATTCAATGATCAACAATATCAAGGTATGGCAGTTATTTGAGGCGGGCAACCCGAACTCAACCACCTTGCAGTTGCTCAAGAACTTAGAACAGCACCAAGAGTTAGCCGAGATAACCAGCGTCGAAACCATGGCAAGACGCAGTGATGACAGCTACTTCCCGGTATTGTTCTCTATTAGTGCTTTTCCTTGGCACACCACAACTTATTACCTGTGTACCGTGATTGATATCAGTAAACGTAAGAAAGCGGAGATCGCGGTTCAGGAAGCCAATAAAACACTTCAACTGCGGGTCGAAGAGCGAACACAAGACCTCAAAGATGCACAACAAGAGTTGGTTGAATCAAGCAAACTTGCCGCATTAGGGCGGATGTCGAGTGCGATCACTCATGAGCTTAATCAACCGCTTACCGGTCTAAAAACTCTGCTTTCAAGTAATCAGTTACTGATGGAGAGAGGTGAAACTAAGATGCTGAAGGCCAACATGGATCTCGTGATGAGCCTCATCGACCGAATGGCCAACATGACCAGTCAATTGAAATCGTTCGCCTTTAAACGCTTGGAAAGCCCCTACCCGATTTCACTGACAGAAGCGCTTCAAGAGACCCTGCGTATTCACCAAGCAGAGTTAGACAACGTCGATATACGCGTACGTGTCGCCTCTAATATTTCGATGGTGATGGGAGAGGAAGCACGACTGAGGCAGGTACTTGGTAACCTCTTAAGAAATGCTATCGATGCTACGCAAAACCAGAAACCAGCGACCATTGTTATCAGCGCTCATACCGAACAAGAGCGTGTGATCATCAAGGTTCAAGATAACGGTTGTGGCGTATCCGAAGACCAACTAGAAACCATTTTCGAACCCTTCCACACCAACAAAAAAATGGGCGAAGGCTTGGGGCTAGGATTAGCCATCACAGCAAACAACGTGCGTGATATGCAAGGCACCTTAATAGCAAAGAACAATTCAGACCAAGGTATGACATTTACGTTAACACTGAAAAATGTCGATAGTGAGTAATCACTCACATAAAACTTAGATACCACATTTCATTTGAGTGCTACAACTAAAAAACCGCCCACATAAGGGCGGTTTTGATTCACTTATTGGCGTATGCCTTATTAGCTAATCCGTTAACGACTTACTCCGCTAAATGCTTCAACAGTAGATCTGTCGGACGAACAATCGCGATGATCGATTCGTCATAAATTTTCGCTGATTCAGACAATATCGCTTGGTAGGCATTCACGTCTGCTTCTCTCACCTTTTCGCCAGCTTGCGCTTTAGCAATCAAGGTTAACGCCAAGTCTGCAACTTCCGCCGTTTTCTCTGCAACAACCACCGTCTCGACCGAAGATACGTTACCAGCGAAGACAGTCTCTGCGGCGAGAGCTGCCGATTTCGCTTGCTGATAATGCCCTGCAAGTTGCTCTAGTGCTTGTTGATTGCCTGTCACCACTTCATTGACCAAGTCTTGCATCTCATAAACGGCATAGCTTTCCACAGGCAGTGCATCAACGAAGCGATTTAGACGCTCGTATTGGCTGTATAAAGTGCCCTTAGGTTCCGTAGAGTTCCACTTTTCCCAGTTACGTGCGTAGTACTGTGCTGGCTCGGTGTATTTCGCTAACACGCGTAGATCGTGGATATCCTGCCCTTTAGCAATACGTTTTAACAACATGTCGGCATCCGCATGGTGACGCAGGCCAACCGATACTTCAGACCATGTGTCCATCGCCTTCATGCGCTTGTACATACTGCGCTCGTCAGTCAGTTCCGCATCAGACCAGAAACGCTCTGCAATAGCGTAACTACGCGGCCATAGGTAGTTTTCTACTGTGAGGCTATCTTTGTTCTCTAGCCACATGGTGATCTCACCACCTAAAATCAGCTCTTTTTCTTTATCTGTTAATTCCGCAGGGTAACCGCCATTTGGCTCTGGAATCACGCTGCCTTCAACATCACTGCTCGCAATCACTTCACCTGTGGTTGGCCAGCGCACGTTACCAATCAACTGATAACTGCCTTCAGCAAACCCATTTGGATTCAGATTCAAGTTGAATTCTGTGTACGACATGAAGTTATCGAAGTGGCCGACAAAGGTTTTACCCGGCACATAATCAAGGATGTGGATCTCTTCACGAGACTTACCGTTGTAATCACTAAACGCACGGAAAGTACCGTCTTTCGCTTCAATGATAGTCAATGTTCCCTTACGCGGACCGCCTTTTGAGCGTGGCTTCTCCCATTGGTACGTCACGAATTTTTCACCACTGTTCAGCTTGTCGTCAACCGTGATGCCGCTTGGCATTGGATCATTACGATAGTGGTAGCTAGTCGGCTGAGGTTGGTCTAGGTAGTAACCGGTAGAAAGAATCCCTGGGTAGCCCTCTTTAGCAGCACGGCCAATGCTGTCATGGCCTTGCCAGCTTTGAATCACGATCGAAGTTGGCAAATCTTTGTGCCAAATTTCATCCCAACCCGTCATCTTCTTACCGCGCTCTTCAAGCATCTTCTCAACTTTTACATTGAGATAAGACTGCAAGCCGCGTTCGCCGTCGATATTGTTCTCTTCGATGAACTCTTGGTGCTTTTCGCTGTTTTTCCACTGCGCATAGTTCGGCTCATCTCCACCAATGTGGAAGTACTCATCTGGGAATAGCTCGGTCACTTCATCAAACACATCACTCAGCATTTCATAGAGCTCTGGGTTAAGTGGATCCATCAATGGCTCAAATACGCCCCAGCCACGTTCTTGTTCGTAGCTTTGACCTTCACCACCCGACATCAAGCGTGGGTAAGCGTGCGCCACAGCAGAAGAGTGGCCCGGCAAGGAGACTTCAGGAATCACACGAATACCAAGGTTACGAGCATACTCAACTAGGTAACGAACTTGGTCTTTGGTGTAGTAGTTGCCATCGGCGGTTTCAGACCACAGACGCGGCCAAGATTCCGTTTGAATACGGATACCTTGGTCGTCCCAAAAGTGCCAATGGAACACGTTCATCTTCGCCGATGCCATCGCATCTAATTGACGAATCAGGACATCAAATTCAATGAAGTGACGAGAGGTATCGTAAGAGACGCCACGCCAGCGGAAACGAGGCTCATCGACAATTGTTACGGCAGGAATATGGTAGCCAGTCGCTGTGGTTTCAACGAGCTGTAAAAGGGTTTCGATGCCGTGGATAGCGCCGTATGGGCTTGGTGCACTCAACGTGATTTGTTCGCCTTGAGTGGTGATCTTGTAAGATTCTACAGAGTCGATGTTCTGAATTTCAGACTTTGATGCGGCATCAATATCAATGATCAGATTCGCTTGATCTGCGCTATCAACCTGCCAGTTTAGAATCGGCACACCTGTTTGACGCTCAAGGCGGTCGATAAAGCGCTTCGCCGTATATTCAACACGGTCAGAATTAAACCCTTTAATGTAAACTTTAAACTCTCCGTCTACATTCACTTGACCTGATTTTAATTCCACGGTCTGAGGATAAGGCATTAAATTTAAGTCTGTATTAGGTGCCATTGCAAAAGCCATTGGAGAAACTACTGAACCGGATATCAATAGTGACAATATAGTTTTTTTCATTATTAATTTTCCTATATAACTTTCATTGTATTTTATTTATCAGAGCCTATTCACAAAAATAAATAAGCTTTGTTGAATTAGAATGAGAAATTAACACCAACTCGGAAACGCCAATCCGTTTTATCGTTTTCAGATTGCACCGTATCCGCATCAACCACTTCTGCATACGGCCTCACTGTTGGCTTCCATTTATATACTGCTTTTACGGTATGCTCGCGAGCATGTAGATCGCCGGTTGCGAGCTCTGTCGTATGATGTGTAATCTGATCGAAATACGTAAAGGCATACGAAATCATGTATTTATCTGTATTGTATCCCGTCCAAATATCATAACGGTTTCGCTTTGCTGTCTCTTCGTTGCCATAGTCATTCACTAAAGCTTCGGTCGAAAAGTCATAACGATAACGACCATGTACAAAGAGGCCATTGTCAAAGTTGTAATTGAGCTTTAGATAAGGCATCAAGAAAGTATTTGAGCCTTGAAAATTCATCACTACGCCAGGGTTCAGCATAAAGTTGTCATTGATGGCATAGGTGTAATAATGGGTAAACTCGGTATTAACCACCTTCGTTTCGTCATACGCTCCCGCGGCATGTCGAACATTCGTCAGTGTTTCTAAACCATACCCATTATCAAAATGGTGGCCAACAATAAAACGACTTCGGTACTGATCTGTCGTACTTCGATACTCTGCCCTTAAATCAACATAACCCCCGGCAGTTGAGGTCATTGGTAATAATGCTAGTAGTGTTAAAGGAAGTAATTTTTTCATAGTTCACCGATATTATGATTATAAAAACCCACCGCACATTGATATATACAGAAAGGTGTAAATACGGAGACTACCTTTTTATTTTCTTATTAATTATTTTGATTGTATGAAATGTATTTATAGCTACTGCTCATATTCAGTAGCTATTATTTATTTTAATAAAAGTTAGATTTAACTATTTAACCAATTCTACGGCTTCACGAACTAATACAGCAATCTCATCCCACTGCTCGTTCTCAATCATCTTCGGAGAGACCATCCAAGTACCACCGCAACATACAACGCGATCGACTGCTAGGTAGCCATTGACGTTGTGTTTGCCGATACCGCCCGTTGGCATTAGAGATACATCAACATATGGCGCTAGCAAAGATTTCACCATGTTGATGCCACCAGAGGCTTCCGCTGGGAAGAACTTCAAGAAGTTAAGACCAAGCTCAAGCGCTTGCTCTACTTGGCTTGGGTTGTTTACGCCCGGAACGATTGGCATACCGAGCTCTTGGCAACGTTTTACTGTGTTTGGATTCAAGCCCGGTGCTACGATGAATTCGCTGCCCGCCTCTTTCGCAAGGTCGATCTGCGCTGGCGTTAATACTGTACCAGCACCGATACACATCTCTGGGTAGGCATCACGCATCGCACGAATCGAATCCGCTGCCGCTTCGGTACGGAACGTCACTTCTGCTACTGGCAGGCCGTTTTCTACCAACACTTTTGCTAGTGGAATCGCATGTTCCACCTTGTTGATTTGGATAACAGGGATAACTTTGAACTGCTTAAGTGTGTTGATCATTTCTTGAGACATAATAAATTCGCTTTGTTTTTCTATTTTTTAATTAAGTGATTCATAGCGCTTACCGGGATGATCGCGCCTGAGTACTGAATAACGGTAGAAGCCAGTTGGTGACCGAGTTCAGCTGCATCATTGGTGCTCTCACCTGCAAGACGCGCCGCCAGATAACCCGCAGCGAAGGAGTCACCCGCTGCGCAGGTGTCGACCACGTTAGAAACACGAGTCGCGGATACATAACTCTCAATAACATCGCCTTGTTCAACTTGAACAATCTTGCATGGCTCACAGCCACGTTTGATGATGACCTCTTGGCAGCCTAAGCGAAGGCAGCGTTGTTGAGCGCTCTCGCTATTGCCCCAAACCAGCAGGTCGTCGTCTTCGGTAATCAGTGCGATATCGACCAATGGCAGTAACTTGGCGTACCAATGCTGAGCTTGTTCAGTCGTCCAGAGCTGCGGGCGATAGTTGTTATCAAAAATCACCTTGCCGCCTTGATTTGAGAACACGCTGATTGCTTTGAATAGGCGATCACGAGAGGCGTCATCTAAAATCGCAATGCTGATACCGCTGATGTAAACCGCGTCGACTTGTTTCTCTGTCAAAGCGATTTCAAGCTTATTCAGATCACTAGCTTGAAAGTAAGATTTTACTGCCGCGTCGTTGCGCCAGTAATGAAAGTGTCGCTCACCCGTTTCGTCTGTTTCTACCATGTATAAGCCAGGCAACTTGTTTGGAATGCGTTCAACGAAATTGGTTTGAATACCTTCTAATTGCCAACTATCAATCATGCTCTGAGACAATTCATCGCTACCAAGGCCTGTAGCGTAATGCACCGATAGCTTTTGATGTTGAGTTAAGCGAGAAAGGTAAAGCGCGGTATTAAGCGTGTCACCGCCAAACTTTTTGGTTAATGGAGAGCCGCTGATTTCGACCATACATTCGCCAAAGAAAGCAATATTGAAATGAGAAGATGCAGGCATAGCCGATCCTAAAATAGAGAGATAAATGGGGAAGAAGGCCCTGCCATTAAGCAGGGCCTGAATTAAGCAAACCAGTTGTGGAGACTAGGTTTAGCTTGTTTGATTTGCAGGACGTTGAGGTGCCGCTTCTTCTTCAAGTACACCTGAATCAGACATTTCCATCTCCATCAGAGCGCGTTCATCATCAAGAATCGCTTTCGCCATTTCTGGTGTTACTTGGTTAGCCGGAGTACACAGGCTCACTGCCACACCTGCTGCTAGAGCAAACAGACATGAAGGAATCACAGGGTTGCCCCAGAAAGCTGTGTAGTCAGCGTTTAGCATCACTACGAATGAAGCCACAGAAGCACCCGCTAGCGTTGCAAGCGCACCCTGCCAGTTGTAGCGTTTCCAGAATTTACCCAACATACCGCACACGAACATGCCCGACATTACCGTTGAAATCATCTTAGTGATGTAGCCAATGATGTCGTTCGACGTCAGTGCGAACAGCAATGCAAAACCAATCACCACAATCAGTGCCAAGCGAGAGTAGTTCAGCATTGATTCTTTGTTTGGTACGCGGCCTGTGAACATCACGTACACGTCACGCAGTAGGATAGACACGCCCGCAATCGCATCTGAGCTTGCACTCGACATGGTTGCAGATAGGCCTGCGATAAGAACAATCATGCCTACGCCAACTGGAAGAACCGTTGCAGCTACGTATGGGAACGAGTAGTTCGGGTTATCCAGCGTTGGGTCAATAGCGTGTGCCGCCATACCAATGATTGCTGGAATAATAGAGAAGAAAAGGTACAACACACCAGAAGCGACGAATGAGCGACGGATAGTTGAAACATCTTTACCAGAATAGATGCGCTGGCGGAATGAAGGTGTTGCAAGTACGCCCACACCGATAACCACAGCCAGAGAAACAGCAGGCAGAATGCCCAGTTTATCGATTGCTAAAAAGCTTGTAGCAGCAGGATCCATCGCAGCGTAAAGGTTGTCCATGCCACCAATGTGATCAACAGACATTACCGCCATCAAGATGAAGCCAGCAAAAAGGATGATTGCTTGAATCGTATCGGTCCATACAACTGCTGTGTAACCACCGATAACAACGTAGATAGTGAAAGCTGCAGCAATAATAATTTTCGCAAGGTTAAGGTCGATGTCTGCAATCCACGCTAGGTACATGCCGCCACCTAGAATGTGCGCACCTAACCAACCGATTGACGCGATAAAGATAAGTAGGCCAACCACGTTTTTTACGATTCGGTTAGCGCCAACGTAATAAGCCAGCTCTTCACTCATGGTCATGAAGTTCAGTTTACGAACCGGAGCAAACCAAAGTGCAAGCAATAGGATGCCCACAGCACCGCCAATTCCGTACAGAGCACCTGCCCAGCCATTTGCGTAGCCGAAGCCAACCGCACCCATACTTGAGCCCGTGCCGACCATAGTCGCGACGGTTGTACCCAGAACTAAGAATAATGGCAGGCCACGGCCGCCTAATAAGAAATCTTCGCCAGATTTTTGATTACGCGAGACAAACCAGCCTAACCAAATTAAAAATAATACGTACACGCCGAAGCCTGTAAGAAAAAGTGTGCTGTTCATTTGACACCTCTCAGTGAAATATTAAGCTCATTCCTGAACTTTTATTTATGATTCATTCATTTTATATTTCATATAATTACTTTATTGGTTTTGTATATTTTAATTAAAGTAATTTTTATAAATGTAGGGTGAGAGTATTAAAAGATAATAACAGGGATGACTACCCTCTAGTACTCTCTAAGTAGGTTATTGTGATTAGGTTATAACTAAACGCGATCAGCGCGGTAGCAAGTCACATCTACTTCAACTTTCACGTCTACTACTAGGTCACAGACCATGCAGATACGTGCCGGTGGGTTAGCACCGAAGAACTCCTTGAATACCTTATTAAAAGATTGGAAGTAACGAGAATCCGTTAGCACAACCTTTACGTGTACAACGTCTTCTAGGCCGTAGCCCGCTTCAGTCATGATATCGACACAGTTTTGGATCGCTAGGCGAGACTGGTCAACAATGCCACCCTCAACCACTTCACCATCTGTCATCGGTGTCTGGCCAGAAACGTACAGGAAACCACCCGCTTCAGTTGCGCGTGCAAATGGTAAATGTTGTCCGCCTGTACCTGTACCGCCTTCAACACCGTAACGTTTAATAGTCATTTTTAACTCCACTTATTTATAGATAATATTGGCTTTATAGATAAAACAGTTTCTGTTCCAATATATTTAAATTAATTCGTCGTTTTTATATTTACCGTAAATTTAATTTGATAATTAAAATCTAATTTCGGTAAATAAAAACGCCTGAACGATTATTTTTCACTTTTCCTTGCTGGTAAGTTAACTCACCATTTACAAATACGCTTTCTATTCCCTCAGCAACTGAAATAGGATTTTCAAATGTTGCTGTGTCTTTAATATTCTTTGGATCAAATAAAACTAAATCGGCAAATGCACCGCAGCGAACTTCGCCTCGGCCCGCTAAGTTGTAACGCTGAGCCGACATTCCGGTCATTTTGTGAATCGCTTCTGGCAACGAGAACAGTTTTTCATCTCGGCAGTAGTGACCCAATACTTTCGGGAAGGTGCCCCACAATCTTGGGTGTGGATGCGGGTCATTCGGTAAACCGTCAGAACCGACCATGGTTAACTTGTATTTCAAAACGCGCTTTACGTCGTTCTCATCCATGCAGTGATACACCGCACCGGCTGGTTGAAGTGCTTTCGCTGCATCCATCAGAGGTAGATTCATTTGATCAGCAATCTGCTTAAGCGTTTTTCCTGCATGTTCTGGCTTTGCTTCAGACCAAGTAATGAAGATATCGAAATCGTCCGTCACCTGTTTCAAATCCAGTGTTGAAGAGCTCGCTGAATATGGGTAGCAGTCACAAGACACATCTTGGTGCTCAGAAACCTTGTCCATCAAATCAAGTACTTCAACGGTTCTGCCCCAGTTGCCCGCACCTGCACATTTAAGATGAGAGATAACAACGGGCACTTTCGCGTATTGTCCTGTCTCAAACGCTTCTTCCATCGCGCTTAAGATCTCTTCAAATTCGGTACGCATATGCGTGGTATAGATGCCGCCATGGCTAGACAGTACCTTTGCTAACTGCATCACTTCGTTGGCATTCGCTTGTTTCGCACTTGCGTAAGCCAGACCAGAACTCAAACCTAATGCACCTTGCGCCATCGCTAAATCAAGGTTGGTTTGCATCGCTGCAATTTCATCTTCGTTTGCGGTGCGTTGCAGGTCGTCCATCACTTGGTTACGCAGTGTGGTGTGGCCAACCAACGCTGCTACGTTTACTGCGGGTTGAGCTTGCTCTACCGCTTGTGCATACGCCGCAAAAGTTGGGTATTTAAAATCAGCCTGCGCACCTAAAAGATTCATTGGGTCAGGTGGATCACCAGCCAAAACCGTTGGTGATGCGCTGATGCCGCAGTTGCCAACAATCACGGTTGTCACACCTTGGCTGATCTTCGGTAGGCAGTCTGGGTAACGAATTACGTTGGTATCGTCATGTGTATGTACATCGATAAATCCAGGAGCCAATGCTAAGCCTGCTCCCTCAACCAACTGGCCACAATCTTCGTGATCGACTTGACCAATTTCGGCGATTTTTCCATCAAGGATTGCTACATCGGCACAAAACGATTGTTCGCCGGTGCCGTCAAACACCTCTACATTTTTGATTATCGTATCGAACAACATTTTTCACTCTCTCAATCCACTGTGTTGATGGAGCTATATTAAGAATCCAGCCGATTATTTTCAGTGACAAAACACACATAATATTTTAATTTGTGTGATAGTTTCTACCACAAATTAGATTACAGATATATTTAAAGATTAAATAACAACAACTTAAATCATGTTAGGAATCAGCAATGAAACATAACCCTGTACAAAAAGATGTTATAAAGTATCAAAAAGATAGTTTCGTCTTGACTGAAAAAGGCCAAAAAGGGAGAGCAGTATCACAATCTGAGAACGGTATTTACCGACTGGTTGATGAAGATATTTCGCTTCCGGTAGCAATTATCAAACAATCAGCGTTGACCAATAACCTGAATTGGATGCAATCATTCGCCGATCACCATCAGGTTAAATTGTCACCGCATGGCAAAACATCAATGACCCCTGCTTTTTTCCGCCAACAACTAGAAAATGGCGCTTGGGGTATTACAGTAGCGACACCTGCACAAACAGAAGTTGCCGCTATGGCGGGTGCAAAACGAATCATCATGGCCAACCAGTTGGTGGGTAAAACCAACAT
The DNA here is from genome assembly GCF_001557875.1 of Vibrio splendidus. GTDB lineage: Bacteria > Pseudomonadota > Gammaproteobacteria > Enterobacterales > Vibrionaceae > Vibrio > Vibrio splendidus_F. The sequence goes on along the minus strand of NZ_LNRF01000001.1, from coordinate 369,506 downwards.
GGCGATCGTTGAACAGCTGATCAGTGAATTTGATGTCGACTTTTACTGTTGTGTGGATTCATCGGTAAACGTGCAGCAACTTAACCAGTATTTCGCCAACACCAAACAGACACTAAAAGTACTGATCGAATTTGGTGTACCGGGCGGTCGCTGTGGTTGTCGTTCACCGGAAGAAGTTCTAGAACTGGCACAAACCATCCAAGACACACCTGCCCTTTCGCTCGCGGGTATTGAGGTGTATGAGGGTGTGATTCACGGTGACAACGCAGAACAAGATATTCGCACCTTCTTGAAACAGGCACTGACTTCGGTCGAAAGCCTCGCATCAGATGGCCTAATTGTAGGGCAACCTATCATCACGGGTGCTGGCTCTGCTTGGTATGACGTGGTTGCAGAATGTTTAGCGAACCTAACCGATTACTTGGCGATCATCCGCCCGGGCTGTTATGCCATTCACGACACAGGGATCTACCTAGACGCTCAAAGCAAAGTGTTGCAGCGTGCCCAAGTAAACCAAGGTTACGCGTGTGAATTGGGTGGAGATCTGGAATCGGCACTTGAGGTATGGGCGTATGTCATCTCTCGCCCAGAACCGACCAAATTAGTGGTTGGGTTAGGCAAGCGTGATGTGGCCTTTGATGCGGGTTTACCTATTGCCGAACGCGGCTATCGCAATGGCGAAGCTATCTCAGTGAAAGGCTTAACCTCTACCGCCGTGATGGATCAGCATACCTTTGTTGAAACAGACGGCTCTTCTGAAATTGAAGTGGGCGACATGATTGCGTTCTCGACCTCACACCCGTGTTTAACCTTCGACAAATGGCGCTACATTGCCATCAGCGATGACGAACATCAGGTGATCAACTGGGTGGAAACCTGTTTCTAGGTCGATTTTTCAATAAGCTAGAATCAACGAAGCAATAAGATATACTAACGGGGCTAAGGCTTAGTTTTATATAGGTTAGTGCTAAATAGCCTAGTTCTAAATAGCTTTGTTCTTACGAGCTAAGCTCTTAAAAACTAAGCCATAACGGTTAGCCCCATCAACAAAGGATCAAGATTCTTGAGTTTAGAAGTAGATATCATTTCACAGATAACAGAGCGTTTTCCCGCTCTTCGTGATGCAGAAAAGAAAGTGGCTAAGCTGATCATGGACGACATTGATTTTGCTGCAAACGCCAGCATCACAGAGCTTGCTGAAAGCGCTCAAGTGAGTGAAGCCACCATTACGCGTTTTGCTAAGGCTATCGGCTGCAGCAACGTACGTGATATGAAGATCAAGCTCGCTCAAACACTGACAGTCGGCCAACGTTTTATTCTCGAACCTGTTGACCAAACGGGTTATCAAGGTATCTACGAATCGATCAAGCAGAGCCTAGACATCAACCGCACCTTATTCAAAGAGCAAGATGTTGAAACTGCAGTCAGCTGGCTGCATAACGCCAGACAGATCATTGCTATCGGCATGGGGGGAGGCTCGACCATTGCCTCTCAAGAGCTGCAACACCGATTGTTTCGTTTAGGCTATCCAGTGGTCTCTTACAATGATGGCTTAATGTCACGCATGGTTGCTGCGACAGCAGATGCCAATGACGTGATGGTGATGATTTCCGCGACCGGTTTTACGCCAGTGATTACTGAAACGGCAGAGTTGGCTAAGCAGTACGGGCTTAAGATCATCGCAATAACCCCGCAAGACACACCACTGGCGAAGATTGCAGATATCTTGCTGCCTATCAAACACATGGAAACCGACTTCATCTACAAACCATCGGCATCTCGCTACGCAATGCTGGCATTAGTGGATGTGCTTTCGATGGGTATGGCGGTCAATCATAAGAACCGTTCGCGCGACAAACTGCGCCGCTTGAAGGTTGCTTTAGACTCCTACCGAGGCGGTGGCGATAGACAGCCCCTAGGTGACTAACGAATTAAGGATAAAATGAGCTTAAATTCTGGCGAGCGGCAGTCCTTTACTAGCTCGTATAAGCTCATTTCTAACCCTGTAATTTGCACGCCTACAGCTACTAGTCGACGGATAGCCAAATTTTTATTCTGGGCTGCTCGTGAACTAACACAATCACTAACCACCTGAACCTTATATCCAAGCTCTAACAGCCCCATTGCGGTTTGATACACGCAAATATGAGCTTCAATGCCACACACTAACCAAGTATCGATATCCTTAGCTTGTTGCACCGCCTCAACAAATTTAGGTTCATCACACGCGTTGAACGTGAATTTAGGTATCGGCTTAATATCGTTCAATAAGTCATTTAGTTCGCTAACTGTGGGTCCCAACTTCTCTGGGTTTTGCTCCAAGCGAATGATTGGTAGCCCTAATGCCTGCGAGCCTCTAATCAGCTTTCTACAATTAGAGATCAGCGCATCGCTCTCATCAACAAGGCGTGCCAACTTGCCCTGAACATCTACAGCCACCAAGCCTGTCTTTTGTCTCATTAGCATGTGTATTCCTTATTTTTGGCAGCCTAACTGACTACGCAATCTGATGGATATATTTTCTACTATGTAACGATTCAGCTTACAAAGCCATACAGTAATAGGTATAAGACTACGGAATAATACTCACCAACGGTCGAAAGGTCGCAAAACAAAAATGATTGATACTGGCATGACATTAAAGAGTGAGTAACCAAGATGAACAAAATAACAAAATCAGCATTAGCACTGGGTTTAATCAGCGCAGTTTCTCTTCCAGCTTTAGCTGCAGGTACTGACGGCGGTGCGTACATTGGTGGCGGACTTAGTATCTACCAAGACTCTGACACAGACGGCCACGGTAGTTTAGATTCAGATGGCATGGGCTACAACCTATACGGCGGCTACCAATTCAACCGTATCGTTGGCGTTGAACTTGGCTACACAGATTACGCAGACTACAAGCAGGGTGCTACCAAACTATCACCGACATCTGTATCTGTATCAGCAAACCTAGGTTATACATTCGACAACACAATCCGCCCATTCGTTTTGGCTGGTTTAAGCTCTGTTGACCTAAACGCAAATAAAAGTGCAGGTTACGCTGATGACAGCGGTACGGGTTTCCACTTTGGTGTAGGTGTTGAATACACGCCAATCGAACACCTAACGCTACGCTTGATCTCGCAAGCGGATGCAGTAAGTGTCGATGACTATTCTTATGGCAATGGGTCACTCAAAAACGATGACCACACGCTTGCCTTCAACAGCATTAGCTTCGGTGGTTCATACAACTTCTAATGTGATTGAACCACATAGAATAAGCTGAACATACTAATTCACTTTGCTGTTCCACCTTGTCATGAAGGTCACTCAGTAAAGTGAATTTTTGTATTTACACACCTATCGCGTCATTTCACTTTAGTCGGTTTATCGCCGCCTATCTGAGCTTTATGCGTTGATATTAGAGCTTTCTTGGTAGCCAGACTAAAATAAAGGGATAAGAGACGCAGGAAAATAAGACCTATGAATCTACCAAGCTTAAACATGTCGATAAACAAGCTGCCTTTTGTGTTGGCCGTGTATTACCTGCTTGTCATCAACCTACCTCTCACCCAAGAACTGTTTAGTATTGTTCAAGCATCGAAGTCTGAAAGCGTTGCGTTTCTTATATCCATTCCTATCTTCTTCCTTTCTGCCTTTAATTTCATCTTCCAAGTCTTCAACTGGCCTATCTTCTCTAAGCCATTTTTCATCTTATTGCTGATCACCTCAACCTTAGTCAGCTACAGCATGTTCAATTACGGCATATTCGTCGACTACGGCATGATAGAGAATGTGTTTGAAACCAATAGCGGTGAAGCAGCCAGTTATATCAGTGGTCACTCGATCTTATGGCTACTAACGATGGGCGGTATTCCATCACTCATCTTGTTGTTTACCAAACTTGAAAAAGAGTCTTGGAAAGATTTCTTTGTCTGGAAATCGATTGGCTTACTTTCTTCTTTGATCGTCATTGCGATTATTGCCGGGCTTTTCTACAAAGATTACGTATCGTTTGGACGTAATAACTCTCACATCAAAAAGATGATTATTCCGACCGAGTATGTGGCATCAACGGTCAAATACATCAATAACACCTACATCAAACAGCCCATCCCTTATCAAGAATTGGGGTTAGATGCTCAACTCAAACCACAAGCAAAAGCCGCAACCAAACCGACCTTTTTGGTGTTTGTACTTGGCGAAACCGCTCGCGTGTATAACTACCAGTATTATGGCTATGAGAGAGAAACCAACGCTCATACCAAGCCATACAACCCGATATTTTTCTCTGATGTTCAGTCGTGCGGAACAGCCACCGCGGTTTCTGTGCCTTGCATGTTCTCGAACATGAATCGCAGTAACTACGATCGCGACAAAGCCTACAACCAAGATAACGTGGTCGACATTATGAACCGCGCAGGCATCCACTCTATCTGGCGAGAGCATGATGGTGGGGATAAGGCTGTCGCGCATCGAATCAAAGAGATGACGCTCGTCCCAAAGGACAGCGACCCGTTATGTAATAACGACGTATGCTACGACACAGCCATGCTAGAGAACTTCGAGCAAGATACTCAAGATCTTAAACAAGATAGCATCATTTTCTATCATATTTCGGGATCTCACGGCCCAACGTACTTTGAGCGTTATCCAGAAGAACATAAGAAATTTACGCCTGATTGCGCTCGCGCCGATATTGAAAACTGCACCAAAGAAGAAGTAGTTAACACCTACGATAACACCATCTTGTACACGGATTTCTTTCTCTCACAGGCTATTCAAAAGCTAGAGAAACTCACCGATAAGTACAATGTCGCGCTGATGTACATTTCCGACCACGGTGAATCTTTAGGGGAAAACGGCGTCTACCTACATGGCATGCCTTATTCGTTGGCACCGAAAGAGCAAACCCATGTGCCGATGATAATGTGGATGTCTGATGGTTTTGCCGAGCAAAAAGGGATAAACCAAACCTGCTTGAGAAAGGCAGGCAAAGAACAGAGCTTCTCCCAAGACAACCTATTCGACTCTTTACTCGGCTTGATGGACGTACAAACCAAAGAATACCGAGAGAGCCAAGATATCTTCGCTTCCTGTCGCTAGTATCAAAGAGCGACTGATACATATTCCAACCAAAGGGGCTCATTTATGAGCCCCTTTTTTGGTCCAGAAAAAGTTGTCGTTTTTATTCAATACCGGCCTAAAGCACTCGCCTACACTTGCTGCCATTGAAACGACAGGAATTAACGCGATGTTAGACATCAAAAAAATCAAAACACTTAACGACTTAAGTGAATTAAAAACGGCTTACTTTTCAGAATCGACAGCACCACTTGATGGCATGTGGCACTTTGGCTTTGTACCTATGTCTGACCATTACGGCTTTTACGAAGGCGACAAGCTTGTCGGTTATTGCGTATTGAATGGTGAAGGCTACTTACTTCAATTCTATCTAGCACCAACTGCCAACACCAATATTGCAGACTTGTTTACCTTAATCGTAGAAAACAACAGCTCTGTGGTTGGTGAGGTGAAAGGCGCATTTGTGAGTACGGCTGAACCACAATATCTGTCACTATGCTTGGACAATACTGAGTCCTTCAAAGTCAACGCACTGATGTTCCGCCAGTGTCCAACAGCCGTCGCAAGCAGCATTGAAAACATCGAGATGACTCTCGCGACGGAAGAGCAACTCGATCAACTAGTCGAATTTGCTTCATCAGCGATTGGCGCGCTTAAAGAGTGGCTCAGCGGTTACTACAGCAACTTAATTACTCGCCAAGAGCTGTGGGGTTACTGGGAAAATAGCAATATTATCGCAGCCGGTGAGTGTCGTAAGTTCGATGAACACCAAACGCAGTATGCCGACTTAGGCATGATTGTCGCTGAGCAAGAACGAAGCAGAGGCTTAGCAACACGCGTACTGAACTTTCTAACACAACACGCCACCAGCCAAGGTTTAGAAGTTATATGCTCGACCGAGAGCAGTAATATCGGTGCGCAAAAAGCAATTGAGCGAGCTGGTTTATCATCAAAGCATCGCATCTTGCAGTTTGACTTTAACTAATTAAATACTCAGCCTAGCCCTTGCTCTGCTGAGTATGCTCAGGTGCAGCTCCAATACTAGGCATAATCCCTAAGGATAAAACTGTCGCCGACAAGGATATCCACATATAGTTGTGATGATACTCATCAAAAATAGAAGTTCGAATGATCAATTGGTTACAGTCTCCTCAATCCTCCGTTGTTGCTCAATACATTGATTGTTATTGGCTTATCGAGAAAACGCCAGATGCTCAAACTCATCAGTTTCCGATACTCAACCCTGACCCTTCAGCACATTTGATTCTGTCGCCAAGCGATCAACCATATCACTACACAATAGAGCAACAAGTCCAACAAGGAATTGGTAGTCACCTACTACTGCCCCATCACAAAGCCATAAAACTGGATCACTCAAAGCCGTTTATCCACTTTGGCATCAAGTTCCATGTAGGGGCTCTGTACTCGCTCACTATCCCTGATTGCCCGCACCCAAGTTTAGATCGCGTCAACAACATCGACCTTGCTGTTCTACTCAACAATTATGATGCCGATGTAACGTCACTGATTAAACTTGCTCAAAGCGACTTTAAAGCTTGTTGCCAACAGTTGGATGATTTACTGCTGCCTTGGCTATCGACCGCTAAAACCGATAGACATAGCGAGCTCACTCGAAAAGTGCTGGGTGTGCTTGGTTCAACGCAGATTGCTGAACTTGGTGACAAGCTGTTTTGCTCACAAAGAACACTAGAGCGAGGCTTTAACAAGGTGACAGGCCTAACGTTAAAACAGTGCCAATCAATGAACCGACTCGAAGCGATGCTCGAATACCTTTATAAGAAAGAGTTGAGTGACATAGACTGGCTAGACGTTGCCTTTCAATTTGGGTTTAGCGACCAACCACACCTGATTCGGTACCTAAAGAAGACCATTGGTCTCACACCAAATACCTATGCCAAAGAAGGTGGGTTAACCATAGATGTTTATGGCGGTGTCAGGCCAGAGGAAAGAACTGCCTGCGCGCTAGATCTCTGTCTATCGTGTCCCATTCGTAGCAAGTTTTATTGAGTTTAGAATTGCGACTCCATATACTGGAAACACCATCAGACGGAGGGCAATAATGAATAATAAAAACAAACACATAGTTTTAATTCATGGTCTATATATGCCTGCGTTGATCATGCAATATCTAGATAGAAATTTTAAGAAACGCGGCTTCACCACCCATAAGTTCGCCTACAACTCACTGCGCTTTCCATCCGCAGCAAAACGCCTAAATCGCTTCGTGAATGCTCGCTTTGATGAGCACGATGAGGTCTATTTCTTTGGTCACTCACTCGGTGGCTTACTGATTCGTCATTACTTTAAATTCTACCAACCACACTTCGCTGACACCTGCATCATTACAGCGGGTACACCTCACAATGGGGCAACCATAGCCAAAACGCTCTCGAATCATGGACTTGGATTTATCTTTGGTTCTACCAAACACATCCTCAACGATGGGCTGGGCGACTACGATAATGATGTGCCAATTGGTGTGATTACTGGCACCTACGACGCTGGCGTGGGACGAATCGTATTAGGAAAAAATCATGGCGATGGTACGGTCACTCTTGAAGACGCAAACCTAAAAGGTGCTACGGATACCTGTGCACTCAACCTCAACCACACCGCGCTAGTGTATTCGAAAGAGGTGGTGCAGCGGTCGGTAGAGTTTATTCACGACAAAAAATTCTCACCGACGAAACATTAATCTTTCGCAACGTCACTCAGCTCCTAGAAACCTTAAACCACCTTTAGATATCGAAGCGTCATATCGCAAATGGAATAAGGGTTATTCTTCGATCTTTGTTATTCCCCGCCCCTCCAGAGCCTATTACTATTTCAATCAAAAACAGATAGTTAGCCAGAAAACCTTTACCCATCACCAGCTAAGTCGAAAGGCGACTTTTCACAACTCGAGTAAAGGTGTTAATCCAAGTCGAATTGTTATTGATAATCAGCGCCACAACGAAATTCGACTCAAACCAATTAATTGGTGACAAAGGATATAACATGACTAACTACAAACACTCTCTCATCGCGCTTGGCGTTATTTCAGCACTTACTCTGTCTCACTCAGTAACAGCAGCAGAAAATGAGGTGCACGATGCCGACCCTCGTAATACGGCTTGGCGTGGTGGTATCGCTTCTGATGATAACGGCGAGATCAAGCTTGTTGCGGGCGGAGGGTTCAATAACCTCTACGGAGGCGATGGTGTAGAAACTCAAACCATCATGATTGGTGAATATTTCACGCAGTCAGAGGACTTCCGTTTTCGCTTAGCGAACTTCGACTCACGTTTTGGTGGTGTCTATGTCGATACTTATCTCACCGACACAACAGACATGTACACAGCGGGCTACATGCTGCCATTGACCGCTACCAATGGTAAGACAATGTTCTTCCCGTCGGTCAATTATTCGTACGTCGATTTTGACACTGACCAAATCGCGCAAAACATCCAAGGAACCATTGTACCTAACTCCATGAGCGGATATTCAACAGGTACAGGTCAAACCGCGCTTAATAATGCCCTTATGAACATCAATGGTAGCGCAGTGAAAGACGTATTAGGTGGGGATGATGCGCATATGGCGTCGGTCAACTTATACGGCCTTCAGCCATGGAACGATACCTTCTACACCGTATTCCAAGCCTTTGGTGGTTCAAGCTACGGTGGCGTAGAGATGGAAATGGTGGATTTGATGCTCTTACAAGGTACGCGAACCGAGGTTGGCGGCGCGATTTTCAACATCTACCTAGAAGCGAAATACACCAACATTAAGCTGAACGACATCAACATGCCTCATAAAGACTACTTGCGTGGCGAGGAAACCAAGATCTCTGTCGGCTTCGACTGGCGTTTCTAACCCGCTCCTCCAAATGACACCAGAAAGGACTCTGGTTTCATAACACTTATTCCATTCTTACATTCGACTTCGCTTAATATGGGAACATGATGATTGACAATATTGACCTCAAAGCAATGAGAATGCTCATTGACCTAAACGAAACTCGCAACACTTATGTGACCGCCGAGCGACTAGACCTATCACAATCTGCCGTTGCTCGTATGCTGAGTAAGTGTCGTACCGCACTCAACGACCCAATTTTTGTTCGCGCATCTGGAAAGTTACAGCCCACTAGTTTTGCCGAACACTTGCTATCTCGCCTACCCAATATCATCAGCGAAATTGATGATGCCATCAGTGCCAACCAAAAGTTCGAGCCAGTACAACTAAAAGGTAAGATTCAGATCTGCATCAATCGCCCAATCCAGTCACGATTTGGTCCCGAATTGTTTACACGTTTATCTGCCGAAGCACCAAATGCGACTTGGTACTTAAAAAGCTGGGAATCTACGGCCGTCGAGCAGATCTTAGATGGGCGAGTATTAATGGGAGTGAACTATTACAGTGACCATTTTCCAAAATCAATCACGCAAAAGATGGTCGCAAAGGATCAATTTGTCGTGCTGGCTTCAGAGAATCATCCACTTGCCCAGCTCGACAGCATCTCTATAGAAGCCGCATTAGAATATGGTTTTATTTCACTGACTTTGCCGGGCTGGGATGAAAAGAACACTCACCTAAATAGAGTATTCGGTCGCTCAGAGCGCTCCCCTCTCATTCGCTTGCAAACCGATAGCTTACACTTGGCAATGCAAGTCGCTCGTACAAATAACATGCTCTTGCCCGCCTCTTTAAAAATGAACACGGGTTATACCGGTCTCGTTCCACTAAAACTAGACTTTAGTGGCGCACATATACCCAATGCGAATGTGGTGAGTAGTGTGGCGTATAAAAATGCGAATAAACCCGTAGTGAACTGGTTAAATGAGCTTTTAGCAAACCTAGTAAAAGATAAAAACCTATGAACATTTCCAACAAACTCGGGTTTGTGTATTCAGCGCAGCTTGGCAATAAAAAAGTCTGGGTCAAACGATGTGGTGAAGACAAAAGAGGATGGTTAAATCGAGCAATTCATCACCTCTCTACTAAGTTGGGAGTTCTAAAACATTGGCAATTGAGTTCCGCGTTATGCCCTCAGGCTCGCTTCCAACACGAACTCGCACACCACCAACATTTTCAAAGCTTGGGGTTACCTGTCCCAAAAATTGTTTATCATACCCGTCACTTTTTCATTACCGAAGACCAAGGTATGAGAATTGACCGCTGTAATAAAGCAGCTAACGCAACCCAACTTTCGCTTGCCTTTGATGCTTTAATTCAATTTCATCAAGCTGGGGTCGTTCATGGTCGCCCAAGTATGAGAGATATTGTGTACCACCCTACATCAGGAGTTCACTTGTTGGACTTAGAAGAAGCAAAAGTCAGCAAGTGTCCTAAATTGAAGGCTCGTGATGCATTCCTCTTAATATTAGATTCATACCGCTTGTATGGAGTATCTCAATCCACTCGTGTACATCTCTTACTGCGTTGGTTAAAAGTATCAGGGGCTAACTCTGCACAATACATGAACTCGATACTCACCTTGTTAAAACTGGGTTTATGGGTCCCTGCGATCATAGTCAAGTTCCGCAACAATAGATTGTCAAAACAATTGCTACTTACCTTTAGGCTTCTTGAAAAAACAAAAGATCAATATCTGAAAAACAACACCTTTGCCTCGTAATATCGGCTATTCCCAAACTTCACCAATAACTAAGTATCGTGTATGTCATCCAATCACTGAGTGACAACCGCTATGTTTCACTACAATCAAACCAACGACGCTAAGGACAGCTTCGGTAAAAAGATAAAGAATGGCTTCTTTACCATCACCAAGTTTATAGTCAAATCTTGCGTGATAATCGGTGCTCTCATTGGAGCATCTGTCGGCTTATCCAAACTTGGGACCATTCATGGCAAATCCTTACCAGAGAACTATTTCATTGATGGTCACCCGACGATATTAAAATTGCTCGATTCAGAGGTCTTTATGGGCTTCGTGTTTTTTGTCACAGTCGCCATCCTCGTTTATGTCTTATATCTGTTGTGGGAATTACACGAAATAGCAGTCCATAGAGCCGCCAAGATGTCGAGTGCGCATACTCAAATCGTCTTTGCGCTCTCCTTATGTGGCCTGTTTATCGATAAAACATGGTGGGTGCTCGCCATCATCATTGCCTTTGCCCGCTGGGATATCCTCGCTGACGCGATTTCGGGCATCATCCGCAACGGCAATTCAACAACCAAGACTGCTAAGGAGTAACCCATGAAAGAGATCATGCTTCCCTACATCTTAATCTGTTGGATTTTAGTTAAAGCAGGAATTGTTCGCTGGACACTGAAAAACGCGACAATCATCGTCGGCATTGGTGTGTTACTCGCCTTCGCTCTATTTACCGCCCACAGGTTCTGGTCTCCTGCTGACCTCACCGACAGTACGACAGTCAAAGCGCCTCATGCAGTGTTAAGCCCATTGATCGGTCAGGAGGTTGAGCAAGTGTTTGTCGATCACAACCAGTTCGTAAATAAAGGCGACCTGATTTACACACTACGTTCGGTCGATACTGAATCGCAAATGAAAGGGCTAGAAGCTCAAAAACAAGCCGCACAAGCAGAAATATTAGCGCTCACACATCAAGTAAACAATGATAAGCGAACACTGCAACGCTTAACGCAACTGGGCGATTTTTCACAAGAATCTCAACGCGATGAAATTCGCACTCGAATTGATACCACCAACGCGAAAATGGCTTCTGCTCATGCTCAAATACTAAATATTGAAGCGCAAATCGCGACCGCAAAATGGCAGAATGAACGCCGTGAAGTGCGTGCTCCATTTGATGGTCAACTCTCTATTTCGAACATTGTTGACGGCACCCGTGTAGGCAACATGCATCTATACGATGTAAATAAGAAGTTTGTTGAAATGCGCATAGCTGACCAAACCTATAGCCGCATCAAGGTGGGGCAATTTGCGGAGTTTTACGTCAACGCCTACCCGGGTGAAATCTTCCGAGGCCGTGTCCATAGCCTGACGACCGGTACTGGTGAAGCAAGGGTTTCGGTAATGAACGGGTCACAACACGTAAGACAGCATGTCGGCAACAACATGAATGATCATGGCCGAACTGTCGTCATCGAGTTTGATGAGCCAGAAGGCTATAACATTCCTATCGGAGCGACTGGTTCTGGTTGGGTATCAGCGACCAAGCCTCACCCTATGCTCGGCTTCATGGACATTATTGGCGGAGTGACCGTTCGACTCAAAGCCTATAAAGCTTATCTTTCGGCTTTATAGCTCACAGAGAAGTCACAAAAAGAGAGGCCTAAATTAGCCTCTCTTTTCGCACATGAACAACAAAACTGCCTCACTCTTGATTAAGAATAGGTGTGACTAAATCACACAGCCACTGTGTTTGAGGGGAATAACGACGCGACGACTTCATGATCAAAGCCACCTCTAGGCTCAAGTCCGGCTGGGTTTCATCCATCACTTTCGAATATTGCAACGTATAGAATTCATCCATTAACTGCGACATTAACTGATAGTTATCGACAAATACTTGAGGCTCAATCGTAGGGTCAAGCTTATGAAAGTGATGTATTTGGTCATTAACACCAGGAACGACAAATTTAACGTATTGTTTAGACTCAACGTTGCCAATAAATGCTCCAGAACCACGGTGAAGACGTTTTTGATAGAAGCTCTGAGGCTTATCACTTAGTACGTGTACTCCTAGATCGACCTCTCCTTGCAAGATCAAACTCTCACTGGTGTCTCCCCATGTACGAATATCAATGACGGCATTCGTCTGACTTCTAATAGCTTGAATTATCGCTTTTCCTCTAGTGACTAAATAAGGCTCTGCAATGTGCAGCGTGACCGTTTCTAGTTGTCTAGGGTCAAACTTTTCGGGTTCTAATGCTTGGTTTAACTGCCCCAGTGCAGCACTGATTTTCGGCTCTATAGAAACAGCATAAGTCGTTGGGGTTAACCCTGTTGAGTTGCGTAGAAATAGAGGATCACCCAAGTCTTCTCTCAACTTCGCTAGAACCTTTGAAACGTAAGACTGAGAACGACCAATAGCCATCGCAGTGCGACTCGTGGATTGCGTTTTCATCAGCGAAACAAAAACATGCAATGTATTTAAGTCATTCATAGCTGGACCTCATTAATAAATCGTCGCAAAGTAAACGTAATATGCGATTAAGAGACCAAAACATAAGAACTCACACACTGCTGTTTACTCAGGCACAAAAAAAGCGAGCTCCCTTGAGCTCGCATCACAGAAAACGCCCTATTGAGCAATAGATAAGGAAGAAGTGACTTCTTTCTGGAAATCCAGAATTGAATCTAGACTCACTGGAAGGTAGTTACGGAACAGAGCGTTCCAGTTCTCAGATGTCTCAATATTATTGATTGCGTTGGCACCGCAGTTGAAGCTCACTGTGTATGAGCCATCTTCGTTCTGAGTCGCATCTGTAGAGTTCATACGGAATGTGTCAGTCACAACCCAGCCATTCGCGTCATAAGCAGTCAGAGACCAAAATGCCGAACGATCATATTGAAGTTCAGGTGCGTCAAATGTCATTGTGGAGCACTTTGCTGCTCGGGAATTTTCATCACCTGGCATCACAACAAAGTAGAAGGCGTCTTGTGCTGTAAGCCCCGCCCAACCTGCCGTATTTGCCATGTGGTAATGTGGGTATTCGATATCTGCAAGGTCAGTAATAAAGCCTTTGTGGATAACGACCTCAGCTGGAGCACGACGAATGATGTCCGTTCTTAGCTTATTGAAGCTTTCTACATCATATTGGACTGGTGATACATAATCCGTCTTAGCTGAATTGGTCACCTTTACTTTATCTTGTCTTACGTTCACTTCTGCCATGCCAGCGTCATCAAATGACTTAGGCTGGGTACGCATAAACAGGTAAACATGATTGCCTTTCGTCAGCTGATCAGCATCAATAGTCATGACTTCACCAGGGTAAGCAACACCCAGTGTCACGTGGTTTTCATCAAAAACTTGTACTGACTGATACAGCTCGCCCTCAGGCATACTTATTGTCACACCTTCAGAAGCATCAAATACACCGTAAGAGTAGATAGCATCGAAGTTTGAGCGAATGATGGTTTGGTTATTCAGGTCGATACCGGAACGTTCGTGACGGAACTCATTACCGCCATACAAAGCAATTTCTTCGGAAAAGTATTTTGCCGTTTCAGCTTGGATTAGGTTATCGAGCGTGACTTCAACACCGCCTTTTTCAGAGAAAGACGTGTTGCTTGGTAGAGCGACACCATTTTGTCCTACACCACCATCAGCGATAGCACCAAAAGACGTTGCAGCGATGGCCACGGATAACATTGTTTTTTTCATAATTGTTCCTCGTTGGGCTACCTCCTTGTAGCCAGGATAATTGACTTAATTGTTCTGTGGTAAATATAACGAGTACGTATTAATGGAAGTAGGTAGAGGGGGCTATGCTGCTTATAAGCACTGTTTATGTCACAACGGGAGACGATTTCCACATTTACATACAAAGTAAATAGAGCAGTAATTAACAGAAATTAACCACTGCTCTACTCGCACGTGCGCTATTCAACAGGTTCTAATAGAACTTGACCTGTTGATCCTGATGGTGGAGCAATACCTAAGATTGCCGATAGGGTTGGCGCGATATCATAAGGCGTCACTTCCTGATAAATCTTATGACCTTTAATACCGCTTCCAGCAAAAATAACCGGCACATGAGTATCATATCGCCATGGCGAGCCATGAACGGAAGCAACAGAGAGGCTATCAAATTCATTGATGTATACGCCTGGGTTAAACACTAAATAGAGATCGCCTGAGCGAGACGGGTAGTAATTGTTTTCAACGAGTGCCGCTATTCGTGTGTTAGGTAGGCGACCGGTTTCAATCGCGTTTGCTGTAAATGCAAATTCAATGCCTTCGATCTTATTGAGCTCCTGAGATAGAAACTGTTGCACCTCTGATAAGTCCAGCTTGTGCTGTTGTATTACCTTGTGATCGAGATAAAAGTTCGGGTTTTCGAACGCTTCAAAAAGCTCCTCTCCGACTCCGAAGCGCGTTTTTGCTTTATCAAAGATGCCACTTTTTTCAAGCGTATTGGCACCGAAGTAATGCCCTTCGGTAGAACCATGATTAGTAATGTAGCTCGGGCTGTCTGGCGCACCATGGTCAGCAGACAACACAATCAAGGTGTTTTCTAGCCCAACATAACTATCGACATAGCTAAACAGATCCGCGAAAGTGCGATCCAAACGCAGCAGAGTATCTTCAGCCTCAAGACTAGAGGGACCATTCGCGTGAATCACGTAGTCTGTTGCGGAGAAACTCACAGAAAGATAATCCGTAAACTCACCTTTACCAAGTTGCTCTTTATTAATTAGTGACTTAGCAAAGTCCGCTACAATATCGTCTGCGGCAGGGCTCAAGCTCAGCATGGTCGTAAAATAGGGAAAACTTGCCGGTCCAAAAGGATACGGAAAGCTGCGTTGGAAGGTCGCAATCTCTGTTTTGAAACTCACGTCACCCTCTTGAGCAAACAAGTATTCCTCACGAGGTTTCAATAGTTCCCAACGTTGATTGCTGTACTGCTGAATAAAGTCCTGCTTGTTCCAATCGGTTACCCAATCAGGATAACTATCGTAATAGTAATCACTCGTCACAAAGCCGCCCGTACTCTTGGAGAACCAGAAGGCTTTTCCAAGCTCACCAGCCAGTGGCACAGCGCCGCGATCTTTGAATGATACGGCGAAAGAGCGTGACTGCCCGTTAGAGGCTTTGACCAATTCATCACTAAAAGTCGAGGATTTAATGTTCACCGGAGAGCGACCGCTACTTAAGGCAATCGCCTGTGTATCATCTATCTCTATGGCTTTTTCAGTTTCAACATCAGTAGCAAGCTCATTACGCTCAACATCCTCAATGTTATAAACCTTTCGATCCATTTGTCGGTCGAACCAGACATTTCCGACCATTCCGTTCACTGACGGTGGCGCTCCTGTTGCAAGGGCTGCGTGTCCTACAATGGTTTCCGTGTTGGCGTGTTGATAATGGGCATTGGCATAATGAAGCCCATGATCGAGTAAGTAGTTAAACCCATCTTCACCCATATTATCTCGATACCGTTCGGGTAAATCGCCACGCAATGCATCAACGGTGATTTGTAAAATGAGTTTAGGCTGAGTGGGCTCATTGGCTAATAAGACGGGCGCGACACTGAACGCAGCGAGCCCAAGAACTAATGGATGGTACGTGCTCATAAAAAGATCCTACAGATATTTATATTGGTACGTTGTTGGTAGTGACTACAAAAAAATGAGAAGCAATAACGGCTTCTCATTTCAGGAACCTCTTGTCTTATGATTTAACTGACATAATTCGTATAGCCATCAAGAGACACCTAGAATTGGTAGTTAAATTCGACGCGGTGATCGCCATCTTCGAAATCAACTTCTTCATTCCAGTTCGCAAAGTAGCGAACATTGAGGCGTGGGTTGATTTGGTATGACGCTGCAAACTCGTGAGTCATGATTGAATTGTCACCGTAGAACGCACCATTTTTGTAGGTATCTGAGCCACCAATAGTTCCCATGTACATCGGGTTATAGTTCAGCCAGATCTTGTCGGTAATTTCTATTTTCGCGTACATACCCGCGACATAAAATGTGCCATGCATGTCATAACGGTCATGCAGTTCATCGGCATCAGAGCGAGACTTATCAGTTAGAGGCTCACCTGCGGCAATACCTGCTCCTGCTAGAGGATATAAGTTCACAGGACCAAACTTTGGCAACGCTTGAATGAAGCTATACGATGCAGAACCTTGGTTGGTATCGAAGTTATAGTTCACGTCAACTTGAGCGCCTCGACCATTGGTTAGGTCGACAGTAAAGTTGCGGAAACGTACCGAGTCTATTGAATCATCGACATCTTTGAACTTGGATTTATCGTTATCACGGAAGCCAATGGCATCACCAGCGATCCCTTTCACTTCTAAAACGTTCATCCCCATCGTGGTGTCTGAACCCGTATCGTAAGTTTGACCAAACTTTAAGTTCAGTCCTTTATCGCTGTAGCCTGCACCGGCCTGAGTGTAAACAGCCAGTGGGTCACTCATGTCTTGGACAGAGTCTTCTGCTTTTGCGACAGAAGGAACACAAATTAGAGCTGTAACAATGCCTACCGCTAATGTGCGCGGCACAAATGTATCTAAGTCAATTTTCATGGATGAATCCTTGGTTAGACGCGCATGTTTATACGCGTATTACTGCAATTGAAATTGCTCATCCATGAGCGAAACGATCACTTTTAATCAAGTAACTTAAGTAACGATAAGAGTGTTAGATTTTTAGTGGCTGGATTTCTGGCATGTTAGCTTCCCAGTCTTGAACGTCAGCTACATCTGGTAGGTACACTCGTAGTGTGAAGCCCCAGTTATCAGCAGGAGTTGCTGCGTAGTTTACGCCAGTTTTTTCAGCGTATTCACCACACTGCTCGCCACCGAATACCACGGTGAATGTACCGTCTTCGTTAGTCGTTAGGCCTTGGTTCGTTGATACGATATTGTTCTCATTGGTCATTAGGAACTTATCTTCACCGTAAACAGTGATAGAGTAGTAACCTCGTGGGTCCACTGACTTAGGGGCGCGGTATGTCGCTGTGTAACACTCACCGCCTTTAACGCCTTCTTTAGCGTATACTGGGTACATTGCTGTATCGTGTGGAGATAGACCCCAAGCCCCAGCGTTTGCGTATGTTAGACCTTCCCAGTTAGTTACGTCAGAGATATCCCACTCGATGTGCTTGTCTTGAGCAACAGATAAGTGGTTATTGTACCCTTCCATCAATGCTGCACGTACTTTGAACATGCGGTCGAGATCAGGAGCTTCGAAACCTTCACCGTCACCACCACCAACGATTTCGATTTGGTCTTGAAGAACACGTAGGCGAGCCATATCTTCTTCAGTACCGTCAGTAGCTAGACGGATACCGATTGCTACGAAACGAGTATCGAACATGTCTGGAGTGAAGTGGTAAGTGCCTGCTTCAACTTCGTACACTGGGATTGTGTGGTTTGAAGTTTGAATGTGTAGAGACTGGAACTTATCACCGTTTGAAGGAACAGTTACAGAAAATGGCTTGGAAGTATCGACACCACCTACAGAGTACAGGTGATCAAGCGCAGGTGTTACAACCCATGTGTCACCAACTTGGTTAAGCTGACGGAAGTTGTGTACGTTATTCCAGCCTGCTTTGAAGTTGTTAACAAAGTTATTGATGAAGAAACGAGCTTCTTGGTGAACAAATTCTTGAGCCGTCATACCGTGATCTTCAGGATTAACAGCCCAACCAGAAGAATCAATAGCGCTCATAAGCTCAATCGACTCAGCTGAGTAAAACTCAGAGTTCGCTTCATAAGCTGGAGTAGATGCAACAGCACCGAAAGAGGTAGCAGCAACTAACGTCGCTAAGATGGTCTTTTTCATTACAGTTTCCTCGTTAAATTTCTAATTTTTACCAGTAACGGTGATATGGTTAATGTAATTAGAAATATTGAGAGGAAGTAGTAGCGGTAATTAATGCTCTACATAAACACGGTTTATGTAGAGATAGATAATCAAGTAAAAAGATCGTTTGGTAGGGCGCTATATGTTTTTCAGATACTGATGAAGCTGAGCGCGAATTTCCGCATGGCTTTGATTATTTGAGTATTTTTTATGATAGACCAGATCAACTTGAATAGGGTCAATAGGGAAAGGCACCTGAATCTTCTTCAATCCAAGCTCCTCGATTAACGGGTCGTTATCATTAGTTGCACAGATAGCATCGGAGTGTCGCACACACAGCAGCATCGAGCTTGGACTTGTTACCTGCTTAACAATCTTCCTCGGCAGATTCATTTTAGCTAGCTTCTCAATACCAGAGACCTCACGCACCGTATAAGTCAGCGTCACGTGTTCAAGATCGTAAAACTCTTCTAACGTAACTGAATCTCCGATTGTTGGATGGTCTTGACGGCAAACGTAAACAAGGCCTATCTCCTGAATATGTTCATACACAAATGCCTGCTCTTTTTCTTGCTTAAAGCGGGACTCAATCGCCATGTCGATCTTATCGTGACGTAAGTGGTCAAGAACAAGATACTCAGACAACGGGTTCTCAATTAACTTCACCCCTTCAATCACTGGCAGCTGAATCACGATGTGTTCGGGAGCATAGACGGTGAACTCTCTGGGTTTATCCAGCGCTAACTCAAGTCTATGTTCTATCTCTTTAAAATGTTCAGCAAGGGCGTGAGCATCAGATGTGGGCTCAAGCCTGCGACCATGACGAACAAACAACGCTTTACCCAACTGTTGTTCTAGACGTTTAATGCTTGCAGACATAGCTGGCTGGGTAACGTCCAAAACGTCAGCAGCCTGAGTAATGCTGTTGAGTTCGTAAACACGTAAGAAAGGGATAATTAGATTTAAGTCCATACATTCCAACCGTTAGTCGTTAAGTCGAGTCGCCGTTTGGTGACTCTTTTAAGTGTTTGGGAAAGAGGTTACACCCTAAAACAAAAATACCACCCTTTAACAAAGAGTGGTATTGAATAACTTAAACAGAAATGTCGAAAGCAGACCTACAAACGATTCACTCGCGTTGGTAAAAACACCTCACCCAACATGCATCGCACCGAACCACCACCAATGTCTTCGATCGTTTTCACGTTAAATGGTAGCAGCTTACCGTGTGTCGAAAGTTGCGCGAGTTGAGCTGGAGAAAACGCATCATAAGCCGATTGAGACATGGCAATCACCTTGTCGCCATTCACGGTTTCCAGTTGTAGGATATTGCCGCAGAATCGGTTCATCTGATCGATTGAGATAGAGATAACCTGCTTGTCTTTGGCAAGAGATTTCACTACAAAGCGACGCTCAAATTCAGGGATCACTTCATCACAGATCACGCAGAAGTTATCACCAATCGCCATCATTACATTGGTATGGTAGATCGGCTGACCAGACGGCAGCGCAGTTTGGAAAGAAACCACGCGAGAATAGCCAATGCGCTTTGCGTAATCTTCTAATACCTCGCGGTCACAACGTTGAGAAAGCGCCGCATAGATGGTCTTGTTGATATGGTCGATAACCATCACACCCGTGCTCTCTAAGTAAGAACCTTGCGCGATATAAGACTCTAGAGACTCATTGTGGTTAACAATTCGACCAGACGCTTCCAACGCTTCAATAAGCGCATTCGGCTTAACTTCATTTTGACGGTTTTCACACGCCATAGGGAAAGTGAATAAGCTTCCATCACTACAAGTACTGAACCAGTTATTTGGGAACACTGCATCAGGGGTTTCGACACCCAATTCAGGGTAATCAAACTCCACAACTTGCACACCTTCTTTACGTAGCGAAGCGACCATCGCCTTAAATTCGGCCATAGTTTCTAACTTTACCTCAGCTTCAGTCAGATCGACTCTGTGCTGAAACTCGTTATCACGTGCTGTTTCTTCGTTAAATTTAAACTCTTTTGGCGGCACCATAACAACGCAATTGGCGTTTTGAACATTAGTAATATGCAGTGATTTTTTATGTAGGTTTAACATTTCAACCGTCCCTATCTTTTATTTACCTCAGAATTGTAAACAACTTGTTACGACAAGATTCACTGAAAAGAATAATGATTTGAATATTTATCCCAAACAATTACTGCAAATCTTAGATTAATCGGTAATTTTTACTGCAAGATAACAGCACATCAGAAAGAACCAACTGTATGCATATTCGTTAAGTCACTTTATGGATAAATATTCTGATTCCATTTTCTCGCCCATCACGAGTTTTGATTACAATTCAATCCATTTAACGTTAGGATTATCACCGTTGCATAACAATCAATTACGTTTGAAATAAGCTTAACTTTTCCTGTCTAATTCAATCTAAAATAAGCGTCATGAAAGACACTCTTTGGACCTTTCCTGCATCGCTTCGACAAAGTTTTAGTGTTAAAAGCCAAGTGCTTAAATAAACGCTAGAACAAAATCCATCGAATGACTTAATACTGATAAGAACCCATGGGCGCTTATATAATTTCAAACTAAGACAGTTAAATTTAAATCAAGACTATAAAAACAAAGCTGCACCAACGATGCAGTCGCTTATAGATGCACTAGTTTATAAAGGGAAATCTATGTACAAGAAATTTGAAGGCTTTACTGAAGCCTTTCCAAAGGGAGAACCGATACAACCTCCTACTGGAATACTGGCATTCTGCCGCCATTACACCCGAGGTTTCGAAAAACCATTGATCTTGCTCGGGTTGATGAGCATGACCATCGCGATCATCGAAGTCGCGCTGTTCGGTTACATGGGGCAACTGGTTGACTGGCTATCAACAAGCAACCCAGACACTTTCTTAGCAGACAACGAGTCGACATTGATGGGGCTCGGTATTCTATTGTTGGTTGTGATGCCAATCTTGATCAGTGTTTACTCTCTATTACTTCACCAAACTTTGCTAGGCAACTACCCAATGTCGATTCGTTGGTTAGCGCACCGTTACCTTTTGAAGCAAAGCCTGTCCTTCTATCAAGATGACTTCGCCGGACGTGTCGCCACCAAAGTGATGCAAACCTCGCTCGCGGTGCGTGAAACCGTGACCAAGATGGTCGATGTGTTTGTCTATGTGACAGTTTACTTCACGGCGATGCTGTTCATGCTTGCAGAATCAGATTGGCGCTTAATGGCTCCGATGCTGATTTGGTTATTCGTTTACATCGGTATCCAACTGCACTTCGTGCCAAAGCTAAAAGACGTTTCTTCCGAGCAAGCGGATGCTCGTTCGCTGATGACGGGTCGTATTGTTGATAGTTACACCAACATCGCAACTGTGAAACTGTTCTCACACAGCAAGAGAGAAACCGAATACGCCGAAGAAGGTATGGAAGGCTTCTTAGATACTGTCCATCGCCAAATGCGCTTAGTAACCGGCTTCAATATCTGCGTTGAATTCGCTAACTACTTATTAGTGTTCAGCATTGCGGGTATCTCTATCTACCTATGGTTAGATAACGCGATCACCGTAGGTGCGATTGCGATTGCGGTCAGTTTGGCTCTACGTATTAACGGTATGTCGAAATGGATCATGTGGGAAATCGGTGGTCTGTTTGAAAACCTAGGCACTGTAATCGATGGTATTAAAACCTTGTCTAAGCCCATCGCTATTGAAGACAAGAAAGACGCAAAGCCTTTGGACGTTCCACAAGGCGGTATCCACTTCGACAACGTGAGCTTTAACTACGGTGAGAATAAGGGTGTAATTAACAACCTAAATCTCAACATTAAGCCGGGTGAAAAAGTGGGCTTGGTTGGCCGTTCAGGTGCAGGTAAGTCGACCCTAGTCAACTTACTGCTGCGTTTCCACGATGTAGAAAGTGGCCGCATCCTGATTGATGACCAAGAGATCTCGAGTGTTACCCAAGATTCGCTGCGCAGCAACATAGGTATGGTGACTCAAGATACCTCACTGCTGCACCGTTCGATCAAAGACAACATTCTTTACGGTCGGCCTGAAGCATCAGACGAAGAGGTATACGCGGCGACTAAACAAGCGCACGCTCATGAGTTTATCGAAACCCTAACCGACCCGTTTGGCAATGTTGGTTACGATGCTCAAGTGGGGGAACGTGGCGTTAAGCTTTCTGGTGGTCAACGTCAACGTGTCGCTATCTCACGTGTTCTTCTGAAAAATGCTCCATTACTTGTTCTAGATGAAGCCACTTCTGCACTCGATTCTGAGGTAGAGGCAGCGATTCAAGAGAGCTTGATTGAGCTAATGGAAGGCAAAACGGTTATCGCGATTGCACACCGCCTGTCGACTATTGCCGCGATGGACCGCTTGATCGTGCTCGACCAAGGTAATATCGTCGAAGAAGGCACGCACCAAGAGTTAATTAACCAGAATGGTATTTATGCACAACTATGGAATCACCAAACCGGTGGATTTATTGGTGTGGAAGAATAACCAATTAAAAACAATCAGTTAAAGTAATTTTAATCACCAAGTGGCGATAAAGTGGCGGCAGGTTTTTTATTTTGCCGCTATTTTTCATCTACCGTAATGGTTCCATTTTTATTGAGCGTTTACACACCAAACATCAAGCATGTAGATTATCAATATATATCTACCCCAAACGCCTTTGCTTGCTGCGTCTGGATAGGTCAAGTTCGGGGGGAACTTGGCCGCCCTCTAACCTCTTCATCGAAATAAAAAGCGCCCTACAAAAGAGCGCAATTTATACCGACTGACAATCTATTTATTATTGTGTATCCAACTCAAAGTTGAAATTTTGGAGTGTCAGATTCAGCGGCCATTTCGATAATTGACTGTATCGCTTTCACTTTGTCTGCGTCTAATTCACCTTTATTATCTGCTATCAACAAGCCCATTAAGTAGCACCCTACCTGTGCACTTCCCGCACGCGACTCACTCATGGAAATACCATCAATAATGATCTCAAGCGATTGTTGAAACAGTTCTTTTTTATTAGACATACAAATACCCCTACCAACGTTACAAGAATAATACTGTATACATATACAGTAGTAAACAGGTGTTTTTGCGAGCTATTTGTTTCGAGAATAGGATCACGTCATACGCGCCTTTGCCGATTTCTGACACTCCAATTTGGAAAATCAAAAACTCGTCGCCATATTCCCCACATCTAAGTTCAAGTCAGTTCCCTTTTCGCTCTTAGCTTTTTCAATTGCGACTGGTTTGTCTGACTTGATGGTCAATGACACTTCAGATTTGCTTTTCACGGTTTGGTTACCTAGAGGACTATAAGCTGTGCTTTGCTTCATAGGCTGAACCCCTCCAGCTTGATAAGCGTGGTATCCCCGCTCGGTTTGGGTTCGCTCAGTTTTGTTTTGGGTTTCATTGGTCGTAATGCCAAGCGTCGCGCTCTTATCTTCAATACGATTGAGCTTAGCGGCTAAGTTATCAACTTCTTGACCAGCTTCATCAGTTTGAATTTTCCACCCATCAGGGATGAGTGCATCCGGCAGTTTGTTGATTAGCGCTTTGAATTTATCCCACAACCAACCAATGCTGTCACCAATCCATTTAATGACTTTGTCTAAGCCAATGAACTTATCGATTAAATAAGTGATGGCGATTACTGCAGCGGCAACAGCGGCTACTATGAGCCCGATGGGGTTTGCCAGAACAGCCGCATTCAAAGCAATCAACGCCACTTTTAGAATGGCGACCGTCGCCAGAATCCCTTTAAAGTTTTGCGCTAACCAAATAAGCCCTTTACCCAGCAGTTCAAAGCCTTGATAAAGACCATCTACGGTTTGGATCAGCTTTTCGATAAAATCGGTTCGCCAGGCTACGTTCTTAAACTTCTCCGAAAACTGGGTGAATGCTTTGGTCGCTTTTTCCATGATGGGGGCAAGTGCTGCAAACTTCATAGAGCGAACGCTTTCTTCTATTTTTTGCAGAGCATCATTGTAGGCTTCCGCTTTCGCCGCATCTTCTGCAGTCGCACCGCCACCCAATGCATTGAGTTCTTTTCGTGCTGCCGTTAATCCTTCGGTGCCTTCACGCAACATGATCAGCATCTTGCGACCGTCTTGTCCAAAGGCCGCATCGGCAAAGGCCATTTGCTCTTGCGGCGTTTCAAGCTGAGAGAACTCTTCAAGGAGCATCTCATAAGCCTGCTTGGTGTCTTTTGCTCCTTGTAAGTCTTTATGCAGCGCGTTATCACTCTTCTTGAGGTAAGAGCCTAATGCACCTGAGCCCGTTTGTTGCAGCACGCCAAGTCGCTTGGTAAAACGAAGCATGGAGTTAGACAGTGCGTCAGAGCTTACCCCTGCATGTTCAGCTTGGGACTGCATAGCTTGGAGTTCTTCAATAGGTAAGGTTAGGGTCGCCGATGTCTTTGCAAGGTTGTCCATTTCACCTGCCGCGCCATTCACTTGTGTCACTAACCCAGCAAAGCTCAACCCACTTAAAAGCGCGGCTCCTTTTCCTGCCGCTGCAGCGCCGACCTTTGGAAACTTGATTGAACGGTTCAGCTTTTGAATCGGGTTCATGACTCTTTGTAAGGTGGTATAACGCTTACTAAGCCTTCCAATTTCCTTACCGTGCTTCTTATAACTTCGATTCAGTCGGTCGTACTCATCATCGAGATTCCCTGTATTTACTCCTGTCTTTTTTAACTGGGTATCGAGCTTCTCTAAATGGGATTTGTAACCCTCTTGCTCAGTGTTCAGTTTGCTCAGCTTAGCTTGCTGCTTTGTGATTTTCTCCGTGAGCGCAGCGCTTGGGGATTCAACGCCTGCTGCTTTTACTTTTAACTCCTCAAGCTTTTCGCTGACTGCAGCAACAGCAATGGCGTTCTTGTCCATTGCTTTTCGTGACGTTTTTAACGAGTCAATCATCCCCATTGCGGCAGAATCATCAGCCTGTGTCTTCTGTACCTTTTTGATGGACTTGGCGTAATAGTCACTCTCGCCACTCATCCCTTTGAGAACGGCTGAAGTTTTATCTTTCATATCCATGAGAACAGACAGTTTCATTTTCATTCTGGATAGCCTTTTGTTGATACAAAAAAAGAGAGCTTATTCGCTCTCTTGTGGTGTTTGTTCGTGCCTTTGCCTGGCTAGCTCTCGAAACAGTAATAGATCGTCGTAGCTGAGTTTGTCTATTTCGCTTGGGGGCCAATGAAACACAAGGGCGATATCTGCGTAATAGTCTTCAACTCGCTCTATTACTATTCCGTCGCGACGAAAAAAGAGGCAAGTGTCGTGAGTAATGGTGCCCAGTTCTCTGGAGGCATATTGATAATGTCACGCTCATTCAAGCAAGAGATTCGAGGCAATAGCGTTTGTCCTGCTTCAAACTTCATTCCGCACACATCTATTAAGCTCAACCCGCGCAAATGCCCAGAGTGTGGCTTGCTGATATCAATATGCGTCAGCGCTTTGCCGTCTTTTTCAATAGGCGAGGCCAGCTCCGCGACCTTGACTTGTGACTCGTCTTTAATGGGGTTGGTCATAGCCAAGCTCCTTTTGTAATGCTTCTAGTTTTTTCTTCACACCGCCTTTGTTTGGATCTAGCTTCATCACTAGCTCAAACAAGTTGTGCGCTTTTTCTTTGTCGCCTGCTTCAAAGTGCCAGTCACCGACAAGGCGGAACATTTTCACTTTGAGTGGGGGGTTGGTAGCAAGCTCACCCGCCAGTAAATCATTGACGGCTTTAAGCAGGTATTCGCGCTTGTACGCTTTCTTTTCAGTGTGCGCTTTGTGCGTGTACTTAAAGACGTAGTCACAGAAGCCCGTTTGACCATTCACTTTGAAATTAGCCGGTGTTTCTAATCCGCCATCGATGGCCGATCGAAAGTCATCGTGGATCTCTTCAAACTGGCCAAGGTCAAAGTGCCACATATAAAAGCACCACATCACATCAAGGTTGCCGTAGTCGCCTTTGTGAGTGTCCAGTAGCTTTTCAACCAATGGTCGGTACTTGTTAATGAGCTCTTGCTTGTACGGATCTTTCTCTTTCGAACCCGACAAGGTGCGCAAGTAGCTTTGGTCTTGCTTAAACACGAGTTGCGTTTCTTCCCAGGGCCTATCAGCAAAAGCGGTGCGAACGGCTTGGCTTACTGTTGACTCGTTCATAGCGTCAACACTGTCGATCGCTTCAAAGGCTTTAACCGGCTCTGGCTTTGCCTTCTGAGCCTCTCGTTTCATCAGTATGGATAACATGTTCTTTCTCCTTACTGCGGGATGAGTTCGTCACCGTTGAAGAGCACTTCAAGCTGACCATCTTTTATCGCAACCGTAAGCGGGTCGACTGTCCATGCGCCTTTCAAGGTGTAAGCGCGGTTTGTGTTCGTTTCTAAAGTGATGTCTTCACCCACAAAATCTGCAATGGCTTTCTCATCGGTGTCTTGAGCGTGAATGATGGTGCATTTGATAAAAGGCGCATCCGAGAATTGCTCAGAGAAACCCAAAGGTCCATCGTCACCCATTATGGTTTCGCGCTTCATGTTGCCGAGGCCATATTCCGCCCCTTCTTTGATGGGAAGGCGCCCTAATGAGCCTGCGTTAAGGACAGCACGGCTAGTAATTTTTGTTCCCATGACTTACTTCCTAAATTGAATTTTGCCTGCAACGATAATCAAACCGTTCACGAACTGCGGTGAATCTTGGTAGTTGACGCGCTGCTTGTTGGTTTCATCTAGCTCGACAATGAGCGACTTTTTGTAGCCATCGAAATCTTGCACGATGCCTTGGTATTCCAAATCTCGATACAAGGTCAACAGCTTGGCTTTGAACATGGTCGGCGTCACAATCGGCTGACCTTTGGCGAACTTGGTTCCGTCTTTCGCTACCTTGTGGCGAGGGTAGACACTTAAGATCAATGAACGCTGTTTCTGACGAAAATACATGGCGGTTGCCGGTGTCATGACATCAAGGTAACTGTTGTCCGTTACGCCAGCTGCGTTTTCCGTGTAAGCGGTAACGGCGCGCTCGACTAACACTTCATTCGCTGAGTTCACCGTGTAGGTACTTAACCCTTCATACAAAAAGAGGTTACGTTCAGCCCAGTCCCATTCTTGTGCTGCCAGTGAGTAAACACCGTTCAACTTGAGCGTTTGCAGGGGTCTACAAGGGTCGATAGCCAGTGAGGGGGCGATTTGACCAACCCATGCGCCAATCGCTGCCGCGTCAGACAGTGGCGCTTCTGCAGAGTCACCCAAGTTATTGATGGGCAGAAAGTTGATTAACGCGCAGTTGCTTGTTGGTGCAAAGGTGATGAGCTCTGCGTGTGTGCCTTTCTTGGGTAGATACGCGATGCCTGGTACTTGCTCTAATGCGCCATATCGCTCTTCAAGAAAAGTCCCTAACTCACGAATGGTGGTGCTGTCGTTCAATGAACACATGATGTGGTGATATTGAACATCCCCCAATGCGGCTAAGGCGCTTGCGGTATCACTATCTTCAACACTGACCGCAAAGATAGGCATGGTTTTATCTTGCTTACGGAAATAGGTGATCATTTCCACTATGTCGCTATTGGCACCAAACGAAGCTGCAGCAATCGTCTCATCCATACAAAGCGTGATTTTGTTGGGCGCGACCGTTGCGTCACTAACCGCATTACCGATCGCCAAGACAACTTGCAAGTCTTCTGCGCTGTTTGCCAGGCTATTGTCAATTTCAATGTAGACACCGGGAACGCGAGCGGTGCTTGGTACTTCAGCAAAACCAATACTCATTATTTAGTTTCCTTTTGGGCTGTGGGCTTGGCTGTTTTATCGATGACCACGATACTTTTTTCAGCGAGTCGACGTAGCCAGTAAGCGTTACGAGGTTTATCTTCACCTGCCGCTTTCAGTGGCTCTCGGGTTGTGGGGTCTTTCACGATCAAACTTGTTGTCGCTGGCTTAATTTTGAAAGTGGGTAGCGCGGTTTTCTCGACTTCTTGTTTATCCATTACGCTGCATCCTCTAGTGCAAAGTGTTCCGCTGCCATGGCGAGTAACTCTCGCTCTAGAGCAGGCGTCCAACCAATGAAGGTTCGTTTGGGCATTTGGTAATTGCGTTTGGTTTTCACGCCACCTGTCCATTGACCTGTTTTACTGTTGTAGTGACCATTAACGCGAGTCGTAAACGACACTTGAGCGCCTTGGTTGTGTTCTTGGCCAATGCGACCTGCGATGCCTTTTAGGCCAACCTCAAAGCTCTCTTCTGTCACATGAGTTCTTAACGCCTTGCCAAAACCCAGCAACATGTTTTTATTGTTCACGGTGTTCTGCGCTTGAGTGCCATCCCATAGTTGGGTTGCCTTTCGCCGCGTTCGGCTTTGGTACGGGTTATTGTCTATATCTCGCTGAGCTCGAATTTGCTGACGAAAGAATTGTCTTGCGCGGTTGGCCATCCGTTTGTTCAGTTCAAACTTATCACTGGCCGTCAGCACCAAACTTTCCACAACTTGAGTCAGTTGCTCAGGCGTCGCGAGGGTTAATTCACTCATGGCAAATCATCTAAGTGGCCGACAAAGTAGACCAATTTACCGAGTTGGTCTTCATCGGCTCGCGCTTCAAATCCACTGACACATTCATAACGGGTATCACCTTGCTTCCAATTGCCTTGTTCGTTTTCTTGAAGGTCGAACTCTTCACGAATATCAATTTTCAGCTTGAGATCAAACGCACCTTTGTCGAGAGGCTCTAGCGCGAACGTCGGCATGGGCAAGCCTTTTTCCGCTCGCTCTGGGTCGTACTTGTTGAGCCAGCTGACTAATTGCATAAACAACACTTGCGGCTCTAGCTTGGCGCTTTGCAAGAAAACGATGGCGGTATACTCAATTTCAAACCCATCGACATCCGCACCCTGACCACAAAATAGGGCGCCATCTTCCGCCCACACATCCATTTTGGCCGCATCGGTCACATGGCTTTTGAATAGGTCAGTTAAGCTTTGCAGCGCTTTCATTACACCCTCTCAAAGCAGTAGGTTTCTTCTGCGTGAATCAACATGTCTATGGCTTGGCGGTACTGCACTTCGCACTCTTCTTTCTTACTGGTGAGCGCTTCTTGTCTGTCTGCCGCTTCGGCGGTGGTGTCACCACTCATTTGCACACTGATTAGTTGAGCGGCGGTTAGTGCGAATACGGCCTGCTTATAAAGTGTTTCGGCCGAGTCATCATTACCAAAGCGTTCTTGAGATAACTCCGTCAAACTAGCAAAGGGGGTTAAGGTGTCTTTAAGTTCAGAATGCACTTTGATGCGTGACACCGTAGCGTGATGCAGAATACCTGCCTCTGTTTCATTACTTTGGAAATGGAACAGAGACTGAAACTCTGAAATCTTTAGTACTGGATATTTAGCCGTGGCTGGCAACTCAGATTCATAGAGCTCGTTTTTATCACCGACAAATTCCATGATGTATCCTTACAGGGTTAGGGAATGCAGGCCGACAATCGCGAATAACAGTTAGCACCAAAGCGCACCTGAAACAGCAATAGAGCCTGCATTGAGGGGGTGTTAGTTTCTAGCGGTTGGCTTAATGCCAAGCACCGTTAATCCAAAGCTTCACGTTTTTGAATTCAATGGCTGCGGCTTTGCCAACTTCTTCGATCACGTAAGCCATGTTCATCGACTCAAAGTTTTCAATTTGGTCTTTTTCGTCGTTCTTCTTACCTGTAGAGCGGCGAACTGAACCTTCTTGAATGTAGATGGATAAGTTGTCGTAACTGGTCACCATGATGCCCGTCGAAGGGAAGCCTGGTACTTTCACTGCAGGCAGACCGCCATAAGTACCGATGACTTGCAGCTCTTGGATTTTGCCTTTTTCGCTTGGCGTATTACCGTGTGCTTCGTAGAACTTGGCTTTGTCATAAGCGAGCAGATCAGAGCCGATGATGGCGACAAGGTTTGAATCGTTTTCACAGGCGTCATGCAGTAGGTTTTTCGTTTCAAGCACGGCTAGGTCTAGGTTGATGAAGTCACCACCTTCACCGATACGAATTTCACCATCCGCTTTTTGTCCCGTGGTAATTAAGCGATTTTCGTTATGATCACGCATGGCTTGGAACCAACCTTTATTCACATCTTCACCGTTCGGATTAGCGCTAGCATCGGTATTTTTAGCGACACTTACGCCATACCAACCAATGGTGATTTTATTGGCGTCAATCTGCTCTCGGGTTGCTTTACTGATCAAGGCGTTGAAGTTTTTATGGTGCGCCCACGCGTCCAGTTTTGTGTAACGAAGCGCGGTATCAAAGTTCGTTTGCTCACACATGTAAGGCATCGCCCCCATGCTTGAGTGATCTTTCGGTGTGCGTTTGCCCGAGCCCGATGTATCGGTACGACTGGCAATCATGCCCGTAGCGCCAAGACCAATGGATTCACCTTTTTGATTTTTCACTGAGATGATGTTGATTTTGCCTAGGAACCAGTTGCTTTCACGGATAGCCGCGATAATGCGCTGAGTGCCATTCGGGCTCACATTAAACTTCTCGGTTGCATCATCCACATCGTTTTGCGCTGCCACAGCTTTCACGTAGGCACTGAGTTTTATTTTGGTCTGCTTTTGCATGTTCTTACCTAATTCAATTCGTTATGGGTTGAGGGCGTGTCGAAGCCTATAAGTAGCGCTCTTCGTCATTACCTTCGCCGGCTAACTTGCGCTGCTCTTCATCGGTTAACTTACTGAACTTTTCAATTTGGCCAGTTAGGTTTTCTACCTGTGAAGACAAAGTCTCTACCTGGTCTTTGAGCTCGGTGACATCCGTACTGTCTTCAGGTTCATCGGGTTGCTCGGGCGGCTTACCATTGGTGTTTAACTTTTCAACTTGCTCATTTAACTGGCTGAGTTGTTGCTGATTTTCTTTACCTTGCTCAATGCTTTGCTTGAGTAGCTCTTCAAATTCTTTACTCATGTCGTCTTCTTCCTGTTGTTGTGAGAGCTGCTCAAGTTCATCTTCGCCCTTAAGCCAGCGCTTAAATGTATGGAACATCGAGGTTTCTTCCTCGGTGCTTTGCGATAATTGTTCAGGAGCGATTTGAAAGCTCGTTGGCACGCACGCTTTATCTTTGCTGTTAGCCGACAGCTTAATCTGGGTCGTACCTAACGATGCAGGCTCATCAGTCAGGGCCAATCCGGTCAGATAGGCTTTCCCTGTATCTGCAAACTTTTCATAGAACTCACATGAGGTATGTAAAAGCTGCCCCTGCTCAGCCATACGCAAAAGCATTGAGTTTGGTTTCAGTACTGCGAATAGCTTGTCTTCTTTCTTTTCGACAGAGAGGACAGAGCCGTACTTGCTGCTCCACGGGTAATGGTCTGCATTAATTCGAGCTGTATAAACGTCTGGGCTATAAGTTTCTGCAATCTCATCAATGATTTTTTGCTCAATGATTCGACCATCAATGGTTGCTCCTGCCTGTAAAATACAAATTAGCTCTGATTGGAACATGCCTAAACTCTCCTAAATTCGATGATTCCAATTTACCCAATGCCTCCGCCTTTTTGTATTTGTCCTAGTTCTAAACGCTTGATATAGAAATCGTTCAAGCTGAGTAATCACAAGCGCTGTAGCACTATGCAAACATGGAAAATAATGTTGTTAGCGAACCGCTCTATACCGCCGACCAAACGAAAGCTTTGGGACTGTTTTTACGCCAACGTAAGCCTGCTGAAATTGCAGAATCGGTTAGTGTGGCCACTCGTACGGTTCAAAAATGGATCACTCAGTTTGATTGGAAAACGCTGAGGGATGACGCGCCCGTCGAATTAATGATGAGACAGCGCATTGCTTACTTGATGTGGGTTGACCAAAAACTTGAGAGCCAAGAGCGTGAGCTCAAGATGTTGCTCGAACAGCAATTTAAACGTGATGAAGCTGAGCAAAGGCGCAACCGACCAGCTAGCCGAAACGATGGCGAGAATAAGCGTGGTCGCAAGCCAAATAAGACGAAGAACGATGTATCCCACATCACCAAAGATATGTTGGACGAATATCGCGAGAAAACCTTCTTCGAATACCAAAAGGACATTCACGGCCACAAGCAAAACGATGAGATCAATGAAGTGCGCTTTTATCTTAAGTCGCGCCAGATTGGTCTTACGTTCTATTTTGCCTTTGAAGCGTTTGAAGATGCGGTGCTGACTGGCGACAACCAGGTGTTTATCTCTGCGTCGAAAAAGCAGTCTTATATCTTCAAAAACTACATTCGTAAGTTTGCGCTAGAGATTGGCGACGTTGACCTAAAAGGTAAGGACGACATCGAGCTCAGCAACGGCGCGAACCTTGGTTTTATGTCCACTAACGTAGCGACCTCTCAAGGTTTTAACGGCCACATGTATTGGGATGAGGTGTTCTGGATCCCAGGCTTTGCGGATTTAGATAATTACGCGGGCGGTATGTCGATGCAATCGCAGTTCCGCACCACTTACATTTCAACACCTTCCACCATGGCCCATGAAGCCTACCCAAAATGGCAAGGCAAGAAAGAGCACGGCATTGATATAAGCCACAAGGCGCTAAAAGCCGGCGCTTTGGGTGTTGATTTTATCTTCCGTCAAATGATCACTGTGGATGATGCGATTAAGAAAGGCGCGACCTTCTTCAACATGGATAAGCTCAAGCGTAAATATCCAGTTAAAGAGATTTTCGACAATCTATTGCGTTGTAAGTTTTTGGACGACAGCGCTTCATTCTTCTCACTGAAAGCACTACTGGCGTGTAAGGCAGACAGTTCACTTTGGAAAGATGTCGACCACGAGAAAGCAAGGCCAGTAGGTAATGCAGAAGTTTTAGTCGGTTATGACCCAAGAGGTGGCGGTACGGGTGAAAGCTCGGATGATGCAGGCTTAGTGGTGGCGTTAAAGCCTAGACGTAAAGGCGGCGTGTTCCGATTTATTGAGCGGGTTCGCCTTAAAGGCTCCAGTTATGAGCAACAGGCTGACACCATTCGCGGCATTACTGAGAAATACAATGTAGTGTACATGGCCATGGATACCAGTGGTGTAGGCTCGGCTACCGCTGAGCTGGTTCGTAAGTTTTACCCAGCTCTGGTCGAGCTGGATTACTCACCCGAAGTGAAACGACTGATGGCCTATAAGTCGAGAGAAATCATTAACAGTGGCCGCTTACAGTTTGAAGCGGAATGGGATGATCTCGTTCACTCGTTCTTAATGATTCGCCAGCAAACCACCAAGGTGAGTAACCAAATTACCTTTGTTTCCAACCGCAGCAAAATTGGCTCTCATGCGGATTTAGCCTGGGCTTCGATGCATGTGATGCGTTGGGAGCCGATTGATATAAACAATGACACCAACACCAGTGTCGAGTTCTTCTAGCCTAATTATTGGAGAGGCCAAGTGATAGAGATTGAATTTTCTAACCCCGTGAGCGTGATGAACAGCGACATTCTCAGCTATTTAGAAGTGGCGTTGGTTGATGGTTTATACGAACCCCCGATTGCACTCGATACATTAGCCAAGGCACTGCGCACGAACCCGATGCATTCGAGTGCGATTGAGTTTAAGCGCAATACGTTAATGCATGCCATTGCGCTGAGTGGATTACTCTCACGCCAAGATGCAAAGCGCTTTATTCAAGACTACCTCACTTTTGGCGGTGCTCACCTTCAGGTGATTCGTGATTACAGAGGTTTAGGCGAAGTCGTTAAGCTCAAGCACTTACCGACACTTTACATGCGTAGGCGTGAAGACTTGGGTTGGACGTATAAACCAAGAGCTTACGATGATGAAGGGCGTATTAATTACAAACCTAACCAAGTGTTCTATTTGGGTGATTATGACGTTGCTCAAGAGCTGTATGGTTTGCCGAGTCACATTAGCTCTTTGACGTCTATCTGGCTGAACGATGATGCCACCTTGTTTCGTCGTCAGTACTACCGTAACGGTAACCATGCTGGTTACTTGTTGTATATGAATGAGCCAACCATGACAGAGAAACAAGAAAAGGCCATTAAGAAGCAGCTGCAAGCTCAAGAAGGGATGGCGTTTAAAAACTTGTTTGTGAATGCCAAAGGTAAGGACACCAAAGCCCCAGAGCTCAAACCAATTGGTCAGGTGGAGGCCAAAGACTCTTACAAAGAAGTGAAGAACCAAACCATGAACGAGGTGCTTTCGGTTCACCGTGTGCCAATCGAGTTGATGAGCATTCGACGTGAGAGTATTACGTCACTCGATTTGAACAAGGTCGATTGGCTGTTCCACAAGAACGAACTGCTACCGCTCATTGATATGATGCAAGAGTTGAATGATGTTGTGGGGCAGCAGGTCATCACCCCTAAAGAATATAAAAGTTTGGATGCGGCTTAGTATCGAGTATAAGCTGATTCGCCTTTACTGCAGCCTGTGTTGAAGCTGCGCTCTTATCCAAGTTTGTAGTGATAAAAGCTTCTGAGCATTTTCAGCACAGGTTTGCAGGTTTGCTACATCTTCGTCTAAGACTTCGGCGTCTCGCTCGTAACCTGTAGCGGTTTTGGCGGTACCATCAGGGACGGTGGAGGGTTGCTGAATACCGATTGCTCGATTATGCGCTCGCACTGATTGGGCGCGGATGTGCATCCATTCAGCATCATTAACAACGCACTGCTTATTATTGTTCTTTTGAGCATACTTGATCACCTCTTTTTCTATCTCTCGAAATTCAATTCGAATATCAGGCTTTTGGTTCGCAAGCTTCACGGCGAGCTGAAAAGCCTCGTTTTGTTTTTGCTCTACTTTGTCCCATAGGACATTTTGCGCTTTTAAGGCTTTCACCTCAGTGGTGGTTACGCCGTAGTCATACGAACAATAAGCAACACCGCTAAGAACGGCAGCACAGGCGATGGCTTTAAACAAAGTTAGATATTGGTTTAACATGATCACCATCCACTCAAACAAACGTCTTTTTCTTTGGTTCTGCGTTTAGGAATGCCGGCACAGTTGCTTTGCTTGAGTCGGCAGTCTTTACCATTCACAAACACCCATCTTGGGTACTCGTTACAAGCGCCTTGATGATCACCTTGGTTAAACTTCTTCAGTAAGGTAGAGCGCGTGAAATTGCCAGCGCCAAGATTAAAGACAAAGCTCACCATCATGTCGTATTCGCCCTGGTTAGCTGTTTGGGTAATGTGTTTGTTTACCACTTGTTCGGCAGCTGAGATATCTTCAACAAAATACTCAGCCGCTTGTAGCTCGGTGAACATCATCTCGGGTGTAACGCTTTTTGTATGTCCAAGCCCCGCAGTCCAAACATCGGCACTGCATTGGTAGGGTTTGAGTATGCAACCTTCTTCATTTGCGACATGGCTGAGGCCTTGCTCACTGGTAGTAAGCTCTGAATCAATGGTAAAAACAATGGCAAGAACGGAGGCAACAGAGCACACCACAGTCTGTACTGCTTTGGTTTTTATGCTCATGCTGAACCCTCTTTTTTTGAGTTCAACTTGTCCAACTGCGCTTGGCTGAGTTTGGTTGCAATAGCGTAGTGGCGAATAGCCATGATGCCTGCACCAATACCGACCGCTACAGACAAAACTTGGAGTACGTCATTCACGCCAAAACTGATTAGGGTTGCACTAATGGAAGCGAAGATTTTCTTTAGGCCAGTGACATCGAGTAGTGATACGACGAGTGCCTTTGCCTCTGATTCATTCATTGGTTTCTCTCTTATGGCTAGATGATTAGTTCCCCCATAAGCAGTGTATCTCGTTGAGTTTTAAAGAGGACTGATGGCATTTCTAGTGTCGAGATATAGAAGTTCAGATAGCAGAAAGAGAAAACCCAGCATCGGAGCTGGGTTTGATAAGGTTAAGTAGCAAGTCCTGATAGCGTTGGCCGCTCACAAAACGGGAAACCTTCGACATTCGGGTAGTCACTGAGTAACTTGCGGTCTAAGAGCAATAAATTGTATTGCTCGATAGTAAATGGGGACGTTCGTAACCCCGATGGGTAGCTCTGATCTTTTTCGTATTGGTCTATACGATCGAGCACCTTTACCAACAGTAGATTTCTCCAATCCAATTCACACTCTGTTTTGTTTGGCCGCTGGAGCGCCTCACTGTATTGCCAAGAGTTAGTCTCATAGCGCCAAGTATCGTAAGGGCCCGGCTTAATAAACGTATGAGAGCTTGGAATTGCTGCCAACTCATAGGTCCAAAAGTCAGGGCGAATTCTGTCTTTAGCATAGGCTTTGCATTCAGGTATTTGATGCCATGTACTATCAATGAGAACTCGATGAAATCCCTCAACACTAAAAGGAGGCTCATTAAAAGTGTGCTTACTTGGCAGTAAAAAGGCTTCATCCTGGACAATGAACTCGTTGCACTCGTGGTCCCAGTAAGGGGTGTTAATCTTGGTTGCCGTCATATTGATACTCTACTTAAAACGTGGATTTTGGAGGGTAACTTCTCCGTATAAAATCATGCTGGTAACCGTAGGGTAATTATTATTCACATCTCGAAAATCCAATTGAGGGCTGTAGAGTTGCAGTGCTTTATTGCTTCCATTAGGAACGATACGAAAAGGCATCGCCGTT
Source organism: Vibrio splendidus (assembly GCF_001557875.1). Taxonomy (GTDB): domain Bacteria; phylum Pseudomonadota; class Gammaproteobacteria; order Enterobacterales; family Vibrionaceae; genus Vibrio; species Vibrio splendidus_F. Next base: position 332,377 of record NZ_LNRF01000001.1, on the reverse strand, counting down.
TGGTCTGAGGTTCCATTTGACGTATAAGCAAGCCCCGTCCCTCTGGTGCTGTAAGCCCACCCATCGACTCCCGCAGCGGAAAAGGCTGAATTCAATGCTTGCCATTCAACTTCGATATTCATGCCTGAGTCATGGTTACCTAATTGACTGAATGACGACAGCCTTAACTCAAAAGTGACGGTAATAGCGGAAGGGGTTGTGGTTACCCATACATACCAATAACCATATTCAATAGAGGTATCCGCACCAACATTGCCATTAAACCAAGAGTTGTTCACGTTCGTATTGGAGTAACGTCCTGTCTTAAACTTATTTTGGTGCCCTGTTAACAGGTCTTTTACTGTTTTGATGGCTTTAGCGCTGGCGTAAATCGTTGAACTTGTTGAGGTCGTGCTACTACTGATGTTCCGGTTATTGGGGCTGAATACTCGTCCACCTTTTTCTTTGAGCTCACCTGTAAAGTTCCACACACCTGAAATCGTTTGAGCTAACGACGTAATTTTGTCCCACCACTTACCGACTTTTAGCGGTGTCATTATCTTTTCATCATCGGAACCACTTTCAGCATCGGACTGTGTTGCAATCATTGCAACTCCCGAACGCTCCTCAGTCGCACTGTATGCCTCAAGCAATGCCACGGTGATGTTATCAATGGTTGATGCAGCAAGATTAAGTTCACAGGCCTCAATAACAACCGTATCTTTCTGTTTATAAGTAATGACTTCACCATCGCGGCTATCAACGGCGAAAAGGGTTCCGTCATCGAGCCAATAACCGAGCTCCTTACCTTCGAAGGCTTCAGCTCCATCCCACACGGTTTCGAAATGCAGTCGACCTAACGCCGCAACCTCTCCGCGAGTAATGGCTTTGCGTTGTACTTCATTGCGTAGGTTGATTTGGTCTGCTGTAGGCGTATAGCCCTCAGTGCCAATACTGATTTCTGCTATTTTGTAACTAATGCCAAGCTCGCCAGCTCGAATTGAAGCCGCGATACCCGCATCAGTAATCAATAAACTCATTGTGTTACCTCGTATTTGTGCAGGTTTCTAATATGTCGATAGTTCGCCATTTGGTGGTGAGCAATAAAAGCTGAGTGATACACCCAAGACACTTCAGTGTGTGGTAAGCGGTACTTTTCAAAAGCTTGCCACGCTTGAATGCTCAAGTGCCTAAATGAATCGTACAAAGAGCCATAAATAAGATTGGGTTCGCTGACCTCATCAAACACCATTCCACTTTGCTGGCCAGCTGTAGTGTTTAACAAACTTTGATAGTCCGACACTTTCCAACCAAATTGTTGCTCTTCAAACTCCGTTAGCAGCGACAGTTCAATCTCGTCATGGGTTTGCTTGAAGTCTTTGGCAATACCTTTAATGGTGCTGGCAAGCTCTAGGTTCTCGGTGTCTTGCCAATATTCGCCTTTGGGTAATAACCCTCGATAGGCGCCTTCAAAATCACCGGCACTGTATTCAATAATTAAGTCGGAGGTGTCCACGTCACACCTCCTAATACATGTATCTGATTGTTGTTAATGGCGACTTCTCCAACCGGAGAGCGAACAATAAAGTTGTTGGTCACGGTAGAGATAGTTAAAACAATTTCGGTGTTGGTGATGGATTCCGGCTTTTGGGTTGTCGGGTCGATGTTGCCCATTTTCTCTTTCACTAAGTTTTCGAGTGCAGTGACCACATCGTCTCGCACCACTTGGTCTTCAATACCTTGGATCTCGATATTGATTGGGACTTGCGCTGGTAGGTGAGCCAATGGGTGACAACCTGCGAGTCGATTGTCCTCAAAGGTGTCTTGCACTAACTTGACCACTTCACCGCTTAACGTTGGGTCGTTTTCTCGCGCACCTATATACACTTCAACCATGCCTCGCTGTGGGGTGTTATCAAGCGCCCAAGCAAAATCCACATCCGAGTGAGCCGATACGGCCCACACTTCATAATCCACCGCTTTGCCAATCAGCTCGTTTTTTTCAAATGCAACGATGACACGCGCTCGCCAGTGCTCTAGCTCTTCAATATTGGCGCCTCCGCCAATGCCAAGTGAAAGCACATGGTTTGGATCAATACCGCTCAGCCCTTCGCTTAACGTAAGTACTGCGCCTTCGGAAAGATTACTATCTACGCCAGATTCAAGTGCAATGACATCAACGGGGACGTTACTGTATTGTTCTTTGGTGGTTTCGTATTCGTGATTGGCATGTGTTAAACGGGTGCCTTTTTTGATCACCACCGCGCCGCCAAGTTCAGTGAACTGTACTCGGCCCGTTGCGAACGTGGGCAGCAGTCGAGGGGCTTTATGGCGATTAGCGTGTAGGTATAACCACTCTTCAGAGCAGGTCTCTGGATGCAGTTGCCTAAAAAGCAAGTCTTGATAACCATATTGTCCATAGCTGACGCCTGCAATGGCAGCGGCTATCGCTTTGGTTGCGGGGTTGTTTTGCCCTGTAGTAGATACCAGATTAGCTTCTGCGCGTGCAATTAAACTGTCTAGGCTTCGTTGTGTACTCATTGGTTAACCTTTGAAAGTAGAACATCAAACTGAGAGCCATCGGCTAAGGTGATCATCACATTGCGACCCATCTGATTTGGCTTCTCTCGCCATACTGAAACCTCAACCGCTTTAGCGTGGCCGTCTGTAATGAGCCAAGCGAGCGACTCTTCACAAAACCGTTTAGCGAGGCTGAGCGTTTCGTCTGTCAGCTTTGCTCGCTTGAGCGTCCAATCACGAGAGCCGACCACGTTTATCAACTCATTGCTCCAAGTGCCGCCACGCTTATTGCTTGCCATACGGGCGCGATCGTTTTGAGTGGATTCGGCGTAGTTATAAACACTCTGCAGAACGGCCTGGGTTAATCCCTCTGTAGAGCTGAGCGGCGCTGTCAGGGCGGTTAAGTTGAAATGACTCATCCTTTATTTGGCCCCTTGGTAGTTCTTGTTGTCCCATCGTCGGTGTAGTCGTGGTCATGCTTTTCAACTTTGACACCGCCGAACGTACCGGACGTGCCACCCACAGAACCGGTGACATCAGCGTTCTTGGTGACTTTCAGATTACCGCCGATTTCTACATCACCGGAAAACGTGGATTTAGGTGCGGTAACGTTCACAGCCGTTGCGTTCACTGTGGTTTCTTGCGCCGATATCACTTCTAATTTTGCGCAGGCGTTTATCTTGATGCCTTGCTGCGTGAAATGAACAAGGTTGCCTTTGTCGTCAAGTATCGCGACTTCACCAGGCTGCAAATCTATTTGGTGACGTTCGTCTTCTACGTTCACGGTAATGCCGCGAGATGTGGTTCCACCAATGAACAGGTTGTAAGTTTTCGACCCTGGTAATGGACGGCTCATAAACCCGTAGTTGTGCACGCGTTTTATCTTGTCGTTGGTTCGGCCTGTCGCGGTTTTGATTTGTAGCCGACCTGTGGTTGCCCCTGTGACAGTGCCGGTACCAATTACGTTTTTGATTCTGGCCATTAATCGCTGTTGCTGCTGCAGAGCACTAGACATAGCTTTGCTCCTTAAACGGCCTAAAAAGCTCAACCGATGTTTCTGTAGAGCTTTCAGACACTGATAGGCCAAGCGACTTGATCACCAACATCTCACTGAAGCTTTGCTCTTGGTCAGCGACTCGAATCACTCGGTTTAATCCATCAATGGCCAACTCAAGGAATATGTCAGCAATCGTGCTTGATGCTGTCAGGCTTTGAGCAATGGCGAGGTTGCGCTCATATTTAGCACGAGACAAGCAAGCTTCACGGATTTGCAATTGGTCACAGGTGATCACCATGGTGCGTGAGCTATCGACGTTTGGATTGATGACCTGTGCGCTTGCGTCATCCCACTGGCCTTGCACATCAATGGTGTGAAATTGCTGATTGAAGGTGCGTTTGATGTTCAGGCTGTCGATGTTGTTGCCCGTTTCTAGACCGATGTTGCTGATAATTGCATGCGCGGTGTTTTCAATGATCAACACGCCATTGCGCTCAACCAACATAAAACCTTGCTCTCGAATGAGCTGCGCCACGTTCTCTACGGGTGATTCGGCATTTATCTGAAATTCAGGGATGACCGGCATACTCTTCACCAGGCTTTTAACTTTCAAACCAAATGGCCTGGCGATATGGCGAAGTAGCTCTTCGACGTTCAAGTTATAAAGTGCATCCATCGTGATGCGTGAATCAATCATGTTGGCACTCTTCGAGCGGCCAGAAATGGAAACAGCGTGAGCGCTTGAATCGGTATTGGAATCCACACCATCAATCTGACCAATCAGAATCGACTTGTCGTTAAGGAAGAACTCGACCGATAACGGGCTTTCAATACTCATAGGTTCAATTGAGCAACTGAACGTGTGGGCCAGCTGTTCAATGGAGTAGTTGAGATTCGCTTGATAGAAGGCACGTGGCTTGCCATCAATGTGCATCGTTAGCGTGTTCATGACACATCCCTCACGGCAATGTCACCACGAATGAAGAGCGGGTGCTGCAGTGCATTCATTTTGGTGATGACTTTTTCTTGAGTGAACTCATCGTGCGCAATCGTCAGTGCAGATTGAAAGCGTGGTGACTGCACTATCCTATGGGACGCGGTACCGCTGACGACTTTATCTTGCTGAACCTTCACATTGCTTTTCAATGTCGTGACTGCGTCGAACAACTCAATGCTTTCAAGCGTCGATACTTGGGTGGTCTCTTTGATACGCTCATCGATACCGACAATCAAAGTAGACAGATCATTCTTAATGGTTTCAGGCTGCTTATCCGACTGGGTAATATCAAAGCGGTCGCCTTTCTCTAGGTGTGTGATGTCTTTGTTCATCTTCACTGCTCCCGTCACCATTTGCACATTGTGGTGCTGAGTTGGCGTGTCCGGTTTGACTTCATTTAACAGCAAAGCTTGAGCACTACGCGAGTTGTCTACCGCTTCATTGCTTGAGCTTGGCTCAGCTTGAACACCATCGGCTACCGCATCCACTGACGTAGAAAACAGATCAGCGAACTCAGTTGGGTTGGTGCTGAGGCTACTCACTGCCGAGAATGCTTTATTGATGGCGTCGTTAATGTCTTGAAGGTTTTCATCTTCAAGGTTCAAACGGTTGGTGATGTCTACCAACACGTTCAATGCGCTGGTGACATCACTCTGAACCCTGTGAATATCCGATACATCCAAGCCGTTTACTTCTTTCACGAAAGAACGTTTCGACAAGCTCTCAACTATGTTGGCCTGCGTTTTTGTACGAACGGAAGTCGGTGCAGTGATTGAAGGGGAAGAGCCAGCGCGAGCAAACTTCAGGCTCAGCGTGACTAAGCCTTTCTTGGTACTGATGCTCTGGGATACGTCTTCAAAGACAAGCGGCAGTTCACCCAACCAAGGATGTTCTAGCTCGCCCGTTGGTTTTGCTTCTAGGTTTTCAATGAGGACATTGGCATCGGCCAGAGAACTGGGACCAACGAACACAACTTCAATCGTGTAGGTACGGGCTTTTGTTCCCATGACTTTGATGTGTGGTAGGTTCGCATAGGGGATTTCGCTCACTTGCAAGCGCTTACCACCATCAAAGGCGGTCGAGAGGATGTTGAGCTTAAGCCCATTCCATCTAGCGTGCTCGTACTGTCGTTCCCACATCAAAAAGCCACCAACTACAGAAGAAAATCAGAATTAGGCAGCGAGAATAAAATGAGTAATGGAGTTGGACGCTCAGGCCCTGTTCGGACTCACCCTCCCCTCCACACCAAAATTCCACACTGCAATTATGCGATCTTAGAACCGCATTTCATTTCGGTAGTTGTATTGGAACACAGCCCTCGATGTATCTACACCGAGGGCTGTTTTAGATAGGAGATTTAGAGATCGTCTGAGATCGTTTTTGTGCGTTTATATGATTAAAGCAATCCGCGCTTTTTTATCATTTTTATAGCTATTATTTTTTTGAGAGTAGTGACATTTCATTTGTAATATTCAACCTGAGCTCTTTTCCATAGGGACTGTCAGGGTTAAGTTGACGGGCTTTGTCTAGTGCATTTAATGCACCATCAAAATCCTTTGTCTTCCATAGTATTTCAGCTAAAGTTTCGTAAAAGTAGAACTTTGTCTGATCAAGTTCTATCGCCTTGTCAATGTTTTCCTTAGCTTTTTCATATTCCCCAGTAAGTCTTAAAAAGTAAGCATAATTATTAAGGTCTGAAGGTCTATTTGCTCCTAAAGATAGAACTTTAAGTAACGCTTGTTCCGCCTTCTTTAGCGTTATTTCATTCGATTTATCTTTTTCATCAAGCGTACTTTTAGAAAGAAGTGCAATTGCGTGAGCAGAGATCGCATTGAGATTGTTTGGTTTGAGTTGTAAAGTGCTTTCTGACATAGCTAGCCCTTCATCCACAGACCCCGACATCAATAATGTGTGTACAAGATTGCACTTAATATCAATATCGTCAGGGGCTAATTCCAAAGCCTCATAGTAGTAGCTCTTAGCTTTATCAAATTGTCCTGTGTGCATATAAACGATACCAAGGTTCATAAGAAGTTCAGAGGATGTAGGTAATGCTTTTAATGCTTTTTCATAAACGGCTATTTTTTCGCCGTTTGATTCACGCTCTGAAGCTTCAAAGTCCCAATCTAGCCAATCTCTAGCTTCACCTGAATCGTTATCACGCAAGATAATTTTCACTTCTTCTGGGCTATCGTTATAAATAGCTTTGGCTTTTTCATCCAAAGTACCAAGCATGCGCTTAGTATGCTTTTCTACTGCCGCTTTTTGCTTTCGTCTGTTGTATCCCCAAGCTGAGCCTATTTCTAACATTAATTGGTCAAAACCTGGAGCGGGAACCAAAACACCCTGATGCTTTTTCAAGAGTTTGATAATTTGTTCGTTTGGCACTCCACCGTTTTCGTAATAGCACCAGAAGGGACGCCCGCTAATATCTTGCGTATCTAACTCGCCAAGAAAGTTCATTAGACTGCCATCGTTACCACCATATCCAATAAAAATGGGAGTATAAAAGCGGAAGATATTTTTTAGAGCATCACTCCATTGCGAATGAAGTTCAGAAACGCCATTGGCATCATTTATGGGGTCGGTAAACAAATCTCTATGTATCTTCGCAATCATTGGGCGTCGGGCCATTGGTTTCAAGTAGCCAGCGAGAGACTCGTGACCAATAACATGAGGGGTCTTACTTCCGTATATATATAGTGAGTCAGCTACTAAATTATCGAAATTAGTTGTTATCACCATATTGTGTCTCTCTTGAGCAAGTACCCAAGCTAAGACAGCGTAACCAAAACTAGGGCTGCGGTTGTCTATGGCTTTTTCTAATTCAGCGTATCCCGACTCATGATCACCTTCGAAACACTTTTCAAAAATTTCAGGATAACAGGCTGCTAAATTAGATTTGTCCCAATGATTCTCGATTTTTAATGGGTTACTCTCTAACCACTGTTCAAATTCAAGAACAGGTGCTTTTTGTTCTCGATTGAACATGATTCGCATCCACTCTTCAGCTAGGCTAGCTGCCCCTTTGACATTAGACTCTATAGAGGCTCCAGCACCCAAGATAAAGACAAATCGTCTATCAGGCATAGTCTCGTGTATGCGTTTCATTTCAGCTAAAAAACCATTGAGTGACCATTTCTGCATGCAATTCATTTAAGTCAGAACCTTTTGAATGTATTAAGCTCATGTTATCAATCACTTATTGTTTTTTCGAGTAAATACTTTGTTTAGTGATGTAAATGCGAGCATGTATGTTGGGGTGTTCAAGTTGTTTTATAACATAGAGTTTTATTTATTCGTAAGATTACCAGTCGCTTCAAAGATATCCATCTGGTTCACATCACCTTTGCACAGCTCGGGCTGTAGCTCTGAGCTTGGCTTTTCGCCTGTCGGTTCGATGAAGTGTGAAAACGACGTATGCGCTACAAACACTTTCCCGCAATTTAGGTTTAAACATTGGCAGTACAGCTCTCGCGTTTCTGAACTGATGGAACGCGAGGTCGCAATACGAGTTTTGCTTTCACATTTTGGGCATGTCACTAGCATTCTTGTAATCTCCCTTCTAAATAATCCGCTTTGGCACTTTGCCAATAACTCACTTCATCCTCATTGGGTTCTTCGGGTATGTAAGGTTCGCCAAGAACCGATCGCCAATAAGCCCGCCGTTCTAAGAAGTGGTGATATTGCGCTTGATAAGTTTCATCTGCTTCTTGCTTTAAATCGCTACAATCGATATCACGACAAGTCATCGACCAACCTCTGGCACCAGCTGCCCACATCAAGAAGTTATCCATTCGTTCTTTGGCTTCGTCGCCGTCAAAAGTTATCGAGAACCGGTTACCACTAGAAGCATGCATTTGGCGTGACTTCATTTCTTGCGTGGTTTTCTTGGCCGCGTGTTCTAAGCGAATAATTCGCGACTGCAGTTTTTTCAGGTGATCTTCAGGCTTGCCTTGTTGCTTGGCGATACTCGATGCTTTCACGGTTTGAGCTTTCTGCTTATTGATACGTGAGATAGTTCGTAGTAAAGGCTTTTTCCACTGCTCAAGCTTGTAACCCAATTCACGGATAACAGCAGTGATATTGTCAGCTTCGAATGATGCGAGAGTTTCCCAACTTGGTGCGCGTGAGACTCTTGCTATGCTGTAACGATTCCCCTTAATCAAACCTTGGTCAGCATTGTTACCTTTGGCCGCGTAACCAACCGCTTTGATGAGATAAGTGCTGGCTGCTTTCGGCTGTCTAATTCTTTCGATGTGAGCCATGCCATGACCCCATAGCGACTCCAAACGTTTAGCCCAGTCTTTGAAATGCTTTTTATCGACCGTCCATTTCAACAACAAGTGAACGTGCGGGTTGGGTTCGCCATCTTCATTCATTGGGCTTTCGGCTACCCACATATAATGGAAATCAGCTTTCTCTCTATCAGGGCCAAAGGGTGAAGGCTTCGCTTTGAATTGCCCAGGAACGTAGTCACCATCCTCAGTGTACCAACCGCGGTGAAACATCTTTTTGCTGCCATCGAGAAAGCGGGAAGTTTCGCGCCCAATACTGGTATCGAGTGGTTTAATGATTTTGAATGGTTGTTTGGGTAACTGTGTATACAGGCCATCTTTGCCAGGAATAAGATCACCGGTATCTCGTTCAAACTCTACTGGAGTAAATGGGCCGTCAGCATCGATGCCTTCGTCCATTGCGCCAAAAATGGCGTGACGTTGTGCCGGTGTAAAAGTCAAAGTTAGAAATGTAGTAAACCCTTCATGGCATTGAGCAACATATGCACCGCTCTCGAACATGTTAGAAACGCTCTTTGGTGTTAGCTTTTCCGTATAACGAGTACCCGAATTAGCCTCGGGTGCATTTCCTGCAGGCGTCTGGGTAACAATTTGAGCGCGCATTTGCCCAGACCAGTCTCGTTTTTGCAGTTGAAGAGAGATAGGGGAGAGCTTCCTTTCGAAAGGGGGCCTTTTCTCATGCTTCAGTGGTAAAACTCGCGCGGTATTTCGCTCTGTACTTGCGTATAACGCATCATAGCTTTCATGGCCCATTCGGCTATCAAGCTCTGTCTTGGTACCAATGGGTTGCCCAATAACCTTCACACGCTTGTTGATTCGAGCCAACTTTAAGCGCTTTTTCTCGTGTCGGACTTTTGCGCCCTTGGACAAGCCTAGTGTCTCCGGCCTTTCGGCCGCCGCTTCGCGGTCGGGTTTGGAGTTTGAATTTAGCCTTTTGAAATGTTCAGTTGCTAACTTAACATCTGTTACGTGTTTTGATTTTTGATTAAAAACACGGTCGTAAATAGGAAGAGATTTAACTACGCCAGAATCGAGTAATTGTTGCTCGTATTCTGTGTAGTGAGGAATTTTGGAACCTAAAAAACCAGCTTCATAGCTGGCATTAGCAATTTTAACTTCATCAATAGGCCGGACGGCTCCGGCCACATGGTACAGAGTTTCAATCTTCATCGCTTACTGTTTCACATCCCCTGGATTCTCATTACTTACCGAGCCCCAAGGTTCAGCGCACCCGTTTTCACTACACACATAATTCATTGGCTGAGAGTTGCCCTTAACACGCTTTTTAATGCCGTGTTTTTCGCGCAACTTCGACACTAAAAAGCGCGCTCGCTCTCGTTTCTTTGGATCTGGATTCTCCATTCCCGCCATATCAGGACAGGGCTTATGTATTGGAGAAGTAATAGGCAAATCAGCCGTCGATTTAGCCGGTCTAAAAGTCACATCACTCATGCTGCCACCTCAACAAATATCACTTCTGGTTTCTTCTTCTTTTCTTCTAACTTAGCGAGAATCTCTTTTACTTTGCCGTCATAAACACTTAAATACAGGTTTGCCCCTGCAAGACTCCAAGCCGTTTGAACTCGTTGCTTCTTCCCAAAACCACAGAAGAAGCGATCACCAATTTTTATCGCTACTGCTTGTTTTTGCGCTTGCTTGTAAAAACTCATAATTCGCTAAACTCCTGTGTGTCCATAATCATGTGACCGCCAGTGTGATTGCCTTTTATGATCACGCCATTCATAACGTGTTCGCAGTTCAATGCTTCGCATGCTGACTCAATAGCCAGTTTTGGCGTTTCAAACTCGCCTAAGTGAAGGTTCATTACTTCATTGGTTTCAGCGTGACGAACTACGCCGCCACCGCTGTTCAAAGTTACCGCTATATAACTCAGCATCAGTTCGCTCCCACAGCTGACAAACAAAACTGTTCGAATTGATATAACGCTTCATCATCAAAATGGCCTAAGTCACGTAGACCAAGCATTTCAAGAAACAGGTGGCGGTTACCCATATCTAAGCTCGTCCAGTGGTGAAGCTGTGAAACTTGTTCGATCGAACCGTTGCGATACCAACTAGGAAATGAATTCCCGAAAAACAAACGAGCACGTTCACCGTCCATTGCCTTTTTAATATCGGCTAATACATCAGCTTGAGAACGATGTGTTTCAATGGGTGTTTGCTTCTTAGCAATTGCATCTAATTGGCATAGCAATTCATGCTGTTGCGTTGTGCTACTTGAACTAAAGCGCTGTGCAATGAGTTCGAATGATTGTTCAAAAAGGTGATTTTCGAGATTACTCATGACGTCATTGCTCCTAAAAAATTAGTTGTGGGTGAAGTACGTATTGCATGGTTCTGCCTCCATCCCGAGTTTCTCTTTAGCGAGATGAAGAAACGCACGAACCTGAACTTGGTTCTGTTCAAAATCATCCAATTTGAACAAAGGGAAATGCATAGAAACACCCCAACCTTGAAGCCCTTCAAAATAGGCTTCTGCAGCTTTAACACCATCAACAAAACCACCTTCATATATAAGCACCGTGTCTTCATCTAACGAGACTTTTTTGAGCAATCTTTTCATACTGCCCCCTTCTCGCTGACTTTCAGGTTATCGATTACCTCACCTGCCTGTTTGTGAACATCACGCCACATACGAACAAGCGCACTTTGTAAGTTTTCTTGCCCCTCAACCGGGTTTTGCGTGTACTTGCCAATATTCAGTGCCGCTGCATTTTCAAGATTTAGCGCTTCATCTAACGTGTTAACTTGGATAACAATTGATTGATTGGTTTGCATAAAATGCCCTCTAACTTAAGCCTGGGATTGGTGCACCGTTGGCGATAAAGTCGACCCCCATACTCAAGAACGGGGTTACGCCAGTTGTGCGGTTTTCAAGGTCGGTAATTAAATGCACAAGGTTTGAAATTCCACTTTGTGCTGTTTTGATAAGATTTTGTTTATGCGTTCGGGTTAAACGCGTTGTGCCGCCAAGGTCTAGTGCTTGTTGGGCTAGGTCACCCGAATAAATAGAATTGGCTAGTGCTCTTGCGGCTAACGTTTGTTCTTCGTTTCCTTCCATATCAAACCCCACAGTCACAACGCCGAGGTCAAGCAAAAGGCTGTTAACTAACGTGTGGTTGCCGCTCGCTTTGGTGATTAGTAAAAGCTCAACAGGGCTAAGCACATGCGGTTGCTCTGGGTTTAACTTATTGCGCAGCATGGTTGGGCTAATACCCGCCTGCTTGGCAATCTCTGTCATATTCTCAGTGGCTCGAAACGCATGGCATACTTCGTCAAATACCTTTTGTTTGCGCTCACGTAATACGCACATAGCGATTTGTTCATCCATGTTTAACAATCTCTATAAGAAAGGGATATACAAATGACAACTTAATCAATAGCCAAAAGGTAAACAGACTTGGGTATTTGGGCAGTTATCAAGAAGGAAGAACAAAAGATTTAGCCAAGCAGATCTTTCGCTTCACGAGCCGCAAGTTCATGCATGGCAATCATGTTTACAAAGGCTCTTCCTTTGGCTTTCCCTTTTTCCTTAACGAGGATTTTTCCTTGTGATACATAGTCTTTGATGGTGCCCAAAGGCAAGCCAGAGATGCGGGAGTACTCTTCGTAGGTCACGAAAGGGGCGGGTATGACTGGGCTGATGGTTAGCATAGTGGTATCCTTGCTCGTTAGTTCAAACACATTCAGGTTCATGCAGCTTTGGTCGGCGGGTGAACCTGAGTACGAGAAAGATTATTGATCCATTTTCAACGGATTTCAATTACCAAAAGGTAAAATATCCACGAGTGTGGATTATTTTTTACTTTTGGGTGGCATCTTGTCTAATTTAAAGAATAAAAAAATACCTGCTTATAACTATTTGTTAGGTTCTGATTTCACAGAAAATCTAAAAATCCTAACAAAGAGTAAAAATCAAAAAGATATGGCTGACTTATTAGATTTGAAAACGTCGCTAATAAGTACTTGGAATACCCATAACCGAACTTCACATGAATTAATGGTTAGGCTTCATTTAGCCCTAGGGATACCTATTGAAGAACTTGCTCTTTCTGAAGAGGAGCGAGCAAAACTTCCATTCCACCCATCAGCAACACCCAGAATTCCAGCACAAGAAGCTGACAGCATCTCTAGCCCACAACACGGGACTGTGATTTTGAAAAGCTACAACCTAGAGAATGGAAAGCTAATGCCTACAGGTGATATGCCCTACGCAAAGCGTATGTTTAACGGGTGGGATTTGAACGAGCTAGCGACCATTGAGGTTGAAACCAACCAAGCGCGTTACTTAGTGGATCAGTCGCAAAACGACGCAGTAAGTGGAAAGTATCTGATAAACATAGATGGCCGTCTGTCTATCAACTCAATTCAGCGCTTACCAAACAAGTTAGCAATCGCATTTGGTGATACCACCATGGAAGTGTCTGAAGAAGACATCAAAGTTGTTGGGCGTGTAGCTGTAGTGTTGGAGAAGGTGTAGTTGACACTAATTTTTAATGTATAAAGTGAACTTGTCAGAAATCTATTAATTATAAAAATGGCTAATAATAAATGAAAAGAATAATAAAAAGTGTTGAATTCAACAACTATAAAGCATTCAAAAGTGGAAAAATAAACTTATCACCGATTTCGATTCTTCTAGGAACAAATAGTTCAGGGAAGAGTAGCTTAATAAAGTTATTGCTAATGTTGTCTCAATCATCAAACATACCCCGAAGCAAAGATGATTTTCTAATCACATATGGTGAATTAGCTGATTTGGGAGATATTAAAAACATATTTTTCAATCAAGATGAAAGGTCCGCTATAACATTAAAATTCAATCTAGATAGTTTGGATACCGCTCCCCTAATTAGAAGGGCATTAGCTTCAGCTTCAAGTGTGTTAGAAGATTCCATTCGAGACACATACCAACTACTACATGATATTGAAAAACCAAGAACAAACCACTATAAATCAATAATATTTGAAGCTAGTAGTATTCTTCGAAAAACAACTCGAACATCAGATGAAAACTATATTGAATCTATCGTTTATAAGTTTGAAAAGACAATAAAAATGGCACTAAGTGCAATTAACTATGTAAATAGAAATAAAGATAACTTAGAAGAAAAAAACTTAGAACTATCAGAAATAGAATTTCAAGAAAAAGTGCTTTTCGATTTAGACGAAAGCACCATTGATAAAGGCTTGAAAATATCTAACAATCTAAAAAATATTGAACATGCTGTAAAATTATTTACTCAGTTATCCACTATAAAAACCATCGATTCTCTCTCCTATACTATATCATCTCGTAATAAAGGGTTATGTGTTGATAGTGTCAGGCTAGATTCATCTTCTAATTTCATACAACTTGATTTATGGAATAATAAAACCAAACGTTCTCATACAAAAATAACAAGTAATATTATTGACACTAGTTCTATTGATAAATCAAAAAGAAGAATAAAAGAAGTTATCTCCTTTCAGGGGTTTGCCATTGGTTTACCAAAGGTTAGGCTCTATCAGAATATGACCTCCCCTAGAATGATAAGAGAAAAGTTAACTGAGTATGGTCCACTTTTTTTCTTAGCTTATACATTTGGAGATGTTAGCCAAAAAATTCAAAGGGAATTTTCGAGTAGAAATATAAACCATGTAAGTCCATTAAGATTTACTCCCGAGCGATATTTTTTGATGGACAATAAACAGGAGAATCAAGCAAACATATCTAATAGCGGAAAGCAATTATTAGAGATATTGAACGACAAACCTGATCTTAAAAAAGATGTTAATAAATGGATGAAAAAGTTTGATTTAGAGGTCGATGTAAATGATATAACTCACATTATTCATTCAATTAAAATTAAGGATAGTGGGTTAGATTTAGACATAACAGACGTTGGCTTTGGTGTATCGCAAATACTTCCGGTTATTTTACAATCAGTAATGGCTGCACCAAGATCACTAACTATCATTGAACAACCTGAAATACATATCCACCCTAAGATGCAATCTGCTTTAGCTGATTTTTTTATCGAACAAATAAACGACACTGAAAAATATTTTTTGATTGAAACACACAGTGAGGCTTTATTAAAGCGATTAAGACGAAGAATGGCTGAAAATAACTCTGATAATCGTATTGGAGTATCATATGAAAATGTTGATATTCATTTTATTGAGAAAAGAAAAGATAAAAAGTCAGGAGCTAAAATTAAAACTATAGATATTAGCCCTACAGGTGCATTCGAATGGCCTAAAGATTTTAAAGAAAATGATATAGAAGATACAATCGAGTTTATGAAGCATCAGGGGTAAATGATGAAGTTGACCATTTGCCCTAGTTGTATAGAGAAAGCGGATTCTACTTGCTATTCTGCAGCATTAATGTATATATCCAACCCAAACACGCCCTATAAACTACTTGTAGATAGAGATAACATTTTATTCGATACGTATAAGAAAGCCGCTTTATCTACATCAAATGATTATATGTCAACGATGCTTTCATTACTTGCTGATCACTATCATATAAAAGTAAAAAAAGTACCGATTACACATACCCCGACAGACAACCTAAATATCAATATATTGGCTAATGCTTATACAGGAGCACAGAAGGTGTTATTAGCCGCAGATGATAGCCTTCTTGAAGAACATGCTCTTAAAATTGATGAATATAATATTGAAATCAAAGATAAAAGTGAAACTTTAGAGCTTATTAAAGGTCATAATGACACTTCCCCTCCTTGTATTCTATCGAAACTGATTGATAAGTTGTGTGCAATGATGAAAAAGAAAACCTCAATTAAGCTTGAGGATTTTCACAATGATGAATTGTCAGTAGCACTAGAAAACTTTAACTTTGGTGTAGATGAGCAAGCTAGAGCAGGAATCACAAAAAGCAGAAAGAACCCTGGTTCCCTAGATATATTGATAAAAGCTACCAAAACGAATAGACCATTAGCAATCGTCGAAGCACTGAGAGAAAGCTCGTGTGGAGATAAAAACACCAACATTGCAGATCATCTTGATAAATTACTAAACGATTATGACTTCGTTGGGTTAGAGATTAATTACCTCATTACTTATTGTGAAGCGGCTAATTTTGGTAATTTTTGGGACAACTATGTTTCTTACATGGAGAACATTAATGAACACAGTAATTTCAGAGGTAGCATCCCTCAAATTAGCTTTGTTGACACTGGTAAAGACATTAGCAACTACACCGACTTAAGAATCGGCAGAGGAATATATAGTCGAAGTGGCCGCGATATCCAGGTTTATCATATTGTTTGCAATATGCATGTCCCTCAACCAGACTAATGACCATCCATAAATTCGTTTTTAATATATTACAAGGCCCTTTTTAGGGCTTTTTAACTGAAGTAATCGAGTAAAGGTACATCCATTTCCAGGGTCCAATCAATTTAGCCTAGATTATGAATTTTCCGGTGATACGCTAAAAACTCTTTATCGACTTCGTGACAAATATTAAGCTTCCCTTCTACCTCACCTAACAAATCGAAATCATCCGAAATCGCTAAGCTTCCTTTATCAAACATCGCATGATGGTTAGGGCACAAGCATAAAATATTATTCTTTTGGTCTGGCCCTTCATGGGGCTTACCTACAGGCTTAATGTGTGCACCTTCTGCGTAAACTCCACCTTTTACAGGTAAAGCAAACCCACAAACTTGGCATTCGAAGTTATAGAGTTTTTTAATTTCCAACGCTAATGCACTATCCCTAACTAGCCTTATAACCGTACTGGTTGTGTATGTGCGCTTTCTGCCATTTGATGGGTCAACTCCGGTTGGCAAAGGTTCGGTATAGTCTCCACAGTATTCCAAACGAAAACGACAAATAGCAAAACCATGCTTGCCCTGTTCGCTCCAGGCCTCCGTCACACTGTATAAGCCACCGTATCGGTACCCTTTTTTAGGTGAGTAGTCAGACTTATGCTGATGTCCTCTGATAACACGAACTGGGATTCCCATGTTCATACTAGTCACAAGGCCCTCATTACCTAAGTTATCCCAGGTTTGGTCTGCAATTTGTTTACCGTCTTTATTTCCACCAGCGCCGGTATAAATAATTTCATCACCGTAATCAACATCGTCGACATACCCACTTGATAGCACTATAGCAGAAGCACCTAGCCCTCTGGTTGAGTCTATTCCAGCCGCCCATTTACGATGGAAACTGTCTTCCATCATTGTTCTACGGCCATCAAATAAATGCCCTTCCTCATAGCCAGTAATTTTCCCAAACGATATGTCAGCCATACTTCCACTCAACCATTTTTACGCGTCAAAGATTAATTGGAGATTAACCTAACACATACTAACTGTATATATAAAACCCTCTCAATAGCCTTTAGCATCAATAAGTTAAAATGAACATCAACTGTTAACTTTAACTACTTGGGCTTTGTTTTTTAACTTTTAGACCATCGAAAGCAACACAACATAATTATCGCTGTAGGTATGAGTACAAAAATATTTTGCTCATTGTAGAAGGCGTACCACAGCGAAGCGATGGCAAATACACCTGGAACCACGAATCGGTGAAAAGTAGTAAAACGTCCTGCTAGATATAACCCTGCCAATGCGTTTAACCCTAACCAAACAAAAGATTGCCATGCACCAATAGATGATTTGATGGGAGCAGGTAAGTAAACAAGCGCAAACCCTTTCATTGGCGACAATAAGTCAGCCGCTAAATGAATACTTATCCCTGCACACAACCCGGCAACAAAAGGCTTAGTGACGTTTGATTTAACAAACAGCAGTAGCAATGGGAGTAATAGACTATGGGTCACGATAGAGCGGTGATGTAAAACGCTCATCAATTTCAAATCTAAGTCAGGCAAGTACAACCCTAGATAAAGAGCAAAGGCAAATATGGGTACTGATATGACGTTATTAATACTGTAGCTCCAATATTGATATTTGATGATGGAAGGTGAATTATACGTTCAGCTAGCCTGGTGTTTCGTCAAAATAAACCAAATACATTGTTCTTGCCATCTAGGTCTAAGCCTTTCATCTGATGGTGTTTTGGTTTTCCTTCAAACAACAAGATATAGAGCTTGTTCTCTCTGCATGTTCCTACTACATAGTGATCTTTTTGTATCACGTATTCAATCACGTCAGCTTCTTCATCTGTGCATAAATACTTAATATCGACGAGCTTCACCTTCTTCAAACCGATAATATTTTTAGCCTCAATAAAGCCACCGAACGGCGCGGTAAATCGACTTCCTCGCTTAAGAAGCGCATCCACCGACCCATCATTTTTTGGGTTCATCCCTAGCGGCCCATCACCGTTCATTCTGAATATGCTATAGCCAGAGCTAACCTGAATTGATTGAAACATAGCGAACCTAATTAGCCTTTTCTAAAACCAGAATCTTAAAAAGTAAACATGTGCCTTAATCTCAATTTAAAACATTGTTCTACGTTTCAGTCCGACTTACACTGTATGGACATACAGTTATTTTAAGCTTTATTATGTCTATCCGCAATTTAAAAGACGGCTCTAACAAACCATGGATATGCGAATGCTACCCAAACGGCCGCGATGGTAAACGTATTCGAAGGCGCTTTGCGACTAAGGGCGAGGCTGCGGCTTTTGAACGTTTCACTATGAATGAGATCGACGACAAGCCATGGTTAGGAGAAAAAGCAGATAACCGTAGGCTAAAAGATTTGCTCGATACCTGGTGGGAGGTTCATGGCCACACGGTAAAAACGGGTCAGAACTCATATGATGTTATGGCCAAAACGATCGCAATGCTAAATAACCCCTTAACGCGACTATTCACGAAAAAAGACTATTTGGCCTATCGCGCTAATCGAGTTAGTCATCATCCTAGCCGTCCAAATATTACTATCTCAGCCGCTACCCATAACATCGAGCTAAAAACCTTGCGTGCTATGTTCAGTCGGCTAATAAAGTATGACTTATGGAAGCTGCCGAACCCATTAGCGGATATTGAACTTGTCAAAAGTACCGAGAAAGAACTTAGCTACTTAACAAAAGAACAAATACCTGCCGTTCTTAGTGCTATAGCCGCTGATAGCAGCCTTTCAGCAAAGCAAATTTACACTGCAGCTAAAATCTGTTTGGCTACTGGGTGCCGTATAGGGGAAGCTCTTTCCCTCAAACGTTCTCAATTAACAAGATACAAACTGACCTACACTGAAACGAAAGGTAAGAAGAATCGATCAGTTCCTATTTCTCCTGCTTTATATGAAGAGATACTAGGGAGTTCAGCAAGTGGGCACGCCATATTCGATGTTACTTACCACTCCGCTTGGAAATGTGTAAGACGATCATTACCAAATCATGTACCGGAAGGGCAAGCCACTCACGTTTTTCGACATACCTTTGCTAGCCACTTTATGATGAATGGTGGCGACATTCTGGTATTACAGCGTATTTTAGGTCACAAGAAGATAGACCAAACTATGGCTTATGCTCACTTCGCGCCAGAGCACTTAATACAGGCCGTCGAGCTTAATCCGTTAGAAAACTAAATGGCGACAAAATGGCGGCAAAGCTCGTTTATGGTCGGATTTCGTCGTTTATTCTCAATTTTTACGTTTTTTGCATAATTCTCCTATCTAATAAAATCAATAATTTATGATAAGTAGCGGATGAGATAGATAAAACCGGTGGCTTCATTGCCGATGATCTTGAGCAAGCTACGAACGCTTAATTTTTGTGCTATTTTAAAAGTGCGGCGAGATTCACAACAATTTGTTAATTGACGACAAATTACACATAGCAGAATGTTATGTCGTAATTATATAATGGCATTAATACCAAAGACGCCTCGCTTGCGCGTTCTGGAATAAGGCTAGACTTCGGGGGGAGGCTAGCCTTTTTTATGCCTGCTATTCAACACCCTCTCCTACCCGTCAGATAAACTTCATCGATCCTTTTGTTTTTTTCTTGGCGTTTTTTTCTTAAAATGCGCGCAATATTCTTTCTAGAGATCAACCATGAACAAAAGTGCCCTAACTAACGTCATCGCGTTAGCACTGCTTGCTGGCGGCTATGTAACAGCAAACCAATACTTGCTTTACGCAGGCCTATTCGCATTTTCTGGTGCCATCACCAACTGGCTTGCGATTCACATGTTGTTCGAGAAAGTACCCGGCCTATACGGTTCTGGTGTTATTCCAGCACGCTTTGAAGAATTCAAAGCAGCCATCAAGCAACTGATGATGGAACAGTTCTTTACTGAAAGTAACATCGACCGCTTCCTAAGCAGCGAGATGACAGGAAAGTCGCTCAATCTAGAGCCAGTGATTCAGAAGATCGACTTTAACCCTGCATTCGACTCACTTGTGCATGTTATCGAGAACTCTCAGTTTGGCGGTATGTTGGCAATGTTTGGTGGCACTGAAGCACTAGAGCCGATGAAAGCGCCGTTTGTTGAGAGAATGCAAGAGTCTGTGATTGAAATTAGCAAGAGTGACTCCGTAAAAAATGCCATCAAAGATGAGCTAGAATCACCTGCGATGATGGATGAAATCAAAGAGAACATTGAGGCTATCATTGATCAGCGCTTGAATGAGCTGACACCTAAACTCGTTAAAGAGATGGTTCAAACAATGATCAAGAAACACCTTGGCTGGCTGGTCGTTTGGGGTGGGGTATTCGGTGGTGTGATTGGCTTAATTTCGGCGGCAATTACGTTGTAAACCGGACAAGTCTATCGGGTTGCTCTTTCACTAACATTCAACAAAAATGGAAGCTTATTGTGGCTTCCATTTTTTATATCTAAATAACTTTGGTAAGGCGAAAGCAGACCACTATTTTAGAGTTGCCAACAACTCAGGATTCACACCGAAACCCTTTTTATGCTCTTCAATCACGACTTCACTGCGTGTTTGAATCACACCAGGTAAAGTACCCAGCTTAGTGGCCATAAACGCTTGATACGCCTTCATGTCTTTCACTCGAACCTTAATCATAGTGTCAAAGTCACCCGACAGTGAGTAGCACTCTTCCACCTCAGGCATCAGTTCAACCGCTTGGGCAAATTTGTCGAAAATCGAAAAGCTAGTCTGATCGAGACGAATATGGATAAAGACTTGGACATCGAGCCCCAGCTTTTCAGAACAGAGCTCGGCATGATAGCCTGTTATGTAGCCCTCTTTCTCCAATCGCTTCAATCTATCAGAGCAAGGTGAAGTCGTTAAGTTGACCTGCTTTGCCAACTCAACGACAGGCAAACGCCCTTTCATATGCAGAATTCTTAGTATCTCTTTATCGATACGATCGAGTTGATGCTGAGACATAACATTCCTTAAACATTCTAAGTTCCGCTCAGTATATTCCATACCAAGAGCAATCGAAGAAAACCTCGCTCACACATTTAGAAAACTAAACGTACCATTCGTATTCACGCTAAATATAAATCAACAAACAACGATAGCAACCCTTATAAATCAAGCTCTAATTATTAACAAATTATTAGAGAAATGACCCGATTAACAAACAAGTTGAGCCAGAAACGAAAGAAAGGACATAGGTCAAAGTGAATAATAGAATTATCAAAGAGAAAGGATAACTCTAATTATGAAAACACAAGAACTCGCATACAAGCCTTACGGTATTGGTTCATGGACACACGTAACGGTATCAAAAGATGTTGCTCAAGCACTTGCAAGTGAATACTCAAACTATGGATGGGAAGTGAGGATTGATGGCGACGCCATTGACGTTGAGCCAGCGCTCAAAGCCGCATAGAAACACAAAAACCTCCTAAAACGGAGGTTTTCTCTCTAAGTTAGTGAGCGCTTACTATAAGCTATGCTAAACCAACTTGGGGGACAGTACTTCCTGTTTCGCAACGGCAGTTACACGTTCGACAAAAGTGCTGAGTTTCCATATCGTAATACAGGTTTCCACTAAATAGCTTTGACGTCCATTGCATCATACGTCCAGAGGCTGTCTCGGGCTCTGATTCACAACGTTTCATTATAGACTTATGTAGTGTTGTTTTTTTACATCCTTTGCAATAGAGATCAGGCATACCTTTGTCCTATAGGTCTTTAGTGGTTACTGACAATTGACACATCATGTCCAATTCAGTTCAACAATTCACCGAGCTAATGACAAAAGTGAGCGCTAAGTTCAAAAAACAGCCAATTTTCCCTTTGTTTTTTGATATCAAGCGTCATCAAGATCCTTCTTCTTCTATATATCCCCCCTTTAATCATTCGGTTTCGATTTACATTGTAAAACCCGATAACGGCAGTACTTCACCCGTATTCACCCGAATTTGAAATAAGACAAAAGTCGCACCCGGATAAAGAAAACTCGGCTTTTAATGATCACAAAAAACAGATTGATCGAGCACGAAGCAATAAACACCAATATTGATAAAGAACGCTAGGGTCACGTCATGGAGAATTGCGGGGGCAATGAAAAATACATGTACAACTGATACAGGCTGTTTGAGATGATGGAGCCAAGTGCCCATCAAAAGAGTTTGGAGTCATTGAAGATAGACCAGCACGAGGTCGAAAGCATTAGGGAATGGTCAAAAAAATAGAGCCACCGAAGTGACTCTATTGTTTTTATCAATTGGTTGTTGCCAATGTTCTTAGCTAATTCACATCTGCTTTACAATGTAAATTAGTCTAGCTCAACTAGGTTCTTCTCGAACTCAGCATGTTGCTTCTTAACTTCATCTTCTGGCTCGCCAGTAATCAAGCTAACCACAACGATAGAAATCGTTGATAGGATGATTCCCGGTACGATTTCGTACACATCGAACCAACCGCCTGTGAACTGTTTCCAAAGTACAATCGTAACACCACCAACTACGATACCCGCTAGAGCGCCGTTACGGTTCATACGAGACCAGTAAAGGCTCAATACGATAGCTGGGCCAAACGCAGCACCAAAACCAGCCCATGCGTAAGACACAAGGCCAAGTACTGAACTGTCTGGCGTCATCGCTAGCACAAGTGCAATGAGAGAGATTAGGATTACCGCGAAGCGGCCGACACGAACGATCTCTTCAGACGTCGCATCTTTCTTAAGCACTTGCTTGTACAAATCTTCTGCCATTGCAGATGAAGAAACAAGAAGTTGTGAATCTGCAGTACTCATGATTGCCGCTAGGATTGCAGCAAGTAGGATACCTGCGATAACTGGGTGGAACATCGCGTTCACAAGAAGCATGAAGATCTTCTCGCCATCGTCTAACTTAGGTGCACCTGAGTTCGTCACGTAGATTAGACCAACAAGACCCACCAGCATTGCACCAATCATAGACAGTGCAGTCCATACCACCGCGATACGACGCGCTGTTGTTAGGTCTTTATTAGTACGTGTTGCTTTGAAACGAGCAAGGATGTGCGGCTGACCGAAGTAACCTAGACCCCATGCCGCTAGCGAGATGATCGCGATAGCAGAAAGAGGCTCACCTTTCGCATCATTCCATAGCGTTAGAAGCTCTGGGTTGATGTTATGTAGGTCGCTAGATAGCTGACCAAGGCCGCCGTTCATTGCTGCGATTGGTACAATCAATAGCGCAGCAGACATTAGCAAGCCTTGAACTAAGTCAGTCCAAGATACCGCTAGGAAACCACCAAACAGGGTGTACGAAACCACACATACGGTACCGATAATTACCGCCGTTGTGTAATCTAGGCCAAATACCGTTTCAAACAATTTACCACCTGCTACCAAGCCTGAGCTTGTGTAGAAAAGGAAGAATAAAAGGATAAAGAAAGCAGAAATTGTTTGGATCAGCTTAGAGTTATCGTTGAAGCGACGAGATAGGAACTCAGGCAGCGTCAGTGACTCTGTAGTAATACTGTAAGTACGTAGGCGTTTAGCACTGATTAACCAGTTTGCCCAAGTACCCACAAGTAGGCCACCAGCAAGCCAGAATGCCTCAAAGCCAGCAGCGTAAGCGTAACCAGGCAGGCCAAGTAACAGCCAACCACTCATGTCTGATGCACCAGCAGAAAGTGCAGCAGGCCATGGGCCTAACGAACGACCACCTAGGAAGTAGTCAGTTGAGTTAGATGTACGTTTGTAAGCAATAACACCGATCGCTAGCATCATAATTAGATACGCAATGAACGTCGTCGTTATTGCAAAACTGTTTTCTATCATTTGATAGTCCTCATTTTGTAGAAAGCCTTCCATGCCTAATTCAATGCAAGACACTCACCGTAAAGGCAAGCGAGTGCATTGAGTTAGGTATTCAGGCTCCAAAGCACTATGGGTTAAATCCAAAAGTGGAAAAAAACAAAAGTGATTAGAGCCAATTTTACTGAAGGTTAGTGAGCTTCGCTTCCAAGTTCGAGCAAGGTCGCGTTACCGCCCACGGCTGTTATATTTATAGTTCGCGTGCGCTCGGTAATGAAGCGCAGCGATAGGTGTGGATCATTAGCAACATTCATTGCCGTCAGATCCGTTTCAGCGACTAAACCGACGATTGCACCGTCACGCTTAGCAAGCTGTAAATTGATAGCTTGTGCCGTTTGTGAATTACCCACGTAACCTGCACTTCGCACATCGCAAGACAGCAGCTGTTGAGCAGCGTCGTACGAGGCAACCTGTACTAAGTTGGTTGGCAAATTCGCTTGTTTCGCAGCATCGGCAATTAAGGCGTTGAACTGCACGTCATCACTGCACAATTGAACGCTGTTACCTGCCAATAGTGCTGCAGTCATCATCGCTGTTGCGGTTTGCAGTGCCGGCACTTTCTGTTCGCAATCATCAACAATTACCAAAGCTACACCGCGGCCGGCAGCGTACAACTCATTGGTTTCACCCGTAGGGCCCGCCATGAGGTGATGCTCAGAAAGCAGCGCAGACGCTTGCTCTAAATGATAAGTTGTCACTGCCGCCAAAGGCGCAGATTGACTTTCGATCTCTGATTTGAATGAAAGTACCTGAGCACTCTTATGATCAAAGTCGGTAAGATTCCATTGTTCCCACGCTAACAAAGCATCAGAAAAACCTGTCACTTGATGAACCATGATACTGCTCCTTATGCCTTGTCTTGTGATTGAGAGAAATGAACATCAGTAAAGCGATATAGGTAGTGAGGACCGCCCGCTTTAGGGCCTGTACCCGACAAACCTTGACCACCAAATGGTTGTACACCAACAACAGCGCCCACTTGGTCACGGTTGATGTAGCAGTTACCCACACGAACGTGTTTTTCGATCCAACGGTAAGTTGTTTCGTTACGGCTGTGGATACCCATGGTTAAACCAAAACCAGTTTGGTTAATTTGATCAACCACTTGCGCCAGTTCACTCGCTTTGAAGCGAACAATGTGCAGCACAGGGCCAAACTGTTCTTCTTTCAAGCAACTGATGTCATCAATTTCAAATGCACTTGGTGGGACAAAGTCACCATGTTCACAATCCGTACCTAGAGAAAGTTGAGCCACCTTCTTCTGGGTATTGGTCATGTTTTCTAAGTGAGCCAACAACTTCTGTTTCGCGTTTTGGTCGATAACAGGGCCCACATCCGTTTTATGAAGATGTGGAATGCCAACACTCAATTCGTCCATTGCACCATGAATCAATGCAATCACACGGTCTGCGATGTCTTCTTGGATGTAAAGCACACGCAGTGCAGAACAACGTTGACCTGCTGAAGCGAATGCAGAACGAATAACATCACGAACCACCTGTTCTGGCAGTGCGGTACTGTCGACGATCATCGCATTCTGACCACCGGTTTCCGCGATAAACGGAACAGGCTTAGCGTTACGACTTGCCAATGACACGTTGATACGTTGTGCTGTTGGTGTTGAACCCGTAAAGGCAACACCAGCAATTGCATCATGGCTGGTTAGCGCACTGCCGATCTCAGCGCCACGACCCGGTAGTAACTGAATCGTGCCAGCAGGGAAGCCCGCTTCATTCATCAGTTCAACAGCGCGAGCTGCAATTAAGCTTGTTTGCTCAGCAGGTTTCGCCACAACCGTGTTACCCGCAACCAAAGCTGCTGTAATTTGGCCAAGGAAGATCGCTAGAGGGAAGTTCCAAGGGCTGATACAAACGAACACACCACGACCTTGTCGAGAAGCGATTCGTGTTTGGCCATCAAAGCCTTTTAGTTCGAAACCTTGCAGATTATCAGCTTGCTTTGCGTAGTAACGACAAAAGTCGACCGCTTCACGCACTTCATCAATACTGTCGTGAATAGTCTTACCCGCTTCTTGATGACAAATTGCCACCAGCTCAGCCAGGTTCTCTTCCATCAGATCAGCCAGCTTATCAAGCGCAGCGGCCTTAGTTTCAACCGATGTCGCATTCCAATCAGCGAATGCCGCGTCTGCGCCAGTGATCGCTGCGGAAACATGATCAAGGTTAGCGAAAGCCACTTGACCCACATTAATACGACGATCGTAAGGTGCCGTCACTTGCTCAATATTCTGATCAGCCTTGATCATGCTTTCGGCAAGAGATTCACCGTTGATCACAGGGCCTGCAGTCCATTGATTGTTAAGGAAGCCTTTTACTTGCTCTTCAAACAGATGCGCTTCGCTTTCGATATCAATGTTCACACCGTAAGAGTTTTTACGCTCAGGGAATACCGCTGGAGGCAGAGGAATCTTAGTGTTGTTCAATGTATCGAATGCCAGAAGCATGTCGACTGGGTGTTGAGTCAGCTCTGCCACTGGGCAACGTGCATCAACTAGACGGTGTACAAACGAGCTGTTTGCGCCATTTTCTAACAAGCGACGTACTAGGTATGGCAGTAGATCTTTATGGCTGCCAACAGGTGCGTAAATACGTACCGACTGTTGGTAAGCTTCCATCGCATGGTTGTAAAGAGAATCGCCCATGCCATGTAAGCGTTGGAATTCAAAGTCTTTATGATCGGTCATCACTGCAATTGCAGAAACCGTATGAGCATTATGGCTCGCAAACTGCGGGAAGATATTGCCACGAACGCTTGGGCTCAGTAGGTAACGCGCACAAGCAAGGTAAGCCACATCCGTCGCTTCTTTACGTGTGTAAACTGGGTAATCAGTAAAGCCCGCTTGTTGCGACCATTTAATTTCGCTGTCCCAGTACGCGCCTTTCACCAAGCGAAGCGGGATTAAATCTCCCTGCTCTTTCGCTAGACGGTTTAGCCATACTAGAACCGGTAGTGCACGCTTTGAATATGCTTGAATAACCAAACCAAATTTACCCCAACCTTTTACAAGGTCAGTGCGGTACAGTTTTTCAAATAATTTAAGAGAAAGCTCTAGACGGTCCGCTTCTTCAGCATCAATCGTAATTGCCACGTCTAGCTCTACTGCGCGGCGCAATAGCTGCTCTAGCGTGTCACAAAGTTCAGTCAGTACGCGGTCTTCGTTCGCCACTTCATAACGAGGGTGAAGCGCAGAAAGCTTAATCGATACCGATGGAGCTGGGCTCGATTTTGAAGAGACATACGTGTCTCGACCAACGGCTTCAATCGCCATTAGGTAATCTTTGAAGTATTTATTTGCGTCAGCTGTAGTCAGTGCCGCTTCACCTAGCATGTCGTATGAGTAGGTAAAGCCTTTGTCACGCATAGACTTACCGTTCTTTTGCGCTTCAGCAATGCTGCGGCCAAGAACGAATTGGTGACCCATCACCTTCATCGCTTGGTGCATCGCTTTACGAATCACCGGCTCAGAAAGCTTGTTCACTAAACGGTTCACGGCTTGACTGGCACTCTGCTCTTTAGATGAAAGCCCAACTACCTTACCTGTGAGCATTAAGCCCCAAGTGGATGCGTTAACAAACACTGAGTCAGAATTCTTTAGGTGAGATTTCCAATCCGCAACACTTAACTTGTCGCGAATCAGTGCATCAGCGGTTGCTGAATCAGGAATACGCATCAAAGCTTCCGCCAGACACATCAGCAAGATGCCCTCTTGAGTATCTAAGCTGTATTCAAGCAACAGAGCATCGATCATCTGGATAGAAGTTTTATCCGCACGGATAGCTTCGATCAAAGAAGTCGTTTTATCTGTGATTTGCTGCTTTTCAGACTCAGAAGGGGTAGCTAGCGGCAGAAGTTGCTCTAGCCATTGGGTTTCATCCACCATATATAATGGTGAGATAAGCGACCATAGATCAGCAAGCGACTGCTCATTGAATTCTGGCTTTAACACATCAGTAGCTGTAAACATGCGTTTTCCTTAATCTCACACCCGGAATTAGCCCGGGGATCTCTACAATGGCTGCAGTGTATTTAGAGTATATAAGGATTACTTGTCAAAAACTCCGAGTTTTTTGCTAAAAACTCGCTTTATTAACAAAACAAACACAACGTCACATATGAAACTTTAAAATAATATGCCGTTTTGTTTCACTATTTAACAGAAATTTTCTTTTTGTATTGGGATGGTGACATGCCTTGAAGGCGTGAAAAGGTGTGAGTAAAGGAGGATTGACCAGAGAAACCAGCAAGTTCTGCAACCTGACCAAGGCTCAGATTGCCTTGTTCGATCAAGCGGCGAGAGCGGTCAATACGCTTACCAAGAACATACTGGTGAGGAGTAATGCCCATTTGCTCTTTGAACAGCATATGGAACTGGCTTTCACCCAAAAACACACTGCCTGCCAGCTGCGCAACCGAGATCTTATTCGCGAGATGCTGCTCGATGTAGCGATCCAATGCTTCAAGATCAAAACGCGAGTCTTTAATGGAAGTTTCAAATGCCGAGATATGCCTTTGCATCAGGGCGATCACGGTATCATTACAAGCGCGACTTAATAGCAGATCATCAGGGCTTGCCTGCATCTCTTGCACCAACATATGGATAAGCTTTTGAATTTGCGCGTCTAATTGGAAGTAGACGTTCGATGATTCTAACTGGTTAATCTTCTCTAGCATCAGAGGGTCATCATCCGATGGCACAGGCATGTTGAGTACAAGAATATCCGACTGACCAACCACACCACCGAAAGCATGATCAGAGCTTGCCGTTACCACACAACCTTGACCAGGCCCGACAAGATTACCTTTACCGCTGACTTCAAATTCAGCCTGACCTTTTAAACCAATCACTACCTGAGAATAGTGGTGATCATGACAATCCATATGCGAAGGCAAAGTGATGATCTCCGCAGGGCGAGGACCTGTAAGGCCTAGCGGGGACAAGTCTAGATTTGGAAAGGGTAAAGGTTTTGACATGACAGCAAGTTACTCAGATCGACATAATGTGAATAATACTCTGAAATCAGCATAAGATGAATTTGTAAATGATCATGAGAGTCATTTCCTCGCCTTAAACAAAAGATCATTATCGCGATCGTCTTGATCATGCCTCCGGAAAGATGATCAAGAGTGTACAAACTACGGGCATTGTAAAACCAATCGTTCCGACGAGTTTAGGGACTTCACAAGCACTCACACAAGCACGAAAATCATGTCATAAATAAATGCTTCATCGCACCAACATAATGAATAAATTTTCTTATATAGCTCAAATATTTCGCTTTCAACTTGTAAAAAGTGTATCCGAAGTACCGAAACTTGGCTTTTGAGTAGATTGAAATGCAATAAAACGGTATAAAGACGGGTACTGTGTTAATTGCTAATAACTAGTGACTGACAACTAGGAAGTAGACACTTTATTAACGAGCCAATTTCAATCTATAAGTTGCAGGGACCTATGACTAACTTTCGAATTTCAGCGCTTTTACTTGCGCTATCCCCTCTTTGGGTATCTGCATCGGTATCAGCTGAAGAACTGAATCAAGTCGATCCCGTTTCAGCTATCGATGCAAAGCTAACAGAGAAAAACTCAGATATTGAGCGTATTTCAGCAACCAAAGTATCGGCGACTGAAAACCTAAAACAACTACAGAACAAAAACAGTAAGTTGTTACGCGAAGGTGAAGAACTTAAGGCAAAACGTAACAGAGCTAAGTCTGTACTCGACAAACAGTACAGTCGCTTACTTGACGATCCTGAAACTGATTTGGTCTCTTTCCAGAAAAGTTACCAAGATGCTTGGGCTGCGGTTAAAGAGAATCAATCGGCTCAGCTAGACAATGAACAAGCAATCAACGAGAGCGAAATTCACCTTTCTCAAATCAAACAAAAGCAAGCTCGCCTAAACAATGAGCTGGCTAATTTGAGAGAATCAAAAGTTGAAGCTCGTGTTAAACGTATTGCAACAGAACTGCGTGAAAGTGCGGTTCTTGAAACCAGCTACACCACTACATGTGCATCAACAATGACACTGGGTGAGTGTACTGCTCAAGGTAAATACCTAACCAATCAAAAAGCCGTGCAGACGTTCAAGAGTCAGTTACTTGAGCAGCTCACAGAAAGTACGTTGGCGAAGCAAAACTTGCAGGGTGTTCAATTGAATATCCATGTTCAAGACAGCCAAGCAATCAAGAGTGGCTTCTCTGGTAACAACTCTTACTTCATGCAAATGCAGGCTCAGCTTCAAGCAAAACCTGAAGCGGTTGCTGCGTGTAACTTATTGAACGTTTCAACGCGCTACTGTTTAACGGGCAGTGACGCCGCAGTCGTTAAGAAGAGTGACAAACAGTGGGCTAACGTGACGGTACGTTCTGATCAGTACAACGACTCAGTAACTATCAACGGAATTAAATATGGCAGTACACCTCTTGAGGTTGCGCTACCAAGTGGTCGTCACCAAGTAACCATTTCAAAACAAGGTTACGAGTCTTACAACCGCACAGTTACCATCAACGGCAGCGACACGATTTGGGTTAAGCTTCTTCCTAGCAAGGAAAGCTAAACACCCTTTCGACATAGAGCTGGGCCGATACAAAACGCTCAGTGCTGTATCAGATAGCCGTGCCTATTTCACAAAGTTGAATGAATACTCGCCATTTTGTTGATAGTTATAGAAAGTAGCTGCAGACGAAATGGCGTTTTCGTTTAGAATATTCGATTAACCTAAATTACGATTGAAGTAGCCCATCATGCGCCAAGGTCTTCCTACTCTATTATTTGCACTTGCTCCCTGCCTAATGACTCCTGCTGTTTTCGCTGAGGCAACACCACCAGCGATCGCGTCTTCTGTCACCGACATTGAAAGCTCACTATTCGAAAAGCATGCTGACTTAACGGCTGTTGAGAAGAAACTGGCTGACAAACAGAATGAAGTCGACAATCAGACGCAGCAAATGGCACGTCTAGTGAAGTTATCCGCTCAAGCAGAGCAGACACTCGCAAAAGCAAAAGCCAGCCTAGAGCAAGATTATACGCGCATGATTGATGAGCCTGACTTTGATATCTCGCCAGCTCAAATTCAATTCCAAGACGCTTGGAAAACCGTAAAAGAGAGCAAGCTTACGATTTCAGGATCAGAACAGAAGCAGCAAGGCTTGGTGATGGAGCTTGAGGCCATCCAGGCCGAAAAAGCGGCGGCAGAAGCTTCAATCGCAAACCTGAACCAAGACAAGCTAAGAGCAAGGGCAGAGCGACTAAGAAACGAGATCACTCAGACGGAAGAGCAGACCGTTAGTTTTACTAACCGTTGCAGCAGCGATATGACACTGGCGCAGTGTTCAGATCAAACGGTGACCTTGGCACTTCAAAAAGCGGTAAAACAGTTCCAGCACAGCTTGGTAGACAACGCGACTGAATCGAACACAGTGAAAGAGCACCTTGCGTCTGCTTCTCTGAATATTCACGTTCTGCAACACAAAGTAAAATCCTCAGGCTTCTCTGAAGATAACCGTTACCGAGCAGTGATTGCGGCGAACCTAGAAACTCGCCCAGATAAGAACACTCCTTGCCGGCTACTTGGTATTCAGTCATCAAACTGTTTCACGCAAAGCGAGCAACAAGCCAACGACCAGCAAAAAGAAGTCGCTTGGGTTAACTTGGTGGTGCGTTCAAATCAATACAACGACAATGTTTCTATCAACGGCGTGAACTATGGCAGCACACCGGTTGAAGTGATGTTACCGACGGGCCAACACATGGTCACGATCGAAAAAGAAGGCTATCTTTCTTTCCACCAAGAGCTGAAGATAGCCCGTGATCACAACCTACGAGCGGTATTACAAGCCAAGCAAAATTCATTGAATGTCGGTACTAAGTTTGCCGATCCGATGGGTAACGACATTCAGAGCCCTGAAATGATTGTTGTCGGATCAGGTCGCTACCTACTGGGTGAAAACAACGCACAACAAGTGACGATCAAACAGCCGTTTGCATTAGCAGCCACACCAACCCGTGTTCAAGACTTCAAAGCATTCGTAAAAAACACCGGCTACCAGACAGACGCTGAGCTGATGAACACCTGCGATACATTCGTCAATGCAGAGATCACAACCGTTTCAGACAATGACTGGCAGAGCCCTGGCTTTAAACAAGCAGATAGCTCACCCGTTGTATGTGTCAGCCAGAACGATGCAAAAGCTTATACTCGTTGGTTGTCTAAAAACACCGGCTTCACTTACCGTTTACCAACGCCACAAGAGTGGGAAGCCGCAGCAAGAGCAGGTCAAGACACCAACTTTTGGTGGGGTAACGAATTCCGCACAGGTAAAGCGAATACAGGCTGGGCTGGTACACCTTGGTCAAACGTAAGCACGTCTCCTGTTAAATCATTCATGCCAACACCAACGGGCTTCTACGACATGGTGGGTAATGTATGGGAATGGACAACCATTCAGAAAGGCCTAGCGAAGGGTGGCGCGTGGAGCTTCTCTCCAGAAGAAGCGAAAGTGTATAACGAACTGAACGTTGCACCTTCAACCGCAGCCAACTACCTAGGATTCCGAGTATTGCGAGAGCTGTAAGCTCTCCATTCGGTTCTGAAACTTTGAAATATTTACTCTAGGTTCTCAATTCTCACATTGAGCTGCATTTATAGGGGAATTCCCCCCTTATGCATTAGCATTCCTAGGAGTAGATTCGTCGATAGAGTAGTAAGTCACTCTGGGTATCAAATTGATGCCTCAGTTTAATTTACCTGACCCTCGTAAATTAGACTGAAAATCTTCTACATGTCGACAAGGCATATCTTGTCTTTAGCCAGCCCCTCTTCAGGCTGGCTTTTTTTTGCCTGTTTATCACTCTTTATGCCTACCCATCCTACGTAATTGAAGCAGTTCGTCAGCAATCCGTTTAACTGTCATTCACCCCTTATTTTTCGCACGGACTACAAACTCTAATAGCCATTGCAGCACTATAAGAAACTGATATCATTACCATACCTCAGCTTACGAGATAAAAAATTGCCCGAACAACTCAACACCATACATCGTTCTTTATTTGAACAACTTCCAGGCTGCTGGGGCTGCAAAGATACTGACTCGGTCTTTGTGTACGCCAATCTTGCTTACAACCAGTTAATTGGCTTAAAACCCGATGAGACTTGTACTGGCTTGACCGACTTCGATATGCCCAGTCAAACTATTGAGTGTGCACAGGATTTCAGAGCCCAAGACAAACATGTGATGGATACACACAGCACCCTTAAGATCCTCGATATTCACCCTTATCCAGACGGACGCTGGCACGCCCATATCTTTACCAAAACCCCTTGGCTTGATGATGACAACAACGTCCAAGGCACCATCTTCTATGGTCAAGAGCTCACAGATACTGCGATCTTAGAGGTCGGTCATTGGGTTTGTCAGGCAACAGGAGCAAAAGGCAATCAGGCATCGATTGCTGGGTCAGAGCCGCGCGTATCTAAACTGCAAAAGCGGCTGACCTCTAGAGAATCAGAAGTGCTGTTCTTACTGCTTTACGGCAAGAAACCTCAATACATAGCGTCTACGTTAAACATTTCAATCAAAACGGTCGAAGGTCATGTCGCGAGATTGAAGCAGAAATTCGACGCTCGCAGTAAAAGCCAATTGATTGAATATGCATTGGACTCGGGGTTAGGCTCAGTGATCCCAGAAACTCTGCTCAAAAAACAGATCTCCGTTGTTCTGCACAGTGACTAGTTAAGTAATTGAAGGCCAGTTGGTTATTGGTTTGACAAGAGTGCAGACAAAAAAATGCCGTTGATTAGATAAGTATCATCAACGGCACTTTTGGATCTATTAAGCAGCTAAGCGATCAAGCAACCTAAGGCGCTAGTCGATCAATATCCCAGCTGTCGTCTTGGCGTGAGAACAAGAAACGGTCGTGCAAGCGGTGTTCGCCCCCCTGCCAAAACTCAATGCTATCCACACGTACGCGGAAGCCACCCCAGAAAGAAGGCACAGGAATTTCGCCTTTGGCAAACTTCTGTTTAAGCTCTAGATACTTACCTTCTAGAATCCCACGCGCTGAGATGCGGCTACTCTGCTTACTTGCAATCGCGGCCAACTGGCTCTCTTTTGGACGTGACGAGAAATACTTCATATTTTCCATAGCTGTCAGCTTTTCAGCCGTGCCCGTAATATGAACTTGTCGCTCAAGTGGGTGCCAAGGGAAGTGTAAACTGATTTTACTGTTGTGCTGAAGCTGGTGCGCTTTACGGCTACCTAAGTTGGTGTAAAAAACGAAACCGTCTTTATCAACATTCTTCAGCAAAACAATTCGTTGGAATGGCTGACCATTTTCATCAACCGTAGCAACTGTCATGGCAGTAGGGTCCGTCAACTTCGCTTCAATGGCTTGCTCTAGCCATAGATTGAATTGCTCAATCGGGTCTGCGGCCAAGTCTTTGCGTCTCAATCCACCCTTAGCGTATTCGCGACGAATATCTGTCAGTTCCATTTGGTTGCTCCTTTCAATTTTTTTGTGATTTTGCGCTGTAATCCTTTGAAACACAAGTCTCAGTCATAGTTTTGTCTCACTGAAGATGCTCTGTGTTAACAAGATCTCGGTACTCTCTCCATCATATTGATAATCTTTACACAAACCGATGACAAGCTGAGAACCGAGTGACCAAAACACTGCCTAACCTAATGACTCCCTTTGTTTTATTCTCATTGTTATTGGGAGCTGCAGGGCTGACTGCTACTCATTTTTTGGCCGGTCAATTCCAAGAAAAAATCGTCACTCAGCAACTCGATGAAGCAGCTAATAAAGCCAATCTACAAATCGACTCTGAACTGGATAAATTCAAACAGATCCCTGATTTACTCAGTCATGACCCGCGCCTACTCTCTTATTTTGACTCCTCACCACAAGCAGACAAGGTTTCCGCTGCGCAGCTCAATCAATTGCTGTTTGAATGGTCGAATCAAAGCCAGGCCGACACCATCTATATTCATGACCCAAGCGGAACTGTGGTCGCTTCCAGTAATTACCAAAAGCCTCGCACTTTTGTGGGTGAGAACTTCTCGTTTCGTCCCTATTTTGCTTCTGCAATTCAAGGCAACAACACGCACTATGTCGCGCTGGGTGCCCGATCGAATGTACGCGGTTACTTTTTATCGTCACCGTTGTATCTAGAGAGTGATATTGTCGGAGTGATCACCGTAAAAGTAAGCTTAGAGAACCTTGAAAACATCCTAACCAGCGACGGCTTTGAGATCGTGGTACTCGACTCTAACCAAGTGGTCTTTCTCTCAAGCCAAGCTCTATGGCTTTACCATTCATTGTTGCCATTAACTCAGCAACAACAAACGGATATCGCACTTCAACGCCAATACGGTCAAAACGAAATTTCGATCATCGAAGCCTTTCGTTCTTCAAGCTCTCAGTCAGAAGCTAGCAACGCCAATCAATCTAATACAAATCGATCTAGCAACCTTCAATCAAACGAAATCCGAAAAGAACTCACCGCTAACCAATTATTTAAACTCGGGGCTTTCAATCTTTACCCTGCAACGGTCAGCAACAACCAGTACCAAGTTGTCGCCCTAAAAGAGACCAGAGCGGAACTTATTAAAGTCTTGCAGATCGATGTCATCTTCGTAGTGATTTACAGCTTGGTGATGCTCATCGCTTGGTCGTGGCGCCAGACTTATCTCGCGAAAGTGGCGTTGACCCGACTCAACCAAAACCTAGAGCAAACCGTTGATAAACGTACCCACTACTTGAAGCAATCCAATCAACAGCTGCAGCAAACCATCTTTCAGTACCAAGAGTCGCAGTTGAAGTTGAAACAGACAGAACAAGAGCTGACACAAACAGCGAAATTAGCAGTACTCGGTGAGCTGTCAGCCAGCATTAACCACGAAATCAACCAACCACTTGCAGCACTGCGAACCTACAGTGAGAACAGCTTAAAACTGCTTGAGATGGAACGAACCGATTTGGTGAAGAGCAATCTTGAGAAAATGATTGGCCTCAACAACACCATTACCGACATCATCGCGCGACTCAAAGTCTTTACTCGCAAAGTCAATAAACAAGAACATCATGTGGCCAACCTGCACCAAGCGGTCAACAATGCCACCAGTATTCTCAGTGCGCTGATGATCAAGCAAGGCATCACGCTGAGGCTAAGCACGGTGCCCGATGACATCAACATTGCGATTCATCCAACCGAACTTGAGCAAGTACTGGTTAATCTGATTCACAACGCGACTCAAGCGCTTCAACAGCAAGTTCTTGAACAGAAAATCTTGCAGGAGCAACAAAACCTGGAAAGCGCTGACCAACAGGCTAGCCCACAGATAGGCATAGAATGGCAACTGCATCATAACTCTTGTCAGCTGATCATTTGGGATAACGGAATTGGCATGCAGGATGACAAACTAGAACAGCTGTTCGACCCGTTTTTTACCACTAAACCGGAAGGCTTAGGGCTAGGACTTTCAATATCGAAACGGATTATTGAAACGTATCACGGCACGATCAGCGCGAACCGGTTAGAGCCTTCAGGCATGGTATTCTCGCTAAACATCCCGTTATATAACGATAAAAGCTAACGCGCCGTTGTTAACGTTGGTTAGAAAACGAATTTCACATACTGCTAATCTCACATATAGCTAACCTCACATACTGCTAAGGACTCGACTTTTGCACTCTATGCCTAAACTCTATTTTGTCGACGATGAACCCGCGATTCGCGACTCAGTAGAACAAGCCATGCTCATTGAAGGCATCGATATCGTCTGCTTTCCCAACGCTATTGAGACATTAAAGAAAATAGATACGTCGCAAGCCGGAATTGTCATCACCGATATTCACATGCCGGTGATGGATGGCATTCAATTAACGCAAAAATTACTGAGCCAAAACCCTCATTTTCAGGTCATCGTACTTACCGGGCATGGTGACGTGCAAACCGCGGTATCTGCGATGAAAGCCGGCGCTTATGACTTTCTGGAAAAGCCATTTGTGGTCGATGCCCTACTCACTGCCGTAAAAAAAGCCGCAGATAAACTCGCACTGGTTGAAGAGAACAACCTATTGCGTAAAGAGTTAGCAATGCAAAATCAAGTTGGCCCAAAACTGATTGGTCAATCACCATCAATGCAGGCATTACGCCGAGAGTTGATCACCCTAGATACCAAAACCAACCCACTTCTATTATTTGTTGGTGATTTAGGAACGGGGAAAAGGGTCACAGCACAATACACCCATGATCTACACAGTCATCAAACCGCGGAGCTTTGCCCTGTCGCAGCATTTAATTTGCCTCGCAGTGACGAAGCGACATTTCATCAATTTGTTTTGCAACTGTTCTTGAAGCATCAAGGTGGAACACTCTATATCCATGAGACAGCAGCATTAACTCAGGATCAATGGCTGTGGTTTGCCAATCTAAAACCGACTCTACTTCGTGAAAACTCATGCAAGACCAATGCAACTTGTATCATTATCGCAAGCACAATAGTTCCTACTACAATTATAAGTGAGTTCCGCCGATTTGATTTACTAACCTTGGCGCAACGAACCGAAGATATTGGCTCTTTGTTTAAGCACTTTGCTCGTGGTGCAGCAAGTCGATATCAACTACCTCCGCCCGTCATTACAGAAAAAGAGATTCAACGACTCATCGCGACTCATTGGACGGAGAACATTCGTCAGCTTCGCCAACATGCCGAACTCAGAGTGCTGACTCAAATTAAGCAGCCGTCGCTCGACAGCGATACTAATGAGCAAAATGAACTCGATATGAGCATTGAAGAGCAACAACAGTCGTTAAACCAACGCACCGATAGCTTTGAACAAATTATCTTGATTGAGGCGCTACATCGCCACCAGGGCCGTTTAAAAGAAGTACAACAAGAGCTGCAGGTGTCGCGAAAAACACTGTATGACAAACTAAGAAAGCATCAGCTCGATAAAACCGATTTCAAGAACAGATAGGTCTTAAAAAATATATAAATTCAAAGATTTAAAGGAACAAAATCTTAACATTTATCAGAAGTAAGAATACACTCAATAGGCTTGCACTTTTATTTAGCGAACAAGGACTGTTATGAGTCAGAAAAATTTCAGCAAATTGAACGAGACCGAGCTTGAGTATGTCGATGATAAAACAGCGGCACTGCTCCTCAATACGCCCACCAGTGCGCGTATTATGTTGTGGGTAATCGTTCTGTTTTTTGTTGCTGCTATTGGGTGGTCTGCTTGGGCTGAGATCGACAAAGTCACTGTTGGCCAAGGCAAAGTGATCCCTTCCTCTCAAATCCAAGTGGTGCAAAACCTTGAAGGGGGGTTGGTTAAAGAGATCTTGGTTAAAGAAGGTCAACGCGTTCAAAAAGGTCAACAGCTACTGTTAATCGATGACACTCGATTCCGCTCGGATTTCCGCGAACGTGAACAACAAGTGGCGAACTTAACCGCCAACGTATTGATGCTGTCCGCTTCTTTGACCAGTGTCGTCATTAACGAAGAGTTCTCTGTTGAAGAGTGGAAAAAAAGCGTGTTGCTTGATTACGGTAAACTCGCCTTCCCACCAAAATTCTACGAACTTCAACCTAAACTGGTTAATCGCCAAAAAGCAGAATATCGTCAGGATCTGAATAATCTAAAAAACCAACTTTCCGTTTTTGATCAACAAGTTGAACAGAAACAGCAAGACCTAGTTGAGATTAAAGCGCGTGTTCGAAACCTAAAACAGAGCTACCAGTTTGCTCGCCAAGAGCTGGATATCACCAAACCTCTCGCCGATGAAGGGGTGGTACCACGAATTGAATTACTTAAACTGCAAAGACAAGTCAACGACACTCGCCGAGAAATGACTTCAAGCGAGCTAAAAATTCCTCTTCTACGCTCAGCAATCAAAGAAGCTATGCTCAGCCGTATTGATGCCGCACTGAACTTCCGCTCCGAACAACAAGAAAAACTCAATCAAGCGCAAGATAAGCTCTCTGCAATGACCGAATCGGCTGTTGGCCTTGAAGACAGAGTAAACCGTACCGTGGTGGTTTCTCCGGTAACTGGCACCGTTAAAACATTGGGTATTAATACTGTCGGCGGTGTTATCCAACCGGGTATGGACATCGTTGAGATTGTACCGACAGAAGACTCGCTATTGGTTGAAGCGAAAATCGCCCCGCAAGATATCGCTTTCTTACGCCCAGAATTGACTGCAATCGTTAAATTCAGTGCCTATGACTTCACTAAGTACGGTGGTCTAGAAGGCGTGTTAGAGCACATCAGTGCCGATACCACTCAAGATGAAGAAGGCAACAGCTTTTACATCGTGCGCGTGCGCACAGAAAAACACAATTTTGGACAGAACGAAGAGCTACCGATCATTCCGGGAATGACAGCCTCGGTCGATATCATCACGGGTAAAAGAACCGTGCTGGAGTACATGTTGAAGCCACTATTAAGCGCTCAAAACAACGCACTAAAAGAGTAAGGACGTTTGATGCTTGATGACGCCTTTCAATACACAGCAAACAGACGAGAGCAGAGGCTATGAGATCTCGGGTTTCGCTATTGCTGCTGGTCCTCACCTCTTTTACCTCTGTGGCGCTCAATAAGAGCGACCAACGATGGATAGACGCGGTTACTGCAACCTACGGGGAAAGAGCTGGAAAACGAGTAGCAACATGGCGCTCAAATATGACGTCATACGAAGGGTTAAGTGAAAAAGAGAAGTTAGATTCGGTAAATCGATTCTTCAACCAAATGTACTTTGTCGATGACAACATACTGTGGGGAAAAAACGACTACTGGGCAACACCACTGGAGTTTCTAGGCAGTAACGCCGGTGATTGTGAAGACTTCACTATCGCAAAATACTTCTCTTTGCTTGAACTGGGCGTCCCAGATAAGAAATTACGATTAGTGTACGTAAAAGCACTTGAGTTAAACCAATTCCACATGGTGTTGGCTTACTACTCAACACCCAGTGCAGAGCCACTAATTTTAGACAACTTAAACCCTGAAATAAAACGCGGTTCTAAGCGCGGAGATCTGCGACCGATATACAGTTTCAATGGTAAAAACCTTTGGCTGATCAAGTCGGCAGCAGGCAGCGGTAAGTTAGCAGGGAAATCATCAAGACTGAGCTTATGGAACGACCTACGTTCTCGTGAGCGCAATCTAAAACTAAACAAACCCATTATCAATTACGATGAGTAGGTACAATGACTTTATATAAACAGCTTGTGGTCGGGATGGTTGCGGTGTTCATACTGCTGATGACGTCAGTTTTTATGATCGAATTCAATACCACCCGTGGATACTTAGAAGAGCAGCAACGCTCTGAGGTAAGTAATACCATTAATACTGTTGGACTGGCTCTCGCCCCTTACCTAGAAGAAAAGGATAAGGTGGCAGTGGAGTCTGTTATCAACGCCCTGTTTGATGGCAGTTCTTACTCCGTCGTTCGATTGATCTTTCTTGACAGCGGTGATGATATTCTCCGCTCATACCCTGTAAAGCCAACTGGCGTACCACAGTGGTTTACCAACCTTAACTTGTTTGAGCCTGTTCATGACCGCCGCGTAATCACCAGTGGCTGGATGCAGCTAGCAGAGGTTGAGATTGTGAGCCACCCAGGCCCGGCCTACGACCAACTTTGGCAAGCATTCATCCG
Organism: Vibrio splendidus; assembly: GCF_001557875.1. Classification (GTDB taxonomy): domain Bacteria; phylum Pseudomonadota; class Gammaproteobacteria; order Enterobacterales; family Vibrionaceae; genus Vibrio; species Vibrio splendidus_F. Next base: position 291,699 of record NZ_LNRF01000001.1, on the reverse strand, counting down.
CTTATTAACCATCTTTGGCACGATCTTCTTGTTAGGTTTAGTGTCTATATCTTGGATCCTCAAACGTGCCTTACGTCCGCTCTCGTTGATCATTACTAAGATGGATCAGATCGCTAAGAATCAGTTTGGTGAACCACTGGCTCGCCCGAAGACAAAAGATCTTACCTTGGTTGTTGATGGCATCAACCACATGTCGACTCAAGTTGAACTAGCCTTTAAGAACCAAGCGAAAGAAGCTCAAAAGCTTCGTGAAAGAGCGTATATCGACCCAGTATCTCAGCTAGGCAACCGCGCTTATTACATGTCTCAATTAACTCAGTGGTTAGAAGAATCGAGCTTAGGTGGTTTAGCGGTACTAAAAGCCGAATTTATTAGTGAAGAGTACGACGAAAAAGGCTACCAAGAAGGTGATGCCTTAGTTCATCAACTGGCTGAACAGCTACAGGCTTCAATTTCATCACCAGATATCACCATCGCCCGTATTTCTAGTGACGAGTTTGGCTTCATTATGCCGAACATTGATGAAAGCGAACTGAAACTTGTCGCGGGCAGCATCGTAAATTGCATTCAAAACCTAGGTTCAGACCCTACAGGTACGGCGAATCCACACATCGCATTAGGTGTGACATACAGCAACACACGAAAAACCAGTACCGAAATCATGTCGTTGGTTGATAACGCACTCTCAAGTGCCAAGGCGAACCGAGAGCTTGCTTACGGTTACGTAACCGCAGACGATCACGGCGCTGTGATGGGTAAACAACAATGGCGTATGTTGGTTGAAGAAGCGATCATCAACGACCTCATTACCTTCCGTCTTCAGGCTGCAAACAATGCTTTTGGTAAAACGTATCACCAAGAAGTATTCTCTGCGATTGAAAAAGATGGCGTGCGTTACGGTGCTAACCAGTACTTGTACGCACTAGAACAGCTTGAAATGAGCCATATTCTCGACCAGTACGTTATCGAGAAGATGATTGAAAAACTGAATGCGAAGGAAGTAACAAGCCCAGTTGCTATCAATATCTCGCCGAGCAGTATTTCTCAGCCAAGCTTTATCCGTTGGATCGGCAAAACGCTTGAAAACAATGCCTCAATCGCTCACTTGTTGCACTTTGAGATTCCAGAAAACTGCTTCATCAACGTTCCGCACTACACGGCACTCCTGTGTAACACCATTCGCAACGCCCAAGCGGTGTTTGGTGTCGATAACTACGGACGTAACTTCCAATCACTGGATTACATCAACGAATACCGTCCTAGTTATGTGAAGCTAGATTACCTATTCACACATAACCTTGATGACGAAAAACAGAAGTTCACCTTAACGTCGATCTCTAGAACCGCTCACAACCTAGGCGTCACCACCATCGCGTCTCGAATAGAAACTCAGACTCAGCTGGATATCCTGTCTGATAACTACGTAGAAGTGTTCCAAGGCTTCATTGTTGATAAATAGTTGTAAGGGTTATATCACATGCAAGATCCACTATTGAACTCACTGATCTACGTTAGCCGGTATTACGGGTTAGCTAACTCGCCCGAAGCGTTGATCAATGGGCTACCACTATCCGATGGAAAGCTAACCCCTTTCCTATTCCCTCGTTCTGCGGAGCGAGCGGGATTAGTGGCGAAAGAAAACCGTTCCGACTTAGAAAAGATCCCTCACCTGATACTGCCTGCGGTTTTACTACTTAAACAAGGCGAAGCGTGCGTTCTCAACAGTATCGATTTAGAGAAACAAGAAGCGGAAATCATTACAGCGGAAAGCGGAATGGTGCCAATCATCATTCCTGTCGAAGAGCTGAAAGAACAATTCATCGGCCGCTACTTCTTGGTAAAAAAACAGTTCCGTTATGATGAACGTTCACCAGAGGTTCTAAAAACCCGTAAAGGTCACTGGTTTTGGAGCACCATTTGGGAATCGAAAAACATCTACCGAGATGTGTTGATTGCCTCCATTCTGATCAACATCTTCGCGATTGCCGCGCCCATGTTCACACGTTTGGTGTATGACAAAGTAGTACCAAACCTCGCCTTTGAAACCTTGTGGGTGCTGGCAAGTGGTATCTTTGTGGTGTTCCTATTCGATTTGCTGCTCAAGTTGATGCGAAGCTACTTCATTGATGTTGCTGGTAAGAAATCCGATATTCTCATTTCCTCCAAGTTGTTCAGTAAAGTACTGGGGATTCGCATGGAAGCAAAGCCTGCTTCTGTCGGTGCTTTCGCTAAAAACTTGCAAGAGTTCGAATCAATCCGTGAGTTCTTTACCTCTGCAACCATCGGCTCGCTAATCGACCTTCCCTTCGCACTGATGTTCTTAGCGCTCATTTGGTTAATGGCCGGAAACCTTGTGTTCGTTCCTGTTATCGGCGTGGTCATTCTGATCATCTATGCACTGTTAATCCAAGGTCCACTGCGTCGTACTATTGAAGAAGGCTCTCGTCTTGCTTCTCAAAAATACGCGAACTTAATTGAGAGTTTGGCTGGTTTAGAAACCGTTAAACTGTTCAGTGCGCAAAGTCAGTTCCAATTCCGTTGGGAAGAAGCGGTTGCTCACATGGCGAATTGGAATATCAAAAGTCGTCGTATCACCGATAGCATCCAAAACACCGCAGGTTTTGTTCAGCAAAGTACCAACGTTGGTATGATCATCTTTGGTGTGTACCTAATAGCGGAAGGCGAACTGACGATGGGTGGCTTGATTGCCGCAACCATGCTGAGCGGCCGAGCGATTGGCCCTCTTGTTCAACTGTCTTTGCTTTCTACACGTTACAACCAAGCGAAGTCATCGATGACTCTGATTGAACAAGTAATGTCGATGCCTGACGAACAAGAAGAAGGCAAACGCTACATTCACCGCCCGATTATTCAAGGTCATATCGCGTTAGACAAAGTGACGTTCCACTACCCTGACTCGCCAGTCGCTTCTATCAGAGACTTAACGCTGCATATTAAACCTGGTGAAAAGGTGGCGATCATTGGCCGAATTGGTTCAGGTAAAACGACTCTAGAGCGCCTGATTATGGGCCTGTATAAGCCCACAGAGGGCCATGTACGCATTGATGACACCGACATGGAGCAACTGCATCATGTCGACGTACGACGCAATATAGGCTGTGTTCCGCAAGACAGTAACCTGTTCTACGGTTCAGTAAGAGACAACATTACCTTGGGTCGTCCATTGGTCGATGACCGTGATGTAATGGATGCAGCGAACCGTGCAGGTGTTACCGCTTTTACTCAGCAAGATCCAGCAGGCTTAGAACGACAAGTGGGCGAAGGCGGTGGTTTACTGTCTGGTGGTCAACGCCAGTCGATTGCCATTGCTAGAGCCTTCCTAGGCCGTCCTCCTGTGTTATTGATGGATGAGCCGACCAGTGCCATGGATAATCGCTCAGAGATGCACATCAAGCACCAGCTTAACCAATTGTTACCAAGTGAGACGTTAATTCTGATTACACATAAAACGTCGATGTTGGACATTGTAGACAGAGTGATAGTGATGGAGAAAGGCAGCATTATTGCCGACGGACCAAAAGCGCAAGTTCTGTCAGACTTGAAGCAAGGTAAGGTAAGAGCTGCAAGTTAAAGCGCTCATGTGACTTAAAGAGTCTAACTAAATCAATATCAGTAAAAAGCAAAGGGGGAGCATCAGCTCCCCCTTTTTTTATTCGAATATATAGAAAACGGTTCGAACCGATCTAGCAGATTCGTTCAGTTTGAGAGTCTTTCAATCACAATGAGATATCTTCTTGTTCCATCTTGAATGAACATTGAATCTCGTATTGATTGAACGAAAATACACTGCCACCATGCGTTCGCTTAGTCGTGACCGTCTCATCACCAAACTGGATCGTCACTCGGGTATACACTTTTTCATGAGCCTCTATGGTGCATTCTGCTAGGTTAGTTTCAAATTCCGCTTCGAGGGTATCCAACTGCGACTTAGTGTTTTCAATCGCAAGGTTGTTCTTTTCTCGTTGCTGATCAATTTCCAACGCTTGCTCTTCGCTTCTCTCCGCTTTTGGTCGCTTCTTAAATTCGAGCTCTTGGCGAATCACATCCATGGTTTGCTCTTGAGCGTGTTTATAGATTTCTTTTAGCTCGGCTATCTTTTGTCGGTAGCCGTCGTAGCGGGCAAAACCATGCACCTTGGTTACGGTATCTCCCTCAACACCTAAGAATACACATTCTACTTTTCCGCCGACTTTGGCTTCACCACCGCTGAGCGTACCATGCTTCTTCATGGTATCCATCACAATAAGATTATTACCACAACGAATTTCGTTTCCCATGCTGTGTACACCAAGTCGAAGATCGTTGGCCGTTTGTAGCTCGGCATTCTGTGCGTAGCTTGCTGTGATAGAACCTTTGCTAAATACCTTACAGCTTTTTGGCTCGCCCTCTTTGGTCGTATGGCCGATAATCCCTTTGGCGACTTTGATATCACCCTGAGCTTGAACTTCTGCCGATTCGATAAAACCACCAACCGTAACACTGCCGGTCGCTTTGACGATCATTCCCGGTTCGATGTTGCCAGAGACAAATACATTGCCTTTAAATTTAACGTGCCCAGTTGAGACATCGACGTTACTAACACACAAGGCGTCATCCACTTCAATGGTTCGATCTTTAATGATGGGTAGTCCAGGATATGAGGCGAGTAGTAAGTTAGGGTCGTCAGGAGAGATATAGGTGCCTTTGCCAGGCTTAATTAAACTATCTTGTCCGGGAAGAGGAGGGATAACTCGACCTTGGACGGTAAAGCCAGCGATGCCTTTGGTTGCGGGGGTACGTTTCATTAAGTGATCATTTTGACCAACGGTAATGGTTTGTCCCAAATCTCGCATATCGATCTTGCCTTCGTCTTTACTGCGAGGCTTCAAGACTTGGCGAGTAATGTCTTCAACCAAGGCGGCAAACTTAGCGTCTTTCCCCTTTACAGGTTGCGTCCCCTTGGCGACTGGCTGAGTAAACTTTTCGCCGGGCTTAAGCTTGCTACTCATCATCAATGCTTTTCTGAGCGCTAACTTGTTAATTCCTTTTGTTATGTGAGCTTGAGCTAAACAGTGAATGATGTCGCTACCACGCAGCGCGTGTCCATCATATGGCCCCGTTACCACAAGACTTGCAAGCATCTCATCATCAGACAATTCGACTGCAACACTTGCATTACGAACTTCAGCAATCAAGATTCCTTCATAAGCTTCACCCTTGCCTTCTTTAGCAAGAGTGACGAAGCGCAACACCTCTTCTTCGAAAAGAAAATAGTTAGATACGTTCAAAGCTTCCAAGATTGGTGGCAGCGTCTTGTTATCAAAGCTTGCGTCAACCACAAACCCAGTTGGCAGACACGCCATCACTTGTTGCTTATCTTCCGACAATGTAACGATGTTATCCCACATTCGAATTGAGTATCCCTAATGACTCAGTTGTTATTCAGTCTATATAATTCGTTCTGCGCTGAGTATCACATTATTAGAATAATCAGCGTCACATCACTTACTTTCGATTCTGCAAACATGACTCATAAATAAGACTGACACATTTTATGATCCGCTTCACCTTTACAAATACATTGATGAATTTTGCAAAATATTTAGTGCGATTGAATGTTGATTCGAGGTTGAGCCAGATAGTAAAGACGAGTCGGTTTAAAAGATTAGAGGCTGTCATGGAGAGATAAAACAGAAAGGATAAAGCAGGTAATCCGGGTAAAACCTGATTTCGATAGTGTGTTCCAGTTTACAGTGTAAATCCAAGATTCTAATTTACACTGTAAATCTAGTTCGTAGTGGTAAGTTTATTAAAATGATGGCCTGTCTATTTACACTGTAAATTTGCTAGCAAAGCATCGACATCTTTACGAAACTGAATCTCTGCTTGTTTACGACCAACAAGATTAAACTGTTCGACACAAGTCCCCCACTCTTTCTGTTGAACGACCTTTGCGATAAGTAAGTCAGAAACACTGGCTCCTCGATCGTTACTGAGCAGAATCAAGTTCAATACGCAGAAGCTAATCGCATCATAACTATTGCCACCGTTTACGTAATTTCTAACTAACTGAGTTTCAAACTCAATAATGGTTTGTACACTCTTTGGCAGCAGTGCTCGCACCATATCAGTTTCAAGTGAAACTAAAGAACCAGAAACAAGAAAACAGTAGCTGCGCTCAAAATGGTTTTTCAGTTGGTAGACCCAAGCTTGAGCTCTTGGGTTAAGCGCCTTAACCATCAGCACCGAGTGACAACCACTTGCCTGATCTCGCTGGTGGCCGATATGAACAGGCACAAATTCACTATCATGCCAGAAAGAAATCAGTTCACTGGTCGCACCGAAGCTTGTCGCCAAATAATCAGCTTGACGATTTTGTTCAGATAATTGCCCCAACATCCAACTGCCAATACCTAAACCTTGATGACGCGCTGAAACAGCAATGCGCATAACTCGAAGGCAACGACTGGTCGCTGCCTGAGTACAGCCAAGTTGGTTTGCAAGTAATACAGGGGCAAGGTGACCTTGAGGCCTGCGTTTTCCAAGTTGAATTTGAGCAATCAACTCGCTGTCCAAACCTCCTTCTTCCGTCACGAACATACAGCCTAAACATTCGTCTTGCTTCCAAGCGGCGTATAAACGGATTGCTGGGTTATTGAGAAACTGCATTAAGTCATTAGGCGAGGTCTGATAGTGCGCATCCACGAGAAGAGAAAAACATTGTTGTAGCTGCTCAGGATTAGCCAAGCATTCTGCTTTTGATAACTCGACCAAGTTTAATTGGTTGATTGCCTCGGCAGAAAAGCCATCGAGTTCATCAACCGCCGAGTCACTGAGTGATGCGTCATTACCAAGTAGGAAGCAATCAAACAACCAAGTCTCTAGCGGATCGTTGTTATTCCAACGAATCGGTTGTCCGAGCTTAAAGCCTTTCCACCCCGGACGATGTTCAGAAAGCCAAGACTCAAACTTAATACCAAACCCACGTCCACTACCCTCGTAACCGTGTACCGTGGTTGAAAAAACCATACGGTGATAGATATCGACCATGGATTTAAGCATTGGAATTGGAATTGCAGCGGATTCATCAACCAATAACAAATCGCAATCAGGCTTAGATTTAAGTAATTCATCTGGCGCGACGAATCTTAAACTGCCACCTTGATGACCAATGTGAGTAGCGTTAACCACTTCGCAAGATTCTAACCCTTGGCTAGCATGAGAAAATACCGGCTCTACCGCTTTGACTGAAGGTGCCGTAACAATAATATTAAACCCGTGACGCTCAACTAACAGCTGCGCTGCGGCAATACCCAGAGTTGAGCTTTTACCTCGACCTCTGTCTGCGGTCAGAATTAATGGGCGCTTTCGATGTCCCGTGACGACTTTCTTAACTAACTCAACAGCCATGCTTTGCTGTTCAAATTTGTCCAAACCATTTTTAGCGCTTTGCATCTGAGGAAGAGCGTTAGTCGCTTGAATAACATCCCCTACTTCATTGTGTTGTGAAACAGAGATCAGTTTATCGAAATGGCGTTTTAGCCAACGTTGAGCAAAGCACTCGCTATCTTCAGAGTCATCAACTTTTGGCGGCAACACCAACAACAGCCCCCCACCGACTAACGAACCCAGCGCGGCGCTAAAACCATTTGCATCGAATTGTTCTCTAAAATCACAAACAAGAACTTGGCACTCTCGACCAAGCAATTGTTGACCTTTTTTTACTGGAGCATGAATCACACCTTCAAATGGCGTACCGCCAATCTGGAAGATACTCGGAGTGTGTGAGTCTTGAAGGAAGGTAAAAACAGCAGAGTTTTGCCAATCAAAATCTCCATCAAAGACCACGCCGTAACGGTGATCGTTATGTTGAGCAATGTTAGAAAGTGTATGCAGAAAAGTGTTGGTTGGGTTTGTCATAGTTAGCGTCCAGATTCATCTAAACACAGTTTATCACAGCCAAATAAAAAGCCGCATAAAGCGGCTTTAGAGTAGTAATGAAAAGTCGTCGACTTAGTCAAGCTTCGATTGTACGAAAGCGAGGATTTCTTCCATTGTCGCATCATCAACTTTCTTAAGGTTCAACGCCAAGTTTGAACCCTTACGGCTGTATGATGCGCGGCCTTTAATAAGCTCAACTTTTGGAGACGTTTTCTTCACTGGCGCTGGCGCCAATTCAAGAATCCAACCTTCCAAAGTTTCTGTCACGTCTTTTGTTAGACGAGTTACGCCTTGAGCTTCACTACGTTGCCAAACAAAACCTTCAGAAGCATCACACTTAGTCAGCAATGTTTGTTGTTGTTCACTCGTCAATCCACCAAACTGTTTGTGTAGCTTAACAATAGTTGGACGACCAAGGTCGCTCACATTTGGGTAAGCTTGTAGCAATTCAAGTGGTAAAGCGGCCGCTTTCAATGCACCACTCACCAAAGCTTCACTGCACTGGAACATTTTCGCCAGTGCTTTCTGGTCCTCAGCTTCGCCTTTATCCAGCTTCGCTTGCATCTCTTTACCCTTCTCGTAAAGAGAAAGCGGTTTATGAGCGTTAGCTACGTCTGATAGAAACTTAGCGTGTTCGCCGTTAATGTTTTCAGCAACATAGATTAGGAACTCTTTGTCAGCCAAAATACATGACATACGACGACGGCTACCATCAAGAACTTCAATCTTACCGTCTTTATTCTTACGACCAACCGCTGGGTATTGCTGACCACGTTCTTTTAATGTTGTAAGAACATCAGAAAGCGCGTGCTCATTTAAGAAAGATTGCTCACGAGCATTCTCTTCAAAAACAACCGTTCGAGTTGCGACATCGGCTGCTGGAATACGAACCAATTCAAATGAAACCAACTCTTCACCCGCAACTGAAAGTTCAATCACTTGAGCCTGTTCTTTAGCAGCAGTTTGCGCTTCTTGAGGCGTAGCTACACGACGTTTGTTTGCTTTACCAAATAGCTTTGCATTTAAGTCAGATGTTTTAATTGCCATTGTTGTTATCCCTGATTAAGTGAAGGCCAGTTGCTATGTAATACGCGCTCTAATTCTAGAGCACTTTTTTGTACTGCGTCTTGAGCAACAGCTAGAGTTTTCTTGCCGCCCTCAAAGTCGCTCACCGTTAGATCGAAAACCGTGCTGTAAGTGTCGGCACAGGTTTCAAAAGCACGGCTTCTTGGAATGGTTGCCATCATTACTTGGTCATTCAACAGGTAGTTCATTTCAGTCAGAACTGACACCTGTTTCTTGTTATCGTCTTCAAACATGGTTGGCATTAGACGAACAAATTCGAGCCCTTTCCAGTCATCCGGGAACATTTCGTAAACCGTTGGTAAGTGCTGGAAGAAGTTAACCGTTGAAGCCCAATCCAAACGCTTAGCAGCACATGGAATCAGAAGTGCATTCGACGCGTACATTGCATTCCATACTAGAGGGTCAACGTGCGGGCCGGTATCAATCATAATCACATCGAAATCATCGGCGATTTTGTCGATAAGCTTCTCTTTTAACAGACGAACAATATCAAGTGACTGATCTTGTGAAAGGCTTTGCCACGCTTCAGCGTTAAACATCGCATCTTCTGGGAATGCAGAAATTGTCTTCAGGTTTGGATATTGAGTTGGCAATAGTACGTTCTTACGAAGAAACTCTAGATCGACGTCTTGGTCTTCAGGCACGTTGTCCAACATGATATCGACGGCAGAATAGATACTGTCGTGCTCTGCTCCACTAATTTGTGGATTTAGGAACAGACGCAAAGAGCCCTGAGGATCCAAGTCAATCAAACAGATACGGTAGCGCTTATCCAAATTCAGAGACAAACAAGCGGCTAAGTGAACTGCTGTCATTGATTTACCCGTACCACCCTTCTGGTTTTGTACGTTGATAATCCATGGCTTATTGTCAGCGTGCTGCTTACGTTGGTGGAACTTTGGCACTTCTGCCGCGTCCATCAACATGTGAGCTTCTGTCAATGAAATCGAGTAATGATTGGCGTTGTTCTTTGTAAACTGATGGCCATCAGCTTCAAGTTTAGTGATCGCTTCATCGAGTTTACGACGCGTCAAACCAGAACGAGTCTCCATCATAGCTTTAGACATTGGAGGGAAATGTTCATCACTTCGCTCTTCCAAAATAATCTCAATTCGGTCAGCCTGAACTTGTTGAGTTTGTTCGGCTAGCTGATAGAGCTTATCAATCGTTTGTTCTCTTTTCATTGCCAGTTTCCGTAATGATTAACTAAGCACAAATTGTACAGCGATTAACAACAAACACAACAAAAACATGAACATACATTTATGAGTAAAATCACATAAAATAGACTGTGTTTTTACAATTTGATGAAACATCGCCTTAGACAAACACAAAAATGACCGTTTCCATCATGTATAACCATGTTATTTCTGGTCTACATTTTAAATGTTACAGCATCACTTATTTACAATGTAAATGGAATTTCAGCGAAAAACCTTCGGAACGATTGAAATACAACCGTAGATTACGGTTGGTGTGATTTGCATTCGAATTTATAGATTTTCAATCCAATAAAAATTAAAAAACGTTCAATAAATAAAAGATTCAAAACAGAAGAGAAGATGGGGTGTCAAAAAACAACAGAGGCTTGGAGCATAACCGGAAGAATGATCATGGAACACATCCAGTGTAAGATAATTAATAACGCCAAATTATGAAGCATGATCAAGGAGTAAACTTAGCAATATTGATCCGAGCAACTGCACATTGGAAATGATCAACTTCCGGAAAAATGATCAAGTAAACATCGTTCCGGAAGCATGTAATTAATGAGCTAAGTTACGGACAAATGCTTTTGGAATGGGGATTCAACGCCTGTAAGGGCTCAATGATTGAAAATTCAATCGACACAGACCGAGAATACACAAACATGACAGTTTCATGATCATGCTTCCTAGTTAAGAGCCACCAGCGCTAAATACATCAAAGCAATCCATTTCCAGCGGATACAGACTAAATTTTGCACTCAATAGGATAGGAACGATAAAAAGTATGCTCTCTTGATCATTGTTCCGATAGATTAGCCGCTAGAAGTGTCCACATAGACAAGTCAAAAGCGACTTAGAAACCGATGTTGAATTCCGATCTGTGGATAAGCTGTATAAGTATAATGATCATGCTTTCGAACCAATAATGATCATGCTTACAACCACTTAATGATCATCGTTCTGATGCTCTGTGATCATGCTTTCTTAAGTTTAATGATCATAGTTTCGGAGCCTTTATGATCATGCTTTCCAAGTCGATTTATTTTAATACTTTAAATTCAGCCACTTAAAAGCAAAGTCACGTCCAGATCATTAGATCACTTAATCATTTAAGATCATATTAATCAAAAAGATCAGTTATTTAAAAGCCAATAAATTCTCTTTATTTATGATCATTCTTTCTTTATCATTCAGGAACTATAGTGAAATTACGGTTAGTGTGATACGGATCAAAAATGAAACCAGAAGAGAAATTGTTAATTAAGGCACGAAGCCACAAAGATGGTCATTTATTTGAGGTATCTGAAACAGCCGTTGAATGGATAGAACAATATCAACACTTCAAAGGTGTCACCAAAAGCATAGTTGAGCTTCTTAACCTAATTTCACTTCGTGGGTTTAGTAGCAAAGACGGGTACGTTTCCACCACTGAGATTATTGAATCAACCGATGGTCAAGTCACTCGCGCGGCCTTACAGCAAAGGCTGAGAGCAGCAGTCAATATTGGATTGTTCAAACAAATCCCCGTTCGCTTTGAAGAAGGCCTTGCTGGTAAAACCATGTTGCATCGCTTTGTGAACCCAAACCAATTGATATCGGTACTGGGTGCCACCAGCTTAGTAACAGAAAGCGTGAAGCAAAATGAAAAGCAAAAGCGCTCTAAAGCCCTAGCTCAAACCAAAGTAAACAAGCGCTTACTGAATGAACATGGACTGAATACCCCACCAACGATGAAAGATGAAGCGGATCAATTCATTGTTTCGCCAACCAATTGGGCGGGGATTATTGATCAAGCGTTAGCGCCGCCTAGAACTCGTAAGAGCTACCAGAAATCCATGGTTTCGATCTCTGGCACTCGAGCGGTGATCGAGACACGATCTTCTAAAAATATCATGACCGTTGACGATCTGATGACGCTATTCGCGTTATTCACGCTCACCGTTCAATATCATGATCATCACCAAGATGATTACCATTTAGACGCGAAACACACACCGAACAAAACACCACTCTACATCACTGATATTTTGTCTTTGCGTGGCAAGAAAGACAGCGGCCCAGCACGTGATTCGATCCGCGACAGTATTGATCGTATTGAATTCACTGATTTCCAACTGCATGAGCTTACAGGCCGCTGGCTTAGTGAGAACATGCCAGAAGGCTTTAAGAGTGATCGTTTCCGATTCTTAGCTAGAACCATTACCGCATCGGAAGAAGCGCCTACAGAGGGCTCTGACGGCGAAATTCGCATTAAACCGAACCTATACATCTTGGTTTGGGAACCTTCGTTCTACGAAGAGCTGCTGACGCGTGATTATTTCTTCCTATTTCCGCCAGAAATTCTGAAGCAACATACCTTGGTCTTCCAAATGTATTCGTACTTTAGAAGCCGCATGGCACGTCGTCATTCAGATTGTATGTTGCTCAGTGAGCTCAACCAGAAGTTGGCGCGTAACATCGATTGGCGTCGGTTCTCGATGGATCTGATCCGTGAACTCAGAAAGTTGGGCGAAGTAGGGGATCATGAAGATACCTTCCTGGTTAACCTTTGGGGTTATCACTTGACGATCACCGCGTTGATCGAAAAAGGCAAAACGACGGATTATCAAGTAGATATCAAATGTAATGTGGAAGAAGTATTACGATATTCAAGAGCGCGCACTACCAACGCCGGTAAGCGTAATATGGCGCCGACGCTACCGAACCCGCTTCGTAACGAAATGGTGTCTAAGCAGAAGCTGGAAGAGTTGTCTGAGATTATCGATGGTGAGTTTGAGCCAATTCAGCGTAAAGCACCGTCGCCAAGAGGCAAATTGGGACGTCGAGTTAAGCAACGTAAACACTCTGTTGAGATCAACGCTGACGAGATCATGATTACTCTCTCTAAATATACCTCTGCAGAGGCTCTAGAACGCAGTATAACGGCTTTATCCGCTATGACAGGGCACTCACATGCCTCAATCAAAGAAGAGTGCTCAGAGCTCATTGAGAAGCTTGATTGGTTGAGAGTAGGGGAGGACGTTATTCCATACGAAACACTGAGTCGTTTGATTGAGCTTTACAACGACCGTGATAGCACCAGCAATCGACATCTGTCCATTGAACGTTTGATCTCTGGTTTAGCGGTGCGTCGCAAAGTGTGTAAACAAGTTCATGAAGGTCATTTAGACGAAAACGTGTTCCTTGCACTCGATGAAATGGCGATTGGCCACTAGTCATTATCCTATTGCGATAAGCCTGTTTTATCGTGGCTGAATGGATAGTTTTGAACACATTAGGTGCTGATTAAAATCGCACCTAACGCTGACAAAGTGATGACAATGTAACGCATCCAGTTGATTATTATTTATCCCGAATAGACAACCTTTGTCCTTTCTTATGATTAATAGATTGGCTCATATTTTGTTACATCATACTGAATAGATTTTTGCGAGTTCCTAAGGGACTCGCTTTTTTTTGCCAAAAATTCAGTCAATCATTAAAACTCAATAGCTTACAGAGCTAAGTGCCGAAGCATGATCAAGGCTAGATCATGCTTTCTACGGATCTAACTCTGATGAGATTCTGATTTGATGTTTGATCGAGAAGAGCTTGATCAGTGGAGATGGCGTTGAATGCTACCTTGATCATCGTTTCGGGGATGGGTTGCCATAAAGCGTACATGCGATTCGATCAATTTCTCTGATTCTGCTTTCCAACGTGGTTCTTGCTGTTGGTTCGTAAACTCCAAAGCCAATACACACAAGTGTTGTAGCCGCAGTGTACACCACTCTTGCAAACCAGTTTCTGATTTTGGGTCGCATGACACCGCTTGCAGCTTGCTATAGGCAAACATCAGGTATTGGTAGGCCTTTTCTTGATGGCTTGAGTTGCTGGCCTCCTGCGAAGCCAACTCCGGATTCGATGAATCCGCGAGGTGGCGATAGAAAGTAAAGATTCTCAGACATCCGTCTAGCCAACATGCGATGCCTTTGCTCTGCTTATCCGTGATCAATGGCCCCCAGAGAGCATCTGGAGGCGTTAAGATCAAAGGTTCTAACCGGTCCACTTGATCATGCTTTCGGTCTTTGTACCAATCTCCGATCCGCTCTAACCAAGTGTCTAGTTCATTCATGCAACGTTATCCCACTGTTTTACAAAGTGATTATCAGCAACTTGTTTGATTTCATGCTGTATTTCACAGCTCTGCTCTCGAATACGATCAGCGTCTATTGAATAGTTTGGCTCATTTTTGACGAGTTCGCCAAATGGCAGATCGGGATCTGGTACGGCAGAGATCAACAACTTAGTGTACGGGTGTTGTGGATTGGTTAAGATCGACTGGGTTGATCCCCATTCGACGATCTGCCCTTTGTACATCACCGCCGTCTCTTCTGCGATGTAATGTGCCGTTGCAAGATCGTGGGTTATGTACAAAAAGCCAATCCCCAACTCTTTCTTCATTTTTTGCATTAGGTTCAACACGCCAAGTCGAATCGAGACGTCCAACATCGAGGTGGGTTCGTCAGCAAGAATAACCTCAGCGCCAACGGCCAGTGCTCTGGCTAGGTTAACTCTCTGTCTTTGGCCGCCACTGAGCTCGTGCGGGTATTTAGCGAGAGTTTCGATGGGTAACTCCACCAGCGTTAATAACTCTTTGAGGCGTTCTGTGTGAGCTTGTTTAGTGGCAACTTGCTTATGGATCTTAAGTGGGCGCGTTAAATGGTGCTCAATGGTGTGAGTTGGGTTGAGTGAACCAAAGGGGTCTTGAAACACCATTTGTACACGGCTGCGATAATCCAAGATATCTTTACGGCTTTTAAGTGTAGTGATGTCCCTACCTTTGAACAGTATCTCTCCCTCGGTGGCAGGGTAAACCTTGGTCATCAATCGTGCGCAGGTGCTTTTCCCGCAGCCAGATTCGCCAACCAGTGCC
This sequence comes from Vibrio splendidus, assembly GCF_001557875.1. Taxonomy (GTDB): domain Bacteria; phylum Pseudomonadota; class Gammaproteobacteria; order Enterobacterales; family Vibrionaceae; genus Vibrio; species Vibrio splendidus_F. The sequence continues at coordinate 276,549 of NZ_LNRF01000001.1, read as the reverse complement.
AGTGTTTTTCCTGCATGTAAGTTAAAACTCACCCCATGCAGTGCTCTAAAGATCTCCTCTTTGCCAAATCCACCGCCAACGGTGAATTCTTTAACGAGGTTTTTTACTTGAAAAATGGGTTGTGACATAGAGCTCTCCTAGCACGCAGTCGCGTGAGCATGTTCATGAATATTTGGGAAGGAACTCCATAGCTTTTGGGTGTAGGAGTGTTGTGGGTTATTGCGAATCTCATGGGCTTTATTGACCTCAACTATCTTGCCGTGGCGCATGATGGCAATGCGATCACACAGCTGGCTCATTAGTGCGAGGTCATGGGTGATGAAGAGTATTGAGAAACCAAACTCCTCTCTGAGTTGGTGTATCTGCTGTAGAATTTCGCGTTGCACAACCACATCCAGTGCCGTGGTTGGTTCGTCCATGATGATCAGTTTTGGGTTGAGGGCGAGAGCAATGGCAATCACCAAACGTTGACGCATGCCACCACTGAATTGGTGCGGGTATTCTGTTAAGCGATGGCGTGGAATATTCACAAGGTCGAGCAGTTTCTCGGCGCGATCTTTCGCCTGTTCATTGCTCATACCTTTGTGATGACGCAGCACATCAGCAAACTGCTCTTCGATAGTTAATACTGGGTTGAGTGAATTCATCGAGCTTTGGAACACCATAGCGATTTCACTCCAACGTAAGGTATTCAAATGCTTGTCCGATAAGCTCAGTAGGTCTTGCCCATCAAACAGTATCTGACCCCCAGAGATGAAAGCCGGCGGCTTGTGAAGTCGGTTAATAGCAAATGCGATGGTGCTCTTGCCACAACCTGACTCGCCGGCCAGGCCAAAGATTTCTCCTTGCCCTATGCTAAAGCTGACGGACTTTACGGCATTGAAGTCACCGTCGTCGGTGATGTAGTCGACGCATAGATTCTTCACTTCAAGAAGCGGTGTATCTGGATTTTCCATAGACATGATTGATACTTAGTTATGATATTGATAACTATTATCATTAACATGTGTTGGATTTAGTGAAAGCGATCAGCACAAAAACAATGAAGTGCCTCGAAATTTATCTTGGGTTATTTCACGAATTTTCAGCAGAAGATAAGCATTGAAAGCGGGGAAAATGAGAGTTGGATCAAACCACATTTCTTATGGGGAATCTTTTAAATGTAATTGCAGAAAATGGCTTTGGCAAAGTTTAAATGAGGCATTTATTAATTAGCTTTGTGAAGCGTCGGAATCATCACACTTCAGTACAGAATTTCTTAACAAGCGAAAAAGCATTTGCTACAGATTACCTGTCCATTACATGGTGCTTTTCGGAGGAAAACATGTCCATTAATTCTATCAACCATGATGAAATGACAAATATTGCAAACAAGTGGGATGCTGAAGAAGAAGTATCTTTCAAACCAGAAAAGAAAATGAAGTCTGCTGAAGCTCGTCGCCGTATCGAGGCTCTAAGAGAAATTAGAGAAAGTGGTTTGAGCCTGGAAGAAGCAAGGGAGCTAGGTCTTATTCACTAACAATCCCCATTGCATTTAGAAGGGTGGCGTAACGCCACCCTTTGATTCATAAGTACTTTTTCATAACTCCTATCTAGATTAAATCAACATTTTGATTCTTTAGATCACTGTTTCGCTTAGCTGATCCCTTTTGATATTAAGTTCTTCAGATGAAAAACACGCACATGGCATACTCTTGAACTAAGTTGTTTGACAGCAATATGCAACGCCACTAATTTTAAAGTTAAAGCAAAAATATGCGATGTCGTTGGTAAGGAGAGGCTATGTCTAATTCTGTGGCACAAGCTAAAGAAGTGCTGTTTTATGAACCTGAAGATCCGAACGGATACCTGTCAAATTTTGCCGCTTGTCCCATCAAGGTAGGTGATCAAGTTTGGGCAACCAGCGAACATTATTATCAAGCGATGAAGTTTGCTTCTGAGGCATTACGCAATACCATTTTGGAAGCCAGTACCCCTGCTGAAGCGTTCTCTTTAAGTCGTGACTATGAAGATCAAGTTCGAAAAGATTGGTATGACATTCGTGTTGAAGTGATGCGATTCATTGTGACCGAGAAGTTCAGACAGAACCCACAATTTGCTCTGTTCCTGACGGGGACAGGCGATTCAGTGATTAAAGAGCACTCTCATAAAGATCACTTTTGGGGAGATGGGGGCGATGGAACTGGTGAAAACCACCTCGGAGAGATTTTGATGGCGGTGCGCCAACAACTTCGTAATCAGTCGCTGTATTTGATTACTTCGCATTAAATGAATTGACTCGAGTTCTAGTGATACGTTTATTAAGTCTTCACTAATAAATTAAAAGGCCGCCCTGTAAGCTTGCAGAGCGGCCTTTGTCATTGTTAGTCACTAGGGTTGACCAAAAGTACAAAAACGTGTCACGAAGTCATTCATGGCCTATTAGCTAATCAAGTGAGCGCTAGCCAAATGCTATAGATAGCTTTGTACAATGTCGTCGAGCTGACCATCGCCTTTCATCTGATTTAGGCGTTGGTCGATGAAGTTTTGCAGCTTAGGATCCATTTCAGGATCAAACGCTAAATGGATAGGGTAGTTATTGATTACTGTTCCAAAGTCTTGCATCTGGTAATCATTAATACTTAACTTTTGCTCGTTAAGGTTGTATTTAATTCTCGATTCCATTTCAACAAACACTGTATCGCCAGGTGCACGGTTCAGGACTCGAAAAGCCGCGCTGTAATCCTTAACTCGAATCTCGTTGAGCTTGCCTTGCTGGATGTAAGGTTCTAGGTTCGGATATTCAAACCCCACCAGTAATACCACTGCTTTTCCGTCTAAATCATCAATTGTATTGAACTCAAATGGCTTCTTACCGCTGCTGAGTAACACATGTTTTACATTGTAAATTGGCTCTTCAGATAGGTTAACAGACTGGATGTTCCCCCAACTAGGGCTACCATAGGTTACCCAGTTTGGGTTCTCTCTTGCATCGAGTTTGTCGATCATTCGATTAAATGGGTAGGTGTGGTACTTGATCTCATACTGGCTGTCATCGAATACCGCTTCAACGATATCAGAAACCATTCCTCTGTGAGATGACCCGTCAGTTTCGATCTGAAAAGGTTGCGCTTGGCTCGCAATAATGTAGTAGTGGAGAGGTTCGCTTGCAAGAGCATAACTGCTTGAAAACAAACTGACTATGGATGCAACGATAAGATGTTTTTTCATAACCTTCCCTAGTTATTTGATGAATGACTACTATTATACTAGTTGAGTAATTGTAGTTTGCTAGGATAACAATAATGGTAATTTGTGTATGGTGAAAAAAGGAAAACGCTATATTGGACTCTCCCGACAGTTGATCGGGACTATCATAGCAATTAGTACCTTATTCACAGTTATAGTGACAGGTCTAGGGTTGTATGTAGAGTACCAAAGTCGAGTTTCTTTTATTAGTTCTCAGATCGAACAGGTTAAGGCTGGCTATCTTTCTGGCTTAACAGCGAGTTTGTGGGTTGAAGATCGAGAGCAGTTGCTTGTGCAAGCTGAAGGCATCTCTCGCCTCCCCTCAGTTAGCTATCTTCTTATCGAAAGCCCTGATGAAAAAATTCTAGAATTAGGTAAAAAGACTGAAGGTCAGTCTTATTCTCAGTCTTGGGAAATGGTGCACCAAATGGCGGGGACAGATTTCCCATTGGCGACGCTCACGGTGCAATCTGATTTGAGCATGATCCTCAATGACTTTGAAGAACGCGTACTATTACTACTCGCCTTCGAAGCCGTTAAAATCTTCTTGTTGTCTCTGGTTTGTTTAACCATAGTGTATCGCCTGGTCGTAAAACGCTTAATGACCATGTCTTCTCAGATCAACCAGCAACAGGTTGAGGACAATAAACCGCGCTTCATAACACCAACCGAATCTACTTATAGCGACGAGATCTCGACATTAGAGAGTAGCTATAATCAGTCTGTTGAACGTATTCGTCAACAGTATCAAGAGTTGATTAAAGCCAAAGAGACGGCTGAAGTTGCTAACCGTAACAAGAGTGAATTCTTGGCTAACATGAGCCATGAGATCCGCACACCTATGAATGGGATTATCGGGCTGTCGTCTCTGCTTTCTGAAATGGATATGCCGAAAGAGCAAAAAGAGTACGTCAACATGCTCAATACCTCTTCGTTAACTCTTCTAGACCTTATCAACGACATCTTGGATTATTCGAAAATTGAAGCGGGTCGTTTAGAACTTCAGCAAGAACCGATGAAAATGATGGGAATTGCTGCCGATGTAGAGTCGACCTTCAGAGTCAAAGCCGAACAGAAAGGGCTTAGGTTCCAGCTAGCGATTGATCCTAAGATCCCAACCATGGTGATTGGCGATGGAACCCAGTTAAGACAAGTCCTGAATAACCTAGTCGGCAACGCAATTAAATTTACTGAGCATGGTCATGTCACGCTCTCGCTTCGTTTGGAAGAAGTGGTTGAGCCTGAGCAAAAACTCAGAGTGAAGTTTGAGGTTGCCGATAGTGGTATCGGCATCGCAGAAGACAAACAGAAATCTGTATTTGATAAGTTTCAACAAGCCGACGGCAGTACCACGCGTATTTACGGAGGCACAGGGCTTGGTCTAACAATATGCGAGAAGATAGTGACATTGATGGGCAGTAAGCTTGAACTCACCAGTGTTGAAGGTCAGGGCAGTACATTCTATTTTACGGCTGACTTTGACCCGTGTTTAGAAGCCGACGAAAGCAATATCGATTTCACTAAGGTTTCGGTTTTGCTAGTGGATGATAGCCAGCTGAACATGCGTATAACGTCTACACAGCTTCAATCCTTCGGGGTTAAGTCTGAGTGCTGTGAAACGGCTACCCAAGCGTTAGAGTTGGTTTCGGAGTCTGTGGCTAAGTCATCACCCTATGATCTCGTGCTGATTGACAAAGTGATGCCGTCCGTTGATGGCTTTCAACTGGCAAGAAGCTTAGTCGAACGCTTTGGTAGCGAATGTCCAAAGTTAGTGATGATCTCTGCCGACCCACGAAAACAAGATGAAGCACGTGCTAAACAGGTGGGTTTTATTGCCTACATTGCCCGCCCTTATCAAGACAACCAACTTAAATGGACCATCAGCGAGGTGTTAGCAAGAGCGGCAGATACCTCAACCTTTACCTATTCAAACAGAGGTGAAGTTGCGTTCAAAGATAATGAACCTGTGTCGTCAACTAAACCGACGGTCTCTGTGAAAACCACACAAGCAGATAAACAATCTCCAATCAAAGAAGAGCCAAAACCTACGGCTGTCACTGCGTTATTTAGTGGTAAGGTATTGGTCGTTGAAGACTCAAGAGTTAATCAACAAGTTGCCAAGATGATGCTCAAGAAGCTCGGGTTTGAAGTCGACATTGCAGACAATGGTAAAGTTGGAGTCGATAAGTTCAAATACAATGAATATGTGATGATATTTATGGATTGTCAGATGCCGGTTCTTGATGGCTTTGAAGCGACGAAACAGATTAGAGCACTCGAAGAAGGGACGTCGAAACATATTCCTATCGTGGCGCTAACAGCCAATGTAGTGCAGAGAGATAAGCACTTATGTTTTGATGTGGGGATGGATGAGTTTTTACCTAAACCCGTGAACCAAGGCAAACTGAGAGAGATTGTCGCGAGTTTTTTGCCTGATAAGAGCGAGCTTACAGGCGACAGTGAGCAGAAGATTGTTTAGTCCGCGCGCCATTAAATCTCATCGTTAAAACCCAAAACTCCGACCTAATCAGTCGGAGTTTTTGTATATGTGGGGTTACCCATCTCAACGGATGCGGCACTAGCCAATGCTATCGATGTGGATCACTACTGAGTCAGGTCGCCAGTATTCCAATTCACAGTCCATTAGCTCGCCATCTTGTTTGTAGTTTACACGGCAGATCTTCAGCACTGGCTGACCTTCAGCTAGGTTTAACGCCTTAGCGACATGCGCAGGAGCGGAAGTGGGAATCACATCAAAGCGCGAATGTTTGGTCTCATAGCCATACTTCTCTCTATAAATACCTGTTAGTGACATGGTGAGGTTTTCCGACAATATTTTTTCAAATAGGGACGCTTTTAATACGTTTTCAACGAACAGTACCGCTCTGCCATCAATAAAGCGTAATCGCTCGAACACGTGTATTGGCGTTATCTGTTCTATCTCTAATGCTCTGGCGTAATCGCCTGATGCCATCTCTGTGCGAGTGCTCAGCAGTCGTGTTTCTGCGATGCGATCTTGTTCGCGAATCATTTGATGAAAGTGAGAACGAGACAATGGGTTGTAGCGGATACGTTCGGGTGACACATACCAGCCTCGGCGCTCCTCTCGGTATATCAGACCTTCGGTTTCTAACGACACCAATGCATCTTTGAGTGTGATTCGTGTGGTGGAAAACAGTTCGCTGAGCTCTCGTTCGGATGGCAGTTTTTGTCCCTCGGTGAAGATACCTGATTGAAGTTGTTCTCTGATGCTCGCCTTAATTCTACCTAGCTGTGTCCCTGATTGCCCTGTTGCCAATGTTCTCATTACTGATCTAGTCCATAAGTTCGTGTGCTCAATAAGGTAAACCATGGAGTTAACAGGAATGTGACAGTAAACAAAGGCTTACTGTCATATGAGTGAAATATAACTGCCACGAAAATGCACCCTAACTGTCAAATAAGTTGCGCGAAAGCGTCATATTCTGGCGATAGCATACAAAACGAACTTACTGACCTAGTCCAGAGGGATAGAGACAATGAAAACTTTGCTTAGCCGTTCAACTGTATCGCCAGCCAAACTTATTGGTTCACCTGCAAGATTAATCGGCGCAACGCTAATAACGGCAACACTTTCAATGCCAGCGATGGCGAAGGATGCCGATCTTGAATCACTGATTGAAGCTGCTCAAAAAGAGGGCGCGGTTTACAGTGTGGGCATGCCAGACAGTTGGGCAAACTGGAAAGGCACATGGGCTGATCTGAAAGCGAACTACGGTTTGAAGCATCAAGATACAGACATGAGCTCGGCACAAGAGATCTCGAAATTTGAAGCAGAGAAAAGAAACGCAACCGCAGATATCGGTGACGTTGGTTTCGCCTTTGCACGTGTTGCGGTGAAGAAAGACGTGACTCAGCCATACAAGCCAACGACTTGGAATGACATTCCAGACTGGGCGAAAGACAAAGATGGTCACTGGGCTCTGGCTTACACAGGCACTATCTCGTTCATCTCAAACAACAATCTTGTTGAAGATGCACCAAAATCTTGGAGTGACCTACTAGAAGGCGACTACAAAGTTACTGTTGGTGACGTAGGCGTAGCAGCGCAAGCAAACAACGCGATTCTCGCGGCTGCATTTGCTAACGGCGGTGACGAGTCGAACCTAAAGCCTGCGATTAAATTCTTTGGTGAGCTAGCGAAGCAAGGTCGTCTGTCTTACACCGATCCAAGCATCGCGAACCTTGAAAAAGGTGAAGTGGAAGTAGCGATCATGTGGGATTTCAATGCACTGAACTACCGTGACAAGATTGACCGTGAGCGCTTTACTGTAAATATTCCACAAGATGGTTCAGTGATCTCTGGTTACACCACCATCATCAATAAATACGCGAAAAATCCGAATGCGGCGAAGTTAGCTCGTGAATACATCTTCAGCGACCAAGGCCAGATCAACCTAGCAGAAGGTTACGCGCGCCCAATCCGTAGCAACGTGACGCTACCTCAATCAGTACAAGACAAGCTGATCTCGAACGAGCAATACAGCAACGTTCATCCCGTCACTGACTTCTCAGCATGGGAAAAATCAGCACGTCGTCTGCCGCGCCAATGGCAAGAAAGCGTCTTGATTCACCAGCAGTAATCCATATTCAAAACAAGCAACAGAGAATAGACCATGAGCAATAAGGTTATCCTTGTTGTTCTAGATGGACTGAATTATCAGGTAGCCCGTGATTGCATGGGCTACTTGAACGGTCTACTAGAACTGAGTGATTTGCATGATAAGCAAGGCGACTTGCATGAAAAACAGGGCACTTCGCAAATCATAAGCACGCAAAAAAACAAGCTGCGCGCCACACTTTACCCAATGCAGTGTGAACTGCCGTCCATGTCACGCCCACTGTATGAGTGCATTTTAACGGGAGTTCGCCCTGTCGAGAGCGGCATCGTTAACAACCAAATCGTGCGCTTATCGAATCACGAGTCGATCTTTAGCTTGGCTAAATCGCAAGGTAAAGTGACGGCTGCAGCGGCCTATCATTGGGTGAGCGAGTTGTATAACCGAGCGCCATTTGATGCTGTGCGTGACCGCTTTACCAACGATGAGACCATGAACATTCAACATGGCTGTTTCTATCACTGGGATCACTACCCAGATGAAGCCTTGTTCTTGGATGCCGAGCACCTGCGCGTGACTCACCAGCCGGACTTCTTACTGATTCACCCAATGAACATTGACGACATGGGTCACAAGCACGGGTTGGACTCTCGCCAATACCGCAATAGTGCACGTGGCGCGGATATCTACCTATCGAACTACCTTGAGAAATGGGTTGACGATGGTTATCAGGTGATCATCACCAGTGACCACGGCATGAACAATGACTTGTCTCACGGTGGCATTCTGCCTGAAGAGCGTGAAGTGCCATTCTTTGTGATTGGCGATAAGTTCACACACCAAGCCTGTTCAGTGAAACAGACTGATATTTGCGGCAGTGTGTGTCAGCTACTCAACCTTGAACACGATAAATCTTACACTCAGGAATTGTTGGCCCTATGAACAGTTCTGTAATCACGCAGAGCGATGGTTCTGCGCTTAAACCTCAAACCAAATCTTGGTTCAAACGCTTCAAGCCCGCTTTGTGGCTTGCGCCTTTCGCCCTGTTTTTCTATCTGTTCCAGCTGGCACCTATGGTTTGGGTGCTGATCAACAGCTTCTTCTACGACGATGAGCTTTCCTTAGAAAACTATTCTGAAATATTCGACTCTGCTTTCATGATGCAGGCCTTTGGCAACAGTTTATGGTTGTCTATTTGGTCGAGCATTGTTGGCTTGGCGATTGCGACTCTGTTGGTCTCTTCATTGCGCCGAGTTGATTCTAAAATCCGTGATGCGGTGATTGCCTTCACTAACATGAGCAGCAACTTCTCTGGTGTGCCTCTGTCGTTCGCCTTCATCATTATCTTAGGCACTAACGGCGCGATCACCTTATTGCTCAAGCAGTATGGATTGCTGGGGGACTTCGACTTGTACGGTAAGTGGGGCTTGCTGGCGATTTACATCTACTTTCAGATCCCATTAGCGGTTCTATTACTGTATCCAGCGTTTGATGCCTTAAGTGACGACTGGCAAGCTGCCTCAGCACTGCTTGGCGCGAAAACTTGGCAATACTGGACCAAAGTTGCGCTGCCTGTGCTGTCTCCGGCCTTATTTGGCACCTTCATCATCTTGATTGCCAATGCGATTGGCGCCTATGCGAGCGTGTATGCGTTGACCTCGGGTAACTACAACGTGATTACAATTCGAATCGCGAGCTTGGTATCGGGCGACTTGTTCTTAGAGCCAAACCTAGCCGCTGCAATTTCTGTGATTCTGATGGCGATGCTGGCCTTCATCACCGTGATTAACCAATGGCTGATCAGCAAAAGCTACGCAGGGAAGAGAAAGTAATGAACACCGTAAATACTCGCTTTCATAAAACGGTTGTCTATTCGATTGTCGGCATCATGATGATCCCGATCTTGGCGACTTTTATCTACTCGATCTCTTCTCGTTGGGGCGCAACGATCCTGCCGGATGGCTTCACGTTAGATTGGTACATCAACCTGCTGACGGATCCTCGCTTCTTACAAGCTTTTGGTCGTTCACTGTTTATCTGTGTGGCTGCGCTGTCATTGAGTGTGGTGTTGGTTTTACCTGCGATTTTCGTGGTGTTTTACTATTTCCCGAAGCTCGACAAGGTGATGAATATCCTCATCTTATTGCCGTTCGCAGTACCGCCAGTAGTGTCATCGGTTGGCTTGCTTCAATTGTATGCAGACAGCGAGATCTCACTGATAGGCACGCCGTGGATTTTGATTGGTACTTACTTCACCATTGCGCTGCCATTCATGTACCGCGCGATTGCCAACAGCTTTGAAGCGATCAACCTGCACGACTTGATGGACGCTGCTCACCTGCTTGGCGCAAGCACCACCAAGGCGTTCTTGTTGATTATTCTGCCAAACCTTAAGAAAGGCTTAATGGCGTCTCTGTTCTTGTCGTTCTCGTTCCTATTGGGCGAGTTCGTGTTTGCCAATATCTTGGTGGGTACACGTTACGAGACGCTGCAAATCTACCTATACAACATGCGTCAAACCAGTGGCCACTTCACGTCAGCCCTTGTGATGACGTACTTCCTGTTTATTTTCTTACTGACTTGGTTGGCAAGTCGTTTCAGCCAGGGAACAAAATAATGAGCTATGTAAATGCGAAAAACCTCAGCAAGAGCTTTGGTGACAATACAGTGTTTGAAGACATTGAATTTTCAATCGAGAAGGGCGAATTCATTACTCTGCTTGGCCCGAGCGGCTGTGGTAAATCGACTCTACTGCGCAGCTTGGCAGGCCTGAATCCTGTTGATGGCGGCGAGATCTGGGTTAACGGCGAAGAGATTACTCACCAAGTGCCGCAACAGCGTGGCATCGGCATGGTGTTTCAATCTTATGCGCTGTTCCCGAACATGACGGTTGAAGGCAACATTGCGTTTGGCCTCAAGATGAAAAAGCTTGCTGTTGACGAGATTAAACGTGAAGTCGCGAAAGTGATTGGGCTGGTGGACTTAACGGGCAAAGAGAAGTTCTACCCGCATCAGCTTTCGGGAGGTCAGCGTCAGCGTGTTGCCTTGGCAAGAGCCTTGGTGGTCAAGCCGCGTATTCTATTGCTCGATGAACCACTTTCAGCGCTGGATGCCAAGATCCGTAAACATCTACGCCAACAGATCCGAGATATTCAAAAAGAGATGAACCTGACCACGATCTTCGTGACCCACGATCAAGAAGAGGCGATGATCATGTCTGACCGCATCTTCTTGATGAATAAAGGTGAGATCGTACAAGCAGGCACACCCGAAGAGATCTACACTCAACCTGCCAATGAGTTTGTTGCTGGCTTCATGGGGCACTACAATCTGGTGCAAGCGAACAAGGCTAAACAACTGTTTAATATTGAAACCGAATGGAAAGTGGCGATTCGCCCTGAATCTATCTACGTTAAAGAACAAGGCCGACAATATGGCGAACATATCTCCGCGCCGAAAACGGGCACCATTCGTAACCACCAGCTGCTGGGTAACGTGATTCGCTACCAAGTGGATGTCGATGAATGTGAATTAACGGTCGATTTACTTAACCGTTCCTCTGAGCGACTGTTGGCAAACGGCAGCCAACTTGAACTCCTGTTTAACCTTAACGAAATTCAACCTGTGAGAGCCTAAGATGTTCAAACCTTTGTACGTATTTGATATGGATGAAACGCTGATCAATGCTGATGCAGCGATGCTCTGGAATGAGTTCTTGGTTGAAAAGGGCATTGCCACTGCGCCCAACTTTATTGAAGAAGATAAGCGCTTAATGGGCCTGTATTCGGAAGGAAAACTGAACATGGAAGATTACCTCACGTTTTCCATGCAGCCGTTAGCCGATATGCCAACAGAGCAAGTGACTGCCTTGGTGGAAGAGTGTGTTGAACAGCATATTTTGCCTAAACAGTTCAAGCAGTCGAAACCTTTGATTGAGCAGCTTGAGAATGATGATATCGACATGTTGATCATCTCGGCGAGCGTCACTTTTCTAGTAGAAGCTGTGGGACGCAAGATTGGTATCGTGAACGCACTCGGAATTGATTTGGTCGAAAATGACGGCCGTTTCACGTCTCAAATATCAGGTGTGCCAAGCTATCGAGAAGGTAAAGTGACGCGTTTAAAAGAGTGGTTAGACAATCAAGAAACCAACTACTCAGACATTCACTTTTATACGGACTCAATCAACGACTTACCTTTGTGTGAGCACGCTGATTTTGCTTACCTAGTAAACCCATGCCCGCGTTTGAAAGCGTTAGCCGATCAACCGAACTGGTCGATTCTCAACTGGGATTAACGCGATTCTGATATTCGAATTAGGTTCGTTCTAGAATTCATCAAGCCGCTGACTACAGCGGCTTTTTTGTATCATCAGTCTAATGTTTGATTTATCACCTTAGCTGATAAAAGGATGTATGTAACAATTCAATAACATCTCTTGCTCTGCTGTAAATCAAACCACCATCTTTCAATCCCTTGATAGCACTCACTTTGTTGTTGTGAGGTTTTGTGTGTAACAAATATTTTACAACTTGACGGGTTTTTAGCGTGATTGTCCATTTCCTTGCATGCATTCCAATCTGTCGGCTTGTGAGCCAAATTTAATTAAGGACAAAAACCACGTAATACAAAACCAATAGGTACAAGGAGAAAGTTCATGGTGGATACATACAACCCGCTTGGTACGGATGGATTCGAGTTTGTTGAATACACGGCCGTTGACCACAAGGGGATTGAGCAACTTAAAGCGCTGTTTGTGTCACTTGGTTTTGCTGAGATCGCCAAGCATCGTTCAAAAGAGGCTTGGCTGTATCGACAAGGTGACATCAACTTTATCGTTAATGAACAACCACACAGCCAAGCGGCAGCGTTCGCCAAGGTGCATGGGCCATCGGTGTGTGGCATGGCTTTTCGTGTCAACGAAGCAACCGCTGCCATGGAGCAAGCATTCAAGGGCGGTGGTGAAGAGTACAAAACAGAAATAGGGCCGATGGAGCTGAGCATTCCTGCCATTTACGGCATCGGTGAAAGCCTGCTCTATTTTGTGGATCGCTATGGCAAGCAGAGCATCTATGACGTCGATTTCCGATTCTATGACGATGCGGAACAGCGCATGGCCGAAGCCAATGTTGGCTTGTATGAAATCGACCATCTCACGCACAACGTGAAGCAAGGCAATATGGATGTTTGGTCTGGGTTTTATGAGCGCATTGGTAACTTCCGCGAGATTCGTTACTTCGATATCGAAGGTAAGCTGACAGGCCTTGTGAGCCGCGCCATGACCTCACCATGTGGCAAGATTCGCATCCCAATCAATGAGTCTTCAGACGACAAATCACAAATCGAAGAGTTCATCCGCGAATACAACGGTGAAGGCATCCAACACATCGCGCTCGCCACCGATGACATCTACAAAACGGTGAAAACCCTGCGTGATCGCGGTATGGACTTTATGCCAACTCCAGATACCTATTACGAGAAAGTCGACGAGCGTGTGAAGGGCCACGGTGAAGACACCGATCTGCTGCGCGAACTGCGTGTTCTGATTGATGGCGCGCCGACCAAAGACGGCATCTTGCTGCAAATTTTCACACAGACGGTAATTGGGCCTGTGTTCTTTGAAATCATTCAGCGTAAAGGCAACGAAGGTTTTGGCGAAGGCAACTTCAAGGCGCTGTTTGAATCGATTGAAGAGGACCAGATTCGTCGAGGAGTATTAGACGATGCATAAATGGATCTCGTTTCCTCATCGGGAGGGGGTGTGTTCTAAACAAGCGCATGCCGACTTCCCCGAAGAGGCAATCTATGAGCGAGAGGCGGGTCGAAGTGGTTTCTTCGGCCCTGCCGCTCACTTCCATCACCAACATGCCCCAACAGGTTGGTCTGAGTGGGAGGGCGACTTACGCCCTCGCGCTTTTGATTTTACGCTGGTGGACAAAGCCAGCCAGATAACTCCTTGGGCTGTGCCTCATCTTTTGCATAACGCGGACTGCAAGATTCGCGTATGGCGCATGGATGAGAAGATGGATTTCTTGGTACGTAACTCCGATGGCGATGAGCTACTGTTCATTCACCAAGGCAGCGCTGATCTCTATTGTGACTATGGCCATTTAGAAGTGAGTGAAGGGGATTACGTGATGATCCCGCGCTCAACCAATTGGCGCTTGGAGCCAAGCGAACCAATGTTCATCCTGATGATTGAGAACACCGACGCGGCTTATTCCTTGCCAGAGAAGGGCATGGTCGGCAATCACGCGGTGTTTGATCCGGCGGTTCTTGAAATCCCCTCGATCAACGAGCAATTCCGCGCTCAGTACTCCGAAGAGAAAACTCAAGTTCAGGTGAAACGCCACGACAAAGTCAGTGTGATCACTTATCCGTTCAATCCTTTAGACGCGATTGGTTGGCATGGGGATTTGGCTGTAGTGAAAGTGAACTGGCGCGATATCAGACCGCTGATGTCACATCGCTACCACTTGCCACCGTCTGCACACACCACTTTTGTTGGCGCAGGCTTTGTTGTGTGTACCTTTGTGCCGCGCCCGATTGAGAGCGACCCCGGTGCGCTGAAAGTACCGTTCTATCACAACAATGATGATTATGATGAAGTGCTTTTCTATCACGCAGGGGATTTCTTCAGTCGCGACAATATTGAAGCGGGAATGGTGACTTTCCACCCTGCGGGCTTCACTCATGGGCCTCACCCGAAAGCCTTTAAGGCTGGGCAAGCGTATAAGAAAAAGTTCACCGACGAAGTGGCTGTGATGATCGATACTCGCCACGCACTGCAGTTCTCTGACGAACTCGATAGCGTTGAGAACAAAGAATATGTCTACAGTTGGCAAGAGAAGTAAGGGGCAACAAGGATGAAATTAGCAACCAAGAAAAATGGTACTCGCGACGGTCTGTTGATGGTCGTGAGTAGAGACCTCAAACAGTGTGTGCCAGCGACGGAAATTTTCCACGCGATGCATCTGGCGCCAACCATGCAGGTCGCTTTGGATAACTGGGACAGTGTTGCACCTCAGTTAGAGGAGCTATACAACTCGCTTAACACTGGCCATGTGACGGGCAGTGAAGTGTTTTCGCCTCAATATTGTGAATCACCTCTGCCACGCGCTTATCAATGGGCGGATGGCAGCGCGTATGTAAACCACGTTGAGCTGGTGCGTAAGGCTCGTGGTGCTGAAATGCCAGAAAGCTTCTGGGTTGACCCGCTCATGTATCAAGGTGGCTCAGACGCCTTTATCGGGCCACGTGACAATATCGAATTTGCCAGTGACGAATGGGGTATCGATTTCGAGGGTGAAGTTGCGGTTGTCACCGGAGATGTTCCGATGGAAGCCAGTGCTAAGCAAGCGCATGATTCGATTCGTCTGCTGATGTTAGTGAATGATGTGTCGCTGCGTGGTTTGATTCCGGCAGAGCTCGCCAAGGGCTTTGGCTTCTTCCAATCTAAACCCTCTTCAGCGTTCTCTCCGGTTGCCGTTACACCTGACGAGCTAGGTGAGCAGTGGAAAGGCAGTAAGGTACACCTGCCACTGACTTCAACCTACAACGACACGCCTTTTGGCTGCCCGAATGCAGGTGTGGACATGACCTTCAATTTCGCTGAGCTGATTGTCCATGCAGCGAAGACTCGTCCACTGTCGGCTGGCGCAATCATCGGTTCAGGTACGGTATCGAATAAGCAAGGCACTGACCACGGCACCTCAATTGCGGAAGGTGGTGTGGGCTACTCCTGCATTGCTGAAGTACGAATGATAGAGACGATTCGTGATGGCAAGCCGTCGACTCAATTCATGTCGTTTGGTGATTCGATTCGTCTAGAGATGTTCGATGTCGATGGTGACTCGATCTTTGGCGCGATTGACCAAAAAGTCAGTCAATATCGACCACGCTAGTGAGAGCGACAAGAGTAAAGCGAAGAGAGGAATAGTATGGACAAGGGCTCTTTATGAACAAGAAGATCACACTCTATGGTTATTGGCGCTCTTCGGCAGCCTATCGAGTGCGTATTGGGTTGAATCTAAAGCAACTTAGCTATGAGTCGAAATCGGTGCATTTGGTGCGTAATGGCGGCGAGCAGCATGATCCACAATATCGCGAGCTCAATGCCAGTGAATTAGTGCCTGTGCTGGTGGATGGTGACGTTCAACTCAATCAGTCGCTGACGATTTTGCAATACTTGGACGAAACCTATTTGTGTGAGAGCAGCCCAGATACCTTGTTGATTCCTGAGCAAACACCACTGCGCTATCAAGCGTTGGCGATGGCTCAGGATATTGCGATGGAAATTCACCCTCTGAATAACCTGCGCGTGTTGCAGTATTTGGAGAGAAAATTGTCGTGCGAGCAAGAGGAGAAAATGGATTGGCTTCATCACTGGATGAGCCAAGGTTTCCATGCTCTAGAAGAGAAACTAGCGAAGCACAGACAAGCGCACGGCGACTCGGTGTATAGCCTCACGGATTCGCCTTGTATCGTCGATATTTGCTTAGTGCCGCAAGTTTACAATGCCTTGCGATTTGACCTTGATATGTCGCCTTATCCGCTGATTAACTCGATTGTTGCAGCGTGTAACCAGTTGCCTGCGTTCATTGATGCGATGCCAGAGAATCAAGCGGACGCGAATGAGCCCATGTAGATTCACTGATGTAAACGCCAATACTCGGCCCTTGCGCTACCAAAACCGTTTCTGGACAGAAGCGGTTTCCAAAATTAAACATTAGCAACGAGTGAATAGATATAGGTCTGGATAGTTATTCTTTTAGTACTCATAACTACCAGAGATGAATAACAAAACTCGTATTTATAATGTTAATTAAATAGATTAAATTCAGTAAGTGTATGAGTATTTATCCCGTTTAGCACTAATATGACCTAATAAAAAAGCCTCGTTATTAAATAAGAGGCTTTAACCAAGGTTTTATATTGATGGTGATTCTCATTCGAGAACATTAATAATAAATAATACCTTCGCCTTTCGTAATCAGAGTACCAGCTTCATTGGTAATTATTTTATCTAAATCAAATAATGAACCAATCGCCGCATTACCTAATCCAGCTTCAACGAATTTACAAACGGCATCAATTTTTGGCCCCATAGAACCAGCAGGGAATGAAAATTCAGCTAAACCAGCAGGCGTTGCTTGCTTCATTTCTGCTTGGTCTTCTTTACCATAGTTACGGAAAATCGAACCATCGGTTAAGATAATAAATAAGTCGGCATGGATTTTTTCAGCCAGTAATTCAGCCGTAAGATCTTTGTCAATTACGCACTCTACGCCAGTGCTCTTACCCTGTTCAATACTCACGGGAACACCGCCGCCGCCACAAGCAATAACAAGGTTTTCTGTATCTAGAAGTGTTTCAATTTGCTGAATTTCAACAATGTTTTTTGGCATAGGAGAAGGCACAACGCGACGGTAGTATTCGCCATCAGCTTTAAACTGCATTGTGCTTTGAGCCATCAACTCTTTAGCTCGTTGCTCTGTATATACAGGGCCAACAAATTTAGTCGGGTTAGCAAACGCAGGGTCTTTTTTGCATACTTCAGTTTGCGTGACTAGCGTCGCTACGTCTAATTCAGGATCAATGTTTCTGAGCTCTTGCTGTAACATGTAGCCCACCATGCCACAGGTTTGAGAGCCTAGTACATCCATTGGGTACGGGGTCGTCTCTGGTGAGTATTCGCTATAAGCTGCGTTTTGTTCCATCAATAAACCTACTTGTGGGCCATTACCATGAACGATAACAATCTCATGCTCGCGTGCGATCGCGGCAATACTCGCCGCTGATTTTATTATATTTTCACGTTGGTTCTCAGCCGTTAATGCTTGGCCTCTTGCTAAAAGAGCGTTACCGCCTAAAGCTAATACTATGCGCATGATAATGTCTCCGATCATTTAATAATGATTTTATTTTATGTAGGGATTAACCGCTTGTTTATAATTAAATTCAAGCTTATTAATAACAATGACTAGGTTTTTAATTACTCTTAGGTAATTAACATGCCGAGATAGTATGGGAAAATAACCGTTCTAAATGTGATAGCTATCAAATTATCATTTCACTAGAAATGGGCCTGTGTAAACGGAAATTATTATAATTCGATTAAATATCCATAAGCTTGAATACAACCCAGTGGTGGACTGTTTTTTTGTATAAATGATTCGTCTTTAGTGAATATTATCTCAGGCTATAAAATGATTAATTTTCTATTTTTGTTTTAAATATGATGAACAGATCGCATTAAGAGCTTTAGAAAAGGCAGGGGGCCATACTGAGGCGAGGATTCACGAGCTTAAATAGTCGTTTAGATTCGGTTTCAATCGGCTGCCTTTACTCCAGGTATTATCTGACAGCCAAGTGAAAATTCGAGATAGTTAGCCACTTTCTAAGGCTCAATGCTAGAGCGGAACAACGCGTTTTATCTCTTCTAAGACTGCGGCGTTAGCGATTGCTCCGAGGTTTTCTACATCCTTACCATTTACTACCTGTTTCACCGCTAATTCCACCAGTTTTCCTGAACGTGTCTTTGGCACATCGCTGATAGTAAAAATTTGGCTAGGTACATGCCTTGGTGAGCACGATGACTTGAGTTTGTTCTTAATTGTTGTCACCAACTGGTCATCTAACGCTACGCCTTGCTGCAACTGAACAAACAGCCATATCTGCTCATTGCGGTCGACATATTTACCAACGGCGATGGAATCAACAACGCCCTCAATAGTGTTCACTTGCTGATAGATCTCGGCAGTCCCAATTCTTACCCCTCCGGGGTTGAGTGTGGTGTCGCCTCGTCCATAGAATAGATAGCCGCCATGCGCGCTCTGTGCGACTTCGTCACCGTGATGCCACACATTATCGAACCTGTCCCAATAAGTGCTGTGGTAGCGCTCTCCTGTGTCATTCCAGAAGCCAACAGGGAAATTGGGTAGGGAATTCGTACACACCAGTTCGCCGCGTTCGTGATTGACCTTGTGGCCAGACGAATTGAACACCTTGATATCGACCCCGAGCCCTGCCTGTTGGCACTCACCGCGATACACAGGCGAGATAGGGTTACCTAATACAAAGCAGCCACAAATATCAGTACCACCAGAAATGGACGCCAAATGCAGGTCTTGCTTGATGTGTTTGTAGACATAATCGAACTGCTCTGGGTAGAGCACTGAGCCTGTCGAGCACAGTGTTCTTAATTGAGGCAGAGAGTGACTATCGATAGGTGAGAGTTCCGCCTTCTCAATCGCTTCTAGGTACTTGGCTGAGGTACCAAACAGCGACACATTCGCGCGCTGTGCCAAGTCCCATTGTACATTGGGTTGCGGATAAACCGGGCTACCATCAAAGATCACCAAACAGGCACCGCTCGCGAGTGCAGAGACATGCCAGTTCCACATCATCCAACCACAAGTGGTGTAGTAGAACACGCGATCTCTCGGTTTAATATCGCAATGAAGCTGATGCTCTTTTAGGTGGTTGATGATGGTGCCACCAACAGAATGCACAATACATTTTGGCTTGCCCGTTGTGCCGGAAGAGTAGAGCACAAACAGTGGTTCATTGAAGCCGACACGAGTAAATCGAAGAGGTTTTGGCTGATACTGATTGATGATGCTGTGCCAGCTTTGGAGTGACACGTCATGCTCAAAATCATTGTTCTTTAAATAGCCGATCTGACACACCTGCTTTAATTCGTTTAAGTGATCGATGATTTCACGGTTCTTGTCCGTCATATCGAACATTTTGCCATTGAAGGTGTAGCCATCACAGGTGAACAGCACCTTGGGTTTCACTTGGCCAAATCGCTCAATCACACTCTCGACGCCAAAATCAGGCGAGGTTGACGTCCAAATCGCGCCTAAGCTAGTGGTCGCCAGCATTGCAATCACGGTTTGAGGAAGATAAGGCGTATAAGCAGCAACCACATCACCTTGCCTCACGCCGCTATCGACAAGCCATTGTTGAGCGCAAGAGACAGCTTCACATAGGGCTTTCCATGTATAACTCTGCTGTTCGCCACGCTCATTCTCAAACCAAATCGCAATCTCGTTTGGCAACGTTTTTGCTGAATGCAGCAAGTTTTCGGCGTAGTTAAGTTGAGCATTCGGAAACCACACTGTATCTCGATTCGATTTCGGCTGTTGCCAGCGGCTCTCACCTTGAGTTTTGATGTGCTTGCTTTCTACCCTGTTAATACAGTCTTGCGAACCCACCATGCCACAAAACTGCCACACGTTATGCCAAAACGACTCCGGCTGCCCCACAGACCATTGATGAAGCTCCGTGTAGTTTTTCAATTTCCGCTCGAATACGCCCTGCTGATCGAGGTTATCCATAAATCGGGTTACGTTGGCGTGTGCGATACGCTGGTCGCTAGGTTGCCAAATTGGCTTATTGCTCTCGTGCATTCCTTTACCTTTAACAAAAAGTTAACGATTTCAGTCTGGTATTTAGGTTTTACAAAGTCAAAAGATCAGCCAAATAAGGGGGGGGTGGAATTGTGTAAATAAAATGTTACACGGGCGCCTATTTAGAAAAGTCGTGCAAATTGGCGGATATAAGGAGTGGAGATAGGCTTAAAGTGAGACATTCGAAAGGAGGTGTGTAATGACTCAATATCATTCTAAGCCCGTGAGCCAAGAGGGATGGGTTGAGTGGAGCCTCGAAGAAGACGCCATTTGGCATGACTTAGTGAAAAGGCAACTGGACGTCATTAATGACCGCGCATGCGATGCTTATTTGCACGGTTTGACCCTGCTGGATCTGCCATTAGACAGAGTTCCCCAGCTTCCAGAGATAAACAAAGTGCTAATGGAAACAACAGGTTGGCAAGTTCAACCTGTGCCTGCATTGATCGATTTCGACCGATTCTTTGATTTGCTCGCCAATAAGAAATTCCCGGTTGCGACATTTTTGAGAACGCGAGACGAGTTCGATTACTTACAAGAACCTGATTTCTTTCATGAAATTTTCGGCCACTGTGCCATGCTCACTAATTCTGATTTCGCAGCATTCACTGAGCATTATGGAAAACTAGGCCAAGCGGCGACATCCAAACAGCGTGCTTATCTGGCCCGTTTGTATTGGTTTACGGTCGAGTTCGGTTTAGTAAAAGAAGGCCAACAACTGAAAATCTATGGCGGTGGCATTCTTTCGTCTCCGGCGGAAACCATGTACGCATTGGGCGGTGATTTGGTGGTTCGTGAGCGGTTCGATCTTCAAACGGTGTTAAGAACGCCTTATCGAATCGACATCATGCAGCCGAAATATTATGTAATCGACGAGCTATCTGAGCTCTTCAACATCAGTCAGGAAAACCTATTACAGCAAGCTGATCTCGCCATAGACGCGGGGTTACTACCACCACTTTTTGAACCCAAGGAACCGACACATGTTGAATGAACAAAAATGCGAAGCCTGCAGTATCGATGCGATTGCACTCAGTAAAGATGAGCAACAATCT
Organism: Vibrio splendidus; assembly: GCF_001557875.1. Taxonomy (GTDB): domain Bacteria; phylum Pseudomonadota; class Gammaproteobacteria; order Enterobacterales; family Vibrionaceae; genus Vibrio; species Vibrio splendidus_F. The sequence continues at coordinate 255,252 of NZ_LNRF01000001.1, read as the reverse complement.
TTACTGTTGGAGTTGTCTGATTGGCAGATCATGGAAAGAGACGGCATCCCGCAGCTTGAGAAGGTGTTTAAGTTTAAGAACTACAAACAAGCATGGGTATTCAGCAACAAAGTGTCAGAGTTGGCAGAAGAAGAGTTCCATCACCCTTCGATCTTATTGGAGTGGGGCAAAGTCACCGTCACTTGGTGGAGCCATTCAATTAAAGGCCTGCACAAGAATGACTTCATCTGCGCCTCACGTTGCGATGTGTTTGCCGCGAGTGAGTAGTTTTGTAGGTTAGGGGTTACTCCTGCAACCTTAGTGATGTGATTACCTCATTATTCGGCTCATTAGGTGAGTCGAATACGTCACACTTTCTCATCATGGGGCGCAACTTCTCTCAAACTAGCTTGACCTGCATCAGCGACTTGCTTGGTTTCGGGTCTCATAAACCCTTTCTGTTACTCATAGTATTGGTTTTATGAGGCTGCTCTATGATATATTTCTCGGCCAAGTGTATTACAGACGAAGGCTAGCAATGTCTATCAACCTTTCACTCCTTCCACCCAGCGAGAAAAATAAAATCGAACTGGATAAGCAAGCATCGTTTCTTGTATGGAAACTGAAGCAAGCGAAATGTGGCCCTGAAGCCATTGTTGAAGAAGCAATGAAGCTAGGTGACCCAGAAGAAAAGGCTTGGTTTGATCAGTCTGTAGAAAAATACAAACGGGTAATGGGTGTCGCATAAACGCAGACAAACCTTGCCCAGCAGTGCTGTAGAATTGAAATGACACAGTAATTTGCTAGAATTTGCACCGTTAATTGAATCAGAGAGAAGATCCCGATGGGAAGAAGTTTTGAAGTGCGCAAGGCCTCAATGGCGAAAACTGCAGGCGCAAAAATTAAAGTTTATTCTAAATACGGTAAAGAGATTTACGTACTGGCTAAGAACGGCAGCTCTGACCCAGACATGAACCTACCTCTTAAGCACCTGATTGCTAAAGCGAAGAAAGACCAAGTACCAGCTCACGTTATCGACAAAGCGATCGATAAAGCGAACGGCGGCGGCGGTGAAGACTTCCAACCAGCTCGTTACGAAGGTTTTGGCCCAGGTGGCACAAGCGTAATCGTTGACTGTCTAACTGACAACGGCAACCGTACTTTCCAAGACGTTCGCCAATGTTTCGTTAAGACTGGCGCGAAAATCGGTGTTGAAGGTACTGTTTCTCACATGTTCGCTCACCAAGCTGTATTCCAGTTCAAAGGCGAAGATGACGAGATCATTCTAGAAACGCTAATGATGGAAGACGTAGACGTGACTGACGTTGAGCTAGAAGACGGTGTTATCACTGTATTCGCTCCAACGACTGAGTTCTTCAAAACGAAGACTGCACTAAACACTGCGTTCCCAGAGCTAACTCTAGACGTTGAGGAAATCACTTTCGTTCCTCAAACGACTACGCCAGTAGCTGAAGAAGATTCTGAGAAGTTCCAGAAGTTCTTAGACATGCTTGACGACTGTGATGATGTTCAGCAGGTTTACCACAACGCTGAGCTGTAATCTTTACAGTAACAACAGTTATTAAAAAACCGAGCCTAGTGCTCGGTTTTTTTATGGATATAACTAAAAGGTTAGAGGAGCGTATTGCAAAATGGTCTGTATGTTTCTAAAGAAGAGTATTGTCAGTCGCATTACCCCTTTCTTCCCTTGATCATCGTTCCATGATCTATAAATTAACAAAGCGTTCTCGGGCGACAGATCCATGCTGATAGTTTCCTAATCAAAGGGAGCACGGTGAGGTTGAGCGTGATGGCACACGGCCAAGCAATGAAAAAGCTTTGCATCCAGATTGGCGGCCACTCGGGGCTGAATCCCATTTTGTAGCCAGAAATCAACCCAGACATGATGGTCGCCATGGTCAGTGAAGATAAAATCGCGGTTACCCAAAATTGCTTGTTGTTCATACTGTGCTTCTCCCGTGATTTTCTGTTATTGATGGGATAAGGTTATATCTATCCATTAATGAGAAAAATAGGCACATGTAGAAGTATGAATTCCATATTTGGAAACATTGATGATCTGTTCTTATTCTGTGCAGTGGTTGAAGAGGGCTCTTTGCTATCGGCTTCGAAACGGCTCCAATTGCCTGTGTCGACAATGTCGCGTCGGTTAACTGCATTGGAAGATCGCCTCAATATCCGACTTTTAGAAAAGAAAGGTCGTGAGCTGGTGGCCACCAAAGACGGTGAGGCGGCTTTTTCTGCACTGAGCAGCGGCATGGAGTCTATCCATCAAGGCTTTAATAGCTTGCTGGAAGAGCGTGACGCTATCCAAGGTAAGATAAAGCTCGCCGTGCCTCATAACTTCTACAGTGGCTTTCTACGGTCGACGGTAGAGCAATTCCTCACTGAATATCCAAACGTTCAGCTCGACCTAACCCTGAGCCAGCAGCAGCTTATTCCACAGACCGATCGTGACTTACTGATCACATTTAAGATCTCGGATATGGAAGGCATGATTGCTCGACCACTTTTCAAAGCCAAACACGGATTTTTCGCGAGTCGGGAATACTTAGATTCGCGTGAAACAATAGAAAAGCCGGACGACCTAGAGCTTCAAGATTGGATTAACGTCGATGATGTGTTTGATATGCCGCTCTACAAGTCCGACAGCTTAGAGCAGATGATCACGATTAAACCTAAGTTTATTGTCAACGATATTCATGCGGTGGCAGCCGCGGCACAAAAAGGCTTGGGGCTTGCTTCATTGCCTTTTCGTCATGTCTCCCCAGACATGAATTTGATTCAAGTGCTGCCTGAATATCATCGGGGTGATCGCCAAGCATATTTAGTGTACAAAGAAAGAAAATATCAGCCAAAGGCTTTGACCCTGCTTATTGATGCATTGATTGAGAGTGTTCGATCTTTTCATAGCGATGGTTTGGTCAAATAAAAGGAGAAAGAAATGAAAGTAAGTTTTATAGGGCTAGGCGTTATGGGTTTCCCAATGGCAGGTCACCTAGTCAAAGCCGGTTTCGAAGTAACGGTATTTAACCGTACTCACAGCAAAGCGCTAGACTGGGCTGATAAACACCAAGGTAAAGCGGCAGAATCTGTGGCTGAATGTGTCGCTGAAGCTGACGTGGTTTTGGTTTGTGTAGGTAACGATGACGACGTGCGCAGCATGACAACCAGTGAAGCAGGCGCACTGGCTGCAATGAAGCCAAACGCGATTCTTGTCGATCACACCACAACATCTGCAGTTCTTTCTGAAGAGCTTGAAGTAGCTGCGAAGCAAGCAGGTGTTCGCTTTATGGATGCACCAGTATCTGGTGGCCAAGCGGGCGCAGAAAATGGCGTGCTAACCATTATGTGTGGCGGCGAACAAGCGCTTTTTAATGATCTTCAACCTGTGTTCAAAGCTTACGGTAAATCGTCAGTTCTGATGGGTAAAGTCGGCCAAGGCCAACGTGCGAAAATGGTTAACCAGATCTGCATTGCAGGTGTATTGAATGGTCTTTCTGAAGGCTTAGTACTTGCAGAGAAATCAGGTTTGGATATCCCAACTCTGGTTGATTGCCTTAAAAACGGCGCAGCTGGTTCATGGCAGATGGAAAATCGCGCGACCACAATGGCGCAAGACAAGTTCGATTTTGGCTTCGCAATTGATTGGATGATCAAAGACTTAGGATTCTGCTTAGATGAAGCAGAACGCCAAGGCATCCAACTTCCTTTGACGGAAAAGACCAACAACGCATACAAGGCACTGTCTGCCGAAGGACAAGGCCGCATGGATACATCAGTATTGATGAAAGCCGTGGTTGAAGAGACAAAGAAGTAGAAAGATCGAAGTAATAGAAACTTCGTTTAGATAACTAAAAATAGCCGCTGATTAGCGGCTATTTTTGTTTGGGTTGTGCTTTGGTGAATTCCCAGTCTTCGTATAGAAGAATAGGCAAATTGCTAGCTCTGAGGCTCTCAATTGGGCAAACATGCTTACTTAAAGTTTGCCGGCATTATAATTCAGAGACATCCGCAAAGATTTTATATTGATGTATCAACCCCTGATTGAAAGATAAGAAAGTCGCGAACTTAGCGGCATAGGTGCTGCCATTCAGGCGCACATAGTCAACTTGCCCCTCACATGCAACAGTATTATCGTTTACGTAGATTCCAGAAAACGTATGCGTCATTGATTCAATTGATCCAAAGAACGCTGCGTTGACCGCTTCGACAGCTGGCTTTCCTACTACTGGTGCGGCGTTCGAAAAATGAAACGACACGTCATCATGCAGTAGTGCCATTAGGGCGTGGACATCCTTTTGGTCGACGATTTGATATAGATGTTTTGTCTGTTCGATTAATGGTGACATAGCAGTTGCTCCTTTGAATTTGAACTAATTTGGATTTGAACGAGATTAAGATTTAGCGTGATTAAATAAGTACAGGCTTATCAACAACAGTATTACGGCTGCGATCAATTGCAGCGTTAATGGCTCGCCATACCACGTGATCCCAATGGAAACGCCGACGACGGTCACCACATTTCCCACTTGGCTAAAGCCCAGCCCATCGGTGATTCGCTGAAAACGAAACGTCAGTAAATAACTGAGTGCTGATAAGCTTGCCATGAGCGCGAGTACGCCAGTTCCGTTTGGAATGAATTCACCATCGACCGCATGAGTAAACGGAAGCCATATCATGCTCTGAAGTGTCAGCATGCCAGCAGCTAGAACAATTGGATTGGCAAGAGGGGGGAACGCGCGACTACGATAGATATTGCCAGCAGCCAAAAATATGGGTACGAGTAGCGCAATGGCCAGCGCTGACCAAGGAGATGACGTGTTCATTTGTGGTGACAAAGTCACAGAGAGTGCGGCAACGACCCCAACCATGATCCCGAGTACTTTTCGCCAGGTTAACGAGGAGCCTCGAAAAGGTAAGGTGAATAACAAGGTAAAGATGGGCGACAAAGTGACGAGTACACTGAACGTACTGGTATTGAGAGATTGTAGGGCATAGGTTGACGCTAGATTAGGAATTGCGACGCCCAGTAAACCAGCCCAAAGATAATAACGGTAATGCACCAATGCCGTTCGGTTGAGCTGACCTCGCATAACCAATAACGTCATCAACAATATAGCTGCACCTGCCATCGGTATAATCGCGACATCAATCGGTGGAATGCCAATGGTCACAGCATATTTGGCTAACGCAAAATTCACGGCGACAAGACTGCCAATGCTGACCACGTATAGCGGAGACTGGAATTGTCGACCGATACCATTAATGTGCCTTTTTGCCGCTGCCGGTTTTATCAGTGATTTCATGTCTTACTCTATTGTTGAAGTCGATGAAATCAGCATAATAGACCTAGATTGATTAGAGAATAGGCTCTACACTCTCCATACTGTATCCAAATTGGCGACAATCATGCAGCACTTAGACGCTATTCCCTATTTCCTTGCGGTGGTAAAACAATCGAGCTTTTCGGGCGCAGCGCGTGAACTGGGCGTGTCACGTTCGGCGGTCAACAAACGGGTGATCCAACTGGAGTCGAGCCTTGGAGTGCGTTTGCTGCATCGTACTACACGCCAAGTATCGCTTACTGAATCTGGTGAGCAGTTTTACGATCACCTCACCAAAGCCAATTATTGGCTGCAAAAAGCTGAAGATGCTGCAACCAGTCAGCAACATCAGGCAATTGGCACATTGCGGGTTAGTGCACCAATGTCTTTTGGTCGTCTGATATTAGCCCCTCTCATCCCACAATTTCTCAAACGTTATCCTCATATTCACATCGACATGACGATGGATGATGGTTACGTCGATATTGTCGAAGGAGGATTCGACGTCACGATTCGAGCTGGGGATTTAAATGACTCGAGTTTAGTGGCGAAGCGGTTAACCAGCGTCCGTAGCGTTATCTGCGCCTCGCCTACGTATTTTGATGAGAATGGTTTGTCCATGCCAACCGAGGTCTGCGAACTCAGTGCACACAACGCTTTGCTCTATCGTCATACATCTGAGAGTACCGAGTGGTTTTTTGGTCACCAAGATCAGGTGACCAGTGTTGTAGTGAAAGGCAATTACCGAGTCAACAACAGCGAAGCATTACTGTGTGCGACCATGGCAGGGCTTGGGATCGCTAGGCTTCCCGACTTTATTGCCAATGCGCCTATTCAGTCTGGGAAATTGCTGCCCTTGCTACCTAACTATCTGATGCCAGAGAAGAATGTCTATGCATTGTTTCCTGAGCGAGATCCAATGCCACTCAAACTACGACTGTTCATCGATTTCCTTGCAGCTTCGCTCAATGATCGCTGAAAGTTTACGAAGTTGATAAGAGGCTTTAGGCGTACCTAGCCTTTTTATCTTTTCACTACTTGTGCTTTTTGTTCCCACCACTCACGCCCCGACTCAACCATTCACTCCTTGTTATTACCATTCGTCGCATTGATAAAATTGCACGACAATTTCTAGTTAACCTTTCAACGTCAACATTTGAAAGGGATTAGAAATCATGACTATTTCACACTTATTTAATTCAAACTCTACCACCTCTCAGCTTAAGCGTTCATTACTGATTGCACTTGTTTCATTTACACCCACTTTGGTGCTAGCTAATCCAAGTTCAGACGTGCTTGATATCTACAACCAAGCGGCGCAAGGCAATGAAGACCTAGTTGAAGTGGCTTACGAACGCCTTAATGACACGTTGCAACAAGACGGTGCCACGCCACTGACTTTGGTTTACCTAGGTAGCACAGAAACTCTGATGGGCCGTGATGCGTTCTTACCTTGGAACAAGATGAAGTATGTCGAAAAGGGTTTATCGACCATTGATAAATCATTGGTGCTGCTTAAAGACGAAGACCAGCCGATTCATGAGCAACCTCGTGTTCAAGGGCTGCCAGATTCTTACCTGACTCGCGCCATGGCTGCAGTGACTTACACCTCTCTGCCAGACATGTTTAACCACTTTGATCGCGGTTATGACCTGTTCCTCTCGTTACTCGCGGAAGATGATTTCCAGCAACAGCATTTCGCTGCAACCTCGTGGATTTACCGTTATGCCATTACCGCATCGATTCGTGCTGAAGACTTCGAGCAAGCACAGGTGTGGCTTGAAAAAATGGAAAGCACCGATGCCGGAAACATCGAGACAATGACAGCTAAAGCCCTAATAGCGAAAGCCAAATAGCGGTTTACTAAAGCTCATTAACAACTGCGAACGCTTAAGAATGATGGGTCAGTGGAGGACAAAGGAATGATTGAATTTAAAGATATCGGCAAAGCATATGTCACTGGCGGTCAACGTGTTGATGCATTAAACGGGGTCGATGGACATATCCAGCGCGGTGAAATGGTGGCGTTGTGCGGCCCGTCGGGATCGGGGAAAAGTACACTGTTGAACATCCTAGGTTTGTTGGATATGGACTATCGAGGTGAGATAAACATTGATGGCAAAGCGTATCCAACAGAGCAAATTTCCGCTGCGCGCTTTCGTCGTCAGTCGTTGGGTTTTGTGTTTCAGCGCTTCAATCTTGTTCCGGTGATGACGGCGCTTGAGAACGTCGCATATCCATTGATGTTGAACCAATGCACGAAGCAAGAACAACAGAGCAGAGCACTACATATGCTGGAGCGCGTTGGTTTGGGGGATTACGTTCATCACCGCCCAGACAACCTTTCAGGTGGTCAGCAGCAACGTGTCGCGATTGCCAGAGCGTTAATCCACAACCCAAGCCTAGTGATTGCCGATGAGCCGACTGCCAGCTTAGACAGCCACACTGCCAACCTTGTGATCGACATTATGAAAGAGCTCGGCCACGAGATGGGCACCACCTTTATTGTCGCAACGCATGATCCAAGAATGGCGCAGCGTTGCGACAGAGTGATTGAGTTAATCGATGGAAAACTCGCTCCACAAGCCGCAACTACGGAGGCGATCTCATGGGCAAGTTAACGCAAAGAATGAGCACGTTTTTACTTCCAACTTCGGTGCGTTTGGCGTGGCTTAATTTATTAAGAAACGGTCGACGCAGCCTGCTTTCGGTATTGATCATCGCGATTGCGGTATTTGCGCTGACCAGTGCGGGCGGCTATGGGCTTTACACCTATGAATCTCTGCGTGAATCGACAGCGCGAGATACTGGTCATCTTACTTTGAGCACGCCGGGATATTTTGAGCAAGACGAAGACATGCCGCTGAGCAATGGTCTGGACAACGTTCAAGCGCTAACCAAGAGCATTATTGGCGATAGTGACGTGCGTGGTGTGCAGCCGCGAGTCTATTTCAGCGGTTTGGTGTCTAACGGCAGTAAGTCGACCATCTTTATGGGAACGGGTGTTAATGAGCGTGAGTTCGACATGAAAGGTCCATTCCTTGATGTGCGCAGTGGGCAAACCCTGTCGGATGTGAAATCCCCAAGATACGACAACCAAGAGCCACAAGTGATGCTGGGAACTGACCTTGCTCGTAACCTCAAAGTTGCGGTTGGCGATTGGGTAACGCTGCTCGCCACCACCAGTGACGGTGCTTTGAATGCTTTTGATTTTAAGGTGCAAGGCATCTACTCGACTGGGGTTCCTGAGCTAGACAAACGTCAGCTGTACGTCCACATCACCACAGCCCAAGAGCTTTTGGCCTCAGACAAAGTCAGCACCTTGTCGGTGTTCCTTTTCGAAACCAGCAAGACATCGATCGTGCAGCAACGCATCGAAGTGTTACTGAATAGACAAAGCGATCCACAAGCTCCCGAAATAGAGATCACCCCATGGCAAGATCGCGCGTTTTTCTACACCAAGGTTAAAGACCTTTACGACCGTATCTTCGGCATCATGGGCGCAGTGATGGCGTTGGTGGTGTTCGTGTCGCTGTTTAATACTATGACCATGTCGGTGACGGAACGCACTCGTGAAATTGGCACCTTGTCGGCACTCGGCAGTTACCCTTCTGAAATCGTGGCAGGCTTCTTAAAAGAGGCGGGTTTGCTGGCACTGATTGGCAGCGCGATCGGCGCGTTAGTGAGTGGTTTGGTGTCGCTGTTATTACTGGTGGTTGATATACAAATGCCACCACCTCCGGGTCGAACCGAAGGTTACCCACTCAACATTTACTTCTCATTGGAATTGGTTGGTTACGCCACTTTAGGTGTGCTGACGATATGTTTGCTGGCTGCTTATTTCTCTGCTCGCAAAGGCGTGAATAAGCCAATCACGGAGGCACTGGTTTATGTGTAACTTAATAACTCGTTCATTCAATACCTTGGGTTTGGCTTTCGCGTTGGGCTCTGTTTTGGCTTTGGTTCTAGTATCGGCACCGAGCTGGGCAGTCGATTCACAACAAGTAATAGAGATGATCGCCAAGGCGGATAGTTACCGATTGAATAGCGCCCAAGCGTCTAAGGTAGTGTCTCTGGTGGCGCTGTATCAAGACGAGCAACTGGACAAAACCCGTGAATACAACGTCTATACAAGACCAAACCGAGAGTCGCTAGTGGTCTTTAAATCAGCTGTTGAGGCTGGGCAAAAGATGCTGATGATTGAAGATAACTATTGGCTGCTGATGCCAAAGTCACGCCGTCCGATTCGTATCACACCAATGCAAAAGCTATTGGGTGAAGCCTCAGTAGGGGACATCTCGACGCTAACGTGGAGCGAAGACTACCAAGGTGAGTGGGTTGCCGAGCAACAGGTTGAGAGGCCGACTGGTGAGACACTTGATACTTATCATCTAAAACTAACGGCGAAAACCAAGGGTGCCAGCTATCAATCGATTGATCTGTGGTTAACGGCAGACCGAGCGTTTCCAGTTAAAGCGGATCTTTATCTGCGTTCAGGAAAGCTGGCGAAACAAGCTTGGTTTACTGAAGGCGTACGTGATGGATTACCCACAGTGGTGTCGATGACCTTGCTCGATAAGATTCAACCAAGCAAGAAAACTGTAATTGAGTATCGCGAAGTGACTGAGCAAAGCTTGGAAGACAAGTATTACAACCCTGCTTACTTATCGCGTAACAGCGTGTCTGGGCTTTAGGTGAGCGTCATGAAAGCTTCCAATCGCCGACTCCACATCAAGTCTTCAATCGCTACTTTACTTGCCTTGTCTTGTGTGAGTCACACAGTTCAAGCGGACGACCTGAGCTTGGCGTGGGATTGGCAACTCAGTGCAGAAGCCGTTGAATCGCGAGAGTCGCCATTCAGCCCTTTAGCATCTAATAATCGTCAGTCGTTCAATGGCTTGCTGGATCTTGAAGTTGGATACAGCAATTGGCTTGGCCTGTTTGCAGTGAAAGCCAATGATATTTTGAACAACACCCCTCAAGGGCAAGAGGCGAGCTTTGAATCGGAATTCATTGTGCGTGAGCTGTTTTGGCAAGGTGGTGTTGAACTGTCTAATTCAGCGTTCGGTGACCACTATCTTGATGTGACACTTGGCAAGGTTCGCCTCGATTGGGGTGTCGGTTATGGTTACCGACCGTTAGACATCATCAAGCCTTATCGACAAAACCCAGTAGGTATTGTTGCAGAAGAGGGCGCGGGTGTGGCTTCGGCGTCACTGTTCGATATGACGGGAGAATGGACACTGCTTTACAGTGATTCATCATGGACTTCGCAAGATGTGAATGAGTTTGAAAAGCAGAACCAGCAACAAGGTATTGGCTTACGTCGCTACAATTTGATTGGTGACCACGAATATCAATGGGTCGCTTATTACGACGATGTACGCCACGGCTTGCTTGGAGCGAGTCTAGTGTCGGTATTAAACCTCGCGTGGGAGTTTCATGGCTCGGTGGTCTATCAACGACAAAGTCTTGGCTACAGCCAGCCTGATTCAATGTTTAAACCAGTTTATCTTGAAGAGCAGGGCGAGGCATATCAAGTGTTGGCAGGATTAACATGGGCCAATGATACTGGCCACAATGTGGTGTTGGAATACTGGTTTGATAGCCGCGCCTGGAGCAATTCTGAGTGGCAAAGTGCGATGGAGAGTGCAGAGTCTTTGTCTCTTAATCCAATGACAGCATCACTGGCCGGTTCTTACGCACAAGGCTATCAGCATGCCAACTTGGTTCAACACAACATCATGTTCCACTGGTCATTGGATTCAACACATGGCTGGCTTGAAGATATCACGCCGACATTCGACGTCATGTTGTCTCCACAAGATGGCGGCTTTATTGCTACCCAGTGGCTCAACTATCAGGCTTTAGATAATGGCAATTCATCGTTGGATTTGGAACTTGCTGCACGCTTTCTAGGCGGTAAAAGTGATTCTGCTTACGCCAACTTACCCGATAGTCATATGATTCTTTTAAATATCAAAGGACGATTTTAATGAACACTTCTTCAAACAGTCAGTTTTCATGGATTAAGAGCTTCACGCTGACCACTCTGTTTTGTTTCGTCATCGCCATCACCACGCAGACAATTTGGGGCGGCGATCTTGTGGTCAATCTCGCGATCAGTTTTGGCTTTGGTTACAGTGCGGTGGGTTCCTCTTTCATCTTGGTTAAGTTGTTCAAGAGAACATCCCGAACGCTTGAAGTGGGTATCTCAATGGTGTTCGCGATGACCTTTGGTACCTTGAACGCGCACTATTGGTTGAACGGATATTTCGGGGCCAGTATCTCGGACCTTAAATCCGTAGTCTTGCTCGGTGTGATCTTCTGTTCGGTTTGCTATTACTATTTCTACACCAGAGAGCAGCAGTTACGTGCCGATAACGAATTGGAAGTGGCCAAGCGTCGTCAGGCCGACCAAGAAAAGGTGGTGGTGCTCAGTCAGCTTAAACAACTACAGAGCCAAATTGAGCCGCACTTCTTGTTCAACACACTTGCGACCATCAATGTATTGATTGAGAGTGACAGCGCCAAAGCTAAGTTGATGCTTGAAAAATTGACTGACTTGTTGCGTGTGACCCTGAAGAATAGCCGCACTGAGCAATCGACCATCGCACAAGAGGTCGATTTGCTAGACGCCTATCTGAACATCCAGAAGATACGATTAGGTGAGCGTTTGACGTTCTCGATTGAAACACACGAGATTAGCGATTTGCAGGTGATTCCACCGTTCTTGATTCAACCCTTGGTCGAGAATGCACTCACGCACGGCATCGAACCCAAAGCCGCTGGTGGCCAAGTGAATATCCGCATAGTTCAACAAGCCGATCAGATGAAAGTTGAAGTGGCTGATAATGGCGCTGGGCTGAAAACGCCTTCGGTGAATACTGGCAATGGTGTTGGGTTGAGTAATATTCGTCAAAGAATCGAAACCCTGTATGGTGACAAAGCGAGTCTAACGATTACTGAACACGCTGAAGGTGGGGTGGTGTCAACGATCTTGTTACCGCTGACTGCCGCAACTGCCTAGGTCTACACACCAGAAAGCACCGAACAGTGGCGAAAAAGAGACGATTTACAGTGTGAATTTAAAGGACTAACCATGAACAACTCAGCAATACAGCCGAGCGTAACGGCGATTATCGCAGACGATGAAGCACTGTTAAGGCACCACCTAGACAAGAGTTTGGCTGAGGTTTGGCCGGAGCTAGAGATCGTCAGCAAGGCAAAAAATGGTTTGGAGGCGATGCAGAGTATTCAGCAGCTTAAACCCGACGTGGTTTTTCTCGATATTCGTATGCCGGAGCTGGATGGTATCTCGCTGGCGAAACAACTCAACAAGCTAGCTTCACCGCCATTGATTGTGTTTATCACGGCTTATGACGAATACGCAGTTAAAGCCTTTGAGCACAATGCGATGGATTACCTGCTGAAACCCATTAATGAAGAACGCTTACTGGCCACATGTCAGAAGGTTCAAGCACGTCTGTCGAGCAACCAAACGCAAACAGGTAGCACGCCGGAACAGCCCGATATCACAGCGTTAATGGCTCAGCTTCAACAGCTATCACAAGCGACCTCGCAGCCAACGCAGGCTCCTTATCAACCGCAGCAAAAGCATCTCACATGGCTCAAAGCCAGTGTCGGAGAAGACATCCATCTTATCGCCGTCGATGATGTCGCTTACTTCAAAGCCGAAGACAAGTACGTCTCGATATTCAAAAAAGGCCAAGCTGGTTTGCTAGAGGAATTTATTCTTCGCGTGTCGCTAAAAGAGCTGATTGCGCAGCTTAATCCGGATGAGTTTTGGCAAATCCACCGCTCGGTGGTGGTTAAAGTCTCCGCCATTGATAAGGTGAAGAAAGGGCTCTCAGGTCAGATGTCGGCGTATGTGTCAGGGGAAAAGCTACCGATCAGCCGTGCCTCGCAAGCGTTGTTTAAGGGTATGTAGCCAACAAATAAAAGGCGCTACATATCGGCTTTATAATTTATTTATGTAATTTATAAATCAAACATTTTCATACTTATATCGAGTGACTCTAAAATTTTAGTCGTTTGATTTAATGGCGAATTATTACACTTTTGCGATCGGATATATTGGGGTAAAGCCCTTCAAAGAGATCGTTATGAAAGCAAACTATTTAGTCATCGTATTGAGCTCCACATTGCTAGGTTGCACTTCTACTCCTCAGCAACAGACGTTATTGAAATCTGACCCATACTGGGTCACCGGTGAATTAGATAACGGCTTAACCTACCACGTTTACCCTGACCGAGAACAACCGGTATCGGTACGCTTACTGGTGCATGCTGGCTCTTTCCAAGAGAGCGAACAACAAAAAGGTTATGCCCATTTTGTCGAGCATATGGCGTTTAATGGCAGCAAAAACTTTTCAGGGAATGATGTAGTAGCGTTGTTTGAGCAATCTGGTGCTAGCTTTGGCGTTGACTTAAATGCTTATACCTCCTATCAAGAAACCCTCTATAAGTTAGATCTGCCCGACAACAAGAATCTAGATAAAGCGTTAGCTTGGTTTAGAGATATTGGCGATGGTTTACTGCTGTCCGGAGATGAGATCGAAAAAGAGAAAGGTGTGATATTAGGGGAATTTCGACACACACGCGTTGAAGATAAACCTCTCTCATTTAAGTTCTACGATCATATGATTGAAGGCACGAATTACCAAACTAACGATCCCATTGGTACTAAAGAATCCGTTTCTAATGCGAATATTCAAGAATTAAATAACTTTTACCAAACGTGGTATCAACCTCAGTTAAGTGAGGTGATTGTTTCTGGTGATATCACACTGGCAGAAGTGATCCCTTTGATTGAAGAAACCTTCTCTGACTGGCAAAGAGGTACAACATCGTTACCCGTGAAAAACCAGTCAACGGATTATAATACTCAAGATTTTGTGGAGTATGTATCAGGAAGCGAGCCACCAAGCATCGGGGTTGTTATTGATAGAGGGGAGAGAGTGACACGTAGCCATGAGCAACAACATCAGCTTTGGCTAGATGACATTGCTCAGCAACTCATCCAGCAAAGGTTGAATTCGGATTTTGTTGACGCTGCATTACCAGTGCAATGGGTTGCTTCGACTCCCTATTTCTTAGAGTACCAAAGGTATTCCATTACTACGGTTGGTTTTCCTGTCGATAGTCGAGAGCAAAGTCAGCAGCAGTTTATTTCTACTCTCGCCTCATTGCGTGATCATGGTGTGAGCGAATATGAGTTTACGAGTGTGATACATCAATACCAAGCAAACCTTGATGACATTCAAGCTAACTGGGAGAGAATGAACGCAGTCACTCATGCTGACGGTAAGTCGACGTCACTGGTGATTAACCAGACGGTTCAATCACAGCTTGATTATAAGTCGAGTTTGAAAGCGTTTCTTGTGAGTACGGATCTGGAAGCAGTAAATGATAATTTAGATGATTTACTTTCTAGCCCTTATATTTTGGGACTAGGTTTATCGTCTAAAGAAGACTTGCAGGCAATGAATAGCGGGCTAAAAGATGTCCGGAAAGCCTATAAAAAGACAGGTAGCAGACCATTGCTAGTGACTGCAAGCTCGGCGTTTAGTGTTCCTGCATCTCAAGGAGAAATTGTAAAACAAGTTCAGGTGAGTGGCGATCCTAATTTGAAGCAATGGACATTAAGCAACGGCATTGAAGTTTTGTATCTCCGTAACTCTGAGGCAGGTAATAGTGTTGGGGTTTACTATGCAAGTGAGGGGGGGAAAGCGGCGTTGGATCCTTCACTGTTTCCAGCTGTAGAGGTTGCCCTGCCAGCTTCGATTCGTAGCGGTGTTGGTAAATTTAGCGGTTCGGAGTTAACTGCTCACTTGAGACGCGAAGACATTGAAATCTATCCCTTCATCAACTTTACCCATCATGGCTTTGAGATAAGCGCTAAGAAAAAGACGCTCGCAGAGGGTTTAGCTGCGCTGCACACCATTATAACCGAACCTAAAATAGACAGTGATCAGCTTGAGGCTGTGAAGTCTGAATTTGCTCAAGATCGTACAGCATATTTAGAAACGCCAGTTGGTCAGTTTATTCAGATGGTTAATCGAAATAGCTATCAAACAAGCAGCCGCCACATGATGCTTGAAAGTGACGATATTAAGGCTGTTACGTCGCAAGATATACTTGACGTTCAGCATCAACTCTTCCAAAAGTTAAGAGACAACACATTGGTTATTGTTGCTGATATTAATCCAGCTGAAATTAAGCCTCTTGTGCGTCAATATGTTGCTTCACTGCCATTAGAAGCCGCTGTGTCTCCTCAGTATCAGGTGGCTTATAGTACTGATTCGAAAGAACGAATGGATATATCCATCAATAATGAAGACAGCAGTCAGTATTTATTGCGTGTGATTTCCCAGCAAGCTCGGGATAAAACCGCAAAAGATGTGTTTATGGACGATATGCTTCAGCGTGTATTGTCGAGCCGTCTAACAGCGTATGTTCGTGAAGAGTTAGGTTTGGATTATGCGCCTTATGTGTACTCGGTCTCACAAGACAGTGAGCCTAGTTATGACTGGTTAATAGGCTCTTCAACTGCTCCAGAAAACTCAGATAAAATTGAGCAGGCGATTGATGAGATCATTGTTGAAGCCGCAAAAGGGATTTCTGAAGATGAGACTCGAACGGCAGCTAAGCAGCTTGTGGCGGACCTTACTCCACTAAAATATAAGCCCACTCAGCAAGCTTGGTTTATTTCTCGTTATTTCATTCATGACTATGGTTTTGAGGCGTTGTTTGATCTACAGGGAACGGCAGACTCAATTTCTAGTCAAGATATGACAGAGTACGCGAAAGAAATTTTTGGTGATAACAGCTATCAGTTGAAGAATTTGTTGAGACCACAAAGTTAAATCTAGTTAGGTGAGTGGTTTTTCTTGAAAGCCGCTTCTACCCTTTATATGTGAATTCACTTAGAAGCCAAATGTTCAAGCATTTGGCTTTTTTATTGCGCTGAATCTTGATGAATTTTGGCAAAACCACTCAGAAACAGTGCCTCGCAAGCGCTGTTTAAGGGGATGTAGAGAACTAGCTTAAAGGGATGTAATAGGTTCTTATTAAAACGCTAATTCAAATGAATACAGTGATCTTACATATCACTTGGTAATTTATAAAATAAAGATCCAGATCACAAAGATACTCATCCGGTTCAATATTAAATAATAATCGTTAACTCAATCTGTATATTGTCGATGAATGACATTAAGAGGTTGTTATGAAAACATATTATTTAGCAACGGCAATATGCCTATCTGTGGTGGGGTGTAGCTCAACATCAAACATCACTGAACAATTAATCCAACCAGATCCTGCCTGGACTTCTGGTCAGTTGGAAAATGGTTTCACTTACCATGTTTATCCAGATCATGAAGCATCGGTATCTGTACGTTTAGTCGTGCACGCGGGCTCCATTCAAGAAACGCCTCAACAAGAAGGCTATGCTCACTTTGTCGAGCACATGGCATTTAATGGCAGCAAGAACTTTTCTCAAAACGATGTGATTCGTCTTTTTGAAGATGCGGGTTCTAGTTTCGGTGCGGACCTAAATGCTTATACCTCTTATGAAGAGACGGTGTATGAATTAGATTTGCCAGATAACCTCCAATTAGAGTCAGCGTTAACTTGGATGCGTGACATTGGTGATGGTCTCGATCTTGCCAGCTCAGAAGTTGAAAAAGAGAAAGGCGTCATTCTCGGTGAGTTCCGTATGGCTCGCCTTGATGATAAGTCATTCGGAGAAATATTTTACGATCACTTCATTGAAGGTGGTCCCTACGACTCTCAAGATTCATTAGGCACTAAAGCGTCCGTTGTCGATGCAACTTCTCAAGGCCTAGGCGACTTTTACCAGACTTGGTATCAACCTCAGATCGCTGAGTTAGTTGTTTCAGGTGATGTTGACCTCAAAACCTTGGTTCCATTGATTGAAGAGAAGTTTTCGGGTTGGGAGCGCGGCGAAACACCAAGACCAGAGAAACAGAATTCGACTTCGTTTAATGAAGGTGATTATGTTGAGTATGCAGGAAGAGAAGCGCCAAGCATCACTTTAACGTTCAGCCGTGGTCTGTATCGCATCGAAAACCATGCTCAACAACACCAGCGTTGGTTAGATGAAACTGCTCTACAACTCATTCGTCAAAGACTCGAAACGGTATTCAACGACGCGGCCTTGCCGACCCAATGGGTAGCATCTGAAAACTATCAGATGGGGGCTCTGAATTATTCATCAATCAGTGTTGGTTTCCCGAATGGTGGGCGTGACGTAATCCAACAGGAGCTTCTCTCTACGTTGGCATCACTGCGTGATTTTGGAGTGTCGAATACGGATATCGTTGCCGAGCAGCACTACTACCAAGACCTGCTGGATAACATCGAACACGATTGGGATAAATTTGATAGCGCTGATCACGCGGGCGATAAAGCGAGTGCTCTTGTTAGTGGTCGAATCGTCCAGTCACAGAAAGACTATCAAGCCAGCTTAGAAGCATTCATCGCGAATCTAAGCCTTGAAACGATCAACGACAGCATCAAGAATCTGCTCTCTGATGATTACTTCCTGGTTATCGGGATGGACGACTCTGAGGATAGAACAGCTGTCGTCAACTCTCTAGATAGCTTAAAAGCGACTTACAGCGAGCCTGGAACCCCGCCGCTCGCTATTGCTTCTGCAAGTGCCTTTGCCGTTCCTAGTTCGAAGGGCGAGGTTGTGCTTGTAGAACAAATGTCGGTAGATCCATACATTCAGAAATGGACGTTAAGCAATGGCATCGATATGTGGTACCTGCGTGATTATGCTGCGGGTGATGATGTTGGTGTGATGTATATGAGCCTCGGTGGTAAATCAGCTTTAGATCCTAGCTTGTACCCTGCCGTTGAAGTTGCGTTACCGACGTTTGCTCGAAGTGGTGTCGGTGAATTTACGGGATCTGAGCTGCTAGCTTATTTTGACCGTGAAGATATTCGAGCTGATAGTTTCATTGGGAATACCCGTCATGGCATTGAATTTAATATTCAGAAATATGGGCTTAAAGATACATTTGCTGCGCTGTATACCTTCATCACTGCGCCTAAAATTGTTCCCGAGCAGTTAGAGGCAGTGAAGCAGGAGTTTGTACAAGGTCAAGAATCTTTCTTAAGTAGCCCTGTTGGTCAGTTTGAACGAGCAATAAACCAAAATATCTATAGTCCGGACAGTAGTCACCTTTTTGTTGATAAAGAGCGTGTTGAAGCGGTTTCAGTGGAAGATGTCGATAACCTTCATCAGCAGCTGTTTGGTCAAATGAGACACAACCAACTAGTGGTCGTGGGTGATATCGACCCAAGTGTATTGAAGCCTTTGGTTCAGCAGTACTTGGCTTCTATCCCATTGGAAAAAGCGGCGGTACCTGAGTTTAAAGTGGCTTACAACCAGCCACTAGAGTCACGTATTGATTTGGCGATTAACAATGTAAATAGTGCAGAGTACGTCTTGCGAGTGATCTCTGAACCAGCAAGCGATACCGAGCAAGGCTTTACGGCAAAAGATGTGTTCATGGAAAGCTTGCTAGAACGCCTACTGACGACTCGATTAGATAGCTATATTCGTGAAGAGTTGAGCTTGGATTACTCGCCTTATACGTATTCGGCGTCTGCAGACAGCGAGTTGAGTCATGAATGGGTTATTGGTGCGATGATAGCTCCAGAAAATGTCGATCAAGTCGAGGTGGCGATTGATAAGGTGATTGCAGACCTCCTACAAGGTGTTTCTGAAGAGGAAATGCGAGCGGTTGTGAAACAGTTTGAAGCTGACTTCACACCTCTTGAGATGAGCTCTATCGACCAAGCGTGGTATGTGTCTCGTTATCTGCTCCATGGTTACGATATCGAAGCTTTGTCTCAAGTAGAGCGAGTGGCGAGATCGATTTCTGCGGAAGATATGAATGCGTTAGTGCAACGTATCTTTGGAGAGAACAGTCGCAAGGTTAAGAACATCATGCGACCTGAAGCTTAATCGCTTTTATACAGTGTAATAGCTATAAACGTCGTAACGATAAGCGTTGGACGTATAGGTAATTGAAAGCCAAGCCTAGTTGCTTGGCTTTTTCTTTTTTTAGAAGCACTGAAGATTAATCGGTTGCCTCGAATCATTTTCTAAAAAAATGTTTTAAATCAAGACAGCGTTTCATTTGTATTGTAGATTGGCGATCTACGAGAATGTTGTTTGGATATTAGATTGCTTAAATTAGGTACCCGATTAGTCTTAATGTTGTTTTTACTGAGCTTTGGCTTAGTGAACTCTAACGGCTATTCGTTCCCTTCTAAGCCATTTCAAATATACTCAGCTCAAGAGCAATCTTCGCAGAATGATCTTTGTAAACAATCGGCTACGGATAATCCGTCGAGCTACTTAGAGTGCGATAAGGCTCAGTTTGGCACCGATCCTTCTGGTGACAGTTCCAACTATCACGATACAGAATCAAGCCTTCAAGCAGCAAACTTCAGACGCATGCTCAGCAATGAGCAAGAAAGTGTGGCCGATCTTGAGCCTGCTTATCATCTACTGATCGACTTCTCCCCCCCTTCATTGCTGGCTTCTCTGCTTTTCAACACACCGTTGTTGGATTCCAAGCAGCACTGGACCAGCATTGTGAGTTCTCCGTCCTCCCGGCTTTCTGGGTGGAAAGAGGGCAACATTCAATACTCGCATTTCCGAGAACTTCTTAGCTAATCGTTTGACCCTAAATTGGTCGTATCGATGGTCACTTGTGCCCGTTGAACTCACCAGTTAACCCAATATAGCGACACACAATTATTAGCCTCACTATTACTCAATCAGCTTGTTTTGGTTGTGACTAGTTGTCGTTCGTGTTCGCAAAACATTAGACATACCAATCGTAGTAAATAACTGAACACCCTAGCTGGTTAAAATGCTCGATAACTGCGTTAGAATTTTTGATTGTAGAATAGCTACTTATCGAAAAATCCTGCCTTGTTCTCAAGCCTTTTTCCTGCGCTAGTGTCGATCATTTATTCACCGTGATTGGTAAAAAGAAGAGATCTTGACTGTGAAAAAACGCATTCCAAGAAAACAAATTAACCACTACTCAAAGTGGAAATACGTGGTACTTATCGCCACTATCATCATCATGGTTCTGAGTGCTTTACCTTCTTGGTATGGCGAGAATGCATCGGTTCAAATTAATAATCGTTCTGAACAGACCATTGATGCGAGTCAAATTACCCAATACCTTGCGAGCGAAGGCATCCAAGCCAAATCTGCATTTCAAAAAGACAACCGTTTGGTCGTGATCTTGGAAGATGCAGAGCAACAAGCGAAGGCTAAAGAGGTGCTGAATGAACGCCTATTGGACAACGCGACTGTTGCGCTAGCGATGGAGCCTGCAGCCCCAAAATGGCTGACTGACATGGGCTTCGCGCCGATTCAGCTAGGCCTTGATTTACGTGGTGGTGTGCAGTTCCTGCTAGAAGTGGACATGGAACCGGTTTATCACGCACAAGCGCAATCTGTGGTCGACGAGATCACCAGCCAAGTGCGTTATGCACGCGGTAAAGTGGTGAACAACCAAGTTGAATTTAACTTCCGTACAGATGCAGATTTCGAAAAAGCACAGAAACTGATTCGTGAAGAGTTCCCACAATGGCAACGTGACCGTTCAGATAAATCGCTAACGTTAACTCAGTCTGAAGAAGAGCAAAGAACGCTACGTAACCTAACAGTTCAACAAAACCTGCAGATCATGCGCAGCCGTATTGAAGAGCTCGGCATCACGGAGGCATCGATTCAACGCCAAGGCGAAAGCCGTATCCGTATCGAACTTCCGGGTGTTCAAGACCCAGCAGCCGCGAAAGACGTGATTGGTGCTACTGCTTCGCTTGCATTCTACTCTGTATACGACAATGCAACTCGCAATACTCAAACTCTGAAAGATTCGGATGGTAACCGTGTGGTGGTTGCTCGCAAAGCGGTGCTGAGCGGCGAACACATTATCGATGCCCGCAGTGGCATTGGTGAGATGGGCAGTGCTGAAGTAAACATCACGCTGGATTCTTCTGGTGGTAAGAAAATGTCTGAGTTTTCTCGCCATAACATCGGTAAGCCAATGGCGACTGTTTACAGCGAATACAGCCGTGACAGAGCCGGTAACAGCGAAAAAACCAGTGAAGTGATCAGTGTGGCGAACATCCAATCTCAACTGGGTAGCCGCTTCAGAATCACAGGTGCAGGCAGCATGGCAGAAGCACAAGAGCTTGCTCTACTGCTACGTGCAGGTTCATTAACAGCGCCTGTTACCATCATTGAAGAGCGTACTATTGGCCCGTCTCTGGGGGCAGAAAACGTAACTAACGGTTTTGCTGCTTTGGCTCTTGGTCTTGGACTTACTCTCACGTTTATGGCGCTATGGTACCGCCGTCTTGGTTGGGTCGCGAACTGTGCATTGGTGGTTAACATGACCACATTGTTTGGCTTGATTGCCTTGTTACCGGGTGCGGTTTTAACTTTGCCGGGTATTGCGGGTTTAGTACTGACCGTCGGTATGGCGGTAGACACTAACGTGCTTATCTTCGAACGTATTCGAGACAAGATGAAAGAAGGGCGCAGCTTTGCTAGCTCTATCGACCGTGGTTTTGATAGCGCATTCTCGTCAATTTTCGATGCTAACGTCACCACCATGATCGTTGCTGTAGCTCTATACACAATCGGCAATGGACCGATTCAGGGCTTCGCTCTGACACTGGGCTTAGGTCTTCTAACCAGTATGTTCACGGGCATTTTTGCTTCACGAGCGATCATCAATTTGGTTTGGGGGCGTGACCAGCGCCACGATGTAAGGATTTAAGCATGAGTACTTCAAAAATGACTATTTCAGACAGCAATATGACTCGCCTTCGTAAGGTGATGTCGGTGATTTCTATTGTGCTGTTCATGAGCTCTGTGATGCTGGTGGCGGTGAAAGGTTTTAACTGGGGCTTGGACTTCACAGGCGGTGTGGTTGCCGAGGTTCAGCTCTCTGATCAAGTAACCAAAGATGCGTTGAAAACAAAACTTGATACCGCTTTCCAACAAGACGTGCAAGTGGTTGGTATGGCAGAACAAGATCGCTGGACAATCCGTTACAGCCAACTGACAGACGCACCGCAGCCAAACCTAGTCGATGCTTTGTCTTCTGTGAGTGACCAAGTAAAAGTGCTCAACAGCAGCGTGGTTGGCCCTCAAGTGGGTCAAGACATGGTTGATCAAGGTGGCTTGGCGGTATTGGTGTGTTTCCTAATGATCATGCTGTACCTGAGTGTACGTTTTGAATGGCGCTTGGCACTAGGCGCGCTTGCCGCGATCATCTATGACGTGACGCTTATTTTGGGTCTGTTCGCGTTTACTCAGTTTGAGTTCAACCTGACTGTATTGGCGGCTGTGTTGGCGATTTTGGGTTACTCATTGAATGACTCGATTATCATTGCCGACCGTGTTCGTGAAATGCTGCGTGGTAATCCAAACGGTGATACAGATAACCTGCTTAACGAATCGGTTAAAGCGACCTTCTCACGCACTATGGTGACTTCAGGTACAACGCTAATCACCGTATCAGCACTTTGGCTACTTGGTGGCGCGGCACTACAAGGTTTCGCTATTGCACTGGTTGTGGGTATTGTCAGTGGCACGTGGTCTTCAATTTCTGTCGGCATCACGCTGCCTAAGCTACTTGGTTTGCAGCCTTGTCACTACCAAGTGAAGCCACCAGTAGAAATTGAGGGTGAGTACCCTTAGTTGAGCCAAGTTGGCTTACTCACGCTATTAATCTAAACCAACAATGACAGCCCCTGAACTCACTCAGTTCAGGGGCTTTATTTTTAAATTAGTAATGATTTTAATGTATCAGCACTATGATTAAATATCATAACTTATAGCTATTGCTATGATTTTTTCGTCATGGCAACATTCACGAAATGAAACGATTCAAAGCGTCAGTAGCGTATGCTGCAACACATAGCAATTTATTAAATGTGCCTTGGTAACCAGTCACTCATAGACATAGTTATATTCAAAATTCACACATATTAATAAATTGAGGCATTTATGACTCTTTCAGTATTTACGTCGCTATTCATAGTGACGCTATTAGGTACTATGACACCAGGTCAATCCGTTATCATGGTTTCACGCAATACATTAGCTAGTGGTCGACTACATGGAGTAGTTACAGCTTGCTCTCATGCTATAGGGGTTGGGATATATGCAGTACTTTCACTCGCTGGGTTGGCAATTGCTCTTAAAAACTCCCCTATATTTTTCAATACCATTGCATATTCCGGGGCTGCGTATTTAGCGTACTTGGGCTATTGTTCATTGCGTTCTAAAGGTGGATTGTCTGACAAGATAGCGGCAGGAAAAAAGAGTACATTATTTGAGTCAGCTCGTGACGGGTTTCTTATCTCTCTCCTAAATCCCAAGATTATTATTTTTTTCCTAGCACTGTTTAGCCAGTTCGTAGTGTATGTAGACCACTTCACCGATCGATTGATCATTGTTTCTGTTCCAGTAATCCTAGATGCCATATGGTACTCATTGGTTGCTTGTTTCCTATCGAGACCAAGTACGATGATAAGACTACGCAAATATGCGGTGACTATAGATCGATTATCAGGGGTAGTTCTTGTTGGGCTAGCTATAAAAGTACTAACTGTCTAACGGTGGCTGAAATGAGCAAATTTGAAAAGTCGTGCTTTTATATTGGAATAATTTTATTTCTGATTGGTGCTGGCATAAGTCTGTG
Organism: Vibrio splendidus; assembly: GCF_001557875.1. GTDB lineage: Bacteria > Pseudomonadota > Gammaproteobacteria > Enterobacterales > Vibrionaceae > Vibrio > Vibrio splendidus_F. The sequence continues at coordinate 231,119 of NZ_LNRF01000001.1, read as the reverse complement.
TAAGTGGTAAGCAATAAGTAAGAGAAAGGTTTCTTTCGTTTTTTAGTCGCCACCTTTGCGAGAAGGTGGCTATTTTTTCAATTCTAGCTAATTCTATGTTGGGCTTTATTTTTTATAAGAGTCAAACAGTTACAGAAAAGAGAGCCTATTTCAAAAAACGATGGATTGAGCAGGCAAGCCCTCATGATATGAAGTATGTTTAGATGACGTTCGTAGAAATGAGGCAAGGGAATGGAATATCGACATCAATGTCATGTAGGCGACCATGGTGATGCGCTAAAGCATCCAGTATTGAGTGCTCTGGTTAAATCATTAATGCAGCAACACTCACGCCTTAATGTTATCGACACACATTCAGGTACAGGGTGTTATGACCTCACTACAGCTCCAAGTAATCACGCGGGTGAGTTTGCTGAAGGGGTCGGGTACTTGTGGCGAAACAAGGCTTATCTTCCTCCGGCATTTGCTTCTTTTATGTCGGTGCTGGAATACTACAATCCGAATCAACTTATCTCTCTCTATCCGGGCTCAGCGGCCATCACTTATCAACAAGGTCGTAGCCAAGATAGCTTCTATTTTTCAGACATTCAGCAAGATGAAGCCGACCTATTACAAACTAACATTGAGAAGCTGCAACGCGATCTCGATGTTTCAAGTAAGCTCACCATTACCGCTGGCGATGGCTTGAAAGCACTGCCTGATGACATAGCAAAACACGATAAGCATCACCTGATTGTTATCGACCCTCCTTATGAAACTGATTCTGAATATCTCGCGGTGATTGATGCCTTAGTTAAGGCGTATCAGCAGTCTGAGAAGGTATCGGCCCTGATTTGGTATCCGCTTTACACGGATGATAAGAGCTCATTGATTCTGAACCACTGCGTGACAGCGGTGAAAGATGGCTTACTACCAAGTCCGATTAAGTCGGAGCTTCGCCTTCGAGATCCTAAGGGGGATGATCGCCTGATCGGTAGTGGCTTGCTATTGTTCAACCCACCACAAGGCATCGCTGGAACGGTCGCAGATACGCTTGAATATTTACACAGCCAACTCGCAACTAATGGTGAGGGTTATTGGCAAATGAGAAGTCTATAAATCTGATTTAAATGGGTTTTCTGATTAATTTCTAGACATCACTCGCTAAATCACTGTTATCTATGTGGTTTAAATTGACCAAACGCTAACTTTTATCGATTGATTAATTGCAGTGAATCATTTAAAAATAGAATATCAATGCGCACAGGTGCATACTGGCTCATAAGTTAAATAATTACCCCTAATTAATATCAGATTGTGGTTTACCCCCTAAACTGCATAAGGCTCGCACTAGTCACGCGAGCCTTTCTTTTGCCTGTCGGAAAACTCAAGGCAGCACTATCACTTCAAAGTTCGCTATAAAGCTGGATAATCGATGTAGCCTTTTTCGTTGCCGCCAAATAGGGTGGCGCCATCGAGTTGTGCTAGCTCACTGTCGTTTTGCAGGCGTGATACGAGATCTGGGTTTGCTACGAATGGGCGACCAAATGCGACGAGATCGGCGTAGCTCTTACTCAATACTTCTTCTGCGCGATCTGGTGTGTAACTGCCAGCAACGATGATGGTGTTGGAGAACAACTCTCTTAGCTCAATGCGGAAGCTTTCAGGTATCACTGGCGCGTCATCCCAATCGGCTTCTGACAGGTGCAGATAAGCAATATCACGAGCTTGCAGTGCTTTTGCAGCCTCTAAAATTGTTGGCACTATGTCTGGGCAGTTCATGTCTTTGAAGGTGATGAATGGTGCCAAGCGCACGCCCACTTTATCGGCACCGATTTCTGCAATCACTGCATCAACCACTTCAATCAGAAAGCGAAGTCGGTTCTCACGGCTTCCGCCATAGTTGTCGTTGCGCTTGTTTGAGTTGGTTCTTAGGAATTGATCAATTAGGTAGCCATTGCCGCCGTGGATCTCTACACCATTAAAGCCTGCTTCGATGGCTTTCTTTGCTGAGTTCGCAAAATCTTGAACCACTCGATCGATGTCTGCTTGGGTCATCTCTCTTGGTTGGATGCAATCGACCATGTTGCCGTTGCCATTCTCATCAGAAATCCACACCTGAGTTTCTATTGGAGCCAAAGCTGACGGTGCAATCGGCAGTTCGCCCTTTTGAAAGGTAGGGTGAGACACTCGACCTACATGCCAGAGCTGACAAAATATTACTGCACCTTGCTCTTTGGCGGCTGTGGTAACTGACTTCCAACCTTCGATTTGTGCATCGGTGTAAACGCCGGGAGTGAATGAGTAACCTTGAGAGTCATCAGAGATCTGCGTCGCTTCAGTGATGATAAGCCCGGCACTTGCACGTTGTTGGTAATAAGTCGCCATCATGTCATTTGGTACATTGCCAGGTTGACTAGTACGAGCGCGTGTCATAGGTGCCATAACGACACGGTTTTGCAGTGCGAGACCTTTGAGTTCTGATGTTTCGAATAATTTGTTCATGGTATCTACCTTGTTTTAATTCGGTGTTTTTTAGTTTTTTATTGGGGCGATAAGTCGCGTTATTTGCTTTCTGCTGGGCTGAAAATAGAGTTGCTCTGTGGCTTTTCAGCTCGGTTGGCTTTCGCAATAAGCAGCAAACCAATAACAGGGACAACAACGGCTGCGAATGGAATCATGCCTGCGCCTAGTTGGCTGTCGAGTACCATGCCGCCAAGGAATCCACCAAAGGCATTGGCCAAGTTAAACGCTGAGATATTCGCGGTTGCTGCTAGCTCTTGGCCTTCGCCACCGTTGTTCATTACTCGAAGCTGCATAGCAGGAACATTGGCAAATGATGCAATACCAAAGACAAATGCAGCGGCAACGAATAGGATTTTGTTGTCTACAACAAGGCCAACCACTACCAATGAAACGATCATCGCGATAGCCCAAAACATCGATGCTTTGCCTAAACCTTTGTCAGAAGAGCGGCCGCCCAAGGTGTTACCGATGATTAAGCCGACACCAACAATCACTAAGATCCAAGTTACTGACTCTTGACCGTAACCCGTGATGTGCATGGCGATAGGCGCAAGGTAGCCGTAAAGCGTCATGAAGCCAGACCAAGCAAAAGCGGTGATCGCCAAGCTGATGAGAAGCATTGGATTTTTGAATGCCAACAGCTGAGTTTTGATGTCTTTCGCTTCGCTGTGACCTGAAGATTTTATTGACGTTAAGATTGAAATCATGGCGATGGTGCCAAGTGCTGCCACGGTAAAGAAAGTGGTGTGCCAACCGAATTGCAAGCTCACCCAAGTACCTGCGGGAACCCCTAGAACGTTAGCGAGTGTTAAGCCAGCGAACATCTGACCAACAGCACGACCTGCCATTTTCTCAGACACTAAATTGGTCGCGACAACTGCACCTATGCCATAGAAAGGACCTTGCACTAAGCCTGCGATAACGCGGCTTGCAAGTAGAAGTGGATAGCTTGGAGCTAAGGCTGACAAGATATTGCCGATGATGAACAAAGCCATTAAGCCAATCAGTACCATCTTTTTGTTAAAACGTGCGAGGTAGATGGTTAAGATCGGGCCACCAATAACGATAGCCAATGCGTAAGCACTGATTAGGTAGCCAGCTTGACCTTCGGTGATCGAAAGGGATATGGCAATTTGTGGCAGGATGCCTGCAATAACAAACTCAGCGGTGCCGATGGCAAAAGCTGCGAGTGTCAGTATCCAAACTTGGAATGGGATCTTTTCTTTATGGATCGCTTCTGATTTCATTGTGAAGTACCTGTGTTAATTCTTGTTTGTTAGGACGTTTAGATACACGCCCTAACGATTGTTCTTTGCTTCTTTGCGGAGTGTTAGCCGAGTAGAGCACCGCCATCGATGTCGATGATTGAGCCAGTCACGTATGGGTTATTAATCGCGAGCAGGTAACCCATCGCGATTTCTGAAGCTTCGCCAACCTTGCCTGCGGGTAAATTGTTTTTGGCATTGTCGTACATGGCTGAGCGAGCTGTGTCGTCCATGTTTTTGTAGGCTGTTGTCATGGTTAAGCCTGGGCTTACGGCGTTCACTCGAATTGGTGCGAGTTCTTTCGCAAGCACCTTAGTGACGCTTTCAAGTGCGGCGTTGATGGCTGTTTTTACGTAAGTGCCTGCGACCACTTTGCGTGACAACATGCCTGTGGTAAGTGTGATAGAGCCGTTGGGCTTCATGTAACGCGCAACATGCTTAGCAACGTTTAAGCTGCCCCAAAATTTGGTATCAAATGCTGTTTTTGCATCTTCAATCGCAACGTCTGTCACCTTTCCCGCCGGAGCGGATGATCCCGCTGTCACGACTAAATGATCGAAGGGACCAATGGATTCAAAGTATTCACAAATCGACTTTTCATTGCTGATGTCCACACCTGTATGTCGACTGGCAATGTGTACTGTGTTGTTGTCGTTTCTCAATTGCATCGCTAATTCTTTGCCGATACCTGATGTGCCACCAATGATGACAAAAGTGTGCTTTTCTTGGTTTGTAAGTTCGTTGTTCATGTTCTGAATTCCTGCGTGTTCTGCTGATGGTTGTCATTATATTTATTCGACTAAATTTGATAATTGGCTAAAATATAAAATCATTATTCGGATTAACTGAATAGTAGGAGAGGTGAATGGACAAGTTTTCAGATATGGCGATGTTCGTGAGCATTGTTAAGCATCACGGGTTAGCAGCGGCGGGGCGAGAGTTAGGGCTTTCTCCTGCGACCATGACAGCAAGGCTTCAGGCGTTGGAAGAGCGTTATGGTGTGAAACTGCTGAACCGAAGCACAAGACATGTGTCTCTAACTGACTCTGGGGAGCTGTATCACAAGGCATGTCTGGAAATATTGGATAATGTCAGCGAGGCCGAAAACCTGATTCAAAATGGCGTCAAAGAGGTTAAAGGCCCATTAAAGATTGCGGCACCTAAAGATATCGGAAAGCAGTACATCCTTCCTATTTTGTCGGAATTTTGTCAGCAGTATCCAGATGTGATTCCTTACCTGTATTTGAACGATAACCTATCGAATATCGCCGAATCAGGCATGGACATCGTGATCCGCTACGGCGAGTTGGTCGACAGCAGCTTGATATCCAGACGTTTATCTCCGAGTCGCCGCGTGTTGTGCGCTTCTCCTGAATATCTTGCTAAACATGGAACACCGTTAACACCACAAGATTTGGTTGATCATGCGTGTCTGGCGATGCTGCGCAGCAATGAAGAACTCAAGACTTGGCACTTTCAAGACCATGACACAAAGAAAGCCGTAACGGTTGTACCCAAACGCTTTTCGGACGATGGCGAAGTGATTCGTTATTGGGCGTTACAAGGCGAGGGGATTGCACTGAAATCCATTTTGGATGTGCAAGATGACATCAATAACCAACGCCTTGTGACTTTGCTTAATGGCTACATGAAGAACTTTAACACCTCGACTTCAGTATCGAGCGCCGACTTGAGTGTGGTGTACATCAGCAAGAAATATCAGCCGAAACGTATTCGGCTGTTTTTGGATTATCTTCTTGAGAACTTCATTGGTTTGGTCGAGAGGTCAAGCTGAGAACAATTATTGTTAATTTATCAATAGTGAAGCCCCAATGCTGGCCAGCTTTGTCTGGCGGCAAATGTTTATGATAAGAGGTCTGTCAGTGAAAAGATCTCTTCATCGAAAATGACACCATTCCTCCTCTGTTCGTCACACGTTCGTACTTCATCCATATTGAAATATATCCTCCTATGTAATCCCCTTTTGCTGCTAAAAATAGAGGTCGGAAGGAAAGATCAAGCTGTCTTCTCGCAAGTTTAGGTGAGAGATTGTCCTGTTTTATAAAATATTAATAATCAATGTGTTAGTAAGGAAGCCTTTGAGTTGTTATTTGAGCTTTTTATGATTTAAAGCGCATGTAATTATTCAGGTTTATTAATTCCCTCATCCAGAGCCTGAATAAATCACGACGTCAAAGAAACTCTCGTAGAGCTCTTCTTCTACCCATTTGGTCATTTGTTGTCTTTTTTATCTATTTAACCATCTAATATTTATCAGTTTTTTATTTTTTGTCGCCTTCCCTATCAATGGTGTATCTCTCACAGAATTAAAATACATAAGCCAATAGTTGTGACATTGAATTTGAGATAGATTCTCATTTGGGAACATTCCCGCTAATAAATATAATAATGGAGAAATATAATGAAAAACGTTCTTGGCTTCGTGACCCTTCTTGCTGCTTCTTTTGTTCACGCCGAAGACGCTATAACTTTCCCAACTCAACAAACTACTGAGGTGAATGAGTCGATAGTCTTTCCGACCGTTCAGCATCCAATCGCGTTAGTTGGTGGATACGAAATAGAAAATGGTATTTTGCATTCTCGCACTTACGATTGCGGAATTAATATCAGTGATCTAAACCTATCGGCACAACTTGTCTGGGAGGGTGCGACACCGAAAGTGATGATTGTTGGGGATGACCTAATTATGTGTCGTTCACTGGCTAATAGTCCGTTTGAATTAGACATCAACCCAGTATTGAATCAGCTTCCGAATCACGACCTATATCGTTTAGAGCTCGCGAATCATGTCATCTTGAACCGATAGTTTAAGGAGAAAATATGACCTGTCATTATGTCAATGAGAGTGAAAGTGAGGTCGGTGTTAGCACCGGCCCTACGCGGCCCAAAGTTGCCATTTTCGGTGCTGGGATTTCTGGCTTAGCAGTGGCTCATAATTGTGTAAAACAAGGCTTCGATGTGGCTATTTACGATAAGGAGCTCTACACCGGAGGAAAATGTGTCGGAACGGTGGATGAGGGAGGCATGGTTCATGAGCTTACCCATCGACAGTTTTTCGCCAAAAACTACAACTTGATAAACTTCCTTAAAGAGGTTCCTCGTGAGTCTGGCAATTGTTTAGATTCACTGTATCCCCAGAATATGGTTCAGTTTTCTTGGGCGCAAAATAATAAGACGATACAGTTTCAACGCGGGTACTTTTCCCGCTTTGAAAAGCTATGGGATGACGCAAAGTCTGCTTATTCAATGCTTTATGCTCAAGTTCCTATAAAGGACACGCTTTGGTTTAAGCAAAGGTTACAGAAACCGTATTCGATGGAGGAACTGCTTGGGGTTCCTGTTAGTGAGTTTTTTTCTTATGAGTCTAGGCCTGGACTTGCTGGCTTCCTTCGTTCGGTCTTATTAGGTTGGATTGGAGCAACGGATGATACGCCAGCGTTGGCCATTTTGGATTTGCTCAACAATAAAGATGGAGAACTGCATGCCTCTGCCCCCGACGCGTACAGTTTGGGAATGAAAGAACCGATTAGTGATGCGCTTATTAATCCGTTGACTCACCATCTTAAAAAGCAAGGCGTTCAATTTCACTTAGGCTACAAAGCCAAAGCCATTTATCCCAATAAAAAACGAACTCGGATTGATAGTGTGCTGCTACATAATGATTGTCGTGTCTTAGCTGATTATTACGTCTTCGCGCTTCCCGCTCACGTTATCAAACCTTTATTCTCAGAGATCAGTTCAGTATTAAATTATGAGTATGTACTGAGCCACGGGTTTCAGTTCTATTTCTCTCAAGTCCCTTCGGTATTGAAGAATAGGACGGTGGGATTAGTTCTCGATTCTCCTTGGGGATTGAGTTATCACGTGACGACTCGAAGTACGTCTGAAGGAGAGGTGACATGTCTATCGGTAACAGCGACTGATCTTGATAAGGCGCTCGGCCTCCTTTATCAAAAGCCGATGTTGTCTTGTACAGAGAAGCAGGTAAAGGATGAATTACTGTTCCAGCTTTTTGGGCAATTAGATTTACTCGACCATTCTGCTTATCAAGGTTTCAGAGTTGGTCTTGGTGCGAAAATGGTGACACCTCAAGAATTGGAAACCTTATATTCCGATTACTTTTGTGGCGATGTGGTGACTAATGAGCGTGGGCAATCCCGTTATTGGGTCCTGCAACACGCATTAACTCAGCCAACAGCTCAGAATTCGCTATCAACAACGATGAATAACTTTTCTAACGTCTTTTTTAGCGGTGAGTATCTGTCTGATCCAAGACAAACTTGGCGAGTCCCCGTTACGCTGGAACGATGCATTGAAACTGCCAATCTATGTGCTGCAGATCTGGTTGAGCGTGTCTCTTCTGAACGCGAGGAGCATCGATGAAATCAAGTGTCTATTCTCCTTTATCATCCGGGCTATTTTTACTTATTTGCCTAGTGTACGGCAGTGGCTTCTATCTACTTGTGCAAAGCTCGATTTGGCTTGCACTAGCTCTGACTTTAGTTTTGCCTGTGTTGTTCTGGCCGTTGACAAAACCAGTCGAAAACGCCAGTGAGATAAAGCGAATCCTTGGTCTCGAAATGGGGTTTAACCTACTGTGTTTTATGGCGGTGAGTCAGTGGGTGAGTGTCGAGTATGTCGATAAAGGTTTGGTCGTGTTTTTTGTCCTCCAGTCTGTTGGTTTTGTATTGGTGCAACTCAAAAAGCAGGCCTACCTGTCGATGTTTATCTCGATGGTGCTCGCGGCGACAATTGCGTATTGGGTATATACGGGTGAACAAACCTTACTGTTAGGAGAGGGCAAGATTCTCTTATTTGGTGAAGTGGTTCCTTGGCAATTAAAAGTGATTTATGGCTTTTGGTTAATTCAATTGCTGTTGGTGGAGTATCGCTCAGTTTTGCCGAAACTTACTCTCGCTATCTGCCATATTGCATCCTTTATGATAGCGATTGGTGCGGAGGATTTTTTCCATGCTCGTATCGTGACAGCCTGCCACCTTCTGTTTCTCAGCTTATGTTTCGATTTTAAGCGTTTAGATTGGGGAGGGAAGGACTTTGCTGTATCAAATCGATTAAGCAGCTTTATTCAATTGCCAATAATTAGTAAGTCGCTCTCTGGACTGATTCTGGGTGTCGTTGTTATCACTTATCTCGGAATTTTCTTTATGTAACTTGGTTCCGTTTTTCAATATGGAATGACGTGGGTGTTTAACTTGCCTCAAACTCTCCACGCCATTCCGAGGCACCTCTCTTAACCCATGATGGAGCTCTCGAACTCAACGTCAGCTTAAGGACAGAGTTCATTGAACTGGTTATGATGCGTGCAATACAAGGACGTGATTGGAGAGAGAAATGAAAGTAGTCGGTAACACGGTTATCCAACCTTTTCACAAAGCCACCTGCCACTGTGGTGCAGTTGAACTAGAACTCAGCCTACCCAACGGAATAGAAAAGCCGCGTCGATGTGATTGTTCTATCTGTCGTCGTAGAGGCGCGATTGTTGGCTCTGTTGCGCTTGATGGCATCAAGATCCTCAAAGGTGCAGAGCATCTCAAGCTTTATCAATTCAATACCAACACCGCGAAGCATTACTTCTGCTCAAACTGCGGTATCTATACCCATCATCAACGTCGCTCTAGCCCAAATGAATATGGGTTCAATATTGGTTGTTTAGAAGGGGTGAACCCTTTTGATATTGGAGATGTGGTGACCAATGATGGTGTCAATCATCCTGCTGATCGTTAATTTATTGAGCATTAAAAAGGGAAAGGATTATGTCTGAATATGGAGCGATCATTCGCTGGCAAAAATCAGAAGATGAAGCCTTTAGCGACAATCAATATAGCCGGGGCCATACATGGGAGTTTGATGGTGGCGTTATTGTACCTGCGTCGTCATCGCCTCATGTTGTGCCATTGCCACTCTCTGTTGAAGAGAATGTTGATCCAGAAGAAGCGTTTATTGCAGCACTTTCTAGCTGCCATATGCTGACTTTTTTGGGCATTGCTGCTAAACAAAAGTACGTAATTGAGTCTTACGTTGATGATGCGATAGGTGTACTTGAGGAAGATGAATCAGGCCGCTCATCGGTAACTAAGGTGACTCTGCGACCTGACATTGTGTTCTCAGGCACTAAGGTGCCAACCGCCAAACAACTCGACAAACTGCATCATTTTGCGCACAAAAACTGTTTTATCGCGAACTCGGTCAAGACAGAAATTGTGATAAGAACTGAGATCGTGCCAGAAATCATAGGGTAATCTTTCGTTACGCTTTGTTGTATAAGCTAGGGTGAACAATTATTTGCTGCGGTTGGTATAATACTGAGCCCAAGTGTCGAGTTTCTTATATAGGTTATGTTTAGCGTCCCTTTAAATAGTTTTGTTCATCGTGTGAGTGATAAAGGCCAAGTCATGGCTAATGCAGCTGAATGTGGATGTCAGTTGAAACGAGTTCGCCGTTCACGTAATTGGTTGCTGGTCGCTCAAGAAGATCAACTCGTTGAATTTAAAACGATGTTAACCCACGAAAAAGATGGTTGGATCGTCATTGCGATAGACAAAGTATTGCCTAAACCTGTGGTGTGTTTGGCTTCGCTGCTAGCGGCAACACCCTCGATGACGGTCGCTCAGCTGGTGATGGAGTCTGGATGTTCAATGGCAGAAGCAAGACGTGCCATTGATGAACACGAAGGACTCTAGGCGTATTCGAATAGTGTGAAAAGAGAATTGCAAGCAGCAAAAAGCCCGTAACGATATTGCGCTGGAAAACGTAATATCGTTACGGGCTTTATCATCTGTGCTGCTAAGCTATGCGGCTTATAAAGCGTGACTCGATTAAGAGTTAGCCACTTTTACACGAATCGTGTTTTTGCCAAGCTTAGTCATGTTCAGCTTGTTTAGTGCCGCTTTCGCTTCTTCGTGCTCTGGCATTTCAACAAAAGCAAAGCCTTTTGAGTCGCCAGTTTCTTGGTCTAAAACTAGGCTGCACTCTTTTACTGAACCGAACTCAGAAAATAGCACACGGATGTCTTGCTCAGAAGTAGAGCGCGATAGGTTACGAACTAGAAGTTTCATAATAAACCTTGAATATGAATTTACGCTGGGCATTGTCGCACATTTTTGTGCTCACCCTGACATAATAATTTAAGATCACGCTTGCTTGGTTTTACTACGCAGAGCCAGCGCTTTTGAGTAATCAAACGTGATTATTCGTCGTCGAACTGTTTGATCGTGAACGCGTCTTCGATTCGGTTAAGCTCTTCTTGTTCTTTTACTCGCTTCTCTTCTTGAAGAGTCGCTCTCGTTTCGTTGAAACGTTTTTTCTCGGACTTAGTCAGGAATTTTACAGCTTTTTTGTTGGTCAGTGCGTAAGCAACTACGTCTTCACCTTTTTCTCTGCGGTCGTTTACGCGTTGTGAGAAACGTTCATTGTCGCGAGCTTTACGCTCCGCTGAGGTCAACTTGCTCATGCTTTAAAGCCTTTTCAATTATTCATGGTAGGGAATCTACGCTTAGCGAAACAAATGGGGACTGCTTAGTGTGAGTCTAGCCCATTTGCGTGCTGGTGGCGCATCTTAGCACAGAGGCTTGAGCTTGCAGGTATGCAATTCGCGGGAACAAACAAAACAGCCCACAATTTTCATTGTGGGCTGCGTGCAGAAGTGGCGAAGGCCAGAATCCGAAATGACAATTATATCAAATCTTCTCTATGTATAAGATGACCTCTCCGACTTTAAAGCCGAACTTGGACATCTCAGTTTTGTTGAACAAGCGTTTGTCGTCCATCAAGAACATCCAGTCATCTAGCACCACTTCATAGGTGCTGCCGTCTACTTCAATCTCTAAGTCGTATTTCCAATATAGAGCAGAACCTTGAGTCTCCCCATAAGCGGTTCCAACGACATCGTTGGCAGTCCCAGAGTAGGTGTTTTCGCCAGTTTTCATCAGGTTCCAAACGCGGGTTGATCGCTCGCCATCAGCAAAAGAGAACCACTCTTTTATCTCTCCGTTGTCACCGTCCCAAGTCGCGACCAGTTTGGCATCGAAGCGTCGCAGTAGGTTACCAGAGCGGTCGAGCACCATGCCGTAGGCCATTAGCTCGCCATTAAAAAAGGTTTCAAGCTTGAGCTCTGGCGTAGTGTCGACATGGTCTTCTAAACTTGCAGAGCCACAGCCCACTAGCCAGGTGAGAGAAAAAAATGCCAGAGCGAATTTTATTATTGTTGTTTTTGGATTCATTTGTTCAAACCTAAAAGTTGTTTACGAAGAGCGGGTTCAGAAGTGTTTTCAGATAACCAAATCGCTAGAAAGGCTTCGCCAAATTGTTTGTCTTGAATGATGCCGATCGGTTGTTCATCGAAATAAAAGCGACTCACGTTATCTTCAGCGACACGAATCGTGAGTGTGCTTCCTTCTTCTACGTTCGGCCACATCGCGTACAAGGGTTTCAACCAACGTTGAATGTTGCTGTTAGAGTAGCCAAGCTTGTTCCACTGATCTTCGGTAGCGTCTACGAGGTCTTTGCTATCGATAGAGCGGTAGTACTCAAGTTTTAAAGCTCGTTCAGAGTTGGTTGGAGTCGCGTAGAATTCTGCCGAGTAGAGAGTCCAAAATAGGTAGCTCATTTCACCTTCACCACGTTTGTTTAGATCGCCGACAGCAGAGGCTTTAACGCTTCCGGCGAATAAGAGCGCAGCAAAAATTAACGAGAGAGTGATGAAGCTTAAAAGTGTGTTTTTTGCTTGCTGATGAGGGTGAACAATACCGCGCTCAGGTTTGAACGTTTGTGTCGGTTTGCGTGGATAAGCCATAAGTCACCTCGATATTGCCATTTTAGGTTGTACTAAGTTGGAGTAGGCGGCCACCAGTAAGGGCAACAAAATCCCCCAACTTATTGCAAGGGCAGCAACTACCGATGCATCTGGCCAAGTAGTCAGGAGGGCGCCTGCTTTGATGCCTCCCCAATAACTACTAGTACCTGCTACGAACCCTATGACAAACAAGATCACTTTTGAGCATTTTAAAAGCCAATTTAGGCTGTGGTTAAAACTGATTAAGAACATGATCCATAGGCAAACAAGCCACACTGGAAACCACGATTGATTAGCAATTGCAGAGTCGACGGCAAACACGCCGAAGTGAAAGAAGAGGCTATCAAGTAATAGCCCTAATGGTAATAAGATGAGTATCTTAAGATCGCTACTGCGAGTCGGTGATAGGAGGAAATGAACCACTACAATCAGTGGTGTGACGAACGGGGCTTGCGCGGTAAAGAAGGCACTGCAAACCCAGGTCGCTTGAAACAGTACGAGATTAATAATCCAAAACCGTTTCATCTTTTGCTCCAAAGTAACGAGGTTTTCTTGCGACTAAATGGTGAGTACTGATCACTCGCTCTTTGAATGCACCTTCACAGTAACAGAAGTAGAAGATCCATAAGCGCTTAAACTCTTCTGAATAGCCGAGAGACTCTAGTTCTTCCCAACTATTTTCAAAGGCGATGTTCCAGTCGTTAAGCGTTCGAGCATAGTGCAGACCAATGTCGTCAATTTCTTGAACCACAAGATCTGTACTAGTCGCAAGGTGTTGGGTCATCACTGAAACCGAAGGTAAACAGCCGCCGGGGAATATGTACTTCTGAATAAAGTCAACGCCCTTACGGTATTTATCGTAACGGCTGTCAGCAATCGTAATTGCTTGAATCAGCATCTTGCCTGAGGGCTTAAGTAGCGACGAACATTTTTCAAAGAAGGTTTGTAGATATTCATGGCCGACCGCTTCTATCATCTCGATAGAGACCAACTTGTCATACTCTCCTGTAAGGTTGCGATAATCCTCTTTAAGCAGGGTGATTTTGTCGGTTAAACCAAGTGCTTTGACTCTCTGTTCTGCAAGTGCGTGTTGGGCATCTGAGATTGTGGTGGTAGTGACATGACAACCGTAGTGTTGCGCCATGAAGATGGCTAAGCCACCCCAGCCAGTGCCTATCTCAACCACGCTATCCTTCTCAGACAACTCTAATCGCTCACAAATGGTTTTCATTTTGTTCTGTTGAGCTTTGGATAGGGTTTGTGCATCTTCGCTGTAGATAGCGGCAGAGTACTGCATCGAGCTATCTAAGAAGCGCTCATACAGCTCGTTGCCAATATCGTAGTGGGCGAGAATGTTGCGCTTGGAGCCTTGTTCGGTGTTGGCATTCTTACGACGCAGCAAGAGGTTTTTGATGCGAGAAATCCACTGTGTCTTGTCATCAAGTTCATCCAATTGGGCTTGGTTACGAGCCATGATTTGAATCACACGCGTCAGATTTGGACTGGTCCATTTGCCATCGATATAGGCTTCAGATGCCCCAATGCTGCCGTTGATAACGACATCTCTAAAAAAGGTCGCATCATGAATCACGATTCGACCTTTCAGTTCGGCTTCTCGATCACCAAATACTGAATGCTGGTCGCGCTCAATGATCTCAAGCGTCGCGAATTGTAGGCTTTCTAAAACCTTGAAAATTAAAGCTCGATATTTACAGTTGCTTGAAACAGCAACGGCTTTAGCTTGTTGTTCAATATTGTTGTTTTGTTTGGCAAGCTGTTCCATGTAAACCTCGCTGATAACTCATTCTAATATTTTGTGCCAACTAAGCTGAGTTTTGCTCCTTGATTGGAGCGAACCTAAGCTAGAATTGATTTCTGTTTTAAGCGCTTAAGATGTTGAGTCTGGATGCGCCACAAACGGTACTTTTTTCAGGAATAATTTGAGAGCCTGATAATAAATTCCCATCACGACTTTTATGGTCATAGCCGGAATCTTGAATACCGTTCGTCTAATGTTTGTCTTGGTTACTGACTGTTTGGTCAGGGCCAGTGTCGCATCGAAAAGCTTGTTGTCTCGGCGGCTTTCGATGTGAACTAACGTGCGTTTCGCTGGTGGCTTAATCTTCCAAAAATAAGTCATGTTCAAGTCCATAAACGGCGAAACGTGAAACTCTTTTTTTACCTTCAATTCTTGTTGCATGTTGATCAGATAGTAGTGTCTTTCTCGCCAAGGCGTGTTACTCACTTCTGCCAACATGTATTTACAATCTCCAGTTTCGTCATAGCAGAAGAAACAGTTGATGGGGCTGAAATAGATGCCTAAACAGCGGCACTGAGCCAGCATCGTCACACGGTTTGATTCAGACCAAACACCACCAAGTTGTTGCACTTTGGAAGCTATACGTTGCTTAAGTGATTTTGGTTCATCCGTAGTGACATTTACTTTTTTTTCAGCGAGATAATCCGATTCGACAAAGCGAATCGGGTTGAACCAACGAGTTCCAAACAGCGCACTGCGCGCTGTGGTTTGGGGCAGTTCGTCAAGATCGAGCCCCATCATATACAGTTGATAACTAAACTCATGTGTGATGTTGCCAAAGCGGCGATGTCTGACGTTTCCCCAATAGATACCGCTGAGTTCTTCACTCTTTTCGGATGCGGTCCCCATCTCGGGTGTCAGGGTTTGACTGTTCATAGCGCTGAACTCGAACTCAAATCTAAACCGAAGCGTTTGGTCACATCGAGTGCACTGTGGACACCGTCTTCATGGAAGCCGTTATACCAATAAGCACCAGCAAAGTGCGTCTGGTTTTTGCCACAGATTTGCTCACGCTTGTGTTGAGCTTCGACCGTGTTCGAGTTAAGTACCGGGTGATGATAAACAAAGCTGCGAATGATTTTTTCTGGGTCGATGGCTTCGTTTTGATTCAAGGTGACACAGAAGGTGTCTTGGCTTTCGATGCCTTGCAGAATGTTCATGTTGTAAGTGACACAGGCTGGTCGTTTACTGTCGCCATCCAACATGTAGTTCCAGCTTGCCCAAGCCAGTTTTCTGTCTGGTAACAAGCTAGTATCGGTGTGCAGAACCACTTCATTGCGGCTGTATGGGATCTCGCCCAGTACCTGTTGCTCTTGTTCTGTTGCATCACCAAGCAGACGTAAGGCTTGGTCTGAGTGGCAAGCAAAGATTACTTCGTCGAAGTCTTGTGTGCTGCCATCTTCAAATTCAATCGTGACGCCCGTTTCTTGGCGAGTCACTTGTTTAATCGATGTATTCAGTGCAACAGGTTTACTCAAGCGTGAAAGGATGATTTCAACGTAAGAACGCGAGCCTTTTGGAATCACATACCACTGAGGACGGTTAGCAATATCAAGCAGGCCGTGGTTGTAGAAGAACTGAATAAAGAATTTAAGTTCGAACTCTTCCATCTCTTCAAGGCTTGTTGACCAAATCGCAGCACCCATCGGTAAGATGTAGTGCTGGCTGAAAAAGTCGGAAAATTGGTTATCGCTTAGGAAGCTGCCTAAGGTAACATCCGGTGTGAACTCATTGCTTTCGAATTGAGCCTTACACAGTTTGTTGAACTTAAGAATGTCAGATACCAAAGACCAGAATTGCGGCTTGAAGATGTTACTCCTTTGCGCGAATAACGAATTAATGCTGTGGCCGTTGTATTCAAACTTGGTGGTGGTGTTGTGGACGCTAAAGCTCATTTCAGTGGGCTGTCTTTCAACACCGAGTTGTTCGAGTAGCTGATTGAAGTTTGGGTAGGTTCGATCGTTGAATACGATGAAACCTGTATCTATCGAAAACGCCGAGCCCTGATGTTCAATATCAACAGTCGCGGTGTGTCCCCCAACATAATCATTCTTTTCGAATACTGTTACGTCGTGGTGCTTATCTAATATGTGCGCGCAAGTGAGTCCAGAGATGCCTGAACCAATAATGGCTATCTTCTTCATTGTTATACCATCCTCGAAGCGAGTTTTTGCCAAACTGGAGTTGGAAGCATTCTTAATAGCTTCATCAACATGATGAATCGTCTTGGGAAATTGATTTCACTCTTTCCTTGAGCAATACCATTTACAATTCGCTGAGTGGCGGCCTCACTACTAATAATCATAGGCATAGCAAACGTGTTTCTCTCGGTTAAAGGCGTTTCAACAAAGCCAGGGTGCACAATTGAGACATGAATATTGTGCTCGGCCAGATCAACCGACAGTGTTCTGCCTAAGTAGGTGAGGGCTGCCTTTGAAGCGCCATAAGCCTCGGCTCTTGGCAAAGGTAAAAAGCTGGCGCTGGAACTTACTAAAACCAAACGGCCGCCGGGCTTGATGTTTTTTAGCCAGGCTTTAAGGGCGTAGCCAATTGAAATTAGATTGATGTTGATGACGCGCTCGAAAAGCTCAGCATCAAAATTCACTGGGTCGTTGATGTATTCACAATCACCCGCATTTAAAATCAGCAGATCGAGCGGCTTGTCTTGGTCGAGCTCTGGGAAGTTGTGGTAATCGGTCAGATCGAAACAGAGCGGTGTAATGGATGAATGCGCGATGTCTGTTTCGTGCGAATCAACTAAGGCTTGCAGCTTGTCTGGATTACGGCCACAAGCAATCACCTGATGCCCTTGCTGAGCGTAATCTTTAGCAAGGGATTGGCCGATACCTGAGGTCGCGCCTGTAATCATAATACGCATTATCTGCTCGCTCTCTTTTTGATGGATTTAATCGCGCAGCCCAGTACTGGAATGTGTTCGTACAACATAGAACCGACGTCGAGGTAATCTCTGTGGTAGATCACTTGACCGTCGAGCATCTTGAGATGACTGTGTCCTTGTACTTCGATCGGCTTTTGCCCATTTAACTGCTTGTGAGCAAATTGCATCGTCCAATAAACAGAAGCTTCGTTGCTCGCTTCGAAAGTGTGTTCAATGTGGAAGTAACAGCTCGTCACTTGGGTGTAGAGGTTCTCAAAGTAGTGGGTAAGCGCAGAAATACCGCTGACATGGTGCAGCGGATCTTGGAATTCAATATCAGGGTGATAAACCGTCTTCAGCACGTCGAAATTGTCGGTTCCGAGCTCTCGATACATGTTGAGAAAGTTATCAAGCCATAGAGAGTTATCCATAATATTCGCTCTAATTATTTGAAGAAGGCTAAGGCTCTCAATCGTGCTTCTTTGTGCTCAACGATGGGGTGCCAGTATTCGCTGTCTATCCCGTTTTTAGCGATAAAGTCATGTGGAAAATGAACATGCTTATCTGGGATGTTTTGCAGCTCTGGTATGTACTTACGAATAAAAATTCCTTTTGGATCAAACTTTTCACTCTGGGTGATTGGATTGAAAATTCGAAAGTAAGGTTGAGCATCACAGCCAGTACTTGAAGCCCATTGCCAGCCACCATTGTTGGCGCTAAAGTCACCGTCGATAAGGTGCGACATAAAGAAACGTTCGCCCCAACGCCAGTCAATAAGCAGGTGCTTGGTCAGGAAGCTTGCCACTACCATTCTTAGCCTGTTGTGCATCCAGCCCGTTTCGAGCAATTGACGCATGGCCGCATCAACCAATGGATATCCTGTTCTTCCTTCGCACCAAGCTTTGAAGCTAGCATGGTCGGGATACCAATCTAATCCATTGTATTTTTGCTGAAAGTTTGCCCCTTTAACCAGTTTAGGATGGTGGAACATCAAATGCTTATAAAAATCTCGCCAAATCAATTCATTGAGCCAAGAAAAGGCCGGCAGTTGAGTATCAAACAACAAATCCGGTTGCTGCTGAATCAACTGAATCGCTAGCCAACGTGGGCTCACAGCGCCAATCGCCAAATAAGGGGATAGACCAGACGTGCCTTTTACCGAGGGAATGTCTCTCAGACGCGCGTAGTCGTTGACTTTATTGCCTAAGAAATTGGGAATCACATTGCCTAATACATCTTGGCTTAATGGCCAGCGACTTGAGTCAACACGCGGAAAGTCAAAATCATAGTCAGCGGAGATTCTTGAAGCTTTTAAGTCGTCAGGAAGTTGTAATTGTGGACGCTGAGTTTGTTGAAGCTGTGTTTGTTGAAGCTTAGCGGGCACGATAGGAGCTGGGCTACAGATGATGCCTTTCAACTGAACTTCTTTTAACCACGCGTTCTTAAATGGCGTAAAGACTTTGAACATCTCGCCCTGTTTATTCAGCACGTTACCCAATGGCAGCATAACGTCGCAGTCGCTGATTTGTAGATTCACACCGCATGATATGAGTTTTTGGTCGCGAGCTTGTTCATCTACCTCAGGCTCTGAATTTGCGTATACGCACTTCGCATCAAGTTGTTCGTATAATTCGATGAGCTGTTGGGCTTGGTCATCAAAATCACTGGCTTTGAGGTGCAGTAATGAAATCCCAAACTCAGCGAGTTGGGATTCGAGCTGTTTTAGGTGACGATAGATGAAATCGGCTTTGATTGGTGCAAGGTGGTGTTGCTGCCATTGCTGCGGTGTTGAAATAAAAACGGCGATAGACACGCCGTTTTCAACTGCCGCGACGAGCGCTGGGTTATCGTGAATCCTCAGGTCTCGTCTTATCCATAGAATGTTGCTCAATATCCGTATCTCAGTTTAAGTTCTTGTGGGTGAGGGTTTAGGTAAACCTGTGACTCCAAGTACTCGTTTGGGTATTCCATTAGGTAGTGGTTTATCAACGTTAGGGGCACTAGCAGTGGAATTACGCCCTCTCTAAATGATGCAATCTGATTGGTGAGCTCTTGCTTGTGCGTGCTGCTCAATTGCTTCTTAAAGTAACCTTGTAAGTGATGCAAAGTATTGGCGTGACTGCCTCGATTGGCGTGATGCGATAACGCCGTCATCAAGCCTTCGATGTATTGAGCCGCCAATTCGTCAATCTCTAACTCATTACCTGCTAACAGTTTGCCTAAGCTTTTGTAGCTCTCAACGTGGTGACACATTACCAAGTACTTGTGTGCACTATGGAATAGGATCAGCTTGTGTTTGGTCACACCTTCATCAACGAGGTCGAGCCATTTTTGATAGGTGAAGACACGAGTCATGAAGTTTTCACGCAAAATGGGATCGTTTAGGCGGCCGTTTTCTTCAACGGGAAGTAACGGATTAGCGTCCATAATTTGTTGGGTGAACATGCCTACGCCAGTCGATTCAGAGCCGCGACCATGGTGGTGGTACACTTTCACTCGCTCCATGCCGCAAGTTGGGCTCTTTTGGCAAACAATGAATCCAGCAATGTGCTGGTTGTTCTTCGAGTAGTTTTGACCGAACTCGATCAGCTCGTTGGTCACATCACCTGAACCGTCTGGGCGAGAAACATGAATGATGTCATCCAGCATTCTTGTTTGACGAATAGTAGGTCGAGGAGTTGGAAGGCCGACGCCCATTTCAGGACAAACCGGTTCCAACTCTACGTAATCTGCAAGATCGTCTGTGCAGAAACGCGAACGTTTGTGCCCAGTATCGAATCGAACTTTATGACCGGCGACACATGCACTGATGCCTATTTTTATTTTCTTATCCATTGGTCAAATCCTCACGTTCATTGCTCTTTGTTCTTATTGTGTGTGTTGTTGCTTATTTCGTGCTGTTTTAGCTCGGTTTATATCATTTTCTCTAGCCAGCTTCTCAAGTCTTGTGATGAAGTCAGTAAACGTTTCTAAGCTAATAAATGTATTTACCAAGTGGGTTGAAAAGTTGGCTCACACCTTTAGTGAAGTACAAGGCATCACTTGAGACGGTCAAGCACACACAACCTTCTTTGGTCGCAGGCTGGTGAGTGTGATTGCCATCTAGCCAGATGAAGTCGCCTTTGTTGTAGACGCCCATTTCGTCTTCGAAGCTACCCTCTAAAAGAAGTGTTATCTCGAAGCCTTTATGGGTGTGGCAAGGCACTTGTCCATCTTTATCGATATGCAACAAACTCGTGTGGTGTGCTTCATCATCAAAGTCGAGTCTTGCGCGTGAAATTTTGCCGAGGTTCATCCAATCTTTTCTCGCCACTGAATTGAGAGCGCGAGGGATAGTGAATGTGGTATCTGCAACGGAAACTTGCTCTACCTTTGGCTCAACTTCCACTGACTGAGATAAATCAGCAGTAATCTGCTCAATTGCATCAAAGTCGAAATCCATGTCGTCCATTGAAAAGCCGTCTGACTCTTCGTTCGCGAACGCAGGTTCTTTATCAAAGGCATTGTTCGCTGCTTCGGCCGTTAGCTGTTTCACTTTCTCTTGGCAGTGTTCACATAGCTCTACATGGCTCGACACAATTAGAGACACTGAGTCAGCAAGCGTGCCGTCAACAAAGTCTTTCAAAATTGCTTCGTTAGGGTGATGTTTAATCATGGCTTTGTTCCCCCATGTGAACCTTAAGTTTGGCTAAGGCGAGTCTTAGACGTGATTTCACGGTTCCAAGTGGGACGCCAAGTTGTTGTGCAAGCTGTTCTTGAGAGAGCTCTTGAAAGTAGACTCCTTTGACAATGGTTTTCTGAGCCAGAGGCAACTTTTCTATTTGTGTCATTACGTGTCGGCTCATCAAATGATCGCCAAACGGTAATTCATCACTTTGAGATTCCGCAACCATCGCGTCAATAGGCCAGATGTCGTCTGCGATTGTCTGTTCCGCTTTGGCTTTCACTTTACGTAACATATCAAACGCAGCATTTCGCATGACGGTGTAGACCCAAGTCGTCGCAGCGCCTTTGTCTTCGTTATAAAGATGGGCTTTCTTCCAAACGTTGGTCATGGTGTCTTGAACTAGCTCGTTTGCAGCAGCTTCACTGCCTAACTTACTAATTCCGAAACGCTTTATCTTAGGAGCAAAGAACTTGAACAAACAGGTAAATGCTTGCTTGTCTCTGTCTGTACCAACCAAGATCAACCAATTTGAAAGCTCTGCTGGAACCTTGGATTCGGTCGTTGTTTTTTTGTCTGGGATAATGACATGCTCCTTGCCTTTCCCTGAACTTCTACTTTCGACTTGCATAGTAAATAACCATCATGCGAATTTGAGTGGCACTACGTGAAAGGAGAAAGTCGGGATCACTTTAATTTAAATTAATTTCTACTATACAAAATTATAGTGAAGAAAAGTGATTACTGCCCCGTAATGATTTGATTCAAAAAAGGAACTAGAGACGGAAAACTGGCTGGCTTCGTAAATTCTGTTTTCTTTTCCAATGGGATAGGCATCATTTCGAGCAATCGCGCACAGATCCATTGTGGGCTCTCGAAATCTGGAGTGGGATAGAGTGTTCTTATCGAATCGTGGTCGCGAAACAACTGAACCAAAAATGCGGTAAACACGTTTGGCACTTTATATTCATAGGCTGGCCAGTGAGGCAACAAGCTGAATTTACTTTTAATTAGGTTATCATCGTCTCGAAACGAGTCATGAAGTTGCACCAACTTTTCGCCTTCGACATCAATTTCCAATATCTGGTCATCCGACATATTGAAGTCGACGATGTTCACTTTTGTTCCCCAAGAACTGAGATGATCAGGATTCGAGTTGTCTTGAGTGGCGATAATGAAACCATCGCCCTGCGCTGCGTGAGCAACCATCGCGAGATACTTTGGCTCAAAAATGCGCAGTCTTTGACGACCTCCTGGTAACAGGAAGATGGGGAGAGGAAACACAGCGAGCTCTAGAGAAGACTCTACGGGTGTTTCTGGTTCGGCGTCTGTCCGCGTGGTCTTCCTCGGTGAATTCGGCACATAGCACTCCTTAGTTCAAATGTGATTTGAGAAGATATACGCGGGGAGGGTGGTGTTCGATCAATTCGCTTCGGCTTATGTTTGCAAAGGGATAGGTATTTTGTTGCACCTGTTCATAAATTCATTGTTTTTACCTTTTCTCATACGCGTCATTAGGTAATATGTGTACAAATAGTAAGCGAATGGGTGGTCGCAAGACGATGCTTCTATCTGACGTTCTTCTATACTTAACATTGCATCAAAGGAATGGTCATGATTGTTATTTATGGTATCAAAGAGTGCTTAAATCCAGTTAAGTTGCAGCTCTCTAATGTGTTGCAGCAGTGCTTGAACAGTGAGATGGGTTTACCCGATGACAAGCGAGCACATCGATTTGTGCCATTGGAACGAGATGACTTCTTTTACCCGGAAGGAAGAACAGAAGCCTATACCGTCATTGAGATCAACATGATGGAAGGTCGGGCGGTAAACACCAAAAAGCGCTTAATCAAGAAGATATTTTCTGAGATAGAGAAGCAGTTAGCTATCTCTCCAATTGATATCGAAATCACCATTAAGGAACAGCCATCGCACTGCTGGGGATTTCGAGGCATGACGGGCGATGAAGCTCAAGACCTGAAATATAAAGTGAAGGTCTAGGGTTTAAACTCTTAACTCTTAACACGTAAGACTTAAGCCAACCTATCGGGTTACGGCTTTGGAATTTGATACCAAAGCCGTTTGTCTCGTTCTCGACACGCATTTAAGCATCGTCGCTCCCTTTTAAATATTGGTGCCAATTTTCATTGATCACGTCAAAGTGCTCGACGCAGAACTCTTTTCTGTCTTTCAAATAGTCGTTTTCCACTTCATCGAGCAAGTTCTTATAGGCATCAGGATCGCTGCCATACACTAAGCATAACGTGGAGAAGTAACGCTGCAGGTCGAAACTGTGCTCGTCGATGTATTCCCCCAAGTCGTAATACTCCGGGCGGTTTTCTGACTCGAAAGCGAACATGTCAGCAGCGCTGATTGCTGCATCGGCGCCATGTTCCACATAATTCAGTAATAACACTGTCGCGAGGTTATCAACGGCATCTTCCTCTTTGCCCAGTATGGCAATTCTCTGGTCTTCGATATACGCATGGCCAGCTTCGTGCAGCAGAGTATGCAGCAAAGTATCGATAGCGCCGGTTTGCGCGGATTTCCCATACTCTTTTTCGTATTGGTTCTTTTCAAAATAATTGAGTGATTCAGCGTAAAAGCTATACGGGATTAGCACTTGATGCGTTTGTGGATCGTACAGCGGCCCTTCTTCCCCGCCGTATTGAATGGTTAATGGCTTTTCAAACATGAACAGTTGGTTTGACAGGTCGATCACGGTGTCATTAACACCACTGCTTTGAATCTCGCGTTTGAGCTGCTCTTCTTCGGCATTTTTCGGTGCAAAGTATTCGACGATTAAGTTACTTTGGGCTGTTTGTTCACTAGATGCATAAGTTGCGGCAAACATTGCACTCAGGGCTAGGCTACAGGTCAATGTTCTTTTCAATAATGTCATCGGCTATCCTTGTGATTACGCTGCGAATCAGAGTCGCTGCAGGGGTGGATACCCCAAGCTGTGTACTCTGAGTTAGTTACTGCGTTAGAGTATAAGTTTAGACGGAATTTTGATGCATCGAGGACTGCAATTTTTGAAGTAGGCGCTATCCTATCAATGAATAATCTGCTTAGAGGTTCGCCATAAAGAATAGGCAAGCTGAATGAGCGGTGTCGATGTGATTCGTTTCTGTTGGTAATTAACAGATAAATTTCGGTTCAAGTGAACCCTTGTGCTATACTCCGCGCCCCAATCCGAATTGGCTTGTTAAATCTTAGGAAATTATTATGAGTGTTAAAAACGAACTTCAACAAATTAACAACCGTCTAGACAAGTGTCGCCACAAGTTAGATGCTGCTAAAACTCGTAATGATCGTCCTGTTGTTCGTCAATTCGAGGAAGAGATTAAGAAGCTAACTAAGAAAATTGCCCAGCTTAAACACAAAGAAAGCTACGATGTGAATCAAGAGCGTAAATCTCTGATTGATATGCCATTTAGCCGCGAGATTACTAAGGCTGAGCAAGCGGATATGGGCAAACTTAAGAAGTCTGTAAAAGGGCTTGTAATTGTTCACCCAATGACAAAGATCGGTAAAGAGCTTCGCATTGAGGTTATGACTGGTTACGCACCGAAAAAATTCTAATTACCAGCGATGGTAATGAAAAAGGAGCTAGCAATAGCTCCTTTTTGCTTTTTTAGGTATTAAAAAAGCAGAATCAACGGCAAAAATACTCACGCCGTTTTTAACTTTTTGGAGGTGATTGTTGTCACAAATCCTTTTATCTCCTATAAAAGTTAACGTGCTACTAACATGGCACTAAGTGATCGCAGTAATGTGTTCGCTTTTCGAATCTACAATTTCTCTCCAGTTTGCATAAATATAGGTAGAGCAGCACCGATAATTACAAATAAAACTAGACTCATTAAGGAAGATGAGAACGTAAAAAAATAGAGGTTATATGAATCAATTAATTTCAATTGGACCACTAGAATCCTTCCTAATCGCGATTAGTGTTTTGTTTCTAGGTCATTTCGTCAATGCAAAGCTTCCGGTTCTCAAAAAGTACAACATTCCAGAGCCCATTGTCGGCGGCTTGATTGTCGCTTTTGCTATTACAGCCCTGCACTTTAACGGCCTTGATCTTGAGTTTTCTTTGCCCTTGCAGAACACCTTCATGTTGATGTTCTTTGCAACGGTCGGCCTTGCGGCTAACTACACGCAGCTGATGAAAGGTGGTGCCAAAGTCTTCCTATTTTTAGGGGTGGCTTCGGTTTACATCATTATCCAAAACGGTGTAGGCGTAACCTTAGCAACGGCACTAGGCCTTGAACCCTTGATGGGTTTGATTGCTGGCTCTATCACGCTTTCGGGTGGCCACGGTACAGGCGCGGCTTGGTCGCAAACTTTTGCAGATACGTTTGGCATTGCAAATACGCTAGAAATCGCAATGGCTTCAGCGACCTTTGGTTTGATCATCGGTGGTATTATCGGTAGCCCAGTGGCGCAAAAGCTGATTGATAAAAACCAGCTTGAATCTGAGTACGGCACTGGCACGCAAACGCACGAACGCTTCCCTGAACTGGTTACTTACAACGAGTATGAAGAAGACAAAGTGACGGCGAAGAAGGTGATTGAAGTGTTGTTCATCCTTCTTATCTGTATCACGGGTGCGAAGTACCTAGAGCAGTGGGTGGCGACTTTTGAAATTTCTTGGTTGATGATTCCTGACTTCGTTTACGCGTTGTTTATCGGTGTGTTCATCACTAACGTGTTTGAAGTGACTAAGCTGCATAAGACTGACAGCGAAACGGTCGATATTCTTGGTACGGTGTCATTGTCACTGTTCCTAGCAATGGCGCTAATGAGCCTTAAGCTTTGGAACATCTTTGACCTGGCGATTCCGTTCTTGGCTATCCTTGCAGTTCAGGCGGTTGTACTAGGTATTTTCTCTTACTTTGTGACATTCAAAGTAATGGGTTCTAACTACGACGCAGCGGTTATGGCGGGTGGTCACTGTGGTTTCGGCCTAGGTGCAACACCAACGGCAGTAATGAACATGGGTTCTTTGGTGAACAGATTCGGTCCGTCGCCACAAGCCTTCATGGTTGTACCAATTGTTGGTGCTTTCTTTATCGATATCGTTAACCTGATTATCCTTCAAGGTTACATCTCGTTTATCGGTTAAAGTTCGCTTTTGTTTAAGTGCGATAAGCTCATCGCACTAAGATGAATACAAGAAAGCCAGTCTGTTGACTGGCTTTTTTATTGCTTGCTTATACTAGAGTTGCTCTAGTATAAGCATCAAATTTTCCCGAATTTGATGCATTTTTGTGTTGAGTACAGTCGACCGATATAATGCGTCGACTGCTTTTACACCTTTGTACTTATGATGGTGAACTTATTTGCAACTCCTTTAGCAAAGGAAATGCGGCTTTGATGTGCTCTCCTGTGACAATGAACCCAACCAACTGGTTATCTTCATTGAAGCCTTTGGCGACTATACCTTTAGGATCGAATCGAGTTTCCCAGCTCTGAGCAGTGTGAATATCGCGCCCTGCAAGCTGAATAGGATAACTCGGTGTTTTCACCTTGGTGATCATATGAGGTAAGCTGAGCTTTGCTTCGCCTACTTTGCTCTCTCCTTTATCCATAGTCAGCTGCTTCGCCAACACGTTTGCCGACAAGATTGCTGGCTGCAAATAGGCCATCACACGACCTTCAATTTCAGCGCAATCACCAATCGCATACACATTGTTGGCACTGGTTTTCAGGGTGTCATCGACCACAATACCTCTGTTGACCTCAATTCCCGCTTGCGTGGCTAAAGCCGTATTTGGCCTTAACCCTGCTGCGGCAATCACGATATCTGCTCGTATTAATCGAGATGCGGTAGTTTGTAGCCTGACTCCATCATGAAGATAAGTCGCTCGACAAATCGCAGAGTCGGTTTCGACGGTAACCCCTGCTTTTGTCAGCTCCCTTTCTAACTCAAGTGAAACGAAAGGCGGCACAAGGCTATTCAATAGGTAACTTGCGGGTTCGATAATCGTGACATCTTTGCCCGCAGTTTGAAGATCGAATGCGAGCTCGACCCCAATCAAGCCTCCACCAATCACAGTGATACGTTGGGCGTCATCGATCTGAGCTTTGTGTTTCTCGAACTCTTCCAAACTATTTAACGTAATGGTCTCGCTGCGTTTAAGCCCTTCTGCTGGTGGTATGAAAGGTGTCGCGCCCGTTGCTAATACCAACTTTGAATAGTGGATGATTTGCCCATCAACATGAATACACTGCTGCTTGGTATCGATTTCATTGACTATAGCCTTGGTTTTGATGACCATGTTGTACTGCTCAGCCAATTGCTGAGCGTTATTAACGGCTAACGATTGTGGTGTTTGAGCCTGGCTGAATGCGTGTGAAAGATTCGGCTTACTGTACTCAACCCCTGCATCTGCCGTGATCATGGTAATCGCGATATCTTGGTCAATTTTCCGTACTATCTTTATGGTTTGTAGGGCGGCGAAACCACCACCCACAATCACAATGTTCGACATGTTACTTCTCCACAAACACTTCTTTGCCTAAATGGCATTCTGGGCAAAGGAAATCATCCGGCACTTGTGCCCATGGTGTTCCCGGTTCAACACCTTGGTACGGTTCGCCTAGTTTTGGGTCGTACACCCATTCACACACAGTGCAACGCCAGCACGTGCAATCTGCACTATGTATAGGCTTAACTTGCGTTTGTTCTAGGTTCAGTTCTGCTGTGTCCTTTAGCTCTGTTGTGGTGCTTGTCGGTGCTGATTCGATGCGTTGAACGTTGCGCTCCACTTGCTTAGGTTGGCTAACCTCGGTTTCATCGGTGCGCCAAACCTCGGCCAGTGTCATCCCGTAATCAATACATTGACGAAGTGCGTCTGTATCTGGTTTCCAGTGGATGTGCTGAGGTGCGCTAACCTCGAAGTTGGCTTCACGTAAGCGAGAGTCGATGCGTTTTACTGCGCCGCCAGTCCAACCTGAAGAACCAAATGCTGCGGCTCTTTTTCCTGCAAAGCGCAGGCCGTGTATTTCTTCAAGTAGCGCGGCGATTTGCGGCATCATCACGTTGTTCATGGTCGATGAACCAACAAGCACACCCTTTGAGCGGAAGATATTGGCAAGGATGTCATTCTTGTCGTGCTTAGAAATATTGAACACCTTGATCGCCGTTTCTGGGCTGCCTTTGCGGATACCTTTAGCGATCGCATCAGCCATCATGCGAGTGTTGTTCGACATGGTGTCGTAGACAATGGTGATGCGATCTTCTTTGTAGGCCTTCGACCACTCGTAATATTGCTCAACGATTTGGGTCGCGTTGTCGCGCCAAATACAGCCGTGAGAAGTAGCAATAACATCGATTGGCACGCCTAAGCTCAGCACTTCTTCAATCTTTGCTTTAACCAGCGGCGCAAACGGTGTCAGGATGTTCGAGAAGTAACGCAGACATTGTTCATGCAGCTCGACTTGGTCTAGTTGGTCATTGAATAGGTTTTCGTCGCAGTAGTGTTGGCCGAAAGCGTCGTTACTAAACAGGATCTCATCACCAGTTAAGTAAGTCGCCATTGAATCTGGCCAGTGCAGCATTTTCATCTCAACGAAGATAAGTTGCTTGCCGTTACCCACATCAAGGGTGTCACCGGTTTTGACGGTTCTGAAATTCCAGTCTGGTTGGTGGTGATGGCCAACAATGGAGGTCACTCCAGCTTCAGTACAATAAACCGGCGTGTTCGGGATTTTAGCAAGCAGCGCAGACAGCGCGCCTGAGTGGTCTTCTTCAGCGTGCTGACAAATGATGTAGTCGATCTCGTTGATATCGATTTCCATCTCTAGGTTTGCAAGGAATTGCTCAGTAAAGCGATGATCGACAGTATCGACAAGCACTGTCTTCTCTTCACGGATCAGGTACGAGTTATAACTCGTACCTTTGTTCATATGGTATTCCTTACCGTGGAAGTGTTCGGTTTCCCAATCGTGGACGCCGACCCAATGAACATTTGATTTAACGTGAATAGTCATAATGATAATACCTTATTGAAATATCTAAGGCTCTCATTGCACTAGTTGTGCCATGTTTTTAACTTATTGTTTTAGTTGTATTTGTTTGCTTTTTGGGCTTTCAGTTGTGTCTTAATGACTTGTTGTGTTTTCATGTTAAAATGAGCTTGTCGAGTCATTTTAACATTTTAGGTTGATAGTGGTTTGGATAAATAACAGATACAAAAAAAAGGCCAGACGAGAGTCTGGCCAAGTAAAGCAGTGCGATTTGTTTGTTTCAGCTATTACAGCGTTGTGCCTATTATAGCGCGGTAACTGTTATAGCGTGGTAACGACTTCATCAAGAGCTAGGCGCGCTTTTGGTTTACCGTGGTTGTAGTCTTCGCCGTCTTTGTGGTAGCCGATAGCCAGTGCAACATCAACAACGTGGCCTTCTAGTTCGTCAGCAAACTCTTCGCCGATCATAGCTGCGTCTACACCTTCCATCGGTGTTGAAGCGATGCCAAGACGAGCTAGCGTGTGCAGTATGTTACCTAGTGCGATGTAAACTTGAGACTTAGTCCAGTTTCCGTTGAAACCAGTCTCATCTGTGTTCATTTCTGCGAATGCGTAAGCACCTAAGAATTGCTCGTACATTTCAGCGGGTAGGTGACCAGAGCTAACTTCTGTATCTGCACGCTTCGCGAATTTCTCTTTAGTGTATTTAGGATCGTGAGCAAACAGGATCGTGTGTGACGCTTCTTTCGCATGTGGTTGGTTAAACTGGAACATGTTTTCGAAAGTATTGTGGAAGCGTTGTTTTGCTGCGTCACTCTCAATGATGATGAATTTCCAAGGCTGAGAGTTGATAGAAGAAGCTGACAAACGAAGTGCTTCTTTGATTACTTCCATGTCTTCCGCAGAGATGCGCTTTTCTGCATCGTATTTTTTAGCTGTGTAGCGAGTGTTTAGATCTGAAATGATTGGATGAGTCATGTTGAATCCTAATATCTATCAATAATAAATGTTGTAGGGTTTTATGTTCGGTAACGTCAACAATAAACGGATAACGCATTTAGGCTGTATCTCTATAGAAGTCGTTTCTAGAACAGTCAGCCCCTAAAAGGCTGAACGCTTAAATGGCTATCGAACATGCCCCAATAAATCGAGTATCTGCGGTAGCTCAAGTCGATGGGTGTAAGATAATAGAAGAGTTACTCGGGAAAAATAGCGAACATATCAAATCACTATGGTTAATAATGTCCATAATGATTCGATAAGTGTGATCTTAGTGGATGTGGGGATGTCTAGATTCAGTAGTTTAGTACGCCTTGATACCATATTGACGCAACAATGGTGGAAGTACGCTGTCTAGGTTTGGAATATCTTCTGGCGTGATTTCGATTAAGCCAAAACCATGCTCTTCATAGATTTTTCTCGTAGTTTCACGTTTATCTTCGGCGATGGGCGCAGAATCGGTTCCCCAGAACTGGATGTACACTTTGCCACTTGGTAGATAAAAATCGCTGATCACTTCTTTTGATATCGGAAGCGGACGCTCGTACGCATGAACCACTCCTGCCATATAAAGCCAGTTATCGATGATCAGTTCTCCCTTTGAACGAACATAATGCCCATCTAAGCTTCGGTGCTTCGCCTCGAATTTCTGACGAAAACTGGAGAATGACACATCGGTCGAGTGGCTTTCAGCATCATGCCCTAGGAATTCAACAACAGACTGCTTCAAACGTTTATTGCGAACCAACGAGTCGTGCCATACGACGAATAAGTTTTGAGTCGCTTTGTCTTCTCTTTGTTCACCTCCGGCTTTTAAGCCTGTAGAGGTGACGTGCCAACCATCTTCTTCTTTTGTTATCCAACCAAGCTCATTGAGCAGTAAGTTGATCTTCTTTGCGCTAAGTTGAAAAGCACTGCCCAGTTGAGTCGCGGTTAGTGTTTTTCCAGAAAATGAATCTAAGTCGATAAGCAGTTTTTCCGGCCAGACAATAAAGACACCAAACTTTTTATGCTCCACATACTCTCCACCAAAACTTTCACCTCGCTCAGTCAGTACCCAACGCTCTTGTGAACGTACGATATAGCCGGCCATTTTTAGGTCACTAAATAGAGTTTTAGCTTCTATGTCTCTCTGTTTCGCGAGAGCCGATGTGGAGATCTTGTCTGACATAGTCTTCTCTTAAGTCGTTATTGGAATACTGGATAATGTTGGGGTAGGAATTACAAACTAGAATAACACAACTATTTTACGCAATTTCGCTCCTTCATTGTTCATGTATTTTGAGGTTTGGGCGTTAGGAGAATCAGAATATTGAAAGATAGGCTTTAGTTTGTTTTTGTAATTAAATTACAAAATGATGGGTTTAATTCATCCGGGTGCATAGAAAACACACTTAGAATGGCGTTCTTTCATACATGGCTTATAGTTTTTAGGGTGTGTCTTTTATTAAGTGTGATCTGTATCGCTAATTATTTTTGATGGCCAAGTCTTCAAGTGTGATCTAGATCTTATGTGAATGAGATTTATTATCGTTAATTTTGCTTTGTAATTTTAATTCATGGTGTTTTTGTGATCTAAGTCGTTTGCAGTAACCCCTAAGTGTTTTTCGCGCGTGACTGATATCACGAAAATTGGCTTGAGGTGCATTTTGGAAATGTTGTGATACATTTCAATCAACTTTTGAGCACACACTTTCGGTCATTTGACCAACCAATACACTACGGGGTTCTACCTATGTTATCACCAGAAGCGAAGATCAAGGTTCAAAACTTTGGTCGTTTCTTATCCAATATGGTAATGCCAAACATCGGCGCATTTATTGCGTGGGGTTTCATTACTGCACTATTCATTCCAACAGGTTGGTGGCCTAACGAAACGTTAGCATCAATGGTTGGTCCTATGATTACATACCTACTGCCATTATTGATTGGTTACACCGGTGGTAAAATGGTTGGTGGTGACCGCGGTGCGGTAGTCGGTGCCATCACAACAATGGGTGTGATCGTTGGTACTGATATCCCAATGTTTATGGGTGCAATGATTGTGGGTCCACTAGGTGGTATCGCAATCAAGAAATTCGATGAAGCTGTTCACGGCAAAGTGAAGAGTGGTTTCGAAATGCTAGTGAACAACTTCTCCGCTGGTATCATCGGCATGATCTGCGCGATCATCGCGTTCATCGTGATTGGCCCTGCAGTTAAAGTTCTATCTTCTGGTTTAGCGGCTGGCGTTAACGTAATGGTTGAAGCGGGTGCACTACCTCTTGCTTCTATCTTCGTAGAACCTGCGAAAATCCTTTTCCTAAACAACGCAATCAACCACGGTATCTTCTCTCCTCTAGGTATTCAGCAGTCAGAAGAGATAGGCCGTTCAATCTTCTTCCTAATCGAAGCGAACCCAGGTCCAGGTCTAGGTCTACTACTTGCTTACATGGTGTTTGGTAAAGGTAGCGCAAAGCAATCTGCTGCTGGTGCATCTATCATCCACTTCTTAGGTGGTATCCACGAAATTTACTTCCCTTACGTTCTAATGAACCCACGTCTAATCCTTGCGGTAATCGCAGGTGGTATGGCTGGTGTATTCACTAACGTAGTGTTCGACTCTGGTCTTATCTCTCCAGCATCACCAGGTTCTATCTTTGCAATCTTACTGATGACGCCAAAAGGCTCTTACATTGGTGTTGTTCTTTCTGTTATCGCTGCAACAGCAGTATCTTTCGTAGTCGCTTCAATCCTACTTAAGACTTCAGCTCAAGATGACGAAGAAGATTCTCTAGAAAAAGCTTCTGCACAAATGAAAGGCATGAAAGCGTCTTCAAAAGGTGCAGCATCAGAAGCAAACGTAAACCTGGCGGATGTAAAAGCAGTTTATGTAGCGTGTGATGCGGGTATGGGTTCAAGTGCTATGGGTGCAGGTCTACTACGTAAGAAAGTAGCAACGGCTGGCCTAGATATTGAAGTAACCAACTACGCAATCAACAACCTACCGGCTGATTCGCAAATTGTTATTACGCATAAAGACCTAACAGACCGTGCTCGCAAAACCATTCCTGGTGCAATGCACATGTCTCTTAACAACTTCTTAGACGGCGCAGTATACGACAACCTAGTAGCAGAACTGGTTGAAGCACAAAGTGGTGAAGCGAAGGTAGAAGCTCCGGCTCCTGCAGCAGCGCCAGCTCAAGAAGGCAACAAGCTTGCACTTACTAATGACAGCATCTTCCTTGGCCTTAAAGCGACTCAGAAAGAAGACGCAATCAAGTTTGCTGGCGACCAATTGGTAAAACTTGGCAATGTATCTCCAGAGTACGTAGATGGCATGTTTGCTCGTGAAGAGCTTGTATCTACTTACCTTGGCGAGTCTATCGCAGTACCACACGGAACAATCGAAGCGAAGCAATACGTACAAAAAACCGGCATCGTTTTCTGTCAGTACCCTGAAGGTATTCAGTGGGGCGAAGATGAAGACGATATCGCGAAGATGGTTATCGGTATTGCCGCACAAGGCGATGAGCACAACATGGTGCTGATGGCTATTACCAATTCACTTGATGATGAAGACGCTGTGGAATGCCTACAGAACACAACAAACCCTGCTGATGTTCTACGTATTCTCAACGGAAACTAAAAAGCTCTAGTCAAGCTCCTAAGTGAAGGAGGCCGGTATCCCCCTACTGGCCTCATTTTCGGTCTAAATCTGTCTTAACAAGATTCAGTCTGAATAGCTTACTGCTTAATGCTTTTAGGGCACATCGTCAAGGCATGTTGTTGAGCAGTTAGCTATCTAGATTCAAATATTTATAAGGTCAAAATTATGAAAGCGTTACATTTTGGTGCAGGTAATATCGGTCGTGGCTTCATCGGTAAACTTCTTTCTGACGCTGGTATGAAGGTTACTTTTGCTGACGTAAATGAAACGGTTGTTAATGCGTTAATTGAACGCCAAGAATACCCAGTGAAGATTGTTGGTGAAGAGTGTGTTGTTGAAATCGTTAAGAACGTGACGGCAGTAAACTCAGCGACAAGCGCTGTGGTAGATTGCATTGCTGAGTCTGACATTGTGACCACTGCGGTTGGTCCAACGGTTCTTAAAATTATCTCTAAGTCTATTGCTCAAGGCATTGAAAAGCGTGCAGCGGCAAACAACACCGCGCCAATGAACATCATCGCAGCAGAGAACATGGTTCGTGGTACTAGCCAGCTTAAAGCTGCTGTTTTAGAGCACCTTTCTGACGAAATGAAAGCGTTCACTGAAGCGCATATTGGCTTTGTTGATTCAGCGGTTGACCGTATCGTACCACCAGCAGAAGCAGGCGAAACAGACCCACTAGCAGTAACAGTTGAAACGTTCAGCGAGTGGATCGTAGACCAAACACAATTCAAAGGTGATATTCCAAACATCCCTGGTATGGAATGCACTGATAACCTAATGGCTTTCGTTGAGCGTAAACTGTTCACATTAAATACAGGCCACCTAGTAACAGCATACCTGGGTGTACTTGCTGGTCACGAGACAATTAAAGATGCTATTGAAGACCAATCGATCTACTCTGAAGTAAAAGCAACAATGGAAGAGAGTGGTGAAGTTCTGATCAAGCGTTACGGCTTTGATCGAGATGCACATGCCGCTTACATTTTGAAAATTCTTGGCCGTTTTGCAAACCCATTCCTGCGTGATGAAGTAGACCGCGTGGGCCGTCAGCCTATTCGTAAACTGAGCCCACAAGACCGCTTAGTTAAGCCATTGAACGGTACATTAGAGTACGATCTTCCGAACGCTCACCTAGTAAAAGCGATTGCTGCAGCATTTCATTACAAGAATGAAGACGACCCACAAGCGGTTGAACTTCAAGCAATGTTCACAGAAAAAGGTTTTGCTGAGACATTAGCGCATTATTCTGAGCTGAATATCGATTCAGAAGTTGTTAAACTAGCGGAACAAGCTTATCTAGCATTGAAATGATAAATCATCAAAGTGCCACCCCGGTGGCACTTTCTTATTGCCGAGCCGTTATGCCAATACAAACTAGCCATGAAACTGAATTACTTGAAGCCCTATCAGAAGCTGAGAGTGCTGGCGCCTGCCTAATGGCTGCTTACGATGCATTGGATGACACGGTAGATGCCGTATTAAAGAATATCTTTAAGAAAGATGACACTGCAATTAAGTTCGTTGTAGAACCTCTTCTTAACAGCGGTGGCCCGTTAGGCGAGATTATGATTCGCGCTAAGCTACTATTAGGGCTTGGTGTCATCAGTAAAGAGCTTTATGACGATTTAGAGGTTTTCGTTACCTTGAAAGAGTGGGCGAAAATACAGGGTGACGACACCAGTTTCACAGAAGTTGATGTGATATTTGAGCTCAACAAGGTACACGCGATTCAGCGTATTATGCCAATCGAATATGATGCGGAGATGGTGGAGACCATGTCTGGTCCAATGCTTGAAATGTTTTTGGGGCGACATAATCAAAAAGTGAAGTCGACGATCGTTTTAGCTATCACTGACATTATCACTACCTTGTGCAGAGATAACGCTCTGAGTTCTTAGCTCTAGTTTATAGTCTTG
Organism: Vibrio splendidus; assembly: GCF_001557875.1. Taxonomy (GTDB): domain Bacteria; phylum Pseudomonadota; class Gammaproteobacteria; order Enterobacterales; family Vibrionaceae; genus Vibrio; species Vibrio splendidus_F. The sequence continues at coordinate 195,614 of NZ_LNRF01000001.1, read as the reverse complement.
CTTATCTTATCTTATCTTGTTTTGCATCCTACATATCTTGTAGCTATTCGTTCGTTTCAATCCAAAACTTAAAATGATGGCGGTTTCTCTAGTTTGAGAAATCGCTTTTTTGTATTAACTCCAGCCCCCTACTGCTTCCGAGCTAAGCATGACACGAATTGACGATTCTGATGTCGATTACAATCTGCACGTTTTGTTTTAATTGTTGGATAGTCTTGTACCTTGACCGCGAATTTCAGGTACAAAAAAAGCCACATAATGTGGCTTTTTGTCTCAACAAAACCTGAGATTATAGGTCTTGGATGTTTTCAGCTTCTAGCTCTTGGAAGTAGCGTAGAGTCTTAACTTTTAGCTCTTGTTGAGCTGGCTCATCAGCAACGATGATAGCTTTACGGTGCATCTGTAGAGCTGTAACAGTCCACATGTGGTTTACAGAACCTTCGATAGCCATTTGAAGTGCTTGAGCTTTGTTGTGGCCTAGAGAAAGGATCATTACTTCTTCTGAATCTAGAAGAGTAGCAACACCGATAGTTAGTGCGTATTTAGGAACTTGGTTGATGTCGCCATCGAAGAAACGAGAGTTCGCGATACGAGTGTCTTCAGTCAACGTTTTGATACGAGTGCGTGAAGATAGAGAAGAACCTGGTTCGTTGAATGCGATGTGACCGTCGATGCCTACGCCGCCCATGAACAGGTTGATTTTGCCGTATGAACGGATTTTCTCTTCGTATGCTGCACAGTGAGCATCGATGTCTTCAGCTTGACCGTCTAGCAGATTGATGTTTTCTGCTTGAATATCAACGTGGTTGAAGAAGTTCTCGTGCATGAATGTGCGGTAAGACTCTGGGTGGTTAGGGTCGATACCAACGTACTCATCCATGTTGAATGTTACAACGTGCTTGAAGCTAACTTCGCCAGCTTTGTAAAGTTCAATTAGCTCAGCGTAAGTAGTTAGAGGTGTGCTACCAGTAGGAAGACCTAGTACAAATGGACGCTCAGCAGTTGGCGCGAATTTGTTAATAGAATCTGCGATATGACGAGCAGCCCATTTACCTACTTTAGCTTTGTTGCTTAATGGAATAAGTCTCATTGATTTTGCCCCTAGAAATAAAATTTTATTGTGTTCTGAAACATTAATTCGCATTATAAAATAAGTTATCATGTTCCGCTATTGTTTTAGGTCAAGTTTTTGCTTTTTTCGTCATATGTGTGACTAGAACTCTCAAAATTGCACAATTATTGTATGGATATTTAGTTACGTTAAACAAGATTAATACGTTTGTCATATAGAGCAATATTGATCCAATTCAGCGCCTGAAAGGGACGGGGTTTCTACGTATTAATAAGTATTGAGGTATTGATATGCTTCGGCGTATTAACAAGCTTTGAAAGTATAGTTGAGGTTAGAAAATAATGATGGCAATGTGGAGTTCTCGTGATAAAAGAAAGGCGTGGGACGAGAACAATAAATCTAATTGGGATGAATACTCATGTGCTCGAACCTGAGTTGTGTTGTATTTATGCTATCACCATGAATTTTATATAAATATTGGTAAAATTGTCCAGGTTAGCTAAACTTATCAGTCATGATGAAGAAATGTGTTTTGAAGGCAAAAAAAAGCCCAAAGTGATGAGGAATCACTTTGAGCGGTTTTACTAATCTTCTAACACTAACTCACTTTCGTATTCTTCCCTAGGCACTTCGCCGCGTTTGCAGCCGTTTAGGGTATGAAAGCGACGGCGTCCACGAGCCAGTTGAATGTACTTCAACCAAACACGCTCTAACTTGGACTTTGCCTTATGAGGGTGAGATAACACTTTAATGAAGTGTTTTTCTTCTGCATTGATTGGTGCTAGTTCACCAGTCTCAAGTGCAAGCATAGTATCACCAAACAAGGTTAGGATTTCCTCTTCTGAAAGAGTAAAATCACCCGACTTAGCGAACCCTCGTGGGAATTTAATGGTGTCATAAAAACGTTTTTTTCCGTGTCGGAATTCGGTCTCAGACATATCAGCCTCAGTAATGTGGTTAGATAGAAATTAGTGTTTATTGCTCACGCGAAAATATTGTTAAAAGGCTAAAATAGGAAACAAAACGTTTTTGCCTTTACGATAAACAATCCTAGATCGGCTAGTTAGCAGATTTATTACAGAGATGTATTTGATGGATGTGAAAGTATTTAGAACCTTTCTTGAGGTTGCAAGGGTGCGCCATTTTGGGCGTGCAGCTGAAAACTTGTATTTAACACAAGCGGCGGTGAGTGCGCGGATCAAACAGCTTGAAGGCTATTTTGATACTCAACTCTTCATTCGTGATCGCAATAACATCAAACTCACATCTTCCGGTGAACGTTTGATTGGTTATGCCGAAGTGATGGTGTCCACCCTACAACAAGCCAAATTTGAGTTGTCGTTAGAGAGTGGTAAAGCCTTGCAGTTAACGCTGGGTGGCACGCCGAATATTTGGGATGCGTATCTACAAAACTGTTTAAGTGTGGTGACCGACTCTTTTGGTGGTTACGGCTTTATGGCAGAGGTGATGGGGCGCGAGCAACTGAACCGAAACTTGTTAGAACGAACTTTAGATATGGCGTTCGCGTTCGATCAGATCAAAGCGGAAGAGCTGAACTGTAAAAAAGTGGCTGATTTGGTTTTGGTGTTGGTATCAACACAGCAAGATGATCTGGAATCGGTATTCCAACATAAATATGTGTATGTTGATTGGGGAACGCGCTTCGGTTCAGAACACGCAGAGCGTCACCCTAAAGTTCCGGCACCTTATCTTCGTACCTCTACAGCGCGTATTGCCCTCGATTTCATTTTAGAGAAAGGCGGTAGTGCGTATCTTCCGGTGTCTCTAGTCGAACCTTTTATCGATTCGGGTCAGCTATACAAGGTCAAAGGGGTTGAAGACTGGTATCGCCCAATTTACCTAAGCTACCGTAAAAGCAGTACCTCGGTTGATGCGATCATGCAGGTTGAGAAGTTGGTTAATGAAATTGACCCATCGACTGCTTACACGTTGCAACAAGCCGCTGAACAAGCACCTGAGTAACGGCAGTTGCTGTATTCAATGTGCTTTGTTGATTAAATAAAAATGGCTCCTAACTAGTTATATAGTTGGGAGCCATTTTTGTTTTTAACGAGCTAGGGTGACCAGTTACTTACTACGATTGGTATTAGCCTCTAATTCTGATAAAACCGTTTAAGCCTGGTATGTGTAGCCTTTTAAAAAAAGCCCTATAGGTTCATTAGATTCTCAATAGATTCTTCAAGAGAGTGTGACATGTATGAATGAATTTGATTGCCATCCGTTGCGTCAATCTCAATCATAGAAATCCCGTTGTCCGCTTTGTCTTCAAGAAAGCTCAGAGATTGCTCGACTGATCGACTGGTGAGAACCTGTTGATTTGATAAAACAATACGACATGTGTGTAGAACCATAGCCTTTTCCTTTTTATATTCGATAGGTCTCTGCATCTTGGCGTGCTAAGTACCGATCGTTGACGTTGTGAGAAGAATGCCTTCTCAAGGTTAAATTTAGTCGAATTGAATAAAAAGAAAACCTTTTTTGTGATTTATCTAACCTTCACTTCCGAAAGTGGCTAGCGACAATGGTGGTTCACGGTAAACTTTTAGTTATCGGATCAAACGCTATGGCAAACGGGAAGAGTACAGCATGTCGAAAAAGATCAATCACAACAGCACCTTAACCAGTGAGCAGTGTCATTTGGCTCGATATGCGCGAGATGCTCGCTTTGATGGTATGTTTTTTACGGCAGTGAAAACGACAGGGATTTTTTGTCGCCCGATTTGCCCAGCAAGTCCACCCAAAGAAGAAAATGTCGAATATTTTTCCCATCAAGCTCAAGCATTGAAAGCGGGGTATCGCCCATGTTTGCGTTGCCGACCAGACAGCGCGCCTTTTTCTCCAGCATGGAAGGGCGTTGAAACCACTTTCTTACGTGCGATGCGGTTGATTGATAACGGCGCGCTGAATTCAGGAACTATCGTTGACCTTGCAACGCGGTTAGGTATTTCCGATCGTTACTTACGAACCTTATTCGATAATTACATCGGTGTGTCGCCCAAGCAGTACAGTCTTTATAGCCAATTGATGTTTGCCAAGCAGTTGCTACATACCAGCAGCATGAGTATTACTGATGTCGGCTTTGCAAGTGGCTTTAATAGCACGCGCCGCTTCAATGATGCCTTTCTAAAAGAGCTGCAGCTTTCGCCAAGCCAAATTAGGCGAGCGAAGCCGAGTGACACTCTGGGGAATCATATTCAGCTTGGTTTTAATGGACCCTTAGATTGGAATTACTTGTTGGGTTTCTATCGACGAAGAATGATTGAGGGCTTAGAAGACGTTGGCGAAGATTATTATAAGCGCACGGTAAATGTGAACGGGTCAAAGGGTTGGTTCAAGGCGACTTTAGCCAAAGAAAATCGCTTGGATATTGAATTTGAGTTGGATGATATAAGCCAATTGAGAAGCTTGATTGCGAATATTCGACGTATGTTCGATCTTGATGTCGATATTGCAAAAATCGAGGCCTTCTTTGAGACTATCGATCCTAACTTGGTGGCCAAGAGTGGTATCCGTATTCCCGGCGTATGGAATCCTTGGGAAGCAGGAGTGAGAGCGATCCTCGGGCAGCAAGTCTCGGTAACCGCAGCGATTGGCCAGCTCAACTTATTGGTTAAAGAGCTTTCTGATGCATCCGAGAAAGCGTATTTCCCAACGCCTAAGCAGATAGCGGAGGCTGATGTTAGCTTTTTAAGAATGCCGGGAAGCCGCAAAGAGACCCTAAAGCGTTTTGCCGAATACATGGTCGACAATGAAACTGAGCATCCTTCTAAATGGATTGAGCTAAAAGGCATTGGGCCTTGGACAATTCAATACGCGCTGCTTCGCGGGTTAAGCGAGCCTAACCACTTGTTGGTTGGTGATTTGGTAGTGAAGAAGTTCATCGAGTATCGTCCTGCCATTAATACAGAGAGTGTTTCACCTTGGGGGAGCTACGCCACGTTCCATTGCTGGAATCAGTCTTAATAGAAGCAACCCGCGAACATGAGCAATCTACAAACTGTTGCAATACACAAACATTTGCAGTACCAGGCTAGGAGATATTATGGCTAACCGTTTTACATATTATGAGAGCCCATTGGGAACCGTAACTTTACAGGCGAACAATGAGGGCTTGCTCGGCCTTTGGTTTGAAACGCATACCACTAAGCCTGAACAGTTAGGCGTTCAAGATGATAGCTTTCCAATCTTTGTAGTGGCGATCGAGCAGCTTAATTGCTATTTCTCAGGCGAAGCTATCCAATTTTCTGTGCCGATCGCAGCCAAAGGCACTCCATTTCAGCAGTCGGTTTGGCAGGCGCTGACTACCATTCCTTATGGAGAGACTTGGAGCTATGCACAACTGGCTGATGCGATAGGTAATCCGAAAGCCGTTCGTGCTGTTGGCTTAGCGAATGGCAAAAATCCGGTTTCTGTGATTGTGCCGTGTCACCGTGTGATTGGCAAAAATGGCAAGCTGACGGGTTATGCGGGTGGTGTAGAACGCAAGCAGCGCTTATTGGTGATAGAGGGCAGAGAGCAAGACTAGTAAGCGATTTGGCAACGAGCCTGTCGCGATGCTGGCTGAGGATCACGTACTACTCAATGGTGAAGGCTAGTGGTTCTTAAAATGTGACTTTGCATTAAAATCAACGCTTTCTGGAAAATGTCGATTTGATTGCATATTCTTTGACTATGTTCTCTAGGCAAGGATGCCCAAATGAATAGATTCCCTTTACTAATATCTGGTTGCAGCTGTGCATTATTGCTGACCGGTTGCTTAACTGATACCAGTCGACCTTTCGAGGTTCCACAACTCGTTATGTTTAAAGGCGTGTACGAGAATGCTGACAATGACAGCTACTTGCATTTCGAGTCGGGACAAGTGATTTATCAAACAACGGATAATAACGTGACTCGAACCTATCGTGTTGACGGTGATTTAATCATCATTAAGTTGAATACAGCGAATAGCCGAGAAGATTCTGGATTGGTGATGCGGATTCAACACGAAGGTGCAGTGCTAACCTGTAACCGGTGTCCAGCAATGCAGTTAAGCAATATCTGGACACGCGTTGAGAAGCCTTTAGTTGATACACCTTAAACTAGAAAAGCCCGCCATTAAGCCATAGGTGAGCAGCGATACTGACGGCATAGCCAATCATGATCACTGGCATCCATTTCAAGTGGCCAAAGAAGGTGTATTTGCCATGCGCTGCCCCCATTAATGCTACTCCAGCTGCACTACCAATAGATAATAAGCTACCACCAACCCCTGCGGTTAAGGTGATCAGTAGCCAGTTGCCCATCGACATTTGTGGCTCCATGGATAACACGGCAAACATCACCGGAATGTTATCGACAATCGCAGATAGAATCCCGACCATAATGTTGGCCCAAATTGGATCCCATTGGCTATACATCACACCAGACGCGAGTTCCAAGTAACCAAGTAAGCTTAAGCCACCGACACACATCACCACGCCGTAGAAGAACAGCAGGGTGTCCCATTCGGCATGCGACACTCTTCGAAATACATCAAAGGGCACGACTGAACCGAGTCGTTTCAATGCCCCCTCATCATTATTGGCAATCGCCACTGCCTTTTTCTTCGCCAGTGAATTCGGTAAGGTCTTACGTAAGAAATACCCAAAGAACTGTAGATACGCCAGTCCCATCATCATGCCCATCACTGGCGGGAAGTGGAGCACGGCATGGAAAGCAACCGCAGTTGCGATGGTCATGATGAACAAGAACACGATGCGTCTAGCACCGCGTTTTAATTCAACGTGTTGATGAACCGTATCGGGTTGGGTTGTTGGTACAAAGTAGGACATGATCAATGCGGGGACGAGGTAATTCATCACCGAAGGAATAAATAGGGGAATGAACTCACTGAAACTCACATAGCCAGCCTGCCATACCATTAGCGTTGTGATATCACCGAAGGGACTGAACGCGCCGCCAGCATTGGCGGCGATCACGATATTCACACAGGCTAGGTTAACGAATTTAGGGTTAGAACCTGCGACCTTAAGAACCACTGCACACATCAATAGAGCTGTCGTGAGGTTGTCGGCGATAGGTGAGATAAAGAAGGCCAGAATACCGGTTAACCAGAACAGAGAACGGAAATTAAAGCCTTTGCCCACCATCCACGCTTGCAGTGCATCAAACAGTCTTCTCTCTTCCATGGCGCTGATGTAGGTCATGGCGACGAGTAGGAAAAGTAACAGCTCGGCGTATTCGAGTAAGTTGTGTTCGAGTGCTTGTTTAGCCACTTCAACAAGGTTGTACTCTTGGTAGGTAAAACCGATGATTATCCAGATCAGGCCTGCCGCAAGTAACACAGGTTTGGATTTCCGGAGCTTTAGGTACTCTTCCATCATCACCACAATGTAGGCAATAACAAAAATGGTCAGTGATAGGTAGCCAACAAATGAGTTAGTTAGCTTGAGAGGCTCTCCTAACTGAGAGGTAGTCGCGCCCGCTACCGAAGAAAAGAAGAATAAAGAGAGAACAGCAGATAGCTGGATACCTAACATGGATTACGCTCCGAAGTTAATAAGTTATTAACACGGGTAAAAGCGTAGACCTAAATAATCATGTGCAGTGTGATAGATATCTTAATAATTCAATAGATTATAGTGAAAGCAATAGACTGTGATGAAAACGAAATACTTGTTTGAAGAGAAAAGAGAAAAGAGAAAAGAGAAAAGAGAAAAAGCCCTATCGGATTTAATGCCGATAGAGCTTACTCGGAATTGCCAATACTATGCAGCATTGAGATCAAACGTCAGTGTTTGTTCTGCAGCACATACTTCAACAGGCCAGCCATAGGATTGGTATTCCAGCGCAAGTTTGTCCGCTACTAGGCAAGATACCGTTGCTGTAATCCACATGCCTTTGCCCATTACTTGATATTTAAGTGTTCTCATTTCCATTGTAATTACCGTTTTTCTTTAATATTGGCTGCGCGAAGTCTATAGCACCTCTGAGGGCTGAAATTTCGAATCAAGCTCAAATTCTTTATAAACGGGCTCACCGTTTTCGCTAGGCTCAAAACTCAATCAACTAAGGGTAAACGGTTGCATTTTGGAAGCGAACTCACTCTTTAAGTCTCTGTATTATAATTGAATGAAAATTAAACAAAAAACCATGTAAGAGATCACTTACATCACTATCAGAGATCTGATTAGGTAAAAACCTCTCACTAGAAGCCTGATTTGTGTGTTGATTGTGTGCGTTTTTGGTTGCGGTGTTGAAGCAAGGTTTGTTTAGTTTTGTATGTAAAATATTCCAATTTATTTAGCGTATGGCCCTGCTTTTAAATCCAAATCACAGTTTTATATGTTGCTGTGCTTCTTTTATTCAAACCGATACGCTATTTGATTTTGGTCATTAACCTTTTGCTCATTAGTTTGCACTATCTATACGTGTTCTGTTCCACATAAACGAGATGTATAGAGGTCCTTATGACTAATCCAACCAAAACCGATCGTAAAGTCACGATCGGTAGCTATATCGCACTCGCATTCGCGATTGTGTTCTTTTCAGGCTTAATGCAGTCCAATGAATGGTATGGAGTGTTCGATTTTACAACGCTCAACGGTTCATTCGGTAAGGTTGCTTACGATGTGAGTGAAACGGCTGATGGTATTCAAGCGGCAACGACGTCACTGCGTGGTAAAGGTGGTAGTGGTGCTCGCGACGGTTTCATTTTTGCTTTGACACTTATTCCGACCGTGATGTTTGCACTGGGTATGATCAACGTACTTGAGCATTACGGTGCACTGGATGCAGCTCGTAAACTGCTGACACCTCTGCTTCGCCCTCTGATGGGTATTCCGGGTAACTCAGGCTTGGCATTGATCGCTTCTTTGCAAAGTACCGATGCGGGTGCAGCGATGACACGTCAGTTGAAAGACGAAGGGCATCTAACTAAGCGCGAAACTGATGTCTTCACCATGTTCCAGTTTACGGCGGGTGCAGCGATCGTTAACTTTTTCTCTTCAGGTGCGGTGCTGTTCACTCTAACGGCGATGGATGGCTCTTTAGCGGTAACATCGTCAATTGGCTTGGCTGTCGCTGTGATGTTCATCTTTAAGTTTGTCGGCGCGAACCTGTTCCGTATCTACCTGAATATTACCGAAGGCAAAGAAGACAAACCAAAATCAGACAAAGAACAAAAACTGGAAGAGGAAGTAGCATAATGAGCGAAGTGAAAGCAAAGAAACCAATGGTTACTGATATTTTCGTTGAAGGTGCTAAGAAAGGCTGGGTTATTGCGACTACCTCTACGGTACCGAATGTTCTGATGGCATTTGTGATCATCAAGGCATTACAGATAACTGGGGCGCTGGATTTGATGGGCAGTGTATTTGCTCCAATCATGGCGGTATTTGGTTTACCTGGAGAAGCGGCAGCGGTATTGATCGGTGCGTGGATGTCGATGGGGGGCGCGGTGGGCGTGGTTATCACGCTGTTTGACCAAGGCATTCTGAACGGCAACCATATTGCAATTTTGGCACCGGCTATCTATTTGATGGGTTCTCAAGTGCAATACATGGGTCGTATTATGGGGCCAATTGGTACTGAAGGTCGTTACATCCCAGTGATGATCGCGATTTCGGTATTGAATGCGTTTGGTGCAATGTTTTTGATGAACATTATTTTGTAACGTGACTTTGAACGGTTAGCTGCTAATAGCTTTTAGACGTTACAAAAAAGGAAACCCCGTTTGGCTTTCACCAAACGGGGTCTATTCTTTTCGTAGCCATCCTGCTACTGCGCGTTACTTATCTTTCAATAGGTAACTGGTGCTCCCTGCATCGTTCCTTGACGTGGCTAAATCCTTTAACCTATCCAATTCATCGCCGTCCTAGCGGTGTCCTTGCTAACTCATCATCCTGATAAGTGACTCTATCCTAGAGTATAACTTCCTTGCTGATAACTCATCCTAAGTCATCAAATCTTCATCCTGAAGATACCTAATCCGTTAGGCTTTTTCCTGTTCCTGCCAACTCCCTGTCGACATGTGTATTAAACACTGCAGAGGCTTTACTCACAATCCACCTCAAGAAATAAATGTGCTCATAAACCAGAAGAAATATGCGTGGATTCATACAAAACAAGGGCTTGGGTTTGTATTTTAGGAGTTTTCTGCGAAGCTTGATTTTGATCTCTTACGTTCGTTGTGAGAGATCTCTTACAAGTGCTCGGGCGTGATTTTCATTTTATCTCGGCGGTTATTGTCGAACAGATAAGAAAGAGCACTGAGTAAATACAAAATAATAGGGAAATATGATGGTTACAGCACTTTACGCAGCCTTGCTGACGGTCGTAATGATTTGGTTAGCGATAGAGGTGATCAAGCAAAGGCGAATCAATCTTGTTGCTCATGCTGATGGCGGTGTTGAGTCGTTACAGATAGTACGTTCGGCACAAAGTAACGCAATGGATTACATCCCAATTACGGTGATTTTGATGGGATTGTTAGAGATGAATGGTGCCGGTGTGTGGCTAATTCATGTCATTGGTGTGGCGTTTATTGTGGGTCGTGTGATCCATGCGAAAGGGATCTTGGCGAAAAATTTCAAAGGTAGAAAAGTGGGGATGGTGTTAACGCTTATCTGCATGATCTCTTTGATTGTCCTAAACTTGGCTTACCTACCTTTTGATAAAATGTTCTAGGGAGCATTATGGCGTTGCACCTTCCCCCTGCTTGGGCGATTGTCCTCGCAGGCTTGATACTCAACATCATGGCGATTGTCATGTCGAGCTTGGTGCTCGATAAAATTGAAGCTGAGAAAGCGGAATACAACGATCGCAAATACGGCAATGTGTACTCAATACAGCTTGCTTGGAATACGATAGAAACCCTAGAGCGCAAGCGTGAAGCGATTCTGATCCACCTTGATAAACCAGAAACGGTGCAGCCGACCACTGTTCTTGATGAAGCACTGCGTGGGCAGCTTAGGCGTTGGGTGAGTGGCGAAGTGCCAAGTATCTCTTTGGCTCACTTACCGAAACTGATGATGCTGATAAACAGTGCACAAGAAGCGCAACGAACTCGAATCGATGACTACTATTTGGATAACCTGACCTTGGTTGAGTTAATCCAAAGGCTTGATGAGAAAATGTCATTTTATAAGAATATTGCCCTGTTTCTTCAGGTGTTTGGTTTGGCGCTTATCTTAGCGCGTGATCTCGCTAGAAGACCTTAGTCTCTAACCTTATTTACTCATCTATTTTTACCGTTAGCGAGACTCACTTGGCAGGTTAGGGTGCTGTTGGCCTTGGTACTTTGGTAACTGTTTTTTCAGCCCCTTGAACGTGCTCAGTGCACTGCCTATCGATAACTTGTTCATCAACCAATTTGGCAAGATGCCACCTGCGTTCGCATACGCGGTGTAGGTGATGTAGGTATTGCCATTGGTCAGCGGTTGCAGCGTCCAAAGTGCATCGACATCGTAGATTCGAATGTATCTCGGCTCTTTCGCTAAATAGTTCGATGCATCCTTTATCGACAAGATAAACTGCCCATCCTCGATGCTGTATTTTGAGTAGGTCACCATGTCTCGATCTCTGGCAGGCCAAGGTGCTTTGAATTGGGTATAGACGATGTTTTCATCTTCAGATATCTGCATCAACACACGACTTTGCGACACGTTATCTATCCAATTTGGCACGTTCTCGCTGTCTTCCAGCAACAGCAAAAAACCGGAGTAAGTGGTGGGCGTTTGCATTTGTGCGCGTATTTCGACCAAGCCTTCGCTGTGTGTCCTTTTATCAATCATGATGCCATCTTCACTTTTGACGAACTGCCACGGGTTGGCATAACTCAGTGTCGATAGGGCGCAGAGGCCGAGTACCAAAATCCTAGGTAATGTCATTATTCTTCCGTAAAAAGAAAAGCTTATCTGCTAGGAGTATAGAATAAAAATGGGCTTAGTAGGTGTTGCCTATCGTTTTGGGTTTACCTATTTGGGGAAGGTCACAGTGAAAACGGAAACGTTCGGTCGCTTCCGTTTTTGTTGGTGGGCAATGGATAAGCGCTGTAGGCTAAAACTTAGAACTTAGAACTTAGAACTTAGAACTTAGAACTTAGAACTTAGAACTTATAGCTTATAGCTTATAGGCTTCTACGGTTTTGATGGTTGTCCAGTTGTTGTTGGCATCTTGGATGAATTCTTGGGTATTCTCTAGCCAGCGTTTTTGAACCGATTTGTCTAAGTTCAGATACAACTTCCCATCTTCCACCTTCCAAGCGAGAGGGTCGGTTTCAAACTTCTTACCCATCGCTACCCCAAAGGCGCAGTAACCGCCATATTGAGGGGCATAGGCTTCTGGATTGGCTCGAAATTCATCTCTGTTTTCACTGCTTGCAAAGTTATAGATCGCATTCTTATAGGTCGCTGTGAACTCAGATGTGCCTTTAACTGGCCCTTCATTGGCAAAGTAAGCGACAGGGTCATAGCCTTTGATCGCGAGATCATTGCTGTCGACACTCATATCAAGGTCTGCTGCCATTAACGAAAAGCTGGTGCCTAGTAACGCGGCCAATAGAGTGATTTTTTGACTGGTTGATTTCTTGGGTGACATATCAAGTTCCTTGTCAGTGTTGGTTATCTTGTTTGAAATAATTTAGTCCACTCGTCCGGTCTATAGAGGGACAAAAGAACTAAAAACTAAGCGAATCGTTCGGAGGATGCATGGATCTGCTTTCACAACTAATGGAACACTTCTCGATACGTACCGGCGTTTTCTATTCAGGAAACCTGTGTGGGGTGTCGTCATTTAACGCGCAACAAGGTAAAGAGGGGCACCTTCATGTATTGAGCGCAGGGGAGTTGAGCTTGTCTAGCGCTCACACGGAACACCGGCATTTGTCGCGGCCTTGCATTGTTTATCTGCCGAATAGCACACCACATGTGATTGAAGGTGTGGGAGACGGCGCGGAAGTCGTGTGCGCGAATGTGGAGTATCGTTCGGGTCAGATGAATCCTTTATTGTCGGCTCTGCCTGACGTGATAGTGATTCCGTTTGAGGTGGCACCGAATTTGATGCCGGTAATTGAGGTGTTATCTAACGAGTCGAGCCAAGAATCGTCGGGTCAGCAGTACTTAATGGATAAGTTGAGTGATGCCTTAATGGCTTTGATTTTCCGTCATCTCATCGAACAACAGAAAATTGATAGCGGCGTTTTCTCGGCTCTTGCTCACCCACGATTGGCTTCTGTGGTGACAGCTATTCACCGATTGCCTGCTCGTCATTATTCGATTGCCGAAATGGCCTCACTAGCCGCGATGTCTCGCACTCAGTTTATTGAAGCGTTCAAGCGAGAAGTGGGTGAAACGCCGGGAGATTATGTGCAAAAGTGGCGAGTCTCTGTGGCTCAATCTTTGTTATTGCAAAATAAGCCGATCAATTGGGTAGCTGATGAGGTGGGTTACAACAGCTACTCAGGATTCTCACGTGCTTTTCAACATGTTGCCGGAGTGTCGCCGCGCCTTTGGCTAAAGCAAAATGCGTCGTGAAACGCCGGGCAATCCCCACTCGGTTTATGGCTATTCGCATCAGGCTGGTCTATGTTTTAGCGGAAATTGTATGTAGTTTGTTCTTTTATCGGGAGAGGGTGTAAAAAGGTGGACTTTATAAGCTCGTTGTAACATCCTGCCCGTCCTATTTTATCTAGACACCAATGAGACGAAGTGCCTGCTGAACATTATTCAGCCTCCCGTATCTCATTAAAGTATTAAGGAGTTCAACTTGAACCTATTTGTAAGAGACCTTACCGTTATCGATTCTTCATACATCTGTGAACACAGAGGGGTCGTAGGAGATAGTTGGATTTTAGATGTCACCATGTCTGGTGAACTTAATGAAATGAGCATGGTGCTGGATTTTAGCAAGGTCAAAAAGCAGATCAAACAGCTTGTCGATGAGTACGTTGATCACCGTTTACTGCTGCCAATGCAAAGCGCTGCAATTGTTCTTCAAGCGAGCAAAGCGGGCTACTCTAAGGTTGACGTGCTGCGTGGTGACAAGAGCCTTCATCTACATTGCCCTGACGAAGCATATTGCCTGATTGATGCAGAAGCGATCACCATCGAGAGTGTGACCGCACACGTTTACAATATTCTTCGCGATAACCTACCAAGTAACGTCACAGGGTTAGAGATCACCCTACGTCATGAGAACATTAATGGCGCGTTCTATCACTACACCCATGGTTTGAAAAAGCATGATGGCAACTGCCAACGCATCGCGCATGGTCACCGTTCTCCAGTAGAAATCGTGGTTGATGGTCAGCGTGACGAGCAACGCGAACAAGCATTTTCTCAGCGTTGGGAAGACATCTATTTAGGCTCTAAAGAAGACCAAGTTTCAGTTTCATCACTTAACCTGAGTGAACACGCGAAAAGCGTTAATGATGAAAGCCACTATGGTTTTAGCTACACGGCGCCACAAGGTGAGTTTGAGTTAGCGATTGCTAAGAGTGAAACAGAAATCTTGCCAACCGATACCACGGTGGAATTATTAGCAGGTTACATTGCGGATCAAGTTGCTCCAAGTTTGACAGAAAACCAATCACTACAAATTGTGGCTTATGAAGGGGTAGGTAAAGGCGCGATGGCGTTCCGATAACACCTCATGAAAGGCGTAGGTTCACTCTTTATCTGAACAAAAAGGCAAGATACTAAGTTATCTTGCCTTTCTTTTTTGTGGCTAGTTAAACCGAGAGGGTTAACTAGCCATTTTGTTGGTACTAACGAAGCAGTATGTGTCGCAGTGGCGTTTTCTCGATTCCAGCAACCAACCCAAAGCTCAACAATACGGTGCCAAAAAATACCGTAACGTCTTTTGCCAATTCCGTAATGCCTAAGATTCCACAGACATTGAACAACACGATAATGATCAGTAAATGGCTTACGTAGATACCCAGCATGCGATTTGAAATGGCACGAACCCAAGCGTAGTTACCCATGTTTGGATTTGCTAAAAGCCACATAAACACACCAATCCCCCACAAAGCCGTACCAAATAAGAAATCGTGAATATTAAAGGCGATATCAAACTGGGTTAACCATACTGCTTCTGAAAAATGGATGATCATTCCCACAGCGACTAACCCCAACGCTTTTGCTGATGATAGCTGCCATTGGTGTTGGCGAATTAGAAAACCAGCGGTAACGAGTAAAGTGCTAAAGAACGGACCATTGCGCGTGAAGAAGGGGGCTTCTAATCCGGTTAGCGTTGCGTAGCTTCCTGCCAAAGCACCGTAGCCATAGAGCACAATAGCGATCGGCAATAGAAGCTTATTGAGCTTCAATTCAACCAATAAAGCGATGATCAACACTGCGCACACAAGGGCTGGAATGAACCATAAGTGTACCAATCCGCCCTCTAAGAAAGAGTTAAGTGGAGTGTTCATTAAGAAACCCCAATAGCCTTCGCGCTCACCTAGGTAGCCAAACTCTTCTACCTTTGCGAGGTTGAATGGCATCACTAAGCAAATGATGCTCCATGCCAACCATACCTTAAGCAGTGGTTTAGAGTAGTTAATGACGGTTTGCCACGGGGAGGCAGTCAGCTTGGGCTGAATAAGATAACCGGAGATTAGGAAAAACAGAGGTACCGCAAAACGAGCGGTTTGGTTGAGTACATAACCGATCCAAGGCACTTCATCTATTTGCCAATAAGTGAGTGCCATTTGACCGTGTAAACCAATGATCGCCAAGATAGCAATCACTCGGCCTAACTCGATACTGGCGATGTGTTGTGAAGGCGTATGTTGAACGGAAGACATATCAGATCTCTTAGTAAAATTTTTACGAAATCTAGCAGTCTTTATGCCCAACCAGTTAGTCCTAAATCAAGGCTTATGACCTTTGTTTCAAGGCTTGTGTCGGTTTTTTGAAGCCTGTCGCAGCTATATTAAATCCATTGCAGTAAGTACAAAAATACCGAGAGTACAAGTGATAAGAGAAACAACAGTAGTAAGCGCTATGATGTTAGCCGCCAGTGTTGAGTTTCCTCCCATCGCACGAGCCATAACGTAGCTTGCCGCTGCTGTTGGTGCTGCGCTCATCAAGAAGATAAGCCCGAGATCGAGCCCTTCAAATCCTAAGTACCCAGCCGCCAGTGTAATCAGTAACGGTGAGGCAACTAACTTGTAGCTAGAGGCGAACCACGTCGACAATTTTTCTTGTTTGAGCGAACTGATATCGAGCGACCCACCAGTACACAGCAGTGCTAAAGGCAACGTCATGTTGGCAAAGTATTGACCAGCGTCAGTGACCATTTTTGGGATAGGGATAGAAAGCGCATAGAAGACGACCGCTAAGAAAATAGCGATGATCAATGGGTTTTTGGTAATCGACTTGGCGATTACTTTAATCGCTTTCGCGCCAGTGTCTTCGCCTTTGGGTGTCAGTGCAATCACGGCTTGAATGTTATACAGCACGGTTAGGGATGCGACATAGATAGCCGCCAATGCCACGCCTTGGTTGCCATAGATATTAGCCACATAGGCGAGGCCGATGATCGCGGTATTAGCGCGAAATCCACCTTGGACAATCACACCTTGATCTTTCGAACCTTTAAATACTAACTTGGTCGAGAAAATCGTGAACAAGAAAAAGACAAAGTTAGCAATGACGCCAAAGGCAACTAACGCGCTACTGGCTGAAAAGTTGTGATTCGATTGAACAATACTCAGAAATAGCATTGCGGGCAGGGTGACTTGAAATACCACCTTAGATGCGACATCAATGAAATTGTCATTGATTAAGCCGATTCGCTTGAGCATCACACCAAGAAACAGCATTAAACAGATAGGGCCTGTTACTGAAGCCGAAAATGCAAACTGTTCCCAAAGTGTGTTCATTCTTTTTCCTTTGTTAGTCGATTTCAATTTCCTTTGAATACTGTCGCATTTTTCCACAATTATTAGATAAGAGAAATTAATTCCCAGTGCTTAGGCAAAAAACTTTTAAAAAAAGAACGAACGTGCTAAAAATGAACCATCAGATTTATTATTGGTGAATAATGAGCAAAGGAAAGATAACCAAAGAGTATATTTTGAGTCATGCATTCGCACTTGCGAGTGAAAATGGGCTTGAGAGTTTAACGATTGGTGAGTTAGCCAAGCAGTGTGGTATGTCTAAGAGTGGCTTGTTTGCACACTTCAACTCTAAAGAGAACCTGCAACTCTCTGTACTCGAGTATTCCAACGCCATATTCACCGAAAGAGTCATCATTCCCGCAAGAGAGCTGGGGGATGGTGATATTGAAGCGAAATTGAAACAGTTGCTCGACAATTGGCTGGGGTGGAACCATTCGTTCCAAGGCAGTTGCATGTTTATTGATGCATGGAAAGATGCGGGCAGTGAAACGTCTGTGATTCAGAAAGCACTGCAGAAAACCATTTCAGTGTGGATTGATTACTTGACGATTCAGGTAGCAAAAGCGGTTGAGAGCAAACAGTTCAGAGCCGATTTAGATCCTAAACAGGCAACCTTCGAGTTATACGGTCTCTACTTGAGTGCGAATTTGTTCTACTCGTTACGAGGCCAACAAGCGAGCCATACTCACTTTTGGAGTGGTGTACAGCGCTTAATTGCTAGCTGGAAAGCGCTTTAACTCGCCAAGCCAGTTAGTTCGCAAACCACTTAGCTCGCAAACCATGAAGTTCGTAAAGCATGTGACTTTCCTTAACTAAGGTTTGCAAAACATTTTAGAGAAGTGGCGGCAAGCAGTCATAAAAAGCGCTATCGCCATTTTTTATACTAACAAATAGCACGGTCGTTCGATTTTTAGGGCCGAGCTCGATCCGCCAATGATGATGGCGATACAAGGAACGGTCATGAGTGACAAAATCTACTTTAATACATCGAACAAATTCAGCTTTAAGCGCAGCTTAATTGGCGCAACAACCAACCTGCATTACATCCTAGCGCCGAGTCATGCGAAGAAAACAGCACGTAAGCTGCTGCTCACTCCAATGCGTACTGAACAGAAGAATGCTGATCCGCAAGGGCTTATCAAGAGTGAAATCAAAGGTCGTGATGGCGTTTTAAAAACCTATTCTTTGGGTACAGGGCCTGTTTGGGTGCTGACTCATGGCTGGTCTGGCACCGCAAGTCAGTTTTTCCCTCTGATGGAACATATCGCTGCCAAAGGTTTTACGGCCTTGGCTTACGATCATCCTGCTCATGGTGGCAGCGATGGTGTACATGGTCATATTCCTGCGTTTGTGAACGGCCTTGAAGCCATTCTTGATTCGGTGGGTGAGGTAGTAGGTTTGGTCGGTCACAGTATGGGTACCGCTTCTGCGTTGGAATGTAAGCACGTTAAATTGGAAAACAAGCCATTATTGCTGATTGCACCTGTACTGGATTATCTAGAAAACCTATTTGGCAGCGTTGCACGTTCAGGTTACTCAATGAAGCTGTTTGAGGCGGTAGTAGGAGAAGTAGAAGAGCAGTTTAACTACCCAATTCAGTCTGTCGATCCCTATGGAAAGCTAGCGCTTCGTGAGTCTCAGACGATCATCGTTCATGATGAGCAAGACAAGTTTACTAAGTTTGATGTGTCTCAGCGTGCTGCTAATGAAATGGGTCGCGTTACTTTGATCGCGACTCAAGGCCAAGGCCACGGTCGAGTGATGAAGTGCCCGCAAGTATTCGAGAGCTTTGAGAACTTAATTGGTTAAGTTTAACTACTCAAACAACTAGAACGTGGGTTGAGAAAAAAAACACTAAAAAGGCCAACCAGATATTCTCTGGTTGGCCTTTGCTTTTAGTTGCTTAGTTAGCTTTAACTAATCTTGTCCTTAGTTAGCACAGCTTGCTGGGCCGATCTCTTTCCACACGCCCCATTGGCCTGTCGTTGTTGGATCTTCACCTGTTGTCCACCATTTCGCTTCCCAAACCTTACCGCCTTGAGTCACTTGGTCGCCGCCAGTGTAAACCGCGCCTGAATCCCAAGCGTTAGTACACGTACCGCCGCCTGTGGTTTTCTTAAGAACTTTCACTGATGCAGCCGCGACTGATGTATCGGTACCATCACTCACTGTCACAGAGAAGTTCAGTACTGTGTCTTGCGCGTATTCAGCCGCGACAAAGCTTACTGAAGCGCCTTGTACTGTTGCGTTGATACCTGCTGGTACATCCCACGTGAAGGTTAATGTGTCTTGATCCGCATCGCTAGACGCTGACGCATCAACCACAACAACGTCACCCGCATTGACTTCAGCCGGAGCCGTAACCACTGCTACCGGAGCGGTGTTGACTGGGCCTGTGTCTTTAGGGGTTACCGTTACAACAACCGTGTCAGTTGCAGTAGCACCTTCGTTATCAGTTACGGTTAGACTAAAGGTTAATGTCTCTTGCTGAGCAACTTCCACAACATCGAAGCTTGCAACAGCTGCATTCGCGTTCGCTAGCGTTACTGCTGTTCCGCTTACTTGTGACCAAGCGTAGCTCGCGATTGTGCCGTCGCTGTCTTTTGAAGCGCTGCCATCTAGAGAAACAGAAGCTGGGCCTTCAACGGATTGGTCGGCACCTGCTGCTGCAGTTGGTTTACGGTTTACAGGATCGGTGGTGCCACCTGCTAGACCTTCATGCATTGCATTTAGGATATCGCCGTTATCTGCATCAATTTCCCAAGAGAATAGACCTGCAAGACCAAGACTACGAACGTACGCGCCTTTTGCTTTTACCGAGCGGTCATCATCAAATGTGATTAGCTGACCTGAGGTGCGGTTCCATACGTAAGGCGCTTCTGCCATTTCGTCGTAACCGTATTCGAAGCCATTGATACCTTGGTTATTCGCACCAAGCATGTTCGCCTTAATGCCTTTGTAGTCGATAACGCCATCTTCCCAGACGCCTTGCGCAGAGCTACCTTTCAGTTTGCCGTTACCAACACCTGTCATAGGGTCGCTAGGATCCGAAAGTGATGAGGGTAATACACCTTCCCAACCACGACCGTACATTGCTGCACCTACGACAAGCTTGTTAGCTGGAACGCCTTGTTCGAGCAGCAATTGGATGCCGTTGTCCGTTGTGTAAGCTGGGCCTGTGTATGGTTTGCCATTTTCATCAATGCCTGAGCCATCACACTGACCAGGGCGCATGAAGTTACCGCAGTGTAATGCTGCTTGGTGACCTAATACGTTGTTCCAACCGCCGTAGAAGTCGTAAGTCATCGCAAAGATGTAATCCATGTATTGGATAGCATCGCCGTAGTTCACGTCTTCAATTTTATCGTGGCCAACACCTATCGCAGATGTTAGCTCGTAAGTGCGGCCATTTTCTGCTTCTAGCTCATCGAGCATCGCACGTAATTCTGCCATCAGTGCAATGTAGGCTGGGCCATCATTTTCTGGGTCACCAAGCTCTGGCGCAGCACCGCCACCACCTTGGTATTCCCAGTCGATATCTACACCATCGTAGAATTTCCATGTGTTTAGGAATTTTTTAACAGATGCAACGAAGGTGTCACGGTTGGCTTTGGTTGTAAAATCAAAGAACGGGTCAGATAATGTCCAGCCACCAATTGATGGGATGATCTTCAAATCAGGATTACGCTGTTTGAGCGCCATCATCATTGCGTAGTTACCCTTGATCGGTGAGCTGTATTCGTGACCCGCTTGAGGGAAGCTCTTCTGGAAAGCCGCCCAAGGGTCATGGATCACCACCTCGTAATCGTTAACGCCCTGACATGCTGTCATGAGTGCGTTGTAGCTGTTACCACCTACTGATTTAACTGATTCGTTCGGACCACAAATTGGGATGAAGCCATAAAGGATATGGGTCAAGTTGTCAGCGGGTAGGTTATCTACCGTGTAGTCACGACCATAAATACCCCATTCAACAAAGTAAGTACCTACTACCGTGTTTGGATCTGTGTTGTATGACTTGTTGTTTGGATCCACATTCATCGCAAGTGGCGCTAAGTGGGAGCCATCGGTATCTGCGATGGTGATTTTAGCGGGTGCGCTCTTGCTACAACCAGTTTCGTCACACGCTTCAATTTCCATATCGAATAAGCCGCCTTGGCCGTATTCGAATGAGGCCGTGGTTTGGCTGCCAGTGATTGGGCCGGTGGCTACTTTAACGCCATCAAAGTAGATGTTGTACGTGTTTCCTGACGTTCCGCTCCATTGGTTGAACTTGACGTCGACCTTTGCTTTATCGTGATATTTCACCATCTGGTTGTAGCCAGAGGTGGTTTCCATCGCGAGTTCAATTTTGGAAAATTGCAGGTTGTTGGAACCGTACATGTCGATGCTAGGTGCTGTTGGAGCAGCTAATGCTGTACCAGCTAGCGCTAGAGCAATGCTCGCAGCACAGGTATTTATACGAATCATACTTTTTCTCTCATTCCTTGAAGGTTACGAGAACCAAATGGCCCCATAAAACGGCTCCAGTCAGTTTTGAAGGAGCTTCCCAGTCAGTATTCGAGAGAGTTTTAATTTTATAACTGAAAATAAATCCGTTTTCGATGGACAACTAAAAAATTGTATCTTGTTACAATTCTGTTGCTTAATGAGTGAGATGCTGAGTCCATGTTTTATAAAATAAAACATCCTTCAGTAGGAAAATCTCACAAGTGAAAATTCACGACATGAAGTTATGAAAAGGTGCGACAAACTATAAGAAAATACTGTGAATTGAAGCAGAATCACAAAGTGAAGTGTGTTGAGCGAGCGAGGCCAATCGACGAGTAGGCTAATGCTTCTGGAAGCAAGGAGAAGGGGAGGGTTATCTTTTGAATTGCTCAGCTAAGGAAGCGCGTCGTTGTTGCATGACACTATGAGTATCACCAGCCGCAGTATCTTCGTAACCTTCCTTTATGAATTGCTGAGATGGCACGCTTGGCTCTAATCGCTTCAAGCGAGGTGAATCATAGGTGCCACTGATGGTGTAAACTGTGGTTCCAGAGCCTGTATTGATCGTGACGATTTTACCGTCAAAATCGAATGAGGTAGTGATAAGACGATGATTCATCATCACACCTTTCTCTGAAAGTGTCAGGATATCGGTGTTGTAAGGTGGCGCCGCAATCTCTATCCATGTGCCATAGACGTTGCTTGGGCTGACCGATTGCTGGTGGGCTTGGTAAGCAAAATAGCCGGCGGTGAGGGCAACCATAAAGCCAGCTAATAGGAAGCCGTAGAGTAACGAGTTGGCAAATAGATCTCTGCTTTTAGTCGGCTTTTTTGCCATTATCTCTTCATTTTTCGACTGATATTGTTTTAGATTCTATTAACTAAAACCTTAGTTTGCAAAAATTGTTCTAAGAGTTAGAAGCAGGATCGAATGTTCTAATAAATTTGGTTGCGTTAGTGGTTTTTAGCCTTGCTCCTCAGTATTTACGTTATCAATGAAAGCGAATTCCAGAAATGCTTAAGCTATGCGTATTTATTTCTTGTAGGAAAGTCTCGAATTGGTTAAAACAATTATCACCTAAATTTACGCATAGGCTTACTCGGTGAGCTCAATAATTGCAATTTGAAGATAACAAGGAAGTACAATGATTAAAGAAAACACATACTTTGAAGGTGGCGTTAAGTCGTTAGCGTTTAACCAGTCTGGTGCTGATGTGAGTGTTGGTGTAATGGCGGCTGGTGAGTACACTTTTGGTACTGCGGCTCCAGAAAAGATGACCGTTGTTAAAGGTGCTTTGATTGTAAAGCGTGTTGGCGATGATGATTGGACGACATACCAATCTGGTGAGTCTTTTGATGTTGCGGGTGATTCATCATTCGACCTACAGGTAAAAGAAGCGACGGCTTACTTGTGTGAGTACTTGTAATCAGGTCTAAATTTGTTCAATCAGGCATCGTTTGTCTCTGATTTAATAGAAAAAAACCACGCTCTAGGAGCGTGGTTAAATAAGTGATATTAACCGGCAGTGGATAGTGTCACTTGTTTTTGTAGTCATCAAATGGATGACCAAATCGTTGTTCGTTGCAAAATCTCTTCAATCTTCAATCTTCAATCTTCAATCTTCAATCTTCAATCTTCAAAGCTCAAAGCTCAAAGCTCAAAGCCAAGACATCAGTAAGTCTCAAACACACCGTTGTTGTAGTCTTGAATTGTTTGTTCAATCTCTTCCATCGAATTCATGACAAACGGACCATAGTGCACAACAGGTTCATTAATCGGTTCACCAGAAAAAATCAGTACCCCTGAATCTTCTAAGCTACCCAAAGACAGCAAGTCAGCTTTGGTAAGCAGGGCAAGTTGACCTTGGTTGATCACTTTGTCGCCGATCTTAATACTGCCTCGGTACACGTAAGTCATGGCATTGTGATTAACATTAGTCCCTAACGTGACTTTTTGCCCAGAATGAGAGCGCCAATCCGCAACGCTTAACGGCACACCTGTTTTCTGTAATGGACCTTGCGATCGTAAAGCCTCTGAACCATCGTCTGTTTGGTTGTGCAGTTCAAACCCTCCGGCAATCACTCTCAACAAACCACTTTGTTCACTTTGATGTTCCGCGATGCTTTCATTTTGGAAGTCGTGATATTGCGCTGGCTGCATTTTGTGTGTCGCAGGTTGGTTTATCCAAATCTGAAAACCATGCAGCGCGCCTTCTTCCATCATTGGCATTTCGCTGTGAATAACACCACGGCCTGCGGCCATCCACTGTGCGCCACCGCTGCGTAGCTCTCCAACATTCCCCATATGGTCTTTGTGTTGGAAGTGACCTTGCAGCATGTAAGTGAGCGTTTCTATCCCACGGTGAGGGTGTGGAGGAAAGCCGCCAACATAGTCTTTGCTTTCATCCGATTTAAGTTCATCAATCATCAAAAATGGAGAGAAGCGCGTGTTATTAAAACCCGTGAGTCGTTGGATTTTGACACCATCACCGTCTGAGGTGGCATGGGCTGCAATCACATGATCTACTGCTCTTACATTCGTCATTTTGAAACCCTCATATACTTGAATAGCTGTAGTTTATGTAATTTGATTGAAAAAGAAGATGGCACAGCGTTGAGTGACTTATTCGAAAATCTTGAACAGGTAACAATATGAAATTATGTCTATACTTGAATAGAGAGTAGACCGCCAAGGAGGCCGCTATGGCAGTTCAGCAAAAACATGGCGAAAGGCATGGTCGGATGGGTTTTGATAACGACTTTACAACGGAGCAAAGTCAGCGTTTTACAGAAGTTGCAAACAGCGCGGTTAAACGCCGCGTCAAAAAACGTGAGATTGAAGCACCGTTTATTCAGTCGGCTAAGCAAGCTGCTTTTAAAACAGTGGTGAGGCGACCTAAAGGTAATAACCCAAACCGAACACGGCAAGTCATATGGATTATTATGATCGGGTTAGTGAGCCTTTGGCTTATGTACCTTGCAGGTTAGCAGCGCCGCTAAGTTATAGGGCTGGCTAGCGTTGACGGGTTTTTAATAGCGTAACATTGTTCCCTTCGACCTTTGCTTCAAGACAATCTTCAAGTTCAGAAGAATCTGACCCTGAGCAGGTTAGATTCGTAGGTAGTTCTTCTATCAAGGTTGATACTGGGTTGTCGTGATAATAAGCGTATCGGTTTTTTCCTGAATGCTTGGCGACATACATCGCTTTATCAGCACACCTCGTCAGCTCATGTAATTCTTGGGCGTCTTGTGGGTATAAAGCAACCCCAACACTTAGCGTCAATTCCTTGATTCTCTCGTTTGTTTGGCAACCACTTTCGAACAGCCCGCAAATCCTATCTAAAATACCGTCTAGATCTTTACGAGAGGGTACATCGTAGAGCATTAAAACAAACTCGTCTCCAGCAAAACGCGCAATCGAATAATCGTATTCATGGCTTTTTCTGTCTCGGGTTCGAATATTGTTGCTCAAGCGATTGGCAAAATGCTGCAAGACACTGTCTCCGACGTCGTGTCCGTAGCTGTCGTTAATGCCTTTAAAGTCATCAATATCCAAAAAGACCAATGCCGTAAGTGATCGCTCACTATCGACTGTCGCAAGTTTTTCAGCCGCCCAGCGTTCAAAGCTCCAACGGTTTGCCAAGCCGGTAAGTTGGTCTCTGTAGGCAAGATCTTCGATGCCTTCTTTATACAGACGTTGAATATAACTGACGGCTTTTGTGTAGTAATAGGCAGATGTGTGGCACACCAAGCTCATGGTAAATAAGCTAAGGATAAATCTGTGTGTACTGTTAAATGGTAAAGAAAAGTTGTTAGGCATAGCGGTAATCAAGGTACTGATAAACACACAAAATGAGGTGCTCAAAACAATGCCAATTCTGAAATCGTTAATGAAAATGACTGCTGCCAGAATCGGGTAGAGCCAAAGTATCCGATCGGGAATAGCATAACTGTACAAAAATAAGATGATGCCTTGAACTAGAAGGACTCCGCTCAGGATCAATTCTGAATACTCAGGATTAATAACTTTTTTTACGTAAAATGCATTGGAGATAGCGATAAGTGCAAAACACAGTTCGAAAATCGACAGTGTGTAATGCTGGCCTTGGAAGTAAGCCCAAGTGTAGAAAATGAATAACACAGCGGCAGTCAGTGAAAAGGAGTGGACAATTTTTTGCTTGCGGGTGGATCGTATGTCCGCCATTTCTTCTAGGTGTCTGCCGACGAGCCTTTTCATGTGATTTATGCCAAAGATTTTGATAATGGAGTTAATAGTAGATTAAATAATAGCCGTTGCGGAGTGCTAGTCGTCTTTTTAGTGTGACTGCTATCAATATTTTGAATTAAATGCACCAAACCTATAATTGCCGGTGATACTTGTCGCTGAAGGTGCAAAACTGCCTGGTAACGAGTAACTTAAGGTTCGAGTTAGAAGAAGCGATTTGGTGATTATCTACTTGCTTTCCAGTGAGTTAGTCAACATAGTTTGTAAACTACCAAAATTAAGAGAGGCTCATTATGTTAATCACCTTTAGTTGTAAAGCCCATGCTAGCGTCACGATGTTTGGTGAAGTCGGCCTTCAGTTCATCAATATGCTTGGGCACAGCGGCACTATCCCTGGCGCTATTGATGCTTCAGAGGTTCCTCAAGCGTTAAATAACTTACGTGTTGCGATTGCCTCTGAGCAGAGCAAGCAGGTAGAGCAAGAGAATGTTGGTGACGACAATGAAGAAGAGGCTGTTGAAGCGTCTGTTAATCTCGGTAGCCGAGCGTTCCCACTGGTTGAATTATTAAAAGCCGCCATCAAGGATGAATGCGAAGTGATGTGGGAAGACGGTAGCGGTAAGCGACTGTAGTACGATTTGCGCGAAGCGTAACAAGCCTATTGCATCTATTTTAATAAGAATGAATGTTGAGCTAGTATCGGTCATACCATGGAAATTGACGGTGATGAACCGATACTGGCGCTTTGTTTGTTGCGAAGTGTTTAGCTTGTTTCTGTTTGTTTACAAGGTTCATCAGTCTTGAAATGAGTGACTTTTGTTATCGTAATATCAATCCATAACAGATCGTAAACAAAGTGATGCTGTTCACGCTTTCTAGACTCCCAATTCTGAACTAAGAATTTTTCCTAGTTATTCTAAGACCCTCTCTCATGCGGTCGATTTTTAGACTCCTTATTATTTCACGGTCAACTAACAAACAATGCATGGCCGCAATTATGCCGTGCAGACCTCACAAAAAATAAGAGAGTTCACAATGTTAAAGTTCCTAGATCAGGTTCGAAAACCGACGCTGGATCTTCCGGTCGAAACTAGAAGAAAAATGTGGTTTAAACCATTCCTGCAATCTTACCTAGTCGTGTTCATTGGTTATCTAACCATGTATTTGATCCGTAAGAACTTCAATGTCGCGCAAAACGACATGATTTCTACTTATGGGTTATCGATGACGGATCTAGGTCTTATCGGTCTGGGCTTCTCTATCACTTACGGTATCGGTAAAACCGTCGTTTCCTACTACGCCGATGGTAAAAACACTAAGCAGTTCCTGCCATTTATGCTTGTCCTTTCTGGTATTGCTATGTTGGGCTTCAGCTTCAGTATGGGCGGCGGCAGTGCTAGCTTATTCATGATGGTTGCCTTCTATGCATTGAGTGGCTTCTTCCAAAGTACAGGCGGCCCTTCTAGTTACTCAACCATCACTAAATGGACGCCTCGTAACAAGCGTGGTTCTTATTTAGGCCTTTGGAATATGTCGCATAACGTGGGTGGTGCAGGTGCTGCTGGTGTTGCTCTGTTTGGTGCAAACTACCTATTTGATGGCAACGTGATTGGTATGTTCGTGTTCCCATCGATCATTGCGATTGTGGTTGGTTTTATTGGTATGCGTTTTGGTAATGACTCTCCAGAAGCATACGGCTTAGGTACGGTTGAAGAGTTGTTTGATGAAGAAGTGAGCGAAGAAGATACCGCTGCTGAAGAAAATCAAATGACTAAGAAAGAGATTTTTGTTGAATACATCCTTAAAAACAAAGTGATCTGGTTGCTCTGCTTCGCGAATATCTTTTTGTACATTGTTCGTATCGGTATCGATCAATGGTCTACCGTTTATGCGTATCAAGAGCTAGGTCTATCAAAAGAAACCGCGATTTCAGGTTTCACACTGTTTGAAGTTGGCGCACTGGTCGGCACGCTAATGTGGGGCTATTTATCAGACCTTGCGAATGGACGCCGTGCTTTAGTTGCTTGTGTATCGCTTGGCCTGATTATCGTTTCGCTGGAGTTCTACCAGCATGCAACGAGTGAGTTCATGTACCTAGCGTCACTGTTTGTGCTTGGTTTCCTAGTATTTGGCCCTCAGTTGCTGATTGGTGTTGCTGCGGTAGGTTTCGTACCGAAGAAAGCAATTAGTGTTGCGGATGGCGTGAAAGGCACATTTGCTTACTTAATTGGTGATAGCTTTGCCAAACTTGGCTTAGGTATGATTGCGGATGGAACGCCTATTTTCGGCTTAACGGGTTGGAAAGGAACGTTCGCTGCACTCGATACGTCAGCGGCTATTTGTATCGTATTGCTGCTATTCGTTGCGGTTGCCGAAGAGAAGAAGATTCGCCACGCTAAGAAAATGCACTTAGCGTCTCAAAACGCGTAGCGAGTCTCACGTGCTTTATTGGTTTAAAGCACGTGAGATCATACCAATCGTTAGTTCGATTCAGTATCATCTCTATCAATAAACTTAATTTTAGATAGCTCCTGTTGGGGCTATTTTTCTTTCTTACTCTTAATTTTGGTTAATATCATGATTAATGTTGCGCTTGTTGATGACCACGTCATTGTTCGATCGGGCTTTGCTCAATTACTCAGTCTTGAAGCTGATATTACGGTCGTGGGTGAATTCAACTCTGCGGCAGAAGCGCGCCTTGGACTGCCAAGCTGTCATCCTGATGTCGTGATCTTAGATATCTCAATGCAAGATGAAAGTGGCCTGAGCTTATTGGAAGAGATTCCATCAGGTATTGCCAGCATCATGTTGAGCGTTCATGACTCTCCGGCGATGGTTGAGAAGTCATTAGAGTTAGGAGCCAAAGGTTATCTCAGCAAGCGCTGTAGCCCTGATGAGTTAATCCAAGCCGTACACACGAGCGCAAATGGTGGCTGTTATCTCACGCCTGATATCGCCATAAAGCTTGCGACACCCATGAAGAATAAAGCCTCTTTAAATCAGCTCACCCGCAGAGAAAGCGAAGTGTGTCAGCTATTGGCAACAGGGCTCGATGTAAAATCTATCGCTGTTGAGCTAGGGGTTAGCCATAAAACGGTGCATGTACACCGTGCCAACGCGATGGACAAACTCAATGTTAAGAACAACGTCGAGTTAGCTAAATTGTTCACACAAGACCAGTACTAATGCGTTCTTATCTCGCCACCTCCTTGTGTGGGGTTTTTATGGCTGGCTGTGCATGGTTTTGTTTGTGGGTTATTGCCTTCTATTTCATCAATGACCCTGAGTTAGCCATCCTGCTTTTCCCATTTTCACTTCGACTGGGAATGACACTGCATACTCGCACTCACTATTGGCCTGCTATCTATATTGCAGAGTGGGGGCTCGCGATCGCTTTAGCTCTATTACTTGATGAACCTCAATGGCTGACGATACTCATCGCCAGTGGATTGAGTATTCCTGCCACTCTAATTGCCAAGCGTTATTACTATGGTGACCAGAATCGTCACTTGTTAGTGATGGCGAGCTTAATTATGGTTACTGCGTTGATCAACGTTGCCGTGGTGGGCTCTCATGTTCCGACTGTTTACATGGTGTGGTTGGTGAGTATCACCGGCGGACTGATGTTAGTGCCGATGTGTTATCTAGTCTGGAACTACCTATTCCAAAATAAGTGGGCGCCACTGAGCTCTTACTTAATCAACAATGTCGTTGAGTTCAAAATCCGTCACATCGCTTTATACAGCGTCTTGTTGGTCGCCAGTATTTTGATACAAACCAGTTTGCCTGATGAGCTAAGGCGCTTTGCCCCATTTTGTATGGCGATCCCTATTATCTTGCTCGCGGTTCGTTACGGGTGGCAAGGTGCTTTGTTAGCGACCCTGTTAAACAGTGTCGCGTTGATTGCAGCTCACAGCGGAACATCCAAACTCGAAATTACCGATTTACTTTTGTCTCTATCTGCTCAAACCATCACAGGTATATTGCTTGGCCTTGCGGTTCAAAAGCAGAAAGATCTCAATTCGAAATTGCGAAACGAACTCTCAAGAAATCAAAATCTTTCACGCCAGCTAGTTACCGCTGAAGAGTCGGTTCGTCGTGATATAGCTCGTGAGCTGCATGATGAAATAGGCCAAAACATTACGGCAATTCGTACACAGGCAAACATTATTAAACGCGTCGATGCCGCTGAGATGAGTGTTCGTTGTGCGGGTACGATTGAGTCATTGTCTTTGAATGTTTATGACACCACCAAACGTTTACTTACAAAACTAAGACCTAAAATGTTGGACGATCTTGATCTAAAAGATTCCGTGGAACAGCTTATTCGAGAGATGGAGTTTTCGGACCATGGCGTTGATATCCAGTTAAATTGGCAAGGTGATTATTTATGTTTGAGTGACACGCTCAAGGTCACTCTCTTCAGGCTGTGTCAAGAATCCTTAAACAATGCCCATAAATACGCGAGTGCGAGCGAGATTAAAATTGAACTGATTTTAGATGATCAGGCTTATCTTAAGATATCAGATAATGGCGTTGGTTTTACAGCACAAGATCTTCTCAAAGGAATGGGGGTTCGCGGTATGCAAGAGCGTGTTCAGGCGCTCGGCGGCAAGATGACCATTAACGCTAATGGTTCATCTTCGGGTACCAATATCAGCGTTACATTACCTAAAGTGTGAGAACGAATATGTTTGGATTTCTGCGCTCAGCTACGTCAAAGAATCATTCTCTAACTGATGATGAGGTCAATCAGAGTTATCGCTACTGGCGCCTACACATCATGATAGGAATGTATGTCGGCTATGCAGGTTTTTACTTCACCCGTAAAACCTTTAATTATGCTGCGCCAGCCATGATCACTGACCTTGGCTTGGACAAAGGCGATATTGGCTTAATGGGCACGCTCTTTTATCTTTCTTATGGCTTATCGAAATTTATATCAGGCACGATATCGGATCGGTCGAACCCGCGTTACTTCATGGGGCTCGGCCTAATCGCGACAGGTTTGATCAATATCGCGTTTGGTTTTTCTAGTTCGTTGGCTGCTTTTATCTCGCTTTGGGTACTGAATGCATGGTTCCAAGGTTGGGGCTGGCCATCATGTTCCAAGTTATTGACGACTTGGTATTCTCGCTCTGAAAGAGGTTTTCGCTGGGCAATCTGGAATACAGCACACAACGTTGGTGGGGCGCTTATTCCTATTCTTGTAGGTTATTTGACGCTGCAATTCAGTTGGCGAGCAGGGTTTATCTGGCCGGGTGTGATTGGTGTTTTTATTGGTCTTATCGTCTGCTGGCGCTTGCGCGATAAGCCCACCACCATGGGACTTCCGACGGTTGGGAAGTGGCGCAATGACCATCTAGAATTGGCGCAAGAGAGCCATGGACAAGGGTTAAGCTATCGAGAAATCCTGAAAACTTACGTGTTCAGCAATAAGTACATTTGGTTGCTCGCTTTTAGCTATGTGTTGGTCTACATCGTAAGAACGGCGGTTAACGACTGGGGTAACTTATACTTAACCGAAGAACACAATTACAGTTTGATCAACGCCAACGCTGCCTTGTCTCTGTTCGAGATTGGCGGTTTTGTTGGTTCACTTGTTGCTGGGTGGGGATCAGATAGGCTGTTTGGTGGCAACCGCGGTCCAATGAATATCCTGTTTGCGATTGGTATCTTCCTCTCGGTATCGGCTTTATGGCTTATGCCTTTAACCAACTTTGTGTTTCAAGCGGCTGGACTATTTTGTGTCGGCTTTTTTGTTTTTGGCCCTCAAATGCTTATTGGTATGGCTGCTGCTGAATGTTCGCACAAAGATTCTGCTGGGGCGGCGACAGGCTTTGTTGGCTTATTTGCTTACATGGGGGCAGCACTCTCTGGTTACCCATTAGCGCTCGTTCTAGAAACTTATGGCTGGAGTGGATTTTTCATTACCATCTCTACTTGTGCGGCGGTCATCGGGTTACTGCTACTGCCTTTCCTACAAGCTCAATCACCTCAGAAAAGTGCAGAGGCTCGTTCTGGTTTTTAAGGAGCCTTCTCGATAGCAAGATAGTCACTGGTGTTTGTATTCAGATGCTTGTATCGCTGCTGTAACCAGTGCGATACAAGCCGCTATCTTCTTTTCGTCGCTTTCTATACGTGATATTCAAATGTGACTCTTTTCACGCTTTTCATCGTTCTCACCTGTTTCTAAGAATTTTTCCTATTGCGTCTAAGACCTCATCTCATGTGGGTTCTAGCCGCGCTCTGTAGTCTTTCTAATTATTTATGTTATTAGAAATCAGCTCTCTGAATTGTGTTCAAAGGGCTCACTACGGAAAACGCTATGTCACTCAGCCACTTCTCAGAACACTCATTTTTCCCAATGGAAAACACCATCCAAAATTATGCATGGGGGAGCATTTCTTCGATACGTGAACTGTTTGGCTTTAAGAATGAGTCACAAGAGCCGCAAGCGGAAGTTTGGATGGGAGCGCATCCGAAAGGTTGCTCAATGGTTAAGCTTGACCAACATTTGGTGCCTCTATCTGAGCTGATTAACAAGAATAAACCCGCTTATCTATCAAGCGATATTGCGCAGGAGTTCGGTGAACTGCCGTTCTTGTTTAAGATCTTGGCAGCAGAAAAAGCGTTATCGGTTCAAGTTCACCCAAACAAGCATCAAGCTGAAATTGGCTTTGCGAGAGAGGAGCAAGCTGGAATCCCTCTGACTGCAGGGCATCGTAATTACAAAGACTCAAACCACAAACCTGAATTGGTTTACGCGATCACTGAATATCAAGCGATGAATGGCTTTCGAGAATTCAATGAAATATTAGGTTTGTTCAAAAAGTTGGATTCGAGCGAGCTTACTGGTTTGGTTGAAGAGTTTGGCAACCATCCTGATCCTCACGGTTTAGAAGCATTTTTTCGTGATCTGCTAACGTTGAATGACCAACGTAAACACCGCGCATTAGAGCAACTTCTGACTTACGCAGCCGCTCACCAAGATCAATCTGAGTTTGCTTTGGTTACTGAGCTTAGCCATCAGTACCCGAACGATATCGGTCTGTTCTGTGTTCTGCTGCTTAACTTGATCACATTAAAGCCGGGTGAAGCAATGTATTTGAATGCAAACACTCCGCATGCTTACATCAAGGGGACTGGGCTCGAGATTATGGCGAATTCAGACAACGTGTTACGTGCTGGTTTAACGCCAAAACACATTGATGTCGCTGAGTTGGTTGCCTGCACTGAGTTCACCCCAATCCCGTTCGAACGCTTGTTGTCAGCGCCCTCAAAACAGGGTCAATGTGATCGCTATGATATCCCAGTTAGTGACTTTGATTTCAATATCTTTCATAGCCCAAAGCAAGAAGAAGTCATCACAAGCGGCGCTGAAATTTTAATGGCAATCGATGATGATTTAACGCTAATGAGTCAGAAAGGCGAGCACTTAACACTCACCAAAGGGCAATCGGTGTTTGTTCCTGCTTATATTGGTCATTATGAACTGAGCAGCAACGGCCGCGTTGCTAGAGCGTTTAATTGAGGGCGTGGTCTGCTGGAAATGCTATCAAGTTTGGTAAATTAATAGGTTGGCTTAAAGGTCTAATAATAAAAAGAACAAGCCAATAAGATGCTGGCTTGTTCTTATTATTTATCGATTATTGAATAGAAGGTAAGCTTTTTGCTTCCATATTAATCGACATGCCCCAAGAAGATTCTTCACGGGTGGACTTAATTGAACCTCGGTTGGTAATCCAGGTGGTTTGAGTATCAATAGGTCCGTAGTTTGCGAACTGTGTCTCACTTGTTACTTTACATGCTGCAAAAGTACCTGCAGGCACCGTGATTTCCTCTTTACCTAGGTAGGTTTGTTGGTAGTCGAAGGAGGATAGATAGATAGGGTTCGCATAAATAATTTCATCCAGTGATGTTTCTACAGAAACGGTTCTTAAGCCAGGATACTCTATTTCGATTACCTCCCCGCTCTCTTCGTCCCACCAATAATCGAACTGAGAGGTGAGTGGTGCGTTAGTTGACGTTCCAAAGTCTACCGTTTGATTGATGATTTTTTGGTTATCAGCAATCGCTAGTGGTAATACTGCTTTAGCTGACCCCCAACCTAGTGAGTCATCAGAGTTAAAGCCTTCTTGACCTAGATAGTGATCTTCAGAGCTATATGAATACTCATACCCTATTAAAACACCTTCCGAATCTTTAATATCGATACGCGTTTTTTCTAGGTTACCCGCTAGGTCCGAAATCCAACTTGGAAGTCCGGTTACTAACGTAACGTCATTCAGCCAAGAGAAAGAATCCCCAAGATAGGTAAACTCATAAGTTAGGTTCTGTGTTACTGGCTCCAGCTCCCACATAGGTGTGCGCTGTACATCGTAAACCGTGACGTCATTGATTGCTGGTGCGAACCCAGCATCTGGTAGCGAGTCAAGACAAGCCTGTAGGTTCAGAGGGTGCAGAGGCTGTGGCGTTAATGCGTTATCCAAAATGAACTGTTTAGTCGCTTCATCAAAGATATAGGCTTCACTATCAATCTCTTCGTTCTCTTTGTAGGTTATACGTACAAACCCGTCGACAACAGATAGGTAAGCAGAGTTATCTTGTTTTTGATAATTTGACCATGTGGTTTGTGAGTGGATTGATTGTGGAATTGTAACTTGGCGTAATACCTCACCGTTCAATGATATATCTTTCCATGAACCAAGATCTGCTAACCTCAAGAACTGAGTGTTTCCTTCCCACGCTCTTGAATAATAAACAACGGTACCGTTAGACAGAATCTGTGCAAATACTTCAGCATCTTCTAAGCCTGCCATCGGGATTAAATCATCATGATTGTTAGATGCTGTTTCATGACGATCTGATTCATCGTCAGCAATGGTTGATGCTAAAGTTGCAAGCCATGTATCTGTAACGTCGCCATTTTTAAAGGCGCTTATTCCGTTACACGAGTTATTGAGCGCTTGGTAACGGTCTGGATCGTACTCTGCACACCAATCACCCTTGTAAAAGGTAAAAATATTGTCGTAGATATCCGCTACAGACAACTTGTATGCCGTTGTGTTATCTAGGAATTTTAATCCTACTGGCATAATGTGAGACCAAACGTTCTCATCGTCCGTTTTATCCATTATTGAACGAACATCGAGTCCACTGATATCTAATTGCTTGGCGCTAGCAACCTCATTATAAATTGAGCTTTTAGATTCTAGAGTTATGCTACCGTCCTTATTCGGTTTAATACTGGTTAAGGTATAATCACTCGCTTCCCAACCGTTTTGACCCAATACCATGCTATTTGTGTCTGGGGCATTTTCTAGCTGGACGAACTGTTCTGCAAAGTAATCATAAACATAACTGGTTTCGGTGACTGAGTTATCGGAGTCCGCTTTTAGCGTTCCATAGGCGACCACTAAATCTTTGCCGGTGTCGTTATCGCCACCAAACCAATTGATACCGTCTGTTTTGATAAGCTTCGCGAGATCGGCTTTCTTAGAACCTTTGTTTGCTTCGTTTTCTTTAATTTTATCTTCAAGATTAGAGTCATCAATAGCGATATGATCGCGATTAATGCTGTCAGCAATGTCGCTTGGGTTGAAGTTTTCTCCAGCTGCTTCAATATTCTTAACGACTTCGTCGAGAACTCGTGTTACTTCCTCAGTAATCAATGCGGTGAGTGCTTCGACAGAAATACCAGCACCCGCTGCGGTTTCTGATAGTGCGTCAGTATTCTCTGCCATGACCGACGCGGTCACTTGAGCAACACGGTGTAGGTTTTCAAAAGCCGTTTTTTGTGAATCGGCTAAGTCATTATTGTTTTTGGCTTCGATATAATCTTGCGTTAAGTCGAGTGTTGTTCCCAACTTTTCTTGAATCGTTGTTTTGGCTTCTTCTAACGAAGAACCACTCTCGATTTCATTTTGAATCAGAGTCGTTAATGGACTAATAAATGCGGATTTTGGTGGGGCAGTTAAGCGATAGCTCTTGCTTAGAACGACTCCTGGATTATCGGTATCGATGGTTTGTCCGGCAACCACTTCGATCAACAAAGTACCTTGTTCAAGTTGCTCTTGAGTTAGATTATCAATCGTAAACGAACCATCGTCACCCGTTACGGCACTTGGCTCATCCTTATCACAAACTTTATTGCTGTTTAGATCCAAACACGCATTGGCTCCTACCAAATAGCCATCAGCGGCCTTTGCTGTTAAAGACGCTGAAGTTGCTGTTGAACCGCCAGTATCAGTTGTGGAGCTATCCGAACTGTCGCTACCACATCCTGCTATCCCTAGGGCTATTGCCACTGCTAACAGTGAACGTTGACCATTCATGTTAGTTCTCCTATTAAGTTATTGATAAAAATTCACTACTCTGGAATCAATTGGGAGAATGTCATTGATAAATATGACTATTTATAAATTGAACACCATTGGTGAAAAATGTATCAAAACGGAATGTAGTGGAAATAGCAGGAGTATTTATTCTAGAGACATATCTAATTGATGGGATTATATATGCGAGTGATATCTATAGTGAATGTTTGTTTTTTGTAATTTTCACATTTATCAATTACTTAACTTCTGGACTAAAGATCACCCTGGATGTAAATCGATTATAATTGATGAGGTAATCTTAATGTGTGTATTTACTAGTATTAAAACGAAAAAGCCACGCGTATGCGTGGCGTTTAAAGATAATAGTAACGACATTATATCTTAGTCGTTATCGTCAGCTTCAATTTCGCTCGCGATGTACTGGCTGTTAACCTTGTACGCTTCAGCTTCAACACGTTGATTTTGTAATGTATTGAAAGTTAGGCCGTCTTCATAGCGAGTATTTTGGTTAACGTAGACAGTTTGATTGCCAAATGGCGTCTGAATGATAAAGCTCAATGCTTCGTCATCGGTGCTCTGAACTTCACCCTCAAAATCAACGTCATTATCATTCCAATCTTGTGAATCATCGTCGTGTTCAAATTCGATTTCGGTAGCAACATTTTCGCCGTTAGCTTGTTTCGTGGTTACTTCGACTTCTGTACCTACAGTTAAATTTGACTTGTTGCCGTCTTCGTAACGAGTATTGTCATTGACAAGAAAGCGACCTTTGTAGCTTAAATCAAATGATAATTTGTCATTAGCCACCCAAGTAATAATGCCTTCGATTTCCGTGTCATTGCTTACTTCGTCGAAGTCTTCGACTTCCACTTCATTGGCCGTTAGTACAGAGTCTGCCATTGAGCCTGTCACTTCAACCCAAAGACCGTTAGATAATCTATTGCTGCTTCCATCGTTGTCGACATGGGCAATTGAA
The DNA here is from genome assembly GCF_001557875.1 of Vibrio splendidus. Taxonomy (GTDB): domain Bacteria; phylum Pseudomonadota; class Gammaproteobacteria; order Enterobacterales; family Vibrionaceae; genus Vibrio; species Vibrio splendidus_F. Next base: position 158,603 of record NZ_LNRF01000001.1, on the reverse strand, counting down.
TAATCAACACTTAGATTAGCACCAAGTTTGAAAGTCGATTCATTTAAATCGCTTATTAGCCCTTCAACTTCAACGGATTCAGTTAAGTTAGAGTACTCAAACTTAACAACAGAAAGTACTTTGTAACCTGCATTCGCTGTTGGTAAAGAAGAGACCATAACCCAATCGCCATTTTCAATTTCACGTGACAGATCTGTAAAGGTTAATGCGATGCCATTGACTTTAAATGTGCCATTATCATGGTTGGCGTCTGAAATAAGACCAACGATGGTCGGTTCAAGAGCAACTTGAGCCCCGCCAGTGTGAGCTGAAGCGCTACGAGCAATAGATGAAATAGAGACCATCATGTTCTTTTCTAGGTCTGCAATTGCCACGTCTTCGCCTGCATAGTTCGCACTGTCTACTTGATAGCTATAGCCATTCACAACAATGGTGTTGCCAGAAACAGAGTCAATGGTACCTTGAATTGCTGATGGAGCTTGCGTGTTGTTATCGTTGCTTCCATTGTTATTACTGTCACTACCGCCACAGCCAGTTAGAATTAAACCGACAACCGAAATCAGCGCTAACTTTTTCATCTATATACTCTTTATTTAGTTTAATGAGGGTGTATCTTATAAACTCAAACGTGAAGCACTCGTGAAGAAAGGTGAAATAAATCGATGAAAGTTTTGATCGTTGATGACAGCCACAATGTTGCAGAAACCATTGCCGATTACCTAGAGTTAGAAGGGATGGTGATCGATTGTGCTTATCATGGTGAAGCGGCGTTGAAGTTAGCGTCTGATAATTATTATGACGTGATTATCATGGACATCATGATGCCTAAATTAGACGGAATCTCCGCTGTTAGAAAGTTAAGAGAAGAGGTGCAGTGTCCTACGCCAATTCTATTTTTAACCGCTAAAGATAGGTTGGATGACAAAATCGCGGCTTTTCAAGCGGGTGGAGATGATTACTTGGTTAAGCCTTTCGCCATGCAAGAGCTCAGTTTAAGACTCAACGCATTGGCAAGCCGAGGGCCACGGCAAGATATTGGAAAGCAGAGTTTTGCCGATATTACTCTCAACTCGCAGACCGACGAGGTATACCGAGAAGGTAGGCTTATTAAGTTGAGTCGTATTCAGCTTAAGATACTAAAAGTCCTTATGCGTCATGCACCAGCGATTGTTTCAAGAACTGAAGTGATTGATTCTGTTTGGGGTGATGAATCGCCAAGCAGTGATGCACTACGAAGCCATATTTATGGCCTGCGTAACACGCTCGATAAAGGGTTTGAACATTCACGATTAGAGACTATTCATGGACAAGGTTACAGACTTAAAGCCTAACGGTTCGAACCATGGTGATTACCCGAGTATCTACCGAAAAATCCGCCGAAGTTTTGGCTTGATGACCTTGGTCATGTTTGGTCTTTTCTGGACTGTTATTTATATCGCTGAAAACCAGATGGAAGTGATCAGCCTGCACCACTGGTTAGACACCGAAGCTAACCGTTATACGTCTGAATATCAGCTGCTTGGCGAAGAAGCGTTGTTGCCGAATCAAAACGAGTTTTCGAGTTACTGGAGTGAGGCTGAACTGCCCAACTGGTTAACTCAATATAAGAAGCCCGGTTTTTATGAGCATTTGTTAGGTACAGAAGATAAGCACTTTTATGTCTTTGAGCACCCGTCAGGCAAAGGGTTGATGTATATCTTGTTTCAAGATGACGCCGACGACTACCTCGACGAGTATGAATGGAGCCTCCACAACTACACCCTCATACTTGGCGGTTTAACGTCCATCTTCATGGTTTTGTATGGGATCTATGTTGTGCGCTCGCTGTCGAGGCCACTCAATCAGATAGAAAAGAAAATCGGGCAAATGCACCCTGAGCAGCCAAGTTTTAAAGTCGAGACATCCTACGCTGAAACACGACATATTGAGCAAACACTTTTAGATTCAAAGAATCATATTTCAGGTTTCTTTCAGCGGGAAGAAGAGTTCAATCGATTTGCTTCTCATGAACTTCGAACCCCGATAATGGTGATAAAAGGGTCGGCAGAGCTGCTAACTAAAGTACCCAATCAACCTCCTGTTGCGTTAAAAGCGATTAATCGCTTGCAAGAAGCGAGTGAACAGATGCGAGTGCTGACTGAAATGTTTTTGCTACTTGGTAAAGAGAGTATCGATGAGCACTATTTCGGTCACTATGACTTGGCAGTCGAAGTTCAGAATCAGTTGCTTGAAATGGCGCCTTTGTTTGCCAAGCAGGATGCGAGTTATGCTCTGGACGTCAAAGAGACTGTCACGGTATATGCGCCAGAGAGCTTTATTACTATTGTACTGAATAACTTAATTAAAAATGCGTTTAGCTACAGTATTGGCGATGTTGGAATTGTGGTGACAGGTTCTCAATTAGTGATCACTAACCGTCATGATGGCAACGAGACTTACAATGCTGGCTATGGTTGTGGCCTAGTGATTGTGCAACGAATTTGTGAGCGAATGGGTTGGAGTTTTGAAACTCAAGATGATGGGCTTCAATTCAGTACTTACTTAGATTTCTCAGCGGATAAGCAGGCAAGGTAGCAGCTAGTTTCGATTACAAAAAATGAACCCATTGAGAAGGAGAGTAGTGTGGCTAAGTTAGCCACACTAGCATATGAGTTGTTATACGATCTTAAGCGCGTGATGGCGTGTGAGCTGTTTGTGTAGCGAGTCTTTTAGCTCCATGCGTTCTACTTTGAGGTTGTGCATGCTGTCGTCATCGATAGGGCTGCCAGAGATTTCTAGCTGACGGATGTCGTAGTCGAGTTGGTGGTACTTCTGCATGTCTGCTTTGAATTTTTCGTCGTCGTGGTTGAGCTGAACAATGTCTAATTTAAGATCTGGGAAATCTAAGATAAAGGCATGGTTTTCATTGAGCATTGGCACTTCCTCTCTAGTCGAATTACTAACAGTATAGAAGCTATTTTTTGAAAGAAATGTGGCTCAAAACACAAAGCCGTAAAGCGAGCAAAAAAGGGCACAAACTCGATGAATCATCTTCGAACTTGCGCCCTTTTTAATGTTCATAGCTATATATTCAAAGCTATACAGTTATAGATATAAATCAGAAAGCCTATTTAGCTTTCTTACCAGAGCGTTGCTGCTCTTTGTGTGCAAGCTTCTCTTTCTTACGTTGCTCGATAAGGTGAGCAGCTTCACCACCTACGTGGGTTTCGCCACGAGCATTCGACAGTTGAACTTGCTTTTCACGTTCGCGGAAACGGGCTTTCTGCTCGTCGCTGTGTTTATCAATACACTTAGGGCAGCTTACGCCTTTCTCGAAGTGTTCAGAGGCTTTGTCTTCGTCAGTGATTGGCAAACGACACGCGTTACACACATCGTAGCCGCTTTTTTCTAGCTGGTGGTTTACTGCAACACGACCGTCAAATACGTAGCAGTCGCCTTCCCACATGCTCTCTTCTTCTGGTACTTCTTCTAGGTACTTAAGAATGCCGCCTTCAAGGTGGTAAACCTCATCAAAGCCTTGTTCTTTCATGTAGGCTGTTGATTTTTCGCAACGAATACCGCCAGTACAGAACATCGCGACTTTCTTGTGCTTCTTAGGGTCAAGGTTGTCTTCAACGTATTGAGGGAATTCACGGAAGGTTTCTGTGTTTGGGTTTACAGCATTTTTGAAGGTGCCGATGTCCACTTCGTAGTCGTTACGAGTATCAACCAGAATCACATCTGGATCAGAAATCAGTGCATTCCATTCATTTGGTTTCACGTAAGTGCCGACAACGTGGCGTGGGTCGATGCCCTCAATGCCCATGGTTACGATCTCTTTCTTAAGCTTAACCTTGGTGCGGTTGAACGGCTGCTCGTCGTTGAACGACTCTTTGTAAACAACATCAGCTAAGCGAGGGTCTTGCTTGAACCATTGAAGAAGGGCGTCGATAGATTCGCGTTTACCTGCAACGGTGCCGTTGATACCTTCGCTCGCAAGTAGCAAAGTACCGCGGATTTGGTTGGTTTCTAACACGTCAGTGAGTGGCTGGCGAATTTCTTGGTAATCATCAAGTGCTACGAATTTATACAGAGCACATACAACATATTGAGACATGGTTTTTCCTTTCTGCGAGCTGGAACGTAAATCCAGAGCGGTTGCCTATTCAGATCAAAACTTAGTATTTCAACTCAGCTCAGTCTGTTGGCTTATTAAAATCAGCCGCAGTATAACCAAGGCGGTACGGGACAAAAACCAACCAAAGGTAGGGCTATTTATCACCAAATGTTATGTGGATTTACTATTTAAGAAACCGAGTTATTTCACCATCTTTCTTGAAGGCGACATTACACAAAAAAGGCCCTGCTGTAAAAATACAGCAGGGCCTTGGTATCTAGTCCGTTTTACTTAATCGGCGATTACGCTTGGTTAAGTACTTCCGCTAAGCGTTTCACCGCTTCTGTTAATTCTTTTGGGTTGGCGTTAGTGAAGTTTAGGCGCAGTGCGGCTTTGGCTTCATCGGCCTTTGGATAGAATACTGGGCTTGGTACAACCGCCACGCCATTCGATAGTAAGGTTTTTGCTAATTCGAAGGTGTCACACTCTGGGATTTCAACCCAGATGAACATTCCGCCATCCACGGCTTTTAACACGCAATCTGCAGGCAGTTGTTTCTCTAGCTCTGAGAACAGCACTTCATAACGAGATTTGTACAGGGTGCGAATGTTTTCCATATGCACGCCAAAGTCTTCATGTTTTAGAAGACCAACAAGCAGTGCTTGCATCGGTACACTTGAGTGCAAGTCAGCGCCTTGTTTCACTTTGATCAGTGGCTCAAGGTAGCTGCGTTTACCTGTTACCGCGCCAATACGTAGACCTGGCGATGCAATCTTAGAGAATGAACGAAGAACGATAGAGTTATCAGGGCAGAACGAAGAAACCAATGGCAGTTCAGTGCCTGTAAAGCGCAGCTCGCGGTAAGGTGCATCTTCAATGAATGCCACGTTATATTTGATACACAGCTCAGCTACTTTTTGACGAGTTTCTGTTGCCCAGCACACACCGGTTGGGTTGTGAAAATCAGGCACGGCATAGAACATCTTCGGTGATTGCTGTGCAAAGCACGTTTCCAGTTCGTCTAGGTTCGGGCCAAATTCAGTTTGAGACACGGTCGCGATGTTTGCTTGAACTAGGCCAAACACCTGCATCGCACCTAAGTAGCTTGGCGCTTCCATCACAACCACATCTCCCGGATCGACATAGGCACGGGCAATCAAATCCAAACCTTGCTGAGAACCGGTACAGATCATCGCTGTGTGAGTCTCTGGCAATCGGTAGCTTTGCGTCAGGTGCTCAAGCAATGGGCCGTAACCCGCAGTAGAACCGTATTGGAAAACTTCAGGCATGTTCGCTAGGTTTTCTAGCGTTGGCTTCATCAAATCGATAGGGAATGTTTTCTCGTCCGGTAAACCACCGGCCAATGAGATGACATTTGGATCACTTGCGGCTGCGAGGATCTCTCGAATGTATGAAGATTGAATCTGTTGTAATGACTGTGCGATTTCCATGTGTTGTGTCTCGTCGTTTATCGTTTTTATTCTATCGCTTGATATTACACGGCAATTGTAAAAAGTAGCGTGTCCGTTTATGCTCTTAAACATGTCCATTTATGCTATTTAAGCGATGTCACGTCAACACATATCACGAATCAATGATGTTTTGTTTCATATTCACCAGGACATCAGCCAGCCTCTGTCGGCAAAAGCGCTCTCCGAGATTGCGGCTTATTCAGAGCAACATTTTCATCGCACCTTTAAAAGCGTGGTTGGGGAGTCGTTGCATCAGTACATTCGACGAACTCGAATGGAGTATGCGGCCAATCAATTGATGTTCGATACCACGTCATCAGTGGTGGAAATTGCCAGTAAGTGTGGTTTCAGTTCGGTGTCTTCGTTTAGCCGCGCGTTTAAAGCGACCTTTAACATGTCACCGGGTGAGTGGCGTAAACACGATTTACAGATCGCCGAAAAGCCCTATTTGAAAGACCCGGAAGTCGCGGCAGGCTATTTGAATGTCGCGCAGCGAGTATTGCCTGAACCTAAGATCATTGAAGTGCCTGAGCGCATGGCAGCCTATGTTCGACATACGGGTTATAACCGTTCTATTCGCAATGCCTGGCTGATATTGAAAGCGTGGGCGAACTCCGAACAACGTGATTTTTCGAGCCAATTTGGTTTGCATCATTCGAATCCTGCTTGGGTTGAGATGGATCAATGTAGATATGTGGCGTGTATCGCGATTAATGAACCGATTAAGTATCGTAGTGTGGTTAATCAGATGGTGATTCCGAGCGGCTTACATGCGGTGTTTCGATTGAATGGGCGCTATGGAGAACTGCTACCACAGATCAGCATGGTATTAGAAAAGTGGCTACCTACGTCTGGCTTCAAGCAACGTTCTACTCCGGCTTATGTGCATTATCATCAGAATCACTTTCTTAACACCGATGAAGTGTTCGAGCTCGATTTCTACCTTCCCGTGAGTTTTTATTAGTAACCCCGTTTTTGAGGAATAATTATGTATCTCGTTTTGTATTGCCACAATATTGGTATGACCGATTTTTCCTTCTTTGAAACAGAAGATTTTGACAAAGAAGATGGCTATATCGTACGAGGTAAGTGGCCGAATGAGAAAGCGTTTCGTGATTACTTGACCAAGGAGTTTGGTGACATGAACGAGTTCCGAGTGATCGACTTAATCGCCAAAGGTGCAGAAGCAGAACACTACTCGCCAGAAGAGTTGATGCGTTTAGCTCTCTAACTGTTAGCTCAGTAGCACGTTTTAAATCGAATAAAGAAATGGCAGCCTGATTAGGCTGCCATTTTTCGTTTTAAGCTAGAGCTCGTCACTCGCAATGAGAGTGAAGCTACTGTGCGACTTCGTCCACCAAGTACAAGATTGATTGATATGGAATGCCACTGTGATGTGACAAACCGATCTCACAAGTTCGGCTGTTACTGAATCCACGAGTACAGTTGCTCGGCACTTGCTCTTTGAGTGGGTGTACCGCCGCTTCATTCAACTCTGGCGTAGTGAAACCTTTATCACCCGCCCAACCACAACATTGAATATGCTCAGGGACAATCACTTCTTCAGTACACGCTTTAGCAAGGTTCAACATCGCGCCTTCTAAGCCCATTCGACGAGAACTACACGTCACATGCAGCATTACGGTTTCTTTAAGTGGCTCAAGCGTCAGGTGCTCAAGCAGGTATTGATTCACAAACCCTGTCGGTTCTAACACCTCTAGTGGCTTGGTGAATTGCTCAATACTGCGCTTGGCACACGGACTGGTGTCCATTAATACTGGGTATTCACCCTGACGACTGGCTTGCCACAACACTTCTTCTAACTGTTGAGCCTTCGATTGCGCGAGGTCGGTCATTCCTTTGCTGTCGTAAGGCATACCACAACATTGGTCATCTAGCTTCTTCGGAAGAATAACCTCGAATCCCGCCTTGCTGAGCAGGGACATAGTCACTTCAGTAAGAGGACGCTGATCGCCCGCATCGCTCTGTTGACCCATGGTTCGACTGGCACAGGAAGGGAGGTAAACCACCTTCTTATGATTACTTGAAGATTCTGCCGTCACTGTTGATGAGACTAGCGAGTGACTATTGGATTGCGGCATCTCTGGCATCCAAACCGGTGTTGCGCCTTTGGTCACTGAACGCAGGCCATTAGTGAGCTTGCCGACCGTATTTGCGCCCAGAACTTTACTCGCTACTTGATTGGTTTTGAGACCTGCTTTGGTCAGCTTAGTGGTGGTCGAGAAGTGATCCGCCGTCCACTTAGCGATTGGTGTGAACTTCTGGTACTTGGCAACACGAAGCTTCTTCACCAAGTCGCCAGTATTAATGCCAACCGGGCAACGCTCAGCACACAAGCCTGTCGCCGCACAGGTATCAATGCCTTGGTATTCAAACGTCTTCTTTAGCTCGCTTGCTTCTATTTCTTCGCCTGCAGCTCGGCGGCGTTGCAGTTCTCGGTACAACACAATACGTTGTCGCGGTGATAAGGTCAGTGTGCGAGATGGGCAGACTGGCTCACAAAATCCACACTCAATACAGCGGTCAACAAGGTCGTCGGCAGCAGGCATTGGCTTTAAGTCTGTGATGTGGGAGTTTGGATTGTCGTTGATGATAACACCAGGGTTAAGCAATCTTTCTGGATCGAACAGTGCTTTGATCTGTTGCATCAAGGCGTAACCATCTTTGCCCCATTCCAACTCGACGTAAGGTGCCATGTTACGGCCCGTACCGTGTTCCGCTTTCAGAGAGCCTTGATATTTCACGGCGACAAGCTCGGCTACGTCATCCATGAAACCGCCGTAACGATCGATCTCTTCTTGGCTATCAAAGCCTTGGGTAAATACAAAGTGTAGGTTGCCTTCTAGGGCGTGACCGAAAATGATTGCTTCGCTGTAGTCGTATTTATCAAACAGCTCTTGTAGCTCTCGAATGCCATTTGCAAGGTTTACTACTGGGAAAGCAACATCTTCAATGATGACGGTAGTACCGACTTCACGCACTGCGCCAACGGCTGGAAACATGCCTTTTCGAATACCCCATAGGGTAGCGACAGTCTTCGGATCGGACGTAAAAGGGACCGATTCAACAATCGTGTAATCAGCCAATGCATCTAAAATTGATTTACATTGTAAATCTAAGTCCTGCTGGGAGCTGGCGTGTGATTCCACCAAAATAGCCGCTGCTTCTAAATCCAAGTTTGGCATAAACGCAGGCATACCAGGTTTATCCGCCACTGAACGCAGCGCCCTGCCATCCATCAGCTCAACGGCTGCAACCGGAGTTTTGGATAGCGTAGTCACGGCTTTACTTGCTTGCTCGATGTCGGCAAACACCAGCAGAGCAGAGGCTTTATTCGGGTGTTCAATCACCGTGTTGTAAGTGATCTCGGCGATGAAGCCTAGCGTGCCTTCTGAGCCAATCATCAGGTGTTTGATGATCTCCATTGGGTCGTGGTAATCGACCAAGGCATTCAGAGCGTAGCCAGTGGTGTTTTTGAGGCGGTACTTGTGGCGGATTCTGTCTGCAAGTTCTTGATTTGAGATGGTTTGGCGGTGCAATTCAGCAATACCATCAAATAGCGTTTTGTGTGACTGCTTGAAGGACTCAACGCTAGCACTGTCTGCTGTATCTAGTAGGGTGCCATCGCTTAGGACGACTTTCATACTTTCTACAGTGCGATAGGAGTTTTGCGCGGTACCACAGCACATACCGCTAGCGTTATTCGCGGCAATACCACCGATTTTACAGGTATTGATAGAGGCTGGGTCTGGGCCGATTTTACGTTGGAAAGGGGCTAGGTATTTGTTGGCATCAGCGCCAATTACACCGGGTTGAAGGATGATCTGATTACCGTTATCGACGATCTCGTGACCACGCCAGTCATCGGTCAGTGTGATGAGTACCGAGTCTGAAACAGCTTGCCCGGAAAGGCTGGTACCTGCGGCGCGAAAGGTAAAATGAATGCCCAGCTCGCGACAGCTTTGAATGGTGAATATGACTTCGTCTAAGTTTTTGAGCCTTAGAACCATTTTCGGCACCAAGCGATAAAAACTCGCATCGGTGCCGTAAGCCAAGCGCTTTGCCTCTTGCGTGACAATGCGTTCTGTTTCTATTTTTTGAGCCAGGATTGCTTCAAGCTGCTGATAAGCTTGTGCGTCTATTACTCGCTCATGGGATGCGGTTGTCTCCATCTTTGCTTCCTTGTGCTTCTTATTTGGCACTGGTTAGGGCGTGTTGACCTTTCGTGGTTAAATTTTGTTCGCATGGGGGCGCCTAGTCAAAAGCGTTTTAATCGCGGCGAGGGGGAAGTAGCCTAGTCATTCTAAGCAAATCCCTCTCAACAAAGAGTAAAACGCTTTTTGCGGGGGCGCCCAGCTCGAACCCTTCGGGCAGCGTTTGCTGGCCATTTCTACTACGTTATCGGCTTCTCATGTAGGCTAGCTACACATCGACGCCTCTGCCTTGTATAAATACCCAGCAACTCGCTGCAAAAATCAGCTCGAAAGATCAACACGCCCTAGCTTTTCATTTTATTTTCCAGTGCTTAAACGGTGTCACAACGGCAGTGGAATTGCTGTGACACCGATTGAACTTCAGTCTAAGTAGACCAAAGCATTAGTCCGAGTCTGAATCTGAACTTGAATTGTTGCGGCTTAATCTAGCCCTACCAAAGATTCACGAGTTAAGTCTTTAATTGTTTTCGCGCCTGTTAATGTCATCGCAACGCGCATCTCTTTGTCGTACAGATCGAGTAAGTTCTCAACGCCTGCTTGTCCTTGAGCCGCTAACGCGTAGACGAATGAGCGACCAAGCAAAGTACAGTCCGCACCCATCGCCATCATGCGTACTACATCTAAGCCAGTACGAATACCAGAATCGACCAGAATCTTGGTGTCGCCTTTTACTGCGTCTGCGATCGCAGGTAATGCTTTGGCACTTGATAAAACACCATCGAGCTGACGACCGCCGTGGTTTGAAACCACGATACCGTCAGCACCAAATCTCACGGCGTCTTTTGCATCTTCTTCGTCAAGAATGCCTTTGATGACCATAGGGCCATCCCAGAAATCACGGATCCACTCTAGGTCTTTCCATGAGATCGATGGGTCGAAGTTGTCACCCAACCAACCGATGTAGTCTTCCAGTTTGGTTGGAGAACCACGATAAGTTGAGATGTTGCCTAGGTCGTGTGGTTTACCCAACAAACCAACATCAACCGCCCAGCTAGGATGACGCATAGATTGGAATACACGACGCATTGCCGCATTTGGGCCACTCATTCCTGAGTGCATGTCACGGTAGCGAGCGCCAGGTACTGGCATATCAACGGTGAAAACCAATGTTGTTACGCCTGCTGCTTTTGCGCGTTCAAGAACGTTCTTCATGAAGCCGCGATCTTTTAACACGTAAAGCTGAAACCACATTGGGCGTTCAATCTTAGGTGCGACTTCTTCAATCGGACATACCGACACCGTCGACATCGTAAAAGGGATACCTTTGTTGTCTGCGGCTTTTGCTGCTTGCACTTCACCACGTCGCGCGTACATGCCCGTTAGACCAACGGGTGCTAAGGCAATCGGCATCGCTAGCTTTTCGCCAAACAGCTCAGTTTCCAAATTCAGATCTGACATGTCATTGAGGACACGCTGCTTGAGCGCGATTTCTGCCAAATCAGCCGTGTTGCGGCGTAGGGTATGTTCTCCGTAAGAACCTCCGTCAATGTAGTGGAAAAGAAACGGTGGCAATTTCGATTTTGCTGCGGCGCGGTAATCAGTCGATGCGGATATGATCATAATTTCAGTCCTAAATTTTTGGGATGTTGCCCTTCTATGAGAGCTTGGTTTGGGCTGCTTTAATTCTTGAAAGTAAGTATTCGGTCTTTCTTAAGCTTTGAAGCTGTAAACGATAAAACGATAAAACGCTAAAATGATAAGCGGGAAAATGGCGTTAATACCCGAGGGTGTTGATGTGTTTTAGTATCCATTCCGAAACTCATCAACTGTCTTGTTAGACGGTGTTGCAGTCGGGGAATTGAGTATTAACGCCAAGTGCTTTTGTAACGACTTACGGTTTACATAAGTGCGTCTGTCATTTTGAAGCCGTAGATAACCACTAGGCCAATGATTCCTGTCATCACCAAGTAGTAGAACGTTGGGATGATTGTCTTACGTAGTGTTGCGCCTTCTCGTCCTAACAAACCTACGGTCGCTGATGCGGCTACCACGTTGTGAATCGCAATCATGTTACCGGCTGCTGCACCAACGGCTTGCAGAGCGACAACCACCGCACTAGAGATAGTCAGAGTTTGTGCTACTTCGAACTGGAATTGGCTGAACATCATGTTGGAAACGGTGTTCGAACCTGCAATGAAGGCACCTAACGCACCTACCGTTGCACTCAACGCTGGGAATGCGCCGCCAACTAGGTCAGCTGCAAAGTTCGCTGTGGTTACTGGCATGCTTGCCAAATCTGCACCGTTCACACCAGAGTTAATAAAGATACGTACCATTGGGATGGTGAACACCAACACAAAGCCTGCGCCTATCAGAGTCTTGCTTGATTCACCAAAAGCTTTAGCCAGGGGAGCAGCACTGCGAGATTGCATTAGAACCGCAACTAGCGCGACGAATACCAAGATGCCGCCAGGTAGATACAGAGGTTGAATTGCAGTGCTTACGCCAGTCTCGCCAAGGATGTTGCTGAAAGAAAGGCTAACGCTCTTAAGCAGGCCTTTGAACTCAGGGCTCACACGGCTAGCAACCAGAGTCACAGCGAGGAGCACGTAAGGTGCCCATGCCATCGCCATGCTCATTTTCTTATGGTTCTGACTGTTGTCATCAAGGTCAATTTTCAGAGAACCTAACCATTCAGCTGGCCACTTGTCTTCGCTCTCAAAATCCCATTTTGATTTTGGAACGAGGAAGCCACGTTTTGCCGCTGTAACCACAATTGCTAGGCCGACTAGACCACCAATCAATGATGGGAATTCTGCGCCTAGGAAGACGCCAGTCAGTGCGTAAGGAATAGTGAAAGCAGCACCCGCGAACAGTGCGAACGGTAGGATATCTAAACCTTCAGTCCAGCTTTTGTTCTTACCGAAGAAGCGAGTCAGCATCATCGCCATCAATACAGGCATCATCACCCCAACAGAAGCATGAATCAGCGCAACGCTCGACGTGATTTGTTGCAGGTAAGCATCCCATGTTGAGCCATGAGCAATCAGGCTTTCACCGATGTTGTGCGTGTCCAAGCCTTTGTTCACACCAACGATAATTGGAGTGCCAACCGCGCCGAATGATACTGGCGTAGATTGAATCATCATGCCCATCAGTACCGCAGCAAGTGCTGGGAAGCCGATAGCAACCAGTAGCGGTGCGGCAATAGCTGCAGGTGTGCCGAAACCAGATGCGCCCTCAATGAATGAACCAAAACACCAAGCAATTATGATTGCCTGAACGCGACGGTCAGCGGATATATCCGTGAAGCCGTTACGAATAGTGGTGATAGCTCCGGTGTGTTTCAAAGTGTTTAATAAGAAGATGGCGCCGAACACAATCCAGAGAACCGACACGGTAATGCCGAAACCTTGGAATACAGAAGCCAACACGCGAGTGCTAGACATATCCCAAGCAAATAGGGCAATAGCAACGGTTAGTGCAAATGCCACTGGCATCGCTTTTTTCGCTGGCCAGTTCAGGCCAACCAATAGAATCGCTGCAACAACTATTGGCGAAAAGGCCAATAAAGCTAGTAGAGTTTCACTCATGGGTACTTCCTCGTACTGTTTTCAAACGTTCATGTTTGAAGTAAAGATCACGTTATGGTTTGTCGTCATTTGAATCGCTTTGGCCTCTAAACGGGAACCTTGTTTGGGCGACTCTTGTAATTGGAATGACTGTTTTTGTAATTGTTTTGTTAATTTGGCGTGAATTTACCCCTTTATTTTTTATTGATATAGGGAAATAATGAAAATAATTAATTCCAAAATTGGCATAATCAGATGCGAGCAGACGATTTGATCCTGTTTTCACAGGTAGTTGAACTGGGTAGTTTTAGCAAGGTGGCAGAACAAAATAACCTTACAAATTCGGTAGTTAGCAAGAGGATTGCGCGCCTGGAGGAAGAAATTGGCGTGCAATTATTATATCGAACGACGCGTAAATTGACCCTGACTGAGGCAGGTAAGGCAATGCTACATAGCGCCAAAAATGTGAAGCAGGCGGCTCAAGAGGCTATGGATGCAGTTTCAGGCTTTGGTGAAAATGTCAGTGGTCATATCAAAATGTCAGTGCCTACTATCTCCGGAGATTTGATTCTCGCAGACGCTGTGGCCGAGTTTTGTAATATGCACCCAGGTTTAACGGTCGATATGTCTCTGAACAATCGCTTTGTAGACTTGGTAGAGGATGGTCTCGACTTAGTGATTCGAACCGGCTACTTGGAAGATTCAAGCCTCATTGCTCGTCATATATTGGATTCACAATGGGTGGTGTGCGCTTCGCCGTCTTATATTGCTAAGAACGGTAAGCCGATGTTGCCTAAAGATTTAGTGCAACATAACTGTCTGCAATATGCGTATCAAACCACGGGTGCTAGTGAATGGCAGTTCCTGCATAGTAAAGATGGCTGTACCGACAACGACAAATACATTGTGCGTGTTTCGGGTTCTTTTTCTACCGATAACGCGACGGCATTAAGAAAGGCGGCGTTGGGCGGTCATGGTGTGGCGTACGTGCCACGTTGTCTGGTTTATCACGATATTCGAAACGGCCAGCTAGTGGACATCTTCCCAGATTTAGTCGGTAAAAAGTTGGGTATTTATGCGGTGTACCCTTTTACTCGCCAGCCCCCAAACAAAATTAAGCTACTGATCGAACACATCAGAACGCGTTACTTAACGATTTCACACTATTTCTAATTCTATGAGTTTTCGCCATGTTTTGATGAGTAGAGTCATAGCGTTACAGCATATAAAAGAAGGGTCACGTCGACCGCGTGGTATCTGCACACTCTTATAAGTTCATTGCTGAGCTGCAAGACAAGCATGAAGGTGGTGCGCCTGGGATGATTCACATAGATGTGAATGCTGGGCATGGTGTCGGAATGCCGCTGAATAAAGCGACCTACTTAGCCGTGGGTATCTACGGATTTACTCTGTTCAATATGGGAATAGAGTATCTGGATTCACTTTAGCGAATACTTGATTTTAGATAACTGAGTATTTGAGTCAGACTTAAAAGCCTCAAAATCAACGTAAGATTTTGAGGTTTTTCATATATATGAAAATCAATCAAAACCACACCGTATTCCCCTTACTTTCATGTACGGTTTTCCGTGATAGACCCCGCCATTATTGATGAAATGAAAGCGATTTCAAGCTGCTATTTCACGCGTTTTTTAATATAAACTATTGATCTTAAAATGATAAATTTGGTCATGAGTCTTCTAAAAGTTTCATGGCTTTTAAGCTGATTTATCAGTGTGAACAGCGACTAACTTTTCAACGCTTTCATTGCTTAATATTTCCCTGTTCGATGAAAACTCAAAAAAATAATAGGGAATTACAATGCAAAAATTTAAGCTTTTGCCAATAACAGTCGCAGTGGCGGCTTCGCTTGCTTCACTCTCTTCTTTCGCTGCAGAGACGGATCTTGCTGCTTTGGAACAACGAATCCAAGAGTTGGAGTCTCAGGTTGGAGATATCAAGTACACTGATGACCAACAACAAGCGGTTCTAACTTCAGAAACGAATGTACCAGACGGTATCGTCTTCTCTGGTTATGCTCGTTACGGCGCTCACTACAAAAGTGGTGATGAGCGCTACGTAGACATCGGTACAACAGGCCGCTCTGTTGGTCGTTTAGGTAACGAAGCGAACGGTGGTGAAGTCCAGTTAGCTAAGCTTTTCCAAGCTGACAGCGGAGCTATCTGGGACATCGTATTCATGGCTGACCACTGGGAAGCAGACGCATGGGCTGATGACGGTGGCCTAAGCATGAAAAAAATGTATGCCGGTGTAACCAACGTCTTTGAAAGCCAGCCTGAGCTTTACATGTGGGCTGGCCGTGACTTCCATCAACGTCCGCAACAAGGTTTGAACGATTACTTCTGGATGACACATGATGGTCAAGGTGCTGGCTTTAACAACCTAGATTTCGGTGGCGCCAAGCTAGACATGGGCTTTGTTGGCCAAGTGAAAGGCGGCCTCGTAAATGACAATGGTCGATATGCAATTACTTCTAAACTTCACTCAATCAACGCGGGTATCGGTCAATTAGACCTATATGCTAACTATGGTTTTGCTTCAGATGAAGCAGACTCAGACGTAGCGGGTGAGCCGAAAGTCAGTGACGAAACGGCTTACTTGGTAGGTGCAACGTTAGGCTTGGGTGAGTCTAACAAGTTGGTTGTGAAGTATGGTGACGGTGCAGACACTTCGGTTTATGACCTTAAAGGTGATTACCAGACTTTGTACGCAAGCGTCGAGGGTAGCTACGCGGCATCAGAACAATTTATCATCGATTACTTAGTGTCGTACAAAGACAACTCTGGTTCAGATCTAGACCGCGAGAACACGGAGTACGCTGGTATCATTCGCCCGCAATACCAATGGAATGACACACACTCTACATGGTTAGAAGCTGGTTACGGCATGGTTGATTACGATGACGACGGTGAAGAGAACGCGTGGAAAGTAACGCTTTCTCAAAACGTTTCTCTAGGTGGTTTACCTTGGAGCCGTCCAATGCTTCGTTTCTACACAACAGTGGGTGATGTAGAAACTAAAGGCAACACTGTGAATACAACTAATGTAGATACATTGTCGTTCGGTGCAATGTTTGAAGCTTGGTGGTAATCACTGATATAGAAAGAGTGGTTCTTTGAATCTGGCATATTTTCAAGGAGCCATGCTTTCGAATATCCATGCGTTTCAATAGTACGTAAATACTGTCCATTTTAGCCCTAAAGGCAGATTGATTAGGGCACGTTATATAACTCCATTCTTGGGCACATTCTTTGTGCCCTTTTTTCGTCTTGAATATCTGTTTTATCATTTGGGATTGCCTCTCCCTCTATTCTCCATGACATCTTCAATACCTCATTTCATATTATTTTAATTTATCTCGCGCACCCTGCTTTATCCCTAGTAACTGTAATGGTTAATTAGCGTCGTGGCCCTTGCATATAAATAGGTTTGCTAGTGAGAAATACTAGATATCAATCGTATTTGATACGCCAATAAGTATGTTGAAACCCCTTCACTGAACTAAGTTTTTTAACAAAACTGACTAATCAGTGGTTCATGAATCCATGAAACAGTTTCATGGTGTGAAGGTAATCTGTAAGCGCTTTCATGATTTCCATAACTGGCCTTTTTAGCTCGAGGTTTAGTGTGATGTCACTCACTTCTACTCAGACTTAATTCTTTAATAATCGTTTTGTAAGCGGTTACAAGCTAATGAAGTATCGAGGTTCGAGTGGCGACAATTAAACACGTATCAGAGCATGCAGGTGTGTCTCAAGCGACAGTGTCTAGAGTGATCAACGGCACTAGTAGAGTGAGTCATGACAAGAAATTAAAGGTTGAAAAAGCGATCAAGGAGTTGGGTTATCGTCCGAATTCTATCGCTCAAGCCTTGGCTTCAAGTCGTACCGGTAGTGTTGGCGTTGTTGTTCCAGAGCTTGGTGGCTCTTTCTATTCAGGCATCTTGCATAGCATAGAAGAAAACCTACGCCGCTTTGGTTACCACGCTGTTGTTGCGGCGGGCTCGAACACCGAACAAGGGCAGCGCGAGTCGGTGGAGTTTCTGTTGGGGCGTCGTGTTGATGCTTTGATTCTTCACACTCAACTGCTCAGTGATGACTATTTAATTGAATTGGAAGAACAGGGGACCCCTGTGGTTTTAATTAACCGCTTCATCCCAGAAATGGCGATGAGTTGTATTGATATTGATAACGAAGTCGGGGGGCTACTCGCTACTCAATATCTTTTGCAAAAGGGACATACAGATATCGCGTGTATTACCGGGCCTTTAGATAAAGCAGACGCTAGGGGGCGTTTGCAGGGGTATCGAAAGGCCTTGGAAGAAGCGGGTGTGCCTTACGATGAAGCTTTAGTCTCGGAAGCGGGCTTTACTGAAGAGACGGGCATCAGTGCTATGAAGAAGCTGATCAACCGTAAGTGTCACTTTACGGCGGTGTTTGCTTCGAATGATCACATGGCGTTTGGTGCCTTTGAGGTGCTGCATCAAGAGGGACTGTCTGTTCCAAAAGATGTATCACTGGTGGGTTTCGATAACACCATCTTCGCGCGCTATCTGACCCCTAGTTTGACCACCATTAATTTCCCAATCGAAGAGATGAGCACTGAAGCAGTACAGCTCACTCTTCAGAAGCTAAAAAAAATTAAACATGACGTGAACTTTAAATTGCTGCCGACGTTGGTCACAAGAAACTCGGTATCGGATTTACTCGTTACCCTATAAAAACATTAAGGATAGAACATGAAATTTAAGACCTTAGCGCTCTCGTGCGCGGTTGCTTTAGGATTAGGTACAACGGCTGTTAATGCGGCTGACAAAGAGATTCGTTTCGATGGCTTCCCTGATTTCGATAGCAGCCTGAAGGTGTTACTGCCTGATTTCGAAAAGGAAACAGGGATTAAAGTTGATTACCTTATGAACAACCACGGTGACCACCACACCAAGCTAACTACCAACTTGGCTACTGGCTCGGGGGCTGGTGATGTGATTGTTGTGGACGTTGAGAAAATCGGTCCATTCGTTGGCTCTGGTGGTCTAGTTAACCTGTCTGAAAACTACGGTGCAGATAAATACGAAGAACGATTCGCACCTTACGCATGGGCGCAAGGTAAAGGCGCTGACGGCGACATGTATGGCATTCCTGTCGATCTTGGTCCAGGTGTTATGTATTACCGTACCGACGTATTCGAAAAAGCGGGTATTGATGTAGAAGAAGCCATCAAAGATTGGGATTCATACATCGCTGCCGGTGAAAAACTGAAAGAGCAAAACGTACAACTTATTGCTTCTGCGGCAGACGTTGCACAGGCAATTATCTTCACAACGGTTCCTGAAGGTGAAGGTCTTTACTTTGATAAAGATGGCAACCCAGTTGTGACATCTGAGCGTTTTGTTCACGCTTTTGAAGTAGCAAAAGAGATTCGCGACAAAGGCTTAGACGGACGCATTCTGGCTTGGTCTAACGAATGGTACGAAGGCTTCCGCAACGGCACATTTGCAACTCAACTTTCTGGCGCTTGGTTACTTGGTCACCTAAACAACTGGATTGCTCCTGAAACCAAAGGTAAATGGGCAGTAGAAAACCTACCTGATGGCATCTACGGCAGCTGGGGCGGTTCATTCCTTTCAATTCCAACTCAATCAGATAACCCAGATGAAGCTTGGGCTCTTATTGAATACATGACAACTGACCGTGAAGTACAGCTTAAGCACTTCGAAACGATTGCTGCTTTCCCTGCGAATACAACAACGTATGACGATGAGCTGTTCCAAGAAGAGATGGAGTTCCTAGGCGGACAAAAAGCCCGTCTTCTATTTGCTGAAGTTGCGCAAAATATCAAGCCAGTATCTCCAGCTCAAGGCGACCATGTAGCACGTTCTATAATTTTAGAGAACGCATTGATGGAAGTGCTTGATGAAGGTAAGGACATCGAGACTGCATTGAAAGAGGCAGAGCGTCTAATCAAGCGTCGTACGCGTAATCTTTAATTTGTTTTTATTTTGAGTAAGTGAGGAAGCGTGGATAACGCGCTTCCTTTTTTAAGAGGTCGTTACTATGAATCATACAGCGAGCACAACGATAGAACCTGCGGACAAAAGCCTTTTTTCTCGTCTGAATTTGAAAGCGCTTACACCGTATGGATTCCTTCTGCCGTTTCTGATCATTTTTTCTGTATTTGGGATCTTCCCGCTGTTGTTCTCTGTTTACCTGTCGTTCCACGAATGGAACCCAGTACAGGGCATGGACGCAATGCAGTTCGTTGGTTTTGAGAACTATCACATTGCATTGACTGACCCGTGGCTATGGCGTTCGTTAAAGAACACATTGTGGCTAGCAATCACTTCGGGTGTGGCTCAGCACTTAGTCGCTATTCCAGTGGCTTACATGTTGGTTTCAATGGGTGACCGTATGCGTCACTGGCTAACATCGGCGTACTTTCTACCGTTCATCACATCAACGGTCGCAGCGTCACTGATTTTCTTCAATATGTACTCTCCTAACTCAGGAATTATTAACCAAACGCTAATGGCTCTGGCCGATAGCACGCTGTTTGGTTGGGCATTTGCTTGGGTTAACGATTTTCAACCAATCCGCTGGTTAGACGATGCCACTATGGTGAAGCCGTCTATCGCGATCATGGTTTTTTGGAAATACACCGGTTTTAACATCGTCCTTTACACCACTGGTTTAATGACGATCCCTAAAGATATTCTAGAAGCTGCTCGTATGGACGGTGCGAATGCCTTCCGCCGCTTTTGGAACATTTCACTACCAATGATTCGCCCATTCATCTTCTTTGCTATCACGATGACCATCATCGGCAACCTGCAAATGTTTGAAGAACCGTTCGTCCTAACGCGTGGTACAGGTGGTACGGGGCAATCAGGTCTAACTATCTCTATGTACCTCTACAAAGTGGGTTGGGAATGGTTAGAAATGGGCACAGCGTCAGCGATTTCATGGCTTCTATTTGCACTTATCGCAACGTGCACCTTGGTTCAATTTTTATTCTTCGGTAAGAAAGGCTTAGGGGAACATTAAGATGTCGACATCAATTAAGACAAATACTTCACCACTAAGTGGCCTAATGCCAAGCGAACGCACCATGTACATCATGACTAAGATCTTGATGGTTATGCTCGGCATATTACTGGTTGTTTCTGCAATCATTACGGTGTTCCCGTTTGTGTGGTCAGCTCTGCTTTCAACACGTGATCGCTCGGAAATCTTCGGCTCAGGTATCAGCTTTGCGATTGGCGATAGCCTAATGGTGAACTACGCAAAACTGCTGGAAATCATGCCGTTTTGGAAAGCGATGTTTAACTCGATTTACGTTGCTTTCTTAGGCACCACTATCTCGTTGCTGTTCTGTAGCATGGGCGGTTACGCGTTTGCTGTGTTTAAGTTCCGCGGTAAGAACGTGTTGTTCGGCATGCTGGTTGGCTCAATGGCGATTCCGCCGGTGCTTAGCTTGATTCCTTACTTCATGATCGTGAAATTCTTAGGCTTGCTAGATAACCACATGGCGGTATGGCTACCGTTCACCACCACACCATTTGGTATCTTCTTGATGCGTCAGCACGTGATTGCATCGATTCCTAAAGAGCTGTTAGAAGCAGCGAAACTGGATGGCGCAGGTGAGTTCAGAACGTACTGGAGTGTGGTATTGCCACTGATGAAACCAGCTCTAGCAACATTGGCTATCGTTCAGTTCGTTTTCTTCTGGAACATGTTTATGCAGCCTCTCGTGGTGCTAAACAACCCAGATAACTATGTCATTACACAAGCACTACGAAGTGTTCAAGGTATTCCGAATACGCCATGGGGCGCGGTAATGCTAGGTACCACAATTTCTATTTTACCACTCGTGATTACATACCTGTTCGCCTCGAAACAGATGATCAGTGGTTTAACGTCCGGCGCAGTTAAAGGTTAGGTTTAAGGGTTATAACAATGAATAAATTTCAACTTCCAAGTGATTCAAAGTTACGCAGTAAGGAATTTGTATTCGGTGTCGCGACATCTTCATACCAAATTGAAGGCGGCGTTGAAGAGGGCGGTCGTACACCGTCTATCTGGGACACGTTTTGTAAGACGCCAGGTAAGGTAGATAACGGCGACAGTGGTGATGTGGCGTGCGACCACTACCACTTGTGGAAGCAAGATATCGAGATGATTCAAGGTTTAGGTGTTGATGCTTACCGCCTGTCAATTGCATGGCCCCGTATTCTGCCGCAAGACGGTGTGGTGAATCAACAAGGCCTTGAGTTTTACGGTCAGATTATCGACGAGTGCCATGCTCGTGGCATGAAAGTGTATGTGACTTTGTACCACTGGGATCTTCCGCAATATCTTGAAGACAAGGGCGGCTGGTTAAACCGAGAAACATCTTACAAATTCGCTGAATATGCAGAAGTGGTGAGCAAGTATTTTGGCGATACCATCGACGTATACACCACACTCAATGAACCGTTTGTGTCTGCGTTCCTAGGTTACCGCTGGGGCGAACATGCGCCGGGTATCAAGGGTGAGAAAGAGGGCTACTTAGCATCTCACCACCTAATGTTGGCTCACGGTTTAGCAATGCCGATTCTTCGCAAGAATGCGCCTCATGCTAAGCATGGAGTGGTATTTAACGCGACTCCAGCTTACCCGCTAACGCCACAAGATCAAGGCGCCGCAGACTACTGTGAAGCAGAGAACTACCACTGGTTTATCGACCCAGTATTGAAGGGTGAATACCCACAACTGGTCGTCGAGCGCCAAGCGATGAATATGCCGATGATTTTAGAAGGTGATTTGGACATCATCAGTGCACCTGTTGATTACATCGGTATCAACTACTACACACGCAATGTCGCTCGCTTCAACGAGAATGGCGACATTGAATCAGTGAAACAGACTGACGCAGAGCACACTTACATCGGCTGGGAAATCAACCCACAAGGCCTAACGGATTTGCTAATGCGTTTGGATGCTCGCTACGAAAATATGCCACCCATTTACATCACAGAGAACGGTGCTGCAGGTAACGACGAGCGTGTTAATGGACAAGTGATGGACGACCAACGAGTTCGTTATTTCCAAGGTCATATCGAAGCGGTTCACAACGCCATTGAAGCTGGCGTGAAAGTCGATGGCTACTTCGCTTGGAGCCTTATGGATAACTTTGAGTGGGCATTCGGTTATTGCCAGCGTTTTGGCATCGTCCACGTTGATTACACCACCCAAGAAAGAACATTGAAACAGAGCGCAATTGCGTATCGAAATATGCTTCTAGAGCGCGCTGAGGAGAACAGATAATGGCTAAAGTAGAATTTAAGAACATCAAAAAATCATTCGGTGATGTTGAAGTTGTCAAAGAGTTTGATTTTACGGTTGAAGATGGTGAATTCGTGGTTTTCCTTGGCCCATCAGGCTGTGGTAAATCGACAACGCTACGTATGCTTGCCGGACTTGAAAGCATCAGCTCTGGTGACATCGTAGTTGGCGGCAAGTTGATGAACAAAGTCGATGCGAAAGACCGCGATTTGGCGATGGTATTCCAAAGCTACGCTCTGTACCCACACATGACGGTTTACGAGAACATCGCCTTCGCACTAAAACTGAAAGGCATGCCGAAAGCGGAAATCGACGTAGAAGTACTAAAAGCGGCGAAAATGCTGGAGCTTGATCCACTACTGAACCGTAAGCCAAAAGAGCTTTCTGGTGGTCAACGCCAGCGTGTGGCAATGGGGCGTGCGATGGTTCGTACCCCTAAGGTTTTCTTGTTCGACGAGCCGTTATCTAACCTAGATGCAAAACTGCGTGGTGTGATGCGTGAAGAGATCAAACACCTACACCGCGAGCTTAAAACCACCACGATCTACGTAACACACGACCAGATCGAAGCGATGACACTGGCAGATCGCATTGTGATCCTGAAAGACGGTTATGTCGCTCAAGTGGGTACGCCAACAGAGGTGTTCCAACGCCCGGCTAACAAATTTGTTGCGCAATTTATCGGTAACCCGTCAATGAACATGTTGGAAGCTAAGCTGATTGAAAAAGAAGGCGAATACTTCGTTGAACTTGGCGATGTTCATATCCCATTGCCGGAACGCTTTAAGTCTCTGGCCTCTAAAAATCTAGCGCTGCATTTTGGTGTTCGTCCAACAGATATTCACCTACGTGCCGAGCAAGTGGACCACGACCGTGTACTGCCATTCCCTGTGAAAATCAAAGACAAGGAACTGCTAGGCGCGAGCATTCTTCTGAAAACAGAAATCGGCGGCCAACCGCTGATGGTTGAGACCCAAGCCGCTGAAGTGGATGTGAAAGAACTGACACTTTACTTGGATTTGGATGCCTTCCACCTGTTTGACGCACTTAGCGAGAACTCGCTAGCGAGCTAGTCAATTACGAGCTAACCAGTCAACTTAAGTCAGCCATTGAGCTGATACCAATCTACTTACAACAAATTGTTTTGGCTCCTCCTGATTTGGGAGGGGCTAGGGATAGTGATGATGAAATTCGGATATTTTGACGATAAAAACAAAGAATACGTAGCAACCACACCGTGTACGCCGATCAAATGGTGTAACTATGTCGGCACATTAGATTTCGGTGGCATTGTTGATAGCAACGGTGGCGTGTTGTTATGTAAGGGCGATCCTGCGCTCAACCGTATCACTAAGTACATTGCACAACTGCCAAATTCAGATTTTAAAGGCTCGACCCTATACCTCAAGGTGCGTGATGAAGCGGGCAATGTAGAAATATTCTCACCTTTCTATACGCCAACCTTGAAGCCGCTAGATAAGTTTGAAAACCACACCGGTTTGTCATACACCACAATCATTGCAGAAGCTTTTGGTGTACGTTGTGAAGCGACTTTCTTCGTACCAAAAGCTGACCAAGTACTGCTACAAGACATCAAAGTCACCAACATTTCAGACAAAGCGCTGCACGTTGATGTGGTGCCTGTGTACGAATTTACGCACTTCGATGCGCTTAAACAGCTACTCAATGCTGACTGGGTTCCACAAACCATGACATTGAAAGCGCACCAACAAGAATCGGGCCATACCGTGCTTGAGCAGTACGCCTTCATGAAGCGCGATTACGCGGTGAATCTGATGACAGCGGATCGCCCTGCGACGTCGTTTGATGGTGATCGCCAGTCGTTCTTAGGTAATTTGGGCTACGGTACATGGGCAGCACCAGAAGCACTAAACAATGATGAATTAGGCAATACTGAGTGTTTGCGTGGCGACAACATTGGCGCGCTTAACCTGCGTTTGGGTTGGTTATCTCCAGAGCAGACTGAACGTACAGTGGTACAAATCGCACAAGAACAGAGCCTCGAAGCAGCACTTCCTCTGCTGGCTAAATATCGTGACCATCAAGTGGTTGATTCAGCTTTCGCTGAACTGGCTGAACATTGGGATGGTTACCTACAAGCGGTTCAGGTTGAAACGCCAGATCCGGCAATGAACTCGATGCTTAACGTACATAACCCACGTCAGTGTCACACCACCAAAAACTGGTCTCGTTACCTGTCTCTGTACCAGCTTGGCTATGGCGCCCGTGGTATTGGTTTCCGTGATTCGTCTCAAGATACTTTAGGCGTAATTACTCACATGCCGGAAGAAGCGCGTGAGTTTATCGAGCGTCTGTTGTCTGTTCAGAACACCAACGGTTCTGCGATGCATCAGTTCTTCCCATCAACGATGGAAGCGAACGCAGGTGACTCGCGTGAAGAGGAAGATCGCCCGGATTATTACGGTGACGATCATCTGTGGATCATCTACGCAGTCACTCAATATGTGAAAGAGACAGGCAATGCTGATTTCTTGAACAAAGAGATTCCGTTCTACCAAAAAGACAAAGCGGGCAACCCTGTGGAAACAGGAACTGTGTGGGATCACTTGTGTCGCGCGATCGAATTTACCTACACCAATACGGGTGAGCACGGCCTACCGTTATTAGGTTTTGCAGACTGGAATGATACGGTGAACCTGCCAACGGGTGCAGAGTCGATGATGGTAGCTAACATGTACGGTAAAGCCCTGCTTGATATGCTGGACCTTTGTGAGCTACGCGGTGAGGAACAACTGACGGCTAAGTTTAAAGATCAGTACCAACAGATGCAGAGTACGGTCAACGAGTGCGGCTGGGATGGTGAGTGGTTTGTGCGTTACTTCGATGAGCAAGGTCTGCCAATCGGATCTCATAAAAATGAGCAAGGGCAGATCTACACTAACGGTCAAAGCTGGCCTGTGATCTCTGGTTTCGCGACTCAAGAACGTGCAACGCAAGCGCTAGACTCGGTTTACAACAAACTAAACACCACCAATGGCATCAAGCTTTCAACACCGGGCTACAACGGTTTTGATCCACAGCTAGGTGGCGTATCAACGTATCCACCAGGTGCGAAAGAGAACGGCGGTATCTTCCTGCATTCAAACCCATGGGTGATGATCGCGGAAGCGAAAATGGGTAACGGCGAGCGTGCTTATGAGTACTACCGTCAAATCAACCCTGCTTCAAAAAATGATGACATTGATACCTTTGAATCTGAACCCTACTGCTACCCACAAAATATCTTGGGTGACGAACATAAACAGTTCGGTTTAGGACGCAATGCGTGGCTTTCTGGTACTTCATCTTGGACATACGTTGCGGGTACACAATGGATTCTGGGTGTTCGTCCTGAAGTGGATGGCTTGCTGGTGGACCCTTGTATTCCGGCGGAGTGGCCTGAGTTCAAAGTCCGTCGTCAGTTCCGAGGTGCGACTTATCATATCCATGTCACGAACCCGAATAACGTGTGTAAGGGCGTGGTTGAGATGAAGGTCAATGGTGACCTGATTTCAGGTAATAAAGCGCCAGTGTTTACTTCTGGTGAGCACACCATCGAGGTGGTTTTAGGTTAACAAAGAGAAGGGCGCTTTATGCGCCCTTTATTGCTTCTTTCGTTTGGTTTTCTGTTTAGCAATGCGTTCTCTGGGGGCTGATTTCGCATTCAGCGGCTGCCTTGATTTGATTTAGTTATTTAGGTTGATAGGTTGCTTGGCATTGCCAAATGAAGGTTTGAGATTGGTTCGGGGCAAGCGTCAGTAGGCCAATCTGGTTATTGAATGCATCAGCAGGGCAAGTCATTGGTTCTATTGCAATACTTTGCTCACTAGTGGGCGTGTATAGCTGAACGAATGGGTAGCTTGCATCTTGTTGATAGTGAATCTCAGCGGATGAATCTGAGCGTGTCAAAGTTAGCTGGTTGGTTGCTTTCGAGTCAAATTCAAAGCAGTGATTTAGGCTTTGATTCGTTAGGGAACCACCCAGAGACAAACGGTCAAAAGCGCGTTTTTGACCATTAGGAAGATCGTTCTCGTGCATGACCTCAGCACAAGGTGACATGGTCAGTTCACACTGTTCTAGCTCGGTGCCGAGCGAGAAGTAAGGGTGCCAAGCATCACCGAATGGGAAGGCAGAATCACCAAGATTAGAAGCGGTTGTTGAGCAAGAGAGCTTGCCTGCTATGTCGATAATGAAGGTGACTTCAAGGTTAAAAGCAAACGGGAAAGCAGGGTGCAAAGAAGACGTTTGATACTGAAGTGTCACACTGGCTGACTCTTCGTTGGCTACGCTGTTTGTGATTGAAAAAGGTTGGTTGTAGAGCAGGCCATGTACGGCGTGCTCAGACCAAGGAAAGTTAGCTGGGAGTTGATGGTTTTGGTTATCGAAACTGTAACGACCTAAGTTTAAACGGTTTGGAAAAGGGAATAATTTAGCACTGCGGGAAAAGAACGGATGTTGGTTGATCAGTTCATCATAATTCTGATAACCACAAATAAAAGAGAATGGGCTGTTATTTACAACGTATTTATTTATAACAGAACCAAATCCATTGATTATTTGAAGTTCTATACCGTGTTGCTGATTTATTAATGTGACAGAGTCAATATTTCCAAACTTTTCATTTATAATTTTAAACATGTTGATGTCTCCATTTTTGAAAGATATTAACAAGAAGAAAAAAATATTCAATGGCGGTTTTAAAATGAATAATAAAATTCCATATACAAGCTATTCAGGAAATTCAAAACATCTGTGTAAAAAAGGTGATGCAGTTGAATTTATTCAACCTTGGTACACGCCAATTTCTACGACACCAGAAAATACCGGCATGGCCGTGGGTGGTATTGGTAATACATTTACACTGACGCCAAATGGCAACACGCCAAACTTTAGCTTTATCCCTGGTATATTTGTGGATTGTTCAGAACAAGTTGTTAATTTTAATGATTTTTATGCTTCTGTGATGAATGTGCCAACCATCGATACGCTGCAAGTCCTTAATGAACAAGAGCTGAGCGTTCATCTGAACTTTTATCCTGCTTTGTTCGATGGCAAGAAGATTGAAAGTGTAGAAATGTCGAATGCGATTAACCACATTCGCGCGGCATTAAAAAATGGTCACTTTTATCAAGAAAATAAAACTAACTTTGTAAAGTGGAACGTTGAGTTTTCAAATAAGACTCGATTATTGATTGATTCGGATTCATCTTCAATTATTTGTCAATTATACGTAGCCTTGGATTTCTTTAATGGTTTATTAGTAAATGATACAACGAAGTTATTATCACTTACCTCGGGTGATGATAATTATATGGATAGTCTCAATGGCAGTGATATAGATAGCGTTAATGGCAGTGATATAGAATATCAAGCTTTGTATCCACTAGCTGAATATCAATATAATAGTTTTGATGATATTAAAATAAAGCGTAAGGTAGTCTCGCCGATCGTTAAACAGGACAAACGCTTGTGTTCTTTACCGATGCACTGGAATCACTTCGAATTAATCAATAATTCATCGCAAACACGCGTGATTACGCTTGCTCAGTCGCTACAAAACCTGATTGGCTCAACCTACCAAAAAGGTCGCGATGGCATTCAGGATTCGGCGTGTACTTTGTCTCAAAATCCAATCGCTCAGCAGCATCAAGCGGTAAAATTAAAGGGTGACGGTCGCAGTTTTACGGGGGTTCAACTGACGAGCGAATCGCCTTATCAAAGTGATATTGAAGGTGAAGTCGTGTTTGGTGTTCAAGCAGACAATCACTTGACGGAATCTGGCAAGGTGTCGGTGTCTGTTAAGCCAACGCTTTATACCTCTAAGACTGCTCAGCAAACAGAGTTCGCACTGAAAACAGGCCGTACCAACGCTGAATTTCAAACAGGCATCTACACGGGGCGTGAAGCATTGAGCGCATTGGTTGTGGTTCAGATTGAGTTAGAACCTGGAGAGTCTGCTGACCTGCGTTTTGCACAGGTAATGGCACACAGCAAAGTGATGCTTAATGGTTGGCATTCAGACAAGGCTTACACGCAATTCTACCCTCAAACGCAACCAGCACTGCCGATGTTAGAAGATCTCTTGCCAAAGCTTGAGGTGATTGAGCAACAGATCGTCGAACAACAAACGGCCTTCCTAGAGCAAGCTAAAAGCAAGATATCTCAGCCTGATTCTGCACTTCGCTATGCGACGATGGCGATGAACTCATTGTCTTTCCTAGCAGAATCAACGGTATGGGACAAAGAGGATAAGTTCCTAGTCAAAGAGTGTGTTGATTACCCATTCTTTAACTCTCTGGATGTGTATTTTTACGGTTCATTTTCGCTGCTTTATTTGTTGCCGGAGCTTGATGGCTGCGTGATGAAAGAGTTCTCGAAAGCCATTTTGGCTGAAGACTTTACTCAGCGTCGCTACTGGGAATACGAAGCGACGCCGAATGCTGAACTGATCGATGACAAGTACCAAGGTGTGCGCGCTATTCGAGGTGCGGTAATCCACGATTTGGGCAGCCCATTCGACATCCAGCCAGATGCGTATAGTTGGCACAATGTGAAAGAGTGGAAGGACTTAGCGCCGAAATACATTCTGATGGTGTACCGCCATTATCAAAACACACAAGATATTTCTGTGGTTAAAGAGTGCTGGCAGGCCGTAACAGAGAGCATCGATTTCTTATCGAACTTGATCGCTGAGGGCGATGATTTACCGCTAACCCGAGGCACAGACGATACCTTTGATAACCTAGCGTCTCACGGCATCTCGATTTACTGTGCTAGCCTTTGGGTAGCAGGGCTACAAGCCGCGAGTGAGCTTGCTCTGTTGATGGATGAGAACGAACTAGCCGCGAGTTATTTAGCGCGTTCGAAAAAGGCGTTAACAACGGTTGAGCAAAGCTTGTGGGATGAAAAAGAAGGCTACTACCATTTCTTCGTCACTCCCGTTCAAGCTAAGCATTTAACGGGTCAGGGCTATCAAGCGTTGGAAGTATTAGGACTTTCATTGACCGGTGACGCGATTGCTGACAAGAGCGCTCTCAACGACTATCTCAATGAGACCGATACTTCAATCAACATCAGTAAGGTGTCTCAAAGAGTCTCTAAGAAACGCTTACTAAGTGAAACTGCACCACAAGTCTTTACCCAAGAATACTTAGATTTAGTGCCAGATTCTGACAACAGCTTTGGCGATGCCCTGTTGGCTGATAGCTATCTAAAGTTGATCGGACTCGAGGGTATTTTCCCGCAACAGAATATCCAACGCGCACTAGACTATGTTTATAAGCACAACTTTGAGATCAATAGCCCTAAGCTTGGTGTCGCGAATATGACGCTGGCTGACGGCTCACCGCATGAAGCGTTCCAAGCGCAAGACGTGTGGATTGGCGTGCAGTTTAGTGTCGCGACAGCGTTGAGTCTGGCGGGTAAATCTCAGCAAGCGGAAACATTGATGGATACCGTGTATACCGCGCTGTATGACTATTCAAAAATTCCATTTGCAGCACCAGAGGGATTCAACTGCTCAGTCTCATTTGATGAGAAAGATCTTTCAGAATCTTTTAAATTGTCACAAATTGATGCGAAAAAGTGGCTTACTGCGCTTAAATTACAAAAGTGTGTGCTATCTGACGGTCGAGTGAGTCCTAACCTGACTAAAGACAGTGATAAATTTGTTAGTATGCTGCAAGGCGAGATTTCAGCGGAGCAAGCCATCGCTCTTCACAAATGGCTATTGAGCACTGGGTTGAAGTATACCGCAGGTCGCTATTTCAGACCGGGGATGATCTTCGCCTACATGTATTAACTTAATGACACGAGTTTCAACAAAAGCAGTGGTATGCAGATTGAAACGGGTGGGGAGCTTTCGGGCTCCCCAAATGTCACTGGATTAGGGTATCGAGATGCGCACTAAAACTAAAAAAACCACCGTATACGATGTAGCGAGGCTCGCCGGCGTTTCTCCAAGCACGGTTTCTCGTTTTCTTAATCGAACAACATATGTATCGGATGATAAAAGCCAGAATATCGAGCAGGCAATAAAAGACACCGGCTACAAACCTAATTTTCAAATGCAGGAAAACATTAATCGCCGTTCATTAACGATTGGTGTATTGGTGCAACACCCTGACAGCCCCTATACCAGTCGTATCCTTAACGACATGGAGAAAACTCTGATAGCCCAAGGCTACTCATTGGTGATTGCGACGGGGCACTGGCAAAAAAAGCTCGAGATACACGCGCTAGAGTATCTGGCTAAAAGTAACGTGGATGGCATGATCATCGTGACGGGTAGTATTACTAAAGAGGATATCGCCAAGTACGCTCAAGACATTCCGGTCGTGGCGGTGGGTTATGACATCGTTGAAGATAATGTACGCTCGATCAATATCGATAATGTGTTGGGTGGCTATATGGCGACTTTGCATTTGCTTCAACAGGGGCATGTGAACATTGCTCATATCAAGGGGCTTTCAAGCCAACCGGATGCGGGGAGTCGCTTTGAAGGCTACAAGAAAGCGCTTCAAGAGGCGGGTATAAAAGTAATGCCAAAACTCGTCAAACAGGGTGACTTCAGTAGCGAATCGGGCTATGAAAAAACCGTTGAATTGATCGAGTCGAAGGTTCATTTTTCTGCTCTGTTCGCGGCTAATGATCAAACCGCTTATGGGGCGATTAAGGCGCTACACGACCACGGATATAAAGTTCCAGAAGATGTGTCTGTGATTGGCTTTGATGACTTGCCGACGTCTAAGTATTTCACGCCAGCCCTGACGACGCTGAGACAGCCGATTGAAGAGATTGGCGAGGTGTGTGCTCAGTCGATTTTGAACTTGTTATCTGGTGAGAGGCATGAAGCGCGATTACCACCGATTGATTTAATCGTCAGAGAGTCGACTAAGTCTTTGTATCGTTAGTTGTGAAGTGTTTGAATCGTAGGGAGTGAGATTCAAAGACACGTTATTTCCCTTCAGAAACGAAAAATGTCGCATCCATGCGACATTTCTCTTTTGGCGGCCAAACCAGTTTTGCTATATCCATTCTAGATTTCAATCCATTAGGAGATTATTCAGAATGTACCTATAAGACGCTGTTAATCTTGATTAGTTCCCTTTAAGCGGCATTTTTTCCCGATTTATTTTCTAAGTCGAATGACGCAGCGATCAGTTTCTTGGTGTAGTTGTTTTTCGGCGCATTGAAAATCTCTTCTGCAGACCCTTCTTCCATCACTTCGCCCTTCTGCATCACCAATACGCGATCCGACAGTGCTTTTACTACCGAGAGATCGTGGCTGATGAATAGGAAGCCGATATTGTGCTTAGCTTGAATGTCTTTCAGTAGGTCGATCACGGTCAGTTGTACTGAGCGATCGAGTGCCGAAGTTGGTTCATCCAGCAAAATGAAAGAAGGTTCAAGAATCAGCGCGCGAGCAATCGCGATACGTTGTCTTTGTCCGCCAGAGAACTCATGCGGATAACGGTTAATTGAATTCGGCTCTAAGCGAACTTCAATCAACGCTTTGCGAGCTCTTTCTAAACGTTCCTGCTTTGACAAGTTAGGTTGATGCACCGTTAAGCCTTCGGTGATGATCTCCCCAACCGTCATACGAGGTGATAAGGAACCATAAGGGTCTTGGAACACCATCTGCACATCTTTCTTAAGCTTGTGACGCTCTTTGTCGTTCAACAAGCTAACGTCTTGGCCTTTGTAAACAATGCGTCCGCTGCTTGGCAGCAAGCCGATCAAAGCTCGTCCAAGGGTCGATTTACCGGAACCAGACTCGCCCACAATGCCTAAGGTTTCGCCTTGTTTCAGCCTCAAAGAAATGCCTTTAACTGCTTCGAAGTACTGGTTCTTACTTTGGATAAAGTGAGATTTGATCAAGAACTTCACGCGAATGTCTTCTGCACAAAGCAGTTCAGGTGCGGATGCCTCAACAGGAACCTTAGCGCCTTTCGGAATGGAGTTAATCAGCATGCGTGTGTAATCGTGCTTAGGGTTTTCGAATAGCTTTTGAGTAAGCCCTTCTTCGACCAACTCACCCTTACACATCACTAGCACGCGGTCAGCAAAGTGCTTCACTACACCGAGATCATGGGTGATGAACAAAATCGCCATGCCCATTTTGCCTTGAATCTCTTTGATAAGAGAAAGCACTTCCGCCTGAACTGTTACGTCCAATGCGGTTGTGGGTTCATCGGCAATCAGAATATCCGGTTCATTAATCAGCGCCATTGCGATCATGATGCGCTGTAACTGACCACCTGAAAACTCATGCGGGTACTTGGTGTAAGCCTGCTCTGGCATCGGTAAATGCACCAGATTGAACAGCTCTAAAACACGCTGTTTTGCTTTTGATTTCGATACCTTTCGGTGACACATAATGGCTTCTGCCACTTGAATGCCAACACGAAGGTAAGGGTTGAGAGAGGTCATCGGCTCCTGAAAGATCATGCCGATTCTGTCACCACGAATCGACTGCATTTCTCGCTCAGTTTTTCCAAGAATCGATTGCCCCTCAAATTCGATGTCTGATTGCTGATCAATAATCGCGTTATCAGGAAGCAAACGCATAAGCGCGTTGGAAGAGACTGATTTACCTGAACCTGATTCACCAACAATGGCCAAGGTTTCACTTGAGTTAAGGGTAAAGTTAACCTTTTTGACCGCATCAATGATTCCATCATTGGTTGTAAAGCTAACGGAGAGGTTATTGACTTTAAGTATGGCCCGGTCCGACATGATAGATCCTTATCAATTTAAGACATTAGGTGAAGATTGAACTTCTGACGTTGTTTTAAGTTGCCCAAAGTGGTGATGAGCACGTTGAATTTGTTCTAGTTCGAGCATCCAATGCGAACTGCGCTGAGCGCTGCAAAAAGCGATCAGGTGATTGAGCAAATCTTCGCTCTGCTTTTCCAATAATCCAAAGGTACGTTGAATCAGCTCAGTGTTCTCAAGAGAGATAAATTGCATCAGAGCGTAAGATTGATTCAAGGTATCGAAGGCTTGTTGGTGCTGACCTAATCGGTTGAGTATCTCAGATTGAGCGACGCTCGCGTCTCTTAACCCGGCAAGCAGGCAGGCAAATTGGCAAGGCTTAATATCGCTTTGGTATGCTGCATCTTGGATGTGATGAGGAAGTGAGGTTAGAACATCACCATACAGGCGCTGTGCTTCAGGCCAGTGACCTTGTTCCATTAACTGTTCAGCTTTTAGGTAGTGCATCCAGCATCGTTCAATTTCCATATCCACATCCTCAATTTATAATATCCGAAAATGTTAATGATATTTATTATCAATTGCAAATTAAAATCATTCACATGTTAAGTTGGTGAATTAAATAACGGGCTATTCCTAAAAAGGGCTTAAATTGTGTGTTATTTGTTCAGTTGAACAGCTGTGCAGCGTAAGTCACTAAATTTGTGGGAAATTACATCTACACTTATTTTATCTACACCCAAGTAATGAAGGACTAAGGAGGCGGCGATGGCGATGCAAAGACTCAATACAGAACAGCTGTATCAGGTAGCGGATTTAGACAAGCTACCATGTAAGTCGACCAAAGAACTGGCTCCAATTGACGAAATCGTCGGGCAGGAACGGGCACAAAAAGCCGTGGAGTTCGCGATGTCAATCAAGGAAAAGGGTTACAACATTTATGCGATAGGGCGAAATGGTCTTGGCAAACGTACCATGATCTTGCGCTATTTAAACCGTCACCCTCAAGAAGTGCAGGAACTTTTTGATTGGTGTTATATCGCGAACTTCGAAGATATTCGTACACCGAAGGTACTGAAATTACCGCGCGGTGTTGGCAGCAGCTTAAAGCAAGATATTGAAAAATTGATGCGTAAACTGCTGAAAGGTATGCCTCTAGCGTTTGATAATGAGATGTACTTTAGTCGAGCTGACAGGCTTAAAAACCAACTGGCAGCTAAGCAACAAGCCGCGTTAGAAAGCATTAGCCAAGAAGCGAAAGACAAGGGCATTAACCTGACGATCACCACTCAGGGTGATTACCAATTTGTGGCAATGAATGGCGATGATCTTCATACCGAAGAGAGCTTTGATCTGCTTTCGCCGGAAGAACAAGATCAATTTGATAAAACCATTGATGGGTTGGAAGTCGGACTGCGAACCATTTCTCGTGAATTAACGGAACTTGAAGAGACGTACACTGAGAAAATTCAAAAGCTGAATGATGACACAGCACGAGATGTGATTACTCACTTTATCAAGCAGTTGAAGCAGGACTATAGTCAATATCCAGAGATCAAGAAATACCTCACTGCATTGCGTAAGGATATCGTTGATAACGCAGATATTTTTCTAGAAGAGAGCACAGAGCAAGCAGAAGTTGCAACGGCCTCTTTGGATAAGAAAATGCCGCGTCGCTACAAGGTTAATGTGATTGTTAGCCAGAAGGAGGAGGCGATGCCGATCGTGGTAGAGGAGAACCCAAATTACCACTCTCTGTTTGGCCATGTGGAAACCGCGACTTTTAAAGGTACCGTATTTACCGATTTCTCCTTGATTCGCGCAGGTAGCTTGCACAGAGCAAACGGCGGCGTATTGTTGATGGATGCGGTCAAGGTACTTGAGCAGCCGTACGTTTGGGAAGGTTTGAAGCGAGCGCTACGCTCACGTCAACTGAGCTTCACTTCACTAGAGAAAGAGGTAACCTTAACGGGGGCTGTATCGCTTGATCCTGAGCCTATTCCATTGGACGTTAAGATCATCCTATTTGGCGACTACCGAACTTACCAGCTGCTGCAACATTACGATGCGGAGTTTGGTGAACTGTTCCGTGTGACAGCTGACTTTGAAGATGAGATGAAGCGCACCGCGGATTCTGAAATGCATTACGCGCGCTTTATTTCAAGTATTGTGCACGACAACAACATGTTGCATTGTGACCGCAAAGCGATTGCTCGCATCATCGAGCACAGTTCTCGTCAGGCGGGTGACCAAGGTAAATTGTCTCTGCACTCGGCACACATTGCTAATCTGCTTCGTGAGTCAAACTATGTGGCGAGAGGATCAAAATCGAACCTGATTCGTGCAACACACGTTGACCAAGCGTTATCTAACCAACAGATGCGTGTTGGACGATTGCAAGACAGCGTAATGGAAACCTTCACCAACGGTACAACGCTGATTCATGTGGACGGTGAAGCGGTTGGGCAAGTGAATGCGCTGTCTGTACTCAGCACAACCGATCATATGTTTGGTGCGCCAAACCGAATCACGGCTACCACCGCTTATGGTGATGGTGAAGTGATTGATATTGAAAGAAACGTAGACCTAGGTGGCAGTATTCACTCGAAAGGTGTGATGATCTTGTCGGCTTACCTTTCTTCTGTGTTTGGTAAGACAGCGAAAGTACCGCTCACCACCAATATCACCTTTGAGCAATCTTACGGTGGCGTCGATGGTGACAGTGCGAGTATGGCCGAGTTCTGTGCGGTGGTATCGGCGTTTTCTAAGCAACCAAACCGTCAAGATATTGCGATTACAGGCTCGATGAACCAGTTTGGTGAGTCTCAGCCAATTGGTGGTGTGAACGAGAAAATTGAAGGCTTCTTTGATGTGTGTGAAATCAAAGGGCGTTCAAACGAACAAGGGGTGATCATCCCACGTTCAAATGTTCACAACCTGATGCTGCGTAGCGACATCGTAAAAGCGGTTGAAAAGGGCGAGTTTAATATCTGGGCGATTGACCATGTAACAGAAGCGATTGAGCTGTTCACAGGCAAAGCTGCAGGTGAGGCAAGTGATGAGGGTAGCTATCCAATTGATACTATCTTTGGTATCGCTCAAGCGAAACTGAACGCACTGCGTAAATAGCTAAATACATAGTTTAATAGCGAAACAAATAAATAACAGCCAAAACGCAAAAGCCATCGATTTAGAGTCGATGGCTTTTTTATTGGTTGAGGTTTGGCTCGCTAGGAGCCATTTGTATTTGGTCAGCTTACGGTATTCGGAGAAAGTCGCATCTTAAAGGCGTTAACCGTTTCGTAAGCAGAGCTTGGTGCCATCGAACTTCAGCTTTGCTAATAATTGTTTGGCGTTAGCTCGACCAATATCATCAAATTCAACGCCGTATCGAGCGTAGTGCGTCGATTTTTGCAGATTACAGATAATGCCTCGCAATGGCGGAATCAGCGGACCGTTGTAGTTCTCAGGGGTTATCTCAATAGACACTCGATCGGCAATCTGAATTGCACGAGAGGTCGGCGAGGTAACGAAACGACAACCACTTTTCGATAAATCTCTTATCTCGCAGTTTGCTCGTTGGTCGTTGAAGATGATTCTTGAAGCCAGATTCACTTCATAGCGTGTCTCTTTACGCAGCTGAGTCACTTGCATCGTGCTTGGTGTAGACAGCACAAGAATAGGGAAGGGTTCACCAATCTTATGGTGAATTTGGCTTCTAAAATGGATAAGCGCGCCTTCACCTCGCAGAGAATACGCACGAGCGGTCATCCAAAAACCTTCTTGAAAGAAAAAGTTCAGATCTTCATTGGATACCTCAGGAACCTCAACCACAATACAGTTATCACTGTGCGTACCGATAAATTTGGTGGTGGCGAGAAACTTAGTGCCAACGGGAGTCGAGACATTTAATGTCAGCTCACTGCCGTGCTCAATCATCGCTAGCGCATCAGTGCTATTGATGGTGGAAACGGTGCGATTACGAGGGTCTTGAAGTGCCTGATTATGCTCCAAAGGCTTCTTCAGGGGTGCGTTCATTATAGGTTCTCCATGCGCCAACATGCGTCTGTTAGTTATATTGGTAACTTGCTAACAAGGGGTTATTACGTGCTAGATTTAGTGGACGTACTCACATAGATTTATAGAGTGCCTTTATCATTGCTG
Source organism: Vibrio splendidus (assembly GCF_001557875.1). Lineage (GTDB taxonomy): Bacteria > Pseudomonadota > Gammaproteobacteria > Enterobacterales > Vibrionaceae > Vibrio > Vibrio splendidus_F. Next base: position 121,046 of record NZ_LNRF01000001.1, on the reverse strand, counting down.
ATTTTATATTAAGCCAATTGCACTGAATTATTTACTGTGTTTGTAAGTACTTAGTTTTATTTATATGCACTTGCGTTAGTCTATTACAAGGAACTCATACTTCAAACTTTTATTGTTTGTCGTATCAATTATTTGCAGGAGTTGAGAATGCAGGCAGTAAAATGGGATCAAGAAGTGAACCAGATCACGGTTGAGCTAGAACCCGACCAGTTCGCAGTCGTTAAGTATAAAAAGGACGGAGATGTACTACATATCACCTCGACACGCATTCCTGATGAGCTGCAAGGCAAGGGCTTTGGTAAGGTGATGATGGAGTCGGTTTTGCCCGAGATTGAACAAGCGGGCTTCAAAATTGTGCCGGTTTGTAGCTATGTCGTTCACTATATGAATAGGCAGCCACAGTGGTCACATCTTGTATCAGACAAAGCATAGTAAAGAGTAATATGTCTCAATCAATACCGTCAAAAAATCTCGCTCAACTTCAAACTAGCTCAGATAAAAATCAGCCAGAACTCTATCAAAAAATTGCAGTCTCACTTGGCTTTAACCAAGGGTTTGGTGTCCAAGTGATTCAACGCCTGTGGGGTGGGTATGGCGAGTTAGTTCGCTTGGTCTTTTCTCAAGAAAACAGTGCTGAACTCAAGAGTGTGATTGTTAAACATTTCGCATTGCCAGATCAAGCCGAACACCCAAAGGGTTGGAATACCAAACTCTCTCACCAACGAAAGGTGCACTCTTACCAAGTTGAGACCGCATGGTATCAGTCGTTCTCTCAGCAATGGGATGAGCGCTGCCCTATACCTGTTGGGCTGCAATGTGAACTAGCAGAGAACGAATGGCTTATCGTGATGCAAGACTTAGCGGATATAGGTTTTCCGTTAACCTCTCAGTTTAATGTGCTTGCTGTTTTTGATGATCTGACAAACAAAGATACTCAGTCTGATCTGGCGTCTGGTTATACACTAGAAGAGCAGAAACAACGCGATGCTTGCCTTAAATGGCTCGCTAACTTTCACGCAAAGCACATCAATGTAGATCAAGAACAATCAGCCTCATTGTGGCAAGTCGGCACATACTGGCATTTAGACACACGGCCTGATGAGCTGAACGCATTGTCCGATTTACAATTAAAGCACCAAGCACAGCACATCGACCGCATACTCCGAGAGTGCCCATATCCAACCTTAGTGCATGGTGATGCCAAGCTCGCCAACTTCTGCTTTGATCCTGAAAGTGAAAAAGCTGCTGCAGTCGATTTCCAATACGTCGGTCACGGCTGTGCGATGAAAGACGTGGCTCTGTTTATGAGCAGCGCGGTTAGGCCGCAAGATTGCCAAGAGTATGAGCGAGAGGTCTTAGATGTTTACTTCCAACACTTGAAAGAAGCATTGGCGCACTATCAGACACCCCTTTCCTTCGATGATGTTGAAGCCGCATGGCGACCAATGTTTTACGTGGCATGGGCTGATTTCCAACGTTTCGTAAAAGGCTGGAGTCCAGATCATTGGAAGATTAACCCGTATACTGAGCAGTTGACTCAAAAGGTTGTCAAACAGTTAGAGAGCTGAGTAATAGACTTATCGTCAATGGATCAAACAAAAACGCCCAATCATTGATTGGGCGTTTTGGGTTATTGAGTGACGGTCTAATTTGTTTGGCTTTCTGGCTCCGTTGTGCGGGATGCTACAAGCTGATTAGCAAGTTTGAGCTTACTGTTAAAGCCAGCCTTGTCGATATCCCCCATGACTCGTGCCGGTTCTAACTCACCGCTAGTGGGTGAGTAAAAGAAAATGGTTGGTGGACCAAACACATTCTTATTGTTAAGCCATGCCATTTGTTCTGGCGAGCTTTCTGTCACATCCAGTTTTATGGTCTGCCACTCTTTGAGTTTTTGGCTGATTTGTTGATCGTTAAACACGTTGGTCTCAATCACTTTACAAGAGACACACCAGTCAGCATAAAGGTCCACTAGCACCTTTTGATCAGCATTGGCTGCAGCTTGTAATTGCTGCTCTAAGTGAGTGACTGAATCGGTTTTCTCAAAAGACGTGATGGCCATAGGTTGTGCGGACTCTCGGTTCGCAAGTGGGTTGAGAGGATCGGAATTTCCTAAGAAATAACCCACAAATAGAATCAAGCCATAGCACAGTGGCAATAGTGCAGAAAACTTACGAGTACGTGCCCAGCCCGGTTGTGCCGCTTCTAACGCGCCGAAGTGTACACCCGTACCAATAGCAAGGAGCGCCCACAAAATCATAATGATTGATGGGTCTACCAAGCGGCTTAATAAGACGATAGCCACCGCGAGTAGCAGTACGCCAAATACTTGCTTAACCGATACCATCCACGCGCCACTTCTTAACAGTAAGCGTCCTCCACTAGCACCGATCGCGATAAGCGGAACACCCATGCCTAGAGCCATGACAAACAGGGTAGCACCACCAAACATCCAGTCTTGAGTGGTGGATACATAAAGCAATGCGCCAGCTAGTGGCGCACTAACACAAGGTGAAACCACTAGTGCAGATATCGCGCCCATCGCGAATACGCTAGCAATTTTACCGCCGCCCAACTTGTCTGAACCACTGTTGAGTTTCTGCTGTAGTGCGGCTGGCAGTTGAAGTTCATAGAAACCGAACATAGCTAACGCCAATAAAACGAACACGGCGGCAAAAATGCTGAGCAACCAAGGTTGTTGCATTGCTGCTTGTAAATTGATGCCTTTTGCTAATGTGGTGACCAGAATGCCCGTCATAGCATAACTGGTCGCCATACCCAGAACGTACGAGCTAGAAAGCGCTGCACCTTTCTTGCCTGTCATTGCTTTTTCACCACCTATGATGCTGGCTAAGATAGGAATCATAGGCAGCACGCACGGCGTGAGAGATAGGCCTAAGCCAAGCAAGAAGAAGACAAGCAGTGCCTGCAACTTACCTGCTTGAGAGAGAAACGATGACAAGCCATTGGTATCGTCACTGATCTTACCTAGCGTTTGAACCAAAGAGTTTGATGGCTTCTCAGAAGCGACGTCTGCCAATGCCTTGAGCGTAGGTAAATCCAACTCTAGTTTTTGTGGCAGGTAACAAAGCCCTTTGTCTGCACAGCCCTGATAGCGGACGGTGAGCTTGCCACTTCCGGTGTAAGGCACGGTAACGGTAAGTGGATCGTGAAATACCACTACATTGCCGAAGTTAGGGTCTTGCTTTTCTTCACCTGGCAGCGAGTATTGAGGAGCTAATGTCGATAATGAGGGCTCTTCTTTAAACAAGAAGCGAGATTGGTAAAGATAGTACCCCGAGTGTGTATGAAAGCGGATAACTGCGCCTTGGTCTGTGGCTTCCCATGTAACAGGGAAGGCTTCTTCAACCGGAAGAAACTCGTTGTCTTGAGCATGCAAAAAGCTGCTAAACAATAGAATTAACGTGAGTAGGTAGTTTTTCATGAATGCAAAAACTCCGTGCTTTGGTGAATGTGTAATTGATCGTCGATGTAAATAACGGCGCTTTCTTCCGGTACAGAAATGTTCGGGTTGAGCGTCAAGGAAGTGCTAAGTACACCCGCTTCTAAAGTGGAAGAAGCTATTGCCGTAACAGATAGAATCTTCTTTTCTACGTCTTGTTTCGACAAAATATGAGACGTTGCTTTATCGCCGAACTGCATTTGACGTTCACTGTGGGCTGATGTGGTCAGCGCCGCGTCGGTAATCGGAACGGCAAAAAAAGGTGTCTTGTTGTCTCTTGGATTCAGAACCGCAATGTTAAATGGCGAACCATCTGGCTTTGTACCTAATGCATAGATATCGCCGCCAAAATTCACCAACATTGAACTTGCACCAAGTCGCTTGCCTATCTTTACCGCTTGGTCGACCGCGTACTCTTTGATGACGCCACCGAAATCGAAGCGAGTGCGTGGGTCAGGGATGTGTAGCCTTGTCCTTTTTCGATCGATAGCCCTTTGTCGTTCGACTGTTCCTTGTAGAGGGACCGTCTCTTCTAGAACAATTGCCTCTTTTAGCTCCCATGCCTGCTTGCCTAGCGCGGAAGAGAGGGCTTGAAAGGCATGGCTGTGTGACATCTTCGGCTTCTGCTGTAAAAGATGTTTGATGCTGCCAACAGTGGTATCAAACGTGTCGAATGTTAGTTGGCTTAATCGGTCGAGATGCTCAAAAACTTCCGCAGACTCTGAATCGAGTTCGACTTCATTGGCTGTACGCTGATTAACATGTCGTGTTAGCCATGAATCATCGCTGTAGAAGTTATATTTGTCTTCTAAGCGGTGTGTGTTCTGCTCTATCTCATCAGCGATGTCTTTTGCGCACGCCTTTGGGAAGTGGGTCAAATCAAGCGATAAGATTTGCACTTCGCAAGGTACTGTCATGGCATGAAAGCGATGGACAAAGGACAGCTTAGAATTCATAAGTTGCTCCAACCGCCCACCACTGCGCTTCAAATCCGTTGCTCTGTTCGTAGTAAGCCGCAAGCGCATTTAAACGCACGGTTTTATGGATCTTAACGCTCGCGCCTAGCTCATAAGCATTCGCGGTGAAGTTACCTAGGCGAAGGTCAGAAGTCGCGTAACCTGTCGAAGCAAAAGAAGGGTCAGCGCTGCTTGGATCGCGATAGAAATCTGCTGCATCTTGCGTATACCAGAAATAACCTGGCGCTAGGGTTAGCCACTCACTGACACGCCAAGATAATTTGCCGCCTATTTGATGAGACATTACCCCCCAGTCATCCATGAACCATTTGTAACGTGGTCGGATTTTGATGCTATCGGACAGCGAGTAGAAGGCCTGAAGGTTAATACCGCCAGACAGTCGGGTATCTGGCCTAGAGTCTTGCCCCAAGAACACTTCGTCATCATCGATTTTGCCATCGTCATTAATGTCGACTTCACGAAGAACCGTCAAATAATGGTTGCTCAAGTAACCACTACGGTAGCCTGCGTAAGCGGTAAAAATGCTGTACAGATTTGGTGTAAAGGTTTGAGATAAACCTGCTTCTAAGCTGCCAGTGAAGATGTCTTCCCAGCTCTGGCTATTAGAAGAGCCAATAACGTATTTGCCAAATGCCTGAGTTTGGTCGAAAAGAGCAGAGCCTCCCAAGCTGTACGAACGGTTTTTAGTGCTATCGGCATAAATCAAACCTTTACCATTGATACCAATGCTTTCGTAATCTTCTTCTTGAGATATATTGCCACCAAAGGTCCATTCATTACGCAGTCTGTCACGGTAGGTGGCACTCAAGCTGAGTGCTTTTCTGGTGTCTTCTAGGCCGACTTTCTGGACCTCATAACTGTCTCGGTGAGGATCGTAACCCGCACGGATGACCTCGTTAGTTTTGTCTTGAGCTTGCTGAGTTTTCAGGGCGCGATTTATTTTGTCGGCATCCGAAGCTGGAGGCGTCGTAGGGCCCCATGCTGGAGAAGCACCTGAAACACTGTCGTAGCTTATTTCTGCGTTTAGGGTCCAATCTAAGCCGATACTTTTTTCAATCGAAACCATGGTGTCCTTAGCTGAAACTCTGTCGTCATACTCTTCATAGTTCAGGTAATGCACAGAGACATGATCTTCAGCTAATGCCACATTAGCCACTGCCGCTGCACTGAGCAGCGTAATTGGTAGTTTTTTCATTTTGTTCTTATTTTGTTTTTGAAGTACTGAATATTTTTTTATTGATTGAGTGTTTTTGTCGATTGAGTTTTCTGGGGCGATTTAATGGTTAGTTACAGCCGCAGCCGCCACCGCCAACACCGCTGCCACCCACAGAGCCTTGTTTGTAGGCGAAGACTTTTTCAGAGAAAACATCGAATTCCGGTACTGGACCGCCCGGTTTCATCTCTTTTTGAGCTAGCGTTCCTTTCTCCCAAGGCTTTACCGGCTCAATGCCAAGAAATTCATCGACAAACGCTAACGCTGAAGGCTTGTTAGTCTCTTCTGGCTCTTTCTCTTTGATAACCAGTTGCTTTGCCTTTGGTGTAACCATGTCGATGTTGCGTCTTGTTGCGCTTTTGGGAGTTTGGTTTGAGTGCGTGCCGCCACTGGAGTAAACCGTGCTGGAGATGATCTCTTCTTCTACGATGGGACCATCGCTATTAGTGCTGTTATTACTGGTTTGCTGTTCGACGGGCTTTTTTCCTAAACCACTAAGGTCGAGTTCAAGAGCGGCGTTCGTGGTCATTGGAATAGCGAGCAATCCAACAAGGGTGGCTTTCATCAACATCACAATTGCACTCCCATTTTCACTAGGTCATCAGTAATGACGTCGCCAATGTGGTTGATTGCGCCAAAGCGAATCTTGATAACCTTGCCTTGGTAGATGTAATACAGTGCAGGCATACCGATAGGTTTAAACTCTGCGATCAATGCTTGCTCTGGATCGTTGACTACTGGGAATTCCAATCCGAGTTGCTTTTGAAACTCAAGACCAACTTCAACGTCCTCATCGACATCAACACCTTTGAATGTCACGCCAGTGCCTTTAAGTTCTTTGTAGAGTTGGTTTACTTCTGGAAGCTCTTCACGGCAAGAAACGCACCACTCAGCAAAGAAGTCGACAATGGTGAGCTCCTCGTTGTTGAGTTGCAGTTTCTTGATAACGTCTTGCGATAAAGCATCGCCTTCTTGATAAGCCATTGCAGGCAAAGAAAGGCACAGCGCCAATAACGCTAGGGCTCGTGTAAACATGTTTTTCTCCATATTGTTTTTAATTTATCTGTTTTAAATTCAATGCTTTAAGTTTGGGGCTTTTGAATCAAACGCTTTATTTGAATTATCGAGTGAGTCGGATGCTTGCCGAGTATTCAACCGCCAAAATGTCTGAGAAGTACTCGTTAAGTTGTGTCGTATTGGTGGCACTGAATACGCGCAAAGGGTTTCCTGCACAGTTCTCGAATTGAGTAATTCGAGATGGGCTGACCCCATAGCCGATGAAATTCATTTCAATGCCGTATTGCTTGATAGCCGTAGTGCAGAACCCAGCGTTTACCAGTTGATTGAACGCGTCTCCTTCGTCAGCGCCATCGGTGAATAACACCAGTTTTCTTCTGGTCTCGGGTACAGAGCTAACCTTCATTCCCCATGCTTGTTGCCAACTTGGGATAAGCTGCCTCACTCCCCAAACCAAACCTTGATAAGAGCGAGTTCCCCCGTTTGCAGTTAGGCTGTTTATCGAGTTTTGGACGCGGGAAAAGACGTTAGTCAACGGCAGCATTGGTGACTCTTGATTGCAGTCGCTTAACCACTTACTTGGCGGTGTAAACTTCACAGCTCGCTCTGAATGCAGCGTCGCGAGGTTATCCACGGTCAGCACCGCAGAGAAATCACCATTACGATAGCTAAGCCCGTCGATACAGTAGATTCCGGCCGCTTCTTTGGATAACCAGGGCGGGCGATGTGTTGCCACCCCAGAATCGAAAGGAACGATCGAGATACTTACTGAATCCAAATCGTTAGCGTTATTGCTCTGAGATTGAATCGTATTCAATGCGTTGGACAAAATAGATTTTAGTGATGACATGTTTGAGCCCATGGAGCCAGATACATCGAGCACTAGCACCAACTCTGTTGGGATTGCAGAGTGTTTGCTTTCAACCACCCCCTTAAAGCCACCACCTGTGGCAGTCACTTTTTGGTCGTACTGCTCACGGTTGAAATGAGGCAGTAGAGGAGTAACGGAGTAACCTAGGCTAATTCGACAGTCTTGGTTTTCCGGCGGTAACCCACTCACACCTTCCAGTGTTGGGTGGTAGTAATTTTGGTATGCGCGCATCATTCTCGGAGTTGCCTCATCAGCAAAAGCACAAGCTAATGCGGCAGAATCAGCGGATTGCGCAGCTCGATTAGAAACCATCACCTGCGCGGAGATCATCAGGGTGCTGACAGCGATAAGTAGTGCTGGGAGCAGCAGTGCCAAGAAGGAAAGGGTGATCGAACCTTTTTGCTGACGGGCTAGGCCGATAAACATTGAGTTAACCATAGTGCTTACCTACCACTACTGATGAGCTTTTTAGGCTTTTCGGAAGAACGAGCCTTTCGTAGCTAAATGGTGTCTCCACGCATAAGGTCAGCTGAACCAAGGTGGACGGTCTTCCATCCAACGCAGGATCGCCGCTGCCCACAACGAGCATCTCCGTAAGCCGCTCAATCGGTTGAGCACTTTTGCAGTTTCTTCCCGCGTAAAGACGTTTGTATTCCCACGTTGAAGTAGCAATATCAAACACACGACTTTCAAGTAAAAGCCCAATATCGCCGTGGGCAATGCTACTCGGCAGGTAACTTTCAGCGAGCACGAGCAATGGACCTTTAAGAGTCTCGGGTAAACCATTCTTACCTTGATCAGGTTTGAGTTGAGTTGAAGAAATCGCATTCACTAGGTTGTAGGTAACATTGTCTAACTGAGTCTGCATACTGAATAAGCGGTAGATAGCAACGAATCCCCATAGAATGATCATCATGGCGATCACGACAAACGGGAACTCAACTACGGCTGAGCCCGCCTGTTTTTTGGTGTGTGTGTTATTAACCGTCATAACTCACCAATACCTTTCTTTCCAAGGTTGTCATTTGGCCGGTACGTTCTAAAAAACGAGTTGAAAGGCTAGGCAGTAGAGCGAATGAAAACGCGTAAGACACCGTGTATTCCCCTAATACGGCTTTGCTTATCGGTGCCGCTTTCCTGTTAACTAAGTCCGGTAGGTTTTCAACGAACAAAGGTTGAGACAACTTGATCTTGCTGCGATCGATCAGCGGGAACTTGTCGATAGTGTCGATGAAAACTTGGTTTGATATGGGACCAACTGGTCGAGTTTTGACTTCTCGAGCACCTGCATGAACGGCGACATCGAAGATGATGTTGACCAGTAGCAAGCGGCAGATCTCAAAGAACCCTAGTATCAGCAATAGAAACGGTAGGGTGATCATTAGAAACTCAACGCTATTCGCACCTTTCTGACGAGAGAGCATTATTCTTCTCCTCGATCAGCGTGTGCGGCTAGGGTTTGGTAATACAAACTATTGTTAGCGTATTCCGGTTGCGATAAGTGTTCACGAGCGATCGCTTTCGCAGACTCGCTGTCACCAGAAAGCGCGTAAGCCAACGCAAGGTTAAGCTGGAGTTTTACGCTAGCTTCACCTCTGACAAAGATCGGGTGCAGAATACGAATCCCTTGATCTGGTTTACCATCGAGTATCCACGCCATAGCGAGGTTGTTTCGGTATTCGTTGCTTGAAGGCGTTAAGCTAAGGGCATTTGAGTAACACTCTCTGGCTTTGGAATACTGCTTATTGAGCGAGTAACTGACTCCTAAGCTATTTTGAGCAACGTCATCGAAAGCCTCCAGTCGAACAGATTCTTCAAGAGCGGAGGTCGCTTGTTCAAGCTCTCCTAAAGCTAGCCATGAACGGCCTAACTCACGGTAGATCGCACTGGATTGATTAAGCTCGATACCACGCTTTAAGTAATGCAGTGCTTCGTCATAACGACTGGCTTGATTGGCTGCGGAGCCCATCAACAGCAGTAACTGCGGGTCATTGGGCTTCGATACCAGCATTTTGCGGTAGAGATCCATGGCGCTCTCTGGCTTACCATTCATTAACGCAACTTCTGCCACCTTCATGTTTTCGGCGGTATCTTTTTCAACGTGGTTGGTTGATTGACAGCCGAACAATATCAGCGACAAAAAGAATAACGGGATGGTTCTCATAAGCCCCCCAGAGTTTGTGTAAGAGACAACATGATTGGCACGACGATGATGCCCACCACTGGTAGCATGATGAAAACCACCAAAGGGAATGACATTTTGGCTGGTATTTTCCCCACCCACTCTTCCAGTTCTAAGAAGTGGTATTGACGGCTATCCGAAGCGATCAGTTTGAGGGCATCAGCGATAGGCGTACCGTATTGCAGCGCTTGGTTCATGGTAGTGACAACGTTGTTGATGTCAGACAGTTGTACACGTTTGTCTAAGTTGTTGAGTGCCGTTTGTGGTGAATCTAGAACAGAGATCTCTGTCGCGGTTAATAGCCACTCTCGTGACAAGGCAGGAGAGATCGAACGCATCTCTTCACCAACGCAGCGAAATACCGCTTCGAGTGTTAAGCCAGATGCAACACACACCACCATTAGGTCGACGGCATCGGGTATTACTCGGCTGATCTGCATTCGAACTTGGTTCACACGCCATTCAAGAATGCGATCGAATAGAATGCCGACCACGATGCCGATAGCAATACACTCTGCCGCCGAATTCATCGTTAGCACTTGAATGCGAGTGGCGTACCAAGTAATAGCACCTGCGGCCATGGTGATTAATCTAAGCCCCAAAAAGTACATCTCTGCATTAGGGTTAAGCCAGCCAATCAGAACCAGCTTTTGACGTCGAGATTTCTCACCTTGGAAGCGCCACTTACTCGATGTGTTTTTGTACTTTGAAGAATAGCTTGATACGCGACTCAGTCGCTCAGCCACAACGTCTCGTTTGAACGAAGATAGGTGTACGATCAGCGTGAGAAGCAGAGCTAATCCCAGTAGCAACATGGCAACATACATCATGATGAGAACCTCTTATTGCGAGTCAGAGCATTCAAAATTAAGGTGCCGATGCTGATGCTGATTAGTGCATAGGTCAGCACTCGTTGACCCAGTTCAGTGTTAAACAGCTGCTTAATCATGTAGGGCTCAATTAAATAGATGCCACCTAGCAACCCAATGGGTAAGACAGAGAGAAATAACGCTGTGATACGAGGTTCTGAGGTTAGGCTCTTCACTTTCTTTCTCATCGCTCGGTTGTCATGCATGGTTCGGCTTAAGCTATGAAGAATATCGCGCAGTTGACCACCATTCGACTGGTTAAGGATCAGTGCAACAGAGAAGTAACGAAAGCTGCTGTAAGGGAGGCGAATGCACGCATCATCGAGGCTCTGGCGAAGGCTAAGACCAAGCGCGAGATTATCGCGAAGGTAAGAGAACTCTCGTCCTAGCAAACCAGGTTGCGTCTGTGCCACTTGATCAATCGCTTGTGGGATAGATAACCCTGCTGATACTGCTCTGGAAATCAATCCAAGGACGTTGATGATGTCTTTTTCAAACTCTTCTACTTGTCTCTTTCTGCGATAAAACACAATGGTACACGTGCATATGAGCCACAGCCCAACTGCTGCAAGCAATCGAAGATGCACTGGAAGCTCCGGTACTAACAGGTAACCAGCAACAGGAAAGCCAACAACCATTGAGGCGATAAAATACTTATCCCAAACAGGCAGCAACGCATTTATTCGCAGGAAAAAGGCATGCAGTTTGTTGGTGCGCTGGTGGCTCGACTTTTTGATAGAAACTTCTGCAGGGCTTACTTTGTAAGCACTTGATACCAAGGATAGTCGCTTATTTACAATGGCTTGTTTTGAGTTGAGCTTTATTAGCCAAACCGTAGCCAGCAGCGCAGAAATAGTAAGAACAAGAATCATCCGGCTTCAAGCTCCATTGCCACCCTTAGTTGAGCGTCTAGCTGGTGATATTTCGCTTTTTCGTTGAAGCTTGGTACGCACTTGGCACTCTTGTATTCACCAATTAGGTTGCCTTGCTGGTCTTCCGATAGCGTTTTGAAGGCGAACAGCTCTTGAGTGACGTATTGCTCGCCCTCTAACCCTTGTACCTCGGTTATTGAAACAATGCGTCGCTTGCCATCGCGCATTCGTTCTACTTGGATAACCACATCAATGGTGTCGGCGATTTGGCGACGCAGTGAAAATAGAGGTAGCGTCGCTTGGCTCATCATTAGCATGTTCTCCATGCGTACCAGCGCATCCGTTGCAGAGTTGGCGTGAAGTGTACACAGCGAGCCATCGTGGCCTGTGTTCATTGCTTGCATCATTTCAAAGGCTTCATCGCCACGAACTTCGCCTAAAATGATGCGATCTGGTCGCATACGTAGGGCATTTCGTACTAACTCTCTTTGAGTAATCGGCGTTAAGCCTTCTGCATTGGCTGGGCGAGTTTCTGCACGTACCACATGGGGTTGTTGCAGGCGCAGTTCAGCTGTGTCTTCAATGGTGATGATGCGCTCTTGAGGCGAGATGCTGAAAGACATCGCATTAAGCAGGGTGGTTTTACCTGCACCTGTGCCACCGGCAACAAGAACGTTGAGACGAGAGCGAACGATAATATCAATAAGCTTAATCATCGAATTCGACATCGCACCAAACTGTGCCAATTGGCTCAGTGTCAGCTTCTTTTCATTAAACTTACGGATAGAGATGTAGGTTCCATCAAGCGCGAGCGGTGGGATCATGACATTGACACGGCTGCCGTCGTCTAGCCTTGCATCAACTAATGGATTGGATTCATCGATTCGGCGACCTACTTTGCTTACGATGCGTCGTGCTAAGTTAAGAAGCTGCTCTTCGTTACGAAATTGGACCGTGGTTTTTTGCAGTTTGCCTGAACGCTCTACGTAAACTTCACGGTAACCATTGACCATGATGTCAGTGACCGTTTGATCTTCAATCAGAGGCTGGAGCGGCCCCAAACCTAAAAACTCATGTAAGAGCTGCTCTACAGAATGAGTCACATCCTGATGGCCGAGTGGTAGCTGCTTAGAAACCACAATTTCCGATACCATTTCTGAAATTCGAGCTTCAAGATCGGACGCACTTAAACTCACAACCGCTGATGGATCGATTGCCTTGATGATCTCTTCATGAATCACATGGTAATGATCACGTAGCGAAGGAGCGGATGTTAACGTTTCATGCAATCTAACTTGGCCGACTTCAATAGGATCAACCGTGTTTGCTTTTTGACCAAACATTATGCACCTCGCTTCCAAAAACGGCGGCTGCTTTGCTGCGATTCACCTGTGATTAATTCAACTAAAGCATTGAACGCCACTTTTACTTTCCTGTTGCCTTTGTGGGCTGGTTGACCAAGTGATGACTTGCTCAAAAAGTGGTTCGGGGAGAATGGAATGACAACGTCTACCGGTACACCTAACGATTTTTTCACATCGTTGACTGAAATCATTGAGCCTGAATCGGACTTGGTATGATTAAGTACAACGAGCGTTTGGGAGTCGGTTTGATTCTGAAGTCGTTTGATTATCTGACCGGCATTGCGGATAGAGCCGAGTGTAGGCTCTACGACAATCACTCGGATATCGGCACTTTTCAGTGCGTCAAAGCCAACTTGATCACGCAAAGAGTAAGTCGGGATATCCACTAATAGGTAGTCTGAGTTTTGTAGGCAAAACTTAGTAAATTGGTCTAAAGCGCTCTTTTGTGGCCAAAATGGTGTGGCATCTAGAGGTAGATAGCCAGTAAAGAGGGTGTGCTTTGCAGATACACTGACCCCACTACGTTCGAAAACTAACGGGTCTAGTCTCTCTGGGTATTGTAAAAGCTCGATCAATGCTGAGTTTCCCTCAACATTGAGTAGCAGATCCAAATCGCCCATTGAGAAGTCAAGGTCTAGACAAGCCACTTTCTTATCGAGCTCTGCGAGTTGTTGAGCAAGAGTTGCAGTAATGGTGCTACTGCCTGAACCGCCTTTTGCACTGACAACCGAGATGACTTTTTCATTTCGTTTTTCGCTGTTGTTCTGTAAAGCCGAGAAAGAAACGTGTTCCAGATCTTGCTGAGTCACAGGAGGTACTAGATAGTCACTCGCGCCTGATGCAAGCATGCCTCGGTAGATGAAAATTTCATCTGAGTGGCCAAGAGCGATAACTTGACAACCTGTACGCTTAATCAAGCGCTGCACTGCTTGTTTCGACTCAGCCAGCTCACAATTCAACACATCGAGAAATACCGTCTTGATGCCATGCTTTAACACTTGTCGCACAACGTCGTCTTCTTGATTTGAAGATACAGTGATGTTGTGGATACCAAAGTCATTCAGAGTGTGCGTAAGCGCTAGGGTGTCGAGTTGCTCAGACGCTGCGATCAGTACCGTTAACTGGTGTACTTGATTCATAGCGAACCTCCTTGCGTGGTCGTCGAAGAACCATTATTTATCTGTTGGTTTTGGGCTGGTGGAGCAAAGTAGTTATCGATACTAGACACGGCTTTCTGCCCTTGAGCGCCACTGATCGGTTGACCGACGATAAGGTCTTTAGGGTTGGCTACCATTTGTGCAAGCGCGTTGGCATTTGCACACCCAAAATTGCGCTGAGTGCGGTAGGCGTTGAGCGTGGTTCTTGGCGTTTTACCCGCGTCACAGGCTGTGACTTTAGCGCGGTAAGATTCGACTAAAATAGTGATGTCGCCTTTACCTTCTGTTGCTTCGTCTGATACCCAAATTTGTGATGGGTAGAGGCCTGATTCGATAAGGTGAAGCCTTACTTTCTCTAGCTGACGTTCACCTTTCTGAGTCGTTTTTTCGATTTTGACCATCAAGTTATTTGAGCTGCCTCGACGAGCGATAAAGTCAGAAATATCCGCCTTTTCCTGAGCCGACAGCGTTTTTCCTGCAAGCGTCAGAGAGAATTTGTTAGTCACAGACACCACATCGACTGATGGTTGCTGAGTGGTTGGTGTAGGTGCGCATCCCGCAAACACAAATAGGGCAGGGAGCAATAAGGATAATTTATTCATGATGTCCTCAGTAATAGAACCCGTTGTCACCCAGCAAGCGAGGCTTGTGGTTGTCGGTGTATGTGTCTTGGTCGTGTGTTCTTTTACGTTGAACTCTTGGCCACGCTAGAAGGCGTTCTACATCGCTTAGTGGAATGAGACCGTCGGTTGGTAGCTGCATTGAATCTGAACGAGTTGGCTGCACTAGGTAAGCCGTGACAATGATGATCAACTCTGTTTCTCGGCGAGTGAATTCAGTTGAGCGGAACAGACTTCCTAGTACAGGTATCTCCGCGATAAGCGGCACTTTTTGCAGTTGTTCAATGTCTTCTGACTTCAATAAGCCGCCCAAGGCAAAGCTCTGTCCACTGGCTAATTCGATGGTGGTCGCTGCACTACGGGTAGTAAAAGAGGGGAAGTTAGTTCCGTTTACCACTTGTTGGTTTTCGATAGAGACGTTACTGACCTCTGGGTTCACCTTTAGACTGATGCGATTTTGGCTGAGCACCGTTGGCGTAAAGTTGAGTTTTACCCCGAAGTCTTTGTACTCGATTTGAGTCGTATCAGCAGTGATCAAAGGTAATGGAACCTGACCACCCACCAGAAACTCAGCGTCTTCGCCGGACATCGCCGTCAAGTTAGGTTCAGCCAGTACAGACATCATGCCGTTTGTCGCTAATGCATCAATCAGTGCGGTAATGCTTGGTTTGCCCCAGCTACTGACATTCGGCAGCTTTGAGAATGAAAACTGTCCAACACCACCTGCGATAGATCCCCACTTGATCCCCAACTTGTTCGAAACATTTCTCGATACTTCAGCGATTTTCACTCGAATGTTGACCTGGTTTGGCATAGTGACTACCAATTGATTAATCAGCTCATCTTCATTGGATTGCATTGGCTGATCTTTCGTCGTCGTATTGTTACTACCTGCATTGTTTTGAGCGTTTGAGCTGTCTTGTTGCTGGGTTTGGTCAACAATAGGAGACAGGTAGCCTTTCGCTAAAGACACGATATTGTGCGCCATCATAGGTGAAGGCACTTGCCCTTTTAGCCATAGCTTTCCACCCAGAGATTCCGCGTTTACGGACGCTTCTGGGAACTTGTTTTTGACCAGTTCATTGAATTCGTGGCTGTTGTGAGTCACGCGAATCTTATTGGTATAGATGACGCGTTCTTGCTCGTTCAAAACAGTGATAGTGGCACTACCAGCTCGCTTACCAAATACCATGACCTTGGTGTTGGTTAAGGTCTGGTAATCCGCAATGTGGGTGCTAGATATGAAAATCGACTTCGCTTTTTCTGGTAAGCGAATCATTTTTGCCTCATTGATTGTTACATCAAGCGCAGATGCTGCTGACGCAAAAGAGAGGTACAGGCTTGATAGCAGGAGAATCCCCCACCAACGACAGATACTAGCCATTGTTATCAGCTCCGGTTTTATTGTTGATCGTTTTGTTGTCGGCTCTAAACTCCACCAAACCGACGTCAGGCAGTACCTGAGTTGTGTCTGGTGAGATGGCTTTCAGCGTCGCTGAATTTGCGTGCTGAGTTTGATTTGGGTCTTCGTTTTGTCCGCGTAAGACAAGCGTTAACTTGCCTAATTGCTTAGCCAAAACAACTTGGTTTGCTTGCTCGGGTGTTACCTCTAAAGAGACACTGCTGTCATCGGGGATACCGTTTTCATAATGATTAGATTCGCGGGCCTTTTGATAAGACTCAGCCGTTTGTTTGTCATTAAATGCCAAGACTCTCACATCATGAGCGATCGTTGTGACATACAAACCCTGCGATGAATTGCCATAACGAAGTAGCTCACCATCTTGTGAACCGAGCAGGAGAATATCCACGTTGTCGCCTGGTTCAATAAATCCCGAATTTGATGTCACCTGATCAACAGGCACTGATATAGCGCGATAACCTGGTTGTAGCTTTAATGAAAGCGAGTAGCCGCCTTCTGGCTCGGTAATATCCGCTTTCGACAATATCGAGTCTTTGACAAGCTTGGTACGCGCAAGCCCCGACATAGAGTGATCAGCAGAAATATCTTCCGGTGTTACATGGTCGATGTAGTTCTCCAACTCTTGTTGTGGAACTTCTTTCCATCGGAACGAGTTTGGTGTGTAGGCTTGACCTATCTCTATCGTGCGAGTTGGAACCAGCACTTTGACCGTTTGCTTAACGGCTTGTTTAGAAGAGGTGGTCGCAGACTCGCTATTGGTTTGGCTCAACAGTAAAACGGATATTCCGAGCACCGAGCAAAATAACGACAGCAACATGAGTCGCTTGGCAGTCATAACTATTCCTTTAATTTGCAATAAACGGGTTTACTCTGAGGCTTGTTGTGCTTTTTTTAGTTGTTCGACTACAGTACCGTAGGTATCACTGATAGCTGTTGTTAGCTCACCGTTCTCACCGCCAACAAAATTGAGTAGTACGACTGCCATTGCTGCTGCGAGAATGGCGTATTCGATTGCGGCTGCACCGCGTTGCTTTTTCTTGTTCAACATTTCTTGTTTCCTAGATGAAAACAGCCTCAGCAGAGGCTGCTGTAGTCATTAATAAAGGTGTTTTGAGTGCCTATTTGGCAACGAGTCGGTATAGGTAGCGGCCGTCGTAACTTTGAGTGCCAACTTGTCTTTCATCCATGGTTGTCATATTCAATCCGAGGACTCGACCGTAAGGAGCGGGGTCGCTGGTAATATAGGAACTATGGTTGGAATAACCTCCACCAGTCACTTCGTTAAATTTAAAGACATCCGCATTGATAGGTAGCAACCCGTATAGCTCTGCTTTCGATGGGTAGCGCCAGCTCGCCTTGCCACATACTGTTTGTGTATTTCGTGTTGAAATTAAAGGCGTTACCTCTACGTACTTCTTGAAACGACTGCTGTCTCCGTTGGTAAACAGTTGCCAAACGAGCTTACTGTCAGTGTCTTGCGCGCAAATTGCATTTTGGCGCTCGGCAACAACGTTTCCTTGCATATCTAGATACTGGTATGTGTTTGCCTTTTCTCTAACCAGACGTCCTAAGATGACTGCATCTTTAGTGCCGCCGACTTCCGAACGACGGACATCTTGGTAGCTGCGCTCAGAGCTGTAGTTTGTGATGTATTGTTTGGTGTCCTTTGTTTGATTCGACCAGTAGTAAAAAATCACGCCACCGGAATAGCTAGATTTGTCATACTCAGGATCCAGCCCTCGGTGATGAGGGAATGCATCGGTATCGATTGTTATGGTCGAGTTTGAGCTAGAGATTGCTTTAGTTTGTAGTGAAAGTAGCTGAGACAGCGCTGGTACTTTCCAATCATTGAAGCCACATAAGTTCGCATTATTAGTGCTCTCTAGCAGGCCGTTACTGCCTAATACACTCGCTACACCAGAGGCCGAAGCGTCATAAGCAAGATCGTCAGCACCTTTTGGTCGACCGTCTTTGAGCAGTGTCCAAACTCGGCGTTTGCCTGTGATGTTAGTGTCTTCAACACAACGCCAGCCTTGTTGGTAGGTAGTGCTTTTGGGTAGGTAGTTGCCTAATTCGTCCAATTTAGCGAAGCGACTGCTTACCGTCGCGTCTGCTTGAGAAACACTAAAGCCATTGTCTTTTGCTAGTTTTAGTCCATCTTTTGCTAGCACTTTTGATTGTACTAAGTTGTGGATTGTGGCTGTCGTGTTCATCTCAGTGACAAACTTCTGGAACAATGTACTTAGGGTGGCAAACTCCGAGCCTAGCGTTTGTGTTGATGTATTCAGTTCGCTTGCGAACGAATTAACCATTCCATATTGATGCTCTAGGTCAGAGATAGCCTTGTACAGGTCTAAACTTGCTTGGTGAATATCCTTAGCCAGTGACGCAGAGCTTAGTGCGTTGGTTGAGCTGGATAGAGTTATGGATTTTTGCTGCATGAACGCCAATTTTTGAGCAAATTCAGAACCAGAGAGTAATGCGCTTAGTACTACGGTGTTTTGCTCTAATTTAGCGACTTGCTCCTTATACGCTTTGACCTTGTTAATGAATTCAAGGCTCTCAGCATCAGTTCGGCTTTGAGCAACAGATGCTTGAAATTCAAGAGCTGTTCGCTTTAGCTTCGTATTCTTAAGATCATCTGACCATGGTTGGGTCAAAACCTGCAGTTCTACGACTTTAGCTTGAGCTTCCGTTTCTAATGCAGCGTAACCTTTGCTCTTAGATTGGTTGGCGGTTAGCCAGGTTTCTAAATATAGCTCCGTAGCGTTAATCTTCGTATCTTGTGTACTCAGAAAGGCGACTATTTCAGTCGTAGCGCTATCTACACCAGTGAGTAACTCTGCACCTGATGGCAATTGCCATTTAGCGTATGCGTATTTGGAGTAATACTGCTCAACAGATTCTTGGCCTTTGTTGATAGTGACAGCGACGCCATTTTTATCCGCTAATGTATTCATTGACTGATTCGATACCAAGTAACCACCACTTCTTAGATTTGAGGGCAGTGTTGCAGGATCTCTCTGCGACAACGTGATTACTTCACTAGTGTCTGGAAGCGTCCAACCAGTGATATCACAAGCAATGAGTCGAGCGACTTTATCGAAGACGGTATTGATTTCTGAAGAGAATCGCTTCGCCCAAAACGTCGGCTCCCCTTGTCCTTTATCATCGTATTCAGCAATACAATTGAGCGAGTACGTGTTCCATGAGCCACCATAACCAAAATCAGCAGCTTGAGAACGGGTCTTCATCGGTACGAATTTTAATGCCGTGAAGCGACTACTCGCCGCTGTAGCCCAAAGGGTGTTACTGATTGAGTTTGATACACCTTGTTTCGCATTCTCTTTTAGTCGAACACCGACATTGGCTTTGTCGTACGCTTCTGGGCCAATAAATTGAGGAATCGAAACAACAGGTTGCCAGGTCAGGCCTTTGTCGTTGGTGAATTCATAGTATTCGGCTTCATCAAAGCGAACAGATTGACCATCAACGTTAGCCGTTAAGTAGTCCCATTCAAAACCATTGGTCTTGATTGGGTTTGAGCCTGTAAAAGTGTTGGTTATCTCAGGCGATGTTGGTGCTGGAATCTCAAACACTTTGGTGAAGGCTTGTGTGGTTAATGCTGCTACGCCATGAGGCATGCCTTTCGTCGGGTTTTGAGCGACGCGCAATTGAACCTCACCGATACTTTTGTCGACGTTACCGATCACAACCGGTTTTGCGGTGACCTTAGTCCAAGTAGAACCTGAGTCGAGCGTGATTTCGAAATGCTCTGGTTGTGTGAATTCGCCAAAGTATGTCCAATCTAGCGTGTTGTCTGTATCGTTCACCACTAGGCCCGTTGGAGCATTGGGGGCTGATGGACGAACGGTAAACGCAGCATCATTTGTCAGCTCTGATCCACTAGGACGACCGGTAATTGGGTCTCGTTTGACTCGCACTTGAATTGAGTCAATAGCGTAAGCTTGATCGTTTAATTGATAAGGTTTCTGAGTAACCGTTGCCCAACCCGTGTTGAGTACATTGATCTCGTAATCCGCAGCTTCTGAGAAGCCTGTTACAAATGTCCAATCAAATGTGTCTAACCCATCGTGAGTGATTGGAGATGTTGGTGCCGATGGCTTGTCAGGTGTTACTGAATATGGTTTATCTGAGCACAGCGTTTCACCAGAATCATGTTGAGGATCTGTTCCTGCTCTCACTCTTACACAGACGTGCCCCTTAGCAAACATCTCATCTGGGACTGCTTGTGGGTTGCTAGTTACCGGGCTAAATGTAAGACCTCTGTCTAGTGAGTATTCGTAGAAGTCATTGCCTGCAAACTCTGTAACTTCTGTCCACGCAAACGTGTTTTCAGCATCATCAATAATCGGCAGGGTTGGCGCAACAGGTTGGTTTTCTGAGCGAGTGAAAGCTGTACCAATCACTAGTGGATTGCCTGCAGGGCGAGCATCTTGCACATTGGATTTTACACGGATAGAGATGCTGTTAGCCGGAAGTGAAACGTTGCCAACCACATATGGAAGTTCAGTGACAGTATTCCAACCGTTACCTAGATTAATCTCGTAGAAAGATGGCGCATCATATCCTGAGACCCAAAGCCAGTTGATCTGATTGGTGCTGTCGTTTGCAAAATCTAGCACAGGTTTTACTGGTTGCGCTGGGGTTACTGTCATCGGTTCGTCTGAAATAGCACTTAAGCCGGTCGGGTGACCTAGGGAGTCGTCCTTCGCGATACGTACTTTTAGATGCCCAACTGGAATATCTAAGTCTTGAATGCGTTGAGGCTTTTCAGTTGCTTTTACCCAGTTAGCCCCGTTATCTAGAGAGTACTCGTAAAGAGATAGTTCATTAAAAGAATCGACCAGCGCCCAATCAAATTCGTTGCTCGCGTTGTCCACGGTGACCCAAGCGGGTGCTGCCGGGACCGTCGTAAGCGTAAATGCTTTGTGTGAAAGAAGCGGTTTACCTGCTGGAGTATTACGCGCACTAGAGGCTGCGACTCGAACCTGAATAGCGCCTTTATCGAATGCCTGTTTTCCAACCACGATCGGTTTGCGAATGACAGTCGACCAGGTGCTACCGGAATCTAAGGAATATTCGTAATCTGTGTTTTGATTGAATCCACGCACAAACTGCCAGTTGAAAGTATCTGATGCATCATTGACTTTACCGTGCTTGGGTGGTGGTGGCTTAACCACGATTTCACTACCGTCGATATCTTCTTGCGAGACTTTGAGCTGCTCTCGGTATTCCTTGCCGAGTTGCTCTAGAGCACTGTCTGTCCCAGACGCACCATGTGAAAGTCGATCTGTTTTGGCTTTGAACTCGACCAAATCAAGATCAGCAAGTTTATACATTGCACCTTTACGGGCGTTAACTTGGTCGACACCTCCGTCTACCGAAGCTTTTTGGGCTTCTTGCAGTACGCGAGTCACACCGCGCGCAAACATATGCACTTCACGGCTTTTTGCTGAATTTGAAGTAGAGTAATCACCCAATGCTAGGCTTTTGTCGATCCCTAGGTCTTTGGCAACAAGCTCAGTCGCATCATCGAAGCTGATACCGCTGGTTTTTGACACACTGGCAATCAGTGAGGTAACCGGGCTTACGACGTCCGAGTTGTTGCTTGGTACTTCTAAGGTAAACCCAGACTCAATTGCTTGGTTGGGGGAGTCCATATCTACAGTTATGCCTGCTACGGCTTCGACCAGCACTTTGTATTGAGCCACATCATCATCGACATCAAGTTGGAATTGTCCTTTGGCGTCCGTTGTCGCAATGTCTCCATCGGCAGAATCACACATCGCATTGCCATTTTTGTCTAAACAGACCTTGGCTTTGTGCAAATAACCATCTAACGCTATGCCTGAAATATTCGAGGATTTTGGCTGAGTTTGTGACTGGCTAAGCTTGGGATCTGATTCTGCACCACCACAAGCAACAAGCATTGTAGAAACGAGTGAAACACCCGCCAATTTGTATGGATTCCTTACCACTTGAACTCCAAAGATTTATAAATTACCCGCAAGAAAGGCTGAGAATATTAATTTAAATGATAGTAGTTATCAATATCATTTGATCTTTTATTTGGTTAAGTGATTTAATAGAAAAATAAAATACTACCCATACAACAATAAACTAGGAGAATCGGTCGAAAAAATGCGCAATAAATTTTTAGTATGCAAATTGTCACTAGCTATATCTAGTGCCTTAATGGTCGCAGGATGCGGAGGCGGTTCTGATGGCGAAAACCCTGTTGGATCTACTACTTCAGGCCATGCTTTTCAAAGTTCATTAGTATGTGCTGATGCAGATCTGAATGGTGTATGCAGTGAGCAAGAAAAGCTCATTTCAGACGTTTCAGGGTATGCAAAACAGAGGCAATATAATGGTGCAATTTTAACCGCTTCTCCCGGTATGGATTTGGTGACGCCTTTCACGACTTTGATCCATAGCGAGATGATGTTTAATCCAACGGTTAGCAACGATGTAGAGCAGGCTAAAGCATCGCTTCAAAGTAAATTAGGTGATCATGTCGGTATTAATTTTGCGTCACTAGACACAACATATGGACCTAAAGATAAATCTAATGTGTTGCTAAAATCGCTGAAAAAAGCACAAACTGACGGAAAGCAAGCTGCATACACAAATATTGCCCATGCTCTCGACCTCATGATCGAGCATAAAACGCTAGACCTATCAGATGTCGATGTCGCTGGCACTGCTTCAAGGCACTTGCAAATAGAGGATGCTCTGGTTGTTCACGGGTCACAATCGGTGCCAGAATTCTCTGGTGCCAAATCTATCGCTCTGAATCCAGCGAGCAGTCAGATAGTGTTTTTAACGGCGAACGATGTCGTGATGCAAATCGATAGCTCCTCACGTAATAAGGCTGTGACAATTGATGGTGACCTTGCTTCCCAAGCGAGTTTTGATGTGGTTGGTATTCGTTCGTACGACGACGATTACGATGATCATGATGACGACGATGACGACGATGATGATGACCACCATGGAGGCGGAACTGGGGGCGTAGAGATACCGGTAGAGTCTAATGAAATCATTCAGCTAGTACCTGCACTGAATGGTAGCCAAGCCTATAAAGTTTATAAGCCTACGTCTTACGCTTCACCGACGGTGAGTGATATTTGTAATAGTAAAGGTGCTAATGGCATTTTCTTATCGAGTCTAACCAGTACCAATAATAATAGTGGTGCAAAGTCGTTTAAGATTGATAGCTACAGTAGCCGAAGTGGGGGAACACTACCGCCAATTCCTACGCCGAAACCTAAACCTGCTGAAACTCCTGATTCTAGTCAATCATGCCTCAACGATAACTTTACAAAAGTGATTCCACTACTACAAAGTGGTTCGTTATTGGCAGTTAAAAATACTGGCAGTTCGATTTACTCGCAGCAAGAGCTGAAATCGTTAAGCGCCGACAAGTTAACTATGAAAAGTTGGCGTCATACTCTTAAATCTTCTTCACCTCAAATCATGCCATCGTATGATCAGAGTGAAGCTTTGATTGTTTACAAAAATTATTTTTCGAGCGCCAATTTAGCGGCTGAGGTTATCAATACAACTAACTTATCCACCAAGATGACGATTGATAAGTTGAACCTGAAAACCGCCAATATTGTAGCGAACCAGCAAATTTTGTTGGGGCTAGACAGCAACAAGCTTGAATGGGTTTCAAACTCGATTCAGCAAACGGTACTTGGGGAGTTGGATGTTGATTCCACCATCAGTAAGATAGCAACATCGAAGGATGGCACTATAAGTGCGGTTGCTACAGCGAACACTCTCTATATCGTTGATAACAAGAATAGAACCTTGGTAGTGAAAGAGGTGTTGAGCAGCTCGGCAATTAACTCTTTATACGTATTGGCTGAAAAAGTGATTGCATTAACTTCTTCAGGAGTGGATTACTATCAATTCCGAAATATTAGTGGTCCGGCTCTTAAAGTTGGCAGCCAACTGGTAACAAAAGAACTCCTAAAAAAATGGGAATACAGTGGAAACTCGAGCTGGAACTCTACTAACTTGGGCTACATTCTTTCTCAAACAGGAACGGAAAGTAGCATCTCTGATAAATTCAAAAATGTTAACCTTTCATTTTCTCCTTCTAACGCAACAACCTCGAGTGGTATCACTGGAGTAAATGTTAGCGGCTTAGAGCGAGGCGAGTGGTTAACCTTTTATAAAGGTCTTTAAAGGTTTTTTGCATCAAAGAAGGGAGATTTTCTCCCTTCTTATTCGATTCCCTTCCATATTAAAGACTATTTACCCAGTCTATAGCTTTCTCCAGACTCTATTTGTAGCTCTTATAAATATCAAAAGCATAAAAGTTAATCGTTTGTTAATTGTCATAAAACCGGAGTATGATACTGGATTACAATTTAGGATTTTGTTGTCATGAGTGTATCAACCGCGAGCTGGAAAACGCCACAAAACTTTTTATTACTGATTTCGATTGTTGTACCTATCGCGTTTTCGAGCTGGATGGCTCTGCTAAATAACTTCGTGATTGAGAAAGCGAACTTTGATGGTGCGGATATTGGCTTACTGCAAAGCGTTCGTGAGATCCCAGGGTTCTTAGCGTTTACTGTGGTGTTTGTGCTGGCTTTCATTCGTGAGCAACGTTTCATGTTGATATCGCTGGCGATGCTCACTGTGGGCACCGCGATTACAGGTCTGTTTCCCTCACTCACTGGCTTGCTGCTGACCACCATTTTGATGTCGACTGGCTTTCACTATTTTGAAACACTGAAGCAGTCTTTGTCACTGCAATGGTTGAGTAAAGAAGAAGCGCCAGAGATGTTGGGTAAAATGATCTCGGTTGGCGCACTGGCCTCGTTAATCACTTATGGCTCTATTTGGGTGATGTTAGAGCAACTTAAACTCGACTTTGCTTGGGTGTATGGCATCACTGGCGGTATTGGTTTTATTTTGGTTTTGGTGATGACCTTTGGTTTCCCGGAGTTTCAGACCAAGACTCAACAGAATAAGAAGTTGGTGCTGAGAAAGCGTTACTGGCTCTATTACGCATTAACGTTTATGAGTGGAGCAAGACGACAAATCTTTACCGTGTTTGCAGGCTTCTTGATGGTAGAGAAGTTCGGTTACTCGGCTGCTGAGATAACGCTATTGTTCTTAATCAACTACCTATTTAATTTCTTGTTCGCAAAACGCATTGGCCGATTTATCGGTGTGGTTGGCGAGCGCAAGGCGTTGATCTTCGAGTATGTCGGTTTGATCGGTGTGTTCGTCGGGTATGCCTTAGTACAAACGGCGGAATGGGCGGCAGCATTGTATGTTGTCGATCACCTGTTTTTTGCTTTAGCTCTAGCAATCAAAACCTACTTCCAGAAGATTGCCGACCCGGCAGACATGGCATCAACAGCTGGTGTCTCTTTCACCATTAATCATATTGCCGCGGTCGTTATTCCAGTCGTATTTGGTGTTATTTGGTTATCGTCCCCTGCAACGGTTTTTTACATTGGTGCAGTGATGGCGGCGGTTTCTTTGGCGCTGTCTTTAAATATTCCTAAAAAGCCTGAAGAGGGCAATGAAGTTCGGTTGTTTAGCTGGCGCTAAATTGGTTTCAATCTGATGAGATAAACAAAAAGCTCCAATAGCGATATTGGAGCTTTTTTATATGTGTTAGGTTGAGAGAGCTAATCGAGCAAATAGGTTCCAGTAGGATTAGCTTCTTACGGTTTTTAACCCTGTGCGTAACTTGAAGATTCCCTTTGGTGCCTTGGTCAGTAAGATGCCACAAAGTAGAGGGATCATCATAAGTAGAGACTGTTCAGATAGAACTTCACCATTGATGTAACAAGAGATCAGCAGCGCAACCACTGGGAAAATAAGGAAACAAATTGATGCTTGGAACGGTGTCGAAACCTGCCCTAGTTTAAAGTAAGCCACAATACCGCCGACACTCGCCACAAGACCTAGATAAACTACAGCTGAAATTGAATCCCAAGTGAAAGATTCAACATTCACGTTTTCACCTGCTGCCGATACAGCAAACAAGAAAATCGCAGCAATAAAACTCGGCACAGCGTTGTAAGTTAGTACCTCGATGCCTTTACAGTGCTTTTGAACCAACACGTACATCACCGCGTGAATCGCAACCGCAAGGCCTAAGCAAACTGTTCCGATAAAGTAGTCATCACCCCCCATCTGCATTTCGTTGCCAAGGATCAAACATAGGCTCACAACAGCTGTGACTAAGCCGAATATTTGATGCTTCGCTAGT
This sequence comes from Vibrio splendidus, assembly GCF_001557875.1. Lineage (GTDB taxonomy): Bacteria > Pseudomonadota > Gammaproteobacteria > Enterobacterales > Vibrionaceae > Vibrio > Vibrio splendidus_F. Next base: position 94,748 of record NZ_LNRF01000001.1, on the reverse strand, counting down.
CGTAGACCTAAGAATAAGCCAGACATTAGCATCACAGCGACTGGCATGTTGGCGAAGATGATCGAAGCCAAACCAGAAGAGATGTATTGCTCACCATAGATCATCAAAGTGAACGGAATTGCGAAATACATTAGCGCCACAATAAGCAGCCATTGACGCTTGCCCTTAGGGAATAGCAAAGGTTGATTGAAGACTTTCGCTAATACTGCAAGCAGTGGGGCTGCAAGCAAAAAGCGCAGTCCGGTAGCAAAAATTGGTGGGATAGAATGCAATGCCACTTCCATAGCGAACCAAGTGGTTCCCCAAATTAAGCAAACAGAGACAAAAAGCAAGATAGTTAGCGACTTCGAATTCATAGTGACTACTCATTAATAATTATTTTAAATCATAGGCTTGTAGCGCCTTAATGACGTGGCACAGTATAAGTAGGTCACCGGAGAAAAATTTTGTCTTTTTGTCTCTAATTGACATTAAAAGTAGAAATTAAATCTCTAATACAATCTTTTTGGGTAAATAATTTTCATAAAAATAGATTAACTTAAAGGCATCATTCTTTGTGAGGTTTTTATTGAACGATGGAAAGTTAAAATTGAGGAAGAAGAGGCGAAATTGATTTAAGTCGATTACGGTATTCGCAACTGATTGGAAAGGCTACTACATGAAGTAAAAAGCCCCTTTATTCAAATAAACTATAAAGGGGAGAGAGCTACCACACGAAACGGTAAACTTAAAAACGCAGGTTGAAACCTAGTTCGACACTGCCATTGGAATGTAACTAGTACCTATTTCTAGATAACCTTCCGAGTCAACTTCTGCGTTGATGTTGATTTCTTCAGTGGTTTGAATGACTCCGGTTGTCTCCTGCCTTTGAAGTTTGAAAGATTAGGCTTAGCTCATGATAGTTTAATGCTTGTAGTTGATGGTAATTGGCAATAGTTTCAAAGGGTGACAGTAAGGAAGCCGCTAATAAGCGGCTTCCTTGAGTTTACATTTGTTTTTATTAGCTATGGCTAGCTAGATCTTTAATTGTTTGTTTTAGTGTTTGACGTTGTTCTTGAGGTAAGTTTTGTTTTTAACGAAGTTCTGCAGGCCTTGGTATTTCTTCTGTTGGGCTCGATGGCGTTCCTAGCCGATGAGAGAAGTATATGGATTGCACAAAAAAGCCTCTAATCCCTTACAGGAATAGCGGCCTTAACGCTTAGTTATTAATAAAATTTTGGAAAGGGTGTGATAACTACTGGTTATTATTGAGAAGGTTATCCAGTATCTTTTTGAGCCATAGCGTTGTTGGGCTGTTTCGATTCTTGTGATGAAAATAAGCACAAACAACAGGGTTAATATCTTTGTTATCAAACAAGATATCGATAGCTCGTAAAGAGGTTTTCTTCTCTATCCCTAAAAACTTCGAGGCGGGAAACATCATATCGGAGTTTTGCACTACGTCGATAACAGCTGATGGCAGCTCGGAACGAAAGCCTATTCTGGCTTCAAGTCCTTTGATTTTTAGAATTTTTTCAGCAATTGTTTGATGAGAATTCCAGTCTATAGCAATGATCGTCGCCAGTTCAAACTTCACACCATCTTTGATTTCAATGAAATCTTTCTGGTAAGGATGCCCTTCTCTTAGATAGCCCTTAAAGCTGTCTTGTGCGATCGGTTGTTGTAATAGTTCTTTTGGGGCGTGGTTAATTTCATAATTAAAGCCAATCAGAACTTCATCATTGATGATGTCTGACATCGTTGTTTTAGACCAATTTAATAGCTGAACTTGAACGTGTGGAGCTTGAGAACGAATTGCATTGAACAGCTTACTAGATAGTGAACTTAGAAGAAATGGAGACAAAGCTAATTTCAATGGACCGCGTAATTCACTAGGATCGAACTCATTACTATTATTGAGTGCCGAGGATAGGTCATCCAAGATAGGTGAAATACTCTCAGCCAACATATTCGCGTGTTCAGTTGCGCGTAAGCCGTGATGCGTTTTGACAAATAGTTCATCGTCGAAATGATCGCGTAATCGTTGTAGAGCTTTACTTATCGCTGGCTGAGATACGAATAGGCGCTCGGAGGCTTTACGCATGTTTCTTTCTTGATGAAGAATGATAAAAGTGCGAAGTAAATTTAAATCTAAGTTCGAGAATAGATCTTTTGCCATAAGGAGCACCGAATGATTATGAGTTCTTTAATCATAAGTTGGTAACCGCTTGAGAACAAATAGAAAACTTATATAGATGTGATGCTAATAAAACAAAACCCGCACTCGGCGGGTTTGTTGGGCTCTGGAATAGGTATTTTCTATATGCGCTTGCTATTGAGTAACAGGTTTAATTTGCTTGGACTGTCTAATTGCCAAAATAAGTTGTGGGAGCAGCGACATCACGATCATACCTGTCATTAGTGAATACTGCACAGGAGTAAACGATTCACCCATCAACACCATGCCAGTCACGATACCTGCTACTGGGTTAGCGATGCCACCGAAGGTGAAATCAACCACAGACATACGTTGCAGCAACCACACATACATGCCGTAACCAAGTGCCGTATTTAGCCCAATCACCCAAACCAATCCCATCGCATTACGAGTGTCGAAATGAGTTACCGCATTCACATAAGGTTGTGGGTCGATGAAGGCATGAACGCCAGACGCGACAGACAAAATCGTACCGCCCAAAATCAGTTGCCACGTTAATACCTTCCACCAGTGCATGCGATTACCCAGTGACTTGGTAATACTGCTGCCGATAACGATACACATGATTGCGGCGAACATGGCACCCAAACCGATTGGGTTCAATGCTATCTGACTCGGGTTAAATAGCACCCACGCCAACGTGATTAAGCCAATACCAGACAAGGCTTGAATCAAATGTGGGCGTTGCTTTTTCACGACCCAGTGAAAGATCATCGCAAATACAGGTACAGAGATCATACCCACGCCAGAAATCGCTGACGGTAGCGTTAATGCCATCACAAAGATCAAGCCAAAGAAGGTCGCAATATTGATAAGGCCCAATGTGAAAATGATCTGCCACTCGCCTTTTTTAGGCAGTGTAGGTTTTACTGCTAGCAATAACAAACCAGCAGGTAACGCACGCAAAGCACCCAGTAATAATGGTGGCCATTCCTGTAGCGTAAACTGCGTCACTGCATAGGTTGTTCCCCAAAAGAACGCGGGGATCATTGCTAATAATATGTTCATCTAAAATATCTTTACGTTAAGATAATTGTTGTGTGAACTGTATACTGAGAACTAGTGGTTGTAAAGTATCTTTATGTTAAACTAGTTTAAAGTAATCAGACTAACAACGGAGCGAGATTGCAAATGGATGCTATCGACCGCGTAGTAGAGCAATGGGCAAAGGAAAAGCCTGAGCTAGAAACTGAGCCTATGGCAATGATGGGCCGGATTATGCGAATTGCCAAGTATATGGAGACGCAAGTTGCCGAGCTTCATAAAAAATACGACATGAAATTGGGTGAGTTCGATGTATTAGCCACCTTGCGACGTTCTGGAAAACCTTACCGACTGACGCCATCTGAACTGATCGGCTCGATGATGCTGACATCTGGCGCGATGACCAATCGCCTTGATAAACTTGAAGCTAAAGGGTTGATCAGCCGTGAGCACAGCAAAGAAGACCGACGTAGTGTGAGTGTTCAGTTAACCAAAGATGGTCTCATTCTGATTGACCAAATGATGACTGAGCATGTCGAAATGCAGAAGAAGCTGGTTAAATCCCTGTCTGCGAGTCAGAAGAAGAACACTAACCAACTCCTGAAAACGTGGCTGAGTGCTTACGAATAGTTTTGCTGATCTTTCTTTAGATTCATTAAAAAACCGAAGCCTAATAGCTTCGGTTTTTTGTTCCTGTCTAAGAGTTTCAAGTACAGAGAATTGGCGAGTTAAGCTTGGAGCATCTCGTCACTGAATAGCTCTGCACAACCAATACCATTGATGGCGCAGCTCTCGTCGATGTCTGAAATATCACCGCTTACCCCGATAGCACCCAGTACCGTTTTATCCTTATCTCGAATCAGTAGCCCCCCAGGTACTGGCACCATGTTTCCATGTGCGAGTACGTTTACGGCGGAGATAAATGCAGGTCGGTTGTCAGCATCTTGGGCGAGTTTTCTAGAGGAACAGCCCAGTGCGAGTGCCCCCCACGCTTTAGCGATCGCGATGTCTGGTCGCATCATGCTAGAGCCGTCTTGACGTTGCAAAGAAATCAGTTTGCCACCGCTGTCTAAGACGGCGACCGTCAAAGGTTCAGTGTGGATCTTGTTTCCTGCTTTTAAGGTGCCATCAATGATGGTTAACGCTTGTTGTAGAGTCAAACTTCCCATGTTATCTCCTAGTTTTTCAAGGGGCTGTGTACCAAGCTAAGTCAGTCAATCACTACTCTTGTTGGTGAATATCATTGCCTGATTCAGCTCGGTACAAGAGTCCTAACTGGACTCTTGTAATAGCCCATAGCTGGGTAAAGTTAGGAAGGCAGCGAACTCATCGGCGGTAGAAAGTTGATAGAAAAGATCAGCTGTCTCTTCAAATCGACCTTCTGCATAGCGCGAGTCTCCGACTTCATGTTTTATGGTGTCTAGCTCTTGGTAAAGCCAAGAGTGGAATAGTGATTTGGTAAAAGTTTGGCCATCATCGAGTGTTACCCCGTGGTGGATCCATTGCCAGATGTTGGCTCTCGATATCTCAGCGGTCGCAGCATCTTCCATAAGGCCATAGATAGGCACACAACCGTAGCCTTGAATCCAAGCTTCGATGTAATACAGCGCAATGCGTATGTTTTTGCGTACGCCTGCTTCGTCGCGACTGCCTTCACAAGGTTTGAGTAGCGTATCAGCATTAATCACATGCTCTGGGCTTTGGAAATCCATTTGGTTTACTTTGCCATCAAGGTGCTTATCGAATATCGACATCGCTAAATCAACCAGTGCAGGGTGCGCGACCCAAGTACCATCGTGTCCGTTTTGTGATTCTCTCTGTTTGTCTTCAATTACTTTGGCTGTCACACGCGCCATTTCTTGCGGATCTTTCGCAGGAATAAAGGCTGACATGCCACCCATTGCTAACGCACCACGAGCATGACAAGTTCGTACCAACAGTTGGCTATAGGCGTTGAGGAATTCTTGATCCATGCCGATTCCGTGACGATCTGGCAGAATGCGGTCTTTATGGTTCTTCAGCGTTTTGATGTAGCTGAAGATGTAATCCCAACGGCCACAGTTCATCGCTACGATATGATCGCGCATTGCATACAAGATCTCTTCCATTTGGAATACGGCTGGTAGCGTTTCGATCAATACTGTCGCGCGAATAGTGCCTTTGGGTACGTGGAAATAGTTTTCGGTGAAGCTGAAAATGTCGTCCCACCATTGTGCTTCTTCCATACTTTCAAGTTTTGGAATGTAGTAATAAACCCCTAAACCTTTTTGTGCTCGTGATTGATAGTTATGGAAAAAGTACAAAGCGAAGTCCATCAAGCAACCGCCGATAGGCTGATTGTTGAATTGGATAGACTGCTCTGGTAAATGAATGCCACGTGGGCGAGCAATCAGTAGCGCTGGGTCGTTATTTAACTGGTAGCGCTTTTGCTTTTTCTCATCGAAGTAACTAATGGTGCCAAGGTTGGCATCTCTTAGGTTGATTTGTCCTTCGACCATATTGGCCCAAGTCGGGGAGGACGCATCCTCAAAGCAACACATGAAGACTTTCGCGCCTGAGTTTAGAGCGTTGATCACCATCTTTCTTTCGATGGGGCCGGTGATCTCTACGCGGCGATCGAGCAACTCTGGTGGCGGCGTTGCCACTTTCCACTCTTTATTCTGACGAATGGAAATGGTGTCTTTTCTGAAATTGGGTAACTCACCCTCGTCATATTGAGTTTGTTTTATGTCGCGGTCACTTAGCAGGGCATGACGGCGATCTCCAAACTTATTGACGAGAGCTTCTAAGAATTTTACTGCATCTTTAGACAAGATCTCTTTGTACTCGGAGTTGTCCATATTCCCGAGTACCTGCATACACTGTACTTCTTCTCTCTCTTTTACGTCATTCATCATTGTTGTCTCCTTTGAACAATACGATGCTATTTTGTATACAAAATGCTCTTTTTAAGGATATTTATATTGCATAAATTGTAAACAAGCAAAGGGTATTTAACATTTATTTATCATTTGGTCTTTTTTGGATTTATTTTTACGTAAAGATATTTTATGTAAAGCAATGAATTGTAAGCTTTTCAGGGTGGGTGCTTACTCAAAGTGGCAGTGGAGTGTAACAAAATTGTTTCATTTGGGGGTTGATAAATAGCGAGGATGGTTCATAGTACACAAAAGTTAGTTTAATTGTATACAATCTGAACTGGAGGTTCGAATGGCAATTATGAAAGCGATTGAAGCAGCGGTAGAAGTGCTTAAACGTGAAGGTGTAGACATCGCATTTGGTGTTCCCGGCGCAGCAATAAACCCTATGTATGCGGCTATGAAAAAGCTCGGAGGAATCGACCACGTCTTAGCTCGCCACGTAGAGGGTGCATCCCATATGGCAGAAGGCTACACACGTACCAATCAAGGTAATATAGGTGTGTGTATTGGTACTTCTGGCCCTGCGGGAACGGACATGATCACGGGTCTTTATTCTGCGTCTGCAGATTCGATTCCAATTCTATGCATCACAGGCCAAGCGCCACGTGCTCGTCTTCATAAAGAAGATTTCCAAGCGGTCGACATTGAATCTATCGCTAAACCTGTGACTAAGTGGGCAACCACGGTACTGGAACCTGCACAAGTGCCACGCGCATTTCAAAAAGCCTTTCATTTAATGCGCTCGGGTCGCCCTGGTCCAATCCTGATTGATCTACCGGTTGATGTTCAACTGGCTGAGATTGAGTTTGATATCGATACCTATGAACCGCTAGAACCTTATAAGCCACAAGCAACACGTGCGCAGGTTGAGAAAGCATTAACCATGATGTCTCAATCGGAAAAGCCGCTGATTGTGTCCGGTGGTGGTGTGATTAACGCTGGCGCATCTGAATTGCTCCAACAGTTTGCTGAGATTACGGGTGTACCAGTGATCCCAACCTTGATGGGTTGGGGCTCTATCCCAGATGATCATGACTTAATGGCAGGCATGGTAGGGCTACAAACGTCCCACCGTTACGGTAACGAAACCATGCTCAACTCCGACTTTGTGTTTGGGGTAGGTAACCGCTGGGCAAACCGTCATACCGGCTCTGTGGATGTTTACACCGAAGGCCGAAAGTTCGTACACGTCGACATTGAACCGACCCAAATCGGCCGCGTGTTCTGTCCTGATTTAGGTATTGTCTCTGATGCGAAAGCAGCACTTGAGCTAATGGTTGAAGTGGCGCAAGAGTGGCGTGACGCTGGCAAGCTGCCAAACCGAAATGCTTGGGCAAGCGAGTGTCAGGAACGCAAATCGACTATGCTGCGTAAAACCAATTTCGATGAAGCGCCAATGAAGCCGATGCGTGTTTATGAAGAGATGAACAAGGCATTTGGTCGTGATACTTGCTATGTGAGCACCATTGGTTTGTCGCAAATCGCCGCCGCTCAGTTCCTGCATGTTTATAAGCCGCGTAACTGGATCAACTGTGGTCAGGCTGGTCCGCTAGGTTGGACAACACCAGCCGCATTAGGCGTGCGAGCGGCCGATCCAAATCGGGATATTGTCGCTATCTCTGGAGATTACGATTTCCAATTCATGATCGAAGAACTGGCGGTAGGTGCACAATTCAACCTGCCATACATTCATGTGTTGGTAAACAACTCGTATCTAGGTTTGATTCGCCAAGCACAGCGCCAATTTGATATCGATTACTGTGTACAACTGGCGTTTGATAATCAGAACGCGCCAGAGCTTGAAGGCTACGGGGTTGACCATGTTGCGGTTGTTGAAGGTTTAGGCTGTAAAGCGATTCGAGTTCGTGAACCAGAGCAAATTGCTGCTGCGTTTGAGCAAGCAAAAGAGCTGATGAACAAGCATAAAGTACCGGTTGTTGTTGAGTTGATTCTTGAGCGAGTAACCAACATTGCGATGGGCGTTGAGATTAATGCCATCAACGAATTTGAGCCACTTGCTGAAAGCCGCGGCGATGCCCCAACGGCGCTAGCGTACAAGTAATCATTAAGTCATGTGTATCCGTAGAGCAGAGGCTTAGCTCTACGGAAAGTCTCCAATTGAGCGAGGCTTCACTAAACAGTCATAGTTTCACCAAATAAAGAATAAGGACAGAGTCATGGCAAAATTTGCAGCAAACTTGTCAATGTTATTCACGGAAGTTGATTTTATGGATCGCTTTGAAGCCGCCGCAGAAGCGGGCTTTCAAGGCGTGGAATACCTTTTCCCTTACGCCTTTGATGCTCAGGTAATCAAAGCAAAGCTCGACGCTAATGACCTAGAGCAAGTGCTATTTAACCTGCCCGCGGGTGATTGGGACGCTGGCGACCGTGGTATCGCGGTCGACCCAGCACGAGTTGAAGAGTTTCAAGCGGGTGTACCTAAAGCCATCGCTTACGCAAAAACACTGGGTTGTACTCAAGTGAATTGCTTGGCAGGGATTGTTCCACAAGGTGTGACCCAACAAGATGCGCAATCGGCATTTGTGATTAACCTGCATTACGCGGCGAACGCGCTAGCAGCAGAAGGTATCCGCTTAGTGATCGAAGCGATCAATACCCGCGATATTCCGGGCTTCTTCTTGAACACCACCGAGCAAGCCAAAGCGATCATCAAAGAGGTAGGGAGCGATAACCTTTCTATCCAATACGATATTTATCACATGCAAATTATGGAAGGCGATTTAACGCCGACCATGCAGCAGAACATTGGCCAAATCGCACACGTGCAACTGGCTGATAACCCAGGCCGACACGAACCGGGTACTGGCGAAATCAACTACCCATTCGTGCTCAACTATCTTGATGAGCTTGGCTATCAAGGTTGGGTTGGCTGCGAATATAAGCCGAAAACAACAACGACAGAAGGCCTCGGTTGGCTACACCAGTACCGTTAATTGCGTCTGGTAACCCTCAAACGTTAAGGAGAACAACATGTCTAAAATTGCATTTATCGGAACTGGCATCATGGGTAAACCTATGGCGAGTAACCTTCAAAAAGCAGGTCACGATTTGATTCTTTCGGATCATTTTAATGCAGCACCAGCTGATCTCGTTGCCGCTGGCGCAACAGTTTGTCATTCACCCGCGGAAGCGGCAGAGGTGGCGGATGTCATTATCCTAATGGTGCCGAATACGCCTCAAGTGGAAGATGTCCTGTTTGGTGATAACGGTGTCGAGCAAGGTCTCGCCGCAGGTGGCGCAACTGGAAAACTGGTTATCGATATGAGTTCAATCTCGCCAATCGCGACCAAAGCAATTGCAGCGCGAATTAACGAAGGCGGCGCTTCATACCTAGATGCACCGGTATCAGGCGGCGAAGTAGGCGCTATCAATGCGGCGCTGACTATCATGGTTGGCGGTGAGCAAGACGCCTTTGATAAAGCCCGTCCGTTATTTGAAATCATGGGTAAGAACATCACGCTGGTGGGTGATAACGGTGCAGGCCAAACGTGTAAGGTGGCTAACCAGATCATCGTTGCTCTGAATATCGAAGCGGTGTCTGAAGCGTTAGTTTTTGCTTCAAAAGCCGGTGCCGATCCAGCACGCGTACGTCAGGCTCTATTGGGCGGCTTTGCTAACTCTAAGATCTTGGAAGTGCACGGTGAGCGCATGGTTGAAGGCACCTTTGACCCGGGCTTTAGGATCTCGCTTCACCAGAAAGACCTGAATCTGGCGCTAACGGGCGCACAAGAATTAGGTGTTGCACTACCGAATACGGCGAACGCTCAGAAGTTGTTTGGCGAGTGTGCCGAAATGGGCGGTGAAGGTTGGGACCACTCTGCGCTTATTCAAGCGATTGAGAAACGTTCTGATCACTCGATTCGTTAATCTAGTTAACGGTTTATCCGTCAACAATTCATTGGTCTTTTTACTTAAATAGGGTCTAGGGCCAATGAATCTGGGCTCCCATTACATGTAATGTCGAATCGTGAATCTACTTTGCGCCTCGATAGAGCTGCGATGTGCGAGCCCACCAGTTTCAAACAGTTTGTTTATAAATCGCGTAGTTTCGTCTCCTTTTATACGCGTTCCTGATACGAGGCAGAGGTTGAAGTTGTTCCTTTCCAACTTAATCTTAGCAGGCACCCTTTCGCCTTGTATCGGGGTTCTTTTTTTCTCCGTCAACTAAGGAGTGGCTGATGGACATTGATGCTAAGCAGTTTCTGCAAACCCTTTTCTCAAGTGCTGTAAATGAGGCACTACCAAAAAATCACATCGAACCTTTTCTACCTCAAGACATTTTTTATCGCTCTGCTAATCAAGCTGGGCGCACTGTCGTGATCGGAGCGGGAAAAGCTGCAGCGTCAATGGCGGCGGAGCTTGAAGCCGTATGGCAAACAAAGAAGCAACAAGATCTTGCACTGCGTGACCTTGAAGGTTTGGTCGTGACTCGCTATGAGCACACGGCTCCTTGCGAACACATTGAGGTGATCGAAGCGGCGCACCCAGTTCCAGACGCGATGGGTTTAGAAGTGAGTCAACGTATGTTGCAACTCGTCAATGATCTTAGCGCCGATGACACGGTGATCTGCTTGTTGTCGGGTGGAGGCTCCGCTCTATTGAGTCTACCGGGTGGCGATATCAGTTTGGCAGAGAAGCAACAAATCAATAAAGCGCTGCTTAAGTCGGGTGCAGCCATTGATGAGATGAATTGCGTTCGTAAGCATTTATCTTCAATCAAAGGTGGTCGACTTGCCAAAGCCGCCTACCCAGCAAGAGTTGTGTCTTTGGCAATATCAGATGTGCCGGGAGACGATATTAGTGTGATTGCCTCTGGCCCAACCGTACCTGACACCACCACTCGTTTTGATGCAATGGCAATCTTAGAACGCTACCAAATTGAAACACCACGCTCGGCATTTGAATGGCTCAATAACCCTGAGTCAGAGACCGTTAAGCCGGATGATGTGTGTTGGAAGAATGCAGAGCATCATATTATCGCTACTCCAATGTCAGCATTAGAATCTGCCGCTGCAGAAGCTGAAGGTTTGGGGATTCCCGCTTACGTATTGAGTGACTGTATTGAAGGAGAAGCGCGAGAAGTGGCGAAGGTTCATGCTGCTTTGGCCAAACAAGTTGCTAATAATAAACATCCATTCGAGACGCCTTGCGTGCTGCTTTCAGGTGGTGAGACCACGGTGACGGTTAAAGGAAATGGTCGTGGCGGGCGAAATTGTGAATTCCTTTTAAGCTTGTATAACGAACTTAAAGGTCAAGACAATATATTTGCTCTGGCTGCCGATACTGATGGTATAGATGGTGTAGAAGATAACGCCGGTGCATGGATCACTCCTCAAACATGGCAGCAAGGTTCGAACCTGTCGCTTAAAGCGCAAGACTACCTTGACGCGAACAACAGCTACGACTTCTTCAAGCAAGTTGATGTGCTTCTTACGACAGGCCCAACGCTAACTAATGTCAATGATTTCAGGGCTATATTGATCTTGTAGTCTGCAAACTCGTCTGTTGTGAGTTGGTCTCAGAGTGTTCAAATGGTCGCCGGTGTACTGACATCAAGGCGGCCATTTTGATTTTATCGATGCTGGCAGTGTTTCGTCAGATGAGATAAGCGCTGGGGTTGAGTTATGGCATTATCTTCTGGACTAATGAAGCACGTTGATTACTATGGCTTAAGTAATGAGTTGTAAAGGATGCAATATGTCTAGGATCAGACAAAAGAATCAAGATTTAATCATCGAAGTCGCGTGCGAACAATTTGCGACTCATGGTTATGCTGCGACAAAAATGGCAGATATCGCTAAAGCTGCTGACATTCCCAAGCCCAATGTATTCTATTACTTCAGCTCCAAAGATAAGCTCTACAATGCCGTGCTTGAAACTGTCACTCAACCATTATTGGAAGCGTCTCGCCCAATTGAAGATCTCTGCGATCCTGTTGAAGCTTTATCTCAGTATATTCAGACTAAGCTCATCATTTCTCGCGACCATCCATACGCCTCTAAAGTGTTTGCCAATGAAGTGATGTCGGGCGCTAAGGTGTTGCCAAAAGAGATTGGCGATGAGCTGTATAAGCAATCGCAGATGATCCTTGATAAATTCTCGACCTGGTCTGCACAAGGCTTGATGGATGAAGTTCCCGCACACCACCTGATGTTTACCATCTGGGCTGCAACCCAAACCTACGCTGACTTTGGCTGGCAGATTTGCAGCGTGATGCAGAAAGAGCAGCTTGATGACAAAGACTACGAAGAAGCCGCTGAGTTCATCACCCAATTAGTGATAAAAGGGTGCGGTGTGAAAGGAAAGTCTTAGTGTTTTACTTTCGGTTTATTGGGAAAGGACATCATTTGATGTCCTTTTTTGTATACGCAGGTTCTTGTAAGAATCGCTTTTGAATAGATGCAGCTTTTATACATCGTTTCGAGCAAAAGTTGCAGTGCAGCCCGCGGGATGTAGGCTCGTATCCGACTGGGCGTTATCGATCAGTGTGGATGTCCAGCCGTAACTGTCTCCGATGCGTTTTACAATGATTAGGCCAAGGCCGTGTTCCGTTTTTGTATCATCATTCAGCCCTGAGCCAGTATCTGAAACCGAAATCGTGTTGGAGTTGATGGTCACTACAATCTTACCTTGTGTGGTAAATCGAATCGCATTTTCAATGTAGTTCTTTAATACCATATTCACCAACGGTAGCGGCATGTTGAGCGTGGTGTTTGGCTCAACATTCAGAACTAACTCCACGCCTGCAGCTAGCATCCCGTAGTACTTCGATACATCGATGGATTCTTGGCTAATCGCTGTAAGTGTTTTGTCCGTTGAAGAGTTCTCTTGCTTAACGATGTTCAGTAGTACTTCAACAGTAGAACTCATGCCGTTTGCGGCTCCAAGAATACGTTCTCGTTGCTTAGCTTGAAATACAGGATCATCGGGCTTCATAGCTTGTAATTCTGCTGCGCCAATAACAATTGAGATCGGTGTTTTCAATTCGTGGCTAGCGTATTTCGCAAACATCATCTCTTGTTTGGCAAGCCTGTCTTTCATTGTCGAGTAACTGTTGAGGTGCGAGGTGAGCATCTGCAACTCATCAACCGTGTGGTCGGGTACTTTGAAGTTGTCAGATTCAAGTTTAGTGAGTTGAGTACTGAGCTCTGAAATGGGCGCCATTAGTTGGTCGAACACTCGCTTGAGTGTAATCCGCAATACTATGATCAGGCCGATCATCAACAGCGTAGAGATTGCCATCAATACGCCCCAACTGTCGTCCCACAGGTCCATGTCAAATGAGCTGATGGTGATGTAAGTAGGAATGGTTTTCCCCAGGTCTTCAAAGGCAAAGTGGTAGACGAGCACACCGGGAATAAGAATATCCTCTTCAGATAGTCTAATCTCAAACCGTTGACGATCGACCGTTTCCAACGCCATTGGCGGTAGCTTTTTCAATTGGTCGGTAAAGTCTGCCTCACCATAGTAGGCCGTTACGTTTTCTGACAGCTTGAGGCTGCCTTCTGGAGAAAGAAGGCGGTAAAACTGCTGTGCCACCCCTTTATATGATTTTAGGTGATTCTCGATTTGAGCCTCTTCTTGCCACACTAAACGTAGCGAGAAAACGAAAAAGACAATGCATGAAGAGACTAGCGCGATCACCGAAAACGTTCGCATGGTGCGAATTCTGACATCCTCAATTGAGTTGCCTAGCTTTGTGCGAATTTTCATTCGGATTGAGACTCATTGTTAGACGCGAGCAATTGAAAACCGTGTTTAGGAATGGTCTTGAGCATCGGAAAATCGAAGGGTTTATCAAGCGCGTTTCGTAATAGGTAGATATGGCTGCGGAGCACATCTTTGTCTGGAATGTCATCCCCCCACAGCATATAGATCAAACTATCGCGAGTGACGACCCCGCCTTGAGCTTTGACTAACTCTCTCAAAATCTGAAACATGATAGGAGTTAGGTTGAGTGATTGACCACTTCTTGATGCGGTATGTGTTTTTTCATCGATGATCACTTCACCAAAGCTCAACGACTTTTTGGCGACTAAGCCTTTATTGCGTTTTATCAGTGCTGACAGGCGAGCTTCTAATTCAGGAAACTTGAACGGTTTGGTTACGAAGTCGTCGGCACCTGAATCAAAGCTATTTAATAGATCTTCTTGGCCATTCAATGCTGTTAGCATCAATATTGGAGTGGTTACACCATTTTGACGTAACTTAGACGCCACCTCCATCCCGTCAAGCTTGGGTAGCATTACATCGAGAACGATAGCGTCGAAGTCGTTGTCCATTGCAAGCTTAAAGCCTTGTTCACCATCAGAAGCGAAGTCTGCAATGGCCTCTTTCACTTCTAAGAAGTCGGCAATAATGCCTTGTAGTTCGATATTGTCTTCAACAACCAAAATACGACTGCGTTCAAGCATCGCTCTGCTCCCACCCAAAATATACGGTCAGTAAAAATGTAGCCTATCTAAAATTATGTCGAATTTATGTCTAATTGATAGTGTTGCGCACAAAAATACAACGCCATCAGATTATTTTTCATTGTCGAACCGACTTCGACTTTAATTCGACAAAGCGAATTCAACAATAGTTCACATCAATAGGTGAGGGTTGAATTATGAACACTAAAATTATCGCGCTTGCAGTTCTTCTGGGAGTCTCCACAACTCAAATATCAATAACTCAAGCAACGGAGTTAATCGGACATGTTCAAGGTTTAAATAAACACAGTGTCGTGGCAGAGGTGCCCGGTGTGGTTGAGATGAATAACCTTGAAGTGGGTGATGCGGTAAACCAACAACAGATACTGGCTCAGATAAAAGCCGATGATTTTAAGTTTAGCGTGAACAAAGCCAAAGCAAACCTAGCTCTGGCAGAGGCGGATCTCGCATTGCGCAAAGCGACCTACAACCGCTATCAAGCACTTATTAAAAAGAACAGCCTCTCACTAGGAGAGTTAGACTCCGCGCGCGCAGAGTTTCTTAGCGCCAAAGCCGCCGTTTCCGTCGCGAAAATTGAATACCAACAATCGCAAGTGGATCTTGAAAACACTCAGATTGAATCCTTAATTTCGGGTTACATCTCCAATAAACCCGCGCAATCAGGCGCTTGGGTAAGCGAAGGGGATTTACTTTATGAAGTGGTCAATATCGATAAGGTGACTCTGTCATTCATGGCGAGTGAGTATGACTTAAAGCATTTTACCGTTGGTCAGGAAGTGGTGGTGTGGTCTGAAACTAACCCTGAAATCAAGATGGAAGCGAACGTGCAGCGCATTGGCGTCGAGATGCAAAACTCAACCTATCCGGTACTCGTAGAAATCACCAACCAAGGTCATCAGTTCAAACCGGGCATGTCGGTTTATGCCTCGACCGACCTTTCTATGCAAAGCATGACAACCGCTCAAACAAAATCGAATCAAACTGCATCAAATGAAGGAAAAGGGCTGTAACAATGAACTTTCTAGCATACTTCGCCAAACGTCAGTTCTTGGCTCGTATTATCACGGTTATGGTGCTGTTAACCGGTGCTATGTCGTTAATGCAGCTCAATTTACAAGAGTACCCAGATGTTGCGATGGACACCGCGGAAATTGAAACCATCTACCCCGGTGCAACGGCTCAAGACATCGAATTGAACATTACCAATCCAATCGAGAAAGAGCTTCGCTCAGTGGATGGTATTGCGTATTTTTCGTCTGAATCTTCAGAGGGGCGTTCTTTCATTGAGGTTGAATATCTGCCCGGTGAAGATGCCGCAGTGATCTTACGAGACATTCAACAAGCGGTCGATCGAGTCGGTAACCTGCCGAAAGATATTGACTCGCCACCGGTAGTGACTCAGCAAAAAACGTCTTCTTTGGATGTGTACCATTTTGGCGTCAGCCTAGCGGGTAACAATACAGATTCGGCGTCTTTGCAGCACTACACCTATCAGTTAGAAAAGAAAATCAACAACCTTGGCGGTGTTGGTTCTATCACTATGTCTGGCTTTAATGAGCGAGAGTTTTGGGTTGAGGTCGATCCTGAAAAAGCGCGTCGTTATCAAGTTGCTTTCGACGATATCAGCACCGCGATAGAGCAGCACAACCTGTCGCAATCGGGAGGCTTTGTTGAGTCGTGGAGTCAAGAACAGAAGATCGTCACCATGACCAAAGTGGAGTCGACGGATGATGTGTCTAACATCGTGATTAAGGCGTTGGATTCTGGTCAAGTTGTGCGAGTTTCTGATGTCGCGACAGTCATCGATACCTTTGCTCGAGCAACGCAAGCTCCAGTCATGAGCGGCAAGCCTGCAGTTATCTTCTCAATCACCAATAGCGGCAGTGCCGATGTGATCGCCACCATCGATAGCATCAAGGCATTGTTGGACAAAGAGAGCGAACGCATTGGTGATCAATTCATTTTCCAGACAAGCCTGGATCTTGGCAAAGACATGGGCGAGAAGTTCTCTATCGTGGCAACCAACGGTGCAATAGGGTTAGTGTTAGTTCTGCTGATTTTGAGCATGATCTTGCAGCGTCGCGTGGCTTTCTGGGTATCGGTCTCTATTCCATTTTGTGTGTTTGGCGTGATGATGGTTCTACCAATCTTGGGGCTGAATTTAGACAGCATCACACTGGCTGCATTGTTGTTGGTGATCGGTATTATTGTTGACGATTCAGTGATCATTGCTGAGAGTATTTTCCAAGAGAAAGAAGCGGGTAAAACAGGCGTCGATGCAGCGGTGTCGGGTACTTTAAAAGTGATTAAGCCATTGATGGCAAGCTTAGTGACAACCGCCTTGGTGTTTATTCCAATGATGTTCATTCCGGGCACCATGGGTAAAGCCGTCGCAGTGATCCCAATTACGGTTATTGCAGCATTAGTGTTTTCCTTTATCGAGTGTACGTTAACGCTACCTGCTCACTTATCTTCTGCAAAAGAGAACACCAAAAAAGTCGAAGAAAAAGACCGTTTTGAATGGGTTTCTAACCAATATCGTTCATTGCTGAATGTGGCACTCAACTACAAAAAATCGGTTATCGCATTGGCCATCGTTGGTTTCGTCGCTTCAGGTTATTTAGTCTCTTCGTTGAAAGTGGATATCTTCCCGACAGAAGCGGGCAAATACATTGATGTGTATACCGAAGTAAAGGCCGGCACTCCGTTATCTCAAGTGCGAGAGGCTCATCAAGTTATTGAACAAGCGATTGAATCTCTGCCTGAAACCGAGCTAGTCAGCTATGAACTGATTTACTCGTCACCAGTCTCACAAGGCATCATTAACCTAACGAACTTTGATCAGCGTAGCCGTTCCGCTGAGCAGATCATTACTACACTGAATAAAGAGTTGGCGTCGTTGTCTGATGAGATGTTTATTAAGTTCTCAATTGATGCTGGTGGTCCGCCTCCGGGTGACCCGGTTGAAGTCCGCGTGCTTGGCGGAACGGAGAGCGAGCGTAACCAAACGGTTGATTTGGTGATGGCTTGGTTAGAAGACTACCAAGGGGTAACCAGCATTAACCACAGTGAAGCGCTGAAAGATCTCCAGCTTAATATTGTTCCTCAGTATCACTGGTTGGCGAAATACAACCTAACGGTGAGTGACTTATCGAATGCGCTGCGTGTCGGGTTTGATGGTAATAGCGTGACATCCACTTGGCTCGGGGATCAAGAAGTCGATATTCGAGTGGTATTGGACGAGCAGTTCCGCGATATAGAGAAACTGAAAACCACCAAAATTTACACGGCAGACGGACAACAAGTGCCACTGAGCCGCTTAGCTACGGTTGAGCAGATAGAAATCCCACGTCTTATCAAACACTACAATGGTGAGCGCGAGGTGACAGTTTCTGCGGGGTTGTCTGACGAGAGTATTAGCTCTGTCGCGTTAGCTGATGAGTTAGTGGCTGAGTTGGCAGGTCAATACCCGACAAGCGTGACCATTGACGTCGGCGGCGAAGCGGAAAGCACTAATGAAACCATGAGCGGTTTTATGGTGGTGTTCCCTGCAGCGATGGTGGCGATCTACTTCGTATTAGCGGTGATGTTCAACTCATTACTGCAACCACTGCTTATTATGGCGGTTATCCCGTTTGCGATCATGGCTTCACTGATGGCGTTAGTCGTACACATGCAGCCGATGTCTCTGTTTGGACTGATTGGCGTACTTGGAATGACTGGAGTTGTGGTCAATAACTCTTTGGTTCTGATTAACAGGATCAACGAGTTAAGAATCGAAGGGGTGAACGCGATAGACGCCGTGACGCAAGCTGCAATCAGCCGTTTACGTCCGATTGTTATGACCTCTCTGACCACAGTTGCTGGTTTGCTACCGCTCGCCTATGGGCTAGGCGGAACGGATGTGTTTATGGGGCCAATGTCGCTCACATTAGGCTATGGCCTGTTGTTCTCATTACCAGTTGTACTTTTGGTGATTCCGGCCATGTATGCGTTGTTCTTTGCAAAAGGAATGCCTTCGCCAGTTAAGGAGAATGTGCACGCAGAGAGCTCGTAGTACGCCAACATCAACGAGGCGTGAAGCTCGGTTTTGTGACCTGTTGTGCAATTACATATTTATCTTGAATCTGGCTCGATTAGGTATGCCATTTCATTTAAATAACAGGTTATAGTGTCGCGAAAATTAGCGGCACTGTCGTTCTCAAGCGCGAATAGCGCAGAACACTAAAGTGAAGCTTCTAACAATATTACACGCACAACATATAGGTTTAGCAATGACGCTTAAAAGCTTGGCATGCACCATTAGCGCAGTTTTACTGGCTGGCTGTGGTTCGACAGTGGCAACTCAAACATACAACGCCGATCTGATTATCACTAATGGACAAGTCCTGACTATCAACTCTGAAATGGATGTGATTGAAGATGGTGTTGTCGTCGTTAAAAACGACCAGATCATCGCAGTAGGTAATGAGGATTTGATTACTCAATATCGCGCTGAAAAGGTGATTGATGCTCAAGACGGTATTGTTATGCCTGGTATGGTCAATGCTCATAACCACCTTCCTATGATTGCGTTTCGCGGTTTAGGCGAAGAGGGTATTTCCAATCGATTATTCGCTTATTTCTTCCCGCTTGAAGCCGAAAAGCTAAGCCGTGAACTGATTTATAACGCGACCAAGCTAGGCAGTATCGAGCTGGCACAAAGTGGTGTCACGACTTATGCCGATATGTATTACCACATGGATGAAATGGCCAAGGCGACCAAAGAAGTTGGCCTGCGCGCTGTGCTCGGCGAAACCGTGATTAAGTTTCCTGTTGTAGACGCTAAAGAACCTTATGGCGGCATCGAGTATGCCAAAGGCTTCATTGAACAGTACAAAAACGACGAGCTGATTACCCCTGCTTATGCACCACATGCGGTGTACACAGTGAGCAAAGACAAGCTTCAAGAAATCAACAAACTGTCTGCTCAATACGATGTGCCGGTATTAATTCACGTTGCTGAATTCCCGAATGAAGAGAAGCGTATCAAAGATGAAACTAAGGCAACATCGCCAGTCGAATACATGGATGAAATTGGTGTGCTAGACGAGCGTGTCGTCATTGCTCACGGTATCCATCTTTCAGAGAACGATCAAAAGCTTCTAAAGCAAGCTGACGCAGGGATCTCATACAACCCAATGGCGAACGCTAAAGGCGCAACAGGCATTGCGCCAGCATGGGATATGTACCGTGCTGACATGCGAGTAGGTTTGGGAACAGATGGCCCAATGAGCTCAAACCAAGTCGATATCATGCGCACATTAAGCTACGCAGCCAACATGCAACGTTTGAAGCACTCTGATCGCACCATCATGATCCCTGAACAGGTTATTGAGATGGCAACCTTAGGTGGCGCTAAAGCTCTACATATGGAAGACCAGATTGGCTCTCTGGAAGTGGGTAAAAAAGCAGACATCGTGATTGTCGAAACACACTCAGCGAACATGATGCCTAGCTACGACCCGTACGCAACCTTGGTTTATCAAGCGAATCCGAGCAACATCGACACGACGATTGTCAACGGCCAAATTGTAATGGAAAACCGCGTTATGCAGACGGTTCAACTGGATGACATCCGTCAAAGTGTCGATGAGTTTGAAGCCGACATTACCGAGTTTGCGAAAGAGCTTTCTAAGAAGGCAATTAAGTCTAAAAGTTTGATGGATTAGGTTAATTTAGGGGTAATGGTACCTGTCAGCTTTGTATGCACCGATCTGACCGGTAGTTAAGTTATGGTTTGTTCTTATCATTTCTGTTTTGGAACAATTACTCATTGGCTACTGTAAAAATTAGTTTTGATACCGTTTTTGAATGTGACCAACCTTCAAGTTGAACCGTGATACATCGAATGTATCACAATACTTTTTACTCATTGAATCCTTGAGTTTTATAGTAGCGACGACGTAAAAACTCGTCCCTCTAATAAAATATAAAGGTTGAAAATGAAAACCCAAGTCCTACTTTGTTCTACTCTTATTGCCCTTTCTTCAATGCCCACTTTTGCTGGAGAAACCAAGTTAGATGTGCGTTTTGGTCACAACACTGCATCTGATATCCGTGATAGCCGTGTCAAATTTATGCACACTTTTGATACTGGTTTCTACTTTAGCGCTGAGGCAGCCCAGATACATAATGATGGTTACTTTGCAGGTAATGATTCAAATGATGAAGACAAAAATGGTCTAAAAGCAGCGGCTCAAGAATTTGAGGCTACTTACAAATTCCAAATAAATGATCAGTGGTATTGGGCTCCAGGTCTGGTGACGGTCACAGCTCCAAACTGGACCGAATATCGCCCTTATTTAAAACTAGGGACAAGTTTCGAAAACGGAGTGTCTTTAACCGGCCGCTACCGTTACAACTGGTCGAACGATGCAAATGGCAAAGACTACCTAGATGGTAGCGGTACGACTCGTGGTGCTTCTAATCAGTTTGATATTTGGCTATCGAAAAGTTTTGGTGATATAGGCTTAATGTATAACCCTCGTTACCGCTATCAAGACGGTGTCGATCAAGGTACAGGTCGTGACGATTACTGGGAACACACAGTTATGGTTAACTACAAGGTTAACGAAACTTGGACGCCTTACATGGAGCTCGTGTCTGTCGATGAAACTTACGTGGATTCTAATGGTAATAGAGAAAATGACTATGCGGTACGTTTAGGGTTTGTTATGAACTTATAAGCTACTGAGCTTGATGTATATTTATTGTCCGTAATATCGAGTCAAAATAAAAGAGCAGCCGGAATCGCTGCTCTTTTTGCATCTGGAGAACTGTACAAGAGGGAGGAGTTAAAAAGTGAGCAGTTCTTTACCAATTTGGTCAACGATTTGCAGTGAGTGAATTTGAGACTCCCTTCCATACAAAGAAATCCCGTCCACTTGCTCTTCTAGCGCTACGTTTAGGTGACAAATCTGGTCAAGTGTTGAGCCTTGGTGGCTTATTCCTACTACTTTGAGCCCTTTACGCTTCGCATTTTGTGCCATTTCAATTACAGCGTTGGTTTCACCAGATTTACTGATCAGTAGCAGAGTACCTAGTTCGGCACGAGTGAGCTGATGAATGTCTGTTATTACCAAATGGGGTACGTTGGCTAGTGACAAAAAGCGAGATAGGTAATTTACGCTAACAATGGATGCACCGCGAGAATACATATACACCACAGGGGACAACTTTAACGTATTGGCAACAATGGCAATTTGTTGTTGGCTCATGTCATTTTCAGGGATTGGCTCAGTTTTTTTGAGCTCATTCGCGAGTTTGTATCGCAATTCAGTATAACTTGCGTAGCCCATTTTTTTACAGACTCGGTTTACCGATGTCGTTGTTGTTAAAGCCTTATTTGCAATGGTTTTAGCGGAAATATCATGTAGTTCACTGGCATGGCCTATCAAATATTCGTAAATCGCGCGTTCTATGCCTTGAAATGTGTTCATTGCTCTCAGCTATTATTGAAGAAACTATCAATATTACGCGCGAAAATGAGGCGAATTACCATGACCTCAGTCACAGATGTATCGTGATACTACGGTTGTACGATGAAACAGTGTCGGCATACATTCACGCTTCATATACTGGCTGCAGTTGATAAGAACAAGGTATTAAACCATGGCTAAGAAAAAACTGGTTGCAGTGACTGCCTGCCCTACAGGGATTGCGCACACCTTCATGGCAGCTAAAAAAATTCAGAGCTGGGCTGAAAAGCAAGGCTATGAAGTTAAAGTTGAAACACAAGGTAGTGATGGTGTCAAAAATAAACTAACGGCGCACGATATCGCAACAGCAGACGGTGTCGTATTAGCCGTAGATGTGCCAATTATGGATATGGAACGTTTTGATAACGCGAATCCGCTACAAGTTCGTACCCAAGAATTGATTAAACGAGTCGACGATTTGCTTCCGACGGTTTTTCTGCGCGGTAAAGAAAAGTCTGACTCTGATGTTGAAGTTCAGGACGAAAAGCGCTCCGCCTACCAAGTCGCGATAGGCCACATCATGACAGGTATCAGCTATATGCTGCCTGTGGTTGTTCTTGGTGGCTTGCTGATGGCGGTCGCTAAAATTACTGGCGAGTTTGTTGATATCTCGGGTACGCCAATTGAGACGCTGGATAAGCTTGGTTTTATGACTATCAAGTTTATGTACCCAATCTTTGCTGGTTACTTAGCCTATTCGATTGCGGGTAAACCAGCCTTGATTCCTGCTTTCATTGGCGGTTTGATGACAGACGAACCGTACAAACGATTTTTCGACTTGGAAGGTTGGGCTCCCTCGGGCTTCTTTGGCGCGATAGCGATTGGCTTCATCGTCGGCTACTTGGTTCGCTATCTTAACGATGTGATTCGTGTAAGAACCGATCTTACGACTCTAAAAACCATGTTGCTAGTACCAGCCGTAACCGGTGTGGTGATGGTACTGACCATGGAGTATGTGATTAACCCGTTTTTTGGCGCTCTGAACCTTGCGATGATTAACTTGTTCACTGAAGCAGGCGACGCAGGCCGAGGCATTTATTCTATGGTGATTGCTGCGGGTACCGCTTTTGACTTGGGTGGTCCAATTAACAAAGCCGCTGGCTCCGTAGCTCTGGGTCTTAACGGCATGAGCGAAGGCTTCGATCTTATTGCACGTGAATTGGGTATTGTTATCCCACCAATTGGTGTCGGTTTGGCTGCGATGTTAGATGGCAAATTCCGCAAGCGCGTATTTACACCAGAAGAGCAAACCGTCGGTAAAACCTCTTTAATGCTTGGCATGATTGGTATTTCAGAAGGTGCAATCCCGTTCATTCTAAAGAACCCTAAGATGATCCCAATTATGATCCTTGGTTCAATCATTGGTACTCAACTTGCGGTTGTCCTGAACGTTTTCCAAAGTCTACCGCTCCCAGCCGTTTGGGGCTGGTTCCTATCATCAGACCCAATTAGCTACACCTTATCAGTGTTCGTTGGTTCAGGGTTTATCGCAGTCGCACTACTGCTATGCACTAAACCTCAACCGAGCAATGCCTAATTAGGTTACCGCTTTATTCGAAAATTATAGGGGGAAGTGGTTACTTCCTCTTGATCAAAAATTAAGACAAGTCGAGATAAATCAATGGCTAAAGTTCATGTAATTCCACATACACACTGGGATCGTGAGTGGTATTTTACCCAACAAGACAGTGACGTCTTAGCGACGTATAACTTCACCAAAGTTATCGAAACGTTGGAAACTCAACCAGAGTACAGCTGCTATCACCTAGATGGACAATCATCCATCGTAGAGGATTATCTCAAAGTCCTACCACATATGCGTGAACGTCTAGCAGCGCTGGTTTCTGATAAGAAGTTGTTTATTGGCCCTTGGTACACTCAAACCGATACTTACAATGTGGCGGGCGAATCGATCATCCGTAACCTTAAGTACGGTATGCACATTGCTGAAGGTTTAGGTCACAGCATGAAAGTGGGTTACTTACCCGATACATTCGGTCATAACGCACAAATGCCAACTTTATTTAAAGGCATGGGGATCGACAACATCATCTTCTGGCGCGGGATTGATTACGACCAACAGGTAGAGCGATCTAACTTTAATTGGTGCTCGGCAGGCGGAGACGAGATTTACGCATATAACCTTGTTCACGGTTATGGCGCTGCTAAAAACATGGTGGCGACAGCGGACCATTTGGATAAGAAAATCTTCCCTATGGTCGAGAAGATCAAAGCGCTTTCTGGCTTAGATGAGGTGCTTATTCCATCGGGTGGCGATCAAGTGAATATTGATCCCGAGCTTCCAAAAACACTCCAAACCGCAACCCAGCGTTCACCAGAACAAGACGTGTACGCTATTTCATCGATGGAAGCGTTTGTGGATGTATTGCGCGACAACAGCGATAGCTTTGAAACTTATCACGGTGAATTTAAAGCGCCGCGTTACGCACGAATTCATAAGACGATTGGCTCAGTCCGATACGACATCAAAAAGCTCAACTTCGATATAGAACAGTTCTTGATTAAGAAGCTTGAAGTGGTGATTGCAATTGCTAAAGCGCAAGGCATTACCGTGCACACCGAACTTATTGATATCGCTTGGAAGAAGATCCTTGAATGTCATGCGCACGATAGCATTGGTGGTTGTAATAGCGATGCCACTAACGCTGATATTATGCACCGCCTAAAGCAAGCTCAAGAAATCTGTCATGGTTTGTATAACCTAGTGATCAAAGAAATCGCGAGTAGCTGTCATGACTACGAGCTAATGTTATTCAATGGTCAACTTCAACCTTACACTGGCCTAGTGAAGGCTGTGGTATTCAGTTCATATGAAAACATTGCAATATCAGATGGTAATGAACACTGCGCTATCGAAGTGATTACGCGTGAGACGTTAGATGGCGGTAAAGTCATTGAAGTCACGAAAGACGGTGAGAAAGAGGTTGCGGTTCCGCCGTACTACCGTTTTGAACTGAACATTTCAGTGAACGACTTACCTGCAATGGGTTATCAGGTATTTGAAGTGCAGCCAAGCGATGTGAACAACCGTCAAATGGAAGTGCGTAAGCAAACCGCGATTGAAAACGAATCGCTTATGTTGGCGTGCGAAGGCGGCCAGCTTCAGTTAGTCGATAAAAAGACGAGCCGTATTATTCCTCAACTTCTTACGTTTGAAGAACAAGCGGATGATGGCGACTCGTATGACTTCTCACCTTTACAAGGTGACACTCCAGTATATAACCAATCCATCGAGCTTATCGAAACTCAGGTTGGTGAAACAGAGCAAGTGATGACGGTACGCGCGACACTCGACATTCCTGTCGATCTCAACGCACGTACTGCAAACCAGAACGATCATCAAGCGGTATTTGAGGTAAGCCTAACGCTTAGCCAAGGTCGTGAGCAGCTAGTAGTGAACATCACAACACTCAACCAAGCGAAAGATCACCGAGTTCGTGTGTTGGTTAACTCTGACGTGCAGTCCAATACCTCTATCAGTACTCAGCCATTCGCATTGATGGAGTGCCCAATTGAACCGTCAATTGAAGGTTGGCAGCAGAAGTTCCGTGAATGTCCAATCGATATCGAAACTACAGAAGGGGCTGTAGCGTTAGCAGAACAAGGTAAAGCACTAGTGATTAACGGCAGCGGGCTTAAAGAGTTCCAGATCATCAAAGGAGAAAGCTCAGATAAGGTTGCACTAACTCTATTCAAGTCTACCGGAGTACTGGGTAAAGATGACTTAGAGTGGCGACCAGGCCGAGCTTCGGGCATTAACAATACCGTGGTTCACACTCCGGATGCGCAGCTGCAAAAGTCTATGCAATTTAGCTTTGCTTTGGCTTTAACTGAAGATGCTAACCACGACACAGTTCGTCAGCTAGAGCGAGAGTACCTCGATGCGCCGTTCAGTTACCAAAAGCAAACGCTAAATAGTTTTGAAAACCGATTAGAGCGCTTCCAAGTTCGATTTGATTCACGCGAGCGTTTGGCGTCATTCAGCCTACTTTCGCTAGAGCAGCCGCTTGAGCTATCAAGTATCGGGCACTCTTTCTACAACAAAGACGCCGTGATCGTTCGATTGTTCAACCCAACGCCTTCAGCTATCGAGCTCGATCTGACTGCGTTCAAACAATTTGCTCAAGTCGAGCTGGTGGATTACAGAGAACAACCGAAAGTGTACGCAGAGTCTACAAGTGATGAGAGCACCGTTAACGCTGCGGTTAAGCCAAACAACAGCATCGATTTACGTGTAACGTTTTCCGTTGCTCAATAAGGACAGAGACATGATTGAAAAAACAATCTTCAATAAAGTTGCCGATATTTATGGCGAAGAGGATGCGCATTCGATTACTCAAGAAATCTTAGTCTTGATTGAGAAATGGAAGCCAAGTGCACCACAGTATTCCCAATGGGTAGATGAGACGACGTCATACTTGATTACTTACGGCGACAGCTTTTCTCGTAGTCGCGAAAAAACCTTGGGTAGCATGAAGTCGTTTGCGGATAAGTACTTGAAAGACTCAATCAGCAATATCCATATTCTGCCAATGTTCCCATATACATCTGATGACGGGTTCAGCGTGGTTGATTACCGCAAAGTCGACGAAAAGCTCGGTGATTGGGAGCATCTCAACGCTTTGTCTGAAAACTTCGATTTGATGTACGACTGCGTTATCAATCATATTTCTAAAAGCAGTGATTGGTTTCAAGCGTACTTAGCTGGTGATGAGCAATACCAAGATTACTTTGTTGAGTCTGACCCAAGCCTAGACTATTCGAGTGTTACGCGCCCCCGCGCATTACCGCTCCTGACACCGTTTAGTAAGGCTTCGGGTGAGACCACACATGTATGGACAACCTTCTCGGATGATCAAATTGATATCAATTTCCGCAGTCCTAAAGTGCTGTTGGAAAGTATTGATATCTTGCTGATGTACGCCGCAAACGGTGGTCGTTCAATTCGTTTGGATGCGATTGGCTTTATTTGGAAAGTGCTTAATAGCACTTGTATCCACCTTCCTGAAGCGCACCAAATTATTCAACTGTGGAGAATCATCTTTGATGAAACGATCCCAGGGGCGCTGCTGATCACTGAAACGAACGTGCCGCACCAAGAAAATATTTCGTACTTTGGTCAGGGAAATGAAGCGCACATGGTGTATCAGTTCCCTCTGCCACCTTTAACTCTGCACGCTTTCATGAGCCAGAACAGCTCTGTACTAACCAAATGGGCGAAAGGCTTAACTGAAGAAGCTATGACGTCGTTAAATCAAGGAAGCAAGACGACCTACTTTAACTTCCTTGCCAGTCACGATGGCGTGGGGGTTCGCCCAACAGAAGGCATTCTTAGCAACGAAGATCGCCTATTGATGTGTGAGCAAGTTGAACGAAAAGGCGGACGTGTAAATTACAAGAATAATGGTGACGGTACGCAATCGCCTTATGAATTGAACATCAATTACTTAAGTGCTCTAACTGATGCAGAAAACAGCGATGATTTTAAAGCGAAGAAGTTCTTAGCAGCGCAATCTATTTTGCTGTCGTTTATTGGCGTACCAGCGATTTATTATCACAGCCTATTGGGTAGCGAAAACGACATTCAAGGCATGCTGGAGTCAGGCATCAACCGCAGAATAAACCGCGAGAAGTTCGACCTAGATGAGTTGGAAGCTGAGCTGGCTGAGGCAGGTTCGTTACGTCAACAAGTGTATAGCCAGATGAATGAATTGGTGAAACTGCGTAAGACTCAATCCGCGTTTTCACCGCTTTCTAGCCAAGCGATCTTAGATCTTGGCGATAAGGTATTTGCACTACAGCGCGGCGAAGGCGCAGAGTCGATTCGATTTGCAGTGAACTTAAGTGAATCTTCGCAAACCGTGCGTCTAGAAGAAAGCGGACATGACCTGATCAGTAATGAGCCACTAGAGAACGTCTTTACATTAAAACCGTATCAATTTGTTTGGCTGAAGCAGCAAGCTTGTTCTGCTCAAAAGCAAAGTCAGATTGCGAAAGCGCAATAAGGAATCACACATGAAATTATCTAACTTAACGTCTGAAAACTTAATCCTGTTAGATGCAGTGTTCGACGACCGATTTGCAGCAATTAATGCACTGACAGACAAGATCGACCAAGCAGGAAAATTGACTAATAAACAGCAGTTCTTAGATGCCGTATTACTGCGAGAAGAAGAGGGCCCGACCGCTCTAGGTGAATATTTAGCGGTGCCTCATGGTAAATCCCCGGCGGTAATTGAGCCTGTGTTTGCTTGCGCTTTTGTAAAAGATGAACTGATGTGGCAAGGCATCGACGGAGATGAGCCCGTCAATATGATCTTCTTGATAGCGATCCCACCAGCAGAAGCCGGTTCCACGCATATGGAAGTATTGACGACACTAACATCATCACTTGTTGACGATGATTTCCGTGATGAATTATTAGCCGCGAATTCGACTCAACAAATCATGACATTGTTTGGTGCGGAGGACGATGGTTCTCAAAGTGCGAATGGCCAGCAAGCAGAGACCAATGAAGGTAGCAATACGGAAAGCGACACGGCTTCAGATGCGAAACCGCAGCAAGAAGAACCGGAAATGGCAAAAGACATCAGCCAAATAGCGTATCCAGTGGTACTTGGAGTCGGCTTACTTATTTCAGCGTTTTTGTTCTTACTGCTTTAGAGTGAATATCGTCGATGAAAATAGTGATTGCTCCTGATTCATTTAAAGAGTCACTGACAGCTAAACAGGTTTGCGAGTGCGTTGAGCAAGGCTTCTCTCAAGTTCTCCCCGACGCCGAATATGTGCATCTTCCTCTCGCCGATGGTGGCGAGGGAACCGTTGAGGTGCTGATGCAAGGGTTAGATGGTGAGATGCGAATCTCGCCTGTCACTGGCCCATTAGAGCGAATCGATGTCGATTCTAGGGCTAGTGCACAGTGGGCGCTGCTCGATAACGGGAATACCGCTCTGATTGAAGTGGCGGCAGCATCGGGCCTAGATTTACTTGATTCTGGTGAGCGCGATCCTGCGGTGACGACCACCTATGGCACTGGTGAGCTGATCCGAGAAGCGTTAGATCTGGGCGTAAGTAAGATTCTTCTGGGTTTAGGTGGCAGTGCAACCAACGATGGCGGGGCAGGTATTGTCCAAGCTTTGGGAGGACGGTTGCTGGACCGAGATGGTAATGAGCTGCCAAAAGGTGGGGCTGCACTTTCCGACCTAGATCGTATCGACTTGTCACAAATTCACCCGCGTTGTACGCAAGTTGAGTTCATAGTGGCGTGCGATGTTGCGAATCCTTTGATTGGTGAAAACGGAGCAAGTGCGATTTTTGGACCTCAGAAAGGCGCGTCCCCAAGCTTAGTTACAAAGCTGGATCGCTGTTTAGCTCACTTTGGCAAGGTGGCTTGCTTAATCACAGGTTTCGACCGCAGCGAGAGCATTGGGTTTGGCGCGGCTGGCGGAACTCCGCTGGGGTTATCGCTGTTATTTGATGTTCAAATCAAGCCGGGCATTGAGATGATTTTAGATGCGTTAGATGCCGACAAAGTCATTGAACAAGCGGATTTGGTGATCACAGGTGAGGGTCAAATGGACAATCAAACCTTGCAAGGCAAAACCCCATTTGGCATTGCAAAACGTGCCAAGGCGAAGTCGATCCCAGTCATTGGTATTGCGGGCTCGTTAGGGGCGGAAGTTGAAGACTTGTACAGCACGATTGATAGCACTTTTGCCACTGTTCGCTCTCCTCAAAGCTTTGAACAAGTGCTGAGCGAAGCCAATAGCAACGTGATTCGAACCGCTAGAAACATCGCCGCGACCCTTAAGTTGGGTGCCACCATTAATATCAAGTAGCTGACTTCTCCGGTGATTACCGCGTTTGGTTACTTGTCAGTAATGCAAAGAAATATTATGTCGTTATTTAAATTAGATAATGTTATTCAACATTACCCATGGGGCAGCAAGCAGTCTATTTCGGAACTGTTTGGTATTCAAAACCCTGATGCTCAACCTCAAGCTGAAATTTGGATGGGTGCACACCCGAGAGGCTGCTCAAGAGTGGCGGAAACCGGGCAGCTGCTTTCGGACGTATTGAGTCAAAACAGCAAAGGAATGTTTGGAGAGTACACACAAGCAAGGTTTGGAGAATTGCCATATCTGTTTAAAGTGCTGGCCGCCGAAACTCCGTTATCGATACAGGTACATCCTAGTAAGAAGAAAGCTCAACTTGGCTTCGAGCGAGAAAACCAATTAGGCATTAGCCTAGATGCGTCTAATCGTAACTATAAAGATCCAAACCATAAGCCTGAGCTTGTTTACGCGCTTACTTTTTACAAAGCGATGAATGGTTTTCGTCCGGTATCGCAAATTGTTGAGCTGTTTGAAGAAGCTGTAATTACGGTTTTAGATACCGAAATTACGGCTTTAGCAAACAACCTAAACCACGAAGGCTTGAAAACGTTTTTTACCGCTGTGATGACTCTTGAAGGTGAACGTAAGCGGTTGGCCCTTGAGCAGTTGTATTGTGCTCATGAACGTAGGCCGAAAACCGCGATGGGACGAGAAGCATTGGAGTACAGCAAAGGTTTTAAACAGCACTACGCGGATGATATCGGTTTGTTTTCGCCTCTGATGCTTAATACGGTAGAGCTTGCACCGGGAGAAGCGATGTTTTTACACGCTGAAACACCACATGCTTATATCGAGGGGACTGGGTTGGAAATCATGGCGAATTCGGACAACGTATTACGCGCTGGCCTGACTCCCAAGTTTATCGATGTCTCTGAGTTGATTGATAATACTCGTTTTGAAACGACAGAAATTGAAACTATTAAGCTACAGCCGATCGTGAAAGAAAGTAAGTTAAGCTTTCCAATTCCAGTGGATGATTTTGGGTTCGATATTTTATCCGTGAACGAGGCTGGGAACCAACAATACCTCCGAAGTGCAGAGATACTATTTTGTGTTGATGGAAAGGTGACGGTTGAGACCAAAGACCACAAGTTAACGCTGAGTTCAGGCGAATCGGTGTTTATCAGTAACGATGCTGGAATGTATGAATATCAAGGACAGGGAATACTTGCTCGAGCATACAATTAAGTCTAAAAGTTTGATGGATTAGGACGCAAACCTGATTCTAAAAATCGAATAAAAATAACAAGGCCGACATTACGTCGGCCTTTTTGTTTTCGTGTTGCTTAGATAACACATACCTAGTTATTCATCGCCAGCTTACCTAACTTCATGGCTACCGCATGGTGGCGGTGCATCAGTTGCTCCATGTCTACGCCAATCACGGCACCATCGTTAACTCGCCACCTACCTGCTACCATCACTTTATCCGCTTGTTGCGCACCGCAGAGTAGCAATGCGGCCAGTGGGTCGTGGCTGCCAGAGAAACGAATATCATCGAGCTTGAACATCGCGATGTCGGCTTGTTTGCCAACCTCTAGCGTACCAATGTCGGTTCTACCCATTGCGGCGGCAGAGCCTGATGTTGCCCAGCGCAGTGCATCGAAGTGTGAAACGTTGGCCGAGCCATATTGCAGGCGCTGTAAGTACATCGCCATGCGCACTTCGGCAATCATATTGGAACCGTCATTCGAGGCTGAACCATCCACTCCTAGCCCGACTTTAACGCCAGCGGCTTCAAGATCGTTGTTCTTACAAATGCCGGAAGCCAACATCATGTTGGAAGTTGGGCAGTGGCTGATACCAATGCCTGCTTTACCCAAACGTTTGATCTCTTCTGGATTGAAGTGAATACCATGAGCAAGCCAAGTACGTTCGTTGAGCCAGCCAACATCTTCCAGATAATCGACAGGGCGCAAGCCAAACTTCTCGATACAGAAGTCTTCTTCATCGAGCGTTTCGCATAGGTGCGTGTGCATCATCACGTTTTCACGTTCGCTGATTTTGGCTGTCTCTTTCATCAGGTCGGTAGTGACCGAGAATGGCGAACAAGGCGCGAGTGCGATTTGAATCATCGCCCCTTCATCACGCTGGTGGTAATCACGAATCAAGCGTTGGCTATCGTCGATGATGGTCTGTTCGGTTTGAATGGTGTGTCGTGGCGGTAACCCACCTTCATCTTCCCCTAGGCTCATGGAGCCGCGCGTAAATATCGCTCTCACGCCAAGCTTCTCTGCTGCCTCGACTTGTAAATCGATGGCGTGTTCAAGCCCATTTGGCAGTAAGTAATGGTGATCAGAGGCGGTGGTACAGCCCGACATCATTAACTCGACCAGCGCCAGCTCTGTAGCAAGGCTCATCATCTCAGAATCGAGGTTGGCCCAAACAGGGTATAGGCTTTGTAGCCAATGGAAGAGTTCTTTATTCAGTGCGCCAGGGTAGGCACGCGTTAGGGTTTGATAGAAGTGATGGTGCGCATTGATAAGCCCAGGAGTCAAAACATGACGAGAAGCGTCCACGCTGTAATCAACGGGTAAGGTCGGCTCTTTGTGTTTGCCAACCAGTTCAATGATTGTATTACCTTTAATGACAATTCCGCCTTCTGCATCAGCCAGTGAGCCGGTGTAGATTGCGAGAGGATTCTTAATCCAGATGGTTTCCATTCATAGTAGTCCTTAGCCATCTCAGCCTTTTCAGGGAAGAGGGTCTTTATTTGGTATTTGTAGTTAAAAGATAAATTCGAATCAGGGTCGTTAAAACGTTCAATGCTCTAATCAGCCCTGATCCTACGGAAATCGGTGTTACGTTAGTCTGAGACTTAGTTAGTTTGAGAATCAGTTAGTTCGTTTTGGGCTCAGGGTTATCTGATGCCGCTTGAACGTCTGCTTGAAGCGCTTCTTCAGCTTGTTCTTTCATTTCTAACTCAACTTGCGCTTGGCTCTCGGCTAACGCTTCTTGCTCTTCTGCTCGTGAAGATTTCGGCAGAATAAGGTTCAGCAACACCGTCATAATAGTACCGGTAGTGATGCCTGAGTGAAGAAAATTCGCCAAATCATGTGGCAAGTGTTGCAGCAATCTTGGTTCGAAAGTGACGGCCAAACCAGACGCCAAACCGACACAGATTACCAAGGCATTTCGCTTGGTGTCTGCGGCCTTGATCAACATGCGGATACCCGCGTAAGCGATCATACCGAACATCACAAAGCCTACACCACCCAGAACAGGTTTCGGAATTGTGACGGCAATGGCGGCTAATTTCGGGAATAAACCACCTAAAATCAACAAACAACCGGTTGCAGCCACTACATAACGACTCGCTACACCTGTGATACCCACAATACCGACGTTTTGACTGAATGACGCTAGTGGCATTGCCGTTAAAATTGAAGATAAGGTACTGCCAAGGCCATCGCCTAGAAGACCACGTTTTAAGTCTTTACCGGATACTTGGGTTTGGCAGTTGTTACCGAGTGCCATGAAATCACCGGTCGCTTCAGCGATAACCACGATGTAAACCAAGCTCATGCTGATGATGGCACTCGCAGAAAAGGTGAAGCCGTATTTGAAGGGTTCAGGGCCGCCAACCCAAGCGGCAGAACTGATTTGCTCAAGGTCGACCATGCCGAGCGATAGCGCCACAATGTAACCGCCTGCTAAACCAATCACGATAGCTGAAGCGGCAACCGCGCCTTTACAGTAAACCGAGACGCCAACCACGATGCCCAAAGAGACCAGTGCTAGAAACAGCTTTGGTAGTGTGGCGAATTGTTCCGTGTTGGCAGGGGAGTCTCCGACCCAATTCATGGCAACCGGTAAAATGGTTAAACCGATTAAGGTAACCACCACACCACTTACCACGGTCGGGAACAGCTTTCGAACCTTGTCCATGTAGAAGCTGGCACCAATTACCACGAATGAGCCGATAAGTGCTGAGCCCATAATAGCGGCGACGCCACCTTCGTTACCAATCGAGATAGCGACACCCAAAAAGGCAAAGCTCGAACCCATTACAACGGGCAGTCGAATACCGACAGGGCCGAAACCAAGACATTGAGCGACGGTCACAATACCTGACGCCAGTAGCGCAGCATTGATCAGCGAGACGATCTCTGTATTAGGTAGGCCGATAGAAGCGCCGACAATAAGGGGAACAGCCACAATGCCACCAATCGAGGCGAGCATGTGTTGCAGAGCGAGTAGGAGGGTTAGCCCATGAGGCGGTCTTTCATTTAGGGTGTACAGAAGTTTCATTTGATATTCCTCTGCCTGCGTTTCCGTTTCCGTTTACAGGCGATTGGCGGTCAAATAATGACTTCTACAAACTGCGTAGGGTCATAAAAAAGGTGCACTAAAGGAACGGATTGCTTGTGCGTTCCGCTGATTAGCACAATTAGCTTTTTCTTAAAAATGTTGTTGTAACCTGTTTCTTGATAGCTCGGCCTGCGAACAGGCCAAGCGATAGTCACGTTTGGTGATTAGCCGATGAACACTAGCTTGGCGATGAAGATAGCCGCTAGGAAGTACATCGAAATTGATACGTCTTTTGTTTTACCTGTCGCCAGTTTCAGTACTGTGTAGGTAATGAAACCCAGTGCGATACCATTCGCGATGGAGAACGTCAGTGGCATCATTAGCGCAGTAATGGCTGCAGGTGCACCGTTGGTGAAGTCTTTCCAATCAACGTGCTGCATGCTGCTCATCATCACGAACGCCACGTAAATCAACGCGCCAGAGGTTGCGTAAGCTGGGATCATACCTGCAAGTGGAGATAGGAAAATCGCCGCTAAGAACAACACACCAACCACAATTGCCGATAGGCCAGTTCGTGCGCCTGCTGCAACGCCCGCTGCACTTTCTACGTAACTGGTTACTGGCGGACAACCCACACACGCACCTGCCACGCTTGAGATACTGTCAGCTTTCAGCGCTTTGCTTAGACCTTCGATCTTGCCTGTTTCAGGGTTGGTTAGGTTTGCACGCTCAGCCACGCCCATCAAAGTACCCGCGGTATCGAACATGTTTACAAAAAGGAAAGCCAAGATAACGCTGATCATCGAAACATCTAGCGCACCCATAATGTCCATTTTTAGGAACGTAGGCGCTAAACTTGGTGGCGCTGCGAAGAAGCCGTTGTAGTGCACTAAGCCAAGCATCATGCCGACCAGAGTGACACTCAAAATGCCGATTAACACCGCACCAAACACTTTGCGCTCGCTGAGAACCGCGATGATAAGGAACGCGATAGCAGCCAGTAGCGCTTCTGGTTTAGTGAAGTCACCTAGTGATACCAAAGTTGCTGGGTTTTCGACGACGATGCCTGCTGTTTTTAAGCCAATCAGACCTAAGAACAAGCCAACACCCGCTGTCATGGAGTAACGCAGACTCACTGGGATACTTTCAATGATCCATTGGCGGACTTTGTAGAAGCTCATCCCGACGAACAAGATACCGGAGATAAACACCGCACCTAGCGCGACTTCCCAGCTGTAGCCCATTTCGCTTACTACTGTGAACGAGAAGAAGGCGTTCAAGCCCATGCCCGGCGCAAGTCCGACAGGCCAGTTCGCAAATAACCCCATTAGCAAACAACCGATCGCAGCACCAATACAGGTTGCGACGAATACCGCACCTGAATCCATGCCTGAAGCGGCCATTATTTGTGGGTTAACGAAGATGATGTAAGCCATGGTGGCGAAAGTGGTGACACCACCGATTAACTCATTTTTTACGCTACTTCCGTGTGCCTTAATTTTAAAAAACTTCTCTAAAATTCCGTTGTTCGCATCTTGGTTGAGTATTTCTGTTTTACTCTCACTCATGTCAGCAAGTCCTTTTATGTTGTGATCCATTTATTGAATACAGCGAGATTTCAATATTAAGTTTTAAGGTTTTTCCTAGCCGCTATTTCTTTAGTTATCAGTTTCTAACCATCTGTTTTCTAGCTATTAATCTCTAACTATTAACGTTGTTAGTATTTTTATATGAGCGTGTTTAATGAGCGCGCATCATTTTGGATGCACGCACTAATCTGTTTAATATTTGTCGGTTGAGCCTAGTTCGAAGTTCTAGGTCACGGGACTAACTGCCCCGATAGGTTGAGAAACTGTAAGGCGAGACGAGAAGAGGGACATGATAATGCGCTTCTGGGTCATCTAAGCCAAAACGAATCACCACATCATCTAAGAAGGGCACACCATCCAATTCTACACCTTTGCTTTTGTAGTAATCCGCAACGTAGAACACCAATTGATATTTCCCCGGTCGGAAATCATTCCCTGCCAGAATCGGCGCATCGGTTCGGCCATCGGAGTTGGTGAGTACCGTCGCCAGCTTTTCTGTTGAGTCTTCATTGACCTTATAAAGCTCTACCTTGATTTCTGCACCTGGTAAGCCGTGAGTAGTGTCTAATACGTGTGTTGTTAGTCTTCCCATAGTCCCTTAATAGCGCTTTTAGCGCTCCTCTGTTCCGTGGTTTATCTGTCTGTTTCGACCTTGCAAAGAATGCAACTGGTCACTTTGTTATCACTAACTATGTACGAACTGTACACAATTAGTAAAGCTAATTGTTGGAAAAATGTTAACCATTGTGTCATTTTTTCTGATTTTATAGATCTTAATTATCGTTTTTTAGTGAGTTTGCACTTTGTTAAGTTTTTGTTTTTAAATGATTAAAGAGCTTAAATTTAACTTGAATAACAAAATCTTTACATTGAGATAAATAATTGTATACAATAAATGTACAGGGGTAAGGTTGCTCTGTTTGTCGAAAATCCATTTGATTGAAACATTTGGTGACTCACTTAAAGAGCGGCTAAGCCAACCACTTATGTTAGGAGTACTTGGATGAATAAGGATTATTCAAGAAATTTGATCGGTTACGGAGCTAACCCTCCAAACCCTCAATGGCCAGGTAATGCGCGCGTCGCGGTTTCTTTTGTATTGAACTATGAAGAGGGCGGTGAGCGTTGTTTGTTACATGGAGACGACGAGTCTGAAGCCTTTCTTTCAGAGATCCCGTCAGCACAACCGATCAAAGGCGAACGTCACATCAGCATGGAATCCATCTATGAATATGGCAGCCGTGCGGGTGTATGGCGTGTTCTTCGCTTGTTCGATGAATATGAAATCCCACTGACCGTATTTGCGGTCGCTATGGCGATCGAACGTCACCCAGACGTTGCCAAAGCCATGGTCGAAGCGGGGCATGAAATCTGTAGCCACGGTTACCGCTGGATAGACTATCAATACATTGATGAGTCTGAAGAGCGTGATCACATGACCAAAGCGATTGAGATCATCCAGCAAGTGACGGGCCAACGTCCACAAGGCTGGTACACAGGTCGTACAGGGCCGAATACTCGTCGTTTAGTGGCAGAAGAAGGTGGCTTTCTTTATGACTCAGATGCCTACGATGATGACCTGCCTTATTGGCACACTGAAACCGGTCATCCACAGCTAGTGATTCCATACACACTTGATGTGAACGACATGCGTTTTTCTACCGCGCAAGGTTTCAACTCAGGTGAACAGTTCTTCCAGTATCTAAAAGACACTTTTGACACCCTTTATATGGAAGGCGAAACCGCACCGAAAATGATGTCGGTTGGGCTGCACTGTCGCCTGATTGGTCGCCCCGGTCGTATTGCTGCGTTAAGACGTTTCCTAGATTACGTCAAACAGCACGACAGTGTGTGGCTATGTCGTCGAATCGATATTGCCAATCACTGGCACCAACATCATCCATACCAACAACAAGCTCATCATCAACAGAACAAATAACGAAGCGAGAAGCAAGGAGGCTATACGTGACTGAATTTCGATCATGCCAACCAACAACCATGGAACGCGATACCTTTGTCGCTCATTTCGCTGATGTTTACGAACATAGCCCATGGGTTGCAGAAGTGGTGTATGACCAAGGTTTGAATGCCGAAGATGACCATATCGAGAATCTTCATCTGAAAATGGCAACAACCTTGTTAAATGCAGACCAAGGCAAACAGTTGGCTTTGATCAACGCTCACCCGGATTTAGCCGGCCGAGCAGCAGTAAACGGCGAACTTACAGAGTCGTCGACTAAAGAACAAGCGGGGGCGGGCATTGACCAATGCAGCGCCGAAGAATTTGAAAAATTCACTTCTTACAACAACAGCTACAAAAGTCGCTTCAATTTCCCTTTTATCATGGCGGTGAAGGGAGCCAATCGTTACCAAATTCTTGAGTCGTTCGAGATGCGATTAGGAAATGATAGTGAAACTGAGTTTGCTACGGCGATTCAAGAGATCAATAAGATCGCGATGTTTCGTCTCTGGGATATGTAAGTTAACGGAGTTAACAGCTATCTCAGCCCAGTCTTAGTGCGCTAAAGGTTTGATTTGTAAAAACATAAGCCACTAAGTTCTCATTTTATTATTACTTGATTAATTTCATAGGATTACACGGACATGACCCATAAATTTGAACAGTACATAAACCTTGCAGACGAAAAACTCGGCTCAGAAGCTATATTCGCAACAGACGATTTTTTCGCGGATAAAAGCCGTCTACTCAGCCACGCAGCGCCAGAGTGGAAAGACGACTTATACGACGACAACGGCAAGTGGATGGACGGTTGGGAAAGCAGACGCAAACGTGGCGAAGGTTATGACTACTGTGTCGTTCGCCTTGGTCTAGCTGGCACTATTGCTGGCGTTGATATTGATACCTCTTTCTTCACAGGTAACTTCCCACCTTCGGCATCAATTGACGCGTGTTATTCACCACAAGGTGAACCGACGGACTCAACAGAGTGGCAAGAAATTCTGCCTTCAATGGCATTACAGGGTGATCATCATCATCTTGAAGCAATTGAAAGCGACCAAGTATTTACTCACCTACGTTTGAACATCTACCCAGACGGCGGTGTTGCACGCTTGCGTGTTTACGGTCGACCAAGCGTGGATTGGGACGCAATAGATTCTCAGCAACAAGTTGACCTGGCAGCCGTTGAACACGGTGGTCGAGCACTCGCATGTAGCGATGAGCACTATGGCAACAAAGCCAATATCTTAGGCCCAGGCCGCGGCGAAAACATGGGTGACGGTTGGGAAACAGCACGTCGTCGTACACCGGGTAACGACTGGGTTATCGTGGCACTAGGCCACCCAGGTAACATTGAACGTATCGTCGTTGATACGGCTCACTTCAAAGGTAACTACCCAGACAGCTGCTCAATTCAAGCCGCTTATGTGAAAGGCGGTACCGACGACCAAGTAGAAACACAAAGCCTATTCTGGCGTGAACTGTTGCCTGCACAAAAGCTGCAAGCGCACGAAATTCACGAATTCATTTCTGAGGTTAATGACCTTGGTGCGATTACCCACGTACGTGCAAACATATTCCCAGATGGTGGTATCAGCCGTTTGCGTCTATTTGGTACGAAGGCGAAATAGGTAAGGAAATCAGATATGAGTAATGGAATACGTCGTTTATCCATCGAACCGTTAACCAAGCAGGCTTTTGCAGAGTTTGGCGATGTTATCGAGTCCGATAATAGTGATTTCTTCATGATCAACAGTGGATCAACACGTCGCTACCACAAGCTAGCGACAACGGATGTGCAAGACCAAGGCGGAGAAGCCATCATCAGCATCTTCCAAGCCACACCGTTGAGCTACCCACTGACCATCAAAATGTTAGAGCGTCATCCACTTGGCTCTCAGGCATTCATTCCATTACTTGGTCAACCCTATTTAATTGTTGTTGCACCAAAAGGCGATGATCCAACATTAGCCAATAGCCGAGCTTTCTTGAGCAACGGCCGTCAAGGAGTGAACTATCACAAAGGGGTGTGGCACCACCCAGTTCTCGCCCTCACCGATCAAGACCAGTTCTTGATCGTCGATAGAGGCGGCGAAGGACACAACTGTGATGAAGTTTATTTCGACAACGACCTAGTGGCATTGCATTTGGACGATCTGCCAACGGACGACAATAAGGAAGAGCAACGTTTAGCTAAAGCGTTGTGATACAGGAGTTTATTATGGATCCGCATATTACAGAATGGTTGAACTTAGCGATACGCTGGGCTCACATGATTGTTGGTGTTGCGTGGATAGGCGCATCATTTTACTTTGTTTGGTTAGAGAACAACCTTAACCGAGTAAACCCAAAAACGGGCCTTTCTGGCGACTTATGGGCAATTCACGGTGGTGGTATTTATCACCTAGAAAAATACAAACTTGCACCACCAGAGATGCCAGAGCACCTGCACTGGTTCAAATGGGAAGCTTACTTCACGTGGATCACCGGTGTGTGTCTACTGGGTGTGGTTTACTACCTTAACGCTGAGATTTACCTGATTGCACCGGGCTCTGGTCTTGATTCAACCACTGCAATCGCGATTGGTATTGGTTCTTTCGTTGCCGGTTGGTTTATCTACGACCTACTGTGTGACTCACCATTAGGTAAAACTCCAGTGTTGCTTGGTGTTGTGCTGTTTGTGCTGCTCGTTGCAGCAACATATGGCCTAACTCAAGTGTTCAGTGGCCGTGGTGCTTACATCCATGTTGGTGCGATCATTGGTACCATCATGGTGGGTAACGTATTCCGCGTTATCATGCCAGCACAGCGCAACTTGGTGAAAGCGATTGAAGAGAAGCGCGAACCGGATCCGGCATTGCCTGCGAAAGGTCTACTGCGTTCTCGTCACAATAACTACATGACACTGCCAGTGCTGTTCATCATGATCAGTAACCACTTCCCAAGTACTTACGGTTCGGAATACAACTGGTTGATTCTTGCAGGCTTAGCGATTTTCAGTATCTTGGTGCGTCACTACTTCAACACGCGTCATGGTAGCCAGAAGTTTGCATGGACAGTACCAGTAGCTGCATTGGGTATGATCACGCTTGCGTTTGTGACCTCACCTTACGCGAAAAAGCAGATGACTCCGGTTGTACAAGCGCCAGTGGTTCAAGAAGTGCAAGTCAGCGCGACGGAATCAGCGACAGAAGAACTTGCTGCAAACGACACCGCTTCAACGACTAGTTCACAAGCTGCACCTGCAGACCACGCAACGCAACCTGCTAGCGCAGGCGTCAGCTTTGAAACCATCAACAAAGTCATTCAAGAGCGCTGTTCTGTGTGTCACTCATCAACCCCAAGCCACGCCGCTTTTGCTGCTGCGCCAGGCGGTGTGATGTTTGATACGCCAGAAGAGATTAAAGCCAACGTACCAAGAATTGTTGCTCAAACCGTAACAACCAAGGTGATGCCGCTCGGTAACATGACTCAAATGACCGACGAAGAACGCGCACTCATCGGCACTTGGGTAGAGCAAGGCGCTACGCTTCAATAATGCTGTGAAATCCTTTACCTAAGAGCATGAGTCTTAGGTGAGGCTTGGGGAGAGTTTGGTTTCGGGCACGCACCAAACTCATCCCACCCTGTTTCCCCGGTTCCTATAACCGGGGCTTTTTGTTTTTGGAGAAAGGTAATGTAGATTTATCATTCAGTTGGTGACTCTATATGCATATGTGGATTAAAGTGATCGGAATGAAATGTTATTAGTGATATTCGCTTAAATGCGGGCAGAACTATATGTTCGATTTACCTTAAATACTATTCAAAGTTGGAGTTACGATATATGTCGGGACGAAAGCCTATCCCTAAAGCGGTAAAGAAGGTGCTTCGCACAGAAGTTGGTTTTGGCTGTCCAGTAAAAGGGTGTGGAAACCCTTATCTTGAATACCATCACTTTGATCCTCCAGTAAGCGTGAGAGCTCATAATGAGCCTGAAGGTATGATCGCTTTGTGTGCACAACATCATAAGAAAGCAGATGGTGGAGCTTATACGGTGGATCAACTCCATGCTTTAAAAAGGGATAAGGTAAATGCAGATTTGGTTAAGGGAAGTCTGGACTGGCTACGTAAGGACTTGTTAGCAGTTGTAGGTGGCAACTTTTATTATGAAACGCCAAAGATAATTACTATCGATAATGTAGACCTAGTTTCATTAGTACGAGACGAACATGGTTATTTACGGTTGAATGTAAATATGCTGAGTTTAGAATCAGAAGAGCGAATTATAATTGAAGATAATTCTTGGGAAAACATCGGCTCACCAATTGATTTAAGAAGTCCTCCTCAAGGGAAAGAGCTAGAGGTTAGTTACCCTAATGGAGACTATCTATACTTGCGTTTTATAGAGCTTAAAAGTAAAGAACAAGCAATTAAGAAGTATGGTTATGATGTGTTCGATGACTTGACCTTTCCAATAACTGCTGTAGAAGTCAATATGACGATCGCGGGGACAAGAATCGAACTGACTCCTGACAGTTCACAGATTGGTGGTATACAAATGACAGGGAGCTTATCTTCACATTGTGGTTGCGGCATATTAATTCAAAAAACAGGTTTGTGCTGGAAGCAAAACCAGGTTTGGAAACGTCAAAATCTGGTTGAGCAGACTGAGCATCATAATGTCTTGAAAGTAAATTTTGGTCGTCGGTAGTTTGTTACTTAGACAAATTGAAGCTCTCAATGTGCTATCGAAATATCTCCAAACTTCTAACGGAACGTTAAGCGTCAATATTTATTGGCGCTATTTATCTCTCTCCTCAT
Organism: Vibrio splendidus; assembly: GCF_001557875.1. Taxonomy (GTDB): domain Bacteria; phylum Pseudomonadota; class Gammaproteobacteria; order Enterobacterales; family Vibrionaceae; genus Vibrio; species Vibrio splendidus_F. The sequence goes on along the minus strand of NZ_LNRF01000001.1, from coordinate 52,151 downwards.
TGCACAATTCTGAATATCTAACCAAGTACCAAATAGCTAATTCCATGCGCAGTCCTGTATAAGGTTCTTGATATGAATCTCTACCCATGGCATTTTTAGTCCAAATTGACTTTAGTTAGGACAAAAAATGGAAGACTTGATAGTCGCGTATTTTAGGGCATTGAGCTCATTCTTTAGGTATCTGTTTCAGTCGATATTGATTGAGTTCATTGGTTACGGAGCTGGCTGGATAGTCTGTAAAGTATTCACATTAGGGCGCTTCCCCCCATTGATTCCAACTGAAAAAGAGCGAACCAGAATCTCTTATATCGGAGCTATTAGCATCGTGTTATTTCTGTTAGCAATTGGTGTCTTCAATAGTTTGTGATTCGGAGTGAGGATATATGAAATTTTACCCCGAGGAACAATACCAAGCGGCTTGCAACGAGCTGTTTATCCGATACGAGCGTGACATCAAAAAGCTAATCCCTAACGCGAGAGTTGAGCACGTAGGCGCATCTTCTATTCCTTTTGCCGTGTCTAAGGGCGATTTGGATATCTTCGTAGGTGTTGATCTTGGCGAATTTGAGGATGTTATAGAGAGACTCACAACACTCGGCTTTACAGAGAAACTCGATACCTTAAGAACGCCGGAACTGTGTATGTTGGAGTCTACATCAGGGGATGATGTGGCCTTGCAAGTGGTCGCCAACGGTTCTGAGTTCGAATGCTTTCTGAGGTTTCGTGACAAGCTACGTGCGACCCCGGCATTAGTTCAGCAATACAACACCCTCAAAATGGCTTGTGAAGGTTGGTCTCAAGAAAAGTACCGTGACAAGAAGTCGGTTTTTATCGAGCATGTGTTGGCCTCGAAATAACGACAAGTTTCAATTGGATGCTATTTATCCAAACTCTAACTTTTAGTGCTGTTTTTACTTTCCCCTTACACTCCTTTCAAATATCGAATTTAGTATCAAATTTCTCTTTGTTATACAGGCAAGTCTCTCATTATGAAGAACTTCTTTGATAGCGAACTCATGCTCTCTAGCTCTTTGAATTTCGTTTTGCTATCGCTTGGGCTAACGCTCCTTTTTCATCTTCCGATTTGGTGTGGGTTCAACTTGAGCCGACGAAAATGGAAGCTCATGGATTATTTATGGCCGTTTCTAGCGGGTATCGGGATGCTGGGTGCAGTGTCTGAGATTCGTGCGAAAGTAGCGGGTGATTGGGTTGAAACCGAACAAACCAGAGCGGTGGCGATTTTAGAATCGGTTCAGCAGTTTTCTTTGGATAAGTTGAGAAGTGATACCTGCACAGGTCAGCCGTCTTTAGATAATCACGCTCAGCATCATGAAGCGTGTTTGTGGTATTTGAATACAGCGATCACGTTCAAAGATGTCGATTTCACTTTGTTACCCAACGCATCGGATTTTACGGTTCCTGCGCCGAGCGTATCGCTGGTTGAAAGTGATGCGGTGTGGGTGGATGGTATGCTGAGTCAGTATGAGAAGCAGAAAAACCAATACATAAGAACCAGAGAAGCGCAGGTGAAGCAGCCATTAGAAAGCCTCTTCTGGTATGTGAGTCCTTACTTAGTCTGTTTCGCAATAGCGCTGCGCCTTACCAAGGTAACGGCAGAGCTTAAACTGGATAAATGTGCGAAGTAAATATCTGTCGAGATATGAAAAAGAGCCTACTATTCAGGCTCTTTAGATTTCGATTGATCATGAATTTAGGCGCTCATGTTGTCGCCTAAATATGCGTTAATATTTAGTTGTGGTTCGACTGTAGGTTAGTGATAATTCACTACCATTGAGGCATTGAGTTTGTATCCCATGGTGACATCGGTATCTCCATCAACGAGGTATACATTGTCTGTTGTCAATTTTGAAGAAATCACGCCTTCCACCCAAACAGGGTATTGAACCGTTTCTACTTTGTAGCCTTCAGGGTAAGAGACCCTTACGATTTGATTGGCTGGTGGCGGCGGCATATGGATACAAGCGCCAGCCGTGGGAACTAACAAGAACTCGGTGGCGACTAGCGGCGCTGAAAACTCGATAGGTACTAGAAATCCAGGAATACGAACACTTTTACCATCGAAGTCATGTGTTACCGTTTCTGCCGCACGTTGTTGATTCACAATATATTCTGAGCGTAGTTTCAGCAACTCATCCGCGTCCAATCCTTCTGACTTTAATGTTTCTTTCAGTGCTACTAACTCCTCATTGTTCTTTGGGTCATCGTATTGGCTTAGGGTGAATATTTGCTGAAGGATTAGCTTTTGTTGATAGCTTATTTCCGGAAGCACAACTTGGTTCTGTGCATGTACTGGTCTCAGATCTTTCCAATCTAGTTCTGTTGGTTCACTAGCAAAACTGCCAAACGAAACAATGGATACAAAGAGGGTAATTAGTCTATTCAATGTTTGGTTCACTTATTGGTTAGTGGATTATCAGTTACTGAGTTATCGGTCACTGGAACGTTGTTATCAATTGGTTCATCGGCTTGATGAGAGCCGATGAACCAAGTTACTTCTTTAAAAAGCTTTGAAGTCTAAAGCTTGAAACTCAAAGCTTTAAACCTAAGCCTTAAAGGCTGTTTTTGTAGATAACACCATCTTTCATAATAAGTTGGATGGACTCTGGAGATTCTGGTCGCTTATCGGCACCAAACCATTGGTCTCCCGTACCGACCACAGAAAAATCTTCGAATGGGTTGCCATCTAGCAGAAGGATATCTGCATAAGCACCTTTTTCAATAACGCCTAATTTTGCGTCTGGGTATGGGTTCATGAAGTCACCTGATAGTGTGGCAATCTCGCCACCGACTGAAGTGAGTGTTTTCAATGACTCGTAAGGACCAAAGAAATCGTTGTTCAGCTTTTTCTCGTAAGCAATTTGAATGTTACACGCATCAACAGAGCCTACACAGTCAGTTTGAAAGCCACGAGGAGCTGGGCATTTCTTCATATTCGGAATGTAATCTTTGAATGCAGCAGAAGCTGATTTTGCTTTGGCTAGGCTGGATGCAACGTTCTTAACTGCAGGGATCTCAAGAAGGTTAGGGTCAAAAGCGGTGAGGTTAGTGGTGATGTACGCCCCTTTTTCTTCCATGAGTTCGGAAATTTCACAGTCGAACATGAAGCCGTGCTCAATGGATTTAACGCCTGCGTTCAGTGCGCCAATGATCGCTTCTTTTCGATAGGAGTGCGCCATAACGTAACTGCCGTAGGTATCGGCTACCTCAACGGCTGCACCTACTTCTTCAGGTGAACCTGCGAGTAATTGCCATGGGTCAAAGGCTGAAACCACACCACCTGACTGCATGTATTTCAATTGCGTAGCACCCATACGGAAGTTGTTACGAGCGTACTTTTTCACTTCGGCAACGCTGTCGACTTCTTGTGCCATGTTTAAGCGGCTGAAGTTGGTTTCCTCTCCAACTGGGGCTGTGTAGTTTGCAAAGTCAGCATGGCCGCCACGGGTACTCAAAAACGCGCCCGATGGGTAATAACGAGGTCCGAGAATTTGGCCAGCATCGATGGCTCTTCTTAAACCACCATTTGCGCCACCGGCATCACGCACAGTGGTGAAGCCTTGCATCAAGTACATCTCAGCCATACGCGTTCCGTGTATCGCGAAATCTTCCCATGTGGTGTTGGATTCCATTGTCGGTAAGCTTGGCCCCATTAACATCAGGTGCGCATGGTTTTCGATAAAGCCTGGGGTTAAGGTTTTGCCTGTGCCGTCAATAACAACAGCATCATCACGAACATCAATCGCTTTGGCTGAGATAGAGGTAATGATATTGCCTTCGACCAATACAAAATGATCTTCGTATAACTTGTTTTCAGTGCCGTTGAAGATATCTACGTTTTGAAATAACGTTTGTGGGAGTTGAGTCTCTTCGGCATAGGCAAATGACGCCACCAATGCCAGTGACGAGGCAAGTAAAGTCTTCTTCATTTTTATATCCTTATAATTAACGTAGAAATGAACTTATGATAGGTAAACCACTGTTAACTATAGGATATGCATTAGGGCTCTGCTGTGATTAATATGCTGGTTACGAGATGTGTCACCAAATGGCTGCTTTTGAATCCATTTAGAATGAAGTATTGAAGCCAACATTTTCATGTCGAGTCGGGTTTTCTCGGTTGCGTGAGTGTCGCTACGTCGTTACCAAAGCTTCAAAATACTCTACAGGTGGCACTTTGATTTGGAGCGAATTGTTTTAAAACATTGGTCTACAATTCATGGTAACCAAGGAGTGCACCATGAAAGATCTCGACGACATTATGGCTACGTTAAATGATTACGCAGACGCGTATTGTGCAAAAGATATTGAAGCACTGATGCGTGTATTTGATGCGAGTGGCCACATTTCAGTGATAGGGACGGGCGAAGATGAGCTATGTTCAGGTGCAGAATCAGTAAAGCAGCTATTTCTGAGAAATTTTTCTGAAGCTACAGCGATAAGATTTGAATGGGGTTGGTCAGATACTGTGATATCGGGTGATCATGCTGTGGTTTCACAATGTTTAACCATCCATTTGAATGTGGGTGGATCGATTTTGTTTATCCCTGTTCGTTGGAGCGTGATGCTCAAGAAAACGGACCGCTGGGTGTGGCTGCACAGACACGCTTCATCGGCCGCGACTTCTCAGGGGGAAGGGCAGGCTTATCCGACTCGATAGTAAAAGGTTATGGTTTTCAGGTCGACAAAGACAATGCAAAGGACAGCAATATCGGTAGCGTTACAACGCTTAAGAAGTTGCCGAACAACACCATCGACGCGACTTTGGGCGGCTCGACATTGAACCTTTCTGCGAACAAGTAGTTCATCACGGCAGGTGGCAGCATGGTGAACAGTACCATCATCTGCAGATGTAGCGTCGGTAGCGGAATAAAGAAGTAGATGATGCAGAAAGCGATGGCTCCGGTGAACAGAGATTGGGCGGTGCACAACAAGCCAATTTTTAAACCGCTCAGCCTTAAATTAACCATTTGCGAACCCAGTGACAGCAGCATAATGGGTACTGCGGCTTGTCCGAGCAGCGATGTGGCTTCGTAGATTGGATTCCACACTGCAATGCCAGATAAGTTGAGTGTCATCGCTAATGCTGCGGCTAAGAATATCGGCATCTTGAGGATCTGTTTGATCGGATTACCATCGCTTAATAGCGCTAAACCAACACTAATGTGCACGCAAGCCGACACCACGAATAGCAATACAGCAGGAGCTAATGCGCTCTCGCCAAAGGTATAGGTAAATAAGGGAATTGCCAGGTTGCCGCTGTTACGGAACATGTGTGGCGGAGCCCAAGCTTTGAAGTTGAGCTTAAAGATCTTACAGATCGGAATCATCAACAGTGCGGGCACTAACACCGCAACCAAAGAGGCAGAAATCAGCGGCAATTGCTCGGTGTCGAGAGGCATGGTGGTCAGCGATGCAAACACCAAAGCAGGAATACAGACATCCATGTTGATGCGATTGATCGGTTTGAAATCGGGCTTGAGCCAACGACCGACCGTAAAGCCAGCACTGGCTAAAGCAAAAACGGGAAACAGAATGCTGACGACCTGTTCGAACATAGAAATCCTTTCTAAGCGTGTGTGGATGTTGTTTTAAACGGACAAAGCTTGACCGATCATCGTCTAACCTACCAACTTAAATCGGTTGCGTCATGGGTGTGGAGCACACGTTAAGCAATAATTTGTATTTCTTTGAATTAAGGACAAAAAAAGACCAGCGGCGTTCACGGCTGGTCTTTAAAAGCTAGGCGAATCTGGACGGGTTCTTTAACAACAAAGGTTACCTAGCAGTGTTTATTACTAGCAAATTAACTCACAAGCTTTTTGTAATCTTTAAAGTTTACATCGTAGGCTTTCTCACCGTAGATGTAAGTCTCGCTGACGGTTCTGTCATCACCCAAGCTCATTAGTACAAATAGTTTTTCTTCAAGCTTGGTCGCTTGTTCCATTCTAAAGCGCATCAATTGTGTAGCATGTAAGTCGAGTACTACGAAATCCGCCTCTTTACCCACTTCCAAGTTACCAATCTTGTCTTCTAGATGCAGTGAACGTGCGCCACCTAATGTTGCTAAGAACAGTGATTTGGCTGGGTGCAACTTCTTGTGTTGTAGCTGCATGATCTTATAGGCTTCGCTCATGGTCTGCAGGATCGAGAAGCTAGTGCCTGCGCCTACATCTGTCCCCATACCAACGCGAATGCCGTGCTCTTCCATTTCTGGTAATCGAAATAAACCTGAGCCTAAAAACAGATTTGAAGTCGGACAGAAAGCGATGGCTGATTCGGTGTCCGCTAGGCGCTTACATTCGCAGTCAGACAGGTGAATACCATGGGCGAATACCGAACGTTTGTGCAGCAGGCCATAGTGGTCATACACATCTAAGTAGCTGTCGCGTTCTGGGAACAGTGCTTTTACCCATTCAATCTCTTTCTCGTTTTCAGAAAGGTGAGTGTGCATGTATACGTCTGGGTACTCTTCTAATAACTTACCAACAGTAGCAAGTTGCTCTGATGTACTAGTTGGGGCAAAGCGAGGCGTCACGGCGTAAAGCAATCGGCCGCGGTTATGCCATTTTTCAATCAACTCCTTAGAGTCTACGTAGCCTGATTCTGGTGTGTCTGTGAGGTAATCAGGCGCGTTGCGATCCATCAAAACCTTACCTGCAATCATACGTAGATTACGCTTCTCGGCTTCTTCGAAGAATACGTTGACCGACTCTTTATGCACGGTGCCGAACACCAGTGCTGTGGTCGTTCCGTTACTGGCTAACTCATCTAGGAATAGCTTTGCCACTTTGTGTGCATAGACTGGGTTTTTGAAGCGTTTTTCTTCTGGGAAGGTGTAGTTCTCTAACCAATCAAGTAGCTGCTCACCGTAAGACGCGATCATCCCTGTTTGAGGGTAGTGGATGTGCGTATCAATAAAACCAGAGGTGATCAGCTTGTCTTTGTATTCTTTTACTTCGAGTGTTTTAGGCTGACGAGCCAATACTTCATCGGCATGGCCTAAGTCGACGACGTGGCCGTTTTCAACCACTAAAACACCGTCTTCAAAATAGTCGTAAGACTCATCGATACCGACGTCTTTTGGGTCGGCTACGCTGTGTAAAATACTGGCGCGATAAGCTTTGCGTTGCGTTGTCATGTTTACTTCCTTTTAATGACTTCAGTAACGTTATGGCTACTGAAGCTTTGCGACTTGTATTAGGCGATCTTCTCTTCCAAAGGAGGTTCGTCTACATCGCTTGGTTGACTGTGTTGCTCCGTCAAATCCCGATTTTGATATTGTTTGGTTGGGCGCTTTTGTTCAAGTGCTTGGCCTTGATAGTGTGCGATCAGTTCACCCGCAACCGATACCGCAATTTCAGCGGGATGTTTGCCATTGACTGCACTAATGCCGATAGGGCAGATCATGGTTTCAATTTGTTCCTGGCTGTAACCACGCTGCTCTAGTCGGAAATCGAATTTCTTACGCTTGGTTAGCGAGCCGATCATGCCGAAGTAGCGACTGTCTTCACGGTCGATGATGGCCTTAGTTAAATCGAAATCAAGCTGGTGGTTGTGGGTCATCACTAGGTAGTAGCTGTTCGGTGGCATCTGTTTTACTTCGCCAACCGGATCATCTGTGACCAGCTTTTTCACACCGTGAGGAAGTGTGTCAGGGAACACTTCTTCACGTTCATCAATCCAGGTCACGCGGAAGGGCAGAGTCGCGACAATATGCAGCAGCGCTTTTGCCACATGGCCAGCGCCAAACAACACGAGATGGTTCTGTTGAGTGCCAATCGGTTCAAAGCTTAATGTTGCCATTCCGCCACAACATTGGCCTAAACGAGCGCCTAGATTGAAGCGTTCTACTTTGAGTGATTTTTCACTGGCAATCAGCATCTCGCGCGCCATTTTAGTGGCCACATGTTCAAGGTGACCACCACCAATCGTAGCGATGATTCGGTCACGAGTGACAAGCATCTTGGTACCCGCATCACGTGGCACTGAGCCTCTGTCTTCAAGCACTGTCACCATCACACATGGTTCGTAGTTCTCTTCCAGTTTTGCCAGTTCGTGAATCCAATTATCCTTAAACATATGTCCTCCTAAATCCCTTCTATGCTTCCTAAGCTGTTTATTACGTCCTAAGCCGTACCTATCAGCTCTAAGCCGTTTCTGATTGAGCATCGACCGAGGTCGGGGCTGTTTCAGAGACTTCCTGAATCGCCATCAGAATACGCTCTGGCGTTGCAGGTGTGTTGAGCTTAGGAATCGCGCCATCAACGGCTACGTAGCTAATCGCATCTTTCAATGCGCTCCATACCGACATACCTAACATGAAAGGTGGCTCACCCACGGCTTTCGAGTTGAATACTGTGTCTTCTGGGTTGCTGCGGTTTTCCAAAAGGTGCGTTCTGAAATCAATTGGCATATCAGCAATCGCAGGGATTTTGTAGCTTGCAGGGCCGTTGGTCATTAAGCGGCCTTGCTGGTTCCACACCAACTCTTCCGTTGTTAACCAACCGACACCTTGCACAAAGCCGCCTTCGACTTGGCCGATATCAATCGCCGGGTTCAATGAAGCGCCCACGTCATGCAGAATATCAACACGCAGAATCTTGTTTTCACCGGTTAGGGTATCGATGATGACTTCTGAACAAGAAGCACCATAGGCGTAGTAGTAGAACGGACGACCGCGTGCCTTCTCGTGATCGTAATAGATCTTCGGAGTGCGGTAGAAGCCAGTGCTTGATAGCGAGATTTGGTTGAACCAAGCCAGTTCAACAAATGAGTTGAAGGTCATGATCTCATCGCGGATCTGCACCATGCCGTTCTTGAACACCACTTCTTCTGGGGACACTTTGAAGTGCGAAGAAGCGAAGTCTATCAGGCGTTGCTTAATGGTTATTGCGGCGTTTTGCGCGGCCTTACCGTTGAGGTCGGCGCCCGATGAGGCTGCGGTTGGTGATGTGTTCGGAACTTTGTCTGTGTTTGTAGCGGTGATCTGTATACGTTCGACATCGACTTGGAACTCCTGTGCAACGATTTGTGCCACTTTGATGTTCAAGCCTTGCCCCATTTCCGTACCACCGTGATTCAAATGAATACTGCCATCGGTGTAGATATGGATAAGCGCACCTGCTTGGTTCAAGAAAGTCGCAGTAAACGAGATGCCGAATTTCACCGGTGTGATAGCAAGACCTTTCTTCAAGATAGGGCTCTGCTTGTTGAACTCAGCGATTTCTTTACGACGTGCGTGATAGTCACTGCTGCGTTCAAGCTGTTCGGTTATCTCAGGTAAAAAGTTGTCTTCAACGGTTTGGTAGTAATGGGTTACGTTACGGCCTTCTTCGCCGTAGTAGTTCGCCTTACGTACTTCCAAAGGATCTTTTTTCAGGTAACGCGCAATCTCGTCCATGATGTGTTCGATGGTCATCATGCCTTGCGGGCCACCAAAGCCGCGGTAAGCGGTGTTCGACGCTGTATTGGTTTTGCATCGGTGACCGACCACAGTTGCATCGCCTAAGTAATAAGCGTTGTCTGAGTGGAACATCGCGCGGTCGACGATAGAGCTTGATAAATCTGGTGAGTAACCACAGTTACCTGCAACGGTAATGTCGGCACCTTGAATCACACCATTGTCGTCAAAACCGACGGTGTATTGGTTGTAAAACGGGTGTCGTTTACCGGTTTGTTGCATGTCTTCGTTACGCAGCAGGCGCATTTTGGTCGGTCGACCTGTAAGGTGGGCAATCACCGCTGCCATACAGGCAGGAGAGGCTGCTTGAGTCTCTTTGCCACCGAAACCACCACCCATACGACGCATATCGATCACGACTTTGTGCATCGGTACGCCAATCACTTCCGCGACCAGTTTTTGTACTTCGGTCGGGTTTTGTGTTGAGGTGTAGACGATCATGCCGCCATCTTCGGTTGGCATTACGCTACTGATTTGAGTTTCTAGGTAGAAGTGCTCTTGGCCGCCGATCTCTAGGTCACCAGAGATCACGTGTTTCGCTTTTTTCAGTGCTGCTTTTGAGTCACCACGCTGTTGAGTGTGGCTTTCTGTTACGAAGTGCTCTTTCTCTAGCGCTTCTTTGACATCAAGAATGGCAGGTAGCTCTTCGTATTCAATAATCGCTGCGTGTGCAGCTTTGCGTGCCGTTTCTAGATCGTTCGCTGCTACAGCAATCACGGGTTGGCCGTAATATTCTACTTTGCCGTCGGCAAGCAGTGGGTCACCCGGTAGGATTGCACCGATATCCAGCTCACCCGGAACGTCTTTGGCTTGGATAGCAATGGCTACACCATCAAATTCGTAACACGGTGAAACGTCGATCTTAGTGATCTTCGCATGTGCTTGAGTACTCAGGCGTGCGTACACGTGCAGTTGATTGGGAAACTCTAGGCGGTCATCAATGTATACCGCTTCGCCCGTTACTTGTTTGGCTGCACTGTCGTGTTTAACGCTTTTACCTACGCCAGTTTTTAGGTCTTGTTTTGCAATGGTAACCATCTCTTCGTGGGTCATCGCATGCTCGTGTGATTTAGACATAAGACGTTACCCTTGTTTCGATTTGGTTGTTTTTATTCTGTTGTTCAATGAAGTAGCGACGCAGCATGTTAGCCGCCGACAATGAACGGTATTCTTGGCTTGCACGGAAATCAGATAGCGGTTCAAAGTCGTTATACAGTTCTTGCATCGCTAACTTAATATTAGCGTCTGTCCATGGTTTGCCTAATAACGTATTTTCACAACGGGTTGCGCGCTTAGGCGTTGCAGCCATACCACCAAAGGCGATACGAGCGTGTGTTACCTTGCCATCTTCAATTTGAATATCGAACGCACCACATACTGCAGAGATGTCATCGTCTAAACGTTTAGACAGTTTGTAAGCGCGGAAGCTGTCGTTGGTTGGTTTAGGGATGATGATTTGTTCAATGAACTCACTCTCTTTCTGCGCCGTCACCTTGTAGCTGATGAAGTAATCTTCGATCGGCATGGTACGTGACTCGTCGCCGCAACGAAGTTTGATCTTCGCGTTCAGGGCAATCAGCAGAGGAGGGGTGTCACCGATAGGCGAGGCATTCGCCACGTTACCGCCGATGGTGCCTTGGTTACGCACTTGCAGTGACGCAAAGCGATGCAGCAGTTCACCAAAATCTGGGTAGTGTTTTTTCAATAGGGAGTAAGAATCACTGATAGGCAGGTTGGCACCAATGATTAAATCGGTGTCGGTCTCTTCGCATACCTTCATATCTTCAACAAGGTTTACGCTAATCAGTGTTTCAATCTCGCGATGGAATTGCGTCACTTCCAATGCTAAATCCGTGCCGCCAGCAACCAGCTTAGCGTTCGGGTGGGCTTGAAAAAGCTTGGCCAGCTCATCGGTGCTTTTCGGGGAAAAAGCGGTGAGGTGACCAAGGCGTAAGTTGGCCTCGGTGTCTTGAATACTTTCTAGCTTCTTGATGGTGTTACGTTCAAGTTCAGCAAATTGGTCGATCAAAGGTTGGTCTGTTGAAAGCGACATCGCGGCATCAACGATTGGTCGGTAGCCTGTACAGCGACATAGGTTACCCGCCAGTGATTCCATGACGTCTTCTTTGCTCGCATCGGGTTTGTTTTTGCCTAGTGCAAACATCGACATGATGAAGCCCGGCGTGCAGTAACCACACTGTGAACCGTGAAAATCAACCACCGCCTTCTGCACTGGGTGCAATGAGCGATCTCGATTTTGCAGATCTTCTACCGTGATCAGTTGTTTGCCATGCAGCGCTGAAACGAACGTAAGGCAAGAGTTCACCGAGCGGTATTGCAGTTGTCCATCAACCACTTCACCCAGAACTACCGTACATGCGCCACAGTCACCTGATCCACAACCTTCTTTCGTACCCGTTTTATTAACCTTGGTACGAAGGTAGTTGAGTACTGTCATATTTGGCGACAGATTATCTTCACGTCTTATTTCCTGATTGAGCAAAAAAGTAATCAAGAGACCTCCTTGTAAATCGACATATATCCATGTGTATTCTTTTTGACTTCTAGGTCAATAATTATCCATCCTGACCCTGCGGTCAACTATTTATTTACAGAAATGCAACAATAATGTGCTGCATTTAATTGTATACAATTTATTCTATTGTCTATTTATTTGTTTTATAAAGATTTGAAGGCCTTTTGATAAGTTTGATGGTGTGAATGTTTTTTAGCGATGTATACAAAAATTGTAGAGGGTTAAGGAGGCGGGAACATCGGTGTTATTCAGTTCTATAGCCTCATTCAGGCTACTAATAACAAGGCGAACAGGGGAAGTTGTGGTGATTTTCTAGCGATGGAAGAGGGTTTTACGCATAAAAAAGAGAAGTAAACGCTGAGGCTTACTTCTCTCCTGTTTTGTTAATAAAAAGTTGTTAACAAAAGATTTGGCTATCTAGTTAGCAGAACTATGACTTGCTCTTGAGCAGATCAGAGAACACCACATGCAGGTCGCTCGAAGCTGTGTTGCTGTCTAGGTTGAGCTTCGAACGAATATGGCTCAAGTGCTCTCGCATTAGGTCAACGGCTTGCTCTTCATCGCCAGACTCTATCGCATCAAGCAATCCTTCATGCTCATCCAAAGAGCAGTTCGAGTGGCTACCGGTTTCGTATTGGGCAATAAGCAGAGAGGTTTGCGATACCAAGCTGCGTTGGAAAGCCAGCAGTGGCGCGTTCTCAGCCATTTCAGCCAGTTTGATGTGGAACTCACCAGACAAACGTAAGCCAGAACCATAGTCACCTTGGTCAAAGGCGCAGTTCTCTTTCGCGACCAGTTTTCTACACTCATCGATTTGGGCTTTGGTGGCATTCTTAACCGCTAGCTCAGTGATAGCAATTTCCATCACTTCACGTGCTTTAAATATCTGTTTGGCTTCGTCTACTGTGGGTGCTGCAATCACAGCACCTCGGTTAGGACGGATCACCACAACTTGCTCTAAAGATAGGCGCAGCAAGGCACGACGGATAATAGTACGGCTAACACCAAAGATTTCTGCTAGTGCTTCTTCGCTTAATTTGGTGGCTGGTGGCAGCCTTTGTTCTAGTATCGCGTCGAAGATATGGCAGTAAACAACATCGTCTTGAGTCTGGCCTGTTACTTTCGTTTTTACACCTTTGGAGACAGAGTTTTTGAGAACTGTCATAGAGATAAGGACCCTTGTTTAGTCGAGTTGGGTTGGTCGAGAATAATTCATGAGTATTACTCTATATTGTATACATTTATCTATACAATGCCACTGGATGAAAGTGCGATGTACGCTTATTTGTTAATGACTTATAACATTTAGTTTGCAGTGAACTGTGTGCAATCTAAAGCTTTAAGCCATTCTTCTTAAAACTAGACGCGATTATCGCCACAGCTGTAGGCGACGATCTGGCTTATTTCACTCAGGCTACGACCTGATTGTTGCTGCCATTCGTTGAAAGCCTTACTTGCCGCGACTTGTGCTCGCTTGGTATTGCGACCGCTATCGATCACATCCGTACTTCGTAGGTGCGCTTCTACGTCAGAAGACAGGATGAAGGTGTCTTTACCCATTTGGCGCAAGGTATAAGCACCTGTATTTCCGCCCAAGCGCTTGCCGTGTTTCTTCAAATAATCCCACAGTTCTGTAATGCGTTCTGATGGCCAGTCGGCAACCATTTGTGAGAAGGAATCCGCTTCACGCTTGGCATTGTGGATCATCATTGCGTTCGCAGGAATTGTCATTACTTTGGTGAGGTGGCGAATAATACGTGGATCTTGTGCTTTCTGTTCCCACATCTCATTCGGCAGCATCAGCATCTTTTCGATGTCGAACTCAAAGAACACTTCTTCAAACTGCGGCCATTTCTTTCTCACTACACTCCACGAAATACCACACTGGAACACCTTTTCTGTAAAGGCTGCAAGCCAACGATCGTCGGTGATTTGTGATAACTCGGCTTGTGAAAGAGGCGCACGAACAATCTTTTCGAGCTCTTCAGCGCCGCCTTTACGGTGAGCGGCACGTTGATAAATGGTGTCGAATTTTTCTTGGGTCATTGAAGGTTCCAAATTACATCTGTGTATCTTGAGTGTGTAGGTAATGCTTAATGATATGGGGTGAATCTGGTAATTAAAACCAGTCTGTTGATCAAAGCGAACTAGCAGAGCTTTAATTCCATCTGATACAAGGGCCATGTTTTGCCATTGAACTCTTTCACGCTTGGCTCTTTGTCGACCACCTCAAAGCCCGCTTTGTCGTAGCAGCGTTTTGCGCCGTGGTTTTGCTTGAAGACGGCCAAGGTGATGGTGGTGACATTTGGTATTTCTTTCGCCGCTTCTAAGGCCGTTTCGATCATCGAGTGTCCTAACCCTTTTCCTCGTTGGTTTGGGTGAATTGCGACTCGGCAGAAGCGAAGTTCGCTGCCTGACATGCGTTGAAATTCCATAAAGCCAAGCAATGCACCTGTGCTAGAGCCAACATTAGGTTGAGAAAATGTATACAGCTCAACATGTGGTTCTTGAGATCGTTCGATGATAGAAGCCGCTTCTAACGGCCAACCAAAGGTTCGCCCGCCCCATAACACGTAATCTTCCAGTGAAGTGAACCAAGTGACGATCTCGTCGGCGTCGGATTCCTTAAAGCGATTAATTTCCATATTCGTACTTCTCCCTTGTTGGCTAACTATTTTTCTAAGCAAGTAAGCCGTTAAACTTCTGTGCTCAACTGATCAAGAAAGCCACGCATATAGTCAGTGCGCTTGTTAGCTTCTAACTTGGCGGATTCTGTATTCATGGTTTCCGCGAGCTTAAACAGCTTCACGTAGAAATGGTCGACGCTGTAATGCTTGTCATCCAAGTCTCGATGTTCAGCGAACGGGTCTTGATGGTTATAGAGTTCGGCATTAAAGCTCTGACCCACGTACAGGCAACGAGCAATACCAATTGCACCGAGAGAATCAAGGCGATCAGCATCTTGCACGATTTGAGCTTCTAAGGTTTCCGGTGTGATGTTGGCGCTATAGCTGTGCGTGACAATGGCATGATGGATCTCATCAAGATAGGACGCGGGGTAGTCGATAGTTTTGAGGAAAGAAATCGCCTTGTCTGCTGCCATTCTTGAGCTTTGGGCTCTGTCTTGGTGGTTCTTAGGAAAGGTGAAGCAATCATGAAGATAAGCAGCGGGAAGAACGACTTCAAGTTTAGCCTGTTCTTGAGTACACAAAGCTTTGGCAGTTTTGACGACACGCTTAATGTGGCTGATGTCGTGCGCTGCATCTTGTGTCATTTCTCGCTGTGCAAAATCAAGCAGTTGGCCTTCAAATTTCTCAATCACGTGTCTCTTTCTCCATCTTTAGGCGTTAGCAATCTTGTTCATCATTTGGCATATGTTTAACATCGACTTTAACAGCTTCAAGCGCGAGTTTTTATCTTTTATAAAAACTATACCAACAAAAAAACCGACTCTGTGAGTCGGCTTAATAGAGAGGCTTGTCTACGTTGATAAAAGCATTATCAACGGCAGTTAGAGCTTAAGCTGCAGCTTGTTGAAGCTGTGCTAATACATCATGCAGAGAAGGGCTGATGGTGTGACCAAGCGCTTTTACTTCGTCACATGGCTCTACTAAATCAGGGATTTGGAAGCTGATCATGTTGGCTGCCATAGAAGCTCGAATGCCGTTATTTGAATCTTCAAACGCGAGACAAGTTTCAGGTGCAACCCCTAGGCGTTCTGCCGCCAATAAGTAGATCTCAGGGTGAGGCTTGCCGTGAGTCACTTCACAGCCTGTGCTTAGTGAAGTGAAGTAAGAATCTAGGCCTGCTAACTCAAGCTTCTTCTTTGCGATATCAAGCTGAGTGGAGGTCGCCACCGCGATTGGAATATCGTTTGATTTTAGCCATTCAAGCAGCTCAATCACGCCATCTTTAACTGGGATAGCCTGGTGTTTCACAATCGCGCTATAGCGAGTGCACCATTCGTTGTTCAGCGCTGAGTAATCTAATCCTTCACCGTAGCCATTTCTAAAAATCTGTTCGATGGTTTTTGCGTTACAGCCAATGATGCCTAGGTACACATCTTGCAAAAACGGAACACCTTGCGCGTGACATGCTTCTTCAAAAACCAGCATACAAAGTCGCTCGGTGTCGAGCAGCAGTCCATCCATATCAAAAATAGCAGCTTGAAAATTCATATTCGTGGTTCTTTCTGTATTGCCATCGTAAGGGCGGGTATTTTGACACAGTGTATGGGGATAGGCGAGTTAGAGTTAAGTCAAAATGGCAAGAATTATATTACAAAGATTGAGGAGAATAGGGGCAGTCCGTTATGGGTTTCTGAATGGGTGATAGCGTTTAGTTATGATATTTAAATTTTATAGATTCAGGCGTTCTAAAAGAAACAATGACTATCAGAATGCATAACAATCCTAGAGTTTCACATGAGTGAAAAATTACATTTTAGATACTTAATCGCCTGTTATCGTGACCCTAATCTTATAAAAAACAATCCATTAAAACGCTCAATGATTGTGTGATCTACCAATAAGTAACGCATTGAACATAAAGACAAAATAACATTAGTCCACACTTTTAGCAGGGTTGATTATGTTGTATTTTGAGTTTCTATTTTTATTAGTCGTCCTTTATATCGGGTCTCGGTATGGCGGTATTGGCTTAGGTGTTGTTTCTGGTATTGGTTTGGTGATCGAGGTGTTTGTCTTCAAGATGCCACCAACGTCTCCACCTGTCACCGTAATGCTGATTATCCTCGCCGTTGTTACCTGTGCCTCGATCCTCGAAGCCGCAGGTGGCTTGAAATACATGCTGCAAGTGGCGGAAAGGGTGCTAAGAAAGAACCCGAAACGCGTCACCTTGATAGCTCCGTTCGTGACTTACTCGATGACTTTCCTATTGGGTACTGGCCACGCGGTTTACTCCATCATGCCGATCATCGGCGATGTCGCACTGAAGAATGGTATTCGTCCTGAGCGTCCAATGGCGGCAGCGTCAGTTGCGTCTCAACTAGCCATTACGGCATCACCAATTTCAGCAGCTGTCGTTTATTACTTAGCGCAACTTTCAGATATTCAACACTCTATTACTCTGCTTTCCATTTTGATGGTGACGGTGCCTGCAACCTTGTTTGGTACGTTTTTACTTTCTTTGTACAGCTTGAAACGCGGTAAAGAACTGAACGACGATCCTGAGTATCAAGCGCGCCTAAAAGATCCTGAGTGGAAAAAGCGTATCGAAAGCACCACAGCGACATCTTTGGATGAAGTGCTGCCAACTTCGGCTCGTAATGCGGTATTGATTTTCCTACTTTCAATTGTCGTGATTGTTATCGTGGCGATGGTGCCTGAAATCAGAACCATCGTAGACGGCGACAAGCCAATCAAGATGTCGGTGATCATCCAAATGATGATGCTCTGTTTCGGCGGTATCATCTTGCTGGCAACCAAAACTGACCCGCGAGATGTGCCAAACGGCGTGGTATTCAAATCCGGTATGGTGGCGGCGATTGCTATCTTCGGTATCGCTTGGATGTCGGATACTTACTTCCAATACGCAATGCCTCAGTTCAAATCGGGTATCGTGGAAATGGTAACCAACTACCCATGGACGTTCGCACTAGCGCTATTCATCGTATCGGTTGTAGTGAACTCTCAAGCGGCGACTGCACGCATGATGCTACCTGTTGGTCTTGGTTTAGGACTAGACCCAGCACTGCTTATCGGCTTGATGCCAGCGGTTTACGGTTACTTCTTCATCCCGAACTACCCATCAGATATCGCAACGGTGAACTTCGATGTCTCTGGCACCACCAAGATTGGTAAGTGGTACTTCAACCACTCATTCATGTCGGTTGGTTTGATCGGTGTCGTCGGCGCATGTTGTTTAGGCTACGCACTGGCACAGATTTTTATCGCTTAATTTATTTAGATATCATTTGGTTTAAACGTAAAACAGCGTCAGTTTGGCGCTGTTTTTGTTTGTCATTAAGGAGATATCGCCAGTCGTTTTGATACTTACGACGGCTTAAGAATAGGTGGGTTAACTGAGTTTTGAGGTATCGATGATCTGAGAGGAAATAAAAAAGGCCACTCAATAGGGGGGCAGAGTGACCTTCAGGAGTTTTAGGTTGGGCTTTTAGCAGGTGTACAAATTTCCGTCGACTAAAACAGAATTTGGTTCGCCGTTTTTATCCAGAATTGTTGCAGACGCTCGGTACCCTACTTTTAGGTAGCCTAGCTCACTTTCAAGGTTCATCGCATGGGCTGGGTTCGTGCTGGCCATTTGATAGGCGTGTTCTGGATCTACGCCCCAATCAATAAGGTTTTTTAGTGACTGAGCCATGGTGACATGCGCGCCAGCTAGGTTGCCTGCTTCGTTAACTAACTTACCATCTTTGACTTGAATCTTTTGACCATCAAGCGTGAAACTTTCATCAGGGTTTCCTACGGATGCCATAGCGTCGGTAACCAGCACCATTTTGTCTTTTGGTTTAAGTTTGATAGCCATTAACAAGTTTTTGGGGTGAACGTGAATACCGTCAGCAATGTAAGATGCCCAACAGTCATCATCACTTAGCGCAACACCTACCGCACCAAGTTCGCGGCCAGTTTGTGGTGACATTGCGTTGTATAGGTGGGTAAATCCATCGATGCTTTCAAGTTTACCAGCAAGGTCTCGTTCGACAAGGTTAGTGTGTCCTGCAGCAATGATACAACCTTTATCTGATAGCCATTTTATGGACTCTGAATCTACTTGCTCAGGCGCTAAAGTGATGAAGTTAATGCCTTGCGTTAGCCACGGAAAAGCGTCCAACTGTTCAATGCTAGGGCTGTAGAAGTTGTTTTCATCGTGCGCCCCCTTTTTTACAGGGTTTAGCCATGGACCTTCTAAGTGAATGCCTAGCAAACCATCAATTTTTTTTTCTATCCCTTGCTCAATCGCGTTTAGCGCCGCTGCCATAGTAGATGGCTTTTCGCTTACAAGGGTAGGCAATAGATACGCTGTTCCGCCTTTGCGGTGTGCTTCTATGATGGTTTCAATCGCGGAAACGGATTGAGTATCATTGAGCATCACGCCACCACCGCCGTTGACTTGGATATCGATAAATCCAGGGGTAATGATAGCGTCGCCGTAACTGAGCAATTCGATATTTGAATCAAGTTTGTCAACTGGGGTTATTTCAAGGATCCCGGTGTGATCAAATACTAAAGCGTGGTGCTCTAAATAGCGTTCACCGTCAAACAATGTGTGTGCGGTAATGGCTTTCAACATGATGTTGTCCTTTTCTTATTTAGCTATTTTTTGCACTAGCGGTAGCTTCGAGGTACCAAGATGTCGCAACTTCTAGGCGTGTTAGTGCGGAACCAACGGTCACTGAGAGTGCACCAGCTTGGATTGCTTGTTTGCATAGCTCTGGAGAGTTGAATCTTCCTTCCGCCATAGTGAGGTAGCCAGCTTGAGCAAACTTGGTGACCAATTCAAAATCTGGCTCTTCCGGTGTTATTTCTCCAGTGTAGCCAGAAAGTGTAGAACCTATTAATTCAATGCCTTGGGAGTGCGCCCAAAAGCCATCGGCAAACTCAGCACAATCGGCCATACCAATACAACGCGATTGAACAATAGTTTGTGCTATGACTTCGCGAGTTTCCGGCCTAACTCGATCTGTTGCGTCGAAAGCAATAATCGCTGCACCCGCTGCTTCTAATGCTTTCACGTCATCAATAAATGGTGTGATACGCACCGGGCTGTCAGGTAAATCTCTTTTTACAATGCCAATGATTGGGATGGATACGGCTTTCGCTACAGCCGCTACGCGTTCAGCGCTTTCTATTCTTAACGCAGGCGCACCTGCTACTTCTGCAGCTTTTGCCATAGCAACAACAAACTCAGTGGTATCGAGTGGACTTCCTTCAACTGGTTGGATAGAAACGACGATAGTGTCGGCCAGCGTTTTGGCTATTTTAGTGATATCCCAGTTCTTCATTACTCGCCTCTTAATATGATCTTTATTCTTTAGAACTTGTTTATGAGGCAGTTATACTACTGAAAATAATCTTCATCCATAGTGAAGATTATATTTTTTACAGCGATCACAGATTTTCTTCATCATGTTTGAAGAAAATTTTCATTGTGTTGATAATTGACTCGATTAAGGGAAGCTGCATAGCGGTTTAAATACAATTTTAATAAATCAAAGGGTTTGGAGGGTACATGAACGGTATCTTTTCTGTACTACAAAAGATCGGTCGGGCATTTATGTTGCCCATTGCTGTTTTGCCAATGGCGGGTATTTTACTTGGGGTTGGTGGGGCATTTACGAGTGGGCCACTCATTGAAACTTATAATCTGACCTTCTTAGCTCCAGGGACGCTTGCCAATCAGTTTTTGGTACTCTGTTTCCAAGCGGGTCTATTCGTGTTTGTAAATTTACCATTGCTATTTGCGGTTGGTGTTGCGATTGGTATGGCAAATAATAATAAAGAAACGGCAGCGCTTTCCGCGGTGCTTGGCTTCTTGTTATTCCATACAGTAATTGGTGCAGTACTTGGTTTTCAAGGATTCTCGCCAGAGACCACCAGTGTTGAAGGACTTATTGCGGCTGGCGCCAATGCGGATGAAGCGGTGGGTTTAGCTTCTCTATATACCAAAGAGCTTGGCATATTTACCCTACAAACAGGTGTGTTTGGCGGTATTACGTGTGGCCTACTATCGGCGTTTATTACTAATCGTTTCTCAAATGTGACACTGCCTGATTACTTGGCGTTCTTTAGCGGAAACCGCTTAGTACCCGTCATGACAATGGTGTTCTTTATTCCGTTAGCATTTGCGTTCCCATTCATCTGGCCACCAATTTTTAAATCTATCGTTTTTGCAGGTGAAGCTTTCTCTGCAATGGGCTACATCGGTACTTTCTTCTACGGTTCATTGATGCGTCTATTGAACGTATTTGGTCTCCATCATGCGATTTACCCACTGTTCTGGTATACCGAACTAGGTGGCGTACAAGAAGTTGCCGGTGAAATGGTCGCTGGTGGTCAAAAGATTTTCTTTGCTCAGCTCGCAGATCCAGCGACGGTGCACTTTAGCTCTGAAGCAACACGCACAATGACAGGTGGCTTCTTACCTATGATGTTTGGCCTGCCTGCAGCAGCTTTAGCTATGTACCGCTGTGCAGACGATAAAAATAAAGCCAAAGTAAAAGGTATCTTGTTCTCAGCTGCGTTAACGTCGTTCCTAACCGGTATTACTGAGCCACTAGAGTTTACTTTCTTGTTTGTTGCACCCGCATTGTACGCGGTACACGCCGTGCTAGAAGGTATAGCTTACATGCTGATGCATATGCTAGACGTCGCAGTTGGCATTACTTTCTCTCGCGGTATCATCGACTTTACCTTCTTTGGACTGTTACAAGGAACAGCAAAAACATCGTATCAATGGATTCTGATCCTTGGCCCAATTTACTCTGTGATTTACTACTTCGTATTCAGCTTCATGATTCGCAAGTTCAATTACTCAACTCCGGGTCGTAACGATGCAGAGAGCAAGCTTTACACTCGTAAAGATTACAGCGGTAAAGAGGGCGGTTTGATTGATGACATCGTGACGAATTTAGGTGGTAAAGAGAACATTGCTTCGATTGACGCTTGTATCACTCGCTTGCGCATTACGGTGAAAGACAGTGAATTGCCAGCTAGTGATGAAGTTTGGAAGTCGTTAGATGCTAAGGGGGTGATTCGCTCCGGCAATGGTATTCAGTTGATTTACGGAACTCAGGCTGAAACTTATAAGAATCAGATAATAGAAAAATATCAGTTATAACAATTGATTGAGATAAGAGCCTAGCAAACGCTAGGTTCTTGTTGTTTGAAATTGCGTTATACTCCCAGCGTTAGTTACGGAATCAAGAGCACTATGAACGCACAACCTCAAGTTAATCTACTCTCTCGCCTTCGTTATGGCATGGAAGGTTACAGCCCTAAATTAAAAAAAGTGGCTGATTTTATTGTATCTAACGCCGATAGCGCTCAGTACCTTACCATTACAGAGTTAGCAAGAGATACAGTGACAAGTGAAGCGACCGTGATTCGCTTGTGTCGAGACTTAGGCTTTAAAGGTTATTCTGACTTTCGAATGGGATTGGCAATTGAGCTCAGCCAGCCGCGATCACAGAAAGCAAATGAACCCCTTAATGAGAATGCAGATCGAATTGACAACGCGACCCAAAGTGCGATTACCAGTCTTCAAGACACCAGTACACTGATAGACAGGAAGCAGATTGATCGTATTTGTCAGATGATTCATGGAGCTGACAATATTCACTGCGTTGGTGTTGGGGCATCGA
Organism: Vibrio splendidus; assembly: GCF_001557875.1. Taxonomy (GTDB): domain Bacteria; phylum Pseudomonadota; class Gammaproteobacteria; order Enterobacterales; family Vibrionaceae; genus Vibrio; species Vibrio splendidus_F. The sequence goes on along the minus strand of NZ_LNRF01000001.1, from coordinate 29,792 downwards.
GTATTGTTGGCCGTTATTTGTCTTTTCGCTTAACCCGAATTGGTAAATGCTCGACCATGTTTGAAGACACTCATATTGCAGCGATGCGTGCTATTAAGTCGAAACCAAGTGACCTGTGGTTTGCGATTTCAAGCTCGGGTTCGACTAAAGATGTGGTGTACGCCGCGACAAGAGCAAAGAGCCAGCAATCTCCAGTCGTGAGTTTAACTAACATTCGTCATAGCCCATTATCTGTGACTTCTGATGAAGTATTAGTTGCCGCTAGACCAGAAGGCCCTTTAACAGGCGGTGCATTCGCATCAAAAGTGAGTGCATTATTGTTGGTAGATGTTTTGATTAATCAGTTAGTGGCCGAGTACGAAGAGTACGCTGAATCGGTAAAAGATACCGCTGAAGTAACCATGGCGTTTATGGTCTGAGTACTGAATTTATTGGATACTCGATTCTATTTTGAAAAACAGCGCCTAAATTGGCGCTGTTTTTGTATCCACTGTTTAACGAGCCTGACTTGTATCAGCAACCAATCTTAACGTGGCTCAAAAGCCAAAGACTGAATCGCTTCTTCGATAGTCAGGAAGTGAATCTTCATTAGGCACACTTCTGCTTTCTGAAATTCATGATTTCGAATCAGTTTAGTCACGCTTTCAACCGAGTACTGCTCAGCTCGTTTAGCTAATTCTAGTTGGTTTGAGTTTGATTGAAGCGAGTAGCTGTTACCCTCTGAATCAATGAGGTAATCATCTTCACCTAGGATCATGTCTGAGCATTCTGCCTGAAAATCGTTCTCGGATGCGACGTAAATAAGCTCATCATCACCGTCGAGTTTTACCAAAGATGGCCAAGTGATCATTATTGTCTCGAAATTATGCATGTTGAAATTTGTAGTTTACGACTATAAAGGCTTTCGAACCTTTGGTCATGTGCTGTCCCAAACGTTACTTACTTAAAGACCGCCCTAATGGTGCGAAGTAACCTTGCAGGGCTTGGTAAATCTCTTCTCGATGCGCCATATCAGGATACACGGGGTACATATCAGGCTTGGTTGTGCCATTGACTAAATAAGCGTTCTTGATATCTGAACAGGATTCAATCACCGACTCAAAAGCACGCGCCATCATCTCTGTGGGTAGTGAGAAGTAACGGGCAGACATCGCTTTATCGGCAATAACGCTGCGCGCAACGTAGTCGTGTTTATCTAGGTTGTTGTCACTGAGTAGTGTGGCATCGAACACAGACATCAAACTCTCGTTTAATGGATGAGGTCGCACCTTTCTATCGTGTAGCCAACAATCACTGGCGAACAAGATGTGTTTTCGGGGGCCAGAGGTATCACCAATCTCAAACGCCTTTTCGGCAATGTAGTGGTCAAACGCATGCCAGAACTCATGTGCTAACGCACCAGCCCCTGCGTTTTTAGCGAGGGCTAATTCTCTTTGATTTGGTGCGTAGTGTGCTTGTACCCCCTTTCTTCCACCACTACCGAACGCTAAGCCTAATGTGCCACGCAAGCCAATTGCTTCTGGTGGCAAAGCCAAGATGTAAGCCAAGTCTGCTAGCGAGTCGAATATCAGATTCGCTGCTAGCTCTTTTTCTTCTTTAGTGACCCAAGCACCCACACGAATGCTGCCCATACCGAAGGTCTGTTTAATGTCCATAAAAGACACCTGGTCGCCATGTCGGTAGTCCGGGCCTTCGCGCGTTTTGTATTTAAAGTAGGTTAACTTCAAAGGATTCCTTGGAAACAGACGTAAGGAGTGCGTAACGTGGTTTTAGCAATGGGTATGATGAACTTGTATCACGCACTTTTGCAAGCTAAAGGAAAGTACCACTTTTGTCGATCAATTGCTGAGTGTAATTTATCTATATTGCGCTTTCTATAAAATGACAGGTGTGAGCCTTTGCATAGATTTACGCTCGTTGACGTCCCTTTACATCACAGGAGCTAAAGTAATGATGTCGTCTTTATGAGTGTTAAAAAATGAAAACAGTCCGCAATATCCTTTGGGCAATGATTGCCACAATGTCAGCCTTTTGGTTTGCGATGGAACCGCAATTATTCGCTTCAAGCGATGTCTTCGAATGGCGCTCTGCCATGATTCAGTATTCGGGTATTTTGTCTCTGATGTTAATGTCCATCACCATGATTTTGGCGATGCGTTTGCCTATGGTCGAGAATTGGCTCAAAGGTATGGATAAAGCGTATCGAGTCCATAAATGGCTTGGCATCGGTGGTGTGGCGATGGGTGTGACACACTGGTTGTGGTACCAAATCCCTAAGTCCCTCGTGATGTCTGGCGTGTTAGATAAGCCTGTTCGACATGATAGTTCAGGGCCGCAAGCGGTGTTGACTGGTTGGGAGCTGTGGGTCAATGAACTGCGCGGTATTGCTCAGGATATTGGCGAGTGGGGCTTCTACTTATTACTCGTTTTACTTGTAGCGTCACTATGGGCGGCAGTGAAGTACAAACCGTTTAAATTGTCTCATCGCCTGATGTCGGTCGCGTATCTGTTTATTGCTTTTCACTCGGTAATACTGCTTAAACGAGCGTATTGGGGAGAGCCTATTTATTATCTAACTGTGGCATTTGCTGTGGTTGGATCTATCGCAGCGATTTACAGTTTGTTGGGCTTGGTTGGGCGTCGCAATCGCCACTCTGCTTCTGTCGTGTCCACTCGCTACTTTCCACAAGCTGAAGTGATGGAATTAGTGATAAAGCCAAGTACATCATGGCGAGGACACAAAGCTGGGCAGTTCGCATACCTGCGTTTTGGTAATGAAGATCCTCATCCGTTTACTATTGTTTCTGGTAGTGAAGACTCAGAGCTACGCTTTTTGATCAAAGAGCTGGGTGATTTTACCAATGGCCTATATGAACGAGTGAAAGCGGGCGATGCGGTAACGGTTGAAGGGCCCTATGGTCGACTTGATTTTGACCTAAGCAAACCACAAATTTGGATTGCTGGTGGTGTCGGGATAGCGTCGTTTTTTGCAACACTAGAAGCGCTCAAAACAGAACGAGATCATCCTCGTATTGAACTGTTTTATTGTATTCGCGGTGTTGATCAGCAATTAATCGATGAGTTATGGCACCTTGCACACGCGGTTGGTGTGAAGTTGACCGTGATAGATACATTACATTCACCTCGACTGAACGCCGGAAGAATGGTCAATCAATGTGGTGACCTCAACGAATACGAGATGTATTTTTGTGGGCCGGAGTTGTTCTCTACATCACTGAAAAAAGAATTAGACACCTATCAATTTGATATTGAAAAGCACTACCACGAAGAGCTGTTTGTGATGCGTTAAAGCCAAGTATTGGGGCTGAGACTGTTAAATTCGTTAATCGGCACAGTACAAAAAGGCGTAAAGTCGCTCAATTTGTTATTGCAGCGGTTTGCTATTGAGCGATACCATATAGGGCTGTTTCTTTGGTAAAGATGTAATTATGTCAGATGAAAAACTCGCACTAGAGTGGATGCGCCAACAAGCTCATAAAGTTGACCCATACGTTATCGAACCATCGTTTGATGAATGCGTTGAGTTGCTTGATCCTGCCTTCAAGAAAGGCAAGAGTGTTGCTCAACTAAAATATCTGTTATCTGAAGCCGATCGCCGAGCGGGTGCTGCTGAGCGTAAACATGCGGCTTTAAAATATGCCAAAGAGAAAAGCCCAAATGCAGGTCAGATCCTGCGTTTGCAAAGCAAGCTTCAACAAGTTCAGTTGGCTCTCAAACTTGCTACTGGCGACAGCAACATGACCATTTCTCAGTTCTGTTCTGAATATGATGTGACCAAGCGTGACGGTAACACTGCATGGAATGAGAAGTTGGTTGAACAGGGTAAAAGAAAGTAGTCATTAAAAAGCCTGAAAATTGCTTTTCAGGCTTTGTCGTTAATTCGTTTATTCAGAGCGCCCCCAGGCTAAGGTCGAATGTTATTGAAGCTGACCTTCTGCATTCCGCCCTCAAGTCTCTCCAACTTAACCACATCCCCTTGATAGTAATACGGTTCCATTGGCATCTCGCTGTTGGTCGGCCTTGCGTAATGTAATACTGCTGGCTTTGCGTCGACTTGCTGAGCGAACAAATAGCCAATCAGTGCATGTTCAAACTGGTGATAACCGTTGCCCCAATGGAAAGCTTTGGTGCGTTTTGGATCAAGCCCAGCGCCGCCGTACTTGTGATCAACCCATACATCATGAAAGGTGGATAGGGTGTATTGCAGTACGTCTTTCATTGAACCATCGACAAGCGATACCGTCATGGCGGCTTGATCGAGCTCTGCCCATTCCCATGATGAAGCCCAGTTTGTGTTTGGTCTGCTTTGCCATCCAGTAATCTCTTGTCCTTCCCACGCTTGCTGAAGTTCTTCGCCAAAGTATTGAGATACGCTGACGAACTCTTTTTGATATTGAGCTTGGGCTAAGGTGTGCTTCATCCCTGTGATGCCAAACTCTTTCCATTCAGAGTTATCCAATGTTTGTCCCGTAAGGTAAGTCATCCAATACGCTTTGATGGTGTGTCCAAAATCGTTGTGATTAGCATTCGGCATCATTGCTGCTTTATCGTGAATTGCACCGTAGAAGCGTTGTTCATCTTCAGAATGGTATTGGTCAATCATGGTTTGCGTGAGCCAGTTTAAGTCATCAAGCCATTTTGATTTGACGGGCTCTTTGAGTAGAGGTGCGACGAGCAACAGGTAACCGTTAATTTGATCAAGTTGTGCGACAAGCTCACGTCGTTTTGCACTGCCATCCTCACCGTCAGCAAGTACCCATGCAAGACCACTGTTGTCGCTAACTCGATATTTATCAAAGATAAAAGATTGTTGGGCGATGAGTGCTCCTTCTACCTTTTTGTCTTGAGTCAGGTAGTAGTACATGGCGAGGCCAACCAGCGCATACGCTTGATCTTGAGAGGTACGCTGTTGCCAATCCTGGCCGGTTTTTCCCTCTTTTGTGTAGCCAATAAAGCCGCCATTTTGCGTATCTTCTAGTTGATCAATGATGTAGTAGGCACCTTGCTTAGCTAGCTCTAACGCCTGCTTGTCTCCGGTAAGATGGTAGAGCACGCCATAGGCATAGGTTTGACGTGACTTCATCCGCGTAAATTCTTTGCCAAAGTGTGGCGTGATCCAGCTTTTGTTCAGTTCAGGGCACACATCAGAAACATCGAGCAAGGTACCGTCATCACAGCGGAAAGTAGGGCAGTTGCCTATCGGTTCCCCTTGAGCGCTAGGCATCAACCAGTAAGGTGCTAACCCTTCAGTAGCGTGGTTGAGCCACTCTTCTCCAGAAGGAAGAGGGGCGTTGGCAGATACGGCGAAGCTAGTAACACTGAGTAATGCGATCGTTGATCGTAACATGATGTTTATCTTAACTATTTGAATTTCGTTGAATATAAACAATCAGGTCTGCACATTGTGGTTAGGCGATCACAATCGACCAAAATATTGCGGAGTAGAGGAAGGTTTACAGATCATTGAGTCGTACCGGGATGGTCGAACAGTATCTAGCATTATCCTAAAATTGAATAATTATAAATGACTATAAGTCATTGGATGAATTTTGGTCTCATTCGTATACTTGGTTCAAACAAAGGATGTTTTTTAAACAATTGAATGTTTCACCTTTACGAAGAGATATGCTCAACATGAAAAAACTTCTCCTAGCTTCGCTACTTGCTATCAGCACAATGCCGGTCTATTCCCAATCATTCGACGATACAGATGACATCCTTAATCGCGCATCGCAGATCGAAAACCTTGAATACAAAATGATGGTGCAGCGTGCCACTCAAACCGCAATCCATTATATGCCGGCTGTGACTCAGATTGATTTTTTGAAAGCGACTCGTCGAGACCTGAATGGCGATTTCAACGATGTGGTTTACGTTAACGAACCTTTTGGCTCAGAAAAAGGCTTCCTCACGGCTAACGACACCACTGCTTACGCTTGGGCAACCACAACCTCCAAAAATGGCCCTGTCGTTATTGAAGTTCCGGCGGCGACTGACAAAGTGAATTACTTTGGCTCGGTTGTGAATCAGTGGGAAGTACCGATCACGGATGTTGGCTACAAAGGTGCAGACGAAGGTAAAGGAGGGAAGTATCTATTCTTGCCACCAGGTTACGACAATGAGTTAGGTACAAAACAAGAACTTGAAAGCCAAGGCTACTTGGTATTTGAAACGGATACTTACCTGTATGGATTCTCTTTTAGACCATCGTTAACCAATGGGGCAACAGACTTAGATGCGGGTAACTACGCGAAGAAAATCAAAATCTACAACCTTGCGGATGCCAAAAATCCACCCAAGACAGATTACTTGGATGCAACCGATGTCGCTTATGACAGCCTCCCTTATTACAACGAGACGTTCTTCCAAGACATTAATGATGTCATTCAAGAGAACCCTGTTAGAGCACAAGACAAGGCGATGGTTTCGTTATTAAAAGATCTTGGTATTGAGAAAGGCAAGAAGTTTGCCCCGTCAGAAGAGCAGAAAAAAGCGATTCGTGAGGGGGTACTTATGGCGTATGCGCACATGCAGTCGAAATTCGTAGAGCCTGATCAAACGGTGAGTGCGCTATGGAAAGATAAAAACGGTAAGCCTTTATCGCAATGGTCTTTCTGGAATTTTGGCCCTCAAGCTCAACTTGGTTTCCCATTTGTGGATGAAGATGAGGTGTTAGTTGATAAGCGAGCAGCGTCGTACTTCTACGTGACTTACTTGCCAAAGCAATTGGGCGGTTCAACCTTTTATCTAACGGGCTTACGTGATTCACAAGGTGAGATGTTAGATGGCAAAGCGACGTACAAGCTCAATGTACCAGCCGACACACCAGTCGAGGATTTCTGGTCAGCGATTGTTTACAACATGGAAACCAAGAATTTTGTTAAAGGGGTCGATCGAGTAGGGCTATCGTCTCGAAACGCAGACACGATGAAAAAGAATCCAGATGGTTCGTATGATTTGTACTTCGGCCCAGAAGCACCAAAAGGGCAAGAGAATAACTGGGTTCCTACAGGTGGTGAAGATTACTTCTTATTGTTCCGACTTTACCGTCCAACATCGAAGACTTTCTTTAAAAACTGGATGCTAGAAGACATGGAAAAAATCAGTGGCTAGCCAGCAATAGAGACTCAACTGTCTCTGCAAGTAAATGGCTTAATGCGTGGCACCCAAATGAAGAATACAAATGGGGTCGATTAGGCTATGAGAATCACTTTAGACAAGAGAAACTATTATGAAAACATCGATTATTGCTACGTTGCTGATTACTTTAGGTTGTTCATCTATGGTGCTCGCTGAGCCTAAATTTAGTGCGCAAGTACCAGATAGCATCATCACGCCAAACAAGGTCGAATCTGCCTATCTAGGTGAGCTGAACTATACCGATGGTGCACCTACTGAAGAAACGCACGCTAAGGTGCAAGACTTTGTTCAAGTCTCCAATGCGGTTCGTGTGTTTCTATCCGGCATTCCTGTTGCTTCAATACAAGGACTGCTACTGGGGCACGAAAGTATTGGCATGAAGCCGAACCAAACCATTGCGATTTCTGAAGACAACTTAGACGCCAATAGCTTGTGGTTAACCGCGAATACAACCACGCCGTATATCACTTCTGAAATTGATGTGAAAAACGGCCCGGTTGTTCTGGAAATTCCAACCCCAGTACTTGGCTTACTCGACAATGCTACATTTAAATACGTTGATCGAATTGGTGTCACTCATCCAGATAACGCAGCTAAATCAGGCAAGTATTTTATCCGTCACTCTTCGTGGAAGGGCAATGTTCCAGAAGGGTACATTGAGGTTGTCAGCGAAGGCTATCAGCATTGGCTGTTGCTGCGCTTGGTGAGCTCACCAGAGAGTATGGAACAGAGCATTACAACATTAAAAAACACCACCAAACTGTATCCGTATGGTAAAGAAGATAAGACAGAGTTCATGAATATTTCTGGCGTTGATTACAACACTATTCATGCTATGGACGAGACATTCTACGATGAGGTGAATGCACTTATTCAATACGAACCTACGGCTATTTTTGATGCTGAATGGTTGTCGTTAGCCAAAGATATCGGAATCGAAAAAGGGCAGGAATTTGCTCCCAATAAGCGCATGCAGCAAACCCTGTCGGAAGCGGCAAAAATAGCAACCGCTGAAGCGCGCTCTACCTATTTTCATCCTAAGGAAGAGATGTTTCGCTACGAAGATAGACAATGGTTTACTCCGTTAGTTTCAGGGCATGAGTTTAAAGACGCAAATGGCGTGATTGACTCTGACATGCGAGCCACTTTCCACTTCATGGCAACGGGAATTACCCCTGATATGGTGACGAAAACCGTAGGCAAAGGTTCGGATTACTTATTGGCAACACGTGATGCCAATCAGGAAGTGTTAGATGGTAGCCAGCACTACACGGTAACAATGCCGCCAAATGCGCCTGTAGAGAAGTTCTGGTCATTTATGATCTACGATAACCAGACGCGTTCCATGTTAGAAACCGACCAAAAATCTGCGGGTATCGATGGTTTGAGTGAAGACATTAAGAAAAACAGTGATGGTTCTATCACCATACACTTTGCACCTGATGCGCCAAAAGGAATGGAAAACAACTGGGTGCAAACGACGGAAGGGAAAGGTTTTAATATCATCTTCCGTATGTATTCACCGACAGAAAAATGGTTTGATAATTCATGGAAGCCAGGTGACTTTATTAAAGTAAACGAGTAATTCTATCAAAGTAAAGTAGCAGGCTAATCAAGATTGGATACACCCTTAAGTGGGTGTATCTTTTCGTGTTATGGTTAGTTCGTTCTAAACAATGTCGTTGTTCAATATCGCAGAGGGATTATGCAAAAAGATATTTCATATCAATTGAATCGAGTCGACCTGAATTTGCTGGTGGCCTTTGACACATTACTTAGAGAACGCAATGTAACCAATGCTGCAAAGGTGTTATTTGTCTCGCAGTCGGCTATGAGTCGCAGCTTAAAACGGTTGAGAGAAACCTTCGATGATCCCCTTTTTATCCGAACCTCTACTGGCCTGACACCGACATCAAAGTCGCTAGAGTTAGGTCAAGAGCTGCAACACATTCTTCCGCAGTTGGGTGCGTTGTTTCAACGTAGTCAATTTGATCCTCGAGAATGTAATGATACGTTTTCGATCTCTTTGCCTACCTTTCTAGGAAGTACCATTCTTCCCAATCTAGCCTTAGGGTTATTTGAAGAAGCTCCTGACGTCAACTTGATAGAAATGGCCGCGAAAAGTAACCCTTACGACTTACTCGACAAAGGGAAGTTAGACTTTGCTATTCATTATTCAAGCTCGCTAGATCAAAAATACCAAGCGACAAAAATAGGAACAATCTATCCCAAACTGTTTGTTCGTAAAGACCACCCTCTGGTTGGAAAAGACACTACGTTAGACGAAATCATGCGATACCCTATAGTCGCTATGAACGTAGAAGAAGACCACAAGCAAGCATTCAACACGCCTCTTCAACAAGTTCTATTACAGTTGGAAAGTGACAAACGTCCAAAACTTCGAAGCACCCAAACTCATGTGTTGATGGAGATCGCGTCTCGTTCAGATGCGGTGATCTTTGGTATGAATGCGTTGAATGCACTACCGGGTTTCGATAGCCAGTTTGTGGATATTTACGATTTTGTAGCCAGTAAGCAATATCACGTCGACCTATATTTACTGCAACATCAGCGTACATTTGCATCAGCTTCGCATCAGTGGATAGCGTCGAAGTTCAGTGAGTTATTGAAGAGTACACTCTGAGAAAAAGTGCCCTGTGAAACCTTTGTAATGAGCAAAAATGAATGAGTCTCGATAGTGCATCGAGACTCATTGGAATCTACTTATACAGGCTCACCGGCCTCATCCTCTTCAACCACTTCGGTTTCTAAGCTTGCCTCGGCTAACCATTTTTTAATCGACGGGCTATTGAGCACACGCTGTTGATATTGTGATGCCTTTTCTGAAAGCTTGATGCCGTAGGTTTCGACTCGCAGTGCTACTGGTGCAAACATCGCATCAGCAATCGACCATTCACCAAATAGCCAGCCCTCTGGGTATTGATCCATTTGTTCTGACCAAATGGCATCGATGCGGGCGATATCTTTCTGGGCACCTTCACTCAAAACCAATTTTCTTTTGGCTCGGCAATTCATTGGTAATTCATTTCTGATGTTGAAAAAACCAGAATGCATTTCTGCCGAGATAGCTCGGGCTAAGGCGCGTTCAGCAATGGAAGTTGGCCATGCAGTACCGTTTAGGTAGGCATCGTTAACGTATTCGAGAATAGCGAGTGAATCCCACACTGCAACGTCACCATCAACCAGAGTCGGCACTTTTGCAGTGGGTGTAACTGAAGCCAGCGTGTCATAAAAATCTGGGGTGAATAGCTTAAGTTTGATGACGTCAGCGGCGAGGTTGTAGTGATCGAATATTAGCCATGCGCGCAGTGACCAAGTTGAGTAGTTCTGATTAGCGATATAAAGCTGCATAAATGCTTCCTTGCGTCTGGTGGGTATGCATTTGAGCTTAAGGGATTGTATTACGGCGCACTAACGGATAATTTTGATGCAATACATTAATAAAAACGATGGGTGGTGATTTCAATATGGATATTGATGCGTTGCGAGGCTTTCTCGCGTTTGTGGAGACCAGCAGTTTTACACGCGCTGCAAAGCAGATTAATCGCACCCAATCAGCCTTCAGTGCTCAGATGCGCAAGTTAGAGGAAGAACTGAATGTCATCCTGTTTCAAAAGGAAGGACGCAACCTGGTTTTGACTGAGGCGGGCTTGGCATTACGTTCTCATGCGGAGCAGCTCGTCGCACTCCACAATACGGCATTGAAACAAGTAAAACGTTATGAGGACAAACAGCCACTGAGATTAGGTTGCCCTGAAGACTATAACGACAGCATCTTGCCGAAAGTGATTAAGCTTTTGCAGAACGCTGAACCTACTTGTTCCATTCAAATATTTAGCTTGCCGAGCATTACGCTTAGAGAGTGGCTTGATGATGGTAGGCTTGATGCTGCGATTGTGACTCGCGCTCCCGATAGCGAAGAGGGATATTGGTTAACCAATGATGTGGGCGTTTGGATAAGCAGCCCTGATTTTGTGTTTGATGATTCTAAACCTGTCCCACTGGCTCTGTTCCAGACGGATTGTAAATACCATGCTGCGGCGGTGAATGGTTTAACCAAACAAGACACGCCTTATCAGCTTTTAGCGTGTAGTAATACGGCTTCAGCGCAGCGCGCAATCGTCAAAGCAGGGTTGGCAATTGGTGCGATGGGCAAGCTCAGTGTCACACCTGATTTGAAAATTCTCGATGACATGCCACCGTTACCTGCGGTAGACATCGTACTGCTGCTCGCGAGTAAGCATCATCCGGTGTTGGACAAAGAGGTGCTCAATCAGTTGATTGAGTTGGATTCTAATTAGATTTTTCTAGGTGAGAGGCATTGATGCTGAGAGCGAACAGTAAATAGAAAGGCCGAGAATATTGCGTTTCTCGGCCTTGTTGTTATGGAAGAGATAGCGAACTAAGAGAGCTTAAATTTACTTAATTCTCCGTGTAAATCTCCGGCTTTTACTGTCAGCTCATTACTGATTTCTACCGAGGATGTCATGGTCTCCATCACTTCCACTGCGGTATCGTTAATAATGACCACGTTACGGTTAATCTCCTCGGATACTGAACTTTGCTCTTCAGCCGCGGAAGCAATTTGATTGTTCATGTCGTTGATGACTTCAATGGCTTGGTTAATCTCAGACAGCGCTAAATGAGCGGCTTGAGTTTCGCCTTTGGTATCGTTCGCTTGCTTTTGGCTTTGCTCCATCAAGACCACGATAGATTGGGTCTCTTGCTCTAGGCGCGCCAGCATTGAGCGAATCTCTTCGGTCGAGCCTTGAGTACGGTTTGCTAGGTTACGCACTTCATCGGCCACCACCGCAAAGCCACGTCCGGCTTCACCCGCACGAGCTGCTTCAATCGCGGCGTTGAGCGCAAGTAGGTTGGTTTGTTCTGCAATACCGCCAATTTCACTCAAAATACCTTGAATGGCGGTGCTTGAATCAACTAAGTTTTGCGTTTGTTGCTGAGCATCATTCACTTGAGTGGCCAAGCTATCAACTGCGCTGGCGGCATTGTCCATGCGTGTCATGCCGTTAAGGCTATTACTTTGTACCTGGCTAGCGGCCGCAGCGGCTTGAACGGCTGAGTTCGCTACTTCTTGTGCAGTTGCACTCATCTCATTGATTGCAGTGGCGAGTGAGTTCACTTCGTTTACTTGAGCGTTCAACTGGTCACGGGATACCTCTGCACGAGCTTGACCCTCAGTCGCGTTCTTATCGACTTGGTCTGCTGTCGCCATTACAGTGAGCAGCATCTCTTGTATGCGAGATAGGAAGGTATTGAACCAGTGAGCCAGTTGCGCGGTCTCATCTTTCCCTTTTACTTCGATGCGATAGGTTAAATCGCCTTCGCCTTGTGCGGCATCTTTGAATCGCTCGACCAAGTTATTGAGAACTTTGCCGAGAGAGTTGGCGATCAATGCCATCGATATGATGCCTAGAAGAACGGCGACGATCCCCGCCCACACACCTTTTTCAAGCGCTTTCGAATTCTGCTCATCACTCCACTGGGTGTATTCGTCGACACTTTTTGCAAGGTGACTACTGGGAACCGATACCATGACTACCCACGGTGCGTCGCTAGTCTCTATAGCAGTAATGGCGTACTCATCTCCGCCAAATGTAACCAACCCAGCTCCAGACTGTTTAGCGATAGACTGAACTCGCGACCACTCTTTTTCTAGCTCTGGTGAGACTTTCTTACCAACCATGTTTCCAGCACTGCTGTTGGCCAGTGTAATGCCTTTCCAGGAAGTGATGAGGATCTTGCCTTTGCCATCAAACAGGTCACGCGCAAACAATTCACTCTGGCTTTGAAGCTCGAACAAAGACAAATCAAAGCCAATTGAACCAATGATTTTACCGTTCTCTTTGATCGGCTGGCTGATGGTGGTAATGAGTTCTTGCTTACCACGAACCGGATAGAAGTACGGTTCCATTACGAACGTTTTACCTGTTTGGTAAGGCATTAAGTGCCAGTCGTCTTTGCGTTCACCATTGCTGTTGAGTTCAGTATTGCTGAAGCTCTCCATCGCGACTGCATCAAAGCTGTTTTGGTCATTGGGAGAGAAGAAAGGGGCAAGGTAGCCCTGACTGTTGAAACCTAATTCGCTGTTCAAGCTAATCTCGCCATTCAGATCGGTTTGTTGTGGCCAAGTTTTGTTTTCCCACACCATGTAGCCAGCAAATACGGCTTTGTTTTGTGCTTCTAAAGCGGCAGTAAACTGTTTAACGATAAGGTCTGCGCTAGCGTCCGTTTCTGAACTCAACTCAATGATTGAACGTGCTTGTTTTAAGTTGGCTAATACAGGGTTAAGTTGGTTGGAAATGTTCAACCCTTGTTGAAGTGCTGTGTTTTGTAAATCGGTTGTCGTAGCGTCGGTTAACTGTAGTTTTACTTTCTCTGTGACTTGTTTATTCACATCAGTAAAAGCGCTAGTGGTCATGCCCATTGCGATCAATAGGGTGAAAGCCATCGCCCCGCCTGCACTCACCGCAATTCGCGTTCGTATACTGTTAAACATATGATCTCTCTAGCTAAATAGTGGTAGTTTTGCAGAGATTTTAAACAAGATAAATGAATGAAAAATTCAAGATAATGAACAGATAAAGAATGGGAAGATCAAATTTATAAACAGGATTGTGTTGGGCTTATCTTTATATTTGATGCATGGGTTCTGAAAGAGAAATAAATGTTTGTTTAAGGTTAAGTAACCAATTGTATTTATTGATCTTTAAACCTTATTGATAAAGTGGTCTTTTATTAGGCGAGAGTAGTGTTGTTTTCGCTTGTTACTGAATGTGGATTATTCATTATATGACAATGGTCACACTTAATTTTACTCAAAATCATTCATTCCTCCTATTTATGCGAGTTTCTATGTTTGTTTTATAAATCCATGCAAGACAAAGCTTGGTTCATTCTCTTCATTGAAGAATCCCCAAACTCTTTAGCTTTCGATAAATTGTGTTACGACTGATCCCAAGGATCCGCGATGTCTTACTGATGTTCCCTTGGTTAGCCTGATAGGTTTGCAGCAAGGTTTCTTCAACGGTACTTCTTAAATCTGCATTTGGTTTACCTTCGATGATACGAGAAGCAGTAATCTGGTGATGACCATCTTGAGCTAAAGAGGTGAGGTGCTGAGCAAGGTGGCTAGGCACATGCTCGAGTGTGAGTTGTGGTTCATCACTTGCTAGTAAAGTGGCTACTTTGAGTAAGTTGTCTAATTCACGGATGTTGCCTGGCCAAGAATAGGCGCACAATAAACTCATTAGGTGCGGGCAAATAGACTGCTCAGCTTCGGCGTATTTACGATGAATATACTCAATTAAAGCATGCTTATCTTGTCGCTGCTGCAAGCTTGGCAAGGTAAAGGCCAAGCCATTGAGTCTGTAATACAGATCTTGCCTAAACTCACCGGTTGCGACCAACTGCTCGAGGTTTTTGTGAGTGGCAGCGATGATCTGGCAATCGACTTGATAGCTTTGATTGGAACCAACTGGCACCACGGATTTGTCTTGCAGAACATGCAGTAGTCGGCACTGAGCTTCTAAAGGCATGTCGGCAATCTCATCCAAAAACAAGATCCCTTTGTCAGCTTGACGGATCTTCCCTTGAAACCCTTGTTTGTTTGCGCCAGTAAAAGCTCCTGGTGCGTAGCCAAACAGTTCAGATTCGATAAGATCTTTAGGCAGCGCACCACAATTCACGGCGACTAGGGGCGATGATTTACGTTGGCTTTGCTTATGTAACGCCTTAACAAACTCGCCCTTTCCAACACCTGTTTCACCAAGGATTAATAGGCTAATGCCTTTGTCGATAACTTTATTGGCCTGCTGCCAAGCGTGTTCTATCTGTTGTTCACCATGGTGTAAATCACACGATGCTGAAATAGAGCGTGTGCGCTTGGCTGATGAGCGTTTGAGATGCTGTTTTTCAAACACAAAGGGTGCATCTATTGAAGTTCGGTTGAAGAGGGCATCGATACTCTCACCGACGATCGAGGTTTGATCCAACAGTTGAGAGGCGACCTGATTGTGCGCGACCACCTCTCCAGCTTCGTTGGCTATTACAATCCCTTGCCAACCGCTGTGCAATAGCGATTTATCGCACGCGAGATCAATACGAGTCGTTCCTTGTGGGATATGGCTCAATAGCTGATTCTCTATAAGCTGAACCATGTTTTGAACAAGCAGCTGTACCGAACTGTCGTGTTGTTGCTGCTCACTGGTGATGTCCAATACGCCAACCATGTTTCCTTGGTGATCAAATACTGGGTTCGCTGAGCAGCTGATAAACCGATGCTGGTGGATGAAGTGCTGCTCACCAATGATGGTCACGGGCTTGGCTTCTACTATCGCGGTGCCAATGGCGTTGGTGCCTTTGAGTTGTTCCTGCCAACACGCTCCAGAGCTGAGTGCAATCGAAGTCAGCTTTTCCTTAAACCGCTCTTGCCCCCAACTAGCTAGAATCACCCCTTCAATATCGGTCAAGATCAAACGACTGTCGGTGCGTGCAAACATCTGGTTAAACAGAGGCAGTGCATTGCGCTCGACGATTTGAATCAAGCTTGATGATTGATGACGTCGCTGCTTAAGAATCGACTGTGGCAGGCGAATATCTTCGGGAAGACGCCTCTGTTTTAGCCCCGCTTCAGTGCTGCGGTGCCAAGAGGACGAAAGCCAATCTAAGGTGTTTGCTTGTTGAAGGTGCATGACTGTTCCATGTCGTAACAGTGAGGGTGTACCAAATTGGAACAGTTGAACACTGGAGTGCTTTCCATACGGCCGTTCAATGCCAACTCACTTTGGGTTGTAAATGTTTGGTAATCATAGTTTTACAATTTATTAACAACAAGTTTTGAGGTTGTGGCGTGTGATTTGCGTTGTTCTTGTTGTGAAGAAAACACGAAGTATCAATGTTTTAAACAGAAAGTATAAACATGGGCGACTTGTCATGAGTTCTTTTCTCAAGAGAAGTCGCCACAAAAATAAGACAGCTCTCGCTCAATAACGAACAACAAATCAAAGAAGGATCTAACTATGATTTACGCACAGCCGGGTAGTGACAACGCAGTAGTGAACTTTAAAGCGCAATACGATAACTTTATCGGTGGCGAGTGGGTGAAGCCTGTCAGCGGCGAGTATTTTGATAACACGTCCCCCGTGAATGGTCAGGTTTATTGCCAAGTCGCGCGCTCAACCGAGGCGGACATTAGCTTAGCACTCGATGCGGCGCATGCAGCTCGTGCGAGTTGGGCTGCGACCAGTGTGACAGAGCGTTCGAACATCCTACTTAAAATTGCTGACCGCATTGAAGCGAACCTAGAAGAAATCGCAGTCGCTGAGACATGGGAAAACGGCAAACCAGTTCGTGAAACTTTAGCGGCAGATATTCCTTTGGTTGTCGATCACTTCCGCTACTTTGCGGGTTGTATTCGAGCGCAAGAAGGCAGTGCAGCCGAGCTCGATTCAAACACTGCAAGCTACCACTTCCCAGAGCCAATCGGTGTCGTTGGACAGATCATTCCTTGGAACTTCCCAATCTTGATGGCGGCTTGGAAGTTGGCACCTGCGCTAGCAGCAGGCTGCTGTGTGGTGATGAAGCCAGCCGAGCAAACGCCAACCTCGATTTTGGTGATGATGGAGAAGATCGCTGACCTTCTGCCTGCTGGCGTTGTTAACATAGTGAATGGTTTCGGTAGTGAAGCCGGTCAAGCTCTTGCGACTAGTGATCGTATTGCTAAGTTGGCATTTACAGGTTCGACTGAGGTTGGTCATCATATTCTAAAATGTGCGGCTGAAAGCTTGATTCCATCAACCGTTGAGCTTGGCGGTAAGTCTCCAAACATCTACTTCCCAGACATTTTTGATTATGAAGATGAGTACCTAGATAAGTGTGTAGAAGGCATGCTGCTGGCGTTCTTTAACCAAGGTGAGGTGTGTACCTGTCCATCGCGTGTGTTGATCCACGAATCGGTCTACGACAAGTTCATCACCAAAGTTGTCGAGCGCGCTCAAACCATCAAGCAAGGCAACCCGTTAGACACTGACACTCAGGTTGGCGCACAAGCCTCTCAAGAGCAGTTCGATAAGATCTTGAGCTACCTAGAAATCGGTCGTCAAGAAGGCGCAAAAGTGCTAACAGGTGGTGAAATCGCGCAGCAACCGGATGATCTCGGCAACGGTTACTACATTCAGCCAACCATGCTGGAAGGGCACAACAAGATGCGTGTATTCCAAGAAGAGATCTTCGGCCCTGTTATCGCGGTGACGACGTTTAAAGATGAAGCAGAAGCGCTAGAAATAGCCAATGACACTGAATATGGCTTGGGTGCAGGCGTGTGGACGCGTGATGCAAACCTAGCGTATCGCATGGGTCGTAACATTGAAGCGGGGCGTATTTGGGTGAACTGTTACCACGCTTACCCAGCTCATGCCGCGTTTGGTGGTTACAAAAAATCGGGCATTGGCCGTGAGACACACAAGATGATGCTCGACCATTACCAAAACACTAAGAACCTGCTGATCAGCTACGACACTAATCCGCTAGGCTTTTTCTGATTACACAAAAATGGACTCAAGGGACTATTTGGACTCAATACAAAGCGCCGTATCAACGGCGCTTTTTCCCATTTTATTGTCCCGTTCCTTAATGCTCTGACTCACTTTTTTGCAGTGTAATCGAGTCGAGTTCACCTAAATGTTTTACAAACAATTCGAGTAGTTTGGGCTGTCTAGGGTGGTATGCACTCAGTAGTACCATCTTCCGGTTGTATTTCTTGTTGGTTATTGGTGTGATGGTGATGTGTTCATCAAAGAGTTCCAAGCCTGGCCAGACTGGAACAATTGATACTCCAACCTCTTCCACCACCAGTTGAGCAATCGCCTCAAGGGAATCCAGGTCAAAAATGGTATTTTTAGTCATCCCCGTGTCGTTCATGAATCGTTCAGACATCTGCCCGCCCCAACAGGTAGGGTCATATCTAATATAAGCGTTGTTATCGAGTATACTTGCAATAGAGCCTTGAATCGTTTTGTTATGAATTAACGCAAGAGGCTCATTTCTCAGTTCTCTACATCGCAATGTTTTTGGAATGACAGAGGGAGGGGCAACGATAATCGCTGCATCAAGGTCGCCATTGATAAGGCTCCGATTTAAATCGATCGAATTCCCAGGAATGATATGAAATTTTGCCTGTGGCGCAACTTCCCGAATGGACTTGAGAGTCGATGGGATAAACGCGGTTAATGATGTTGAGTTAGCTCCCACTCTTAACGTGCCATCTAATCCTGACCCTTGTGCAACTTCAATAAGATCACGAGTCTCCCTGATAATCGATTTTGCTTTTGGGACAACCGCCAAACAGGCATATGTGGCCTGAACAGTACTTCCTGCTCGTCTAAATAGCTTACAATTAAACTCGCCCTCTAACGCTTGAATCCTTTGACTGATGGCTGCCGGTGTTATGCCTTGGGCACGAGCTGCAGCGGCTATTGATCCTTCCTCTACGACTGCGACAAGGCTTTCAAGAAATCGAGTGTCCATAGGTTTCCTTACGAATGAATATATAAAAACTTAGTTTTTCTACTTTTGTGTTGTGAGTAAACTAGCTACAACGACGACTTAAGTCTAGAGTCGATGTCACTTTAGAAGGGATCTTAAATGAATTTTGATTTGTGGTTTGCGTTTTTGATGGCGTGCATTGTTTTAGCTGTTTCTCCTGGTGCAGGGGCCGTGAATATGATGTCAATAACAATGAAATACGGCTTTCGCCGAAGCTTGATTTCAAACATTGGGTTACAAGTTGGGAATATGTTCAATATTGCGATAGTTGGTGTTGGACTTGGTGCTGTTCTTGCCCAATCAGAAGTTGCGTTTATTGCTATAAAGTGGGTCGGGGCATTCTACTTAATTTATTTAGGCATCAAGAAGTTTACCGAGACGGTGGATAATACAGATTACAAAGGACACCAGCAGAAAGTAAGTGGCTTGAAAATGTTTTGTCAGTCAGTGATTGTCAACGTTACCAATCCTAAAAGTATTGTTTTCCTTGTTGCTCTTTTGCCCCAGTTTATTGTGTCAAGCAGTCCCCATGTAGAGCAGATACTAGTGCTAGGCAGTACTTTACTTACCGTCGATATGCTTGTGATGTGTGGTTATGCATTATTAGCTAGTCGGTTGAGCGGATTGGTTAAGAATCGCCGTCATATGATTGTGCAAAACCGTATTTTCGGCAGTGTATTTATTGGTACAGGCAGCTTGTTGGCAATGGCTGGGCGAAGCTAATACGGGCTTTAAAGGATACGATTAGTTTATTGATTTACTTGATTCAGACATTTCCCCTTTGAAAGCGCCTATTAATGGCGCTTTTTCATGGTGTAAACTTCTCGAACAACCGTTTTATTATTCGTTTTTAGAAAAGAAGATCTCGGGCTTATGAGTGGGGCCTGAATTGCCTTCGAGCTGCGTCAGTTCCAAACCTTGTTTGCCAATTAAAGATGCAACCATTTGTCGGTTGAACGGGTAGTTTTCAGTATTGTTGATGAACTCTTCTACATCTACCCATTTGGCTTCAGCTATTTCATCAGTGTCTTGAATCGCAATCTCTTGAGTTTGAGCAATAAGGTGACAAACGAAGTAGAGGTTTGATTTGCCAAACTGATATGGGTGGCGCGTTGCCATGCCAACCACTGAAACAAACGTGGCTTCGATGCCTGTCTCTTCCAAGGTCTCTCGAACCACAGACTCTTCAATACCCTCGCCAAGTTCAATGTGGCCACCCGGTAATTTATAGCCTGCCATACCATGCTCTTTGATCATCAGCACTTGGTTGTGTTCGTTGGTGATCAGGGCTCCAGCCCCCAAAGTATGGGTTGGGATGAAAGGCACAAATTCGACGATTTCGGATTTATGGATCAGCGTAATCTCGTCTTCTAGACAGTTATGGAACACAAAGCCTAGTTCAGTGGATATTGGGATTAGATGCGACAACGAAATAGGCAAACTAATCCAGATAATGCCTTTATTGTTCTGCTGTGAAAACTCGGTGATTTCGCTGAGCTCAGAATGGAATGAGTCAGCATCGTGTGGTGCAGTTAGCGGGTCAATGATGATGCCGTTAAATTTGTCGAGCGTAAATTCCACGGGTGATCCTTTATTATTTTTGATTTATTGAGAGCCTTTTATAGAGCGAGCTTATAACAGATGTAGAGGTTATGACACCCGAAAAGCCGGTGATAGGGAGATTGCTGGGGAAAGCGGTAGGTAAGAAACAAAAACTGCGCTTGGAAACCAGAGCGCAGTTTTAAAGTTGGAGTTATTTGAGTTCGTATCTAACGAACGTAGTTCGCATCAACGCTGACATACCAGTGTTGAAACTTACCGTCAGATTTTTCAATCCACAAATCGTTGGTGTAGCTCTCTATCTTGCCGTTTACCGTTAACTTGAATGTGTTCTCGTCGAAGTCGCCAAGCTTCACAAACTGATCGGTTGTAATTAGGAACGGGTCCATGTTGTCAACGCCAACTACATCTGAAATCACATAGTAGTGGTAAGTAAATGGCTTGCTCGCATCATTTGGATTACTGCGGTACGCCACAAGCTTGAACGGTTCCGTCAGTGGGACATCGAGCGTTTGCTTGTCTATGGTCGCGGGGATTGGAATAAATAACCAAGCCGTAAATAGGCCGCAAGCCAAAACCATCAGGAAGAAAAGAGTCTTAATTGCTTTCATAGCAACCTTCAAAATAGGTAATGTTGAAGGTGCTATGGTAACAGGTTTGATTTGTTGATTGTAAGAGTATGAATAAGTGAAGGCGACACCACTCTGTTAGGAAATTTGAACGAATTGACGCACTGTTCATAACTTACCTTTCAGACGCTTTCTATCTAAAAGCGCCTGGGCAAATTAGTGCGCGTGGCCTTGTGATAGGTTGATCAACATGACGCCTGCGGCAACAAGCCCCATGCCAATCCAAACTTTAGTGTCCAGATGTTGGCTGTAAACGAAGGTCGAGATTAAGCTCACTGTCAAAATCGCTAATCCTGCCCATAGCGAGTGCACCACACCAACTGGCATTCCCTTCATTGCTTGGCTCAAAAATAGAAACGCTGCCAAGTGCCCAGAGATCACCAGCAATGCGGGCACTGGCTTAGACAAACTAAACCCGTCAGTGGCTTTAAGTGCAACGTGAGAAAGTGCTTCAGCCATTACGCCCATTATCAAGAAAAACCAGCTCATATTCGTACCTTTATCATTGTGTTATTTGTGTTGGTATAGCGTTGGAGTTTAAAAGTGTTAATCGTTGTTTAAGATAGTTGAAGCCAAACAGCAGGCACAAAAAAGCCCACACCTCACGCTTTTGCAAGGTGTGGGCTAAATAGATGTGACTATTTGTTTAGGTAAGCAGCGTGGAACTCAATATGCTCATCAATAAAGCTAGAGATAAAGTAGTAGCTGTGGTCGTAACCTGGCTGTATACGTAGCTCTAAATCGGCATTGGTTGCCTTAGCGGCTTCAACTAATTGTTCAGGCTTTAGCTGCTCAATTAGGAAGTTATCAGCTTCACCTTGGTCTACCAACATTGGCAGCTTAGTGCCTTTGGTTTTTAAAAGCTCAGAAGCATCGTACTGTTTCCATTCTTCAATATCTAAGCCTAGATATTGGTTGAATGCTTTCTGTCCCCAAGGGCATTGCATTGGGTTCGTTATCGGGCTGAATGCAGAGATAGAACGGTAGCTATCTTCGTTCTTGATGCCAATCGTTAGTGCACCATGTCCGCCCATGCTGTGACCAGAAATCGATTTTACTGATGTTACAGGGAAGAACGATTCAATCAGCGCTGGGAGCTCTGTTACTACATAATCGTACATGCGGTAATGGCTGTCCCACGGTGCTTGAGTCGCATTCACGTAGAAGCCTGCACCTTGGCCTAGGTCGTAGTTTTCATCGTCGGCAACGTTTTCGCCACGTGGGCTTGTATCTGGGGCAACGATAGCGATGCCTTGCTCAGCTGCGGCTTTGAAAGCGCCGGCTTTTTGCATGAAGTTTTCATCGGTACAGGTTAAGCCTGATAACCAATACAAAACAGGAACTGGGTTTTCTTTACTTGCATTGGGTGGCAAGAAAATCGCAAAACGCATGTTGCAGTCAAGCGTTGCTGAAAAGTGGGTGTATTGTTTGTGCCAACCACCAGCAACCTTTGCTTGGCTAATGTTTTCGATTGTCATTTATTGTGCTCCGTTAGGTTGATGGTTTCGGAATTAATGTGTTTGGGTTGTTTAATACTAAAGCCAAAGTTATAGCTAAAGGTTTCACCACCTACCGGGCAGGAGGTGGTGAAGACAGTTTCGCTCTGATGTTTAAGTCAGAACTGTGGTCTCGACACCGAAGTGTCGAGACCAAGGAGAATTACTTATCCATGTGTAGAACAGTACGGATAGATTCACCTTTGTGCATTAGGTCGAATGCTTCGTTTACATCTTGCAGACCCATAGTGTGAGTAATGAACTCTTGTAGACCAAACTCACCCGCCATGTAACGGTTTACGATTTCTGGAAGCTCAGAGCGGCCTTTAACACCACCGAAAGCAGAGCCACGCCATACACGACCTGTTACTAGTTGGAATGGACGAGTTGAGATCTCTTGACCTGCGCCTGCAACACCGATGATTACAGATTCGCCCCAACCTTTGTGGCAGCACTCAAGTGCTTGACGCATAACGTTAACGTTACCGATACACTCGAAAGAGTATTCAACGCCACCGTCTGTCATCTCAACGATAACGTCTTGGATTGGTTTGTCGTAGTTCATTGGGTTGATGCAGTCAGTCGCGCCAAGTTGTTTCGCTAGCTCGAATTTGCTCTCGTTGATATCAACACCGATGATGCGGTCAGCACCAGCCATGCGAGCGCCAATGATTGCAGATAGACCGATACCACCTAGGCCGAATACAGCAACGTTGTCGCCTTTTTCTACTTTAGCTGTGTTCAGTACTGCGCCCATACCTGTTGTAACGCCACAACCTAGAAGACAAACTTCTTCAAGTGGTGCTTCTTTGCTAACTTTCGCTAGAGAGATTTCTGGAAGTACTGTGTACTCAGAGAAAGTAGAACAACCCATGTAATGGAAAATAGTTTCGCCATTTACAGAGAAGCGGCTAGTACCGTCTGGCATTAGGCCTTTACCTTGCGTTTCACGAACCGCTTGGCAAAGGTTAGTTTTACCAGACTTACAGAACTTACATTCGCCACATTCAGCTGTGTAAAGAGGGATAACGTGGTCGCCGACTTCAACGCTTGTCACGCCTTCGCCGATCATTTCAACGATACCGCCACCTTCGTGACCAAGAATTGAAGGGAAGATACCTTCTGGATCGTCACCTGAAAGAGTGAATGCATCAGTGTGACAAACGCCAGTAGCAACGATACGAACTAGAACCTCACCAGCTTTAGGAAGTTGTACATCAACTTCTTCCATTTTTAGCGGTTCACCAGCTGCCCATGCAACCATTGCTTTTGATTTAATATGAGTTTGACCAGGTTTAATTTCGATTGTCATTGGATATTTCCTATATATGTCAGTACAGCGGATAACTGTTCAATTAACGTTAACTCGTTAAGAGTAGTTGAGCTTAATTGTTTCCGCTCTCTCGTTTTGTTGGCGCTAGTATAGGTGTGACTGTGGCTTTTGATAATCCCATTAAATGGAAAATGATTATTACACATATGTAATAATTAGAGTGTCGGAGGGAGTATCTAGAAAGTAATGTAAAAAGGTGGGAGAGCTCTTTGTAAATGTCACTCGTTACGTTGATTACACTGCCTTACCAATGGCGATTTAGAAAGTTGGTAACCTACTTCAAGTTTCAATGCCCTTTAAATTTCTGTGTGAATAGGGCATTCCAATTGATGTTTTAACTTGAGGTTCATATGAAGAAAACGCTTTTAACTCTAATGCTTGTGTCTGTTTCTAGTTCAACATTTGCGAACGGTTTTTATCTTGGTGCAGCTTATTCACAGCTAGGGCACGGTAAGGTGGCCTATTCAGAAGAAGTAAGCAGTGATGATGGCTTTGCTGTTAGTGCCGGATACGATTTTGAGTTAGGGAGCGTTTTCACTTTGGCGGCTGAAGTTGAGTATAAAGATTTGGGTGGCGTTGTAGTAAGAGAGTACGTTGGTCAGGGGAGTTACGCTCAAGTTGATCTGTCAGCTACTTCCATTGGTATTAATGCTATCCCTAAATTTTACGTTAGTGACAATTTCTATCTTCTTGGTAAGGTTGGTCTGCATAATGTTAGCTATACCGCTAAGATAACGACAAACGTGACTAATCAGTTCAACAGCACAATTGAAGAGTCTGTGGTTGAGCTAGGTTATGGCGGCGGCCTAGGCTACCACTTTGGCCCATTGACGGCTCAAACGACCTATGAAGTGGTGAGCGTTAAGAATTCAGATATCAGCTCAATCAATATCGGTGCAAAATACAACTTCTAGTCTGTTGAGGTTGGACTCAATGATTAGTGAGGTGCGAATGTCAGGCTCGTATCTCACTATGTTCTTACCTGAAAGAGTGCCGCAAGCTAGTTAACGAGACTAGTACGATTCTTAAAAATGCTTGATGAACCATGGCTTCGAGCTAGCACTAGGTTACCCTCAGCTTCATACCATACATGCTCTATCGTATTGAACTTACTGAGCTCTGCGATTCCTGAACTGAGTGTCACTGCAATTTTCTGCTCGTTGACGGCGAAAGGGGTAGCGGAGACCGTTTGTTGAATATCGTTGACCAAACTGAATTCATTCACTGCACTTTCTCTAAATCTATCGCTTTTGATTAGTACAACGAATCGTCCTTCACCCAAGTAATATAAGTAATCCCGATTAATGATGGTATAGGTTCTTTGAACGACTTCTTTAATCAACTTATCCGAATATGCGTAACCAAACTTGCTACTGATTTTTTTTAGGTTGTCGATATCGAACATAATGAATGAATTGTAATCATTGAAATCATTATTGAGTGTTTGCAGTAAAGAGTTACGGCTCAGTGCTCCTGTCAGTAAGTCATGACTGCCAAGGTATCGAGCGTAGAGCTTAGAGCCTTCACGCTCCTTCTCATATTTACGACTCACAGCTGTTATTACCAAGTAAACACACAAAAAATTGACGACTGAGAGTATGTATTCGTGCTTATTGTAGAGGGCTATTTCATGCAACAAGATCGAGAGTTGGATAAACAATAGCCCCATCGAGTATGTGAATGAGTTACGACTTCCTAACAGTAAATAAAAGAGAAGAGGCACACTGCAAGACCAAATGTAGATGCCTTCTTCGATGGGCTTAGCGTATTCAGCGAAACAAATTGCCGCAGCAATAAAGAAGACGTGAAGGTGAGAGTGCAGTGTGACGTTTTGGTTATCTCGAATTTGATAGAGAGTGTATCCACCCAATAGGATATAAAATACTTCTATTATTGATAACGCATAAGATTTGTTAGGAAATACAAAGCTGTTACCAATGGACATGGGAATAGCCATAACCATCAGTGTTATGCAGAGAGCACTTAAAACTTGTTTACGCATGGTTTCATTGGAATCAATCATTAGATCTCTCTGGATAAAGGGATAAGATTTTAAATATTCCAATTGTAGCTTAGACAAAATAGTGGATCTTAACCTGTTTTGTAATCGTATGTATGCGATATGGAAGTATTGGCTCTACTCATGCGTCAAATTCTATAGTCGGTTTACATCGTGAATTGAACACCTAAATTAAAGGCTTTCTCGGAGTACCGGCGTTTAGATGTTTCGATGCCGGCTACTAACCCAAAGACGCGTCCAAATTGAAACACGTTGTTCATTTTGAACGTGTCTTTATCTGCGTCTAAAAAGTCGTGTTGATAGGAGAGATCGATCAGCCAATGTTTTGCTGCTTGAACGCGAGCTCCGGTTTTACAGTAGGCAGCTTGTTCGCTGTATGAATTACTGTAGTCACTGTCTGCTCGATAGTTGACTGCACCACATGAGGTAGGTATCGAAAAATGGTCGTTGATCGACGCATTAAACCCCGCCCCAAGTTTCCAAGTATCTATTTCTGAGCTTACGCGAGTAACAAAGTCAGCATCGCCTTCAATAAATAGTGACTCGGTAATATTTACACCAAGGTTAAGGTACAACCCACCGAGTGCTTTGTCTTCATTATTGGAGTATTGGTTATCCAAATAATCTGCAAATGCCCCTTTTTCAAGAGTTGCATGTTTATATCCAAAGCCTATGTAAGTGAGTTCGTGAACGATGTTACTGCTAGCTAAGACAGGAGATACCGTCAATAAGGTGGCTAGCGCAGTGAGCATTACTTTCATACATTAAATCCAAAAATGAGACAGTAACGGTATATTAAATCTGTTTTATAACTCGGTCGAATAAAGAGATGTAAGTTTTGTAAGGGGCGTGAGTGTTATGAAAGGAGTGAAATTTTGGTGATTATATTTTGGCCTTTATACAGTGAAATTCCATGGTTACTTATTAGGCTATTAAACAGCAATTTTCCGAATTGAATTGCTTTAGGGTCATACAGCTGAAAATAATAGAAAATAAGTCAAATTATTACAGGATATGGCATCAACTATTGGGATGATGAGATCTTGAGGTATGACTTTTGTAAGTTATGTATCCATTTTACTTTTTTACTGAAGCTTTAATTTACAATCACTGGGTATATATTTAGTAAGTAATCTTGATTTATTTAGGTGAGATTTTGAGTAAAGGTAAAATTCTAATCGTTGAAGATGACTTAGAGATTCGTCGTCTTGTACAGATGTATCTAGAGGCCGATGATTATGAGGTCCATGCGATTGATGATGGTGCTGATGCAATACAAATGATTCAAGATGTACACCCCGATTTGGTTTTACTGGACTTGATGCTTCCTGGGATGAACGGAGCCGATATTTGCGTGAAGGCAAAGCAATTTTATCAAGGGATGATATTAGTTCTCACTGCATCTGAAGAGGAAATGAGCGAAGTCAGTTTGCTGCGGTTTGGCGCTGATGATTACATGACGAAACCGGTTCGAGGGCATGTTCTTTTAGCCCGGATAGAAGCATTGTTAAGGCGTAAAGAAGGAAGGTTATTGAGAAGTGCTAAACCTGAATTTTCGTTGCCGAATAAGTTCCCTTATGCTTTTCAAATCGATGAAATAAAAAAAATAGTGGCTTGCCAAGGTCAGGACCTTCAATTAACAGCGGCACAATTCGAGATTTTACAAATATTAATAGATAACAAGGGGGACATTGTAAGCAGGGAGCAGTGTTGCCAGTTGTTGCGAGGTATGGAGCATGGCTTTAATGACCGTTCAGTCGATATGAGAATATCAGGCCTGAGGAAAAAATTAGCGAGTGCTAAGTGCTCTGGAACCATGATTCGAACTATTCGAAATAAAGGGTATATGCTTGTCGATGATTAACAAATGTTCGAGTATGTTTTGTCGGCTCTATATCGGAATTGTCGTTTCGATTGTATTGATTATTACCTTTACTTTTGGGGTAGGAGAAAGCTATTTATATAAGAGTAACGTAGAGTCGTTTCTCAGAGACAGCCATCTCTTTTTAGAGAAATATATAGCGAGTGAACAGAAAAGTGTTGGGTTGTATGCCGATTTACAACTACAGGATAAAATTCACTCCTATACAATGGAACTCGAGCTTATTAGACAATGGGATGGTTCTCCACCTTGTCCGTCGTGTCAGGAACTAACTCAAATCGATGGTTCTGTTATTTACGATCGTGAACAGTACTATACATCGGTAATGGCTATCCCAAACAGCTCTGATTACCTCGTTTTTTCCAAAGATAAAGATTACTTCACCTATACAACCCCTTGGTTTAAAACCACTTCTATTCTGTTTTTGTTTTCTTTGATATGTGGTGTTATTCCGATTTTTATTTTTGCCATTTACCTTCCTACAAGACAATTACAATATCAGGCGCAGGAATTTCAGAGCACTCAAGCTCAATTTGGTGATGGAAACTTTTCGAAGAGAGCCGATCCGAGTGTGCCTGACCCTGTTGGTAATGTGGCTAAAAACTTCAACCGTATGGCTGATGAAATTGAGAGCCGCCTTGTTCAAAGTCAGGTGTTTGCTCAGGCTATTCCTCACGAAGTTCGCACTCCATTGAGCCGTATTCAATTGGTCAGTGATCTTATTCGCGTAAAAAATCCCTCTATCGATCCTAAATTACTTGATGATATTGACCTATATATCGAGGATATTAATACGTTGACCGAAGATATTATTAAGCTGTCGCGGTTAACTTCTAAAGAGTCGTCATTCTACGAAGCTCGTAAAATGGATTTAGAGTTTGTGGGGTTTGTTCGATCTCGTGTTGCGGCATTACCTCATGGAGAGGTGAGTGTAGAGTGCAACTTTGTCGATGAAGTGATGATTTTATGCGACCACACTATGGCTCGCTTAGTCGTAGATAATTTAATAAAAAATGCCATTAAGTACGCAAGTAAAAAAGTTTTACTGACCATAGAAGTTAAACCTAATGAAGTTTGCATGGTTGTTGAGGATGATGGGGAAGGCATTCCAAAAGACAAACGAGAAGAAGTTTTTGTCCCTTTCTCGAGATTAGATAAGAGCCGAACTTCAAAGACGGGAGGTTTTGGGTTGGGTCTTGCAATTACTCACGCAGCAGTGAAACGTTCAGGCTGGTGTATAGAAGTGGAAGAGAGTCGTTTTTCTGGTGCAAAGTTTAATTTTTGTATTCCATATCAAGGGCCATCAGAGTTACCAGAATCATAAGATATAGGTTTTTGCCCTGAGTGATTTTGCCTATGGAAAAAGCTCGATATTGACACAATCATTGGGATTGTTTGATTCAGTCTTTGGTAGTGAATCGTTCTCCGTAAATACTATAACCTGTCATAATATTGGTTGACATTGGCAAGATAAAGCCCAAAGAAAGCGATAATCGATGGGCTCGTTCTTATAGAGTTACGTTGGATTAAACTTCAACTAGTTTTTTGCTTTCCGATTTGTTTTTTTTTGTAGCATCTTTTTTAGTTGCGTTTTTGGCGACAGGTTTTTCAACGTACTCTAACCCAAAGAAAGATGCTAGCAGCACATCACGTAGCTCAGTAATTAGAGGGTAGCGTGGGTTTGCACCAGTACATTGGTCATCAAACGCTTCTACCGCTAGCTCATCCAGTTTAGCAACGAAGTCTGCTTCGTTAACCCCTGCTTCTTGGATAGATAGTGGGATGTCTAAGTCTTTCTTAAGCTCTTCTAACCAAGTCAGTAGACGCTCAATCTTCTGTGCAGTGCGGTCACCAGCTTGGCTTAGGCCTAGGTGGTCAGCAACTTCAGCGTAACGACGACGTGCTTGTGGGCGGTCGTACTGAGAGAATGCAGTCTGCTTAGTTGGGTTATCGTTCGCGTTGTAACGTACAACGTTTGAGATAAGTAGTGCGTTAGCAAGGCCGTGTGGTAGGTGGAACTCAGCACCAATTTTGTGAGCCATTGAGTGACACACACCTAGGAATGCATTCGCAAATGCTACACCAGCGATAGTTGCTGCGTTGTGTACTTTCTCACGAGCGATTGGGT